>NZ_CM165555.1:0-4684626 GCF_056780215.1 Franconibacter pulveris | reverse complement strand
GGCGGACTCCACTCGAACAAAGTCGATAAAAGACGAAGACTGAAACATTCATGATTGTTGACACATGCGGGTCAAACCCCGAAACGGGAGGCATGCGAACCGCTATTTGCGGTTTTAACCCGAGGCTGTCGATCCGGGGATCGCGATCGGGACCGCGGATCATAGCCTAAAGCGAGCCAGAGATCTTCTGTTTCTCACAGATTCTTCATGATTTATCCACAGGGACGCAACGGGCCGATTAAGTGTAAACGATCCTGTTGCCCCTGCGGCGCGATTTAGACGGCATATCGGAAAATTAAATGACGATCGCCAGAAAAAGCCTCGTCTGATCGCATTAAGATCCCGCTGGATCCTTGCGCTTTGCCCCTGAGGCCGTATAATTTGCCACCCGCTGCGGTTCCCGCAGCTTGAGGGCTTAATTTCTGCGCGTTTACTGCTCAAAAAACGGGCGCGACGGCGCGGGAAATAAGGAAAGTGAATTGACTCCGGAGTGTACAATTATTACAATCCGGCCTCTTTAATCATCCTTGACTTCGCCGCCAGACGTTCGGCTGTCCGTTCGCCCTTATGCAAAGTCAGTGAATTTATTCAAGTTTAGGTAGAAATCGCCATGAAACGCACTTTTCAACCGTCTGTACTGAAGCGCAACCGTTCTCACGGCTTCCGTGCTCGTATGGCTACTAAAAATGGTCGTCAGGTTCTGGCACGTCGTCGTGCTAAAGGCCGTGCTCGTCTGACCGTTTCCAAGTAATAAAAGCTAACCCACTAGTGGTTAAGCTCGCATTTCCCAGGGAGTTACGTTTGTTAACTCCCACTCATTTCACTTTCGTCTTCCAGCAACCACAACGGGCTGGCACGCCGCAAATCACCATTCTCGGCCGCCTTAATTCGCTGGGGCATCCCCGTATCGGTCTTACCGTCGCCAAAAAGAACGTCAAGCGCGCCCATGAACGCAACCGGATTAAACGTCTGACGCGTGAAAGCTTCCGTTTACGTCAGCATGAACTGCCGCCAATGGATTTTGTGGTGGTGGCGAAAAGGGGTGTCGCCGATCTCGATAACCAGGCGCTTTCGGAAGCGTTGGAAAAGTTATGGCGTCGCCATTGTCGCCTGGCTCGCGGCTCCTGATAGCCCTCATTCGGGTCTATCAACGATTTATTAGCCCCTTGCTTGGGCCACATTGTCGTTTTCAACCCACCTGTTCGCAGTATGGAATTGAGGCCTTACGCAGGTTTGGGGTGATAAAAGGCAGTTGGTTGACAGTGAAACGCGTATTAAAATGCCACCCTTTGAACCCGGGTGGAGACGACCCCGTCCCGCCAGGACCTTTTGATACCAGAGAACACTAACGATGGATTCGCAACGCAATCTTCTTGTCATCGCTTTGTTGTTCGTGTCTTTCATGATCTGGCAAGCCTGGGAGCAGGATAAAAATCCTCAGCCTCAGACGCAGCAGACCACGCAGACAACGACCACCGCAGCGGGTAGCGCCGCAAGCCAGGGCGTACCGGCCAGTGGCCAGGGGAAACTCATTACCGTTAAGACAGACGTTCTTTCTCTTACCATCAACACCCGTGGTGGCGATGTAGAGCAGGCGCTGCTGTTGACCTACCCGAAAGAGCTCGGCTCTAACGAACCTTTCCAGCTGCTGGAAACCACGCCGGAGTTTATCTACCAGGCGCAGAGCGGCCTGACTGGCCGTGACGGCCCGGATAACCCGGCAAACGGCGCGCGTCCGCTGTATAACGTTACCCAGGATGCTTTCACCCTGGCGGACGGTCAGAACGAACTGGCTATCCCGATGACGTACACCGACGCGGCGGGCAACACCTTCACCAAAACGTTCGTCCTTAAGCGCGGCGACTATGCAGTGAACGTGGGCTACAGCGTGCAGAACACCAGCCAGAAGCCGCTGGAAGTCTCCGCTTTCGGTCAGCTGAAGCAATCCATCAACCTGCCCGCTCACCGCGATACCGGCAGCAACAACTTTGCGTTGCACACTTTCCGCGGCGCGGCTTACTCCACGCCTGACGAGAAGTATGAGAAGTACAAGTTCGACACCATTGCCGATAACGAGAACCTGAGCATCAGCTCCAAAGGCGGCTGGGTGGCGATGCTGCAACAGTATTTCGCTACCGCCTGGGTTCCGCGTAACGATGTAGACAACAACTTCTACACCTCCAACCTTGGCAACGGCGTTGCGGCTATCGGCTACAAATCGCAGCCGGTACTGGTGCAGCCGGGCCAGACGGGCCAGTTGACCAGCACCCTGTGGGTCGGCCCGGAGATTCAGGACAAGATGGCCGCCGTTGCGCCGCACCTTGACCTGACGGTGGATTACGGCTGGCTGTGGTTTATCTCTCAGCCGCTGTTCAAGCTGCTGAAGTGGATCCACAGCTTCCTCGGCAACTGGGGCTTCTCCATCATCGTTATCACCTTTATCGTTCGTGGCATCATGTACCCGCTGACCAAAGCGCAGTACACCTCCATGGCGAAAATGCGCATGCTGCAGCCGAAGATTCAGGCGATGCGCGAGCGTCTGGGTGACGACAAACAGCGTATGAGCCAGGAGATGATGGCGCTCTATAAAGCAGAGAAAGTCAACCCGCTGGGTGGTTGCTTCCCGCTGCTGATTCAGATGCCTATCTTCCTTGCGCTGTACTACATGCTGATGGGCTCCGTAGAGCTGCGCCACGCGCCGTTCGCGCTCTGGATCCATGACCTGTCCGCGCAGGACCCGTACTACATCCTGCCGATCCTGATGGGCGTGACGATGTTCTTCATTCAGAAGATGTCGCCGACCACCGTGACCGACCCGATGCAGCAGAAGATCATGACCTTTATGCCGGTCATCTTCACGGTCTTCTTCCTGTGGTTCCCGTCCGGTCTGGTGCTGTACTATATCGTCAGCAACCTGGTGACCATCCTTCAGCAGCAGCTGATCTACCGCGGTCTGGAAAAACGCGGTCTGCACAGCCGCGAGAAGAAGAAGTCCTGACAGCGCACGCGCTAACGTGGAAGGCGGTCATCTGACCGCCTTTTTTATTTTCACCGGACGGGTAAGCGAAACCTGCCCGCCAGTAAGAACCAACAACAGAGAACGACCATGAGCCATAGCGATACCATCGTCGCCCAGGCCACCCCACCCGGACGCGGCGGCGTGGGCATTCTGCGCATTTCCGGTAAGCTTGCCCGGGACGTCGCGCAGGCCGTGCTGGGCAAGCTGCCTAAGCCGCGTTACGCCGACTATCTGCCGTTTAAAGATAGCGATAACACCCCGCTCGACCAGGGCATCGCGCTGTGGTTCCCGGGGCCGAACTCCTTTACCGGCGAAGATGTACTGGAGCTGCAGGGCCACGGCGGCCCGGTGATTCTGGATTTGCTGCTTAAGCGCATCCTGACGCTTCCCGGCGTGCGTATCGCCCGCCCCGGCGAGTTCTCCGAGCGCGCATTTCTTAACGATAAGCTCGACCTCGCTCAGGCGGAGGCGATTGCCGACCTGATTGACGCCAGTTCCGAACAGGCGGCGCGCTCGGCGCTTAACTCGCTTCAGGGCGCCTTCTCCGCCCGCGTTAACCACCTGGTGGAAGCGCTTACTCACCTGCGCATCTTTGTGGAAGCGGCCATCGACTTCCCGGATGAAGAGATAGATTTCCTCTCGGACGGCAAAATCGAAGCGCAGCTCAACACGGTGATTGGCGATCTCGACGCGGTGCGCGCCGAAGCGCGCCAGGGCAGTCTGCTGCGCGAAGGGATGAAAGTGGTTATCGCCGGGCGTCCTAACGCCGGAAAATCAAGCCTGCTGAACGCGCTGGCGGGCCGTGAAGCGGCGATTGTCACCGATATCGCTGGCACCACCCGCGACGTGCTTCGCGAGCATATCCACATCGACGGCATGCCGCTGCACATCATCGATACCGCAGGCCTGCGCGAAGCGAGCGACGAAGTAGAGCGCATCGGCATCGAGCGCGCCTGGAAAGAGATAGAACAGGCGGACCGCGTACTGTTTATGGTGGACGGCACCACTACCGACGCCGTGGACCCGGCGCAAATCTGGCCGGACTTTATGGCGCGCCTGCCGCAGGCCCTGCCGATTACCGTCGTGCGCAATAAAGCGGACGTTACCGGCGAAGCGCCAGGCCTGACAGAAGTAAACGGTCACTCACTTATTCGTCTGTCGGCCCGTTCCGGCGAGGGTGTGGAGGTGCTGCGCGACCATCTGAAAAGCAGCATGGGCTTCGACACCAACATGGAAGGCGGCTTCCTGGCGCGTCGTCGCCATCTGCAGGCGCTGGAAGAGGCGGCTAATCACTTGCAACAGGGCAAAGCGCAGCTGCTGGGCGCCTGGGCAGGCGAGCTGCTGGCGGAAGAGTTAAGGCTGGCGCAGCAAAGCTTAAGCGAGATAACCGGCGAGTTTACCTCTGACGACCTGCTGGGCCGTATTTTCTCCAGCTTCTGTATTGGCAAATAACGGCCTCAATAAAAAAACCCGCTTCGGCGGGTTTTTTTATGTCTGTTGATTGAACGCTTAGCGCTTGCTGAAAGCCAGCTTCGCGGCGAAAGCCATAAACAGCAGTCCGGTTGAGCGATCCATCCACTTCACCACGGCCGGTTTGCTGAGCGCGCCGGAAACCGAGCGCGTGGTGAGGATAAGCGTTAACGACCAGAGCGTGCCGATAAGCACGTGGATAGCCACCAGCAGAAAAGTCCACTCCATCGGCGCGTGGCCTGCCGGAATAAACTGCGGCAGGAACGAGACATAAAAGACGCCCATCTTCGGGTTAAGCACGTTGCCGAGCAGGCCGCGCAGAAACCAGTTCGTGCTCTTCGAACCGTTAGCCGCAGAGGTAGTAAAAGACGCTCGCGGGCGGAAAAGCAGCTGCACGCCCAGCCACAGCAGGTACGCCGCGCCGCACCATTTCAGGATGTTATAAGCCACTTCGGAAACGGCAATCAGCGCGCCCAGGCCAAACGCCACCAGCGCGCCCCAGACAAAGCAGCCGGCGTCGATGCCCAGCGCGGCATGAAACGCCTTTTTCCCGCCTTCGGCGGTCGCGGTGCGCAGGATAAGCGCGGTGTCGAGGCCAGGCGTTAGTGTTAAAAGGGTAGCGGCCAGGCAGTAGGCAAGCAGGGCGTCGGTTACGGACATGTTTCTCTCCTGAAAGAAGTGAAAAATGCCAAATGCCGCCGCGATGATCAATCCCTTTCGCCCTGCCCCGCCTGATTTTGGGGTAGCCTGGACGAATGAGATAAAATACGTTTCGTTAATAGCGCGCGATAAGGGCTATCCTTTCCGCCATCGTTAATTTCAGGGAAAGCATTATGCCGCACGCCGCTTTAACCACGCTTTATGAAGAGACCAGCGCGCGCACGCTGGCGCTCTGGCGCAACGCGCCGGGCATCGGCGAAGCCATGCAGAGCGACTATTACGACAAGGCTCGATTTGCGCCCGCTACCGGCATTCAGCCCCCGCTTTCGGCTGCGTTGCGGGTATTGCTTGAAGACGTCAATGCGCTTGCCGAAGGCGACCCGCTGGCGGATGCGATGCCGCTTAATGGCCTGCACTTTACCTTTCTGGCCGTTACCCTTCCGCTTTACCAGCGCCAGCAGCGGCCGGAAAAGCTTGCCGAGCTGCTTGAGATTTGGGAGGCGTACCGCGCTCGTCCTACCCGCATCAGCGAGCTGCGGCTGGTGGCGCTGCCGGGGCAGTTATTGCTGGCGGGCATTCCGGACAGCGACAGCGAGGCGGCGCGCAAGGCGCTGGCGCAGCGCCTGTTACGTTCCGGCTGGCGGGATGAAATCACCGCCCGCTACCACAACACGCCGCTGCCGCCGCCCTTCTGGCACAGCACCCTGCTGCGCTACCGGGCGCAGCGGCTGCCCGCGCAGTGGCGCGATTTTTTCTTAAACCGCCAGCGCCTGCGCTACGGCTCGGTCAGCGCTGCGCGCCAGCTGGTGATGGCGAACTATAACTGGACCCAGGTTGAGCCGCTCGCCTGACCTCCTGACCGCAGGCGACATAGCCGATACGGTAATAATCGCATTCCGCCTGTAATACTGCAGGCGGCTGGCTGAGAAATTGCGCGCTGAGCCACATCCAGCGGCTGACATCCCAGGCGCAGAGCGCGCCTTCCGGCAACCGCGGTTCGCTGAATGGCGCAATGGGCTGGCGCGTCAGGGCGATGATTTTCGCCGCTTTTACCTCTGTGAGCTCCGGCAACCGGCGCGCCAGCCAGACATCGATATGCGGCCAGCCAAACTGGCGGGTCAGCGCGGCAAAGCCCGGGCTTTCCAGAAAGCGCGCCATGGAATCCGCGTCGCGCCAGCAGTAAAGTGGCGCGTAACGGTTCTCACGGCTCGCCAGCGCCGCGTCATCTCGCCGTGACCAGAGGTACGTTTTAAAGATAAGACCGGGAAAGCCATCGAGCCTGGCCCCGTTATCGGCAATGCGCTGCTCGATTTTCGCCATTTCATAATCGGCGGGCAGGTTGAAGCGGTATTGCATGACTATCATAACGCCTCCGGAGTGAACATGCGGCCGCCGCCGAAGCTCCAGTCGTCAGCGGTGGTGAACTGAATCACGATCATCACATCATCAGAATGAATGCCCAGCGATTCGTGCAGACGCGACGCCAGCGCGCGATACAGATTTTGCTTCTGTTCGCGGCTGCGCGGTTTTCCGGCGGTAATCAGAAACAGGATAAAGTTATCGCTGCGCGTCCCGGTCAGGTAATGACGGTCATAAATCAGCCGCCCGGCAGGCAGCGTTTCAATCACCTGAAAGCAGTCATCGGGCGGTACAGCGAACTCCGCCACCAGCGTGTCGTGCAGCAGCGTCGAGAGGGTGCGCAGCGCCTGCTCGCTGCGCCCTTCCTGTAAAACGATACGGGTCAGCGGCATCAGCGCGGCTCCTCTTCAAGGCAGCCGAGCGCGGAAACCGCTGCCGGCCAGCCGGCATAAAAAGCCAGATGGGTAAACGCTTCGACGATTTGCTCGCGCGTAAGCCCATTACGGGCGGCGAACGCCAGATGCCAGGGAAGCTGCTGCGTACGGCCCAGGGCGGCAAGCGCGGCGAGCGTTATCAGGCTGCGTTCGCGGGGCGTCAGTTCCGGCCGTTGCCAGATATCGCCGAACAGCACCTGCTGGCTAAGCTCAGCGAGTTTCGGGGCGACATCCGCCAGCGTGTGTTGATCAAGGCGTTGCGGCATAGCTTTTCTCCTCTGCTTACGATGACGCCATTGTGCGCAGCTGATACGATTTAAAAAATCGCAATATTCAGAACCCATCATCCCGAAAAACAGGACCGTTATGGATAAGCTTCCCGTCGCGCTGGATACCGATGCCCTGCGCAGTTTCGTGACCGGCATTGAGCTTGGCAGCTTCGCGCTGGCGGCCGGGCGCCTGTGCCGCTCCACTTCCGCCGTCAGCGCGCAGCTACGCAAGCTGGAACAGCAATGCGGCACGACGCTTGTGACAAAACAGGGGCGCGGGCTTGCGCTTACGCCGGGCGGCGAGCTGCTGTTGAGCTACGCCAGAAGGCTGCTGGCGCTGAATGACGAAGCGTTGCTGGCGGTGAAAGGCGAACTGTTGCAGGGCGAGATAAGCCTGGGGATGCAGGAAGATTTTGGCGAAACGCTGATGCCGGAAATTTTAGGGCAGTTCAGCCGCCAGCACCCCGGCCTGCGTCTTACCGCACACGTGGAGCGCAATAAAGCGCTGGTGGAAGGCATAGCGCGCGGCGAGCTGGACCTGGCGCTGGCCTGGCAGCCGGAAACGCTGCCAGCCGGGGCTTGTCTGTTAAAACAGCTGGAGCTGCAATGGATAAGCCACCCGATGCTGGATCTTAGCGCTTACCTTAACGGAAACGCGCCGCTGCCGCTGGTCGTCTTTGACGCCCCCTGCCTGATGCGCAGCCGCGCCATCGCCGCGCTCGATCGGGCGAACATTGCCTGGCGCATCGCCTTCACCAGCCGCAGCCTGAGCGGCATCTGGGCGGCGGTGAGCGCCGGTCTTGGCGTAACGGTGCGCACGCGGCTGGGGATGCCCGCTTCGCTTATGCCGTTGCCTGCGTTAACGCTTCCTTCTCCGGGTTCGCTTGGCGTGGCTCTGTTGAAGGCGGATAACCGCGCTTCGCCGCCGCTCACTCAGCTAAGCGACGTGGTGAAAAAGGCGGTGCAAAGCAGCATCTGAAGCGTGTCGCGCGCCTCACGGCAAAGATATATTTGTAAAGATGGTGCAACTGGTCTGTTCAGCTTCCCTTTTTCGCATTAAAACCTAAGCATAAGTTTGCTGACTGGATTCTGATCTACCATTCACAGATTCTATGTTCTAAGCCTTATCATTATCTGACCATTATCACGGAGCGACGAATGGCAACGCATTTCGCACGAGGGACGTTTAACGCCGATCACCTTATCTCGCCCAGGCTCTCCGAGGAGTGCCATAACGAAGCGCGGGAGCTGCCTGAACATCGCCGTCACCGCTTTCTGGCTTCTCGCTCGCTGCTGGCGGAGCTCGTGTTCATGCTTTATGGCTTAAAAACGTTGCCCTCTTTAAGCCGCGACGAGCAGGGGCGTCCGCACTTCAGCGATGCGGGTCTTGCGGATTTTTCTCTCTCTTACGCCGGAAATCTGGTCGGCGTGGCGCTGACGACCGACGGGCGCTGCGGTCTGGGAATGGAGCTGCAGCGCGCCGCGCGCACCCTTTCGCACCCGCTCGCCTCGCGCTGCGAGCCCGGATTAACCAGCAATGAAACCATCTGGATAGCCAATCAGAACGATCCCGTCGAGGCGAAATCTCAACTGATGACGCTGCGCCGCAGCGTGCTGAAACTCACCGGCCAGCCGAAGCAGGAGCTGCAACTGCTGCCTGGCGCCGGCAGGCTGCGCGTGGCCGATACGCCCAACGTCGAAGCGGTCTGCGATGCGGAAGACGTGCTGGTCTGGGCGATAGCGGTATCGCCGACCACGGATAAGCTCAAAGTCTGGGAATTCGATATGCAACAAGGCTGGCGCGGCCTGCCGGATACGCAAAAGCGCACCCAGGGGGCCGACGCGCGCCTGATGCGCTTCACCAGCCTGCCCGCCGAGAAAGCGCTTATACTCAACTGATTGTTTATCGCTTACCGAAGGAGAGACCATGTCCGAAACGCTGAAAGTCGTCACGCTGCTGGGCAGCCTGCGCAAAGGTTCCTTTAACGCCATGGTGGCGCGCACGTTGCCGAAAATCGCCCCGGCGGGGCTGGAAGTAAGCGCGCTGCCCTCAATCGGCGATATCCCGCTGTATGACGCCGACATCCAGCAGGAAGAGGGCTTTCCGCAGAGCGTGGAAGCAATAGCGGAGCAGATCCGCCAGGCGGACGGGCTGGTGATTGTGACGCCGGAGTATAACTACTCGGTGCCAGGCGGCCTGAAAAACGCCATCGACTGGCTTTCGCGTCTGCCGGAACAGCCGCTGGCGGGCAAACCGGTGCTTATCCAGACCAGTTCCATGGGCGCCATCGGCGGCGCGCGCTGCCAGTATCATCTGCGCCAGATCCTGGTCTTTTTAGACGCCATGGTAATGAACAAGCCGGAATTTATGGGCGGGGTGATTCAGAACAAAGTCGACCCACAGACGGGCGAAGTGATAGATCAAAGCACGCTGGACCACCTCACCGGTCAGTTGACCGCCTTCGCCGACTATATCCAGCGGGTGCGCAACTAACAAAAAGGGCCAGCGATGCTGGCCCTTTTCTTTTAACGCTCAGGCTTTAGTGCGCGTCGATAAAGGCAATCTTCAACACGAACAGCAGCGCGACAACCACGACGCAGAGGCTGAGGTCTTTAAAGCGACCGGTGAAGATCTTCATGATGCAATAAGAGATAAAGCCCAGCGCGATGCCTTCGGTAATCGAGAAGCTAAACGGCATCATCACGGCGGTGATAAACGCCGGCACCGCTTCCGTCAGGTCATCCCACTTCACGCGCGACAGGCTGGAGGTCATCAGCACGCCGACGTAAATCAGCGCGCCAGCGGCGGCGTACGGCGGCACCATGCCCGCCAGCGGCGAGAGGAAAATTACCAGCAGGAACAGCAGGCCCACCACAATCGCCGTCAGGCCGGTGCGCCCGCCAATGGAGACGCCGGAAGAGGATTCGATATAGGCGGTCACCGAAGAGGTGCCGATAAACGACCCCGTTACGGAAGAGATACTGTCTACATACAGCGCCTGCTTCATGCGCGGGAACTTGCCCTGCTCGTCGGTAAGGCCCGCTTTGTCGGTCACGCCAATCAGCGTGCCGGAGGAGTCGAACAGGTTTACCAGCATGAAGGAGAAAATAACGCCCGCGAGACCAATATTCAGGGAGCCGGCGAGATCAACCTGGCCTACCACGGAGAGCACGCTCGGCGGCGCAGAAACAATGCCCGTGTAATGCACGTCGCCCAGCATCCAGCCCAGCAGGGTGGTGACGATGATGGAAACCAGCACCGCCGCATGAATGTTACGCGACGCGAGAATGGCGATAATGAAGAAGCCGAGCGCGCCCAGCAGCGTGCTATGGGACGTGAGGTTGCCGATGCTGACCAGCGTTTCCGGGTTTGCGACAATCACGCCTGCGTTTTTCAGGCCCATCATGCCGATAAACAGGCCGATGCCGCTGGTGATGCCGACGCGCAGGCTCAGCGGAATATTGGCGATCATCCAGTAGCGCACGCGGAAAATCGTCAGCAGCAGCAGGCCAACGGCGCCCCAGAAAATCGCGCCCATACCCACCTGCCAGGAGAGACCCATTGCGCCTACCACTACAAAAGCGAAAAAGGCATTCAGCCCCATCGCCGGCGCCAGCGCGACCGGCAGGTTCGCGAACAGGCCCATCAGGATGCTGCCGAAGGCGGCAATCAGACAGGTGGTGACGAAGACCGCGTGGGTGTCCATCCCCGCCGCGCCCAGGATTTGCGGGTTAACGAAGACGATGTAAACCATCGTCAGGAAGGTAGTAAAACCGGCAATTACCTCGGTGCGCGCCGTCGTGCCGTGCGCGCGCAGTTTAAACACGCGCTCAAGCAGCCCCTGGCCGGAGCCCTGGGCAGTGTGTTGTTGGCTCATTCTCAATTCCGTGCAAAAGGAGGGAAAATTCGTCGCTATCCTATACCAAAAATCGGCGATGTTGACGCCCGTCACAGACTTTTTTTCATTGATTTTGCTTATACGGCATCGATTGCGTGGCGTAAACCGCTTAGAGTAAACGTTCAACTTGCGATAACAGGAAACGGCATGTCCCGTATTGAAGCGATCTTTTTCGACTGCGATGGCACGCTGGTGGACAGCGAAGTCATCTGCTCACGCGCCTATGTTCATATGTTTGCGCAGTGGGGCATTCAGCTTGAGCTGGACGAGGTGTTCAAACGGTTCAAGGGCGTAAAGCTCTATGAAATCATCGATACCATCAATGGCGAATATGGCGTAAGCCTGCAAAAGGCGGATCTGGAGCCGGTTTATCGCGCCGAAGTGGCGCGGCTCTTTGAAGCCGAACTGGTGGAGATCCCCGGGGCGGCGGCGCTGCTTGATAAGGTCACGGTGCCGATGTGCATCGTATCCAACGGGCCGGTGAGCAAGATGCAACAGTCGCTTGGCAAAACCGGCATGTTGCGCCATTTTCCCGATAAGCTTTACAGCGGCTACGACATTCAGCGCTGGAAGCCCGACCCGGCGCTGATGCACTTTGCCGCTGACGCGATGCAGGTAGAGGTGAAAAACTGCATTCTGGTGGATGATTCCGCCGCGGGCGCAAAGGCCGGCATCGCCGCGGGCATGCAGGTGTTCTATTTTTGCGCCGACCCGCATAATCCGCCACTCGATAATCCCAACGTCACGGTGTTTACTGACCTGGCGGAGTTGCCTGCCCTGTGGCGGGCACGCGGCTGGGAAGTCACGCTTTAACTGTTTTCCCCCTCTTCTCAGTGCGAGGGGGAAAGGCGCGCTTATTAACGTGCCGGGCGGCTCCCTCTTGCGTGAGCCACCCGGGGGTTAGCGCAACAGCTACCTTAAAAGATCTTCTGCACCCACGCGGCGTAGGCCGGACGCCAGACATCCATTTCATGACCCAGCCCCGGGTATTCGACGTAATCAAACTTCACCTTCTGGCGCTCAAGCTCGGTTTTAAGCCCGGCGATATCCTTCCCGGTCACGCTGTCTTTATCGCCCACCACCAGCGTGAAGTTACGCAGCTGCTGGTTGATCTCGTCGGCGCGCGAAAGCTGCTTTGTTACCTCATCATTGGGCACCGTTGCGGTGGTCACGCCGCTGAAAGAAGCCAGCCAGCCGAAACTTTGCAGATGGCTCATGCCGGAGACCAGCGCCTGGTAACCGCCCTGAGATAGCCCGGCCAGCGCGCGGCCTTCGGCGTCTTTGCGCACGTTAAAACGCTGCCCGATCAGCGGAATGATATCGTTCATCAACTCGTTGTCCGCAGTCTGGGCGTTAATCGGGTAGAAATCCTTGCGCCGGTCGGCGGGCGGGAAATTTTCCGGCACCGCTTCGCTGATGTCCGTTTCGGTATCCGGCACCACGACCAGCATCGGTTTGATTTTGCCTTCAGCCAGCAGGTTATCCATGATTTGTGGAATACGCCCCTGGGTAATCGCCGAAAGCCCGGTATCGCCGAAGCCGTGATAGAAGTAGAGCACCGGCAGCGGGTCGCTCTCCTGGCTGTAGCCCGGCGGCGTCCAGACGTAGACTTTTCGCTCCGATTTCAACGCGCCAGAGCGGTAGCTTAGCGTGATGAGATCGCCGTGCGGCACCGCCCGGTCATCAATAATGCTGCCTGGCACCAGGATAAGCGAGGTATTGGGCTGGCGCTGGGGCTTAACGTAGGGGTTGCCGGTATCAATAGAGCGGAAGCCGTCAACGTCGAAAAAGTATTCATAAAGGTTGGGCTTCATCGGCTCGCTTTTCCATGTCCAGGCGCCGTTCGCCTCTTTTTTCATCTCATGGGACACCTGGCTGTCCGCCGTTGATCCAGTCACCACGGCGACGCGCTTCGCCGCAGGCGCGAACAGGCGGAACGTGACCGATTTGTCGTCATTGACCTGCGTGATGAACTGGTTTAGCGGCACCGCCTGGTCAGGCGCGGCGGGCAACGGCGACGCGTGCAGCGGCATAACGGCGGCAGCGATAAGCAAAGCAAGCGGGCTAATCAGACGTTTCACAAGCGTGTTCCTTTTCACAGGTAGCGGAGTGGCAGTAAAAGTATTGCGTAAAATCAGCCGCTTCGGGAAAAAGTTCAGCCTCATTTCCGCATAAGCAAACTGTATTCATGATAACAGTCGCCTTCCCGCTTCGTAGTGTCAGCTTTTCGCTTTTCTGTCGCTTCATTGTGCCAGGTTCCCGGTTTTTAGTGCCAACAACTCCATTTAACTCGCTGATAAATAATGATTTAAATTTATGGCACAGCTTTTGCTCTTTTTAGCTTAGCCCAACACGCTAACCCAAAAAGAGGATGAACAGGTGAAACATGTTTATGTAGCCAGCCACGGTAATTTCGCCACCGGCGTGGTGGAAAGTCTGGCGCTGCTGATTGGCGAAGAGCATGGCGTAAAGCCTGTGTGCGCCTATCAGGGTGAGATAACGACCACGGAGCAACTCGAACGGGTGTTCGAAGAGCTGGTGGTTCAGGCAAAAGGTGAAGACGTGGTGATTTTCACCGACCTGCTGGGCGGCAGTGTCAATAACAGCGCAGCCAGAACGGTGCTGCTCCACGACAACGTCTATGTCGTGGCGGGCGTTAACCTCACTCTGCTGCTGGAGTTTTTGCTCTGCGAAGCGCAGAGCGTTAAGGAAGCGATTAACTACGCCACGGCGACCGCCAGAGAATCCATCGTTTTTATCAATGCCGTATTGCAATCCCCCACTGAAATTGCCGGAGACCACCCATGATCAAACTCGTTCGTATTGATTACCGCCTGCTGCATGGTCAGGTTGTGTTCGCCTGGACGCGCGCGCTGGATATCGACTACATCATCGTCGCGGATAAAAAAGCCGCCAGCGATCCTTTTGTCACCATGTCTCTTAACCTCGCCAAACCTGCGGGCGTAACGCTGGATATCGCCACCGTCGACCAGGCGGCGGCAAAGCTCAACAGCGGCAAGCTGGACCACAAGAAAGTGATGATCGTACTGGGAAATACCCGCGAAACCCTGGAGCTGGTGGAAAAGGTGCCGGGCATCGACGCGGTGAATTTCGGCGGCATCGCCCAGAAAGAGGGGGCGCAGCAGTTCGGCAAGGCCATTTACCTGACGTCGGATGAGATAGCGGACAGCCGGCAAATGAAAGAGAGAGGCATCCGCATGGAGATGCGCCAGGTTCCGGCGCACTCTGCGGAGCTGCTCAACGAGAAAGTGTGAGGAGAAGACCATGTTGCTGACAGCAACCCTGCTGGGGCTTATCGCCGCGCTGGGCATTCTCGAAGGGCGTCTGCTGGGGGTGACGATGATCGATCGCCCGCTGGTAATGTGCACCCTGACGGGCCTGGTCTGCGGCAATCTGACGGAAGGCATTCTCATCGGCGCCACGCTTGAGCTGATTTTCCTCGGCAACGTGGCGATTGGCGCGGCCCACCCGCCCGATATCGTCACCGGCGCGATCCTGGCGACCGCATTTTCAATTATGTCCGGCCGTGGACCGGAAGCGGCGCTGGCTATCGCTATTCCGGTTTCCATGCTGGCCCAGACGCTGGGGATTCTGGTGCGCGTCGCCAATGCCCGCTTCGGCCATCTGGCAGACCGCTACGCAGAGCAAGGCAATACCCGCATGGTGGCCTTTATGCATCTTGGGGGACCGACGGCGCTCTATTTCCTGAGCGGCTTTCTGCCGGTTTTCTTCGCCATCCTGCTGGGTTCGTCTGCCGTCACCTGGTTTCTGGACGCTATCCCGCCGGTCATCACCAATGGGCTGGTCATCGCCAGTAAGATTTTGCCCGCGCTTGGCTTCGCCTTGCTTATCAACATGATGCTTAGCACCAAACTGATGCCCTACCTCGGTCTCGGCTTTCTTATCGCCGCCTATACCGGGCTGGATATCATCGCGATTGCGCTGTTCTCGGTGGTGCTGGCCTTCATCATCAGCCAGTTCCTCAATAACCAACAGCCAGAGGCATAACCATGAGTCAGTTAACGGAACATCTCGACGACAAGGCGACGGCAGAGACGCAAACGCCGGCGGACACCGAAGGGAAAGTCACGGCACGGGAGTTGCGCAGCGTCTTCTGGCGTTCATTTACCCTGCAGGGGTCATGGAACTACGAGCGTCAGCAGCATATGGGCTGCGCGTTTATCATGAGCCCGGCGCTGCGCCGCATTTATAACACGCGAGAAGCGCTAAGCCGGGCGCTCCAGCGCCATCTGGTGCTGTTCAATACCACGCCGCACCTCTCCACCTTTATCTTCGGGCTGGCGATTGCGATGGAAGAGGAGAACCGCCGTAATCCGGAGTTTAACGAAGAGTCGATTAACGCAGTGAAAACCAGCCTGATGGGGCCGCTGGCGGGCATCGGCGACTCTATCTTCTGGGGCTCGCTTAAGGTTATCGCCGCCGGGATGGGCATCTACTTCGCCCAGCAAGGCAGCATTCTGGGGCCTATCGTGGCGCTGCTGGTCTATAACCTGCCGCACCTTTTCTGCCGCTGGTACGGGCTGAAGCTTGGCTACCGCGCCGGCACCACCTGGCTTATGCGCATTTACCAGAGCGGGCTCATGGACAGGGTGACCTACATCGCCTCGATTGTGGGCCTGATGGTGGTCGGCGCCATGACCGCCAGCATGATTGATATTCACACACCGCTGAGCTTCACCACCGGCAATACCACCGTCAAGGTGCAGGATTTTCTCGACAAAATTCTGCCTTCGCTGCTGCCGCTGCTCTTCACGCTTGGGATGTACAAGCTCATCCGCAAGGGCGTCAGCATTAACTGGGTTCTGTCAGGCACCGTGGCGTTTGGCCTGCTGGCCAGCGCCCTGGGCATTCTTTAACTGAGGGTTTTGATAATGCAGATGGAAGATTACATGAACGAAGCGCCGCAGCGTCTGCTGGCGATGCTGGAACAACGCCGCGACGACCTGGCGCAGGCCGCACGCGCCGTATTGAACCAGGGGGTGACGCGAATCATTCTTACTGGTTCCGGCACCTCTTACCACGGCGCGTTGACCGCACGCCGCTTTATGCAGCAGTGGTGCCACGTGCCGGTAGAGGTCAGCTATCCGTTCTTGCTCGACAGCGCCACGCTGGCCCAGGGCGGCAAGGCGTTGCTGATTGGCATCTCCCAGGGCGGCGGCAGCCTCTCTACGCTTGAAGCGATGACCCGCGCCAGGGAGGCGGGACATATAACGGCGTCGATGGCGGGCGTAGAGAACGCGACGATTGACCGCGTCGCGGATCACGTGCTGACCGTGCCCTGCGGCGAAGAAAAAGCGGGAGCGAAAACCAAGGGCTATCTCTGCACCATGCTGAACCTGATGCAGCTGGCGCTCACCCTCGCCGAACAGCGCAACGCGATTACGCCAGCGCAACAGGAGGCGGTGAAAGCGCGCATGGCGAACACGTTCCGCCATCTGCCTGCGGTGATTGACGCCGCCGCCGCGTGGGCGCAGGGCCCGGCGCGCCCGCTTGCCGAAAGCCAGGATCTGCGGCTGGTGGCGCAGCCTGAGCTCTACGGCACAGTGCAGGAGGGCGCGCTGAAGCTGCTGGAAACGCTGCGCTGCCCGGTTTCCGGCTATGAATTCGAAGAATTTATCCACGGTATCTATAACGCCTTCAACAGCGGCTCGGCGCTTATCATGCTGGATAACCGTCCGGATGAGCGCAGCGAAAATCTGGTGGCGATTCTCTCGCAGTGGACAACGCATATTTACCGCATAGGCAGCCAGGTGGAAGAGAACGGGAAAAATATGCGCTTCCCGTTTATTAACGATAAAGACTTCAGCGTCTTTGAATACATTATTCCGCTGCAAATGCTGTGCGCGAAACTGGCGCCGGAAAAAGGCATTAACCCGGCCATTCCGAAAGATCCGCAATTTCATCAGAAAATGAAAAGCAAACAAGCCGCTTAATTAAATCAGAACGTTAACGCCATCCGCGCCGCGCGGAGGCCCCCCTACGCCCGAAGGAGAAGAAAATGTCACATCCTCATCAGCAGTCCCGTCAAATTATCAGCGCTATTTTGCAAAACAGGCCTGCGATTGAACGCGTCTATTTTGTTGGCTGCGGCGGTTCGTTAACCGGTTTTTATCCGGCGAAATATTTCCTCGATTGCGAAGCGAAAAAGCTGGCGGTGGGGTATATCACCAGCAATGAATTTGTTCACGCCACGCCGCAGGCGCTCGGTGAAAATAGCCTGGTTATCCTGGCTTCCCAGCAGGGCAATACGCCAGAAACGGTGGAAGCGGCGCGGGTGGCGCGAGCAAAAGGCGCCGCCACGGTAGGCCTGACCTTCGCGCCGGCCTCGCCGCTTTGCGAGCACAGCGATGAAGTTATCGAATATCGCTGGGCGCGCTACCCGGAAACGGTCAACCCGGCGCAGCAAAAGGCGGCTTACGGCTTATGGCTGGCGCTTGAGTTGCTGCAACAGACAGAAGGCTATGCCCATTACGAAGCCATGGTCAGCGCGTTTGAGCAGTTTGAAGGGGTGGTGCGCGAAGGGCAGCGCAAGGTGCAGGAGGACGCGCAGCGCTTCGCCCAGGCTTACAAAGATGACAAGGTGATTTATATGATGGGCAGCGGTCCATCGTTCGGCGCCGCGCATCAGCAGTCTATTTGCATCCTGCTGGAAATGCAGTGGATCAACTCCGCCAGCGTGCACAGCGGCGAGTATTTTCATGGTCCGTTTGAAATCACCGAGGAGGGCACGCCGTTTGTGCTGCTGCAAAGCGAAGGCCGCACCCGCGCGCTGGATGACCGCGCCATCCGCTTCATTCGTCAGTATGGCGGCAAGCTGCAGCTGATTGACGCCAGAGAGCTTGGCATTAGCGCCCTGCCGGAAACGGTGCGCGACTATTTCTGCGGCCTGTTCCACACCGCGTTGCTGGACGTTTATAACCTCGCGCTCTCGCAGGCGCGCCATCATCCGCTGACGACCCGCCGCTATATGTGGAAAGTCGAGTATTAAGGCTAACGGGGCGGTTCACCCGCCCCGCTTTTACTGGCTGAACTCCGCCACCCGCAGCTCAAAGATATCGTGGATATACCCTATTTCCGCCACCGGCAGGGCGATGTTATAGAGCGATTTAAAACGCTGGAAGGAGCGGTTCACCATCGCGATAAAATCGCCGTGCCGTTCGGTAAAGCTGTCCAGATTGCGGTAATGGGTTATCTCATTACGCATTACCAGCCGCTCAATCATGCAGCTCAGGTGCACGTAAAGGCCGATAATCAGGTTGTTAGAGAAGGTAAACCCCAGCGCCTGCTGCCACTCCGCAATAATCTCTTCGATATAGCTCAGCGTCTTGCTGGCGTTGAGAATGGTCAGCGAGTTCACCACATTATGCAGCGAAAACTCGCGCACCATGTTCTGGTTAATGGCGTTAATCTGTTTCTCGGTTAAATAGCCGCTCAGCAACTGCGTTAAATTGGCGTGACCCTGCTCGCCGAGCAGCTCCTCAATGCCCATATAGGGTACGCCTTCTACCTGCGGGTCGAGCGTGCCGATAATGGCAATCACATCATATTGTGTGAAAAGCGCGTTAGGCTGATGCTTCAGGCGGGTAAATTCGCAGGCGATGATATTGATGTTGAAATCGGCCAGCAGGCTTTTTTCCATCAAACTCTTAAACTTAAATGCCGTACCAATGCCGGTAATGCAGGTAACCAGCAACGCTTTCTCTTTTTTATGGCGCGGATAGTGAATGTCCCAGCTTGAGCGGTTAAGCGGCACAATCTCTTCGGCTATCGACTCAATGCTTTTCGACAGGGCGATTTCGCTGGCGATATTCAAAGCGAGGCGCGTCGTGACGTTATCAATCACCACCAGCGGCCCGTAAATAGCGTCAAGCAGCGTGTCCGCTATTTCGCGGCTGTAACCCATATCAATCAGGATCATCACCCCGGCGCTGGTGTCGGTGTGCTGTAAATAATCGAGAATGGCGCGGCTAACGTCGCTGAAGGCGACATCAACCGGCATATCTATCGCGTGATAAATCTTCTCGCCGATAAGCCGGTTCGCCACGCTTGCGATACTGCTGGCGGTAGAGTAACCGTGCGCCACAATCACCGCTTTGATTTTGCTGTTCACGGTGGCGTCGATGGCGTTGCTGACAATCGCGGTAATGGCCACGCGATCCAGCACGGTAATTAACAGATCGTATTTCGCCACAATCACTTCAATGAGCTTTTGCGCCACCCGGTGCGCGAGCCCCGCCTCCTGCGCAAGCCAGCTCGTCATTATCTGCTGTGAAGCTTCGTCCGGCTCACGCAGCGTCAGCGGCAGGCTGGTGAGATAGCGCCCGGTAAGAAAAGCGAATTCGCCGCTTAGCGACAAATCATAATTGGCGGCGATAAGCTTGCCGGCATCTTCAATAAAACGCAGCCGTTTTTCCTGCTGCGCCATTTCGCTCTCTTTGTTCATCAACGCGTCCAGGTACTGGGTGACGTTCTGATAAACCAGCTTGCCAAAAGCGCGCGAGCTGATGTTCTCACGCGTTAACTCAAGACAAAGCCCGCAGACATTGCGGGTTAGCCGCTCATATTCCTGCTGCCTGCCCGGAAGCGCCGGCACGCCCTGGCTGTCGCGCAGGATAATGACTTTTTCCTGGTTGAGCAGCGGCAGCAGCGGACGGCCCGGCAGCAGTTTATCCGGTATATGTCCGGCCTTTACCTCAAGTATCCCTTCCCGACGCAGCCCAAACGCCCAGGCGTTAGCGCAGACGTTTTTAATCAGGTTCTCCAGCCCGCCTACGTTGCCCTCTACCGGCTCCTCCAGCAGCAGTTGCATGATTTCGCCATCCACCGCGAGATCGTGTTTAAGCTGGCGCGCCTGGGTCTGGAAGAAGTGCCAGATAAAGGCCATGCGTTCATACTGGCCGCGCTCCGCCACCGGCAGGATTTTCACTATCATGGGAATACGGCGGATAAAGGTGGCGAGGAAATGTTTATCCGGCGCTTCTGTGGTGGCGAAAATAAGCCGCACGCAGGCCCGCCGTTCCTGGCTGCTTTCGCCAAGCCGCCGCCAGGTGCCGTTATCCATAAAGTGGAACAGCTTTTCCTGGCCTTCCGGCGTAAGCCTGTGCACCTCATCGATAAACAACACGCCGCCGTCGCTGGCCTCAATTAACCCCTCGACGTTCCTGTCGGCGCCGGTAAACGCGCCCTTAACGTGACCAAAAAGCTTGGAGGTGAGTAGCTCAGGGTTGTTGGCGTATTCCGCGCAGTTAAAAACCTGGAAGGGAGCGTCTGGCGCGAGGATGTGTTGTTCGATAGCGTAGCGCCAGAGGCGCCCGGCCAGAAAGCTTTTACCGGTGCCCGTCGGCCCTTTCAGCAGAACCGGCAGGCCGCTGCCAGGGTAGCTGATAGCCGCTTTACACTGGCGAATGGCCTCCTGCAGGCTGCCCTGCGCGCCAATCAGCGTCTCCAGGCAGTCCTGTCGGTCCTCCAGCAGCCCGGCAAGCGAGGCGTATTCCATCTGACGCACCGCCAGGCCGTGCCGCTCCCGAAGCTGGTTTACCGGTAGAAAAAGCACGGGACGACTGTTTATTTTAACGACCCGCTGCTCGCGGTGCAGATTATTCAGATGATGGCTGACGATATTGCGCTTCTGACGAAAGTGGCTGGCAATCTGCATGGCGCTGAAATCGCTGGTATCCGCCGCTGTTAATTGTCGCTGGCCGCACTCCTTTTCAAGCCATTGAAAGATCAAATCCTTGTTCATGGATCTGGAAACTCCGTTCACTAACAGGGTTTCCTAAAATAGCCACATTACTGCATGAAAAATAGCCTTCGCATGGTGAAAACGGGCGAACGGTCAAAGGAAAAATGCATGCTTGCTGTAACGGCGAACTTTTCGGGCGAGCGGCGGATAAAAAAACGCCTCTGGCCCGACAGGCAAGAGGCGTTCAGGTTGTTAACGCGCGCCGCTGTTTTGCAGCCGCGCTTGTTTACTCTTTCGGGTCTTTGCCCGCCAGCAGCTTGTCCAGCTCATCGCCGCCCACGTGGCGGAAATCCTGGCCTTTGACAAAGTAGAAGATGTATTCGCAGATGTTCTGGCAGCGGTCGCCGATACGCTCGATAGAGCGGGCGCAGAACAGCGCGGTGAGCACGCTCGGAATCGTGCGGGAATCTTCCATCATGTAGGTCATCAACTGACGCACAATGCCTTCGTATTCCTGATCCACTTTTTTATCTTCGCGATAAATTCGCACCGCTTCGTCGAGATCCATGCGCGCGAAGGCGTCCAGCACGTCGTGCAGCATCTGCACCGTATGGCGGCCCAGCGACTCCAGGCTCACCAGCAGCGGCTGGTGCTGCTGGGAGAATTTCTCCAGCGCCGTACGGCAGATTTTATCCGCCACGTCGCCGATGCGCTCAAGCTCGGCGATAGTTTTGATGATAGCCATCACCAGACGCAGGTCGCTCGCGGTCGGCTGACGCTTGGCGATGATGCGCACGCAGGCTTCATCAATCGCCACTTCCATCATGTTGACCTTCTGATCGCCTTCGATAACCCGTTTGGCCAGCTCGCTGTCCTGGTTGTGCATGGCGGTAATCGCGTCGGAGAGCTGCTGTTCAACCAGCCCGCCCATGGTCATCACCTGAGTACGGATGTACTCCAGCTCCGCGTTAAACTGACCAGAAATATGTTTATTAAGATTAAGGTTGTCCATTTAGCACTCCGCATGCCCGGATAGATTCAAAAGCGGCTTACCTGAAATATCAGGGCATATCAGCCGTAACGACCCGTGATGTAATCTTCAGTCTGTTTCTTCTTCGGCTTGGTAAAGAGATCGTCCGTGTTGCTGAACTCGATCAGCTCGCCGAGGTACATAAACGCCGTGTGATCCGAGCAGCGCGCCGCCTGCTGCATGTTGTGCGTGACTATCACCACGGTGTAATCCTGCTTAAGCTCGGTGATAAGCTCCTCGATGCGCCCGGTGGAGATCGGGTCCAGCGCGGAGCAAGGCTCGTCGAGCAGCAACACTTCCGGGCGAATAGCGATACCGCGCGCGATGCACAGACGCTGCTGCTGACCACCGGAAAGAGAGTACCCGCTCTGGTGCAGTTTATCCTTGGTTTCATTCCATAATGCGGCCTTGGTCAACGCCCACTGCACGCGTTCGTCCATTTCCGCACGGGAGAGCTTTTCGAACAGGCGCACGCCGAAAGCGATGTTGTCATAAATCGACATCGGGAACGGCGTCGGCTTCTGGAACACCATACCGACTTTAGCGCGCAGCAGAGCGATATCCTGCGCGTGCGTCAGAATGTTTTCGCCATCCAGCAGGATTTCGCCTTCCGCGCGCTGCTCCGGGTAGAGCTCAAACATTTTGTTGAAGGTGCGCAGCAGCGTTGATTTGCCGCAGCCAGACGGACCGATAAACGCCGTCACCTGGTTTTTGGCGATATCCAGGCTGATGTTTTTCAGGGCATGGAATTTCCCGTAATAAAAGTTCAAATCGCGAACCTGAATTTTGCCCGGGGCAGTGTCAACCATACTCATTGCAATCTTTTCCTTATCCGGCGCCGCGCTGTGCCGCGCCGCATCAATTAACCGTGTTTACGTTTAGCGAACAGCACGCGCGCCAAAATATTCAGCAACAGCACGCACAGCGTAATAATCAGCACACCGGCCCAGGCAAGCTGCTGCCACTCGGCAAACGGGCTCATGGCGAATTTGAAAATCGTCACCGGCAGGTTGGCGATAGGCTGCATCATGTCCGTGCTCCAGAACTGGTTGGAGAGCGCGGTAAAGAGCAGCGGAGCGGTTTCGCCTGCGATACGCGCCACCGCCAGCAGCACGCCGGTCAGGATGCCGGAAACCGACGCCTTCAGCGTAATGGCGGAAATCATCTTCCACTTCGGCGTCCCGAGCGCGTAAGCCGCTTCGCGCAGGCTGTCCGGCACCAGTTTGAGCATGTTCTCGGTGGTGCGGATAACAATCGGCACCTGAAGCAGCGCCAGTGCAATCACGCCCGCCCAGCCGGAGAAGTGCTCCATCTGCGCCACGACGATGGTGTAGACGAACAGGCCCACCACGATGGAAGGCGCAGAGAGCAGAATGTCGTTAATAAAGCGGATAACTTCGGCAAGCCAGGACTTGCGTCCGTACTCCGCGAGATAAATCCCCGCCATGATGCCAAGCGGCGTACCAAACACGGTCGCCCAGAGGATAAGCAAGCCGCTGCCCGCCAGCGCGTTCGCAAGCCCCCCGCCCGCCGTGTTGGGCGGCGGCGTCATTTCGGTGAACAGGGCAAGCGACATGCCGTCGAAGCCGCGCGCCACCGTTGAGAAAAGGATCCAGATAAGCCAGAACAGGCCGAACGCCATGGTCGCCATGGAGAGCGTCAGGGCGATGCGGTTTTTGTTGCGGCGCTTCGCCTGCATCTTACGGCGCGACTGCGCCAGCTCCTGGGAAGTTTGCAGTTCCAGAGTGGTCGCCATTATCGTGCCCCCTCGTTTTTCGCCAGACGCATAATCATGACTTTAGAAATCGCCAACACGATAAACGTGATGACGAAGAGGATCAGCCCCAGCTCCATCAGCGCCGCCACATGCAGGCCCGACTCCGCTTCGGCGAATTCGTTCGCCAGCGCCGAAGTGATGCTGTTGCCGGGCATATAAAGCGACGGACTGTCGAGCTGGTAAGTGTTGCCGATGATAAAGGTGACCGCCATGGTTTCGCCCAGCGCACGGCCAAGGCCGAGCATTACGCCGCCAATCACGCCATTTTTGGTGAACGGCAACACGATGCGCCAGATAACTTCCCAGGTGGTGCAGCCGATGCCGTAGGCTGACTCTTTCATCATCACCGGGGTTTGCTCGAAGACATCGCGCATCACCGCCGCAATGTAAGGAATAATCATGATGGCGAGGATGACGCCCGCCGCGAGAATACCGATGCCGAACGCCGGGCCGGAGAAGAGCGCGCCGACAAACGGGATAGTGGAGAGCACGTTGCCCACCGGCTCCTGAAAATACGTGGCGAACAGCGGCGCGAAAATAAACAGCCCCCACATGCCGTAAACGATACTCGGGATAGCGGCCAGCAGTTCAATCGCGATGCCGAGCGGACGCTTTAACCAACCCGGGGCCAGCTCCGTCAGAAACAGGGCGATGCCGAAACTCACGGGAACCGCAATCAGCAGCGCAATAAACGAGGTGACCAGCGTGCCGTAAATCGGCACCAGCGCGCCATAAATGTCGTTAGGGGCATCCCATTCTTTAGTCCAGAGGAAGGAGAAACCAAATTTCTGGATGCTGGGCCAGGAGGAAATAATAAGGGAGACGATAATGCCGCCCAGCAGCAAAAGCACAATCAGCGCAGCCAGACGAACCAGCGCGCTGAAGATCATGTCACCCTTTTTCCCCGGAGGGTTAAATGCAGGCTTTGTCGCAGCCATAAGTCACTCTTTCAGTTTGGGCCAGGAAGCGCGCATTTTATCGTTCTTCCTGGCTAACGTAATGCTATACCCTAAATAATTCGAGTTGCAGCAAGGCGGCAAGCTTGTGCATCCCCGGCAGCATAGACTCACTATGTGACTGGGGCGAACAAGCGCAGCCGACACGGCTGCGGCTCGAGTATGACGGGTATTTAGTACAACGCTTTACCGCTGCTGTCTTTCACGCTGGTCTTCCATGCCGCGCGAACTTGCTCAACCACGCTATCCGGCAGAGAAGCATAGTCCAGGTCGTTAGCCTGCTTCGCGCCTTCTTTATAAGCCCAGTCGAAGAACTTCAGCACTTCAGCGCCCTGCTCAGGTTTCTTCTGCTCTTTGTGGACCAGAATGAAGGTGGTGGAGGTAATCGGCCACGCATTGTCGCCTTTCTGGTTAGTCAGGTCCTGCGCGAAGGATTTGCTCCAGTCCACGCCTTTCGCCGCGTTGGAGAAGCTCTCTTCGGTCGGGTCAACCGGCTTGCCGTCGGCGGAAACCAGTTTGGTGTAAGTCAGGTTGTTCTGCTTGGCGTAAGCGTATTCCACATAGCCGATGGAGCCCGGCAGGCGCTGTACGAACGCGGCGATGCCGTCGTTGCCTTTACCGCCGAGACCGGTCGGCCAGTTAACGGTAGAGCCGGCGCCGATTTTGGATTTCCACTCGTCGTTCACTTTAGCGAGGTAGCTGGTGAAAACGAAGGAGGTGCCGGAACCGTCAGCGCGACGCACTACAGCGATATTCTGTGAAGGCAGTTTTTTGCCCGGGTTCAGCTTAGCAATCGCTTCGTCGTCCCACTTCTTGATTTTGCCAAGGTAGATATCGCCAAGCGTTTTGCCATCAAGCACCAGTTCGCCCGCTTTGAAGCCCGGCAGGTTAACCGCCAGCACCACGCCGCCGATAACGGTCGGGAACTGGAACAGGCCTTCCTGCTGCAGTTTTTCCTCAGACAGCGGCGCATCGGAAGCGCCGAAATCCACGGTGTTGGCAATGATTTGCTTCACGCCGCCGGAAGAGCCGATCCCCTGGTAGTTCACTTTGTTACCGGTGGATTTCTGGTAAGTGTCAGCCCACTTGGCATACACCGGCGCCGGGAAGGTTGCACCGGCGCCAGTCAGGCTTGCGGCCGCGTTAACGGCGAAAGCGCTCATCGATAAGGTCGCGGCGACAACAGTTGCGACGGTGGTACGCATAACTTTCATAATGTCTCCTGCATGAGGTAAACGTAATTCATTGTTAAGTGGCTACGCTCTGCAAAATAGGACAATTGGGTGACAGTTAAATGTACGAATTATGACAGTTTTATGACAAGGCGGAATCCGGGCGTTTGCGTTAAGTAATAGATAATAAATTCAATTGGTTAAATAACTTTATGACGAGGAGATGAAAGAAAAATTTTCTTTATATGACAGGGTAAACATAGCCCCGCAAGCGTAGTTTGTCATAGACGTCGGTCGTTTGGCCGGACGGGAATCGGGGGATGATCACTCATAAAAAAGCGTCTCAACGCCCTTTTTTAACGGCGCGGCGCTGAAGCTGACGCGCATGTTCTTGCTGCATTTTGAGCCGCAGACACCAGCGGACCAGGTTAGCCATCTCCCGGCTGTTTATCATTCGCCAGGCAAGCCATAACAGCACAACGCCTGCGGCCCAGCTCAGCCCAAAGAGAAGCGAGAGCGGCTGAAAAATCAGCCCGCAAACCAGCGTCGCCAGGCTTATCGCCAGGTGTAAAAACCAGCCATAAAACAGCGTAAGCAGGCCGCTGCGCCAGCCTTTTGTAATAGCCAACGTGCTGGTCATGAGCAGCGCCAGCCAGACGATGCCTGCGATTATCCACAAGAGAGAAAAAGCCGGACGCAGCGCGACGACGTTTGCCACTGCGCTGAAGAATAATGCGTAGCCGCTCGCCACCAGCACATGATAGTAAGACGATGTGCCGAAATAGCGGGATGTGGGCGCATCGCTACACTGCGCTATGTTCAGCTTCAGCTTGTGCAGCCTGCGATGCGAGATATCGTCTTCAACCTCGGCGCTGAACGCCAGCAGTTGCGAGAACCGCGAGCCGGAAATCCATGCAAACAGGGCCATAAAAGCGTGTTTTCCATTACGTGCTGAAAAAAAAGAGGTTGCCGTCTGGCAACCTCTTCAGAGGATAACACGAGTCAGAAGGGATTATTCTACCGTAACCGATTTTGCCAGGTTGCGCGGCTGGTCCACATCGGTGCCTTTAATCAGCGCCACGTGGTAAGCCAGCAGCTGCAGCGGCACGGTGTAGAAAATGGGGGCAATCACCTCTTCCACATGCGGCATCGGGATGATGTGCATGTTTTCGCTGCTGGTGAAACCGGCGTCCTGATCGGCAAAGACATAGAGCTGGCCGCCGCGGGCGCGCACTTCTTCGATATTAGACTTCAGTTTTTCCAGCAGTTCGTTGTTAGGCGCCACCACAATCACCGGCATATCCGCATCGATAAGCGCCAGCGGGCCATGTTTCAGCTCGCCTGCGGCATAGGCTTCCGCATGGATATAAGAGATCTCTTTGAGCTTTAACGCCCCTTCCAGCGCGATGGGGTATTGATCGCCGCGGCCCAGGAACAGCGCGTGGTGTTTCTCAGAGAAGCCCTCTGCAAGCTGCTCAA
This sequence comes from Franconibacter pulveris, assembly GCF_056780215.1. Classification (NCBI taxonomy): domain Bacteria; kingdom Pseudomonadati; phylum Pseudomonadota; class Gammaproteobacteria; order Enterobacterales; family Enterobacteriaceae; genus Franconibacter; species Franconibacter pulveris. The sequence continues at coordinate 4,657,378 of NZ_CM165555.1, read as the reverse complement.
TGCGTTTGTCCTGGGAAAGCATCTGCTCGATGCGGTTCGGCAGCGCCTGCAGGCCGTGAACGATGTCATGCTCAATGGAGGCATCCAGCCCTTTCAGACGGCTCAGCTTCGCCACCAGCATCAGCAGTACGGTTAGCTGGGTGGTGAACGCTTTGGTCGAAGCCACGCCGATTTCGGTGCCCGCTTTGGTCATCAGCGCCAGCGAGGACTCACGCACCAGCGAAGAGCCCGGGACGTTACAGATGGCGAGCGAACCGAGGTAACCCAGCTCTTTCGACAGGCGCAGCGCCGCCAGCGTGTCCGCCGTTTCGCCAGACTGCGAAAGGGTAATCATCAGGCTGTTGCGGCGCACTGCGGATTTGCGGTAGCGGAATTCAGAGGCGATTTCCACGTCACAAGGCACGCCAGCCAGCGATTCAAACCAGTAGCGGGAAACCATGCCGGAGTTGTAAGAGGTGCCGCAGGCCACGATCTGGATGTGCTCAACCTGCGACAGCAGCTTATTGGCGTCCGGGCCCAGCTCGCTGAGATCCACTTCGCCGTGGTTGATGCGCCCGGTCAGGGTGTTCTTAATGGCGTTCGGCTGCTCGTAAATCTCTTTCTGCATGTAGTGACGATAAATGCCTTTATCGCCCGCATCGTATTGCAGATTGGATTCGATCTCTTCACGCGTTACCTGGTCGCCCGATTTTTCAAAAATGGTCACGGAACGGCGGGTCACTTCGGCGATGTCGCCCTCTTCCAGGAAGATGAAGCGACGGGTCACCGGCAGCAGCGCCAGCTGGTCAGATGCGATAAAGTTCTCGCCTACGCCAAGGCCAATGACCAGCGGGCTGCCGGAACGGGCCGCCAGCAGTACGCTCGGGTCGCGGCTGTCCATAATGACGGTACCGTAGGCGCCGCGCAGCTGAGGAATAGCGCGCAGCACTGCTTCACGCAGCGTACCGCCTTTCGCCAGCTCCCAGTGTACGAGGTGCGCGATAACTTCGGTGTCGGTCTCGGAGATAAATTCGTAGCCGCGAGATTTCAGTTCTTCGCGCAGCGGTTCATGGTTTTCGATAATGCCGTTATGCACGACCACAATGTGGCCGGAAACGTGCGGGTGCGCATTGCCTTCAGAAGGCTCGCCATGCGTTGCCCAACGGGTGTGAGCAATACCGGTACCGCCACGCAGCGGTTGTTCTTCCGCCGCCTGAGCCAGCATCTGGACTTTGCCAAGGCGACGCAGGCGAGTCATATGCCCTTCGCTGTCAACCACCGCCAGCCCCGCAGAGTCGTAACCGCGGTACTCCAGACGACGTAAGCCTTCAAGCAAGATTTCAGCAATATCACGTTGCGCGACTGCGCCAACAATTCCACACATAGTTAATGGTTCCTGATTATGGCTTTTCGCCATACGTTGTCGACGACCTGTATTGCCCTTTTTGGGCGCCCCGAGCCTTGTAGAGAGTGGGGTTATTTTTATGTATCCCTTACGGGACAAGAGCGGGGGCGGTTTATTATGTGCCCCTCTGCCCGAACCGCTTCCCGCAGGAAGCGACAGAACTTACTTTTTCTTCACCGGGCGCTGCCAACCCTGGATATGGGTCTGCTTCACACGGCTGATAACCAGTTCATCTTCAGCGATATCACGCGTGACGGTCGTGCCCGCGCCGATAGTCGCGCCACGCGCCACGCTTACTGGCGCCACCAGCTGTGTATCGGAACCGACAAAGACATCATCGCCGATAATGGTTTTGTGTTTGTTCGCGCCATCGTAATTACAGGTAATGGTGCCCGCGCCGATATTCACATTGGCGCCGATTTCCGCATCGCCGAGATAGGTCAGATGGCCCGCCTTGGAGCCTTTCCCCAGACGCGCTTTTTTCATTTCCACGAAGTTGCCGACGTGGGCGCCCTCTTCAAGCTCCGCGCCTGGACGCAGGCGAGCAAACGGACCGATGGTGCATGCCGCCTCCAGACGCGCCTCTTCTACTACGGAGTAAGGACTGATTTCGCAGTCATCACCGATGATGCTGTTTTTAATAACGCAGCCCGCGCCGATTTTTACGCGATTGCCAAGCGTTACGCGCCCTTCGATAACGACATTCACGTCAATTTCTACATCGCGGCCGTGCTCAAGCTCGCCGCGCAGGTCAAAACGGGCCGGGTCGCGCAGCATTACGCCTGCCAGCAGCAGTTTTTCCGCCTGCTCGGCCTGGTAAACGCGCTCCAGACGCGCCAGCTGCAGACGGTTGTTAACACCTTCCACTTCGCTTAAGCGATCCGGATGTACCGCAGCGATATCGTGGCCTTCCTGATGAGCCATGGCGATAATATCGGTGATGTAATATTCGCCCTGCGCGTTGTTGTTGTTCAGCTTCGCCAGCCAGCGTTTGAGATCCGCACCGTTCGCGATCAGGATGCCGGTATTGATTTCATTGATCAGACGTTGCTGTTCAGTGGCATCTTTATGCTCGACAATGCCGGTGACGTTGCCGTTATCACGCGTAATGCGGCCATAGCCTGTCGGGTCTTCAAGCTTAACGGTCAGCAGGCCAATACCGCCTTGCGGTTTGGCTGCGCGCAGGCGCGCAAGCGTCTCCACGCTAATGAGCGGCACGTCGCCGTAGAGCATCAGGATGTCTTCGTCGTCGCTAAAAAACGGCGCCGCCTGCTGCATGGCGTGTCCGGTGCCCAGCTGTTCCGCCTGCAGTACCCAGTTCAGCGAGTCATCACGAAGCGTTTGCTTCAGCAGTTCGCCGCCATGGCCATAAACCAGATGTACGCGCTGCGCGCCTACCTGTTTAGCGGCATCGATAACATGCTGCACCATGGCTTTGCCAGCCAGTTGGTGCAACACTTTCGGAAGGTCGGAATACATGCGGGTGCCTTTGCCTGCTGCAAGGATCACCACGCTCATCGCACTGTTTGACATACACGTCCTGACTTTTAAAAGTGAATGAAGTAAAGCGAGTTAATACCGAAAATTCTACATATTTTTCAGCATAAAAAGGATCGCTGTTAAATCCCGCATTTTTCCTCTCGCTCAACGCGTTTGGGTTTATAAAAGTACTGCAAAAACGGCTTTCTGCTGATTTAACTTTTCTAAAAAGATGAATAATCAGCGAGTTAGTTGTTTTTTCATTTATAAAATAAAGCGATGCTTCATGTATCTCAGCTTTAGCGTTTCAGATCAGTCATTCTTCTGAAATTGTAAGCGCGACCGCGCATTCCGCGCCCCATTCTCTGAAGCGTTTTGAGTCTGGCAGACCGCAGAATTTGATCAATCATCCGAATGAACTAGTCACGATATTGAAACACAAGGAATTCATAGCGAAAGAAGCGGATTAACAGATAAAAAGTATAATAAATAATCAAAGACAGGCGGTACCAGTAAAATGCAGATAAAAAAATGCCAGTCATCAGACTGGCATTTTCAATTACAAGCCGGTGTTACATCGCTTTTTTGGTCAACTCGATAACGCGCAGTTTGGCGATAGCTTTAGCCAGCTCAGCAGAAGCCTGAGCGTAGTCCACGTCGCCGTGAGAGCTGCTAATGTGCTCTTCCGCCTTACGTTTCGACTCCAGAGCTCGCGCTTCGTCGAGATCCTGGCCACGAATCGCGGTGTCCGCGAGCACGGTTACGTTGCCCGGTTGCACTTCCAGCACGCCGCCGGAGAGATAAATAAACTCTTCGTGGCCGTGCTGTTTCACGATGCGGATCATACCAGGCTTAATGGCGGTGAGCAGCGGGGCGTGGCCCGGGTAAATACCCAGTTCACCTTCACTGCCCGTAACCTGGATTTTCTCAACCAGACCAGAAAACATCTGCTGTTCTGCGCTGACGACATCCAGGTGGTAAGTCATTGCCATATCACCCTCCGATTAAGGCGTTAAAGTTTTTTGGCTTTTTCCACGGCTTCGTCAATGGAGCCAACCATGTAGAACGCCTGCTCCGGCAGGTGGTCGTATTCGCCTTCCATGATGCCTTTAAAGCCACGGATGGTGTCTTTCAGCGAAACGTATTTACCCGGGGAACCGGTGAACACCTCTGCTACGAAGAACGGCTGGGACAGGAAGCGCTGGATCTTACGCGCGCGAGCCACCACCAGTTTGTCTTCTTCAGACAGTTCGTCCATACCGAGGATGGCGATGATGTCTTTCAGCTCCTGATAACGCTGCAGGATAGACTGCACGCCGCGAGCGGTATCGTAGTGTTCCTGACCTACCACCAGCGGGTCCAGCTGACGGCTGGTGGAATCCAGCGGGTCAACGGCCGGGTAGATACCCAGAGACGCGATCTGACGGCTCAGTACCACGGTTGCGTCAAGGTGCGCAAAAGTGGTTGCAGGAGACGGGTCAGTCAAGTCATCCGCCGGTACGTATACCGCCTGAACGGAGGTGATAGAACCGGTTTTGGTGGAGGTGATACGTTCCTGCAGAACACCCATCTCTTCCGCCAGGGTCGGTTGGTAACCTACCGCTGAAGGCATACGGCCCAGCAGTGCGGATACTTCGGTACCGGCCAGGGTGTAACGATAGATGTTGTCAACAAACAGCAGTACGTCACGACCTTCGTCACGGAATTTCTCAGCCATGGTCAGGCCGGTCAGCGCAACGCGCAGACGGTTTCCCGGCGGCTCGTTCATCTGGCCGTAAACCAGAGATACTTTGTCCAGAACGTTGGAATCGGTCATTTCGTGGTAGAAGTCGTTACCTTCACGGGTACGCTCGCCCACGCCCGCAAACACGGAGTAGCCGGAGTGCTCAATCGCGATGTTACGGATGAGCTCCATCATGTTTACCGTTTTACCTACGCCCGCACCGCCGAACAGACCAACTTTACCGCCCTTAGCGAACGGACACATCAGGTCGATAACTTTGATGCCGGTTTCCAGCAGTTCCTGAGAGCTGGACAGCTCTTCGTAAGTCGGAGCGGAGCGGTGAATCGCCCAGCGCTCTTCTTCGCCGATGTCGCCTTTCATGTCGATCGGCTGACCCAGCACGTTCATGATACGGCCCAGGGTCGCTTTACCTACCGGGACTTCGATCGGGTGCTCGAGGTCTGCTACAGGCAGACCGCGACGCAGACCGTCGGAAGAACCCATCGCGATGGTACGCACGATACCGCCGCCGAGCTGCTGCTGCACTTCCAGCACCAGACGCTCATTACCATTTGTTACCTCAAGGGCGTCGTACACCTTCGGTACGGCATCCTGAGGGAACTCGACGTCCACCACGGCGCCGATTACCTGGACAATCTTTCCAGTAGCCATCTTGAATCCTCTACGAAATAACCTGGTTAAACCGCGGCGGCCCCCGAGACGATCTCGGTGAGTTCCTGAGTAATGCTGGCCTGACGAGCTTTGTTGTATACCAACTGCAGCTCTTTAATCAGGCTGCCGCCATTATCGGTTGCGGCTTTCATCGCCACCATTCGTGCGGCCTGCTCGCTGGCCAGGTTTTCAACCACGCCCTGATAAACCTGCGATTCCACATAACGGCGCAGCAGGGTATCCAGCAGCGCTTTCGGGTCGGGTTCATACAGGTAATCCCAGGATTTACGTTTCAACTCTTCATCTTCTGAAGCCGGTAGCGGCAGCAGCTGAGTGATGGTTGGAGCCTGAGACATGGTGTTAATAAATTTGTTGCTGACAATGTAAAGCTTGTCCAGACGACCTTCATCGTAGGCCTGCAACATCACTTTAACCGGGCCGATCAGTTCAGACAGCGAAGGGTTATCCCCCATGCCTGTCACCTGAGCGACAATGTTGCCGCCTACGGAATTGAAGAAAGAAACGCCCTTGGAGCCGATCATTGCGAGGTCGCACTGAACGCCTTTATCGGACCATACTTTCATATCCGCCAGCAGTTTTTTGAACAGGTTAATGTTCAAGCCACCGCACAGACCACGGTCGGTAGACACCACCAGGTAGCCCACGCGTTTAACGTCGCGTTCTTCCAGGTAAGGGTGCTTATATTCCAGATTACCGGTAGCAAGGTGACTAATCACTTTGCGCATGGTATCTGCATAAGGACGGCTGGCCGCCATGCGATCCTGCGATTTACGCATTTTGGAAGCGGCGACCATCTCCATCGCTTTAGTGATCTTTTGCGTGTTCTGGACGCTTGCGATCTTACTACGTATCTCTTTTGCGCCGGCCATGAGCTTCTCCTCAATGCCTTGCGGCTTGCCTTACGGCAAGCCGCCAGACGTTACCAGGACTGGGTTGCTTTGAAGGAGTCGAGGAGGCTTTTCAGCTTGCCTTCGATCTCATCGTTATAGCCACCGTTCTGGTTAATCTCTTGCATCAGCGGAGCGTGGTCACGGTCAGCGTAAGCCAGCAGAGCGGCTTCGAAGCTACCGATTTTCGCCAGTTCCACATCTTCGAGGTAACCGCGTTCCGCCGCAAACAGTACCAGGCCCTGCTGTGCAACAGACATCGGCGCATACTGTTTCTGCTTGAGCAGCTCGGTCACTTTCTGACCATGGCTCAGCTGCTTACGGGTCGCTTCGTCAAGATCGGAAGCGAACTGAGAGAACGCCGCCAGTTCACGATACTGCGCCAGCGCGGTACGGATACCACCGGACAGTTTCTTGATGATCTTGGTCTGAGCTGCGCCACCCACACGGGATACGGAGATACCCGGGTTAACCGCCGGACGAATACCGGAGTTGAACAGGTTGGTTTCCAGGAAGATCTGACCGTCGGTAATGGAGATTACGTTGGTCGGAACGAACGCGGAAACGTCACCCGCCTGGGTTTCGATGATCGGCAGAGCGGTCAGGGAGCCGGTTTTACCTTTCACTTCACCTTTGGTGAAGTTCTCAACGTATTCCGCGTTAACACGGGATGCGCGCTCCAGCAGACGGGAGTGGAGGTAGAACACGTCGCCCGGGAATGCTTCACGTCCTGGCGGACGGCGGAGCAGCAGGGAAACCTGACGGTAAGCGACAGCCTGTTTGGACAGGTCATCGTAAACGATCAGCGCATCTTCGCCGCGGTCGCGGAAGTATTCGCCCATTGCGCAACCGGCATACGGCGCCAGGTATTGCAGCGCAGCGGATTCAGAAGCGGTCGCGACCACAACGATGGTGTTGGACAGCGCGCCGTGCTCTTCCAGCTTACGAACCACGTTAGAAATGGTGGACGCTTTCTGGCCGATAGCCACGTACACGCATTTGATGCCGGAATCGCGCTGGTTGATGATGGCGTCGATTGCCATCGCGGTTTTACCGGTCTGACGGTCGCCGATGATAAGCTCACGCTGGCCGCGGCCGATTGGAATCATGGCATCGACGGATTTGTAACCGGTCTGTACAGGCTGGTCTACGGATTGGCGATCGATAACGCCCGGTGCGATAACTTCGATTGGCGAGAAGCCATCGTGTTCAACCGGACCTTTACCGTCGATCGGCGCGCCCAGGGTGTTAACCACACGGCCCAGCAGGCCACGGCCAACCGGCACTTCCAGAATACGGCCAGTACACTTAACCTTCATGCCTTCGGCGAGGTCAGCGTAAGGACCCATGACTACGGCACCTACAGAGTCGCGCTCCAGGTTCAGTGCGATAGCGTAACGGTTACCCGGCAGGGAGATCATTTCACCCTGCATACAATCGGCCAGGCCGTGGATACGGATAACACCGTCACTTACAGAAACAATAGTACCTTCGTTATGAGCTTCGCTCACAACATTGAACTGAGCAATGCGCTGCTTGATCAGTTCGCTGATTTCGGTGGAATTCAGTTGCATGCTCCAGTCCCCTTAAGACTGCAAGACGTCTGCAAGGCGCTCAAGACGGCCGCGAACGCTGCCATCAATGACCATATCACCCGCACGGATGATGACGCCTGCCATTACAGACTTATCGATTTTGCAATTCAGCTTCACTTTGCGTGACAGACGTTTTTCCATCGCGGCGCTGATTTTCGCGAGCTGTTCTTCGCTTAACGCGCTGGCCGAGGTGACATCCACCTCAACAGTAGCCTCAAGGGCTGCGCGCAGTTGCATGAACTGCTCAAGAACATCAGGAAGGACCTTCAGACGACCGTTTTCCGCCATCACCCGAATCAGGTTCTGGCCATTTTCGTCCAGCTGGTCACCGCAAATTGCGATAAACGACTCAGAGAGCGTTTCCGGCGCCAACGCGCCGGAGAGAAGCTCTGCCATTTGTTCGTTTTTAGCCACCTCAGCGGCAAACGCCAGCATGTTCTGCCAGCGGTCGAGGCTTTGGTGTTCGACGGCAAAGTCAAAAGCTGCTTTGGCGTAGGGGCGAGCTACCGTTACAAATTCAGACATCAGCCCCTCCCTCCTTACAGTTCAGCGACAAGTTTATCCACGATGTCGCTGTTAGCAGCTTCATCCACGGAACGTTCGATGATCTTCTCGGCGCCAGCAACAGCCAGCGTAGCGACTTGCTTACGCAGCTCTTCGCGTGCGCGTTTGCGTTCGGCTTCGATTTCCGCCTGCGCTTGCGCGACGATTTTGTTACGTTCCTGCTCTGCTTCAGCTTTGGCTTCGTCCAGGATCTGCGCGCGGCGTTTGTTCGCCTGCTCGATGATTACCTGAGCTTCCGCCTTCGCTTTTTTCAGCTGGTCGGTCGCGTTGGCCTGTGCAAGGTCCAAATCCTTTTTAGCTCGTTCAGCAGAAGCAAGGCCGTCAGCAATCTCTTTTTGACGCTTTTCAATGGCAGCCATTAAAGGCGGCCATACATACTTCATGCAGAACAGAACGAACAGGACAAACGCGATGGCCTGGCCGAGGATTGTTGCGTTAAGATTCACAGCACAATGCCTCTTATCTGGTTAATGTTCTGATATTGCCCGTTAATTCCAGACAACTTCGTTTACTACGCGACAGCGAACATCACGTACAGACCCAGACCCACAGCGATCATCGGGATAGCATCCACCAGACCCATTACGATAAAGAACTGAGTACGCAGCAGAGGAATCAGATCAGGCTGGCGCGCAGCGCCTTCCAGGAATTTGCCCCCGAGGATGCCGATACCGATCGCAGCACCGATTGCCGCCAGACCCATCATCACAGCGGCAGCCATGTACAGCAGATCCATATTCAGGTTTTCCATGACAGTCTCCAGTTTGTTTCAGTTAAAACGCAGTAGTGTTGAGTAAAAAAATCAATGCTCTTCAGACGCCATCGACAGATAGACGATCGTCAGAACCATGAAAATGAAGGCTTGCAGCGTAATGATCAGGATGTGGAAAATAGCCCAGGGCACGTTCAACACCCATTGCGACCACCACGGCAGCAGACCAGCAATCAGAATGAAAATCAGCTCACCGGCATACATGTTGCCGAACAGTCGCAGACCGAGAGAAACCGGCTTAGACAGCAGGCTCACGCCTTCCAGAATCAGGTTGATTGGAATGAACGCCCAGTGATTGAACGGCTGAAGCGTCAACTCTTTCGTGAAGCCGCCGATGCCTTTCATTTTGATGCTGTAGAACAGAATGAGAATAAACACGCCAAGCGCCATGGACAGGGTGATGTTCACGTCCGCAGACGGCACCACGCGCAGCGCAGGCAAGCCGAACACATGCTCGCCGATATACGGCAGCAGGTCGATTGGCAGTAAATCCATCAGGTTCATCAGGAATACCCAGACGAAAATCGTCAGGGCCAGCGGGGCAATCAGCTTGCTTTTACCGTGGTACATGTCTTTCACGCTACCATGGACAAAGCCGATGACCAGCTCTACCGCCGTCTGGAATTTACCCGGTACGCCGCTGGTCGCGTTTTTAGCAACTTTACGGAACAGCACCAGAAACAACAGACCCAGCACCACCGAGAAGAACATGGAGTCGATGTTGAGCGTCCAGAAGGTGGCCGGGGGGTTATGCGGATCCACCAGCGAGAAGGTACGCAGGTCAATCTGAAGGTTATTCAGATGGTGACCTATATACTCCTGCGGCGTCGAGATTTCTCCTGCAGACATGATGCCTCTTACCCTTTGTTGTTGATTACAGCTGGTGCCAGTATCTGAACCACCAGCACCGAAACCCACGTCACTATGAGCGGTACAAATTCCGCTTTGAATACCGCCAGCGCCACCACCAGCAGAGTAAAGGTCGCAACCACCTTAATCGCCTCGCCGAGAGCGAATGTCCAGGCCACGCGGCCTTGAGCGGGTGTATGCGCCTGATGGCGCCAGGCAAAAATCATAAAAAACACATTCGGCAGCAAGACTGCCAGGCCTCCGCTTACTGCGGAAGCGCCCCAGAAGGGGTCTTTGAGGCAAAACAGCAATCCAATTGCTATTGCCGCCAGCAGTTGAATGAACAGAAGCTTGCGAGCAACGTTTCTACTCAAAAGCGACACCGGCATAACGATTCCACTCCTGCTCCCTTTGAGGTATGTCGCGTGTCGTATAAAACTGTCTTTGCGGCTTAGAGTCAAGCTTCAAAAAGCGCTCAAATTATACGGGGCGGCCTCGTGATTTCAAACAATAAGTAGCTAAAAGGTGAATAAATGTTTAAATAATTTTCGGCATAGCGATTTTCTCACTTTTTTATGAAACGCCAGCGTGAGAAGCGAAATCGGCGTAATGCGCGTAATAACGGCAATTAAAGCGTGCTTTGGATCACATTATTAACATTTGCGCTTACAGAAAATTTATTTCATTTAAGAATGTAAGCCACCCATCCCACTGAAATATAAACGCTTTAAATTCGCTATTTTTCAAAACAGCGAAAAACATGATAAAAACCTTTTATTGACATCCGCGACAAAAATTTAACATTTAAAACTTTGCTGACGCACACTTTTAGCAGGCTGATATTTTCACTGTTGATTATTTAAATTGGCATACAAAACGTGCGCCGTTAAGAAACAGAAAACCCACAGTAAATAAAGGGTAAATTCGCAACGGAGTAATTGCTTATTTTTAAAGCCCCACTTAACAAAATGGAAACATCCCTATTTCCACTTTTTTTGATAAAAATTAAATTTTGTTTGGTTTAATCGTAACCAGATGACGTTCGCCTTCAAGGGAAGGCACCTTCAGCGGCACAATTTCCTCAACGCTGAAGCCTGCAGGTAACGAAGCGATTTCATCATCGGGGCGAAGTCCTTTCAGGGCGTAAAAACGCCCCTCCCCTGCCGGCAGGTGATGGCACCAGCTCACCATATCCGATAACGAAGCGAAGGCGCGGCTGATAACGCCGTCAAACGGCGGCTCGGCGGGAAACGCCTCGACGCGGCTTTGTACCGGCGTGATATTTTCCAGCTTCAGCTCATGCTGCACCTGTTTTAAAAAGCGAACGCGCTTGCCGAGGCTATCCAGCAGCGTGAAATGCGCCTGCGGCATCACTATCGCCAGGGGTATGCCCGGTAGCCCTGGTCCCGTGCCGACATCGATAAAGCGAGAGCCTTTCAGGTAAGGCGCCACGACAATGCTGTCGAGGATATGGCGCACCAGCATCTCCTGCGGGTCGCGAACGGAAGTCAGGTTATAGGCCTTATTCCATTTGTTCAGCATATCGACATAGGCCAGCAGCTGTTCTTTCTGGCGATCGGGCAGCGAAATGGTCGCCGCATCCAGCAGACGATTGAGTGAATTGAGCACAACGGTATCCCAAAAAAAGGGCCAGCCTGGCGCTGGCCCATGTTTAACATGCTCAGGCGCTGCGGCGCAGCAGCCCTTGTTTTTTCAGCCAGACCAGCAGAATGGAGATGGCGGCAGGGGTGATCCCGGAGATGCGGGACGCCTGACCGATAGACGCTGGCTTATGGTCGTTTAGCTTGGCGATAACCTCATTGGAAAGGCCGTTCACCTGGCGGTAGTCGAGGGTTGCCGGCAGTAACGTGTTCTCATTACGCTGCTGCTTTTCAATCTCGTCCTGCTGGCGAGCGATATACCCTTCGTACTTGACCTGGATCTCGACCTGTTCGGCCGCCTCTGCATCAGCCAGACCGGGGCCGAAGTTTTCCAGTTTCACCAGCTGCGCGTAAGTCATTTCCGGGCGACGCAATAAATCTTCGCCGCTCGCTTCACGGGAGAGCGGCGCCGTTAAGTGAGCATTCACTTCGGCTACATTTTCTGCGTTCGGGTGTACCCAGGTCTCTTTCAGGCGCTGGCGCTCGCGTTCAATGTTCTCCAGCTTCTCGTTGAAGCGCGCCCAGCGTTCGTCATCCACCAGTCCCAGTTCGCGGCCAATAGTGGTCAGACGCAGGTCGGCGTTATCTTCACGCAGCATCAGGCGATATTCTGCGCGGGAGGTAAACATGCGGTACGGCTCTTTGGTGCCGAGGGTGCAGAGATCGTCCACCAGCACCCCAAGGTAAGCCTGATCGCGACGCGGCGCCCAGCCCTCTTTTTCCGCAGAGTAGCGGCCAGCGTTCAGCCCTGCCAGCAGACCCTGCGCGGCGGCTTCTTCATAGCCCGTCGTGCCGTTAATCTGCCCGGCGAAGAACAGCCCCTGAATGTATTTGCTTTCAAGCGTAGGTTTTAAATCGCGCGGGTCGAAGAAATCATATTCGATAGCGTAGCCCGGGCGAACGATGCGCGCGTTTTCCATTCCCTTCATGGAGCGGACAATCTGCATTTGTACGTCAAACGGCAGGCTGGTGGAGATGCCGTTCGGGTAAATTTCGTTACTGGTCAGCCCTTCCGGCTCGAGGAAAATCTGGTGCGCGTTGCGATCGGCGAAGCGCATTACTTTGTCTTCGATAGAAGGACAATAACGCGGGCCGATCCCCTCAATGATCCCGGCATACATTGGGCTGCGGTCGAGGTTATTGCGGATCACGTCGTGCGTTTTTTCGTTCGTGTGCGTGATGTAGCATGGCACCTGCGCCGGATGCTGGGAAACAGACCCCATGAACGAGAACACCGGCATCGGGTTATCGCCGTGCTGCTGCGCCAGCTCGCTAAAATCAATGGTGCGGGCGTCAATGCGCGGCGGCGTACCGGTTTTAAGGCGGTTTACGCGCAGCGGCAGTTCACGCAGGCGGCGGGCCAGCGGAATGGACGGCGGGTCGCCTGCGCGGCCGCCGCTGTAATTATCAAGACCAATATGAATTTTGCCGTCGAGGAAAGTGCCGACCGTCAGCACGACTGCTTTAGCGCGGAACTTCAGGCCCATCTGCGTAACCGCGCCGACAACGCGATCGTTTTCCACGATCAGGTCGTCTACCGCCTGCTGGAAGATCATCAGGTTGGGCTGGTTTTCAAGCGCAGTGCGCACCGCCTGCTTATAAAGCACGCGGTCTGCCTGAGCGCGAGTGGCACGAACCGCCGGCCCTTTGCTTGCGTTTAGTATCCTAAACTGAATACCGCCCCGATCGATCGCTTTCGCCATTAACCCGCCGAGGGCGTCCACTTCCTTAACCAGATGTCCTTTACCAATACCGCCGATCGCCGGGTTGCAGGACATCTGTCCCAGCGTGTCGATATTGTGTGTCAGTAGTAGGGTCTGTTGACCCATACGTGCAGCGGCCATCGCGGCCTCGGTACCTGCATGACCCCCGCCAATGATGATGACGTCAAAAGGATCCGGATAAAACATGGTGGTGTAACCTCGCGGTGTTGCGAATGAGGATGGGAAGTCCCGGGCCGTGGATTCTACTCAACTTTAGCGTATCGAGAAAGCATCGGGATCGTTGGTATTAAAAAGAAGATCTTTTATATAGGGATCTTTTTTACTGTGATCTCTTATTAAGATCGACCTGTCCTGTGGATAACCGTAAAGCCCCTTTCAGGATCAACGCGTTATCCAGGATCGCTTGCTGTGAATGATCGGTGATCCCACACCGTATAAGCTGGGATCAGAAACGAGGGTTATACACAACTCAAAAAGTAAACAAGGGTTATACTTTGGATAACTACGGCTTGATCCAAGCTTTTCAGCAGGTTTATCCACAGAAAAAATTCGATCTTTGTCGTAATCAGAGTAAATTTTTCCAGGATCCCAGCCAGATTTCGGCCGGATCTTCCGGAATGTCGTGATCGAGAATGTTGATTTTCAGCAGATCGCCGACGCGTTTTGCTCCACAGGCGGTAAGCAGTTCGTCCATTTTCTCAATGGCGCCGCAGAAGGTGTCATACTCCCGGCTGCCGATGCCAATAGCGCCGTAGCGTAGACCGCTCAGATCGGGGCGCTGCTCGTTCAGCTCGTCATAAAGCGGCTGAAGGTTATCCGGCAGATCCCCTGCGCCATGAGTCGAACTCACCACCAGCCAGACGCCTTCTTTATTTAGATCATCCAGCAGTGGTCCGTGGAAGGTTTCTGTAGAAAAGTTGGCCTCTTCCAGCTTTTCCGCCAGATGCTCGGCCACGTATTCCGCGCCGCCCAGGGTGCTGCCGCTGATCAGGGTAATGTCTGCCATGGTGTCCCGCCTTTAGTAAAACGATTTGCATTGTACGCTGTGAGCGGGCTGGGATCTACCTGTGGATAATATGGGTATCAAAAAAGAGGCCTATGGCCGGATAGTGCGCATGATGGGGTTTTGTAAGGAGATCAGCGTCTCCGTGGATTGAATTTCATCAATTGTCTGGATCTTGTTGATAAGTACCTGCTGCAGCGCGTCAATGGAGCGGCACATTACCTTAATAAAGATACTGTAGTGCCCGGTAGTGTAATAAGCCTCCGTGACTTCCTCCAGGCTTTCCAGCTTCGCCAGCGCCGCCGGGTAATCTTTCGCGCTCTTGAGAATAATGCCGATAAAGCAACAAACGTCATAGCCAAGCTGTTTCGGGCTTACGTCTATTCGCGCGCCAGTAATAATGCCTGCCTGCTTCATCTTCTCAACCCGTACGTGGATTGTGCCGGGGCTTACGCCGAATTGTTTGGCCAGTTCCGCATAGGCGGTGCGGGCGTTTGCCATTAAAGCGTCGAGAATGCCGCGGTCCAGATTATCGATCTGATAATTTTCCATCACTTTTTCCTATGACTAATAGAGAATCCCGATTTTTAAGCCATTCATTTTAGCGAAACGAAAACCTGAACGGCTTTTTTATTATTGATTATTGAATAGTAGCCGTTTTCTGTTGCTTAATCATTGGCATTGGACGCACAGGAGCCGCAAAAAAATGAAAACCGCTTATATCGCCAAACAACGCCAGATCAGCTTCGTAAAATCCCATTTCTCTCGCCAGCTCGAAGAAAAGCTAGGCCTGATTGAAGTCCAGGCGCCGATCCTGAGCCGCCTCGGGGATGGCACGCAGGATAACTTATCCGGCAGCGAGAAAGCGGTGCAGGTAAAAGTGAAGACGCTGCCGCAGGCGCAGTTTGAAGTGGTGCATTCGCTGGCGAAATGGAAGCGCAAGACGTTAGGGCAACATGACTTCAGCGCAGGTGAAGGGCTTTATACGCATATGAAGGCGTTGCGCCCGGATGAAGACCGGCTGTCGCCCGTGCACTCAGTCTATGTGGATCAATGGGACTGGGAGCGCGTAATGGGTGACGGCGAACGCCATCTCGGCACCCTGAAGCAGACGGTCGAAACGATCTGGGCGGCGATTAAAGCCACCGAAGCGGCAGTGAGCGAGCAATTTGGCCTGAAGGCCGCCCTACCGGAGCAGATCCACTTCGTACACAGCGAAACGCTGCAAAGCCGTTTCCCGGAACTGGATGCCAAGGGACGCGAGCGCGCCATTACCAAAGAGCTGGGCGCCGTCTTTCTTATCGGTATTGGCGGCAAGTTGGGCGACGGCAAACGCCACGACGTGCGTGCGCCCGATTATGATGACTGGACGACCCCATGCGAAGGCGGTTTCGCCGGGCTGAACGGCGATATTCTGGTCTGGAACCCGGTGCTGGAAGACGCTTTCGAAATCTCTTCTATGGGGATCCGCGTAGACGCCGAAGCCCTGAAACGTCAGCTGGCGTTGACCGGCGATGAAGACAGACTGGCGCTGGAATGGCATCAGGCCCTGCTGAAAGGCGAAATGCCGCAGACTATCGGCGGCGGTATTGGCCAGTCTCGCCTGACCATGCTGCTGTTGCAGTTGCCGCATATCGGTCAGGTGCAGTGCGGCGTATGGCCTGCCCAGGTGCAGGAAAGCGTCAGCGGTCTGCTGTAAAGTTTAACGCCGCCAGCGCCGAAGCAGGCGGCTGCGCAACCCGGTATCAAAGCGCCAGATATGGTCGAAGATGCGCATGATGCCGGGTTTGCCATGCGCCGACATCGCCACGGCATGAAACCGGTGCTGGTTTATCCGCTGCAGCGCTTTTACTTTATTCACCACTTCATCCGGCAACCGCTGGGCGATAAAGTCTGAAATGACTACCGCGTCGGCATCACGCCATTCGCCGCCGTGCATCTTCTCAATAATGGCGCGAAAGCAGCTCGCAAGATCAGTACCGCCGCGAAAACGCTGGCTTAAGAAGCGGATCGCCTGCTCAATGCCGTCGCGTCCCGCCAGCTCATAGCGCACCACTTCGCTGGAAAACAGCATAATAAAACAGCGCCGGTTATCAGCGAGCGCGATGCGCATCAGCGCCAGGCAAAACGCCTTAGCGCACTGTTCGTTAAAGCCGCCCATGGAGCCGGAGGTGTCCACGCAGACGATAAACGGGCCGCGCGGCTGCTCCTCAACATCCTTATGGGTGACGGGACGCTGCATTACTTTCTCCCGCCAGGCATCGCCCTGTAATCGGTAAGTAAGCAATTGCTTCTCTGCCAGTCTGCGATAGAAGTCAAACTCCAGTTCCGTCAGCCCGAGCGTTGCCAGCTCCGGCGGCAGCAGGCGAAGAATATCGTCGCTGTGCTGTAAGCCTTCCACCTGTTCCGGGACGGTCGCCGGTTCGCGGACCAGCGTGCGGAACGTCTCCAGCGGCGCATCGTTCTTCGGCACCGATTTGGCTTCCCGTGAGCGGCCAAGCTGCTCTGCCAGATGAAGAAGCTCCGGCTGCTGCGTCAGGAATTCGCCATAGTTGACGATAAGTTGATAGTCGCCGCGCTTGAGCTTGCCGGCGCTCATATCCCACAACCTGCCGGCGGAAGCGTCATTTTCCGTTAGCACCGGCGCAAGCTGCCCGCTCAGGGTGAGACGTTCCTGCATCTCAGTCAGCAGCTGTTCCCTTTCGTTTTCAAGCAATTGCTGATTCAGCGTGGTGGCCTGCACCACCAGACTCAAACGCCAGCGCTGGAGGAAAAGCGTATGCAGCGCTGGCGTGAAGGTGGTGTTTTCAGCCACCAGCTGCGCGGCTTGCGCGGCGAAAGGGGAGTTAACCGCGTTGAGCTGGCGAAGCGTCTGCGGCAGTTGGACAATAAACTGCGTGGTGGAGAGCAACTGGCTTTGCTGATAACAAACCACCTCCTGCGCCAGCTCAGGCGGCACATGCGCTTCTCGCAGCCGCGCTTTAAGCTGCTCCCGCCAGCGTGGGATATCCTGAGTAAGGGCATGCTTCAGACGGGGAAACTTTTCAAAAAAAATGGCGAGTTGCGGCGAGGCCAGCAGGGTGAGGATCAACTCCTCTATCATCTCCCCTTCGCTCACCGCCAGCATCACGTTGAGCGTATCAAGCGTCAGCATTGGCGCGCCTGTTTGATCTGAGCGCCCACGTCCTGCAGGCTCGCTTCAATCCGACCAAGCCAGTCGCTGTGAATAAAGAGGCACTTTTGCTGTTCGCTAAAGCGGTTGTGCTGCTGGTGCCATTCGTTATCGAGCGCGTCGAGCTGTTGCTTAACCTCTTCCGGCACGCTCTGTTCCTGCGCGCCCGGCAGCGCCAGCGCGGTGCCCTGCAGGCTTACGTCACGAATGATAAGGTGCTGGCGATTGTCCACTTCCAGGTTAAGCGGCTGAGCAAAACCAATGCCGTTAAGCTTGCCGCGGATCTCGCCGCCCTTTTGCAGCCAGGCGTCCAGCGTTTCGCGCGCCAGAGTGATATGAATAACATCCATATCGTGCAGCCGTAGCGGTTTTTGCAGCAGCAAGGTAAGGGTTTCGCCCTGTACGCCCTCCGGCAACTGATAATGCGGTCGGCGGCTGAACATGCTGCCCTGTTTTATCACCGTCAGCGCCTGTTGGTCGCTCTGCTGCTGTTGAAGCTGCAGACGGCGCTGTTCAATTGCGCCGAGTTTAGTCAGCATGGCGTGCTGCTGCCAGGCGTGGCCGGTCATCAGCGCTTCAATTTGCTGCTGCATCAGGGTCATGGCGCTGGCGTCGTGCCACAGACAATCTTTCAGCAGAATAATATCGATGGGAGCCACCGCCTCGCGACCGCTGAAAAAGGCGCTCGCCTGCAGCAGACGTATCGCTTTTTTCCAGCGGCGGTCGGAGACATACGGCGCCTGCGGCAGATTTTCCAGCTGCTGGCGTAAAAGGAAGACGAGTTCAAAGACGTTATCAGGCAGCGCGACTTTCCCTATCTCCTGCTGCCAGCGTTCATACTCTTCGTCGGTAACCTGAAGCCCTTTCGGCACCGGGTTTTCATTTTCATCCTGCTGGCTAATCAGCATAGCGCGGAAGTTATTCTTCTCATGCACTTTATCGAGCCACAGGCGAATCAGCATACGGTCGTAAAGCGCCTCCAGGCTGCTGTCGGCTTCCGGCAGTTCGTTGGAGGCGGTAACCAACAGGCGCATCGGGATTTTCTCTTCCCGCGCGCCGTTGCGAAAACGCCGTTCGTTGATGGCGGTCAGCAGCGTGTTAAGAATGGCCGGACCCGCTTTCCAGATCTCATCAAGAAAAACAATTTCCGCCTCGGGAAGATAGCCCTGCGTCAGGCGCTCGTAGCGTCCTTCATCTTTCAGCGCCTGAATGGAGAGCGGCCCGAAGACCTCCTCCGGCGTCGAAAAGCGGGTCATTAAATACTCAAACGCGCGGGCATGCTCAAAAGCGAATTTCAGGCGGCGGGCTATCAGGCTTTTGGCGATGCCGGGCGGGCCGAGCAGGAATACGCTTTCGCCGCTAAGCGCCGCCAGCAGGCAAAGACGAATTGCGTGGCTGCGTTCAAAGAGCCCTTTTTCCAGCGCTGCGCTGAGCCGCGAAATTCTTTCTGCCAGAAGATGTGTTTGAGCCATAATAGTTACTCTGATCCAGACGCTGCCATCCGATGAAAGGGCGAGTATAAACGTTCCGCTTATTCGCTAATAATAGATTGATGCTTCGGTTAATTCCGGTTGACGTAGATAAAGGCATGGCCATTTAGGGGTACGATTTTTTGGTGAATCGTGCATACTGTGCGCTTTTTGTGGGCCAAGGGACTAAGCACACCCATTTCTCCCAACGAAAGATTAGTCTATGAGCACTGACAATAAGCAATCGCTGCCTGCCATAACGCTGGCCGCAATCGGGGTGGTTTACGGTGATATCGGCACCAGCCCGCTTTATACCCTAAGAGAGTGTCTGTCAGGACAGTTCGGGTTTGGCGTTGAACGGGATGCCGTTTTCGGTTTTCTTTCTCTTATTTTCTGGCTGTTGGTTTTTGTTGTCTCCATTAAATACCTCACCTTTGTTATGCGGGCGGACAACGCCGGCGAAGGGGGGATCCTGACGCTTATGTCGCTGGCGGGCCGCAACACGTCGGCGCGCATGACGTCGGTACTGGTCATCCTGGGGTTAATTGGCGGCAGCTTCTTTTATGGCGAGGTGGTTATCACCCCGGCTATTTCGGTGATGTCGGCGATAGAAGGCCTGGAGATAGCCGCGCCCTCGCTGGACGCCTATATCGTTCCGCTTTCCATTATCGTTCTTACGCTGCTGTTTATTATTCAGAAGCATGGCACCGGCATGGTGGGCAAACTTTTTGCGCCGATTATGCTTGCCTGGTTTCTCGTCCTGGCGGTACTGGGCGCGCGCGGCATTATAGGCAACCCCGAAGTGTTGCAGGCGCTGAATCCGGTCTGGGCGGTACACTTCTTCCTGGAATATAAAACGATCTCTTTTGTCGCGCTGGGCGCGGTGGTGCTGTCCATTACCGGCGTGGAAGCGCTGTATGCCGATATGGGGCACTTCGGCAAACTGCCGATTCGCGTGGCATGGTTTAGCGTGGTGTTGCCTTCGCTGGTGTTGAACTATTTTGGCCAGGGCGCGCTGCTGCTGAAAACGCCGGAAGCGATTAAGAACCCCTTCTTTTTGCTGGCGCCGGACTGGGCATTGATCCCTATGCTGATTCTGGCGACGCTGGCTACCGTTATCGCTTCGCAGGCGGTTATCTCCGGCGTCTTCTCATTAACCCGCCAGGCGGTGCGCCTCGGTTACCTGTCGCCGATGCGCATCATTCACACCTCTGAGATGGAGTCCGGGCAGATTTACATCCCGGTGATTAACTGGACGCTCTATTTCGCCGTGGTGATTGTCATTATCAGCTTCGAACATTCGAGCAACCTCGCTGCGGCTTACGGCATCGCGGTGACCGGCACCATGGTGCTGACCTCGATTCTTTCCTGCACCGTGGCGCGTAAAAACTGGAACTGGAATAAGCTGTTCGTCCTGCTTATCGCCACCGCCTTTCTGTGTGTGGATATCCCGCTCTTCTCGGCGAACCTGGATAAACTCTTCTCCGGCGGCTGGCTGCCGCTGAGTCTCGGCATCGTGATGTTTATCATCATGACCACCTGGAAGAGCGAGCGTTTTCGCCTGTTGCGCCGTATGCATGAACATGGCAACTCGCTGGATGCGATGATCGCCTCGCTGGAGAAATCACCGCCGGTGCGCGTGCCGGGCACCGCGGTGTATATGTCCCGCGCGCTTAACGTTATTCCTTTCGCCTTGCTGCATAACCTGAAGCACAACAAGGTGTTGCATGAAAGGGTTATCCTGCTGACGCTGCGCACCGAGGACGCGCCGTATGTACATAATGTTCGACGGGTGCAGATTGAACAGCTTTCGCCGACGTTCTGGCGCGTGGTGGCAAGCTACGGCTGGCGCGAAACGCCGAACGTAGAAGAAGTGTTCCACCGCTGCGGGCTTGAAGGCTTAAGCTGCCGAATGATGGAAACCTCTTTCTTTATGTCGCATGAATCGCTGATTATCGGCGACCGGCCCTGGTACCTGCGGCTGCGCGGCAAGCTGTTCCTGCTGCTTCAGCGCAACGCCCTGCGGGCGCCGGACCAGTTTGAAATCCCACCTAACCGGGTTATCGAACTGGGCACTCAGGTTGAAATTTAACGTCTTTTTAACGCCTCGCTGCAACGCGGGGCGTTTTTCTTTTCCTTCCCCGCAAATTTACGTTAGCGAAACGTTTCGATAACGATCACAAATTCGCTACGTCGCGATTGTTTTCTGAACATGCTCTTCACTACACTGCCGACAGCGAAACGTTTCGCTAATGGAGCATAAAATGAAAAAAGGCACCGTACTCAACGCAGGCATCTCTTCCGTCATCGCCCGTCTCGGTCATACCGATACGGTTGTGGTGTGCGACGCAGGCTTACCCATTCCCGGCTCGACTGAGCGAATCGATCTTGCGTTAACGCAGGGCGTTCCTGGTTTCATGCAGGTTGTGGAAGTGGTCACGAAGGAGATGCAGGTCGAGGCGGCATACCTGGCGGAGGAGATTAAGCAGCACAATCCGCAGCTCCACGAAACGTTGCTTGAGCACATCAGGCAGCTGCAGCAGCACCAGGGAAATCATATTGATGTACGTTACATCACACACCAGCAGTTTAAAAAACAAACCGCAGACAGTCAGGCGGTCATTCGCAGCGGGGAGTGTTCCCCGTATGCGAATATCATTCTCTGTGCCGGCGTAACCTTCTGAGGCCGTCATGGAAGCGTTATTACAACTCAAGGGGATCGATAAAGCGTTCCCCGGCGTAAAAGCCCTCTCCGGCGCGGCGCTTAACGTTTACCCGGGCCGCGTAATGGCGCTGGTGGGGGAAAACGGCGCCGGTAAATCCACCATGATGAAAGTGCTGACCGGCATCTATACCAAAGATGCGGGTTCGCTGATGTGGCTTGGTAAAGAGACCGCCTTCAGCGGCCCGAAATCCTCGCAGGAGGCGGGCATCGGCATTATTCATCAGGAACTCAACCTTATTCCGCAGCTCTCCATCGCGGAAAACATCTTTCTCGGCCGCGAGTTCGTTAACCGTTTCGGCAAAATCGACTGGAAAACGATGCACGCCGAAGCGGATAAGCTGCTTAAAAAGCTTAACCTGCGCTTTAACAGCCACCGCCTGGTGGGCGATCTCTCTATTGGCGACCAGCAGATGGTGGAGATAGCCAAAGTGCTGAGCTTCGAGTCTAAAGTGATCATTATGGATGAACCGACCGATGCGCTGACCGACACCGAAACCGAGTCGCTGTTTCGCGTGATCCGCGAACTGAAAGCGCAAGGGCGCGGCATTGTTTATATCTCCCACCGCATGAAAGAAATTTTCGAGATTTGCGACGACGTGACGGTTTTTCGCGACGGCCAGTTTATCGCCGAGCGCGAGGTTGACACGCTCACCGAAGAGACGCTTATCGAAATGATGGTGGGACGCAAGCTCGAAGACCAGTATCCCCGTCTTGATAAAGCGCCCGGCGAAACCCGCCTGCGCGTATCAAACCTCTCCGGCCCTGGCGTGCATGATGTCAGCTTTACCCTGAAGAAAGGGGAAATTCTCGGCGTGGCCGGGCTGATGGGCGCCGGGCGCACCGAACTGATGAAAGTGCTTTATGGCGCCCTGGCGCGTACAGGCGGCCGCGTTGAGCTGGACGGACGCGAAGTGGTGACTCGCTCACCGCAGGACGGGCTGGCGAACGGCATCGTTTATATCTCTGAAGACCGCAAGCGCGACGGGCTGGTGCTCGGCATGTCGGTAAAAGAGAACATGTCGCTTACCGCGCTGCGTTATTTCAGTCGCGATGTCGGCAGCCTGAAGCATAAAGACGAGCAACAGGCGGTAAGCGATTTCATCCGTCTGTTTAACGTAAAAACGCCTTCGATGGATCAGGCGATTGGCCTGCTCTCCGGCGGCAATCAGCAGAAAGTGGCGATTGCCCGCGGTCTGATGACGCGCCCCAAAGTGCTTATTCTTGATGAGCCGACGCGCGGCGTGGACGTAGGGGCGAAAAAAGAGATTTATCAGCTCATCAACCAGTTCAAGGCCGAAGGGCTGAGCATCATCCTGGTCTCCTCCGAAATGCCGGAAGTGCTGGGAATGAGCGATCGCATCATGGTGATGCATGAAGGGCATCTCGGCGGTGAATTCACACGCGAGCAAGCCACCCAGGAAGTACTGATGGCGGCAGCCGTCGGCAAACTGAATCGCGTGACTCAGGAGTAAAAGACATGACTACCCAGACCGTGGCGACACGTCGCTATTTCAGCAAAGCGTGGCTGATGGACCAGAAATCACTGATAGCCCTGCTGGTGCTGATTGCGATTGTCTCAACCCTGAGCCCGAATTTCTTCACCCTGAACAACCTGTTCAACATCCTGCAGCAAACCTCCGTCAACGCCATCATGGCGGTGGGGATGACGCTGGTCATTCTTACCTCCGGGATCGATCTGTCCGTCGGTTCCCTGCTGGCGCTGACCGGAGCGGTGGCCGCCTCGATTGTCGGCATTGAGGTTAACGCGCTGGTGGCGATTGCCGCCTCGCTCGCCCTCGGTGCCGCAATCGGGGCAGTGACCGGCGTGATTGTCGCGAAAGGCCGCGTGCAGGCGTTTATCGCCACGCTGGTGATGATGTTGCTGCTGCGCGGGGTCACGATGGTTTACACCAACGGCAGCCCGGTAAATACCGGCTTTACTGAAAACGCCGATCTGTTTGGTTGGTTTGGCATCGGCCGCCCGCTCGGCATCCCGACGCCAGTCTGGATTATGGCGATTGTCTTTATCGCTGCCTGGTACATGCTGCACCATACCCGCCTTGGTCGTTATATCTATGCGCTGGGCGGCAATGAAGCGGCGACACGCCTTTCCGGCATCAGCGTAAACAAAGTTAAGGTGATTGTTTACTCTCTGTCCGGCCTGCTGGCGGCGCTGGCGGGCGTTATCGAAGTGGCGCGTCTCTCCTCGGCGCAGCCGACGGCGGGTACCGGGTATGAGCTGGACGCGATTGCTGCGGTGGTGCTGGGCGGCACCAGTCTTGCCGGCGGCAAAGGTCGCATTGTTGGGACACTGATCGGCGCTTTAATTCTTGGTTTCCTGAATAATGGTTTGAATTTATTAGGAGTTTCTTCCTATTACCAGATGATCGTCAAAGCGGTGGTGATATTGCTGGCGGTGCTGGTAGACAACAAAAAGCAGTAACTCATTACTCAACAGGACATCTGACTATGAACATGAAAAAGCTGGCTACCCTGGTTTCCGCCGTTGCGTTAAGCGCGACCGTTAGCGCGAACGCGATGGCGAAGGAGACCATCGCGCTGGTTGTCTCCACCCTTAACAACCCGTTCTTCGTTTCGCTGAAAGATGGCGCGCAAAAAGAAGCTGACAAGCTCGGCTATAACCTCGTGGTGCTGGATTCCCAGAATAACCCGGCGAAAGAGCTGGCTAACGTGCAGGACCTGACGGTGCGCGGCACCAAACTGCTGCTGATCAACCCGACCGATTCCGACGCGGTGGGCAACGCCGTGAAGATGGCTAACCAGGCGAAGATCCCGGTCATTACGCTGGACCGCATGGCGGCAAAAGGCGAAGTGGTAAGCCACGTCGCTTCTGATAACGTGGTTGGCGGCAAAATCGCAGGCGACTATATCGCTAAAAAAGCGGGCCAGAGCGCGAAAGTTATCGAGCTTCAGGGCATTGCCGGCACCTCCGCCGCGCGTGAGCGTGGCGAAGGTTTTCAGCAGGCCGTAGCGGCTAACAAGCTGAACGTGCTGGCAAGCCAGCCTGCCGATTTCGACCGCACCAAAGGCCTGAACGTGATGCAGAACCTGTTAACCGCGCATCCGGACGTGCAGGCAGTGTTCGCTCAGAACGATGAAATGGCGCTCGGCGCGCTGCGTGCGTTGCAAACCGCAGGCAAATCCGATGTGCTGGTTGTAGGCTTTGACGGCACAGCGGACGGCGTGAAAGCGGTTGAAGACGGCAAGCTGGGCGCAACCATTGCGCAGTTGCCGGAGCAAATTGGCGCAATCGGCGTACAAACTGCCGATAAAGTGCTTAAAGGCGAGAAAGTTCACGCTAAAATTCCGGTCGACCTGAAACTGGTCGTCAAACAATAAAGACATCATAAGAAATGCAGGGCAACGCGCCACAGGATGTGGCGCACTTTAACCAGACAAATAACGGTGAACAGCGTGGGCAAACTCGTCGTTCTCGGCAGCATTAATGCCGACCATATCCTTAATCTTGATGCTTTCCCCTCACCCGGAGAAACCGTAACCGGCAGCCATTACCAGGTGGCGTTTGGCGGCAAAGGCGCTAATCAGGCTGTAGCGGCCGGGCGCAGCGGCGCGGATATCGCTTTTATCGCCTGCGTGGGCAGCGATGATACTGGCGCCCGGGTTCGTCAGCAGCTTGTTCAGGACAAGGTCGACGTCGCGCCGGTTAGCGTCATTGAGGGCGAGTCCACTGGCGTGGCGCTTATTTTCGTTAACGGCGAAGGCGAAAACGTGATTGCCATCCATGCCGGCGCCAATGCGGCGCTGACGCCTGCGCTGGTAGAAGCCCAGCATGAGCGCATCGCCCAGGCTTCCGCCTTGTTAATGCAACTGGAATCGCCGGTAGAGAGCGTGCTGGCGGCGGCGCGCATTGCGCAGCAGAACCAGACCCGCGTTATTCTTAACCCCGCGCCAGCCCGCAAGCTTTCTGATGAACTGCTTGCGCTGGTGGATATCATTACTCCCAATGAAACCGAAGCGGAGAAGCTGACCGGCATCGCCGTAAAAAATGACGACGACGCGGCGAAAGCGGCGGCGGCGCTGCATGCTAAAGGTATTAGCACGGTTATTATCACGCTTGGCAGTCGCGGCGTCTGGGCAAGCGTTAACGGTGAAGGTCAACGGGTTCCTGGTTTCAAAGTAAAAGCTATCGATACTATCGCAGCGGGCGACACCTTTAACGGCGCGCTGCTTACGGCGCTGCTGGAAGAAAAACCGCTGGCGGAAGCTATCCGTTTCGCGCATGCGGCGGCGGCTATCGCCGTAACGCGACCTGGCGCGCAGCCTTCCGTACCGTGGCGCAAGGAGATTGACGACTTTCTTGCGCAGCAGGAGTAGCTTGTGGCGACCATGAAAGATGTCGCCCGCCTGGCGGGCGTTTCAACCTCGACCGTTTCACACGTCATTAATAATGACCGCTTCGTCAGCGAAGCTATTCGCGAGAAAGTCGAGGCGGCCATTCAAAGCCTGAACTACGCGCCCTCCGCGCTGGCGCGCAGCCTCAAAATCAACCAGACCCGAACCATCGGCATGCTGATCACCGCCAGCTCCAACCCTTTCTTCTCCGAACTGGTTCGCGGCGTAGAGCGCAGCTGCTTTGAGCGTGGTTACAGCCTGGTGCTCTGTAATACCGATGGCGATGAGCAGCGAATGAACCGCAATCTGGAAACGCTGCTGCAAAAGCGCGTTGATGGCTTGCTGCTGCTCTGTACCGAAACGCATCAACCTTCGCCGGAAATCATGCGCCGTTATCCTGCTATCCCTACGGTTATGATGGACTGGGCGCCGTTCGGCGGCGAGGGCGATCTGATTCAGGATAACTCGCTGTTGGGCGGGGATATCGCCACGCAGTATTTGATTGATAAAGGCTATACCCGCATCGCCTGTATTACCGGGCCGCTCGATAAAACCCCGGCGCGTCTGCGTGTGGAAGGGTATCGCAACGCGATGGCGCGCGCCGGGCTTGCCGTAAAAGAAGGATATGAAGTTAACGCAGACTTCGAGTTTCGCGGCGGTTTCGATGCCATGCAGGCGTTGCTGGCGTTGCGTGAACCACCGCAGGCGGTATTTATGAGTAACGATGCCATGGCTGTTGGCGCCTATCAGGCGCTCTACCAGGCGGGGTTACGCATTCCTCAGGATATGGCGCTGGTGGGTTATGACGACATAGAGCTGGCGCGCTACATGACGCCGCCGCTGACCACCATTCATCAACCGAAGGACGAACTGGGCGAGCTGGCCATCGATGTGCTGATTCATCGCATGGCGCAGCCCGATTTACAGCAGCAGCGGCTCCAGCTAACGCCGGAGCTGGTGGAGCGCGGTTCGGCTTAAGCCTTATGCCGCTCTCTTATCAGGTTGTTGCCATCTTTGGCGCGCAGCAGCATAAAGACCGCTGCGGAAATAACGGTTATCACGCCCATCGTAATAAAGGTGTAGTGGAATTGCTCGATGGTATTGGCGTTTTCAAACCCTTCATAAAAGCGTAGCACTGCGGCGCTGACCGCCACCCCAAGGCTGATGGAAAGCTGCTGCGTCACTGCCAGCACGCTATTGCCGCCGCTGGCGTTCTCATCTGAAAGGTCTGCAAGCGTAATGGTATTCATCGCCGTAAATTGGGTCGACATCGCCATACCGAGGATAAACAGCGGCAGGATCAGCATCCACACCTCTTTCCCCGGCGACTGGATAGCGAACTGCGCAATCATCAGACCGATAAAAATCGTAATGCCTACCAGTGTCTTACGATAACCAAAACCGCGCAGCACCTTTGTGACTACTGATTTCGCGAGAATCGAGCCTACCGCCGTCGGCGCCATCATGCAGCCCGCAATAAATGCCGGATAGCCGAACCCTACCTGTAACATCAGCGGCATCAGGAAAGGGACGCACCCTGTGCCGAGGCGTGAGGCAATATTACCGGCAATGCCAACTGAGAAGGTTCGCGTCTTAAACAGCGGCAGGGCGATAAGCGGCGTTGGGTGACGACGAGTGTGCCAGATATAAGCCAGCAAAAGCAGCAGCCCGCCCACAATGACCAGCAGCGCCAGCCAGGTGGCGACGATGCGCTCGCCAAAAAGCTCCATGCCGCTGGAGATAAAGACCAGACTCAAACCAAACAGGAAGAAGCCAGATAAATCAAAACGGCGGCGCGGCGTGGTGAAGTTCGGCATATACTTACGCGCGTACAACAACCCGGCGATGCCAATCGGAATATTAATAAGGAAGATCCAGTGCCAGCTCGCCCAGGTGACCAGCACCCCACCCAATAGTGGCCCCAGAATCGGTCCTACCAGACCTGGCATGGTGACGAAGTTAAGCACTGGCAAGAGTTCGCTGCGCGGGTAGGCGCGAAGCAGAGCCAGACGCGCGACTGGCATCATCATTGCTCCGCCAATCCCCTGCACTACACGAAAGATAACCAGTTCGCCTAGCGAACCAGAGAGGGCGCACGCCAGCGACCCCAGCGTGAAAAGCGTTACTGCCAACATAAAGACGCGACGGGTGCCGAAGCGGTCTGCCAGCCATCCGCTGACGGGAATCAGCATGGCGACGGTCAGGGTATAACTGATAATCGCGGACTGCATCGCCAGAGGGGAGCGGTTAAGGCTTTGGGCGATGGCTGGTAGAGCGGTGTTAAGAATAGTGGCGTCCAGCGCCTGCATAAAAAAGGCCATGGCCGCTATCCATGGCAGGCCTGCCATACTGCGCGCTTTTTTGGTCATGCGGATCCTGTTTTTTAGTTATTGCTCTTGAGTATCGTTATCCCGCAAAAGCGTCTGACAGGCGGTAGAAGCAGCTTCGCTCTTTCCTGTCAGTATCGCTTCGACAATGGTTTGATGAAGCTCAAGCTTAATCACCTCATTATGGGTAATCGCGGTAAAGTAGGTGTAATAGATGGAGCGAAACAGACTGGCGAAAGAGGTCATAAAAGGATTGCCGCTCATCTCGTAGATTTTCTCGTGATAAGCCATATCCGCTTCCACCCAACGTTCACGGTCGAACTTTGCTTTCAGTGAGAGCATTTCATCGAGCGTCGCTTTTAGGTCGCGCTTCTGGTTTTCATTGCCGTGACGCGCGGCAAGGGCGCAGGCTTGAGGTTCAAGACTGTGTCGCATGACAAGAAAGTCTTTCACCACATTATTGAAATCTTCCACGGTCATCCACCAGGCGAGCAGTTCTTTATCAAGGAAGTTCCAGTGGTTTTGCGGCATTACTCGTGTGCCGATACGCGGACGGGGTAAAACCATGCCTTTAGCGGTTAAGGTCTTAACCGCCTCCCTGACAGCCGTACGGCTAACGCCAAATTGCTCGCCCAGCTCTATTTCACCTGGCAATATGCTCCCCGGTGCGTACTCACCTTTTAATATGCGCTGCGCCAACTTCCCGGCAAGAACATAAGAGAGGTTTTTTTGGGCCGCCAGTTGTTGAGTGGATAACGACATGCGAGCAGTTCCTTTAGCTTTATCTCGCTAAGTAGTATGCCATTGGGCAGAGAAATGAGGTGCAAAAAACGGCAAATATCACAATATATAAGCAGTTATGATATGTTTTGGTTGAAAAGTGTGCGGTTGAGCGTTTTTTTTAAATTTACTCTTGTCAGTTCGCGAGAACTCCCTATAATGCGCC
The DNA here is from genome assembly GCF_056780215.1 of Franconibacter pulveris. Classification (NCBI taxonomy): domain Bacteria; kingdom Pseudomonadati; phylum Pseudomonadota; class Gammaproteobacteria; order Enterobacterales; family Enterobacteriaceae; genus Franconibacter; species Franconibacter pulveris. Next base: position 4,628,031 of record NZ_CM165555.1, on the reverse strand, counting down.
TCCACTGACACGGCACAACGGCATACACGCCGGCCTGACAGCAAGAATCAAAACGGAATCAAGCGTAAATTAACGCTTGACTCTGAAGCGGGAAAGCGTAGTATACGCAACCCGCGCCGCTGAGAAAAAAGCGAAGCGGCACTGCTCTTTAACAATTTGTCAGACAATCTGTGTGGGCACTCAGGGCTGCGATATCTTAACGTCTTCGGACGATAAATGATTAGCAAGTCTCATGAGTGAACACGTAATTCATTACGAAGTTTAATTCATTGAGCATCAAACTTTAATTGAAGAGTTTGATCATGGCTCAGATTGAACGCTGGCGGCAGGCCTAACACATGCAAGTCGAGCGGTAACAGGGATCAGCTTGCTGATTCGCTGACGAGCGGCGGACGGGTGAGTAATGTCTGGGAAACTGCCTGATGGAGGGGGATAACCACTGGAAACGGTGGCTAATACCGCATAACGTCGCAAGACCAAAGTGGGGGACCTTCGGGCCTCATGCCATCAGATGTGCCCAGATGGGATTAGCTTGTAGGTGGGGTAACGGCTCACCTAGGCGACGATCCCTAGCTGGTCTGAGAGGATGACCAGCCACACTGGAACTGAGACACGGTCCAGACTCCTACGGGAGGCAGCAGTGGGGAATATTGCACAATGGGCGCAAGCCTGATGCAGCCATGCCGCGTGTATGAAGAAGGCCTTCGGGTTGTAAAGTACTTTCAGTGAGGAGGAAGGCGTGATGTTTAATACACATCGCGATTGACGTTACTCACAGAAGAAGCACCGGCTAACTCCGTGCCAGCAGCCGCGGTAATACGGAGGGTGCAAGCGTTAATCGGAATTACTGGGCGTAAAGCGCACGCAGGCGGTCTGTTAAGTCAGATGTGAAATCCCCGGGCTCAACCCGGGAACTGCATTTGAAACTGGCAGGCTTGAGTCTCGTAGAGGGGGGTAGAATTCCAGGTGTAGCGGTGAAATGCGTAGAGATCTGGAGGAATACCGGTGGCGAAGGCGGCCCCCTGGACGAAGACTGACGCTCAGGTGCGAAAGCGTGGGGAGCAAACAGGATTAGATACCCTGGTAGTCCACGCCGTAAACGATGTCGACTTGGAGGTTGTGCCCTTGAGGCGTGGCTTCCGGAGCTAACGCGTTAAGTCGACCGCCTGGGGAGTACGGCCGCAAGGTTAAAACTCAAATGAATTGACGGGGGCCCGCACAAGCGGTGGAGCATGTGGTTTAATTCGATGCAACGCGAAGAACCTTACCTGGCCTTGACATCCAGAGAACTTTCCAGAGATGGATTGGTGCCTTCGGGAACTCTGAGACAGGTGCTGCATGGCTGTCGTCAGCTCGTGTTGTGAAATGTTGGGTTAAGTCCCGCAACGAGCGCAACCCTTATCCTTTGTTGCCAGCGGTCCGGCCGGGAACTCAAAGGAGACTGCCGGTGATAAACCGGAGGAAGGTGGGGATGACGTCAAGTCATCATGGCCCTTACGGCCAGGGCTACACACGTGCTACAATGGCGCATACAAAGAGAAGCGACCTCGCGAGAGCAAGCGGACCTCATAAAGTGCGTCGTAGTCCGGATTGGAGTCTGCAACTCGACTCCATGAAGTCGGAATCGCTAGTAATCGTGGATCAGAATGCCACGGTGAATACGTTCCCGGGCCTTGTACACACCGCCCGTCACACCATGGGAGTGGGTTGCAAAAGAAGTAGGTAGCTTAACCTTCGGGAGGGCGCTTACCACTTTGTGATTCATGACTGGGGTGAAGTCGTAACAAGGTAACCGTAGGGGAACCTGCGGTTGGATCACCTCCTTACCTTAAAGATACCTCCCTGAAGTGCTCACACAGATTGTCTGACAGATGTAAGAAGCAGGGTGTCTGCGAAAGATATATGTCCCTTTCGTCTAGAGGCCCAGGACACCGCCCTTTCACGGCGGTAACAGGGGTTCGAATCCCCTAAGGGACGCCACCTGCTTGGTTAACGCAAGTGAAAGGTGCGCGGCCACAATATCTCAAAACTGACTGTAAAGTCACGTTTGAGATATTTGCTCTTTAACAATCCGGAACAAGCTGAAAATTGAAACGACACACGAAAGTGTGTTCGAGTCTCTCAAATGCTTGCAGCACGATGATGATTCTCAGGAAACATCTTCGGGTTGTGAGGTTAAGCGACTAAGCGTACACGGTGGATGCCCTGGCAGTCAGAGGCGATGAAGGACGTGCTAATCTGCGAAAAGCGTCGGTAAGCTGATATGAGGCGTTATAACCGACGATGTCCGAATGGGGAAACCCAGTGCAATCCGTTGCACTATCGTTAGCTGAATACATAGGCTGACGAGGCGAACCGGGGGAACTGAAACATCTAAGTACCCCGAGGAAAAGAAATCAACCGAGATTCCCCCAGTAGCGGCGAGCGAACGGGGAACAGCCCAGAGCCTGAATCAGCTTGTGTGTCAGTGGAAGCGTCTGGAAAGTCGCACGATACAGGGTGAAAGTCCCGTACACGAAGGCACACAGGTTGTGAGCTCGATGAGTAGGGCGGGACACGTGATATCCTGTCTGAAGATGGGGGGACCATCCTCCAAGGCTAAATACTCCTGACTGACCGATAGTGAACCAGTACCGTGAGGGAAAGGCGAAAAGAACCCCGGCGAGGGGAGTGAAACAGAACCTGAAACCGTGTACGTACAAGCAGTGGGAGCCTTCGTAAGAGGGTGACTGCGTACCTTTTGTATAATGGGTCAGCGACTTATATTCTGTAGCAAGGTTAACCGTATAGGGGAGCCGAAGGGAAACCGAGTCTTAATTGGGCGTTAAGTTGCAGGGTATAGACCCGAAACCCGGTGATCTAGCCATGGGCAGGTTGAAGGTTGGGTAACACTAACTGGAGGACCGAACCGACTAATGTTGAAAAATTAGCGGATGACCTGTGGCTGGGGGTGAAAGGCCAATCAAACCGGGAGATAGCTGGTTCTCCCCGAAAGCTATTTAGGTAGCGCCTCGTGAACTCATCTCCGGGGGTAGAGCACTGTTTCGGCTAGGGGGCCATCCCGGCTTACCAACCCGATGCAAACTGCGAATACCGGAGAATGTTATCACGGGAGACACACGGCGGGTGCTAACGTCCGTCGTGAAGAGGGAAACAACCCAGACCGCCAGCTAAGGTCCCAAAGTCATGGTTAAGTGGGAAACGATGTGGGAAGGCCCAGACAGCCAGGATGTTGGCTTAGAAGCAGCCATCATTTAAAGAAAGCGTAATAGCTCACTGGTCGAGTCGGCCTGCGCGGAAGATGTAACGGGGCTAAACCATGCACCGAAGCTGCGGCAGCGACGCGCAAGCGTTGTTGGGTAGGGGAGCGTTCTGTAAGCCGTCGAAGGTGGACTGTGAGGTCTGCTGGAGGTATCAGAAGTGCGAATGCTGACATAAGTAACGATAAAGCGGGTGAAAAGCCCGCTCGCCGGAAGACCAAGGGTTCCTGTCCAACGTTAATCGGGGCAGGGTGAGTCGACCCCTAAGGCGAGGCCGAAAGGCGTAGTCGATGGGAAACAGGTTAATATTCCTGTACTTGGTGTTACTGCGAAGGGGGGACGGAGAAGGCTATGTTGGCCGGGCGACGGTTGTCCCGGTTTAAGCGTGTAGGTGGGTGTTCCAGGTAAATCCGGTTCACTTTAACACTGAGGCGTGATGACGAGGCACCACGGTGCTGAAGCAACAAATGCCCTGCTTCCAGGAAAAGCCTCTAAGCATCAGGTAACACGAAATCGTACCCCAAACCGACACAGGTGGTCAGGTAGAGAATACCAAGGCGCTTGAGAGAACTCGGGTGAAGGAACTAGGCAAAATGGTGCCGTAACTTCGGGAGAAGGCACGCTGGTGCGTAGGTGAAGCGACTTGCTCGCGGAGCTGAAACCAGTCGAAGATACCAGCTGGCTGCAACTGTTTATTAAAAACACAGCACTGTGCAAACACGAAAGTGGACGTATACGGTGTGACGCCTGCCCGGTGCCGGAAGGTTAATTGATGGGGTTATCGCAAGAGAAGCTCCTGATCGAAGCCCCGGTAAACGGCGGCCGTAACTATAACGGTCCTAAGGTAGCGAAATTCCTTGTCGGGTAAGTTCCGACCTGCACGAATGGCGTAATGATGGCCAGGCTGTCTCCACCCGAGACTCAGTGAAATTGAACTCGCTGTGAAGATGCAGTGTACCCGCGGCAAGACGGAAAGACCCCGTGAACCTTTACTACAGCTTGACACTGAACATTGAGCCTTGATGTGTAGGATAGGTGGGAGGCTTTGAAGCGTGGACGCCAGTCTGCGTGGAGCCAACCTTGAAATACCACCCTTTAATGTTTGATGTTCTAACCTGGCGCCGTGATCCGGCGTGGGGACAGTGTCTGGTGGGTAGTTTGACTGGGGCGGTCTCCTCCCAAAGTGTAACGGAGGAGCACGAAGGTCAGCTAATCCTGGTCGGACATCAGGAGGTTAGTGCAATGGCATAAGCTGGCTTGACTGCGAGAGTGACGGCTCGAGCAGGTGCGAAAGCAGGTCATAGTGATCCGGTGGTTCTGTATGGAAGGGCCATCGCTCAACGGATAAAAGGTACTCCGGGGATAACAGGCTGATACCGCCCAAGAGTTCATATCGACGGCGGTGTTTGGCACCTCGATGTCGGCTCATCACATCCTGGGGCTGAAGTAGGTCCCAAGGGTATGGCTGTTCGCCATTTAAAGTGGTACGCGAGCTGGGTTTAGAACGTCGTGAGACAGTTCGGTCCCTATCTGCCGTGGGCGCTGGAGAATTGAGGGGGGTTGCTCCTAGTACGAGAGGACCGGAGTGAACGCATCACTGGTGTTCGGGTTGTCATGCCAATGGCACTGCCCGGTAGCTAAATGCGGAAGAGATAAGTGCTGAAAGCATCTAAGCACGAAACTTGCCCCGAGATGAGTTCTCCCTGAGACTTCGAGTCTCCTGAAGGAACGTTGAAGACGACGACGTTGATAGGCCGGGTGTGTAAGCGCAGCGATGCGTTGAGCTAACCGGTACTAATGAACCGTGAGGCTTAACCTTACAACGCCGAAGATGTTTTGGCGTGATTTGAGAAATTTCAGCTTGTGACGGATAACCACTCATGGCGAAAGCGGTGGGTGAACAGAATCTGCCTGGCGGCCGTAGCGCGGTGGTCCCACCTGACCCCATGCCGAACTCAGAAGTGAAACGCCGTAGCGCCGATGGTAGTGTGGGGTCTCCCCATGCGAGAGTAGGGAACTGCCAGGCATCAAACAAAGCAAAAACCCGGTCATCAGACCGGGTTTTTTGCTTTTCAGCGGTACAGCCACGCCTTTTCCTGCCCGCTAACATCAGCTACTGAAAATATCCCACCCTCAGAACGAAAGGCCGTAGGTTTTTATGGATAGCTCGCTTTACCCGTGAAGCCCCGCAAGCTTCCCTCAAAGCCCCTGTTCCTCTCTCTGCGCCTTCAGCCATAAATGAATAAACCTGGCAATCTGTTCAACGTTATTAATATCAAATTGTGGAAGGGCGCTGTTAAGTTCAGTGTCTGTAGCAATAGCGATAACAAACTCATCAAGCCGCAGTTCATCAATCCTGTATCCGGCAGCTTGTCGAAACAGAAGTAGTTTTGGCAGAGCTTCCTGTTTAAACCCCTCCACCAGAATAAGATCTAATGAAGCGGCGTCCATACGACTGGCAAGATAGCTTAGATCAAGCTCCGGTAACTCCGGAGTTTCAGTCATCAACGCCCAGCGTTTTTGGCTGGCGACCAGCGTCTGATACGCGCCGGCATGACGTAATTCATAACTGTCTTTACCAGGCTTATCGACATCCATCTCGTGATGGGTATGTTTGATAATCCCAACGCGAATGTTCTGCTGACGCAGCAAGGGAATAAGCTGTTTGAGTAACGTGGTTTTCCCCGTCCCGCTCCATGCGGCAATACCCAGTAGTGGAACCATTATTTGTCCTGCCAGTAAGCCAGATCGTCAGTCGTATTAACGTTAATAAAACAGGCTGCTTCGTGATGAAAAGAGACACTATGTCCGCCTCTCTCGCGCAGGAACTGCATTACGCGACGTTCGCCTTTCACAAGATAATCGTAGAGCGGTTTTTCCAGTGAGCAATGAAGCAGTGCAAGAGTAGGATGATCTCGCTCTCCATCATGCACCCAGACGGCGCAAGCGTCCTGTCGCCCTTGCCATAACCTTTCGGCCAGGTCTGGCGGAATACGCGGCGTGTCGCAGGGGCAAAAGAGATACCATTCGCTTTTCATTTTTTGCATCGCAGCAAGCATGCCTGCCAGCGGTCCCGGGTAGTCTGGCAGCGTATCGCTGATAACCTGTAGACCGCTTTGTCGGTACTCTTCTGTATTACGATTGGCATTGATAGCGACTTGTGAAACCTGCGGAGATAAACGCTGAGCAACATGCTGCCAAAGCGGCATGCCTCTTAATAGCTGTAAACCTTTATCCTTTCCCTGCATGCGTCTTGCCTGCCCACCCGCCAGAATGACACCGGATATTGGGTTATTTCTCACAATGTATATCACCTCTTTTCTTGTGGGTTTGAGCCTGCTAACGTGTCATTCTTAAGCAAAAGGAGCCTATTATGAAATGCAAACGCCTGAATGAAGTTATCGAACTGCTGCAGCCAGCCTGGGAAAAAGAACCCGACCTCAACTTGCTGCAATTTTTACAGAAACTGGCGGCTGAGTCAGGCTATACCGGCGATCTCGTTGATCTCTCTGATGACATTCTGATCTACCATCTCAAAATGCGCGACAGCGCTAAAGACGCCGTCATTCCTGGCATTCAGAAAGATTACGAGGAAGATTTTAAAACCGCTCTGTTGCGCGCCCGTGGCGTAATTAAAGAGTAAAACCTTGTAAGCGGATCCACCACGAAGGTCACAAGATGCTATCCTGAGCCATTCGCTTTGCTTTGCGGCTTTTGGAATGACAGATAAAGCTTTTACTTTCCAGACATTACATCCGGATATGATCATGGACGCCCTGTTCGAACAGGGTATCCGTGTTGATTCGGGCCTGACCGCGCTTAACAGCTATGAAAACCGCGTTTATCAATTTCAGGATGAAGATCGTAAACGCTACGTAGTGAAATTCTATCGTCCGCAGCGCTGGAGTGCAGAACAGATAGGCGAAGAGCACCAGTTTGCGCTGGAATTGCAGCAGGATGAAGTGCCGCTCGCCGCCCCGCTGCGCTTTCATGGAGAGACGCTGCTTACCCATCAGGGATATTATTTTGCCGTGTTCCCAAGCCTTGGCGGACGTCAATACGAAGCTGATAACCTCGACCAAATGGAGTGGGTAGGACGCTATCTTGGCCGTATTCACCAGTGTGGACGGCGCATGCGTTTTCAGCATCGCCCTGATATCAGCACTCAGGAATATTTGATTGAGCCCCGGCAGGTTTTTGAACAACACGCGCTTATTCCCGCTTCGCTCAAAGCCGCTTTTCTTAATGCAACGGATAAGTTAATTGAGGCTGTGACAGCCCAATGGCATACCCGTTTTGAATCGCTTCGTTTGCACGGCGACTGCCATCCGGGCAATATCCTCTGGCGCGATGGTCCTTTGTTTGTTGACCTTGATGATGCGCGTAACGGTCCCGCTATACAGGATCTCTGGATGTTGCTCAACGGCGATAAAGCCGAACAGCGTATGCAGCTTGAAACCATCATTGAAGCGTATGAAGAATTTATGCCCTTCAGCCTTAACGAGTTGTCCTTGATAGAGCCTTTGCGCGCCATGCGCATGGTCTATTACCTGGCGTGGCTGCTCCGCCGTTGGGACGACCCCGCTTTTCCCAGAAGTTTTCCCTGGCTTGCCGAGGAGGACTACTGGCGCAGACAGACTGCCATTTTTACCGAGCAGGTCAGGGTTCTTGGTGAGCCCCCACTACAATTAACGCCAATGTATTAATCAGTAACATTCAGGAGAAAGTTGATTATGAAAAAAATTTGGCTGGCGCTGGCAGGCATGATCCTGGCTTTTAGCGCCTCGGCGGCGCAAGTTACCGATGGCAAAGAATATATTACTTTGCAAAAACCGGTAGCTGGCGAACCTCAGGTGCTGGAGTTCTTTTCCTTCTATTGCCCGCACTGCTACCAGTTTGAACAAGTGCTGCATGTCTCCGACACGGTGAAGAAAAAACTGCCGGAAGGCACCAAAATGACCAAGTACCATGTCGAGTTCCTGGGCCCGTTGGGTAAAGATCTGACTCAGGCGTGGGCGGTAGCAATGGCGCTGGGCGTGGAAGACAAAATCACTTCTCCGATGTTTGAAGCCGTACAAAAAACGCAGAGCGTTCAGACTGTCGCGGACATCCGTAAGGTGTTTGTCGATGCAGGCGTGAAGCCGGAGGAATACGACGCGGCATGGAACAGCTTTGTGGTGAAATCTCTGGTCGCGCAGCAGGAAAAAGCGGCTGCCGATTTACAACTGCAGGGCGTGCCGTCCATGTTTGTTAACGGCAAATATCAGCTGAACCCGCAGGGCATGGATACCAGCAATATGGACGCGTTTGTCCAGCAATATGCGGATACCGTGAAGTTCCTCGTCAGCCAGAAATAATCTTTATAACAAAACGCCGGTCAGTGACCGGCGTTTTTGTATTTCTCTGCAATGCGTTCCAGCATCGCATCCTTCTCATTCCACAGACTATTCAGCCAGAGCTGGAAACCACGCTTGAAATTTTTATCGTTTACATAGTCTCCATGTAATTCTTCAGCAATGGGCAGTAAATTTACACGTACTACGATCCGCGTAAGTTTACCGCTGAGCATGTCATAGAAAGGTCTGTCGTTATTTTCCGGATAGCTCAGCGTCACATTGAGTAATTTATCAAACTGCCTACCCAGGACATTCAACGCCATAGCGATCCCTGCCGCTTTCGGTGGGAGTAGGCGTTTATAAGGGGAACGTTGTTGCTGACGTTTTTCTTCCGTAAAGCGCGATCCTTCCACAAAATTAACGATAGTCGTGGGATGGTAACGAAATTTTTCACAGGAACGGCGAGTGGTTTCCACGTCCTTGCCACGCCTTTCCGGATGACGCAGGAGATAGCTGCGTGAATAACGGCGCATAAAAGGCATATCCAGCGCCCAGCAAGCCAGACCAATAAAAGGGACCCAGGCAAGCTGCTGTTTCAAAAAGTATTTATTCATCGGAATATGCTTACGGAATAATACGCACAGCACCACGATGTCGGCCCAGCTGTGATGATTGCAAATAAGCAAATACCAGTTCTTCTTGTTAAGCCCTTCTAATCCTTCTACATCCCATTTCAGATGCGGATTTAAATGGAGCAGTATGGCCAGCCCCTCGCACCAGCAATACATCATAAAATTGCAAAAAGCGGAGACGGAACGCCAGACCGAGGGAACAGGCAGAATAAGCTTAACGATGCCCGCCGTAATGATAGGGATAGAGCAGAAAATGGTTACCAGAAAGGTAAGCGCGATACTAAGAACCAGCGTTATCGCGGCGAGTAATCTCGGCATAATGGCTTTTTCAATGAGTAATAATAGAGAATATGGGCAGTAAGCAGGAGGGACCGATCTTACCAGAAAACCGCAGGCAGCAAGGCACCTAAACGTAACCGGGTTTAAAAGAGATAAATTTGTAAATGAAAATAGCAGCTTAATAATCCGCCTAATCTTTTTATATCCACATTAATATCTTACCTTACTGAGATAGTTAACTCATTTATTAATAACATAAACAATTGATCCACATGGATTTTTCGCTTGCGAAGCGGGAAAATTATATTTCTTTATTAATAGCTTAGAAAACTGTACACAAAGTTATCCACAGGCGGGCTCTGGAAGCGATCTCGCGGATCGACAATTCTTTCGCCTCCGGCGGCCTGAAAAGTTCATGTTTTTTGCCAGGCTATGGCATCCTTTATCCATAACTTGATAATCAGGCACGGACACATGGTTCAGATTCCAGAAAATCCCCTTATCCTCGTTGACGGCTCTTCTTACCTCTACCGGGCTTATCACGCTTTTCCACCGCTGACCAACAGCGCAGGCGAACCGACAGGTGCGATGTATGGCGTACTGAATATGCTGCGCAGCCTGTTATTGCAGTATCAACCAACGCATGCTGCGGTGGTGTTTGATGCTAAAGGAAAAACGTTCCGCGACGAACTTTTTGAGCATTATAAATCCCATCGGCCGCCCATGCCGGACGACCTTCGCGCGCAGATAGAACCGCTGCATGCGATGGTGAAGGCGATGGGGTTGCCGCTGCTCGCCGTAAGCGGTGTAGAGGCGGATGACGTTATCGGCACGCTGGCGAAAGAAGCTGCTGCTGCAGGCCGCGCGGTACTCATCAGCACCGGCGATAAAGACATGGCGCAGTTGGTTACGCCGCAGGTCACCCTTATCAACACGATGACCAACACGATCCTGGGTCCGGAAGAAGTACAGACCAAATATGGCGTGCCGCCGGAGCTTATTATCGATTTTCTGGCGCTGATGGGGGACTCCTCGGACAACATTCCAGGCGTGCCGGGCGTCGGTGAAAAAACCGCGCAGGCGTTATTGCAGGGGCTGGGTGGGCTTGATTCGCTTTATGCTAACCCGGAGAAAATCGCTGAGCTTTCATTCCGTGGCGCGAAAACCATGGCGGCGAAGCTTGAACAGAGCAAAGAGGTTGCTTATCTCTCCTATCAGTTGGCCACCATCAAAACGGATGTGCCTCTGGATCTGAACAGCGAGCAGCTTGAAGTGCAGCAACCGCTGGTGGATGACCTGCTGGAACTGTTCAAACGCTATGAGTTCAAACGCTGGACCTCAGATGTCGAGGCCGGGAAGTGGCTGCAGGCCAAAGGGGCTAAGCCCGCCGTTAAGCCGAAAGAGACTATCCAGATAGAGGCGGAGCCGGAAGAAGAAGCGGTAGCGCTCTCTTTTGAAAATTACGTCACCATTCTTGATGAAGATACGCTGCAGGAGTGGATTGGGCGTCTGAAAAAAGCGCCGGTTTTCGCTTTTGATACCGAAACCGACAGCCTGGATAACCTGACCGCCAGCCTGGTCGGTCTCTCTTTCGCCACCGAGCCGGGGCTCGCCGCCTATGTACCGGTAGCGCATGATTATCTTGATGCGCCTGATCAGCTCCCACGCGAGCGCGTGCTTGAGCTGCTTAAGCCGCTGCTGGAAGATGAAAAGCTGCTGAAGGTAGGACAGAACCTGAAATATGACCGGGGCGTGCTGCAGAACTATGGCATTGAACTGCGGGGCATCGCGTTCGACACCATGCTGGAGTCTTATATTCTCGATAGCGTCTCTGGCCGTCACGATATGGACAGCCTCGCCGAACGTTGGCTTAAGCACCAGACCATCACTTTCGAAACCATTGCCGGCAAAGGTAAAAACCAGCTCACCTTTAACCAAATAGCGCTTGAGGAGGCGGGGCGTTACGCGGCGGAAGATGCTGACGTTACCCTGCAACTGCATCTGAAGATGTGGCCGAAGCTGCAAAAATACGCGGGCCCGCTCAATATCTTCCAGAATATCGAAATGCCGCTGGTGCCGGTGATTTCGCGCATTGAGCGTAACGGCGTGAAAATCGACCCGGCCGTGCTGCATGCGCATTCGGAAGAGATAACGCACCACCTGGCGGAGCTTGAGCAAAAAGCGCATGAAATTGCAGGCGAGCCGTTTAATCTCTCTTCAACCAAGCAGCTGCAAACCATTCTGTTTGAGAAGCAGGGTATTAAACCTTTGAAGAAAACGCCTGGCGGCGCGCCGTCCACTTCCGAAGAAGTGCTGGCGGAGCTGGCGCTGGATTATCCATTGCCGAAAGTTATTTTGCAGTACCGCGGTCTCGCTAAGCTCAAGTCGACGTATACCGACAAGCTGCCGCAAATGATCAACCCAAAAACGGGCCGCGTTCACACCTCTTATCACCAGGCTGTGACAGCGACCGGACGGCTCTCCTCAACCGACCCGAACTTGCAGAACATCCCGGTGCGTAATGAAGAGGGGCGCCGTATCCGTCAGGCGTTTATCGCGCCAGATGACTATCTCATCGTCTCCGCGGACTACTCGCAGATTGAACTGCGTATTATGGCGCATCTTTCCCGCGATAAAGGTCTGCTGAAGGCGTTTGCCGAAGGCCAGGATATTCACCGCGCCACCGCCGCGGAGGTATTCGGTCTGCCGCTGGAGAGCGTTTCTGCTGAACAGCGCCGTAGCGCTAAAGCGATTAACTTTGGTCTGATTTACGGCATGAGCGCTTTTGGTCTTTCTCGTCAGCTGAATATTTCTCGTAAAGAATCCCAGAAGTATATGGATCTCTATTTTGAGCGCTATCCTGGCGTGCTCGAGTATATGGAGCGCACCCGTAAGCAGGCGAAAGAGCAAGGCTATGTTGAGACGCTGGAAGGGCGTCGCCTCTATCTGCCGGATATCAATGCCAGCAACGCCGCGCGGCGTGCGGGCGCGGAGCGCGCGGCTATCAACGCCCCTATGCAGGGCACGGCGGCGGATATCATTAAGCGCGCCATGATAGCTGTGGACGCCTGGCTGCAGGAAGAGCAACCGCGGGTGAAAATGATCATGCAGGTGCATGATGAACTGGTGTTTGAGGTGCATAAAGATGACCTTGAGGCGGTGTCGCAGAAGATCCATCATCTGATGGAAAGCAGTACGAAACTGGATGTGCCGTTGCTGGTGGAAGTAGGCAGCGGGGAAAACTGGGACCAGGCGCATTAACGGCGGTCGCGTTATAGCCGTTTTATGTAACTAAGCAACATAACTCATATCATTTTGTGATGATCATTAGAATTCGCTATGTAAAGAGTGAAAAAAAACTACAAAAAATGCTTTGTAGGTCCGTCAAAAAAGAGTAGAGTTAAAGACGTAGGGTACAGAGGTAAGATGTTCTATCTTTCAGACCTTTTACTTCACGTAATCGGATTTGGCTGAATATTTAGCCGCCCCAGTCAGTAATGACTGGGGCGTTTTTTATTGTCTGAAGAAAAGGCGGCGCGGGGCAAACCCGCACGCTATCACGCCTCTTCGGCGTCCTCGTCAGCCGTCGCGGGCGGCATCTCATTAAACCAGCTATCCAGCTTGTGACGCAGTTTATCGACGCCCATTTTCTTCAGCGAAGAGAACATCTCTACCTGCACGTCGCCGTTAAACGCGATAACCGCTTCGCGCACCATATTTAGTTGCGATTTTCGCGCGCCGCTCGCCAGTTTATCCGCTTTAGTCAGCAGCACCAGCACCGGGATCTGACTGTCCACTGCCCATTCAATCATCTGCTGATCGAGATCCTTAAGCGGATGGCGAATATCCATCAGCACAACCAGCCCCTTCAGGCACTGGCGTTTCTCCAGGTATTCGCCCAGCGCGCGCTGCCATTTGCGCTTCATCTCTTCCGGGACTTCGGCATAGCCGTAGCCTGGCAAGTCCACCAGCCGCTTGCCTTCTGCAACTTCAAACAGGTTAATAAGCTGGGTGCGCCCCGGCGTCTTACTGGTGCGCGCCAGGCTCTTCTGGTTAGTGAGCGTATTTAACGCGCTGGATTTCCCCGCGTTAGAGCGACCGGCAAAGGCGACTTCAATGCCGCTGTCGGCAGGAAGGTGGCGGATATCTGGCGCGCTGGTGACAAAGTGCGTCAGTTGATAATTCCAGTTAGTCAAAACGGTTTTCTCCGTCAGAGGATAAGCAATTGCCGGGATTATACCTGAACATGGCCGAAAGGCTGTGTTAATCCTGGCGGCAGGCTTACAGCGGTTCCCCGGCGGTTTGTAAGCGATCGGCTATTCCTGCTTTAAGATTTCTTAGGAAAAATCAGTAACATGCAAAATTTAAGTTAAGTAAAACAGCAGGTTATGCGTACAGAACTTTCTGAAAGTCCTCCCGTAATGGCTTCGCTTGCTTGTGAGACGGCGAGATCCTGGTAAAGTAGACAGCACAGGCAAGGCAGCCTCAGGGAGAGGATTTCCGCAAGAGGATGCTGATGCGTCAGGATGACGAGAAAAGGATTATGGCCAGGCTGGCCCGCCCAGGGAAGCGGCGTTAAAAGGGAAAAGGAAAGCAACACGGAGCGTTGCAGGCTTAGGGAAAGACAGGGGTTGTCGAAAAGCTACAGGGACGGGAAAACCGGTGACCGGTATAGAGTCAAGAAAAAGGGCGACAGGTAAATAACCTGTCGCCTTTTTTCTTTGCTTGCTTTCTGCTAGATTCCGCCGCAATTCTATACTGATCAAAACGGCTCAAGACGATATCCCATGAAGCAACCAACCTCTGCAGGGCGCAGCAAAAGCGGCGCAAAAGCGCATCGTAAGACACGCGAAGAAATTAACCAGGAAGCTCGCGACCGCAAGCGCGAGAAAAAGCACCGCGGCCATGCGCCGGGTAGCCGCGCCACAGGGGCGACCGCAGGCTCAAAAGGTAAAGGCGGCGCGCAGGCGAAAGATCCGCGTATCGGCAGCAAAAAGCCGATTCCTCTGGGCGTAACTGAAGCGCCTGCCAAAAAGCAGCCTAAACCGAAGAGCGAGAAACCGATGCTTTCACCGCAAGCCGAACTGGATATGCTGGAAAACGACGAACGCCTGGATTCCCTGCTGGAGCGCCTGGAAGAGGGCGAAACCATCAGCGCTGAAGATCAAGCCTGGGTGGATGCAAAACTCGATCGCATCGATGAGCTTATGCAGCAGCTTGGCCTCTCGTATGACGACGATGACGAAGAAGAGGAAGAGGGCCAGGAAGATATGATGCGTCTGCTGAAGGGCGGCAACTAAGATCCGATGGGCCTGCCGGTTCTGCTCATACTCCTTCCAATAGTATGTTATCTGGTGTGGTTATTCGTTAAACTACAGCGGCTGTCGCGGCGGCAAAAATGGCTGCGCAGCCGGCTTATCCCTCATCAGGCGGGTAGGCCAGTTCGCCGAACGCGTCGGCGACACCGTCGGAAGGAGTGAGCATGTCTGAGCAGTTAATCGACTGGGATCTGGCCCTTATCCAGAAATATAACTATTCCGGGCCGCGCTATACTTCGTATCCCACCGCCCTTGAGTTCTCCGAATCGTTTGGCGAGCAGGCGTTTGCCGAAGCGGTGGCGCGCTATCCAGAGCGCCCGCTTTCGCTCTATGTTCATATCCCGTTTTGCCACAAGCTCTGCTATTTCTGCGGCTGCAACAAGATAGTGACCCGTCAGCAGCATAAGGCGGACCAGTATCTCGATGCGCTTGAGCAGGAAATTGTCCATCGCGCGCCGCTTTTTGCTGGTCGTCGCGTCAGCCAGCTGCACTGGGGCGGCGGCACGCCAACTTATCTGAACAAAGCGCAAATCAGCCGCCTGATGGCCCTGCTGCGCGGCCATTTCCGCTTTAACGAAGATGCGGAAATCTCCATTGAAGTGGACCCGCGCGAAATCGAACTGGATGTGCTCGACCATCTGCGTGCCGAAGGCTTCAGTCGCCTCAGCATGGGGGTGCAGGACTTCAATAAAGAGGTGCAGCGGCTGGTAAACCGCGAGCAGGACGAAGCGTTTATATTCGCTCTGCTTAAACATGCGCGTGAGATTGGCTTCACTTCCACCAATATTGACCTGATTTACGGCCTGCCGAAGCAGACGCCGGAAAGCTTCGCCTTTACCCTGAAGCGTGTGGCGCAGCTCAACCCGGATCGCCTCAGCGTCTTCAACTATGCGCACCTGCCAAACCTCTTCGCGGCGCAGCGTAAAATCAAGGAAGCGGATCTCCCTTCCGCGCAGCAGAAGCTCGACATTCTGCAGCAAACTATCCAGTCGCTGACGCAGGCGGGCTACCAGTTTATTGGCATGGACCATTTCGCCCGTCCGGATGATGAACTGGCGATTGCCCAGCGCGAGGGCGTGTTGCACCGCAACTTCCAGGGCTACACCACCCAGGGCGATACGGATCTGCTGGGGCTTGGCGTCTCCGCCATCAGCATGCTTGGCGATTGCTATGCGCAAAACCAGAAAGAGCTGAAGCTTTACTACCAGCAGGTGGATGAGAAAGGGAATGCGCTATGGCGCGGCCTCGCGCTTACGCGCGACGACTGTATTCGCCGCGATGTCATCAAGGCGCTGATTTGCAACTTCCAGTTGTCGTTTGCTGAGGTTGAAGAGGCGTGGGCGCTGCACTTTGCTGAGTATTTTGCTGAAGATCTGGCGCTGTTAAAACCGCTGGCGCAGGACGGGCTGGTGGATATCAACGAGCAGGGCATCCGGGTGACGCCGAAGGGCAGACTGCTTATTCGCAACATCTGCATGTGTTTTGATATTTACCTGCGTCGCAAAGCGCGGCTTCAGCAGTTCTCTCGGGTGATATAAAAAAGGCGGGTTTAAAACCCGCCTTTTTTAACTAAAGAAATTGACCAGCGCCGCACAGAGCAAAGCCGCTATCGCCGTTTGCGGCGTATGGCTTGCTGCCGCGCCGGCTTCGGCGCTGTGCGACACCAGTTGAATTAATGATTCCAGCATGTTGATCCCCCCGCGTGAACGCGCACGATCATACTGAACTCATTATCACAGTAAAGTACAAAATTAACGCACTTTGCGCGAAGTGGCGGTTTTTTACACAGCGCCACCGCGTTACTCCATGCCCAGCTCTTTAAGCTTGCGCGTCAGGGTATTTCTTCCCCAACCAAGCAACCGCGCCGCCTCCTGCTTATGCCCCTGAGTATGACGTAAAGCGGTGGTCAGCAACGTACGCTCCATCTCCGGCTGCGCTTCTGAAAGCAAGTTTTGATGACCGGAACGCAACGCCCGATCGGCCCACTGCGCAAGCAGCGTCGCCCAGCTGTCCGGCAGGCTCTGGGAGGGGCTGTCCGGCACGCTGGTTTCAAACAGTTCGCTGGGCAGATCCTGAATCAGAACCTCCTGACCCGCCGCCATCACCGTTAACCAACGACAGGTGTTTTCCAGCTGGCGTACGTTGCCAGGCCAGGCGAGGCGGGTCAGCGCCGCTTCGGTTTCCTGATGGAGCTGTTTAGCCTCTACACCCAGTTCGCGTGCCGCCACCTGCAGGAAGTGGCGCGCCAGACGCGGAATATCTTCCCGGCGTTCGCGCAGCGGCGGCAAATGCACGCGGATGACGTTCAGACGGTGGAAAAGGTCCTCACGGAATTTCCCCTCCTGTACGCGCAGCTCCAGGTTCTGGTGCGTTGCGGCGATAATGCGCACATCGACCTTCACCGGCGCGTAGCCGCCGACGCGGTAAAACTGGCCATCGGCCAGCACGCGCAGCAGACGCGTCTGCACATCAAGCGGCATATCGCCGATTTCGTCTAAAAACAGCGTGCCGCCGTCGGCCTGCTCGAAGCGACCCTGGCGAATCTGGTTAGCGCCGGTAAACGCCCCTTTCTCATGGCCGAATAGCTCAGACTCAATAAGATCCTTCGGTATCGCCGCCATATTCAGCGCGATAAACGGCGCCTTCACTCGTGGGCTATGGCGATGCAGCGCGTGAGCGACCAGCTCTTTACCGGTGCCCGATTCGCCGTTAATCAGCACGCTGATTGAGGAGCGGGAAAGGCGGCCGATAATGCGAAACACATCCTGCATTGCCGGCGCTTCGCCGATGATATCCGTGGTAGGCCCGAAAACCTGCACGTTACGCGGCTGCTGTTGCTCCTGATAGTGGCTGATGGCGCGCTCTACCAGCGCCACCGCTTCGTCGATATCAAACGGCTTCGGCAGATAATCAAACGCGCCCTGCTGATAGGCACTAACGGCGGCGTCCAGATCGGAATGCGCCGTCATTATGATGACCGGAAGCATGGGATGACGCTGTTTGATCTGCTTGAGCAGCGCCAGGCCGTCCATGCCTGGCATGCGAATATCCGAAAGCAGGACGTCGGGCGTTTTGGTCGCCAGCGCGTCCAGCACTTCGCTTGCGCTTTCATACGTGGTGCAGCTTAAGCCTGCGCCGGTAAGCGCGCGTTCCAGAACCCAGCGGATGGAGCTATCGTCATCAACGATCCAGACTATCCCTCGTTGCATAGAGACCTCTACTTCCGAATAGGCAGGTAAACCGAAAACTCGGTATGACCCGGCCAACTGTTAAATTCGATTTTTCCCGAATGCTGATCGATAAGATTTCGGGCGATGGAAAGCCCCAGACCGGTGCCGCCTTCGCGGCCACTGACCATTGGGTAGAACAGCGTATCCTGCAAGTGAGCCGGGATGCCCGGCCCGTTATCTTCCACATCAATTCTGGCGGCAAGGCGATAGCGAACGCCGTGTAAAGTCAGCTGGAAGGCGGTGCGGGTGCGCAGCACGATTTCGCCGCCTTCCTCGCCCAGCGCCTGCAACGCGTTGCGCACAATGTTCAGCAACACCTGCTCAATCTGGTCCGGGTCATGGGCGAACTCGGGTAAGCTTGGGTCGTAATCACGTACCAGCGTTACGTTTTCCGGTAGCTCCATCGACACAAGCTTCACCACGCGCTCCGCGACTTTGTGGATGCTTTCCGTCACGTGCATACCGGGCTGCTGCGGGCCGAGCAGTCTGTCCACCAGATTGCGCAGGCGATCGGCCTGCTCAATGATCACTTTGGTGTATTCGGTTAACGTCGGGTCCGGCAAGGCTTTACTTAACAGCTGCGCCGCGCCGCGCAGGCCGCCGAGCGGGTTTTTAATTTCGTGCGCCAGTCCGCGGACTAAATCGCGAGCCGCTACCTGCTGCGCATGCTGCAGTTGTTCCTGGCTCAGGCGGCGCTGGTTATCCATCGGCGCCATTTCCAGCAGAATAAGTCCTTCCGGCAGCCGTTGCGCCGTGAGGGAGAGAATATGCGAGCGGCCATCAATCACCAGCGTGACTTCATTATCAGTAAAGCCCTGGCCTGCGTTCAGGCTCTCCTGCATCAGGCTGATGTTAAGAGAAAAATAGCTCAACAGCTCCGGCAGCGGGGTGCCGTAAAGCTTGCGGGAACTTTGCGCCAGCAGCTGTTGCGCCGCCGGGTTCGCGTAATGCACCGCGAGTTCGTCATCAACCAGCAAAATACTGTTGATGAGTGAATTGAGGATCTGCCCAGCATCGGGCAGCGTGCCTGTTGCCATTCAGCAGTCTCCCTGGTTGCACCAATTTAGTGCAGTATAACGTTTTGCGACATAAAATCGCCTGAAAACAGCGCCAGCATGGAGAAAAAAGCCCATCCGAAGATGGGCTGAAAGTTTCCACGGCAACAAAAAATGACTTCGGATTAAACGCTGTAATACAGTTCGAACTCTACCGGGTGCGGCGTCATGCGAACACGGTCGTTCTCTTCGATACGCAGCGCGATGTACGCATCGATGGCATCGTCGGTGAATACGCCGCCTGCGGTCAGGAACTCGCGGTCCTGATCCAGCGCCTGCAGGGCTTCTTCCAGAGAGCCAGCAACCTGCGGGATCTCTTTCGCTTCTTCCGGCGGCAGATCGTAGAGGTTTTTGTCCATTGCTTCGCCCGGGTGGATTTTGTTCTTAATACCATCCAGACCCGCCATCAGCAGCGCGGCGAAGCACAGGTACGGGTTAGCCGCCGGGTCCGGGAAGCGGACTTCGATACGACGCGCTTTCGGAGAAGCCACCACCGGAATACGGATAGAAGCGGAGCGGTTACGCGCGGAGTAAGCCAGCATAACCGGCGCTTCGTAACCCGGAACCAGACGCTTATAAGAGTTGGTGGTCGGGTTGGACAGGGCGTTGATCGCTTTAGCGTGTTTGATTACGCCGCCGATGTAGTAAAGCGCCTGCTCAGACAGACCCGCATATTTGTCGCCAGAGAACAGGTTGGTGCCGTTCTTGGACAGAGACATGTGGCAGTGCATGCCGGAGCCGTTGTCGCCGAACATCGGTTTCGGCATGAAAGTCGCGGTTTTGCCGAAGCGGTGAGCCACGTTGTGCACGACGTATTTGTAGATCTGAATTTCGTCCGCTTTTTTGGTCATGGTGTTGAAGCGGGTTGCCACTTCGTTCTGGCCAGCAGTTGCGACTTCGTGGTGGTGAGCTTCAACAACAAGGCCCATCTCTTCCATGGTCAGACACATCACGGAACGGATGTCCTGCGAAGAGTCGACTGGCGGAACCGGGAAGTAACCGCCTTTCACGCCCGGACGGTGACCTTTGTTGCCACCTTCGTATTTGGTGGAGGAGTTCCACGCGCCTTCGATATCGTCGATAGCCACGTGAGAACCAGAAATTGAGCTGCCGAAGCGAATATCGTCAAACAGGAAGAATTCCGGTTCCGGCCCGAACAGCACGGTGTCCGCGATGCCGGTAGAGCGCAGGTATTCTTCAGCGCGTTTCGCGATGGAGCGCGGGTCGCGGTCATAGCCTTGCAGGGTGCCCGGTTCCAGGATGTCGCAACGAATGATAAGCGTCGGCTCTTCATAGAACGGGTCAATGACAGCGGTGGAGGCGTCCGGCATCAGCACCATGTCGGATTCGTTAATGCCTTTCCAGCCACCGATGGAAGAGCCATCAAACATTTTGCCTTCTTCAAAGAATTCGGCGTTTACCTGGTGAGCAGGGATAGTGACGTGCTGTTCTTTACCTTTGGTATCGGTGAAGCGCAGATCGACAAACTTCACCTCATGCTCGTTCAGCATCGTCAAAACGTGTTCAGCGGACATACTTAACTCTCCCGGATTTGTCATTGTCGTCGTGGTAACGAGGTCTTCAAATACTGCTTAAAAAAGGCATTGGCGCCATGACTAAGATAAAGCGAAAAGTGTGCCAACTTTTAAAATGCCTGCAAAAGGCGCTATGATGCGCACCATAGTGCAAAAGGGATGCACCATTGTGGATAAATTGCACCAATATAGTGCTTGCATGTAAAAATAAAGCACTGTGTTGGTGCAATTTGCGTTATGTCTCCCTTTTATCGCTCCGTGAAAGCGATCACAAAGCCCGGCAGCTAAACTTGTTTGGGAAGGAAGTCTGTGATCCTGTTTAGTCCTTCGATTAATACGTGTACAATAACGCGCTATTTCTAATGCCTGAGGCAAAGTTGTGATCGAAAATCTGCGTAACATCGCCATCATTGCGCACGTTGACCACGGTAAAACTACCCTGGTTGACAAACTGCTCCAGCAATCCGGTACGTTCGACGAGCGTACTGAAGCACAAGAGCGTGTGATGGACTCCAACGATTTGGAGAAAGAGCGTGGGATTACCATCCTCGCGAAAAACACTGCCATCAAATGGAATGATTACCGTATCAACATCGTTGATACCCCAGGGCACGCCGACTTCGGGGGTGAAGTAGAGCGTGTCATGTCCATGGTTGACTCCGTGCTGCTGGTGGTTGACGCTTTTGACGGCCCAATGCCGCAAACGCGCTTCGTGACCAAGAAAGCATTTGCCCATGGCCTGAAGCCTATCGTCGTTATCAACAAAGTCGACCGTCCGGGCGCGCGTCCTGACTGGGTTGTCGATCAGGTCTTCGACCTGTTCGTAAACCTGGACGCTACCGACGAGCAGCTGGACTTCCCGATCGTTTACGCTTCCGCGCTGAACGGCATCGCAGGTATGGACCATGAAAACATGGCTGACGACATGACCCCGCTGTACCAGGCGATTGTCGACCATGTTCCGGCGCCGGACGTGGACCTTGACGGCCCGCTGCAGATGCAGATCTCCCAGCTTGATTACAACAACTACCTGGGCGTTATCGGCATCGGTCGCATCAAGCGCGGTAAAGTGAAGCCGAACCAGCAAGTCACCGTTATCGACAGCGAAGGTAAAACTCGCAACGGTAAAGTGGGCAAAGTGCTGGGTCACCTGGGCCTGGAGCGTATCGATACCGATCTCGCGGAAGCGGGCGATATCATCGCGATTACCGGCCTTGGCGAACTGAACATCTCCGACACCATCTGCGATCCGCAGAATGTCGAAGCGCTGCCGGCCCTGTCTGTCGACGAGCCGACCGTAACCATGTTCTTCAACGTCAACACCTCGCCGTTCTGTGGTAAAGAAGGTAAATACGTTACCTCTCGCCAGATCCTGGACCGCCTGAACAAAGAGCTGGTGCACAACGTTGCGCTGCGCGTTGAAGAGACCGAAGACGCTGATGCGTTCCGCGTTTCTGGTCGCGGTGAACTGCACCTCTCCGTGCTTATCGAAAACATGCGTCGTGAAGGTTTCGAACTGGCGGTTTCCCGTCCGAAAGTTATCTTCCGCGAAATCGACGGCCGTAAACAAGAGCCGTTCGAGAACGTAACGCTGGATGTTGAAGAGCAGCATCAGGGTTCTGTCATGCAGGCTCTGGGCGAGCGTAAAGGCGATCTGAAAAACATGAATCCGGATGGCAAAGGCCGCGTACGTCTTGACTACGTGATCCCAAGCCGCGGCCTGATTGGCTTCCGTTCTGAGTTCATGACCATGACCTCCGGTACTGGTCTGCTCTACTCCACCTTCAGCCATTACGACGACGTTCGTCCGGGCGAAGTGGGCCAGCGCAACAACGGCGTGCTGATCTCCAACGGTCAGGGTAAAGCGGTAGCGTTCGCGCTGTTCGGTCTGCAGGATCGCGGCAAGCTGTTCCTGGGTCACGGGGCGGAAGTTTATGAAGGCCAGATCATCGGTATTCACAGCCGTTCTAACGACCTGACGGTAAACTGCCTGACCGGTAAGAAACTGACCAACATGCGTGCGTCTGGTACAGACGAAGCCACGGTTCTGGTTCCGCCTATCAAGATGACTCTGGAGCAGGCTCTGGAATTCATCGATGATGACGAACTGGTGGAAGTAACGCCGCAGTCTATCCGTATCCGTAAGCGTCACCTGACGGAAAACGATCGTAAACGCGCTTCGCGCGGTTCGAAAGAAGACTAATAGCTGCGTAATGGTAGTTGCTATGAAAAAGCCGCTGAGTTTAGCGGCTTTTTTTATTGCTTCACGTCATTGCTTTTCAAACGTCGGTTAATAACTTCAGAAGGAATATCTCAATCCTAAACGAATACGATACTGTTCCTTGTTATACGCATTCCATCTGTCGAGCCACTGAAGCTCCAGGTAAGGCAGCCAGTGTTGATCCACTTTATATCTAAAACCATTGGTAATTTCCCAGTGATGATCTTTACCATTTTTGCTGTGGTAATCATTCACCCGCTGGAAGAAATGCGGCTCAAAGATATAAGTGAATTGATCGGTTAATTTAAAACTCCAGTAGTTTGCAAACTCATGGGTGTCATTTTTATCCATGTTCCCATTAAAGTCGGGCGTATCATAATTTGTGCGGTTGTAACGATAACGGAGCGTCAGATTAAACCAGTCAGTGAATTTATATTTAGTATCTAAATAGACAGCGCCACCTGAACCGCTTCGATTGTCATTAATAAGCGCGCCAGGCTGGAATGTTAATCTGTCGGTGGGTTTGAACAGCGGATACCATGCTTCTATCTCATTATAGCTGTGCTTCAGCTCATCCCATCGGCCGACATTATAGGCATTTGTCGCCATAATGCCTGCGCCCATGTCAAAGTTATAGCCAGCCCGAAGAATAACCTCATGTAAATCAGAGGCGGTGTTGTAAGCCTCGCGTGTTTCGACATATGCGCCTGCCAGAACAGAGCAGGACACGGAAGAAAAAAGCATAACGGTAACGACTCTTTTCATAGTTTTTCCATGTATAAAGTACAGAAAGGCCTCCCCTCCTGTTTAACAGGAGAGAATTCATGGCCGGGTTTATAGTTATAAAGTGACTGCTGACGCTTTATTTTCAGTATTAGTTGCAGATTGCTGGCACGATTTGTTTTTACGCGTACTTATCTCCTCAATAATAAAAGCGAAGCGTTTTTCATTAAGTTTATAAAAGAAGCCCATAGTTAATGCGGCTATTATCGCCAGGCCGCAGGGCCAAAGAAATATAAGCTGGCGCAGACCAAGCAACGTCGTCGCGCTTTGAAGCGTATTTGGAACATAACCAATCTGCGCCAGCATAATGCCGGGTAAAAAACCGGCCAGCGCTGCGGAAATTTTTCGAGAAAAAGTATAACCGGTGTAAACCGACCCTTCGGTGCGGATCCCGGTTTTCCATTCGCCATAATCAACCGTGTCTGGAACCAGCGCCCAGTTCAGGCTATTAACAAATGCCGTCCCGAAAAAAGCCATACAGGAAAAAAACACAAACATCAGCGAGCTGCTGCCCCAAAGAAAGTTCAGCACGTCGCCGGTTGCCCATAACGTTAGCCCGCCAAGATAAACCTGCTTTTTACCAAACCGCTTTGCCGCGCCAGGCACCAGGAAAACGCCGATCAGAATGCAGCCCATGCTGAAAAAGCCCATCCATGAAAGCAGATGAATATCATTCAGCACGTACTGGGTGTAATAAACCTGAATGGCGAGTTTGATATTAAAAGCAGCCAACGTACAGAGATTGGCGATACACAGCACCAACAGCGGCGGGTTACGGAAAATGGCGCAGAACGATTTAATCATGCTGGGTTTATGATGTTCAGGCGTTACCTCCACATAGCGCTCTTGCACCCCGTTATAGCACCACCACATGCAGAGTAATCCGCAGAGGGCGAACAGCAGCGCAGCGAAAAAATAGCCCTGCGAAGGGTTGGCGTTAAAAAGCGACTGCACTGGCATAAAACCTACCGTACACAACAATAACCCAAGCGTTGCGCCTCCCTGACGCCATGCAGCAAGCTGCGCGCGTTCGTCAGGGTTTTTAGTGATGGCGGGCACCATGGCGCCATAGGAACAGTTCATCAGACTGTAAAAAAGGCCAAACATCATAAACAGGACGGTAGCAATGGCGGTTTTTACCGTCAGGCTAAAGTCGTTAGCCATAAATTGCGCCGTGGCGACCAGCGCAACGGGTACGGAAGCATAAAGAATAAAGGGCCAGAATTTGCCGTTCTCACCAATATTGCGGCGGGAATCTAACAGCACCCCGGTCAGCATATCGGTAAAAGCGGTAAAAAACTTCGCCACCAGGAAGATAACTCCGCCATAAAATGCGGGCATGCCCAGTTCATCGGTATAAAACTTCAAAAGATAAAGCGTACCGATGCAAAGCATCAGGTTTGAGCCAAAATCACCCATTCCATAGGCGCATTTTTCACGCAGGCTCAGTTTTAGCGTCAGCGGATCAGCGTTACGGTTCATCATCGCCCCCACAGCGCCCTTGCGGGCGCTCTGTCAAAAACGTTCAGGCCATACGTTTACGCATTTGTATCTCTTCAACGATGCGGACATACATCTTCTCGTTGAGGTTATAGAAGCATCCCATCGCGACTATGGTGATAACCGCCAGCACGCAGGGGTAGATAAAAATCAGCTGTCGCAGACCTTCGACTGTGCCTGCGGATTGCGCCACATTAGGCACATAGCCTATCTGCGTGAGCATTATGCCAGGGAAAAAACCGGCCAACGCCTGAGAGACTTTGCGAAAGAAGGTAAAGCCGGTGTAAACCGTGCCTTCTGACCGTATGCCGGTGCGCCATTCCCCATACTCCACCGTATCGGAAACCAGCGCCCAGTTCAGGCTGTTGACGAAAGCCGAACCAAAGAATGCCAGGCAGGAAAACGCGACAAAGCTCACCGAACCGCCGCCCATCGTGTAGTTGAGCAAATCCCCCGCGATCCATATCAACAGGCCGCTGATATAAACTTTCTTTTTGCCGAAGCGGCGCACCGCGCCAGGCATTAAAAAGACGCCGATGAAAATGCATCCCATGCTGAAGAAACCCATCCAGGAAAGCAGTATCGGATCGTTAAGTACGTACTGGGTGTAATAGACCTGAATGGCCAGCTTGACGTTGAATGCCCCCAGCGTGCAGAGGTTGGCTATACAGAGAATGAAAAGCGGTCGGTTGCCCGCAATGGCGCGAAAAGATTGTAAAAGACCAGGCTTGTGCGCCGGGCTTGCAGGCTGCGCTTCTACGTAGCGCTCTTTCACCCCGGCATAGCACCACCACATAAAAAACAGGCCGCACAATGAGAACAACGTAGCGGCGAAGATATAGCCCAGTTGCTGATTGCCTTCGATAAGGTTCATTACCGGTACGAAGCCAACCGTACAGAGCAGCAGCCCAAGCGTCGCGCCGCCCTGGCGCCATGCCGCCAGCGAGGCACGCTCATTGGGATTTTTGGTTATAGCGGGCACCATCGCGCCGTAAGAGCAGTTCATCATGCTGAAAAACAGCCCATAGAGCATGAACAGCACAGTCGCCATCACTGTTTTGCCGGTGATTTCAAAAGGCGTGCCGACAAAATTAGCGATAGCCAGCAGCGTCACGGGAAAGGCCGCATACAGAACGAAAGGACGGAATTTGCCTTTAGGGCCGATTTTACGCCGCGAATCCAGCATGATGCCGGTACCCATGTCGGTAAACGCGGTAAAGAACTTGGCTATCAAAAAGATAATGCCGCCGTAGGTGCCAGGGAGTCCCAGTACGTCAGTATAAAATTTCAGTAAATAGAGCGTGCCGATATCCAGCAGGATATTGGAACCTAAGTCGCCCATGCCATAGGCGACTTTTTCCTTGAACGGCAGGCGCAGGGTAGCCGGGTCGGATACGTGTTGACTCATTATATTTCTCCTTCTGCCCGCAGGAGAGTGTCCTGCGGGCGAGCCTTATCAGATAAGACGTAACACATTGAACAGCGAAGCCCATTCGCTTTGCGCGCGGTAAAAGACCGGTGGTTGACCGAGAGGCGCGTTGACGGTGATCTCTCCGCCGCCGCACTCTTCGCCCGTCCAGAGGTTGACCCAGCTATCCTGAGGCAGGTAAAGCGTCCAGTCGCGTCGCCCTTCCTCATAAACGGGAGCGACCAGCAGATCGCGGCCAAAAAGATACTGGTACTTGATCGTATAAGCGCGAGGGTCGTTCTCGTAATGAAGGAACAGAGGCCGCATTACCGGCAAGCCGCTTTTGGCGTTTTGCGCAACCGCCTGTTTGATGTAGGGCTTAAGCGTTGTGAAGACTGTTGTCATTCGTGCGAAATGGGCAATAGTTTGCGCATCGCTGTCGAACTGCCAGTTGTCGCCCGGGCGGTTCCCTTCGTGGGTGCGCATCATTGGCGTAAAAGCGCTGAAATCACACCAGCGAAGCAGAAGCTCTTTGCTGCGTTTCATATCAAACAACGTGGTGTAGCCGCCAATATCGCTGTGGTGCAGGCCATGGCCGGACATGGCTAAAGAGAGCGCGGCCGGCACCACCGACGCCAGCCCGTCATCCAGGCTCCAGTCAACGTTCTGATCGCCTGCCCACATCATCAAGGAATGTTTCTGGCTGCCGGTGTAGCCTGCGCGCATGAAGAAAAGCACCTCACCAAGCTTGCCTGTCTCTTCCAGCGCTTCGTAGTTGCATTTTGCCCACAGCGCAGGCCAGGCGTTATGCATGATCTCCGCGCTCACGCCGTTATGCAGGAAGGTATCGGTGGGCAGATATTCGCCAAAGTCCGCCATCCAGCCGCCGCACCCCAGCGCAATCAGGTTTTGCTTGATAACGCCTTTGTACCAGTCGTACGCCTCTGGATTAGTCAGATCGATAACGCCTGCGTAAAATTCGCCAAACTCAACGTGGTAGTCTTTGCCCTGCGCATCCTTTGTCAGATAACCGCGTTTCGCCGCCTCCGCACATAAGTCGCGATCGCTTGCGACATAGGGATTGATATAAGAGAGAAACTGGACGCCTTCGCGGTTCCACTGCTGGATTCGTTCAGCAAGGTGCGGGTAAAGCTCGCCATTCCATTTCCAGTTCCACATCACGCGCTTACCAAAAGAGGTCATACGGATGCCCGACCAGTCCTGCGCCCATATGCCGTTAACTTTCACGCCGCCGTTGCGCATCGTTTCCAGCTTCTGCTGACAAACTTCGGTGCCGCCCTGAATGCCCAGCGTCACGCCGTCATAGACCCAGTCGGGTAGCTCCGGCTGGCGTCCCAGCAGGTTGGTCAGTTTTTCCAGAAGCGCAACATAGGTTTGCGCGCATTCGAAACGCAGCGTGGCGTTATCCTCCCAGAATGCCAGTTCGTGAAACTCCGGCGCGCTGAAGTCGAAGTTCATGTAACAGCTGTTATCAACGTGGCAGTAGTATTTTTGCGTGCTGACAAAGGTCGGCTGCGGAAAGAAGGTCCAGTAATAGTCGCCTCCCGCATTTTCCTTGCAGTCTGCAAGCCATGTTACATAGCTCTGTTTGTTGCGACCGACGCCCTGTTCGCTGGTCCAGAGCGGGAACGGCTTGCCGCGCAGGTCAAAGCAGGAGAACTGTTCGCCGCAGCCGTAAATATGATCTTCCGGCTGCGCCGCCAGACGCAGCCAGATGCGGTTATGGCTGCTGGCCTCATTTTGCAGGCGCAACTGAAGACGGCCTGCGGCATCGGTATCGATAATCAACGTCGCGCTGACGGCATCGCCGCGAGTAAAATGGATAGTCCAGCCTGTGCATTGTTTCGTGACAGACGCGTTAGTCAGGGCGATCTTTTCGTTTAGCTTATCTTTAATGCTGAAGTTGCCGCGAAACATCGCGATGTCCGCCTCGCCCGCGCCAGTCCACAAGCAGGGCGCCTGAGCGGTATGGCGCAAAATGAGACGCTGTTGCCAGATAAGCGTAAAGCCGTCGCTTTGTTCAATAAGCTCAAGGTCATCTGAACCCGTTTGTTGAGAAGTCATAACGATCTCCGTTGTAAGGTAGTTCGGTAAGTTGTTCGTTTCTGTTTTTGTTATTCGCCGCCGATGGAAAAACGCAGCTGATGCGTCTGGCCTGGCGCCAGCGAGAGTAAGTCCAGGCCGGAATTAAACGCGTCGGGCGGACAACTCATCGGCTCAACGGCAAGCCCAATCCGGTTTAGCTTGTCGCCGGTATAAATTTGCAGCCAGGGTTGATCGGAACGCAGAAAGGTGGACATGGCCTGACGCTGGCTGGTTAACCTCACCTCCCACGCCTTCCCATTTGCGAGCGTTTTAAAGGTATGATCGACAAGCGTCGCGCCGATTTTCCGGGGCGTTGAGAACAGCAAGCCCAGCTCATGCGCATCGACTAAATGCAGAGGATGACGTTGTGCATCCACACTGAACGCCTGTTCGGCGGGTATAACGACCGTGCAGCTGTCTACTTTTTCCAGATTGCAGGTTAAATAAGGGTGTGCGCCCGCACCGTAAGGCGCAGGCTCGTCCCCTAAATTTTGCGTAGCGATGCAGGCGCTCAGGCCCGCATGCGCGTCTAATCGCCAGGTCACTTCGCAGGCAAGCATAAAAGGGTAGCCATAGGTCGGCGGTAAGAAAGCCGTTAAGGTGACTTCAGAGGCCGACTGATGCGCAACCTGCCAGTTTTGCCACGCCAGCAGCCCATGTATCGCCGAGCCAGACTCGCTATCGTTAATCGCGGGCGTAAAGATTTTTCCCGCGTAGTGATAACGACCGCCAGCGATACGGTTAGGCCAGGGAAGTAAAACTTTTCCCATATGGGCCGGGGGCATCTCTTCCGGCTTATGCGGAACGACCAGATGTCGCCCGAGGTAAGTCAGCTCAGCGAGGCCTGCGCCCACCGTAACGATTTTTGCCTGATAGCGCCCGGCGTTCAGCACAAGGGTTTTTCCGCTTTTATGCATGCCTGTTCTCCCTGCGTGTTGCTTATTTAGCGTTCTTATCCAGCAGCCCGGCGGCAACGGCGGGCGCTAAGCCTGGCGCGAGGGGCAGGCGGGGGATAACAAGGCAGTGCAGCAGATGGTAAATATCCTGTTTTCCGTCCCAGACTTTAGTGGTGACCTGATTATTAGTGTCCAGCTCTTGCCACCAGGAGCCGTTTTCATAATCCATCAGGTACTTAATGCAGTAGTCCCACCATTTCTGATACCAGGCTTCGTATTGCGGATCGCCGGTTACGGTATAAAGGGCATAGGCGGTACCCATCGCTTCAACAATCGGCCAGCGAACACGTTCGCGAACAATAGGCGTGCCATCCCAGTCTACGGAATAGACGAAACCGTCTGCGCCGTCTGGCGCCCAGGCATCGCGAATAGTGGCGTGAAAAAGCCCTTTTGCATCTTCCAGCAACCATGCTGGCGGCGTTTCAAAACGGGCTTCGAGAGCAGCGCGAAGGTGCAGCATCAGCCGTCCCCACTCAATCCAGTGACCCGGCGTGCCGCCGTAAGCGCGAAAACGATGGGCGGGGTTTTCTTTGTTGTAATCGCGGATAGGATTCCAGCTGGCGTCAAAATGTTCGTTAACGCGATATTCGCCTTTGCGGGCTACGTCATGAATAATTACCGAAGCGATGCGTAATGCCCGGTCGAGCCATTTCTTGTCATGAGTAACGTCATAAACAATTAAAAACGCTTCCACGGCATGCATGTTGGCGTTTCCACCGCGGTAATCCTCCGTTTTGCTGAACGCCTCGTCCCATGACTCGAGGCACATCTGCTCCGTTTCGCTCCAAAAATAGTTTTCGATAACTTCGATGGCTTCATCCAGTAAAGGGCGGGCGGCAGGATGACCAGTGGTCACCGCGCTGGCGGCGCCAAGCAAGACGAAGAAGTGTTGGTAGCCCTGTTTTGAGGCGTCTACAACGCCTTCATCATTCACACAGGCATACCAGCCGCCGTATTGCTTATCTTTCAGCGCGCCGTTAAGGGCGTTGATGCCATGCTCCACCAGCGCCAGCGCGCCAGGGCGGCCCATCGCGGCGGCAACGGCGTAAACGTGCAGCATACGGGCAGTTATCCATAAATGCGTGCCCATATCCGTTCTGACCTGGCCGTTGTTGCCCAGCCAGCCGAAGCCGGTTGGCACCGCCGCCTTTTTGCCGAAATCAAAAATGCGATCCGTTTCCTGCTCCAGCCAACGGTTATGGCTCAGCGTATTAAACCATTTCATGTTCTGTTCCTTTTCTCAGCGGCCTGCCATCATTTCGTCAACAATCTCGCCTAAGCGCTGTAATTTCGGGACGGAGATATCTCGCAGCATTGCTTGCGCGTCGGGTAAGCCGATGACGGATGACCAGACGGCACGGCCTGCAAGAAAACCTGAGGCGCCAGCGGTCATCGCCACCCGGACGGCGCGTGGAAAGAGCTTTTCATCCACGCCCGAAGAGAGAATGACCCAGGGCATATTGATGTGTTCGTTGAGCCTTTGCGAAGCGGCGAGCAACGCCTGTTGAGGGCCTTTACCATAGAGCGGCATCTCGACTTTATAGAGATCCGCGCCGCTATCTCCCAGCTCTTTTGCCGCGTCGATAATCGCCTGCTCGCGATCAAACTTGTCGCCGCGACGCGGCGGACGAACAACGGGTTCGATGATGCTTAACAGACCGCTGGCGTGGCATAGCTGATTAAATGCGTTGACCATCTCCAGCCGCTGCTGCGGGTCCTCGTCGCTACGCCATAGCACCAGCAGTTTTAGCGCTTTCGCGCCATCGCGCTTCACCGTTTCCGGGTCGATCTTTTTATCAATAATCACGCTATCGACGGGAATCCCGTTGCCGGGAATAAACTCATCGGCGGCGACAATAGTGGCGCAGCTCTTCGCGATAGCCTTTTCCTCAATGACCTGGCGGTAGCAAAATTGCTGATCCACCAGAATTGCAGAGGCATAGGGCGACAGGATCCTGGCGGCGTTAACTTTAAAGTCGGTGAGCACCCGATCGCCTACAGGGGCAGGTTCGCCCGCCGCAGCAAACATTAAACGCATGGCTTCGCGCTGATCGACAGCCAGCATGGCGAAGCCGCCGGAAGGTCGGGTGATATCGTTAAGCGTGTAGTGGGACATATCTTGTTCCTTTTACTGGTTAAATTTTGCGGGCCAGGCCAGCTGACGTTCGCACCTGTTCAAGAATGGCTGTCCAGTCCTCGCGTCCGCGTCCGGCAGCACGCGCCTGGCTGTAGACTTCGCGAGAAGCGGCGCCGAGCGGCATCGGCACCTGCAGTTGATTGGCGACGTCCAGCGCGATCCCGAGATCTTTATGGGCGAGGTCGATCATGAAGGCGGGGGAAAGATCGCCTTTCAGCACTTTATTCGGCCAGGAGGTGGTGAAGTGCCCTTTACCGGCGGGCGTACCGCTCATGACTTTCAGCGCGACATCGAAAGAGAGACCAAGCGCCTCACAC
This sequence comes from Franconibacter pulveris, assembly GCF_056780215.1. Classification (NCBI taxonomy): domain Bacteria; kingdom Pseudomonadati; phylum Pseudomonadota; class Gammaproteobacteria; order Enterobacterales; family Enterobacteriaceae; genus Franconibacter; species Franconibacter pulveris. The sequence continues at coordinate 4,595,958 of NZ_CM165555.1, read as the reverse complement.
AGTACGGCGGCTTCTGCCGACAACGCGTTAAGCGCAATACTCATGTAGTTGTTGATAAGCTTGACGCGAATGCCCATCCCCGGTCCGCCCGCGTTAACCAGCTCGTTGCCCATCGCCATTAAAACCGGCCTGGCGCGTTCTACCTGCTCTGGTGTGCCGCCTGCCAACAGCAGCAGCGTGCCGGCGATAGCATGATCGGAAGTGCGGCCTACGGGCACATCCATCATGCTGAAACCGCGCTGCTTCATGTCAGTAATCAACCGATCGGTCTGCAAGGGATGAATAGTGGACATATCAATGACCAGCGCTTCGCGGGATAGCCCCTCGCAGACGCCGTTTTCATCAAACAGTACGGAGCGGACCAGGTCGCCGTTAGGCAGCATGGTGATAACAAATTCTGCATCGATAGCGGCCTGCGCCGCCGTAGGCGAAGCGGTTGCGCCTTGTTTTGCAAGCTGCTCGACCGCCTGTGGGTTTACATCAAACACCTTAAGCTGGTGGCCATGCTTAAGCAGGTTGCTCGCCATCGGCGCGCCCATCTGTCCAAGCCCTATAAAAGCGATTACCGGCATGTTTCTCTCCTGAAAGATGTTGATGTCAAATTGTGTCAATAATTGAGCGTTTGCTCTGGTTATTTTTGATCGTATTTGTAATTTATGGTCAAAAAATTGACAGTCGTCACTTTTTAAACATTTGATGAACTTAAAATGGCGACATTCGGAAAAGCAGAAAGGAAACCTTATGGCTCGTATCGCTTGTGTCGGTATTACCGTTTTGGATCGCATCTGGTATCTCAATGATTTACCAGGCGAAGGGGGGAAGTATGTCGCTAACAATTACAAAGAAGTCGGTGGCGGGCCTGCTGCGACAGCGGCCGTAGCCGCAGCAAAACTGGGCGCAGAGGTCGATTTTATTGGCCGTGTTGGTGACGACGACACGGGGAAAAGCGTGCTCAGCGAGCTGGAGTCATTGGGGGTAAAAACACGTTATACGCGCGTATTTTCCGGGGCGCGATCGTCGCATTCTGGCGTTTTTGTGGATGCCCATGGTGAGCGGATTATTGTCAATTATGCTGGCCCGGAACTTCCGGCCTGCGCCGACTGGCTGCAGGCGATTGACTTTTCTCAATGGGATGTGGTGCTGGCGGATGTGCGCTGGCACGATGGCGCGAAACAAGCTTTTACTCAGGCCCGCCAGCATCACGTTACCACGCTGCTGGATGGCGATACTACCCCACAGGACATTTCTGACCTGGTTGCTTTAAGCGATCACGCTGTCTTTTCTTCCCCGGGTTTACAGCGGCTGACCGCAAGCAAAGCGCCTGCGGAGGCGCTTAAAAGAGCGCAAACGCTCACAGAGGGTCTTGTTTATGTCACGCAGGGAAGTGACGGTTGCTACTGGCTGAAAAATGGGACGCTGTGTCATCAGCCTGGGTTTTCCGTCAAGGTTATCGATACCACTGGCGCGGGCGACGTTTTCCATGGCGCCATGGCCGTGGGGCTGGCGCAACAGGCGCCAACGGAGGAGGTCGTTCGCTTCGCCAGCGCAGTAGCGGCATTGAAATGCACCCGGCCAGGCGGACGTGACGGTATCCCTGATTGTGATCAAACCCGCTCTTTTCTGTCACTTTTTGTATAAAATGCGGGGCGTGATGGTTTTTAGAGGACAGCCTATGAGCCTTACCGAACTAACCGGTAATCCGCGACACGATCAATTGCTGACGCTGATTGCCGATCGCGGTTACATGAATATTGACGAACTGGCGCAACTTTTGGACGTTTCAACCCAGACGGTGCGTCGGGATATTCGCAAACTCAGCGAGCAGGGTTTAATAACCCGGCATCATGGCGGTGCAGGACGTGCGTCCAGCGTGATAAATACGGCTTTTGAGCAGCGCGAAGTCTCTATGACGGAGGAGAAACGCGCGATCGCAGAAGCCATTGCCGACTATATCCCTGATGGCTCGACGGTGTTTATTACCATTGGCACCACGGTTGAGCATGTGGCGCGGGCGTTGCTCAATCATAACCATCTTCGCATTATCACTAACAGTCTGCGGGTCGCGCATATTTTGTTTAAAAACCCCCGGTTCGAAGTGATGGTGCCGGGCGGCACGTTGCGCCCCCATAACGGCGGAATAATAGGGCCGGCCGCAACGGCGTTTGTGTCAGGGTTTCGCGCCGATTATCTGGTGACAAGCGTAGGGGCGATTGAGAATGATGGCGCAATGCTGGAGTTTGATGTTAACGAAGCAAGCGTTGCCAAGACCATGATGGCGCATTCCCGTCATATTTTGCTCGCCGCCGATCACACCAAATATCATGCTTCGGCAGCGGTAGAGATAGGCAATGTCGTGCAAGCCGCCGCGCTTTTTACGGATGAGCTTCCCGGCCCGGCATTGCATAACTTGCTCAAGGCGGGGCATGTTGAAATTGTGCAGGTCAGCGCCCTTGGCGAGCAGGAAAAGCGTTAATTTTTTATGCCGGAGAGCGTTATGCTATCCGGCCGCATGCGCCGAAAATTCCCCTTTATTCCTTTCTGTTTTGCAAGCCATGCGCTTGTGCGTAGTCAAATATCGCCTTTCCCGCTACAGTTACCTCTCCATGGCCGACAGGGGAGAGTGTCATGCTCTATATCTTTGATTTAGGTAACGTCATTGTCGATATCGACTTCAATCGCGTACTGGGTGTCTGGAGTGATTACAGCCGCGTGCCGCTGGCGAATCTGCAAAAAAGCTTCACCATGGGCGAAGCGTTCCATCAGCATGAACGCGGCGAACTCAGCGACGAAGCGTTTGCCCGTAAGCTTTGCGAAGAGATGGCGCTGCCGCTGAGCTTCGAGCAATTTTCCGCTGGCTGGCAGGCGGTGTTTGTCGCCCTGCGCCCGGACGTTATCGACATCATGCATAAGCTGCGCAAGCAGGGGCATCGCGTGGTGGTGCTTTCCAATACCAACCGTCTGCATACCACTTACTGGCCGGAGCAATATCCGGAAATTCGCGCTGCTGCGGATAATATTTACCTTTCACAGGAGATGGGCCTGCGTAAGCCCGAGCCTGCTATCTACCAGCAGGTGCTCGAACAGGAAGGCTTTCGCCCCAGTGAAGCGGTATTTTTCGACGATAACGCCGATAATATTAAAGGAGCCCAACAGGCTGGCATCACCAGTATTTTGGTGACGGGAAAAGAAACCGTGCCGGACTACTTTGCGAAGCTGTCATGTTAAAAACCGTTCATCAAAAAACCCGGCCCCTTGTGGCCTGGTTGAAGCTGCTCTGGCACCGTATCGATCAGGACAATATGACGACGCTTGCCGGTAACCTGGCCTATGTGTCGCTTCTGTCGCTGGTGCCTTTAGTGGCGGTTATTTTTGCGCTGTTCGCGGCGTTTCCGATGTTTTCGGATGTTAGCCTGCAACTGCGGCACTTTGTGTTCGCTAACTTTATGCCCGCGACTGGCGATATTATTCAGCGCTATATTGAGCAGTTCGTCGCTAACTCTAACAAGATGACGGCAGTCGGGGCGATTGGGCTTATCGTCACTTCTTTGCTGCTGATGTACGCCATCGACAGCGCGCTTAACACCATCTGGCGCAGCCAGCGGACGCGGCCGAAAATCTACTCTTTCGCTGTCTACTGGATGATCCTCACCCTTGGTCCTTTGCTGGCGGGGGCGAGCCTTGCCATCAGCGCCTGGGTGCTCTCCCTGCGCTGGGCAAGCGGCTTTGACAGCATGATTGACGAAGTGCTGCGTATCTTCCCGCTGCTGCTCTCGTGGCTCTCTTTCTGGCTGCTTTACAGCGTTGTTCCGACGACTCGCGTCCCGGCTAAAGATGCGCTGATAGGCTCGCTGGTAGCGGCGCTGCTGTTTGAACTGGGTAAGAAAGGTTTTGCCCTCTACATCACCATGTTTCCTTCCTATCAGCTTATTTACGGCGTGCTGGCGGTTGTCCCGATTCTGTTTCTTTGGGTTTACTGGACCTGGTGCATCGTCTTGCTTGGCGCGGAAATAACTGTCACTCTCGGCGATTACCGAAAATTAAAAGAAGCGGCAAAAGAAGAAGCTGAGGAGCCATGATTGCATTAATTCAACGGGTCACGCAGGCAAGCGTCAGCGTGGCGGGCGAGGTGACGGGGGAAATCGGCCCGGGACTTTTGGTGCTGTTAGGTGTCGAAAAGGATGACGACGAGCAGAAGGCGAACCGTCTGTGCGAACGCGTGCTGGGATACCGTATTTTCAGCGATGACGCGGGCAAGATGAACCTTAACGTGCAGCAGGCGGGCGGCAGCGTGCTGGTGGTGTCGCAGTTCACCCTGGCGGCGGATACGGAGCGCGGCATGCGCCCGAGCTTTTCGCGCGGCGCGCCGCCGCAGGAAGCGCAGGCGCTGTACGACTATTTTGTCGGTCGCTGCCGTGAACAGGGCATCACGACCCAGACCGGACGTTTCGCCGCCGATATGCAAGTGTCGTTGACCAATGATGGGCCGGTAACCTTCTGGTTGCAGGTATGAGCCAGATTGCCGCATGGCCGCGGGTAACCAGAGAGAGTACAGCTATGTATCACCTTCGCGTACCGCAGACTGAAGAAGAACTTGAGCGCTACTACCAGTTTCGCTGGGAGATGCTGCGTAAGCCGCTGCATCAGCCGAAAGGCTCCGAGCGCGACGCTTACGATGCCATGGCGCATCACCAGATGGTGGTGGACGAAGAGGGCAATCCGGTCGCCATCGGCAGGCTTTATATCAATGCCGACAATGAAGCGGCTATCCGCTTTATGGCGGTGCATCCTTCCGTTCAGGATAAAGGCCTGGGCACGCTGGTGGCGATGACGCTGGAGTCGGTCGCCCGCCAGGAAGGGGTTAAACGCGTGGTGTGCAGCGCCCGCGAGGATGCGGTAGATTTTTTCGCCAAGCTGGGGTTCGTCAACCAGGGCGAAATCACCACGCCGCAGACCACGCCGTTGCGCCACTTTCTGATGATAAAACCGGTGGCGACGCTGGATGATATTCTGCACCGCGCGGACTGGTGCGCCCAGCTTCAGCAAGCCTGGTACCAGCATATTCCGCTCAGTGAAAAGATGGGCGTGCGCATTCTCCAGTACACCGGGCAAAAATTTATTACCACCATGCCGGAAACCGGCAACCAGAACCCGCACCATACGCTGTTCGCTGGCAGCTTGTTTTCCCTCGCCACCCTTACGGGCTGGGGGCTTATCTGGCTGATGCTGCGCGAGCGCCACCTTGGCGGCACTATTATCCTCGCCGATGCCCATATCCGTTATAGCACCCCGATCACCGGAAAGCCGGGCGCCATCGCCGACTTAGGTTCCCTGAGCGGCGACCTCGACCGCCTGGCGCGCGGGCGCAAAGCGCGGGTGCAGTTACAGGTGGAGTTGTTTGGCGACGATACGCCGGGCGCGGTGTTTGAAGGTATTTACATCGTTCTGCCAGCCAAACCCTTCGGGCCGCTGGAAGAAGGCGGCAACGAAGAGGAGTAACGCTTTTCGTGCTTCGCCGTGAACTGAAGAGAGAACAGGGCCGGTGACGCGTTGCTTGCCGGCGCTGTTCGTCCATTCGTTGACGTCTCGCCTCTCCCCGTTGAAATGAGGCGCAAAGCGGCTTACGCGCCCGGCACCACGCCGCCCTGCATCACTTGCTGAACCTGTTGCCCATTGGCGCCTGTGATTTGTAGCTGACCGTTTACGCTCGGGCGCAGCGGCGAGCCCGCCGCCAGGCTGCCGCTGGCGGTCAGTTGCAGGTTGCCGTCGCCTTGCAGCGGCACCGGCGCCCATCCCCAGTTGCGCAGCACGTTTACCGGCACCGCGCGTCCGTTCAGGCTGAGTGTGACCTGGCGCTGCGGCAATTGCGAAATAGCGGCTGTGGCCTCCAGCATGCCTTGCCCGGCAAACGCGCTCAGTTCGGTAACGTTGATCGTTGAAGCGTTCGCGTTAAGCGTAATGGAAGGGCGACGCACGTCGATGCGGTTAAATGTGCCGGCGGCGGCGTTAAGCGTGGCGTTGCCGCCCCAAATTCCCCACTGGCTGTTGCGCGCCAGCTGCAAATTATTGCCATAGCCATCCAACGCCGTGAGCTGAAAGGGGAAGAGTGGGTCGATATCGATAATCAGGTTGCGGCTGGCGGCCAGCCTTTTTACCGTGATGCTGTTAAGCCAGTCAGGCAGCTTCTGCTGCCACTGCTTTTTCCAGTCTGCCGGCAGGGTGTATTCCAGCCCCGCCAGCGCCACTTCATCGAGCACCAGCGCGCGTCCATCGCGCAGCCAGTTGCCGGAAGCGCGCGCCATGCCCCCTTCCCAGCGGGTCGTAAACTGACGCAGCGCAATGCCCTGCGGCGAAAAATCAGCGTTAACTATCGGGTCGAAAAAGTGGAGCGAGCCGGAGATAAACTCGCTGGCGTTCATAGAAAGCCTGCCTTCTTCGCTCTGCCAGTCGCCCTTCGCAATCGTCAGGTTGCGCACGCTAACATCAAGATCCGTCGCCGCCCAGCCGGGGCCTTCCAGCCTCGCGTCGGTGATTTCAAGGCGGCCCAGCGCCAGAGAAGGGATTGTAGTGAGCGGTTTGAAAAAATCGCTCAGGCTTTTATCGCTCTGCAGCCGAACATCGCTGATACGAAGACTTTCCACCACCCAGCTGCCGTCGGCATTGCGCCGGGCGGTGCCGGTCAGCGCGCCGCGCGCCACGTCTGCGCCAATGTTGGAGAGCGTAACCTGGTCTTTATTAATCGCGCCCTGAATAAAAACGTTGCTGAACGGCACGCCGTTTAGCGTCATCGACCCCGCGCTTAATTGTATGTTCGCCTGAGTGCCCAGAATTTTACCGGCTTGCGGCAACCAGGGGCTGAGACCGCCGTTTACGCGCTGCGCGCTCAGGTCCCAGTCGGTATTAGGGCTGTTAAAGGCCATCTCGCTGAGCCGTAAGTTATCGGCGCGGAAAGGCAGCGGAGCGGTGGAGGGCGAAAAGTTCAGCGTGCCTTTTTGCAGCAGAATGGTGTCCACATGGGAAGGCTCCGTGAGCTGGCGACTGCTGAGGCCAATATCCACCCTCTGCGCCACTAGCGTGGCGGGCTGACCGTTGCGGCCAAAAGTGACGTTTTTCAGCACCAGATGCGAGGGCGAAGAGAAGCTGTGATCCATTTCATCAAAGGTGATGTGGTAGTCACTGTGGCCGTTAACCCAACTGGTTATCCATCCGGCGCCCCAGCGTGTCTGCAGCAGGATATAAAACGCCAGCAGAACAATCAGAACGGCCGCCAGCAGGGTAAGAATGAGCTTTCCAAGAAATTTCATTATCTTCCATCCTGTGAAGTTCCGGTGATGGAGTTATGCCCCATTTAGGCATATAGCTCAAGGCAGGGATTGTCAAAGAGGGTAACAGCGATGGCGGCAGGGCGCCGCCATCGGAAAGTATTACGCTTTTTCGGGCGGGAAAATCAGGTTCAGTACGATGGCGGTAATGCCGCCTGCGGCGATGCCGGAAGAGAGCAGGTTTTTCACCCAGTCCGGCGCGAACTGCAGGATAAGCGGCTGCTGGGAGACACCCAGACCCACCGCCAGAGACAACGCGATAATCATAATGGCGCGGCGGTTGAGCGGCTCGCGGGAGACAATACGCACGCCGGAGGCGGCGATGGTGCCGAACATCACAATCGTCGCGCCGCCCAGCACCGGTTCCGGAATATGCTGCACGAAACCGCTGACGGCCGGGAAGAGTCCCAGCACAATCAGCATCAGCGCCACCACAAACCCCACGTAACGGCTGGCAACGCCGGTCAGCTGGATGACGCCGTTGTTTTGCCCGAAACAAGAGTTCGGGAAGGTGTTGAAGATGGCGGAAACGCAGGAGTTGAGGCCATTCGCCAGCACGCCGCCTTTCAGACGCTTCATGTAAAGCGGGCCGGAGACCGGTTGCTCAGAGACATCAGACGTTGCAGTGATATCGCCGATGGTTTCCAGCGACGTCACCATAAAGACCAGCATCAGCGGCACCAGCAGGTTCCAGTCAATGCCGAGGCCGTAGTAGAGCGGCGTGGGCACCATAATGAGCGAGTCGTTCGCTGGCGCACTGCTTTGCGGCAACATGCCCATCGCCCACGCCAGCAGATAACCCACGGCCATGGCGATAACCAGCGAGGCGACGCGCAGATAGGGGTTGCGCTGGCGGTTAAGCAGGATGATCACCGCCAGTACCGCGCCAGCTAATAATAGGTTTTTCGGCGCGCCGAAGGTGTGATCGTTCATTGCCGCGTAGCCGCCGCCGATAGAGGTCAGCCCTACCTGAATCAGCGAAAGACCGATAATCATCACCACCACGCCGGAAACCAGCGGCGTGATAATGCGGCGCGCCAGGTGCAGTACGCGGGAAAGCAGCATTTCTGTGCAGCTTGCCAGCATCAGCGTGCCGAACAGCGCCGCCATCATCGTCGGCACATCCGCGCCGCCGTTTTTCAGCGCCAGACCGCCCATGATAAGCGGTGAAACAAAGTTGAAGCTGGTGCCCTGAATAGAGAGCAACCCGGAGCCCACCGGTCCCCAGGCTTTAATCTGGATAATGGACGCCACGCCGGACGCAAACAGGGACATGCTGATGATGTGCTGCGTATCCTGCGCCGGTAAACCGAGCGCCTGACAAATCAACAGCGCGGGCGTGATGACCGCGACAAACATCGCCAGCAAATGCTGACAGGCGGCGAACAGCGTTTGCGGCAGGGGCGGCCTGTCTTCAAGACGGTAAATCAGTTCACTGGCACGAGCAGGCGCAACCGATTGCGATTTTTCAGACTCTACGGTATCAACGGACATCAACGGCAATCCCACGGTGGAAAAGCGGCCATTTTATCGGACTGAATGGTAAAAGCAAACGATTGCATACAGGGCGTGGCTATATTTAAAAGCACCAAAAAGGGGTTTTATATAACGCTTTCACAGCCAGGAGAGGCAAAAGCAGAGTCACTGCTGGAGCGCCTAAAAAGCCAGCAGGGAAATCTGGTAAGAGAGGGGGCCGCAACGCTGCGCCTGCGGCGTAGTCATTCTTATTTTTTCCGGCTTGAATGCATAGCAACAAAAACGCCCACCTTGCGATGGGCGTGATGATTAAAGCCGTTCAATCTGGAAAGTCACATCACCTGTTACTTTGCCTTTTGTCGCCGTCTGCCCGTTAAGTTCAACGAGCTGGAGCCCTAAGTATTTCACAGCAACAGTTGACTTATCACCCAGCAGATAGGGCTGGTTAATATCAACAGGCGTGTTATTGGTTTCAAAGATACCGATACCGACGCCACCGGCGGCTTCCTCGCCAGTCGCTGTATTAGCAAATGTGGTGCCATCAGCGTTGTCGTGCGTGCCAACGAACCTGACCGCTATTTTGCCTTTCCACAATTTTTGAGCGCAGGTTGAGTTGTTATCCACGCCCCAGACAGACATTGAAAAGGGTGCAATAGAGGTAGATTTAGCGCCTTGCTTGATGATATTGCTGGTATCAGCAGTTAGATTGATGCTGCTTTTATTCAATTCAATCTGGCATGCCGTAGAGATTGCGGTCACCGTACCTGAGACAGAAAGCACAGAGCTCGAATCTTCGGCATGCGCCGTACTTAGAGCAATGAACGATATTAGCGAGAAACCGATAAGTTTATTTTTCATTTTGATCACCTTAAAATTGATAAAAGATAATAAATGCAGATCCGTATGGTTATGCCTGCCACCTCCTTGTTCGTTAATTGCGTTTTTTATTAAAATTTTGAATTGTTATTAAACAGGCTTTAAGTCTTTTTTGAGGCAAAGATAAATGTCCGGGCCGTCAGCTTTTAGCTAACAGATAACGTAATTGATTTTTTTGTTACATAACCGATAGCCAGCTTGCGGTAATAAAAAACCTTATTGAGCAAATCTATTAATAAACCTGATGGCCAGCTTGCGTCAGCCACGGGGAAATGCCTGTCCAGGACAGGCATGTGTTTTTAAAGACGCTCAATCTGCACAGTTACAGTGCTATTAATATTACCCGCAACCGCTTCCTGATTGGTTAACTGCACCATTTGCAGACCGAAAGTGCTTCCGCCTTGCGCACCCAGGCGACCTGTATTTAATGGCACCGGCTCATTCTGGCTATTAAAAATGCCGATTCCCACACCTTTTGCCGCGGTTTCATCAGTCAGAGAGTTTGCCAGCACCGTGCCGTCGGCATCGTCGGCAACCCCCATGAATTTGTAGGCAATTTTACCCTGATCCGCCAGTTTGTCGCATTCCGGGCCGCCATCAACGCTGGCCTGAACGGTAACGGGAGAGGTAGCATTGTCGCCTTGTTTAATGAGCGTATCTGAGTTTTCCAGCACAGATACGGAGCTCTCACTCAGCGCCACGCTACAGGTAAATTCGGCTGGTTTCAGCTTCCCAGAAATGATGATATTAGCCGACATATCTTTAGCCTGAGCTGTGCCAGCCATAAGCAGCGTTGCGCTTATCAGGCCCGACAATAATTTTTTCATATCATGATGTCCTAATTAATGAGTACGTACGGTCTGGTATTAATGGATTAACCCAAACCGCGCCCTTTACAGACGTTCAATTTGCACCGTCAGGTTTGTCGAGACGTTACCCTGCGTCGACTCCTGGCCTTTCAGACTCACCAGTGAAAGATAAAGCGGGAAAGAAGCCGTTAAGTTGCTTGCGTCACCGCTTTTATTAGCGCCTGGGAATGTGGCGACCGTCACGTTGGGCGTGATGAGTTTGTGCTCAAAGTCGGTGAGTTGAATGCCAATACCCTGTGCGGCAGTACTGCTGGTATCGGTATTCGCGAGGGTATTTCCTTCGACGCTATCCGCCGTGCCAAGGAATTTCAGGCCGATATTTTTATAGCCTTCGTCGGCATCGCAGTTTTTGCCGCCCAATTGCACATAAACATGGTCGTCTGCATTGAAGGGATTAATATCGCTGCCCTGCACAGGCAAACTTTCATTTTCATGATGAAGAGTAAGCACATATTTGCTCATTAATACGGTGCAGCCGCTTGCCGCTGTTTGTAGCCGACCGTAAATCACCATATCGTGCCCGATATCCTGCGCCTGCACCGGAACCGAACCGGCGATAAGCGTAGCGCCCAGAGCGAGTGTTAATGCCAGTTTTTTCATAAAAGTCTTCTCATTTAAAAAACCTGATAAACGTATTCAGCGGGTTTTTTATTTCAGAGGCGCACAACTTCAATCGTCAGTGCGCTATGAATATTGCCTGCTTCCGGCGTCTGGCCATTAAGCTGAACCATATGTAAGCCCAGGCTAATTGGCATCGCGCTATTTATAACTGGACGGTAAGTATTAATGTTGAGCGGACTGCCGTCAGTAGCATACAGACCAATCCCTACACCCTTAGCTGCGGCTTCGCTGGTATCCGTATTGGCAAGCACCGTTCCATTGGCATTATCAACTGTGCCTGTGAATTTAATCCCTACGCGCCCGGCTTGAATTTTATCGATGCAAACCAGGTCGCCTCCAACCGTAACGGTAAACGTACTGTTGATATGGGCCGCAGCGCCATCCTGTATGGGGAGTTTATCGATTGAATCTTCAAGCGCGATGGAGGTGGTTGAAGGAAGGACCGTACAATCCCCTTCGCTTGGCGCGCTTAACACACCATTAATATCCACCACAGCGGAGCGATCTTCCGCGTGCGCTGCGCCTGCCACGAAAAAGGAAGAGAGTAATAAACCCAGTATCGCTTTTTTCATTTAAATATCCTTATAAGTATTAATTGGATAAAAGTGAATTAATCCGAAAGCGCACCGGCTTACAGACGCACCAGGTCAAGGGTCAGGGTGCCATGAACGGTTCCTTCGGTCGGCGTTTGTCCATTTAATTTTACCAGTTGTAAATTAATTTCACTGATTGCTCCGTTAACCGGAATCACACCGCCGTTAATATTCAGCGGTGTTTTATTTTTATCAAAAACACCAATGCCAACGCCTTTTGCGCCATTTTCGCTTACATCATTATTGGCGATTACCGTCCCATCGGCATCATCCGCAACCGCATGTAATTGAATGGAAACCTTTTCAGGCGCCGGGCAATAACCCCCCACATTGCCGATGGAGATAGGCAAATTTTTCGGTGCTGTAGCATTGGTCCCTTGTGGAATAAGCTGATCAGTTTGACCACTCAAGGAGACAGACGATTCGACGTAAATATAGCAGTCAGAATTACCGTTCATAACGGTACCGCTAATCTGCAGCGAAGCTGAATTATCTTCAGCCCATGCAGCGCTGGCGGCGAATAAAGAAGAGAGCATCAAGGCCATTAATGCTTTTTTCATTTCCACTATCCTTATACAAAGCAAAAAAGCCTTCGTGACACGACGAAGGCTTTAGTTATGCTTACAGACGTTCGATCTGAACGGTCAGAGAGCCCTGAACGGCGCCTACGGTTGGTTCCTGGCCTGCCAGTTTCACCAGACCCAGTTGAAGTGTGTAAGCAGAAGTGGTTGCGGTTACGGTATCTTCATTAATATTCATCGCTTCGCCAGCAATGGTGTAAAGTCCGATGCCGACACCTTTTGCAGCCGTTTCCTGGCTGGCGCTGTTTGCAAGCGTAGTGCCGTCAGCATTGTCAGCGGTGCCGAGGAATTTATAAGCCAGCTTGCCCTGGGCCAGCATATCGGTGCAGTTATTATCGCCGCTGACGCTTAAATTAACGCCTTTCAGCGTGTTCGGTTTTTGCCCGGCTTCAACCATTGTAGAAATATCTTCGGTCAGGTTTACCGTTGCATTAGAGAGCGTTACAGAACAGGCAGACTCGGTTGCAGTAACGCTACCCGTAACAGCCAGGGTGGCAGAAACATCATTCGGATTTGTTGTTGCCTGAGCAGCGCCAACCATGAACAGTGCGGAAACAGCCAAACCTAATACAGTCTTTTTCATAATAAATATCCTTATATTTTCCTTGAATGTGAAATAGGCGAAGCGCACTCCCCCTTTATGAAAAAGGGTAATAGCACTTCCATATTTCTTATTTGGTTGTGAATCTTTTAAAGATAATTGATGCGTAGCGTTATTTGCGCCTTTACATTTCCCTTTGTGATTTTCTCATCGGTTTTGGCATAGCGCACAGCAAGGGGCAAAGCGAACCCGTTTTGCTGTTGCGGCAATATTATTTCCATCGGTCGGCCCGGGAACAGGACGCTACTGTTATAGAGCATCTCAATCCCGACGCCGGATGCCGGGTTATCTGGCGCAACATTTTTAAATATTGACGGTATTTGAGGGTCATTCGCGCCTTCAACATTAATGCTGGCCTTTTTGGTATTCAGGCATAACAAATTAACGCTCACGGGATAAGGCTTTTTAGCTCCGCTGCTGGCCAGTTCTTTCGCATCAATAGGCGGCAAATCAATTTGCGGATTTGGCACCTGAATAGCGCAGTGCGCTTTCGCCGTTAATACATTTACCGCCATATTCACTACCAGCGAGTTATCATTAAGGGAAAGCAACGATGGCAATCGCAGGTTCAGCGTTCCGCTCTGGATAGCACCCGTTTTCACTGCTTCAAAGCGAAGTGTTAAATCATCGGTAGTAATAGCGGCCTGGGATAAATCAGCAACCGGGGCGCTGAAAGGCAAAACCCATTCTTTGCGCGTGGCGCCCGGTTTGTTATAAATCACCGTCAGGCGCAGGCCCAGCCCGGGTAGAGCGGTGGCGAAAGTGTTAAACCCGCTCTGTCGCGCCGTCATTCTCCCGTTCAGCACTTTCCTGATTTTCTCCAGACATTCGCCGGTAATGGGGCGATGTGCGCCGGTTAATTGCGCCAGCGAAGCCTCTTTTTTATAAAGCACAGCTCCGGTCGGCTCTGCCGCCACGCGAGCCGGCAACTGCACCGTAACCGGCACGGTTAAATTAAGCGGTTCGCTTCGCTTTATGCCCTGGCAATCTCCCGCTATGGTCACGGCGCTGTGAAAAATCGTCGTTAAAATTGCTGCCTTAGCCAGGCGAGAAATGGTTTTCTTCATGATTATCAATGGCACTCCACAGCCAGTAAGGCGACCGGCAGTTTTGCGCCGCTTTTCGCGGGTAATTCCACGGGCGCGGAGCACTGTTGTTTATCACCCCAGGTAAAACGCACCACGCCTTTATCCGGCGCAGTGTTCAAATAGACTTGTCCCGCATCGCCGACATAATACGTTTCGTCATTACCTTCAATGCGCGCCCGGGCGCCAAAGGGCAAATAGTCGCCGTTGTGTTTAACCGTGAGCACCGCTTTACGCCCGCTTACCGCCGCAAACCGGGCCATTACAATCGCGTCTTTCGTCGGCACGACCTGGGTAGAGGTGCTGGTAAAATCGACCTCTTTACTGGCTCGTGTATCAATGCTTAACGGGTTGCGGTGATACGCGCGTAAATCCGGTACCAGCGCATAGCCGCGCGAATCGGTCGCGATATTCTGTCCGCCCTCCAGCGCCACATCCGGCGTGTCGGGAATGGCGACCAGCGCGAGGCTATTATTCGAGTAGCGGCCAGCGGTAATGCCATGACGATGGGCGACCAGACTGCCCGACGCGTTCCACGTCATGTACTGGTTCTCATCGGCGTTATAGGTGATGTTCATATCGCCGTATCGGCCCTGATAGTCGAGGCCTGCCGAACCGCTCTGGGTATCGCTCTGGTCATGCTGCGAAGCATAAGAAAGCTGCGTATTCCAGCTCAGATCCTGGCGATCGCCTACTTTTCCGGTGATCCCGACCTGGTTCGACAGGTCGCCCTGCAAACCGGATGTCGCCGTGTAGTTCACCATCGGCTGAGCGCGCGGGAACGCTTCGCTAAGCGGCAGCGAAAGCGTCAACGCCAGTTGTTTATCCCATTGCGGATCGCCTTCGTTACGCGTCATGCTGTAAGCCAGCGAAAAACTGACCATTTTATACGAGCCGTTCCAGCCCACCTGCCACATCCGGGAAACGGCGTTATCCCTGTTTTCGCTGCGGCTGAGGGTGGCGAAGAAACTGTGTTCGTCAGTCACCGACTGGTTAACCGTCAGGTTGTACTCGCGACGTTTGCGGGTGTCGGCAAACGGTGTTTCCGAATCCGCCCAGTCGCTGAACGACAGGTAATCACTCAGGTAGTAGCGATTGTCCAGTTGGATCTGCGTATCCGTTTCCGGGATGTCATTACGGTAAGTCAAACGCACCATATCGCCGGTATATTCCGGCGAGTTTTCCCGGCGCCCTCTACTGCGCGTAACGTCCAGAGCAATGCCGCCCAGGCTCTGGAAATCAAAGCCCAGGCCAAGACTGAAGGCTTTAAATTTATCCTGATACTGACTGCCGCCATACACGGTGGCGTTAAGCGGTAACCCCCAGGACAGCGCGGCCTGCAGAATTTCAGGCTTTTCATTGCCAGAGTCTGAAGACGAAAGGTAGCGGCCCGCCGTCAGGTTATATTTTATCTGCCAGGTGCGCAGCAGCTGCGGAACGCTGGAGTACGCAACGGTGCTGCGCGACTCGGAGCCATCCGCTTCTGTCACCACCACCTCGAGCTTACCGCCATTGGAAACCGATGACAGATCGCCAATCATAAAAGGTCCTGGCGGCACAGAACGCTGATAAATCACGTTGCCGTTTTCACGCACCGTTACGCGCGCATTGCTTTTGGCAATGCCGCGAATAATCGGCGCGAACCCCGTGAGCTGATCCGGGATCATGTCATTGTCAGAGCTTAGCTGCGCGCCGCGAATCAGCAGGCTGTCAAATATGTCACCAGGCGTGCTGGCATCGCCCAGCGTTAATTCGCCTTTAAGGGCATGGATAGCGGTTTCGACATAATTACTGATGCTCTTCCAGCCTTCATCTTTACTCACCGTTGCGTTATTACGGTAGCGCCAGCGGCCAATATTGAGGCCATTGGTCAGGTTGGCGTAGACCGAGTCCGATACGCTGTCATTACGCGAAAGGTATTGCTGACCAGAAAGCTGGTACATCGTGAGAAGCGCAGGAATACCGTCGTCCCACTCTTCCTGGGGAACGCCCATCAACGATTCATCACGCAATACCGTCTGGGGAATCGCAATCTCCAGCGCCAGTTTTGAAAAATCAAAACTGGCTTTTGTGCCGGGGATTTGCTCTTCCATGGACTCGCAGGTGTTCTTAAGCTCATTATCCTGCGCTTTTGAATCCACTTTGCTCATATCCACCCCCAGTTTCTGGTAAGTTTTAAAAGAGAGGCACGGAACCAGCTGCTTCTCTTTGTTCAACTCAAACCTGACGCTGCTAACCGTCACTACGCTGCCATTTACGCTGATGTGCACCCGATAAATGCCAGGCGGCTGATAACCCTGGCTCAGCAGGCTGGTATCGCTGATGGCTGCGCTGCCATTCACCGCCTGCAACAGACCCGGGTCAAAATATTCACCTGCTAATACTGAGCGAGCGAAAATCGCCGTTGCTACAAAAGAGGCAAGCCACTTAATCCTTGTGCCGCGCATAACGTCCTGTTAGTTAATTAAGACGTTGTGTAAATGTTTTGGACTCAACACCAAAGTCGTTAACAGCGCTCCATTCCACACCTGCGCCAGTCGACGGGGCGTGCTTAAGCCGATAAGTCTTGTTTCCAAAAGGCGGGATAACGGTGTTGTTGTCGATAACGGATACCGGTATGGCTTCTTTATCAACAGAAATATCACTCAGCACGACATAAAAAGGCGACGCGTTATCCACTTTCGCCGTATTACCGGAAAGCGACCAGTGCAGGTTTTTAACCGCGTCGCCCGGATCGCCTTTCAGGCTGGCAGGGCGGAAGAAAAATTTAATGCGGTTGTTAATCGCCAACACCATGCGGTTTTCAACTTTAGACTCTTCATCGTTTAAACCCGGCACCCCTTTCACATCCAGCCAGAAAAGGCTTTCGCGATCGGCAGGCAAACCATTTCCCAGATAAACAACACGAATGACGTTATCGCTTTTAGGCGCGAGGCGAAATAAAGGCGGTGTTACAACAAACGGTAAATTCTTTTTAACCGTGCTGTCGCCTGCATCCAGCCAGGACTGAATAAGATAAGCGCGGTCTTCATTACTGTGAACCGTAACAGAAGCATCGCCATCTTTTTCGTTGTAAATCAACCTGTCGGCATTTAAAGTTAATGCCGCATGAGACATTCCTGACCAGCAAGCCGCAGTCAAAAGAGTTGTCAGGAGTAATTTTTTCATTTTAAATCCATAAGAACGCAGTAAGAAATAACCTGCGAAGTAATTAAAAAATTACCTCACAGGTGGGTTTTTACATTAACTAAAATTAGAGTCTTTCAATTTGCACGGTTAATGACGATTGTACTGAGCCAGCACCAGGCGCCTGGTCTTTTAATTTCACCATACCCACCCGAAAGAGCAGCGGCCTTCCAGCGTCGGTTTCAGGGTAATATTGGGAACAATAACTTCACCTCCCATACCGTCATAAACGCCAACGCCTGCTGCTAATAGGTAATAATCATGTACTGCACATTATTTTTACATCCGGTCAATCTGCACGGTTACTGAACTTTGTACTGAACCGGGGGTAGGTTCCTGATTTTTTAACTTAACCATCGCCAGATGAAATGGGTAACTATTAACACCTTGCATAATGTATCTGGCGCTAACGTTCGGCGTAATAATTTCGCCTGACGCGTCATAAACGCCTATGCCCACGCCTGTTGCGGCGGCGCTACCCTCATCGGCATTGCTAAGCGCAGAACCATCTCCGGCGACGGTACCCATGAAATTGAGCGCAATGCCTTTACAGTTGTCTCCCGTTAAAAAGGCCGACACGGCATCCCGGGAAATGGCATCAGAAAGCGGTTGTCCCTGTTCCGGCAAAGCAGCAACATCCTGGCTTGCCAGATGCACCAGTGAACGGCTCAACTCAACGGCGCAACCACTGGTGCTGTCCTGTATTGACCCACTAATATCCAGCACGGCCGGAATATCATTAGCGGAAATAGCTGTAGCAGACGTTAATATGCTGCTTACAGCGATGATTAAGGCTAATTTTTTCATCATGGAACCCTATATTTTAGAATAACGAACATTCTGTCGCGTGAGTTATTTAATCCAGATGACAACGTAGAGCTTTCGCGGTTACCAGGTTATTTTGATCATAGAATGGCCGCTTAAAAACAGTCAAACCTCTGCCTGCGATGTTACTTTCCAGGTGGCTTTAATTTATTCTTTTTTTGAATGTGTTTTATTTTTGGTTTTTCGTGCGAAAGTTCTTTTATAGGAATATAGCCCGGGTTAATGGGCTGAGTTAACAATTAATAGGTCTGCATCATTTTAAAATATAATGGATGCAACAGATCCATTTATAGAAAAAATGAATAATATGATAAGTGGACAGAAGGTGATTGACGGAGTGAATTAATTCTTATGCCGAAAAAAGTGTAATTTATTATTTATGCATTAGAGTATTTTTCCGTTTCGGGCATCCAGCGCTCAATCAAAGCGGCAGCCTGCTCAGGGAAATACTCGTGAATATGGCGGGCGATGCGCTGCACTTCAGGAATAAGCGCCTGATCGCGCAGCAGATCCGCCACTTTAAACTCCGCGTTACCCGTCTGGCGGGTACCAAGCAGTTCGCCCGGACCGCGGATTTCTAAATCTTTTTGGGCGATGACAAAGCCATCATTGCTGTCGCGCAGCACCTGCAGGCGCACCTGCGCCGTTTTTGACAGAGGCGCTTTATAAAGCAGAACGCAATGCGAAGCGACGGCGCCCCGCCCAACGCGTCCACGCAGCTGATGAAGCTGCGCCAGGCCGAGGCGCTCGGGGTTTTCGATTATCATCAGGCTGGCGTTTGGCACATCCACGCCTACTTCAATGACCGTGGTCGCTACCAGCAGATCAACGTCGCCCTGTTTAAAAGAGAGCATCACCGCCTGCTTTTCCTGCGGCTTCATGCGGCCATGCACCAGCGCCACTTTTAGCTCCGGCAGGGACGTTTTTAGCTCTTCCCACGTCGCTTCAGCGGCCTGTGCTTCTAATAAGTCTGACTCTTCAATCAACGTACACACCCAGTAAGCCTGACGGCCCTCCTGAGTGCAGGCGTGCCGTACGCGATCGATAATATCGCTACGGCGCGTATCAGGAATGGCGACGGTGGTCACTGGCGTACGCCCTGGCGGCAACTCATCAATGACAGAGGTATCGAGATCGGCGTAAGCGGTCATCGCCAGCGTTCGCGGAATAGGCGTCGCGGTCATGATGAGCTGATGGGGATGAAAGCCCTGCTGCTGGCCTTTTTCCCACAGCGCAAGGCGCTGGTGAACACCGAAGCGATGCTGTTCATCAATAATAACCAGCGCGAGGTTTTTGAACTGGACCTGTTCCTGAAAAATGGCGTGCGTCCCCACGACCATCGGCACCTGCCCGCTGGCGATGGCTTCCTGTTGCGACAAACGCGCTTTCCCTTTCTGTTTGCCAGCCAGCCAGCCTACTTCGATACCGAGCGGCGCAAACCAGTTGCGAAAGTTATTCGCATGTTGTTCGGCGAGCAGTTCCGTTGGCGCCATCATGGCTACCTGTTGGCCATGAGATATAGCCCGCAAAGCGGCAAGCGCCGCAACCAGCGTCTTACCGGAGCCAACATCCCCCTGCACCAGGCGCATCATGGGGATATCGAGCGACAGGTCGTGTTCAATTTCCGCAACCACGCGGTTTTGCGCCGCCGTTGGGGTAAATGGCAGCGAGCTAAGGAACTGACTTTTTAGCTTATCTTTAGCATCAAGCGGCAGGGCGCGATAGCGCTGCGCGCCCGCCCGCAGCGCCAGCATGCTCAGGTTGTGCGCCAGCAGTTCTTCCAGAATCAGGCGCCGCTGCGCCGGATGTTTTCCGCTTTCGAGGTCGGTCAGCTGTAGCGAAGGTGGGGGACGATGCAGCGTGCGGATGGCTTCCGGCAGGCTCATTAAGCCTTGCGACAGCTCTACGGGCAGCAATTCAGCAACGGGACAGGTATCCAGCACTTCCAGCGCCTGGTCTGTGAGTTTGCGAAGCGTAGCCTGTCGAACCCCTTCGGTGGTCGGGTAAACCGGCGTAAGCGTCTCCTGCAGCTCGGTTGTTTCCAGATCGCCCTGAACGCGGTATTCGGGATGTATCATCTCCGCGCCGTACTGTCCGCGCTTCACTTCGCCATACGCCAGGACCCGGCGGCCATGCGCAAGGTTATTCTTCATGCCCGCGTTAAAGTTGAAAAAGCGCAGCGTCAGCACCCCAGTGCCATCGCTAAGCTGGCATACCATCATACGCTTACGGCCAAAGACAATATTGCAGTTCAGCACTTCGGCTTCTACGGTGGCGTATACCCCCGGCAGTAAGTCGCTAATAGTGGAAAGTTGAGTGCGGTCTTCGTAACGCAGCGGGAAATGGAACAGCAGATCCTGAACTGTATGCAGGCCGAGCTTCGCCAGCTTCGCGCTCTGGCTGGCGCCGACGCCGGTAAGCGAGCTTAACGGAACCGCATCCAGCAGACGGCCTTTCATGGTTTACTCCGCCGCCTGCATTGTCGCCCACCAGCCCGCGTCAGCTTCGATTTCACCATGCTGATTAACGTGGGGGTAAGCAAGTCCTTTGCGCTTAGCGACTTTTGCCAGCACCGGATAGCCGCCTTCAAACAGCAGGCGCTGTTGCTCTGATTGCGGCAGGGTACTGTTTTCACGTTCGTACATGCCGGCGTTTTGACGCTGGCGCTGCGCTTCATAAAGAATTAACGCGGAGGCGACTGAAACATTAAGCGATTGCACCATGCCGATCATCGGAATGATGATGTCCCGATCGGCAAGCGCCAGCGCTTCCTCGGTGATGCCCGTCTTTTCCTGGCCCATCAAAATACAGGTAGGCCGGGTATAGTCGATTTCACGAAAATCCACCGCTTTATCGGAAAGGTGGGTCGCCAGCACTTGCATGCCCTGCGCTTTGAGTTCGCCAACCGCATCGCCAATAGTGCGATGTGTTTTCACCTCTACCCAGCTGTTGCTTCCTGCGGCCGAAGAGGCCATGGTGCGCATCCGGCTGCTCGGCCAGACGGCATGTACCTCGTGCACGCCAACGGCGTCTGCCGTGCGGATAATAGCCGAGACGTTATGAGGTTTATGCACCTGCTCCATGCAAACCGTCAGGTCTGGCTGACGGAGGGCAAGCATTTCACGGATTCGCGCATAACGCTGAGGATTCATAACGCTAGTTTCTGTTGCGGTTAACTTTAATGACATCCGGCATCACGCGGATCTTGCGCATAATATTCGCCAGATGGATACGGTCGCGCGCCGTCAGGCGAATGAAAGCGCTGTAAACGCGGCCATCTTTCTCTTCTGTGTTCAGACTCTGGATGTTACTGCCAGCAGTATTGATTGCCGCCGTCAGGTTCGCCAGCGCGCCCTGGTGGTTGAACATGTCCACCTTAATTTCAGTGATAAATTCCTGCTCGGTCTCTTTATCCCACTCGACCGCCATGAATTTTTCTGGCTCTTTCTGGTAGCCGCGGATATTTCGACATGACTCATGGTGAATCACGAGCCCCTTGCCCGGGCTGACATGCGCCACTATGGGGTCGCCAGGAATAGGACGGCAGCATTTCGCAAAGGTGATAAGCACGCCGTCCGCGCCTTTAATAGGCAGGTGGCTGTGACTGGCCGAGCCGCTTTGCGAGCCTGTAGCCGACGTTTCGCCTTGCAGCAGATTCTTCGCTACAACGACGCTCATAGCATTGCCAAGACCAATCTCCGAGAGCAGATCGTCGAGGGTAGCGAGCTTCATACGCTCAAGCTCACGATGGATATTCTCTTGCGGGATTTCGGCAAGCTTGCGGCTGCCGCCGAGCGCATGGTTGAGCAGACGGCGGCCCAGGCTTACCGAATCGTCGCGCTTTAAGTTTTTCAGCATCTGGCGAATCTTGGCGCGCGCTTTTGAGCTCACGACAAAGTTCAGCCAGGCGGCGTTCGGACGAGCACCCGGCGCGGTGATGATTTCAACTGTCTGACCGCTGGAAAGCGATTGCGAAAGCGGATAAGGCTGGCGGTCGACGCGGGCGCCAACACAGGCGTGGCCAATATCTGTATGTACCGCATAGGCGAAGTCGACTGGCGTGGCGCCAGCAGGCAATTCGACAATGCGCCCTTCCGGGGTGAAAACGTAAATCTCATCCGGGAAGAGATCGGATTTAACGCTCTCAATAAATTCAAATGAGCTGCCGGCGCTCTGTTGAAGTTCCAGCAGGCTTTGCATCCAGCGCTGCGCGCGGATTTGCGCGGTGGTGCTGCTCTCGTTGCGCTCTTTATAAGCCCAGTGCGCCGCGACACCCATTTCCGCCATCTGGTCCATATCTTCCGTGCGGATCTGGACTTCAACTGGCACGCCGTGAGGGCCAATCATGGAGGTATGCAGAGACTGATAGCCGTTCGCCTTGGGGATAGCGATGTAGTCTTTCATGCGCCCCGGGCGCGGCTTATAGAGGCTGTGCATCTGTCCGAGCACGCGGTAGCACGTATCCACATCCTTAACGATTACGCGAAACGCGTAGATATCCATAATGGAGTGGAAACGTTGCTCTTTGAGCACCATCTTGCAATAGATGGAGTAAAGATGCTTTTCGCGACCGCTGACGCGGCACGGAATCCCCGCTTCCTGTAAACGTCCTTCGATCTCGGAGAGGATTTTCTGAATCATCTCTTTGCGATTGCCGCGCGCCGCTTTCACTACCTCTTTGATAACGCGGTAGCGGTTGGGGTAAAGCGCTTCAAAGCCAAGCTCTTCCAGCTCCGTCTTCAAATGATGAATACCGAGACGGTGAGCCAGCGGGCTGTAGATTTCGAGCGTTTCACGGGCGATGCGGCGACGTTTATCCGGGCGCAGAGAACCCAGCGTACGCATATTGTGGGTGCGGTCGGCAAGTTTGATGAGAATGACGCGGATATCCTGCACCATCGCCATAATCATCTTGCGAAAGTTTTCGGCCTGCGCCTCTTTCTTATCGCGGAACTTAAGCTTGTCGAGCTTGGAAACCCCCTCCACCAGTTCGGCAACGCTTTTGCCAAACAGCTGTTCCATATCCTGGTAGGTGGCAGGGGTATCTTCAATCACGTCATGCAGTAGCGCAGCCATCAGCGTTTCATAGTCGAGTTTCATCTCGGCCAGAATACAGGCCACCGCCACCGGGTGAGTGATATAGGGTTCGCCGCTTGAACGTGTTTGTCCCTCGTGAGCATCACGTGCAACGAGATAAGCCTGCTGCAGGCGCTTAATCTGGTCCTGCGGCAGGTATTGTTGAATCAGCTGATTCAGGCTTTCAAACAGATACAAGGGCTACCCGCAGCGTTATTAACGACGACCTTCAGCAATAGCGGTGACGGCCTGCAGTTCTGCGGCTTCCTGCTCCTGCTGCTCCTGGCGCTCACGTACGTCGAGGATCTGATTGTTAATCAGGCCTTCTTCGATTTCGCGCAGCGCGATAACGGTAGTTTTATCGTTTTCTTCCGGTACCAGCGGATCCTTGCCGCCTACCTGCATCTGACGAGCGCGACGAGCGGCGACCAGCACCAGATCAAAACGGTTACCAATTTTCTCTACAGCGTCCTGAACAGTTACGCGTGCCATACTAAAAATGCTCCACAGATGAAGAAATGACTGGGCATAATACTGAAAGTGGCTTCAGTCTGCCAATAGTTTGGTGATTAATGCGTCATGTCGCTGCTTCTGGCGGCTCATGCGCAGACGTTCCGCGCGAAGGATGGTTTTCAGATCGGCGAGCGCCATATCGAAATCATCATTCACAATAAGATAATCATATTCAGCGTAGTGGCTCATTTCCGCTACCGCCTGCGCCATGCGCTTTGCGATAACTTCTTCGCTGTCCTGACCACGACCGCGCAAACGTCGGTCCAGCTCTTCTTTTGAAGGCGGCAGAATAAAAATGCTGCGCGCTTGCGGCATTTTTTTACGGATCTGCTGCGCGCCTTGCCAGTCAATATCCAGGAATATATCTACGCCAGTAGCGAGCACCTGCTCAATCGACGCGCGTGAAGTTCCATAATAATTGCCAAACACTTCCGCATGTTCAAGAAAAGCATCTTCGGCGATCATTTTTCTAAATTCATCATGATTGACGAAGAAGTAATGTTCGCCGTGAACTTCGCCCGGGCGCGGGCCGCGAGTAGTGTGCGAAACAGAGACCTGCGAATCGTAAAGCGGTTGTGTCTTTAAAAAAGCCTGAATAAGACTGGACTTACCTGCGCCGCTGGGGGCGGAAATAATATAAAGCGTGCCTTGAGCCATGAGTGTGTTTACGTCCTGGTGTGCCAAAAGAGGAGGCGTATACGGGCTTATTATACACGTAGCGGCTGCGCGACGTAGCCTTTGTCACATTTTTCATCTTCAGCTTTTGATATTTGCGCGTTTTCATCCAGCACGGCGCAATTTTTGCAACTTCACGGCAATTTCTCTGAAAGCCTCTCCAGAAACGCGCATCACGCTATAGCGTGGGTTCGCCACCGGGCTTATGTTCCAGCGAAAGCGTACAGGAGAGCGGATGATGATAAGAAAAGCGAGCTGGCTACTGGCAGGGCTGGGGTGTTTTGGCGTTCAGGCGGCTTGCCCGGACTGGCCATTATCACGTGCGAAAGAGGAGATGGCGCAGCTACAGGCGCAGCTAAAGCGTTGGGATGAAGCCTACTGGCAGAAAGGCGAAAGCCAGACCAGCGACGCGGTGTATGACCAGCTCAGCGCGCAGCTAGCCCAGTGGCGACGTTGTTTTCATCATGAAACCATTCCTGCGCTCCCGCCTGCGCTGGCGAGAGGCCGCCTGCCTCATCCTGTTCCACATACCGGGGTGCGAAAACTAAGCGATGCGAACGAACTCAGTGAATGGATGCGCCAGAAATCGGCATTATGGGTGCAACCTAAAGTAGACGGCGTAGCCGTAACGTTGGTTTATCGTTCCGGCTTACTACAGCAGGCCATCAGCCGGGGTGATGGCCTGTATGGGGAGGACTGGACAGAAAAAGTACGGCGTATTCCGGCTATTCCTCGTCAGGTTTCCGGAGCCCTGGAAAACAGTGTCTTACAGGGTGAGATCTTCTGGCGGCGTAACGGACATCAACAAAAAGCGGCTGGCGGCATTAACGCACGAGCCCTGGTGGCGGGAGCGATGATGCGCCGTGAGGCTTCACCTTTGCTTAGCGAACTGGATATTTTTATCTGGGCGTGGCCGGATGGGCCGGCTGGCATGGAGAGTCGGGCAACCGCGTTGGCTGCGGCTGGTTTCACGCTGACCAGTGCGTGGACAAAACCTGTCGCTACCAGTAAGGAAGTGGCCCAGTGGCGAGACCGATGGTTTAATTCGCCGCTGCCCTTCGTTACGGATGGCGTTGTCGTACGCGCTGAAAAGGAGCCTTCCGGCAAAAACTGGCAGCCAGGACAAGGCAACTGGGTAGTCGCCTGGAAATATCCGCCAGTAAAGCAGGTCACAACGGTCAATAGCATTCGCTTCGCGGTTGGACGCACGGGGAAAGTGAGCGTAGTTGCGGAGCTGGAGCCCGTGTTGCTGGATGACAAATGGGTGCGCCGTACGAATATTGGCTCTGTTTCAAAATGGGACCAGTGGGATGTCGCGCCCGGCGACAGCGTGGCAGTGAGCCTGGCGGGACGGGGTATTCCTCGGCTGGATGAGGTCGTCTGGCGTGTAGCGAAACGCGATAAACCCCAACCGCCTGTTAAACAACCGCACGCAGCCGTAAGTTGCTTTTATGCATCCGCCGGGTGCGAAGCTCAGTTTCTCGCCCGGCTTGCGTGGCTAAGCCAGAAATCTGTGCTCGACCTGAGCGGGTTGGGCGAAGCCACTTGGCAGCAGTTGCACCGCGTTCAACGTTTCGAACACCTTTTCTCCTGGCTTGCGCTTACGCCCGAAGCTTTATCACAAACGCCTGGGTTTTCACCACAGCGCGCCGTTCAGCTCTGGCATCGTTTTTCGGTTTCTCGCAAATTACCGTTTCACCGTTGGCTAAAAGCGATGGGCCTGCCGCTGCCCGCCAACGCCCTGCGGACGTTGCCAGACCAAAACTGGCGGGAGCTTACCATGCGCAATGAAGCCAGTTGGCAGCAATTGCCGGGCGTTGGCGCTGGCCGCGCGCGGCTGCTTGTAAAATTCCTCCATCACCCCCAGGTAAGTTCGCTGGCAGAGTGGCTGGCAAAACAGCAGGTAACGGGGTTTACCGTTCCTGCGCTATAGGGAATTTTGGCCAGCCTCTTTTACGGCAATCTCTGGTTTAAGGTCATTAAAATGAGTCCTGAGCGTTTGATATTCAAAAATATGCCGTCCGCCGTCCATGACCGGGAACGTTTTATCCGGGTGAAAGCAAACGTCCAGTATTGACCGGCAGTTTTTCTCTGCTGTTGAAATACCCATCCAGCTCAGCATCAGGAAATAATTGTTGGCGGTAGACCACGGCGCCTCAACTTTTCCTGTATTACGAGGTTGGCTGCCAAGCGCTTTGTCGCTATACCAGATAAACTGAGGAACATCATAGGCTTCTTTACTTGGGAAGCGTGCGCCATGCATATAAATCGACTCAAGCTCAGCATTTTTTTCCAGCCCATGATCGGAAAAATAGAGCAATGACGCGGAGCGGTTAGCCAGGCGCGCCATAACTTCACCCAGAAAATAATCGGTGAAGCGAATAGCATTGTTATAACAATCTTCGTATTTATTGCCGGTATGATAATAATCATGAGTTTTGGGATAGCGCGTACAAGCCAGTTCATGGCTACCGTTGATATGCAAAAAAATGACTTTTTTGCCGGGCTGTTTTAGGGCGTTATCGAACCAGGGTAATAATTCATCATCGTAATGACTCTCCACCCAGTTCAGATGGTGGCTTGTGGCTGCAATCGCAGCCACATAATTGTTGCTTTTACCGCTGTTTCCTTGCGCGCTTATCCAGTAAGTATTAAAGCCCGCTCTATTCGCTGCGTTGACAATATTGTCTGAGAGGTTATCAATGGTGAAATGTTCCGCATCTGCGCGGCTTAAGATCATAGGCACCGCCAGTACGGTAGCCGAAGCAGGCGCGATAGCGTGTTCGAAAATGAGCGCATTATGGTTAAGTTTCGTTTCGACAGGCGTAGTGTCCAGCGAGAAGCCATAAAGTTGCATATTGTTACGTCGCGCGGATTCGCCAATGACCACGACATACGTCTCTATGCCTTGATCCTGCCAGGTCAGATGAGCGTCATTTTGCCCGCCCTGGCTGATTTTGGCTGCCAGTTGATTGTCCCGATTCGCGATAATGAAATCCGAGACGACGTAAAAAGGAGTATTAACTAATATACGCGATGCCAGAGGGTAATAGACTTCTTTATCCTTTTGCTTTTTGGACCAGCAAGCAAAAGAGAACCAGGCAATAAAAATAGCCAGCAGAGCGAAAGAGAGAATACCTTGCTTGCGGGTTAGCTTTTTCGACAGCAAATGTATTGCGGTAAGCGTAATAGCAAAGTGAGCAACCGCGACGGGCATATAATAAAGATAGATGCCCGCCATGCTTTTAACTTCACGTAGATGCGTGGTTAATATGCTCATCGCAAAGGCGACGTTAAATTCACTCTGGTAAATACTATAGGTACTAAAATCAATAGCAAAGTTGAGAGACAGAAAAGCGCAAAGCACCAGTGAAATAGCCTTCCCGGCCATACTTCTGTAAATTGCTGCAGCGCTGGCAATAAGCAAAACATTACAAACTGCAATGCGTAAAATGAAGCGGGGCGGCTGCGTGAACGCCACGGGCCACAATAACAGTAAAAGAGAAAGCACAGTGCACAGGAGAAATGCGCTACGTTGCTCTTCGCGTAACTTTGTAGTAATAATGCTGACAAAAGACATAATCTAAATTTTTGTGGCGACCACAAGTGGTCCTGAATTTAATGCGCTAGTTTACATAATCTGGCGATTAATGAGTAAACATATCCTGCTAAGTATAAATGCTGGCCGATTATTGAATGATTTTCATACGGTAACCCGCTTGTTTTTGAACGTTACCGGAATGGTAACATTTGTAACGAGTCTCGTTGACATTAATAATATTTATTAATTGTACGAAATTGGAGCATTATATTTATCACTATCCGAAACAGAACTCCATATTTTCAGTATGTACACGTCTATGTACACAGAAAACAGACGCTATGTTAAAAATGCCGCTTGGTTGAGCAACAAATTGTGACTTGCTGCCCTCAATTGCATCCTTGTTAAGTCATTCGCTCTCATGTTTAAAAATTATGCTAATAATCGCACTAAGCAAACGTGAGTAGAGTAAACCTGACATAACCTAACGGTATTGGCTGTGACGATTTGTATGCCTCAATTAGGTAAAATCATGAATATTTATTTTAAAAATCATGGTTATAGGTCTGGTGAGTTATATAGCGATGGTAGTGATGGGATATGTTAATGTAGTGAATAATGAGAGCATTTATTGTGCCTTTTTTATTTTCACTACTCTCTATAGTCTCTGATTTGAGCTTTCAATTACCATATCAGTTAATGGTACTTGGTGGTGGCTGGAGAAAGTTGCACGGAAGAGGTTTAGGCTATGTCATTCGAATGGACTGCTTTTATCACGCCAGGAGCTAGCGTTATTGCGGTCTGGCTTGGTGCTAGCTTTGCGATACGTAATGAGATTAAAAAGAAGGCTCTCGAACTCGAAACCGAGAGACTGGAGCGTTTGGCACAGGAATGCGACAGCTGTTTACGTAATCTGCATAAGTATGGCATGAGGTTGGCTACTCTGCTTCATGACTTGTCAGAAGGTTTTGAAAAAAGGATCACTCTTGCCGATGTTACAGATGCTCTAAGTAAATCGGCCAAATTCGGTATTGCAATAGATTTTGAAGCCGCTGGTAATTTACAGAACACACTGGAATTACACCGCCCAGATGATTTTCGTGTATGGGTAGGGCTTATAGCCCCACTGATGAAACACATTGATGAGCTAATCGCTTCCCCATCCTTGGCCACCGAGGACTGTACTGAAGAACTTACTCGCCTGTACAAGGAACCTGAACAGGTAAGGATTTATGTTGAAAAGCTTGCTAAACTTACTTCGCCACTCCCAGTCTATAGACAACAACTTTTTGAACGAGTAGCGACTGACTACCAAGCTTTACTCCATCCGGTACCATTGAATATTTGGATATTGCTTGAGCAAATTAAAGCTGGGGCTAAAAACTTCATTACCAAAAAAACAACTTCTCGCTCCTGACTCATTATCGATGGCAGTACCATTGTTTGGCTGGGATCTAAAAAAATGTATGGAAATAAAACGGGTCTATTTACAAGTGAAACTGGATGTGTTTCGAAAAAAATTTTACTGTAACTTCTTCGGGGCTGGTATCAAATATTTTAATGATTTCATTCATTCCAACATCTATTGTTATTAATTACTTTAAGGGCTGGCAAATATTTATGACAGAGCTAAATATGAGAAGGCATATAGACGTAAAGCCAACCAGATAATATATTCTATGTCTGATTGGTTTTATATTTACCCTAAATTTCATAACGGAAAAAGGACTTGTTTTGCCTAAACATTAGTCAACCATTCCATCGGAACCAATTTAATTCCATCACGCCACTCTGGTAATCCAAAAACACCATCAATTTCTCCCCAAACTTCGCGTGGTGCATGATCCAAAACGATTAGTTGAAGTTTACCTTTTTCCTTGATTACCACACTGCTCATTGCTTTAAATGCCTGTCTAACAGCTTCAACGTCTTCATCACGAAGTTTTGGCTCATCTTCATTAGCAATATTTGGAAACTGAGTAGATTTAGGGAAATAGACCTGGCTTGGTTGGTCAAGAATAAGAAAACTAGGAACTGGGTTATTTTTTTGACTTAAATAAAACTGGTGGAGGGAAAGCAACACTGCCAAATGGTAGGAGAGCCAATTTGACCCACTTCCTATCTCCGAAAGATAATCATCACGCTCATCTCCTAACACCTTTATTGTTAGATCATTAATTTCTAAAGAAATAGGTGCATTTGGGTCTTCAACATCTAAACCCTGAAGAATTTTACCGGCTTGAGCATTAATAACTTTTAATGCTTGTTTTTTACGCAATTCGATATCTTTTTCACGTAACTCTTTTTCCAAGGTCAGTACTATTTCTTTAAGTTTTCCTACTTCTTCAACAAGTTCACTGTCGCTGCCTAATTTTCTATGTAACTCTAGCGCAGCTTCGACATTGCCGATAAAACGCTCAGCACGCCTAGCAGAAAACTGCTGCTCACGAGCCTCCTTCGATCTACTCGTTAGGGTTCGCTTACGTGACTGTATGGATTTTAAATGCTCAGTAGCGTTAGCCACTTCAGTAGTTACACGTTGTAGCTCTCTATCAAATGCGGCTGGAACTTCCTTATAGGTATCAGCCCCTACCGTAGCCTCAACATCTGTCAGACGTTGGACAAGGCCTTGTAGTTTTTGCTTGGCAGAAGCAGTATGACTACCACACATGGGGCAATCCGACTCATCATTCGTATTAGATAATAGCCAGCCAGAAATTTGAAGCCGGTCTCGTTGCATTGATAGGGCATTTTCATATTGATGCATTCCAACTCGTAGACGATTCATCTCTTCAAGACGGTGACGCATTGTAGTTAATTCACGAGAAACTAATCGCTCTTCGCTTTCGAGAGTATTTAATTCACTCAAAGCATCTGAAATAGTTGATACTGTTACCTTCAATGTTAGATCGGTTCGCGAAATGACTTCTTCAAGCTGCCTAATCATCTGCTCTCGAGATAACTGTTCCTGTGGTTTAGGAACCAAGCCAAGTTCTTGGGCCTCACTATACTTAGATTTTAAATCAGCAAGCCATTGAGCTGATATATCCTGGGCATCTTTAAGCTCTCGCTCTTTGCGGCGTAAAAATAGGCGAGTTCTATTCAGTTCGAACTGTTTAGCCATTAATCCAGATGTTATTGCGCCAAGGACATAGGGAAAAATCTTCCGCAATTTTTCCCTATGCTCATAGGTATTGGTTTTGAAAAATAAAACATCTGGGTTGGCAACAACGTTTTGCGGTTGAAATGTGAAAGCAGCCAAATCGCGAAAAGCTGGGCGACCATCAAATCCTGAGTTTTCATCACCACCTGAAAAGTCAAGGTTAGAAAGGTTAGCCAAATCATCAAGCATTCTCTTTACCGCAATAACGTTAGTATTTTTTTCCAGTCGCCTAGGGATTGAGGTAATATTTTCAGCCTCTAGCACATACATATCAGTGGTATTACGTTGGTTTCCCGGTTCTTTTCGTGCCAACAGTTTTTCACCTTGCTCTGTTGCCACTACGATTCCAAACCATTCACAATATTTACGAATAGTCTTTACTGGAATTGAACAGGTATTGGCTCCCAAACAATAATCGATGATGGGGATAACTGCCGATTTACCAGTACGTGAGGCGCCACTAATAACATTTACTTTGCCGAGTTCAAAACGAATGGTATGAGGCTGAAAATTTTTATTTCGTGGCCAGAGTATGATACCTCGAATCTGGAAATACATTAGAGTTTCACCTTTAAAGTTGTTACAACTTCATGAACTGAGAGCTCGGCAAACCAAGACCCCAGTTTTTCTGCCAAATTTATGAGTGTCTTTACCTCGTCCGGTAACCCTCTCGCCTTTGGTTTCGATAAAGGAATTACATCACCCGCATCTTGTAGTTTGAGTAGATTGCCTGCGACTGCAAGCTCAATTGATTGCAGGCTGAGCTGACGCCAACGAATTGAACGTTCATGAATTTGGAACAGCAAATCCTGCTTACATACTGATGAGTCACCAAACTTTGCTGCAAATGCCCGTAGCCCTGAACTTTTATAGGTTCGTTTTACAAATTCAGAAGTCTCTTGATGCAGAATAATAGGAAGCACAAGAAAGAGAAAAGGAAGAGGAGGGGGAGAGCTTACGTGATGAGTTTCGACATAACCGCAACAAAACCGCCATATAAGTGCAGCACCTAACGCTGGGTTTTGAACATTTTGGACTTCTCTTGCCAGCATCTTATGCAACCTTCTTATTCTTCAGCTGTAACTCATAGTTTGGATGCCAACCTACGGCTAAGCTATCAGCCAAAATATGGTAGCAACCAGGGATAAAATGGCTTGGCGTAGACATTGCCTGCACTGGTGTATTGAACTGCATACATTCAAAGTACAGTATTTGACCTTGATCCTGTTCTGATCGTTCTTTATACGTTAATTTACATGTTCTCTGTTTATTCTTCCAAGTTCGCTGTAGCACAGCGTCCAAATCATCAAATGAGGTTTCGTCAATTTCTCCCCGTGCAGCCCAGTCAGTTCGGTCGAATGAAGCCATTAAATAATCGCTTACAGCGCCGAGTAAGTCTTCGTAAGGTAGGCCAATAATCTCTAATTGTTGCACGAATTTATCAGGTAAATACTCCCGGGAGATCTCCTCTACGGGAGCCTGAGCACGGCTAGAAAGGACTACCTGGCGATCAATTTTCTGAACATATGCTCTGTACCAGCTGTAAAAATCATCGCGGGCAATGACAGCAGGTTTTCCCGCCTCTAGAAGCATATCTATGTGGCGTTTCACTTTTCCGCAAAGATAATTAGTAATATCGCTAACCTTTGAAGGAGATACTGGATGACTTCTCACGCATGCTTCAAGGTCTGCTTGTGGGCTACCACTACCAAGTGTCAGTTGAAAGTTGCAAATAAGTTGTTGAAGAAGGTTTGGGTCTGCAGTAAAGACTTTTTCGACGTATTTTGAAATCTCTTTAGAAACTCCATTCTTCAAAGTGAAATGTGGTGACTCTCCCCATAATTCAGTTCGGGCTTGGGCAATGGCTTTCTGAGCATCCTTTAGCGTTTTAGCTTCATTAAGCTTTTTAACAATATCCCCTTCAACTGGGCGTGATACATATAGCTCAAAAATGGCTTTTTCTACTTCGAAACCCTGAGAGGTAACAAGATCGATCCAATTAGAAAGCGTTTTCCATAATGATTTTGCACGATCAGTTACAGGATTAGCTGTAAGAGCGCTTTTACTTTGGATGAATGTGATGTCACCTGAATTACTTTCTTGGGCAACATCATCAAGTAGCTCCAAACTGCATAAACTACCCTCAGGAGCTTCGAGCAACAAATGAGTCAGTCGTGTAAATTGTAGGCTGTAGCCTAGCGCTTGGCCCGGAACTTCAGTTTTACGCTTGGACTTAGATTGACCATTCGTTTTTGAAATTGCCATATGGTTCCATCCAAAATAGAAGGTGCTGTTTCACCCTTTTTGGCATATTACAAGAAGATAATGGTGAAAATCTAAACTATTATCCAGAATCCTGTGCCAGTTCACATTCGAAACCATTATCTTGAAATATCTAATATTTTTAACACAAAACTGGATGCGTTTTCCTTTATGCCATAGCTTTTCTCAACGGCATCACGTTATAGCTACAGCCCTGACCTCTTTTTAAGGATGTAAGCAAATTAGCCCACATCTCTAATGCATGCTTCCTCTCATCGAAGCACTGAGAAAGGTTGTAAGTCCCCTCAACACCTTTGATTCTATAATTCAGGCTGCGCTCTGCAACTACCGGCTCAACATATAACGCTGCCAGATGTGAGCGTGCAGTACGCCGAAAATCATGTTGAGTAATTCTTGGGGAAGCATAGATACACCCCCTTACCATCAGTACGCCCATCAAAATGTTCGCCCGACTTTATCCATGCTCTGATTTGTAGATCTGTCAGTTTTGCCATGCTTATCTTGTCTCATTGCTGTATACATAAACTTGCGTGTCATGAATGCCAATATGTACACGTCTATGTACACATTAAACACGCGCTTTAGTGATACGATATGAGACTACATAAAACAAAAAAGCCATGATTTACAATGGCCTTTTTGTCCTGATGTGACTTAGTGAGGCAATGCCAGATCGCGTGAAACGTTACTCAATATTCTGAATCTGTTCACGCATCTGCTCAATCAGCACTTTCAGTTCTATAGCTGAGTTGGTCACTTCGGCGTTAATTGATTTAGACGCCAGCGTATTCGACTCGCGGTTGAATTCCTGCATCATAAAGTCGAGACGGCGACCCACCGCCTCTTTTTTCTTCAGGATGTTGTAAGTTTCTTTAATATGCGCATCGAGGCGATCCAGCTCTTCGGCCACGTCGATGCGCTGCGCCATCAGCACCAGTTCCTGCTCCAGGCGGTTATTTTCAAGCTGTACCTGCGCTTCTTCAAGCTTCGTGACCAGCCTTTCACGCTGCCATTGCAGGACGGCGGGCATTTGCGCACGGACTTTAGTCACCTCCGCGCTTACCCCTTCCAGACGCTGCTCAATAAGCGTTTTGAGCGCCTGACCTTCGGTTTCACGCGCCACGATAAAGTCATCCAGCGCGCCGTCCAGCGCCGACAGGATATCAGCGGCGATAGCGTCCAGATCCTGTTCCTGCGCGGCCATTACGCCTGGCCAGCGCAAAATATCGAGCGGGTTTATCTCGCCTTCATCGCTTTGCATTTTCACCCAGTTCGCGGCGCTGACCAACTGCTTCGCCAGTTTTTCGTTGAGGATGAGTTCCCCTTGCGCGCTGGCGTCAGGCTCAAAGCGCAGCGTGCACTCAATTTTACCGCGAGTCAGACGATTACGGATGCGCTCGCGGGCTACAGGTTCCAGGCTGCGGAACTGTTCCGGCAGGCGAATATAGGTTTCCAGATAGCGCTGGTTTACCGAGCGTAATTCCCAGGCGGCGCTACCCCAGTTACCCTTAATTTCACGCCGGGCGTAGGCGGTCATGCTGCGGATCATAGTCATACCTGTTTTTAAAAAGAGTGATGCGATTATAGCTACCCCTGGCCTGCCAGGATAGGAATAAGCGCCTTAAGCCCGTATAATGCGCAGCCACATCTGTTACAAGCCGGAGAGAAATTCATGCGTCCATCAGGCCGTAGCGCTACCCAAGTGCGCCCAGTTACCCTGACCCGTCACTACACTAAACACGCTGAAGGCTCCGTGCTGGTTGAGTTTGGCGATACCAAAGTGCTTTGCACCGCCACCATTGAAGAAGGCGTGCCGCGCTTTCTGAAAGGGCAGGGGCAAGGATGGATAACTGCCGAATACGGCATGCTGCCGCGTTCAACCCATACCCGTAACGCTCGCGAAGCCGCAAAAGGCAAACAGGGCGGCCGCACGCTGGAAATTCAGCGGTTAATCGCGCGTTCGCTGCGCGCTGCGGTAGATTTAAAAGCGCTGGGCGAATACACCATTACGCTTGACTGTGATGTTTTGCAGGCGGATGGCGGCACCCGCACTGCCTCTATTACAGGCGCCTGCGTGGCGCTGGCAGACGCGCTTAACGCGATGGTCGCTGGCGGCAAGCTGAAAACCAACCCGATGAAGGGCATGGTGGCGGCGGTTTCCGTAGGCATCGTGAATGGCGAGGCGGTTTGCGATCTGGAATATGTGGAAGATTCCGCTGCGGAAACCGACATGAATGTCGTAATGACCGAAGATGGCCGCATTATTGAAGTGCAAGGCACAGCGGAAGGTGAGCCGTTTACGCATGACGAGTTGCTCTCGCTGCTGGCGCTGGCCCGCGGGGGGATTGAATCCATTGTCACGTCGCAGAAGGCGGCGTTAGCAAATTAATTTTTAAGGCGACTGTGAAGTCGCCTTTTTTATGCCTGAAAAAACGCTATTGAGGAGCAAAGCCATGAAACCGTATCAGCGCCAGTTTATTGAATTCGCCCTTAACAAACAGGTGTTAAAGTTTGGGGAATTCACGCTGAAATCCGGGCGCACGAGCCCCTATTTCTTCAACGCCGGGCTATTTAACACGGGGCGCGATCTGGCATTGTTGGGCCGTTTTTATGCAGAAGCGCTGGTGGATTCCGGCATTGATTTCGACCTACTTTTCGGCCCGGCTTATAAAGGCATTCCCATCGCCACGACTACCGCTGTGGCGCTGGCAGAGCACCATGAACGCGACGTGCCTTACTGCTTTAACCGTAAGGAGGCGAAAGATCATGGCGAGGGCGGCAACCTGGTGGGTAGCCCGCTGCAGGGGCGCGTGATGCTGGTGGATGATGTGATAACCGCCGGGACGGCTATCCGTGAGTCGATGGAAATTATTCAGGCTAACGGCGCCACGCTTGCTGGCGTGCTGATTTCTCTCGACAGACAGGAGCGCGGACGCGGTGACATTTCTGCTATTCAGGAAGTGGAACGTGATTACGGCTGCAACGTTATTTCCATCATCACCCTCAAAGACCTTATTGCTTATCTGGAAGAAAAACCGGAGATGGCGGTTCACCTGGCGGCGGTGCGCGAATATCGCGAGCAGTACGGGGTATAAAACAAAAAAGGGCCGAGCGGCCCTTTTTTGTTTATTGAAGCTGCGCGGCGAGCAGCGGCCAGCGAGAGTCAAACTCGTCGGTGGGGCTGTAGCGGAATTCGCTGCGCACAAAACGCGACAGCATGCCTTCACAAAACGCCAGCAGCTGGCTCGCCAGCAGGGTTTCATCGGTTACATACCCTTCGCCTTCGCGCATTCTGCGTTCACGCAAAACCTGCCTCAACTGCGCTTCGATACGTTCAAAAAGTTGATTAATGCGACCTTGTAAACGGTCCTGTTCAAACATCAAAGCATGACCGGTAAGAATGCGCGTTAGCCCCGGGTTGCGTTCGCCAAAGCCGAGAATGAGCTGCACAATCAGCCGCAGGCGTGTGGTCGTATCTTTCTCATCCTTCAGGATAAGGTTGATACGGGTAATAAGGCTGTCTTCGATAAACTCAATGAGGCTATCAAACATCCGGGTTTTGCTGGGGAAGTGACGATAAAGCGCCGCTTCGGAAACGCCAACGGAAGCCGCCAGTTTCGCCGTGGTGATGCGCTGACTGCCATCGCTGGATTCAAGCATCTGGGCCAGAGACTGAAGTATTTCTTCGCGACGATTCCTTTTCGCAGTTTGTTTTTCTGACATGTTCTGAAAGACCCCTGAGAATACATTCTTGCCAGGCGAGCATCCACAAGCGACCACAGGCGTAATGCCTGTGGTAATTTATTCGCTTTATTTTGCTTAAGGGATGCGTTTAAACCGGGGGCTTATCGCCGCCCGGAGTGACCGAAACCGCCTTCACCGCGTTCGGTCTCATCAAAGGCTTCAACCAGGTTGAATTCTGCCTGTACTACTGGCACAAACACCATCTGCGCGATGCGTTCGCCAGGTTCAATAATGAAGCTTTGTTGGCCGCGATTCCAGACGGAAACCATCAATTGACCCTGATAATCAGAATCAATCAAGCCCACCAGGTTACCCAGAACAACGCCATGCTTATGGCCAAGCCCTGAGCGCGGCAGGATGACCGCTGCGAGCGACGGGTCGGCGATGTGAATCGCAAGGCCAGTCGGCAGAAGCGTCGTTGCGCCAGGCGCCAGCTCTACAGCGTCATCCAGACAAGCGCGCAGGTCAAGGCCGGCTGAGCCGGCGGTAGCGTAAGTCGGCAGTGGGAACTGCTGGCCCACGCGCGGGTCCAGAATCTTAACGTCGATTTTTTTCATCATAACGGGTAACGATTTCGTCCAATAAAAGATGGCCAAGGCGTTCTTTCCGCTCAAGCGGTAAGCGTTTATCGCCCTCCTGCCAGAAAAGATGCAGAGCGTTGTTATCGCTGTTAAATCCTTGATTAGATTTAGAAACGTCGTTCGCGCAAATCAAATCAAGGTTTTTACGCTGGCGTTTTTGCCGCGCATATTCTTCCACATTATTCGTTTCGGCGGCAAACCCGACGACATAAGGGCGGTTAAGGGTAAGCGCAGCTACGCCCGCCACAATATCAGGGTTTTTCACCATGGTCAGGGTGAGTTCATCGCCCTGCTTTTTAATTTTTTCACTGGCGATTTCAGCCGCACGGTAATCCGCCACGGCAGCGCAACCAATGAAAATATGCTGCTGCTGCGCGCGTTTTTGCACTTCCGCTTCCATCTCCAGCGCGGTAGTGACATCCACACGCTGCACAAACGGCGGCGTAGATAACGATACGGGGCCTGAAACCAGCGTGACGTTGGCGCCTCGCGCCGCCGCTGCCGCAGCAATGGCGAAGCCCA
Organism: Franconibacter pulveris; assembly: GCF_056780215.1. Lineage (NCBI taxonomy): Bacteria > Pseudomonadati > Pseudomonadota > Gammaproteobacteria > Enterobacterales > Enterobacteriaceae > Franconibacter > Franconibacter pulveris. The sequence goes on along the minus strand of NZ_CM165555.1, from coordinate 4,557,828 downwards.
TCTTGCCGGAGCTGTCGTTGGTAATATAACGCACTGGATCCAGCCGCTCGCGGGTAGGGCCTGCGGTAATCATGATGTTGAGATGTTGCAGATCTTTGACAGGCGCGAAATGCAGCGCGGCCATTTCCACTATCGTCATCGGGTCAAGCATACGGCCCGGCCCTATGTCGCCGCAGGCCTGGCTGCCGCTGTCCGGCCCCCAGAGTTGCAACCCGCGCGAGGCCAGTACTTGCAGATTATGCTGGGTTGCGGCGTTGCGGTACATCTGCTGATTCATGGCGGGCACTACGGCAACAGGCGAAGGTGTGGCAAGACAAATAGTCGTAACCAGGTCGTTCGCCATACCGGCGGCTACGCGGGCGATAAGATCGGCAGTCGCGGGCGCAAGGATAACCAGGTCTGCCCATTTGCCAAGCTCGATATGGCCCATCGCCGCCTCGGCCGCCGGGTCAAGCAAACTGTCGGAAACGGGATAACCCGACACCGCCTGCAAACTCAGCGGCGTAATAAACGCCTTTGCCGCTTCTGTCATGGCGACTCTCACTTCCGCGCCGCGATCGCGCAGGCGCCGCACCAGCTCAGGCGCCTTATACGCAGCAATACCTCCGCTGACGCCCAGAACGATTTTTTTTCCGGAAAGCCCAGTCATGATTTTTTCCGCTAGCAACAAATAAGGCGGCCATTTTACCACAATCAAAAAAACGGCGGAGCAGTACAAAAAATCAACTTTGCGAGATGGCGCGCAAGCGTGGCAAACCAGCCTTCCAGCCAAACTTATCTGTGGCAGGATAACGCCGTCGTAACGCAGAGGAGGTGTGATGGAGGTTGAAAAGACGCAGCCGGCGGGGCCGCGCGAAAAGCTGCTTACTTATGGCGCAAAAGAGCTAAGCGATGCGGAACTGTTGGCGATTTTCCTGCGCACAGGCAAGCGCGGGGTTTATGTCGTTACGCTGGCGGAACAGTTGCTCGGGCATTTCGGCTCGCTGCGTCGTCTGTTATCGGCAACGCTTGAGGAACTGGGCGCGGTAGGGGGCATCGGCGTGGCGAAATACGCGCAGCTTAGCGCGATTGCTGAGTTAGGCAGGCGTTACGCCGCCTCCTGGGTGCAGGACGAACAGCCATTATTAAACCCTGATATGACGCGTGAATTCCTTATGAGCCAGCTTAGCGATGAGCAACGCGAGATCTTTATGGTGATCTTCTTAGACAATCAGCACCGCGTCATTAAAAACAGCCAACTTTTTTCAGGCACGCTTAATCATGTAGAAGTACACCCGAGGGAAATTGTGCGGGAGGCTATAAAAGTTAACGCGGCGGCGGTAATCCTTGCGCATAATCATCCTTCCGGTCACGCCGAACCCAGCAAGGCGGACAAAATGATTACCGAACGCATTATAAATTGCTGCCAGTTTATGAATATCAGAGTGCTGGACCATCTGGTTATTGGCCGCGGAGAATGCGTTTCTTTCGCCGAACGTGGCTGGATATAAGCCAGACGAGGCGATCCATGGCGATCTTTTCTGTTCGGGACTTGAGCAGACGGCCCCGGCAGCGTATACTACGCCACCTTTGAGAATCTCGGGTTTGGCATTTGGGCCTGGCATACGCGAGTTCACATTGAACCGCCAGACCGGGCTTTAGGCCTGACGAGGCGCCAATACCCTATACGAAGCTCGAGCTAATTTGATTTTTGGAGAATAGACATGTCCCGAGTCTGCCAAGTTACTGGCAAGCGTCCGGTGACCGGTAACAACCGTTCACACGCACTGAACGCGACTAAACGCCGTTTTCTGCCGAACCTGCACTCTCACCGTTTCTGGGTAGAGAGCGAAAAGCGTTTCGTTACTCTGCGCGTATCTGCTAAAGGTATGCGTGTTATTGATAAAAAAGGCATCGACGTTGTTCTTTCTGAACTGCGTGCCCGTGGCGAGAAGTACTAAGGAGCTAAATCATGGCTAAAGGTATTCGCGAGAAAATCAAGCTGGTTTCTTCTGCTGGTACTGGTCACTTCTATACCACCACGAAGAACAAACGTACTAAGCCGGAAAAACTGGAACTGAAGAAATTCGATCCGGTTGTTCGTCAGCACGTTCTTTACAAAGAAGCTAAAATTAAATAATTTTAGTGGATTGTACAAAAACCCCGCCTCGGCGGGGTTTTTTGTTTTCCGGCTACCCTCATATTAAGGTTATCCGATAAACACAAGGTCACGAGAGAAAGCATGCCTGAATTACCCGAGGTAGAAACCAGCCGTCGCGGTATTGAACCGCATCTGGTTGGCGAAACCATTCTTCACGCCGTGGTGCGTAATGGCCGCCTGCGCTGGCCCGTCTCTGATGAAATCCATGCCTTAAGCGATAAACCGGTTTTGAGCGTACAACGCCGGGCTAAATACCTGCTGCTGGAATTACCGGATGGCTGGATCATTATCCATCTGGGTATGTCCGGCAGCCTGCGCGTGCTGCCGGAAGAGCGGCCCGCCGAGAAGCACGATCACGTTGACCTGGTGATGAGCAACGGCAAAGTGCTGCGCTATACCGACCCGCGCCGCTTTGGCGCCTGGCTCTGGACCAAAGAGCTGGAAGGCCATAACGTCCTGGCGCATCTGGGGCCGGAACCGCTTAGCGAAGTGTTTAATGGCGAATATCTGCATGCGAAGTGCGTGAAAAAGAAAACCGCCATCAAGCCCTGGTTGATGGATAACAAGCTGGTGGTGGGCGTGGGTAATATCTATGCCAGCGAGTCGCTGTTTGCGGCGGGGATCCACCCTGATCGCCTTGCCTCGTCGTTATCGAAAAAAGAGTGCGAGCTGCTGGCGCAGGCGATCAAGACTGTACTGTTACGATCGATAGAGCAGGGCGGCACGACACTGCGCGATTTCCTGCAAAGTGACGGCAAACCTGGCTATTTTGCGCAGCAGCTACAGGTTTATGGCCGCGAAGGGGAACCCTGTCGGGTCTGCGGTACGCCGATACAGGCGGGAAAACATGCTCAGCGCAGCACCTACTGGTGCCGCCGCTGCCAGAAATAATCAGGCCAGTCTTTCGAGCAGGGCCTGATGCACATGCTGCGGAAGGAAGTGGGAGACGTCGCCCTGGTGGCGCGCCACTTCCTTTACCAGCGAAGAAGAGATAAATGACCACTCTTTAGCGGGCATCAAAAAGACGCTCTCCAGCTCCGGCATCAGATGACGGTTCATATGCGCCAGCTGCATTTCATACTCGAAATCACCCGAAGTACGCAGGCCCCGCACCAGAATAGTGGCGTTTTGCGCTCGCGCGAAGTTAGCCATCAGATCGCTGAATCCTGCTACCTGCACGTTTTCCAGATGCGAAGTCGCCTTCTGCGCCAGCGCTACGCGCTCTTCCAGCGTAAACAGTGTCTTTTTATGCGGGCTGGCGGCAATCGCCAGGATCACTTCGTCAAACAGGCGGGAAGCGCGGGTAAGAATATCGATATGGCCGTTGGTGATAGGGTCAAACGTGCCGGGATAAATAGCGCGAGTGGTCATAGCGGTCTCTTTTCCGTATAGCCATGGTTTAACGCCCACAGCTCGGTGTATTTGTTAAAGGTGTACTGTGCGTTCACGACGGCAAGCAGCCAGCCTTGTTTGCCATCCAGTACGCCGCCCCGCAATAACAGCGTCTTACAAAAGGCGCCCAGCGTGTGGCCGAAAATGGCCGCTGCCGAGACCTTCTTTCCTTTCTGATGGCGTTCCTGCGCCCAGGCGGCGGCGTACGCCAGCTGCTTACGCTGAAAGCCTGCGAAATCCCGGCAGGTCAGGTGCTCCAGATCGCCCTGTAGCGCTACCACGCGCGCGCCGGACGCTTCCAGCGATTCATGGACCCGGTTGTCATTATAGCGGTAACGCTCGCGAGCATAGAGACGGGTTACGCGATCGGGATACCAGCCGCTGTGACGCATAAAGCGTCCAAGGAACAGATTCCGGCGTGCGATGCTGTAGACTGTGTCAGGCTGCGGGTTAGCAAGCACCTGCCGAATGGCGTGCGCCAGTTCTGGCGTCACACGCTCGTCGGTATCGATCATCAAAACATAATCGCCGGTGGCGTACTGTTGCGCTCGCTGGCGCTGAATGCCGTAGCCTTGCCAGTCGGCTGAGGTAAATACGCGAACGCCCGCCGCTTCGGCCAGCGCGACGGTGTTATCTTCGCTGCCGGAATCCAGCAGCACAATCTCATCCGCCCAGCTTACCGAAGCCAGACAATCCGCCAGCACGTCCGCCGCGTTTTTGGCGATCATCACCACTGAAAGACGTGCGGTCATCAGTGGCTCCGCTGCGGCAGATAAGGCTGCAGAAGCTGCAAAAGACGTTGCAACGCGCCCTGATTCTGATGCAGAACCTCCACCGCGTGGCGGCCATACCAGAGGCGATAATCTTCGTCCGTCAGCAGCGTTGAGATCTCTTTTACCAGCGAGTCTGCACCAGTGACGGTGATAAGCCCGTCCGCTTCCTGCAGCTTCGCGCAGATATCTTTGAAATTGAACGTATGCGGGCCCATCAGCACCGGAATAGCGTGCGCCGCCGGCTCAAGCGGGTTATGACCGCCGCGCTCAACCAGGCTGCCGCCGACAAAGGCGAGGTCGGCAATACCATACAACAGCATCAGTTCGCCCATGGTATCGCCGATAACGACCTGAGTGCTGCCAGAAGGTATTTCGCCAGTGCTGCGCAGCGTGAAGCTGAACCCTGCTTTTTGCACCATCTCCCGCGCGTCTTTGAAGCGCTCCGGATGACGCGGCACCAGAATCAGCAGCAGGTCAGGAAAGGTTTCCAGCAGCGTGCGGTGGGCTTCAAGAATAATGGTTTCTTCGCCGTCGTGGGTGCTGGTGGCTATCCAGACTTTGCGGTGCGGCGCCCACTGCCGACGCAGCGTCACGGCGCGGGCCGCCAGCTCCGGCGTAACCGAGATATCAAACTTCAGGCTGCCTGTGACGGCCAGTTGATTGCGTTTGAGCCCAAGCGCAATAAAACGGCTGCCATCTTCCTCGTTCTGAGCGGCGATAAGCGTGATCTTGCTTAACAGGCGACGCATAAAGCCGCCCAGTTTCTGGTAGCCGCGCGCTGAACGTTCGGAAAGGCGCGCATTGGCGATGACCAGTGGAATTTTACGCTGATGCAGCGCCGAAACCATATTTGGCCACAGTTCCGTCTCCATGACGATAACCAGCTTCGGATTCACCGTGTTCAGAAAGCGGTTCATCGCGCCCGGTAGATCGTAAGGCAGATAGACGTGATGCACATCTTTGCCAAAAGCGGAGAGTACGCGCTCAGAGCCGGTCGGCGTCATGGTCGTGACGGTAATGGGCAGCCGCGGATAACGGTGACGCAGCGCGCGAACCAATGGGATCGCCGCAAGCGTCTCTCCTACGGAAACGGAATGAAGCAGAATGCCGTCTGGCTGGACTTTGCCCTGGCAATAGCCATAGCGTTCTCCCCAGCGCTTGCGGTAGGCCGGGGCTTTGCGGCTGCGAAGCAGCAGACGCAGCCAGACAAAAGGCTGTATAAGGTAGAGTAAAGCGGTATACAACGATTCCAAGCGAATATCCGTTATTTTCTTTATCGGCGGGCAAATTCTAAGCATTTAGCGTAGCTAAAGCTATCCTTTTGGCGTCGTGGGCGCGGTTTTGCCCCGCCAGGGCACAAAGAGAGCGGATTCTGATGATTAAGCGGGCAGCACAGGTCTGCCCGCAGTAAGAAAAGCGTCTGCTAAAGAGGTTATCAGCGCTTATTTTCCGGCAAGGAATCAAGATGATAGGTTATACGCTCCGACAAGCCGCGAATATCACCGCCGGTGATAAAGAAACTATCGTCTTTGAGATTAGGGTTGGTGACCTCAAAGCCCAACATTTTGTTGATGAGCGTCGCGAGCTGGAAATGGTTTTTCGGCTGCGCCGCCGCGATGTCATCAAAGCGATACGCTTTTCCGTTGCTGAAGTAGATAAACGGCACCTGAGCGATTGGCATTTCCACCACCGAGTGGCCAAACAAGCCGCCGTCGCCCACGCGTTCGCCATGGTCAGACGTGATAAAGACCAGCACCGGCAGCTTCGATTTCGCCATGACCGTGCGAATAGCCGAGGCCAGCTCTTTGTCGTACAGACGGATAGCATCGTCATACTCGTTTTTCTTCTGCGCAACGCTATCGGCAACCTTTGGCGTGGAGAACTTCGCAAAACCCGCCGGAATGTTACGCTCATAAGGAATATGCGGCGCGCGGCTGTTCAGCACCATGAAAAACGGCTTCGCGTAGTCGAGGTCCGCTTTTTCTACGGAAGGGGTCAGCACGCTGTCCGCGCCCACTTCCGGCGCAGGGCGAACCTGCGTGTCTTCCCACAAATTGATATTGTGCACGCCTATCCAGTTGCTCAGGCCTTCCAGCCCCTGGGCGGAGATAAACGCGGTCTGGTAGCCCTGTTTCTGCGCATTGGCAAACAGGTTAGTGGATTTTGATTTATAAGCGTAATAGTTATCCGGCTCACGCAGGTTGTTCACCAGCATCGGGATCGCCACGCGCGTAGAGACCGCGTTAGAAACGATAATGCGTGACGTGCCCTGATACTGTTTCATCAGCGCAGCGAGCTCCGGCGTCGTCTCACGGTCATAGCCAATGGCGCTGACGTGATGCGGATTCAGGCTTTCGCCAATGGCCAGAATGATGGAGTATTTACCGCTCTGGTAGCCCGGTACGGGTTTCACGGTGTAGGGATCATAATGCGCGATGTTCTGGTTTTCGCCGGAGATAGCCTCTGGAATAAGGCGAATAGCGCTAAAGCTCATCGCTGAAAGGCCGTTGCGCAGCAGCGAATGGCGCAAATCCGGGTTGAACTTATACATCTGGCCGTCAATGGCTTTATAAAACTGCCCGGCAAACATCACCACGATAGCCATCAGGCAGGGGATCGTCAGCCATTTTTTCCACGCTGGCGCAAAGCGGCGGGCAACGCCGAGCGAGAAAACCACCGCCGCCAGCATAAAGACAAAATAGATGCCAAGCGTGCCGATGCTGTCGCTTATGCCGCTGGCGATATCTTTGGTCTCGACAAATGCCAGCCACACCTCGCTTGGGCCATAAAACTGGCCATAGAAGGTGTAATAGATGGCTTCGCTGATCTGCACGATGAACGTCACGGCCAGCAACAGGCGCGTCAGGAAGAAGCGCGCGCTGGCGGCCGCCAGCAAAGAGATAATCACGTAGAGCAGCAGATCATCCGGCTTAGGATGATACACATTATCTTTCAGCAGGATGCTGATTTCAGAAAGCGAAAACAGCAGCATAAACGCAAGCGTCAGGCCCAGCGTACGCAGCAGGTTACTGCGTCCTGTTTTGGACGCAGTGAAGGTAGCAACAGACATGGAATAACCTTAAAACATTACATTTTTCGGGTAAGCGGACGGATCGCTTTGCCGAAACCAAAGCGCAGCGCGCGGACGGCAGCGGGGCGCTGGTGCAGCCCTTTTTGCCAGATAGATTCAAAAAGAGCGAACCAGCGTGCGGCCACCGCTTCACGCGAGTAAACCAACAGCCGTTTTTCTCCCTGCTCCAGCATGCTGCGAAACAGCGTCGGATCGTTTTTAAGACGCATAATCGCCGCAAAGGCTTCATCCGGATTTTTCGCAATTAAATAATCGAGTTCGCTTTCACGAATAGCGCGGAAAGAGGGCTCGTCATCACAGACCATGACCGTTTTGCCAAGCCAGCCGTTAATCAGTTTGCTGGCGGGTTTGCGTGCAAGCTTGTGATCGTGAGATTTGCGGAAACTCACGCAAACATCCACGTCGCGATAGTCGGTCCAGTTATTGAAAGAGATACGCAGGTCAATGCCTTCAGCCGCCAGGCGCTGTTTAAACTCCTCGCTGGCATATTCCGGCGGGAAGCTGTCAACGCGGCCAAAGTAGGCGACGGTGCGTACGGTGTTATCAGTGCGCTCGCGCGGCTGTACGCCCGGCTGCGGCCAGTAAGGCACGAAGAGTCGGTTGCCATGACCTGCCACTTCCGGATTCTGCTCAACGACGTAGTCTGCACCAATAATCGGCGGCCGATCGGCGCGTGCGACTACCGTTACCCCTTTCCAGGGCTTAACGCGGGAGCCAAAATCATCGTTGTGCATCAGGTTAATGGCGTCGGGGCGGCACTGCGCGCCGAACGAACACTCAATCAGATCCGGATAGTAATGATTAAGGGTTAACGCCGTCTGAAAGGTCCAGCCGCCGCGCCCGCCGCAATAAAAGCGTTCTGGAATGGTGTCCGGGTTCACACGGGCGTCAAGCAATGCCTGAAAGTCGGCATAATTTTTTGCGATAAAATCGGCGCGCGAGACAGCGTGCAGTTTAATTTTCTTCATCATGAGGCTTTATAAATCTTCTTAAGACGAAAATAACGACGACCCAGACGCCAGCGCTGCTTGAAGCCGCGCGCGTTACGCCAAATCATCTCCCAGATCCCCCGCTCAAACAGTTCGCGGGTAATTTCACGCTTCTTATCCGGATTTTCGATATTGTTGATGCTGTGCAAAATGCCCAGGCCCTCTTTAGCGATTTGCCAGTGGCAGGCCGGGACGCGTTTTACCTGTTCCGGGTAGCGCTCATTAATGGCGTTAAGCAGCTCCAGAATCTTCATGTAGTGACGTGCGGAACGCATACGTGTGTCATCGGTGCCGGGGGTATGCGAGACCGAAGCGGAGTGAATCAAATAGTCATACAGCGCTTCGTCAATATATTGCACCCGCTCGGCGGTAAGTAAGACTTCTGTCGTCCAGGGAATATCCTGGTGCCGCAAACCCGGTTCGAAAGTAAAACCCTGGCGTTTGATAAAATCATGCCGATAAATATTAAGCCAGGTGACGTGCAGGAATTTGCGGGAATCCAGCGCCATCTGCAGCCAGGTTGGGCCATCAATCACGCCGGTTGAAGCCAGACGGTCGGACGGAAATATCTTTTTGGCCGGGCGACCGTCGTCATAGATATAGGTGCCATTGCAGGTCGCTACATCAAGACGGTTCTGCGTGGCGATTTCCAGCAGCCGGTTGTACATGCCCGGGTAAATCACATCATCAATATCAGGGAAAGCAAGGTATTCGCCGTTCGCCAGCGCCAGTCCACTGTTGCGCGCCACTGACACGCCCTGATTTTCCTGAGTCACTACGCGAAAACGCGCAAACTCACTGGCATAGCGGCCAATGATTTCCGCGGAACGGTCCGTCGAGCCATCATCAACGACAATCAGTTCAACGCTGTTGAGATGCTGGTTTTTGATACTTTCAAAAAACGCGCTCAGGAACTTCTCGCCGTTATATACCGCGATAACGAGACTCAGAAGAGGGGTGTCAGACATACTTTCTCCGTAAAAACCGGGCCGTGCGAAAAATGCGTCAGTTTGACTGAATGGCCGTTGGACCGCAACGCTTAAGCAGAGTTCGCGCGCCAGCTTTTCCGACTGCAAGTGAAGAAAGAAAAGCTGGCTATCCGTGAAGGGGATTAAGAGACGTTGTGCGTACGGGAGTCGCGAGGACGCAGACAACAGATGCCGATAAGCAGGCCCGTCAGCATCATATACTGCTCCAGATAATGGTCCTTCAGGTTATGGTCAACCATGGTGCGCGAGAAGAAACCGATAGTGAAGAGCAGTAAAAACAGTCCCGGCATGGTCTTGTCGTGACGATAATGCCGCCAGCCGATATACCAGCATGCCGCAAGCAGCGCCAGCCAGCCCGCAATGCCCAGCACACCGTTCTGTAAGCCGAATTCAATCAGGCCATAATGGCTGTGTGGAATGGTGACTTTATCGGTTTGAAGGTCACGGCGTAAGATGAAGCGGAAAGCTTCTTTACGGGGGCCAATGCCAAAGGGGTGTTCTGCCACAATCTCCCAACCCCGATGGAAGAAGCTGGCGCGACACCCATTGGAATGGTTCATTGGTTGTCCTTCCGCATTAAGCGGGATAGCGCCGCCATTAACGTTATAGCAGTAGCTGGTAAAAGGCGCGTTCCAGCCCGTTTCGGCATCGCTTCTAAGACTTTGCCAGCGTGGGTCCGTTTTCCATGAGGCGATGCCCAGGGCGATAGCGGCAACCAGCAGCACAAGGAAAATAGAGCCTATTTTCAAAATGTTGCCGCGGCGCATTCTGTGCAGCCCCAGCAGGATAAAAGTGGAAAACAGGCTGCCTACCAGGCCAATCGTGCCCCAGCGGGTATCGACCAGCGCGGTACACACCAGGTTCGCCAGCAGCATAAAGGCCAGGAAGGGCGTTTTCAGGGTCAGAAAACGCTGGTGAATCAAGGCGCGAGCCAGCAGTTCTGCAATCAGAAAGCCGGTTATCATGTTGATCTGAAAGCTCATCCGCGTGCGGTTAAAAACAATGCGGGTTTCGCCCCAGTGAATAATCCCGTCACGCCAGTAGAGCCAGGCGGTATCCAGCAGATGAACGCAGATGACGCCCCAGAAGCAGAGCACAATCGCGGTAAACAGACGATCAGCAGTAATCGAAGGAAACTGGGATTGAATAACGGGCGCCAGCACCAGGCCACAGCAAAAAAGCAGCACCGGGCGCAGCCACTGGCCGTCCCAGGAATCCAGCATCTCTTTGATGTCTGGCGCAAAAATAAAACCGTTGATAAGAATAAACAGCGTCAATAAGAGCAGAATCAACAGCGTCGGGCGAGCCTGACGCTCATTAATCATTGCGCGAATCTGAGGCGTGCGGATAAATAAGCCCAGCGCCAGCAAAATGGCGGGATAAATAAAGCCGTTACGGTGAAAAAGCAAGAGGTCGTTAGGAATCGGCCAGACAAAACAGAGCCCCATAACGCAAAAAAGCAACAAACCCGCCAAAGACTTACGAATATTCATCATAAAATTTATAAAGCTAAAATGTACGCTTGTAATTTGCTGGAAAGAACAATCAGTAAAGCAGCTGAATGCTAAGCTGGGTCTAAGAATAAAGATGAAAACGCCCGGCAAATTACCATAATTGCCCCCTCTACAGAAGAATAAAGTTTGTAACGTCTTATAAAGCAAACGCTATAATTCCGCCTTTTCAGACGGGTTCGCGAAGGAATAAAAGCTATGCATATCGTTCATACAGAGGCGGATGGCGGAAAGGGCGGCCAGCCTCTGCGCATCATTAATGAATCGCTCGGCATGGTGGAGCGCGGCCATCAGGTGACGCTTCTGTGTCCGGAGGAGGCGCCGCTCAGCGAGCTTGCCCGCAAAGCGGGTCTCACGGTGGTTAACCTTCCGCTGAAACGTAAGAATATCAGCAACTTGATGGCCTTGCGCCGCTGGCTTAACAGCCATCAGGTTGACGTTATTAATAGCCATAATTCGGCGGATACCTGGCTCGTGGCGCTGGCGAACCTGTTCTTGCCCCGGGCCGTGCCGCTGGTGCGTACGCGCCACGCTTCCGGCAAACCGCGCAACAACCGCGGCACCCGCTGGCTGTTTGGCACCGCCTGTACGCATGTCGTGACCACGGGCGAAGCTTTACGCTATCAGTTGGTTGATATCGGCGTGCCGCTCGAGCACAGCACCTCGGTGCCAAGCGGTGTGGACACGGCGCGCTTTAAGCCTGGCGATAAAACCGAAGCGCGTCGTCACTGCGGGTTGAGCGTCGATGATTTCTGGCTGGGCGTGGTGTCTCATCTGCGACCTAACAAAGGGCACAGCGTGTTGCTGCAGGCGCTGGCGAAAATCGATAACCCGCGTATTAAGCTTGCTATCGTCGGCGAAGGCCCGCACCGCGAAACGCTGGAGCAAGAGATAGCGGCGCTTGGGTTGCAGGAGCGCGTCGTCATGGCGGGCCATCGCAGCGACCCGGAGCAGTGGTTTCCGGCCTTTGATATTGCGCTGAGCCCTTCGCACGATATGGAAGGGGTGCCGCAGGGCGTATTGCAGTCGCTCGCGTCACGCGTGGCGACTATCGCCACCGATGCCGGCGGCACGGGCGATGCGATTAAGAATAACGAAACGGGCTTGCTGATCCCTCAGCGTAATGCTGATGCGCTAATGGCGGCGATTGTACGGCTCTATAATGACGGCGCGCTGCGCAAACAGCTTGCGCAGCAGGGATATGATTTTCTGTGCCGCCACCTTACCCGTGAATGCATGCTGGATGCGATGGAAAACGTCTTTACCAACGCCTGCCGCGCGGGACAGGCGCGATAAACTAGCCCAGCAGTTCGCGGTAGAGCGCGTTTAACTCTTGCGCCATGCGGTCGAGCGTAAAAGGCTCGGCGGTATGGCGCGCCGCCTGACGATAATTTTCGCCGCGTGCGCGGCCCGCCAGCCAAAGCGAGATAGCCTCGCGATAGCCGTCTACATCCAGCGCATCGCGCACCCAGCCGTTTTTGCCTTCTTCAATCCATTCCGCCGCGCCGCACTGGGTACTGGTCAGCAGCGGCAGCCCGCAGGCCAGCGCTTCTACGCAAACGTTCGGAAAGGGATCGTAAAGCGTAGGCAGAATGAGCGCATCGGCGCTGCCATAGACCTGCTTAACGTCGGCGACCGGGCCGAGAAATTTTACCCGCTCCGCCACGCCAAGTTTCGCCGCCAGCGCCTCAAAACGCTTCGCATGTTTGTCGCGGCCCGCAACGACCAGCCAGACGGACGGATGCGCGGCGATAGCCTTGAGCGCCACGGCGATCCCTTTACGGGTGAAGCCGGAGCCAACATAGGCCAGCACGGGCGCCTGCGCCGGTATTCCCCATGCTTCACGCTGCGAAAAACGCTGCACGTCCGGGTGAAAAGCGGCGGTGTCGACGCCGTTATAAATTACCGTAAGCTTTTCAGCGCCCAGCCCAAAGCGACGGGCGATATCGTCCCGCACCAGCCTGGAATTACAGATGACTTTGCGCAGCTGCGGATGAGTAAACATCTCACGCTCCGCCTGCAAAATGTAGCGGTGGTAAGCGCTGAAGGCCTGCGTCCAGCGGCGCAGCGGCGAAAGGATACGGTTGTATTGTTCAAGCCAGGCGGCATGTACGCCGTCGCCGGCGCGAAAGAGAGTGGCGCCGGGAATGCGCTCGTGGCTTTGCACTATGTCGAACTGCGAAAATTGCTTCGCCGCTTCGCGGGCAAATCCCTCTTCACGCGCCCGGCGATTGCGAAACGGCGGATTTACGGTCAGCGTCTGCCAGCCTGCGGCGTCTTCCCACTGGCGGGCTATTAACGTGACGTCCAGCTCGCCGCTTTGCGACAGCACGTTCAGCGCGCGCGAAACAAAACGCTCGGCCCCGCCGTTGGGGTTGTAGGTCTGGCGAACGATCGCAAGCTTCATGGTTTGCTTTCCAGCAGCAGGGTATCGATAGCGCTCAGCACCTGCTGCGGCGTAATGGCCATGATGCAGTCGGAAACGCCGCTGCCGCCGCAACCATCTTTGCCGCACGGCTGGCAGGTAAAGCCAGCCGTAATAACGCGATGCGGCACGCCCCAGGGCGCCCATTTAATCGCCCCGGTAGGGCCGAAAATGGCGACCGTCGGCGTACCTACGGCGCTCGCCAGGTGCATCGGCATCGAATCGACGCCGAAATAAACACGGGCGTGCTTCATCAGCGCGCCAAGCTGCTTAAGGTTCAGTTTGCCGCTGAGATCGAACACCGGCTGGGTAATCGCAGCGCGCAGTTTATCCATATACTCCGTCTCTTCACGCGATGGCGCGGCGGAGAGAATAACTGGCAGCCCCCGGCTGGCAAGCGCGTCCACCGTGGCCGCAAGGCTTTTGATATCCCAGGATTTAAACATCCAGCGCGAGGTGGGATGGACAAGAATATAAGCCCCGCTGGTCAGGCCGAACGCTTTCAGGCGCTCCTGAACAAACGCTTCCGCTTCCTCACCCGGCACAAACAGCGTGCGCTTGTCGTCGCTGGTGGCAGGATGAATGCCGATACGGCGCAGCGCGTCGAGGTTGACCTCCACCATATGACGGGTGTTGTCCTGTATCGCCGGGTAAAGCGTGGTAAAGGAGTTGACCCATCGCCAGCGCGCCAGGCCGGTGCGCTTGTCGGGACGAAAACCCACCGAAATACGCGGTTTGAGACGGCGCGCGAGCCGTGCGCCGTGCCAGTGTTCGGTAAGGTTAATCAGCACGTCATACTCGCGCGCTTTCAGCGTTTTCACCAGGCCGCGATAAAGGCTGAACTGTTTAAAATAGCCCTGCTTGCGCCAGTTGCGCCCGATGGTATGCACCTGGTCGATATAAGGGTGACTGGTGAGCATCGCCTGCGTGTCGTCATAAACCAGCGCGTCCACTTCCACGTCTGGCCACGCTTTTTTCAGCACGGTGAACATCGGCGAGGTCAACAGGACATCGCCATGGTGGCGCAGCTTAATAATCAGCACCCGACGTGGCGGGCGCTCGGGAGTAAAAAATTCAGCCATGGACATCACCGGATTCAGAAGGCTTGTTGCCAAGCAACGGCGCAACGGCGGCGAAAACCGCCTCCGCGCTCAGATCGTTAAGTTGTTGAGAGTGCTCAGGCTTGCAGGTGTGTTGGTTTTGCCCGTAGCCGCCAATCAGCCCGGGGTCAGTCGGACCGTAAAGCGTGACGTTAGGCCTGTCCAGCGCGGCGGTCAGATGGCTTAACCCTGTATCAACGGAAACCACTGCGCGAGCGCCCGCCAGCACGTGAGCAATTTGCTCAAGGCTCATGCGCGGCAACACCTCGACCAGACTTGCGCCGTCAGCCAGGCGCCTGGCCCGCGCTTCTTCATGCGGTGCGCCCCACGGCAGCTTGATGCGCAGCCCTGTTGGCGCCATTAGCGCAATCAATTGCCGCCAGTGGCTCTCCGGCCAGTGTTTATCGTCGCGCGTGGTGGCGTGTAAAAACACCACATAACGGCCCGCATCGGCAGGCAAATGATGTAAAAAATGCTGAGCGATGGCGTAATCGCCTTTGGTTTGCGGTTTCGCATAACCCAGGCTTTTAGCGAACAGCTCTCGCGTGCGCTCAACGGCGTGCTGCTGTTTTTCAACAGAATGTCGCTTGCGGTAAAAAAGGCTCGCGAGCGGCTCGCGCGCGCTGCGCCAGTCCATGCCATGCTTGACGCCATGGGCCAGACGCGTCACCAGCGCGGCGCTTTTGATAAGCCCCTGGGCATCGATCACCGCATCGTAATGCACCGCCTGCAGCGCTTCGCGAAACGCGCGACGCTCGGCTTTTACCGGCGCGGAGAACCAGTCTTTGCGCCAGCGGCGAATCGCCACCGGCAAAACACGCTCTACCGCCGCATGCCAGGCGGGAATTTGCGCAAAGCCTTCTTCCACCACCCAGTCGAAATGGATGCCGGGAATAGCGCGCATGGCGTCCGTCAGCGCAGGCAGCGTGTGCAGCACATCGCCCATCGAAGACGTTTTAACGATAAGCACCCGCATCCGTCAGGCTTCCTCGTCCATCAGCAGCGCGTTTAGCGCTTCAAGCACGCGGGCAGGGGTAATATCGATCAGGCTCTGGTGATAACCTTCCGCTGCATCGCCTTTGCGCATTTTGTGATAGCCAGTGATCAAGCGAATGACCTTCGCCTTGTGCGACAGAGGCGGCGTAAAATCAGGGCTGCTGGGGCCGTACAGCGCCACTAACGGGCGGTTTAAAGCCGCCGCGACGTGCATCAGACCCGAGTCGTTCGTCACCACCGCTTTGCAGGCGGCAATCAGCACCACGGCTTGCTCAAGCTGGGTCTCGCCCGCCAGGTTGCGGCACCAGGCCTGCTGTTCGACGCTTAACGAGGCGAGGATTTCATTACCCGCTTCGTGGTCTTTCGCGGAGCCGAACAGCGCCACCTGATACCCCTCGTCAATCAGCTGCTTCGCCAGTTCCGCATAGTGATAATGCGGCCAGCGCTTGGCCGGCCCGAACTCCGCGCCCGGACAAAAACCGATAATGGCGCGCTCGGCAGAAAGCGAAAACGCGGCGCAGGTTTGTGCCTTCTCGCCTTCGTTTACCTGAAGCTGCGGCCACAGCAACGGCTGCGGCAGATCCTTC
The DNA here is from genome assembly GCF_056780215.1 of Franconibacter pulveris. Classification (NCBI taxonomy): domain Bacteria; kingdom Pseudomonadati; phylum Pseudomonadota; class Gammaproteobacteria; order Enterobacterales; family Enterobacteriaceae; genus Franconibacter; species Franconibacter pulveris. Next base: position 4,541,835 of record NZ_CM165555.1, on the reverse strand, counting down.
GCCGACTGCACCACGCCTTTGTCATAAGCCAACGCCACGTAGCGCTCCACCATCAGCGGCCAGGCCTGTTTATCAAGTACGCGCGCATCATTCAGCAGGCCGTAGCGCATTTCGCCGCGCCAGCCGGTGCGCTGAGGGATGCCGGCAAAAAAGGGCACCAGGGCGGATTTAAAGGAGTTGGGAAGCACATAAGCGCGGTCGTAACGCCGCTCGCGCAGGCTTTGACCTAGCTTGCGTCGTTCCGCCAGCGCCAGCGCGCCGTGGCCGAGCGGCATCGGGATCGCGTCGTTGACTTCCGGCATACGCGATAAAAGCGGACGGCACCACGCGGGTGCCATCACATCGATTATCGCCTGGGGATAGCGCGCCCGGAGCGTGCGGTAAAGACTTTGCGACATCATCATGTCGCCCACCCATGACGGGCCGATCACCAGTATCTTCATGCATTAACCTGCTTATGCATCGCGGTTCAGCCAGGCCATATATTCCGTTACCCCTTCGGCAACGGTTTTAAACGGCTTGTCATAGCCCGCAGCGCGCAGGTTGGTCAGGTCCGCCTGCGTGAACGCCTGATAGCGTCCTTTCAACTTATCCGGGAACGGGATGTACTCAATGCTGCCTTTCTTATGGAAAGCGAGCGTTGCATCCGCCACCGCCTGGAAAGATTCCGCACGGCCAGTGCCGCAGTTAAAAATGCCGGACACGCCATTCTGCCAGAACCAGAGGTTCACAGCGGCGACATCGCCTACGTAGATGAAGTCGCGCTTAAAGTTGTCGCTGCCTTCAAACAATTTCGGATTTTCACCGGCGTTCAGCTGGGTGTTCAGATGATACGCCACGCTCGCCATGCTGCCTTTATGGTTTTCACGCGGTCCGTAAACGTTGAAATAGCGGAAACCTACGATTTGTGAATCCGCTTCCGGCAGGATTTTGCGCACATATTCGTCGAAAAGGAATTTGGAATAGCCGTAAACGTTCAGCGGCTGTTCAAACTCGCGGGATTCTTTGAAATCGCTGGTGCGACCGCCGTAAGTCGCGGCGGAAGAGGCGTACAGGAAAGGGATCTGACGCTCAAGGCAGTAGTGGAGAAGCTCTTTGGAGTACTGATAGTTGTTATCCATCATGTACTTACCATCCCACTCGGTGGTGGAGGAGCAGGCGCCTTCATGGAAAACGGCGTCGATGTCGCCGAACTCTTCGCCTGCCATGACCTGAATCAGGAAGTCTTCTTTATCCATGTAGTCTTCGATATTCAGATCCACCAGGTTCGCAAACTTGGTGCCGTCTTTCAGGTTGTCGACCACCAGGATGTCGGTACGGCCGATATCATTCAGGGCCTTGATAATGTTGCTGCCGATAAAGCCGGCGCCGCCGGTAACAATGATCATAATCCTGTCCTTCAAAAGTGAGCCGGGCGCAATCTCCGGCATGAATGGTTCTAATCATACCATCACATCGGGTGCCCTTCAGCCATCCCCTGTTTTATCCGCCGCCGCGATGCGACGCCAAGCGTGATTTATGCTGCAAAACGGAGAATCCCTGAATCGTCGTCTCGTCTGTTTGGGAAGCTTTGGGTAATAATATGTGCCGAATTGGCCCCTGCCTGGAGAATCGCAATGCGAGGGAATTTTTACCAACAGTTAACTACCGAGCTGGAAAACGCCCGCTCGGAAGGGTTGTTTAAAGAAGAACGCATCATTACTTCTGCCCAACAGGCAGATATCACGGTGGCGGATGGCAGCCATGTTATTAACTTCTGCGCTAATAACTATCTTGGCCTCGCCAATCATCCGGCGCTTATCGACGCCGCGAAAGAGGGGATGGACAGCCACGGTTTCGGCATGGCTTCCGTGCGCTTTATCTGCGGCACGCAGGACAGCCACAAGCAGCTGGAAAACAAACTGGCTGCGTTTCTCGGTATGGAAGACGCCATTCTTTACTCTTCCTGCTTCGACGCCAACGGCGGCCTGTTTGAAACGCTGCTCGGCGCGGAAGACGCCATCATTTCGGATGCGCTGAACCACGCCTCCATCATCGACGGCGTGCGCCTGTGCAAGGCGAAGCGTTACCGTTATGCCAACAACGATATGCAGGAGCTGGAGGCACGCCTGAAAGAGGCGCGCGAAGCGGGCGCTCGCCATATTCTTATCGCGACTGACGGCGTTTTCTCTATGGATGGCGTTATCGCCAACCTGAAAGGCGTTTGCGACCTGGCGGATAAGTATGATGCGCTGGTCATGGTGGATGATTCTCACGCCGTTGGCTTCGTGGGCGCGAATGGCCGCGGCACGCATGAATATTGCGAGGTGATGGGCCGGGTGGACATTATCACCGGCACGCTCGGCAAGGCGCTGGGCGGCGCGTCCGGCGGTTATACCGCTGCGCGTAAAGAGGTGGTGGAGTGGCTGCGTCAGCGCTCTCGCCCTTATCTGTTTTCTAACTCGCTCGCTCCCGCTATTGTCGCCGCCTCCATCAAAGTGCTGGAGATGCTGGAATCCGGCGTGGAACTGCGCGAGCGCCTGTGGGCGAATGCCCGTCTGTTCCGCGAAAAAATGACCGCGGCGGGTTTCACGCTGGCGGGCGCCGACCACGCCATTATTCCGGTGATGCTCGGCGATGCGGTCGTGGCGCAAAATTTCGCCCGCGAACTGCAAAAAGAGGGCATTTACGTGACCGGCTTCTTCTACCCGGTTGTGCCGAAAGGGCAGGCGCGTATTCGCACCCAGATGTCGGCGGCGCATTCGCCGGAACAAATTGAACGCGCGGTGGAAGCTTTCACCCGCATCGGTAAACAGCTTGGCGTGATTGCCTGAGGGTGTGAGATGAAAGCATTAGCGAAACTGAAAGCGGAAGAAGGCATCTGGATGACCGATGCGCCGAAGCCGGAGATGGGTCACAACGATCTGCTGATCAAAATCCGTAAAACCGCTATCTGCGGCACCGACGTGCATATCTATAACTGGGATGAGTGGTCGCAGAAGACCATTCCGGTGCCGATGGTGGTAGGGCATGAATATGTCGGTGAAGTGGTCGGCATCGGTCAGGAAGTGAAAGGCTTCGAAATTGGCGACCGCGTTTCCGGCGAAGGGCATATTACCTGCGGCCATTGCCGTAACTGTCGCGGCGGGCGCACGCACCTCTGTCGCAACACCGTTGGCGTAGGCGTAAACCGTCCGGGCTGCTTTGCTGAATATCTGGTGATCCCGGCTTTTAACGCGTTCAAGATCCCGGACAACATTTCTGACGACCTGGCGTCGATTTTCGACCCGTTCGGCAACGCGGTGCATACTGCGCTGTCCTTTGACCTGGTGGGCGAGGATGTGCTGGTTTCTGGCGCAGGCCCGATTGGCATCATGGCTGCCGCTGTCGCGAAGCACGTTGGCGCGCGGCATGTGGTCATCACGGATGTGAATGAATATCGCCTTGAGCTGGCCCGCAAGATGGGCGTAACGCGGGCGGTAAACGTCTCTCAGGAAAACCTGAAAGATGTAATGGAAGAGCTGGGCATGACCGAAGGGTTCGACGTGGGTCTTGAAATGTCTGGCGCGCCGCCGGCGTTTCGTTCGATGCTGGATACCATGAACCACGGCGGTCGTATCGCCATGCTGGGCATTCCGCCTTCGGATATGGCTATCGACTGGAATAAGGTCATCTTCAAGGGACTTTTCATCAAAGGCATCTATGGGCGGGAGATGTTTGAAACCTGGTATAAGATGGCGGCGCTGATCCAGTCCGGTCTCGACCTGACGCCGATTATTACCCATCACTATTCTATTGATGATTTCCAGAAAGGCTTCGATGCGATGCGCTCAGGGCAATCAGGTAAGGTGATCCTTAACTGGAATAAGTAATTTTTATGACAAAGCGCCTGCGGGCGCTTTTTTAGCGTTAATTATGATTCCTGTCACAACCCATCCGTAATCGCACAAAATCAGCATCGCTTTTTAAGAAGTTGCTTAATATAGTCTGTTCAGGCTTTGTTTAAATTTGTTAAAACTATGTTTAAGCTATCCGTCTGTCTGCTCACTCATAATTCTGCCCGCTTATTGCGTGAGGTATTGCCTCCCTTAATCATCGTGGCTGACGAAATCGTGGTGCTTGACTCCGGCAGCACTGACGAAACGGTGGAAATATGTCGGGAATATGACATCACTCCCCATACACATCCTTACGCCATGCATGGTCAACAGATGAATTATGCTGTTGATCTTGCTAAAAATGACTGGGTTTTGTGTATGGATAGCGATGAAATTCTTGACCGGGAGACCGTGGATTTTATTCTCGCGCTTAAGGCAGGTGAAACGCCTGCGCCTGATAAAGCCTGGCGTATTTCCCGTTACTGGCATGTATTAGGCCAACCGGTAAAAACGATATATCCTGTATCGTCTCCCGATTATCCCGTACGCCTTTTTAATCGGCGCCAGGCGCGTTTTAACGATCGCCCGGTGGATGATAAAGTGGAAGGAAATATTGAAACCGTGAAAATACCCGGTTATGTTCGCCACGACACGTTTTACTCCATCCATGAAGTTTTTAACAAGCTAAACGGCTATACCAGCCGGCTGGTGAAATATAAATATGTTAAACCTTCGCTCTGGCGCGGAGTGATAAGCGCTATCGGCGCCTTTTTTAAATGGTATCTGTTTAGCGGCGCGTGGCGCGAAGGAAAAGTTGGCCTGGTGACCGGGCTGTATGCGACTTTTTATAGTTTTCTTAAATATTTCAAAGCCTGGTACGCATACGATAAAAAAAGCGCCAGAATAAAAACGGCTTCCGATTCTCAATTTATTCGCTAAAAAAAAGACCAGCATAAGCTGGTCTTTTTTTAATTTGCTTTAATTTTTCCCCAGCCTTGCCACTGGTGCCGGAAATAAGCCACTACATTGCTCTGGCTGACGCTTTCGCTAATCACGCTAAAGAAGCGCGTGGCGTAAATCGGCTCTGGCGTATGTTTAGGCTTGCATAACTTCACGCCGCGGAAAGGGTTTCTCGGCGCGGACTGGCCGGGGGGCGTGAGATTAGGCGTCGAGGTGTCCGTCTGCGGCTCATTAAGCAGGCTGCTCGGGCGCACCAGCGTGATGTCCGGCGGCAGGTTATAAACCATTTGTTGCAACACCCGCACGGTAGTCGGGTGCGGATGCCCGATAGCAATGGCCGAGCCGCTGCGCCGGGCAACGGCTATCGCCCGGTTAAACTGGAAGCGAATATCCGCCTCGTTTTGCGAATCGTCGAGAAAGACCTTGCGTTTGATGACTTTCACGCCCGTGCCTGCGGCGGCGCGCATCGACTGGCTGTTGCCGATGGTCATGCTGTCGAGGAAGTAAAGGTTATAGCGCTCAAGCGACTGCATCACTTTCTGCATGCCGAACAGGCTGGAGGTCATGGCGCTGCCCATGTGGTTGTTCATTCCCACAGCATAGGGCACTTTATTTACCGCTTCCCGGACGATGCGGTCGATCTCATCGCTGCTCATCTCCGGGCGCAGCGTATCTTTTTCCAGCGGCTGCTTGCTGAGCGGCGCCATGGGCAGATGGATTAACACTTCGTGGCCATCGTTATGCGCTTTGGTCGCCATTTCACGGGCATGAGGCGCGTTTGGTAAGACGGCGACGGAAACGGCAGGCGGCAGCGCCAGAACCTGATTTTCATTATGGGGACGATAACCGAAGTCATCGATAACGAGGGCGAGTTTACCGGCGTAAACCGGAGCGACGAGCGCCAGCGTACCGGCAAAAGCAACAACGAGACGACGCAAATAAAGCAAAACTTATCTTCCCAACCACGGTTGTGGATTGACTGCCTGACCCTGGCGACGAATTTCAAAATAGAGCGAAGGTCGGCCCTGACCGCCGCTGCTACCGACCAGCGCGATAGGTTGGCCGGCGCGCACCTGGGCGCCCACGCTCACCAGCGCGCTTTGGTTATAGCCATAAAGGCTCATATCGCCTTTGCCGTGCTCCACCACGACCACCAGGCCGTAGCCCTGAAGCCAGTCGGCAAGGATGACCCGCCCGTCCGCCACAGCTTTCACTTCCGTGCCTTCCGACGCGCCAATAACGATACCCTTCCACCGTAGCTCACCCTGCAACTGTTCGCCATAGCGATGCAGCAACGGACCGCGAACCGGCCAGAACGCCTGGCCATTGGGGGAGCCAAGACCGCCCGTGCGCGCCATAAGTGAGCGCTCGCTTTCAGAAGGCTTGTAGGTCGTGCCTTTGCGGGAGGCCTCTTGCTGGCGGCTTCGTACCTCTTCGGCTTCGCGCGCCTCCTTTTCTGCCCGGGCGCGGGCCGCCGCTTCAGCGCGGGCGAGGCGATCGCGCAGGCGCGATTCGTTCTGTCGCAATTCGCTCAGCTGCGCCTGACCCTGCTGTATAGAGGATTCCAGCCCTGACAGCGTCTTTTTACGCTCATTGCGCGCCTGCTCAAGCTTCGCCTGCTGCGCTTGCTGCTCATAAAGCAGCGTTTGCTGCTGGCTCTGCTTCTCTTCCAGCTCCGCTTTTTGCGAGGCGACCTCTTCGCGGGTTTGCTTTAGCTGCGCGATAGTCTCCTGACGCGCCTCGTTAAGGTAGCCGAAATAGGCCTGCAGCCGTTGACCGCGCTGGCTCTCCTCACCGCTCAGGATCATCTGTAAGCCGCTGTGCTGGCCCTGACGGAACGAAGCGTCAAGCTGGGCCGCCAGGTTGCGTTCCTGCGAGGCTTTTTGCTGTTCGAGTTTCGCTATGGAGGCGTTCATCTCGTCAATCTGGCGATTGAGCTGCGTCAGGGTGCTTTGCGTTTCACGCAGTTTGCGGGTTGCGGCGGCAATCGCCTGCTCCTGCTCTTTTAACTGGGCGAGCAGCTTAGCGCGTTGCTGCTGCTGTTGACGTACCGCGCGCTCTTTGGCGGCGATATCCTGCTGAATGGATTTAAGTTGATCGCGGTCATCCGCGTGGGCGGAAAGCGGACATGACAATACGCCAGCGCTGAGCGCGCTGGCGTAGATCAGAGACCGCAGCGAATGCCGTTTCGGCTGTGCGGTCCATGTTATTGAAAAAATCGCCTTTCCCCTCATGGGGAGGGATTATTCCACGATGAACAGCGGCTTGCCAGTCATCTCTTGCGGGATTTCCATACCCATCAGGGCGAGCATGGTCGGCGCGATATCGGAAAGCTTCCCGCCTTCCACTGCTTTCAAGCGCTTATCGCCAACGTAAATCAGTGGCACCGGCAGGTTTGTGTGCGCCGTATGCGCCTGGCCGGTAGACGGGTCGCGCATCTGCTCGGCATTGCCGTGGTCGGCAGTGATCAGTAACTGGCCCCCTGCGGAGCTGACAGCGTCAGTCACCTGCGCAATGCAGCGGTCCAGCGCCTCTACTGCCTGCACGGCGGCGTCGAATACGCCGGTATGCCCGACCATGTCGCCGTTCGGGTAGTTACAGATGATGGCGTCGTAGTTGCCGCTCTTGATGGCAGCGACCAGCTTTTCCGTCAGCTCTGCGGAACTCATCTCCGGTTGCAGGTCATAGGTAGCGACTTTCGGTGAATTGATCAGCGTGCGGTCTTCGCCCGGGAACGGCTCTTCCACGCCGCCGTTAAAGAAGAAGGTGACGTGCGCATATTTTTCCGTTTCAGAGATACGCAGCTGCGTTTTGTTATGCTTAGCCATCCATTCGCCAAAGGTGTTGGTAAGGGAGGCGGGAGGATAGGCGCAGGCGGTTTTGATATCCGCTGCGTACTCGGTAAGCATGACAAACTCGCTGAATTTGACCACTTTTTTACGGGCGAAACCGTCGAAGTTAGCGTTTACAAACGCACGGGTGATTTGTCGGGCGCGGTCGGCGCGGAAGTTCATGAAAATCAGCGCGTCGCCATCTTCCATGGCGGAATCGCTATCGCCTGCTTTGCGAATGACGGTTGGTTTAACAAATTCGTCGTTCTCGTCGCGGGCGTAAGCCGCCGCCAGTCCCGCCACCGCGCTTTCCGCCTGATACTCGCCCTGCGCCTGAGTCAGCAGGTCATACGCCAGTTCAACGCGCTCCCAGCGATTATCGCGATCCATCGCGAAGTAACGACCGATAATCGTCGCTACGCGACCTTTGCCCAGCGAGGCGAATTTCGCTTCAAACGCTTTCAGGGAGGATTCGGCGCTGCGCGGCGGCGTATCGCGTCCGTCCAGGAAGGCGTGCAGGAAAATTTTCTCTGCGCCGCGCGCGGCGGCAAGCTCCGCCATCGCCATAATATGATCTTCATGGCTGTGCACGCCGCCCGCCGAGAGCAGGCCCATGATATGCACCGCTTTGCCTGCGGCGACCGCTTTGTCCACCGCGCCGGTCAGCGCCGGGTTGCTGAAGAAGGTGCGTTCTTTGATTTCAACGTCGAGACGGGTCAAATCCTGATAAACGATGCGGCCCGCGCCGAGATTAACGTGACCGACTTCAGAGTTGCCCATCTGGCGGTCCGGCAAGCCCACTTCCAGCCCGGAGGCGTCGACAAGCGTATGCGGGCGAGTGGCCCACAGCGCGTCCATAACCGGCGTTTTGGCGTTAAAAATAGCGTTATCCTGCTGATCTTCACGGTAGCCATAGCCATCCAGAATCACCAGCACCATTGGTTTTTTAGAACCCGACATTGTGACAACCTCATGCGCTAAAGACAAAAATTGGCGTAACTTTACTACACCGCAACGCGCCGGATAGCCGCAGGAGATCAAAGAAAAGGGCGAGGCGACGAGCGCTTTTCGGCGCTTTTTGCCATTTTTTTCGTAACGCGCCGCAGAAAACGCAGAACCTCTCTTCCACTGGCTGTAATTGCCACAACGCGCAGGTATACTCCTCACCTGATTTTTTTTTCACTCACATCGGGAGTCCGTACCCCCCATGCAAGAAATTATGCAATTCGTTAGCCGTCACCCCATACTTAGTATCGCGTGGATTGCGTTACTGGCGGCGGTGATCTACACCACTTTCAAAGGGCTGACCTCCAAAGTGAAGGTCATCACCCGTGGTGAAGCCACACGTTTAATCAATAAAGAAGATGCTGTTGTGGTGGACATTCGCCAGCGCGACGACTTCCGCAAAGGGCACATCTCCGGCGCCGTTAACGTGCTGCCGAACGAGATTAAAGCCGGCAACGTTGGCGAACTGGAAAAGCATAAAGCTAAACCGATTATCGTCACTGACGCCAGCGGAATGGCGGCCCAGGAATCCGCTTCGTTGCTGAACAAAGCAGGCTTCGAGCAGGTCTACGTGCTGAAAGAGGGCGTAGCGGGCTGGAGCGGCGAAAATCTGCCGCTGGTGCGTGGTAAATAACTTACAAGAGGTAACGTCATGGCCAACATTGAAATGTACACCAAAGCCACCTGTCCTTACTGCCACCGTGCAAAGGCGCTGCTGACCAGCAAGGGAGTGACTTTTATCGAGTTGCCTATTGATGGCGATGCCGCAAAGCGCGAAGAGATGATTAAGCGCAGCGGACGCACTACCGTGCCGCAGATTTTTATTGACGCGCAGCACATCGGCGGCTGCGATGACTTGTATGCACTGGACGCACGTGGTGGACTCGATCCGCTTCTGCGCTGATGCGTTTTAGCCGTGACGGCAATTTTAAGGACATAACGTAAAAGGGTTCACTCATGTCAGAACAAAACAACACTGAAATGACCTTTCAGATTCAACGTGTTTACACCAAGGATATCTCTTTTGAAGCACCCAATGCTCCGCACGTGTTTCAGAAAGACTGGCAGCCGGAAGTCAAACTGGATCTGGATACCGCTTCCAGCCAGCTGGCTGACGATGTGTTTGAAGTGGTGCTGCGCGTCACGGTAACGGCTACGCTTGGCGAAGAAACCGCTTTCCTGTGTGAAGTGCAGCAGGCGGGCATCTTCTCCGTAGGCGGCATTGAAGGCACGCAGATGGCGCATTGCCTCGGCGCTTACTGCCCGAACATCCTGTTCCCGTACGCCCGCGAGTGCATCACCAACCTCGTTTCCCGCGGCACTTTCCCGCAGCTGAACCTCGCGCCGGTTAACTTCGATGCGCTGTTCATGAATTATTTACAGCAGCAGGCTGGCGAAGGTGCGCAAGACCATCAGGATGCCTGATGAACACCATTAATGCGTCAATGACAGTGATCGGTGCCGGCTCGTACGGCACCGCTCTCGCCATCACCCTGGCGAGGAACGGCCACCACGTTGTGCTGTGGGGCCATAACCCGGATCACATCGCTACGCTGCAGGCAGAGCGCTGCAACGCGGCTTTCCTTCCCGATGTGCCTTTTCCTGATACGCTCCACCCTGAAAGCGACCTGGCCGCCGCGCTGGCCGCCAGCCGCAATATTCTGGTGGTGGTGCCAAGCCATGTCTTTGATCAGGTGCTGCGCCAGATAAAACCGCTGATGCGCCCGGATGCCCGTCTGGTATGGGCAACTAAAGGGCTGGAAGCGGAAACAGGGCGTCTGTTGCAGGATGTCGCACGCGAAGCGCTCGGCGATGACATTCCGCTGGCGGTGATTTCCGGGCCGACCTTTGCAAAGGAGCTGGCCGCGGGGTTGCCGACCGCCATTTCTCTCGCTTCTACCGATGATGCTTTTGCAAACGATCTGCAAGAGTTGCTGCACTGCGGTAAAAGCTTCCGCGTTTACATCAATCCCGATTTTATCGGCGTGCAATTGGGTGGCGCGGTGAAGAACGTTATCGCTATCGGCGCCGGGATGTCTGACGGCATCGGCTTTGGGGCGAATGCGCGTACGGCGCTTATCACGCGCGGTCTGGCGGAAATGTCCCGTCTGGGCGAGGCGTTAGGCGCCGACCCGAGCACCTTTATGGGCATGGCTGGTTTGGGCGACCTGGTGCTGACCTGTACTGACAACCAGTCACGCAACCGCCGTTTCGGCATGATGCTCGGCCAGGGGATGGACGTGCAAGGCGCGCAGGCGCAGATCGGTCAGGTGGTCGAAGGTTATCGCAATACCAAAGAGGTGCGTGAACTGGCGGCCCGTTATGGCGTCGAAATGCCAATAACCGAGGAAATTTATCAGGTATTGTATTGCGGAAAAAATGCTCGCGAGGCAGCATTAACGCTGCTGGGTCGTGCGCGCAAGGATGAGCGAAGCAGTCACTGACGGAACGTCCGTAATTATAAAGCGCGCCGGTAACATAGCTTACCGGCCGCCGTTTGTTTGTCTGGAGAAAGCAATGCCGTGTGAAGAACTGGGTCTGGTCTGGAATAACATCAAAGCCGAAGCGCGCGCGCTTGCCGACTGTGAGCCGATGTTGGCCAGTTTCTATCATGCTACCTTGCTCAAGCATGAAAATCTCGGCAGCGCCCTGAGCTACATGCTCGCCAACAAACTGGCTTCGCCCATTATGCCCGCTATCGCCATTCGTGAAGTGGTGGAAGAAGCGTATGCCGCCGACCCGGAAATGATCGCCTCCGCCGCCTGTGATATTCAGGCTGTCCGCACTCGCGATCCGGCGGTAGATAAATACTCGACGCCGCTGCTTTATCTTAAAGGCTTTCACGCCCTTCAGGCTTACCGCATTGGCCACTGGTTGTGGAACCAGGGGCGCCAGGCGCTGGCGATTTTCCTGCAAAACCAGGTATCGGTTTCTTTCCAGGTGGATATCCACCCCGCAGCGAAAATTGGCCGCGGCATCATGCTCGACCACGCGACAGGCATTGTGATCGGCGAAACGGCGGTCGTGGAAGATGATGTCTCCATTCTGCAATCCGTCACGCTCGGCGGTACGGGTAAAACTACTGGCGATCGCCACCCGAAAATCCGCGAAGGGGTAATGATTGGCGCAGGCGCGAAAATTCTCGGTAATATCGAGGTGGGCCGCGGCGCGAAAATCGGCGCCGGTTCAGTCGTGCTGCAACCTGTTCCACCACACACTACGGCGGCAGGCGTGCCGGCGCGCATTGTGGGTAAACCGGAAAGCGATAAGCCGTCCATGGATATGGATCAGCATTTCAATGGCATCAACCACGGTTTTGAATACGGCGACGGTATTTGAAATTCAGTTCTGAGCGCCTGAAAGAAAAGGCGCTCATCCTTTACCGGCTAGCTGCGTAAAACCGCGCCCGGATAACCCATCTGGCGCCACGCTTCATAGACGACTACCGAAACCGAATTCGACAGATTCATGCTGCGGCTGTCCGGCATCATCGGAATGCGAATTTTTTGCTCTTTCGGCAGCGCGTCGAGAATCGTTGCGGGGAGCCCGCGTGTTTCCGGACCAAACAGCAGATAATCGCCTGCCTGATAGCTCACCGCGCTGTGCGCAGGGGTGCCCTTGGTTGTTAAGGCAAACAGGCGCTGCGGCTTTTCCGCGTCGAGAAACGCAGCATAATCGTGATGGCGGGTGACGGCGGTAAATTCATGATAGTCCAGTCCGGCGCGGCGCAGGCGTTTGTCATCCCAGGTAAACCCCATCGGCTCAATAATATGCAACCGAAAGCCGGTATTGGCGCACAGGCGGATAATGTTGCCGGTATTAGGCGGGATTTCAGGTTCAAACAAGACGATATTCAGCATACAACTCCCCTTTACGAGGGGCGCAGAATAACAGAATTGACGGGTGGGAGACACACGCGACGGCGAACGACCGCTTTCTTCAAAGGCAAAGGTTAATGGCTCCCTTCCGGCTTTGAAAGGGAGCTGCGCCTCAGGATCGTTGGTAGAGCGGTAGCCAGAGCGTCAGACGCAAGCCGCCAAGCGGGCTGTCGTCCGCTTTCACCCAGCCGCGATGCTGCTGAATCGCCGTTTCGACAATCGCCAGACCCAGACCGGTACCGCCCGATTCGCGGTCGCGTGCCTCATCGGTACGATAGAACGGCCGGAAGATTTGCTCCCTGTCTTCGGGGCTCACGCCAGGGCCATCGTCATCAACGTTAATGGTGATGCCCTGTTTATCTACCGAAAACGCCACGGCAATCTTGGTGTGCGAGTAGCGCAGCGCATTGCGGACAATATTTTCCAGCGCGCTTTCCAGCGCGTTCGGGTTGCCATAAAGCAGCCAGGGGCCCGGCGGGTAGGTCACTTCAAACGTTTTACCCATCTGTTCAGCTTCAAACGCCGCATTATCAAGAACTTCGTTCCAGAGCTGGTTCGCCTTCATGGTTTCGCTAACCAGCGCGTTCTTCTGCTGATTACGCGACATCACCAGCAGATCGTTAATCATGCTGTCGAGTCGCTGGGCTTCGGTCTCTATGCGCTCCAGCTCTTTGCTTTCGCCGCTGCGACGGCGCAACAGGGCGGTGCCAAGCTGCAGTCGCGTGAGCGGCGTACGCAGTTCGTGCGAGATATCGGAAAGCAGGCGTTGTTGGGTCGTCATCATGCGCTCCAGCGCCGTGACCATCTGGTTAAAGCTGGCCCCGGCAGCGATAAATTCCTGCGGGCCTGCTTCAAGCTCCGGATGCTGGCGCAGGTTGCCGCGGGCTACCTCGTCGGCTGCGTTTTTGAGCTTGCGAGCCGGACGCGCCAGGCTCCAGGCGAGCCATAACAGCAGCGGCGCGCTCACCAGCATCGTCACAATAAGCAGCAGCAACGGCCTGTCGAACAGCAAATTAATAAAGTCAGATTGCGAACTGCTTGCCGGGCGAATGAGGTAAAGCTGATAGTTATCTTCGCCATCGCGCACCGAAAACGGCCCAACCAGCTCAACGCGGCCATATTTTTTCTTTTGCGGATGATCGGCGTTATCCGACTGACCAATAAAGTTGCGAATTATCTGCATCTCATTGCGTTCTGCGCCGATGACGCGGCCTTCGCTGGTCACCAGCAACAGACGCTGCCCCGGTGGCGCCCATTTATCGATGGCGCGAAAAAGACGGCGCCACCACATCAGATCGTTCGGCGGGTCGTTTTCCAGCTCGGCTTCAACATGCTGCTCAATCATTACGCCCTGACGCTGTTCGCTTTCCAGCAGTTCCGTCATCTGACGGGTGTCCAGCTTTGGCAGCATCAATACCAGCATCAATACCAGCGCCAGCGTTAACCAGAAAATGGCGAAGATGCGGGCGGTAAGGCTGCCTATCATGAAGTCGCCACCATCAGGTAGCCGCGACCGCGCAGGGTTTTAAACCAGGGATGACCATCTTTGCGATCCGGCAATTTACGGCGCAGGTTGGAGATATGCATATCAATGGCGCGGTCGAACGGCGTCAGGCGCTTGCCAAGCACTTCCTGGCTTAAATGTTCGCGCGAAACCACCTGGCCCAAATGCTGAGCCAGCAGGTAGAGCAGGGTAAATTCGGTGCCGGTCAGCTCCAGGGTCTGGCCGTCGAAACTCGCTTCCTGGCGTCCAGGATTGAGGCTTAACGCGTCAACTTCCAGCGTCGGCGAGCCGCTGTCGCTGTTTTGCTGCTGCTCGCTCCAGTGCGAGCGGCGCAAAATAGCGCGGATGCGTGCGACCAGTTCACGGTCATTAAACGGTTTAGGCAGATAGTCATCGGCGCCGAGTTCAAGGCCCAGCACGCGGTCCAGCTCGCTGCCGCGGGCGGTGAGCATAATTACAGGAGTCTGGTGGGTCTGGCGCAGTTCTTTAAGCGTATCGATACCGTTTTTTTTCGGCATCATTACGTCAAGCAAAAGCAGGTCAATGCTGTCATCCAGGAGGTCGAGCGCCTGCTCCCCGTCATGGGCAACGAGTACGTTAAAGCCTTCCATGTCGAGCAATTCCTTTAACAGGGAAGTCAGCTCGCGGTCATCATCAACTAACAAAATTTTATTCATTGTTAAGTACCTCCGAGGCAGAAATTACGTCATCAAGGCTCGCTAATCCATGACTTTACGTTGTTTTACACCCCCTGACGCTTGTTTGCAGCCCAAATCGTAGACTCATTTTCGTGGAATCGCAGCACACACGTTTTTCAGGAGTCAGTGATGCGCAAAGTTACTATTGCCGTCATGGCCTCAACACTGGCGTTAGGTGCGTTAGCCAGCCAGGCTGCTGAAGTCGTAAACGGCGATAACTGGCATCCGGCTGAAGCGCTTTCACAACGTAATAGTGTGCAGAGCCATATGTTTGACGGCATCAACCTGACAGAGCAACAGCGTCAGCAAATGCGGGACCTGATGCAGCAGGCGCGGCACGAGCAGCCCCCTGTTAATGTTAGTGAAATGGACACCATGCACAGGCTGGTGACCGCAGAAAATTTTGATGAAAACGCTGTACGCGCTCAGGCAGAAAAGATGGCGCAGGAACAGGTCGTCCGCCAGGTCGAAATGGCGAAGGTGCGAAACCAGATGTTCCGCCTGTTAACGCCCGAGCAGCAAGCGGTTTTAAACGAGAAGCATAAGCAACGTATGCGACAGCTTCGTGAAGTGGCGCAGGTCCAGAGGTCCAATACGCCGCCTGACATTTTTAGTAGCAGTACCCGTAGTAACCAGTAACAACCCTGTTTTCCTTGCCATAGACACCATCCCTGTCTTCCCCCTCATGACGAGGGGGTTTTTTTTGTCTTTTTTCCGCACCCGGCATGGCCTTAGCCTGTTAAGTTCATAAAAGATCGCGGCGGCCGTGCGTCATAGATGAAAAATACAGCAAGAAGGGTATGTTTCCTTCGCAAGAACAGACGTACTGCAGTGCGCTTTTTTTCACCTTTGTTTGCAAGGCTATCCGTTATACTTGCCGCTTAAGGTGCTGGAGTCGTTATGGTTCATAATTATGCGCAACTGGTAAACCGGGCCGCTGTCGCCGCCACGGTCATGGCTTCGCTGTTGCTGATCATCAAAATTTTCGCCTGGTGGTATACCGGATCGGTCAGCATTCTGGCGGCGCTGGTGGATTCGCTTGTGGATATCGCCGCCTCGCTGACTAACCTGCTGGTGGTGCGCTACTCCCTGCAGCCCGCGGATGAAGAACATACCTTCGGCCACGGGAAAGCGGAGTCTCTGGCGGCGCTGGCGCAAAGCATGTTTATTTCCGGATCCGCCCTGTTCCTCTTTTTAACCAGCATCCAGCATCTGGCGCAGCCGGAGCCTATGAACGAACCGGGCGTGGGGATGGTCGTCACCCTTATCGCGCTCGTTAGCACCTTGTTGCTGGTGACGTTCCAGCGCTGGGTTGTGCGTAAAACCCGCAGCCAGGCGGTACGCGCGGATATGCTTCACTATCAGTCTGATGTTATGATGAATGGCGCGATTCTGGTTGCGCTGGCGCTGTCGTGGTATGGCTGGCACCGTGCCGATTCGTTGTTCGCGCTCGGTATTGGCATCTATATTTTGTATAGTGCTTTACGAATGGGGTATGAGGCGGTGCAGTCTTTGCTGGATCGCGCTTTACCCGATAACGAACGTCAGGCAATCATTGATATCGTCTCCTCCTGGCCCGGCGTCAGAGGAGCTCACGATCTTCGCACGCGGCAGTCAGGGCCGACCCGCTTTATTCAACTTCATCTGGAAATGGAAGATAATTTACCGCTGGTTCAGGCGCATCTGGTTGCTGAACAGGTGGAACAGGCGATTCTGACGCATTTTCCGGGGTCAGATGTGATTATTCACCAGGATCCTTGCTCGGTAGTACCCCAGCCGCAGCAGGGCCAGTTTGAACTTAAGTAAACCGCTGTTAACGCCTTCAGGCGCAGCCATTTTTGGTAAAAGTCAGAATCCAGTGGCCTGACCTGAATCAATTCAGCAGGAAGCGCTTAAGTTACTATTTACAGCATTGGTCGGCCGTTTCGCCTGAGCGCGGCGGTATTCGGCAACAGAATTCATTTTGTATTCTACGTTCAGAGGTAGTCATGATTAAGAAAATCGGTGTGTTGACGAGTGGCGGTGATGCGCCGGGCATGAACGCTGCTATTCGTGGCGTGGTCCGTGCGGCTTTAACAGAAGGGCTGGAAGTATTCGGCATTTATGATGGCTATCTGGGCCTGTATGAAGACCGTATGGTTCAGCTCGACCGCTACAGCGTTTCCGACATGATCAACCGCGGCGGCACCTTCCTGGGCTCTGCGCGTTTTCCGGAGTTCCGTGAAGAGCACGTCCGCGCCGTGGCTATCGAAAACATGAAAAAACGCGGCATCGACGCGCTGGTGGTCATCGGCGGCGACGGTTCCTACATGGGCGCCAAGCGCCTGACTGAAATGGGCTTCCCGTGCATCGGCCTGCCGGGCACCATCGATAACGACGTAGCGGGCACGGATTACACTATCGGCTACTTCACCGCGCTGCATACCGTTGTGGAAGCGATTGACCGCCTGCGCGATACCTCCTCTTCCCACCAGCGTATCTCCATTGTGGAAGTAATGGGCCGTTACTGCGGCGACCTGACGCTGGCGGCAGCCATTGCGGGCGGCTGCGAGTTTATCGTGTTGCCGGAAGTGGAGTTCAACCGTGAAGATCTGGTCGCGGAAATCAAAGCCGGCATCGCGAAAGGCAAAAAACACGCTATCGTCGCCATCACCGAGCATATCTGCGATATCGACGAACTGGCGAAGTATATTGAATCGGAAACGAAGCGCGAAACCCGCGCTACCGTGCTGGGCCATATTCAGCGCGGCGGCTCTCCGGTGCCTTACGACCGTATCCTGGCTTCCCGCATGGGCGCTTACGCTATCGAACTGCTGTTGCAGGGCCACGGTGGTCGCTGCGTGGGCATTCAGAATGAGAAGATGGTGCATCACGACATCATCGACGCTATCGAAAATATGAAGCGTCCGTTCAAAGGCGACTGG
The DNA here is from genome assembly GCF_056780215.1 of Franconibacter pulveris. Taxonomy (NCBI): domain Bacteria; kingdom Pseudomonadati; phylum Pseudomonadota; class Gammaproteobacteria; order Enterobacterales; family Enterobacteriaceae; genus Franconibacter; species Franconibacter pulveris. The sequence goes on along the minus strand of NZ_CM165555.1, from coordinate 4,524,178 downwards.
CTGGAGTGCGCCAAGAAGCTCTACTAAGTTAGCGAAAAGCCGGGGGAACCCGGCTTTCTTTTTCTTTGTGATATTCCTCGCAGTTATAGCCAATCTGTTTTTATTCTTTAATCAACGCAGCGCTTTCTGGCACGCTCTTTTCATCACAACATAACTTTTGAGAGAACGTGCGATGAACAAGTGGGGAGTAGGGTTAACATTACTGTTGGCGTCGACGAGCGTACTGGCGAAGGATATCCAGTTATTAAACGTCTCCTATGACCCAACTCGTGAACTGTACGACGCTTATAACAAAGCGTTCAGCGCGCACTGGAAGCAAGAAACCGGCGATAACGTCACTATTCGACAGTCGCACGGCGGTTCCGGCAAACAGGCGACGTCGGTAATTAACGGTATTGAGGCGGATGTGGTTACTCTCGCGCTGGCCTATGACGTAGACGCCATCGCAGAGCGCGGCCGCATTGATAAAAACTGGATCCAGCGTCTGCCGGACAACTCGGCGCCTTATACCTCTACCATCGTTTTCCTGGTGCGTAAGGGCAACCCGAAACAGATCCACGACTGGAACGACCTGGTTAAGCCGGGCGTTTCGGTGATTACGCCGAACCCGAAAAGCTCCGGCGGCGCTCGCTGGAACTATCTGGCTGCATGGGGCTATGCCCTGCATCAGAACAACGGCGATCAGGCCAAAGCGCAGGATTTCGTCAAAGCGCTCTATAAAAACGTTGAAGTGCTCGATTCCGGCGCGCGTGGTTCGACGAACACCTTCGTCGAACGCGGCATTGGCGACGTGCTGATTGCCTGGGAGAACGAAGCGCTGCTGGCGGCCAACGAGCTGGGTAAAGATAAGTTTGAAATCGTCACGCCGAGCGAGTCTATCCTTGCTGAACCGACCGTTTCCGTCGTGGATAAAGTGGTCGATAAAAAAGGCACCAAAGCGGTGGCGGAAGCTTACCTGAAATACCTCTACTCGCCGGAAGGCCAGGAGATTGCGGCGAAGAACTTCTATCGTCCGCGTGATCCGGCGGTGGCGAAGAAGTATGAAAATGAATTCCCGAAACTGAAGCTGTTCACCATTGATGATGTCTTCGGCGGCTGGACAAAAGCGCAGAAAGCGCACTTCGCTAACGGCGGCACCTTCGATCAGATCAGTAAACGTTAAGCATCACGGGCCACAGGGAAGTGGCAATCCAGAAAACAAGGCGGGTAAGCGTAGCGCTACCCGCTTTTTCTTGCCCTGCGCCCTGTAAAACCATCAATTGCCGCCTTAAGCGTTTATTTCGCTCATGCCTGCGCCGTTTTTGCGCTACGCTCTTTCTCTTAAAAAGAAAAAGGACGACGCATGAAGCGAACGCTGTACGTCGCCGGCGTGCTCTTTGCGCTACTGGCAGCAGGGGGTGCGCTGGCCTGGCATTTCTTCAAACCTGATAACCCCGATGTGCTGCGGCATATTGTGACCGCACAGTGCGTGCCCCATCAGCAGCACGAAAATAATCCGGCTCCCTGCGCGCAGGTCAATCTTGCGGATGGCTATGCGGTGCTGAAAGACCGCAACGGGCCGCTTCAGTATTTATTGTTGCCGACATATCGCGTTAATGGCGTGGAAAGCCCGCTGCTGCTTGAGGCGCAAACGCCTGATTTTTTCTGGCAAGCCTGGCAGGCGCGACGTTTCATGAGTGAAAAACGCGGCGAGAAAGTGCCGGATGAAGCGATATCCCTGACCATAAACTCCCGGTTGGGGCGCACGCAAAACCATCTGCATATTCATATCTCCTGCCTGCGCCCGGACATTCGCCAGCGTCTCAATGACAACCTTCACCAGATAAGCAGCCAGTGGCAACCCTTTCCAGGCGGCCTGCGCGGCCACGATTACCTGGCGCGGCGCGTGACGGAGCCTGAACTCTCAAGGCGCAGCCCGTTTATGATGCTGGCAGAAGAGGTGCCGCAGGCGCGAGGCCATATGGAGCGTTACGCGCTGGCGGTGGCGAAGCAGAACGATGGCTCGTTTATCCTGCTGGCGACGGCGCGTAACCTGCTCGACTTCAACCTGGCTTCGGCGGAAGAAATTCAGGATCACGACTGCGCCATCCTTAATTCTCAGGGGTAAAGCTGCATTTACTTAGCAGTGCGGCAGTGTAAACTTGCCTGAATTTTCAACAGGAGACAGGTATGTCGCACTGGTTTTCTCACCCTCTGTTCCTGCCCACGCTGGTTATTTTTATCACTATTATCCTGTGGGCGACCTCGCTGCTGGCGGAGTTTATTACCGCGCTGCTGTTTTTCACGGTAGCGATGATGTTAAAAATCGCCCCGCCGGAGACCATCTTCAGCGGTTTTGCCTCCTCCGCTTTCTGGCTGGTGTTCAGCGGCTTCGTGCTCGGCGTGGCTATCCGTAAAACCGGTCTGGCTGACCGGGCCGCGAGGGCGTTGTCGGCGCGGCTTACCGGCGAATGGTGGCAGATGGTCGGCAGCGTTGTGTTGCTGAGCTACGCGCTGGCGTTTGTGATGCCTTCAAACATGGGGCGCATCGCGCTGCTCATGCCGATTGTGGCGGCGATGGCGAAGCGCGCCGGCGTGGAAGAGGGTACGCGCGGCTGGTACGGGCTGGCGCTGGCGGTGGGGTTCGGCACTTTCCAGCTCTCCGCCACCATTCTGCCCGCCAACGTGCCGAACCTGGTGATGAGCGGCGCGGCGGAAGGCTCTTACGGCCTGCACCTTAATTATCTCCCCTACCTGCTGCTGCATACGCCGGTGCTCGGTCTTCTCAAGGGAATGATATTGGTTGCGCTTATCTGCTGGCTGTTTCCAGGGAAAGCGCAGCCTCCGCAGCGCTTGCCGCCCACGCAGCCCATGAGCGGCGCGGAAAAGCGGCTCGCCTGGCTGCTGCTGGTGGTATTAGCGCTGTGGGTGACCGAAAGCTGGCACGGCATCGGCCCTGCCTGGACGGGCCTTGCCGCAGCGGTTGTTACGCTGCTGCCGCGCGTGGGTTTTATTTCAGGCGAAGAGTTTTCCAGCGGCGTGAATATGCGCACCTGCATTTACGTTGCGGGCATTCTCGGGCTTGCTACCACGGTAACGCAAACCGGGCTTGGCCGCGCGGTGGGCGAAGCGCTGCTGCATGTGATGCCGCTTGATCCCGACAAACCTTTCACCAGCTTTGCGGCGCTGACGGGCATTACCACGGCGCTGAACTTCATTATGACTGCGAATGGCGTACCGGCGCTTTATACCACGCTCGCGCAAAGCTTTTCGCAGGCGACAGGTTTTCCGCTGCTGTCAGTGATTATGATTCAGGTGTTGGGCTATTCAACGCCGCTGCTGCCTTATCAGGCTTCGCCAATAGTGGTGGCGATGGCGCTAGGCAAAGTGCCGGCCCGGGCGGGCATGAAGCTCTGTCTGTGGCTGGCGGTCGCGACCTTTCTGATTCTGCTGCCGCTGGATTACGGCTGGTTTCAACTGCTTGGCAAGCTCTGAAATAAAAAGCCCGGCAGCGATGCGCTTGCCGGGCTTTAAGCCGTGGGGCGGATAAGCGACGCGCTTACGCTTGCTTAGCTTCCGCCGCGGCTTTCACGATGACGGCGAATGCATCCGCTTTCAGCGACGCGCCGCCTACCAGCGCGCCGTCGATATCCGGCTGCGTGAACAGCTCTGCGGCGTTAGCGGCGTTTACGGAACCGCCGTACTGAATGATGACCTGTTCAGCGATTTTAGCGTCGGCTTTAGCGATATGGTCGCGGATGAACTTGTGTACCGCCTGCGCCTGCGCTGGAGTAGCGGATTTGCCGGTACCGATAGCCCATACCGGTTCGTAAGCAATCACTACGCCTTCGAAAGCGGCTGCGCCCTGCGTTTTCAGCACGGCGTCGATCTGGCGAGCGCAAACTTCTTCGGTTTTACCCGCTTCGTTTTCCGCTTCGGTTTCACCGATGCACAGCACCGGCACCAGACCCTGCTCTTTCAGCACGGCGAATTTTTTGGCGATGAATTCGTCAGACTCCGCGTGGTAGGTGCGACGCTCGGAGTGGCCGATAATGATGTACTTCGCGCCGATATCTTTCAGCATTTCAGCGGAAGTTTCGCCGGTGAAAGCGCCGGACAGGTTTACGTCAACGTTCTGCGCGCCAAGGATGATATGGCTGCCTGCAGCGGCCTGCTTAGCCAGATCCAGGTACATCGCTGGCGGGGCGATTGCCACGTCGCAGCCGGTTACGCCCGCCAGTTCTTTACGCAGGTTGCCGATAAGCTCGTTAACCATGTGGCGGTTGCCGTTGAGTTTCCAGTTACCCATCACTAAAGGATGTCGCATTTTTATTCTCCACGCGCTAGGCGAATTAAGGAATATTGCTGCCCTTCAGGGCAGCGCGGTCTGTGAAACAGTATAGAGATTCGCGTACGGAAAGGCTTTGCTTTTTGTCATTTATTGTTCCCTTCGAGAGCATCCGTAAGCGCAAGCTTAATCGGTTCAACAGCGAAAGTTAGCCCCTTTTCGCCGCTATCTGAAACCACATAGCGAATCGCCCCTTCCGTCTGGCTAAAGTAGCGCTGGTTTTTTCCGGCGCTCAGCAAACGCGTCAGCCGCGCCTGACTTTGCGCAGCCGATAGCCCCGGCGTAAAGCTTCTTAACACCGCCGCCATATACTGCAACGCTTTCGCCCTGGCGGCTTTCTGTTCCGGCCCCTGAATCGGCAGCCAGGTTATCTGCATGCTTTTAATTTTTAACGTGCCGCGCTCAAGCGCCGTTGAGGCATACAGGTTTTCATTGATTTTGGTCGCCGCCCGGGTGAGGTTCGCTTTGTCGCGGCTGGTTTCAATGGCGCGAAATTCATTCAGCGGTAAACCAGGGTTGGTAGTATTGAAACTTTCCCGGAAGCGGGAGATGGTGATATCAAACACGGGCGCGCCTGGCAGCAGATAGGGCGCGGCGGGCGTCTCGCTTTCTTCCGGCGTTAGCGGATCGGCATGGCCTGCCGCCAGCGGCAGCACCAACAATAAGGCATAAGGCAAAAACTTCATGACACCCACTCCCGGTTGCTTGTCACAGCGATTAAAACGAGAAGCGGCGGCCTTGTCAAAAAGGCGTCGCGCCAGGGTAAACTACGCGGCATTACGATAAAAGGAAGATGGCATGACCTTACAGCAATGGTTATTTTCGTTTAAGGGCCGTATTGGCCGCCGTGATTTTTGGGTATGGGTCGTTTTATGGCTGGTCGCCATGACGGTGCTGTTTATGCTGGCAGGCAACGATATGCTGAATTCGCAAACGGCGGCGTTTATGCTGGTTTGCCTGCTGTGGCCAACCGCGGCGGTGATGGTAAAACGTCTGCACGATCGCGGGAAATCGGGCGCGTGGGCGTTTTTATTCATCCTTGCGTGGATGCTGCTGGCAGGCAACTGGGCCATACTGGCCGGCGTCTGGCAGTGGGCCGTGGGGCGCTTTATCCCCACGCTGATTATTGTGATGCTGGTTATCGAACTGGGCGCCTTTATCGGCACCCAGGGCGAAAACAAGTACGGTAAAGAGACGCTGGACGTGAAATACCGCTGAGATTACCAGTAATGCTCGGCCGTCATGTGGCCCGGACGACGACGCAAATGTTTGGTCATCTGCCGGGTATCTTTTAACAGCTGTTGGGTATCGCGCACCATTTGCGGATTGCCGCAGAGCATCACATGGCTGGTTTGCGTATCCATCGGCAGCCCGACCGCGTCTTCCAGCGCGCCGCTGCTTATCAGCGCAGGCACGCGCCCTGTAAGCGACCCGGCGACCTCTTCGCGGCTCACCACGGTCTGAATGCGCAGCTTGCCTTCATAGCGCTGCTGTAGCGCCAGCATCAGCGGCAAATAGCTTAAATCTTGCGCATAGCGCACCGCATGCACCAGCACGATATTGTTAAAGCGGTCTAGATCCTTGCCTTCCTGCAAAATAGAAAGATAGGGGCCGATGGCCGTCCCCGTGGCCAACATCCACAGCGTTTCGCATTGCGGCACCTCTTCCAGTACGAAAAAGCCCGCCGCGTCGCTGACCAGCATCACTTCATCGCCAGGCTTCATGGCGTGCAGGCGCGGACTGAGCTTGCCCTCCGGCACGGTGACCAGATAAAACTCAAGGTCCGGGTTGCCCGGCGCGTTGACGTAGGAATAGGCGCGCTGCACGCGTTCGCCGTCAATCTCCAGCGCCAGTTTGGTAAATTGGCCAGCAGTAAACGGCGCCACAGGCGCATGAACAATGAGAGAAAAAAGAGCATCGGTCCAGTGCTCAACCCGTACAACTTTACCGGTGACCCAATCCGCCATCTTGCACTCCTGTCATTACTTTTGCTTTATCTTCGCCAGGGGGGGCGGAGATTTCCAGCCCGCCGGGGCCGGAAAGCTCATTCAGACAAATGTCTTAAAGTATATGCGCTTGTACGTTCGGGTCTTTGCGATCCAGGTAATGGATTGATTTTATGCGGCGAATGGTGCGGGATTTGCCCCGGATCAGCAGCGTTTCGGTGGTAGCGATATTGCCCTTGCGGCTGATGCCGTCAAGAAGATCGCCTTTAGTGATGCCGGTGGCGGAAAAAATCACGTTGTCGCTGCGCGCCATCTCATCAAGCCGCAGTACCTTATCCGCTTCGATGCCCATCTGTCGGCAACGCTCCAGCTCCTGCTCGCCAATGGCGCGGTTTTCCGGCGTATCGCCTTTTACCTGATGACGCGCCAGCAGGCGGCCCTGCATATCGCCATCCAGCGCGCGGATAACGGCGGCGGAAACCACCCCTTCGGGCGCGCCGCCGATGCCGTAAAGCACATCCACTTCGCTGTCCGGCATACAGGTGAGGATAGAGGCCGCCACATCGCCATCGGGAATCGCGAAAACGCGCACGCCCAGCTGCTGTAGCTCAGCGATAACCGCATCATGACGCGGTTTCGCAAGCAGGGTGACGGTCAGTTCGCACAGCGGCTTATGCAGCGCGCTGGCGACGTTATAGAGATTTTGCGCAAGCGGCAGGTTAAGGTCGATAGCGCCTTTCGCGCCGGGGCCGACAACCAGCTTTTCCATATACATATCCGGCGCGTTCAGGAAGCTGCCTTTATCGCCCACCGCCAGCACCGCCAGTGCGTTAGACTGGCCCATCGCCGTCATGCGGGTGCCCTCGATAGGGTCGACGGCGATATCCACCGCGTCGCCTTTGCCGGTGCCCACCTGCTCGCCAATGTAGAGCATTGGCGCTTCGTCTATCTCTCCTTCGCCAATCACGATCCGCCCGTCGATGTTGACCTGGTTGAGCATAATGCGCATGGCGTGCACGGCGGCGCCGTCAGCGGCGTTTTTATCGCCGCGGCCAAGCCATTTATAGCCCGCCAGCGCGGCGGCTTCCGTAACGCGGGAAAATTCGATAGCAAGCTCTCGTCTCATAACTCATTCTCACAAAGTAAATTGCGACGGAGTGTAGCACAGCGTGGGAAAGGCCTGTCATTGGGCAGGACAAGCGCTGGGTGACGAGGTTACGCCACCGCCGGAGTCACTTTTTTTGAAATGCTTTTTTTAAGCTGATTTTAGAAATCAGCTCAGTCAGGGAGAGCACCATGGTGGAGCGCAGGATCTGCTGATAACGCTGCTTTTGCATCGCCAGCAATTCCGTGTCGCCGCCTTCAATCAGGGTCGGCGCTGGCGGCAGCGCGGCTACGCAGTGCAGCTCGCCAAAAGGGCCGAGGATCTCGTCATCGGTAAAGAGATATTCATTACCGTCATGATTCAGCTCTTCGCGCAGCGCCATCAGCAGCTCGCAATCTTCATATTCCGCGCGGCTAATCACGCCAAGACCATAGATGAGCTTAAGGCGAACGGAGAGATCGCCCAGCGGGCCATCGCCATCAAGCAGCGGTTCGACGGCATATTTCACCGCGTAGTCATCTTTGCGGAACACCTGAAGCACCAGGATATTTACCGCCTCGGTCAAAAGCTCCACGGCGGCAATCAACAGGCTTCTTACGGTTTTGCCAGCATTCAGACGCTCAAGCACTCGGTTTTCAAAGGCCTGTGTTTCTTCCATCTTTGCCTGCATATCTGACAATAAAACGCCGGGCGCAGACTCAGCCGCGCCCGGTACTCATTACGCTTTCGCGTTGTATTCTTTAATGATTTCAGCGACCACGTCGCTACCTGCGTCGAGGCCGGAAATCTGCACCAGCGTCTCTTTCGGGCCCTGTTTCTCGATAAGCTCAGCCAGCTCTTGCGCTTGCGGATCTTGCTCGCTGCGGTAGTGCATCGCGGCGGCAATCCCTTTCACCAGATTATGGTGAGGCAGATTGTATTCCAGCGTGCCGAGCAGCGGTTTAATTAAGCGATCCCCGGCGTTCAGCTTGCGCAGCGGCTGACGGCCTACGCGCTCCACATCATCTTTCAGATACGGGTTTTCGAAGCGGCCAAGAATTTTTTCGATATAGGCCGCGTGCTTCGCGTCGTCAAAACCGTAGCGCGCGATCAGCACCGCGCCGCTCTCTTCCATCGCGCCTCTGACCACAAGGCGAATTTTCTCGTCCAGGATGGCGTCGCGAATGGTCTGATGACCGGTCAGTTTTCCGAGGTACGCGGTTATAGCATGTCCGGTGTTTAGCGTGAAGAGCTTACGCTCGACAAAAGCCATCAGGTTCTCGGTGGGCTCCATACCCGCAATGGCCGGCAGTTGGCCTTTGAATTGCGTTTTATCGACAATCCACTCGCTAAAAGTTTCTACGGTCACTTCCAGCGGGTCGTTGCTGGCGGACGCGGCTGGCGGCACGATGCGGTCCACGGCGGAGTCGACAAAGCCTACGTGCTCTTCCATCCAGGCGATATCTTCCTGCGACAGCGCTTTCAGCACATGATCTTTTAACTGCGAAGTGCCGCGCACCATGTTTTCACACGCGATGATATTGAGCGGCTGGTTGTTGCCCTGCGCTTTGCGCTTCGTCAGGCCTTTGGCAATCGTCGGCGCGATACGCTCCAGGATTACCGGGCCGACGGCGGTCGTCACCAGGTCAACCTGCGCGATAAGCTCGACCACTTCTTCGCCCGCGCTGCTGACTGCGCTTACGCCCGATACGGTCTCGACCTGCTCCTGTTCGCCGACCACGTGAACCTGATAGCTGCGCCGTGCGTTCAACGCGTCCAGCACCGCCTGGTTTACGTCAGCGAAAGTCAGTTCAATGCCCGCGTCCGCTAACAGTTTGCCGATAAAGCCACGTCCAATATTACCTGCGCCGAAATGTAATGCTTTCATTGTCTGAACCCTTCTTAAACTTGAGTCGTTCGCCCGAGAGGGCTGGGGAAAGAGGTGTTGCAGAAACTCCCTTTCCCTTGCCCTCTCCCGAGGGGGAGAGGGAAGGGTTGCCCTGGTGCAGGCAAAACCTTCAACGCTAAAAGGGAGAGGGGCCGTCGCCCTCTCCCTGATACATCAGGCCGCTTTTTTACCGGCCAGCAGATCAAGCACTTCCTGAACGTTGGTGGTGTGCGCCAGACGCTCAATTACGCTCTCGTCATCCAGCGCGTTAGTCAGGCTGGTGATAACCTGGATATGTTCATTGTTACGCGCCGCGATGCCGATCACCAGACGGGCGATATCGTCTTCTTCTTCGCCGAAGCGTACACCCTGCGGATACTGGCAGAAGACGACGCCGGTTTTCAGTACGCGATCTTTCGCTTCAACGGTGCCGTGCGGAACGGCGATAGACTCGCCAAGGTAAGTCGGGGTCAGCTTTTCACGCTCCAGCATCGCCTCAACATATTCCGGCTGCACATAACCGCCTTTCACCAACTGCTCGCCTGCGAAACGGATGGCTTCTTCTTTGGTCGCCGCGGTACGGCCGAGGAAGATGTTTTCCGCGCCCAGCCTGAAGAGGTTGCTGCTGCTGTCGTCAAAGCTGTCCTGCAGACTGGTGCGCACTTTCGCTTCGTTGTCAGTATGGCGCTGCGCGGCAACCAGACGTTCGGTCAGGTTGGTGTACAGGCCGCTGTCGAGGAAGTTGGTCAGCGAAATGTGTTGCGCCTGCGGCGCCTGGCGCATAGCGCGCTCGGTCAAGTCGCGGTGGGTAATGACCACGTCCACGTCCGACGGCAGGCTGTTAATCGCGCTGTTGGTGACAGAGATATTGCTCAGGCCAGCATCCTGCACTTTCTTACGCAGCACGCCCGCGCCCATGGCGCTGGAGCCCATACCGGCGTCGCAGGCGACGATGATTTTACGCACGTGGCTCAGGTCGTTACTCACGTCGCCAGCCGCCAGCGGGGTGGCTGCCGTCGCGCCTTTGGACTGCGCTTTCATATCGTGCATGCGACGGGTCGCCGCTTCCAGATCGTCTTCTTCTTTCACCTTGCTGGTTTTCAGCAGGATAGCGGAGATAACGAAGGAAACCGCCATGGCCGCAAAGATAGCCGCGAGGTTCGCGAAGTAAGCGCCTTTCGGGGTCATCGCCAGCACCGCCAGGATAGAACCCGGAGAAGCCGGAGAAACCAGGCCGCCGTTCAGCACGCTCAGGGTGAACACGCCAGTCATACCGCCGAGAATAACGGCGATCAGCAGACGCGGGTTCATCAACACGTACGGGAAGTAAATTTCGTGGATACCGCCCAGGAAGTGGATGATAGCCGCGCCGCCAGCAGACTGTTTAGCGCTGCCGCGACCGAAGAAAATGTAAGCCAGCAGCACGCCCATCCCCGGACCCGGGTTAGCTTCAATCAGGAAGAAGATAGACTTGCCAAGTTCGTGAGACTGCTGAATGCCCAGCGGCGAGAAGATGCCGTGGTTGATGGCGTTGTTAAGGAACAGGATTTTCGCCGGCTCAACAAAGATGGACGCCAGCGGCAGCATGTCGTGAACCACCATGAAGTTTACGCCCGCAGCCAGCGCTTTGGAGAGAACTTCAACAGCCGGACCGATGCCAAGGAACGCCAGAATCGCCAGGATCATGCCGATGATGCCAGCGGAGAAGTTGTTCACCAGCATTTCGAAACCGGATTTGATTTTGCCGTCAACCCAGCTGTCGAAATGTTTAATCGCCCAGCCGCCCAGCGGGCCGGCGATCATCGCGCCGAGGAACATCGGCATGTCGGCGCCAACGATAACGCCCATGGTGGTGATAGCGCCTACTACGCCGCCGCGGTCGCCGCCAACCAGACGGCCGCCGGTATAACCGATAAGCAGGGGCAGCAGATAGGTGATCATCGGACCCACGAGCTTCGCCAGCGTCTCGTTCGGCAGCCACCCAGTCGGAATAAATAATGCGGTGATAATACCCCACGCGATAAACGCGCCGATATTGGGCATTACCATATTGCTGAGAAAACGACCAAAGCTTTGCACTTTGATCTTGATATCGGATGACATAAAACACCCCTTCTTATGGTTACGCGCAGGCCAGCAGCCCGAGGTTTATTGTTAACGTGGCGGCAGAGGTAGCCGGCCGAATGCTCTGGATGACGCGAATCTGGCACCGAATAAGGCAACTGTCCAGATGGTGGGTTTAAGTGTGATCCATATCACATGAAGCGAGGGGTATCAGGGGCTTATTTAGTGATGTCCATCACAAAACATTCGTGTAAAAAAAGAACGATGGCGAATTTATGAACGTAAAAACGATGAAAACGTGAATATAGTCACATTTTTATGTGGCGTTTTTGTTTTTATTTTGTGATCTGAATCACATGCGATTTTTCCTTCTTTTTATGCTCTGTGATCGACCGCAAACTGCCTGGCGGCGCATTGCCGCGCTGTAATTTTATTACGCATGTACCCGGCCTCCGTATAGCGCGTTCCCGCCCGCCTGCTTTTAACGTAACCTGAGCCATACTTAGCCACTGTCGGCGTTGACGCATAAAGGAGCAGGCCATGAAGCTTATCGGTAGTTACACCAGCCCGTTTGTCCGGAAAATCTCGGTCATTCTGCTGGAGAAAGGCATTACCTTCGAGTTTGTTAATGAATCGCCTTACGCGGAGCAAAGCGGAGTGGCGCAATACAACCCGTTAGGCAAGGTGCCTGCGCTGGTGACCGACAGCGGCGAGCAGTGGTTCGATTCGTCGATTATCGCCGAATACCTGGAACTGCTCGAGGCTGAGCCAGCCCTGCTGCCGCGCGACCCGCATGAGGCGTTGAAAGTGCGTCAACTGGAAGCGCTGGCCGATGGCGTGATGGACGCCGGGCTGGTCCATGTACGTGAACTGCAGCGCCCGGCAGCGCAACAGTCGGAAACGGAGCTGCTGCGCCAGCGGGAGAAAATCAGCCGTGCGCTTGATGCGCTGGAGCAGCATGCCGCCAACGGCACGCTGAGCGCGGATAACCTTTCTGTCGCGACCATCGCGGCAGGCTGCGCCATCGGCTATCTTAACTTCCGCCGCGTTTCGCCGGGCTGGTGCGTTAATCGACCTCATCTGGTAAAGCTGGTGGAAACCTTATTCCAGCGCGAAAGCTTCGCCCGTACCGAGCCGCCGAAAACCTGAAGCTCTCCTTTCCCTTACCTCCCGGCGTAAACGCGCCGGGCTTCGCGTAAAGCGCTACGGCAACTGAATCTCCCGTTATTTGGTGGTAGATTAGCGCTAAATTCAGCCAACCTACATTTTTCATGACAAGCCAGACTTCTTCACTTTACAGCCAGCTGCCCGCCACGGACCGGCTGCTGCGCGCTGCGGCGTTTCAACCCGTGCTCGACAGCTACGGACACAGCCAGGTCGTGGGTATCCTGCGCACATTGCAGGATGAAGCGCGGCAGACCATTCGCGAAAGCCAGACGCTGCCCGACTGGTGCGCCGACTGGGCGAAAGAGACGGTTGCTCGCCTCCAGAGCCGCACGCAAAGCGCGCTACGCCCGGTTTACAACCTCTCAGGCACGGTGCTGCATACCAATCTTGGCCGCGCTTTGCAGGCGCAGACGGCGGTAGACGCCGTTATGCAGGCGATGCAGTCCCCCGTTACGCTGGAATACGATCTCGACGGCGCCGGACGCGGCCACCGCGACCGGGCGCTGGCCGACCTGCTTTGTCAACTCACCGGCGCGGAAGACGCCTGTATCGTCAATAACAACGCGGCGGCGGTGCTGCTGATGTTGGCCGCCACGGCGGCAGGCCAGGAGGTGGTGGTTTCCCGCGGCGAGCTGGTGGAAATTGGCGGCGCGTTCCGTATTCCGGATGTCATGCGCCAGGCGGGGTGCAGGCTCGTGGAAGTGGGCGCCACTAACCGCACGCACCTGAAAGATTATCGCCAGGCGGTGGGAGAAAATACCGCGCTGCTGATGAAGGTGCATACCAGCAATTACGTTATTGAAGGCTTCACCAAAGCGGTGGAGGAGACCGAACTGGCGGCGCTCGGCGAAGAGCTTGGGGTGCCGGTGATTGCCGATCTCGGCAGCGGCTCACTTATCGATTTAAGCGAGTACGGCCTGCCGAAAGAGCCGATGCCGCAGGCGCTTATCGCGGCGGGGGTAAGCCTGGTGAGTTTTTCCGGCGACAAGCTGCTCGGCGGCCCGCAGGCGGGAATCATCGTCGGCAAAAGGGCACTTATCGAACGTCTGCAGGCGCACCCGCTCAAGCGCGCGCTGCGCGCCGACAAGATGACGCTGGCGGCGCTGGAGGCGACGCTTCGTCTTTATCTGCACCCTGAAACGCTGACGGAAACGCTGCCTACGCTGCGCCTGTTAACCCGCAGCGCCGACGCAATCAATGAGCAGGCGCGGCGGCTGTTGCCAGCTTTGCAGGCGCGGTATGAGGCGGAGTTCACCGTCCAGGCGGTGCCTTGTCTGTCGCAGATTGGCAGCGGTTCGCTGCCGGTTGACCGGCTGCCGGGCGCGGCGCTGGCTTTTACGCCGCGCGATGGGCGCGGCAGTCGTCTGAACGCGCTGGCCGAGCGCTGGCGCGCGCTGCCAAAACCGGTAATCGGCCGCATTTATGACGGCCGCTTATGGCTTGATTTACGCTGCCTTGAAGATGAGGCGGGACTGATGGAGATGTTGTTGCAATGATTATCGCCACCGCCGGGCATGTGGACCACGGCAAAACCACGCTGCTTGAACGGCTCACCGGGGTTAACGCCGACCGTCTGCCGGAAGAGAAAAAGCGCGGGATGACCATCGATCTCGGCTACGCCTACTGGGCGCAGCCGGATGGCCGCGTTATCGGCTTTATCGACGTGCCGGGGCATGAGAAGTTTCTCGCCAATATGCTGGCAGGCGTGGGCGGCATCGATCACGCGCTGCTGGTCGTGGCGTGCGACGACGGCGTGATGGCGCAAACCCGCGAGCATCTCGCGATTTTGCAACTCACCGGGCAACCGGCGCTGACCGTGGCGCTCACTAAAGCGGACCGGGTGGATAAGGCGAGAGTGGAAGCGGTACGTGAAGAAGCGCTCGCTACGTTGCGGGCGTTCGGCTGGCGGGAGGCGAACGTGTTTGTCACCGCCGCCACGCAGGGGAGCGGCATCGACGCGCTGCGCGCGCACCTGAGCCAACTGCCGGAGCGGGAGCGCCTGACCGCGCACCGATTCCGGTTGGCGATAGACCGCGCTTTCAGCGTTAAAGGCGCGGGGCTTGTGGTCACCGGCACTGCGCTTTCCGGCGAGGTTAACGTGGGCGATACCCTGTGGCTTACCGGCGCGGAAAAACCGATGCGCGTGCGCGGAATGCATGCGCAGAATCAGCCCGTTGAACAGGCGCATGCGGGGCAACGTATCGCCCTGAATATCAGCGGCGAGGCGGAAAAGGCGGATATTACGCGCGGCGACTGGCTGCTTTCGCAAAAGCCGCTGGCGGCGGTCGAACGGGTCATTGTTGAGCTACAGCGCCACGCCCCGTTGCAGCAGTGGCAGCCGGTGCATATTCATCACGCCGCGAGCCATATCACCGGGCGCGTATCGCTGCTGGAAAACGATCTGGCGGAGCTGGTGCTGGATTCCCCGCTGTGGCTTGCCGACAACGACAGGCTGGTGCTGCGCGATATCAGCGCTCGCGTGACGCTGGCGGGCGCGAAAGTCGTGCTGCTGGAGGCGCCAAAGCGCGGCAAACGCCAGCCTGAATTTTTAGGCTGGCTGGCAAAGCTTGCCCGGACGCAAAGCGATGCGGAGGCGCTGGCGCGCCATCTTGAGCGCGGCGCCGTTTCGCTTTCCGCCTTTGGCTGGGCGCGTCAGCTCACGCAGGCGGGGCTGCGGGACCTTATTTCCACGCAAAGCGTGCTCCAGGCGGGTGACTACGCGTTGAGCGAAGCGGCGGCGCAACGCTGGCGGGAAAAATTGCTCGCCACCCTTGCCCGCTATCATGAAAGCCACCGCGAAGAGCCAGGGCCGGGACGCGAGCGGCTGCGCCGCATGGCGCTGCCCTCTGAAGCGGAGCCGCTGGTGCTCGCGCTCATTGAACAGATGCGCCGCGATGGCGCGCTGGCCAGCCGCGAAGGGTGGCTGCACCTGCCGGGCCATGAAGCTGGCTTTAACGCCGCTCAGCAGGCCGTCTGGGAGAAAATCGCGCCGCTGTTTGGCGACGAACCCTGGTGGGTGCGCGACCTGGCGCGCGAGGCGGGAGAAGAAGAGCAGGCGATGCGTCAGCTGTTGCGGCTGGCGGCCCAGCAAGGGTTTATCACCGCGATCGTTAAAGATCGCTACTATCGCCACGATCGCATTGTGGCCTTCGCCGACATGATCCGCGATCTGGATCGGGAGAAAGGGACGACGGTTGCCGCTGATTTTCGCGATCGCCTTAATGTTGGCCGCAAACTGGCGATTCAAATCCTCGAATATTTTGACCGTATCGGCTTTACCCGTCGTCGTGGCAATGAACATCTGTTACGCGACAGCGCGCTTTTCCGCCTCGCGGAATAAACCTGAAAGTGTGGAAATAACGGCTTGTTTATTTTCACACTTTTTTGCTGTTATTACTGGAAATGCTATTGATTTTTATCGTTTTTATTTGAAGGCATACCGTTTTTCTATTCCTTTTTCCTAAAAGTCTCTTCTTTTCTTTTTCCCTGCTGATAACAGGGCTATTTTCGGCGGTGCTTACTTCACTACCAGGGAAAAGATGATGACTACTGCGACTTTTTATATCCCCTCCGTCAATATCATTGGTACGAATGCATTAGAGGAAGCGCTGGACGCGATGCATGGTTACGGCTATCGCAGCGCGCTGATCGTAACCGATATTATGCTCAGCAAGCTCGGCATGGCGGATAACGTGCAGCGCCTGCTGGCGGTCCGCGATATCAAAAGCGTTATTTTTGACGGCACGCACCCTAACCCCACCACCGCGAACGTAAAAGCGGGGCTGGATTTATTGAATCAGTATCGCTGCGACTGCGTGGTTTCGCTGGGCGGCGGCTCGCCGCACGACTGCGCGAAAGGGATAGCGCTGGTCGCCACCAACGGCGGCCATATTTGTGATTATGAAGGCGTGGACCGTTCCACGAAGCCGCAACTGCCGATGATAGCCATCAACACCACCGCAGGCACCGCTTCGGAGATGACCCGTTTCTGCATCATCACCGACGAGAGCCGCCATGTAAAAATGGCGATTGTCGATAAACACGTTACACCGGTGCTTTCGGTAAACGACCCGGCGCTTATGGTCGGCATGCCCGCCTCGCTGACGGCGGCGACCGGCATGGACGCGCTTACGCACGCCATTGAAGCGTATGTTTCCACCGCCGCCACGCCCATAACCGACGCCTGCGCGCTGAAAGCCATCGCCATGATTAGCCAGAACCTAACGCAAGCGGTAGCGCAGGGCAACAACATGCAGGCGCGCGAAGCCATGGCGTATGCGCAGTTCCTTGCCGGCATGGCTTTTAACAACGCGTCATTGGGCTATGTTCATGCCATGGCGCATCAGCTGGGTGGTTTTTACGATCTGCCGCACGGGGTATGCAATGCGATTCTGCTGCCGCATGTGCAGCGCTTTAACAGCGCGCTGGCGGCCGGGCGCTTGCGGGAGTGCGCGCAGGCGTTGGGATGCAACGTGACCGGGCTTTCAGATAAAGAGGGCGCCGCGCTTTGCATTGAGACCATCCAGGCGCTGGCGCGACAGGTTCACATTCCGGCTGGCCTGCGTGATCTGAACGTGAAGGAAGAGGATATTCCGGTGCTGGCGGCTAACGCGTTGAAAGACGCCTGCGGCCTGACCAACCCGATTCAGGCCACGCATGAGGAGATTATGGCGATTTTCCATGCCGCTATGTAAGTTCCTGGCCCCGCCGTTCGGGCGGGGCTACTGTTTGCGTACGGCCTGCCACACCGCGCCAAGACGCCCGGCCTGGTTGCCCAGTTCACACGGTTGAATTGGTACGCGCAGCGCATCCCAGAAGGTGTATTTTTCCAGCGCGCGCTCAAGCATGGGATAAAGCTTCTGCTGGTGACAGACGCCGCCGCCAATCAGCACCACTTGCGGATCGAACATCGAAACCACGCTGTAAATACCGCGCGATAAATAGCTCACCCATTTATCCACCACTTCGCGCAGGTGCACATCGTTCTCCATGCGCTCAAAGATCTCCTTACCGTGCAGCGGCGCGTCGGCCGGGAGCGACAGCGCCTGACGGCTCGCTTCAATCAGCCCGCGCGCCGAGGCAATCTCATGCATATTCTCGCCGTTATCCCCTACCGGCATAACGCCGAATTCCCCGGCGCGAAAGTGCGAACCGCGCAGCAGCTGGCGCTCCAGGATAATGCCGCCGCCGATGCCGGTGCCAATAGTCATGCAGATAAGCGATTCGTACTGCTTGCCCGCTCCGCGCCACATTTCGCCCAGCGCCGCGCAGTTGGCGTCGTTTTCAATAGTAATGGGCAGGTCGGTCAGCTCGCCAAACATCTCCAGCAAGTTGACGCCGTCGAGAAAATCGAGCGCGCCCGCTTTAGGCACATCGCCGGTATAAGGATTGATATAACCGGGAAAGCTGATGCCGATGCCCGCTATCTCCTGCTCTTTCTTATACGTTTCCACCACCTGTTTCCAGGCGCTTTTAAACGCCTCTTTGTCGTAGGACGTATCAAATTCGTCGCTGCTGAGTTCCTCGCCCTCTTCGGTAATCAGGCCGTGCTTAATATGTGAGCCGCCCACGTCAAAGCCAATGAAATGTCGCATCATCTTTCCTTATCTGACCCGTCTCTACTCTTGAGTATGGCTGAAAACAACGGGCGAAACGTAAAAGAACGTAATCCGTGAGGCGTGTCGTAAAGCAGGCAGAAGGCGAACATAAAATGAGCGGTCGCCGTCTACGCTTGAAGGGTACCCCGACCAGGAGAAAACCATGACTAATAATCCTCCGAACACCCGCATTAACCCCGCCGAATATGGCTACCCCCTGAACCTGAAAGCCCGCTATGACAACTTTATCGGCGGCGAATGGGTGGCGCCCGTGGAAGGCGACTATTACCAGAACCTGACGCCGGTGACCGGCCAGCTGCTGTGCGAAGTGGCAAGCTCCGGCAAAAAAGATATCGACCTGGCGTTAGATGCCGCCCACGCGGTGAAAGAGCAGTGGGGGAAAACCTCGGTGCAGGAGAGGGCATCTATCCTGCTGAAAATCGCCGACCGGATGGAGCAAAACCTGGAACGGCTGGCGACGGCGGAAACCTGGGACAACGGCAAGCCTATCCGTGAAACCAGCGCCGCCGACGTGCCGCTGGCGATTGACCATTTCCGCTATTTCGCCTCCTGCATTCGCGCGCAGGAAGGGGGCATCAGCGAGGTGGATAACGAAACCGTGGCGTACCATTTCCACGAGCCGCTCGGCGTTGTCGGACAAATTATTCCGTGGAACTTCCCGCTGCTGATGGCGAGCTGGAAAATGGCCCCGGCGCTGGCGGCAGGCAACT
Source organism: Franconibacter pulveris (assembly GCF_056780215.1). NCBI lineage: Bacteria > Pseudomonadati > Pseudomonadota > Gammaproteobacteria > Enterobacterales > Enterobacteriaceae > Franconibacter > Franconibacter pulveris. Next base: position 4,505,374 of record NZ_CM165555.1, on the reverse strand, counting down.
GTATTGTGCTCAAGCCTGCTCGCCTGACCCCGCTTTCGGTTCTGCTGCTGATGGAAATTGTCGGCGATCTGCTGCCGCCCGGCGTGGTTAACGTGGTCAATGGCGCAGGCGGCGAGATTGGCGAATATCTGGCGACCTCAAAACGCATCGCGAAAGTGGCGTTTACCGGCTCGACCGAAGTAGGCCAGCAGATCATGCAGTACGCGACCCAGAACATCATTCCGGTCACGCTGGAGCTGGGCGGGAAATCTCCCAACATCTTCTTTGCAGATGTGATGGACGAAGAGGATGCTTTTTTCGAAAAAGCGCTGGAAGGCTTCGCGCTTTTCGCCTTTAACCAGGGGGAGGTCTGCACCTGTCCGAGCCGTGCGCTGGTGCAGGAATCCATCTACGAGCGCTTTATGGAGCGCGCCATTCGCCGCGTGGAAGCCATACGCAGCGGCAACCCGCTCGACACCCTGACGCAGATGGGCGCGCAGGTTTCCAAAGGCCAGCTCGACACCATTCTTAACTATATCGATATCGGTAAAAAAGAGGGGGCGGATGTGCTGACCGGCGGGCGACGCAAGGCGCTGGAAGGCGAGCTAAAAGAGGGATATTACCTTGAGCCCACCATATTGTTCGGCCAGAACAGCATGCGCGTTTTCCAGGAGGAAATTTTCGGGCCGGTGCTGGCGGTAACCACTTTCAAAACCATGGACGAGGCGCTGGAAATCGCCAACGATACCCAGTACGGCCTGGGCGCAGGCGTCTGGAGCCGCAACGGCAACCTTGCCTATAAGATGGGCCGCGGCATCCAGGCGGGCCGCGTCTGGACTAACTGCTATCATGCCTATCCCGCGCATGCCGCTTTTGGCGGCTACAAGCAGTCCGGCATTGGGCGTGAAACCCACAAAATGATGCTGGAGCACTACCAGCAAACCAAATGCCTGCTGGTGAGCTACTCCGATAAGCCGCTGGGGCTGTTTTAATCGCATCGCAGGCTGCGCCCGCAGCCTGCTTTTTTCCTGTCTGATTACTCCACGACTTTAATATCCAGACGGCGGAAGCGGCTGTAAATCCACAGCCCTGCACAGGTCAGCGTGCCGATCAATGCCGTAAATATAACGGAGAAAAAGACGCCCATCGCCAGTGATGCTGGCAGCGCCAGCAAGCCATGTATCGGCTTATTATTCCAGTTCAGCGTGTCGTAGCCAAAGCAGGCCAGCAGACCAAAAAGCAAGCAGAGCAGCGTCAGAGAGGTGCCAAGTCCGGTTAACAAAATCCGGTAGATGCTGCCGGGCTTAATCTGCTTTACGCTGACAACGGCGGCGATGTCCTTATTCATAGGGAGGTCCAGAAAGGGAAAAAGTGCGCCGAGTATCGGACATCTTTATGTTAAGCGCCAGATTGCCCTACAAAAAATGGCGGGGCGTTGAAAATGAAAAAGCGCCGGCAAGCGGCGCTTTTTGGTGTGCTAAAGCGGCTTATTGCCCGGCTTCGCGCCAGGCCAGCTCTACTTCTTCCGCCAGGATCTTTACCCCCGCTTCGATTTTTTCCGGCTCCGGCACATAGTTCATGCGCATGCACTGATGCGTGTGCGGCCAGGGTTTATCAAGGCCCGGGAAGAAGTAATCACCCGGCACCATCAGCACGCCGCGCTTTTTCAGGCGCTGATAAAGCAGTTCGGTGGAAATCGGTAAATCTTTAAACCACAGCCAGAGGAAAATCGCGCCTTCCGGTTTGTGGATCAGGCAGCGCTCCGGGGATAAATAGCGGCGAATGGTCGCGATCGTTTCCTGAACGCGCTGCTGATAGAACGGCTTAATGACGGTTTCAGAAAGACGCAGCAGGTCATTACGTTTAATCATTTCGCAGGCCATCGCCGGGCCGATGCCGCCGGGCGCCAGGCTGATAATGCCGTTCATATTGCTGATAGCGGAAATGACTTTCTCATTGGCGACGATAATGCCGCAGCGACTGCCCGGCAGACCCAGTTTCGACAGGCTCATGCACAGGATAATGTTCGGGTTCCACAGCGGGCGCGCCTCGGTGAAAATAATGCCCGGGAAAGGCACGCCGTAAGCGTTGTCGATAACCAAGGGGATATCGTGCTGGTTTGCCAGCGCATCGAGCTTCATCAGCTCATCGTCTGTAATAACGTTACCGGTAGGGTTAGTCGGGCGGGATACGCAAATCATACCCGTCTCTTCACCGATATGCAGATGTTCGAAATCGACGTGATATTTGAACTGGCCATCCGGCAGCAGTTCGATGTTGGGCCGCGCCGAAACAAACAGCTCTTCTTCCAGCCCCGCATCCGCGTAGCCGATATACTCCGGCGCCAGCGGGAAAAGCACCTTGCGCGTCGTGCCGTCGGCGCGTCGACCCGCGAAGAGGTTAAATAAGTAGAAAAATGCGCTCTGGCTGCCGTTTGTTAGTGCAATATTTTGTGGTTCGATATCCCAGCCGGATGTTTCACGCAGCATCGCCGCCAGCGCCGCGAGAAGCTCGCTCTTGCCCTGCGGACCGTCATAATTACAAAGCGCGTCAGTCACTTTGCCGCTCTGCAGCATGTCGGTAAGCAGTTGCTGGAAGTAGTCATTCATGGCGGGAATTTGCGCCGGGTTTCCACCGCCCAGCATGATGGCGCCGGGAGTGCGCAAACCGTCGTTGAGATCCTCCATCAGGCGCGTGATGCCTGCATGGCGGGTAAATTTGTCGCCGAAAAGGGAAAACGTCATAACCGTATTGTGTCGCATTTCTTTTAAAAGAGGCTAACGATAACGCTACATATATCGCGGTGCAAATGGTCGTAAAGCCAGACGAAGCGGAGGATATGTTTTCCTGAGTTTAATTTTTAGTATGAAATATCGCTTCGCTGGCTTTCTTCATCACACCTGCCGGAGCGGCTTATTCAGGGTTGCCCGCCCAGACGACGATGACCTTGTCGTCGCCCTGTTCACGCGCGAAACCGTAGCCCTGACCCAATGCAAGCGTGGTTTGTTTGCCCGCGCCGATAGCGGGATGACGGGCGCGGAACTGGCTTATTCGCTGCCAGTGCTCAAGCATGGCTGCGTTTTTACCCAGGGCGTCCTGCCAGTTCATGTCTGAACGCGTCCCCTGTAGCGGATCGGAACCGGTCGGGCCGAAGGGGCGCGCCGTTTCATCGCCATAAAAAATCTGTACGGCGCCGGGCGCGAGCAGCAGCAATTCCGCGGCACGCTGCCCGCCTTCCCGGAACAGGCGCGTGTCATGCGAGGAGAGATAGCTCAGCACGTTGAATTGCTGCAGTTTTTCCGCCATCTGCTGCCAGGTGGTATTTATCTCCGCCAGGCAGTCCGCCGCCTTCGCCGCCTGCTCCTGATAATCGAAATTAATCATCGCGTCGAAGCCGTGCTGGTAGTATTCGCTCTGCATCACGCCGTGGCCCCAGGCTTCGCCGGTCATCCAGAAGGGGGCGTCATCCAGCTTTTTGTCCGGGTTGGCGGCTTTCCAGGCCTGTAGCGCTTCGCTGGCCTGGGTTTTGAGCTGCCGCCAGGCGCCCATCTCCACATGTTTTGCGGTATCTACGCGAAAGCCATCAATGCCGAACTCTTTCACCCAGCGGCTAAGCCAGTGGGTGAGATAGTCCCGCGGCGTGAAGTCCGCTAATTCCCGGGCGGCGGTATCGGGCTTGTGGCGGTAGAAGCCAGGCAGCCCGGAGGGCTCGACGGATTCGGTTTTCAGGTCCGGCAGAAAAGAGAGCGACATAGTGAGGTCGTCAAAGCCCGGGTTGTCATAGTCGCCAATATCGGTGCGGATCCATTTCTTACCCCACCAGTTTTCCCAGGCGGGGCCGTCATTGAAATTAATATAGTCGTTAAAGCTATGCCAGCTCTGGCCGGGCCCGGGCCGCCAGTCGGTCCAGCGGTCGCCCAGCGTCTTTTTTATTTCGTCATCTTTAAGGTAAAGCGCGCCAAATTGAAACTCCTGCATATCCGCAAGCGTGGCGTAGCCGGTATGGTTCATCACGATATCGAACAGAACGCGGATGCCGCGCTTATGCGCTTCATCCACCAGCTTGCGCAGGTCTTCTTCGCTGCCCATGTTGGCGTCAAGCTTCGTCCAGTCCTGCACGTAATAGCCGTGGTAAGCGTAATGCGGGAAGTCGCCTTTGGTGCCGCCGCCCACCCAGCCATGGATTTGCTCAAGCGGCGAGCTTATCCATAAGGCGTTTACACCAAGCTGCTGCAGGTAATCGAGCTTGCCGGCAAGGCCCTGCAGGTCGCCGCCATGGAATGTGCCAATCTCCTCCAGCCCGTCTTTGTGACGACCGTAGCTGTTGTCATTCGCCGGATTGCCATTGACGAAGCGGTCGGTCAGCACAAAGTAAACCGTGGCGTTTTGCCAGCTAAATGGCGCTTTACTGGCCGCTTGCGCGGGTTCGAGCAGCAGCAGGCCGTCGCTGTTAGCGGCAGGCGTCAGGGTGATGGCGCCATTCGTTACCGTGGCGGTCTGGCCGCTGTAAAAATCACGCACTTCGCTGCCTTCAGGGAAAACGCTGTTTACCTGCACCGTTAACGGCTTGCCGTCCCATTTCGGGCACTGGCGCGCGACTTCCTGCGTTGTGTCGTCCGCTTCCTGCTGCACGCTTAACATCAGCGTGGGCGTGCCGGAGCGGGTATCAATCTGCACGCGGTAATTGCCGTCGCGAAACAGGCGCCACTGCGGCGGCGAGCCGTCGCAGGGTTTTAGCGAAAGCATCTGGTTGAGTTTGATGGCGTCTGCCGGCTGCCAGCACGCCTGGTCAAACGTCAGGGTGAGAGGAAGCGTACCTTTTGCGAGCGTGGCGTCGCTGATAAATATCCCGGCGGGCTGTTCGTGAAATTCAGGCAGTCCTGGCGCAGACCAGTTGGCCCAGACAAGGCCTGGCATAGCCAGCAGGGCGAGGAGCGAAAGTTTCATTAAGCGGCGTCCTGTGCGGTTTTTTCTCCATTTTCGCCTGGCTGTCATGAAAGTAACTCATCCTTTATTCGTAGTGAAAGGGGAGGACGATCCGGGCTGAGTTTTGAGGTCAGTCATTGGTATTATCACGTAAAAAATTGACGACTTTTATTTTTAATAATCAAAGAGTTGTAAAAATCATACGTGACAGTTTTTAGGATTTGGACTATTTCTTTTGATGTTATCGACCGGTATTTTTGATACGATTTCAAATTCGTTTCTTAAATATTTGTGAAAAATAAGGTGTTGGAATGCTTATATCCGACCAGGAGAGCTGATGATATCGACTCGATTACACCGATTCGGGGCCGCGATATTCATGTTGATCACCCTTGGCATATCGGGTGAGGTGCTGGCAAAAGAGCACACAACTAAGAAGACCCACACAGCCCACGTAACAGCAATAAAAGACGGTAAAAATCTGGCGAGCAGTAAAAAAGAGTATTCTCGCAATAGTGAAAGCGGTTCACTTCCTGACTTGCGAAAATACCCTTCCGGGACACCAAGGAAAAAGGCGTTTCTCCGGACAGTAATGCCCTATATTACCAGTCAAAACGCGGCAATTACGGCAGACCGTAACTGGCTTATCTCTAAGCAGTATGAAGGTCGTTGGTCGCCGAGTGAACGCGCGCGCCTGAAAGATATCACGAAGCGCTACAAGATTAGCTGGAGCGGCAATACCAAACGCATTCCGTGGAATACGCTGCTTGAGCGCGTGGATATTATTCCAACCAGCATGGTAGCGACCATGGCGGCGGCGGAAAGCGGCTGGGGCACCTCTAAGCTTGCGCGCAGTAACAATAATCTGTTCGGCATGAAGTGTGCGAAACGCCACTGCAATAATGAGCCGGGCAAGGTGAAAGGTTATTCGCACTTTACTTCGGTAAAAGAATCCGTGAATGCTTATGTAGTAAATCTGAATACGCACCCGGCTTACAACTCCTTCCGTAAATCACGCGCCCAGCTGCGCAAAGCGGATCAGGAAATTACCGCGAGCAATATGATTCATAAGCTCAAGGGCTATTCGACGAAAGGTAAGAGCTATAACAATTACCTGTTTGCCATGTACCAGGATAATGCCCGGTTGCTTTCGGCAAACTAAGCGGGTAGATAAAACGCCTTCCAGCCGGAAGGCGTTTTGTATTGCTTAAATCAGCACTTCGCTATACCTGTCCCGATAATCTTTCGGGGTCGACTCGTAAGCCTTTTTAAACACCGAGTAAAAATATTGCAGCGAAGGGTAGCCGCACATTTGAGAGATCTCGTTAATGGTTAACGAGGTAGAAATAAGCAGGCTGCGCGCTTTATCCAGCTTTTCCGCATGAATAACCGCGTGAATGGTTTCGCCCACCTCTTCTTTAAAGCGCTTTTCCAGATTAGAGCGGGAGATGCCTACGGCATCCAGCACCTGTTCAACTTTAATGCCTTTGCAGGCGTGATTGCGGATGTAATGCATCGCCTGGATAACTGCCGGGTCATGCAGTGAACGGTAATCCGTGGAGCGCCGTTCTACGACACGCACGGGCGGCACCAGCACGCGCTGCAACGGCATCGGCTCATTATCGAGCAGGCGATGCAGTAACTTAGCTGCCTGATAGCCCATCTGTCGCGTACCCTGCGCCACTGAAGAGAGCGCCACGCGCGACAAATAGCGCGTCAGCTCTTCGTTATCAATGCCGATAACGCACAGCTTTTCCGGCACGGGAATGTGCAAATGTTCGCAAACCTGTAGAAGGTGGCGCGCCCGCGCATCCGTCACGGCGATAATGCCGGTCTGGGGCGGCAGGGTTTGCAGCCAGTCCGCCAGTCGGTTTTGCGCGTGTTGCCAGTTTTCCGGCGCGGTCTCCAGCCCCTGGTAGATGACGCCCCGGTATTTCTCCCGCGCCACCAGCTGGCTGAAAGCGTGTTCGCGCTCCGCCGCCCAGCGTTTGCCGCTGGAAGCGGGCAGGCCATAAAAGGCGAAGCGATTGACGCCTTTTTCTTTAAGGTGCAGGAAGGCGCTCTCTACCAGCGCCTGGTTATCGGTAGCGATGTAATGCACCGCCGGATAGTGCTCAGGCAAATGATAAGATCCGCCGACGCCGACAATCGGCACGTCAACGTCGGCCAGCAGCGTCTCTATCTCCCGGTCATCAAAGTCGGCGATGACGCCATCGCCTAACCACTCTTTGATATTGTCGATACGGGCGCGGAAATCCTCTTCGATAAAAATATCCCACTCCGATTGTGAAGCCTGTAAATACTCACCCACACCCTCAACGACCTGGCGGTCATACGCTTTATTCGCGTTAAATAACAATGTAATGCGGTGACGCTTCTCAAACATAGTGTTGATTTCCAGGCCCATAACCTGTGTCTGAATACCATATTCCGGCGGCGAGCGGCGAACCCCGCGCTGACATTGTGATCTGCCGCCGGGTTTGTTCAGGCGCGACGCTTGGTTGCCGAATCCATCCAGACGGCGAGCAGCAGAATGGCGCCTTTAACGATGTACTGCCAGAAGGTGGGCACATCCATCATGCTCATGCCGTTATCCAACGAAGCCATAATAAATGCGCCCATCACCGCGCCGGCCACGCTGCCGATACCGCCTGCCAGGCTGGTGCCGCCAATCACGCAAGCGGCGATGGCGTCCAGTTCCGCAATATTCCCGGCCGAAGGCGAGCCTGCGCCCAGGCGGGAGCTGAGAATTAACCCTGCGATAGCGACCATTAAGCCATTGATGGCAAAGACGGCAAGCTTGGTGCGCTCCACGTTAATACCGGAGAGGCGCGCCGCTTCCAGGTTGCCGCCAATAGCGTAAATGCGCCGGCCAAATGCGGTACGGGTCGCCATAAACAGGCCGCCCAGCAGCAGAAAGGCCAGGATCAGCACCGGGGTCGGCACGCCGCGATAGTCATTCAGCAGCCAGATAGCGCCCAGCACAACGATAGCGGTAATAGCCTGGCGTCCCACTACGCCGCCTGAGGCGGGCGCGCTGAGACCCAGCGCCTGACGACGCATACGTCCCCGCCACTGCCAGACGATAAACGCGCCTAAACCCAGCGCGCCTACCGCAAAACCGACGCCATCCGGCAGGTAGCTCTGCCCGATTTGCGACATCGCCGCGCTGGTGGGCGAGACAGTAGTACCGTTAGTGATGCCTATCAGCACGCCGCGAAACGCCAGCATGCCGGCGAGCGTGACGATAAACGAAGGGACTTTGCGGTAGGCGACCCACCAGCCGTTCCAGGCGCCAAGCAGCAGCCCCAGCAACAGAGTGACGACCACCGTCAGCGGCAGCGGCCAGCCCAGCCAGACGTCAAAAATCGCCGCCGCGCCGCCAAGCAGGCCCATCATCGAGCCCACAGAGAGGTCGATTTCGGCCGAGATAATCACAAACACCATCCCTACCGCCAGAATGCCGGTAATGGCGGTCTGGCGCAGCAGGTTCGAAACGTTCCGGGCGCTCAGATAAGCGCCGTCGGTCATAAAGGTGAAAAAGAGCATGATGGCGACGATGGCGGCAATCATGACAAAAACTTGTAGATTCAGCGCGCGCAAGTTGCCGAGCGGCGTCGCCAGCGGCGCGGCCAGTTTCATTTCAGACGGGTTGCTTTTCGACATGGCTGTCGCTCCTCAGTGCGGCTTCCATCACCTGCTCCTGGGTCAGGTTATGGTTGATAAGATTGGCTTTCAGGCGGCCTTCATGCATCACCAGTACGCGGTCGCTCAGGCCCAGCACTTCCGGCAGTTCGGAAGAGATAACGATGACCGCGATCCCCTGTTGCACCAGTTGGTTAATCAGTTTGTAGATCTCATATTTGGCTCCGATATCGATGCCGCGGGTGGGTTCATCCAGAATCAGCACCCGGGGGTTAAGCAGCAGGCAGCGCGCAAGAATCGCTTTTTGCTGATTGCCGCCGCTTAAGCGGCCGATAGCGAGCATGGGCGAGGCCGTTTTCACCTTCAGCCGCTGTAGCGACTGTAAGATGCACTGCTGCTCGGCCGCGTCGTCCAGCGCGCTTAGCGCGCCGGAAAAGTTATCCAGCGCCGCCAGCGTAATGTTCTGTCCGACCGCCATTACCGGCACAATGCCGTCTCTCTTGCGATCCTCCGGCACCATGGCGATGCCGTGCGCGATGGCCTGCTTGCAGTTAGCTATCGTCACCGGTTTGCCGTCGATAAAGATTTTGCCTTCATGACGGCCAGGCCAGACGCCGAACAGGCACTGCACCGCTTCTGTGCGTCCGGCGCCCACCAGGCCTGCGATGCCAAGAATTTCACCGCGGCGCAGTGAAAAAGAGACATTATTCACCCGTTTGATGTGCCGGTTAACCGGATGCCAGGCGGTCAGGTTTTCCACGCGCAGGATCTCTTCGCCCGCTGTGTGCGGCTCGTTAGGGTAGAGCGCTGTCAGCTCCCGGCCGACCATCATGGTGATGATATCCTCCTCGCGCATCTGTTCGGCTTCCCGCGTGCCGATGTGCTGTCCGTCGCGGATAACGCAGATGGTGTCGGAAATCGCCTTTACCTCGTTCAGCTTGTGGGAGATATAAATGCAGGCGATGCCGTGGTTTTGCAGGTCGCGGATAATCTCCAGCAGCACGGCGGTTTCCTGTTCGGTGAGCGACGCGGTGGGCTCATCCAGAATCAACAACCGCACTTGCTTATTCAGCGCCTTGGCGATTTCAACCAGCTGCTGTTGGCCGAGACCTAAATCGCCGACCCGGGTATCGGGTGAGATAGCGAGGCTGACCTGGGCGAGCAGCTTCTGGCAGCGCAGCGTCATGGTGTCGTAATCCAGTACGCCGCGGTGCGTTATCTCGGCGCCAAGAAAAATGTTTTCCAGCACCGTCAGGTGCTTCACAAGAGCCAGCTCCTGATGAATTATCGCGATGCCTTTACGCTCGGTATCGCGAATGTGGTTCGCCTCCAGTTTTTCTCCGGCGAACCAAATTTCGCCCTCGTAGCTGCCGTGCGGGTAGATGCCGCAGAGCACTTTCATCAACGTTGATTTACCAGAGCCGTTTTCGCCGCACAGCGAAAGCACCTCGCCCGGATTCAGCGAGAGCGTGACGTTATCCACCGCTTTCACCGCGCCGAACGCTTTAGTGATGTTTTTCATTTCGAGTAAGTAAGGCATAGCACCCTCGCCCGACGTTCATACAGCAGCAAAGCGCCCATGGCGAACCATGAGCGCCGCCAGGTTAAAGCTCGCTTTTCTTATGAAAACCATCTTTGATGACGGTGGTTTCGATATTGCTTTTATCCACTTCGATAGGCGTCAACAGGCGCGCCGGCACCTCTTTCAGACCGTTATTGAGCGTGGCGTCCGATTTCGGTTTTTGATCGTTGCCAAGCTCTACCGCTATTTCTGCCGCGGTATTAGCAAGTTGCGTAATAGGTTTATAAACCGTCATGGTCTGCGTGCCGGCGATAATACGCTTCACGCCCGCAAGGTCCGCATCCTGCCCGGAAATAGCCACTTTGCCCGCGAGCCCCTGAGCGCTCAGCGCCTGAATAGCGCCGCCCGCCGTGGCGTCGTTGGAGGCGACCACCGCGTCAATTTTGTTATTGTTCGCCGTCAGCGCGTTTTCCATGATTTTCAGCGCGTTTTCCGGCAGCCAGCCATCGGCCCACTGATCGCCGACAATTTTAATTTTGCCTTCATCGATATAAGGCTTTAATACTTTCATTTGCCCGGCGCGGAATAACTTCGCGTTATTATCTACTGGCGAGCCGCCCATCAGGAAATAATTTCCCTGAGGCACTTTGTCGACCAGGCTTTTAGCTTGTAATTCACCGACTTTTTCATTGTCGAAAGAGATATAGAAATCGATATCGGCATTATTAATCATGCGGTCGTAAGCGAGAACTTTAATTCCTTCGCGTTTCGCTTCCGCCACAACATTGCTTAATACCTGGCCGTTGTAGGGAATAATAACCAGCACATCCACGCCGCGGTTAATCATGTTTTCAATTTGCGACATTTGCGTCTCTTCGTTGCCGTTGGCCGACTGCACGAAAACTTTCGCGCCTAACGATTCCGCTTTGCTGACGAAGATGTCGCGATCCTTTTGCCAGCGCTCAAGGCGCAGGTCATCAATAGCCATGCCGATTTTGACTTCTTTAGCGATGCCGCTGAAGCTCGAAAGCATCAGCGAGGCGCACAGGGTAACGAGTAGGGTTTTCATTTTCATAGCGTTAATACCTGTAGTAGGGGTGAGAAAGGTCGTACAACCATTAAGGCTAAAGGCAAAGAGATACTTTCAGACGCTGGCAATTTTTAGCGCAGACTCGCCTGTTATCAATTACAGATTTTTATCTTCTGATTATGATTTTTTGTTTATTTTTGCTTTTATGACGGCGATCGAATTTCAATTTTCAATGCATAGCGCAGTTTCAAGAAAGTGGAATAAGCCTCGAAGATGTTTATTTCATTTTGCACGCTATTTTGCGAGCCGCCGCACATTTGCGCATTCTCTTAATCGCAGTGTGAAATAACGTAATTGAGCAGAACGAAAGGTAATTCCAGGATAAAGCCATCCTCGCTGGAACGGTCCCTGATTACGGAGTCAATTATGCAAAATTATTTCGACCAACTTGAGCGCGTGCGTTACGAAGGTCCGACGACCACCAACCCGCTGGCGTTTCGCCACTACAATCCTGACGAGAAGGTGATGGGCAAGCGCATGGAAGAGCACCTGCGCTTCGCGGCGTGTTACTGGCACACCTTCTGCTGGAATGGCTCGGATATGTTCGGCGTGGGCGCCTTCGACCGCCCGTGGCAACAGCCGGGCGACGCGCTGGCGCTTGCGAAACGCAAAGCGGACGTGGCGTTTGAATTCTTTCACAAGCTGAACGTGCCCTATTACTGCTTCCATGATGTGGACGTCTCGCCGGAAGGCGCATCGCTGAAAGAATACCTGAACAATTTTGCGCAGATGGTCGACGTGCTGGCGGAAAAGCAGCAGCAAAGCGGCGTGAAGCTCTTGTGGGGCACGGCGAACTGCTTTACTAACCCGCGCTACGGCGCCGGGGCCGCCACCAACCCGGATCCGGAAGTCTTCTCCTGGGCGGCAACGCAGGTTGTAACGGCGATGAACGCCACGCATCAACTGGGCGGGGAAAACTATGTGCTGTGGGGTGGACGCGAAGGGTATGAAACGCTGCTCAACACCGACCTGCGTCAGGAGCGCGAGCAGATTGGCCGCTTCATGCAGATGGTGGTGGAGCATAAACACAAAATCGGCTTTCGCGGCACGCTGTTAATAGAGCCGAAACCGCAGGAACCGACTAAGCACCAGTATGATTATGACGTCGCGACGGTTTACGGCTTCCTCAAGCAGTTCGGCCTTGAAAAAGAAATTAAGGTAAATATCGAGGCGAACCACGCCACGCTCGCGGGTCACGCCTTCCATCATGAAATCGCCACGGCTATCGCGCTCGGCATCTTCGGTTCGGTAGACGCCAACCGCGGCGACCCGCAGCTTGGCTGGGATACCGATCAGTTCCCCAACAGCGTGGAGGAAAACGCGCTGGTGATGTATGAAATCCTTAAAGCGGGCGGCTTTACGACTGGCGGGTTGAACTTCGACGCCAAAGTGCGCCGCCAGAGCACCGATAAATACGATCTCTTTTATGGCCATATCGGCGCGATGGACACCATGGCGCTTTCGCTGAAGATTGCGGCGCGGATGCTGGAAGAGGGCGAGCTGGATAAGCGCGTCGCTAAACGCTACGCGGGCTGGAATGGTGAGCTGGGCCAGCAAATTTTGAAAGGGCAGCTGACGCTCGCGGAGCTGGCGAAGTACGCTGAACAGCATAATTTCGCGCCGCGTCATCAGAGTGGCCACCAGGAGCTGCTGGAAAACCTGGTTAATCACTATCTGTTTGATAAATAAAAGCCAGCGCCGCCACGAGGCGGCGCTTTTTTAAGGAGTCGCCGCTATGTATGTCGGAATCGATCTCGGGACATCGGGAGTCAAAGCGATACTGCTGGATGAGCAAGGAACGCTGTTAGCCTCGCATACGGCGCCGTTAAGCGTGTCGCGACCGCATCCGCTCTGGTCTGAGCAAGATCCGCAGGCGTGGTGGCAGGCAACGGACGACGCCATGAAGGCGCTGGGCGCTAAGCAGAGCCTGCGCGGCGTTAAGGCGCTTGGTCTGACCGGGCAGATGCACGGCGCCACGCTGCTGGATAAGCAACAGCGCGTGCTGCGCCCGGCGATTTTATGGAATGACGGCCGCAGCGGCGAAGAATGCGCGCTGCTGGAAGCGAACATTGAAACTTCCCGCGCGATCACCGGCAACCTGATGATGCCGGGCTTTACCGCGCCGAAGCTGCTGTGGGTGGAGCGTCATGAGCCGGAAATTTTCGCTCAGGTAGACAAAGTTTTGCTGCCAAAAGATTATCTTCGCCTGCGCATGACGGGCGACTTCGCCAGCGATATGTCCGATGCGGCGGGCACAATGTGGCTTGATGTGGCGAAGCGCGACTGGAGCGACCTCATGCTGGAGGCGTGCCGGCTTACGCGCGACAACATGCCCGCGCTGTTTGAAGGCAGCGAAATTACCGGCGTGCTGAAAGCGGATGTGGCTGAGGCGTGGGGCATGCCAGCCGTGCCTGTGGTGGCGGGCGGCGGCGACAACGCGGCGGGCGCCGTCGGCGTCGGTATGGTGGATTCCGGCCAGGCGATGCTGTCGCTCGGCACCTCCGGCGTCTATTTCGCGGTGAGCGACGGCTTTCGCGCAAAGCCGGAAAGCGCGGTGCACAGTTTCTGCCACGCGTTGCCCAACCGCTGGCATCTGATGTCGGTCATGTTAAGCGCCGCTTCCTGCCTCGACTGGGCCGCAAAACTGACCGGGCTTCACAGCGTGCCGGCGCTGCTTGAAGCGGCGCAAAACGCGCGCGGCGATGCGGGCGTTATCTGGTTTTTACCCTACCTTTCCGGCGAGCGCACGCCGCACAACAACCCACAGGCGAAAGGGGTCTTTTTCGGTTTGACGCATCAGCACGGTCCGGCGGAGCTGGCGCGCGCCGTGCTGGAAGGGGTGGGTTATGCGCTGGCGGATGGCATGGACGCGGTGCATGCCTGCGGCATCGAACCGCAAAGCGTAACGCTTATTGGCGGCGGCGCGCGCAGCGGTTACTGGCGGCAAATGCTGGCGGATATCAGCGGCAAAACGCTGGATTACCGCACCGGTGGCGACGTGGGGCCAGCTCTTGGCGCGGCGCGGCTGGCGCAAATCGCCCTTTCGCCCGGACAATCCCTGCACCAGCTTCTGCCGCAGCTGCCGCTTGAGCAGCAACACCTGCCCGATAACGAGCGCTATCAGCGCTACGCCGGGCGGCGGGAAACCTTCCGCCAGATCTATCAGCAACTGCTGCCGCTGATGTCATAGCGAAGAGACTGCAAGCGTATCGCGCAAGGCGAGAGGTTAAAAATCCCTTTTTTTGTCGTATAAGCGCGCCAGCAGGCGCGCTTTTTCGTTGTCCTGAACCAGCCTGTTTCTGTCCTTTTCTGGTCTGCTCACGGCGGCGAACCTCGCGCACAATGGCTACGAATCCCCTTTACCGGAGTCCGAAAATGACACGTAGCGCATTGCTTAATATCGATACCCAGTGTTCCTTCTTTCACCGCCATTACTGGCAGGAAACGGAGTTTCCGGCCTTTCAGCAGGCGCTAAGCGAGCTTATTCGCGGCTGCGAAGCGCTTCAGGTGCCGGTAGTGGATATTTTTCACGTGGACGGTGACGATGTCTTTACGCTGGAGTCCGGCTTTGTCACGCCGATGCCCTTTTTAACCCATCGTCCGGCGGTCGCTTTTCATAAGCATGTGCATAACGCTTTTACCGACACCGGGCTGGATCGCTGGTTGCGCGGGCGTGATATTAATCATCTGATAATCGCTGGCATCCGCACCGAACAGTGCTGCGAAACCACTGCGCGAGTAGCTTCCGACCTTGGCTATAAGGTAACGTTTGTCAGCGAAGCCACGCTGACTTTCCCGATGACGTGGCAGGGTGTGACGCTGGACGCGCAAACCCTGCGGCATCGTACCGAAACGGTGCTGCAGGGCCGCTTCGCTTCCATTCTCACCGTAGCGCAAACGCTGGAGCAGCTTGCATGATGACAGATGTCTGGTTTGTGGTGTTGCCGGGTGTACTCGCGCTGGATATGACCGGCCCGGCGGAGACGCTGCGGCTGGCGGGCGGGCGCTTTCGTCTGCGCTACATTGGGCCGGACGCAGAGGTGGAAACCTCAATTGGGCTGAAAATAAGCGGCATTGCGCCGCTGCCGGAGCACCTGCCCGCAGGCAGCCTGCTGGTGGTGCCGGGCGCGGAAGATTCAGCCCGCTGGTTCGCCACGCCGCAGGCGGAAACGGTACGCCGCTGGCTGACGCGCCAGCAGCCGCAGATCCACAGCCAGCAGCTTACGCTGGTCTGCATCTGCTCGGGCGCGTTGCTGGCCGCCCGCGCCGGGCTAATGCACGGCGTCGCCTGCACCACGCACCACGACGTGCTGGAGCGGCTCAAAGCTGCCGCGCCGGGCGCGCTGGTGCGGGAAAACCGCATTTTTGTCGAGGACCGAGGGATCTGGACCAGCGCCGGCATTACTTCCGGCATTGACCTCTCGCTGCACCTGATTAACCGGATCTGCGGGCCGCAGACGGCGCTGGACGTGGCGCGAGAGATGGTGGTCTGGCTGCGCCGCTCCGGCGACGATCCGCAGCTTTCGCCCTGGCTGCGTTATCGCAACCATCTGCATCCGGCCATTCACCGCGCTCAGGATCTGCTGGCGGCCGCGCCGCAGCGCGCCTGGAGCCTGCCCGTATTAGCGGAAAAAGTACACGTCAGCCCGCGTCATTTGTCGCGGCTTTTTCAGCAGCACCTCGGCATTAGCGTGCGGGATTATCTGGAGCACCTGCGCCTCGCCGTGGCGGAACAGTGCCTGCTGCAAGGGCAGAGGACCGAGCAGGCGGCGCTGGCGGCCGGGTTCTCCTCGCCGCGCCAGTTTCATCGCGCCCGCGGTCGCGCTAGCTGACCAGCCGTCGAGTGTCGATGCGCTGCAACAGCATGGAAAGCAGCAGCGAGCCTGCCAGCGTTGCGCCGAATATCCACGCGAGATCCAGCACCGGCCAGGCGGTGAATTCAATATCATGCGTGCGCAGAAAATGAATAAACAGCGCATGAAAGCCGTAAATGCCCAGCGAATGGCGGGAAATAAAGCCGAGTACCGGCAGCGGGCGTCCATTGAGCGTATTTTTCACCAGCACCAGCAGGCTGATAGCGGCGATAAACACCAGCGGGCCGCAGTAGATGTAAAAGATATCTGAGAAATTGCCCTGGATTTCCAACTGCGTATGGGTGCCGGTTGAAATCATCACCACGCACAATACGAATAAAAACGCCGCCACCGCGCTGACCACGCCGTTTTTCGTCTCCAGCATGCCGATAGCCCGGCCAAGCAGACCATAAAGCACGTAGTAAAAGGTATCGCCGCGAATATAAAGGTTGATCGGCAGCCATTTCACATCGTGGATGACCTGCGGCACGGTATTCGGATTGGCGATGACCCCCAGCAACACCATCAGTCCCAGAATCGTTGTGGCGTTGACCGTTTTTACGCAGATAAGCGGCGAAAGCAGGTAGATGACCGTAATCGCGAAGAAAAACCACAGGTGATAAAAAACCGGCTTCTGAAACAGATAGATAAGCGAAAGCCGCGGGCTGATGGGCGTTAAGAGCGAAATGTAGATAAACGCGACCGTGCTATAGAACAGCAGACAGAGCGCGATGCGCAGAAAGTGGCGCTGTCCGGCGCTGCGCTCGCCGAAAAAAAGATAGCCGGAAATCATAAAAAAGAGCGGCACGCTGACGCGCGAAGCGGAGTTCAGCACGTTCGCTAAATCCCAGCTCCAGGCGCTGACCTGGCCTGAATTGGTGATGTACCAGGTGGTGGTGTGAATCACCACCACCATCAGGCAGGCGATGCCGCGCAGGTTATCTATCCAGTTAATTTTTTGCTGCATGCCATCCTCTGTACCATCTTTATTCTCTGGTGGCGTTATCCGCCCGGAACAATCTGAGTTTAGCGTTGGCCGGTTGCCTGCGGTTGCGGGGTTTCGCACAATGCGGCCCCTTTCTGTGACGGACCACGGCATAAACGCGGAAAAGTCGATACCTTAACATGGAGATAACAAGTAATGGCGAAGCGGTTTCTCTGTATGGTGCTGGCGACTTCTGTTCTGACGACGGGCTGCATGATGCAGCAATCAGAGCCGCAGCATGCCCAGAACGCGCAAAAGACGCACTTAACCGCGGCGCGTTCGCTGGATATGGAGCAACTGTGCAAAGGGGAAGCCGCGCACCGCTACAACACCGGGCCGCAGCAGGTTAACGTCGTCGGGTTCGATACTTTTCAGGGAAGCTATGAATTACGCGGCTATACCGCTCGCGAAGAAGGTTTTACCTGCTCTTTTGACGCTGACGGTCGCTTTTTACACCTTTCCATGCGCTAGCACCTCACTCTTCCTTCAACAGCCGGGTTTTGTACGCGGATCCGGGCTGTATATCTTGCGGTCAATGGGTATACTGACCGCTTCCCTATAAAACCACTCGTATCGCGTGCGAAATTATATGCAAAAGTTTGATACCAGGACCTTTCAGGGCCTGATTCTGACGCTTCAGGATTACTGGGCTCGCCAGGGCTGCACCATCGTTCAACCTTTGGACATGGAAGTCGGCGCCGGAACGTCTCACCCCATGACCTGCCTGCGGGCGCTCGGACCTGAGCCTATCGCGGCGGCCTACGTACAGCCTTCCCGCCGTCCCACCGACGGCCGTTACGGCGAAAACCCGAACCGCTTACAGCACTACTACCAGTTCCAGGTGATCATCAAGCCGTCGCCGGACAACATTCAGGAGCTTTACCTGGGCTCGCTGAAAGAGCTGGGCATGGACCCGACCATTCACGATATCCGCTTCGTTGAAGACAACTGGGAAAACCCGACGCTGGGCGCCTGGGGTCTTGGCTGGGAAGTGTGGCTCAATGGTATGGAAGTCACCCAGTTCACCTATTTCCAGCAGGTAGGCGGTCTGGAGTGCAAGCCGGTTACGGGTGAGATCACTTACGGTCTTGAGCGTCTGGCGATGTATATCCAGGGCGTCGACAGCGTTTACGATCTGGTGTGGAGCGACGGTCCGCTGGGTAAAACCACCTACGGCGACGTGTTCCATCAGAACGAAGTAGAGCAGTCCACCTACAACTTTGAATACGCGGATGTGGATTTCCTCTTCACCTGCTTTGAGCAGTACGAGAAAGAAGCGCAGCAGTTGCTGGCGCTGGAAACGCCGCTGCCGCTGCCAGCCTACGAACGTATTCTGAAAGCCGCGCACAGCTTCAACCTGCTGGATGCCCGCAAAGCCATCTCGGTAACCGAGCGCCAGCGCTACATTCTGCGTATCCGTACGCTGACCAAAGCTGTGGCTGAGGCCTACTACGCTTCCCGCGAAGCGCTGGGCTTCCCGATGTGCAACAGGAATAAATAAGAGGCTGCCATGTCTGAAAAAACTTTTCTGGTGGAGATTGGCACTGAAGAGCTGCCGCCAAAAGCCCTGCGCAGCCTTGCGGAATCTTTTGCTGCGAACTTCACGGCTGAACTGGACGCTGCGGGCCTGACCCATGGCGAGGTGAAATGGTACGCGGCGCCGCGCCGCCTGGCGGTGAAAGTGGCGAGTCTCGCCGCTTCTCAGCCCGACCGCGAAGTGGAAAAGCGCGGCCCGGCCGTGTCGGCGGCGTTTGACGCTGAAGGCAAACCGAGCAAAGCAGCGGAAGGCTGGGCGCGAGGCTGCGGCATTACCGTCGACCAGGCGGAACGCCTCACCACCGACAAAGGCGAATGGCTGCTTTATCGCGCCCATGTGAAGGGCGAAAGCGTGCAGGCGCTGCTGCCAGCGATGGTCAACACTGCGCTTGCTAAGCTGCCGATTCCAAAACTGATGCGCTGGGGCGATTCCGACGTCCAGTTCGTGCGTCCGGTGCATACCGTTACCCTGCTGCTGGGCGACGAGGTCGTGCCCGCCACCGTGCTCGGCATCGATTCTGACCGCGTGATCCGCGGCCACCGCTTTATGGGCGAGCCGGAATTCCCGTTGGATAACGCCGATCAGTATCCGGAAATCCTGCTGGAGCGCGGCAAAGTCATCGCGGATTACGAAGCGCGTAAAGCGAAGATTAAAGCGGATGCCGAAGCGGCGGCCCGTCAGATTGGCGGCAACGCCGACTTAAGCGACAGCCTGCTGGAAGAAGTCGCCTCGCTGGTGGAATGGCCGGTGGTGCTGACGGCGAAATTCGAAGAGAAATTCCTCGCGGTGCCTGCCGAGGCGCTGGTCTACACCATGAAAGGCGACCAGAAATACTTCCCGGTTTACGGCAACGACGGCAAGCTGCTGCCGCACTTCATCTTTGTGGCGAACATTGAGTCTAAAGATCCGCAGCAGATTATCTCCGGTAACGAAAAAGTGGTGCGCCCGCGTCTGGCGGATGCGGAGTTCTTCTTCAATACCGACCGCAAAAAGCGTCTGGAAGATCATCTGCCGCGCCTGGAAACCGTGCTGTTCCAGCAGCAGCTCGGCACCCTGCGCGATAAAACCGACCGCATTCAGGCGCTGGCCGGCTGGATTGCCGGGCAGACGGGCGCAGATGTCAACCACGCGACCCGCGCAGGCCTGCTCTCTAAATGCGACCTGATGACCAACATGGTGTTCGAGTTTACCGACACCCAGGGCGTGATGGGGATGCACTACGCGCGTCACGACGGCGAAGCCGAAGATGTGGCGGTTGCGCTGAACGAGCAGTACCAGCCGCGCTTCGCGGGCGATGACCTGCCTTCTAACCCGGTCGCCTGCGCGCTGGCGATTGCCGACAAAATGGATACCCTGGCGGGCATCTTCGGCATCGGTCAGCATCCGAAAGGGGATAAAGACCCGTTCGCGCTGCGCCGCGCCGCGCTTGGCGTGCTGCGTATTATCGTTGAGAAAAACCTGCCGCTCGATCTGCAAACGCTGACCGAAGAAGCGGTGCGCCTCTACGGCAGCAAGCTGACCAACGCTAACGTGGTGGATGACGTTATCGACTTCATGCTGGGCCGCTTCCGCGCCTGGTATCAGGAAGAAGGCCACAGCGTGGATACCATCCAGGCGGTGCTGGCGCGTCGTCCGACCAAACCGGCGGATTTCGACGCCCGCATGAAGGCGGTATCGCACTTCCGCACGCTGGAAGAGGCCGCTGCGCTGGCCGCCGCCAACAAGCGTGTTTCTAACATCCTTGCGAAGTCGACCGAACAGCTGAACGAGACGGTTCACGCTTCGGTGCTGAAAGAGCCGGCGGAGATTAAGCTTGCGGGTAACCTTGTTGTGCTGCGCGATAAGCTGCAACCCTATTTCGCCGAAGGGCGTTACCAGGATGCGCTGATTGAGCTTGCCGCCCTGCGCGAGCCGGTGGATGAGTTCTTCGACAAGGTGATGGTGAACGCGGAAGAGCACGAGGTGCGCATCAACCGCCTGACGCTGCTTGCAAAACTGCGTGAGCTATTCTTGCAGGTGGCGGATATCTCGCTGCTGCAATAAGCCTGATGAAACCCGCCGCAAGGCGGGTTTTTTTATGTGAGGGCTAACATGAAATTAGCGTTAACACTGGCGCTGGCAGGCATTTTCAGCGCGCCACTGTATGCGGCGGACGATGCCGCGCCCTTTATCAACCAGCATTACCAGCCTGCCTCTGCCGGGGAGTGGCGCAAAACCGATACGCCGGGTTTTGTTTATCGCCGCTGTCTTGATAAGCCCATCAGCGCGCAGCAGCGAATCCTTGTGATGTGCGGCGAAGGCGATAACGATAACAGCGCCGGCGCCGACAGCGGCTATTTCGATATCTGGTATCTGACCGGGAATGAAGCGATAAGCCTGCCGGGCGAGCAGGGCGCGGGGCGTTACGGCCAGTCTGGCGACGTGCAGGCGGTGCGAATGGGCGACCAGTGGGGCGTTGTGACGAAAACCGCCTATTCGCTTCAGGGCTTTACCCAGGATTTTGAGCGTTACTACGTTCGGCTTGGCGAGCGAATCGCCAACGTGGCGACCGTAACAGTGTACTCCGATAACCTTGGCTTCTGCGATCCCACGGAAAAAGCGGGCTGCAAGCCGGATGAGCTGGAGGTAAAGGTGACGTTTGGCGAAATGCAGCCCGGCAAACGCTTGCCGGACATGCAGCTTACGGCAAAAGGCAAACTTGCAGGCGAAGCGATGAATAAACGCTGGTCGCTGCCTTTTGATGAAAAAACGCAGCGCTATCCTGTTCCGGAAGTGCTGAATATCGGCTACTAAAAACAGAAAACCCCGCTTCAGATGGCGGGGTTTATTTTTTACTTTTTTTTAAACGTTAAAATCAAACAGACCGGATTATTCCATCAGTTGCTGACTTAGCTTCGGGTTGGCCTGAATCAGGCGCATCAGCTTAAGTTCAGTACTGGAAGGTTTTACTCGTTTTGATTCCCATTCCTGCACCATGGCGACGCTGACGCCCATCACACGGGCAAGTTCAGCCGTTTTCAGCCCCATGCTCTTACGCAGTTTTTCAAATTCTGAGAAGGCATTAGGTTTCTGCGCCGGGGTAACTTTTTGTGGTACGTCCTTAAATACAATCTGCTCAAGGCTGCTGAGCAGCTCAGCCATAGGCTCTTTATATTCCATTGAGAACTCCTCATACATCACACAGCGGGATCGTGAACTTCTAAGAAGCTTCTTAAGGATAGTTCGGAAAATATAAATTGCGCCTGCGTCTGCTAATTAATTTTGCAATTGATGCTTTTTTATGCTTATTGAACGACTGGTTAAGCACATCAGGTGGGGTTAACTGCCTGAATAATCAGTTAACCCGTTGAGCTAAGTATAATTTTGTAAATCGTTATGCGGGCGGCGAATAACCGCCCGCCGCGTTAGCGTTACGCTTTTTGCGCCGCTTTATTGAGTGGATTGTCAGCTACCCGCTCTTCTTTCGGGCGTCGCAGGCTGGCGTAATATTTCACCATCAGCGCCAGCGCGGAAAGCGCCGCCGGGATCGCCAGCAGCATAAAAATTGTGCGGAAAGCGAGTTCGGCCTGCATTAAAAATGCGCCGCTGAAAGCGCCCAGGATACCGCCGAAGCGGCCCAGACCGAGCATCCAGGCCACGCCCGTCGCACGCCCCTGCGTCGGGTAAAAGCCCGCCGCCAGCGCCGGCATGGAAGACTGCGCGCCGTTCATGATGGTGCCGGCGATAAACACCATGACGCCCATCAGCGCCAGGCTGCTCGTCGAGAAGCCCACCAGGCAGACGAACAGCCCGGTCAGCAGGTAACCCACCGCCACCACTTTGTTCGGGTTCAGCCTGTCCATCAGCGCGCCGATAATCAGCACGCCAATCCCGCCGCCAAGCGGGAAGAGGGCGGTAATGATCGACGCCTGGCTTAAGCTCGCGCCGGTTTCGCGGATCAGCAGCGGCAGCCAGGAGGTCAGCAGATAGAAAATCAGCAGGCCCATAAAGTAGGTGAGGCAGAGCATCAGCGTGCCGACCAGATAGCGCGGCGAGAAGATAACGCCGAGCGCCGATTTCTCCTTCACCTGGCCGGGCTCATGCAGCACGAAATGGCTTTGTTCCGGCAGGGGCGCGATGCGCCGGAGAATGGCGGCTACCTGCGGCTGCGGTTTATTGTGCGCCACCAGATAGCGCGCCGATTCCGGCAGCAGGAAAATCAGCACTACGGCGAGCATCAGCGGCATCACGCCGCCCAGCACCAGCACGCTTTGCCAGCCGTAATGGGGGATAAGCCAGGCGGAGATAAAGCCGCCCATCGATGAGCCTATCGGGAAGCCGACAAACATCAGGTTAACCAGCAACGCGCGTTTGCGCTCCGGCGCATATTCCGACATCAGCGTGGCGGCGTTCGGCATCGCTGCGCCAAGCCCGAGGCCGGTTAAAAAGCGCAGCAGCGCCAGCTGGTTAAGCGAACTGGCGAAGGCGGTGAGCAGGCTGAAGCCGCCAAACACCAGAATGGAGAGCACCAGCACCTTCTTGCGTCCGATGCGGTCCGCCATCGGCCCGGCGGTAAGCGCGCCGAAAGCGAGCCCGACCAGGGCTGCGCTCATTACCGGGCCGAGCGCCGATTTTTCCACCCCCCACTCCTGCACAAGGTCGGAGGCGATAAAGCCGATAATGGCGGTGTCGAAGCCATCCAGCGCCACGGTAATAAAGCAGAGCACGAGGATCATCCACTGGTAACGGGAAAAGGGATGCTCGTTGATAAACGTCTGAATATCAGTAGTCGTTTTGTTTGTCATAGGGCACGTCCTGCTGGGGCGGGCGCAGGCAACAGAGGTAAGGGTGTCGGGCGCCGCCGGAGTTGACCTGTTATGTTCGATTATCGAACAGTTATTCGTTAATCGTTCATTTAATCAAACCATTGCGCTGGCGTTCCGGCAATCATGCGCGCCGCGTAAGCGTGCGATAATCGTACGATCCGGCGCCTGAACGACGATGTTAAACGGTTATCCTGTTGATAACTAAAATATTAAAACATAAGCGAGGCGGTAAAACCGGGAGGCGGATTTGTGATGGACTTAACGAACTATTAACATTTTACGCCAGGCTTCCCTGCCCGGCGAAAAAGCGCGTTAGGCGGCGCGCTCAATCAGCATCAGCAACTGACCGGCCTGAACCTGATGCCCCTGCTGACGCTGGAGCGCATGCACCGTGCCGTCCACCGGTGCGGTGACGGGGATTTCCATTTTCATCGACTCCAGGATGCCGATAATCTGCCCCTCGCGCACCTGCTCGCCCGGCTGCACCAGCCACTGCCAGACGCTGCCCGCCACCTGGCTCTCCACGCCATGACAGCTTTCCGGGATAGCTTCATCGCCGAGCGGCTGCTCATCCAGCGTACTGTCGAAAGTGAACTGCCCCTCGGCGCGCCAGCGCGCCAGCTCCTCATCAAACGCCTGCTGGCGGCGCTGCTGAAAGGCCTCGATGGTCTGCGCCTCGTCCTGCAACATCTGCTGATAAGCGCTCAGGCTGAACTCGCCCTCTTCAACGCGCAACGGGTAATCGCCCCACGGGAAGCGCTCGCGAATATCGAGCAGTTCCTCATGGCTGACCGGGTAGAAGCGGATCTGGTCGAAGAAGCGCAGCAGCCACGGCTGGGTGAAGGCTGCGGTCTGGCGGTCGCGGTTCCACATCTGCATCGTGCGGCCGATAAACTGGTAGCCGCCTGGTCCTTCCATGCCATACACGCACAGATAAGCGCCGCCGATGCCCACCGAGTTTTCCGCAGTCCAGGTGCGCGCCGGGTTGTACTTGGTGGTGACCAGCCGGTGGCGCGGGTCGAGCGGCGTCGCCACCGGCGCGCCGAGATAAACATCCCCCAGCCCCATCACCAGGTATGAAGCCTCAAACACAATCGCTTTCACCTGCTCAACGCTCTCCAGCCCGTTAATACGGCGGATAAATTCGATGTTGCTCGGGCACCATGGCGCGCCCGGGCGCACCGACTGGGTATAACGGGTAATGGCTTCGCGGCAGGCCTCGTCATCCCACGAGAGCGGCAGCCAGACGGTGCGCGAAGGGACGCGGGCGTCATGCAGATCGCCAAGCGACAGATCCGCTTCGATCACCGCGTTTAACAGGATCGAACGCGGGCAGATCGTCGGGTCGAAATGAATCTGTAGCGAGCGGATCCCGGGCGTCATTTCCAGACGGCCCGGCTGTGGTTCGCTTTCAAGCCGTTGCATTAGCGCGTGTACGCGAAAACGTAGCGCGATATCCAGCGTCAGCTCGCCATATTCCACCAGCAGGAAGCTATCGCCCGCCGCGCGCACGGTCATGGCGGGCATGCCGTCACGCGCCGCGTCTTGCCAGAGAATGGGCGAGGGAAGGGAGGCGACGGCGACAGCCGGGGCGACTTCATCGGTGCTGTCGGCTTCTTCAAGCGTGACCGGCACAAACGTCAGCGTATCGCCCGCTTTCAGCTGGCCGAGCTTCCAGAGATCTTTTTGAATCACCGTCGCCGGACAGACAAAGCCGCCCAGCGAAGGGCCGTCCGGGCCGAGAATCACGGGCATGTCGCCGGTGAAATCGACGGTGCCGAAGGCGTAGGCGTTATCGTGAATATTGGAAGGGTGCATGCCCGCCTCGCCGCCGTCGGGGCGCGCCCACTGCGGTTTCGGGCCGATCAGGCGAATGCCGGTGCGGCTGGAGTTGTAGTGCACCTGCCAGCGCGCGGCGAAAAAGGCCTCAATGTCCTCTTCGGTAAAAAAGGCGGGCGCGCCGTGCGGGCCGTAAATCACCCGCAGCTGCCAGTGGTTCGTTATCGCCGGATAAGCCGTCGCAGGCAGCGAGGCCTGTGGACGCCGTTCCGGCGCCCCAAGGTGCAGCACATCGCCGGTGCGCAGCGCGCGCCCGACATGACCGCCAAATTTACCCAGGGTGAACGTGCTGCGGCTGCCCAGATAACGTGGGCAATCCAGCCCGCCGGCGAACAGCAGGTAGCTGCGACAGCCCGCGCCGCTAATCGCGCCGAGCTTCAGCGTCTCGCCTGCGGCGATGTCTACCACCTGGCCCATCGGCAGCGGCGCTTTCTCGCGCATCGCTTCGATGGGCGCGCCGGTTAACACGACCGAGCACGCCTGGTTGAAGCGCAGCGTCGGTCCGCGCAAGGTGATTTCAAGACCGGCGGCATCCGGCGCGTTGCCGAGCAGCGCGTTGCCCAGGCGAAACGCCAGGCTGTCGAAGGGGCCGGAAGGCGGCACGCCGACGTGCCAGTAGCCGGTGCGGCCTGGCAAATCCTGAATGGTGGTCATTGTGCCGCCGCCCAGCACGTCGAGCGTGGCGGGCCGCCAGCTGACCTGGCCTAACGTGGCGGTGATCACCTCGCCTTGCCGCACCTCTGGCAGCGTCAGCAGGTGGCGCAGCCAGACAAGGTTGTTCTCAATGCCGTAAAGACGGCTCTCATCAAGCGTCGTTTGCAGGGCCGCCAGCGCCGCCGGGCGATCGGCGGCATGAACAATCACTTTCGCCAGCATCGGGTCGTAGAAAGGCGAAATCTCGCAGCCGCTGGAAAGCCAGTGGTCGATACGCAGCTGCGCGCCATCCACCGACGTTGGGAATGCCACTTCGCTTAACGTTCCCGCCACTGGCTGGAAGTTTTTCGCCGGATCTTCGGCGTAGACGCGCACCTGGATGGCGTGGCCCTGCGGCGTAGTGCGAAGCGTTTCCAGCGGCGGCAGCGTCTGCGCGCCCAGCTCCACCATCCAGCGCACAATATCGACGCCATAAACCATCTCGGTGACGCCGTGCTCCACCTGTAAGCGGGTGTTCACTTCAAGGAACCAGAACTGCTGCGCCTGGTCGTCATAAACGTACTCAACCGTGCCCGCGCTGCGGTAGTTAACCGCCTGGCACAGGCGCACCGCCGTCTGCTGCAGGGCCTGACGGGTAGCGTCTGAAAGGCGGGGCGCGGGCGTCTCTTCAATCACTTTCTGGTTGCGGCGCTGGGCGGAACAGTCACGCTCGCCGAGCGCAATCACGTTGCCTTCGCCGTCGCCAAAGACCTGCACCTCAATGTGGCGCGCCCGGGCGATAAATTTCTCTAAGAAGACGCCATCGTCGGCGAAATTGTTGCCTGCGAGACGTTTTACGCGCTCAAAAGCATCCAGCAGCGCCTGCTCGTCGTCGCAGCGCTGCATGCCGATGCCGCCGCCGCCCGCCGTGCTTTTCAGCATCACCGGATAGCCGATTTCCTGCGCGGCGGCGGCGGCCTGCGCCACATCGCGAAGCAGACCGCTGCCGGGCAGCAGCGGCACGTTGTTCTGTTCCGCCAGCTCGCGGGCGCGGTGCTTAAGGCCGAAGGCCGCCATCTGCTCTGTGGTGGGGCCAAGGAATATCACCCCTTCGGCGGCGCAGCGTTCAACAAAGCGGGCGTTTTCGCTAAGAAAACCATACCCAGGGTGAATCGCCTGCGCGCCGCTTTCGCGCACGATGGCGAAAAGTTTGTCCTGATCGAGATAAGTTTCCCGCACGTTGCCTTCGCCCAGCGGGAAAGCGGCGTCGGCGAGACGGACATGCTCGGCATGTTTATCGGCTTCGGCATACACCGCGATGGCGGTAATGCCCATTTTTTTCAGGGTACGGATGATGCGCACCGCGATGGCGCCGCGGTTGGCGATAAGAATTCGGCTTAACATAACCGGCTCTCCGGCGGGCAGGTCGTCCTGCGTTAACGTTGCGCTCTGTTGCGGGTCGTCCCGCAGCGCCGGGTATTACCAGATGGCCACTTCAACCGGGGTCGGGTTGTAGCCGTTGCAGGGGTTATTGAGCTGCGGGCAGTTGGAGATAAGCACCAGAACGTTCATTTTCGCCACCATTTCCACATATTTTCCCGGCGCGGAGATGCCGTCGGCGAACGTCAGGCCGCCTTCGCCGGTAACCGGCACGTTCATGAAGAAATTGACGTTATGGGTGATGTCGCGGCGCGTCAGGTCATATTCCGGGTGCGCCGCCACCGCCAGCATCCACGAGTCGCGGCAGGCGTGCATATGGCGTTTTTCCAGGTCATAACGCACGGTATTGCTTTCACAGGAGCAGGCGCCGCCGAGCGTGTCGTGGCGACCGCAGGTATCGGCGACGATCTCCAGCATCGGTCGGTCTTCATTTGAGCGCAGCACCGTGCCGGTAGAAAGAAAGACGTTGCGCTGGCCGCGCAGGGTGTCGGTCATGCTGTAGCGTTCGGCGGTGTCGTCGGCGTTAAAGAAGAGGGTATCCGCCGCCTGGTTGCCTTCGAGATCGGTGATGCGCAGCGTCTGTCCTTCGCCAAGGCGATAAAGCCAGTAATCTCCGGCGTTAACGGTGGCGCGGTACAGGGCGTCCGTGGTCTGGCGTGGGCTTTCGGTCAGCATCGTCACACTCCTTCGCTCAGGTAGTAGAGGTGGTTATTGCGCAGGCCGCGCTGGTTCTCGGCGCGCGCGAGGCAGATTTCCGGCAGCGGCTCACGCTTACCGTCGAGGGTTATCGCCAGCGGCGCGGTGGGGTAGCGGCTGGCTTCGCTTAACGGATGAGGGCAGGTATGAAGCACCACCAGCGTATCCATCGCAAAGCGCAGCGTAACGCTCGCGCCGGGCTTGCCCTGCTCAATCAGCCGCAGCTCGCCTTCATCGCTGGCGGCCACTTTGGCGAAAAAGTTAATGTTTGCTGCGATATCGCGCTTACCCAGGCCATATTTCGCCAGTTCAGTCAGGAAACTGTCATAGCCGTTCTGATGGCGTGCGTTACGCGCCTGCTGGTAGTTGAGCGCGCCAAACTGTTGTTCTGTCAGCGACGCATTGCTGGTGCCGCAGACGGTGTCGTGCCAGCCGAACGTGTCTTTTTCGATGCCGCAAAAAATGCGGCCCATGTCCGAGTAGAGGCAGTGGCCTTCCGTCAGCCGGAAAGTGTGCTGGCACTTCAGCGTATCCGGCGCGTTATAGCGCTCAAGCAGGTTTTCCGGGTTATAGAAGAGGACGGCGGCGTTCGCGCCGCCCTCTGCGTCGGTGAGCGTCAGCGCCGTGCCCCGGCGCATCACCAGCGACCAGTGGCTGCCAGCGGGCAGGCGGGTTTCATAAACGGTTTCCATTGCGTCTCCTTGAGTTAGCCTTCGCTGATTAAGGCCAGCGGGCGTTGCGTGGGGTCTGAACCGGGAAAGGGGCGCACCACGCCGTTAATCGGCCTGACTTTGCCGGCGGGCGGGCGATCCAACGGAATGTCATAGGTGATGCAGGCGCCGTACGCGTCAGGGGCCTGCGGGTCGTGGCGTACTTTATCGAACACCCACAGCCGTGAGCCGAGCGAAAAGCCCTCTTTCAGGTCGTGGGTTATCATGAAAATCGTCAGGCGGTGGCGCTGCCAGAGATCGCTTATCAACTGGTGCATTTCACCGCGAATGCCGGGGTCGAGCGCGCCGAAAGGTTCATCCAGCAGCAGGATGCGCGGCTGTTTTACCAGCGCCTGCGCCAGCGCCAGACGCTGCTGCATGCCGCCGGAGAGCTGGTGCGGGTATTTATCCTGCGCCGCCAATAGCCCAACCTGGTCGAGCATAGCGCGGGCGCGTTCGCGAATGGCGTGGCGCTTGCGTCCCCACACCCGACCGAACCAGCGCGCTTCGCTAAACTCATCCGCCAGCATCACGTTGCCAAGCACGGTCAGGTGCGGAAAGACGGAGTAGCGCTGGAAGACGATGCCGCGCTGGGCGTCCGGCTCCTGGGCGAGCGGTTCGCCGTCGAGCAGCAGTTGCCCTTTGCTTTGCGCTTCGGTGCCGAGCAGCATCTTCAGAAAGGTGGTTTTGCCGCAGCCGGACGCGCCGACGATAGAGACAAACTCGCCCTCTTCCACCTGTACGTTCAGCCGCTCCAGCACCACCTGATTGCCGTAATGCTTTTCAAGGTTTTTCAGTTCCAGCAGTGGCATAACGGCCTCCTTATTTGGCGTAGTACCAGGGGAAACAGCGGCGGCTGAGCGTGCGCAGCAGCCAGTCGAGCAAGAAGGCGAGCAGCGTTATCCAGGCGACATACGGCAGAATGACGTCCATCGCCATGTAGCGGCGCATCAGGAAGATGCGATAGCCCAGCCCTTCGGTGGCGGCGATGGCTTCGGCGGCGATAAGAAACAGCCAGGCGGCGCCGAGCGACAGGCGCAGCGCGTCCAGCAGGCGCGGCAGCAGCTGCGGCAAAATCACCCGCACCAGGATTTGGCCGCTGTGGCCGCCGAGCGTTTGCGCTTTCACCAGCTGTTCATGCGGAATGGCCATCACCTGCATCTGCAGGTCGCGAATAAGAAAGGGGGTGATGCCGATAATAATCAGCATCACTTTCGACAACTCGCCAAGCCCGAAGCAGATAAACAGAATCGGCAGGATAGCCAGCGGCGGAACCAGCGCTACCAGGGTTACCAGCGGCGAGAGCACGGCGCGTACCGAGGGCAGCGCGCCGCAAAAGAGGCCCAACAGCAGCGCGGTGACCGCGCTCAGCAGCGCGCCTGTGAGCAGACGCAGCAGGCTTGCGGCGGTATCGGTCCATAACAGGTATTCGCCAGTGCGCGGGCTTGGCGTAAACGCCATGCGGTCAACGGCGGCGCGCATCGCGTCCAGGCCCGGCAGCAGCTTATCGGCGCTGTTGGCCGCCAGACGCGCGTCGGAGGCAATCAGATAAAACAGCGCCAGCGCCAGCAGCGGCAGGGCCCCCAGCAGCACGCGGCTCATCGGCTGCGGTTGGAAGTTAATCACTTTGCGCATCGCCCACCTCCGTTATCAGAGTTTGTTTTCTGCGGCGAGCCGGACAAACTCGTCGCTGAAGCGTAATTTCAGGTTGCCCGCGTCGCCCCAGCTGCCAGCGGGCGTCGCGATGCCCACCACATCGGCGGAAGGCGCGGCGTCGCCCAGCAGGCCGTGGGCGAAGGAGAACTCCGCCACCTTCTGCATGGTGGTTTTAAGCTGCGGACTGACGGTGAAGTCGAGCGCCGCTTGCGGCGTGGCGAAAAGGTGCGTGGCGGCGAGCTGGGCGTCAAAACCCGCCAGATCGGTGCCTGCCGCCTCACCCATTTGCTTGCGGGCGGCTTTTGCTGCCTCACTGTCGCCCTGCATGGTTTTCAGCGTTTCAAACCAGGCGCCGGTCAGCGCTTTGCCAAGCTCCGGGTGCTGTTTCAGCATGGCGGTGTTGACCACCAGCAGGTCGAGGATTTCGCCGGGGATTTGCGCTGAAGTGAAGAGCGTTTTGGCTCCCGCCTGCTTTTGCGCCTGCGCCAGCAGCGGGTTCCAGGTCACGATAGATTTCACATCCGGGGTGCCGAAAGCAGCCACCAGGTCGGCGTCCGCCGTGTTCACCACTTTCACATCCCTTTCGCTAAGCCCGGCTGTTTCCAGCGCGCGAGCCAGCAGGTAGTGGGAAACGGAAAGCTCGACGAGATTGATGTCCTGCCCTTTGAGCGCGGCGACGGACGGGACGGTTTTCGACACGATGCCGTCGTTGCCGTTGGAGTAGTCGCCGATAATCAGCGCAGTGCTGTCGACGCCGCCTGCGGCAGGCAGGGTCAGGGCATCCATGTTGGTCATGGTGCAGCCGTCGAAACCGCCAGCGGTGTACTGGTTAACCGACTCGATATAGTCGTTTACCTGCACGAACTGGATGTCGATGTTGTATTTGTCGGCCCACTTTTTGATGATGCCGCTCTGTTGAGCGTAATCCCAGGGCATCCAGCCTGCGTAAATAGACCAGCAAAGTTTGAAGGCGGGTTTTGCCGCATCGGCACCCACGCTAAAGAGCGCAAGGGCGATAAGCAGTATTCCTTTCCGGCAGGCGTTGAGCATGGCGTTTCCTCTGAGGTTAACGGGGAACAAAGCAGGAGGAGGCGCACCTTCGTCGCTTATCCTCCCGGGCTTTTGTCCCGCCGTGTAACCGCCAGAGGGCGGTCGGCCACTCTCGGACCAGCGTCTTGCGACCGGAACCCTAGTGACCCATTGAATTTGTCTGGCGACGACGGCGAAACGCCCGTCACCCCTGCGGGTTTGATAAAGCAAGCCGCGTGCCAGGTAAGGGATGCGCTTTGCATTCAGCGTCTTAAAAGAACGCGTAACAGAAGCGGCCTGCGCGTTTGTGCAACAACGGGGCAGTCGCACTCAGGGCTGCACTTCAATGGGGCAAGAAGGGCGGGGCGCGGTAATACAACGCGGATAGTTTCAGATTAAGGCTGCGGAAAAAGACGCGCTGCATCTTCTGAAAGTTGGCCGGGACTGGCTGGGCAAGGAACGCAGAGGCGTATAGTGGCGCTGGCGCTTGAGGCTTTTTGCCTCATGCGATCGGCATAAAAGCGGATGTGCGGTGAGGCAGAAAGAAGAAAGCCCCGAAGGTCAATTTTCATTAACCAACGAGGCCTACTCCGACGCCTAGACACCGTCAGCGTAGCCTCTTACCCGCCGCAAGGCAAGGAGAAGAAAGCGATGAAGCTGCCGCAAAACCCCCGGGTCTGGTACTTATTAATCGTCTGCAGCACGCTGTTAATAACGCTGTTCCTGACGAGAAATTCATTCTGTGAAATTCGCTATAAGGACGGGCCTCTGGAGGTTGTTGCGCTTATGGCCTACGAATCCGGTAAGTAAGCAACCTGAAGGCGGGGGAGCATTCCCGCCTTTCAGGCCTGAGGTGGACGGGCGTACCGCGAGCGCCTTTATAAGGGCTGTCAGCGCAGGCTGACAGCCCCTTTTTTCTCACGGACGTGATGTTAATAAAAGGCGCGCAAGCCTGCATTGCGAAGCAATAAAGGGTATCCTGCGAGGCGCGCGTGGACTATTCTTGTCAGCGTTGAAAGCACGCTGGTGGCAGGGTGCGTAATTCGTGGTGAAAGGAGTAAAAAAATGGCGACAGGTAAGTCCTGCTCTCGCTGGTTTGCGCCGCTGGCGGCGTTACTGATGGTGGTTAGCCTGAGCGGGTGCTTTGATAAAGAGGGCGATCAACGCAAAGCGTTTATCGATTTTCTGCAAAACACGGTGATGCGTAGCGGCGAACAGCTGCCGACGTTGACGGCGGACCAGAAAAAGCAGTTCGGCCCGTTCGTTTCTGATTACGCCGTGCTTTACGGCTATTCCCAGCAGGTGAATCAGGCGATGGACGCCGGCATTCGCCCGGTGGTGGACAGCGTTAACAGCATCCGCGTGCCGCAGGATTACATGACCCAGCGTGAAGCGCTGCGCCAGGCTAACGGCTCGCTCGGCGTGCTAAGCCAGCAGTTGCAAAACGCTAAAATGCAGGCGGATAACTCGCGCTCGACGCTGAAGCTCGCAGACGATCTGAAGCCGGTCTTTGATAAAGCCTATGAGAAAGTGGTGACCGGCCCGGCGAACGCGCTGCAGCCGCTGATCCCGGCCGCTCAGGTGTTCACGCAACAGCTGGTGCAGGTTGGCGATTTCATTGCTCAGCAGGGCACGCAGGTGAGCTTTGTGTCAAACGGCATTCAGTTCCCTACCTCTCAGCAGGCAAGCCAGTACAACTCGCTGATTGGCCCGCTCGCTTCCCAGCATCAGGCCTTTATGCAAGCTTACAGCGCCGCGACTAACGCGATGCAGTAATAAAAAACGGCTCTTACGAGCCGTTTTTTTTATTTCACCGCCTGTGGGTTTACGCAGTTCTTTTCTACGTTGCCGTTTAGCGCGTCAATCAGGTTATCCACCGCGCAGGCCGACATGTTGTAACGCGTTTCGTGGGTTGCTGAACCGATGTGCGGCAGCGCCACGACGTTTGGCATTGAAAGCAGCGGCGAATCCGCTGGCAGCGGCTCCTGCTCAAACACATCCAGACCCGCCGCATGGATTTTGCCTGCTTTTAGCGCGTCAATCAGCGCCGGTTCATCCACCACCGGGCCGCGTCCGGCATTGATAAGAATGGCGGAAGGCTTCATCAGCGCGATTTTTTCGGCGTTAATAAGATGATGCGTTTCCTCTGTTAACGGCAGCACGATGCAGACGAAGTCCGATTCGCGCAGCAGCGTATCCAGGTCGCAAGGACGTGCGTTGAAACGCTCTTCCGCCTCCTGGTGCTGGCGGCGGGCGTTATACAGGATGGGCATGCCGAAACCGAAGTGCGCGCGCTGCGCCAGCGCAAGGCCGATACGGCCCATGCCGACAATGCCCAGCGTTTTATGGTGTACGTCAATGCCGAACCAGTCCGGACCGATGCTCTTCGTCCATTCCCCTTTTTTCACGCGCTCCGCGACTTCCAGCGCGCGGCGTGCGGTGGTCAGCACCAGCGTCATCAGGGTATCCGCCACCGTTTCGGTCAGCACGGTTGGCGTATGCATCAGCGCGATGCGACGGGCGTTCAGCGCGTCAACGTCAAAGTTGTCATACCCCACGGAAACGGTGGAGGTAGCGCGAAGCTTAGGCATTTTCGCCAGCAGCGCTTCATCGACCTTTTCGCTCGAGCCCAGTAGCCCTTCGGCATTGGCAAACGCCTCGGCGTGCTGTTCTACCGTTTCCGGGCTTAAGTTTTTAACCTGAGTAACGGTGAAGCGGCTTTCCAGGCGGGCGAGCAGGTCGTCGGGGAGGGATTTATAGAGAATGACGGACGGCTTCATGCAAATCTCCTGCGTTTAGCGAAGTTTCAAGCGTAGACGAAAGGGCGGCATCATGCCGCCCTGCGCGTTATGCGTGGCGAGCGCCGGCTGGCATCCGCTGGCTCACCGTGGGTTTAACGATAAGCGTGAGCCATACGGAGGCAAAAAGCGCCACACCCATAAAAATGTAGGAGGCGGCCGGGCTGCCCGTGGCGCCGTTGAGATAACCCACCACCCAGGAGCCGACAAACGACCCGAGCGCCCCCATGCTGTTGATTAACGCCATCGCGCCGCCCGCGACGTTTTTCGGCAGCATCTCCGGGATAATCGCGAAGAACGGGCCATACGGGGCATACATCGCCGCACCGGCGATCACCAGCAGCGTATAGGACGCCCAGAAGTGGTTCGCGCCCAGCGCCCATGAGCCGATAAACGCCAGCCCGCCAATCAGCAGCAGCGGCCAGACAAACAGCTTGCGGTTCTGCATCTTATCAGACGCCCAGGAGACCACGATCATGGCGATGGTCGCCGCCAGATAAGGCACGGACGAAAGCCAGCCCACTTCCACCATGCCCATGTTTTCGCTGCCGCTGCGGATAATGGAAGGCAGCCACAGCACGAAGCCGTAAACGCCGATGCTCCAGGCGAAGTATTGCGCGCACAGCAGAACAACGTTGCGTGAGCGGAACGCTTCACTGTAGTTGCGCACCGCTTTAATGCCCTGCTGTTCCTGGTCGAGCTGCGCCTGCAGCGCCGCTTTTTCATCTTCCGCCAGCCATTTCACCTGGGTCGGTTTATCTTTCACCAGCACCCACCAGCAAAAAGCCCAGATCACCGCCGGCACCCCTTCGATGATGAACATTTCACGCCAGCCGAAAGACTGGATCAGGTAGCCGGAGACCACCGACATCCACAATACCGTGACCGGGTTGCCGAGGATAAGGAAGGTATTCGCACGCGAACGCTCCGATTTGGTAAACCAGTTGCTGATGTAAATCAGCATGGCGGGCATCACCGCCGCCTCCACCACGCCGAGGATAAAGCGGATGGCCGCGAGCATCGGGATATTGCTCACCACGCCGGTGAGCGAGGCGCAGGCGCCCCATAAAATCAGGCAGATAAAGATAAGCTTGCGCACGCTGCGGCGTTCGGCGTAGACCGCGCCGGGGATCTGGAAAAAGAAATATCCCAGGAAGAAGAGCGCGCCCAGCAGGGAAGAAACCCCTTTGGTAATGCCCAGGTCTTCGTTGATGCCCGCCGCGGAGGCGAAGCTGAAGTTAGCGCGGTCGAGGTAGGCCAGGCTGTACGTGATAAACACGATAGGCATGATGTACAGCCAGCGTTTTGATGCATTAGTCGGGCTTTTCATAAGCTTCCCTCTATGGTTGAGGTTAGGGCAACGCGTCGATGTAGGGGGCGACGGATGCTGTTAATACTGACTCGCTTTCAGGTGGGTGAGGCCTGCTCCCCTCACCCCGGCCCTCCCCCCAAAGGGGCGAGGGAGAAAACCACTTACTTTTTGCGTTCTGCTCTTTTTCTCTCGCCGGAACGGCGGAGGGAAAATCGCTTACTTTTGCGTTCTGCTCTTTCCCGGCGCAGGGGAGGGCGAGCTTACCTATGACCTGCCCGCTTTTACCCCCCTCTCTTGCAGGGAGAGTGGGGTAAAGGTGTTACTCGCCCAGTTGCTCACGGGTGGGCAATCCTTCGCTGTCGCCGGGCACCTGAATCGCCAGCGAGCCGATTTTATTGCCGCGGCAGACCGCCTGATGCAGGGTTTTGCCTTCCAGCAGGGCGCTGATTACGCCTACCGCAAAGCCGTCGCCTGCGCCGACGGTATCCACCACGTTATCCACCTTCACTGCTGCCACGGCGCCTTGCTCACCGCTGGCGGTTTTGAACCACGCGCCATCGGCGCCCGTTTTCAGCACCACCGCGTTTACGCCGCGCTCGAGATAAAAATCGGCGATGCCTTCCGGCGTGGTTTTCCCGGTCAGAATGACGCCTTCCTTCAGCCCTGGCAGCACCCAGTCCGCCTGGAAGGCGAGCTGGTTAAGTTTCTCTACCATCTCCGCTTCGCTTTTCCACAGCACCGGGCGCAGGTTCGGGTCGAAGGAGATAGTTTTGCCTTCGGCTTTCATCATGCGCACCGTGTGGTTAAGCAGC
Source organism: Franconibacter pulveris (assembly GCF_056780215.1). NCBI lineage: Bacteria > Pseudomonadati > Pseudomonadota > Gammaproteobacteria > Enterobacterales > Enterobacteriaceae > Franconibacter > Franconibacter pulveris. The sequence goes on along the minus strand of NZ_CM165555.1, from coordinate 4,469,107 downwards.
TCCAGCGAAGAAGCCGAGAGCGCCGCCGCCACGCCGCTGACATGCAGGTGGCGGGCGCTGTAAAACAGCGGCGCGTTAAAATCTTCTACGGAAAGGTGGCTGGCGGCGGAACCTTTACGGAAATACTCCACAGTGGGATCGGTTCCATCTTCAACCTTCGATTTCAACTGGAAACCGGTCGGATAGCGGTCGTCAATGGTGACGCCCTGGGCGCTAATCCCTTCTTTCGCCAACTGTTGCAGCACAAAGCGGCCAAAGGAGTCGTTGCCGACCCGGCTTACCCAGCTCACCTGCAGGCCGAGCCGGGCAAGGCCTGTCGCCACGTTCAGTTCCGCCCCGGCGACCCGCTTCATAAAGCGTTCAACGTCGGCCAGGTCGCCGGTTTCGGTGGCGACGAACATTGCCATCGCTTCGCCAATGGTGATGACATCCAGCGTGTTCGGCATGGCCTTTACTCCTCGCGTAACAGGTTGACGTAATGACGGGTGACGGCGGTGAGATCGCGCCCTTCCAGCGGGAACTCAATGCCGCGCGGCGCGTCGGCAGGCAGCTGATTCAGCAGCGCGCGCCAGCGCGGCTCTGCGTCATCCAGCGCAATGGCGCGGTAGTGATAGTGGTGCGGCACGGCGGCCTTCACGTGAATGTAGCTGACGGAAGGCGCCAGAAAGCGCGCGGCGTCTTCCGGCGAGTCGCCCACCCACAGCCAGTTCGCCATATCAAAAGTCAGTTTTACCGGCAGATTGAGCACCTTGCTGGCGGCCTGAAAGCGCTGCATCGGTTTAAGCTGGCCGCAGTCGGTCTGGTCGTTTTCCACCACCAGCGCCACGTTGGAGAGGGCGAGCAGGGAAAAGAGCGGCTCCGCCTGGCGGTTATGACGAAAGTGGCCAAGCGAAACCTTCAGCCAGCGGGCGTTCAGCTCGTGCGCTTCCGTCAGCAGATTGGGAAGCTGAGGGTTAAGTTTGCCGTCGGTATCGAAAAGCGGCTCTGGCGCGGAGTAGCAGGCGAACAGCCCTTTCTCTTCAATGGTGCGAGCAAGGGCGGGGAGGTTGTCGCGCTCTTCAGGGCTTAACAGTTCGCGGCGAATTTCCACGCCGTCGGCCCCGGCTTCGGCGATAATCGGCAGGACTGCCTGCTGCCCGCCGAGGGATTTAACCCGGTCGTTACCGTAAGCTGCGGTAACAACGATAATTTCTCTCTCCATCGATTTCTCCGGAGTGGTTACATCTGCATAACATAGTTATTACGCTAGATGGAACCGGTTCCAAAGAGAAGGCCAGGATGTTGAATTTATGATCGCCATCACGAACAGTCGATCAGCGCGCCGTGGAGCCCCGGACAATCAGCTCGCCGGAAAAAACCTGCTCCCGCACCGTTTCTTCATGCCCTTCAATACGTTTTACCACCTGCTCAAGCGCGGCGTAGCCAATCTGCCAGGTGGGCTGTTTTAAGGTCGTGATGCCAACGCCTGCGAGCTCCGCCCATTCCAGTTCGTCGAAGCCAAGCAGGCCGATGTCCGCGCCCCAGTGCAGGCCGATGCGCTTAAGCGAGCGGGCTACCTGCAGCGTCAGCGCGCCGTTGGCTGAGATAACCGCTTTGCGCATGCCGCGATACTGCTGGTGAAACTGACGCAGGATATTGTCCAGCCGCTCCGTCTCATGCAGCGGCGTTTCTTCATTCTGCGCCACAATGCCGGGATAACGCGCGGCAGTGTGGCGAAACGCTTTCAGCCGCTCCTGACGGGTGTTTACCGTACCGAGCGGCTCGCTGAGAAACAGCAGCGCTTCAAACCCCTGCTCGATTAAATGCTCCGTGGCGGTAGTGGCCGCCTGGTTGTTATCAAGCCCGACGACATCGCAGGCGAAGTCGGGGATCTTACGGTCAATCAGCACCATCGGCAGCGCCGACTGCTGCAGGCGGCTCAACCCCTCTTCACGCATTCCCACGGCGTTCACCACAATGCCTTCCACCTGGTAGCTGCGCAGCAGGTCCAGGTAATGCAGCTCCTGATCAAGCTCGTTATTGGTGTTGCAGACCAGCGGCGTAAAGCCTTTTTCCCGGCACGCGGCTTCGATGCCGCTCAGCACGTTAACGGAATAGGGATTGGTGATGTCCGCGATGATAAGACCAATAAGCCGCGTGCGCCCACGCTTGAGGCCGCGCGCCATCTGGCTGGGGCGGTAATCCAGGTCGGCTATGGCGCGCTCAATGCGCTCAAGCAAGGCTTCGGAAAGCAGGTGTTTTTCGCCGTTGAGGTAGCGCGAAACGCTGGTTTTGCCGGTATTCGCCGCTTTCGCCACGTCGCTGATGGTGGCGCGAGACGCTTTTATGGTCATGGAGCTTCCTTCTGAGTGCTGTAACGCCTGCCGGTCAGGTGGCTGTTTTTATTATTAGATTATTTAGGGGGCAGGCGTAAAGCGGACCGTTGCCGGGCGCGGCGCGTCATTCATCGCTTGCCGGTTGGTTATCGCGCTTGAGCGGCTTTGCAGAACCGTTAATTATTATGTTATAACGTATCAATTAATAACTATGCTTGCACAGGAGAGTGAGAGTAATGAATAAGTTAGCCTTGTTACTGGGAATAGGGCTTGTACTGCCTGGCGCTCAGGCGTTTGCCCATGCGCATCATCATGGCGCGCCGCTGACAGAAGCGGAGCAGAAAGCCAGCGAAGGTATTTTTGATGATAAAGCGGTTAAAGATCGCCCGCTAAGCGACTGGGACGGTGTGTGGCAATCGCTTAACCCTTATTTATTAAACGGCGATCTCGACCCGGTTTTAGTAAAGAAGGCGAAAGCGGCCAATAAAAGCGTGGAGGAGTATCGGGCTTATTATAAAAAAGGTTACGCCACGGATGTGGAGACAATCGGCATTGAAAACAATGTGATGGAATTCCACACCGGTAAAGCCGTAAACGCCTGCCAGTACAGCTATAACGGTTTTAAAATTCTGACTTATGCTTCCGGTAAAAAGGGCGTGCGCTATCTTTTTGAATGTAAAGACGCCGCGTCAAAGGCGCCGAAATATGTCCAGTTCAGCGACCACACCATCGCCCCGCGCAAATCACAGCATTTCCATATTTTTATGAGTAATACTTCTCACGAGGCGTTATTAAAAGAGATGGATAACTGGCCGACTTATTATCCCTACCAGTTAAGCAAAGCGCAGATTGTGGATGAGATGCTGCACCATTAACTTTTCTCAGCGAGTAAACCGGCTAAATACGCCTCACCGGAAAAGCGCGGTGAGGCGTGCTGCCTGTTACTGCAACGGGCTTAAGGTAATTTCTACGCGACGGTTCTGCGCTTTACCCTCTTCAGTGCTGTTGCTGGCGATAGGGTTCGCCGGGCCCATGCCGCTGGTGCGGATGCGGTTGGCCGCCACGCCCTGCGTAATGAGCGCGCTGGCCACGCTGTCTGCGCGCTGTTGCGACAGACGCATGTTGAGATCCTGGCCGCCAGTGCTGTCGGTGTAGCCCACCACGTTAACCGCGGTTTTCGGATACTCTTTGAGCACCATCGCCACACCGGTCAGGGTGTTGGCGCCCGCTGGTTTCAGGTTCGCCTGATTGCTGTCGAAGGTCACATTGTTAGGCATGTTGAGGATAATGTTGTCGCCGCTGCGGGTGACGCTTACGCCGGTGCCCTGCATTTTGTCGCGCAGCTTAGCTTCCTGCACATCCATGTAATACCCCACGCCGCCGCCAAGCGCCGCGCCCGCCGCCGCGCCAATCAGCGCGCCTTTGCCGCGATCTTTCTTCGAAGAGGAGAGCGCGCCGACGCCTGCGCCTACCAGCGTGCCGAGGCCGGCGCCGATACCCGATTTCCCTGCTTCACGTTCGCCGGTGTAGGGGTTAGTTGTACAGCCGGAAACGGCCAGTGCGCCGCTGACCAGAGCGGCAATCATCATTACGCGTTTTTTCATCGCATATCCTTATTCAATTTATTTCTTGGCCGCATACAACGGCGGTGATTGATTATGCCGGGTGTTTATGTTGAAAATTTCAGGAACTCTTCCGATTTTGTAAGCAATAGTGAGTCGAGTGGCGATAAAGTAAACACAATCACGCCACGTTATCTGCAAATGCCAGTCAGGAGCCCGTTTTGGCGAACTCATCCTCTTTAAAACAAATTGTCACGGCCGCCCACTGGGGACCGATGGTGGTGGAAACCGACGGTGAGACCGTCTTCTCCTCCACGGGCGCGCTTGAAACCCGCCACCCCAATTCCCTGCAAACGGCGGTGCCCGATCAGGTACACAGCAAAACCCGCGTGCGCTACCCGATGGCGCGCAAAGGCTTTCTCGCCTCGCCAGACAAACCGCAGGGCGTGCGCGGGCAGGATGAATTCGTTCGCATAAGCTGGGACGAGGCGCTCGCGCTTATCCATCAGCAGCATCAGCGCATTCGCACCAGTTACGGTCCGTCGGCGATTTTCGCAGGCTCCTACGGCTGGCGTTCTAACGGCGTGCTGCACAAGGCGGCGACGCTGCTGCAGCGCTATATGAGCCTTGCGGGCGGCTATACGGGCCATCTGGGCGACTATTCCACGGGCGCGGCGCAGGTGATAATGCCTTACGTGGTGGGCGGCAACGAGGTCTATCAACAGCAGACCAGCTGGCCGCTGGTGCTTGAGCACAGCGAAGTGGTCGTGCTGTGGAGCGCCAATCCGCTCAACACGCTGAAAATCGCCTGGAACGCCTCGGACGAGCAGGGCATCGGCTATTTCGAACAGCTGAAGAAGAGCGGCAAACGCATTTTCTGCATCGACCCGATGCGCTCGGAAACGGTGGAGTTTCTTGGCGACAGCGTGACGTGGATTGCCCCGCATATGGGCACCGACGTGGCGCTGATGCTCGGCATCGCCCACACGCTAGTGGAGAATGGCTGGCAGGATCGGGCGTTTCTGGAACGCTGTACCCATGGTTACGAGATTTTCGCCAATTACCTGACCGGCAAAAGCGACGGAACGGCGAAAACGGCGGAGTGGGCCGCGGAAATTTGCGGCGTTGAAGCCGCCGTCATTCGCGAGCTGGCGCAGCTTTTCCATGAAAACCGCACCATGCTGATGGCGGGCTGGGGCATGCAGCGCCAGCAGTACGGCGAGCAGAAACACTGGATGCTGGTGACGCTTGCCGCCATGCTCGGGCAAATCGGCCTGCCGGGCGGCGGTTTTGGCCTCTCTTACCACTTCGCCAACGGCGGCAACCCGACGCGCCGCGCCGCGGTGCTCGCCTCTATGCAAGGCTCGCTGGCGGGCGGCGTGGACGCGGTGGACAAAATTCCGGTGGCGCGAATCGTCGAAGCGCTGGAAAACCCGGGCGGCGCTTACCATCACAACGGCGAACAGCGCGCGTTTCCCGATATCCGCTTCATCTGGTGGGCGGGCGGCAGCAACTTTACCCATCATCAGGATACCAACCGGCTGATTAACGCCTGGCAGAAGCCGGAGCTGGTGGTGATTTCCGAATGCTTCTGGACGGGCGCGGCGAAGCACGCCGATATCGTGCTGCCTATTACCACCTCGTTTGAGCGCAACGACATGACCATGACCGGCGACTACAGCAACCAGCATCTGGTGCCGATGAAGCAGGTTGTGCCGCCGCAGTATGAAGCGCGTAATGATTTCGACGTTTTTGCAGCGCTCAGCGAACGGTGGGAAGAGGGCGGGCACGCACGGTTTACCGAAGGCAAAACCGAGCTGGAATGGCTGGAGACGTTTTATAACATCGCCCGCGAGCGCGGCGCGCAGCAGCAGGTGATGCTGCCGCCCTTCAACGATTTCTGGCAGGCGAACAACATTATCGAAATGCCGGAGAGCCCGCAAAACGCTGAATTCATCCGCTTCGCCGCGTTTCGCGACGACCCGGCGGCAAACCCGCTTAAGACGCCAAGCGGCAAAATCGAGATCTATTCTGAGCGCATCGCCCGCTACGGCTATGCCGACTGCCCGCCGCACCCAACCTGGCTTGCGCCGGACGAATGGCAGGGCAACGCGCGGGAAGGGCAACTGCAGTTGCTTTCCGCGCACCCTGCGCACCGCCTGCACAGCCAGCTTAACTACGCGAAACTGCGCGATCGCTACGCGGTGGCCGGGCGCGAGCCGCTGACGCTGCATCCGCAGGACGCCAACGCGCGCGGCATTGAAGATGGCGACCTGGTGCGCGTGTGGAACGAACGCGGCCAGGTGCTGGCGGGCGCGGTAGTCACCGACGGCATTAAGCCAGGCGTGATTTGCCTGCATCAGGGCGCATGGCCGGATCTCGATAAAACGGCGGACGGCATTTGCAAAAATGGCGCGGTTAACGTGCTGACGCTGGATATTCCTTCGTCACGCCTTGCCAACGGCTGCGCTGGCAACACGACCCTTGTGTGGATGGAAAAATACCGGGGACCTGCGCTTAACGTAACGGCGTTTGATCCGCCCACCAGCGCATAATCCACGTCGGGTGGTGAGTCTCTTCCTGCCAGGCGCTCGCTTCAATGCGAAAGCCCTGCGCGTGATAGAACGTCACCGCCCGCTCGTTTTGCTGGTAAACCTCAAGACTCAGGTTGTCGTAGCGCTGCTTAACATGGCTGAGCAGCGCGGCGCCGATACCCCTGCCAAGCTTTTGTGGCGCCACGAACAGCGCGCCGATAAACCGTTCGTCCAGCACGCTGATAAACCCCTCCGGCTCGCCGTTACGCTCCGCAATCCAGGTTTGCGCCCGCGGCAGCCAGGCGTCGCGCACCATCGGCAGGCTTTCCAGCCAATACTCTGCCGGGATAAAAGGATGCCCCATCGTCGTGCTGGCAAGCCACAGGGGCAGCAGCGTCGGAATATCGCGCTGGTTTCCCTCGCGGATCATCGCTGATAGTCCGGGTGGCAAAAGCAGCCGGTGAGGTGATCGTTCACCAGCCCGCACGCCTGCATGAAGGCATAACAGGTGGTGGCGCCGACAAATTTAAAGCCGCGCTTTTTTAACGCTTTTGAGAGCGCTTCAGAGGTGGCGGTGCTGGCGGGCACGTCAGCAAGGGTGGCGTAGTGGTTAATCTGCGGCTCGTTATTCACAAACGACCAGACGAATTTTGAAAATTTTTCTCCCTCGGCTTCCATCGCCATATACGCCTTCGCGTTATTGATGATGGCCTCAATCTTGCCGCGGTGACGAATGATGCCCGGCTCCAGTAAAAGTTTCTCCACCTCTTCTGGCTGTATCAACGCCACGGCTGAAGGATCAAAATCGTGAAAGCATCGACGGTAATGAACTCTTTTTTTCAGTACGGTTATCCACGAAAGGCCCGCCTGCTGTCCCTCCAGGCAAAGCATTTCAAAGAGTTTTTTACCGCTGGTTTGGGGTATGCCCCATTCTTTATCGTGATAATCAAGATAAAGGGGATCCTGGGTGACCCAACCGCAACGTTGCATAAATACGTCCTCTGTTTCTGGTGAAGTAAAGTCTTGCTTAACCCTGCTTGACGTAGCGGATAAAGAGACAATAGTTAACTCAGGGTTATACGCAAATCCGTTTATAAAGCGAACAACAATACGCCGGAACCGGCTCTCTCCTGGAGTCGCCTGATGATTATAACTTTACGCAGTGGGCGCCATGTTATTCAGCGCATGGCGTGGTTGTCGTGGTGTCTGGCTTTTTCACACACAGCGCAGGCCTGGCAACAAGAGTATATCGCTGAAGAGAGTTACACGCCTGGCTCGCAGCGTTATACCTGGGATAATGACAAGCGGCCCAGCTACAACGATATTCTTGCTGAACGTATTGAGTCTTCGCAGCGTCAGGGCGACGCTGCGGGGCTCGCTATACTCTCGTACCAGGAGAGCGCGGCGGAACCGGCGACGCTGGGCGTAGGCTGGAATATCACCCTGCCAGCGCACATCTCCACCGGTCCGGTGGCAAGCTGGCGCTGGGACGGCAGCAACCCGGCCAGCTACAACGACTATGGCGATAGCGCTATTGCGGCGGGCAGCAGCGATAAGCTCTGGCACGCCAGCGTCAGCACCTTCGGCTGGCGCGTCGACTCGCGGCTCGGCTACCTGCGGCCCTGGGCGCAAATCAGCTATAACCAGCAATACGGCGACAATATGTGGAAAGCGCAGTCCGGCATGCACATGACCGCTTCCAGCAACCAGGACGGCAGCTGGATGGACGTGACGGTGGGCGCGGATATGCCCATTAACCGGCATATGGCGGCCTACGCCTCGCTTTCCCAGGCCGATGGCATGGCGGAAGGCGAGGTTTACTTATATAGCCTCGGCGTTAATGCGCGTTTTTAAACGCTTAACGCGCGTCGATTTCATCCAGCGCCTTCGGGCGATAAGCAGTACATGTCGGGCATTCTTGTCCGCCCTATCACCTGTAAGTGAATATTGCTGAGGAAATCAGCGTTCTCTTCGCAGAGAGCCGTCAGCATGCCCTGCGGTCGTCGGGGCGTCACCATTCGCATAAAAGCGTGGAAAATGCCGCGCAATCTTTTTTCCGTGTTACGAATAGCGCACGAAATGGCATCAACCTGACTTCATTTTTGTTACCTGCGTTACAACATCATTTTACCTTTTGTTTACTGGAGTGACGCGGCTTGTAATAAGAGTGTGTACTCACATACGAGTTTTCTTACCAGGCGCGATGCAAGATTCAAGGCCGTTCATTCCTCCTGACAGGCATTTCATTCCACCCTGACTGCATTTCATGCCGTTTTCGATCCGCCATGAAATGCGCTTCGCTATTGTTTGAGGCAGTTAACTTCCTTAATTTTTCTGCGGGATTTCTGCCATGAACACATCACTTAACCACCGCACCCGCTGGCTAACGCTGGTCGGCACCATTGTGACCCAGTTCGCGCTGGGTTCCGTTTATACCTGGAGCCTGTTTAACAGCTCCCTGTCGCAGAAGCTGGATGCGCCCATCAGCCAGGTGGCGTTCTCCTTCGGCCTGCTGAGCCTGGGGCTTGCGCTCTCTTCCTCCGTCGCCGGGAAACTGCAGGAGCGTTTCGGCGTGAAGCGGGTCACGATGGCCTCTGGCGTGCTGCTGGGGCTTGGTCTGTTTCTGACCGCGCACTCAAATAACCTGATGATGCTCTGGCTGAGCGCGGGCGTGCTGGTGGGGCTTGCGGACGGCGCTGGTTATCTGCTGACGCTCTCTAATTGCGTGAAATGGTTCCCGGAGCGCAAAGGGCTTATCTCTGCGTTTTCCATTGGCTCTTACGGTCTGGGCAGCCTCGGTTTTAAATTTATCGACAGCCATCTGCTGGCGACCGTCGGCCTTGAGCACACCTTTATCATCTGGGGGGCGCTGGTGATGGTGATGATTGTGGCGGGCGCCACGCTGATGGTTGATGCGCCGAAACAGACGGTGGTTAACGCAAGCGGCGTGAGCGAGAGGGATTTCACGCTGGCGGAATCGATGCGCAAACCGCAGTACTGGATGCTGGCGGTCATGTTTCTTACCGCCTGCATGAGCGGCCTGTATGTGATTGGCGTGGCGAAAGATATCGCCCAGGGAATGGTGCGTCTGGACGCGGCGACCGCCGCAAACGCCGTGACGGTGATTTCCATCGCTAACCTTTCGGGCCGCCTGGTGCTCGGCATCCTCTCCGACAAAATCTCCCGTATCCGCGTGATTACGCTCGGCCAGGTTATCTCGCTGGTAGGGATGGCGGCGCTGCTTTTCGCTCCGCTCAATGAAATGACGTTCTTTGCCGCTATCGCCTGCGTGGCCTTTAACTTCGGCGGCACGATTACCGTTTACCCGTCGCTGGTAAGCGAATTCTTTGGCCTGAATAACCTCGCCAAAAACTACGGCGTAATTTATCTCGGCTTCGGTATCGGCAGCATTGTAGGCTCGGTGATCGCCTCGCTGTTCGGCGGCTTCTATGTCACCTTCTGCGTGATTTTCGCTCTGCTGATTGTTTCGCTGGCGCTCTCCACCACTATCCGCCAGCCGCAGCGTGAAGCGCTGAAACACGCCCACGCATAACCTTGTCCTGACCCATGCCGCCGCGCCTGCGTGGCGGCTTTTTTATTTGTCACGGCTAACAAGACCCCGGCGCATTGCGTCTATCCTTTGATAACACTCACAACAGAAGGAGAAAGCCATGTCCTTAGAAAAAGTGGTCTACCGCGCCAAAGCGAAAGCGACCGGTGGCCGTGACGGTCGTGCAACCTCTGATGATGGCGTACTTGACGTGAAGCTTGGCGTGCCGAAAGAGATGGGCGGTATGGGCGGCCAGGTGACTAACCCCGAGCAGCTTTTTGCGGCAGGGTACTCCGCCTGCTTCCTGGGCGCGCTGAAGCATGTCGCCGCGCAGGAGAAGAAAACCGTGCCGCAGGATGCCTTTATCGAAGGTCAGGTAGGCATCGGCCCCTTGCCGACCGGTTTTGGCATTGAAGCGCAGCTGGATATTCATCTGCCGGGTATGGAGCGGAGCGAAGCGGAAGCGCTGGTGCAAAAGGCGCATATCGTCTGCCCGTATTCCAACGCCACTCGCGGCAATATTGATGTGAAGCTCAACGTCATCACCTGACTTGCTTACTTCTTGACCGTTTGTGACAGCCTGTTTCCGGCCCGGGTATTTTGTAAATATCCGGGTCTGCCCGTGTAATTTTTCTAACTTTTTCCCGCCGCTATGGTCTACTAGCGCACGTCTGAGATAAGAATCTGTCGATTCCTCTTGTTTTTTACGAATGAGTTTTCTCTTTGAACGAGGGAAAGCGTTATTGCACCTGTGTTGCCGGGGCGGCTTGCATGAGATATATCCTCTCTATGACGCAGCAGAAAGTCAGCTTTCTGCTCGCGCTCTATATTGGTCTTTTTTTCAACTGCGCGGTGTTTTACCGTCGCTTTGATGGATATGCGCAGGATTTCACTGCCTGGAAGGGAATTTCCGCCGTGGTCGAGCTGTTCGCGACCGTTTTAGTCACCTTTTTCCTGCTACGCGTGCTTTCCTTATTTGGCCGGCGCGTATGGCGTATTCTGACAACGCTTATCGTGCTGTTTTCCGCCGCCGCCAGTTATTACATGACGTTCCTGAACGTGGTGATTGGCTATGGCATCATCGCCTCGGTAATGACCACGGATATCGACCTCTCAAAAGAGGTGGTGGGCTGGCAGTTCTTCGTCTGGATGATTGCCGTCAGCGCGCTGCCGATGGTGCTTATCTGGCGCAACCGCTGCAGCTTTACTCTGTTACGCCAGCTGCGCAGCCGTGAGCAGCGTTTGCGCAGCGCCATTGTGGTGGTGGTGGCAGGCGTGCTGGTCTGGGCGCCGATTCGCCTGCTCGACCTGCATCAAAAAAATGTGGAACGTACCTCTGGCGTGGATATGCCGAGCTACGGCGGCGTGGTAGCGAACTCCTACCTGCCCTCTAACTGGCTTTCAGCGCTGGGTTTGTACGCCTGGGCGCAGGTGGATGAATCAAGCGACAATAAATCACTGATGAACCCGGCGAAGAAATTTACGTACGACGCCCCAAAAGGCATTGATGATACGTACGTCGTGTTCATTATTGGTGAAACCACGCGCTGGGATCACATGGGCATGCTCGGTTACGACCGCGACACCACGCCGAAACTCGCGCAGGAGAAAAACCTGGCGGCGTTCCGCGGCGAGTCGTGCGATACGGCGACCAAGCTCTCCCTGCGCTGCATGTTTGTGCGCGAAGGCGGAGCGGAAGATAACCCGCAGCGCACCCTGAAAGAGCAAAACGTTTTCGCCGTGCTTAAGCAGCTCGGTTTTAGCTCCGATCTCTATGCCATGCAGAGCGAGATGTGGTTCTACAGCAACACCATGGCGGATAACATTTCGTACCGCGAGCAGATTGGCGCCGAGCCGCGTAACCGCGGCAAGCAGGTCGATGACATGCTGCTGGTGGAAGAGATGCAAAACTCGCTGAGTGAGCATCAGAAAGGCAAGCACATCGTTATTTTGCATACCAAAGGGTCGCACTATAACTATGTGCAGCGCTATCCGCGCAGCTTCGCTCGCTGGCAGCCGGAGTGCATGGGCGTAGACAGCAAGTGCAGCAAGCAGGAGCTGATTAACGCCTACGATAACTCGGTGCTCTATGTTGACAGCTTTATCTCGAAGGTGATTGACCAGGTGCGCGATAAGAAGGCCATCGTCTTTTACGCCGCCGACCATGGCGAATCGATTAACGAGAAAGAGCATCTGCACGGCACGCCGCGCAACATTGCGCCGCCGGAACAGTTCCGCGTGCCGATGATGGTCTGGATGTCCGATAGCTATCTGGCGGAGCCGGAGCACGCGCGCGCTTTCGCCCAGCTTAAAAAGCAGGCGCAGGATAAGACCGCGCACCGCCACGTCGAGCTTTACGACACCATTATGGGGTGCCTGGGTTACACCTCGCCGGACGGCGGAATCGACCAGAACAACAACTGGTGCCGCGCTCCCGCGACGCAGAAATAGCCAGCGGCGCTGGCTTTCCAGGCGATCGCGTGGCTTTTTGAAATAAGGTATTGACGCTGGGGTAGCACGGCAGTAATATGCGCCCCGCATTCGGTGATTGGCGCAGCCTGGTAGCGCACTTCGTTCGGGACGAAGGGGTCGGAGGTTCGAATCCTCTATCACCGACCAAATTCGAAAAGCCTGCTCAACGAGCAGGCTTTTTTGCATTTAACGCCTGCGAGGATGAGAACCTCCGGGGGTGGAGGTTCGACTCGAGCGCAGCGAGAGAACGTTGCTTGTGCAACGGCCCGCAGGGCGCGTCACGCAGTGACGTGTAATCCTCTGGCACCGACCAAATTCGAAAAGCCTGCTCAACGAGCAGGCTTTTTTGCATTTAACGCCTGCGAGGATGAGAACCTCCGGGGGTGGAGGTTCGACTCGAGCGCAGCGAGAGAACGTTGCTTGTGCAACGGCCCGCAGGGCGCGTCACGCAGTGACGTGTAATCCTCTGGCACCGACCAAATTCGAAAAGCCTGCTCAACGAGCAGGCTTTTTTGCATTTAACGTTCGCGCTTTTATCACAAGCGGCGAATAAAACCGCCAATAAAACAGGCGGCGAGACTTAAGCGCGAAAAATTCATTTCAATTCTCTTTTTTTATAAACGCTATTTGCCAGATTATTTGCGTTATTTAAACAGGGCTAAAAAAGCCTCGTTTTAAATACGCTATTTTTGTTTCTTTTATCTTTTAGTCCAACGCGCCAGCACGCAACGCATCCGTTCATAAAAAGCAGTTTTTAACCAAACGGCAGATGGCGACGAGAGGCTCTATTTTTTGCGGCGCTCTGACGGTTTTGTGAGATATTCCATTGAAAATAGTTATGAAAAAGGGTGGATACTTTTCCCTCCGCTTATAGATGCTGCCAGCATTTTTAGCTGAACCCCTACGCGTTTACAGCATGAATCGTTCATTACTTCGCCAGCTCGCCACTAATTTTACAGAAATGGCGCAAATCATAACCGCTGGATGTTGAAAATTATTAAGAGGATTATTCTGGCATCAGGGCAGTAGCATAAATTTCCCTGCTGGAAATAGCGGCTTGAACTTTTTTTAATCTTTGTTTGCGGTTTCTCACCCCGCTTGTAAATCCCGGTGACCTGTATTGACGTTTTCCTAATCTGTTGACAGATTGTAGGGCGTGAGGGGCCCTTTACGGACAAAATGCACTGCTTCCTGGTCAACCTTACGAAAGGAATCCCCATCCTCACAACGCCCAGCGGGCACCCCGATCGGACCGGGTAAAAAACAAAAAAAGGTCTGACGGATAACACAACACCCACCACATTGGAGCAGAAGAATGAGTATTTCCTTGAAAAAGTCAGGGATGCTGAAGTTTGGTCTGAGCCTGGTAGCCATGACCGTTGCAGCAAGCGTACAGGCAAAAACCCTGGTTTACTGTTCAGAAGGCTCGCCGGAAGGCTTTAACCCACAGCTCTTTACCTCTGGCACCACCTATGACGCAAGCTCAGTGCCAATTTATAACCGCCTGGTAGAATTCAAAACCGGCACCACCGAAATCATTCCGGGCCTGGCTGAGAAGTGGGAAGTCAGCGAGGACGGCAAAACGTACACCTTCCACCTGCGCAAAGGCGTGAAGTGGCAGGACAATAAAGAATTCAAACCGACGCGCGATTTCAACGCCGACGACGTCGTCTTCTCTTTTGACCGTCAGAAAAACGATCAGAACCCGTACCATAAAGTTTCTGGCGGCAGCTACGAGTACTTTGAAGGCATGGGCCTGCCGGCGCTCATTTCCGAAGTGAAAAAAGTGGACGACTCCACCGTTCAGTTCGTGCTGACCCGTCCGGAAGCGCCGTTCCTGGCTGACCTCGCCATGGACTTCGCGTCGATTCTTTCCAAAGAATATGCCGACAACATGCTGAAAGCCGGTACGCCGGAGAAAGTTGACCTGAACCCGATCGGCACCGGTCCGTTCCAGCTGCTGCAATACCAGAAAGATTCGCGCATTCTCTACAAAGCGTTTGAAGGCTTCTGGGGCACTAAGCCGAAGATCGACCGTCTGGTCTTCTCTATCACGCCGGACGCTTCCGTGCGTTATGCCAAGCTGCAGAAAAATGAATGTCAGGTGATGCCGTACCCCAACCCGGCCGACATCGCCCGCATGAAGCAGGACAAAAACATCAATCTGATGGAGCAGGCCGGCCTGAACGTGGGCTATCTCTCCTTCAACACCGAGAAGAAGCCGTTTGACGACGTGAAAGTGCGTCAGGCGCTGACTTACGCGGTGAACAAAGAAGCCATCATCAAAGCGGTATACCAGGGCGCGGGCGTTGCCGCGAAAAACCTGATCCCGCCGACCATGTGGGGCTATAACGACGACGTTAAGGACTACACTTACGACGTTGAGAAAGCAAAAGCGCTGCTGAAAGAAGCGGGCCAGGATAAAGGCTTTACCGTTGAGCTGTGGGCGATGCCGGTACAGCGTCCGTACAACCCGAACGCGCGCCGCATGGCGGAGATGATCCAGTCTGACTGGGCGAAAATCGGCGTTCAGGCCAAAATCGTGACCTATGAGTGGGGTGAATACCTCAAGCGCGCGAAAGCGGGCGAACACCAGGCGGTGATGATGGGCTGGACCGGCGACAACGGAGATCCGGATAACTTCTTCGCCACGCTGTTTAGCTGCGACGCGGCGAAAGATGGTTCCAACTACTCCCGCTGGTGCTACAAGCCGTTTGAAGATCTGATTCAGCCGGCGCGCGCCACCGACGACCACAACAAGCGTATCGAGCTTTACAAACAGGCTCAGGTAGTGATGCATGACCAGGCGCCTGCGCTGATTGTCGCTCACTCCACCGTTTATGAGCCGGTGCGTAAAGAGGTCAAAGGCTACGTTGTGGACCCGCTGGGTAAACACCACTTCGAAAACGTATCTGTCGAATAATAAGCAAGTAAGATACCCGACTCCCTCTCCCTGACCGGGCGAGGGGCGGGGTGGGGAGCCGCGGCGAAATCCGCCTCCTCACCCGCCCCTTTCCTGGCGGGGGAGGGGAAGGGTGTATTCCCTCCCGAACGGGAGCGTGAAACACATTTGTGAGCAATACAGACGTACTGTCACCAGGCCGTGCGTCATTACAGAGAATCCGGGTTATGTTGCAGTTCATCCTCCGACGTCTGGGGCTTGTCATTCCGACGTTTATCGGTATTACCCTTCTCACTTTTGCCTTCGTCCATATGATCCCCGGCGACCCGGTGATGATCATGGCGGGCGAACGTGGCATTTCCCCCGAGCGCCATGCGCAGCTGCTGGCTGAACTGGGCCTGAACAAGCCGCTGTGGCAGCAGTACCTCAATTACATCTGGGGCGTATTGCACGGCGATTTAGGCGTCTCGTTGAAAAGCCGCCTGCCGGTGTGGGAAGAGTTCGTTCCGCGTTTCAAAGCAACGCTGGAACTTGGCATTTGCGCCATGATTTTCGCCGTTGCGGTCGGTATCCCGGTTGGGGTTCTGGCGGCCGTGAAGCGCGGCTCTATTTTCGACCATACCGCCGTGGGTCTGTCGCTCACCGGTTACTCCATGCCTATCTTCTGGTGGGGCATGATGCTTATCATGCTGGTGTCGGTGCAGTGGAACCTGACGCCGGTTTCCGGGCGCGTCAGCGACATGGTGTTCCTCGACGACACGAACCCGCTCACCGGCTTTATGCTGATAGACACCGCTATCTGGGGCGAGGAAGGCAACTTTATCGATGCGCTGGCGCACATGATCCTGCCCGCCATTGTGCTGGGCACCATTCCGCTGGCGGTCATCGTGCGTATGACGCGCTCCTCCATGCTGGAAGTGCTGGGCGAGGACTACATCCGCACCGCGCGCGCTAAAGGGTTAACCCGCATGCGCGTGATTGTGGTGCATGCGCTGCGCAACGCCATGCTGCCGGTCGTCACGGTTATCGGTTTGCAGGTCGGCACGCTACTGGCGGGCGCTATCCTCACCGAGACGATTTTCTCCTGGCCGGGTCTTGGCCGCTGGCTGATTGACGCGCTGCAACGCCGCGATTATCCGGTGGTGCAGGGCGGGGTGCTGCTGGTGGCGACGATGATTATTCTCGTCAACCTGCTGGTCGATCTGCTGTACGGCGTGGTGAACCCGCGTATACGTCACAAGAAGTAAGGGGCCATCATGTCTCAAGTTACAGAAAACAAAGCCGTTGCGGCCCCGGTGCCGATGACGCCGATGCAGGAATTCTGGCACTACTTCAAGCGCAACAAAGGCGCGGTAGTAGGCCTGGTCTACGTCGTGGTGATGATTATTATCGCTGTGTTCGCCAACTTTCTGGCGCCGCATAACCCCGCCGACCAGTTCCGCGACGCGCTGCTCGCGCCGCCGGTGTGGCAGGACGGCGGCAGCTGGGCGCATATCCTCGGCACCGATGACGTAGGCCGCGATACACTCTCGCGTCTGATGTACGGCGCGCGCCTGTCGCTGCTGGTAGGCTGCCTGGTGGTGGTGCTGTCGCTCATCATGGGCATCGTGCTTGGACTTATCGCCGGTTACTTCGGCGGCGTGGTGGATGTCATCATCATGCGCGTGGTTGATATCATGCTGGCGCTGCCGAGCCTGCTGCTCGCGCTGGTGCTGGTGGCGATTTTCGGTCCGTCGATAGTCAACGCGTCGCTGGCGCTCACCTTTGTGGCGCTCCCCCACTATGTGCGTTTAACCCGCGCCGCAGTGCTGGTGGAAGTGAACCGCGACTATGTGACCGCCTCCCGCGTGGCGGGCGCAGGCGCCATGCGCCAGATGTTCGTCAACATTTTCCCCAACTGCCTTGCGCCGCTGATTGTTCAGGCGTCGCTCGGTTTCTCCAACGCCATTCTCGACATGGCCGCCCTTGGCTTCCTTGGCATGGGTGCGCAACCGCCGACGCCGGAGTGGGGCACGATGCTCTCCGACGTGTTGCAGTTTGCGCAGAGCGCCTGGTGGGTAGTGACCTTCCCGGGTCTCGCTATTCTGCTGACGGTGCTGGCATTTAACCTGATGGGCGACGGCTTGCGCGACGCGCTCGACCCCAAACTCAAGCAGTAAAGAGGCACGAGATGGCGTTATTGAATGTAGATAAATTATCGGTGCACTTCGGCGACGAAGACGCGCCGTTCCGCGCCGTAGACCGCATAAGCTACAGTGTGAAGCAGGGTGAAGTGGTGGGCATCGTCGGCGAATCCGGCTCAGGGAAGTCGGTCAGCTCGCTCGCCATTATGGGCCTGATTGATTACCCCGGCCGCGTGATGGCCGATAACCTGGCATTTAACGGCCAGGACTTAAAGCGCATCTCTGAAAAAGAGCGCCGCAACCTGGTGGGCGCCGAAGTGGCGATGATTTTCCAGGACCCGATGACCAGCCTGAACCCCTGCTACACCGTGGGCTACCAGATTATGGAAGCCATCAAGGTGCATCAGGGCGGCAACAAGAAAACCCGCCGCCAGCGGGCTATCGACCTGTTAAACCAGGTCGGCATTCCGGACCCGGCGTCGCGTCTGGATGTCTACCCGCACCAGCTCTCCGGCGGGATGAGCCAGCGCGTGATGATAGCGATGGCCATCGCCTGCCAGCCGAAGCTGCTGATTGCCGACGAACCGACCACCGCGCTGGATGTGACCATCCAGGCGCAAATCATCGAGCTGCTGCTGGAGCTTCAGCAAAAAGAGAACATGGCGCTGGTGCTTATCACCCATGACCTCGCGCTGGTGGCCGAAGCGGCGCACAAAATCATCGTGATGTACGCAGGCCAGGTGGTGGAGACGGGCGAGGCGAAAGATATTTTCCGCGCGCCGCGCCACCCTTACACGCAGGCGCTGCTGCGCGCGCTGCCGGAATTCGCGCAGGACAAAGCGCGTCTGGCCTCGCTGCCGGGCGTGGTGCCGGGCAAATATGACCGCCCGACGGGTTGTCTGCTGAACCCGCGTTGCCCGTACGCCACGGAACGCTGCCGCGTTGAAGAACCGGGCCTGAACCTGGTGGACAACGGTCGCCAGTCGAAATGCCACTATCCACTCGATGATGCCGGGAGGCCGACAAATTATGAGCACGCATGAGGCCACCTTACAGCCGCAGCCGCTGCTGCAGGCTATCGATCTGAAAAAACACTATCCGGTGAAGAAAGGCTTCTTCGCCCCGGAGCGTCTGGTGAAAGCGCTGGACGGCGTGTCGTTCACCCTTGAGCGCGGCAAAACGCTGGCCGTGGTCGGCGAATCGGGCTGCGGCAAATCGACGCTGGGCCGCCTGCTCACGATGATCGAAACGCCGACCGGCGGCGAGCTTTACTATCAGGGGCAGGATCTGCTCAAGCACGATCCGCAGGCGCAAAAGCTGCGCCGCCAGAAAATTCAGATTGTCTTCCAGAACCCGTACGGTTCGCTGAACCCGCGCAAAAAAGTGGGGCAGATTCTGGAAGAGCCGCTGCTTATCAACAGCGATATGAGTAAAGAGGCGCGCCGCGAGAAAGCGCTGGCGATGATGGCGAAAGTAGGGCTTAAAACCGAGCACTACGACCGCTATCCGCACATGTTCTCCGGCGGTCAGCGTCAGCGTATCGCTATCGCCCGCGGGCTGATGCTGGACCCGGACGTGGTGATTGCGGACGAACCGGTCTCGGCGCTGGACGTGTCCGTACGCGCGCAGGTGCTGAACCTGATGATGGATTTGCAGCAGGACCTGGGACTTTCCTACGTCTTTATTTCTCACGACCTCTCGGTGGTGGAGCATATCGCTGATGAAGTGATGGTGATGTACTTAGGCCGCTGCGTAGAGAAAGGGACGAAAGACCAAATCTTCAATAACCCGCGTCATCCGTACACCCAGGCGCTGCTGTCCGCCACGCCGCGTCTGAACCCGGACGATCGTCGCGAGCGCATAAAGCTGACCGGCGAGCTGCCAAGCCCGCTCAACCCGCCGCCGGGTTGCGCCTTTAACGCTCGCTGCCGTCGCCGCTTTGGCACCTGCACCCAGATCCAGCCGGCGCTGAAGAGCTACGGCGGGCAACTGGTGGCCTGCTTCGCGGTAGACCAGGATGAGAACGCGGAAAAGCGCTAACGCCTGACCCATAAAAAAGCCGACGCATGCGTCGGCTTTTTTTTATCTTCTGCCTTTATCTTCTGACTCAGTGCAGCCGGTCCTCTTCCACCAGCGAAGCCGGCACCGTTTCGCCGGCGGGCAGCAGAGGGAGCCTGCCTTGCTCGGTCGGCGCCGGCAACAGGCTTTCGCCGATAGCGCGGTTGACTTCCACATGGTCGATGCCGCCGTGGTCGTCGTGAAACACCGTCTGAACGCGTCCTTTGTTCATCTCCGTAACCAGTTTTGGCGTTATCTGGAAGCTCTCCGCGACCTCTTCATGCTCAAGGTCAGGGCGGCGTTTGCGCCGCTCCACGCGAAAGCGAAACTGGTTGTATTTTGCCCAGATAAGCAGCGCGACGCCGTTAAGCATCGCCATCAGAATATAGATAGCGATGGTGCCAAGCGTGGCGTAAAACGGACGCGGTCCGGTTGTCGCAGGCAGCATTAACTCTTTCATCAGATCAAAATAGATAAGGTAAGTAAATGCCGCCCAGGCCAGAATCGTCAACAGGACGTCGAATACGCGCGGCGCAAGGCGCTGCTCGGTGAAAATTAACGGCTGCATCATCACTAGATCCTCCCTATACCACGATCGGGGCTGACCCAACGCGCGCGGGCGCGCTGGCGTTTAAGCATCACTTTCGGGAAGGCGACCAGCGTGGTGAACAGGCTTAACATCCAGTACACCACCGGGAACCAGATAACCCAGAACAGTGAAGCGCCAATGTTCTTCTCATAGCGTCGCTCAATGAGCAGGCTCACCATAAACTGCAGCAAACAGACCACGGCCAGAATTAACCCGGTGAACTCTGGCGGGAACAACCGCTGGATGAGAAGTGAATCGGGCAGCGGGAAAATAAAGCCCAGCACGAAAAGCACGATGCTGGCGGCGTAGGCAAACGCCCACGTTGTCGAAAGACAAAACTCGGCAAACAGCGGCCACATGCGACGGTATTCCCACGACCACAGGCGACGCATGTTGACCAGGAACACTTCCGCGCCGCCCTGCGCCCAGCGCAGACGCTGCTTCCACAACCCTTTCATGGTCTCCGGCATCAGGATCCAGCACAGCGCGCGCGGTTCAAAAAATATCGACCAGTGACGCAACTGCAGCTTCCAGCTGATGTCGATATCTTCGGTGATCATATCCGGGCTCCAGTAGCCCACTTCCGCCAGCGCGCGGCGGCGGAAGGCGACAATCACGCCAGAGACGGTAAAGACCTGGCCGTAGATACGCTGGGTGCGTTTGATAAGGCCGATAATTGAGGAGAACTCGCCCACCTGCACGCGGCCCACAAGCGTTGAGCGGGTGCGAATGCGCGGGTTGCCCGTCACCGCGCCGACGCGCGGATGTTGCAGCAGCGGCGCCACCATGTAAGCGGCGGTATCGCGGTCCAGCAACGCGTCGCCGTCGATGCAGACCAGATACTCACTGCGGGCCGCCGCCGCGCCGGTTTTCAGCGCCACCGCTTTGCCCTGGTTTTCCGCCAGGTGAATCACGCGCAGCCGCGGATACTCTTCCGCCAGCTGGTTAAGCACGTCGGCGGTGTTGTCCTTCGAGCCATCGTTAATGGCGATGACTTCCGTATTGGCGTAACGCTGCGCCAGCGCCGCCTCTACAGTCTCCCGCGCGTTCAGCCCTTCGTTGTAGCAAGGGATGAGAATGGAGATAAGCGGGTTGCCCGGCAGCTCCGGCGGCGGCGCGTCGTCGCCCCATTTCCACTTGCGCTCCCGGTAAAACCAGAAGTAAAGCCCGCCCGTAATCCACAATGCAGACATAAACAGCGGCCAGAAGAAAACGAAGTTCAGCATCACTTCACCCGTGAAGATAGCGGCGACCCCCAGCGGGATACTGAACACCAGGCACAGAATTAAAAAAGCTATGATGCGATCGGTCATTTTTGCGGGTACCAGTATGCGGAGAATGCCGGTCGAACTTCGGACATCTCAGGTTGATCGTTAATGAAATCATCGGGGTAGTAGCCAAAGTTGAAGGCGCCGCTCATCTGGAGCTGTTGCATCCACTCTTTCAGCTGATCGCCGCTGATTTCCGCGTGATTTTCCTGTTTGCGCCAGTCGCGCGCCTGCAATTCAAAAACGGTTCTGTTTAACGCGCCCGGATGTTCCGCCACCGCATGCACCAGCTTCTCGAGCCAGGCGTTGCTTTCGTTGAGCGGCACGCCTTCCATCAGCGGCATCGCCATCGGCGCCGTCCAGTCATAGGTGGTAAGGAAGTCATTCAGGTTCTGCGCGAACCAGGATTCGCTTTTCGGATCCAGCACCGGCATGGCGTAGATATTGCGCGCCGTTCTGACTTGCGGGCCGCGAATCGTGCGCACGGTCTCGGTTAACGATTTCGTAAAGTCGATAAGTTCCCGGCTCTTGTAACGCGTCCAGCGTTCAAACTCCTGCGGGTTGTTGCGAATGTCCGTAATCGTCCCTTTAAAGCCCGCCTTGTGGTACGCCGCCATGGCGTCCGGGCTGGCGTCTTCAAAGTCCGTCAGCAGCGCGTCGTCATGGAACAGCACGCCGTTGAAGTTGGAATAACGGGCCAGGTCTTCATAGATTTCAGTGATGCGCTGGCGCGCCACCGGGTTCCACGGCGAAAGACGCTGATACTGTTTCGGGTCCACTTTCGCGGTGCCGCTTTCCGTGTCCCAGACCTGCACGCGCGGCAGGGATTTATCGAGATCGAAAGCCAGCACCGGCATCCAGGCGTACACCTTCACGCCGCCGCGAGTTTGCAACTGCCAGGCCAGGAAGTTAAAGAGATCGGAACGCACCGGCAGCCAGCGGTTCTTGAAGTAGAGCTCTTTGACGGTGCCGTCGCCGGTCGGGTCCGCGTAAGCCTGCAGGAAAACGTGGCTTATCTTCATGTCAAAGACGCGCTGGATAAGCTTGTCGATGTTCTTCTGCTGCTGTTTCGGGTCCTTGTCGTAGACGTAGTCCAGGTCCACGTGCATCACCCGCATTTTATTCGGCTCCTGCGCGTCGATAACCGCGTTGGCGAAGTTGTTGATAGACGGGTTGCCCGACACCAGATAGCGCGGAATGCTGTCGAGGTTGTTGACGTTGCCAAGGCCCTCGTTAAGGGTGAACACCATCTGATAGCCATGCTTTTTGATTATCGACAGCGACACGCCATTGGCCGCGCCATAAGGCCAGACCCAGGCGCGCGGCGCCTTGCCGGTCGTTTCCTTGAGTTTGGCGGTGATGGTGGCTACGTCCTTATCGATACGCGCCCGGAACTCTTCGTCCGTCTCATACTGGCCGGTCTTTTTGTTGAACATGCGGTTCGCGACCGCAGGCTGCGAGCTGCCCTGCGGGTTAGCCACGCCGCCATAGTGCGAAGCCCAGGTATGCGAACCGATTTCCACCAGCGGCGAGCGGCTCACTTCACGCACCATATCCCAGGTGGCGAACTTCTCGCGGGCGGTCGGCAGGCCGCCGAAGTCGACCTTTTTGTTCTCCGGCGTGCTGACCCAGATGCCGACCGGCGCCCACAGGGCGGGCCAGTTATAGGCTTTCAGCAGCGGCCAGACGCGGGTATAGAAACTGCTGTAGCCGTCATCGAAGGTCAGCAGCACCGCTTTCGGCGGCAGGGGCGCGCCGCCGTTGCGGGCATCCAGGATCTGTTGCACGCTCACCGGCCGGTAGCCGTTGCGCTTAAGCCAGACCATCTGATCGTTGAGCGCGCTGGTGCGCACTGACATGTAGCGCTGGTCCGCCCCGTCATCTTCCACATCGTGATAGGCAATCACGAGGAAGCTGTTGTGCGGCCAGGGTTGGTTAGATTCTGGCATAGGTCTTTCCGCAGGTGGCGTAAAGCGAGGGTTTTCCGCGTTGCCGCAAGCGGTCATCAGTAACCAACCAGCGAGCAACAGGCCCATACGCAGGAAATGTTTCAACATGAAAAGTCCTTAAAACCTGACGTTTAAATCGAAGGAGACGGAGATATTTCTTTCACGCTCGCCGTCGTAGGGACGTCTGTCCCAGGTGAGCATGAATCCGCCTTCCACCACGTTGTTCCACTGGACACGCTGTCCGTACCCAACAGTCGTAATCAGCCCGCTGCCCTGACCTTTTTGCATGTAGCTGCCGGCGCCTGCGTAAAGCTGCTGTGTCCAGGCGTTGTCATAGTGGTGATAGAGCAGGTGTTCGGCGGTAAGCCCCGGCACCAGCGAGAGATCCCGTTTCGGGTTGTAATAGTTCACGTCTTCTTTGTTGTTAAAGCTGCCGCTAATGCTGGGGGTAAAATCCAGCGTGAAGCGGGGGCGGGAAAAGAGACGTTCATGGCCGCTCAGGCTGTATTCAAAACGGTCGTTGCCGTCAGAGAACCAGGACGGCGCCACGCTTAGCTGGTATTCACGTCTTTCGTTTTGATACCAGCGCACAAACGCATCGCCGCCGTTGGCCGTTACGCCGCTACGCAGCGCACGCAGTGGCGTATTGCGCGAGATTCGCTCGGCTGAGCCGCCCACGCGCCAGTTGTCGTTGAAGTCGTGCCAGCCGGAAAGACGAGCGCCAATCTTCTGGCCGTCGTTAAAGTTACGCCCGGAGATCTCCGCTTCAGCCCAGTTGTCGCGCGAGCGCCACTCCACGCCGCCCAGCACGTCGCGGTTATAGCCTTTACCCTCTTCAAACTCGCCGGTGGCGAAGTTAAAACCAGCAAAGAGCCGCACGTTTTCGTTAATCGGCGGGCTATAAAGGGCGCTCTGGAAAGTAAAGTCGTGCTGACCGCTGATGGGGCTGTCAGAGTCGATACCCTGGCTGCCCGCGATGCGCAGTTCCATTTTGTCATGCACGTCGCGCAGGCGCGCCAGACGCTGCGAGTCCTGGTCTTGCGGGCTGCGGGCCATGACGTCGTCAATCAGCAGGCGTGCCTGTTCCCACTCATAAAGATCCATCGCCACGTAAGCCTGCTGACGCTCCAGCTCGAGGTTATTCGGCTCCAGCACTTCAGCGATTTTCAGTTCCCGCTCCGCCCGACGGGGCAGGCCGCGCGTTTCCAGCACGGAGGCGTAACCGATGCGCAAACCCTGGTTGCCGGGACCGGAACGGGCCAGGCGTTCAGAAAGCTCCTCCGCCGCCGGCAGGTCGTTGGTCATCGCGCGATACTGCGCCTGTAATGTCTGACCGAGCAGCCAGTAGTCGTTCGGTTCCGGCGTCGGCGAGCCGTAATAACGGCGCAGATAAGGGGTGTTCTTAACCAGCTCGTCTATTTGCGCCTTCGCCGCTTCGTAATCGCCGTTTTCCATCCGGGTGTAGAAGAGCGCCTGGGTGTCATCCTGTGAAAGCGAGGTGACGCTGAAGGCTTTCGGGTTGTCGCTGCGAAAGACTTCGTTCATCAGCACTTCCGCTTTGTCGGGGCGCTGTCTGGTCAGGTAGGCGGAAGCGACCCAGCGTTTGGCGTAGGCGGGCACCGGCTGGCCGTCGGCGCTGATCGCCTCATACTCGCTAATGGTTTCGTCAACCCTGCCGCGCGCCATCAGGGCGCCGAGGCGGTCAACGCGCGCGCGACGATAATCCGCCTGAGCGGCCGGATCGTTGCGCCAGGTATTGAGCAGGCGGTCATAGCGAGACAGCGCTTTGTCAGCCAGCAGGTAGCGCTCTTGCTCAGTGCGGGTAGGCATAAAGGCGGTGCGCACCATTTCGGCTGCCGCGTCGGTCTGCAAGCGGCGGCCCATCTCCGGGGAGACAGCAGCGCTTTCGGAAAGCTCCAGCGCAGGCGAAGAGACGCGGTTGGCCGAGAGCGAGCCGGTCAGGAACTGCGCGGTGCCTTTGTTCTGCGGGTTCTCTTCCTGCGCGCGCGAGGCGGCGAACAGCGCATCCCAGCTCTTGCCCTGAGCGCGGTAGGCGTAAGCCAGCGCTTCGTAGTTAGCCGACGTCGGGGCGCGGGCGACCATCTGACGCGCCTCCGACACCGCCGCGTTATAGTGGCGGGCGTCCGCCATGGTCATCACCCAGCCCGCGCGGATATCGTCGTTTTGCGGCTCCATCGCCAGCGCGGACTCCCAGCGCGCCAGCGAGGCGGGATATTGTTTAAGGTTGCGGTAAGACCGGGCGACCGCCACCTCACCGCGCGCCGGGATAGCCAGCGTGTCGTGATAGCGTTGCCAGACCTTAACGACTTCAGTATCCTGGCCGGCCCAGTTCGCTACCTGCAGCCAGTCGGCCACCTGGTTGGCGTTAAGGGGGTTTTGCTGCTCATGCTCACGCAGATAGCCAAGCAAGGCGGTGGTATTGCCACTGCGTGCTTCCTGCACCAGCGTGTCATAAACAGGGTCAGCGGCAAGTCCTGCCAGCGGAAACGCCATTGCCAGGCTGGCGGCAAGACAGGTTCTGAGCCGGATACGCAAAACGGCTTTATGATGTAGATGCGGGCTACGCATAACTCTCCTTAATATATCTACCCTGATTATTGAGCGGCCGATATCCTGGATTGCCTAAGCAATTCATTTCAGCGAGCCGTGCCAGGTAGTTTCTTAATATTTTGTTGCGACGTAACTCATGCGAAAGTCTGATTGGTCGGTAAATAAAAAATAATAAGCAATGAGCTCGGATTTAAACCTTGAGGCATATCGGTAACGCCAGCAGGGCAGTTACTGAATAAATCCTCAGGCAAAATAAATTAACGGTGTTCAGGCGTCTTGTGGTGAGCGCTTTTATTGCTTATTTAAGTCTGACCATTATGAATAAGTTGCCATCATGAATAAGTGCTAATTTGTCAGGGTGAAAGTGAAAATCTAATTCTTTCGTGTGGGTTTTATTTAATTTGATGATTTATATGGTTTTTAATGGCGGGGTGCGGCGGCTTCTTGAGGAGTAATCTGAAAGTTAGCCTGGAAACTAATCATTGTGCTTGTGGTCTCTGGCGTTTTACAGAATGATAGCCTTTAGCGTGCAGAAGCAACAAGTTAAACCATGGATTAAACCAACGGATATATATTTTTCTCACCCTTTTGCGGGAATAAAGAATGATAAAGATAATACTTCGCAAAGGAACATGAAATATCCGTTATAGCGGGGGCATAAGCGGTCATACGCGAATTAGTTAAATAAGAAAAATTAAAGCGGTGAAATAGCCCCGCGATATTATGCACAGCCAGATTGAACAAATAATGACGCTAATGAGACAGTTCATTGTTTCTTATGCGCTCTTGTTGCGTGCAAGAACTGAGCAGCGGGTTTGCGGGCGCCGTCTTTCACAGGGAAGAACGGCGCCCGGGAGAGGCGTCGCAGCGGTTACTGCGGGTAGGGCACCCAGTCGCCGCCGCTCAGGCGGACGTAGGGTTTGCCCTGGTACTGGATTACCACGGCGTTAGCGTTTTCAGACACCGGCGCGGTTTGCGGCAGATTTTTTGTCAGCGCGTCCCAGTCCACCTGGTCGGCGACAAAGTTTTTGCCATCCACTGAACGCGCCACCAGTTCCGAAATAGCCAGGAAGCTGCTGGGCTGATCGATTTCAATGGCGCTGCCCTGATGCGGCGCTTTCATGCCGACAAACTTCACCCCTACCGGCACGTGGGTGATGGCGGTGCCTGGAATATCACGCAGGCCGGAAACCTGCATTCTGTCGCCCTGCAGCGCCGCGCCATGTTCCGGCACGATAACCACCATCACCCGACGGTTCTCTTTTTCTATCTGCGTCAGGAACGCGTCCAGTTCATCAAACAGTTTCTGCGCCCGCAGCTTGTAATCCGCGGGTTTGCTGTTGCCAGGGAAATGGTTGCCGTCGTGCAGCGGCAACATATTAAAGAAGGTCGCGCTGCTCTTCGTATTATCGCGTCCCTCCTGTTCCAGCCAGCGGTTCAGTACGGCGGTATCGTTATAGACGGGCGAACCGTCGAAGGAGAGCAGGTTAACAGGCAGGTCCGCCTGGTTCATCAGCGGCGCTTTCATGCCGCCAAAGTCGCGCACTTCTTTAAGAAAATCGCCGAACAGGCCGTTATGGTCCATCATCAGATGCTGGGTGAAGCCCAGCTTCTCCAGGTTATCGAACAGATAACAGGCTTCGCTGGCAGGCTGGTAAAGGTTCTTATGCGATGGCTGGCCGCAGCTTGCGCGCAGCAGGCGAATCGCCGCCGGGCCGCTGTAAGAGGTGCCGGAGTTAAAGTTTTTAAAGACGATATCAAAATGCGACCACAGCGGATGGTTCATCAGCCCGGTGGCTTCAATGTCGGACCAGGCGAGCGAGCAGATGTTGATCACTAACAGTTCAAACGGCTGCGCGTCGGCAGGCAGGCTGGCCGGAAGCGGAGTCTGACGTTTGGCTTCGCTGGCGTAAAAGCTGCTGAGCCACGCATTCAGGTTGGCGGTGGTGGGCGGGCCGTCCTGGGCGGGAATATCGCCTGAGACCAGCGCGCCGCCCGTACTGGCGCGCGCGACCGTATTGTCCGCGCCGCCGCCGGTCGCGGTGACCGTGGCGGCGGCGTTCTGGCCTGCAGGCCACAGCGAGATAACCGGGCCGGTCAGCGTAAGTACGTTCAGCCAGAGCATTATCGCCACCACAAAAACGGTAACCCGCAACCACTGAGAGAGAAACAGCCAGGCGACCAGCAGCACAAACGCCGCGCCGACCATCTGCCAGTTAATAAAGCGCGTAATAAGGTCGAGAACATAGTCGCTGCTAAAGCCCGCGATTTGCGAGCCCTGGCTGACCAGGCTCTGCGGCCCCGGCAGCCAGGTATCCCGCCAGAACAGCGCGAAGCCCACAGGCAGCGCCAGCCAGTGGCGCAGGCGGTGCAGGTTGCGGTTCGGTATTGGGAACAGCAGGAAAGCCATAAAAACCAGGTTATCCAGCGCGTGGAAATTGAGATAACCGGCCCACAGCAGGCCAAACTTCAGTAAAAAATAGTAATTCCAGCCGGAAAGGCCGCGCCAGTATTGCCAGCCAGAGACCGACGCCGGTGCGGAAGAGATATGATTAGTCATGTCGTTGGTCTGCCTTGACGTCGGTGCGGCGGTGGAGCGTGCCGACCGGTTTCAGATAGCGGGGTTTAAAAAAAATCGGCCGTACCAGCGCCGTTAATCGCCTGACGGAATGGCGGGCCGCATAGCCCAGCGGGAAGAAAATGACGGCGCACAGCGCGACAAGCTGCAAAATATCGCTGACAGACATCATAAACGGGGCTCCCCTTCGGGCTCGCTTAATAAGATGATGGGCGTCGGAACGCGGCGCCGGGCGTTGTCGTCATGGCGCAGGCTGACGGCAGGGGCGGCGTCGGCGGTCATTTTTAACGGTTTGCTCCACTTTTCTGGCTGCATGGCGCGCATCTGGACGATTTCCGCGGTTATCTGCGCATCTTCATACCAGACCATTCGGTTGGAAAAAATATCGGCGACAGGCAGCGGGAAGATATGCTTCAGCGCGGTATCGAGATCGGGAAGGCGGCAAAAAGAGAGAAACAGCACCAGACGATTTTCGCCCAGCGTAACAATATCCCCCGCTCTCGGCGGACGGCATAACGTTAGCGCCTGCTCTACGCGGATCCCCGGCACCGGGCGCAGGGCCACCAGGATGCCCTTGCCGTCTTTCGGCAGAAGCGTGTTATTCATCAGTGCCGCGACCGAGTCACAAAACGTTTCCCACGGCTGATACCCTCGCAGCTTCAGCGGCTGCATCGAGTCCAGCAGGATGGCGATCTCTTGCGGCACCTGACGAGAAAAAGTTTGCCCCTGCACGCTTTCAATCAGCGTCAGACAGCGTGAAAGCGGCGCGTTCCACGGGATCACGATGTTGGCGCCGCAACCCAGCAGCAAACGCTCATCCGTCGCGCGCACGCTGCCCTGGCTCTCGCGTACAATGATTTTCATCGCCGAGCCGCGTTGCCGGCGCAGCGCATGGATTTGCCGCGCCACGCTCTCCACCTGGCTGTTGCTGGTCAAGGCGAAAATGACGGTAGCGGCCTGCGCCTGCCGCGCTTCGGTGAATAACGCGTCGTTGCTGTCGAACAGGCTCCAGTTTTCAGACAGCGGCGGGGCGCCTTCGAGTACGGAAAAGTGGCTCAGCACGCGGCGCTCATCGTTGCGCGATTGCGGCGCAATCTCCTGCTGCGGCGGCAGCGTCCAGTGCTGCCCGGTCTCAACCAGGCGCAACTGCTGACGCGCGCTCACGCCTTTCTGGTTGAACCAGAAAGCCACGTCATAAAGCCAGGTATCGCCCTCATAGCGCAGCGTAGTAAGTCCGGACAGCAGCGCATACTGATTCGCCAGCGCTGAAATATAGCGGTCGGGATCGGCGCTGGAATTCAATAAAAGCAAGGTACAGCGGTGATATTTCGCCCAGGCGTTAGCAGCTTTAACCCAGCGGCGCAAGTGAGCAGCTGATATATTTTGCAGGCTATTTTCGTCGCACAAGATAATAACCATGCAGTGATGCGGATGGAGACTGCATAATAAGTCCTGCGTCAATCCATCAAAGGCCTTAGAATCATGTGGTAATGCAAATAAAAATAATCTTTTTGGACCGTGATCGCCTTCTAATTTTATGTGCTGATGCTGCATTTCGCCTGTGGTAATAACCGCGACTTTTGCCCTTTCATTTTGTGCAGCGACAGTTCGATTTACCAGCTTTATGGCGTCTTCATACCTGTCTATGTTTACCCACCAGAGTCCTCCGGCGGGCAGCAGGCGCAATTCATCCCATAATGAGTTGATACCAAGATAAAAAACCGGATCCATCGCGCCCCTCATGAAGCAAATAGTCTCTTATTAGCTTACTAGCAAAATTCAAAAATATACCTACCATTGAAATTATAGGCAGCAGATTAGCAATGGGATTAATTTCGTTGCGCGACAGTATGTTTCTTCCCTTATTGACCTGAATGAGCTACAGGAGTTTATGCAAATAGCCGGGATAAATGCTAACCCTTTGTCGACGCCGGAGCAGGGGTACACTTTTCAGAATGATTTAGCGACGCTAAAACACGTATTTCATCTGCCTGAAATTAACTATTCGGATATTTCGCAGCAGGAAAACCTTAAAGCGGCAATTAATCGCTGGCCGCTGCTGGCTGAATTAGCTGAATTAAATAAACGTCAGTGACCGGAGCTGCGGATGACAATACTGGGATTACAAGGCGTGCGCGGCGGGGTTGGAACCACCTCTTTAACGGCGGCGCTTGGCTGGGCATTGCAACAGCTTGGCGAGACGGTACTGGTTGTCGACGCCTCCAGAGATAACCTGCTGCGGCATTTTTTTAACGTCGACTTTTCCCATGAGCAAGGCTGGGCGCGCGCCATGCTGGAAAAACAGTCATGGCGCGCCTGCGCGTGGCGTTATACCCCTCATCTTGATCTGCTGCCCTTTGGGCAGTTAACCCAGGCCCAACTGCAACGCTGGGCGGAAACAGAACACTCTCTTATTGAGTTTGCCGCTGCGCTGCAAATGTTAAAGGCCAGCGGGCGCTACCGCTGGATTCTGCTCGATTTGCCAGCGGATCACAGCCCGCTTACCCGCAGCCTGGTTAGCGTAACGGATAACGTGCTCAGCATCGCCGCGCCTGACGCCAACTGCCATATCCGTCTTCATCAACAGGCGCTGCCGGAGGGCGCGGATTTGCTGGTGAACGGGCGCGCCCTGAACAGTCAGCTGCAGGATGATATTTATCAGCTCTGGCTGCAAACCCAGCGTAACCTGCTGCCGGTAGTGATTCATCGCGATGAAGCGGTGGCGGAAGCGCTGGCGATAAAGCAGCCGCCGGGCGAATACCGGGCCGACGCCCTGGCCTCAGAGGAGATCCTGACGCTGGCGAACTGGTGCATTCTTCATTACGGCGAAGAGGCGTTGCATGAGGGTCGCTAATTGGCTACTCGTCCCGCCGGTCGGCGCCCGCCTGAGCGAGCGCTACAGGCTTTACCGCCGTCATGGCACGCCCGCCTTTAGCGCGGTCGTAGGCTGCCTGCTGTTTGTTATCGGCTGGATGTTTTTGCCGCTGGAAAATCGCCGCTGGCAGGCCATCCGCGCGCGGCATGATGCGCTGTTTCCTCATATTAATTCTCTGCGCCCGCGCCCGCTGGACTGCGCCCGTTATCTGTTGCAAAG
This sequence comes from Franconibacter pulveris, assembly GCF_056780215.1. NCBI lineage: Bacteria > Pseudomonadati > Pseudomonadota > Gammaproteobacteria > Enterobacterales > Enterobacteriaceae > Franconibacter > Franconibacter pulveris. The sequence goes on along the minus strand of NZ_CM165555.1, from coordinate 4,437,542 downwards.
CCTGTGGCTGCTGCTGGTTAAGCCGCAAGGGTTGCTGACGACGCCGCGCTGGCGTTCGGTGTCCGGGCTGCAACGATTACGCACCCGCTATCATCTGTGGCTGGAAAACCTGCCGCAGCGCTTTAGCGAAAACACGCAGCGCCATGACGACAAAAAGGAGCTTGGGCATCTTAGCGCGCACTGGCGGCGAATAATTCTTGGCGTGGTGATTGTTTTCTCCCTGCTGCTGGCGGTGCTCTGCATCACGCAGCCCTTTAACCCCCTGTCGCAGTTCATCTTCCTGCTGCTGCTGTGGGGCGTGGCGCTCATGGTGCGACGGCTGCCGGGGCGCTTCTCCGCGCTCATGTTGATAGTGCTTTCGCTCACGGTCTCCTGCCGCTACATCTGGTGGCGCTACACCTCGACCCTGAACTGGAACGATCCGGTAAGCCTGGTCTGCGGCCTGGTGCTGCTCTTTGCGGAAACCTATGCCTGGGTGGTGCTGGTGCTCGGCTATTTTCAGGTGGCCTGGCCGCTTAACCGCCAGCCGGTTCCGCTGCCAGAGAACATGGCGCAGTGGCCTTCCGTTGATATCTTTGTGCCGACTTACAACGAAGATCTCAACGTCGTGAAAAACACGATTTACGCCTCGCTTGGCATCGACTGGCCGAAAGACAAGCTCACTATCTGGATCCTCGACGATGGCGGAAGGGAGGCGTTCCGCCGGTTCGCCAAAGAGGTCGGCGTGAACTATATCGCCCGCACCACGCATGAGCATGCCAAGGCGGGCAACATTAATAACGCCCTCAAGCACGCCACCGGCGAATTTGTCTCTATCTTTGACTGCGACCATGTGCCCACGCGCTCGTTCCTGCAGATGACCATGGGCTGGTTTGTGAAAGACAAAAAGCTGGCGATGATGCAGACGCCGCACCATTTCTTCTCGCCGGATCCGTTTGAGCGCAACCTGGGCCGTTTTCGTAAGACCCCGAATGAGGGGACGCTGTTCTATGGTCTGGTGCAGGATGGCAACGATATGTGGGACGCCACCTTCTTTTGCGGCTCTTGCGCGGTTATTCGCCGCAAGCCGCTGGACGAAATCGGCGGCATTGCGGTGGAAACCGTGACGGAAGACGCCCACACGTCGCTGCGCCTGCATCGCCGGGGGTATACCTCTGCGTATATGCGCATTCCCCAGGCGGCGGGACTGGCGACAGAGAGCCTCTCGGCGCATATCGGCCAGCGCATCCGCTGGGCGCGCGGCATGGTGCAAATTTTCCGCCTTGATAACCCCTTATTTGGCAAAGGGCTGAAATTCGCGCAGCGGCTTTGTTACGTGAACGCCATGTTCCACTTTCTTTCCGGCATCCCGCGGCTTATTTTCCTGACCGCGCCGCTGGCGTTCTTAATGCTGCACGCTTACATCATCTACGCCCCGGCGCTGATGATTGCGCTCTTTGTCTTGCCGCATATGGTTCACGCCAGTCTCACTAACTCCAAAATTCAGGGTAAATATCGCCACTCTTTCTGGAGCGAAATCTACGAAACCGTACTGGCCTGGTACATTGCGCCGCCGACCTTCGTCGCTTTAATCAACCCGCACAAAGGGAAGTTTAACGTGACGGCGAAAGGGGGGCTGGTGGAAGAAGAGTATGTCGACTGGGTTATCTCGCGTCCCTACATCTTCCTGGTGCTTCTGAACGTGGTCGGGCTGCTGGTCGGCGTCTGGCGCTACGTCTATGGCCCGCAAAACGAAACGTTGACGGTTATCGTTTCCATGGCCTGGGTTTTCTACAACCTGATTATTCTCGGCGGCGCGGTGGCGGTTTCCGTAGAGAGCAAACAGGTGCGGCGCGCCCACCGTGTGGAAATGGTCATGCCGGCGGCTATCGCCCGTGAAGATGGCCATCTTTTCTCCTGTACGGTGCATGACTACTCGGACGGCGGGCTGGGGATAAAAATCCATGGCCAGGCGCAGGTGCGGGAAGGGCAAAAAGTAAAGCTGCTGCTTAAGCGCGGCCAGCAGGAGTACGCCTTCCCGGCCCGGGTAGCCCGCGTGTTCGGGGCGGAAGTAGGGCTGCATCTGGACCAACTGAGCACCCGTCAGCATATCGATTTTGTGCAATGCACGTTTGCGCGCGCGGATACCTGGGCGCTCTGGCAGGACAGTTTCCCGGAAGATAAACCGCTGGAAAGCCTGCTGGATATTCTCAAGCTCGGTTTTCGCGGCTACCGCCATCTCGCGGAGTTCGCGCCGTCCTCATTAAAAATGGTTTTCAGGGCACTCACTGCGCTGGTCGGCTGGGTAGTGTCGTTTGTTCCTCGCCGTCCGGCGCGTGTGGTTGCCGGGCAAGCTCCGGCCCCGGTTATGAGTCAACGATGATGAAAAGGCAATGAAAAGAAAATTCTTCTGGAGTTGTGCAGTAGCAATAAGCGCGCTATCGACGCTGACGGTTCAGGCGGCGCCCGCTGTGAATCCCCAGGCGACCGCCGCGCCGACGGTGCCGACGGTCGCGCCCGCAACGCAGGGCGTGGTGACGGCGCAGCCGACGCAGGCGGAGCAGGTCACGCCGGACGTGCCGCCGCCGGCCGGGCAGGCGCCGGTGCCTGCCGCAGGCGACCCCATCGTCGGCCAGGTGATGCCGGGCGTCAACGGCGCGGGCGCACCGGTTGCGCAGAGCGACACCCCTTCCCGGGAGGTCAAGCTCAGCTTCGCCTCTATTGCGCCTGCGCCAGGCAGCCTGGTGCTGCGCGGCGTCAAGCCTGACGGGGCGGTGGAGTTCGGCATGCGCAGCGATGAGGTGGTTTCTAAAGCGATGCTGAATCTGGAATATACGCCATCGCCTGCGCTGCTGCCGGTACAGTCCCAGCTCAAGGTTTATCTTAATGATGAACTGATGGGCGTGTTGCCCGTAACCAAAGAGCAGCTTGGCAAAAAAACATTCGCGCAGATGCCGGTCGATCCGCTCTATATCAGCGATTTTAACCGCGTGCGGCTGGAGTTTATCGGCCATTATCGCGATGTCTGCGAAAACCCGGCCAGCAGCGCGCTATGGATGGATGTGGGGCGCAACAGCTCTGTCGACCTGACTTTCCAGAAGCTTCAGTTGCAAAACGACCTGTCGCATTTCCCGGTGCCGTTCTTTGACCCGCGGGACACGCGCCCGCTGGTGCTGCCGGTGGTTTTCGCCGCCTCGCCGGGCCTGGCCCAGCAGCGCGCCGCAGCGATAGTCGCCTCCTGGTTCGGTTCGCGCGCGGCATGGCGCGGACAAAATTTCCCGGTGCTCTTTAACCAGTTGCCGCAAAGCAGCGGCATTGTTTTCGCCACCAATGATAAGCGCCCCGACTTCCTGCGCGATCGCCCGCCGGTAAACGCGCCGACTATCGAGATGGTAAACCACCCGCAGCACCCCTGGATGAAGCTGTTGCTGGTGCTCGGGCGCGATGACAACGATCTCCTGCAGGCGGCGAAAGGCATCGCGCAGGGCAATATTCTGTTCCGTGGTTCAAGCGTGGTGGTCGATAACGTTAAGCCGCTGCTTGCAAGGCAGCCTTACGATGCGCCGAACTGGGTACGTACCGACCGCGCTATCACCTTCGCAGAACTGAAAACCTATGAAGAGCAATTGCAGTCGAGCGGTCTGGAGCCAGGCTCCATTAACCTGACGCTGAATCTGCCGCCGGACCTGTACCTGCTGCGCAGCAACGGGATCGATATGCGGCTAAATTACCGCTACAGCGCGCCGGTAGCGCGCGACAGTTCGCGGATGGACATCAGCCTTAATAACCAGTTCCTGCAGTCGTTTAGCCTGCAACCCAAAGAAGAAACTAACCGACTGCTGCTGCGCCTGCCGGTGTTGCAGGGGCTGCTGGATGGCAAGACCGATGTCTCTATCCCGGCGCTGAAACTGGGCGCCGTTAACCAGCTGCGTTTTGATTTTCAGTACATGAACCCTATGCCGGGCGGGTCGGTGGACAACTGCGTTACCTTCCAGTCGGTGCGAAATAATGTGGTCATCGGCGATGACTCCACGCTCGACTTCTCGCGTTATCACCACTTTATCGCCATGCCCGATCTACGGGCGTTCGCCAATGCGGGCTTCCCTTTCAGCCGTATGGCCGATCTCTCCGATACGCTGGTGGTGGTGCCGTCTGAACCGCAGGCCGCGCAGGTGAGCGCGCTGCTCAACACGCTGGCGTCCATCGGCGCGCAGACCGGCTTCCCGGCGGTTAACGTCACGGTGACCGATAAGGGCGACGACATAAAAAATAAAGACGCCGATATTTTGATAATCGGCTCGCTGCCGACGCGCTTTAAAGACGATCAGCATCTGGATCTGCTGGTGCAGGCGAATGAAAGCTGGGTAAAAAGCCCGACGCGGGAGTATCAGTTGCCGACGGCGATACCGGATGAGCATGACCGGCAGGCGAAAAGCCAGTCCACTATTATCTCCAGCGCGCCGATGGCGGCCGTTATCGGCTTTCAGTCGCCTTACGATGACCAGCGCAGCGTCGTGGCGCTGCTGGCGGACAGTCCGCGCGGCTACCAGTTGCTTAATGATGCGCTGAATGACAGCGGCAAACGCGCGGCCATTTACGGCTCGGTGGCGGTCGTCAGGGAGTCCGGCGTCAATAGCCTGCGGGTCGGCGATGTTTACTATGTCGGTCATCTGCCGTGGTTTGAGCGGGTCTGGTACGCCTTCTCTGGTCACCCCATCATGCTGGCGATTTTCGCCGTGGTTATCGTGGTGCTGCTCGCGTGGGTGTTATGGCGTCTGCTGCGCATCCTGAGCCGCCGCCGTCTGGGCTCAGAGGAGTAAGCGCCAATGACGCGCCTGAGCAAAGGAGCGATAGCGGGACTGCTGCTGGCGGCGACCACCACGCACGCCGCCTGCGGCTGGCCTGCCTGGGAGCAGTTTAAAAAAGAGTATGTCAGCGAGGGAGGCCGGGTTATCGACCCGAGCAGCGAGCGCAAAATCACCACCTCTGAAGGACAGAGCTATGCGCTGTTCTTCGCGCTGGCGGCTAACGATCAAAAGGCGTTCGACAGGCTGCTTGCGTGGACCGAAAACAACCTCGCCGGCGGGTCGCTGAAAACGACGTTGCCTGCCTGGCTATGGGGCAAAAAGGCGGAAAACGACTGGTCGGTGCTGGATACCAACTCCGCCTCCGACGCCGATGTCTGGATAGCGTGGGCGCTGCTTGAAGCCGGGAGAATATGGCGAACGCCGCGCTATACCGAAACCGGCAAGGCGCTGCTTGCGCTTATTGCTAAAGAGGAAGTGGTTAAGGTGCCGGGACTCGGGTTGACGCTGCTGCCGGGCAAAGTCGGTTTCGCTGAGCACAACGCCTGGCGCCTCAATCCGAGCTACTTGCCGCCCCAACTGGCCCGTTACTTCGCCCGCTACGGCGCGCCCTGGGCCGCCGTTCAGGAGAGCAACTTTCGGCTGCTGACCGAAACCGCGCCGAAGGGTTTTTCGCCCGACTGGGTCAACTGGACAGGCGCAAGCTGGCAGATGAAGCCGGAAAAACCGCTGGTGAGCGGCTATGACGCCATTCGCGTCTATTTATGGGTCGGCATGCTGCATGACGGTGATAAGCAAAAAGCGGCCTTGCTGCAACGCTTCAAACCCATGGCGGCGCTGACGCAACAGCGGGGCGCGCCGCCAGAAAAAGTGGGCGTGACGGATGGCAAGCCGCAGGGGCAGGGGCCGGTGGGCTTTTCCGCGTCGCTGCTGCCCTTTCTTCAGGGTCGCGATGCCCAGGCGATTCAGCGCCAGCGCGTGGCCGATAACTTTCCCAAAAATGACGCTTATTACAGCTACGTCCTTACCCTGTTTGGCCAGGGGTGGGATGAGCACCGTTTCCGTTTTTCAGCCCAGGGAGAAGTAGAGCCTGGATGGGGAGAAGAATGTCGAAGTTCTCCATAAGCCTGCTCGGCCTGACGCTCGGCCTCGGCCTGATGCCGCAGGCCTGGGCGCAGGCTGACGTTCGTCAACAATTGCTTGAGCAGATCCGCCTTGGCGAAGCGACACAGCGCGACGATCTGGTGCGCCAGTCGCTCTATCGCCTTGAGCTGATGGACCCGGATAATCCGCAGACGATTAGCGCGCGCCTGCGCTACCAGTTGCGCCAGGGCGATATGGCGGGCGCGCAGAGGCAGCTCAACAGATTAGCGACGCTCGCGCCGGGGTCTGACGCGCTGCGCCAGGCGCAGTTAACCATGACGCTCGCTTCGCAAGAAGGCCGCCAGCAGCTTCAGCAAGCCCGCCTGCTCGGCGCCACCGGCCATGTCCCACAGGCGCTGGCGGCTTACCAGAAACTGTTTAACGGCAAGCCGCCTCAGGGCGATCTGGCCGTGGAGTACTGGTCGCTCGCGGCGAAGCTGCCCGCGCAGCGCAACGAGGCGTTAAGCCAGCTTCAGGCGATTAACCGCAAGGAGCCGGGCAACGTGCAGGTCGGCGGCACGCTGGCGCAGCTGTTTTTCGCCAGCGACCGCGATGAAGAAGGGTTCGCCGTTCTTGAACAGCTGGCGAAATCAGCCGCCGGCAGAGAGACCGCGTCGCGACAGTGGTATCAACGCATTCAGTCGATGCCGATAAGCGACGCCAGCGTAAAAGCGTTGCAGCGCTATTTATCGGTATTTTCTTCCGGCGACAGCGTCGCCAAAGCGCAGATCCAGCTGGCGGAGCAGCAGGCGAAGCTCGCCGACCCGGCGTTTCGCGCCCGCGCGCAGGGGCTGGCGGCGGTGGCTGGCGGCCAGGGTGGCGGCGCGCTGCCTGAGCTTGAGCAGGCGCGGCGCGCCAATCCGCAGGATAGCGAAGTGCTGGGCGCGCTGGCGCAGGCTTACGCCCGCCAGGGCAACCGGGCGAAGGCGGTGTCGCTGCTTGAACAGGCCATTGCTATCGACCCGGCCAGCGACAATCGCAGCAAATGGGACAGCCTGCTGCAGACTAACCGTTACTGGCTGCTCATCGAGCAGGGCGACGCGGCCCTGAAGGCCAACAACGTCACGCTTGCGAAGCGGAAATACCAGCAGGCGCGGGCGGTGGATAAGCGCGACAGCTACGCGGTGCTGGGGCTTGGCGATGTGGCGGTGGCGCAAAAGGATGACGCGGCGGCGGAGCGCTATTATCAGCAGGCGCTGCGCCTGGACAGCGGCAACAGCAACGCGGTGCGCGGCCTTGCCAATCTTTACCGTCGCCAGTCGCCGGTACAAGCCAGCGCTTTTATTGCAGGCTTAAGCGCCAGCCAACGGCGCAGCATTGATGATATCGAGCGCAGCCTGACTAACGACCGGCTGGAGCAGGAGGCTGCCGCGCTGGAAAACCAGGGGCGCTTTAGCGAGGCGGCGGCGCGTCACCGCGAACGGCTGGCGCTCTCGCCCGGCGATGTCTGGATAACATACCGGCTGGCGAAAGACTTGGCGGCGTCCGGTCGGCAAACAGCGGCTGACGCCGCTTTTGCCGACCTCGCCCGCCTTAAGCCGCAGGACGCTGAACAGGTATACGCTCGCAGCCTCTATCTTTCCGGCCAGGACCGCGACCAGGAGGCGCTGGCGCAAATCGCCGCGCTGCCGCAGGCGAAATGGAGCCCGTCTGTCCGTGAACTGGCGCAGCGGCTTGCGAGCAACAGGCTTATTAACCAGGCTAACCGTCTGCGCGACGCAGGCCAGGAGCGGCAGGCCATCACGCTGTTGCTAAGCCAGCCGCCCGCCACCCGCATTGATTTAACGCTGGCGGACTGGGCGCAGCAGCGCGGCGACGATGCCGACGCGCGCGCGCTGTATCAGAAAGTGCTGCAACGGGAGCCGGACAACGCCGACGCGCGTCTGGGACTTGCGGAGGTGCTGGCGGGCGAAGGAGATGGTGCAGGCGCCCGGGCGCAGCTTGCGCAACTGCCTGTAGCGCCCCCGGGTGAGACGCCCGCGCTAAATGCCGAACGCCGCGCCGCCAACGTGCTGGCGCTGGCAGGTGATAAAACAGCGGCGCGCGAAGGCTTTCGCAAGCTTATCCCGCAGGCGACGTCGCAACCGCCCTCACAGGCAACCGCCCTGGTTTTGCGCGACGCGGCCCGTTTTCAGGCGCAGGATGGCGAGCCGCAGCAGGCGCTGGAAACGTATCGCGACGCCATGGTGGCGTCGGGCATTACTCCTTCGCGGCCGCGGGATAACGGCGACTTCACCCGGCTGACGCGCAACCATGCAAAAGATGACTGGCTTAAGCGCGGCGTGCGCAGCGACGCGGCGGCGCTTTACCGTCAACAGGATGTGAACGTCACGCTCGGCCACGACTACTGGGGCTCCAGCGGTACGCCGGGCTATTCGGATTTGAAAGCGCACACCACCATGCTTCAGGTGGACGCCCCGCTCAGCGACGGACGAATGTTCTTTCGCACCGACGTGGTGAATATGAACGCCGGAAGCTTTAAAAGCGAAGACGGCGTATATAGCCCCAGTTGGGGAACCTGCGAGGCAACGCCGTGTTACGGCAGCGCCTCGCAAAAAGCGCATGGCGTAAGCGTCGCGACGGGCTGGCGCAACGACACCTGGGAAGGGGATATCGGCACGACGCCGATGGGCTTTAAGGTCGTCGATATCGTAGGCGGCCTGAGCTACAGCGACGATCTCGGCCCTGTTGGCTATACGCTTAACGCGCACCGTCGCCCCCTCTCCAGCTCGCTGCTCGCATTTGCCGGGCAGAAAGACGCCAGCGCCAATACCGGCACGACCTGGGGCGGGGTTCGCGCCACCGGCGGCGGGGTGAGCCTGAGCTATGATAAAGGCGAGGCGAACGGCGTATGGGCGAGCCTTAACGCCGATATGCTGACGGGCAAAAACGTTCAGGACAACTGGCGCGTGCGCTGGATGACGGGCTATTACTATAAGTTTATCAATGAGGACAATCGCCGCCTGACGCTGGGCCTGAACAACATGATCTGGCACTACGAGAAGGACCTGAGCGGCTATAACCTCGGTCAGGGCGGTTATTACAGTCCTCAGGAGTATGTGTCGTTCGCTGTGCCGCTGACCTGGCGCCAGCGCACGGAAAACTGGTCATGGGAAGTGGGCGGTTCCGCCTCCTGGTCGCATTCGCGCACCCGCAGCGGGCCGCGTTATCCGCTTTCCGGCCTGGTTCCTTCGCCGCAGGACACCGACGGCGACGGCGTTTTTGACCGTTATGGCGATAAGGCGGAGCCGGAATCCGGCGGCACCGGGTCCGGCTTCGGCTACACGGCGCGCGCGCTGGTGGAGAGACGCATCAGCAAAAACTGGTCGATCGGTGCGGGCATTGATATCCAGCAGGCGAAAGATTACACCCCAAGCCATGCGCAGATATTTATACGCTACTCCCAGGCGGGCTGGCAGGGCGATATGGATATGCCGCCGCAACCGCTGGTGCCATATGCGGACTGGTAGTCTGAATAAAGGGTTAGCGCCGAGAGTTCGCGGTCAAAATTCTACACAATGCAGTATACTCTGCCCGCAAAGCGCATTATTTGCAGCGGGCAGAGGCACAGTGGAGAGTTAACTTGCGAGTCAGTCGTTCCTTAACGATTAAACAAATGGCGACGGTGTCAGCCGTCTCCCTGGTGTTTATTTTTGTTTTTGTTGTGATTTTGCTGTTTCACTTCGCGCAGTCCAATCGCTATAACGTCGCCATGCAGATGGAGAGCGTGGCGCGCTCGGTGCGCCAGCCCCTCTCCGCCGCTATTCTGAAAGCCGATATTCCCGAAGCGGAAGCCATATTGCAGCAGATCAAACCGGCGGGCGTCATCAGCCGCGCCGACGTGGTGCTGCCAAACCAGTTTCAGGCTTTAAGGGTGCGTTTCACGCCCGATCGCCCCATCCCGATGATGATTTCGCGCATTTTTGAGCTGCCGGTGCAGATTTCCCTGCCGCTGTACTCCCTTGAACGCCCGGCGAACCCGCAGCCCCTGGCTTATCTGGTTTTGCAGGCGGACTCGTGGCGCGTTTATCGCTTTATCATGCACCTGGTTTCAACGTTGCTTACCGCCTGGCTGCTGCTCTCGCTGATTCTTTCCGTGGCCATTACCTGGTGCGTTAACCGGCTTATCGTCCACCCGCTGCGTAAAATTGCCCGCGAGCTTAACGAGCTGGACGCGGCGAAAGTGCTTCCTCACCAGCTTAAGCTGGCGCGGCTGCATAAAGATGATGAGATAGGCATGCTGGTGCGCAGCTATAACCGCAACCAGCAAACGCTGATGCGCCTGCAGGAAGAGACCACGGCGCTAAGCACCCACTCGCCAATTACCGGCCTGCCGAACCGGGCGCTGCTGATGTCACTGCTGGAAAAGGTCGTCTCGGGCGGCAAAACCACGGCGCTGGTGTTTATCGCCTGTGAAACCTTGCAGGAAGCGGCGGCGGTGCTGAGTGAAGAAGAACGCAGCCGCGTGCTCGTCACGCTGGTGGAAAGAATGCGGTCGGCGCTGTCGCCGAGAATGGTTATCGCCCAGGTCAGCCATTATGACTTCGCCGTCATTGCCCACGGCGTGAAAGAGCGGGGGCATGCGTTAACGCTTGCCCAGCAGCTACTTGCCGCGATCGGTGAAAACCTGCCTGGCGGCGAGCTGCATTTGCGGCCTACCGCCAGTATCGGCATCGCGATGTACCATGGCGAACTCAGCGCAGAGCAGCTTTATCGTCATGCCGTGGTGGCCGCCTTCAGCGCGCGACGCAAGGGTAAAAACCAGGTGCTCTTTTTCGACCCCGAGCAGACGCTTCAGGCACAGCGGCGGCTGACCGAAGAGAGCGATATCCTCAATGCGCTCGACAGCCATCAGTACGCCATCTGGCTTCAGCCGCAGGTCGATTTGCGCACCGGCAAAGTGGTCAGCGCCGAAGCGCTGCTTCGCCAGCAGCAGGCGGACGGCAGCTGGGCCTTGCCGGAAGGGTTGATTGAAACCATTGAATCCAGCGGCCTGATGGTGCTGGTGGGCAACTGGGTGCTTGAGGAGGCGTGTCGGCTGCTGGCGGCCTGGCAAAGCCGCAACATCACGATGCCGCTGTCGGTAAACCTGTCAGCGTTGCAGCTGCTGCACCATGAGATGGTGCCCTCGCTGCTCGCGTTGCTTGAGCGCTACCGCATTGCGCCGGGCACGCTGGTGCTGGAGGTCACGGAAAGCCGCCGTATCGACGACCCGGACGCGGCGGTTTCCATTCTGCGCCCGTTGCGTAACGCCGGGGTGCGTATTGCGCTGGATGATTTCGGTATGGGTTACGCCAGCCTGCGTCAACTGCACCATATGAAAACGGTGCCGGTGGACGTGATGAAAATGGATAAAAAATTCATTGAAGGGCTGCCGCAGGAGCATGGCATGGCCGACGTGATTATTCAGTTGGCGGCGAGTTTGTCGCTGGACGTGGTGGCCGAAGGGGTGGAAACCGACGCGCAGCGCGACTGGCTCGCCAGCGCCGGCGTGAGCCTGGCGCAGGGCTACCTGTTCGGTAAGGCGACAACGGCGCAGGAGTTTGAGCGTCTTTATCTTTCTCGCTCCGGCCCTGCGGCGTAAGCGCTGCGATTCAGCGCGACTTATGCGAGCCAGCTCATAATTTTTAACATTAATGTTAACAAGCTGGTGTGTTGTTATTTCTGTGATGTATACCGGGTGTTACTTTTAGCCAACAGGATTGCTAAACAAGCACTTTTATTGTGGTTATTACCTTCAAGGACACCCTATGAAACTCTCACTCTTCAAGAGCCTCTATTTTCAGGTTTTGACCGCCATCGCTATCGGCATTCTGCTCGGCCACTTCTACCCGGAGCTGGGCGCGCAGATGAAGCCGCTGGGCGACGCCTTCGTTAAGCTCATCAAAATGATTATCGCCCCGGTGATTTTCTGTACCGTGGTGACCGGCATCGCCGGCATGGAAAGCATGAAGGCGGTTGGGCGCACCGGCGCGGTCGCGCTGCTCTATTTTGAGGTCGTCAGCACGCTGGCGCTGATTATCGGCCTGGTTATTGTGAACCTGGTGCAGCCGGGCGCGGGCATGAACGTCGACCCGGCGACGCTGGACGCGAAAGCGGTGGCGGTTTACGCCGAACAGGCGCAGCAGCAGGGCGTGGTCGCCTTCCTGCTGGACGTTATCCCCGGCAGCGTCATCGGCGCGTTCGCCAGCGGCAACATTTTGCAGGTGCTATTGTTCGCCGTGCTGTTTGGCTTTGCGCTGCACCGTCTTGGCAAAAACGGCCAGCTGATTTTCAACGTTATTGAAAGCTTCTCGCAGGTTATCTTCGGCATTATCAATATGATCATGCGCCTTGCGCCGATTGGCGCGTTTGGGGCGATGGCCTTCACCATTGGGAAATATGGCGTCGGCACGCTGGTGCAGCTCGGCCAGCTGATTGTCTGCTTCTATATCACCTGTATTCTGTTCGTGGTGGTGGTGCTGGGCGCCATTGCCCGCGCGACGGGCTTCAATATCTTTAAATTCATCCGCTACATCAAAGAAGAGCTGCTGATTGTGCTGGGGACGTCGTCTTCAGAGTCGGCGCTGCCGCGCATGCTCGATAAAATGGAGAAGCTGGGCTGCAAGAAATCGGTGGTAGGGCTGGTTATCCCGACCGGATACTCGTTTAACCTCGACGGCACCTCCATTTATCTGACGATGGCGGCGGTGTTTATCGCCCAGGCGACCAACAGCCATATGGATATCTTCCATCAAATCACGCTGCTGGTGGTGCTGCTGCTCTCCTCGAAAGGGGCGGCGGGGGTGACCGGCAGCGGGTTTATCGTGCTGGCGGCGACCATTTCCGCGGTAGGCCACCTGCCTGTCGCGGGGTTGGCGCTGATCCTTGGCATCGATCGCTTTATGTCGGAAGCGCGTGCGCTGACTAACCTGGTCGGCAATGGCGTAGCGACAATCGTTGTGGCGAAGTGGGTTAAACAGCTTGATGAAAAGCAGCTCAAAGAGACGCTGAACCCGAAAAAACGCGACGCCCGTCCGCACCAAATCTCCTCCTGATCTCACTCTTCTGCCCGCTGCCGCTTGCCTCGGCTGCGGGCCCCTGCGCATAATTGGCTTTTATTTCACTTTATTGCGTGACGTTTTGTTATTTTCGCGGTCAAACGAAAAGTTCTGACGTCACCTTTGATGGCCGTAGATGCGCGACAGGCCATCGTTTGAATGATTTTTAACCAGGAATGTTGATCAGGGGTACACATGCAGGGCACTAAAATTCGTCTTTTCGCCGGGAGCCTGCTGATGATAGCGGCCACTGGCTACGTGCAGGCAGAAGCGCTCCAGCCCGACCCGGCCTGGCAACAAGGCACGCTGGCGAACGGTTTTCAGTGGCAAGTGCTGGCGACGCCGCAACGCCCCAGCGACCGAGTGGAAATCCGCCTCTCCATTAATACCGGTTCGCTTGCGGAAAGCACCCAGCAAAGCGGTTACAGCCGCTTTCTGCCGCGTCTTGCGCTGACCCAGAGCGGCAGTCTGCAAGCCACGCAGGCCCGCTCCTTATGGCAGCAAAGCATCGATCCGAAGCGCCCGTTGCCGCCGGTTATTGTCTCTTACGACACCACGCTGTTTAATCTGAGCCTGCCAAATAACCGCAACGATTTACTCAAAGAAGCGCTGACTTACCTTGCCGACGCGGCGGGACAAACCAAAATCACCCCTGAGAGCATTACAAAAGCGCTGCAGGGGCAGGATATGGTCGTCACGTCGCCCATCGATACCAAAGAGGGCTGGTGGCGCTACCGCCTGAAGGGATCGACGCTGCTCGGTCACGACCCGGCGGATGAGATTCGCCAACCGGTGGATGCTAACCAGCTGAAAGCGTTTTACCAGAAGTGGTATACGCCGGACGCGATGACGCTTATCGTCGTCGGCAACATCGACAGCCGCGCGGTGGCGGAGCAGATCAACAAAACCTTTGGTGACCTGAAAGGCAAGCGCGAGACGCCTGCGCCGGTGCCGACGCTCTCTCCGCTGCGCCATGAGCCAGTCAGCATCATGACCGATATGGTGCGCCAGGACAGGCTCTCCATCATGTGGGACACCCCCTGGCAGCCTATCCGGGAATCCGCTGCGCTGCAGCGCTACTGGCGCGCCGACCTCGCTCGCGAGGCGCTGTTCTGGCACGTTCAGCAAAATTTAAGCAAAAACAGCATCAAGGATATCGGCATCGGCTTTGACTGCCGTGTGCTGTTCCAGCGCGCCCAGTGCGCCATTAACGTGGAATCGCCGACCGACAAGCTCAACAGCAATCTGGCGCTGGTCGCCCGTGAACTGGCGAACGTGCGCGGCAATGGCCTTTCCGGGGATGAGTTCAACGCGCTTATCGCGCAGAAAAAGCTGGAGCTGCAAAAGCTTTTCGCCACCTATGCGCGCACAGATACCGACATCCTTATCAACCAACGGATGCGTTCTTTGCAAAACCAGGTGGTGGATATCGCGCCGGAGCAATACCAGAAGCTGCGTCAGAGCTTTCTGGACAGCCTGACGCTTGAGCAGCTAAACCAGGATCTGCGTCAGCAGCTTTCGCAGACGATGTCGCTGATTCTGCTGCAGCCGAAGGGCGAGCCTGAGTACAGCATGCAGGAGTTGCAAACGACGTGGGATAAGATAATGACGCCTGCCGTGACGCCAGCCGCCGCCGACGACACCCATCAGGATGTGACAGATATTCCGCCTGCGCAGTAAGGCGCGTTGCAGACAAAAAAAGCGCCTCGCGGCGCTTTTTTTATGGCCTCAGGCTGGCATCGCCGAGGCGGGGATAATCGCGCCGCGATACTGGATGACGGTGCTGGCGGTCAGGTGACCGCGTTTTGCCGCCTCTTGCGCGCTGCCGCCGGTCAGGCGCACCGCCAGATAGCCGGCGCTGAAGGAGTCGCCCGCGGCCGTCGTATCAATCACTTTTTCTTTTGGCAGTTTCACCGCCGGCACGTCCAGCACCGTCTCGCCCTGAATGGCGACGAGGCAAGAATCCGCGCCGCGCTTGATAACCACCTCCTGCACGCCCGCCGCATGGGTGCGCGCAATCACCTCTTCTACCGGCTTTTCACCCCACAGCGCGTCTTCATCATCCAGCGTCAGAAAGGCGATGTCGGTGCAGCTTAACATCTGCTGATAAACCTGCTGCGTCTCTTCGCGGCTGGCCCACAGGCGCGGGCGATAGTTGTTGTCGAAAATCACCTTGCCGCCCCTTGCGCGGCAGTCGCGCAGCAGACCAAGCAGCTTTTCACGGCTTTGCGGGCTAAGAATGGCGAGGCTGATGCCGCTCAGATAGAGGTAGTCAAAGCCTGCCAGCTCGGCGCAGATGGCGTCCGCCTGCTCGCTCTCCAGCCAGTAGCGGGCCGCCGCTTCATTACGCCAGTAGTAAAACGTACGCTCGCCGCTGGCGTCGGTCTCAATGTAATACAGGCCCGGCAGCCGGTTCTCCATGCGCTGCGTCAGGTCGGTCTTCACATATTCTGCCTGCCAGGCGTCGATCATCTGCTGGCTGAAATTGTCCTGGCCCAGCGCGGTGACGTAGTGCACGGAGAGGGCGGTCGGCGCGACCTGACGGGCAATATAAACCGACGTGTTAAGGGTATCGCCGCCAAAACCACGGTTTACCTCCGTGCCTTTTTGCGACAGTTCAATCATGCATTCGCCAATGACGGCAATTTTTTGCAAAGACATAGTGAAGAACCTGTACAGAGAAAATGAAAGCTAGTGTGTGCTCCGCTGATAAATCCGTCAAACATTTTAAAACATCGTTCCGATATTTATTTGAGCCAGACAGGTATTTTGAAAGCGTCAGAAAAACAGTGATTCATAAACAGGCAGAGATTGAACATAAAGTTCTCACCTGGCGGGCCGATAATTCGTTGGCGAGTCCAGGACAGCCATCACGTTTAACAGGACGACTACGATGAAGTTAAAACAGGTCACTCAACGGCTACCTCTGCCTGCCGCGAACATTGAAAATCTCCAGGAGCGGCGTTTCTGGTTGCAGTGTGAGCGTGCCTATACCTATCAACCCATATATAAAACGGATGGGCGACTGCTGGCGGTAGAACTGCTGACGGTGGTCACGCATCCTCGCGAGCCGGATCGGCGCATTCCGCCTGACCGCTATTTTTCAGAACTGCCCGTGCGCCAGCGGCTGATGGTGATTGACGAACAGCTGTCGGTGCTGGAGGCGCGCGCCGACTTTTTCCAGCAAAACCAGGTGCTGGCCTCGGTGAATATTGACGGCCCCACGCTGCTGACGATGCGTGAACACAGCGAACTGCTGGAGCGAGCCAACCGGCTTGAGTGGGTGCGCTTTGAGCTGGTGGAGCATATCCGCCTGCCGCAGGACTCCTCTTTCGCCAGCGTTTGTGAGTTAGGGCCGCTCTGGCTGGATGACTTCGGCACCGGCATGGCGAATTTCTCGGCGTTAAGCGAAGTACGTTACGACTATATCAAAGTGGCGCGCGAGCTCTTCACGATGCTGCGTAAAACGCCTGAGGGCCAAAACCTATTCACGCTGCTGCTGCAACTGATGAATCGTTATTGCGAAGGGGTGATTGTCGAAGGGGTGGAAACCGAAGAGGAGTGGCGCGACGTACAGGCGTCGCCCGCGCTTGCCGCTCAGGGATATTTCCTCTCCCGCCCGGTCTCTTTTGATACGCTGGAGCGCGTAATGCTAAGACTTTCCTGATGTTGTTTCCGTTTCCCTAAACTATCTTTACTTAAGGCAAGGTAGAAAGGGAAGGCGCGGAAATGACAAAAACAGGCAAAATAATCAGTGCGGTAGCAGGGATCTTCTTGTTGCTGATCGTGATTTTAATCATTGTTATCGCCACTTTTGACTGGAACCGGTTAAAACCGACCATTAACGAGAAAGTCTCCACAGAGCTGAACCGTCCTTTCGCTATTCGTGGCGATCTGGGCGTGGTGTGGGAGCGCAGCAAAGAGGAAACCGGCTGGCGCAGCTGGGTACCGTGGCCGCACGTCCATGCTGAAGACATTATTCTCGGCAACCCGCCTGAAATTCCCGAAGTCACCATGGTGCATCTGCCGCGCGTGGAAGCCACACTCGCGCCGCTCGCGCTGCTGACCAAAACGGTCTATATCCCCTGGATTAAACTGGTGCAGCCGGATGCGCGCCTGATTCGCCTGTCGGAAAAAAACAATAACTGGACCTTTAACCTGGCGAACAGCGATAAAAAAGAGGAGAACGCCCAGCCTTCCGCCTGGTCTTTTAAGCTCGACAATATCCTGTTCGATAAAGGCCATATTTCTATTGATGACAAGCTCAGCCGCGCCGATGTGAAAATCACCGTCGATCCGCTCGGCAAACCGCTGCCTTTCAATGAAGTGACCGGCGCGGACGATAAAGAGAACAAGGGCAACGTCGGCAACTATGTTTTTGGCCTGAAAGCGGACGGGCGCTACAACGGCCAGGCCGTTGAAGGCACCGGGAAAATCGGCGGCATGCTGGCGCTGAGAAGCGAAGGCACGCCGTTCCCGGTGCAGGCGGATTTGCGCTCCGGCAATACCCGCGTGGCCTTTGTCGGCACCGTCAACGACCCGATGAACATGGGCGGGGTGGATTTAAAGCTGAAATTTGCGGGCGATTCGCTGGGCGAGCTTTACGAGCTGACCGGCGTACTGCTGCCGGACACCCCGCCGTTTGAAACGGATGGCCGTCTGGTGGCGAAAATCGGCGATAAAACCTCTACCTATCATTATCGCGGTTTTAACGGTCGCATCGGCGACAGCGACATTCACGGTTCGCTCACTTACACCAAAGGCGAACCGCGGCCGAAGCTTGAGGGCGATTTAGAGTCTCGCCAGCTGCGTCTGGCGGATCTGGGGCCGCTCATCGGGGTCGATTCTGGCAAAGACGCTGACAAGAGCAAACGCGCCGAACAGCGCAAGGGCGAAAAATCGTCGCAGCCGGCGGATAAAGTGCTGCCGTACGATAAATTCGAAACCGATAAATGGGATGTGATGGATGCGGACGTGCGCTTTAAAGGCCGCCGCATTGAACACAGCGCCAGCCTGCCGTTAAGCGATCTCACTACGCATATTATTCTGACCAACGGCGACCTGCGCCTGAAGCCGCTTAAGTTCGGCATGGCGGGCGGCACAATTAATTCCACCATTCATCTGGACGGCAGGAAAAAACCGATGCAGGGCGCGGCGGATATTCAGGCGCGTCGCCTGAAGCTTAAACAGCTGATGCCGGATGTGGAGCTGATGCAAAAGACGCTCGGCGAGCTGAACGGCGATGCGGATTTCCGCGGCAGCGGCAACTCGGTGGCGGCGCTGCTCGGCAGCAGCAACGGCAACCTGAAGCTGCTGATGAATGATGGCTTGATTAGCCGCAACCTGATGGAGATTCTCGGCCTCAACGTGGGTAACTTTGTCGTCGGCCAGATTTTCGGCGATGAGGAGGTGCGCGTGAACTGCGCGGCGGCGAACCTCGATCTGGTGAACGGCGTGGCCCGTCCGCAGATTTTCGCCTTCGATACGGAAAATGCGCTGATTAATATTACCGGCACGACCAGCTTTGCCAACGAGCGGCTCGATCTCACCATTAACCCGGAAAGCAAAGGGGTGCGTATTGTTACGCTGCGCTCGCCGCTTTACGTGCGCGGCTCTTTCAAGAACCCGGATTACGGCGTGAAGCCGGGGCCGCTCATCGCCCGTGGCGCCGTAGCCGCCGCGCTGGCGACGCTGGTGACCCCGGCCGCCGCGCTGCTGGCGTTGATTTCGCCGTCTGAAGGCAGCGAGAATCAGTGCGGCACGATTTTGTCGCAAATGAAGAAGTAAGAAGGGCGGCCGGTTCGTCAGAACCTTCTGCGGCGGGAAGCAAAGCGTTACCCGCCGGGCCCGGTGTCACAGAGATAAAAAAGGCTGCCCGAAGGCAGCCTTTTTCATTAACGCGATAGCGAGATTACAGCGCCTGCTCGCGCGTCTCATGGGTTGCCACCAGCGCAATCAGCGTTAACGCCGCCATTGCCGCAAGGTAGATGCCAACGTAAGTCAGGCCATAGTTCGCCTGCAGCCAGGTAGCGATGTAGGGCGCAACCGACGCCCCCAGAATCGACGACACGTTATAGGAGAACGAGGCGCCGGTGTAACGCACTTCCGTCGGGAACAGCTCCGGCAGCAGCGCGCCCATCGGACCGAACGTCAGCCCCATCAGGCTTAAGCCAATCAGCAGGTAAGCCATCACCATCGCCTGGTTGCCGGAACCGAGCAGCGGCGGGAAGACAAACAGCGCGAACAGCAGAATCAGGCTGGTAATGGTAATCATGCTCTTGCGGCGGCCAAAACGGTCCGCGAGCAGGCCCGCTACCGGCACCATGACGCCAAAGCCAATCACCGCCAGCATCAGCATCCACAGCACGCTGTTGCGCGAGAAACCAAGGCCGCCTTGCGCCGCTGGCGTGGTGCTGAAGGTCATGGAGTAGACCGTCATGATGTAAAACAGCGTGTAGGTCGCGAGCATAATAAAGGTGCCGAGCACCGTCACGCGCACGTGTTTCGTTAGCAAGGTGCCAAGCGGAATTTTCACCTGTTTCTTCGCTTTGGCGATTTTGGCGAACACCGGCGTTTCATGCAGGGAAACGCGCACGTAGAGGCCAATCAGCACCAGCACGGCGGAGAAGATAAACGGCACGCGCCAGCCCCAGTTCATGAACTGTTCGTCGGTCAGCAGCCAGGAGAGCAGCAGGAAGGTGCCGTTGGCGAAGAAGAAACCGATCGGCGCGCCAAGCTGCGGGAAGGAGCCGTAAAGCGCACGCTTGCGCGGCGGCGCGTTTTCGGTGGCGAGCAAGGCTGCGCCGCCCCATTCGCCGCCAAGACCGAGGCCCTGACCAAAGCGCGCCAGCGCCAGCAGCAGCGGGGCAAGCACGCCGATGCTCTCATAGCCTGGCAGCAGGCCGATCAGCACCGTCGAAATGCCCATGGTGAGCAGCGAGGCGACCAGCGTCACTTTGCGGCCCACGCGGTCGCCGAAGTGGCCAAACAGGGCGGAGCCAATCGGGCGCGCCACAAAGGCGATAGCGAAAGTAGCAAGCGATTGTAGCGTAGCGGCGGTCGGGTCGCCCTGCGGGAAGAAAATGTGCGGGAAGACAATCACCGCCGCAGTGGCGTAAATGTAAAAGTCGAAGAACTCGATGGCGGTGCCAATGAGCGAGGCTATAACCACTTTACCGCGAGAGTTTACCGGCGTGGCGTCCTGGTCGTTTTCCAGAGTCGTTGCGAGTGATGCTTGCATAGATATTTCTTATTCTTTACCGTCGGACAGCCATATTAGTCACAGCAAAAGCGACATTTCAACGCGCTGCCTGGCGTGGCTTCGCGCAAAAAACAGGCAAAAAGCGAATAATTTTCGGGCTCGCCGAATATCTTCTATGAAATGCTTCACGGTTTTTGAAAATTAGAAGATAAAACTGGTTTTTGGTTAAACAAAAGTTACAGGCTGGATTTATATGCTGAAGTAGCGGCGGCGGGTGAAAAAAACAGAGGTTTTTCAACCCGCCAGCCGGTTTAGTCGAAGTGTTTGCCCGGCATTTTCGGGTCGTCTTTATATTCCGCGGTGGCTATCCAGGCCGCGCAGAAGAGCGTCAGACGGGCAAAGAAGTAGAAGAACGCCAGCAGTCCCAGTACCGAGCCAAAGGCAGCGCCGGAAGGCGACGTTACCAGTGAAGGCAGGGTATAGGTCATGATGACTTTGATGACTTCAAACCCTATCGCGGCGATAAGCGAGCCGCGCACCAGCGCTTTACGGCGCGGACGATGGCGCGGCAGCCGCCAGAAGATCCAGAAGAAAAGCAGGAAGTTGGCGCAGATGGAAATCGCAAGGCCAATCAGATGCCAGACGGGCTTCAGCCAGGGAATGTAATCAAGGTAAAGCCAGCGAATAATCGCCTCCTGCGCGGAGCCGGCGACCGAGGTGATAGAGAGGGTGATAACCAGCGCCACCAGCAGGCCGATGAGCGAGATAAAATCGCGCAGGTATTTCACCCACCACTTCTCTTCGTCCTGCGCGCCGCGCTCCCACACCTCGCGGGACTGGGCGCGAATGGCTTCGCGCAGGTTGCCCATCCAGCTCACCCCGGAATAGAGCGCCACGCCAAGCCCGACAATCCCCACCGTGGTGCGCTGCTGCACGGCGGCATTGATGCTGCTTTGCAGCGTCTGGGCAAGCGTCGGGTCGCTCACGTTCATCAGGATTTTGCTGAAGATGTCCTGCAAAAGCGTAGGATGCGAGGCGAGAATAAACCCGGCGGCGGCGAATGAGACCATCAGGATGGGGATCATCGACAGAAACGAGAAATAGGTGATAGCCGCGCCGAACTGGCTGCCAAGCCGGTCGTTAAAGCGCTCCGTCGCGCGGATGAGATGCGCCACCATCGGGCGACGCTCCAGCTTTTCCACGGTTTCCGTAACGGCGGCGACGGGCCCTTCGCCTTTCTCCTTTGGCTCCGCTTTTTTCTCCTCAGGCGGGCGGGTGTCAAGTTGCGGCACGGGTTTGTAATCCAGGTCTTCCGTTGGCCGTTTTGCAGGCTTCTCCGGTGTCGTCATCAGAAGCGGTTCCTTATGGGTGTTAATCGACATAAATAAAAGTATAGCCTGACGCTAATCAACGTAACTTTTCATCACCCCGCTGAGCCACTCCATGAAGAGATGTACCCGCCGCGACAGGTTGCGGCGGTGAGGATAAATCAGCGAGACCGGCATCGGCGCGCCGCGGTATTGCGGCAAAATTTCTACCAGCGTACCGCTGCGCAGCGCTGCTTTTACCCCGACGCGCGGCACCTGAATAATCCCAAGACCCGCCACGCAGGCGGCATGATAGGTTTCGGTGCTGTTGACGGTCAGCACGCCGCCGGTTTTGACCCAGCGGGTTTCGTTATCGCTCCATACTTCAAACCCCTGCGGGCGCGTGCCGAGGTTGGCGGCGTAATGCACCAGCGCGTGGGTGGCGAGGTCTTCCAGCGTTTGCGGGTAGCCAAACCGGGCAAGGTAGTCGGGGCTTGCGCAGTTCACCAGCGTCAGTTTGCCTAGCGGTCGCGCCACCAGCCCCGATTCTTTTAGCTGGCCGACACGCACCACGCAGTCAAAGCCTTCGCGCACGACATCCACCAGCCGATCGCTGCTGCTAAGCTCTACTTCAATGCCGGGATAGTGCTGCAAAAAGGCGGGCAGACGCGGGATGACCAGGTTTTTCGCCACGCCTACCGGCATATCGACGCGCAGCCGCCCGCTGACGCTTGCCGGGTCGTGCAGGAAGAGGCTGTCCAGCTCATCCAGGTTCGCCAGCAGGTCGCGGGCGCGTTCGTAATAGACCATACCGTCCTGAGTGAGCTGCACCCGGCGCGTGGTGCGGTGCAGGAGCCTTGCGCCAAGCGTCGCTTCCAGCGCCTGGATCTGGCGGGACACGCTGCCTCTGGGCAGGCCGAGCGTTTCGGCGGCGCGGGAAAAGCTCTCCAGCTCCGCCACCCGTACGAAAAGTTGCATTGCGTGAATTTTATCCATCGGAATGGCTCATTGTTGTTGTTATTGAAACAGTGAAACGCAATTCAGCACATTTATTGTTTTTTTATCAGCTAATAAGCTTTCTCTCAATCACTGCAACGGTAAAGAGGGGGTTTTTATGACGCAACGTATCGCAATCGTAACGGGCGGCAGCCGCGGCCTGGGGAAAAACGCAGCGCTGAAGCTGGCTGAACGAGGAACGGGCATTATCCTGACGTACAACAGCCAGCGTCAGGAAGCGGAAAAAGTAGTCAGCGAAATTGAGCTAAAAGGAGTAAAAGCGGTGGCATTGCAGTTGAACGTCGCCGAAAGCCACACTTTTGCCGATTTTGTTAAAGAGGTGAAGGCGCAGCTGAAAGATGTCTGGCAGCGCGACAGCTTCGATTATTTATTAAACAACGCCGGAACAGGCATTGATGTCCCGTTTGCTGAAACCAGCGAGGCGCAGTTTGATGAGATGATGCGCATCCATCTCAAAGGGCCTTTCTTCCTGACTCAGCAACTGCTGCCGTTGATGAAAAACGGTGGGCGGATCCTGAATGTGTCCAGCGGGCTGGCGCGCTTCGCGCTGCCGGGCAAGGCGGCCTACGCCATGATGAAAGGGGCGATGGAAGTGCTGACGCGTTATCAGGCGAAAGAGCTGGGCGAGCGGGGCATTTCAGTGAATATCATCGCGCCAGGCGCGATTGAAACGGACTTTGGCGGCGGCGTCGTTCGCGACAACGAACAGATGAACCGCGCTATCGCGTCGCAAACGGCGCTGGGCCGGGTTGGCCTGCCGGATGATATTGGCGACGCTATCGCCGCATTGCTCAGCGATGAGTTGCGCTGGATGAACGCGCAGCGCATTGAGGTCTCTGGCGGAATGTTCCTGTAAGAGGCACGGCATCGGGCAGTCTGCTTGTGGCGTTTGAGTGTGTCATCGAACGTGAAAAAGAGAGTAAACAGGGGGGCGGGTCTTAACCGATGCGCTAACTGGCCCCTCTCCTCGCCGGGAAGAGGGGCGAAAAAACCTGAACCTTACTCTTTGATGATGCGGTCGATGCGCGCCACGGGCGGCTGCTGTTTTTTATCCAGCGTACCGTTAATCGTAATCAGCTGATCGGGTTCGATCTGACGGTCCTGGAACACCGCCATTGGGATCATCACATCAATTTGATCCGATTTATCGCGAAATACATAGATATCGTTGCCTTTCTTCTGAATCAGGTTGCCCTGAAACGA
The DNA here is from genome assembly GCF_056780215.1 of Franconibacter pulveris. Classification (NCBI taxonomy): domain Bacteria; kingdom Pseudomonadati; phylum Pseudomonadota; class Gammaproteobacteria; order Enterobacterales; family Enterobacteriaceae; genus Franconibacter; species Franconibacter pulveris. The sequence continues at coordinate 4,413,847 of NZ_CM165555.1, read as the reverse complement.
AATGGAAGCGCCGTCATGCATCTCTTTACCTTCTTTGATAGACATGGTTTTGTGCGTTTCCGCGCCGCGATAGCCGCTATCGATTTTATGCGGCGGCGGCGGCGCATCGCCCGTTTTCAGTCCCGGCTGGTCTTCAGCGACGGCGGGCAGCGTAACCAGGGTAGTAAATGCAGCGATGATAAGTGCCTTTTTCATACTTCTCCTTAGCATTGGCTTAGGGTCACATGTTTTAAGCCTGGCACAAGGAGAAGAAAACGCCGATTAACAATATTCCTGGTTTAACAGGCCAAATACCCAGTCATCCTGCCAGCGGCCGCGCAGAAAGTAATTTTCCCGCAGCGTGCCTTCAAGCATAAAGCCCGTTTTTTCAAGCAGCCTGCGCGAAGGCGCATTGCCCACCGTAACCGTGGCGATAAGCTTACGCATGCCGCATTGCTTAAACGCAAGGTCGCAGACCGCGCGCAGCGACTCGTAGCCATAGCCTTTCCCCTGATGCTGCTTCGCCAGCAGATAGCCCACTTCGGCTTTATCCTCTTCACGGCGGATGAATCCCGTTACGCCCACCGGCTCGCCGCTTGCCTGCTCGCTTATTAACAGGCCGAGCCAGTGGCTGCTTTCCGGCGTCCAGAGAGGCAGACGCGTGGCGAACGCCTCGTAAATTTCCTCTTCGCTGCCCTGATCCGCCATAAAGCGCATCACCTCTTCGTCGCGCTGCAGGGAGAGGAAAAAGGGCCAGTCTTCGGCGGTAAGCTGGCGGTAAGCGAGGCGGGAGGTGGTGAAAGTCGTCAGCATGGCGTCAATCCACAATAAACAGCGTGGCGCCGGTCGGCGTGGAAGAGCGGTGCGCTTCGGCGTTGTCCGCGACCTGATAACTGACGCCCGGCGTCATAACGAAACGGCGGCCGTCTTCCAGCTCCGTATGCAGCTCGCCGCTCAGGCAGAGCAGAATGTGCCCTTTGTGACACCAGTGATCGGCCAGATAACCCGCCGTGTATTCCACCATTCGCACGCGCACCGCGCCAAATTGCTGAGTGCGCCATAGTGCTTTGCCGCTGATGCCGGCGTGTTCGGTGACCGGTACAGTCGCCCAGTCTGTAATGCCAAAGGGAATATTATCAAGCTGCATGGTTATCCTTTTAATTCTCTGAAGCGGCGGCGGGTCTTTTACTCTCGCATCAAAAAAAGGTTTACGCAGCAGATTATTACAACGCAGAGGCTCCCTATTATTGAGGATCGATATCGTCCCGCGTCAGGCCGATATCCCGCAGCTTCGCGTCGTCCAGCGTGCGCAGTAACCGGCGCGTCTGGTAGCATCGCCATGCGCTGCGGATAAAACGTCCCAGCAAAACAAAACCATAAAAGGGACGTACCGGGCGGTTTTCGTGAAATTCCATGATCAAGCTCCTCTTCATCAACGAGCTTTCATGGTCGACTTTTACAGGGGCGCAATACAGACGCACAAAATCCTTTTCTTTACCATACAGAAGCGGCATAACAGAGGCTGAATCGCATACCGGGCGCGCCATCTGTACTGGTTAACGACCCTGTATGATGAAAAGAGAGGATACAGCATGACGCGCTATCAGCATTTGGCGGATTTATTGACGCAGCGGATCCGGCAGGGGCTTTATCAACAGGGAGAGCGGCTGCCTTCCGTTCGCAGCTTAAGCCAGGAGCATGGCGTAAGCATCAGTACGGTACAGCAGGCCTATAGTTTGCTTGAAGAGCGGCGGCTGGTGCTGCCGCAACCGCGTTCGGGCTATTTCGTCGCGCCGCAGAAAGCGGAGCCGCCCGCGCCGCGTCTCACTCGTCCCGAGCAGCGCCCTGTAGAAATTTCACAATGGAACGAAACGCTGGCGTTGCTGGAAGCGCGCAAGGATAAAGCCGTCTTTCCTTTTGGCGGCGGTTCACCGGATATCTCCCACCCTACGCTTAAACCGCTGTGGCGAGAAATCAGCCGCGTCGCCTCACCTCAACGGGTAGAAGCGATGTTCGGCTATGACGAACTGGCGGGCAACCGCGAACTGCGCGAACAGATTGCCCGCCTGATGCTTGATGGCGGGGCGCAGGTTAACAGCGAAGAGATTATCGTGACCCCTGGCTGTCATGGCGCGCTGTCTCTGGCCGTTAGCGCGCTTTGCCAGCCTGGCGATATTGTGGCGATGGAATCCCCGTCTTATTACGGCACCATGCAGATGTTGCGCGGGCTGGGTCTCAAGGTGATTGAAATTCCTACGGATTCGCAGACCGGCATTAGCGTGGAGGCGCTTGAGCTGGCGCTGGAACAGTGGCCGATTAAAGCCGTGCTGCTGGTGCCCACCTGTAACAATCCGCTGGGTTTTACCATGCCGCTTGCCCGCAAGCGCGCGGTGCTCAACCTCGCCGCGCGGTTTGATATCGCGCTCATCGAGGATGACATCTATGGCGAAACCGCCTGGCAGTATCCTCGTCCGGCGACGATTAAATCAATGGATGAGGAAGGGCGAGTGCTGTTGTGCAGCTCCTTTTCTAAAACCGTGGCGCCGGGGCTGCGCGTGGGCTGGATTGCGCCAGGCCGTTACTATGACCGCGTGCTGCACCGTAAATACATCGCCACGACCTCTTCTCCTCCGGCAACGCAAACGGCGATCGCCGCCTTTATTCGCGAAGGCCATTATCATCGGCACTTGCGGCGCATCCGCCAGCATTATCAGCGCAACTATGACGTATTAAGCTGCAAGGTGCGTTCCTTGTTCCCCTGTGGGATTTGCGTCAGCCGTCCGCAGGGCGGTTTTATGATGTGGGTGGAACTGCCGGAAGAAATAGATTTAACGCGCTATACCGCACAGATGCAGCAGAGGCGCCTCCACCTGGCTGCAGGCCACCTTTTTTCCGCGTCAGAAAAATACCGTAATTGTCTGCGTCTGAACTTCGCCGCGCCGTTTGATGAAAAGAGTGAAAACGCGCTGCGTAACATGGGCGAGTTCTTTCATGAAGTGATGCGCAAGGGATGATTTCATAACGGGTGCTTTGCCATCACTTTTTTTCCCGCTATTTTCAGCTATGTTATTTAACTGACTGTAAAACGGTAAAAATCGGTAATAACAATAAGCCTGAAAAAGGCGAGCAACCGCCGTTAGCGAAACGGCAAAGAGTGCTCCGCAAAAGGACGCGGTATGTCATATTCCACACAGCAATCTATACGTGATGAGTTTGAAACCGCGCTTGGCATTATACGCCAGGCGTCGGTGGGTATTCTCGCGCTGCTCAATATTCGGGTGGCCGAAGGCAAGGATCCACACTGGTTTTCACAACAGCTTGAGCAGGCCCGCCAGAATCTGGGGAGCTGGGCGGTGGTAGGGCGGAAGCTCAATCTCGATGATGTGGAAATGTCCCGCTTCAGCCTGCGGCTACGCCATTTGCAGCAGTTGGTTCCGCACTATGAAAGCGGCCAGGCGATAAGCCAGAACCAGCTGCTTGCCGCGCTGCGCTTTGTGGCCTGCCTGGAGCGGCTGCGCGAAAACCAGCCGAAGCTCGAGTACTCAACCGATCTTGTCGCGAATAACGACGCGCAGCAGCGGCATGCGCTGCAACAGTTACGGGCGCTGGAGTTAACCCTGAAAGGCCTTATCACAAACGCCTGGCCCGATCAGCAGCAACTCATAAACCACCTGAAGCAGCGCATTGGCGGCGACAAAGTGCGCCGCTGGCTGAAGCTTGGCAAGCAAGGCGATGTGCTGAGCGGCATGCTGTTCAGCGAGCTGGCCTTGTTAGTCATCGATAAAAAAGAGTATGCGCAGCATTACGAACGCCTGTTCAACGCCGCCGATTCGCTGACGCTGTTTGTCGAGCCGCGTAAAACGCTGCAAACCTTCCTGGATGACGTTCGCGTTATCCGCAACGCCGCCGTGCAGCAACAGCCATTGACGAGCGCGCAGATGACTCTGCTGGATGCGTTTTATTCAGCTATTGCGGGGCCGGTGCAGGAGGCGTATGCGAAAGGGCGCGTTGGTGTTAATCCGCAGGCGTTTATGTCGCTGGATACCGCGAAGCTCGACGCCTTCTTTGAAGAGGCGGCGCAGAAAAACCGCGCCGTTGGCGGCGATATTTTCGACCTGCGCGATACCATTGAACGACCCGGCGCCCAACGCCATGGCGCGGAGCGTGATACGCAACAGCTTCTCGTCAGCGTACTCTGGGGCGTTACGGGCGTTGCTTTTATCGCGGTAGCGCTGGGCGCGCTCTATCTTGCCAGCGATCGGGTTAACCCGCCCCAGACGGCGCAAAGCGTTAATCACGCATCATCCCAGGCGGTGGGGATTTCGCAACCGGTAAAAATCAACGAAACGCCGCGTGATAAGCTGAGCCGCAGGGGAATACGCTGGGATGAGAGCCACTTTCGCGCGGCAATCGATCGCAACGAGACGGATGTGGTTCAGCTCTTTCTGGACGGCGGCATGAACTGGCAGGTCGCCTGGACCGAGCAGGCGCTGGCGGCAAAACAGGATGATTCGCTTAATCTGCTGCTGCGCCACCGGGCGCAGATGGATGAAATCAAGCCTTGCCGGCGAATGATCGCGACCTTAAGCCATGCGCTGGCGCAGGGCGAAACCTTCACGTCCATGCGCAAGCAGTTCCTGAAAAGCTTCTGCGTTACGCCGGGCGTGGTGAAAAGACAACAACATGCTCTCGACCAGGCGGAATTACGTGCGCAGGCTAACCCGGATGCGAATACGAAAAAGTGGGCCGCGATTCAGCGTTCAATCTACCAGGAAATAAGCTCAGGCGCTTAAGCTGATTCTTAAGTGCATAAGTTTTAGTGCTGCCGGGGCCATGCCCCGGCGTTATTTCAGGCGGATTAAAACATCAGCGTAGGTTACGTGGGCAGGAAGAAATCGTGCACCGGGCTCCCAAAGTGCAGCGTTCATCCGTAATATATTTTTCGCAGCCCGCGTGTTTTTTTATATTTTCCCAAAGGTTACTGCAATAAAGCGTAACCCGGTAAATCTGGATGCGGTCAATCCGCTCGCCCTGATAGACCCAGGCCATGCCTGCGTGGACATAAAGAGGCTTCCGGGACGTTATCCGGGCGCAGTAAAGGTGCCAGAGAATAAATTTGTTATTGTTAGCGGAAACGACAAGCGTAAAGGCCATGCCGGTTTCCGGGCTAACAAGCGTTTCGAGTACAGTCCATTTCAAACCTTAATCTCCCTCCATTTGATTAAGCAGCCTTATCAAATTAGCGAGAGTGATTATTTCAGGCAACCTTTAAAATTAGAATTCATTCAATATTTTTTCAATTAGCTGAAACTTAAGTAAATAATTGTGTAAGTTGCTAAGTTTACTGTTTCATGGGGTTTTATTGTTAGCCATAATTTTATTTTGCGGAAACTTTAAATAAAAGTAATAACGTAAAAAAAGTAAGCGACATTAATGAGAAAGGTTGTAAAAGATAAACTTCCTGTATCACGAAATTTAAAAAATTCTCTTTTTATGCAAAAAGGAGGCCTGCCGCTTCGTTAAGGCGCGCGCCTTCCTACCTGAAACTGCCGTACTTCCGCGCATCACTTGCCTGCCCGCCGCAGCGCTTCTCTTAACGTGAGTAACGATCACGCCTGTGACCAAATAAAACAAAATGTTGCTAAATGTATTGCCAGCGCTTTGTAAATAATTATCATGTCGAGAATTATTATCATTAAAACGGCCCGGCTGGCGGAGGCGCGGCATCAAAGGAAGCCTTTTCCGCTGTGCTCTATCTGACAATATGGAAATAAAAACAATGAAAATTCAGAAACTTTGCTTGTTGTCGCCTTGCCTGCTGGCGCTTAGCGGCCCGGCTGTTTATGCAGCGCAAACGCAAAGCGACAGCATCGTGGTATCGGCCAGCCGCGCTCACCGCAGCGTAACGGAGCTTGCGCAAACCAACTGGGTAATTGAAGGGCAGGAGCTACAGCAACAGGTTCAGGGGGGCAAAGAATTTAAAGAGGTGCTGGCGCAATTGATACCCGGCATGGATGTCAGCAGCCAGGGACGCACAAATTATGGCATGAATATGCGCGGCCGCTCGATGATGGTGATGGTCGACGGCGTACGTCTTAACTCGTCGCGCACGGATAGCCGCCAGTTGGACGCTATCGATCCGTTTAATATCGAACGAATCGAAGTGATTTCAGGCGCCACCTCCCTGTATGGCGGCGGCAGTACGGGCGGCCTTATTAACATTGTGACCAAAAAAGGACAGCCGGAAAAACAGGTCGAACTCACTGTCGGCGGCAAAAGCGGATTCAACAGCCATAACGACCATGATGAGAATGTCGCGGCGGCGGTAAGCGGCGGCAACGAACACGCTTCCGGTCGGCTTTCGGTCGCTTATCAGCGTTTTGGCGGCTGGTATGACGGTCGCGGCGAGGAGGTTATCATCGATAACACGCAGACCGGGTTGCAGTACTCCGACCGGCTGGATGTGATGGGAACCGGCACGCTGGACATTGACGATCATCAGCAACTCCAGCTCACCACGCAGTTTTATAAAAGTCAGTCTGATGGCGAGCATGGCCTTGACCTTGGGGAAAATTTTTCTGCGGTCACCGGACAAGGGCAGGCGCGTAACGGCAGTAACTTCTCTTCAGACCGCATACCCGGCACCGAGCGTCATCTGATTAATCTGCAGTATTCCAACACCGATGTCTGGGGTCAGGACCTGGTCGCGCAAATTTTTTACCGTGATGAAAAGCTGGCCTTTTATCCCTTTCCTACGCTTGGCCGCACAGGGGTAACCAGCATTGGCGCCTCGGAGCAGAACACCCATTTCTGGGGCGGCAAACTGACGCTAAACAGCAATCCGTTCGACGGGCTGGGTCTCACCTGGGGTGTGGATGCGGAACATGAAACGTTCGACGCCAATCAGCAGTTCTTCGACCTGGCGAAAGCGAGCCAGTCTGGCGGGATGCGTCTTGAGAATGCTTATAACGTAGGGCGTTATCCGGGCTACTCGGTCACTAACCTGGCGCCGTTCCTGCAAGCTAACTATGACATTAACCCTGTCTTTACCCTGAGCGGCGGCGTGCGTTATCAATACACCGAAAACAAGGTGGATGACTTCGTCGGATACGCCCAGCAGCAGGGGATCGCCACGGGGCTCGCGAGCTCGGCCGATGCGGTGCCGGGGGGAAAAACCGATTACAACAACGTCCTGTTTAACGCAGGCGTGCTTGCGCACCTGACGGAGCGTCAGCAAGCGTGGCTTAATTTCTCTCAGGGCTTTGAAATTCCGGATCTCGCAAAATATTACGGCTCCGGCACCTATCAGTTACGCAACGGCCACTACCGCCTGTTAAACAGCGTCAACGTGAACGACTCCCGGCTGGATGGCATTAAGGTTAACGCATGGGAGCTTGGCTGGCGTTATACCGGCGATGCGGTTCGCGCCCAGCTCGCCGCTTACTATTCGCTTTCTGACAAAACGATCTCCATCAACAAAACGGACATGACCATCAATCTGGACGATGACAAGCGCCGCATTTACGGTCTTGAAGGCGCGGTGGACTACTTCGTGCCGGATACGGACTGGAGCGCTGGCGTTACGTTTAATGTTATTCGTTCAGAAACGCGCGTGGCCGGGAAATGGGAAAAACTCACGGTGGATTCCGCCAGTCCTTCCAAGGCGACGGCCTATATTGGCTGGGCGCCCGACGACTGGACGCTGCGTTTGCAGTCCCAGCAGGCGTTTGATCTCTCCGATGAGGCGGGGAATAAAATTGAGGGCTACAACACCATTGATTTCCTGAGCAGCTATGCGCTGCCGGTGGGCAAGCTCAGCTTCAGCGTGGAAAACCTGCTGGATAAAAACTACACCACCGTCTGGGGACAGCGCGCGCCGAAACTCTATAGCCCAACCTACGGCAGCGCGGACCTTTACGCTTACAAGGGTCGTGGCCGCACCTTTGGCCTGAACTATTCGCTGCTCTTCTGAGGATGACCGGCGCGCAGAAATAAAAAAGGCTAAGCGCGTTGCGCTTAGCCTGATTTAACGCCGGAACGGCCTTAGCGCATAGTGACGAACTCTTCCGCCGCGGTCGGGTGGATAGCGACCGTGTTGTCGAAATCTTTTTTCGTCGCGCCCATCTTCAGCGCTACGGCGAAGCCCTGCAAAATCTCGTCCATGCCGAAGCCGATGCCGTGAATGCCGACGATTTTCTCCTCTTCGCCAACGCAAACCAGCTTCATGCGGCACGGCTGGCGGTGCGAGGTCACGGCGGTGTACATGGCGGTAAAGGACGATTTATACACCTTCACCTTTTCATCGCCATACTGTTCGCGCGCCTGCGGCTCGGTGAGTCCCACGGTGCCGATAGGCGGATGGCTAAAGACCACGGTTGGGATGTTGCTGTAGTCCAGATGCTCTTCCGGCTTGTTGTTGAACAGGCGTTCTGAGAGGCGACGGCCCGCGGCCACGGCAACCGGCGTTAGCTCCACCGCGCCGGTATTATCGCCCACCGCATAAATGCCCGGCACGCTGGTGTTCTGGAATTTATCGACAACGATGTAGCCGCTTTCGGTGGTTTTAACGCCGGTCACCGCCAGGTTGAAGTTATCGTTCGACGGCTCGCGGCCAATGGCCCAAATCAGGCAATCCACGGTTTGCGAACGGCCATCCTCCAGCTCCAGCGTCAGGCTGCCGTCGCTGTTTTTTACCACGGCTTTCGGCGTGGCGTGGGTGTGCAACTGCGGCCCTTCGGCCTGCATAACCTCCACCAGCGTTTCGGAAATCATCGGGTCGAACGTGCGCAGCGGCGCGTGTTTGCGCACAAACAGGTGCGTTTGGGCGCCCAGCGCGTTGACCACGCCTGCAATTTCTACCGCAATGTAGCCTGCGCCAACGACAGCGACGCGTTTTGGCATCTCCGGGAGTGCAAAGAAGCCGTCGGAATCAATGCCATATTCCGCGCCGGGGATGTCCGGCTGTACGGGACGGCCGCCGGTGGCGATCAGGATATGGTCGGCGGTGATCGTCTCGCCATTCACCTCAACGGTATGCGCATCCACAAAACGGGCGAAGCCGTGGATAACATCAACGTTGTTTTTCCCCAGCACGTTCTCATAAGAGGTGTGGATGCGGTCGATATACGCGGTGCGGCTGTTAACCAGCTTCTGCCAGTCGAAATGGTTGACGGTGGTATCGAAGCCGTAATCGGGTCCGTAAAGGTGAATCGCTTCGGCGATTTGCGCCGCATGCCACATCACTTTTTTCGGCACGCAGCCCACGTTTACGCAGGTGCCGCCCAGCGCTTTCGCTTCGATTAGCGCGCATTTCTGGCCATACATGGCCGCCCGGTTAATGGATGCAATGCCGCCGCTGCCGCCGCCGATAGCGAGGTAGTCGTAATGTTTGCTCATGGCCGTTTCCTTGAATTGCGTCGAAAAAGTTAGCTAAGTGTACGCCCTGGGCGTCTGGCTTGCGCCTATGGTTGCAATAAGCAACTTATTCCGGAACCACCCAACTTAGCGTGGTGTGGCCTGTACCGGCCGGCACCAGCGTTTTATGCAGCCATGGCAGCACGTTCGCCATCTGCTGCTCAAGCTTCCACGGCGGGTTGATAACAATCATGCCGGAGGCGGTCATGCCGCGCTGATCGCTGTCCGGGCGCACCGCCAGCTCAATTTGCAAAATGCGGCGAATGCCGGTCGCTTCCAGGTCGTTCAGCATGCGTTTGATCTGCTGGCGCAGCACAACCGGATACCACAGCGCGTAAATGCCGGTCGCAAAACGCTTATAGCCTTCGCTGATGCCGCTCACCACCGCCTGGTAGTCGGTTTTGATCTCATAAGGCGGGTCGATGAGGATTAATCCCCGGCGGGAAACCGGCGGCAGTTTGGCTTTTAACTGCTGGTAACCGTCGGCGCGCTCCACGCGGGCGCGTTCGTCTTTCTGGAATTCAGAGCGCAACAGCGGAAAATCGCTCGGGTGCAGCTCCGTCAGTTGCAGGCTGTCCTGCGGACGTAAAAGCTGGCGGGCGATAAGCGGCGAACCCGGGTAATAGCGCAGCTGCCCGCTGCGGTTGAAATGCTGCACCACGCTGATATAAGGCTCCAGCTCGGCAGGCAAGTCGTCCTGCTGCCAGATGCGGGCGATGCCTTCCAGGTATTCGCCGGTGCGTTCGGCATGCTCGCCGCTGAGCTGGTAGCGTCCGGCGCCCGCATGGGTATCCAGGTAGAGAAAAGGTTTCTCTTTCTCTTTGAGCGACTCAATGATGAGGCTCTGGACGGTATGTTTGAGGACGTCGGCGTGGTTGCCGGCGTGAAAGCTGTGGCGATAACTGAGCATGCGGGATGAATTCCGGAATAAAAGAGGTCAGGCGATAGTTTATCGCAGATCGCAACGGATTACCGCAGAAGCCATCCCAACGTCGGCATCCCAATGCGTAATCGTGCGCCGGATGGTTAAGCGCATCGCAGCAATAAGCGCTTGCGAGCCCCTCGCGCCATTGAAATTCACTACACTTAACCCCATGCTAAGACGCACAGGCAAAGCGCTGGAACGCGCGCTTCATTCACCCTTTTCGACAGGACTGCGCTTATGACCAATCCGTTACTCACGCCTTTTGAACTGCCGCCTTTTTCCACGATTAAACCTGAGCATGTGGTGCCTGCCGTTACAAAGGCGCTGGAAGATTGCCGCGCGCAGGTAGAGGCCGTGGTCGCCAAAGGCGCGCCTTACACCTGGGATAACCTTTGCCAGCCGCTGGCGGAAGTGGACGACCGTCTGGGACGTATTTTCTCGCCGGTAAGCCACCTGAACTCCGTACAAAACAGCCCGGCGCTGCGCGAAGCTTACGAGCAAACCCTGCCGCTGCTCTCTGAATACAGCACCTGGGTCGGCCAGCATGAAGGGCTTTATCAGGCGTACCGCAACCTGCGCGACGGCGAGCACTATCAGGCTCTCGACACCGCGCAGAAAAAAGCGGTGGATAATGCGCTGCGCGACTTTGAGCTTTCCGGCATCGGCCTGCCAAAAGAGAAGCAAAAACGCTATGGCGAAATCGCCGCGCGCCTTTCTGAGCTGGGGTCGACCTACAGCAACAACGTGCTCGACGCCACGATGGGCTGGTCGAAGCTGATTACCGACGACGCTGAACTGGCCGGCATGCCGGAAAGCGCGCTGGCGGCGGCCAAAGCGCAGGCGGAAGCTAAAGAGCAGCAGGGCTATCTGTTGACGCTCGATATTCCAAGCTACCTGCCGGTGATGACCTACTGCGACAACCAGCCGCTGCGTGAAGAGATGTACCGCGCGTACAGCACTCGCGCGTCCGATCAAGGCCCGAACGCCGGTAAATGGGATAACAGCCCAATCATGGCGGAAATCCTTGCGCTGCGTCACGAGCTGGCGGAGCTGCTGGGCTTTGAAAACTACGCGCAAAAGTCCCTCGCCACCAAGATGGCGGAAAACCCGCAGCAGGTGCTCGATTTCTTAACCGATCTCGCTAAACGCGCCCGCCCGCAGGGCGAGAAAGAGCTGGCGCAGCTGCGCGCTTTCGCCAAAGAGAACTTTGGCGTGGACGATCTGCAGCCGTGGGATATCGCGTACTACAGCGAAAAACAGAAGCAGCATCTCTACAGCATCAGCGATGAACAGCTGCGCCCGTACTTCCCGGAGCAGAAAGCGGTTAGCGGCCTGTTTGAAGTGGTGAAACGCATTTACGGCATCACCGCCAAAGAGCGCAAAGATATCGACGTCTGGCACCCGGATGTGCGCTTCTTCGAGCTGTATGACGAAAACAACGAGCTGCGCGGCAGCTTCTATCTCGACCTCTACGCCCGCGAAAACAAACGCGGCGGCGCGTGGATGGATGACTGCGTCGGCCAGATGCGCAAAGCGGACGGTTCGCTGCAAAAACCGGTGGCTTACCTTACCTGTAACTTCAACCGCCCGGTGAACGGCAAACCTGCGCTCTTCACCCATGATGAAGTGATTACGCTGTTCCACGAGTTTGGCCATGGCCTGCACCACATGCTGACCCGCATTGAAACCCCAGGGGTGGCGGGCATCAGCGGGGTGCCGTGGGATGCCGTCGAGCTGCCGAGCCAGTTTATGGAAAACTGGTGCTGGGAGCCGGACGCGCTGGCCTTTATCTCCGGCCACTTTGAAACCGGCGAGCCGCTGCCGCAGGCGCTGCTCGACAAAATGCTGGCGGCGAAAAACTACCAGGCGGCGATGTTTATTCTGCGCCAGCTGGAGTTCGGCCTGTTCGATTTCCGCCTGCATGCCGAATTCAGCCCGGAGCAGGGCGCGAAGGTGCTGGAAACCCTCGCGGAAATCAAAAAACAGGTGGCGGTGCTGCCGGGGCCGTCGTGGGGCCGTTTCCCGCACGCCTTCAGCCATATCTTCGCAGGCGGCTACGCGGCGGGTTATTACAGCTATCTGTGGGCCGACGTGCTGGCGGCGGATGCGTATTCCCGCTTCGAAGAAGAGGGGATTTTCAACCGCGAAACGGGCCAGGCGTTCCTGGATAACATCCTGACCCGCGGCGGTTCCGAAGAGCCGATGGAGCTGTTCAAACGCTTCCGCGGCCGTGAACCGCAGCTCGACGCGATGCTGGAACACTACGGCATTAAAGGCTAAAGCATCACGTGAACATTTGCTTAATTGATGAATCAGGCGCCGGAGACGGCGCCTTATCTGTTCTTGCCGATCGCTGGCGCTTACAGCACGACGCGGAGAACCCGATGGCGCTGGTCATGACGACAACGCATCTGGAGTTGCGCAAGCGCGATGAGCCAAAACTTGGCGGTATTTTTGTCGATTTTGTCTCCGGCGCGATGGCGCACCGCCGCAAGTTTGGCGGCGGGCGCGGCGAGGCGGTGGCGAAAGCCGTAGGTGTGAAGGGAGACTATTTACCGGACGTGGTGGACGCCACGGCGGGGCTGGGACGCGACGCCTTCGTGCTGGCCTCGGTGGGCTGTCGGGTGCGCATGCTTGAGCGCAACCCGGTCGTCGCGGCGCTGTTGGACGACGGTTTGCGTCGCGGTTATGAAGACCCGGAGATTGGCCCCTGGCTGCGCGAGCGGCTCACGCTTATTCACGCCTCCAGCCTGACGGCGCTGGAGCGCATTACGCCGCGCCCGCAGGTGGTCTATCTCGACCCGATGTTTCCCCACAAGCAAAAAAGCGCGCTGGTGAAAAAAGAGATGCGGGTGTTTCAGTCGCTGGTCGGGCCGGACGAAGACGCTGACGGTCTGCTGGCTCCGGCTCGCCTGCTTGCCACAAAACGCGTGGTGGTGAAGCGCCCCGACTACGCGCCGCCGCTTGCGAACGTCGCTACGCCGAATGCGGTAGTGACCAAAGGGCACCGGTTTGATATTTACGCCGGCACGCCATAACGGTCAGTCTCGTCGCCAGGGCCGTTGAAGATTTACACAAACGGCGCCAACGGGTCTGCAATCCCGAATGCGACGGCTTTATCCGCCTTTGGCGGGTAGATAAGCTCGCTGGTGATCGACCGCTTCAGCTTTTTCGCTTCCGCACGCATCAGTTTCACCTGCTGATCCCAGCCTTCTGTGTAGACCGCGCCCCACGCGCCCAGATCGAGACAGGTCACGTAGTTTTCCTGGCGATACGGTAGGGGAGCCACGCCCAGCAGGCCGGCAGCGGCGTTGTTGCCGGCAAACTTGCCCAGCAGAATGGCGTGCTGGCAGGTCATTAATGCGTAGTGGCCTTTGTCGTCGGTCGCGGCGTACGCCACGTCGCCGGTGGCATAAATATCGTCATACCCTGTCACCTGCAGCTGGCTGTTCACATGCAGACGACCTTGCGGATCGCGTGGGGCGTCTATCTGCGCCGTCAGGCCGTTTGCCTGTACCCCCACCGTCCAGATGACGGTCTGAGAGGCGATTCTCTGGCCCCCTTTCAGCGTGATGCCGCAGGCGTCCACGCTTTCCACTTCTACGTTCACTAACCACTCTACGCCCAGCTCCGCCGAGGCTTCCACAATCACGTCGGGCAGGGCGTCGCTATACCGTGCGCCAGGCTGCGGGCCGCGTTCAACTACGACTACTCTGGTCTTAGCATCTCTCCCCAGTATCTCCCGCAAACGTGCTGGCAATTCCAGCGCCATTTCAATACCGGTAAAGCCGCCGCCGCACACCACAACGGTATTGCGCGCATCGCTCTCTTCTTTGTGCGCCAACGCTTTCAAATGCTGCTCCAGTACCGCAGCGCTTTCCAGCTGATCCAGGTCGAACGCATGCGCATGCGCCCCGGCGACGAAGGAACGATTGACGTGGCTGCCGCTGGCCAGAATCAGGCGGTCGTAGCGCTGTGAATGCGCTTCGCCGCAAGCGTCTGTCCACATTACCGCTTTTGACGCGGGCTGGATCTGCGTAACGGTGCCTTGCAGGAAAGAGATGCCGGTTGCATCAAACAGCGGTTGCAGAGGGGCAACCAGCGTCTGGACCGCACTCTCATAAAAACGGGGACGCACGCGCAGCTCAGGCTGCGGAGCGATAACGGTGATATCGACGGTCTGGTACGGGTGCATATCCGCAAGTCTGGCCGCGCTGAGCGCCGCCCACATGCCTGAAAAGCCGGCTCCAACGATCAAAATTTGTTTACGCATTATAGTTTCACTCGTGTCATTACGGTATTTACTCGGATTTTATTGATCGTAGTTAATGAGCGCAATCCGATTTATCTTCCGCAGCGCATAACGTGGCGCTATTGTTAATAACACGTTGATTTAAATATAATTAAAAATCATAACAGGAATTGCTAATTTTTGACTTCTGGCACGGATATGCTGGAAAAGCTACAATAACTCAGAATTAATTAAGCTGAGATTCAACGATGGCATTTTACAGCTCTGGAGTGGAGTACGGCATTCATAGCCTGATGTGTATGGTCGACAGCAAAGGCGATGCCCGCGATATGAGCGTACGGGAAATTGCTGACCTGCAAAGCGTGCCTTACGACTATCTGGCCAAGATTTTTACCCGCCTGTCGAAAGCGGGGCTTGTGCGCAGCATTGAAGGTAAAGGCGGCGGTTTTCAGTTAGCCAGGCCTGCGGAGCACATCACGGTGCTTGATGTGGTGCAGGCGATTGATGGCGAAAAGCAGATCTTCGAGTGCCGTGAAATTCGTCGTCGGCTGGCTGTGTTTGACGAACAACCGCCAGCGTGGGCTTGTGAAGGAGTTTGCAGCGTACGTGCGGTAATGGACAGCGCGCAACAGAGAATGGAGGAGGCGCTGGGACAGCATACGATTCTGGATCTGGCGCGTAAAATGTATCGTAAGGCGCCTGATACTTTTGTGGTTGAAGTACAGGAATGGATTGCCGCGCGTAAGGCATAACCCCACCTGCGCTGGCTGAGGTTATGCCTCGTTTCAACCAGGGACGGGTACGCGTAGCGCCCCCGCCCCCGACGCGTTACTCGTCGTCTTCGTCACGCAGCGGCACAATCAGCATATCGATATGCACCGTGTTGATGAGCTGGCGAGCAGAAGACATCAGTTTGCTCCAGAAATCCTGGTGATGACCGCAGACGACCAGGTCGACGTCATATTTTTTAATGGCGTCCACCAGCACCTGGCCTAAATCGCCGCTGCCGCTTAAGGTTTCGGTAATCGGGTAGCCTGCGCTGGTGGAAAGCTCGCTCAGCGCGTTGTGGGTCTCCTCGGAGATGCGCTTTTGCATATCGCCAAGGTTCACGTCGATAAGGCCGGTATAGAGATCGGAGTAATTCACATCGACATGAATCAAAGAAATTTTCGCGTTGTAAGGACGCGCCATGGATACCGCTTTTTCTACCAGCACTTTGCTTTCCGGTGACAGGTCGACCGCGATAAGAATATGTTGATAAGCCATAGTGTTACTCCTTCCATAAGATGTCGATGACCAGTGGACTGAACGGCGTTTTTGCTTTGCCGCTCGCGTGCCGGCGTCCTGCGTACCACCCTTGCGGGAGCTGACTCCAGCGTAAGGACTTCAATTATAGAGGCTATTTGTACCTTATAGCGCTCTGATTTATCCGTCAATTGACCCTGGTCACCCTTATTCAAATGAAAAATAGCTCGACTGGCATTGATAAGGATTAACGTTGTGGTAAAAAAATTAACGGATCTCCTACACTATTTAATGAGCCGTTCGGGTGAATAAATGTGATCCCCGGCGGGTTTTACTGCATCCATTTACTGAAATGTCAGACTGGGCATCCGGTGCGTTCGCGCCGGATAGCGTTGCCGGGGGTGGGGTATGGTCAGCACTGTTGCGCTGTTTTGGGCCTTGTGTGTGGTATGTGTTGTCAATATGGCGCGCTACTTCTCGTCGTTGCGCGCGTTGCTGGTAGTGCTGCGTGGTTGCGATCCCTTGCTTTATCAGTATGTCGACGGCGGCGGATTCTTTACCGCCCACGGCCAGCCCAGCAAGCAGATCCGCCTTGTCTGGTATATCTACTGGCAACGCTACCTCGACCATCATGATGATGAGTTTATCCGCCGCTGCGAGCGGGTACGCCGCCAGTTCATCCTGACCAGCGCCCTGTGCGGGCTGGTGGTGGTAAGCCTGGTGGCGCTGCTTATCTGGCACTGAGCATAAAAAAAGCGGGCCAGTTGCCTGACCCGCTTTATTCTTCTTAAGCCTGACGCTTACACAAAGCGCAGCGCTATCCAGTACAGCACGCCGGAAAGCATAATCGACGCAGGCAGAGTAAAGACCCAGGCCATCAGGATGTTGGTCACGGTTTTACGCTGCAGACCGCCGCCATCCACAATCATGGTGCCCGCCACGGAAGAGGAGAGCACATGGGTGGTGGAAACCGGCATCCCGGTGTAGCTGGCGATACCGATAGAGACCGCCGCCGTCATCTGTGCGGACATGCCCTGCGCGTAGGTCATGCCTTTCTTACCGATTTTTTCGCCGATGGTGGTCGCCACGCGGCGCCAGCCGATCATGGTGCCAATACCCAGCGCCAGCGCTACGGCCATGATTATCCAGACCGGCGCATACTCGATAGTGCTAAGCATGTCGCCTTTCAGGTTATTCAGCAGACGTTTGTCATCCGCGCTGGTCTCCGGCAGCTTAGCGACTTTATCCGTCGTGTCGGAGATACAGAGCATAATGCGGCGCAGCTGGCTGCGCTGGTCAACGGTCAGCTTGTCATAGCTGTCGATGGAACCCAGCATCGCTTTAGCGCGGTCCAGCGCGATAATGGCGCGGCTGGCGTCGCAGTGGAACTCTTTCGGGCTCTCTGTCGAGTTCACCTGTTCCGGCGTCGGGATCAGCGGATCGACCCCTGCCACCTGGCGGACCGCTGCCGGGTGCTGCTGGAAGTAAGTTTCGACATTGTTGACCGCATCGCGGGTACGCGTAATGTCGTAGCCGGAGGCGTTCATGTTAACCACGAAACCCGCAGGCGCCACGCCAATCAGCACCAGCATGATAAGACCGATGCCTTTCTGGCCGTCATTCGCGCCGTGGGAGAAGCTGACGCCGATAGCTGAAAGGATGAGCGCGATACGCGTCCAGAACGGCGGCTTCTTCTTGCCGTCTTTCTTTTCACGCTCGGCCGGGGTCAGGTGGATACGGGCGCGTTTTTTCGTGCCGCTCCAGTAGCGGCGCAGCAAAAACACCAGCCCGCCCGCAAAGACCAGGCCGACAATAGGCGAAATGATTAGCGAGCCGAAAATATTAATGACTTTCGGGATGTTCAGCGCGTCCACCACTGACGTGCCGGTCATCAACGCATTGGTGAGGCCAATGCCGATGATAGCGCCAATCAGAGTATGGGAACTGGAAGCCGGCAGGCCGAAATACCACGTGCCCAGGTTCCAGATGATGGCCGCCAGCAGCATGGAGAAGACCATCGCCAGGCCGTGCGCGGAGCCAACGTTCAGCAGCAGATCGGTGGGCAGCATATGCACGATGGCATAAGCCACGCTCAACCCGCCTAACAGCACGCCGAGGAAGTTAAAGATTGCCGCCATCGCCACCGCGAGTTGCGATCGCATAGCGCGAGTGTAGATAACCGTTGCTACTGCGTTTGCCGTATCATGGAAGCCGTTAATGGCTTCATAAAACAGTACAAATCCCAGAGCAAGTAATAACAACAGGCCAGTATGCAGATCCAGCCCGGCAAACAAATGTAGCATAGGACGTTACGCCATTTTGAGGACATGAACGCGGCGCATTATCTAAGACAACCGCGGCGCGGGCAAAGTGAAATATAGACTTTTTTAAGGATTTACGTGCGGTTGTCATTTTTATTAATAATTTTATCTTTTAAATTCAAAGATATAAATTTTGAAACAGGTGTTACGCTGGTGCGACCAGCGCCGAATATTTACAATCGCGGCCCAGTCATTAAGAGGAAAAGGCAGTGGAACAGTTTGATGCCGTCATTATCGGGGCGGGCGCAGCGGGGCTTTTCTGTGCGGCGCAGGCCGGGCAGGCGGGCTGCCGGGTGTTAGTGCTGGATAATGGTAAAAAGCCAGGACGTAAAATTCTGATGTCAGGCGGCGGGCGCTGCAACTTCACCAACCTCTATGTCGAGCCCGCCGCCTACCTGAGCGAGAACCCTCACTTTTGTAAATCGGCGCTGGCGCGTTATACCCAGTGGGATTTTATCGATCTGGTGGGTAAGCACGGCATCGCCTGGCATGAGAAAACCCTCGGCCAGCTTTTCTGCGATGATTCCGCTCAACAGATAGTCGATATGCTGATGGCGGAATGCGATAAGGGGAACGTCACGCTGCGCCTGCGCACCGAGGTGCTCAGCATTGAACGTGACGACAATGGCTATACCCTGCAGCTTAATGGCGCGGAAGTAAAAACGCCGAAGCTGGTTATCGCCACCGGCGGGCTTTCCATGCCGGGCCTGGGCGCCACGCCGTTTGGCTATAAGGTCGCGGAACAGTTTGGTTTAAACGTCTTGCCGACGCGCGCAGGCCTGGTGCCCTTTACGCTGCACAAGCCCTTGCTGGAGCAGTTACAGACGCTCTCCGGCGTGGCGGTGCCGTCGGTGGTCACGGCGGAAAACGGCGTCACCTTCCGCGAAAATATTCTTTTTACCCATCGCGGACTTTCCGGCCCGGCGGTACTGCAAATCTCCAGCTACTGGCAGCCGGGCGAATGGGTCTCGGTAAACCTGCTGCCCGATACGGATCTTTCTGCGTTTCTTAACGCGCAGCGTGAAGCGCACCCCAACCAGAGCCTGAAAAATACGCTTGCCATGTTGCTGCCAAAGCGGCTGGTGGAGTGTTTACAGGAGCTCAAACAGATCCCGGATGCGACGCTTAAGCAACTCAATGGCCGCCAGCAGCAGGCGCTTGAAGAGACGCTGCAAAACTGGCGCGTACAGCCTAACGGCACGGAAGGCTACCGCACTGCGGAAGTGACGCTTGGCGGCGTGGATACCCATGCGCTCTCCTCGCGCACCATGGAAGCGCGGGACGTGCCGGGGCTCTATTTTATCGGCGAGGTGATGGACGTGACCGGCTGGCTGGGGGGCTACAATTTCCAGTGGGCGTGGGCCAGCGCCTGGGCTTGCGCACAGGCGCTGGCGGAAAGCCGTCGCTAAACGCGCTTCTTCGCGCCGGTAAAAGTCATTTACCGGCGCGTTTTTATTTTATTTGTTAGCCCAACAGAGAATAAATTATCCGTGCCGTCACTGGTCCTTTTTTATTAATTTAAAACCGCTACTGGTTAATTTTATTGGGTCAATGGCTTTAATTTTCGTTGCGTTTGTTTAACGCGGAATTTTATATTTTTACTATTGACCGAAGCGGTATTGATTATTTATTCACGATTTTAGATTTATTTTTCCCGCGCCGCTGCGTTTTTGTTTTTTCCCTTCCTTCAGGCCCATTGCAGCGAGGCGTACAGGCTATGACAGTAAATTAACGAAGCGTGGAATAACGCCTTCAGGGCACTGCTTTTATTGTTGCTGGCTGCATAACCTTGCAGAAAGAGTGACGTTACCTATACTTTTCACTGATGGATTTCTGCGAGCAACTATTCATTATTAAATTATAAATAAACGTGACTGGGCGATATTTCGCCCGTCTTTTTCTTTCGCCTGCGCGATATTTTTCACCCGGCGCAGATACATATTTCCGCTTCGTTTAATAAGGCTCGGTCGGGTATCCGGCGAAAAGGGTCGGCCACCTTAAGGCGCGCCGCTTTCGCCACGCTTTCGGTATTTTTTACGCTGCTGAACCATCCCTTACGGGTGGGTTTGGTAGGGAGGTTTTGTCTGTAATAAACAGGGGAGTGGGAACGCGTGGCGATATTCTCAACGTTCTGGCAGGCAGGTTATGAAGGGGCGGACCATATCAATCCGCAGGGTATCCCGCTCTCACTGAATACGACGACGGGCCATCTGCTTCGCGTGCAGGAAGATTATGCCGCGCTCGCCCCTTTTTCTATCGCCACCGTGCGGGAAAGCGTGGGATGGCGGCTTACGGAAACGCCGCAGGGTTATGATTTCACCGATGTCGCGGCCCGCATGGAGGCGGCGCGCGAGCATGGCGTGCAGGTGTGCTGGACGTTATGCCACTACGGCTGGCCTGATGGCCTGAGTCTTTTTTCCGCTGACTTTGTTCCTCGCTTCGCCCGTTTTTGCGGCGCGCTGGCGCGCTTTCTTGCCCCTTACTACGACCAGCCGCCGGTCTATTCGCCGGTTAATGAAATCTCTTTTATGAGCTGGGGGATTGAGGTGGGGGTGTTTCCCTGCCCGGACCGGCCGGAAAGCGGCGTTGCCGATGCGGCCAAACGCCAGCTGATCCGCGCCGCTATCGCCGCGTGTGACGCCATCTGGGAGGCGGACAGCCGCGCCCGTATTCTGCATTGCGACCCGATTATCCATGTCATCTCCCGGGATGCCGACCCTGAGGCGCAAGCCGCGGCCAGGGCATGCTCTGACGCGCAGTTTCAGGCATGGGACATGCTGAGCGGCCGCCTTGCGCCGGAGCTTGGCGGCGCGCCGCGCTATCTCGATATGATTGGCGCGAACTATTACCACAGCAACCAGTGGGAAGACACAACCCACTACCGCCTGCCCTGGCATCTGGGCGACAGACGGCGTAAGCCGCTCCACGAAATGCTTTACGAACTTCATCAGCGTTACCAGAGGCCGATATTGCTGGCGGAAACCAGTCATGTCGGCAGTGGGCGCAGCGCCTGGGTTCGCCATATCACCGCGCATGTGGCGCAGGCGCAGCTTTCCGGCGCTGATATTTGCGGCATCTGCCTTTACCCGATTGTAGACCGACCTATGTGGGAGGACCCCACGCACTGGACGCAAAGCGGCTTATGGGATCTCGACCTGAGCGGGCCGGACCCGACCGCTCGTCGTCTCCACGCGCCCTACGCCGCCGCGCTCCTTCAGGCGCAGCGCACGCTACGCCATTTTCAATCGTTTATTCACCCGGCGAACCGGGTCGAGGAGAAGGGTATGCATCAGAAAACACTGCTTGTATTCAGCCACTTACGCTGGGGTTTTGTTTTCCAGCGACCTCAGCACCTGTTAAGCCGTCTGGCGGAATATTATCGGGTGTATTTTATTGAGGAACCGGTGTTTGAAGCTGGCCCTGCCGGGTTATACCAGACCGCTCCCGCCCCTAACGTGACGGTTATTCAGCCCCACACGCCTGTGGAAGCGCATGGCTTTCATGACGATCAGATTGCCGTGTTGCAGCCGCTGCTGAGCGAGTTGCTGAGCGAAGGACAACAGCCGGTCGTCTGGTTCTACACGCCGATGGCGCTGCCGCTGCTGACCACGTTTAAGCCCGCCGTGGTGGTGTATGACTGCATGGATGAGCTTTCCGCTTTTCATCAGGCGCCTCGCCAGCTGCAACAGCGCGAATCGGCGCTGCTTGGACGAGCCGATCTGGTCTTTACCGGCGGTTCGAGCCTCTATGAAGCCAAGAAAAACCGCCACAGCAGCGTTCACTGTTTTCCGAGCAGCGTTGATGCCGCGCACTTTGAGCAGGCGCTCGACCGCGGCAACGGGCATCCGCTCCAGCAGGCCGTGCCGGGTCCCCGGCTTGGCTATTACGGCGTGATAGACGAGCGTATGGACCTGGGGCTTATCGCCGCGCTCGCCGATAGCCATCCGGAGTGGCAAATCGTGATGGTGGGGCCGGTGGTCAAAATCGACCCGCAAAGCCTGCCCCAGCGCGACAATATTCACTGGTTCGGCCAGCAGACTTACGAAGCATTGCCGCATTTTCTTGCCGGCTGGGATGTTTGCCTGATGCCTTTCGCGATTAACGCGTCGACTAAATACATCAGCCCGACCAAAGTGCTGGAATATATGGCGGCGCAGTTGCCTGTGGTGAGTACCGCCATTACGGATGTGGAGCGCCATTATGCAGGCCTGGTGGCGATTGCCCGCAGCGAAGAAGAGTTTATACGCGCCTGTGAGCAGGCGCTCGGCTTAACGTCTGAGGTGCGTGAAACCATGGCGCGGCAGATGGCCGACGTGGTGACGGCCACCTCCTGGGATGACACCGCGAAGCGTATGCACTCGCTGATTGAAAATGCGCGCAGCGCCGGGCAGACGCCCGCGGCGCAGACGACGCCTGATGGCGAACCGCAAACGCGGGAGAGCGCGGTGGTGCGGCTTAAAACGCTGGCGGCCGATGATGACATCATCCCCTGTCTGGTTATCGGCGCCGGGCCGACCGGGCTTAGCGCGGGCTATCACTATGGAGAAGGGGCCGTACTGCTGGAGAAGAACGCCGCCCCAGGCGGCTGGTGCCGCTCGATAACCGATAAAGGTTTCACCTTCGACTATGCCGGGCACATTATGTTTTCTGACGACGCTTATGTGCTGGAGATGTATAAACTGCTGCTCGGTAACAACCTGCATTGGCAGATGCGGGAAGCCTGGGTTTATAGCGAGGGCGTGCATACTCGCTACCCATTCCAGGCCTCGCTGTTCGGTCTGCCGCCGGAGGTGATAAAGGAGTGTATCCTGGGGGCTATTGAAGCGCGCTATGGCGCGACGCAGAAAAGCGGCGTAGCCGCTGTGAGCGGGCCTAAGCTCGCCGAAGCCTCCGCGCAATTCCGCGATTGCTGCGCCGACGGCGCGGTGCCGGACGGCGAAGCGTGCCGCGCGGCGAATGAAAGCGAAGGCGAAGAGAACTTCGAGCGCTTTATCCTGAAAACCTGGGGCCGGGGCATCGCCAAATATTTCGCCATCCCCTACAACAAAAAGCTCTGGACGGTGCCGCTTAGTGAGATGGAAACCTCCTGGCTCGGCGGGCGCGTGCCGCTGCCGGATCTCGGCCAGATTATCGAAGGAGCGCTCGCGCCGCTCGCCAAACCCATGGGGCCCAACGCCCGCTTCGGCTACCCGCTACGCGGCGGCTTTCAGGCGCTGATGTCAGGGTTCCTTCCGCATCTCAAGTGCAAGCTTGAAACCAATACGAAGCTGGTAAAAGTGCAGCCGCGCGAACATATCGCCGTGCTTTCCGATGGCCGCCGCTACCGCTACGAGCAGCTCATCAACACCATGCCGCTGCCGGAACTCATCAACCTGATGGGCGACGAAGCGCCGGAGGCGGTCCAGGAGGCGGCGAAAGGGTTGCGTCACGTCTCGATACGCTGCGTCAATCTGGGCGTCGGCCGCGCGGATCTCACCGAGAAGCACTGGATCTATTACCCCGGCGACACGATCTTCCACCGGATTTTCGTGCAGGGCAACGCCAGCCCGTTTTGCAATCCGCCGGGCGGCTGCGGGTTGACGTGCGAAATAAGCTACTCGCCCGAAAAACCGCTGCCGGTGGATGGCGATGCGCTTATCGCCCGCTGCGTGGAAGAGTGTATTGCGGTGGGAATGATAACGCGGGAAGACCCGATCCTGACGGCGAACATGGTTGATATCCCTTACGCTTACGTGGTTTATGACCATGCGCGCAAGGCCAACGTTTCGCTGATTCGCGAGTGGCTGCTGGGGTATGACATTCATCTGTCAGGGCGTTACAGCGAGTGGGAATATTACAATTCCGACCACGCTTTCCTGGCCGGGAAGCGGGCGGCGGAATATGTGAAAACCCGGGTGAAAACCCGCGGCACGCTGGCCTGAAAGGTGGTTCAGGTGTGTAAAAATAACCAACAGGCCGTGGGCCTGTTGGTTGCTTTTCAGAAGCGGTATTGAATACCGGCAGTTATCATATAGCTTTCGTTTTCGATTCCTGAGGTGTTGCTTCCATAATATTCACGTTCGCCAGTGCGGTAATTGGCAACTTCCATGCTGCCTTTTTCTTTTTCATATTTAGCCCAGCTTAATTCAGTAAAGACTTTTACGTTTGGCGTGACGTAATAGCCCGCATCGACAGAGGCAAAATAATAGCGTGAGTTTTTAGTATTAGAGCGGAAAGTGGTATCGCCAAGATAGTGCTCATCATTATCTTTAGCTTCAACCCAGGGGCTGAACTTAAACAAAGCGTTAAATTCAACGTCCTTATAGCGGTACATTCCCGCTACGCCCATATATGGCGCGCTAAATTTTTGCTGATAGCCGATGCCGATTTCACCGCGGGGAAACTCGCCTTTGTCCGTACCGTTATCGTAATTGTACGTGCCGCCATACGAGGTCCAGCTATAACGAGTCTGTTGATAACCAACTACGCCGCCAAAGCGGTAGTTGGGCTGGTTAAAAACCCAACCTTTGATATTAATATCAAACTCATTGGCGTAATTAAGAGGCGTATCAGGGTGGGTGGATTTATCTGTCCAGTGCGACTGGCTTTCATCCTGCCAGTCATAGTCTTCCATTCCGCCGCTGCCCGAAGCAAGGGTCGTCCAGCCACGCGCGTTAAGTGTTATATAAGACACCGGCGTCCATGAAATGTCGCCTTTAATAATCGCCGCGTTTTTTATCTTCCAGTCAAGCTGGCTGACTTTATGTCCTTCATCATAAACATATTCTTTAGATTCGCCGCCAAGCCAACCCAGACTGGTATTAAACGTAACTTCATTATTTATAGACTGCCAGTTTTGTGCAGTTGCAGGAAAACATACGATAAAAGTAGTCATTCCAAGAGGAAAGATATATTTCTTAAGCATCAATAAATTCCTTTTGATAAGCGTGGGTCAGTCCGGTTCGATTAACGAGCTTAACCTGTATATTTTGTATATCTAAAAAAAGACAGAGCATCCTCGATTTGGCGGCGGTACTATAACCAAACTAAACAACATTAAAAATTGCGCAGGTCTACATATTTCCTTAATGCATTTTTTTATTCTTCTTGATACTTCTTCATTGGTGGATTATTTCATTGTAATTGAAGCGGTTAATCATTCATGAGCGGCAGTTGCGGAAAAAAAAGATTTTATCAATTTATGCAGAGAATCAATAAGCATTCTGTAAAAGTTAAAGCGGGCAATTGCCCGCTTTAACCTACTCTTTATTTTTATGCTATCCCGGTAAGCGGCTTTTCGGTCTGCCGGGCCCCAGCAGAATCGCGAGTTTGGCGCCGCCGGTGGTGGTTTCCATCCAGATTTTACAGACGCTGGTGAGCGGCACGGAGAGCAGCATGCCCACCGGGCCGAGCAGCCAGCCCCAGAAAAGCAACGAGAGAAAGACCACCAGCGTCGACATGCCGAGGCGGTGTCCCATCATGCGCGGCTCCACCATATTCCCCAGCACCATATGTACCGCCAGGAAAAGCAGGCCCACCATCACGCATTCGTAAAAGCCGTTAAACAGCAGCGCCTGGATCATGGGCGGAATGGCTGAAAGCACAGAGCCGATGTTAGGAATGTAGTTAAGCAGGAAGCCGAGCACGCCCCACATCAGCGCGAACTGCACGCCAAGCAGCGTTAACCCGAGCCAGATAATGGCCCCGGTCCAGAGGCTAATGAGCGTCTTAAGCGCCAGATAATGGGTCACTCCCTTCAGCGCGCGGTGCAGCCCGGCGATATGAATCTGCGGGTTGGAAAGCGCGAAGCGCAGTTTGTAGGGCAGGTGGCGCACCTCAAAAAGCATAAACACGACAGTCATCACCAGTAGCACGACGCTCGCCATCGCGCCGGAAAGCTGCGTCATCAGCATGGTGGCATAGCCCATCATCTTTTCGGAATCCATTCGCTGCAGCATGCGTTCCGGCGAGAGATGCAAATGCATAAACGGCACCATCCGTTCCAGACGCATTATTTTGCGTGAGAATTCGTTCGCATATTTTGGCAGCAGCGCAACGAACTCATTGAGCGAAGCGGCCAGCAGGCCGAGCAGCAGCGTGAGCACGAAAAGCATCGCGATGACCACAATAGTAATGGCGAACGAGCGTTTAAAGCCCCGGCGCACAAACCACGTGACCAGCGGGTTAAGCACGATGGCGAAAAACAACGCCAGCAATAATGGAACAATAATGTCGGCGGCGGCGTGGATGCCGGCCAGAATAATGACCAGCGCCGCCAGCTTTTGCAGCATATGCAGGCCAGCCTTCTGCGTGGCCGCAACCTCGTTGCTGCTGCCCGTCTTTCTGAGCATGGTGAAGTCCTTTTAAGTAGTCGCCCGTACTGTGTGGTTGTTTACAGTGTAGCCCTTTGCAGAAAGCGCGCCGGAGTAGAGCGTTCTGAAAGTGAAGGCTGATTTTCCGGGGTCGACATGTTTATACTGGCGCACTGTTGTTAATTTCCGGTGATTTCCATGCCCGACCGCGCCGCTGAACCGGCTATTAGCGGATTACGCCTTAATCTGCGCATCGTATCTGTTGTTATCTTTAACTTCGCCAGCTTCTTAACCATTGGTCTGCCGCTTGCGGTGCTGCCCGGCTATGTGCACGACGTGATGGGCTTTAGCGCCTTCTGGGCGGGGCTGGTTATCAGCCTGCAATACTTCGCCACCCTGTTAAGCCGTCCGCACGCCGGACGCGCCGCCGATACGCTCGGGCCAAAGCAAGTCGTGATTCTTGGCCTGTGCGGCTGTTTCTTAAGCGGGCTTTGTTACTGGCTGGCGGCAGAAACGCAAGCCTGGCCGCTGGCGAGCCTGGCGCTGCTCTGCCTTGGACGACTCATCCTTGGCGTAGGACAGAGTCTTGCAGGAACCGGGGCGACGCTTTGGGGCGTAGGCGTTGTGGGTTCGGTGCATATCGGTAAAGTGATTTCGTGGAACGGCGTAGTGACTTACGGGGCGATGGCGGTTGGCGCGCCGCTGGGGGCGCTGTGCTACGCATGGGGCGGGCTGCGGTTGCTGGCGGGCGTGATTATGGGCGTATCGCTGCTGGCGGCGCTGCTGGCGCTGCCAAGACCTAAAGTGACGGCCAGCAAGGGCAAACCGCTGCCGTTTCGCGCGGTGCTGGGGCGCGTCTGGCCCTATGGCATGGCGCTGGCGCTCTCTTCGACCGGCTTTGGCGTTATCGCCACCTTTATCACGCTCTTTTATCAGGCCAAAGGCTGGGATGGCGCGGCTTTCGCGCTGACGCTCTTCAGTGCCGCGTTCGTCGGCGGCCGCCTGCTGTTCCCCAACGGCATTAACCGTCTCGGCGGGCTGAACGTGGCGATGATCTGCTTTGCCGTGGAAGCGCTGGGGCTGCTGTTGGTGGGGCTCGCCGTCACGCCGCTGATGGCGAAGATGGGCACGCTGCTCGCAGGCGGCGGGTTCTCTCTGGTCTTTCCGGCGCTTGGCGTGGTGGCGGTGAAAGCGGTGCCGCAGCATAACCAGGGCAGCGCGCTGGCGACCTACACGGTGTTTATGGACTTGTCGCTCGGTATGACCGGGCCGCTGGCGGGCGTGATGATGGCTTACGCGGGCGTGCCGATGATTTATCTGGCTTCGGCGGCGCTGGTGCTGGCAGCGCTGGGGCTGGCGTGGCGGCTAAAAAAACGGCCTCTGACGCAGGCGCCAGAGGCCGGTGAAACGCGGCAGTGATTACTTCAACACAATGGTGTTGATGATATTTTCCGCCGCGCTCTGCGCCTGCTGCTGATTGTCGGCAGGCAGGGTGATTTGCATGGTCAGCAGTTTGTTATCCACATGGCCCAGCACGACAGACGAGTACGCGGTCTGGCCTTTGGCGGAGATAATGCTGTCAAGCTGCTGCAGCTTCTGGCCTTTGATCTCAACGGTTTTGTTGGTGACCACTTGCAGGTTCGGATCGCGGCTGCGCTGCTGATCTTCCAGTCGTTTAGCCAGCACATCGAGCGGCTCCTGGGTGTTATCGCCAAGAATGACGATAACCGCTTTCTCGCCGGTGGTGTCCGAGTAAACGTGCATGTTATTCGCCTGGGTGCCGAGTTTGCCGCTCTGGTCGGACATATCCGCCGGCAGGGAGAAGCTCAGCTTGCCATCCAGCAGGCTTACCGGCTGACCGCTGGCGGCGCTGCTTTCGGCCGCGTTGCCGGCAGCAGGCGCTTTGCTGTCGTTGTTGTCACAGGCCGCCAGCCCCATTACCAGCAGGCCAATACCGACATATTTTACCAGGTTGCGCATTGACTTATTCCTTTACATAAACGGTCATAACGACCCATCCCTGCATCTTAACACAAGAAATTCCGCGAACGTTTAACCGTGCTGCAACGCGGAGAAATCGGATTTATCTGCCAGTTTTTTCAACAGCATATTCAGCAGCACGCCATACATCGGCAGGAAGAAAATAATGCTGATAAGCACCTTAAAGCCGTAGTCCACCGCAGCGATTTCCATCCAGTGCTCGGCCATGAACGGATCGGGGCTTCGCCAGAAGGCGATAAAGAAGAACGACAGCGTGTCGCTGATATTGCCAAGCAGCAGGGAGGCGCCGGGCGCAAGCCACCACTGGCGGCTCTGGCGCAGACGGTTAAAGACATGCACATCCAGAATCTGCCCAAGGGCGTAAGCCATAAAGCTCGCCGTGGCGATACGGGCAACGAACAGGTTAAAGTGCGCAAGCGCGCCGAACCCTTGCCAGCTTCCCATGTAGAAAAGCGACGAGACCACGTAAGAAATCAGCAGCGCCGGCACCATTACCGCGAAAATAATGCGCCGAGCCAGCGGCGCGCCAAAAATGCGCACGGTCAGGTCGGTTGCCAGAAAAATAAACGGGAAGCTGAACGCGCCCCAGGTGGTGTGAAAACCGAAAATGGAAACCGGCAGTTGCACCAGGTAGTTACTGGACGTGATAACCAGCAAATGAAACAGCGAAAGCCAGACGAGCGCACGGCGGCGCTGGCTTGAAGTAAAGGGCGTCATATTGTGACCTTTTTGTTAGTTGGGGTGAGGGAACCCAGTTCATTCTTGCTTGAGGGCAGACGCGGCGCGTTTGCGCAAAAGCCGCCGCATAATACTGCTTTACGTCGTCAATGCAATGGTTAATTTTAACGCAATCGTTAAGCTCGCTTGCGCCCCTGACGTCTGCGCGTAAACTAAGGCGGTTTTTGACTGATCCGAGAATAAAATGACCGACCTGTTCGCCAATCCCGACCATACGCTGGACGCTCAGGGGCTGCGTTGCCCGGAACCGGTAATGATGGTGCGTAAAACCGTTCGCCATATGCAGGCAGGCGAGACGCTGCTTATTATTGCCGATGACCCGGCCACCACCCGTGATATTCCGGGCTTTTGCCGTTTTATGGAACATGAATTGCTTGCCCAGCAGACGGAAACGCTGCCCTATCGCTATATCTTGCGCAAAGGCCACTGATAATGCGTGGGCAGTCCCGATTAAGCGGCTGCCCTGAACCTTCGTCACATTCTTTTTAAAACCTTGTTTCAAAGCTTTCACTTTTGTGAGGCGCTTCACCTCCGTTTTACCAGGCTTAAGCTAGTTTTAAGCGGCAAATCAAAACAGCGTTTTATATCTTGCCTCTTACTCTGCTGGAGCTGACCCGATGAAAAAGACCTTATTAACAGGCCTGGCTGGCCTGTGCCTGTCCACCGCGTCACTGATGTTTGCGACCGCCGCGTCGGCGCAGGTGATCAAAGCTGCCGATGTTCATCCGCAAGGGTACCCGAATGTCGTCGCCGTCCAGCATATGGGCGATAAACTCAAACAGCAGACTAATGGCGAGCTGGAGATTAAAGTGTTTCCGGGCGGCGTGCTGGGCGATGAAAAACAGATGATTGAACAGGCGCAGATGGGCGCCATCGACATGATTCGCGTCTCGATGGCGCCCGTCGCCGCCATCCTGCCGGAAATTGAAGTCTTCACGCTGCCTTACGTTTTCCGCGATGAAGACCATATGCATAAGGTTATCGACGGCGACATCGGCAAGCAGATTGGCGATAAACTCACCAGCAACCCGAAATCTCGCCTGGTTTTCCTGGGCTGGATGGATTCCGGCACCCGCAACCTCATTACCAAAAACGCCGTGGCGAAGCCTGAAGACCTGAGCGGGATGAAAATCCGCGTACAGGGCAGCCCGGTAGCGCTCGCCACGCTGAAAGACATGGGCGCGAGCGCGGTCGCGATGGGGGTGAGCGAGGTTTACAGCGGCCTGCAAACCGGTGTGATTGACGGCGCGGAGAACAACCCGCCGACCTATATCGCCCACAACTACCTGCCGGTCGCTAAAAACTACACCCTGAGCGGCCACTTTATCATTCCGGAAATGCTGCTTTATTCCAAAGCGAAGTGGGACAAACTCAAGCCCGAACAGCAGCAAACCATCCTGAAGCTCGCCCGCGAAGCGCAAATGGAGCAGCGCGAGCTCTGGAATGCCTACAACAAGCAGGCCCTCGACAAGATGAAAGCGGGCGGCGTGCAGTTCCACGACATCGACAAAGCCTGGTTTGTGAAGGCCACTGAGCCTGTGCGCCAGCAATACGGCGCGAAGCACCAGGATCTGATGAAAGCGATAGCGGACGTTCAGTAATTCCCTGCGCCGGACAACCGGCGCTGCACCTTTTCCCGGAGGCGTTATGTCCCGCTTTTACTTATCCTGTATGGACAAGCTTTACCTGTTCGCCATGGCCGTCGCCGGGCTGGCGCTGGTGGTGATGACCGTTATCATCCCGATTAACGTTTTCTCCCGCTATGTTCTCAACCGTGCGGAGTCCTGGCCGGAGCCGGTCGCCATTATCTGCATGGTGACGTTCACGTTTATTGGCGCGGCCGTGGGGTACCGCGCCGGGTCGCACATCGCGGTGAACATGCTGACCGACCGTCTGCCGCCGTTCTGGCAGGGCCTGCTGGCGCGCGTTGTGGACGCCCTGATGCTGGTCATCTCGCTGGTGATGTTCTACTACAGCTACTTTCTTTGCCTCGAACTGTGGGAGCAGCCTGTCGCGGAGTTCCCTGTCGTCACCTCCGGGGAAACTTACCTGCCGCTGCCCATCGGCGCGGCGATCTTAATCCTGTTCGTCATTGAACGCCTGCTGTTCGGTTCCCAGGAGAACCGCCCGGTAGTGCTGATTGGCAACCACAGCTGACGGGGTGACATACCAATGGACGCATTCATTTTACTGGCCACCCTGGCGGTGTTGCTGGCGGTGGGCATGCCGGTGGCTTTCGCCGTAGGGTTAAGCGCTGTGGCGGGCGCGTTGTGGATCGAGCTGCCGCTGGAAGCGCTGATGATTCAAATCACCAGCGGGGTGAATAAATTCACGCTGCTGGCTATTCCGTTCTTTATCCTCGCGGGCGCCATTATGGCGGAAGGGGGCATTGCGCGCCGTCTGGTGAACTTCGCCTACCTGTTTGTCGGATTTGTGCGAGGCGGCCTGTCGCTGGTGAACATTGTCGCTTCCACCTTTTTCGGCGCCATTTCCGGCTCGTCGGTTGCGGATACGGCCTCTATCGGCAGCGTGATGATCCCGGAGATGGAGAAAAAGGGCTACCCGCGCGACTACGCGGCGGCGGTGACAGCGAGCGGTTCGGTGCAGGCTATCCTCATTCCGCCAAGCCATAACTCGGTGATTTATTCACTGGCGGCGGGCGGCACGGTCTCCATCGCCACGCTGTTTATCGCTGGCGTATTGCCGGGCGTGCTGCTTGGTCTGAGTCTCATGACGCTCTGCCTGGCTTTTGCGCGTAAACGCGGCTACCCGAAAGGCGAGGCTATCCCAATGAAACAGGCGTTGAAGATTTTTGTCGACGCGCTCTGGGGGCTGATGACGGTAGTGATTATCCTGGGCGGCATTCTGACGGGGGTATTTACCGCGACGGAATCGGCGGCGGTCGCCTGCGTCTGGGCCTTCTTCGTCACGATGTTTATTTACCGCGACTACAAATGGAATGAGCTGCCGAAACTGCTTTGCCGTACGGTAAAAACCGTCACTATCGTCATGATCCTGATAGGCTTCGCGGCGGCGTTTGGCGCGGTAATGACCTACATGCAGCTGCCGACGCGCATCACCGAGTTTTTTACGTCGCTCTCGGATAACAAGTACGTCATTCTGATGTATCTCAACATCATGCTGCTGCTTATCGGCACGCTGATGGATATGGCGCCGATTATCCTGATCCTCACCCCCGTGTTGCTGCCGGTGACCAACTCGCTTGGCATCGATCCGGTGCATTTCGGCATGATCATGATGGTGAACCTCGGGATCGGCCTGATTACCCCGCCGGTGGGTTCGGTGCTGTTTGTGGCAAGCGCGGTCAGCAAGCAGAAGATTGAAGCGGTGGTGCGCTCCATGCTGCCCTTCTACGTCGTGCTGCTGCTTGTGCTGGTGATGGTGACCTACATTCCGGCGATATCGCTCTGGCTGCCGAGAGTGTTGGGAATGATGTAAAGGGTTGGTTAACGTTGCGCTTAGCCGCCCTGGATACGCTGTTGGGGCGGCGGAAGGGCCTGTTTGCCGAAGCGCGGGCTTTCCATGACGCGCTCCCTCACGCGATGATATTAAGAGGGCTCGCCGCCCCCTTAACTATCCCGGTTCGCGGCAAAAGGGCCGCCGCCATAAACCACAACCACCGCACCGACGGTGGTTTGTTGTCGTATGGGTAAGCGCAGCGCCACCCCGTTTTACCTGTATACCCCTCACCGCCCTTTACGCAGCAGCCGCAGGGCGTTGGCGGTTACCAGCACCGTGGCGCCCGTATCCGCCAGCACCGCCAGCCACAGGCCGGTGATGCCGAGCAGCGTGGTGACCAGAAAAATGCCCTTTAACCCCAGCGCGATAGCGACATTCTGCCGGATGTTGCGGTGAGTCGCGCGAGCGAGTTTTATCACCGACGGCAGTTCCGTCAGGCGACTGTGGGTCAGCGCCGCATCGGCGGTTTCCAGCGCTACGTCGGTGCCGTTGCCCATGGCGATGCCAATGGCGGAAGCCTTCATGGCGGGCGCGTCGTTAATGCCGTCGCCCACCATCGCCAGCGGCGCGCGGCGGTTAAGCTCGTTGATGGCCGCGACCTTATCGCCAGGCAGCAGGTTTGCGCGGTAATCCATGCCTGCTTCACCGGCGATGGCTGCCGCAGCGCGCGGATTATCCCCCGTCAGCATTACGCTCTGAATGCCCAGCGCGCGAAGGCGTTCTACCGCCTCGCGAGCGTCCGGGCGAAGCGTATCGCGCAGCGCCAGCGTGCCGAGCAGTTCGCCTTCACATTCTACAAGCACCACCGTCTGCCCCTGCGCCTCTTGCTCGCGGATCCGCTGTCGCCAGCGGTCCGGTATCTCCAGCAGGGTTTTATCCGGCGCGCTAAGGCGCACGACGCGTCCTTCCACTTCGGCTTCCACGCCTACGCCCGCCAGCGTACGCTGCGCCCGGGTTCGCAACGGCGCCACGTTACGCTGCTCCGCCTCATGAATGATGGCCTGCGCCAGCGGGTGCGTGCTGCCCTGTTCAACGGCGGCGGCAAAGGCCAGCAAGGCGGCCTCTTCCAGGCCTCGCTCGGCGGTTATCGCCGTGACGTGCGGCTTTCCGGCGGTCAGCGTGCCGGTTTTATCAAACGCTATCTGCCGCACGCGGCCTAACATCTCCAGCGCCGCGCCCCCTTTTATTAGCACGCCACGCCGCGAAGCGGCGGCAAGGCCCGACGTGATAGCCGCAGGCGTGGAGATAACCAGCGCGCAGGGGCAGCCAATCAGCAGCAGTGCCAGCCCTTTATAAATCCACTCCTGCCAGGCGGCGGCAAAAAAGAGTGGGGGGATAACCATGACCAGCAACGCCAGCAGCATGATCGCGGGCGTATAGAGGCGGCTGAAGCGGTCAATGAAACGCTCGATGGGCGCGCGGCGCTCTTCCGCTTCTTCAATCAGCCGAAGGATACGGTCTATAGCGCTGTCGCCCGGTTCGCTCGTCACCTCAAGCTGCACCAGCCTGTCCACGCTGGTGGCGCCCGCCGCCACTTTTTCCCCCTGTTGACGCTCAACGGGCAGCGACTCACCCGTCAGGGCGCTTTCATCAAAGCTTGCGAAAGGAGAAAGCAGCCTGCCGTCCGCGGGCAAGCGCCCGCCCGCCGCCACCTCTATCACATCGCCGGGACGCAGAGTTTCCAGCGCCACGCTTTCACGCTGGCCGTTGCGCAGACGCACGGCGGTCTCCGGGCGCAGCGCCACCAGCGCGCTGACGCCTTTTCTCGCGCGCTTCGCCGCCCAGCCTTCCAGCTGCTCGCCAATGAGAAACAGCAGCAGCACCATCGCCGCTTCGGCGGTCGCGCCGATGATTAAGGCGCCCGTCGCCGCCACGCTCATCAGCGTCTCTATGGCAAACCAGCTGCCGCTGCGCATCAGCCGGAACGCCTGCCGCGCCACAGGCCACAGGCCGACCAGCGTGGTCGCCACGAAAGCCAGCTTGCCGTAAGGGTGGTTGAAACGCTCAAGGCCCCAGCTGATAAGCATCAGCGAGAGGAGGGTGATAATGGGCAGGTAATCGCGCCAGTTGGCGGTGTCGACCACCGGCGCGCGGGTGTCGCGCAGCGTGTAACCCGCCGCGCTGACGGCGCGCGCTATCGCTTCACGGGCTTCATCCGGCGCGTCTACCAGCAGTTTTTCGGTGGCGAACGCAACCTGTACCTGGCGTACGCCGGGAACCTGTCGCACGGCATTCTCTACCTTGCGCGCGCAGGCGGCGCAGTCCATCCCCTCCACGCGCCAGCTCAGACGAGCGGCGATGTCCGGCGTGGCTTTCGGCGCATCCGCCGCGCACGTACCCTCTGAGCAGCAGGGCTTCGCTTCAGGCAATGGATTGAGCTTCAGCTTCGCGAATTGCGGCGTTTTAACGGGGCCAGGAGAAGAAGAGGGCATGGCATCCTCCGGTAACGATAATTTTCTCATTACCGGAGGATACACTCTGGAGTCGGCTCCAGAGTCAAGGGAGAAAAGCGAGTTTTCGCTGGTTATCAGAGATAAAGCGAACGCACGATCATGAAGTGGCCGGCGAAGTAACAGGCCGCTGCGATGGCGCTGTCGGCGGTAAAGCGCTTACGGTAATGGCTGCCGAGCCAGACGATAACGCCGAGCAGCAACAGCGACGCGCCCACAAAGCCGGAGAAACTGGTATCGGTCGGGCGGAAGAAATAAAGCTCGCCCGCAAGCCACACCATGACCAGCGTCATGCCGATATACGTGCAGACCGGCCAGCGCAGCGTATCAAGCCGCGTCCAGATGGTGGCGATAAGCGCCGCGCCAATCACCAGCAGCGCCAGCGGCAGCGGCCAGAAGAAAGACATCGACATCTGGCTGGCGAAATAGATGGTGTAAAGCAGGTGCGAAAGGAAAAACGCCCCGGTGGCATAGAGCAACTGTTGGCGCGGCAACAGCGTCAGCGCATCGCCCGCAAGCGTCGCGACCAGCCCGGCAAGCACCAGATAGCCCACGGGTTCCGCCAGCGGCGCCTGCCAGGCGAGCAACAGCAGCAAGAGCAGCGTAAGCGGCTTAAATACCCAGCGTTGCCACGCCGGACCACGGTAGGAGGCATCCACATACAGCCAGCCGGAAAGAAGGACAGCAATAAACGACCAAAGCATGATAAGTCCCTGAATCAGTTATGGTAACGGGTGCGCTCAGCGCACGGCTCTACCTTTCAGTCTAGTGGTCGAAGCGTCGGGATGACAACGTCAGGCGCTACGGGGTATTCTTAAAATGTATCCGCAATTCAGGCAGCCAGCATGAGTAAACCACCGCTTTTTTTCATTATTATCATCCTCTTAATCGTTGTTGCCGCTTCATTCCGCTTTATGCATCAGCGGCGCGAAAACGGTGCCAATGACGCCGCGCCGGTGGTGGAAAAGCGTATGAAAGTGATGAACAAACGTGAAAAAGCGGCGAACGAGCAGCGCTCTCGCCAGCGCGAGGTGGCGCCGCCTGCGCAGACGATGCGTTATGAGGCGAGCTTTCGGGCGCCAGACGGCGGGCTGGCGATGACGTTTCGTCTGGAGGCGGGGCAATATCATGCGTTAACGGTGGGAGAGACCGGCACGCTCAGCTATCAGGGGACACGCTTTATTCGCTTCGTCCCCGACCCGGCCCGTTAACGCGGGCGCTTTTGCTGTTTCTGCCAGGCGAGAAGTTCAAACACGCCAAAGATAAAAATGCGCAACTGCTGCGCGCGGCTCAGCGCCGGTCCCTCTTTCGGCTGTGTCGCTTTCAGCAGGCTCAACTGCAGTCCGTGCATCAGCACCATAAAGATCAGCGCCACGTTGACGAAGATATTGAGCGGCCGCGGGAAAGGCTGAACGATATTCAGAATAAGAAAGGCCCAGACGCAGAGCATCAACAGGCGACCCAGATTAATCAACATCTTCTTCTCCTTGCGTTTCAAGCGAATAAAGGCGGTAAGCAACCTGTCCCGCGACTTTTTCGCGATGCAGCCGCCAGTTTGCCGGCACTGGCGGCAGGCCGTTTTCCACTTCGCTTTCAACATAGACCATCGCGCCGTTGGCAAGCCAACCCCGCGTTTCCAGCAGTTTCAGCGTCTCTTCCAGCAAGCCTTTACGAAAAGGCGGGTCGACAAAGACGATGTCGTACGGCTCGCCCGGCTGGTTAAGGTAATTAAGTGTGTTAGTGTTCACTACCTGTGCGTTGCTCGCCTTAAGCGTAGCGAGGTTCTTTTGTAACTGCTGCGCGACGCCGCGCTCCATCTCAAGCAGCGTGGCTTTTGCCGCATAGCGCGAGAGCGCCTCAAGGCCCAGCGCGCCGCTGCCGGCGAAACAGTCGAGGCAGCGGGCGTCCACCAGATAAGGGGCGAGCCAGTTAAACAGGGTTTCGCGCACCCTGTCAGTGGTGGGACGAAGGCCGGGGCTGTCGGGGACCGGAAGTTTCCGGCCGCGCCACTGCCCGCCAATAATGCGGATCTGTCCGCTGCCGGAGGTGGTGGGTTTCTTCATTATGCTCACTGCGCTCAACAATCTGGCCTGCTATTCTAGCGGCGCAGAGGGGCGGACGAAACCTCAATCCCCTCGCGTGCCGCCCCGCAGGGAAAGTGGTAGACTAACGTATTCATTTGCAATTTTTTCAGTACCCGCGCGGTGACGACGGGACTGCGCCATGACTTAACCGCGAGGAGTGTATTCGCCAATGGCAAAAGAGAAAAAACGTGGCTTTTTTTCCTGGCTCGGTTTTGGCCAGAAAGACGAGGCGCCAGCGCAGGAAGAACAACAAGTAGCAGAGCAGCAGGCGGTTGAAGAAAAACCGGCTGAAGCCACGCCCGTCGCGCCTGAAGAAGCGCAGCGCGAAGAACAGGCCGAGCCGCACACGCTCGCGGAATCGGAGACGTTTGCGCAGGATGTGGTGGACGTCAGCGAGCAGATAGCGCAAGAGCAAGAGGCGGCCGCCGCTCATGAAGAGCAGGAAACTGTCCAGCAAGCTGCGCCGCTTGAGGCGGAACCCGAGGTCGTGGCCGCCATTGAGCCAGAGCCCATCGCTGAGGTTGAGCATGAAACGCTGCCGTTGCCGGAAGAGATAACCGCAGAAGCGGAGCCGGAAGCCTGGCAGCCGGAGCAGGAAATCGAGTCGCAGGAAGAGGCCATCGACGAGGAAGAGCTCGCGGCGCTGGCCCTGGCGGCGCAGCCGGAAGCGGAAGAGGTTCTTGATGACCTCGAGGCGCAAGACGCGCCGGAAACCGCTGAAGAAGCGGCGCCCGTTGAGCAGGAGAAACCGACCAAAGAAGGTTTCTTCGCCCGACTTAAGCGCAGCCTGCTGAAAACCAAAGAGAATCTCGGTTCCGGATTTATCAGTCTGTTCCGCGGCAAAAAAATCGACGACGATCTGTTCGAGGAACTGGAAGAACAGCTGTTGATTGCGGATGTCGGCGTGGAAACCACGCGCCGCATCATCAACCATCTCACCGAAGGGGCCAGCCGTAAACAGCTGCGCGACGCCGAAGCGCTCTACGGTCTGCTGAAAGAAGAGATGGGCGACATTCTCGCGAAAGTGGATGAGCCGCTTAATATTGAAGGCAAGAGCCCGTTCGTGATTCTGATGGTTGGCGTAAACGGCGTGGGTAAAACCACCACCATCGGCAAGCTGGCGCGCCAGTTCGAGCAACAGGGCAAGACCGTCATGCTGGCGGCCGGGGATACGTTCCGCGCGGCGGCGGTTGAGCAGCTTCAGGTTTGGGGCCAGCGCAACAATATTCCGGTTATCGCTCAGCACACCGGCGCGGATTCCGCCTCGGTTATCTTCGACGCCATCCAGGCGGCGAAAGCGCGTAATGTTGACGTGTTGATTGCCGACACCGCAGGGCGTTTGCAGAATAAAGCGCACCTGATGGAAGAGTTGAAAAAGATTGTGCGCGTGATGAAAAAGCTCGATGTGGACGCGCCGCATGAAGTGATGCTCACCATCGACGCCAGCACCGGGCAGAACGCGGTAAGCCAGGCGAAGCTGTTCCACGAAGCGGTTGGGCTGACCGGCATTACACTGACCAAGCTCGACGGCACCGCCAAAGGGGGCGTTATCTTCTCGGTGGCGGACCAGTTCCACATTCCGATTCGCTATATCGGCGTCGGTGAACGTATTGAAGATTTGCGTCCGTTTAACGCGGGCGATTTTATTGAGGCACTTTTTGCCCGAGAGGATTAACAATGATTCGCTTTGAACACGTCAGCAAAGCCTATCTCGGTGGGAGACAAGCGCTGCAGGGGGTGACTTTCCACCTGCAGCCGGGCGAGATGGCGTTTCTGACCGGCCATTCCGGCGCCGGGAAAAGCACCCTGCTCAAGCTCATTTGCGGCATTGAGCGGCCCAGCGCCGGCAAGATTTTTTTCAGCGGTCATGAAATCAGCCGTCTGAAAAACCGCGAAGTGCCGTTCCTGCGCCGCCAGATTGGCATGATCTTTCAGGATCACCATCTGCTGATGGACAGAACGGTTTACGATAATGTGGCGATCCCGCTGATTATCGCCGGCGCCAGCGGCGAAGACATTCGTCGTCGCGTGTCGGCGGCGCTGGATAAAGTGGGGCTGCTGGACAAAGCGAAAAACTTTCCGATTCAACTCTCCGGCGGCGAGCAGCAGCGCGTCGGCATCGCCCGTGCGGTGGTGAACAAACCGGCGGTGCTGCTGGCGGATGAACCGACCGGCAACCTGGACGACGCGCTCTCGGAAGGGATTTTGCGTCTTTTTGAGGAGTTTAATCGCGTAGGGGTAACTGTACTGATGGCGACGCATGACACCGGGCTTATCTCCCGCCGTGCGTACCGCGTGTTATCCCTGAGCGACGGGCATTTGCATGGAGGCCTGGCTGGTGAATAAACGCGACGCGCTTAATCAGATTCGCCGCTTCAGCAACAAGCTGAACGATTACAACCAACAGCGGCGCGGGGGCGAACCGGGCAAGCCTTCGCCAAAGCGTGCGAAGGCGACGAGCGGCAAAGGTAAATCCCGTAAGGGCGGCATTAACGAGCAGATGCGTTACGCCTGGCAGGGCGCGCTGGCGGACCTGAAAAGCAAGCCGTTCGCGACGTTTCTGACGGTGATGGTTATCGCCATCTCTCTGACGTTGCCAAGCGTCTGCTATATGGTTTACAAAAACGTCAACCAGGCGGCCTCGCAGTATTATCCTTCGCCGCAAATCACCGTCTATTTCGACAAGACGCTGGATGATGATGCTGCGCAACAGGTGGTGGGGCAGCTTCAGGCCGAGCAAGGCGTGGAAAAGGTGAATTACCTGTCGCGCGATGAGGCGCTTGGCGAGTTCCGCAACTGGTCGGGCTTTGGCGGCGCGCTGGATATGCTGGAAGAAAACCCGCTGCCCGCCGTGGCGGTCGTCGTGCCGAAACTGGATTTCCAGGGCACCGAAGCGCTCACCACGCTGCGCGATCGCATCTCCCGTATTCACGGCATTGATGAAGTGCGTATGGACGACAGCTGGTTCGCCCGCCTGGCGGCGCTGACAAGCCTTGTGGGCCGCGTGTCGGCGATGATCGGCGTGCTGATGGTCGCCGCGGTGTTCCTGGTTATCGGCAACAGCGTGCGTCTGAGCATTTTCGCCCGGCGCGACACCATCAACGTGCAGAAACTGATTGGCGCAACGGATGGGTTTATCCTGCGTCCGTTCCTGTATGGCGGGGCTTTACTTGGCTTTTCGGGCGCTTTACTTTCACTGATTCTTTCAGAA
Source organism: Franconibacter pulveris (assembly GCF_056780215.1). Lineage (NCBI taxonomy): Bacteria > Pseudomonadati > Pseudomonadota > Gammaproteobacteria > Enterobacterales > Enterobacteriaceae > Franconibacter > Franconibacter pulveris. Next base: position 4,373,456 of record NZ_CM165555.1, on the reverse strand, counting down.
ATTTTGGTGCTGCGGCTCTCCAGCGCGGTCTCTGACGTGGCGAAGGTTTTCGGAACCACTTTTGAAATCAACGGTTTGTCTTTCGATGAGTGCCTGTTGTTGCTGCTGGTTTGCTCGATGATCGGCTGGCTGGCCGCCTGGCTTGCCACCGTGCAACATTTACGTCACTTTACCCCCGAATAAAAAATATTTGTTATAATCATCCCCTGCTACGAGTTCCCGTTGCAGGGGATGCAGTAACGCTTATCACCGCTGTACCTCTTGCCGCGTTTTTCATTGCTCTGTCACAGAATGTGTGTAATTTATTCACAGTTCCGCATGGAACTTGTGGATAAAATCACTGTCATAGTGATGAGCGAATGGTAGTCTCGTTGCTCACAACGCCGGTGCGTCTGTTGCCTGATGGGGACATACCAACGCCGGTAAGATGTCGAATGAGAGGATTTGAATGACCAAAGAAATGCAAAATTTAGCTTTAGCCCCGGTAGGTAACCTGGAGTCTTATATCCGGGCCGCCAACGCCTGGCCGATGTTGTCGGCAGACGAAGAGCGGGCGCTGGCTGAAAGGCTGCATTACCAGGGCGATCTGGAAGCAGCTAAAAAGCTGATCCTGTCTCACCTGCGCTTTGTTGTTCATATTGCCCGTAATTACGCAGGCTATGGCCTGCCGCAGGCGGACCTGATTCAGGAAGGCAATATCGGCCTGATGAAAGCCGTGCGTCGCTTTAACCCGGAAGTGGGCGTGCGCCTGGTCTCTTTCGCCGTGCACTGGATTAAAGCGGAAATTCACGAGTACGTGCTGCGCAACTGGCGCATCGTGAAAGTCGCTACCACTAAAGCGCAGCGCAAGCTGTTCTTTAACCTGCGTAAAACCAAGCAGCGTCTGGGCTGGTTTAACCAGGACGAAGTGGAAATGGTGGCCCGCGAGCTGGGCGTTTCCAGCAAAGACGTGCGCGAGATGGAGTCGCGTATGGCGGCGCAGGACATGACGTTTGACATGTCCTCCGATGATGACGCTGGCGAAGGTCAGCCTATGGCGCCGGTACTCTATCTGCAGGATAAATCGTCGAACTTCGCCGATGGCATCGAAGACGATAACTGGGATGAGCACGCTGCGGACAAACTCACCTACGCGATGCAGGGCCTGGACGAGCGCAGCCAGCAGATCATCCGCGCCCGTTGGCTGGATGAAGACAACAAGAGCACGCTGCAGGAGCTGGCCGACCGTTACGGCGTTTCCGCCGAACGCGTACGTCAGCTTGAAAAGAATGCGATGAAAAAACTGCGCGCCGCTATCGAAGCGTAACCCGCGTCAGTCCCGTGAACGCCCCGCTGAGCCTCCGGCCGTGGGGCGTTTTGTTTTTATAGCCCTTCGGCTGCCTGCGGGCAGATTTCATTAATGCATTGCATCAATGCCTTAAACGCCCCCTCCATTTTCTCCTCTGGCACGCAGGCAAACCCCATCAGCAGGCCGCGCCGCCGGTTTTCCGTCAGGTAGTAACTGGAGAGCGGCCGCACCAGGATATCGCGAGCGTTGGCACGCTTTGCGATGGCGATATCGTCCGCCTCTGGCGGCAGGTTCAGCACCAGATGCAGCCCGGCGTTATCGCTGAAGTCGGAAAGCGCCTGCGGGCCAAGATAACGGGTTATCAGCCCGGTGAGGAAGGCGCGCCGCCGCCCGTAAAGCAGGCGCATGCGCCGGATGTGGGCGCTGTAATGGCCCGCTTCGATAAACTCCGCCAGCGCCGCCTGGATAAGCGAATGGCCGCCGCGATAAAGCTCGGCGTGCGCCGCTTTCATCTCCTGCGCCAGCGCGCGCGGCAGCACGACATAGCCCAGCCGCAGCCCCGGATAGAGCGTTTTGCTGAAGGTGCCGATGTAAATCACCGGCGGGTCGGGCATTAGCCCCTGTAGCGCCGGAATTGGCTGGCCGGAGAAGCGAAATTCGCTGTCATAATCATCTTCCACAATCCAGCTGCCGTTCTGGCGCGCTAATGCCAGCAGCCGTTGACGGCGCTCCAGGCTCATCACCGCGCCGAGCGGGTACTGGTGAGAAGGGGTAACGAAGATCAGGCGCGGCGCGGCGTTTGTGCGCTCCGGCGGAACCAGGCCGGCGGAGTCCACCGGCACCGGACAAATTTTCACGTCGTTCATCTGGAGAACGTTGCGTATCCCCCAGTAAGAAGGCTCTTCCACCCAGGCTTCATCGCCGCGGTCGCACAACATGCGCGCCACCAGATCGATGGCCTGATGAATGCCTTCGGTGATCAACACCTGTTCCGGCGAGCACTGGACCGAACGGGCTACCCGCAGATAATTCGCCAGCGCATGTTGCAGCTCCGGCGTGCCGCCCTGGCTGCTGTAGGTGAGGCGCTGCGGCGTAGGACGGCGGCTGATGCGCGCCTGCATTTTACTGAAAAGCTGATGGGGAAAAGCGTTCACATCCGGCACGCCGGGAATAAAGGCTCCCCACTGGCGCGGGCTGGCGCTGATGTGATCCAGCAGCCATTTCCCTCGGGAAGAGTAGCTGGCAGGGGGTGCGTCAATATGCTCCCCAGGCGCCATTACCGGCGCAGATAACAGTTTGTCCGGCGCCACATCGGCGACGAATGTTCCGCTTCCCTGACGAGACAAAACATATCCTTCCGCCAGCAATTGTTCATAAACTGTTAAAATTGTGTTGCGTGAAAGGCCAAGTTCACGGGCAAGATCCCGGGTGGGAGGAAGGCGGCATTGCGGCGGCAGGCTGCCGTCCAGAATCGACAGGCGGATAGCGTTATAGAGTCGCTTGTGTAGCAATTCGTCCTGCTGCTCGCCGAGCCGGACGGCTAAGAGGTCGGCCACTAAAGAACGCAATTGGATCCCTCAATTAAACCAGACTGGTACTCGATTATAGGGCCATAGACTGGGTAAATAAACGTCACTGTTTCAGGTTTGTTGCTAAAAAGTGACGTTTATCAGCAGGAGATTGAGGGTGAAAAATTCAGATTTGAATCAACGTCGTCAGAGCGCCACCCCACGCGGTGTTGGCGTCATGTGCGGTTTTTACGCCGAGAAAGCCGAAAACGCGACCCTGTGGGACGTGGAAGGCAACGAAGTTATCGACTTTGCCGCGGGCATCGCGGTGCTGAACACCGGTCACCGTCACCCGATGGTCGTCGCGGCGATTGAAAAACAGCTGCAGGCGTTTACCCATACCGCCTACCAGATCGTTCCTTACGAAAGCTATGTGTCGCTGGCTGAGCGCATCAACGAGCGCGCCCCGGTCAACGGCCCGGCGAAAACCGCGTTTTTTACGACCGGCGCGGAAGCGGTGGAAAACGCCGTTAAAATCGCCCGCGCTTATACGCGCCGCCCGGGGCTGATTACCTTTGGCGGCGGGTTCCATGGCCGTACCTTTATGACCATGGCGCTTACCGGCAAAGTGGCGCCTTATAAAATCGGCTTCGGGCCGTTCCCCGGTTCCGTTTACCACGGTCAGTACCCGAACGAGCTGCACGGCGTTTCGGTTGACGACGCCATGGCGAGCCTTGAGCGCATCTTCAAAGCGGATATCGCCCCGGATCAGGTGGCGGCCATTATCCTCGAGCCGGTGCAGGGCGAAGGGGGCTTTAACGTGGCGCCGCCCGCCTTTATGCAGGCGCTGCGCGCGCTGTGTGACGAGCACGGCATTCTGCTGATTGCCGACGAAGTGCAGACCGGCTTCGCCCGCACCGGCAAGCTCTTCGCCATGGAGCATTACGGCGTGAAGGCAGACCTTATCACCATGGCGAAAAGCCTGGCGGGCGGCATGCCGCTCTCCGGCGTGGTAGGGCGTGCCGACGTGATGGATGCGCCCGCGCCGGGCGGCCTTGGCGGCACCTATGCCGGCAACCCGTTAGCGGTAGCGGCGGCCCACGCCGTGCTGGATGTCATTGAGCAGGAAAACCTGTGCCAGCGTGCCCAGGGGCTCGGCCTGCATCTGGTTGAAGTGCTAAAGCAGGCGCGCGAGCGCTGTCCGGCCATTGCCGATATCCGCGCGCAGGGCTCAATGGTGGCGGTGGAGTTTAACGATCCGCAAACCGGCAAGCCTTCGCCGGAATTCACTCGCGAAGTGCAGGCCCGTGCCCAGCAGGAAGGGCTGCTGCTGCTGAGCTGCGGCGTTTACGGCAACGTCATCCGTTTCCTTTATCCGCTCACTATTCCCGACGCGCAGTTCAGCAAAGCGCTCGACATTCTCTCCCGCGCCTTAACGCGCTAAGGGAACCGGACATCCCGAGGGCGCCTGCGTTATGGCCTGTTATCGTTCGACAGGCCATGACAGCGCGCCTTTGGGCTCTCAGGCAGGGACCGCGCCTTTAAGCCGGACGCTTAACTCTCATTAAAAGCAAAAAAGTCAAACACGTGAACACACTCGCTACCGGCGCCTTCAGCCGTCGGATATTTAAGGAAGAATTATGTCTGAAAACACGACTCCCGCCTCGCTCTGGCGCGCCCGCGAACGGACCGCCGCACCCGCTAAATCGTTAAGCTTCGTGGAAGGCGTCGCGATGATCGTCGGCACTAATATTGGCGCCGGGGTGCTTTCCATCGCTTACGCCTCCAGCAAAGCAGGCTTTTTGCCGCTGCTCTTCTGGCTGGCGCTCGTCGGCACGCTGACCACCATCACCATGCTCTATGTTGCGGAAGCCACGCTGCGCACCCGCTCGCACTTACAGCTGAGCGGCCTGGCGGCGCGCTATGTCGGGCGGTTCGGCGCCTGGATGATGTTCGCCTCGGTTTGCGTCAACAGCGTAGGGGCGCTCACCGCCTACATGACCGGCAGCGGTAAACTCCTTCACTCGCTGTTTGGTTTGTCGCCCGCCATGGGCAGCCTGCTCTTTTTTATCCCGGCGGCGGGCGTGCTCTGGCTCGGCCTGAAAGCCATCGGCCGCGGCGAGAAATTTATCAGCATCGGCATGGTGGTGATGATAAGCGTGCTGGTGGTGGCCACGCTGCTAAAAGAGACAACGCAGGTTCGTTACCTGCTGGATGGCGACTGGCGCTACATGGTGCCGGTTTTTAACGTCACCGCCTTTTGCTTTGCGGCGCAATATATCGTGCCGGAGATGGCGCGCGGTTTTGCCGATAAGCCGGAAAAGCTGCCGAAGGCGATTATCGTCGGCATGGCGTTGACCTTCGCGCTGCTTACCGCTGTGCCGCTTTCGGTGATTGCGCTCAACGGGCTGGAGCAGGTTTCAGAAGTGGCGACTATCTCCTGGGGACGCGCGCTGGGCGAGTGGGCTTTCTTCTCCGCTAATATTTTCGCGCTCTGCGCCATGCTCACTTCCTACTGGGGGCTTGGCGGCAGTTTCCTGACCAATATCTTTGATAAATTCCGCCTGGGCGACGACGCGCAGCCGCTTAAGCGCGTTGGCGTGCTGCTTATTGTGGCGCTGCCGCCTTTCGCGCTGGCCTACAGCGGCATGGTCTCCTTTGTGAACGCCCTCTACTTCGCCGGGGTATTCAGCGGAGTTATCCTCTCCATCATGCCTATTCTCATTCTTAAAGGCGCCCGCCGCAGAGGGGAGCTTACGCCGCGCTGGCAGTGCAGCTGGAGCACACATCCGCTGATTCAGGCGACCATCGTGTTGCTCTATCTTGCGAGCGCGGTTTATGCCGTGCTCTCCGCCCTCGGTTATCTGCCCGCAGGCTGGTAAACCCCGATATCACGCCGCCCGACTGGCGCGGCGTATATTTTTTCGCCATATCCTGCCGATATTGACGTGAAAAATAGTGATTCCAAATTCAAAAAAATGGGGTATGTTTTAGCAGAGTATGCTGCCAGGACACGGGTGGTATTCGCCGTATATGGCATTAAATGCTGAACTCTATTGTGAAGCTAAAATAAAGTGTCAAAACAAAACAACAACACAACTGCAAAAACCATAACAATGGGGAAGCTCAGGATGAAAATGATGGGTAAAGCCTTACTGGCGGGATGTATCGCTCTGGCAATGAGCAGCGCGGCGATGGCGGAAGATATTAAAGTCGCGGTGGTCGGGGCGATGTCCGGTCCGGTAGCGCAGTACGGCGACCAGGAGTTTACTGGCGCTGAGCAGGCGATTAAAGACATCAACGCCAAAGGCGGCATTAAGGGCAATAAGCTCGTAGCGGTAAAATATGACGACGCCTGCGACCCGAAACAGGCGGTCGCGGTAGCGAACAAAGTGGTCAACGACGGCATTAAATATGTTATCGGCCACCTCTGTTCCTCTTCCACGCAACCTGCGTCTGACATTTACGAAGACGAAGGCATTCTGATGATCACCCCGGCCGCCACCGCGCCGGAGCTGACCGCTCGCGGCTACCAGCTGATCCTGCGCACCACCGGTCTGGACTCCGATCAGGGGCCGACGGCGGCAAAATACATTCTGGAGAAAGTGAAGCCGCAGCGCATCGCCATCATCCATGACAAACAGCAGTATGGCGAAGGCCTGGCACGCGCGGTGCAGGACAACCTGAAAAAAGGCAAAGCGAACGTGGTCTTCTTTGACGGCATTACCGCGGGCGAGAAAGATTTCTCCACCCTGGTGGCGCGCCTGAAGAAAGAGAACATCGACTTCGTTTACTACGGCGGTTATCACCCGGAAATGGGGCAGATCCTGCGCCAGTCTCGTGCAGCGGGCCTGAAAACCCAGTTTATGGGGCCGGAAGGGGTAGCGAACGTGTCGCTCTCGAACATCGCAGGCGAATCTGCTGAAGGAATGCTGGTTACCAAGCCGAAGAACTACGATCAGGTGCCGGCGAACAAACCGATTGTAGACGCTATCAAAGCGAACAAGCAGGATGCGAGCGGCGCTTTCGTCTGGACCACCTACGCCGCGCTGCAATCGCTGGCGGCAGGCCTGAACCAGAGCGACGACCCGGCGGCTATCGCCAAATACCTGAAAGGCAACTCCGTAGAAACGGTGATGGGCCCGCTCTCCTGGGATGAAAAGGGCGACCTGAAGGGCTTTGAGTTCGGCGTGTTTACCTGGCATGCTAACGGCACGGCCACCGACGCCAAATAATTTCCCCGGCGTCTTTCGCACTACAGCGGCGTTAGCTGCACCCTTCAACCCTGGTCACTTACGGATGTAAGCTCCCGGGGATTTCAGGGTTTGCCGCCTTGCTGTAGCACGAAATCCCTGGGGAAATATGTTGCTGCGTCTTTCGCGCTACAGCGGCGTTAGCTGCACCCCTCAACCCCGGTCACTTACGGAGGTAAGCTCCCGGGGATTTCAGGGTTTGCCGCCTTGCTGTAGCACGAAATCCTTGGGGAAATATGTTGCTGCGCCTTTCGCGCTACAGTGGCGTTAGCTGCACCCTTCAACCCACGACGGCGGGTGTGCAAGCTTACCCGTCCTGCAATGGCTGGGGTGCGAGCGGTTTTATAGGGTGGATAAGCGAAGCGCATCCACCTTTTAACAGCGACGCCGCCGCCATCACGCCTCTAAGCGCTTCACCCAGCAATCCTGCTGTGCGGTAAAGCCCAGCGCCGCCATAAACGCATTCATCACGTTGCGGTCTTCCACGCCGGTATCCGTTACCCGCCAGTCGGTAATCGATGGGTTATCGCGAATCGCTTCTTCTATCAGATAATGCCCGACGCCACGGCGGCGCGTAACTTCACGCACGCGCAGCGAGTCCATCGTCCCTTCGGTGCCGTTTAGCAACACGCGCACAGCCCCAAGCAGACGGTCGTTAAAACGAGCGGCGTAAATACGGTGCGTTTCATCCACGCGCAGCGAGTCAGCGGGGTATTCAGGCCAGATTTTGCCGAGGTCGAGATAGTCCTGCTCGCTAAAGGTGTCGAGGCGAATAATGGTAAGTTTCATGACGGGCGTTTCCGCAAACAGAAATAAAGCTAAGTTTACCTAATTTCTTTTACTGGCGGCTTTTACTTTCTTATCTATTCACTAGCTGATTACTTTTTGTGTTAACAGCAAAGCAGTAGTAACCGTTGCGGATCGAAAAAACACCCGCAGATAACGCTGAAAGGCAGCGATTTATCTGGCTCATAATATCGATATTTTATGCTAATCGCTGCGCTTTTTTTTGTTTATCTCCGCATTAATACAGAATATTATCTCTGCTTAATCGCCTGAAAAATAGAGGATTTAGTTAGTATTCTCCGCAAATACTACGCTAAGCCATTAAAGAAACAGGCAAAAATAGCGTTGTCTATAAAATCAACAGAATAATTTTTAACCATAATAAAACCAATTAGCAACACACGTCACAAATGGGGTATTTGAGAATGAACAGGAACGCGAAGTCATTTATCGCGGGGATGATTGCACTGGCGGTATCGCAAACGGCTTTCGCTGAAGAAATTAAAGTGGCCGTTGTCGGCGCAATGTCCGGGCCGGTAGCGCAGTGGGGCGATATGGAGTTCAACGGCGCGCGCCAGGCGATTAACGATATCAATGCCAAAGGCGGCATCAAGGGCGACAAACTGGTGGGCGTGGAATATGACGACGCCTGCGATCCAAAACAGGCCGTGGCGGTGGCGAACAAAATCGTCAACGACGGTATTCAGTATGTGATTGGTCACCTCTGCTCCTCTTCCACGCAGCCTGCGTCAGACATCTATGAAGACGAAGGCATTCTGATGATAACGCCGGGCGCTACTAATCCGGAGCTGACGCAGCGCGGCTATAAGATGATTATGCGCACCGCAGGCCTCGATTCCGCTCAGGGGCCGACCGCCGCGCAATACATTCTGGGGACGGTCAAGCCGCAGCGCATCGCCATCATCCATGATAAGCAGCAGTACGGCGAAGGGCTGGCGCGTTCAGTGCAGGACGGGCTGAAAAAAGGCGGCGCCAACGTGGTTTTCTTTGACGGCATTACCGCAGGCGAGAAAGATTTCTCCGCGCTGCTGTCGCGCCTGAAAAAAGAGAATATCGACTTCGTTTACTACGGCGGCTACTACCCGGAGATGGGCCAGATGCTGCGCCAGGCGCGCGCCACCGGTCTGAAAACGCAGTTTATGGGGCCGGAAGGGGTAGGCAACGCTTCGCTTTCTAATATTGCGGGCAAGGCGGGCGAGGGGATGCTGGTCACTATGCCGAAACGCTACGACCAGGAGCCTGCCAACCAGGCGGTGGTGGAAGCGCTGAAAGCGCAGAAGAAAGATCCGAGCGGACCGTATGTCTGGATAACTTATGCCGCCGTACAGTCGCTCGCTGCCGCGCTTGAGCGCGCCGACAGCCGCGAACCGGCGGAGCTGGTTAAAGATTTAAAAGCGCACGGTGCGAATACCGTGATTGGGCCGCTGAACTGGGATGAAAAAGGCGATCTGAAAGGATTTGAGTTTGGTGTCTTCCAGTGGCACGCCGACGGCTCGTCCACAGTGGCGAAATAAGGCGAGGCGCTTGTTCATCCCCCCTGCGGGGCAACCCCGCAGGATTGAAGAAGGTTACGTTATGTCCGAGCAGTTCCTCTATTTTCTCCAGCAGATGTTTAACGGCGTCACGCTGGGCAGCACTTATGCGCTGATAGCCATCGGCTACACCATGGTTTACGGCATTATCGGCATGATTAACTTCGCCCATGGCGAGGTTTATATGATTGGCAGTTATGTGTCGTTTATGATCATCGCCGCGCTGATGATGATGGGCATCGACACCAGCTGGCTGCTTATTAGCGCCGCGTTTGTGGGGGCGATTGTTATCGCCAGCGCTTACGGCTGGAGCATCGAGCGCGTGGCCTATCGCCCGGTGCGCAGCTCCAAGCGCCTGATTGCGCTGATCTCTGCGATTGGCATGTCTATCTTTCTGCAAAACTACGTCAGCCTGACGGAAGGCTCGCGCGATATCGCGCTGCCAAGCCTCTTTAATGGCCAGTGGACGGTAGGCAGCAGCGAAAACTTCTCCGCCAGCATCACCACCATGCAACTGGTTATCTGGGTCGTGACCGTGCTGGCGATGCTCGCGCTGACGCTGTTTATCCGCTACTCCCGCATGGGCCGCGCCTGCCGCGCCTGCGCGGAAGATTTAAAAATGGCGAGCCTGCTTGGCATCAACACCGACCGCGTTATTGCGCTCACCTTCGTGATTGGCGCGGCGATGGCGGCGGTAGCGGGCGTGCTGCTCGGCCAGTTCTACGGCGTTATCAACCCTTACATCGGCTTTATGGCCGGGATGAAAGCCTTCACCGCCGCGGTGCTGGGCGGCATTGGCAGCATTCCGGGCGCGATGATCGGCGGGCTCATACTCGGCGTGACCGAAGCGCTCTGCTCTGCTTATCTGAGCACCGAATATAAAGATGTGGTCTCGTTCGCGCTGTTAATCGGCGTGCTGCTGGTAATGCCTACCGGCATCCTGGGCCGTCCGGAGGTGGAAAAAGTATGAAACCGATGCATTTTGTCGCGGCCATTCTTTCCGCCGCCATGTTCTTCGTGCTAGCGTCCGTTTTCATGGGCGTGCAGTTAAGCCTCGACGGCACCCGTCTGGTGGTGGGTTCCGCCGCCGACGTGCGCTGGGAGTGGATCCTCATCGGCACCGCCGTGGTCTTCTTCTTCCAGCTGCTGCGTCCGTTCTTCCAGCAGAGCCTGAAAAAAGTCTCCGGGCCGAAGTTTATTCTGCCAGCCATTGATGGCTCGACGGTGAAGCAAAAGCTGTTCCTGCTGCTTCTGCTGCTGATTGCCGTCGCCTGGCCGTTTATGGTTTCGCGCGGCACGGTGGATATCGCCACCCTGACGATGATTTATATCATCCTCGGCCTTGGCCTGAACGTGGTGGTGGGGCTTTCCGGCCTGTTGGTGCTGGGCTACGGCGGTTTCTACGCCATCGGCGCGTATACCTTCGCATTACTGAACCACTATTACGGCCTGGGCTTCTGGACCTGCCTGCCGCTCGCGGGCCTGGTTGCGGCGGCGGCGGGTTTCCTGCTCGGCTTCCCGGTACTGCGTTTGCGCGGCGACTACCTGGCGATTGTGACGCTGGGCTTCGGCGAGATTGTGCGCATCCTGCTGCTCAACAACACGGAAATCACCGGCGGCCCGAACGGCATCAGCCAGATCCCGAAACCGACCTTCTTCGGGCTGGAGTTTAGCCGCACCGCGCGCGAAGGCGGCTGGGATACCTTCAGCAACTTCTTCGGCGTGAAGTACGACCCGTCCGACCGGGTTATCTGGCTTTATATGGTGGCGCTACTGCTGGTGGTCTTTTCGCTGTTTGTGATTAACCGTCTGCTGCGTATGCCGCTGGGTCGCGCCTGGGAAGCGCTGCGCGAAGATGAAATAGCCTGTCGCTCGCTGGGCCTGAACCCGACGCGCATCAAGCTGACCGCCTTTACCATCAGCGCCGCGTTCGCCGGTTTCGCCGGCACCCTGTTCGCTGCGCGCCAGGGCTTCGTCAGCCCGGAGTCCTTCACCTTCGCGGAATCCGCGTTTGTGCTGGCGATTGTGGTGCTGGGCGGCATGGGCTCGCAGTTCGCCGTGATCCTCGCGGCCATTCTGCTGGTTGTTTCCCGTGAACTGATGCGCGACCTGAATGAATACAGCATGCTGGTGCTGGGCGGCCTGATGGTGCTGATGATGATCTGGCGCCCGCAGGGGTTGTTGCCAATGACGCGCCCGCAGCTGAAACTGAAAAGCGGTAAAGGAGAGCAGGCATGAGTCAGCCATTATTATCCGTCAGCGGCCTGATGATGCGCTTTGGCGGTCTGCTTGCCGTGAATAACGTCTCGCTGGAGCTGCGCCCGCAGGAAATCGTCTCGCTGATTGGCCCCAACGGGGCGGGCAAGACCACGGTGTTTAACTGCCTGACCGGCTTTTACAAGCCCACCGGCGGCACCATCCTGCTGCGCGACCAGCATCTCGAAGGCTTGCCGGGCCAGCAGATCGCCCGTATGGGCGTGGTGCGCACCTTCCAGCACGTTCGGCTGTTTCGTGAAATGACGGTGATCGAAAACCTGCTGGTGGCGCAACACCAGCAGCTTAAATCGGGCCTCTTTTCCGGCCTGCTGAAAACCCCGGCGTTTCGTCGCGCCCACAGCGACGCGCTGGATCGCGCCGCCGCCTGGCTTGAGCGTATCAACCTGTTGCAGCACGCCAACCGCCAGGCGGGCAACCTCGCCTACGGCGACCAGCGACGTCTGGAAATCGCCCGCTGCATGGTGACGCAGCCGGAGATCCTGATGCTCGACGAACCGGCGGCGGGCCTCAACCCGAAAGAGACCAAAGAGCTGGACGAGCTTATCGTTGAGCTGCGTAATCATCACAACACCACGATTTTGCTGATTGAGCATGATATGAAGCTGGTGATGGGGATTTCGGACCGAATCTATGTGGTGAACCAGGGGACGCCGCTTGCCAACGGCACGCCGGAGCAGATCCGCAACAACCCTGACGTTATTCGCGCTTATCTCGGTGAGGCTTAAGATGGAAAATGTGATGTTGTCTTTTGACAAGGTGAGCGCGCACTACGGCAAAATCCAGGCGCTGCACGAGGTGAGCCTGCACATTAAGCAGGGCGAAATCGTCACGCTTATCGGCGCCAACGGCGCGGGGAAAACCACGCTGCTCGGCACGCTGTGCGGCGACCCGCGCGCAAGCCAGGGCAAAATCGTCTTTGATGGTAAAGACATCACCGACTGGCAGACGGCGCGCATCATGCGCGAGGCGGTGGCGATTGTGCCGGAAGGCCGCCGCGTCTTTTCCCGCATGACGGTGGAAGAGAACCTGGCGATGGGCGGCTTCTTCGCCGACCGCTCGCAGTATCAGGCGCGTATTCAACGCGTTTATGAACTCTTCCCGCGCCTGCACGAGCGCCGCATCCAGCGCGCCGGCACCATGTCTGGCGGCGAGCAGCAGATGCTGGCGATTGGCCGCGCCTTGATGAGCCAGCCGCGCCTGCTGCTGCTGGATGAACCGTCGCTGGGGCTTGCGCCCATCATCATTCAGCAGATTTTCGACACCATCGAACAGCTGCGCAAAGAGGGCATGACCATCTTCCTGGTCGAGCAGAACGCCAACCAGGCGCTGAAGCTCGCCGACCGCGGCTACGTGCTGGAAAACGGCCACGTGGTGCTGGAGGATACCGGGGAGGCGCTGCTCGCCAACGAGGCGGTGCGCAGCGCCTATCTCGGCGGGTAAAGCACTATTCTGTAAAAGGGGCCGCAAGGCTCCTTTTTACTTTCCGCCGTGCTAATTTCTCGGGCGTTTATTTATCGCGCGCCCGGTCAGGGCAGGGAGGAAATATGCGCCTGGCAACATATCATCTGCTGCCTCTGTTCATGTTTTACAGCTCGCTTACCGCTGCGGGCGTTGAACTGGCCCCGCCGGGAAAGCGGGATCTACGCGACCCTGCTGTCTGGCAAGAAAAAACGCCGACGCCCACCGCCCGCGATATGGATGAACAGTGCCGCCGCGTGCGTTACTCCCCTTGCGACTACGAACAGCGAGCCCTGTCTGATGGCGAAAGGGAGGCGGAACGCCGCGAGATCAACCGCACCTATAACCAAATCAAAAACGGCGAATGGCAGAAGGCTAAAACGCGATAGCTGGCTGGCGGCTAACGCAGCGGCTGAATGTCTCTCGCCTGAAGACATCGCCGCCCGGCTACGCGGGTGAAACCCGTCACCCGGGTATCACGTTAGCGTCATCTCTGCGCCGTTTGAATGTAACAATTTCGTAACTTAGCAGTTATTTTTCTGTCATACGCGCATGTCATGTTACCTCGCGAGCATAAAACGCGTGATTTCGCGCATCTCAAACGACGCATAATCAGAGAGATAACAGACATGACAGCTTCGTTACGACGTACAGCAATTTGTGTGGCTCTGGGATGGGCGCTGAGCGGCCCGGCAATGGCCGCAACCACCATTCCTTTCTGGCATTCCATGGAAGGCGAACTGGGTAAAGAGGTCGATTCGCTGGCGCAGCGCTTCAACCAGGCGCACCCGGAATACAAAATCGCACCGGTTTACAAAGGCAACTATGAGCAGAGCCTGGCGGCAGGCATCGCGGCTTTCCGCACCGGCAACGCCCCGGCGATTTTACAGGTGTATGAAGTGGGCACCGCCACCATGATGGCTTCCAAAGCCATTAAGCCCGTATACGAAGTTTTTAACGACGCTGGCATTAAGTTCGATGAAACCCAGTTTGTGCCGACCGTCGCCGGTTACTACACCGACGCCAAAAGCGGGCACTTACTCTCTCAGCCATTTAACAGCTCCACCCCGGTGCTCTACTACAACAAAGATGCGTTCAAAAAAGCGGGCTTAGACCCGGAGCAGCCGCCGAAAACCTGGCAGGATCTCGCCGCCTACACCGCGAAGCTGAAAGCGGCAGGGATGAAATGCGGCTACGCCAGCGGCTGGCAGGGTTGGATCCAGATTGAAAACTTCAGCGCCTGGCACGGTCTGCCGGTCGCCACCCAAAATAACGGCTTCGACGGCGCCGACGCGGTGCTGGAGTTCAACAAGCCGGAGCAGGTGAAGCACATCGCGCTGCTGCAGGAGCTCAACAAGAAGGGCGATTTCAGCTACTTCGGGCGTAAAGATGAATCAACCGAGAAGTTTTACAACGGCGACTGCGCCATTACCACGGCCTCTTCCGGTTCGCTTGCGGATATCCGCCACTACGCCAAATTCAACTACGGCGTAGGCATGATGCCTTACGACGCCGACGTGAAAGGCGCGCCGCAAAACGCCATTATCGGCGGGGCGAGCCTGTGGGTGATGCAGGGCAAAGACAAAGCGATGTACAAAGGCGTGGCGGAGTTCCTGAACTTCCTTGCGCAGCCGGAAATCGCCGCGGAATGGCATCAGAAAACCGGTTACCTGCCTATCACCACCGCCGCTTACGACCTGACGCGCGAGCAGGGCTTCTATGACAAGAACCCAGGCGCGGATATCGCCACTCGCCAGATGCTGAACAAGCCGCCGCTGCCGTTCACCAAAGGGCTGCGTCTGGGCAATATGCCGCAGATCCGCACCATTGTTGACGAAGAGCTGGAAAGCGTCTGGACCGGTAAGAAGTCGCCGCAGCAGGCGCTGGACTCCGCCGTTGAGCGCGGCAACCAGCTGCTGCGCCGTTTCGAGCAGTCGACGAAGTCCTGATAACGCGACGCCCCTCACCCTAACCCTCTCCCTGACGGGGAGAGGGAACCGGCTGGCTTCGGTTGCCTTGTAAATAACGCGAAGGCCATCGTCACGGAACGATAAACGGTTTCCTCGCCCCTTCCGGGAGAAGGAGCCGGACGGTTCCAACGTAAGAGACCTCCCGCAAGCGAAAAGTGCCGCCGCGAAAGGATAAACGGTTTTCTCCCTCGCCCCTGCGGGGAGAGAGCCGGGGTGAGGGATAAAGCCAGAACGCGCCGTTGAATAACGCCATTGTCGGGCGGATAAGCGAAACGCCTCCGCCTTTAACGTTTTTCCGCAACGTTGGGCGGCCTGTCCGCCGCCCGCTGCTGTTAAAGAGTTACGCTATGTCTTCATCTCGTCCGGTGTTTCGCTCAGGCTGGCTGCCCTATGTACTGCTGGCGCCGCAGTTGATTATCACCATTATCTTTTTCATCTGGCCTGCCGGCGAAGCGCTCTGGTACTCCGTGCAAAGCGTTGATCCGTTTGGTCTCTCCAGCCAGTTTGTCGGGCTGGCGAATTTCACCCAGCTCTTCCACGACAGCTACTATCTGGACTCCTTCTGGACGACTATTAAATTCAGCGCGCTGGTCACCGTCAGCGGCCTGCTGGTGTCGCTCTTTTTCGCAGCTCTTGTGGATTACGTGGTGCGCGGCAGCCGTTTTTACCAGACGCTGATGCTGCTGCCCTATGCGGTGGCGCCCGCCATTGCCGCGGTGCTCTGGATCTTCCTGTTCAACCCGGGGCGCGGGCTGATTACCCACGTGCTTGAGCAGATGGGCTACTACTGGAACCACGCGCAGAACAGCGGCCAGGCGATGTTCCTGGTGGTCTTCGCCTCGGTCTGGAAGCAGATAAGCTACAACTTCCTTTTCTTTTTCGCCGCGTTGCAGTCCATCCCGCGTTCGCTGGTGGAAGCCGCCGCCATTGACGGCGCAGGGCCCATTCGCCGCTTCTTTATGCTGGCGCTGCCGCTTATCGCGCCGGTGAGCTTTTTCCTGCTGGTGGTGAACCTTGTTTACGCCTTTTTCGACACCTTTCCGGTTATCGACGCCGCCACGGCGGGCGGACCGGTGCAGGCCACTACCACGCTTATCTACAAAATTTATCGCGAAGGCTTCGCCGGGCTGGACCTCTCCGCGTCCGCCGCGCAGTCCGTGGTGCTGATGCTGCTGGTTATCGTGCTGACGGTCGTGCAGTTTCGCTATGTGGAAAAAAAGGTGCGCTACCAATGATTGAGAACCGTCGCGGGCTGGATATCTTCTGTCATGTGATGCTGATTATCGGCATCACCGTTATCCTTTTTCCGCTCTACGTCGCGTTTGTGGCGGCAACACTCGATAACCAGGCGGTGTTCGCTACGCCGATGACGCTTATCCCGGGCGGCCACCTGTGGGAAAACATGAGCAACATCTGGCGCAACGGCGTCGGCGCCAACAGCGCGCCCTTCTGGCTGATGCTGCTTAATAGCTTCATCATGGCGTTCAGCATCACCGTGGGCAAAATCGCCGTCTCCATTCTTTCCGCTTTCGCCATCGTCTGGTTTCGCTTTCCGCTGCGCAATCTCTTCTTCTGGATGATTTTTATCACCCTGATGCTGCCGGTGGAGGTGCGTATTTTCCCGACGGTGGAGGTGATTGCGAACCTGAAAATGCTCGACAGCTACACCGGGCTGACGCTGCCGCTGATGGCGTCGGCTACCGCCACCTTTCTGTTCCGCCAGTTCTTTATGACGCTGCCGGATGAACTGCTGGAAGCGGCGCGCATAGACGGCGCCTCGCCGATGCGCTTTTTCCGCGACATCGTGCTGCCGCTGTCGAAAACCAACCTGGCGGCGCTGTTTGTCATCACCTTTATCTACGGCTGGAACCAGTACCTCTGGCCGCTGCTGATAGTCAGCGACCCGAGCCTCGGCACGGCGGTGGCGGGCATTAAGGGGATGATTTCGCTTGGCGAGGGGAGCACCCAGTGGAACCAGGTGATGGCGGCGATGCTGCTGACCTTGATCCCGCCGGTAGTGATTGTTTTGGCAATGCAGCGCGCCTTTGTTCGCGGGCTGGTGGATAGCGAGAAATAAGATGGCAGGTTTAAAACTTCAGGCAGTGACCAAAAGCTGGGATAACGGCAAAACGCAGGTTATCCAGCCGCTGACGGTGGACGTGGCGGATGGCGAATTTATCGTGATGGTCGGCCCGTCCGGCTGCGGCAAGTCCACGCTGCTGCGCATGGTGGCGGGGCTTGAGCGGGTGACGAGCGGCGATATCTGGATAGACCGCCAGCGCGTTACGGAAATGGAGCCGAAAGCGCGCGGCATCGCCATGGTGTTCCAGAACTACGCGCTCTATCCGCATATGAATGTGGAAGAGAACATGGCCTGGGGGCTGAAGATTCGCGGCATGGGCAAAGCGCATATCGCCGAGCGGGTGAAAGAGGCGGCGCGCATTCTGGAGCTGGACGGGTTGCTCAAGCGCCGCCCGCGCGAGCTCTCCGGCGGCCAGCGCCAGCGCGTGGCGATGGGCCGCGCCATCGTGCGCGACCCGGCGGTATTTCTCTTCGACGAGCCGCTCTCCAACCTCGACGCCAAACTGCGCGTGCAGATGCGTCTTGAACTGCAACAGCTGCACCGCCGTCTGCGCACCACGTCGCTGTACGTCACGCACGACCAGGTGGAGGCGATGACGCTCGCCCAGCGCGTGATGGTGATGAACAAAGGCGTGGCGGAGCAGATAGGCACGCCGGTGGAGGTCTACGAAAAGCCCGCCAGCCGCTTTGTGGCGAGCTTTATCGGCAGCCCGGCGATGAACCTGCTGGAAGGGCGTGTTAACGCCGACGGCGCCCATTTCGACGTGGACGGCGATCTCTCTCTGCCGCTGGGGCGGCTGCATAAATCGCTCGCCGGGCGTAAGGTGACGCTGGGTATCCGCCCGGAACATATTGCGCTAAGCTCACAAACCGCAGGCGGCGTGCCGTTGCCGCTGGATACGCTTGAAATGCTCGGCGCGGATAACCTCGCGCACGGCCGCTGGGGGCAGCAGAGCGTAGTGGTGCGTCTGGCGCATCAGGAGCGCCCGCAGCCGGGCAGCACGCTGTGGCTGCGCCTGCCGGAAAATCATCTGCACTTTTTTGACGGTGAAACAGGACAACGACTATGAGCAACTGGCCTTACCCTCGCATCGTCGCCCACCGCGGCGGCGGCAAGCTGGCGCCGGAAAACACGCTGGCGGCGATTGACGTCGGGGCGCGCTTCGGTCACGCCATGATTGAGTTTGACGCCAAGCTCTCACGCGACGGGCAGATCTTCCTGCTGCATGACGATACGCTTGAGCGTACCAGCAACGGCTGGGGCGTGGCGGGGCGCCTGACGTGGGATGAATTGCTGAAAGTGGATGCGGGCGGCTGGTATAGCGGCGAGTTTAAAGGCGAGAAGCTGCCGCTGCTTTCAGAGGTGGCGCAGCGCTGCCGCCAGCACGCGATGATGGCGAATATTGAGATCAAGCCGACGACCGGCGCGGATGCCGAAACGGGGAGCGTCGTGGCGCAGGCCGCCCGCGCGCTGTGGCAGGGAATGACCGCGCCGCTGCTCTCCTCATTCTCCATTGAGGCGCTGGCGGCGGCGCAGCAGAGCGCGCCGGAACTGCCGCGCGGACTGCTGCTGGATGCGTGGCGCGACGACTGGCGTGCGCTGGCCTCCCGGCTCGGCTGCGTTTCCCTGCACCTTAACCATCGCTTGCTGGATGAAGCGCGGGTGGCGCAAATTAAATCCGCCGGGCTGCGCATTCTGGTTTATACCGTGAATGACCCGCAGCGCGCCGCGCTATTGCTGAGCTGGGGCGTAGACTGCATCTGCACCGACCGGATTGACCTCATTGGCCCCGGTTTTCACGCTTAAGGCCCGATAGTTTTCAGCGGCACGTTGGGCTGCGGCATCGTACCGGTGCTGTTGTTGTTCAGCGTGCCGTTGTTCTGTTGCAGCATATCGCCGTTGCTCCTTTGCGGCAGCATATGGCTCTCCTGCGTCATGCTGGCGCTGTTGTTCAGCATGCGATCCTGACCGCCGCCGCTCGTCATCCCGCTCTGGTTCACAGAGGAATTCAGCATTCGCTGTTCGCCGCCGCTGCTTAGCATGCTGCCGCTGGTGTTGGGCAGCACCTGCTGCGTTTGCGGGTTCAGCTCGCCCGGCTGCGACTGGCGCATCCGCTGCGTGTTGTTGTTAATTTGCGATTCCAGATGTTGCTGCTGCAGGCGAGTTTGCGACTGCACCTGCTGGTTAAGCATGGTTTGCCGCTGATTTTGTTCTATCTGCATTTGCGTTTGCAGCCGCTGCTGGGCAGGGATCTGATAGCCGGGCAGGTTTGGGTTATTGGTCACATTTAAAGGCTGCGCCAGCGCGCAGCAGGGCAGCAGAGCCGCCAGTAGCCATGTTCGTTTCATGCTCACTTCCTCCGTCTCGGGGGCATTCTTTTAGTGTATCTCCTTTAGCGCAGTACGATGATTTTTTAAGCATTGTGAACCAGGCTTAAGCGGGGGCTGGCCCCGTTTGAGCAGGAGAGCAGCAATGACGATGAGGTGGAACACGGCACGCTGGGCCGTCATCCCGGCGCTGGTGGCAGGGCTATGTTTATCGGTGACGGCCGCGCCGCCGCCTACGGCAGCCCCTGCTCCGGTTTCTTATGGCGTCGAGCAGGATATCTTTCATCCGGTGCGCGCCCAGCACGGCATGGTGGCGTCGGTAGACGCTACCGCCACCCAGGTGGGCGTGGACATCCTTAAGCAGGGCGGCAATGCGGTGGATGCGGCGGTGGCGGTGGGCTTTGCGCTGGCGGTCACGCACCCGCAGGCGGGTAACCTGGGCGGCGGCGGCTTTATGATGCTGCGCACCAAAGAGGGCAAGGTCACCGCCATTGATTTTCGCGAAATGGCGCCGGAAAAAGCCACGCGGGATATGTTCCTCGACGACCAGGGGAACGCCGACAGCAATAAATCCCTGACGTCGCATCTGGCGACCGGCACGCCGGGCAGCGTGGCGGGCTTTACGATGGCGCTGGAGAAGTACGGCACGCTGCCGCTTAACAAGGTGATGCAGCCTGCCATTAAGCTCGCGCGCGACGGGATAACCATTAACGAGGCGTTGGCCTCGGACCTGAAAACGTACGGCACCGATATCCTGCCCAAACATGAAAACAGCAAGGCGATTTTCTGGAAGCAGGACGGCACGCCGCTACAGCAGGGCGACAGGCTGGTGCAGACCAATCTGGCGAAAAGTCTGGAGATGATTGCCGAAAACGGCCCGGACGCCTTTTATAAAGGCCCGATTGCCGACCAGATAGCGCAGGAGATGGAAAAAAACGGCGGGCTTATCACCAAAGCCGATCTCGCCAACTACCGGGCGGTGGAGCGTACGCCGATTAGCGGCGACTATCGCGGCTACCAGATCTACTCCATGCCGCCGCCTTCATCCGGCGGGATCCACATCGTGCAGATCCTGAATATTCTGGAGAATTTCGATTTGCATAAATATGGTTTCGGCAGCGCCGACGCCATTCAACTGATGGCGGAAGCGGAGAAATACGCCTATGCCGACCGCTCGGAGTACCTTGGCGACCCCGACTTTGTGAAAGTGCCGTGGGAAGCGCTCACCAGCAAGGGTTACGCGAAGTCGCTTGCGCAGCAAATCGATATCAACAAAGCGAGGCCGTCAAAGGAGATTAAGCCTGGCAATATCTCGCCCTATGAGAGCAACCAGACCACCCACTTCTCGGTGGTGGATAAAGACGGCAACGCGGTGGCGGTGACTTATACGCTCAACACCGATTTCGGCAGCGGCATCGTGGCGGGCAATACCGGCATCTTGCTGAACAACGAAATGGATGACTTCTCCGCCAAGCCCGGCGTGCCGAACGTTTACGGGCTGGTGGGCGGCGACGCCAACGCCGTGGGGCCGAAGAAGCGCCCGCTCTCTTCCATGTCGCCGACCATTGTGGTGAAAGAGGGCAAAACCTGGCTGGTGACCGGCAGCCCGGGCGGCAGTCGCATCATCACCACCGTGCTGCAGATGATAGTCAACACCGTGGATTACGGCATGAACGTGGCGGAAGCGACCAGCGCGCCGCGCTTCCACCACCAGTGGTTGCCGGACGAGCTATGGCTGGAGAAAGGGTTTAGCCCGGACACGCAGCGTCTGTTAAAAGAGAAAGGGCAGAACGTGGCGGTGAAAGAGGTGATGGGCAGCACGCAGAGCATCATGGTCGGCCCGGACGGCATGCTCTATGGCGCTTCCGACCCGCGCACGGTGGAGGATTTAACGGCGGGGTATTAATAGCGGCATTAAGCCGCAGGCGGTGTGTCGCCTGCGGCTTAAAGAAGAGAAAGGATGGCCGCTTAACCTGCGGCTATCTTTTTTCGCTTAGTTATTTACCGGAATGACCGCGCCTTTATATTTGGTGCGGATCCAGTCCTGAATTTCTTTAGAGTGCAGTACGTTCACCAGCGCGACGATATCTTTTTTCTTCTCGTCGCCGCGGTGTACGGTAATGATGTTGGCGTACGGGTTATTTTCGCCGCTTTCCACCGCGATTGGGTCTTTCACCGGATCCAGACCAGCGTCGATGGCGTAGTTAGCGTTAATCACCACCGCGTCGCCTTCGTCGTTGGCGTACATCTGCGGCAGCAGGGAGCCTTCAACGTTCGGCAGGAACTGCAGTTTTTTCGGGTTTTCCACCACGTCGCTGATGCGTGCGGCGACTTTATCCACGCCCGGCTTCAGCTTAATCACGCCTTCTTTTTCAAAGATAGAGAGAATGCGGCCCTCTTCCGCCACGGCGTCACGCATAATCACTTTGCCGCCCTGAGGCAAATCTTTCAGCGATTTGTATTTTTTAGAGTAAATGCCGATCGGCTCAATATGGATAGCGCCCGCGCTGACAAAGTCATAAGACTTATCGTCGGCGTGATCTTTCAGCACGCTGTTCAGATACGGGATGTGCTGGAAATAGTTAGCGTCGATATCATGGCTCGCCAGGGCGGTATTCGGCAGGATGTAATCCTGGAACGGACGGATTTCGAGATCGATGCCCTGTTTAGCAAGAATAGGTTTCGCCTGCTCCAGAATTTCCGCATGCGGAACGTTAGACGCGCCAACGGTTAAGGTATCAGCCCAGGCGGAAAAGCTTAATGTGGCGGCGGCAATCAGTGTCAGAACTTTTTTCATGTGGTTAATTCTCTGTTGTGTGTGTTTAACGTTTGTCTAAATACTTCGTCAGCGCGTCGCCTATAAACTGAATAATGAAGACGATGACGAGTATGGTTACCGTTGCCACCAGAGTGACATCGTTGTGGTTGCGCTGGAATCCTTCCAGATAAGCCAGGTTGCCTAAACCGCCTGCGCCAATAACGCCAGCCATCGCGCTGTAGCTCACCAGCGCGATAAGCGTAACGGTAATGCCGGAGACCAGCGCCGGTGAGGATTCAGGAATTAATACCCGGAAAATAAGCGTGCTCAGGCGAGCGCCCATAGAACGCGTGGCTTCAATCACGCCTTTGTCCACTTCGCGCAGCGCGATTTCAACGAGACGCGCATAAAAGGGCGCCGCGCCGACAATCAACGCTGGCAGCGCGGCATTGGCGCCGAGAATGGTGCCGATAATCGTTTTGGTAAACGGGATCAGCAGCACAATCAAAATAATAAAAGGAATAGAGCGGAAGACGTTTACCACAATAGAAATAACGCCATAGAGCGTCCGGTTCTGGAATAAGCTGCCTCTGGCCGTTAAAAATAACGCCAGCCCCAGAATCAGCCCGAGAATAAACGTCGCAATACCCGACAGCGCCGTCATATAAAGCGTTTCCTGCGTGGCCGCAATAAGCTGGTCCCATTTCAGATGGGGGAAAAATGAATCAGCCACGTTTAATTACCTCACTCTGAATATCATGCTGGCGTAAGTCGTTAAGAATGTTGTTAAGCTGCTCTTCGCTGGCGTCGACATGCAGCCAGAGCTGGCCGAATACCCCCTGCGCGGTTTGCGTCATCCGCCCGTGGAGAATATTAAACGGCACGCCGTAGCGCAGCGTCAGTTCGCCCACGACCGGCTGGTGAGTGCTGTGGCCGACAAACGTGAGTTTGATAATGGTGCCGCGCAGGTTATCGGCCAGTTCCGGCTGAAACGCGTCGTCGTCGTCATGCTGGCTAATCTGGCGCACAAACTGCCGCGTAATTTCCTTTTGCGGGTGGGTAAAGACCTGCAATACGTCGCCTTCTTCCACCACTTTGCCGTTTTCCATCACCGCCACGCGATCGCAAATTTTGCGTACCACGTGCATTTCATGGGTAATCAAAACGATGGTCAGGTTGAAGCGCTTATTGATGTCCTTTAGCAGGTCGAGAATTTGATCGGTGGTTTGCGGGTCAAGCGCCGACGTGGCCTCGTCGCACAGCAGCACGTCGGGGTTGTTGGCCAGCGCCCGCGCAATGCCCACGCGCTGCTTCTGCCCGCCGCTCAGGCGGGAAGGGTAGGCGTTTTCGCGTCCTTTCAGCCCAACCAGTTCAACCAGCTCCGCCACGCGCTTTTTGATGTCCGCTTTTGGGACCCCGGCAATCTGCATCGAAAAAGCGATGTTCTCGCTGACGGTTCTCGACCACAGCAGGTTGAAGTGCTGGAACACCATGCTGATTTTCAGACGCGCGCGGCGCAGCGCTTCGCCCTTCGCCGCCGAAATATCGTGGTCGGCAATCACAACGCTGCCGGCGGTCGGCTTCTCAAGGCCGTTCAGCAGGCGTATCAGGGTGCTTTTCCCGGCGCCGCTGTAGCCGATAATGCCGTAGATCTGCCCGCGCGCGATGGACAAGCTAACGTCATCAACGGCGGTCAGGCTCTCTTTTCCCGTGTGAAAAATTTTGGATATGTTTTTTAGAACAATCATTAACTTTCTTTATCCTGCAAACCGTCATGAGCGCTAAAAGGGCGGGTATGGCGTATGAAGTTTTTTGCCTGGGGCGTTTTTCAGACAAATATATAGAGAGGGTTTATAGCTTTAAAATGACCAAAAAATATTTCATATGAATTTTGGCTATATGCCAAACGGTATGGTCATAAAGCGTAAGAGACCGGGGAAAGAGAACGGCGCTGTCAGGCGACAGCGCCGAAAAAGGTTTACGGCGGAATGTGAAGCAACAAGGTTAACGCGTCTTCATGCGCGCCATGTAGTAAGCGTCTACATATTCGCCGTTGCGCAGGGCGAATTGCTTACCGGTGCCTTCCAGCACAAACCCAAACTTCCGGTAGACCGCCAGCGCGGGCGCGTTGTCGGCAAAGACGGTCAGTTCGATGCGCTCAATGCGCAGCCAGTTATCGCAGAGGTTCACCATCTCCGCCATCAGCGCGGAAGCGACGCCGCGGTTGCGCTGCGCCGGGTGAACGCTCATGCCGAAGGTAGCCACGTGGCTGCGGCGCGGGTTTTGCTCCACCGTCAAAGCAAGATGGCCTGCCACCACATCGTCGATGCAGGCCACTAACTGACGCCGCCCGGCGGGCGGCTGGCTCATGCGCGCCTGCCACATCTCAAAAGAGGGATGAGGAATTTGCAGCGTGTCGTGGTAGACCTCCGGCAGGGCGTTGAGCTGGCGCAGGGCTTCGGTATCCCGGGCTTCGGCGTGACGGACAACCACTTGTTCAGACATGCTTTTCTCCTCATTGAGTGACGGTAATTACCACCTTCCGGGGTTTCGCTTTTGGGGTCAACTGCCATTTTTTGCTAAAAATCGCTGGACACATGCGAATGATAATGATTATTATTGCCGTGCGTTCAGGGAGTCCCCAACGGAGAACCTGAAAGCACGACATTGCTCACATTGCTTCCAGTATTTCTTAGCCAGCCGGGTGCTGGCTTTTTTTTTGCCTGAACGCCGCGGGGTGGGTTAACGTTCAGGCCTGCTTTTTCTCTTTTGCGGGTTTTTGCGGCCCGACTATCGCCTCGTCTGGCGCCGCTTCCGCCGCTATCGGTTGCTCGGCGCTGAAATCAAGGATGTTGGTCTGCGCTTCAACCGGCGTCCAGATCTCCGACTGGCCTACCAGCGCGCCGCCTTTTTTAATCGAAAGCGTCGCATAGGCAATCGCGCCGTGGATTTTGCCGTGCTCGTAAATATCGATGGCTTCAGAGCGGCACTGGCCGTTGACGGTGCCGTCGACAATCAGTTCGCGGCTGGTGATGTTGCCTTCCACCAGCCCGCTGCGCATGATTTTGATAATGCCGCCGCTGGAGTCGATGTTGCCGTACACCGCGCCGTAGATATAAACCTGCCCGGCGGCGGTAATATTGCCTTCAAAGCGCACGTCGGCGGCAACCACAGTATTGTTTTGCTTCTCTTCGCGCGCCGGCTCTTTCTCAACCGCCTGCGGGGCGGTAACCACTTTGTTCTGCGGCGTCTCTGCCGTCGTTTTCATTTTTCCAAACATAATAATAACCTGCTGTTGTAAGGGATGAAGGGTAAAAGCCAATAAGGTCAGGCAGGCGAGCGGCAGCGCCCAGTTCCGGGCGTGATAACACCAGGCCGCCAGCGTCAGCGACCAGAAAAAGAGTCCCGCATTGAAAAAGAGAAAACGCCGATCCATGGTGGTTTGCCTGCGGCTCCGTTGCCCGCCTGTGAAAAGATAAAAGCGCCGGGTTATCCGGGCCGCGCATACTACCACGCACCCGTAACGCTTCAGGGCTAAACACATTCCTGGTTTACAGCAGCGGTCAAAATTCCTCTGCGGAATCAACGAGCCAGGAATAGTGTGCTTTTCGCATTCAGAAAAGCGCCCGGACTGGCGCATGCCCGCATCGGGAGTTAAGGTAAATTGAGTGTCTGAAATAAGGAAAAGAGTATGACCCTCAACTGCGCTTTTATCGGCTTTGGCAAAAGCACCACCCGTTACCATCTGCCTTACGTGCTTATCCGTAAGGATAAATTTCACGTTGCCCATATTTTCCGCCGCCACGAGAAACCGGCGCTGGAACAGCAGCCGGAATATCAGCATATCCACTTCACCAGCAATCTTGACGAGGTGCTGGGCGACGATTCTGTAAAGCTGGTGGTTGTCTGCACTCACGCAGACAGCCATTTCGACTACGCGAAGCGCGCGCTGGAAGCGGGCAAAAACGTGCTGGTGGAGAAGCCCTTCACGCCGACGATTGCCGAGGCGCGGGAGTTGTTCGAACTGGCGCGCAGCAAAGGGCTGACCGTCACGCCTTACCAGAATCGCCGCTTCGACTCTTGCTTCCTCACCACCCGACAGGTGATTGAGAGCGGCAAGCTTGGGCAGATTGTCGAAATCGAAAGCCACTTCGATTACTACCGCCCGACGGCGGAGACCAGGCCGGGCCTGCCGCAGGACGGCATGTTCTACGGCCTTGGTGTGCACACGATGGACCAGATAATCTCGCTGTTCGGCCGACCGGACCATGTCAGCTACGACATCCGCAGCCTGCGCAATAAGGCGAACCCGGACGATACGTTTGAAGCGCAGCTTTTCTATGGCGATATGAAAGCCATCGTCAAAACCAGCCACTTCGTCAAAATCGATTACCCGAAGTTTATCGTGCACGGCACCCAGGGCTCGTTTCTGCGCTATGGCATCGACCAGCAGGAAACCAGCCTGAAAGCGGGCGTCATGCCGGGCGAACCGGGCTTTGCGGCCCATGAAGGCGAAGGGGTGCTGGAGTATGTCAACGGCGCCGGGGAAACCGTGCGTGAGAAGGTCGACGCGGTGCCGGGCGACTACGGCCGCGTCTACGATTCGCTCTATGAAACGCTCGTTAACGGCGCGCCAAATTACGTCAGAGAATCTGAAGTGCTGACCAATCTGGAAATCCTCGAACGCGGTTTCGAACAGGCCTCACCCGCTACGGTAACCCTTGCGAAATAAGGCTTTCTGACTCCTCTGAGCTTATTCATATTTTTTGAACAGAGGAGTCAATTTTCACCCTCTATGATCCTCATCGTTCTCGGTCCACACTACATCCATCGAAACGAACATGGCCTGATGGCTCAGGCGCAACGAGGGTATAAAAGATGATTTTCTTACGCAAAGCAGAAGAACGTGGTCACGCAAATCATGGCTGGCTGGATTCCTGGCACACCTTTTCCTTCGCCAACTATTACGACCCGAACTTTATGGGCTTTTCCGCGCTGCGGGTGATTAACGATGACGTCGTGGCGCCCGGACAAGGGTTCGGCACCCATCCGCACAAAGACATGGAAATCCTGACTTATGTGCTGGAAGGGGCGGTGGAGCACCAGGACAGCATGGGCAACAAAGAGCAGGTGCCTGCGGGCGAGTTCCAGATTATGAGCGCCGGGACCGGGGTGCGTCACTCCGAGTACAACCCGAGCAGCACTGAACGCCTGCGTCTGTACCAGATCTGGATCATTCCGGAAAAAACCGGCATTGAGCCGCGCTACGAGCAGCGCCGCTTCGACGCCGCCCAGGGCCGCCAGCTGGTGCTGTCGCCGGACGCCCGCGACGGTTCGCTGAAAGTTTACCAGGATATGGAGCTTTCCCGCTGGGCGATGGCGAAAGAGGAGCAGTCGGTTTATCCGATAGCCGCCGGGCGCCGCGTCTGGATCCAGGTAGTGAAAGGCGAAGTGACGATTAACGGCACGAAAGCGAAAACCAGCGATGGTCTCGCCATTTGGGATGAGCAGGCGCTCTCCATTCATGCCGACAGCGAAAGCGAAATTCTGCTCTTCGATCTGCCGCCAGTTTAATAACTTAACGCACTTCTCAACCTTCCCTGAAACTGGGGAAGGTTGAGCGTCGTCCGTGCTAGACTGAGCGACAATTTTCACCTCACGCTTATTCAGGACGATGAAAAAGAAAAGACCGGTTCTTCAGGACGTAGCCGATCTCGTCGGCGTTACCAAAATGACCATCAGTCGTTATCTGCGCAACCCTGAGCAGGTTTCGACGGCGTTGCGTGGGAAAATCGCCGTGGCGCTGGATGAGCTTGGCTACATTCCCAACCGGGCGCCCGATATCCTTTCCAACGCCACCAGCCGGGCGGTGGGCGTCTTGCTTCCCTCTTTAACCAATCAGGTGTTCGCCGAGGTGCTGCGCGGTATCGAAAGCGTGATTGACGCGCACGGCTACCAGACCATGCTTGCCCACTATGGCTATAAGCCGGAGCTGGAAGAGGAGCGGCTGGAGTCGATGCTCTCATGGAATATCGACGGCCTGATCCTGACCGAGCGCACCCATACGCCGCGCACGCTGAAAATGATTGAGGTGGCCGGCATTCCGGTGGTGGAGCTGATGGACAGCGTGTCGCCGTGTCTGGATATCGCCGTGGGGTTTGATAACTTCGACGCGGCGCGGCAGATGACCGCGGCGATCATCGCGCGCGGCCATCGTCACGTCGCCTATCTGGGCGCGCGCCTTGATGAGCGCACCATCATGAAACAAAAAGGGTATGAGCAGGCGATGCGGGACGCGGGGCTGACGCCTTACAGCGTCATGGTGGAGCAATCGTCGTCTTATTCCACAGGCATTGAGTTGCTGCGTCAGGCGCGGCGCGAATACCCGCAGCTCGACAGTATCTTCTGTACTAACGACGACCTCGCCATCGGCGCGGCGTTCGAGTGCCAGCGTATGGGCTTGCGCATTCCGCAGGATATGGCGATTGCCGGTTTTCACGGCCACGATATCGGCCAGGTGATGGAGCCGCGCCTCGCCAGCGTCCTGACGCCGCGCGAGCGGATGGGGCGTATCGGCGCCGAGCGTTTACTGGCGCGCATTCGCGGCGAAACGGTAACGCCGACGCTGCTGGATCTCGGTTTTACCCTGTCGACGGGCGGATCGATTTGATCGTGCAAATTTGAAGTAGTTCACACTTATCCACTCTCAAAAGCTATGGTTATTGCTAATTAAGGATATGAGCCAGACAATGTTACCGATAACAGTTACCCGTAACAGTCTTGCCCGTAACGCTTTGTGTAATCTGTGCCACCAGGAGCCACGCGATGAGCACAACCAATAACGATCACCATATCTTTGTTCTGATGGGCGTTTCCGGCAGCGGCAAATCCGCCGTGGCCGCTGAAGTGGCGCACCGTCTGAACGCCGCCTTTCTGGATGGCGACTTTCTGCATCCGCGCCGCAACATCATGAAAATGGCGGCGGGCGACCCGCTAAACGATGACGATCGTAAGCCCTGGCTGCAGGCGCTCAACGACGCCGCTTTCGCCATGCAGCGCACCAATAAAGTCTCGCTGATTGTCTGCTCGGCGCTGAAAAAGCGCTATCGCGACATTCTGCGCGACGGCAATCCGAATCTCTCTTTTATCTACCTGAAAGGCGATTTCGAGGTGATTGAAAGCCGCCTGCGCGCGCGTAAAGGCCACTTCTTCAAGCCGCAGATGCTGGTGACCCAGTTTGAAGCGTTAGAAGAGCCGAAAAACGACGAAGGCGATGTGCTGATTGTCGATATCAACCAGACGCTGGATGAGGTGGTGGAGAGCACCATTGCGCTAATCAATCAAAAATAAAAGGCTATAAAAGTTGTGAATACATTAACCCTCGTGTTAACGGCTGTAGGGTCGGTTCTCCTTTTGCTGTTTTTGGTCATGAAGGCAAGGATGCATGCGTTTGTGGCGCTGATGGTGGTCTCTATCGGCGCCGGGCTTTTCTCCGGCATGCCGCTCGATAAAATCGCGGCGACAATGGAAAAAGGGATGGGCGGCACGCTCGGCTTTCTGGCTGTGGTGGTGGCGCTTGGTGCGATGTTCGGCAAAATCCTGCATGAAACCGGCGCGGTGGACCAGATTGCCCTGAAGATGTTGAAATCTTTCGGTCATAACCGGGCGCATTACGCCATCGGCCTTGCCGGGCTTATCTGCGCGCTGCCGCTCTTCTTTGAAGTGGCGATTGTGCTGCTTATCAGCATCGCCTTCTCTATGGCGCGCCACACCGGCGCCAACCTCGTAAGACTGGTGATCCCGCTGTTTGCCGGCGTGGCCGCCGCCGCTGCCTTCCTGCTGCCGGGGCCCGCGCCTATGCTGCTCGCCTCCCAGATGCACGCTGATTTCGGCTGGATGATTTTGATTGGCCTGTGCGCCGCCGTTCCAGGCATGCTTATCGCCGGTCCGCTGTTCGGCAATTTTATTAGCCGCTATGTGGAACTGCGTATTCCGGACGACATTAACGAGCCTGACTTTGGCGCCAGCAAGCTGCCGTCGTTTGGCTTCAGCCTGTCGCTTATCCTGCTGCCGCTGGTGCTGGTGGGAATGAAAACCATCGCCGCCCGCTTTACGGAGCAGGGCTCCCGCCTGTATGAATGGCTGGAGTTTATCGGCCATCCGTTTACCGCGATTCTCGTCGCCTGCCTGGTGGCTATTTATGGCCTGGCGATGCGCCGCGGCATGCCGAAAGATAAAGTGATGGCGGTATGCGGCCAGGCGCTGCAGCCGGCGGGCATTATCTTGCTGGTGATCGGCGCAGGCGGCGTGTTTAAACAGGTGCTGGTCGATTCTGGCGTCGGCCCGGCGCTGGGCTCAGCCCTGACCGGCATGGGGCTTCCCATTGCCCTTACCTGTTTCGTGCTGGCGGCGGCGGTGCGCATTATTCAGGGTTCCGCCACCGTTGCCTGCCTGACGGCGGTAGGCCTGGTGATGCCGGTTATCGAAAATTTGCACTACTCCGGCGCGCAGCTTGCCGCGCTGTCCATCTGCATTGGCGGCGGCTCGATTGTGGTGAGCCACGTTAATGACGCCGGGTTCTGGCTCTTCGGCAAGTTTACCGGCGCGACGGAAGGGCAGACGCTGAAAACCTGGACGATGATGGAAACCATTCTCGGCACCACCGGCGCCCTCGTCGGGGCGATAGCCTTTACGCTGCTTTCCTGAAAAAAAGGGCTTCCCTGCGGAAGCCCTTTTTCTTATCCCTTCATCCACGCCCTGATGCCGTCCAGGAACATCTGGGTGGCGAGCATCACCAGCACTAACCCCATCAAGCGCTCCAGCGCGTTTACCCCTTTTTCGCCAAGCAGCCTTAAGAAAAGCGAGGACTGCAACAGAATGACGAAGGTGCCGCCCCAGGCGAGCAGCAGCGCGATAACCAGGTGGCCCATCTGGTTTGGATATTGATGCGAAAGCAGCATCAGCGTGGCGAGCAGCGTCGGCCCCGCCACCAGCGGAATGGCGAGCGGCACGATGAACGGCTCTTCGCCCGCTGGCAGCCCGGTGCTGCTGCCCTCGTGGCTTGGGAAAATCATTTTAATGGCGATTAAGAAAAGGATAATGCCCCCGGAAATAGAGACGGTTTCCGCCCGCAGATTCAGGAACGCCAGAATTTTTTCGCCCGCAAAGAGAAAGATGAGCATCAGCAGCAGCGCGATAAACAGCTCCCTGACCATAATGGCCCGCCGACGTTTAGGCTCGGTATGTTTCAGCACCGACATGAAAATCGGCAGGTTGCCCAGCGGATCCATAATCAGGATCAACAACACGGCGGCAGAGGTAATTTCATTCATGAATTATTTTCCTGATAATCAATCGAGCGATGCGGCTCAATAAGCGGCTTTTCTAATGGTCAGGCGATCATTGATTAATTTCACTTGCGACTTTAGCTGCATTTTGTAAGGTGAGGGAATGTCCCGGTGGGCTCACCGGACGCACAACACGCATACACCTCTGCAGGAATGACTCGCTATGAAAAATGTTGGTTTTATCGGCTGGCGCGGTATGGTCGGCTCCGTCCTCATGCAACGCATGGTTGAGGAGCGCGATTTCGACGCCATTCGCCCCGTCTTCTTCTCCACCTCTCAGCACGGTCAGGCTGCGCCCGCTTTTGGCGGCAAGGCCGGTGGTACGCTCCAGGACGCCTATGACCTGGAAGCTCTGAAGGCGCTCGATATTATCGTCACCTGCCAGGGCGGCGATTATACCAACGAAATCTATCCAAAGCTTCGTGAAAGCGGCTGGCAGGGGTACTGGATTGACGCGGCCTCTTCGCTTCGCATGAAAGATGACGCCATCATTATTCTTGACCCGGTCAACCAGCATGTGATTAACGAAGGGCTCGACAAAGGGGTGAAAACCTTTGTCGGCGGCAACTGCACCGTTAGCCTGATGCTCATGTCGCTGGGCGGCCTGTTTGCCAACGATCTTATCGAGTGGGTCTCTGTCGCCACCTATCAGGCAGCTTCCGGCGGCGGCGCGCGCCACATGCGCGAACTGCTGACCCAGATGGGCCTGCTGCATAACTACGTTGCCGATGAACTGGCCAACCCGGCTTCCGCCATTCTGGATATCGAGCGCAAAGTCACGGCGCTTACCCGCAGCGGCGACCTGCCGGTAGATAACTTCGGCGTGCCGCTGGCGGGCGGTCTGATCCCCTGGATTGACAAACAGCTCGACAACGGCCAGAGCCGCGAAGAGTGGAAAGGTCAGGCGGAGACAAACAAAATTCTCAACACGGCGCACACCATTCCGGTGGACGGCCTGTGTGTACGCATCGGCGCGCTGCGCTGCCACAGCCAGGCCTTCACCCTTAAATTGAAAAAAGATGTTTCTATTGCAACGGTTGAAGAGATGCTCGCTGCGCATAACCCATGGGCGAAAGTGGTGCCGAACGACCGTGAAATTACCATGCGCGAACTGACGCCGGCCGCCGTCACCGGCACGCTGACGACGCCGGTAGGCCGTCTGCGCAAGCTTAACATGGGGCCGGAATACCTCTCGGCGTTCACGGTGGGCGACCAGCTCCTGTGGGGCGCAGCGGAGCCGCTACGGCGCGTGCTGCGTCAGCTGGCTTAAGCGTTGATATTAAGGGAGCGATTATCGCTCCCTTTTTTGTGTCTGTAAGCGAAGGATTAACGCTGATGATCACTATTTTTAGCAGGAGTAAAATTACGCGTTGGCTATGCTTAGGGTAAGGCGGAATTAACGCGCCAAACCTCAAGGTGGAACGGAGCAGAAAAGGGCCATTTATCTCTGCCCGTTCAGGTCAATAAAAAAGTGCCGCTACCGGACGCGAAGGCGTAAGGCTGGAGAGGGGCGGCACAAAAAAACAGGATGAATGCCATGTCTGATCGTGTAGATAGAGACGTGATTAATGCGCTTATCGCAGGCCACTTTGCGGATCCCTTTTCCGTACTCGGCATGCATAAAACCGAAGCTGGACTGGAAGTCCGCGCGCTCCTTCCCGACGCCACCGAAGTGTGGGTCATTGAACCAAAAACCGGACGCAAGGTAGGCAAGCTTGAATGCCTTGATTCCCGAGGTTTTTTTAGCGGCGTCCTGCCGCGACGCAAGAATTTTTTCCGCTATCAGCTGGCGGTTATCTGGCACGGGCAACAGAACCTGATCGATGACCCTTACCGTTTCGGACCGCTGCTGCAGGACCTGGACGTCTGGCTGCTTTCTGAGGGCACCCACCTTCGCCCTTATGAAACGCTGGGCGCGCATGCGGAGACGATGGACGGCGTCACCGGCACGCGCTTTTCAGTATGGGCGCCTAACGCTCGCCGCGTTTCGGTCGTGGGACAGTTTAACTACTGGGACGGCCGCCGCCACCCGATGCGTCTGCGTAAAGAGAGCGGCATCTGGGAGCTTTTCATTCCCGGCGCCCATAACGGCCAGCTCTATAAATTCGAGCTGATTGATGCCGAAGGAAACCTGCGCATTAAAGCGGACCCGTATGCGTTTGAAGCACAAATGCGCCCGGAGACCGCCTCGCTGATTTGCGGTCTGCCGGAAAAGACGCCGATTACTCCGGCGCGCCAGAAGGCGAATCAGTTTGACGCGCCCATCTCCATTTATGAGGTTCACCTGGGTTCATGGCGTCGTCACCCGGAAAGCAACTTCTGGCTGAGCTATCGCGATCTGGCGGAGCAACTGGTGCCTTACGTTAAAGGCATGGGCTTTACCCATATTGAACTGCTGCCGATTAACGAGCACCCCTTCGATGGCAGCTGGGGCTATCAGCCCACCGGCCTCTACGCTCCGACCCGCCGCTTCGGCACGCGCGACGACTTTAAATACTTTATTAACGCCGCGCATGCCGCCGGCCTGAACGTGATCCTCGACTGGGTGCCCGGTCATTTTCCTTCCGATGATTTCGCCCTCGCCAAATTCGACGGCACCGCGCTGTATGAGCACAGCGACCCGCGTGAAGGCTACCATCAGGACTGGAACACGCTTATCTACAACTATGGCCGCCGCGAGGTGAGCAACTTCCTGGTGGGCAACGCCCTCTACTGGATTGAGCGCTTCGGCATTGACGCGCTGCGCGTGGATGCGGTGGCCTCGATGGTCTATCGCGACTACAGCCGCGCGCCGGGCGAGTGGATCCCGAACCAGCACGGCGGGCGTGAAAACCTTGAAGCGGTTGAATTCCTGCGCAACACCAACCGCATCATCGGCGAGCAGGTCTCCGGCGCCGTCTCAATGGCGGAAGAGTCGACCGATTTCGGCGGCGTGACCCGTCCGCCGTCAACAGGCGGCCTCGGCTTCTGGTACAAGTGGAATATGGGCTGGATGCATGACAGCCTGAATTACATGAAGCTCGATCCGGTTCACCGCCAGTACCATCACGACCAGATGTCCTTCGGCATGGTCTACAACTACTCGGAAAACTTCGTGTTGCCGCTGTCGCACGATGAAGTGGTGCATGGCAAAAAATCGATTCTGGACCGCATGCCGGGCGACGCCTGGCAGAAGTTCGCTAACCTGCGCGCTTACTACGCCTGGATGTGGGCCTTCCCTGGCAAAAAACTGCTGTTTATGGGTAATGAATTCGCCCAGGGACGCGAATGGAACCACGACAGCAGCCTGGACTGGCACCTGCTGGAAGGGGGCGATAACTGGCACCACGGCGTACAGCGCCTGGTGCGCGACCTGAACTTCGCTTATCGCCACCATAAGGCGCTGCACGAGCTGGACTACGACCCGTATGGCTTTGAATGGCTGGTGGTGGAAGACCGCGCGAACTCCGTATTTGTTTTCGTCCGCCGCGACAGGCAGGGCAACGAAATTATTGTCGCCAGCAACTTTACCCCGGTAGTGCGCCACAATTACCGCTTCGGCATTAACCAGCCTGGCCGCTGGCGCGAAGAGGTTAATACCGACTCCATTCACTATCATGGTAGCAACGCCGGGAATGGCGGGGCGGTAGAGAGCGAGGCGATTCCAAGCCATGGTCATGATCATTCCCTTTCCCTGACGCTGCCGCCGCTGGCCACCATCTGGCTGGTACGGGAGGGTGAATGACGCAGTTGCAGGAGGGGCAACCCGCGCCATTGGGCGCGCACTATGACGGCCATGGCATTAATTTCACCCTCTTTTCCGCTCACGCGGAAAAGGTGGAGCTTTGTGTCTTCGACGACGACGGCAACGAGCAGCGTTATGCGTTGCCTGAACGCAGCGGCGACATCTGGCATGGCTATCTGCCGAAGGCCAGGCCTGGCGTGCGCTACGGCTATCGCGTACACGGTCCCTGGGATCCGCGCAACGGGCATCGCTTCAACCCGGCCAAGCTGTTGCTGGACCCCTGCGCGCGGGTAGTGGTTGGGCGTACCGCCGACGAGCCGCGCCTGCACGGCGGCCATGATGAGCCCGATCTTCGCGATAATGTCGATGTCATGCCGAAAGCGGTCGTCGTGCAGGATCGTTACGACTGGGAAGACGATGAGCCGCCGGGCACTTCCTGGTGCAGCACAGTCGTTTATGAAGCGCATGTGCGCGGCCTGACGCTGCGCCATCCGGCTATTCCGCAGGAGATTCGCGGCACCTATGCGGCGCTCGCGCATCCCGTCATGCTCGACTACTTTAAACGCCTGGGCATTACGGCGCTGGAGCTGCTGCCTGTTCAGCACTACGCCAGCGAAATGCGTCTGCATCGGCTCGGCCTGACGAACTACTGGGGCTATAACCCGCTGGCGCTCTGGAGCGTGGAGCCGCGTTACGCCGTCAACCAGAACCCTTTCGGCGCGCTGGATGAGTTTCGCGACGCCGTGAAAGCGCTGCACAAAGCGGGTATCGAAGTCATTCTCGATATTGTATTGAATCACAGCGCGGAGGCCGACCTTGACGGGCCGACCTTCTCTCTGCGCGGAATCGATAACCGTAGCTATTATTGGTTAAGGAGCGACGGCGATTATGAGAACTGGACCGGCTGCGGCAATACCCTCAACCTCAGTAATCCAGGGGTGGTCGACTATGTGATGGGGTGCCTGAAGTTCTGGGTCGAAGAGTGCCACGTCGACGGTTTCCGCTTCGATCTCGCGACGGTGATGGGGCGCACGCCTGAGTTTCGCCCCGACGCGCCGCTGCTGGAAGCGATTAAAAACGATCCGCACCTTTCTCGCGTCAAGCTTATCGCCGAAGCGTGGGATGTCGGGCCGAATGGCTATCAGGTAGGCGCCTTTCCGGCCTCTTTCATGGAGTGGAACGACCGCTTTCGCGACGCCATGCGCTGCTTCTGGCTGCATGACGCGCTGACGCTTGGCGATTTCGCTGAAAGCTTCGCGGGCTCCAGCGCGCTCTTTCGCCGCAACGATCGTCCTGCCTGCGCTTCCGTTAACTTCATTACGGCGCATGATGGTTTCACGCTGCGCGACTGTGTCAGCTTTAACCATAAGCACAACGAAGCCAACGGCGAAGATAACCGGGACGGCCATAACCATAACCATACTAACAACCATGGTTATGAAGGGCTTGGCGGTAATCTGGATACGATTGAACGGCGGCGGGTGAGCACTCACGCGCTGCTGCTTTCGCTTTTGCTGTCACGCGGCACGCCGATGCTGCTGGCCGGGGACGAGCACGGCCATAGCCAGCACGGCAATAACAACGCCTACTGCCAGGATAACGAACTGACCTGGATGGACTGGGAGCAGGCGGATGAGGGATTAATTAATTTCACGGCGGCATTGATACATCTGAGGAAGAGTATCCCGGCGCTTACCTGCCAGGCATGGTGGGATGAGGATGACGGCAATGTTCGCTGGCTAAACAACGAGGCGCAGCCTCTGAGGACCGACGAGTGGCAAGGCGGAATTCGTCGCATGCAGATCCAGCTTTCCGATCGTTGGTTAATTACGATTAACGCCACCGCAGAAGTCGGCGACATCGTATTACCCGAAGGGGAATGGCGTGCTATCCCCCCATTTGCCGGAGAGGATAATCCGGTCGTAATGGCTGTATGGCATGGGCCCGCGCACGGTGTGTGCGTATTCCAGAAGTCATAAATAAGGAGTCAGTCATGGTAAGGTTTGAGAAGAACGATCCTCTGATGTTGGCAAGACAGCTGCCCTTAAAATCTGTCGCACTTATTCTGGCTGGCGGGCGTGGCACACGACTGAAAGACCTCACTACGACTCGCGCCAAACCTGCCGTTCACTTCGGCGGGAAATTCCGCATCATCGATTTTGCCTTATCTAACTGCATTAACTCAGGCATTCGACGTATCGGGGTTATCACTCAGTACCAGTCTCATACGCTGGTGCAGCACATTCAGCGCGGCTGGTCGTTTTTCAGCGAAGAGATGAACGAGTTCGTCGATTTGCTGCCCGCCCAGCAGCGCGTCCATGGAGAAAACTGGTATCGCGGCACGGCGGACGCCGTGACGCAAAACCTCGACATCATCCGCCGTTATAAAGCGGAATATGTCGTTATCCTCGCAGGCGACCATATCTATAAACAGGACTATTCGCGCATGCTTATCGACCACGTCGAAAAAGGCGCGCGCTGCACGGTAGCCTGTTTGCCGGTCCCCAAAGCGGAGGCGACGGCGTTCGGCGTCATGGCGGTGGATGAAAACGACAGGGTTATCGACTTCGTTGAGAAGCCGGCTAACCCGCCCACCATGCCTGGCGACGACACGAAATCACTCGCCAGCATGGGGATTTACATCTTTGATGCCGACTATCTCTACGAGTTGCTGGAAGAAGATGACAAGGATGAGAAGTCCAGCCACGATTTCGGTAAAGACATTATTCCGAAAGTGACCCGCTCGGGCGAAGCTTTCGCCCATCCGTTCCCGCTCTCCTGCGTGCAGTCTGACCCGGACGCCGAGCCGTACTGGCGCGACGTAGGGACGCTTGAAGCTTACTGGAAAGCGAACCTCGACCTGGCCTCGGTCACGCCGGAACTGGATATGTACGACCATAACTGGCCGATTCGCACCCATATGGAATCGCTGCCGCCGGCGAAATTTGTGCAGGACCGCTCCGGCAGCCACGGCATGACGCTTAACTCGCTGGTTTCCGGCGGCTGCATTATTTCCGGCTCTGTTGTCGTGCAATCCGTGCTTTTCCCCAGAGTGCGCATAAACTCATTCTGTAACATCGACTCGGCGGTGCTGTTGCCCGATGTCTGGGTAGGCCGCTCCTGTCGCCTGCGTCGCTGTGTTATCGACCGGGCCTGTGTTATCCCTGAAGGCATGGTGATAGGTGAAAACGCTGAGGAAGACGCTCGCCGTTTCTACCGTTCCGAAGAGGGAATTGTGTTAGTGACGCGCGAAATGCTGGCCCGTTTACCGGGTTGATTCGCGCAGGGAGGTAAACCGCGCGCGGAAGGCTCCGCGCGTTGTGTTTTTCACGTTCGGCGCGCTGTTCGCGCTGAATCTTTGAACGGGAGCGATAATGCAGGTCTTACATGTATGTTCTGAAATATTCCCTCTGCTGAAAACCGGCGGACTGGCAGACGTTATCGGCGCATTACCTGCTGCGCAAATTGCCGGGGGGGTAGATACTCGTGTGCTGTTGCCCGCGTTTCCTGATATTCGTCGCGGCATTACCGATGCCCGGATTGTGGCGCGCAGGGATACCTTCGCGGGTGAAATCACGCTTTTGTATGGACACTTCAACGGGGTTGGCATTTACCTTATTGACGCCCCGCACTTATACGATCGTCCTGGAAGCCCGTATCACGATACCAACCTTTACGCCTATACCGACAACGTGATTCGCTTCGCGCTGCTGGGGTGGGTAGGCAGCGAAATGGCCTGCGGGCTGGACCCGTACTGGCATCCTGACGTGGTGCACGCGCACGACTGGCATGCGGGGCTGGTGCCTGCTTATCTGGAGCTGCGCGGTCGTCCGGCGAAATCGGTCTTCACCGTACATAACCTGGCCTATCAGGGGATGTTCTTCGCGCAACACATGGATGACATTCAGCTGCCGTGGTCTTTCTATGATGTGGAAGGGCTGGAGTTCAACGGTCAAATCTCCTTCCTGAAAGCGGGACTATACTATGCAGACCATATCACAGCGGTAAGCCCGACCTACGCGCGCGAAATTACTGAGCCGCAGTACGCTTACGGGATGGAGGGGCTGTTGCGCCAGCGCCACCGCGAAGGCAGGCTTTCCGGCATTCTCAACGGCGTGGATGAGAACATCTGGGACCCGGCGCACGATCTCTTGCTCGCCTCGCGCTATACCCGCGATACGCTGGAAGAGAAGGCGGAAAACAAACGCCAGTTGCAGATTGCGATGGGCCTGAAGGTTAACGACAAAGTGCCGCTGTTCGCCGTGGTGAGCCGCCTTACCAGCCAGAAAGGGCTGGACCTGGTGCTTGAGGCGCTGCCGGGGCTGCTCGAGCAGGGCGGCCAACT
The DNA here is from genome assembly GCF_056780215.1 of Franconibacter pulveris. NCBI lineage: Bacteria > Pseudomonadati > Pseudomonadota > Gammaproteobacteria > Enterobacterales > Enterobacteriaceae > Franconibacter > Franconibacter pulveris. The sequence continues at coordinate 4,333,779 of NZ_CM165555.1, read as the reverse complement.
TGCGCTGCTCGGCGCGGGCGACCCGGTGCTTCAGGAAGGGTTTCTCGCCGCCGCCGCGGAACATCCGGGGCAGGTGGGCGTGCAAATCGGCTATCACGAAGCGTTTTCTCACCGCATCATGGGCGGCGCGGACGTCATTCTGGTGCCGAGTCGTTTCGAACCGTGCGGTCTTACACAACTTTATGGCCTGAAGTATGGAACACTGCCGCTTGTGCGGCGCACAGGGGGTCTTGCGGATACCGTTTCCGACAGCTCGCTGGAGAACTTAGCAGACGGAATCGCCAGTGGATTCGTCTTTGAGGACAGTAATGCCTGGTCGCTGTTGCGGGCGATTCGGCGTGCTTTCGTGTTGTGGTCCCGCCCCTCGCTCTGGCGCTTTGTTCAGCGTCAGGCGATGGGCATGGATTTTAGCTGGCAGGTCGCCGCGCAGTCTTATCGCGATCTCTATCAACGCTTGTTGTAACCATCCAGGAATCACGTAAATGAATGCACCGTTTAGCTATGCGTCACCTACGCTGAGCGTCGAGGCGCTAAAACATTCCATTGCCTATAAGCTGATGTTCACCATAGGCAAAGACCCGGCCATCGCCAATAAACACGAGTGGCTGAACGCCACGCTGTTCGCGGTGCGTGACCGCATGGTTGAACGCTGGCTGCGCTCTTACCGGGCGCAGCTGTCGCAGGAAGTGCGCCAGGTTTATTACCTGTCAATGGAGTTTCTGATTGGCCGCACCTTGTCTAACTCGCTGCTTTCGCTCGGCATTTATGAAGATGTGAAAAACGCGCTGGAGGAGATGGGGCTGGATCTGGAAGAGTTGATTGACGAAGAGAACGACCCCGGGCTTGGCAACGGCGGCCTGGGACGTCTCGCCGCCTGCTTCCTCGACTCGCTCGCCACGCTCGGCCTGCCGGGTCGCGGCTACGGCATTCGCTACGATTACGGCATGTTCAAGCAGAACATCGTCGACGGCCAGCAAAAAGAGTCGCCGGACTACTGGCTCGAATATGGCAACCCCTGGGAGTTTGAGCGCCACAATACCCGCTACAAAGTGCGTTTCGGCGGGCGTATCCAGCAGGAAGGCAAACGCACCCGCTGGGTCGAGACCGAAGAGATCCTCGCCGTCGCTTATGACCAGATTATTCCTGGCTACGACACCGACGCCACCAATACGCTGCGCCTGTGGAGCGCCCAGGCGAGTAGCGAAATCAACCTTGGTAAATTCAACCAGGGGGATTACTTCGCGGCGGTGGAAGATAAAAACCACTCGGAAAACGTATCGCGCGTTCTCTACCCGGATGATTCCACCTATTCGGGGCGTGAACTGCGCCTGCGTCAGGAGTACTTCCTGGTGTCGGCCACTATTCAGGACATCCTGAGCCGTCACTATCAGCTACACAAAACCTACGCCAACCTGGCGCAGAAAGTCGCCATTCACCTTAACGACACGCACCCGGTGCTCTCCATTCCGGAGCTCATGCGGGTGCTGATTGACGAACATAAGTTCGGCTGGGACGAGGCGTTCGAGACGACCTGCCAGGTTTTCTCTTACACCAACCATACGCTGATGAGCGAAGCGCTGGAGACGTGGCCGGTGGATATGCTGGGTAAAATCCTGCCGCGCCATCTGCAGATTATTTTCGAAATTAACGACTACTTCCTGAAAACCCTTCAGGAGCAATACCCCACGGATACCGGCCTGCTGAGCCGCGTGTCGATCATCGACGAATCGGGCGGTCGCCGCGTGCGCATGGCGTGGCTTGCGGTAGTGGTGAGCCATAAAGTGAATGGCGTATCCGAGCTGCACTCCAACCTGATGGTGCAGTCGCTGTTCGCCGACTTCGCGAAAATCTTCCCGATGCGCTTTACCAACGTCACCAACGGCGTGACGCCGCGCCGCTGGCTGGCGCTGGCCAACCCGTCGCTTTCGGAAGTGCTGGATAAAAACATCGGCCGCACCTGGCGCACCGATCTCAGCCAGCTAAGCGAGCTTGAGCAGCATATCGATTATCCATCGGTGAACCAGCAGGTGCGCAACGCCAAGCTCGCCAACAAGCGCCGGCTCGCCGTCTGGATAGCGCAGCAGCTCAACGTGGTGGTGAACCCGAAAGCGCTGTTTGACGTGCAGATTAAGCGTATTCACGAATATAAGCGTCAGCTGATGAACGTGCTGCACGTTATCACTCGCTACAATCGTATTAAAGCGGACCCGGAAGCCAACTGGGTGCCGCGCGTGAATATCTTCGCCGGGAAAGCGGCGTCGGCCTATTACATGGCCAAGCACATCATTCACCTGATTAACGACGTGGCGCAGGTCATCAACAACGACCCGCAGGTGAAAGACAAGCTGAAGGTGGTCTTTATTCCTAACTACAGCGTCAGTCTTGCGCAGCTTATCATTCCGGCGGCGGATCTTTCTGAGCAGATCTCGCTTGCCGGGACGGAAGCGTCCGGCACCAGCAACATGAAATTCGCCCTTAACGGCGCGCTGACCATTGGCACGCTGGATGGCGCGAATGTTGAGATGCTGGAGCATGTCGGCTCGGAAAATATCTTTATCTTCGGCAACACCGCCGATGAGGTGGAAGCGCTGCGTCGCCAGGGCTATAACCCGCGCGATTACTACGATAAAGATGAAGAGCTGCGCCAGGTGCTGACGCAGATTGGCACCGGCGTCTTCAGCCCTAACGATCCGGGCCGCTACCGCGACCTGGTGGATTCGCTGATTAACTTTGGCGACCATTATCAGGTGCTGGCGGATTACCGCAGCTATGTAGACTGTCAGGATAAAGTGGATGAGCTTTACAACCAGCAGGAAGAGTGGACCACGCGGGCGATGCACAACATCGCCAACATGGGTTACTTCTCCTCTGACCGCACCATTCAGGAATATGCCGATAACATCTGGAATATTAAGCCGGTGCGCCTGTAACTGCTGAGAACGTAAAAAAGCCAGAGCATTCGCTCTGGCTTTTTTTATGCCTCCAGCGGAGAGGGCGGCAGGTCGCAGCGTCCGCTTTGCGTTGCGATACAGTCGCGACCCGCGTGCTTGGCCTGATAAAGCGCCTCGTCGGCCATATTCTTCAGCGTGGCGACGCTGGCTGATTCGCCAGCTACGGTGCCCACGCCCGCGCTTATGGTCAGCAATTTATTCGCAAGCTGCGTCGCCGGGTGCGGCAGCGCCGCGTTGCGAACCGCCATTACCGCACGCAGCGCAACCTGTTCCGCCGCATATTCGCTGGCGCCAGGCAGAATAATAGCGAACTCCTCGCCGCCGTAGCGGGAAACCCGATCGGTATTGCGCAGCGGCAGATAACGCAGGATTTCGCCTACCGCCGCGAGGCACTGATCGCCCGCCACATGGCCTAAAGTATCGTTATAAGCCTTAAAGAAATCGATATCGCACAGGATGAGCGAAACCGGGACGCCGGTTTTCGTCGAGCGCGCCACGCACTGCTCAAGATAGATATCGAACTGGCGGCGGTTGCCAAGGCCGGTTAAGCCATCCACCAGCGCCAGGTCCTGCAAAATATGGTTGGAGCGGGTCAGTTCGTCGCGCAGCACGATGAGTTCGCGCTGATAGCGCAGACTGGCGCGGATTTGGCGCAGCACCAGAATGCCGAAAACAAACACCGCGCACAGCAGGACGCCGTTGAGCGCCAGCACCGGCAGGTTATTGCGCCACCACACCGCCCGCAGCGAGCTGCGGTCATAGCCTGCGGAGACGACCAGCGGATAGCGCGCCAGGCTCGCGTAGCCAAAAATGCGCGTTACGCCGTCCAGCGCCGAACGCCAGGTGCCGCCGCCCACCGGGCTGATTTTAAGCATGCGGGTGAAAAGCGGGCTGGAGGCCAGCGTCTTGTTGATAAACGCGTCGGAGAAAGGGCGGACGTACAGCACGGTGCTGTCGGCAAGCGTCAGCCCCAACGTGTCGCTGGGGCCCATTTCGTAATAGCCGTAAAACTGACGGAAATAATCCACGCGGATAGTGGCCAGCGCTACGCCGCGAAAACGTCCCTCATTATTATTAAGCCGCACGGAAACCGGAATCACCAGATCGCCCGTTGAGCGGCTGCGGATGACCCGGCCGATATGCAGCCTGTCGTCATTATGCTGGCTATGCCAGGTGAAATAATCTCTGTCGGCGTTGTTTGCCAGCGCCGGGACATAGCTGCTGGAAGTGGCGAGCCAGTTGCCCTGCGTATCGTAGACAAAAAGGCCGTGCAGCTGCGGAAGCTGCCGCTGCTGCTGGGCGAGCAAGCCGCGGATGCCGCGCCAGGCGGCCGGGTTATTGAAAATGTCATCCGCCCGCCGCGACATTTCGTCCAGCGTTAACTGCACCTGCAAAAAGGTATCTTCCGCCTGACGCGCCAGCGAAATAGACTGGTTTCGCGCCTGACGCTCCGTCTCTTCAACGTTATGTTGCCACGACTGCCAGAGCGACCAGCCGCTGATAACCGTCACCGCGAGCGTTATCAGCAGCAGGAAAGTCAGCATCACCGTATCCGGCGCGCGCATAGTTTTCGACCGCAAAATCTTCTCCCTCTCTTTAAGCGGGAAAGTATAAGCGCAGGGACGATTTTTTATACCTAACCGTTACGGTAAGCATGAACTACAGCGGAAAATCCGGCGTCCGGGCGGGGTGCCCGAACGCGCTTTTCGGATAAACCTCAGGAGGCGAGAGAGAGGGCGACGCGGCCTTTCGAGTGATGCGCTTCAAGCCACTGCGCCACGCGGGATTGCTCCTCCGCGTTCAGCCACATGCCAAGCTTGGTGCGACGCCACAGCGCGTCATCCAGCCGGCGCACCCATTCGTGTTCGACCAGATAACGCAGTTCGGCCTCATACAGCTCATGGCCGAAATGCTCGCCCAGCGCGCTGATGTCGGTTGCGCCATTAAGAATAAGCTCGCTGTTGCTGCCGTAGGTGCGCGCAAAGCGACGGGCCAGCGACTCGCTGATAAACCCGTAGCGGCGGCGCAGCTGCGCGGCATAAGCGTCGCGATCGCCGTTGATCTCGCCGCCCGGCAGTACGCCGTTTTTCGTCCAGGCTTCGCCCATCGTCGGGTACCAGGGTTTCAGCTTTTCCAGCGCATGCTCGGCAAGTTTACGGTACGTGGTGAGCTTGCCGCCAAACACGGAAAGCAGCGGCGCTTTGCCGTTTTCGTCGCGGATATCCAGCGTGTAATCGCGGGTGATAGCCTGCGGCGAATCCGACTCGTCGTCGCAAAGCGGGCGCACCCCGGAATAGGTCCAGACCACGTCGTCGCGGCCCAGCTGCTTTTTAAAGTGCGTGTTATAGACCTTCAGCAGGTAGCTGATTTCGCTTTCATCAATGGCCACCTGTTTAGGGTCGCCTTTGTACTCCACATCGGTGGTGCCGATGATAGAAAACTCATCCATCCATGGGATAACAAAGACAATGCGCTTATCTTCGTTTTGCAGGATGTAAGCCTGCTTCTGGGTATGGACGCGCGGCACCACGATGTGGCTGCCTTTGATAAGCCGGATACCGTAAGGAGAAGGCAGCTCCAGGCCGTTGTCAAAGAAGCTTTTCACCCACGGCCCGGTGGCGTTCACCAGTCCCCGGGCGCGCCAGGTAAAGGTTTCGCCGGTATCAACATCTTCGCCCTGCACGATCCACTCGCCGTTTTCACGCTTCGCGGAAGTGGCGCGAGTGCGGGTTAATACCTCGCCGCCTTTTTTCTGCACCATCTGCGCGTTCGCGAGCACCATGCGCGCATCGTCCACCCAGCAGTCAGAATATTCGAATCCGCGCGTTATCTCCGGCTTGAGGACCGAATCCGCGCCAAAACGCAAACCGGTAGAGCCAGGCAGGCTGGTGCGCTTGCCCAGATGATCATACATAAACAGGCCAACGCGGATCATCCACGCCGGGCGCAGGTGGGGACGGTGCGGCAGGCGAAAGCGCATCGGGAAAGCGATGTGCGGGGCCATTTTCAGCAATACTTCACGCTCGGCGAGCGCTTCGCTCACCAGGCGGAACTCGTAGTGCTCCAGGTAGCGCAGGCCGCCGTGAATAAGTTTAGAGCTGGCGGAGGAGGTAGCGCAGGCGAGATCCTGCGCTTCCAGCATCAGTACGGAAAGCCCGCGCCCGGCGGCGTCTGCCGCGATACCGGCACCGTTGATGCCCCCACCTATCACAATCAGATCTTTGGTTTCCATACTGCCCTCATTCACTTTCGTTAAAGCTCAAAAATGTTCGATATCGCTCATAATAGCAAACAAACGCGCTTTTGGTAACAGTAAAAAAACAATTCAATGTGATATGAATAACAATATGGCGTCCTGACAGGATTCCCACGTAAACTTAAGGCCGAGAGCCTTTGTCCTGTATCAACGATGAGAAGCACCATGGATCAATTTGAATGTATTAATGTGGAAGAAGCGCACCAGAGACTTCACCAGGGCAGCGCGGTTCTGGTCGATATCCGCGATCCGCAGAGTTATGAGCTGGGCCATACGCCGGGCGCGTTCCACCTGACCAACGCCACGCTGGTTAACTTCATGCAGAACACCGATTTTGATACGCCGGTAATGGTGATGTGCTATCACGGCAACAGCAGCAAAGGCGCGGCGCAATATCTCCTGCAACAGGGGTACGACCAGGTCTACAGCGTGGACGGCGGTTTCGACGCCTGGCACCGTCATTTTCCGGCGGAAGTGGCGCGCGGCGAGGAGTAATTGTCGGTAGCGGCCCTTTTACCCGGTATACTCATCGCATTTTCCGATAACGAAAGAGCAGGCGATGTTAATTACCTCTTTTGCTAATCCGCGCATGGCGCAGGCGTTTGTCGATTACATGGCGACGCAGGGCGTCACGCTGACCATTAAGCCGCAGCAGGAGTATGAAGTCTGGCTTGCCGATGAGAGCCAGGCGGAACGGGTGCAGGCTGAACTGGCGCGCTTTCAGCAAAACCCCTATGACCCGCGCTATCTGGCCGCCAGCTGGCAGACCGGGCAGGCGGGCAGCCATTTGCAGTATCGACGCTTTCCTTTTTTCGCCACCGTGCGCCAGAACGCCGGACCGCTCACGCTGCTGGTGATGGCGGCGTGCATCGTGGTCTATCTGCTGATGCAGGCGGTCGGCGACCAGATAATAATGGTGTGGCTGGCCTGGCCGTTCGACCCTTCGCTGAAATTCGAGGCGTGGCGTTATTTCAGCCACGCTTTGCTGCACTTCTCCATACTGCACATCACTTTCAACCTGTTATGGTGGTGGTATCTGGGCGGCCCGGTGGAAAAGCGCCTCGGCAGCGGCAAGCTGCTGACGCTGTTTCTTATCGCTGCGCTGTTAAGCGGTTTTATCCAGCATTACTATAGCGGCGCGTGGTTTGGCGGCCTTTCCGGCGTGGTTTACGCGCTGATGGGCTATGTCTGGCTGCGCGGCGAGCGCGATCCGCAAAGCGGGCTGCATATGCCCCGCGGGCTGCTCGCTTTCGCCATTATCTGGCTGATTGCGGGCTGGTTTGATCTCTTTGGCCTTTCTGTCGCCAACGCGGCGCATGTCACCGGGTTGCTGGTTGGGCTGGCGATGGCGCTGACGGATACCCTTCATGCGCGAAAACGAACATAAAATCCGGGGATACTTCAGGAGAAGAGTGTGAAGCAAACACAACGTCATGACGCGATTATCGAACTGGTAAAAAAGCAGGGCTATGTCAGCACGGAAGAGCTGGTCGAGCAGTTTGCGGTTAGCCCGCAGACTATTCGCCGCGACTTAAACGATCTGGCCGATCAGAACATGATCCTGCGCCACCACGGCGGCGCCGCCTTGCCTTCCAGTTCGGTCAATACCCCCTGGCACGATCGTAAAGCGACGCAGACGGCGGAAAAAGAGCGTATCGCCCGGCGCGTGGCAAGCCAGATCCCCAACGGCGCCACCCTGTTTATCGACATCGGCACGACGCCGGAAGCGGTGGCTCACGCACTGCTTGACCACAGCAACCTGCGTATCGTGACGAATAACCTGAACGTGGCGAACACGCTGATGGCGAAAGAGGATTTCCGTATTATCCTTGCGGGCGGCGAACTGCGCAGCCGCGACGGCGGCATTATCGGCGAAGCGACGCTCGATTTTATCTCTCAGTTCCGTCTCGACTTCGGCATTCTCGGCATCAGCGGCATCGACAGCGACGGCTCGCTGCTGGAGTTTGACTACCACGAAGTGCGCACCAAGCGCGCCATCATCGAAAACTCCCGCCACGTGATGCTGGTGGTGGACCATTCCAAGTTCGGCCGTAACGCGATGGTTAACCTCGGCAGCATCAATCTGGTGGACGCGGTATATACGGATGTGATGCCGCCGGCGGGAGTGATGAAGGTGATTAGCGAGAATAATGTGCAGCTGGAGCTGTGCTGAGAATGGAGTAACGGCGGGCGGCGCTCTGGTAAACCAGGCATGACGGGGGAACGATTACGTTCGCCAGAGCGCTGACTGACTCCCTTTATTCGCTATGCAGCGGGATACCGTTAAACCCCATACCCCATCATCTTTAGCAACTGCTGGGCATGCTGTACGGCATCCTGGCGGTGCGCTACGCCGAGCTTCTGGTACAGGTTGCGGATGTGCGTCTTGATGGTGGTCGCCGCCACTTCAAGCTCGCCGGCTATCTGATCGTTGCTGTAGCCGGAATAAATCAGCCCCAGCACCTGCCATTCGCGCTGGGTAAGCGGGCTGGTGCGGATAAGCTCCGGCACCTCCGGGTGCGTCAGCAGGCGGTTAACAAAGCTCTCGTCGAAATGGGCGAATTTATGGCGATGATGCTGGTTAATTTCACGCAAAATGCGCTGCGCGCGGTGTTGCTCCAGCTCCGGCAGCGTATTGAGCTGAATGAGCTGGCGAAGCTGCTGCGCCATCGCTTCGCCCTCAATCACAAAGTGGCTGATGAAGCCGGTGCGGTTGGCGAGCGTCAGCGCTTCCATCAGCACCCGCTGGGCGTCGCTCTTGCGTCCTGCCTGCCAGTAGAGCTGGTTAAGCAGCAGCAGGTTGCGGTTGATGTCGCTCATCAGCCGCAGGCCGCGGGCGTTTTCGTTCAGCTCTTCCAGCACCATCTCCGCCGGGTCGTAATCGCCAAGCAGGATCTGCACCCGGGCGATGTTGCGCCACTGGCTTTGCAAAAAATGATTATTCGCGAAAGCGGGTTTCGGCGTCTGACGCAGCCAGTTGGCGGCCGATTTTTTATCCCCCGTCATCTGCCAGTAAATGACGCGAACCTTATCGGCGTTCGACACCCAGTCTGTGTGGTAAGGGCCATTGCCAAGCAGGTTTTCCAGGCGATTCAGGTGGCTGCGAGCGTTGTCGAGATCCCCGCGCGCCAGCGAACACTGCACGAGCAGCGCCAGGCACTGAAGCTGCTGCTGCGGCTGATAGCCCGACAGCACGTCCATGCCCATGCGCGCCGACGCTTCGGCTTCATCAAGGCGCGACCAGGCCCACAGCAATTGTGCGCGAATGCGCAGCAAAAATTCATGCAGCGGCAGTTGCTCAAGATGCTGCTCGCGGATAAGCGTGAAGGCTTTATCCTGCGTCTCCCAGGCGGCCTGCAAAAAGCCCTGGGCGAAAAGAATTTCGCTTTGCTGGATAAGACTCCAGAGCGCGTAATGCCAGACGTCGTGTCGGCGCGCCATCTGCTCCGTTTGCTGCATCGTCGAGAGCGATCTCGTGAGTTCGCCTTTGCAGTGCAGCACTTCGCCGTGCACCGAGGTCGCCACGATGCGGCTGTAAAAACTCGCCAGCGGCAGGGTGTCGAGCGCGATCATCGCCAGCCGCTCCGCCTCTTCCGGGTCGCCGTCGTTGATGGCGACCTGCGCGCGCAGGGCGTTGAACTCGCCATGCAGCGTTTCGTCCATCGCCTCATGCATCTCCTGTTCGGCGCGCGCCAGCAACGTATTCACTTCGCTATAACGATGCTGGCTTTGCATCAGCCAGGCCTGCAACAGCACCAGCTTGGGATTAGCGAGCAGGCTCTCCCACGGCAGCGCCTTGAGCGACTCTTCAAGCAGCGCCAGCTCGCTGTGGTTAAACAGCCCCCACGCATGATTAAGCAGAATATCGCGCAGCATGCGGGAATCGCCCGCCGCCAGCGCGTGATGAATCGCCTCGCTCGGGAAGCCTTGCGCCATCCAGCTTTCCGCCGCCGCACGATGAATATCCGGCAGCTCTGTTGCCAGTTCCCACTGACAACGCTGGCGTAAAAAGCCGCCAAACAGCGGGTGATAGCTAAACCATTCGCCCGAGTCGTCCATGCGCTGCAAAAACAATCCCTGGCGTTCAATCTCTTCCAGCCGCATCTGGCCGTTCTCTTCACCCGTTACGCGCACGATCAGCGCGTCGTTCATCGAGCGCAGCAGCGAGCTTTTCAGCAGGAACTGGCGCGTGCTGTCATCTACGTTATCCAGCACTTCATCCACCAGATAATCGGAGAGGTGGGAAGCGTTAATGCCCGCCAGGCGGCGTGCGGAGTGATGCGCGGAACTGGCGCTCTGGCGCGCCGACAGGGCGATAAGCTGCAGAGCGGTGGCCCAGCCAGCCACATCGTCGCACAGGCGGCTGCTTTCAGCAGGCTCGATAGGGGCGTTCAGGCGGCAGTCGAAAAACTGTTTCGCCTCCTGGTGCGTAAAAGCGAGCTGCTGGCTGCCGATTTCCAGCAGCTGGTCGCGTACGCGCAGGTTAGCGATGCCAAGCTGCGGCAGATTGCGTGAGAGCACCACCAGCGTCAGGTTTTCCGGCTGATGACGCAGGAAAAAGCGCATCGCCTCGTGGATAACCGGGTTAGAGATGAGGTGGTAGTCGTCTATCACCAGATAGAGCGGACGCTCCCACTGCGCAAGCTCGATAAAGAGTTGCGAGAAAAGCGATGAGAGGCTGGCGTACTGGCGCTTTTGCGCCATCACCTCGCTGCTGACACAGTGTCCGCCCGTCGCCTGTTGCACGGCGGCAATGAGATAGCTGGCAAAACGTTCCTGCTGATTATCGCCTTCGTCAAGCGAGTACCAGCCCAGCTCGTTTTTACCTGCGGCCCACTGGGAGACCAGCGTTGTTTTACCGTATCCGGCCGGGCTGGTAATCAGCGCCAGACGATAATTGTTGGCGCCGGATAATTTAGCCAGCAGACGGTCGCGTACTACGGTGTGCTCCAGACGAACCGGGCGACTTAATTTAGACGGTATCAACATAATCGGTCACTTCACTGTGCAGGAATCAGGAGGAATGGAGAATTTTTTTGTGCCTCGTAATTAATGCTGATTATAAGGTCGTTCAGAACGGGAATTATTGCAAGTTATGTCCGGTTTCTGAGAGCCTAAAGTTGCTCTCTGTCACACTTCTATTTATTAGTTCAATAAATCTCACCCGATAGTAGCAAAGCGCCGTCTGGTGCGGCCTGGCGCGCAATGTGGGTCGTTATGGGCAAAGGGAGAATAAAGACTTCGCGCCACCAGATTACCGCTATTTGCGTATTTACTGATGCAAAAACAATCAATTTTCTGAAATCAGTAAATTCTACTTACTTTATTTAAAACGGTGATTAATTATTTCCGTTCATTAAATGTTTTTCAAAACGTTATTTCATAAAAATAAAACGTAAATGTTTAGGTCCATTTTTTGCCTTTTTCATCCATCCTTAAAAAGAAATAAGCGCAGGGCGCGTCAGCAAAGAAGAGCGCTATTTTTTGGTGTTTCCGGAGTGATGATTTGCACGGTTTTTTGCCGTTCCGGGCGGCTTTAAGTGCCGCCGATCACAGTTTTCGCTACTCCCCGCTACTCCTCCCCGTCTAATACCTGGCAGGATGAGGAAGTTAGCCAAGGGGCGCGGCACACTACTAAAAAAGATGTTTATTTTGCTACAGGATCCCGATTCCCTATGTCACAGCCTATTTTTAACGAAGAACAATTCCAGGCCGCCCTGACGCGCCAGTGGCAGCAGTTTGGTTTAACGTCTGCAAAGGAAATGACCACGCGCCAGTGGTGGCACGCGGTAAGCGGCGCGCTGGCGGAAATGCTCGCCGCGCAGCCTGCGGTAAACAACGCCTCTGCTCAGCGCCACGTTAATTACATTTCCATGGAATTCCTGATTGGTCGCCTGACCGGTAATAACTTGTTGAATCTTGGATGGTATTCGCAGGTTGCAGGACTGCTTGAGGCCCATGATGTTAACCTGAGCGATTTGCTGGAAGAGGAGATCGATCCGGCGCTCGGCAACGGCGGGCTTGGCCGCCTCGCCGCCTGCTTTTTGGATTCGATGGCGACCGTCGGCCAGCCCGCCACCGGTTACGGCCTGAACTATCAGTACGGCCTGTTCCGCCAGTCCTTTGATGACGGCAAGCAGATGGAGGCGCCGGACGACTGGCATCGCGGCAGCTATCCGTGGTTTCGCCACAATGAACAGCTGGATGTGCAGGTAGGCATCGGCGGCAAGGTGGTGAAAGAAGGCAAAACGTCGCGCTGGCAGCCTGGTTTCATCATTACCGGCCAGGCATGGGATTTGCCGGTGATAGGTTATCGCAACGGCGTGACGCAGCCGCTGCGCCTGTGGCAGGCCACGCACGCGCATCCATTCGATCTCACGCGCTTTAACGACGGCGACTTCCTGAAGGCGGAGCAGCAGGGCATCGACGCCGATAAGCTCACCAAAGTGCTCTACCCGAACGACAACCATCTGGCCGGTAAAAAGCTGCGCCTGATGCAGCAATATTTCCAGTGCGCTTGTTCGGTTGCGGATATCCTGCGTCGTCATCACCTGGCGGGGCGTAATCTGCACGATCTGGCGGACTATGAAGTTATCCAGCTTAACGATACGCACCCCACCATCGCGATTCCCGAACTGCTGCGCGTCCTTATCGATGAACACCAGTTAAGCTGGGATGAGGCCTGGGCTATCACCAGCAAAACGTTCGCTTACACCAACCATACGCTGATGCCGGAAGCGCTGGAGACCTGGGACGAACGCCTGGTGCGCACGCTGCTGCCGCGCCACATGCAAATCATCAAAGAGATTAACGCCCGCTTTAAGAAGCTGGTGCAGAAGACCTGGCCGAACGATGAAACCGTATGGGCGAAACTGGCGGTGGTGCATGCCAACCAGGTGCGCATGGCGAACCTGTGCGTGGTCAGCGGCTTTGCGGTAAACGGCGTGGCGGCGCTGCACTCCGATCTGGTGGTGAAAGATCTCTTCCCGGAATATCACACGCTCTGGCCGAACAAATTCCATAACGTCACCAACGGCATTACCCCTCGACGCTGGATTAAGCAGTGCAACCCAGCGCTGGCGGCGCTGATTGATAAAACGCTGAAAAAAGAGTGGGTGAACGACCTCGATGCGCTGTCAGGGCTGGAGAAGTATGCCGACGACGCGGCTTTCCGCAAGGCTTACCGCGCCATTAAGCAGGAAAACAAAGTTCGCCTGGCGGCTTTTGTGAAAGCCCGCACCGGCATAGAAATTAACCCGAATGCTATCTTCGACGTGCAAATTAAGCGCCTGCACGAATACAAACGCCAGCACCTTAACCTGCTGCATATCCTCGCGCTGTATAAAGAGATCCGCGAGAACCCGCAGGCGGACCGCGTGCCTCGCGTGTTCCTGTTCGGCGCAAAAGCGGCGCCGGGCTACTACCTGGCGAAAAACATTATCTTCGCCATTAATAAAGTGGCGGAAGCGGTAAACAACGACCCGCTCGTGGGCGACAAGCTGAAGGTGGTTTTCCTGCCGGATTACAACGTGTCGGTAGCGGAGAAGATGATTCCGGCGGCGGACCTTTCCGAGCAAATCTCCACCGCAGGCAAAGAAGCGTCCGGCACTGGCAACATGAAGCTGGCGCTAAACGGCGCGTTGACTGTCGGCACGCTGGATGGCGCCAACGTTGAAATTGCCGAACAGGTTGGCGAAGAGAACATTTTTATTTTCGGCCATACCGTGGAAGAGGTGAAAGCGCTTAAGGCCAAAGGCTACGACCCGGTGAAATGGCGCAAAAAAGACAAGCTGCTCGACGCAGTCCTTAAAGAGCTTGAAAAGGGCGTTTACAGCGACGGCGACAAACATGCGTTCGACCTTATGCTGCGCAGCATGGACAAACAGGGCGGCGATCCTTACCTGGTCATGGCGGATTTCAGCGCCTATGTGAAGGCGCAGCGGGAGGTGGATGTGCTCTATCGCGATGAGGAAGCCTGGACGCGCGCGGCTATACTCAACACGGCGCGTTGCGGCATGTTCAGCTCGGACCGGTCGATTCGCGATTATCAACAACGTATCTGGCAGGCGAAACGCTAAGGATAATTCATGGATAGCAAACGCCTGGATAATGCCGCTCTGGGAGCGGGCATTGCAGCGAGCTACATCAATGCGCACGGCAAACCGCAGGCTATTGGCGCTGAAACCAAGCAGCGTTTGCTGGACGCGATGAACCGTACCGCCGTCAGCGCGAATAAACGCGTGGCGGCGACGCCGGTGCCAAATGTGAAAGTGTTCATCCGGGGCAACCGGATGCAGTTTTCCCTCGAGGGGAAAGGGGACTATCAGTGGCTGCTCGCCACCGAACAGGGGCAGCAGCACACCGGCGAGGCGAAAGGCGGTGAAACGCTTGTCCTGCCCACGCGTCTGCCGCTGGGCTATCACACGCTCACGCTGACGCAGCAGAAAAAGCGCTGGGAATGCCGGGTCATCGTCGCGCCTAAGCGCTGTTATGAACCGCAGCCGCTGCTGGACGGCAAGAAACTCTGGGGCGCCTGCGTGCAACTTTACACGCTGCGCTCAGAGGCCAACTGGGGGATCGGCGATTTTGGCGATCTGAAAAAGATGCTGGCGGAAGTCGGCGAGCGGGGCGGGGCGTTTATCGGCCTCAACCCGATCCACGCGCTTTACCCGGCGAACCCGGAAAGTGCCAGCCCCTACAGCCCCTCTTCCCGCCGCTGGCTCAACGTAATTTATATCGACGTGAACGCGGTGGAAGATTTCCACTTAAGCGAAGAGGCGCAGGCCTGGTGGCGGCTTCCTACCACGCAGCAATCGCTGCAGGCGGCCCGCGACGCGCAGTGGGTGGATTACGCCACCGTCACGGCGCTAAAACTCACCGCGCTGCATATGGCGTGGAAACGCTTTTCCACCCGCAGCGAGGAGGATGAGCAGGCCCTGGCGTTTCACGCTTTTGTCGCCGGGCAGGGGGAGAGCCTTTACTGGCAGGCGGCGTTCGACGCGCTGCACGCCGCGCAGATGAAAGAGGACAAAATGCGCTGGGGCTGGCCTGTCTGGCCCGAGGCTTACCGGGATATTCACAGCCCGGAAGTCAACGCGTTTTGCGAAGCGCAGGCTGATGAGGTTAATTTTTACCTCTGGCTGCAATGGCTGGCTTACACCCAGTTCGCCGACTGCTGGCAGACCAGTCAACAGCATGAGATGCCGATAGGCCTTTATCGCGACCTTGCGGTAGGCGTAGCGGAAGGGGGCGCGGAAACCTGGCGCGATCGGGAACTCTATTGCCTGAAAGCGTCCGTCGGCGCGCCGCCGGATATTCTCGGGCCGCTTGGGCAGAACTGGGGTCTGCCGCCGATGGATCCGCACATTATTGCCGCGCGCGGCTACGAGCCTTTTGTTGAGCTGCTGCGCGCTAATATGAAGAACTGCGGCGCGCTGCGCATCGACCACGTTATGTCGATGTTGCGCCTGTGGTGGATCCCCTACGGCGAGACGGCGGATAAAGGCGCCTATGTGCACTATCCGGTAGACGATTTGCTCGCTATCCTGGCGCTGGAAAGCCAGCGTCATCGCTGTATGGTTATCGGCGAAGATCTCGGCACCGTGCCGGCGGAAATTGTCGGCAAGCTGCGCAGCACCGGCGTTTACTCTTACAAGGTGCTCTATTTCGAGAATGACCACGAGAAGCAGTTCCGCGCGCCGAAAGCCTGGCCGGTGCAGTCAATGGCGGTCGCCACCACCCATGATCTGCCGACACTGCGCGGCTACTGGGAAAGCGGCGACCTGACGCTTGGCAAAACGCTTGGCCTGTATCCGGATGCCGAAGTGCTGCACGGCTTGTATGAAGATCGCGAGCGCGCCAAACAGGGCCTGCTGGAAAGCCTGCATAAATATGGCTGCCTGCCGAAGCGAACCGGACATAACGCGTCGTTAATGAAGATGACCGCCACGCTAAACCGCGGGCTGCAACGCTACATCGCCGACAGCAACAGCGCGCTGCTTGGCCTGCAACCGGAGGACTGGCTGGATATGGCGGAGCCGGTGAACATCCCCGGCACCAGCTACCAGTATAAAAACTGGCGGCGCAAACTCTCGACAAGCCTTGAGCAGATGTTCGCCGATGAGGGCGTTAACCGGCTGATAAAGGATCTCGATAATCGCCGTAAAAAAGCGGCGATGGCGAGCCCGCCTGCCGGTAAGCGCAAGAAATAAAAAAAAGCCCGCGCAATGCGGGCTTTTTTATAACTGGACGCCGGGGGTAAAGGTGGATGGCGCTGCGCTTAGCCACCCTGGCGTTAAAGGTGCGGTAAGGCAAGCGCAACAGCGCTCGCCATCTACAGCCGCGCTCTGTTAGTAGTAAGAGTGCTCGCCGCGCTGGTGCTCGGTGAGATCGCGCACGCCTTTCAGTTCCGGGAACTCATTCAGCAGCTGTTTCTCAATACCTTCTTTCAGCGTCACGTCCACCATGGAGCAACCGTTGCAGCCGCCGCCGAACTGCAGAATGGCGTAGCCTTCATCGGTGATTTCCATCAGCGTGACACGACCGCCATGGCCTGCCAGTTGCGGGTTGATCTGCGACTGCAGCAGGTACTCGACGCGCTCCATCAGCGGGGCATCGTCAGAAACTTTACGCATTTTGGCGTTAGGCGCTTTCAGCGTCAGCTGGGACCCGAGCTGGTCGGTCACGAAATCGATTTCCGCATCTTCCAGATACGGGGCGCTCAGCTCATCCACGTAAGCGGTAAGCTGGTCGAATTTCAGGGCAGTGTCCGTTGCTTCCACGGCGTCCGGCGGGCAATAAGAAACGCCGCATTCGGCATTCGGGGTGCCTGGGTTGATGACGAACACGCGGATTTGCGTCCCTTCTTCCTGATTTGCCAGCAGTTTGGCAAAGTGTGATTGGGCAGCATCGGAAATACGGATCATAACAATGGCCTAATAGTTGACTATTTTAGTCGGTTATAATACGCCCATCATCGAGGCTCTACAAGGTTCGACACAGGCACCATACCTGGACAGTCGCCGCGCCGTGCTGCAAAAGCAGGCGCGCGATTTGGGCGACCGTACTGCCGGTCGTAACGACATCATCCACAATAACGATATGGAGTCCTTTAACCGGCAATTCAAGCCGGAAGGCGTTTTTCAGGTTCCGTCGGCGCAGACGGGCGCTCAGATGATGTTGAATGTCCGTTGCGCGCACCCGGCTGACGGCGCGGGCTTCATACTGACAGCCAAGCCAGCGCGCCAGCCAGCTGGCGAGCAAATCGCTCTGGTTATAACCGCGGCGCCAGGCGCGGCGGCGATGCAGCGGCACGCTAATAATCCTGTCTGCCGGCGGCAGCCCTGCCGTTCTCCTTTCCTGCAACACGTTCAGCAGCAACAGGCGCGCCAGTGCGGCGGCAAGCGCGGTCTGGCGCTGAAATTTGAGCCTGTGCACCAGCGAACTCAACGGCGCGGCGTAATCGCTGATATACACCAGCCGCTGCCACGGCGGCGGCTTTTGCAAACAGCGCCCGCACGGCAACCGGCTGTGCGCGGCAGGTAAACCGCACTGCGGGCAGTGAGGCGGCGATTTCAGGCTCCTGGCGCAGCGCGAGCAGACCCCCCAGCCCGAACGGGCAAGCGGCATCCGGCATAGCCAACATATCCCCGGTATTGTTAGCATGACGACCTCCTTGTACATCAATCATGAGAAGAGTAACGGATGAACGACATCTGGTGGCAGACCAAAGGGAAGGGAAATTGTCATCTTGTGCTGCTGCACGGATGGGGGCTGAACGCCGAAGTGTGGCATTGCATTTCTGAGGAATTAAGCTCGCATTTTACGCTGCACCTGGTAGACCTGCCGGGCTTTGGCAGAAGCCAGGGCTTTGGCGCGCTTTCGCTTGACGCAATGGCGGAAATCGTACTGCGTCAGGCCCCGGAGCGGGCCGTGTGGCTTGGCTGGAGCCTGGGCGGGCTGGTGGCGAGCCAGATTGCGCTTACACATCCGCAGCGCGTGCAGGCGCTGGTGACCGTGGCGTCATCGCCCTGTTTCAGCGCCCATGGCGAATGGCCTGGCATCAAAGCCGATGTGCTGGCCGGATTCCAGCGGCAGCTGCGCGAAGATTTTCAGCGCACGGTAGAGCGCTTCCTGGCGCTGCAAACGCTCGGCACGGAAACGGCGCGACAGGATGCCCGTACGCTTAAGGCGGTGGTGCTGGCTCAGCCGATGCCGAAGGCGGAGGTGCTGGACGGCGGGCTTGAGATCCTGAAAACCGTTGATTTGCGCGAGCCGCTCGGCGCGCTTTCGCTGCCGTTTTTGCGTATTTACGGCAGGCTCGATGGGCTGGTGCCGCGCAACGTCGCAGCCTTATTAGACGAAGCCTGGCCGCAAAGCGATTCTCTGGTGTTTCCAAAGGCGGCGCACGCCCCGTTCATTTCGCACCCGGCGGAATTTTGTCTGGCCTTACGAGAATTTTCTTCACCATTTTTATAAAAATACGACTGCTTAAGCGCGCCCGCCGGTAATACTTAAAAGGTAACTGGCTGCTGACGTTTACGAGGTAGTCAGGGCAGGGGCAAAAGGAGTCTGCGCCTGTCCTGCGTCGGTATCTTTTACTCCTTCGATTGTTTTCAGGAGAGTCATGGCTATGAAAATCATCACTGGCGTAACTACGGCTTTGTTTATCGGTTCTGTTTCCTTCGGCGCGCTGGCGGCGGAAGAGATTCAGAAAGAGAAAGTGAAAGAGATGAATCTGACCAAAATCGGCACCATTGTTACGGACGACGCCACGGCGCCGATGGATGCCAGACAGGACCTGTCGAAAAAGGCCGATGCGATGGGCGGCAAGTATTATGTTGTCATCAGCGCGCAGAAACCGGGGCAGGATATTCACGCTACGGCGGACGTGTATAAATAAAAAAAGGCGGGGCGACCCGCCTTTTTAATGCGTTAGCATCCACAGCTCGCGCTGGCAGCCCTGGCTCTGCGGACAACCTTTGCAACTGCCGCTGAGGCAGGCGTCCGGCTCCGCCTGCACCCTTTGCGCTTTGCCCATTCTTTCCAGCTGCGCCAGCATTGCCGCCACCCGGGGCAGGGGCAGCGCCAGCATCTTGCCGATGCGCTGCGCCTCCATGCGCCCCTGGAGCGCCAGCAGATCGCGTATGTCAACCAGGCTCGCCATCGCGCCTCCTTAGTGGCACTCGCCTGCCGGGCTTTCGCAGCAGGCGGCAGGCGTACGGCGGCGGGCAAGCAGTGAGATATCCACACGGCTGCGGACGCGTCGCAGCCCAGTCAACAGCAGGGCGTTAAACAGCGCCACCGCCAGAATGCAAATCAGGCTGTACTGCGGATGTTGATGAAACGTCACGCTCTGGTAGAAGAGCGTTGCCAGCGAGTAAGCCACATTCAGCCCCCACAGGATGGAGAAGCCCATCCAGCCGCGGCTCGATTCACGGGCAATAGCGCCCATCACGGAAATGCAGGGGATATAAAGCAGCACAAAGATGAGATAGCTGTAGGCGGCCGCTTCGCTGCCAAATTTGCTGCTCATGACGCCCATCGCCCCCGTCGCCATCTCGCCGTCGCCTTTGCTTGCTTCAATGGGGTTAGCGAGCACGCTCAGGCTGAAGGTCTCTTTGAGACTTTGCCCGGTTTCCCGGACCGCGCTCTTTAATTCTTCCGCCAGGTTGAACGTCGTCGCGTCGAAGGCATCTTCATGGATGTTTTCTGCGGTGTAGAGGGTGTTCAGCGTGCCGACGACAACCTCTTTCGCCATCGCGCCGGTGAACAGGCCGACCGTCGCCTGCCAGTTATCGTCCTGCACGCCAATCGGCTGGAGCAGCGGCGTCAGCGCCTGGCTTACTGAGGCCAGCGCGGAGTCGTTAATGTTATTTACCGGTTTGCCGCTGAAAGAGAAACTGTTTAGCGCGCCAATGAAAACGCTTACCACCACAATCACTTTCCCTGCGCGCAGGGTGAAGGCTTTCAGGCGCTGCCAGGTTTGCAGCAGCAGGCTTTTCAGATGCGGCACATGGTAAACCGGCAGTTCCATCACGAACGGCGTGGCTTCGCCGCGCATGATGGTGTGTTTCAGCATGAGACCGGTGAGAATCGCCATGACGATGCCGAGCAGATAAAGCGAGAAGACCACCAGCGCCCCCTGCTGGCCAAAAAAGGCGGCGGCGAAGACGGCGAAAATCGCCAGCCGCGCGCCGCAGGACATAAAGGGCGCCATCATCACCGTCATCAGTCTTTCGCGCGGCGCGTCAAGCGTGCGGGCGCCCATCACCGAAGGAACATTGCAGCCAAACCCGACAATCAGCGGCACGAAGGATTTGCCCGGCAGCCCCAGCGACTGCATCAGGCGGTCCATGACAAACGCCGCGCGGGCCATATAGCCGGAGTCTTCCAGAAAAGAGAGGAAGAGGTACATCATGCCAATCTGCGGCACCAGCGGCAGGACGGTATTAATGCCGCCGCCAATCCCCTGAGCGAGGAAAATGGTCAGCCAGTCCGGAAAGTGGAGCGTGTATCCTACCCATTGCAGGCCATGAATAAACAGGGCGACGGAGCCGGCGTCGAAGATGGGCTGCAGTGCGCCGCCGATATTAATCGCCAGTAAAAACATCAGGTACATCACTAGCAAAAAGACCGGCAGGCCGAGAACGCGGTTGAGGATAATTTTGTCCATCGCCACGGTCAGGCGGTGCGGCTCGGCGGTGAGGCTGTTGCTGACCGCATCGCAGATGGCGGCGATGCTCTGGTAGCGCGCGTCGGCGATAAGCAGCGCCGGGTCGTCCAGCTCGTCAGCAAGACGCGCCTGCGCGGCGGGGAGCAGGCTTTCCGCTTTGCCTGCAAACGCGCGGCTGTAGATGTCGCCTTCCAGCATTTGCAGGCCCAGCCAGCGGCGCTGGCGCGGCGGCAGCTCGCCCGGCATAACGGCTGCCAGCGCATCGGCTTCGCGCAGCAGCGGGGCGGGGTAGCGCACCAGCTCAACAGGCAGGTTTTGCGGCTGGCGGTCAATGGCGAGCCTGAGGCTTTCGATGCCGCGGGCGCGGGTGGAGACCAGCGGCACCACCGGGCAGCCCAGGCGGGCGGCCAGCGCGTCGATATCGATATGG
This sequence comes from Franconibacter pulveris, assembly GCF_056780215.1. NCBI lineage: Bacteria > Pseudomonadati > Pseudomonadota > Gammaproteobacteria > Enterobacterales > Enterobacteriaceae > Franconibacter > Franconibacter pulveris. Next base: position 4,312,468 of record NZ_CM165555.1, on the reverse strand, counting down.
ATATTTTGCTTTTCGGCAATATCGAGCATGTTAAGCGCTACCACGCAGGGAATGCCGAGCTCCAGCAGCTGTAGCGTGAGATAGAGGTTGCGCTCAAGGTTCGAGGCGTCTACCACGTTGATGAGCATATCCGCTTCGCCGCCAAGAATGTAATGACAGGCGATCTGCTCATCCAGCGACGTTTGAGAAGAGATAGTGGTGAGCGAGTAGGTGCCCGGCAGGTCCACCAGGGTGACGTGATGCTCAAGGGTGGAGAAAAACCCCTCTTTACGCTCGACCGTCACGCCTGCCCAGTTTCCCACGCGCTGGCGCGCGCCGGTCAGCTGGTTGAAAAGGGTGGTTTTGCCGGAGTTAGGGTTGCCAATTAAGCCAATGGTTAACTTTTTCATAGTAGCGTGAACTCAATAACGGGTCGCCGTCAGGCGGCTTCAACCTGCAACAGCGCCAGATCTTTTTTTCTCAGCACCAGATTTACGCGTCGGGTTTCAATATGAATGGGGTCGCCAAGCGGCGCCACGCGCACCACGTTAAAAGAAGAGCCTGGCAACATGCCCAGCGACAGCAGTTTTTGACGATATGCCGGGCTGATGGCTGGCGCGAAGCCGGTAATTTTCCACGTGCTGTTAAGAGTGAATCGCATAAAGCCTACTTATCTTTCAGTTGCGGACGGGCTTTTCGGCATGACCGGCAGCCGACAATAAGCCGGTAATCACGCAGGAGAAGGGAATCGATTTATATGGCAGGATGATAATGATAATGGTTTTTATCTTCAACGCTCCGATAAAGCGAAAGGGCGCTTATTTACGGTTTATTTGTTCTGGCGCAAAAAAGAGAAAATAAGCGGCTGAATATTTTACCTTTTTTATTTTAATTATTACTTTTCAATGTATTAGCCTGGATTAAGTCGCCCAATAATTACATTTTTAGCCTGAATGTTATTATTTGGTTTCATCTGTTATTCGAATGAGAGAATAGCGACGGCTGGAAATGTCAGCGGCAGTCGCGACAAAAACGTGATGGTTATTTCATACCGTTCTTTATTGCCGTTACTTTTATTGAGTCATTATCGGTTGTAGCCGTGGCGCCGATTCCTGGTCAAAAAATGGGCGAGCGGCGCTACGTTTATTCGTGCAGATAACAGGAAACCAATTCGTAAGCGGGGGGCTTCGGCCAGCCTTCTGCCGGGAACCGAAAGGGTAAAGGGGGCAGTAAGCCCCCTTTACACATTCACAGGATGAGAAGCGACATGGTCATGCAACGCTTTGGTGAAATCGCCATCCGCCTTGCACTTCTCATTTCCGCCGCCTCCCTGGCACAGGGAAGAGACCGCGGCGTTTACCGCTTCTTGCCAAACGCCGCGGCGAGCGCGTCGCTCATCGCGCTGTTGCCGCTGGCGGCGTTGTCGCGCGGCGGCTTGCGGTTTTGCGCGGGACGATTGCCCTGCTCACGGCTATTGCCGCCGCCGCGACGGGCGTTGCCTTCGCCAGGCTGTTCATCCAGACGCATGGTCAGCGCAATACGCTTGCGTTGCAGGTCTACCTCCAGCACTTTCACCTTCACGATATCGCCCGCTTTCACCACTTTATGCGGATCGTCTACGAACTTATCGGCAAGAGAAGAGATATGCACCAGGCCATCCTGATGTACGCCGATATCAACAAACGCGCCGAAATTGGTGACGTTGGTTACCGCGCCTTCCAGCACCATGCCAGGCTGGAGATCGTTCATTGTCTCCACTCCTTCGGCGAACTGCGCGGTTTTAAATTCCGGACGCGGGTCGCGGCCCGGTTTTTCCAGCTCTTTGATGATGTCGGTTACCGTCGGCACGCCGAAACGCTCATCGGTGAAATCCACCGCCTTCACGTTACGCAGCGCATTGCTGTTGCCCATCAGGTCGCGCAAAGACTGCTCGGTCGCCGCCAGGATGCGCTCCACCACCGGGTAAGCCTCCGGGTGAACGGTGGATGCGTCGAGCGGGTTGTCGCCGTGATTGATGCGCAGGAATCCGGCGCACTGCTCAAATGCTTTCGGCCCGAGGCGGCTAACTTTCAGCAACTGCTGGCGGTTGCGGAACTGCCCGTTCTCGTCGCGCCAGGCAACGATATTCTGCGCCATCATGCGCGTCAGTCCCGCTACGCGGGTCAGCAGCGGCACCGAGGCGGTGTTGAGGTCAACGCCCACGGCGTTCACACAGTCTTCCACTACTGCGTCGAGCTTGCGGGCAAGCTGGCTCTGGCTCACGTCATGCTGATACTGGCCCACGCCGATGGATTTCGGGTCGATTTTTACCAGCTCCGCCAGCGGGTCCTGCAGACGGCGGGCGATGGAAACCGCGCCGCGTAAGGAGACATCAAGGCCCGGAAACTCCTGCGCCGCCAGTTCGGAGGCGGAGTAAACAGAAGCGCCCGCTTCGCTAACGATCACTTTCTGCGCCGTCACTTTCGGGAACTGCTTCTGCACGTCAAGGAAGAAACGTTCGGTTTCACGCGACGCGGTGCCGTTACCGATGGCGACCAGCTCCACGTTATGTTTTTCACACAGCGCGGCCACGACTACCGCCGCTTTCGCCGCCTGTCCGGTGTGCGGATAAACCGTATCGGTGGCGACCAGCTTGCCGGTGGCGTCCACTACCGCCACCTTCACGCCGGTGCGCAGGCCTGGATCAAGGCCCATGGTGGCGCGCAGGCCCGCCGGCGCGGCCATCAGCAGATCGTGCAGGTTGCGGGCGAAGACATTAATGGCTTCCTCTTCCGCGCGCTCGCGCACGGTGCTCATCAGCTCGGTTTCCAGATGCATCAGCACCTTGATGCGCCATGTCCAACTGACGACGCCTTTGCGCCAGCTATCCGCCGGGGCGTTGTTCAGGCGCAGGCCGAGGTGGTCAATGATGATCTGCTCGCAGTGGCTTTCGCGCGGCGGCTCGTCAAACTGCGGGTCGGCATTCAGGGAAAGCTGTAAAACGCCTTCGTTGCGTCCGCGGAACATCGCCAGCGCGCGGTGCGACGGCACCGTAGAGATCGGTTCGTGATGGGCGAAATAGTCGCGGAATTTGGCGCCTTCTTCCTCTTTGCCCGGCACTACGGTTGCAACGAGGTGCGCGTTCTTCCACAAATAGTCGCGAACGCGAGCCAGCAGCGTCGCGTCTTCCGCGAAACGCTCCATCAGGATATAACGCGCGCCGTCGAGCGCCGCTTTGGTATCGGCCACGCCATTATCGGCGTTGATGAATTTCGCCGCTTCCGTCTCCGGCTCGTGGGACGGGTCGTTCCACAGCAGATCCGCCAGCGGCTCGAGGCCTGCTTCGATGGCTATCTGCCCGCGGGTGCGGCGCTTCGGTTTGAAGGGAAGGTAGAGGTCTTCGAGTTCGGTTTTGCTGAGCGTGCCGTTGATGGCAGCGGAGAGGTCGTCGGTGAGTTTGCCCTGCTCGGCGATAGATTTCAGAATAGCCTGGCGACGCTCTTCCAGTTCGCGCAGGTAGCCCAGACGCGTTTCAAGCTGGCGCAGCTGCGTGTCGTCCAGGCCGCCCGTCACTTCCTTACGATAACGTGCGATAAACGGCACGGTGTTCCCTTCATCAAGCAGGCGAACGGCAGCTTCTACCTGTTCCGTCCTGGCCTGAAGTTCGCCGGCGATAATGCGGCTGAGCGAATCATTCATCATGGCAATGTCATCTGTTGAGTACGAAAAGTCAGGGCACAGTTATACGGATTGAGCGGGGAAAATGCCAGCCACAGCCGCGCCGGGGGGAGGAATCGGACACTTCTGTGGCGCAGGATTATTTAACGTATTCGATCTCGTTCACATACCAGGTGGCAAGGCCTGCCGGGGTCTGAACGGTCGCCACGTCGCCAGGCTCTTTTTTCAGCAGCGCGCGCGCCATCGGGGAGTCGATAGAGATGTAATCTTTGCGGCCGAAAATTTCGTCATAACCGACGATGCGAAAGCGCTTTACGTCGCCGTCGTCGTTTTCCACTTCCACCCAGGCGCCAAAGAAGACTTTGCCTTCCTGCTGCGGCGAGTAATCGACGATTTTAAGCTGCTCCAGACATTTGGTGAGGTAGCGGACGCGGCGGTCAATTTCCCGCAGCCGCTTTTTGTTGTACTGGTAGTCGGCATTTTCGCTTCGGTCGCCAAGGCTTGCCGCCCAGGTCACTTTTTTTGTGACTTCCGGACGCTCTTCGCGCCAGAGATAATCGAGCTCTTTTTTCAGCTTTTCATAGCCTTCGCGGGTGATTAAGGGCGTTTTCATCTGCGGATTTTCCAAAGTAACCTTGCACCGGCGTACCTTAACGAGCGCTGCCGACAAAGGGAAGCGCCGCTGTTAAGAAATGCGCGCCGCAGGCGTGGCGGTTTTCGGTTCGAGCGGCAACCCGGTTTGCAAAAGCGAACAGGGCGGCGAGCGACTTTCATCTGTTTTGCTTTATCCGGGGAAAAGCGTTATGAGGAAAATAAAGACGCCTTAACTGGGAAAACTCCCTTTGTTATTCCAGATCATGCTTTAACAAATAAATAAGCACGGATAATGTGCAAACAGAACGTGAATAACAGGACGTTATTTTATGGCAATGGCAACCTTCCCCTTAACGATTTATCAAACACGCCGCGGCTTTAATGATGTTGGCGCGGATGACATGCGTTACGGGGATTTATCTCAGGAACAACTTATAAAAAGATTCCGCCTCACTGCGGTATCGAACGTCGTCGATCCTTATACTCTGACGCGATTAACGCCTTTTAATACGCCGCAGTCGCGCTTTGCTGGCGTATATGGCAACAGCAACGGCGGCCAGCTTAGCGCGCATGAGTGCGCCAGATTACTGTTTGAAGAACTCCAGACCACCTCTTTACCTTTCGCTTTTTATGGGCCTTACCGGCAGCTTATCAATCAGATGCTGACGCACCTTTATCGCTCCACCGGCGCGCCCTGGCGCGACGCACGGTTAGATTTGGCCTACCGTAATCAAATCCTTAGTGATAACTCAAAAAACAGTACCCGGATTGCGATTAAAAAAATCATCGACGTGAATATAGATTACGAAAACAAGGGGTACCCATTAAGCTTACTTGCTGAACTTACAAACAATATCAAGCAAAGCGTTTTGCCAAAGTTTGATCTGCCGATACTGGATAAAATCAATGGGATGGGTATCTCAGTACATGATGTTCATGCGACACGTATCGATATAGTCAGCCTGGAGGTAAAAGGAACGCACTGGCGGGCGCGAATCTTATACAAGGGGCAAGACCATTTTGGTCTCGGTATTGAAGACATTCAAAAACAGAAATTTATGCAGTTCCAGTTTTTTAAGATATGGTTTGTTCTTCAACGTTTCAATCGTTTCGGATTTTGTCCCTTTTTTACCAATATGGAAGCGATCATTGACCTTGAAGGAGGCTGCTAATGAAAAAAATAGTGTTTGTACTGGCGGCTCTCATTGTTATGGGTACGAGCCTGAATCTTTACCTGAATCGGGGAGGCGTGAAAGTTATTGATGGCCATGGTAATAAGTGGACAGCTTCGATCATCGTTGACCGGTTACCATTATCTGAACCAAGCAAAATTGAATGGTGGCTGCAAAATAAGGAAAGTATCGTAGCAAAATACCATTTTAAGCCTGACAACCCCGCCGATCGCCTAACTTATTACATTTATTCTTTCGGCGACGGTTATCAGGAAGAGGAGAACGAAGACAGGTTATGCTTTGATAACATGAAGCCACCCAAAAATTGCATAGATAAGAACTTGCTGATGGTGGTTTCGAAAACACGTAACGGCGACACTGAATTTCGGTTTGATAACGCGGTTTATATTCGTAATAAAGCAGGGCGAATTTATCAATCTGAAGAGAAATAAACGGCCTGCGCGCATTCCCGGCGTTTCTCCTGCCTCACCAACCTTTTCTGCCCAGCCTCTTTTTCTCAGCCTCTGGCGGCGCTTTTTTAGCCGCGCCGCGCAGGCAACGCGGCGCGCTTGCGACGTCACGATACTGATATGATTCCCGCTGCCCTTCGCGTACCCTCTTCCCAACAAGTTTTCCGCTTTTCCGATACCCAACGCAGCGCAAGGAAGCTTACTCTTTATGACAAAGCGCGTATTTAAGCTGCTGTTAAATATGCTTTGTAACAATTTAGGCTAGAATATATACCAGATTTAATTCACCCCGTGGACGCTCAGTTTCTTAGAATACGCCCACCACTGTCCGAGCCTTTGGGAGTAAACACATGCAAGAAAATTATAAGATTCTGGTTGTTGATGACGATATGCGCCTGCGCGCGCTGCTGGAACGTTATCTCACCGAACAGGGCTTCCAGGTTCGCAGCGTAGCCAACGCCGAGCAGATGGATCGACTGCTGACCCGCGAGTCTTTCCATTTGATGGTGCTCGACCTGATGCTGCCAGGAGAAGACGGGCTTTCTATCTGCCGCCGTCTGCGCAGCCAGAGCAACCCGATGCCGATAATCATGGTCACCGCAAAAGGGGAAGAGGTGGATCGCATCGTGGGGCTGGAAATCGGCGCCGACGACTATATTCCCAAACCTTTCAACCCGCGAGAGCTGCTGGCCCGTATCCGCGCCGTGCTGCGTCGCCAGGCGAACGAACTGCCGGGCGCGCCTTCGCAGGAAGAGGCCGTTATCGCCTTCGGTAAATTCAAGCTCAACTTGGGCACCCGCGAAATGTTCCGCGAGGATGAGCCGATGCCGCTTACCAGCGGCGAATTCGCCGTACTGAAAGCGCTGGTCAGCCATCCGCGCGAGCCGCTCTCCCGCGACAAACTGATGAACCTGGCGCGCGGTCGCGAATACAGCGCCATGGAGCGCTCTATCGACGTGCAAATCTCCCGCCTGCGCCGCATGGTGGAGGAGGATCCGGCGCATCCGCGCTATATCCAGACCGTCTGGGGACTGGGCTACGTCTTTGTGCCGGACGGTTCTAAAGCATGAAGCGAGTGCGCTTCTCGCCCCGAAGCTCCTTTGCCCGTACGCTGCTGCTCATCATCACTCTGCTGTTCGTCAGCCTGGTGACGACGTACCTGGTGGTGTTGAACTTCGCTATTCTGCCGAGCCTTCAGCAGTTTAATAAAGTTCTCGCCTACGAAGTGCGTATGCTGATGACGGATAAACTGCAGCTGGAAGATGGCACGCAACTGGTGGTGCCTCCGGCGTTTCGTCGGGAGATCTACCGGGAACTGGGCATTTCGCTCTATTCCAACGAAGCGGCAGAGGACGCGGGCTTGCGCTGGGCGCAGCACTACGAATTTTTAAGTCAGCAGATGGCCCAGCAGCTTGGCGGCCCGACAGAAGTCCGCGTCGAGGTGAACAAAAGCTCGCCGGTGGTGTGGCTGAAAACCTGGCTGTCGCCCAACATCTGGGTACGCGTGCCGCTAACGGAAATTCATCAGGGCGACTTCTCGCCGCTCTTCCGTTACACGCTTGCCATCATGCTGTTGGCGATAGGCGGCGCCTGGCTCTTTATCCGCATTCAGAACCGGCCGCTGGTGGATCTGGAACACGCCGCCTTACAGGTAGGGCGGGGGAATATTCCGCCGCCGCTGCGTGAGTATGGCGCTTCTGAAGTGCGCTCGGTAACGCGCGCCTTCAACCACATGGCGGCGGGGGTGAAGCAGCTGGCGGACGATCGCACTTTGCTGATGGCGGGCGTAAGCCATGACCTGCGCACGCCGCTGACGCGTATTCGCCTCGCTACTGAGATGATGAGCGAAGGCGACGGCTACCTCGCCGAGTCCATTAACAAGGATATCGAAGAGTGCAACGCCATCATCGAACAGTTCATTGATTACCTGCGCACCGGTCAGGAGATGCCGCTGGAGATGGCGGATCTCAACGCGGTGCTGGGCGAGGTGATTGCCGCGGAAAGCGGCTATGAGCGTGAAATTGAGACAGCGCTGGAGAGCGGCGAAATTATGGTGCGTATCCATCCGCTTTCCATCAAACGCGCCGTCGCTAACATGGTGGTCAACGCCGCTCGCTATGGCAATGGCTGGATCAAAGTGAGCAGCGGCACCGAGCTCAACCGCGCCTGGTTCCAGGTGGAAGATGACGGGCCGGGCATTAAACCCGAGCAGCTTAAACACCTGCTCCAGCCGTTTGTGCGCGGCGACAGCGCCCGCAGCACCAGCGGCACCGGGCTGGGACTTGCCATCGTGCAGCGTATTGTTGATAACCACAACGGCGCGCTGGATATCGATACCAGCGAGCGGGGAGGTTTACGCATCCGCGCCTGGTTGCCCATTCCGGTGATGAAAAGCCCGCAGCTGAGCAAAAACAGCGTTACCGCGTAAGCATAAAAAAACCACCCGAGGGTGGTTTTTTTTCGCCTTGCGGCTTCAGAGCCGCGGCCCGGCGCTCACCAGCGCGGCGCCAGCCGGCGTGTCGGTGTACTTCTCGAAGTTGGCGATAAACAGCTTCGCCAGCTGCTGCGCTTTCTCCTGCCACTGCTCCGGCGAAGCGTAGGTGCTGCGCGGGTCGAGAATGCGTTCATCCACCCCAGGCAGGCTGGTTGGGATCGCCAGATTAAACAGCGGCAGAGTAAAGGTTTCCGCATCATCGAGCGAACCATTCAGAATGGCGTCGATAATGGCGCGGGTATCCTTAATGGAGATGCGCTTGCCGGTGCCGTTCCAGCCGGTATTCACCAGATAAGCCTGGGCGCCCGCCGCCTGCATGCGTTTCACCAGCACCTCAGAATATTGCGTTGGATGCAGCGACAAAAACGCCGCGCCGAAGCAGGCGGAAAAAGTAGGCGTGGGTTCTGTTACGCCGCGCTCGGTGCCTGCCAGTTTGGCGGTGAAGCCGGAAAGGAAATGATACTGCGTCTGGCTCGCGGTCAGGCGTGAAACCGGCGGCAGCACGCCGAAGGCGTCGGCCGTCAGGAAAATCACTTTGGTCGCGTGACCAGCTTTTGACACCGGCTTCACGATATTGTCGATGTGATAGATAGGGTACGAGACGCGGGTATTTTCCGTTTTCGACGCATCGTCGAAATCGATGCTGCCGTCGTCGCGCACGGTGACGTTTTCCAGCAGCGCGTCGCGACGGATAGCGTGATAAATATCCGGCTCCGCCTCTTCAGACAGGCGAATGGTTTTGGCGTAGCAGCCGCCTTCAAAGTTAAACACGCCGTCATCGTCCCAGCCGTGTTCATCATCGCCAATCAGGCGGCGTTTCGGGTCGGTGGAAAGCGTCGTTTTACCGGTGCCGGAAAGGCCGAAGAACACCGCCACATCGCCCTTCTCGCCCACGTTTGCCGAGCAGTGCATCGAGGCGACGCCTTTCAGCGGCAGCAGGTAGTTCATCACCGAGAACATCCCTTTTTTCATTTCGCCGCCGTACCAGGTGCCGCCAATCAGCTGGATGCGCTCGGTCAGGTTAAAGGCGATGAAATTCTCGGAGTTCAACCCCTGCGCCTGCCAGTCCGGGTTGGTGCACTTCGCGCCGTTCATGACCACGAAATCCGGCGTAAAGTTCTCCAGCTCCTCGTCGGTAGGTCGAATAAACATGTTCTTGACGAAGTGCGCCTGCCAGGCGACTTCGGTAATAAAGCGTACCGACAGGCGCGTATCGGCGTTCGCGCCGCAGAACGCATCGATGATAAAGAGGCGCTTGCCGGAGAGTTGTTGGGTGACGAGATGCTTGAGATGCTGCCAGGTTTCAGGGGAGAGCGGTTTATTGTCGTTCTTGCCTTTGCCTTTATCCGCCCACCAGAGCGTATCACGGGTAGTTTCGTCGCGGACGATATATTTATCTTTTGGCGAACGGCCCGTGAAAATACCCGTGTCGACGGCAACAGCGCCGAGATTCGTCAGGACGCCGCGCTCATAGCCTTCAAGGCCAGGCGCCAGTTCTTCCTGATACAGCGTATCGTAATCGGGGTTGTAGACCACGTCGTGGGCGTTACAAATACCATAAGCTTCGAGATCCTGGGGAGTTATACCTTTAACACGCATATCACTGCTCCTTAGCCATTTTTTACTGCCATAAATTGTAGGGGTGTTCAGAGAGAGTTAACCGCGATGGGCTTCATATATTTACTTCTTCAATAGATAGCCACAGCGGAAAATACTGTCAGACCGGTCACGACGCGAGACAGAGTATGGCAGGAGTGTATATCGTAAAGCGGGGATTGTTCCGAATATGTTAAAAAAGGTGGGCGGTAAACGAACAGTTTGTGAGTGTAACCGCTTTCTCAGGAAACGGTTGCGCGCAGCTGGTGGCAAAACCCGGAAACGATCGCACTCTTTTGCCGGCTGACCGATAACGGCCAACGGAAAACGCAGGCCCGTTGTGGCCATAAAAAAAGCGCCGCCCGGACGGGAAGCGCTTTTTATGAAGAGGCAGGGGAATTAATGTACCTGCGGGTCCGCCGGAGAGGCGTTATTGCGAATAGCGACGATATCCATTGCATCGAAAACGTAATGGTTGCCGCAGTAATCGCAGTGCATATCCACTTCACCATCTTCAGCGATGATGGTATCCACTTCTTCCGCAGGCAGCGTTTTCAGCGCTTCGGCGCAGCGCTCGCGGGAGCAAGTGCACTTAAACTCCACCTCTTGCGGATCGTAGAGCGTCACTTCTTCTTCGTGATAAAGGCGCCACAGCACGTCGTTGGCCGGCAGCGTCAGCAGCTCTTCTGCGGTGATGGTTTCGGTAAGCGTCGCCAGGTGCGCGAAGTCGTCCGCCTGGGCGTTTTGCGCTGGCAGCACCTGCAACAGCATACCGCCCGCCGCCGGGCGTCCTTGCGCTTCACCCGTGCGGATGAAAAGGCGCGTCGGCAACTGCTCAGAGCGCAGGAAGTAATCTTCCAGGCATTCCGCCAGCGTATCGCCTTCCAGCCCTACCACGCCCTGATAACGTTCGCCTTCGCTCGGGGTGATAGTGATAACCAGGTAGCCGTTGCCCACCAGCGTTTTCAGATCCGCATCAGCCGGAACGTCACCCTGTACACGAGCCACGCCGCGCATCTGCTGATTGTTATCGCCGTTGATGACCGCAAGACTCATCGGGCCGTCGCCCTGCAACTGCACGGTGATATCGCCAGAGAATTTCAGCGTAGCCGTCAGCAGGCTGGTGGCGACCAGCAGCTCGCCCAGCACGTTTTTCACCGGCTGCGGGTAGTCATGGTTTTCAAGGATCCGCTTCCAGGTGTCGGAAACTGTCACCAGTTCGCCGCGTACGGCATAGTTTTCAAACAGATAGCGGTGTAATTGGTCGTGTTGGGCCATAATTGTCTCTCTTGTCGCGACGGTTATTCATTGTCGCTGTATTTAAATTTCATCAGATCGCGGCGCTCTTTTTTATCCGGGCGGCGGTCCGGATGCGGCATGGAGAGCGCGTTGAGTTTGCGCGCCAGAGCGAGTTTCTCGCGCTTCTCAATGCTTTCCGCCGTCTCTTCATAAAGCTGTACCGCTTCGGCTGCCGGGCGACGCTGGTCGGTAATGGCTTTCACCACTACGGTACGTTCGTCGTTGCCCTGGCGCAGCACCAGCACCGCGTTCAGTTCAATTATCTTGCTGGGTTTGGCGCGCTGTCCGTTGTAGTGCACCTTACCGCCTTCAATCATCTCGCGCGCCAGCGCGCGGGTTTTGTAGAAGCGAGCCGCCCAGAGCCATTTATCCAGGCGCACCCCTTCTGCGGTTTTCTCTTTCATGGCGACTCCCTGAGTTGCAGTGCGGGGATCAACCGTCGGTAGTCATTGAGCGCCGGATGACGCTGATAAAGTTTATCCGCCATCCCCGAGTCGGGATTGGTCACGCCCAGGCAGTAGCGAATGCCAAACTTCGCGGCGGCATCCAGAATCGGTTCGCTGTCGTCAATAAACAGCGTTCTCGCCGCTTCCAGACCGGTATGGCGGGCGACCGCCTGCCACAACCGCTGATCCTCTTTGGGATAACCAAATGTGTGGGTGGAAAGTAATAAATCAAGGTGCTGAGCAAGGCCGGTATGCTCAAGCTTCACCGCCAGATTATGAGGATGCGCGTTGGTCAGCAAAATACGGCGCTTGCCGCGGGCCTTCAGGGCGTCGAGAAACGGCACGGTATCTTCACGCAGCACGGCTTTCGGCCCCTGGGCGGTGGTCATCGCGCAGATATCCAGCCCCAGACGTTCGCTCCAGTAATCCAGACAATACCAGTTTAGCGTATGCTGCACCGCGTGATACTCCTGGCGGATATAGCTGTGGGCTTCGTCGAGCGTAATGCCGCGTTCGGCGCTCAGGGTTTCCGGCACCAGCTGGAGCCAGAAATGGCTGTCAAACGCCAGGTCGAGCAGCGTGCCGTCCATATCCAGCAAGACGGTATCAACGTCCTGCCAGGCGATATCTATATGCATGGTTTCTCCAGCCGGAAGAGGAAAGGGCGTCAGGGTATCATACTCCTGACGCCCTTTTTCATCAGAACAGAGAGCGGACCTCGGGGGAGGGGACTAACTGCGGATTCAGACAGCTTTCATAGTAGTGCTGAATTTGCGCCAGTCGGCTGCGGTTGCGCTGCCAGCGGCGCAGCGCCATAAAGCCGTTATAAATTACGCAAACCAACATGGCGACCATCAGCAGGGTGGTGCCGATGTAGCGCCACAGGCCCGCGCTGTCGGGAATACTGTGCAGCGCCACGTGTTGCGTGCCGTTCGCATCGGTGCGGATGCTGGTGATAATGCCTTCCGCATGGAAAGGCGTTTGCATCAGCATTTCCGCCAGCCGCTGGAACTCTTTCCATTGCTCCTGCGCCGGATAGTCATAGAGCGACATCGGCGGGTAGGGCTGGTCGACTAAATCTTCGCCTTCATCGCTGACTATCATAAAGCCGCCCGGCGGCGGGCTATTCAGCGCCTGCGCCGCCCGGTTGGTTTCACGCTGGAAGAACGGCGCGGTGGAGGTCGTGACCAGACTATCCAGCGACTCCGCGCTGACCGGGCGCAGCAGGACGTTAATACCGTCGAGCTTGCCGGCGCTGGCGCGGTGGGTCAGCGTCTCCCAGTCTTTCGTATTGCCAAGGTTCACCAGCGCGTTTTTAAGGCGAACACACTCATCTTCGCCGGTACAGAGCGCTTCGGTCAGCAGCACGATTTCCGAGAAATCATCCAGCAGGATCATGCCCGATTTCTGAATAGCGGAGGCCAGTTGCGGGTTGATTTTACTTTCGCCCGCCATCGGATGAAGCTGGCGGTTCACCGCTTCAGTCAGCGCCGTGGCTTTGGCGACCACATCAGACTCCGGCAGCGGTAGCAGCCGTGCGTTATTCCAGAGTATTTGCGAACAGTCGAACGGCATGAACGGATAGTTTTGCCGCGGCGAATAGCTGCCCGGCAGATGAATATTACACATTCCGGTGCCGTTGACGCGCAGGGTATCGCCAACGCGCAGGCCCGCCTGCTCCAGTTGCTCTACGCTTGTCGCTTCAACGGTTTGCGCGCCCTTAAGCCAGGAAACGGTCAGCTTGAACGGCATATCGAGCGGCACCCAGAGCGTGAGCAGCGTTAATACCGCCAGCGCGCCCAGCGAGATAATGGCGTTGCGCAGCCAGGGCTGCAGCGGGAAGTTTTTCACCTCTTCATGCAGGGAGAGAAAACGCCCCTGCCGCACGACATGGCGGTCAAGGTAGATATCAATATCGGTTTTCTGGCCTAAATCCTGGTGAATAAACGGCTGCCAGTGCGGCGGATAAACGAGGTCGATAATGCCAAGCGAAATATTATTGATTTGCTCCTGGTCGGACTCGCCAAACAGCCCCCAGCGCTTTGGCGTGCCGCGCAGGCAATGAATTTCCCGCAACGCGGTTTTCGCAGGCGGCGCGAAAAGCCCCCACAGCCCTGCCGCCAGCAGCATAATGCCGCCGCCCAGCAGCCACGGCAGAAACATTTCTGGCGTCACCAGACAGAGGAAGAAAAGCATAAACGCGCCGCAGATGAGCAGCGCTTCGCGCAGGCCGTCCGGCCGCCCCAGGGAGTGCTCCTCGTGAGTCTCCTGGCGAATATTAAGCAGCTCTATCTGCTCGCTCTCTTCGCCGCGAATCGAGGCCTGGCGAGAGGGGTTGTGCTCCAGCGCATAGCCACGCGTTTCGGGCGCCGAATTCTCCAGGCTATAGCCATTTAGCGAGATAACCAGCGGCAGCGTTGCGGTAAGGATAAGCTCGACGCTGTTGTCATCGGTGATGTGCTGTTCCCAGAAAGGCGGCAGGTGCACTTCCACCGAGTCCAGGTAGTAACGCCATTTATTGGGGTCGTCAGTGCTCAAACCGTAACGCGTAATGGAGCGCGTTAACGCATAGACCGTATTGCTTTGCGAAGTAAGCGTCAGGCTAATGGGCGCTTTGCTGGCGCCCGTCGGGCCAGGGGCGTCCTGATAGCGAGCCAACGTCTCAAGATAGCTTTCTACTGCGCTGCGCTCGTCCGCAGACAGTTTACGGGTGGTAGCGCCAGTAAAAGTTTGAGCGGACAACCTGCCGCCGCGGTGATGTTTTTTACGCTTCAACCACCACCCTGCAATCACCATACAGGCCAGCATAGCAGCTACGAAAATCAATAAGGTGCTCATGCTTTCCCCATCAAACTACGGTTCCTGGTACAGATATCGACAAACGTCACCAGCAAAAAGCAAGTGTGCAAAAGAGCTTTATCGGCAGGTATGAGGTGCAACTTGAGTGAAATTACTGAGGCATACCAGCGGCTGTGAAATGGTAGCAAAGGCGGATCGGCCTAAATATCAGCAAATTCTTATTTCAATTTCAGCCTCTTGACAATTGTTCGCAATTGCGAAATATCTCGTAACAAGGTTACAAAAATGTAAATAACAGCCAATTCACATTGCTCAAACCGTGCGGCATGTCGCACAATGAAGACTATTTCTTACCTCTGTGATCCATGCGATGAGTAAACCATTACAAAAACCCACCATTCTCCGTGTTGAATCTGTAGCCCGTTCCCGTCTGTTTAATGTGGAAACCGTGGATCTGGAATTCAGCAATGGCGAGCGCCGGGTCTATGAGCGTATGCGCCCCTCCACCCGTGAGGCGGTAATGATTGTGCCCATTATTGATAATGAACTGGTGCTGATCCGCGAATACGCGGTGGGCACAGAGTCTTATGAGCTGGGCTTTCCCAAGGGGTTGATTGACCCGGGCGAAACGGTGTTTGAAGCCGCTAACCGCGAATTGAAAGAAGAGGTGGGCTTTGGCGCGCATGAGTTCACCTTTTTGAAAAAGCTCACCATGGCGCCGTCTTATTTCTCCAGCAAAATGAACATCGTGATAGCGGAAAACCTCTATCCCGAATCGCTGCAGGGCGATGAGCCGGAGCCATTGGTGCAGGTGCGCTGGCCGCTTGCGGAAATGATGACGCTGCTGGAAGACCCGGATTTTAGCGAGGCGCGTAACGTTAGCGCGCTGTTCCTGGCGCGCGAATGGCTCCAGTCCCAGGGCCGCTTTTAACCCCGTCGCACCATAAAAAAACGCCCCTTTGCAGGGGCGTTTTTGTTTCCGCCATCAGAACAATTCGTGCGTTTCGCCATTATCGATGAGCGTGGTGCCCACCTCATGCACAGCGTGCTGCGTGGGCTGCGTACCTTCAATAAAGTACTCTTCGCGGCTGTTGCCGCCGTTCGCTAACTGCCCGGTGCTGCGGTCGATATTCACCGTCACGATGCCCGGCGGCGGCGTCAGCGGCTCCTCCGGCACGCCCTCGAGCGCGGCTTTCATATAAGCGTCCCAGGCGGGCTGCGCGCTCTTGGCGCCGCCTTCGTAGCCGGAAATCTGTTCCGCAATCGCGCCGGAAGCGCTGGTGCGTCCAAGATCGCGACGATGATCGTCAAAGCCAATCCAGACCGAGGTCACTACGCCCGGGCCATAGCCGGAGAACCAGGCGTCTTTGGAGCTGTTGGTGGTGCCGGTTTTACCGCCGATATCACGACGCTGCAAGTCCCGGCCCGCGCGCCAGCCCGTACCCTGCCAGCCCGGTTCGCCAAAGATATTGGTATTCAGCGCGCTCTTAATCAAAAACGACAGCGGCGTATTGATGACATGCGGCGCGTACTGCGGCGCAGGACTCTGCGCGACCAGCGCTTTGTTGGCCTGTTCAAGCTGCGGCATCGGCACGGTGGCGTTCTGCTGCTCCTGCGACGTCGCCACCTCTTCTACGTCTTTATTTTCAAGCACATTTGATTTCGGCGTATCGCCGTAAATCACCGGAATATCGCAATCCGCGCAGGCCACTTTCGGCATTGCCTGGAAGAGCGTATCGCCCTGTTCATTGAGGATTTTAGTAATGAAGTAGGGGTCAATCAGGTAGCCGCCGTTCGTCATTACCGCATAGCCGCGCGCCACCTGCATCGGCGTAAAGGAGGCGGAGCCGAGCGCCAGCGATTCGGTATGGACAATATTCTGCGCCGGGAAGCCGAAGCGCTGCAGGTACTCCGCCGCGTAATCCACCCCCATGGCGCGCATGGCGCGCACCATCACCACGTTTTTGGACTGTCCCAATCCCTGGCGAAGACGAATCGGGCCATCATATTGCGCGGGCGAGTTTTTCGGTCGCCAGTCGGAGCCTGCGCCCGCATCCCAGCGCGAAATCGGCACATCGTTGAGGATGCTGGCAAGCGTTAGCCCTTTATCCATCGCCGCAGTATAGAGGAAAGGCTTGATGTTGGAGCCTACCTGACGCAGCGCTTGCGTGGCGCGGTTAAACTTGCTCTGGTTAAAGTCGAAGCCGCCCACCAGCGCCATGACGGCGCCATCTTTCGGGTTGATGGAGACCAGCGCCGAGTTCACGTCCGGCACCTGGCCAAGCCACCAGCTGTCGCCGACTTTACGCACCCAAATTTGCTGGCCGGTCTGCACCACATCGGTCACTTTACGCGGCGTTGGGCCCTGCGCGGTGTCGGAGCGGTAAGGGCGCGCCCAGCGCATGCCGTCCATAGAGAGCGTAATGGACGAACCATCCGCCAGCAGCGTCGTCGCCTCCGCAGGCGACGCCTGCGTAACCACCGCGGGCAGTAACGGCCCGTAAGTCGGCAGGTTTTTCAGCGAATCCACGATACGTTGTTGATCCCACGCCGCTTCGCCCACTTTCCACAACACGTTTGCCGGGCCGCGGTAGCCGTGGCGCATGTCGTAATCCATCACGTTGTCGCGCACCGCCTGCTGCGCCGCCTGTTGAAGCCGACGGGTAATCGTGGTGTAGACCTTGTAGCCGTCGGTGTAGGCGTTTTCGCCGTAGCGATTCACCATCTCCTGGCGCACCATTTCAGAAAGATAAGGCGCGGAGAAGGCGATTTCCGGAGCGTGATAAGCCGCGTCGATAGCTTCATCGCGGGCGCTATCGTACTGCGTCTGGGTGATATAGCCCTCGCTCAACATGCGCGAAAGCACCACGTTGCGCCGCGCCGTCGCGCGGTCAAGCGAATAGAGCGGGTTAAAGGTGGAGGGCGCCTTTGGCAGGCCGGCGATGACGGCCATTTCGCTTAAGCTCAGCTGGTCGATAGTCTTGCCGAAATAGACCTGCGCCGCCGCCCCGACGCCATAGGCGCGGTAGCCGAGGTAAATCTTATTCAGGTAGAGCTCAAGGATTTCATCCTTGCTCATGAGTTGCTCAATGCGTATCGCCAGGAACACTTCCTTGATTTTACGCACCAGCGTGCGTTCCGGGCTTAAGAAGAAGTTACGCGCCAGCTGCTGCGTGATGGTGCTCGCCCCTTGCGAAGCGTGGCCGGAAAAGAGCGCCACGCTTGCCGCACGAAATATCCCTACCGGGTCGACCCCGTGGTGTTCGTAAAAGCGGCTGTCTTCGGTAGCGATAAACGCTTTCACCATCACAGGCGGGATCTGATTAAGCGTTAGCGGAATACGGCGCTTTTCACCGTACTGGGCGATAAGTTCGCCGTCGGCGCTGTAAACCTGCATGGGGATCTGAAGCCGCACGTCTTTCAACGTGGCGACATCGGGTAACTGTGGCTCTATGTACTTGTAAAGGCCATAGATCGAGCCGGCTCCCAGCAGAATGCAAAAGACTGCAAGGATGAATAAATACTTTACGAACTTCACCGGGAATTTCTCATTTGGTTTCGTTTGGGCAGTTTATAAACAATCGCGCGGTAGTATAAAGGCAAGCCTGAAGCATTGATATGTCATTTTCACCCGGCACGATAAGGAGATCGGCAATCATGACAAACGGCAGATGGCAAATTGGCATGCATATTCAAGAAGATAGCGTAAAGGCTGTGGCGCTGAGCCGCAGGCGCGGCGGATGGGCGCTGTGCCGCTGGTGGCACATTCCTGCCCGTGAATCTCTCTGGCGCGAAGGGGTAATAACAGGCGATAGCGCGCTGGTGTCGGCGTTGCGTCAGTGGCGCGCGCAGTTGCCGCGCGGACATAGCCTGCGCATCGCTTTCCCGGCTCAGCGCACCGTGCAACGTGACATTCCGCGTCCGGCCGCCACGCTGTGCGAATCGGAATGCGAAACATGGCTGGCGAGCGCGACCGCTCGCGATCTTCATCTCCCGGCAGACACGCTCTGGCTTGACTACGCGCTTGCTGAAGAGCCTGCCCGGTTTCAGGTAACGGCTGCGCAGAAGCGGGAAGCCGAAGCGCTGTTAGCCAACCTCCGCGCGGCAGGGCTCCAGCCCGAAGCGCTGACGCCGGACGCCTGCGCATTAACGGCCTTCTGGCCTTACGCGCCCGATAATGTAGCGCTTATCGCTTGCGAAGCCGCAGGGCAGTGGCTATGGGCTTCCCGCTCGCGCTGGGGGGTAATCGAGCGGGGCGGTCTGCTGCCCCTGGCCAAACAACTGGAAATAAGCGCCCAACGCTTAGCGGTATGCGGTCCGTTGCCAACAGAAGCGGAAGGTTGCCTGCGTCTGGATCCGCTTGTTTTTATCACTTTTCAGCAGCCGCCGTTATTAAAAGCGCCTGAATGTTACGCGGTGGCGCTTGGCCTTGCGATGGGCGAGGTCGTGCGATGAGCGCGCTTATCAACCTGCTTGCCTGGCGCGCCCGGCGACGCAAACGACGCATGCGGCTCTGGGGCGGGCTGTTTGTCGGCGGCGCAATGGCGGTGGGAGCCGCAACGCTGCTCTGGTTCTGGCTTCTCATACAGGCGCAGGCGCAGTGGACAGCCCGCACAGAGGCCGCGCAGCTTCAGCAGCGCGCCCAGGCAAGCCGGCTTGCGAACATCGCGGCGCTTAAGCAGCGCATAGAGACGTTACGGCAACAGCTTGAGCGGCGCGTCGCCCGGCAAACGAGCCTTGCGGCGTGGGAACCTCGTTTGCTTGCGCTCGCGGAGTTCACGCCGTCGGTTCTGTGGTTCACAAGCCTGAGCCTCACCGAAAAGTCATTGCTGTTGCAGGGCAAATCGCGCGATCCCGAAGCGATAGCGGCGCTACAGCAAAGCCTGCGCCAGTTGCCCGGTTTTCCGGCCAGCGAGATGGGGGAGACGGCGAAAGAGCGTCATCGCGAATGGCGTTTCTCCATTGCGCTTTATCCGGAGGTGAAGCATGACGCCGCACCTTGAACGCTGGCTCGCGGCTCCCATTAGCGTGCGCCTGCTGTGCTGGTTGGCGTGGATGACGGCATGGTTTGTCGTTGGCTGGCTTGCGCTGGCCCCGGCCCGGCAGGAAAACGCGGCGCAGGCGCTTCGCTATCAGAAACTCGTGCAGACGGTGGAGCAGCAGCGTCAGCGGCTTGCGGGCCAACAGGATGAAGCGCAGCGCAATCGCCAGATTGCGGCGCTGGAGGCGAAGCTCAAACCGGAACCCTTCTCTGCGCTGGAGCTGGTGCAGGCGCATGGCGGACGCCTGGCGCGCTGGTCGCCGGATGGCCTGCGCGGCGAACTGGTAATTGATCTTGCGTGGCCGCAGGTGCCCGCTTTTTTTGCCCGACTGGCGCGCTACGACATTGAGGCGATGGCGTTTACGTTAGCGCCTCATGAGAAATCGTTGCGCCTTTCGCTACAGCTGGAGATGAAACATGCGCAGTGAATGGCTGCTTATCGCGGCGTTAATGCAGCCCGCTATCGCCAGTCGCAATCCTTTTGAACCTCCCGCCGGAGATTGCGATACAGAAAACACGGAGCGCTGGCGTTATCTCGGCATGGTTGGCCGTGAAGAGGCGGTACGCGGAATTGTCAGGACGCCGGAGGGAAAGTCGCTTCGGGTCAAGGTGGGAAACAGGCTGTACGAAGGCTGGCGCGTTAGCGCTATCACTGCCGCGCAAATCACGCTTGTGGCGGATGGCGTCTGCGAGGAAGCGCCGCAACACTGGAAGCTTAAGGAGCAATCCCATGGTAAGGAAACTTCTTCTTTTATTAGCATTGAGCGCGGCGGCAACTCAGAGCCCGGGCGCAACGGTCAGCCCGCCGCTTTCCGTGGTGGTGGACGAAGCGCCGGTGGCGCAAGTGCTGCAGGCGCTGGCGGAGAGCGAAAAGCTGAATCTCGTCGTGGCGCCAGGCGTTGAGGGCACGCTCTCTTTGCACCTTATTGATGTGCCATGGCGGCAGGCTTTTCAGGCGGTCATCGACAGCGCCAGGCTGCACTGGCAAAAAGAGGGCGCTATCTTGCGCGTCTATCCGCAGGATTGGGAAGCGCAGCAGCAGGCGCGGCTTTTAGCGGCGCGCCAGCAGCGACAGCGTAGTCAGCCTGTCGGGAACGAGACTTTTACGCTGGGGCATGCAGACGCGACAGAGCTGGCCGCCGGCATCGGCGCGCTGGGCGATAAGCTCTTAAGCCCGCAAGGAAGCGTGACGGTAGATAAACGCACTAACCGGCTGCTGGTGAGCGATAACGCCGCCGCGATGAAGCGGGTGCGCGACTGGATAGCGCGGATGGATATCCCGGTAGGGCAAGTGGAACTGGCCGCCCATATTGTCACCATGAATGAACAAAGCCTGCGCGAGCTGGGCGTGAAATGGGGGCTGGCGGAGCCGGAAGGGGATATCAAACGCTGGCACCCCACAAGCCTTTCTGCCGATCTTAGCGTGGCGAACGCGACCACGCATGTGGGTTTTAACGTCGGGCGCATCGATGGACGAATGCTGGACGTTGAGCTCTCGGCGCTTGAGCAGAAAAACCAGGTAGAAATTATCGCCAGCCCGCGACTGCTGGCGGCTCATCAACAGCCCGCCAGCATCAAACAGGGCAGCGAGATCCCGTATCAGGTCTCCAGCGGCGAAAGCGGCAAAACCTCGGTCGAGTTTAAAGAGGCGGTGCTGGGTATGGAAGTGACGCCCACTATCGGCAACAAAGGCACCATTCGCCTGAAGCTGCGCATCAGCCAGAATATGCCGGGGCAAGTGTTGCAGCAGGCGGATGGAGAAACGTTAGCCATTGATAAACAAGAGATCGAAACGCAGGTAGAAGTGAAAGATGGCGAAACCCTGGCGCTGGGCGGCATCTTTCAGCAAAAAAATAAATCCGGCAAAGACAGCGTGCCGTGGCTTGGGCAAATTCCATTATTGGGAAGGGTATTTAGCCATGACGGCAAGGGAAACGAGCGGCGGGAGCTGGTGGTTTTTATTACGCCGAGGATTGTTAAGAGTCGTTGATGTATTAGCGTGAGCTATGATTTTTACGTTTTAAGTCCTCCGGATGTTTGACGAAGGGGTGGAATTAGCATACAAGGAGTACCGATTTGAGAGTCGGTAAGAAACGGTGCTTCCCGTGATGTTTTTTCACTCCCTCGCACCCGGTACGGTAATTTATTCGGTTGCCAAACTACCTGGAGTGTTGAGATAATTTTTGATCTGACTCTCGCACTATCGCATAAGAGGTTTCAGTTCATTTCCCGTGACGCAGGGTTGTGGCGCACCGGGTTTATCATCAACGAATTGTCTTAGTAGTACCGAAAAAATGGCAGAAAAACGCAATATCTTTCTGGTTGGGCCTATGGGCGCTGGCAAAAGCACCATTGGGCGTCAGTTAGCTCAGCAGCTCAATATGGAATTCTACGATTCTGATCAAGAGATTGAGAAACGGACGGGCGCTGACGTGGGCTGGGTCTTCGATGTCGAAGGCGAAGAAGGTTTCCGCGATCGTGAGGAAAAGGTTATCAACGAGCTGACGGAAAAACAGGGTATTGTGCTCGCGACGGGCGGTGGTTCTGTCAAATCCCGCGAAACCCGTAACCGTCTTTCCGCCCGTGGCGTCGTGGTTTATCTGGAAACGACCATCGAAAAGCAGCTCGCCCGTACCCAGCGTGATAAAAAACGCCCCTTGCTTCAGGTAGAGACGCCGCCGCGCGAAGTGCTCGAAGCGTTAGCTAACGAACGCAATCCGCTTTATGAAGAAATTGCCGACGTGACCATTCGCACCGACGATCAAAGCGCGAAAGTGGTGGCTAACCAGATTATCCATATGCTGGAAAATAACTGATTCCAGTTAACCCAATACTCGTCTGCGGGTACTAGCACATAAGGTTACTGAGCGTCATGGAGAGGTTGACAGTCACTCTCGGGGAACGTAGTTACCCTATCACCATCGCGGCCGGATTGTTCAACGATCCGGCTTCCTTTTGGCCCTTGCGCGCGGGTGACCAGGTCATGCTGGTAACCAACGAAACGCTGGCGCCGCTTTACCTCACCAACGTTCGCCAGGTGCTGGAACAGGCGGGAGTGAAAGTCGACCAGGTTATCCTGCCCGACGGCGAGCAATACAAAAGCCTGGCGGTGCTTGATACTGTCTTTACCGCGCTGCTGGAAAAACCGCATGGCCGCGATACTACACTTATCGCTTTGGGCGGCGGCGTAGTGGGCGACCTGACCGGTTTTGCTGCAGCTTGCTACCAGCGAGGCGTGCGCTTCATTCAGGTGCCGACCACGCTCCTCTCGCAGGTGGATTCCTCCGTTGGCGGCAAGACGGCTGTAAATCATCCGCTTGGCAAAAACATGATCGGCGCTTTCTACCAGCCTGCTTCGGTGGTTATCGATCTCGATTGTCTGAAAACCCTTCCTGCGCGTGAACTCTCTTCCGGCCTTGCTGAGGTCATTAAGTACGGCATTATCCTTGACGGCGATTTCTTCAACTGGCTTGAAGAAAACCTGGATGCGTTGCTGGCGCAGGATGGCGCGGCGATGGCTTACTGCATTCGCCGTTGCTGCGAGATAAAAGCGGAAGTCGTGGCGGCGGATGAGCGTGAAAGCGGCTTACGTGCTTTACTCAATCTTGGCCATACTTTCGGCCACGCTATCGAAGCGGAAATGGGCTATGGCAACTGGCTGCACGGCGAAGCGGTCGCGGCGGGCATGGTCATGGCGGCGCGCACGGCGCAACGGCTGGGCAATTTTAGCGACGCGGATACGCAGCGCGTTATCGCTCTGCTCAAACGCGCAGGCTTGCCGGTAACGGGGCCGGAATCTATGGCTCCGGAAGCCTATTTACCGCACATGATGCGTGATAAAAAAGTGCTGGCGGGAGAGCTGCGTTTAGTGCTGCCGCTGGCTATAGGGAAAAGCGAAGTGCGCGGCGGAGTGCCGCACGAGGTAGTTATTGGCGCTATTGCTGACTGTCAGCAGGCGTAACGATTAGAACGGCCTGTCGCCAGTTTTTGGCGGCGTTTTTTTTCGGGCGATGTGCGTAGCCGCGGGCCGCAATAAGCCTTAGTGTGGGGTGTTAAATGGATGAATTCAAACCAGAAGACGAGCTGAAACCCGATCCCAGCGATCGTCGTCCTGGTCGTTCTCGTAAATCTGCCGACTATGATAACGAGCCGCAGCTGAACATTGATGACGTTGAGCTGGACGCTGAAGATCCGCGCCCTTCGCGCGCCCGTCGCGCTCGTGATGAAGACCGCGTACGCGAAGAGGAAGAGTACGAAGCGGAGGCAGCGGCAGACGAAGAAGTGGTTGAGCGTCGTCCGCGCAAGCGTAAAAAAGCGCCGGCGAAAGGGCCGGTTTCTCGTCAGCACCTGATGATGGCGCTCGGCATTTTGGTGCTGCTGGTGCTGATTATCGGCATTGGTTCCGCATTGCAGGGGCCGTCGACAGATTCCAGCGCGCAAAATCAGTCAGCGGAAAAAAATATCGATCTCGCAGGCGGCGCCAATAACGGCGACACGCCAGCCAATCAGGCTAACGGCACGCAGCCGCAGCCAGGCGAAACCTCTGCGGTAAACGCGGCGCCCGGCAACAACCCGCAGGATGTCTCTTTGCCGCCTATTTCTTCCACGCCGACTCAGGGTCAGGCTCAGCCGCAGCCTGCCGGTCAACAGCGCGTTGAAGTGCAGGGCGACCTGAATAACGCGCTGACCCAGCAGCAGGGACAAATTGATAACGCCGCAACCGGCTCTTCTACGCTGCCGACCGAACCTGCAACGGTTGCCGCGGTAGGCAACAACAATGCCGCTTCCCGTCAGGCCACGCCGCAGGAGCCTGCTACACGCCAGGCTGCCGCGCCGCAGCGCCATGAGCGCAAGCAGGTAGTGATTGAGCCGGAACCGCGTAATGCGCAGCCGACCCAGAGCAAACCGCAAACGACCGCGAAAGCGCCGACGAACGAGCAGAAACCTGCCACGACGGCGAAGCGCAGCGAACCGGTTTCCGCGCCTGCCAGCGGTACGGCCTCCGAACCGGTGAAGGCGCCTGCCGCGACTACCGCCGCGCCGAAGGCTTCCGCTCCGGCAGCCACGGCGACGACCAGCGCGCCAAAAGCGGCCGCGCCTGCGCAATCTTCCAGCGCGCCTGCCGCCGCGACGGGCAACGTCGGCTCGCTGAAGTCAGCGCCGTCCAGCCACTACACGCTGCAGTTGAGCAGTTCTTCGAACTACAACAACCTCAACGCGTGGGCGAAAAAAGAGAACCTGAAAAACTACGTGGTTTATCAGACGACCCGTAATGGTCAGCCGTGGTATGTGCTGGTAAGCGGCGTTTACGCTTCTAAAGATGAAGCGAAGCGCGCGGTTGCCACGCTGCCTGCCGATGTCCAGGCGAAGAACCCGTGGGCGAAGCCGATTCACCAGGTTCAGTCCGATCTGAAGTAATGAGTAAAAGCGCAGTATGCTGTCGGAGCCTTTCTCCACAGCGGGGAAAGGTAAAGTCACAAGCAGCATGAAAAAACATCGCGCTTTTCTGAAATGGGCAGGGGGGAAATACCCCCTGCTCGACGAAATCAAACGTCATCTCCCGGAAGGGGAGTGTCTTATCGAGCCTTTTGTCGGCGCAGGCTCGGTATTTCTCAACACAGACTATTCAAGCTATATCCTCGCGGATATCAACAGCGACCTGATAAGCCTCTACAATACGGTGAAAGACCGCCCGGACGACTACGTTAACGAGGCGCGTTTGTTGTTTACGTCGTCCAATAACCAGTCTGAAGTGTACTATCAGTTGCGTGAAGAGTTTAACCAGAGCGCCGATCCTTTTCGTCGCTCGCTGCTCTTTTTGTACCTCAACCGCCACGGCTACAATGGGCTGTGTCGGTACAATATGCGCGGCGAATTTAATGTGCCGTTTGGCCGCTATAAAAAGCCCTACTTCCCGGAAGAGGAGCTGTACCGGTTTGCCGAACGGGCGCAGAATGCGCTGTTTATTTGCGAATCGTATGATGCGAGCATGGCGCGGGCGGGCGCGGGATCGGTGGTTTATTGCGATCCGCCTTACGCGCCGCTTTCCGCGACGGCGAACTTTACCGCTTACCACACCAATAGCTTTAACCTGGAGCAGCAGCAGCATCTGGCCCAGCTTGCCGAGCAGCTGCACAGCAACCGCATTTCGGTGCTTATCTCCAACCACGATACGGCGCTGACGCGTCAGTGGTATCAGCAGGCGAAGCTCCATAAGGTGCGGGTAAGACGCAGCATTAGCAGCAACGGCGGCACGCGTAAGAAGGTGGACGAACTGCTGGCGCTCTATAAAGCCTGAGCCGTTTCGCCCGCCGTAAAACACTTTTAATGGAGAAGCGGATGAAACAGTATTTGATTGCCCCCTCAATCCTGTCGGCAGACTTCGCTCGCCTGGGCGAAGATACCGCCCGCGCCCTGGCCGCTGGCGGCGATGTCGTCCATTTTGACGTTATGGATAACCACTATGTGCCTAACCTCACCATGGGGCCGATGGTGCTGAAGGCGCTGCGCGATTACGGCATTACCGCGCCTATCGACGTGCATCTGATGGTCAAACCCGTCGACAGAATTATCCCGGACTTCGCCGAAGCGGGCGCAACCTACATTACCTTCCATCCGGAAGCCTCCGAACACGTTGACCGGTCGCTGCAGCTTATCAAAGAGCATGGCTGCAAAGCAGGCCTGGTGCTGAACCCCGCCACATCGCTCAACTGGCTCGATCACGTTATGGACAAGCTGGACGTTATTCTGCTGATGTCGGTGAACCCGGGTTTTGGCGGTCAGTCGTTTATTCCGCACACGCTGGATAAGCTTAAAGAAGTGCGTAAGCGCATCGACGCTTGCGGGCGCGATATCCGTCTGGAAGTGGATGGCGGCGTGAAAGCGGACAATATTGGCGAAATTGCCGCCGCGGGCGCTGATATGTTTGTCGCAGGCTCCGCTATCTTCAATCAGCCCGATTACAAAAAAGTGATTGAGGACATGCGCAGCGAACTGGCGAAGGTAAGCCATGGATAAATTACAGACCATTCGCGGCGTGGCGTTTGACCTTGACGGCACGCTGGTGGACAGCGCGCCGGGGCTGGCGTATGCCGTAGACAGCGCGCTTTATGCGCTGGAGCTGCCGCAGGCCGGCGAGGCGCGGGTCATCACCTGGATTGGCAACGGCGCGGATGTGCTGGTGCAGCGCGCGCTGAAATGGGCGCGTGAAGAAAAAGCGGCGCAGCGCATTGCTGCCGGGAAACCTGCGCTGGATGCGATGGATATTCCTGAAGAAGAACAGGCTCGCATGCTGCGAAAACTCTTCGATCGTTACTACGGCGACGTGGTCGAAGAAAGCAGTTTTCTTTTCCCGGATGTCGAGCAGACGCTGCATGCCTTGCATAACAACGGCATGCCGATGGCGCTGGTGACCAACAAGCCGACCCCTTTCGTGGCGCCGCTGCTGGAAGCGCTGGGCATTGCTAAGTTCTTCACCGTGATTATTGGCGGCGATGACGTGACGAACAAAAAGCCGCATCCTGAGCCATTGCTGATGGTGCTGGAAAAGCTTGGGCTTGCCGCGCCGGAATTGCTGTTTGTCGGCGATTCGCGTAATGATATTCTGGCCGCTCAGGCTGCGGGCTGCTGCTCGGTAGGCCTGACTTATGGCTATAACTATGGCGAAGCGATAGCGTTAAGCAAACCCGATATTATCTTCGACCACTTCCGTGATCTTTTGCCCGCTCTCGGGCTACCCCACAGTGACAATCAGGAATTGAAAAATGAGTAAGCCCATCGTTTTTAGCGGCGCACAGCCATCAGGTGAATTGACCATTGGTAACTACATGGGTGCGCTGCGTCAGTGGGTTAACATGCAGGACGACTACCATTGCATCTACTGTATCGTTGACCAGCACGCCATCACTGTGCGTCAGGACCCGGCGGCGCTGCGCAAAGCCACCCTCGATACGCTGGCGCTCTACCTCGCCTGCGGCATCGATCCGAAAAAGAGCACCATCTTCGTTCAGTCCCACGTACCGGAGCACGCGCAGCTCGGCTGGGCGCTGAACTGCTACACCTATTTCGGCGAGCTGAGCCGTATGACGCAGTTTAAAGATAAATCCGCCCGCTATGCGGAAAACATCAACGCCGGTCTGTTCGACTACCCGGTGCTGATGGCGGCAGACATCCTGCTGTATCAAACGAACCTCGTGCCGGTAGGCGAAGATCAGAAACAGCACCTGGAGCTGAGCCGTGATGTGGCGCAGCGCTTCAACGCTATCTATGGCGATATCTTTAAGGTGCCGGAGCCGTTTATTCCGAAATCGGGCGCGCGCGTCATGTCGCTGCTGGAGCCGACGAAGAAGATGTCCAAGTCAGACGATAACCGTAACAACGTCATCGGCCTGCTGGAGGATCCGAAATCGGTCGTGAAGAAGATCAAACGCGCGGTAACGGACTCCGACGAGCCGCCGGTTGTGCGTTATGACGTGGCTAACAAAGCGGGCGTGTCTAACCTGCTGGATATCCTTAGCGCTGTAAACGGCCAGAGCATCGCCGAGCTGGAGCAGCACTTCGAAGGCAAAATGTACGGTCACCTGAAGGGCGAAGTGGCGGATGCCGTCTCCGGCATGCTGACTGAGCTTCAGGAGCGCTACCACCGCTACCGTAACGATGAAGCCTTCCTGCAGAGCGTGATGAAAGAAGGCGCGGAAAAAGCCCGCGCCCGCGCGTCTGAAACGCTGAAAGCGGTTTATGAAGCCATCGGGTTTGTCGCCCAGCCGTAAGAAACAAAAAAACCGGGAAATTTCCCGGTTTTTTTATGCCTGCGCTTAGCGCTTGTCTGTTACTGGTCTGCCGCCGGACCGCAACCGCCAATGATTCTGGAGATTGAAATCGCCGGGTGGAGCAGATACTCATAGCTGCAATCTTTCTTTTTGTTTTCAACGTGCCCGGAGCAAGCGGTGAGAGTAGAGAGCGCGACGGCCAGAACAGCCAATTTCATCATACGATTCATCATGTATCCCTTTAGATTAAGTAGTCCTGAGAGTGGCTATGAATTACTCGGTAATGCATAGCGGAAGAGATATAAACGCTTTGCAGGGTTATCCGTCAATGTCCCCTGAAATGCTGCCCACAACATAAAAGACTGCGTTCTCTTCATCATCTGGCACAGGAAAAGGGATAAGCGAAACGCGCTGGCTTAAAGCTTCAGCGGCGCTGGTTATCAATAGTCAGGCTGACGCGGTTGGCCCGGCAGAACAATTCGGAAATGTGCACGGGACGATCGTGCTGATCGAAAGCGATTTTGCTGATGCGAAACAGCGGCTCGCCCAGTTCGCATTTGAGCCACTGCGCTTCAGATTTGGTGGCAGTGAAAATATCGATGGTTTTTTTATCGCTCACCACGCGCGTATCGAACCGCTCCTGAAAAAGCTGGTAAGTCGACGCGCCCGCAGTATAAATCTCGTCGAAACCCGGGTAGCGGGCAAGCGGGATCCAGGAGCCGTCAATAAACAGTGGCTCGCCGTCAAGATACATGACCCGGCGCAGCAGGAACATCTCGCTGCCGCCCGGAATGTTCAGCCTTTCGCAAAACGGGTCGGCGCCCACGCGCGCCTGCTCAATCACCTCTTCTTTGGTCGGCTTGCCCTGCGATACGCCGAAATCGGTGAAGCCGCTCACCGTCAGCAGCGCGTTCTCCACTTTCTTGCTCTGCACAAACGTGCCTTTTCCCTGCCAGCGGATCAGTACGCCATCTTTAACGAGGTCGCTGATGGCCTTGCGGATAGTAATGCGGCTAACGTTGTAGAGTGCGCAAAGCTCGCTTTCGGTTGGGATCTGCTGGCCTGCCTGGTAGACGCCCTGCGCTATCTCATCAAGCAGGCGCTGGCGCACGGTGGCGTAGAGAAGTTGGTGGGAGTAGCGCTCCGTAGCTGGCATGAATCGACCCTGAAGTTGTAAAAAGCGTGGGGTTGATTATAGGAGCCTTTATTGTGGAGTAACAGGGCGTTGGCGTGAGGCTCGTCACGCCAACGCAGACCTCACCACGCGCCGTGGTAGCCGATGGTCCTTGCGGCGCACTGCGTGCCCTGCTTCATGGCGTCGTGCAGCGGCAGGCCTTCGGCGATGGCGCAAAGGAAACCGGCAATATAAGAGTCCCCGGCGCCCATGGTATCGACCACCTCCACTAACTCCGGCGGCATCCGCCAGAACTGTTTACCGTCCCACGCCAGGCTGCCGTTTTCGCCGAGGGTGGCGATAGCCGCGCCCGCGCCGCACTGCACCACCGTTTGCAGCCGATCGCGCAGCCACGGCGTGTCGTCGTTCGCG
This sequence comes from Franconibacter pulveris, assembly GCF_056780215.1. Taxonomy (NCBI): domain Bacteria; kingdom Pseudomonadati; phylum Pseudomonadota; class Gammaproteobacteria; order Enterobacterales; family Enterobacteriaceae; genus Franconibacter; species Franconibacter pulveris. The sequence continues at coordinate 4,282,607 of NZ_CM165555.1, read as the reverse complement.
GAGGCGAATACGTAATCAAGATGCTCCGGCAGCGTGCGCCACAGCGGGCTTTCCCATTTGTCGGCGAAATCAAACGAGAGGATTTTCCCGGCGGCTTTCAGGGCGGGGAAGGCCGTTTCGGCATGGCCCCAGATGGCGGAGTGGATGATGTCAAAGCTGTTCAGCCAGGCCAGATCCTCTTCATTGAGCGCAAAATTCGCCATTACGCCTTCGGTATAGTCGCCGAGGATGCGGTCGTTGTTGCGCAGCTCCACCTGGGTTTGCGCCGTCACGCCCGGCTTCACGCGCAAGCGAAACGTATTAACCCCCTTTTGCTCCAGGTCGCGCCTGAGCATTTTGCCGTAATCGTCATCGCCTACCCAGCTTACGCAGGTGGGCTGCATGCCGTAACGGGTGCTATAGACCGCCACGTTCACGGCGTTGCCGCCGGAGAAAGCCTTGCCGAGCTGCGGATAGATATCGACGCAGTTATCGCCTACCGTCGCCAGCTTTTTCATTGCGCCTCCTGCGTCAGCAGTTCGCGAAAGCGCGACAACGCCTTGCGGGCATACAGCCGCGGCTCGTTCATATACATCGTTACAAGTTCGATGGTGCAGTAGCCGTCATAGCCCCGGTCGAGGATATCGCGCATCAACTCACGCAGCGGCATTTTGCCTTCGCCTGGAATGTAGTGGCTGTCGCTGGCGCCGTCGCTGTCGACGATATGCAGATGACGCAGTTTATCGCCAAGCTTGTCGAAATAGCTCATTACCGGCTCGCCCTGCACAAACGGCGCGCAGATATCGACCATGCTGTAAAGGCGCGGCGAAGGCACGAGCGAGAGCGCGCGCAGCACATCGTTAGCGTTGCAAACCACGTTGGATTCATACGGCGTGAGCGGCTCCAGCAGCAGATCCATGCCGATATCTTCCGCGAAATCGCATAATTCGCGCAGGTTGTCAGCAAGCCGCTGCCAGATGGCGTCCGGCGTGGCGAGGTAGCCCGCATGAGCGGCGGAAATCAGCGTAAAGCCCGCCTCCATCTCTTTAGCCATCTCCATGGCGAGCTTAATCATGTCGAGGCTTTCCCGACGCATCCGTTCATCGCCCAGCATCATGTTATACGGATAGCCGTTAGTTTCCGGCGTATAGCCGATGATCGGCATCTGATAGACGCGGGAGAGTTCTTTAACGTGGCGGATGCCGCCCGCATTTAAGTCCGGCGCGAAGGCGTGCGGCCTGCCGCCCCACAGCTCCAGCCCGTCGTAGCCCAGTTCGTGCGCGTCGCGAAAGGCGTGCTCCAGCGGTAAACGCTGATGCCCGCAGGTAAACATACCCGTTTTCATACCCTTCTCCTTGCATGAATGTCCCGGCCTCCGCAGAGGCCGGGCGGGGGATTAATACTCGACAATGCCGCCGTAGTAGCGACGGTCGTCCGGGTTGTGGTCTTTGTAAATAGAGAGGTAGTAGCAGAGCCACTCCATCGGCACGAACATCAGGAACGGCGCGAGCCACGGGTGCAGCCCCTGGGCAATCTCTTCGTAGTCGATAACGATGACATTATCGGTACGCTCGCGCACGAAGCGGATAGCGCGCTCGGTGGTGTGGCGGCTTTCATCGTTGCCCAGCAGGAAGAGGAACGGCACGCCCGGCTCGACAATTTCCAGCGGGCCGTGGCGGAACTCGCCGCTCTCAATCACCGAGCCGTGAGTCCAGGTAAACTCCATTAGCGTGACGATGCCCTCTTTGTAGCCGAGCGGGCGCAGCGGGCCTGCGGAAACGGTGTAGATCATCGGCCACTGCGACGCCTGCTCGCCAAGCTGACGGCCCTTATCTTCCCAGGTGCGCACCAGGTGGCCCAGCGCCTGCGGCAGCTTGCGCAGGTCGTTTTTGATTTTGCCGATTTCGGCGTGCGGCGCGAGACGGGTGATCATCTCCAGCACTACGCTGTAGCAGAGCAGCAGATGGATTTCCCAGATGCAGTCCGCTTCATACGCCACCACATGTTCAGCCGCATGAACAATCGGGCTGTCCGGACGTTTAGTGAAGGCGGCGGTGAGCGCGCCGCAGGCGGCGCCCAGCTCCAGCGCCTTGATCACCTCTTCGGTTTTGCCGTAATCGGACACGCCGATAACCGCGCATTTTGCGTCGAGACGGTAAGGCGTGTTGTCGCAGAACTCCCAGCCGGAAAGGGCGTAAACCTGCAGGCTGGAGAAGCGGTCCGCCAGATGCTTCGCTGTCTGCGCGGCGTTGAGCGGCGAGCCGCAGGCGACGAAGTAGATGCGGTCAATGCCGCGCTTGATCATCTCATCGACGATAGCGTGCACGCGCGGCACATCCTTCTCCATAATCTTTTCCACTTCCTGCACCATATTTTCGGTTACCAGGAAATCCACGGTGCTTTTATCGATATTCAGCATGAAACAACTCTCCAGACAGGGTTAGGAAACATGAGCCAGACGGCGGTTGCGCTTTTCCCAGAAGGCGTAAGCGGGCAGGCCGGTGGCGATAACAATCAGGGCGCAGATAAGGCCCGGGACGGGCGCCCATACGAAGGTAGAAGCGACCAGGATGAGGCTTGACGCGATGGCGGCGAAGGTCATCAGACCAAAGGCCGGGGTGCGCCACAGCGGTTTGTAATCCTCACGTTTGCGACACCAGATGATGGAGCCGAAGGTGAGGGTGTTTTTGAAGCACATCACCAGCGTGAAGTAGCCGAGCAGGCTGGTGAGGTCGGAAACAAAGATAAAGAAAATGCCGAGCGCGCATTGCAGGATGATGGAGACATCCGGCGTGTTGTATTTCGGGTGTACGTGGCCGAAACATTTGAAGAACAGGTTATCTTTCGCCATCGCATACTCGAGGCGCGGCTGGTACATCACGCAGCTGGAAAGCGAGCCCAGAATAACGATCATCGCGGTGACGGCGACGAAAACGCCCGCCACGCTGCCAAGCGCCGGAATATAAGTCAGCGCGTCAGAGATAGGCGTGCCGGAGGCGGCGAGCTTGTCAAACGGCATCAGGCCGGAGATAACCAGCGCCAGCAGCGAGTAGAGCACCAGCACCAGCAAACAGGAGCCGATCAGCGCCCGCGGCATGGTTTTGCCGGGGTTTTTGATTTCGCCGGTCATGTAACAGATGGACGCCATGCCGGTATAAGACCAGCTGGTGGCGGAAATGCCCGCCAGCAGCGCCATGATGCCCGCCGCCGCGCTGGTCGCCGCCGCTGTCGCAGGCGCCGCAAAGTTATCGCCTTTCAGCCAGAAAATGCCGACGCCGATAACAATGGCGAAGGGGATGATTTTGGCGATGGTGATAAGCGTCTGGAACGTCGCGCCGCCTTCTACCGAACGCAGGTGCAGCAGCATAAACACGAGTATTAACCCGGTGGCGATAAGCTTGCCGGTGAACGGGTCTATCGCGACCAGAAAACCGAGGTTGCTGACTATCGCCAGCGCCATAATCGAGAGCGAAGGCGCATCGTTCGCCCAGAAGCTCGCCCAGCCGGAGAGAAACGCCAGCGGCCGGCTGCCGGCGTTTTTCAGGTAGACATAATCTGCGCCGTTTTCGGGATAGGCGGTGGAGAGCTCCGCATAAACGCACATCTGCGGGATCACAATCAAACCGCCAATGACAAAAGCGAGCACCGTGAGCCACGGGGAGCCTGCCGCTTTCGCCACTTCACCAACCGAAACGAAAATACCGGAACCGACGGTCGTTCCGACGGAAATGGCCAGCACGGCCCAGAAGCCGAGCTTGCGTTGGAGTTCCTGGCCTTCCATATCGTTACCTTTTTTAGTTTTCAAACAGGGTTGTAGGGGTTCAGAGCGCGTCGCCTGGATGAAGGCAGCAGGAGGCCGCATGACCCGAAACGGCGCGGGTCATGGAGAAATCGCTATGCTGTTTTCATAATGAGATGACGCATAACGAATATAACAACATATGATGAATTGTATTGGCGAGATAGATCACAAAATCGCCACTTGTTAGCGGCATGTAACGCTTTATGGCGACATCTTATTGAAAGATAAGGAAAGAAAGTAGCGGGCAAGCACAGGTTGCCCGCACAGGGAGGCTTATTTCGAAGAGAACCAGTTGAGTTTATTACGCAGCGCGACCACGCGCCCGACGATAATCAGGCTCGGGCTTTCAACCTGCTGCGCCAGTTTGCCAAGCTGCATGAGCGTGCCGTCGACCACGCGCTGTTTGACGCTGGTGCCATTTTCGACCAGCGCAACCGGCATAGCGGCATCCATCCCGTGTTCCAGCAATTTTTCCTGAATGGCGGCCGCCTGGTTTAAACCCATATAAAACACCAGCGTCTGTTTTTCCGCCGCCAGGTTATGCCAGTCCAGCTCGCCGCCAGTTTTCAGGTGACCGGTGACCAGCCTCACGCTCTGGGCGTGATCGCGGTGGGTGAGCGGAATGCCCGCATAGGCGGAGCAGCCAGAGGCGGCGGTAATGCCCGGCACCACGGAGAAGGGAATGCCTGCGTGACACAGGGTTTCCAGCTCTTCGCCGCCGCGCCCGAAGATAAACGGGTCGCCGCCTTTCAGGCGCACCACGCGTTTGCCGCGCTGGGCCTCGCGCAGCAGGATCTGGTTAATCTCTTCCTGCGGCACGCAGTGGTAGCCGGCGCGTTTGCCGACAAACACGCGATCGGCGTCGCGGCGCACCAGATTCATGATCTCATCGGAAACCAGGCGATCGTAAACCACGATGTCCGCCTGCTGAATCTGCTGCAGCCCTTTTAGCGTCAACAACCCCGGGTCGCCGGGACCTGCGCCCACCAGCACCACTTCACCGCGGTTTTCCAGCGGTTCGCTGAACAGCGTTTCGGTAATATCCGCCACGTTGGGTTGGTCATTATTGGCGAGCGACTGGGCGAGGCGGTCGTTAACAAACAGTTTTTCCCAAAAACGGCGACGCTCGCTCATGGTGGCGAACGTCTCTTTTACACGCTTGCGCAGGTTGCCTGCATAGCGCGCCAGTTCGCCGATGTGCTGCGGCAGCAGCGCTTCGAGCTTTTCCCGCAGCAGGCGGGCGAGCACCGGCGAGGTGCCGCCGGAGGAGATCGCCACCATAAGCGGTGAGCGGTCGATGATAGAAGGCATGATGAAGCTCGCCTGCTTGGGCGCATCCACTACGTTGCAGAAAATTCGGCGCGCTTCAGCAGCGTCGCTCACCTGTTGATTAACGGCGTCGTCGTCCGTGGCGGCTATCGCCAGCCAGCAGGTATCGAGCAGGCGGGCGTCGAATTCGCCCGCCGCCAGCTGCAGCATGCCCTGTTCCGCCCAGACCTGAAACTGCGGCGTGAAATCCAGGGCGTTAACGGTGACGATGGCTCCTGCCTCCATCAGCAGACGCGCCTTGCGTTCTGCCACATCCCCGCCGCCAACCAGCAGGCAAGGACGATTGCGTAACTGACAAAATATGGGCAGGTGATCCACGGCTTATCCTTCTTATCGGGCTTATCGGGCGGTTTCAGGAGCGGTCTGCGCGGCAGGCTGCGGGCGCTCTGCGCGCGGGGTAGCATACCAATAACCTAACCCCATGAATACGACGCCGGAAAGGGTATTCCCGAGGGTTACCCACAACAGGTTATGGCCGATGCCGGAGAGGGTATACGCTTCGCTGTGATGACCAAACCAGGAGAGCGCGAAGAGCGTCATGTTGGCGACGGAGTGTTCGTAGCCGGAGGCGATAAAAGCCAGCAGGCACCACCAGATAGCGATGAATTTCGCCGCGCCTTCGGTGCGGATAGCCATCCAGATAGCAAGACAGACCAGCCAGTTGCAGAGCGCGCCTTTAAAGAACAGCACGGTGGCGGGCGCGGTGGTTTTGGCGAGCGCCACGGTGTGGACAAGACTGGTATCCACCGGCAGCAGGCTGCCGCCGCCCCAGCTGTAGAGCAGGGCGACAAACACCGAACCTACGAGGTTGCCAAGCCAGGTTTGCGGCAGAATGGCCCACATCTGGCCATGGCTAATTGCGCCCGCTTTAACGCCAAGCGTCAGGAACATGGTGTGGCCGGTGAAAAGCTCGGAGCCTGCGATGATAACGAGCGTGAGCGCGATGCCGAACGTGGCCCCCATCACCAGCGGACGCACAGACGGGTCAAGCAGGTTGCCGAGCGTGAAAATCAGGATGATGCCAAGCCCGACATAAGCGCCCGCCATGGCGGAACTGACCCAGAAGCCCAGCGGATTATTTGCCGAGAGGCGAGCGATGCGGGCGGCATTCGCTGCGCACTTGTTGATCGTATCGGTAAACATAGTGGTTATCCTAAAAAGTGAGTGAAATTAAAACGTAAAAAAGTTCGCCTTGTGGCGGCGCGGCGGTTTTCCGCACGCGTAATCGTTGTTGTCCTTAACTGACGCTCCGGTAAGCAGAACGCCGATGGAACATTTTTAATGAGCGGAGGCTTGTGCCTCTCTGCTTTACTGCTTTTCTTCGCGTGGCGCGCAGGTGCGGGAAAGAACCGGGTGGGCGCTTATTCATCCTGCCTGGCGGTTGCCCCTCATCCAGGCCCTCTCCCGGACGGGAGAGGGAACCGGGCAGTGCCGAGCCTGGCGTAAAATTTCGCGCGCCCCGCTGTCTCTACATCAGAGCGCGCGAAGCGAAGCGTCACCCGCCTGAAACCCGGAAAGCGTTGTTGTGACCTTTCTGGGTTACGCCTTCACCTGCACCTGACCGTCCTTCACGCGCGCCTCAAAATGCGTTACGGAGCGGTTTTCATCTTCCATACACAACCCGTCGCGCAGGCGGAAACGCTGCTTTTTCAGCGGGCTCGCCACCCACAGCTCGCCCTGATGTTCGGCGATGATGCCGCGGGAGAGGACGCTCGCTTCAAAGAACGGGTCGATATTGCTGATGGCGTAAACCTCCTCGTTGGCGCGAGGGCGGAAAATCGCGACCTGTTTAGTGCCAAGCAGGGCGCAGACGCCGGTTGCCGGGATAATGTCATCAAGCTGGCAGACGGTGTTCCACTGGCTCATACAGTTTCCTCCTCCACGAAGGTGACCGGAATGCGCTCATACGGCGTGGCCGGACGATGTTGCTGACGCTCCGCCACGACCTGCACGTTCGGGTCGCGACGATCGCTGTTGATAAAGTGTTTGAAGCGAACCTGCGCCTGCGGGTTGTTGACCGTTTCCGTCCATTCGCAGATAACCGCTTCGCGCAGACGAGTCATCTCCGCTTCCAGCTGTGCGTTCAGACCCAGCTTGTCGTCGATGATGACGCTCTTCAGGTAGTTGATGCCGCCTTCCATCGCGTCCAGCCATGGCGCGGTGCGGGTCAGCTTATCCGCGGTGCGGATGTAGAACATCATGAAGCGGTCGAGGTAGCGCACCAGCGTGTCGCGATCGAGATCCGCCGCCAGCAGATCCGCGTGGCGCGGTTTCATGCCGCCGTTGCCGCACACATACAGGTTCCAGCCTTTCTCGGTGGCGATAATGCCGACATCTTTGCCCTGCGCTTCCGCGCATTCGCGGGTGCAGCCGGAGACGCCGAATTTCATCTTGTGCGGGGTGCGGATGCCTTTATAGCGGTTCTCAAGCTCAACCCCCAGACCTACGCTGTCGCCGACGCCGTAGCGGCACCAGGTGCTGCCGACGCAGGTTTTCGCCATACGCAGCGCCTTAGCGTAAGCGTGGCCGGTTTCAAAGCCCGCGTTGATAAGCTGGCGCCAGATCTCTGGCAGGTCGTCTTTGCGCGCGCCGAACAGGCCGATGCGCTGGGAACCCGTGATTTTGGTGTAGAGGTTAAACTCACGGGCGATGCGGCCTACTTCCATCAGCCCCTCGGGGGTAATTTCGCCGCCGGCGGAGCGTGGAATGACTGAGTAAGTGCCGTCTTTCTGGATATTCGCCAGGAAGTTGTCGTTGGTGTCCTGCAGCGGAGTGTGCTGCGGTTTCAGCACATATTCGTTCCAGCAGGAGGCGAGCAGCGAACCGACGGTGGGTTTACACACTTCGCAGCCATAACCGCTGCCGTATTTCGCCAGCAGTTCGTCGAAGGTTTTAATGCCTTCTACGCGAATGAGGTGATACAGCTCCTGACGAGAAAAGGCGAAGTGTTCGCACAGGTTATTGGTTATCTCAATACCCTGTTTAGCCAGTTCGGCGTTCAGCACCTGCGTCACCAGCGGGATACAGCCGCCGCAACCGGTGCCGGCTTTGGTTTCCGCTTTCAGCGCCGCCACGGTGTGGCAGCCGCGGCCGATGGCGGCGACCAGGTCGCCTTTGGTCACATCGAAGCAGGAGCAAATCTGCGCGCTGTCCGGCAGTTTATCCACACCGATGGCTGGTTTGCCCTGGCTTGCATGTGCGGGCAGGATGAGCGAATCCGGGTTTTCCGGCAGTTCGATGGCGTTCAGCACCAGCTGCAGCAGGTTGCCGTAGTCGCTGGTGTCGCCCACCAGCACGGCGCCGAGCAGGGTTTTGTTGTCCGCGCTTACCACGAGGCGTTTGTAAACCTCTTTGCTTTCGTCGAGAAAGACGTAGCTGCGGGAGTTCGGCGTACGGCCATGCGCGTCGCCGATGCCGCCCACGTCAACGCCGAGCAGCTTCAGTTTGGCGCTGAGATCCGCCCCTTCGAAGGCGTTCGCGTTGCCAAGAATATGGTCGACCGCGACCTGCGCCATTTTGTAGCCCGGCGCCACCAGCCCGTAAACACGGCTGTTCCAGCTGGCGCATTCGCCGATAGCGTAGATATCCGGGTCGGAAGTCTGGCACTGGTCGTTGATCATGATGCCGCCGCGCTGGGCGATAGCGAGATCGCACTGTTTCGCGAGCTTATCGCGCGGGCGAATACCGGTGGAGAACACAATGAAGTCCACTTCCAGTGCGCTGCCGTCGGCAAAACGCATGGTTTTACGCGCTTCAACGCCTTGCTGAACGATCTCTTGCGTATTTTTGCTGGTGTGAACTTTCACGCCCATGCTTTCAATTTTGCGACGCAGCTGTTCGCCGCCCATCTGATCAAGCTGTTCGGCCATCAGCATCGGCGCGAATTCGATAACGTTCGTTTCCACGCCTAAGTTTTTCAGCGCCCCGGCGGCTTCCAGACCGAGCAGGCCGCCGCCCACGACCGCGCCGCGTTTACTGCGACGCGCGCAGGCTTCAATGGCGTTCAGGTCTTCAATAGTGCGGTAGACGAAGCAATCCTGGGTTTCCGCGCCTTTGATAGGCGGGATCCACGGATAAGAGCCGGTCGCCATGATCAGTTTGTCGTAATAAACGCTGCGCCCGGAGCTGGAGTGAATCACCTTCTCCTGACGGTTAATGGTAATGGCGCGTTCGCCCACCAGCACTTTCACGCCGTGTTTTTCATAAAACCCTTCACGGACAAGAGAGAGTTCTTCAGCGGTATGGTGGGAGAAGTAGGAGGAGAGATGCACGCGGTCATAGGCGATGCGCGGCTCTTCACAGAAGACGGTAATGTCGAACTGGCCCGGTTCGGCTTTGTCGAGAAGGTCCTCGATAAAGCGGTGGCCGACCATGCCGTTACCGATAATAGCGAGTTTGACGTTGCTCATTTTTGCCTCGATTTCTTTTCTATTACTGCCTACCTTAACGATTCAGCACCCCCGCTTATTGATGTGGATCAATTGCCCTCTTATATACCCCTTAAGAGGTATATGTTTGATTTTCCTTTTATTTTCTAAGTTATGGAAATTTCTGGAAATTCGCGCTTGAGGATTTTCTGAACAAAAAAGAACGGTCGAGGCAGCGAGGCGCTGATTTTTTCACAAGGCATTAACAACTAAGGAAACGGACTGGAAATAGTTACGAAGGGGTGCCATGCGGAAGAGGAAAAGCGTTAACCGGGGGCGGAGCGGCGTTCATGGCTGAACGCCGGAATCTGAACAATGTCCCCTTCCAGACGGAAAGGGACATTAGGCTTATTAGTGCGCGGCGGCGGCAGCCGAGTGCTGGCGATGACGAGTCACAAAGCCCAGCGCGAAGCACATAACAAACACGACAGCGTAAAGGCCGTTAGCGGTAAACAGCGCAGCCTGCGCGCCGTGATTCGCCACAATCGGGCCGGTTACGATAAAGGTCAGCATGGTGCCGACGGTGCCGCAGGTCAGGATAAAGTTAACCAGCTTCGGCGAGGCGACTTTGGTCTGCAGCGAGCCCAGCGTAATGATGGTAGTGTAGATAGCGCTGGAGAAGAAGCCCAGCGCCAGGATGAACCACGACATGTGCTCCGGTTTGCTGGTGATGAAAAAGTACATCAGCACCGTGGCGAGGCCCGCCAGCACGGTCAGGATACGCTGCAGGTCAAAGAAGCGCAGCACGAAGCTGAACACCCACATGCCTATCATGTAAGACATCCAGAAGTTGCTCACCAGCGTACCGGCGTCATTCAGGTTCATGCCGAGGCCTTTGGTGGCGTACTCCGGCACCCAGCCGATAAAACCGAGCTGACCCAGAATGTAGCAAAGCGCGGCGATGGAAAGAAACAGCACGCCGACGCCCCATTTTTCTTTCGCAACCGGCTGATCGGCTTTCGGCGCATGTTTGCCGAGCACCGGGAAATCGCAGCCGAAAGTCAGGATGAAGATGGCGACGTAGACCAGACCGATGCAGGCATACACCCAGTACCACTCAATGGCGCGCGCCAGCAGGAAGGCCGCCACCATTGGGAAGATCATCCCGGCCATACTGAAGAAGGAGTCGGTAAACAGCAGGCGGGAACCGCGCTGACGTCCTTCATACATATGGGTGATAAGGAAGGTGCCGATAGACATGGTGATCCCGCTGACCAGGCCCAGTACGAACATCGCCGCCGAGAACAGCGCGAGGCTCTGGCTGTACATCAGGGCGGCAACGGCGACAACCATCAGCAAAAAGCCGAAACGCAGTTGGGTTTTCAGCGGCACGATCTCCATCAGCCAGGCGTTCAGGAAAATAGAGATAAGAATGCCGGCGTTAAGGAACGTAAAGGTATTGCTCATGCTGGATACAGGCAGATGGAAATACTCTGCAATGTTGCCCATCACCATGCCGGTGACGATAACCAACGCGCCGGTTAACGCGTAGGAGAAGAAACTGATCCATGTGAGTCTGATGCGGTTACTGTTAGTCATGGGGAGCCTGTGCATAGATATGTAAAGCGCGTTGACAGCGCCGTAAGCATGCGCATTTTATGCTCGAACGTGATCCAATTAAACATTGAGATACTTTTTTGCTGCAACTTATCTGTTATTACTTGAGATCTATCACATAAATTAACCGGTCAGGCTTAAGTGATAGCGACAAAGCGGGCTTTTAGCGTTACGTAAAGCCTGGTAAATCGCTGGCACGTTAAACAAACGCTCTTTAGAATCGATCCACTTGCATTCATCACTGCCCACGTAAGGAATTTTTCATGTTTAAAACGACTCTGGCGGCTGTCGCGGCTGTGTTTGCTCTCTCTGCGCTTTCTCCGGCCGCACTGGCGGCGAAAGGCGATCCACGCGTACTGCTCACCACTTCAGCAGGCAACATCGAGCTGGAGTTAAACAGCCAGAAAGCCCCTGCAACGGTGAAGAATTTTGTCGATTACGTGAACAACGGTTTTTATAACAACACCATTTTCCATCGCGTTATTCCGGGCTTTATGGTCCAGGGCGGCGGTTTTACGGCGGACATGCAGCAAAAAACCACGAACCCGCCGGTGAAAAACGAAGCGGACAACGGCTTGCCTAACACGCGCGGCACCATCGCCATGGCCCGTACCGCCGATAAAGACAGCGCCACCAGCCAGTTCTTTATCAACGTGGCCGATAACGCTTTCCTGAACCACGGCCAGCGCGACTTTGGCTACGCCGTATTTGGTAAAGTTGTGAAAGGCATGGATGTAGCCGATAAAATCGCTCAGGTGCCGACGCACGACGTGGGCCCATACCAGAATGTGCCGTCAAAACCGGTAGTTATCCTCTCCGCGAAAGTCCTGCCTTAATCTTTCCTGACGCGGGTGGCCCACACCCGCGTTTCCTCCTGCTTTCTGCGCATCTGCCAATTGCTGCTTATACTTGTGGCAAATACGGTTACGTTCAGGGAGGCGTTATGGCGAAAAAACTTACCGACAAACAGAAGGCCCGGCTGTGGGAGCGGCAAAAGAACGCCAACTTCCAGGCCAGCAACCGTCTGGAAGGGATCGATATCCCTCTTATCACCCTGTCGCGCGAAGAAGCGCTGGCGCGTATCGACGAACGGAGGGGGCACTATGAGCGATAAATTTGGCGAAGGGCGCGACCCCTATTTCTGGTCGGGCAGCGAAGTGCTGCGCAACCGGCTGAACATCCATTCTTTGCAGGACTTGCAGCACGCCGAGCGCGAGCTTACCTCGCTGCGAGCCGCCACCCTTGAGCTGGGGCCTTTGCCGCGCGGGTTGCCGCACCTGTGCGCCATCCACCGCCAGCTTTTTCAGGATGTCTATGAATGGGCGGGCGAGCTGCGCGAAGTGGATATCTACCAGGGCGATACCCGCTTCTGCCACTTCGAATACATCGAAAAAGAGGGCAACGCCCTGATGCAGGAGCTGGAGGACGAAAAGTATCTGGTCGGCCTGGAGCCTGAAGCTTTCATTGAGCGCCTTGCCCACTACTATTGCGAGATAAACGTCCTGCACCCGTTTCGTATCGGTACCGGCCGCGCCCAGCGGGTTTTCTTCGAACAGCTGGCGCTGCATGCGGGTTACAGCCTCGACTGGCGCGACGTGGATGTAACGGCCTGGAATGCGGCCAACCAGGCGGGCGCTATGGGCGACCTCGCGCCGCTGCGCGAGATCTTCAGCAAAGTGGTGAGCGAGGCGCGCGAAAGCGAGTAGAATGACGCGGTTCTTTTTTCCGGAGCCGCCATGCTACTGCTTATCGACAACTACGACTCGTTTACCTGGAACCTCTATCAGTACTTTTGCGAGCTGGGGGCGCAGGTGGTGGTGAAGCGCAACGACGAGCTAACGCTTGCCGACATCGCGACGCTGGCGCCGCAAAAGCTGGTTATCTCTCCCGGTCCCTGTACCCCCAACGAAGCGGGTATTTCGCTTGCGGCCATTTCCCACTATGCGGGCAGGCTCCCAATCCTTGGCGTTTGCCTCGGTCATCAGGCTATCGGGCAGGCCTTTGGCGCTTCGGTCGTGCGGGCGGAAAAAGTCATGCATGGCAAAACGTCGCAGATTCAGCACACCGGAGAAGGCGTCTTTGCCGGGCTGAATAATCCGCTTACCGTTACGCGTTATCATTCGCTGGTTATCGACCCGCCGACGCTGCCGGATGATTTTACCGTCACCGCCTGGACCGATCGTCAGGAGATCATGGGCATTCGGCATAAGCGATGGGATCTCGAAGGGGTGCAGTTTCACCCGGAGAGCATTCTGAGCGAGCAGGGGCACCAACTGTTGGCAAACTTCCTTAATCGCTGAATTTTCATTGCCATTAATTGATTTATTATGCATATTTTATGCTTATCTTTTCATATGCGGTTTCGCATTAACTGGATGGGCATGACATGGCGACTGAACAAACTGCAATTACCCGCGCGACTTTTGATGAAGTGATCCTGCCGGTTTATGCACCGGCGGAGTTTATCCCGGTGAAGGGCAAGGGCAGCCGGGTGTGGGATCAGCAGGGTAATGAGTATGTGGATTTTGCCGGCGGCATCGCGGTGACGGCGCTGGGTCATTGCCATCCTGCGCTGGTAGAGGCGCTGAAAACGCAGGGTGAAACCCTCTGGCATACCAGCAACGTGTTTACCAACGAACCGGCGCTGCGCCTCGGTCGTAAAATCATTGAAGCCACCTTCGCTGACCGCGTACTGTTTATGAACTCCGGCACCGAAGCCAACGAAACGGCGTTCAAACTGGCTCGTCATTACGCGATTACCCGCCACAGCCCTTACAAAACGAAAATCATCGCGTTTCATAATGCCTTTCATGGCCGCTCGCTGTTTACCGTTTCGGTCGGCGGGCAGCCGAAATATTCCGATGGCTTCGGCCCCAAGCCAGCCGACATCATCCACGTGCCTTTTAATGACCTGAGCGCCGTTAAAGCGGTAATGGACGACCACACCTGCGCGGTGGTGGTTGAGCCCGTGCAAGGAGAAGGTGGCGTTACCGCCGCCACGCCAGCGTTTTTACAGGGGCTGCGCGAACTCTGCGACCAGCATCAGGCGCTGCTGGTGTTTGATGAAGTACAGAGCGGCATGGGCCGCACCGGCAAGCTTTTTACCTACATGCATTACGGCGTGACGCCAGACATTCTGACCAGCGCGAAGGCGCTTGGCGGCGGTTTCCCGGTAAGCGCGGTGCTGGCGACGCAGGATGTGGCCTCGGCATTTCACGTCGGCTCGCATGGCTCCACCTATGGCGGCAACCCGCTGGCCTGCGCGGTGGCGGGCGCGGCGTTTGATATCATCAACACGCCGGAGGTGCTGGATGGCGTTAACGCGAAGCGCGAGCAGTTTGTACGCCACCTGCGCGCTATCGACGAGCAGTACAACCTTTTCAGCGACATTCGCGGAATGGGCCTGCTGATTGGCGCGGAGCTGAAGCCCGCTTATAAAGGCCGTGCGCGGGATTTCCTCTACGCCGCCGCCAGTGAAGGGCTGATGGTGCTGAACGCCGGGCCGGATGTGATGCGCTTCGCGCCGTCGCTGGTAGTGGAAAGCGAGGATATCGACGAAGGGATGGCGCGCTTCGCGAAAGCCGTAGCGCGCGTAACAGGCTAATCAGCCCAGACGGCGCTTAAGCCAGATGCCGTGATGCGGCCGCTGACGCCATGCCACCGAAGAGATTGTGTGCATGGTGTTCAGGTGGCCGAGAATACGGTGCACATGCTGTTCCATGACGCTCAACGCAGTATCCGGCAGCGTCTCTGGCCCCTCCAGAATGTTCGCGTCGTGGGATTCCCCCGGCGCATCATATTCCAGCCGTTGCTGGCAGCGCTGCAACGCAATTTCACAGGACTCCAGATAACGCGCCGCCAGTTCCGGCGTCAGCATATGGTGCTCGCGCGCCATCGTCGTCATGGCGTTGATATGCTCAACGATAAACTGGCTGTGCGTAACCCAAAGCTTCATATCATCCAGGTAGTGGGCGTTGAAGCCAGGTTCCTGCATCGCCTGGTTCAGCGAGTTATAAAGTGCGTTATGCGCCTGGTTGACGCGCATCCGCTGCCAGGCAAGCGGCGCAGGCTGCGGGTCGCCGCTCAGGATAAGGCGCAGCGCCTCCTGGTCCGCCTCCAGCGCGTCGTGGGCGTTCTGGCGTAGCAGCCCGCTTTGCCATTGCGGCCACAGCCAGACCATACCGCCGAAAGCGATAAAGCAACCAATCAACGTGTCGATAAGCCGGGTGACGATAAACTGTTCGCCGTTCAGCGACAGCAGCTGTAAGGAGTAAACCGCCGTCACCGTGAAGCCAATCATCGCCCAGCCGTAGTTTTTGCGGATGATAAGGTAGCTAATCAGCGTGATAGCCAGCATCACCAGCAGCATGTAGCCCTGCGGCACATGCAGGTGCAGCGTGACGCCCGCGATGATTAACCCCGCCAGCGTGCCGGCCGCTCGCTGGAGAATGCGCACCCGCGTCGCCCCGTAGCCATTCTGCGTCACAAACATCACGGTCATGAGGATCCAGTACGGTTTTGGCAGATGGAATGCGTTGCCGACGAGGCTTGCGATGCTCAGCATCACTCCCAGCCGCGCGGCGTTGCGCAGAGCGGCGGATTTGAGCGAAAGGTAGCTTTTCAGCGCCGGGAATAGCGGCAGCCGTTTCTGCCGGTCGGCCATCAGGTCGCGGGCATAGAGCGGACGCTGGGTGCGCAGGATGCGGGCGATGCGGCTGAAGTGGTATTCGCAGAAATGACCGACAAGGTTGTCCGGGTGCTGACGGGCGATTTTCTCCAGCGCGGCGATTTGCTTATCCATGGCGAAACGCTGCGGATAGCGATGGTAGAGGATGTCGTCGGCCATAACGCGCAGGCGCGCGCTAATGGTCTGTGCGTTCCAGCGGATCACCGCCTCGGCGTGGCTGCGCTCCACCAACTTTTGCACCTCCTCCGGCTGATGCAGGCTGACCGAAATATGCTCCTGCAAATCCAGCGCCATCTGGAAGGTGCGCAGCAGACGCTTATAGCCGCTCTGTTTCCCGGCCGCCAGCATGTGCAACTGTTGATAGCACTGGCTGATAAGGTCCACTACTTTTTGTTGATGCGTAAGCAGCGGGGGCAGGGCAGTTTCCGGGTCGGTATGCTGCGTCAGCAGGTTATATTTCGCTTCGCAATAGTCCGCCAACTGGCGATACAGCAGGCTTAGCGACTCGCGAAGCGGCTGCTCGCGCCACAGCCAGAACCAGAACCAGTTAAACAGCCCGTACCAGAGCGTGCCGAAAATATAGAGCAGGATAGGCTCCCAGACTGGCATGTTCCCCGCGAGGCTTAGCGTAAAAATGGCGGCGATAAGCGAAGCGGGCAGCAACCGGGCATGCAGCGAGCTTATCTCCGCCGTCACGCCAAGCAGCAGCGCCATGCCTAAAAAGATAAGCGGCAGCGGCAGATTGTTCGCCAGTAACAGTTGCACGGTAAAACTGCTGACGGCAAAGAGCGAAGCGCCGACCGCCAGACGTTTGAAAAAGCGCTTGTGGGGCGTGTCGAGCCCGGCGATGTTGCAGCAGGCAGGCACCAGCGAAAAAAGCAGGCCCTGTTGCAGATGGCCCAGCAGCAACCCAACCGCCACCGGCAGACACAGGATCAGCGTCTGACGCAGGGCGTAGTTCACTTCCGGGTGATAAATGAGACGGCGAAACATAGAGGTAAGTGTAGAAACAAAAACGGCGTGTTACCGAAGCGACACGCCGTTTTTTTATGGCGGTTTAGCGGGTGCCGTAAACCACGATGGTCTTACCGTGCGCGGAGATCAGGTTTTGATCTTCGAGCATTTTCAGGATGCGACCGACGGTTTCGCGGGAGCAACCCACAATCTGGCCGATTTCCTGACGGGTGATTTTAATTTGCATGCCGTCGGGATGGGTCATGGCGTCCGGCTGTTTCGCCAGGTTGAGCAACGTCTGGGCGATGCGGCCCGTCACGTCGAGGAACGCCAGGTTGCCGACTTTTTCAGAGGTGACTTGCAGACGACGCGCCATCTGCGAAGAGAGGCGCATCAGGATGTCCGGGTTCACCTGGATAAGCTGGCGGAATTTCTTATAGGAAATCTCGGCGACTTCGCAAGCAGTCTTGGCGCGAACCCAGGCGCTGCGCTCCTGGCCCTCTTCAAACAGGCCCAGTTCGCCGATAAAGTCTCCCTGATTCAGATACGAGAGGATCATCTCCTTGCCCTCTTCGTCTTTGATCAGCACTGCCACTGAGCCTTTAACGATGTAATACAACGTTTCCGCTTTTTCACCCTGGTGAATCAGCGTGCTCTTCGATGGGTACTTATGAATGTGGCAATGTGACAAGAACCATTCGAGAGTCGGGTCTGTTTGCGGTTTGCCAAGCACCATGCGCTGTTATCCTCTGTTTAAACTGGCTCCAAAGACGGGGCGCGGGTCCCCCATCTGGCTTTGCAATCATTATCTTCCCGCATCCCGGGAAGTTGGCTGTCCATGTCGTCGCAGCCGGTAAATTGTCTTGTCCTCTGCATACATGCATAACATCAATGTATCGCCGCAGCATCCAGACTGTTTTAGCATAGCTTTTCATGGGTGTCTTCTATTGTCTCGTTTCAGCTTGACGCAGGTCGCCCTTCCGTTGCCTCTTTCGTAACTGGCGCGTAATCTGTCAAAAATTTTTATACATCGGAGTGATGATTATGCAGGCACGAGTAAAGTGGGTTGAGGGATTGACGTTTCTGGGCGAATCCGCTTCAGGGCACCAAATCCTGATGGACGGTAATTCCGGCGATAAAGCGCCAAGCCCGATGGAAATGGTGCTGATGGCGGCAGGCGGTTGCAGCGCTATCGACGTGGTGTCTATTTTGCAAAAAGGGCGTCATGACGTTCAGGATTGCGAAGTGAAACTGACCTCAGAACGCCGCGAAGAGGCGCCGCGTTTGTTCACTCACATTAACCTGCACTTTATCGTAACGGGTAAGGCGCTGAAGGAGGCGGCTGTGGCGCGCGCGGTGGATCTCTCCGCTGAGAAATATTGCTCTGTGGCGCTGATGCTCGGCAAAGCGGTCAACATCACCCACTCTTATGAAGTGGTGGAAGCCTGACGCGGGGCGGCGTCAGCCGCCTTATTCAATTTTTTTCCCTTCCATCAATCGCTGCACCAGCGGCAGCATAATTAATTCCATCGCCAGCCCCATCTTGCCGCCGGGAACGACAAGCGTATTGATGTGAGAAATGAAAGAACCCTGAAGCATGGCGAGCAGCCAGGGGTAATCAATCCCTTCAAGGTTGCGAAAGTGGATAACCACAAAGCTTTCATCGAGCGAAGGAATGCCTTTCGCCGCGAAGGGGTTAGACGTATCCACCGTCGGCACGCGCTGGAAATTAATATGGGTGCGGGAAAACTGCGGCGTGATGTAGTTAATGTAATCTTCCATTGATCGCACCACGGAATCCATCACCGCCTCGCGTGAATGCCCTCGCTCGCTGGTATCGCGAATCAGCTTTTGGATCCACTCAAGGTTGACGATAGGCACTACGCCCACCAGCAAATCTACATGCTGCGCCACGTTGTGATGCGGCGTGACCACGCCGCCGTGCAGCCCTTCATAAAACAGCACGTCGGTAGGCTCCGGCAGCGGCTGCCAGGGCGTAAAGGTGCCCGGCACCTGGTTCCACGGCACCGCTTCATCATAGGTATGCAGGTATTTGCGCGATTTCCCCTGGCCGCTGCGGCCATACTCGATAAAGGTTTGTTCAAGCAGGCCAAAGTCGTTGGCGTCGGGGCCAAAATAGCTGATATGCCGGCCTAAATCGCGCGCCTTGCGGATAGCCATATCCATTTCCGGGCGCGTATAGCGGTGAAAGCTGTCGCCTTCCACTTCCGCGGCATGAAGGTGTAGTTGAGCGAAGATCTTACGAAACGCAAGGCTGGTGGTGGTCGTGCCTGCGCCGCTGGAACCTGTAACGGCGATAACCGGGTGTCTTGATGACATAGCGAGAACTCCATGGATACGCGAAAAAGGTACGCCACTGACGCCAGCGTTCCGGCGCTGGCGGAATAGTCTGCTTCGCTCTGGCGTCAGCCTGACAAAAAGCCAGGCTGACCATCAGCCACGGAACTGCCCGCGCGGCATGATATTGACCGTTTCGTGCAGTTCAGACCACACCAGAACGGCTTCGCCGTTCTGTAATTGCCGCTTAACATCGGCCACTTTTTGTTCGAGCGAACGTTCATGTTCACCATAATCGGTGCCTTCGCGCAAGACAAACGCTTCAATCAGGTTGTCCAGCGTCTCGGGCGGCAGCTCTTGCCAGGGAATGATCATTTATCGGTCCAGATATGTCGTTAACCAGTCGGGAATACGCTTTTCCAGCCACATCTGCGGGCGTCGCAGCGTGCCGCCAACGAAGCCTACGTGTCCGCCATGATCGGTCAGTTGATACTCGATATTAGCAGGCAGCGTTTCACGTTGCGGGATCACGTGATGATCCATAAACGGGTCATCTTTGGCATGGATGATAAGCGTAGGTCGCGTTATCTGGTTCAGTAAAGGCAGAGCGCTACACTGGCGATAGTAGTCGATGGCGTCGCGAAAGCCGTGGATTTTCGAGGTAATAGCGTCATCGAAATCGCGAATGCGGCGCAGGCGCTTGAGCTGCGCCAGGTCTATCGGCAGCGTGCCGGGCCACGCCTTAAGCTTGCGGCTCGCGTTCGCCTTCAGCAGGTTCAGCAGGTAGCGCTGATAAACGCGGGAGAAGCCTTTATCCATGTGGTAGCTGCACGCTTCCAGCATCAACGGCGCGGAAACCACCACGCCCGCCGCCAGCGGAAAGTCTGCGTTCAGCTTCGCCATCAGGCAGGCCAGCATATTGCCGCCCAGCGAAAAGCCCACCGCCGCAGTCGGCGCCTCGCCGAAGCGCCGGTTCAGCCAGTGCAGAAACCAGGTGCCGTCTTCGGTTTCGCCAGAATGATAGATGCGCGGCATTTTGTTCGGCACGCCGCTGCAGCCGCGAAAATGCATCACGACGCCAAGCCAGCCACGCTGCTTCGCCGCATGGATAAGCCCATGCGCGTAGGGGCTGTGCAAGCTGCCTTCCAGCCCATGGAAAACGACCAGCCGGGGCTTGTGGCGAGCGGCTTGCGGTTCTTCGCTAAAGGCGAGATCGACAAAATCGCCGTCCGGCAAGTCGAGACGTTGCCAGTGCGGCGTAAACTGTAGCCGACGGCGCAGCAGCCGCGGCAGCATGGTTTGCAGATGCGCGTTGCTCAGACCCGGCATCGGCTGAAAATGTTGCGAGCCGGTGGGCGGAGCGGTCAGTTCTGCAGGGGTTATTTCGGCCATAGCACCAGATTAATGTAATGAGTTCGCGAATGACTATAACGATTGTTATTCATATTGTTGATGATTTGGTGCGGCGGGGCACGATAACGAACCGGGCGTTTAGAAAAAGACTATTCCGTCAGCAGATTACGCGAGAAAAGGTGAATGTTAGCATCTGGCTTGCGTCGCCAGAGCCGCGCTTTGCGGGCGCCAGTCGCCACGCTTTCGCCGGTTTCTTCAAACATGCCGGAGGCTTCAAACCGGCGAATCAGGCTTTTACGCTGGATTGGCTGGCCAAGAATGATTTCCGTCGCCTCATGCAACTGCGTCAGGGTAAAGCGCTCCGGCAGACAGTAGACCGGCAACAGCGAATACATGGTCTTCTGGCGCAGGCGATGAAGGGCTGCCTGGATAATCTCGCTGTGATCGAAGGCGAGTTCCGTATTCGGCAGCGCCGATACTGGCACCCACTTCGCGTCGCTCACCGAGGCGATATGGGGTTGGCAATCGACCCAGGCGATAAGCGCAAACCAGGCGGCGGTGAGGCTCCAGCCGCGCGGGTCGCGCGTCGGGCCAGAAAACGTCTCCAGCTGCTCCAGCCAGGAAGGGCTGACCCCGGTTTTTTCGGTAAGCTTACGCAGCGCCGTGGCGTGGGTTGAATCATCCTTTTCGATATCAATAAACCCGCCGGGCAGCGCCCAGCGCCCCTGCTGCGGCTGTCTGGCGCGCTGTACCAACAAAACGCTTAGCGCCTGATCCGCAATCGTGAATAGCACACTGTCCACCGTCACCAGCGGCGAAGGAAAACGCGAAGGATCGTATTGCTGCAGGTATTCCGCTTCTGTCGTCATAGCTGGTCCGGGTTAATTGTCGGAGGGACAAGTTTAACAGCCTCGCTCTGTCGGGCAAGATAAACCTTTATTTCATTAATAATCATCGTGTTAACTTCGTAGTGAGGAAAGCGTGAAAATTATCGCTTGCCATTTAATGTCTCATGGACAATATTAAATGTGTCGCACGGACAATAACTAAATTTGAGGAGCGAACCATGATGCAGCCGCAACTGAAACTGGATGGCAAAGAGATAGAGGTTGAAACCGGGCGTTTTCCTGACGGCGCCGTCTGGGCGAAAGTGGCGGGCGAGCTGCCTGCTACGGCTTCGCTGATGCAGATTCGCGCCGCCGCCATGAAAAACATGGATGACTTCATGCTGCTGGCGCAACTGACCGAAGCGGTACGTCACGGCTGCGATGTCCGCTTCAGCCATCTTGAACTGCCGTGGCTGCCGTATGCCCGTCAGGATCGCCATATGCAGCAAGGCGACAGCTTCGCCCTGAAGGTCTTCGCCAGCCTGCTTAATCAACTGGCGTTCGACAAAGTTTTTGTGCTGGACCCCCATAGCGAAGCGGCGGCCGCGGCTATCACTAATCTGGTAGCTATTCCTCAGGAGCGCTGCCTGCTACAAAGCGAAACGCTGAGCGCCGCGTTGCGCGCCGGGGAACTGATACTGGTAGCGCCTGACGCGGGGGCGCTGAAAAAAATCCACGCCGTGGCGCAGGCTGTCGGCGCAGACGGGTTCGCTACACTCACGAAACAGCGCAACGTAGCGACCGGCGAGCTAACCGGTTTCCGCCTGGTTGAAGGCGAGGTAAAAGGCAAGGCGGTGCTGATTGTTGACGACCTGTGCGACGCAGGAGGCACCTTCATCGGTTCCGCTCAGGTGTTGCGCGATGCCGGCGCTCTTAGCGTCAGCCTGTATGTCACCCACGGCGTTTTCTCTAAAGGCGTGGAGAACCTGTTAAGCCAGGGAATCGATCGGATCTATACCACCACCTCGCTCGCCAGCGCTGAGCTTGCCGCGAATAATATTGACGTTATTGATATCAATAAAATTTATAACGCTTAAGGAGAGAGAAAATGATGAACCCGATTCTGGCTATCGATGGTTACAAAGTTTCACACCGCGAGCAGTACCCGGCAGGAACGACAAAGGTTTATTCAAACTTTACGCCGCGCAGCGATCGTCATTTTCATTCTCCGGTAGCGGACGGCAAGCTGGTCTTTTTCGGCCTGCAGGGCTTTTTGCAGTGGTTCCTGGTTGATCTCTTCAACGAGCGCTTCTTCGCCCGTGACGAGCAAGAGGTGGTAGCGGAATACCAGGCGGTCATGGACAGCTACATGGGCAAAGGGGCGGTCAGCGCTGAGCATATCCGCGCTCTGCACCAGTTGGGTTATCTGCCGCTGCACATCAAAGCGCTGGATGAAGGCAGCAAAGTGGCGATGAAGGTGCCGGTCCTTACCATTACCAATACCCGAGATGAGTTTTTCTGGCTGGTAAACTACCTGGAGACGGTGCTTTCCGCTGAGCTGTGGAAAGCGTCGACCAACGCCACCATCGCACACCACTATCGCCTTATCTGCGAGCGCTGGGCGAAGGAAACCTGCAGTGATGCGAGCCATCTCGATTTTCAGTGCCATGACTTCTCGTTTCGCGGCATGTCCGGGCTTCAGGACACCGCCCAGGCAGGCTGCGGCCACCTGCTGAGCTTTAAAGGCACCGACAACATCCCTTCCGTACTTTACGCCCGCGATTACTACACCCAGGGCGAGGACTACTTTATCGCGGCGTCGGTACCGGCGACCGAGCACAGCGTAATGTGCATGGGCGAGCAGGCCGGGGAAATCGAGACCTTCCGCCGACTGATTTGCGACCTTTACCCGAACGGTATTGTCTCGATTGTTTCTGATACCTGGGATTACTGGCGCGTTTTGACCGAATACACCCGCGAGCTGAAGGGTTCAATCATGGCGCGGGAAGGCCGCGTGGTGTTTCGCCCGGACAGCGGCGACCCGGTAGATATTCTGTGCGGCACGGCGGCGGATGACGATACGCGTGCAGAACGCACGCCCGAAGAGAAAGGGTCGGTGGAAGTGCTGTGGGAGATTTTCGGCGGCGCCGTGAATGAGAAAGGATTTAAGGTGCTCGACCCGCACGTCGGGCTGATTTACGGCGACTCCATTACCCTTGAGCGCGCCGATGAGATTTTGCGCCGTCTGGCGGCAAAAGGTTTCGCCAGTTCTAACGTGGTGTTTGGCGTGGGCTCTTTTACCTACCAGTACAACACCCGCGACACGTTCGGTTTTGCAATGAAAGCCACTTACGGCGAGGTCAACGGCGTCGGGCGCATGATTTTCAAAGAGCCGAAAACCGACAATGGCCTGAAACGCTCCGCGCGCGGTCTGCTGCGGGTTGAGCGCAACGAGGCGGGGGATTATCAGCTCTTTGACGAGCAAACCTGGACGCAGGAGCAGCAGGGTGAGCTAAAAACCCGTTTTCTGGACGGTAAGCTTTATCACACCGAACATCTGGAAACGCTGCGCCAGCGCCTGGCGGCAGAGCAATAACGCCACTGTGCCTGGCTGATTAATCGCCCTGGGTCATCGCTTCGAGGCGTTCATGGGCATCCAGCCAGGCCATTTCACACTCTTCCAGCGTCGCTTTCGCTTTGGCCTGCGTTTGCAGGCACTCCGTCAGTTCCGCCTTACGGCTCTGATCGTAAAGGGCGCTGTCGCTCAGCTTCTCTTCCACCTGCGCCAGCTCGGCGTTGAGCTTCTCCATCTGTTTTTCCAGCTGGGTTATCTCTTTACGCAGCGGCTGCGTGAGAGTGCGCAGTTCCGCCTCGCGGCGTTTTTGATCTTTACGCGCCTGAGCGCTGTTGGCGTTCTCTTTCGACGACTCCGCAGGCTGACTTTCCTGTTTTTGCAGGTCGCTCAGCCACTGCTGGTAATCCTCCAGATCGCCGTCGAACGGCTCTACTTTGCCGTCGTGAACCAGATAGAGATCGTCGGTGGTGGAGCGCAGCAGGTGGCGGTCGTGCGATACCACGACCAGCGCGCCTTCAAATTCAATCAGCGCTTCGGTCAGCGCCTGACGCATATCCAGGTCGAGGTGGTTAGTCGGTTCGTCGAGCAGCAGCAGATTAGGGCGCTGCCAGACGATCAGCGCCAGCACCAGGCGCGCTTTTTCACCGCCGGAGAAGCGTTCGGTCATTTCCGTGACTTTATCGCCCTGGAAGCCAAATCCGCCCAGATAATCGCGCAGCTGTTGCTCCAGCTCACGCGGCGCGAGGCGCGCCAGATGCTGCAAAGGCGACTCGTCCGCTCGCAGGAACTCCAACTGATGCTGGGCGAAGTAGCCAAGCTTGATGCCCTTCGCTAACCCGATTTCGCCGCTTACCGGCGCCAGTTCGCCCGCCAGCAGCTTGATCAGCGTGGATTTACCCGCGCCGTTGCGGCCAAGCAGGCCGATACGCGAGCCGGGCACCAGGTTAAGCTTAATGGAGTCGAGAATGATGCGCTCGTTGTAGCCTGCGCTGACTTTCTCCATTTTCAGCAGCGGGTTGGGCAGGCTTTCCGGCGCGCGGAAGCTGAAGTGGAACGGGTTATCGACATGCGCCGGGGCAATCAGCTCCATACGCTCCAGCATCTTCACACGGCTTTGCGCCTGTTTGGCTTTGGAGGCTTTGGCTTTAAAGCGGTCGATAAAGCTCTGCAGATGCGCGACGCGCTGCTGCTGGCTTTCATACATCGACTGTTGCTGGGCAAGGCGCGTGGCGCGCTGGCGCTCAAACGAGCTGTAGTTGCCGGTGTACTCGAACAGCGTCTGCTGCTCGATATGAATAATTTTGTCCACCACCGGGTCAAGGAAGTCGCGGTCGTGGGAAATCAGGATCAGCGTGCCCTGATAGCTCTTCAGCCATTTCTCCAGCCAGATCACCGCGTCGAGATCGAGGTGGTTGGTCGGTTCGTCGAGCAGCAGCAAATCGGAGCGGCAAATAAGCGCCTGCGCAAGGTTGAGGCGCATGCGCCAGCCGCCGGAGAAGTCGCTTACCGGGCGCTCCAACTGCTCATTGCTGAAGCCCAGACCGTGCAGCAGGCTCGCGGCGCGGGAACGGATGCTCCAGGCGTCGATGGCGTCGAGCTTGCCGTGCACCGTGGCGATGGCGTGACCGTCGTTGCGTTCGTTAGCCTGATTCAGCTCGCTCTCCAGCTGGCGATATTCACGATCGCCGTCAATCACATATTCCATGGCGGGCTGCGGCAGGGCGGGCGTCTCTTGGTTTACCCAGGCGAGTTGCCAGGTGCCCGGATAGCTGAAGCTGCCGCCATCGGCGCTCATCTCGTTTTTTAACAGCGACAGCAGCGTGGATTTGCCGCAGCCGTTTTTACCCACCAGCCCCACTTTCTGACCGGGATTAATGGTGGCGGTGGCATTGTCCAGCAGCACGCGCGTGCCGCGGCGGATTTGTAACGAGGAGAAAACAATCATAAGGCGCCGTATGTTCAGACTATGTTAAGTTGTCATTATAATCAGGTAACGTAGCGCTAAGCGCGCCGCGTGGGGCCGCCATGGTAGCCCAAAATAATGACAATGACGACGCCCTGGAGGGGAATGATGTCACAGACAGCGAGAGTTTTGCTGCTGTATGCCCATCCGGAATCTCAGGACTCGGTAGCCAACCGGGTTTTGCTTAAGCCGGCTTTACAGCTTCCAAATGTCACGGTGCATGACCTCTATGCACACTATCCCGATTTTTTTATCGATATCGCCCATGAACAGGCGTTGCTGCGCGAGCACGACGTGATTGTTTTTCAGTTTCCGCTTTATACCTATAGCTGCCCGGCGCTGTTGAAAGAGTGGCTTGACCGCGTGCTAAGCCGCGGCTTCGCCAGCGGGACTGGAGGCAACCAATTGGCGGGAAAGTACTGGCGTAACGTCGTCACCACCGGCGAGCCGGAGGGGGCGTACCGCTACGACGGCGCTAACCGCTATTCCCTTAGCGATATTCTGCGGCCTTTTGAGCTGACCGCCGCCATGTGCCGCATGCAGTGGCTGACCCCCATCATTGTTTACTGGGCGCGCCGCCAGACGCCGGAAGCGCTGGCAAGCCATGCCAAAGCCTACGGCGACTGGCTGGCTTCGCCGCTGGCAGCAGGAGGCCGCTGATGGAAGGGTCTGATTTGTTGCTGGCGGGCGTGCTGTTCCTTTTTGCCGCCGTCGTGGCGGTGCCGGTTGCGGCGCGCCTCGGCATCGGCGCCGTGCTGGGCTATTTGCTGGCGGGGATCGCCATCGGCCCGTGGGGGCTCGGTTTTATCAGCGACGTGCAGGAAATTTTGCACTTCTCCGAGCTGGGCGTGGTCTTTCTGATGTTCCTCATCGGCCTTGAGCTTAATCCTTCGAAACTCTGGCAGCTAAGGCGCTCAATATTTGGCGTGGGGGCGGCGCAGGTTGTTTTCAGCGCGCTGATTCTGGCCGGGTTGTTAATGCTGACGGAGTTTTCATGGCAGGCGGCGCTGGTAGGCGGCATTGGTCTGGCGATGTCCTCCACTGCTATGGCGCTACAGCTTATGCGCGACAAGGGAATGAATCGCAGCGAGTCGGGGCAGCTTGGCTTCTCTGTTCTGCTGTTTCAGGATCTGGCCGTGATCCCGGCGCTGGCGCTGGTGCCGCTGCTTGCAGGCAACAGCGACGAGCATCTCGACTGGATGAAGGTCGGTATGAAGGTGCTGGCTTTCGCCGGCATGCTGCTGGGCGGACGCTACCTGTTGCGTCCGCTGTTTCGTTTTATCGCCGCTTCCGGCGTGCGGGAAGTGTTTACCGCCGCCGCGCTGCTGCTGGTGCTGGGTTCGGCGCTGTTTATGGATGCGCTGGGCTTTTCTATGGCGCTTGGGACTTTTATCGCTGGCGTGCTGCTGGCGGAAAGCGAATACCGCCATGAGCTGGAAAGCGCTATCGAGCCGTTTAAAGGGCTGCTGCTGGGGCTCTTTTTCATCTCGGTGGGCATGGCGTTGAACCTTGGCGTGCTCTATACCCATATTCTGTGGGTGGTGATGAGCGTCGCGGTGCTGGTGGCGGTAAAAATGCTGGTGCTTTACGTGCTTTCGCGCATTTATGGCCTGCGTAACTCCGAAAGGCTGCAGTTTTCCGGCGTGTTGAGCCAGGGCGGGGAGTTCGCGTTCGTCCTCTTTTCCACCGCCTCTTCGCAACGGCTGTTTCATGACGACCAGATGGCGCTGCTGCTGGTCACCGTCACCCTGTCGATGATGACGACGCCGCTGGTGATGAAAGGCATAGATAAGCTTCTGGCGCGCCAGTTTAATTCGCCCGATGAAACGGATGAAAAGCCCTATGTCGAGGACGATCAACCGCAGGTGATTATTGTCGGCTTTGGCCGTTTCGGACAGGTTATTGGGCGCTTGCTGATGGCGAATAAAATGCGCATCACGGTGCTGGAGCGGGATATCAGCGCGGTGAATCTGATGCGCCGGTATGGTTATAAAGTTTATTACGGCGACGCCACCCAGGTTGATTTGCTGCGGGCGGCTGGCGCGGAGGCAGCCAAATCCATTGTGATTACTTGCAACGACCCGGAGGACACGATGAAAATAGTCCATCTGTGCCAGCAGAACTTTCCACAGCTAGAAATCCTGGCGCGCGCAAGAGGGCGTGTGGAGGCGCATGAGCTTCTGCAGGCGGGCGTGAAGCAATTTTCTCGTGAGACGTTTTCCAGCGCGCTGGAGCTTGGGCGCAAGACGTTGATGTCGCTTGGCATGCATCCTCACCAGGCGCAGCGCGCACAGTTGCATTTTCGCCGCCTTGATATGCGCATGCTGCGAGAGCTTATGCCTGTGCATACTGATAACGCGCAGATTTCCCGCGCGCGGGAAGCGCGACGCGAGCTGGAGGAGATCTTCCAGCGGGAGATGCAGCAGGAGCGGCGTCAGCTTGATGGCTGGGACGAATTTGAATAGAAGGTGAGTTATGGCGGTTCGTAAACGTTTTATTGCCGGGGCGCGCTGCCCTGCCTGCCAGGCCCAGGATTCGCTGGCGATGTGGCGGGAAAATAATGTCGATGTGGTGGAGTGCGTGAAATGCGGACACCAGATGCGTGAAGCGGATAAAGAAGCTCGCGAGCATGTACGCAAAGAAGAGCAAGTGATTGGGATTTTTCATCCCGACTAGCGATATGCCCCAGCTTTCTTTAAGCTTAAGGGTACACGGGCGTTGATTTGGGCTACAATCGCGCCTGACATTTTTTTCCGCTCAGGAGATATCATGAAAGTAGCAAAAGACCTGGTGGTCAGCCTGG
This sequence comes from Franconibacter pulveris, assembly GCF_056780215.1. Lineage (NCBI taxonomy): Bacteria > Pseudomonadati > Pseudomonadota > Gammaproteobacteria > Enterobacterales > Enterobacteriaceae > Franconibacter > Franconibacter pulveris. The sequence continues at coordinate 4,254,053 of NZ_CM165555.1, read as the reverse complement.
CCTATCAGGTACGTACAGAAGACGGTGTGTTGGTTGATGAGTCTCCGGTGAGTGCGCCGCTGGACTACCTGCATGGTCACGGCTCCCTGATTTCAGGGCTGGAAAAAGCGCTGGAAGGTCACGACGTTGGCGATCGCTTCGACGTTAGCGTCGGCGCGAACGACGCTTACGGTCAGTATGACGAAAACCTGGTGCAGCGCGTACCGAAAGACGTCTTCATGGGCGTTGACGAACTGCAGGTTGGCATGCGCTTCCTGGCGGAAACCGATCAGGGTCCGGTACCGGTAGAGATTACCGAAGTGGAAGACGACCACGTTGTGGTTGACGGCAACCACATGCTGGCGGGCCAGAACCTGAACTTCAACGTAGAAGTGGTAGCGATTCGCGAAGCGACCGAAGAAGAGCTGGCTCACGGCCACGTTCACGGCGCGCATGGCCATCATCACGACCACGACCATGATCACGACCACGACGGTTGCTGCGGCGGTCACGGCCACGATCACGGCAGTAAAGGTGGTTGCGGCGGCGGTGGCTGCGGCTGCCACTAAGCACAAAGAAAAGGGCGTTGAAGACGCCCTTTTTTATTGCCTTTAATAATGCGGCGGCGGTGTCTCTTCCGCCTGCGACGCAATCATCGATGTCTGGCTCGCTTTGACTTTTTCTATCAGAAGCCGTTGCTGCTCACGCAGTTTCACCATTTCGAGTTCGTGAGCCGTCACGGTCTGGTTCAGCTCTTCGATAGTGATCTCCTGAAATGCCAGCCGGCTTTCCAGCTCCGCCAGACGCGCTTCTAAAGACTTATGCTGCATGATGTTCCTCCGTCAGAGCGGCGATTTTACGAAAAATTTGCCGCGCTTGCTGAACTTTGCCGTCAGGAAACGTATTTAAACAAAAATAATCTGAAATAAATCGATTACCGGTGGGGAGGGTGTGTAGATTTCCCCCGCAACGTTTTATATTAGTTTCCTTATTTTATATAACTCTGGGGTGAGAGGCCCCGGTCCTGGAGAAAATGGATGAAATCACTGTTTAAAGTCACGCTGCTGGCGACCACCATGGCCGTTGCGCTGAATGCACCGCTGGCCTCCGCGGCCGCACCGGCGAAAGATGCGCCTGCCGCAGCAAGCGCAAATGCGGCATTCAAAAATGACGATCAGAAATCGGCTTATGCGCTGGGCGCATCGCTGGGTCGTTACATGGAAAACTCGCTGAAAGAGCAAGAGAAGCTGGGCATCAAGCTGGATAAAGCGCAGCTGATCGCAGGCGTGCAGGACGCGTTTGCTGACAAGAGCAAACTTTCCGACCAGGAGATCGAACAGACCCTTCAGGCTTTCGAAACCCGCGTGAAGACCGCCGCACAGGAAAAAATGGAGAAGGACGCGAAAGAAAACGCCGATAAAGGCAAAGCCTTCCGTGACGCCTTCGCCAAAGAGAAAGATGTGAAAACCTCTTCTACCGGCCTGATGTATAAAGTCGAGAAAGCGGGCAGCGGCGACGCGCCGAAAGACAGCGATACCGTAGTGGTTAACTACAAAGGTACGCTTATCGATGGTAAAGAGTTCGATAACTCTTACACCCGCGGCGAGCCGCTCTCTTTCCGTCTGGATGGCGTTATCCCGGGCTGGACTGAAGGCCTGAAGTACATCAAGAAAGGCGGCAAAATCAAGCTGGTCATTCCGCCTGAGCTGGCTTACGGTAAAACCGGCGTTCCGGGCATCCCGGCTAACTCCACGCTGGTGTTCGACGTAGAGCTGCTGGATATCAAACCGGCGCCGAAAGCGGATGCGAAGCCGGAAGCCGCAGCGGGAGATAACGCTGCCGCTGACGCGAAAGCTAAATAAGTCGCTTCGAGCCGCCGCCCAATTGGGCGGCGGTTTTTTATTTTGAGCACGATATAATAAAAACTGGAAAGCACATCTTACGCTGTATTACTTTAGCGGTCTGTGTAACAACTGAGTGATGAGTCTGCCCTGACTGAAAACGACAGGCTCTCTGTAGAGGGTGGTATTTTTTCATGTCCAATTCGCTTTTAACCAATGAAACCAGCGAACTTGATTTGCTGGATCAACGTCCTTTTGATCAAACCGACTTCGATATCCTTAAATCTTATGAAGCGGTGGTGGACGGGTTAGCGATGCTCATCGGCTCCCATTGTGAAATCGTCCTGCATTCGCTTCAGGATCTTAAATGCTCGGCGATCCGCATCGCCAACGGTGAACACACTGGCCGTAAAATCGGCTCGCCGATTACCGATCTCGCGTTGCGCATGCTCCATGATATGACCGGCGCAGACAGCAGCGTCTCCAAATGCTATTTCACTCGCGCTAAAAGCGGCGTGTTGATGAAGTCGGTGACCATCGCTATTCGCAATCGTGACCATCGCGTCATTGGCCTGCTGTGCATCAATATGAACCTGGACGTCCCTTTCTCGCAGATCATGAGCACCTTCGTTCCGCCTGAAACTCAGGATCAGGAAGTGCCTTCTTCCGTTAACTTCGCCTCGTCGGTAGAAGATCTGGTGACGCAGACGCTGGAGTTCACCATTGAAGAGGTGAATGCGGACCGTAACGTGTCTAACAATGCCAAGAACCGCCAGATTGTGCTCAACCTGTATGAGAAAGGCATCTTCGATATTAAGGATGCGATAAACCAGGTCGCAGATCGGCTGAATATCTCCAAGCACACGGTCTACCTTTATATCCGCCAGTTCAAGAACGGGGACTTTCAGGGGCAGGATCGCTGATGCGTTTTGCCCTGATGGTGACAGGACCGGCCTATGGAACACAGCAGGCCAGTTCCGCTTACCAGTTCGCCGAGGCTTTACTTGCCGAAGGCCATACGCTTGTCAGCGTCTTTTTTTATCGGGAAGGGGTGTACAACGCCAACCAGTTGACCTTGCCGGCAAGTGACGAGTTTGATTTGGTTCGCGCCTGGCAGCAGCTTCATAACCGGCATGGCGCTGAATTGCATATCTGCGTAGCGGCTGCGCTGCGACGTGGCGTAACGGATGAAAGCGAAGCGAAGCAGGCGGGTCTGCCGGCTGCCAATCTCCAGCCCGGCTTTACCTTAAGCGGTCTTGGCGCGCTGGCGGAAGCGACGCTGACCTGCGACAGAGTGGTGCAGTTCTGATGAAACGCGTGGCTTTTCTGTTTACCTCTGCTCCTCACGGCTCTTCCGCCGGCAGAGAGGGGCTGGATGCGCTATTAGCGACTTCCGCGCTGACGGAAGATATCGGCGTCTTTTTTCTGAGCGACGGTGTGATGCAAATCTTGCCTGGTCAGAATCCGAAAAAAATCCTCGCGCGTGACTACATTTCGACGTTTAAAGTACTGCCCCTGTATGACATCGACCAGTGCTGGGTGTGCGCGCAGTCGCTGCGTGAACGCGGCATCCCCGCCGGGCAGGATTTTGTTATCGAGGCAGAGGCGCTGGAGCCAGAGGCGCTTCGCACCCGCCTCGATGAGTTTGATGTGTTGTTAACTTTCTGAGGCTGGCATGCTGCATACGCTTTCTCATTCTCCCTGGCAGTGCGACGTTGAGGCGTTGCTGCGTACGCTTAGCGCTGGCGACGACCTGCTGCTGATTCAGGATGGCGTGCTGGCCGGTATTAAAGGCAGCCGCTTCCTTGAATTATTGCTTAGCGCCCCCATCTCTGTGTACGCGTTGAACGATGACATCGAAGCGCGTGGCTTGTCCGCTCAATTTTCGAACAGTATCGACAGGGTTGGCTATACTCATTTCGTCAGCCTCACGGTAAAACATCGCAATCAAATCGCCTGGTAACGCCGGGATCGCTGTATATTTCTTGACACCTTTTCGGCTCAGCCCTAAAATTCCGCGTCCTCATATTATATGGGGACGATTTATTACGTGTTTACGAAGCAAAAGCTAAAACCAGGAGCTATTTAATGGCAACAGTTAACCAGCTGGTACGCAAACCACGCTCTCGCAAAGTTGCAAAAAGCAACGTGCCGGCGCTGGAAGCATGCCCGCAAAAACGTGGCGTATGTACTCGCGTATATACCACCACCCCGAAAAAACCGAACTCCGCGCTGCGTAAAGTATGCCGTGTTCGTCTGACTAACGGTTTTGAAGTGACTTCCTACATCGGTGGTGAAGGTCACAACCTGCAGGAGCACTCCGTGATCCTGATCCGTGGCGGTCGTGTTAAAGACCTCCCGGGTGTTCGTTACCACACCGTTCGTGGTGCGCTTGACTGCTCCGGCGTTAAAGACCGTAAGCAGGCTCGCTCCAAGTACGGCGTGAAGCGTCCTAAGGCTTAATGGTTCTCCGTTAAGTAAGGCCAAACGTTTTATTTTTAATGTCAAACTAAACTCGTAGAGTTTTGGACAATCCTGAATTAACAACGGAGTATTTCCATGCCACGTCGTCGCGTCATTGGTCAGCGTAAAATTCTGCCGGATCCGAAGTTCGGATCAGAACTGCTGGCTAAATTTGTGAACATCCTGATGGTAGATGGTAAAAAATCTACTGCCGAAGCAATCGTATACAGCGCGCTGGAGACCCTGGCTCAGCGTTCTGGTAAATCTGAACTGGAAGCTTTCGAAGTAGCTCTCGAAAACGTGCGCCCGACTGTCGAAGTTAAGTCTCGCCGCGTTGGTGGTTCTACTTATCAGGTACCAGTTGAAGTCCGTCCGGTTCGCCGCAATGCTCTGGCAATGCGTTGGATCGTTGAAGCTGCTCGTAAACGCGGTGATAAATCCATGGCTCTGCGCCTGGCGAACGAACTTTCTGATGCTGCAGACAACAAAGGTACTGCAGTTAAGAAACGTGAAGACGTTCACCGTATGGCAGAAGCCAACAAGGCGTTCGCACACTACCGTTGGTAATCCCTTCGGCATGTTAGTCACCAGACGGGCGCTTGAGATAAGTCGCCCGTTCTGGGTAACTTAATCTGAGCGCCTAAAGAAACAAACGAGGAATCAAATGGCTCGTACAACACCCATCGCACGCTATCGTAACATCGGTATCAGTGCGCATATCGACGCCGGTAAGACCACTACTACCGAACGTATTCTGTTCTACACCGGTGTAAACCACAAAATCGGTGAAGTTCATGACGGCGCCGCAACCATGGACTGGATGGAGCAGGAGCAGGAGCGTGGTATCACCATTACCTCCGCTGCGACTACCGCATTCTGGTCTGGTATGGCTAAGCAGTATGAACCGCATCGTATCAACATCATCGACACCCCGGGGCACGTTGACTTCACCATCGAAGTAGAACGTTCCATGCGTGTTCTTGACGGTGCGGTAATGGTTTACTGCGCAGTTGGTGGTGTTCAGCCGCAGTCTGAAACCGTATGGCGTCAGGCTAACAAATACAAAGTTCCGCGTATCGCGTTCGTTAACAAAATGGACCGTATGGGCGCGAACTTCCTGAAAGTCGTTAACCAGATCAAAACCCGTCTGGGCGCGAACCCGGTTCCGCTGCAGCTGGCGATTGGCGCTGAAGAAGGCTTCACCGGTGTTGTTGACCTGGTGAAAATGAAAGCCATCAACTGGAACGACGCAGACCAGGGCGTAACCTTCGAATACGAAGATATCCCGGCTGAGATGCAGGACCTGGCTGACGAATGGCACCAGAACCTGATCGAATCCGCAGCTGAAGCTTCTGAAGAGCTGATGGAGAAATACCTGGGTGGTGAAGAACTGACTGAAGAAGAGATTAAATCCGCTCTGCGTCAGCGTGTTCTTAACAACGAAATCATCCTGGTAACCTGTGGTTCTGCGTTCAAGAACAAAGGTGTTCAGGCGATGCTGGATGCGGTAGTTGACTACCTGCCGTCCCCGGTAGACGTTCCTGCGATCAACGGTATCCTGGACGACGGTAAAGACACTCCGGCTGAGCGTCACGCAAGCGACGACGAGCCGTTCTCTGCACTGGCGTTTAAAATTGCTACCGACCCGTTCGTTGGTAACCTGACGTTCTTCCGCGTGTATTCTGGCGTGGTTAACTCCGGTGACACCATCCTGAACTCCGTGAAAGCTGCTCGTGAGCGTTTCGGTCGTATCGTACAGATGCATGCGAACAAACGTGAAGAGATTAAAGAAGTTCGTGCAGGCGACATCGCTGCTGCTATCGGTCTGAAAGACGTGACTACTGGTGACACCCTGTGTGACCCGAATGCGCCGATCATTCTGGAGCGTATGGAGTTCCCTGAGCCGGTAATCTCTATCGCGGTTGAACCGAAAACCAAAGCTGACCAGGAAAAAATGGGTCTGGCTCTGGGCCGTCTGGCTAAAGAAGACCCGTCTTTCCGTGTATGGACTGACGAAGAATCTAACCAGACCATCATCGCTGGTATGGGTGAACTGCACCTGGACATCATCGTTGACCGTATGAAGCGCGAGTTCAACGTTGAAGCTAACGTAGGTAAACCTCAGGTTGCTTACCGCGAAGCGATTCGCAGCAAAGTTACCGATATCGAAGGTAAACACGCTAAGCAGTCTGGTGGTCGCGGTCAGTATGGTCATGTTGTTATCGACATGTACCCGCTGGAGCCGGGCTCAAATCCGAAAGGTTACGAGTTCATCAACGACATCAAAGGCGGCGTAATTCCTGGCGAATACATCCCGGCCGTTGATAAAGGTATCCAGGAGCAGCTGAAGTCTGGCCCGCTGGCTGGTTATCCGGTAGTTGACATGGGCGTGCGTCTGCACTTCGGTTCTTACCACGACGTTGACTCCTCTGAACTGGCGTTTAAACTGGCTGCTTCTATCGCCTTTAAAGAAGGCTTTAAGAAAGCAAACCCAGTTCTGCTTGAGCCGATCATGAAGGTTGAAGTAGAAACTCCGGAAGAGAACACCGGTGACGTTATCGGTGACTTGAGCCGTCGTCGCGGTATGCTGCGTGGTCAGGAGTCCGAAGTAACTGGCGTTAAGATCCACGCTGAAGTTCCGCTGTCTGAAATGTTCGGATATGCAACTCAGCTGCGTTCTCTGACCAAAGGTCGTGCATCATACACTATGGAATTCCTGAAGTATGATGATGCGCCGAACAACGTTGCTCAGGCCGTAATCGAAGCCCGTGGTAAATAAGCCGCAGGGTTAAAAACAAAGTCCCGTGCCCCCTCGATGAGGGGGCGCTATAGTAAGGAATATAGCCGTGTCTAAAGAAAAATTTGAACGTACAAAACCGCACGTCAACGTCGGTACTATCGGCCACGTTGACCATGGTAAAACTACCCTGACTGCTGCCATCACTACCGTTCTGGCTAAAACCTACGGTGGTTCTGCTCGTGCATTCGATCAGATCGATAACGCGCCGGAAGAGAAAGCTCGTGGTATCACCATCAACACCTCTCACGTTGAATACGACACCCCGACCCGTCACTACGCGCACGTTGACTGCCCGGGCCACGCCGACTACGTGAAAAACATGATCACCGGTGCTGCTCAGATGGACGGCGCTATCCTGGTTGTTGCTGCGACTGACGGCCCGATGCCGCAGACCCGTGAGCACATCCTGCTGGGTCGTCAGGTAGGCGTTCCGTACATCATCGTGTTCCTGAACAAGTGCGACATGGTTGATGACGAAGAGCTGCTGGAACTGGTAGAGATGGAAGTTCGCGAACTGCTGTCTCAGTACGACTTCCCGGGCGACGACACCCCGATCGTACGTGGTTCCGCTCTGAAAGCGCTGGAAGGCGACGCTGAGTGGGAAGCGAAAATCATCGAACTGGCTGGCTTCCTGGATTCCTACATCCCGGAACCGGAGCGCGCAATTGACAAGCCGTTCCTGCTGCCGATCGAAGACGTATTCTCCATCTCCGGTCGTGGTACCGTTGTTACCGGTCGTGTAGAGCGCGGTATCATCAAAGTGGGTGAAGAAGTTGAAATTGTTGGTATCAAGGATACCGCGAAATCCACCTGTACCGGTGTTGAAATGTTCCGCAAACTGCTGGACGAAGGCCGTGCGGGCGAGAACGTTGGCGTTCTGCTGCGTGGTATCAAGCGTGAAGAAATCGAACGTGGCCAGGTACTGGCGAAGCCGGGCACCATCAAGCCGCACACCAAGTTCGAATCTGAAGTGTACATTCTGTCCAAAGATGAAGGCGGCCGTCACACTCCGTTCTTCAAAGGCTACCGTCCGCAGTTCTACTTCCGTACCACTGACGTGACTGGCACCATCGAACTGCCGGAAGGCGTGGAGATGGTAATGCCGGGCGACAACATCAAAATGGTTGTTACCCTGATCCACCCGATCGCGATGGACGACGGTCTGCGTTTCGCAATCCGCGAAGGCGGCCGTACCGTTGGCGCGGGCGTGGTTGCTAAAGTTCTGGGTTAATTCTCCTGAACGGAAAAGGGCGCTTCGGCGCCCTTTTTTATTGCCCTGACTTCTTTAAACAGGCCACTTTCACAGAGTGCCGTATCTGTCACATTTGTTCGCACTTATCTTAAATTTCCCCTACGGGCAGCCGCCGCTGTGCTATTGTAATCATAACTATTCTCATTTACACTTTGAGCATAAATTAAACGGGAGCCATCATGTACGTTTGTTTGTGTAACGGTGTAAGTGATAAAAAAATTCGTGAGGCGGTACGCCAGTTTCACCCCCAGTCTTTTCAGCAGCTTCGGAAATTTATCCCGGTCGGCAACCAATGCGGTAAATGCGTGCGAGCTGCGCGTGAAATAATGCAGGAAGAGCTGATACAGATCCCGGAATACAAAGAGATTGCCTGAAGCTTTATCTTTTTTTTGACTTACTCCGCAGCGCATCTACGCTTCAAGTAGTGGAAGCGGAGGGAAGAAAAATGAAAGGTGATATTAAGATAATAACTTATCTCAATAAATTATTGGGAAATGAGCTGGTCGCAATTAATCAGTACTTTCTCCATGCGAGAATGTTTAAGAACTGGGGCCTGATGCGCCTCAATGATGTTGAATACCACGAATCAATCGATGAAATGAAACATGCCGATCAATATATTGAGAGGATTTTGTTTCTGGAAGGTATTCCCAATCTGCAGGACCTGGGAAAACTTCACATCGGTGAGGATGTTGAAGAGATGCTGCGCTCAGACCTCGCACTTGAGATGGAGGGGGCGAAGGATCTGCGTGAAGCTATCGCTTATGCTGACAGCATCCATGACTACGTCAGCCGTGACATGATGATCAAAATTCTTGCCGACGAAGAGCATCATATTGACTGGCTGGAGACGGAGTTAGACCTCATCAGCAAGATTGGTCTGCAAAACTACATCCAGTCCCAAATCAAAGAAGAGTCTTGATGCTTTGCTCTACCGGTGCGTAAAAAGTTCGGCAACTGACAATCAACCCCGCAGCGACCAGAAAAGGTCCAAATGGCTGCGGGGTTTTTAATATCTGTTGCCGATGGAAGAGTGTCGCGCCCGCAATAAGGGCGATAAGTCCGCCGGCGGCGGCAAGAAAAACAATGGCTGCGATCTCCTGCCAGCCATGCCAGGCTCCGAGAGCGGCGAGTAGCTTCACATCGCCAAACCCCAGTCCTTCATAACCTCGCCATCTTCTAAAAACCCAGGATACAGTCCAGAAGAAAAGATAGCCTGCTATCGCTCCGCTTACGGCAGCCTGTAAAAATTCGTTCTTCCAGAGCAGATAAAAAGCCAGACCGCTCCAGAGAAGAGGGCAGGTGAGGCGATCCGGTAAGAATCCCGTTTTATAGTCCGTCCAGGCCAATCGCAGACTCAGCAGGTAATAAAGGCTAATAAATAGAAGAGCTACCATAACAACGCCTCGCTTTGTTTTGCGCTCATCCTAGAGGCGTTTCTGGAAGAAAAAAGGGTGATGAAAAAAAAGCACGGCGCTCCTTCTGATATTTCTCCAGATGTTGCACCGCATTGCAGCGATGAACGAGAAAGCTCCCGTGCGCTTATTTTATAATCACTACTTGCGCCTGCGTGAGATTTACGTATAATGCGCGGGCCTGTCATTAATGACGGCCGGTTCAATCAGAACCCTGGCAACGTCTTTTTTGTTGCCAACAATGTTCCCAATCGGGGAACTACGCAAGAACGGTTACACTCCCCCATCAATCGTAATGGGTGCGAGGAGTAATCATTTTCGTCTATAAAATAATTGGAGCTCTGGTCTCATGCAGAACCAAAGAATCCGTATCCGCCTGAAAGCGTTTGATCATCGCCTGATCGATCAATCAACTGCGGAAATCGTCGAGACTGCTAAGCGCACTGGTGCGCAAGTCCGTGGTCCGATCCCGCTGCCGACCCGCAAAGAGCGCTTCACCGTTCTGATCTCCCCGCACGTTAACAAAGACGCGCGCGATCAGTACGAAATCCGCACTCACAAGCGTCTGGTTGACATCGTTGAGCCAACCGAGAAAACCGTTGATGCTCTGATGCGTCTGGATCTGGCTGCCGGTGTAGACGTGCAGATCAGCCTGGGTTAATCAGGTCATTGAGCGATTGAGAGGTTGAAACAATGATTGGTTTAGTCGGTAAAAAAGTGGGTATGACCCGCATCTTCACTGAAGAAGGCGTTTCTATCCCAGTAACCGTTATCGAAGTTGAAGCAAACCGCGTTACTCAGGTTAAAGATCTGGCTAACGATGGCTACCGCGCTGTACAGGTTACCACCGGTGCTAAAAAAGCTAACCGCGTAACCAAGCCGGAAGCGGGTCACTTCGCTAAAGCTGGCGTAGAAGCCGGCCGTGGTCTGTGGGAATTCCGCCTCGCTGATGGCGAAGAATACACCGTAGGTCAGAGCATTAGCGTTGAGCTGTTTGCTGAAGTTAAAAAAGTAGACGTAACTGGCACCTCTAAAGGTAAAGGTTTCGCAGGTACCGTTAAGCGCTGGAACTTCCGTACCCAGGACGCTACTCACGGTAACTCCTTGTCTCACCGCGTTCCGGGTTCTATCGGTCAGAACCAGACTCCGGGCAAAGTGTTCAAAGGCAAGAAAATGGCAGGTCAGCTGGGTAACGAGCGTGTAACCGTTCAGAGCCTGGACGTAGTACGTGTTGACGCTGAGCGCAACCTGCTGCTGGTTAAAGGTGCTGTCCCGGGTGCGACCGGTAGCGACCTGATCGTTAAACCAGCTGTGAAGGCGTGAGGAGATAGCAATGGAATTAGTACTGAAAGACGCGCAGAGCGCGCTGACTGTTTCCGAAACTACCTTCGGTCGTGATTTCAACGAAGCGCTGGTACACCAGGTTGTAGTTGCTTACGCAGCTGGTGCTCGTCAGGGTACTCGTGCTCAGAAGACCCGTGCTGAAGTGACTGGCTCCGGTAAAAAACCGTGGCGCCAGAAAGGTACTGGCCGTGCGCGTTCCGGTTCCATCAAGAGCCCGATCTGGCGCTCTGGTGGCGTAACCTTCGCTGCGCGTCCGCAGGACCACAGTCAAAAAGTTAACAAAAAGATGTACCGCGGCGCGCTGAAAAGCATCCTGTCCGAACTGGTACGTCAGGATCGTCTGATCGTAGTCGAAAAGTTCTCTGTAGAAGCGCCGAAAACCAAGCTGCTGGCACAGAAACTGAAAGACATGGCTCTGGAAGATGTGCTGATCATCACCGGTGAACTGGACGAGAACCTGTTCCTGGCTGCGCGCAACCTGCACAAGGTTGACGTACGCGATGCTGCAGGTATCGACCCGGTTAGCCTGATCGCCTTCGACAAAGTCGTAATGACTGCTGATGCTGTTAAGCAAGTTGAGGAGATGCTGGCATGATTCGTGAAGAACGTCTGCTGAAGGTGCTGCGCGCACCGCACGTTTCTGAAAAAGCGTCTACTGCGATGGAAAAAACCAACACCATCGTTCTCAAAGTTGCTAAAGACGCGACTAAAGCAGAAATCAAAGCTGCTGTGCAGAAACTGTTTGAAGTCGAAGTCGAAGTCGTTAACACCCTGGTTGTTAAAGGGAAAGTTAAACGTCACGGACAGCGTATCGGTCGTCGTAGCGACTGGAAAAAAGCTTACGTCACCCTGAAAGAAGGCCAGAACCTGGACTTCATCGGCGGCGCTGAGTAAGTCGGAGGAGTAATACAATGGCAGTTGTTAAATGTAAACCGACATCTCCGGGTCGTCGCCACGTTGTTAAAGTGGTTAACCCTGAGCTGCACAAGGGCAAACCTTTTGCTCCGCTGCTGGAAAAAAACAGCAAAAGCGGTGGTCGTAACAACAATGGCCGTATCACCACCCGTCACATCGGTGGTGGCCACAAGCAGGCTTACCGTCTGGTTGACTTCAAACGCAACAAAGATGGTATCCCGGCAGTTGTTGAACGTCTTGAGTACGATCCGAACCGTTCCGCGAACATCGCGCTGGTTCTGTACAAAGACGGCGAGCGCCGTTACATCCTGGCCCCGAAAGGCCTGAAAGCTGGCGACCAGATTCAGTCTGGCGTTGATGCTGCAATCAAACCTGGCAACACCCTGCCGATGCGCAATATCCCGGTTGGTTCTACCGTTCATAACGTAGAAATGAAACCAGGCAAAGGCGGTCAGCTGGCTCGTTCCGCTGGTACTTACGTACAGATCGTTGCGCGTGATGGTGCTTATGTCACCCTGCGTCTGCGCTCTGGCGAAATGCGTAAAGTAGAAGCTGAGTGCCGTGCAACTCTGGGCGAAGTTGGCAATGCTGAGCATATGCTGCGCGTTCTGGGTAAAGCAGGTGCTGCACGCTGGCGTGGTGTTCGTCCTACCGTTCGCGGTACTGCGATGAACCCGGTAGACCACCCACATGGTGGTGGTGAAGGTCGTAACTTTGGTAAGCACCCGGTAACTCCGTGGGGCGTACAGACCAAAGGTAAGAAGACCCGCAGCAACAAGCGTACTGATAAATTCATCGTACGTCGCCGTAGCAAATAATTTTAGAGGATAAGCCATGCCACGTTCTCTCAAGAAAGGTCCTTTTATTGACCTGCACTTGCTGAAGAAGGTAGAGAAAGCGGTGGAAAGCGGTGACAAGAAGCCCCTGCGCACTTGGTCCCGTCGTTCAACGATCTTTCCAAACATGATCGGTTTGACCATCGCTGTCCATAATGGTCGTCAGCACGTTCCAGTATTCGTTTCCGACGAAATGGTCGGTCACAAACTGGGTGAATTCGCACCGACTCGTACTTATCGCGGCCACGCTGCTGATAAAAAAGCGAAGAAGAAATAAGGTAGGAGGAAGAGATGGAAACTTTAGCTCAACATCGCCATGCTCGTTCTTCTGCTCAGAAGGTTCGCCTTGTTGCTGACCTGATTCGCGGTAAGAAAGTGTCGCAGGCTCTGGATATTCTGACCTACACCAACAAGAAAGCGGCTGTACTGGTCAAGAAAGTTCTGGAATCTGCCATTGCTAACGCTGAACACAACGATGGCGCTGACATCGACGATCTGAAAGTCGCGAAAATCTTCGTAGACGAAGGCCCGAGCATGAAGCGCATTATGCCGCGTGCGAAAGGTCGTGCAGATCGCATCCTGAAGCGCACCAGCCACATCACTGTGGTTGTGTCCGATCGCTGAGACTCTGGAGACTAGCAATGGGTCAGAAAGTACATCCTAATGGTATTCGCCTGGGTATTGTAAAACCATGGAACTCTACCTGGTTTGCGAACACCAAAGAATTCGCTGACAACCTGGACAGCGACTTTAAAGTACGTCAGTACCTGACTAAGGAACTGGCTAAAGCGTCCGTATCTCGTATCGTTATCGAGCGTCCGGCTAAGAGCATCCGTGTGACCATTCACACTGCTCGCCCGGGCATCGTTATCGGTAAGAAAGGCGAAGACGTAGAAAAACTGCGCAAGGTCGTAGCGGACATCGCTGGCGTTCCTGCTCAGATCAACATCGCTGAAGTTCGTAAGCCTGAACTGGACGCAAAACTGGTTGCTGACAGCATCACTTCTCAGCTGGAACGTCGCGTTATGTTCCGTCGTGCTATGAAGCGTGCTGTACAGAACGCAATGCGTCTGGGCGCTAAAGGTATCAAAGTTGAAGTTAGCGGCCGTCTGGGCGGCGCGGAGATCGCACGTACTGAATGGTACCGTGAAGGTCGTGTTCCGCTGCACACCCTGCGTGCTGACATTGACTACAACACCTCTGAAGCGCACACCACTTATGGTGTAATTGGCGTTAAAGTGTGGATCTTCAAAGGTGAGATCCTGGGTGGTATGGCTGCTGTTGAACAACCGGAAAAACCGGCTGCTCAACCGAAAAAGCAGCAGCGTAAAGGCCGTAAATAAGGAGCGTCGCTGATGTTACAACCAAAGCGTACAAAATTCCGTAAAGTGCACAAAGGCCGCAACCGTGGTCTGGCGCAGGGTACGGATGTTAGCTTCGGCACCTTCGGTCTGAAAGCTGTTGGCCGTGGTCGTCTGACTGCACGTCAGATCGAAGCAGCACGTCGTGCTATGACCCGTGCAGTTAAGCGTCAGGGTAAGATCTGGATCCGTGTATTCCCGGACAAACCGATCACCGAGAAGCCGCTCGAAGTGCGTATGGGTAAAGGTAAAGGTAACGTGGAGTATTGGGTTGCCTTGATTCAGCCGGGTAAAGTCCTGTACGAAATGGACGGTGTGCCGGAAGAGCTGGCCCGTGAAGCATTCAAGCTGGCAGCAGCGAAACTGCCGATTAAAACCACCTTTGTAACTAAGACGGTGATGTAATGAAAGCAAAAGAGCTGCGTGAGAAGAGTGTTGAAGAGCTGAACACCGAGCTGCTTAACTTACTGCGCGAGCAGTTCAACCTGCGTATGCAGGCTGCAAGTGGCCAGCTGCAACAGACTCACCTGTTGAAGCAAGTGCGTCGTGATGTCGCACGCGTTAAGACTTTACTGACTGAGAAGGCGGGTGCGTAATGACCGATAAAATCCGTACTCTGCAAGGTCGCGTTGTTAGCGACAAAATGGAGAAATCCATCGTTGTTGCTATCGAGCGTTTTGTGAAACACCCGATCTACGGTAAATTCATCAAGCGTACGACCAAACTGCACGTACATGACGAGAACAACGAATGCGGTATCGGCGACGTGGTTGAAATCCGCGAATGCCGTCCGCTGTCCAAGACTAAGTCCTGGACTCTGGTTCGCGTTGTAGAGAAAGCGGTTCTGTAATACAGTAAGCGCTCTCAACAGATAAACGGCTCAGCGATGAGCCGTTTATTTTTTCTACCCATATCTTGTGAGTGGTGTTATAATGCCGCGCCCTCGATTATGGGGTTTTTTAACGACCTGAATTTCGGGTCCCGAAGTAGTAGTTGACATTAGCGGAGCACTGAAATGATCCAAGAACAGACTATGCTGAACGTCGCCGACAACTCCGGCGCGCGTCGCGTAATGTGTATCAAGGTTCTGGGTGGCTCGCACCGTCGCTACGCAGGCGTCGGCGATATCATCAAGATCACCATCAAGGAAGCAATTCCGCGTGGTAAGGTCAAAAAAGGTGATGTGCTGAAGGCGGTAGTGGTGCGCACCAAGAAGGGTGTTCGTCGCCCTGACGGTTCTGTCGTTCGCTTCGATGGCAATGCTTGTGTTCTTCTGAACAACAACAGCGAGCAGCCTATCGGTACGCGTATTTTTGGGCCGGTTACTCGTGAACTTCGTTCTGAGAAGTTTATGAAAATCATCTCTCTGGCACCAGAAGTACTCTAAGGAGCGAATCATGGCAGCGAAAATCCGTCGTGATGACGAAGTTATCGTGTTAACCGGTAAAGATAAAGGTAAGCGCGGTAAAGTAAAAAATGTTCTGTCTTCCGGCAAAGTTATTGTTGAAGGCATCAACCTGGTTAAGAAACATCAGAAGCCTGTTCCGGCTTTGAACCAGGCGGGTGGCATCGTTGAGAAAGAAGCCGCTATTCAGGTTTCCAACGTTGCACTCTTCAATGCGGCAACCGGCAAGGCTGACCGTGTAGGCTTTAGATTTGAAGACGGCAAAAAAGTCCGTTTCTTTAAATCTAATGGCGAAACTATCAAGTAATTTGGAGTAGTACGATGGCGAAACTGCATGATTACTACAAAGACGAAGTAGTTAATAAACTCATGACTGAGTTTAACTACAATTCTGTCATGCAAGTCCCTCGGGTCGAGAAGATCACCCTGAACATGGGTGTTGGTGAAGCGATCGCTGACAAGAAACTGCTGGATAACGCAGCAGCTGACCTGGCAGCAATCTCCGGTCAAAAACCGCTGATCACCAAAGCACGCAAATCTGTTGCAGGCTTCAAAATCCGTCAGGGCTATCCGATCGGCTGTAAAGTAACTCTGCGTGGCGAACGCATGTGGGAGTTCTTTGAGCGTCTGATCACTATTGCTGTACCGCGTATCCGCGACTTCCGTGGTCTGTCTGCGAAGTCTTTCGACGGTCGTGGCAACTACAGCATGGGTGTCCGTGAGCAGATCATCTTCCCGGAAATCGACTATGACAAAGTCGATCGCGTTCGTGGTTTGGATATTACCATTACCACTACTGCGAAATCCGACGAAGAAGGCCGTGCTCTGCTGGCTGCCTTTGACTTCCCGTTCCGCAAGTAAGGTAGGGTTACTTCATGGCTAAGCAATCAATGAAAGCACGCGAAGTAAAACGCGTAGCTTTGGCTGAAAAATACTTCGCTAAACGCGCTGAACTGAAAGCGATCATTTCTGATGTGAACGCCTCCGACGAAGATCGTTGGAATGCCGTTCTCAAGCTGCAGACTCTGCCGCGTGATTCCAGCCCGTCTCGTCAGCGTAACCGCTGCCGCCAAACTGGTCGTCCGCACGCTTTCCTGCGGAAGTTCGGGTTGAGCCGTATCAAGGTCCGTGAAGCCGCTATGCGCGGTGAAATCCCGGGTCTGAAAAAGGCTAGCTGGTAATTGTCACCAATTGAATCACGGGAGTAAAGACAGATGAGCATGCAAGATCCGATCGCGGATATGCTGACCCGTATCCGTAACGGTCAGGCCGCGAACAAAGCTGCGGTCACCATGCCTTCCTCCAAGCTGAAAGTGGCAATTGCCAACGTGCTGAAGGAAGAAGGTTTTATTGAAGATTTCAAAACTGAAGGCGACACCAAGCCGGAACTGGAACTGACTCTTAAGTATTTCCAGGGTAAAGCTGTGGTAGAAAGCATTCAGCGTGTCAGCCGCCCTGGTCTGCGCATCTACAAACGTAAAGATGAGCTGCCGAAAGTTATGGGTGGTCTGGGTATTGCTGTCATTTCTACCTCTAAAGGTGTTATGACTGATCGTGCAGCGCGCCAGGCTGGTCTGGGCGGCGAAATTATCTGCTACGTAGCCTAATCGGAGGAAAAAATGTCTCGTGTTGCTAAAGCACCGGTCGTTATTCCTGCCGGCGTAGAGGTAAAACTCAACGGTCAGGTTATTTCGATCAAAGGTAAAAACGGCGAGCTGACTCGTACTCTCAACGAGGCTGTTGAAGTAAAACAGGCAGATAACGCTCTGACCTTCGGTCCGCGTGATGGTTACGTGGATGGTTGGGCTCAGGCTGGCACCGCTCGTGCCCTGCTGAACTCAATGGTTATCGGTGTTACCGAAGGCTTCACTAAGAAGCTGCAGCTGGTTGGTGTAGGTTATCGTGCGGCAGTCAAAGGTAATGTAGTAAACCTGTCTCTGGGTTTCTCTCATCCTGTTGACCATCAGCTGCCTGCTGGGATCACTGCGGAATGTCCGTCTCAGACTGAAATCGTACTGAAAGGTGCGGATAAACAGCTGATCGGCCAGGTAGCAGCTGACCTGCGCGCCTACCGTCGTCCTGAGCCTTACAAAGGCAAGGGTGTTCGTTACGCCGACGAAGTCGTGCGTACCAAAGAGGCTAAGAAGAAGTAAGGTAACACTATGGATAAGAAATCTGCTCGTATCCGTCGTGCGACCCGCGCACGTCGCAAGCTCAAAGAGCTTGGTGCGACCCGCCTGGTGGTACATCGTACCCCGCGTCATATTTACGCACAGGTAATCGCATCGAACGGTTCTGAAGTTCTGGTAGCTGCTTCTACTGTAGAAAAAGCTATCTCTGAGCAACTGAAGTACACCGGCAACAAAGACGCCGCTGCAGCTGTAGGTAAAGCTGTTGCTGAACGCGCTCTTGAAAAAGGCATTAAAGATGTCTCTTTCGACCGTTCCGGTTTCCAATATCATGGTCGTGTCCAGGCACTGGCAGATGCTGCCCGTGAAGCTGGCCTTCAGTTCTAAGGTAGAGGTGTAAGATGGCTCACATCGAGAAACAGGCTGGCGAACTGCAGGAAAAGCTGATCGCGGTTAACCGCGTATCTAAAACCGTTAAAGGTGGTCGTATTTTTAGCTTCACCGCTCTGACTGTAGTGGGTGATGGCAATGGCCGCGTTGGTTTTGGTTACGGTAAAGCACGCGAAGTTCCGGCAGCGATCCAGAAAGCGATGGAAAAAGCCCGTCGCAACATGATTAACGTCGCGCTGAACCACGGCACCCTGCAGCACCCGGTTAAAGGTGCTCACACGGGTTCTCGTGTATTCATGCAGCCGGCTTCCGAAGGTACCGGTATCATCGCCGGTGGTGCAATGCGCGCCGTTCTGGAAGTCGCTGGGGTTCATAACGTTCTGGCTAAAGCCTATGGTTCCACCAACCCGATTAACGTGGTTCGTGCAACTATCGACGGCCTGGAAAGCATGAAATCTCCAGAAATGGTCGCTGCCAAGCGTGGTAAATCCGTTGAAGAAATTCTGGGGTAATTGACCATGGCAAAGACTATTAAAATTACTCAAACCCGCAGTGCAATCGGTCGTCTGCCAAAACACAAGGCAACGCTGCTTGGCCTGGGTCTGCGTCGTATTGGTCATACTGTAGAGCGTGAGGATACTCCCGCGGTTCGCGGTATGGTCAACGCGGTTTCCTACATGGTTAAAGTTGAGGAGTAAGAGATGCGTTTAAATACTCTGTCTCCGGCCGAAGGGTCTAAGCACGCGTCTAAGCGTCTGGGTCGTGGTATCGGTTCTGGCCTCGGTAAAACCGGCGGTCGTGGTCACAAAGGTCAGAAATCTCGTTCTGGCGGTGGCGTACGTCGTGGTTTCGAGGGCGGCCAGATGCCTCTGTACCGTCGTCTGCCGAAATTCGGTTTTACTTCCCGCAAAGCGATGGTTACGGCAGAAGTTCGTCTGTCTGACCTGGCTAAAGTGGAAGGCGGCGTAGTTGACCTGAACACGCTGAAAGCAGCAAACATTATCGGTATTCAGATCGAGTTCGCGAAAGTGATCCTGTCTGGTGAAGTAACTGCTCCGGTAACTGTTCGCGGTCTGCGTGTCACTAAAGGCGCTCGTGCTGCTATCGAAGCTGCTGGCGGTAAAATTGAGGAATAAGTAGCAGATGGCAAAACAACCGGGATTAGATTTTCAAAGTGCTAAAGGCGGCCTTGGCGAACTGAAACGCAGACTGATGTTTGTTATCGGTGCGCTGATAGTGTTCCGTATTGGCTCTTTTATTCCGATCCCTGGTATTGATGCCGCTGTACTTGCCAAACTGCTTGAGCAACAGCGAGGCACCATCATTGAAATGTTCAACATGTTCTCTGGTGGTGCTCTCAGCCGTGCTTCTATCTTTGCTTTGGGTATTATGCCGTATATTTCGGCATCGATTATTATCCAACTGCTGACAGTCGTTCATCCGACTCTGGCGGAAATGAAGAAAGAAGGGGAGTCTGGTCGTCGTAAGATCAGCCAGTACACCCGTTACGGCACTCTGGTGCTGGCAATATTCCAGTCAATCGGTATTGCTACCGGTTTACCGAATATGCCTGGTATGCAAGGCCTGGTAATGAACCCGGGCTTTGCATTCTATTTCACCGCTGTTGTGAGCCTGGTTACCGGAACTATGTTCCTGATGTGGCTGGGCGAACAGATTACTGAACGTGGTATCGGTAACGGTATTTCGATCATTATCTTCGCGGGTATCGTTGCGGGGCTTCCGCCGGCCATTGGCCATACCATCGAGCAAGCGCGGCAAGGCGACCTGCACTTCCTCCTGTTGCTGTTGGTTGCAGTATTAGTATTTGCAGTGACCTTCTTCGTTGTTTTTGTTGAACGTGGTCAACGCCGCATTGTGGTGAACTACGCTAAGCGCCAACAAGGTCGTCGTGTCTATGCTGCACAGAGCACACATTTACCGCTGAAAGTGAATATGGCTGGCGTTATACCAGCAATCTTCGCTTCCAGTATTATTCTGTTCCCGGCAACCATCGCATCATGGTTCGGGGGCGGTACTGGTTGGAACTGGCTGACAACAATTTCGCTGTATTTGCAGCCTGGGCAACCGCTTTATGTGTTACTCTATGCGTCTGCAATCATCTTCTTCTGTTTCTTCTACACGGCGTTGGTTTTCAACCCGCGTGAAACAGCAGATAACCTGAAGAAGTCCGGTGCATTTGTACCAGGAATTCGTCCGGGAGAACAAACGGCGAAGTATATCGATAAAGTAATGACTCGTCTGACTCTGGTCGGTGCGCTGTATATTACCTTTATCTGCCTGATCCCGGAGTTCATGCGTGATGCAATGAAAGTACCGTTCTACTTCGGTGGGACCTCACTGCTTATCGTTGTCGTTGTCATCATGGACTTTATGGCTCAAGTGCAAACTCTCATGATGTCCAGTCAGTATGAGTCTGCATTGAAGAAAGCGAACCTCAAAGGCTATGGCCGTTAATGGTCGCTTGAGAAGTTACGGAGAGTAAAAATGAAAGTTCGTGCTTCCGTCAAGAAATTATGCCGTAACTGCAAAATCGTTAAGCGTGATGGTGTCATCCGTGTGATTTGCAGCGCCGAGCCGAAGCATAAACAGCGTCAAGGCTGATTATCTCGCATATTTTTCTTGCAAAGTTGGATTGAGCTGGCTAGATTAGCCAGCCAATCTTTTGTATGTCTGTGCGTATCCATTTGAGTATCCTGAAAACGGGCTTTTCAGTATGGTGCGCATTTATCAAATAGTAGGAGTGCATAGTGGCCCGTATAGCAGGCATTAACATTCCTGATCATAAACATGCCGTAATCGCATTAACCTCGATCTACGGTATCGGCAAAACCCGCTCTAAAGCTATCCTGGCTGCAGTAGGTTTCGCTGAAGATGTTAAGATCAGTGAGCTGTCTGAAGAACAAATCGACACGCTGCGTGACGAAGTTGCCAAATTTGTCGTTGAAGGTGATCTGCGCCGTGAAGTTAGCATGAGCATCAAGCGCCTGATGGATCTTGGTTGCTATCGCGGTTTGCGTCATCGTCGTGGTCTCCCGGTTCGCGGTCAGCGTACCAAGACCAACGCACGTACCCGTAAGGGTCCGCGCAAACCGATCAAGAAATAATCGGGGTGATTGAATAATGGCAAAGGCACCAATTCGTGCACGTAAGCGTGTAAGAAAGCAAGTCTCTGACGGCGTGGCTCATATCCATGCTTCTTTCAACAACACCATCGTTACTATTACTGATCGTCAGGGTAACGCTCTGGGTTGGGCAACTGCCGGTGGTTCCGGTTTCCGTGGTTCTCGCAAATCCACTCCGTTCGCAGCTCAGGTTGCAGCAGAGCGTTGCGCAGAAGCCGTGAAAGAATACGGTATCAAGAACCTGGAAGTTATGGTTAAGGGACCGGGTCCGGGCCGCGAATCTACTATTCGTGCTCTGAACGCCGCTGGTTTCCGCATCACTAATATTACTGATGTGACTCCGATCCCTCACAACGGTTGTCGTCCGCCGAAAAAACGTCGCGTATAACGCGCTCGTTTTCTAGGATTGTTGGAGAAAGAAAATGGCAAGATATTTGGGTCCTAAGCTCAAGCTGAGCCGTCGCGAGGGCACAGACCTGTTCCTTAAGTCTGGCGTTCGCGCGATCGATACCAAGTGTAAAATTGAACAAGCTCCTGGCCAGCACGGCGCGCGTAAACCGCGTCTGTCTGACTATGGTGTGCAGTTGCGTGAAAAGCAAAAAGTTCGCCGTATCTACGGTGTGCTGGAGCGTCAGTTCCGTAACTACTACAAAGAAGCCGCACGTCTGAAAGGCAACACCGGTGAAAACCTGTTAGCTCTGCTGGAAGGTCGTCTGGACAACGTTGTATACCGTATGGGCTTCGGCGCCACTCGTGCAGAAGCACGTCAGCTGGTTAGCCACAAAGCGATTATGGTAAACGGTCGTGTTGTTAACATCGCTTCTTATCAGGTTAGTCCGAATGACGTAGTCAGCGTTCGTGAGAAAGCGAAAAAGCAGTCTCGCGTGAAAGCCGCTCTGGAGCTGGCTGAGCAGCGTGAAAAGCCAACCTGGCTGGAAGTTGATGCTGGCAAAATGGAAGGTACGTTCAAGCGTAAGCCGGAGCGTTCTGACCTGTCTGCGGACATTAACGAACACCTGATCGTCGAGCTTTACTCCAAGTAAAGCTTAGTACCAAAGAGAGGACACAATGCAGGGTTCTGTGACAGAGTTTCTAAAACCGCGCCTGGTAGATATCGAGCAAGTGAGTTCGACGCACGCCAAGGTGACCCTTGAGCCTTTAGAGCGTGGCTTCGGTCATACTCTGGGTAACGCACTGCGCCGTATTCTGCTTTCATCGATGCCGGGTTGCGCGGTGACTGAGGTTGAGATTGATGGTGTACTGCACGAGTACAGCACCAAAGAAGGCGTTCAGGAAGATATCCTGGAGATCCTGCTCAACCTGAAAGGGCTGGCGGTGAGAGTTCAAGGTAAAGATGAAGTCATCCTTACCCTGAATAAATCTGGCATTGGCCCTGTGACCGCAGCCGACATCACCCACGACGGTGATGTTGAAATCGTCAAGCCGCAGCATGTGATCTGCCACCTGACCGATGAAAACGCATCTATTAGCATGCGTATCAAAGTTCAGCGCGGTCGTGGTTATGTGCCGGCTTCTGCCCGAATTCATTCGGAAGAAGATGAGCGCCCAATCGGCCGTCTGCTGGTCGACGCATGCTACAGCCCGGTAGAGCGTATTGCCTACAATGTTGAAGCAGCGCGTGTAGAACAGCGTACCGACCTGGACAAGCTGGTCATCGAAATGGAAACCAACGGCACAATCGATCCTGAAGAGGCGATTCGTCGTGCGGCGACCATCCTGGCAGAACAACTGGAAGCTTTCGTTGACTTACGTGATGTACGTCAGCCGGAAGTCAAAGAAGAGAAACCAGAATTCGATCCGATCCTGCTGCGCCCTGTTGACGATCTCGAATTGACTGTCCGCTCTGCTAACTGCCTTAAGGCAGAAGCTATCCACTATATCGGTGATCTGGTACAGCGTACCGAGGTTGAGTTGCTGAAAACGCCGAACCTCGGTAAAAAATCTCTCACTGAGATTAAAGACGTGCTGGCCTCCCGTGGTCTTTCTCTGGGCATGCGCCTTGAGAACTGGCCGCCGGCAAGCATTGCTGACGAGTAACCGGATCACAGGTTAAGGTTTTACTGAGAAGGATAAGGTCATGCGCCATCGTAAGAGTGGTCGTCAACTGAACCGCAACAGCAGCCATCGCCAGGCTATGTTCCGCAACATGGCAGGTTCTCTGGTTCGTCATGAGATTATCAAGACGACCCTGCCGAAAGCGAAAGAGCTGCGTCGCGTAGTTGAGCCGCTGATTACTCTTGCCAAGACTGATAGCGTTGCTAATCGTCGTCTGGCATTCGCCCGCACTCGTGATAACGAGATCGTGGCAAAACTGTTTAACGAGCTGGGCCCGCGTTTCGCGAGCCGTGCCGGTGGTTACACTCGTATTCTGAAGTGTGGCTTCCGTGCTGGTGACAACGCTCCGATGGCTTACATCGAGCTGGTTGATCGCGCCGAGCCGAAAGCAGAAGCAGCTGCAGAGTAATCTGCAGAAATTTAAAAAAGCCGGGTTCGCCCGGTTTTTTTATATCTTTTTTTCCCCTTTCATCTATATATCTCCTTAATTCTCACTTACTCCTCTGGAGAAGGCTTATGTGGTTGTTAGACCAATGGGCAGAGAAGCATATTCTTGAAGCCCAGCGTAAAGGCGAACTGGACGGGCTGCCTGGCGAAGGCAAGCCGCTTGAGTTAGACGATGATTCAAATGTTCCTGCTGATTTACGCGCCGGTTATCGTTTGTTGAAAAATGGTGGTTACCTCCCGCCAGAATTACAACAGAGAAAAGAAGCGCTAGAGCTCGCCGATTTGCTTAAAAGCGTTGAAAAAACCGATCCGCAACACCAGCTAATCGAAAAGCGTTTGGCGCTACTGGAGCTAAAACTGCGTCAGGCGGGACTGAACACGGATTTTTTACATGGTGAATATGCCGGGCGTTTCGCTAACAAAATGCATCAGGAGTAACTATGTACCGTATTGGGGAACTTGCGCGCCTGGCTGACGTAACGCCTGACACTATCCGCTATTACGAAAAACAGCAGATGATGGTTCATGAAATCCGAACGGAAGGCGGTTTTCGGCTTTATAGTGATGAAGATTTACGGCGCTTGAAGTTTATTCGCCACGGCCGACAGCTTGGCTTCAGCCTGGAGGCTATTCGTGAACTGCTTTCTATCCGCGTCGACCCGGAACACCATACCTGCCAGGAATCGAAAAGCATTGTACAAGCCCGACTTGAGGAAGTTGAAGCGCGTATCACTGAACTACAAATGATGCGACAGTCATTACAAAGGTTGAATGATGCGTGCTGCGGTACAGCTCATAGCAGCGTTTATTGTTCCATTCTCGAGGCGCTTGAGCAGGGCTCAAATGACAAAATTATGCCATGTTGATTTTTCACACAACGCATCCTACACTCTCAGCGTTTTTACTAAAGGAGTCACTATGAGTCGCTATCAGCACACTAAAGGTAAAATTCAGGACAATGCCATCGAGGCTTTATTACACGACCCGCTCTTTCGTCAGCGAATAGAAAAAAGTCAGAAGGGCAAGGGCAGCTATCAGCGTAAGGCCAAACATGGTAAGAAGGGGAACTGGGAGGCCAGTGGCAAACAAGCAAAATGCTTTTTTACCACTGGCCTTCCGCTTTAAGGACGCGTGTTTTTTTCTTTCAGCAGATCGCGAATTTCTGTCAGCAGCACCTCTTCTTTACTCGGACCAGGCGCTTCCTTAGGCTTCTTCTGATGCAATTTGTTGATGACCTTAATGGCCAGGAAGATAGCGAACGCTACAATGAGGAAATCAAACACGTTCTGAATAAAAACGCCGTAATGCATGATGACTGCTGGCGTATCACCGATTGCCGGGCGCAGCGTCCAGGCAAATTGTTTGAAATCAATCCCCCCGATAAGCAGTCCCAGCGGCGGCATAATAATATCTGCAACTAACGACGAAACGATTTTACCGAAGGCTGCACCGATAATGACACCTACCGCCAGGTCGACCACATTCCCGCGCATCGCGAACTCGCGAAACTCTTTAAAAAAACTCATTTTTTTCTCCTTATCACTACGAAACCTGTTAAGTCTAACAAAGGATGTCTCATTTTCCATGACAAGCTTGTGATATCCGGAGTAATACTCCTTATTAAAACAGGGGGTTAACAGGAGTGAATGAGGGCGGCCGAAAACCGCCCGACGTTTACAGGAAGAAAGGGCTGGGTTGGAAAAGACGTTCAACGTCAGTTACATATTTCTTGTCAGTCAGGAACATAATGACATGATCGCCCTGCTCAATGCGTAGATTGTTATTTGCAATCATCACATCGTTACCACGCACTACGGCGCCGATGATAGTGCCAGGCGGCAATTTAATATCATCAATGACTCTGCCCACAACCCGTGATGTGGTTTCATCGCCATGTGCTACGGCTTCGATCGCTTCAGCCACGCCGCGGCGCAGCGATGACACGCTGACTATATCCGCTTTACGCACATGACCCAGCAGAGCGGAGATAGTAGCTTGTTGAGGAGAGATAGCGATGTCGATAACGCTACCCTGAACAAGATCTACATACGCTTTACGCTGAATAAGCACCATCACTTTTTTGGCGCCCATTCGTTTGGCCAGCATGGCGGACATAATATTCGCTTCGTCGTCATTCGTAACGGCAATAAACAAATCGACCTGATCGATATGCTCTTCCGCCAGTAGTTCCTGATCCGAAGCGTCGCCGTAGAAAACAATAGTGTGCTGAAGCTTTTCCGCCAGTTCTGCCGCGCGCTGCTGGTTTCGTTCAATCAGCTTCACGCTGTAATCTTTTTCAAGCTTATGAGCAAGGCCTGCGCCGATATTCCCGCCGCCAACCAGCATGATTCGCTTATAGGGTTTTTCGAGGCGCTGGAGTTCGCTCATGACTGCGCGGATGTGCTGCGAAGCGGCGATAAAAAATACTTCATCTCCAGCCTCCACAATGGTTGAACCTTGCGGGCGAATAGGGCGGTCATGACGGAAAATGGCAGCAACACGCGTATCGATATGCGGCATGTGTTCGCGCATTGTTGAAAGCGCGTTACCAACCAGCGGCCCGCCATAATAGGCTTTCACTACGGCAAGGCTAACTTTACCTTCAGCGAAATTGACTACCTGTAATGCGCCAGGGTATTCAATCAGACGATAAATATTGTCGATAACCAGCTGCTCAGGCGCAATCAGGTGATCGATAGGCACTGCGTCGGGATTAAACAGTCGTTCCGCATCGCGTACATAATCTGGCGCCCGAATACGTGCGATACGATTTGGCGTATTGAAAAGGGAATAGGCGACCTGACAGGCTATCATGTTTGTTTCGTCGGAACTGGTTACCGCAACAAGCATATCTGCATCGTCTGCTCCCGCTTCGCGTAAAACCCGTGGATGTGAGCCGTGCCCCTGCACCACCCGCAAATCAAACTTATCCTGAAGGCTGCGCAACCGGTCACCATTGATATCAACAACCGTGATATCGTTATTTTCACCTACCAGGTTTTCAGCCAGCGTGCCGCCCACCTGGCCGGCTCCTAAAATGATTATCTTCATGGTCAGCGCTTCACGACTCGTTTACCCGCAGGGGCGTTACTTTTTAATGAGCTTAGCGTAAAAGAAACCGTCGCCTTCATCCGCCGCAGGCAGATTCTGTATACCAGGGTTAGCTGGCGTGCCGGTTTGCTTCAGTTCAGCATCAGGCGTACGGCTCAGGAAAGCGGCTACCTGCTGGCTGTTCTCTTCAGGCATGATAGAACAAGTTGCATACAGTAAAGTGCCGCCCTGTTTCAGGTGAGGCCAGATAGCATCCAGAATATCTGACTGCAGCTGTGCCAGTTCCTGAATATCCGCATCGCGGCGCAGCCACTTTATATCCGGGTGACGACGAATCACACCTGTCGCAGAGCAAGGGGCGTCCAACAGGATACGGTCAAACTGTTGCTCGCCGCACCACTGCTGAGGATAGCGCCCATCGCCGGTTTTTACTTCAGCTTGCATGTTAAGGCGCGCAAGGTTTTCATGAACGCGTTTGATGCGGGTTGCATCGACATCTACCGCCAGGACTTTCGCTTGCGGCGCGGCTTCGAGAATATGCGTTGTTTTGCCGCCAGGCGCCGCGCAGAGATCGAGGATCGCTTCGCCGTTCTGCGGATCGAGTAGATCGACACACCCCTGCGCTGAAGCGTCCTGAACGGTTACCCAACCTTTTTCGAAGCCGGGCAGGGCTGAGACAGGCATCGGCGTTTCAAGACGTACCGCATCCGGGTAATGAGGATGAGCAAAGCCGGTAATACCGCTTTCATCCAGCAGGGTTAGCCATTCATCACGGCTGTGATGCTGACGATTTACGCGCAGCCACATAGGCGGGCGCTGGTTATTGGCTTCAACAATGTTTTCCCACTGTTCAGGCCAGGCTTTGCGTAACCGCTGCAGCAGCCAGGCTGGGTGCAGATAGCGACTTTCATGGCGGCTAAACTCCGCCAATAACGTTTCCTGCTGGCGCTGGAACTGACGAAGCACGCCATTAATCAGCCCTTTAAATTGTTGGCGCTTGATAGCTACCGCGCCTTCCACCGTTTCGGCCAGCGCGGCGTGAGGTGGAATACGAGTGTGCAGCAGCTGATAAAGCCCGACCAGGATAAGGTAGTGCACCGTCCGCTGCTTTCCCGCCATAGGACGCGACATTAATTTGCTGACCAGCCAATCGAGTTGAGAAAGGGTACGCAGCACGCCGAAGCAAAGCTCCTGCAATAGGGCTTTGTCTTTATCGGAGACCTTACTCTGCATCGGCGGCAGAACGTTACTAAGCGACTGGCCGTTTTCGACAACCTGCTCGACGGCCTGCGCAGCCAGGCTGCGAAGATTAATGGATTTTTTCATAGCTATGAGCAGTATTTGCCTGCTGAATAAATAAAAATGCCCGACGCAAGCCGGGCTGGATAGCTTTCTGCCTCAAGTTCAGGCAAGAACAGTACCGGGCTCGAACCATTCCCGGCGAGAGTTTAACAGATCCTGCGCGGACATCGCTTTTTTGCCCGCAGGCTGCAGAATTTCGAGGTTCAGCACGCCTTCAGCAGTAGCAACCTGAATGCCCTGTTTATTCGCTTCGATAATCGTGCCTGGCGTATTTGTTCCTGACGCAGGGATAACTGATGCCTGCCAGACTTTCACCGGTTGCTCGTCGATAAGAAAATAGCTCATCGGCCAGGGGTTAAAAGCGCGAATACAACGCTCAAGCTGCGCCGCAGAAAGCGACCAGTCCAGCTTCGCCTCTTCTTTGCTAAGCTTTTCCGCGTAAGTTACCAGCGCTTCATCCTGCACTTGCGGTTGAGCGCGACCTTCGGCCAACTGAGCCAGAGTTTCAAGCAAGCCCTGCGGGCCAAGCTGCGCTAACTTATCGTAAAGCGAGGCGCTGGTGTCCTGGGCCGTAATAGGGCAAGCCAGCTTATACAACATATCGCCAGTATCAAGACCCACATCCATTTGCATAATGGTTACGCCGGTTTCTTCATCACCCGCCCAGAGCGAACGCTGAATTGGCGCCGCGCCGCGCCAGCGAGGGAGTAAAGAGCCATGCACGTTGATGCAGCCAAGCCGCGGCATTTCCAGCACCGCTTTTGGCAGGATAAGGCCATAAGCGACAACGACCATTACGTCCGCTTCCAGATCGGCGATGAGCTGCTGATTTTCTGCAGCGCGTAACGAGGCGGGTTGAAACACCGGAAGATTATGCTGCTGCGCAAGAACCTTCACCGGGCTCGGCATGAGCTTCTTACCCCGGCCAGCAGGGCGGTCAGGTTGAGTAAACACTCCCACTACCTGATGAGCAGATGACAACAGCGCGTCAAGATGACGCGCTGCGAAGTCCGGCGTACCGGCGAAAATAATGCGTAATGAATCCGACACGTTATTCCTTGTCTTTAGCTTGCCGCGCGGGCTCTCATGCGATCCAGTTTTTCAACTTTCTGGCGAATACGGGTTTGTTTCAGCGGCGATAAATAATCAATAAACAGCTTACCTACCAGATGATCCATTTCGTGCTGAATACAAATAGCCAGCAGGCCGTCGGCCTCCAGCTCAAACGATTTGCCATCGCGATCGAGCGCGCGAATTTTTACCCTTTCAGCACGCGGTACAAAGGCGCGCTGTTCAGGAATAGAGAGACAGCCTTCCTCAATGCCGGTTTCGCCGCTTTTTTCGAGCATTTCAGGGTTAATCAAAACCAAACGTTCGTCGCGGTTTTCAGAAACATCAATAACGATAATGCGCTGGTGAATATCTACCTGAGTAGCGGCAAGACCAATACCTTCTTCGGCGTACATCGTTTCGAACATATCATCGACGATACGCTGAATTTCTTCATTCACTTCTTTAACCGGCTCGGCGACAATGCGAAGTCGCTCGTCCGGGATATGCAACACTTGCAAAACAGACATATTTATCCAGAGCTAGATTCAGTAGTTGGGAAGATCATTACTTCCATTCTAGACAAATCCCCCCTTGATTGACAGCATCAGTAGCGAATCGCAAGGATAGATCACGCCGCTTACGGCAAGGGAGAAGCTATGTCGCCAGAAGAATTTTGGTTACGTTTGATGAGCGTCTTGAGCCTGAGCGGTGAAAAGATGGCGCAGGCCGCGCGCTATTATCGTTTAACCCCTGATGAACCCGCAACCGTACTGCGTCTTGCCCATTTTAATGAAAACCAAAAAAAGCAGTTTTTGTCTTTCCCCGCAAACCAGGTTGAAGCGACGTTACGTTGGCTTGAACAGCCGCATCATCATTTGCTGACAGTTGAAGACCATGCCTACCCTGAGCCGCTTCGGGCG
Organism: Franconibacter pulveris; assembly: GCF_056780215.1. Classification (NCBI taxonomy): domain Bacteria; kingdom Pseudomonadati; phylum Pseudomonadota; class Gammaproteobacteria; order Enterobacterales; family Enterobacteriaceae; genus Franconibacter; species Franconibacter pulveris. Next base: position 4,223,931 of record NZ_CM165555.1, on the reverse strand, counting down.
ATTAGCGATTATCCCGGCGCTCTTTTGATTACGGGCAATAAGGCTGCGTTAACCACGCCGCAGTTAGCCGTGGTCGGCAGCCGGGCGCACTCATGGTATGGCGAACAATGGGGCCATGCATTCTGTGAAACGCTGGCGCGCAGCGGCCTGACATTAACCAGCGGGCTTGCCGTAGGCATTGACGGCGTGGCGCACAAAGCCGCATTAGCCGCAGGCGGCACCACGCTTGCCGTTCTGGGGAACGGGTTAGGACAAATTTATCCAAAGCGGCATAAGGCGTTGGCTGAGCAGATTGTTGCCAATAATGGCGCGCTAATTTCGGAATTCCCCCTCTCAGTCGGGCCTCGTCCCTGCCACTTTCCCCGTCGTAACCGGATCATCAGTGGCTTAAGCCGCGGCGTATTGGTTGTGGAAGCGTCGTTGCGTAGCGGATCGCTGGTGACGGCTAACTGCGCGCTGGACCAGGGGCGGGAGGTATTCGCTTTACCGGGCCCGTTGGGCAACCCTGGCTGCGAAGGTCCGCACTGGCTTATCAGGCAGGGCGCAGTTCTGGTAACCAGCGCGCAAGACATACTTGATTATTTGCAAAACGAGCTTACCTGGCTTGCAGAGACAAAATATTCACCCAATCAAGATGAAGCTGCATTGCCATTTCCTGAGCTGTTGGCTAACGTAGGAGATGAGGTTACACCTGTTGACGTCGTCGCTGAACGTGCCGGCCAACCTGTGCCATTGACGGTAGCCCAGCTACTCGAACTGGAGTTAGCAGGATGGATCGCAGCTGTACCCGGCGGCTATGTCCGATTAAGGAGGGCAGGCCATGTTCGACGTACTAATGTATTTGTTTGAAACCTACATCCATAACGAGGCGGAGATGCGGGTCGATCAGGATAAGCTGACGCGAGACCTGACCGACGCAGGTTTTGATCGTGAGGATATCTACAACGCGTTACTATGGCTTGAAAAACTAGCGGACTACCAGGATGGGCTTGTCGAGCCGATGCAGTTGGCTTCCGATCCGCTCTCAATGCGTATCTACACCCTTGAAGAGAGCCAACGTCTGGATGCCAGCTGTCGTGGTTTTCTGTTATTTCTTGAACAAATTCAGGTGCTAAACCTCGAAACCCGGGAAATGGTTATTGAGCGTGTTACGGCGCTGGATACCGAAGAGTTCGATCTTGAAGATTTAAAATGGGTTGTGCTCATGGTGTTGTTCAATATTCCGGGTTGTGAAAACGCTTATCAGCAGATGGAAGAATTACTCTTCGAAGTAAATGAAGGTATGCTGCACTAATATTTTTTGCGGCATAGAGCATTATGGTCAAAGCAGCACTTTTCACAGTGCGTAATCAAGAGCCCTGCCCTGAGTGCGGGGCTGAATTAGTTATCAGAAATGGCAAACATGGTCCATTTCTGGGCTGTTCCCGTTATCCGGAATGCGAGTATATCCGTCCCCTGAAAAGCCAGGCGGATGGGCATATCGTAAAAGTGCTGGAGGGGCAGGTATGCCCGGTCTGTCAGGCTACGCTTGTGCTTCGCCAGGGACGCTTCGGCATGTTTATTGGTTGCAGCCGTTATCCCGAGTGTGCTCATACCGAGCTAATCGATAAGCCGGATGAAACAGCGGTTGCCTGCCCGCAGTGCCATAGCGGCAAACTTGTCCAGCGCCGCTCCCGGTTTGGCAAAACGTTTTATTCCTGCGACCGCTACCCGGAGTGTCAGTTTGTCCTCAATTTCAAACCTGTAGCGGGAGAATGCTCCCTCTGCCGCTATCCCTTACTTATCGAAAAGAAAACCGCGCAGGGCGTTAAACGCTTCTGTGCCAGTAAACAATGTGGAAAGCCGGTAACGGCGGAACAAAATAGTGAACAATAATCTGCCTGCAGAAGAGATTTCTTATCTCGTCGAAACTCTTAAACAACAACAAGTCATCGCTTATCCCACAGAAGCTGTCTTCGGCGTAGGTTGCGATCCCGATAGCGAAGTTGCCGTAAATCGTCTGTTAACGCTGAAGCAGCGTCCGGTTGAAAAGGGATTAATTTTAATTGCCGCCAGTTTTGAACAGCTGAAACCCTACATTGATGATACGGCGTTAAACGAAGAGCAACGAGAAACGGTATTTAGTTGTTGGCCCGGGCCGGTGACGTTTGTCTTTCCTGCTAAACCTTCAACGCCTCGCTGGCTGACAGGAAAATTCGATTCGTTGGCTGTGCGGGTAACCGATCATCCGCTGGTGGTTCAGCTCTGTGAAGCGTATGGCAAGCCGCTGGTTTCAACCAGTGCTAATCTTACGGGGTTGCCGCCTTGCCGTACGGCGCAAGAAGTGCTCGAACAGTTCGGCGACGCGTTCCCTGTCCTGAAAGGGGCAACCGGCGGGCGGCAGAACCCTTCAGAAATTCGCGACGCTCTTACGGGCGAACAGTTCCGCCAGGGGTAAGCAATGGAACATTTTGCTGTCTTCGGGAATCCGATTGCTCATAGCAAGTCTCCCTTCATTCATCAGCAGTTTGCGGAACAGCTGCAAATTCACCATACCTATGGTCGCGTACTGGCGCCGGTAGATAATTTTATCGAAACGCTGGAATCGTTTTTTGCCGCCGGAGGAAAGGGTGCGAACATTACCGTGCCCTTTAAAGAACAGGCGTTCGCCCGGGCGGATGAACTCACGGAACGTGCAACATTGGCTGGTGCCGTAAATACGCTGAAGCGTCTTGAAGATGGCCGCTTACTGGGCGATAACACCGACGGCATAGGATTGTTAATGGATTTACAGCGGCTGGCGCTAATTAAACCAGGCTATCGAGTCTTATTGATTGGCGCAGGCGGCGCGGCGCGCGGTGTACTTATGCCGCTGCTTTCTCTGGACTGTGCGGTAACCGTCACAAACAGAACTTATGCCCGCGCTCAGGAACTGGCTGCGCTATTCGCTCATGTCGGAAGCGTGACAGCGACGCCAATGGACGCGCTGACTGGTCATGAGTTCGATCTTATTATTAACGCAACGTCCAGCGGAATGGGGGGGGAGATCCCGGCAATTCCTCCTTCGCTGCTGACACCAGAAGTCCGCTGTTATGACATGTTTTATCAGAAAGGCCTCACCCCCTTCCTGACATGGTGCACCAGGCACGGCGTGCATCACTATGCCGACGGTGCGGGGATGCTGGTAGGACAGGCGGCCCACGCCGTTCTGCTCTGGCATGGTGTGCTGCCTGATATCGCCCCGGTTATTGAGAAGCTTAAGCAGGAGCTGGCAGCGTGAACCAGGCTATTCAGTTTCCGGATCGTGAAACGTGGGCGTCTGAATTTCAGGCGGTCTGTTTCCCCGCTCTGGTAAATGGAATGCAAATAACTTGCGCCATTGCTGCCAGAACGCTGTCGAAGCGATATGGCGGCGATACGCAAGAAGCCTGGCTGAAAGCTTTTCGCGAGCACCGCTGGGATCTGGAAGAAGAAGCGGAAGCGCTTCTTAAAGCGCAACAGGAAAACGATCAGGGCTGGCTCTGGTTATCCTGAGCCAGATATTCATCTTTCCATCGCACATAGTTATTCGCAGAGTACTTCAGACCTTCAATTTCCGCTTCTTTTAAAGGACGGATTTGTTTGACTGGGCTGCCAAGATAAAGGTAACCGCTTTCCAGGCGCCTATTTTGCGGCACAAGGCTGCCTGCCCCGATCATCACGTCGTCTTCTATAACGGCACCATCCAGAATAATAGATCCCATACCAACCAGAACGCGGTTGCCAATGATGCAGCCGTGCAGCATCACCTTATGCCCGACAGTAACCTCTTCACCAATAATGAGGGGATTGCCTTCAGGATTGTATGAAGATTTATGCGTCACGTGTAATACGCTTCCATCCTGAATATTTGTCCGGCTTCCTATTTCTACATAATTCACATCACCACGGATCGCGACCAGCGGCCAGATGCCCACGTCATCGGCTATACGCACATCGCCAATAACCACGCTGGACGCATCAATCATGACGCGATTGCCCAGTTGGGGAAAAAACGTTTGATAAGGACGGAGAACGGCGGCCATAGCAACCTCATATATGAACGAATGTATTGCAGACTTTGAGTCCAATTTTTCGCTCATGCAAGGGGAGAGGCTGTCATAATTTGCGCAGATCGAACGCGATCACACCAATAAGGATGAAAAATCGGCAGTCAGAAAAAAAGATCGAAAAAAGGCTTGTGCTAAAAAGCGGGATCCCTATAATGCGCCTCCATCGAGACGGCAACGTGAATCACTTCACAAAACAGACCGAATCGAAAAGAGAAAATCCTGAAATTAAGGGTTGACTCTGAAAGAGGAAAGCGTAATATACGCCACCTCGCGACAGCAGGCTGAATGCCGCGTCGCACCGCTCTTTAACAATTTATCAGACAATCTGTGTGGGCACTCAGATGGACTGGATTCTTAACGTCGCAAGACGAAAAATGAATACCAAGTCTCAACGAGTGAACACGTAATTCATTACGAAGTTCTTTTCTTTAGAAATAAAGAAACATTGAGCATCAAACTTTAATTGAAGAGTTTGATCATGGCTCAGATTGAACGCTGGCGGCAGGCCTAACACATGCAAGTCGAGCGGTAACAGGGATCAGCTTGCTGATTCGCTGACGAGCGGCGGACGGGTGAGTAATGTCTGGGAAACTGCCTGATGGAGGGGGATAACCACTGGAAACGGTGGCTAATACCGCATAATGTCGCAAGACCAAAGTGGGGGACCTTCGGGCCTCATGCCATCAGATGTGCCCAGATGGGATTAGCTAGTAGGTGGGGTAACGGCTCACCTAGGCGACGATCCCTAGCTGGTCTGAGAGGATGACCAGCCACACTGGAACTGAGACACGGTCCAGACTCCTACGGGAGGCAGCAGTGGGGAATATTGCACAATGGGCGCAAGCCTGATGCAGCCATGCCGCGTGTATGAAGAAGGCCTTCGGGTTGTAAAGTACTTTCAGTGAGGAGGAAGGCGTGATGCTTAATACGCATCGCGATTGACGTTACTCACAGAAGAAGCACCGGCTAACTCCGTGCCAGCAGCCGCGGTAATACGGAGGGTGCAAGCGTTAATCGGAATTACTGGGCGTAAAGCGCACGCAGGCGGTCTGTTAAGTCAGATGTGAAATCCCCGGGCTCAACCCGGGAACTGCATTTGAAACTGGCAGGCTTGAGTCTCGTAGAGGGGGGTAGAATTCCAGGTGTAGCGGTGAAATGCGTAGAGATCTGGAGGAATACCGGTGGCGAAGGCGGCCCCCTGGACGAAGACTGACGCTCAGGTGCGAAAGCGTGGGGAGCAAACAGGATTAGATACCCTGGTAGTCCACGCCGTAAACGATGTCGACTTGGAGGTTGTGCCCTTGAGGCGTGGCTTCCGGAGCTAACGCGTTAAGTCGACCGCCTGGGGAGTACGGCCGCAAGGTTAAAACTCAAATGAATTGACGGGGGCCCGCACAAGCGGTGGAGCATGTGGTTTAATTCGATGCAACGCGAAGAACCTTACCTGGCCTTGACATCCAGAGAACTTTCCAGAGATGGATTGGTGCCTTCGGGAACTCTGAGACAGGTGCTGCATGGCTGTCGTCAGCTCGTGTTGTGAAATGTTGGGTTAAGTCCCGCAACGAGCGCAACCCTTATCCTTTGTTGCCAGCGGTCCGGCCGGGAACTCAAAGGAGACTGCCGGTGATAAACCGGAGGAAGGTGGGGATGACGTCAAGTCATCATGGCCCTTACGGCCAGGGCTACACACGTGCTACAATGGCGCATACAAAGAGAAGCGACCTCGCGAGAGCAAGCGGACCTCATAAAGTGCGTCGTAGTCCGGATTGGAGTCTGCAACTCGACTCCATGAAGTCGGAATCGCTAGTAATCGTGGATCAGAATGCCACGGTGAATACGTTCCCGGGCCTTGTACACACCGCCCGTCACACCATGGGAGTGGGTTGCAAAAGAAGTAGGTAGCTTAACCTTCGGGAGGGCGCTTACCACTTTGTGATTCATGACTGGGGTGAAGTCGTAACAAGGTAACCGTAGGGGAACCTGCGGTTGGATCACCTCCTTACCTTAAAGAACCTGCCTCTGCAGTGCTCACACAGATTGTCTGATAGATGTAATGAGCAAGACGGCTGCGAAGTCGTGACATTCGTGTCCCCTTCGTCTAGCGGTTAGGACTCCGCCCTTTCACGGCGGCAACAGGGGTTCGAATCCCCTAGGGGACGCCACTTGCTTGGCTGTGGGTGAAAGGCACAACCAACCGATATCTCAAAACTGACTGTAAAGTCACGTTTGAGATATTTGCTCTTTAACAATCCGGAACAAGCTGAAAATTGAAACGACACACGAAAGTGTGTTCGAGTCTCTCAAATGCTTGCAGCACGATGATGATTCTCAGGAAACATCTTCGGGTTGTGAGGTTAAGCGACTAAGCGTACACGGTGGATGCCCTGGCAGTCAGAGGCGATGAAGGACGTGCTAATCTGCGAAAAGCGTCGGTAAGCTGATATGAGGCGTTATAACCGACGATGTCCGAATGGGGAAACCCAGTGCAATCCGTTGCACTATCGTTAGCTGAATACATAGGCTAACGAGGCGAACCGGGGGAACTGAAACATCTAAGTACCCCGAGGAAAAGAAATCAACCGAGATTCCCCCAGTAGCGGCGAGCGAACGGGGAACAGCCCAGAGCCTGAATCAGCTTGTGTGTCAGTGGAAGCGTCTGGAAAGTCGCACGATACAGGGTGAAAGTCCCGTACACGAAGGCACACAGGTTGTGAGCTCGATGAGTAGGGCGGGACACGTGATATCCTGTCTGAAGATGGGGGGACCATCCTCCAAGGCTAAATACTCCTGACTGACCGATAGTGAACCAGTACCGTGAGGGAAAGGCGAAAAGAACCCCGGCGAGGGGAGTGAAACAGAACCTGAAACCGTGTACGTACAAGCAGTGGGAGCCTTCGTAAGAGGGTGACTGCGTACCTTTTGTATAATGGGTCAGCGACTTATATTCTGTAGCAAGGTTAACCGTATAGGGGAGCCGAAGGGAAACCGAGTCTTAATTGGGCGTTAAGTTGCAGGGTATAGACCCGAAACCCGGTGATCTAGCCATGGGCAGGTTGAAGGTTGGGTAACACTAACTGGAGGACCGAACCGACTAATGTTGAAAAATTAGCGGATGACCTGTGGCTGGGGGTGAAAGGCCAATCAAACCGGGAGATAGCTGGTTCTCCCCGAAAGCTATTTAGGTAGCGCCTCGTGAATTCATCTCCGGGGGTAGAGCACTGTTTCGGCTAGGGGGCCATCCCGGCTTACCAACCCGATGCAAACTGCGAATACCGGAGAATGTTATCACGGGAGACACACGGCGGGTGCTAACGTCCGTCGTGAAGAGGGAAACAACCCAGACCGCCAGCTAAGGTCCCAAAGTCATGGTTAAGTGGGAAACGATGTGGGAAGGCCCAGACAGCCAGGATGTTGGCTTAGAAGCAGCCATCATTTAAAGAAAGCGTAATAGCTCACTGGTCGAGTCGGCCTGCGCGGAAGATGTAACGGGGCTAAACCATGCACCGAAGCTGCGGCAGCAACACTGTGTGTTGTTGGGTAGGGGAGCGTTCTGTAAGCCGTCGAAGGTGGACTGTGAGGTCTGCTGGAGGTATCAGAAGTGCGAATGCTGACATAAGTAACGATAAAGCGGGTGAAAAGCCCGCTCGCCGGAAGACCAAGGGTTCCTGTCCAACGTTAATCGGGGCAGGGTGAGTCGACCCCTAAGGCGAGGCCGAAAGGCGTAGTCGATGGGAAACAGGTTAATATTCCTGTACTTGGTGTTACTGCGAAGGGGGGACGGAGAAGGCTATGTTGGCCGGGCGACGGTTGTCCCGGTTTAAGCGTGTAGGTGGGTGTTCCAGGTAAATCCGGTTCACTTTAACACTGAGGCGTGATGACGAGGCACCACGGTGCTGAAGCAACAAATGCCCTGCTTCCAGGAAAAGCCTCTAAGCATCAGGTAACACGAAATCGTACCCCAAACCGACACAGGTGGTCAGGTAGAGAATACCAAGGCGCTTGAGAGAACTCGGGTGAAGGAACTAGGCAAAATGGTGCCGTAACTTCGGGAGAAGGCACGCTGGTGCGTAGGTGAAGCGACTTGCTCGCGGAGCTGAAACCAGTCGAAGATACCAGCTGGCTGCAACTGTTTATTAAAAACACAGCACTGTGCAAACACGAAAGTGGACGTATACGGTGTGACGCCTGCCCGGTGCCGGAAGGTTAATTGATGGGGTTATCGCAAGAGAAGCTCCTGATCGAAGCCCCGGTAAACGGCGGCCGTAACTATAACGGTCCTAAGGTAGCGAAATTCCTTGTCGGGTAAGTTCCGACCTGCACGAATGGCGTAATGATGGCCAGGCTGTCTCCACCCGAGACTCAGTGAAATTGAACTCGCTGTGAAGATGCAGTGTACCCGCGGCAAGACGGAAAGACCCCGTGAACCTTTACTACAGCTTGACACTGAACATTGAGCCTTGATGTGTAGGATAGGTGGGAGGCTTTGAAGCGTGGACGCCAGTCTGCGTGGAGCCAACCTTGAAATACCACCCTTTAATGTTTGATGTTCTAACCTGGCGCCGTGATCCGGCGTGGGGACAGTGTCTGGTGGGTAGTTTGACTGGGGCGGTCTCCTCCCAAAGTGTAACGGAGGAGCACGAAGGTCAGCTAATCCTGGTCGGACATCAGGAGGTTAGTGCAATGGCATAAGCTGGCTTGACTGCGAGAGTGACGGCTCGAGCAGGTGCGAAAGCAGGTCATAGTGATCCGGTGGTTCTGTATGGAAGGGCCATCGCTCAACGGATAAAAGGTACTCCGGGGATAACAGGCTGATACCGCCCAAGAGTTCATATCGACGGCGGTGTTTGGCACCTCGATGTCGGCTCATCACATCCTGGGGCTGAAGTAGGTCCCAAGGGTATGGCTGTTCGCCATTTAAAGTGGTACGCGAGCTGGGTTTAGAACGTCGTGAGACAGTTCGGTCCCTATCTGCCGTGGGCGCTGGAGAATTGAGGGGGGTTGCTCCTAGTACGAGAGGACCGGAGTGAACGCATCACTGGTGTTCGGGTTGTCATGCCAATGGCACTGCCCGGTAGCTAAATGCGGAAGAGATAAGTGCTGAAAGCATCTAAGCACGAAACTTGCCCCGAGATGAGTTCTCCCTGAGACTTCGAGTCTCCTGAAGGAACGTTGAAGACGACGACGTTGATAGGCCGGGTGTGTAAGCGCAGCGATGCGTTGAGCTAACCGGTACTAATGAACCGTGAGGCTTAACCTTACAACGCCGAAGATGTTTTGGCGTGATTTGAGAAATTTCAGCTTGTGACGGATAACCACTCATGGCGCAAGCGGTGGGTGAACAGAATCTGCCTGGCGGCCGTAGCGCGGTGGTCCCACCTGACCCCATGCCGAACTCAGAAGTGAAACGCCGTAGCGCCGATGGTAGTGTGGGGTCTCCCCATGCGAGAGTAGGGAACTGCCAGGCATTAATTTTAGCGTGCTGATATGGCTCAGTTGGTAGAGCGCACCCTTGGTAAGGGTGAGGTCCCCAGTTCGACTCTGGGTATCAGCACCACTTTTTCGGTTAAAGTTCGGCGCTTAGAAAAGAATTTGCCTGGCGGCCGTAGCGCGGTGGTCCCACCTGACCCCATGCCGAACTCAGAAGTGAAACGCCGTAGCGCCGATGGTAGTGTGGGGTCTCCCCATGCGAGAGTAGGGAACTGCCAGGCATCAAACAAAGCAAAAAACCCGGTCTGATGACCGGGTTTTTTGCTTTCTGTAACCTGCCTGCCGTTATTTTGAATAACATTTACCGTGTGGTAACCCAACAAACAAAGCGCCAGGCGAACTAATGTAATGAATAGTAAAAGGCCATCCCTGAGGATGGCCTTTTTATATTGGAGAAGGGGTTAATGGATTACCTGAGACAGGAACGCCCGGGTGCGCTCCGATTTAGGATTAGCAAAAAATTCATTCGGCGGTGCCTGTTCAACAATCTCTCCGCGATCCATAAAAATGACCCGATCGGCGACAGTACGGGCGAACCCCATCTCATGTGTCACACAAAGCATCGTCATGCCCGATTCTGCCAGACCAATCATCGTATCTAACACTTCTTTCACCATTTCTGGATCAAGGGCAGAGGTTGGCTCGTCGAAAAGCATAATTTTAGGCTTCATGCATAACGAACGCGCAATGGCGACACGCTGCTGCTGCCCACCTGAAATCTGACCCGGAAATTTATGGGCGTGTTCCGCAATACGTACACGCTCCAGGTAATGCATAGCAAGCGCTTCAGCCTCTTTCTTCGGCAATTTTCGCACCCAGATAGGCGCAAGCGTACAGTTTTGCAGCACGGTAAGGTGAGGGAACAGATTGAAATGCTGAAAGACCATGCCGACTTCGGTCCGTACGCGCTCGATATTGCGCAGATCATCGTTCAGTTCAATACCGTCTACTACAATTCGCCCCTGCTGATGTTCCTCCAGATGGTTAATGCAGCGGATAGTGGTCGATTTACCCGAACCTGAAGGGCCGCATAGAACGATGCGCTCGCCTTGTTTAACTTTAAGATTAATATCCTTCAGCACATGAAACTGCCCATACCATTTATTCACATTTTCGAGCGTAATCATCGCATCGGTAGCTGGCGTGGTTATATGGCTCATAAATTTCCTTAGTGCGGTGTACGCCCGGTGTTAAAGCGCTTTTCCAGATGCTGGCTGTAGCGCGACATGCTGAAACAGAAAATCCAGTAAACCAGCGCGGCAAAAACATAGCCTTCGGTCGACATTCCCAACCAGGCCGGGTCGACCGTTGCCTGCTGCACGCTGCTGAAAAGATCGAACAGGCCGATGATGATGACCAGACTGGTGTCTTTAAATAACGCGATGATGGTATTCACGAGGCCCGGGATAACGAGCTTTAACGCCTGCGGAAGAATGACCAGCCCCTGCGTTTTCCAGTAACCCAGCCCCAGCGATTCCGCGGCTTCGTACTGGCCTTTCGGCAATGCCTGCAGCCCCCCGCGCACGACTTCCGCAACATAGGCGGACTGAAATAAAATGACGCCTACCAGCGCACGGACCAGCTTGTCGATGCTGGTGCCTTCAGCCATAAACAGCGGCAGCATAACGGAGGACATAAAGAGCACGGTGATTAACGGCACGCCGCGCCAGAACTCAATGAAGATCACCGACAGTATTCTCACGACTGGCATACGTGAGCGTCGCCCCAGCGCCAGCAGAATACCTAGCGGCAGCGCGCCGGCAATCCCGACAGAAGCGATAATTAGCGTAAGCGTAAGTCCGCCCCACTGGCGCGTTTCCACCCGCTCCAGCCCAAGGAAACCACCGTACAGCAAGCCCCATACCAATAACGGGTAAACCACCGCCCAGCAGGCAATATAACGTCCGCGTGAAGGAAGCCCCTTCCAGAACATCAGTGCGATAGAAAACAGGCCGATAATCAGCGCCACGTTAATTCGCCAGCGCTGATCGTGTGGATAAAGCCCATACATGAACTGTCCAAAGCGGGCGTGGATAAATACCCAACACGCGCCTTCTTTGGTGCAATCCGCTCGCGTTTCGCCGGTCCAGTTAGCCTGAAAAAGTGCCCAGTTCAGCAGCGGCGGGATAAGCTCCCACATCAGCCATAGACAAAAAATCGTCAGCAGGCTATTGCTCCAACTGGAAAAGAGATTCTTACGCGCCCAGGCAATAGCGCGTCCAGAGCCTGCCGGCGTTGCCGGGGCATCCGGCGACAATAAAACTTTCGACATAGGATCCTCAGCGCTCTATCAGGGCAATACGTCGGTTGTAGATATTCATCAGTAATGAAATCGTCAGGCTGATGATCAAGTAAACCGACATGGTAATAGCGATGGTTTCAATCGCCTGGCCAGTCTGGTTAAGCACTGTGCCGGCAAACAGCGACACCATATCGGGATAACCGATAGCGGCCGCCAGTGAGGAGTTTTTTACAATATTGAGATACTGACTGGTTAACGGCGGAATAATCACCCGCAGCGCCTGCGGTATGATGACCTGGCGTAGCGTTACCGGATTAGGCAGGCCGAGCGAGCGAGCCGCTTCATGCTGGCCGTGCGGTACCGACTGAATGCCGGCGCGGATGATTTCCGCTATGAATGCAGAGGTATAAACCGAAAGCGCCAGCGTCAGCGCCGCAAGCTCGGGAATCAACGCAAGCCCGCCGCGAAAGTTAAAACCGCGTAGCTCCGGCACGTCCCAGTGCAGCGCCGGGCCATAGGCAAGATGCGCTGCTATCGGCAGCCCTATGATAAGCCCAAGAGCAATGGGCCATGTACGACGCAACTGACCCGTCTTTATTTGATGCTTGCTGTTAAAGCGATAAAGACCCACAGTCACCACGACGGCAATCACCAGCGCGACGAAAAACGCCATAAGTCCTTCACCCATCATGGGCGAAGGCAGATAAAGCCCTCGGTTGCTAAGGAACATCAGATCAAAAGCATTGACCGCCTGGCGAGGCCCTGGAAGGTTACGCAACACGGCAAAATACCAAAAAAAGATCTGTAGCAGCGGGGGGATATTGCGGAACGTCTCAATATAAATCGTGGAGAGTTTTCGCAGCAGCCAGTTTTCGGAAAGGCGAGCCAGCCCGAGGAAGAAGCCCAGAACAGAAGCGAAGACAATACAGAGTGCGGAAACCAGCAGCGTATTAAGCAAGCCGACTAAAAACACGCGGCCATAGGTATCGCCTTCCTGGTAGTCAATTAAGTGTTGGACGATACCAAACCCCGCTCCACGCTCAAGAAAAGCGAACCCTGAAGTAATCCCACGGTTATTCAGGTTAGTAACAGTGTTGTGGATCAGATAAGCGACAATAGCAAGAACAACGGCAACGGCGAGGATCTGGAACAGCCAGGCGCGAACCGCAGGATTGGAAAAGGATAAATCACCTTTTACGGTTGGGCGGCGATGGGACATAGATAAACCTCAGTGACCATAACTCCGGACTGGACGCCGCAATGCGGCGCCCGTAACAGCAAACAGTTAGCGTACCGGCGGAGCGTACTGGATCCCGCCTTTGTTCCAGAGGTTGTTCTGACCACGTTTGATCTTCAACGGGCTTTCCGAACCTACGTTGCGCTCGAACACTTCCGCGTAGTTGCCTACCTGCTTCACAATGTTGTAGGCCCATTTGTTATCGAGCTTAAGATCCTTGCCGTAATCGCCTTCTTTGCCCAGCAGATGCGCCATATCCGGCGTGGTCGGGTTAGCCGCTTTCGCATCAACGTTTTTCGAATCCACACCCATCTCTTCGGCGTTCAACATGGCGAACAGCGTCCAGCGCACCACGGAGAACCATTCGTCATCGCCACGGCGCACGACCGGACCGAGCGGCTCCTTGGAGATAACTTCAGGCAGAACGAGCCATTCGGCGGGGTTGCTCAGCTTAATGCGCAGCGCATACAGCTGTGACTGGTCGGAAGCAAGGGTATCGCAACGACCGGATTCCAGTGCTTTGGCGGATTCATCAGAGCGGTCAAAAGTGACCGGGGTGTACTTCATATTGTTCGCTTTAAAGTAGTCCGCCACGTTCAGCTCAGTATCAGTCCCCGCCTGGATACAAACGGTAGCGCCATCGAGTTCTTTCGCGCTCTTCAGGCCTGCTTTGTTATGCGTGAGAAAGCCGATACCGTCGTAATAGGTGACCCCGGTAAACGCCATGCCCATGCCCGTGTCGCGAGAAGAGGTCCACGTCGTGTTCCGGGAAAGCATGTCGACTTCGCCAGACTGAAGCGCGGTAAAACGCTCTTTAGCGGTCAGCGGCGTGTATTTTACCTTAGAGGCGTCGCCAAACATGGCTGCGGCCACGCCACGGCAAACATCCACATCAATCCCGGTAAATTTGCCGCTGGCATCGGCATAAGAGAAACCCGATAACCCGTCGCTAATACCGCACTGCACAAAACCTTTCTTTTTTACCGCATCGAATGTCGCGCCGGCGTGGGCTTGATTGGCAACAGCAAACAGCGCGGCCGCTGCGGCCAGAGTGGCTATCACTTTTTTCATAATGCATCCTGTGTGGCGAAAATTATCGTTATAAGTTTCAGGTCGTCCGGGAGGCGCCTGTTTCCTGTCTGTGGCATCAGCCATTGTGGGTAAAGCAAACGGAGTGCCAGGTTTGCATTCGCTACAGAAAGGGGCATGCGGATGCAATAAGCGAAGTGTAGCCGTGAAAAAAAGAGTTAAGCGCTCTGAAATGGTGCGAAACTGAAACCTGCGCCACATTTTGGCGCAAAAAAGTTTCATCACTTTATTAAAAGGAAAGAGAGTGGTTTCGAGCGTGAATATTGGCCTGCTCAGTATCGGAGCGGCTTGTGAGTTAACTCACGAAGCGTAATGAAATAAAACGAAACGAGCTTACAAAACGTGAGTTGTTTCAGCGGTGGAGTTATTTCCCTGCTCCGTTGTGATGCCAGAAAAGTGCCTTTCACAAGGCAGTTGCACCCTAATAAAGCAAAAAGCGCGGCCAGGCCGCGCTTTATTTAATAAAATGAGTTATTTACTCAGGGCGATGATGCCCATCGTCAACCCTGCCACCGCAGCAGCGCCGCCGGCAATGGCGCCAGCCGTTTCCCAGTTATCCTGAGTCGTGCCTTTCATGCAGGTATTAGTGTGCACCAGACGGCCCTGATCGTCATAAACGGGTACGCAAGGCGAGTCGTGGGCGCAGCCAGCCAGCAGGGTGGAAAGCAGTGCGATAGCGATAATGTTTTTCATGATATTACCTCAGCAAGATACTCCTTCAGCAACCCACTGCTTTTACGCTTTTCATTTCAGGTTAACTGAATCAGATGGCGCTATTTTATCATTCGGCGGTTGCGTCAGGCACCGGGAAATAATTGCAATCCATGTGCATTGTAAAAATTATGGAGGGAAAAATGGGGTTAAGGCGAAATAGTGAGAAAATTATGGAGAGCGCAAAGACAGAACGCTAAAAAGTAAATAATTTGAAAGCAAGATGGCTTATCGGAACACGACCTGAGCGAAAGCGTAAAAAATCTTAATATAAAATCTCAGGCTTTTAAATGTTCTTTTATGTAACGCCTTGTTTATTTAGTGAAAGGCGACAAGCGCCGCCTTTCGTTTATCTTTTAGCCGTGGCTTTTGCCAAACCGTCGACGGATGACGACAAAGAACACCGGGACAAAGAAAATGGCAAGCAACGTGGCGGAAAGCATGCCGCCCATCACGCCGGTGCCTACGGCATTCTGGGCACCGCTGCCCGCGCCGTGATTCAGCACCAGCGGCAGTACGCCAAGAATAAACGCCAGCGAGGTCATCAGAATCGGGCGTAAACGAAGCCGTACAGCTTCGAGCGTCGCTTCGATAAGCCCTTTGCCTTCTTTCTCCATTAAGTCCTTGGCGAATTCGACAATCAGGATGGCGTTTTTCGCTGAAAGACCAATGGTGGTTAACAAACCCACCTGGAAATAGACGTCATTATTCAGTCCGCGCAGCGTCGCCGCCAACAGCGCGCCGATAACGCCAAGCGGCACCACCAGCATGACCGAAAACGGTATTGACCAGCTTTCATAAAGCGCTGCAAGACACAGGAAAACCACGATTAACGAGATGGCATACAGCGAGGGCGCCTGGTTGCCTGAGAGCCGCTCCTGATAAGAAAGCCCCGTCCAGTCATAGCCGATGCCCGCTGGCAGTTTCGCGGCCAGCGCTTCCATCAACGCCATCGCCTCGCCGGTACTTTTGCCGGGCGCCGCTTCGCCAAGGATCTCCATAGACGGTACGCCGTTATAGCGCTCCAGGCGCGGCGATCCGGTCATCCAGTGAGAAGAGGAAAAGGCGGAGAAAGGCACCATTTGTCCATTGCTGCCGCGGACATAAAGGTTGTTAATATCGCCAGGCAGCATGCGAAAATGCGCATCTGCCTGTACATAGACTTTCTTCACGCGTCCGCGGTCGATAAAGTCATTTACATAGGTGCCGCCAAGCGCAGTGGAAATCGTCTGGTTGATGTCGGAAACCGACACGCCCAGCGCCTGCGCCTTATCCTGGTCCACTTCCAGCTTAAACTGCGGCGTGTCTTCAAGGCCGTTGGGGCGCACGCGAACCAGCAGGTCGGGGCGTGCTTTCACCATGCTAAGTAACTGGTTGCGTGCCTGCGTCAGCGCGTTATGTCCCAGGTTGGCCTGATCTGTCAGTTCGAAGTCAAAACCTGTTGCGGTACCGAGTTCAAGAATAGCGGGCAGGTTGAAGGGGAACACCATGCCGTCCTGAATTTGCGAGAAAGCGCCGGTAGCGCGGCCAACAATGGCTTCGACATTGTTTTCACTGCCCGGCCTTTCCTCCCAGGGTTTCAGGCTAACAAAGGCAATACCTGCGTTTTGCCCCTGACCGCTAAAGCTAAAGCCGCTAACGGTAAAGACTGATTCGACATTCTCTTTCTCTGCTGTCAGGTAGTAATGTTGCACTTGATCCAGCACCTGCTGCGTGCGCGCCTGCGTTGCCCCGGCAGGCAGTTGCACCATGGTCATAAAGACGCCCTGATCCTCCTCCGGCAGGAAGGCGCTGGGCAGGCGCAAAAACAGGACGGCCATGCCGCCGACAATCAACAGATAAAGCAGCAAGTAACGCCCGGTATTCGCAAGAATGCCGCTCACGCTCTGCGTATAGTGGTGCGTGCTGTCGTCGAACTTTTTGTTGAACCAGGCGAAGAAGCGTAGCTGGCGGGCCTGATGTTCAGGATTGTGCGGCTTAAGCAGCGTGGCGCACAGCGCAGGCGTCAGAATCAGCGCCACCAGGACCGAAAGCGCCATCGCCGCCACGATAGTCACCGAGAACTGGCGATAAATCGCACCGGTTGAGCCGCCAAAAAACGCCATCGGCACAAACACGGCGGAGAGCACCATGGCAATCCCCACCAGCGCGCCCTGAATCTGCTGCATCGACACCTGCGTCGCTTGTTTCGGCGGCAAATGTTCCTCCGCCATAACGCGCTCGACGTTTTCCACCACCACGATGGCGTCGTCAACCAGTAGCCCTATCGCCAGCACCATGCCGAACATCGTCAGGGTATTAATGGAATAGCCGAAGGCCGCCAGCACAGCAAACGTGCCAAGCAGTACAACCGGGACGGCGATAGTGGGAATGAGCGTGGCGCGGAGGTTTTGCAAAAAAAGATACATAACGAGGAACACCAGAATGATGGCCTCGAACAGCGTTTTAACCACCTCATGAATTGAGATCTTCACAAATGGCGTGGTGTCATAGGGATAAACGACCTTCATGCCCTGAGGGAAGAAGGTTTGCATCTGTGCCAGCTTCGTTTTAATCGCTTCGGCGGTATCCAGGGCATTCGCGCCGGTGGCGAGCTTGATACCAAGACCCGTTGCCGCCTGGCCGTTGATTTTAGTCACCATATTGTAGTTTTCGCCGCCAAGCTCAATGCGCGCCACATCTTTCAGCCGCACGACGGAACCATCCTGATTTACCTTGAGCGTTACGCGGGCGAATTGCTGCGGATCCTTTAGCCTCGTCTGAGCGATGATAGAAGCGTTCAGCTGCTGACCTGGTATCGCAGGCGTGCCGCCAAGCTGGCCTGCCGCTATCTGGTCGTTCTGCGCCTTGAGCTGGTTGATAACGTCCAGCGGCGTAAGTTGATATTTATTGAGCAGGTTAGCATCGAGCCAGATACGCATCGCGTACTGGGCGCCGAAGAGCTGGACGTCGCCCACACCGCTGGTGCGGCTGATGGCATCCTTCACATTGGATGCTACGTAATCGGAAATATCTTCCTGGGTCAACGCCGGGTTGCTGGTAATAAAGCCTGCAACCAGCAGGAAGCTGCTGCTTGCTTTTTCTACACTGATGCCCTGCTGCTGCACTTCCTGCGGCAGCAGCGGCATCGCAAGCTGAAGCTTGTTCTGTACCTGCACCTGGGCGATATCCGGATCGGTACCGGAGGTGAAAGTCAACGTGACGGTTACATTGCCTGCGGAATCGCTGGTGGAGGACATATACATCAGGTTGTCGATACCGTTCATGTTCTGTTCGATAACCTGCGTTACCGTATCCTGCACCGTTTGCGCATCCGCGCCCGGGTAAACCGCGGTGACGGCGATAGCCGGCGGGGCGATGGTGGGATATTGGGCAACGGGAAGCTGCAAAATAGCCAGACCGCCCGCCATCATCAGGATAATCGCCAGCACCCAGGCGAAAATAGGCCGTTGAATAAAGAAATTAGCCATAGCGCCGCCTTAACTCGCTGGTTTCGCTGCACTGTCGGGCGTGGCGTTAACCGTGACGCCCTCCCTTGCGCTTTGCAGCCCGCTGACAATGACCTTCTCGCCCGGTTTTAGTCCGGCGGTCACAAGCCATTTATCGCCTACCGCTTGCCCGGTAATCACCGTGCGCACCTCGACCTTGTTTTGCGCATTCACCACCATGACGGTAGCCTCGCCGCGCGGCGTGCGGGTTAACGCCTGTTGAGGAACCAGAATGGCGTCCGGACGAACGCCTTCGTCAATGCGCGCGCGCACAAACATGCCTGGCAGCAGAGTATGTTGTGGGTTTGGGAAAACCGCGCGAAGCGTAATAGAACCCGTGCTCTCATCCACCGTCACGTCGGAAAATTGCAGGGTGCCTTTAAGCGGGTAGGGTTGACCATTTTCCATCACCAGCTCTACAGCGCCTTGCCCATTCTGCTCAAGCTGCCCGTGAGTAAGGGCGTTCCTGAGTTGCTGGAAATCGGTGCTCGACTGGGTGACATCAACGTACATCGGATCGAGTTGTTGCACCGTTGCTAACGCGGTGGCCTGACCGTTTGTCACCAGGGCGCCTTCCGTCACGTTTGATTTGCCGATACGGCCGCTGACTGGTGAGGTTACGCGCGTATAAGCAAGATTTATCTCCGCCGTTTTGACTGCCGCCTGGGCGGCTTTCACGCTGGCGTCCGCCTGGTTAGCGCTCGCCAGCGCCTGGTCATATTCTTGCTTGCTAATGTATTGCGTGCCCGCGAGCGGGGCATACCGCTTAACCGTAAGATGGGCGATAGCGGCGGCGGCCTGCGCTTTCGCCAGTTCGCCTTTAGCGCTCTGCCAGGCGGCCTGATAGGTTGCCGGATCAATTTGATAGAGCGATTCACCGGCACGGATGTCGCTGCCTTCGGTGAAGTTGCGCTTGAGAATAATGCCGCTCACCTGGGGACGAACCTCCGCAACGCGAAAAGCGGAGGTCCTGCCTGGCAGTTCTGTCGTGATAGTTAACGGCGCGCTTTTTATGTTATGTACAGTGACGTGCGGAACCGCTGCCTGATTATGGGCGCCGTTATCGTCGTCGCATCCCGCCAGCAACGTGGCGCTGATAATAAAAGAAAGAGGCCAATATAAAAGCCCGACACGTTTCGTCATTGCTGTTCCTTTAAAAAACGCTAACACGCCATTCACCCTCAGGTGGGCAGCAGGAATAGGCGTGAACGAGAAAATAACAAGGTGCTATCCTACAAATAATAAAGCGGCGATGTAAGCAGTCCTTATTTTTCGAGGGGATTGAAAGCACGCAAACGCAAAAAAATAAGATTATGCCAGGCCCGCTTATTCATGCAGGAGGTCGTCGATAGGTATAATATATTGCCTGCTTGTTTATTATTTATAATCTGAATTCATTCTGTTGATGCATTCACAGCATTTATTTATTTCGATGTGCGTTAGTGTGTTGCCGGTTAATAAAAAGCATAAGTTCGCATGACGAATTAAACATTCAAAAAATAAATATCGTTAATTTTACTATTTAATAAATCTATGGCTCGAAAAACAAAACTTGATGCGCTTAAAACGCGTCAGCAGCTTCTCGACGCTGCCATTACAGAATTCGCTACACGCGGGTTTAACAGCACCACGCTTACTGACATCGCCCGAGCGGCAGGCGTCACGCGCGGCGCAGTTTACTGGCATTTCGAAAGCAAAGAGGCGCTTTTTAATGAAATCTGGAAAGAGCAGTTGCCCGTACGACAGCTCATTGCGCCGCTGCTTTCTTCTGAGACGCTGCATAATCCGCTCCAGTTGCTGCGTGAAACATTAACGCTTGCCTTGCAATATGTTTCCTGTAATCCGCGCTGGCGCGCATTAATGCAGATTCTGTATCAAAAATGTGAATTTAATAGCGAGATGATCCCGGAGCAGGAGATTCGTAGCCAGCTTGGTTTTAATAAAGAACGCATGGCTGCGCTCATTCGGCAGTGCATAGCGAGCGGGCAGGTATCGCAAAGCATAAATATTGACCTTACGCTTACGCTTTTTTGTGGTTGTCTGAGCGGTATTGTTAAAAATTGGTTATTAAAGCCTGACTCAATAAACTTATACAGTCAGGCCCAGCAGATAGTTGATAATATGTTAATGATGCTGCCGCAGAATAATAAGGAAAACGTGGCGACATTATCCGCGACAAGCGTTGAATTTACGCCCGCCGCAGAGAATAACGTTCCGATTACTCTTCCTGAAGTTGAGGCTGCGTTTCGCCATGGTGGGCTAAATCCGCGCCCAGGCGAGTGATAGTGTCAGGCGGCAGAGGCTTGCCAAGTAAATAGCCCTGCAGCGTATTACAGCCGAGCCGGGTCAGGAATTGCTGCTGCTCCACTGTCTCCACGCCTTCAGCCACAACCTTCAGATTGAGCGTTTTAGCCAGCGCGACAATGGCGGATACGATCGTCGCATCTTCGCCGTCGGCGCTTAGCTCATTAACGAAGGCGCGGTCAATTTTCAGCTCGCTGGCGGGCAGACGCTTAAGATAAAGCAGGCTGGAGTATCCCGTACCAAAATCATCAATAGAAGCTCTTACACCAAGATCGGTCAGGCGCGTGAGCATACGTACGCTCTCATCCGGGTTGTTCATCGCCGTGGTTTCAGTGACTTCCAGAATGAGTTTATCCGGCGGAATAGTGTACTTCTCAAGGCAGCCGGTAATGGTCTCAATCAGCGAAGGTTGTTCAAACTGTAGCGTAGAGAGATTAACCGCGACTGACCATTGCGTATGCCCCTGACGGTGCCATTCGCTTAACTGGTGGCAGGCCTCATCCAGAACCCAGTCGCCGATGGGAATGATCATGCCGGTTTTTTCCGCCAGCGGCAGAAAAAGATCGGGCGACAGCAGTCCGCGTTTCGGATGCTGCCAGCGCAGCAGGGCTTCAAAACCGATAACCGGTCCGGCAGGCGCCTGAAACTTTGGCTGATAAACCAGCCGCAGCTCCTGACGCTCCAGGGCCATCCACAGGTCATTCATCAATTGCAGCTGGGCTTGCGCCATCGTATTCATCGAAGGCTGGAAGAAGTTATAGCCATTACGCCCGGTATGCTTGGTGTGGTACATCGCCGCATCGGCGTTAAACATTAATTCACGTTCGTTATTGCCGTCATGAGGATAAAAGGCAATGCCTACGCTCAGCGTGACCTGCAGTTCATAATGTTCAATTGAGAAGGGCGTATCGATAGCGCGCACCATCGCACTGGCAAGCGTCGCCGCATCGTCCGGCTCTGCTGTTTCCACCAGCAGAACAAACTCGTCGCCGCCAATACGGGCCAGGGTATATTGTCCTTTCAGAAGCTCTTTTAGCCGCTCGGTAACGGCGATTAACAGTTGGTCGCCAATATCATGCCCGTAAGCATCATTCACCGCTTTAAAACCGTCGAGGTCCATAAACATCAGCGCGAAACGCGAGTCCTCGCGGTTCGCTTTGTGTATGGCCTGGTCGAGACGGTCTTCCAGCAAAATACGGTTCGGCAGCCGCGTCAGGGTATCCTGTAACGCCAGTTGAGCAAGTTCGCGATTGGCCTCGGCAAGAGAAGAGGCGAGCAGCGAAGTGCGGGCCTGCAGGCGGGCATCGAACATAGAAACCAGCAGCGTAATGCCAAGAATGAATAGCGTAACCATAATGACCAGTACAGCCAGCCAGTCGTTATTAACGCCGCTATGCATGCCGTGAGTGCCATCAGGAAAGTGAGCCGCCATCATGCCGGTATAATGCATCCCGGCGATAGCGATGCCCATCACTACCGCCGCGCCGGCGCGCATCAGCGCCATTTGCCCGCCATCGCGACGCAAATGAAAGGTCAGCCACAGCGCGGCGACAGACGCCAGCAGCGCGATGGCAATGGACAGCGCAACCCAGGGCCAACTCCAGACGATGCCAGGCTGCACCAGCAAGGCCGCCATTCCGGTATAGTGCATGGCCGCTATTCCGCAGCCCAACACCAGCGAGCCCGGTAATAAGCGGGACATTTGTAATTGATTGCCGCACACCAGCCAGAGCGCGAAAAACGAAGAGCCTATCGCAATCAGCATAGAGACAGCGGTAACCAGCGGATCATAGCTGAGCGCGATCGGCAGGTTCATGGCCAGCATGCCAATGAAGTGCATCGCCCAGATGCCGATGCCCATGGCAATACTGCCGCCGCAGAGCCAGACGCGCGCTGCCGTGCCGCTACTGGTGGTTACCCGGGCAGCCATATTAAGCGCAGTATACGAAGCCAGGATGGCCACAATAAAAGAGATCACGACCAGGATCTGGTCATAATGACTAACCAGCATGGCGTTGTTATCCATAGGGGTCACAGCGTCTCGCAGTTTTACTTAATAGAATAGATGTGAATTAAAGCGCCGACATTATCATTGCCAGAATTGTCGGGAAAGTGATTTAAGGCCCTTATTTTCAGATGGATTTGATAGACATTGCCAGTGATTACGTAGAGGTGTGTAAAAACGGAAAATATATAATACAGATGGTGTAATTTTATTATTAACTCTCGGCGATTTCAGGAGAGACATTTTTCAAAAAAGGCTAATTAATCAAAGTATTGATGCGTTTTCAACACGCCTGCGCGGTAAGCTTAAAAGGGCAGGTGATAAAAAGAACGCTCACCCTTCCGCTTTCGTTGAGCACGCCAGCGGTCGCTATTTTTATGATTTGCCTCCAGCCCGATAAAAAGAACAGGCAACGCGAAAGAGAAATAATAGCGGCGGCTTAAGCCAAATTTTTCTCGTCTGTAAATAACGGACAACAAAAAAGGCGCTTCCCCATGCCGGTTAGCGCCTTTTTATTCAGCAAGTTAACTGATTATTATCAGTTCATGCCGTATTTTTTCAGTTTCTTACGCAGCGTGCCGCGGTTGATACCCATCATCAGCGCCGCGCGAGTCTGGTTGCCGCGGGTGTATTGCATCACCATGTCCAACAGGGGCTGTTCTACTTCAGCCAGTACCAGCTCGTAGAGGTCGTTCACATCCTGACCATTCAGTTGAGCAAAATAGTTCTTCAGTGCCTGTTTTACCGAGTCACGCAGGGGTTTTTGGGTTACCTGATCCTGAGAGTTAACGGTAGAAACGGTCAGTACGTCAGAATTTACGCGTTGTTCGAACATAGTTCTGTCAGCTCTTTATTTCTGTTTACGCAAAATTTTCGAAGTATGCCTCCAACGCCTCCAGCTGTTCGCTGGCGTCTTCTATGGCGTTGAATGTGCGCCGAAACTGGTCATCCGGAGCATGTTCCTGAAGATACCAGGAAACGTGTTTACGCGCGATTCGGTACCCTTTTGCCTGGCCGTAAAAGTCATGCAGTTCCCGAACGTGCGCGCAAAGCAAGCGCTTAACCTCTACCAGCGGCAGGGGGGGCAGCAACTCTCCAGTGTCCAGATAATGCTGGATTTCCCGGAAGATCCAGGGTCTTCCCTGAGCGGCTCGTCCTATCATCAGGGCATCCGCCCCTGTATAGTCGAGCACAGCTCTGGCTTTAAGCGGGTCAGTAATGTCGCCATTCGCGATAACCGGAATGGAAACCGTCTGCTTAACTGTCCGAATGCTGTCGTATTCTGCGTTACCCTGAAACAAACAGGCGCGTGTACGGCCGTGAATGGTCAGCGCCTGAATACCACAATCTTCAGCCAATTGGGCAATCTCTACACAGTTACGGTTCGCCGGATCCCAACCGGTGCGAATCTTCAGCGTAACGGGAACGTCCACTGCATTCACTACCGCGGTAAGGATAGACTTCACCAGATCCGGGTATTGCAGCAGGGCTGAGCCCGCCAGCTTGCGATTCACCTTTTTGGCCGGGCAACCCATATTGATATCAATAATCTGGGCGCCGCTTTCCACGTTAATGCGTGCGGCTTCCGCCATCTCTTCCGGCACGCTACCTGCGATCTGCACGGTGCGAATACCGGGCTCATCCACATGGACCATCCGCAAACGAGATTTGTCGCTCGCCCACACTTCCGGGTTGGAGGACATCATCTCTGAAACGGTTAACCCCGCTCCCATCTCGTAACACAGCGTCCTGAATGGTCTGTCAGTGATGCCAGCCATAGGTGCTGCAATCAGGCGATTTCTGAGCTGGTGGTGTCCGATACGCATGAGTTAAGAAATGACCATACTGTGCCTGCAAGGCGGCGTATATTACGCATTTTTTGCACGAGATGAAAGGCCAAACTTTGAACAATCGGCTGTTATAGATCAAAGAACAAGCGGCTGGGCAGCGAGTGTGAATTAATAAGTCTTATAAATCATTTAGTTGAGAGGATGGCATAAACGCTAATTTCTTACGTTTGGCTTATAACTTCTTTCATTTCGTTGCTTCCGCACCCTGGTCATTGTGGCTGACTTGCTGGTTTAATGCACAACTGAACGGGAATTCGTGCGGACTAACTCACATTTTTAAGAAAATAATGCGCTCAAAAGGGCGAGACGCAGCGTCTCGCCCTGAAGCATTATTCGTCAATAACGACGCGCCCGTGAGGCGCCTGTACCGGACGGTTATTAGCGTGATGCATCACAGATTTGAATTTATCAAGCTGCGCCGGAGAAAGGGTAAGCGGATGTTTTAATACAAGCCAGGCCACCCCTTCAGAGCAAGGCGGCGTAGTAAGCGAGCCGCTAAAGCGGTAGTGCGTTTTATCCTGAGGCAGCAGTTTATTGATATCCACGTTGGCAGTCAGTGGCTGGCTCGCCTCCGCTTTCGCGGGCATCGCCTGCCAGAGCTTCTCCAGCTCGTCGTTGGCTTTGCCTGTTTCAAACATCACGGCCACCACGGCAACGTCGCCAGCCGCGTTTTTATGCACCAGGTGCATCTCCATCGCATAATGTTTGCCGTGCAGCGTATTTTCGCTCGGCGCATGGAAATGGAACTGCTGAAGCGAGAAAGACTGGCCATCAAGCGTGAGGGTATCCTGGGTTTTCCCGTTTACGCTTGCCTGAATGGTGTGGCCATTGTTCAGAACGAGACTGGGCCCATCAACGTAATGGATTTGCAGCGGAGTAGGCTGCGCTTTAACTGTGCGATCGATATCGATAGGTGACTGATTCATCCCTTTCTGGCAGAGCGAGTATTGCGGATCCAGTTCGCCCCAGTGTTCCGGAGCGCCTTCGCCTTCATAGCTCCAGTGCGAAGCCATGGCCAGAGTGGGCAGCATGCTCAGGGCGAGCAGCGCCGATTTAACGTGTGCGGTAGTCATAAAACATTCTCTGAGTGGATATTTCAACAACTTATATTTGTGAAATTTATGATTTCACTCAGTTATTATATGGGTAAAAGCGAAGGGGCAGTTGATAAAAAAAGCGAGACGGAAAAGGAAACGGCGCGAGCGTGGCCCGCGCCTGAAAATTACTGCTTAACGCCAGTAATGCGGCACCACTCTTCTTTTTCAACCACCGGGTCAAGCGCAAAGGTCCCGGCATACGCTTCGCATACGCTCTGCGCCTGGCTTGCCAGAATGCCGGACAGGCCGAGCTGGCCGCCTTTGACCGGCAGCACGCTGATAAGCGGCGCCAGTTCGCGCAGAGGACCCGCCAGAATGTTCGCGACCACCACATCGGCCTGCATATCGGCGGGCTGATCCTGCGGCAAATAAAGCGCCAGACGGTCAGATACGCCGTTGCGTTCGGCGTTGTCGCGGCTCGCCTGAATCGCCTGCGGGTCGATATCAATGCCGATGGCTTGCGCGGCGCCTAGCTTCAGGGCGGCGATAGCAAGGATGCCGGAGCCGCAGCCGAAGTCGATAACCGTCTTGCCGGTTAAATCGAGGCTGTCCAGCCATTGCAGGCAGAGCGACGTGGTGGGATGGGTGCCGGTGCCGAAAGCAAGGCCTGGGTCGAGCATGACGTTTACCGCATTCTCATCCGGTACCGGACGCCAGCTTGGGCAAATCCACAGCCGCTCGCCAAAGCGCATCGGGTGGAAGTTGTCCATCCATTCGCGCTCCCAGTCCTTATCTTCCAGTTGTTCAATTTTGTGGCGAAAGCCCGCGCCCAGCAGCGGATGATTTTCCAAAATCGTAACCACTTCCTGCATATCGGTTTCGGCGTCATACAGACCGATAACGTCGGTATCGCCCCACAGGCGGGTTTCGCCAGGCAGCGGTTCGAACACCGGCGTGTCGTGGGTATCCTGAAAAGTGATGGAGACTGCACCGCTTTCCATCAGCGCGTCGCTCAACTCTTCGGCGTTTGCCCCGGTGGTGTTAATTTTCAGTTGGATCCATGGCATGGCAAAACTCTTTATTTATCGACAGATGAAACGGCTGCGGCTTGCATTACGGGGCGACCAAAACGGTTACCTACAAGGAAAGCCAGCAAACTTAAAAGCAGGGATGGCACAATCGGGTGAAAACCCAGGTAGTGTATCTTTAGCGTAGCCAAAACGGCGTAGAGCACCGCGCCGACGATCATCGCGCTGAGCGCGCCGGTCGCGTTCGCTCGCTCCCAGTACAGCCCCAGCACCAGCGGCCACAAGAAAACCGCCTCCAGGCCGCCAAAGGCCAGCAGATTGAGCCAGATAATCATTTCCGGCGGACGCCAGGCCGCCAGCAGCAGCAACGCGCTCAACACCAGCGTGATGACCGAAGACATGCGCTTAAGGCGTTTTTCGTTATGGATCTGATCCGGGTGCAGGTTCAGCCAGAGATCTTTTACGATCGTGGCGGAAGATTGCAGCAGCTGCGCGTTAATGGTCGACATGATCGCCGCCATCGGCGCAGCGAGGAAGATCCCCGCCGCCACCGGCGGCAGCACGGTGACCATCAGTGTAGGGATAACCAGATCCGGCACGTTCAAATCGGGCAATACGGCACGTCCCAGCGCGCCCGCGAGATGCATGCCGAGCATCAGGATAGCGACCACGATAGTGCCGATGATAATACCGCTGTGCACCGCTTTGCTGTCTTTATAAGAGATGCAGCGTACCGCCGTATGCGGCAGGCCAATGACGCCGAAGCAAACCAGCACCCAAAACGAGGCCATGAAGGTTGGCGAGAGGATATCCTCTGCGCCCTGCGGCGCGACCAGCTTCGGATCGATATGCTGAAGCTTTTCTACCGCGCTGTGCAGGCCGCCTGCGGCGTGAATAATGCCCACCAGCAGCAGAATGGTGCCAATCAGCATGACCAGCCCCTGCATCGTGTCGTTAAGCACGCTGGCGCGAAAGCCGCCAAATGCGGTATAGAGCGCAATGCTGACGCCGAAAATCAGCAGGCCGGTTTCGTAGGGAATGCCTGCCGCGGTTTCCAGCAGGCGCGCGCCGCCAATAAATTGCACCGTCATGGCGCCAATAAAAGCCACCAGCAGGCTCAGGCTGGCAAGCCATACCAGCAGACGGCTTTGGTAGCGCGCATAAAGCATGTCGTTAAGCGTGACGGCGTTATAGCGGCGGGCGAGAATAGCGAACTTCTTGCCCAGAATGCCGAGAGAAAGCCAGACGGCGGGGAGTTGAATCATCGCCAGCAGTACCCAGCCCAGACCATATTTATAGGCTGCGCCCGGGCCGCCGATAAATGAACTGGCGCTGATGTAAGTCGCCGTCAGCGTCATTGCCAGCACAAACCCTCCCATGGAGCGGCTGCCAAGGAAGTATTCGTTAAGGAAGTTTCCCGTCGTGCGCTTGCGCATGGCGTAGAGCGAAAGGCCAAATACCACCAGCAGATAGGCGACAAGAGGAAGGATCACTTCATGCTGCATCGTTATCCTCCAGCGGAATATCGCGATAAATCAATTTCACCATCAACCAGCAGAGCAGAATAAACAGCAGCGGTACCAGC
Organism: Franconibacter pulveris; assembly: GCF_056780215.1. Classification (NCBI taxonomy): domain Bacteria; kingdom Pseudomonadati; phylum Pseudomonadota; class Gammaproteobacteria; order Enterobacterales; family Enterobacteriaceae; genus Franconibacter; species Franconibacter pulveris. The sequence continues at coordinate 4,195,798 of NZ_CM165555.1, read as the reverse complement.
AGACAGGCCATTTCGAACCAGTGCGGCAGGCCCGTTACGCCTGTTGCTGAATCAGGTAAGTAAGCAGCCACTAACCATGCGGCGAGATAGAGAAGGGTCAGCCACAGCGCCCAGCGCGCCTCTTTATGGGCCTGAACAAAACGGTTGTCCATTTTTATCCCTTGTGACGTAAGAAAGCGGCGATTGTACCGCAGCAGCAGGGGGAGGCGACAAAAAATAAAGGCCAGCGGAAGCTGGCCTTATTAATGAAAGCAGGGCTTATTTTTCGTTCAGGCCCAGCTTCTTCTCCAGATAGTGGATGTTGGTGCCACCGTGCTGGAAGTTCTCATCGTTCATGATGCGCGTCTGCAGCTCGACGTTGGTTTTGATGCCGTCGATGATCAGTTCCTGCAGGGCGTTCCTCATGCGGGCAATCGCCACGTCGCGGTTTTCACCGTAACAGATGAGTTTGCCTATCATGGAATCGTAATACGGCGGTACGGTATAGCCCGCGTAGATATGCGATTCCCAGCGAACGCCAAAGCCGCCCGGCGCGTGGAAGCGCGTGATTTTACCCGGGCTTGGCAGGAAGGTATTCGGGTCTTCGGCGTTGATACGGCATTCCACCGCATGGCCTTTGATCGTCACTTCTTCCTGCTTAATGGAGAGCGGCTGGCCTGCTGCGATACGCAACTGCTCTTTGATCAGGTCAACGCCGGTGATCATCTCGGTAACCGGATGTTCTACCTGAATACGGGTGTTCATCTCAATGAAGTAGAACTCGCCGTTTTCAAACAGGAACTCAAAGGTGCCCGCGCCGCGATAGCCGATATCCACACAGGCTTTGGCGCAGCGCTCGCCGATGTAGCGACGCAGTTCCGGGGTAATGCCCGGCGCCGGCGCTTCTTCGACGACTTTCTGGTGACGACGCTGCATGGAGCAGTCGCGCTCGGCGAGATAAATGGCGTTACCCTGGCCGTCCGCCAGCACCTGAATCTCAATGTGGCGCGGGTTTTCCAGGTATTTCTCCATGTAGACCATGTCGTTATTGAAAGCGGCTTTCGCTTCCGCACGGGTCATGGAGATGGATTGCGCCAGGTCGGCGTCGCTGCGCACCACGCGCATGCCGCGGCCGCCGCCGCCGCCGGAAGCTTTGATAATCACCGGATAGCCGATGCGTTTCGCATGGGCGCGGTTCTTATCCATATCGTCGCCCAGCGGGCCGTCGGAACCCGGCACCGTCGGGACGCCTGCTTTCTTCATCGCCGTAATCGCAGACACTTTGTCGCCCATCAGGCGGATGGTGTCCGCTTTCGGACCGATGAAGATAAAGCCGGAGCGCTCAACCTGCTCGGCGAAGTTGGCGTTCTCGGACAGGAAGCCATAGCCCGGGTGAATCGCGACCGCGCCGGTGATTTCCGCAGCGGAGATAATGGCCGGGATGTTCAGATAGCTTTTTACTGACGGCGCCGGACCGATACATACAGTCTCATCCGCCAGCAGTACGTGTTTTAGATCGCGGTCCGCGCTGGAGTGCACGGCGACGGTCTTGATGCCCAGTTCTTTACAGGCACGAAGAATACGCAGTGCAATCTCGCCGCGGTTAGCGATAACAATTTTATCCAGCATGTTCGCCTCGTTATTCGATGACAACCAGCGGCTCGTCAAACTCTACCGGCTGACCGCTTTCAACCAGGATCGCTTTTACTACGCCCGCTTTATCGGCTTCGATCTGGTTCATCATTTTCATCGCTTCAACGATGCACAGGGTGTCGCCCACGTTGACTTTCTGGCCTACTTCAATAAACGCTTTGGCGTCCGGGCTCGGGGTACGATAGAAGGTACCAACCATCGGGGAACGTACGATGTGACCACTGACTTCTGCTGCAGCTGGCGCTTCCAGCGCCGGCGCGGTTGCCGGTGCGACAGCAGTAGACAGCGCAGGCTGCTGCTGCGGGGCATACATCGGCGCAGCATAGGCCTGCTGCATAACCGGGATGCCTGCATTGGCCGGCGCGCGGCTGATGCGTACAGACTCTTCGCCTTCAGAAATTTCCAGTTCAGCGATGCCTGATTCTTCAACCAGCTCGATCAGTTTTTTAATCTTACGAATATCCATGAGTGGGTTCCGTACTCTTTGTTTAGTGTGATTGTGACAGGCGTTTTACCGCCGTCTGTAGTGCATAGCTATAGCCGTCAGCGCCGAATCCGCAGATAACGCCGGCGGCGACATCAGAAAGGTATGAATGATGCCGGAACGGCTCGCGGGCATGCACGTTGCTCAGGTGGATCTCGATAAACGGGATGCTCACCGCCAGCAGGGCATCGCGCAGCGCGACGCTGGTATGCGTAAAAGCGGCCGGATTAATCAGGATATAGTCGACATTGTCTTTAGCCTGATGAATACGGTCGATAAGCGCATACTCCGCGTTAGATTGCAGGTGATCGAGCGAAACGTTTAGCGATTCAGCTTGCGCCTGGAGGCCGCTCACAATTTCATCCAGCGTCTGTTTGCCATACTTCTCGGGCTCACGGGTGCCGAGCATATTAAGGTTTGGGCCGTTCAAAAGCAAAATCTGAAATTTGTTCGCCATTGTGACGCTATCTCCTGCAATTCTCCGGTAAAAAACAAAATATACCTTCGTTGCGAGGTTGTCACCCTTAACGCCATGAAAATGGCCGGGCGAAAAACCAAAGTCGCACATTATAACGATTTCGTGGCATTTGGCAGCTAAATACTGGTCTTATCAGGGAAGATTATCAACCGGTATCAGCCAATCGATACCGGTTAATAACAGAAGTGGATTAAATGACACAGAACAGCGCATTATCTCAGCCACTGACGGAACTTCTTATAGCGCCATGCCAGCAGGACAAGCGCGATAAAGGCATAAATTAACGGCTGCGGTGAGAGGATCTTGACCGACCAGAGGTAGTGGATGGGCGCCAGGATCGCTACCAGATAAATGAAGTTATGCACTAATTGCCAGCGGCGGCCAAGTTTTCGCTGCGCCGCCTGCGTCGAGGTAAACGCCAGCGTCAGCAGCACCAGCCAGCTAAGGATGCCGAGCGTCAGATAGGGACGGCTTACCAGCTCCTGGCCGAGCAAAGAAAGGTTACTGATGCCCAATTCCAGCAGCGAATAGCTAATAAGATGAAGCGTTGCCCACGCAAAACACCATAATCCCAGCAGACGTCGGGTGCGGATCAGCAGCGGTTGCTTGAGCAAACGGGTCAGCGGCGTGACCAGCAGCGTGGCAAGCAGCAGCTTAAGCGCCATGCGGCCGGTAAAATGCTGAATATCTTTCGCCGGATCGGCGCTGAAGTATCCCTGGCTTGCCGCGTAAAACAGCCACACCAGCGGCAGGAAAGCGGCCAGATGCAGCGCCACTTTCAGCCAGACAATCTGTTTCGCCGTCAAACGCACTTAGAAATTCTCCCGCAAATCGAGCCCCTTATAGAGCGAAGCGACCTGCTCGCCGTAGCCGTTGAACAGCAGAGTAGGCTGGCGCTTCACATCAAGCACGCCGCCGGAACCGATAACGCGCTCGGTGGCCTGTGACCAGCGGGGATGATCGACATTGGGGTTCACATTGGCGTAAAAACCATATTCGCCCGGCGCGGACAGGTTCCAGGTCGTCGGCGGACGTTCGCGGGTCAGCTTAATGCTGACGATCGACTTAATTCCCTTAAATCCATACTTCCACGGCACAGTAAGGCGCACAGGGGCGCCGTTTTGCGGCGGCAGCGCCTTGCCGTAAACGCCGACGGTCAGCATAGTCAGCGGGTGCATCGCTTCATCTATACGCAGCCCTTCTACATAGGGGTAATCCAGACCGCCGCCAATAAAGCGGTCCTTCTGGCCCGGCATCTGTTCCGGCGCATAGAGCGTGGTGAAAGCGACATATTTCGCCGCACTGGTAGGTTCGACTTTTTTCAACAAGCTGGCGAGCGGGAAGCCTATCCACGGCACGACCATCGACCAGGCCTCTACGCAGCGCATCCGATAAATACGCTCCTCCAGCGGGAAAAGCTTATACAAATCATCATGATCGAGCGTCAGCGGCTTCGCCACTTCGCCGTCGATGGTCAGCTTCCAGGGCGTAGTCTGCAGCGTGCCTGCATTGGCGGCCGGGTCTGCTTTATCCAGACCGAATTCGTAGAAATTGTTGTAGCCGGTCACTTTATCTTCCGGCGTCAGCGGCAGCTTCGCCTGCCATTCGGCAGGCTTAGAAAAATCAAGGGGTTGACCCGCGGGGGCTTTGGGTCTGTCGTTGCCCTTAAACCAGTCCAGCAGATCCGCCTGGGCGACCGGGGAAAGCGAAAGCGCGGCGGCGCCGATGCCTAATGTTTTTAAGATCTGGCGGCGCTGCATAAAGAAAGCCGATTCGGCAGTGACATCGGCTTCAGTTAAACGGCTGACTTTTTTCATGACCGACTCTCTGGTGATGCGATGATAACGCTACGCCTTAATCATGACAGGGAGTCGGTCAGGCTGCGAGGTATCCGGTTAAAATTGTGTAAAAAAATCTCTCACTTCACTTTAACCAGGGTGCGGCCCTGCGCCGTGTTGTTAATGATGGCTTCGGCGAATTTCGGCGCATCGGCAAGCGCAATCTCCGTTGCGCTTTGCTCGTAGAAATCAGCAGGCAGATCCCGCACCAGTCGCTCCCAGGCTTCTTTGCGCCGAGCCGCCGGCGTCATCACAGAATCTACCCCTTGCAGACGAACGTTACGCAGAATAAAAGGCATGACCGTCGTCGGCAGCGCGAAACCGCCCGCCAGCCCGCAGGCCGCCACGCAACCGCCGTAGTTCATCTGCGCCAACACTTTCGCCAGCACTTTATCGCCCACGGTGTCGACGGCGCCTGCCCACAGCTGTTTTTCCAGCGGGCGGCTGTCGGCGAACTCGTCACGGCCCAGAATGCGGCTGGCGCCGAGACGCTTAAGATACGCATGCGTGCTTTCGCGGCCGCTGACCGCCGCCACCTGATAACCCAGCTTATGCAGCAACGCCACCGCCGTGCTGCCTACGCCGCCGCTTGCGCCGGTTACGACCACTTCGCCGCTTTCCGGGCGCACGCCTCCTTCTTCAAGCGCCATAACGCACAGCATGGCGGTAAACCCTGCGGTGCCGATAATCATCGCTTTACGTCCGTCCAGCCCCTGCGGCATCGGCACCAGCCAGTCGCCTTTTACCCGCGCCATTCCAGCGAGGCCGCCCCAGTGATTCTCGCCGACGCCCCAGCCGGTAAGCAGCACGGTCTGGCCTGCATGAAAGCGCGGGTCTTCGCTTTTACGCACGGTACCCGCAAAATCAATGCCCGGCACCATCGGGAAGTTGCGAATAATTTTGCCTTTGCCGGTAATCGCCAGCGCATCTTTATAGTTAAGGCTCGACCAGTCGATATCGACGGTTACGTCGCCCTCAGGCAGGGCGCTTTCGTCAAGGGGTTTAATAGCGGCGAGCGTCTTCCCATCCTGCTGTTCAAGAATCAAAGCCTGCATACGTTACTCCTCAATGGGTCGCTTAAGATTGGAAAAAAAACTCTGAAGACTATACTCGCATATTGAAACGCTATGCCGACTTATCGCAATAAAACCTCTGAACGTCCCGCCGGGTTTGGTAGTATGCGCGGCGGGTCTGTGTAGTTAGTACTTACTATATATATGTGGCCCCGGCACTCATGCAGCGCCGTTTGCTCGTGCCGATAACTGACGGAGTTAACACAAGGATGCGATTAACGACGAAATTTTCCGCCTTTGTCACCCTGCTGACGGGGCTTGCCATCCTTGTCACGCTGCTGGGATGTTCGCTGAGTTTCTTTAATTCCATTCAGCAAAAAGTCGCCTCCCGCGTGGTGTCAGTCGCCTCCATTATTGATAACGACCTCGTAAGCCATTCCCCCGAGGCGTTGGTTCATCGTCTCGATGAGCTAATGGTGCCGGTCGATATTGTGCGCATCGACTTCAACAGCGATGCCGGAAGGCTTTACAGCCATACGCGACCGCAAAGCTATCATCCGGCGGGCACCCAGCATCAATACCGCACTCTTGAAGTGCCGCTGCTAAAGCACCCGGGCATGTCGCTGAAGCTGACCTGGCAGGATCCGCTTGCCAACTACTACCGCTCTTTGCTCACCACCGCGCCGCTCAGCATCGCCATTGGCTTTATGGTCGTGGTGATTTTCTTTGCAGTGCGCTGGCTTAAACGTCAGCTTGCCGGGCAGGAACTGCTGGAAACCCGCGCGGCCCGCATTCTTAACGGTGAGCGCGGCGTGCGCGTGCGCGGCAGCGTGCATGAATGGCCGACCCACGTCAGCAGCGCGCTGGATGTGCTGCTTTCCGAAATTCAGAGCGCGGGCGAGCAGCGTAGCCGCATGGACACGCTTATTCGCTCCTATGCCGCGCAGGATGTGAAAACCGGCCTCAGCAACCGTCTCTTTTTCGACAACCAGCTGGCGACGATGCTGGAAGATCAGGAGAAAGTCGGCACGCATGGCGTGGTTATGATGATCCGTTTGCCGGATTTTGACATGCTGCGGGAGAGCTGGGGCAAAACCGCCGTCGAGAACTACCTCTTCACCCTCATTAATATGCTTTCGACCTTTGTGATGCGTTACCCTGGCGCGCTGCTGGCGCGCTATTTTCGCAGCGACTTTACCGTGTTGTTGCCGCATCGCACCTTAAAAGAGGCGGACAGCATCGCCACCCAGTTGCTGAACGCTGTCGACTCGCTGCCGCCTACCCGCATGCTCGACCGCAACGATATGCTGCACATCGGCATTTGCGCCTGGCGCAGCGGGCAGACGACAGAGCAGGTGATGGAGCATGCGGAAATAGCCACCCGCAACGCCGTGCTGCAGGGCGGAAACGGCTGGGCGGTGTATGACAATTCGCTGCCCGAAAAAGGTCGCGGCAACGTGCGTTGGCGTACGTTGCTTGAAGGCGTTCTCCAGCGCGGAGGTCCGCGCATTTATCAGAAACCCGCCGTTTTACGCGACGGCCGGGTGCACCATCGGGAGCTAATGTGCCGTATTTTCGATGGCGAAGAAGAGGTGCTGGCGGCGGAGTATATGCCGATGGTGCAGGTGTTTGGCCTGGCCGAACAGTATGACCGCCAGATGGTGGCGCGCGTGGTGCCGTTTTTACGCTTCTGGCCTGAAGAAACGCTCGCCGTGCCGCTTACCGTCGAGTCGCTCATCCGCCCGCCGTTCCAGCGCTGGCTGCGCGATACCTTGATGCAATGCGAAAAATCGCAGCGAATGCGCATTCTTTTTGAACTTGCTGAGGCAGATGTTTGTCAACACATCAGCCGGTTACAACCGGTGATTCGGTTAATCAAAGCGCTGGGCGTCCGCATCGCGGTCGCGCAGGCGGGATTAACGGTGGTTAGCACGGCCTATATCAAGGAACTGGATGTAGAAATTATCAAGCTGCATCCGGGTCTGGTGAAGAACATTGAAAAGCGTACCGAAAACCAGCTCTTCGCCCAAAGCCTGGTGGAAGCTTGCAACGGTACGCAAACACGGGTTTTCGCCACGGGTATAAAAACCCGAAGCGAATGGCAGACGCTGGTGGAAAGGGGCGTTGCGGGCGGGCAGGGCGATTTTTTTGCTGCTTCCCAACCCCTCGACACGAGCGTGAAAAAATATTCTCAAAGATATTCGGTTTAGCCTGCCGTTTAATTTGTTTTCACGTAGAATAACGCGCGCTGCATCTCAAGGGGGCGAGCGCGCCTGCCGGCCGGATTGTCGCAGCGTAGCGAAGCCAGTTTTGCTTTCGTGCGCGTTTTACCTTGTCAGCTCTGAACTGGTCGCTTTTTCAGCAAACCGTCCGGGCGGGAGAACGTAAAACGCAGGAGGCGAGAACTGCACTATTTTTCACCGATGCAGAACGTTTTTGCGCCTTGTCGCTGCATCGTGTGGTTGGTAAAGTAAGCGGATTTTATTTTTCCGCCCCAGCTTTCAGGATTATCCCTTAGTATGTTGAAAAAATTTCGTGGCATGTTTTCCAATGACCTGTCCATTGACCTGGGTACCGCGAATACCCTGATTTACGTAAAAGGACAAGGCATCGTATTGAATGAGCCGTCCGTTGTGGCCATTCGTCAGGATCGTGCCGGCTCGCCGAAGAGCGTCGCTGCCGTTGGTCATGAAGCGAAACAGATGCTGGGCCGTACGCCGGGCAACATCGCCGCAATTCGCCCGATGAAAGACGGCGTAATCGCCGACTTCTTCGTTACCGAAAAAATGCTGCAGCACTTCATTAAGCAAGTACACAGCAACAGCTTTATGCGCCCAAGCCCGCGCGTGCTGGTGTGTGTGCCGGTTGGCGCGACGCAGGTTGAACGCCGCGCGATTCGCGAATCCGCGCAGGGCGCAGGCGCTCGCGAAGTTTTCCTGATTGAAGAACCGATGGCCGCCGCGATTGGCGCAGGCCTGCCGGTTTCCGAAGCGACCGGCTCCATGGTGGTGGATATTGGTGGCGGTACCACTGAAGTGGCCGTTATCTCCCTGAACGGCGTCGTTTACTCCTCTTCCGTACGTATCGGCGGCGACCGCTTCGATGAAGCGATCATTAATTATGTACGCCGCAACTACGGCTCTCTGATTGGTGAAGCGACCGCTGAGCGCATCAAGCACGAAATCGGCTCCGCTTACCCGGGCGATGAAGTGCGCGAAATCGAAGTTCGCGGCCGTAACCTGGCCGAGGGCGTGCCGCGCGGTTTCACCCTCAACTCCAACGAAATCCTCGAAGCGCTGCAGGAACCGCTGACCGGCATCGTCAGCGCGGTCATGGTGGCGCTGGAACAGTGCCCGCCGGAACTGGCTTCCGATATCTCCGAGCGTGGTATGGTGCTCACCGGTGGTGGCGCATTGCTGCGTAACCTTGACCGTCTGCTGATGGAAGAGACCGGCATTCCGGTCGTGGTGGCGGAAGATCCGTTGACCTGCGTGGCGCGCGGCGGCGGCAAGGCACTGGAAATGATCGACATGCACGGCGGCGACTTGTTCAGCGAAGAGTAACAGCCGCAAGCAAGGGCAACTCCGGTTGCCCTTCTTGTTGGTTTGGGAATACGCATAGCCTATGAAGCCAATTTTTAGCCGTGGCCCGTCGCTACAGATTCGCCTTATTCTGGCGGTGCTGGTGGCGCTTGGTGTCATTATCGCCGACAGCCGCCTCGGTACGTTCAGCCAGATTCGAACGTACATGGATACCGCCGTCAGCCCTTTCTACTTTGTCTCGAATGGTCCCCGTGAATTGCTGGATAGCGTGTCGCAAACGCTCGCATCGCGGGATCAGCTTGAGCTTGAAAACCGGGCGCTGCGCCAGGAACTGCTGCTGAAGAATAGCGAATTGCTGATGCTTGGGCAGTACAAGCAGGAAAACGCGCGTCTGCGCGAACTGCTTGGCTCGCCGCTGCGTCAGGACGAACAAAAAATGGTCACTCAGGTGATCTCCACCGTTAATGACCCTTACAGCGACCAGGTGGTTATCGATAAGGGCAGCATCAACGGCGTTTACGAAGGGCAGCCCGTCATCAGCGATAAAGGCGTCGTCGGACAGGTTATCGCCGTCGCGAAACTGACCAGCCGCGTACTGCTGATTTGCGACGCCACCCATGCGTTGCCAATCCAGGTGCTGCGTAACGATATTCGCGTGATTGCCGCCGGCAACGGCTGTACGGACGATTTACAGCTGGAGCATCTGCCCGCCAATACCGATATTCGCGTAGGCGACGTGCTGGTCACCTCCGGCCTTGGCGGACGCTTCCCGGAAGGGTATCCGGTGGGCGTGGTGTCGTCAGTAAGACTGGATACCCAGCGTGCTTATACCGTGATTCAGGCGCGTCCGACCGCTGGCCTGCAGCGCCTGCGCTATCTGCTGCTGCTGTGGGGCTCGGATCGTCAGGGGGTTAACCCCATGACGCCGGAGGAAGTGCACCGCGTGGCGAATGAACGCCTGATGCAGATGATGCCGCAAGTACTGCCGTCGCCTGATGCGATGGGGCCGCCTGCGCCAGTGCCCGCGCCTGCGACCGGCATCACCACGCCGACGACAGGCGTTACCGCGCCTGCGGCTGGTGCGACAACGTCTGCGCCAGGCGCGGCGGCGCCCGCATCGTCCTCTGACGCGGCGCCCGCCGCCCGGGGAGGACCGTAGTGGGGAGCTATCGTAGCCAGGGGCGCTGGGTCATCTGGCTCTCTTTCCTTGTCGCATTGTTATTGCAGATCATGCCCTGGCCGGACGACATTCTGGTTTACCGGCCAAACTGGGTGTTGTTAATCCTGCTTTACTGGATCCTGGCGCTGCCGCATCGCGTAAATGTCGGTACGGGTTTCGTGATGGGTGCCATACTGGATCTCATCAGTGGTTCAACGCTCGGCGTACGCGCGCTGTCGATGAGCATTATCGCTTACCTGGTCGCCCTGAAATTCCAGCTTTTCCGTAACCTGGCGCTCTGGCAACAGGCGCTGGTTATTATGTTGCTCTCTCTGGCGGCCGATATTATTGTTTTCTGGGCAGAGTTTTTAGTTATCAACGTCTCTTTCAGACCGGAAGTGTTCTGGAGCAGCGTAGTGAACGGCGTGCTCTGGCCGTGGCTTTTCCTGTTGATGCGTAAAATCCGTCAACAGTTTGCGGTGCAATAAGGGTTTTTATGACTGCAGTTTATCTCGCCTCCGGTTCGCCTCGTCGTCAGGAACTGCTCGCTCAACTGGGCGTGACGTTCGAACGTCTCATTACCGGCCTTGAAGAAGTGCGCCGTGAAAACGAAAGCGCGCAGCACTATGTGTCGCGTCTGGCGCGGGAGAAAGCGCAGGCGGGCGTCGCCCTGGCGGCGCGCGACTGGCCGGTGCTTGGCGCAGACACCATCGTCATTCTCAATGGCGAAGTGCTGGAAAAGCCGCGGGATAAAGCCCATGCCGGCGCCATGCTGCGCCAGCTTTCCGGGCAAACGCATCAGGTGATGACAGCCGTCGCGGTGGCGGATAAACGTCAGGTGATGGATTGTCTGGTGGTGACCGAGGTCACTTTCCGCGCGCTATCGGAAGCGGATATCGAAGCGTATGTGGCAAGCGGCGAACCCATGGATAAAGCGGGTGCGTATGGCATTCAGGGGCTGGGCGGCTGTTTTGTCAGGAAGATCAACGGCAGCTACCACGCCGTGGTCGGCTTGCCGCTGGTAGAGACGTATGAACTGCTGAGCAATTTTAACGCCTTGCGTGAGGGATAAGGAAAAGATGACGGCTGAACTGTTAGTCAACGTAACCCCTTCGGAAACCCGGGTGGCGTATATCGATGGCGGTATCCTGCAGGAGATCCATATCGAGCGCGAAGCGCGCCGCGGGATCGTAGGCAATATCTACAAAGGTCGGGTAAGTCGCGTTCTGCCAGGAATGCAGGCGGCATTTGTAGATATTGGCCTCGATAAAGCGGCATTTTTACATGCTTCGGACATTATGCCGCATACCGAATGCGTGGCGGGCGAAGAGCAGAAAAACTTCACGGTGCGTGATATCTCCGAACTGGTTCGCCAGGGGCAGGATCTCATGGTGCAGGTGGTGAAAGATCCGCTCGGCACCAAAGGCGCGCGCCTGACCACCGATATTACACTGCCTTCCCGCTATCTGGTCTTTATGCCCGGCGCGTCGCACGTGGGCGTGTCCCAGCGTATTGAAAGCGAAACCGAGCGCGAGCGGCTGAAAAAAATCGTCGCCGATTACTGCGACGAGCAGGGCGGATTTATCATCCGCACCGCAGCGGAAGGGGTCTGCGAGGCCGATCTCGCCTCTGACGCCGCCTACCTCAAGCGGGTATGGACCAAGGTGATGGAGCGCAAAAAGCGCAATCAGACCCGCTATCAGCTCTACGGCGAACTGGCGCTGGCGCAGCGCGTGCTGCGCGATTTCGCTGTGGCCCAGCTCGACCGCATTCGTGTCGACTCGCGGCTGACTTATGAAATGCTGCTGGAATTTACCGCGGAATATATGCCGGAAATGACCAGCAAGCTTGAGCACTACAGCGGCAAGCAGCCGATTTTCGATCTTTACGACGTAGAGAACGAAATCCAGCGCGCGCTGGAGCGCAAGGTAGAGCTGAAGTCCGGCGGCTATCTGATAATCGATCAGACCGAGGCGATGACCACTATCGACATTAACACCGGCGCGTTTGTCGGTCACCGCAACCTCGACGATACCATCTTCAATACCAATATCGAGGCGACGCAGGCGATTGCACGCCAGCTGCGGCTGCGTAACCTGGGCGGCATCATCATTATCGATTTTATCGACATGAATAATGAGGACCACCGCCGTCGCGTGCTGCATTCGCTGGAGCAGGCGCTCAGTAAAGACCGCGTGAAAACCAGCATTAACGGTTTTTCGCAGCTGGGTCTGGTGGAGATGACCCGCAAACGCACCCGCGAAAGCATTGAGCACGTACTTTGTAATGATTGCCCGACCTGCCATGGACGCGGTACGGTAAAAACCGTTGAAACCGTCTGCTATGAGATCATGCGTGAAATCGTCCGTGTGCATCACGCCTATGATTCCGACCGTTTCCTGGTTTATGCTTCCCCTGCGGTGGCGGAAGCGTTGAAAGGCGAGGAGTCGCACGCGCTGGCGGAAGTGGAGATTTTCGTCGGCAAACAGGTGAAGGTGCAAATTGAACCGCTCTACAACCAGGAGCAGTTCGACGTGGTAATGATGTAACGCGCGACGGCAGCTTCGCAAGTAAAGGGTACCGCTACGGCGGTTGACAAGGAGAGAAGGGTGAGGCGACTGCCGGGCATTTTACTACTCACAGCCGCAACGCTGATTGTTATCGTCGCACTGCTGGTGAGTGGCCTGCGGCTCGTTTTGCCTCATCTGAACAACTGGCGCCCGGCGCTGCTGGAGAAAATCGAAGCCGCCACCGGCATGCCGGTAGAGACCGGGGCGGTAGAAGCCTCCTGGCAAAACTTCGGCCCGACGCTTGAAGCGCTGGACATCAAAGCGGGCCTGAAAGATGGCGGCGAGTTGAGCATCAAGCGCGTCACGCTGGCGCTCGACGTCTGGCAAAGCCTGCTGCACCTGCGCTGGCAGTTTCGCGATCTCACCTTTTATCAGCTCCATTTTCGCACCAATACCCCGCTTCAGCAGGATCAAAACCAGGAAAAGCTGGAAACCAGCAAATTCACCGATCTCTTCTTTCGCCAGTTCGATCACTTCGATCTGCGCGACAGCACCGTCAGCTTTATTACGCTTTCCGGCCAGCGCGCCGAGCTGGCTGTCCCGCAATTAACGTGGGTGAACGGTAAAAATCGTCACCGCGCTGAAGGCCAGGTCAGCCTCTCGAGCTTAACGGGCCAGCATGGCGTAATGCAGGTGCGCATGGACTTACGCGACGATAACGGACTGCTGAACAACGGCACGGTCTGGATGCAGGCGGATGACGTCGACGTGAAACCCTGGCTCGGCCAGTGGATGAATGAAAACGTGGCGCTGGATACCGCGAAATTCAGCCTGGCGGCCTGGATGACCCTGAAAGATGGCGATATCGCAGGCGGCGATCTCTGGCTGAAAAAAGGCGGCGCCAGCTGGCAGGGCGGCGCAGACGCCACCCACCGCCTGTCTGTCGATAACCTGACGGCGCACGTCACGAAGCAGCAGGGCGGCTGGCAGTTCGCCATTCCCGCCACCAATATCACTATTGATGACAAGCCCTGGCCGCGCGGCGCGCTGACGCTTGCGTGGATCCCGCAGCAGGATGTCGGCGGCGCGGGCAACACGCGTAGCGACGAACTGCGCGTTCGGGCAAGCAATCTGGAGTTGAGCGGGCTGGATGGCCTGCTGCCGCTCGCCGCCAAATTCTCCCCCGCGCTTGGCGAAGTCTGGGCCAGCACGCAGCCGCACGGGTATGTCGAATCGCTGGCGGTTGATATTCCCTTACAGGCGACCAATAAAACCCGCTTTCAGGGCAACTGGAAAAACCTCTCCTGGAAACAGTGGAAGCTCTTGCCGGGCGCCGATCATTTCTCGGGTTCGCTCGCTGGCAGTCTGGAGTACGGGCGGCTGCAGGCGCAGATGAATAACAGCAAAATGCCGTACGAAACGGTGTTTCGCGCGCCGCTGGAGATCAAACAGGGCGCGGCGACGCTGGAATGGCGTAAAAATGAAGAGGGCTTCACGCTGGATGGCAAGGATATCGACGTGCAGGCCCATTCGCTCTGGGCGCGCGGCGATTTCCGTTGGCAGCAGCCCACCGGGCAGCAGCCGTGGCTTTCTATTCTTGCCGGCATTCGCACTAACGACGGCAAACAGGCGTGGCGCTACTTTCCGGAAAACCTGATGGGCAAACATCTGGTGGACTACCTGAGCGGCGCCATCCAGGGCGGCCAGGCGGATAACGCCACGCTGGTTTATGCCGGTAATCCGCATAATTTCCCCTATAAGCACAACGACGGCCAGTTTCAGGTTTATGTTCCGCTGCATAACGCCACTTATGCTTTCCAGCCCAACTGGCCTGCGCTGGAGAATTTCGACATTGAACTCGATTTTCGCAACGACGGGCTGTGGATGTCGGCGCCGGAGGTGAATCTCGGCGGCGTGAAGGGGCGTCATGTCGAAGCGGTGATCCCGGACTACTCGCAGGACAAACTGTTTATCGACGCCGATATCGCCGGGCCGGGCAAAGCCGTCGGCCCTTACTTCCAGAAGACGCCTTTAAAAGATTCGCTTGCCGCTACGCTTGAAGAACTCCAGCTCGACGGCGATGTGAATGCTCGCTTACATCTTGATATTCCGCTTGATGGCGAACTGGTCACCGCGAAAGGCGATGTGGCGCTGAACAATAACTCGCTTTTCATCAAGCCGCTGGACAGCACGCTGCATAACCTTTCGGGCAAATTCAGCTTCGTTAACGGCAACCTGCAAAGCGAGCCGCTGCGCGCCACCTGGTTTAACCAGCCGCTGAATGTCGATTTCTCCACCGAAGAGGGGCAGAAGTCTTATAACGTGGCGGTGAATCTGGACGGTGACTGGCAGCCCGCCCGTACAGGTCTGCTGCCGGAACCGGTGAATAACGCGCTGAAAGGCAGCGTGCCGTGGCAGGGTAAAGTGGCTATCACGCTGCCTTATCGCGGCAGCGCCAGTTACAAAATCGATGTGAACGGCGATTTAAAGAATGTGAGCAGTCGCTTACCTTCGCCAGTGAATAAAGCGGCGGGCGAGCCGTTGCCCTTTAAGGTGAATGTGACGGGCGACCTGAAAAGCTTCGCGCTGACCGGCAACGCCGGCACGAATAACCATTTCAACAGCCGCTGGCTGCTTGGCGAAAAGCTGACGCTCGATCGCGCCATCTGGGCTTCCGACAGCCGTACGCGGCCGCCGCTGCCTGAAAATGCGGGCGTGGAACTGAACCTGCCGGCGATGGACAGCGCGCAGTGGCTCGCGCTCTTTAATCAGGGCGCGGCGGATAAAGTGAGCAGCGCCACGCGCTTCCCGGAAAATGTAACGTTACGTACCCCTTCGCTGACGCTGGGCGGCCAGCAGTGGAACAATCTCAGCATCCAGATGCGCCCGACGCCTGGCGGCAAAGAGGTCAGCGCTCAGGGCCGCGAGATCAACGGTACGCTGACGATGCGCGAGCGCGCGCCGTGGCAGGCAAACGTTCAATACCTTTACTTCAACCCGAGCGCCAGCGCCAATAGCGGTTCGGCAAAAACCGCCTCGCCGCTTGCGGGTATGGATAGCATTGATTTCAGCGGCTGGCCCGATCTCCAGCTGCGCTGCGCCGAGTGCTGGCTGTGGGGACAGAAATATGGCCGTATTGACGGCGACTTCAACGTACGCGGCAACACGCTTGCCCTCAGCGACGGCCTGATCGATACCGGCTTTGCCCGGCTGACCGCGCAGGGGGAATGGGTCAATAAACCGGGCGAGCTGCGCACCTCGCTGAAAGGCGCCCTCAAGGGAGGCAAGCTGGACGCCGCCGCCAACTTTTTCGGCCTGACAACCCCGTTGCAAGGTTCCTCATTTAACGTTGATTACGACCTCCACTGGCGTGATGTGCCCTGGCAGCCGGATGAAGCTTCGCTCAACGGCGTTATACATACGCGCCTTGGCAAAGGACAGATAGCCGATCTCGGCACCGGCCACGCCGGACAACTGCTGCGGCTGCTGAGCTTCGACGCGCTGTTGCGCAAGCTGCGCTTTGATTTCAGCGACACCTTCGGCGAGGGCTTCTACTATGACTCCATCCGCAGTACCGCCTGGATAAAAGACGGCGTGTTGCATACTGATGATACGCTGGTTGACGGGCTGGAGGCGGACATCGCCATGAAAGGCTCAGTAGATCTGCCGCGCCGCCGGCTAAATATGGAAGCGGTCGTCGCGCCGGAAATCTCCGCTACGGTCGGCGTGGCGACCGCCTTCGTGGTTAACCCTATCGTGGGCGCGGCGGTGTTTGCCGCAAGCAAGGTGCTCGGTCCGCTGTGGAGCAAAATTTCCGTGCTGCGCTACCAGATAACCGGCCCGCTTGATAAACCGCAAATTAACGAAGTGCTGCGCCAGCCACGGGCAAATAAGGCGCAATGATTTGACGCGGACAATGAATTGCCGCAAGCTCGATAGATATCACCATTGTCCTCGCCCGTCAGGGCGCAAGTCAGAAGAGTAGCGAAACGATGAGTCTGAACCTGGTAACTGAGCAACTGCTGTCTGCGAATGGCCTGAACCATCAGGATCTGTTTTCCATCCTTGGCCAGCTGTCCGAGCGCCGTCTCGACTATGGCGACCTCTATTTTCAGTCCAGCTACCATGAATCCTGGGTTTTAGAAGACCGCATCATCAAAGACGGCTCGTGGAATATCGACCAGGGCGTCGGCGTACGGGCGGTCAGCGGCGAGAAAACCGGTTTCGCCTATGCCGATCAGATAAGCCGCCTGGCGCTGGAGCAAAGCGCCGGTGCGGCGCGCAGCATCGTGCGTGAAATGGGCGAAGGCCGCTCTCATACCTTAGGCGCGGTCGAACATAAATCGCTCTATACCTCGCACGATCCGCTGCAAAGTTTAAGCCGCGAAGAGAAGCTCGACATCCTCAAGCGTGTGGATAAAGCGGCTCGTGCTGCGGATACCCGCGTGCAGGAGGTGACGGCCAGCCTCACCGGCGTTTATGAGCTTATCCTGGTCGCGGCCACCGACGGCACGCTGGCGGCGGATGTACGCCCGCTGGTGCGCCTGTCGGTAAGCGTGCAGGTGGAAGAGAGCGGCAAGCGCGAGCGTGGCTCTAGCGGCGGCGGCGGCCGTTTTGGTTATGACTGGTTCCTTGAAGAGAGCGACGGTGAAGTGCGCGCGGAAGCCTGGGCGAAAGAGGCGGTACGCATGGCGCTGGTCAACCTTTCCGCCGTCGCGGCGCCAGCGGGCACGCTGCCAGTCGTGCTGGGCGCAGGCTGGCCGGGCGTGCTGCTGCATGAAGCGGTGGGTCATGGTCTGGAAGGCGATTTTAACCGTCGCGGCACTTCCGTGTTTAGCGGGCAGATGGGACAGCTGGTGGCTTCCGAGCTCTGCACCGTGGTGGATGACGGTACGCTGGTGAATCGTCGCGGTTCGCTTGCCGTTGATGATGAAGGCGTGCCCGGGCAGTACAACGTGCTTATCGAAAACGGCGTACTCAAAGGCTACATGCAGGACAAGCTCAACGCGCGTCTGATGGGCGTAGCGCCAACCGGCAACGGGCGGCGTGAATCCTATGCCCACCTGCCGATGCCGCGTATGACCAACACCTACATGCTGGCAGGCAAATCCACGCCGCAGGAGATTATCGAATCGGTGGATTACGGGATCTTCGCGCCGAACTTTGGCGGCGGACAGGTGGACATCACTTCCGGTAAGTTTGTCTTCTCTACCTCGGAAGCTTATCTGATTGAGAAAGGTAAAGTGACGAAGCCGGTGAAGGGCGCGACCCTGATTGGCTCCGGCATTGAAGCGATGCAGCAGATCTCCATGGTGGGCAACGATCTCGCGCTGGATAACGGCGTGGGCGTGTGCGGCAAAGAGGGGCAGAGTCTGCCGGTGGGCGTGGGCCAGCCGACGCTTAAGGTTGATAACCTGACGGTGGGTGGTACCGCGTAAAGTCGTAAGGAATGGGCCATGAAAAAAGGATACGTGCAGGCGTATCCTTTTTTTTGTCTGATGGCGAGTTAGGTTACTCCGCAATCGACAGACTCTCGTTGTCCAGCTGCAACGCGATATAGAGCAAAATGCGATCGTCGAAGCTGTCCAGATTGAGGCCGGTTATCTCCGAGATCCGCTTCATGCGGTATTCGAGCGTGTTACGGTGGATAAACAGCGCTTTCGCCGCGAGGCTCGCCTGGAGGTTATTGGCATACCAGCCTTTCAGCGTGCGCAGCAGCAGACCGTTGCTGTCCATCTGCTTTAAGCGGGCCACCGGGCGGGTCAGCTCTTTCGCCTGCCAGTCCTCTTTAATGCTGTCTAACAGCAGCGGCAAGATCAGATCCTTATAAAAGTAGATTCGCTTCTGCGGCTGATTGCTCTTACCGACAGTCATGGTGGTGGAGGCCGTGCGGTAAGAGCGGGCGATGCCCCCCGCGTCGGGGAAATAGTTGCCCATGGCGAGGCGGATCTTCAGGCGGCTTCGCGCGCTTATCTGCTCCATCAACGCATGCATATATTGCCTCTGCTCATCGGGCGCCCACATGCCGCGCGCGTTGAGCGCGGGTTTCAACAACACGATTTGCGTCATCGAAACAATGGCGATAAGCGGCGATTTCTCTGTCGACGTCAGCAGCGTCTGAAGCTGCTGTAGCTCTGTCATGGCGGTATCGACGCCAAGCTGGCCGCTGTCTATCTCCACCACCAGCGCCACGCGCGGCTGGCTAAGATCGATGCCGAGACGGTGCGCCCATTCGCTCAGCATCGGCGAAGTCTGTTCCGAACGGATAAGGTTCAGCACCAGCTCTTCACGCAGGCGAACATCGCGCGCCATCATGTGCATAAGCTGCGCCTGCTCAAGCATCATTTCAGCCGTCATACAAACCAGCTCGCCGTACTGGCGCAGTTGCCCCGGGTCGCCTGTCAGACCGATGACGCCGACGATATTGCGGTTAAGGCGCAAAGGCAGATTGATGCCAGGTTTTACCCCCTGCAAATGACGCGTGACCGCATCGTCGATATCCACAATCCTTCGCTGGGAGATAGCCAGCAACGCCCCTTCGTGCAATTCGCCAATACGCTCTGGATCGCCGCTGCCGATAATGCGGCCTTTACCATCCATGACGTTGATATTGCAGTCGATGATTTTCATCGTGCGGTCAACAATATTTTGCGCCAGACGGGCGTCGAGATGGTAATCGTCCATAACATTTCCTGTACAAAGTGGTTATCGAATCTGAATGAGCATAACTGTGAAAATGTCGTGCGGCGTTGTGCAACTGCCCAGTCGGGAAACTAAATGTAAACTCTTCGGCGAGCGTCACGTTTTGCGGTTCAGTCGCAATGAAACGCACGGCGCAGACAAAAAACCGGATGCGGAAATCCGCATCCGGTTGAGGCATAGCGCGAGGCGTCAGGTCACCGGCGCCGGGTTAAAGACCGCGAGCTGGTTATGCAGTCCCCACTGGTCTGAAAAGGTTTTGCGACGACCGCTCGCCACATCAAGAATAAAGTGGAAAAGCTTCCAGCCCACCTGCTCAATGGTTTCCTCGCCGGTAGCGATGGTGCCGGCGTTAATATCCATCAGATCAAACCAGCGGTTGGCCAGCTCCGTGCGCGTCGCCATCTTGATAACCGGCACCGCCATCAGGCCATACGGCGTGCCGCGACCGGTGGTAAATACCTGCAGCGTAATGCCGGAGGCCACCTGCTGTGTGCCGCAAACAAAGTCGCTGGCGGGCGTGGCGGCATAAATCAGGCCGCGCTTCGTCGGGCGCTGGCCCGGCGACAGCACCTCGACAATAGCGCTTTTACCCGACTTGGCGATAGAACCGAGCGCTTTTTCCACCACGTTCGCCAGCCCGCCTTTTTTATTGCCGGGAGAAGGGTTGGCGCTGCGGTCGGTCTGGCCCATATCCAGGTAATTATCGTACCAGGCCATCTCTTCCAGCAGCCGTTTGCCCACCTCTTCGTTTACCGCGCGCGGCGTTAACAGGTGGATGGCGTCGCGCACCTCGGTGACTTCTGAGAACATCACCGTGGCGCCGCAGCGCACCAGCAGGTCAGAGGCGTAGCCCACCGCCGGGTTGGCGGTCACGCCGGAGAAAGCGTCGCTGCCGCCGCACTGCATGCCCACCACCAGCTCCGAGGCCGGGCAGGTTTCGCGCTTGCGCTGGTTGAGCTTAGCCAGATGCTGCTCCGCCACGCGCAGGATGTCGTCCACCATCGAGCGGAAACCCACGTGCTGCTCATCCTGCAGGCGGACAATGCTCGCGGAATCCACCGCGATTGCCGCCACATCTTCCGTGCCCTGCAGCAATCTTTCCGGCTGCAGTTTTTCACAGCCGAGGCCAATGACCATTACTTCGCCGCCAAAGTTAGGGTTCAGCGCGATGTTATGAATGGTGCGGATAGGGATCACGGCAGCGGGAGCGTTAATCGCCACCCCGCAGCCGTAAAGATGATTAAGGCCGACTACGCCGTCGACGTTCGGGTAACGCGGCAGCAGGTCACGCTCAATTAATTTGATAACGTAATCCACCACCCCTGCTACGCAATGCACGCTGGTGGTAATGCCGAGCAGGTTTTTCGTACCCACGCTACCATCGGCATTACGGTAACCTTCAAAGGTGTAGCCTTCCAGCGGCGGCAACGGTTCGGGCACCCGGGTCGCCAGCGGCAACGTGTTGAGCGGCGGCGCTTTGGGCAGCTCCACCAGCGATTCGTCAATCCAGCTGCCGCGCGCAATGGCGCGCACGGCGTAGCCAATAACTTCGCCATAGCGAACGATTTCGCCATGAGCGGGAATGTCGACCAGCGCGACTTTATGCCCCTGAGGGATATGCTCTATCAACTCGAGCCCATCCGGAAAACGCGCGCCCGCCTTGAGCCCATTATCGTTGACAATAATTGCTACATTATCGTTGTCATCGACTTTTATATAAAAATTGCCCGTCTCAAGGTTTTTAATTTTTATATCAGTCATTGTCCAGTATTCTCCGAAATTACGGTAAAGGCGTTGCTTAAATAAAAAGAACAATACGTATAAAGGCCCGCTTGAGATTAATACTGTCAGGATTATCTAAAACCGAATGTGACGCGGATCACTGAAACTGGTGGGCTCGCCCAATGCCCTGTGACTCTTTCCCCATTTTGTGGAATCAAGCGGCTGATATTGTGCATTTATACAAAAATATAGCGAAAAAAAGCGCAGGAATTGTGTGAGTCTCTAATGATTAGCGTGATGAGCCGAGTCTATACTGAGCTGCATAAAAAAGAGCAAAACCTGTGAAGGCCCGGTTATTGCTTTATCAAAACGAATATCTACCGCTACCAGATTTACTTTCAGGCTGTACTCATACATGGGGAAATAAAAATGTCTGTGCAATCAGAAGCTGCTGTATCCAGCAACAGAGTCCCTACCCGTTTTTATATATTGCTGACGATTTTTATTGTTACTGCTATTAATTATGCCGATCGCGCTACGTTATCTATTGCCGGAACGGAAGTCGCTAAAGCGCTTCAGCTTGATGCGGTTTCCATGGGCTATATTTTTTCGGCGTTTGGCTGGGCCTATTTGCTGATGCAGATCCCGGGCGGCTGGCTGCTTGACCGCTACGGCTCAAAAAAGGTCTACACCTGGAGCCTGTTCTTCTGGTCGCTGTTTACCTTTACCCAGGGTTTTGTCGATATGCTGCCGCTCGCCTGGGCCGGCATTTCTATGTTCTTTATGCGCTTTATGCTGGGCTTTTCCGAAGCGCCGTCCTTCCCTGCCAACGCCCGCATCGTTGCGGCCTGGTTTCCGACCAAAGAGCGCGGCACCGCTTCGGCGCTGTTTAACGCCGCACAATATTTCTCGCTCGCCATTTTCTCGCCGCTGCTCGGTTGGCTTACCTTCGCCTGGGGCTGGGAGCATGTCTTTACCGTTATGGGCGCCATCGGCTTTGTGCTGACGCTGGTATGGGTGAAGTTTATCCATAACCCGGGCGAGCATCCGCGCATGTCGAAAGAAGAGCTGGATTACATCAGCAACAACGGCGCGGTGGTGGATATGGACCACAAAAAAACGGATAGCCAGCAGAGCGGGCCGAAGCTGCACTACATTAAGCAGCTTCTGACCAACCGCATGATGCTCGGCGTCTTTTTCGGCCAATATTTTATCAACACCATTACCTGGTTCTTCCTCACCTGGTTTCCTATCTATCTGGTGCAGGAAAAAGGAATGTCGATTCTGAAAGTGGGTCTGGTGGCCTCTATCCCGGCGCTGTGCGGTTTCGCGGGCGGCGTGCTGGGCGGCGTCTTCTCCGACTACCTGGTGAAGCGGGGCGCGTCGCTAACGCTTGCCCGTAAGCTGCCTATCGTGGTCGGCATGCTGCTCGCCTCCACCATCATTTTGTGCAACTACACCGACAGCACCGTAATGGTCGTCTCGCTGATGGCGCTGGCATTTTTTGGTAAAGGTTTTGGCGCGCTGGGCTGGCCGGTTATTTCCGACACCGCACCGAAAGAGATTGTGGGCCTGTGCGGCGGCGTGTTTAACGTCTTCGGCAACGTGGCTTCTATTGTTACTCCGCTGGTCATCGGCTATCTGGTGAGCGAGTTGCACTCCTTTAATGCTGCGTTGATTTTCGTAGGGTGCTCCGCGCTGATGGCGATGGTCTGTTACCTGGTGATTGTCGGCAACATCAAGCGTATGGAACTGGCGAAGTAAGCCATACAGTCAGGGTTTGAACACTTTAGGGTCTGAACAATGAACGATATTTTTCCGAACAAATTCAAGGCCGCGCTGGCGGCTCACCAGACGCAGATCGGTTGCTGGTCGGCGTTAGCGAACCCCATCAGCACCGAGGTGCTGGGCCTCGCGGGCTTCGACTGGATTGTGCTGGATGGCGAGCATGCCCCTAACGACGTCACCACCTTTATTCCTCAGCTGATGGCGCTTAAGGGCAGCCACAGCGCCCCGGTGGTGCGCGTGCCGACCAACGAGCCGGTCATTATCAAGCGCCTGCTGGATATCGGCTTTTACAACTTCCTCATCCCGTTTGTGGAATCAGAAGAGGAAGCGGTGCTGGCGGTGGCCTCCACCCGCTACCCGCCAGAGGGCATCCGCGGCGTTTCTGTCTCGCACCGCGCCAATATGTTCGGCACCGTGCCGGATTACTTCGCCGCTTCCAATAAAAACATCACCATTCTCGTGCAGATAGAGAGCCAGCAAGGCGTGGATAACGTCGACGCCATCGCCGCCACCGAAGGCGTGGACGGCATTTTTGTCGGCCCGAGCGATCTTGCGGCGGCGCTGGGTCATCTTGGCAACGCCTCGCACCCGGAAGTGCAGCGCTGCATTCAGCACATCTTTGCCCGCGCCAAAGCGCACGGCAAACCGGCGGGCATTCTGGCGCCGGTGGAAGCCGACGCTAAACGCTACCTGGAGTGGGGCGCGACGTTTGTCGCCGTCGGCAGCGACCTTGGCGTATTCCGCGCCGCGACGCAAAAGCTGTGCGACGCCTTTAAAAAGTAATTCGCTAATTAACGAGAGATAAGAGCTATGACGATGAAAGTTGGATTTATTGGCCTTGGCATCATGGGTAAGCCGATGAGTAAAAACCTCATCAAAGCGGGTTATTCACTGGTGGTTGCCGATCGCAACCCGGAAGCGATCGCCGAGGTTATCGGCGCGGGCGCAGAAACGGCGGCGACCCCAAAAGAGATTGCCGCGCAGTGCGACGTCGTTATTACCATGCTGCCCAACTCTCCGCACGTTAAAGAGGTGGCGCTGGGCGAGAACGGCCTCATTGAAGGGGCGCACGCGGGCCTGACGCTTATCGACATGAGTTCTATTGCGCCGCTCGCCAGCCGTGAAATTAGCGAGGCGTTACAGGCGAAAGGCGTGAGCATGCTGGATGCGCCGGTCAGCGGCGGCGAGCCAAAAGCTATCGACGGCACGCTGTCGGTGATGGTGGGCGGCGATAAAGCGTTATTCGATAAATACTATGATCTGATGAAAGCGATGGCAGGCTCGGTGGTGCATACCGGCGATATCGGCGCAGGCAACGTCACAAAACTCGCAAACCAGGTGATTGTGGCGCTGAACATCGCGGCGATGTCGGAAGCGCTGGTTCTGGCGACCAAAGCGGGCGTCAACCCGGACCTGGTTTATCAGGCGATTCGCGGCGGCCTCGCGGGCAGCACCGTGCTTGATGCCAAAGCGCCGATGGTGATGGAGCGCAACTTCAAGCCAGGTTTTCGTATCGACCTGCATATTAAAGATCTGGCGAACGCGCTGGATACCTCGCACGGCGTGGGCGCGCAGCTGCCGTTGACGGCAGCGGTTATGGAAATGATGCAGGCGTTGAAAGCGGATGGCCTGGGCACCGCCGACCACAGCGCGCTGGCGTGCTATTACGAAAAACTGGCGAAAGTCGAAGTCGCAAAATAGCGATGAAATAACGACAGGGGCGCCACTGGCGCCCGGTTATCTCTCCGGTCTGGATTACTTATGAAAATAGTCATTGCACCCGATTCATGGAAAGAAAGTCTCTCCGCCGCCGAAGTGGCGCAGGCGATTGAAAAAGGTTTTCGCGAAATTTTCCCTCATGCTGACTATGTCCGCGTGCCGCTTGCCGATGGCGGCGAGGGAACGGTGGACGCGATGGTCAGCGCCACGCAAGGCACAACGATCACCACCCGCGTGACGGGGCCGCTCGGGCAGCCGGTGGAAGCCAGCTGGGGGATTTCGGGCGACGGCGACACCGCGTTCATTGAGATGGCGGAGGCGAGCGGTCTGGCGCTGGTGCCGCCTTCGCAGCGCAACCCGCTGCTAACCACCTCCCGCGGCACCGGCGAGCTTATCCTGGCCGCGCTGGATCGCGGCGTGCGTCATATTCTTATTGGTATCGGCGGCAGCGCCACCAATGACGGCGGAGCGGGCATGGTGCAGGCGCTCGGCGCGAAGCTCTGCGAGGCCTCCGGCCAGGAGATTGGTCCGGGCGGCGCGTCGCTTGCGAAGCTCGCCCGCATCGATCTCTGCGCGCTTGATAGCCGTTTGCAGGAGTGCGATATCAAAGTCGCCTGCGACGTGACAAACCCGCTTACCGGCGAGCAAGGCGCTTCGTTTATCTTCGGGCCGCAGAAAGGCGCGGACCCGCAGATGGCGCGCGAACTGGATGAATGCCTGGCGCACTACGCGCAGGTTATCCGCAGCGAGTTGCAAAGGGACGTGGATGCCATACCCGGCGCGGGCGCGGCGGGCGGAATGGGCGCGGCCTTGATAGCTTTCCTCAATGCGGAACTTCGCAGCGGCATTGAGCTGGTAACGGAAGCGCTGCATCTGGAAAATCATATCCATAACTGCACGCTGGTGGTGACGGGGGAAGGGCGCATCGACAGCCAGAGCATTCACGGCAAAGTGCCGGTGGGCGTGGCGCGCATCGCGAAAAAGTATCATAAGCCCGTTATCGGCATCGCCGGCTCGCTGACGCCCGACGTGGCGGTGGTCCACCAGCACGGGCTGGATGCGGTGTTCAGCGTGCTCAACAGTATCGGCACGCTGGACGAGGCGCTGCGCAACGCCGCTGACAACGTTTATCGCTCGGCGAGGAATATCGCCGCCACGCTGCAGGTTGGAATGAGCGTGGCGGAAAAGCAGAGCCAGACGGTGAAAGAGTGCGAGCCTGGCGTGCTGTAAACCCCATAGATTTCAGGCTGGCGGCAGCGGCGGCGTTTCCGCGCCGTTGCCGGTTCCCCGTATCGTCTGGTAAACCTGCGCCACCTTCACAAAGTATTCGGTCAGGTAGTTGATGCACACCTGCACCTTCAGCGGCATTTTGTCTTTCTCGGTATAAAGCGCATAAACCGGACGCGGGTCGGACTGGTAGCGCGGCAATAAGATCTCAAGCTCGCCGCTGTTGATCTCATCGATCACCCACATTAGCGGCACATACGCGATGCCCGCTCCGGTTTTCACCCAGCGCGACAGCGTCATCGGGTCGTTGGTGACAAACCGTCCTTGCGGGATCAGGCGCGTTGAAATCCCCTCCGGGGCAATCAGTTCAAACTCGTTGTCGGGGCGCACGCTGTATTCAAGCCATGAATGGCTGGCGAGATCGGAAGGCTTTTCCGGCGCGCCGTTCAGGGCCAGATAGCTTTTGGCGGCGCAGAGCACCATCGGCATAGAACCCAGGCGACGCGAGAAAAGGCTGGAATCCTGCAATGCGCCGACGCGGATCACCAGGTCCAGGCCGTCGGCTATCAGATCCGGCGCCGGGATGCCGGTTACCAGATTAACCGTCAGGCCCGGGTACTCTCTGAGCATGTCCGCTGTCATGGTCGCCAGCACGTTTTGCGCCATGGTGGAGGAGCTGCCGATGCGCAGGGTGCCGATAGGCGTATTATTAAACGCATAGAGTTGTTCATGCACTTCCCGCACTTCATGCAGCATGCGGCGGCAACCCTGATAATAAATTCTTCCCGCTTCGGTCAGTCCGATGCTGCGGGTGCTGCGGTTGAGCAACTTAACCTGCAGTTCATCCTCAAGTTTTGATACCGTCTGGCTGATAGAAGAGACGCTCATCTGTAGCTGTCTTGCCGCGCTGGTAAAGGAGCCGAGCTCCACCACCCTTGCGAATACGGACATGCGTTTTAGTCGTTCCATTATTCACTCTGGCTTAAAAGTGATTTAGATCACATATCGTAGATAACTTATTATCAGTTACGTTAATATATTATTACTAAGATAACCAACGCCGCGCTCTCTCCCGGCCATCCAGGCCACCCGGTTGCGGTCTATCGTTAATAATCGTCGCCTGCACAGTAATCAGAGTCATCATGAGTCTATTTCCCGTTATCGTGGTGTTCGGCCTCTCGTTTCCGCCGATCTTCATCGAGCTTATCTTATCACTGGCGATTTTCTGGCTGGTGCGCCGCCTGCTGGCCCCTACGGGGCTCTATGATTTTGTCTGGCATCCGGCGCTCTTTAATACGGCGCTTTATTGCTGCCTGTTTTATTTAATATCGCGTCTGTTTGTCTGAGGTTGATGTGAAAACGCTTACAAGAACACTCTCCCGTACTGCGATTACCCTGGTGCTGGTCATCCTGGCCTTCATCGCAATTTTTCGCGCCTGGGTTTATTACACCGAATCCCCGTGGACGCGCGACGCCCGCTTTAGCGCCGACGTGGTGGCCATCGCGCCCGACGTCGCCGGGCTTGTCACCGCCGTTAACGTCCACGACAACCAGCTGGTGAAAAAAGGTCAGGTGCTGTTTACCATCGACCAGCCGCGCTACCAGAAAGCGCTGGAAGAAGCCGAGGCGGATGTCGCCTATTACGACGCGCTGGCAGGCGAAAAGCGCCGCGAAGCGGGCCGCCGCAACCGTCTTGGCATACAGGCGATGTCGCGTGAAGAGATAGACCAGTCTAACAACGTCTTGCAGACCGTGCTGCATCAACTGGCGAAAGCGCAGGCGACCCGGGACCTGGCGAAACTCGATTTAGAGCGCACGGTTATCCGCGCGCCAGCCGACGGCTGGGTTACCAACCTGAACGTCTACGCCGGCGAGTTTATTACCCGCGGCTCTACCGCCGTGGCGCTGGTTAAACAGAACACATTCTATGTGCTGGCCTATATGGAAGAGACCAAGCTTGAAGGCGTGCGCCCAGGCTATCGCGCAGAGATCACTCCGCTTGGCAGCAACTCGGTGCTGCATGGCACCGTCGACAGCGTGGCGGCAGGCGTAACCAACGCCAGCAGCACGCGTGACGACAAAGGCATGGCGTCGGTGGACTCCAACCTGGAGTGGGTGCGTCTTGCGCAGCGCGTGCCGGTGCGTATCCACCTCGATCAACAAGCGGGGAATCTCTTCCCGGCGGGCACGACCGCAACGGTAGTGATCACCGGCGAAAAAGACAGGGACCGCAGCCAGGAATCGCCTTTTAACAAGCTGATGCATCGGCTGCGCGAATTCGGTTAATTGTTATGGGCATCCTCTCTATCGCGCCGCAGCATGTGCGCTTCGCCATTAAGCTCGCCACCGCCATTGTGCTGGCACTTTTTGTCGGCTTTCACTTCCAGCTTGAGACGCCGCGCTGGGCGGTGCTGACCGCCGCCATCGTCGCGGCGGGGCCAGCCTTCGCCGCAGGCGGCGAGCCGTGGTCTGGCGCTATCCGCTATCGCGGCATGCTGCGCATCGTCGGCACCTTTATCGGCTGTATCGCGGCGCTGGTGATTATTATCTCGATGATCCGCGCGCCGGTGGTGATGCTGATGGTCTGCTGCATCTGGGCGGGCTTCTGTACGTGGATCTCATCGCTGGTAAAGGTGGAGAACTCTTACGCCTGGGGGCTGGCGGGCTACACGGCGCTCATCATCGTCATCACTATTCAGACTGCGCCGCTCTCCACGCCGCAGTTTGCGGTGGAGCGCTGCAGCGAGATAGTGATAGGTATTTTTTGCGCCATCGTCGCCGACCTGCTCTTTTCTCCGCGCTCCATTAAGCGTGAAATCGACCGCGAGCTGGACAGCCTGCTGGTGGCGCAGTTCCAGCTTATGCAGCTTTGCATTAACCACGGCGACAGCGAAGAGCTGGATAAAGCCTGGGGCGCGCTGGTACGCCGCACCACCGCGCTGGAAGGAATGCGCACCAACCTGAAGATTGAATCGTCGCGCTGGGCGCGGGCTAACCGCCGGTTGAAGGCGCTTAACACCGTGTCGTTGACGATGATTACTCAGGCGTGCGAAACCTGGCTTATTCAGAACAGTCGGCCGGAGGCTATCGCGCCCGAGTACCGTGAGCTGTTCGCCGAGCCGGTGGAAACGGCGGCTGACGTGCATAAGCGGCTTAAGTTTATGCGTCGCGTCATGGCCTGGACTGGTGAGCACGATACGCCGGTCACTATCTATAGCTGGATCGGCGCCGCGACCCGCTACCTGTTGCTTAAACGCGGGGTAATTACCAACGCGAAAATCAGCGCGGTGGAAGAAGAGGTGCTGAGCGGCGAAGTGGTGGTGAGACCGGTTTCGGCAGAACGTCACCACGCCATGATTAACTTCTGGCGTACTACCGTTTCCTGCCTGCTGGGCGCGCTGTTCTGGCTGTGGACTGGCTGGACCTCCGGCAGCGGCGCGATGGTGATGATTGCCGTCGTTACGGCGCTTGCCATGCGTCTGCCGAATCCGCGCATGGTCGCGCTCGACTTCGTCTATGGCATGCTGGCGGCGTTGCCGCTCGGGGCGTTCTATTTCCTTGTGCTTATCCCTGCCACCCAGCAAAGCATGCTGCTGCTCTGCATCAGCCTCGCGCTGCTTGGCTTTTTCATTGGCGTTGAAGTGCAGAAGCGGCGGCTCGGGTCGATGGGGGCGCTTGCAGGAACGATTAACATCATTGTGCTGGATAATCCGATGACCTTTCACTTCAGCCAGTTCCTCGACAGCGCCCTGGGGCAACTGGTGGGCTGTATGCTGGCGATGATGGTGATTCTGGTTATCCGGGATAACTCACAAGCGCAAACCGGGCGTACGCTGCTTAACCAGTTTGTCTCGGCGGCGGTCTCGTCGTTAACCACCAATAAGGCGCGCCGCCGCGAGAACCATCTGCCGGCGCTTTATCAACAGCTTTTTCTGTTGCTGAATAAATTCCCTGGCGATGTGGCGAAGTTCCGCCTGGCGCTGAACCTGATTATCGCGCATCAGCGTCTGCGGGAGGTGCCCATTCCTGTGAATGCGGATCTCTCCGCTTTTCACCGCCAGTTGCGCAATACCGCCGATCGGGTGATTGCCGCAAGAGGCGTAGATAAGCGTCGTCAAACCTTTAAGCAACTGCTGGATGAGCTGGATATCTACCAGGAGAAGCTGCGCGTCTGGGAGGCGCCGTTGCAGGTTACCGAGCCGGTGAAGCGTCTTACCACGATGCTGCATAAGTATCAGCATGCCCTGACGGACCGCTGATTTTCACTCGTATTCCCCTCCGGACCGACGCCAGAAGCGTCGGTTTTTTTGTAGCTATACTTACGCAAGACGACAGGACACAACGGTCAGGAGGAGAAGATGACGATGCAAACCCTGGCGGATAACGCCCTTTTTCAGACAGGCTATCTGGTTGACGGCACATGGCATACCGCAGCAAGCACCTTCGACGTGCTTAACCCGGCCACAGGCGAGGTGGTAGCGAAAGTCGCTAAGGCAGGCAAGAAAGAGACCGAAGCGGCGATCGCCGCCGCGAGCCGCGCTTTTCCGGCCTGGCGGGCAAAGACGGCGAAAGAACGCTCAGAAATCCTTTACCGTTGGTATCAACTGATCATTGAGAACAAAAGCTGGCTTGGCGAGCTGATGACCACCGAGCAGGGGAAACCCCGCAAGGAGGCGGAAGGCGAGGTGGAGTACGCCGCAAGCTTTATTCAGTGGTTCGCCGAGCAGGCCAAGCGCGCCAACGGCGAGATAATCCCGCCCATTAAGCCAGGCTCCCGCATTCTGGCGACCCGTGAGCCGGTGGGCGTCGTGGCGGCCATTACGCCATGGAACTTCCCGATGGCGATGCTGACCCGCAAGCTTGGTCCGGCGCTCGCCGCAGGCTGCACCGGGGTGATTAAGCCTGCCAACAATACGCCGCTTTCCGCTTTCGCGCTGCTGGCGCTGGCTAAGCAGGCCGGAGTGCCGGACGGCGTGCTCAATGCCGTGGCGGGCAACACCTCGGAAATCAGCGACGCCATTATGGCCAGCCCGCAGGTGCGTAAAATCTCCTTTACCGGTTCTACTGCCGTGGGTAAAACGCTGATGCGCAACGCGGCGGAAACCATGAAGAAGGTTTCCATGGAACTTGGCGGCAACGCGCCTTATATCGTTTTTGACGACGCCGATATCGACGCGGCGGTAAAAGGGGCTATTGCCAATAAATTCCGTAATGCAGGCCAGGTATGCGTAAGCGTGAACCGCTTTTTTATTCAGGACGGGATTTACGAGCGCTTCGTGAATCAGCTGGCGGAAGCGGTTAAGGCGCTTAAAGTCGGCAACGGCATGGAAGACGGCGTGGTCGTCGGCCCGCTGATTGAACAATCCGCCGTGGATAAAGTACGTGAACACGTCGAAGACGCGGTAGCGAAAGGGGCAAAAGTGCTGGTGGGCGGCAAGCCGCACGAACTGGGCGGCAACTTCTGGCAACCTACCGTCCTGATTGACGCCAACGACGAGATGAAGCTTTCGCAGGAAGAGACGTTTGGTCCGCTGGCGGCCTGCTTCCGTTTTAAAACGGAAGAGGAGGTGATTCAGCGCGCCAACAATACCCCTTATGGCCTTGCGGCTTACTTCTACACGCAAAACCTGCAGCGCGTTTTCCGCGTTTCCCAGCAGATTGAGAGCGGCATGATAGGCATTAACGAATGTGCGGTATCAACGGAACTGGGGCCGTTTGGCGGAGTGAAAGAGTCCGGTCTGGGACGCGAAGGGTCAGTGCTGGGGCTGGAAGAGTTTATGGAAGTGAAAACCCTGCATCTGGGCGGACTCTGAAACAGAGGGCGGCCTGCGGGCCGCTCCATAGACCGGTGACGCAGCATGAAAATCTACACCTTCGATTTCGATGAAATTACCGATCAGGCGGATTTTTACCGGGAGTTTTCCCGCACTTTTGGTCTGGCCAAAAATCAGGTAAGCGATCTGGATGCGCTATGGGAGGTGGTAACCGAAGGGGGATTGCCGCTGCCGCTGGAGATAGAGTTTGTGCATCTGGGAGAGGAGCAGCGTCGGCGTTATGGGGCGCTGATTTTGCTGTTTGACGAAGCAGAAGAGGAGCTGGAAGGTCAGCTCCGCTTCAATGTACGTCATTCAACATAGGACAGGCACTTAAAAAGGCCCCTGCGAAAACAGGGGCAAGTCGTCAGACAAGACGACGAGGGTTACTTATACAGTTCAGCGGTGGCGTGCCAGTGGTCACCCTGAGTCAGTTCAGTGATGCGATAGCTGCTGGCGCCTTCTTTTTCCGCTTTTTCCGCCAGCTGCTGGCGAATATCCATCGGCGCGCCCGTTACCTGAGTTACAGAAACGCTGCCCATCGGCTGGAGGTTTTGCGCCTGCTGGGCGTTAACTTGTTGTACTGCGGCGCTGGCGCCAAAAGAGATAATTGAGGCCAGGCCCAGAGCTGCGATGGTAAATGGGGTTTTCATTGTCTTAACTCCTCGTCAAGGCACCCAACGGCCGGAAGGGTTGGAACGCTATTTTTCTGCTTAAGGCCGTTGCGTGCGTTTATGGCTATTCAGAACTTTTACTTTTAACGCTTTGTTTATTTGTAGAGCTCAGCGGTAGCGTGCCAGTGGTCGCCGGTACGCGCTTCGATGATGCGATAAGCAGACGCGCCTTTTTCCTGCGCTTTCTGATCCAGCATGTCGTGCATATCCATCGGGACGCTGCCTACCGCGTCAACGGTGACAGTACCGATAGCCTGGCGGTTTTGCGCCTGGTCGGCGTTGATGGAAGATGCTGCGAAAGCACCGAAAGAAAGCATAGAAAGGACAGTTGCGGCTGCTACGGTAGATTTAATGTTCATATTGTTTACCTCGTCGTATTTATTATTACTGGTCACTGTTCCGTGACCCTCATCACAAAAACAAGTATACACTAGTCACCCGAAAAATTAATAACAGGCTAATGGTTTCCTATGAAACTTTGAGCCTGGAGTGATGATTATTTATTACCGAACGTTATAAAAATGGCTGTAATTTAGCCAATATTTTTCTTTATTTCATATAAATCAATAGCATATTTGATTTTCGCAATTTGTGCGGTTTTCTTTGTCTAATACGCTGGGTGAATGGTTTTTAGCAGACGAAGCGACTGGTTAAGCGGGAGATGACAGAACAAGGTAAAAGAAGGGAAGAATGCTCCCGCTACGATATAGCGGGAGCGGGGCATCAGAGTTCCTGTTCGAAAAGCACCAGGATGGCTTCGTAAAGCTCTTTGACCGTGAAGCCGCGCGCGGGCGTAGTGAAGATAGTATCGTCCCCTGCGATGGTGCCGAGGATGCCTTCCGCTTTGCCGAGGGAATCCAGCAGGCGAGCAATCAGCTGCGCCGCGCCTGGGCTTGTGTGAATGACAACCACGGCGTCGTTATAGTCGATATCCAGCACCAGGTTTTTAAGCGGGCTGGACGTGGTCGGTACGCCAAGTTCAACCGGCAGGCAGTAAACCATCTCCATTTTGGCGTTGCGGGTGCGCACGGCGCCAAACTTGGTCAACATGCGGGAGACTTTTGACTGGTTGATATTCTCAAAGCCTTCGTCCTGCAGCGCCTGGACAATTTCACCCTGTGAACTGAATTTTTCTTCTTTGAGTAATGCTTTAAAAGCTTTAACTAACTCTTCTTGTTTTGCGGAGCTGCGCATACGTCACCCGTGGTCAGGCCAATAAGAACAACATTATTATGCATAAAATTGAATTTTTATGCAAATTATCTGCCGTAAACGGGGCTGAAATAATGTTATGAAAGCGGCGGATTTTATCAAATTTTGTTATCAAGGAACATGCCTGCGTCACGACTCGAAAATAAGCGATAAAGTAAAACAATTGTTATCAAAATGATGTTGTTTTGCTGTCGCGAGAGGGTGTAATGTAACCGCCTGTTGATATGTTGCTCCGGTAGTGACCCGGCGAGCCCGATAGTCTCCATGCACCGGTAAAGCCGCCGCATCGCTTTCAGTAAAGCGCGTCAGGAGTCGCAAACTGAAGGCCAGAAGATTGTACTCATTTCAGCTCTGAATGATTATGGTCGCCACCAATGGAGTAACGGCACACTTTTGCTCACCATAATAAGGAGTTTAGGATGAAAGTTGCAGTCCTCGGCGCGGCAGGTGGTATTGGCCAGGCGCTTGCCCTTCTACTCAAGACCCAACTGCCTTCAGGTTCAGAACTCTCTCTGTATGACATCGCACCGGTTACCCCAGGGGTAGCGGTTGACCTGAGTCATATCCCTACCGACGTAAAAATCAAAGGCTTCTCCGGCGAAGACGCCACCCCTGCGCTGGAAGGCGCCGACGTGGTGCTGATCTCCGCAGGCGTGGCGCGTAAGCCGGGCATGGACCGTTCCGATCTCTTTAACGTGAACGCTGGCATCGTGAAAAACCTGGTTCAGCAGATAGCGACGACCTGCCCGAAAGCCTGTATCGGCATCATCACCAACCCGGTTAACACCACCGTGGCGATTGCTGCGGAAGTGCTGAAAAAAGCGGGCGTGTACGATAAGAACAAACTGTTCGGCGTGACCACGCTGGATATCATTCGCTCCAATACCTTTGTGGCGGAGTTGAAAGGCAAGCAGCCGACCGATATCGACGTACCGGTTATCGGCGGTCACTCTGGCATGACCATTCTGCCGCTGCTGTCGCAGATCCCGGGCGTCAGCTTCTCCGAGCAGGAAGTGGCCGACCTGACCAAACGTATCCAGAACGCGGGCACCGAAGTGGTGGAAGCGAAAGCGGGCGGGGGCTCTGCAACCCTCTCTATGGGCCAGGCGGCGGCGCGCTTTGGGCTTTCGCTGGTGCGCGCATTGCAAGGCGAGCAGGGCGTAGTCGAGTGCGCTTATGTGGAAGGCGACGGCGAATACGCTCGCTTCTTCTCTCAGCCGCTGCTGCTGGGTAAAAACGGCATTGAAGAGCGTAAATCCATCGGCACCCTGAGCGCGTTCGAACAGCAGGCGCTGGAAGGCATGCTGGATACGCTGAAAAAAGATATCGCGCTGGGCGAAGAGTTTGTTAACAAGTAAGAACGCTAGCCTGAAAAAAACCGGAACACAGGTTCCGGTTTTTTTATGTCTGCCGTTTAGTTGGTGGCGGGGTATTCCTGAATCGTCACCTGCAGCGTAATGCGCTGGTCATTACGCATGACCTCTACCGGGATAACTGAGCCGGGACGAATCTCCGCAACCTGGTCCATGGTTTCCAGCGCAGAGACCGCGGGCTTGTTATTCACTGAGACAATAACATCATTCACCTGAATGCCCGCGCGCGCCGCCGGGCCATCCGGCGCCACTTCATTCACTACAATGCCCTGGATCTGGTCAATGCCTGCTGCCGGCGCATGCAGCGGCGTGATTTCCCGTCCGCCGATGCCGATATAGCCACGAATAACGCGGCCATCGCGGATAAGCTTATCCATTATCTTGGTGGCAAGCTGCGTGGGAATCGCGAAGCCCAGCCCTTCTGGCGTTTCGCCGTCATTACTTTTATCAAACGACAGGGTGTTGATGCCCATCATCTCGCCGAGTGAGTTCACCAGCGCGCCGCCGGAGTTGCCGTGGTTGATGGAGGCGTCAGTCTGCAGGAAATTCTGCCTGCCCGTAGGGTTCAGGCCCACGCGGCCGGTGGCGCTAATAATCCCCTGGGTGATGGTCTGCCCGAGGTTATAGGG
Source organism: Franconibacter pulveris (assembly GCF_056780215.1). Taxonomy (NCBI): domain Bacteria; kingdom Pseudomonadati; phylum Pseudomonadota; class Gammaproteobacteria; order Enterobacterales; family Enterobacteriaceae; genus Franconibacter; species Franconibacter pulveris. The sequence goes on along the minus strand of NZ_CM165555.1, from coordinate 4,160,283 downwards.
GTTGCCTATCGCCAACACCACATCGCCAATATGCGGCGTACGTCTGGGGTTAATCGGGATAGTCGGCAGGTTCGCGGCGTTGATTTTCAGCACCGCAAGGTCCGTCAGGCTGTCGGAGCCGACCAGCAGCGCCTCAAAGACGCGGCCATCCTGCAACGCGACGATAATCTGGTCGGCGTCATTAATGACGTGCTTATTCGTAATGATGTAGCCGCGTTGATCCATGATAACGCCGGAGCCGAGCGTGCGAATTTCCAGCTGGTTGCGCCCGCCGTTGCTGACGCCGCGGTTATAAACATTAACGACCGCTGGCGCGGCGCGCTTCACCGCCGCATTGTAGCTGACCGGCGTTTCATCGGCGCTGTCATAGACCGGCGTCGACAGCGGGTTAACCTGGCGCAGCGAGGGCATGATCGCCAGCAGTATCGCCGCGACAATCAGGCCGAGCACTATCGGGCGTAAAAACTTAAGAAACATGGGCATGGGTTAGTTAATCAGGGAGACGACCGCAGCATAGCATGAGTTATGCGGACATCCCACGCAGGCGGGATGTCCTGCACAGCTTTTAGCGCAGCAGTAAATAGATGCTTTCGTTGCCGCGCACCACATGGAGCGCAATAACGGCGGGCTTGCTCTCCAGAATTTTGCGCATCTCGGCGATAGAGCGTACGCGGTCGCGGTTCACGCCGATTATCACATCATCTTTATGCAGGCCGATTTGCGCCGCCGCGCTGCCTTTTTCCACCTCGGCTATGGTAACGCCTTTGGTGCCGTCTTTCAGTTGACCATCGCTCAGGGTGGCGCCTTGCAGGGCCGGCGCGATCATCTCCGCGCTGGCGGAGGAGGCGGTGCTTTTATCCAGCGTCACTTCCACTTCCTGAGGCTTGCCGTCGCGCAGCAGGCCAAGCTTTACTTTGGTTCCCGGTTCGGTGGTGGCAATGCGCGAACGCAGCTCGGCAAAGCTGCTCAGCGACTTGCCGTTCAGGCTGATAATAACGTCGCCTGGCTTGATGCCCGCTTTTGCCGAACCCGAGTTAGCCAGCACTTCGCTGACGAATGCCCCGCGCTGCACGTTGAGATTGAAGGCTTTGGCGATATCGGCGCTCATCTCGGTGCCTTTAATGCCAAGCAGGCCGCGGCGGATTTCGCCGAACTGGATAAGCTGGTTCGCCAGCGTTTGCGCCATATTGCTGGGGATAGCAAAACCAATGCCGATGCTGCCGCCTCCTGGCGCCAGAATCGCGGTGTTAATGCCTATTAGTTCGCCGTTGAGGTTCAACAGCGCGCCGCCGGAGTTGCCGCGGTTAATGGAGGCGTCGGTCTGGATGAAATTCTCCAGTCCCTCAAGGTTTAGCCCGCTGCGGCCCAGCGCCGAAATAATGCCGGAGGTCGCCGTCTGGCCGAGGCCGAACGGGTTGCCGACCGCAATAGCGAAGTCGCCCACGCGCAGGCTGTCGGAGTCGGCGATTTTAATCTGGGTCAGATTGGTGGCGTTCTGCAGTTGCAGCAGGGCGATGTCGCTCTGGTCGTCGCTGCCGATGAGTTTGGCGTCGAACTCACGGCCATCGTTAAGCTGAACGCTGATTTTCTCGGCATGATTTACCACGTGATTGTTGGTCAGCACGTAGCCTTTCGCCGCGTTAATAATGACGCCGGAGCCCAGCCCTTCAAATGGCTGCGCCTGCTGGTCCGGCAGTTCGTCGCCGAAATATTTTTTCAGCTCTTCCGGCACCTTCTGGCCTTCCGGCGCGGCGGTTCCTTCCACCTGCACGCTGACCACGGCGGGCAAGACTTTTTCCAGTACCGGCGCGAGGCTTGGCAATGCGGCCTGGCCTGGAACTTGCGAAGGCAATGCGGCTACTGCCTGAAAGGGCGTCGAGAGAGATAACCCGACACTTAACGCTAATGCACTCAACAGCAGGGTTTGTTTTTTCATCGATGCTGGCTCTCGCAACCTGGAAGAAGGAAAGGATACCCAAAACGTACTGATATTATTGAATTCCCTGTCGGGTAACAATGGGGGCATAAGCCGGAGTCTGATTACCATAATCATAGCCAGCCCATAAAGAAAGCGGGCGCGAAAAACGCGCCCGGAGGAAAATATTTACTGCCGCCTTAATCGCGGCGGGCGCCGTTGCGCAGCAGGCCGGATGCGCCTTCAGAATAGTCACGCGGCATCTGCACCGGCGCCTGATCGTTGCTGGCTTCCGATTCCGCCAGACGATTACGGAACGGATTAGACTCAGCGGACATCTCCGGCAGCAGGTTGCTGGAGCTTTTCGCCATATGTTGATAAAGCTGGCGATAGTCGTGCGCCATGTTGTCTAACAGTTCGGCGCTGCGGGCGAAGTGGCTGACCAGTTCCTCGCGGTACTCTTCAAGCTCCGCTTTGTTCTTTTCCAGCTCGTACTGCAAAGCCTGTTGCTGGCGTAATTTGCGGTTGCCGAAACGCATGGCGACGGCACCAATAATGATACCGACCACTAACCCGATTAGCGCATATTCCCAGGTCATGTACATCTCCCGTTGTCTTGTGTTTCCGTAGGGTGGTAACGGCGAGGCTTGCTTGTCTCGTCAGTGCCGTCGCCCAGTTATGCCACTATAACCGCTATTTCAGGAGAAGTGGAATCCTGCTGCGGCATGGCGTAGTGTAGAACGGCCTTTTTTTCGACAGCCGCGGCTCGCGGCGCACCGATATCCAGGGAATAACTATAACATCATGCAAAGCTTCTCTCCGACATCGCGCTATCAACAGGCTCTTAACGAAGGTTCACATCAGCCAGACGATGTACAACGCGAGGCGGTCAGCCGCCTTGATACGATTTATCACGAGCTGACCGGCAATAAAACCGCTCCCGTGGAAAGCGGCGGCATGCTGGCGAAAGTGGGCAAGCTGTTCGGCAAACGGCCCCAGCCGGAATCCATTGCGCCGGTACGCGGCCTTTATATGTGGGGCGGCGTCGGGCGTGGGAAAACCTGGCTGATGGATCTTTTTTATCAGAGCTTGCCGGGCGAGCGGAAACAGCGGCTGCACTTTCACCGCTTTATGCTGAAGGTGCATAAGGATTTAACGGCGCTGCAGGGGCACAGCGACCCGCTGGAAATTATCGCCGATCGCTTTAAAGCGCAGACCGACGTGCTGTGCTTCGATGAGTTTTTTGTCTCCGACATTACCGACGCCATGCTGCTGGGCGGCCTTATGCAGGCCCTGTTCGCGCGCGGCATTACGCTTGTGGCGACCTCCAACATTCCGCCTGACGAGCTTTACCGCAACGGACTGCAGCGCGCCCGTTTTCTTCCTGCTATTGAGGCAATTAAGCGCCACTGCGATGTCATGAATGTAGACGCGGGCATTGATTACCGCTTGCGCACCCTGACTCAGGCGCACCTCTGGCTGTCGCCGCTTAATGAAGAAACGAAAGGGCGCATGGAGCAGCTTTATACCGCGCTTGCCGGGGCGAAGCGTCAGGGCGAGCCGGTGCTGGAGATAAACCATCGCCCGCTGCCGACGCTTGGCCTGGAAAACCAGACGCTCGCCGTGGCGTTCCGCACGCTCTGCGTCGACGCCCGCAGCCAGCATGATTACATCGACCTCTCCCGACAGTTTCATACCGTACTGCTGTTCGACGTGCCGGTCATGACCCCGCAAATGGAGAGCGAAGCGCGCCGCTTTATCGCGCTGGTGGATGAGTTTTATGAACGGCACGTGAAGCTCGTCGTTAGCGCGGCTGCGCCATTAATGGAGATTTATCAGGGGCAAAGGCTGAAGTTTGAGTTCCAGCGCTGCCTTTCCCGTTTGCAGGAAATGCAAAGCGAGGAGTATCTGAAACGGGCGCATAAGCCCTGAGCGGGTTTTTCCCCTGTAAAACCGAAAAGCCGGAAAGCCGCAGAAATCCCGCTTTCCATCACAAAAAGGGGTCGATCTTTATACGCGACTTCTCTATAATCCTGCGACCCCACGTTACAACAAAGTTTTTTTCCCAAAACTTTTGTGTGCCGGTGAAACATATCCGAGGGGGTAGGTTTACTGGACAATGTCGTGTGAACCTCAACAGATTATAGGCGTTTGGGTGTTCACCAACGTGTAACTATTTATTTGGGTAAGCTTTTAATGAAAACTTTTACAGCTAAACCAGAAACCGTAAAACGCGACTGGTACGTTGTTGACGCGACCGGTAAAACTCTGGGCCGTCTGGCTACTGAACTGGCACGTCGCCTGCGCGGTAAGCATAAAGCGGAATACACTCCGCACGTTGATACTGGTGATTACATCATCGTTCTGAACGCAGAAAAAGTTGCTGTAACCGGTAACAAGCGTTCTGACAAAATGTACTACCACCACACTGGCCACATCGGTGGTATCAAAGAAGCGACCTTCGAAGAGATGATCGCCCGCCGTCCTGAGCGCGTAATTGAAATCGCGGTAAAAGGCATGCTGCCGAAAGGCCCTCTGGGTCGTGCTATGTACCGTAAACTGAAAGTTTACGCAGGCAACGAGCACAACCACGCGGCGCAGCAACCGCAAGTTCTGGACATCTAATCGGGATTATAGGCAATGGCTGAAAATCAATACTACGGCACTGGTCGCCGCAAAAGCTCCGCCGCTCGTGTGTTTATCAAACCGGGCAACGGTAAAATCGTTATCAACCAGCGTTCTCTGGAACAGTACTTCGGTCGCGAAACTGCCCGCATGGTAGTTCGTCAGCCGCTGGAACTGGTCGACATGGTTGAGAAACTGGATCTGTACATCACCGTTAAAGGTGGTGGTATCTCTGGTCAGGCTGGTGCGATCCGTCACGGTATCACCCGCGCTCTGATGGAGTACGACGAGTCCCTGCGTGGCGAACTGCGTAAAGCAGGCTTCGTTACCCGTGACGCGCGTCAGGTTGAACGTAAGAAAGTCGGCCTGCGTAAAGCACGTCGTCGTCCGCAGTTCTCCAAACGTTAATTCTGTTCTGCTTTTGCAGAATGGCATTATGCAAAAAACCCGGCTCTGCCCGGGTTTTTTTATTGCTGCTTTTCTTTGGCGTTCTAATCCCCTGAATCTGCTTCCTTTTAGGGCAAATCAGGAATCCCTTCACCACAAACCCCGCAAAATCTGGTAAACTATCATCCAATTTTCTGCCCAAATGCTGGTAACTGTTCACGTTTTGGTCAATTAACAGACTGGGATGTCAGTACGGCAGGGAAGGGTAACCCATAAAGGCCGGTCGCCGTGCGGCTGGTAGCAGTATTTTTCTGAATATACCTGGAGGTTTTCATGGCTGTCGCTGCCAACAAACGTTCGGTAATGACGCTGTTTTCTGGTCCTACTGATATCTACAGCCATCAGGTGCGCATCGTGCTGGCTGAAAAGGGTGTCAGCTTTGAAATTGAGCATGTGGAAACGGATAACCTGCCGCAGGATCTGATTGACCTCAACCCAAATCAAAGCGTGCCGACGCTGGTAGACCGTGAGCTGACTCTGTGGGAGTCGCGCATCATTATGGAATATCTTGACGAGCGTTTCCCGCATCCGCCGCTGATGCCGGTTTATCCGGTCGCGCGTGGTGAAAGCCGTCTGTACATGCATCGTATTGAGAAAGACTGGTACTCGCTGATGAACGTCATCGAGAAAGGTTCTGCTCAGGAAGCTGACGCAGCCCGTAAGCAGCTGCGCGAAGAGCTTTTGGCTATCGCGCCGGTGTTCACCCAAAAACCGTTCTTCCTGAGCGACGAGTTCAGCCTGGTGGATTGCTACCTGGCGCCGCTGCTGTGGCGTTTGCCGCAACTGGGCGTTGAGCTGGTCGGTGCGGGCGCGAAAGAGCTGAAAGGCTATATGACTCGCGTTTTTGAGCGTGATTCGTTCCTTGCTTCGCTGACCGAAGCCGAGCGTGAAATGCGTCTGCAAAGCCGGGGTTAAACCATGGATATGTCACAGCTGTCTCCACGTCGTCCTTATCTGCTGCGAGCCTTCTATGAATGGCTGCTGGATAACCAGCTCACGCCGCACCTTGTCGTGGATGTGACGTTGCCGGGCGTCTCCGTGCCGATGGAGTATGCGCGTGACGGGCAGATCGTACTGAACATCGCGCCGCGTGCGGTAGGCAATCTGGAGCTGGCCAATGACGAAGTGCGCTTTAATGCGCGCTTCGGCGGGGTGCCGCGTCAGGTTTCGGTGCCGCTGGCCGCTGTGCTGGCTATCTACGCGCGTGAAAACGGCGCGGGCACCATGTTCGAACCGGAAGCCGCCTATGACGAAGCGTTAGCGAGTCTTAACGACGAAATCGTTTCGGAAGAGCCGGAAACGGTGATGTCCGTTATCGACGGCGATAAGCCGGATCACGAAACGGGCGACGATAACCCGGATGACGACCCGCCGCCGCGCGGCGGCCGTCCGGCGCTGCGCGTCGTCAAGTAAACAAAACGGGGCCGCTGGCCCTGTTTTTGTTTACAGCTCCTTGTTTCGCCAGCAAAGACCCGGTGTGTTATGCTGAGCCAATCCGCCCTTGTTCGTTATTTCATCTTTTGTGACCGCCTATGAGCACCTTTGATCCACAAGACGAAACCCGGGACAGCTTCGGCCATACGCTGCACCGCCGCCCGCTGACGCGCAAAAAGCTCTCCGAAATGGTGGAGGAGGAGCTTGAACAGATGATTCGCCGACGCGAATTTGCTGAGGGGGAACAACTGCCTTCCGAGCGCGAATTAATGGCTTTCTTTAATGTTGGGCGCCCTTCGGTACGTGAAGCGCTGGCGGCGCTTAAGCGCAAAGGCCTGGTGCAAATAAGCAACGGCGAGCGCGCCCGCGTTTGCCGACCTTCTGCCGACACTATCATCAGCGAACTTTCCGGCATGGCGAAAGATTTTCTCTCGCGCCCCGGCGGTATCGCCCATTTTGAGCAATTGCGCCTGTTCTTCGAATCCAGTCTGGTGCGCTACGCCGCAGAACACGCTACCGATGAGCAGATAGCAAAGCTTGAAAAGGCGCTGGTAGTGAACAGCCAGTCGCTGGATGACAACACGCTGTTTATTCGCTCCGATGTCGCTTTTCATCGTGTACTGGCGGAAATTCCCGATAACCCTATTTTTATGGCGATCCATGTCGCGCTGCTCGACTGGCTTATTGCCGCCCGTCCGACCGTGCCGGAAAAAGCGCTTCATGAGCATAATAACGTCAGCTATCAACAGCATATCGCTATTGTAGAAGCGATCCGCGCCCGGGATGCTGATGGCGCCGACCGCGCGCTAACGGCGCATTTGCAAAGCGTTTTCGCCGCCTGGCACGCTTTTCAGCAAAAAAGCAAAGCACATCAGTAGCCTGCCTGCGACTGCCTGAAACGATCTACGAACGATCGTTTAGTGAACCAGATCCCATTCTTTGATATCACTCGCCCGCTGCACGCTTTTCGTACTGGTATAACAGGTATAAAGGTATATAGTTCATTCATCCTGAATACCTTTGCGAGGTGAATATGTTTGATCCATTACGCGGCGTGATGACGGCACTGCTAACGCCCTTTGATAACAACCAGCGGCTGGATGGCGACAGCCTGCGTCGGCTGGTGCGTTTTAACTTAAGTCAGGGCGTGGATGGGCTTTATGTCGGCGGCTCAACGGGTGAAGCCTTTATGCAAACGGCGGCAGAACGTGAAGAAGTGCTTGAAATTGTTGCAGATGAGGCAAAGGGCAAAGCCACGCTGATTGCCCATGTCGGCACGGTGAGCACGACTGAAAGTCAGCAGCTTGCCCGTTCAGCCAGCCGCTATGGCTATGATGCCGTTTCTGCCGTAACGCCTTTTTATTACCCTTTTAGTTTTGAAGAGCACTGTGACCACTACCGTGCAATCATTGACTCCGCAGAGGGTTTGCCGATGGTGGTATACAACATACCCGCCCTGAGCGGCGTAAAGCTTTCGCTTGAGCAAATTAATACGCTGGTCATGCTGCCGGGGGTGGCGGCGCTTAAGCAAACCTCGGGCGATCTCTATCAAATGGAGCAGATTCGCCGCGCGCAGCCGGAACTGGTGCTTTATAACGGTTACGACGAAATTTTCGCCTCTGGCATTCTGGCCGGAGCGGATGGCGGCATCGGCAGCACTTACAACGTGATGGGCTGGCGCTACCAGCGCATTGTCAGGGCGATCGAGGCAGGCGATATCGCCGGGGCGCAGCGCCTGCAAAGCGACTGTAATGAGGTTATCGACCTGCTTATCAAAACCGGCGTATTCCGTGGCCTGAAAACGCTGCTTCACTATATGGATGTGGTGTCGGTGCCGCTGTGTCGCAGACCTTTCGCCCCGGTCGATGAAGCCTGGCTGCCGCAGCTTAAAGCGCTGGCGCAGCGGCTGCAGGAAGAAAAAGCACAACAGTGATCGCCGCCGCCCGGCGGCCAAAAACCTCTCTACCCTACACCTTAAAGCGCGGGCAAAGACCTGCGCAGGGAGTCTCCTGTGAACGCTTCCTCACATGCTCTGCCGTGGTACAAGCATCTTAATAAAGCCCAATGGCGCGCCTTCTCGGCGGCCTGGCTGGGCTATCTGCTGGATGGTTTTGACTTTGTCCTGATAGCGCTGGTTCTGACGGAAATTCAGGGAGAGTTTGGGCTGACCACCGTGCAGGCCGCGAGCCTGATCTCCGCCGCCTTTATCTCCCGCTGGTTTGGCGGTTTGCTGCTGGGCGCGCTGGGCGACCGTTACGGCCGTCGGCTGGCGATGGTCACCAGTATTATCCTCTTTTCTATCGGCACGCTCGCCTGCGGCCTGGCGCCCGGCTACGTCACCCTGTTTATCGCTCGCCTGGTGATCGGCATGGGGATGGCGGGCGAGTATGGCTCCAGCGCCACCTACGTTATCGAAAGCTGGCCGAAGCATTTGCGTAATAAGGCCAGCGGCTTTCTTATCTCCGGTTTTTCCGTCGGCGCGGTTGTCGCCGCGCAAGTCTACAGCCTGGTGGTGCCAGCCTGGGGCTGGCGAGCGCTGTTTTTCATTGGCATTTTGCCGATTGTTTTTGCGCTGTGGCTGCGTAAAAACATTCCGGAAGCGGAAGATTGGAAGGCGCGACAGGGCGAAGCCAGGCCGGTGCGCACGATGGTCGATATTCTTTATCGCGGCGAGCACCGCCTGATGAATATCGCAATGACTCTCTTTGCGGCAGGCGCGCTCTGGCTCTGCTTCGCCGGGGAGCTCGGCAATGCCGCGCTTATCGCCGCGCTTGGGTTGGCGTGCGCTGCGATATTTATCAGCTTTATGGTGCAAAGCAGCGGGTCGCGCTGGCCGACCGGCGTTATGTTGATGGTCATTGTGTTGTTCGCTTTTCTCTATTCATGGCCGATTCAGGCGCTGCTGCCTACCTATCTGAAGACGGAGTTGGCCTACACGCCAACAACAGTTGCACAGGTGCTGTTCTTTAGTGGTTTTGGCGCCGCGGTAGGTTGCTGCGTCGGCGGTTTCCTTGGCGACTGGCTTGGTACCCGCAAAGCCTACGTTTACAGCCTGCTGGCGTCGCAACTGCTGATTATTCCCGTGTTCGCCATTGGCGGAACAAATATCTGGGTGCTGGGCCTGCTGCTCTTTTTTCAGCAAATGCTGGGGCAAGGCATTTCCGGCATCCTGCCAAAGCTTATCAGCGGCTATTTTGATACTGACCAACGTGCGGCGGGGCTGGGCTTCACCTATAACGTCGGCGCGCTTGGCGGTGCGCTGGCGCCAGTGATTGGCGCCACTATCGCTCAGCGGCTGGATCTTGGCACTGCGCTGGGATCGCTCTCCTTCAGTCTGACATTTGTGGTGATCCTGCTGATTGGTCTGGATATGCCGTCGCGGGTGCAGCGCTGGCTGCATCCCGAAGCGCTGCGCACTCATGATGCCATCGATGGCAAACCGTTCAGCGGCGCCGCTGTTCCGGGTATGCGCAAGCGAGGGCTGGTCAAAAGTAAAAGCTAACTATGCAGCCCGGCGGTTCGCCGGGCTGCATCACCATCAGGGAGTCTTTTATGTCTTTGCTCGAACAAATTAACGAGGCGATTGCCGCTCGCGGCGGACTCATTGTCTCCTGCCAGCCTGTGCCTGGCAGTCCGCTGGATAAGCCCGACATTGTCGCTGCGATGGCGCAGGCGGCGGAGCAGGCTGGGGCAGTCGCGGTGCGTATTGAAGGCCTTAAAAATCTGCAGGCAACGCGCCGTGTGGTCAGCATCCCGATAATTGGCATCATCAAGCGCGATCTGCCCGATTCTCCGGTGCGTATTACGCCGTTTCTGGAAGATGTGGACGCGCTTGCGCAGGCGGGAGCGGATATCATCGCTTTCGACGGCACAGAGCGCCCGCGTCCTGTACCGGTGAAGGCGTTGCTAGAGCGTATTCATTCCTGTCAGCGCGTGGCGATGGCCGACTGCTCGTCGTTGCAGGATGGGCTGTATTGCCAACAGTTGGGCGCGGAAATTATCGGCACGACGCTTTCCGGCTACCTCACCCGCGAAACGCCTGAAGAGCCCGACCTGCCGCTGGTGAGCGCGCTGCGCGACAGGGGCTGCCGGGTTGTTGCCGAAGGACGCTTTAATTCGCCTCCATTGGCCGCGCAGGCGATGCAGCATGGCGCGTGGGCGGTGACAGTGGGCTCCGCCATCACCCGGCTGGAACACATCTGCCAGTGGTACCGCGAAGCGATGCAAAAGGTAGCGGAATGAATGTACTGGCGATTGATATTGGCGGCACCAAACTCGCTGCCGCTTTAGTGGATGAAACGCGACATATTACGGAGCGCCGGGAGTTGCCGACGCCTGCCAGCAAAACGCCCCAGGCGCTTGGCGCGGCGCTGGAAACCGTGGTTGCGCCGCTAAAGGCGCGGGCGCAACGCGTTGCTGTCGCCTCCACCGGCATTATCCATGATGGCGTGCTGACCGCCATCAATCCGGAGAACCTTGGTGGACTTGCGCGCTTTCCGTTAGTCGAAACCGTGACCCGTCTGACCGGCTTGCCCTGTATCGCAGTAAACGATGCGCAGGCGGCAGCCTGGGCAGAATACCAGGCGCTGCCGGAAGGGATAAGCGAGATGGTGTTTTTGACGGTCTCGACCGGCGTGGGCGGCGGGGTAATTTGCCAGGGGAAATTGCAGACCGGTATCGGCGGGCTGGCGGGGCATTTCGGTCATACGCTGGCCGATCCGCATGGCCCGCGCTGCGGCTGCGGGCGCACCGGCTGTGTGGAGGCTCTCGCTTCCGGGCGTGCTATTGCGGCGGCGGCAACCGGAGAGTTAGCCGGGCTTGACGCCAAAGCTATTTTCGCCCGCGCAGAAGAGGGCAATTCTCAGGCGAGGGCGCTGGTGGCTCGCTCGGCTCAAACGCTGGCGAGGCTTATCGCGGATATCAAAGCCGTTACGGACTGCCAGCGAGTCGTTATTGGCGGCAGCATTGGTCTCGCGCACGGCTATCTGCCTCAGGTGCAGGACTTTGTGGCGCAGGAACCCGCAGCGTTTCACACCCGGCTTGCCGCCGCACATTATCGCCACGATGCCGGTTTGCTGGGGGCTGCGCTGTTAGCGCAAGGAGAAGAAGCATGATCGCAGGAAAGATCCAACACGCCTACGCCGCAGGACTGCCGCTGGCGATGGCGCAAGCGCTTGCTCAGGCGCTGGCGGCAAACCCGGCGCAGAAAGCGCCCGGCAGCTATGTCCTGCAAGAGGAAAGGCTTTTTATGAATGTGATGCAGTTTGCTACGCAAAATGCGCAGGAAAAATGCGCCGAACTGCATCGCGACTATATAGACATTCAGATCTTGCTGGAGGGTAAAGAACAAATACGCTATGGCGTGGCGGGTAGCGAACGCGAGTGCGGCGAGTGGCATAAAGAAGAAGACTATCAGCTCTGTAAGTACATTGAGGCGGAGCAGGTGCTGTTAATGGAGCCAGGAATGTTCGCGGTTTTTATGCCCGGCGAACCGCATAAACCAGGATGTTTTGCAGAGAAAGCAGGTGAAATCAAAAAAGTGGTGTTAAAGCTTCACCGTAGCGCGTTACAGGCATAAAAAAGCCCGGTAGTTCATCTACCGGGCAGGTTAATCGTGAATAGCGGCAGGGATTACCAGCGATAGTTCACTAACATATGGCCTGTATAGGCATTGTAGGTGTTATCACCCCATTCGCCGCCAAGACGGAAGGAGAGGGTCGTTGCTTCGTTGATTTTACCGGTTACGCCTGCTTCCAGCTGGAAGCGGTTATCCGGTACGTCGGAACCAATGGTATCGCCGTTAAAGCTTAAATCGCTCATGCCGTTGCCGGTTAACCAGTTTACCGCGCCATAAGGCTGCCAGGCTTCGACCTGTTTCTGGTCGACGTAACTCATTTTTACCCCAACGCGGCCGAGCACGGCATCATCTTTCGGCGTGGTCACCCGCGTACCATTGTATTCAACATGGTCGTCTTGCTTAAGGTTGCTGTACACCACCTGACCTTGCGGTTCAAACTTCATGGTACGAGCTTTTTCTGAAGGCACCAGCCAGGCGTGACCCACTTCCAGCGAAGCGGCCATACCTTTGCTGTCATACTCTTCGCCAGGCATATCGTCGCCGTTTACTCTGCTGTTGTACCAGCTGTAAGAAGCCCAGCTGTCGATATAGCTGCCCAGGCGCAGTTTTTGATCTTCCTGCCAGGTGGCATAGAGTCCCACGTTGTAGCCATTAACGCGGCCGTCGGCGGAGCGGCTGTTGTGCCTTGCATCGGCGCTGGTATCGCTATAGCCAGTACCTATCATAAAGCCAGTATGCAGCGTGCCGGTGGAGAGGTTTCTGCTGATAACATCGCTGCCAAGCTGAACCACCGCCGAGCGGATGTCATAGCTCAGGTTGCTGCGGGCGAAATTGCCGTCGGCATACTGGCCTTTGACGTACATCCACGTATTCAGATCATCTTCGTCACGCAGCATTAACTGATCGCGATCGTCGCGTTTATGGATGAACATCTGTTGAGCAGCCAGGTAGTTCGCCATGTAAACGCCAATTTCCGGACGATAGACTTCCGGGGCGGGTGCCGGGGCGGGATCCGGCGTTGGGTCTGGTGTTGGATCGGGAGTCGGTTCTGGGTCCGGCGTAGGGGTCGGATCTGGCTGCGGCGCAGGTTCAATTTTGGATTCCAGATACCAGTTGCCGTCATCATGCTTATAGAGATCATATTCCCACATGCCAGCGACAACGGGCTTATCAAGCGTAAAGGTCGCGTCAGATGCGCCACCGATGTCAATTAACTCAATCCCGTTGAGCGTTTGTGCGCCCATGCCGCCTACATTAGCCACTTCCAGTGAAGATGTGCCCGCGCTGTTGCCGGTAATCGCCAGGTGGTCAGTCAAAGAGCTATCGTCACCCGCAACAGTATTCATGACGATTTTGCTGCCTTGCTCGCCTGTGTAATTACCATTAATGGTATAGCTATTGCCAACGGAATTATCCGCGGCGGCAAGTTGTAAAGTGCCCGCGTTCGAGACGTTGCCGTTAATGGTGTTGCCTGTCGTGGGCGTCGTTGCGCCGATATTGCTGCTAACGGCGTTCCAGGCAGCCAGCGTACCGCCTGCTGCAACAGCGACGTTATTATTTACCGTACCTGCGGATGCGAAGGTCGCGCCGCTGCCAATGGAAAGCGTGGCGCTGTTATTCGCCGGACCGAGCGTCGCGCCTTCGGCGACCAGCGTAGTGCCGCTTTTCAATTGCGTATCGCCGGTATAGCTGTTTGTGCCGCTGAGCGTCAGCGTTGAGGCATCTTCTTTAATAACGGCGCCAGTGCCTGAAATATCGCCTTTGAAGGTGAAATCGGCAGCCTGGTTAAAAATGAGCGTGCCATCGTCCTGAATATTTCCTTCGAGCGAGGCGTTGCTGCCGCTGCCGGTACCGAGCTGGAGCGTAGCCCCGCTGTTAATAAGCGAGGAGCCCTTATTGGTGACATCGCCACCCAGGGTCAATTTACCCGTTTTTACGATCAGGCTGGCGTCGGTGCCGATAAGATCGATATCGCCGCTCATTACCCAATCCACGCCATCCATGGTTAATGATTTAAAGCCATCCGTGCCCGCCGTTACGCCTTTAAAATTGCTGTCTTCGTTGCCTGAATCATTCAGCGTAATGGTATTGGTGGAAGAACCCGTAGAAGTGACATCGCCCTGCAGATCGGAGCCGTTTTTTAACACCAGCGCGTTACTGCCTGCGCTTGCAAAAGCGATAGCGCTGTCTTTACCTGCAATCGTGCCGGTGTTGATAATGGTTACATTTTTAGAGTCAATTATATTCAAGCCTATATTAGCGCTGTTGATGCTTCCTTTATTTTCCAGGGTGAACATCGTTGAGGTTTGCCCATCGATTTCAACCTGCATGGCATTGCCATTATCGTTTTTGATCGTACCATTATTGACGAAGCTGACAATATCTTCACCCTGAACCGAAACGCTGGGCTTCGCTTTAGGTGAGGACATAGTTACGTCTGAATTGACGATATAATCGGTATCGCCACTGACTACATAACTGCTGTTTGTATCATTAGAAATAATCGTTTCTGCGTTTACTAATGCGGGTGAAGATAAAGCAAGCAATGGGAACAATGTTACCATCATTTGCGAGATGCTATTTCTTTTAAAGATTCCTGTCTTATTCATAGCTGCTTCCAATTGAAAGGTGAAAAAAAGAACGCTTTAGCAATCTGCAAGCTTAATTAATTGTTTTTATAAATGAAATTACATGGCAGCAGATACAGAATTAATAAATACATAAAAGATTATGATTTTATATTATTTATTTGTTTTTTGTATTATTCAGGGCGGGTTGATGAATGTCAGATTAATACTGATTCTTTAAATTAGCGCGATGCCGCTGCGAATAAAAAATAATCTATTTGGGGAATTCAGCAAAAAATAAGGGAAGCGTTACGCTTCCCTTATTTCATAAGGCGGGGTGCTTATACTTCGAGATAGTTCATGATGCCGTCGGCGGCTTTACGGCCTTCGGCAATCGCCGTTACCACCAGGTCAGAGCCGCGTACGATATCGCCACCGGCGAAAATCTTCGGGTTGCTGGTCTGGAAAGCGTTTTCGCTGCCCTCAGGCGCGATAATGCGTCCCTGAGAATCCAGTTCTACGCTGTGCTGCGCCAGCCATTCCATGCTGTGCGGGCGGAAACCAAACGCCAGCACCACCGCATCAGCAGGCAGCACATGCTCTGAACCCGCCACGATTTCCGCGCGACGACGGCCATGAGCATCCGGCGCGCCCATTTCGGTACGCGCCATTTTCACGCCGCACACTTTGCCGTTAGCGTTAATTTCAATGCCGAGCGGCTGCACGTTAAACTGAAACACGACGCCTTCCTCGCGCGCGTTTTTCACCTCGCGGCGGGAGCCTGGCATGTTCTCTTCATCGCGACGATAAGCGCAGGTTACATGCGTTGCGCCCTGGCGCACCGAAGTACGTACGCAGTCCATCGCGGTATCGCCGCCGCCCAGCACCACGACGCGCTTGCCTTCCATATTGATGAATGGCTGCTGCGCATCTTCGCTAAAGCCCATGATCTGACGGGTGTTGGCGATAAGGAACGGCAGGGCTTCATACACGCCCGGCGCATCTTCGTTCTCCAGCCCGCCGCGCATGGACTGATAAGTGCCGACGCCCAGGAACACTGCATCGTAATCCTTCAGCAGATCGTCAAGCTGTACGTCGCGGCCCACTTCGGTATTGAGTTTGAACTCAATACCCATGCCGGTGAAGATTTCGCGGCGGCGGGTCATGACCTCTTTTTCCAGCTTAAAGGCCGGAATGCCGAAGGTCAGCAGGCCGCCGATTTCCGGATGACGGTCAAATACTACCGCTTTGACGCCGTTGCGGGTCAACACGTCGGCGCAGGCGAGGCCCGCCGGGCCCGCGCCAATGATGGCCACGCGCTTGCCGGTCTGCTTCACGCCGGTGAGGTCCGGGCGCCAGCCCATTTCAAACGCTTTATCGTTGATATAACGCTCAATGTTGCCGATGGTCACTGCGCCAAACTCATCGTTCAGCGTGCAGGAACCTTCACACAGGCGATCCTGCGGGCAGACGCGGCCGCAGACTTCCGGCAGCGTGTTGGTCTGATGCGACAGTTCCGCCGCTTCAAAAATACGCCCCTCGTTGGCAAGCTTCAGCCAGTTAGGGATGTAGTTATGGACCGGACATTTCCATTCGCAGTAAGGGTTGCCGCAGGCGAGGCAGCGGTCTGCCTGCGCCTTGGCCTGACCTTCCGAGAAAGGCTCATAAATTTCTACAAACTCAATTTTACGGATCTTCAGCGGTTTCTTTGGCGGATCAACGCGCTGTAAGTCGATAAACTGGTAAACGTTCTGACTCATTAAAACCCCTTACTGCGCCTGCACCCGCAGCTCTGCTGCGGAACGACTACGGTGACCCAACAATGCTTTGACATCACTGGACTTCGGTTTAACCAGCGCGAATTTCGAGGCGAAGGCCGGCCAGTGGGCCAGGATCTCTTCGCCTCGCTGCGAACCGGTATGGTGAACATGCTCGGTAATAAGGCCGCGCAGATGCTCCTCGTGAATCGCCAGCTCGTCTACGCCCAGCACTTCCACCAGTTCCGGGTTCACGCGTTTGCGGAACTCGCCATCTTCATCCAGCACGTAGGCGAAGCCGCCCGTCATACCCGCGCCGAAGTTGACGCCGGTTTTGCCGAGGATACAGACGATGCCGCCGGTCATATATTCACAACCGTTATCGCCGATGCCTTCCACCACGGTGATCGCGCCGGAGTTACGCACCCCGAAACGCTCGCCCGCGCGGCCTGCGGCATACAAGCGGCCGCCAGTTGCGCCGTACAGACAGGTATTGCCAATAATGCTCGCTTCATGACTGCGGAAGGCGGAACCCACCGGCGGACGAATAGCGATTAAGCCGCCCGCCATGCCTTTGCCGACGTAGTCATTGGCGTCGCCAGTCAGGTGCAGCTCCACGCCGCCTGCGTTCCAGACGCCGAAGCTCTGGCCCGCGGTGCCGCTGAAGTGCGCTTTGATTGGGTCGGAAGCCAGCCCCTGGTCGCCATGCGTCTCGGCAATGTATCCCGAAAGCGATGCGCCCACCGAACGGTCGGTATTGCGGATATCAAACCAGAACGTTTTGCTCTGCTTTTCATCCACATACGGCTTCGCCTGGTTCAACAGCTGCGCGTTGAGCACGCCATTATCGAACGGCGGGTTATGCTCGGTGCAGTAAACCGCTTTGCCCGGCAGCGGCTCGGCGGTCTCCAGCAGACGCGCCAGGTCGAGCTTCTGCTGTTTCGCGGTAAAGCCTTCCAGTTCTTTGAGCAGCTCCGTGCGGCCGATCAGGTCCACCAGGCGGGTAACGCCAAGCGAGGCCATGATTTCGCGCGTTTCACGAGCGATAAACTCAAAGTAGTTGGTTACCTTGAACGGCAGGCCGTGGTAGTGGTTTTTACGCAGTTTGTCATCCTGCGTCGCTACGCCGGTCGCGCAGTTGTTCAGATGGCAAATACGCAGGTATTTACAGCCGAGCGCCACCATCGGGCCGGTGCCGAAGCCGAAGCTTTCCGCGCCCAGAATGGCCGCTTTAATGATATCGAGGCCGGTTTTCAGGCCGCCGTCCACCTGCAAACGAATTTTGTGACGCAGGCCGTTAGCCACCAGCGCCTGCTGGGTTTCAACGAGGCCCAGCTCCCACGGACAGCCCGCGTATTTCACGGAGCTGAGCGGGCTTGCGCCAGTGCCGCCGTCGTAGCCGGCGATGGTGATGAGATCCGCGTAAGCTTTCGCCACGCCGGTCGCAATGGTGCCCACGCCCGGTTCGGAAACCAGCTTCACGGAGATCATCGCCTTCGGGTTGACCTGTTTTAAGTCGAAAATAAGCTGCGCCAGATCTTCAATCGAGTAGATGTCGTGATGCGGCGGCGGGGAGATAAGCGTCACGCCCGGCACCGAATAACGCAACTTAGCGATATAAGGGGTGACTTTGTCGCCCGGCAACTGGCCGCCTTCGCCCGGCTTCGCGCCCTGAGCGACTTTAATCTGAATAACGTCAGCGTTAACCAGGTAAGCCGGGGTCACGCCGAAGCGGCCGGAAGCCACCTGCTTAATGCGCGAGACTTTGTTAGTGCCGTAGCGCGCCGGGTCTTCGCCGCCTTCGCCGGAGTTCGAGTTGCCGCCGATGCTGTTCATCGCTTCGGCCAGCGCTTCGTGCGCTTCCGGGCTCAGCGCGCCGATAGACATCGCCGCCGTATCGAAGCGTTTGAACAGTTCGCTTGCCGGTTCGACTTCATCCACGCGAACCGCTTCGCCCTGCGGGTTGAGGGCCAGCAGGTCGCGCAGCGTCGCCGCCGGGCGCTCGTTCACAAGCCTCGCATACTGCTGATAATCGCTATACTCGCCGCTCTGAACCGCCTGTTGCAGCGTACGCACCACATCCGGGTTGTACGCGTGGTATTCGCCGCCGTGTACGTATTTCAACAGGCCGCCTTGTTCCAGCGGTTTGCGGGCAAGCCACGCGCGCTTCGACAGGTTCAGCAGATCCTGTTGGAAATCTCCGAAACCGGCGCCGCCGATGCGGCTCACCACCCCCTGGAAGCAGAGGCTGGAGACTTCATCGTGCAGGCCCACCGCTTCAAACAGCTTCGAACAGCGGTAAGAGGCGATAGTCGAGATGCCCATTTTGGACATTATCTTATACAGGCCTTTGTTGATGCCGTTACGGTAGTTCAGCATCACGCTGCGGTAGTTCTTCTCGATAGCGCCGGTATCCACCAGCCGCGCCAGGGTTTCATAGGCGAGGTAAGGATAGACAGCGGTCGCGCCGAAGCCCAGCAGCACGGCGAAGTGGTGCGGGTCGCGGGCGCTTGCGGTTTCCACAATAATGTTGGCGTCGCAGCGCAGGCTCTTCTCAACAAGGCGAGTCTGAATGGCGCCCACCGCCATCGGCGCAGGCACCGGCAGACGGTTTTTGGCGATGTTACGGTCGGAAAGCACCAGCAACACGGTGCCGTCGCGCACCATCTGTTCGGCTTTGTCGCACAGCGCTTTTACCGTCTCTTCAAGCGAGGCTTCGGTCACGTCGAACGTAATATCCAGCGTGTCGGCGCGATAGTGCTGCTCTTCAAGCGTAGTCAGCTGTTTAAAGTCGGAGTAGAGCAGGATCGGCGATTTAAAGCTCAGGCGGTGCGCCTGGCCTTCGGCCTCGCAGAAGACGTTCATCTCGCGGCCAATGCTGGTGGCAAGCGACATTACGTGCGCTTCGCGCAGCGGGTCGATAGGCGGGTTGGTCACCTGAGCGAACTGCTGGCGGAAGTAATCATAAATAATGCGCGGCTGGCTGGAGAGCACGGCGAACGGCGTGTCATCGCCCATGGAGCCGACCGCTTCCTGGCCGTTTTCGCCCAGCACGCGGATAACGGAATCCAGCTCTTCGTTACTGTAGTTAAACTGCTTCTGGTAGCTGGCGAGCAGATTGTCGTCCATTTCACGGGTGCCGACCTGGTCATCCGGCAAATCTTCAAACGGCACCAGACGACGCACGTTTTTCTCCATCCACTCTTTATAAGGGTGGCGGCTTTTAAGATCGTTGTCCGTTTCCGCCGAGTGCAGAATGCGCCCGCCGCGGGTGTCGATAACCATCAGTTCGCCCGGGCCAACGCGTCCTTTCTCTACCACTTCATCCGGCTGATAATCCCAGATACCTACTTCAGAGGCGCAGGTGATGAGCTTATCTTTGGTGATGACATAGCGCGCCGGGCGCAGGCCGTTGCGGTCGAGGTTACAGGCGGCGTAACGACCGTCGGACATAACGATGCCCGCCGGGCCGTCCCACGGCTCCATATGCATGGAGTTGAAGTCGAAGAACGCGCGCAGCTCCGGATCCATATCCGGGTTGTTCTGCCATGCTGGCGGCACCAGCAGACGCATAGCGCGCACGATATCCATCCCGCCCGCCAGCAGCAGCTCCAGCATATTATCCATGGAGCTGGAGTCGGAGCCGGTTTCGTTTACGAAAGGCGCGGCATCATGAAGATCCGGGATCAGCGGGGTTTTAAACTTATACGTACGCGCGCGCGCCCACTGACGGTTGCCCGTAATGGTGTTGATTTCGCCGTTATGCGCCAGGTAGCGGAACGGCTGGGCCAGCGGCCAACGCGGCACGGTGTTGGTGGAGAAGCGCTGGTGGAAAAGGCAGATAGCCGATTCCAGACGCAGGTCCGCCAGGTCCAGGTAAAAGCGCGGCAGGTCTGCCGGCATACAGAGACCTTTATAAATATTGACCAGGTTAGACAGGCTACAGACATAGAAGTCTTTGTCATCCTGGAGACGTTTTTCGATACGACGACGGGCGATAAACAGGCGGCGTTCCATATCGCGCGGACGCCAGCCCGCCGGGGCGTTAACGAAAATTTGTTCAATGCGCGGCAGAGAGGAGAGGGCGATTTCGCCCAGCACGCCTTCGTTGGTCGGCACGTCGCGCCAGCCCACAATGGAGAGGGTTTCCTGTTGCAGCTCTTCTTCAACGATACGACGGCTACGGGCCGCCAGTTCCGCATCTTTATTTAAGAACAGCATGCCGACGGCGTAGTTCTTCGCCAGACGCCAGCCGCGCTCTTCGGCAACAAGGCGGAAGAAACGATCCGGTTTTTGCAGCAGCAGGCCGCAACCATCGCCAGTCTTGCCATCGGCAAGGATAGCGCCACGGTGCTGCATACGGGCCAGTGCGTGAATGGCGGTACGCACTACCTTGTGGCTAGGTTCGCCTTCTATGTGGGCGATCAGGCCGAAACCACAGTTATCCCTCTCAAGGGATTTATCGTACAACATATAAGTGAACCTCCCCAGGCTCTGCGAGACTCTCTCTTGTTCTGACGGCGCGCGGGCGTAAAAAGGGTGCGGCGACGGGGGTGGCGTTATAACGCGTTCCTCGTATGTCGCCCTCTTTCATCCTTTTCGCATCGATACACGGTCGTTGAGAACTTACTTAAGAGGGAATCTCAATTACTGCATAAATATGATGAGCAGAACACTCATCCAGAAAGCTTCCAGCGGATTCTCAACTTATCGGGAATCACCAGGCAGGTCAAATGTCATTCTTATTTATGCTGAA
Source organism: Franconibacter pulveris (assembly GCF_056780215.1). Taxonomy (NCBI): domain Bacteria; kingdom Pseudomonadati; phylum Pseudomonadota; class Gammaproteobacteria; order Enterobacterales; family Enterobacteriaceae; genus Franconibacter; species Franconibacter pulveris. Next base: position 4,139,204 of record NZ_CM165555.1, on the reverse strand, counting down.
ATGTGCTATGCATTGGTTAACTAATTGTTTTTAGTATCTATTTATTGTTTTTTACAATGCATGAAGCGGCGGCTGCACCAAAATGGAGTGTGATCTCTCTCACTATTGGCGCTGGCTATAAACCCCAATGGTCACTGCCGTTACGGGAATTATCAGCGGAAAATGCTAAAAATCAGGTGCGGCTTGCAGCATGGTACTGTTTTTCACTTGTCGTCATATTATTTAAATAAAAGGCGGCGACATAAGGAAAAGTAATCAGCCGGTCAATGACTGAAATTGCGTTTATTTTGAATGATTATTCATGATGTAAAAGGGTGCCCTGGCGCTTGATCCACATCATCGCCGTGGGGAAGGAAAACTGGCAGGCTTGGCCCTTTTCGCAGGGCGGCCTTCCAGATTATGCAGTTACAGAAATTAGTCAATATGTTTGGCGGCGACCTGGCCCGCCGGTATGGGCAAAAAGTCCATAAACTTACGCTACACGGCGGCTTCAGCTGCCCAAATCGCGACGGCACGATTGGCCGCGGCGGATGCACTTTTTGCAATGTCGCCTCTTTTGTTGATGAAACGCAGCAGTATGCCTCAATAGCCGATCAGCTTGCCTGCCAGGCGAAGCGGGTTGATCGGGCGAGGCGTTATCTCGCCTATTTCCAGGCATACACCAGCACCTGGGCTGAAGTGCAGCAATTGCGCGCCATGTATCAACAGGCGGTAAGCGAGGCGAATGTCGTGGGCCTGTGCGTGGGAACGCGCCCCGACTGCGTGCCGGAGAGCGTGCTCGATTTGCTCAGCAGTTATCGCGAACAGGGTTATGAGGTCTGGCTGGAGCTGGGGTTACAGTCGGCCCACGATAAAACGCTGCGCCGTATTAACCGCGGCCATAACTTCACGGCTTACCAGAAGACGGCGCGGCTGGCGCGTGCGCGCGGGCTTGATGTCTGCTGTCATCTCATCGTCGGGCTGCCTGGCGAAACGCAAGGCCACTGTCTTGAGACGCTGGCGCGCGTAGTGGATACCGGCGTGGATGGCATTAAGCTGCATCCGCTGCACATCGTCAGCGGCAGCATTATGGCGAAAGCATGGCAGGCGGGCAGGATTGCAGGCATTGCGCTTGAGGAGTATGCCGCCACGGCGGGGGAGATTATCCGCCATACGCCGCCGGAAGTGATATATCACCGCATCTCCGCCAGCGCACGCCGTCCCACGCTTCTCGCGCCGCTGTGGTGTGAAAACCGCTGGACCGGTATGGTGGAGATAGACCGCTACCTTAACGCGCACGGCGCGCAGGGGACCGCCCTCGGCACACCCTGGACGCCACACTTTTACGTTCAACCCTGAGCGTTCTCGCCGGTTTTGGGTATTATTGAGCGGAATATCAGCGAAGGAATAATTCATGAAGCAAATCCGGTTGTTGGCGCAGTTTTACGTTGATCTGCTGGTCAAGCTGGGCCTGGTGCGGTTCTCTCTGTTACTGGCCCTCGCCCTGGTGGTGCTGGCGATGGCGGTGCAGATGGCGGTAACGATGGTGCTGCACGGCCAGGTGGAGAGCATCGACGTTATCCGCTCTATCTTTTTCGGCTTATTGATAACGCCCTGGGCCGTTTACTTTCTGTCTGTGGTGGTAGAACAGCTGGAAGAGTCGCGCCAGCGGCTCTCGAAGCTTGTCGACAAGCTCGAAGAGATGCGCGAGCGCGACCTGAAGCTTAATGTGCAGCTTAAAGATAACATCGCCCAGCTTAATCAGGAGATTGCCGAGCGCGAAAAGGCGGAGGCTGAGCGCCAGCATATGCTGGAGCAGCTGAAAGTCGAGATGAAAGAGCGCGAAGTGACGCAGATCCAGCTTGAGCAACAATCTTCCTTCCTGCGTTCGTTTCTGGACGCCTCGCCGGACCTGGTTTTCTATCGCAACGAAGATAAAGAGTTCTCCGGCTGCAACCGGGCGATGGAATTGCTGACCGGAAAAAGCGAAAAACAGTTAATTAACCTTAAGCCGCAGGATGTTTATTCGCCGGAGGCGGCGCAAAAGGTTATCGAAACCGATGAAAAGGTATTTCGCCACAACGTTTCGCTCACTTACGAGCAGTGGCTCGACTATCCGGATGGCCGCAAAGCCTGTTTTGAAATTCGTAAAGTGCCTTACTATGACCGGGTGGGTAAACGCCATGGGCTGATGGGGTTCGGCCGCGATATTACCGAGCGCAAGCGCTATCAGGACGCGCTGGAGCGCGCCAGCCGCGATAAGACCACCTTTATTTCCACCATCAGCCATGAACTGCGTACGCCGCTCAACGGCATTGTCGGCCTAAGCCGTATTCTGCTCGATACTGAACTGACAGCCGAGCAGGAGAAATACCTGAAAACTATTCATGTTTCCGCCGTTACGCTTGGCAATATCTTTAACGATATTATCGATATGGACAAAATCGAGCGGCGCAAAGTGCAGCTTGATAACCAGCCGGTCGATTTCACCAGCTTTCTTGCCGACCTTGAAAATCTCTCCGGCCTGCAGGCGCAGCAAAAAGGGTTACGCTTTGTGATGGAGCCGACGCTGCCGCTGCCGCACAAGGTGGTGACCGACGGCACCCGCCTGCGTCAGATCCTGTGGAATCTCATCAGCAACGCGGTGAAATTTACGCAAAAAGGGCAGGTGACGGTGCGCGTGCGCTACGAAGAGGAGCGCCGCCTGCGCTTCGAGGTGGAAGACTCCGGTATCGGTATTCCGCAGCAGGAGCTGGATAAGATCTTCGCCATGTATTATCAGGTCAAAGACAGTCAGGGCGGTAAGCCCGCTACGGGCACCGGCATTGGTCTTGCGGTATCGCGTCGGCTGGCGAAAAACATGGGCGGCGATATCACCGTTTCAAGCAAACCGGGCAAGGGCTCTGTCTTCACGCTCACCGTCGAGGCGCCACGCGTGGCGGAAGAGGTTAAGGATGAACAGGAAGACGACGATATGCCGTTGCCAGCGCTGCATGTGCTGTTGGTGGAAGATATTGAACTTAACGTGATTGTCGCCCGCTCCGTGCTTGAGAAGCTTGGCAACAGCGTGGATGTGGCGATGACCGGCAAAGCGGCGCTGGAAACGTTCCAGCCCGGCGAGTATGACCTTGTGCTGCTCGACATCCAGTTGCCGGACATGACAGGCCTGGATATCTCCCGCGAACTGACGCGCCGCTATGCGAAAGAGGATTTGCCGCCGCTGGTGGCGTTAACCGCCAATGTGCTTAAGGACAAGCAGGAGTATCTGGATGCGGGGATGGATGACGTGCTGAGCAAGCCGCTGGCCGTCCCCGCGCTGACCGCAATGATTAAGAAATACTGGGATACCCAACCGGACGAGAATGAGGGCGAAACGATGAGTGAAGATAAGCACAAGACGTTATTCGATCTACCCATGCTTGAGCAGTACATGGAGCTGGTAGGGCCGAAGCTGATTCTGGATGGCCTGGCGATGTTTGAAAAGATGATGCCGGGCTACCTGAGCGTGCTGGAGTCGAACCTGACGGCGCGTGACCAGAAAGGCATCGTAGAGGAAGGGCATAAAATTAAAGGCGCAGCGGGCTCCGTCGGCCTGCGTCATTTACAACAGCTGGCCCAGCAGATTCAGTCGCCAGACTTGCCGGCATGGTGGGATAACGTTGGTGAATGGGTAGAAGAGCTTAAGCAGGAGTGGCCGCAGGATGTGGCAGCGCTGAAGGCGTGGGTGAGCGAAGCTGAAAAAAAATGACCCCGGATTAACCGGGGTGCGCGAATACTGCGCCAACACCAGGGAAATTAAGGCATCGCCTGTTCTTGGTGTGGTTTTTTCGTTCATGGCGGGGCCTGAGAATATGTTCCGCTCGAGCATAAGATAGCAAAACTTAAAAAAATTGTTACGCGAATCAGTTAAATGTGTGAAGCATAGCGTTTAAATTACAATTTTTTATATTGTTCAGTAGTTTAGGTAAAGGGATGAATTCATGAAGAAAATTGGCGTCGTACTTAGCGGTTGTGGCGTTTATGACGGAAGCGAAATTCATGAGGCGGTTATTACGCTGCTGGCGATTGCACGAAGCGGTGCGCAGGCGGTCTGCTTTGCGCCTGATAAACCGCAGGCGGATGTGCTTAACCATCTGACCGGCGAGAAAATGGTGGAAAGCCGTAACGTACTGGTGGAAGCGGCGCGTATCGCTCGCGGCGAAATTCAGGCGCTCGGTCAGGCCCGGTTCGAGACGCTGGACGCGCTGGTGGTGCCGGGCGGCTTTGGCGCGGCGAAGAATCTGAGCAATTTTGCAAGCCAGGGGGCGGAGTGCGTTGTCGACCCGTCGCTTAAGGCGTTGGCGCAGGCGATGCATGCCGCAGGCAAGCCGCTTGGCTTTATCTGCATCGCCCCCGCCATGCTGCCTAAAATTCTGCCGCCGCCGCTGCGCCTGACCATTGGCACCGATATCGATACGGCGGAAATTATTGAGGAAATGGGCGGCGAACATGTTCCCTGTCCGGTGGACGATATCGTGGTGGATGAAGATAACAAAGTGGTCACCACGCCCGCCTACATGGTAGCGAAGCGCATTGACGAGGCGGCAGCCGGTATAGAGAAGCTGGTCGCCCGCGTGCTGGAACTGTGCGAATGAGGAAAGGCAAGGCGTCGCTGTGGCGAAAGGGGTGGCGCTGGCTTTGGCGTGGCTGCGCCGCCGTGCTGGCGTTCTGGATAGCCGGTATTTTGCTGTTCGGCCTGCTGCCGGTGCCTTTTTCCGCGGTGATGGTAGAAAGACAAGCGTCCGCCTGGTTTAGCGGTAATTTTAGCTATATAGCGCATTCTGACTGGGTAGGAACCGACGATATTTCGCCATGGATGGGACTGGCGGTCATCGCGGCGGAGGACCAAAAGTTCCCTGAACACTGGGGCTTTGACGTCGCCGCCATAAAGAAAGCGGTCTCTCATAACGAACGGCACGAGAATCGCATTCGCGGCGCTTCGACGATTTCGCAGCAGACGGCTAAAAACCTTTTTCTGTGGGACGGGCGCAGCTGGCTGCGCAAGGGGCTGGAAGCGGGGCTGACGGTAGGTCTGGAAACGGTCTGGAGCAAACGGCGCATTCTCACGGTTTATCTGAATATCGCTGAATTTGGCGAGGGCACCTTTGGCGTAGAGGCGGCGGCGCAGCGTTATTTCCACAAGCCCGCCAGCCGTCTTACCGCAGCGGAAGCCGCTATGCTGGCGGCAGTGCTGCCAAACCCGCTGCGTTTGCGGGCGGACGCGCCTTCAGGTTACGTACGCGCGCGTCAGGCGTGGATCCTGCGCCAGATGCGCCAGCTGGGCGGCGAAACGTTTATGACGCAGCACAAGCTGCGCTAAAAGGCATAACCGCCTGAGCGACAAAAAAGGCGGGTTAGCCTGGAGCTGACCCACCTTTTGCATGCGCCAGAGCAAAGCCGTTAATCTTCGTCAAAGCCGGCTTTAAACAGGGCGATAACCGCTGACAGGGCCTCTTGTTCCTGTGGACCCGTCGCTTCCACTTCAATCTGACCGCCCTGGGCGGAATCCAGCATCAGCAGAGCGATTACGCTACTCGCCTCCGCTTCCGTGCCTGCTTCATTACGCAGCAGCACTTCCGCATCAAAACTCTGCACCAGCTCGAACAGCTTCATGGCCGGCCGGGCATGCATGCCGAGCCTATTGGTTATCTCAACGGTTTGTTTTACGGTCATGATTTGCGTTTTTCCAGCGTGCGGTGACGGGACTGGACGTTTTTACCGCGTGAACGGAAATAGTCGGCCAGCTGTTCCGCAATGTAGACCGAGCGATGTTTACCGCCAGTACAGCCAATAGCGACCGTAAGGTAGCTACGGTTGTTGGTTTCCAGCATCGGCAACCACAGTTCCAGATAGCTGCGGGTTTGATAGATAAAGTTATGCACTTCGGTATGGCGGTCAAGGAAGGCGGCCACCGGTTTATCAAGCCCGGTCATAGGGCGCAGCTTCGGATCCCAGTGCGGGTTGGGCAGGAAGCGAACGTCGAAGACGTAGTCGGCGTCGATAGGAATGCCATGCTTAAAGCCAAAGGATTCAAACACCATCGTTAATTCACGCTCGCGTTTGCCGAGCAGGCGCGTGCGCAGCATTTCCGCCAGCTCATGCACGGACATTTCCGAGGTGTCGATAATCAGATCGGCCCGGGAGCGTAACGGCTCCAGCAGGTTATTCTCTTCGTCGATGGCGCTCTCCAGCGAGAGGTTGCGGCCAGAGAGAGGGTGCAGACGGCGAGTGTCGCTGTAACGGCGGATGAGCGTATTGCGATCGGCATCCAGAAACAGCAATTGCGGAGAAAACGCATCCGGCAGGTTATTCATCGCCTGCTCGAAGATCTCCGGCGACTCGGGCATATTGCGCACGTCGATACTGATGGCGGCGGAAATCTGTCTGTCCGCCAGCGTCCGCGCCAGCTCAGGCAGCAGCACTACCGGCAGGTTATCCACGCAGTAGAATCCCATGTCTTCCAGCGCGCGCAGAGCTACCGATTTTCCGGAGCCCGAACGCCCGCTGACGATCATCAGCACCATCTCCAGTCTCTCCCTGGGTCAATATGGGCGGCAAGCGCCCCTCTTATCGAGCTTTGCAGCCCGTTATTCGCTCTCATCGCCGCCTTCGGTGATGATTTGATAAAGCTCTTCATCGCTTTGCGCCGCGCGCAGACGACGACAGATCGTTTTATCCGCCAGCCGCCTTGCCACGAGCGAGAGCGTATGCAAATGCGTTTTGGTCTGATCGGCCGGCACCAGCAGGGCGAAGAGCAGATCAACCGGCTGATTGTCGATAGCGTCAAAAGCAATAGGCGTTTCCAGTTGTACGAATACGCCTACGGCGCGCAGGGTATCTTCTTCAAGCTTACCATGCGGAATGGCGATGCCGTTGCCGATGCCGGTACTGCCCATTCGCTCGCGCGTGAGAATGGCTTCAAACACCACCTGCGGCGGCAGACTAAGCTGCTTCGCGGCCAGTTCACTGATGATTTCCAGTGCGCGTTTTTTACTCTGGCAATGCACCCCGCTTCGGGTACATTCCTGGTTCAGGACATTGCTCAGTTGCAGAGCGGAATCATTATTCATCATAAGTTCACCTAAGCATTCTCTGTGCTAACGGCCCGCTATTCGGTGAATAACGAGCCGTTAATACATCAGCTAAACGCCCGGACAATCAGTGTTGTTTCAGTTTATCTTTATGTTTAGTAAGTTGCCGCGCCAGTTTATCAATTAAACCGTCGATGGCGGCGTACATATCCTGACCTTCCGCACTGGCATGAAGCTCGCCGCCGTTAACGTGCAACGTGGCGTCCGAGATGTGAGTGACTTTCTCCACTTTCAGCACTATGTAAACCTGGTTAATCCTTTCGAAGTACTGCTCCAGCTTAGCGAACTTCGTGTTCACAAATTCACGAAGGGAATCAGTGATTTCGACGTTATGTCCAGTAATGTTGAGCTGCATAGTGTCTTCCTTATCGGTTGAGTCAAACCAGCTGCTTGCGCTGATTAGACGGCGGAATAGATAAAGACTCTCGATACTTCGCCACAGTACGGCGGGCCACCATGATGCCCTGATCGGACAGCATGGATGTCAGCTTACTGTCGCTCAGCGGCTTCGCGGGATTTTCCGCGGCTATTAATTTCTTCACCAGCGCGCGGATGGCGGTGGATGAGGCTTCGCCGCCGCCCTCCGTATTTACATGGCTGGAGAAGAAATACTTCAGTTCAAAAATGCCTCGCGGGCTGTGCAGATATTTTTGCGTTGTGACGCGGGAGATAGTTGATTCGTGCATCTCTACCGCCTGGGCGATGTCCGCCAACACCATCGGCTTCATGTACTCTTCGCCCTTGTCAAAAAAAGCCTGCTGTTGCTCGACGATACAGCGGCTTACGCGAAGCAGCGTATCGTTGCGGCTCTCCAGGCTTTTAATCAGCCATTTCGCTTCCTGCAAATTGCTGCGAATAAACTGGCTGTCGGACTCATTGCGCGCGGTAGTGCACATCGCGGCGTATTGTTGGTTAATTTTAAGACGCGGAATGCTGTCGGCATTAAGCTCTACCGTCCAGCGACCGTTATGCTTACGCACCAGCACATCCGGTATGACATATTCCGGCTCGCCGGTCTGAATCGACTGGCCGGGACGCGGGTCGAGCGACTGTATCAGCGCGACCGCCTCTTTCAGCACCTCTTCTTTCAGCCGGGTGACCCGCATCAGGCTGCGGAAGTCGTGGTTCGCCAGCAAATCAAGATGGTTGCTGATGATAAGACGAGCCTCTTCAATCCATGGCGTCTCTCTGGAAAACTGCGAAAGCTGCACCAGCAGACAGTCGCGCAGATCGCGCGCCGCCACGCCGACAGGGTCAAAGCGCTGCACCCGCTTTAATACCGCCTCCACTTCGTCGAGACTTATCTCCTCATCGCCCATGCTTTCCAGGATATCTTCCAGCGCGACGGTGAGATAACCGGTTTCATCGACGGCGTCGACAATCGACGTGGCGATGGCGCGGTCGGTATCGGAGAAGGGGGTCAGCTCAACCTGCCACATCAGGTAATCCTGCAGCGACTGGGTGGTTTCACCCTGATAAACAGGCAGCTCATCATCCTGATAATCCACGCCGTTGCCGGAGGGGGTGCCTGCCGTATAGATCTCGTCCCAGCTGGCGTCGAGCGGTAACTCTTCCGGCATCTCTTTTTGTTCGAGCGCTTCGGCGGTATCCAGCCCTTCGCTGCTTTGCGCTTCCTGAGTGGCTATCTCATCATGAAATTCGGTTTGCTCAAGCAGTGGGTTATTTTCCAGCGCTTGCTGAAGTTCTTGCTGCAGTTCCAGCGTCGACAACTGCAACAGGCGGATGGCCTGTTGCAACTGGGGCGTCATGGCAAGTTGTTGGCTAAGCCTAAGTTGCAAACCTTGCTTCATATTCAGAGCAAATTTCCTCAGGTGATAAGTATTAGTATACCTGTCCTGGCAGGGCGCGACGCCGGAATACGATGGCGCGGGCTCGCTGTCCGTTGCTCTACCCTATCAGAGTCTGAACTCTTCCCCAAGATAGACGCGCTTAACTTGCTCGTCTTGCAGGATCTCATCGGGCGTGCCGTGGGCGATAAGGTGCCCCTGGCTGACGATATAAGCGCGTTCACAAACGGCCAGCGTTTCACGGACGTTGTGGTCGGTGATGAGAACGCCCAGGCCGCTGTCGCGCAGGTGTTCAATGATGCGCTTGATGTCGATAACAGAAATAGGGTCTACCCCGGCGAAAGGTTCGTCGAGCAGGATGAATTTCGGGTTGGCGGCCAGCGCGCGGGCGATCTCCACACGGCGACGTTCACCGCCGGAAAGCGCCTGGCCGAGGCTGTTGCGCAGATGATCGATATGAAACTCTTCCATCAGCTCTTTCGCGCGATCTTCGCGCTGCTCGCTGCTGAGATCGTCGCGGATCTGCAGTACCGCCATCAGGTTGTCGTACACGCTCAGACGGCGAAAGATAGAGGCTTCCTGCGGCAGATAACCAATACCGCGGCGGGCGCGGGCGTGCAGCGGCAGCAGGCTGATATCCTCTTCATCAATTATGATATTGCCGGCATCGCGCGGCACAATGCCGACGACCATGTAGAACGTGGTGGTTTTACCGGCGCCGTTCGGGCCGAGCAGGCCGACGATTTCGCCCGATTTCACCGTCAGGCTGACATCTTCAACGACGCGTCGGCCTTTGTATGCTTTAGCGAGGTTTTTCGCGATTAATGTTGCCATAAGAAGTTAGTTGCTCTTTTTCTGCGCTGGCGCCTGGGAGTTGTTTTTATCCTGCAGCTGCGACGGCACCAGCACCGTGGTCACGCGCTTGCCCTTATCGCTGAAGGCCTGCATTTTCTGCTCTTTCACCAGATACGTGATTTTGTCGCCCTGGATATTGCTGTCGAGCTGCTCCAGATAGGCTTTGCCGGTCAGCACGACAAAATCGTTTTGCAGTTCGTAATGCATCTGCGAGGCGTGGCCTTTCACCGGCTTGCCGTTATCCTGCATCTGGTAGAAAGTGGCCGGATTGCCGTAGCCGTCGATAACTTCTTTGCCCTGCTCGCCGCCCGGACGGGTGACCACCACCTTATCGGCGTTGATCTTAATGGTGCCCTGGGTGACGACGACATTACCGGTGAAGGTGACGACGTTGCCCTGCATATCCAGCGACTGCTGATCGGACTCGATATGGATCGGCTGTTCAGTATCGCCTGTTACGGCAAACGCTGAGCAGCTGGCGGCCAGCAACACGCCGGAGAGGGCGAGATTAAGGCTGAGTTTGTTTGTTCTGAATTTCATACGAGGTTCTAACCTTTTCAATCAGCTCGGCGTTTTTATTGCGTAAGTTTCCGCGCATTTTCAGGCCGCTGGAGTTAAAGCTGGTGCCGTATAACGTGACGAGCTTGTCTGACGAGACATCCTGAGTTATCAGGTTGATTTGCGCTTCGTCCGTTGTAATTCGGCGCAACTGCGAATCCGCAGTCAGCGCGTTGACCTCAACGTGACCGTAAAGGTACAGCATCCTGTCATTAGTCAGTTTGGCTTTATCTGCCTTAACTGACCAGGTGGGCGTTTTGTCAGCGCTCTGGGTATCGAAGGTGGTCATCACTGGTTGTGTAAACCAGGAGACGCCGTCGGCGGAGTAGTACTCCACGTGTTGCGCCACAAGCCGGTAGTTCATCGCGCCTTCCGGGCTGTAAACCAGCGTGCTGGAATGTTCACTCTGGTAAGTTGGCTCGTTGTCACTTGTCGCCACTGGTCCGGTTTCCTCCTGGTCGGCGAGGTTAATGCCAATCAGCACCAACGCCGCCAGCGCCAGCAGGATAATCACCCAGCGTCTGGTTTTACTCATATCGATTGCCCTTTGGCCTCATCAAGCTTGCCCTGCGCCAGCAGAAGAAGATCGCAGACTTCCCGCACTGCGCCGCGTCCGCCATGAATGCGGGTAACATAATCGGCGCGCGGAATGAGCAACGGATGCGCGTCGGCCACCGCCACGCTCAGCCCGACCTCCGCCATGACCGGCCAGTCAATCAAATCATCGCCCACATAAGCCACATTGTCGGGTGCCAGCGCCAGTTTTTCCAGCAAGTTACGGTAAGCGATTAACTTATCGGATTGCCCCTGGTAGAGATGGGTTATGCCGAGCGTTTCGCAGCGGTCTTCCAGCAGTTTCGCTTTGCGGCCGGTAATAATCGCCACCTCAATGCCGGAGGTGAGCGCGCAGCGAATCCCGTAGCCATCTCGCACGTTGAACGCCTTGAGCTCTTCGCCGCTGTTGCCCATATAAATCAAGCCGTCGGACATGACGCCGTCGACATCAAGAATGAGCAGACGAATCTGCTCCGCCCGCGCCATAACCTGCGCGCTCACCGGCCCGTAACAGGTCTCGACCGCGCCATCTGCGTTACTCATCAATGCTTTCCTTTTTTAGACTACGCCCGCGCGCAGCAAATCATGCATATGTACCACACCGAGCAACTGGTCGCCATCGGCAACCAGGACAGAGGTTATATGGCGCGACTGCATCAGATTCAAGACTTCAACCGCCAGCGTCCCGGGCCTTACGCGAATGCCGCCGCGGGTCATAACATCAACGATATGCAATTTGTGCAGATCAACGCCCATATCAAAGACACGACGTAGATCGCCATCCGTAAAAATGCCTTCGATTTTCAGCAGATCGTCGCAAATAACCGTCATGCCGAGGTTTTTGCGGGTGATTTCCAGCAGCGCGTCGCGAAGCGTCGCCTCTTTGCTGACGCGGGGGATCTCATCGCCGGTGTGCATGATATCGTTCACGCGCAGCAGCAGCTTGCGGCCCAGCGCGCCGCCTGGGTGAGAAAGCGCAAAATCTTCAGCGGTAAACCCGCGCGCTTTCAAAAGCGCCACCGCCAGCGCGTCGCCCATGACAAGCGTTGCGGTTGTGCTGGAGGTGGGCGCCAGACCAAGCGGACAGGCCTCTTTCGGCACTTTCACGCAAAGATGAATATCCGCCGCGCGCGCCATGGCGCTTTCGGGGCGGCTGGTGATACAGATGAGCGGCACCTGCAAACGCTTTAGCACGGGGATAAGCGCGAGGATTTCATTAGATTCGCCGGAATTAGAGATAGCGATAACGATATCCTGCGCCGTAACCATGCCCAGATCGCCATGGCTCGCCTCGCCTGGATGAACAAAAAAAGCAGGCGTGCCGGTGCTGGCGAAAGTCGCCGCCATTTTTTTCCCGATATGGCCTGATTTGCCCATGCCCATGACGACCACCTTGCCCTGGCAGTAGAACATGCTTTCACAAGCCTTACTGAAATCTGTATTAATGTACTGGTCGAGCTGCGCCAGGCCTTCACGTTCAATTTCCAGCACATCTCTGCCGGCCTGCTGAAAGTCAAAGCCCGGCGGCAAATCTATCTGCGACATAATCTGTTTCCGATTCATCCTGTAAGACGGGGCGAGAGCCAGAAGAGCATCGCCATCCATACGACAAAGCCGCACAGCAATCCGACGCCGGCGCGTTTACCAATATGACGAGCGCGCCGCCAGCAGAGCAGGGCGAAGATAACGCTGACCAGCAACGTCACGCCATAATCCCGGGTAAACAGCAGCGGGTTGATTTCACCCGGCGCGAGCAATGCAGTCAGACCTGGCACAATAGCAATATTATAAATATTCGAACCTATGATATTGCCGATAGCTATGTCATCCTCGCCTTTGCGGGCGCCGGCGATGGCGGTTGCAAGCTCCGGCAGGCTGGTGCCTATGGCAATAAAAGTCAGGCCGACAGTCAGCTCGCTGATGCCGAAGCTATTCGCCAGCACGGTGGCGTTATCAATCACTATCTGCGTGGCCATTGGCATAATGATAAGCGCAACGCCGAGCCATAAAAAGGCAACCGGCCGACTGCCTTCGCGCGGCAATTCCGCCTGCTGTTCGCGAGTGAGGCTATCATTACCCTTACGCTCCGCTATTCGAGCGACTTTAACGATGAGCCAGATATAGGCCGCCGCCATGCACAGCAATACTGAACCATCAAGGCGCGAGAGCGCGCCATCATAAAAGAAAACGCCTGCCAGCGCGCTGACCAGCAGCATGATCGGCAGTTCACGGCGCAGCACGCCTGAGTGAACATAAAAAGGGTGCAGCAACGCCGCCAGGCCGAGAATCAATAAAATGTTCGTGATATTTGAGCCGAGCGCCGTACCCAGTGCCAGGTCCGCCTGGCCATGCAGCGCGGCGGCGGTGGCGACCAGAATCTCCGGCAGAGAGGTGCCGATGCCTACTACCGTCATGCCGATGATCAGCGGGGGAACGCCCAGACTGCGGCAGAGCAGGGAGGCGGCAAATACCAGGCGGTCAGCGCTGTAGACGACCAAAAGTAAACCGATAATTAACAGCGCCGTAGCTAAAAGCATGCAAAGTCCTTTATTCAGGTATAATCGCCGGTCCACTTCGCCTGAAGCCCTGGCTGCGCACGGATCTTATAAGGAAAGTGCAAAATCCTAATTCTGACTTTATGCGCCCAAAAAGTAAAACAAATGCCAGCTTTCGCTAACTCTGGCGGGTAATTATCTGTAAAAATGTTTCGTTTGTGGCGATTAAATACGCCGCGTTGAATCATAACTCACTCCGGCTAAGGATAAATTGATGAGCCAGACCGAGATGAACCTGGTCGACATTCGCGGTGTCAGCTTCACACGCGGTAATCGGTGCATCTTTGATAATATTTCTCTCAACGTGCCGCGGGGAAAAATCACGGCCATTATGGGGCCGTCAGGGATCGGAAAAACCACGCTGCTGCGGCTAATCGGCGGACAAATCCAGCCCGATCGCGGAGAGATCCTCTTCGATGGCGAAAATATTCCCGCCATGTCACGCTCGCGGCTTTATACCGTGCGTAAGCGCATGAGCATGTTGTTTCAGTCCGGCGCTTTATTTACCGACCTGAACGTTTTTGAAAACGTGGCCTGGCCGCTGCGTGAACATACCCATTTGCCTGAGGCGCTACTGCACAGCACGGTAATGATGAAGCTTGAAGCGGTTGGGCTTCGCGGCGCCGCGAAGTTAATGCCTTCGGAGCTTTCCGGCGGCATGGCGCGCCGGGCGGCGCTGGCGCGGGCGATCGCGCTGGAACCAGACTTAATTATGTTTGACGAACCTTTCGTCGGTCAGGACCCCATTACAATGGGCGTGCTGGTGAAGCTTATCTCAGAGCTAAACAGCGCACTTGGCGTCACCTGCATCGTGGTTTCTCATGATGTGCCGGAAGTGTTGAGCATCGCGGATTACGCCTATATCGTGGCGGATAAACGCATCGTTGCCCACGGCAGCGCCCAGGCGTTGCAGGAAAACCAGGAGCCGCGGGTGCGGCAGTTCCTCGACGGAATAGCCGACGGACCAGTGCCTTTTCGCTTCCCGGCCGGGGACTATCAGCAAGATTTATTATCAGGAAAAGGGAGTTAATCCACAGATGCTGTTAAATGCGCTGGCGTCGTTGGGACGTCGCGGGTTGGAAGTGAGCGCCTCCTTTGGCCGCGCCGGATTAATGCTGTTTAATGCGGTGGTCGGCAAGCCGCAGTTTCGCAAGCAAGCGCCGCTACTGATGCGCCAGATCTATAACGTCGGCGTACTGTCGATGCTTATCATCATCGTTTCCGGTCTTTTTATCGGTATGGTGCTGGGCCTGCAGGGCTATCTGGTGTTAACCACTTACAGCGCGGAAACTAGCCTTGGCATGATGGTGGCCTTGTCGCTGCTGCGTGAACTGGGACCCGTGGTGTCGGCGCTGCTTTTTGCCGGGCGCGCAGGTTCGGCCCTGACGGCGGAAATCGGCCTGATGAAAGCCACCGAGCAACTCTCCAGCATGGAGATGATGGCAGTTGACCCGCTGCGCCGCGTCATTGCGCCGCGCTTCTGGGCGGGTATTATCACGCTGCCGCTGCTGACCATTATTTTCGTCTCGGTCGGCGTCTGGGGTGGGGCGCTGGTCGGCGTGAGCTGGAAAGGCATCGACGCGGGCTTTTTCTGGTCCGCCATGCAGGACGCCGTCGACTGGCGCCTCGATTTAGTAAACTGTTTGATTAAGAGTGTGGTGTTTGCCGTGACGGTAACGTGGATTGCGTTATTTAACGGCTATGATGCGATTCCGACATCCGCAGGGATCAGCCGGGCAACTACACGTACCGTTGTGCACGCATCGCTGGCCGTTCTGGGCCTGGATTTCGTGCTCACTGCATTGATGTTTGGGAATTAATTCATGCAAACGAAGAAATTTGAAATTTGGGTCGGCGCTTTTATGCTGGTGGCGCTGCTGGCGGCGCTCTTTTTGTTTCTTAAAGTCGCGAATGTCACCTCCATGCGCACAGAACCGACCTATCAGCTCTATGCCACTTTCGATAATATCGGCGGCCTGAAGGTGAGCTCGCCGGTGCGTATTGGCGGCGTGGTGATCGGCCGCGTGGCTGATATTTCGCTCGATCCGAAAACCTATCTGCCGCGCGTAACCATGGATATAGAACAGCGTTACGATCATATTCCCGATACCAGTTCGCTCTCTATCCGCACGTCCGGTTTGCTGGGCGAGCAATATCTGGCGCTGAACGTCGGGTTTGAAGACCCTGAACTGGGCACTTCCATTCTTAAGGAAGGGGGAACCATTCAGGACACCAAGTCCGCCATGGTGCTTGAGGATTTGATTGGCCAGTTCCTCTACAAGAGCAACAGCGGCGACAATCAGAATAACGACAGTGCGCAAACGCCGACTGCCAACCATACTGATTCGACGCCGCAACCTGAAACGACGAAATAACTCAGGAGAAAAAATGACTTTATTTAAACGCTTTTTAATGGTCGCGATGTTGGTTATTGCGCCGCTTGCTAACGCCGCCGATCAGACCAACCCGTATACCCTGATGAATGAGGCGGCAAAGAAAACCTTTGACCGTCTGAAAAATGAGCAACCGAAAATTCGTCAAAACCCTAACTATCTGCGTGACGTCGTTGATCAGGAGCTGCTGCCTTATGTACAGGTGAAATACGCCGGCGCGCTGGTGCTCGGCCGCTATTACAAAGAAGCGACTCCCGCGCAGCGTGAAGCCTATTTCGCCGCTTTCCGCGAGTATCTGAAGCAGGCTTATGGTCAGGCGCTGGCGATGTATCACGGTCAGACTTACCAGATTGCGCCAGAGCAGCCGCTCGGCAATGCCGATATCCTGCCGATCCGCGTCACTATCATCGACCCAAATGGCCGCCCGCCGGTACGCCTGGACTTTCAGTGGCGTAAGAACAGCCAGACCGGCAACTGGCAGGCTTATGACATGATCGCGGAAGGGGTGAGCATGATCACCACCAAACAGAACGAGTGGAGCGACATTCTGCGTCAGAAAGGGGTTGAAGGTCTGACCGCGCAGCTGCAATCGATCTCTCGTCAACCGATTACGCTGGATCAGAAACAGTAATGGCGCAGCAGTTTAGCTGGCAGCGCAGCGGCGATATCCTGCGTTTGCAGGGGGTGCTTGAGGAAGAGACGCTGGCGCCGCTGTGGGAAGCACGCCATGAAGCCACGTCTGGCTTGCGGGTCATTGAGCTAAACGGGCTGGAAAGGGTGGATACCGCCGGGCTGGCGCTGCTTATTCAGCTGGTGGCGCTGGTGAAGAAGCAAGGCGTAGCGCTGAGAATGGAAGGCGGAAGCGAAAACCTGATGACGCTGGCGAAGCTCTATAACCTGCCGGAAAATTTGATGCCTTTACCGGCAAGCTAATATTTTCAGTATGTTACTAAAAAAGCCCCGCAGTCTATAGCTTGCGGGGCTTTTTGCTTATTTAAGCGCGCGTCACTTTGCTCTAAGATGTTGGGCTGTTTTCACTAAACGACGAATCAAGATCCCATGGAAAATCATGAAATCCAGTCAGTGCTGATGAATGCACTGCCCCTCCAGGAAGTCCACGTCTCCGGCGATGGCAGCCATTTTCAGGTAATTGCGGTGGGTGACCTGTTCGCCGACATGAGTCGCGTTAAGAAACAGCAAACTGTCTATGGCCCACTGATGGCGTATATCGCCGATAACCGCATTCATGCGGTATCCATCAAAGCCTATACCCCACAGGAGTGGGAGCGCGACCGCAAACTTAACGGTTTTTGAGCTGTGGGCCGGCGGCCGACAGCGACTATGAATAACTAACAGAGAATACTTTTGATGGATAAATTTCGTGTGCAGGGGCCTTGCCGCCTGAACGGCGAAGTCACGATCTCCGGGGCGAAGAACGCCGCGCTGCCGATCCTCTTCGCTGCGCTGTTGGCCGAAGAGCCGGTTGAGATCCAGAACGTACCGAAGCTGAAAGATATCGATACCACCATGAAGCTGCTCAGCCAGCTGGGTACGAAGGTTGAACGCAACGGTTCCGTCTGGATCGACGCAAGCCAGGTCAATATCTTCTGTGCGCCGTATGAGCTGGTGAAAACCATGCGCGCCTCTATCTGGGCGTTGGGTCCTCTGGTGGCGCGCTTCGGCCAGGGGCAGGTTTCTCTGCCGGGCGGTTGCGCTATCGGCGCCCGCCCGGTGGATCTGCACATTACCGGTCTTGAGCAACTGGGCGCGGAGATCAAACTGGAAGAAGGCTATGTGAAAGCATCCGTCCAGGGCCGCCTGAAAGGCGCGCATATTGTGATGGATAAAGTAAGCGTAGGCGCGACCGTTACTATCATGAGCGCAGCTACGCTTGCGCAAGGCACTACGGTTATTGAAAACGCCGCGCGCGAGCCGGAGATTGTCGACACAGCGAATTTTCTCAACACGCTGGGCGCGAAAATTACCGGCATGGGCACCGATCGCATCACTATCGAAGGCGTTGAGCGTCTGGGCGGCGGCGTGTATCGCGTCCTGCCGGACCGTATTGAAACCGGCACCTTCCTGGTGGCGGCAGCCATTTCCGGCGGCAAGGTGATGTGCCGCAACACCCAGCCGGATACGCTGGACGCGGTACTGGCGAAGCTTCGCGAAGCGGGCGCGGACATCGAAATCGGCGAAGACTGGATTAGCCTTGATATGCACGGTAAACGCCCGAAAGCGGTTAATGTGCGCACTGCGCCGCATCCGGCTTTCCCGACCGATATGCAAGCGCAGTTCACCCTGTTGAACCTGGTGGCGGAAGGGACAGGCGTTATCACCGAAACTATTTTCGAAAACCGCTTTATGCACCTGCCGGAGCTGATCCGTATGGGCGCTCACGCAGAGATTGAAAGCAATACCGCTATCTGTCATGGCGTAGAGAAACTCTCCGGCGCGCAGGTAATGGCGACCGATCTGCGTGCTTCTGCAAGCCTGGTGCTGGCGGGGTGCATTGCGGAAGGCACAACCATTGTCGATCGCATTTACCATATCGATCGTGGTTACGAGCGTATCGAAGACAAACTGCGTGCGCTGGGCGCCAATATTGAGCGCGTAAAAGGCGAATAAACGCGCATGAAATGAAAAATAAAAAACCGGGGCATGCCCCGGTTTTTTTAACGTTCCCGAATCAAAAGCCCGCGATTAATAAACGCATGCGTCTTTGGATCGAAGTAGCGTGACGGCCAGATAACCCAGGGGTCGGTATCCAGCGCCATGGCGATAAGGTATTCGCCTTTTGGCCAGGGGCGGCTTAACGCATTGGCCAGGGTTGAAGAGCTCAGTCCGGCTTTGCGCGATTCCGCTGCCAGCGAAGTGCCCTTTTTACGTAAGCCGGCAATGATGTCGGCAGGATGCCAGTCCACAAGTTTACGTTCCATTTATCCTCCCTGTAAGCGCCTGTAACATCCGGTTGGCTGAAATAGCGCAACATCTGAAATGTACACTTATCGGGCAAAATTTTCTAAATGGTTCTTTTAAGACGACGTAAGAATCGGAAATTTACCAAAAACTGGCGCTGCCCAGGCCTGAGCCCAGACAGACGGGGAAAGGAAAAGCTGACGTTAAGAAATATTCCGCGCCTGCTGGCGCGGAAAGGGATCAATAATCGCGCTGTACGGCAGTATGAGCCAGCGCAATCAGCGCTTCACGATAAGGGGAGTCCGGCAGGATCGCCAGTGCGGAAATCGCTTTATCCGCCTCTTCTTCAGCGCGCTGGCGCGTCCACTCCAGCGATCCGCACGCCGCCATTGCCGCCAGCACGGGCTCCAGAAGATGACGCCCGTTGCCTTGCTCGATAGCTTCCCGGATCATTTTCGCCTGCTCCGGGGATCCGTTGCGCATCGCGTGCAACAACGGCAGCGTAGGTTTGCCTTCGTTAAGATCGTCGCCCACGTTTTTGCCCAGACGTTCGCCGTCGGCGCTGTAATCCAGAAGATCGTCGATCAACTGGAAAGCGGTGCCGAGATAGCGGCCATAATCCTGAAGCGCCTGCACCTGCGCGTTATCGGCGTTCGCCAGCAGCGCGGCGCATTGCGCGGCGGCTTCAAAAAGGCGGGCCGTTTTGCTGTAAATAACGCGCATGTAGCTTTCTTCGGTGATATCGGGATCGTTGACGTTCATCAGCTGCAGGACTTCGCCTTCAGCGATAACGTTCACGGCTTCCGACATCACTTCGAGCACAGGAAGCGAGCCCAGGCTTGTCATCATTTGAAATGCGCGGGTGTAGATAAAATCGCCTACCAGAACGCTTGCGGCATTGCCGAACGCGGCGTTGGCCGTCGCTTTGCCGCGGCGCATGTCGGATTCGTCCACCACGTCGTCATGTAGCAGGGTAGCGGTATGGATAAACTCAATCAGCGCGGCGAGCGTAACGTGCGCGTTACCCTCGTAACCCAGCGTGCGCGCAGCAAGTACGGCTATCATCGGACGGATGCGCTTACCGCCGCCGCTGACGATGTAATAGCCCAACTGGCTGATAAGTTGCACGTCGGAATTGAGCTGTTCAAGGATAGTCGCGTTGACACCCGCCATATCTTGCGCGGTTAACTCATTAATTTTTTCTAAATTCATCGCAAAAGTCTGGCTATCGTCCTGTTTACCACAAGGCTGTAATGGGAGAACGTAAGGATAATGGATTGTAAATGTAGTACAGATTGTACCGGAAAAATGCGGCAGATAAACGCTGCCGTAGGAGTTGCGTTTTTTTTCCGCGTTGATTAACGATCAGACTTGTCAAAGCCTCACGATTTGCGTAATATTCGCGCCCTATGTGAATATTTATAGCGCACTCTGAACATACAGAAGGCGTGCGCGGAAAGCGGAGTTTTATATGTACGCGGTTTTCCAAAGTGGTGGTAAACAACACCGAGTAAGCGAAGGTCAAACCGTTCGCCTGGAAAAGCTGGACATCGCAACTGGCGAAACTGTTGAGTTCGCTGAAGTTCTGATGATCGCAAACGGTGAAGATGTCAAAATCGGCGTTCCTTTCGTTGATGGCGGCGTAATCAAAGCTGAAGTTGTTGCTCACGGTCGTGGCGAGAAAGTTAAAATCGTTAAGTTTCGTCGTCGTAAACACTACCGTAAGCAGCAGGGCCATCGTCAGTGGTTCACTGATGTGAAAATCACTGGCATCAGCGCTTAATACAGGGGAGCAGATTAAATGGCACACAAAAAGGCTGGCGGCTCAACTCGTAACGGTCGCGATTCAGAAGCTAAACGCCTGGGCGTAAAACGTTTCGGCGGTGAAGCAGTACTGGCTGGCAGCATCATCGTTCGTCAGCGTGGCACCAAGTTCCACGCAGGCACCAACGTTGGTTGCGGCAAAGACCACACTCTGTTCGCTTTGACTGACGGTAAAGTTAAGTTCGAAGTTAAAGGCCCGAAAAACCGTAAATTCATCAGCATCGTTGCTGAATAAGTTTTTCGTGTCCCGGTAACGGATAAAGCCCCGCAACGTGTTGCGGGGCTTTTTACATTCCGCATCCGGCAAATTTGCGCAGGGACCCAGACATGAAACAGCAGGCGGGAATAGGCATTCTTCTGGCCCTCACCACAGCGATGTGCTGGGGAGCGCTGCCTATCGCGATGAAACAGGTACTCACGGTAATGGCGCCGCCGACGGTGGTGTTTTACCGATTCCTGATGGCCTCTATTGGTCTTGGGATCATTCTTGCGCTGCGAGGCAAGCTTCCGCCGCTGCGGATGTTCCGCAAGCCGCGTTGGCTGGTATTACTGGCTATCGCGACGGGAGGGCTGTTCGGTAACTTTATTCTGTTCAGCTCTTCCCTGCAGTACCTGAACCCTACGGCGTCTCAGGTTATAGGGCAGCTTTCGCCGGTTGGGATGATGGTGGCGAGCGTCATCATTCTAAAAGAGAAGATGCGCGGCACGCAGGTCATCGGCGCCATCATGCTGCTTTGCGGGTTGGTCATGTTTTTTAATACCAGCCTGATTGAGATCTTTACGCGTCTGACCGACTACACCTGGGGTGTTATCTTTGGCGTCGGCGCGGCGACAGTGTGGGTCAGTTATGGGGTCGCGCAAAAAGTTTTATTGCGTCGTCTGGCTTCGCAACAGATCCTGCTTTTGCTGTACACTTTATGTACTATCGCGTTATTGCCGCTGGCTGAACCTTCGGTCATTTTTGCTTTAAGCCCGTGGCAACTGGCCTGCCTGATTTTTTGCGGGGTAAATACGCTGGTAGGGTACGGTGCGCTGGCGGAAGCGATGGCGCGCTGGCAGGCGGCGCAGGTTAGCGCATTGATTACGCTGACGCCGTTGTTCACCCTGTTGTTCTCAGATTTGTTATCTGTTGCCTGGCCCGACTTCTTCGCCAGACCGATGCTTAACCCGCTGGGTTATCTCGGCGCGTTTGTCGTGGTTGCGGGCGCGATGTATTCCGCCATCGGTCACCGTCTCTGGGGACGGTGGCGCAAAAACGAAGCGGTAGTGACGCTACCCCGTTCGGGCGAATGATTTACGGAGAAGTAAAATGAAGTTTGTTGATGAAGCAACGATTCTGGTCGTAGCAGGCGATGGCGGCAACGGCTGTGTGAGCTTCCGTCGCGAAAAATATATACCTAAAGGCGGGCCGGACGGCGGCGATGGCGGCGATGGCGGCGACGTATGGCTGGAAGCGGACGAAAACCTCAACACGCTTATCGACTACCGTTTTGAGAAATCATTCCGCGCCGAACGCGGGCAGAACGGCCAGAGCCGCGACTGTACCGGCAAGCGTGGGAAAGATGTCACAATCAAAGTCCCGGTCGGCACGCGCGTTATCGATCAGGGCACTGGCGAAACCATGGGCGATATGACTAAGCATGGTCAGCGCCTGATGGTGGCGAAAGGCGGCTGGCATGGTCTTGGCAACACGCGCTTTAAATCATCGGTTAACCGTACGCCGCGTCAAAAAACGATGGGTACGCCGGGTGAAAAGCGTGACTTGCAGCTTGAGCTGATGCTGCTGGCGGACGTCGGCATGTTGGGTCTGCCTAACGCAGGCAAATCAACCTTTATCCGCGCGGTTTCCGCAGCCAAACCGAAAGTCGCAGACTATCCGTTTACCACCCTGGTGCCAAGTCTTGGCGTGGTGCGTATGGATAATGAGAAAAGCTTTGTCGTTGCTGATATCCCGGGCCTGATTGAAGGTGCCGCGGAAGGCGCTGGCCTGGGTATCCGCTTCCTCAAGCACCTTGAGCGCTGCCGCGTGTTGCTGCACCTTATCGATCTGGCGCCTGTTGATGAATCAGACCCGATCGAAAACGCCCGCATTATTATTGGCGAGCTGGAAAAGTACAGCGAAAGCCTGGCGAAAAAGCCGCGTTGGCTGGTATTCAACAAGATTGACCTGTTGGATCGCGAAGAAGCGGAAGCGCGTGCGAAAGCTATCGCGCAAGCGCTGGGCTGGGAAGGGAAGTACTACCTTATCTCGGCTGCAAGCCAGCTTGGCGTGAAAGATCTCTGCTGGGATGTGATGTATTTCATCATTGAGAACCCGATCAAGCAGGAAGAAGAGGCGAAGCAGCCAGAGAAAGTCGAATTCATGTGGGACGATTACCACCGTCAGCAGCTTGAAGAGATAGAAGAAGAAGCTGAAGAAGAGTGGGATGACGACTGGGATGAAGACGACGACGAAGGCGTTGAGTTTATCTACAAACGTTAAAGAAAAGCCGGGATATCCCGGCTTTTTTTATGAGCTGTGGCTGAACTCGCCCCGCGCAAGCAAGCCCTGCGCTAGTTTTCTATATCCAGCCTGTAACCCACGCCACGAACGGTTTTTATCGCCGCTTTGCCAAGCTTGCGACGCAAATTGTGAATATGCACTTCAAGCGTGTTAGAACCCGCCTCATCCCGACCGCGCATCTCTTCCAGCAGGTTTTCGCGACTGACGGTTTCGCCCGGCAGAGCCGTCAGTCGCGCCAGCAGCGCATATTCAAGCGGCGTAACGTCGACAGGCTGCGTTTTAAAGAGAACCTGCTGCGTTTGCGGGTTCAGCGTTAATCCTTCGCTGCGTGAAGAGGGGGCGGGCTGCGTAATGGTTTCGGTTTGCGCCGGATAGCGCCGTAAAATTGACTGTACCCGGCCCCACAACTCATCGTGTTCAAAAGGTTTCGTCAGGTAGTCGTCCGCGCCCGCGTCCAGGCCATAGACGCGTTCCGCCAGCGCGCCTTGCTCCGTGAGGATCAGCACAGGGGCGCGAATTCCGCTACGCCGCCACTGAGCAAGCAGGGCAATCCCATCCCTGTCCGGCAAACTCAGGTCGAGGATAATCAGCCCGTAAGCGTGCTGCTGCACCAGGATATCCGCTTCAGCGGCGGACGCCGCGCAGACAGGTTGATCGCCCTCGGTCACAAACGCCAGCGCCATGCTTTCCTGCAACGGCAAATCATCTTCAACTATCAGCAGATTCATAAATTAATTGTTCTGATAAATATCCCTGTAGAGACGACTCTCGAAGCGCGCCAGAGGCACGCGACGCGTACGCTGGTCGGCTGGCTCCACGGCGTACCCGGAAAGGTACTGGATGAAAGCCATACGCTGACCGCTGGCGGTGGTAATGAAACCCGCCAGGTTGTAAACCCCTTGCAGCGACCCCGTTTTTGCTGAAACTTTACCGTCAACACCAGCTTCGTGCAGGCCGGCACGGTATTGCAGCGAACCGTCATGGCCCGCCAGCGGCAGCATGGAGATAAAGTTAAGCTGGCTGTCGTTCTGCGCAATATATTGTAGCGCCTGCATCATGGTGGCTGGCGAAATAAGATTATGGCGAGACAAGCCGGAGCCATCCACTACGATACTGTTGCCTAAATCAACGCCGGCTTTCTGACGCAGGATCTGGCGCACGGCATCCGCTCCTGCGCGCCAGGTGCCTTGTACCCCATAAAAGTTTCGGCCAATGGTGCGAAACACCGTGTCGGCAATCATGTTGTCTGACTTTTTGAGCATGATTCTGAGCAAGTCATGCAGCGGCGCGGATTGCTTGCTGGCGAGCACCGTTCCTGGCTGATTCGCCTGCGTTTGTCTGAGCAGCGTGCCGCTATAGCTGATGCCCGCTTCCTTCAGTTCCGCCTTCAAAATAGCGCCGGCATAACTGGCGCCATCCTGAATAGCGAAAGCAAGCGGCAGCGGGTCTGCGCGCTGCACCATACAGCCTGTCAGCGTGTAACGGTTAAGATCGCCCGGCACCACATCCAGTTCGCAGTATTGCGCGTCAGATGAGCCGCGGGGCAGAGTGCGCACCTGGCTGAACATCGTCACGGGGTAATAAGAGGCGATACGGATGAAGGCAAGATCGTTAGCTTTCGGGGCGCTGTAGAGCGAAACCGAAAAACAGTTGCGATCGACAATTGCGGCGGCGGGCGGCGCGCTGAAGCACTGCGTCATGTCATTCCACGGCCAACCAGGCGCCTTGTCATGACTCGCAAAAACCGAGGTGTCGATCAGGACATTGCCTTCGATTTTTTGTATGCCGGCGCGCTTAAGCGCCGCCACCATATTACGAAGATCCTGACGTTTGAATGTCGGATCGCCATCAAACCGCGCGATAAGATCGCCTTTAAGCACGCCATTATCTACCTCGCCGCGGCTTTCAAGCGTCGTGGTAAAACGATAATCCGGGCCCAGCTGTAGCAAGGCCGCCAGCGCAGTGATCACTTTTTGCGTACTGGCCGGCAAAGCCATCTGCTGGCTGTGATAATCAATCTGCGGAGCGGATGCGCCGATTTTCTGCACCATCAGGGCGAGATTCGCGCCAGCGGGTAACTGATTGATATATTCTTCTACATTGGCGGCACTGGCATTCAACGCTACACTTGTGGTTAATCCGATAACAAATCTGGAAAATCGCATAATCTCGCGGTTACAACCTGAAAACGTGCCGCCATACTAAGGCGCTTCGCCCTGGAAAGTAAACGATGACCCCCAGGGAACTTCAGGTTAAAATACGTATCAAATTGCAAAACTGATGCTGACCTGGAGCTTTGTCTCCGGGTCAGTTTTCTTTTGTTTCTCGCCCGGGAAAAGCAGGATCTGCCGGGCTGACGTGCAGCCGGAGCGGGCTGTGACCGTTTCGAACAGGACAGTGAGAGGTATAACAAATGCAACCTATTCCGATGACCTTACGTGGCGCTGAAAAATTGCGCGAAGAGCTGGATTTTCTGAAATCGGTTCGCCGCCCTGAAATCATCGCTGCTATCGCCGAAGCGCGTGAGCATGGCGATTTGAAAGAGAACGCTGAATATCACGCCGCGCGTGAACAGCAGGGGTTCTGCGAAGGGCGCATCAAGGATATTGAAGCCAAGCTCTCGAATGCGCAGGTAATCGATATCACGAAGATGCCAAACAATGGGCGCGTAATTTTTGGCTCGACGGTAACCGTGCTTAACCTTGATAACGATGAAGAACAAACCTATCGCATCGTTGGCGATGATGAGGCGGATTTCAAACAGAACCTGATCTCTGTGAACTCGCCAATCGCGCGCGGTCTGGTAGGCAAAGAGCTGGACGATGTGGTGGTGATCAACACCCCTGGCGGCCAGGTTGAATTTGAAATCGTGAAGGTAGAGTACCTCTGATTTCTGCTACGCTCAGAAAAAGCGAAGCATTGTAAAGAAAGGAAAAAGGCCGCAAAGCGGCCTTTTATCAACAAACGGAGCGTGGCATTTTGCTCGTTCGCCACCAAAAAAAACTATTTTCGCTTACTTTTTCAGCAAAAATAATTTTTTAGCGCGGCAGTGAAATTTTACGTTCCGCAGTCGGGCGATAAAGCACCAGCGTTTTACCGATGACCTGTACATTACAGGCGCCGGTTTCACGCACGATGGCTTCCACGATCAAGGTTTTGGTTTCGCGATCTTCAGTGGCGATTTTCACCTTGATTAACTCATGGTGCTCAAGCGCTTGTTCAATCTCGGCCAGCACCCCCTCGGTTAAACCATTGTTGCCAAGCATGACCACTGGCTTGAGCGGATGGGCTAACCCTTTCAGGTGCTGTTTTTGTTTAGTACTCAGATTCATCGTATTTTTTGCTTACGTTGGGATTGAAAACGGTTCATTCTACCGCCATCTCCCAAATATCGCCAAATGGCAACGTGGGTTTTTGAGCCTGCGGCTCACGATGAACCCGGATGGAATGTGAAATGACAGGTAAAAAGCGTTCTGCCAGCTCCAGTCGCTGGCTTCAGGAACACTTTAGCGATAAATATGTTCAACAGGCTCAGAAAAAAGGGTTGCGTTCCCGAGCCTGGTTTAAACTTGATGAAATACAGCAGAGTGACAAGATTTTTAAGCCAGGAATGACAGTAGTCGATCTTGGCGCAGCTCCCGGTGGCTGGTCACAGTACGTGGTGACGCAAATCGGTGGCACGGGCCGCATCATCGCCTGCGATCTTTTACCTATGGATCCTATTGTTGGTGTGGACTTTCTTCAGGGCGATTTTCGTGATGAATTAGTCATGAAAGCGCTTCTGGAACGTGTAGGTGACAATAAAGTACAGGTTGTCATGTCAGATATGGCACCGAACATGAGCGGAACGCCGGCTGTCGATATCCCCCGCGCTATGTATTTGGTGGAATTAGCGCTCGAAATGTGTCGGGATGTATTGGCACCGGGCGGAAGTTTTGTTGTGAAGGTGTTTCAGGGCGAAGGTTTCGATGAGTACCTGCGGGAAATTCGCTCCCTGTTTACGAAGGTCAAAGTTCGTAAACCGGACTCTTCTCGTGCCCGTTCACGTGAAGTGTACATTGTAGCGACCGGGCGTAAACTATAGTACCCTGACGCTGTTTGTTAACACAGTTGTAATATGAGGTTAATCCCTTGAGTGACATGGCGAAAAACCTAATACTCTGGCTGGTCATCGCAGTTGTGCTGATGTCAGTATTCCAGAGCTTTGGGCCCAGCGAGTCGAATGGCCGTAGGGTGGATTACTCTACCTTCCTGCAAGAAGTGAATCAGGACCAGGTTCGCGAAGCGCGTATCAACGGACGTGAAATCAACGTTACCAAGAAAGATAGTAACCGATACACGACTTACATCCCTGTAAACGATCCCAAGCTGCTTGATAACCTCCTGACTAAAAACGTTAAAGTGGTTGGCGAACCGCCTGAAGAGCCGAGCCTGCTGGCTTCTATCTTCATCTCCTGGTTCCCTATGCTTCTGCTGATTGGGGTCTGGATATTCTTCATGCGCCAGATGCAGGGCGGCGGTGGCAAGGGTGCCATGTCGTTCGGTAAGAGCAAGGCGCGCATGCTGACGGAAGATCAGATCAAAACCACTTTTGCAGACGTTGCGGGTTGCGATGAAGCGAAAGAGGAAGTCGGCGAACTGGTGGAATACCTGCGCGAGCCGAGTCGTTTCCAGAAGCTGGGCGGTAAAATTCCAAAAGGCGTTCTGATGGTGGGCCCGCCGGGTACCGGTAAAACCTTGCTGGCAAAAGCTATCGCCGGTGAAGCTAAGGTGCCTTTCTTCACGATTTCCGGTTCTGACTTTGTTGAAATGTTTGTGGGTGTGGGTGCTTCCCGCGTTCGCGACATGTTCGAGCAGGCTAAAAAAGCCGCGCCGTGCATCATCTTTATCGATGAAATCGACGCCGTAGGCCGCCAGCGTGGCGCAGGTCTTGGCGGCGGTCACGACGAACGTGAACAGACGCTGAACCAGATGCTGGTAGAAATGGACGGCTTCGAAGGCAACGAAGGCATTATCGTTATCGCCGCGACTAACCGTCCGGATGTGCTGGACCCGGCGCTGCTGCGTCCCGGCCGTTTCGACCGCCAGGTTGTGGTTGGTCTGCCGGACGTACGTGGCCGCGAACAGATCCTGAAAGTGCATATGCGTCGCGTGCCGCTGGCGCCGGATATCGATGCCGCGATCATCGCGCGTGGTACGCCTGGTTTCTCCGGTGCGGATCTGGCGAACCTCGTGAACGAAGCTGCGCTGTTTGCCGCACGCGGCAATAAGCGTGTTGTTTCGATGGTCGAGTTCGAGAAAGCGAAAGACAAAATCATGATGGGCGCGGAACGTCGCTCCATGGTGATGACGGAAGCGCAGAAAGAGTCAACCGCGTATCACGAAGCCGGTCATGCCATTATTGGCCGCCTGGTGCCGGAACATGATCCGGTGCATAAAGTCACGATTATTCCACGTGGCCGCGCGCTGGGCGTGACCTTCTTCCTGCCTGAAGGCGACGCTATCAGCGCCAGCCGTCAGAAACTGGAAAGCCAGATCTCTACGCTGTATGGCGGCCGTCTTGCAGAAGAGATTATTTACGGCGCTGAGCATGTCTCTACGGGTGCGTCTAACGACATTAAGGTCGCGACCAACCTGGCGCGTAACATGGTTACGCAGTGGGGCTTCTCAGACAAACTCGGTCCGCTGCTTTATGCGGAAGAAGAGGGTGAGGTATTCCTCGGCCGCAGCGTGGCGAAAGCCAAACATATGTCCGATGAAACTGCGCGGATCATCGACCAGGAAGTGAAAGCGCTGATTGAACGTAACTACAATCGCGCGCGTCAGATCCTGAACGATAACATGGATATCCTGCACGCCATGAAAGATGCGCTGATGAAGTATGAAACCATCGACGCACCGCAGATTGACGACCTGATGGCGCGCCGTGACGTGCGTCCGCCAGCAGGCTGGGAAGATCCAGGCGCTAACAATAACGACAGCAGCGGTACGCCTCGCGCGCCGCGTCCGGTTGATGAGCCTCGTACCCCGAACCCAGGCAATACTATGTCTGAACAATTCGGCGATAAGTAAGTGGTTAGAAACGCGCTGTCGCAGTAAATTAAAACCCCGGCTTGTCCGGGGTTTTCGTTTTTGTAAACCTCTAGTCTCAAGGGACCAGCAATGAAACTCTTCGCTCAGGGTTCAACCCTCGATCTCTCACATCCTCATGTCATGGGCATCCTTAACGTTACGCCAGACTCCTTTTCTGACGGCGGACAGCACAATACGCTGGTGGAAGCGGTAAAGCATGCCAACGCTATGATTAACGCCGGCGCGACCATTATTGACGTGGGGGGCGAGTCAACGCGGCCCGGGGCGGCGGAAGTGAGTGTGGAAGAAGAGCTTGCTCGCGTGATTCCGGTGGTGGAAGCGCTGGCGCAACGGTTTGAAATCTGGATCTCTGTCGATACCTCTAAACCTGAAGTGATCAGGGAAGCGGCGAGAGTAGGCGCTCACATTATTAATGACATCCGCTCACTCCAGGAGCCCGGCGCGCTTGAAGCCGCCGCAAAGACAGGTTTGCCGGTTTGCCTGATGCATATGCGGGGACAGCCAAAAACTATGCAGGAGGCGCCGCGTTACGAAGATGTGTTTGCGGATGTAGAAGAGTTTTTCCAACAACATATCGCTCGCTGCGAGGCGGCCGGGATCACACGCGATAAAATCCTGCTCGACCCGGGGTTCGGTTTCGGTAAAAATCTCACCCATAACTACGAGCTTCTTGCCCGTCTCGGTGAATTTCATCACTTTGGGTTACCGCTGTTGGTGGGAATGTCGCGTAAAAGTATGGTGGGTCAATTGCTTAATGTCGGACCCGATCAGCGGCTTTCCGGCAGCCTTGCGTGTGCAGTCATCGCGGCGATGCAAGGCGCACAAATCGTGAGGGTTCACGATGTAAAAGAAACCGTGGAAGCGATGCGCGTGGTAGAAGCTACTCTTTCAGCGAAGGATAAGAAACACTATGAGTAACCGTAAATATTTTGGAACTGATGGTATCCGTGGCCGCGTGGGCGACGCGCCGATTACGCCGGATTTTGTTCTGAAACTGGGTTGGGCTGCCGGAAAAGTGCTGGCGCGTCACGGCTCGAAGAAAGTCATTATTGGTAAAGATACGCGCATCTCTGGCTATATGCTGGAATCCGCACTGGAAGCCGGGCTTGCCGCGGCAGGCTTATCCGCCTCTTTTACCGGCCCAATGCCAACGCCTGCGGTGGCCTATCTGACCCGCACCTTTCGTGCCGAGGCGGGTATCGTCATTTCTGCCTCGCATAACCCCTTCTATGATAACGGCATTAAATTCTTCTCTATCGACGGTACTAAGCTGCCGGATGAAGTAGAAGAAGCTATCGAAGCGGAGATGGAAAAAGAGATCAGCTGCGTCGATTCCGCGGAGTTGGGTAAAGCCAGCCGTATCGTGGATGCGGCGGGGCGCTATATTGAATTTTGCAAGGCGACGTTCCCGAATGAACTGAACCTCAATCACCTGAAAATTGTGGTGGACTGTGCGAACGGCGCGACTTACCACATTGCGCCGAATGTCTTTCGCGAGCTGGGTGCTCAGGTCATTACTATTGGCTGCGAGCCCGATGGCGTGAATATCAACGAGAAATGCGGCGCAACAGACGTGCGCTTGCTGCAGGAAAAGGTGATTGCAGAAAAAGCGCATCTTGGCATCGCCTTTGACGGCGATGGTGACCGTGTCATTATGGTTGACCATGCCGGTAATAAGGTCGACGGCGACCAAATCCTTTATATCATTGCCCGCGAAGGGCTGCGTCAGGGACAGCTTCGCGGCGGCGTGGTAGGCACGCTGATGAGCAATATGGGTCTTGAGGTTGCGCTGAAGCAGCTTGGCATCCCGTTTGCGCGCGCGAAAGTAGGCGACCGCTACGTGCTCGAGAAAATGCAGGAGAAAGGCTGGCGCATCGGTGCGGAAAACTCCGGCCACGTTATACTGCTGGATAAAACCACTACCGGCGACGGCATTGTGGCGGCGCTGCAGGTATTGACGGCAATGGCGCGTAATCACATGAACTTGCAGGATCTTTGCAGCGGCATGAAGCTCTTCCCGCAAGTATTGGTTAACGTACGCTTTACGGCAGGCAGCGGCGATCCGCTGGAACATGAACGCGTTAAAGCCATTACTGCTGATGTTGAGTCTACCCTTGGCAATCGTGGGCGAGTGCTGCTTCGTAAATCCGGCACCGAACCGCTTATCCGCGTCATGGTGGAAGGCGAAAACGAAGAACAAGTGACTGAATTTGCCCACCGCATCGCCGATGCTGTAAAAGCGGCTTAACGCGTTCAACGGTTAAAAAGACGGCTGCGGTCGTCTTTTTCTTGTTCAATTACAGCGCTTTTGCCGTTTTTTTCCGCAGTTGATTCAATAACAAAAAAATGCCCTTGCACAGGTCATTCGCTTTCGTTAGTATTCACACCCGCTTCAGGAGGGAATGACAAATACCTCCGCGCTATTGGTTTGAAGCAATTGGCTGCGGTTACCCCGCAAGGAACAGGTTAATTATGTACGAAGCTCTTTTGGTAGTTTTCCTTATTGTAGCGCTGGCCCTGGTTGGTCTGATTATGCTGCAACAAGGTAAAGGCGCTGATATGGGAGCCTCCTTTGGTGCAGGCGCTTCCGCCACGCTGTTCGGTTCAAGTGGTTCTGGTAACTTCATGACCCGTATGACAGCTATCCTGGCGACGCTGTTCTTCATCATCAGCCTGGTACTGGGTAACATTAACAGCAACAAAACCAATAAAGGAAGCGAGTGGGAAAACCTGAGCCAGCCAGCAAAAACTGAGCCGACTCAGCAAACCGCACCGGTTCAGCCGAGCAGCGATATCCCGCGTTAATTTGTCAGCTTCGCGCAGTAAACAGAATACTGCGCACATAGTGCCGAGGTGGTGGAATTGGTAGACACGCTACCTTGAGGTGGTAGTGCCCGATTGGGCTTACGGGTTCAAGTCCCGTCCTCGGTACCAAATCCCAGCAAAATTTGCTTTTTTCACGTAATAGGCGTAGTATTTGCCACGTTTTCGGACGCGGGGTGGAGCAGCCTGGTAGCTCGTCGGGCTCATAACCCGAAGGTCGTCGGTTCAAATCCGGCCCCCGCAACCACTTTCCCTGAGAGTTGTTTTTCAAATATCCTGTGGAGAAGCTATACTTCTTCACTTCCGTTTTTGAAAAAAATTCTCCGGAAGGTAGTCCGGGCCGCAGTTGCGGTTTACAGGGTTCAGTTATTAAAAGCCCCGATTTATCGGGGTTTTTTGTTATCTGACTAAAGAATAACTGGGCTATAGGCCCTTTTTTTATGTCTTGGGGGTGGGCTTGTCCACATTAGAGCAAAAATTAACAGAGATGATTACGGCACCAGTGGAAGCGCTGGGCTATGAACTCGTCGGCATCGAATTTATTCGCGGTCGCACATCGACGCTGCGCATCTATATTGATAGTGAAGATGGCATCACTGTTGACGATTGTGCTGATGTCAGCCACCAGGTAAGCGCCGTACTGGATGTGGAAGACCCCATCACAGTAGCTTACAACCTGGAAGTCTCCTCGCCGGGTCTCGAGCGTCCGTTGTTCACTGCCGAACACTACACCCGTTATATTGGCGAAGAAGCCACGCTTGTACTGCGCATGGCGGTTCAGAACCGTCGTAAATGGCAGGGCATCATCAAAGCCGTAGATGGCGAGATGATTACCGTAACGGTCGAAGGCAAAGATGAAGTGTTCGCGCTGAGCAATATTCAGAAAGCGAACCTGGTTCCCCACTTTTAATAGTCTGGATTGAGGCGAAGGCCCCCGATGAACAAAGAGATTTTGGCTGTTGTAGAAGCAGTTTCTAACGAAAAAGCGGTTCCGCGCGAAAAAATTTTTGAAGCGCTGGAAAGTGCCCTGGCCACGGCAACCAAGAAAAAATATGAGCAAGAGATTGATGTGCGCGTAAGCATCGATCGCAAAAGCGGTGATTTCGACACTTTTCGTCGTTGGGTAATTGTAGAAGAAGTGACCCAGCCGACCCGCGAAATCACGCTGGAAGCTGCGCGTTTTGAAGATCCGAGCCTGAATGTCGGCGATTACGTGGAAGACCAGATTGAATCTGTGACTTTTGACCGCATTACTACTCAGACCGCCAAGCAGGTTATCGTTCAGAAAGTCCGTGAAGCGGAACGCGCGATGGTGGTGGATCAGTTCCGTGAGCACGAAGGCGAAATCATCACCGGCGTGGTCAAGAAAGTAAATCGCGACAACATTACACTTGATCTGGGTAGCAACGCTGAAGCGGTTATCCTGCGTGAAGATATGCTGCCGCGTGAAAACTTCCGTCCGGGCGACCGCTTACGCGGCGTGCTTTACGCCGTTCGTCCGGAAGCGCGCGGCGCGCAGCTTTTCGTAACCCGCGCCAAGCCGGAAATGCTGATTGAGCTTTTCCGTATCGAAGTGCCAGAAATCGGCGAAGAAGTTATCGAGATTAAAGCAGCTGCCCGCGATCCGGGTTCCCGCGCCAAAATCGCAGTAAAAACCAACGACAAACGTATCGACCCGGTTGGCGCTTGCGTTGGTATGCGTGGCGCGCGCGTTCAGGCGGTTTCCACGGAGCTTGGCGGCGAACGTATCGATATCGTGCTGTGGGACGATAACCCGGCTCAATTCGTGATTAACGCGATGGCGCCGGCCGATGTCGCTTCTATTGTTGTTGATGAAGACAAGCACACCATGGATATCGCTGTAGAAGCGGGCAACCTGGCGCAGGCTATCGGTCGTAACGGTCAGAACGTGCGTCTGGCTTCTCAGCTGAGCGGCTGGGAACTCAACGTCATGACCGTTGAAGATCTGCAGGCTAAGCACCAGGCGGAAGCCCATGCGGCGATTGATACGTTTACCCGTTACCTCGATATCGACGAAGATTTCGCGACCGTCCTGGTGGAAGAAGGTTTCTCCACGCTCGAAGAACTGGCTTATGTGCCGATGAAAGAGCTGCTGGAAATCGACGGCCTCGACGAGGATACCGTGGAAGCTTTACGCGAACGCGCCAAAAATGCGCTCACTACCCTGGCGCTTGCGCAGGAAGAGAGCCTCGGCGACAACAAACCAAGCGAAGATCTGCTGAACCTTGAAGGTATGGATCGCACTTTGGCCTATAAACTGGCCGCACGCGGTGTTTGTACGCTGGAAGACCTCGCCGACCAGGGCGTGGACGATCTGGCTGATATTGAAGGCCTGAGCGATGAGAAAGCCGGTGAGCTTATCATGGCGGCCCGTAATATTTGCTGGTTTGGCGACGAAGCGTAATAAACTGTAGCAGGAAGGAACAGCATGACTGATGTAACCGTAAAAGCGCTGGCCGCAGAGATTCAGACCTCCGTGGACCGCCTGGTACAGCAATTCGCTGATGCAGGGATCCCGAAGTCGGCTGATGATTCTGTGACAGCACAAGAGAAACAAACTTTACTGGCGCACCTGAACCGCGAACATGGTTCAGGGCCAGATAAATTGACGTTGCAGCGCAAAACGCGCAGTACACTAAATATTCAGGGTACCGGTGGGAAAAGTAAATCGGTACAGATCGAAGTCCGCAAAAAACGCACCTTTGTAAAACGTGATCCGCTGGAGGCTGAACGTCTCGCCGCGGAAGAACAGGCGAAGCGTGAGGCGGAAGAGAATGCCCGTCGTGAAGCAGAGGAAGCTGCCAAACGTGAGGCAGAGGAAAAAGCAAAGCGTGAAGCCGCCGAAAAAGCGAAGCGCGAAGCTGAAGAACAGGCTAAACGCGAAACTGCTGATAAGGCGAAACGCGAAGCTGCGGAAACGAGCAAAGTGAGCAATCAACAATCTGACGAAGTGACCAAAAGCGCTCAGGCGGAAAAATCCCGCCGTGAAGCGGAAGCCCTTGAGCTTAAGCGTAAAGCTGAGGAAGAGGCGCGTCGAAAACTCGAAGAGAACGCCCGTCGCGTAGCAGAAGAGGCACGTCGCATGGCGGAAGAGAATGCCAATCGTTGGGAAGAGTCCAGCGAGCCGGAAGATACCAGCGACTATCACGTCACTACGTCACAGCATGCTCGCCAGGCTGAAGATGATAATGACCGTGAAGTAGAAGGTGGTCGTGGTCGTGGTCGCACCGCTAAAGCGCCGCGGCCGAAGAAAGGCAACAAACATTCCGAATCTAAGGCCGATCGTGAAGAAGCGCGTGCAGCGGTTCGCGGCGGTAAAGGCGGAAAACAGCGTAAAGGCAGCTCTCTGCAGCAAGGTTTCCAGAAACCTGCGCAGGCTGTTAACCGTGACGTTGTGATTGGCGAAACCATCACCGTTGCCGAACTGGCGAACAAAATGGCGGTGAAAGGCTCTCAGGTCATCAAAGCGATGATGAAACTGGGCGCCATGGCGACCATCAACCAGGTTATCGATCAGGAAACCGCGCAGCTGGTTGCTGAAGAGATGGGCCACAAAGTTATCCTGCGTCGTGAAAACGAACTGGAAGAAGCGGTAATGAGCGACCGCGATACTGGGGCTCAGGCTGAGCCGCGTGCGCCGGTTGTGACCATTATGGGTCACGTTGACCACGGTAAAACCTCTCTGCTTGACTACATTCGCTCTACTAAAGTAGCGTCTGGCGAAGCGGGCGGCATTACCCAGCACATCGGTGCGTACCATGTACAGACCGACAACGGCATGATCACCTTCCTGGATACCCCGGGCCACGCCGCGTTTACCGCGATGCGTGCGCGTGGTGCGCAGGCAACGGATATCGTGGTACTGGTTGTGGCGGCAGACGACGGCGTAATGCCGCAGACTATCGAAGCTATCCAGCACGCGAAAGCGGCGCAGGTGCCGGTAGTGGTTGCGGTAAACAAAATCGATAAGCCGGAAGCCGATCCGGATCGCGTGAAAAACGAACTTTCCCAGCACGGTATCATTCCGGAAGAGTGGGGCGGCGATTGCCAGTTCGTACACGTTTCTGCGAAAGCGGGTACCGGTATTGACGACCTGCTGAATGCTATCCTGCTGCAGGCGGAAGTTCTGGAACTGAAAGCCGTGCGTAAAGGCATGGCGAGCGGCGTCGTTATCGAATCTTTCCTCGATAAAGGTCGTGGTCCGGTTGCTACCGTTCTGGTTCGCGAAGGCACGCTGAACCGTGGCGATATCGTGCTGTGTGGCTTTGAATACGGCCGCGTGCGTGCGATGCGCAACGAATTAGGCCAGGAAGTGCAGGAAGCGGGTCCGTCCATTCCGGTGGAAATCCTGGGCCTTTCCGGCGTTCCGGCGGCAGGTGATGAAGTCACCGTCGTTCGCGACGAGAAGAAAGCACGTGAAGTTGCGCTGTATCGTCAGGGCAAATTCCGCGAAGTTAAGCTGGCGCGTCAGCAGAAATCCAAACTGGAAAACATGTTCGCCAACATGACTGAAGGCGAAGTGTCTGAAGTGAACATCGTGCTGAAAGCCGACGTTCAGGGTTCTGTGGAAGCTATCTCCGACTCGCTGCTGAAACTGTCTACCGACGAAGTGAAAGTGAAAATTGTCGGCTCCGGCGTAGGTGGCATCACCGAGACCGACGCCACTCTGGCGGCTGCGTCCAACGCTATTCTGGTTGGCTTTAACGTGCGTGCTGATGCGTCTGCTCGCCGCGTGATTGAAGCGGAAAGCCTGGATCTGCGTTACTACTCCGTCATCTATAACCTGATCGACGAAGTGAAAGCGGCGATGAGCGGCATGCTTTCTCCGGAACTCAAACAGCAGATTATCGGTCTGGCCGAAGTGCGTGATGTCTTTAAATCACCGAAATTCGGCGCAATCGCTGGCTGTATGGTTACCGAGGGCGTGGTTAAGCGTCACAACCCAATCCGCGTACTGCGCGACAACGTGGTTATCTATGAAGGCGAGCTGGAATCCCTGCGCCGCTTCAAAGATGACGTCAACGAAGTCCGTAACGGTATGGAATGTGGTATCGGCGTTAAGAACTACAACGATGTCCGCACTGGCGATATGATCGAAGTCTTCGAAGTCATTGAGATCCAGCGCACCATCGCCTGATAGCGACCGCGCAACAGCATTATCAGGGGGGCCAGGTGCCCCCCGCTTTGTCTGGAGAATTAACTATGGCAAAAGAATTTGGCCGCCCGCAGCGCGTAGCGCAGGAGATGCAAAAAGAGATCGCCATTATCCTGCAGCGTGAAATCAAAGATCCGCGCCTGGGCCTGATGACGACCGTTTCCGGTGTGGAAGTCTCCCGCGATCTGGCTTATGCCAAGGTCTATGTCACCTTCCTCAACGATAAAGATGAAGCCGCCATTAAAGCGGGTATTAAAGCGTTGCAGGACGCTTCCGGCTTTATCCGCACGCTGCTGGGTAAAGCGATGCGTCTGCGCATCGTGCCGGAACTGACTTTCTTCTACGACAACTCGCTGGTTGAGGGCATGCGCATGTCCAACCTGGTGACAAATGTCGTTAAGCACGACGAAGCGCGTCGTGTTAACTCGGACGACGACAAGGAGGAGTAATGAGTCGTCCTCGTCGTCGCGGCCGTGATATTCATGGCGTGTTGTTGCTGGATAAGCCGCAGGGGCTCTCCTCCAATGACGCGTTGCAAAAAGTAAAGCGCATCTATAACGCCAACCGCGCCGGGCATACTGGCGCGCTGGACCCGCTGGCGACCGGCATGCTGCCGATTTGCCTCGGAGAAGCGACGAAGTTCTCTCAGTATCTGCTTGATTCAGATAAGCGTTATCGCGTCATCGCTCGCCTTGGGCAGCGTACCGACACCTCTGATGCTGATGGCAACGTGGTGGAAGTGCGGCCGGTAACGTTCAGCGATGAGCAACTCGCCAGCGCGCTGGAAAGCTTTCGGGGCGATACGATGCAAGTGCCCACTACGTTTTCGGCACTAAAATATCAGGGTAAGCCGCTTTACGAATATGCGCGTCAGGGCATAGAAGTGCCGCGCGAGCCGCGTCCGATTACCGTCTATGAGCTGCTGTTCATTCGTCACGAAGGGGATGAGCTGGAGCTGGAAGTGCATTGTTCGAAGGGCACTTACATTCGTACTATCATTGATGATCTCGGCGAAAAGCTCGGCTGCGGCGCGCATGTGATTTTTCTGCGCCGCCTGGCCGTAAGCAAATATCCGATAGATCGGATGGTTACGCTTGAGCAACTGACATCACTGGCCGAGCAGGCAGAGGCGCAGGGGACTCCAGCGTCCGAACTGTTGGACCCGTTGCTGATGCCGATGGACAGCCCTGCCGCCGATTATCCGGTAGTAAACATCCCGTTAACGTCAGCTGTTTACTTTAAGAATGGTAATCCGGTACGTACAGCGGGCGCGCCGCAGGAAGGTCTGGTACGTGTCACCGAAGGCGAGGAAGGAAAGTTCCTCGGCATGGGTGAAATTGACGATGAAGGCCGTGTCGCGCCGCGCCGTCTGGTGGTTGAATATCCGGCGTAGGATTTCGGCTTACCTTGCGATACGCAGGGGAGGCGAGTAGAATATTGCCGCTTAACGTTGTGCAAATTGTTTAACAATTTACAGGCGTTAAACATGGGATTGCTGAATTAGAGATCGGCATCCTTTCATTCTTTTTACTTTGGAGTTTTAAAATGTCTCTAAGCGTTGAAGCTAAAGCTAAAATCGTTTCTGAGTTTGGTCGTGGTGCTAACGACAGCGGTTCTACCGAAGTTCAGGTTGCTCTGCTGACTGCACAGATTAACCACCTGCAGGGCCACTTTGCAGAGCACAAAAAAGATCACCACAGCCGTCGTGGTCTGCTGCGCATGGTTTCTCAGCGTCGTAAACTGCTCGACTACCTGAAACGTAAAGATGTTGCACGCTACACCGCGCTGATCGAGCGTCTGGGTCTGCGTCGCTAATTCTTGCGAGTTTCAGAAAAGGGGGCCTTTACGGCCCCTTTTTTCGACCCGGCGGCAGCAATTCTCTGGAAACTAATGTATTGTTGCTAAGAATGATCTTCATTGCAGAGGTTCGCGCGGCTAATGAGAGGCTTCATCCGCAAAGGCGGATTAGGGTTGTCATTAGTCGCGAGGATGCAAAGAAGGTCGGGTATAATCAGCACGGCCCTGGGCGTGCTGTTGTTCATTAAGAAAGGGTATAATTTTGCTTAATCCGATCGTTCGTAAATTCCAGTATGGTCAGCATACCGTCACGCTTGAAACCGGTATGATGGCCCGCCAGGCGACAGCCGCCGTTATGGCGAGCATGGACGACACTGCGGTATTCGTTACCGTTGTCGGCGCCAAAAAAGCCAAACCCGGTCAGGATTTCTTCCCGCTGACCATCAACTATCAGGAACGCACCTACGCTGCAGGCCGTATCCCTGGCGGTTTCTTCCGTCGTGAGGGTCGTCCGAGCGAAGGCGAAACGCTGATCGCGCGCCTGATTGACCGCCCGCTTCGCCCGCTGTTCCCGGAAGGGTTCGTTAACGAAGTTCAGGTCATCGCGACCGTCGTCTCTGTTAACCCGCAGGTTAACCCGGACATCGTAGCGATGATTGGCGCGTCCGCCGCGCTGTCGCTCTCCGGCATTCCGTTCAACGGCCCGATTGGCGCCGCTCGCGTTGGTTATATCAACGATCAGTATGTGCTGAACCCAACCCAGGAAGAGCTGAAGTCCAGCAAACTGGATCTGGTTGTTGCCGGTACTGAAAGCGCCGTGCTGATGGTGGAATCCGAAGCTGAACTGCTGAGCGAAGACCAGATGCTGGGCGCGGTGGTATATGGCCACGATCAGCAGCAGGTTGTGATTCAGAACATCAACGACCTGGTGAAAGAAGCGGGTAAACCGCGTTGGGACTGGCAGCCGGAAGCGGCTAACGAAGCGCTGAATGCGCGCGTTGCAGCCCTGGCGGAGTCGCGTCTGAGCGACGCTTACCGCATCATCGACAAGCAAGAACGTTACGGCCAGATTGACGCTATCAAAGCGGACGTTATCGCTACGCTGCAGGCTGAGCAGCCGGAAGGCGAACAGCTTGACGAGAACGAGCTGGGCGACATCCTGCACGCTATCGAGAAAAACGTCGTGCGCTCTCGCGTGCTGGCTGGCGAACCGCGTATCGACGGTCGTGAAAAAGATATGATTCGTGGCCTGGATGTGCGTACTGGCGTACTGCCGCGTACTCACGGCTCTGCGCTGTTCACCCGTGGCGAAACGCAGGCTTTGGTTACCGCAACCCTGGGTACCGAGCGCGACGCGCAGAACATCGATGAGCTGATGGGCGAGCGTACCGACCGCTTCCTGTTCCACTACAACTTCCCTCCGTATTCTGTGGGCGAAACCGGTATGGTGGGCTCACCGAAGCGTCGTGAAATTGGTCACGGTCGTCTGGCGAAGCGCGGCGTGCTGGCGGTTATGCCTGCGGCGGACCGTTTCCCGTACACCGTACGCGTAGTGTCTGAAATCACCGAGTCTAACGGCTCTTCCTCCATGGCTTCCGTATGTGGCGCTTCTCTGGCGCTGATGGACGCAGGCGTGCCGATTAAAGCGGCCGTTGCGGGCATCGCGATGGGTCTGGTGAAAGAAGGCGACAACTTTGTCGTGCTGTCTGACATCCTGGGCGATGAAGACCACCTTGGCGATATGGACTTTAAAGTTGCGGGCTCTCGTGAAGGTATCACTGCGCTGCAGATGGATATCAAAATCGAAGGCATCACTAAAGAGATCATGCAGGTTGCACTGAACCAGGCTAAGGGCGCGCGTCTGCACATCCTCGGCGTAATGGAACAGGCAATCAACGCGCCGCGTGGCGATATCTCTCAGTTCGCACCGCGTATTCACACTATTAAGATTAACCCGGACAAGATCAAAGACGTGATCGGCAAGGGCGGTTCTGTGATTCGCGCGCTGACTGAAGAGACCGGCACCACCATCGAAATTGAAGATGACGGTACCGTGAAGATCGCAGCGACCGACGGTGAAAAAGCGAAGCATGCTATTCGTCGTATTGAAGAGATCACGGCTGAAATCGAAGTGGGCCGCGTCTACAACGGTAAAGTGACCCGTATCGTCGACTTTGGCGCTTTTGTCGCTATCGGCGGCGGCAAAGAAGGTCTGGTACACATCTCTCAAATCGCAGACAAGCGTGTTGAGAAAGTGACTGACTACCTGCAGATGGGTCAGGAAGTTCCGGTTAAAGTACTGGAAGTTGACCGTCAGGGCCGTGTTCGTTTAAGCATTAAAGAAGCAACTGAGCAGACTCAGGAAGCCGCTGCAGCACCGACTGCGCCGGAAGCCGAATAAGGTTTGCCATTTAGCTCTCCGCAGCGATGCGGAGAGCTGTTTGTTACCGGGCAGGACGCCTTGTTTGCAGCCGGGGGACAGGACGTTCATCCAATTGTTGTCTTCGGGAGTAGGAAATGAAGCCTTTTTTGCGCTGGTGTTTCGTTGCGACAGCTCTAACGCTGGCAGGATGCAGCAACTCTGCCTGGCGTAAGAGCGAAGTCCTCGCGGTGCCATTGCAACCGACATTGCAGCAAGAAGTCATCCTGGCCCGTATGGAACAGATACTCGCAAGTCGGGCTTTAACCGATGATGAACGCGCACAGCTTTTATATGAGCGCGGAGTGTTGTATGATAGTCTCGGTTTGAGAGCACTGGCGCGGAACGATTTTTCGCAAGCGCTGGCTATCCGACCGGATATGCCTGAAGTATTCAACTACTTAGGCATTTATTTAACGCAGGCAGGCAATTTTGATGCTGCCTATGAAGCGTTTGATTCTGTACTTGAGCTTGATCCAACTTACAACTACGCGCATTTAAATCGCGGTATCGCCCTCTATTACGGCGGACGTTACCGGTTAGCGCAAGATGATCTGCTGGCGTTTTATCAAGACGATCCCAATGATCCTTTCCGTAGTCTGTGGCTCTTCCTTGCTGAAAGCAAAATGGATGAGAAACAGGCTAAAGCCGCGTTGCAACAGCGTCTGGATAAATCGGATAGAGAACAGTGGGGATGGAACATCGTCGAATTCTACCTTGGCACCATTAGCGAAAAGACGTTGATGGAGCGCCTGAAGGCAGACGCAACGGATAACACCTCGCTCGC
This sequence comes from Franconibacter pulveris, assembly GCF_056780215.1. NCBI lineage: Bacteria > Pseudomonadati > Pseudomonadota > Gammaproteobacteria > Enterobacterales > Enterobacteriaceae > Franconibacter > Franconibacter pulveris. The sequence goes on along the minus strand of NZ_CM165555.1, from coordinate 4,097,030 downwards.
TGAGCATCTCAGTGAAACCAACTTCTATTTAGGTAAGTACTACCTAAGTCTGGGGGATAAGGACAGCGCCACGGCACTGTTCAAGTTAGCGGTTGCTAACAACGTACACAATTTCGTTGAGCACCGTTATGCATTGTTGGAATTAGCGCTCTTGGGCCAGGAGCAAGAAGACCTGGCAGAATCGGACCAGCAATAGCTGACGGACATCTATCAGCCCAAACATTTTTTAATGTCATCACCTTCGCGGGTGAGGGCTTTTTTGTTCCGTTAAACCATCTACTTTGAGCCGGTTCACACTTTTCAATGAAATTTGCTGATCAATTTCACGATGAGTTATGTAGACTGGCCGCCATTGATATTGAGGCACTCGTACTACATGGCTGAATTCGAAACCACTTTTGCAGATCTGGGCCTGAAGGCTCCTATCCTTGAAGCCCTTAACGATCTGGGTTACGAAAAACCATCCCCGATCCAGGCAGAATGTATTCCGCATCTGCTTTCTGGTCGTGACGTCCTGGGCATGGCCCAGACCGGTAGCGGCAAAACCGCAGCGTTCTCGCTGCCGCTGCTTAACAACATCGATCCGGACCTGCGCGCGCCGCAGATCCTCGTACTGGCTCCGACCCGTGAACTGGCTGTTCAGGTTGCGGAAGCTATGACTGAATTCTCTAAACACATGCGTGGCGTAAACGTCCTGGCCCTCTATGGCGGTCAGCGTTACGACGTGCAGCTGCGCGCCCTGCGTCAGGGACCGCAGATTGTTGTCGGTACCCCGGGGCGTCTGCTTGACCACCTCAAACGCGGTACCCTGGACCTCTCTCGCCTGAGCGGTCTGGTTCTGGATGAAGCTGACGAAATGCTGCGCATGGGCTTCATCGAAGACGTTGAAACCATTATGGCTGAGATCCCGGAAGGTCATCAGACCGCGCTGTTCTCCGCCACCATGCCGGAAGCTATCCGTCGCATTACCCGTCGCTTTATGAAAGAGCCGCAGGAAGTGCGCATTCAGTCCAGCGTCACCACGCGCCCGGACATCAGCCAGAGCTACTGGTCTGTTTACGGCATGCGTAAAAACGAAGCGCTGGTGCGTTTCCTCGAAGCAGAAGATTTTGATGCGGCGATTATCTTCGTGCGCACTAAAAACGCGACGCTGGAAGTGTCCGAAGCGCTGGAGCGCAGCGGTTACAACAGCGCGGCGCTGAACGGCGACATGAACCAGGCGCTGCGCGAGCAGACGCTGGAGCGCCTGAAGGATGGCCGTCTCGATATTCTGATCGCAACCGACGTGGCTGCTCGCGGTCTGGATGTTGAACGTATCAGCCTCGTTGTGAACTACGATATTCCGATGGATTCGGAATCTTACGTTCACCGTATCGGCCGTACCGGTCGTGCTGGTCGCGCTGGCCGCGCGCTGCTGTTCGTTGAGAACCGCGAGCGTCGTCTGCTGCGCAACATCGAGCGCACCATGAAGCTGACCATTCCGGAAGTGGAACTGCCGAACGCAGAACTGCTGGGCAAACGTCGTCTGGAAAAATTCGCCGCTAAAGTTCAGCAGCAGCTGGAAAGCAGCGATCTGGACCAGTACCGTGGCCTGCTGGCGCAAATTCAGCCGAGCGCTGAAGGCGAAGAGCTGGACATCGAAACGCTGGCTGCTGCGCTGCTGAAAATGGCGCAGGGCGAACGTCCGCTGATCCTGCCGCCGGATGCGCCGATGCGTCCTAAGCGTGAATTCCGCGAGCGTGACGATCGTTTTGAGCGCCGTGGCGAACGCGGTGAGCGTGGCGAACGTAGCGACCGTCCGAAACGCGAGCGTCGCGATGCTGGCGAAATGGAACTCTACCGCATTGAAGTGGGTCGCGATGATGGCGTTGAAGTTCGTCATATCGTTGGCGCTATCGCTAACGAAGGCGACATCAGCAGCCGTTACATCGGTAACATTAAGCTGTTTGCTTCGCACTCCACTATCGAACTGCCGAAAGGCATGCCGACTGAGGTTCTGCAGCACTTCACCCGCACGCGTATTCTCAATAAGCCGATGAATATGCAACTGATGGGCGATGCGCAACCGCGCGGCGAACGTCGTCCGGGCGGTCGCAGCTTTGGCGGCGAAGGTCGCGAAGGCGGTCGCGGTGAAGGCCGTCGCTTTGGCGGCGAACGTCGCGAAGGCGGCAACGGCCGTTTTGCCGGTGAACGTCGCGAAGGCGGCCGTTTCAGCGGTGAGCGTCGTGAAGGCAGCCGCGGTCCGCGTCGCGAAGAGGGCGCCACCACGGGTCGCCGTCGTTTCGGCGACGCATAAGGCCAGTCGTTAAGCGCGTCTGACAAAGCGTAAAGTAAATAAGACAGCCCCGGTCAAAACGATCGGGGCTTTTTTTATCCGCTCCGTACTCATGTACTGGTACAATGCTGCATGCAATTTTGCCGTTCAGTTACAGGAATACCCATGTCGACTCTTGCTACCACTCGCGCCACGCCCTCTATCTGGGGCGGCGTTATTATCATCGCTGGCACCATTATTGGCGCAGGCATGTTTTCTTTGCCGGTAGTGATGTCGGGCGCATGGTTTTTCTGGTCGCTGCTGGCGCTGGGCTTCACCTGGTTTTGTATGCTGCACTCCGGGTTGATGCTGCTTGAGGCGAACCTTAACTATCGTATCGGGGCAAGCTTCGACACGATGACGAAAGACTTGCTCGGCAAAGGGTGGAACGTCATCAACGGCGCTTCGGTCGCCTTCGTGCTTTATATCCTGACCTATGCCTACATCTCCGCCAGTGGATCGATTATTCAGCATACGCTGGGTGAAATGGCGATAGCGTTTCCGGCGCGGATGGCGGGGCTTTTGTTCGCGCTGGCGGTGGCGTTTATTGTCTGGCTGTCGACCCGCGCGGTAAGCCGGATGACGGCCATTGTGCTTGGCGCGAAGGTCATCACTTTCTTTCTCACATTCGGCAGTCTGCTGGGGCACGTTCAGCCCGCTGTGCTGTTTAATACCGCCGAAGCGCACGCCAGCTACACGCCATATCTGCTGATGACGCTGCCGTTCTGTCTGGCCTCGTTCGGCTATCATGGCAACGTGCCCAGCCTGATGAAATATTATGGGAAAGATCCGCGCACGATTGTTCGCTGTCTGACGGGCGGCACGCTGATTGCGCTGGGGCTGTATGTGGTCTGGCTGCTGGCGACCATGGGTAATATTCCGCGCCCCGGGTTTATCGCCATTGCGCAGCAGGGCGGCAATATCGACGTGCTGGTCGGGGCGTTAAGCGGCGTGCTGCACAGCCGTTCGCTGGACCTGTTGCTGATTGTTTTTTCTAACTTTGCCGTCGCCAGCTCGTTCCTGGGCGTTACGCTTGGGCTGTTTGACTATCTGGCGGATCTGTTTGGTTTCGATGATTCGCCGCGAGGGCGTTTTAAGACGGTGCTGCTGACTTTCGCGCCGCCGATGCTGGGCGGGCTTATCTGGCCGAATGGTTTCTTATATGCCATTGGTTATGCGGGGCTGGCGGCGACTGTCTGGGCCGCTATTGTGCCTGCGCTGCTTGCTAACGCGTCTCGTAAGCGTTTTGGCAGCCCCCATTTTCGCGTGTGGGGCGGCAAGGGAATGATAATGCTTATCCTGCTTTTCGGCGTAGGCAATGCGATGGTGCATCTGCTTTCAAGCTTTAATCTACTGCCGGTCTATCAGTAAAAAAAGAGGCGGGAAAACCGCCTCTTTTGCGTTTTACAGGAGTTCTTCGCGAACCTGCATCGCCAGGTCGAACGAGTGCAGTCGCGCGTCGTGATCGAAGATCTGGCCGTTGACCATGATCTCGTCCGCTTCGGTCTCCCGCAGCACGGAAAGCAGGCCGTGGCGAACTTTTGCTTTATCGCCCACCAGCGACATACCGAGCGCCTGTTGCACGCCGTACTGCTCGGCAGGGCTCCAGAAGCCGTCCATGCTTTCAATCGGCGGCGGCAGCTGGCCCGTTTCGCCGCGACGCAGCTTCACAAACGCCTGCTGCATCGAGGTGAAGAGAAACTCCGCATCCCGGTTGCTGTCAGCGGCGACAATGTTAATGCACACGGTGGCGTACGGTTTTTCCAGTCGCTCTGAAGGCTTGAAGTGAGTGCGGTAGAGGTGCAGCGCCTGGAGGAGCATATCCGGCGCGAAGTGCGAAGCGAAGGCGAAAGGCAGGCCCATTTGCGCAGCCAGCTGTGCGCTGTAAAGGCTTGAACCCAGCAACCAGACGGGAATTTTCGAGCCGTAGCCCGGCACCGGACGCACAGCCGGGTTCGGGTCGCGAGCGTCAAACCACTCCACCAGCTCATTTACATCCCGTGGGAAATTATCGATATCGGCGCTCATATGGCGGCGCAGCGCCATCATGGTGCGCTGGTCGCTTCCTGGCGCGCGGCCCAGCCCCAGCTCAATGCGGCCCGGATAGAGCGCATTCAGCGTGCCGAACTGCTCGGCAATCACCAGCGGCGCATGGTTCGGCAGCATGACGCCGCCGGAGCCCAGACGCAGCGTTTGGGTATTCGCCGCCAGGTAGCCTATCAGCACCGAGGTGGCGGCGCTGGCGATGCCGGTCATATTGTGGTGTTCCGCCAGCCAGTAGCGGTGATAGCCGCGCTTTTCAGCGAGGCGGGCTAAATCCAGCGAATGGCGAAAAGCGTCCTGCGCGGTGGACCCCTGCGGGATCGGCGCGAGATCCAGCACCGAGAAGGGCACTACAGATTTATCAGACATAACGGCTCACTTTGTTACAGCATAGTCATCAGATTGAAGGTCTTCTTCCAGCCTGGCTGCCGGAGCGGATTTGTCCAGCGAGCCGCCAGAAAGCTGTACTTTAATACTGCAGTAAAAACCGCCGATCGTTGTTAACAAAGCGAGCCTTTTCTCAGGGCTGCAGCGCCAGCCCGGCGAGACGTTTCCAGTAGCCGTTGCAGTCGTTCTGTTCGGTCAGCGGCAGCGGCGCCGCGCCCGACTCGTTGGCGCGGAATGCGTCTATCATTGCCAGCGTCTCATGCCCCATCGGCGAAAGCCGCACCATGTCCACCAGCCCTTGCATGGAAGCAAGTTCATTGCCCAGGTTGTAGACGTAGCCGCTCATGGTCTGAATGCCGTTGAGCACGAACACCTGCTGGTTTTCCTGAGAATCAACGCGACGTCCCTGCGGATACTTGATGCAGCAGGTTTCGCACTCATCTTTCGGCCGGTCTTCCGAGCGGGCGGTAAAACAGCGGGCGGAGTAAGCGAGCGGCAGATGGCCGTAGCTTAAGACCTCGACCTCGAACTGGTGACGAATGCCCAGCTCATCGCACTGCCGGAGCACGTTGCTGAGCCAGTCGCGGGAAAGTTCGACTGGCATACACCAGCGCACCATGCCCTGTTTTCGCAGCAGGCGCAGGGTAACGGCGTTGTAGCAGTTAAGCGCATGCCCGGCGACAAACGGCAATTTGCGCTCGGCGGCGAGATTAACCGCGCCCAGGTCGTTGGCTTCAATCAGAAATTCGCCGTTATCCACGTAGCGCCTCAGCTCGTTGAGCTCAGACGGCGCCTGCACCAGCGCAAGGGTGGAAAGCACCACCTGTTTGCCGCTGGCGGCGAGCGTTTTCGCCATGGCCAGCCAGTCGCCTGCTTTGGTTTCACGACGCTTGCTGCAGACCGCTTCCCCCAGATAAATAACGTCGGCGCTGCTTTGCGCCGCCGCCTGATAAAAACTCTCCAGTGTCGCTTTCGGCCAGTAGTAAAGCACCGGCCCTAAGGAATATTGCATTACGGCTCCTTTACTGCCATTTACGGTGATAAGCGCCAAGGGTGGTCTGCGCGCCTTCCGCCATTGCGCCCAGCGCGTCCATCCATGCCTGCTGCGGGACGTAGTTGCGCGGGTCCGCCTTGCAGCTATCAATAGCCTGACGCCATACTTTCGCCACCTGGCTAACATAAGCCGGGCTGCGCTGGCGGCCTTCGATTTTCACCGACGCGATGTTCGCGGCGAGCAGCTCCGGCAGCAGCTCAAGCGTATTGAGGCTGGTGGGTTCTTCCAGCGTGTGATATCGCTGGCCGTCTACCAGATAACGGCCTTTGCACAGGGTTGGATAGCCCGCGTTTTCCTCTTCCTGATAGCGGTCGATCAGTACGTCGTTCAGACGAGATTCCAGCCCCAGAGGGGTCTGCTGCCAGCGGACAAATTTCGCCGGCGAGCAGGCGCCTACGGTGTTGGGCGACTCGCCGGTCAGCCATGAGGAGAGATAGCAGCGGCCTTCTGCCATAATACAGAGGCTGCCGAAGGCGAAGACTTCCAGCGGCACGGGGGTAACGCGCGCCAGCTGTTTCACCTGATGAATGGAAAGCACGCGCGGCAGCACAACGCGCGCCACGTCAAAGTGGCGATGATAAAAGCGAATCGCTTCTTCGTTAGTGGCGGAAGCCTGTACGGACACGTGGCGCTCAACGTGGGGATAGCGCGTGGCGGCGTATTCCAGCATCGCGATATCCGCGAGGATCAGCGCGTCGGCGCCCAGCTGCGCGGCCATATCCACCGCGCGTTCCCAGCGGGCGTAGCCGTCCGGATGCGCAAAGGTGTTGATAGCGATATGCAGCTTGCGGCGATGCTGATGCACAAAGCTCACCGCCTCCTGTAACTTTTTCTCGGTGAAATTGAGCCCGGCGAAGTGGCGGGCGTTAGTATCATCTTTCAGGCCGATATAAACCGCATCCGCGCCGTTTTCAATGGCCGCCTTGAGGGCCGGAAGGTTGCCGGCAGGGCAAAGCAATTCCATAGGATTTCCTGACCAGTAGGATGGCTGCTGAGGTGCAGCAAAATTGTTAATGAAGCGGGATTTTAGTTAACCTGCCTGCGACAATTTTTGATTTGAGGCAGTTAAAGGCGTATTGATGGCATCTATAAATGGGTACGCAAACCCGTGGAAAGCTTGATTTGAGCCGCTATGTCACCTGCCTGATATGGCACAATGAACGGGACTTTTTTATCAAGGAGTAAAGCTCGTGTTGGATATACTGCGTTCGCGCCTGGTTCAGCTTGGCCCTTCTGTGATGAGAACGCCGGTGAGACTGGCGCCCTTTGCCCTCAAGCGTCAGGTGCTGGAGCAACTGCTGGGCTGGCAGTTTCGTCAGGCGCTGGAAGATGGCGAACTGGACTTCCTGGAATCGCGCTGGCTTGGCATCGAGGTGCGGGATATCGGCCTGACATGGTATACCTCCGTGGAAGACAACAAGCTTATTGTGCGCCAGGAGGCTGAAGCGGATGTGACGTTCCGCGCCGATGCCGCCGATTTGCTGATGATAGCCGCCCGCAAGCAGGATCCGGATACGCTCTTTTTCCAGCGTCGTCTGGTCATTGAAGGCGATACCGAGCTTGGGCTTTACGTCAAAAATCTGATGGACGCCATCGACCTGGACGCGATGCCGAAGCCGCTGCGCGTCACGCTGCTGCAACTGGCGGATTTCGTTGAGGCCGGGCTTAACACCCCGCCGCAAACAAATGTAACTTCCATAGGTGAGCCATGCTGATTCGTGTAGAAATTCCCATCGACGCGCCGGGCATCGACGCACTGCTGAAACGCGCCTTTAAAGGCGATAAAGAGGCGGAGCTGGTGCGCGAGTTGCGTGAAGATGGCCAGCTGACGCTGGGCCTTGTCGCTACTGATGACGAAGGGCAGGTCGTCGGCTATGTCGCCTTCAGCCCGGTGACGGTAGAGGGCGAAGAGCTACAGTGGGTCGGGCTGGCGCCGCTGGCGGTGGATGAAGCCTGGCGAGGGCAGGGCATTGGTCGCCAGCTGGTTTATGAAGGACTCGACTCGCTCAATGAATTTGGCTACGCGGCGGCCGTCGCGCTTGGCGACCCGGCGTTTTATAACCACTTAGGCTTTGAACCTGCCGCCCGCTACGGCCTGCACTGCCGCTGGCCTGGCGCCGAAGCCGCTTTCCAGGTGCATCGTCTTGCGGATGATGCGCTCAACGGCGTGAGCGGCCTTGTGGAATACCACGCGCATTTTAACCGTTTCTAATCGGCTGGCGTCTGCAGCTCTGGCAGCAGCGCCTCAAACGCCACGCTTCCCGCGACAAGCGCCTCTTTCTGGCGCTTGGTCAGTTGCTTAATGCGATACTCCGCGCGCAGCGCCTGCGAACGGTCGCCTACGAGGACGCTAAACACCAGCGTCAGCTCGCCTTTACCGCGCAATGCCTTCGCCCCTTTGCCCGCCTGATGCTGCGTAAAGCGGCGCGCGACATCCGTTGTGATGCCGGTATAGAGGCGGTTATCCGCCGTACGAATCAGATAAAGAAACCAGAACGTCATAATAGTGCGAGAGAGTCACCGTGCCCGCACCTTACCACGCTTTGCTGTGGTAGTCTTTCTGCCATCATGCGAACAATGCAGGAGAAGCGTATGGATGCCCTTGAGGCCATAAGCCGCTGGCTAACAAAGCAGCACGTGGTGACGTACTGCGTGGGTCGGGAAGACGATTTATGGTGCGCAAACGCCTTTTACGTTTACGACAGCGAGCGGGTAGCGTTTTATCTGTTAAGCGATGAAAAGACGCGACACGGCCAACTGGCGGGCGCCCGAGCGCGTGTGGCGGGCACGGTAAACGGCCAGCCTAAAACCGTGGCGCTGATTCGCGGCGTGCAGTTTCGCGGGGAGCTGCGACGGGTAGAAAAGCCGGAAAGCGAGGCGTGGCGTGAACGCTATAACCGCCGCTTCCCGGTCGCCAGAGTGATGTCATCCCCGCTATGGGAAATCCGTCTTGATGAGATAAAGTTTACCGACAACACTCTGGGCTTTGGCAAAAAGCTTCACTGGTTGCGGGAGCCGTCAGGCCCCGAGCAGGCGTAAGGCCTCACGGTTAAAGGCGGGCAGGTCGTCCGGCGTACGGCTGGTGACCAGTTGGTCTTTATCCACCACGACTTCCTGGTCAAAGAACTCTGCGCCCGCGTTTTTCACATCCACCACAATGGGCTTCACCGCAGTGAGCTTACGCCCGCGGATCACATCTGCGCTGATAAGCAACTGCGGGCCGTGGCAGATAGCGAAAACCGGCTTGCCGGTATTGACGAAATCACGGGTAAACGTGACAAAACGGTCATCGCCGCGCAGGGAGTCCGGCGAGTGGCCGCCTGGCAGCAGCAACGCGTCAAAATCCGCCGGGCGGACTTCATCGATCGCTTTATCGATGCTCACGGTCGCTTCGCCCTGTTTGCCGGTTATCGTTTTACCCGCCTCTTTCTCAATGGTGATAACTTCGTGTCCCGCTTTGCGGAACTCTGCTGCCGGAGAAGTGAATTCCGAATCTTCAAACTCGTCGGTGATCAAGACTGCAATCTTCTTGCTCATAGTTCCTCCGTTCTTATTCCAGATGTCAGTAGCTTAGTGGTCGTTTTCACCGCAGATGGTGAATACTTAAAGCACGGACTATTAAGCCTGGTAGAAGGGCGCGACATTGCAAGGCAGAGAATTCTGCAAAGGGGGAAGAGATGAGCCGAGTGTTGATTACCGGAGCGACCGGGTTGGTGGGCGGTTACCTGCTGCGAATGCTTGTGGAGGAGCCGCGCGTTACCCAAATCATCGCCGCCACGCGCCGTCCGCTGCCGCCGATGCGTAAAGTGCTCAATCCTCACGACCCGCAACTGACCGACGTGCTGACGCAGCTCACCGACCCGGTGGATATCGTCTTTTGCTGCCTCGGCACTACCCGGCGCGAAGCGGGCAGCAGAGAGGCGTTCGTGCTTGCCGACTATACGCTGGTGGTGGATACCGGCATCGCCGGGCTGCGCCAGGGCGCGAAGCATATGCTGGTGGTCAGTTCCGTCGGCGCCAATGCCCAGTCGCCATTTTTCTACAACCGGGTAAAAGGCAAAATGGAAGAGGCGCTGAAAGCGCAGCGCTGGCCGCGCCTCACTATCGCCCGGCCTTCGCTATTGCTGGGTCACCGGGAGAAACAGCGTCTGAATGAATCGCTTTTTTCGCCCCTTTTTCGCGTACTGCCGGGACGATGGCGGGCGATTCACGCACGCGATGTCGCGCGGGCTATGTTGAGTGAAGCGCTGTCGCCGGGGCACAGCGACGTCACCATTCTTGATTCCGGTCAATTGCGTGAGAAAGCCGAACAATCATCCATCTATTGAGCTTTCCCAACCCGCGCCGCGGGCGTAGTATTGACGCCGCTTATTTAACCTCGTCTTAAATTCCAGAGGAATGCTATGGCTGGTCAGTCTTCGTCTCTGGCGCTGAAACCTCACGCCTTGTGGAAACCTGCGCTTTTCTTTCTCGTGCTGATTGTGGGTTTATGGTACGTAAAATGGCAGCCCTATTACGGCAAAGCCTTTACCGCGGCCCAAACGCACAGCATCGGCAAATCGCTGCTGGCGCAGCCGGAAACCAACCCGCTATGGGCGGCGCTGGATTATGCGCTGGTCTATTTTCTTGCGGTCTGGAAGGCGGCGGTGCTGGGCGTGCTGCTTGGCTCGCTGATTCAGGTGCTTATTCCGCGCGACTGGCTGATGCGCACGTTAGGGCAGGCCCGTTTTCGCGGTACGCTTATCGGCACGCTTTTCTCGCTGCCTGGCATGATGTGTACCTGCTGCGCAGCGCCCGTGGCGGCGGGGATGCGCCGACAGTCGGTTTCCATTGGCGGCGCGCTGGCCTTCTGGCTGGGCAACCCGCTGCTGAACCCGGCTACGCTTGTGTTTATGGGCTTCGTGCTGGGCTGGCATTTTGCATTGGTGCGTTTGCTGGCGGGGCTGGTGACGGTGGTGGGCGTCGCCTGGCTGGTGCAGCGCTGGGTTAAAGATAATGGCGCCCCAACGCTGCCGCTGCCTGAGTCGCAGCCGCAGCCGCAAGGTGCGTTTCTGGCCCGCTGGGGCAAGGCGCTGTGGACGCTCTTCTGGAATACCATCCCGGTCTATGTGCTGGCGGTACTGGCGCTGGGGGCGGCGCGCGTCTGGCTTTTCCCGCACGCGGACGGCGACGTGGGCAACACGCTGTTGTGGGTTATCGCCATGGCGATCGTCGGCTGCCTGTTTGTCATTCCGACCGCGGCGGAAATTCCGATTGTGCAGACCATGATGCTGGCGGGAATGGGCGTCGCCCCTGCGCTGGCGCTGCTGATGACGCTGCCTGCCGTCAGCCTGCCTTCGCTCATTATGTTGCGTAAGGCATTCCCGACGAAAGCGCTGTGGCTTACCGGAGCGCTGGTGATTTGTTCAGGCGTAATCGTGGGGACGCTGGCGCTGCTGTAGGTTTTGCTGTGGCCCTCTCCCGGGCGGGAGAGGGCTGAAGCGCAGCTATTTAATGTAGGTAAAAGCGGTGGTGACGTGCTTAACGCCGCTTACGCGACTGGCGGTATCCGCCGCGGCTCGCCCTTCACGCTCGGTCACCAGGCCAAGCAGGAACACCTCGCCATTTTCCGTGGTCACTTTTACGTTCGACGATTTCACCTGATCGCTCGCCAGCAGTTGGGAGCGGACTTTGGTGGTAATCCAGGTATCCGTTGAGGCGGTACCGAGGCTAATCGGCTGGCCGTTGCGGATCTCGTTATAGACTTCTGTTGTGCCTTCAACGCCCATCGCTATCTGTTTAGCGCGGGAAGCGAGCTCGGTGTTCGGCGTCTGGCCAGTCAACAGGACTTTGCCCTGATAGGCGGTGACCTTCACGCGAGCTTCTTTTTTCAACTGCTCGTCTTTATCCAGCGCGCTGTTTACGCGCAGCTCCAGCGTGCCGTCATCCACTTGCGTGCCTACCGTACGCGGGTCGGTGGCGGCTTTGGTTCCCACGGCGGCCGTACCCACTACCGCTGCAGCGATGCAGCCCTGCAACAGTAACGCGGTGATAATGACAGCGAGGGGCTTAATAGCCTTCATGAGTGCTCCTTAGTCATCCTGGTGTGGAAAAAGCGTGTTATCGATGAGATCGCATAAGCAGTTCACCGTCAGCATATGCATTTCCTGTATGCGCGCGCTGCGATGGGAAGGGATGCGAATTTCCACATCCTGCGGGCCAAGCAGACCCGCCAGCTCGCCGCCGTCGTAACCCGTGAGGGCGACGATGGTCATATCGCGCGTGACCGCCGCCTCGACGGCTTTGACGATATCCCGGCTGTTGCCGCGGGTGGAAATAGCCAGTAAAACGTCGCCAGCGTGCCCCAGTGCGCGCACCTGCTTGGCATACACCTCATCGTGCAGCCTGTCGTTAGCGATAGCCGTTAAGACCACGTTATCGGTATTAAGTGCAATAGCGGGCAAGCTTGGGCGCTCGGTTTCGAAGCGATTGATCATGCTGGCAGCAAAATGCTGTGCGTTGGCGGCGGAAGTGCCGTTGCCACAACAGAGAATTTTGTTGCCGTTCAGCAGCGACTGAACCAGCGTCATGGCCGCACGGGAAATGGCATCCGGGAGCGCCTCTGCGGCTGCTATCTGAGTTTGAATGCTTTCCGTAAAGCAAACTTTGATTCTTTCGAGCACGATTATCCTTTGCATTACGTCGTGTTAGGAGTGGCTGGAAAACGCGTCTACAATCCACTCGATTTCATTGCCGGTGAAGGCTAACACATCAAACCGGCAATCCACAGTATCAAAACTCGCATTATGGCGGGCGAGCCACAAGCGAGCAGTTTGTAATAATTTCTGTTGCTTGTTACGGGTGACGCTGGCGGCGGCCCCGCCGAACAGAGAGGATTTACGATAGCGCACCTCCACAAACACCGTGACGTGTTGCTGGCGCATTATCAGGTCTATCTCGCCGCAGCGCTCGCGGACATTGGCTGCGACGAAGCGCAGCCCCTGGCGTTCAAGCCACTGACGCGCCCGGTTTTCCCAGTGCGCGCCTGCGGTCTGTCGGTTTAGTTGACCGGAACGATTTGTCCTTGCTGGTATTTGAGCCACATTAACTTCCTGTTAATGACGCAATCCTGATTTGCCGTGAGCGCGCCGGTATTGCCGTTGATCTGGAATCCGGGCACCTGGCGCATTTGCGAGAAGTGATTAGCCAGCGACCATGCATCCACGCCCATGGCGTAAAGGCGCGCCAGCGAGTAATCGTTGTTGACGCTGGAAAGCGCCTGCTGCTGCAGCGACGGGTTGCCGCCCGCGAGCATCGGGATTTCGCTATATTGCAGCCCTTCCATTTCCAGACGGAAATCGGGGCCAGCGCTGCTCTGGGCGCTGCGGGAGCTGGCATAAAGCGCCGCGCCGCCGTGACTGCCGTTGCGCATGGCGATCATCGGTTTGATCAGGGCGACTTCATCCTTCGTGGCGACGATATAGACAGCGTCCACATTGCCGCTGCTGCCGGCGGTAATCTGAGCATCCGTCGGCGGCGCCGGGATAGTCAGGCCGCCGATAGTAACGCCCTGCTGTTGCGGCAGGCTGGTGGTCACAGGGCTGCCGGTCAGCGCAATGCCGGAGCCGCCGTTGATGTTCATTTTCAGTTCCGCGACAGAGCCGAATTTCTGCTGCAGCACCGTGCCGCCGCCCAAATGCTGCCATTGCGCGGCGAAAGCGTTGGTGACGCGGTCGCCCAGCGCGCTTTGCGGCACCAGCACCAGCGGCGCGCGATGGCCTTCTTGCCAGATATGGTTGGCGGCGTCGCGAGCTTCATCTTCCGGGGAAAGCGCGAAGTAACAGATGTTGGCGCGGTTTTGCACCGACTCCGGCTGGTTAAGCGCCAGTACATTCAGCGGCGTGTTGCTGCGGATAACTTCATCCACTTTATCCTTCAGCAGCGGGCCGACTACGATGCTTGCGCCATCCTGCTGTACTTGATTGAGGATTTGAGTAAGCGGCTGCGAGCTGGTGTCGTAAACCTTCAGCTCTGCCGAAGGGTTAGCTGGCGTTGACGCTGCGGTTTGCTGCGGCGAAGGTTGCCCGCCAGTGCTAACCTGCTGCTGAGCTTCTGTTGCAGGCTGCCCTTGCGCGGCTGGCTGCTCTGCGCCCGGGCCGGGTTCAAGCGCAGGTTGTTCGGCGGCAGGCTCATTCGTTAAATCGTTAACTGGCGCGCTGGCCGGGCTTGCAACGGCACCGGCCGCGGCAGGGGTTGCCTGAGGCGTGGAAACAGACGCGGGTTGCGCTGCAGGCGGCTGGGACTGCGCAGGCGCGCCAACCGGCGCGGCGCCTGCGTTTTTCGCTGCTTCAAAGCCTTGCTGGATGGCGCGGCCAAAGACAGCAGCCTGGCCGTTCAGCGGCAGCAGCAGCGCGATTTTTTCGGTAGAGGCGGGTTTGAAGTTCTCTACATTCGCCAGTTGGGTTGGCAGCATCTTCGCGCCTGGGTTTTGCGGATAGCGGGTTTGCCAGTCTTTAATGCCCGCCTTCATCATGTTCGGATCGTTGCGGTTATCAAACCAGACGCGCTGTAAGTCGAGCCAGCCTTGCAGCGTATTCTCATCGGCATTAATCACCAGCGCGCGCGCTTGTTCGGGAGTCATTTGAGACAGCGCCTGCCAGGTGGCGTCGATATTCTTCTGCTTATCCGCGCCCTGAAGCAGCGGCTCCTGGGCTATCAGCGCGCGCAGCAGGGCGAGAGAAGGGCGGCCCTGACTGACGGTAATTTGCGCCTGGTAGTAACGCGCCTGCTGCGATGGGTTAAGGTCAGCCGGGTTGAGGTTGCCCAGCAGCGTGCTGGCGGCGGCGAAATCTTGCTGAGCGACTTTAAGCTCCACCGCCAGCAAAGCCTGTTCGCGGCCCTGTTCGTCGGTCAGCGTCTGGGGCAACTGGTTAAACAGCTCCAGCGCATGTTGGCTTTTGCCCTCTTTAAGCAGGGCACGTATGGCGAGTAATTGCCAGTTGGTCTTGCTATCATCTGTGCTCTGCTGCATTTGATGCAGGTAGTAGCCAGAATCCGCCTGCGTTTCCCCCTGCATATGCGCGGCGGTTTGATCCGGCGTCTGGGTGCCGCAGCCTGCAAAAAACAACGCTGCCAGCACAACGGGCAGGCAGCGCGCGGCCTTCGAACGAACAAATTTAGACGGTACCATACTGTATCCAGTGAGTTTTTTTATCGCTAATGTTCAATTTTAAATCGGCAATACGGACTAAACAATGAAACAACACGATTCGGCGGAGAATTCTCAAGGCCAGCTCTATATTGTCCCGACGCCAATCGGCAATCTCGGCGACATTACGCAACGCGCCCTGACTGTGTTGCAATCCGTCGATCTGATTGCCGCAGAAGATACTCGTCATACCGGCCTGCTGTTACAGCATTTTGCGATTAATGCGCGCCTGTTCGCACTCCACGACCACAATGAGCAGCAAAAGGCGGAAACGCTGATAGCGAAATTGCGTGAAGGGCAGGCTATCGCGCTGGTTTCCGACGCCGGAACGCCGCTGATTAACGACCCGGGCTACCATCTTGTGCGCGCCTGCCGCGAAGCGGGGATCCGCGTCGTGCCGCTGCCGGGACCCTGTGCGGCTATCGCCGCGCTTTCCGCCGCCGGCCTCCCTTCCGATCGCTTTTGCTATGAAGGCTTTCTGCCTGCAAAACCAAAAGGCCGCCGCGATGCGCTGAAAGCGCTTGAGCAGGAGCCGCGCACCCTGATCTTCTACGAATCCACCCATCGCCTGCTGGACAGCCTGCAGGATCTGCGCGACGTATTGGGGGAGAACCGTTACGTGGTGCTCGCCCGCGAACTCACTAAAACCTGGGAGTCGATTCACGGCGCGCCGGCGGGGGAGCTGCTCGCCTGGGTGCGGGAAGATGAAAACCGCCGTAAGGGTGAAATGGTGCTGATTGTTGAAGGATTTAAAGCGCAGGAAGAAGAACTTCCCGCCGACGCGCTGCGCACCCTGGCGCTGCTTCAGGCCGAACTGCCACTAAAAAAAGCCGCTGCGCTGGCCGCGGAGATTCACGGCGTGAAGAAAAACGCGCTTTACAAGTACGCACTGGAGCAGCAGGAGTAATCCTCTGCCCGCACAAGCCGCCGCGTAGCGCCCGCAACGCGGCGGCGGTAAAAGCGTAACGAGTTACACGATTTTCAGTTCAACGCCGGTTTTCTTCAGCGCAGCTTTATCTTTTTCACTGATGCCTTCATCGGTAATAACGCAATCAATCTCCTCCATCGGCAGCACCTGATTAAACCCTCGACGGTTAAACTTGGTGGCGTCCAGTACAGCAATGACTTTATGGGCGGCGGCAGCCATCGCACCGCTGATAGAGTAGCCTTCATTAAAGGTCGTGATGCCGTTGGCGGCGTCGATGCCGTCAGCGCCCACGAACATCAGGTCGGCGCTGATGCCCTGCAAGGAAAGCTGCGCGATAGTGCCATGCATAGAGAGCGTTTTATGCCGCACGGTGCCGCCGCAGACCACCAGCGTAATGTCCTTGTTATTGGCGAGGAGAGAGGCTGCTGGCAGGCTATTCGTAATCACGGTGATATTGGCCATTTTCACCAGCTCTCCGGCAATCAGCAGCGTCGTGCTGCCGCTGTCGAGTATCACTGTCATTCCTTCGTTGATCAGGGCGGCAGCGGCGTGCGCAATGCGTTTTTTCGGGTCGCTCGCCAGCTGGTAACGCTCTTCCAGCTTCACTTCCTGGTTCTCGCTTTCTGCCAGATTGCTGCCAGGCTTCGCCGCGCCGCCGTGAAAGCGCGTCACCAGCCCTTTTTCTTCGAGAAAGCGCAGGTCGGCGCGAATAGTCACTTCAGAAATGCCAAAAGCATTCGAAAGATCCAGCACCATAACGCTACCTTGCGCATTCACCAGATCGATAATTTTGTTCCTTCGCTCAAAAGAGTTCATATTGATTTGCCTGATAATTAACTGTTATCAGTGTAATCGAAGGCATGCGAAAGATGAACGCCTAATCCCGAAAGCAAATGTGAGCCAGCTCAGGTTGCTGGCTCAATGTTGTCAGGGAAAACGCAGCAGGATTTTGCCCTGCATCGGCGCGCCGTTTAACGCCTGCACGGCCCGGGAAAAGCTCTCTGCATCGCCCTGGTGCGCGATAAGCGGCCCCAGCGCCAGCCGTTTTTCAGCAAGCAGACGCGCTGCCGCTCGCCACTCTTCGCCCGGCCAGGGCGCCGAATAGTTCATCCAACTGCCGAGCAGGGTCAGCTCTTTGCGCAGGATTTTGCCAAAGACCGCAGCGGAAAGGGTAAGGTCATGATGCAGCGTGCCGACCAGCGCAACCTGAGCGCGAGGGCCTGCTATCTCTATTGATAAAGAAACTGTCTGCGGCATACCGGCCGTCTCCAGCACCAGTTGATCGAAACGTTGCTCTTCCAGCGCTGCGCTTATCTCCGCCGCAGACATGGCCTTACTGTTAAAGACATGCGTCGCGCCAAGCGATTTCGCCAGCTGCAGCTTCTCCGGGTTGATGTCGATCGCCGTAACGCTGTTGGCGCCCAGCGCTCGCGCGCACTGCATCGCCAGCAGGCCGATAGTGCCCGCGCCTACGATAACCACATTCTTGCCTGAGCACCCTTGCGCCAGATGGAAGGCGTGCAGCCCGACGGTAATAGGCTCGATAAACGCGCCATCCTCAATGGCCATCTCTTTGGGCAACAAGAACAGATTGGCGCGCTTGACGACAATATATTCGGCATGACCGCCCTCGCGGCGCGAACCGACAAACTGGTAGCGTTTGCAAATAGAAAAATAGCCTTTAGCGCATTCATCGCATTCAAAACAGGGCAGCAAGGGAACGCAGGCCACCGCATCGCCGGGCGCGAGATCGTCAACCGCGCTGCCGCACTGTTCGACGTAGCCGCTAAACTCATGGCCCAGCGTGACAGGATAATAATGCGCGCCCCCGGCGAAGATGCGAGGGATATCTGAACCACATAATCCCGAGCTGACTACCTTCACCAGCACGTCGTCCTCAGCCTGAATGCCCGGGACCGGGCGTTCTTCAACGCGCACGCTGCCCTCAGCATGAATTACCACTGATTTCATTCTTCTCTCCAGGAATAGTCGGGGAGCCAGGCTCCCCCTGTATCACGAAACGGTTTGGCTCGTCTGATCGGCTGCCGTTTTTTCTTCAGCCACAAAAGCGCGCGCCCGGCGCCATGTCAGCAGCACACCGGCAAAATAGATGGCGCCAATAACCACGAATCCGGTGACGTTCTGCCAGGTGCAGAGCTGGATGAGCAGCCAGGTAACGGGAGAGCCGCCCTGATCCATGGATGCCACCATGCCGCCCGCTTTAAGCGCGCCCGCGTTTGCGGCCAACTGGGTATGCAGGCTGATAGTCTGCGTGGCAATCCACAGCGTTATGCTCATGATGATGACGCCAGAGATTAACGTGCGGAACAGGTTGCCCTGATGCACAGCCACTGCCATGGCGACGAAGAAGCCGATTGTCGCCAGGTCGCCAAAGGGCAGGACCTGATTCCCGGGCACCGCTACGGCGATAAGAATGGTTAAAGGAATAAAAATCAGACTGGCGGAGACCACCGAGGTATGGCCCAGCAGCAGCGCTGGGTCGAGGCCGATTAAAAATTCCTGACTGCCGAATTTCGCCTGCAGGCGTTTACGCGCCTGTTTCGCGATAGGGGTCAGGCCATCCATTATCGGTTTGATAACGCGCGGCATCAGCAGCATAACCGCCGCGGTCTTGACCGCCAGCTGTAATACGCCTTTCACGTCATAGCCCGCAAGCACGCCAATAACGATCCCCATGACAAAGCCTACCGTCACCGGCTCGCCAAAAGGACCAAACCGCTTCTGCACGTCGTCAGCGCTAAAGTGGATGCGGTTAAGCCCCGGGATTTTTGCAATTACCGTGTCTACAAGCACGGCTATCGGGCCGAGGTAGGCGGAGGTGCCGTGCGGGATAGCCATGCCTTCGAGACCGAAAAAGTCGCGGGTGTCTTTGGCAAACCAGTCGCCCAGCTTGTAAACAAAGGCGGCATGTATTACTACCCCAAGGATGCCTATCCAGTAGGAGCCGGTAGCGAGGTGCAGCATCGCGCCGGTAAAGGTCATATGCCAGATATTCCAGATATCAACGTTGACCACCCGCGTCATGCGCGTTAGCAGCATCGCGACGTTAACGGCAATCGCGATGGGGATAGCTACCAGCGCGATTTGCGAAGCCCAGGTCATGGGCGAAGAGCCCGGCCAGCCTACGTCCACCACATGAAGATTGATCTCAAAGTGCTCCGCCATGGCCTTCGCTGCCGGGCCAATGGAATCGAGCATTAACCCAATGACGAGCCCGATGCCGACAAAACCGATGCCGATATGCAAACCCGATTTAAAACAGTCGCCGAGTTTCATTCCCAGCAGTTTCGAGAAAATGATGATGACCACCGGCAGCATAACGGTAGGGCCAAGGTCGAGAACGTAGCGCATGATTTCGCTAAACATGGCGTCACCCCATCAGCACGGTCAGAATTTTTTGCTGCAGCGCTTCAATGCCCACGCCAGAGACAAAGGGCATACCGTGCACGACAGGAATATCGCCAAAAGCGCGATCCACTTTCGCCGTAGTGCAGATGAGATCGGCGCCATCCATATAGGTTTCGATTTCATTGACGCGACACTGCACCAGGTCGAGTTCGATATGGTGTGACTCACAGAGTTCTTTGATTTCCTCCGCCGCCATCGTTGAGGTGGCGACCGCGCCGCCGCAAGCGACAATCACTTTTCGTTTCATAGGGTACTCCTTTTATTATCAGTGGATTAGGAAAGCTGCGTGCAAGGTTCAGGCTCAAGAATGGTGTTCTGAAAAAGCGTCGCCAGCGCGTTGTCGGATGAACGCAGTAGCGCTTCCAGCGTTTCCGGGTCCTGCAGCTTGCTGAATAAACGACGCAGCAGCGTGAGCTGCGCCGTGGGGTTTTCAACGATCAGCGCAATGATGAGCGAGACGGCTATCTCGCCATCGTCATCGGCGCGTTGAAACAGCACGGGCTTATCGGGACGGATAAGATAAATGGCCGCCGACTTCGCGTGCATCGCTTCGCAGTGGGGAATCGCGACAGCGTGCCGCTCCAGCGCGATGCCTGTAGGGAAAGCGGCCTCCCGTTCCAGCAGCGCGGCGGGGTAGGTTTCATGCACCACCCCTTCGGCCAGCATCGCTTCGCCTATATGGGCCAGCGCATGCTGACAGGACGGAAAATCGATACCGGTGCGAACGAATAATTGGCTCATGCGTTTTCTGCCTCATTCAGCATCAGGGGAACAGCCGTAGCGATAAGCGCGCAGCACGTCCTGAATTTTGTCGATAATCAGACTGTGCGGCGTGGCCGCCAGCGTGCCGGCGTTAATGCTCTCGAATTGCCCGGACAGGAACTGGCTGATAAGGCCTGGCGGGAGCGCGACCTCGTTAAGGTTGGCGATAAGTTTTTCCACGCTCTGCTGAATGCGCGGATGCGGCCAGTAGTAGCGGATACGGTCCGAAAGACTGAAATGAATATCGACCATCGCCTGGCTCCATGTGGGGCGATAGTACTTCTTCCAGTATCCAGGCTCGTTGAGCATCACTTCGTCAATCACCTCCAGCACGCGGCTGCGCCGCTCGGGGGCGATAAGCGCCTCTTCCATATGCGCCAGCCCGAAGATGGCCTCACGGAGTGCGAAGGTAAGCGCAGGCCCCACTTTCAGGATGGCGAAATGATCTTTAACTAACGCCCGGTAAGCCTCTCGCGACTGGTAATCGGTGGAGTGCGCCTCATAAACCAGCGTTGTCTGGTTAATCCAGGCGGAGAGCGCCTTCGCGGCCTGCGGCTGATAGTGAATTATCTGGGTGTGATCAAACTCCACGCCAGGCTGCACCACCATGGCGATGACCCGGTTAAACGCCGCTTCGAGCCCACGCCGATAAAAAGCCTCGCGGTGGGTTTCAAGCGTTAACGCGGCATCTTCCACGCGGGTGACGTGTACGCTGCCGATGGTGCTGGCTTCGCCGCCAGGCACCGGCACCTCTGTGCCGATGACATAGGTCAAACGTGATTTTTGCTCCAGCGTCGCTACGTTTTCCGCCGCCTCGCAAAGCCGCGCCGCCCGCTCAGCCACCGTTTGCGGCGCCAGAGGGGTTGGGTCGTCCGCGCAGGACATCGACGCGTCCAGGTGAATTTTGCTAAAGCCCGCCGCAACGTAGGCTTGAATCAACTCGACCGATTTTTCCATCGCCGCTTCGGCGCTTTCGTTCTGCCAGCAGTTTGGTCCCAGGTGATCGCCGCCAAGGATAATACGCTGGTGGGGAAAACCGACTTTATCTGCTATTTGCAAAACAAAATCGCGAAACTGGTGCGGCTGCATGCCGGTATACCCGCCATACTGGTTCACCTGATTAGAGGTCGCTTCAATCAGCACCTTCCGCTCTGTATTCAGGTCAAAACGCAGCGCGGCTTCTATCACCAGCGGGTGGGCGGAGCAGACGGAACATATTCCTGCCTGCTCGCCCGCTTTATGTCGGGTTATTAAATCCTGCATTTTCCCTCCGTTTTCGTTTAGTTTCATTAGTTTTTGTTTTTGTGGCAAAGGTCATGCTTCGCTTTCGCGAACTGCCTCGAGAATCTCATCAAACATTGCCAGAAAGAGGCGGAGAACGAGCCAGGCGGCGCGCTATTTCTCGGGCATCTCCTTTTTTGTCAGAGCTTGCCTTCGCACCCGCAATGAAGGATGGCCTTACGAACCACCTCTTTCATGGCGAGCTTCGCAGGCTGCATGTAATGGCGCGGATCGCTGGCTTCGGGATGTTCATTGAAGTAGCGCTTAAGCTCCGCCGAGAACGCCATCTTAAGTTCAGTGGCGATATTGACCTTGCAAATGCCAAGCGCGATGGCTTTTTGTATGTCGCCTGCAGGCAGACCGGAAGCGCCATGCAGCACCAGAGGCACCCCGACGACCGCACGGATTTTCGCCAGCCGTTCAAAATCGAGCTTTGGCTGGGCGCGGTAGAGGCCGTGCGCGGTGCCTATCGCCACAGCGAGTGAGTCAATGCCCGTGCGGGCGACAAATTCGCTTGCCTGCGCCGGATGGGTGTAGAGCGCATTTTTGCTTTCAACGATAAAATCGTCTTCTTGCCCGCTGAGCCGGCCCAGTTCCGCCTCAACGCTGGCATCGTAACGATGGCAAAAGTCCGTCACGCTTTTTACCAGCGCCACGTTCTCTTCAAAGGGAAGGTGTGAGCCATCAATCATGGCGGATCGTACGCCTGCCATCACTTTGTGCTGAATATCCGCAAGCTTTTCATGATGATCGAGGTGGACGGCGAGAGGGTGGTTATAGTGATGGGCCATATCGTTTGCCAGTGCCAGCAGGTTTCCCGTACCGGCATAAACGAACGTCCCGGGCGTGCCCGCGACAATCAGCGGCGCGCGCATTTCGCTGGCGGTTTCTACCACGACCTGCAGGGTTTCAAGGTTATGAATATTAAAAGCAGGCACGGCGTAGCCTTCCCTTTGCGCTTTAAGCAGCAGGTTTTTACTGGAAATAATAAACATCCTCTTCCCTCTTTTTCGGAATCTTTTGTTTCGAAGGAATGTATAACTTATCGAAAGTTTTGGTTGTGATTAGGATCGCAAAAGAGAGATTTCGGAGGTTATCGAAAGTAAATGAAGATTCGCTTCTGAAGGCAATGCGCAAAGAGAACGGGCCGCGCGTGACAGGCGAGCGTAAACCCTCTATACTCCTGCGCCGAAGCTGACCAGACAGTCGCCGCTTCGTCGTCGTCCTTTTGGGGAGACGGGCGGAGGGGAGGAAAGTCCGGGCTCCATAGGGCAGGGTGCCAGGTAACGCCTGGGGGGCGCAAGCCCACGACCAGTGCAACAGAGAGTAGACCGCCGATGGCCCGCGCAAGCGGGATCAGGTAAGGGTGAAAGGGTGCGGTAAGAGCGCACCGCGCGGCTGGCAACAGTTCGCGGCACGGTAAACTCCACCCGGAGCAAGGCCAAATAGGGGTTCGCATGGTACGGCCCGTACTGAACCCGGGTAGGCTGCTTGAGCCAGTGAGCGATTGCTGGCCTAGATGAATGACTGTCCACGACAGAACCCGGCTTACCGGTCAGCTTCACACATTAAAGACCCCGCTCCGGCGGGGTTTTGCTTTTTCCGCGGCTGGAAGATGAATGACTGTCCATGACGCTATACCCAAAAGAAAGCGGCTTACCGGTCAGCTTCACACATTAAAAACCCCGCTCCGGCGGGGTTTTGCTTTTTAAGCGGGTGGAAGATGAATGACTGTCCACGACGCTATACCCAAAAGAAAGCGGCTTACCGGTCAGCTTCACACATTAAAAATCCCGCTCCGGCGGGGTTTTGCTTTTTAAGCGGGTGGAAGATGAATGACTGTCCACGACGCTATACCCAAAAGAAAGCGGCTTACCGGTCAGCTTCACACATTAAAAACCCCGCTCCGGCGGGGTTTTGCTTTTTAAGCGGGTGGACGATGGCGGCGGGGTTTTCTTTCAGTGTCTGAAAGAGTACGGAGGGGGGGACTGGTTCGGTCGTACTTATCCGGATTATTTCTGGCTTGAGTTTGAACGCCCTGTTTCTCTCTGAGGGTTTAACTTATCTGATAAGTAGAACTACTGTGGCACGGCAAACCAATGAATTCGATGATGATTTCCAGCTTGAATAATATGGGCTTGGCTCAGTCAATAAAGCGCTTACGACGGATATCATTCCTGCCATGGGGCGAGAACTCTTCAGGATTCCCTACCCGTCTTTTTGAACTTGTGCACTGTGCAGGTGTGCAGGTGTGCGTTAATATGGCCTTAATTCCACAACAGTAGGGACGAAGATGAATTGATGAAGAACATCGGAAGTTTTCGTGACCAGTGGCTAAAAGACTTCTACCTTTACGGTAAGTCGCATAAAAAGATTCCATCAGATATTGAGTCTGCCCTGGCAAGGAAGCTGGACATCATAAACGCAGCGACGGATTTTAGAGATCTCCGTTCGCCACCTGGAAACAGGTTTGAAAATTTAGAACCACCGCTTGAGGAATATTCATCCATTCGAATTAACGACCAATACCGGCTAATTTTCAAATGGGTGGATGGGAAGGCTGAGGATTTATACTTAGACCCCCATAAATACAAGAAGCATCAATAGAGCCTCGGCAGGGGGCTAACCATCCCCGCCAGGCTGCTCTTAGGCAGTTATAAAGTAATCTTGAGGTAAACAATGGCTATTCATCAAGCAATGAGGAAACCAACCACGGTAGGGGATGTATTACTGTACGAATATCTTGAGCCGCTGGATCTTAAAATCAACGATCTGGCTGAAAAGTTAAATGTACACCGTAATTCCGTAAGCGCTCTGGTGAACAACAACCGCAAATTGACAACTGATATGGCGTTTCGTTTAGCTAAAGCTTTCGATACCAGTGTCGATTTCTGGCTTAATCTTCAACAAAACGTGGACATTTGGGAAGTTCAAAACGACGCCCGGACTCAGGAGGAACTGAGCCGAATCACCACTATTGTAACGGTGACCGCTGAACGAGATGACCCCGCAGAAGTTGCATAATTACCGAATTCTTTCAGAGAGGCCCGCTGGTGAGCGGGCCTTTTTGCGTTTATGAGGGATTCATTTAATCGGGCTTTGCATCCCATAAATGACCGATTTCACCCACATATGGACGGTCGTTTTTTTGAAATAGGGCATAGCGTGGTGTTGCTCATGCTCATGCTCATGCTCCTGCCAGGCCTGTTTAATCACCTTCCTGGGGCTTTACTGCGCATTATTCCGCTCCGTTTATTTTGTTAATAGTGACAAGACCCCGCTCCGGCGGGGTTGTGCTTAACTGGCGCACAAGACGGATGAGCGTCCGCGTAGCGCCTTCGCGTTACGTATGGCGAGCGAAGCGTTATGCGCTCACTCATAATGGTGCGGCTTTGACCAATGACAAAGCGGCTCAACGCTTTGCCTCTCTATAATCGGGCCCGTTTTTCTTCTTACTGGTCTAAAGCGATGGCTTATCAACTCAACCTTAACTGGCCCGAATTCTTAGCAACTTACTGGCAGAAAAAACCTGTCGTCCTGAAGCGCGCGTTTGCGAATTTTATCGACCCCATCACGCCGGACGAGCTGGCCGGGCTGGCTATGGAGGCGGAAGTGGATAGCCGGCTGGTGAGTTTTAAGCACGGCCAGTGGCAGGCCAGCAACGGGCCGTTTGAAAATTTCGATAATCTGGGCGAAACAGGCTGGTCGCTGCTGGCGCAGGCCGTCAACCACTGGCACGCGCCGTCTGCTGAGCTGGTGCGCCCGTTCCGCGTGCTGCCCGACTGGCGTCTGGATGACCTGATGATCTCTTTCTCGGTTCCCGGCGGCGGCGTGGGTCCACATATTGATCAGTATGATGTGTTTATCATTCAGGGGATGGGCAGCCGCCGCTGGCGCGTGGGTGACAAGTTGCCGATGCGGCAGTTTTGTCCGCACCCGGCGCTGCTTCACGTTGACCCGTTCACCCCGATTATTGATGAAGATCTGGAACCGGGCGACATCCTCTATATTCCGCCTGGCTTTCCACACGACGGCGTCACGCATGAAACCGCGCTGAACTATTCTGTCGGTTTCCGCGGGCCAAACGGCAGGGATCTGGTGAGCAGCTTCGCCGACTACGCGCTGGAAAACGACCTCGGCGGCGAGCATTACAGCGATCCGGATTTAACCTGCCGGGAACATCCGGGCCGGGTGGAAGCGTATGAGCTGGATCGCCTGCGTGAAATGATGATCGCCATGATCAACCAGCCCGCCGATTTTAAACAGTGGTTTGGCCGCTTCATCACCACGCCGCGCCACGAACTGGACATCGCGCCTGCTGAGCCGCCTTACGAAACGCAAGAGATTGTCGAAGCCCTGAAGGCCGGGGAAGTGCTGACACGCCTGAACGGGCTGCGGGTCCTGAACGTTGGCGAGACGATTTTTATCAATAGCGAGCGGCTGGATACGGTTGACCTGAAAGCCGCCGATGCGCTGTGCCGCTACACCTTTATCAGCCAGCAAGAGCTTGGCGAAGCGGTTGATAACCCGGTATTTATGGCGGAGTTAACCGAACTGGTAAACCAGGGGTACTGGTACTTCGACGAGTAACAGCAACATAACGCCATGAGAAACCCCACCCCACCGCAGCGCCGCGGGGTGGGGTTTTTTCTTATTACGCCGGCGTCAGTTCAGCGGCGTGCTGTTGCAATTCGCTGGCGAACTTTTCTTGCCAGGCGGTGGGCGAAACGATGCGGATTTCCGGCAGCCAGTAGCGTACCCAGCGGAACAGCAACTGCGGATCTGTCACTGAGGTCGATAACGTAACGCCGCCGTTGGGGTGGGTGCGTTCAATCTGCTGATGCGGAAACAGGGGACGACGTTGCAGATAACTTGCCGCTTTGGGCGTTGCTTCCAGCACAACGGTGGTGCGTTCGCCAAACCAGATGCCGTTCTCTTCATGGATAGCGTTAAGCCGCGCCGTCTCCATTTCAAAGGTTTGCGGGTAAACCTGTAGCCGTTGAATTTTCGCCAGTTCGAACGCCTTCATTCTTTCCGCTTCGCAGGCGGCCAGGTACCAAAGCCCGCTTTGATTAATCAGCTTATAAGGCTGCGCCAGCCGGGGTTTGCTTTTATAGGTAAATCCCACCAGCTGCCGCCTGGCGATGGCTTGTTTTAAATCGTGCAGAACGCTTTCAACCGCGCTGTTATTGCGCGTGCTGTTGCCCTTAATCATCAGGGTCTCGCGGTGGTTAAGCGCTTCGCGCAGCTTTTTGCCGTCAGCGTCGGGAAAGAGTTTCGCCACATCGGTAAGCTGGGCGAACTCGCTTAGCTGGGAGTAGCTCAGGCCGGGCTGAAGCGTCGCCGCCAGACGATATTTGCCGGGCGAAATCTCATCCACGAGGTGGGCAATGCGGGAAATATCCCGGTAGGCAGTGCGGGGGGTGATGGCGTACGTTTCGCACAGCCAGTTTTTATCCAGCGTTTTTCCCTGGTAAAGCCGCTCGAAAATGCCAGACAGCCGCTCAATCAGAATCTGATGCTTCGCTGCTTTCGCTTCGCTGCTCATACTTTTCCTTACTCTGTGTTCGGCGCAAACAAATGTCCGCAGCGTTAATCTCGTCGTCACAAAAGGGAACTATAACGGCGACGAATGACAGGCCGCGTCACTCAGAAATCTATATCGACACAAAAGAGTAAAAAGATGAGGGA
This sequence comes from Franconibacter pulveris, assembly GCF_056780215.1. Lineage (NCBI taxonomy): Bacteria > Pseudomonadati > Pseudomonadota > Gammaproteobacteria > Enterobacterales > Enterobacteriaceae > Franconibacter > Franconibacter pulveris. The sequence continues at coordinate 4,069,954 of NZ_CM165555.1, read as the reverse complement.
TTTTTGATGCTGTCATAGAAACAGGCAAGCCACAGAGGTGGCTTGCCTGGGAAGGGAATTACGCCGCCGCTTCTTCTTCAGCAAGGCGTACCTGCGCGTCTTCAACAATCGCTTCCAGTTCGCTGAGCATGTGTTCGACATTAAATTCGCGATGTTCAGGCAACGGTGCGGCAAGCGTAGCCGGTTGATGAGTCTTCATTTCTGAGCTTTTCATGGTTTTCATAATCTATTCAATGCGTTTGAGCGGTGAGTTACACCGGTAAATCAATCAATAATGCGCGCAGCGGCGTATCGGCAACGATGGTCAAATTAGCCTCGTCGCGAATAAACGCGCCGTCGCCGCAGGCGAGCGCTTTTTTCTCTTCCGCAGGCGTCACGGCATGAAACTGGCCGTGGATAGACTGCAAATAGGCGCGCGGTCCGTGCAGCGTAAAATCGAGCCGTTCGCCTTTATCCAGCTCAATGTGATGCAGCCAGACCTGCTGGCGCAACTGCAGGCTCTGCTCCGCGCCGTCTGGCGAAGCGATAAGCTGACGCGCCGCCTCTGCCAGCCTTATTTTCTGCACCGCCGGGTTTTCCCGCTCGGGGCAGGCATCCAGCCAGAGCTGCATACGGGTGAGCGATTTATCCTTGCTCAGGTTATGTTCGCTGTAGCTGATGCCGGGCTGCGTGGAGAGCAGCAGCGCATCGCCGGCTTTCGCCTGCACATGGTTGCCTTCGCTGTCGCGGTATTCCGCTTCGCCTTCCAGAATGAGGTTCAGAATATCCACTTTCGGGTAGGTGCGCGGCTGGAAGGCGGCGCCGGGCGCCAATACCTCCTGATTAAGCACGCGCAGGGAAGCGTAGCCCAGCAGTTTCGGGTCGAAGTAGTGTCCAAAGGAAAAGGTATAGCGAGCCTGCAGCCATCCATAGTCAGCTTGCCCGCACTGTTTGGCTGTTCTCGTCGTAATCATGTTCTTGACCTCTCTTTACTTGCTTTTATGGTAAAGGTCTGGACGGTGCAATGTTAGCCAGTTAATCTGCTGCCTATATTCAAATTTCCTGAACGAGAACCCGATGGCTAAAGAAAGGGCGTTGACGCTGGAAGCATTAAGGGTAATGGACGCTATCGACAGGCGCGGCAGCTTTGCCGCTGCGGCGGATGAGCTGGGGCGCGTGCCGTCCGCGCTAAGTTATACCATGCAAAAGCTTGAAGAAGAGCTCGACGTAGTGCTGTTTGACCGCTCCGGCCACCGCACCAAATTCACCAATGTCGGCCGGATGCTGCTTGAGCGCGGTCGCGTGTTGTTAGAAGCGGCGGATAAGCTCACGACCGATGCCGAAGCGCTGGCCCGCGGCTGGGAAACCCACCTGACGATAGTCGCCGAGGCGCTTGTTCCCACCTCCACGCTCTTCCCGCTGGTGGATAAGCTTGCGGAAAAGGCTAACACCCAGCTCTCTATTATCACGGAAGTGCTGGCGGGCGCGTGGGAGCGGCTGGAGCAGGGGCGGGCGGATATCGTCATTGCGCCGGACATGCATTTCCGCTCTTCGTCGGAAATCAACTCCCGCAAGCTTTATAAAGTGATGAACGTGTATGTCGCCGCGCCGGATCATCCTATTCATCAGGAGCCGGAGCCGCTCTCGGAAGTCACTCGCGTGAAGTATCGCGGCGTGGCGGTGGCGGACACCGCGCGGGAAAGGCCGGTGTTGACGGTACAGCTGCTCGATAAGCAGCCGCGCCTGACGGTGACGTCGATTGAAGATAAACGCCAGGCGTTGCTGGCGGGGCTGGGCGTAGCGACGATGCCTTATGCGATGGTGGAAAAAGATATCGCAGAAGGCCGACTGCGCGTGGTTAGCCCGGAATACACCAATGAAATCGATATCATCATGGCCTGGCGGCGCGACAGTATGGGCGAAGCCAAGGCCTGGTGCCTGCGTGAAATTCCGAAGCTGTTTTCAGGAAGACACTGACGCAGAATGACGCCATTGCAGCGTGGCCGGAAGGTGGCGCTGCAGCGGCGTCGGGTCATTCTCATCCACCAGTTGGGTCAGCATTTCAAAGCAGTGGTACGCCAGCTGGCGGCAGTCCTGCTGTACCGTATCAATCCGCACCGAAAGCGAATCATAAAGATAGTGATCGTCAAAGCTGGCGAGATGGATATCGCTTTCCAGTAAACCGTGCTGGCTCATGTAGCGCAGCACCCCTTCCAGCAAGCCGCAGGCGGCGGTAAACAACGCTTTGGGCGGGCGCCCCAGCCTGGCGCACAGGGCGGCGAACATCTCGTAACCGCTGCTTGGGTGATAATTGCCGTGGATAATCCACTCCGGTCGCAGCGCCACGCCCGCCCGCTCAAGCCCCTGCTTAAAACCTTCAAGCCGGTCTTTCGTCGGCGAAAGCCTGGGCTGGCCGCCGAGAAAATAGATCTCATCAGGATGGGCGCGCGCTACCCGCTCAACCAGTTCGGCGGTGGGCGTCACGGAATCGGTCATCACCAGCGGCAGGCGAGTGTCGCTCATGTGACGGTCAAACAGCACGACCGGCAACTGCTCGCTGAGTTTCACGTAATCGCTGTCGCTTAGCATGCTGGAGGCGACAATCAGCCCGTCTACCTGGCGCGCGACAAGGTTATTCACCACCACCGTTTCCTGACCGGGGTTCTCATCGGTACAGGAGATAAGCAACTGCAGGCCCGCTTCGCGGCAGAGGTTTTCCAGTTCGTAAGAGAAAACGGCGAAACCATAGTTGGTGATTTCCGGCACTACCAGCCCCAGCGTATGACTGCGGTTTTCTCGCAGCAGGCGAGCATGAATGCTGGGTTGATAGTGCTGCTGCTGGGCGATGGTAAGCACGCGCTCACGTGTCTCTTGCGCGACGCGCAGCTCTTTGCCCCGTCCGTTGAGCACCAGGCTGGCGGTGGCTTTGGAGACCCCCGCCAGCGCGGCGATATCACTAATAGTAACGCGTTTGGTTTTTCTCACGGCGATGCACTGGTCAGGAAAAAGGGACCGTCATTCTACCATGCAGGGGCGCAACGACCAGTAGCGGGCCCGCAGTTCTGCGCTGCCGCTGAAAGTAAGCTGCGCCGGCTGCGTGGGAAAATAGCGGCTGCTCATGACCCCTTCGCCTTCGTTGATAAAGATCTCGACGCTGGAGCTATCGCACAATATTTGCAGTTTATGCGCGTCGCCCTGCCAGTAGCGGTAAAGCCATTCGCCGGTTTGCAGGCTTCTGCGCGCAAGGCGCAACGCGTCGCGTCGCCATTCCAGGAGTAAGGTATCGGCGAAGTTAAGCGTGACGTCGCCCGCGCTTTCCAGCTCCAGCTCAAGGCGTTGCGCGTTAAGCGCAGGCGCCGCAGCGGCGTTGCCCTGGTAACGCTCTTCTTCGCCGCGCAGCGCCTGAAGCTCGCGCACCGGCTGCTGATAAAGCTTGCCGTTTTGCTCAGAAAGCTCGCGCACGCAGGTCATCTGGTGGATCCAGCCATACGCGGTCGTGGGCTGGCCCATCTCTTCGCCATCCGGCACCCCCATCCAGCCCACCAGCAGCCGTCTGCCGTCGGCCGTCAGCGTGGTTTGCGGCGCGTAAAACTCAAACCCGGCGTCAATCTCATTCAGCGGGCCGTGCTGAAACGAGGCGCGTTCATAGTCAAACTCGCCGCTCAGATAAGCGCTGGGGTGAGCGTTCAGAAAGCGCTTTTCCTCACGCTCAACGCCCTGCGGGCAGCAGATAAGAAACGTTTTTCCGCCGAGGGCGAAAAGATCCGGACACTCCCACATGTAACCCGCATCACCAATGCCGTTCAGGCCGCTGCCGGCGATTTCGCCCAGGCTTTGCCAGTTCCACAAGTTGTCCGAGCGCAGCAACAGCACTTTGCCCTGCAGTTCAAGGTCCTGCGCGCCCAGCACCATGTACCAGTGATGTTCATGGCGCCACACTTTCGGGTCGCGGACGTGGCCGGTATAACCGCCCGGCAGCGGCACCACCGGCCCCTGTTTATCGAAGCCCCCGTCGGCGTTTTGCACCGCGAGACACTGCCAGGCGGTGCGTCCGCCGTCATCGAACTTCACGTTGCCTGTATAGCACAGCGTAAGCTTGCCCTGGTTATCCACCGCGCTGCCGGAGTAGCAGCCGTTGCGGTCATACTCTTCATCGGGCATCAGGGCGATGGGCTCGTGCCGCCACTGCACTAAATCCGCCGAGCTCCAGTGACCCCAGCATTTATACTTATGCTCACAGCCAAGCGGGTTCCACTGGTAAAACAGGTGATAACGCCCCTGGAAGTGGATAAATCCGTTCGGGTCGTTTAACAGCCCGGTGACCGGGGCGAGATGCCAGGCCGGGTAGTGGTTGTCCCGCAGCGCCTGCGGCTGGCCTTTCATTACGGCCTGCAAAATCGCAGGCAGTCGCGTTGTCGAAGCCATTATTCAGAATCCGTTTTGTATTTCAGCAGGTAAGAAACGACAAAGGCGACGCAAAAAGCGATAACCATGCCGATGGCGTAGTTCAGCAGCGAGCTGGCCTGCACAATGGCCATGCCGGGAATGCCGGTCAGACCCACAGCGGTCATGTAGACGTGAACGGAGACGACCCACGCGCCGCCCGCCGCGCCGCCGATAAGCCCGGCGATAAAGGGCTTCATAAAGCGCAGGTTGATGCCGAAAATCGCCGCTTCGGTAATGCCGAGCAGCGCCGAGAACCCGGAAGGCAGGGTAATGGCTTTGATTTTAGGATCTTTCGTTTTAAACCACACCGCCAGACAAGCGCCGCCCTGCGCCACGTTCGCCATCGCCCAGATGGGCAACAGGAAATTCACGCCGATAGAAGGGTTGCCGAGCAGCCCCGCTTCGATAGCGTGAAAACTATGGTGCACGCCGGTAATGACGATAACGGAATAGAGCCCGCCGAAGAGCAGACCCGCCAGCCAGCCGGCGTGGGCGATGAGCGTGCTTAGCACGAAAGAGATGCCGTCGCCCAGCGCCCGGCCCGCCGGGCCGATCACCAGCAGCGCGATAAAGCCGGAGATAATCACGGTAAAGAAGGGCGTTAAGATAAGATCGAGCGCATCCGGAATAACGCGGCGCAGCTGTTTTTCCACCAGACTCATAAACCATACCGCCAGCAGCACCGGAAAAACCGTGCCCTGGTAGCCTATCATCGCCACCTCAATGCCGAAGAAGTTCATGGTGTGGAAGCCTGCCGCCACGCCCCAGGCGTTAGTCAGCGCCGGGTGGGTGAGGATACCGCCGAGCGTCGCGCCAAGGTAAGGGTTGCCGCCAAACTCACGCGCCGCGGTAAAGCCAATCAGGATCGGCAGAATAATAAACGCCGCCGAGCTGCACATATCCAGCATGATGTAGAGCGCGTTATCCGGGTTGACCCAGCCGTAGGTTTTCACCATGCCGAGCAGGCCCATCAGCAGGCCGGAGGCGACAATCGCCGGGATTATCGGTACGAAAATATTAGAAAGCAGGCGCGCCGCGCGCTGGAACGGGTTGAGCTTGCGCGCGGCGGCGTTCGCGGCTTCCGTTTTGCTCGATTCGTTAATGCCCGCGACCTGAATAAACGCGGCGTAAACTTTATTCACCACGCCGGTGCCGAAAATGACCTGCAGCTGGCCGGCATTGCGAAAGCAGCCTTTCACCCCGTCCACTTTGCCGATGGCGGCGGTATCGGCTTTCGCGTCGTCCGCCAGCACCAGACGAAGGCGCGTGGCGCAGTGGGCTGCGCTGGCGATATTTTCCTTGCCGCCCAGCAGCGGCAGCAGCGCGCGGGCGATCTGTTCAAAATCCATAACAACCTCTGTCTTATCGTTTTGGTAGTCTCAGCCCTGGAGAAGCGGCCCCGGGAGGGGCCGTGCTGTCAGAACCAGGTTTCCATCTGTACGCCGAAGTTCCACTCGCCGCCGGCGGCGAAACCACTGCTGCCGAAAGCGTCACCGCTGGCATAGTTATCCAGACGGTGATCCCAGTCCATCCAGGTGGCGAAAAGACGCAGTTCGGGGCGTTTGAGGAATTCGCCCACGTCGCTGGCTTTAAGCGTCGGGGCGACGGTGAATTTATAGAAGTTACCGCTGACGGCGTTGCGGCTGTTGTAACCTTCCGGCCGCAGATCCATGTACTGGTAGGTGCCTTCGTACTGCATCTCGAAATTCTGGGTTATTTCCTGAATCAGGCGTGCGTTGACGGTCGCCCATTCGTAGCTGTCGCCCTTCACGTAGCGGTCCTTGCTGCTCTGCGCCAGCACCGCCGGTGCGATGTGCCAGCCGCCGCCGAGCGGCGTGATGCCGTAGCTTGCCAGCCGCCAGGTGTCCGCTTCCGGCAGCAGCGCGCCGTCGGCGCCAATGGTTTTCACCTCGGCGCCCAGCCCGTGGCCATACAGCAGCGCGGTTTTCGAGGAGCCTTCACGCAGGCCGTAGAAGCTTTCGTTATGCAGGCCGAGCAGCGCATGAACGCCATGCTCCGCCGCATCGCCCTTCACTTCGTTGCCTTCCAGATCGAGGCGGTCTTCATTATCTTTGGCGCGCATGCCGCTTACCATCAGTTGCACCGGGCCGAAGTAGTTATTCAGCGTCAGGATGTAGTTCTGGGCGGTGTTTTCGCTGTTTTCGGTATCGCCGAAGGTGCGGCCATAGAGCGAGAAGTTGCTGCGCGCCTCGTCGCTCCACGTCATGTCATAAATCCCGGCGCCGGTACCGGCGAGGAACACCACGTCAGAGTCGAGCCAGTGAATATCGTAGTTATCACGGTCAAAGCGTTTGCCCGCCCAGACGGTGGCGTCTTTGAACGCGCCGGTGAAGGTGGGCAGATGGCCGAGTTCCGTAAAGACCTGGCGGACGTTGAGATCGCTGCTTTCGGCGGTCCAGTCGTTGTAAGTGCGCTGCCCGTCGGCAAGCATGACCTTAAAGCGCGTAGTGGCGCCGTTTGCGAGCGTTTGTTTATGCTCAAGGTTCATCTCGACGTAGGTATCCGGCTCGTTGCCCAGACGGCCTACGTGGCCGCCGGTCTCCCCGGCAGGCGTGACGGTCGGGCCGCCCTGGGTTTTGGTGGCGGAGTCGTTCATCAACAGGCCGGAGCGGGCATAGCCGTGGAATTCAAAACCGCCTTCGTCGCTCGCTTTTTGCTCAAGCTTTGCGGTGCGCTGCTCGACTTGCGCGGCGGCGGTACGGGTCTGCAGCTGCGAGGCGGCCAGTTCGCGAGCCTGTTTTTCTGCCGCTTCGGCGCGGGTTTCCGCAGCGTTGGCTCGCTGTTCCGCTGCCTGGAGACGCTGCTCCAGCGCGGCGAGGCGCGCTTCAATGCTGCTCATGCTGGCGTCGCCCCAGGCCGGACCGGAACCGAGCAGCAAGCCAAGGGTGACGGCAAGCGTGGTTTTTTTCATCGTTTTGCATCCGTGATAAAGAGGTATCGTCATTATGTAAATTTGCTAAACCGGTTTAGGTTTAAATCATAATCACGGTTAATTTTGCAGAGCAATGAAAAGCGCTAAACCGATTTAGTGAATGTGAGGCGAGTCGCAAAACGAGCCGCGAACGCGGCCCGGCGTCAGGCAAGCTGTTGCTGAAGCTGCTGAAAATAAGGCAGGGCGGTCATAGCCCCTCTGGCGGTCGTGGCGAGCGCGCCGCAGATTTGCGCGCTGGCGAGACAGGCGGAGAGCTCCGCTTCGTTTTGCGGCAGGCCGCGTTCCGCCAGGCCGGACAACAGCCCGGCGACAAACGCATCGCCTGCGCCCGTCGTATCGACGCTTACTACCGGCAGCGTTGGATAATGGCGCACGTCGTTGCGGTGCCAGGCCAGCACCCCGGCTTTGCCCTGCGTCACCAGCAGAAGTTCAATAGCGTAAGTCTCAGCAAGGCGCGCCATGCTGGTTTTTATCTCCGTCGACCCGGCGATAAGCCACAGCTCTTCTTCTGAAAGCTTAACCACATGCGCCTGCTTCAGCGCCTGCGTCAGGCACTGGCGTAACAAGGCTGGGTCCTGCCAGAGGTCTTCGCGGATGTTCGGGTCGAAAGAGACAAAACCGCCCGCCGCGCGCATGCGTTCCATCGCCGTAAAAGCCGCGGTGCGAGAAGGTTCGGCGCTCAGAGCAATAGAGCAACAGTGCAGCCACTCTCCCGCCTGGAAAGGCGGCAAGTCGCTTGTTTCCAGAAACAGGTCGGCGCTCGGTCGCACCATAAAAGTAAAGGAGCGCTCGCCTTCATCATCCAGCGCCACGACCACGGTGGAGGTGCGATGAGACGCATCGGTACGCATAAAGCTGATATCCACATTTTCATGGTTAAGCGTGCGCTGCATAAAACGGCCAAAAGGATCGTCGCCAACCCTGCCGATAAATCCGCTGCGGCCGTTAAGCCGCGCCACGCCGACCGCCACATTCGCCGGCGCGCCGCCCGGGCACTGTAAAAGCCGCCCCTCGCCATCCGGCAGTAAATCCACTACTGCATCGCCGAGCACCCATACTTTCGCCGTCATAAATTTGCTCCTTACAAGATTGCCGCTAAACATTAATTAAACCGTTTTAGCAAATTAACTGGCTTTCAGCGAGTGGGGAATAACACGAGAGGGGGAAACGCCGCAGAAAAAGCGGCGTTGGGAGATCAGGTGATGTGTTTAGGATTCGGTCCGAAGCGGTTTTCGCCCGGGGTGCTGTCCTGGCAGTTAAACGCCAGTATGATAAGCCAGCCTACAATCGGGATGATAAGCAGCAGCAGCCACCAGGCGGAACGATCGGTGTCATGCAGCCGCCGGAACTGTACCGCCCACCAGGGGAGGAACACCAGCAGACCATAAATCGCGGTAAGAACGCCTTCATCGCCCGCCATCCGCAGCCCCAGCATTTTGTCTATCATGCTAAGCACCCCGGTCAGGATGATGTTGACCAGAATAAACATCCAGTACTCTTTGCGGCGCGCCCGGCCACTGAAGCCAATGTAGTTTCTTAAAACTTTAAAATACCAGTCCATCATATGCTTTCGCCTCGTCTGAACATCAATCGCTTGTTTTATAAGCGATAGTGAAAGCGTAGACGGGAATCAGCGGCGGGTAAATGAGACGCGGGGAAGGAAAGCGGCGCCCGTGACGGCGCGCCGGAAAGTTTAGCGGAATCGTTCGTCGCGACCGTGCGGTTCGTCGAGATCCTGCCATGGCCCGATGGAAATAATCCCCGTCGGGTTAATGGTTTTGTGGCTGCGGAAATAGTGGTTGCGAATATGGTCGAAATTAACCGTCTCCGCCACGCCCGGCATCTGATAAATATCGCGCAGGAAGCCGTGCAGGTTCAGGTAATCGCTGATGCGGTGCTTATCGCATTTAAAATGCGTGACATAGACCGGGTCGAAGCGCACAAGCGTCGTCCACAGGCGAATATCCGCCTCGGTGAGCTGGTTGCCGGTCAGGAAGCGGTGCTGACCGAGAATTTGCTCCAGGCGCGAAAGTGAAGCGAAAACGCCGTTCACCGCCTCGTCATAGGCTTCCTGGCTGGTGGCGAAGCCCGCTTTATAGACGCCGTTATTGACCGTGTCGTAGATCCAGCCGTTCAGCTCGTCAATCTGCCCGCGCAGGGCCTGCGGGTAGTAGTCCCCGGCGCGTGCGCCCAGCGCGTCGAAAGCGCTGTTGAACATGCGGATAATGTCCGCCGATTCGTTGCTGACGATAGTCTGCGTCTTTTTATCCCACAGCACCGGCACCGTTACGCGCCCGGTGTAATGCTCGTCGGCGTGCAGATAGAGTTGATAAAGAAACTCGTTCTGATAAAGGCTGTCGCCGGTGGCATCAGGGAAATTGTCGTCAAAGGTCCAGCCATCCTGCAGCATCAGCGGGTGCACGACCGAAACGCCGATAAACGGTTCAAGCCCTTTGAGCTTGCGCATAATCAGCGTGCGATGCGCCCAGGGGCAGGCGAGGGAGACATACAGGTGATAGCGATCTTTCTCGGCGGCAAAACCGCCTTTGCCGGTCGGCCCCGGCTCGCCGTCGGCGGTAAGCCAGTTGCGCCAGGCGGATTCAGAGCGTTTAAAACGCCCGCCGGTGGATTTGGTGTCATACCACGTGTCGTGCCAGACGCCGTCGATAAGTTGTCCCATCTCTTTTCCTCCCGTTTTCCTTCGCTTTGCCTGTCGCATCGCTTCAGCGTAAAAGTGAAAAGCGAGGAAGAAACTCCTCGCTTTTGATGATTTCAGTATAGAAGCGTTACCACTTTTTATTCAGCACGCGGTCAAGGCTGAATGCGCCTGGCCCGGTGATGGCCAGCAGCAGGAAACCGCCAGCAATGGTCAAGTTTTTCATGAACATAATCGAGTTCGGCGCCTGCGAGAAGTCGATGTGGAAGATAAAGGCCGTCATCAGCGTGAACAGGGCGGTGATGATGGCGGTGGTGCGCGTCAGGAAGCCGAAAATAATCGCCAGACCGCCGCCGAACTCAAGCAGGATAGTCAACGGCAGGAAGAAGCCCGGCACGCCCATCGCTTCCATATACTGCTGTGTGCCCGCATAACCGGTGATTTTGCCCCAGCCCGCCACGATGAACAGAATCGGCATCAGAATACGTGCTACCAGAACACCAACATCTTCGAATTTTTTCATTTCTCTCTCCAGTGCGCCTTATTACAGATGCTTAATACAATCTATTGATTAAATAAGATTTTTTGTTTTGATTACCGAAGTAATTCTGATGGAGAGAATCATAAGCGGCGGCGAAAAAGATTGTTAGCAAGGAAAACTGTTAATCTTTTTCAAATTAGATGAACAAGGCGGGTGGGGAGGGCTTCCTCTCCCGCAGGAGAGGAAGCGTTAGTGGATTTGCTTGTGCATGGTGTTTTTAAGCAACCGCCATGCGCTCCAGCCGGCAAAGGCGCGTTTGCCCCAGCGCAGCAGAAAGTTCGGGTTGCGGACGCTCCAGATAGCCATAAAGCTGCTGCCCACCAGCAGCCACGATCGCAGGCTGAGAATCGTATTCCAGCCGCGGTCGTAAGCGCCGGTTGACTCCAGCCACTCGCGGCGGCTGGCGGAGAGATCCAGCCGCTGTTGCTGGATCTGGCTTAACAGGAACGCTTTACGTCTTTCACGTTCCTTTTTACTCATGGGGTTTATCCTCAAGCAGCGCGCGGTCGTTCGCCAGCTCGCCGCGGGTATGCCGCAAAAGCGTCGACTGGCGTGATTTCTTCAGCGCCCATACTCCGCATATTATCGCGAGAATGAACAACACGGCGGTGGTTGCGATAATCGCGTTAAGTCGATACTGCGCATCGACTGCCCAGATAATCAATACCATCAGGCTCATCAGGCCAAAAGCGGCGAACAGCATGGTCAGCCCTAACATCAGGAGAAGCTGGATGACGTTTGCTTTCTCTTCTTCCAGCTCCACCACGGCGAGACGTAGGCGGGTTTCCACCATCTCGACGATGATGGTGACCATACGCTGTCCAATGCCAAGAACGCTTTTTCCTGGGCCCTGAGGCGGTACGTGACGAGTCTCAGCCATAATCAACGACGCGTCAGCAGCATGCCCAGCACGACGCCCACAGCGGCGCCAATACCGACGCCGGTCCACGGGTTCGCACGAACATAATCTTCAGCCCGGGCCGCCGCTTCACGGGTCTGTTTCGCGATAATATCGCCGGTATCGCTCAATTGAGAGCGGGTATCTTTCAGCGCGCGTTCTGCTTTGCTGCGCAGTTTGCTCATCTCTTCTTTCGATTTATCGCCTGAGGAAGAGAGCACCTCTTCCAGCGTGTCAGCCAGGGATTTCAACTCAGCGCGCAGATGATCTGTGGTTGTATCTTTTGACATAATTCTCTCCAGTGAGTGAGGGGTATCCATAAACTCAGTAGTCACGAGCTTTTAACGCTTTAAGCTCCTGCTCAGCCTCGTGAAGCTTCTGCTGGCGCCGGGCGATCTTCTCGGCATCGCCTTTTTGCTTCGCCTCGCTAAGCTCCGCTTTACGTTCCGACACTTCCGCTTCTTTCTCGGCCACCGCTTTACGATGGTCGGCGCGAAGATTGCTGTCACGGCAATTCGCGCGAACCTCGCTTAGCGCTTTGTTCAGTCCATCGATGCGGCTCTGGTTGTGGTGCTTCTCCGCATAGTGGATTTCACGCTGTATTTCCTGTTCCTTTTCCTGGCACAGGGAGACGGCGTGGCTTGCCGTGGCGACTGAAAAAAGGGCTAATGTCAGTACGGTGCGGTAATGCATAGTGAAAACTTTCCTTTGTGTCACAGCGCCGGTAAAGGCCTGTGATTATCCAGTTGCGTATTCTGCGCAGGGAAACCAAAGGGATGCGCTGACTTAAGCATAGTAAGTAATAGCGCAAACCCCAAAGTCAGTGAAAAGATTCAGATTAATAGCGAAGGGCTAGCCAAGCTGGCGAAAATCATGGCGCAGGCGGTTAAGCCAACCCGGGACCGGCGCGTCTTCATCCTGTTGCGCGATGATAAAACCGCGCGGCAGGGTGCGGTAAAGCACCTCGCGGGCGGCGGCGCTCTGGTCGCTGGAGTCAAACTTAATCAGCAGCGTATCTTTTTGCGGGGTAATGCTTTTGAAGCGGATGCCGTTGGCGTCCAGATGATGCCAGACGGAAAAGCCATCGGGGATAACGGCGCCTTGCGCCGCAGCGCGGATCTCAAGCGTCGACTCCTGCTTCTGCATGGCCAGAAACAGAAGCGCGCTGATTGCCACCGCGGCGGCAACCAGCGTCACAGAGAGACATCGTAGAAAAATCCTTTTCAGCGCCATTCCTTAGCCTCGGTTTCCGTATTTTTTCTTCCACAATACCACCAGCGAGCCCACCAGGCCGAACACCAGCAGCACCACCGGCAGCAGCATCAGGCAGGACATCAGCGCGTCTTCATACTTCAAAAAGACCGGCGTCTTGCCAAGCAGGTAGCCAAGGGTAGTAAGGATAAGCACCCACAGCAGACCGCTTATCCAGTTGAAGAACTGAAAGCGCGCGCTGTTCAGCCCCGAAAGGCCGGCAATGGTCGGCAGCAGCGTGCGGACAAACGCGATAAAGCGGGCAATCAGCAACGCGGACAAACCGTGTTTGTGAAACAGATGATGGGCGCGCTGATGATAGTGAGCGGGCAGATGCGAAAGCCAGTTCTGCACCAGCCGCGTGTTGCCGAGCCATCGTCCCTGAATGTAGCTAAGCCAGCAGCCGAGGCTCGCCGCCGCGGTTAACAGCAGCACGGTTTGCGGATAGCCCATGGCCCCCTTGGCGATAAGCACGCCCACCAACACCAGCAGGCTGTCGCCCGGTAAAAACGCGGCGGGCAGCAGGCCGTTTTCAAGAAACAGGATCATAAACAGCACGAAATAGAGCATGCCAATCATGGATGGATTGGCGAGGGTTTCATAATCCTGGCTCCACAAGGCGTTGAGTAATTGGGTCAAAAGTTCCATTCAGTGTTCCTGGCAACAGCGGTTAAAGCCAATGGTTACAGTTGAAGAGAACAGCGCGGCGACAGAAGTTATTTTGTAATGGCGTCGACACGGGCTGTACTGATTCTGATGCCTTCACATTTCCTTGTGAACCTGGCACGGTGAGTGGGTACTTACCCGCTCAGCCACAATTTGCGTCTAATTGTAACAAAGCCCAAGGTTTTACGTCACAGAATTTGTGCTTTGTTAAAGATTGATTTTGCTTACCGAAGAGAAGGGTGGCGAGGGTATTTACAAACGCTGACACTATATACGTTTTGCTTACCCTCGTCTTAAGAGCGGCTATTTTACGCCGTTAGCGGCAGTATCGAGATGGACAACCGGGTTTTCGGCAAAAAGATAGCGGTCGGCATTGAATTCAAAGTCGTCGCTGGTTTCGTTGAACAACATCTGTTTGGTGTTTTCCAGATGCTGCCACATCGCGACTTTGGCGCCATGTGGGTCTTTACGAATCAACGCCTTAAGAATTTTATCGTGATCGTCGCACCAGTTATCTACGGTGCGGGCGTCAATGTGTTCGTGCAGTTTTTTCCAGTACGGGTTATGAACGCGCTGAGTCCACATTTTTTCAACGATGGCGGCAAGCGCAGAGTTTTGCGTGGCGAGCGCAACCTGAACATGGAATTGCAAATCCCATTCAGAGTCGCGAAAGCACTGCTCTTTGCGCGCCATCTCCTGAATTTCCATCAGCTTGATGATGTCCTGCTTGGTCACCTGCGTGGCGGCAAACTCAGCGATATTGCTCTCGATAAGCTGACGCGCCTGAAGCAGTTCGAACGGACCGTAATTAGCGAACTCCAGCTGTTGCTCATCGACGGCGTTGTGATACTTCGCCTGGTTTGAGATGACGTGAATGCCGGAGCCTTTGCGCACCTCCACGTATCCTTCCACTTCCAGCATAATGATGGCTTCACGCACCACGGTGCGGCTGACATTTTTTTCATCAGCGATAAAACGCTCGGCGGGCAATTTCTCCCCAACCTGATAAACACCATCTTCAATGCGCTGTTTAAGTTCAGCGGCAAGCTGTTGATAAAGGCGACGAGATTCGGTGAGCTCCATAGACCACTCCAGTGAACAGCAGGACTGCTTAGATTTGTTATACCACTTTTGGCCTCTGCGCTCCACAACGCCAGAATGAAAAAGCCGCCCGGAGGCGGCTTTCGCGACGATTTATCAGGGTTGTGTGACGGGACCGCCAGTTCGCTGCTCTTGCTGCAGCTCAGCGGCAGGTTTGTTTTTCAGTACCGTCCAGATAACCAACGCACCCATCAGGTCAAACACGGCCAGTACGGCGAACAGCGGGCTGAAGCCGATGGTGTCGGCCAGCGCGCCCACGACCAGCGCGAACAGGGTGCTCGCGGTCCAGGCCGCCATACCGGTCAGGCCGTTGGCAGTCGCCACTTCGTTACGGCCAAACACGTCGGAAGAGAGGGTAATCAGCGCGCCAGAGAGCGACTGGTGGGCAAAGCCGCCGATGCACAGCAGGCCGATGGCCACATAGGGGCTGGTGAACAGGCCGATCATGCCAGGGCCAATCATCAGCAGCGCGCCCATGGTCACCACCATTTTGCGCGAGACAATCAAGTTCACGCCGAACCAGCGCTGGAACAGCGGCGGCAGGTAGCCGCCCACGATGCAGCCGAGGTCGGCGAACAGCATCGGCATCCAGGCGAACATCGCAATCTCTTTCAGGTTAAAGCCGTACACTTTAAACATGAACAGCGGGATCCAGGCGTTGAAAGTACCCCAGGCCGGCTCCGCCAGGAAACGCGGCAGCGCGATGCCCCAGAACTGACGGGTGCCAAGGATCTGCCACGGCGTCATCTTTTTCGCGTTATTGGTCTGGTGCTGCGCTTCCTGACCGCCAATGATGTATTCACGCTCTTCCTGGGTCAGCTTTTTCTGGTCACGCGGGTGCTTGTAGAAAATCAGCCACGCCATCGCCCAGGCAAAGCTCAGCACGCCGGAGATAATAAACGCCATTTCCCAGCTGTGCATCACGATGGCCCACACGACCAGCGGCGGAGCAATCATCGCGCCGATAGAGGAACCTACGTTAAAGTAGCCTACGGCGATTGAACGCTCTTTCGCCGGGAACCATTCGGAGCTGGCTTTCAGGCCCGCCGGGATCATCGCCGCTTCCGCAGCGCCTACCGCGCCGCGCGCCAGCGCCAGACCGCCCCAGCTTCCCGCCAGCGCCGTGGCGCCGCAAAAGACAGCCCAGGTGACGGCGAAGAAGGCGTAGCCGATTTTCGTGCCCAGAATATCAAGGATATAACCCGCAACCGGCTGCATCACGGTGTAGGCCGCGGAATACGCAGCGATAATATAAGAGTATTGCTGTGTGGAAATATGCAGCTCTTCCATCAATGTGGGCGCAGCCGCCGCCACGGTATTACGGGTCAGGTAGCCCAGCACGGTGCCCAGCGTCACCAGCGCAATCATGTACCATCGTAACCCTTTAATTTTACGCATTTCGAACCTCATCGTTGTGTCGTTTACCGTGCGTGACACGGTCGATCGCCTGACCTGTGGCGTTGCATGTTTTAGGAGTGGGCGTGGGCGGGAGAGATTTCCCGGTACGGCCGACCCTGCCAAAGCGTTTATGAGTAAGTCCGGTATCCGTACCGTTAAATCCGGTGCATCTTCACCGGTAAAACATTCCGTGGGTTTATGTATCGCGACGGCAGCAAAGATAACTTGTCATACAGCTTTAAAAGTTGAGTGACATCACAAAAGCATTTTTCTTTGTAAGGGTACGTAAAGGCGGGCGGCAAGCCAGAGCTGGCGCGGTCTGGAGCGGGTTTTACTCCTAAAAAGGTAGATTATTTGTGAGGGATAATTGATCTAACTCACGAAATTATCCTCCGTCTATAGAAATTGGTGTGATAACTTTGTCAGCATCATGCTAACGCATCTGAATAACTCGCTCAGAGGAAGCATAAAATGACCCCGTTTATGACTGAAGATTTTCTGTTAGATACCGAATTTGCCCGCCGTCTGTACCATGATTACGCGAAAGATCAGCCGATTTTCGACTATCACTGCCATCTTCCGCCGCAGCAAATCGCCGAAAACTACCGTTTTAAAAACCTGTATGACATCTGGTTGAAAGGCGACCACTATAAATGGCGCGCCATGCGCACGAACGGCGTGCCGGAGCGCCTGTGTACCGGCGACGCCAGCGATCGTGAGAAGTTTGACGCCTGGGCCGCCACGGTGCCGCACACCATCGGCAACCCGCTTTATCACTGGACCCACCTGGAGCTGCGTCGCCCGTTTGGCATTACCGGCAAGCTGCTGTCGCCGAAAACGGCGGATGAAATCTGGACGCAGTGCAACGAACTGCTGGCGCAGGATAGTTTCTCCGCGCGCGGAATCATGCAGCAGATGAATGTGAAAATGGTCGGCACCACCGACGATCCGGTGGATGATTTAAGCCACCACGCCGCCGTCGCCAAAGACAGCAGCTTCAGCATCAAGGTGCTGCCGAGCTGGCGCCCGGATAAAGCCTTCAACATTGAACTGGCGACGTTTAACGATTACATGGCGAAGCTTGCTGAAGTGTCCGATACCGATATTCGCCGCTTCAGCGACCTGCAAACCGCGCTGACTAAGCGTCTGGATCACTTCGCCGCGCACGGCTGTAAAGTGTCCGACCATGCGCTGGACGTCGTGCTTTTCGCCGAAGCGAGCGAGGGTGAACTCGACAGTATTCTGGCGCGCCGTCTGGCGGGCGAAGCCTTAAGCGAGCACGAAGTGGCGCAGTTCAAAACCGCCGTGCTGGTATGGCTGGGCGCGGAATACGCCCGTCGCGGCTGGGTGCAGCAGTACCATATCGGCGCGCTGCGCAATAACAACCTGCGCCAGTTCAAGCTGCTGGGGCCGGATGTGGGCTTCGACTCCATCAACGACCGCCCGCTGGCGGAAGAGCTTTCTAAACTGCTCAGCAAGCAGAACGAAGAAAACCTGCTGCCGAAAACCATCCTTTACTGCCTGAACCCGCGCGATAACGAAGTGCTGGGCACCATGATTGGCAACTTCCAGGGCGAAGGCATGCCGGGCAAGATGCAGTTCGGCTCCGGCTGGTGGTTCAACGACCAGAAAGACGGCATGGAGCGTCAGATGACCCAGCTTGCGCAGCTCGGCCTGCTGAGCCGCTTTGTGGGCATGCTGACCGACAGCCGCAGCTTCCTCTCTTATACCCGCCACGAATATTTCCGCCGCATCCTTTGCCAGATGATTGGCCGTTGGGTGGAAGCGGGCGAAGCGCCGGGAGATATCGAGCTGCTGGGCGAGATGGTGAAAAACATCTGCTTCAACAATGCGCGCGACTACTTCGCCATTGAACTGAACTAACCACTGATTACATCAGGCCTTTGAGGTTGATATGCAATACATCAAGATCCATTCGCAGGACAATGTCGCGGTAGCGCTTGCGGATCTGGCGGAAGGGACCAGCGTGACGATCGACGATCAGACCGTTACGCTGCGCCAACCGGTGACGCGCGGCCATAAGTTTGCGCTGCGCGCCATCGCTCAGGGAGAGAACGTCGTTAAATATGGCTTGCCGATCGGTCATGCGCTGGCGGCTATCCAGCCGGGCGAGCACATTCACTCTCACAACGCCCGCACGAACCTGAGCGATCTGGACGAGTACAGCTATCAACCTGATATCCACGCGCTGCAGGCGCAGGCGGGCGATCGCGACGTGCAGATCTACCGCCGCGCCAATGGCGACGTGGGGATCCGCAACGAACTCTGGATCCTGCCGACGGTGGGCTGCGTTAACGGCATCGCCCGTCAGATCCAGAATCGTTTTCTCAAAGAGAGCAACGACGCACAAGGCATTGATGGCGTATTCCTCTTCAGCCATACCTACGGCTGCTCCCAGTTGGGCGACGACCACATCAACACCCGCACCATGTTGCAGAACATGGTGCGTCACCCTAACGCGGGCGCGGTGTTGGTCATCGGCCTGGGCTGCGAGAACAACCAGGTAGACGCCTTTCGCGAAACGCTGGGCGACTTCGACCCGCAGCGCGTTCACTTCATGGTCTGCCAACACCAGGAAGACGAAGTGGAAGCGGGGCTTGAGCGCCTGCGCGAGCTTTACGCGGCGATGCGCAACGATAAGCGCGAAGCGGGCAAGCTCAGCGAGCTGAAGTTTGGGCTGGAGTGCGGCGGTTCCGACGGGCTTTCGGGCATTACCGCAAACCCGATGCTCGGCCGCTTCTCCGATTACGTCATCGCCAACGGCGGCACCACGGTGCTGACTGAAGTGCCGGAAATGTTCGGTGCCGAGCAAATCCTGATGAGCCACTGCCGCGATGAATCGACGTTTGAAAAAACGGTCACCATGGTGAACGACTTTAAACAGTACTTCATCGCTCATAACCAGCCGATTTACGAAAACCCGTCGCCGGGCAACAAAGCGGGCGGTATTACCACGCTCGAAGAGAAATCGCTGGGCTGCACGCAGAAAGCGGGGCAGAGCCAGGTGGTGGACGTGCTGCGCTACGGCGAGCGGCTGAAAACGCCGGGGCTGAATTTGCTGAGCGCGCCGGGCAACGACGCCGTCGCCACCAGCGCATTAGCGGGCGCGGGCTGTCATATGGTGCTGTTCAGTACCGGCCGCGGCACGCCGTACGGCGGCTTTGTGCCGACGGTAAAAATCGCCACCAACAGCGAGCTGGCGGCGAAGAAACCGCACTGGATCGACTTCGACGCCGGTCAACTGCTGCACGGCACCGCCATGCCGCAGCTGCTGGAGAAGTTTGTCGATGTGATTGTCGATATCGCCAGCGGCAAGCAAACCTGCAACGAGCGTAACGACTTCCGCGAACTGGCGATTTTTAAAAGCGGCGTCACGTTGTAAGTTCACCCGGCACCTTTCGCGCTACGGCGGCGGGCCTTGCCGTAACGCGAAAAAGTTGGGTAAATGCGGGTATCGTGACAAAACGGCGCTTTATTTCTAAGCGCCGTTTCTTTTTTAATAGCAAGGACTCCTCATGACCGCGTATTGGCTGGCCCAGGGCGTTGGCGTGCTCGCCTTTTTGATAGGCATCACCACGTTTATTAACCGCGACGAACGACGGTTTAAACTGCAGCTCGCGCTCTACAGCGCCACTATTGGCGGCCACTTCTTCCTGATGGGGGCGATTCCTGCGGGCATGAGCGCGGAACTAAACGCCCTGCGCACGCTTATCTCCATGCGCACCCGCAGTCTGTGGGTGATGGCCATTTTTATTTTCCTCACGCTCACCCTTGGTCTGGTGAAGCTGCATCATCCCATCGAACTGCTGCCGATTATTGGCACCGTCGCCAGCACCTGGGCGCTGTTTCGCTGCAAGGGGTTAACTACCCGCTGCGTGATGTGGTGCTCCACCGCCTGCTGGGTCACGCACAATTTCTGGCTGGGCTCTATTGGCGGCACGCTGATTGAAGGCAGCTTTCTGGTCATGAACGGCGTCAATATCATTCGCTTCTGGCGCATGCAGAAGCGGGGGATCGATCCGTTTAAGATTGAAAAAGAGGTCGCTGAGAAGAGATAAAGGCTGGCGACGAACGCCGCCAGCCGCAGAGGTTAGCTACGCAGTGCGTTCTGCGCCAGACGCTGGTCTTCCGCCTGGCAGGCCGCCGCCGTGAAGAGCACATCCGTTGAGGAGTTGAGCGCGGTTTCGCAGGAATCCTGCAGCACGCCGATAATAAAGCCTACCGCCACCACCTGCATCGCTACCTCGTTCGGGATGCCGAACATGTTGCACGCCAGCGGGATCAGCAGCAGCGAGCCGCCCGCCACGCCCGAAGCGCCGCAGGCGCACAGCGACGCCACCACGCTCAGCAGCAGCGCGGTGGGCAAGTCCACCGCAATACCCAGCGTATGCACCGCCGCCAGCGTTAGCACCGTAATGGTGATAGCCGCGCCCGCCATGTTGATCGTCGCGCCAAGCGGAATGGAGACAGAATAGGTGTCGCGATCCAGATTCAGCTTCTCGCACAGCGCCATGTTGACCGGAATATTGGCGGCGGAGCTGCGGGTGAAAAAGGCCGTGACGCCGCTTTCGCGCAGGCAGGCGAAGACCAGCGGGAACGGGTTGCGGCGAATTTTAACAAACACAATCAGCGGGTTAATCACCAGCGCCACCAGCAGCATGCAGCCAATCAGCACCACCAGCAATTGCGCGTAGCCCCACAGCGTGGCGAAACCCGTCGTGGCGAGGGTGGAAGAGACCAGGCCGAAAATGCCGATTGGCGCAAAGCGAATCACCAGTTTCACCATAAAGGTGACGGCGTCCGACATGTCGTTAATCAGGTTTTTGGTCGTGTCGTTAGCATGGCGCAGCGCGAAGCCCAGACCCACCGCCCAGACCAGGATGCCGATATAGTTGCCTTTCAACAGCGCATCCACCGGGTTAGAAACCATGCTCATCAGCAGGTCGCGCAGCACCTCGACGATGCCAGTCGGCGGCGTAATGTCTGTCGCGCCGGTGGTTAAATGCAGCGTAGAGGGGAAAAGAAAGCTAAAAAGCACCGCCGTCAGCGCAGCGGAGAAGGTGCCCAGCAGATAAAGCCAGAGAATAGGGCGAATGTTGGTTTTTTGTCCGTGCTTGTGGTTGGCGATAGAAGCCATGACCAGCATCAGCACCAGCACCGGCGCCACGGCTTTCAGCGCGCCGACAAACAGCGTACCGAGCAGCCCGACCGCGACGGCGGCAGGTTTAGAAAGCCAGGCGAGCAGGATGCCGAGTACCAGACCGACAAGAATTTGTTTTACAAGGCTGCCGTGCGCCAGGCGCTGCAACAGACCCCTCGATTGGGATTGCGTAGTCATGCGTATTTCCTTCAGGTGTGATGTCGTTCCATCCCGTTCGCTCTCTTGGGTAACGTTTAATCAGGATGTAACAAAAGTTTGCATGGAGGAGTATAGGGATTTGCCGCGGCGAGGAAAGGGGATAGTGCTGGATTTTCAGCATTGCTCCCGTTTTTTAACTAGCTATTAACGTTATTGTGACAATATCAACACTTCTACCGTCGGGAATATTGCAAAAAAAGGGGATTGCGGCAGGAGATTCTTCCCGCCAAAAGCGGGAAGAAGAGAGGATTATTCCGTCTGCCCTTTTTTATCGTTACGGTGGTTAACCCAGGCGTTGATCAGCAGCGTCAGCGTCAGGATGCCGCCCACCACGCCAAGGGAGATGGCGATGGGGATATGGTAGAAGTCGACAATCAGCATCTTCACGCCGATAAATACCAGGATCACCGACAAGCCATATTTCAGCATGGAGAAGCGCTCCGCTACGCCCGCCAGCAGGAAGTACATGGCGCGCAGGCCCAAAATCGCAAACAGGTTAGAGGTCAGCACGATAAACGGGTCGGTGGTCACCGCGAAAATCGCCGGGATGCTGTCGACCGCGAAGATAACGTCGCTCAGCTCAACCAGGATAAGCACCAGCAGCAGCGGTGTGGCGAACAGCAGGCCGTTTTTGCGCACAAAGAAATGTTCGCTTTCGATGCTATCGGTCATGCGCAAGTGGCCGCGCAGCCAGCGCACCAGCGGCTTGTCGCCAATGCCCGCTTCATCCTCTTTCGCCAGCGCCATTTTCACGCCGGTAAAGAGCAGGAAGGCGCCAAACACATAGAGCAGCCAGTCAAACTGAGAAATCAGCCAGCTACCGGCGAAGATCATCACCGTTCGCAGCACAATAGCGCCCAACACGCCGTAGATCAGCACGCGGCGCTGCAATGCAGGCGGAATAGAAAAATAGCTGAACAGCATTAACCAGACGAAGACGTTGTCTACCGCCAGCGCTTTTTCAATCAGGTAACCGGTCAGGAAGGCGAGCGCCTGAGCATCAGCGACCGCACGGCCTTCAGTGCCGGAGAGATACCACCAGAAGGCGGCGTTAAACAACAGGGAGAGCGAGACCCAGACAATCGACCAGACGGCCGCCTGCTTCATGGACATCGTATGGGCGCCACGGCGGCCCTGAAGCAGAAGGTCGATAGCCAGCATGATAACAACGACGACTGCGAAACCGCCCCACAGCAGGGGAGTGCCGACACTATTCATAGTCAAAATTCCTTAAAAACAAAAACGGCTAACGTCGGAAGACGTTAGCCGCGTTGCTTTTCGCTGCGCAGACCTTGCCTTCCGGCAAGGTCTCACTTACAACCTGAATCCCGTCATACTGCGCGCCGCAGCGGCGTTGGCCGCGCTCGTTCACCCCAGTCACTTACTCGTGTAAGCTCCTGGGGATTCGCTCGCTTGCCGCCTTGCTGCAACACGCATTATTCGGGATTCTCCCGCTTTTTTTGCGCACCGCAGCGGCGTTGGCCGCGCTCGTTCACCCCAGTCACTTACTCGTGTAAGCTCCTGGGGATTCGCTCGCTTGCCGCCTTGCTGCAACACGCATTATTCGGGATTCTCCCGCTTTTTGCGCGCCGCAGCGGCGTTGGCCGCCTTGCTGCAACACACATTATTCGGGGTTCTCCCGCTTTTTTGCGCGCCGCAGCGGCGTAGCTGACTCTGAATTCAAATTGCCCGGCGACCGGAAGCGTAGCTTCGTAATGACGATCGGCCGGCAATGAAGTTACTCCCCTTTGCTGGTAACAAAATATGTCGAAATATTCATACGATCAATTTTGTCACGCCGCTTTTACATTGCTTTACGCTGTCACTGGCTGTCGGCCGGGAATACCACGCCGGTCTGGGCGCGAATTTCCGTCAGCAGCTTCGCTGTAATGAGGCTCACTTCAAGCGCCGGGTGCTCTACCTGGTTGGCGCTTACCAACCCAGCGAAAGTCTCCGCTTCATAAAGCATAGTATTGATATGCTGCCCCTGAGTCAGTTCCTGCACTCTGCCGCCGCGGGGCACAAAAGTCAGGCGCTGGCATTCCGAAAGCTTCTCGATAACCAGCGAGCCCGCCTCGCCCTGAATTTCGCTCGGCAGGGTGGAGTCGCTCACTTTGGAATGCAGCAGCGTAACGTCCGCCTCGCCATAGCGCAGCACCACCGTGCCATGCGCATCCACGCCGCTTTCCAGCAGGCAGGCGGAGGCGATAACGGCGTCCGGCTCGCCCCACAGCGCCACCGCCGAGGCCAGGCAGTAATAGCCAATGTCCATGATCGAGCCGTTGGAAAACGCCGGGTTAAAGGTATTGGGGTTCTCACCGTCCAGATAGCGCTGGTAGCGCGAAGAGTACTGGCAGTAATTAAACAGCGCCTTGCGTAAGCGGCCCACTTTCGGCAGCGCCTGTCGCAGGGCGAGGAAGTTAGGCAGGCTGGCGGTTTTAAACGCCTCGAACAACACCACCTGGTTTTCCCGCGCGCAGGCGATAGCGGCCTGCACTTCGCGTAAGGTGGAAGCCAGCGGCTTTTCGCAAATCACATGCTTTTTATGATTCAGGAAGAGGCAGGTTTGTTCGGCATGCAGAGCGTTGGGGCTTGCGATATAGACGGCATCCACCGCGTCGCTCTGCGCCAGCGCCGCGAGCGAGGTAAAGAGATGCTCAACCGGATAGTCGCTGGCGAAATGCTGCGCCTGCTCAAGCGTACGGGAATAAACGGCGGTGAGTTGGTACTTGCCCGTCTCATGGGCGGCATCAACGAACTGGCGGGTGATCCAGTTTGTTCCTACAACGGCGAAACGTATCATAGACGTCTGGTTGCTCCGAAGGCTGAATAACGGCCAGAGCGTAACACGACAACGTTTAAAAAGTAGCGGTCTGCCGCGCAGAACCGCTATTCATTGCCCGTACTGGCGGGGCAGCCATGCTGCGCGTGCGCGTCGATAACCACTTTATCGCCGAGAAAATGGGGTGTGCGGCGCAGCAGCGTTGCATCCAGCAGCGCGCGAACCCGGGCGAACCGCTCGCGAAACTGCGTGTATTTACCGTGTTGAAAGTCGAGATCTTCTGCGTTCAACGCAATCGCATCAATACCATAATGTTGCGCCAGGTAAATCGCCCGCTGGTTATGAAACGCCTGCGAGACGATGATAATGCGGTCTTCGCCGAAGACATCGCGGGCGCGCACAACCGAATCCAGCGTTGTGAAACCCGCGTAATCACAAAAAATAGCGCTGGAAGGTACGCCTTTGCGCATAAGTGCCTGCCGCATCGCCGCGGGTTCATTGTAATCCGCATGGCGGTTATCGCCGCTTACCAGCAGCCAGGACGCTTTGCCTTCGTGCCAGAGCGCCGCCGCCGCGTCAATGCGCCGCGTAAAATAGCGGTTTCCCGGTTTTGCGCCCAGCACCAGCGCCACCTTGCGGGCCGGAATAGCGCTAACGTCATCAAACAGCCTTGCTTTGCTGGCGGCGGTGACGTGTTGGTTTGCGTAAAACACCAGCCCCGCCAGCAGCGCAGCCAGCAGTAAGCCCAGCAAGAAAAGATGACGCAGCGTGCGCCGGTAACGGTAAAACATCCTTGTTATGCGCATAACATCTCCTTTTGGGGCGCGAGCGGCGATAGCGATATGGCGTAAAAGCGTATGACATTATAACCGCTTAGCGATTTTTCAGCGCCTGGTAAGTCAGCCACAGCCGGGTATCGAACTCCAGCTGATGGTACTGCGGCTCCATATGGCAGCAAAGCTGGTAAAACGCCTTGTTATGCTCTTTCTCTTTCAGGTGCGCCAGTTCGTGCACCACGATCATGCGCAGAAAATCTTCCGGCGCGCTGCGAAACACCGTGGCGACGCGGATTTCCGCCTTCGCCTTCAGCTTGCCGCCCTGCACGCGCGACACGGCGGTATGCAGCCCGAGCGCGTTTTTTAACACGTGAATTTTATTGTCATACGCCACTTTATTGACCGGCGGGGCGCTGCGCAGATAGCGGTTTTTCAGCCCCTGCACGTAATCATAAAGCGCTTTGTCGGTGGTGACGGCGTGCGCCTGCGGGTAGCGTTTTTCCAGCACTTCGCCGAGGCGGTTCTGCTCAATCAACTGGCGTACCTGGGCAAGCAGCGATTCAGGATAGCCCTGCAGGTAGATAAGTGCGGTCATGGCGGCCTCGGTGGGTGAAAAAAAGGTTTACTCGCGGATGCAATTAAGGGATAAAACGCGCGGATTTTACCATTCGGGAGGGCCGATGAGCCAGGTGGACTTATTTAATCAAACACTCACGTTGCAGCGCTTTCCGCCAATGCCGGAAGAGACGCCGCTACAGGCCTGGGACGCGGCGGACGACTATCTGCTGCAACAGGTCGGCGAGTGCGACGGCCCGCTCCTGATTTTCAACGACAGCTTCGGCGCGCTCGCCTGCGCGCTGGCGCAAAAACGCCCCTGCAGCGTCAGCGATTCGTTTATCGCCCAACAGGCTACGCGCCACAACCTGCGGCTGAACGAGATTGACGAGGCGCAAGTGACGCTGCTGGACAGCTTAAGCCCGCTGCCCAACGCGCCTGCGCTGGCGCTGATTAAAATCCCTAAACAGCTCGCCCTGCTGGAACAGCAACTGCGTGCGCTGCGTCGCGTCGTCACGCCGCAGACCCGCATTATCGCCGGGGCGAAGGCGCGCGATATTCATAATTCCACGCTGGCGCTGTTTGAAAAAATTCTCGGCCCCACCACCACCACGCTCGCCTGGAAAAAAGCGCGGCTTATTCATTGCGCTTTCAGCGAGCCTGCGCTGGCCGAGGCGCCGGAAACGCAGAGCTGGAAGCTCGACGGCACGCCGTGGTTGATTCACAACCACGCCAATGTCTTTTCACGGGCGAGTCTGGATATCGGCGCGCGCTTCTTCCTGCAGCATCTGCCGGAGAAGGTGGAAGGGGAGATAGTGGATCTCGGTTGCGGCAACGGCGTAATTGGCCTGAAGCTGTTAGAACAAAACCCGCTGGCGCGGGTGCGGTTCGTGGATGAGTCTTATATGGCTGTCGCCTCAAGCCGCCTGAACGTCG
Organism: Franconibacter pulveris; assembly: GCF_056780215.1. Lineage (NCBI taxonomy): Bacteria > Pseudomonadati > Pseudomonadota > Gammaproteobacteria > Enterobacterales > Enterobacteriaceae > Franconibacter > Franconibacter pulveris. The sequence goes on along the minus strand of NZ_CM165555.1, from coordinate 4,043,636 downwards.
AAACCAACCTGCCGGACGACCTCGCGCGCTGCGACTTTATGGTCAACAACGCGCTGACGGGCGTAGAGCCGGAAAGTTTCCACGCTGTGCTGTGCAACCCGCCGTTCCATCAGCAGCACGCCATTACCGATCACATCGCCTGGCAGATGTTCCAGGACGCGCGCCGCTGCCTGAAGTGGGGCGGCGAGCTGCGCATTGTCGGCAACCGCCATCTGGATTATTTCCGCAAGCTGAAGAAGATCTTCGGCAACTGTACGACCGTTGCGACGAATAATAAGTTTGTCGTGCTCAGGGCGGTGAAACTACGTAAGAGCCGATAACAGGTCAGCGCAGCGCGTAGGGTTTCGCTTTCGTTAACCATGCCGGGCGGCGGTCTATTCCTCTGCCCTGGCGCGCATCCTGTTGTGTCAGCCATCACATTAAATCCCCATCGCCAGCCGCGTGCCCTGGGCGATGGCCCGTCGGGCGTCCAGCTCCAGCGCCACGTCGCAGCCGCCAATCAAATGCACCGTTTTGCCCGCGAGGCGCAGCGGCTCCGCCAGCTCGCGCTGCGGCTCCTGACCTGCGCAAATCACCACGTTATCCACTGCCAGCACCTGCGGTTCGCCGTTAACCAGAATGTGCAGCCCTTCGTCATCAATCCGTTCGTAGCTCACCCCCGGCACCATTTTCACCCCGCGGGAAAGCAGCGTAGCGCGGTGGATCCAGCCGGTGGTTTTGCCAAGCCCGTCGCCCGGTTTGCTCGCTTTGCGCTGAAGCATCACTATCCGGCGCGGGCTTTTCGGCAGCCTCGGCCCTTCCGGGCGCAGGCCGCCCGGCATCGTCAGGCTGGTGTCGATGCCCCACTCCTCACAAAAGGTCGTCAGATTCTGGCTGGTGGGTTCTCCTGGCTGACTTAAATACATGGCGGTATCAAAACCAATGCCGCCGCAGCCGATAATCGCCACCCGCTCGCCCACCGGCGCTTTGTCGCGTAACACATCAAGATAGGTCAGCACGCTCGGGTGATCGATGCCGGCAATCAACGGCACGCGCGGGGCGATGCCGCTGGCGAGGATCACCTCGTCGTAGCCGGCGAGCATTTCACCGTTCACCCGCTCGTTAAGCCGCAGTGCAACGCCGGTAACCTGCAACATGCGGCGGTAGTAGCGCAGCGTTTCGTAAAACTCTTCTTTGCCGGGGATTTGCTTTGCGATATTGAACTGTCCGCCAATGTCGGCGGCGGCCTCGAAAAGCGTAACGCGATGGCCGCGCTGCGCGGCGTTTACCGCAAACGCCAGCCCAGCCGGGCCTGCGCCCACTACCGCCAGGTTTTTAGGCCGGGCGGCGGGCGTCATTACCATCAGCGTTTCGTGACAGGCGCGCGGGTTGACGAGGCAGGAGGTCACCTTGCCTGCAAAGATCTGGTCCAGGCACGCCTGGTTGCAGCCGATGCAGGTGTTGATTTCATCCTCGCGCCCCTGCGCTGCCTTGCTGAGGAGTTCTGCATCCGCCAGAAATGGCCGCGCCATCGAGACCATATCGGCGTCGCCCGCCGCCAGAATCTGCTCCGCGACGGCGGGGTCGTTGATGCGGTTAGTGGTGACTAAGGGCAGCTTCACATGGCCGCGAAGCTTACGCGTCACCCAACTGAACGCCCCGCGCGGCACAGGCGTGGCGATGGTGGGAATACGCGCCTCGTGCCAGCCGATGCCGGTGTTGATAAGCGTAGCGCCAGCCGCTTCGATAGCCTGCGCCAGCTGCGCGGTCTCTTCAAAAGTGGAGCCGCCCTCTACCAGGTCGAGCATGGAAAGGCGATAAATAATGATGAAGTCGTCGCCCGCCCGCTCACGCACCGCCCGCACCACTTCAACGGCGAAGCGCATCCGGCGCGCGTAGTCGCCGCCCCATTCATCCTCGCGTTGGTTAGTGCGCGCAGCGAGAAACTGGTTTATCAGATAGCCTTCAGAACCCATGATCTCTACGCCGTCATAACCCGCCTCGCGGGCCAGCAGCGCGCACTGCGCAAAATCGTTAATCAGCGTCAGAATGTCGTCGTGCGTCAGCGCATGGGGTTTAAAGCGGTTGATGGGCGCCTGTAGGGCGGAAGGGGCGACCGGATGAGGCTGATAGCTGTAACGGCCAGTGTGGAGAATTTGCAGGGCGATTTTTCCCCCTTCGTGATGCACCGCTTCCGTCACTACGCGGTGCGGCGCAAGCTGACTTGCGTCGTTCAGCATCGCGCCGCCCTCCAGCGCTACGCCGCAAGCGGAAGGCGCCACGCCGCCGGTGACAATCAGCGCCACGCCGTGACGTGCGCGCTCGGCGTAAAAGGCCGCCAGCCGTTCGGCGCCGTCCGGGCGCTCTTCCAGACCGGTGTGCATAGAGCCCATCAGCACGCGATTTTTCAGCTGCGTAAAGCCAAGATCCAGCGGGGCGAACAGCGAAGGGTAGCTCATCATTGCGCTCACTAATGTAAAATAATTGTTATGTGGTCGGATGAGTTAATGAATAATCGATCGCTGGATAAAAGGGAAAAGGGCGATCGAATGATTGTGATGGGATTCAAATTTCATCGCCAGGCGCTTGCCGTGCAGGAAAGCCTATCGACGGTGCGGTGAAGTATTCCGTTCGCCTGAAAGTGCTCGAGCAAGGGCATCTTCGCTTACGCGAACGTGCAAAGGAGGCTCGCCGCGAAAAAGCCGCCGCAGAAAAACAGTTCCCGGTTGCGTTATTTTTTGATTTTTAAAGGGCGGGTTAGCGAAGCGCCACCCGCCATTCTTGCAAACGTTATGCCCGCGCCGCCGCCTGTTTCGGCGCCAGTCCCGGCGCGCGCCAGAGCGAGGTGGTAAGCCCGCTGTCCACCAGCCCCAGCTGGTCGGCGTAGACTGCCTGCCACTTTCGCATCATCTGGTCGTAAAGGTCGCGGTGCGCCGGGTTCGGCGTAAACTCGCGGCTCCACTGCACCAGCCGCTCGCCGGTGGCGGCAAGGTCGTCATAGAGCCCCGCGCCCACGCCTGCGGCTATCGCGCAACCGAGCGCCGTCGCCTCTTTCACCTGGGGCACCCGCACCGGCAGGCCGGTCACGTCGCTTAAAATCTGGCTCCAGAGCGCGCCTTTCGCGCCGCCGCCGGCAAAAACCAGCGAGTCAAACTTCACCCCGGAAAAGCCGGAGATCTGCGCAAGATTGCAGGCGGAGACTATCGCTGCGTTCTCTTCCAGCGCCCGGAACAGCGTGGCTTTGTTGCATTTCTCCGGGTCGATGGAGAGGTTAATAAACGACGGCGCGGCGTGGTACCACTCTTTAAAATGCATGGCGTCGGAGAATATCGGCATCACGCCGTGGGAGCCCGCCGGCACCCGGCTCGCCATTTCTTCAAGCAGGGCGTAAGTGTCTGTGCCGAGCCGCTCGGCAATCAGTTTTTCCTCAGCGCAGAAGGCATCGCGGAACCAGCGCATGGTCAGCCCGGTGAAGAAACTTATCGATTCCGCCTGCACCATGCCGTGGATCACGTGCGGGTTGATGCGGATGTTCATCTCCGGGTCGGTGCGAATGGCGGGCAGGTTGACCACCTGCTGCCAGAAGGTGCCGCCAAGGATAGCCGTTTGCCCGGCGCGCACCACGCCCAGTCCCAGGCAGCCAAGCTGCACGTCGCCGCCGCCCATCACCACCGGCGTGCCTTCCCGCAGGCCGCTTTGCGCCGCCGCCTGCGCCGTGACGCGCCCAAGCACCGTGCCGGTCTCTTTGACCGGCGAGAGCAGGTCGGCGCGCAACCCGGCCATATCGAGCAGGGCGGGGCGCCAGTCGCGGGTGTTAAGGTCGAGCATGCCGGTCGTACCCGCGTTGGAAGGGTCGACCGCCAGCTCGCCGGAAAGCTTCGCCGCCAGCCAGTCGCTTATCATGGTGACGGTGGCGGCCCGGCGATAAATGTCGGGGCGATGATGGGCAAGCCAGAGCAGGCGCGGCATGGCGCTCAGGGCGAGCGTCTGGCCGGAGACGTGATAAACCTCCGATTCAAACTGGTTATCGTGAAGCGCTTTCAGCTCCGCCACCTCCTGGCTTGCGCGGGCGTCGACGTTGGCGCAGGCCCAGATGGGCTCGCCGTTGCGGTCATAGAGCACAATGCCTTCACGCATGGAGCAGCAGGCGATAGAGGCGATATCGCTGGCGTTGAGGCCTGCCTGCTGCAACGCCTGGTGTACGCAGCGGCAGGCGAGCTGCCAGTTCGTGTCGAGGTCAAACTCCATGGAGCCCGGCACGTCCGCTACGCTCAGGTGCTTCCACTCCGCCTGACCGACCACCACCTGGCGGCCTGATAGGTCGAAAATCACGGCGCGGATGCTCCCTGTTCCGGCGTCTAACGCTAAAAGATAACTCATCGACTTGCCTCGCTGTTGTGGCGGCGCGGCAAGCCTCGGGCGTTTATCCCGCCAGGGCAAGCACAGCGCGCGCTGTCGCTTCTTCCGTCACCAGGCCGTTGATCCGCTGGCCCCGCAGTGCGGCGTAAATCGCTTCCGCTTTCTCTTCGCCGCCCGCCACGCCGATGATGGTGGGCAGCTGCGCCAGCTCGTCGAGCGTGACGCCGAGCAGTTCGCGGTGGATCTCAAGCCCCTCCACTTTCTGGCCGTCGGCCTGCAGGAAGTAGCCAAGAATGTCGCCCACCGCCCCTTTACGGGCGAACATCAGCTGTTCGCCTTCGCTGATATAGCCCGAGCGTAAAATCGTGGCGTCGCGCTTCTGGTTGACCGAGCCGATGCCGACCACCGCCACATCCGCCGCCGTGGCGGCGAGGATCACGTCGCGCACGCTGGATTCGCGCTTGAGGATCCCGGCTACGTCGGCGGAAGAGACCCGCAGCGGCGCCGGGATCATGCTGACGCTGCAGGCGGCGTCGAGCTGGCCGATGCCGGTCATATACGGCCCTACGCCGCCGGAGAGCGTCACCAGGCGGATCTGCTGCGATCCGATAAAACCGCTTAAATGCTGCAGGCAGCTCATGGTGGTTTCGCCAAAGCCCACCGCCAGCAGCTGGCCCGGCTGGAGCACGCCCATCAACGACTGCGCCGCGCCAATGCCGAGGCGAGTCGTCATCGGCGGCGTATTCAGCGCTGGCAGCACGCGGGCGAGCTTCAGCGCAAAGCGTTCCGCCAGCGCCGTTTCCAGCGCAAGGCAGCCCTCATAGCGCGAGTTTATCTGCACGCGGATCACCCCGGACTGCCGTCCTTTTTCCAGCAGGCGGGAGATCTTCAGCCTCGGCAAGCCAAGCCGCTCGCCGATGTCGTTTTGCGTCAGCCCGTCGTGGTAATAAGACCAGGCGACCCGCGCCAGCAGTTCTTCTTCCGCCATCGCCAGCCCGGCGAACTTTCCTTCTTCTGCTTTTTTCTCGCTCATAACTGAACTCTTATCAAAATTTAGATCATATGTTCGACCCTGCCCGGTGAGAATTTGTGAAGCGCCCGACAAAAAGATCATTTTGCTGGCGCTATCTCCGGGAGACGATCTAATGCACGAAAGTGTGATCCCTGCACGGTTGTAAATATAGTTCACCGACTACGCTTTTGAACATTATTAAATTTAAAAATCTTTTGTTCAACGCGGAGCGAAGATGATCAATCCGATTCCCCTGCTCGAAGCGCGCGCCATCAGTAAGCAATTCTCCGGCGTTCCGGTGCTGAAAGGCATCGATTTTACGCTGCTGCCGGGACAGGTTCACGCGCTGCTTGGCGGCAACGGCGCCGGGAAGTCGACGCTGATGAAAATCATCGCCGGGGTGGAAACGCCGGATAGCGGCGAACTGGTGATTAACGGCAAAGCCTGGCCGCGACTGAAGCCTTCTCAGGCGCATGAGCAGGGCATTTATCTGGTGCCGCAGGAGCCCATGCTCTTTCCCAACCTCAGCGTAAAAGAGAACATTCTGTTTCGGCTTTCGCAAAAGCCCGAGGTGATGACGCGCCTGAACGAGAAACTCGCGCAGCTTGACTGTCATCTGAACCTGCAGGCCAGCGCCAGCACGCTGGAGGTGGCGGACCAGCAGATGGTGGAGATCCTGCGCGGGCTAATGCGCGAGGCGAAAATCCTCATTCTCGACGAGCCCACCGCGTCGCTCACGCCGGGCGAAACCGAGCGGCTTTTCCGCCAGATCCGCGCCCTGCAAGGGCTTGGCGTCGGCATCGTCTTTATCTCCCACAAGCTTCCTGAAATTCGCGCGCTGGCAAGCCATATCTCGGTAATGCGCGACGGCGCGGTGGTGCTTGAGGGGGAAACCACGGCGTTGACCAACGAGCAACTGATTAACGCCATGACGCCCGTCAGCCGCGAGCGGCAGTTGAGCGACACGCAAAAGCTCTGGCTGGCGCTGCCCGGCAACCGCCGCACCCAGCCGCAGGATTTCCCTGTGCTGCGGGTGGAGTCGCTCACCGGCGAAGGGTTTCTCGACCTGAGCTTTGAGATTTACGCCGGCGAGATAGTCGGCCTGGCGGGCCTCGTGGGCTCCGGGCGCACCGAGCTTGCCGAAACGCTCTACGGCCTGCGGCCCGCCCGCGCCGGACGCATATGGCTTGAAAACCGCGAGCTTGGCCGCGACGCCACCAAAGCCCGCCTTGAGCGCGGGCTGGTCTACCTGCCGGAAGACCGTCAGGTCTCCGGGCTATTTCTTGATGCGCCGGTGCGCTGGAACACCGTGGCGCTAAATGAGCCTTCTCTCTGGCAGCAGCACCAGCGCGAAGCGGCGGTGGTGGAGCGTTATCACCGCGCGCTCGGCATCAAGCTCAACCATGCCGACCAGCCGGTGCGCACGCTCTCCGGCGGCAACCAGCAGAAGGTGCTGCTGGCCCGCTGCCTGGAGGCGAACCCGCTGCTGCTGATTGTCGATGAGCCGACGCGCGGGGTGGATGTCGCCGCCCGCGCCGATATCTATCAGCTCATCAAAAGCGTCGCCGCGCAGAACGTGGCGGTGTTGATGATCTCAAGCGATCTCGATGAGTTTCCGGGGCTGGCGGACCGGGTGCTGGTGATGCACCAGGGGGCGCTCAGCGGGGAGCTTGCGAAATCGGCGGTGTCGGTAGAAAGGATGATGAAGCTCGCTTTCGGAGGAACTCACGCATGAAAACCCTGCTGCGCAACCGCGAGCTAAGCGCCTTTCTCGCCATCCTTGCGCTGTTTGTCGTACTGGTGGCGCTCAACCACAGCTACTTCAGCCTGCAAACGCTGTCGATGATTTTCAGCAGCGCGCAAATCCTGATTCTGCTGGCGATGGGCGCGGCGCTGGTAATGCTGACGCGCAATATTGATGTTTCTGTCGGCTCCACGCTTGGGCTGTGCGCTATTGCCGTCGGCGTGGCGCTCAATAACGGCTACAGCCTGCCGCTCGCCATGCTGTTCGCGCTTGGCATCGGCGCGCTGTGCGGCTTTTTTAACGGCGTGCTGGTGGTGGGGCTGCGCATCCCGGCGATTGTCGCCACCCTCGGCACGCTGGGGCTTTATCGCGGCGGCATGCTGCTGTGGACCGGCGGCAAATGGATAGAAGGGCTGCCGGCGAGCCTGAAATCGCTCTCTGAACCGCTCGCCTTCGGTATTTCGCCGCTCGGCGTGATGGTGCTGGCGCTGCTGGCCGTGGGCGCGTGGGCGCTCTCGAAAACCGCCTTCGGGCGCGATTTCTACGCCGTGGGCGATAACCTCGCCGCCGCGCGCCAGCTCGGAGTGGCGGTGAACCGCACCCGGCTGCTGGCCTTCACCTTCAACGGCATGCTGGCGGCGCTCGGCGGCATCCTCTTCGCGTCGCAGATTGGCTTTGTGCCAAACCAGACCGGCAGCGGACTGGAGATGAAAGCCATCGCTGCCTGCGTGCTCGGCGGCATTTCGCTGCTCGGCGGCACCGGCACGCTGATTGGCGCCTTTCTCGGCGCGTTCTTCCTCACGCAAATCGACACCGTGCTGGTGCTCTTTAAGCTGCCCGCCTGGTGGAATGACTTTATCGCGGGCCTGGTGCTGCTCGGCGTGCTGGTGCTCGACGGCCGCCTGCGCCAGGCGCTGGCGCGCCATCAGCGGGCGCTGAAGTACAGCCGCTTTGTGCCGGGCAACGCAGGGGCGAAAAACGTGACCCCGTTTCCCCGGCGCAAAAGCAAAAAGGAGGTGGCGTAAATGAAGCTTAACTGGGAAGGGGCGCTGCTCGCGCTGCTGGTGGTGGAGATCCTGCTGTTCGGCGCGTTCAACCCGCGCATGCTGGATCTCAACATGCTGCTCTTCAGCACCAGCGATTTCATCTGCATTGGCATTGTGGCGCTGCCGCTGACGCTGGTCATCATCAGCGGCGGCATCGATATTTCGCTTGGCTCCACCATCGGCCTTTGCGCCATCGCGCTCGGCGTGATGATGCAGGCGGGGCTGCCGATGATGGCGGCGGTGCCGTTAACGCTCGCGCTCGGCCTGCTCTGCGGGCTGCTGAACGCGGCGCTTATCCACTACACCGGCATCAGCCCGCTGGTGATAACCCTCGGCACGCTCTACCTCTACGGCGGCGGCGCGCTGCTGCTTTCGGGTTTCGCTGGGGCGACGGGCTTTGAGGGCATCGGCGGCTTCCCGGACGCCTTCACCGCCTTCGCCAACCTGACGCTGTTCGGCCTGCCGGTGCCGCTGGTGCTGTTCCTGATAATTACGCTGCTTTTCTGGGTGCTGGCGCATAAGGCGCGTTTCGGCCGCCATCTCTTTTTATTAGGGCAGAACCCGCGCGCGGCGCGCTACGCGGCGATGCCGGTAAACGGCATGCTGTATGGCGTCTATGGCCTGGTGGGGCTTGCTTGCGCCATCGCCGCGCTGGTGCTGGTTTCCTATTTCGGCTCGGCGCGCTCCGATCTGGGGCGCGATTTGCTGATGCCAGCGCTGACGGCGGCGGTGCTGGGCGGCGCGAATATTTATGGCGGTTCCGGCTCCGTCATCGGCACCGCGGTTGCGGCGCTGCTGGTGGGCTATTTGCAGCAGGGGCTGCAGATGGTGGGCATTCCCAATCAGGTGTCGAGCGCGTTATCCGGCGCGTTGTTGATTGTGGTGGTGATTGGCCGTTCGGCGAGTTTGCACCGTGAAACCCTGCGTGCGGCCTGGCGCCGCTGGCTGGCGCGACGCGGTGCGGTTAACCAATCAGGAGCTTAATATGAAAACAGCAAAACGTGCCCTGCAACTGAGCGTGCTGGCGCTGGCGCTGGGCGTCGCCTCCGCGCAGGCGGCCGACCGCATCGCCTTTATCCCGAAACTGGTGGGGGTGGGCTTTTTCACCAGCGGCGGCAACGGCGCGATGGAAGCAGGCAAGGCGCTCGGCGTGCCGGTGACCTACGACGGGCCGACGGAGCCGAGCGTTTCGGGGCAGGTGCAGCTCATCAACAACTTCGTCAACCAGGGTTACAACGCGATTATCGTCTCCGCCGTGTCGCCGGACGGCCTCTGCCCGGCGCTTAAGCGCGCCATGCAGCGCGGCGTGAAAGTGCTGACGTGGGATTCAGACACCAAACCGGAGTGCCGCAGCATTTACATCAACCAGGGCACGCCGGAGCAGCTTGGCGGCATGCTGGTGGAGATGGCGCAACAGCAGGTGACGAAGCCGGACGCCAAAGTCGCGTTTTTCTATTCAAGCCCTACCGTGACCGACCAGAACCAGTGGGTGAAAGAGGCGAAGGCGAAAATCGCCAAAGATCATCCGCAGTGGCAAATCGTCACCACCCAGTTTGGCTATAACGACGCCACTAAATCGCTGCAAACCGCCGAGGGCATCCTGAAGGCTTACCCGGACCTCGACGCCATTATCGCGCCGGACGCCAACGCGCTGCCCGCCGCCGCGCAGGCCGCCGAAAATCTCAAACGCACTAACGTGGCCATTGTCGGTTTCAGCACGCCGAATGTTATGCGCCCCTACGTTGAGCGCGGCACGGTGAAAGCCTTCGGCCTGTGGGACGTGGTGGAGCAGGGGAAAATCGCGGTCAACGTGGCGGATACGCTTTTGAAGAAAGGCGATCTAAACGTGGGCGACAGCATTGAGGTGAAAGATATCGGCACGCTGAAAGTCGAGCCTAACAAAGTGCAGGGCTACCAGTATGAGGCGAAGGGCAACGGCATCGTGCTGCTGCCGGAGCGCGTGGTCTTCACCAAAGAGAACATCAGCAAATACGATTTCTGAGGAGGGAGCATGGCGGATTTAGACGATATCAAAGACGGGAAAGATTTCGGCATCGGGCGGCCGCAGCAGAACACGCCTTATACGCTGAAGGGTTGCGGCGCGCTGGACTGGGGCATGCAGTCGCGCCTGTCGCGCATCTTCAACCCGAAAAGCGGGCGCACCGTGATGCTGGCTTTCGACCACGGCTATTTTCAGGGGCCGACCACCGGCCTTGAGCGCATCGACCTCTCCATCGCGCCGCTCTTTGAAGAGACCGACGTGCTGATGTGTACGCGCGGCATTCTGCGAAGCCAGGTGCCGCCCGCCGCCAACCGGCCGGTGGTGCTGCGCGCCTCCGGCGGCAACTCTATTTTAAGCGAGCTTTCGCGCGAGAGCGTGGCGGTGGCGGTGGAAGACGCGCTGCGCCTGAATGTTTGCGCGGTGGCGGCGCAGGTTTATATCGGCTCTGAATATGAGCACCAGTCAATCAATAACATCATTAAACTGGTGGATGAAGGCACACGCTACGGCATGCCGACGCTTGCGGTGACAGGCGTGGGTAAAGAGATGACGCGCGATGCCCGCTATTTCTCGCTCGCCAGCCGTATCGCCGCCGAGATGGGGGCGCAGTTTATCAAGACTTACTTCGTGGAAGAGGGGTTCGAGAAGGTCACCGCGAGCTGCCCGGTGCCGATCGTTATCGCCGGCGGTAAAAAGCTGCCGGAGCACGAGGCGCTGGAGATGTGCTGGCGCGCTATCGATCAGGGCGCATCAGGCGTGGACATGGGGCGCAATATTTTCCAGTCCGAGGCGCCGCTCGCCATGCTCAAAGCGGTGAAAAAGGTGGTGCATGAGAACCTGAGCGCTCGCGAAGCGTATCAGTTCTGGCAGGAAGAGAAAGCGCAGGGGGGAAGGGGATGAATGTGACGCTGGTGGAAATCAACATTAAACCCGAGCGGGTGGATGAGTTTCTGGAGGTATTTCGCGCCAACCACGAAGGGGCGCTGAAAGAGCCTGGCAACCTGCGCTTCGACGTGCTGCAGGACCCGGAAACCCCGACGCGCTTTTTTATTTATGAAGCGTATAAGGACGAAGAGGCCGTGCAGGCGCATAAAAAGACGCCGCACTATCTCGCCTGCGTGGAGAAGCTGGAGGCGTTAATGTCCGGCCCGCGCCAGAAGCGGAGTTTTATCGGGCTGCTGCCGGAGGTGAAGTAAGGAGAAGTGCAGGGCGGGTAAGCGAGGCGCTAACACGTTCGCGGAAAAACGGCGATACAGGCAGCCGTCGTTCTGGCGAACGTCACCTTTCACCGCCCTTTTCGTGCGCTGAAAATAACAACTCTCTCTGGGGGCTGATAAGGGCTCCGGCGGGCTAACCCGCACCACACGCTGCATCCGCCTGTTTGCCAATGCGATACCCAAAAACAAAGCCCCCTTAACGGGGGCTTTAACTTAAAGAGATGACTCAGAGGGATTCATTTTCTTCGGCGGTTGCCGCTTTGCTGCGGGCTACGCACAAACTCTCCAGTGCCTTGCGCGCGGCGCTTAACACCTGTTCACACTGCTCAATCGTTAGCGTAAGCGGCGGCTCGATGCGGATGGTTTTCGCGTTATTCAACGTGCCCGCCACCAGCACATGCTGGCGGAACATTTCGCTCGCGAACTGATAGCCGATTTCGTTATTGGTAAACTCAATCGCCATTAGCATCCCTTGCCCGCGCGCCTCCACGACCAGCGCCGGGAATTCCAGCGCCAGCTGGCGGAAGCCGTCGAGCAGCATGTTGCCTTTCTGCTCCGCCTGCTGCGGCAGGTTTTCTTCCAGCAGCACGTGAATGGTGGCGAGCGCCGCGGCGCAGGCCAGCGGGTTGCCGCCAAACGTAGTGGTATGCAGGAAGGGGTTATCGAACAGGACGGAAAAGACCTCTTCCGTCGCCACCGTCGCGCCAATCGGCATTACGCCGCCGCCCAGCGCTTTGGCAAGACAGAGAATGTCGGGCTGCACATTCTCATGCTCGCAGGCGAACATCTTACCGGTGCGGCCCATGCCGGTTTGCACTTCGTCGAAAATCAGCAGCGCGCCGAATTCATCACACAGCTGGCGCACCGCAGGCAGGTAGCCCGGCGGCGGCAGGATCACGCCCCCTTCGCCCTGAATCGGCTCCAGGATCACGCCAGCGATGTCGTCTCCGGTTTTACGGCATTCGGTGAAAAGCTCGCGCATAGCCTCAATATCGCCATACGGCACATGACGAAAGCCTGGCAACAACGGCATAAAAGGCTTACGGAACGCCGCTTTCGCAGTGGCGGAAAGCGCGCCGAGCGATTTGCCGTGGAAGGCGCCGGTGGCGGCCACAAAGGTATATCTGCCGCGCGGGGCCTGGTACGCTTTGGCGAGTTTAAGCGCCGCCTCTACCGATTCCGTGCCGCTGTTGCAGAAGAAGCTATACTTCAGTTTGCCTGGCGTCAGCGTGGCGAGGGTTTTCGCCAGCATGGCGCGCAGTGGGTCGAGCAGCTCCTGGCTATGCAGGGGTTGTTTGGCAAGTTGGTTCTGTACGGCGGAAACCACTGTTGGATTACGGTGCCCCACGTTAAAGATGCCGAATCCACCCAGACAATCGAGGAACTCCTGTCCCTGGGTGTCGACAAGCGTATTCAATCCTCCCGCTTGCCATTCTACGGCTCCGTAATCCCCGCCGGCGGTTACAGACTTGCGATATTCTAAGAACCCTGGATTGACGTGCTGCTGAAAGTAGTCGATGACCTCCCGGTTCAGTGCTTTCATCTCCTCATGCGAAAGCGTCTGCTTTTCGATGAGATTCAGTGCGTGCGCGGTACAGGCAAGAGCCGAGGCGCTGTTAGGTAACCTGTTCAAAATATGCTCCTGGGGATCGCGTATCACATGATACCGATTTAAGTATTGCAGTCTTTACGCCACATCGAGAGCGTTAACAAAAATCGGGATAAAAGCCAGGCGACTTCGTGAAAGCGCGAAACTAAATCGTCCCCATAAGCGATAAGCGAGCGTTAATGCTGCCCTTTGATTGACGAGGCGGCAGGAAAGCGTGGCGCGGGCGCATCATAAAAGCGCAGACTGCGCCAGGATGGTGCGTAATAACGCAGCGCGGCAAAATATATTCACATGCTGAATATTTGATATTAAATTTAATGACTCCGTGAATTAATTATACTGAAAATTGATTTCGTATATTTTCATCCCTGTCTGGTGTTAGATGCGTTATTCTTTCCCTCTTCTTTATTTAATTAATACGCAGCGCTGTTAAAAAACGGTGTGATGAAACGATGAATATTGCCGATTTGGATATCGCTTTAATTGAATTAAGCACAGCGCAGAAAGCGCATTTTCAGTGGCTTGGAAAATTGCTGGAGCTTAGTCTGCTGGGCGGCGAGCCGGATGCAGAGCTCACCCATCCCCATGCGCATGAGCTATGCCGCTTTAGCCACTGGCTGCGTCATGACCAGAACCGGCAGGCGCAGCACAGCGGCTACGTTTTTAACATCGAGTCTGCCCATAAAGCGATGCATGACCGCGCCCGCGAACTGATGCTGGCTATCCATCAGCAGGCGGTTACCGCCAGCCTGCTGCGCCGTTTTCATCAGGCCCAGCAGGAATTTATGGGCCATATTGATAAATACCGTGAATGCTTGCTGGTGTTTCGCAATATGCACGACACCTTAACCGGCCTGCCGCTGCGCCATTTGCTTTATCAGGATTTTGATTTTATTCGCACCCGCTGTGAAAAAAATCATCGGGCGTTATGGCTGCTTATGATGGATATCGATCGTTTTAAAACTATTAATGACAGCTGGGGACATAACGCCGGCGACGATGTATTACGCAGCGTGGCGGCAACATTTAAAACGTGCGCGCGGGAGAATGAGCGTATTTATCGTTTCGGCGGCGAGGAGTTTATTATGCTGCTGGAAGTCACTGGTGAAATAGAAGCGCAGCAGGCGGGCGTGCGTATTTGCGATTATCTTTCACGCCATCCCATCATTATTAAAGAGCACGCCATAACGGTGACGGTAACGGGGGGAATAACGCAGGTAGAAAGTAATGAAACGTTACATCAGGCCATCGGCCGCGCCGACAAAGCGATGTATTTTGGCAAAAATAATGGACGCAACCAGTGCGTGATGATTCGCCAGAATGGGGAGATGAGGCGGCTTGCGTAAACGAAATGCGGCACAGTTAACCGGCAATAATTACTAACCTAAATAATATCGCTAAGGGATTATCTGGCTAATCCTCATGAAAAATGTGGCTGATAGCACAAATTGCGACCTGCAGCGGCCTTTATCGTTAAAGTAAATTTACGTCGCGCCGACATTACAAGGCAGAAAAATATATTAACAATTGGATAACCTGCCTAAGGAAGCTGCTATGCCTTCACAGCCCTCCGTCACCCAGCGTGAGCTGACGCTGGATGACAATACCACCCTCATGTCCACCACCGATCTGCAAAGCTATATTACCCACGCTAACGATACCTTTGTGCAGGTGAGCGGCTACACGCTGCATGAACTGACCGGCAGCCCGCATAACCTGGTTCGCCATCCCGATATGCCGAAAGCGGCGTTCGCCGACATGTGGTACACGCTCAAACAGGGCGAGCCCTGGACCGGCATCGTGAAAAACCGCTGCAAAAATGGCGATCACTACTGGGTGCGCGCGAATGCGGTGCCGGTTGTGCGTAACGGGAAAACCACCGGCTATATGTCTATCCGCACGAAAGCTACGCCGGAGGAGATTGCCGCGGTCACGCCTTTATATAAAGCCTTAAACGAAGGCAAAACGAACCGCCGTCTTTTTAAAGGGCTGGTGCTGCGGAAAGGCTGGCTCGGCAAACTGCCGACGCTGCCGCTGCGCTGGCGCGTGCGCGGCGTGATGAGCGCCATCTTCCTGGCGTGGCTTGCCGCGATGCTGCTCGCCGGGCAGAGCGGCGGCGGCCTGCTGCTCTCCGGCATTGTCTGCGCGCTCGTGATGACGCTCGGCTGCGCCGCGTTTGAGTGGCAGATTGTCCGTCCGGTAAGCAACGTGGCGCGTCAGGCGCTGAGCGTGGCGACCGGCGAACGACAGAGCATCGACCAGCTTAACCGCGCCGACGAGATTGGCGTGACGCTGCGCGCCGTCGGGCAGCTTGGCCTGATGTGCCGCTGGCTGATTAACGACGTTTCAAGCCAGGTGATAAACGTGCGCAGCGGCAGTGAAACGCTGGCGCGCGGTAATGATGATTTAAACGAGCGCACCCGCCAGACGGTGGTCAACGTGCAGCAGACTGTCGCCACCATGAACCAGATGGCGGCCTCGGTGCAGAGCAACTCCGAAACGGCGGTCGCGGCGGATAAACTCTCCAGCGCCGCAAGCGAAGCGGCCCGTCACGGCGGCCAGGCGATGGAAACGGTGGTCAGCACCATGGACGAGATTGCCGACAGCACCCAGCGTATTGGTTCTATCACGTCGCTTATCAACGATATCGCTTTCCAGACCAATATCCTCGCCCTGAACGCGGCGGTGGAAGCGGCGAGGGCGGGCGAGCAGGGCAAAGGGTTTGCGGTGGTGGCAGGAGAAGTGCGCCATCTGGCGAGCCGCAGCGCCAACGCCGCCAATGACATTCGCAAACTGATTGAGGCGAGCGCCAGCAAGGTGGAGTCAGGCGCGGTGCAGGTGCACGCCGCAGGCCGCACGATGCAGGATATTGTCAATCAGGTGCAGAACGTCACGCAGCTTATCGGCCAGATAAGCCAGGCGACCTCCGAGCAGGCGGGCGGCCTTGCCGATCTCACCCGCGCCGTCACCGAGCTGGACGCCATTACCCAGAAAAACGCCGGGCTGGTGGAGGAGAGCGCGCAGGTTTCCGCGATGGTTAAACACCGCGCCACCCGTCTGGAAGATGCCGTAACCGTACTGCACTGATCCTGTCGCAACGTTCCCCCGGGCGGCGCTCCGTCGCCCTTATTTTCTTTTCATCTTCTCTCATCGTTGCCGCTATTTCATACAACCGCGCGCTTAATTGTGAATATACTATTTTTGTTTTGTTAATAATTTATTAATTAAAACGGAAGCGTCGAAAAAATAAGCGTGACGACGCATCAGAAATAATAAACAGACTCTCTTTAAGTCCGGCTAATTAATACTTAAATAACCCTTCATTGATTAGACAAATAGAGAAAGCGGTCGATCAATAACCAAAAATTAATAGTTTACATCTATCAAAGCGAAGCGGTAAGCAAGAAAAAAACGATCAAAAAGGTAAAGTCAGGCGCGATGTTACCGATAAACCTTCTGTCGCTCCCCTCGTTCGGTGAACTGCCGCCTCTCTGACTGCATGTCTTATGCGGCATTCCCGTTCCGTCAGCTTAATTAACCCGCTTAACGGAGAAAATATGTCTTTCCGCGATGTAAAAATAAGCACGAAATTAATACTAGCCTTCGCTTTCTTTATTATCCTGCTGATTGTGAGCGCCTCTCTTTCAATGCTGAGCCTCAGTCAGGCGAATAATAATATTCAGGGCATCGTTAATAAGGATTATCCCGCCACGGTAAAAGCCAACCAGCTAATTGAAACCTTCCAGAGTTTCGTCAGCACCCAACAGCTGATGCTGCTTGATGAAAACCGCCGCTGGGCGCAGGATTCGGAAAAGCAGCTTAACGCGCTGAGCGCCCGCATTAGCGCACTGCTTGCCGACCTGCAAAAGAGCCTGCCGGATGAAGCCTCGCAACGCGCGCTGGCGCAAATCCGCGAGATTCGCCAGCAATATATCGATTCCCGCATGCGCATCCTGACCGCCATACAGAACAACAACCGCGACGCGGCGCTGGCGGAGATGATGTCCACCACGCTGAACCTGCAAATAAGCTACAAAGAGAAAGTGCAGGCGCTGATCGCCATTCAGAACCAGAACATGGCTGATGCGGGCAAGCATGTCGCGAAGAGCTATAGCAATAACCGCGCCATGCTGATTGCCCTGGCGCTGCTCTCCGTCGTGCTCGGCACGGCTATCGCTGCGCTTATCATTCGCGCCATCACCGCGCCGCTCGGCCAGGCGGTAAGCTTTGCCGAAGCCATTGCCGAGGGGGATTTAACCCGCAACGTGGAAACCGGACGCCGTGATGAAACCGGGCTGCTGCTGAGCGCCCTGATGGAGATGAAAACGCGCCTGCAGGCGATTGTCGAAGAGGTGCAGAACGGCGCGGAAACCATCTCGTCCGCCGCTTCGCAGATTGTCGCCGGCAACCAGGACCTGGCGGCGCGCACCGAAGAGCAGGCAAGCTCGGTGGAAGAGACCGCCGCGTCCATGGAGCAGATGACGTCAACCATTAAAAACACCTACGACAACACCAGCGTCGCCACGCAGCTGTCGACCGAGGCCGCTAACACGGTGAAAAATAATGGTCAGATGATGCGTCAGGTTACCGATAAGATGCGCCTGATTAACGAAACGTCGAACCGGATGTCGGAAATTATCAACCTGATCGACGCCATTGCTTTTCAGACGAATATCCTGGCGTTGAACGCAGCGGTAGAGGCGGCGCGCGCCGGCGAACATGGCCGCGGGTTTGCGGTTGTCGCAGGCGAAGTGCGCCAGCTGGCGCAGAAAAGCGCGGCTTCGGCGAGTGAGATTCGCACGCTGATTGAAAACTCCACCAACCAGACGCGCGAAGGAATGGGGCTGGTCGAGCAGGCGAGCGGGTTGATTAACGGCATGGTGACGAACGTGGAAGAGATGAACCACATCCTGCATGAAATCGCCCAGGCGAGCCGCGAACAGACCGACGGCATTACGCAAATCAACACCGCTATCGGCATGATTGATACCACCACCCAGCAGAACTCAAGCCTGGTGGAGGAGTCGGTCGCCGCCGCCGCATCGCTCAGCGATCAGGCGAATCAGCTCAAAACGCTGGTGAAAGTGTTCCGCCTGCGCGAGGCGTAAAAGCGAGGCAAAACGCCGCCGTAGGTGTAATGGCGCGGCGGCGTAACGCATCAAAGGGCGGTGAACCCGCCCTTTAATCGAGCTGCGAAATCTCCAGCGCCGCTTTATCGATTATCCCGACAATCTTTTTCAGCAGCGCGGGTTCGATGGGCGCCTGGTTTACTTTTAAATCCAGCACCGCCTTGAGATTCTCCAGCGCTCGCTTCATCTCCGGGTTTTTACGCAGCTCGTGGCCGATAATGCGCGCCTTTACGCGGGCGTGGATGTGCGCCAGATGGTCGCTGTTTTCTTCAAGCCAGGCAGTGCCCGCTTCGGTGATAACAATCTTCTTGCGTCCGCTTTCCTCTTCGCTCAGCGAGATAAACTGCTGGTCTTGCAGGAAATCGAGCGTCGGGTAGATAACGCCCGGGCTGGGCGTATAGTTGCCGCCGGTCAGCGCTTCTATCTCTTTGATTAACTCATAACCGTGGCTGGCGCCGCGGGTCAGAATGTCCAGCATCACCAGGCGCAGTTCGCCGTGGCCGAAAAAGCGCGGGCGGCGCGCGTGGCCCTCTTCATGATGGCCATGTCCGTGACGGTTGCGGCGCATGCCGTGCGCGTCGCTATGGAGATCGTGGTAACGGTGAAAGTGTCGCATGGTCGTCTGCTCTCGCGATATTTAGATATATCTATATATATCGAATAGTAATACTTTTGCAAAGCGCAAGCGGTAAAGAAAAATCATGATTCATTCAATCTATTGATTATTAAATATTTTATTCGGAGCGTTGTCATTCTGTGCCGCAGCGCCTGAATGCTATCTAAAAAAACTTGCATTAACGCTTAATAGCAACCATTATCATTTACGAAAATTTTAGATATATCGTAAACTCTTTACCTTCACACTGGCAGGTTGAACATGACTCAGGTCACTACTTATCCGCAGCGCGTGCGCAACGAGCTGCGTTTTCGCGAGTTAACCGTGCTCAGCAGCGAGCGCGTGAGCGGCTTTCAGCGCATTGTCTTCGGCGGCGAGTCGCTGACGGGGTTTACCTCCCGCGGCTTTGACGACCATATCAAACTCTTTTTCCCGACGCCGGGAACGGACTTTGTTCCGCCTCAGGTGACGGACGAGGGCATCGTCTGGCCTGACGACGTGCGCCCGCCGTCGCGCGACTACACGCCGCTCTTCAACGCCGCGCGTCAGGAACTGACCATTGATTTCTACGTGCACGAGGCTGGCGCGGCCAGCGACTGGGCGGTCAACGCGAAGCCTGGCGACACGCTCTGCATTGGCGGCCCGCGCGGCTCGCTGGTGGTGCCGGAAGATTACGGCTGGCAGCTCTATGTCTGCGATGAGTCCGGCATGCCGGCGCTGCGCCGCCGCCTGGAAACGCTGAGCGCGCTGAACAAGGCGGTGAAGGTGAAAGCCCTTGTCACTATCCGCGATGAAGCGCTGAAAGGTTACCTGGCGCATCTGGCGCAGTTTGATATCGAATGGCTTGTCGGCCACAACGAGCAGGCGGTGGCGGAAAGGCTGGCGGCGCTGAAGCTGCCGCAGCAGGATTATTTCCTCTGGATAACCGGCGAGGGCAAAGTGGTCAAGCGCCTTTGCGAGCCGTTTGAAGGCAGAGTGGACGCCCGGTTGCTGCGCGCGCAGGCCTACTGGCACAGCAAAAACGAGTAATGTCACAGCGGGAAAGAGCCGCACGCTTTTTCCCGTGAATATCCCTTCTTTTTTTGCCGCTTCCGGACGTATAATCGCCGCCCTTTGCTAATTTTTGACCACTTCCCGGAAGCACTATGAGTTCCCTTAGCCTCATCCAACCCGACCGCGATCTTTTTTCCTGGCCTCAATACTGGGCTGCCTGCTTTGGTCCGGCGCCGTTTTTACCCATGTCGCGTGAAGAGATGGATCAACTTGGCTGGGACAGCTGCGACATTATCCTGGTGACGGGCGACGCCTACGTCGACCATCCAAGCTTCGGCATGGCTATCTGCGGCCGCATGCTGGAGGCGCAGGGCTTTCGCGTGGGCATCATCGCCCAGCCGGACTGGTCCAGCAAAGAAGAGTTCATGCGTCTTGGCAAGCCGAACCTCTTTTTCGGCGTCACCGCCGGCAATATGGATTCGATGATCAACCGCTACACCGCCGACCGTAAGCTGCGCCACGATGACGCCTACACCCCGGATAACGAAGCGGGCAAGCGTCCCGACCGCGCCACGCTGGTCTATACCCAGCGCTGTAAAGAAGCCTGGCGCGACGTGCCGGTTATCCTGGGTGGCATCGAGGCGAGCCTGCGCCGCACCGCGCATTATGATTACTGGTCCGACACGGTGCGCCGCTCGGTGCTGGTGGATTCCAAAGCGGATATGCTGATTTTCGGCAACGGCGAGCGCCCGCTGGTGGAAGTAGCGCACCGCCTGGCGGCGGGAGAGGCGGTGAGCGAAATTCGCGACGTGCGTAACACCGCCATCATCCTGAAAGAGGCGCTGCCGGGCTGGGCAGGCGTTGATTCCACCCGCCTCGACACGCCAGGGCGCATCGATCCTATCCCGCATCCTTATGGCGAAGATTTACCCTGCGCGGATAAAGGCAAACCGGCGGTGCAAAAGCAGGAGGCGAAAGCGGTAGTCGTACAGCCGCCGCGCCCGAAGCCGTGGGAGAAAACCTACGTGCTGCTGCCGTCGTTCGAAAAAGTCAAAGCGGACAAGGTGCTTTACGCTCACGCTTCGCGCATTCTGCACCATGAGACAAACCCTGGCTGCGCCCGCGCGCTGATGCAAAAGCACGGCGACCGCTATATCTGGATAAACCCGCCCGCTATCCCGCTCTCCACCGAAGAGATGGACAGCGTCTTTGCGCTGCCTTACCAGCGCGTGCCGCATCCGGCCTACGGTAAAAAGCGCATCCCGGCGTATGAGATGATCCGCTTTTCTGTGAACATCATGCGCGGCTGCTTCGGCGGCTGTTCGTTCTGCTCTATCACCGAGCATGAAGGACGCATTATCCAGAGCCGCTCGGAAGAGTCGATAATCAACGAGATTGAAGCCATTCGCGACTCGGTGCCGGGCTTTACCGGCGTTATCTCCGATCTTGGCGGCCCGACGGCCAATATGTATATGCTGCGCTGCAAATCGCCGCGCGCCGAGCAGACCTGCCGCCGTCTGTCGTGCGTTTATCCCGATATCTGCCCGCACATGGATACCGACCATACGCCGACGATCAACCTCTATCGGCGCGCCCGCGATCTGAAAGGCATCAAGAAGATCCTGATCGCCTCCGGGGTGCGTTACGATCTGGCGGTGGAAGATCCGCGTTACGTGAAGGAGCTGGCGACCCACCATGTCGGCGGCTACCTGAAGATTGCGCCGGAGCACACTGAAGAAGGCCCGCTTTCTAAAATGATGAAGCCGGGAATGGGCAGCTACGATCGCTTCAAAGAGCTGTTCGACACCTATTCAAAGCAGGCGGGGAAAGAGCAGTACCTGATCCCGTATTTTATCTCCGCGCACCCCGGCACGCGGGATGAAGACATGGTGAACCTGGCGCTGTGGCTCAAGCAGCGCCGTTTCCGTCTCGATCAGGTGCAGAACTTCTATCCTTCGCCGCTCGCCAACTCCACCACCATGTATTACACCGGCAAGAACCCGCTGGGGAAAATTGGCTACAAGAGCGAAGAGGTGGTGGTGCCGCGCGGCGACCGCCAGCGCCGTCTGCATAAAGCGCTGCTGCGTTATCACGATCCGGCCAACTGGCCGCTTATCCGCGAAGCGCTGGAGGCGATGGGCAAGAAGCATTTAATCGGTTCGCGCCGCGACTGCCTGGTACCCGCGCCTACGCTTGATGAAATGCGCGAAGCGAAGCGCCAGAACCGCAACACCCGGCCTGCGCTGACGAAGCACACGCCGATGGCTATCCAGCGCCAGAAGCCAGCAGTGAAGAAAGCGCGCCGCGATAAAGCGCAGTAATAAAAACCCCGCTCCGGCGGGGTTTTTTGTGGGTTTAATACAGCCCGAACAGCTTCCACCAGGCAAGGCCGAGCGTCAGGAAAATCGCCTGGTTAACGAGGCTGATGATAAATCCGGTGCGCCACCAGACGCCGGTCGGCACATAGCCCGCGCCGAACAGGATCGGGCCGCGGGCATGGGTGTACTGGGTAAGCGAGCAGTAAAGGCTGCTGGTGAAGGCGAGCATCAGCGCCATCGGCGCCGGCGGGATGTTCAGGTTCAGCCCCACCCCGAGGAACACCGCATACAGCGCGGCGATTTGCGCGTTGCCGCTGGCGAAAAAGTAGTGCGTGTAGAAATAGGCGGCGTTCAACAACAGCAGCACCAGCACCCAACTGGTGCCCTGCATCATGTGACCGATGCTGTCGCCAATCAGGTTGCCAAACCAGCTGGTGAAGCCGAGCTTTTTCAGTTGGTTCGCCATCATCAGCAGCGCGGCGAACCAGATAAGCGTATCCCACGCGCCTTTTTCGCTTTTCACATCCTCCCAGCTCAGCACGCCTGAGAGCAGCAACACCGACAGCCCGACAAACGACGCCGTGGTCGGGTCCACGCCGAGCTGTCCGCCAAAGATCCAGAGCACCAGCAGCACGACGACGGTGGCGAGCATCAGCCATTCGCCGCGGGCCATCGGCCCCATCTGCGCCAGCTCACTCCGGGCGATGCGGGGCGCATCCGGCGTATGGGTGATTTCCGGGCGGGTGAGCCAGTAAACCAGCAGCGGCGCCAGAATCAGCGACGCCAGGCAGGGCAGGAGCGCGGCAATAAACCAGCCGCCCCAGCTTATGGTCACGCCCGCATTGGCGGCGAGCTTCACCGCCAGCAGGTTGCCGGTATAGCCGGTCATAAACAGCGCGGCGGTGACGTCGTTCACGTTGCCGATGCAGGTGATAAGAAAGGTGCCGATTTTTTTACGCGACTCATCCTCCGGGCGGGAGTCGAAGCTGCGCGCCAGCGAGTCGGCGATAGGATAAATCACGCCGCCGCAGCGCGCCGTATTGCTTGGCATGGCAGGCGAGAGGATGAGATCGGCGAAGGCGAGGCCGTAGGCCAGACCCAGCGTGCGCTTGCCGAGCAGGCGTATCATTTGCAGGGCGATGCGCCGCCCGAGGCCGGTTTTAATAAAGCCGCGGGCAATCATAAACGCCACCACGATAAGCCAGATAAGCGAACTGTTCAGGTCGCTTAGCGCCGTGGCGATGGCGTCGCTGGCTTTGCTGTCGCCTGCGGCATAGGTCAGCGCGAACACGGTTATGCCGATAATGCCGACGGCGCCTATCGGCAGCACTTTAGCGACAATGGCGGCGATGGTGCCGACAAAAATAATGGCCGAGTGCCAGGCCGGCGCGCTGAGTCCTTCCGGCGGCGTTACCCGCCAGAGGACGGCGACACAGAACGTAATGATGATTAACGGCAGCCAGCGTACGCCAGCCGGTGATGAGTGAGCCACAATCGTACCCCTATTCATGCAAATTATTGGAAAGTGTTTAAAAATTCATTTATTAAATAAGTTCTTGTTTAAACAAGGCTTTTCAATTGTGCGCCGCATCACTTTCCAAATACACACTTATTTTGTGGTTTAAGAAGATGGCTATTGAGAAGGGGAGGAGGGCTAACCGTTTGTCATTGCTCTGCTTTCGGGATTAAGCCTTTTTTATGATGGTCAAAATTTCGCCAGCTTATAGAAATAGAGATATGTTGAACGGTTCCGGGCGAAACAAATGTACCTTTCATGGTGGTTAATCGCGCCGCTGCTGCTGGCGGTGGTAGTGCTGTTTAAAATGGTCTCCCGGCTTTCGCGGGAGGTGGACAAACTGGAAGGGGAGCTGGAAGAGAGCAAAGGAAAAGTCGAACTCTTCCGGCAGTACGCCCATCGCTTCAAGCTGGTTAACCTGAAAATGGCGGCGGGGCTTGCGCAAATCAGAACGCTTTCCCACAACATGGCGGGCGGCGACGAGGCGGAAAAGGCGCGGCTGCTGGCGGAAATTGATGAGGCGTTGCACAGGGCGACCGAAGAGGAGCCCTTTGTGGACAGGCAGACGCTGAGCGTGCCAGCGCAAGAGGCGCCGACGGAACGAAAGCTTCAGCCTCAACAGGCGAGCAATTAACAGAAAAATAAAAAGCGCCGCCCGCGCATAACGGGCGGCGCTTTTTGCTGCGCTTAACCGCCGAACTGATCCGGGTCCGGCCCCAGCCGCGTGCCTTTATCCAGCTTCGCAATCTCGCCCAGTTCATCTTTATCGAGGCGGAAATCCCAGACGTTGAAGTTTTCCACGATGCGCGCTGGCGTGACCGATTTCGGGATAACCACCAGCCCGCTGTCGAGATGCCAGCGGATAACGATCTGCGCCGGGGTTTTACCATATTTATCCGCCAGTTCACGGATAATTTTCTGATCAAACACCCCCTGGCCGCCCTGCGCCAGCGGGCTCCAGGATTCGGTCTGGATCTTATGGGTGGCGTTCCAGGCATTCAGCTGGCGCTGTTGCAGCAGCGGGTGCAGCTCAATCTGGTTGATAACCGGCTTTACGCCAGTCTCGTCAATGATGCGCTGCAGGTGGCTTACCTGGAAATTACAGACGCCGATGCTTTTCGCCAGCCCTTTTTGCTGCAGTTCAATCATTCCCTGCCAGGCTTCCACATAGTGGTCGATGGCGGGAACGGGCCAGTGCATCAGATAGAGATCCACATAGTCGAGCTGGAGTTTTTCCAGGCTCTCCTGCAGGGCCTCGTGAGGACGCTGCTGATCGTCATTCCACAGCTTGGTGGTAACGAAAATCTCTTCGCGCGGCACACCTGCGCTTTTTAACGCTTTACCGACGCCTTCTTCGTTTTTATAGGCCGCTGCGGTATCAATGGAGCGATACCCCACTTCCAGCGCCTTGTGGATTGCGTTCACCACCTCTTCGTTGCCCGCTTTCCACACACCGAGGCCGAGCTGAGGCATGATTGTGCCGTCATGCAGCTTGATTACGGTCGGATTTGCCATGCATGTCTCCTTCTGAGCTAACACGCCGGGGAAGCCCCGGCGAAAGTCACGTGAGATTAAGTCTGGACGAAATAGTCAAAAACGAAAGGCCGAGGGCGAAAAGCTTAACGCGCCGCTTCGTAAATGCGACGGCTGACCTCAAGCGTAATGTCCCTGTGCTCGCCAAGCTGCGTCATGCCGTGCTCTTCAAGCTTGGCAAGCAGCGCCGGAATGGTGCTGCCATCAAGGCCCCAGGCGGAAAGGCGGGTCGGCGTGCCCATTTGCTCGAAGAAGTGACGCGTCGCGTTAATGGCGGCGTCGATGCGCGCCTCTTCGCCGCCTTCGCGGAGGTTCCAGACGCGTTCGGCGTACTGCAACAGCTTCTCGCGCTTCTGCTCGCGCTTTTCGTTCAACAGCGCAGGCAGCACGACAGCGAGCGTCTGGGCGTGGTCGAGGCCATGCATGGCGGTCAGTTCATGGCCGAGCATATGGGTTGCCCAGTCCTGCGGCACGCCTGCGCCAATCAGGCCGTTCAGCGCCATGGTCGCCGCCCACATCACGTTGGCGCGCACGTCATAATTTTCCGGCTCTTTAAGCGCTTTCGGGCCTTCTTCAATCAGGGTCAGCAGCAGCCCTTCGGCGAAGCGATCCTGCACTTTCGCATTCACCGGGTAGGTCAGGTACTGTTCGATGGTGTGAACAAACGCGTCCACCACGCCGTTCGCCACCTGGCGCGGCGGCAGGCTATAGGTGTAAACCGGGTCGAGAATCGCGAAGACTGGCTGCACGAAAGGCGATTTAAACGCCTGCTTGTCGCCCGTGGTGCGACGGGAGATGACCGCCCCCTGGTTAGATTCGGAGCCGGTGGCGGGCAGCGTCAACACGGAGCCCATCGGCACAGCGGCGTTGATATCGCGGCCATAAGTTTGCAGGATATGCCACGGGTCTGTCTCCGCCGGATAGCGGGCCGCCGCCGCGATAAACTTGGTGCCGTCCAGCACGGAGCCGCCGCCGACCGCCAGCAGAAACGTCACGTTTTCTTTACGCACCACTTCCACCGCTTTCATCAGCGTTTCGTAGGTTGGGTTCGGCTCGATGCCGCCGAATTCCAGCACGTCGATGCCCGCCAGCGCCTGGTAAACCTGGTCCAGCACGCCGGTCTTTTTCACGCTGCCGCCGCCCCAGGTAATCAGCACGCGGCTGCCTGCCGGGATCTGCGCGGGCAGGTCGGCGATGGCGTTTTTACCAAACAAAATACGGGTGGGTGTATGGAGATTAAAATTATTCATTAGCAGATACCCTTATCACAGGTAAAGAAGTGGCGGCGAGGCGCAGCCTGTTGGCGGTTATTGTCCGCCCCGGCGGGCCGCGCGCTCAATGCTCATTTCTGCCTTTGTCTTGCCTGTTCCTCCTGGGCTCTGGAGAAAACGGCGGTTTTTACGCACACTGTCAGCGCTGAAATAGAGAAGCGGAGCAGCGCGAAATGAATCGTCAGGCAATCTGCCAGCAGCTGGCGGAGAAAATTAAGGTATTGAAATATAAAGAGTCTATGCCGGATGGCCTGGCTTCAGAGGTGCGTTTACTCTATGGCACGGAGCCGCATCCGCGAACGCCGGTGATGTACCAGCCGGGCGTCATATTTCTCTTTTCCGGCCACAAAACGGGTTATCTCAATAACCGCGTTTTCCGCTACGACGCTAACGAGTATCTGCTGCTGACGGTGCCGCTGCCTTTTGAATGCGAAACCTTCGCCACGCCGCAGGCGCCGCTTGCCGGGCTGCGCATTAACGTTGACCTTTTACAGCTGCAGGAGCTGGTGATGGAGATTGGCGAGGATGAGCGTTTTCGTCCGGCTTCGTCGTCCAGCGGCATTAATTCCGCCACCCTTTCCGACAAAATCCTCTGTGCGGCTGAACGGCTGCTGGATGTGCTTGAACATCCGCTCGACGCCCGCATTCTCGGCAAACAGATTATTCGCGAAATCCTCTACCACGTGCTGATGGGGCCGCGCGGCGGCGCGCTGCTGGCGCTGATAAGCCGCCAGACGCACTTTAGCCTGATAAGCCGCGTGCTCCGACGCATTGAATCGCAATACACCGAAACGCTTTCGGTCGATCAGCTGGCGGCGGAGGCGAACATGAGCGTGTCGGCGTTTCATCATAACTTCAAAGCGGTAACCAGCACGTCGCCGTTGCAGTACATCAAAACCTTCCGGCTTCATAAGGCGCGAATGCTGATGCTGCACGACGGTATGAAGGCGAGCGCGGCGGCGCTGCGGGTCGGATATGAAAGCGCCTCCCAGTTCAGCCGGGAGTTTAAACGCTACTTCGGCGTAACGCCGGGGGAGGATATTGCGCGGATGCGGCTGTCGCCAGGGATGGAGCTGCCGCCCCGTTAAGCAGCGCCCCGCGCGGTGAGGCGGGGCGGGAACATCAGGCGGCGCGTTTCTTCAGCACCACTATCACGGCGCTGAGCAGGCCAACGACCAGCAGCACGATGGGCAATACCATCAGGAACGTCATCACTTCGTCTTCATGGCGCTTCACGAAAGGGATCATGCTCAACGCATAGCCGAGGCTCGTTACCACGCCGACCCACAGCAGGGCGCTCAGCCAGTTGAAAAGCTGAAAACGGCGGTTGGAAAGGCCGGAGATGCCCGCCATGGTGGGCAGCAGCGTGCGCACAAACGCGAGAAAGCGGCCAATCAACAGCGCCAGCAGGCCATGGCGGTCGAACATGCAGGTGGCCCGCTGATGATATTTTTGCGGCAACTGCGCAAGCCACCCTTTCACCAGTCGCGTATTGCCCAGCCAGCGCCCCTGCACATAGCTTAGCCAGCAGCCGAGGCTGGCGGCGGAGGTGAGGATAATCATGGTGGGGACAAAGTCCATCACGCCTTTGGCTATCATCGCGCCCGCCAGCAGCAGCAGGCTGTCGCCCGGCAGGAAAGAGGCCGGCAGCAGGCCATTTTCCAGAAACAAGGTCGCAAACATCACGAACCAGACAACGCCGACAATATGCGGGTCCGCCAGCGCGGCAAAATCGTGTTGCCAGAGCGCAGCGATAATATTTTGTATAACAGCCATGAATAATCCTGTGGAACAGCCTGTGTCGTCTTATTGTACTCGCAAACGCCCGCAACATCTTGATGCAGGCGTATTAAACGCCGGAAATTCCGTCAGCCTGGGTGTCCACATTCATTGAGAAATGTTATGCAATACGCTGGAAACCGGCTTCCAGATCGGCGATGAGATCGTCGACGTTTTCCAGACCTATATGCACCCGCACCAGCGTGCCGGTGAAATCCACGCCGCCTGCGGGGCGGAGCGCGGCTATCTCTTCCGGCTGGTTGGCTAGAATAAGCGATTCATAGCCTCCCCAGGAATAGGCCATGCTGAAATAGTGGAAATTGTCGAGGTAGCTCGCAAATTCCGTCTCGTTCAGGCGCTTTTTAAGAATGAATGAGAAGAGGCCGCTGCTGCCGGTAAAGTCCCGTTTCCAGAACTCATGCCCTTTGCTGCCTGGCAGCGCCGGGTGATTCACGCGCGCCACCTGCGGATGCTGCGAGAGCCATTCGGCAATTTTCAGACTGCTTTCCTCATGCTGGCGCAGACGCACGCCAAGGGTGCGCAGGCCGCGGCTGGTCATATAAGCGGTATCGGCATCCAGCATCTGGCCCATCAGATAGGCGTTTTCACGAAGCTGCGGCCAGCAGCGCTCGTTAGCCACCGCGGTGCCCACCATGCCGTCGGAGTGGCCAATCAGATACTTGGTGCCCGCCTGAATGGAGATATCAACGCCGAAGTCGAGCGCGCGGAAAAGAATGCCGGCAGCCCAGGTGTTGTCGATCATGATGATGGCTTGCGGCGCCACGCGGCGCACCGCCTCAACAATCGCAGGGACATCATGCACTTCCATGGTGATGGAGCCGGGCGATTCCAGAAACACCACGCGGGTGTTGGGCTGAATAAGCGTGGCGATATCCGCGCCAATCAGCGGGTCGAACCAGCTGGTGGCGACGCCAAGCTTGCCGAGGATTTTGGTGCAAAAATCCTGAGTGGGTTCATAGGCGCTATTGGTCAGCAGCACGTGGTCGCCTTGCTCGACAAACGCGAGGAGCGTGTTGGCGACAGCCGCCGCGCCGCAGGGAAACAGCGCGCAGCCCGCGCCGCCTTCCAGTTCGCACATCGCTTCTTGCAGGGAGAAGTGGGTGAGGGTGCCGCGACGGCCATAGAAAAGCTCGCCCTTAGCGCGGTTCGCGGTAGCGTGCTTTTTGGCTTCCACGCTCTCAAAAACCAGCGATGAGGCGCGCTGGATAACGCTGTTTACCGATCCCTGCGTGTAACGCTTACCGCGCCCGGCGTTTATCAGCGTCGTCTCGATGTGCTTTTCTGTCATGTGGCTTACCCTGTTTATACGTCTGGATGTCTAAACATACGTTACCACGGTTCACCGTCGCTGTTTCGTCTCACAGTAAAAAAAGCGGAAAAATCGCCAGCGGGCCTGCTTTACTGCGTGAGCGCAAAGAAATTTTCCCTTCGCCAGGGCATTCTGTAAATACTAATGAGAACTACTATCAATTCGACGTCGTTTTGGTATTATTACGACAGTTTTGGTGTTTTTTCGTCCTGGAGATGAAGAGTGGGAAATAATTTGATGCAGACGGACCTTTCCGTCTGGGGCATGTATCATCACGCCGATATCGTGGTAAAGATTGTCATGATCGGCCTGATTCTGGCGTCAGTGGTCACCTGGGCTATTTTCTTCAGCAAAAGCGCAGAGCTGCTGAGCCAAAAGCGCCGCCTCAAGCGCGAGCAGCAGCAGCTGGCTTCCGCCCGTTCCCTGAACGACGCTTCAGAAATGGCGGCCTCCTTCCACAAAAAAAGCCTCAGCCAGCAGCTGATTAACGAAGCGCAAAACGAGCTGGAGCTTTCCGCAGGCAGTGAAGATAACGAAGGCATTAAAGAGCGTACCGGTTTTCGCCTGGAGCGCCGCGTGGCGGCCGTTGGGCGTCACATGGGCCGCGGCAACGGTTATCTTGCGACCATCGGCGCGATTTCGCCGTTTATCGGCCTGTTCGGCACCGTGTGGGGCATTATGAACAGCTTTATCGGCATCGCCCAGTCGCAGACCACCAACCTCGCCGTTGTGGCGCCAGGCATCGCCGAAGCGCTGCTCGCCACGGCGATTGGCCTTGTCGCCGCTATCCCGGCGGTGGTCATTTACAACATTTTCGCCCGTATGATCGGCAGCTATAAAGCCACCCTCGGCGACGTCGCCGCGCAGGTGCTGCTGCTGCAAAGCCGCGACCTGGACTTAGGCGCCAGCTCCCAGGCTCATCCGGTGCGTCCGGCTCAGAAACTGCGCGTAGGTTAATACCCCATGGCGATGCGTCTTAACGAAAACCTCGACGATAACGGCGAAATGCACGAAATCAACGTCACGCCGTTTATCGACGTGATGCTGGTGCTGCTGATTATCTTCATGGTGGCCGCGCCG
The DNA here is from genome assembly GCF_056780215.1 of Franconibacter pulveris. Classification (NCBI taxonomy): domain Bacteria; kingdom Pseudomonadati; phylum Pseudomonadota; class Gammaproteobacteria; order Enterobacterales; family Enterobacteriaceae; genus Franconibacter; species Franconibacter pulveris. Next base: position 4,013,103 of record NZ_CM165555.1, on the reverse strand, counting down.
CTTGCCACGGTGGATGTGAAGGTGAACCTGCCCGCCTCCACCAGCCAGCCGCAGCCGCGCCCTGAAAAACCGGTTTATCTGTCAGTAAAAGCGGACAAAACCATGTATCTCGGCAACGATCAGGTGACGGAAGACACCATGATTACTGCGCTGAACGCGGCCACCGCGGGCAAGAAAGACACCACCGTCTTCTTCCGCGCGGATAAAACCGTGGATTACGAAACGATGATGAACGTGATGGATACGCTGCATCAGGCGGGGTATCTGAAGATTGGCCTGGTAGGTCAGGAAGTCACGAAAAAGTAATCTGGTGAAAAATGAAAAGGCGCGGCGAAGGTCGCGCTTTTTTTATGGGCGCTTTTGGCGGTGGGGGTAAGCGCGAAGAGGCGGGGGCGCTGCGCTTGTTCACCTCTATAAACACCAGCCCTCTTTTTCAAAGGGAGAGGGGGGACTCAACGCGCCACCCGCCGTGTATGTGGTACTGCTTAGCCGCAATGATAACCGCCCGTCACGCCGTGCACTTCAGCGGTCACATAGCTTGATTCCTGGCTTGCCAGATAAACATAAACCGGCGCTACTTCCGCAGGCTGGCCCGCACGCTTCATCGGCGTCGGCTGGCCGAAGCTGGGTATCGCCTCCTGAGTCTGCCCGCCGGTAACCTGCAGCACCGTCCAGATGGGGCCGGGCGCCACGATGTTTACGCGAATGCCTTTTTCCGCCACCTGTTTTGCCAGCCCGCGGCTGTAATTCATGATGGCCGCCTTGGTCGAAGCGTAATCCAGCAGGTTGGGGTTCGGCTGGTAAGCTTCAATGGAGGAGGTAGTGATAATGCTGGCGCCCGGTTTCAGGTGCGGAATTGCCTCCTGCGTTATCCAGAACAGGGCGAAAACATTAGTGGCGTAGGTGCGCTGGAACTGCTCGCTGGTCAGGTCCGCAATACGGGTGACGGCGGTCTGCTTGCCTGCCACCAGCGCCATAATATCAAGCCCGCCCAGTTCCTGAACCGCGCGCTGCACCAGCTCGCGGGCAAACGCTTCCTCGCAGATATCGCCGGGGATCAGTATCGCCCTGCGGCCTGCTTGCTCAATCAGCGCTTTGACCTGGTCGGCATCTTCCTGCTCTTCAGGCAGATAGTTTATCGCCACGTCCGCCCCTTCCCGGGCGAAGGCGATGGCGGCGGCGCGCCCGATGCCGGAATCGCCCCCGGTCACCAGCGCTTTGCGGCCCGTTAATCTTTCCCGCCCCACATAGGTTTTCTCACCGCAGTCCGGCACGGGACTCATTTTGCATTGCAGGCCCGGCGCGGGTTGCTCCTGGTTCGGATAGTCGCCGTTAAAGTATTGCGTGGTGGGATCCTGAATCTGCGTCTGGTCATTAGGCATATGGTGTCTCCACTTCTCAGAGTGTAAAAGCGTCCTCTTAAGGGTAGTGCGTTCTTCTGGGGTTGATGGTATTGATGGGTGATAATTATTTTCGAGTCGCTTAAGCCAGACGTTTATTCTAAAAAAGGTTTTACGGCGCGTTAATGAAAAAAGGGGGCCTGCCGCCCCCTTTATGTCGCATCGTTACCCGGCTGCAGGGCAGCGCGGGTTTTCAGTCGTTAGCTCAGGTGTTCGCCACCGGTTACGCCATGCACTTCGGCGGTCACGTAGCTTGACTCCTGGCTTGCCAGATAGACATAAATCGGCGCCAGTTCCGCAGGCTGACCGGCGCGCTTCATCGGCGTCTGCTGGCCGAACTGCGGGATTTTCTCCTGCGGCTGTCCACCGCAAATTTGCAGCGGCGTCCAGATGGGGCCCGGCGCCACGATGTTTACGCGAATGCCTTTTTCCGCCACCTGCTTCGCCAGGCCGCGGCTGTAGTTCAGGATAGCCGCCTTGGTGGAGGCGTAATCCAGCAGATGCGGGCTTGGCTGGTAAGCCTGAATGGAGGAGGTGGTGATAATGCTGGCGCCCGGCTTCAGGTGCGGGATAGCCTCCTGGGTTATCCAGAACAGCGCGAACACGTTGGTGGCGTAAGTTTTCTGGAACTGCTCGCTGGTCAGCTCGGAAATCTGCTCGACGGCGGTTTGCTTGCCAGCGACCAGCGCCAGAATATCCAGGCCGCCCAGTTCCTGAATGGCGCGACGCACCAGGTCGCGAGCGAACTGTTCGTCGGTTAAATCGCCCGGGATCAGCACCGCCTTGCGGCCAGCTTCCTCAATCAGCTTTTTCACCGCTTCGGCATCTTCCTGCTCGGCAGGGAGATAGTTGATGACCACATCCGCGCCTTCACGCGCATAGGCGATGGCGGCGGCGCGTCCGATGCCGGAGTCGCCCCCGGTGACCAGGGCCTTGCGACCTTTAAGGCGTCCGCTTCCGACGTAACTCTGCTCACCACAATCCGGCACCGGATCCATTTTTGCCTGCACGCCCGGCGCGGGCTGCGTTTGTTTAGGATATTCGCCGGTGAAGAACTGGGTGGTGGGGTCCTGAATTTTCGTCTGATCGTTTGCCATTAGATCGCTCCTCTGTTTAAAAGACTCCTCTTAAGGGTAGTGTCTTCTGCTGCGCTGTCGAAAATTCTCGGGATATTCCGGTTATCCCGGTTATTCGTCAGGCTGACGCGTGTCTTCAGGAAAGAGATGCCGCCGCTTAAGAGCGGAGAGAGGGGACTTTCAGCAGAGGTTACGGCTTTGACGGGGGAACTGGCGCAACCCGCGGCGGCGCGACCATCGGTTTTGAATAGGTGGCGCTCCAGGGCGCCTGAGGCGCAGGCTCTACGTTCGCAGGCGGCATCGCTTCAGGCGCGGCGGGTTCAACGCGTGAAGGAACCACGGCCTGCGCGGCCACCGTTTGCGGCGTAATCGTGGCGGCGGGCGGCGTTTCGCTGGCGGGCGCGGTGGGTTTTACCGTGGAGGTTTTGCAGGTGCCGTCGGCGAGCGTTCGGCTTAACATCAGCGTCAGCGCTTCCTGCGCCTTAATCTGCTGATAATTTTCCTCTAACTGCACCATAATTTGCGATTTAAGCTCGGGATAGCGGTGAATAATCTCCAGCAGCACCGCGCCGTACACCTCTTCTTTAACCCGCAGCGGGTAAATTTCACGGCGATTCTGCCACTTAAGCTGCACCAGCGCGGAGGGAATAGTCACCATGGCGCGCGTATACTCGGCAATAGCCTGGTCGCGGGCATATATTAACGCCTGCTGGTTCTGACTTAAGATAAATTTCTGCTCAACTTGTTTATCTAAAGCGAAATAAATATCGTTATGGGTTATTTCGGCCACGCCCGTTAATCCTCGAACTGATAAAATAGCGGCGTCGCTTTTTCCCTGGTAATGAGATTAAGCCAAATTTTATTACCCGCTTCATTGATGTGCGCCGTTTTCGCCGCAATCAGTTCCGCCAGTTCTTCCGCGTTTATGGTTTTATCTTCGACCAGGCCGTTCAATACTTTAGCGAAAGTTTCGATTTTAACCACACAGAACAAACGTTCTTTTATATGACGATCATGTTCTTCAAGCAGCATGTTGCCGCTTTGCCCGGCTCGTGATTTACTGGTTAAAATATCACTTTCATAATCGGCGAGCGTCGGCTTTCCTTTAGTTAAATTTTCACTGCTTTCATCGGTCGCCGGCTGCGTGTCAGGAGTGGGAATATGATAGCGCGCCGGCACAATATTGTCGGGCAACATAATAATATTTCCTTTAATTTCAGAAAGGTAAATTAGAAGGCAGGGCGGTTTGCGTTGACAATAACATGCCGCAAAATTAAAATCAAAGAAAACGGAGCCTGCGCATGAGCACTATTTTTTATTGTGTCATCACCTTGCTGTTACTTTTATGCGTCGTCCTTTTATTAATGAAAGAGAGCGAGCGCAATACTATCGAAAACAGCGATGCCGCGAACCCACCCTCGCCACAAAACCGACAAAAGGGTGAGGAACATTTCTCCGTATTGCTTAACGCCATTACGCCGGGCTGGTATTGGCGTGTCAATCACGAATATAGCGACTTTATTAACGCCACCATTAAAAAAATGAGTTTTGAAGAACTTAACGCAACGCCAGGCTTATTTGAGGCGCAGCGTCGGTGCAGCAATCTTAATTCCGCGGTGTATAAATATTACGATAATTTAAAAAAACGCTGCCTGAATGGCGAGCTGGTGATGTTCTCCGATATCGAAGTGTTGAATTTACGTCATTGTTTCCATGAGTTTAGCATTGAGGCCTACCCGGCGCTGGTCGCTATCGTCTGGCCGCAGTATCAACGCCCGCAGGTCTCCCTGTCTGACGTGTAGCGGCGGGCGTGGTTGCCAGCCGTGAACCTTTCTGCGTTATACTTAGCGTCTTTGGGTCAACTTTCAGGACGCTATGGAACGCTTTTTAGAAAACGCAATGTACGCCTCGCGCTGGCTTCTCGCCCCGGTCTACTTCGGTTTATCCCTGGCCTTGCTGGCGCTGACCATCAAGTTCTTTCAGGAAATTATCCACGTTCTGCCCAATGTGCTCACCATGGCGGAGGCGGATCTCATTCTGATGCTGCTGTCGCTGGTGGACATGACGCTGGTTGGCGGGCTGCTGGTGATGGTGATGTTTTCAGGCTATGAGAACTTCGTTTCGCAACTGGATATCGCCGACCATAAAGAGAAGCTGAGCTGGCTTGGCAAAATGGACGCCACCTCGCTGAAGAACAAAGTGGCGGCGTCGATTGTCGCTATCTCTTCCATTCACCTGCTGCGGGTGTTTATGGACGCCAAAAACGTGCCGGACAATAAGCTGATGTGGTATGTCATTATTCACCTCACCTTCGTACTCTCCGCCTTCGTGATGGGCTACCTCGACAAGCTCACGCGCTACGAGCGCTAAGCAAAAACCCACGGCCCGCGCCGTGGGTTTTTGCTTTCTGCGGCCTGCGTTTATTTATCGGACGACGCCTGCCAGAGGTTCAGTTCGCCGTCGGCGACATGCTCGTCGATTTTCGCAAGCTCCTCAGCGCTGAACGCCAGGTTCGCCAGCGCCTGCACATTCTCCTCAATCTGCTCGGGGCGGCTTGCGCCAATCAGCACCGAGGTAACGCGCGCATCTTTTAAAAGCCAGCTCAGCGCCATCTGCGCCATGCTCTGACCGCGGCGCTGCGCCATCTCGTTCAGCAGCCGCAGGCTGTTGAGGTTCTGCTCCGTCAGCATGTTTTCCGTCAGGCCGCGCGCTTTTTTGCCTTCATACTGCATGCGCGAGCCTTGCGGAATGCCGTTGAGGTATTTACCGGTCAGCAGCCCCTGCGCCAGCGGGGTGAAGGCGATGCAGCCCGCGCCGTTGCGCTCAAGCGTCTCCAGCAGCCCACTTTTATCCACCCAACGGTTCAACAAGTTATAGGAAGGCTGATGAATCAGCAGCGGCACTTTCCATTCGCGCAGCAGCTCCGCCATCTTTTGCGTACGCTCCGGCGAATAAGAGGAGATGCCGACATAGAGCGCCTTGCCGCTCTGCACCGCCTGCGCCAGGGCGGCGGCGGTCTCTTCCATCGGCGTGCTTTCATCAACGCGGTGCGAGTAGAAGATATCGACATAGTCCAGCCCCAGGCGTTGCAGGCTCTGGTCGAGGCTCGCCAGCAGGTATTTACGCGACCCGCCAGCGCCGTAGGGGCCCGGCCACATGTCGTAACCCGCTTTAGTGGAGATAATCAGCTCATCGCGATAGGGCGCGAAGTCGGTTTTCAGCAGGCGGCCGAAATTCTCTTCCGCGCTGCCGGGCGGCGGGCCGTAGTTGTTGGCGAGGTCGAAATGGGTAATGCCCAGGTCGAACGCTTTATGCAGCAGCGCGCGCTGGGAATCGAGCGTGCTGCCATGGCCGAAGCTGTGCCACAGGCCAAGCGACAGCGCAGGCAGCTGCAGCCCGCTGCGGCCGCAAAAACGGTATTGCATCCGCTCGTAGCGGGCAGGGTCGGCAAGGTACGGCATGGTTTCTCCTTATTCCAGAGCTATTATTTGAAACGTTGTTTCTATATTAGCGAGTCGCCGCGAGAGGACAAGCGCGCGGCATCATACATTTGGTTGATAATGTGCCGCGTCTTTAGGCAATTTCCGGCGCGTGTGCTTCGCTTATAGGGCCGAATCGCACGAAGAAAAGGGAGCGCCCATGACCCGCCTGACCGCCAAAGATTTTCCCCAGCAACTGCTCGATTACTACGACTACTACGCCCATGGCAAAATCACCAAGCGTGAATTTTTGCAGCTGGCGGCGAAATATGCCGTCGGCGGTATGACCGCGCTGGCGCTGTTCGACCTGCTCAAACCCAACTATGCGCTGGCCCAGCAGGTGGAGTTCACCGACCCGGATATTTATCCGCAATATATTCACTACCCTTCACCCAATGGCCACGGGCAGGTGCGCGGCTATCTGGTGCTGCCGAAGAAGGCAAACGGCAAAGCGCCCGCCGTGGTGGTGGTGCATGAAAACCGCGGTCTGAACCCCTACATTGAAGATGTGGCGCGTCGCGTGGCGAAGGCGGGTTTTATCGCGCTGGCGCCGGACGGGCTCTCCTCGGTGGGCGGTTATCCGGGCAACGATGATGAAGGGCGGGAATTGCAGCAAAAAGTCGATCCGCAAAAGCTGATGAACGACTTTTTCGCCGCCATTGAATTTATGATGCAGCACGAAGGGGCTACCGGAAAAGTCGGCATTACCGGCTTCTGCTATGGCGGCGGCGTGGCGAACGCGGCGGCGGTGGCGTATCCGGAGCTGGCCGCCGCAGTGCCTTTTTACGGCCGACAGCCGCCCGCGCAGGATGTAGCGAAAATTAACGCGCCGCTGCTGCTGCATTATGCCGAACTCGATACCCGCATCAACGAAGGCTGGCCGGCTTACGAGGCGGCGCTGAAAAAAGCCGGGAAAACCTACGAAGCTTATATCTACCCTGGCGTTAATCACGGTTTTCATAATGATTCCACGCCGCGTTATGACAAGGCGGCGGCGGATCTCGCCTGGAGCCGCACCATTGCGTGGTTCCATAAATACCTTGCCTGAAATATCTCCTCTCGCGCCTGTCATATAACCGAAACAGGCGCGAAATAATTACGTGACGTTATTATGACAATCCTGCGTTTATCCCTGGAATAAGCCGAGTCTCAACGGCAGGCAAATCGCATTGTCTATACTGAAAGGCGCGTTTGGCCTGAGTTTTATATTTTTCATTAAGGGAGAACAGAATGGAGATACTTCAGCAAACCAATTTTATACGGTTACTGACCTCGCCGTCATTCTGGACCAATGTGTTGCTGGTTGTCGTTATTACGGCGGTGACCTACTGGGTGGCGAATAAGATCCTGGCGGTGCTGCACAAAAGAATCGCCAACTGGACGAAAGACCATGAGAGCGCCGCGCTTTACCACGTTTTTCTCGACGTTATCAGTAAAACCCGCAAAGCGTTAATTCTCGTCGCCGCCTTCTTATTCAGCCTTCAGTTTGTCACGCTTTCCGACCGGTTGCACAGCCTGATATCCCACGCCTGGTTTCTGGTGCTGGCGCTGCAAATCGCCATGTGGCTCGATCAGGCCGTTCAGTCGTGGATGCGCCATTCGCTGCTGCGGCCCGGCCTGCACCGCAACCCGGTGACGCTGATTATTCTGGGATTGATGATCCGCGCGCTTATCTGGTCCATCATGCTGCTCTCTATTCTGGCCAATGCCGGCGTGGATATTACCGCGCTGGTGGCAAGCCTCGGGGTTGGCGGTATCGCCATTGCGCTGGCGGTGCAGACGGTATTAAGCGACGTATTCGCCTCGCTCTCTATCGGCTTTGATAAACCGTTTGAAATTGGCGACTTTATTGTCTTTAACGATGTTTCCGGCACTATTGAACATATCGGTTTAAAAACCACGCGTATTCGCAGCTTAAGCGGCGAACAAATAGTTTGCGCTAACGCCATTCTGCTCCAGCAGACAATTCACAACTATAAGCGCATGCAAACCCGCCGAATTGTTTTCACCTTCGGCATTGCCTATTCCACGCCGCCGGAAAAAATCCGTAAAATTGGTCCGATGGTAAAAAGCGTTATTGAAAGTATTAAAGAGACGAAATTCGACCGCGCCCACTTTTCGGTATTCGATCAGGATCGCCTGACCTTCGAAGTGGTGCATATTCTTAATACGGCCGATTACAATAAATATATGGATATTCAGCAGGAAATTAACCTGCGTATTATGGAAGAACTGGAAGCGTTGGGCGTGAAGCTCGCTATTCCAAGCCGGATTATTATTCCGGCCGAACAGCCGGAAGACGAGCCGCAGGAGCAGGAACGCCTGCGCGCTTAAAACATGCAGGGCGGCAACCGCCGCCCTGTTTTAGTCCGCCAGCGCCACGCCGTTTTTCCCGGCGTGTTTTACGCGGTACATCGCCTCGTCGGCGTGGCGCAGCGCCTCGTTAAAATCCTCATCCCGCCGCACTTCATAAATGCCAATCGATGCGCCAATCTGCGCCGTGCCGTTATCCAGCTCAAACGGCGTAAGCGCGGCCTCCAGGCAGCCGCGCGCGGCGCTGTCGGTCAACGGATGGCGCAGCGAGAAGGGCAGCAGCAGGACAAATTCGTCGCCGCCGAGCCGGCCGATTTCCGCCTCCGGCGGGCAGGCTTCGCGCATGCGCTGGGCAAGCTGAATAAGCACCACGTCGCCGCTGCGGTGGCCGAGCGTGTCGTTCACATGCTTAAAATTATCGAGATCGATAAACGCCACGCTGAGCGGCCCCTGCGGCTTTAAGGCGTCAAAGCGGGTTTGCAGCGCGTGACGGTTGGTAAGGCCGGTCAGCGGATCGTGGTTCGCAAGCTTCGCCAGCTGCGCTTCATACTGTTTTTCTTTGGTCATGTCGATGTGCGTGCCGGTCACTTTCAACGGGCTGCCTTCGTCATCCCACTCAGTGACCCGCCCGCGATCGAGCACCCAGGTAACGGTGCCGTTTTTATGCTGCATGCGGTGCAGCGCCTCATAAAAAGGCGCTTTACCCTCAAGATGGTTATAAAACGCCGCCAGCACCATCGCCCGGTCTTCCGGGTGCAGATGCTCGCGCCAGACGTCAAAGTGGGCGCTCAGCTCTTTAGGCTGATAGCCGAGCATCGAGCCCCAGCGGCGGTTATAGATAATCAGCTTGCCGCTGGGAATGTCCAGTTGCCACAGGCACAGGCCGGTGCCGTCCAGCGCCGCGCTTAGCTTGTGGCGGGCGTCATGGGCGATTCGCTTTAACCGGGCGTTGTGTTTTTTCAGGTTCTGGATCTGCTGTTTGAGCGCGAGTTCGGACATCGATAAGCATTGTGAATAAATAATGCCCATTTTTGGCAGGAGTGATTGAGCTTGTAAATATGGCGTGAAAAATAAGATACCCCCGCCCGCAGGCGAGGGTCAGGCGCGGACGTGACGCTCTCTGGCGACCGTCAGCGCCAGCAGGATAAGCAGCGCGCCGCCCACCTGCGACAGCGTCATCACTTCGCCATACCATAGCGCCGAGAAAACGGCCGCCCACACCGGCTCCATCAGCATGATGAGCCCGCCGTTGGGCGTATAGGCCAGCCGCTGCGCATAGTTTTGCAAAAAGAAGCGCAGGCAGGTGGGAATGAGAATGCTGAGCGCAAGCCATGTCCAGGCGGGGGCGTTGAGCGCGGTGGGCCACGGCTCGAGCCACAGGCTCACCGGCAACGCCAGCAGGCCCACCGCCATCATCTGCATGGCGGCGAACAGCACCACCGGCTGGTCGGCGGCGAAGCGGTTATTCAGGCTGAAGTAAAAGGCGAAAATCGCCGCCGCGCCAAAAAACCAGAGCTGGCCCGCCTCGAAACGCCACTGGAAAAAGCCGTTGCCCACCAGCAGCGCAATGCCGGGCAGGGCGAGCAGCAGGGCGAGCCCGATGCGCTTCGACAGCGCCTGGCGGAACAGCAGCCACCCTGCGAACGGCACCATCAGCGGCCCGAGGCAGGTAAGAAACGCGCCAACGCCCAGCGCGGTCGTAAGATGCAGCGCCACAATCCAGCACATCATCGAGCCGCAAATCAGGCTGCCGATGGCGAAGGCGGGCCACAGGCTGCGCCGCCATTCGCGCCGGTCGGCGGCGGGCGCCGCCAGGCCCAGCAGCAGGCCGCCCGCCAGAAAGCGCACGGCGATAAAAAAGACCGGCGGCAGCGCGCCGAGCGCCTCTTTAGAGAAGATCCAGCCCGCCCCGGCGCAGAGCGTCACCAGCAGCAGCAGGCTCTCGCTTTTGCGTGCAGGTAGCATGGCCGCGCCGCTTCGCGCCATCATGCGAGCGCGTCGCGCAGGAACGCAATGCTCTGGCGCATCGGCTCAAGCGGCTCCTGCCAGTAGCGCCCGCCGGCTATCTCAAGCGACAGCAGACCGTTATAGCCGCCTTCGCGAAGGGCGCTGAGGTAGCTTTTCAGCGGCAGGTTGCCGTCGCCGAGCGCCAGATGGCCCGCAGGCGTGCCGTCGATAAAATGGCAGTGGCGCAGCTTTGGCCCGAAGGCGTTGAGGTAATCGGTCACGCTGTCGCCGCCCACCGCCATGCCGACGATATCCAGCGCCGCGTCGAGCGCAGGCGAACTGATTTCGTTAACCAGAGACGCCAGCTCATGCACGGTGCTGGCGAGGTTGCTTTCGCGCGGCTGCAACACCTCCAGCACCAGCGTCACGCCGCGGCTTTCCGCGAGGTGCGCCAGCTGCGCCAGGGCGTCCACCGCGCGGCTGCGCGCCCCGGTTCGCTCATCCTCTTCATAACCCCAGCCTGGCGTCATAAACAGCAGCGGCGACTCAAGGCTTTCGCATATCTCCAGGCTGCGGCGGAAATAGTTAATGCTGTACTCCCGCTGCTGCGGGTTTTCGGCGGCGATATTGACCGGGTAGACGCACTGCTCCGGCGTGAAACAGGCGAGCTTAAGCTCGCGCGCTGCCAGTTCCCGCCTGAGCGTCTGCAGGTCCGCTTCCTGCACGGTGTCGATATGCAGGTGCGGCGCGACGCCCCACAGTTCAAACCACTGCACGCCGAGCGCGGCGACATCGTCCAGGCAGTGGTTCAGCCGGTAGTGCGAATAGGTAAAGTTGGTGGCGCAGATATGGCTGGCGTTAAGCATGATTATTCCTCGCTGATGGGGTTGAGCACGCGTTGTAAAAACTCGCGGGTGCGCGGGTGGGAAGGGTTGGTCAGCACCTGGCGCGCCGGGCCTTCTTCGGTCACCACGCCGCCGTCGATAAACACCACGCGGTCGGCCACTTCGCGGGCGAAGGCGATTTCGTGGGTTACCACCACCATCGTCATCCCCTGGTTCGCCAGCTCGCGCATCACTTTCAGCACATCGCCCACCAGTTCCGGGTCGAGCGCCGAGGTGGGTTCGTCGAACAAAATGGCCCGTGGGCGCATCGCGAGCGCGCGGGCTATCGCCACGCGCTGCTGCTGGCCGCCGGAGAGATCCTGCGGGTATGAATGCGCCTTGTGGTCCATCCCCACCTGTTTAAGCAGCTCCATGCCATATTCCCGGGCGGGGCCGGGGCGCTCGCCTTTGACGTAAATCGGCCCTTCGGTGACGTTCTCCAGCACCGTGCGGTGCGGGAAGAGGTTAAAGCGCTGGAAGACCATCGCCACCTCACCGCGCACCTGGCTTAGCGCGCGCTCGCTGCCATCTACCCGCACGCCGTCGAAAATAATCTCGCCGCTCTGGTAGTTCTCAAGCCCGTTGATGCAGCGCAGCAGGGTCGATTTGCCGGAGCCGGAAGGGCCGATGATGCAAACCACCTCCTGGCGGTTGATGGTCAGGTTGATGCCGTTCAGCACGTGCACCGCGCCGTAACTTTTATGGACGTTGCGATATTCAATCATCAGTGGCTCCGACGCTTGTTCATGGCGTGTTCCACCCGGCGGCACAGCCACATCAGCGGCCAGCACATCACCAGATAGAGCAGGGCGACCAGCGTGAAAACGGTGGTGTTCTGGAAGGTCGCCGAGGCGAGCAGCTTCCCTTGCAGCGAAAGTTCCGCCACGGTAATGGTGGAGGCGAGCGAGCTGTCCTTGAGCATCATCACCATGGTGTTGCCGTAGGAGGGCCAGATAATCTTGATGGCCTGCGGCAGAATAACGCGGCGCATCATCAGGCGCTTCGACATGCCAAGCGTCTGCGCCGCCTCGATCTGTCCCTTGTCGATAGCCTGAATGCCGGCGCGAAAATCCTCCGCCTGGTAAACCGAATAGGCGATGCCGAGGCCGATAATGGCGGCGGTCAGCGCCGACATCTCGATGCCGATATCGGGCAGCACAAAGTAGATATAGAAGAGCTGCACCAGCATCGGGATGCCGCGCAGCACGTTAACCACCGCGCCGCTCACCAGGCGCAGCGGACGGTGGGCCGAAAGGCGCATCAGCGCCCACGTCAGCCCGAGCAGGGTCGAGAGGATAAGCGAACAAAAGGTAACCAGTACCGTGTATTTCACCCCCTCCACCAGAATGGGGAGGGCGGTGGCGCTGAAGGTAAAAAAGTCGTTCATCGCGGTTCCTGTCACGGGGTATCAGGGGCTGCGCCCCCTTGTTTTAATTAAGCTTCCACTTTTCCAGCAGCGCCGTAATCTCGCCGTTGCTCTGCATGGTGGCGATGGCTTCGTTAAGCTTCGCTAACTGCTGCGCTTCGTCCTTGCGCACGCCAAGCCCGAGCGAGCCCGGCAGCACCGGCTTGTAGCTCTTCACCAGCCGCACGTTGGGATATTCGCCAAGCGAGAGGTAATAGGCCATGGAAGGGGTATCGCCAAAGCCCGCTTTGATGCGCCCGGCGTTCACGTCTTTCATGATGCCGGTGAGGGTGTCGTAAGCTTTCACATCCTTAAAGATGTTGGCCTGCTTGAGCGGCTCGATAAAAATCGTGCCCATCTGCGCGCCCACTACCGCGCCCGGCAACTCTTTAAAGGAGGTGTAGTCTTTGGTGTCCTCTTTACGCACGATCATCCCTTCGCCGTAGCTGTACACTGGCGTGGTGAAATCGATCACTTTCTTGCGCGGCTCGGTGATGTACATGCCGGTGGCGATAAGGTCTATCTTGCCGGTGCGCAGCGCCGGAATAAGCGCCGAGAAATCCATCGCCTTAAATTCCACCTCATAACCCGCGTGCTTTGCGGCCTGGCGGGCGATATCCAGCATAAAGCCGTCCAGCTCATGGGTTTTCGGGTTCAGAAAGGAGATGGGAATGCCGTTGGCTTCGGTGCCGACCACCAGCTTTTCGGCGGCCCCGGCGGGTAAGGCAAGCGAGAGTGCGGCCAACAGCGCTACTGAACAGGCTAAGGTTTTCATCTTCATGTCTTGCTCCACGTAAAAAAGGTTGGATGCAGCCCGCCTGCGGCGGCGCGTTATGGCATTGCGACTACGGTTGTTGTTTTGCCTCCGGCGGCAGCGGCGTTAGCGGCACGCCGCTGCCGAATGCGCCGAGGCGTTCGCAAACCCGCGCCGAGGCGAGAGCCGCATCGTGCGCGGCGTCGGCAAGCGTCGCCCCCTGACCAAGCTTCACCAGCAGCGTGGCGATAAACGCATCCCCCGCGCCGAGGCTGTCGACAATCTGCGTCGGCAGCGCGGGCTGGCGGTGGCGTTCACCCCGGTGGCTGATAATCGCGCCGTCCGCGCCCTGCGTGACCAGCACGGTGGCGACGCCCGCCGCGTGCGCGTTGGCGATCAGCGTTTCAATCGCCTGCGGCGCGCTGCCGCTGCGCGAAAAGGTGGCGACCTGCACCCAGCGAAGCAGCGGCTCGGCCCAGGCGTCGTCGCGCGAGCCGAAGTCGAACGAGAGCGGCGCGCAGGCGGCAAGCTCAGGAAGCTGCGCTTCCAGCCCGCTGTAATCACTGGTGTGCAGCAGGTCAAAGCCCGCAAGCCACGCCAGGTCCGCCTCGCTCAGCCGCAGCTGGTAAGGCGGCGGCACGGAGCCGACGAAAAAGCGGTTGCCGTCGGCGTCGATATCGATTTGCGAAAGCGCGTTAAAGCTTTCGTTGATCCGCACGCGGCTGATGTCCACCCCTTCAGCGCAAAGCGCGTGGCGAATCACGCCCGCCGGAATATCGTTACCGGTGATGCCGAGGTAGGCGGCCTGCGCCCCGGCCTGGCGGCCAAAAACCGCGAAGTTGAGCGCGTTGCCGCCCGCGAACATCAGGTCGCAGTGCAGGTAGCGGTCAATCACGTTGTCACCCACTCCACAAATTCGCATAGCTATCAATATTCCACTTTGTACATGTAACGGCGGTCGTCGAGAGAGTGGCCGGTGTGATGCTCCAGGTGATCTGCAAGACGCGTGCCCATCAGGCCCAGCGCGATGGCGGCGAAGCGCGCTTTCACTTCTGGCGCCGCGCCCGGCAGGGTAAAGCCAGCGGCGTCAAACACATGGACGTTTTCGGTGTAGCGGCGGGCGAAGTCGATAGCGCGCTGCGTCATGGCGCGGCTGTCGTCATCGGCATGGAACACCACCAGGTGCGCGCCCGGCAAAATCATCTCAAACGGGCCGTGGCAGAAATCTCCCGCCAGCACCGGGGTGGCGTTGCGCCACTGCATCTCCATCAGATAGCAGTAGGAAAGCGTGTAGGCCGCGCCGTAGTTAGCGCCAGCGGCGGTAACGTAAATATCGCCGCCCTGAGCGATGGATTTCGCAATGGCGTCGCCGACGGCTTCTTGTTTATCGAGGTACTGTTGCAGCGCCGCAGGCAGGGCGGGCAGGGCGTCGCGCCAGGCGCTGACGTTCAGGTTATCCACGCGCTCCAGCAGCTCAATCACCAGTTGCAGCAGCAGAAGCTGTTTGCCCGGCGTCACGGTGCGCGGACTGTGGTAAACCAGCGCGGTGTCGGCGGTATTGGCGAGCGGCGTGTTCAGCTCCTGGCTTAGCGAAACCACATACGCGCCGTAAGATTTCGCAAAGTCCGCCGCCTGCGCCGTTTCCGGCGTGGCGCCGGAGTGCGAGGAGAGGATCACCAGCGACGACGCCCCCAGACGGGCAGGCGGCAGCGCCATAAACTCCGCCGCGTTCAGGTTCCACGCCTGAAGCGTTTTGCTGTGGCGGCAGAGCAGGGCGTGGGCATGCACGGAAGAAGAGAACGAGCCGCCGCAGCCGACGAAATAGATATCTTTCAGCGGGCGGGAGGCGACGGCCTCCGCGATGCCGGCGATGGCGTTTTTCTGCGCCAGCACTTTCTCAAGCGTCGGGATGAAGTCCGCTTCCAGCGGGCGCAGCGGCAGTGAAGCTGTGGTGTTTTGCGTCATGTTGGTTTACCTGTCCGTCTCGGTTGTAATGGGTGTGATAACGTTATCAGTCCATCTGCAAAATAAACCCGCGATTTACAGCAGCGGGTGGATTATCCTAAAATGAGAGAACGTTATCACACGGTGAATAATTCGCCGGTGTTAAAAAATTGTCAATGATCTTTTTCTTATGATTTCGCCGGAAATCGATAACCTCCGGGAACAGAAAAGCGGAGCAGACAAGACGTCTTATGAACAAGAAAAATAATCGAATCACCGTGAAAGACGTGGCGCGCAAGGCGGGGGTTTCCACCGCAGCAGCGGGCCGGGCGCTGGGAGGTTACGGCTACGTCAGTGAGGAGCTGCGTGAAAAAATCATGCGCGCCGCCGAAGAGCTGGGCTATGTGGCAAACCAGGTGGCGCGGGCGATGATCACCGGCAAAAGCCAGACCATCGGCGTGGTGGGCGCGGACATCAGCAACCCCTTTTTCGCCGAGGCGCTGCGTGGCATCAGCGATATCGCCCGTCGCCACGAGTTCGGCGTGCTTATCACCAGCAGCGACGAAGACGTGCCGCGTGAGCAGGAGGCGGTGCGCATTCTGCTGGAGAAACAGGTGGACGGGCTTATCGTCTCGCCTGCCGACATCAACAATTGCCGCCACCTCGACCAGGCTATCGCCCAGGGCATTCCGGTGGTGCTGCTCGACCGTAAGCTGCCGACGCTCGCCGCCGACGCGGTGCTTATCGACAACGTGCACGCCAGCCGCGAAGCCACGCGCTACCTGCTAAGCTGCGGCCATCGCCGCATCGCCATCATCACCGAGCTAAGCTCGGACTACGATACGCAACTGGCGCTGGAGCCGGAAAAGTTTGCGACGATCAACGCCGACCGGCTTAACTCCAGCGGCGCGCGCCTGCTCGGCTACCTGCTGGCGCACCACGAAGCGGGCGTGACGGTAGAGAAAACCTTAATCCGCCGCACCGGCAAATACTGCGCCCAGCGCGCGTTTGAAGAGACGCTGGCGGTGCTGGACGCCGCCGCGCCCACGGCGGTTTTCGCGGTGGATAACGTCATGACCCAGGGCGCGTGGCGCGCGGTGCGCAAGCGCGGCATCGCCGTGCCGCAAAATCTCTCTTTCTTCGCCTTCGACGAACTCGACTGGCTGACGCTCACCACCCCGCGCATTTCCACCGTCGCGCAGCCGATTCATCACATGGGCGTACATGCCGCCGAGCTGCTTTTCAGGCGCATACGTGAGACAGATTTGCCTGTCTCCTGGCAAACGTATCAGGTGGAGATGAAGCTGCGCGAGTCGGTGGCAACGATTGCGGTGAACGTGAAAGGATAACGTTCTCCGACGCGCTTAGCGCCGGTGCGTGTTCACCACCTGGCCGATGCCTTCGCCTTCCAGCGCGTGCGCCGGGTCGGCGAAGAAGTCGATGTTGAAGTACGTCTCATCCGTCAGCAGCTCGATGCGGTGCCAGTACTGCGGCGGGCTAATACCGAAATGCCCGGCTTCGATAACCACTTCGATTTCCGGCGTTTCGTCATGCTGGTTGTGAAAGCCGATGTATTTCACCGCGCCCGCCATCACCGAAAGTCGGCCGTAAACCCCTTTTTTGGTGTTGTGGTGGGTAAGCAGCGCCTGCGGCACCGTCTCTTTATTCCAGAACGGGGTGGAGCGGGTATGACGAAAGTGGAAGGGAATTTGGTGTGCCATAATTTTCTCCTCGGGAAAAAGGCCCTGCATAAAGCCGCAGGGCAAGCCGTGCTGCGCCTTTCGACGCAGCGAGGTTTCTACGGTTGCAGCTCTCTGAGCAGGGCGAAGGCCTGCGGCATGCACGCTTCGCTCACCACGAAGGCCCTGAGCCTGCCCTCGCCGTCGATGCCTTTCGCCACCATGCCCTCGCCGCCGAGCGCGATATGCCAGGCGAGATCCGCGCTTCGCGTATCGCCCGCCAGGTGCAGCGGCAATTCCGGCGTTTTTACCTTCACCAGCATCGCCGGCAGGACGAGGGGCTGACCGCCGCCTGTAAGATTTTTCGCCGCCGTCATGGCGCTTAGCTGTATGGGTTGCAGGAACGGCAGCAGCTGGCCGTTGATTTCCGCGCAGTCCCCCAGCGCGTAGATGTGCGGGTCGCTGGTCTGCAACTGGCTGTTGACCACAATGCCGCGGTTCACTGCCAGCCCCGCACGTCGGGCGAGGTCAATGTTCGGGCGCAGGCCAATGGCGGCGACAGCGGCGTCCACTTCCAGCGTGCGGCCGCTGGCGAGCGTCGCCTGGAGACCGCCTTCGCCCGGGCGTAAGGCTGCAAGCTGCTGGTTTAGCGCCAGCTCCACGCCCATCTGCGTTAATCTGTATTGTAAGCGAGCGCTCACTTCTGGCGGCATCAGCGAGGCGAGCAGGGAGGCGGCGCTGTCCACTATCGTCACCTGTTTCCCGGCGCGCTTGAAATCCATCGCCAGCTCGCTGCCAATCAGTCCGCCGCCCAGCATTAACACCCGCTGCGCGTCTCGCAGTTGTGATTCGCACGCCTGATACTCTTGCTGGCTGTTGAGCGTCAGCATCAGCTCGCGTCCTTCCACCGGCGGCGTAACGGCGCTGGCGCCGGTCGCCAGCACCAGCTGGTCGTAGCGCCAGCTTTGCGTCTGGCTTTTCACGATACGGGCTTGCGGGTCGATTTCCGTCACCCAGGTAGCGGGGAAAAGGCGCAGCTGATATTGCTCAGCAAACTCCCCGGCGCGCTGGCGGGTTAAGTCATCCGCCCGCTGCTGCTGGCTGATAACATGGCTCAGGTCCGGCTTGTTGTACTCGTCCATGCTGTCGGCGGCGATAAGCGTTATCGCCACCTTTGGGTCTAGCTTGCGCAGGTTTTTCACCAGCTGGCGGGCGGCGAAGCCCGAGCCGATAATCACAATGCCGTCGCTCATACCGCCTCCACCGCCAGCGCTTCAAACACCTCTTTGCCCAGCGAGCATTCCGGGCAGAGGAAGCTATCCGGCACGTCGCTCCACGGTGTGCCGGGCGCGACGTTCTGCATCGGTTCGCCTTTTTCCGGGTCGTAGATCCACTGGCAGACGCTGCACTGCATGCAGCCGCCGGTGTCGGCGCTTTCCGCCTGCGGGGCGGCGGCTTGCGGGGCGGCAGCCTGAAGCGGCGGGACGTCAGTCGTAACGGGCCGCGCTTTTGTCGGCAGCGGCGAGAGCGCCCATTCGCGGGCGATTTTCCGCCCATGCTCGCGGCACGCTTCCAGCCCGTCGAGGTCCGGACGCCATGTGGCCTTCAGGCTTAGCGACATCTCGAACCCGGCGTCCTGCAGGCGCGTGGAGAGACGGTCCACCGCGCCGCCGCTCCAGCCATGCGAGCCGAAGGCGCTGGCGCGCTTGTTGCGAAAGCGCAGTCCGGTCATCTCCTCCACCAGCCCGGCGATTTTCGGCATCATTACGTTGTTCATGGTGGAAGTGCCGACCAGCACGCCTTTGGAGCGGAAAACGTGAGTGAGGATCTCGTTTTTATCGCTGCGGGCGACGTTGAAGATTTTCACCGCCACGCGCGGGTCCACTTCCGCGATGCCCTGGGCGATGGCGTCCGCCATCATGCGGGTGTTGTTGGACATGGTGTCGTAGAAAATCGTGATGCGGTCTTCCTGATAGTCCGCCGCCCATTTCAGGTAGAGCTCGACGATTTGCGTCGGGTTGTCACGCCACACCACGCCGTGGGAGGTGGCAATCATATCCACCGGCAGGTTAAAGCCGAGAATTTCGGTGATTTTCGGCGTGACCAGGCGGCTGAAGGGCGTAAGGATGTTGGCGTAGTAGCGCTGGCACTGCTCGAACAGTTCCGCCTGATCCACTTCGTCATTAAACAGGTGCTCGTCGCAGTAGTGCTGGCCGAAGGCGTCATTGCTGAAGAGCACCGCGTCGCCGGTGAGGTAGGTCATCATGCTGTCCGGCCAGTGCAGCATCGGGGTTTCAACGAAAATAAGCTGTTTGCCGTTGCCGATATCCAGCGTGTCGCCGGTTTTCACCACATTGAAGTTCCATTCCGGGTGGTGGTGGTGACCGTTGATGGAGTCGATGCCGTTGGCGGTGCAGTAGATGGGCGTATCCGGGATGCAGTTCATCAGTTCAGAGAGCGCGCCCGCATGGTCCTCTTCGGCGTGGTTAATCACGATGTAGTCGATATCGGCAAGGTCGATTTCCGCACGCAGGTTCTGCACAAAATCGCGGCTGAACTTGTGGTCGACGGTGTCGATTAATACATTTTTCTCTTCGCGAATAAGGTAGCTGTTATAGCTGCTGCCCTTGAGCGTCTTGTATTCGGTGCCGTGAAAATCGCGTACTTCCCAGTCGCGCTGCCCAACCCAGTGGATGTTGTTTTTAACGTGAATAGTCATTTGTGTTTCTCCGCAAAATGTAAGCTTTGAAATGACTATTACAAGAGGCGTGCCAGTTTTTTATCTTGTTGATTAAATTATAAATTAATGAGTTGGCGGTTTCTTTGTTTGTCTTTTTGACTATTAATTTATTGGTCTTTTTGACACTGATGAAAGTCATTTTGACTATGTCAGCCTTTTTTCAGCCCGTCTCACCGGCGGGTACGTTTCATCGCTTTTTCAATCTGCCTGTCATGCCAGCGGCCCAGCGCAAAGACGGTGAACATGGCGCCCAGCAGCGCGCAGAGCATATCCGCCTGCGTATCCCACTCGTCGCCCTGAGTGCCGAGGAAGTCATCCGCGTCCTGACCAAGCAGCAATGCCACCCACCACTCAATCAGCTCGTAAAAGGCGCTGATGGCGAGCGTGATGCAACAGACGATAAAGGCCAGCATTTTTCCCCCGCGCACGCGGTTGTCGCGAACCAGCACCTCCCGCGCCGCCAGCGACACCACCAGCCCCTGCAATACATGGCCGATTCTGTCGTAAGGGTTGCGCTCAAGCCCCAGCCACGCCTGTATATGAAAGCCTGCGGGCACCCGGGCGTAGGAGTACATGCCGCCGACGATAAGCGAGGCGCAGCCGACAAAGATAAACGCATAGAGCAGGGGTGTGAGCGGGTAGCGCTTTGCCGTCGCCCAGAGGATGGGCGCGACGATAAACACCGGCAGTACTTCCATCAGCCAGGTAAGCTTACGGGCGGTGGCGATGCCGGTAATGATGAGCAGCAGCGCCAGCAGCGCAACGCCTGCGGAAAAATAGAGCGGACGGGTTTTCATCAGCGATCCTTCACTCAGGTAAAAGTACTGTTTAGTTGAAAAGAACGTGATTGCAAGGCGTTACAGAAAGAACAGGCGCGCCTGGAAGAAGAAAAGGATTAGCGTTCCGCGGGTTAAATTATTCATATCGCCCTGCACAGACGCCCGAATGGCGCGGTCGCTTCACTAAAGCTTTCAGGTTTCCTGTCGATAGTCGTTTTATTTAAGGAGAAAGGTTATGGAAACGATCTATATCGTTGAAGACAGTGATGGCGGCGCATCAGAAGAATATAAGCCAAACTTTATTATTCCCGGCTGGAAGACCTCATCGGTTACCACGACAAGCGTCATCACGTCTGTGGCGGCCGCGTCCCTGATACCTGGGTTTTTATTTCCTTCTGTTGTCGGGCTGGGGCTGCTTAAGGCGTTAGGTGTTGGCAGTGGAAATAAGCAGGATAAAAAGCAAACGGATAATAAAGACGCTGAGCAAGGGCTTTCTGAAATAGATGAGATGATAAAAAGGATCACGCTGACAAAAAGCGAAGCCCGACGCAGACAATATCGTTTCCCGCCAGGACATCCCCAGGCCGCGGTAACGTATAAACTCCACCCTTTAGCAACCTTCGATATTGACGGAAAAAAGGACCTGTATATCCCGGAAGAGAATTATGCCACCGTTTTGCTGGAGGAGCGCGAGTCCGAACTGCTGAGGCTGTTGGTTGACTTAGGCGCGAAACGCATTGAGGTGCGGAAAAAAGAGCAGCAGAAAAATGAAGGGCAGCTGGCTGTTAACGTCAGCGGCGAGATAACGGGATTATCCAGCGTCAACACCGACGTTAAACACCATTCAACCGCCGAAGAGGTGAATGATAATGTCAGGCTGTTCGAGCTGAAAGGCAAACCCTGGAAGCAGGGCGATAAAATTGACCGGCAGCTTTATTCCTGGCTCGGCTATGAAGCGTCCTGGCAATCGTTAATTTTAGCCCGGGAAGTCGGCGGCTGTACTAAAGCAACCATTGAAATAAAAGAAAATACCGTTTATTCATCCGAGCTGGAATTCCAGCTTGGCATGAAATATAAAATCTTATCCGCTGAAACCGGACTGGCTTATGATAAAAAGCATGACAAGGTTTCCAGTTATATTGTTTCCGTTGAATTTAATGAGCCCGCCTGAACGTGAGGTTAAAACAGCGGTTGAAAGCAAGCAACGCTGTATGTTCCGCCGCAGAAAGCCTGGTTTTTATCGATAAGAAGACGGAAAACAGCCGCGAGTAGCGCTGAATAAGTCAACCGCGCCCGGCGGCGGGTTGACTTATTATCTGCTCAGCTATAACGCTTGTGTGCCAACGGCTTACGCCGTTACACGGGTGAACTCCGCATCAATGGCTTCGGCTTGTTCACGCCAGGCGGCAAATTTGCGCTGACGGTTCTGGCTGTTCTGCAGGCTTTCATCAAGTTCAGCCACTTGTTGTTGCAGGCGGAGGTAGCCTTCGAAGAAGCGAGACACAAAGTCATCAGCATTGATTAATGCCAGCAGTTCTTCGCTTTGTTCCCGGAAATTACTGACCATTTTTTGGATGCTTTCAGCGAAAAGCTTCTCACGTTTTACCTGCTCGTAGCTGTCCCAGGCCTCCAGTAGCAGTCCCGCCACGGAGAGCGCGCCGTTAAGGCCTTTCGCCAGATTGACCGCCCCCCAGGGTTTGAAATTGAGCATTTTTCCCAGATCCAGACCGACAGTTTTCGCCAGCGAAACCACCCCGTCACGCGCCGCGATCACGGTCGTGTTATTGATCATTTTGCTTTTGACAACATAATCCAGCCCCTGTTTGCCCATGGCGGTCAGCGTGCTGTTGTAATGGCTGACTTCCGCATCGTAGCCCAGTTGCATTTTCCCGATAGCGAAATTAACAGACTGCAGGCGACGGTCGAACTCGTTTTGCAAACGGGTATTCAACATAATGCCTTTATCGCCAATCTCACGTTCAAAAAATTCCGGAAAGGTTTCCATGCTTAAGCCTTTAGCCTGAATGATCAGATCGCTAAAGTATTCAGCGACAAACGTACGCAGCCCGCGACGGGTTTCTTCAATGCTCCTGTAGGTGATGCTCATTTCATTACGCATACGCTGGCTAATAACGGCGAGGTCGGCCACTTCGCTTTTGATCTTTTCGTCGTTAGCAATCGCGACCGGTAATTTGCGGGTGAGAATATCGCGGATCACGCTCTTTTTCGTTTCTTCTACCAGCGCCATCGCGCCGCCGCTGCGCTCAATTTTTTCGCTGGTGGCGCTTTGCAACGCGCCAATATGAGAAAGCGCCCGGAATTTATCCGGGTTCGCCAGCCAGTAGTCTGTTCCCATATCAAAAGGATTGGCGGCCACGGCGACGATGCTTAAGGCATCCCGCTCTGCGGGCGTAAGCGCAATTAAATCCTGTAAGCGGGAGGCCACGTTCTGATATTTAATGCTGGCATTAGCGTGATAATCCGCGTCGTCCTCAACGTCGGCGACTTCATCGAAGCGGCTGAGGACAAACACGGTGCGGTCGAGCAAATTCAGCGTGCGGAAAAGCCATAACAAATCTTCTTTGTGGCTCTCTTTTACCGGGTTGGTTGAGTTCATCACGTAAAGGACAAGGTGAGCCTCACTGATGTACTTCTTAGTCATGTCTTTATATTTTTCTATCGACCGACTGTCTTCGTTAAATTGTTCTTTAAATCCAAACAGCCCTGGCGTGTCAATCAGCACGAAGTCCGAACTGACATCATAAACCTTTACCTCGTTAGACGATTCCTGGTGGCTAATCTTCATACTCGCCTTGTCCAGTTTTTCCATCCAGGCGGCGGCAATCGAGGTTTTGCCTTCAGAGAACCCGCCAATTAACGCAATACGCAGTTTGCTGTCGGCGGCGCTTTGCTTTGCCATTTGCAGTTTATTCAGCAGTTGCGTATCCAACTGAATACCGACTTCTTCGCCCTGTTGTAAAAATGCGCTCAGGTTATTGAGGATGTCCAGGGTCCTTGCTTGTTGCGTTTTAAACGCATCCAGTGTCTTTTCCATTATTTTGCTCCCGAAGGGATAAGGCTGTTTGATAACTGACTTAATTCTGCTGTGGCGTTAATAAGGATGCGGTTAATTTGCGACGCCTGGCGGGCTGGCTCATCCAGCATAGATTTAAGTTCCGTGATTTTTTCCTGTAGCTCAGGGAAGACTTTTTCAATACCGTCTTCCAGGGACGATTTCATTTTCCTGGCCACTTTGCTCAGGTTTTCATCGGCGGACTGGCGCTGCTGCGACATCTTATAATTTGAGCTAAAGAAGCTGCGTACGGCTTTATAAACAGCAAAAACCATTCCCGCCAGCGCGGGCGCCAGAACCAGCCATCCTGCCGGGTTCCAGAAGAGCAGGGCGCCGCCCGCAAGCGTCGCCAGCAGGCTGGTGAGCTTCACGCCGTTATCAATATTGATTTTGAGTTCGAAATCCGTATCGAATTTGCTCTGTTGCAGACGAGAATAGGTCGCCAGGATTTCCTTCGCGTATTCCTGAAAACGACGAACGATGCTCTCGATTTCATCCTTAAATCCATCCAGCTCCCGCTTGAGCAGCGCAGGCAGCTTTGTTTCAAGCTCCGCATGCTGCTGCCTGATACAGCTTTCCAGCTTGTCTTTAAAGCGATCGTTACTAATATCGTATTCAATCTCACTGTAAATCTGCTGGCGCGCTTTACTGCGAAAGGCGTCGACCGCCTCTTCCCCAAGGTTAATTAACCGCGTTTTTAAAGCGGCGAGCGCCATATCCAGTTGCTGACTGGCGTTGAGAGTGTCGTCCTGTAATTTAGCCGCCAGCTTGCTGTAAGTTCCTTTCTGTAAAACAGCCACTTCAGCAGTTAACTCTTCGACGGTAGTACGGGCTTTATTAAAATTAGAACGGGCGATTTTTTGTTTGTTATTTGCAACCAGCTGCTCCGTCAGCAGCGTCATAAAGTCAGCCAGGCCCGTTTTCTCAAGGACGTCTTCGGTCGTTAACTTCTCCAGCAGCTTTTCACGTTTTTTGGCATTTTCCGAACCGGGGACTAAATGCGCCGCCACGCTAAGAAAAGCGGGCATCGCGCTGAGCGAATACGCGTTGCTGTAATTGTCGCCCAGCTGTTCGCGCATTTTATCATTGAGATCTTCCAGACTCGTTTTTTCATCGTCGGTGAGCAAGGCCGGGCGGTTTAATTGCATCGGGTTAGTAATGCGTTTATTAAAAAGCGTCCAGACCTCGGTTTGCGCGTTTAAATGCGCTTTGATTTTTTCCAGCGTGCCGGGGGCATTTTCATCGCCTTTCTGTGGCGCGGTGGCTTTGCTGGTAACATAAAACACCGCATGCGCTTTCTGTACCGCCTGATGGATCTGCGCGCTGACTTTTTCCTCTTTGCCTTCAATACCCGGCACATCCAGTAAAGCAAAGCGCTGCTGATTCGCTTCGAAGGCATAGTGCGTTGTGTCTATGGTAAAGTCAGAACGGCCATCGCCAATAATTTCACCGTCCGCCAGCGGGGCGAGTTCCGCGAGCTTATTATGCGCAGCGGTTTGTTGCTGTTTAATCGCCGCCGCCTCCGCTTCGTATTTTTTCTGTTTTTGCAGCAGTTCGCTTAGCGCCTGAGATTTCTCAATGGCCAGCGCCTGCTGGTGAATAAGCTGGCTGGCTCTTTCCTTCTGCGTGGGGGTTTTTACCCACAGATTGATAAACTTCTTCCACAGAGAGCTTTGCTGGCGTTGAGCCATAATGAGGGCATTCAGCGAGGCGATATGACGTGCGAATTCTTTTTCCCGCTCAACATACCCGGCGTTGATGGCTTCGATAGCCTGGGTAATTTCAGCCGTTTTCTTTTCATGCTCGCTCAACGCCAGGTTTAACTGCGCCAGATGTTCATCGGTAAGATTATGCTGCTGCTGAAACTGGCGAAATGCCTGCTGGCGTTGAGTCTTACTTTCTTCATTAAGCAGAATACGCAGCGTTTCAATCAGCGTGGACTTGCCTGCATTGGTTTCGCCATAAAACGCGATGGTGAACGTATTCCACTCGGCGTTTTTTTCCAGGCTGCTGATATTCTGGTCGAGAATGTGCTGAAAGGCTTCCAGCTGCTGGCGCGCGCTGTCGTTAGCCTCCTGCAGCTTCTCATCAGAAGCGGACCCGGTCAGGTTGCTGAGAATACGTTCCACTTCCTGGGAAATTTTTCGGTAAATAATGCTGGGTGTGTCAACTGCAACGGTCATAAAGCATCCTTTTAAAAGCACCGACTTCCTTATCCGCAACGACGCAACGCAAGCCGCTTTCGTTTACAGAATAAGGGCGGATGTTCCAAAACAGGTTTACCGCTACGCGCATCTGTCGGCGCTTTAATCGGTAGCCTGTCGTTTTTTACTGTTTTTGTAAGTGTTATGGCATCAATGAACGGCGCTTTAATAGCGGCTGCGTTTGACCGCAGCAGGCGCCTCTGCCTCTGTCTGGCGTGTTTCTGATGCCACGCCGCAAGGTTATCGCTCAGCCCTGACAGGTCGTGTCACAGCGAAGCCGTGTTAATGCCTTTTAGTGATCGGCAGTAAAAAGCGTTACTTTACAGTTTGTTATTGGGTTTTAGCTGTTTAAGCCTGGGTAAAGCGGCGTTTAATGCCTGATTCGCCCTATATTCTGTTGGGACAAAGAGCAGGGGAAGGGGAGACGGAAAGCGCGGCCGAAAAATGCGCGTACCCGCGAGCGGTAGGGGAGATATCAAAAAAAACGGGGCCGTACGCGGCCCCGTTGGTTTATCTGCGTTAGCGCTTAGAACGATTTGTTCAGGCGCAGGCTGAAGGTGTGCGCCTGGTAACGCTCGCCCGCCTGCAGGTCGTAACGGGCGTCAATGCTCAGGTTGCTGACGTTATACAGCGCGCTGCCCACTGACAGGCCCGCCATGTCCTCAACCGGAGACGCGCCTTTGGTGGTGAATTGCGTTTCACCCAGGGTGTCGGCGGCGTAAGAGGCGGTGTTGCTCATACGGCGGTTGTCGTACTGGTGGATCCAGGAAAGCTGTGCGAACGGCGTCAGGTTGCCAAGCGCGGTGTCGAAGGTTTTCTCTACACGCGCGCCAAGGTCGCTGATAACCGACTGCGAGTGTGAGGCGCCAACGTTAAGCGCCATGCCGTTGCCGCCGCTTTCTTTATAGTCATCCACGTGCTGATAGCCATAAGCCAGGCTTGCCAGCGGCGTGATGACAACGTCAGCAGGCAGCGTGAACGGGTAGCCGAATTCGCTTTGCAGCGTGACGGACTGACCGTTGAACTTGCCGTGCGCCGCGCCGGAGAAGCCGGTGAAATCGGCGCGACGGACAGACTCGTAGTTCTGACGGGTCAGCGCCGCCGACAGGTTCACAAACCACGGCTCGCCGGAATAGCCTGCGTAACCAATCACGCCATAGTTATCGGCGGTTGAGGTGTTGCCATTCAGGTTATCTTTGCCGTGTACGGAGGTGTTGCTGTAGTTCAGGGCCGCACCTACACGCCAGTTGTCAGCGACCGCGCGGTCAGCGCCAAACAGCAGGCCGCCGAATTTCGCACTGTAACCGCTCACGTCGTCGCTGCTGTCCTGACGGGCATAGCCACCGTAAGGACGAGCCCAGACGATCCAGTCGTTGTACGCGTCGCCCGTCGCCACGCCGCTCAGGCCTGCGGTCTGCGGGTTGCGCAGGGTATCCAGGTGGGTGCCGACCACGGACATCGCCGTTGAGGTCGCCACGCCGCTTGCCGTGCTGGCGCTGATATTCTGGCCGGTTGACAGCCGTTCGCCCACGCGGTTGGCTTCTTTTTTGCCTTCAATCGCCAGCGAGGCGTTGTACAGCTCAAGCAGCTGCGGGGAGATACCGGAGTAGCTGCTCAGGCCGCCCAGCGATGCGGTGGCGTTCCGGATGGTCGCACGGCCCGGTTTGGTTACCGGCGTGGTCGGCGCTGTTGGCGGCGTTTCGACTACAGGCGGCGTTTCAACGACCGGCGGGGTTTCGACTACCGGCGGGGTTTCGACTACCGGCGGCGTCGGCGCTTCCGTCAGCGTAACAACCAGCGCGCTGTTGGTTTCGTCAACATAGGTTGAGCCGGTTACCTGGCCGTTGTAGCCCACGGCGCTGTAATTAAGCTTGTCGGCGTTGTAGTTGGTGCCCGTGCTGTTGGCATCAATCACCACATAACGCTGACCTGCGGCAAACTGGTAGGTGTTGCCGGTACGGGCAAGCGATACGGTAGAGCCCGCGTCCACGTTAGCCGAGCCGGTAACCGTCAGACGACCGTAGCCAGTGTCCGCCGCTTTGTCGCCATTGGCGACCGCCGTGTCGTTAACGCCCAGAATCAGCGATGCCGCTGCGTTCTGCTGGTAGTTGCCGGCGATGGTCAGCGGGTTATTAACCTGCAACTTAGCGGCGTCGTTAATCACGGTGCCGTTGGTGTTGATGCTGCCGCTCTCAAGCGGCGTAATGCTGTCAGCGCTGAGGCTGCTGACGATCAGCTCCTGAAAGCCGATATTGTCATTAAGCAGGACAGAGCCGGAACGGAAGATAACATCTCCAGCGCTGGTAATATTACCCACGCTCTCAGTGCCGGACGCCGTATTTTCGTCACCAACGCTGGCAAGGTTAATCACCTGACCGTTGCCTGTCAGCACGCTCTGTTTATCTGAATCATTAATAAATTCCAGCGTAGCGCCGTTGCGAGAGCGAATGTCGCCTTTAATCACGCCGGTATTGTTTATTATAACGCTGGAACCATAGTTGCCTGACATATTAACAGCGTAACGGGTGCCAGAGATCGTGCCGTTATTCACAAGCGTAGTGGTATTGGCGCTGTTGCTGTCATAGACACTTACACCGTAATAGCCGCTGATCGTCCCGTTATTAATAATGTTCTGGCTGGAGATAACCGAATTACCATTCAGATAGTTATCATATAAAATACCGTATCTGCCGCCTTTGATTTCACCATTGTTTGTTAAGGTGCCAATCTGCCCTATGTTATAAATGCCGGAGTAGGCACCGGAGATCTTCCCATCGTTCGTCAGCGTATTGATAACACCGGGATAGGTGTTGTAAATGCCTGAATCGCTATAAACATAGGAGTTTTCAGTGGCGTTAGTGATAATGCCAGTGTTATGCAGCGTATTAATGGTGCCGGTGTTGTAAATAGCGCCGGTGTTATAGTAATTTCCGGTGTTATTATTATTTGCCGAGTTGATTGTCCCGTTATTTTCCAGAACGTCGATAGTGCCGCGGTTATTAACCCCGGTTCTGCCTGAAATAACACCTGTCGTCACGTTCTTTAACGTGCCCAGGGTGCCGCTGTTGCTAATGCCGCCGCCCTGATCGTAGCCACTATTGCTGTAATAGGTGCCAGCGGCTGGCCCGGAAATAGTTCCGCTGTTAATCAGCGTACCGACAGTGCTGGTCACAGTCAGGTTAATAGCGCTGCTGGCGTAATTACCGTTTTCGCCAGTAACTGTAATGCTGCCCTTATTATCGATGGTATCGATAGCGCCCTGGTTTTGCAGGCCGTAGAGATAAGTATTGGCAAGCTCGCCGTCTCTCGCCGTAATCGTCCCTTCGTTAGTTAATGAGGTCAGGGCACCATTCTGGCCGACATTCAGCGCGGTTTCTCCGTCACCAGTTGCGGTGCCTTCGCTGGTCACATGCACTGTCTGATATTCAGCGGGGATCTGAACGTTATATTGCTGGCTGGAAATGACATAGTCGCTTGTAACCGCAAAGGCATAGGGCGCCAGCAGTCCTTGCGCAGAGGTTAACGCTACCAGCAAGGTTCCTTGCTGGCTAAACCGTGATTTCTTCATGATGTACCGTGCGATGTCGCGCTTATGGTTAACGAAAAGAGCCGTTGTGTGTTACGTTCAGATTTATCTGATTACATTTCGTTGCGAAATATACATCTGCTTGCAAAGAAAACAATCAGCGAAGCTAAATTATTTTCGGCTCAGGCCGCGCGGAACTTTAGAGTTTCACTTAAATAAATATGTGAAGAGCGAATGAAAAAGATAAAAAAAGGCCTGACTTTTACGTGTGTAATATTGATTAGTATGACTTTTTTGTTAACGGGATGTGTCAGCAAAAATTCGCGTGAAAGCGCCGATATATTGGCGAAACAAAGTGGTCTTACCAGTGAAAATTTTTCTGCGAACGGAATATATTTTCGTACCTGGCATCGTATTACGCCGCCGGCTACGCTGTTGCGGGTTTATGTGGAAGGGGACGGATTCGCCTGGGTGAGCCGTACGCGTCCTTCAGACGACCCAACGCCGCACAATCCCGTTGGCCTCGCGTTAGCCGCGGCGGATCAATCCGCTAACATCCTTTACCTTGCGCGACCGTGTCAGTTTATCGGGCCGCCGTTACCCGCCGCCTGCAATGTCCACCTCTGGACAGATAAGCGCTTCTCATCAAACGTTATTCAGGCGATGAACGATGTATTAAGCCAGGTAATACAACGCTATCCGCAGGCGAAAGTTGAGCTGGTGGGATATTCAGGCGGCGGCAACATTGCCGCGCTGCTTGCGGCGCGGCGGACGGATGTGGTTTCGCTGCGTACGGTGGCGGGGAACCTCGACGTCGCGTACGTGAATGCACTGCACCGTGTTTCCGCCATGCCGGATGCGCAAAGCGCGACAGACGTTGCGCCAGAACTGGCGAGCCTGCCGCAAATCCATTTCAGCGGCGCGGATGACCGCACGGTGCCGCCCGCTGTCGCGGCGCGTTTTCAGCAGGCGACTGGAACGCGCTGCGCGCAGGTTGAAGTGGTGCCGGGCATGGCGCACGGCTCCGACTGGGCGGCGCGCTGGCCGGGTTTGCTGGCGAAAGCGCCGGTTTGCCGGTGAAGGGGCGGGAGCGTTTGTAGGCTGTGAAAATAAACGTGCGAACCAATAAATGTTTTATCGCCACAGCCATTTCAAACTGCGCGTTTATTTCCATTCAGGAGGTTGGTTCCGGAAATAAAAGGGGCCAGCGGGGTTGAGAGGGTTACGTTATTTGGTTAATTAACTCTGCATCACGGGGTATGTTGGGCTTGCGGAAATAAGCGTTATTTAATGGCTTAAGGATTAGCGATTATCTCGTTTATGATCTTTTAATATATATATCAAGAAGTTATTCGTGCCATCTATGGCATTTTTTGCCTGGCATTATTATCTGCCTCGGGGTTTATTATTTAGCAGTATTTCTTCCAACTAATAAAGGAACATTGGAAATGGCTATCCCGGCGTACTTATGGCTTAAAGATGATGGCGGTGCAGATATTAAAGGCTCTGTTGATATAAAAGACCGAGAAGGAAGCATTGAAATACTATCATTTGGGCACGGGCTGCATCTGCCTACTGATACCGCAACAGGAAGGATTACGGGAACGCGTCAGCATTGTGCACTGAGTTTTCAGAAAGAATTTGATTCCTCCAGCCCCTATCTTTACAAA
This sequence comes from Franconibacter pulveris, assembly GCF_056780215.1. Lineage (NCBI taxonomy): Bacteria > Pseudomonadati > Pseudomonadota > Gammaproteobacteria > Enterobacterales > Enterobacteriaceae > Franconibacter > Franconibacter pulveris. The sequence continues at coordinate 3,982,230 of NZ_CM165555.1, read as the reverse complement.
GCGATAGCGACGGGCCAGACGCTTACAATGGCTGAAATAAAATGGTATCGCATCAACGATGCAGGGCAGGAAGTGGAATATTTTAATATGTTGCTTGAGAAAGTTAAGGTTGTCAGTTGTTGCCCCTGCATGCTGGATATAAAAAACCCGGCCACTGAAAAGCATAATCATTTGGAAAATGTATCGCTGCGTTATGAGCGGATTACCTGGAAATATTGTGACGGCAATGTCCAGTTTACTGATGCGTGGAATGAAAGATGATCCGCTGTACTTTTCATCTGAATGGTGGACAGTTATCAACATTAAGTTGCCCAGGCGTGGGTTTCTTTTCCGCCTATTCCGGTAACGCTGGCCCGCACCGTAATAATCCCGACTCGATAGCAATCCCGAAAAAAGGCCCTATTCCACCGGGAAATTATTACATCGTTACGCGCCCGCGCGGCGGCTTCCGCACGCGCTGGCAGGATATGATCCATGGCCTGGAAAGCGGCTCAGATCGTGATCTGTGGTTTGCCTTATACCGGGAAGACAGCGCAATAGATGACTTCGCATTTATTGAAGGTGTGGAAAGGGGACACTTTCGGCTACATCCTGCAGGCCAGTCCGGGATCAGTAACGGTTGCATTACCTTACCCAGCCATGCTGAATATGACATTTTGCTAAACGCGCTGTTGAAAACACCATCAATAATGGTAACCGCGCAACTTAAAGCCTTTGGCACTATACAGGTGTATTAATGAAGCCCATTCACTATGTTTTTATTTGGCTGCTTGAGCTTTTATCGCTGTCTGTTATTTATAGCCTGCTTTGTTATGTTATGCCGGATGAAGCATTATTTTTATGGTATGAAGAAAGATATGGCATGGTAATGGAGAATCAGTGGTACGACGCGTATACATTAATACTGATGCTAATAGCCATTTTTATTAATTGCGTGTTGATATGGCTGATTGTTGCTGCCTGCAACAGGAAAAAATTAACATAATAAAAACGGCGCAGAGTGAGATTCAGCCTGCGCCGTTTTGGTCTGGATTAAGCAAGAATCGCAGCGGCCAGTGGGTTAACCGCGTTAACTCCAAAGGATTTTAAATCCCTCGTTATGCTTCAGTGGAAAACGGAATGCGTGAAACATATTTTGCGAGCTGAATTCCATATCCCGATGAAAGGCGTGGCAACTGTCCAGGAAGCGGTAAACGCAGGCGCTTAAGTTCTTGAAGCGCATAACCTCTCGTTGTATCGTTCACCCGCGCCTGCAAAATCAGGCGCCGGGATTAGCCTCCTGCCAAACTTCACTGGCGACACATGATGCTTAGCGTCTTTTTTTGTGTCGTTCGCTCGGCTACACCTCAATGGTGGGCCGGGCGGGGGCGTCGCAAGACGCGCCGGTGTCAGTGAGGCCGGTAAGGCTAACCCCGCCCGGTTCCACCACCCGCGAGATTAGCCTCTCCAGTGGTGGGATAGTTTTTACTCACTGGAGGCTGCCTTATGGCTACAACCCTTACCCCTGCTCACGCTTCTGCTAATGTCTCTGCGCATTTACCCGGGCTTTCCGCTGCTTTTCCTTCGCGTTTTATTCATCTTCTCAACCCGGCATTAGCAAGGGAGTCGCGATCATGACTATCAGGGAGGACTGGCATACTGCCGACATCATCGCCGGGCTGAAAAAGAAAGGAACCTCGCTCGCCGCCGAATCCCGCAAAGCGGGCCTCGCCTCCTCAACCCTCGCGAACGCGCTGACAAAACGCTGGCCGAAAGGCGAGCGCCTCATCGCCCAGGCGCTGGGTGTTAAGCCCGAGGAGGTCTGGCCTTCGCGGTATAAGACGGGGGAAAGCAAGGGAGGTAATGCTGATAATTGAAATTAAAACCCGCCTGTGGGCGGGTTTTTTAAAAGATAAATTATTTATTACGGTTCAAGTACAAAACGGGCTTTCAATTCACGGAGAAATTGAAATGTATTCATGCAGGGTAGAAGATCAGCGTGTTGCAAATTATCAAAAAACGCTTGAAGGGTTCCCATTCAAATAACTATTTTAAACACATTCGTCATCTCATTAATCATCTTACTGAGTGGTTGCACATTGGGTGACAATCTGGAACAGCGATATACTCAAGAAACATCCGTTCCTGCTCACGTCAGAAATAGCGATGTATGCCTTTCCTTACCAATGCAAAGCAATGAAACGGTAGTATCCGCAATGGCTTACAATGTTGTAAAACCCTCAGAACAGATTATTTTTCCCTCTGACAAGCAACCAATATCGGGTCTTTTTTGCATTCTGCCAGATGAATTTACATTTAAAACGGGCGAGGAGTATCTTACGCAAATCGAAGTGAATTTAAGAACAGAGGGGGAGGATAAAAAATCCACACGAAAAGCCTGTGTCTCAACCTTCAAGGTCGTACAAAAAGGCGACAGCTTCGATATTATTCAAGCGGTTCATAAATAAAAAAGTCCCCGCACTCACTCAGTGCGGGCTGGTTTATCTAAAACAGTTTTAAATATGGCTAAGCGGGCGAACGCCGTTCGATGAAGAGTCCGGAACCCCCAAAAGCAAAAACCCCGCCAAAGGCTGGGTTCTTTGAATAAGAGGTGCCGGACTCGGAATCATATCCACGATTAAGGCGTTGTTTGTTATTGGTTTTGTTGGTATTTCTCGTAAATAACGCCCCACGAAGGCCCCCACATAAAATCGCTGTGGTTTTGTGAGGGTTATCACGAAAAATCGTTGTTTTGCGAGTGGGGGCCGTTATGTGTGGAGTCAGGTCCACATATAACGGTCTGAGGTCCACATATAGCGGATGGAACTCCACACATAACGACTCAAGGTCCACATATAACGTCCGGAACCCTACACACTAGCGGCGTTGAAAATACATGCTGCATTAGCCCCATCACCCTTCGCATTGAACATCTTTCAAACTTACATTTGAGATGTTCGAACAATGTTTTTTGAGATAATCAGAAAAGACGCTCTTTCTAATTTATAGATTCTATTAGTATTTTTGCTATACTTTTGAGATGTCATCATGCACAAGTTGAGATAGCTAAACATCATGGCTCAATTTCATCACTTTGACCTTTCGCTTTTAAATCCCAGCTTTGACTCTCCTTTAGTCGACGCGCTGACGGAGCTGGAATTACTCCGGCATCTGCGGCTGGAAACCGATGTTCACCCTATCCTGTTTGCGCAATTGAAGGCTGTTTTCCACATGCTGGAGAGTCTGGGTTCTGCAAGGATTGAGGGAAACCACACCACGCTTGCCGACTATGTTGAAAGCAAGGTTGAAGGAACGCAGAGTTCGACGGACCAGCTAAAAGAAATCAATAATATTGAAGCCGCGATGGAGTTCATCGACGAATACTTGAGCAACGGTGATGAGATAACTGAATATTTTATTCGCGAGCTGCATATTCTGGCAGTGGTCGGGCTGCAACGGGAAGGCGACAGAACGCCCGGCGCATATCGGCAACATAACGTCAGCATCGCTCAGTCTGACCATTTGCCGCCAGACCACGTCTACGTTCCTGATTATATGGCGGAACTGACTGCCTTTATTAACCATGCCGATAAGCCAAAGTACGATCTGATGAAGATTGCGCTGGTGCATCACCGTTTTGGCTGGATACATCCCTTTGGCAACGGTAATGGCAGAACGGTCAGATTGCTGACCTATGCGTTGCTTATCAAGTATGGTTTTAACGTTCAGGCTGGTGGCAGGGTTCTCAATCCGACAGCGGTATTCTGTAACGATCGAGAACGTTATTACGCCATGCTTTCGTTAGCCGATAAGGGAACAGAGCAGGGGTTAGAAGAATGGTGCTTATATGTGCTTTCGGGGATCTCGTCTGAGCTGAAGAAAGTCGATCAACTGACAAACCACGCTTTTCTGAGTGAAAAGATCCTCTATCCGGCTATCGATTTTTCGTCGGAGAGAGGACTGATAAACCCTCTGGAATCAAAGGTTCTGAAACGTGCCGTCGAATTGGGTACGATAAAAGCGGGCGATCTGCGCGCTGTTTTGCCTGATCTGAAACCGACGCAGGTAACTTACCAGCTTGGTAAATTGATTGAGCGGGGACTGCTCCAGCCAGTAGAAGAGGGGGCGCGTACCTATACGGCGAAATTTTCTAACTCATATCTGATTCGTGGGGTAATTAAGGTTCTGCGGGAAGAAGGGTTTATTCCTGATTTGTGATATTAAGAATATATTAGTGGATTATTTACAATTTTTTATGATTATTTTTGACGAAACATAGCAGCTACTAATATAGCTGCTATATTTCTGGTTTCATCAGGTTTTGAAATTTAACTTTAATTAGATAATTCATTCAATATAGTTGAGGTGGCCCCTGCTGGTTCTGTTTTTTCAACGTCATTCATTAGTAGGTTCATATAATGAATATCAAGAAAATGGCCTTGTGCAAATGAACTGAAAATTGAAAAAATAAATGAAATAAATCCTTGAGGATATATGCGGTCATCAATAATAAGCTTAGTAAATGTTACTAATCGCTCCTCTGCGGTGCGTCCATCAGAAGCATTAACGATACCCTGGCAAAAAGTATTAAATAATACAATTATAGCGTTGTCCAGAGATGATGGTCTGCTTTTCTTATAATGGTTGATATAAACTAAAAATAATGGTAAAGAGATGGCCTGTGTAAAAAATGAACATAAACTATTAAAGTTATTAAATGGATTAGAGTGTATTTGAAATATTTTAGTTACTAAAGCGACATGTTTTTCATCATCTGAATTTGCCAATGCAATACAATCCTTGTAGCTTATATGCATAGGAAGATAAGTTTCTACATGAAATTGGAAATTGTTTAACTTAATAGGTAGTGGTAGATGCTCTAAGAGATGGGATGTAAACACTATCGCATTTACTATTTTCATTTCAGAATCTAAAGATTTTATCAAGGCGCTAAAGGTGGCATCAATAATAAAATATGGTGTTTTTGTGAACAGAACATATTTCATAGTAGAATAAACTGATGTGTCTAAAAACTCTTTTACATTTAATAATGTATCTGGCGTATTATCTACCGGAACTGAGTGAACTTCGCAGTAGCCCAGTAAATTATTCAGAGCTTCGCGAATGGATGTTGTTGAACTTTGAATATCTTCTGCGGTTATTCTAAAAAGATGATCATCACGTACACCGATAGATAAATAAGAAGGATCTTCAACTTCAGTTAACCAATTATCAATACAATTTTTAGTCTCATTAGTAATTATTAGTTTATATCTACCTTTGCATAATATTATGTCTGCACGAGTTAAAGCGAAATAAATGATGCCATGAATATCCGTAATGAATTTTTCTGGATGCTCTACTTCTCCTTCAGGGAAAGATAAAGATTTGTTGACTATCTGAGAGGTTAGCAGCTGCAAAATAGATTTTACAGGCTTTCCTTTTTCAAGTTCATTAGCTTTAAGATATAAAGGTACATTCTCACAATTGATAATATGTTCTTCTCTTGATGGAAGATCATATAGAGAAAACTCTTCTTTTATTTTTTGAAAAAATAATTCTGGATCTGAAGGAACTGTAATCCGTTTAATCGGAAAGTTAATGTCTGGTTTTTCAGAAATAATATTCAGTGCATACCTGAATATAACATGATAAGGATTCAATTCTTCGATTATTTTTACTCTATCCATGACATAAACAGCTTCCTCATCTATCGCTAAATTAGCAAGGAGATCCCCATATTCAGTGTGAACAGACAATAGGGCTCCCTGTTCTTGGTTAGGCATTATATCAACAATAACCTTTTCTTCTTCCTCCCCATTACGGCTTAATTTTATAGCTCTGATTATATTATTTGGATATTGTGTGTTTATTTCGTTAGCTTTTTTATTTTTCTGACCGTTTAAAGAGGTAAAATGTATCTTTAAAAGAATAGGGGCAAATTCTTTAGGTGAGTTAATAAATTGTTCGGTAACGATTTTTTCTGAAAAATGGGGGTCTATTTTGTTTGAGATGAGTCCTAATAATGATAAGGCATGAGCATCAAAAGATAAGAAAACGGTTTTCGGTATTCTGTCCAGGATAGTAATGGTTGTAGCTGGAGCAATTTTTAAAGTGCAACGGATCAATAGAATCCAGGGGTATGAGTTAGTATTATTTTTCTTAATGGCTTCTTCCAACGCTATTATTGCCTGAGGCCAACTGTTATATGCAATATCTATTCTGGCCTGAAACATCCATGTGTAGTGATCCCATAATGTTTTATCTATCCTGCTCAGGCATTCTGTTAACGTAGTTAGCTTTTCTGCACGAATTAGTGACTCAAAATAGGCTATAACTAAGCGTGACGGCCATAAATTTTCAGGTAAACGAGGTTCAAGAAGATCACAACACTCCTTAGCAAGATCTAACCAAAGTAGATCATCGCATAAATTAACTAGCCCATTGCCGGAAAGAGATGTTTTATCTTTATGTGCTAATGGGATGAAAATAGAAAGATCTTCTTTGATTCTTTTTTTGTTAATATGATCATTACTATCATTTAATAATAACTTAGCTTTCAGCGATATGAGTTGATAGTTAAAGGGCAAATTGTTAATATAGTCATCTTGTTTTAAATTAGTATTCAGAATAAGCTTCTTTATATTCTCCTTAATATACGATTCTTTTGCTGCGGCCTCTAGCAATACAATCAGGCTGTCTGATGTTAACTCATCATCTTCTTTAATGTCCCGTAAAGTGAGAGTTGTTGTTTTATCAATTGAGAATAGCAAATCCACAAAGTCAGTAACAGATGGGTTAATGGCTGATATTTTATCTTTATATTTAATTATTGTGTGAATAAGCTGATAATGATTTGCTTTAACCAACATAACTAAATTACTTAAAGAGTAAAGCAACCATTTGTTGTCAGGGTGTGTTTCTGTGAATGAGAGCGTATCATTAATACAATTGATTATTTGGTCATAGACGTCTTTATTCAGAGACAGTAAATCTATATGATGATATTTTTCTGTAAGCTCCAATACGGTAACATAATTAAGAAGAATCGAATTTGTAGGTGTTGGTGCTTTTTCAACTAAGAGAGTTGCGAATTTTCTGGCTGATGCTTGATTCTTTACTCGACTGATACCTATAGATATTGCATAAAGTTCATCCACACCAATTAGAGGTCGGTTCCGGTTCCAGAACTCATTGATTTCATCTTCATTTGCAAGGCACTGAAGATAAAACATGAGTGAATATTTTTTCTTTGGCGATTGTGAATATATAGCTATCGCATTTTCATTATTATTGTTTTTGAACTCTATAAGCATAATAACGGAAAACACAATATCCCTTAACTTGTCCGATAAATCATCCTCTCTGGCAAGTGAATACAGTTCATTAAAATCAGAAGGAAAAGTATTTTCTGATGCAAGAATAGCTGTATTTAATACATCTACAAACTGTTTTGCGACAGGTGTGGCAGGTAATTTTTTTATAGTTTCTATAACAGTCTTTGCTGAAGAAATATTATTATCACGGATCATTCTGAAAATATCTTCTGCGATAGGGAATATATTTTCAGGATTAAGGTCTGATGGGTATATAAATTTATTGCCAAGAACAATGTCACCAGAACCGTGATGTGAAGAGTGAAATTCGTTATTCATTTCTGATGACCTTACTCTTAGCTATTAATAATTTTATCACCATGCACAATATCACCATTACCATGATGTGTACTGATATGGGTGATGGTTTGTGGCGCTGTTTTAATTTCCATTAATAGTTTTAGAAACTCAGGGTTGTTATCAATACGAGTTTTTATTGCCTTTCTACTGAGATCATCGTTTATATCCAGTTGAGTGACTTTATCTGCCATTATCTGAGCAATATTATCGTCAACGATCCAGTTTTTGAGAGAATCTTTCAGCCAGGCTGCGCTAATCGTAGCTCCTACCTTTAATCCATCATAAAGTAACCCTGATAGAATGGTACTTGTTAAAAAGTCCATAATCGTTTCTCTATAGTTAAATCATATAGTTAACTATACCTGATGTGCGCGCTTGACTACCAGAGTCTGACGGCATGAAAAGTGCGGTTGAGAGGATTTATTGCCGCCATAAACCAATAGTTGTATTTTTGTCCTGCGTCTGCAAAACCAGGCCTCGGGCTTGACCTCCTGAAATCCTTCACTGACGACACAATGGCGCGCCAGCGTCTTTTTTGTGTCGTGCGCTCTGCTACACCTCAATGGCGGGCCGGGCGTGGGCGTCGCAAGACGCGCCCCTATCCGATGGAACCGGTAAGACCAATTCCGTTCAGTTCACCGCCCGCAAGATTAATCTCTTCGGTGGTGAATAAATATCTACTCATCAGAGACTGCCTTGTGGCTACAACCCTTACCCACGCTCATGCTAATATCTCTGCGCATTTACCCAAGTTTTCCGCTGTTTTTCTTCCGCGTTTTATTTACATTCTCAACCCGGCATTAGCAAGGGAGTAGCGAACGACATATTGGAAGGTCGGACGTAGGTTTCTTGCACGAAATGGACTCTTATTAAGTAAAGGAATGGCACATAGCCACTGAAGGATAGAGAAATGCCAAAGAGAAAGTTCATGCTGGATGCAAAAGTGAGCACAGCGAAACTGTAACGCCCGGTAACGTATCACCCCAAAAGCAAAAACCCAGCCATAGGCTGGGTTCTCTGAATAAGTGGTGCTCGGACTCGGACAAAAACGCCGGGAGCGTTTTTGTACAGCGCGAACCGCGCTGGCCCCGCAGGGGTGAGCCACAGGGAGGTGGCGAACAATCGAACGCCGTTCGATGAAGAGTCCGGAACCCCCAAAAGCAAAAACCCCCGCCAAAGGCGAGGGTTCTCTGAATAAGTGGTGCCCGGACTCGGAATCGAACCAAGGACACGGGGATTTTCAATCCCCTGCTCTACCGACTGAGCTATCCGGGCAACGGGGCGCATTAAACCTGAATCGTCCATGCTCGTCAAACATTTTCACCCAAATCCGCGCCGTCCGCACATTCCCTCAGCAGTTTGCTGCGTTTATGAACGCTTACGCGAAGAAATGGGTCCAGAGCGCTGAAACCGGCATCGAAAGCAGCAGGGCGGGGAGCATATTCACCACCGCAAACATCTTAATGCCGCAAATGCGCAGCCCCGTAGCGAGCAGCAGCAGGCCGCCGGTGGCGGTAAAATCCGCCATCATCGCGGGCGTGGTGAGCGGCAGGATAAACACCGCGCAGTACGCAAGCGTGAGCTGAATCAGCAGCATCGGCACGGCGATAGACGCCACCGCAATGCCGAGCGACGTCGCAAAAATCGTGGCGGTGAAGAAATCGAGAAACGCCTTGGCGATAAGCACGCTGTTATCACCCGTCATCCCCTCGCGCATGGCGCCGAAAATCCCGGTGCCGCTGGCGCAAAACAGAATAATAATGGCGACGAAGTTCTGCACGTAGCTCTCCTGCGCCGGGTTCGCCTTCTTGCCGGGCCGTAGCCGCTGCGCAATATGGCTTGCGTTCTTCACCGCCTTGCTGATGCCGCCTTCCAGGTAACAGAGCTCGCCAATCAGCGCGCCGAGCAGGGTGGAGAGCACCATCACCGGCAGGTTGGCGCACTTCACCACCAGCAAAATGCCAATGCCCATCGACGCCAGCCCAAAGATAGAGGGCATCGAGGTGCGCAGCCGCTCCGGCAGCCGTTGACTCAGCGCCGCGCCGAGCACGCCGCCCAGCAGCACGGCGGCGGCGTTGATAAAAGGCCCTGTTACCATAGCTGTCTCCCACAAACTGTGTAAGCTGTAAGCATAAATCGCATCTGTTTTCCTCGCGTTTCGCCCGCCCGAAACCCCTTGTTACGCATTTTTATGCGAAAAAATGATGAATTTATTCGAAGGGATAAAAATAGTTATTTGAATTTTAAAGGATTACGCTTGCGAGGCAAAATCGCGCTGCGTAAACCTCTTCTTACGGGTTGCCCGTCCCGGCAGAAGGTGCCATTATTGCGCGACTTTTCTTCACAACACGGGGTGCTTTTATGCTGATTATCGCCACAGCTCCTGCTCTGCGAAGCCTTTCGCAGCCGCACGCCCGTTGTTTCTCCCGGCCGTTCTCTACGCTCGCCATGCGGTGAGGTTAACGCACGCTCACTGCAGGACAACAGTAAGACCAGAAACGCTCTGTTTTTACTGATGTCTGGCGGTCGGAGCTGGAACCCAGTCGGACCACGCAAGCCATCTTCGCCGGGATATTCCCGATGCTGTGCCTGAAGGCGCTCACCCCTTTGTTACGGGTTTTTGTGCTTATGAATTCATTAAAAATCGCGGCCAGCCACACTCTGGCGACTGCACTCTCCACACACCGCGAAGTGGTGACGCTGGATAACACCGATTTCACGGACGTAGCGGCCGTGGTGCTCACTGTTGCCGATACGCGCAGCGGCATTCTGGCCCTGCTCAAACGCACCGGGTTTAACCTGCCGGTTTTCGTGCTGACGGAAGAGGGAACGGCAAGCGCGGAAGTGACGGGCGTTATCACCGGCAACGCGCAGGGTTTTCTGGAGCTGGAAGCGGCGGCGGTCGCTTATGAAGAGAACCTGCTGCCGCCATTTTTCGACACGCTCTACCAGTACGTGGAGATGAAAAACAGCACCTTCGCCTGTCCGGGCCACCAGCACGGCGAATTTTTTAAAAAACACCCGGCGGGGCGGCAGTTTTATGATTTCTTCGGCGAGAATCTCTTTCGCGCCGATATGTGCAACGCAGACGTCAAGCTTGGCGACCTGCTCATCCATGAAGGCTCGGCGAAGCACGCGCAGAAGTTCGCAGCGAAAGTCTTTAACGCCGATAAAACCTACTTCGTGCTGAACGGCACGTCGGCGGCGAATAAAGTGGTGACCAATGCGCTGCTGACGCGCGGCGACCTGGTGCTGTTCGACCGCAACAACCATAAGTCGAATCACCACGGCGCGCTGATCCAGGCGGGCGCCACGCCGGTTTATCTGGAGGCGGCGCGCAACCCGTTCGGTTTTATCGGCGGCATCGACGCCCACTGTTTTGATGAAGATTACCTGCGCGAGCGGATCCGCGACGTAGCACCCGATCGCGCCGATCAACCGCGTCCGTTCCGCCTCGCGGTGATCCAGCTCGGCACTTACGACGGCACCGTCTATAACGCGCGTCAGGTGGTGGATAAGCTGGGGCCGCTGTGCGACTACATCCTGTTCGACTCGGCGTGGGTCGGCTACGAGCAGTTCATTCCAATGATGGCCGACTGCTCGCCGCTGCTGCTCACGCTCAACGAGAACGACCCGGGGATCTTTGTCACCCAGTCGGTGCACAAGCAGCAGGCGGGCTTCTCGCAGACGTCGCAAATCCACAAAAAGGATAACCACCTGCGCGGCCAGGCGCGTTTCTGTCCGCATAAGCGGCTGAACAATGCGTTTATGCTGCACGCTTCCACCAGCCCTTTTTATCCGCTGTTCGCCGCACTTGACGTGAACGCCAAAATCCACGAAGGGGAGAGCGGGCGACGCCTGTGGGCGGAATGCGTGGAGAAAGGCATTGAGGCGCGCAAGGCGATTATCGCCAACTGCAAGATGATCAAACCGTTTGTGCCGGAAGAGGTGGCGGGGCGGCCGTGGCAGGATCACCCAACGGAGGTGATAGCCCGCGAGCGCCGCTTCTTTACCTTCGAGCCGAACGCCTCGTGGCACGGCTTTCACGGCTACGCGCGCGAGCAATATATGGTCGACCCGTGCAAGCTGCTGCTGACCACGCCGGGCATCGACGCGGCGACGGGCGAGTACAGCGATTTCGGCGTGCCAGCGGCGATACTTGCCAACTATCTGCGGGAAAACGGCATTGTGCCGGAGAAAGCGGATCTCAACTCGATCCTGTTCCTGCTGACGCCTGCCGAAAGCACCGAAAAGATGGCGCAGCTGGTGGCGATGCTTGCGCAGTTCGAGCGCCACATTGAAGACGACACGCCGCTTGCCGACGTGCTGCCGACCATTTACCAGAAATACCCGGTGCGCTACAAAGGCTACACCCTGCGCCAGCTCTGTCAGGAGATGCACGACCTCTACGTGAGCTTTAACGTGAAGGATCTGCAAAAGGCGATGTTCCGCCGCGAAAGCCTGCCGCCGGTGGTGGTGAACCCGCAGGACGCGAACATTGAGTTTATTCGCGGCAACGTAGAGCTGGTGCGCCTGGCTGAGGCCGAAGGGCGCGTGGCGGCGGAAGGCGCGCTGCCGTATCCGCCGGGCGTGCTCTGCGTGGTGCCGGGCGAAGTGTGGGGCGGCGCGGCGCTGCGCTATTTCCTCGCGCTGGAAGAGGGCGTCAACCTGCTGCCGGGTTTCTCCCCGGAGCTGCAGGGGGTGTACAGCGAAACGGATGCCGACGGCATTAAGCGGTTATATGGGTATATGCTGCGCCAGTGAGTGGGCGCCTTCACGTTAACGGCCTGGCGCTAACTTTTCGTATGACGCTGCGTGGGGCGCCAGAGCCGGCTTGTTGCCCCTCACCCTCACCCTCTCCCCCGGCGGGGAGAGGGGAGCGGCAAGCAAGGTGCGGCAAGCGCGGCGCAGGCCGGTACGCTTTTCCCCCTCTCCCTTCCAGGGAGAGGGCCGGGGTGAGGGTGCAAGCGCATCAACGAAACCGCGAAATAGCGGGTGGCGCTGGCCGAACCGCGCTACGCCACTATCACCCTCTGCCGCGCCGGTAAGATTTCTGCGCGGTATCCACCTTGTAGAGATAACGGCGCGACTCAGCGGACGGATGCCGCGTCGTCAGCATCTGGTAAACCTCGCCCGGGTCCATGTTGTTGATGATCGCCGCCGCCTCAATCTTGTCGCTCGCAAAGGTGCGCAGCACGCTGCCCGCGCCGCCGTTGTAAGCGGTGATAACCGCATAGCGGCGCGATGTCGGGTTGCTGATGTCAGAGAGGTAAACGTTGTTCAGCATCGCCAGGTAGGCGGTGCCGGTGTCGATATTGCTCTCCGGGTCAAACAGGAAGTTGCGGCTCGGCATGCCCCAGCGGCCCTGGGCGCGGAACACATCTTTACCGGCGCTGTGCTGCACCACCTGCATCAGCCCCAGCGCGTCGGAACGGCTGACGGCGTACGGGTTGAAGGACGATTCGGTCTGCATGATAGCGAGAATAAGCGACTCATCCACGCCATATTTGCGCGCCGCTTTGCGCACCATGCCAATATATTTATGCGCACGCTTATCAAGGTGGTTCGGCACCAGGCTAATCGTCACGCTGTAGATAATATGCAGGCCGTTGCTGCGGCTTTTCAGGCGGTTTTGCAGCAGGTAGTCAGCGAAGCTGTTCGCGCGCCCCTGCCAGCGGATCGGCTGACCGGTCTGGTCCACCACCTGGCCATAGAGGAACGGCTGCTTTGAGATCTGAATGTCGTTAACGTCGGAATAGAGATCGATAGAGCCAGGATCGTCGCCCATCAGCAGGGTGGTGACGATCGCCTTGCGCAGACGATCCGCCGGATCGGTGCCGGCGATGGTTTCAACGGTGATCGTTCCTTCGTCGAAGTTAATGTGGCTGCGGGTCTGATATTGATCCGTGTATTTCACGTAATCTTTCGGCCCCGCAATCAGAACCTCGTTAAATCCCCAGATGTTTTCAATGTTATGAGCGAACTGGCCCATCAGAATGTCAAAACCGTTGGTATCCTTAATCCAGGCCTCGTTATAGGCGTTTTCAGCTTTTTTATTACTGGAACAGGAAACTAATAACGGCGCGACCAGAGCAAGCGCGAGTAATTTTTTATTCATTCCTGAAGTGCGTCCTGGCTTAGGCAAAAGGGCCGAAGCCCTTACTGTTTTTCTGGCGGCGTGTAGCCTTCGATATGTACGTCTTTCCCTTCGAACAGGAAGTTCACCATCTCCTGCTCCAGCAGTTTGCGGTGCTCCGGGTTCATCATGTTGAGCTTTTTCTCGTTGATGAGCATGGTCTGCTTCGTCTGCCACTGCGCCCAGGCCTCTTTCGAGATTTCGTTATAGATGCGCTTGCCCAGCTCGCCCGGGTACAGCTGAAAATCCTGGCCTTCGGCCTCGCGTTGCAGGTAAGTGCAAAAAATCGTTCTGCTCATAATGTCCTCTGTTGCGGCGCGACGCGGCTTAAGCCAGCGCCCCGGCGCGTAATTGTTGTAACAGGCGCTCTACAGGCGCCGCCAGCCCGACGGCGGGCGGCTGGGCTAAGTTATACCAGAGACCCGTTCCCTCATCCATGCATGCGCCGCTGCCGGACACGGAAAGCCACATCGGCACGATGTCCAGGTGGAAGTGGCTGAATGTGTGGCGAAAAGCGGTAAGCTGCGTCAGCCCGTGCGCTTCAAGGCCGCGCTCATGCAGCCAGTCGTGCAGCGCCGCTTCGTCGCCAAACTGCGGAAAGCAGAAAAGACCGCCCCACAGCCCGCTTGGCGGACGCTGATTCAGGTAGACCTCATTCTCGTGCTGCATCAGCAGGAAGTAGCCTACCTTCTCCGGCAACTGCTGTTTGGGTTTTTTACCGGGGTATTTCGCCCATGTGCCCTGGGCATACGCCACGCAGCCGTTATTCAGCGGGCAAATCTCGCATTTCGGCTTTGAGCGGGTGCAGACCAGCGCGCCGAGATCCATCATCGCCTGGTTAAAGCGCTCCACTCCCTGGGCCGGGGTCACGGCGTCGCTTATCTCCCACAGGCGCTTTTCCACCTCTTTCCTGCCCGGCCAGCCCTCTACAGCGTAGCAGCGCGCCAGCACGCGTTTGACGTTGCCGTCAAGAATCGGAAAACGCTGACCAAGCGAGAGCGATAAAATCGCGCCCGCCGTGGAGCGGCCCACGCCCGGCAGCGCCGAAACGTCGTCGAAGTTTTCCGGAAACCTGCCGCCGTGCTGTGAAGCCACCTGCTGCGCCGCTTTATGCAGATTGCGGGCGCGGGCGTAGTAGCCAAGCCCGGTCCACAGGTGCAGCACCTCGTCGAGCGGCGCGTTGGCTAAATCGGTCACCGTCGGAAAGCGCGCCATAAAGCGTTCAAAGTAAGGTATTACCGTCGTCACCTGGGTTTGTTGCAGCATCACCTCGGAAAGCCATACTTTGTAAGGCGTTTTTTCCTGCTGCCAGGGAAGGGTTTTGCGCCCGTATTTATCGTACCAGTCGAGCACCTGGCGGGAGAATTGCTGTGGCTGCATCATTAACGCGTGGGGTCCGGCTTAAAAAAGAAGAGGGGCAGATTGCAGCACAGCGCCTGAGGGCTGTAAACAGGAACTTTCCGGCGCTTGCATCGAACCCCTATCTTTGGATAATGCCCGTTTTCCGAACACTAACTCAGACAGATGAATCGCCATGAATAACGACGTCATTTCACCGGAATTTGATGAAAACGGCCGCCCGCTGCGCCGGATTCGCAGCTTTGTCCGCCGCCAGGGACGCCTGACCAAAGGGCAGCAGCACGCGCTGGACCACTACTGGCCGGTGATGGGCGTTGAGTTCAGCGATGAACCGCTCGACTTCGCCGCGCTGTTCGGCCGCGAAGCGCCGGTGACGCTGGAGATTGGCTTCGGCATGGGCGCCTCGCTTGTGGAGATGGCGAAGAGCAATCCGCAGCAGAATTTCCTCGGCATTGAAGTGCATTCGCCGGGCGTCGGCGCCTGCCTGAGCTCCGCCCACGAAGAGGGCGTGGAGAACCTGCGCGTGATGTGTCACGACGCGGTGGAAGTGCTGCACAAAATGATTCCTGACAATTCTCTCGCCATGGTGCAGCTCTTTTTCCCTGACCCATGGCACAAAGCGCGCCATAATAAACGCCGTATCGTTCAGGCGCCGTTTGCGGAGCTGGTGAAAAGCAAGCTCAAGCTCGGCGGCGTGTTCCACATGGCGACCGACTGGGAACCTTATGCGGAACATATGCTCGAAGTGATGTCTTCTCTGGAGGGTTATAAAAACCTTTCCGGGAGCAACGACTACGTACCGCGCCCGGCTTCACGCCCGGTGACCAAATTTGAACAGCGTGGCCATCGTCTTGGCCACGGCGTATGGGACTTAATGTTCGAGAGGGTGAAATAATGGCAAAGCACCGCAGCCGCCGCTTGCGTAAAAAGATGCACATCGACGAATTCCAGGAGCTGGGATTTTCGGTCGCCTGGCGTTTCCCGCAAGGCACCACGGAGGAGCAGATTGATAAAACCGTTGATGATTTCATCAACGAAGTGATTGCGCCCAACGGCCTTGCCTTTGACGGCAGCGGTTACCTCTCCTGGGAAGGGCTGGTCTGCAAAGAGCAGATTGGCAAATGCACCGAAGAAGATCAGGCTATCGTGCGTAACTGGCTTGAAGAGAAAAAGCTTGAAGAGATCCGCTTAAGCGACCTCTTCGACGTGTGGTGGGATTAATGCCGTTTAACGGGTCGGTTTAACCGGCCCGTTTTGTCTTACAGGAGTCACTATGATGCGTAAAGCCCTGCTGGGGGCGTTGCTGATTACCGCAGCGCAGGCCCACGCGGACTACCAGTGCAGCGTCACGCCGCGCGACGACGTGGTGCTAAAACCCCAGACCGTCCAGGTGGTGGGGGAAAACGGCGACCTGCTTATCGGCCCCGACGGCAGCGTAACCTTTAACGGCAAAACGCAAAGCCTGAACGTCGCCCAGCGCCAGCAGGCGCTCGACTACCAGAAACAGCTGCGCGCCACGCTGCCGTGGATTGATGACGGCGCGCGTTCGCGAGTGGAAAAAGGGCGCGTGGCGCTCGATAAAATCATCACCGAGCAGGTGGGCGAGAGCAGCAACATGCGCAACCGCCTGACGCAGCTTGATAAGCAGCTTAAAACGCAGATGAACCGCATCATTGAGCATCGCGCCGACGGCCTGACCTTCCACTATAAAGCCATCGATCAGGTGCGCGCCGACGGCCAGCAGCTGGTGAACCAGGCGATGGGCGGCATCCTGCAGGACAGCATCAACGAGATGGGCGCTAAAGCGGTCATCAAAGGCGGCGGCAACCCGCTGCAGGGCGTGCTGGGAAGCCTGGGCGGCCTGCAAACCGCCATTCAGAATGAATGGAAAAACCAGGAAGCGGATTTCCAGCAGTTCGGCCGCGACGTCTGCAACCGCACTATCCAGCTTGAAGAGCAGCGCCAGGCGCTGGTCGGCAGCCTGAAATAATCTTCAGGGGGCGTTCGCCCCCGCTTTAGCTGAGTTTATCGACCAGCGTTTGCCAGCGAAATGGCGCAAGATCGGCGTAGCGTAGCTGCTGCTGCGCCATTTTATCGACCAACTGCTGCTGCGTTTCCACCGTTCCCCGGCTCATCCAGCCCTCAAGCCCGGCGTCATTCAGCATGCTGACCACTTCGCGCACTTCGGCGGCGCGGCGCGCGCCATGTTCCGCCACGCGGCTAATCAGATAATCCGGCAGGTCGCCGTTCCAGCCAAGCGAAGGGAAGCTTGCATGCAGCGAGGCCAGCACTTCGTTCTCTACGTTATAGCTGCGCGCGGCGCTCAGGCATTCGGTCGTCAGCGCCTCCAGACCTTTTATCATCACGCTGCGACACATTTTGATTGCCGAAACGCGACCAATCTCTTGCGCGCCATACCGGGCGTTCAACCCCAGCGCGTTTAGCTGCGCCGTTAAGGCGTCGCCGTCGCGTCCGCCGATAAGCAGCGGCGTGGCGAGCCGGGCTGGGGGAACCGGCGCCATTACCGCCACGTCGATATAGCGTGCATGCGTAAAGCTTTGCGCGGCGCGGCGCTTGGTATCAGGCGCGACCGAGTTCAGGTCGAGAAAGGTCTGTTGCGCCTGCAACAGCGGCGCGGTCTCCTGCGCCACCTCCAGCGCGGAAGAGGCGGTAACGGTGGAGAAAATCAGCGTGGCGTCGGCCACCGCTTGCGCAAGCGTTGAAGCGGCGTGGACGCCCGCCGCCCGCGCTTTCTCCAGCATCGCTTCGCGTGCTTCCCCGTTAAGCTTTTTGTCCCAGATAACGACGCGGCAGCGGGCCGCCAGGTCACGGGCCAGAATGCCGCCCGCTTCACCAAAACCGATAAAGGCAATCTGCGTCATGATGGTTCCTTATGTTGTCGGCGGCCACACGCTGGCCGGAATAGCCACGCGCCCGTCAAACAGCAGCCGCGCGCTGCGCAGCAGGCCGCTGCCGGTCAGTTCGCCTTGCGCGTTACGACCTATTAGCACGCTGAATTCGCCGCCTGGGTGTTCGACGCTGACGCGTTGCCGCTCGCCCTGCGCCGCTGGCGGGCGATAAAGCCCGGCGGCGACCGTGCCCGGCATAATGCAGGCGGTGGCGACGCTGACCGCGCCAAAGACGCCGATGGAGGCGTGGCAGCGGTGGGGGATAAACGTCCGGCTGGAGATAGCGCCGCCGCTGCGCGGTTCCGCCAGCAGCGTCACTTTTGGCACCGTGCGTTGCGAGACGTCGCCAAGGTTCATCTTCGGCCCTGCCTGTAAGCGGATGGACTCAAGGCGCGCTTTGAGTTCGTGGTCGTTATCCAGCGCTTCGCGGCTCTCATAGCCGCTGCGGCCTACGTCCGCCGCACGCAGCAGGATAACCGGCATGCCGTTATCGATGCAGGTGATCTCCACCCCGTCAACGCGGTCGAGGGGCTGGCCGGTGGGGAAGAGGGCGCCGCAGCTTGAGCCTGCGATATCCAGGAAATTGAGCACTATCTCGCTCGCCGTACCAGGCACGCCGTCGATATGCAGTTCGCCTTCGTACTCCACGCCTTCTGCGCTGGCAGGCACTGACGCCACAGCTATCTGCCCGGTGTTTTCCATGTAAATACGCACGGTGGTGAGCGGCGCGTTTGCCTGTACCAGCCCTTTTTCAATGGCGAAAGGGCCGATGGCGGCGAGCACGTTGCCGCAGTTCTGGCCGTAATCGACCACCGCTTTCTCCACGTTCACCTGGGCGAAGAGATAGTCGACATCCGCATCCGGTCTCGTCGACGGTTTAACGATAGCCACTTTGCTGGTGAGCGGGTCCGCGCCGCCGATGCCGTCAATCTGGCGCGGGTCGGGCGAGCCCATCACCGCCAGCAACACGCGGTCGCGAAGCGCCGGGTCGGCGGGCAAATCCGCCGCCAGAAAGCAGGCCGCTTTGGAGGTGCCGCCCCGCATCAGCAGACAGGGGATGTTGCGCTGCCTCATCTCACTCCTCCACCTCTTCCGGTCGGTCGTAATAACGCAGCCCTTTTTCCGCGAGGCGCGGGCGCATGTTATAGATATCCAGCCCCAGCTCACCGTTGCGCATGCGTTCGCGCTTGCGGGTTTCGTTCTCTTCGCGGGCCAACGCTTTCGTCAGTACCGCTTCGCCTTGCGCGTGAGGAACAATCACCACGCCGTCGTCGTCCGCCACCACAATATCGCCAGGCGTGACCAGTTGATTGCCGCACAGGACCGGCACGTTCACCGAGCCAAGCGTCTCTTTCACCGTGCCCTGGGCGTAAACCGCGCGGGACCAGACGTGAAAGCCCATTTCGCGCAGCGTCTGCGAATCGCGGATGCCGATGTCGCCCACAAGGCCGATGACGCCGCGCGACTGCAACGACGTGGCAAGAAGATCGCCAAAAAAGCCGTCCGTGCAGGGAGAGGTGGGCGCCACGACCAGAATGTCGCCCGGCTGACAAAGCTCCACCGCGACGTGAAACATCCAGTTATCGCCTGGCGTCACCAGCACCGTGACGGCGTTGCCTGCCACGCCGACGCCCTGCTGAATGGGGCGAATTTCCGGGCTGAGCAACCCCTGACGCTCATGCGCCTCATGCACGGTTGCGACGCCAAGCCGCGCGAACTGGCGCAAACTGGCGGCGTCAGTACGAGGAAGCGTGCGGATAGCAATGCCTTTTTTGCCGAGCAGGTTCATGCCAACTCCTCCGTTACGCGTGGGAAAATGCTCATAAAGCCTTCGGCATGCGTGATGACGCGCGAGCCGGTGATGCCGATGTTGCGCTTAGCCTGAACGCCGCGCTGCAGCGCTACGCGGGTGTAGTACTCCCATAAGTGTTCCTGGCCCTGCATGCACTGGATGGCCTGATATTTTTTGTCCCAGACGGAAGTGATATCGAGCAGCACGTCCGGCTTCCAGTTGCATTGCTCGGGCTGATGCGGCTCGAAACAATATACCGGCGGCGCTTCCACTACTTTCTCGCCAGGACGATAGCCTTCCGCCTGGGCGATGATGCGCGCCTCCTGAGCGAGGTTCGAGGCCAGCGGGTGATCGTAGTTGTAAGGGTCCTGCATCGAGTGCGTCAGCACAAAGTGCGGCTGCACGCGGCGGTAAACGTCCACCAGGCGGAACAGCGCTTCTTTGTCGGCGCGCAGCGGGTAATCGCCGAGGTCGAAGAACTCAACGCTCGCGCCAAGAATATCGGCAGCGGCCATCGCCTCTTCGCGGCGGGCGGCTTTTACTTTTTCCTCCGTCATATTGCCTTTGCGCCATAATTTGGCTGACTCGCCTCTTTCGCCAAAAGAAAGGCAGACAATATGCATGTCATAACCCTGCGCATTATGCAGCGCGATAGCGCCGCCCGCGCGCCAGACAAAATCCGCGGAATGGGCGCTAACCACCAGGGCACTTTTTTTCGTAACGGAACTGGACATTGTTTTTTCCTCTGCGCTTTTTTTAAAGCGTGTCACAGCGGCTTTATTTGCGGTAATCATTTTATTTGCGCAGCCTATGATTTTTATTTATGTTCATTACAAATCGGGCTGTCAGAGAAAGGGCGATAATGGAAAGCGAAAAGGGTATTAATTACATTAATATCATGCAGATAAGGTCATTTTGTCAGGTGGCGAAACGGGGTTCGGTATCGCAGGCAGCCAATGATTTATTTCGCACCCAGTCTGCCATTACCCGTTCGATTCGTGATCTCGAGCACGTTTTATCGGTGCCCTTATTTGAGCGCCATTTTAGCGGCATGGTATTAACGGATTACGGAAAATGTATTTTGCCGCGCGCGCAAAAAGCGATTGAGGAATTAAATGAAGTGCCGCTTATTCTGGCGCGGCTAAAAAATAAAGAGAACAAAGAATTTGTTGAGCCGATTTATTTATTTAACGTCCGCCGCTTAGAAATATTTTTACAGCTTTACCATGTTAACCATACCCAGACGGTGGCCCGTCTGCTTGGCATTACCCAGCCAGCCGTCAGCGCCGCGCTCAAAATGCTGGAGAAGGGCAGCGGCGTCGCTTTCTTTCGTCGCAGCCCGGAAGGCGTTATGCCCGGTCAGGCGGCGACGCTTATCTACCCCAACCTCAGCCGCTGCATGAACGAGTTGCAGCACATCTATGCTGATATCGCCGCCCGTCGCGGCGTGCTGGAAGGAACCGTGCGCATCGGCGCGCTGCCGCTTAGCCGGACCCGGTTGCTTCCACAGGCGGTAAGCGCATTTCTTGCTGAGCATCCGGGCATCCAGGTCCTGACTAACGAAAGTCCCTTCGACGCGCTGGTGGCGGAAATGCGCGCCGGCAACATCGACTTT
Source organism: Franconibacter pulveris (assembly GCF_056780215.1). Lineage (NCBI taxonomy): Bacteria > Pseudomonadati > Pseudomonadota > Gammaproteobacteria > Enterobacterales > Enterobacteriaceae > Franconibacter > Franconibacter pulveris. Next base: position 3,960,764 of record NZ_CM165555.1, on the reverse strand, counting down.
ATCATCGGCGCGCTACGTAACGCGGGCCAGGCGTCAGATCTGGCGAATGAAGTGCTGTTTGAAGAGGAGATGGTTATCCTGGCGCGCAACGACCACCCGTTGCACAACGCAGGCGATCTCCGCGCCGGGCTGGCGCAGGCCCGCTGGGTGTTGCCGCGCGCCGGTACGCCTGCGCGGCGAATGCTGGAAGACGCTTTTACGGCGCTGGGCGTCAGCGCGCCTTGTCCGGTGGTGGAAACCGGCGATCTCGCGATGGTGCGCGGCTTGCTGCTGCACTCCGACATGCTGGCGGCCGTCTCAAAAAGCCAGCTTGCCTGGGAGCTGGAAGCGGGCGTGCTGACCCCGTTGCCAGTGACGCTGCCGCAAACCCGTCGTGCTATCGGTCTGACTTTTCGCGCTGGCAGCCTGCCTTCCCCCGCTACCGAAGCGCTGCTGGGTTATGTGCGCCACTGCGCGCGGGCTGAAATATTTCCTTACACACAACCTTAAACACTTCCATTTTGCCTGACGTTCTTGCATCAGGCTTAGAGGCATAACAACACAAAATGGAGTGGGGGAGATGGCAAGATTTATGACGGCAGGGCGCGCGCTCTGTCTTTTTTTGCTGGCTATCGCGGGCCTTAATATGGCTGTGCTGTGGGCGCAAACCCGAAGCGCGGACGAACCGCAGGTCATGTTGCCGGTCATGGACTGTAGCGCGTTAAAAGGCAGTGATTTAAGCCGCATTGGCGGGGCGGGCAGCAAGGTGCTCTCTGCTGAAGAAAAAACATTGAACGACGTGCGTTTTTGCGCGGTAACCAGCCGGCTGGCGCCGGCCATCACCCTTCAGACGTTACTGCCCACAGAGAGCTGGAGCGGCCGCTATTTACAGATTGGCTGCGGTGGGCTGTGCGGCGACATTTCGCTTAACGTGGGGGCGGCGGCAGGTTGCGCGACGCTCGATACCGGCGGTTTTGTGGTGGCGGCGACGGACATGGGCCATACGCGGGATGAAGCGGATTTCGGCAACGACCCGCAAAAGCGTCAGGACTTCGCCTTTCGCGCCCAGCACCTGACGGCGGTCGCTTCAAAAGCGCTTATTCAGCGCTACTACGGCCAGCCGGCGCAGAAATCCTATTTTAACGGCTGCTCAGATGGCGGACGCGAAGCGCTGGTGGAGGCGCAGCGCTATCCGGACGATTTCAACGGCATTATCGCTGGCGCGGCGGCGATGAACTTTCAGGCGCAGAACGCGCTCTATCACGCCTGGCTTGCGGTCTCTAACACCGGTCCGGACGGCAACGCCATTATTACAGCCGACCGGCTGCCGCTTATCCATCGGGCGGTGCTGGCCCAGTGCGACGCGCTGGACGGCGACCGGGACGGGCTCATCAGCACGCCGCACCGCTGCCGTTTCAATCCCCAGGCGCTGCAGTGTAAAAACGACCCGGACAGGCCGCAGGAACAGTGCCTTTCCCGCCAGGAGGTGACAGCGGTTGAGCGTTTTTATCAGGGGCCGGTGGATCCCGTCACAGGCGAGAAGCTGACCATCGGCGGGCCGCTGCCGGGCTCCGAACTCGCCTGGGCGGGCGTGTTTGTGCCGCGCGCCCACGGCGACCCGATCTTCAGCGCCCAGGCGGCGCTTTCGGCGCTGCGTTATATGAGCTTTGAGCACAACCCACCGCCCGGTTTCTCGCTCCACGACCTCTCGTTCACAGCCGCCACGTTCGACAAGCTCCGCCCGCTGCACTCGCTTTACGACGCCACCAGTCCGGATCTTTCCGCGTTTGAACGGGCAGGCGGCAAACTGATCGTCTGGCACGGTCTGGCGGACCCGCACATTTCGCCGCTCAACAGCATCGCTTACCATCAGGCGGTTGGCAGAATGCTTGGCGAGGCGCAGCGCGAGCGCTTCGAGCGTCTCTATCTGTTGCCGGGGGTGTATCACTGTTCTGGCGGTGAAGGACCGAGCCTGGTGGATTTCCTGACGCCGATGATGGACTGGGTGGAGCATGGGCGCCCGCCGGGCGAGGTCCCCGTCTGGCGACCCGCGCCGCAGGAACATAACCGTTTTGGCCAGCCGCAGGGCGGGCCGTCCGGCGGGCGCGAAGAGATGGCGCTGCGGTTGCAGTCTGTACCGCCAGACGCCCCTTCGCGCCCGGTTTACCCGTACCCGCAGATTGCGGTTTACAACGGTCAGGGCGATAAAGCGCAGGCGGGGAACTATCACCCTGAAACGCTGCATGACTTGCCGCCAGGCTACCCGTGGCGCGGCGAGGATTTCTATCAGCCGCCGCCAGGAACCGGCGGGCCTGAGCACGACTAAGCCCTGGTTGCGGATGTAAGCGTTGCGGGCTACGCCGCATTTTAAGGGAAGGCATTGCGCCTTCCCTTTTTTCTTGTGTCTATGCGGCGCAGCCGGATTATGCCGCTTACGACAGCTGGTTTGTTATTGATGTGGATGTGTTGGGGCTTGAGGGCAAACCGCAACGCATTAACATTACGCTGCTTCAGCGAATTGATAACTGGGGCAGGACAGATAAAGCGTACCGCGACCGTAGCCATTTTCTGGCGCAGGCGGCGCGGCGCAAGTTAAAAGCGCGATAACGCGCAAGGCCAGCCTGTGGGCTGGCCTGGTTATCAGGCGGTCGGCGATTTGTCGCCCGCCACCGAGTAAAGCACCTGCTGATTGCGGGTTTGCTGGAATTCCTCCAGCGAAACGCCGCGCATCGCCGCGTAGATATGCAAGTTAGAGACGCCCACCACCGCGCCCATCTTCTCCAGTAAAAAGAAGCTGGCGCCGTAGTGAATCAACCCGCGCCAGTCGCGATCGGCTATCAGCCGGCGCTCTTCTTCCGTAAGCCCTGCCTCCTCAAACAGCGCGTCCGGCGCGGCCCTGAAGCGTTCGCGCCAGGCCGGTTCAATCAGCTTATGCAGGAAGCTGTTGAGGCGAATGGCGTTAAGGCTGCGCTCGTGAGTGAAGGGATAAGTGCCCGGCAGTTTTTCTACGCCGCTGAGCTGGCGCGCGATATGCTCGCGGTGGCGGGAGAGCGTGTCCACTGGCGGCGTGCGCGCATTATTCTCCAGAATCAACGTGGCGATGCCGGTCATCGACGGCAGGTAGTAGTCTCGCCAGGTTTCAGTGACGTTAGCCGAAAGCGCGCCGCGCATAATCAGCCACATAATCACCTCCGAGCCTTCCATGCCGCCAAGCGTGGCGTATTCGGCAAGCGTCATCTCGGCGAGTTTTTCCGGGTCGTTGACGATGAGATCGATAAACTGTGCGTCCCATTCCGTATTGTTGAAACCGCAGCGTTCGCCGTGCACCTGATGGGAAAGCCCGCCGGTCGCCACCAGCGCCACGCTGATATCTTCCGGATAGCTCTCAATAGCGCGGCGCAGCGCCTGACCAAGCTTGTAGCAGCGACGCGCGCTCGGGATAGGGAATTGCAACACGCCCACCTGCAATGGGATAACTTTCGTCGGCCAGCCCGCGTCAAAGGGCAGCAGGGCGGAAAGCGGCGAGAAGAGGCCATGGTCGAGCTTTTTGTTCATAAAAAACGACATATCGAACTCATCCGCCATCAGGCTGGCGCCGATATGTCGCGACAGCGCGGCGTCGCCTTTTACCGGCGGCAGATGGCGCGGGCCGCCCCCTTCGTCCGCCACGCCATATTCGTTATCGATGCCTAACGAAAAAGCGGAGTAGTGGTCGAAAAAAAACGAGGTGACGTGGTCGTTGAAGATATAAACCAGCGCGTCGGGCTTTTTCTCATCCAGCCAGCGGCGCATCGGCTCGAAGCTTTTAAAGATAGGCGCCCAGGCGCTCTCTTCCTGTTTGTTATGGTCAACGGCGAAACCAATCGTCGGGGTATGGGATACGGCGATGCCGCCAATGATACGGGCCATGAGCTTACTCCACTTAGCGGTTATTTAAACTTTGCGACAGGGCGGTGACATCGCCTGGGGTAATGCCGGTCATACGGGTATTGAACTTAAGCATACGATGCAAAAGGATACAGAGCCCGGCAAGCAGGGCGGGCAGCGCCAGCACCAGATAAATTGAAGCGTGGCCCGGCACAGAGAGCATTATCACGCCGCCGAGCGTGGAACTTAAAATCGCGCCGATGCGCCCCATGCCGTGCATCCAGCTTACGCCGGTGGCGCGGATTTCCGTCTGGTAATAGGCGGGCGAATAGGCCTGCAGGCCGTTTTGCGCGCCGTTGATGCACATGCCGCTGATAAAGACCAGCACCGAGAGCATCGCGGAGCCGAAATCCATCATCCCCTGGGTAAAGAGGCACAGGCAGCCCAGGAAATAGGTGACGGCGATAACCACTTTCGCCTGCATGCGGTCCATCAGGCAGCCGACGATAACGCCGCCAATGGGGCCGCCGAGCTGGAACAGTCCGGTAATAATGGCCGCCTGCTGCAGCGAAAAACCGCCGGAGCGCAGAATGGTGGGCAGCCAGCCGTTGAGCAAATAAATTACGAACAGCCCCATAAAATAGGTGAGCCACAACGCCAGGGTGCCGCGCGTGTAGCCGTTGCGAAAAAGCTGCGTCACTTTGCCATGCTTTTTGATTTCCGGCGATTGCAGCGTAAATACGGTGTTCGCCGTGAAGTTGCCGCCAAGGCGATTAAGCGTATCGGCGATAGCGCCGCGCGGCGCTTTGCGCACCACCATATTCATCGCCGACTCCGGCAGTTTCCACATCAGCACCGGCAACAGCAGCAGCGGCACCGCGCCGCCGAAAATCAGCGCTGAATGCCAGCTGTAGTGCGAAAGCAGAAAGGCGGCGATAAACCCGCCGAACCCGGAACCGAAATTAAAACCGCTGTACATCAGCGTGATCATCACTCCCCGGCGGCGCTCCGGCATATATTCTGAAACCAGCGTCACGCAGTTCGGCATCACCGCGCCCAGACCAAGCCCGGTGCAAAAGCGCAGCAGCGCCAGCTCCGCGGGGGAGCGCGCCATCGCGCCCGCCAGGCTAAAGCCTGCAAACATGAGTACGGAGAAAAGAAGAATTTTTTTACGGCCGAAATGGTCGGAGAGGGGGCCGGCAATCAGCGCGCCCAGCGCCACGCCGAACATGGCGGCGCCCAGGATAGGCCCCATCTCCGCACGGCTGATGCCCCAGTCTTCAATGAGCGCCGGAGCGATAAAACCCATCACGGCGGCGTCGTAGCCGTCGAGCATGATGATGACAAAGCAGAGCAGCAGAACGCTCCACTGAAAGCGAGAAACCGGACGGGCGTCGATCCACGCTTTTACGTCAATAACCTCAGATTGACTCATAGGGTGACTTCCTTAAGCAGGCGGTAAGGATGTAGGCGGCTATTGTTGTTGTGAAACCGCCATCCCAACTTAAGGCACCCCGGCAGAGGTGTCCGGCAAAAAACAGTTTTACCCCTATGAGTAATTTTTATTGTGTGACGAAGCTGGCAAAAGAAAGGGGAAGAAATAAGGCGCAATTCAACAAGATTAGCTGGCTGCGCTATGCAGGCAGGGCGCGATGCCTATGCGTTTTATTTATGGCTCTTTAAAAAGCCTCCGCCCCGGCGGGCGAAGGCTTTTAGCTCAGCGTATCGATCCACTCGCTCTGGCGCGGGTTCTGGCGGCGGTAGCAGTGCACCGACACCGAAAGCTGCACGAGGTCGGTGAAGACCATCGGGTCGAGCTGGATCTGCTTTTTAATCTGCGCCAGGCGGTAGGCCAGCGTGTTGCGGTGAATGCCGAGCTGCTGGGAGGTTTTCCCCACTTCGGCGTTGTTATTGATAAAGCAGTCGAGGGTGTCGAGCAGCGCCTCGCCGGAGTCGTGCTCCAGCAGCTGGCGCACGTTGTTATTAAAGAAGTTGAACATGTAGCTGTTTTCCAGCACCCGGAACAGGCAGAGCATCGCCATCTCGCGGAAATAATAAACCTGCCGCTGCGGCTGCACCTTGCTGCCCACCTCAATCACCGAACGGGCAAACTGAATCGCCTCGCGGATATCTGGCGCACTGTCGGCCCGCACGCCCACGCCGATGTGGTAATGGCTTATCTGGTTACTGAGGATAAAGCCGATCCGGTCGAGCAGCGCCTCCTGATCCTCTTTCACCGATCCTAAAATCAGGATCTCGTTGCTGCCGAGCAGGATCACCTCTTTCACGCCCGTAAGCTGCGAAAACTCGCTCAGCAGCGTGCCCAGCACGTCGCTTAAGTGCTGCTGCGCCACTTCCACCATCACCACCACCGGCACCACCGGCGTGGCGAGGGTGAAGCCCAGCTCGGCGAGGCGCCGGAGCGCTTCCTGGCCCTGCGGCGCCTCGCCGTGCTCCAGATACTGAGTAAACAGCGTGTCGCGCAGGCGCTGGCGCCAGTTCACTTCGCGCATCTCCAGCGACTGGCGCACCAGCAGCTCGGCGGTGAGGATAGCCAGCTCCGCATAACGGCTGATGACCGCCGGGTCGCCGCTCACGCCCACCACCATCACCACCTGGTCGTCCACCAGGATCGGGTGGTTAATGCCCGGATGCACATTCTCAAAACGCGCCGCTTCCGCGGCGTTGTGGATGCTGATGCGCTTGCCGGTGCGGATCACCTCGCGGGCGATCTCATGCTGTTCGCCAAGGCGGTGCCGCTCGCCGGAGGCGATGACCTGCCCGCGGTGGTCAATCACGTTGACGTTATGATGAATAATCGCCATCGCCCGGGAGACAATCTCATTGGCCAGCGCTGTGGTAATAATCATGCTGATGTCCGCCCGTTATCGTCAGGTTCGCCCCGTCAGGCGGACGGGGCGAGGGGTCAGTTCTTCTGCGCCTGCGCAAAGCAGGCGTCATGCTTGTTTAATGGCCGTGGCGCGGCGTTTTATCCACCGTCATCAGCTGCAGCAACACGCCCAGCAGCGCGCAGCCCGCCATGGTGAAGAAGGTGTAGACATAGCCGGTCGCGCTCTCCCAGCCGCCGCCCAACTGAATCAGCCAGCCCATCAGCAGCGGCGAAATCCCGCCGCCGATAAACATGGCGGTAGTGATAATGCCGTTGGCGGTGGAGGTGGCGCTCTCTTCGGCGGAATCGGATGCCATCGCGTAGTAAATCGGCCACACCGCGTTCGCCACCAGCCCGAAAAAGAGCTGGATGGCGACAAGGCGCGGCATGTTGGTGGCGAAGTAAAAGAGCGCGATGCCGATGCTCATCCACAGGCCGCACAAAATCAGCGTGCGCTTGCGCCCCAGACTGTCCGACAGCCACGGCCAGATAACCTGGCCAAGCGTGCCGGTGAGCGTAAAGATAATGCTAAGCCCGGCGGAAGCGGCCAGGGAAAGTCCGGAAACGTGATACAGGTACGGCGGCAGCACCACATTGATGCCCATATAGACGATTTGGGTGAGCAGCGTGTTGCCGGCGGTCAGCGAGATATTGCGGTTGCGCAGCGTCTTGACGAAGGTCTTCATGCCGTCGCCTTTCTGTACGCGGTTACTCTCCTGCGTCGCCGGGCGGGTAAAGCCCTGTTCGTCCATATGGTTATAAAGCGTGTTGATGCGCGCGGCGGTAGAGTACTTCGCCCAGAAGATCATCAGCGGAATGGCGACAATCAGCGCCACCAGGAAGCAGTAGCGCCAGCTGCCTTCGCCAAAGGTGGTAAGCACGATGCTCGCCACCACGCCGCTTAGCAGCGCGCCAATCGGGTAGCCGGTGTGGTGCACGCCAAGGGCGAAGCCGCGCTTCTCTTTCGGCCACCACTCGGCGGTGTTGCTCACGCCGACCGGCTCGCCCCAGCCCGCGCCGAGGTTTACCCCCACGCGCAGCAGCACGAAGCTCGTCAGCCCGTGGCTGATGGCTTTAATGCCGGAGATAAATGAGAGCGCGGTGTAGCCTATCACCAGCGGCACCTGGAAGCGGGCGCGCTTCCAGCCGGAGCCGTAGCGGTCGCTCCAGACGGAGCCGGGAATATCCAGCACCGCCAGCGCCACCATAATCAGCGCCACGATGTTGCCCCACTGCTCGGGTGAAAGCGAAAACTCGCGAGAGATAACCGGGCCTAAGCGCAGGATCATCTCGCGGTCGTAGGCGTTGAGTACCCAAATCAGCCAGCAGACCAGCAGGGATACCCAGGAAAAACGATGTATAGCTTGCCGTTTCCCGCGTTTTGCCGCCGCGGGAGAAGAGTTAATAAGGCTCATGTTGTTATCTCCACGGCCACGCCTTTGCGGGCCGCTGATGGTCAGGGTCAGAGAAACGCCGCGTGTTAGGTTTGTTTTTCGCGGCGAGGGCAGTTAACCGGCGAAGCGGCGCTCAGGCACGCCGGTGATGCCTAAGCCGTAAATCGCAAACAGGCTGCCGCGCAGCTGGTTGTCTTCCGGGAAGCGCGGCAGGGGCGGCTGCGCCATGGAGGTGACGTAGAGCACGTCGAGGTTTTCACCGCCGAACATCACGCTGGTCACTTTTTTCACCGGCATGTCGATGATGCGGTCCACTTCGCCGTCCGGCGTATAGCGCACCAGCTTGCCGGCGTAGACCAGCGCGTTCCACAGGCAGCCTTCGCTGTCCACCGTCGCGCCGTCCGCCGCGCCGCCTTCGCTGCGGTCTACCTTGCAGAAGACGCGCTCGCGGGAGAGGTTGCCCGTGGCGGTGTCGTAATCCCAGGCGCGGATCTCGCCCGTCCAGGTGTCGGCGAAGTAAAACGTCTCGCCGGACGGGCTCCAGCACGGCGCATTAGAGCAGATGATGTTGCGCTCAAGCGTGTGCAGGGTGAGGTCGGCGTCCAGCCGGTAGAGCGCGCCGCTCGGCTCCTCTTCGCGCATGTCCATGGAGCCGAACAGAAAGCGCCCCTGGCGGTCCACCTTGCCGTCGTTTAAGCGGTTGTGCGGCTTATCCGCCTCCGGGTTATGCAGCAGCTCCAGCTCGCCGCTGGCGAAATCAAGCAGGTGCACGCCGTGCGCAAGCGCCACCACCGCCCCTTCGCCGTTCTGGCGTAAGGCCATGGAGCCGATTTTCTGCCGCACGTCCCAGCTTTTTATCGCCGTGCCCTGGGCGTTGCAGGAGAAAACGCGCCCGTCCTGGCTGTCCACCCAGTAGAGCCTTTGCTGTTCCACGTCCCAGAGCGGGCTTTCGCCAAGCCGGGTTTTCAAATCGACTAACACTTCAATACGCATGATGTTCTCCTGCTCAGACTTTTTCGCCGCGCGCCACCGGGCCTGCGGCAAGGGAAGGGGAAACCTGGCTGCGGATAAGCGTGGCGACCAGCGCGCCGACCACCAGCAGCCCCACAGCGAACCACAGGCCGGAGGTGGCGGAGCCGGTGCGGTCTTCAAACGCGCCGAGGATAAACGGCCCGAGGAAGCCGCCGCACAGGCCGAGGCAGTTAAGCAGGCCGAAGCTGCCCGCCAGCAGGCTGCCGCTCATGATGGAAGGCAGCCAGCTAAAGATGATCGATTGCACGGCGAAGAACATAAACGCGGTGATGGAGAAGCCGAGCATCGCAAGCGTCGGGCCGCCCGTCGCGCCAATCACCATGCCTACCGCCATCACCAGGTAGCCCACCATCAGCATGCGCCGCGAGCGGTTCTCCGTGCGGGCGAAGCGCGGCAGCAGCACGCCGCCGCAGGCCGCCGCAATCCACGGAATGGCGGTCAGCAGGCCCACCTGCAGCGGGGAGAGGCTGCCCCAGCTGCCGATAATGCCCGGCAGGAAGTAGCTCAGCCCGTACACCGAGAACTGGTGGGTGAAGTAAATCAGCACCAGCAGCAGGAAAACGCGGGTGGAAAGGGCTTTTTTCAGCGAGAACGCGGAGGGCGCATGGCTCGCCTCGCGCGCTTCGCGGGCCAGGGTGGTTTCAATAAACGCCACGTCCTGCTTATCAAGCCACTTCGCGTCGGCGGGTTTATCGGGCAGCATGCGCCAGACCACGAACGCCAGCGCCACCGCCGGTAAGCCTTCGATAAAGAACATCCACTGCCAGCCCGCCCAGCCCGCGACGCCGTCCATGTTCAGCAGCAGGCCGCCGAGCGGCGCGCCGATAATATTGGCGAAGCAGACGCCGAGCAGAAACAGGCCGGTGGCTTTGGCGCGCTCTTCACGGCCAAACCAGAGCGTTAAATAGTAAATAATGCCGGGATAAAGCCCCGCTTCGGCGGCGCCCAGCAGCAGGCGCATGGCGTAGAACGACCACGGGCCGGTGACGAAGGCCATCGCGCAGGAGATGACCCCCCAGGTAATCATGATGCGGGCTATCCAGCGCCGCGCGCCGATCTTCGCCAGAAAGAGGTTGCTTGGGATCTCCAGCACCGAATAGGTCAGGAAGAACAGCCCGGCGCCCAGGCCAAACGCCGTGGCGGAGAGGCCGAGATCCACCGACATGCTGGCTTTCGCCATGCCGATGTTGGTGCGATCGATAAAGCTGATGATGTAAGCCACGATCAGTAACGGCAGCAGGTGGCGGTAGATCTTTTTATGGGTAATGCGCGCCTGCGCGCTTCCCGTCGCCTTTTCATTTATTGCGGACATGGTTACTATTCTCCCGTTGTAACGGTCAAAGACCTTTGCCGGGATCGGCGAGATCCCGCTGTGTCAGCTCACGTTGTCGCAGGGGCGATGACCCGCACGACGTCCCGGCCCGATGCCCCACATCGGGCCGTTCTTCTTAAGCGCCTTCGCGCTCAAACAGCATCGAAATCCCTTGTCCGCCGCCGATGCACATCGTCACAAGCCCGGTGCGCGCGCCGCGGCGTTCCATCTCATACATCAGTTTTACCGGCAGGATAGCCCCGCTCGCCCCCACCGGATGGCCGAGCGCGATAGCGCCGCCGTTGACGTTAACCCGCGCCGGATCGAGCTTCAGATCGTTCATCACCGCCAGCGCCTGGGCGGCAAAGGCTTCGTTCAGTTCGATCAGATCGACGGACTGAATATCCAGGCCGAGCTTGTCCATTAAACGGCGGGTGGACGGCGCCGGGCCAAAACCCATGATCTCCGCGCCACAGCCCGCCACCGCCCAGTCTTTAATGCGCATGCGCGGCGTTAAGCCCCGTTTTTCCGCCTGATCGCGGGTCATCAGCACCAGCGCCGCCGCGCCGTCGTTAATGCCGGAGGAATTCGCCGCCGTCACCACGCCCTCTTTTTTAAAGGCCGGGCGCAGGCTGGCGAGCTTTTCACGCGGGGTGTTGCGCGGGTGTTCGTCGGTATCGAACAGGCGAGTCGCTTTCTTGCCGTCCGGCACCTCAATGCCCAGAATCTGCTCGCGGAAGTAGCCTTCAGCGATGGCCTTCAGCGCTTTCTGCTGGCTCGACCAGGCGAAGTCGTCCATCGCGTCGCGGCTGATGTTGAAGCGTTCAGCGACGTTTTCCGCCGTCATGCCGTTGTGGTACGGTCCTTCCGGCCAGGTGAGGATGGAGATAAGGCCGTCTTCCAGCACGCCGTTGCCCATGCGATAGCCGTCGCGGGCCTGGCGCAGGTAGTAGGGAAGCTGGGTCATGTTCTCGGTGCCGCAGGCGACCACCACGTTCGCCTGGCCGGTCTGGATAGCCATCATGCCGTCGGCTATCGCCTGTAAACCGGAGCCGCACTGGCGGTTGACGGAATAGGCGGTGGTCTCTTTGGGCAGCCCGGCGCGCAGCTGGCAGACGCGGGCGATAAAACCGCTTTCCGCCACCTGGCCTACGTTGCCCACCACCACTTCGTCCACCTCTTCGGGCGCGATGCCCGCACGAGCGACCGCTTCGCGAATCACCGCCGCGCCCAGGTCGTGCTGGTGGGTGTGGGCGAAGCTGCCGTTAAACGCGCCGATAGCGGTGCGAACGCCGCTGACAATCACAATATCGTTTGGGTTTTTCATCTCTGCTCCTTACAGCACCATGCCGCCGCCGACGTTAATCACTTCGCCGTTGATGTACCGCGCGCCGTCGGAGGCGAGAAACGCCACGCATTCGCCCACGTCTTTCGCTTCGCCCGCAAAGCCCGCCGGAATTTTGTTAATCATCATCTCCCACACTTTTTCCGGTACGCCGCGGGTCATGTCGGTGTCGATAAAGCCCGGGCAGATGGCGTTCACCGTCACCCCTTTTTTCGCCAGCTCCCGGCAGGCGGTTTTGGTCATCCCCACCACGCCCGCTTTCGAGGCGGCGTAGTTGGTCTGGCCGACGTTGCCAAGCCAGCTTGCCGACGCGATGTTGATGATGCGGCCAACGCCGCGCTCGCGCATGCGAATGGCCGCCTGCTGCATGCAGAAGAAAGTGCCCTTGAGGTTAACGTCGATAACCGTGTCCCAGTCCGCTTCCGTCAGCTTGTGTAGCATGGCGTCGCGGTTAATGCCTGCGTTGTTCACCAGAATATCGACCTGGCCGAAGGCCGCTTCGGCCTGTTCGAACAGCGCTTCCACCTGCGTTTTGTCGCTGATGTTGCAGGTAATGAATAGCGCCTCGTTGCCCCACTGACGCAGGGCGGCGGCGGACTCTTCGCCGCGCGGGTCCATATCGGCGATAACAACCCGCGCGCCCTCGCGCGCGAGCACCTGGGCGATGCCGAAGCCGATGCCGCGGGCGGCGCCAGTCACAATGGCGGTTTTACCGGTGAGTTTCATTTGTCGTTTCCTTGCTGGTCTGAAGAGGCGTGGCGGGCGAGCGCGGCGGCGAGGCCACAGGGGGCTTCTTCAAACAGCGCGCTGTCCATCACAGTTAAATCCGACGCGATAAGCGGGCGGAACGCCATCTGCGCGAGCACGTCGCGCTCAAGATCGATGCCCGGCGCAATCTCCACCAGCACCGGCCCTTCGGGGCGCAGCTCGAACACCGCGCGCTCGGTAACGTAGTGCATCGTCTGGCCTTTTTGACGGGCCAGCTCGCCGTTATAAGAGATCTGATCGACGGCGTTGACGAACTTGCAGACTTCACCTTCCTGCACGATGCGCAGTTCGCCATTTTCACAGGCGATCTCCAGGCCTTTGGCGGTGAAAGAAGAGCAGAAGACCACGTGACGGGCGTTCTGGGTGATATCGATAAACCCGCCTGCGCCGGGGCAGGATGCGCCCAGGCGGGTGGCGTTGACGTGGCCGTTGGGGTCCATTTCGCCCGCGCCCATAAAGGTGATATCCACCCCGGCGCCGTTGTAGTAAAGCATCTGATCCTGGTGGCTTATCATGGCGGTGAGGTTGCGCCCGATGCCGAAATCGGTGCCGCCTGCCTGCAAGCCGCCGTAAATGCCGGATTCCACGGTAATGGTGACAGCGTCGCCGACGCCTTCTTCGTGGATAACGGCGCCAATGACGTCGTTGGGAATGCCGGTGCCGAGGTTAATCACGCAGCCCGGCGTCAGGTAGCGGCAGGCGATGCGGCCAATCAGCTTGCGAAGGCTGAGCGGCAGCGGCGCGCTTTCGCTCACTGGCAGGCGGATATCGCCGCACAGCGACGGGTCGAAGGCCCAGCCGGAAGTCTGGCGATGGTCGGTTTCCGGCTCGTCGCACACCACGATGGCGTCAATTAATGTGCCGGGCACGGTGACGCTTTTCGGGTGCAGCGAACCGCGCGCCACGCGGTATTTCACCTGCGCCAGCACTGTTGCGCCGTAGCGCTTCGCCGCCAGCACGGCGGGCAGCACTTCGAGCTTCATCGCCTCTTCGTCGGTGGTCAGGTTGCCGTCTTCGTCAGCGTGCGTGCCGCGCACAATCACGACATCCAGCGGAATAGCCGGGTAGAAAAGAAACTCTTCGCCGCGAAAGGTATGGTGCTCAACGCGGTTCGGCTGCTCGCGGGTGCGGCGGTTCATGCGCCCGCCTTCAATGCGCGGGTCGACAAAAGTGCCTAAGCCCACCTGCGAAAGCCGTCCCGGCAGCCCTGCTGCCATCGCGCTGTAAAGGTGCACCATCTGGCCCTGCGGCAGGCACCAGGCTTCCACTTCGTCGTTATTGATCATCGCCATCCAGCGCGGGGCAAGGCCCCAGTGGGAGCCGATAATGCGCGTCACCAGCCCCGGATGGGCGAAGTGCTGGTTGCCGCGCTGGCGGTCGCTCTGGCCTGCGGCGTGTACAAGCGTCAGGTCGCGCGGCGTATTTTCCGTCAAAAAGCGCGCTTCGATGGCTTTGAGGATCGATTCCGCCGCGCTGATGAGCGTCATGCCGACGGTGCACACCGTGTCGCCGTTCTTAACCAGGCGCGCGGCGTCGGCGGCGCTGATGAATGTCGCTTTCACTTTCTCTCCTCCGTGGCGAAATAAGGGATGTATTCAGCAAGCCGCGCGCGCAGCTGGCGCTTACTGATTTTGCCGTTGTGGGTGCGCGGCAGGGTGCGGGTGAAAATAATGCGCGCCGGCAGCTTGAAGCGGGCCACCTTCGCCTTCAGCCAGCCCAGGATCTCCTCGCTGGTCAGGCTCTGCTGGCTGTCGGCGACGATAAACGCCACCGGCTCTTCGCCATAAACCGGGCTGGGGGCGGGGATAACGGCCACCTCTTTCACGCCGCGGTAGGTAGAAAGAATGTTTTCCAGCTCAATGGAGTAAATTTTCTCGCCGCCGCGGTTAATCATGTCTTTGCTGCGATCTTTAATGAACAGGTAGCCATCGGCGTCGAGATAGCCAATATCGCCGGTATTAAACCAGCCCGCGTGATTACAGGCGGGGCGGCGCTCGCTGCGCTGCCAGTATTCGTTTACCACCACATCGCCCTTAAGCCAGATGTGGCCGATTTGCTCCGCGCCGAGCGGTTGCTGGTTATCGTCGCATACCGCGATTTCCAGCCCCGGGATCGCCTGCCCGGAGCTGCCGCTTTTGGCGCTGCCCCAGACATCCTGCGGAAAAATGGTGGCGGGGGAGGTGGTCTCCGTCAGGCCATAGATGGGGTGAATGGTGGTGCGGGGAAAGCGCTCTTTAAGCTCGCGCACCAGCCCTTCGTTAAGGTGTCCTGCGCCGCAGGCGACGGCGCGCAGCGTCGGCCAGGTTTGCGGCACGCCCTCGCTCTGCGCCTTCGCCGCCTGGCAGAGCAGAATAAAGACCGTGGGCGAACCGTGCAGAAAGGTGATGCCCTGGTCGCGCACAGTGTTCATCACCTCTGTCGCATTAAAACGCAGCTGGAGCCAGATGGCGGCACCCAGATAGACGAACAGCGCCAGCAGGGCGGAAAGGCCGGTGATGTGATAAATGGGCACCGCCAGCACGGTGCTGTCATTTTCGCCAAGCGAAAGCCCGTGAGCGTAAGCGTCTACGGCGCACAGCAGATTGCCGTGGGTGATCACCGCGCCTTTCGGCTCGCCGGTGGTGCCGGAAGTAAACATAATCACGGCGGTATCGTTGCGGCTTACGCGCGCCTCTGGCGCCGGAACCCCAGCGGGCAGCGCGAGCGCATGCCACTGCGACAGGGAAACGCAGCGCGCCCCTTCGGTGCGGGAAAGCCAGTCCTGGCCGTTGGCGTCATAAAAAACCGCCTGCGGCGCGATATGCGCCACCAGCCCTTCGCCCTCTTCCTGTTTGAGCTTGGTGCTGAAGGGCACCACCTCAATGCCAAGGCCCATCGCAGCGAAGAAAATTTCGCAGAAGGCGGGACGGTTGCCAAAGGCGAGCACGATGCGGTCTCCTTTGTGCAATGACCAGACGTGGGCAAGTTGCGCCATGGTCTGTTGAACCCGCTGATAAAAATCGCGGTAGCGGTAACGCTCGTTTTCAAACGCCAGCGCCAGCGCGTCCGGGCGGCGCTCCGCGCTGCGGCGCAGGGCCTCATACAAATTCTGGAAGTCGGCGGAGGTGCTGCTCATGGGTCTCTCCTGACAAAGCTCAATGGCGATGACAGCAGTCTAGAGGAGGGAAGCCTGAGCAAGTTGCGGGCTTATTCACAACAAAAAATCAACAAAACAACATCATCGTTGTAACTTCGCACAATGCGGCGCGAGCAGGGTCATGATTTTTAGTAAGGATCAACGTGCGGCGGCGGCAAACGTTGCAAAAGCCGGTTATTTAATTGCGGTATAACTCGCAGGCCGCGATAATTTATTTTGCGCCGCCAAAACGGTTTACGTAATATTATCGGGAAGCGGTCACTCTCTCATTATTTAAGGAGGTCATATGAAAAAGGCATTTGATGAATTTGATGGTTTCTGACTGGCTTTAACGACTTCAGGGCGGGTTCTTCCCGCCTTTTTTATGGATGAACAGAATAATTATGGAAACCGGTAATTTACATTTAATCAATACCGCTCTCGTATTTATTAGCGTTATCGTTGCCACGATAGCTATTGTCTATAACGTCCGGACGGCAAAGAAAACACAAACGGCCGCTTTTCTTTTCGAAAGCAGAAAAGATCAAGAATATCTTGAAGCGCTTCATGTCCTGAAAAAGGTTCACTCTTCTGAAAAATCCCTCCGGTCGTATGTCTTTCCGCCGCCGGATTCCCCTGTGACGCCGGAAGAACTGAACGATCGACGTAAGCTGCAATACATTCTGAATTTTTATGAGCGGGTCGCCGTCAGCATTCGGGAAGGTATTTATAATGAAAATATGATTAAGCGAACCTCTTACGCCACCGTCATGGAGACATGGAATAATGCCGAGCCATTAATTAAAGCTGTACGGGAATATATTCATTCTGAAACCACCTGGCAGGAGTTTGAATGGCTGGTGAGCCGGTGGCGTAAGTCGCCGTTAAAAAGAACGCGTTAAACGCACTGCTAAAAATTCGTCGTTATTCTTTTCTTCCGCGTTGCGCTTTTCGCCTTGTTGCGGTTTTTATTAACAGGTTTAAACGCAGCGCAACGAATATTAATTAAACGCGTAATAAAAAAGGCGGCCCGTAAGCCGCCGCGATTATAGTATTTCGCCGTTAACCTTTCGGCTCCAGCGCCGCGAAGGCTGCGCGAATTTGCTCTTCCGGCAGTTGAAGCCCGATAAAAACAATCGTGCTCTGGCGGGGTTCATCCTGCGCCCATTCGCGGTCCCAGTCGGCGCTGTAGAGGCGCTGCACGCCCTGAAAGAGCAGGCGGCGCGGCTCGCCTTCAATAAAAAGCATGCCCTTGTAGCGCAGCAGGCGATCGGCGAAATCGAGCAGCAACCCTTCCATGGTGCGCGAGGCCGCATCCAGCGCCAGCGGATAGTCCAGATTCACCACAATCGATTCGACCTCGTTCTGCGCCGGGGCGATAAAGCGAAAGCGCGGCGTTTTCTCCACGATGCGCTCTTCCAGCATAAAGCCCTGCACGTTAAAGAGCAGGCTGAGGTCGATGTCGCCATGATTGACGGTATAAATGGGCGCGCGGGCGTTGATGCGCGCAAGCCGGGCGAGCAGGGCGTCGTTTTCCCCCGCCACGTCGGTTTTGGTGAGCAGAATGCGGTCGGCATAGCCAATCTGCGACTGCGCCAGGGTGAACTGGTCCATTTGCTGCTCTGCATGCGCCGCGTCAACCAGCGTGAGTACGCCGTCTAACACATAGCGTTCGCACAGCGTTTCATGGGCGAAAAAAGTCTGAATGATAGGGCCGGGGTCCGCCATGCCGGTGCATTCAATGACCAGCCGGTCGAAATCGATTTCGCCGCTGTCGCGCTTGTCGAGCAGGTCGAGCAGCGCATCTTCCAGCTCATTGGAACGGCTACAGCAGATGCAGCCGTTGCTCAGGGTTTTAATCTGCGTGGCGCGGTCGCCGATGATGGCGTTATCAATCGGCACCTCGCCGAATTCGTTTTCGATAACTGCGATTTTCTGGCCGTGATCGGCCTCAAGAATATGGCGCAGCAGCGTGGTTTTTCCTGCGCCGAGGAAGCCGGTCAACAGCGTTACCGCTACAGGTTGCATCATCTCTCTCCTGTTAATTTCAGCAGCAGCGCATGCCGCCTTTACCACTCCCGCCGTAGCGCGCCTCCTGACGCTCCTGGAAAAACTCATCATACGTCATGCAGGGCTTATCCGGGTGGTTCGCTTTCATGTGTTCTACATAGGTATCGTAGTCGGGAATGCCGATCAACATGCGGGCCGCCTGGCCCAGATATTTTGCCGCTTCGCCTAATTGACCAAACATAGCGTTATCCTGATAAAGCACGCGCCCCGCAGGAGGCGGGGCGCGTTACGGTCGCGATTAATGACCTGAGGAGATTTTCACCCCTTCGGCAGGCACCGGCACATAGGGCGTCTCGTTCGCCACAGGCCTGTCGGCGCGCAGCGCTTTCAGCGCGGTGCGGATGCCATAGAAAAGGATGCTGTAAACCACGATCAGGAAGAGAATGCTCAGCCCGGCGTTGGTGTAGTTGTTAACGATAATGTGGTTCATTTTGGCGATCTGCTCCGCGGTCAATTCCGCGCCGCCTGCCAGGATTTTCGCTTTGTAATCACTGGCCATGAAGAAGAAGCCTTCCATCTTCGGATTGGTGCTAAAGAGCTTCAGGCCAAGCGCCCAGGTGGTGCAGATAAGCAGCCAGATAGCCGGCAGCATGGTCACCCAGACGTACTTCGTACGCTTCATCTTCACCAGCACCACGGTGCCGAGCATCAGCGCTACGGAGGCGAGCATCTGGTTGGAGATGCCAAACAGCGGCCACAGGCTCTTCACGCCGCCCAGCGGATCCACCACGCCCTGGTAGAGCAGGTAGCCCCACAAACCCACGCAGCCCGCCGTGCCCACAATGCCCGCCACCAGCGAGTCAGTCTTCTTCAGGAACGGCACGAAGTTGCCCACCAGATCCTGGAACATAAAGCGTCCGGAGCGGGTGCCTGCGTCCAGCGCGGTGAGGATAAACAGCGCTTCGAACAGAATGCCGAAGTGATACCAGAAGCCCATGTCGGCCGCCGGAATGATTTTGTGGAACACGTGCGCGATGCCTACCGCCAGCGTCGGCGCGCCGCCTGCGCGGTTCAGCACGGAAGGCTCGCCGATGTCTTTCGCGGTTTGCAGGATCTGTTCCGGAGAGATAACAAAGCCCCAGGAGCTGACGGTCGCCGCCGCGTGGGCCGTGACGTCCTGCAACTGCGCCATGATCGCCGGACCGTTGGCGCTGCCCAGTTCATGCAGGTTTGGCATGGTGAAGCCGAGGCCCGCAGGCGGGGTGTTCATGGCGAAGTAGAGACCCGGTTCGATGATAGACGCCGCCACCAGCGCCATCACCGCCACGAACGATTCCATCAGCATCGCGCCGTAGCCGATAAAGCGCGCATCGGTTTCGTTGGCGAGCAGCTTCGGCGTGGTGCCAGAGGCGATCAGCGCATGGAAGCCGGAAACCGCGCCGCAGGCGATGGTGATAAACAGGAACGGGAACAGCGCGCCTTTCCACAGCGGGCCAGTGCCGTCAATAAACGGCGTCATCGCCGGCATTTTCAATTGCGGGTTCAGAATGACGATGCCAATCGCGAGGCCGACAATAACGCCGATTTTCAGGAACGTCGCGAGATAGTCGCGAGGCGCGAGGATAAGCCACACCGGCAGCAGCGCGGAGATAAACGCGTAGCCTATCAGCGCATAGGTGATGGTGGTGTCTTTAAAGGTCAGCGCCGGGCCCCAGTACGGGTCATGGGCAATCACGCCGCCAAACCAGATGGAGGCGACCAGCAGCACGATGCCGATAACGGAAACTTCGCCCACGCGGCCCGGACGCAGGAAGCGCATGTAGATACCCATAAACAGCGCGATCGGCACCGTTGAGCAGACGGTAAAGACGCCCCACGGGCTTTCCGCCAGCGCTTTCACCACAATCAGCGCCAGCACCGCCAGGATAATAATCATGATAAGGAAGCAGCCGAACAGCGCGATGGTGCCGGGCACCGGGCCCATCTCTTCTTTAATCATTTCGCCAAGCGAAGCGCCGTTGCGGCGGGAGGAGATGAACAGCACCATGAAGTCCTGCACCGCGCCCGCCAGCACCACGCCCGCCAGCAGCCAGAGCGTGCCGGGCAAATAGCCCATCTGCGCCGCCAGCACCGGCCCTACCAGCGGGCCCGCGCCTGCGATAGCGGCGAAGTGGTGGCCGAACAGCACGTAGCGGTTGGTCGGCACGTAGTTCAGACCGTCGTTATTGATAACCGCAGGGGTGGAGCGCGTCGGGTCGAGCTTCATCACCTTGCTGGCGATATAGAGGCTGTAGTAGCGGTAAGCCACCAGGTAGACGGAGACCGAAGCCACCACAATCCACAGCGCGCTCACGCTCTCGCCGCGCCGCAGGGCGACGATAGCGAGGCAGAACGCACCGATTATTCCCAGGACAAGCCAGGGCAAGTGCTTAAAAAGTGTTTTTGCGTTCATGGAAGAACCTGTTTGTCAGACGTAAGTACATTCACGGCAGAAATCCGTTGCCGCACCGGAGGTAAGAAAAAAAGCGAGGCTTTTGCCATGCTGTCTATGATGACAAAACGACCGGGGCGGCGGGGTGAGAAATCCTTAAGCGGCAATATAGCCAGACTGAATGGTCGTATAGCCGGACAAGCGGTTAATCAGCCGCAGAACGGGGGTAAGTAATGTGATTCATATCACGCGAAAAAGCGTCAAAATGCGCCGTAAACGGCCGGAACAGGCCGTTACGGCCGCTTTTTAGGAAATTGACAGGGGGGACGCTTTTTTCTGAGCGACAGGACAAGGCGGCGCGAAGGCTTCGCTCACCGCGTTGACAAAACTGCGGATTTTCACCGTTTGCCGCCTGCCGGGCGGCACCAGCACGTGCATGGGGCGGGCAGGGCCTTCATAGTCGGGCAGCACCTGCACCAGCCGCCCGGCGTTTATCTCCGCCTGCAGCACGTCCACAGGACCCAGCGTAACGCCATATCCTTCCACCGCCGCATGCAGCAGCGCTTTCCAGTCATTGGCCCGAAAACGGCCTGCCGGGCGAACCTCCTCTGTTTTGCCCGCTTTCTGAAACCGCCAGCGGCAGGGCTGGGCGGAGGACCAGGCGCCGTAAACGAGACAGGCGTGACGGGCAAGGTCGGCGGGCGTTTGCGGTACGCCTTCTTGCGCAAGGTAAGCAGGCGAGGCGCAGGCGATAAGTTTCCATGGCCGCAGCGGCCAGGCGATAAGCGAACTGTCGGCCAGCTCGCCGATGCGAATCACCACCTCAAATCCCCCTTCCAGCGGGTCGATAATGGCGTCGCTCAGCGTGAGATCAATTTGCGTGTCGGGATACTGGCGTAAGTAGCGGGTAATAAAAGGCGCCAGCGCCGTCGCGCCGAAAGTGACCGGAGCGTTAACTTTTAAGGTGCCGGAAGGGGTCGCCTTCATCTCCAGCGCCACCATGTCGGCGGCTTCCGCTTCCGCCAGCACCGCTTTGCAGCGTTCATAGTAGCTGCGGCCGATATCCGACAGGCTCTGACGGCGCGTGGTGCGGTTCAGCAGGGTGGCGCCGAGCCGCGCTTCAAGCCAGGCGACGTGCTTCGCCACCATCTGCGGTGAAATGCCGAGCGCTTCGGCCGCCGCGGCGAACGATCCCAGTTCCGCCGCCCTGACAAAAACATGCATGCTGGTCAGCCTGTCCACTATTGCCTCTCATTTGTTGTTTTTCTCTTGTCTGAAACCTAATTTATTAACTACGAGTGTTCAATTAACTTTTTCTCACTCCACTACACGAGGAAAAGCAGATGAAGATCGGAATTATTGGCGCAGGCTTTGTCGGACGGGCGGTGGCAAAGCTGGCGATTAAGGCGGGGCATCAGGTGATGCTCAGCAATTCACGCGACCCCGGCACGCTGTTCAGTCTTCGCGCGATGCTGCACTGCGAAACGGGCACCGCCGCTCAGGCCGCGGAGTTTGGCGACGTGGTTGTCATCGCCGTTCCCCTTACCGCGATAGACAATCTCCCTGTGGCGCAGATAGCCGGTAAAGCGGTGATAGACGCCGTTAACTACTACCCGGCTCGCGATGGTCATATCGCAGAGCTGGATTCGCGAACCGCCACCATCAGCGAGCTGCTGGCAAGCCACCTGCCGCAGGCGAGAGTCACCAAAGCCTTTAACGCTATCCCCATGGCGGAGCTTGAAAGCGATGGCTTGCCCGCCGGTACGCCAGGCCGCCGGGCGCTGCCGCTGGCGGGTGATAACGAAGAGGATAAAAAGCGGGTGGCTGCGCTTTATGAGGCATTTGGCTTTGACGCGGTGGACGCCGGACCGCTGGCGGAAGGCTGGCGATTCGAGCGCGGCATGCCAGCCTACTGTGTGCGGATGACGCAAGAAGCGCTGCGCGCTGCGCTGGATAACGCAAAACGCACGCCGGTGTAATAGCGAGACGCCTGCCGGGCGGTTCGCTGCCGGCAGGCGCGGCCGTTTATTCCGCCGCGCGAGCGTTCATCACCCGAAAGTGGGTTTTTATTGTTTTTTCTGAAAAAAGATTGGTATACCGGCCCGTTGCTGAGGCAAGATTTTTGCTTCTCATCCTGGCGGCGAAAGTTGTCTTTTTGCGGCTGACGCCCCGCCAATAAGGAAGGCCGATGTTGTCAGCGGTATACCGCCTCTGTTTTTTTCGGTTAGCAGGTGCGCGCCTGTGACGCTGCTTGCCTGGTTCATCGCGTTCGCCCTCGATCTGCTGCTTGGCGACCCGCCGCGCTGGCCTCACCCGGTACGCTGGATGGGCGCGCTTATCTCCTTTACGCAAAACCGCCTTCGCGCCCGTTGCCATTCGCCGCGAGAGCTTCGGGCAGGCGGCGCGCTGCTGTGGCTGGTGGTGGTGGGCGTAACTTTCGCCGCGGCGTTCGGCGCGTTAAAAGCGGCGCAGGCCGTCCACCCGTGGCTCGGCTGGCTGCTGGAGGTCTGGATGATCTACACCTCGCTTGCCGCCCGCTGCCTTGCCGATGAAGCGCGCGGCGTGGAACGGGCGCTGCGTTCAGGCTCGCTTGCGCGCAGCCGCCAGCAGCTTTCACGTATCGTCGGTCGCGACACCTCGCAACTCGACGCGCCGTACATCACCCGCGCCGTGGTAGAGACGGTGGCGGAAAACAGCGTCGACGGCGTTATCGCGCCGCTCTTTTTCCTGCTGCTTGGCGGCGCGCCGCTGATGATGGCCTACAAAGCGGTAAACACGCTTGATTCAATGGTGGGTTATAAAAATGAAAAATATCGCCATATCGGCATGGTCTCCGCCCGCATGGACGACGCGGCGAACTTTTTCCCGGCGCGGATAAGCTGGTTATTGCTAACCTGCGCCGCCGCCCTCTGCCGCCTTAACCCGGCCGCCGCGCTGCGCATCGGCTGGCGCGATCGTTACCAGCACAGCAGCCCTAACTGCGCCTGGCCCGAAGCCACGGTCGCCGGGGCGCTCGGCATTCGCCTCGGCGGGCCGAACCGCTACTTCGGCGAATGGGTGGAAAAGCCGTGGATAGGCGACGCCCGGCGCGAGGTGGCGGTAGAGGATATTCCCCGCTCGGTGCGGTTAATGCTTATCGCCTCGACGCTGGCGCTGCTGCTGTTCGCCCTGCTGCGCCTGACCTTCAGCGGCGCGTAATATAATAAGGAGCGCAAGCATGCGTGATGTTACCCGGGAGGCGCGATGAGCCTCGCCATCATGTTGCAGGGCACCGCCTCGGACGTCGGCAAAAGCGTGCTGGCCGCCGGGCTGTGCCGGATTTTTTACCAGGACGGCCTGAAGGTGGCGCCCTTTAAAGCGCAAAACATGTCGCTCAATTCCGGCATCACGCCGGATGGCAAAGAGATGGGCCGCGCGCAAATCTTCCAGGCGGAAGCGGCGAACATCGCGCCGGACGTGCGCATGAACCCGGTGCTGCTCAAGCCCACCAGCGACCGCCAGGCGCAGGTGGTGCTGATGGGGCGGGTGGCGAAAAACATGGACGCGGTGAGTTATCACCATTTTAAAACCGAGCTGCGCGCCCGGGTGCGCGAGGTCTATCAGTCGCTGGCGGCGGACTATGACGCGATAGTGCTGGAAGGGGCGGGCAGCCCGGCGGAGATCAACCTGCGCGACCGGGATATCGTCAATATGGGCATGGCGGAGATGGCCTGCTGCCCGGTGCTGCTGGTGGC
The DNA here is from genome assembly GCF_056780215.1 of Franconibacter pulveris. Classification (NCBI taxonomy): domain Bacteria; kingdom Pseudomonadati; phylum Pseudomonadota; class Gammaproteobacteria; order Enterobacterales; family Enterobacteriaceae; genus Franconibacter; species Franconibacter pulveris. The sequence goes on along the minus strand of NZ_CM165555.1, from coordinate 3,936,887 downwards.
GGATATCGACCGCGGCGGCGTGTTCGCCGCCATCTACGGCACGCTGGCGCTCTTGCAGGAGCATGAGCGCTGGCGAGTGAAAGGCGTCATCATCAATAAGTTTCGCGGCGACGTGGCGTTATTAACGTCCGGCATTGAACAAATCGAAGCATTGACCGGCGTGCCGGTGGTGGGCGTGATGCCCTGGCTGGATATTGACCTTGAAGACGAAGACGGCGTGGCGCTCCAGCGCGGCAAATATACGTATAGCGACAAGCGCGAGCTGAATATCGTCGTCGTGCAGTTGCCGCACATCGCCAACTTTACCGATTTCAACGCGCTGGCGGCGCAGCCGGATGCGCGGGTGCGCTATGTCTCCCGCGCTCATGACCTGGCGGGCGCGGACTTACTCATCCTTCCCGGCAGCAAAAATACCCTTGGCGACCTGCAATGGCTGCGCGAAAGCGGTCTTGCCGACGCGCTAATGGCGCAACATGAAAAGCGCGTGCCGGTCATCGGCATCTGCGGCGGCTACCAGATGCTGGGCGGGGAGATTATTGATGAGGTGGAATCAGGCCTCGGCGCAGCGCAGGGGCTTGGGCTGCTGGATGTCACTACCCGTTTCGCCCATGAAAAAACCACCCTGCGGGTTTATGGCGAGAGCCTGACGCTGCCGGGGATGTTGGCTTGCGCCAGCGGCCTTGCGCTGCAGGGCTACGAAATCCATATGGGCGAAACCACCCTCGGTAAAACTACGCAGCCCTTCGCCCGGCTGGAAGCAGACAAACGCGACGGCGCGGTGAGCGCAGACGGTCTGGTGATGGGCAGCTACCTGCACGGCCTTTTCGATAGCGGCGCTTTCACCCGCGCCCTGCTTGACGGCCTGCGGCGGCGTAAAGGGCTTGCGCCTTTTGACGGCGACGCGCCGGACTACGCCGCCTGGAAGTCGCAGCAGTTCGACCGGTTGGCGAGCGCCATGCGCGAGCATATTGATATCACGAAAATTTATCAGATCATGCGCGAGCATCAGGAGCCAGAATGATGAAGCTGATTACCGGCGGCGCGCGAAGCGGCAAAAGCCGCCACGCCGAAACGCTTGCCGCCCAGGCGGGCGAGCGGGTGCTTTACATCGCCACCTCGCAGGTGATGGATGAGGAGATGGCGGCGCGGGTGCGTCATCACCAGCAAAGCCGCCCGGCTCACTGGCGCACGCTGGAGGCCTGGCGCGAGCTGGACCGCGTCATTACGCCGCGCAACGACCCGCAGGAAGTGGTGCTGCTGGAGTGCATTACCACGCTTATCAGCAACCTGTTGTTCGCATTTGTCGGCGATACGGCAGAAGAAACGTGGGATTACGCAGCCATCGAGGCGGAAATCGAGCGTGAGATAACGGCGCTTATTCACGCCTGCGAGCAGTGTCCCGCGCCGGTCATTCTGGTGACGAATGAGGTGGGGATGGGCATCGTGCCGGAAAACCGGCTGGCGCGCCATTTCCGTGATATTGCAGGCAGGGTAAACCAGCGGCTGGCGCAGGCGGCGCAAGAGGTCTGGCTGGTGGTTTCCGGGATTGGAGTCAAAATCAAATGATGCGTCTATTTTTTGCCACGCTCGCGTTTATGAGTCGTTTGCCGGTGCCCGTGCGCTGGTCGCAGGGGCTGGAGGCGGACCAGTATGTACGCGGCGTCTTTTTCTTTCCGCTGGTGGGATTGTTGCTCGGCGCTATCGGCGGCCTGGTGTTTCTGTTGCTGGAGCACCTGTGCGGCACGCCGCTGGCGGCGCTCTTCAGCGTGCTGGTGCTTGCCTTGCTCACGGGCGGGTTTCACCTCGACGGGCTGGCGGATACCTGCGACGGCGTTTTTTCCGCCCGCAACCGCGAACGGATGCTGGAGATCATGCGCGACAGCCGTCTTGGCACGCATGGCGGCCTGGGGCTGATTTTCGTGCTGCTCGGCAAAGTGTTGGTGGTAAACGAGCTGGCGCTGCGCGGCGGCGCGATGCTGCCTGCGCTGGCCTGCGCCTGCGCGGCGGGCAGAAGCGCCTGCGTGCTGCTGATGTATCGCCAGCGCTACGCCCGGGAACAGGGGCTCGGCAATCTGTTTATCGGCAAGATAACGGGCAGGCAGAGCGGGATTACGCTTGCGCTCGGCGCGCTGCTCTGCGCGCTGCTGTTGCAGGGGCCCGGGCTTATCGCCTTTGCGCTGACGCTTGTCATTGTTTATCTGCTCGGTCTTGCGCTTAAACGCACGCTGGGCGGACAGACGGGCGACACCCTCGGCGCGGCCATTGAGCTGGGCGAACTTTTCTTTTTACTGGCGCTGCTGTGAGCCAGCGCGACGGGCAGACTTATGCAAACTCTCGATTCACTGATTAACGCCATTCCCGCTCCCGACCACGAGGCCGCCCTGCGCGCCCGGCGGCATATCGACGGCCTGCTGAAGCCTACCGGCAGCCTTGGGCGGCTGGAAGATCTGGCGGTGCAGCTGGCGGCGATGCCAGGCTTTGGCGCGCGTCCCGATGTGTCGCAAAAAGCGATTGTGGTGATGTGCGCCGACCACGGCGTTTATGAAGAGCAGATAACCGTGTCGCCGCAGGCGATCACCGCCATTCAGGCGCTGAACATGATGCAAAACCACACCGGCGTCTGCGTACTGGCGGCGAATGTCGGCGCGAAAGTACACGTGGTGGATATCGGCATCGACTGCGAGCCGCTGGCGGGCATCGCCTGTCTTAAAGTGGCGCGCGGCAGCGGCAATATCGCCCGCGGCCCGGCGATGCGGCGTGAGGTGGCGGAACAGTTGCTGCTGGCGAGCGCAAACCACGCTCGCGAACTGGCGGCGCAGGGCGTGCGGCTGTTCGGCGTGGGGGAGCTCGGCATGGGCAACACCACGCCCGCCGCCGCTATCATCAGCGTACTGGCGAACCGCGACCCGGAGGTCGTGGTGGGCATTGGCGCTAACTACCCGCAGGAGAGGCTGCATCATAAAGTCGACGTGGTGCGCCGGGCGATTGCAGTCAACCAGCCGGACGCGCGCGACGGCGTGGAGGTGCTGGCGAAAGTGGGTGGGTTTGACCTGCTCGGCATGGCGGGTGTCATGCTCGGCGCGGCCTCGTGCGGGCTGCCGGTGGTGCTGGACGGCTTTCTCTCGTATGCCTCGGCGCTCGCCGCCTGCCGCATTGCGCCCGCGCTGCATGACTACTTAATTCCTTCCCATCTGTCGGCGGAAAAGGGGGCGCAAATCGCGCTTGATGAGCTGTCGCTCACGCCTTACCTCAATATGGATATGCGCCTTGGCGAAGGCAGCGGCGCGGCGCTGGCGATGCACCTGGTGGACGCCGCCTGCGCGGTATACGACAACATGGGCACGCTTGCCGGCAGCAACATTGTGTTGCCGGGTTAGCCTGCCACCACTTGCTTAAGCGCCGCGATCAGCGCCGCGTTGGCCTCACGGGATTTCACGGCGACGCGATAGTAGCGGGCGTCGAGCCCCGGATAGTTGGCGCAGCTGCGGATTAAAATGCGCTTTGCCAGCAGCGCGGCCTGTAAGTCCAGCCCGGGTGCGTCGCAGCGCAAAAAGAGGTAGTTGGCCGCGCCCGGCCAGACCGTTATCCCTGCAAGCTTCGCCAGTTCTGCATAAAGCCAGGGACGCTCGCGGTTGAGCCATGCAAACGTCGCGGCGAGGTATTCGCTATCTGCAAACAGCACTTCGCCCGCCAGCGCGGCGAAAGCGTTAATGCTCCAGGGTTCGCGGCGGGCGCGAAGGGCGGCGACCGCCTGCTCGTCGGCGCAGGCGACATAACCGAGCCGCAGGCCGGGAATGGCGAAGAATTTAGTCAGCGAGCGCAGCACCCAGACGTGAGGAAATTCAGCCAGCACGGGGATAAGCCCCTGCGCCTGCGGCGCGAAATCCAGAAAGGCCTCATCGACAATCAGCGTGATGCCGCGCTCACCGCAACGCTTCGCAATCGCCTTGATTAGCGCCTCATCGGGCAACAGGCCGGTGGGGTTGTTGGGCGTGCAGAGAAACAGGCAGTCGAGGTCGGGCGTCAGCGCCTCAAAAAACGCTTCGTCAATTTGCCAGCCGTTCGCTTCCGTTAGCGAATAATCGATAATGTCGCAGCCCACTTTTTCCAGGGCGCGGCGATATTCAGCAAACCCCGGCGTCACCAGCAGCGCCCGGCGAGGCGCAAGCCAGGCCGCGAGCGCGAAAATCAGCTCCGTCTCGCCGTTGCCCGCCAGCACCCAGGAGAGAGGGATGCGGTGGTGAGCCGCCAGCCGCGCATGCAGCGCCTGGTACTCCACGTCCGGGTAGCGCTCCGCCAGCGCGAGGTTATCGATAATCGCCTGTCGCAGCGAGCCGGGCATGCCGAGCGGGTTGATATTGGCGCTGAAGTCGAGCAGCTCCGCTTCGTCAACGCCGTAAAGCGCCGCCGCCTCGCGGGTGTTGCCGCCGTGCTGGCTGGAAAGTAAGGCCATAATGCGTTCCGGTAAGGGGTTTTCGTCAGTGTAGCCTTACGGGAGCGGCGCGGAAAAGTGGCTTAATTGGCGGGATGAACTACCCTCCATGCAGGGACTGCCTCTGGCGCACTGAACGGGAGAACGTATGCTTGTGCTGTGGAATACGGTTATCGTCATCACGACATTTTGCCTGATGGAGATAGTGGCGACGCTTGCCCATAAATACATTATGCACGGCTGGGGATGGGGCTGGCACCGTTCGCACCACGAGCCGCGCCACGGCTGGTTTGAGGTTAACGATCTCTACGCGGTGGTGTTCGCGCTGCTCGCCATTGTGCTGATCGCGCTGGGAACGGCGGGCTGGTGGCCGCTGCAATGGCTTGGCGCAGGCATGACGCTCTACGGGCTTTTCTATTTCCTCGTGCATGACGGCCTGGTGCACCGCCGCTGGCCGTTTAACTACATTCCGCGCCGCGGCTACCTTAAGCGGCTTTACCAGGCGCACCGGCTGCACCACGCGGTGAATGGCAAAGAGGGGTGCGTCTCCTTCGGTTTTCTCTACGCGGCGAAGCCGGAAGCGTTGCAGGCGGAGCTGCGCCGCCGTCACGGACGCAAACCTAACGCGGACGCCGCCAGAGCCCGGCGGGACGGGAAGCCTGTCGCGCAGAGCGAGAGCCGAGCGCAAGACCTGCCGCCGAAATCAGCAGAGTGAGTTTTCTGGCTTTGCTGGTGCCCTGCCGCCGGTCCCAGGCCCGCGGCCCTGCTTCCACTACGTTCACGCCAATTTCCCGGTACACGCTGCGGGCGGTGGCGATGGCCCACGCCGAGCGCAGCGGCAGCGCGCCCAGGCCCGCTTTCGCCGAGCGGTAATAAGGCTCCGCTTGCTCCACCAGACGGCGGGCAATCAAGGCAAGCCGTTCGCGATTCTCTGGCGCGGCGTAATTCTGCTGCGTCAGCCCGGCGTCGTGCAGCCAGCGGGCGGGAAGGTAGCAGCGCCCGTTCCTGGCGTCCTCCACAATATCGCGCGCGATGTTGGTAAGCTGGAACGCCAGCCCCAGGTCGCAGGCCTGGTCCAGCGCCGCCTCGTCGCGCACGCCCATTACCCGCGCCATCATCAGCCCCACCACGCCCGCCACGTGGTAGCAGTAGCGCAGCGTGTCTTCAATCGTCTCGTAACGCTCGCCGCGCACGTCCATGGCGAAGCCTTCGATGTGGTCCAGCGCCTGCCGCTCGGGAATGGCGTGGGCAAGCGCCACCTCCTGAAAGGCGGCGAAGGCCGGGTCGCTCATCCGCTCGCCCCGGTAAGCGCGATGGGTCAGGCGCTGAAGCTCCGCCAGGCGCTGTTCAATGCTCGTTTCTGCGACGGCGCCTGAGGCGAACCCCAGCGTCTGGTCGTCTATCACGTCATCGCAGTGGCGGCACCAGGTGTAGAGCATCAGCACGCTGCGGCGGGTTTCGGCGTCGAACAGCTTCGCCGCCGTGTTAAAGCTTTTTGAGCCTGCGGCCATGGTCTGGGTGGCGTGGTTTAACAGCGGTTGATTCATTTCGCCAGCGCCTCCAGCATGAGCCCCGCCGTGGCTTTCGCCGAGCCGATCACCCCAGGCACGCCCGCGCCCGGATGGGTGCCTGCGCCAACGAGGTAAAGGTTGGCGAAGTGCGCGTCGCGGTTGTGCGGGCGAAACCAGGCGCTCTGCGTCAGCAGCGGCTCGATGGAAAAGGCGGAGCCTACATGGGCGTCGAGCTGGTCGCGAAAATCAAACGGCGTAAAGATGCGGTGCGTCACCAGCTGGTCGCGCAGGCCTGGCATGTAGCGCTGCTCCAGGTAATCGAAAATACGCTCGCGCAGGCGCGGGCCTTCCACCGCCCAGTCGATGTCGGCGCAGCCCAGATGCGGCACCGGCGCCAGCACGTAGTAGCTGCCGCAGCCGGGCGGCGCGAGAGACGGGTCGGTTACGCAGGGCGCGTGCAGATAAAGCGAGAAATCATCGGCCAGCCGGTCGCTGTTAAAAATGTCATGAATCAGCGCTTTATAACGTGGGCCGAAACAGACGGTGTGGTGCGCAAGCTGGGTATGCTGTTTATTGAGGCCGAAATAGAGCACGAACAGCGAGTTGCTCATCCGCTTGCGCTTAAGCTTGTTGGCGCGCTGCGCCCCGGCGGGGTGGTGGCCGAGCAGCTTCTGGTAGGTATTGATAACGTCGGCGTTAGACGCGACGGCTGAAGCCGGGAAGGTGCGGCCATCTTCCAGCGTCACGCCGGTTACGCGCGAACCGGCGGCCTCGATGCGTTTTACCTTCGCGTTCAGCGCCAGCTCGCCGCCGAGATCTTCAAACAGCCGCACCAGCCCCTGCACCAGCGCGCCGGTGCCGCCGCGGGCGAACCAGACGCCCCATTCCCGCTCCAGCGCGTGGATAAGCGTGTAGATGGAAGAGGTGGCGAAGGGGTTGCCGCCCACCAGCAGCGAATGAAACGAGAACGCCTGGCGTAAATAGTCATCCTCGATAAACCTCGACACCACGCCGTACACGCTGCGCCAGGCCTGAAGCCGCGCTAACTGCGGGCCCGCTTTCAGCATGTCGCGAAACGAGAGAAACGGCACCGTGCCAAGCTTCAGGTAGCCCTCTTTAAACACCGCCTGCGAATAGGCGAGAAACTGGCGGTAACCTTCCACATCCTTTGGGTTAAAGCGCGTAATCTGCGCCTCAAGCTTCTGCTGGTCGTTGTCGTAATCCAGCACCTTGCCCGACTCCCAGCAGAGGCGATAAAACGGCGTGACCGGCAGCAGTTCAACATAATCGGCCATCTTTTTGCCCGCCAGGGTGAAGAGCTCTTCTATCGCGCTCGGGTCGGTGATGACCGTCGGGCCGGCGTCGAATTTGAATCCCTGGTCTTCGTAGACATAGGCGCGTCCGCCGGGCTTGTCGCGCTGCTCCAGCAGCAGCGTGGGGATGCCCGCTGCCTGCAGCCGGATGGCTAACGCCAGGCCGCCAAAACCGGCGCCTATCACAATTGTCTTTTCCATTATCGTCCTCATCGTCCTCGTTGCCGCAGCGGTTGTTTAAGTATCGCCAGCAGCGCCTCGCCGACGGGCACCGGCGGCTTGCCGCTGAGAAGGCGCGCCATATCGGCGGGCGTAAGCCGCCCGGCGTAGAAGCGGGCGATAAGCCCGTCGCTCAGGCCATAAAAGCGCGCCATCACCCGCCAGCGCTGCTCAGGTCGCCCGGCGAGAAACAGCATGCGGTTAAGCAGGCGAAAGAAGCGTTGCCGCCGCCACTGTTTCTGCGCGTGGCGGGCGATAAGCGTGTAAAGCGAGGGGTGCGAAAAATCGGTTTGCCAGGCGAGCAGGTCGGCAAGCTGCGCCGACTGCGGCAATGAATAGCCGGTGGTGGCGTGAAACAGCCCGGCGCGCAGGCCGCTGCAGGGCTGGCCCGCTTTGCTGCGCCAGAAAGCGCGGGGGTTTCCGGCAAGCGTAATGGGCAGGCAGCCGCGCTCCTCCCGTTGCAGGCTCTCCAGCCGCCAGCCCTGGGCGGCGGCATAGGCGTGAATATTGGCCCGCGCCTGCGCCTGGTTTATCTCCGGGTGGTTGGTGTAGTACGTGTCTTCAATCAACAGCGTGTCAGGCGAAAGCGGCAGGGTATAGACGAAGCGATAACCCTGCTGCTGGTCAACCGTGGCGTCCATCAAAATGGGGCGCTCAAGGCTGTGAGGTGCTGAGAGCCGCCACTGCTGGCCGATAAACGCCTGGTAGCCGCACGCGATATGCTCATTCAGCAGCGGGCCGCGGCCGTCGATGACCGCGCGGGCGGTGAGCCGCTCGCCGTTATCCAGCGCCACTTCGCCGGGCGCCACGTGCATAACCGATACGTTGCAGCGCAGCGCCGCGTTAAGCTTCTGGCGGAGCTGATGGGCGAAATGGTCGGAAGTGATAGTCAGGTAGGCGCCCGGCAGCGTGCGCTCACGGTCAGGAAAGCGCACGTCGTAACCCTGCCAGCGGTACGCCACCAGCGGCGAGAGCCAGGCGAGCTGCTCCGGCGTGAGGTCCTGTTCGTGGAAAGACCAGGTGTGGTTGCCGCCCGCCTGCGGCCCGGCTTCGAGCAGCAAGACCTTGAGGTGCGGCTGGCGCTGGTGAAGACGCCAGGCGATAAGCCCGTTCGCCAGCCCCGCGCCCACCAGAATCACATCCCATTGCGGCTTCATAGCGTCTCCTTCGTACCGCCCAGCGCCGCTTCGGTGAGCGTGGCGGCAAGCGTCACGCCGCCTGCGCGCTTCAGATCCTCGCGAACCTCGGCGAGCCGCTGACGGTAGCGCGGCTCCGTCAGCACCTTTTGCAGCTGGCGGGCAAGCGTGTCGCGGGGGGCGAAGCGGGAAACGCGCTCGCCAATGCCGCTGTAGACGACCCGCGCCGCCACGCCGGGCTGATCGAAGGCTATCGGCAGCGCGAGGATCGGTGTATTGCCCGCCACCGCATCCAGCACGGTATTAAAGCCGCCATGGGTGATAACGGCCTGCGCCTCGCGAATGATGGCGGGCTGATCGGCGAAATCGACCACCTGGCTTGCGCCGAGCGCGCGCAGCTTCTCCTCCTGGGCGGCGGTCAGCCCGCCGCAGTGGGCTATCACCAGTTCTGCGCCAAGCCGCCGACAGGCGCGGGTTATCTTTTTAAACAGCCCGAAACGGTGGCCCTGAAGCGTACCCAGCGAGGCGAAGACTAGCGGCGCGGCGGCGCGGCGCGCCTCTGAAGGTTCGCTCGCGGCGGGCGGGCGCAGCGGCCCAACGGCGTGAAAACAGGCCGGCAACCGCTGTCGGGGAAAATCGAGCGACGGCAGCGTCTGGCTGATTTGCGCCCGGGGCGAAAGCCACTCATGCAGCCCGCGCCGCGGCGCAAGGCCCAGCTCTTCGGCATGGCGCGCCAGCACCGCATTCTGGCGGCGCATCATCCAGTCGTGGATGCGTTCGCTCGCCTGATAGGTGCGGCGCGCCCGCTCGCTGGCGGCATAATCAAAAGGCATTACCGGTAGCGGCAGCCCCGGCTCGCGATTTACCGGCAGGGCGCAGGCGACCGAGACAAACGGCAGCCCGGCGGCCTCCGCCGCCAGCGCGCCCGCCGGCTCCATCTGGTCGACAATCAGTCCGTCCACCTCCAGCGTTTTTAGCGCGTCGGGCAGCTCCCGGCAGAGCATATCGGTAATGCCCGCCAGGTTGTTGATAAGGCGAAAGAGCGAGAGGCCGTTCGGCCGCGCCAGCAGGCGCAGCGATCGCGGCAGGCTGCCGGGGCCGTGCGTATGTTCGCCCACGGCGTAAAAGGCGAGACGCGGGTCGCCCAGCAGGGGGCGCGCTTCGCTCTGATGAATAAAGGTGATGCGATGGCCACGCTCCACAAGCGCGACGGCCAGCGCCTCCAGCGCCTTCACGTGGCTGTAAAAGGGCGGGGCGATAACGGCGTAATGGCTCATGCGTCCCGCGATACCGCAATCAGCGGCGCGGCGCGCAGCGCCACCAGGTCCGCGCTGCCGGTACAAAAGCAGGTTACCCGCAGCTGTTCAATCAGCACCTCGAAATGGTCGATAACGGCTTGCGCCGAAGTGTTGGCGCTGCCGAGCACCGCCGCCGCCTGGCCCACCAGATGGGCGCCGAGACGCAGCGCCTTAGCGGCCTCGATGCCGTTGGTAATACCGCCGGAGGCGATAAGCGGGGTATCGGGCAGCGCGTCGTGCAGGTCGCGCAGCGCCTGCGCAGTGGGAATGCCCCAGTCGGCAAACGCCATGGCGATGGCCCGCTGGCGCGGGGTGGCGGCGCGTTCGCCCTCCACCGCAGCCCAGCTGGTGCCGCCTGCGCCCGCAACGTCCAGCATCGCGACGCCCGCATCGACCAGCTGTTTGGCGACCGGCAGCGAAAGCCCGGCGCCGACCTCTTTCACCACCACCGGCACGCCAAGCGCGTCGACCGTCTGGCGAATGGCCGCCAGCACCCCGCGCCAGTCGCGGTCGCCGCCGTTTTGCAGGGCTTCCTGAAGCGGGTTGAGGTGAATAATCAGCGCGTCCGCTTCAATCATCTCCACCGCCCGACGCGCGTAAGCCACGCCGCCGGGGCCTGCGATTTGCGCTGCCCCGAGGTTCGCCAGCAGCGGGATATCCGGCGCGACGCGGCGCAGCTCGCCCGTCAGGCCAAAATCGTTCTGCGCTTCCAGCGCCACGCGCTGCGAGCCAACGCCCATCGCCAGCCCCAGCGTTTGCGCCGCCTGGGCCAGATGCTGGTTGATATGCTGCGCCCGCTGCGCGCCGCCGGTCATGGAGCTAATCAGCACCGGCGCCTTCAGCGTTTTGCCAAACAGCATGGTTTCAAGATTAACGCTGTCGAGATCGAGTTCCGGCAGGGCGCAGTGTTCAAAGCGCCAGCGTTCCAGGCCGGTGGTCGCTTTGTTGGTCGCCCGCAAAGGGTCAAGAACGATATCCAGATGATCGTTCTTGCGTTGGATGAGTTCTTCCTTCATGACTGCTCCGGTAGGGTTACGTCGTTATTATCATGACTGAGCGGCATAGTTTACCGCTGGCAGAGCGGAGGAGCCGTCATAAAGGCAGGGTGAACCGCCAGCTGCTGGTTGAACCAGCTGTGCATAAACTGCTGGGTCGCCGCGCCATGGCTGCAAACAAACGCCAGATGCTCGTCGGCGCGGCGCAGGTGTTCGCGCAGGCGCTGGTGCACGCGGTCGTTGCCAAGCACGGAGACCAGCGTGGATTTCCCTGCATCTTTGTTCATGTCCTTACCGGTGGTGGCGAGGCCGTCGATAAGGTCGTCAAGCAACTGAAACGCCTGGCCGAAATCAAGCGCGAAGCTGCGAAGGCGGTTGCGCGCCGCGACGGAGGCGTTGGCGGCGATGGCCGCTAACTGCAACGAGGCGCTGAACAGCACGCCGGTTTTGAGATCGTTAGTGGTGTGAATCGCCTCGGTGCTGCGCGGCTCACAGCCTTCACGCAGGTCCTGATACTGCCCTTTCACCAGCCCCTGAGTGCCGACGGCTGCGGAAAGTTCGCTCACCGCCTGGGCGCGTCCGGCGTCTGACAATCCTTCTGCCGACGAGACCACGCCGAACGCCTTGCTGAGCAGCGCGACTGCGGCGAGGATTGCCACGTTCTCGCCAAATTTGCGGTGAATAGTCGGGCGACCGCGGCGCATCGCGGCGTTATCCATACAGGGGATATCGTCAAGCGTCAGCGAGGCGGCGTGGATCATCTCTACGGCGCAGGCGAGGTCGAGCAGGCCGGGATGGGCGGGCGCGCAGCCTAAATCGCGCGCCGCCAGCAGCATCAGAAGAGGGCGGATGCGTTTGCCTGGCGCAAGCGTCGCGTCGCGCATCGCTTGCGTCACCAGATCGTTTTCTTCCGTCTGCGGCAGCAGCGAATCCAGACGGTTTTCAATAGTTTTGCGCATACTCTGCAGTTCGCAGTCATGGCGTAAGGCTTCGTCGGGGGTGCCTGTCATCGTCGCGGCTCCTGAACTGAGGCATGGCTGTGGTTATGTCCATAAACGTAGTCGCAAGCTTGTACAATTTCCATTTTCCTGGATAACTTTACTGCCCGAAGCCGCTGAACTTTAATGAGAAAGTGCCAGCTAATGTGGGGGTATCAGCCTCTGTCCGTTTGCGCAAAAGCTTTTTCTGGCAGGTGAGAACGTTACAACGCCGGGCGGCGTGGCCGCAGCGAGGACTGGCGGACAATTAATTCGCCTTCCACTTTCATGATTTTATCCAGCAGCGGTTGCCGTCGGGTCAGGGTTAACAGGGTGGTGAGCGCCATTTTTCCCATCTCCCGATAAGATAAATCCACCGTGCTGAGTTCCGGAATTAATTCTGGCGACAGGCTCTGGTTATTGTAGCCAATCACGGCAATATCATGCGGAATGCGCAATCCCTTTGAGAGGATCGCCTGATAACAGCCCAGGGCAATATAATCGCTGCTGCAGAAAATGGCTTCCGGCGGCGGTGAAAAAGCGAGTAAATCCAGCGTCTTTTGATAAGCGGATTTTGGCGAAGGGCCGGTCGCCTGAATATAGCGATCGTCCGGAAAAATATCGTGGTTAATTAACGCCTGACGGTAGCCGTAAATACGATCGTTAGCCGTTTGATCTTCCCCGGTAAGAATAGCGATGCGTTGATAACCCTGCTGGAGCAAATGGCGGGTGGCTTTATAGGCGCCGATTTTATCGGCGGGTAAAATACAGGGAAGATCGGGACGCTCCGGGCAATAGCCGTTCAGCAACACCACGGGAATAGAGAGATTGGCGAACAAGGGCGGCAGCAGCGCGGTGAAGCAGGAGGCGAATATCAGCCCCTGATAGCCGCCGTGGCGGATTTCCTCTTCCAGCGCCGCACAGTGCGCCGGCTCGTTTTTCATATCAAAAATAGCCAGTAGCTTGTTGTGCTGCCACGCCGCCTGCTGGGCGGAGTAGATGGCTTCGCTGAACGGTTCGCTGTTAATTAATCCGTTAAAGATAAACGCGATTTTGTCTATGGCGCTGACGCGGGCCAACGCTTTATGCACGTAACCCATTTCCCGGGCGATGCGCGCAACTTTCTCCCGTGTCGCTTCCGAAAGCTTTACGCTCTGCGAACCGTTTAAAATAAGGGAAACGGTAGATTGCGACACGCCGGAGCGGGCCGCAATATGGCGCATAGTGACTTTAGTTTTTTGACTCATAGTTTACGGGCGGCGACAAAAATGCATCTTTTTAATAGTAGCACCCGCTTATTACGCCTGTTTTTAAAATAGCTTCGCTATTAACCGCTTACGGTTATTTTACTGCGCCCCGGTGAAGCAGTTTCGGGACGCTTAATTTATTGAAATAACGTGCTTTAATTCAGCGCAAAAATAATGTGCTGTGGATCTGGTTTATTTACAGGAGTGCTGGTAATTTATCCAGTAGCTAATATATTAGCTAATAAGGTCTTTCTTCAGGAGGCCGGCATCATGCGTAAGTGGTCTGTAGAAAAAGCGTGGAACTGGCATGCGCAACAGGGATGGCTGCGCGGGTTCAACTACCTACCGCGCACGGCGGTGAACTGGACGGAAATGTGGCAGCGGGAGACGTTCGACCCGGCCTGTATCGCCCAGGAACTGCAGTGGGCCAAAGCCATCGGCTTCAACAGTTTGCGCACCAATCTGCCTTTCATTGTCTGGGAGCACGATCGCGACGGTCTTATCGATCGCATCGGGCAGTTCCTTGAAATTTGTCACCAGAACGACATCCGCGTGATGCTGACGCTGATGGACGACTGCGGTTTTTCCGGCGAACATCCCTTCCTCGGCCAGCAAAAGCTGCCGGTGCCCGGCGTGCACAACAGCCAGGCGGCGGCAAGCCCGGGGCGCAACATCGTGATGCAGCCTGCGCTGTGGGGGCTGGTTGAGCGCTATATCAAAGATATCGTCGGCCATTTCGGCCAGCACAAGACGCTTATCGTCTGGGACCTTTATAACGAGCCCACCAACCGCATGATCTTCACGCCGTCCGGGCAGACCACCTTCGACCCGGCGCTGGAGCGGCGCAGCCATCGCCTGATGGTGCTGGCGTTCCGCTGGGCGCGCGAGATGAAGCCGCAGCAGCCGTTAACCGTCGGCGCCTGGCATATCGCCGCGGGCCAGGACCCGGCGCTGCCGGTCTATTCGCACCCGACGGACCAGCGCGCGCTGGCGCTCTCGGACGTTATTTCGTTCCACGCCTACGTGCCGCTGGCGCAGCTTCATCAGGCCATTACTTACCTGCGGCAGTTTAAGCGCCCCTTGCTCTGTACCGAATGGATGGCGCGCCATGCGGCCTCGGTGATGCACGAACAGCTGCCGCTGTTTAAAGCGCAGGGCATCGGCTGCTGGCAGTGGGGGCTGGTAAAAGGGCGCACCCAGACCTGGCTGCCCTGGCCTGGCCTTGCTACCGTCGACGCCAGCGCGCCGCCCCGCTGGTTCCACGACCTGCTGGACGAAACCGGCGCGGCCTTTGATGAAACGGAAACGGCGCTGATTAAACAGCTGGCGGCTGAGGGCGGCTAAACGGACGCTTCGCCGCCCCGTCGTTAACGCCGTAATAGCGGGCGCCGTTAAAGCGCTCTGCGCTATGCCGTGATTCTCTGGCTCAGAAAATAAAAAGGCATCGCTGCAGGGAAAGGCGCTAAGGGAAATAATGACGGCGCGATATTAATAAGAGAGTGAACAGACACGGCGGTTTTTTTAGCGCTTAAAGCTCCTGCGGACAAATATAAAAAGGCGGCGAGGTTATATTCCTTGCGTTGCTTTCTGTTACAGGAGTTTTTAATGCGCTTCATGCATATGCGTATTGCAAGGCCGGTCGCCAACCCGGAAGCGGCCTTTCAGTGCTATTCTCGCGGGCTGGGCTTTGAGCGCCTTGGGGAATTTACCGACCATGATGGCTTTAGCGGCATTATGATGGGGCATGCCGCGCTGCCATGGCATATTGAATTAACCACCTGCCTGCGCCACCCCGTTAAACCCACGCCTACAGAAGAAGATTTACTGGTGTTCTATTACCCGGAGAGGGCCGCGTGGCAGCGCGTATGTAAACAACTCGAAGAGACCGGTTTTACGCCGGTCGCCTCCTTCAATCCATACTGGGATAAAAACGGGAAAACTTTTGTCGACCCTGACGGATACCGTCTCGTGATTCAGAACCAGCGCTGGCCGCAGGAATAGCCTGATTTTTATTTCCTTATTCCATCACCTTAGGTAGAAAGTGAGCAGAAGGGCGTTATCGTGTTGATGCCTGAAACAGCTCCATTCAGGGAAAATGGAAAGGACTGCAATGAATAAAGATAATTTAATCACCTTGTTCCGGTATAAACGTTGGGCGGACGCTGAAACGCTGGCGGCGATGAGCCGGGTTGATGAAAGTTACAAAGAAAAACGGCATTTAATGCTCAGGCTGATGAACCATATCTACGTGGTCGACAGAATTTTTACCGCCAACCTTTCTGGTCAGGCTCATGGTTATACTGCGCTGAACACGCCGGAAACGCCTGACTGCGCTACGCTGAAAGCGGCTATGGCGGCGGCAACGGCGGGGTTTATTGAATATATTACAGCCCTGCCCGAAACAGCACTGATGGATACCGTCCGCTTTCGTTTTGTTGATGGCGGCGCAGGCGAGATGAAAATTATCGACATGCTGAATCATGTGCTTTTCCACGGCACTTATCACCGCGGCGCCGTAGGCTGGCTGCTTTCAGAAGCGAAGCAAACGCCGCCGAAAGATGTAATGACGGTTTTCCTGAGAGATCACAACTAAACTTTTCCGCCTCTGCGGGGGCTTAAAAGTAAATCAACGGCTGGCTGCGCTTTTCAAAACGCGGCCCGGCCAGCAGGATAAATGTTCCTGAGAAAGATAATAAACGGGTTAGCTACGCCATGAGCAAAACGCAACTTCGGTTACTCTATTTTATTACCGTGATTATTTATGTTGTTCTTATTCCCTGGCTGATGTTTCATTTCATCCCGCCTGTTTACCTGGTGCTGCTGGGTTTTCTGGTCAGCTTTGGTCAGACGTTCGATCTAATGCTTTCGCTGCTGGTTTTTATGGCGCTCTTTTCCGCGGCGCTCGCGTGCCTGACGGTTTATATGTTTAAGCAATGGTATGCCGCTTCGCGCCCTGAGAAATAGGCGCTGGCGTCTTATCAATGCCTTTCGCCAGCCGCCCGCGACAACGAAATGCGGGCCTGTGATTAATTACTCGTAGCGGCTTTGTGCGCTGACGCGGCTATTTCGTTACACAGAGTTTTACCTGAAGAAGGGCATTGAGAGATAGCCAGCTCTTCCACGTTGAATAAATCATCTGTATCAAGCGTGGTGTTTATATGGCTTAACATCCAGTTTTTTAACAGAGGGTTTTTCGCAATGATTCTCTCAAGCTCAGGTAATGCCTCCCATTTATCTGCGAGTAATCGAATAACCGCCTCAGAACTCCCTTCCGCAATGGCCCCATCATCACACTGACGGTAATGAGTAAAATAATCGCTAACTGCCTGCCATGTGGTCAGATGGTCTACGGTGACATCTGCCGCTTCTGCGTCTTCAGGTGAGCATTCCGCTGCTGCTGCGCGAGAACCTGGCAGGGGGCCTCACCGGGGCGCAGCGGCAAGCGCTGACCGCGCCGCAGTTCTGGCACGCGGAAGGGCAGGCAAACTGAAGCGGTTTATAAAAAGCAGACAGCCCGCCAGAGGCGGGCTTAATCGTTCAGATGCGCCGACCATGCTTCGGCGCGTTTTATGGCCGCGTTATTGAAAATGGGCTGTTCATAGTTATCGGTAATATCCCGCACCCGATAAATCTTCCAGACGTTATCCTCAAGACGCAGATAAACACGCAGCTGCATGCGCTGGTTATTTTCAATGCCGAGCCAGACATCCATTACTTTGCCGCCCATAAAATCGGTCGCCGCGCCGGTTTTCAGGCGCGATATCCACTCAGGCGCATAGTCCTGCGTATAAGAGAAATAATCGGCGCCGAGAATTTCCTGCTCGTGAAGCGCGCTTATTTTATCCAGCCGCGACAGCGTTTCGGCTGAGACATAGTTCCTGTAAAGGGCATCTTCGCTGAGGGACTTACCCTCCTCTGGCGCAGAAATACGCGAAAGATGCTGTTGATAAAAAGTGGCAACCCGGCTCTGCACGTCGTTTTTGCCTGCGCTACACGCCGCCAGCATAAAAGCCAGCGCCAGCATCATTATTCTCATCATGGCATCCTGTAAATAACATGGGACGGTTTTGCCTGCCGGTAACCGGGGCCGCCCCACATGTCGCGCTGGCGGAAATCGGAGTACCACGTTGAGCCGTCGAACAGGGCGATATGCCCTGCAGGGTTGCCGCCAGGCCTGGGCTGTATCACCACGATATCACCCGTCTGCGGCGTCTCGCCAGGCTTAAGGGGGCGAAAGCCCGCGTGAATAAGTACCGGCCCATAATCTTTAGCAAAGTGGGTTATCGGCAATTCAATGCCGCCTGCCCGAATCGCCAGCCGCACATAGGTTGCACAAATGCCGTGAGAGGACGCCCTGGCATTGTGACGGGCATAAGCTGCCGCAGCAAATTTATTCCAGCCCATTTTTCTCATTCCTTTTTTAATAAAAGGGGCGTGTTGAAGAGAGTGAATAATAAGTGTGGGGAGAGGCGGTCTGGTTAGGCTAAAAATGTCATTAATAATATGTATTGTGCGGGTGAATTATATCTGTTTTTAAAATTGGAAGTTGCTGTAACGGTAAGGCGTTATGACGATCAGTATTATTGCAATGTCGTGTAACGGGTTGGCTTTATAGGGAGTCTGAAAGTTGTGGCGGGTGGTGGCTCTCAGCGGTTATTTGTATTATAAAAGTTTGGATTTAATTATTTGGCATATGATAAAGGTTCCATAATCTTATCCGGGAGAGCAGATGAAAAATAAATTCAGGCTGTTAATGTAGCTTATATACCTTTCGGGATTGCTGTTTTTATTTTTGTTTTCCGGGAATAAATACGCATGGATGGCTGAAATCGATCCGTCTGTATCCCTCGATTCGATACAAGATAACTCCGATAATAATATGTTTGCCTTTTTAATCTTATGCGCCTTAATCGGTGTTCAGGTTTTAGTATTTGTCATTGAAAAAGGAACGCGCAAGGTAATCCCGGCACTGATAGCCCTTTTTACTGTCCTTGTTTACGCATTGCTGAATTGATGCGTTTCAAATAATGAAAGAGATGAGGTTTTCAGTTAAAAGAAAATATTGAACTATCACCTGAGTCTTCCGGTATTCATGCCATGCCTCAGCTACACTTTTTTGCTTTTTTAAAGCGCGCAGCACAGCAATATGCAAAATGCCGTTACTTACCCGCATGGCAGGAGCCAGCAACAACTTGTCATCTCGGTTGAAGCAAACCGTGTCCGCTCTTATCTGATGGCAGCTTTCAATTATGGTTGAAGGCAGACAACGACCCGGCAAACCACCAGCAGAATGTTATGTTTGGGCTCCTGATGAACCCAGTCAGTGTCATTCCTAAACAGTCAGCAGTAGAAAAACCGGGTACAAACTGGCTGAAATTAGATGAGTTGCTGCAATTAATGGGGAATTTTCCCAAAGCCCCAAAAGTGGGTTTGTTGATCAGCCAATTGCTTAATTTATGTGTCTACACAGGCGGTCAGAGGCCACATGAGCTAGTTTCCAGCCGTTGGGATGCGATTAACTGAGAAGGGAAGACGTTATTGATAGTGGTGGATGTGTCGAAAAATAAAAGGGACCATCTGGTACCTTTGACTGAGTCAGCCATTGGGATACTCGAAAAGTTGAAAGCTGAGAATCTTAACCAGAGCCCCTACATTTTCCCGCAGCGTATCAAACCTGAGCAGCATCTACGCACAGACAGTTTCGCCCAAGCCATCATCTATTATCGGGAACACTTTGCGTTGAACCCGTCTTTTATCGCTCGTGATATTCGTCGTACCTGTAAGTCCCTGATGGGGGAAGCGGGTATCGCTAAAGACCTGCGTGACCGTATTCAGAACCATGCTCTACAGGACGTAAGTTCTAAGCATTATGGTCGTTACGATTACCTGGTTGAAAAGCGTAAGGTACTCGAAAGCTGGGAGTCGCGTGTGAACAAGCACCAGCAACAGCAAGAAAAAAACGGAGTCAATCTATTTCGTCAGATATGCAAGATACTTAAATCGGAACTCTGGATTTACTGGCGAGACCGACGGTTTTCGCCATTTTTCGGTTGCGTTTAAGTTGTCGCTCAATTTACTTTCTACTAACAGGTCTTTGTTTCTTAAGATCAATATGGCCTTTTAAGCCAATGCCAGCTAACGTAAAAATGCCTTGGATAATGAGCCCTATATTTTTCTCGGTAAAGAACACTGCTTTCTTCTCTGGTTCGCGCTCAGTACTTGCTTCCACTTTCCTGGTTTGCTCCCATAGAGCGTTAAGTTCTTCCAACCTTATTTGTCTACACCGATGCCTGCTTTTGGGGAGTGAGGAATCACGGGAGAAGATGACCAGTTTCGAAGAAACCGGGTACAAGAATAACAATATATCCTCACCTGACAGGTTGTTCTCCTCAATGAACTTGCAGGTATTCCTATCGATCTGCTTTAAGTTTCTTTGGGTGGGGCTGATAATATTTGTAAACATAAGGATTGATCCGCCATTGTGTTTCATATTGATGCTCTATAAATCAAAGCATGTTATGCCTGATGGGGTATAATCCTGCCACTTTTTTATGCCATTTTTTCGGGTATTACTCATGTCTAACACTAACTTCTCTCAAACGGCTGCGTTTATCTGGTCGGTTGCCGATCTGCTGCGCGGTGACTTCAAGCAATCTCAGTACGGGCGCGTGATCCTGCCCTTTACGCTGCTGCGCCGTCTTGAGTGTGTGTTGGCAGAAACCAAAGACGCGGTTGTGGCGAAATATGATGAATTAAGAACCAGCCCGCTGCCGGAAGATGCCAAAGAGAAGTTTCTGCTGTGCGCCAGCGGGCTTTCCTTCTTCAATACCTCGAAGATGGATCTGGGCAAGATGGGGCAGAACGACATCAAAGCCAACCTGGAAAGTTACGTACAGGCGTTTTCCCCGGACGCGCGTGAAATCTTCGAACACTTCAAATTCAGTGAGTTTGTCAGCCTGCTGGAAGATGCCAACCTACTGTTCAAAGTGGTGAAGAAATTTGCCACCACTGATTTGAGCCCGAAAGCGATTTCAAACTACGAAATGGGCCTGGTGTTTGAAGAACTTATCCGTCGTTTTGCGGAAAGCTCTAACGAGACCGCCGGTGAGCACTTCACCCCACGTGATATCGTGCGTTTAACCACTTCGCTGGTGTTTATAGAAGATGATGAAGCCCTGACCCAGGACGGTATCATACGCACCATTTACGACCCGACGGCCGGAACCGGCGGCTTCCTCTCTGCGGGCATGGAATATGTGCATGAGCTGAACCCTAACGCGGTGATGCGCGCTTTTGGTCAGGAGCTGAACCCGGAGTCCTACGCCATTTGTAAAGCCGACATGCTGATCAAAGGTCAGGATGTCAGCCGCATCAAGCTTGGCAACACCCTCTCTAACGACCAGCTTCCCGCCGATCACTTCGATTACATGCTGTCTAACCCGCCGTTTGGCGTGGACTGGAAAAAGATTGAGGGCGAGATTAACAACGAGCACACGCAGAAAGGCTTTAACGGTCGCTTTGGCCCGGGCCTGCCGCGTGTTTCCGACGGCTCGCTGCTGTTCCTGATGCACCTGCTCAGCAAAATGCGCGATAACCACAATGTGGATGGTTCTGTAAGCAACGGCGGGCGGATCGGGATTATCCTTAACGGTTCCCCACTGTTTACCGGTGGGGCGGGCAGCGGTGAAAGCGAAATCCGTCGCTACATTCTGGAAGCTGATTTACTGGAAGGCATCGTCGCGCTGCCAACGGACATGTTCTACAACACCGGCATTGCCACCTACGTCTGGATCCTCTCCAACAAGAAAGCGCCTGAGCGTAAAGGCAAAGTACAGCTGATTGATGGCACCAACCTGTGCGGCAAAATGCGTAAATCGCTGGGTTCCAAGCGTAACCTGATGGGCGATGACGACATCAAACTGATCACCCAGACCTTCGGTGATTTTAAGGTGGTGGATGCCACAACCCTGGAAGAACTGGGTCTGGAAAAAGCCGCCGAGCAAAAATCCAGCCGTGGCCGTCAGCCTGCCACTGCCAAAACCGAAGCGCCGAAAACCTTCGCCAGCAAAATCTTTAACAGCACCGACTTTGGCTATCGCCGCCTGACCATTGAACGTCCTCTGCGTTTATCCGCTCAGGTGACTGATGAGGCGATTGCCACTTTACGCTTTGCGCCGAAGCCGTTTAATGCGCCAATGGAACGCCTGTATGAAGAGTTCGCGTCCCAGTGGCAGGCGGATAACTACGGTGATTTCTCCGGGCTGGAAGCCGAAGCACGCGCCATCATCAAAGCCGAATTTGCCGAGCTGAAAGAGAAGCAGCTTAAAGACCTGCTCGACAGCAAACTGTGGCTGGCGCAGCGTGAGTTAATGGATAAAGCACAGCAGATTCAGACAGCTCTGGGTACGCAGGCAGGTGGCAAAACGCTGGCGAGCAATGATTTCAATCAGTTCCAGCTGACCCTGAAAGGGGCCATCAAAACGGCTGGCGTAAAGCTGGATGCGAAAGAGAACAAGCAGTTTATCGATGCCATCACCACCAAAAACCCGGATGCCGAACCGGTGGTGAAGAAGGTGCTGAAAGAAGCCGCTCAGCCGCTGTACGGTGCGTTTGAATACAAAGGCAAAGTGGTGGAGTTTGAGCAGGACGGCGAGCTGCGTGATAACGAGAACGTGCCGCTGAACCCGGCGGTATCCACCAGCGACCTGATTGAAAACTACTTCAAAGCTGAAGTGCTGCCACTGGTAGCTGATTCTTGGATTAATGCTGAAAAGCAAGATAATAAAGATAATAATGTAGGAATAGTTGGTTATGAGATCAACTTTCATTCCTGTTTCCAACGAAAACACTACAGAGATAAACTTCTTCAAGGAAAATCGGTTCGTTTAAAAGAAATAGTAAAAATAAACAATTCTGGGTCTTATGTATTGGATCAATTAACTGGAAGGATAAATGAATTTTCTTCCTTAAGTGAAAAGGGAATTGCTCTGAATCCAATTCGCTTTGATTTACACAATGAAACTCTCATTCCTGAGTTTTATAATATATTTTTACAACAGGAAGAAGGTGTGGACTGGCTTAAAAATAATTTCAAATCACCTTCCATATATTCAAGAAGTATATCATCAATGTCAGCATGGTTAAATGCGAAGTTCTTGCTTCCAACCGTAGGTAATCAGTCAGGGTTAATAGAGCTTTGGAATGAGTGTGAGGCAGTATTAGCTCGAGTCTCGTTACTTAAAAAATCTGTTTTTTCAAATTTTATCTCAGCACAAGAACAATTACTACCATATCAAAGAGTTGCGCATAGATATGAACAAGAATTCTCAGCAATGCTGCCTACTCCTTTAGCCATCCTGTGGGAGTTAGCAGAGTCAAAATTTAATAATAGAGAACGATGTGAGTCTCTTATAAAATTTTTTGAATATATTGGCTTGTATTTTGTTTCATTTGTTTTTGGGCATAAAAAACCGTCAAGAGAATACTTTTGTAAAAAGAAAAAAGACTTGCCAGATATTACAATGGCTTTTAGTCATAATAGAATTAACGACTATAAGAATCTATTTGATTTAAGTGATGGTAATGTCAGTTTGATATGTAGTGACGAAATTGTAAAGATTCTCCGTGAAGCCACTGAGCTAAGAAATGATATTTCTCATAGAGGATTACCCTCTGCCGCAGCTGTAAGTTCAACAAAAGAGGTTGTTGAGAATTTGGTTAATCGTATGCAACTTGAATGTCGAGAGTTTTTTGAATTAACCACTCTTATAAAACCAATTCAAGCAAAATTCGATGGAAGTGGATTTTTGAATGAAGTTGAGGTTCTTAAAGGGTTAGGGATTAATCCGAGTAAAACTACGCAATTCAAGACTTCTGAGCCTATGATATCCGGAGAGCTATATCTTGCACATGGTGATTTAGCAGTCAATGAAAATATAAGTGTAACCAAAATGTTTCCGTTAATGGTCATGAGAGAAATTTTACCCGAAAGTGATATAATGGGTTTTTACTTCTATAGTGACATTTTTGACGATAATATTCGTTTTGTTTGTCCTTATCCTAACGTGACAACTTACACATTTCTCGAAAAAAATATTATTACAGATAGCCTAGGGTGAATCATTTAAAATAATTATTCTTGTATAAATTCTTGGATGTCTGGGTATCCGCTGTAGTGCGTTTTGACGCCTGCAGCTAACAAGCTTATGATCCAGCTAAATTTCTTTTCCGCATAAGGGACAGGTATGGGTAACAGAATGTGGATGATTCGCGGCGATGGCGGCAAACTCTATGACGATTTTCGCGATAAAAAAATCGTAGGTATTGGTTGGTCGCAACTGGCTCCTTTGGTCAAACCCGGCCTGTCCCGACCCCAGTTACTCGCCTTATACCAGAAAGTAGATCCCTTAATGAAGCTGGGAAGTGCCCGTTCGGGCGCATCACAGGTCTGGCGTTTTGTTAATGAAATCCAAAGGGGTGATTGGGTTATTACCTATTCGCCAGCCAATCGTACTTATCTGTTAGGCAAAGTTACTTCCGACTTCCAATATCATCCAGAATGGGTGGAGGAGGGGATGGGGATTGCTCGGCAGGTTAAATGGAATACTGAAGAAATCGACCGCGATCGTTTGTCTGTTACGACCAAAAATACACTGGGCTCTACGCTGACAGTTTTCCAGCTTCCAGAGTATGCATTAGTAGAGCTTTTACAGGATAAGAAACCGACAGTAGACGTTATTACTCAGAATCCAGTTCGAATGGATGAGGATGAAGTTATTTCAGATCCGCTTCGTGATATGGAAATGCTTGCGTTTGAGGGGATTAAAGATCGTATCAACTCACTCGACTGGGATGAGATGCAGGACCTTGTTGCCGGCGTCTTACGCAGTATGGGATATAAAACTCAGGTGTCTCCCGCTGGAGCCGATCGGGGTAAAGACATTATCGCTTCACCTGATGGATTTGGCTTTGAAAATCCGCGTATTATCGTTGAGGTAAAACACCGCAGAGAACAGATGGGAAGTCAGCAAATCCGTAGCTTTATTGGCGGCCGTCATAAAGACGATCGTGGGCTTTATGTCAGTACTGGTGGCTTCACTAAGGATGCTCGATATGAAGCCGATCGTTCGACGATACCGCTGACGCTTTGGACGCTGGATGACCTTGTCAGAGCGCTTATCGAAAACTATGAGCAAGTCGATATTGATACTAAACTGCTGGTGCCTCTCAAGAAAACCTATATCCCCGCCAAAACTTAGTTTCGACAGCAGTTAAGATGCATGATTAAGTCGCCTAAGGGCGGCTTTTTTATCTGGCATTTAGCGTTTATTAGTCTCATTGAATGTAGATGGACATTAACCTGACACATCCACCGCTCTCCCCAACTGTTTTTTCACTCGCAGTATTCATTTCTTTGTCCTGTATCGTTTGCGATAGACCTCTTAGCAGGTATCATTTTGCGCAATGCATTCCAAAACTGAATTCTTGCCTCTGCATATTTGCAGTACGGCTGTGATCTCCCCGAGGGCTTCATGACTAACACTAACTTTTCTCAAACGGCTGCGTTTATCTGGTCGGTTGCCGATCTGCTGCGCGGTGACTTCAAACAGTCTCAGTACGGGCGCGTGATCCTGCCCTTTACGCTGCTGCGTCGTCTTGAGTGTGTGCTGGCGGAGACCAAAGATGCGGTGGTGGCGAAATATGATGAATTAAAAACCAGCACACTGCCGGAAGATGCCAAAGAGAAGTTTCTGCTGCGCGCCAGCGGGCTTTCCTTCTTCAATACCTCGAAGATGGACCTTGGCAAGATGGGGCAGAACGACATCAAAGCCAACCTCGAAAGCTACGTACAGGCGTTTTCCCCGGACGCGCGTGAAATCTTCGAACACTTCAAATTCAGTGAGTTTGTCGGCCTGCTGGAAGATGCCAACCTGCTGTACAAAGTCGTTAAGAAATTTGCCACCACCGATCTCAGCCCGAAAGCGATTTCAAACTACGAAATGGGCCTGGTGTTTGAAGAACTTATCCGCCGTTTCGCGGAAAGCTCCAACGAGACCGCCGGTGAGCACTTTACCCCACGCGATATCGTGCGTCTGACCACCTCACTGGTATTTATGGAAGATGATGAAGCGTTGACGCAGGACGGTATCATCCGCACCATTTATGACCCGACGGCCGGGACCGGCGGTTTCCTCTCTTCAGGCATGGAATATGTGCACGAGCTGAACCCGAAAGCGGTGATGCGCGCCTTCGGCCAGGAGCTGAACCCGGAGTCCTACGCCATTTGTAAAGCGGATATGCTGATCAAAGGGCAGGATGTCAGCCGCATCAAGCTTGGCAACACGCTCTCTAACGACCAGCTTCCCGCCGATCACTTCGATTACATGCTGTCGAACCCGCCGTTTGGCGTGGACTGGAAAAAGATCGAGGGTGAGATTAACAACGAGCACACGCAGAAAGGCTTTAACGGTCGATTTGGCCCGGGCCTGCCGCGTGTTTCCGACGGCTCGCTGCTGTTCCTGATGCACCTCATCAGCAAAATGCGGGACGTACAAAATACAGATGGTTCGCAGATTCAGGGCGGGCGAATCGGCATTATCCTTAACGGCTCTCCGCTGTTTACCGGTGGCGCTGGCAGCGGCGAAAGCGAAATCCGTCGCTACATTCTGGAAGCCGATTTGCTGGAAGGCATCGTCGCGCTGCCAACCGATATGTTTTACAACACCGGCATCGCCACCTATATCTGGGTCCTCTCCAACAAGAAAGCGTTTGAGCGTAAAGGCAAAGTACAGCTGATTGATGGCACCAACCTGTGCGGCAAAATGCGCAAATCACTGGGTTCCAAGCGTAACCTGATGGGCGATGACGACATCAAGCTGATCACCCAGACCTTCGGTGATTTTAAGGTGGTGGATGCCACAACTCTGGAAGAGCTTGGTCTGGAAAAAGCCGCTGAGCAAAAATCCAGTCGTGGCCGTCAGCCTGCCACCGCAAAAACCGAAGCGCCGAAAACCTTCGCCAGCAAAATCTTTAACATCACCGATTTTGGTTATCGCCGTCTGACCATTGAGCGCCCGCTGCGTTTATCCGCTCAGGTGACGGATGAGGCGATTGCGACGCTGCGCTTTGCGCCGAAGCCGTTTAACGCGCCGATGGAACGTCTTTATGAAGAGTTCGCATCCCAGTGGCAGGAGGATAGCTACGGTGATTTCTCCGAACTGGAGGCAGAAGCGCGCGCCATCATCAAAGCCGAATTTGCCGAGCTGAAAGAGAAGCAGATTAAAGACCTGCTCGACAGCAAACTGTGGCTGGCGCAGCGTGAGTTAATGGAAAAAGCGCAGCAGATTCAGATGGCTCTGGGGATGCAGACGGGTGGGAAAACGCAGGTTAGCAATGACTTTAACCAGTTCCAGTTGACCCTGAAAGGGGCCATCAAAACCGCTGGCGTGAAGCTGGATGCGAAAGAGAACAAGCAGTTTATCGATGCCATCATCACTAAAAACCCAGATGCCGAGCCGGTGGTGAAGAAGGTACTGAAAGAAACCGCTCAGCCGCTATACGGCGCATTTGAATACAAAGGCAAGGTGGTGGAGTTTGAGCAGGACGGCGAGCTGCGCGATAACGAAAACGTGCCGCTGAACCCGGCGGTGTCTACCAGCGACCTGATTGAAAACTATTTCGAGTCTGAAGTTCTGCCGCACGTGAATGACGCGTGGATCAACGCCGATAAGCGCGACGCGAAAGATAATGAGGTGGGGATTGTCGGTTATGAGATTCCATTTAACCGCCATTTCTATGTCTATCAGCCACCGCGTCCGTTAGAAGAGATTGATGCCGATCTGGATGCGGTCAGCGCCGAGATTATGAAGCTGCTGCAGGAGGTACATTCCTGATGGCTAAGTATAAGGCGTATCCGGAGTATAAGGAATCTGGGGTTGAGTGGTTGAAGGCGATTCCTGAGCACTGGAAAATTAGTAAACTTCGTTACCAATTTGTTTTTGGTAAAGGGCTCACAATCACGAAAGAGCATCTTCAGGATGAAGGCATTCCGTGTGTGAATTATGGGGAAGTACACTCGAAATATGGTTTCGAAGTTGATCCAGAAATTCACACTTTAAAGTGTGTTAGTGATAAATATCTCAAAGATAACTCTAACTCATTATTGGCTAAAGGTGATATTGTTTTTGCTGATACGTCAGAAGATATAGATGGATCCGGGAATTTTACGCAATTAGTGAGTGATACAGTGACGTTTGCTGGATACCACACAATTATTGCACGACCATTTGAAAGGGAGAATAGCCGATTCTATGCTTATCTCTTGGATTGCAAAGAGTTAAGATCGCAAGTACGGCATGCAGTTAAAGGGGTCAAAGTATTTAGTATCACTCAAGCAATATTACGAAATCTTTCAATATGGCTTCCATCAAAAGATGAACAAGCGCAAATTGCTGCATTCCTCGATCACGAGACCGCAAAAATCGACAACCTGATCGAGAAGCAACAGCAACTGATTGAACTGTTGAAAGAAAAACGTCAGGCAGTGATTAGCCATGCCGTCACCAAAGGGCTAAACCCTGATGTGCCGATGAAAGATTCTGGTGTTGAGTGGTTGGGGGGAGTGCCCAGCCATTGGCAAGCACTACCGACTAAACGTCTTTTCAGACTTGTTGCAGAACCAGCTGAAATAAATAACGACTACGAGCTTTTATCAGTTTATACAGCTATCGGTGTTGCCCCTAGAAAAGATTTGGAACCGAAAGGTAATAAAGCATCAACTACTGATGGATATTGGAAGGTTAGACAGGGTGATATTATCGTTAATAAATTGCTTGCCTGGATGGGAGCTGTGGGCTTTTCTAATTACGATGGGGTGACTAGCCCTGCATATGATATTTTAAGAAAAGTGAAAGACATAAACCCCAAGTTCTATCATTACCTCTTCAGATTAGAGTTGACACAGCGAGAATTCAAACGATGGTCTAGGGGCATTATGGAAATGAGACTTCGTCTGTATTTTGAAGAGTTAGGAAGGATCATCATGCCTGTACCGTCCAGACAAGAGCAGGATGTGATTGTTGAAGAGATTGAAAAAATAGAACACCAATATTCTCAACTTGAAAATATTGCTTCTCATCAAATTGATCTTCTCCAGGAACGCCGCACCGCCCTGATCTCCGCCGTCGTCACCGGAAAAATTGACGTCCGCGACTGGGTTGCCCCGGACACGCGGGATGTTGAGGAGCCACAGGAGGCCACCGCATGAGCATGGACAGCACCAAAGAGCTGATTTTCCAGAATAACATAATCGCTCAAATGGAAGCAAAAGGCTGGGTTCGTGGCAAAACGGACGGCTACGATCGCGAACGTGCGCTTTACACGCACGATGCGCTGAACTTTGTGCAAACCACGCAGCCGCAGGAGTGGGAGAAGTTTGCCAAAATTTACCCTACCGATACCGAGCGTCATTTCCTCGATGCGCTGGTGGCGCAGTTAAAAAAAGCGGATATCAACGCAACCGATATGCTTTCACGCACTTATGGCACGCTTGGCGTATTGCGTCATGGTATCAAAAGCCATAATGCGCGTTTTTCCCTGTGCCAGTTTAAGCCGGAACATAACCTCAATCCGGAAACCCTTGCGCGCTACAAACAGAATATCTGCCGCATCGTGCCGGAGCTGGTTTACAGCCCTCATGCGTCGAATGCCGCATTTGAAGAAACGGGCGCTAAGGCGAAGAAATGGCGTATCGACCTGGTGCTGTTTGTTAACGGCTTGCCGGTCGCCACGCTGGAGCTAAAGTCTGAGTTTAAGCAGACGGTCAACAGCGCCATCAATCAATACAAGAAAACGCGCCTGCCGAAAGACCCTGCGACTAACAAGCCGGAGCCGTTGCTGACCTTCAAGCGCGGCGCGCTGGTGCACTTTGCCGTCAGCCAGTATGAAGTATTTATGGCGACCAAACTTGATGGCGATAAAACCTTCTTCCTGCCGTTTAACAAAGGGACTCATGACGGCGGTGCGGGGAACGACATCCCGGAAGATGCCAACGACTACGCGACTAGCTACCTGTGGAATGAGGTGCTGCTGCCGGACAATCTGCTGAAAATTCTGGCGAGCTTCGTGCATCTGCAAATCGTCGAAAAAGAAAACGCCATTGGCCTGAAGTACAAAAGCGAGAGCCTGATTTTCCCACGCTATCACCAGTGGGACGTGGTGAACAAACTGATCACCGCCGCCACGGTAGAAGGCACCGGCAATAAATACTTGATTCAGCACAGTGCGGGGTCGGGTAAATCGAACTCTATCGCCTGGACGGCCCATCAGCTTTCCCGCCTGTACGATGAAAATGGCGAGAAGCAGTTCCACTCGGTGATTGTGGTGACGGACCGCACCGTGCTTGACGATCAGCTGCAGGACACCATCTACCAGTTTGAACACCAGGATGGCGTGGTCGGGCGCATCAATAACAAAGAAGGCGACGGTTCTAAATCGGAGAAGCTGGCCAGCGCGCTGGAAAACTCTCAGCCGATTATCATCGTCACCATTCAGACCTTCCCGTTCGTTCTGAAAGCGATTGAAAATAGCGTCAGCCTCAAGCAGCGTAAATACGCGGTGATTGCCGATGAAGCGCACTCCTCGCAGAGCGGTTCTACGGCGCGTCAGCTGAAAGAAGTGCTGATGACCGAAGAGGCAGATGACGATGTGGAGATGTCTTCAGAAGATATTCTGGATGCCACCATCGCCGCGCGTAAAGGCAGCAGCAACCTCAACTATTACGCCTTTACCGCCACGCCGAAGGCGAAAACGCTGGAGCTGTTTGGCCGTCGTCCTAATCCGAAGGAACCCGCATCGAAAACGAACAAACCGGAAGCGTTCCACGTTTACTCCATGCGTCAGGCCATTGAAGAGGGCTTTATTCTCGATGTGCTGAAGAACTACACCAACTACAAGGTGGCGTACAAGCTGCTGCAAAAGCTGGACGATCCTGACCGGGAAGTGGACAGCAAGAAAGCGAAGATCAAACTGAACCAGTGGGTCTCGCTGCACGATCATAACGTGTCGCAGAAGGTGAAGGTGATTGTTGAGCACTTCCGCAAGCATGTGATGCATTTACTGGCTGGCCAGGCCAAAGCGATGGTGGTGACCAGTTCGCGTAAAGCGGCGGTGCGCTACAAGCTGGCGTTCGATAAATACATCGCCGAGCAAAAGTACGACAAGATAAGCGCAATGGTGGCATTCTCCGGGGAAGTGGAATTCCATGAAGATGACCACAACAGCCTTGCGCTGCTTCACCAGAAGTTCACCGAAATCAATATGAACCCAGGCCTGAAAGGCCGGGATATGCGCAAAGCGTTTGATACCGACGACTATCAGGTGATGCTGGTGGCGAACAAATTCCAGACCGGGTTTGACCAGCCCAAGCTGTGCGCCATGTATGTGGATAAAAAATTGGGGGGCGTGGAGTGTGTACAGACACTGTCGCGCCTGAACCGTACCTATCCAGGAAAAGCGCAGTCCGGAACCTTTGTGCTCGATTTTTACAACGAACCCGACGAGATTTTGGGTGCTTTCCAGCCGTACTACCAGACAGCGGAACTGACGGATGTCAGTGACCCGCAACTCGTCTTTGAACTGTTTGAAAAGCTGCGTACCAGCGGCATCTTCCTGTGGAACGAAGTAGAGCAGTTCTGCGATGCGTTCTTCAGCAAAAACAAATCCAATGCGGCGATCAGCAATATTTGCAAGCCCGCGGTACAGCGCTGGAAACAACGTTACACTTCAGCGATTGATGCCTATGTGCTGGCCAAAGAGATGTTTGAACGCACCAAGAAGACCGGCGATGTTGTGCTGATTACTAATGCGGAAAACACTTTCAAAGAGTGCGAGAAAGAAAAAAGTAAGCTGGATATCTTCAAGAAAGATCTCGGCAGCTTTGTTCGTTTTTACGAGTTTATGTCGCAAATCGTCGATTACGACGACAAAAACCTGGAAAAGCTGAGCCTGTTTGCTCGCCATCTGCGTCCGTTGCTGCATGAACAGCGTATCGAAGAAGACGAGATTGATTTAAGCAACGTGGAGATGAGCCATTACCGTCTGTCGAAGCTCCATGAACAGCATCTGAAGCTACAAGAAGATGCTGAAGACTACAAAATAAAACCGGGTAATGATGTCGGTACGGCAAAGCCGAAGGACAAGAAAGAAGAGTTTCTGTCGAATATCCTGGCTCGCCTTAACGACCTGTTCGTGACCGATAATCTGACCGATAAAGACATGATCAATTACGCCTTCGCGGTGCGCGACAAGCTGTCAGAAAACCAGGCGGTGATGACCCAGATTGCTAACAATACGCGCGAACAGGCGATGCTGGGTGATTTCCCGAAAGCCATTGATGATGCCGTTATGGACAGCAATGACGCCCAGCAAGAGATGATGATGCAATACCTTTCTAACCCTGAATTGGCGAAAGGCTTTGCCCGCGTGGTGTTTGATATGTTGAAAGGGGCATAACAAGCTATAAAGGTGCCATGAGGTTACTAACTTCATGGCTTTTTTTATCCGTATTGTTACGTTTAACTTTACCAGGAGAAACTGATGGATACAGTGGAAGAGATAAACGGTACCTATTATTTTGATGGTCTTTCAAACCTGTCAGCACAGGCGTTGCTACGCTTTTCCTCGGTAACAACAGTATTGATGTACCAGGTAAACCCAGAACGGCAACACGGGGTACATCGCGCGCTTCAATCCTCTTCCGTAAGCATCTCTCGTATACTTTTAAAAAACGCATACTCCCTACTTTGACTTGTAAGTCTTTTACCATGCGCGGGCTTAAAATTTTCTGTGTTAATAATTTGGGCGCTTTTGTTGGTCGGGCAGTATCTGTATTTGGCTGGGTTATCCTTGCTAATGATGTTGCTCAAATTAGTTTCAGGATTGTTCACCAGTATAATCTGCTCGTATGTCCGGAGGATAAAACAGGGTTAACAACATCATGGATAATGAGGTCAGGCGGTTCATTAAGGATGATTTGCCTTTAGTCACGACGCTGTTCAGAAAGGTTGAAATTAATGATAGTGCTACGCTGCAAGAATTTTTTGAGGCTGATGATGTAGCTGAAATGACAGAGAAATTCTTCAGCCACTTTGATGTTGAGCCAGCCCGTTTTTCTTTAAGTAATTACTATCCCTGGAAAACGAGATCTTTCCCCTCTCGTAAGCCGCAAAGTAAAGATCAAAAACCGTTGACCATAGCGATGTATATCGAGTCTGCACGCGTCGGGAAATGGTTGTTTGATTAGTCCAACCGGCGAAGCTAAGCGAACATCCACCCAATGGCTAATGGCATCTCTGAGCGTCTGGCGCCATTTTGCTGCCAATTAAATCTGAGCCAACAAAAAAGCCACCCTTGCGAGGTGGCTTAATTACATGATTTTACAGCTAAAATTTGGTGGCCCCTGTTGGGTTTGAACCAACGACCAAGCGATTATGAGTCGCCTGCTCTAACCACTGAGCTAAGGGGCCGTGGCGCTGGATTATAAAGGAAGTGGCGATGCCAATCCAGCCTAAGCGGTAACGGGTGCTGTTTTTCTAAGCAACCTGCTTGCCAGGCTTTATACTTTAGGAATCCGTAAGTTATCAGGGCAGGAATATGATTACCGATCTCATCGCGCCAGGGCTGCGCGTGGTTTTTTGTGGAATTAACCCCGGCAAGTCGTCGGCGCACACCGGATATCACTTCGCCCATCCGGGCAACCGCTTCTGGAAGGTTATCCATCAGGCCGGGTTTACCGAACGGCAACTCAAGCCCGAAGAAGAGCATGAGCTGCTGGATACCCGTTGCGGCATTACCATGCTGGTTGAGCGCCCCACGGTGCAGGCAAGCGAGGTGGCAAAGCAGGAGTTGCACGAGGGCGGGCGTTTGCTTGTAAAAAAGATAGAGCAGTACCAGCCGCAGGCGCTGGCGGTGCTGGGCAAAAAAGCGTTTGAGCAGGCGTTCAGCCAGCGCGGCGTGAAGTGGGGAAAGCAGGCTATAACCATTGGCGAAACGGAAGTATGGGTGCTGCCGAACCCTAGCGGGTTAAACCGCGCTTCGCTGGACAAGCTGGTGGAGTCTTATCGCGAGCTGGACGAGGCGCTGGCCATGCGCGGACGATAGTAGAGGACGAAGGCGCTACGCTTTTTGTTCTGCTAAACCATGTCTCCTTCACCCCGACCTTCTCCCGAAGGGAGAGAGGGGAAAACGTCAGGGAAGGTTGTTTATGACGGCAGGCGTCGCTTAGCTGACCCGTCCTGCAACGTGGATATCGTATGAAGCAGCAATGGCGGGCAGCGCTTCGCTGACCCGTCCTGCGACGTGAGTACCCTATGAAGCCAGTCATAGCAGGCAGCGCTTTGCTGACGCGTTCTGCAGAAGTGATAAGCGATAACCGCCACGCATCCCTTAAAAAAAACCGCCTGCTAAGAGGCGGTTTTTTATGTTAGTCAGCGAGGCTGGCTGTGGCCTGGTCGACCAGCATCTGGCCGAGCGAGGTCTCAATCTTGTAGCACAGCGTCTGCATACGAGACTGGTAAGCGCTCATCACGATATCGTTGATGCGCGGGTTCAAATCCTCTTTCACTGAGAGAAACTTGCTGGTTTTCGCAGTCAGTGTCGCCATCTCGCCCGCGTAGCGGTTGTAGGTGCGCGGCCCGTAGGCCCGCAGGGCTTCAAGCTCCTTGCGGCAGGTCTCCTGCGCCATCAGGCCATTATTATCCGGCTCGGTGCGGGCAGGCGGCGCTGGCGGCTGCGGCGCTATCGCGGCAGGCTGAGCAGGCGCGGGCGTAACCAGAGAAGTGGGTTTCTGAGATTTATTTACGCAGCCTGCCAGAACGACGCAAAGCGTCACGAGCATCATTTTTTTCATTCGTATGGGGTCCCTTGCTGTGTTAAAAAACACACGAAGCCGGTTCGATTGGCTCAAACAGAGGGAAATTACATTATGAAACATAAGTCTGACAAATGATTTTTGCTTAAGTAATTAACGCGCTCACATAAGAAATGAACGTAAAGGGCAGGGCGGAGGAAAAGCAGGAATAAAAAAGCCCTCGCGAGGAGGGCTTAATCAGAGAGACGATTAATCGTCAAGGAAGCTGCGCAGCACTTCAGAGCGGCTCGGGTGACGCAGCTTGCGCAGCGCCTTCGCTTCGATCTGACGGATACGTTCGCGGGTAACGTCGAACTGTTTACCCACTTCTTCCAGCGTATGGTCGGTGTTCATGTCGATACCGAAACGCATACGCAGCACTTTCGCTTCGCGAGCGGTCAGGCCTGCCAGCACGTCGTGCGTGGCGGCGCGCAGGCTTTCCGTGGTCGCGGAGTCCAGCGGCAGCTCGAGGGTGGTATCCTCGATAAAATCGCCCAGATGCGAATCTTCATCGTCGCCAATCGGCGTTTCCATGGAGATAGGCTCTTTGGCAATTTTCAGCACCTTGCGGATTTTATCTTCCGGCATCAGCATGCGCTCGGCCAGCTCTTCCGGCGTCGGCTCGCGGCCCATCTCCTGCAGCATCTGGCGCGAAATACGGTTGAGCTTGTTGATGGTCTCAATCATATGCACCGGAATACGGATGGTACGCGCCTGGTCGGCGATAGAGCGGGTGATAGCCTGACGGATCCACCAGGTGGCGTAAGTAGAGAACTTATAGCCACGGCGGTATTCAAACTTATCCACCGCTTTCATCAGGCCGATGTTGCCTTCCTGAATCAGGTCGAGGAACTGCAGACCACGGTTGGTGTATTTCTTGGCGATAGAAATCACCAGACGCAGGTTCGCTTCCACCATCTCTTTCTTCGCACGGCGGGCTTTTGCTTCGCCGATAGACATGCGACGGTTGATGTCTTTCACCTGCTCGATGGTCAGGCCGGTCTCTTCTTCGATCTGCTGCAGCTTCTGCAGGCTGCGATGCACATCTTCCGCCACTTCATGGAGCTTCTCAGACCATGGTTTGTTCATGGCGATAGCGGCGTTGAACCAGGTTTCGCTGGTCTCGTTGCCGGTGAAGAGCGTGATGAAGTTCTTCTTCGGCATTTTGCACTGCTCAACGCACAGCTTCATGATGATGCGTTCCTGGGTACGCACGCGGTCCATCATGGCGCGCATATTATTCACCAGGTAATCGAACTGCTTCGGCACCAGACGGAACTGCTTGAACACTTCAGACAGCTTCAGGATCTCTTCCTGAGCGGCGGCATTGCTGCGGCCCTTGGCTTTAATGGTGTCGCGGGTGACCTCGTACTGGGTGCGCAGCTCTACAAACTTCTCGCGCGCCAGTTCCGGGTCGATGCTGTTGTCGTCATCACTGCTGTCATCGTCAGACTCTTCGTCTTCATCCTCGTCGTCGTCCATCTCTTCCTGAGAGAGTTCAGAGCCAACGTGGGTGGCGGTCGGCGCCATGTCTTCTTCCGCGTTCGGATCGACAAAGCCGGTGATGAGGTCGGACAGGCGCGCTTCGCCTGCTTCTACGCGATCGTACTGCTCCAGCAGATAGGTGATCGCTTCCGGGTATTCTGCAACAGAGCACTGTACCTGGTTGATGCCGTCTTCGATGCGTTTAGCGATGTCGATTTCGCCTTCACGCGTCAGAAGTTCAACGGTACCCATTTCGCGCATGTACATGCGCACCGGGTCGGTGGTACGCCCGATTTCAGATTCCACGCTGGAAAGCACCTGCGCGGCGGCTTCGGCAGCATCTTCGTCCGCTGTGTTTTCCGCCAGCATCAGATCGTCGGCGTCCGGGGCCTCTTCCATTACCTGGATGCCCATATCGTTGATCATCTGAATGATGTCTTCGATCTGGTCGGAGTCGACAATATCTTCCGGCAGATGGTCATTGACCTCAGCATAGGTCAGATAGCCTTGCTCCTTACCACGAGTGACAAGAAGCTTCAGCTGTGACTGCGGGTTTTGCTCCATAAGACGGTATCCACACTTATTTCATGAGGGTTGGTGTCGGTAGGCGTTGCCGCCAACAATAGCATTGCGGGCTAATTTCTTTTGTTGCCGCTGCCCGGCATGCGGCTTTCGGGGGTGTCCCGATATATAATCGGCAATTAAGCCGCGGAAATTTATTTTTTAGCGCGTGCTTCAGTTATCACGCGAACTTCTTCACGCTCCGCCGGCGTTAACCCATGGGTACGCGAGCGGGCGATCAATTCCGTTAATCGCAATTCCAGCGCTGAATCGAAAAGATGGTCCAGCGAGTCCGTGAACGTTTTTTCTGCAATATCCTTATCTGCTATATCGTCCCAGGTTGCGAGTTTTTCAAGGGTAGCGGCCTCTTTTGTGCCGCGATAATGCTCAAGCAACTGCCCGGTGGTCAGACCAGGCTGAGAAAGACACGTATTTACCAGCTCGGCGAAAAGCGCGAGGCCGGGTAATTTGCTCTCATCAAGCCCGGCGAGCGACGGCACCAGCGGCGCCAGCTCGGGGTTCTGCACCAGTAACCCTATCAGTATACGCATGGTTGTGCGTTTTAGCGCTGGCGCCGGGCGCGATTGGGCATTATCCGATTGTTTGGGCATCAGCCGCTCAAGCTGGCTGTCATCCAGAATGCCAAGCTTGTTGCCAAGTTCCTGGCGTAGATAAATACGCAACGTTTCGCCTGGCACCTGGCTGATTAACGGCAGCGCCAGCGTGCTGAGCTGCGCGCGGCCGTCCGGCGAGCTTAAGTCCACCTGCGGCAGCAGGCTGTTGAACAGGAAAGTGGAAAGCGGCTGCGCCTGTTCCATTCGTTGTTCAAACGCCGCTTTGCCCTCTTTGCGCACCAGCGTATCCGGGTCTTCGCCCTCGGGCAGAAACATAAAGCGTAGCTGACGGCCGTCGGTCATGTACGGCAGGGCGGTCTCCAGCGCGCGCCATGCGGCGCTGCGGCCCGCACGGTCGCCGTCATAACAGCAGATGACGTTATTGGTCACCCGGAAGAGCATCTGGATATGCTCCGCGGTCGTCGACGTGCCGAGCGAAGCTACCGCGTAGTTAATGCCATACTGGCCCAGCGCGACAACGTCCATATACCCTTCCACCACCAGCAGGCGGGGCGGGTTCTGATTGCTTTGCTGCGCTTCATAAAGGCCATACAGCTGGCGGCCTTTGTGGAAAATCTCGGTTTCCGGAGAGTTCAGATACTTCGGCAGGGCATCGCCCATTACGCGTCCGCCGAAGCCAATCACGCGGCCTCGTTTGTCGCGAATGGGGAACATCACCCGCTCGCGGAAGCGGTCGTAGCTGCGGCCCTGGTCGTTGGTCACCAGCATGCCCGCATCGATTAACGATTTGCGGTTTTCGCTGTTGCCGCCGAAGCGCTTAAGCACGTTATCCCAGCCCGGCGGCGCGTAGCCGATAGCGAAATGGCGGATCACCTCTTCGCTCAACCCGCGCTTTTGCAGATACTGCCTTGCGGGTTCGGCGCCCGGTTGCGCCAGCGCTTGCTGATAAAACGCGCTCAGGCCGTCGAGCAGCTCGTACAGCGTCTGGCGCTGATGGCGTTCAATCTGGCTTGGGCCGTTGCCTGCTTCATAAGGCACTTCGAGGTTGTGCATGGCCGCCAGTTCTTCGACGGTTTCCACGAACTCGAGCTTGTCGTAGTTCATCAGAAAGTCGATGGCGTTGCCGTGCGCGCCGCAGCCGAAGCAGTGATAAAACTGTTTTTCACCGTTTACGGTGAAAGAGGGGGTTTTCTCGTTATGGAAAGGACAGCACGCATGGTAATTCTTGCCCTGTTTTTTGAGCTTCACGCGCGCATCAATCAGGTCGACAATATCGGTGCGAGCCAACAGGTCATTGATAAAGACACGTGGGATTCGTCCAGCCATAAGCCCCGTTTTTTATCAGTCCATAAACGAAAATAAGCCGCGCATTCCTTTCGGAAGCACGGCCTCTACAACTACTACTCGGTCTGTCGCTGAGGGGAGCGTCCCCTCAGGGAATTAGTACAGACGAGTACGGCGTGCGTTTTCGCGAGCCAGTTTCTTCGCGTGACGTTTCACTGCGGAAGCTTTGGCGCGTTTACGTTCGGTAGTCGGTTTTTCATAGAACTCACGACGACGAACTTCCGCCAGAACACCTGCTTTCTCACAGGAACGCTTGAAGCGACGCAGTGCTACGTCGAACGGCTCGTTTTCACGTACTTTAATTACCGGCATGTGCCTCTCACCTTTGATTAATTCGGTTTGCTGCTGGCATCAAAACGCCAGCTTATTTCAAAATGGTGCGGAATTTTACTGCAATTGCTGCTGCTTTGTAAAGCATCAGCAGCGGCAAAACCTGCTTTTTGTGCAGGCGCTTCCAGGGGGCAAGATTATACACGAAGCGCCCGCCTGGGTTGAGCAAAGTTTTACATCGCAGGCGTACCGTCATACACTGCGCGCCATGCGAAAGAGGTAAAAAAAGCCATGCGTGTACTGGGTATTGAGACATCCTGTGATGAAACCGGCATCGCCATTTATGACGATGAGAAAGGGCTGTTAGCCAACCAATTGTATAGTCAGGTGAAACTGCACGCTGACTACGGCGGCGTGGTGCCGGAGCTCGCCTCGCGCGACCACGTGCGCAAAACCGTGCCGTTGATTCAGGCGGCGCTGAAAGAGGCGAATCTCGCGGCGCAGGAGATAGACGCGGTGGCCTACACCGCAGGCCCGGGGCTTGTCGGCGCGCTGCTGGTCGGCGCCACCGTGGGCCGCGCGCTGGCGTTCGCCTGGGATGTGCCGGCGATTCCGGTGCACCATATGGAAGGGCACCTGCTGGCCCCGATGCTGGAAGAGAACCCGCCGGACTTCCCCTTTGTGGCGCTGCTGGTTTCCGGCGGCCATACCCAGCTGATTAGCGTAACCGGCATCGGCGAATATGAACTGCTCGGCGAATCTATCGATGACGCCGCAGGCGAAGCGTTCGACAAAACCGCCAAGCTGCTGGGGCTGGATTACCCCGGCGGCCCGATGCTATCAAAACTGGCGGCGCAGGGCGTGGCGGGTCGTTTTACCTTCCCGCGTCCGATGACCGACCGCCCAGGGCTCGATTTTAGTTTCTCCGGTCTGAAAACCTTTGCCGCCAATACCATTCGCGATAACGGCAATGACGACCAGACTCGTGCTGATATCTCCCGCGCTTTCGAAGACGCCGTGGTAGACACGCTGATGATCAAATGCCGTCGCGCGCTCGATCAAACCGGCTTTAAACGTCTGGTGATGGCAGGCGGCGTGAGCGCTAACCGCACGCTGCGCGCACGCCTGGCGGAGATGATGGAGAAGCGTAAAGGCGAGGTTTTCTATGCGCGTCCCGAATTCTGCACCGACAACGGCGCGATGATAGCCTACGCCGGTATGGTGCGTCTGAAGGCGGGCGGGGCGGCGGGCCTGGGCGTGACCGTGCGCCCGCGCTGGCCGCTGGCGGAGCTGCCGCCTGCGCAGTAACCCGCTGGCAAGCCAATAAAAAAGGAGTGAATCATCACTCCTTTTTTTGCGCCTTCAGCGCGCGCTTTTTGCGAAGCTTTTCCCAGATGCGGGTTTCCTGGCCGCGCCAGAGACGCTGGATATTATCGTGATGGCGCAGAAGAATCAGGCAGGAGAGCATGGAAACCGGGAAAGTGAACTGCGGCTTGAACCACCAGACATAAAAAGGCGCCACCAGCGCGCTGACTATCGCGCCGAGCGACGAATAGCCGCTTAAAAGCACGGTCAGCAGCCAGGTGCCCGCCATCACGCCGGTTAAGTCCCAGCCAATCGGCGCAATCGCGCCAAAGGCGGTGGCGACACCTTTGCCGCCGCGAAAATGAAAGAAAACCGGCCAGATGTGGCCAAGACAGGCGGCAATGGCGATAAGCCCGAGCCAGAACGGCGTCACGCCCAGCGCATAAGCGCCCCAGACTGGCAGCATCCCTTTCAGGACGTCGAAAATCAGTACCGCTGCGGCTGCTCCCTTACCACCAATTCGCAGGACATTGGTCGCTCCGGGATTGCCGGATCCACTGTCGCGAGGGTCTGGCAGACCCGCGATGCGGCAGACCAGAATGGCGCTGGAAATTGAGCCGCAAAGATACGCGAGGAGGATCATTCCAGGCGCGATTGCACTCATGACGCTGTTCCGTTGTGAAAATGTCGTTTTATTTGCTGCATCTGTGGATAATACGCATATTTCGCCGGAAGTGGTATCCGGCTGACCCAAAAACAGGCAGGGCGTGATGGATATTGTATTTATAGAGCAGCTTTCGGTAATTACCACCATTGGCGTGTATGACTGGGAACAGACTATTCAACAAAAGCTGGTGTTCGATATCGAAATCGCCTGGGATAACCGGGCGGCGGCGGGCAGCGATGACGTTAACGACTGCCTGAGCTATGCCGACGTGACGGAAGCCGTTTTGAATCACGTTGAAAATGGCCGCTTCGCGCTGGTCGAGCGCGTGGCTGAAGAGGTGGCGCAGCTCATCCTTACGCGCTTTGGCGCGCCCTGGGTACGTCTTAAAGTCAGCAAGCCAGGCGCGGTGGCGCAGGCGGTTAACGTCGGCGTAATTATTGAGCGTGGCAATAATCCTAAATGACTCATTTGATTTAATAATAATTAAACCAAACGAGAGTATACCGGTCTTACAGCAGGACCTTTTACGGTTGTCGTAGTACGTCAGCCGTTTTTTTATGTCATTTTTGGGGTACGAGGGTTAGTTAATGAGTGATATGCATTCGCTGCTCGTGGCGGCGATACTGGGCGTTGTCGAGGGGTTAACGGAGTTTCTGCCGGTCTCCAGCACCGGTCATATGATTATTGTCGGCCACCTGTTGGGCTTTGAAGGCGAAACGGCGAAAACCTTTGAAGTGGTTATCCAGCTCGGTTCCATTCTGGCTGTGGTGGTGATGTTCTGGCGCCGCCTGTTTGGGCTCATCGGCATTCATTTCGGCCATCCTGCGCACGAAGGCGCTGGCAAAGGGCGTCTCTCTTTGATTCACATTCTGCTCGGCATGGTGCCCGCCGTCGTGCTGGGGCTGGTGTTCCACGACGCCATTAAGTCGCTGTTTAACCCAATAAACGTTATGTATGCGCTGGTTGTGGGCGGTTTGCTGCTGATTGCCGCTGAATGCCTGAAGCCGAAAGAGCCGCGCGCGCTGGGCATCGACGACATGACTTACCGTCAGGCGTTCATGATTGGCTGCTTCCAGTGTCTGGCGCTGTGGCCGGGCTTCTCCCGTTCGGGGGCGACCATTTCTGGCGGCATGCTGATGGGCGTGAGCCGTTACGCGGCTTCCGAGTTCTCGTTCCTGCTGGCGGTGCCGATGATGATGGGCGCCACCGCGCTTGACCTCTACAAGAGCATCGGCTTTCTGACGATGAACGATCTGCCGATGTTCGCGGTGGGCTTCATTACTGCGTTTATCGTGGCGCTGATAGCTATCAAAACTTTCCTGCATATCATCAAGCGCATCTCGTTTATTCCGTTCGCCATCTACCGTTTTATCGTGGCGGGCGCGGTTTACCTCGTCTTTATGTAAGGCGTTAGCCCTCAGCCTGCGGTTGGGGGCAACGTTCCGCTTTCCAGTTCGCCACGGCGCGAATGCGCCGTTTGGTTAACTCTTCGCGAATCTCCACGCCGGTAAAGCCTGCGGCCACCACCTCTTTTGGCGAAACGCTTTTCGCCACTTCCCAGGCTTCGCGCAGCAGACGCCCCTGCGGGTAATCGTTCGCTTCAAAGCCGGTGCGCCCGCGCACGTCCGCTTCGCTGGTAATGGCGATTTGCTCCACGCGCTGCGGCTTGCGCCAGGCGTCGATAGCGTCGAAAAGGTTAACGATGGTGCGCGGCTTAAGGATGGGAAAGGTATGGATAAGGTCATGAAACTCCGCCACCAGCTTTGCGAGATCGCGAATTTCATTCGGCACGCGCAGCCGCTGGCAGACTCGCTCCACCAGCCGTACGCCCGCCGGGCCGTGGCCGTGATGGCGCGGCCAGAGGTGTTTCGGCGTCAGCCCTTTGCCGAGATCATGCAAAAGCGCGGCGAAACGCACGTCTACCGCCGGGCTTAGCATTGCTGCCATCGAGAGCGTCATCAAGGTGTGAATGCCGGTGTCGATCTCCGGGTGCCATTTCTCCGGCGCAGGGACGCCAAACAGCGCGTCCAGCTCCGGGAACAGCACCTTCAACGCGTCGCATTCGCGAAGCACCATGAAGAAGACCTGCGGGTTGCGGCTGGTGAGCGCGTTTTCCGTCTCTTTCCATACGCGCTCCGGCGTCAGGTGCTCCAGCTCGCCGTTGCGCGCCATTTCGCGCATGAGTTCCTGGGTTTGCGGCGCGATGCGGAAATTAAGATGCGCGTAGCGGGCGGCGAAACGGGCGACGCGCAGCACGCGCAGCGGGTCTTCCCCGAAAGCGGGGGAGACATGGCGCAGCAGCCGCTTTTCAAGATCGGCGCGGCCATGGTAAGGGTCGATGTAATCGCCGTTTTCATCCTGGGCGATAGCGTTGATGGTGAGATCGCGGCGCAGCAAATCCTGCTCCAGCGTGACATCCGGCGCCGCATAGCAGGTGAAGCCGGTATAGCCCTGGCCCGATTTACGCTCGGTGCGCGCCAGCGCGTACTCTTCGTGGCTTTGTGGATGCAGAAAGACCGGGAAATCCCGTCCCACCTGTTGATAGCCGTTATCCAGCATCTCCTGCGGCGTGGCGCCGACAATCACCCAATCTCTGTCCTTCACCGGTAAGCCCAACAGGGCGTCCCGCACCGCACCACCCACCAGATAACTCTTCACCCAACATTCTCCAGCTTTGCAATTTGCCGACAGATAATACGTAAGTGTAGAGGAGATGGCGAAAGAAAAGGGCAGCGTAGCGCTGCCCTTGAGGGATCAACTCATCCAGCGGTCTTTGCGCTTGCGGCTTGGGATCATGTGCGGCAGCAGCAGACCCAGCAGCAGCCCCACGCCCAGTACGCCGCCGCCATACATAAACCACTGCATAATAATGGTGCGCTGTTTGTCATCCAGCTGAATATTGGCGGCGTTCACTTTCTTCTGCGCCACAATAAGCTCGTTTTTCAGCTTTTGGTTTTCTTCTTTCAGGCCGTTGATCACGCCGTCGCTCGCCGCCACCTTTTTCTGCATGTCGGCGGTGCGTTGGTTCCACGTCGCATCGATATTGTTAAGCTTCTCGGTCAGCGTATTGACCTGGTTTTCCAGGTCCGGCACCCGGGTGCGCAGGCTGGGTTCCGCTTTTAACTGCGCGAGCGGGATCCACGCGGTGCGGCCGTTGCTGTCGCGCACCTGGCCGTAATTGGTATTGTCATTGCTTTGCAGCAGGGTGACTTCCTCGCCGGCGTTCAGGGTGCCGACCAGGCGATAGTTATCTCCCGGGCCGCTGCGCACCCAGGTATTCAGCTCGTCTGAGACATAACGTTTTTCATCCGCATGGGCCGCGGCGGTAATGCCAAGAGCGAACAAAGAGAAGCAAATGAGGCGTAATTTCTGCATTATCGGGTCATTATTGTCATAAATGTGGAACGATGGTAGTGGCAACAGTCTGACGATGCAAAGCGCAAACCTGAATGAGAATCATCCTGGTCATCCTTCGCGCGCTGCCCCCGTGGCTCAAGGGTTTTGCGACGGCTTATCTGCCTGAAACATGGCAATTTGCCGCAAAATACTATCTACTGACAAATATCAGGCTATTAAGTTCGCTGGAATTTCTTCCGGTGTGACGCAACCAGAAATCAGAGACTATGGCTCAGGAAATCGAACTCAAATTTATCGTCCATCCCGCCCATGTTGATGCGCTGCGCGCGACGCTGGGCGGCCTTAGCGCCGAACACAGCGCGCCTCGCCAGCTTCTTAACATCTATTATGAAACGCCGGATAACCAGCTGCGTCGGCACGGCATGGGCCTGCGCATTCGCGGCGATAATGGCCGCTATGAGATGACGATTAAAGTCGCGGGCCGTACGGTTGGCGGCCTTCATCAGCGTCCAGAGTACAACATCGAGCTGGAAAAGCCCGAGCTCGATCTGGCCCGTTTTCCGGCGGAGATCTGGCC
The DNA here is from genome assembly GCF_056780215.1 of Franconibacter pulveris. NCBI lineage: Bacteria > Pseudomonadati > Pseudomonadota > Gammaproteobacteria > Enterobacterales > Enterobacteriaceae > Franconibacter > Franconibacter pulveris. Next base: position 3,892,713 of record NZ_CM165555.1, on the reverse strand, counting down.
GGAAGGGCTGACCCCGCAGGCGATGCAGGCGGCCGCGCAGCCGCTGTTCAGCACCGATTTTCATCGCGAAAAGTGGGTGGTTACTCACGGCGAAAGCCGTATTGAGCTTGCGCTCGACCAGGGAGAGGTCAAAGCCGATGAGCACCGCGAGCCCATTTGCGAGCTGGAACTGGAGCTGCTCTCCGGCAACCCGGCTGATGTGCTGAAGCTGGCGCGCCAGCTGGTTTCGCAGCCCGGACTGCGTCAGGGCAACCTCAGCAAAGCGGCGCGGGGTTATCACCTGGCCCAGGGCAATCCGGCGCGTGAAATTAAGCCGCTGACGCTGCTTAAGGTGCCGCCGAAAGCCACGGTCGAGCAGGGAATGGAAGCGGCGCTGGAGCTGGCGCTGGACCACTGGCTCTGGCATGAAGAGCTGTGGCTGCGCGGCAATGGAAAAGCGAAATATCAGGTGCAGGAGGCCATTGGCCTGGTGCGCCATACGCTGGCGCTCTTCGGCGCTATCGTGCCAAGAAAAGCGAGCACTCGCTTACGTGACCTGCTGACCCAGTGCGAGGCCTCGCTTGCTTCGGAAGCGTCGGCGGAGACCGTGGCTTACGGCGCTGAACAAAGCACCGCCCGGCTGGCGCTCACCGACTGGCTGGTTTCGCGCGGCTGGCAGCCGTTTCTTGATGAGAAAGCGCGCCAGAAAATGGCGGACTCGTTCAAACGCTTTGCCGACATAAACCTCTCTCGCCACGCCTCAGAGCTGAAAAGCGCCTTTGCGCAACCGCTCGGCGACCGCTATGGCGACCAGCTGCCGCGTCTCGCCCGCGAGCTGCACGCGCTGCGTCTGCTGGCGGGCGTTTATGATGACACCGTCGCGCTTTTCTGGCTGGATAACTGGCAGGGGCTGCGCCACGCCATCGAAACCCGCCAGCGCATTGAAATTGAACATTTCCGCAACGAGGCTATCTCGCAGGCGCCGTTCTGGCTGCACAGCGGGAAAAAATAACCGCAGGGATAATCACCATGACGCCGCTCTCTTCTGTTTTGCAACAGCACTGGCAAACCGTAACGGAGCGGCTTCCCGCCGCCCTCGACGGCGCCGCTTTTAACGACGACATCCGCGCGGTGTTGACCTTCAGCGACTTTGTTCGCGAGGCGGTCAGCGCGCATCCGGAGTGGTTAAGCGAACTTCAGCAGTCGCCGCCGCAGGCGCAGGAGTGGCGGCACTATCCCGCCTGGCTGCAGGACGCTTTACAGGAGGTGAGCGATGAGGCGTCGCTGATGCGCGCGCTGCGTCTGTTTCGTCGTCGCATCATGGCGCGCATCGCCTGGGCGCAGACGCTTTCAACCCTTTCTACCGAAGAGACGCTGCAGCAGCTCAGCCAGCTTGCCGAAACGCTGATCGTCGCGGCGCGGGACTGGCTTTACGCCGCCTGCTGCAAAGAGTGGGGAACGCCGTGCAACGCACAGGGCGTGCCGCAGCCGCTGATGATTCTGGGCATGGGCAAGCTTGGCGGCGGCGAACTTAACTTCTCATCCGATATCGATTTGATCTTCGCCTGGCCGGAAAACGGCGTGACGCAGGGCGGGCGACGCGAGCTGGATAACGCGCAATTCTTCACGCGTCTCGGTCAGCGGCTTATCAAGGTGCTTGACCAGCCCACCCAGGACGGCTTTGTCTACCGGGTGGATATGCGTCTGCGCCCCTTCGGCGACAGCGGTCCGCTGGTGTTGAGCTTCGCCGCGCTGGAAGATTACTACCAGGAGCAGGGGCGTGACTGGGAGCGCTACGCGATGGTGAAAGCCCGCATCATGGGCGATAACGGCGACGCCTGGAGCCAGGAGCTGCGCGCGATGCTGCGCCCGTTCGTGTTCCGTCGCTATATCGACTTCAGCGTGATCCAGTCGCTGCGCAACATGAAAAGCATGATCGCCCGGGAAGTGCGTCGCCGTGGGTTGACCGATAATATCAAGCTCGGCGCGGGCGGCATTCGCGAAACCGAGTTTATCGTGCAGGTGTTTCAGTTGATTCGCGGCGGGCGGGAGCCTGCTTTGCAGTCGCGTTCGCTGCTGCCGACGCTTGCGGCTATCGAACAGCTTCATCTGTTGCCGGAAGGGGATGCCGCGCGGCTGCGTGAATCCTACCTCTTTTTACGCCGGCTCGAGAACCTGCTGCAAAGCATCAATGACGAGCAAACCCAGACGCTGCCCGTCGATGAACTCAACCGCGCCCGGCTCGCCTGGGCGATGGGGGCGGCGGAGTGGCAGAGCATGCACGCGGTGCTGGATGAGCACATGGCGGCGGTGCGGCGCGTCTTTAACGAGCTTATCGGCGACGATGAGCCGGAGGCGGAAGAGGACAAGCTAAACGAAGGCTGGCGTGAATTGTGGCACGACGCGATCGACGCCGACGACGCCACCCCGGTGCTCGGTCATCTTGGCGCAGAGTACCGGGCGCAGGTGCTTTCGCTGCTGACCGATTTTCGCCGTGAAATTGACAAACGCACCATCGGTCCGCGTGGGCGTCAGGTGCTCGACCAGCTAATGCCGCGCCTGCTGAGTGAAGTATGCGCCAGCAATAACGCGGCAGTGCCGCTTTCGCGCCTGACGCCGCTGCTCTCCGGCATCGTCACCCGCACCACTTATCTGGAGCTATTAACCGAGTTTCCCGGCGCGCTGAAGCACCTGATTCGCCTGTGCGCTGCCTCGCCGATGGTAGCGGGCCAGCTGGCGCGTTATCCGCTGCTGCTGGACGAGCTGCTCGACCCGAACACGCTCTATCAGCCGACCGCGATGAACGCCTATCGCGACGAGCTGCGTCAGTACCTGCTGCGCGTGCCGGACGATGATGAAGAGCAACAGCTGGAGGCGCTGCGCCAGTTCAAGCAGGCGCAGCTGCTGCGCGTAGCGGCGGCGGACATCGCCGGTACGCTGCCGGTCATGAAAGTAAGCGATCACTTAACCTGGCTGGCGGAAGCGATTATCGACGCCGTGGTGCAACAAGCCTGGGGGCATATGGTGGCGCGTTACGGCCAGCCGACGCATTTGCGCGAGCGGGAAGGCCGCGGTTTCGCCGTTGTCGGCTATGGCAAGCTCGGCGGCTGGGAGCTTGGCTACAGCTCTGACCTGGATTTAGTTTTCCTGCACGATTGCCCGGTGGAAGTGATGACCGACGGCCCGCGGGAAATCGACGGCCGTCAGTTTTACCTGCGCCTCGCGCAGCGCATCATGCATCTTTTCAGCACCCGCACGTCGTCAGGAATATTGTACGAGGTGGATGCCCGTCTGCGCCCCTCCGGCGCGGCGGGTATGCTGGTGACGACGACCGAGGCCTTTGCGGATTATCAGCAAAACGAAGCCTGGACGTGGGAGCATCAGGCGCTGGTGCGCGCTCGCATCGTCTACGGCGAACCGCAGCTCAAAGCCCGCTTTGACGACATTCGGCATCAGATCCTCTCAACCACGCGGGAAGGCGAAACGTTGCAAACCGAAGTGCGCGAGATGCGTGAAAAAATGCGCTCGCACCTTGGCAATAAGTATCGCGATCGCTTCGATATTAAGGCGGATGAAGGCGGTATTACCGATATTGAATTCATCACGCAGTATCTGGTGCTGCGCTATGCTGCGCAAAAGCCGAAGCTGACGCGCTGGTCTGATAATGTCCGTATTCTTGAGCTGCTGGCGCAAAACGACATTATGGAAGAAGGGGAAGCGAAGGCGTTAACGCACGCTTACGTCCGGCTTCGCGACGAGCTGCATCATCTGGCGCTGCAGGAGTTGCCAGGCCACGTGGAGCGGGAGGCGTTCAGCGCCGAGCGCGAGCAGGTGCGTGAAAGCTGGCGGCGCTGGCTGCTGCCTTAACCGTGCGATTGGGCGTAATTATGCTATCATCGCGCGCAAATTTTGGTGTCTCTCAGGAGAGTCAGGAATGAAAGTAACGCTGCCCGAATTCGAGCGCGCAGGCGTCATGGTGGTGGGCGATGTGATGCTGGACCGCTACTGGTATGGCCCCACCAGCCGCATTTCGCCGGAGGCCCCGGTGCCGGTGGTGAAAGTCGATACTATCGAAGAGCGCCCGGGTGGCGCGGCGAACGTGGCGATGAACATCGCCTCCCTCGGCGCAAACTCCCGCCTTGTGGGCCTCACTGGCATTGACGACGCGGCGCGCGCGCTGAGCCAGACGCTGGCGGGCGTGAACGTCAAATGCGACTTCGTCTCGGTGCCGACGCACCCGACCATTACCAAACTGCGCGTGCTCTCCCGCAACCAGCAGTTAATCCGCCTCGATTTCGAAGAGGGTTTTGAGGGCGTGGACCCGGAGCCGCTGCACGAGCGCATCAACCAGGCGCTGCCGCACATCGGCGCGCTGGTGCTTTCCGATTACGCTAAAGGCGCGCTCGCCAGCGTTCAGCAGATGATTACGCTTGCGCGCAACGCGGGCGTGCCGGTGCTTATCGACCCGAAAGGCACCGAGTTTGAGCGCTATCGCGGCGCCACGCTGCTGACTCCGAACCTCTCCGAGTTTGAGGCGGTGGTGGGCAAATGTAAAAACGAGCAGGAGATTGTTGAGCGCGGCATGAAGCTGATTGCCGACTACGATCTCCGCGCGCTGCTGGTGACCCGCTCCGAACAGGGTATGACGCTGCTGCAGCCGGGCAAAGCGCCGTTCCACCTGCCGACGCAGGCGCAGGAAGTTTATGACGTGACCGGCGCGGGCGACACCGTCATCGGCGTGCTGGCGGCGACGCTTGCCGCCGGCAACACGCTGGAAGAGTCCTGCTATTTCGCCAACGCGGCGGCGGGCGTGGTGGTCGGCAAGCTCGGCACCTCGACCGTTTCGCCCATCGAGCTGGAAAACGCGGTGCGCGGACGTTCAGAAACCGGTTTTGGCGTGATGACCGAGCAGGGGCTGAAAGAGGCGGTCCTGGCGGCGCGCAAGCGCGGCGAGAAAGTGGTGATGACCAATGGCGTGTTCGACATTCTGCACGCAGGCCACGTCTCTTATCTGGCCAACGCGCGCAAGCTGGGCGACCGCCTGATTGTCGCGGTGAACAGCGATGCTTCAACGAAACGCCTGAAAGGCGAAACCCGTCCGGTTAACCCGCTCGAGCAGCGTATGATTGTACTGGGCGCGCTGGAAGCGGTGGACTGGGTAGTCTCGTTTGAAGAGGACACGCCGCAGCGTCTGATAGGCGAAATCCTGCCGGATCTGCTGGTAAAAGGCGGCGACTATAAGCCGGAAGAGATCGCGGGCAGCAAAGAAGTGTGGGCGAACGGCGGCGAAGTGCTGGTGCTCAACTTTGAAGATGGTTGTTCCACCACCAACATCATCAAGAAAATCCAAAAAAACAGCTAAGTTTATCGCAAAAGCCCCTGCCTGAGCGGGGGCCTGAGCGGCGACGGTTAGTCCTGCTTTTCGATATTATCAACAGGCGGAATAGCTGGCGGCGGCGTTACCGGCTCTGCGGTAACGGGCGTTGCGGAAGCAGGCGTAGCGGTTGCGGCGGGAGTCGCGGCAGGCGCGCTGGCGCCGCGGCTTTCCAGCTCGGTCAGGCGCTGCTCCAGGGCGGTCAGCTTTTCACGGGTGCGCAATAGCACCTGCGTCTGCACATCAAATTCCTCACGGCTCACCAGGTCAAGGCGCGACAGCTGGGATTGCAGAACCTGGCGGATCTTCTTCTCGACATCTTCCCCGAACTCGCGGATCCCTTTTGGCATCGATTCATGGACCTGACGGGCGATCTGTTCAATTTTCTTCGGGTCAATCATAGCGGTTTCCCTGATCTTCAACGGTGTGAACTCTAATTGTAATGCCTGATCCGAAGGGGATAAACCGGAAATGTTTGAATCGAATACATTGCCGACAATAATCATTGGCGTTATAGTTAACCCGCTTATTCTCAGGGCGGGGCGAAATTCCCCACCGGCGGTAAATCAGTTTTTCTGTCCATACTATTTCGCGTTGCGGCAAAGCGGCGTGAAAGACGAAGGACAAACTGAAAGCCCGCGAGCGCTTCAGAGTATCTCTGAAGGTCAGCAGATCCGGTGAAATTCCGGGGCCGACGGTTAAAGTCCGGATGGGAGAGAGTAACGATCAAGCGACGGCAATCCGTCCGCTCACGTTATTTTTTTGGCCGCTTTTCGGCACTCCTAAGACCGCCCTGGTTCTGGTAATCCATAATTTTAATGAGGTTTATTTACCATGAATCAGACGCTTCTTTCCTCTTTTGGCACTCCGTTCGAACGCGTGGAAAACGCGCTGGCTGCGCTGCGTGAAGGTCGCGGCGTGATGGTGCTTGACGATGAAGATCGTGAAAATGAAGGCGACATGATTTTCGCCGCCGAAACCATGACCGTTGAACAGATGGCGCTGACCATTCGTCACGGCAGCGGTATCGTCTGCCTTTGCCTGACTGACGAACGCCGCCAGCAGCTCGACCTGCCGATGATGGTGGAAAACAACACCAGCGCTTACGGCACCGGCTTTACGGTGACGATTGAAGCGGCGCGCGGCGTGACGACCGGCGTTTCCGCTGCCGACCGCATCACCACGCTCCGCGCGGCGATTGCCGATGACGCTAAGCCGTCCGACCTCAACCGTCCGGGCCACGTTTTCCCGCTGCGCGCGCAACCGGGCGGCGTACTGACTCGCGGCGGCCACACCGAAGCGACTATCGATCTGGTTACGCTGGCGGGCTTTAAACCAGCGGGCGTACTGTGCGAACTGACTAACGACGACGGCTCGATGGCGCGTGCGCCAGAGTGCATTGAATTCGCGAAGCAGCACAACATGGCTGTCGTCACCATTGAAGATCTGGTGGCTTACCGCCAGGCGCATGCGCGTAAAGCCAGCTAAGGCATAGCGCGAACAGAAAAAAGCCCGGTCAATACCGGGCTTTTTTGTTAGCCGATGCCGCTGGTTTGCAACAGCGTCAGGCTGAACCCCATCACTGACATGCCGCACAGCACGCCATAGCTCGGGTTATTGTGCGGGTCTATCTCTTTGGCGAGCGGCATTAGCTCATCCACCGACAGCGCCACCATAATCCCTGCGACCGCCGCCATGATGGAAGCCATTATGACGGGCGAAACCATCGATCCCAGGATAAGCCACGCCAGCACGCCGCCGACGATTTCCGCAAGACCGGAAACGCCCGCCCAGAGCACCGCTTTGCGTTTAGAGCCCGTTGCGGCGTAAACCGGCCCGGCCACCGCCAACCCTTCGGGAATGTTGTGCAGCGCGACGGCCAGCGCAATGCCGAAGCCCAGCTCCAGGTTATTGCTGGCGGTAACGAACGTCGCCACGCCCTCCGGGAAGTTATGCAGGCTGATGCCAAGCGTCAGCAGCAGGGCGGTGCGCCGCAGGTTCCGCACGCCGTGCGCTTCGCCGTGGCCTTTATCCAGCAAATCCTGCGGGTGCGCGTGCGGCAGCATCCGATCCAGCGCGAAGTAGCCAAGCAGGCCAATAATAAACATGCCATAGCCCAGCACTGGCGACATTCCCTCTTCATGCAGCGCGGCGGGCAGCATTTCCATCAGCGAAATAAGCAGCATAATGCCCGCCGCAAAGCCGAGAGAGAAAGCCAACAGGCGGTTAGACGGCCGCTGGCCGAGCACCCCTAAAAAGGCGCCGATAAACGTGGCGCCGCCCGCCAGCAACGTCAGGATCAGAGGCACAGACATTGAACGCTCCTTATGATAATGATTCTCATTAATGTAAAGGTCCGAGCGATAAAGGTCGAGTAACCGCAGGGGCTTTTACACATTCCTTACATTCAAAATTTCTGATGATGATCATCACGCTTATCTGAGTTCTTCCCGCCAGCAAACAGCGTAAGGTTAACGCAACAAAACGCTCAATCTTGTTAAGGATATCATCATGACTTCCTCCCGCATGCCCGCACTGTTTCTCGGCCACGGCAGCCCCATGAACGTGCTGGAAGACAACCACTATACCCGGACCTGGCGCGCGCTGGGGGAAACGCTGCCGCGTCCGAAGGCGATTGTCGTGGTTTCCGCTCACTGGTATACGCGCGGTACGGGCGTGACGGCGATGGAGCAGCCGCAAACCATCCACGATTTCGGCGGTTTTCCGCAGGCGCTGTATGACACGCATTATCCCGCTCCCGGCTCGCCTGAGCTGGCGCAGCGCGTGGCGGATCTGCTTGCGCCGGTGCCCGTGACGCTCGACCGCGAAGCCTGGGGATTCGACCATGGCTCCTGGGGCGTGCTGATTAAAATGTACCCCGACGCCGACATTCCCATGGTGCAACTGAGTATAGACAGCACCAAACCTCCCGTCTGGCATTACGAGCAGGGGCGTAAGCTTGCGAAACTGCGTGATGAAGGCATTATGCTGGTGGCGAGCGGCAACGTGGTGCATAACCTGCGCACGGCGCGCTGGCATGGCGAAAGCACCCCTTATCCGTGGGCGGAATCATTCAATAACTTTGTTAAACAAAACCTGCGCTGGCGGGGCGAGGCGCAGTCGCACCCGCTGGTAAACTACCTTGAGCATGAAGGCGGCAGCTTATCTAACCCAACGCCGGAGCATTTCCTGCCGCTGCTTTATGTGCTTGGCGCCTGGAATGGCGAAGAGCCGCTAAGCGTGCCGCTGGAAGGGATGGAGATGGGATCGATAAGCATGCTTTCGGTGCAGGTGGGTTAAAAATAACGGCGCATGTTTCGCGCCGTTTTTTTATTCCACAAAGATATGCGGATAGAAGCGGGAGAGATCCTGCGTAATCAACTCGCGATCTTCGCGGATCCCGATGCCCGCCGCCTGGTCGTTAATCAGCCAGCTGCCGATAAGCGTATAGCTTTCGCCAAACTTCGGCAGCGGGTGGAACTGCTGGACGATCATTCCCTCTTCGCCGTAAGGCCCTTCCACTTTAGCGATCGGCTGGCCATTTTCCACGATGGAAACATTAGCGCCTTCGCGAGAGAAAATGGGCTTCATAACATATTTCGCCAGCTCCGGATGATTGTCTTCGGCGAAGTAAGCGGGAAGCAGGTTGGGGTGATCGGGAAACATTTCCCAGAGCATCGGCAACAGCGCCTTGTTAGAGATAATGCTCTTCCATGCGGGCTCCAGCCAGCGCACGCCTGCATCTTCAAGCTTGGTGGAGAACATTTCGCGCAGCATATGCTCCCACGGATAGAGCTTGAACAGATTGCCGATAACCTGATCCTGAAGATCGGTAAACTGACCTTTTTCGCCAAGGCCGATATCTTCAATAAACAGGAACTCGCTTGGCAATTGCGCTTCAGCAGCGCAATCCTGCAGATACTGCACCGTGCCGCGATCTTCTACCGTATCGCGGCAGCAGGCAAAATGCAGCAGGTTAAAGCCATGCTGTTCTTTAAGCTCGGCAAAGCGCGCAATCAGTTTTTCCTGCAGACTGTTGAACTGATCGCTGCCAGCCGGGAGCTTGCCGGCATTGAGCTGATCTTCAAGCCAGATCCACTGAAAAAAAGCGGCTTCATACAAGGAGGTCGGCGTATCGGCGTTGTTTTCCAGCAGCTTTGGTTCACCCACACCGTCCCAGGCGAGATCGAGACGCGAATAGAGCGAAGGCTGCTGCGTGCGCCACGACTGGCGAACAAATTCCCAGGTATGCTTCGGGATACGGAATTTGGCCATCAGCGTATCGCTGGCGACCACTTTTTCCACCACCTGCAAACACATCTGATGCAGCTCTTCGGTTACCGCTTCAAGGCGTTCAACCTGCGCCAGCGTCAGTTTGTAATAAGCCTCTTCACACCAATACGGCTCGCCGTACATGGTGTGAAAGTTAAAACCGTATTCGGTCGCTTTATCGCGCCAGTCCGGGCGCTCGCTGATAGCAATTCTTTCCATTGCGCTTAACCACCCATTGAACGGGAGCCGGTGCCGGTGCCCATGGCGCTGCGCTGCATGGCGCTTTGTTTCGCCACGGTTTCGCCAAATCCGCCGCGCGTGACGGTGGTTGTGGTAGCCGGTTTCGGCGTCATTGCGGTTTTAGGAACCGTTGCGGTGCGGCCCGGCTGCGCGGCGCCGTAGCTCTTGCCGCTGGCGTCAGTGTACTGGCCGTAAGCAGGGCTTGCCGGGTTGCGCGAACTGAAGAGCGGCTGTTGCGCGAAGCCCATGCCGCCGCCCATCAGGCGGCCCATCATGTAGCCTGCCATCAGCGGCATCCAGAAGCTGCCGCTGCTTTGCGCCTGCGCCTGGTTTTCCGTCGAGCCGCTGCCCGCGGCCCCTGCCTGAGCGGGCGTCTGCTGGCACTGGCCTTCGCCAAACTCCGCCACGCAATCTTCGCGGGTGGCGTATTTCGGCGCGGTGCGTTCGGCTTCCTTCAGCGCATTGTTGTAGGCGGCGGTACACTCGGCGCTTTTGCCTGGGTTCGCCTGCGAGCAGTCATCCGCGTTTTGGAACATCTGCACGGTTTCATCGCTTTTCTCGCAACCGGCAAGCATGAAGACCGCCGTGACCGCGAAGGCCACAGGGGTGAGATGACGAGCGTTCCAGCTTTTGCGGAACATGGCGTGATTTATCTGTTTTGTCCGTTTCATTATTTTCTTCCTGGCCCCAAAGATATTGCACAGTTATGGTGCTCAGGATAGTGGATGAGTGGTTGAAATTAAAGCAGAGGGCCGCGAGGGCAGGGGATCTTTACGTTGCCTTACGTAAAGGCGTGATGCGCCAGCGCGCACCACGCCTGAAGCGCGATTACTGACGGAACGGGTTGGCGCCAGAGCTGCGGGATGATGCGGCTGGCTGCACCGAAGCGGCAGGCTGCGCTGCCGGCATCGCGGCATCGTTACCGTTAGCGGCGGCATTAGCGTTAGCCGTGAAGCTATCTACGGCCGCGTCCTGTTGCGGATTCTCCGGCGCTACGCTTTCCGGCGACGTCGGGATTGGCTTGCCAAGCGTCGTGTTCAGCGCAACCAGATCCTGCTCGTTCAGCGTACCGAGCGCAGCTTTAATATTAAGCTGGTTAATCAGGTAGTTATAACGCGCGCTGGAAAGCTGCTGTTTCGCGTTATAGAGCGTGGTGGTGGCATCCAGCACGTCGACGATGGTGCGCGTACCCACAGCGTAACCCGCTTCAGAGGCATCCAGAGAGCTTTGCGCGGAAACCACGGCCTGCTCGTAAGCTCTAATGCTGCTGATGGAGGCGTTGACGTTGTTCCAGGAGGAACGCACGGTCTGGATCACGCTGCGGTGCGCGCTTTCTAACTGCTCGCTGGCGCTCACGAAGTTATACTGCGCTTGCTTGACCTGCGAGGTGACCGAGCCGCCGCTGTAGATAGGCAGATTGAAGCTCAGCCCTACCGAGTTCTGGCCGATATTGCGATCTGCGTAACTTGAGCTGCTGAGGCTATTGCCGCGTGTCGCGCTGCCGCTGTAAGAGGTGTCGGAAATGCTGCTGGAGGCGGTTAAGCCCAGCGTCGGCAGGTGGCCGGTTTCCGCATAGCGAATCTGCTCACGCGCCAAATCCTGGCTCAGACGCGCCTGCAGTAAGGACAGGTTGCGGTTTTCCGCTTCCTTCAGCAGCGCATTGACGTTGTCTGGCTTGTTAGTTTTAAAGCTGTCGATGTTCAGCGATGCGAGCTGCGGATAGTAGTTGCCGCTCACCTGGCGCAGCTGTTCTACTGCGTTATCAAGGTTGTTGCGCGCGGTGACTTCGTTCGCCAGCACGGTGTCGTACTGTGAACGGGCGTTCTGCACGTCGGTGATGGCCACCAGGCCTACGTTAAAGCGCTGGGTGGTCTGATCCAACTGGCGGTAGACCGCCTGTTTTTGCGCTTCCGTGTAAGAAAGGGCGTCAATGGCGCTCAGTACGTTAAAATAGGCGGTAGCGGTATTGAGGATCAGCGTCTGCTGGTCCGTCTGATAAGTGACGTCCTGAACGCCGGCGGTTTTTTCCTGCAGCGTCAGCGCGCGCCATCTCGACATATCGAAAATGGTCTGGGTCAGCTGCAATGAGCCGCTGGTAACATTGGAGTTAACGCCGTCGTTGTCGCGAAAACCGTTATTGTAGGTGTAATCGGCGCCAAGACCTAACTGCGGCAGCAAGGGGCTGCGTGCTTCGTTAATTTTTTCGAATGCGGCGTCACGGTTAGCAGCGGATCGACGTAAATCCGGGTTACTTAAACGTGCCTGCTGATAAACCTGCAACAGGTTCTCTGCCTGGCTCATGGCGCTGAAACCCGTCAGGCTCAGACCGATAAGGATGGGGAGCAGTTTCTTCATTTGCATTCCTTGTTGTGAAGCAAAAATATTGTTAGCGCTGACAGAAGTCGAAAAATGATCGCCGATTCTAACAGAGTCAGCCCGCCGTGCGGCTTGGCGTAACGTGCCATCTGCCTTTAAATTTCATCAATCTATCACATACCCGTACAGGCAGCAGGTAAACTGGCTTGAAATTACCAGATTCGCCACTATAAAGGAGTGGAAAACGTCATGAGTAAACCCACCAAATCAGCCGTTACGTTCGCCAAAAACGATGTAGAAATTATTGCACGAGAAACGCTCTATCGCGGCTTTTTTTCACTTGATCTTTACCGCTTCCGCCATCGCCTTTTCAACGGCGAAATGAGTGGCGAAATTAAACGTGAAATTTTTGAGCGCGGCCATGCCGCAGTCCTGCTACCCTTTGACCCGGTGCGCGACGAGGTGGTGTTGATCGAACAGATCCGCATCGCCGCGTATGATACAAGCGAAACTCCGTGGCTGCTGGAGCTGGTGGCTGGCATGATAGAGCCTGGCGAAAGCGTCGAAGAGGTAGCTCGCCGCGAAGCGGTGGAAGAGGCGGGGCTCTCCGTTGGTCGGTTGAAAAAATTCATGAGTTATCTGGCAAGCCCCGGGGGCACCAGCGAGCGCCTTTCCTTACTGGTAGGCGAAGTGGACGCCACGACCGCGAAAGGGATTCACGGTCTGGCTGATGAAAACGAAGATATTCGGGTTCATGTGGTAAGTCGGGAGCAGGCATACCTTTGGGTTGAAGAGGGGAAAATCGATAACGCAGCCTCGGTCATCGCTTTGCAATGGCTGCAATTACATCATGAAGCATTGAGACAAGAGTGGAACACCTGAAAATGAAGCGCTATACGCCTGACTTTCCTGAAATGATGCGCCTGTGCGAAACCAACTTCGCTCAGTTGCGCCGCCTGCTGCCTCGCAACGACGCGGTGGGCGAAACCGTGAGCTATCAGGTCAATAGCGCGCAATACCGATTAACTATCCTGGAATCTACCCGTTACACTACCCTCGTGGAAATCGAGCAAACGGCGCCGAAGGTAAGCTACTGGAGCCTGCCTTCCATGTCCGTGCGTCTTTATCATGACGCCATGGTGGCGGAAGTGTGTTCAAGCCAGCAGATATTTCGTTTTAAAGCGCGTTATGATTATCCGAATAAAAAGTTGCATCAGCGCGATGAAAAGCATCAAATTAACCAGTTTCTTGCTGACTGGTTGCGCTATTGTTTAGCGCATGGAGCGATGGCGATTCCGGTTTGTTAGCGTCGTGAAACCTAAGGACACCATTTGGAAAGCCTGTTAAACCTTCCTGTTGCTGGTGGGGCCAGCGTCAGGATCTTACAAATAACCGATACCCACCTGTTCGCCGGAAAAGACGAAACGCTGCTCGGCATTAAAACCTGGGAGAGCTATCAGGCGGTACTGGCGGCTATCCATGAACAGCAGCGTCAATGCGACCTTATCGTCGCGACCGGCGACCTGGCGCAGGATCATTCGCCCGAGGCCTATCAGCATTTCGCTTCAGGCATCTCGTCGATTGCTGCGCCCTGCGTCTGGCTACCCGGTAACCACGACTTTCAGCCTGCCATGTATAGCGCGCTGCAGGAAGCGGGGATTTCTCCGGCAAAGCGGGTAATGGTGGGTGAGCAGTGGCAGATAGTGCTGCTTGACACTCAGGTGTTCGGCGTCCCTCATGGTGAACTTAGCGAATATCAACTGGAATGGCTGGAGCGTAAGCTTGGCGAATGCCCCGAGCGCCATACGCTGCTGCTGTTGCATCATCATCCCTTACCCGCAGGCTGCAGCTGGCTCGATCAGCATAGCCTGCGCAATGCGCCTGCGCTTGATGACGTCCTGAGCCGTTTTCCGCGGGTGAAAAACCTGCTGTGCGGCCACATTCACCAGGAGCTGGATCTCGACTGGAACGGTCGCCGTATTTTAGCCACGCCGTCTACCTGCGTGCAGTTTAAGCCGCATTGCGCCAATTTTACGCTTGATACTATCGCGCCCGGCTGGCGCTGGCTGGACCTGCATCCGGACGGCACGTTGACGACGGAAGTCTGCCGTCTGGCGGGCGCGCAGTTTCGCCCCGATATCGCTTCCGAAGGCTACTGATGCCAACGCTTCTCTATTTGCACGGCTTTAATAGCTCGCCGCGCTCCGCCAAGGCCACCAGTCTGCAAGGCTGGCTTAAGCAAGCGCACCCGGAAATCGAGATGATTGTGCCGCAGCTGCCCGCCTACCCGGCAGAAGCGGCGGAGTTGCTTGAGTCGCTGGTCATGGAGCATGGCGGGGATGAGCTTGGCGTTGTCGGTTCTTCTCTTGGCGGTTATTACGCCACCTGGCTTTCGCAATGTTTTATGCTGCCTGCTGTCGTGGTGAATCCGGCGGTGCGTCCTTACGAATTGCTGATAGATTTTCTGGGCGCCAATGAGAACCCCTACACCGGGCAGCAATATGTGCTAGAGTCTCGCCATATTTACGATCTTAAAGTCATGCAGATAGACCCGCTGGAAGCGCCGGATCTTATCTGGTTGCTACAGCAAACAGGCGACGAAGTGCTGGATTATCGCCAGGCGGTGGCCTATTACGCCTCCTGTCGTCAGACTGTGGAGACCGGCGGTAACCACGCTTTTGTAGGCTTCGAAGATTATTTCACCCAGATTATCGATTTTCTCGGGCTGCGCTAAGCCTGAAAGATCGGTACCGTTTTGTTATCTGACGATTAAATCATGACGCAATCCTATAATGCCGATGCCATCGAGGTACTCACCGGGCTTGAGCCGGTTCGCCGCCGTCCGGGGATGTACACCGATACCACCCGTCCCAACCATCTGGGTCAGGAAGTAATTGATAACAGCGTGGATGAAGCGCTGGCGGGACACGCGAAGCGCGTGGACGTTATCCTGCACGCTGACCAGTCGCTCGAGGTGATCGACGACGGGCGCGGCATGCCGGTGGACATCCATCCCGAAGAGGGCGTTCCTGCGGTTGAGCTGATCCTCTGCCGTCTGCACGCCGGCGGTAAATTTTCTAACAAGAACTACCAGTTCTCCGGCGGCCTGCACGGCGTTGGCATCTCGGTGGTAAACGCCCTCTCCACGCGGGTTGAAGTTAACGTGCGCCGCGACGGCCAGGTTTACAACATCGCTTTCGCCAATGGCGAAAAGGTTAAAGAGCTGAGCGTGGTCGGCACCTGCGGCAAGCGCAACACCGGCACCAGCGTCCATTTCTGGCCGGATGAAAAATTCTTCGACAGCCCGCGCTTTTCCGTTTCGCGCCTCACGCATTTGTTGAAAGCGAAGGCGGTGCTCTGCCCGGGCGTAGAAATCACGTTTAAAGACGAAGTGAATAAGACGGAGCAGCGCTGGTGTTATCAGGATGGTCTGAACGACTACCTCACCGAGGCGGTAAACGGCCTGATTACGCTGCCGGAAAAACCGTTTATCGGTAATTTCTCGGGTGATACCGAGGCGGTGGACTGGGCACTGCTGTGGCTGCCGGAAGGCGGCGAACTGCTGACGGAAAGCTACGTTAACCTTATCCCTACTATGCAGGGCGGCACGCATGTGAACGGCCTGCGCCAGGGGTTGCTGGACGCGATGCGCGAGTTTTGCGAATACCGCAATATTTTGCCGCGCGGCGTGAAGCTTTCCGCTGAGGATATCTGGGAGCGCTGCGCCTATGTGCTTTCGGTGAAAATGCAGGATCCGCAGTTCGCCGGACAGACCAAAGAGCGCCTCTCGTCGCGCCAGTGCGCGGCGTTTGTCTCAGGCGTGGTAAAAGACGCTTTCTCGCTGTGGCTGAACCAGAACGTTCAGGCGGCGGAGATGCTGGCGGAGATGGCTATCTCCAGCGCCCAGCGCCGCATGCGCGCAGCCAAAAAAGTGGTGCGTAAAAAGCTCACCAGCGGCCCGGCGCTGCCTGGCAAGCTTGCGGACTGCACCGCGCAGGATCTGGCGCGTACCGAGCTCTTCCTGGTGGAAGGGGACTCGGCAGGCGGCTCCGCCAAGCAGGCGCGCGACCGTGAATATCAGGCGATCATGCCCCTTAAGGGCAAGATCCTCAACACCTGGGAAGTCTCTTCCGATGAGGTGCTGGCGTCGCAGGAGGTGCATGATATCTCTGTGGCTATTGGCATCGATCCGGACAGCGACGATTTGTCCCAGCTGCGCTACGGCAAAATCTGTATTCTCGCGGATGCGGATTCCGACGGTTTGCACATCGCCACGCTGCTTTGCGCGCTGTTTGTGAAACATTTCCGTTCGCTGGTGAAAGGCGGGCATGTTTATGTCGCCATGCCGCCGCTCTACCGTATCGATCTCGGTAAAGAGGTCTATTACGCGCTGGATGAAGAAGAGAAAGCGGGCGTGCTGGAGCAGCTTAAGCGCAAGAAGGGCAAACCGAACGTGCAGCGCTTTAAGGGGCTTGGCGAGATGAACCCGATGCAGCTGCGTGAAACCACGCTTGACCCGAATACCCGCCGCCTCGTGCAACTGACCATCAGCGATGATGACGATGCGCGTACGCTTGCGGTGATGGATATGCTGCTGGCCAAGAAGCGCTCTGAAGATCGTCGCAACTGGTTGCAGGAGAAGGGCGACCTCGCGGATATCGAGGTATAACATTTCCGCCTTTGCCTTACGCAGGCACGCTCGCGGGTAATAAAAAAGGCGATGATTCTCATCGCCTTTCTTTTTTAGCTATAACGCTTATTTCACGCCTTCTTCCAGGATACGGATGTGAGTATCGAGCACATCGCTCTTTACCGCCTCGCTCCAGGCTTTCATGTGAGGCGTCTGCAGGTGCGCCTGCAAATGCTGCACGCTTTCCCATTTTTCCAGCATAACGATGGAATCTGGCGCGCTGGTCTGGAAATCGACCCCAGCGGCATGATCGATAAGCGGCGCATAGCCGTGACAACCTTCTTCCGCCAGCACCGTCGGAATGATTTTCCGAAAGGCGTCCAGCACCGCCTGGCGATGATGCGCGCCAGGACGGGTACGAATTTCTGCAATCACTGTCAGCATGGTTAACTCCTTTTGTAAAACCGCCTTTCAGTTAAGCAAAAATTTTCGCCAGATGCTCGCGATATTCTGCAACATAGCGCGGCACGTCCGGCATTTTAATTACGTCGTTGGCGATAAAGGTCGGCAGGCCGCTCAGGCCGATAAACTCGTTGGCCTTGTGGAACGGCAAGTAAACGCCATCCACGCCTACGCCGTGGAAGAACTGCGCTTCGTCGTTAAAAGCTTCCAGCGGCGCGTTCCAGGTCAGCGAAAGCATATATTTTTTGCCCTGCAGCAGGCCGCCGGAACCATATTTTTTGGACGCGTCGGAACGGGTGCGGCCATCGCTTGCATACAGCGAACCGTGACCTTCGGTAAACACATCATCAATGTACTTTTTAACGGTCCACGGCGCGCCCATCCACCAGCCCGGCATCTGATAAATAATCACATCGGCCCAAAGGTATTTCTGCACTTCCGCTTTCACATCGTAATCGCTGTCGGCGCGGGTGACCTGAACATCGTGTCCGGCGTCGCGCAGAAAGCCTTCCGCGACCTCGGTCAGGGTGTCGTTAAGCTGACCATTGGAATGGGCGAATTTTTTCGCACCGTTGATGATAAGTACGTTGCTCATTATTTATCCTCTAACTATTACGTTTGGCATTAATTTTACCGCACCAGACGATGCGGCAGAATTAGCAAATTGAGCAAAGACTTTTGCCAAATCAGCAATAATTAAAGAAAAAGAGGGGGCTTGCCTGATGAGTTTGTCCAATAAGCAAACCGGTAAAAGCGCTATAATAACGCCAGTCATGCTGACAGCGAGGCCTGTCATGCCAGCCCCTGCCTTACAGGCAGAAAAGCCTGATCGTATATACAATACTGTGACAGTAAGCCCCTGGATAAGGTACTATCGCGAGCAAAGATCTGCCCGGCGGGCAGGCATTGACGCGTGTAAAGCCACACCACGGTCTGAGGAAAAGAATTAATGAGTGATATTACTCACGACGGTGCAGAGCGCCTGGCGCTGCATGAGTTTACCGAAAACGCCTATCTCAACTACTCCATGTACGTCATCATGGACCGCGCGCTGCCGTTTATCGGCGACGGGCTTAAGCCTGTTCAGCGTCGTATTGTCTATGCGATGTCGGAACTGGGGCTGAACGCCAGCGCGAAATTCAAAAAGTCGGCGCGCACCGTGGGCGACGTATTGGGTAAATATCACCCGCATGGCGACAGCGCCTGTTATGAAGCGATGGTGCTGATGGCACAGCCGTTCTCCTATCGCTACCCGCTGGTAGACGGGCAGGGCAACTGGGGCGCGCCGGACGATCCGAAATCCTTTGCGGCGATGCGTTATACCGAATCGCGTTTGTCGAAGTATGCCGAAGTGCTGCTGGGCGAGTTAGGCCAGGGGACGGTGGAGTGGATCCCGAACTTCGACGGTACACTGCAGGAGCCGAAAATGCTGCCGGCGCGCCTGCCGAACATTCTGCTGAACGGCACTACCGGCATTGCGGTGGGCATGGCGACCGACATTCCGCCGCACAACCTGCGTGAAGTGGCGAAAGCGGCCATTAGCCTGATTGAGCACCCGAAGAGCACGCTCGAAAACCTGCTCGACATCGTGCAGGGGCCGGATTACCCGACCGAGGCGGAAATTATCACGCCGCGTGATGAGATTCGTAAGATTTACCAGAGCGGCCGCGGCTCTGTGCGCATGCGCGCCGTGTGGAAGAAAGAAGATGGCGCGGTGGTGATTAGCGCGCTGCCGCACCAGGTTTCCGGCGCGCGCGTGCTGGAGCAAATCGCAAGCCAGATGCGCGCTAAAAAGCTGCCGATGGTAGACGACCTGCGCGATGAGTCCGACCACGAAAACCCGACTCGCCTGGTGATTGTGCCGCGTTCCAACCGTGTGGATATGGAGCAGGTGATGAACCACCTCTTCGCCACCACGGATCTGGAAAAAAGCTACCGCATCAACCTGAACATGATTGGCCTTGACGGTCGTCCGGCGGTGAAAAACCTGCTGGAGATCCTCACCGAATGGCTGGCTTTCCGCCGCGATACGGTGCGCCGTCGTCTTAACTATCGTCTGGAGAAAGTCCTTAAACGCCTGCATATCCTCGAAGGTTTGCTGGTGGCGTTTCTCAATATCGACGAAGTGATTCACATCATTCGCAGCGAAGATGAGCCGAAGCCGGTGCTGGTCAGCCGTTTCGGCATCAGCGAAACGCAGGCGGAAGCGATTCTGGAGCTTAAGCTGCGTCATCTCGCGAAGCTGGAAGAGATGAAAATTCGCGGCGAGCAGAGCGATCTTGAAAAAGAGCGCGACCAGATCCAGGGCATTCTCGCTTCTGAGCGCAAGATGAACACCCTGCTGAAAAAAGAGATCCAGGCGGATGCCGACGCCTACGGCGACGATCGCCGTTCGCCGCTGCACGAGCGCGAAGAGGCGAAGGCGATGAGCGAGCACGATATGCTGCCTTCTGAGCCGGTGACCATCGTGCTTTCGCAGATGGGCTGGGTTCGCAGCGCCAAAGGACACGACATAGACGCGCAGGGGCTTAGCTATAAAGCGGGCGACAGCTGGAAAGCGTCCGCCAAAGGCAAGAGCAACCAGCCCGTTGTGTTCGTTGATTCGACCGGGCGCAGCTATGCGCTTGACCCAATCACGCTGCCTTCCGCACGTGGTCAGGGGGAGCCGGTCACCGGCAAGCTAACGCTGCCGCCGGGTGCTGTCGTCGAACATATGCTGATGGCGCCGGAGGAGCAGAAGCTGCTGATGGCTTCCGATGCGGGCTACGGTTTCGTCTGCACCTTTAACGACCTGATAGCGCGCAACCGCGTAGGTAAAGCGCTTATCACGCTGCCTGAGAACGCCAGCGTGCTGCCGCCGCTGGAGATTACTCATGACGACGATATGCTGCTCGCCATTACTCAGGCGGGACGCATGCTGATGTTCCCGGTAGCGGACCTGCCGCAGCTCTCGAAAGGCAAGGGCAACAAGATTATCTCTATCCCGTCTGCGGACGCGGCGAAGGGCGACGATAAGCTCGCTTATCTCAACATCCTGCCGCCGCAGAGCACCGTGACGCTGCATGTCGGCAAACGTAAGATCAAACTGCGTCCGGAAGAGTTGCAAAAAGTGCATGGCGAGCGCGGACGTCGCGGTACGCTGATGCGCGGCCTGCAGCGCATCGACCGCGTGGAGATTGACTCTCCGGCGCGCCCGACGGTAGGCAGCAGCGAAGAATAAGCCGGACGCGTTAAAAGCGAGCGGGTTAACGCCTGCGTCGTCATAAAAGGTGACGGGCGACAGCGAAGGCCCGGCGCTGACCGGGTTCCTCTCCCCGCCAGGGAGAGGATTCGGGTAAGGGGCTGCGCTTAGCCTGCTCCTGAACTGGCGTTCTCCCGTCAGCGTTGCGTAAACTGTTCCCATCGAACCCATTGTTTGTTAGCGCGTTGCGCATAAAAATAACTGTTTTGGGATCCTCAACATGATGGGCCGACAGCGGCGCCTGATCATGCCCCGAACGATTCGGGTATACTGACCGGCGGCTGCGGCTTCAGAGGTATTTATGCTATTTATTGTTCGTCTGACTATTGTTGTGCTTTATTGCATTGTGGTGTGCATCCTCGGCTCTATCTGGTGCCTTTTCAGTCCACGTAATCCTCGACATGTTGCAACATTCGGTCACCTGTTTGGTCGGCTGGCGCCCGTTTTTGGTCTGAAGGTGGAAACCCGCAAGCCGGAAGGCGCAGAGAAATATGGCAACGCCATTTATATTGGCAACCATCAGAACAACTACGACATGGTGACGGCGTCGAATATTGTTCAGCCTCCCACCGTTACCGTCGGCAAAAAGAGCCTTGTCTGGATCCCCTTCTTCGGCCAGCTTTACTGGCTTACCGGCAATATCCTGATCGATCGCGACAATCGCGCTAAAGCCCATACCACCATCGCCACCGTGGTTTCGCAAATCCGCAAGCGCAATATTTCCGTCTGGATGTTCCCTGAAGGCACGCGCAGCCGCGGCCGCGGACTGCTGCCTTTTAAAACCGGTGCGTTCCACGCCGCTATCGCCGCAGGCGTGCCGATTGTGCCGGTGTGCGTCTCCAACACCAGCAATAAAATTAACCTTAACCGTTGGAATAACGGTCTGGTGATTGTCGAGATGCTGCCGCCCATCGACACCCGCGACTGGGGTAAAGAACAGGTCCGCGACCTGGCCGCGCACTGCCGTCAGGTCATGGAAGCGAAAATTGACGAATTGAATAAAGAAGTCGCCGAGCGCGAAGCCGCGGATAAGCGATAATCCGCACCTGTAGCGGGGCCAGGCGGCCCCTTCCGGCTGGCATATTGCGCCAGTCGTTAGTCCTTATTCATGGAGCAAGTATGTCACTCAGCCGGCGTCAATTTATTCAGGCATCGGGTATGGCCCTCTGCGCAGGCGCGGTGCCGCTAAAGGCCAGCGCGGCGGGTCAGCAGCCGGCGCTGCCTGTGCCTCCGCTGCTGGAATCCCGTCGCGGTCAGCCGCTCTTTTTAACCCTGCAACGCGCGCACTGGTCTTTTGCAACCGGCACCCGCGCGCAAGTATGGGGCTTTAACGGGCGCTATATGGGGCCGACCATTCGCGTCTGGAGCGGCGATGACGTCAAGATGATTTACAGCAACCGCCTGCAGGAAAACGTCGCCATGACGATAAGCGGGCTTCAGGTGCCAGGGCCGCTGATTGGCGGCGCGGCGCGGATGATGAGCCCGAACGCCGACTGGGCGCCGGTGCTGCCCATTCGCCAGTCCGCCGCCACGCTCTGGTATCACGCTGATACGCCAAACCGCAGCGCCCAGCAGGTCTATAACGGACTGGCGGGCATGTGGCTTGTGGAAGACGACGTCAGTAAATCGCTGCCCGTGCCGAACCATTACGGCGTTGACGACTTTCCCGTCATCATTCAGGACAAACGGCTGGATAACTTCGGTTCGCCGGAGTATAGCGAGCCGGGGAGTGGCGGATTTCTTGGCGATACGCTGCTGGTCAACGGCGCGCAAAGTCCTTATGTGGAAGTCTCCCGCGGCTGGGTGCGCCTGCGTCTGCTGAACGCGTCGAACGCCCGTCGCTATCAACTGCAGATGAGCGATGGCCGACCGCTGCACGTGATCGCAGGCGACCAGGGCTTCCTGCCCGCGCCGGTGTCGGTAAAACAGCTTTCGCTGGCGCCAGGCGAGCGGCGAGAAGTGCTGGTGGATATGACGAATGGCGATGAAGTGTCCATTACCTGCGGCGAAGCGGCTTCCATCGTGGATCGCATTCGCGGCTTCTTTGAACCTTCACGCATCCTTATCTCCACGCTGGTGCTGACGCTGCGCCCAACCGGGCTGCTGCCGCTGGTGACCGACAATCTGCCGATGCGCCTGCTGCCGGATGAAATCATCAACGGCAGCCCGGTGAATAACCGCACCATTAACCTGGGCGACGACCCCGGCATCAATGGTCAGCTCTGGGATATGAAGCGTATCGACGCGCAGGCGCAGCAGGGTACCTGGGAGCGCTGGACGGTGCGGGCGGATATGCCGCAGTCTTTCCATATCGAAGGGGTAAGTTTCCTGGTGCGTAACGTTAACGGCGCGGCGCCTTTCCCGGAAGATCGCGGCTGGAAGGACACGGTATGGGTGGATGGACAGGTAGAACTGCTGGTCTGGTTCGGCCAGCCCTCCTGGAGCCACTTCCCGTTCCTCTACCGCAGCCAGACGCTGGAGATGGCCGACCGCGGTTCGGTAGGACAGTTGCTGGTCAACCCGTCGCCTTAACGGCGAACAGAGAAAAGGCCGCTGTGAAGCGGCCTTTTTTGTGCGTAGCGTTTGCCCCTCATCCTAACCCTCTCCCTTCCAGGGAGAGGGTAAAAGATGTTCAAGCTCCGCCAGTAAAGTCAGCAAAACTCTTTCCTGATTATTTAATCGTTCATTATTCCAAAAGCGTAACACCATCCAACCGTGAGCCTGCAACCATGCCGTACGCCTCGCGTTGTATGCCTGATGCTCTGCCTGCTGACCGCCATCCAACTCAACAGCCAGCTTTGCCTGGCAACAGGCAAAATCAAGAATGAAAAGGCCGACGGATGCTGGCGGCGAAATTTATGCGCTGCAAAGCGGCGGTCGCGTAAGAGACGCCATAAGAGGCGTTGCTGCGCAGTTAACTGCCGCCTGAGCTGGCGGGCATGAGTGGGGGCATATCGCATCGCTCCACTCTGCCAGCCGTAAACGGAGCTGTCAGCGCGGAGCGATAAATGTGGAATCTGCCTTCAGAATCTATTCCGCCAGGAACAACTCCAGCAGTGAATTGAGAAACAGCTTGCCGTGGTCGGTTATCTGCCAGCTTTCCGGCGTTTCAATCAGGTATCCCTGCGCTATCGCTTCGTCAATCTGTGGGCGAATCACGCGCTCATCGAGACCGGTGTAACGCGCAAACTCCTCACGCGGCGCGGCTTCCAGTAAACGGAAGCGGTTCATAAAGAACTCAAATGGCTTATCTGTCGCCTCCACCTCATGCTGGCGGTCGAGGTATTTTCCCTGCATATAGCCGCGCGGATGGCGGGTTTTCGCTGTGCGCAGAATACGTCCGTCCGGGAACGTCACCTTGCCATGCGCGCCGCAGCCGATGCCGAGGTAATCGCCAAATCGCCAGTAGTTGAGGTTGTGCTGGCACTGATAACCGGGCTTCGCGTAGGCCGACGTCTCGTATTGCTGATAGCCCGCCTGGGTGAGCAACTGATGGCCTTGCTCGAAGATATCCCACAGCGCGTCATCATCCGGAAGCGTTGGCGGGCGCGAGCCAAACAGGGTGTTAGGCTCAATCGTCAACTGATACCAGGAAAGGTGCGGCGGGTTGAGCGCAATGGCCTGGCGCAAATCGTCCAGCGCCTCGTCCAGCGACTGGTCCGGCAGGCCGTGCATCAGGTCGAGGTTAAAGCTGCGAAGCCCCAGCCCGCTTGCAAGGTTTGCTGCGCGCTTCGCTTCATCCGGCCCGTGAATGCGGCCAAGGCGCTTGAGCTTCGGCTCGCTGAAACTCTGCACGCCGATGGAAATACGGTTCACGCCGGCGCGCTGGTACTCCACAAAGCGGTCGGCTTCCACGGTGCCGGGATTGGCCTCCATGGTAATCTCCGCATCGTCGGCCAGGTTCAGACGCGCGCGTACGCCGTCGAGCAGTTGTTGCATCGCCGGGCCTGAAAGCAGGCTCGGCGTGCCGCCGCCGATAAAAATGGTTTTCACCTCGCGTCCCTGGGCATAAGAGGCGTCGTTATCAAGGTCGGTTAACAGATGCTGGACGTAATCATCGTGCGGCACCTCGCCCTTAAGCGCGTGCGAGTTGAAGTCGCAGTAAGGGCACTTCTGCACGCACCAGGGAATATGAATATAAAGACTTAAGGGTGGCAAATTAGCCATTACGCATTGCTTCCAGTAACAGTTTCAACGCCTGCCCGCGGTGGGAAATGGCGCTTTTTTCTTCCCGCGTCAGCTCCGCCGCGGTTTTGCCCTCGGAAGGGACAAAGAAAATCGGATCGTAGCCAAAGCCGCCTTCACCGGCAGGCTTGCGGGTAATAACGCCTTCCCAGCTGCCGTGGCACACCAGCGGCGTCGGGTCGTCGGCATGACGCATATAAACCAGAACGCAGTGAAATTGCGCCTGACGTTTGCCTTCAGGCACATCTTCAAGCGCCGTCAGCAGCTTTTCCAGGTTTTGTTGATCGGTTGCCTCAACGCCTGCGTAGCGTGCGGAATAGATGCCCGGCGCGCCGCCCAGAATGTCGACCGCAAGCCCGGAGTCATCGGCAATCGCCGGCAGGCCGGTTACCTGCGCCGCGTGGCGCGCTTTCAGGATGGCGTTCTCAATAAAGGTCAGCCCGGTCTCTTCGGCGGACTCAACCCCCAGTTCGGTCTGCGCCACCACCTCTAAGCCAAAGTCTTGCAGCAGCGAGGCCAGCTCGCGCACTTTACCGGCGTTGCCGGTAGCGAGAACAACTTTTTGCATAACGAAATCCTGTGATTAATCGATAATCGCCGCGACTTGCGCCGGGATTTGTTGAGGGTTAATGATTCTGACTTGCTTATGGCGGCCCAGTTCGCCTTTTTCAATGAAAACCTGGCTTTTGGCGACGCGAAACTGCTTTGCCAGAAACTTCAGCAGATGCGCGTTGGCCTGGCCGTCCACCGGCGGGGCGGTAATGGCGACTTTCAGTTCGTCGCCATGCGCGCCCACGATGGCGTCCCGGCTGGCTTTCGGCTGAATATAAAGCCGTAAAACCAGCCCGTCCGCGCTGCGGCTTACTGCGCTCACAGCAAATACCACAGCCCCGGGAAGAGATCCATGCCGAGGTAGTTCAGCAGATAAAGGATAATAATGACGCCCATCGCGGAAAAATCGATACCGCCCATCGCCGGAATAATGCGGCGGATCGGCGCCATCATCGGCTCGGTCATCTGCATCAGCACATACTCAACAGGGCTGCGACCCTGACTCACCCAGCTCATCAGCGAGCGAATGATGATGACCCAGAAGACCAGCGTACCCGCGGATTTCAGCAGCGAGAGCGCGCCTACCAGCAGGTTCATCGGATCCAGCGACAGCACGCCCGCCTGGATAAGCAGCAGCAACGGATATTTCAGCGTCGTCAGAATAAACGCCACCAGCAGCGAAGCGGTGTCTATCGGCCCGAGGGACGGGATGATGCGGCGCAGCGGCCCGATAACCGGCTGCGTTACTTTCACAATAAACTGCGCGAAGGGGTTATAAAAATCGCAGCGCGACCACTGCATCCAGATGCGCAGCAGCAGCACCATTACATACAGCTCAATCAGGGTCTTGACCAGAAAAGTCAACGTCAGCATGGCGTTCCTCAGTAGTTATTGTTCAGTGTGGCGCGTGTAATCCCGCGCGCCAAAAATGGCGGTTCCAATGCGCACCATGGTGCTGCCCGCCGCTATCGCGGCTTCCATGTCGTCGGTCATGCCCAGAGATAGCGTATCGACAGTCGGATAGCGGTTTTTCAGCTCGTTAAATGCTACCGCCATTTGACGTGCGACGGCAAACTGGCGCTCGTAATCGGGTTCCGGCGCGGGAATGGCCATCAGCCCGCGAAGCTGAACGCGCGGCAATTGCGATACCTGCGCCGCCAGCGCATCCAGCTCGCTTAAGGGAATGCCTGATTTGCTTTGTTCATCGCTGATATTTATTTGGATCAGCACATTGAGCGGCGGCAGATTATCGGGACGCTGGTCGCTTAAGCGGCTGGCGATGCGCAGGCGGTCGACGGTATGGCACCAGTCGAAATGCTCCGCCACCAGGCGGCTTTTGTTGGACTGCAGCGGACCGATAAAGTGCCACTGCAACCCTTCCACGCCGCGTTGCCGGAAATGAAGGATCTTCTCCACCCCTTCCTGCACGTAATTTTCCCCAAAGGCGCGCTGCCCGGCGGCGATAGCTTCTGCGAGGGCGCTCGCAGGTTTGGTTTTGCTTACTGCAAGCAAAGTAACTTCTTCTGAAGACCTGCCGCAGCGTTGGGCCGCCGCTGAGATCTTCTGCTGCACTTGCGCTAAGTTGCGCTCTATCTCACTCATGATTTATCGGGAAGCGGTATGGATATGGATGAACTGGTGGCGCTTAGTGTAAAGCATAACGTTTCGGATCTACACCTGTGCAGCGCGTTGCCTGCGCGATGGCGTCGGCGCGGCAGGCTGGAGCCGGTGCCGCACCCGCTGCCTGAACCTGAAACTTTGCTCGGCGAGTGGCTTAATGAAACCCAGCGCAGCGAGCTTGCCTTTAACGGGCAACTTGATTTCGCCGTCTCGCTGCCTGGCGGGGCGCGGCTGCGCGTCAACGCCTTCCGCCAGCAGAACGGGCTTTCGCTCGCGCTGCGTTTGCTGCCGACGCGCTGTCCGCAGCTGTCGGCGCTCGATCCGCCAGCGGCGTTAACCGGGCTGCTGCAGGCGCCGGATGGCCTGATTCTGGTGACCGGGGCGACGGGCAGCGGAAAATCGACCACGCTGGCGGCGATGGTCGACTACCTCAACCAGACGCTGGATGGGCATATCCTTACGCTGGAAGACCCGGTGGAGTTTCAGCACGCCAGCGCGCGTTGCCTGATTCAACAACGGGAGGTGGGCATTCATTGCCGCAGTTTCAGCGACGGTTTGCGCGGCGCGCTGCGGGAAGATCCGGATGTGATTTTACTGGGCGAACTGCGGGACAGCGAAACTATCCGGCTCGCCCTGAGCGCGGCTGAAACGGGCCACCTGGTACTGGCGACGCTGCACACGCGCGGCGCGGCGCAGGCGGTGGAGCGGCTGGTGGATGTCTTCCCGGCGGAGGAGAAAACCTGGGTGCGCAGTCAGCTTGCGGGGAGCCTGCGGGCGGTGCTGGCGCAAAAACTGGCGGAGTCGAGCGATGGTGGGCGGGTGGCGCTGTATGAGCTGCTTATCAACACCACGGCGGTGGCGAACCTTATTCGCGAAGGCAAAAGCCATCAGTTGCCCGGCCAACTGGAAACCGGAAGACAGCAGGGGATGCAGAGCTTCGCGCACAGCCTGGCTTCGCGCATCTGTGAAGGAAGAATCGCCGCCGCGCAGCCGCCGCAGGCGGCGAAGTGGGGATAGTCATCGCACGTTGAGCGAGTAAAGCACGGGCAAAGCGCCAGCGGTGGCGAGTATCTCGAGCTTTACTTCACTGACATGCAGCGGCGCGCTGAGCCGGTGTTCTTGCACAGAATGGCGGTTATCAGTCACCTCCGCCACCAGGATTTCATCTGCCCAGAGCCGGTAATGCGTAACGCAGTGCGGCGTCACCGCGAAATGATGGCCCATTTGCACCGTTTCCATCGCGTTGTCGAAATCGTTGTCAAACACCAGCGTCAGGGTCTGGATAGTGTGCGGTTCGGCCCAACGCCAGAGCACGGCGGGCTGCTTATCTTCAGGCGAGGGCGCCCAGCCGTTGAAGTGCTGTTCCGGGCGAAGCCGACCGTTCAGCAGGTTTTGCGCTTCAAAACAGCGTAGCGGTTCGCTCAGGCGCAGAGCGGGCAGTACGTTATGCGGACGGCGGCGCGGCAGCCAGAAGTCGAACTCCTCCACGCCGAAGTCGCCGTCGGCAATCTGGCGCGCGTGTTTCGCCACGCGGGGGTTCTGGCTGTTGAATACCGTGATGATGCCAGGCGCGTCTGCCGCGCTCAGCGCTATTTCAGTCTCATCATTGCGATCGAAGGCAATAAACAGGTATTCGTCGCGCGGGCTGGAATAATCGAATTGCAGCGTGTAATCGCCCGCTTGCGCTACCGTCAGCGTGCGCTCCGCCAGGACCCTCTCCGGCGTAAAGTTGCCCGCCTTTTCGCTGGTCAGCAGGCTGACGTTCAGGCGTTGCGGGCTTGCGGCGCGCAGGGTAAACGTGAGGGCAGGCAGCGGCCCCGCAGCCTTTAACGGCAGCAGCAGCGCCATGCGCGCCTGCAGCGGCAACCATTCGCCGCTGGCGGGCAGGGCGTGAAGCTGATATTCGCTGGTGGCGGTTACAACCGCGCCGCTCGCCGGGTTGCTAAGCGCCTGGCGCGGAATGTAGCAGCCACTGGCTTGTAAACGCTGTTGCAAAAGCGTGATGCGTTCGCGCTGCGCCAGCTCGCGCGGGGCGAGCCGTTGCTCACGGCAGAGCGCTGCGGCGCGGCCCACCACTTCGCCCAGCAAACCGCAGGTGCACATCACCCGCGCGCTGCCAAAAGCGACATGGGACGCGGAGATAAGCCGTCCGGTTAAAAAGAGGTTCTCCAGCGAACGGCTGTAGAGACAGCGAAAGGGGATAGTATAGGTGCCCTTGCTGTGGAACTGTCGGCAACCGTCGTGCGTGCTGTAGACGCCATCCGCCGGGTGCAGGTCAATGGACCAGCCGCCGTAGCCGACGGCGTCATAATGGTCGCGCTGCTCGATAATATCTTGCTGGCAGAGCAGGTGATCGCCCATAAAACGGCGGCTTTCCCGCTTGCCGGGAATGGCGCCGACCCATTCAATGGTCATCTTTTCCGCCTCGGGAAAGTTGCCGGAGTTTTTGATGTAGTTCCAGACGCCCCAGACGATTTTCCAGAGTTCCCATTTTATGGCTTCGCTGTCGTGCACCGTATCAAGCCGGCCGCCCCATTCCAGCCACCAGAGGTCACAACCGTTGAGGGTGGAGGTCAGGCGGGTATAGCGCGGGATATCGCTTATCTCGCTCAGAGCGAAGGAGGGGGGCGTGAACGCTACCGCTTCCTCTGTGCGTTTGGTGTAGAAATAAATGGAGTGGCCCAGCTTGTGCCCGAAGCTGTCGCCTGGCGCCATCTTCTCGCCAAGCTCATCGGCGGCTTCTGCTCCGATGCGATATTCCGCGCCAGCAAGGTGGCCGAGCACGCCGTCGCCGGTGGCGTCGCAAAACTGCTCCGCCGTGATGTGATAAAAGGTTTCGTTGATAGCGTTGAAGCCTTTAACGCCCGTAATGCGTTTACCCTGCGTGTAAACCTCAAACAGCGCGGTGTTAAGCAGCAGCGTCAGGTTGGGTTCGCGCTGCGCCATATCAAGCAGCACCAGATCGAACATCACCGGATTGCCCTCTTTGTTGCGATAGAGGTTCTCTTCCAGGATTTCACCCATAATGCCGCCTTCTCTCGCCCAGCGGTTATTGTTGCCCATATGCGAGGTGGCGCCGTTGGCCCAGAGCCGCACTTCGCTGGAGGCGTTGCCGCCGAGCACGGGCCTGTCCTGCACCAGGACAACCTGCAACCCCTCGCGCGCCGCCGCCAGGGCCGCGCACAGGCCGGAAAGCCCGCCGCCCGCCACCAGCAGGTCGGCGTGCAACTGCGCCTGCGGAAAAGCGCGGGCATCGCTTTGGTGAAAGATCTGCATAATGTTTGTATCCTTCTTAAAGAGCACGACTCAATTCACGCAACCCAGGGCAGCTATGTCATCACAACCCAATCAAAGTCTGATCGACGGCATCCGTTGCCTGCAGTATCTGGTTTCCAGCGACCGCGCCATTGGCTGTCGCGAGCTGGCGCGCCTGATGAATATCAACACCACCCGCGTTAACCGCCTGCTGATGACCATGGCCTCGATTGGCCTCACCATGCAGGACGAACAGCGCCGCTATCTTCCCGGACCCGGCATCCATGCGCTGGCGGCGCAGGCGATCCGCGGTTCTGCGCTTTTTTCGCAGGCGTTGCCGCAGCTTGAACGCCATGCGCCAAAAGAGATTGTGGTAGCGCTTGGCGTACTGTGGGAAGACCAGGTTATTTACATCTACCACGCCTCCCCAGGTTCGCAGCCGGGTCAGGCGCTGGCCGGGTTTCACATGTTGCCCGCCTGGCAGTCGGTCATCGGCATGTCGCTGTTGGCGTCGGAGAGCGACGACGCACTGGCGCCGCGTTTCACCCCTGAGCAGTGGACGGCGCTTTCCCCTCATCTGACCCAGCAGCGCGAGCAGGGCTATGTGCTGTGGCGTCATGATGATGGCGAAATCTCCATGGCGAAGCCGCTGGGCATGCATAACGCGTCGTTGGCGCTGGCGGGGATGTGGCATATCTCCGAAGCGGAGATTGGCGCGCGCCTTCAGCAGCTCCATGAACTGGCGGCGCTACTGGTTAAACCTGTTTAATCGCCTGATGGTGGCGTACCCGGCATACAGTGACTATCTTGTCTCTTTAATAGAAACACAAAGTTTTTGCCAACACGGCGCCGGGAAATGTGATGTGGCTCGAAGGGAAAGGGCGGGGCGGGCAGCCCCGGCACTATCAGAAACGCGGTCAGGGGTGCTGTTCGAAGTAGCTTTCCAGAATGATGACCGCAGAAGCGGAGTCCACGCTGCCCTTATCCAGCGCGCGAAAGCCACCGCGTGAGAAAAGCCCTGCGCGCGCTTCCACCGTACTGAGGCGCTCGTCGTGCAGCTCCATCGCCACGCCGAAGCGGCCATGCAGCCGGTTAGCGAAGTTACGCGCGCGCGCTGTGAGCGGCTGCTCGGTGCCATCCATATTCAGCGGCAGCCCGACGACCACTTTTTCCGGCTGCCACTCTTTTATCAGGCGTTCGATAAGCGTCCAGTCCGGCGTGCCGTTCTGCGCTTTCAGCGCCGTCAGCGGACGGGCGGTGCCGGTGATGCGCTGGCCTACGGCCACGCCGATGCTGCGGGTGCCAAAGTCAAAGGCAAGTAAGGTGCCGCTCATCAGGCGTGCCCCGCCACGCCGGGCATGGTATGGATATCAATGCCGATAAGCTTCGCAGCCTCGCGCCAGCGGTCGGCAATCGGCGTGCGAAACAGAATATTGAGATCGGCAGGCGCGGTGAGCCAGGCGTTTTCCAGCAGCTCTTGCTCCAGCTGACCCTTCTCCCATGACGAATAGCCCAGCGCCACGATAATGTCGGAAGGTTGCTCAGCGGTGCCCATGGTTTCCAGCACGTCGCGGGAGGTGGTGATAATGGTGTTATCGGAAATCCGGATGCTCGAAGCAAACTTATCCGGCGGAGTATGCAGGATAAAACCGCGATCTTCCGCCAGCGGTCCGCCGAGAAAGACCGGCTTATCCAGGCGAATAGCCGGGTCGCGCGGTTCCGGGTTAATTTTCAGCTTCTGCAAAACCCCTTCGACCTGCAGGTTCTCCAGCGGCTTGTTGATGACGATTCCCATGGCGCCTTCGTCGTTATATTCGCAGATGTAAACCACGGAACGCCGGAAGAGAGGATCCTGCAAGGCCGGCATGGCAATCAGAAAGTGATGCTGTAAATTCATTGTCAAAGGTTCTGTAGTCCTGGTTGAAAAAGCGACAAGGCCAAGTATGGGGGCAAAGTGGCGGACTGTCACCAGGTGGGAGGAAAAGGCGGGCCTGCGCCCGCCGTAAAGATTATTTTGCCAGGCGTTTCTCAATGGCGTCCATCAGCATGCCGGTGATGGAGATGGGGAATTCCGCTTCGATTTCACGCACGCAGGTGGGGCTTGTGACGTTAATCTCCGTCAGACGGTCGCCGATGATATCCAGGCCCACAAAAATCAGCCCTTTCTCTTTCAGCGTCGGCGCTACGCGGCGGGCAATCGCCCAGTCGCTGTCGCTCAGCGGACGCGGTTCGCCACGGCCGCCCGCCGCCAGGTTGCCGCGCGTTTCGCCGCCCTGCGGAATACGCGCCAGGCAGTAAGGCACCGGCTCGCCATCCACCACCAGCACGCGCTTGTCGCCATCTTTAATAGCCGGCAGGTAATTCTGCGCCATGCAGTAGCGGCTGCCGAGCAGCGTCAGGGTTTCTGCAATTACCGAAAGGTTCGGGTCGCCTTCTTTGACGCGGAAAATAGAGGTGCCGCCCATGCCGTCCAGCGGTTTGAGGATGATATCGCCATGCTTTTGCCAGAACGCTTTCAACTGCGCTTTATTGCGGGTCACCAGCGTTTCCGGGGTCAGGTCCGGGAACCAGGCGGTGAACAGCTTTTCGTTGCAGTCGCGCAGGCTCTGCGGCTTGTTGACGATAAGGGTGCCTTTCTCTTCGGCACGCTCAAGAATATAGGTCGCGTAAATGAATTCGGTATCAAACGGCGGGTCTTTGCGCATCAGGATGACGTCGAGGTCGGCGAGTTCGATATCCTGCTCGTTGCCGAATTCATACCACTTGTCGTAGTTCTGTTCCACGCTGACGCGACGGGTGCGGGCGCGCGCTTCGCCGTTAATCAGGTAAAGATCCGCCATCTCCATATAGTGCAGCTCATATCCGCGGCGCTGCGCTTCCAGCAGCATAGCGAAGCTGGTGTCTTTTTTAATGTTGATGGTTGCGATGGGGTCCATCACGATGCCGAGCTTAATCATTCTCTTTCTCCTTTAGCCCAGATCGCCAAAACGCACCTGTAGCGCGGTGATGGCGGTGAGCGCGGTAGTCTCAGTGCGCAGAACGCGAGGTCCCAACAGAATATCAGTAAAATGGTAGCGCGCCGTCATGGCGATTTCATCCGCCGACAGGCCTCCTTCCGGGCCGATCAGCAACCGCACGCGCTCAACCGGCAGCGGCAGCGTGTTGATGCTGTGCGCCGCGCGCGGATGAAGGTTGAGTTTTAAGCCCTCATCCTGCTCGGCGCACCAGGCTTCCAGGTCCATCGCCGGGCGAATCTCCGGCACGCGGTTGCGGCCGCACTGCTCGCAGGCGGCGATAGCGATTTTCTGCCACTGCTGGATTTTTTTATTCAGCCGTTCGGCATCAAGCTTAACGCCGCAGCGCTCAGAAAACAGCGGCGTAATGGTATTCACGCCCAGCTCTATCGATTTCTGGATAGTGAATTCCATTTTTTCGCCGCGCGACATCACCTGGCCCAGATGCAGATGCAGCGGCGACTCGCGGTCCGCCACTTCGCCTTTCAGCACCGTCACCCGCACGCTCTTTTTATAGGCGTGAGTGATTTCAGCATCAAAGACCTGATTGCTGCCGTCGAATAAGTGTAATGCCTGACCCGGCCCCATGCGCAGTACGCGGCCAACATGGTTAGCGGCGTCTTCGCTAAGCGCAAGCTCATGGCCCAGGACAATCGGTTCGGGATGGTAAATGCGGGGAATTCGCATAAGGTTATTATCTGCCAGCAAGGGCGCGCCCGGCTTTCAACGGAGCGCGCGATAAACAATGCTCGCTAGTGTAGGTTAGCGCTTTTGCGCCTGGCAAGCCTGCTGAACATAAGGGTTGTGGTTGCCCTGCACGCGAGCGATGCGCTCGTCGCGGGTACATTCCCACGCCGTCACCGGGTAGAGCTTATTCCAGGCTTCAAACAGCTGCGTCTGCTGGCGTGAAAGGGAAAGTTTGTACTGGTCGCGCATGTAGAAATAGGTGCGGGCGATGGCGCCGCGGGCGCGGGCAGGCGGCTCAGCGGATTTATCTTTGAAATCGACCTTCATTTCACACTGTCCATACTGGCCCTCGCCCCCTTTCCACTGGTTGTAAAGGAAATTTCCACGGTCGCCGTTCACTTCGCCAACCGCAGGTTGCAGGTTGTGCAGGTCGATTTCCATCTGGCGGTAGATCGGGTCTTTATCGCAGTTTTTACGCCCGCCATCCTGCCAGCACTGACGCTGGTGGCCGAACTGCCAGGCTGGCACGACGTGCTCCCACTCGATGCGCGAAGCGCGGTTCTCGTTTTTACGCACTTTGTAGCCGCAAGACGCCAGATCCGGAATGCCCTTTTTCCCCTGCCAGGTAATCTTACAGCCGCAGTAAAAATCACCCGGCGCGTCAGCGTTTACTTTCACGCTGGCAGCCTTGGCCTGAGAAAAACTATGAATGCCTGCGGCGAACGAACCGCCGGAAAGCAGGGCGGCGGTTAGCGCCACCGTAAGGGAAATTTTGCGAGACATCTTCCAACTCCATGTGACAAGTGCTCGCACCGTAGCGAAGGAAAGCGCCAGAAGCAATTCAAAGGCGCCTAAAATTTCCGGTTCAGGATAAAGGCGGGGTTTCCGGGCGCAATTTTTCGCCGCAGCGCACGCAGCGGTACTCTGTTTCACCGCGCAGCACGCGGTTGTGACGCCGTACGGTAAGCTGATGCTGTTGGCAGCTGCAGCGGTAGGGATAGGTGTTGCGGCGAACGGAGTCCAGTTCAAACTGGTGCGTACGGCGCGCCGGCACGCCAAGCACCGCTTCCATCATCCATTTCCACTCTTTGCCGTGCGGCGCGACGCGTCCGAAATGTTTCCAGACCAACAGATGCGCCAGCTCATGCGGCACCACTTCTTCATAAAACGCCTGCTGGTTTTCCAGCAGCAACACCGGGTTGAGGCGAATTTCGTAGCTCTCGAGCCAGGCGGTGCCTGCCGCCGTGCCGCGCTGCTGATAAACGATTTTCGGCTCGGGATAGTTACGCCCAAGATGAAGGTTTGCGCGCTGCAGGTTTTCGCGCAGGCTGCGCATGACGGCCTGTTGAACGGCGATAGGGAGACGTGGGGTTTTCATAACGGCAGAGCATAGAGAATGGCGGGAAGGAGGGCAAGCGGCGGAAATAAGCCTCCCCCCGCGAGGGGAGAGGCCTGAAAGGTTAGTCGTGGGCGCCAATTTCGCGCAGGCGACGGCCTTTCATCAGGTTACGTTCAATATGCTCAAGCGAAACGTGCTTGGTTTCCGGCACCAGCCAGACGGTCAACACGATAAAGAAGAGGTTCAGCGCCGCGTATACCCAGAAGGTGTTGGCGTTGCCCAGCGTGTTGAGCATGGTCAGGAAGGTGGCGCCGACAATCATGTTGGCTATCCAGTTGGTCGCGGTGGAGAGCGTGATGCCGAAATCGCGGCCTTTCAGCGGCTGGATTTCAGAACACAGCACCCAAATCAGCGGACCGGCGCTCATCGCGAAGCCGATAATAAACATCAGCAGCATCGCCACGGCAAAGTACTGCGCCGTCGGGGTGTGAATACCCAGATGCAGCATGGTGCCGAGAATGCCCATGCCGGCCGCCATCACGATAAAGCCCAGGATAAGCGTCGGCTTGCGGCCCCAGCGGTCCACAAGGCCGATAGCGATAAAGGTCGCCAGCACGTTAGTCAGGCCAACAATAACGGTGCCCCACATCTGCTCGTTGGTATTGGAATAGCCCGCCAGTTCAAAAATTTTCGGCGCGTAGTACATGATGACGTTCATGCCGGTGAACTGCTGCATCACCTGAAGCAGCACGCCCAGGAAGACGGCGCGGCGGAAGTTGCTATTCTCCTTGAACAGTGCCCAGCCGCTCTGTTTTACC
Source organism: Franconibacter pulveris (assembly GCF_056780215.1). NCBI lineage: Bacteria > Pseudomonadati > Pseudomonadota > Gammaproteobacteria > Enterobacterales > Enterobacteriaceae > Franconibacter > Franconibacter pulveris. The sequence goes on along the minus strand of NZ_CM165555.1, from coordinate 3,856,729 downwards.
TTCAGGCTTTCACGGATCTCTTCAAGCTCATTGCGCGCCTCGGCGCTGGAGTCGCGCAGACGCATCAGCACGCGTTCCGCATCATGGAAGCGGCGTTTGGCGGCGAACCAGCGCGGGCTGTCCGGCAGGAAGAAAACGCCAATCAGCAGCAGTACCGCCGGAATGGTGATAACGCCCAGCATCCAGCGCCAGTTGCCGGTATAGCTGAAGGCGGTGTCCGAAAGGTACGCGCCCAGGATCCCGATGGTAATCATCAGCTGATACATGGAGATCATGCTGCCGCGGATTTTTTCCGGCGCAATCTCAGAGAGATAGAGCGGGGCGGTGTAGGAAGCGATACCTACCGCCAGGCCCAGCAGTACGCGGGAAACAATCAGGACTTCTACGTTCGGCGCAAAAGCGGAGCAGAGCGAGCCTGCCACGAACAGCACCGAGCCAATCATCAGACTCTTTTTACGCCCGAGGCTGGATGAGAGCCAGCCGCTGCCCACCGCGCCAACCGCCGCGCCGAACATCATCGAGCTGACCACCCACTCCTGCTGGTGTGAAGTAATCTGGAAATCATCGGCAATAAAGGGCAACGCGCCCGCAATCACGCCAATGTCGAGGCCAAAAAGCAGTCCCGCCAGGGCCGCGAGAAAACAGACAAAGAACGTCATGGCCTTGTTTGAACGCCCCTGTTTTTTATTGTCAGGCATACTGCCCTCCAGTTGGTATTGGTTTTATCGATGTGAATCGTAGGTTAGCGTACCGTAAAAAGATGTGATACGAATCACATGAGTGTAATCGGTTACATGAATGTCAAGCTATGTAATTCGCTAAAACCTTTAATTATCAGTTTATTAGTTTAACAGGCAGCGAAGCGGCCGGATAAATTTCAGAGTAAACCGAAGCGGCATGTAACAGAATGCGTTTTTTTACCATGCCTCAGGAATAATCTGAAAGTTTATGTAGCAGAATCACTATGTAATCGCTTTCAGAACGATACGGAAAGACAAACTGCGAGGAAGTATAGCTGGCGGAAAAGAAAGCGCAGAAAAGGCCGCCAGAAATGCAAAAGGCCAGCAGGAGGCTGGCCTTTACGGGAAATGCGGCGGAGACTTATTTCAGACCGGCAGCGTCACGCAGCAGCTGCGCTTTGTCGGTTTTCTCCCACGGGAAGTTTTCACGACCGAAGTGGCCGTACGCCGCCGTCTCTTTGTAGATCGGGTGCAGCAGATCCAGCATCTGGATCAGGCCGTACGGACGCAGGTCGAAGAACTCGCGCACCAGCAACGTCAGCTGTTCGGTAGAGACTTTCTCGGTGCCGAAGGTTTCCACCATGATAGAGGTCGGCTCCGCCACGCCGATGGCGTAGGAAACCTGAATCTCACAGCGGTCCGCCAGGCCTGCGGCAACGATGTTTTTCGCAACGTAGCGCGCAGCGTAAGCGGCGGAGCGGTCAACTTTCGACGGATCTTTACCGGAGAACGCGCCGCCGCCGTGACGGGCCATGCCGCCGTAGGTATCAACAATGATCTTACGACCGGTCAGGCCGCAGTCGCCCATCGGGCCGCCGATAACAAAACGGCCGGTCGGGTTGATGAAGTATTTGGTGGATTCACTCAGCCATTCAGCAGGCAGAACCGGCTTGATTATTTCTTCCATCACCGCTTCCTGCAGCGCTTTCTGTTCGATCTCTTCCGCGTGCTGAGTGGAAAGCACTACCGCGTCGATGCCGACGATTTTACCGGCGTCGTACTGGAAGGTGACCTGGCTTTTCGCATCCGGGCGCAGCCACGGCAGGGTGCCGTTTTTACGCACTTCAGCCTGACGCTGCACCAGACGGTGCGCGTAAGTGACAGGTGCCGGCATCAGCACGTCGGTTTCGTTGGTGGCGTAGCCAAACATCAGGCCCTGGTCGCCCGCGCCCTGCTCAAGCGGGTCGGTGCGGTCAACGCCCTGGTTGATGTCCGGGGACTGCTTGCCAATCGCGCTCAGCACCGCGCAGGAGTTGGCGTCAAAGCCCATATCGGAATGCACGTAGCCGATTTCACGCACCGTGTTGCGAGTGATCTCTTCGATATCTACCCATGCGCTGGTGGTGATTTCACCGCCAACCAGCACCATGCCGGTTTTGACATACGTTTCACACGCTACGCGCGCTTTTGGATCCTGTTCAAGGATAGCGTCCAGCACGGCATCGGAAATCTGGTCAGCGATTTTATCGGGATGCCCTTCTGATACAGACTCGGACGTAAAAAGGTGTTTTGCCATATTCTCTTTACCCTGGAGTAATTCGGTTAGTTCAGACTGCTGTGTAAAGGCGTCAGTCCAGTGCGATATTCTGAACGGAAAAATGCCCCCGCGTTTAGCGGAACGGGCTGTCTGAATGTTAATCAGTATAGATGGATTAACTTCTGGATGGCTATTCTAGGTGAAATCTTAACCTCATTTCCAGCGATTTTTACGCGCCGGCGCGCAGGGTAAAGAAAGGCAGAGCGGAGATTTCTGATAAGGACAGCAAAGCGGGCATTTTTATTTTGCTTTTTAACCCTGTTGTCGGTATAAAACGGCGCGCGCGGCTTATGCATTCAAGCGCACGATGGTTCCCCTCGTGTCGCCCACTTCCAGCCGGGTTAAGCAGTGATTTTTAAGGCTTTGGCTTGTCGCATACCCTAACGTATGCGTGGAGGTGATACGAAATAATGAACCATTGTTATCCGCTTATTCTGGCACACCGTTCTGGTGCCTTTTCATCCCCTGCATTCTGCATATCTTCTTTGCAAACCTGCCGATGTTCCACCCATCTCGGCGCTTCTCAGGATTCGCGGGCCGGTTACGCCTGGTGATAACTGAACAAGGGCGCTCCTGAACGTTCAGGAGTTTTCTCGTGGTTTCGCCGACCCGTCATACGGAGTTCGGTTACGTGTTTTACAATGATATGGAAAAGAAACCAGTCGCTCAGCCGGGCGATCAGCGCTATCTGCTGGTGAACCCGTCTGTTTATGGGTTGTTATCGCACTGTAACACTGCGATAGTAGTTAACTGTTTTACACTTTTACTAAAACATGAGGTTCGCTATGTCTGACGACATGTCTTCGGTTTCCCCTTCGTCAGCAGGCGAACAGGGTGTACTACGTTCTATGCAGGAGGTGGCAATGAGCTCCCAGGAAGCCAGCAAGATGCTGCGTACTTACAATATTGCCTGGTGGGGCAATAACTATTACGACGTCAACGAGCTGGGCCATATCAGCGTTTGCCCCGATCCGGACGTCCCCGAAGCGCGCGTCGACCTCGCCAAACTGGTGAAGTCCCGTGAAGCTCAGGGCCAGCGCCTGCCTGCGCTGTTCTGCTTCCCGCAGATCCTGCAACACCGTCTGCGCTCTATTAACGCGGCGTTTAAACGCGCCCGCGAGTCTTACGGTTATAACGGCGATTACTTCCTGGTTTATCCCATCAAGGTGAACCAGCATCGCCGCGTTATCGAATCGCTTATCCATTCCGGCGAGCCGCTGGGCCTGGAGGCAGGCTCCAAAGCGGAGCTGATGGCCGTGCTGGCGCACGCCGGGATGACGCGCTCCGTTATCGTCTGCAACGGCTACAAAGACCGTGAATATATCCGCCTGGCGCTCATTGGCGAGAAGATGGGCCATAAGGTCTATCTCGTTATCGAGAAAATGTCGGAAATCAAAATCGTGCTGGAAGAGGCGGAGCGTCTGAACGTGGTGCCGCGCCTCGGCGTGCGTGCGCGTCTGGCTTCCCAGGGCTCCGGCAAATGGCAATCGTCCGGCGGCGAAAAATCGAAATTCGGCCTCGCGGCGACGCAGGTGCTGCAACTGGTGGAGACGCTGCGTGAAGCAGGCCGTCTTGAAAGCCTGCAGCTTCTGCACTTCCATCTGGGTTCGCAGATGGCGAACATTCGCGATATCGCGACCGGCGTGCGCGAGTCGGCGCGTTTTTATGTTGAGCTGCATAAGCTTGGCGTGCAGATCCAGTGCTTCGACGTGGGCGGCGGCCTCGGCGTGGACTACGAGGGCACCCGCTCTCAGTCTGACTGCTCGGTAAACTACGGGCTTAACGAATACGCTAACAACATTATCTGGGCTATCGGCGACGCTTGCGAAGAGAATGGGCTGCCGCACCCGACGGTGATTACCGAGTCGGGCCGTGCGGTCACTGCGCACCATACGGTGCTGGTCTCCAATATCATCGGCGTGGAGCGTAACGAGTTCACCGACCCGACGGCGCCGGCTGAAGACGCGGCGCGCCCGCTGCAAAGCATGTGGGAAACCTGGCAGGAGATGCATGAGCCGGGTACTCGCCGCTCGCTGCGCGAATGGCTGCACGACAGCCAGATGGACCTGCACGACATCCATATCGGCTACTCCTCCGGCACGTTTAGCCTGCAGGAGCGCGCCTGGGCGGAGCAGCTTTACCTGAGCCTGTGTCACGAAGTGCAAAAGCAGCTCGACCCGCAGAACCGCGCGCACCGTCCGATTATCGACGAACTGCAGGAGCGTATGGCGGATAAGATTTACGTCAACTTCTCGCTGTTCCAGTCGATGCCGGATGCGTGGGGCATCGATCAGCTGTTCCCGGTGCTGCCGCTTGAAGGGCTGGACCAGGCGCCAAGTCGCCGCGGCGTGCTGCTGGACATTACCTGCGATTCCGACGGCACTATCGATCACTATGTCGATGGCGACGGCATCGCCTCGACCATGCCGCTGCCGGACTACGATCCGGATAACGCGCCGCCGCTGGGCTTCTTTATGGTGGGCGCCTATCAGGAAATTTTGGGCAACATGCACAACCTGTTCGGCGATACCGAAGCGGTGGACGTCTTTGTCTTCCCGGACGGCAGTGTGGAAGTGGAGCTTTCCGACGAAGGCGACACCGTGGCGGACATGCTGCAATACGTGCAGTTGGATCCGAACACCCTGCTGACGCACTTCCGCGATCAGGTGAAGCAGACCGGGCTTGACGAGGCGCTGCAGCAGCAGTTCCTGGAAGAGTTCGAAGCGGGACTCTACGGCTACACTTATCTGGAAGACGAGTAAGCGTCGTTTCGCTGGAATCACGGGGCAGGGAGGCGTTATTCGCCGCCTGCCCAATCCGCCGGGTTATCCGTCAGCGGAGGCAGAGCGTGAGCGTCACAGGCTTGAACCTGACTGAATTACCAGCGATAATCCGCCGCAATAAGCTGTATACCCATCAATCCCTTCCTCGTCGGGTTTAACGACGCGGAAGGGATTTTTTTTATCTCTTTTTTCACGTAACCAAGAGGTCATGTTCATGAACACCTTAGGCCATCAGTACGACAACTCCCTGGTATCCAACGCCTTTGGTTTTTTGCGTCTGCCGGTAAATTTCCAGCCGTACGACAGCGACGCGGAGTGGGTCATCACCGGCGTGCCGTTTGATATGGCGACTTCCGGCCGTGCGGGCAGCCGCTTCGGACCGGCGGCTATTCGTCAGGTTTCCACTAATCTCGCCTGGGAAGGCAACCGCTTCCCGTGGGATTTCGACATGCGCCAGCGCCTGAACGTGGTGGACTGCGGCGACCTGGTTTACGCCTTCGGCGACGCGCGTGAAATGAGTGAAAATCTGCAGGCGCATGCGGAAAAACTGCTGGCGGCAGGCAAACGCATGCTCTCTTTCGGCGGCGACCATTTTGTTACGCTGCCGCTGCTTCGCGCCCACGCCAAACACTTCGGCAAAATGGCGCTGGTGCATTTTGACGCGCACACCGACACCTACTCTAACGGCTGCGAATTCGACCACGGCACCATGTTCTACACTGCGCCGAACGAAGGGCTGATTGACCCGACCCGTTCCGTACAGATTGGTATCCGCACCGAGTTCGACAAAGACAACGGCTTTACCGTGCTGGACGCGCCGCAGGTTAACGACCGCTCCGTGGCGGACGTTGTGGCGCAGGTTAAGCAGATTGTGGGCGATATGCCGGTCTACCTGACCTTTGATATCGACTGTCTGGATCCGGCGTTCGCACCGGGCACCGGCACGCCGGTGATTGGCGGGTTGACCTCCGATCGCGCGCTTAAGCTGCTGCGCGGCATTCAGGATCTGAACATCGTCGGGATGGACATTGTAGAAGTGGCGCCGGCTTACGATCAGTCTGACATTACCGCGCTTGCCGCGGCGACGCTGGCGCTGGAAATGCTCTACATCCAGGCGGCGAAAAAAGGCGCGTAAAACACGACAAAAAAGCCGGCGTTAACCGGCTTTTTCAACAGGGCGGGGGGCGTTAAGCCACCCCGCCTTTTTATTTGATGCCGTCGGCGGCCATGCGCTCGCGAATATGTTCGGCGCGGGCGGCGGAAGCCGGGTGGTCGTCAAACATCGAGCTCTGGCGACCCGCTTCCTGTTGCGCGAGCTTCTCAAAGCTGGTGGCGAGACCGAGAGGGTTGATGCCGCGCTTACGCAACAGATCGTAGGAGTAATCATCCGCTTCGGACTCCTGGCGCTGCGAGAACTGCGCATTGACCAGCTGTTCGCCCAGCGCGCCAAGCTGCGACTGCGACAGGCTGCCGACGATGCCCCCTGCGGAAGCGGCGGCGGCGCGTACGGCGTTAGTGCTGAGCGCCACCTGCATGCCGCGCTTCACATGGCCCAGCGCGACGTGACCCATTTCATGGCCGATTACCGCTTCCACTTCGTTGTCGGTCATCATATCCATCAGCCCGCTGTAGACGCGGATGCAGCCGTTCGCCATGGCGAAGGCGTTCACATCTTTCTGGATATAGACCTTGTAGTTCACCGGTTGGCCGTTGATGTTGTCGCCAAGCGCCGCGGCGATAGTATTCAGGCGCTGGGCATACTGGCTGCTGGCCGGGGCGATAGTCGCCTTGCTGTCCAGCTCTTTACAGGACTCATCGCTTAATGCTTTTACCTGCGCATCGCTTAACGTGTAAGCCTGAAACGCCTCGGCGCCGGAGGTAAGCAGGCCGTTGGAATCCATGTTCTGACAACCGCTCAGCAGGGCCGCCGCGCCCATCGCGAGCAGGATCGCGCGCATCTTCATGTGTGTGCTTCCGCAAAAGTGAATAAAAAGGGTATAGCCTCGCCAGCGGAGTTTACCGGCATGATGAGCAGTATAAAGAAGTCAGTGCGCAGTGAGCGAGGCCGTAGCGCTTCCTGCGAGCATGATCCAGAGATTTCTTAGGCAACAAAAGGATGCTCCATGTACATGCCCATCCGCTTGGGTTACATTGTTTGCCACTTTTTCCGGGCGTAGCCCATAACGCGTGGTAGTCAAGTCGTTACTAAGGCGTGGCCTTTAACTATCCGATCTGGAGTCAAAATGTCCTCTCGTAAAGAGCTTGCCAATGCTATTCGTGCGCTCAGCATGGACGCAGTACAGAAAGCCAAATCCGGTCATCCGGGTGCCCCGATGGGTATGGCTGACATTGCCGAAGTCCTGTGGCGTGATTTCCTGAACCATAACCCGCAAAACCCGAGCTGGGCCGACCGCGACCGTTTCGTGCTCTCTAACGGCCACGGATCGATGCTGATTTACAGCCTGCTGCACCTCACCGGCTACGACCTGCCGATCGAAGAGCTGAAAAACTTCCGTCAGCTGCATTCCAAAACCCCAGGCCACCCGGAAGTGGGTTACACCGCAGGCGTTGAAACTACCACCGGTCCGCTGGGGCAGGGCATCGCCAACGCCGTAGGCATGGCGATCGCGGAGAAAACGCTGGCGGCGCAATTTAACCGTCCGGGCCACGACATTGTTAACCACTACACCTACGCCTTCCTGGGCGACGGCTGCATGATGGAAGGCATCTCCCACGAAGTGTGCTCGCTGGCGGGCACGCTGGGCCTTGGCAAGCTGGTGGCGTTCTACGACGACAACGGTATTTCCATCGACGGCCACATTGAAGGCTGGTTCACCGATGACACCGCTAAGCGTTTTGAAGCTTACGGCTGGCACGTCGTGCGCGACGTGGATGGTCACGATGCGGACGCCATCAAGCGCGCCATCGAAGAAGCGCGTGCGGTAACGGACAAACCGTCCCTGCTGATGTGCAAAACCATCATCGGCTTCGGCTCGCCGAACAAAGCGGGCACGCACGACTCCCACGGCGCGCCGCTGGGCGACGCGGAAGTGGCGGCGACCCGCGAACAGCTGGGCTGGAAACACGAGCCGTTCGTGATCCCGCAAGAGATCTACGCGCAGTGGGACGCCAAAGAGATGGGCACCGCGAAAGAGCGCGCATGGAACGAGAAGTTCGCCGCTTACGCCAAAGCCTTCCCGCAGGAAGCCGAAGAGTTTACCCGCCGCATGAAAGGCGAAATGCCGGCGGACTTCGCGCAGAAAGCGCAGGATTTCATTGCGAAACTGCAGGCGAACCCGGCGAAAATCGCCAGCCGTAAAGCCTCTCAGAACGCTATCGAAGCGTTTGGCCCGTGGCTGCCGGAGTTCCTCGGCGGCTCAGCGGACCTCGCGCCTTCTAACCTGACGCTGTGGTCTGGTTCCAAAGCGATTAACGAAGACGCTGCAGGCAACTACATTCACTACGGCGTGCGCGAGTTCGGCATGACCGCTATCGCCAACGGCATCGGCCTGCACGGCGGTTTCCTGCCGTACACCTCCACCTTCCTGATGTTTGTGGAATATGCCCGTAATGCGGTGCGCATGGCGGCGCTGATGAAGCAGCGTCACGTGATGGTCTATACCCACGACTCTATCGGTCTGGGCGAAGATGGCCCGACTCACCAGCCGGTTGAACAACTGGCGGCGCTGCGCGTAACGCCGAACATGAGCACATGGCGTCCGTGCGACCAGGTGGAGTCTGCGGTCGCGTGGAAATACGCGGTTGAACGCCACGATGGTCCGACTGCGCTTATCTTCTCTCGCCAGAACCTGGCGCAGCAGGAGCGCAGCGAGCAGCAGCTGGCGGATATCGCCCGCGGCGCTTATGTGCTGAAAGATTGCGACGGACAGCCGCAGCTTATCTTCATCGCAACCGGTTCTGAAGTGGAGCTGGCGGTAGCGGCATGGGAAAAACTGTCTGCCGAAGGCGTGAAGGCGCGCGTGGTTTCTATGCCGTCTACCGACGCGTTCGACAAGCAGGATGCGGCCTACCGCGAAGCGGTGCTGCCGAAAGCGGTTAGCGCGCGCGTGGCTATCGAAGCGGGCATCGCGGACTACTGGTTCAAATATGTCGGCCTGAACGGCGCGGTGGTAGGCATGACTACCTTCGGCGAATCCGCGCCGGCGGAGCAGCTGTTCACCGAGTTCGGCTTCACCGTGGATAACGTGGTAAGCCAGGCGAAATCGCTGCTGTAATCGCATTCGTTAAAGCGAAACCAAACGGGAGGCCAGGCGCCTCCCGTTTTTTATGCGTCTTTTTAGTCGCCCGGGTATTTTTCAAGCAGCGCCTGAGTAAACGGCGTGAGGCTATAGTCTGATATTTCCCACGCGTTATGCTCCAGTAGATCGTCCGCTATCTCCTGTATCACGCTGTTGAGCTCCAGGTTTTCCAGCCACGCCGTCCGGATAGCCGAGACGCCATACATCGCGCCCAGAAGATTGCCTGCAATGGCGCCCGTAGAGTCGGAATCCCCGCTATGATTCACCGCCATCAGCACGCCATGTTCAAACGAGCGGGCCGCCAGCGCGCAATAAACCGCAATGGCCAGCGCCTCTTCCGCTACCCAGCCTTCGCCAAGTTTCGCTATCGCCTCGTGGGACGGCGTTGGCGTCTGGGCTAGCTGTTGCGCAAGCTCAATAGCATGAAGCGTTTCTTCGTGCGCGGGCTGCGTTTTCAATAGCGCAATGGTGCTGTCAGTCGCTGCGTGCAGCGTCTCTCCTTGTGCAAGATGGAAAACCAACGCGGCAAGTACCCCGCCCGTAAGCCAGCCGGTAGGGTGCCCGTGGGTAAGCGCGGCCAGTCTGCACCCCATATCGAAAGCCTGCCGGACGGCGTCCTTCTCCTGATGGCGGGCATAAAACAGCCCTACCGGCGCTACGCGCATTACGCCGCCGCAGCCTTTGCTGTTATTACTGGCGGGTTCGCCAAAGCGTTTCATCTCGCGTAGCGCGCTCAGGCAGGTAACGCCCGGCGCACGGGCGCTGTAGAGGGCTTGTTGCTGGATAAGCCAGCCGGAAAGCGAAAAGCCGTTCAGCAGGCCATGACGATTATGTTCTCCCTGCGTCAGCAGCCAGCGCTGGTAGGCGTGAGCGGTAGTGCCGGTAAAAGCAGGGGCAATGCCGCGCATCGCGCCGCGCACCCAGCCGCGCAGCAACCCTTCCGCAGTGAACAGCGTCATCTGCGTATCGTCGGTTATCTTCCCTTTGCCGCCCCAGGCTGCTTCGTAATCCGTAATACCCTGCGCGCCGAAACGCGCCGTAATCTCCGGGAGGCTCAAAAATTCCACCGGACCGCCTAACGCGTCGCCAACCGCCCCTCCAAGCAGGCATCCGCGAAAACGCAGGCGCAGCGTGTTGAGATCGGGCGAATTTTCGGAAAACGGGGCAGTTAACATGGCGGTTTACCAGGGTAAATCAGGCGGTTTCTTATTGTAAGGCGGCAACGTTTATAACGTAACCTCCCGTTTCTGGTGAAAGCTGTCGCTCTGATGACCAATCCCGGGCGCAGTAATGCTGGGGTAATGGAATTTATTCCATTAAAAATGTGACGCAGGTCAGAACTTAAGGCGCTTTCCCCGGCCGATCGTTCCTTTTATTCCGGCTTTCGATTATTCTGGCTGAACCGTTTCAGTCGATTAAATGTTCGACAAATAATCAAACAGATGCAGTTTGTGACAGGCGAGGATTCCCCTCAGAGGATGGCTGCATTACTCTGTCAGCCAACTCAATCCGGGAATGCTTTGCAGGAGACCTATGACCCTACGCATAGCGATTAATGGTTTCGGTCGTATCGGGCGTAACGTGGTTCGCGCATTATACGAATCAGGGCGTCGGGCTGAAATCACCGTGGTGGCTATCAACGAGCTGGCGGATGCCACGGGCATGGCGCACCTGTTGAAATATGACACCAGCCACGGCCGCTTCGCCTGGGATGTGCGCCAGGAGGCGGAGCTGATGTGGATCGGCAACGACACCATTCGCCTGCTGCATGAGCGCAATATAGAAGCGCTGCCCTGGCGTGAACTGGGCGTAGATATCGTGCTCGATTGCACCGGCGTGTACGGTTCCCGCGCGGATGGCATGGCGCACCTGGAAGCGGGCGCGAAGAAAGTGCTTTTCTCCCATCCCGGCGGCAACGATCTTGACGCAACGGTGGTTTACGGCGTCAACCAGGCGCTGCTCGAAGCGGAGCATCGCATCGTCTCTAACGCCTCCTGCACCACCAACTGCATTATTCCTGTGATAAAGCTGCTCGACGACGCTTTCGGCATTGAGTCCGGCACGGTGACGACAATCCATTCGGCCATGCACGATCAGCAGGTTATCGACGCTTATCACCCCGACTTGCGCCGTACGCGCGCCGCCAGTCAATCGATCATTCCGGTGGACACGCGTCTTGCGGCAGGCATCAGCCGAATTTTCCCTAAATTTCATGACCATTTTGAAGCCATCGCCGTGCGCGTACCGACCATTAACGTGACGGCGATTGACCTGAGCGTCACGGTTCGTCAGCCGGTAAAAGCGTGCGATGTCAACCTGTTGCTGCAAAAAGCGGCACAGGGTGCATTTCATGGTATAGTTGACTATACGGAATTACCGTTGGTCTCAACTGATTTTAACCACGATCCGCACAGTGCCATTGTGGACGGCACGCAGACACGGGTGAGTGGGGCGCACCTCATCAAAACGCTGGTGTGGTGTGATAATGAATGGGGCTTTGCTAACCGGATGCTCGACACCACGTTAGCCATGGCAGCTATTGGTTTCAGGTAAGACGCGATTTGCGTCTGCAAAACTTTAGAATCAACGAGAGGATTCACCATGTCTGTAATTAAGATGACCGATCTGGATCTGGCAGGTAAACGCGTACTGATCCGTGCCGACCTGAACGTACCGGTTAAAGAAGGGAAAGTTACTTCCGACGCGCGTATTCGCGCTTCTCTGCCGACCATCGAACTGGCGCTGAAACAGGGCGCGAAAGTGATGGTAACGTCCCACCTGGGTCGTCCGACCGAAGGCGAATACAACGAAGAATTCTCTCTGCTGCCGGTAGTGAACTACCTTAAAGACAAGCTGAATGCCCCGGTGCGCCTGGCAAAAGATTACCTCGACGGCGTTGAAGTCGCGCAAGGCGAACTGGTTGTTCTGGAAAACGTCCGTTTCAACAAGGGCGAGAAGAAAGACGACGAAACCTTGGCTAAGAAATACGCCGCGCTGTGCGACGTGTTCGTTATGGACGCATTCGGCACCGCGCACCGCGCTCAGGCTTCCACTCACGGCGTAGGCAAATTCGCCGACGTAGCGTGCGCAGGCCCGCTGCTGGCGGAAGAGCTGGACGCGCTGGGTAAAGCGCTGAAAGAGCCGGCTCGTCCGATGGTCGCCATCGTTGGCGGTTCTAAAGTTTCCACCAAGCTGACCGTACTGGATTCCCTGTCCAAAATCGCTGACCAGCTGATCGTCGGCGGCGGTATCGCTAACACCTTCGTTGCCGCTCAGGGCCACAACGTAGGTAAATCCCTGTACGAAGCGGACCTGGTTGATGAAGCCAAACGTCTGCTGGGCACCTGCGATATCCCGGTTCCGACCGACGTTCGCGTTGCGACTGAATTCTCTGAAACCGCGCCGGCTACCCTGAAGTCTGTTTCTGAAATCAAAGATGAAGAGCAGATTCTGGATATGGGCGACGTTTCCGCTGAGAAACTGGCTGAAATCCTGAAAAACGCTAAAACCATTCTGTGGAATGGTCCGGTTGGCGTATTCGAATTCCCGAACTTCCGCAAAGGCACCGAGATCGTCGCTCGCGCTATCGCTGAAAGTGATGCGTTCTCTATCGCAGGCGGCGGCGACACCCTGGCGGCTATCGATATGTTCGGCATCGCGGACAAAATTTCCTACATCTCTACCGGCGGCGGCGCGTTCCTCGAATTCGTGGAAGGTAAAGTACTGCCGGCAGTAGCCATGCTCGAAGAGCGCGCTAAGCAGTAATTGATACGGGCGAGGCTTCCTCGCCCGTTGTTTTCAGCGTGCTTTGACTGTCAGGGCTCGCACTTTTTTCTAACGGCCGAAGATACAGGACTACGTAAATGTCTAAAATTTTTGATTTCGTAAAACCGGGCGTCATCACGGGTGACGACGTACAGAAAGTGTTCCAGGTAGCTAAAGAAAACCACTTCGCGCTGCCAGCGGTAAACTGCGTGGGTACTGACTCCATCAACGCCGTTCTGGAAGCCGCTGCCAAAGTAAAAGCGCCGGTTATCGTTCAGTTCTCTAACGGCGGCGCTGCGTTCATCGCGGGTAAAGGCTTCAAAGGCGAAGGCCAGCAGGCGGCAATCCTGGGCGCTATCTCTGGCGCGCATCACGTGCATCAGATGGCTGAGCACTACGGCGTTCCGGTGATTCTGCATACCGACCACTGCGCGAAGAAACTGCTGCCGTGGATCGACGGCCTGCTGGACGCGGGTGAAAAACACTTCGCCGCTACCGGCAAACCGCTGTTCTCTTCTCACATGATCGACCTGTCTGAAGAGTCCCTGGAAGAGAACATCGAGATCTGTTCCAAGTACCTGGAGCGCATGTCCAAAATGGGCATGACCCTGGAGATCGAACTGGGCTGCACCGGCGGTGAAGAAGATGGCGTGGACAACAGCCATATGGACGCTTCCGCTCTGTACACCCAGCCGGAAGACGTTGATTACGCGTACACCAAACTGAACGCGATCAGCCACCGCTTCACCATCGCGGCCTCCTTCGGCAACGTACACGGCGTTTACAAGCCAGGTAACGTGAAGCTGACCCCGACCATCCTGCGCGACTCTCAGGAATATGTTTCTAAGAAACACAACCTGCCGCACAACAGCCTGAACTTCGTGTTCCACGGCGGTTCCGGCTCTTCCGCTCAGGAAATCAAAGACTCCGTAAGCTACGGCGTTATCAAAATGAACATCGATACCGACACCCAGTGGGCAACCTGGGAAGGTATCCTGAAGTACTACAAAGAGAACGAAGCTTACCTGCAGGGTCAGCTCGGCAACCCGAAAGGGGAAGATCAGCCGAACAAGAAATACTACGACCCGCGTGTTTGGCTGCGCGCAGCGCAGGCCAGCATGGTGACGCGTCTGGAGCAGGCATTCAAAGAACTGAACGCTATTGACGTTCTGTAACAATTGCCTTAACTCTTTCTCAGGCCCGCTTCTGGCGGGCCTTTCTTTTTGTTAAATCAACCTACTGCGCCCGCCGCCCTCTGCCTGCCGCCTGGCGTAATCCCGCCGTTTTGTTTACCCTTAAATCACTTCGCTGCCGTCCTTCAGGCAGTTAATTTTTAACCCGGCCGGGGACACTACGAGGAGTGCCGAATGGAAGATTTAAATGTGGTAGACAGCATCAATAATGCGGGAGGCTGGCTGGTGCGCAACCAGGCGCTGCTGCTGAGCTATGCCGTCAACATTGTGGCGGCGATAGCCATTATTATCGTCGGGATGATTGTGGCTCGCGCCATCTCCAATACCCTTAACCGTGTGATGGTGGCGCGTCATGTGGATGCGACCGTTGCGGACTTCCTCTCCGCGCTGGTGCGCTACGGCATTATTGCCTTTACGCTGATTGCCGCGCTGGGCCGCGTGGGCGTGCAGACTGCTTCTGTCATCGCCGTACTCGGCGCCGCAGGTCTGGCCGTGGGTCTGGCGTTGCAGGGTTCGCTGTCCAACCTGGCGGCCGGGGTGCTGCTGGTCACTTTCCGGCCTTTCCGCGCCGGTGAATATGTCGACCTCGGCGGCATTGCGGGTACGGTGCAACACGTACAGATTTTCTCCACCACGCTTATCACCGCCGACGGTAAGTATGTGGTCGTGCCGAACGGGAAAATCATCGCCGGCAACATTATTAACTATTCCCGTGAACCGGTTCGCCGCAACGAACTGATTATCGGCGTCTCTTACGATGCGGATATCGATCGCGTGCGTCAGATCCTCACCGACATTGTTATGTCGGAAGAACGTATTCTGAAAGACCGTGAAAGAACGGTGCGCATGAACGAACTGGGCGCCTCTTCCATCAACTTTGTTATTCGCGCCTGGAGCAAGAGCAGCGACCTGCAGGAAGTCTACTGGGATATTCTGGAGCGCGCCAAGAAGGCGCTGGACGCGGAAGGCATCAGCATTCCTTATCCGCAGATGGACGTTAATGTGAAGCAGCTTGCTCAGCCTAAGCAGGAGCGGGCGCCTGAGCAGGAGCCGAAACCGTCCGCTATTATTACGGAGCCGACCGCCCAGGAGGCCAAACCGGCCCCGCAGGATAAGCTCTCCGGCGCCCAGTAAAGATTAAGCCAGCGTAACGCTGGCTTTTTTATGACTATCGCTATTAGCTCTACTTATTGGTGATTAAAATTTTGCGTTTGGGCTAATGGGAAAGGCGCATTACACT
Organism: Franconibacter pulveris; assembly: GCF_056780215.1. Lineage (NCBI taxonomy): Bacteria > Pseudomonadati > Pseudomonadota > Gammaproteobacteria > Enterobacterales > Enterobacteriaceae > Franconibacter > Franconibacter pulveris. The sequence continues at coordinate 3,841,212 of NZ_CM165555.1, read as the reverse complement.
TGTTTTCCAATTCATGAAATTCAGGGAAAAAGAGTGTTAAGTTATTATTTTCAAGGGCTTGCTTTAGGCGCGGCGATGATATTGCCCCTTGGCCCGCAAAACGCCTTCGTGCTCAACCAGGGCATCCGTCGCCAGTATCATTTGATGATCGCTTCGCTGTGCGCGTTAAGCGATATCGTGCTGATTTGCGCAGGCGTCTTTGGCGGCAGCGCCATCCTGATGCAGTCGCCCTGGTTGCTGGCGCTGGTGACATGGGGCGGCGTGGCGTTCCTGTTGTGGTACGGCTTTGGCGCGCTTAAAACGGCGTTTAGCCGGCACGTTGCGCTGGCGAATGCTCAGGCGATGAATCAAGGCAGGCTGCGGATCATCGCCACGATGCTGGCGGTAACCTGGCTTAACCCTCACGTTTACCTGGATACCTTCGTGGTGCTGGGCAGTCTCGGCGGGCAATTGGCGGAAACGCCGAAGCGGGCTTTCGCGCTGGGCACCATTAGCGCCTCCATCCTCTGGTTCTTCGGCCTGGCGCTGCTGGCGGCCTGGCTTGCGCCGCGTCTTCGCACCGAAAAAGCCCAGCGCATCATCAACGGCATTGTGGGGCTGGTGATGTGGTTCATCGCTTTTCAGCTTGGCCGCGAAGGTGTTGCGCATATAAACGCGCTGCTCTAAACCTTCTCTGATGGACATTTGTTTTAAGAAAGCTAAGCTTGCAGCCAGACGCCCGCACGCGCAGGACGGGCCACTTCAGTGAAACGCAACACGGAGGAGAAACAGTGAAGTTTAAAGTGATGGCGCTGGCGGCTCTGGTCGCACTTAGCACGGCGAATATTCAGGCGAATGAATTGCCGGACGGCCCGCATATCGTGACGTCAGGGACGGCGAGCGTGGATGCGGTTCCGGATATCGCGACGCTGGCTATTGAGGTCAACGTAACGGCAAAAGACGCCGCTTCCGCCAAAAAGCAGGCGGACGATCGCGTTGCGCAATACCTCGGTTTCTTGCAGCAAAACAACGTGGAGAAAAAAGATATCAACTCCGCGAACTTACGCACCCAGCCGGAATATGAGTATCTGAAAGATGGCAAAGCCCAGCTTAAAGGATATCGCGCGGTACGTACCGTCGAGGTGACGCTGCGCCAGCTCGACAAGCTTAACGATCTGCTGGACGGCGCGCTGAAAGCGGGGCTTAACGAAATTCGCTCCGTATCGCTCGGCGTTGCGCATCCGGAAGAGTATAAAGACAAGGCGCGCAAAGCCGCTATCGATGACGCCGTACGCCAGGCGCAGCAGCTGGCCAGCGGCTTTAAGCGTAACCTGGGGCCGGTTTACAGCGTGCGTTATCACGTGTCGAACTACCAGCCGGGCCCGATGGTGCGGATGATGAAAGCCGAAGCCGCCGCGCCGGTGAGCGCTCAGGATACTTACGATCAGCAGACCATTCAGTTTGACGATCAGGTCGACGTGGTGTTTGAACTGCAGCCGGAGCAGGCGCAGCGCGAATCCGCTCCAGCTTCGCTTAATAGCGCGCCGGGGCAGAACGCCGCGCCAGCCGCGAACGGCGCTACCGCGAAGTAAAGAAAAACCCGCCAGCCGGCGGGTTTTTTTATTCCTGTCTTAATACCTTATGACCATATTCCAGCAGCGCGTCGGTGACGTTGCGCATCATGCGGCTTTCCGGCGCAAAGCGGTGCCAGTAAAGCATCCGGCGCTGGCAAAGGCCTGGCGTGAGGTCGATTAGCTCGCCGCTTTGCAGCTCTTTTTCAATCTGCAAATGCGGGATCATGCAGCAGGTGGTGCCCTGGCGGGCGAGCTGTACAAAGGCTTCCGATGAGTTGACGATATGGCATGGCACGCTGCCCGGCGGCAGGTCGAAGTTTTGCTGCAGGAAGGCCTGATGCATATCGTCGAGATGGTCGAACGCCACCGCAGGCGCTTTTAACAGCGAAGCGCGGGTGACGCCGTTGGGAAAGTAGCGTTCGGCAAACGCCTTCGAGGCGACAAACAGGTAGTCGAGCGCGCCGAGCTTATCCACGAGACAGCTTGGCAGCGCCTGCGGCTGGATACTTACCGCGCCCACCACTTCGCCCCGGCGTAAACGCTCCTGCGTGCGGGTTTCATCCTCCACTTGCAGGTTAAGACGAATAGGGGAATCGACCAGTACCGGCGCAAGCGCAGGCAGCAGCCAGGTAGCCAGACTGTCGGCGTTGACCGCCAGCGACAGCAGAAGCGGAGTCGCGCCCGTCTGTTCGTCGCCGAGCCATTCATCCTCCAGCAACTCCACCTGACGCAGCAACGCCAGCAGCTTCTGGCCCTGTTCGGTAGGGCGCGGCGGCACGGTGCGAACCAGCAAAGGCTGGCCAAACATGTTTTCCAGTTGCTTGATGCGTTGCGACACGGCGGACTGGGTGATACACAGCTTTTGCGCGGCGCGCTCAAACCCGCGTTCACGAATGACCGCATCCAGCGCCTGTAGTGTCCTGTAGTCCGGGCGTTTCATCTTTTTGGCATGCTCCTGAATCGTAATGTTTCGCACTATGACATAAATTTTTGCCAGGCACAGGCAGAAACCGCAATCATCGGAGCAGTATGCCTGACGGAAGGAGTCTTTTTCAGCGAGCCTGTTCTATAATGCGCCACAGTTTTCACACACAGGCAAAAGATCATGACGCAGGATGAACTGAAAAAAGCAGTGGGCTGGGCCGCGCTTCAGTATGTGCAGCCGGGAACGATTGTCGGCGTGGGCACCGGCTCCACGGCGGCGCATTTTATCGACGCGCTCGGCACCATCAAAAATCAGATTGATGGCGCGGTATCAAGCTCGGACGCTTCCACCGCCAAACTGAAAAGTCTCGGCATTCACGTTTACGATCTCAACGAGGTGGATTCGCTCGGCATTTATGTCGACGGCGCGGATGAGATAAACGGCCAGATGCAAATGATTAAAGGCGGCGGCGCGGCGCTGACGCGTGAAAAAATCATCGCCTCGGTGGCGGAAAAGTTCATCTGCATCGCCGATGCGTCAAAGCAGGTCGATATCCTCGGCAACTTCCCGCTGCCGGTTGAGGTTATTCCGATGGCGCGAAGCGCAGTAGCCCGTCAGCTGGTGAAGCTGGGCGGCCGTCCGGAATACCGCCAGGGCGTAGTGACCGATAACGGCAACGTCATTCTGGATGTCCACGGCCTTTCCATCATGGAACCCATTGCGCTGGAAAATGCGATTAACGCGATTCCCGGCGTCGTCACCGTGGGGCTTTTTGCTAACCGCGGCGCGGACGTTGCGCTTATCGGCACGTCGGAAGGCGTCAAGACCATCGTGAAATGATCTGACCGGGGCGCCCGCGCGCCCCGCCAGGGTAAAAAAATCTTAACCGCGAAATTTGGTGACATATGTCACATTTGTCGTCTCCGCTTTTCCATTTCTGCCGTCATATTTCTGCCACACAATATTTTCTTCTGCCTTTCAGCGCTGCGTGACTTTTCTTCAGGACGCCGACGCAAACGTTCATATTGCCGGACCCGCAAATTTTGATATGTTGGCAGAAGGCTGACTTATTGCTCAGTACACAATCTGATAAGACAAGACAGGGTCGGGAAATGGCAAAAGTATCACTGGAGAAAGACAAAATTAAATTCTTGCTGGTGGAAGGCGTGCACCAGAAAGCCATCGATAGCCTGCGTGCAGCGGGTTATACCAATATCGAATACCACAAAGGCGCGCTGGACAGCGATGCGCTGAAAGAGTCGATCCGTGACGCTCACTTTATTGGCCTGCGATCCCGTACCCATCTGACCGAAGAGATTTTCGCCGCAGCGGAAAAACTGGTGGCGGTAGGTTGCTTCTGCATCGGCACCAACCAGGTTGACCTGAACGCGGCGGCGAAACGCGGCATTCCGGTCTTTAACGCGCCGTTCTCCAATACCCGTTCCGTAGCGGAACTGGTGATCGGCGAGCTGCTGCTGCTGCTGCGCGGCATTCCGGAAGCGAACGCCAAAGCGCACCGCGGCATCTGGAGCAAACAGGCGGCGGGCTCTTATGAAGCGCGCGGCAAAAAGCTCGGCATCATCGGCTACGGCCACATCGGCACCCAGTTGGGCATCCTGGCGGAAGCGCTGGGCATGCATGTTTATTTCTACGACATAGAAAGCAAACTGCCGCTTGGCAACGCCACGCAGGTTCAGCATCTTTCCGATCTGCTGAACATGAGCGATGTGGTCAGCCTGCACGTGCCGGAAAACGCCTCAACGAAAAATATGATTGGCGCCGAACAGCTCTCGTTGATGAAGCCGGGCGCGCTGCTGATCAACGCCGCGCGCGGCACCGTGGTTGATATCCCGGCGCTCTGTGACGCGCTGTCGCGCAAACACCTCGCGGGCGCGGCGATTGATGTCTTCCCGACGGAGCCTGCCACTAACAGCGATCCGTTCAACTCTCCTCTGTGCGAATTCGATAACGTTATTCTGACGCCGCACATCGGCGGCTCCACGCAAGAAGCGCAGGAGAACATCGGTCTCGAAGTCGCGGGCAAGCTGGTGAAATACTCCGACAATGGTTCGACGCTCTCTGCCGTTAACTTCCCGGAAGTTTCGCTGCCGCTGCACGGCGGCACGGTAAGCCGCCTGCTGCATATTCACGAAAACCGTCCTGGCGTGCTGACCGCTATCAACCAGATCTTCGCCGAGCAGGGCATTAACATTGCCGCGCAGTTCCTGCAAACCACGCCGCAGATGGGTTATGTGGTTATCGACATTGATGCCGAAGAAGATGTGGCGAACAAAGCGCTGCAAAGCATGAAGGCGATTGCAGGCACCATTCGCGCTCGTCTGCTGTACTGATAAAAGAGCCATAAAAAAGCCCGCTTCAGCGGGCTTTTTGTTGGGCGCTTACCACGTCCAGATCTTTTCAGGCGTGACGACGGCGGGCAGCGGGATATCCCATTCTTCAACGGGAAGCGAGGCCACCTGCTGGCAATCATGGGCGTAACCCACCGGCCACAGCTCATGGCTGCGCCAGTTTTGCAATGTACGGTCGTAAAAGCCGCCGCCCATGCCAAGACGTTGCCCCTGAGCGTCAAAAGCCACCAGCGGCGTGACCAGCACATCCAGTTCGCTTAGCGGCAACACGTGGCGGACATCAAGCGGCGGCTCGTAAATTTTCAGACGATTCAGCATCAGTTCGCTGTGTGGGAAGTAGCGCAGAAAAAGCAGATTGCCGGGACTGAAGGGGTGAAGCACAGGCAGGTAAACCTGTTTACCGGCGCGCCAGAGTCCTTCTATCAGCGGGCGGGTATCGAGTTCGCCATCAAAAGAGAGAAATACTGCTACGGTTTTCGCTTCCACCACGGGCGCATAAGCCATCATTCGGGCGGCGGCCTGTTGGGCAAATCGCGTTTGCTGTTCGGGCGTAATAGTACGACGTAACTGACGGATTTCTTTGCGGATTTGCTGTCTGAGTTCGGGAGTAACTGGCCGTTGCGTCATGGTAGTAAAAGTGGGGAATCTCCGAGATGCCGCCGTAGGCTGTAACCCTTGAACCCGCGGTTCAAGGTGAATGCGTCGTCACGGTTTTCAGGCTTCTCGGACGAACCGAGCATGCTCACCAACCGTGGAGCGTCACATTCTGTTTTTTTGAAATATCGGCTCAGGGGACTGGCCCACTTGCGAACATCTCAGAGAAATTTTTTTCTTCACGGTCACTCTACCATAGTAGACCATAAAGCATTATTCAAACTTTGGTCCCGTTCTCTCACTTATGCGACCTTGCTCAAGCAATGCTTGCTCAATGGTCTGCTGGAGCATCCGAATACGCTGTTCCATGCTGGCTGCGTAATCACGGGTTTTGGTCTTTTCCTGAGCCAGCTCATAACAGACGTTCAACGCCGCGATGAAAACCAATTGCTCAGTATTGGTGACTCTAGTGCGAACTTTCAGATCTTGCAACCGTTGATTCAGATCTTCCGCCGCCTGATTTAGTGCATCCCGCTGCTCTGGCGGACAATTCACCCGCAGTGAACGACCAAAAATTTGGATATCGACTGGTTGTGCAGACATTCCACCTTCCTGCTGTTGATTCACCTGCCGTTCGCGCCTTCCGGGGCGGCGAAGGGGCGACACTATAGCTACCCTGATAGGGAGATACAAGCCCTTTTCTGGTATCACCAGGGTCCAGAGTGGTAGCATACCATGAATATCCCCTCAACGACGATGAATGCGCATGTCTATACAGAACCAAATGCCTCGCTACGGCGAGCTCGGCCAGTTGCTTAACCAACAAGGCGTGGGGCTGACCCCTGCGGAAATGCACGGTCTCATCAGCGGAATGCTGTGCGGCGGCAACCAGGACAGCAGCTGGCAGCCGCTGCTGCATGACCTCACTAACGAGGGGTTGGCGTTTGGGCAGCAACTTGCACAGGCGCTGCGCGAGATGCACGCCGCGACCAGCGACAACCTGGAGGATGACGGTTTTCTGTTTCAGCTTTATCTGCCGGAAGGCGACGACGTCAGCGTCTTCGACCGCGCCGACGCGCTGGCGGGCTGGGTGAACCATTTCCTGCTGGGGCTTGGCGTCACGCAGCCTAAGCTTGATAAGGTCGCCGGCGAAACGGGCGAAGCTATCGACGATCTGCGCAACATCGCGCAACTGGGCTACGACGAAGACGAAGACCAGGAAGAGCTGGAGATGTCGCTGGAGGAGATAATCGAATACGTGCGCGTAGCGGCGCTGCTGTGCCATGACACGTTTACGCGCAACGCGCCGACCGCGCCGGAAGTCCGCAAGCCCACGCTACACTAAAATAAAAACGCAGCAGGAGGTGCAATGACACAGGTAGAGTTTCTCCGCCGTCGCCAGGCATTGCTGGCGAAGATGGCGCCCGCCAGCGCCGCGCTGATTTTCGCCGCGCCTGAGACGACGCGCAGCGCTGACAGCGAGTATCCGTATCGCCAGAACAGCGATTTTTGGTATTTCACCGGCTTTAACGAGCCGGAAGCGGTGCTGGTGCTTATCAAAAGCGATGACACCCATAACCACAGCGTGTTGTTTAACCGCGTGCGCGATAAAACCGCTGAAATCTGGTTTGGCCGCCGCCTGGGGCAGGAAGCGGCGCCGGAAAAACTCGCCGTGGACCGCGCGCTGGCGTTTGATGAGATTAACGAGCAACTCTATCAGCTGTTAAATGGCCTCGATGTGGTTTACCACGCCCAGGGACAGTACGACTGGGCTGATAACATCGTGTTCGCCGCGCTGGAGAAACTGCGTCGCGGCTCGCGCCAGAACCTGGCGGCGCCCGCCACGCTTACCGACTGGCGTCCCTGGGTGCATGAAATGCGCCTGTTCAAATCGCCGGAAGAGATAGCAATCCTGCGCCGGGCAGGCGAAATTAGCGCGCTCGCGCATACGCGGGCGATGCAGGTCTGCCGCCCGGGCATGTTTGAATATCAGCTGGAAGGGGAAATTCATCATGAATTTAACCGCCACGGCGCGCGGTTTCCCTCCTACAACACCATCGTCGGCGGCGGCGAGAACGGCTGCATCCTGCACTACACCGAAAACGAAAGCGAACTGCGCGACGGCGATCTGGTGCTTATCGACGCGGGTTGCGAATATCAGGGCTACGCAGGCGATATCACCCGCACCTTCCCGGTGAACGGCAAATTTACCCCTGCCCAGCGCGCCATTTACGACATTGTGCTGGAATCGCTCGACACTTCGCTGCGCCTGTTCCGCCCGGGAACGTCCATTCAGGAAGTGACCGGCGAAGTGGCGCGCATTATGGTCAGCGGGCTGGTGAAGCTGGATATCCTGAAAGGCGAGGTGGATCAGCTGATTGCCGATAACGCCCATCGCGCTTTCTTCATGCATGGCCTGAGCCACTGGCTGGGGCTGGATGTGCATGATGTGGGCCACTACGGTCCGGACCGCTCGCGCACGCTGGAACCTGGCATGGTGCTGACCGTCGAACCAGGGCTTTATATCGCGCCGGACGCCGACGTGCCGCCAGAGTACCGCGGCATCGGCATTCGCATCGAAGATGACATTCTCATTACTGAAAACGGTAATGAGAACCTTACCCACAGCGTCGTGAAATCCGCAGACGATATCGAAGCGCTGATGGCGGCGGCGCGTCAGGCATGAGCGTTATCATCATCGGCGGCGGCATGACCGGCGCGACGCTGGCGCTGGCGCTTTCGCACTTCACCCGCGGCGCGCTGCCGGTGCACCTGGTCGAGGCCAGCGCGCCGGAATCCGCCGCGCATCCGGGGTTTGACGCGCGCGCTATCGCCCTGGCGCACGGCACCTGCCAGCAGCTGGCGCGGTTTGGCGTCTGGCAGGCGATTGCCGATAAAGCGACGCCCATCAGCACTGTGCACGTCAGCGACCGCGGCCATGCGGGCTTTGTAACGCTGGAAGCGAAAGCGTATGACATCGCCGCGCTGGGGCAAGTGGTGGAGTTGCACGATGTCGGGCAGCGGTTGTTCAGCATGCTGCGTAAGGCGCCTGGCGTGCAGCTGCATTGCCCTGACCGTGTGGCAAGCTTCACGCGAAGCGAAGAGGGCGTAAGCGTGCAGCTTGAGAGCGGCGCAACGCTTTCGGGCAGTCTGCTGGTGGCCGCGGACGGTACGCGTTCGCCGCTGGGCGCGCAGTGCGGCATCACCTGGCGCCAGCAGCCTTACCATCAACTGGCGGTTATTGCTAACGTGACCACCTCGCAGCCGCACGACGGTCGCGCCTTTGAGCGTTTTACTGAATATGGTCCGCTCGCGATGCTGCCGATGTCGCAGGGGCGCAGCTCGCTGGTGTGGTGTCATCCGCTGGAAAAAGAGGCGGAAGTCATGGCCTGGGATGACGCCCGTTTTTGCCATGAATTGCAAAAAGCGTTTGGCTGGCGGCTCGGGCGCATTACCCATGCCGGCGCGCGCAGCGCTTATCCGCTCTCGCTTACCCGCTCCTCGCAGGCTATCTCCCATCGCGCCGTGCTGGTCGGCAACGCCGCTCAGACGCTGCATCCCATCGCCGGGCAGGGGTTTAACCTCGGTTTGCGCGATGTGATGACGCTTGCCGAAACGCTTGCCCAGGCGCATGACCGCCAGCAGGATATCGGCGATTATCCCGTGCTGGCGGCTTATCAACACCGCCGTCGACAGGACAGAGCCGCCACCATCGGCGTCACCGATGGGCTGGTGCATGTTTTTGCCAACCGTTGGGCGCCGCTGGTCGTGGGGCGTAATCTGGGCCTGATGGCGATGGAACTATTTACCCCGGCGCGTGATGCGCTGGCGCAACGCACCCTTGGCTGGGTTGCGCGTTAAAGGAGAAGAATGTGCAAAGCGTAGATGTGGCGATTGTAGGCGGCGGCATGGTGGGGCTGGCGGTAGCCTGCGGACTGGAAGGCTGCGGCCTGCGCGTGGCGGTGCTGGAGCATCAGCCGCCGCAGCCCGTGACCGCCGATGCGCCGCCTTCGCTGCGCGTCTCTGCCATCAATGCCGCCAGTGAAAAGTTACTGGAGAAGCTGGGCGTATGGCGCGATATCCTGCAAATGCGTGCCAGCGCCTATCACGGCATGGAAGTGTGGGAGAAAGACAGCTTCGGGCGCATCGCCTTTGACGATAAGGGGTACGGTTATACGCACCTCGGTCATATCATCGAAAACAACGTCATTCATCAGGCGCTGTGGAACAAGGCGCAGCAGGGCAAAGACATTACCCTGATGGCCCCTGCCGAACTGCAGCAGGTGGCGTGGGGCGAGAACGAGGCGTTTCTGACGCTGAAAGACGGCAATATGCTCACCGCAAGGCTGGTGGTGGGCGCCGACGGTGCCAACTCCTGGCTGCGCGATAAAGCGGACATTCCGCTGACGTTCTGGGATTACGAACACTCCGCGCTGGTGGCGACCATCCGCACCGAGGAGCCGCACGGCGCAGTCGCGCGCCAGGCGTTCCATGGCGACGGCATTCTCGCCTTTCTGCCGCTTAGCGATCCGCACCTGTGCTCCATCGTCTGGTCGCTGCCGCCGCTTGAAGCGCAGCGCATGCAGCAGGCCAGTGAAGACGAGTTTAACCGGGCGCTGTGCGTGGCCTTTGATAACCGCCTGGGGCTGACGAAGGTGGAAGGCGAGCGGCAGGTGTTCCCGCTGACCGGCCGTTACGCACGGCAGTTCGCTGCGCACCGCCTGGCGCTGGTGGGCGACGCCGCGCATACCATTCACCCGCTTGCCGGCCAGGGCGTTAACCTTGGTTTTATGGATGCGGCGGAGTTGATAGCCGAATTGCGTCGCCTGTTCGCGCAGGGCAAAGATATCGGTCAGCACCTTTATCTTCGTCGCTACGAGCGTAGCCGCAAGCACAGCGCGGCGGTCATGCTCGCCAGCATGCAGGGCTTTCGCGAACTGTTTGCCGGCAACAATCCGGCGAAAAAGCTGCTGCGCGATGTGGGTTTGAAACTCGCCGATTCGCTCCCCGGCGTTAAACCGCAACTGCTGCGCCAGGCGATGGGTCTCCACGACCTGCCGGATTGGTTACGTTAACTGCGTCACACTTCTCTTTTCACTGGACGAAAAGAGGAGTGTTCACTCATTTGAAATATTCTAATTTCACCGCTTTTTTCGGATTAGTTTTTCTCATCCCGTGTTTTTTCTCTTAAGGCAATTCTTACGCTGATTTGGTTGTTATTACTGGTTAATAACGAAAGGTTCAGCATTTAAATCTGCTTTATCCGCTCTGATCCGTTAGTAAATAGTTAAAAGCGCTGTGGCGCATCTTTCCCATTTTGGTCATAAGCTAATGTGATGACTTAACTCACCTTATGGTTTACGCGCCATTTCGGTGATAACGTCAGGCGAAAGGTAACGTTTGCGTCGACGCCGGGATCGGTGTCGGCGACAGATGGCGGGCGCGGCAGTCAGAGGCCCAAAACCATCACCGACCCGGCAGAAAAACGAGGAAAAGATGGCCCAACAGACCCCTTTGTATGAGCAGCATGTTCAGTGTGGCGCACGTATGGTGGATTTTCACGGCTGGATGATGCCGCTGCACTACGGCTCGCAGATTGATGAGCACCACGCCGTGCGTAACGACGCGGGCATGTTTGATGTCTCGCACATGACCATCGTCGACCTGCGCGGCGAGCGCACCCGGGAATTTTTGCGCTACCTGCTGGCGAACGACGTCGCCAAACTCACTCAGCCTGGCAAGGCGCTTTACACCGCCATGCTTACCGCCTCCGCAGGCGTCATTGACGACCTGATTGTCTATTTCCTCGCTGAAGACTATTTCCGCCTCGTGGTTAACTCCGCCACCCGTGAAAAGGATCTTGCGTGGATTAACGAGCATGCGGAGCCGTTCGCCGTTTCCGTTACGGTGCGCGACGACCTGTCGCTTATCGCGGTGCAGGGCCCGAACGCCCAGCAGAAAGCCGGCGCGCTCTTTAACGAAGCGCAGCGCAAAGCGGTCGCGGGCATGAAACCGTTTTTTGGCGTTCAGGCGGACGAGCTGTTTATCGCCACCACCGGTTATACCGGCGAAGCGGGTTATGAAATCGCCATGCCGAACGAGAACGCCGCAGGCTTCTGGGCGCAGCTGGTGGAAGCGGGCGTAAAACCCTGCGGTCTGGGCGCGCGCGACACGCTGCGTCTGGAAGCGGGCATGAATTTATATGGTCAGGAGATGGACGAGGGCGTATCGCCGCTCGCCGCCAATATGGGTTGGACCATCGCCTGGCAGCCGCAGGAGCGTGACTTCATCGGTCGCGAAGCGCTTGAAGCGCAGCGGGAGCAGGGGACCGAACAACTGGTTGGCCTCGTCATGACCGAAAAAGGCGTATTGCGCGGCGGGCAGCCGGTTCACTTTACCGATGAGCTGGGCCGCGTGCGTGAAGGCGTCATCACCAGCGGTTCTTTCTCCCCAACGCTTGGCTACAGCATCGCGCTGGCGCGCGTGCCTGCGGGGATTGGCGACACCGCTATTGTGCAGATCCGCAACCGCGAAATGCCTGTCCACGTCACTAAACCGATTTTTGTCCGCGCCGGTAAGCCGGTCGCCCAATAAGTTTTGCTATCTGGAGAATAAGCATGAGCAATGTGCCGAATGAACTGAAGTACAGCAAAGAACACGAATGGCTGCGTAAGGAAGCGGATGGCACTTACACCGTCGGCATTACCGAACACGCGCAGGAACTGCTTGGCGACATGGTGTTTGTGGACCTGCCGGAAGTGGGCGCGACCGTGGCGGCGGGCGATGATTGCGCCGTCGCGGAGTCGGTTAAAGCGGCTTCTGACATCTACGCCCCGGTGAGCGGCGAAATCGTTGCGGTGAACGATGCGCTGAGCGACTCCCCGGAGCTGGTGAACAGCGCGCCGTACGGCGAAGGCTGGATCTTTAAGATCAAAGCCAGCGACGAAAACGAAGTAGCGGCGCTGCTGGACGCGGCGGCTTATGACGCGCTGCTGGAAGACGAATAATTTCAGCTCTCCTCGCCTGTATGAGAAGAGAAAGGGGTAAGCGCTGGCTTATCCCGCTCCTTCAGGGAGCGACAAGCACACCCATCGCATTAATTTGCTTCACTGCACGTTTCAGGAAATATCGCCCATGACCCAGACCCTGAGCCAGCTGGAAAACCGCGAAGCCTTTATCGAACGCCACATCGGTCCCTCTGCTTCGCAACAGCAGGAGATGCTGCGCACCGTTGGCGCGGACTCGCTGAATGCGCTGACCGCGCAAATCGTTCCCGCCGACATCCAACTGGCCGCGCCGCCGTTTATCGGCGAAGCCGCCACCGAGTTCGCCGCGCTGGCGGAGCTGAAAGCCATCGCCAGCCGCAACAAGCGTTTTAAAAGCTATATCGGGATGGGCTATACCGCCGTTCATACGCCGCCGGTCATCCTGCGCAATATGCTGGAAAACCCGGGCTGGTACACGGCCTACACCCCTTACCAGCCGGAAGTGTCGCAGGGACGTCTTGAAGCGCTGCTGAACTTCCAGCAGGTGACGCTGGATCTCACCGGGCTTGATATCGCTTCCGCCTCCCTGCTCGACGAAGCGACCGCCGCCGCCGAAGCGATGGCGATGGCTAAGCGCGTCAGCAAGCTTAAAGGCGCGAACCGCTTCTTCGTGGCCCAGGATATTCATCCGCAGACGCTGGACGTGGTGCGCACCCGCGCGGAAACGTTCGGCTTTGAAGTTATCGTCGATGAGCCGGGCAAAGCGCTCGATCATCAGGATATTTTCGGCGTGCTGCTGCAACAGGTGGGCACTACCGGTGAAGTGCATGATTACGGCCCGCTGATTGAAAAACTGAAAGCGCGCAATGTGATTGTGAGCGTGGCGGCGGATTTTATGGCGCTGGTGCTGCTGACGGCGCCGGGCAAGCAGGGCGCGGATATTGTGTTCGGCTCCGCCCAGCGTTTCGGCGTGCCGATGGGATACGGCGGCCCGCACGCGGCGTTCTTCGCGGCGAAAGATGAATTTAAGCGTTCTATGCCAGGCCGCATTATCGGCGTTTCCAAAGACGCGGCGGGCAACACCGCGCTGCGCATGGCGATGCAGACCCGCGAGCAGCATATCCGCCGCGAAAAAGCGAACTCCAACATCTGTACTTCACAGGTGCTGCTTGCCAACATCGCGAGCCTTTACGCCGTTTTCCACGGACCGAAGGGCCTCAAGCGCATCGCCAGCCGCATTCACCGCTTCACCGATATTCTGGCGGCAGGTCTGCAGCATAAAGGGCTGAAGCTGCGTCATAGCGCCTGGTTCGACACGCTGTGCGTGGAAGTGGCCGATAAAGCCGCCGTGCTGGCGCGCGCGCAGGGCGCCGAGGTTAACCTTCGCAGCGACATTCTGAACGCCGTGGGCGTTACGCTTGATGAAACCACCACTCGCGAAGATGTGCTGCGTCTGTTCAGCGTCCTGCTTGGCGACAACCACGGTCTGGATATCGACGCGCTGGATAAAGACGTGGCGCTCGACAGCCGCTCCATCCCGCAGGCGATGCTGCGCGAAGACGACATCCTTACCCATCCGGTCTTTAATCGCTACCACAGCGAAACCGAGATGATGCGCTACATGCATTCGCTCGAGCGTAAAGACCTGGCGCTGAATCAGGCGATGATCCCGCTGGGTTCCTGCACCATGAAGCTGAACGCTGCGGCGGAAATGATCCCCATCACCTGGCCGGAGTTTGCCGAACTGCATCCGTTCTGCCCGGCGGAGCAGGCCGAAGGCTACCATATGATGATTGGCCAGCTTTCCGAGTGGCTGGTGAAGCTGACGGGCTACGACGCGCTGTGCATGCAGCCGAACTCAGGCGCGCAGGGGGAATACGCCGGCCTGCTGGCGATTCGCCATTACCATGAAAGCCGCAACGAAGGCGCACGCGATATTTGTCTTATCCCGAGCTCCGCGCACGGCACCAACCCGGCCTCCGCGCAGATGGCGGGGATGGAGGTGGTGGTCGTGGCTTGCGACAAGCAGGGCAATATCGATCTTGCCGATCTGCGCGAGAAGGCGGAGCAGGCGGGCGATAAACTCTCCTGCATCATGGTCACTTACCCGTCCACGCACGGCGTGTATGAAGAGACTATCCGTGAAGTATGCGAAATCGTTCATCAGTATGGCGGCCAGGTTTATCTCGACGGCGCCAACATGAACGCCCAGGTGGGTATCACCTCGCCGGGCCATATCGGCGCGGACGTTTCCCACCTCAACCTGCATAAAACCTTCTGCATTCCGCACGGCGGCGGCGGGCCGGGCATGGGGCCGATTGGCGTGAAAGCGCACCTGGCGCCGTTCGTGCCGGGCCACAGCGTGGTACAGATTGAAGGAATGCTGACCCGCCAGGGCGCGGTTTCCGCCGCGCCTTTCGGCAGCGCCTCAATCCTGCCTATCAGCTGGATGTATATTCGCATGATGGGGTCTGAAGGGCTGAAGCAGGCAAGCCAGGTGGCTATTCTGAACGCCAACTACATCGCCACGCGCCTGAAATCGGCCTATCCGGTGCTTTATACCGGGCGCGAGGGGCATGTGGCGCACGAGTGTATTCTCGACATCCGTCCGCTAAAAGAAGAGACCGGCATCAGCGAGCTGGATATCGCCAAACGTCTTATCGACTACGGCTTCCACGCGCCGACGATGTCTTTCCCGGTGGCGGGCACGCTGATGGTGGAGCCGACGGAATCAGAAAGCAAAGCCGAGCTGGACCGCTTTATCGACGCGATGCTGGCTATCCGCATGGAGATTGACCGCGTGGCGAAAGGAGAGTGGCCGGCGGAAGATAACCCGCTGGTTAACGCGCCGCACGTTCAGCACGAGCTGGTGGAAGAGTGGACGCATCCCTATAGCCGTGAACGGGCGGCTTTCCCGGCAGGCTTTGGCAACAAGTACTGGCCGACGGTTAAACGTCTGGACGATGTTTACGGCGACCGCAACCTGTTCTGCTCCTGCGTGCCGATGAGCGAATACCAGTAATTCCGGCAAGAGGATGACGAAGGGCGCTGCGGCGCCCTTTTTTATTCAAAAGCGATAAATTCAGCGGGCACCGCGCGGGTCAGCCAGACGCCGTTATCCGCCTGATGAAACGCGTAGCCTTGCTGATGCATATCGCTGGCGTTGATTTTCAGCACAACCGGTTTGCCGTGGCGCACGCCAACGGCGACGGCAGTCGCCTCATCGCCTGAAAGGTGCACGTAATGACGCGAACCGGCCACCAGCCCCTGCTGGCGAATGCTCTCAAGAAAACGGGTGGCGGTGCCGTGGTAAAGTATCCCTGGAGGCGTTTTTTCCTCCCACTGAATAGCTACCTGTTTTGTAGAGTGGCCCTGCACGGCGCGAATGCGTAGTTTGTCTGCAGTTAACGCAAAGCGTTTTTTGTCGTTATCCTGCACCACCGCCTCAATCAGCCCGGGCGTAAGATGCTTGCCCGCTTTAGCGGCGCGCGTTATCAGTTCATCCACTGAGGCCCAGCCTTCGGTATCCAGTTGCAAACCGATAGACTCGGGCTGGTGGCGCAAAACGTAGCTTAAAAATTTGCTGATGTCGGCGTGTGATCTCATTTTCTGCCTTTCTGTTTGTTCTTGCCTGAGCGTGACGAGAGAGCAATAACCTGAATGCTGATTAAAAATCATCGCCGATACGTCCCCGAATAAAAAGGAGAAAAGCATGTCTGTTGCACTTATCACCGGCGCCAGCCGCGGCATTGGTCGGGCCACGGCGCTATTGCTGGCCGCGCAGGGCTATAAGGTTGTGGTGAATTACCATAAAAACGCGCAGGCGGCGCAGGAGGTGGTAGAAGCCATCCGCGCGAAAGGCGGCGAAGCGCTGGCGGTGCAGGCGGATATTGCGGACGAGGCGCAGGTTATGGCGATGTTTGCACAGATAGATGCGCTTAATCAGCCGCTCGGCGCGCTGGTGAATAACGCGGGCATTCTTTTCACGCAGTGCCGCGTCGAGGAGCTTACCGCTGAGCGGATTAATAACGTGCTGGTGACCAACGTCACCGGCTACTTTCTCTGCTGTCGCGAAGCGGTAAAGCGCATGGCGCATCACCACGGCGGCAAAGGCGGGGCTATTGTTAACGTTTCGTCGGCGGCCTCAAGGCTTGGCGCGCCCGGCGAATATGTTGATTACGCAGCATCTAAAGGCGCGGTAGATACGCTTACCACCGGACTTGCGCTGGAGGTCGCGGGGCAGGGCATTCGCGTAAACTGCGTGCGGCCGGGGCTCATTTATACCGAAATGCACGCTTGCGGCGGCGAGCCGGGACGAGTGGACAGAGTAAAATCAAGCCTGCCTATGCAGCGCGGCGGCCAACCGGAGGAGGTAGCGGAGGCGATTGCCTGGTTGCTTAGCGAGAAAGCCTCTTACGTGACGGGAAGCTTTATCGAACTGGCGGGCGGGAAGTAGGTAGGGTTGAGCGTTTCATTCACTCGTTTTACCGGATATAAACGCCAGGCGGGGTAAACGTTGTATCGCTGTCCAGCATACTGAATAAGCGACAGTCGTCTCTCTCCCGATGGGGAGAGAGACGCGCGGAAGTCAGAGTTTTTCGCCGTTGCTGGCGATGACTTCTTTGTACCAGTTGAAGCTTTTTTTACGCGAGCGTGACATGTCGCCCGTGCCGTCATCGTGTTTGTTCACGTAGATAAAGCCGTAGCGCTTGCTGTACTGGCCGGTGGTGAACGACACGCAGTCGATGCAGCCCCACGGGGTATAGCCCATCAGATCCACGCCGTCGTAAGTCACCGCTTTTACCATCTCGGCAATGTGGGCGCGCAGGTAATCGATACGGTAATCGTCATTGATACTGCCGTCCGCTTCCACTTTATCGTAAGCGCCAAAGCCGTTCTCAACGATAAACAGCGGCTTCTGGTAGCGCTCGTAGAGCTCACACAGCGCATAGCGCAGGCCCACCGGGTCAATCTGCCAGCCCCAGTCGGAGGCCTTCACGTGCGGGTTCGGCACGCTGCCCTGGAAACCGGTCAGCGCGTCGCCGCTGCCGCCTTCTGCTTTTACCGCGTTGGTCATGTAATAGCTAAAGCCCAGGTAGTCGCAGCAGCCTTCGCGCAGGATCTGCTCGTCGCCTGCTTCCATTTTGATGTTGAAGCCGCGGCGCTCCCATTCGTTCAGCACGTAGGAAGGGTAATAACCGCGCAACTGCACGTCAGTAAAGACATAGCGCTCGCGCATGGACTCCTGAGCATACATCACATCTTCCGGCTTACAGGAGAAGGGATAGAGCGGCACCATCGCCAGCATGCAGCCGATCTGCATCTGCGGGTTAATGCGATGGCCGATTTTCACCGCCATGGCGCTGGCCACGAACTGGTGGTGCAGCACCTGATACATCGTCTCTTCGGGGTTGTCGTGTTCGGTATAGACCACGCCGGAGCAGCAGTAGCCGAACAGCGGCGCTCGCCAGTTACGCTGGTTGTTGATTTCGTTAAAGGTCATCCAGTATTTGACCTTATTCTTGTAGCGCTCAAACACCACTTCGGCGAAGCGAACAAAGAAATCGACGACTTTACGGTTGGTCCAGCCGCCGTACTGCTGCACCAGATGCAGCGGCATTTCGAAGTGAGAAAGGGTGATGACGGGTTCAATGTTATATTTCAGCAGTTCATCAAACACCGCATCATAAAATTTCAGCCCCTCTTCGTTCGGCTCGGCTTCGTCGCCTTTCGGGAAGATACGTGTCCAGGCGATGGAGGTGCGGAAACATTTAAAGCCCATCTCGGCGAAAAGCCTGATGTCTTCTTTGTAATGGCTGTAGAAGTCGACCGCTTCATGGTTCGGGTAGTATTTGCCCGGCACGACGGACTCGGTAATTTCACGCGGGACGCCGTGCGCGCCGCCGGTCAGCACGTCGCAAATGCTGGGGCCTTTGCCGCCCTGGTTCCAGCCGCCTTCAACCTGGTGCGCGGCGACCGCGCCGCCCCAAAGGAACTCTTTCGGAAGTGTCAGTTGCTTCATTTCATTCATCTCTTCGTTATTCGATAAACCGATCAAAGACAATAAATCGCGCAGAGCCAATTAACGTTTAACGCGAGTCTAACAAAGGGAATTTTAAAGTCACGATATAACAAATAGTGGATAACGTGACTTGTTACAAATGAAAAACAGCCTGTTTTTTTTATGCCAGTTTTTTCGCCATTTTACGGCCCAGCGTCTCAAGAATATAAATTACCGGCACCTGCGTCGTAATATCATACACGCCGGCAATGCGGGTTTGCGGCACGTGCCAGGAGAGGTTGAAATCGGCAAGCTTTGCCAGTGACGAGTTGTCGTGACTGGTAATAGAGAGCACCTTGCAGCGGTGAAGGCTGAACTGGCTGGCGAAACGCAGGATCTCCGCGGTTTCACCGGAAACAGAAAGGACGATAGCCAGCGCATTTTTGGCCATATCGTTGGTGACAGGAAAATAAGGGTCGTCAATATGGTTGCTGAATTTCCCGACGTTGGAGAAAAAGCGCGCACCATATTTCGCTAAAGCGCCAGAGGTTCCCGCGCCGACAAAAATAATGCGCTCAGAGGAGAGAATAATATCGACCGCGCGGTCGAGCAGATTATCAAATTCCTCATTATTAACGCTTCTGAAAAAACTGATGATTTCGCTGGCGCCGAAATTAGCCTGCTGAGGTTCGTTCTGTTCTAAATATAATTTAAAGCGTACGCGGAATTCGGAATAGCCTTCGCAGTTAAGCTTGCGGCAAAAGCGCAGCACCGTGGTTGTGGAGACGCCAGCCGCGTCCGCCAGCTCGCGAATGGTCATATACATCACTTTGTCGCGGTTTTTGATGACAAAGTTATAAACCATCATCTCCAGATTATTGAGGCTGGCGATAGCGGAGTGGGTAAACATCGTCACGGGCGGGGCTTCCTTCGCGTAATGGCTGACAGCAGCGTCTGCTCAACATATATCTTATGCTGCCATAAATCCCAACCGGGCGCGTCATTCTTTCGTTTGCGGATGCATAACCCGCGGCTGACGCTTATGATGCTTTTTTGCTTTTTGCCTGAGGAGAGACCGTTGCAAAACGACATTACCTTTTTCGCCCGCTTTGAGCCGGATATCCTGGCCGGGCGTAAAACCATTACGATCCGCGATGCAGCCGAATCGCATTTCCAGCCAGGCCAGCGCCTGCGCACCGGACGCTATGAAGATAATGGCTATTTTTGCACGCTTGAAGTTATCAGCACCACGCCAGTCGCGCTTAACGAGCTGAGCGACGAGCATGCGCGCCAGGAAAATATGACGCTCGCTGAACTCCGGCAGGTGATAGCAGAGATATACCCGGGTCTGGATAAGCTTTATGTAATTGCTTTTAAGCGGATTTCATAGCACAGCTGTAAGCTTTGCGCCTGCTTTAAAGGCGTGATGCATAAAGCGAAGCGGCGCGGTCACGACAGGTAACAGATTTATTTTAGCTAACAGGTGTTCACTGAAATCATTCTCAGTTAGGCTATGCATGTCGTCTGTTTTTTGACACCTCTGTCGGAGCTTCACTATGGTTCGCAAGCCGCTCATTGCTCAGGGATATTCGCTGGCTGAGGAAATAGCCAACAGCATCAGCCACGGCATTGGGCTGGTATTTGGCATCGTCGGTCTGGTATTGCTGCTGGTGCAGGCGGCGGACACCAACGCCAGCGCCATGGCCATTACCAGCTATAGCCTTTATGGCGGCAGCATGATCCTGCTGTTTCTCGCCTCCACGCTTTACCATGCTATTCCTCATGCCAGGGCCAAGGTCTGGCTGAAGAAATTCGACCACTGCGCTATTTATCTGTTGATAGCAGGCACGTATACGCCGTTTTTGCTGGTAGGGCTTAACTCGCCGCTGGCGAGGGGGCTCATGATTGTTATCTGGAGCCTGGCGCTGCTGGGAATTCTTTTTAAGCTCACTATCGCGCACCGCTTTAAGGTGCTGTCGCTGGCGACCTATCTGACGATGGGCTGGCTTTCCTTAGTGGTGATTTATCAGATGGCGGTAAAACTGGCGGCGGGCAGCGTGACGCTGCTGGCGGTGGGCGGCGTGGTTTATACGCTCGGCGTGATTTTCTACGTTTGTAAACGCATCCCTTATAACCACGCCATCTGGCACGGCTTTGTACTGGGCGGCAGCGTCTGCCACTTCCTCGCTATTTATCTCTATATCAAATAACGCTAACCCCCTCGCGCAGGCGAGGGGGCTTCAGGCTCAGGCTTCTTCCAGCGAATAAGGCAACGGTTCGATAGCCAGCGTATGGCTGCTTTCGTCGCGAACGCGGAATACGCTGCCGCTTTCCATGTCGTTATTCATCACCGCCTGTACCAGCAAACGGCCGTCGTCGAGTTGCACCGCCGCCAGCACGGTCCCGGTGCGACGCCAGTTTTCGCCCATCTGCAGCTCCAGGTCTTCGCCGGCCTGCGGCACGCGGCTCGCTTTGCCCGCCAGATACCACAGCGCGCGCTTGTTAGCGCCGCGGAATTTCGCCCGTGCGACCATCTCCTGACCGGTATAGCAGCCTTTCTTAAAGCTGATGCCGCCCAGCGCCTGGATATTGGTCGCTTGCGGAATAAACTGCGCGCTGTTGGCGTCGTCAATCACCGGATACCCGGCTTCAATATCCAGCGCCAGCCATTGTTGACTGGCGTTGAGCTGCGCTTCGCCGCGCAACTTTTCCGTGATATCGCCAGCGGTGGCTTTATCCGTTACCAGCAGAAAACGCTCGGCCGGCAGGTTGAACCACAGCAGCGTGGTTGCCCCTTCGCGCACCACCTGATTTTGTTCATCCGGCAGGGCGCTAAAAAGGTTAGCCAGCGCTGCGCGCGCCTGAAAACCCGCCACGCCCAACAGCACTGCTTCCTTATCTTCGGCGATAGCCACTTTGGAGAACACCGCATATTTTTTCAGCTGCGCCAGCTGATTATCCTGCACGCTGCGGCGAACAATCCAGGCGAACCCTTCGCCATGGCGAAACAGGCGCAGGTTGCTCCACATTTTGCCTTTGGCGTCGCAGTGCGCCGCCAGCAGGTGTTGGTTTTCAGCCAGTTGGGCCACGTCCGCCGTCACCTGGCCTTGCAGATACTTTTCGCTGTCGGCGCCAGTGAGGGTTGAGAGCGCCCAGTCATCCAGAGAGATAAGCGTCAGCGGCAGGCGCGCTGCGGCGGCGGGCTGACGCGGAGGAAATGGAGTGAATGCCATAACAATAAAGTCCCAGGTTGCTTACGCGAAATTACGTTCACGCTAAAGGTGCGATAACCACATATTGTTAAAGAGGCTGCGGACAATGCAAGTCTTTTGATATCCCCTTTCGTGCGCTTAAAGAAGAAGGGGCGTTGCCTCGCAGCAAAAGGAAATTGTTGCCCCAGGAAATTATTTTCCTGGACAACGCTTCGCAATTCGCAACATTCCTGTCAAAGGCGGAGAAAAAAAGCGGTACACTAGCAGCCGTCTTCTAAAAGCGGTTAAGCGGGAATATGCACATGGACATCAATAACAAAGCCCGAATCCACTGGGCATGCCGTCGCGGTATGCGCGAACTTGATATCTCTATCATGCCGTTCTTCGAGTATGAATATGACACGCTGAGCGATGAGGATAAGCGGCTGTTTGTCCGTCTTCTTGAATGCGACGATCCTGATTTATTTAACTGGCTGATGAACCACGGCAAGCCTGCGGATGCGGAATTAGCGCGGATGGTGCAGTTAATCCAGACACGGAATCAGGAACGTGGTCCTGTGGCAATCTGATCTACGCGTCTCGTGGCGAGCGCAGTGGCTTTCGCTGCTGCTCCACGGCCTTGTTGCCGCAGCGATTTTGCTGTTGCCCTGGCCGCTGAGCTATATGCCGGTCTGGCTGCTGTTGCTCTCGCTGGTGGTATTTGACTGCGTGCGCAGCCAGCGGCGCATTAACGCCTGTCAGGGCGAGGTGAAGCTCACCGCCGATTATCGCCTGCGCTGGCAAGGAATAGAGTGGGAAATCGGCGATTCGCCATGGATGCTCAACAGCGGAATGATGCTGCGTTTGCGCGATGAACAGACTGCGCGTCGCCAGCATCTGTGGCTGGCGGCGGACAGCATGACGGAAGGCGAGTGGCGCGATTTACGGCGCTTGTTGCTGCAACGCCCGGGCCACCCTTGCTCCTGACCTGAAACGGTCTCAGGCGAACTGCTCGGCCATTTCGCCCAGAATTTGCTCGCACCAGTTTTCGATGCGGCTTTCGCTTAAGTCATACTGGTTCGTTTCATCCAGCGCCAGGCCGACGAACAGCTGGCCTTCGGCAATCACCGGCTTATTGCTGGTAAACTCATACCCTTCGGTAGGCCAGTAGCCGATAAACTTAACGCCTTTTGGGGCGAGTTTATCGTGCAGCATGCCGAGGGCGTCCAGGAACCATTCGCCATAGCCCAGTTGGTCGCCCATGCCGTAAAGCGCCACGATTTTGCCCTCAAGGGCGAGGCTGTCGAGCCGATCCCAGATGGCTTCCCAGTCTTCCTGAAGTTCGCCGAAATCCCAGGTAGGAATGCCGAGGATCAGCACGTCATACTGCTCCATCAACGTGGGCGAGTCATCTTTAAGGTTGTGCAGCGTTACCAGATCAGGGCCAATAATATCGCGTATTTTTTCAGCCGCCATTTCGGTGTAACAGGTGCTGGAACCATAAAAAAGACCAATGTTCATAGCGGTAACTTCTCATTTCTTCATCTGCAGAGGCGCCAGTGTACCAGATCCTGTTCGCTATCAGGCATAATGGCGCGACCCTGGCGAAAGGCGGAAAAGCGATGGAACAAGATTTAGCTCGTATAGAACAGTTTCTCGACGCGCTCTGGCTTGAGAAAAATCTCGCCCAGAACAGCCTGAGCGCCTACCGGCGAGACCTGACCATGGTGGCGCAGTGGCTGCATCACCGGGGGTTGACGTTGCTCACCGCCCAGCGCGACGATCTACAGGCGCTGCTTGCCGAAAGGGTGGAAGGCGGTTTTAAAGCGACCAGCTCCGCCAGGATGCTGAGCGCTATGCGCCGTCTTTTCCAGCATCTTTACCGTGAAAAAGCGCGTGAGGATGACCCGAGCGCCATGCTCGCCTCGCCCAAACTGCCGCAGCGGTTGCCGAAAGATCTCAGCGAGGCGCAGGTTGAACGCCTGCTGCAGGCGCCGGTGGTGGATCAGCCGATTGAACTACGTGATAAAGCAATGCTCGAAGTGCTGTACGCCACCGGGCTTCGCGTGTCGGAGCTGGTGGGGCTGACCATGAGCGATGTTAGCCTGCGCCAGGGCGTGGTGCGGGTTATCGGCAAGGGCAATAAAGAGCGGCTTGTGCCGCTTGGCGAAGAGGCGGTCTACTGGCTTGAACAGTATCTGGCGCACGGGCGCCCCTGGCTGCTGAACGGCCAGTCGCTGGATGTGCTTTTTCCCAGCAGCCGCGCCCAGCAAATGACGCGCCAGACCTTCTGGCATCGCATCAAGCATTATGCTCAACTGGCCGGTATCGACAGCGAAAAATTATCGCCGCACGTTTTACGTCATGCTTTTGCCACGCATCTGCTCAACCACGGCGCGGATTTGCGCGTAGTGCAGATGCTGCTGGGGCACAGCGATCTTTCCACCACGCAGATTTATACCCATGTGGCGACGGAACGGCTGCGGCAACTTCATCAACAGCACCACCCGCGGGCGTGAGTGCGATATCCAAGGATCGATTATGAAAAAACAGGTTTTACTGCTCTCTTTTCTGGCGGCGACGCTTTCCGGTTTCGCTCACGCCGATGACGCCGCTATCCGCCAGTCGCTGGCGAAGCTTGGCGTACAGGGAGCGGAAATTCAGCCCTCTTCGCTGCCGGGCATGAAAACCGTGCTGACGGAAAGCGGCGTGCTTTACGTGACTGAAGACGGCAAGCAGATGATCCAGGGGCCGCTTTATGACGTCAGCGGCGCGCAGCCAGTTAATGTCACCAACCAACTGCTGCTTGGCAAGCTCAATGCGCTTGAAAAAGAGATGATCGTTTATAAAGCGCCCCAGCAGCAGCATGTGATTACCGTCTTTACCGATATCACCTGCGGCTATTGCCACAAGCTGCATGAAGAGATGAAAGACTACAACGCGCTGGGCATCACCGTGCGTTATCTCGCGTTCCCGCGCCAGGGGCTGCAAAGCCAGGCGGAAAAAGATATGCAGGCTATCTGGTGCGCCAAAGATCGCAACAAAGCCTTTGATAACGCCATGAACGGCGGCCAGACGGCGCCAGCCAGCTGCGATATGAACATTGCTAAACATTACTCGCTGGGCGTGCAGTTTGGCGTTCAGGGTACGCCCGCTATTGTGCTGAGCAACGGTTACGTTGTGCCGGGCTACCAGGGGCCGAAAGAGATGAAAGCTTTCCTGAATGAACATGATAAGCCGTTAAAGGCGGGTGGGCAGTAACGGGTGAAACAACAAACGCAACTTCGTCGTCGGGCCGTGGATGAATCCGCACAGTTGCCCGATGATTTACCGCCATTGCTGAAGCGGCTTTATGCCAGCCGCGGAGTGAAGAACGCCGAAGAGCTGGAGCGCAGCGTTAAAGGCATGCTGCCCTGGCAGAAGCTTGGCGGCATTCAGCAGGCGGTGGAAATGCTGCATAATGCGTTTCGCGAAGGATTGCGAATTATGATCGTGGGCGATTTCGATGCCGACGGCGCCACCAGCACGGCGTTGAGCGTGCTGGCGCTGCGCGCGCTCGGCGGCGGGAATGTCGCCTATCTGGTGCCCAATCGTTTTGACGACGGCTATGGGCTGAGCCCTGAAGTGGTCGATCAGGCGCACGCTCGCGGCGCGCAGATGATCATGACCGTGGACAACGGGATCTCCTCTCACGCAGGCGTGATCCGCGCCCATGAGTTAGGGATCCCGGTGCTGGTGACCGATCACCACCTGCCAGGCGAAACGCTGCCAGAGGCGGATGCGCTGGTTAACCCAAACCTGGCGTACTGCGAGTTTCCGTCTAAATCGCTGGCGGGCGTCGGGGTGGCCTTCTACCTGATGCTGGCGCTGCGCGCTCACCTGCGTGAGGCGGGCTGGTTTGAAGAAAAAGGCATTCCCATGCCTAACCTGGCGGAATACCTTGATCTGGTCGCGCTTGGCACCGTGGCGGACGTGGTGCCGTTGGACGCTAACAACCGTATTCTGACCTGGCAAGGCTTAAGCCGCATTCGCGCCGGCAAATGCCGCCCGGGCATTCGCGCGCTGTTGGAAATCGCCAATCGCGATATGCAAAGGCTCGCGGCAAGCGACCTTGGCTTCGCGCTCGGCCCGCGGCTTAACGCGGCGGGCAGGCTGGACGATATGTCCGTCGGCGTGGCATTGCTGCTGTGCGACAACATTGGCGAGGCGCGCATGCTCGCTAACGAGCTGGACGCGCTGAACCAGACGCGTAAAGAGATTGAACAGGGCATGCAGGCTGAAGCGCTGACCCTTTGCCAGCAGCTTGAGCGCAGCGCGGAAACGCTGCCTGCGGGCATTGCTATCTACCATCCTGAATGGCATCAGGGCGTGGTGGGCATTCTGGCGTCGCGGATTAAAGAGCGATTCCACCGTCCGGTTATCGCCTTCGCGCCGGCAGGCGACGGGCTACTGAAAGGTTCAGGCCGCTCCGTTCAGGGGCTGCATATGCGCGATGCGCTGGAGCGCCTCGATACGCTCTATCCCGGCTTGATGCTGAAATTCGGCGGTCACGCTATGGCGGCGGGGCTGTCGCTTGAAGCGGAACGCTTTGATGAGTTCCAGCAGCGTTTTTCCAGCCTGGTGAATGACTGGCTCGACCCGGCCATGTTGCAGGGGGAAATCTGGTCCGACGGGGCGCTTGCGCCGCAGGAGATGACCCTGGAAGTGGCGGAGATGTTGCGCGAAGCGGGCCCCTGGGGGCAGATGTTCCCCGAACCGCTCTTTGACGGCCGTTTTCGTATTCTCCAGCAGCGCCTGGTAGGCGAGCGTCATCTGAAACTCATGCTGGAGCCGGTCGGCGGCGGTCCGTTGCTTGATGGCATAGCCTTTAACATTGATACCACCCGCTGGCCCGATCAGGGCGTGCGCGAGGTGGAGCTGGCGTACAAACTGGATGTGAACGAGTTTCGCGGCAACCGTAACGTGCAGTTAATCATCGACTATCTCTGGCCAGTTTAACGCCAGGATTCGCTATAAAAGGCGGCGTAAATCCGGTAGACTTTCCGTTTTACGACCGCATTTTGACATTCGTCCTCACTAAAAGATCTTACAGACCATGTTTGAAATTAACCCGGTAAAAAACCGCATTCAGGACCTCACAGAGCGCAGCGACGTTCTTAGGGGGTATCTTTGACTACGATGCCAAGAAAGAACGACTGGAAGAAGTAAACGCCGAGCTGGAACAGCCGGACGTCTGGAACGAGCCGGAACGCGCTCAGGCGCTCGGTAAAGAGCGTTCCTCTCTGGAAGCTATCGTAGACACGTTAGATCAGATGACTCAGGGGCTGGACGATGTTTCCGGCCTGCTGGAGCTGGCTGTGGAAGCCGACGACGAGGAGACCTTCAACGAGGCTGTCGTCGAGCTGGATCAGCTGGAAGCGAAACTCGCGCAGCTTGAATTCCGCCGCATGTTCTCCGGCGAGTATGACAGCGCCGACTGCTACCTGGATATTCAGGCGGGCTCTGGCGGCACCGAAGCGCAGGACTGGGCCAGCATGCTGCTGCGCATGTATCTGCGCTGGGCGGAAGCGCGCGGCTTCAAGACGGAAGTTATCGAAGAGTCTGAAGGCGAAGTGGCGGGCCTGAAATCGGCCACCATTAAAATTTCCGGCGATTACGCTTACGGCTGGCTGCGTACCGAAACCGGCGTTCATCGCCTGGTGCGTAAGAGCCCGTTCGATTCCGGCGGTCGCCGTCACACCTCGTTCAGCTCCGCGTTCGTTTATCCGGAAGTGGATGACGATATCGATATCGAAATTAACCCGGCGGATCTACGCATCGACGTTTATCGCGCTTCGGGCGCGGGCGGTCAGCACGTAAACCGTACTGAGTCGGCGGTGCGTATTACCCACATCCCGACCGGCATCGTAACGCAGTGCCAGAACGACCGTTCGCAGCACAAGAACAAAGACCAGGCCATGAAGCAGATGAAGGCGAAGCTGTACGAGCTGGAAATGCAGAAAAAGAATGCTGAAAAGCAGGCCATGGAAGATACCAAATCCGATATCGGCTGGGGCAGCCAGATCCGTTCTTACGTGCTGGACGATTCCCGCATCAAAGATCTGCGCACGGGGGTAGAAACCCGCAACACCCAGGCGGTGCTGGATGGCGATCTGGACAAATTCATCGAAGCAAGTTTGAAAGCAGGGTTATGAGGAACCAACATGTCTGAACAACAACCACAGGGCGCAGAAGCGGCAGTCGATCTTAATAATGAGCTGAAAACGCGCCGTGAGAAGCTGGCCCAACTGCGCGAGCAGGGCGTCGCTTTTCCGAACGACTTCCGCCGCGACCAGACCTCAGACCTTCTGCATGCTGAGTTCGATGAGAAAGAGAACGAAGAGCTGGAAGCGTTGAACGTGGAAGTGAGCGTGGCGGGTCGTATGATGACGCGCCGCATCATGGGTAAAGCCTCCTTCGTAACCCTGCAGGACGTGGGCGGGCGTATTCAGCTTTATGTCGCTCGCGACGATCTGCCGGAAGGCGTGTACAACGAGCAGTTTAAAAAGTGGGACCTCGGCGATATCCTGGGCGCGCGCGGCAAGCTGTTCAAAACCAAAACCGGCGAGCTTTCCATCCACTGCACCGAGCTGCGTCTGCTGACCAAAGCGCTGCGTCCGCTGCCGGATAAATTCCACGGCCTGCAGGATCAGGAAGCGCGTTATCGTCAGCGCTACCTCGACCTGATTGCCAACGACGAATCCCGCAAGACCTTTAAAGTCCGCTCGCAGATGCTGGCTGGCATCCGCCAGTTCATGGTAGGCCGCGGCTTTATGGAAGTAGAAACGCCGATGATGCAGGTGATTCCGGGCGGCGCCTCTGCGCGTCCGTTTATCACGCATCATAATGCGCTGGATCTCGATATGTATCTGCGCATCGCGCCGGAGCTTTACCTGAAGCGTCTGGTGGTGGGCGGCTTTGAACGCGTGTTCGAAATCAACCGTAACTTCCGTAACGAAGGCATTTCCGTTCGCCATAACCCTGAGTTCACCATGATGGAACTCTACATGGCTTATGCGGACTACAAAGATCTGATTGAGCTGACCGAGTCCCTGTTCCGTCAGCTGGCGCAGGATGTGCTGGGCACCACTCAGGTTCCGTATGGCGAAGAGGTGTTCGACTTCGGCAAGCCGTTCGAGAAGCTGACCATGCGCGAAGCCATCAAAAAATACCGTCCGGAAACCGAAATGGCGGATCTGGATGATTTCGAAAAGGCGAAAGGCATTGCCCAGTCTATCGGTATTAAGGTTGAGAAGAGCTGGGGTCTTGGCCGCGTCGTCACTGAGATCTTCGAAGAAGTTGCCGAAGCGCACCTGATTCAGCCGACTTTCATCACCGAATACCCGGCGGAAGTCTCTCCGCTGGCGCGTCGTAATGATGAAAACCCGGAAATCACCGACCGCTTCGAGTTCTTTATCGGCGGCCGTGAAATCGGCAACGGCTTTAGCGAGCTGAACGACGCGGAAGATCAGGCGCAACGCTTCCAGGACCAGGTTGCCGCGAAAGATGCCGGCGACGACGAAGCGATGTTCTATGACGAAGATTACGTAACTGCGCTGGAACACGGCCTGCCGCCTACCGCCGGTCTCGGCATCGGTATCGACCGTATGGTGATGCTGTTTACCAACAGCCACACCATCCGCGACGTGATCCTCTTCCCGGCGATGCGTCCGGTGAAATAATCCGTCACGCTTGCCATAAAGCCGCGCGTTCCGCAGGGAGCGCGCGGCTTTTTCTTTTTATAAGGCCGTGCGGGTTTGGCGAACGAAACGGAACTGCTAAGATAAGCGCCGTCAATTGATTATCGTCTGTAATGAGGAGCTGTTTTGAGCACGGATTGGTCGTCCGCACTACTGAATAAGAAAGCCTGGTGTCTGCTTTTTTGCCTGTTTCTTGCCGCCTGTTCCAGCAACAAAGCGGGGGTT
Organism: Franconibacter pulveris; assembly: GCF_056780215.1. Taxonomy (NCBI): domain Bacteria; kingdom Pseudomonadati; phylum Pseudomonadota; class Gammaproteobacteria; order Enterobacterales; family Enterobacteriaceae; genus Franconibacter; species Franconibacter pulveris. The sequence continues at coordinate 3,811,629 of NZ_CM165555.1, read as the reverse complement.
TCGAACGCGACGAAAGGCAGCTACAGCGGTTCGACCTATACAGTTAAGCGCGGCGACACGCTTTACCGCATCTCAAGAATGACGGGCAGCAGCGTCGGCGAACTGGCGCGCCTCAATGGCCTTTCACCACCTTATACAATAGAAGTCGGACAGCGGCTGCGCGTGCAATCTTCCGCAAGCGCTGGCGCATCGCGAACCGCTTCTCGCTCAGCAACCGCCTCACGCAGGCCTGCCGCATTACCGAAAGTGGATGCGCCGCCGCCAGGGCAGCGCTGCTGGCGCTGGCCAACCAGCGGGAAAGTCGTGCTGGGCTATTCCACCGCAGACGGCGGCAACAAAGGAATCGATATCGCAGGCCAGCGCGGCCAGCCGATTTATGCTTCGGCAGCGGGCAGGGTGGTTTATGTGGGCAATCAGCTGCGCGGCTACGGCAACCTCATCATGATTAAACACACCGAGGATTACATCACCGCTTACGCGCACAACGACACAACGCTGGTGAACAACGGCCAGCAGGTGAAAGCGGGGCAGAAGATAGCCACCATGGGCAGCACCGGCACCGATTCGGTGAAGCTGCATTTCCAGATACGCTATCGCGCCACCGCGCTGGATCCGCAGCGTTATCTGCCGCCGCAGGGGCGTTCGCCATCCTGTTAAGTTAGCGTGTCCGGCAACTGCTTATTATTCCGCCAGTTAGTAAAGGGCGGGGGTTGCCATCAGGAGGTGAAGGGCTATAATGCCATACGCACCTCAACGCGGGCGTAGTTCAATGGTAGAACGAGAGCTTCCCAAGCTCTATACGAGGGTTCGATTCCCTTCGCCCGCTCCAGAACTTTTCTGCTTTTTTTCTTCTCTTATTGCTAAATATCCTCCACCGGCTCCCTGACTGCCCCCGGCGATTTCCCGACGATACGTTTAAACGCCCGGCTGAAGGCCGCCAGCGAACTGTAGCCAAGTTCGAAAGCGACAGACTCCAGCGGCTGGCGCGCCTCGTTGATGTACTGCACCGCAAGACGCATACGCAGCTCGGCCAGATAGCGCGCCGGCGAACTGCCGGTGGCGGCGAGAAAGCGTTCGGCGAAAACTGAGCGGGAGGTGCCCGCCTCGCGCGCCAGCTTCTCTACCGTCCAGTTTTCGCCAGGCTTACGGTGCATGGCGTAAATGGCGCGGCTCAGCTTCGGGTCGCGCAACACCTCCACCCAGCCGGTGGCTTTGTCGCAGCCGCATTCCACCCAGGCGCGAACAATCAGCGCCGCCACCACGTCGGCAAGCCGCGCCAGAATAGTGGCGTAACCTGCCTGGCGCGTCAGCGACTCCCGCTCCATCGCCGCCAGCAGCGGCTGGATCTCCGGCCAGCTTTTCTGCAAACGGCTTATCAGCATCACTTCCGGCATGGCGGAGATTAACGGCTGCATGCCGCCGAGCTCGAATTCCATACATGCGCTGAATACTACCGCAGGCGGCTGAGGAGGATTGCTGTCGTCCGCTTTGCTGATTTCACAAACCGATTTGCACAGCGGCTCAGTCGCAAGCTGCGCGACGTCGACTACCGCCGCGTCTGGCTCGGAAAGCAGCGTATGGGCGTCGCCGTTGGGCATCAACAGCGCATCGCCGCTCTCCAGTTCATAGATCTTGCCGCTGACGGTGCGCAGCAGCAGCGGCCCGCGGCTGACGAAGTGAAACTGTGCCCGCCCCGGCGCGTAGTGAAAGTGCACGCCAAACGGGCGGCAGGCTTCAATCCGCCGGTAGTTAACGCCGGAAAGACGCATGCCGCGCAGCAGTTCGCTGGTGAGATCGGGTGTAGAGGCCGTCATAACGTAACTCCGGACGAATTATCAATAGATGAGGATTATATGTCATAGATCGTCCTGGCAGAACTGCCTATGCTTGCCGCCTGTGTAAATATATTGCTGGAGATAAGTTAATGAATTCCTGCACCGCCGCTGCCGCAACGTCGGCACCTGCAAAAGCCGCCTGGCCTGCCGTATGGTCGCTCGGGCTTGGCGTATTTGGGCTCATCACTGCGGAGTTCTTGCCGGCAAGCCTGTTAACCCCGATGGCGAACAGCCTTAGCATCAGCGAAGGCACCGCGGGCCAGGCCGTTACCGCCACCGCGCTGGTGGCGCTTTTCAGCGGCCTGCTGATTACCGCCGCCACGCGTAATATCGACCGCCGCTGGGTCCTTATCTTTTTCTCTTTCTTACAGGCCGTTTCCAGCGTGATGGTAGCGTGGGCGCCTTCGTTCGATCTGTTGCTGGTTGGCCGTTTGCTGTTGGGCGTGGCGCTGGGCGGTTTCTGGGCGATGTCTACCGCCACCGCAATGCGTCTGGTTCCTGCCGCGCAGGTGCCGAAAGCGCTGGCGATTATTTTCTCCAGCGTGTCGATGGCGACCGTCGTCGCCGCGCCGCTCGGCAGCTTTCTCGGTAATCTGATTGGCTGGCGGGCGGTCTTTGCGCTAACCGCATTACCGGGCGTGCTGGCGCTGCTGTGGCAGCTCTGGGTATTGCCGACCATGAAGCCAGAGAATGTCAGCAGCCTGCATACGCTGATAAAGGTGCTGAAGCGCCCGGGCGTGGTGGCCGGTCTGCTGTCCACGATCCTTATCTTCAGCGGCCACTTCGCCTTTTTCACCTACCTGCGTCCGTTCCTTGAAAAAGTCGCAGGGGCAGGCGTTGAGGCCATCTCGCTCATCCTTTTGGCTTTCGGCGTGGTGAACTTTATCGGCACGTCGCTTGCGGGGCATTTTATCTCCCGCAGCCTGCGTCATACTCTGGCGCTGGCGCCGGGCCTGATGGGCGTCCTGGCGTTGCTGTTAACGCTGTTTGGTCATCTGACGCTGCTGGACGGCGTGCTGGTGGCGCTGTGGGGGCTGGCGTTCGGCATGGTGCCGGTCGGCTGGTCTACCTGGCTTGCCAGCACGGTGCCGGATGAAGCTGAAAGCGCGGGCGGCCTGCTGGTGGCTTCCATCCAGCTTGCAATAAGCGCAGGCGCTGCGGGCGGCGGCATAATCTTTGACATGAATGGCGCGACCGGGGTCTTTACCGGCAGCGCGCTGCTGCTGCTGGCCGCGATGGCGACGGTGCTGGTGGCGGTCAGGGTCAGACCGCTGCCTACCGCAGAATAACGAAAGGGGCGCGCTATGCGCCCCTTGCTTTTATCTGCCTGTAAGCGCGCCAAAGATAAGGCGTGACTGTATTCACTCTTTTTATACATTGCTGATACCACCTCTTAACAATCGACTACTATAGGCCGGTTCTGTCAAGGGAGTGTTAATCATGAAAGATGTCGTTATCGTTGGGGCTGCGCGCACGCCCATCGGCTGTTTCCAGGGGGCGCTCGCCTCCCGCTCCGCCGTGGAGCTGGGCAGCCTGGTGGTGGAGGCGCTGCTCGCCCGTACGGGACTCAACCCGCAATGGGTGGATGAGGTTATCCTTGGGCAGGTTTTAACCGCAGGCGCCGGACAGAACCCGGCGCGGCAAACCGCCATCAAAGGCGGGCTGCCGACCACGGTTTCCGCCATCACCATTAACGACGTCTGCGGCTCCGGGCTTAAGGCGCTGCATCTGGCAACGCAGGCCATTCAGTGCGGCGAAGCCGATGTGGTTATCGCGGGCGGCCAGGAGAACATGAGCCGCGCGCCGCATGTGCTTATCGACAGCCGTACCGGCGCGCGCCTTGGCAACAGCCAGCTTATCGACAGCCTGGTGCATGACGGCCTGTGGGATGCATTTAATGACTACCACATGGGCGTTACCGCCGAAAACCTGGCGCGGGAATATGGCATCAGCCGCGAGTTGCAGGACGCCTGGGCGCTCGCTTCGCAGCAAAAAGCGCGGGCGGCCATCGACAGCGGCCGCTTTCGCGATGAGATTGTCCCGGTTACGGTTGAGCAGCCGCGCGGCGCCGCTGTGGTCGTGGATACGGATGAACAGCCCCGTACCGACGCCAGCGCGGAAGGGCTTGCAAGGCTTGCGCCAGCGTTCGACAAAAGCGGCAGCGTTACGGCCGGCAACGCTTCCTCTATTAATGACGGCGCGGCGGCGGTCATGATGATGAGCGCCAGTAAAGCGGAAGAGCTGAACCTGCCGGTGATGGCGCGCATTCGCGCTTTCGCAAGCGTCGGGGTGGATCCGGCTTTCATGGGCATCGCCCCGGTTTATGCCACGCGCCGCTGCCTTGAGCGGGCGGGCTGGCAGCTTGGCGAGCTTGATCTTATCGAGGCGAACGAAGCCTTTGCGGCGCAGGCGCTCTCGGTGGGCAAAGTCCTGGAATGGGATCAGCATAAAGTGAACGTTAACGGCGGCGCTATCGCGCTGGGTCACCCGATTGGCGCTTCCGGCTGCCGTATACTGGTGTCGCTGGTGCATGAGATGGTCAAGCGGCAGGCGCGTAAGGGGCTTGCCACGCTGTGCATTGGCGGCGGGCAGGGCGTGGCGCTGGCAATCGATCGCGATTAACAGACTTGCCTGCAATAAAAAACGCCTTCTCTGCGAAGGCGTTTTTTATTGCCTGAAGGGTTATTAATTAAGGTAGAAGTGATCTTTTTCGCTGAATGGCGCTGACATTCTGACTTCGGTTTAAGACCCTCAAAGGTTTTAAATTATATTTTCCGCATCAATCACCCGCTTTATTATTATAACTGTTTTTATTTCACCCTTTTTGAAACAAACTGGCCTGCAGAAAGTTAAATAACAAATGGAAAACAACTCCCGCCTTTTTTTGTGATCACACGCTTTTTTCATAGCTCTTTTGGGCGCTTTTTATTGCGCGGCGTCACGCGTTGTTTTTTCGTTATTTTTGAAACAATCAATTACGATCGAGATCACTAAAATAATCACTTCATAAAAATAAAATGCAGTTCCATAAAAACGAAACATCATTTTATTAAGGGTACTCTATGTTTAAGAAAGCTCTGGGACTGGCGGTGCTTTGTGGCGCAACTTGTACGGCGCAGGCCGTCACCGTGGATCTCCGTCATGAATATATCGACAGCGGTTCTAACGCTGACCGCGTAGCCGTGTCGCACCGTTTTGAAAATGGTTTTGGTTTTGGCGTGGAAGCCAAATGGCGCTCCGGCGGTGACGACCAGTCTCGTCCTTTTAACGAAGTGGTAGGCAGCGGCCATGAGGATAATATTAGCTGGCGCTGGAAAGCGACGGATAATATTGCCATTACGCCGGGCTTTACGCTGGAAAGCGGCGACAGCAAAACGATTTATAAACCGAACCTGCACGTACAGTACAGTTTCGATAATGGCGTTTACCTGGCGGCTCGCTATCGCTACGAGTATACCCGCGTGCCGGATGGCGCAGAAGAAGATGACCGCGTAAACCGCGGCGACGCCTGGGTGGGTTTTGCGCTGGGCGAATGGCGTACTGAATTAAACTATGTCTACGCGAAAAGCGACCAGGGCTTTGCGCGTAATAACAATAAAAACTATTCCAACGAATATAACGCTAAGGTGGCTTATAAAATTGATAAAAACTGGGCGCCTTATTTTGAGGTCGGCAACGTGGGTGTGAAAAGCACCGATGAGCGCCAGACGCGTTTACGTGTCGGCGTAGCTTACAGCTTCTGATAAATAACTTACCCTCGCTGAGTCTCTCCTGCTGTAAAAAGCAGGGGATAATTGATGTGCTTTTATATAAGTTATGTTGTGCTTATCTGCAAAATAACGGGCCGTCCTTCGGGACGGTTTTTTTATTTATCCCGGCGGAAATAAAAAGGCCCTCCCGCAAGGGGAGGGCAAGGCCAGTTACGGAACCACTCAATTAATTCAGGCTTGCAGCATTTCACGTTGTTCGGGCAATTTCGCAATGTAGATTGCAGGCTTGCCATCTTTATCCGAGCTGAATAGCACGGCGCTGTCGTCGGGCGTAAAAGAGGGGTGCGGATGTGTGACCTGGCGGCTGTTGGCAAACGTCGCCCATGAGGTATCGTGCCGCGCCACGCGGAAATAACGCTTGCGCGCAACGTCAAAAACGTAGAGGTAAGGATCGTTGTCGATGGTGTAGCCGCCTGTGTCTTTCACATCTACCGGCGTGCCGGAACCGTCGCCCACCAGCAGCGTGCCCTCAACGTTGCTCATCAGATGGGAGCAGGCCGGTATCGGCATAATCTCTTCATTACGCTGGCTTTGAGGATCATAGCGATACACCGTGCGGCCCTGCTTGCCCTTCAGGTAAGAGACGTAAACCAGCGCGGAACCGTTCGGCACCCAAAATTCATGGGTGCAGCTTTCGCCATCCGCATGCTCTTTTACCTTGCGAACGTTGCTGCCGTCTTCATTGACCAGCCACATGCGCGCATCCACAAGATCGTGCGGACCTTCATGGCAGAACGCGACGGTATTATCATCAAATGGACGGTAAATCGGGTGGCCGAGCCAGAGCTTCTCTTCGTGAATGGTCTTGCTTTCGCCGGTTTGCAGATCCACGCGCAGCAGGCGGCAATGCGGGCCTTTATGGAAGAAATCGTGAAAAATTTTCCAGTCGCTCAGCGGCACATAGTCGCTTTTCGCAATTTCGATGCCGACCAGTTTGGTGCAGTCGCTGTTGGCCACCCAGGTGCCATAGCCCACCCACTCTTGCGGCACGCGGTACACTTCACGCTCCGCCAGGGTTTGCAAATTCACTTCGAGCAGCGTGCGGTCATTTTTCACGTAATAGAGGAAAGCGTCGTCAGGAGACAGGAAGCCGCCGAAGGTATTATCGCCAGCGCCTTCGGTTAGCTGTACCGCCTCGGCTTTCGCCAGGTTCAGCAAGTAGTAGTTCCAGTGCCCGTCGAACTCGCCTGCGAACAGCAAATGGCTGCCGTCGTTAAAAAAACATTTCTGGTAGAAATAGTTACGGTGGCAGGTCACTTCCGGAGGCGTTAAGCGCGTCACTTCCGCCCCTGTATCCGGGTCACGGCTGACCTCATAGTTCAGTTTAACCCGCATGCCTTTCGCCATAGTGCGCTCCTCGTTTGTCGGTCCGTGAATAGTTTTCAAAAATAGAGTGTTAATTTATCAAAACAATGTTTCATTGTGTGTGACTGTGGGCGCAATTTCGTTTTATCGCTTTGCTTATCCTGCACAAATTCTTCCAACGCGGCTTGCGTTTATTTTTATGGTTTTGCTTACGCGCTTTCACATTTTCTCGTTTTAGCGCAGCCATATTCTGGCTGCCACCTCTTAAGGTTAACGCTGTGCCCGATAAGCGTAACTATTATTATCAACAGCTTACGAAATTTAGCGTTAACAGGCCGAAAGAGAAAAATAGGATAAGCGTGATCGGAACATCAAATTAGACAGGAATCTCACAAAAAATTGAAACATTGTTTTAAGTATAATTGAAAACGTGTTTCGGTAAGTTTAATATGATGCCATTGATGAAAACGAAACGATGTTTTGTTGATGAGGCAGGCAACGGTTCGTCCGCATTATCGCTGTTTTCCGCTGGATTTCAGGGGAGCGATGCGGAGAGCGTAATTACACGCCTGTTCGTGACAGGCTCGATTAACAAGGAAACACACATGATTCTGGATGCATTTTCTCTTCAAGGTAAAGTCGCTGTAGTATCCGGCTGCGACACCGGTCTGGGTCAGGGCATGGCTATCGGGCTTGCTGAAGCGGGTTGCGATATTGTCGGCATCAATATCGTTGAACCGACGGAAACTATCGAGCGCGTTACTGCGCTGGGCCGTCGTTTTCTGAGCCTGACCGCCGACCTGCGTAAAATTGACGTTATCCCTGAGCTTATTGAGCGCGCGGTGGCGGAGTTCGGCCACATTGACGTGCTGGTAAATAATGCGGGCCTGATCCGTCGTGACGATGCGATTAACTTCAGCGAGCAGGACTGGGATGATGTGATGAACCTGAACATCAAGAGCGTCTTCTTTATGTCCCAGAGTGTGGCGAAGCAGTTTATCGCCCAGGGCAATGGCGGCAAAATCATCAATATCGCCTCCATGCTCTCTTTCCAGGGCGGCATCCGCGTGCCTTCTTACACCGCCTCGAAAAGCGGCGTAATGGGCATTACCCGCCTGATGGCGAACGAATGGGCGAAGCACAACATCAACGTTAACGCCATCGCGCCGGGTTATATGGCGACGAACAATACCCAGCAGCTGCGCGCTGATGAACAGCGCAGCGCGGAGATCCTCGACCGTATCCCGGCGGGCCGCTGGGGTCTGCCGAGCGATCTGATGGGGCCGGTGGTGTTCCTGGCCTCCAGCGCTTCCGACTACATCAACGGCTACACCGTGGCGGTAGACGGCGGCTGGCTGGCGCGCTAAGCGCGAGTGATGTGATAAAAAAAGCCTCCCTTTGCGGAGGCTTTTTTATTGCCAGCCCATGGGCGAAACGGCGGGCGGCGCTGCGGCTTTCTGCCGGCATCAAGGGGGGAAGGTAAACCCGGGCGAGCGTGTTTCGCAATTCACTCTAACCTTTCTCCACAAAAGGTAAGGGAGCAGGGGAGCGGGCGGTCAAAAACCTGCTCGCGTTTCTCCCTCTCCTTGTGAGGGGGAGGGTGCGTCATCGGGCAGTGGCATGAGCGACTGTGCCAACACAGCGCCGCTGCTGCGTAAGCGTGAACAGCGCGAAGCGCTCGCTCCCTGAAAGGGCAAAAAAATACCCCGCCGTAAACGGCAGGGCAGGGATACGCGCTCAACGCGCTTAACGCGCGGCGCGGCGCAAGATACGCTCCGCCTGGCGCTGGAACTCGGCGGCGGTCTCTTCCACCGATTTCTGACCGTAGTCGATATATTGCAGCGCGGTGCCGAACTGCGAAACGATCTGCGGGTCGTCAAAGTAAGGCGAAACCGCAAGCGTCGTCGGCAGCGACTGCGCCAGCTTCAGGCCTGCGACAGACGGATCTTCATCTTTGATAACGCCCTCTTTAGTCAGCTGTTCTACCGCCGCTTTGCTCAGCGGCACGCCGCGTTCAAGGCCAAGCGCCGCCACCCCTTCCTTGCTGTTAAGCAGGAAGTTAATCAACTGCGCGGCTTCTTTCGGGTGTTTAGTCGATTTGCCAATCGACAGCATCTGCGCCGGTTTAAAGAACAGGCCTGCGTCTTTGGCTTCCGGCAGCATCGGGTAGGCGCCAAGCTCCAGCTTCGCCGGCGGCTTCAGGTTGTCGGAGTATTTCGTGATGGTGGAGTTCCACATGTAGGTGCCGGCCCACTCGCCCTGGATCCACGGCTTCATCTCATACATGTTGCTCTTGCCAAACGAGGCATAGTACTTGGTGTCCGGCATCACGTGGCTGTCGATAAGCTTTTTGTACATGCCGAAAAACTCAACCCACTGCTCTTTGCTGTAGGCGAACTTTTTGGTTTTCTCGTCAACGGCCGCCAGGTTGTATTTCTGCACCATGTAAGAGTTGAGCAGCGCGAGCACGTCCTGATGCTCCAGCACGACCGGGTAATACTGTTTGCCGAGCTTGCTTTCAAAGGTTTTCCCCGCCGCCATCAGCGCATCCCAGGTTTTCGGGTATTCCACGCCCGCTTTTTTCCAGGTTTCGTTGTTGTAATAAAACACGCGGGCGGTAACGGAAATCGGAATGCCGTTCAGCTTGCCGTTAACGGTGGTGGACTGCAGCTCTTTCGCGTCGAACTGGCTTAAGTCGATAATCTCTTTAACCTGGTTGAGGTCGTAAAAGCCGTCGCCGTTTTTCGAGAAAATGGGCAACCAGTTCCAGTTAGTCTGCATCACATCCGGCTCGGTGCCGCCTGCAATCTGGGTGGTGAGGCGCGAGAGGTGACCGTCCCAGCCGGTATATTCTGGCTTCACGCTGATGTCCGGGTGCTGCTTATGAAACTCCTCCAGCGCTTTTAGCGTCACCTGGTGACGGCCGTTGCCGCCCCACCAGGACATACGCAGGTCGACGTTTTCCGCCGCCAGAGAAGGAAAAGCGCAGAGGGTGAGGGTAGAGGAAATTGCTGCGCCCAGTAGTAATTTTTTCATTATTGGACTCCTGTCAGAGAGAGGTTCTGTTCTGTTTTAGCGTCAAAAATATGACATTTATTCATGTCGAACTTAAAGTACACCTTACGATTAAGGCCCTTAGCAATCATGGGCTTAGCTTCATCGGAAGGAATGCGGCAGGTGAGTTCGAAGTCCGCTACCTTCAGGTAGACAAAGAACTCATGCCCCATATTCTCTACGCGCACCAGCTCCCCGGCGCCGCACGCTTCGGCGTAAGGCGCGTCGCTGACGCAAACATATTCCGGACGCACGCCGAAGAAGACATTCTGGCCGACGTAACCCGCCAGCTTCTCCTGCTGACGGTCAGTGAGCGCCAGCGTATCGTTGCCTACCGTCACAAACAGGCGTCCTGCTTTTTCCACCACCTTGCCAGGCTTGATGTTCATCTCCGGCGCGCCGATAAAACCCGCCACGAACATGTTTTTCGGAAAGTGATAGAGGTTGTCCGGCGTATCGACCTGCATGATGTGGCCAAGCTTCATGACGCAGATGCGGTCGCCCATGGTCATCGCTTCGGTCTGGTCGTGGGTAACGTAAACCGTGGTGGCAGGCTTGCCGCTCTGCTTAAGCTGCTTGTGCAAATCGGAAATACGGATGCGCATCGAGGCGCGCAGCTTGGCGTCGAGGTTGGAGAGCGGTTCGTCAAACAGGAAGACGTCCGGTTTTTTCACGATGGCGCGGCCTACCGCCACGCGCTGCGCCTGGCCGCCGGAGAGCTGGCGCGGCAGGCGGTCGAGCAGTTCGTCAAGCTCAAGGATTTTCGCTGCTTCGTCAACCTGGCGGGCGATCTGCTCTTTCGGCAGCTTGCTGAGCTTCAGGCCGAAGGCGAGGTTTTCGCGCACCGTCATGTGCGGATAAAGCGCGTAGTTCTGGAACACCATCGCGATGCCGCGCTCTTTCGGCGCCAGGTTGTTTACCACCTTTTCACCGATTTTCACTTCGCCGCCGCTAATGGTTTCAAGGCCCGCCAGCATGCGAAGCGTGGTGGATTTGGCGCAGCCCGACGGGCCGACAATCACCATAAATTCGCCGTCCGCGATCTTCAGGTCGATACCATGAACCGCTTTAAAGCCGTTGGAATAGACTTTTTCTAACTTATTGAAAATGACCTCAGCCATGATATTCCCTCGTTAACCTTTAATTCCGCTGCTGGCCACGCCCTGCACGAAATAGCGCTGGGCCAGGAAGAAGACGATGATGGACGGCAGAATGGAGATGCTCGCCATTGCCAGAATTTCGTTCCACGGCGCCCCTTCGGTGACGTCGATGGACATTTTGAGCGCCAGCGCGATGGGGTATTTATCCACGCTGTAGACGTAGATAAGCGGCCCGATGAAGTCGTTCATCGACCACATAAACTGGAACAGCGCCACTGAGATCATCGCCGGCTTCAGGATGGGCACAACCACATACCAGAGCACCTGGAAGGAGTTGCAGCCGTCGATTTGCGCCGCCTCTTCCATGTCGCGCGGTACGCCGCGCAAAAACTGGATCAGCATGAAAACGAAGAAACCCTGGGTGGCGAAGGCCATCGGCAGCCAGAGCGGCAGATAGCTGTTCAACATGCCCATCTCGCGGAACATCAGATACTGCGGAATCAGCAGCACGGTGCTCGGCAGCAGCATGGTGGCGATAAGCGTGGCGAACCAAAACTTTTTCCACGGGATCTCAAAGCGTGCGAAACCGTACGCCACAATGGTGGAGGAGATAACGGTCAGCAACACTTTCGGGATCACATACTTAAACGTGTTCAGCATGTAGTGGCCGAAATTGTACTCGGTGCCGGTTTTCCAGCCGTTAATAAAGCCATCCCAGGTGGCGTGGGTGGGCCACAGACCGAGCGTCGTGAAAATCTCATGGTTCGGCTTGAACGACGCTGAAAACATCCAGGCCAGCGGGTAGAGCATCAGCAGGCCGACAAACAGCAGAATGACATAGCGAACCGAGCGGTTTATTTTTTCGCGCCTCAGGGTGCGCGCCACTTCGCGGTCGGCGTTGCTCATGGCAGGCCGCGGCGAAAGTTGTTCCTGTTGAATATCAGCCATTTTTGCCTCCCTTATCGGCGGAGTAGAAGACCCAGTATTTTGACGACTTGAAGGCTATGGAGGCGAACAGCGCCACCACCAGGAACAGCACCCACGCCAGCGCCGCGCCGTAACCCATGTCGAAGTACTTGAACGCCGTGTCGTAGATATAGAGCGAGAAGAGATAGGTGTAGTAGGTCGGGCCGCCGCCGGTAATGACGTAGGGACCGGTAAACTCCTGGAACGCCTGGGTGGTTTGCATGATGAAGTTGAAGAAAATGACCGGCGTAATCAGCGGCACGGTCACTTTCATAAACATCTGCCATTTCGACGCGCCATCGATCATCGCCGCTTCATACTGCGACTGCGGAACGTTTTGCAGCGCCGCAAGGAAAATCACCATCGCGGAGCCAAACTGCCAGACGCGCAGCAGCGTGACCGACATCAGCGCAAGCGAAGGTTCTCCGAGCCAGTTCACCGGATCCAGGCCAAACACGCCGATAAAACTGTTCAGCAAGCCGTCGATGGCAAACAGCGCACGCCACAGCACGGCGATGGCGACGGAGCTGCCGAGAATCGAGGGAATGTAATACGCGGTGCGGAAAAAACCGATGCCGCGCAGTTTGAAATTGAGCACAAACGCGATGCCCAGCGCGAAGGCAAGCTTCAGCGGGATAGTCAGAAATACATAGGCAAACGTGACGCCCATTGATTTCCAGAACAGGTCATCTTCCGTCAGCATATAGCGGTAATTTTCAATACCGTTAAATACCGGCGGGTTCATCAAATCGTACTCGGTGAAACTGAGCAAGAAAGAAGAAACAAAAGGGAAGGCCGTAAAGATTATAAGCCCTATTATGTAGGGCGATATCCAGGCCAGCCCCAGAAGCTTGTTTTCATTCATACACACCTACCTGGCAATCAAGGGTTTAGAAGTCGGATGTTTTAAACGCGTATCACCGCGACAGCAAAAGCGCCTGTGAGAATCAGGGGGCGCGTAGATTTTGCTATCTCTATGTATTTATTTGTTTGTTAGGCAAGATGCTGCGGTGTGGCGTACCACCACAAATCCATCATCCCGCACTGATGAACCGCCGTTTCTTTTTTGTAAAACGGTGTTTTAATTTATTTTATTGCTATTTATTTTGCCGTCATTCGATAAATGGCGGAAATGTGATCAGAGTCGAAACGGTGTTTCGAAAATTTGAAGCAGGTGGGGTTTCGCGAAAAAATGCGGGTACTATATTTGGTAGGTTATCAGGATTGTGATTGATTCAGCCTGTATATATCCGCAATAATAATGAGTCGGCTAATTTTCCATTCATCGAAACAGGGAGTAGTTTCTTTCTTGTTACCTAATTTAATTAGGCTTGTCAAAAGGATGTCCCTCCTGGCTAAAGACTGTGCGCATAACGATGAAGCTTGATATAAGCGCAATCATTACAAGCAACATAGTTTTATTGTTAATAATTTTTATTTGACTATTCATACGCAACTATTCATTCGTTCATTATGTCTTCTATTGAAATCAAAAATGATTCACTGGCTCAACCCACCGGCCTTTCTTTTGAGCGCCCTCGCCATGAAGAAATAGATTTACTCTCTTTACTGGAGGTGCTTTTCCGTTCAGCTAAAACGGTAATTTTCGTTACCGCTGTGTTTGCTGTATTAGGCGCGGCGATGGCATTGGTCATGCCGCAGAAATGGACCAGCGAGGCGGTGATCTCAACGGCTGAAACGCCGCAACTTATCGAACTGCAACGCATGATTATTCAGTTGCAAGTGCTGGATGTTGATACGCAAATTGATGCCAAATATCTCGAAAGCCTGTTCCTGAAGAAATTCGATTCCCGAAGCATGCAGGAAGCTTTTCTGCGTTCTTCTCCGTGGGTTCAGGCGCAGTTAAGCAAAGCGCAAGGGAATACAGCAAGCCTGCAACTCGCCATAACCAATGTGGCACAGAAGATCAAAATGCAGTCTAACGATAGCCCTAAAGTCGCTTCGCCTTACAGCTCCTGGACGCTGAGCTTCACTGCGCCGAAAGCGCAGGATGCCCAGCGAGTGCTTTCCGATTACATTAATTACGTTTCGCTGGCGGTACAAAAAGAGGTGATTGATAATCTGCGCGCCAGCGTGGACTTAAAAACCCGTATGGAAGAGAGCCGTCTGACGCTTGAACGTAATAATCTCGTCAATCAGCATAATATCGCCATTCAGCGCCTGCACTACTCGCTGGAGGTCGCTAACGCGGCGGGCATTAAAAAACCTGTCTACAGCAATGGCCAGGCGGTAAAAGATGACCCGGATTATTCCATCGCGCTGGGCGCAGATGGGCTGGCGCAAAAACTTGAGATTGAACGATCCATTAAAGATGTCTCTGCGTTAAACGCAGCTATTCAGAATCGTGAATATCGCCTGGCGGAGCTGAAAAAGCTCAATGTGGAAGAGACGGACTTTACGCCGGTTAACTTCCAGATGTCCGCTTCCCTGCCAGTGAAAAACGACGGTCCGCGTAAATTATTCATAGTGGTGCTGGCGACACTTGTAGGTCTGATAATTGCCTGCGGCACGGTGCTTCTTCGCCACGCCATGGCGCAACGCGTTATACGTGAAACTGCCATTTTGCCGTAAAATTTACTGCTTCTTAAAGCCGCCTGTGGGCGGCTTTTTTATATCTTTATTTCAGGAAATCTTCGCGCATTGGCGTGAACGTATCGAGCAGCGTCCCGGGTTTCAGGCAGACGCAGCCGTGTATAACATACGGTTTTTTATAGAGCGTATCGCCCGCGCTGACACGGTGGGTCTCTTCACCGATGGTGAATTCGAACTCGCCGGAGAGCACATAGGTGAGCTGCTCATGAGGATGGTTGTGCATCGGGCCAACGGCGCCCGCTTCAAAATGCACCTCTACCGCCATCATTTTGCCGTCGTGGGCAAGAATACGGCGCGACACGCCATTGCCAAGATCTTCAAGCCGGGTCTCTTTATGAAAGGTAAACATATAGCCGCCTCTTAATAAATAAAACAATGTTTCAAATAATCTATATCAGCCTGCTGATAAAAAGAAACGGGAGCGGCGCGAAGTGGAAAGCCGATCACATTTGGCGCCGCTGTCTGTTATAAACCTTTTAACGCGTATTCACGGAGGCGATATGAAAACCATTGGCTTACTGGGCGGCATGAGCTGGGAATCCACCGTGCCTTACTACCGGTTGATTAACGAAGGGGTAAAAGCGCGGCTGGGCGGGCTGCATTCAGCGAAAATTGTGCTGCATAGCGTCGATTTTCATGAGATAGAAGCCTGCCAGTCGAGCGGTGAATGGGACCGGGCGGGGGAGATGCTGGCGCAGGCCGCGCTGGGCCTGCAAAAAGCCGGCGCTGAGGGCATAGTGCTGTGCACGAATACCATGCACAAGGTGGCGCACCATATTGAATCCCGCTGCGAATTGCCGTTTTTACATATCGCTGGCGCCACCGGGCGAGCTATTCGTGAAGCAGGCTTGCAAACCGTGGCGCTGCTTGGCACGCGCTATACCATGGAGCAGGATTTCTACAGCGGTCGGCTCGAGAGCGATTATGGCATCCGCTCGTTAACGCCTGACGAAGCGGCAAGAGCGCGCATCAACCAGATCATTTTCGACGAGCTTTGCTGCGGCCAGTTCACCCCAGCGTCAAAGGCGTTTTATCAGCAGGAGATAGCAAAGCTGGTGGCGCAAGGGGCGCAGGGCGTGATTTTCGGCTGCACGGAAATCGGCCTGTTGCTAAATCAGGACGATTGCCCGGTGCCGGTGTTTGATACCGCCGCCATCCACGCCGCTGAGGCGGTGAATTTTATGCTGGGCGAAGCATAATCAGCTCGCCAGCAGCGCTTCAAGCGGCGCGGTGAAGCGGCTCATCTGCTGCTGAAGATGAGCGCTGAAGGCTTCCACCAGCGCCGAGGCGGGGCGGTGCAGGGGGCGGATAAGGCTCACGGTAAAAGGCACCGCCACGCTGAAGCGCCGCACTACCACGCCGCTTGCGGCGTAATCCAGCGCGGTAAGCGGGTTTACCACAGAGATGCCTACGCCTGCGCGCACCATCGCGCAGACCGAAGCGGCGCTGTGCGTCTCCAGCACCATACGCCGCTTGACCTCATGCTCCTGAAACAGCGAATCCAGCAGCTGACGGTAACTGTCGGTGCGCGAAAGGCTAATGTAATTTTCCCCTTCGAAATCCTGCGGCGTCAGCGCCGCGTTTTTCGCGAGCCGGTGGCCTGCGGGGAGCACGCACACTTCGTTTAAGGTCAGCAGCGTCAGGCGTTCAGTGCCGGCGGGAGTAGTAATGTTTTCCGTCAGCCCCAGGTCATGGCGCTGGGCGGAGAGCCATTCTTCAAGCAGCGGCGACTCCTGCGGCACGATATTCAGGCTTACCTGCGGATAACGGGCAAGGAACGGCTCCAGCAGCAGCGGTAAAAAAGATTGCGAGAAAACCGGCAGGCAGGCGATGGAAAGCTCGCCCTGGCGAAACTCGCGCAGGCTTTCGGCGGCGCTGACAATCCGGTCCAGCCCATACCAGGAACGCTGCACCTCTTCAAACAGCCGCAGCCCTTGCACGGTGGGGTGCAACCGCCCGCGGCTGCGGGTAAACAGCTGCAGGCCAATCAGCTTTTCAAAGCGCGCCAGTTCGCGGCTGACGGTGGGTTGCGAGGTATGCAGCAGGTTAGCCGCCTCGGTCACATTACCGGCGGTCATCACCGCATGAAAAATTTCGATATGACGCAGCGTAACGCCGGGCATGGCTGGCTCCTTTTACCAGGCGGGGAAGGCAATCCGCCATTCCATATCATTTTTGCATAGACTCCCGAGAAAACGATATTTTTTCTTCACTCCCGCCTGTGGCGTAATGAGGCAAAGCGAATAAGGAGCCTGCTATGCCACGTCCGTTAAACGATACTGATACCGCCCTGAATGCGGCCAATCTCATTACCCTTCCCGCGCAGTTTGGCTGCCCGGTCTGGGTTTATGACGCGCAGATTATTCGCGATCGCATCGCGCAGCTGCAGCAGTTCGACGTGGTGCGTTTCGCGCAGAAAGCCTGTTCTAATATCCATATCCTGCGCCTGATGCGCGAGCAGGGCGTGAAAGTGGATTCCGTCTCGCTCGGTGAAATCGAGCGCGCGCTGGCGGCGGGATACGATCCGCAGAGCAACCCGGACGATGTAGTCTTTACCGCCGACGTGATAGACGACGCGACGCTTGCGCGGGTAAGCGAACTGCGCGTGCCGGTGAATGCCGGTTCGGTGGATATGCTTGAACAGCTCGGCGCCGTGTCGCCAGGCCATCGCGTCTGGCTGCGCGTCAACCCGGGCTTCGGCCACGGTCACAGCCAGAAAACCAATACCGGCGGCGAAAACAGCAAGCACGGCATCTGGTACAGCGATCTGCCGCAGGCGCTGGCCGTAATGCAACGCTATCAACTGAAGTTAGTAGGTATTCACATGCATATCGGCTCCGGCGTTGACTACGGTCATCTGGAGCAGGTGTGCGGCGCGATGGTGCGCCAGGTGGTGGAGTTCGGCCAGGATCTGGAAGCCATCTCCGCAGGCGGCGGGCTTTCTATCCCGTATCGCTACGGTGAAGAAGCTATCGATACCGCTCACTATTTCGGTCTCTGGAACGGTGCGCGCGAGAAAATCGCCGATCATCTTGGCCACCCGGTCAAGCTTGAAATCGAACCAGGACGTTTTCTGGTGGCGGAGTCCGGCGTGCTGATCTCGCAGGTGCGCAGCGTCAAGCAGATGGGATCGCGCCATTTTGTGTTGATCGACGCGGGCTTTAACGATCTGATGCGGCCTTCCATGTACGGCAGCTATCATCACATTTCCGCGCTGGCGGCGGACGGGCGGGATCTTAGCAAAAACCCGCTCATCGATACGGTAGTGGCCGGGCCGCTGTGCGAGTCAGGAGACGTGTTTACCCAGCAGGAAGGCGGCAAGGTGGAAACCCGGGCATTGCCGGAAGTGAAGCCTGGCGACTATCTGGTGCTGCACGATACCGGCGCGTATGGCGCGTCGATGTCTTCCAACTACAACAGCCGCCCGCTGCTGCCGGAAGTGCTGTTTGATAACGGCGAACCGCGTTTAATTCGCCGCCGTCAGACCATCGAAGAGTTGCTGGCGCTGGAGTTACTCTGAATCCGGCGGGCCGTCATAGTACGGCCCTTTTGTTACGGAGTCGCGCAGCACCAGTGTGCCGGTAAACGGCGGAATGGGCTCCAGCGGCTCGTCGTTGGCAAGGCGGATAGCCTGGTCGATGGCGGTGGTAATCATGTTGTCGATAGGCAAGTAGACGGTGGAAAGCCCCGGCTCCAGCCATGCGGCGCTGGGGGCGTCGTCAAAACCAAACAGCGAAATATCTTCCGGTATGCGCAGCCCCGCCTGGTGCAGCGCTTTCGACGCGCCAAGCGCCATGTCGTCGTTTCCGGCGAACAGCGCGGTAAATTTCACGCCGCTTTCCAGCAGTTCCTGACAGCGCTCATAGCCGCTTTGCATTTTTGAGTCGCCGTTTTTCACCCGCCGCTCGTCCCAGGCAATACCATGTTTTTCAAGCGCTTTACGATAGCCCGCCAGCCGCGCTTTGCCGGTTGGCGTGTTAATCGGCACCGTAATGCAGCCAATCTCCCGGTGCCCCTGGGCAATTAGATAATCCACTGCCTGAAAGGCGGCGTCCTGCTGTTCGAAGAAAACGCAGCGCTCGCGCGCCTGGCTGACGTCGCGGTTAATCACCACCAGCGGCACGCCGATAGAATGGATGAGCGACATTATCTCTTTTTCGCTCATGTGGCGGGTGTAGAGCACAATGGCGTCGCACTGGCGGTCGGCGAGCATCTGCACCGCTTCCAGCTCGCGGACGGGCGCGTCGTGCCCGTCGGTGACAATCAGCTGTTTGCCGTGGGTTTCCGTCTGGCGCGACGCCTGTTGCAACAGGCGGCCAAAGTAAAAGCCGTCGAAGGTGGAAAGCACCAGGCCAATGCTGTTGCTGGTGCGGTGAGCCAGCGATCGGGCAAGAAAATTGGGCCGGTAGCCCAGCTCTTCCATCGCCCGGAACACCTGCTTACGGGTGCTCTCTTTCACCTGCCCGGTGCCGTTCAGCACGCGCGAGACGGTAGCCTTTGAAACGCCCGCACGCAGTGAAACATCCAGCATCGTCGCCATTCATTACTCTCCTGTCACTTATTGCTGTGCAGTTTATCACAGCGCGCCGCTTGTTGAGCGCGGCGGGGCGTGCTTACGCCAATAGCTCCGGCGCGATCACGCTTTCAGAAGGCAATTTTAACGGCAGGTAAATGCCCTGCTAATAAAAAGGGAATGTGGTATGCCAAATTCGCAGTGAAACGTGATTGCGGAATGCCAATTTCCCGGAGTGCGAGATCAGTCACAGATAATTACCGCAGCGGGTTCTATGTTTTGGCATACCAAAAAAACGGAAGTACGCGGTCTCCGTCCATCATAACAACAGCCCCCAACTGAGGTCATACCCTATGGCACTACAGGAAAAGCTGATCGATTCGCTGGGCAGTTTCGCCACGAAATTCAACAGCTACCGCTACATTATGGCGATCAAAGCCTCGTTCATTACCCTGATGCCGGTCATTATCGTCGGCGCGTTTTCCGTGCTTATCTCCAACATGGTGCTGGACCCGAAAAACGGTCTCGCCAGCTTCCAGGCGCTGTCGTTTCTCGCCGCGCTGAAGCCCATCACCAGCGCGATTAACTACGCCACGCTTAACTTTTTAAATATCGGCGCGGTCTTTTTGATTGGTATTGAGCTTGGCCGCATCAACGGCATCAAAACGCTCTTTCCCGGCCTGCTGGCGGTTATCTGTTTTATTTGCGTCACGCCGACCACGCTTGAGATGATGATCGACGGCCAGATGCACGTAGTGAAAGATGTGCTGGCGCGCCAGTTCTCCGATACCCGCAGCCTGTTCCTCGGCATGTTTATCGCTATCCTTTCCGTGGAAATTTACTGCTGGCTCGAGAGCCGCCCGGGGCTGCGCATCAAAATGCCGGACACCGTGCCGCCTAACGTTTCCGCCTCGTTTTCCGCACTGATCCCGGCCATTATCACCACGACCGTTATCGCGACGTTCGGCTTTGTCTTCCATCAGTTGACCGGCATGTACCTTTACGATGCGGTTTATCAGGTGGTGCAGCAGCCGCTGGAACGCGTGGTGCAAAGCCTGCCCGGGATCCTGCTGTTGATGTTTGTCGCGCAGCTTTTCTGGGTGATCGGCATTCACGGCAATCAGATGATTAAGCCCATTCGCGAACCGCTGCTGCTTGGCGCGATAACCGTCAACATGAGCGCTTTCGAGCAGGGCAAAGAGGTGCCGAACATCATCACCATGCCGTTCTGGGATGTGTATATGAGCATCGGCGGCTCCGGGCTGACCATTGGCCTGCTGATTGCGGTGATGATCGCCACCAAACGTAAAGAGATGAAAGAGATAGCCAAGCTCTCGTTCGGCCCGGGCATCTTTAACATCAACGAGCCGGTCATTTTTGGTATGCCGATCATGCTCAACCCCATCCTCGCCATTCCTTTCATTATCACGCCGCTGGTCACCGGCACGATTGGCTATTTCGCCACCGTAACGGGCTTTGCCGGTAAAGCGGTGGTTATGGTGCCCTGGACCACGCCGCCGCTTATCAACGCCTGGCTCTCCACGGCGGGGTCGATGGGTGCGGTAGTGACCCAACTGGTCTGCATTCTGGTTTCAATTCTGATTTATCTGCCGTTTGTGAAAGTGGCTTCTCGTCGCGCCGAGCAGGCGCAGCTGCAGGCCGCCAACCCGGAAATGGCGAAAAACGCGTGAGGACACCATGAGTCAAAAAAGCATTACCATTCCGCAGGATTTCATTCTTGGCGCGGCCTCGTCCGCCTGGCAGACCGAAGGCTGGAGCGGCAAAAAAGAGGGCCAGGATTCATATATGGATATCTGGTACAAGAATGACCGCCACGTCTGGCACGAGGGCTACGGCCCGGCGGTGGCGACTGACCTCTACAACCGCTACCGGGAAGAGGTGGCGCTAATGAAGCAGGCGGGGCTGACGCATTACCGCACCTCCATCAACTGGTCGCGCTTTTTTACCGATTACGAAAAGGGCGTGGTGGACGAAGAGTACGCCCGCTATTACGACAACTTTATCGACGAGATGCTGGCGGCCGGCATTGAGCCGATGATCTGCCTTGAGCACTATGAGCTGCCTGCTTATCTGTTTGAAAACTACGGCGGCTGGGCGTCGAAGAAGGTGGTTGAGCTGTTTGCGCTGTACGCCGAAAAGGTGTTTGAGCGCTATCACCACAAAGTGTCGCGCTGGTTTACTTTCAACGAACCCATTGTGGTGCAAACGCGGGTTTATCTGGACGCGCTGCGCTGGCCTTATGAGCAGAACACCTCCACCTGGATGCAGTGGAACCACCATAAAAACCTCGCCACGGCGAAAGTGGTGAAGCTGTTCCGCGAGAAGGGCTATACAGGCAGCGTGGGGGCTATCCTGAACCCGGAAGTGACCTATCCGCGCTCCAGCGCGCCGCACGATGTGAAAGCGGCGGAAATGTACGATCTGTTTTATAACCGCATATTTCTCGACCCGATGGTCCACGGCCGCTATCCGCAGGCGCTGGTGGCGCTGCTGGAGCAGCATGGCGTGCAGTGGGACTACAGCGCCGACGAGCTGGCGCTCATTCGCGACAACACCGTCGATGAGCTTGGCATCAATCTCTATTACCCGCACCGGGTGAAAGCGCCGTCGCGCGCCTGGAACCCGCAAACGCCGTTCCATCCGGCTTACTACTATGAGCCTTTCGAACTGCCGGGACGGCGGATGAATAAATCCCGCGGCTGGGAAATCTACCCGCGCATTATTTATGACATGGCGACGCGCATCAAAAACGACTACCGCAACATCCCGTGGTTTATCGCTGAAAGCGGCATGGGCATTGAAAATGAAGGGCAGTTTCGCAACGCCGAAGGGGTTATTCAGGATGACTACCGCATTGGTTTTATCAGCGAGCACCTCTACCAGACGCTGCTTGCCCGCGAAGCCGGGGCGAACTGCCAGGGCTACATGCTCTGGGCCTTCACCGACAACGTCTCGCCGATGAACGCGTTCAAAAACCGCTATGGGCTGATTGAAGTTGATCTGCAAAACAACCGGGCGAGACGGGCTAAGAAATCGGCAGGCTGGTACCGGGCGCTTCGCGAAACCCGCACGCTGACCCTGAACATTGATGATGACTGGAAATAAGGAGCGACCATGAAACGTATCGTACTGTGCTGTTCCGCAGGCATGTCCACCTCGCTGGTGGTGACCAAAATGGAAAAGGCGGCGGCGGAGCGGGGGCTGGAGTACCGCATCTACGCTATCCCGGAGCAAAACCTGCGCGATGAGTTGCAAAGCCACGCCGCCGAAATCCAGGCGGTGCTGCTCGGCCCGCAGGTGCGCTTCAAGCTTGCCGAGAATAAAAAGCTGACCGATGAGCATCAGATCCCTATCGACGTTATCGATACGGTAGCCTATGGCACCTTAAACGGCGCGAAAGTTCTCGATCAGGCGCTGAGTCTGGTAATCTAGTGCGCGTTTTTTCCGCGTTTAAAGCGGAGAAGCTTCTCAGGCTCAATTCAGTACACAGGTGATATCGTGGATAAGGTGGTTGTTCCGCCCGAAAAAAAGCAGTACCAGGAGATTGGTGAGGACCTCAGGGAGCAGATAATCCAGGGCCACTATCCTGTCGGTTCGCGGCTGCCACCGGAGCGTAATATTGCGGAAAAGTACGGCGTCAGCCGCACCATCGTGCGCGAGGCGCTGTTGATGCTGGAGCTGCAGGGCACGGTGGATATCCGCCAGGGCTCCGGCGTCTACGTCATGCGTATTCCTACGGAAAATGAAACTGAGGAAGAGCGTTTTTTCAACAGCGACATCGGGCCGTTTGAAATGCTCCAGGCGCGCCAGCTGCTGGAGAGTAATATCGCCGCCTTCGCGGCGAAAATGGCCACCAAAGCCGATATCGATAACCTTAAGCGCATTCTGGAGCAGGAGCAGCGCGCCATCGCCATGAACGACAGCAGCCAGGATAATTACAAGCTGTTTCATCTGGTGCTGGCGGGCGCATCGCAAAACCAGATGCTGCTCGCCACGGTGGAGAGCATCTGGCGGCATATGGACAGCAGCCCGCTCTGGCAACAGCTGCACGCCCATATTGAAAGCCGCAGCTACCGCCTGAAATGGCTTGGCGAACACCAGACCATTCTTGCCGCTTTGCGCCGTCGCGATGTCATGGGCGCCTGGCAGGCGATGTGGCAACATCTTGAAAACACCAAAAACAGCCTGCTGGAGCTTTCAGACGCCGATGCACCCGATTTCGACGGCTATTTGTTTGAATCCGTACCTATTTTTCAGGGAAAAATGCAGTGATTATTCAGCCGCTTTATGAAGCGCCGCAGCACGCGGAGCAGGTAACCGACTGGCTCTGGCAGGCCTTCGGCCCCGCGCAGCCGCGCGACTTTTTCGCCAGCATCGTTAACCACAGCCAGAAACCCGGCGCGCTGCCGCTGACGTTTATCGCCACCGAGGGCGAAAAGCTGCTGGGCACGGTCGGCTTATGGCGCTGCGATTTAATCAGCCGTCAGGATCTCTTCCCGTGGCTCGCCGCGCTCTATATTGATGAATCGCAGCGCGGCAAGGGGCTGGGGGGAATGTTGCAGGAGACGGTGACAGGATTTGCCCGAAGCCTTGGCTTTACCGACCTTTATCTCTATTCCGCCTGCAAAAATTATTACGAACGTTCCGGCTGGCAATACATCGGCGACGGCCTGGAATATCCCGATAAATCCGTTCACCTCTACCGCTACGGGCTTTGATTCTCCTGCGGCGCGCTGACGGAGTGGCGGCGCACCAGCGTAGGGCTGAAAAGGTGGGTGACTTCCGGCGGCGTGCGGTTATCGGCGAGCGCCAGCGCGAGTTCCGCCGCCTGGGTCGCCATCGTCACGATGGGATAGCGAATCGTGGTGAGCCTTGGGCGCACGTAGCGTGAAACCAGCACGTCGTCGAAGCCGATAAGCGAAATCTCTTTCGGCACGTCAATGCCGTTGTCGTTCAGCACTCCCATCGCGCCCGCCGCCATGGAGTCGTTATAGCAGGCCACGGCGGTAAACTGTTTTCCTCGCCCCAGCAGTTCGGTCATCGCCTGTTCGCCGCCGCTCTCATCCGGTTCGCCGAAGCTCACCAGCCTTTCGTTGCAGGGCAAACCGTGCTCTTTCAGGGCGTCGTAATAGCCCTGCAGCCGGTCTTCGGCATCCGAAATAGCGTGGTTGGAGCACAGGTAGCCGATGCGGGTGTGGCCTTGTTGAATCAGGTGGCGGGTGGCGAGCCACGCGCCGTAGCGGTCATCCAGCGCCACGCAGCGGCGCTCGAAACCTGGCAAAATGCGGTTAATCAGCACCATGCCGGGAATTTGCTTCATCAGCGGCGCCAGTTCTTCATCCGGGATCATCTTGGCATGCACCACCAGCGCGGCGCAGCGGTGGCGGATGAGTTGCTCTATCGCCTGTCGCTCTTTCAGTTCGTTGTGGTAGCCATTGCCGATCAGCAAAAAATTGTTGGTGTTATAGGCCACCTGTTCCACCGCTTTCGCCATGGCGCCGAAAAAGGGATCGGACACATCGCTGACCACCAGGCCTACGGTTTCGGTGGTTTGCTGCGCGAGCGCGCGGGCGTTGGCGTTAGGGTGGTAATTCAGCGTTTCCATGGCCTCCTGCACCGCCTGACGGGAAGCATCGCTGGCTTTTGGCGAGTCGTTAATGACGCGAGACACGGTGGCGACAGAGACTCCAGCAAGCCGCGCAACATCCTTTATAGTCGCCATAAAATACCTTCTGCATGGGTAAACGTTTACACACGGTTAAGTGTTACGGAAAAACCGCGTCACTTCAAGCAACTGGCCATAAACATGGGCGCGTTTTGTGGACCATATCCAAAAGCGGGGTGTAATTGTTACATCTGACCGCGCTCTGTCATCTGTAACTGAAAAAGGGGGAATAATG
Source organism: Franconibacter pulveris (assembly GCF_056780215.1). NCBI lineage: Bacteria > Pseudomonadati > Pseudomonadota > Gammaproteobacteria > Enterobacterales > Enterobacteriaceae > Franconibacter > Franconibacter pulveris. Next base: position 3,786,552 of record NZ_CM165555.1, on the reverse strand, counting down.
TCAAACAAAACCTTTGGTTACACTTTGCGATGGGCTGTTGCGATTGGCCTGTAGCGGCAGAGAAATCGCCGCTGGTAGAGTTGAGATCCCAGAGGTATTGATAGGTGGTGTCAGTTAACTGCTGACCACAAGCATTACACCAACCTGCGCGGATGCGCAGGTTTTTTTTTGCCTGTCATTCAGGTTTATCGCCCGGCGCCAATAACCAGCGATATTGCCAGGTGGTGCCAGTTAACGGCTGACCACAAGCATTACCCAGGCCTGCGCGGATGCGTAGGTTTTTTTTGCCTGTCATTCAGGTTTATCGCCCGGCGCCAATAACCAGCGGAATTGCCAGGTGGTGTCAGTTAACGGCTGACCACACGCATTATCCAGGCCTGCGCGGATGCGCAGGTTTTTTTGCCTGTCATTCAGGTTTATTGCCCGGTGCCAATAACCAGCGATATTGCCAGGTGGCGTCAGTTAACGGCTGACCACACGCATTACCCAGGCCTTCGCGGATGCGCAGGTTTTGACGCTCGTTCATGCCCTCTGTAATCCGCCTCGCGTTATTCCGAATTGTGTCGCTGTAGCCCATCCCCGCGCCCTTTCCCGGCTTTCAACTGTCGCTCATCCCCGACAACTCGTGTAATCTGCCGCGACTATACTTCATCCTTGATAACTGAAGACAAAGGGAGTTGAGATGCTTTTTGGATTTTTCCGCAACCTCTTTCGCATACTGTTCCGCGTACAGCTTCATGGCGATATTCGGGCGCTGAGTCAGCCGCGCGTTTTAATCACGCCCAATCATGTCTCGTTTATGGATGGGATCCTGCTGGCGCTCTTTTTACCGGTGCGTCCCGTATTTGCCGTCTATACCTCTATCAGCAGCCAGTGGTACATGCGCGCGCTGACCTCGTTTATCGATTTCGTGCCGCTGGACCCGACAAAACCGATGTCCATCAAGCAACTGGTGCGCTTAATCGGCCAGGGCAGACCGGTGGTGATTTTCCCGGAAGGGCGTATTTCGGTCAGCGGCTCGCTGATGAAAATTTATGACGGGGCCGGGTTTGTCGCCGCGAAATCGGGCGCGACGGTTGTGCCGATGCGCATTGAAGGCGCAGAACTCACCTTTACCAGCCGCCTGAAGGGCCTGGTGAAACGTCGCCTCTTCCCGGCTATCGACCTGCATATTCTGCCGCCGACCACCATCGCGATGCCTGATGCGCCGCGCGCGCGCGATCGCCGCCGTCTGGCCGGTGAAATGCTGCACCAGATTATGATGGAAGCGCGGATGGCGGTGCGACCGCGTGAAACGCTGTTCGAGGCGCTGCTTTCAGCGGCGCACCGCTACGGCGAAGGCAAAAACTGCCTCGAAGATATCAACTTTAAACCGGACAACTACCGCAGCTTGCTGAAGAAGACGCTGTTTGTCGGCCGCATTCTCGATAAATACAGCAAGCCTGGCGAAACTATCGGCCTGATGTTGCCCAACGCCGCCATCAGCGCCGCCGTGATTTTCGGCGCGTCTATGCGCGCGCGCGTACCGGCGATGATGAACTACACCGCCGGGGTGAAAGGGCTTAACAGCGCCATCACCGCCGCACAGATCAACACTATCTTTACCTCCCGCCAGTTTATTGAAAAAGGCAAGCTCGGCCATTTGATTGAGCAAATCACCTCGGTTCGCTGGGTATTTCTTGAAGATCTGCGCGGCGAAATCACCACGGCCGATAAGCTATGGATTTTCGGCCACCTGCTGGCGCCCCGCCTGGCGCAGGTCGCCCAACAGCCGGAAGACGCCGCGATGGTGCTTTTCACCTCTGGCTCGGAAGGCAACCCGAAAGGGGTGGTGCACAGCCATAAAAGCCTGCTCGCGAACGTTGAGCAGATCCGCACCATCGCCGATTTTACCGCCCGCGACCGCTTTATGTCGGCGCTGCCGCTGTTCCACTCTTTTGGCTTAACGGTAGGGCTATTCACGCCGCTCTTCACCGGCGCGGAAGTCTTTCTTTACCCAAGCCCGCTGCATTACCGCGTGGTGCCGGAGCTGGTCTATGACCGCAACTGCACCGTGCTGTTCGGCACCTCAACGTTCCTCGGCCATTACGCCCGCTTTGCTCATCCTTATGATTTCTACCGCGTTCGCTATGTGGTCGCTGGCGCGGAAAAACTGCAGGAGAGCACAAAGCAAATCTGGCAGGACAAATTCGGCCTGCGCATTCTGGAAGGCTACGGCGTAACGGAATGCGCCCCGGTGGTTTCCATTAACGTGCCGATGGCGGCAAAGCCTGGCACTGTCGGGCGCATTCTTCCTTCCATGGACGCGCGCCTGCTGGCCGTGCCGGGCATTGAGCAGGGCGGGCGTTTACAGCTGAAAGGCCCGAACGTGATGAAGGGCTATCTGCGGGTAGAGAAGCCGGGCGTACTGGAGGAGCCGACGGCGGAGAACGCCAACGGCGAGAGCGAGAAAGGCTGGTACGACACCGGCGATATCGTCACCTTCGACGAACAGGGGTACGTGATTATTCAGGGACGCGCCAAACGCTTTGCGAAAATCGCTGGTGAAATGGTTTCGCTGGAAATGGTAGAGCAGCTGGCGCTGGCGGTTTCGCCGGAGAAAATGCACGCCACGGCTATCAAGAGCGATGCCGCGAAGGGCGAAGCGCTGGTGCTGTTTACGACCGACAGCGAACTGACGCGTGAAAAACTCCAGCAGCAGGCGCGAACCCACGGCGTGCCGGAGCTGGCGGTGCCGCGCGATATTCGCTACCTCAAGCAGTTGCCGGTGCTGGGCAGCGGCAAGCCCGATTTTGTTACTCTCAAATCGATGGTCGACCAGGAAGAACAGACGCATGCATGACGCCAACCATTCCACGTCGCTCTTTTCCCGCGGCATGCTGGCGGTTATCGCCGCGCAGTTTTTATCTGCCTTTGGCGACAACGCGCTGCTCTTCGCCACGCTGGCGGTGCTGAAAGCGCAGTTTTACCCGGACTGGAGCCAGCCGGTGTTGCAAATGGTATTCGTCGCCGCCTATATCCTTTTTGCGCCGTTTGTCGGCCAGGTGGCGGACAGCTTCGCCAAAGGACGGGTGATGATGGTGGCGAACAGCCTGAAGCTGCTTGGCGCGGCAGCTATCGGCCTTGGCTTTAATCCGTTCATCGGCTATACGCTGGTGGGGATTGGCGCGGCGGCTTACTCGCCCGCGAAGTATGGCATTCTTGGCGAGCTGACCACCGGCGACCGGCTGGTAAAAGCCAACGGCCTGATGGAGTCGTCCACCATCGCCGCCATCCTTGTCGGCTCGGTGGCGGGCGGGGTGCTGGCGGACTGGCACATCGGCGCGGCGCTGGCGGTTTGCGCGCTGGTCTACGCCGGCGCGGTAGTGGCGAACCTGTTTATTCCGAAGCTTGCCCCGGCGCGCCCGGGGCAGTCATGGCGCTTTACGCCGATGACCCGCAGCTTCTTTAACGCCTGCCGGGTGCTGTGGCGAAACGACGAAACGCGATTTTCGCTGGTCGGCACCAGCCTGTTCTGGGGGGCGGGGGTGACGCTGCGTTTCCTGCTGGTGCTGTGGGTGCCGGTGGCGCTCGGCATTACCGATAACGCCACGCCGACCTACCTTAACGCGATGGTAGCGATCGGCATCGTGCTTGGCGCGGGTGCGGCGGCGAAGCTGGTAACGCTTGAAACGGTATCGCGCTGCATGCCAGCGGGCATCCTGATTGGCGTGGCGGTTATCGCGTTCGCGCTCCAGCAGGCGCTGCTGCCCGCTTATCTGCTGCTGATGCTGATTGGCATTTTCGGCGGCTTTTTCGTGGTGCCGCTCAATGCGCTATTGCAGGAGCGCGGCAAGCGCTCGGTAGGCGCAGGGAATGCGATAGCGGTGCAAAATCTTGGCGAAAACACCGCCATGCTGCTGATGCTGGGGCTCTATTCCCTGGCGGTAAAAGCAGGCGCCCCGGTGGTGGGCATTGGCGTCGGCTTCGGCGCTATTTTTGCGCTGGCCATCGCCGGGCTCTGGTTCTGGCGACGCAAACAGTAATAAAAAAACCCGCTCCGGCGGGTTTTTTTACAGACCAGACCCAGCTTTACGGCGCCGGGTAGGTATAAACCTGATGGACCGCTTCCAGCTCCGCCAGGACCTCTTCGCTTAATTCCAGATGCAGGCTTTCCACATTGGTTCTCAGCTGCTCAAGCGTGGTGGCGCCAAGCAGGGTGCTGGCGACAAACGGCTGGCGACGCACAAAAGCCAGCGCCATCTGCGCTGGATCCAGCCCGTGGCGCTTCGCGATATCTACGTAGGCCGCCACCGCTTTTTGCGACTGCTCACCGCTGTAGCGCGTAAAGCGGCTGAACAGCGTGTTGCGGGCGCCCGCAGGCTTCGCGCCGTTCAGGTATTTGCCGGTCAGCGTGCCGAAGGCGAGACAGGAGTAGGCCAGCAGTTCAACGCCTTCAAACTGGCTGACCTCCGCAAGACCCACTTCGAAGCTGCGGTTAAGCAGGCTGTAGGGGTTCTGGATAGTCACGATACGCGGCAGATCGTGCTTTTCCGCCAGGTGCAGATAACGCATCACGCCCCAGGCGGTTTCGTTCGAGACGCCGATATAGCGGATTTTCCCGGCGCGCTGGTATTCGGCCAGCGCTTCCAGCGTTTCGAGGATCGTTACGGCAGGCGCGCCCTCCGTCCAGCTGTAGCCCAGCTTGCCAAAGCAGTTCGTCGGGCGCTGCGGCCAGTGCACCTGATAAAGGTCGAGATAGTCGGTTTGCAGACGCTTAAGGCTTTCATCCAGCGCAATACGGATATTCTTGCGATCCAGCGCCTGGTTCTGGCGTATGCCGCTGTCATTGTTGCGGCTCGGCCCGCTCACTTTGGAGGCGATGATCAGCTTTTCGCGATTGCCGCGCTTTTTCAGCCAGTTGCCGACATAGGTTTCGGTCAGCCCTTGCGTTTCCGGTCGTGGCGGGACGGGGTACATTTCCGCCACGTCAATGAGGTTTATCCCCTGACTTACCGCGTAATCCAGCTGCTCATGCGCATCGGCTTCGCTGTTTTGCTCACCAAAGGTCATGGTGCCCAGTCCCAGCGTACTTATCTCAAGTGAGCTATGAGGGATACGGTGATAATGCATAGCCGGCTTCCTTATTATTAGACTGTGTCAGGCACTTCCCGACAAAGGAATATAAACATGGCAGAGGGGGACCAAAAGGGGAAGGGGAGGCCGCACAAAAAACGAAAAGGCCAGCGGAAAAACTGGCCTTTTATACGTTAACGTTCAATGATTTGTGACACCTGGTCGCGGTTGATTTGCTGTTCGTTGCCCTGCGGATCGCGGTAGCTTACCAGACCCGTATCATCGTCTACTTCCGGCTTGCCGTCGGTGAGGATCATACGGCCGTCTTTCGTTGCCATAACGTAGTCGCTGCTGCAGCCGGAAACAGCAAAAGCCAGACCCACAGCGGAAATGACTACAGCCCATTTATTCATCTTTATTCGCCTCGTATGGATATGGAATGGATTAACGTAGTCATTCTAGTAAATACCAGCGAAGCGCGACAAAAAAGCAGGCAATTCTTAAAGGAAATCAAAAAGCGCTCCCGAAGGAGCGCCTGAGATTAAAGGGGATTTTTCTTGTTACGTATCAAATTAAGGCTTTCAACGGCGATAGAGAAGAACATCGCAAAATAGATATAGCCTTTAGGAATGTGAATCTCGAAGCTTTCCAGCATCAGCGTAAAGCCCACCAGGATCAAAAACGAAAGGGCCAACATTTTGACGGAAGGGTGACGCTCGACAAATTCGCCAATCGGGCGCGCTGCGAACATCATCACGCCCACGGCAATCACGACCGCCGCCATCATGATAAACAGGTGGTCGGAAAGGCCGACTGCGGTTATCACAGAATCCAGGCTGAAGATAATATCGAGCAGCATGATCTGGAAAATCGCGCCGAAGAAAGAGTGGACGTTGGTTTTAAGCCCCTCTTCTTCACCTTCAATGGATTCATGGATCTCCTTGCTCGCCTTCCAGATAAGGAACAGGCCGCCGAGCAGCAGAATTAAATCGCGCGCGGAGATCTCTTGCCCTAACACGGTAAACAGCGGTTGGGTGAGTTTGATAACCCAGGCGATGGAAGCCAGCAGCGCCAGGCGCATAATCATCGCGCCGGCAAGGCCCAGTTTTCGGGCTTTGCCTTGCTGTGATTTGGGGAGTTTCGCCACAACCAGAGAGAGAAAAATAATATTATCGATCCCAAGCACAATCTCCAGCAGCGTCAGCGTACCGAGCGCCAGCCAGGCATTGGGATCTGTTACCCATGCAAATAACATCTAAAAGTCCTGCTTATAAAGAAAACGCTAATTATATGCATCCAACACGGCAGGGTAAAAATTTAATCTCTTTATAACAAAAAATGTCGCGCCAGCAGCGCGCCGGTGAAGTTCTTCTTCAGGTAAAAACCGCGCGGCAGGGTAAGAATAGGTTCACCGTTTGCGCCAATCGCTTCCGTCAGGGCTTTGCTGTTCGCGGCTTTGGGACGAAGCTGCAACACTTCGCCGTGACGAGCGGTGATGCGCTCAACGTGTCCGAGCACGATTAAATCCATTAACTCCTCCCAGTCCTGGCGAAGCTGCGCTTCCTCATGCGCCGAAGGACTCCAGAGCAGCGGCGAGCCTACGCGCCTTTCGGCGAGGGGGATCGCGCGCTCGCCTTCCACCGGGATCCACAGCACGCGTTTTAGCTTATGACGCACATGGCTGGTTTCCCATACCACGCCGGAATTGCCGGTAAGCGGCGCAACGCAGACGAAAGTGGTCTCCAGCGGACGTCCCTGACGGTCAATGGGGATGGTTTTCAACTCTACGCCGAGCGCGGCGAAATCCTGCTCCGGCTTGCTGCCCGCGCTGGCGCCAAGCCATAACTCCAGCAATATCCCTGTCCAGCCCTTGTCGCGCTTTAAATCGGGTGGAATGGGCAAGCCTGCGAGGGCGGCGAGTTCGCCCAGCGTCATGCCTGCCAGCAGGCCAGCCTGCGCAAGCAGCTGCGCTTCATCTTCCGGCGGTTGGCGAAGGGGAGAGAGTGACAACATGGTGCTTTTCCGTTAGGTTAAAAAATGAACAGCAAAAAGAGCGCTTGTGGACAGAGTTTACCGCGCTGTGAGCAACATATGCAGCCTGTTGATTGTAATGGTTATTTTAAATAAAAAAACCAATTCCGGGCTGACAAAAAACGGGTTTTCCCAATCTGGTCACTGACAATGAACAGGATCTTACACCGGGTTATCCACAGAAAAATGGGATAACTGTGAAAAGAAGCCACTACTGGTTCGATTTACAGCCTTGACGCGAACCGCTTTTGCACTTTTTCGCCAGCCTGTGACTAACTTATTGGCACAATCTGTGGATAAAAACGGCTCTGCTCGATCTTTCATCACCACCAGGATCTTAAGCGTGATGTGCATCACATTTTGTAGGCGCGAAGGGTGGGTTATTTATTTAATTGGCTGAAAAACAAGGTTATATTCGTATGGCTGTTTTTGGCTGGGACAGAATTGTCCTGGGTTTTCCCTGGGAAATTAGCTACTTCTACACAGTGATATCCACAGAAAAAGTGAATAAAACGGCCGCTTGCGCCTCGTCTCTGTTTATAAGTCGGCATATTTTTGTGAGTTATTCAAGGTTTATTCCTTGAAGTCGCGCCCAACAGAGTGGTTTACCGTCACAAAGGAGTATGAAACAATCGTTACTATCCAGGTTTATTTTGAGGTAGTCCGGTGATCGATGATGATGGCTACCGCCCGAATGTTGGTATCGTGATCTGTAATCGTCAGGGGCAGGTAATGTGGGCCAGGCGTTTTGGCCAACACTCCTGGCAATTTCCGCAAGGTGGCATCAACCCTGGCGAATCGGCGGAACAGGCGATGTATCGCGAGCTTTTCGAAGAGGTAGGTTTACAACGAAAAGATGTCCGCATCCTCGCCACTACCCGCAACTGGTTGCGTTATAAATTACCAAAACGTTTGGTGCGTTGGGACACAAAGCCGGTTTGTATCGGCCAGAAGCAAAAATGGTTTCTTCTGCAGTTGGTGAGCAACGACACCGATATCAATATGCAGACCAGCAGCACACCTGAGTTCGACGGCTGGCGCTGGGTCAGTTACTGGTATCCGGTACGTCAGGTTGTCTCCTTTAAGCGCGATGTCTATCGTCGGGTGATGAAAGAGTTCGCAAGCGTAGTGATGCCCTTGCAGGAAGCGGCGCCGCCGAGAAACGCTTCTCCTGCCTGGCGACGTAAAAGAGGTTAAGCCACGCAAATTATGCTCACCCGGTTGCGAGAAATAGTCGAGAAGGTTGCCAGCGCCCCGCGTCTTAGCGAGGCGCTGAACATCCTGGTTAATGATATCTGTCTTGCGATGGACACCGAGGTGTGCTCGGTTTATTTAGCCGATCACGACAGGCGCTGTTACTACCTGATGGCGACGCGCGGCCTTAAAAAACCGCGCGGCCGCACCGTTGCGCTTGCCTTTGATGAAGGGATTGTCGGCCTGGTGGGACGCCTTGCGGAGCCCATCAACCTGGCGGATGCCCAGAAACATCCCAGCTTCAAATATATTCCTGCCGTTAAAGAAGAGCGGTATCGCGCTTTTCTCGGCGTGCCTATTATTCAGCGTCGTCAGTTGTTAGGCGTGCTGGTGGTGCAGCAACGTGAACTGCGCCAGTATGATGAAAGCGAGGAGTCCTTCCTCGTTACGCTCGCCACACAAATGGCGGCGATCCTCTCCCAATCTCAGCTTACCGCGCTGTTTGGCCAATATCGGCAGACCCGCATTCGCGCGCTGCCCGCCTCGCCAGGGGTAGCGATAGCGCAGGGGTGGATGGACACCACGCTGCCTTTGATGGAGCAGGTCTACGAAGCGTCCACGCTTGATACTTCTCTGGAGCGCGAGCGTCTCACCGCGGCGCTGGAAGAGGCCTCCGCCGAGTTTCGCCGCTACAGCAAACGCTTTGCCGCAGGCGCGCAGAAAGAGACGGCGGCTATCTTCGATCTTTACTCGCATCTTCTCTCCGACGCCCGACTTCGCCGGGAGCTTTATAGCGAAATCGACAAAGGCTCGGTCGCGGAGTGGGCGGTTAAAAAGGTCATTGAAAAATTTGCCGAGCAATTCGCCGCCCTGACCGATGGCTATCTTAAAGAGCGGGCCGGTGATTTGCGAACGCTCGGACAGCGCCTGCTGTTTCATCTTGATGACAACATTCAGGGGCCGAATACCTGGCCTGAGCGTTTCGTTCTGGTCGCTGATGAACTCTCCGCGACTACGCTTGCCGAATTGCCGCAGGACAGGCTGGTCGGCGTAGTGGTTCGCGACGGTGCGGCCAACTCGCATGCCGCTATTATGGTGCGCGCGCTTGGCATTCCAACCGTCATGGGCGCCGATATTCAGCCCTCTGTTTTGCATCATCGCATGCTGGTTGTGGATGGCTACCGCGGCGAACTGCTGGTGGACCCGGAACCCGTTCTGCTGCAGGAATATCAGCGGCTGGTGACCGAAGAGAACGAGCTGAGCCGCCTTGCAGAAGGGGATGTCGAACAACCCGGCGAGCTGAAAAGCGGCGAACGGGTACAGGTAATGCTCAATGCGGGTCTCAGCCCGGAGCACGAAGAAAAGCTCGGCAGCCGTATCGACGGCATCGGTCTTTACCGCACTGAGATTCCTTTCATGCTGCAAAGCGGTTTTCCCTCCGAGGAAGAGCAGGTCGCGCAGTATCAAGGGATGCTGCAGATGTTTAATGACAAACCCGTCACGCTGCGCACGCTTGATGTCGGCGCCGATAAGCAATTGCCTTATATGCCGATTAGCGAAGAGAACCCTTGCCTCGGCTGGCGCGGCATTCGCATCACGCTCGATCAGCCAGAGATCTTTTTGATCCAGGTGCGCGCTATGCTGCGAGCCAACGCGGCGACCGGCAATCTCAGCATTCTGCTGCCGATGATCACCAGTATTGACGAAGTAGACGAAGCGCGTCGGTTGATTGACCGCGCCGGGCGGGAAGTGGAAGAGATGCTCGGGTATGCCATCCCTAAACCGCGCGTCGGCGTCATGGTGGAAGTGCCGTCCATGATCTTCATGCTGCCGCAGCTGGCGAGCCGCGTGGATTTTATCTCTGTTGGCACCAACGACTTAACCCAGTATTTACTGGCGGTCGATCGCAACAACACCCGGGTCGCCAACCTTTATGACAGCCTGCATCCGGCCATGCTCCGGGCGCTCAATCTGATAGCCGCCGAGGCGCGGCGTAATAACATCGATCTCTGCCTGTGCGGCGAGATGGCGGGCGACCCAATGTGCGTGGCGCTGTTAGTGGGAATGGGGTTCCACCATCTGTCGATGAACGGTCGTTCCGTGGCGCGTGTAAAATATCTGCTGCGTCATATTACGCTTGAAGAGGCGCAGAAGCTGGCGCAACGCAGCCTTGAGGCGCAGCTGGCGGCCGAAGTGCGCCATCAGGTGGCAGCTTTTATGGAGCGTCGCGGTATGGGCGGCCTGATCCGCGGCGGCCTGTAACCCTTTTTACTCTTACACATCTTTTACAACTTCCCCCCGTCTCAAGGCGGGCTTTATGCTATGATTCGGCACTTTGGGAGCGCCCGGAATCAGGCGCGCAGCATATTACCGCTGTCCACTTTCAGCGGAATAACAACGACTTGTGGTGACAGATGAAGAGTGGCTATCTGCATTTTCCCGATTTTGATCCGGTAATTTTTTCCATCGGACCGATCTCGTTGCACTGGTACGGCTTGATGTACCTGGTAGGTTTTGTTTTTGCGATGTGGCTCGCTGTCCGTCGCGCCAATCGTCCGGGCAGCGGCTGGACGAAAAACGAAGTAGAGAACCTGCTTTACGCAGGTTTCCTGGGCGTGTTTCTCGGCGGCCGTATTGGTTATGTCCTCTTCTATAACCTGCCTCTGTTCCTCGACGACCCGCTTTATCTTTTCCGCGTCTGGGACGGCGGCATGTCCTTCCACGGCGGCCTTATCGGCGTCATCGTGGTGATGATTATCTTCGCGAAACGCACTAAGCGCACTTTCTTCCAGGTTTCCGATTTTATCGCGCCGCTGATCCCTTTCGGCCTCGGCGCCGGGCGTCTTGGCAACTTTATCAATGGCGAACTGTGGGGCCGGGTCGATCCGGGCTTCCCCTTCGCAATGCTTTTCCCTGGCTCTCGCGGCGAGGATATGGCGCTGCTGCCGGCGCACCCGGAATGGCAGTCGCTTTTCAATACTTACGGCGTACTGCCGCGTCATCCGTCCCAGCTTTACGAGCTGGCGCTGGAGGGCGTAGTGCTGTTTATTATTCTGAATCTCTTTATTCGTAAACCTCGCCCGACCGGCGCCGTTTCGGGATTGTTCCTGATTGGCTACGGCGCGTTTCGCATTATCGTGGAGTTCTTCCGCCAGCCTGACGCGCAGTTTACCGGCGAGTGGGTGCAATACATCAGCATGGGGCAGATTCTTTCCATCCCGATGATTATCGCCGGCATTATCATGATGGTCTGGGCTTACCGCCGTCCGCCGCAGCAGCAAATTTCGTGAGACGTAATGAAACAGTATCTTGAATTGATGAATAAGGTGCTCCACGAGGGCACCCCGAAAAACGATCGTACCGGCACCGGCACGCTCTCTATTTTTGGCCACCAGATGCGCTTTAACCTGCAGGAGGGTTTTCCGCTGGTGACGACGAAACGTTGCCATTTGCGCTCCATCATTCATGAGTTGCTCTGGTTCTTAAAAGGCGACACGAACATCGCTTACCTCCACGAAAATAACGTCACTATCTGGGACGAGTGGGCGGATGAGAACGGCGATCTGGGCCCGGTTTATGGCAAACAGTGGCGCGCATGGGCAACGCCGGATGGTCGTCATGTCGACCAGCTCGCCACCGTACTGAACCAGCTGAAAAACGATCCGGACTCCCGCCGCATTATCGTTTCCGCCTGGAACGTGGGTGAGCTGGATAAAATGGCGCTGGCGCCCTGCCACGCGTTTTTCCAGTTTTACGTGGCGGACGGCAAGCTCTCCTGCCAGCTCTATCAGCGCTCCTGCGACGTATTCCTCGGCCTGCCGTTTAATATCGCCAGCTACGCTCTGCTGGTGCATATGATGGCGCAGCAGTGCGATCTTGAGCCGGGCGATTTTGTCTGGACCGGCGGCGATACGCACCTGTACAGCAACCATCTGGAGCAGGCGCGTTTGCAGCTTACCCGCGAGCCGCGCCCGCTGCCGAAGCTCATCATTAAGCGCAAGCCGGAATCGCTTTTCGATTACCGCTTTGACGATTTTGAGATAGAAGGTTACGACCCGCATCCCGCTATCAAAGCGCCTGTCGCGATTTAAACAGGCTGCCATAACCGGCGCATCTGCGCGCCGGTTTTTCTTCCTCTCGTTTCATTCTCCCGAGCTGCCTTCCACGTTACATGCAATAACCTGCAACAGGCTGAATTTCTTCCGGGACGCCTTCTGAAAAAGAAAAACGGCGCTCGTGATTTTTTCTTCTGCTGGCAGACTGCCGTCATGAACAGAAACGAGCAGGGCTATAGCCTGATTGAAATGATGCTGGTGATAACGATTGTCGCGATAGTGAGCGCAGGCGGCCTTTATGGCTGGCAGCGCTGGCAGGAACAGCAGCGGCTCTGGCAAACGGCAGGTCAGCTAAGGAACTTCCTTGAGCAATTACGCGAGGACGCCAACTGGCATAACCGCGACCATAAACTCTGGCTTAAGCGAGAGGGGCAGACATGGTGCATTGGCAGCGAAGCCGCAGAGGAGAGACGCTGTCGGGCAGGCATAAAGGGGCTTTTTTTACCACGCTGGGCCGAAGTGGAGGTTGTCGAAGTGACGCCAGAGCTGGCTTTTTACGGCCTGCGTAATACCGCCTGGCCGGGCCATATCTTACTGCGCAGCCCGGCGGGGGAGTGGCGCGTCATTATCTCCGTCTGGGGGCGCATACGGCTTTGTCCGGCAGGCGGGAGCCCGTCATGTCAGTAAAAATAAAAGGCTTCTCGCTGCTGGAAACCCTGATTGCGCTCGGCATCAGCAGCGCTCTGCTGCTGGGAGCGGTGCGGATGCTGCCAGCCTTGCACCTTGGCGTTTTGCGCCAGACGCAGCAGGCGGCGATGCAGGAGGAGCTATGGCAACTCGCTTTTGCTGTAGGCAAACAGCTTCAGCGTGCAGGCTATTGCCATGGCGACTGTGCTGGAGAGCCGCTGAAAATTGCCGCCAACGGACAATGCGTCATCCTCCAGTGGGATGCCAACAGCAATGGCAGATGGGAATCCTCTTCCGCTGACTCGGAGCAGACAGGTTACCGCTTGCGGGATAAAAGTCTGGAAACCCAGCGCGGCGCAACTCAGTGTGAGGGTAAAGGTTGGGAGAAAATGACCGACCCGCAAAAAATGCGTTTTGATGCGTTCACTGTACAGAGGCAGGCGCGCAGCGGCTTGCCTCCACTGTTAATTATTCGTTTTGCGGCCACGCCGCCTGGCCAGGGCGGTTCGCCAGTCAACATTGAGCATAGCGTTGTTGGGTACAACTTATGACCAGTCAACAGAGAGGCGTCTCGTCGCTTTCGGCTGTTTTGCTGCTGCTATTACTGGGTTCCTTTATGCTGAGCGGCCTGCAACAGCAGCTCAGCGCCCGGTTTGCTTCTGTCGCCAGCGAAAGTCTGGCGCTGAAGCAGTTTTCCACCGCTGTCTCAACGCTCGCCTGGGCGGAAAAACAGCGCTGGGGGCTTAATCAGGAGTGGCAGTGCCAGGCCTTTTCGGCGTATAAGGGGCGCGCTTGCGCGAAGCGGACAGTAAAAGGCGAAGCCATTGTGGCGGCGCAGGCGGCGGTTGATAGCCACTCGTTAACGTTGTGGCGCTGGGCCGAGCCCGTAACCGCTGGAATAAAATACCGTGCTCGCGGCTGGATCGATCTTTGTCCGCTGGAGGCTTTGCAATGTCAGCTTCCCGTCGCGCAGTAAGCCAGGCGGGTTTTAGCCTGCCGGAAGTACTGGTCGCTATGGTGCTTTTCATCATGGTTACCGTTTCTTTAAGTGGATTTTACCGGTCGTTGGCGATGGGGTTTCAGTCGCAGTGGCAAGCCCGCCAGCTGTGGCGTTTTGCGAGTCAGCAGACAGAAATCGCACCGCCAGCGCTACCGCAGGGATGGAAAGCAACGAGGTTGCAGACATCATCGGCGGGATGTGTCAGCATTTCGGTTATTGTTACCAGCCCAACAGGCAGGCAAGGGCAATTGGCCCGCTTACACTGCCCATCTGGTCAGTAGTCAGGAGATTTTATGTTACGGGTTTATCACTCCAACCGGCTGGATGTGCTGGAAGCGATCATGGAGTTCATTGTTGAACGCCAGCCGCTTGACGATCCCTTCGAGCCAGAAGTCGTACTGGTGCAAAGCACCGGTATGGCGCAGTGGTTGCAGATGACCCTCGCGCAGAAGTTCGGTATTGCCGCCAACATTACCTTTCCTCTGCCGGCAAGCTTTATCTGGGATATGTTTGTGCGCGTGCTGCGCGATATTCCGGAAGAGAGCGCTTTTACCAAACAGAACATGAGCTGGAAGTTGATGACGCTGCTTCCGGCGATGTTGTCGCGCCCCGAGTTTTCGATGCTGCGGCATTACCTCAATGATGATGACGATAAACGCAAGCTCTTCCAGCTCGCTTCCCGCGTGGCGGATCTCTACGATCAGTATCTGGTTTACCGCCCGGAATGGCTGACGCGCTGGGAGGCGGGACAGGAGATCGAAGGCCTTGGCGATGCCCAGCAGTGGCAGGCGCCGCTGTGGAAAGCGCTGGTAGAACATACCGCACAGCTGGGCCAGCCGCAGTGGCACCGCGCTAATCTCTATCAGCGCTTTATCGAAACGCTGGAAAATGCCCAGCAATGTCCGCCGGGGCTACCTGCGCGCGTCTTTATTTGCGGTATTTCCGCCCTCCCGCCTGTTTATCTGCAGGCGCTGCAGGCGCTTGGCAGACACATCGACGTGCATTTGTTGTTCACTAACCCCTGCCGCTATTACTGGGGCGACATTAAAGATCCGGCATTTCTGGCGAGGCTGATGAGCCGCCAGCGGCAGCGTCACGCACAGAGCGGCACCTCGCCGCTCTTTAAGGATAACGAAACCGCCTTTTCGCTCTTCAACGAGGAGGGCGAGCAGGAAGTGGGAAATCCGTTGCTTGCCTCCTGGGGCAAGCTGGGCCGCGACTATACCTATCTGCTTTCGGGCCTGGAGCACTTTGAAGAGCTGGATGTGTTCGTTAACGTCACGCCGGATAATTTGCTGCACAGCCTGCAATACGACCTGCTTGAACTGCGAAACAACGCGCTGGCGGGCGTGACGCTGGAGGAGTTTGAGCGCAGCGAAAATAAACGACCGTTAGATCCTGACGATCGCAGCGTGACCGTGCACGTTTGCCACAGCCCGCAGCGTGAAGTAGAAGTATTGCACGATCAACTGCTGCGGATGCTGGAGGCCGACCCGGAGCTTACCCCGCGCGATATCATCGTGATGGTGGCGGATATCGATAGCTACAGCCCGTTCATCCAGGCGGTTTTCGGCAGCGCCAGTAACGAGCGCTGGCTGCCCTGGGCTATCTCTGACCGTAAAGCGCGTCAGGCGCATCCGGCGTTGCAGGCTTTTATTACGTTGCTTTCCCTGCCGGACAGCCGCTTTGTTTCTGAGGATGTGCTTGCGCTGCTGGAAGTGCCGGCGCTGGCCGCCCGTTTTTCTATCAATGAAGAAGGCTTGCTATACCTGCGCCAGTGGGTCAATGAGTCGGGCGTGCGCTGGGGCATCGACGATGATAACGTCCGTGAGCTGGCGCTACCGGCAACAGGCCAGCACACGTGGCAATTTGGTCTGACGCGCATGTTGCTTGGCTACGCGATGGAAAGCCACGTCGGCGAATGGCAGGAAGTGTTGCCTTATGATGAATCCAGCGGGTTGATAGCCGAGCTGGTCGGGCATCTCGCCGAGTTGCTGATGCAGCTTAACCTCTGGCGTAAAGGGCTTTCACAGCCGAGGCCGCTGGCCGAGTGGCTGCCCGTTTGCCGCGATATGCTGGAAAGCTTTTTCGCGCCGGATGAAGAGACGGAAGCCGCGCTGGCGCTTATTGAGCAGCAGTGGCAGGAGATGATAGAGCAGGGCATCGCAGGGCATTACGACGCCAGCGTGCCGCTGAATCTGCTGCGCGATGAACTGGCGCAGCGGCTTGACCAGGAGCGTATCAGCCAGCGTTTTCTGGCGGGGCCCGTTAACTTCTGTACGCTGATGCCAATGCGCTCTATTCCTTTTAAGGTGGTTTGTTTGCTGGGGATGAACGATGGCGTCTATCCTCGCACGCTTTCGCCGCTCGGGTTTGACCTGATGAGCCAGAAGCCGCTTCGCGGCGATCGCAGCCGCCGCGATGATGACCGCTATCTTTTTCTGGAGGCACTCATTTCAGCGCAGCAGCGTCTTTATATCAGCTATATCGGACGCTCTATTCAGGACAACAGCGAAAAATACCCTTCGGTGCTGGTACAGGAGCTTATCGACTACCTGGCGCAGAGCCATTATCTGCCCGGAGACGAGGCGCTTAACTGCGACGAGAGCGCCCGGCGGGTCAAAGCGCACCTGACGCGGCTGCATCCTCGCACGCCGTTCGATGCGGAAAATTTCCTGCCCGCCCGCGAGCTGCAAAGCTATGCGCGCGAGTGGCTGCCGGCAGCAAGCGATCAGGGCGAGGCGCACCCGGAATTTATCCAGGCGCTGGAGCCGGAGCCGGTTGAAGAGCTGCCTTTCGAGCAGTTGCAGCGCTTCTGGCGCCACCCGGTAAGGGCTTTTTTCCAGATGCGGCTTAAGGTGAACTTCCGTACTGAAGAGAGTGAACTGCCGGACGCCGAACCCTTCACGCTCGACAGCCTGGGACGTTATCAGCTTAACCAGCAGCTGTTGAATACGCTGGTTGAGAAAGAAGACCCCGACTTGCTCTACCGTCGCTACCGTGCTGCGGGCGAGTTGCCATACGGCGCGTTTGGCGAACTCTTCTGGGAAAGCCAGCTGATGGAAATGCAGACGCTGGCGGACAGGGTGACCGCCGAGCGCAGCAACAGCGAAAACCTTGAGATCGATCTTACGCTGAACAACGTGCAGCTTACCGGCTGGTTGCAGCATGTGCAGGAGGATGGGCTGCTGCGCTGGCGGCCTTCTCTGTTAAGGGTTGAGCACGGCATGCAACTTTGGCTTGAGCATCTGGTCTACTGTGCGAGCGGCGGTACGGGAACCAGCCGCCTTTATGGACGAAAGGACAGTCAGTGGCGCTTTCCTCCGCTGGCGGCGGAGGAGGCGCGCGGTTATCTCGGCGAGCTGATTGAAGGGTATAAACAGGGAATGAGCAGCCCGCTGGTTCTGCTCTCTCAAAGCGGCGGCGAATGGCTTAAGGCCTGTTACGACCCGGCCAGCAATACCATCGCATGGGATGAAGAGACGCAGCAGAAAGCGCGCAATAAGCTATTGCAGGCCTGGACTGGCAACCAGATGGTGGAAGGCGAAGGGGCGGATATCTGGTACCAGCGCCTCTGGCGCAACCTGGAGCCGGAATATTACGAGGCCATCATCCGGGAAGCGCAGCGCTATCTGCTGCCGCTTTTCAGATTCAATCAAAAATAACGTTACTGTATAAAAATTGCGCAACAGGATCCGTTTCCTTTATGATGCGCATCTTGCTCAGGGCTGATGCAAAAATACAAAACGATCCCGTAACGGGAAAGCTGTCGTTAATGATGAAAAGCTCAGGAGTTTTTGTGATTAAGAGGTTCGTAAATGCCTGATTGCCAGACCTGGTTTAAAGCGCTCTGTTTATCCGTCGCCCTTTGGGCTCCTCTCACTCAGGCAGACACGGGTTGGCAACCCATCAAGGAAACCATCCGTAAAAGCGAAAAAGATAACCGTCAGTATCAGGCTATTCGCCTGGATAACGGTATGGTGGTCTTGCTGGTCTCCGATCCGCAAGCGGTTAAGTCCTTGTCGGCGCTTGTGTTGCCAGTAGGCTCGCTGGAAGATCCGGATGCCCATCTCGGCCTTGCCCACTACCTTGAGCATATGACGCTGATGGGCTCGAAAAAGTATCCGCAGCCCGAAAGCCTTGCGGAATACCTCAAAATGCATGGCGGCAGCCACAACGCCAGCACCGCCCCTTATCGCACCGCATTTTACCTGGAAGTGGAAAACGACGCGCTGGATGGGGCGGTGGACAGACTGGCGGATGCGATTGCTGAACCCACGCTTGCGAAAGTCTATGCTGAACGCGAGCGTAACGCGGTAAATGCTGAGCTGACGATGGCTCGCGCTCGCGACGGTATGCGCATGGCGCAGGTCAGCGCCGAAACGCTTAATCCGGCCCACCCCGGTTCGCGCTTCTCTGGCGGCAACCTGGAGACGCTGCGTGATAAGCCGGGCAGCCCGCTGCAGCAAGCGCTGGTGGCCTTTCGCGATAAATATTACTCCGCCAATCTGATGAAAGCGGTGATCTACAGTAACCGGCCCTTGCCGGAACTGGCGAAGCTTGCGGCACAAACTTACGGACGCGTGCCGAACAAAAACATTGAAAAGCCCGCCATAAACGTACCTGTGGTGACCGAGGCGCAGAAGGGCCTCATCATTCATTATGTGCCGGTCATGCCGCGCAAGGTTGTGCGCGTAGAATTTCGCATTGATAACAATAGCGACCAGTTTCGCAGCAAAACCGATGAGCTTATCGGTTATCTCATTGGCAACCGCAGCCCTGACACACTCTCCGACTGGCTGCAAAACGAGGGGCTTGCCGAAGGCGTACGCGCCGACTCCGATCCGGTGGTTAACGGCAACAGCGGCGTGCTCGCTATCTCTGTTACTCTCACGGACAAAGGGCTGGCTCAGCGCGACCGGGTTGTCGCCGCTGTCTTCAGCTATTTGAACCAGTTGCGTGAAAAAGGCATCGACAAACGCTATTTCGACGAACTGGCGAACGTGCTTGATCTCGATTTCCGCTATCCCTCAATCACCCGGGATATGGATTATGTGGAGTGGCTGGCGGACACCATGATCCGCGTGCCGGTTGAGCACACGCTGGATGTCGTCAACATTGCTGACCGCTACGATCCGCAGGCGATTAAAGCGCGGCTGGCGATGATGACGCCGGAGAACGCCCGCATCTGGTATATCAGCCCTGACGAGCCGCATAACAAAATGGCCTATTTTGTCGATGCGCCTTACCAGGTAGACAAAATTCCTGCCGCCACGCTGAAAAGCTGGCGCGAGCAGGCGGGTAACATCGCCCTTAAATTACCGGAGTTGAACCCGTACATTCCGGATGATTTCACGCTTATCAAGCCGGAAAAGGCTTTCGCTCATCCCGAGTTGCTGGTGAATGAGCCAGGCCTGCGCGTGGTTTACAGCCCAAGCCAGTATTTCAGCAGCGAGCCGAGAGCGGACATCACAATGGTGCTGCGTAATCCTCAGGCGATGGACAGCGCTAAAAATCAGGTGCTGTTCGCGCTTAATGATTATCTGGCTGGGGTGGCGCTGGATGAATTAAGCAATCAGGCGGCGGTTGGCGGCATCAGTTTTTCCACTAATGCCAACAATGGGCTGATGCTTAACGCGAACGGTTACACGCAGCGTTTGCCGCAGCTTTTCCAGGCATTGTTGAACGGTTATTTTTCCTACAGCCCGACGGAAGAGCAGCTGGCGCAGGCGAAATCCTGGTATAGCCGAATGCTGGAATCGGCGGATAAAGGCAAAGCCTACGAGCAGGCTATTATGCCCGTGCAGATGCTTTCTCAGGTGCCTTATTTTCAGCGCGAAGCGCGTCGGGCGCTGCTGGATAAGATAACTTTGCAGGAAGTGATGCGCTATCGCGACAACCTTAAAACTCAGGGGCGGCCGGAATTCCTGATGCTTGGCAACATAACGCCGGAGCAGGCCAGCAAGCTCGCCCATGATGTAAAGACTTCGCTTGGCGCGAATGGCAACGAGTGGTGCCGTAATAAAGACGTGGTGGTGGACAAAAAACGGCAGGTTATTTTTAACAAAGCGGGCAGCAGCACCGATTCGGCGTTGGCGGCGGTGTTCGTGCCGAAGGGGTATAACGAAACCGTCAGCTCCGCTTACAGCGCGCTGCTTGGCCAGATTGTTCAGCCCTGGTTCTATACCCAACTGCGCACTCAGGAACAGTTAGGGTATGCCGTTTTCGCTTTCCCGATGGGCATTGGCCGCCAGTGGGGGCTGGGCTTCCTGCTGCAAAGCAGCGATAAGCAGCCCGCTTTTCTGTGGGAGCGGTATAAAGCCTTCTTCGCCACGGCGGAAGAGCGCCTGCGTAAGCTGGATCCGCAGGAGTTCGCCCAAACGCAGCAGGCTATTATCAACCAGATGCTCCAGGCTCCCCAGACGCTTTCTGAAGAAGCCTCTCGGGTAAGTAAAGATTTCGACCGGGGGAATATGGCTTTTGATTCACGTGATAAAGTAATCGCGGAAATTAAGACGCTGACGCCGCAAAAACTGGCCGATTTCTTCCATCAGGCCGTGATTGATCCTACCGGCATGGCCGTTCTGTCTCAGGTCTCCGGTATTCATAACGGCAAGGCGGAATACGCCGCGCCGCAAGGCTGGGAAGTGCAGGAGAGCGTCAGCGGTTTGCAACAATCTTTACCCCTGATGAGTGAAAAAGAATGACCGATGAACGCGCAGAGTCCCTTGATCCCCTTCGCTTGCCGTTGTTGGGTGAACGGCTGATTGAAGCCTCTGCCGGGACCGGAAAAACCTTTACCATCGCCGCGCTTTATCTGCGGCTCTTGCTGGGGCTGGGCGGCGAGAACGCCCATCCCCGGCCGCTATCTGTTGAAGAGTTGTTGGTCGTCACCTTTACCGAGGCCGCGACGGAAGAGCTGCGCGGACGTATCCGCAGCAATATCCACGAGCTGCGCGTCGCCTGCCTGCGCGAACGCACCGACGACCCGCTCTATCAACGGCTGCTGGATGAAATCCCGGATAAGCGTCACGCGGCGCAAACGCTGCTGCTGGCGGAGCGGCAGATGGACGAAGCGGCTATCTTTACCATTCACGGCTTTTGTCAGCGCATGCTGAGCCTGAATGCTTTTGAGTCCGGTATGCCATTTGAGCAGCAGCTGATCGAAGATGAATCTCTGCTGCGCTACCAGGCGTGCGCCGATTTCTGGCGGCGCCACTGTTACCCGCTGCCTAAAGCGGTCGCCCGCGCCATCAGCGAACTGTGGGACGGGCCGGAGTCGCTGCTGCGCGATATCAGCGGCTTTTTGCATGGCGAAGCGCCGCAAATTAAAGCGCCGCCGCAGGATGCGGAAACGCTGGAGGCGCGGCATCAACAAATTATCGACCGTATCGATCAGATTAAAAGCCAGTGGCGTTCGCTTGCGGATGAGATTGGCGCCATGATCGCCGGTTCCGGTGTTGATAAACGCAGCTTCAGCAGTAAAAACCTGCCTGCCTGGCTTGATAAGGTCAACGCCTGGGCGCAGGAAGAAACGCAGTCTTACCAGTTGCCGGACGCGCTTGGCAAATTCGCCCAGTCCAACCTTATTGAAAAAACGAAAAAGGGCGAGCCGCCTCGCCATCCGCTATTTGAAGCGATCGACGAGCTGTTGCTGGAGCCATTAACCATCCGCGACCTGGTAATGGCGCGGGCGATGGCGGAGATCCGCGCGACCGTCGCCCAGGAAAAACGCCGTCGCGGCGAGCTTGGCTTCGACGACATGTTAAGCCGGCTGGATGAAGCGCTGAATCAGCCAGGCGGCGACGCGCTGGCGCTGGCTATCCGTACCCGTTATCCGGCGGCGATGATCGATGAATTTCAGGATACGGACCCGCAACAATACCGTATCTTTCGTCGCATCTGGCTTGGCCAGCCTGATACCGCTCTGTTGCTGATTGGCGACCCGAAACAGGCGATTTACGCGTTTCGCGGCGCAGATATCTTCACTTATATGAAGGCTCGTAGTGAAGTTAGCGCTCACTATACTCTTGATACCAACTGGCGTTCCGCGCCGGGAATGGTGGAAAGCGTTAACCGACTTTTCAGCCTGCTTGATAATCCTTTTCTGTTTCAGGACATTCCTTTCCAGCCGGTAAAATCCGCGCCGCGCAACCAGTCGCTGCGTTTTACTTTACACGGGCAGACCCAGCCTTCCATGAGGTTCTGGCTAATGGAGGGCGAAGGCGCCGGAGTAAGCGATTACCAACAATATATGGCGCAGGTGTGCGCCCATCAGATCCGCGACTGGCTGGCGGCAGGGCTGCGCGGCGAGGCGCTGCTTTGCAAAGGCGATGAAGCAAGGCCGGTGCAGGCTTCCGATATCACCGTGCTGGTGCGCAACCGTATTGAAGCTTCGGTCGTGCGTGAGGCGCTGAATGCGCTGAATATTCCTTCGGTTTATCTCTCGAATCGCGACAGCGTCTTCGCCACACAGGAGGCGCTGGAGCTGCTCTGGCTGCTGCAGGCCGTACTGGCGCCGGAGGTGGAAACCCGCCTGCGCAGCGCAATGGCGGCCAGCATGCTCGGGCTGGACGCGCGGGCCATCGAAGCGCTTAACCGCAATGAAAGCGCCTGGGATGAACTGGTCGAAGAGTTTGACGGCTACCGGCAAATCTGGCTTAAGCGCGGCGTAATGCCTATGCTGCGCGTGCTGATGACAAAGCGTCAGGTTGCGGAAAACCTGCTGGCGACGCCAGGTGGCGAGCGACGGTTAACGGACATTCTGCACCTGAGCGAACTATTGCAGGAGGCTTCCGCGCAAGCGGACAGCGAGTACGCGCTGGTGCGCTGGCTGGCGCAGCATATCGCCGAGCCGGACGCGAACGCCGCCAGTCAGCAATTGCGCCTAGAGAGCGATAAGCATCTGGTGCAGATAGTCACTATCCATAAATCCAAAGGGCTGGAATATCCGCTGGTCTGGCTGCCTTTTATCGCCGACTTCCGCGAACAAAAAATGGGTTTTTACCATGACCGCGAAACTTTCGCGGCAGTACTGGATTTGAGCAACGACGCGAGCAGCGTGGAGCTTGCCGAGGCGGAGCGGCTGGCGGAGGATTTACGTCTGCTTTATGTCGCCTTAACCCGCTCGGTCTGGCATTGCAGTCTGGGCATTGCGCCGCTTTTTCGCAGCCGCGGAGCGAAGAATGGTGAGACCGATCTGCACCGCAGCGCGCTTGGGCGTCTTATCCAACGAGGCGAGGCGCTGGATGCAAACGGCCTTAAACGCTGCCTGGAGGCCCTCTGCGATGACGCCATTGCCTTAAACGAGCCGGCAGAGCCGGACAACAGCCCCTGGACGCCGCCGCCCGGCGAAGCGTTGAGCCTCGCTGCGCGGGAGTTGCAGCGTCGTATCGTTGATGAATGGCGCGTCACCAGCTATTCCGGGTTGCAGCAGCACGGCCCCACTTTTGCCCAGGACTGGGTGCCGAAGCTCGATATCGACGCGGCAGGCGATCGCGAGACGCAAAGCGCGCCGGCGATGACGCCGCACACCTTTCCTCGCGGGGCTTCGCCAGGCACTTTCCTGCACGGCCTGTTTGAAAATCTGGATTTCACGCAGCCTGTGCAGGGGGAGTGGGTCAGCGAGCAGCTTT
This sequence comes from Franconibacter pulveris, assembly GCF_056780215.1. Classification (NCBI taxonomy): domain Bacteria; kingdom Pseudomonadati; phylum Pseudomonadota; class Gammaproteobacteria; order Enterobacterales; family Enterobacteriaceae; genus Franconibacter; species Franconibacter pulveris. The sequence continues at coordinate 3,762,895 of NZ_CM165555.1, read as the reverse complement.
TGCTGGGCGGTTTTGACGAAAGCTGGCAGCCCGTCATGACGCAGTGGATAGAGAGCGTACTGCGCGCGCCGCTAAATGATAGCGGCGTATCGTTAAATCAGCTCGCTGCGAAGGACAAACAGGTGGAGCTGGAGTTTTATGTGCCGATTAACGCCACGCTCGCCCCGCAGGCGTTGGACGAACTGATTCGCCGTCACGACCCGCTTTCCGCTGGCTGTCCGCCGCTCGATTTCCGTCAGGTTCGCGGCATGCTGAAAGGCTTTATCGATCTGGTGTTTCGCTGGCAGGGGCGTTACTACCTGCTCGATTATAAATCGAACTGGCTTGGCGACAGCCCGGCGGCTTACACCCGCGACGCGATGGCGCAGGCGATGCAGTCGCACCGTTACGATCTGCAATATCAGCTTTATACGCTGGCGCTGCACCGCTATTTGCGCCACCGGCTGGCGGATTATGACTATGAGCGCCATTTTGGCGGCGTAATTTATCTTTTTCTGCGCGGGGTCACGGGTGATGACGCTTCGCAGGGCATTTTCACCACCCGCCCGGCGCTTGAGCTGGTAGAAGGTATGGATGCGTTATTTGCCGGTGAGCAGGAGGTAGCGTCATGAAGATGCAGGAACTTATTCAACAGGCGGTCCGGCACAAGCTGCTGCGTCCGCTGGATGCGCAGTTCGCCATGATGGTAGCGAGCAATGAAGAGCCCGCAATGATGCTGGCCGCAGCGCTGGTCAGCCGCGACGCGGGCGAAGGGCATGTTTGCCTGCCTGTAAGTCGGCTTTGCGTTGAGCACTGCTTCCCCGGCAGGCAGCAGGAGCCGCTCGCGCAGGCGTTATTCGACGCCGCAGGCAATCCGCAAAACTGGCGCGAGGTGCTGCTGGCATCAAGGGCGGTCAGCGAAGACGGCGCGCCAACGCCGCTTAAGCTGATTGGCGAACGGCTTTATCTCAACCGCATGTGGCGGCATGAACAGGCGGTCGCCGCCTTCTTCCGCCAGCAAAACCTGGTTATCACGGCGGATGAGGCGAAGCTAAACCAGGTGCTGAATGAACTTTTTGCGCCAACTGACGAGGTTGACTGGCAGAAAGTCGCGGCGGCGGTGGCGTTAACCCGCCGTATCTCGGTGATATCCGGCGGCCCCGGCACCGGCAAAACCACCACTGTGGCAAAACTGCTGGCGGCGATAGTGCGGCTGGCGGGCGACAAACCTCCACGCATTCGCCTCGCCGCACCGACCGGCAAAGCGGCGGCGCGCCTGACTGAGTCGCTCGGCGCTGCGCTACGCCGTCTGCCGCTGGAGAAAACGCAAAAAGAGGCGCTGCCGGACGACGCAAGCACGTTGCACCGCCTGCTGGGCGCGCAGCCTGGCAGCCAGCGGCTGCGTTATCACGAGGGTAACCCGCTGCATCTGGATGTACTGGTGGTGGATGAAGCCTCAATGATCGATTTGCCGATGATGGCGCGGCTTATCGCGGCGCTGCCTTCTCATGCGCGGGTGATCTTCCTGGGCGATCGCGACCAGCTCGCTTCAGTCGAAGCCGGCGCCGTGCTGGGTGACATTTGTCACTACGTCAGCCATGGCTTTACCGCCGCGAGGGCGCAGGAGCTAAGCCGTATTACAGGCTGCCAGATAGCCGCAGGGGAGAGCGAACAGGCTGCCCAACTGCGGGATTGTCTGTGCCTGCTGCAAAAAAGCTATCGCTTCGGCAGCCATTCCGGTATCGGACGGCTGGCTTTTGCGGTCAACGGCAGCGATCACCGGGCGGCGCGCGGCGCCTTTTCCCAGGATTTTGACGATATCGCCAAAAAGCCGCTGCAAAGCAGCGAAGATTACACGCGCATGATTGCCGAGTCGCTGGAGGGCTATCAGCGTTTCCTCTCTTCGCTGCGGGAAGGCGCCGAACCGCAAACGGTCTTGCAGGCATTTGGCGAATTTCAGCTGCTTTGCGCGCTGCGCGAAGGGCCGTTCGGCGTTGCCGGATTAAACGAACGGCTGGAGCAGGCGCTGGCGCAGCGGCGGGTTATTACGCGCGCGCCGCTTTCTCGCTGGTATGAAGGCAGGCCGGTGATGATTAGCCGTAACGACAGCGCGCTGGGGCTGTTTAATGGCGATATCGGCATTGCGCTCGACCGGGGGCAGGGGCTTCGCGTCTGGTTCCCTATGCCGGATGGCACCGTGAAGGCTGTGCAGCCGAGCCGTCTTCCGGCGCACGATACCGCCTGGGCGATGACGGTGCATAAATCACAGGGGTCGGAGTTTGACCACGCGGCGCTGATCCTGCCCGGTCAGGTTGTGCCAGTGGTCACGCGTGAACTGGTCTATACCGCCATTACTCGCGCCCGCACGCGGCTGTCGCTTTATACCGATGACCGGGTCTTTGAGCAGGCTATCGCCACCCGTACCGAGCGACGCAGCGGATTGATGGCGCATTTTCAGGAATAAAAGGCCGCTTACGCGCGGCCTGAGCGCTAGGTGAGGTCCGCCATCAGCACCTTGGAGCGCCGCTGGTAGTTGTACATCTGCTTTTTACTCTCGGGCAGCGAGTCGATGTCCACGGGCGTAAAGCCCCGCTCCTGGAACCAGTGGATGCTGCGGGTGGTGAGTACAAAAAGTTTACTCAGCCCCATCTGCTTCGCCTGGCTTGCCACGCGCTGCAACAACGCCTCGCCGCGCGACGAGCTGCGGTAGTCCGGATGCACCGCCACGCAGGCCATTTCGCCAATCTTCTCTTCCGGGAAAGGGTAGAGCGCGGCGCAGGCAATAGTCAGGTTGTCGCGCTGAATAATGGTGAACTTGTCTATCTCCATCTCCAGCTGTTCGCGGGAGCGGCGCACCAGAATGCCCTGCTGCTCCAGCGGGCGGATCAGTTCCAGAATGCCGCCAATGTCGTTAATCGTGGCGCGACGGATCTGCTCGGCGCTCTCCATCACTATCTGCGTGCCAATCCCTTCGCGTGAGAAAAGTTCCTGCAGCAACGCGCCATCCTCCTGATAGCTGATTAAATGGCTGCGGCGCACGCCGCTGCGGCAGGCTTTCACTGCGCCGCGCAAAAAGCGCACGGTGCCGGAGTGATAGTCTCCCGCCGCTTCCAGCGTTTCCACGCGCGCCTGGGCTTCGTTCGGGAAAAGTTCGGAAACGATAGCGCCGGTTTCGTCCATCACCCCCTGCGAAGAGCAGAAGCCGATCATCTTTTCTGCTTTCAGTTTGATAGCGAGCTGCGTCGCAATCTCTTCCGACGTCAGGTTAAAACTTTCACCGGTAACGGAAACCGCCACCGGCCCCATCAGCACAATCGCGCCGCTGTCGAGCTGACGATGGATCGCCTCTTCATCAATGCGGCGAATGCGTCCGCTATGGCAGTAGTCCACCCCGTCATCCACGCCGAGCGGCTGGGCGATAATAAAATTGCCGCTTACCACGTTAATATGCGCGCCCTGCAGCGGCGTATTGTTCAGGCTCATGGAGAGGCGCGCGGTAATGTCGAGTTGTAAAAGGCCTGCCGCCTGTTTTACCAGGTCGAGCGTGCGGGCGTCCGTTACGCGGGTATGCTTGTGATAAAGCGGTTCGTGATGATGGGCCGCGAGGTTAGCGTCTATTTGCGGGCGAGCGCCATAGACGACCACCAGCCGGATGCCGAGACTATGCAGTAAGCCGATGTCATTGACGATATTAGAGAAATTCTCATGCTCAATGGCTTCGCCGCCAAGCATAATGACAAACGTTTTTCCCCGATGCGCGTTAATATAGGGAACGGAATGACGGAATCCCTGGACCAGCTCGGTTCGACGCTCCTTCACCACGGCTAAACCCCTCAATGCATGATTATTCGTAATTTATGTATTTTTATTCTTTTCCTGCCCGCCATGCAAGCAACAATTTCGCGCAATGCAAGCGCTGAACATCGGGCAAAAGCCGCCCAACGTGATTGTTTACCCTTTTATTGATGACAGCCAAAGCACCATTCGCTAAAGTTTTCCGCCTGTTTTTACGATGTTATGTCAGGGTTTCGTTTTTATTCTGCTCGGGAGAGGCATGTCTGGTTCCAGTAAATCTTTAAGCCGTCGTCAGCTTTTGCAGGGGACGGGCGCCATGTGGTTATTAAGCGTCAGCCAGATTGGTTTTGCCGCTTCAAGCCAGGTGGTGGCGGTGCGCGTCTGGCCCGCCTCCGCTTATACCCGCGTTACGCTCGAATCTAACCGCGTGCTGAAGTATCGACAGTTTGCGCTGAGCAACCCTGAGCGGGTGGTGGTCGATATCGAAGGCGTGCACCTCAACTCCGTGCTGAAAGGGCTTGGCAACCACATAAGCGACAACGATCCCTTTATCAAATCCGCGCGCGTCGGGCAGTTTGACCCGAAAACGGTGCGCATGGTCTTTGAACTGAAAAAGAACGTTACGCCGCACCTTTTCGCCCTGGCTCCGGTGGCGGAGTTTAAAGAGCGTCTGGTGATAGATCTCTACCCGGCGGACAGCGCCAGCGAACAGGATCCGCTGCTGGCGTTGCTGGAAGATTACAATAAAGGCGAACTCGACCAAAAAACGCCGCAGGGTGGACCGCAGCCGGGTAAAGCGGGGCGCGACCGACCTATCGTCATCATGATTGACCCCGGACACGGCGGGGAAGACCCCGGCGCCATCGGTAAATATAAAACGCGTGAAAAAGATGTGGTGCTGCAAATCGCAAGACGGCTGAAGGCGCTGATTGAAAAAGAGCTCAACATGAAAGCCTACATGACGCGCAACGAGGATATCTTTATCCCGCTCAAAGTACGTGTGGCGAAGGCGCAGAAGCAGCGCGCCGACCTGTTTGTCTCCATTCACGCCGATGCCTTTACCAGCCGGGCGGCGCGCGGCTCGTCCGTCTTTGCGCTCTCGACAAAAGGGGCCACCAGCGCCGCGGCGAAATACCTGGCGCAGACGCAGAATGCCGCCGACCTTGTGGGCGGCGTCAGCAAGAGCGGGGATGTTTATCTCGACCACACCATGTTCGATATGGTGCAGTCGCTGACCATTTCCGACAGTCTGAAGTTTGGCAAAGAGGTATTAAACCGCCTGGGCGGCGTGAATAAGCTGCATAAAAACAGCGTGGATCAGGCGGGCTTTGCGGTGCTGAAGGCGCCCGACATCCCTTCCATTCTGGTGGAAACCGCGTTTATCAGTAACGTCGAAGAAGAGAAAAAGCTGCGCACCGCGGCGTTTCAGCAGGAGGTGGCCGTTTCGATTCTGGCGGGGATTAAAGCCTATTTCGCCGATGGCGGAACGCTGGCAAGGCGCGGTTAACGCGCCTTTTGGTGAATTTCAGGCATAAAAAAACACCCGAAAGGGTGTTCATTTTATTGTTGGTTGCGGGGGCCGGATTTGAACCGACGACCTTCGGGTTATGAGCCCGACGAGCTACCAGGCTGCTCCACCCCGCGTCCGTCATACTTCTTCACATTGTCGCGCACGGCGCGTTAATTGGTTGCGGGGGCCGGATTTGAACCGACGACCTTCGGGTTATGAGCCCGACGAGCTACCAGGCTGCTCCACCCCGCGTCCGTGGAAGCGCACTATACTCTGCTGACATCTCGATGCAACCTTTTTTTAAAACAAACGGCCATTCCTCCGCCCTGTTGCTGAAATATCCCGCCATCTGTTTATTTTTTATCCTTATTTGATTCTGCTTAAGGCGAATCCGTTTCATTGACCCCGCGTGTTTGCTATCTTCGCCTGCGGAAAGCGGTAACCTGGAGAGAGTAATGAAAGGGCGTCTGGCAAGATATCTGGCGACAGGAGCGATGGTGGCTATCCTCGCGGCCTGTTCCTCTAAACCGACCGATCGCGGTCAACAATATAAAGACGGCAAGTTTCATCAGCCGTTCTCACTGGTAAACCAGCCGGATGCCGTGGGCGCGCCCATCAACGCGGGCGATTTTTCCCAGCAGGTCAGCGAAATTCGTAACGCCTCGCCGCGCTTATACGGCAGCCAGAGCAGCGTTTATAACGCCGTGCAAGAGTGGCTGCGCTCAGGCGGCGACACCCGCACGCTGCGCCAGTTCGGCATCGACGCCTGGCAGATGGAAGGGGCGGATAATTACGGCAACGTGCAGTTCACGGGCTATTACACCCCGGTCGTGCAGGCGCGCTACACCCGTCAGGGCGAATTCCAGTATCCGATTTACCGCATGCCGCCCAAGCGCGGCCGTCTGCCTTCCCGCGCCGAGATTTACGCGGGGGCGCTGAGCGAAAACTACGTGCTGGCTTACAGCAATTCCCTGATGGATAACTTCATTATGGACGTGCAGGGCAGCGGCTATATCGACTTCGGCGATGGTCGTCCGCTCAATTTCTTTGCTTATGCAGGTAAAAACGGCCACGCCTACCGCAGCATCGGCAAGGTGCTTATCGACCGCGGCGAAGTGAAAAAAGAGGATATGTCGATGCAGGCGATCCGCCAGTGGGGCGAAACCCACAGCGAGGCGGAAGTGCGAGAACTGCTGGAGCAAAACCCCTCTTTCGTCTTCTTTAAACCGCAGTCTTACGCGCCGGTGAAAGGGGCGAGCGCGGTGCCGTTGATTGGCCGCGCTTCGGTCGCTTCCGACCGCTCGATTATCCCGGCGGGCACCACGCTGCTCGCAGAAGTGCCGTTGCTGGACAACAACGGCAAGTTCAACGGACAATATGAGCTGCGCCTGATGGTGGCGCTGGATGTCGGCGGCGCTATCAAAGGCCAGCACTTCGATATTTATCAGGGTATCGGCCCCGACGCGGGACATCGCGCGGGATGGTATAATCACTACGGTCGCGTATGGGTGCTGAAATCAGCGCCTGGCGCGGGCAACGTCTTCAGCGGTTAATCCCTGCCTTTCGCGGGCGGTTCAGCCGCCCGCTCATTCGTATTACCCGAGGTTATCATGGCAGTCGTTCTTACTGATGCCTGGCGAAGCCGTTTCGGCGGCACCGCCCGTTTATATGGCGAAACCGCGCTTGAGCTTTTCGCCAACGCCCATCTCTGCGTCGTCGGTATCGGCGGCGTCGGCTCGTGGGCGGCGGAAGCGCTGGCCCGCACCGGCATTGGCGCCATTACGCTTATCGACATGGATGATGTCTGTATTACCAATACCAACCGGCAAATCCATGCGCTGCGCGACAACGTGGGGCTGGCGAAAGCGGAAGTCATGGCGGAGCGTATCCGGCAGATTAACCCGGAGTGCCGGGTCACGGTGGTGGATGACTTTATTACGGCCGATAACGTTGCGCAGCACCTGAACCAGGACTTCACCTACGTTATCGACGCCATCGACAGCGTGCGGCCTAAAGCGGCGCTTATCGCATTCTGCCGACGTAATAAGATCCCGCTGGTGACCACTGGCGGCGCGGGCGGGCAGATTGACCCGACGCAGATTCAGGTGACGGATCTGGCGAAAACCATTCAGGATCCGCTGGCGGCGAAGCTGCGCGAGCGGCTGAAAAGCGACTTTGGCGTGGTGAAAAACAGCAAAGGCAAGCTTGGCGTCGACTGCGTCTTTTCCACCGAAGCGCTGGTCTACCCGCAGGCGGACGGCACGGTGTGCGCCATGAAAAGCACGGCTGAAGGGCCGAAGCGGATGGATTGCGCCTCTGGTTTCGGCGCGGCGACGATGGTGACCGCCACGTTTGGCTTTGTGGCGGTCTCGCATGCGCTGAAAAAGATGGTGGCGAAAGCGGCGCGCGAGGCGCGGTAATTACCCGGCGCGGGCCGCCTGCTTCACCGCTTCGGCCAGCGCGGTTAACCCCTGATTGCGCGACGCGCTAAGCTGCGCGCGCAGCCCCAGTTCGTCGAAGAGCGCTAGCGGGTCGTGCGCCAGCAACGCTTGCGGCGCTTTCCCTTCTATCGCCACCAGCAGCACCGCCAGCAAACCGCGCACGATGCGTCCTTCGCTGTCGCCGTAAAAGTGCAGCTTCCCGTCTGGCTGGCGGCTGTGGCCGAGCCAGACGCGGTTTTCGCAGCCCGGTATCTCAATCTCTTCGCGCTTAAGATCTTCCGGCAGGGCAGGCAGCTGCTTGCCAAGCAGGATGAGCTGACGATATTTATCTTCCCACTGCGTGAGCGGGCCAAAGGTTTGCCGCAGCGTGTCGGCGGTAATGGAAACGCCGAACGGATGCCCGGCAAGGTAACCTGTTGTCATTTAGTCCACCAGAATAGTCAGTGCGCGGTCTACCGCGGCAATCAGCGCTTCGACATCGCCCTGGGTGTTATAAGGCGCGAACGAGGCGCGCAGCGTGCCGCTGACCCCCAGCGCCGCCAGCAAAGGCTGTGCGCAGTGCTGGCCCGCACGCAGCGCGATGCCATATTCAGCAAGCAGCGTCACCATGTCGCTGTGGTGTACGCCTGCGAAATCAAAGGCGAGCAGGCTCGAATCCTGACAGCGGAACGAGCGAAAACCCGGGCGCTTCGACAGCTCCGCTTCAGCAAGCGTGGCAAGCCCGCGGCTGTAGCTTTCCGCTTTCAATAAGTCTACGTCGCCAAGCCACTCCAGCGCCGCGCTCAGGCCAATCACGCCCGCCACGTTAGGCGTGCCCGCCTCAAAACGGTAAGGCACCGGCTGGGTTTTGAAACCGTCGAACGAGACGTGGGTGATCATTTTACCGCCGCCGAGCCACGGCGACATCGCCTCCAGCAGCTCGCCTTTGCCGTAAAGCACGCCGATGCCGGTCGGTCCGTATAATTTATGGCCGGAAAAGGCGTAAAAATCGATATCCAGCGCCTGAACGTCCGGTGGGCAGTGCACTACGCCCTGAGCGCCGTCCACCACGACCACGGCCTCCGCCTGATGCGCAAGCGTGATGGCGCGCGCAAGGTCCGGGCAACCGCCAGTCACGTTCGACATCTGTCCCAGCGCCAGAATACGGGTTCGCTCGTTGAGTAAGTCAGGAAGCTTTGCGAGATTGGGCAGGCGATCGACGCCGACAGGCAACTTCACCACCCGCGCGCCGGTTTGTTCCGCCACCATCAGCCAGGGAACGAGATTCGCGTGATGCTCCGCTTCGCTGACGATGATTTCGTCATCCGCTTTCAGCCGCGGGCGCGCATAGCACTGCGCGACGAGGTTCAGCGCTTCGGTCGCGCCTTTGGTCCAGATGATGTTTTTGCTGTCCGGCGCGTTAAGCCACCGCGCCACCGCTTCGCGGGCCGCTTCATAGCGCGCCGTTAAACGCTGCGCTTCGGCGAACTGGCTGCGATGCACGTTGCCTGCGCTCAGGCTATAAAACTGCTGCGTCGCTTCAATCACCACCTGCGGTTTTAAGGCGGTGGCGGCGCTGTCGAGATAGACGCCCGCGTCGGCCAGCGCCGGGAACTGCCCGCGAAAACGGGCGGGATTAAATGCTGTCATAATGCTCCTCGTGATAGCGCTCGATCGTCGCGCATTTATCGCGTCAGGACAAGGGAGTTCATAACCATCGGATTAGTCTGTTTATTCTGGCAAAACGGGGAAGGAGGGTTATGCTGAATAATGTTAGGTGAACATTTAAGCCTGTCAGCAGAAGAAGTTTACATAGCATTAAACTCTACAAGGAGAAGAATATGAAAAAGACAGCCGCTGTAGTATCTGCTTGTATTATGGCCTTCGCTCTGAGTGCTTGTTCTGGCCCTAACTATGTAATGCACACAAACGATGGCCGCTCTATCGTCTCCGACGGCAAACCGAAGACTGATGATGAAACCGGTATGATTAAGTATAAAGACGCCAACGGCAACCAGCAGCAGATCAACCGTTCTGACGTGAAAGAGATGGTGGCGCTGGAGAAATAAGCGAGCAGGCAAAAAAAAGCACCGCAATTCGCGGTGCTACATTAATCACTATGGACAGACAGGGTAAATGTACAGGAAGTGAAATAGGGTAGCTTTGCTACCATGGTCTGAATAGCAGACCAAATGCAAACACAACAACACAACATCACAACCGTAAGCCAAAAGTCCCTCAGAACGCTCATCCCGAAAAACTTTTCGTTCCGGCTCAGGAAGTGGCGCCACTATAGGTATTTGCTGGTGCAACCTCAACGGACAATTTATAATGCCTCAGATAAAAAAAACTAATAGGTGACGTCCCGTCATCCTTTTTGTTAATGAGCGTTAACACGAAACCCGACAACCATGTCCAAGCGATTACCCCCGTTAAACGCATTACGCGTTTTTGACGCCGCCGCGCGCCATTTAAGCTTTACCAAAGCCGCTGATGAACTCTTTGTTACCCAGGCGGCGGTCAGCCATCAGATTAAGTCGCTTGAGGATTTCCTGGGGCTGAAGCTTTTTCGCCGGCGTAACCGCTCGCTGCTGCTTACCGAAGAGGGGCAAAGCTACTTTCTCGATATTAAAGAAATTTTCTCTCAGCTCACCGAAGCGACGCGCAAGCTGCAGGCCCGCAGCGCGAAAGGCGCGCTGACGGTGAGCCTGCTGCCGAGCTTCGCCATACACTGGCTGGTGCCACGGCTTTCCAGCTTTAACTCCGCTTATCCGGGCATTGATGTGCGTATCCAGGCGGTGGACCGCGAAGAAGATAAGCTGGCGGATGACGTCGACGTGGCGATTTTTTACGGGCGCGGCAACTGGCCTGGGCTGAGAGTAGAAAAGCTCTACGCCGAATATTTGCTGCCGGTCTGTTCTCCGCTGCTGCTCACGGGCGATAAACCTTTGAAAACGCCACAAGATCTGGAAAAACACACGCTGCTGCACGACGCCTCTCGTCGCGACTGGCAAACTTATACGCGTCAGCTTGGTCTTAACCATATTAACGTGCAGCAAGGGCCGATTTTTAGCCACAGCGCCATGGTGCTGCAGGCGGCTATTCACGGCCAGGGCATTGCCCTTGCCAACAATGTCATGGCGCAGTCAGAGATTGAGGCGGGCCGCCTGGTCTGCCCGTTTAACGATGTGCTGGTCAGTAAGAACGCGTTTTATCTGGTTTGTCATGACAGCCAGGCAGAACTGGGTAAAATAGCGGCCTTTCGTCAGTGGATTCTTTCGAAAGCGGCCAGCGAGCAGGAAAAGTTTCGTTTTCGCTACGAGCAATAACAACATATCGCGCGCCCCGGCGCGCCTGACTTTTAGGGTTACATCATGACCAGCCGTTTTATGCTGATTTTCGCCGCGGTAAGTGGCTTTATTTTTGTGGCTCTCGGCGCTTTTGGGGCGCACGTTTTAAGCAAATCTTTAGGCGTTGTGGAGATGGGCTGGATCCAGACCGGTCTGGAATACCAGGCGTTCCACACGCTGGCTATCCTTGGGCTTGCGGTCGCGATGCAGCGCCGCATCAGCATCTGGTTTTACTGGAGCAGCGTTTTTCTCGCGCTCGGCACGGTGCTTTTCAGCGGCAGCCTCTATTGCCTGGCGCTTTCGCACCTGCGGCTTTGGGCGTTTGTCACGCCGGTAGGCGGCGTGAGTTTCCTCGCCGGTTGGGTATTAATGTTAATTGGCGCGGTGCGTCTGAAGCGTAAAGGTTCGGTTCATGAATAAGGTCATTTTGTACTGCCGCCAGGGTTTTGAGAAAGAGTGCGCGGCGGAGATAACCGACAAAGCGGCGCAGCGTGGCGTCTACGGTTTCGCCCGCGTGAAAGAGCACTCCGGCTATGTGGTGTTTGAGTGCTACCAGCCGCAAGAAGCGGACAAGCTGGGACGCGAATTGCCGTTCAGCTCGCTGATTTTTGCCCGCCAGATGATAGTGGCGGGCGAGTTGTTAACCGATTTGCCGCCGGAAGACCGCGTTACGCCGATTGTCGGCATGCTGCAGGGCGTGGTGGAAAAGGGCGGCGAACTGCGCGTGGAAGTGGCGGATACCAACGAAAGCAAAGAGCTGATGAAGTTCTGCCGCAAATTCACGGTGCCGCTGCGTGCGGCGCTGCGTGAGGCGAAGATCCTCGCCAGCTATGAAACGCCGAAGCGGCCGGTTGTGCATGTCTTCTTTATTGCGCCAGGCTGCTGTTATACCGGCTATTCGTATTCAGACAACAACTCGTCTTTCTATATGGGCATTCCGCGCCTGAAGTTTCCGGCTGACGCGCCGAGCCGCTCAACGCTCAAGCTGGAAGAGGCGTTTCACGTCTTCATCCCGGCTGATGAGTGGGACGAACGGCTGGCAAACGGAATGTATGCTGTAGACCTCGGCGCCTGTCCGGGCGGCTGGACCTATCAGCTGGTAAAACGCAACATGTGGGTTTCTTCGGTGGATAACGGTCCGATGGCGCAGAGCCTGATGGATACCGGACAAGTCACCTGGCTGCGCGAAGACGGCTTTAAATATCGCCCGAACCGCAACAACATCTCCTGGATGGTGTGCGATATGGTGGAGAAGCCCGCAAAAGTGGCGGCGCTGATGGCGCAGTGGCTGGTCAACGGCTGGTGCCGCGAAACCATTTTCAACCTGAAGCTGCCGATGAAAAAGCGTTATGAAGAGGTTTCGCAGAATATCGCCTTTATTCGCGAGCAGCTGGAAGCAAACGGCATTAACGCTGAAATTCAGGCGCGCCAGCTCTACCATGACCGTGAAGAAGTTACCGTGCATGTCCGCCGCTGGTGGGCGGCGGTGGGCGGGCGTCGCGACGAGCGTTAAGCGGTTAACCTGCAAAAATGAAGCGTGATGATAAGAGGCGGATAAGCGTAGCGTATCCGCCTTTTTTATACGCCCAACGTCTGAAGCTGCGTATGCAGAGAGGGTGAGACATCACGTTCGCCGACGCGTGAGTGCTTTACGTCACTTTTTCTCCCGCGAACGCGTTAAGGTGACTCGTCGCCCTCTTAATAATCCCGACTCCGGCGGATAATCACCCTTACGGGGAGAGCTTATCTTTTTTCCGCTGGCTTCGGGGCAGGCATGTCCCCCAGGCGCGACCCCGCCACCGTAAAAAAGCTGAGGCGATCTTCAGCCGGATTACGTTTCTCCCGTCACTGGCCGTTTCTTTATAAATTTTATAAGCGTCACGCCGCCCTGAATGGCTATTTATGGCATTCACAAAACGTGCGGAGAACGGCGTACCGCTGGCCGCTTTATCTGCCCGCCAGTCTCAACTGCTGCAGGTTGCCGTCCAGCTGTAGATCCGTTTTGAGCCGCGCGACGTCGCGGCAGATAAAGGCGCTCTCTTTATGCTCCGCCAGCTTCTTGCGCCATTTCTCCGGCGCGTCGTCGAGCTTTGCATAGAGCATCTCCAGACTGCCGAACTGCGTAATCAACTGCGTCGCGCTTTTGGGGCCAATGCCCGCCACCCCTGGAATTTTGCTGCTGCTGATGCCGGCAAGGCCCCAGAAATCAGGTAGCTGCTCCGGCGCTACGCCAAACTCTGCGGCGATAAACGGCGCGTCCAGCCAGCGTTTCTGAAAGTAATCGCGAATGCGGATGGTGGGAGAAAGCAGCTGGCAATAGCCTTTGTCGGTAGAGACAATCGTCGCCTGCTGGCCCGCCGCCGCGACTTTTACCGCCAGCGTCGCCGCAAGGTCGTCGGCTTCGTTGCCTTCGCTTACCCAGCAGGGTACGCCGTGACGGGCGAACGCCTCGCGCAGCGCGCCCATTTCCGCCTGCAGCGCTTCCGGCATCGGCGGACGACCGGCTTTATAGTCAGGCAACAGCTGGTGCCGCCAGCCCTGGCTTCGCGCTTCATCATCAAAAACCGCCACCGCATGAGTGGGCTGGCTGTGCAAAATTAACTGGTCAAGCGCGTGCAGGCACGCTTCAACGCAGGGCGAGCCCTGCACCGCATGAATGCGCCGAATCAGGTTGAGCGCGTCGACAATTAATAAATGAGCCACTGTCTTATCCCACTGTAAAAGATGGGCTAACCCTATCATTTCAGCAGGGTGCGGGCCAGAAAAGGGCGCAAATCAGGAAGGCGTCTCGCAAAAAATTCCGCCCCGGGCGGGGCGGAAAAGCGTGCGGTTTAATCGCAGGCGACGACTTTCATCGCCAGCCCCCCGCGGGAGGTTTCGCGGTACTTGGCGTTCATGTCCTTGCCGGTTTCATACATGGTTTCGATAACCTTATCGAGGCAGACGCGCGGTTCGCTGGTGCGGCGCAGCGCCATACGCGCGGCGTTGACCGCTTTCACCGCCGCGATGGCGTTACGCTCGATACAGGGTACCTGCACCTGGCCTGCTACCGGGTCGCAGGTCAGCCCCAGGTTATGTTCCATGCCGATTTCAGCGGCGATGCAAACCTGCGCAGGGCTTGCGCCGAGCAGCTCAGCCAGCCCCGCCGCCGCCATCGAACAGGCGACGCCCACTTCTCCCTGACAACCCACCTCGGCGCCGGAGATCGAGGCGTTCATTTTATAGAGCGAACCGATAGCGCTCGCCACCAGCAGGTAGCGGGTGAGAGAGTTAGCGTTTACTTCACGGATGAACTTGTCGTAGTAAGCCAGCACCGCCGGTACGATGCCGCACGCGCCGTTAGTCGGCGCGGTAACCACGCGTCCACCCGCGGCATTCTCTTCATTAACGGCCAGCGCGAACATGTTTATCCAGTCCACCACGTTCATCGGGTCAACGGTGGTTTTATCATGGCTGACCAGCATACGGCGCAGCGCGGCGGCGCGGCGCGGCACACGCAGTTTCCCGGGCAGCACCCCTTCGGTGGTGATGCCGCGCTCAATGCCGCCGCGCATCACCTCCCAGACGCTCGCCAGGTGCGCTTCCAGCTCTGCTTTGCTGTGCAGCGCCAGTTCGTTTTGCATCATCAGGCCTGAGAGCGAAAGCCCGGTCTGCTGGCAGTGACGCTGCAGATCCGCCGCGTTGCTATAAGGATAAGGCACTTCAATCGGCGCGGCGCTGGTCTGGCCGAAGTTCGCTTCATCGACAATAAAGCCGCCGCCGATGGAGTAGTAAGTCTGGCTATAGAGCACGCTCTCGCCCGCCAGCGCGGTAATGCGCATGCCGTTTTCGTGCAGCGAAAGGTTGTCGGCGTGGAAATTCATGCACCGGTCTATCGGGAATTCGACTTCATGCTGACCGTTCGCCAGCATAAGGCGACCGTGAGTATTCACGTCCTGAATGAAATGGGGAATAGCGTCTATCTCTACCGTGTCCGGCAGGTTGCCCGCCAGCCCCATAATAATGGCGATGTCGGTATGGTGGCCTTTGCCGGTCAGCGAAAGCGAGCCATAAACATCCACCACCACGCGGGTGATGTTGTGCAGTACTCCCTTCGCGATAAGGTCGTCCGTAAACTGTTTGCCCGCCTTCATCGGCCCTACGGTATGAGAGCTGGAAGGGCCAATGCCAATTTTAAAGATATCAAAAACACTGATCATGATGCGTCCGTGGCTTGCGCAGAGAAGCGAGGTGCGCCGCCGCAGGGGGCGGCGCAGGAGAGCGATTAGCTAAACAGGGAGTAGAAAATAGCGGAGATAGCGATAAGACCCATCACAACCACAAAAACGTTGCTGATATGGCCGCTGTATTTACGCATCGCCGGCACTTTCTGAATGGCGTACATCGGCATCAGGAACAGGATCATCGCGATAACCGGGCCGCCCATCGTTTCAATCATGCCGAGGATGCTCGGGTTCAGGGTAGCGACAATCCAGGTGGTCACCAGCATGAACAGCGCGGTCATGCGGTTCAGCTTGCTGATTTCGATAGTTTTTCCGCGACCGCGCAGCGATTTAATCACCATGCCGTTAAAGCCTTCGCGCGCCCCCAGATAGTGGCCGAGGAAGGATTTGGTGATAGCGATAATCGCGATGATAGGCGCCATCCAGGCGATAACCGGCGCGTTAAAGTGGTTCGCCAGATAAGAAAGGATGGAGATGTTCTGCGCTTTCGCTTCCGCCAGGTTTTCCGGCGTCAGGCTCAGCACGCAGCTGAAGACGAAGAACATTACGGTCAGCACCATCATGATGTGCGCGCGAGCCAGGATGCTGGAGCACTTCTTCTCGGCCCCTTCGGCATACTCTTCACGTTTCGCCACGGCGAAGGAGGAGATGATCGGCGAGTGGTTAAAGGAGAAGACCATGACCGGGATCGCCAGCCACAGCGTCATCCACAAACCGTTGCCGGTGGTGGCGCTGCTCAGGGAGAGGGTTTCCAGCGCAGCACCGTTCCACTGCGGGATCAGATACAGCGCCAGCAGCATCAGCGCGGCGACGAACGGGAAGACCAGCACGCTCATCGCCTTAACAATCATCTGCTCGCCGAAACGCACGATGGTCATCATGCCGATAATCAGGATAAGCGAAAGGATGGCGCGCGGCGGAGCCGTCATCTGAAGCTGGTGCGTCATGAAGCTCTCAACGGTGTTGGTGATAGCCACGCTGTAAACCAGCAAAATCGGGTAGATAGCGAAGAAGTAGAGCAGGGTGATGAGCTTGCCTGCGCCCACGCCGAAATGTTCTTCCACCACTTCCGTAATATCTTCGCCCGGGTTTTTACCGGAGAGCACGAAGCGAGTCAGACCGCGGTGCGCGAAGAAAGTCATGGGAAAAGCGATGATTGCCATAATGATAAGTGGGATCAGGCCGCCTACGCCTGCGTTGATGGGCAGGAAAAGTACGCCTGCGCCAATAGCGGTGCCGTAAAGACCCAGCATCCACATAGTGTCGGTTTTGCGCCAGGCGCTTCGTGCTTCAACGGAAGCAACGGTGCTGGTTTGAGTGGTTTCCATCTGTATCTCCTGAAGAACGCATAAATAGCAGGTTATTAGTCATATCCAACGAAAAATAGCCTGACTGTAAAATGAAACGCTGTTGATAACGGGTTTTTTATAATTTTTCCCCGTAACTATTGGCGGGCGGAAAGATACATTCATGTTACGAATGCATCAGTGATCCCGATCCCAATTGCAATAATCCACCTTTATTAAGGGTATTTTTCAGGGTATCTGTCTACTTTCACAGCATCAATTGGCATTAACGCACGCAAAGCCTGCCATTTGTGGATGTTGAGGTAAATATAAGGAAATTGAATAGATCATTTTTTGCTGAAAATATGGCGAGTAGCAGCGTTTCACCTTGCTGATAGATAAATTCAAATGATTATTGATGGTGAAAAATGCGCCGCAATCGTTTTCGCATTAAGGGGGAAAGGAAATAAAAAAGGCGACCATTCGGCCGCCTTATGAAAGGGGGTTAATCAGGTGCAAATCTCATAACATGGGATATAGGCCGAGCCTGGCAGCTTC
This sequence comes from Franconibacter pulveris, assembly GCF_056780215.1. Lineage (NCBI taxonomy): Bacteria > Pseudomonadati > Pseudomonadota > Gammaproteobacteria > Enterobacterales > Enterobacteriaceae > Franconibacter > Franconibacter pulveris. Next base: position 3,745,774 of record NZ_CM165555.1, on the reverse strand, counting down.
ATACGATGCTGGGCGACAAAGCCCTGCAGCAGATCGTCCATTCGCTTCATCATGCGCGGGTCGCCGTGAATTTTATACGGCCCGAACTGCTCAATGGCGCGGATGCCCACCTCTTTCACGTTGCCTGCGACAATGCCTGAAAATGCCCGGCGCAGGTCAGCGGCCAGCAGCTCCGTCGGCTGGTCCGGGTAAAGCTTCAGGTTGGCCATGTTGGCGTGCGACGGTTCGAAAGGCACCTGTAAGTCGGGCGCGATGCGAATCGACCAGTTAAAACTGTAAGCGTCGCCGGTCTCACGACGATTTTCTTTCACCATCGGCATCGCTTTTTTCATCTGGCGCGCCACTTCGGCGGCATCGTCGATGATTATCCGATAATGCTCGCGCGCCTGATGTCCCAGCGTATTGACGATAAATTCATCCAGCACGCGGAAGTAATCGGCGCTCTCTCTCGGACCGGTGAGAATAAGCGGCAACACCTGCTCGCGGTTGTGCGGGTTCATCAAAATGCCCAGCAGATAAAGCAGCTCTTCCGCCGTGCCGACGCCGCCCGGGAAAATCACAATGCCATGGGCGATACGCACAAAGGCTTCAAGGCGTTTTTCGATATCCGGCATGATGATAAGTTCGTTGACCAGCGGGTTAGGCGGCTCGGCGGCGATAATAGAAGGCTCAGTCATGCCGATAAAGCGCCCGTCTTTATAGCGCTGCTGGGCATGGCCTACCGCCGCGCCCTTCATGGGCGCTTCCATCGCGCCCGGGCCGCAACCGGTGCAGATATTCAGCTCCCGCAACCCAAGCTGCGTGCCGACACGGCGAGCATACAGGTATTCGGTTTCATTAATGGAGTGACCGCCCCAGCAGACCACCATATTCGGCGCTTCGCCAACGTGCAGCGCCCGGGCGTTGCGCAAAATGGAAAAGACCAGGTTGGTGATGTGGATGGAGTCTTCCAGATCGAGATGCTGAAAGCGTCCGGCGTTGTAGATTTGCCCGTTAACGAACAGGATATCGCGCAGCACGGCAAACAGGTTGGCCTGAATGGAACGGATGATCCGCCCGTCTACGAAAGCCTCTTCCGGCGGGTTGATCAGCTCAAGCTTGACCCCGCGTTCGCGACGCAGCACGTTGATATCGAAATTCTCAAAACGTGACAGCAATTCCTTGCTGTTGTCGGTCTGACTCCCCGAATTGAGCACCGCAAGCGAACAATTGCGAAAAAGTTGATAAAGATCGCTGCTGGCGGTGCGTTTGAGCATGTCCACTTCCAGCTGCGACAATAAATCCATTGAGCCAAGAGGGCTAATATGTGTAATCAAGTGAGCTCCTTACGGGGCGAGAATCGCCGCTCCCTCTGATTACAATAGCCCCGGCCTGTTCGGTTTAACAACCCGCCGGGAGAAAATGTCCCGGCGGGCGGCTTCGTTTACTGACGCACCAGGCGGCCCGTGGCGGGGTGAAAAACGGTATTGGCGCGCCAGGGGTTGATATCCAGGCCGCCGCGGCGGGTATAGCGGGCGTAGACGCTCAGTTTCTCAGGCCCGCAGAAGCGCTGAATGTCATTAAAGATGCGCTCCACGCACTGCTCGTGAAATTCGTTATGGTGACGAAAGGAGACCAGATAGCGCAGCAGCTTTTCGCGGTCGAGTTGCGGGCCGCGATAGCGAATCTGCACGGAGCCCCAGTCCGGCTGATTGGTGATAAGACAGTTGGATTTAAGCAGGTGGCTGACCAGGGTCTCTTCCACAATCTTTTCGCCCGCCGCTCCCTTCAGGTAGTTGGCGTCGAACTCATAGTTATCAATCGAAATATCCTGCTCGTCGATACACTCGCCGTGGAAGTGCGCAACGGGTTCGCCTTCGAGTTCGCTCAGTCGATAAAGTCGCACTTCAACGTCGCCTTCCGCGCAGGCGCTTAAATCGCGCTGTAGCGTTTCCCGCACGTTTTCCCAGGAGGAGAAACGCGTCTGATTGAAGCTATTAAGATAAAGCTTGAAGCTTTTTGACTCGACCAGGTTCCGGCTGCGGGCATCCAGGGAGACTTCGCCCACGGCGACCTGCGGCAGGCCGTTGTGGTTAAGCCAGGAGAGCTCATAGAGCGTCCAGATATCTGCGCCGTGGAACGGCAGGCTTTCGGCGCTCAGGCCGAGCGGGTCGCGGTTCAGGCTGCGCGGAACAGGTTGCAGCAGGGAGGCGTCATATTCGTCGCGGTAATCCGTGGTTTTACCCAGCGTCAGGCCGCTCAGCGCCTGGTGGTTTTCGTAAGACATGCGTCACCATCAATAATACGGGTACAATATGACGTTAAGTGTACCGTACCTGGTAGAGAGAGAGAATCTGGTGGATAACGAAGTACAACTGGCGCTCGCCGCTTTTACCGATCTTTATTGCGAAGCCTGGCGGCAAAAAGCGGGCACCGGCCCGCAAAGTGAAGCGCTTTATGGCGTACCGTCGCCCTGTGTTGTCGCCACGCGGGGCGAAACCGTAGAGTGGCAGCCGCAGCGTTTTTCCTCGTCCGCCACGCTGGAAGCGGTAGAGCGGGCGCTGGAGATTCAGATTCAGCCGGCGGCGCATGCGTTTTATGCCTCGCAGCTTGCAGGCGATATGCCGGCGCGGTTCAACGATCTGACGTTAACTCTGCTGCAAGCCTGGAGCGAAGATGATTTTCAGCGCGTTCAGGAAAATTTGATCGGCCATCTGGTTATGCAAAAGCGCCTGAAGCTGTCGCCGACGGTTTTTCTCGCCACGCTGGACGATGAAATGGAAGTGGTTTCGCTCTGTAATCTCACCGGCGAAGTGGTGCGTGAAAGAGTAGGCACCAGGCAGCGAAGCGTGCTGTCGCCCGATCTCGCCGCATTTTTGCAGGCGCTGACGCCTGATGTGTAAGACAATTTTGCTCCTCACTTTGTAAGAGATATCTCACAAGTCTGTAAGACATCAACGTCATATTTCGGGATTTCCTTAAAAGCTAATATTTACAGTTCCTTAATTATTAATGACTTATAAAGCGTTCTCATGCTTACGAATGAAACTAAAGTGAAATCGTAATCAAACAGTGCCTTGTAAGACTTCAGTGAATAGGCGATTCTATCTGCGTCGACAAGGAGTCGCACAGTGAAGCGGCTGTCAGGATGATGGGGCTTCACAACAGGACACGCCGGAGGGCGTTGCAAGGAAGGCTTCAGGAACGAAGCGAAAGGAGAGCGCAGGAGCGCTAAGGGACACCTCCAGGAAGGAGAATGAGAGCCGATCAGGATGAACGGTGGGTCAGGATGACTAAGGACGATGCGTCAGGGGGGCGCAAAGTAAACGTCAGGATGATGTGCTGCAGGATGCATTAAAAAGGATGACAGGTCGAAAGGCCGCTGGAAAAGTTGTCACGGACGAGCAGGGAGCATTAAGAAGTAGCCGGACTGCTGCGAAACGAACCGGGAGCACTGTTTTTACAGTGCTCCCTTTTTTTATGCTTTTTTCCTCCGCCCCGCACAATGCTATGCTTTGCCCCCACGCTTTTACCCAGTCGAGGTCTTCATGAAACGCGAAGAACAACTCCGTGAGCAGCTATTACGCGTTGAAGCAGCGCTCCGCCAGCATCAACTCTGGCAAAGCACGCCGCCGGACGCCGAAGCGTTCAGCAGCACGCAGCCTTTTTGCATGGATACGCTGGAGCCTTACGAATGGCTGCAGTGGGTTTTGATCCCGCGTATGCACGCTTTGCTGGATGCGGGCGGCGAACTGCCGGGCGCCTTTGCGGTGGCGCCTTATTATGAGATAGCTCTGGAGGCGCAGCACCCGGGCCGTGAGGCCGTGTTGGCTGAATTGCTGGAGCTTGATGCGCTTTTCACGGGTGACGACGCGTGAGCCTTGAGATTATCTACCAGGACGAGTGGCTGGTGGCGGTGAATAAGCCCTCCGGCTGGCTGGTGCATCGCAGTTGGCTGGATCGCGATGAGAAAGTCGTGGTGATGCAGACGGTGCGCGACCAGATAGGCCAGCACGTTTTTACCGCCCATCGCCTCGACAGACCCACTTCCGGCGTACTGTTGATGGGGCTTTCCAGCGAGGCGGGGCGCCTGCTGGCGCAGCAGTTTGAGCAGCACCAAATCCAGAAACGTTATCACGCGATTGTGCGGGGCTGGCTGCAGGCTGAGGGCGAACTGGATTACGCGCTTACCGAAGAGCTGGACAAAATCGGCGACAAATATTCCCGCGCCGATAAAGCGCCGCAACCTGCCGTCACCCACTACCGTGGGCTTGCTGTTGCCGAAATGCCGGTCGCGGTGGGGCGTTATTCCTCTGCGCGCTACAGCCTGGTGGAAATGTTGCCGAAGACCGGACGCAAGCACCAGTTACGTCGTCATATGGCGCATCTTCGCCACCCGATTATCGGTGATTCAAAGCACGGCGATTTGCGCCAGAACCGCGCGGCGGCGACGCATTTTGGCTGCGACAGGCTGATGCTGCACGCAAGCGAACTGTCGCTCGCGCATCCGGTTACCGGCGAGCCGTTAACGCTGCGGGCGCGCTTTGACGCCACCTGGATGCAAGCGCTGTCACATTTCGGCTGGCGGGGAATTATCCCGATGAATGAAGACCTTGAGTTTAACGCGCCTGGCGTCCAGGATGAGCTTAACCAGCCTGACACTTAAGAGGTACAACGATGGCGAAAGTAGGGATTTTTGTCGGCACCATGTATGGAAACTCGCTGCTGGTGGCGGAAGAGGCGGAGGCTATCCTTAAAAGCCACGGCCATGACGCCGCCGTCTACGAAGACCCGGAACTGGCGGACTGGGAGAACTATCGCAACGCGTATGTTCTTGTCGTCACCTCCACCACCGGGCAGGGCGATCTTCCGGACAGCATCGTACCGCTGTATGAAGGGATTAAAGATAAAATCGGCTACCAGCCCGAGCTGCGCTATGGGCTGATTGCGCTCGGCGACAGCACTTACGCTAACTTCTGCGGCGGCGGTAAAAAATTCGACGCGCTGTTGCAGGAGCAGGGCGCGACCCGTACAGGCGAAGTGCTGACTATCGACGCAAGCGAGTACCCGGAGCCGGAAACGCTCTCCAATCCCTGGGTAGAGAACTGGAGCGCCTTGCTCAAGTAACCCTTTGCTGCCCGGTTCGCCGGGCAGTTCTCCCTGTATTACCCTCTCTTATTTCGCCGCCGCTGCGTCGTCAAGCGACAAACCTCACACTCCTTTAACCCGCTTTGCCCTTCTTCCCGACGTAGCCCCTTTCATTTACGGTTGTGTGAAATATCTCCCACTCGCCTGGGCGAATGCCAAAAATAGACAGCTAATCGTGCCTGCAATGTTAGGGCGCTGCACGATGAGAGCCTGAAAACCCGCCGATATACTCAGACCGTCAGATAAAAAAGCAGCAGCAAAGGGGCGATTTCCCGGCGCCAGAACTGCGACAACCCTTACCCCGTCATTCTGATTACCCTACAGGCTGTGCTGTTCAGAATGAATGTAGCCAACCGCTATGATTCAGGAGTGCAACAATGAATACATTAAGCCAGGCGGCGAGCGTGGCGGAAAAACGCACAAACGCCCGCTATTGGATTGTGGTGATGTTGTTTATCGTCACCTCGTTTAACTACGGTGACCGCGCCACCTTATCCATCGCCGGTTCGGAAATGGCGAAAGACATCGGGCTTGATCCGGTGGGCATGGGCTACGTCTTCTCCGCGTTCTCCTGGGCCTATGTCATCGGCCAGATCCCGGGCGGCTGGCTGCTCGACCGCTTCGGCTCTAAACGCGTCTACTTCTGGTCTATCTTTATCTGGTCGCTCTTTACCCTGCTGCAGGGCTTCGTCGATATCTTCAGCGGTTCCGGCATTATCGTTGCGCTCTTTACGCTGCGCTTCCTGGTCGGGCTTGCCGAAGCGCCTTCCTTCCCCGGCAACAGCCGCATCGTCGCGGCCTGGTTCCCGGCCCAGGAGAGGGGCACGGCGGTCGCGATTTTTAACTCCGCGCAATACTTCGCGACCGTTATCTTCGCGCCCATCATGGGCTGGCTGACGCACGAGGTGGGCTGGTCGCACGTCTTCTTCTTCATGGGCGGCCTTGGCATCGTCATCAGCTTTATCTGGCTGAAAGTCATTCATGAACCGAACCAGCATCCGGGCGTGAATAAACGTGAGCTGGAATACATCGAGCAGGGCGGCGGCCTGATCAACATGGATCAGAAAAAGGCGCAGACCACCGTGCCGATGCGCCAGAAATGGGGGCAGATTAAACAACTGCTGGGTTCGCGCATGATGATTGGCGTTTATATCGGTCAGTACTGCATCAACGCGTTGACCTACTTTTTCATCACCTGGTTCCCGGTTTACTTAGTACAGGCGCGCGGCATGTCGATTCTGAAAGCGGGGTTTGTGGCCTCTGTTCCCGCCGTCTGCGGTTTCATCGGCGGCGTGCTGGGCGGCGTGATTTCCGACTGGCTGATGCGCCGCACCGGTTCGCTCAATATCGCCCGTAAAACGCCCATCGTGCTGGGCATGCTGCTCTCCATGACCATGGTTTTTTGTAACTATGTCGATGTGGAATGGATGATTATCGGTTTTATGGCGATGGCTTTCTTCGGCAAAGGCATCGGCGCGCTGGGCTGGGCGGTCATGGCGGACACGGCGCCGAAAGAGATAAGCGGTCTCTCCGGCGGCCTGTTCAACATGTTCGGCAACATCTCCGGCATCGTCACGCCTATCGCCATCGGCTATATCGTCGGTGTCTCCGGCTCCTTTAACGGCGCGCTGATTTACGTTGGCGTCCATGCGCTGGTGGCGGTGCTGAGCTACCTCTTCCTGGTGGGCGATATCAAACGTATCGAGCTCAAACCGGTTGCGGAGACGAAATAATGACAACGCAAGCAAGCCCGATTATTACTGACATGAAGGTTATTCCGGTAGCGGGCCGCGACAGCATGCTGCTGAATATCGGCGGCGCGCACAGCGCCTGGTTTACCCGCAACATCGTCGTACTCACCGATAACGCCGGGCACACCGGCGTGGGCGAGGCGCCTGGCGGCGAAACCATTCTGAAAACCTTGCGGGACGCCATCCCTCAGGTGATAGGACAGGAGGTCGCGCGCCTGAACAAGGTGGTGCAGAACGTTCATAAAGGGAACCAGGCCGCCGATTTCGATACGTTCGGCAAAGGGGCCTGGACATTTGAACTGCGTGTGAATGCGGTAGCGGCGCTGGAAGCGGCGCTGCTCGATCTCCTCGGCCAGACGCTTGGCGTGCCGGTTTGCGAGCTGCTCGGTCCGGGCAAGCAGCGCGACGCGGTGACCGTGCTGGGTTATCTCTTCTACATTGGCGACAGACGCAAAACCGATCTGCCCTACCTCACGGGCGAGCAGGCAACGCACCCGTGGTATGCGCTGCGCCATCAGGAAGCGCTCAGCAGCGAGGCGGTGGTAAAGCTTGCCGAGGCGGCGCAGGATAAATATGGCTTCAAAGATTTTAAGCTGAAGGGCGGCGTGCTGCCGGGCGAGCAGGAGATTGAGACGGCGCAGGCGTTGAAAAAGCGCTTCCCGGACGCCCGCATTACCGTAGACCCGAACGGCGCCTGGCTGCTGGATGAAGCCATCGCGCTCTGTAAAGGCATGCAGGACGTGCTGACCTACGCCGAAGACCCGTGCGGCGCGGAGCAGGGCTATTCCGGGCGTGAGGTGATGGCGGAGTTTCGCCGCGCCACCGGCCTGCCGGTCGCTACCAATATGATAGCCACCAACTGGCGCGAGATGGGCCATGCCGTCATGCTGAACGCGGTGGATATTCCGCTGGCGGACCCGCACTTCTGGACGCTTTCCGGCGCGGTGCGCGTGGCGCAGCTGTGCGACGACTGGGGATTAACCTGGGGCTGCCACTCCAACAACCATTTTGATATTTCGCTCGCCATGTTTACCCATGTGGGCGCCGCGGCGCCTGGCAACCCTACCGCCATCGACACCCACTGGATCTGGCAGGAAGGCGATGCGCGGCTCACGCGTGAACCGCTGCGTATCGAAGGCGGCAAAATCGCCGTGCCGGATGCGCCGGGGCTTGGCATCGCGCTGGACTGGGACCGCGTGCAGCAGGCGCACGAGGCCTACAAATCATTGCCGGGCGGCGCGCGCAACGACGCGACTGCGATGCAGTATCTGGCGCCTGGCTGGACATTCGACCGCAAGCGACCCGCTTTTGGCCGTCATTGATTGACCGAAGAAAAGGATTGAGATCATGAGTACACAACAGACCCCTATCGTGACTTCCATGCAAGTGATCCCGGTTGCCGGGCACGACAGCATGCTGATGAACCTGAGCGGAGCGCACGCGCCTTTCTTCACCCGCAACATCGTCATTATTAAAGACAACGCGGGAAACACGGGCGTGGGCGAGATCCCAGGCGGCGAAAAAATCCGCCAGACGTTAGAAGATGCTGCGGCGCTTGTGACGGGCAAAACCCTCGGCGAATACAAAAACGTGCTGACGGCTGTTCGCAACCAGTTCGCTGACCGCGATGCGGGCGGGCGCGGCCTGCAAACGTTCGACCTGCGCACCACCATTCACGTGGTCACCGGCATTGAAGCGGCGCTGCTCGATCTGCTCGGCAAACATCTTGGCGTTAACGTCGCCAGCCTGCTTGGCGACGGCCAGCAGCGCGATGAAGTCGAGATGCTCGGCTATCTTTTCTTCGTCGGCAATCGCAACCTCACTAACCTGCCTTACCAGAGCCAGCCGGATGAGCGCTGCGACTGGTACCGCATTCGCCACGAAGAGGCGATGACGCCGGATGCCGTGGTGCGCCTCGCCGAAGCGGCGTATGAAAAATATGGCTTCAACGACTTCAAACTCAAAGGCGGCGTGCTGGCGGGCGAAGAAGAGGCCGAGGCGATTACGGCGCTGGCGAAGCGCTTCCCGCAGGCGCGCGTGACGCTCGACCCGAACGGCGCCTGGTCGCTGGAAGAGGCTATCCGTATCGGCAAGCAGTTGAAGGGCGTGCTGGCTTATGCGGAAGATCCGTGCGGCGCCGAACAGGGTTACTCCGGTCGCGAAGTCATGGCGGAGTTCCGACGCGCCACCGGCCTGCCGACCGCCACTAACATGATAGCCACCGACTGGCGGCAGATGGGGCACACCCTGTCGCTGCAATCTGTCGATATTCCGCTGGCGGACCCCCATTTCTGGACCATGCAAGGCTCGGTGCGCGTGGCGCAAATGTGCCATGAGTTCGGCCTTACCTGGGGCTCGCATTCCAATAATCACTTTGATATTTCGCTCGCCATGTTCACCCATGTGGCCGCCGCCGCGCCGGGCGACATTACCGCCATCGACACCCACTGGATCTGGCAGGAAGGAAACCAGCGCCTGACCAAAGATCCGCTGCAGATCACGGGCGGCAAGGTGCGGGTGCCGCAGACGCCGGGTCTTGGCGTTGAGCTGGACATGGACCAGGTGATGAAAGCGCACGAGCTTTATCAGCAGCACGGCCTCGGCGCGCGCGACGATGCGTTGGCGATGCAGTCGCTGATCCCGGGCTGGACGTTCGATAACAAGCGCCCTTGCATGGTGCGTTAAGGTTTTCCGGCAGGTTCGAAGCGGCGCCCTCAGGCGCCGTTTCTTTTTTAAAACGTCGGGGCGGTTTTGAAAGCGTCCGCATGGCTGCGCTTCCCATGCGCATGTTACCTCCTGAAGGGGAATTTGAACGCTAGCCGAGAATGCGCCGCGCCTCCCGCGCCACGTTATCCATCTCGTCCAGCAATTCCAGAAACTCAGGCTCCAGCGCTTGCGCCGCCACGCCGCTGCGCATCTGCTGCTCAATCAACAGGCAGAGATTCTTCAGACGCGGCACGCCGCTGTAGCCGCAGCTGCCGTGCAGTTTATGAATAATCTCCAGCAAGCCTTCCGGGTTTTCTCCTACCAGTTGCTCTTCCACGGTGTTTCGCACCTGCGGCAAAAATTCAAGCAGCATGTTCAACATGTCGCGCGCGAGGTCGGTTTTATTGGCCGCCTGGCGCAGCGCCAGCGGCCAGTCGAGCGTTACGTCGTGGCGGACTTCAGGCGGGACGGGGGAAACCGGCGTGGAAAGCGCGCCAGGAACGAGGGGCATCCCCTGCTGATAACGTAAGAGCAGGGCATGCAGCTTCTCTTCTTCGATCGGCTTGGCGAGGTAATCATTCATGCCGGCCGCGAGCAGTTTCTCTTTCTGCCCGGCCAGCGCATGCGCAGTCACCGCGATAACCGGCGTCTGCTGATGATGCGCGAGCTGGCGGATAAGCTCGCAGGCGTGAATGCCGTCCATTTCCGGCATCTGAATATCCATAAGGATAATGTCGAACTGCTGTTGCTTCGCGCAGTCCACCGCCTGCTGGCCGCTTTCGCACAGCACCACGCTCTGCACCTGGTCTTCCAGCAGCGCGCCGATAAGCTTGAGGTTGGCCGGGTTGTCGTCCACCGCCATGACCTTCATCGGCATCCTGCCGCGCGCGTCGGCAAGACGGTGGGGCGCTTGCTGCATCTGGCAATGCTCAATCAGCAGCGGCAGCAAGCGCGCCGAGGTAACGGGTTTGAGCAGGCAAGCCGCCGCCCCCTCTTTCTTCAGCGCTTCGGCATCCACCTGCGCGTGGCAGGGCAGCGCCAGCAGCAGGCAGTCGGTAAGCGTCGCCGCCTTCGCCAGCATGTCATGCTGCATGGAGAGCGGCTCGTGCTGGTTCACCGGCACCGCCAGCAGCAACATGTCGTAATGCTCATCGGGGAGGGTGGCGAACGTGGCGCTGTAGATAACTTTCAGCGGCGTGCCGGCCAGCAGGTCGAGCGTGCTTTGCGCCGCCGCCGCGTTCGCTTCCACATAGGCGAGGCGTTTCCCCGCCAGGCTGTCGGTCGCGTGGCCATCGACCATGGCGTTCGGGTTCAGATCCAGACTGATATGGAACCAGAAGGTCGAGCCGCGGTTCGGCTGGCTGTGGAAGGAGATATCGCCGCCCATTTCGTGAACCAGTTTCTGCGTAATGACCAGCCCAAGCCCGGTGCCGCCGTGGCGGCGCGAGATGCTGGCGTCCGCCTGGCGAAACGCCTGGAAGAGCCGCGACTGGTCGCGTTCCGGAATGCCGATGCCGGTATCGCGGATCTGCACTTCAACCTGCACCTTGTTGTTGCTGATGGATCGCTTTTCCACAAAGAGATCGATATTGCCGCTTTCAGTAAACTTAATGGCGTTGCCCACGAGATTCGTGATGACCTGCTGAAAGCGCAGCGGGTCGCCTATTACGCTGTCCGGGACATCGTTTTTAATGTTCAGCGTCAGCTCAAGCCCTTTGTCGTGAGCCGAATGCGCCAGCAGCGTCACCACTTCGTCAAGCGTGGTGCGCAGCGGGAAGGGGATGCTCTCCAGCATCAGCTTGCCAGCTTCCAGCTTGGAGAAGTCCAGCACGTCGTTAATGATGGAAAGCAGGTTGTTCGCCGAGCGCTCAATGGTGGTTAAATGGTCGCGCTGGGTCGGGGTCAGCCCCGTTTTCAGCGTCAGGCGAGTAAAGCCGATGACGCCGTTAAGCGGCGTACGCAGCTCGTGAGACATATTCGCCAGAAATTCCGATTTGATGCGCGCCGCCTCCTGGGCCCGCTTTTTGGCCAGATCCAGCTCAACGTTCTGGATCTCCATCTGCTCCAGCGTTTCCCGCAGGTCGGAGGTCGCCTGATCGATATTGTGCTGCATCTCTTCGTGATAGGCGGCAAGCGACATCGCCATTGAGTTGATGCCGTTTTTCAGCATATCCAGCTCGCCGAGCATAAAACCTTCCACGCGGCTGTCGAGCTGGCCGCGGCGGATGCGGTCGACCGTGTTGACCATATTGCGGATAGGACCGGTTACGTCGCGCATTAGCCGCCAGGCGAAAAGCAGGGCGCAGGCGATGCAGATCATTATCAACATCACCGAGATAAACATCTCTTTATACTGCTGCAAACGGACGGATTTGAGATCCAGCTCCAGCGCCACGTAGCCAAGCATATTGCCTTCCGGCTTGGCGTCGGTCACTTCTGATTCATCCGGCGAATAGCTTTCAGCGATTATCGGCGTGCGCAGGATCATCTGCTCGCCGTCGCGGGCGACGCTCATTCCCCGCGGCAGCGGCTTGCCCGACGGGAGCTGCAATTCATCAGGGCTCAGATGAAAATTGGAGGTGACAAACAACCGGTTCTGGTCGTCGTAAATCGAGATGGCGCGCACGATATCGGAGTGACGACGGTGAAGGACGCTGATGAGCTGGCGGATAGACTCGCGATTTTGCTGGCTCATGCCATATTCGCTCGCCACCGCCAGCGGTTCGATAATGCTCGCGCCTGCGTCTTCCAGCTGGCGCTGGAGGTCATGGTAGCGGTGAACCACAAAGAAAATACTGAGCAGCAGGCCAATAAGAACGGTGGGGGCCAGTATGAGGATCATCATGCGTGCCCGCAGGCTGTAGTTGGTCATGGGGTTCCGTTATGGGACAATCAGCGTCAATATGGTTGATTGAGAAAAATCTCGGCGATGGCGCAATTCTACTCTGCAAAGCGACGCGTGACGACGCGTCAGATCATAACCGTTAACGTAACCGATCTCGATCCCTTCGGGCAGGGGGTGGCGCGTCACGAAGGCAAAGCGCTGTTCGTGCCGGGCCTGCTGCCGGGCGAAACGGGCGAGGTGACGCTGACGGAAGAAAAACGGCAGTTCGCGCGCGGCGCGGTGAAAAAACGGCTTTCCGACAGCCCGGAACGGGTGCCTCCGCGCTGCCCGCATTTTGGCGTGTGCGGCGGCTGCCAGCAGCAGCACGCCAGCGTCACCCTGCAACAGCAGAGCAAATCCCAGGCGTTAAGCCGCCTGATGAAGCGCGATGTGGACGAGGTGATTGCCGGGCCGGAATGGGGCTATCGCCGCCGTGCCCGGCTGAGCCTCGCGTTTTCCCCTCGCGCCCAGATGTTGCAGATGGGCTTTCGCAAAGCCAGTTCGAATGAGCTGGTGGATGTTCACCAGTGCCCCATTCTGGCGCCCCGCCTTGAGGCGTTGCTTGCGCCGCTGCGCGCCTGCCTGAACGAGCTGGAAACCATCCGCAACCCCGGTCATGTCGAACTGGTGCTGGCGGATAACGGGCCGCTGCTGGTGCTTCGTCATCTCGCTCCGCTCAGCGCCGCAGACCGACAAAAACTGGAACGCTTTTCGCATTCCGAAGGCGTTGCGCTGTACCTTGCCGCCCAAAGCGATACCCTTGAACAGGTGAGCGGCGAAGCGCCCTGGTATACCTCGGACCAGCTACGCTTAAGCTTCAGCCCGCGCGATTTTATCCAGGTGAACGACGCGGTAAACCAGCAGATGGTAGCTCGCGCGCTGACGTGGCTTTCGGTTGAGCCCGGCGAGCGGGTGCTCGATCTTTTCTGCGGCATGGGCAATTTCACGCTGCCGCTGGCAAAACGGGCGCAGAGCGTGGTCGGCGTGGAAGGCGTAGCTGCGCTGGTGGCGAAAGGCGACTATAATGCCCGCCTTAACTCGCTGAAAAACGTCACTTTCTTCCATGAGAATCTGGAAGAGGACGTCACCCGTCAGCCCTGGGCGAAAGCGGGGTTTGATAAGGTGCTGCTTGACCCGGCGCGAGCGGGAGCGGCAGGCGTCATGCATCATATTGTGAAATTACTGCCCAAACGTGTGGTCTATGTATCCTGTAACCCCACCACGCTCGCGCGCGACAGCGACGCGCTGCTGGCGGCGGGGTACCAGATCAGACGGCTGGCAATGCTGGATATGTTCCCGCACACTGGCCACCTGGAATCGATGGTGCTGTTTGTTCGAGAGTAATGGCCGCTCGCCTGCGGGCGCGGCGGCTGGTCCCTTAAGGAGAGGACGATGGTTGCGGTAAGAAGTGCGCATCTCAATAAAGCTGGCGAATTTGACCATGAAAAATGGGTGGCGAGCCTTGGCATCGCCAGTCAGCAGTCTTGTGAACGCTTAACCGAGACCTGGCGTTATTGTGAACAGCAAACCAGCGGTCATCCGCAGGCGGAAGCGGTGCTGTGGCGCGGCGTCGAGATGGTCGAAATCCTCTCGATGCTCAGCATGGATATCGATACCCTGCGCGCCGCGCTGCTCTTCCCGCTGGTGGACAGCGGAGTCGTCAGCGAAGAGGTGCTGACGGAAAGCGTGGGCAAACCGGTCGTTACGCTGATTCACGGCGTGCGCGACATGGCGGCCATTCGCCAGCTGAAAGCCACGCATACCGACGCCGTCTCTTCCGAACAGGTCGATAACGTGCGCCGCATGCTGTTGGCGATGGTCGACGACTTCCGCTGCGTGGTCATTAAGCTTGCCGAACGTATTGCGCATCTGCGCGAGGTAAAAGACGCGCCGGAAGATGAGCGCGTGCTGGCGGCGAAAGAGTGTACGAACATTTACGCGCCGCTCGCCAACCGCCTCGGCATCGGCCAGCTCAAATGGGAGCTGGAAGATTACTGCTTCCGCTATCTGCATCCGGCGGAATACAAGCGCATCGCTAAGCTGCTGCACGAGCGGCGTATCGATCGCGAGCATTACATTGATGAGTTCGTCGCGCACCTGCGCAAGGCGATGAAAGAAGAGGGCGTGAAGGCGGAAGTCTACGGGCGCCCCAAACATATCTACAGTATCTGGCGCAAGATGCAGAAAAAGCATCTCGCCTTTGACGAGCTGTTTGACGTGCGCGCCGTGCGTATCGTCGCCGAGCGCTTGCAGGATTGCTACGCCGCGCTGGGGATTGTACACACGCATTATCGTCATTTACCCGATGAGTTCGACGACTATGTCGCCAACCCGAAACCGAACGGCTACCAGTCTATTCACACCGTGGTGCTGGGCCCTGGCGGCAAAACGGTAGAGATTCAAATTCGCACCAAACAGATGCACGAGGACGCCGAGCTTGGCGTGGCGGCGCACTGGAAATATAAAGAGGGCGCCACCAGCGGCGGTCGCACCGGTCATGAAGACCGCATTGCCTGGCTGCGTAAGCTTATCGCCTGGCAGGAAGAGATGTCCGACTCCGGCGAAATGCTCGACGAGCTGCGCAGCCAGGTCTTCGACGACCGGGTCTACGTCTTTACGCCGAAAGGCGATGTGGTGGATCTCCCTGCGGGTTCCACGCCGCTCGATTTCGCCTATCACATCCACAGTGATGTAGGGCACCGCTGCATCGGCGCGAAAATTGGCGGACGCATCGTGCCGTTCACCTACCAGCTGCAGATGGGCGACCAGATAGAAATCATCACCCAGAAACAGCCAAACCCGAGCCGCGACTGGTTGAACCCGAACCTTGGCTACGTCACCACCAGCCGCGGGCGCTCGAAGATCCACGCCTGGTTCCGTAAGCAGGACAGGGATAAAAACATTCTCGCCGGACGGCAGATTCTCGATGACGAACTGGCGCATCTGGGCATCAGCCTGAAAGAGGCGGAAAAACACCTGCTGCCGCGCTATAACTTCAATGAAATCGACGAGCTGCTGGCGGCGATTGGCGGCGGCGATATTCGCCTCAACCAGATGGTGAATTTCCTGCAGGCGCAGTTCAACAAGCCGAGCGCGGAAGAGCAGGATGCGGCGGCGCTGCGCCAGCTCACGCAGAAAAGCTATACGCCGCAGGGGCGCAGCAAAGACAACGGCCGCGTGGTGGTAGAGGGGGTAGGCAACCTGATGCACCATATCGCCCGTTGCTGCCAGCCGATTCCGGGCGACGATATCGTCGGCTTTATCACCCAGGGGCGCGGCATCTCCATCCACCGCGCCGACTGCGACCAACTGGCGGAGCTGCAATCGCACGCGCCGGAGCGCATTGTCGACGCGGTATGGGGCGAGAGCTATTCCGCGGGCTACTCATTGATTGTGCGCGTAACCGCTAACGACCGCAGCGGCCTGCTGCGCGATATCACCACGATCCTCGCCAACGAGAAGGTGAACGTGCTCGGCGTCACCAGCCGCAGCGACACGCGCCAGCAGCTCGCCACCATCGATATGGAAATTGAAATATACAACCTGCAGGTGCTGGGCCGCGTGCTCGGCAAACTCAACCAGGTGCCGGATGTAATCGACGCCCGGCGGCTGCACGGTTAACCGCGACGGGCAGGGGCGCTGCGGGCGCCCCTGCGCTTTCGTGGGAGGCCGCTTCCCTTGACATCCAAAGCCGCAGAGCGGACCTTACCTCTCTTTTCTTCTCCTCGCGGGAGAAGAAATCCCCGAATTTGCAAGGATTAACCATGAATCAGATCGACCGCCTGCTTGGCATTATGCAGCGCCTGCGCGACCCGCAAAACGGCTGCCCGTGGGACAAAGAACAGACTTTCGCCACCATTGCGCCCTATACGCTGGAAGAGACCTATGAAGTGCTGGACGCTATCGCGCGCGAGGATTTTGACGACCTGCGCGGCGAGCTGGGCGACCTGCTTTTCCAGGTGGTGTTTTACGCCCAGATGGCGCAGGAAGAGGGACGCTTTAATTTTGACGATATTTGCCGCGCCATCAGCGACAAGCTGGAGCGTCGTCATCCGCATATTTTCGGCGAAGCGAATTTCGGCGACAGCGCGGAAGTCCTGGCTAACTGGGAAAAGACCAAGAGCGCGGAACGCGCCGAAAAAGCGCAGCACTCCGCGCTGGACGATATCCCGGAGAGCCTGCCTGCGCTGATGCGCGCGCATAAAATTCAGAAGCGCTGCTCGGCGGTGGGGTTTGACTGGACCTCGCTTGGTCCTGTTGTGGAAAAGGTGCATGAAGAAATCGATGAAGTGATGCACGAAGCGCAGCAGGCTGTCGTGGATGAAGCCAAGCTTGAGGAAGAGATTGGCGATTTGCTGTTCGCCACGGTCAATCTTTCTCGTCATCTGGGCAGCAAAGCGGAGATCGCGCTGCAAAAAGCGAACCGGAAATTTGAACGCCGTTTTCGCCAGGTTGAGTCAATCATTCACGCGCAGGGCGTGAAAATGGAGCACGCCACGCTTGAGCAAATGGAAGCGGCCTGGCAGGAAGTAAAACGCCAGGAAACTGATCGCTAAGGCTTTTTTCTTACTAAGCGCTTGTTGTGGAAAATCTTAATTAACAAGCGCTTGATTTACGTCAAAAACATTTCGCGCAAAGCCGCTATTTTCTCACGGCTTGAGATTGGCAAGACCTGGCGCTGAACGCACAGAATGAAAGTTTGTGAGCCCTGTCGTGTTCGGGTATACTACTTTCCCGTCCTGGTTATTCCATCGTCTTTAAACCTAACTTCTCAGGTTCAGCATGACAACGAACTATATTTTTGTGACCGGCGGGGTCGTTTCCTCTCTGGGTAAAGGCATTGCCGCAGCCTCCCTCGCAGCCATTCTCGAAGCCCGTGGCCTCAACGTAACTATCATGAAACTGGATCCGTACATTAACGTCGATCCGGGCACCATGAGCCCTATTCAACACGGGGAAGTGTTCGTTACTGAAGACGGCGCTGAAACCGACCTGGACCTGGGTCACTACGAGCGTTTCATCCGTACCAAGATGACCCGCCGCAACAACTTCACCACGGGTCGTATCTATTCTGACGTATTGCGTAAAGAACGCCGTGGCGATTATCTGGGCGCGACCGTACAGGTTATTCCGCACATCACTAACGCCATTAAAGAACGCATCATTGAAGGCGGCGAAGGCCACGACGTGGTGCTGGTTGAAATCGGCGGCACCGTGGGCGATATCGAATCCCTGCCGTTCCTCGAAGCGATTCGTCAGCTGGCGGTTGATATCGGTCGTGAACACGCGCTGTTTATGCACCTGACGCTGGTGCCTTATATGGCGGCGGCGGGCGAGGTGAAAACCAAGCCGACTCAGCATTCCGTAAAAGAACTGCTCTCTATCGGCATTCAGCCGGACGTACTGATTTGCCGCTCCGATCGCGCCGTGCCGGCGAACGAACGCGCCAAGATTGCGTTGTTCTGTAACGTACCGGAAAAAGCGGTTATTTCTCTGAAAGATGTCGATTCCATCTATAAAATTCCGGGCCTGTTGAAATCGCAGGGGCTCGACGATTATATTTGTAAACGATTCAGCCTCAGCTGCGCGGAAGCGAACCTGTCAGAATGGGAACAGGTGATTTATGAAGAAGCTAACCCGGCAGGCGAAGTAACGATTGGTATGGTCGGTAAGTACATTGAACTGCCGGACGCCTACAAATCCGTTATTGAAGCGCTGAAACACGGCGGGCTTAAGAACCGCGTGACCGTCAACATTAAGCTTATCGATTCGCAGGATGTGGAAACGCGCGGCGAAGAAGTGCTTAAGGGACTGGACGCTATCCTTATCCCTGGCGGCTTTGGCTACCGCGGCGTGGAAGGCAAAATCGCCACCGCGCGTTACGCTCGCGAGAACAATATTCCTTACCTCGGCATTTGCCTCGGTATGCAGGTTGCGCTGATTGAATACGCCCGTCACGTTGCGGGAATGGACAATGCCAACTCCACTGAATTTGTGCCAGACTGTAAGTATCCCGTCGTTGCGCTGATCACGGAGTGGCGCGACGAAAATGGCAACGTTGAGACGCGTACGGAAAAAAGCGATCTCGGTGGGACGATGCGCCTTGGCGCGCAGCAGTGTCAGCTCAGCGACGATAGCCTGGTGCGCCAGCTGTATGGCGAGCCGACCATTGTCGAGCGTCACCGCCACCGTTACGAAGTCAACAATATGTTGTTGAAACAGATTGAAACAGCAGGTCTGCGAGTTGCGGGCCGTTCCGGCGATGATCAGTTGGTCGAGATCATCGAAGTGCCGAATCACCCGTGGTTTGTCGCTTGTCAGTTCCACCCGGAATTTACTTCCACCCCGCGCGATGGTCATCCGCTGTTTGCAGGCTTTGTGAAAGCCGCGAGCGATTACCAGAAGCGTCAGGTGAAGTAAGCAGAGTTAGAACGGCAACGCGCGAATTTTTCGCGCGTTGTTTGTCTGGAGTTTTAGTTTAACTTGTACTGAGGAAAACCTAATGTCCAAAATCGTTAAAGTCATCGGTCGTGAAATCATCGACTCCCGTGGTAACCCGACTGTTGAAGCCGAAGTTCACCTGGAAGGCGGTTTCGTAGGTATGGCCGCTGCACCGTCAGGTGCTTCTACGGGTTCCCGCGAAGCGCTGGAACTGCGCGATGGCGACAAATCCCGTTTCCTGGGTAAAGGCGTAACCAAAGCTGTTGCTGCGGTAAACGGCCCAATCGCTCAGGCTGTAGTAGGTAAAGACGCTAAAGACCAGGCTGCCATCGACAAAATCATGATCGACCTCGATGGTACTGAAAACAAATCCAACTTCGGTGCAAACGCCATTCTGGCTGTTTCTCTGGCTGCCGCTAAAGCTGCCGCTGCCGCTAAAGGCATGCCGCTGTACGAGCACATCGCCGAGCTGAACGGCACCCCGGGCAAATTCTCTATGCCGGTTCCGATGATGAACATCATCAACGGCGGCGAGCACGCTGACAACAACGTTGATATCCAGGAATTCATGATTCAGCCGGTTGGCGCGAAGACCGTTAAAGAAGCCATCCGTATGGGTTCTGAAGTCTTCCATCACCTGGCGAAAGTGCTGAAAGCCAAAGGCATGAACACCGCTGTTGGCGACGAAGGCGGCTACGCGCCGAACCTGGGTTCTAACGCTGAAGCGCTGGCGGTTATCGCAGAAGCGGTTAAAGCGGCTGGCTATGAGCTGGGCAAAGACATCACTCTGGCGATGGACTGCGCGGCTTCTGAATTCTACAAAGACGGTAAATACGTTCTGGCTGGCGAAGGCAACAAAGCCTTCACCTCTGAAGAATTCACCCACTTCCTGGAAGATCTGACCAAACAGTACCCGATCGTTTCTATCGAAGACGGTCTGGACGAGTCTGACTGGGACGGTTTTGCTTACCAGACCAAAGTGCTGGGCGACAAAATCCAGCTGGTTGGCGACGACCTGTTCGTAACCAACACCAAGATCCTGAAAGAAGGCATCGAGAAAGGCATTGCTAACTCCATCCTGATCAAATTCAACCAGATCGGTTCTCTGACCGAAACGCTGGCTGCTATCAAGATGGCGAAAGATGCAGGCTACACTGCCGTTATCTCTCACCGTTCTGGCGAAACTGAAGACGCGACCATTGCCGACCTGGCAGTAGGTACCGCTGCAGGCCAGATCAAAACCGGTTCCATGAGCCGTTCTGACCGCGTTGCTAAATACAACCAGCTGATTCGTATCGAAGAAGCGCTGGGTGAAAAAGCGCCGTACAACGGTCGTAAAGAGATCAAAGGCCAGGCGTAATCCTGACCCTGTAAAGTAATTGAAACCCGCTTCGGCGGGTTTTTTTATGGGCGCTTTTTGCGCTCATTTGTGCTTCCTCCATACTTAACGGCGAGATATAGCGCTTGATGCTTAAAAGCTGTGAACAACAAAGTCCTGTCCATATTATGAGGAGAGACTATGAAAGCCGCCGTTGTCAGCAAAGACCATTCTGTTGAAATCATCGATAAAACCCTGCGCCCGTTGGAGCATGGTGAAGCCTTGCTCGCCATGGAGTGCTGCGGCGTTTGCCACACCGATCTGCATGTAAAAAATGGCGACTTTGGCGATGTCACCGGCAGGACGCTGGGGCATGAAGGTATTGGGGTCGTCAAAGCCATCGGCCCGGGCGTCACTTCACTTAAGCCTGGCGATCGCGTGAGCGTCGCCTGGTTTTTCCAGGGATGCGGGCATTGCGAATATTGTTCCAGCGGCAATGAAACGCTCTGTCGTAATGTGAAAAACGCCGGCTACAGCGTGGATGGCGGCATGGCGGAAGAGTGCATCGTGGTGGCGGATTACGCGGTTAAAGTGCCGGATGGCCTGGATTCCGCCGCAGCCAGCAGCATCACCTGCGCAGGCGTCACGACTTACAAAGCGGTGAAAAGCTCGAATATCCGTCCCGGTCAGTGGATTGTGATTTACGGCCTTGGCGGGCTTGGCAACCTGGCGTTGCAATACGCTAAAAATGTGTTCAATGCGAAAGTCATCGCCGTGGACGTAAATGATATGCAGCTTGAATTTGCTAAAGAGAGCGGCGCTGAGCTGACTATCAACTCCCGTAACGACGACGCGGCTAAAATTATTCAGGAAAAGACAGGCGGGGCGCACGCGGCAGTGGTGACGGCGGTGGCGAAAGCGGCGTTCAACTCAGCGGTGGATGCGGTTCGCGCCGGCGCGCGCATTGTGGCAGTAGGCTTGCCGTCGGAATCGATGAGCCTCAATATTCCTCGCCTGGTGCTGGACGGTATCGAGGTAATCGGTTCGCTGGTCGGCACGCGTCAGGATCTGGCGGAGGCGTTCCAGTTCGCCGCCGAGGGCAAGGTGGTGCCGAATGTCACCCTGCGTCCACTGGAAGATATCAACGCTATCTTCCATGAAATGGAGGAAGGGAAGATCAAAGGCCGAATGGTGATTGATTTCAAACGTAAAACCGCGTTGTAAGCCAGCCTGAGCACCGCTACCGGCGCCTGTGTTCACCGCGCAGGCGCCGCAACACATGACCCCGACCGTAACTTCTGCGATAATTACGGTTTACACCATTTGCAGAGAGTATCATGCAGTACCCGATTAATGAGATGTTCCAGACCCTGCAGGGCGAGGGTTACTTTACCGGCGTTCCCGCCATTTTTATTCGATTGCAGGGATGCCCGGTTGGCTGTGCCTGGTGCGACACCAAACACACGTGGGATAAGCTCGCCGATCGGGAAGTGTCGCTTTACAGCGTGATCGCCAAGACCAAAGAGAGCGATAAATGGGGCGCAGCCAGCAGTGAAGATCTGCTGGCGGTCATTAGCCGCCAGGGGTATACCGCGCGCCATGTCGTTATCACTGGCGGCGAGCCGTGCATTCACGATCTGCTGCCGCTCACTCACCTGCTGGAGAAAAACGGCTTTAGCTGCCAGATTGAAACCAGCGGCACGCATGAAGTGCGCTGTACGCCCACCACCTGGGTAACGGTGTCGCCAAAAGTGAATATGCGCGGCGGTTATGAGGTGCTGGACCAGGCCTTGCAGCGCGCCGATGAGGTGAAACACCCGGTGGGGCGCATGCGTGATATAGAAGCGCTGGATGAATTGCTGGCAAGGCTGCATGACGATAAGCAGCGCGTGATTGCGCTCCAGCCTATCAGCCAGAAAGAGGATGCCACCCGTTTGTGCATTGAAACCTGTATCGCTCGCAACTGGCGGCTTTCCATGCAAACGCATAAGTATCTGAACATTGCATGAAAAAAGGGGCGTAAGCCCCTTTTTTATTTCTCGCTGACGCCGCGCTTATTCGCCGCGGTATACGCAGCCCGCTGTGCAGGTCTCTTTAATCATTACCGCGCTCAGCAACGGCATCTTCGGCTTCATCTGGTCCCAAATCCATTTCGCCAGCACTTCGCTGGTTGGATTCTCAAGCCCCGGAATATCGTTGAGATAATAGTGATCCAACCGATCGTAAACAGGCTTGAAGGCTGCCTTCAGTTCGGCAAAATCGATGATCCAACCGGTATGCGGATCCACCTCGCCCGTTACTTCCAGGCGCACCATAAAGGAATGCCCATGCAGACGTCCGCATTTATGGCCTTCCGGTACGTGTGGCAGGCGGTGGGCGGCTTCGAACATGAAATCTTTAAACAGGGTGGTAGGCATAACGCAGTCTCAGTCTGGCAAAAAACCGCCGCATAGTACCGGAATTGACCGTTTTTAGCATTAACTAAAACCGTCGTTAACGATAAGCGGCATGATGGCGTTTCGCGCGTGAAATTAATCCTTTGTAATCAAAAAGTTGTTTAACCACTTTTGCCGCTTAGTCTTAGTGATAAAAGCGGTTAGTGCTTTTGGTTATTTATTATTTCCATCCCTTCTTTAATTGTTACTATGCCGCCCGTTAACCTTACTTTCTCTTCTGTTTTTACAATAAAAAACAGCTTTGCTACTGGAACATAACGACGCATGACGACGCAGGCCCCACCAAGCGCTTTGCTCCCGCTGAGCCCGGAGCAGCTGGCTCGCCTTCAGACGGCGACCCACGATTTAACGCCCACCCAGCTCGCCTGGCTTTCAGGCTATTTCTGGGGGATCTCCAACCAGCCGGGCGCCGCGGCGCAAGCTGCCGCCCCTGTCGCCGAAGCGCCAGCCATTACGCTTATCTCGGCTTCTCAGACCGGCAATGCGCGCCGGGTGGCGGAGGCGCTGCGCGACGATCTGCTCGCGGCGAAGCTGAACGTTAAGCTGGTTAACGCTGGTGACTATAAGTTTAAACAAATCGCCTCTGAAAAGCTGTTGGTGATCGTCACCTCCACCCAGGGGGAAGGGGAGCCGCCGGAAGAGGCCGTCGCGCTGCATAAATTCCTGTTCTCGAAAAAAGCGCCGAAACTCAATGGCGCCGCCTTCGCCGTTTTCGGTCTGGGCGATACCTCTTATGAGTTCTTCAGCCAGGCGGGGAAAGATTTCGACAGCAAGCTGGCGGAGCTGGGCGCTGAGCGTCTGCTCGACCGCGTGGATGCGGATGTGGAATACCAGGCGGCTGCGCAAGAGTGGCGCGCGCGCGTGGTAGAAGTGCTGAAAGCCCGCGCGCCGGCCGCGCCTGCGCAGGCAAGCATTGCCGCCCAGGGCGCCGTCAACCTGGTAGACTCCACGCCTTACACCAAAGAAGCGCCGCTGACGGCGACGCTTGCCGTTAACCAGAAAATCACCGGTCGCGACTCCGGGAAAGACGTTCGTCATCTGGAGATCGATCTGGGCGATTCCGGCTTGCGCTATCAGCCGGGCGACGCGCTGGGCGTCTGGTATCAGAACGACCCGGCTCTGGTGCAGGAGCTGGTGGAGTTGCTGTGGCTGAAAGGCGACGAGCCCGTTGAGGTGGAAGGGAAAACCCTGCCGCTTAGCGAAGCCCTGCAGTGGCACTTTGAGCTGACCGTGAATACCGCCAACATCGTGGAAAACTATGCGACGCTGACCCGCAACGAGCAACTGCTGGCGTTGGTGGGCGATAAAGCGAAGCTTCAGCACTATGCCGCTACGGTGCCGATTGTGGATATGGTGCGTTTCGCGCCTGCGCAGCTGGACGCCGATAAACTTCTCGGTCTGCTGCGTCCGCTGACGCCGCGTCTTTACTCCATCGCCTCTTCACAGGCGGAAGTGGAGAGCGAAGTGCACATCACCGTGGGCGTGGTGCGCTACGATATCGAAGGTCGTCCGCGTGCGGGTGGGGCGTCAAGCTTCCTCGCGGACCGTCTGGAGGAAGATGGCGAAGTGCGCGTATTTATCGAGCATAACGACAACTTCCGTCTGCCAGCCAACCCGGATACGCCGGTGATTATGATTGGCCCCGGCACCGGCATCGCGCCGTTCCGCGCCTTTATGCAGCAGCGTGCGGCGGAAGGCGCGCAGGGCAAAAACTGGCTCTTCTTCGGCAACCCGCACTTTACTGAAGATTTCCTCTACCAGGTGGAGTGGCAGCGCTACGTTAAAGAGGGCGTGCTGAACCGCATCGATCTTGCCTGGTCGCGGGATCAAAAAGAAAAAATTTACGTACAAGATAAACTGCGCCAGCAGGGCGCGGAGCTGTGGCGCTGGATTAACGACGGCGCGCACATTTATGTCTGCGGCGACGCGACTCGCATGGCGCGAGATGTCGACCAGGCTTTACTGGAAGTGATTGCCGAACACGGCGCGATGGACGCCGAGGCGGCAGACGAATATTTAAGTGAGCTGCGCGTAGAGCGCCGTTACCAGCGAGACGTCTATTAATGAGCGAAAAACACCCAGGGCCTCTGGTGGTCGAAGGAAAACTTACCGACGCGGAACGCATGAAACGCGAAAGTAACTTCCTGCGCGGCACCATAGCCGAAGATTTAAATGACGGCCTGACCGGCGGCTTTAATGGCGACAACTTCCTGCTGATCCGCTTTCACGGCATGTATCAGCAGGATGACCGCGATATCCGCGCCGAGCGCGCCGAGCAGAAGCTTGAGCCGCGCCATGCGATGATGCTGCGCTGCCGTCTGCCAGGCGGGATCATGACCCCGAAGCAGTGGCTGGCGATTGATAAGTTCGCCGGCGAAAACACTATCTACGGCAGCATCCGCCTGACCAACCGTCAGACGTTCCAGTATCACGGTTTGCTGAAGAAAAACGTCAAGCCGGCGCACCAGATGCTGCACTCGGTCGGGCTGGACGCGCTGGCGACCGCCAACGACATGAACCGCAACGTGCTCTGCACCTCTAACCCGGTGGAATCGCAGCTGCACGCCGAAGCGTACGAGTGGGCGAAAAAGCTCTCCGAGCATCTGCTGCCGCGCACTCGCGCTTATGCGGAAATTTGGCTCGATCAGGAGAAAGTGGCGACCACGGATGAAGAGCCGATCCTCGGGCCGACTTACCTGCCGCGTAAGTTCAAAACCACGGTAGTGGTGCCGCCGCAGAACGATGTCGACCTGCACGCTAATGACATGAACTTCGTGGCGATTGCCGAAAACGGCAAGCTGGTGGGCTTCAACCTGCTGGTGGGCGGCGGGCTGTCTATCGAACACGGCAATAAGAAAACCTACGCGCGCACCGCGACGGAGTTTGGCTACATTCCGCTGGAGCATACCCTTGCCGTGGCGGAAGCGGTGGTAACGACCCAGCGCGACTGGGGCAACCGCACCGACCGTAAAAACGCTAAAACCAAATATACGCTGGAGCGTGTCGGGCCGGACGTATTCAAAGCGGAAGTGGAGCGTCGCGCGGGCATCAAGTTTGAACCTATCCGTCCTTACGAATTTACCGGTCGCGGCGACCGCATCGGCTGGGTAAAAGGCATCGATAATAAATGGCATCTGACGCTGTTTATTGAAAACGGCCGTATCCTGGACTTCCCGGGCCGTCCGCTGAAAACCGGCCTGCTGGAGATTGCGAAGATCCACAAAGGCGATTTCCGCCTCACCGCCAACCAGAACCTTATCGTGGCGGGCGTGCCGGAAAGCGATAAGGCGAAGATTGAACAACTGGCGCGGGCGCATGGCCTGATGGACGCCGTTACGCCGCAGCGTGAAAACTCCATGGCCTGCGTGTCGTTCCCGACCTGCCCGCTGGCGATGGCGGAAGCCGAGCGTTTCCTGCCAACGTTTATCGATAAAGTGGACGCTCTGATGGCGAAGCACGGCGTGGCGGATGAGCATATCGTCCTGCGCGTTACCGGCTGCCCGAACGGCTGCGGCCGCGCGATGCTGGCGGAGCTGGGTCTGGTGGGCAAAGCGCCGGGGCGCTATAACCTGCATCTTGGCGGCAACCGTATCGGCACGCGTATTCCGCGGATGTATCGCGAGAACATCACCGAGCCGGAGATCCTGGAAACGATCGACGAGCTGGTGGGCCGCTGGGCGAAAGAGCGCGAAGCGGGCGAAGGCTTCGGCGACTTCACCGTGCGCACCGGGATAATCCGTCCGGTTCTCGATCCGGCGCGGGATTTCTGGGAATAAGCGGACCTGGCGGGTGGCGCTGCGCTTACCCGCCTCACGGGGTGAAGCGATACGCTTCCCCCGGCTGAAAGCGAACTCAAACAAGCGAGGTCAACATGTCTCAACTCGATCTGCACGCGCTTAATGGTCAGACGAAAGAAGAACGCGCGGCGGCGCTCGCCGAAACCAACGCCCGGCTTGAAACGCTGAGCGCCGAAGAGCGGGTGCGCTGGGCGCTGGAGCATCTGCCCGGCGAGTTTGTGCTCTCTTCAAGCTTCGGCATCCAGGCGGCGGTCTGCCTGCATCTGGTCACGCGCGAGCGCCCGGATATCCCGGTTATCCTCACCGATACCGGCTACCTGTTCCCGGAAACGTACCGCTTTATTGATGAACTGACGGAAAAGCTCAACCTGAACCTGAAAATCTACCGCGCCGAGCAAAGCCCGGCCTGGCAGGAAGCGCGCTACGGCAAGCTGTGGGAGCAGGGCGTGGAAGGGATTGAGAAATACAACGAGATCAATAAAGTCGAGCCGATGAACCGCGCGCTCAACGCGCTTAACGCGCAAACCTGGTTCGCAGGCCTGCGCCGCGAGCAGTCCGGCAGCCGCGCCAGCCTGCCGGTATTAGGCGTTCAGCGCGGCGTATTTAAAATCCTGCCGATTATCGACTGGGACAACCGCACCGTTTACCAGTACCTGCAAAAGCATGGGCTGAAATATCACCCGCTGTGGGACGAGGGTTATCTTTCCGTCGGCGACACCCACACCACCCGCAAATGGGAGCCGGGCATGGCGGAAGAAGAAACCCGCTTCTTCGGCCTCAAGCGCGAATGTGGATTGCACGAAGGTTAAAAGAAAAAACGCGACGAAATGTCGCGTTTTTTTATTTCCCCGCCTTCGCCAGCTCTTTCACCAGCGGCAGCATGACGCGCATCACATCACGGCTGCGTTTTTCAATGCGCCCTGGCAGGGCTTTATCAAGGTATTGCTGGTTATCGAGGCGCACGTTGTGCCAGCTGTTGCCATCCGGAAACGCTTTGCTTTTCGCGCGTTGCTGGTAGCCATCTTTTTTGCCCAGCGACCAGTTTGTCGCTTCAACCGAAAGCACCGGAATACCGGCTTTATCAAACACCTCAGCGTCGTTGCAACAGCCCGTACCCTGCGGATAGCGCGGGTTAAGGCCAGGGTTGGTGGCGGCGGGAACGCCATGCTGATGCGCGATAGCCAGCGCGCGGTCGCGGGTGAGCTTACGCACGGCGGCGGGGGTGCTCTGACCGCTGTTGAAATAAAGCCGGTCGCCCACGACCAGATTGTCCAGGTTAATCACCAGCAGCGTATTTTTCTTCTCTTTTTCGCTCATGCGCTTGAGGACATTTTCCGCGCCAAGCTTGCCCTCTTCTTCACCGCTGGTGGCGATAAAACGGATGCCGTAGCGCGTGGGCACCGTTTTCAGGCGCTGCGCGAGTTCCAGCAGCACGCCAAGTCCTGCGGCATTGTCATCCACGCCCTGCAGCGTCAGCCCGCCCAGATTGTTATCGACATCTTTATCGCTTTGCGGCGCGTAAGTGTCGAGGTGCGCCATGATGATTATCTGCTGCGGCTCTTTTCCTTCGTGCGCGGCGATAACCGTGCTGCCGGTGACGTTATGCCAGTTGGCGTGTTTATTCTCGGTGGTATAGACGTAACGGCTGTGAAAAGCGCGAATATCGCTCTGATAGCCCCACTGCGCGAACTGCTGGCGCAGGTAATCCGCCGAGAGCATTTCAGCAGGCGAGCCGGTCATCCGGCCGGGAAAGTAGGTGGCGATATAGCGAGTCTGTTGATTGGCGGTCTCCCCCAGCACAGGGGCGCGCGCCGCGGCAGGCAGGGTAAAGCATACGCTCAGCGCCAGGCTCAGGGTTAAGCGGCGCACTGCGGAAAGCATAGATAATCCTTAATCGAAAAAAGAGCGGAAAAATTTTTCCGCTTAGTATGAAACTGTGACCGAGCTTACACAATTTCATTTCATCCCAAACGCCCGAAAAACCACGTCTTAAGCACTTTTTGGTATTTGCTTTGCCAGCGACTTATTCCTTTGTGGAACTACTCATGCCAATTCGTAATTTCATTCGTTATCAAGCGCCCCCTATAGTCCCCCGTAGTCCCTGTTACTTGCGAGCTTTGCCGTTGTGGATTATCTCCCCCTGTTTGCCGCGTTAAAAAATCGCCCCGTGCTGGTTGTCGGCGGCGGTGAGGTAGCGGCGCGTAAAATCGCTTTGTTGACTCGCGCGGGCGCGCAGGTGCGGGTGGTAGCCCGAAAGCTGCACCCGGAACTGGCGGAGCTCGCTGAAGCGAAAGCCATCGACTGGTTCGCGCAGGCGTTTGATGAAGCGCAGCTGGATACTGTTTTTCTGGTCATTGCCGCCACAAACGACAGCGAACTGAACCGCCGGGTTTTTGACGCGGCGAATGCCCGCCAGCGGCTGGTCAACGTGGTGGACGATCAGCCGCTCTGCTCGTTTATCTTTCCCTCTATTGTTGACCGCTCGCCGCTGGTGGTGGCTATCTCCTCCGGCGGCAACGCGCCGGTGCTGGCCCGCTTGTTGCGAGAGAAGATTGAGGCGCTGCTGCCTGCGAATCTCGGTCGCATGGCGGAAGTGGCGGGAAGCTGGCGCGAGAAGATTAAAGTGCGGCTGACCACCACCGATGCGCGTCGTCGCTTCTGGGAACGCGCTTTCCGCGGCCGCTTCGCAAGCCAGATGGCGGCGGGCAATGAACAGGCGGCGCAGGAGACCCTGGCGCAGACGCTGGCGGAACCTGAGAGCGAGCAGGGCGAAATTATTCTCGTCGGCGCCGGACCGGGCGACGCGGGGCTGTTGACGCTTCGCGGATTGCAGGTCATGCAGCAGGCGGATGTGGTGCTGTATGACCATCTGGTCAGCGACGGGGTGCTTGATCTTGTGCGCCGCGATGCCGAGCGCATCTGTGTAGGCAAACGCGCGGGCTCTCACGCCGTCGCGCAGCACGAAACCAACCAGATGCTTATCGACTTCGCGCGGGAAGGGAAAACCGTGGTGCGCCTGAAGGGCGGCGACCCGTTTATCTTCGGGCGCGGCGGCGAGGAGCTTCAGGCGGCGAAGGCCGCGGGGGTGCCTTTTCAGGTAGTGCCTGGCGTCACGGCGGCTTCGGGCGCGACGGCCTACGCCGGCATCCCGCTGACGCACCGCGATTATGCCCAGAGCGCGATCTTCGTCACCGGACATTATAAGCCCGACAGCGCGCCGTTCGACTGGGCCTTGCTGGCGAAAAGCCGCCAGACGCTCGCTATCTATATGGGCACCATGAAAGCCGCTGAGATAAGCGAACAACTTATTCAGCACGGCCGCGACGCCGATACGCCAGTGGCGGTTATCAGCCGCGGCACGCGGGAAGATCAGCAGGTCTTCACCGGCACGCTACAACAACTCGACGCGCTTGCGAAACAGGCGCCGATGCCAGCCCTGCTGGTGATTGGGGAAGTGGTGACGCTTCACCCGCAACTGGCCTGGTATCAACAATCCAACCCGGCGGAAGAGTTCCGCTCTTCCGTGGTTAATTTGGCTTAGTCCTGAAGCAACAGGCTAGTTTATTTGCCATTTTTGTCCCGGGCTGTGCTCGCCACCCTCACGTACTTGCGTACGCTGCGGTTGCTGCGCGCAGGGCGCAACAAAACTGGCTGCAACAATAACGCCTGCTGCACCAGGCCTTATAAGGAAAGGTTATGGACCAAAAACGACTCACTCACCTGCGGCAACTGGAGGCGGAAAGCATCCATATCATTCGTGAAGTGGCTGCAGAATTTTCTAATCCGGTGATGATGTATTCCATCGGTAAAGATTCCAGCGTAATGCTGCATCTGGCGCGTAAAGCTTTTTATCCGGGCACGCTGCCGTTCCCGCTGCTGCACGTCGATACCGGCTGGAAATTCCGTGAGATGTACGAGTTCCGCGACC
The DNA here is from genome assembly GCF_056780215.1 of Franconibacter pulveris. Taxonomy (NCBI): domain Bacteria; kingdom Pseudomonadati; phylum Pseudomonadota; class Gammaproteobacteria; order Enterobacterales; family Enterobacteriaceae; genus Franconibacter; species Franconibacter pulveris. The sequence continues at coordinate 3,715,366 of NZ_CM165555.1, read as the reverse complement.
GTACCGCCAAAGCCTACGGCTGTGAACTGCTGGTGCATAAAAACCCGGAAGGGGTGGCGATGGGCATCAACCCGTTCGTGCACGGCAGCGCCAAACACACCGATATCATGAAAACCGAAGGGCTGAAGCAGGCGCTTAACAAATATGGTTTTGACGCCGCCTTCGGCGGAGCGCGCCGCGACGAGGAAAAGTCTCGCGCTAAAGAGCGTATCTACTCCTTCCGCGACCGCTTCCACCGCTGGGACCCGAAAAACCAGCGCCCGGAGCTGTGGCATAACTATAACGGCCAGATCAACAAAGGCGAGAGCATTCGCGTCTTCCCGCTTTCCAACTGGACCGAGCTGGACATCTGGCAGTACATCTATCTGGAAAATATCGAAATCGTTCCGCTTTACCTGGCGGCAGAGCGCCCGGTGCTGGAGCGCGACGGCATGCTGATGATGATCGACGACGATCGCATCGACCTGCAGCCGGGCGAAGAGATCAAGCAGCGGATGGTGCGTTTCCGCACGCTGGGCTGCTGGCCGCTGACCGGCGCGGTGGAATCCGGGGCGCAGACGCTGCCGGAAATCATTGAAGAGATGCTGGTATCGACCACCAGCGAACGACAGGGTCGCGTGATTGACCGCGACCAGGCAGGCTCGATGGAGCTGAAAAAACGCCAGGGTTATTTCTAAGGAGCCGTCATGAACACGACCATCGCACAACAAATCGCTAAAGAGGGCGGCGTGGAGGCTTATCTGCACGCCCAGCAGCATAAAAGCCTGCTGCGCTTTCTGACCTGCGGCAGCGTGGATGACGGGAAAAGCACCCTGATAGGCCGCCTGCTGCACGATACGCGCCAGATTTATGAAGACCAGCTTTCCTCGCTGCATAACGACAGCAAGCGTCACGGCACCCAGGGCGAAAAGCTCGACCTGGCGCTGCTGGTGGATGGCTTGCAGGCGGAGCGCGAGCAGGGCATCACCATTGACGTGGCTTACCGCTATTTCTCCACCGAAAAGCGCAAATTTATTATCGCCGACACCCCGGGGCACGAGCAGTACACCCGCAACATGGCGACTGGCGCCTCCACCTGCGATCTCGCGATTCTGCTGATCGACGCCCGTAAAGGGGTGCTGGACCAGACGCGTCGCCACAGCTTTATCTCTACGCTGCTGGGGATTAAGCACCTGGTGGTCGCGGTGAACAAAATGGACCTGGTGGAATTCAGCGAAGAGCGTTTCGAGCAGATTAAACAGGATTACCTTAACTTCGCCGCGCAGCTGCCGGGCAACCTGGACATCCGCTTCGTGCCGCTTTCCGCGCTGGAAGGAGACAACGTGGCGATTTCCAGCCTGAACATGGCCTGGTATACCGGCCCGACGCTGCTGGAAGTGCTGGAAACCGTCGAGATAAATCGCGGCGTCGACGCGCAGCCGCTGCGCTTCCCGGTGCAGTATGTTAATCGCCCGAATCTCGATTTTCGCGGCTATGCAGGTACGGTGGCCTCCGGCTCCGTGAAAGTCGGCCAGCGCGTGAAAGTGCTGCCTTCCGGCGTGGAATCCGCCGTTGCCCGTATTGTGACCTTTGATGGCGATTTAGACGAGGCGGGCGCAGGCGAGGCGATTACGCTGGTGCTGAAAGATGAAATCGACATCAGCCGCGGCGACCTGCTGGTGGATGCCGCCCAGAACGTGCCTGCGGTGCAGAGCGCGTCGGTGGACGTGGTATGGATGGCGGAGCAGCCGCTGACGCCAGGTCAGAGCTACGACATTAAAATCGCCGGTAAGAAAACCCGCGCCCGTGTCGACAACATTCAGTATCAGGTGGATATCAATAACCTGACCCAGCGCGTAGTGGAAAACCTGCCGCTGAACGGCATCGGGCTGGTGGACCTCACTTTCGACGAGCCGCTGAGTCTGGATAAATATCAGGAGAACCCGGTGACCGGCGGGCTGATTTTCATCGATCGCCTGAGCAACGTTACCGTGGGTGCTGGCATGGTGCGCGAGCCGCAAACCGAGGTCTACCAGGAGCCTTCCGCTTACAGCGCTTTTGAACTGGAGCTGAACGCGCTGGTGCGTCGCCACTTCCCGCACTGGGGCGCGCGCGACCTGCTGGGAGGCAAATAATGGCGCAGCATGACGAGAATGTCGTCTGGCACGCCCATCCCGTGACCGCCGAACAACGTGAACAACTCCACGGCCACCGTGGCGTTGTTCTGTGGTTTACCGGGCTTTCGGGCTCGGGTAAATCCACGGTGGCCGGCGCGCTGGAAGAGGCGCTGCACCAGCTTGGCGTCAGCACCTACCTGCTGGATGGCGACAATGTGCGTCACGGGCTGTGCAGCGATTTAGGCTTTAGCGACGTCGACCGCAAGGAGAATATCCGCCGCGTCGGCGAAGTGGCGAACCTGATGGTCGACGCAGGTCTGGTGGTGCTGACGGCCTTTATCTCGCCGCATCGCGCCGAGCGCGCTATGGTGCGCGAGCGCGTAGGGGCAGGGCGGTTCATCGAGGTGTTTGTGGATACGCCGCTTGAGGTATGCGAAGCGCGCGACCCGAAAGGGCTTTATAAAAAAGCCCGCGCCGGCGAGCTGCGTAATTTTACCGGTATCGACTCGGTTTACGAAGCGCCGGAGAAGCCGGAAATTCACCTCGATGGCCAACAATTAGTAACAAATTTGATTGCGCAATTGTTAGATCTGTTGCGCCGGGACGATATCATCAAATCCTGAGACGGCGCCGGGAAGCCGCTTCCCGGCAGGTCAGGTCACAGGATAAGTTATGCGCAACGGCACCAATATCATCATCTCACAGGCTCAGACGCCGCCCGCTGAAGAAACGACCTGGTCGTGGCCTGGCGCCGTGCTGGGATTTATCTCGTGGCTCATCGCGCTGGGCCCGCCCTTTCTGGTCTACGGCTCCAACACGCTTTTTTTCTTTCTTTATACCTGGCCTTTCTTTCTGGCGTTAATGCCCGTAGCGGTCGTGGTGGGCATCGCGCTCTATTCTCTGCTTAACGGCAAGCTTCTTTACAGCAGCATTGCAACATTGTTAACGGTGGTGCTGATGTTCGGGCTGCTGTTTTTCTGGCTGATGGGCTAAGACAAGCCTGCGCCTGTCGTTTTATCATGAATATGTTACAAATATGTGCAGTACGCATCGCGACGCGTTCTGTGGTACATTCTGCCGCTGTTTTGGCAGCGCTGCTGCGCCTGGGGACTGTATCGGGTGTAGAGCCTGGCAGGAAGTTATGGGATGATAAGGCCGTTTTTCAGGGGGCGGAATGGGTAAACTAACGCTGCTATTGCTGGCTTTACTGGTCTGGCTACAGTATTCGCTGTGGTTCGGCAAAAATGGCGTTCACGATTACTCCCGCGTCGCCGACGACGTCGCCGTACAGCAGGCTACTAACGCCAAACTTAAGGCGCGCAACGATCAGCTTTTCGCCGAAATTGACGATCTCAATGGCGGACAAGAAGCTATCGAAGAGCGCGCACGCAACGAATTAAGCATGACCAAACCTGGCGAAACCTTTTATCGTCTGGTGCCGGACGCCTCAAAGCGTCCTAACGGGTCAGGGCAAAACAATCGCTAACCAGACTCGGGTTAACTCATGGCGCCTTCCTTTGCGGACGTGATAGCCGTGGTGCCGGCTGCCGGAATTGGCAGCCGCATGCAAACGGAATGTCCGAAACAATATCTCACCATTGGTGAAAAAACGATCCTCGAACACGCGCTGGCGCCTCTGCTGGCGCATCCTCGCATCAGCCGGGTGATTATCGCCATCAGTCCTGGCGATGAGCGCTTTATGGCGTTGCCGCTGGCCTCTCATCCCCGTGTCCAGGTGGTGCAGGGCGGTGCGCAGCGGGCCGATTCGGTGCTGGCAGGGCTCAGGCAGGCGAACGACTGCAGCTGGGCGTTGGTGCATGACGCTGCCCGCCCCTGCCTGCACCAGGACGATCTTGAGCGTCTGCTCACCCTTACCGAAACCAGCGCCGTCGGCGGCATTCTCGCCGCCCCCGTGCGCGACACCATGAAGCGCGGCGAGCCGGGTAAACCCGCTATCGCCCATACGGTCGACAGAGAAGATCTCTGGCACGCGCTCACGCCACAGCTTTTTCCTCGCGAACTGCTGCTTGACTGCCTGACGCGCGCGCTCAACGAAGGGGCCACCATTACTGATGAAGCCTCGGCGCTCGAATATTGTGGTTTTCATCCTGAACTGATTGCTGGCCGCGCGGATAATATTAAAGTGACGCGCCCTGAAGACCTGGCGCTGGCGGCGTTCTATCTTACCCGGTTAACCCATATGGAGAATGCATAATGCGCATCGGACATGGTTTTGACGTACACGCTTTTGGCGGCGTTGGGCCGATTATTCTTGGCGGCGTTCGTATTCCTTACGAGCAGGGGCTGCTGGCGCATTCCGACGGCGATGTCGCGCTGCACGCCTTGACCGATGCGCTGCTGGGCGCGGCGGCGTTGGGCGATATCGGCAAACTCTTCCCGGATACCGACCCGGCCTTTAAAGGCGCGGATAGCCGCGAACTTCTGCGTGAAGCCTGGCGCCGTGTACAGGCCAAAGGTTACGCGCTTGGCAATGTTGACGTCACGATTATCGCCCAGGCGCCGAAAATGGCGCCGCACATCCCGCAGATGCGTGTTTTTATCGCCGAAGACCTGGGCTGCCATATGGAGCAGGTCAACGTGAAGGCCACCACCACCGAGAAGCTCGGCTTTACCGGACGTGGCGAAGGCATCGCCTGCGAGGCGGTGGCGCTGCTGCTTAAGGCTGGCGTATGATCGACGTGCATCAACTGACTTACCAGCATGGCAGGCCTCAGGGCAGCGGCGTGCTTAAAGCCAACCCGGAAGATTTTGTCGTAACGGAAGATTTGGGCTTCGAGCCGGATGGCGAAGGCGAACATCTGCTGGTGCGCATCGTCAAAACCGGCTGCAATACGCGCTTTGTGGCGGACGCGCTGGCTAAGTTCCTTAAAGTGCACGCCAGGGAAGTCAGTTTTGCCGGGCAGAAAGATAAGCACGCCGTCACGGAACAGTGGTTCTGCGTCCGTCTGCCGGGCAAAGAGATGCCTAATTTAAGCGCCTTTTCGCTGGAAGGGTGCCAGGTGCTGGAGTATGCCCGGCACAAGCGCAAGCTGCGTTTAGGGGCGCTGAAAGGCAACCACTTCCGGCTGGTGCTGCGCGAGGTGACGAACCGGGAGGAGATGGAAACCCGGCTGCAGGCGGTGCGTGACGAAGGCGTGCCGAACTATTTCGGCCCGCAGCGTTTTGGCATCGGCGGCAGTAACCTGTTGCAGGCGCAGCGCTGGGGCGAGACGGCTACGCCGCCCCGCGAGCGCAACAAACGCAGTTTTGCTTTGTCTGCGGCGCGCAGCGCGCTGTTTAATCAGATAGTCAGCCACCGTCTGAAAAAACCAGAATTTAATCAAGTTGTTGATGGCGATGCGCTACAATTAGCGGGCCGCGGCAGCTGGTTTGTCGCAGCCGCAGAAGAGCTGCCGGAGCTGCAGGCTCGCGTAGACGCGAAGGCTTTGCTTATCACCGCCGCGCTGCCTGGCAGCGGAGAGTGGGGGACCCAGCGTGAAGCGCTGGCGAACGAACAGCAGGCCATTGTTGAAGAAACAACGTTGCAGACGCTGCTGGTGCGTGAAAAAGTGGAAGCGGCGCGCCGGGCGATGCGGCTCTTTCCCCACGCTTTTCGCTGGGAGTGGTGGGACGAGGTAACTGTCGAACTGCGCTTCTGGCTGCCGGCAGGCAGTTTTGCCACCAGCGTCGTGCGGGAATTAATGAACACAACGGGTGATTATGCGGATATTGCTGAGTAACGATGACGGGATCCACGCGCCGGGCATTCAGGCCCTGGCAAGAGCGCTTCGCGAATTTGCCGAAGTGCAGGTCGTTGCTCCCGATCGTAACCGCAGCGGCGCGTCCAACTCTCTGACGCTGGAATCCTCCCTTCGCACTTTCACCTTTGAAAATGGCGATATCGCCGTGCAGATGGGCACGCCGACCGATTGCGTGTTCCTTGGCGTCAACGCGCTGATGCGTCCTCGTCCTGATGTGGTGGTTTCCGGCATTAACGCCGGACCTAATCTGGGCGATGACGTCATTTATTCCGGTACCGTCGCCGCTGCGATGGAAGGGCGTCATCTGGGCTTTCCGGCGCTGGCGGTTTCGCTTAACGGCTACCAGCATTACGACACGGCGGCGGCGGTCACCTGTACGATTTTGCGGGCGCTCATGCGCGAACCTTTGCGTACCGGCCGCATACTGAACGTTAATGTGCCGGATCTGCCGCTGGCGGAGATCAAAGGCATCCGCGTCACGCGCTGCGGCAGTCGCCATCCGGCGGATAAAGTTATTCCGCAGGAGGATCCGCGCGGCAATACGCTTTACTGGATAGGCCCTCCGGGCGAAAAGTGCGATGCCGGGCCGGATACGGATTTCGCCGCGGTGGAGGAAGGTTATGTCTCCGTCACGCCGCTGCATGTGGATTTAACAGCGCACAGTGCGCATGATGTTGTCTCAACCTGGTTAGACCGCGCCGGAGTGAACGGGCAATGGTAAGCAATCGCGTTCAAACTCTTCTCAATCAATTGCGTGCTCAGGGCATTCGCGACGAGCATGTGCTCGAAGCGCTCGCCCGTGTGCCGCGCGAAAAATTTATCGATGAAGCGCTTGAGCACAAAGCCTGGGAGAACGTGGCGCTGCCTATCGGTTCCGGGCAGACCATTTCTCAGCCTTATATGGTGGCGCTGATGACCGAGCTGCTGGAGCTCACGCCCGAATCACGGGTGCTGGAGATAGGCACCGGCTCGGGTTACCAGACGGCGATTCTGGCGCATCTCGTCCACCACGTTTGTTCCGTTGAGCGCATCAAAAGTTTGCAGTGGCACGCTCGTCGTCGCCTGAAGCAGCTTGATTTACATAATATCTCTACCCGTCATGGTGATGGCTGGCAGGGGTGGCAGGCGCGCGCCCCGTTTGACGCTATTATTGTGACGGCCGCGCCGCCAGAGATCCCGCCTGCGTTGATGTCGCAGCTGGATGACGGCGGCATTCTTGTGCTTCCCGTTGGAGATGAACATCAGCTGTTGAAGCGGGTTCGTCGGCGGGGAGATGAATTTATTATCGACACCGTGGAAGCCGTGCGTTTCGTTCCTCTGGTGAAAGGGGATCTGGCGTAATCCAGGAGTTTTTCCTGTTACTTTCAGGCGTTATCCGCGTATGGTGGGCTCATTTTGAGCCTGCCGGACGTGCAGAGCCACGGTCGTCGTAAGTAGTCACTGACAGATAACAATCCTGGGGGATAAATGAGCGCGGGAAGCCCAAAATTCACAGCACGCCGGGTAGCAACAGCAACATTCATTTCACTTTGGCTGGCGGGATGTTCATCCAATGACGCCTCTCAGGCGCCGATAAGTTCTGTAGAGGGAAATAGCGGCGCGAGCAGCAGCACGAGCAGCAGCGGCATGATGATTACGCCGCCGCCCAAAATGGGCACTTCTACCGCCGCACCGGTTTCCGCCCCCGTTTCTGCGCCGCAAATTCAGCCAGCGCAGCCTCCCGTTTCGCAGCCTCGTCAGGTTCAGCCTGTGGTCGAGCAGCCGGTGCAGACCGAAAATGGCCGCATCGTATACAACCGTCAGTATGGGAACATTCCGAAAGGCAGCTATACCGGCGGCAGCACTTATACCGTTAAGCGCGGCGATACGCTCTTTTATATCGCCTGGATTACCGGGAACGATTTCCGTGATTTGGCCCAGCGCAATAACATTCCAGCCCCGTATGGCCTGAATGTTGGGCAAACGCTGCAGGTAGGCAATGCTTCCGGTACACCGATCACAGGAGGCAATGCAATTACACAGGCAGATGCAAATGCTCAAGGAATTGTCTCAAAACCTGCACAAAATTCCAGCACGGTGGTTGCGTCGAAACCGACAATTATTTATTCTGAGGACTCAGGTGAACAAAGTGATAACAAAATGTTGCCTGGTAACAGAAATAACGGTGCTGTCGTAACGGCACCCGTTACCGCGCCAACCGTTAACACTACAGCCGAACCGACAGTCAGCAGTACGTCCACTAGCGCGCCGATAGCAGCATGGCGCTGGCCGACTGAGGGCAATGTTATCGAGAACTTTTCTGCTTCCGAAGGGGGCAATAAAGGGGTCGATATCGCAGGAAGTAAAGGCCAGGCTATCGTCGCTACCGCTGACGGTCGCGTCGTTTACGCCGGTAATGCTCTGCGCGGTTACGGTAATCTTATCATCATAAAACACAACGATGATTACCTGAGTGCCTACGCCCATAACGACACAATGCTGGTCCGGGAACAACAAGAAGTTAAGGCGGGGCAGAAAATCGCTACCATGGGTAGCACCGGAACCAGTTCTACACGCTTGCATTTTGAAATTCGTTACAAGGGGAAATCCGTAAACCCGCTGCGTTATTTGCCGCAGCGATAAATCGGCAAAGCATGCTTCTGTCAGGTGCTTTGCTCAGGGATCACGGGTAGGAGCCACCTTTATGAGTCAGAATACGCTGAAAGTTCATGATTTAAATGAAGACGCGGAATTTGATGAGAACGGAGTAGAGGCTTTTGATGAAAAAGCCTTGATAGAAGAGGAACCCAGTGATAACGACCTGGCAGAAGAGGAGTTGTTGTCGCAGGGTGCCACACAGCGTGTGTTGGATGCGACTCAGCTGTATCTGGGAGAAATCGGTTACTCTCCTCTGCTAACAGCAGAAGAAGAAGTCTACTTCGCACGCCGCGCGCTGCGTGGTGATATCGCCTCACGCCGCCGCATGATCGAAAGTAACCTGCGTCTGGTGGTGAAAATTGCCCGTCGTTACAGCAACCGCGGTCTTGCGCTGCTGGATCTGATCGAAGAAGGCAACCTGGGCCTTATCCGCGCAGTTGAGAAGTTCGATCCGGAGCGCGGTTTCCGTTTTTCAACGTACGCAACCTGGTGGATTCGCCAGACCATCGAACGGGCTATCATGAACCAAACCCGTACGATTCGTCTGCCGATTCATATTGTTAAAGAGCTGAACGTTTATCTGCGTACCGCACGCGAGCTTTCTCACAAGCTGGATCATGAGCCGAGCGCGGAAGAGATTGCAGAGCAGCTCGATAAACCGGTTGATGACGTAAGCCGTATGCTGCGCCTGAACGAGCGCATCACCTCTGTTGATACCCCGCTGGGCGGTGATTCAGAGAAAGCGCTGCTGGATATTCTGGCCGATGAAAAAGAAAACGGTCCGGAAGACACCACGCAGGACGATGACATGAAGCAGAGCATCGTTAAGTGGTTGTTCGAACTGAACGCCAAGCAGCGTGAAGTGCTGGCTCGTCGTTTCGGCCTGCTCGGCTATGAAGCGGCAACGCTTGAAGATGTGGGCCGGGAAATCGGTCTGACTCGTGAGCGTGTTCGTCAGATTCAGGTTGAAGGTCTGCGTCGCCTGCGCGAAATCCTGCAGGGGCAAGGGCTGAATATCGAAGCGCTGTTCCGCGAATAAGCTACGAAATGTAGTTTTCAGACAAAAAGGCTGGTCAAATGACCGGCCTTTTTCTTTTTATTTTCGTTGGTTACGGTCTTTGCAGAACAGGAAGATAAGCGCTATTGCTTATCCATCATCTTTCCAATCAATTGTGTAAAAAGCGCTCGCTCATCCGCCTCCAGTTTACCCAGAAACCGTTCATCCACCGCGTTGCCTACAGGGATAATGGCGTTCAGCAGAGATTCGCCTTCCGGCGTCAGATAGATAAAACGCCGCCGCTTATCAGCCGGATCGTTTTCTCGTCGAACCAGCCCGCGGCTTTCCATGCGACTTAGCATTTCCGCCAGCGTCGCTTTAGTGCTGACGGCTGCGTCGGTCAGCGCGACTTGTTCAATGCCCGGCTGCTCCTGAATCGCACGCATTACGGCATATTGCGGCTTGGTCAGTTCCGGCAGTTCGCTCTGCCAGCGTGACGTATGTTGTTGAAAAAGCTGGCGTAGCAGGTGAAAAGCCTCTTCACGAAGATACATGGCGGCTCCTGTTTTATCGTCCATCCCGCCATCATAGCCGCTTACGGCAGCCTTTATAACCTTTATAAAAATGAGCCATTCGTGCGGTTTTGCCCCTATGGGCTTGTTCATGCCGCTGGCTGGCGATAGGCTTAGTTAAAATGTTCGTATACGAACAATGTTGAGAGGTAACGATGAGATTAATAGTGGGCATGACGGGCGCCACTGGCGCGCCGCTTGGGGTAGCGCTGTTAAAAACGCTGCGGAAGATGCCGGAAGTGGAAACGCACCTGGTGATGTCGAAGTGGGCCAAAACCACTATTGAACTGGAAACGCCTTATAACGCCCGGGAAGTCGCAGCGCTGGCGGATGTGGTACATAGCCCCGCCGATCAGGCGGCGACGATTTCTTCGGGGTCGTTTCACACTGACGGCATGATTGTCATTCCATGCAGCATGAAAACGCTGGCAGGTATTCGCGCCGGCTACGCCGAAGGGCTGGTTGGGCGCGCTGCCGATGTGGTGTTGAAAGAGGGGCGCAAGCTGGTGCTGGTGCCGCGCGAAATGCCGCTTAGTACTATTCATCTGGAAAATATGCTGGCGCTATCCCGTATGGGCGTGGCAATGGTGCCGCCCATGCCCGCCTTTTATAACCATCCGAAAACCATCGAAGACATTACCCGCCATATTGTCGCGCGGGTGCTGGATCAGTTTGGGCTTAACGATCCGCAGGCGCGGCGTTGGGGAGGCCTGCACGATGCAGGCTCAGCGAATTCACATCATGCATAACAGGAGATTCACGCATGGCTTTTGACGATTTGCGCGGCTTTCTGCGCGCGCTGGAGGAGCAGAAACAACTGCTGAAAATAAGCGAGGAAGTGCAGGCGGAGCCAGATCTGGCCGCCGCGGCCAACGCGACCGGACGTATTGGCGAAGGCGCGCCGGCGCTCTGGTTTGATAATATCCGTGGTTTTACTGACGCGCGAGTGGTGATGAACACTATCGGCTCCTGGCAGAACCACGCTATTTCGCTTGGTCTTCCGCCCGCTACGCCGGTGAAACAGCAGATTGCGGAATTTATTCGTCGTTGGGATAAATTTCCGGTGACGCCGGAGCGTCGCGACAATCCGCCCTGGGCGGAAAACAGCGTAGACGGCGAAGCCATCAATCTGTTCGACATTTTGCCGCTGTTTCGTCTGAACGACGGCGATGGCGGTTTTTACCTCGATAAAGCCTGCGTGGTTTCGCGCGATCCCCTCGATCCTGAACATTTCGGCAAGCAGAATGTCGGCATTTACCGTATGGAAGTCAAAGGCAAGCGTAAGCTCGGCCTGCAACCGGTGCCGATGCATGATATCGCCCTGCATCTGCACAAAGCCGAAGAGCGCGGCGAAGATTTGCCTGTCGCTATCACGCTTGGCAACGATCCTATTATTACGCTGATGGGCGCCACGCCGCTGAAATACGATCAATCTGAATATGAAATGGCGGGGGCGCTGCGTGAAAGCCCGTATCCTATCGCTACCGCACCGCTGACCGGCTTTGATGTGCCGTGGGGCTCAGAGGTGATCCTGGAAGGGGTGATTGAAGGCCGCAAGCGTGAAATAGAAGGGCCGTTTGGTGAATTTACCGGACACTATTCTGGTGGCCGCAATATGACGGTGGTGCGTATCGATAAGGTTTCATATCGCACGAAGCCGATTTTCGAATCGCTCTATCTGGGCATGCCCTGGACTGAAATTGACTACCTGATGGGGCCCGCCACCTGCGTGCCGCTCTATCAGCAACTGAAAGCAGAGTTCCCGGAAGTGCAGGCGGTTAACGCCATGTATACCCACGGGTTGCTTGCCATTATTTCCACGAAAAAACGCTATGGCGGTTTTGCCCGCGCCGTGGGGCTTCGCGCCATGACCACGCCGCACGGCCTTGGCTATGTGAAGATGGTTATCATGGTCGATGAAGATGTCGATCCGTTCGATCTGCCCCAGGTGATGTGGGCGCTCTCTTCCAAAGTTAACCCGGCAGGGGATCTGGTGCAGTTGCCAAATATGTCTGTGCTGGAACTGGATCCAGGCTCAAGCCCGGCGGGAATTACCGACAAGCTGATTATCGACGCCACCACACCCGTCGCGCCGGATAACCGCGGGCACTACAGCCAACCGGTGAAAGATCTGCCGGAAACCGCGCAGTGGGTTGAAAAGCTCACCGCGATGCTCGCCAACCGTAAATAAGGAGGGAGAAATGATTTGCCCACGTTGCGCTGATGAACAAATTGAAGTGATGGCGACGTCACCTGTAAAAGGCGTCTGGACAGTATTTCAGTGCCAGCACTGTCTTTACACCTGGCGGGATACCGAGCCGCTGCGTCGGACCAGCCGCGAGCATTATCCCGAAGCATTTCGCATGACGCAGAAAGAGATTGATGAGGCGCCAGAAGTACCGACGATACCGCCGCTACTGGCGGAATCAAAGCGGTAAAAAACGCGTTGGCGAATTATCAAAAAGACGGGAGAGGCGCACTCTGCCCGTCTTTTTACTTTCGCCCGCGCAAAATCTGCCGTGCTTAATATGGGATAACCGTAAGACAGATAAGCGAAGCATTTTTACCATGCTTAAGACTGTCGCAAGGCGGGTAGCGAAGCGCCACCCGCCATTGTTCCAGCGTTACACCAGGTTTTTCAGGCGATAGATCCACTCCAGCGCCTGACGGGGCGTAAGCGAATCCGGATCAAGATTTTCCAGCGCTTCCACCGCAGGTGAGGTTTCTTCCGCGGGCGTCAGCAGCGACATCTGCGTGCCGTCTATCTGCGTGGCGGCGGCATTCCCTGAGAGGCTTTCCAGTTCGCGCAGTTTCTGGCGCGCACGCTTAATCACCTCTTTCGGCACGCCAGCCAGCGCGGCTACCGCGAGACCGTAGCTTTTACTGGCGGCGCCGTCCTGCACGCTGTGCATAAAGGCGATGGTGTCGCCATGCTCAATCGCGTCCAGGTGCACATTCGCCACCCCTTCCATTTTTTCTGGCAGCTGGGTGAGTTCGAAATAGTGGGTCGCGAACAGCGTCATCGCCTTAATGCGGTTCGCCAGACTTTCCGCGCAGGCCCAGGCGAGCGAAAGCCCGTCATAGGTGGAGGTGCCGCGGCCTATTTCATCCATCAACACCAGGCTGTGCTCGGTGGCGTTATGCAGAATGTTCGCCGTCTCGGTCATCTCCACCATGAAAGTGGAACGTCCGGAGGCGAGATCGTCCGCCGCGCCGACGCGAGTGAAGATGCGGTCAATCGGGCCTATCTCCGCCCGCTGCGCAGGAACGAAACTGCCGATATAGGCCATCAGCACGATCAGCGCGGTCTGGCGCATATAGGTACTTTTACCGCCCATATTCGGACCGGTGATGATAAGCATCCGTCTCTGCGGTGAAAGATTCAGCGGGTTAGCGATAAACGGCTCGTTCAAGACGCGTTCCACCACCGGATGACGCCCTTCCACCAGGCGAATGCCAGGTTTATCGGTCAGCGTCGGGCAAGTGTAATTCAGCGTTTCGGCACGTTCGGCGAGGTTGGCTAATACGTCCAGTTCCGCCAGCGCCGCGGCGCTCTTTTGCAGCGCCGGCAGGTGGGGAAGCAGCAGGTCAAAAAGCTCGTCATAAAGCTGCTTCTCCAGCCCCAGCGCTTTGCCTTTTGAGGTAAGTACTTTGTCTTCGTACTCTTTAAGCTCTGGAATGATATAGCGTTCGGCGTTTTTCAGGGTCTGGCGGCGGACATAATGGATAGGCACCAGGTGGCTCTGCCCGCGGCTCACCTGAATGTAATAACCGTGTACGGCGTTGAAGCCGACTTTTAGCGTATCCAGCCCCAGCTTCTCGCGCTCGCGGATTTCCAGCCGGTCGAGGTAATCGGTCGCTCCGTCCGCCAGCGCGCGCCATTCGTCGAGCTCTTCGTTATAACCCGGCGCAATGACGCCGCCGTCGCGCACCAGCACGGGCGGCGCTTCGATAATCGCCCGCTCCAGCAGTTCGCGAAGCTCGGTAAACTCGCCCATGTTTTCACGCAGAGTCTGTACGTAACTGGCGTCGCTTTGGGCCAGTATTTCCCTTAGCGCAGGCAACTGCTGGAAAGCGTGGCGCATACGCGCCAGGTCGCGCGGGCGAGCGGTGCGTAGCGCAAGACGCGCGAGAATGCGTTCCAGATCGCCAACCTGACGCAACACCGGCTGCACATCTCCCGCCAGGTCCATTAATGCGTTGATGGCCTGCTGACGATGCGACAGCACGGCTACGTCACGTACCGGCATATGCAGCCAGCGCTTGAGCATACGACTGCCCATTGGCGTTACGGTGCAGTCCAGCACCGAGGCGAGGGTGTTTTCGATGCCCCCCGCCAGGTTTTGGGTTATCTCAAGGTTACGGCGCGTGGCGGCATCCATGATGATGCCATCCTGCTGGCGCTCCATGGTGATAGAGCGAATGTGAGGCAGGGAGGTGCGCTGCGTATCTTTCACATACTGAAGCAGGCAGCCCGCCGCGCAGAGGCCGCGTACTGCATTCTCTACGCCGAAGCCCACCAGGTCACGCGTGCCGAATTGCAGGTTTAACTGCTGGCGCGCCGTTTCGATTTCAAACTCCCACAACGGACGGCGACGCAGGCCGCGGCGGCCTTCAATCAACGCCATTTCCGCAAAATCTTCGGCATACAGCAGCTCTGCCGGATTGGTGCGCTGCAACTCCGCCGCCATGGTTTCACGGTCTTCCGGCTCCGTTAAGCGAAAGCGACCGGAACTGATATCAAGCGTAGCGTAGCCAAAGCCGCGGCTGTCCTGCCAGATAGCCGCCAGCAGGTTATCCTGACGCTCCTGCAGCAGCGCTTCGTCGCTGATGGTGCCAGGCGTAACGATACGCACCACTTTGCGTTCCACGGGGCCTTTCGTGGTCGCCGGGTCGCCAATCTGTTCGCAAATCGCTACCGACTCGCCAAGGCTCACCAGCTTCGCCAGATAGTTTTCCACCGCGTGATGCGGCACGCCCGCCATGGGAATTGGCTCTCCCGCCGAAGCGCCGCGTTTCGTCAGCGAAATATCCATGAGCTGAGAGGCGCGTTTCGCGTCGTCATAAAACAGCTCGTAGAAATCGCCCATGCGGTAGAACAGCAAGATATCCGGGTGCTGCGCCTTGAGCTTCAGATACTGCTGCATCATGGGGGTATGGTCGGAAAAGTCCTTATCGATAGACTCAGTCATTTGATTTTGCTCATTTCTTGAAGCGAGGTACGGCCTGCGATGCCCTGTAGAAACGGCCATCTTATCATTGATAATCCCCTGCTTTCATCCGCAGAGCGCGCAATCCTGTTTCCCTTAAACGTCGCTGACAGTAGCAGCGTAAAAAGAAACAGGGGAGGGGAGAAGACGAAGCTTGCGAGTTGTTTCGCAAGCTTTAGCGCGTTTAGCGCTTCAGATTTAGGCGAATTGCGATAGGCGGCGCATTTCGTCCAGGATCGCGAGGAAAAGATAAAACCTGCAATATCAACCCGCTTTTTCAGGCTTATCAGCAAACGATCAATAAAGCTGCCTGATGGATGCGTGCGGCGCTTTCTCGGCTGGCTTGAGATGATCTACCATTAGTGCCACTTGTCTTCGAATGCCATAGGGATATTTCATGCTTAAGCGTCGCTACGCCGCCTTATTATCGACACTTGTTCTTCTTTCCGCTTGCAGCAGCAAGCCAAAAACGCAAGCGGTCGCCGCCACAGCCGGCGCGCCCGCCTCCGCGCCGTCAGGGGGCTTTCTGCTGCAGCCTCAGCACGACATGCTCATGCCCAGCGGCGATTTCGCTAATAACGCCGCCGCCCAGCAGTTCATCGATAAGATGGTGAGCAAGCATGGTTTTGATCGTCAACAACTGCATGAAATCCTTTCACAGGCGAAACGGCTGGATTATGTGCTTCGCCTGATGAATCAGCAGGCGCCGACTACGCAGCCGCCAACGGGGCCGAACGGCGCATGGCTGCGCTATCGCAGTAAATTTATCACGCCGGATAACGTGCAAAACGGCGTGGTGTTCTGGAACCAGTATCAGGACGCGCTTAATCGCGCCTGGCAGGTTTACGGCGTGCCGCCGGAAATTATCGTGGGCATTATCGGCGTGGAAACCCGCTGGGGACGCGTGATGGGGAAAACCCGCATTCTCGATGCGCTTGCCACGCTTGCTTTTGAATATCCTCGCCGCGCAGATTACTTTGCCAGCGAACTGGAAACCTTCTTGCTGATGGCGCGCGATGAAGGGGACGATCCGCTGGCGCTGAAAGGCTCATTTGCGGGCGCGATGGGGTATGGTCAGTTTATGCCCTCTTCTTACAAAGAGTATGCGGTGGATTTCAATGGCGATGGTCATATCAATCTCTGGGATCCGGTCGATGCCATTGGCAGCGTAGCGAACTACTTTAAAGAACATGGCTGGGTGAAGGGCGATGCGGTGGCCGTACCGGCAAACGGTCAGGCGCCTGGCCTTGAGAATGGCTTTAAAACGAAATACAGCGTCAGCCAGCTTGCTGTGGCGGGTTTAACACCGCAGCAACCGATCGGCAATCATCAGGAGGCGAGCCTGCTGCGTCTGGACATCGGCACGGGTTACCAGTACTGGTACGGGCTGCCGAATTTTTATGCAATCACCCGCTATAACCACAGCACGCATTATGCGATGGCGGTCTGGCAACTGGGCCAGGCGGTCGCGCTGGCTCGCATTCAGTAATTTTCTTCCCGCGTCCCGGCGCGGGAATCTCCTTTTTTGCCTGCGCTAACCTTGAATTTAGCCCGAAAAACGCAATGTAATCCTCTGCAACAAAGGGGAAGTGCTATTGTCAAACATGGGATCTGCTTACAATCGGAGCTGTCATGAATGACCGCGAAATGATGCAATTAAGTCAGCAACTTGGCGAAGCGTTGCGCCAACTCGGCGCAACGGTGACGACGGCTGAATCCTGCACTGGCGGGTGGGTGGCTAAGATGATTACCGATATCGCCGGCAGCTCCGCCTGGTTTGAACGCGGATTTGTTACCTACAGTAATGAAGCCAAGCAGCAGATGATTGGCGTCGACGGCGCCACGCTTGAGGCGCATGGCGCAGTGAGCGAGCCGGTTGTGCGTCAGATGGCGCTGGGGGCATTGAATGCCGCCGCCGCGACCTGGGCGGTCTCTGTCAGCGGCATTGCAGGGCCGGATGGCGGCAGCGCGCAAAAGCCTGTCGGCACCGTCTGGTTCGGCATCGCGAATGACCAGGGCGAGGTGCGAACTTACCTGCAAAATTTTCCTGGCGATCGTGAAGCGGTGCGGCGTCAGGCCACGGTTTTTGCCCTACAGACGCTGTGGCAAAACATTCGACAAAAAGCTTGATACTGTATAGCCATACAGTATAATGGCTGCAACAGAAACAAAGGCAGCGTGGCGCATAGTGCTTCACCCTGCATGACAGGAGTAAAAATGGCTATCGACGAAAACAAGCAAAAGGCGTTAGCGGCAGCACTTGGCCAGATTGAAAAGCAATTCGGCAAAGGCTCCATCATGCGCCTGGGTGAAGACCGCACTATGGATGTGGAAACCATCTCTACCGGTTCACTCTCTCTGGATATCGCGCTGGGTGCCGGTGGTTTGCCGATGGGCCGTATCGTGGAAATCTACGGTCCGGAATCGTCTGGTAAAACCACGCTGACGCTGCAGGTTATCGCCGCGGCACAGCGTGCTGGCAAGACGTGCGCCTTTATCGATGCGGAACATGCGCTCGATCCGGTGTATGCGCGTAAGCTGGGCGTAGATATCGACAATCTGCTCTGCTCTCAGCCTGATACCGGCGAGCAGGCGCTGGAAATCTGTGACGCTCTGGCGCGCTCCGGCGCCGTAGACGTGCTCGTTGTCGACTCCGTTGCGGCGCTGACGCCAAAAGCGGAAATCGAAGGCGAAATCGGCGACTCTCACATGGGCCTTGCGGCGCGTATGATGAGCCAGGCGATGCGTAAGCTGGCGGGTAACCTGAAAAACTCTAACACCCTGCTTATCTTCATCAACCAGATCCGTATGAAGATTGGCGTGATGTTCGGTAACCCGGAAACCACCACCGGCGGTAACGCGCTGAAGTTCTACGCTTCCGTTCGTCTGGATATTCGCCGCATCGGCGCGGTGAAAGAGGGCGATGACGTTATCGGCAGCGAAACCCGCGTTAAAGTGGTCAAAAACAAAGTGGCCGCGCCGTTTAAGCAAGCTGAATTCCAGATCCTTTACGGTGAAGGCATCAACTTCTACGGCGAGCTGGTTGACCTGGGCGTGAAGCACAAGCTGATTGAAAAAGCGGGTGCATGGTACAGCTACAACGGCGAGAAAATTGGTCAGGGTAAAGCTAACGCGACCAACTTCCTCAAAGAGAACAAGCCGATGGCGGAAGAGATTGAGAAAAAGCTGCGCGAGCTGCTGCTCAATAACCACGACGCTATCCCGGCCTTCGCCGCTGAAGACGGTGGCGACGACGCCGAAGAGACAAACGAAGAGTTTTAATGCTATAAGGGCTGCGAATGCAGCCCTTTTTTGTTTCCCTGATTGCTTATGACTGACGCCACTTCCCGCCGCACTGCTTACGCCCGCCTTCTCGATCGCGCTACGCGCATCCTCGCTATGCGCGACCACAGCGAGCAGGAGTTACGCCGCAAGCTGACAACGCCTTCGCCAGTTAAACCGCGTCAACAAGAGTCCCGCCAGGTCGCCGAAACAGACCCCGAACCTACCGCTGAAGAGATCGATCAGGTCATCGCCTGGTGCTATGAGCATCGCTGGCTTGATGACGAACGTTTCGCCGCGCAGTTTATCGCCAGCCGCAGCCGTAAGGGTTACGGCCCGCAGCGTATTCGCCAGGAGCTACAGCAGAAGGGCATTTCACGTGCGCAGTGTGAATCTGCGCTGGCGGAGTGCGATATCGACTGGGGCACGTTGGCGCGCGAGCAGGCGGAGCGAAAATTCGGTTCGCCTTTACCAAAACAGTACCCGGAAAAAGCCAAAGTGCAGCGTTTTTTGCTATATCGTGGCTACTATATGGAAGACATTCAGGACTTATACCGAAATTTTGCTTCCTGAAGCCATACGGGATTTTACTTCCCTGTGAAGAAAACTTATCTTATTCCCACTTTTTTCCGTTAAGCCCGGTAATGTTTGCGTACTCCGTACGTTACGCCGGGCGACGACATTTCGTTAGCTTGATTTCAGGATAATTATGAGCAAGAGCACCGCTGAGATCCGTCAGGCGTTTCTCGATTTTTTCCATAGTAAAGGCCATCAGGTAGTTGCGAGCAGCTCCCTTGTACCTAACAACGACCCGACTTTGCTGTTTACCAACGCAGGGATGAACCAGTTCAAGGATGTTTTCCTTGGTCTCGACAAGCGTAATTATTCCCGCGCCACCACTGCGCAGCGCTGCGTTCGCGCAGGTGGTAAGCACAACGATCTGGAAAACGTCGGTTACACCGCGCGTCACCACACCTTTTTCGAAATGCTGGGTAACTTCAGCTTTGGCGACTACTTCAAACATGACGCCATTCAATACGCCTGGGAACTGTTGACCGGCGAGCAGTGGTTCAACCTGCCGAAAGAACGTCTGTGGGTGACCGTCTATGAGACGGACGACGAAGCTTACGAAATCTGGGAAAAAGAAGTCGGTATTCCGCGCGAGCGCATTATCCGCATCGGCGATAACAAGGGCGGCCCGTACGCATCCGACAACTTCTGGCAGATGGGCGATACCGGTCCCTGCGGCCCGTGCACCGAAATTTTCTACGATCACGGTGATCACATCTGGGGTGGTCCTCCGGGGAGCCCGGAAGAAGATGGCGATCGTTATATCGAGATCTGGAATATCGTGTTTATGCAGTTCAACCGCCAGGCTGATGGCACCATGGAACCGCTGCCGAAGCCGTCCGTGGATACCGGCATGGGTCTTGAGCGTATCGCTGCGGTGCTGCAACACGTTAACTCCAACTATGAAATCGATCTCTTCCGCACGCTGATTGAAGCCGTCGCGAAAGTAACTGGCGCAACCGACCTCTCCAATAAATCGCTGCGCGTTATCGCTGACCATATTCGCTCGTGCGCATTCCTTATCGCAGACGGCGTGATCCCGTCTAACGAGAACCGCGGTTATGTGCTGCGCCGCATCATCCGTCGTGCGGTCCGTCATGGCAACATGCTGGGCGCTAAAGACACGTTCTTCTATAAGCTGGTCGCTCCGCTTATCGAAGTTATGGGTCCTGCCGGTGAAGACCTGAAACGCCAGCAGGCGCAGGTTGAACAGGTTCTGAAAACCGAAGAAGAGCAGTTTGCCCGTACGCTTGAGCGCGGCCTGGCGCTGCTGGACGAAGAGCTGGCGAACCTTAAAGGCGACACGCTGGACGGGGAAACCGCCTTCCGCCTGTACGATACCTATGGCTTCCCGGTCGATCTGACCGCAGACGTTTGCCGTGAACGCAACATCAAAGTGGATGAAAAAGGCTTTGAAGCGGCGATGGAAGAGCAACGCCGTCGCGCACGCGAGTCCAGCGGCTTTGGTGCAGACTACAACGCCATGATCCGCGTTGACTCCGCTTCGGAGTTCAAGGGCTACGACCATACCGAGCTGACTGCAAAAGTCACCGCGCTGTTTGTCGATGGCAAAGCGGTTGAGCAGATTAGCGCGGGCCAGGATGGCGTAGTGGTGCTGGACGAAACGCCTTTCTATGGCGAATCCGGCGGCCAGGTCGGCGATAAAGGCGAGCTGAAAGGCAACGGCTTTGTCTTCACCGTGAACGATACGCAGAAATATGGTCAGGCTATCGGCCATATCGGCAAACTGGCGCAAGGCGCGTTGAAGGTTGGCGATGGCGTGAAAGCGGAAGTTGATGAGGCGCGCCGCGAGCGCATTCGCCTTAACCACTCCGCGACTCACCTTATGCATGCGGCGCTGCGTCAGGTGCTGGGCACCCATGTAGCGCAGAAGGGCTCGCTGGTTAACGATAAAGGCTTGCGCTTCGACTTCTCGCATTTTGAAGCGATGAAGCCGGAAGAGATTCGTGCGGTGGAAGATATCGTCAACGCCCAGATCCGCCGTAATTTGCCAGTCGAGACCAATATCATGGAGCTCGAAGCGGCGAAAGCGAAAGGCGCGATGGCGCTCTTTGGCGAGAAATATGACGAGCGCGTACGCGTGCTCAGCATGGGCGATTTCTCTACTGAGCTGTGCGGCGGCACCCACGCCAGCCGTACTGGCGATATCGGTCTTTTCCGCATTGTTTCTGAATCCGGCACTGCTGCAGGCGTTCGCCGTATTGAAGCGGTTACCGGGGAAGGCGCGCTGGCGATGGTGCATGCGCAGAATGAGCAACTGCATGACATTGCGCAACTGCTGAAAGGCGATAGCCAGAACCTGAATGACAAAGTGCGCGCCATGCTGGATCGCACCCGTCAGCTGGAAAAAGAGCTGCAGCAGTTGAAAGCGCAGCAGGCCGCTCAGGAAAGCGCCTCTCTGACCAGCAAAGCGCAGGAGATTAAAGGCGTTAAACTGCTGGTAAGCGAACTCAGCGGCGTTGAGCCGAAAATGCTGCGCACTATGGTTGACGACCTGAAAAACCAGCTGGGCACAGCGGTTATCGTGCTGGCCACCGTGTCTGAAGGTAAGGTTTCTCTTATCGCAGGCGTGTCGAAAGATGTGACGGATCGCGTTAAGGCCGGTGAGCTGGTGGGCATGGTCGCCCAGCAGGTCGGCGGGAAAGGCGGCGGACGTCCTGATATGGCGCAAGCTGGCGGTACCGATGCGCAGGCTCTGCCTGCGGCGCTGGCAAGTGTCGAAAATTGGGTAACAGCTAAGCTGTAATAACAGTGAAGCGTGAGCGGGGCGCCATAACGGATTTGCCGTTATGGCGTTTTCGTCGCTACGCTATCTATAACGATAAAGTCGGGTTGAATTTTTCTGGATCGGCTAAACTTAGGTTTAACAGAATGTAATGCCGTGACTGCTTACACTCCATGTGTTTGTCATCGCTTACTTTTTGGCGTTATATGATGGATAATGCCGGGATACAGAGAGACCCGACTCTTTTAATCTTTCAAGGAGCAAAGAATGCTGATTCTGACTCGTCGAGTTGGTGAGACACTCATGATTGGGGATGAGGTGACCGTGACTGTGCTTGGGGTAAAAGGAAACCAGGTACGTATCGGTGTTAACGCCCCGAAAGAAGTTTCTGTACACCGTGAAGAGATCTACCAGCGTATCCAGGCTGAAAAATCGCAACAGTCCAGTTACTGAGTTATCGCGTCTCGCTGAGAGCTGGCGAGGCGCCCCCTTTTTCTTGCCTTATTTCCCCCTTCAGTCGTCTCTTCGCGATTTCCTTTTCCTTGCCCTGATCCTTCCCGGCACGCTTTTCTATGTTGATAAAACACCCGTTTTGTTGGCAAAGCAGGCGGATTGTTTGTGAAATGTGCAAACGATTAAGGGGCGGGAAAAATTGTTTGACTTATAAGTCTCAGAAAGTAATATGTGCGCCACGCAGCGACGATGAGCAGAAACAAGTTCTTCGAAGCACTCGTAAGAGGCGTGTGGTGAGGTGGCCGAGAGGCTGAAGGCGCTCCCCTGCTAAGGGAGTATGCGGTCAAAAGCTGCATCGGGGGTTCGAATCCCCCCCTCACCGCCATTTTGCATCCGTAGCTCAGCTGGATAGAGTACTCGGCTACGAACCGAGCGGTCGGAGGTTCGAATCCTCCCGGATGCACCATCTTCTTCCATGTTGTCAGCAATGACAGTGTGGCATGGCAAACGGTATAGCCGTAAGCCAGAAGCGAAGCAGTAAAATCCCGATGCATCCGTAGCTCAGCTGGATAGAGTACTCGGCTACGAACCGAGCGGTCGGAGGTTCGAATCCTCCCGGATGCACCATACTTCTCCATGTTGTCAGCAACGACAGTATGGCCTGGTAAGCGGTGATAACCGCGAGCGCCAGGGAGGATAACGCTGCTTCAGCAGCGGCCCGTAAGGGGAGGCGAAGCCGAATAATCCTCCCGGATGCACCATCTTCCTCCATGCTGTCAGCAAAGACAGAATGGCATGGCAAGCGGTGATAGCCGTAAGCCAGAAGCAAAGCAGTACAATCCCGATGCATCCGTAGCTCAGCTGGATAGAGTACTCGGCTACGAACCGAGCGGTCGGAGGTTCGAATCCTCCCGGATGCACCATACTTCTCCATGTTGTCAGTAAAGGCAGTGTGGCCTGGTAAGCGGTGATAACCGCGAGCGCCAGGGAGGATAACGCTGCTTCAGCAGCGGCCCGTAAGGGTGAGGCGAAGCCGAATAATCCTCCCGGATGCACCATACTTCTCCATGTTGTCAGTAAAGACAGTGTGGCCTGGTAAGCGGTGATAACCGCGAGCGCCAGGGAGGATAACGCTGCTTCAGCAGCGGCCCGTCAGGGTGAGGCGAAGCCGAATAATCCTCCCGGATGCACCATCTTCTTCCATGTTGTCAGCAAAGACAGTGTGGCATGGCAAGCGGTATAGCCGTAAGCCAGAAGCAAATCAGTAAAATCCCGATGCATCCGTAGCTCAGCTGGATAGAGTACTCGGCTACGAACCGAGCGGTCGGAGGTTCGAATCCTCCCGGATGCACCATCTTCCTCCATGCTGTCAGCAAAGACAGTATGGCGTGGTAAGCGATGATAACCGCGAGCGCCAGGGAGGATAACGCTGCTTCAGCAGCGGCCCGTAAGGGTGAAGCGAAGCCGAATAATCCTCCCGGATGCACCATTCTTCCTGATCGTCAGTAAAAGCAGCTGACATGATAAGCGACCCACCGCAATCATCTACTCCCTCATGTTATTAATAAAACTCCTGTTCTCTTTTCGCGTCCTCCTTCTCTGTTAGCTTCTAAGCCTTTAAGCCACCTCCTAAAAAGCGACAATCTTTCCTGTTTACGTTAAAGTAACATCCTTACCTTTAGTGAATGAGGGCATGATGTACGATCGTTACGACGGGCTGATTTTCGATATGGATGGCACCATCCTCGATACCGAACCGACTCACCGTAAAGCCTGGCGCGACGTGCTGGGACGCTACGGCATGCATTACGACGAAGAAGCGCTGGTGATGCTTAACGGTTCGCCAACCTGGCGTATCGCTCAGACTATCATTGAGCTTAATCAGGCCAATCTTGACCCTCACGCACTGGCGCAGGAAAAAACAGCAGCGGTGCGCTCGATGTTGCTGGATACCGTGCAGCCGTTGCCGCTGGTCGACGTGGTGAAAGCCTGGTATGGCCGTCGTCCGCTTTCTGTCGGCACCGGCAGCGAAAGCGATATCGCGGAAGCCTTGCTCAATCACCTTGGTCTGCGAAAGTATTTCACTGCCGTTGTCGCGGCCGATCATGTTGAAAACCATAAACCCGCCCCCGACACCTTTCTGCTCTGCGCGAAATTAATGGGCGTGGCGCCGGAAAAATGCGTGGTGTTTGAAGACGCCGATTTCGGCCTCCAGGCCGCGCGCCTTGCCGGGATGGATGCGGTGGACGTTCGCTTATTGTGAGCGACGTACTGTCGCTCGCTTCCCTGTTCGCGAGTAGTTTTCTTAGCGCCACGCTTCTGCCGGGCAGTTCAGAAGTGGTATTGGCGGCATTGCTGCTCGCCGAGAAGAGTCAGCCCTGGCTGTTAATTTTAATAGCAACAATCGGTAATAGCCTCGGAGGGCTGACTAACGTTATTCTTGGACGGCTTTTGCCGCAGCGCGAATCATCGCGCTGGCAGCGAAAAGCGCTCGCTTTGCTGCAACGATTTGGCCCGGCGGCGCTGCTACTAAGCTGGTTACCTGCGATAGGCGATCTGCTCTGCCTGCTGGCAGGGTGGCTGCGTCTTTCATGGGGACCGGTTATCTTCTTTTTGTGCCTTGGCAAGGCGCTACGCTATCTGGTGGTGGCCGTAGCGACGTTACAAGGGATAACGTGGTGGCACAATTGAATTGCTTGAGTGACCTTTAATCGTCAACCATTACAATTATGCTTAATAAAAATGATTTCGACAGGCGGGAGGTCAAATTGATCCCGGACGTATCACAGGCGCTGGCCTGGCTGGAAAAACATCCTCAGGCATTGCAAGGCATTCGCCGCGGTCTGGAGCGTGAGACGCTGCGCGTTACGCCCGAAGGCCAGCTGGCGACCACCGGCCATCCGGAAAGCCTGGGTTCAGCGCTAACCCATAAGTGGATCACGACGGACTTCGCCGAAGCCCTTCTTGAATTTATCACGCCGGTTGATGGCGATATCGACCATATGCTGACCGTCATGCGTGATATTCATCGCGTCACGGCGCGGGCGTTGGGCGATGAGCGCATGTGGCCGCTTAGCATGCCTTGCTATGTTAAAGACGGGCAGAACATTGAGCTCGCCCAGTACGGCACCTCTAATATCGGGCGGTTTAAAACGCTGTATCGCGAAGGGTTGAAAAACCGCTACGGCGCGCTGATGCAGACTATCTCCGGCGTGCATTACAACTTCTCGCTGCCGATGGCCTTCTGGCAGGCGAAATGCGGCGTGCAGGATGCGCAAAGCGGCAAAGAAGCGATCTCCGCAGGCTACTTCCGCCTTATTCGCAACTATTACCGTTTTGGCTGGGTGATCCCGTACCTGTTTGGCGCTTCGCCTGCGATTTGTCCTTCGTTTCTGCAAGGCAAGCCGACGACGCTGCCTTTCGAAAAGACCGAAAGCGGCATGTACTATCTGCCTTACGCTACCTCGCTGCGCCTGAGCGATCTCGGTTATACCAATAAGTCGCAAAGCAATCTCGGAATTACGTTTAACGATTTGCAGACCTATGTGGCAGGACTGAAGCGCGCGATCAAAACCCCTTCCGAGGAGTATGCGCGCATGGGGTTAGTGAAGGATGGCAAGCATCTGCAAATCAACACCAATATATTGCAGATTGAGAACGAGCTTTATGCGCCAATCCGTCCGAAACGCGTGACCCGCGAAGGCGAATCGCCGTCCGATGCGCTGCTGCGCGGCGGTATCGAATACATTGAAGTGCGTTCGCTCGACATTAACCCTTTCTCGCCGATTGGCGTGGACGAGCAGCAAGTGCGCTTCCTGGATCTCTTTATGGTCTGGTGCGTGCTGGCCGATGCGCCGGAAATGAGCAGCGACGAGTTGCTCTGTACGCGTAAAAACTGGAACCGCGTGATTCTGGAAGGGCGTAAGCCAGGCCTGACGCTCGGAATGGGCTGCGAAACCGCACAGCATCCGCTGAGCGAAGTCGGTCAGGATCTCTTTAAGGATTTGCGACGCGTCGCCGTCACGCTTGATAACATCGCCGGCAATCATGAATACCAGCAGGTCTGCGACCAGCTTGTCGCCTGCTTTGACGACCCGGAATTAACCTATTCGGCGCGTATTTTGCGTTCTATGATTGATAATGGCATCGGCGGCACCGGCCTTGCGCTGGCGGAACAGTACCGCGCCATGCTGCGCGAAGAGCCGCTGGAAGTGCTTTCGGAGGAGGATTTCGCGAAAGAGCACGACGCCTCCTGGCAGCGCCAGCGCGAAATTGAAGAAAACGACCGCGAGCCGTTTGAAGCGTGGCTGGCGAAGCAGGCCTGAAAAAGAAAAAGGCCACATCACTGTGGCCGAATTTTCATCTCTGTGAACAGGGATGATGATAACAAATGCGCGTCTTTCATATGTTCAGACTCGCCCCGGAACCAAGAGTTCAGTTTAATTTAAAAAAAATCACTTATCGGAGGTGACCAGATGCCGTTATTGGATAGCTTCACTGTCGACCATACCCGTATGGAAGCGCCTGCTGTTCGCGTAGCCAAAACGATGCATACGCCGCACGGGGATACCATTACCGTTTTTGACCTGCGTTTTTGCGTGCCGAACAAGGAAGTCATGCCGGAGAAAGGCATCCATACTCTGGAGCACCTGTTCGCAGGCTTCATGCGCGATCACCTGAACGGCAACGGCGTTGAGATTATCGATATCTCTCCGATGGGCTGCCGCACCGGCTTCTACATGAGCCTTATCGGCGAGCCGGATGAGCAGCGCGTAGCGGATTCGTGGAAAGCCGCGATGGGGGATGTGCTGAAAGTGAAGGATCAGAACCAGATCCCAGAGCTGAATGTGTATCAGTGCGGTACTTATCAGATGCACTCGCTGCAGGAAGCGCAGGACATTGCGCGCCACATTCTGGATCGTGATGTTCGCGTGAACAGCAACGAAGAGCTGGCGCTGCCAAAAGAAAAGCTGCAGGAACTGCATATCTAGTCAGTGCCCGTCATGTGAAAAAGGAGACCTTTGCGTCTCCTTTTTTATTTTCAGCAGAATGTTTTGTTACTGATAATCATTTATAAAAAATAACCCCCAGGTGATTATCTAAAAACGGAACGGCTAAAAACCAGGCATGACCTGTGAAGGGGGAATTAACATTTTTTTAAGCAAGGTTATTCTTAAGTCATTATTCTCATCGGAAGTAAAATAGCTTACTTTTATTTTTGCTCTTAGCCCGCTATTTCTGTTTCGCTTTTTTCAGAAGCCACTTATTCTGTCTGGCCGCCAGGCGCACGGCCTTATCAGCCGCCGCCTGGCGAGCCTGAAGTACTGTCAAAGCATCCTATTATCTGTTCCTGTCGCATAATTTTTTCGCCGGGCGAAAAGTGAAGCGGGGAGCAATAATAATAAGATGCATTACGCCGGAAATACGGATAATCGATGATGAGATGGCTGGCAATAAAAGAGAATACTCCACTATTTACCTCTTCCGCAGGCAGCACCACCTCGGTGGTAAAGCGTTCGCTGATGTTTATGCTTTCCCTGTTAGGTGCTTTTTTCCTGATAGCTATTCTGGCGCTGTTGCATATTGCCTGCGACATCAATAACCGTGCCGATGATCAGAGCCGAAACCTGTTGCAAAAAGCGCTGCAAAATCAGGAAGCGACCATAAAAGTTCACACGCAGGATTATGCCGAGTGGGGCGAGTCTTATTCGCATCTGCATAAGACGCTGGATACCGACTGGGCCTGGCAAAAACAGAACCTTGGCGCCTCGCTTTTCGAGGACTTTCACTACGAAGCCATTTTTGTCCTCGGCCCGGGCGGCGATACGCGCTACGCCGTGGTGAACGGCAAGCGCGCCCGTCTTACGCTTGAGCAGTGGGCGGGCTCGCATCCGCAGGCGGCTTTGCGGGCGGAACTTGCCAGAAAGCCTGGCGAACCCGCGGCGCTCTCGCTTGCCGTTAACGGCCAACCGGCGCTGGTGGCTGCCGCCTGGATAACCACGGGCGGCGATGAGGATGTGCAGCCGCTGCCAGGCCCGCCTTCCATGCTGGTGTTCATAGACCAGCTGCGACCGGCTGAGTTACGCGAACTGGGCGAAGAGTACGGCATTCGCGAGCTGCATGTACAGACTGAAGCGTCCAGTAAGGCGGATTACCGGCAGGTCGCTTTACCGCTCGCGCTTTATAACGCGCCGATAACTCTGGCGTGGCGCAGCGAAAACCCTGGCCGCAACCTGCTGGTCGTCGTGCTGCCGCTGCTGCTGTCCATTTTGCTGTTGACCGCGCTGCTGGCCGCCTGGTTGATGCGTAACGCGCTGAATAAAGCCCGGCTAAACGACGAAAACCATTTTCTGCTGGAGCAGAGCCGTCAGGCGCTGGCGGCGAGCGAAAGGCGCTTTCGCGACGTGGTGGAAGCGACCACCGACTGGATCTGGGAAACTGACGACCAGCTGCGCTTTACCTGGATCTCAGAGCGTTTCCCGGTCATTACCGGCCACCGTATTGACGACTGGCTGGGGCGTCCTATAACGCAGTTTATTGAATGCGAGCAGATTGAACTTGCCGACTGGCTCTTGCAACCGGGCCAGACCGCGCACCGTGGGCTGACGCACTGCCGCTATTTTTCCGCGCAGGGCCATCAGCGCTACTGCAACCTGGTGGCAAAACCAACCACCACGGCTGAAGGCGAGCTGAGTTATCGCGGCACCGCCACCGACGTCACGCTGGAGGTGGAAGCGCAGGCAAGGGTGCAATACCTCTCGCGACACGACGAGCTGACTGGCCTGCCGAATCGGGTGCGGATGAAGGAGTTTCTGGAAGGGAAGCTGCAATCTATGCCTACCCGCAACCATCCGCTGGCGATGATTAGCCTCGACCTCGACAAATTTAAGCCGGTCAACGATCTCTTCGGCCATGGGGTAGGGGACCAGGTGCTGCATCAGGTTTCTGAGAGGCTGCGCGCCTGCCTGCGGGAGTTCGACCTGGTGGCGCGCCAGGGCGGCGATGAGTTTATCCTTATTATTCCGGATATCGAACAGAAGCAGGATCTCGACCAGCTTTGCGAGCGTATCATCCGCGAAATCCGCCGCCCGCTCTATATTCAGGAACATGAGATTTTTATCGGCGCCAGCATGGGCATCGCCCTGGCGCCGCAGGATGCGGTAAACGCCACCGATTTGCTGCGCTACTCCGACATCGCCCTGTACAAAGCGAAAAGCGCCGGGCGTAACGGCTGGGTTTTCTACAGCGCCGATATGGAAGAGCAGATTGTTCAGCGGCGCGAAATGGAAAAAAGCCTGCGCGAAGCGCTGAAAGAGGATCAGTTCCGCCTGGTTTATCAGCCGCGTTACGACATGAAAGCGGGCCGCGTGGTGGCGGTAGAAGCGCTGCTGCGCTGGCATCATCCCCTCCATGGCCTGTTGATGCCGGATCAGTTTATTCCGCTGGCGGAAGAGACCGGGATTATCATTTCGCTCAGCGACTGGGTGCTGAACACGGCTTGTCGCGATGCGCAGCATGAACTGCAGGGAATGTCGGTCTCAGTAAATATTTCCGCCGTGGAGTTTCAGACCAGCGGGCTGGTGGGCCGCGTGCGCGACGCGCTGCGGGCGTCGAAGCTTGACCCGGCGCGTCTGGAGCTTGAAGTCACCGAAAACGCTACGCTCTGGAACCCGCAGAGCAGCCTTGAGATCATGAATGGCCTGAAGGCGCTGGGGGTGCGGCTGTTAATCGACGACTTCGGCACCGGTTATTCGTCGTTAAGCTATCTGCGCAACTTCCCGTTCGACGGCATCAAGCTCGATAAATCTTTCGTGGCGGGCATGCCGCATTCAGAGAACGCGAATAATATCGTTGAAAATATGATTGGGCTTGGCAAAGCGTTTTCGCTCAGCATCACCGCCGAAGGGGTGGAGACGCCGGAGCAACTGGAGCAATTGAAGATGTACCAGTGCGACGAAACGCAGGGTTACCTGATTAGCCGTCCGATGCCGCTTGAAGAGCTGAAAGCGCAAATAGAGAAGCGCTAAAAGAAAAACCCGCCCGGCCAGGCCGTAAGCGGGTTTTTTCGTTAGTGAGCGCCGCCGCCCCCTCCGCCTGCGCCAAACGGCGGACGGGCGAACCAGATAAGCCCCAGCAGCACCACAAACATGCCGGCAGAGACCCAGAAGATTTCGTTAGCGGAGATAATCAACCCCTGGTTGGTTATCTGCTGGGCGATATACCCGGAAGCCTGCTGCTGCGTCATGCCCATCCCCTGCAGCTGGTCGTACATCTGCTGGGCGTTCGGGTTATAAGGCGTGACCGACTCGGTAAACTGCGCGTGGTGCAGCGACTCGCGGTTCGTCCAGAGCGTCGTGGTAATGGAGGTGCCGATAGAGCCCGCCAGCGTACGCACGAAGTTCGACAGGCTCGACGCCGCCGCCAGCCGCTCCGGCGGCAGGCCGGAAAGGGTGATGGTGGTGAGCGGCATAAAGAAGCAGGCCACCGCAAAACCCTGAATAAACTGCGGCCACGCCGAAGCGCCAAAATCCATGCCCGGCTCAAACGTGTAAGCGCGCCAGTAGAAGCAGACCGCGTACATGATAAAGCTGAAGGTCACAAGCTTACGCATGTCGAGCTTATGGGCGAAGCGGCCGATAATCGGCGAGAGGATGACCGGAATAACCCCCACCGGCGCCGAAGCGAGCCCCGCCCAGGTGGCGGTATAGCCATAGACCTCCTGCAACAGCTGCGGCAACAGCACTATCGAGCCGAAGTAGAGCATATAGGCGAGGCTGATGCAGAGCACGCCGATGGTAAAGTTTCGCGACTTAAACAGCGAAAGGTCGACTATCGGGTGTTCGTCGGTGAGTTCCCAGACTATCAGGAAGCAAATCGACACCACCGCCACGACCGCCAGCACCACCACTTCCGTGGAGTTAAACCAGTCGAGCTCTTTACCGCGGTCGAGCATCATCTGCAAACAGCCAATGCCCGCGACCAGCAGCGCCAGGCCTACGGCGTCGATGCGCCGCTGCTCGGTGCGTGTCTCGCGATCGCGCAGGGTTTGCAGCGTCATCAACACCACGGCGACGCCAATCGGCACGTTGATGAAGAAGATCCAGCCCCAGTGATAGTTATCGCTGATCCAGCCGCCGAGAATCGGCCCGCAGATAGGCGCAACGATAACCGTCATCGACCAGAGCGCCAGCGCGACGGAGCGTTTGGCGGGCGGGTAGTTGCTCAGCAACAGGCTCTGCGAAAGCGGGATCAGCGGCCCGGCGACAATCCCCTGAATCACGCGGAAGAAAATCAGCATGGTCAGGCTGCTGGAGACCCCGCACGCCCAGGAGGCGATGGCGAAGGCGATGGTTGACCAGACGAAGAGCTTTACCTCGCCGACCCGTTTGGCAAGCCAGCCGGTTATCGGAATAGAGATAGCATTCGCCACCCCGAACGAGGTAATAACCCAGGTGCCCTGGCTCAGCGAAGAGCCAAGGTTACCGGCGATGGTCGGGATAGCCACGTTGGCGATGGTGGAATCCAGCACCTGCATGAAAGTCGCCAGCGACAGGGCGATGGTCATGATGACCAGTTTCGCCCCTTCAAGCGGTTTACGTTGTTGCATACCACCTCCGCGGATTAGTCCGCGTTCGCCTGCACAATGTCGTTGATCAGTTTGTTAACCGGCTCAAGGCTGATTTCACGCGCGTTGCTTTCATACGCGGGCTGCTTGCGGCTCTGGGTGGCGAGGACGGCGCCGTCGCGGTTGGTGGTGTCCACCTTCACCAGCGTGGAAAGGCCGATGCGCAGCGGATGTTGCTCCAGCTGTTTGGCGTCGATTTCCACGCGCACGGGCAGACGCTGCACCACTTTGATCCAGTTGCCGGTGGCGTTCTGCGCAGGCAGCAGCGAGAAGGCGCTGCCGGTGCCCATATCCAGGCCGACGACTTTGCCGTTGTAGGTCACTTCGTCGCCGTAGATATCGCTCACCACGGTGGCAGGCTGGCCGATGCGCATATGCGCAAGCTGCGTCTCTTTGAAGTTCGCATCCACCCACAGGTTAGTGGCGGGAACAATCGCCATCAGCGGCGTGCTGGAGCTAATCTGCGCGCCTACCTGAACGGCGCGGCGGGAGACGTAGCCGCTCATCGGGCTGACGATTTTGGTGCGCTGCAGCGCAAGCCAGGCATTGCGCACTTCGGTCGCCGCCTGCTGCACCGCAGGCTGATCTTCAAGCTTCGTGCCGAGGATCATCGCCTGGTTGGCATTATATTGCTGCACCGCCACATCAAGCTGCGCCTGCGCGCTTGCTACCGCGTCGCGGGCATGCTGCAACTCTTCACGGCCGATCAGGTTGGCGCTGCCGAGCGGCACGCGACGGTTAAGGTCGCTCTGCGCCTGGGCGAGCTGGGTTTTTTGCAGCTCGATGTTGGCCTGGTACTGTTTGCTGTTGATCATCAACTGGCGGGTCTGGCGTACGCTTGAAGCAAGCTGCGTCTGCGCGCGCTCGAAGGCCTGCTGGGCGTCGGTCGGGTCGAGGGTGACCAGCACGTCGCCTTTATTAACAAAATCGGTGTCTTCCACCCAGACTTTGGTCACGCTGCCGGTCACCTGGGACATAATCTGCACCTGGTTGCCCGCCACGTAAGCGTCGTCGGTTTCCTCGTAATGACGCAGCACTAAAAACCAATAGATCCCATATGCCACGGCAATAATAACAAAGAGCAAAGTCAGTAAGAGCAGGGCGCCCTTGCGTTTCCCTTTCTTTTTGACTGGTTGCTGCGGGGTCTGGCTCTCCGCATTTGCGCTCATGTTTCTCTCCACGTTCTTCTTATTTTCTTTTGTTATCGGCTGTGCCGACCGGTTTTAGCCAGACAGGCCAGCAGTATCCTGCTGGCCTGTCGTGTCAGTCTTTTTGAAATAATGCCAAACGCGCTGATGGGAAATTAGCGCACCGCTTCAAGCACGCTTTCGTCTTCATCCATCTGGTCGAGACGAGTCAGCAGCTTACGCGTGATCTGCTCGAGCTGCTCTTTCTCGCTTGCGCTTAATGAAGACCAGAGCTGGTGCAGGCAGTTATGCTGCGGCGGCAGCACCTGGCTTAAAAAGTCCTGGCCTTTGGCGGTCAGGTGCAGGTGCAGACAACGGCGGTCGTTGTCACTTTCGCGGCGCTCAATCCAGCCGCGCTTTTCCAGTTCATCGGCGATGCGGGTGGCGTTGGTGCGGGAGGAACCCAGCGCGCAGCTCAGCTCGCTTGGCTGAATGCTGTGGTTTTCCTGCGACTCAAGCGTAATCAACGCCATAAACAACGTCTCGTTAATCCCTTGAGCTTTTAGCATCTTATTGCGATTTTCCAGCAGCTTGCCCTGCATATGCATACACAAGCGGGTGAGCAGAATTTCCTGATAAGGAAAATCCTCGTAGCGGCTGGCGCGGAATTTCAGCATTTGTTCAATGGGCGTAAACGAACTATCCATTTGGGCATAACCTCATTAATTACAGCCGATATAATAACTATTGTGACAAATAAATCAAACATATTAATCACGGTTATTCATCAGCAAAATCTATAAAAACATCAGGAGTTTCCAGGCAATTCCATAGCCCAGAGCACTCAACAGCGTGGGAAAAATAATGCTGCGAGTCTTGTAGTAACTCACTCCCAGAACCGCAAAGCCAACAAGCGTCGGGAGCAAACGGCGAGTATCGTGAAGGATTTCCGGTACGCTGGAGACCACCAGCAGCGCACAGATAGACGCGATACCAATTGTGTCGAGCAACACGCGGGTCGCTCCACGTTTTGCCGGGGACGCCGCGCTGGCACGCAGGCGCAATGGCAAATAGCGAAAAAGATAGTTAACGCACCCGACCAGCATGCCGAGCAGCAGCACGTCAGTGCGCATTGTCGGCCTCCTTGCGAAGGTGTTCCACCAGCGCCGTCAGGCAACCGCAGACGATGCCCGCGAGAATCGCGGCGGGAATGGAAAAGAGGGTAACGCCAAGCAACGCGCCTGTCAGCGAAGCCGCGACGCTCAGGCTCTGTTTGCGCTGAAAAGAGGCGAGCAAAAAGCTCATAAACAGCGCAGGCAGCATAAAACCGAGCGCCGCCTCGACGGCGGGATAACCTTCCAGCAGTCCGCTGCCGGAGTAGGCGCCAACAAGCGTGCCGAGAACCCAGGAGAACCACGAGCAGAAGGCGATGCCGAGCATCCAGTTTTCTGTCCAGCGGCGGTTATCGCGCACCAATTTGGCGGTGGCGGCGGCAAACACTTCGTCCGTCAGGCCAAAGGCCCAGACCGCCGTTTTCTTTTTATTTAACGTATGATGTATACGGGTGCGCAGCGAAGGGCCGTAAAGCACGTGCCGCACATCCATCGCCATGACGGTTAACGCGGCGACCCACAGCGAGCTGCCCGCCGCCAGCATGGCGGTAATCACAAACTGGCTGGCGCCTGCGTAAATAATGCAGGAGAAGAAAACGCTTTCGAGTGGTGAGAACCCCAGGCGGGTGGCGTTCAGCCCAAAAGCGAACGCAACGGGGAGATAGCTGATAACCACCGGCAGACTGTCTCTGACCCCTTCCCGCAGCGTCGCTTCGCTGCCGGTGTGGGTCACGCTAAGGGGTGCAGGGCTTTCCATATTAGTTATTGATAAATCACCGGCGTTAAAATCACTCGAATGAATAAGTCTACATAACCTTAACAGACTGTTAGCGCCCTTAACACCCTCAATTGCCCGTCGTGCGCCTTGAAGCAACGATTAATGCAGGTCATCCCCGCTCTGACGGTGATAGCCTAATCCCCATACCACCAGATTTAGTAGGCCCACCGTCGCGCCCGCAAGGCAGACGCCGTTCCACCCGCCGTGCTGCCATGCCCAGGCCGACAGCAGCGAGCCTGCCGCGCCGCCGATGAAATAGCTGGTCATATACCCGGCGGTAAGGCGGTTACGGGCGTCTGGGTAGAGCCGGTAGATAACGCTCTGGTTAGTGATATGCACGCCCTGCACGGTGAGGTCCAGCACCAGGATGCCGACTATCAGCGCGATAACGCTGAACTGGCCGAGCGCCACCGCCGCCCACGAGAGCAGCAGCAGAATAAGACCGATGGTGGTGGTCAGGTGCGCTTTGCCTTTATCGGCAAGCCCGCCTGCCGGACGCGCGCCCAGCGCGCCCGCCGCGCCGGCAAGGCCAAACAGGCCGATGGTCCCTTCAGAGAAGTTAAACGGCGGCGCGGCGAGCAGAAAGGCCATCGAGGTCCAGAGAATGCTGAAGTTAGCGAAGGTGAAACAGCCGAGCAGGGCGCGGGTGCGCAGCAGCTTGTCGCGGGTAAACAGCGAGAAAACGGAGGCCAGCAGCTGCGGGTAATTAAGGTGCGTGTTCTGCTTCACGGCAGGCAGACCGCGCCAGAGGGCGAGGGCCATAATGACCATCAGCGCCGTAGCCACCCAGTAAACGGTGCGCCAGCCGCCAAGGCTTGCAAGCAGCCCCGCCACCGTGCGCGCCAGCAGGATGCCGAGCAGCAGGCCGCTCATGATAGTGCCCACCACTTTGCCGCGTTTTTCCGGGGCGGCAAGGGTGGCGGCAAGCGGCACGAGAATCTGCGCCACGACCGAGAAGAGACCGGTCAGGGCGGTGCCGAGGATCATCATCGAGAGCGACTGGCTGCTGGCGGTGATAAGCATCCCGGCGGCGGCAAGCAGCGTCATCGAGACAATCATCTTGCGGCGCTCGAACATATCGCCGAGCGGTACGAGGAACAGCAGCCCGGCGGCGTAACCCAATTGCGCCGCGGTGACGATAAACCCGGCCTGGCCTGCGCTAAGCGAAAAGGCGCGGGCGATGGTATCCAGCAGCGGCTGCGCATAATAGTTGCTGGCGACGGTCAGGCCGGTGGCGACAGACATCAGCGCGATAAGCGCCGGGCTAAGCCCTTGAGATTTTGTAGTCATTGGTCTTTTTGTTGTGGGTAAATGCGTGGGCGATGCGCCCTTGCCATGGGGCAATATCATAACGAAACAACACCATAGCGCCATATTGTTGAGGAGTTGTTACGTGTCGGATTGTGCCTTTTGGCGCAGGCGCAGCGCCATTTAGCATCGCGTGACGTCGCAGGAGGGTGAGCGAAGCGCCGCCCGCCGGCAAAGGACAGCAGGAACGTTTATCGCCGCCCTGAAACAAAACACCCGCCATAAAGGCGGGTGTTTTTCAAAACGCGTAAGCCATTACTTCTGCGCGGCCAGCGCTTCTTTGATCCAGCCGTCGAACTGCTGCTGGTGGGCTTTGATCCAGCCGTCGACATGACCCTGGATATCCGCCTCCGAGGATTTGCCGCTATGCATCATCGCGTTCTCGGCGTTGATGTCAGTAATCGGCAGCTTCATCACCGCGAACAGCTTCGCGGCCGCCGGGTTTTTCTGTGCCCAGGCTTTATTGGCGACGATGTGCATGGTGTTCACCGGGAAGCCATAGTTCGCGCCGTTCGGCAGTTTGGTGTCGATATCTTTCTGCTCGCCCGGCAGTGAGGAGAACGGCACCTGCAGCCAGACCACATCTTTGCCCGGCTTGAGCACGTCGCTCACCCAGTACGGCGTCCAGGTGTAATAAAGCACTGGCTTGCCTTCTTTGAAGCGGGCGATGGTGTCGGCCATCATCGCTGCGTAGTTGCCGTGGTTCACGGTGACGGTTTTCGCCAGGTCGAACGCTTCATTCTGATGGTTAATCACCGCTTCGCAGCCCCAGCCCGGCGTGCAGCCCATCATGTCCGCTTTGCCGTCGCCGTTGCTGTCAAACAGCTTCGCAATCTTCGGGTCTTTCAGCTGCGCGATGTTGGTGATGTGATACTGCTCGGCGGTTTTTTTGTCGATAAGGTAACCCTGCGCCGCGCCGGTGACATAAACCCCTTCGCGGTAAAACTTTTTGTCGCCGCCTGCCGCCGTGTACATATCGTCGTGCAGCGGCTGCCAGTTCACGGCGGTAAAGGTCGCGTCGCCGGAGGCGATAGAGGTATAGCCAACGTTGTAATCCACTTCGCTCGGCTTGTTAACGGTGTAGCCGAGCTTCTCCAGCGCGCGGCTCACAATCAGCGTCTGGAATGACTCTTCAGAGATAGTGCTCTGTATCGGCTGTACGGTAATGCCTTTGCCCGGCAGGTCGGCGGCGAAAGCGGTGGTGCTAACGAGTGTGGCAAAAGCTGTGGCGCAAAGAACAGAATGTCGCATCGTTATTCCTTTTATCGGTATGAATGGCGGCAGCACGAACTGCCTTCAGGAAAGGGACCCGGCGAACGACGTCGCCGGGCAAACTGCATTAACGGGTGAACGGGCGGGTCAGCAGACCCAGCGGCCCGGTGGCGTACCAGCGGCGGTTGCCTTTACTGCGCGCGTCGCGGCCGACCGCCTGGGTCAGACGGTCCAGGATAATCGCAAGGATAACAATCCCCACGCCGCCCACGGTGGCAAGGCCCATGTCGAGACGGCCGATGCCGCGCAGCACCATCTGACCAAGCCCGCCGACGGCGATCATCGAGGCGATCACCACCATCGAGAGCGCCAGCATCAGCGTCTGGTTAATGCCCGCCATGATGGTCGGCATCGCCAGCGGCAGCTGCACCTTAAACAGCATCTGGCGCGGGCTTGAGCCGAACGATCGCGCCGCTTCGATCAAATCCTCCGGCACCTGGTTGATGCCAAGGATAGTCAGGCGCACTACCGGCGGCAGGGCGAAGATAATCGTCACCACCACGCCCGGCACGTTGCCGATGCCGAACAGCATGACGATCGGCACCAGATAAACAAACGCGGGGGTGGTCTGCATCGCATCCAGCAGCGGGCGAATAATTTTCGACGCTTTCGGGCTGCGGGCGAGCCAGATGCCCATCGGCAGGCCAATCACCACGCAAAAGAGCAGGGCGGTCAGCACCAGCGCCAGCGTCACCATCGCCTGCGACCAGGCGCCAATCGCGCCGATGAGGACGAGCGAGATAAGCGTCGCCACGCCCATGCCGACGCTTGAAATCTGCCAGGCGAGCAGCGCGAAGATAATAATCGCCACCGGCGCCGGCATGCCCAGCAGCAGTTGCTGGAAAGCGCTCAGGATGTAATCCACCGGCACGCGAATACCCTGGAACAGCGGGCGGAAGTGCATCACCACCCAGTCGATCCCCTGCGTTACCCAGCTGTCGAGCGGGATCAGCGTCTTGTGGAACGGATCGAGAATATTGAAATGCTCCGGCTGCGGCGCAGGCGCGCTGTTGAGCCAGTCGGCGCTGCCGCTTTCGGGCGCAGGCGTCGGGCTGCTCCACGCGTCGGCGCTGCTAGCCGCGGCGCTGGTCTCCGTCGCGCTGGTCGCGCCGGTATCCCACGGATTGTTTTGATCAGCCATTGTTTGCCCCCTCGCGATCTAAAGCCTGTAGCAGCATTCCTTTGGAGATAATGCCGATGTACTGTTGCGCTTCGCCGACCACCGGCACGGCGCAGGGCGCCATCCCGACCGGCGAAAGCAGTTCGCTAAGCGGCGTTTCGGCGCTCACCGCCGCAGGGGCGTCGAGCAGGGCGTTATCCAGCCCCTGGCCTGCCGCCAGCGCCGCTTTGAGGGAATCAATCGACACGGTGCCGACAAATTTATTGCCGCGCTCAATCACATAGCCAAATTCCCGGTCCTCATCCTGCAATAATTTAATTGCCGAACGCGGGCCGAAACCTGGCGTTTTGCGCAACAGCCCCACCGGTGTGCGGCGGGCAATATCTTTGGCGCTGAAGACCTGGCTAATATCCACGCCGCGAAAGAACGTGCGCACGTAATCATTTGCCGGATTATTCAGAATTTCATCCGGCGTGCCGACCTGCACTACTTCGCCGTTTTGCATAATGGCGATGCGGTCGCCAATACGCATGGCTTCATCAAGATCGTGAGAAATAAAGACGATGGTGCGCTGATGTTTCGCCTGTAATTTAATTAATTCGTCCTGCATTTCATTACGAATTAATGGGTCGAGCGCCGAGAAAGCTTCATCCATTAATAAGATATCGGGATTAATGGCGAGCGCGCGGGCGAGGCCGACGCGCTGGCGCATGCCGCCGGAGAGTTCATCCGGATAAGCGTGCGCGTAATTTTCAAGGCCAACCTGGCGCAGCGCGTCCAGCGCTTTTTCCTGGCGCGCTTTCGCCGCCACACCCGCAAGCTCCATGCCGAAGGCGGTATTATCCAGCACCGTCATGTGCGGCATCAGGGCAAATGACTGAAAGACCATCGCAATCTTTTTCTTGCGCACCTCGCGAAGCTCGGCGTCTGAAATCCTGGCGATATCGACGCCATCAATCAGCACCTGCCCGCGGGTGGGTTCAATCAGGCGATTGAGAAGGCGAACCAGGGTGGATTTTCCGGAGCCGGACAATCCCATGATCACGAATATCTCGCCTTCTTCAATGGCCAGAGTGGCGTCTTTTACGCCAACAGACAGCCCGGTCTTTTCCAGAATTTCTGCTTTCGACAAACCTTTATCTATATATTTAAAGGCGCGATGAGGATGTTCCCCAAATATTTTATACAGGTTTCTAATTTCTAATTTAATTGCCATGCAATATCAGTGTTCCCGTTATTTTATGCGCTAAACAATTCCTGATGGAAATAATTTCTGGGCCATACCCTAGCATACTCAGATTCTGAGACAACCCTTAATGTGGGATGCTTCCCATCATACTGTTGTCATGATTTGCCGTATCGCCCCATGATATAAGGGCTGAGGGTGAACTGCCGGGCAGGATAATTTTTTGGCAATCGCCTTGAAATATCGGCGGAAAACACAATGGCCGCCCAAAAAATGGCGGCGACAGGAATACGGCTCCGTTGCAGAATATTCCGAAGAAAAAATGGTGGTGGCAGGAAATAATCGGCACGGAAATCAGGGGAATTATTTCCGTGCCGGAGAGCCTTAAAAATCCCAGTCTTCGTCGGTGGTTTCCACGGCTTTGCCGATAACGTAGGAAGAGCCGGAGCCGGAGAAAAAGTCATGATTTTCATCGGCGTTTGGCGAAAGCGCGGCGAGGATAGCGGGGTTCACGTCCGCCATATCCGGCGGGAAGAGCGCCTCGTAGCCCAGATTCATCAGCGCTTTGTTGGCGTTGTAGCAGAGGAAGGCGTTAACCTCGTTCGTCCAGCCCACCTCGCCGTAAAGCGCCTGCGTATAGGCAAGCTCGTTGTCGTAGAGATCCATCAGCATATCCAGCGCAAAGCTTTTCAGCGCGTCGCGGCGCGCGGCGTCCACTTTCAACAGCCCCTGCTGGTATTTATAGCCGATGTAATAGCCATGCACCGCCTCGTCGCGGATGATAAGGCGAATGAGATCGGCGGTGTTGGTAAGCCGCCCGCGGCTCGACCAGTACATCGGCAGATAAAAGCCTGAATAGAAAAGAAAAGACTCCAGAAAAACACTGGCGATTTTCTTCTTCAGCGGGTCTTCGCTGCGGTAGTGCTCAAGGATAATCTGCGCCTTGCGCTGCAGCGGGGCGTTCTCTTCACTCCAGGCGTAGGCGGCATCCACATCTTTCGTCTGGCACAGCGTGGAGAAGATAGAGCTGTAGGAGCGGGCGTGCACCGCCTCCATAAAGCTGACGTTCGAGAGCACGGCTTCCTCGTGCGGCGTGAGCGCATCCGCCATCAGCGCCGGCGCGCCGACGGTGTTCTGGATGGTGTCGAGCAGCGTCAGCCCGGTAAAGACGCGGATAGTTAACTGCTGCTCCTGCGGCGTTAAGGTCTGCCACGCCGCAATATCGTTAGAGAGCGGCACCTTCTCCGGTAGCCAGAAGTTGCTGGTCAGGCGGTTCCACACCTCTAAATCTTTCTCATCCTGGAGTTTGTTCCAGTTAATGGCGGAAATGCGGCTTAAACGGGTCATTTTTAATCCTCACAGGGCGCACGAAACGCAGCCTTCGATTTCGGTTCCTTCCAGCGCCAACTGGCGCAGACGAATGTAGTAGAGCGTCTTGATGCCTTTCTTCCAGGCGTAAATTTGCGCCCTGTTGATGTCGCGCGTGGTGGCGGTATCCGGGAAGAAAAGCGTCAGCGACAGCCCCTGGTCAACGTGGCGCGTCGCCTCGGCGTAGGTGTCGATAATTTTCTCCGGGCCAATCTCGTAGGCGTCCTGATAGAGCGCCAGGTTTTCGTTGGTCATAAAGGGCGCCGGGTAGTAAACGCGCCCGGTCTTGCCCTCTTTACGGATTTCAATCTTCGAAACAATCGGGTGAATGCTCGACGTCGCATGGTTGATGTAAGAGATGGAGCCGGTCGGCGGCACCGCCTGCAGGTTCTGGTTGTAAAGGCCAAACTGCATCACCTCGTCGCGCAGTCGTCGCCACATCTCCGGCGTTGGAATGGCGATGCCGGCGCGGTCGAACAGCGCCTGCACTTTGGCGGTTTTCGGCGTCCACGTCTGCTCAAGATACTTATCGAAGTACTCGCCGCTGGCGTAGCGCGATTGCTCAAAGCCCTCGAAGCGCTGCCCGCGCTCGCGCGCCAGCATCATTGAGGTGTGCAGCGCGTGCCAGGTGATGGTGTAGAAATAGATATTGGTGAAATCGAGCCCTTCCGGCGAGCCATACGCGATGCCTTCCCGCGCCAGATAGCCGTGCAGGTTCATCTGTCCAAGCCCAATGGCGTGCGACTTCGCGTTGCCCGCTTCAATCGACGGCACGCTGCGGATGTGGCTCATATCAGAGACCGCCGTCAGCGCGCGCACCGCCACCTCCACGGTGCGGCCAAAGTCGGGCGAATCCATGGTGTGGGCGATATTCAGGGATCCGAGATTGCAGGAAATATCTTTACCCACCTGCGCATAGTCGAGGTTTTCGTCGTAAGTCGACGGGCTGTTGACCTGCAAAATCTCCGAGCAGAGGTTGCTCATGTTGATTCGCCCGGCAATCGGGTTGGCGCGGTTGACGGTGTCTTCAAACATGATGTACGGATAACCCGACTCGAACTGAATTTCCGCCAGCGTCTGGAAGAAATCGCGCGCGTTGATCCAGCTTTTACGCACCCGCTCATCCGCCACCAGTTGGTCATACATCTCTGTAACGGCGATATCGCCAAACGCTTTGCCGTAGAGGCGCTCCACGTCATAGGGGGAGAAGAGCGCCATCTGCGCGTTGGCCCTGGCGAGGTGGAACGTGACATCCGGGATAACCACGCCAAGCGAGAGCGTTTTGATACGGATTTTCTCATCGGCGTTTTCGCGACGGGTATCCAGAAAGCGCAGGATGTCCGGGTGGTGGGCGTTAAGGTAGACCGCGCCCGCGCCCTGGCGCGCGCCGAGCTGGTTGGCGTAAGAAAAGGCGTCTTCCAGCATTTTCATCACCGGGATCACGCCCGAAGACTGGTTCTCGATGCGCTTGATGGGCGCGCCCGCTTCCCGCAGGTTAGAAAGCGATAAGGCCACGCCGCCGCCGCGCTTAGAGAGCTGCAGCGCGGCGTTCACCGCACGGCCTATCGACTCCATATTGTCTTCAATACGCAGCAGGAAGCAGGAGACCAGTTCGCCGCGCTGCATTTTGCCGCAGTTGAGGAAGGTGGGCGTGGCAGGCTGGAAGCGGCCGCTTAATATCTCCTGCAGCAGGCGGCTGGCGAGCGTTTCGTCGCCCTGGCCCAGCGTGAGCGCCACCATGCAGGCGCGGTCTTCGAAATGCTCCAGGTAGCGTTTGCCGTCGAAGGTTTTCAGCGTGTAGCTGGTGTAAAACTTCCACGCGCCGAGAAATGTCTGGAACCGGAAGCCGCTCTCGTGCGCCTGGGCAAAAAGCGCGTCGACAAACGCCGGGTTA
Organism: Franconibacter pulveris; assembly: GCF_056780215.1. Lineage (NCBI taxonomy): Bacteria > Pseudomonadati > Pseudomonadota > Gammaproteobacteria > Enterobacterales > Enterobacteriaceae > Franconibacter > Franconibacter pulveris. The sequence continues at coordinate 3,672,252 of NZ_CM165555.1, read as the reverse complement.
TAACGCTGCAACACCGTTTTGTCGTAATAGCCCTCCGCCAGCAGGTAGTCGAGACGCGCCTGAGGGCTGGCGAACGCGACGCTGTTCGGCGCTACATGCTGCGCCATAAACGCCGCCACCGCGTCTTTATCTTTCTCAAACTGAATGCGGCCTGCTTTATCGTAAAGATTCAGCATGGCGTTCAGCGCGTGATAGTCCGGCGCGCTCTGCGCTACGCGGGTGATTTCTGTCGTTGCCAAAATTCGCTTACTCCCTTACGCACGTTGTCGATATCGGCCTGCGTGCCCATCAGCTCAAAGCGGTAAAGGTAAGGCACGTGACATTTATGGGCGATGACATCCCCGGCGCGGCAGAAACCCTCGCCGAAGTTACGGTTGCCGGCGGCAATCACGCCTCGTAACAGCGATCGGTTATGTTCATCGTTAAGAAACTGGATAACCTGGCGCGGCACGGCGCCTGCCGTACCACCGCCCCCGTAGCTGGGAACCACCAGGATGTAAGGCTCGTCTACCTGTAACCGGCTGTGCATATCGAGCGGGATACGCACCGCCGGCAACCCCAGGCGCGTGATAAAACGGTGTGTGTTTTCCGACGCGCTGGAGAAGTAGACCAGCGTGCTCATGCGCTGGCCGCAAGACCGCCCGTCGGGCGCAGACGGTTGATCATGTCGGGACGAAAGCCACTCCAGCTGGTTTCGTCCGTCACCACCACCGGCAACTGACGAAAGCCCTGCGCGCGCAGCTCGTCGGCGGCGTGCGGCTGTTCGTCAATGTTGATCAGCTCAAAGCGCAAACCGCGGCTTTCCATTGCCCGTTTGGTCGCGTGGCACTGTACACAGTCATTGCGTGTGTAAATGAGTATGCGCATGATTCGTATTTCCCTTGTGAATAGAAACCTGCCGCGCTACTGCGTGGAAGGATAGTGGTCGTTGTTAAAGAAGATACTAGATATAGTTGCTATAACTTTCAACCACGCAATATATGGGATTTTCCGATTGGAGAAAGTGGAATGATCAACGCGACGACAAACCGCGTTGTCGGGCGAAAAGCCTGTAATCAGGGGCTACAGTGGGTATGGTCCGGCGCGTTAAAAGGGCTAAAATCGCTTTTTCGGGCAGGCCAGTCTCCTGTAATGGCCTGCAACTATTCACGAAAGTTATCCAGGTGAACAGACCATGACGCAGGAGAAGGACTCATCCGGGCACGCGCTGCCGCGCTATCAGCAAATCGCCCGTCAGCTCACCCAGGCTATTCTCAGCGGCGAGCTGGCGCTCGGCAGTCGTCTGCCTTCCAGCAGGACCATGGCGCTGGAGATGGGCGTCGCCCGCGCCACTATCGAAAACGCCTATGGCGAGCTGGTGGCGCAGGGGTGGCTGGAGCGGCGCGGGCAGGCGGGCACGTTCGTCAGCCAGACGCTTTCTCCGGCACAGCCTGGCTTTACTGCCAGCGCCGCGCCGGCCGGCAATGGCGAGCCGCTGCCGTTTCAGATGGGGCTGCCCGCGCTGGACGCGTTTCCTCGTGCGCTCTGGTCGCGGCTGATGGGGCGCAGGCTGCGGCTGCAAACCCGTTTCGACCTCGCCGCGCCGCAAAGCGAAGGGGAAACCGCGCTGCGTCAGGCCATCGTCGATTATTTGCGTTTTTCACGCAGCATCGACTGCCAGCCGGAGCAGGTCTTCATCACCGCCGGGTACGGGATGGCGATGACGCTTATTATGCGCGCGCTGGCGCAGCCGGGCGACGGCATCTGGCTGGAAGACCCGGGGTTTCCGTTTATTCGTCCGGTGCTGGCGCAGGCGGGGCTGCGCTTCTGTCCGGTGCCGGTGGATGGCGACGGCATGAATGTTCCTGAAGGGATAAGACAACACCCGGACGCCCGCTTCGCGCTTATCACCCCGGCGCACCAGAGCCCGCTCGGGGTAGCGCTTTCGCTCCCGCGTCGCCGCGAACTGCTCGACTGGGCGGCGCTTAACGCGCGCTGGATTATTGAAGATGACTACGACAGCGAGTTTCGCTACCAGGGCAGGCCGCTGCCGCCGGTGAAAAGCCTCGACGCCCCGCAGCGGGTTATTTACGCAGGCTCTTTTAGCAAGTCGCTCTTTCCTGCGTTGCGTACCGCCTGGCTGGTGGCGCCGCCCCAGTGCGTGGCGGCGTTTCAGGCGGCAGCAAAACAGCTCCCCTGCACGGTGCCGCCGCTTTACCAGCAGACCATCGCCGATTTTATCCGGGAAGGGCATTTCTGGCGGCATCTCAGGAAAATGCGCCACTGCTATGGGCAACGTCGCCAGTGGCTGGAAAGCGCGCTGGCGGAGCACGGGTTCAGCGTCACGCCGCAGCAGGGCGGCATTCAGCTAGTGGTGCCGGTCGAGCGTGAAGACAGCGAGCTGGCGCGCAAAGCGGTCGCCGCCGGGCTGGCGGTGCAGGCGCTGAGCGACTGGCGTATCGCGCACCCAGGCGAGAAGGGGTTAATGATGAGCTTTACAAACATTGCATCGCCCGAGCAGGCGAGGAGACAGGCCCGCGCGCTGCGCGAGGCCTTAAAATAAAACTCCCCGGCAGGGCCGGGGAGCGAAATCGATTAACGGCGGCAGGAGGAACCCGCCAGCAGGGCGCCGAGGAACAGGCCGACAGCCGCGCCAATCCCTACGCCTGACCAGGGTTTTTCGCGCACGAACGTATCCGCGCAGCTTACGGCATCGCACGCGGCCTGCGACACGCGGTTGCGGCCCTGCATGCGGGCGCGAGTTTCGCGCAACAGCGATTCAGCTTTACGGCGAGCGTTATCCGCTTCGTCTTTAGCATCACTGCCCCAGGACTTCAGGAGTTCCTCAAGGGAATCTGCCAGACGGCTCACATCGTCGTTAATTTCTTGTACGCCTTCTTGGGCATCGGTACGGGTAAATTTGTTAGCCATTTTGAATCCTCCTTTTCAGTCATGTAGTTAACAGTGTAGACCACATTTTTGCCGCTTGAAGCCCGTCACGCCTTGTTCGGGCGTTTATGGACTTTTCCGAAAGCCCTGCTAATGCTGCTTATTGTAAGGTTGCGATGCAGTAAGAAAATCACGAGGAAAAGGTATGTATTTACGACCCGACGAGGTGGCGCGCGTCCTGGAAAAAGCTGGCTTTACGATGGATGTGGTGACGCCCAAAACCTATGGTTACCGCCGCGGTGATAATTATGTGTATGTGAACCGCGAAGCGCGTATGGGCCGCACTGCGCTTATCATTCATCCGACGCTTAAAGAGCGCAGCTCATCGCTTGCGGAACCGGCTTCGGAAATGAAAACCTGCGATCACTATCAGCAGTTTCCTCTGTACCTGGGCGGCGAAGCGCAGGAGCATTACGGTATTCCGCACGGTTTCAGCTCACGCATGGCGCTGGAGCGCTATCTCTCCGGTCTCTTTGGCGACCAGTAAAAAACGCGACAGGCTTTACCCTGTCGCGCTGCTTTCCTTCATCACGCTTCAGCGCTAACCGGCGCGGCGCTCACCCGGAACAGGCGACGGCAAAACTCCAGGAAATAGCCATAGGCGGCGCCCATCAGCATCGATACCACCATATTGGAACTGACGGCGGTGACAATCTGCTGCCACTCCGCGCCGACAAACAACAGAATGGCGGCATAAACCGGCGACTGGAATGTCACATAGGCCAACATATCCGCCAGGCTTCGGACCGTTCGCGCCGGACTCAGCCGCTGCGCCTGGCGCATAATGACGTCACGATAAATACCGTACGGAAAAGCGATCACGATATTCACCGGAATGGACACTAAGCGTGAAGAGAGCGATTGCTGGAAGCTCATCCCGGAGATAAAAATTTCAATCATCATCCCCACAATGAAGCAATACACTACCATCGCGACCGTGTCGGCAACGGCGTGACGCAAGCGAGAATGCGGCGAAAACATCTTTTTAACTCCTCAGGGAAAGCAGCGGGATAACCCAGCAAAATGGCTAGTGATTGGTATTATGCAAAGGGTTTTGCGTATGACATCAGGTTATATGACTGCATATAAACAGACAATTAGCGGTTTATTTTTATTTAACGCCGTTTGGTTAACAAAATGCTTTTAACAAATCGTTTTGGCCATCTAATCGTGATTTTTTATTGCCCTTCTGAATTATTTAATTGAAAACAATAAGTTAACTGTTTCCATTGTGGTTATTCATCTTTGTGCGAGCGCCTGGCGTATCGCTTTACAGAGTGGAATCTGCCGAATGAAACGATTCAGGCGCGCTGTCGTCTTTTAATTTTACAAGTCGGCTTTTTACGGGATTTTATTCTGCTAAACCGGATGGGTAATTATTCATTTTTATGACTTTTAATGCAGCCCGGCGCGGGCTGGCGCTTAGGCTTTGAACGCGCGCAGATCTATTCACGCTGATTATTTAATAAGCCCGTTGCAAAAGAGAGTTTAACCAAAGTAACCCCACCGCTCGCGCCGCGACGCTATGCTGAGCGCCATGTTAAGTACCAGGATAAAACTATGCTTAGTGTTTACGCTCAGGGACTGGCGGAGCTTGAAGAGGCGCTGATTGCGCTTTGTGGTGAAGGGGAGCCGAAACAGCGCCTGCTGCGCTTCTGGCTGGTGTGGCTGACGGCGACGTCGGCTCAGCATATTCCCCCGCCTTTACGCCAGACGTTTGTCGACATTAAAACGCATTTCTGTGATGAAGAACGCGGCGCCATTACCCTTCACAGCGAAGCGGCGCTGGCGGAACTACGCGGAAAAATCGTGACGCTTTACCGGGAGTGGGGCGCTTATATGGCGCTGGCGTGCCCCCAGGAAAACGCAGGAGAAAACGCGGGCTGACTCAAAAAACTCACCCCCTCGCCGGAGGGGGCCGACGGCTTAGCAAACGCCAAAGTCGCCTTCTTCGTTATAAAGCGCAACATCCGCCGCTTTCAGCGTAAATTTCTCGCCGTTTTCGTCATCGGCGCGCACGGCCACAACCTGGTCGCTGTGCACTTCCAGAACTTTAAGCTTCGGGCCGCCGAGACGCGGCTGCACCAGATCGCCTGGCTGGAACATATTCACCTCCTGAATTTTTTAAAGTCGTTCAGCAACATTAGCGCAGGCCAGCGCGTGCCGACAAGTGGATTAGTAACGCGCTCGTTATTAGCATGATAAGAAAATGTTTAATTAAACGGGTGGTTTCGACTTTCGATGCGTTCACGTCGCGCGGCACGAATACGCTGGCTGCGATCCTGGTAGCGCCCCTGTTCGTCGAAATAGCGAGCAGGCCAGATTTCAGCGGCGGGAACGCCGATCGCATCGGCGATCAGCTGTTCGCCTTTCGGCCATGGGCGAGTGAGGGCGTTGGTAAGCGTGGATGAACCCAGACCGTGCGCACGCGAAAGGGCTGCGAGGCTGGTCTTGCGCTTTTTAAGGGCGGCGATGATATCGGCAGGATGCCAGTCCTGGCGGGATAACGTGGTCATGTAACATCTCCTTTGTAGATTATGAGTCACATACGCATGTTACCACAATCTGTTATGTGACTCATAGTCCGTGGTCTTATAAGCAACAAAACGTCATCGTTGCCGCATGAAAACGACGACTTCTTTACAGCAGCGCTTTGGCGCTCGCATTAAACAACTCAGAACGGAAGCAGGCTTATCACAGGAGGCTTTTGCCGATAAGTGTGGGCTGGACAGAACTTATGTAAGTGGTATTGAGCGTGGCGTCAGAAACCCAACGCTTGAAGTTATCGCGACCCTGGCGAAAGGACTCGACGTCGACATCCCGTCACTGTTTATGTTCGATTGATAACCCTCTGTATACCCGCGTTAGTAACCGTAAAGTCCTGTATGGCAGGTAGCGATTTGCGCCACAGCAGCTAAACTTAATAAAAATTGATGTTTTTACAAGAACCTGCAAAAAACAATACAGGAGTAACTATGGGATTCTGGAGAGTCATTATTACTATTATTCTGCCGCCGCTGGGCGTGTTGATTGGCAAAGGGTTCGGCTGGGCGTTTATCCTGAACATCATCCTGACGCTGCTGGGCTACATCCCCGGCCTCATTCACGCCTTCTGGGTGCAGACGCGCAATTAAGCCCGCCCAACGCCGCATAACATAAACAGAAAAGCCCGCTTCAGCGGGCTTTTTGTCAGGTCTGGCGGGCGAACCGCAGTCTCTCTTAAGGCGTAATACGCAAAATCACAGCCATTGAAAACGCACAGAAAGGGTTAACAGAAGACCCACGGCAGCCAGACAATTAATGATAACGACAGTTTTGCTGGAGACGTTCATTTTGCGAACCTGTAACAAATAAGAGTGGATACCAGAATGCAATAAAAGCTTAGCGATCAAAAAGTCAGCCAATAACTACCACCAAAGGTAGCTCAAACCGCATAAGTTGCAAAAAAATTAGCAGGATAATTAACTGCCATCATAAGTCACGAAAAAAGCCATTATTTAACAATGGGTTGTTTGCGCGTCTCCCTCCCAGGCCGCCTCTCTCTTTCTCTCCGTCAGTGATGGCGATCACAGATGTACTATGCTGAAAAGCGTACCGCTTCACTGTCTTTCCACTGTCTGAAGGACAACGGATTAGTTTTGTCACCAGGGAACCCGTCACACGTGAAAAATAAAACCTATCGATCCCCCGCCAGAGAGGACGGCTACGCTGAGCTTGGCGATTACGCCGCGATTGGCGAAGGCCGTTCGGTCGCCTTAATCGCCCCGGATGGCGCCATCGACTGGTGGTGCGTGCCTGACCTGGATTCACCGCCGCTGTTTGACCGTATCCTGGATGCAAACCTGGGCGGCTTTTTTAAGCTGGCGCCGGAAGAGGAGTGGGAGATGTCCCGCAGCTACCGCGACGACAGCAACGTGCTGGAAACGCGCTATAAAATCGCCTCTGGCGAAGTGCTCATTACAGAATCTGTCAACAGCACCTTCGCCGGGCGTTTGCCGTGGAGCGAGCTGGCGCGTCGGGTAGAAGGAATAAAGGGCGAAGTGCGGCTGCGCCTTGAGATGAAACTTGGCACCCAGGCGGAGAAGCTCTCGCCGTGGCTCGACAGGGTGCAGAAGAAGCCTGTTTTTCACGTAGGCGACCTGATGGTAATGCCGCGCTTTTCCGATGAGATTGTTATCGACCGCAGCGACGATGAAGGCCTGGTCGCGACGCTCACCGCGTCGCCCGGCTCGCGCGCCGTGGTAGGGCTGGTGGCGACGGAAAAAGAGCCGCTGGCGGTGCCGCCCGTCGGGAAAATCGACCAGCGCATCGAGACCAGCCACGCCGCCTGGTGCGACTGGGTCAACAACCTCACCTGGGAAGGGCCGTTTGTAAAACACGTCAAGCGCTCGGCGCTGGCGCTGAAGTTTCTCTGGTACGCGCCGACCGGGGCGCTGGCCGCCTCCGCCACCTGTTCGCTGCCGGAAGGCCTCGGCAAGGAAAAAAACTACGACTACCGCTACGCCTGGGTGCGCGACGCCTGCTTAATCATTAAATCGTTCGTTTACCTCGGCGCGCTGGAGGACTGTAAAGCCGCGTTCTCGTGGCTCACCTCCACCATCATCCGCCACGACGCCGAGCTGCGCGCCTGCTACACGTTGCAGGGCGATTTTGTGCCCGCAGAGCGTTACCCGGAGCTGGATGGCTACCGGGGCTCGAAGCCGGTGCGGGTCGGCAACAACGCCCGTACCCAGCAGCAGCTCAGCATGTATGGCGATCTCCTCGCCACCGCCCGGCTCTTTATTGAGGTCGGCCACGTGCTGGATCTCGCCACCTCGCGCCTGCTGGGCCACCTGGCGAACCGCTGCGCGGACTCCTGGCGCCAGCGCGACTCCGGCATCTGGGAGCTGCCCGAAGAGCAGCACTACACCCATTCGAAAATGGCCTGCTGGCTGGCGCTCGACCAGGCGGTGGCGCTGGCGGAAGGCGGACACATCGAGCCGACGTGGAAAGGGCGCTGGGAGCGCGAGCGCGACCGCATCCGCGACTGGGTGGAGGAGCATTGCTGGAGCGAGTCCCGCCAGGCTTACATTTTCTACCCTGGCAGCGATCGGCTCGACGCCGCCATTACGCTCACGCACTACTATGGCAGCCGGGTCAACCGCAAGCGCATGCTCGCCACGCTGGAGGCGATTTATCAGGAGCTGGGCCACAACAGCCCGATGCTCTACCGCTATTCCGGCGTGGAAGTGGAAGAGAGCACCTTCGTCGCCTGCGCTTTCTGGCGCGTCGAGGCGCTGGCGGAGCTGAAAAAAACCGGGCAGGCACAGAAAGATATGCAGGAGATCCTGGATACACTCTGCAACACCGGTAATATCCAGATCTTCAACGAGATGTACGACACCCGCACGCAGAGCTGGCGCGGCAACATGCCGCTTGGGCTGAGCCACCTGGCGTTTATCTGCGCGGCCAATGCGCTTTCAGAGAACAACCCCGGCCACCGCGTATAAAAAAAGAGGCCCGCGGGCCTCTATTTTGTCAGGGGGCGTCAGGTGCCGATGATGCCGCCGTCGGCTTTGGTGATGACCACGGTTGAGGAGCGCGGGCGGCCCGTCTTATCGCCATCCGGCCAGCTGGAGACCGCCGTTGGGTTCGCCGGGTCGGTGAGATCGTCGCCGCCTTCGCCCGGGTGCTGGATATTGATAAACAGCGTGCGGTTATCCGGCGTAAAGGCGATGCCGGTGATTTCGCAGCCGCGTGGGCCGGTCAGGAAACGGCGGTACTCGTTGGTGCCGGGAATGGTCGCCACCATCTGGTTGTTGCCCATCCCTTCGTACGCTTTTTTGTTGATGGTGCTGGAGGAGACGTCGGTCTGGATCCAGAGCACGCCGCGCGGGTCGAAGGAGAGGCCGTCAGGGCTGCCGAACGCCGCGCCTTTCATCGAGCCTTTCGCTTTTTCGTCCTCGCCGTCGGTGCGGCCCGCCATCACCAGGATGTCCCACCTAAAGCGCGGCGCGGCCGGGTCGCTGTTCTCTTCTACCCAGTGCATGATGTGGCCGAAGACGTTGTTGGCGCGCGGGTTGGCGGCATCGACCGGCGCTTTGCCCTCTTTGCCGCGGTCGCTGTTGTTGGTCAGCGTGCAGTAGACGCTGCCGGCGGCGTGCGGGTCCACGGCTATCCACTCCGGGCGGTCCATCTTCGTGGCGCCCACCACGTCCGCCGCCATGCGGGTTTTGATAAGCAGGTCGCCCTGGTTGGCGAAGCCGTTGCTGCTGTCGAGGCCGCCCTCGCCGTGCACCAGCGGCAGCCATACGCCGCTGCCGTCGTCGTTAAACTTCGCCACGTACAGCGTGCCGGACTCCAGCAGCGACAGGTTTGCGTCGCGGTTCGCCGGGTCATATTTTTTGTCCGACACGAACTTATAGATGTATTCGAACTTCTGGTCGTCGCCCATATAGACCACCACGCGGTTATCCGGCGCGATGGTTACTGCCGCGCCTTCATGCTTGATGCGGCCCAGCGCGGTGTGCTTGCGCGGCGTGGAGTTCGGGTTATACGGGTCTATCTCCACTACCCAGCCGAAGCGGTTCGGCTCGTTCGGCGTTTTGTCGACGCTGAAGCGCTCATCCACTTCGTTCCAGCGGTATGAGTCGTCGCTGTCGCTGATGCCGTAGCGTTTTTCCAGCGCGTTCATCTCGCCTTTTTTCACAAAAATATCGGACCAGTTCTCCTCACAGGTGAGGTAGGTGCCCCACGGCGTGTGGCCGTTGGCGCAGTTCTGCATGGTGCCGAGCACCACTTCGCCTTTGCTGTCGGCGGCGGTTTTCATCAGGTCGTTGTGGCGGGCCGGGCCGCTTAGCTGCATCGGGGTGTTGACGGTAATACGGCGGGCGAACGAGGAGGGGCGCACCACTTCCCACTGCTGGCCGTTTTTCTTCACTTCGATAACCGACACGCCCATGGCGTTCTGGCCTTTGCGCGCTTTGTCGGCGCTCCAGTTCGCCACGCCGTCTTTGAACAGCATGCCGTTGTCGATGTATTCATGGTTCATCGCCAGCAGGCCGTGTTCGGCGCTTTCACCGCCCTGCGGCAGGCTGAACCACGCCATGCCGTCGTGATGCATGCCCGCCTGCGCGGCCTGCTCCTCGGTGGTGTTGCTGCCATCTTTTTTAAACGCAGGCAGGTTGCCTTTAAGGCCCACCGCGTCGCCCCAGCGGTAGAACGGACGCGCAATGTACCCTTCTGGGACGATAACGGTGTCTTCTGAAGAGACCGGGATGCTGGTAAAGCCCAGCGATACCGCTTTCGCGAGTTTTGACGGGCTGGCGCCGCTGGCGGCCAGGGCGTTTTCAGACTTCAGCAACAGAGGGAAGGAGACGGCGGCGCCCGCCACCACGCCGAGCTGTAAAAAGCGGCGGCGGGAAAGAAAGGCGTCGGCAACGTCCGAGAACACCGGGTTGCTGCTGCGGTTGCTGATCTCTTCACTGTGTTCTTTTTTGATTAATGGTCTGCTCATAGTGGCTTCCTGTCATGTGCTGCCAGAGGGGCATTCGAAGAACGCAAGCCAGTGTAGGGATGGATTGTTACACTTTTATAACAAGTGGGGCTGCGAAGCAGAGGATGAACTGAGAGCAGCATCACCTGTGAAAACATTATGAAGACAGAAAAATAAGGGGTATAAAGACAGACGTGAATTTTGACATTATTTAATGCGATATGATCGTTAAAGGAACAGTGAATTATTTAAGGGAGCAGAGAATGACAGGCAGTAAATTATTCCGTAACGCGTTAATGTTTATATTACCTTTTGCGCTTACCGGTTGCCCTGGTTACGGCGATATTATGGTGCCTTCTGAATCGACCAGCGTGAGTATGAAAGGTGAAGAGGTATGTTTCTTTGTAGCGAACCCAAAAAATTATCAACCTGTTTTTATCGCTATTAACCCAAGAGAAACGCCGATGAAAGAGCGGGTTTTTTTTAGTGATAAGCCTCCGCTAAAAGTCACAGATGGCCAGTTATGTGTGCCTCCCTCTTTTTATAAGTTCGAGAACGGCAGGCAGTATATTGCGGATTATGTCCTGTCGCCGAATGGGCTGGATGGAGGGGACAAGTTTACCAATCGCAGCGTGACGGTAGGTTTCGAAATTGCCAATGGTCGCGCGTATTTCATCAAGTTAAATAATGATGAATATTAACTGCCAGAATCAGGGGTGCCTTATTCTGGCGTTAATGCTTAGAATTGTCTTTTTCAGCGCCACGGATGAAGATCATGCCAGTCACTATTAGCCACGCCACGCTTGATGAGATTGTTAGCCTCTATCATCGCATCCCGGAATTCACATTGCCCGTAGATAACGCGGCGCTGCAACAGCGCATTGGTGCTTCTGCTGCCTGCGCGCTGATTGCTTATGTTGGCGAAAAACCAGCAGGTTTTAAGCTCGGCTATGCACTGGATAAAGACACTTTCTATAGCTGGCTTGGCGGTGTGCTGCCGAAGTACAGACGAGACGGGGTCGCGCAGGCATTGCTGGAAGCACAGGAAAAGTGGGCAAAAGAGAAAGGTTATAAAAGCATATCGGTAAAGACGCGCAATAGTTTCCCGGCCATGCTGATGATGCTGGTAAAAAATGGGTATCAGGTGATTGAGCTGGAGAAGAAAGGCGAGGTGGTGGATTACCGGTTGGTGTTGAGGAAAACACTCTTACTATAAGTAAGGTATGAAGGCGTTAATGTCATTCTTATAGTACGTTTAAGTTATAATTAGAAAATATCAAGTTTATATTTTAAGGAGAGAAAGATAATGGATATATATCTTAATCAGTACAGGTTTACTAGTTATTACCTTGCTATGGCGCAGATCGATGCTAATTCTCTCTGGAATATTGCTACGCAAGTAGCAGGCACTCACCTGAAAGATGGGCTCACACGGATCCGATTCCTTGATGAAACTAAGGCTTTTATCAACGCGCAGTTGAACGGAATAAAGCAAGCTAAGGATGATAACGTTTGTAATAAATGCATTAAAAACCTCAAAGCCGAGCGCGAAAATCTCCAGATACAAGACAGAATGCTCAGGACGGGGGAGGCTTATGTAGTTGCTGCGGTCAAATTATATGAAAAAAATGAAAAAATAGTGGGTTATGTCATTAGTGGGATAGGAGTGATTGTTGGTGGTTTGCAGATAGCTGGCGGTATAACTATGGCTATAGGCTCCGTTGGAAGCATGAATGTACTGGGAATGCTTGCCGGAGCAACGTTAGTTTTTCATGGCACCAGCAATCTACTTGAAAATATTGATAAATTGGTTGGTACAGAACACCCTCGCAATATCGCGCAAGATGCTTATATGGGAGCTGCTCAGTTTCTTGGATTTGAACGTAAAACAGGCATGTTAGCCTATCAAAGCATGAACCTTGCCACGTCCATGTATGGTCTATTCAGCCCCATGCTTAAACCAGAGGCCTGGCGGTTATATTCCTGGCTGTCGACTGACTTTTATAGAAAGGTTTCTACTTTATCTCGTCCTGCTCTTGCTATTGAAATTGGCAAATCAGCGCAAAAAATCAACGAGATACGTAAGACATATAAAACGGATTCAAAAGAATTTGCCCGGTAAATAAAGGAGGGTTAGCCCTCCTTACGTAAGAATTTTACTGCTTTCCAGGCCAGTGGCAGAGGAGCCATACCTAAGGTGAAAATACAAAAAAAGAGGATAACTACAAAGTATATTAAGCCATTGCCATTATCAGAAGTTAGAGTGGCATAAGCCCAAAAGGCCAATAATGCAATAACTATAACCCAGGCGCCATAAAAGCGTCTTTTTAACTCAATTAACAAAGAATGCAGAGTGCGGCCCTTATTTTCAGGCTTATTAAGGACGTTGCGTAGCGCGGCTATGTTTTTATCGGTAAAACCTCTTGAACGAAGTTTTTCTTCTGACTGTGCGTCAATCATGTCTGGCTCCTTATATGGAAAAAACTTCCCTTAGAATGGTATAAACCATAACAGGTCTATACGGCGAAATACAGCTTCAGAACTTATGAGCATGCTCTCTTCTGACAAGAAAGACGGCGTTGGCTGGTGGCGGAAAACCGTGAGATTTCTTTGCCAAAGCGTATGTATCTCAGCTGCCGCAAAGCGTAGATAAAGGAAGAAGCCTTAGTTTTGCAAAGCGTAGCCTCGCGTGCGCCTGAAAAAAGGCGCGGAATAAGTTATGCCGCTTAGGATAATGACATTTTAACGGCCATCGGATTCAGGCCTGACGCGGCTTCACGCGATGATAACCGTGAAAAATTCACACCCGCTCAGAACCTGAATTACACTCACCGGCGCGCAGAACTGGTCGCGCATTAGAACCGTTAACCCTCTCCGAAAATCCCGCCTTTTTCCCGTAAAAAGCCATGCATGCATAAGGTGCATGGTTTTACATGCGTTTTACCGACGCTGAATCCCCCGCCAGCGCCAGCACTGGCGGCTCTGAGGCCGTTGATGCATGTGCATTAAAAGCAATCTCTAAAGCGGACAGGCGAGGCGGGGAGAGCATTGCGCGGTGCAGCGGGATAACTAATTAAACTCTATGACAAGATCTGCTTTGGCTTGTTAATTTTTACACCCACATAGTGAGACTGCTCACATATGAATTTTTAGGAACAAAATCAAACTAGCTTGGATAGTGCAATTGCTTGATTTTTGGGAGGCGTCAAGATTATTATGCTTTAACAATTAGAAATTTATTTTTTATTAGGCACTTAATATGTTTGAAGATTTAATAAAGACAGTGAAAGCTCAACTATACGATAGATTAACTAGTCCGCTACTTGGATGTTTTTTGCTGTCATGGGTGATATGGAACTATAAATTCATATTTACTTTATTCTCTGAGATGAAAACGGAAGAGAAATTTAAGTTTATTGAAAACTCTGTATACGCAGGGAGTTACTCCCATTTTATATACGGATTATTGCTACCTTTTATTACAACTCTATTTTTTATTTTTATTTACCCATATCCTGCAAAATTTGCATATACATTCTTCAGAAAAAGGCAAGTCGAGCTTAAAGAAATACAACAAAAAATAGACGATGAGACTCCTATGACTCGTGATGAGGCAAGAAAGATTCGTTCAGATGCTGTCAAAATGAGTATTGAATTTGAACAGGAAATAGAAAAGTTGCGTGAAGAAAATCTATCATTACGCAGTGTAATTAAAAAAATCAATGATAATCCAGAAATGAACGCTACAGACGTACCTGAACTCCAGTCATCAAGAATAGTGAGTAAAGAGGCTAAAAACACCTCCGATGATGAGGGGCAGTATAATTATGAACCTTTTTTTGAAAATAGCTCCGACATTTCAGGAAATTCTCGGTTGTTAATAACAGGCCCTGAACATATCAAAGCATCGTTGGAAAATCATATAAATAGCGACAGGAAATTTAATGGGCATACTTTTATGGTCAGGCTTGATGATAAATATATTTCTATCAATCTAATTTCCCGAAACAGCAGGAGTAAGTCTTTTAAGTATGATTATCGCATACCAGAAAATGGGAAGATAGGTTATGAATCGATGCGGATAATTAATTCGTTTGACGAGGATTTTCAACGCTATATAAAAAATGAGAATCTAGAAATCGTGGGGATGAATAAAGCATAACAGCTAAAAAAGCGTGAACAATTGAATATCTCTAAAAACCGCTGATTAAGCGGATTTTTAGAGATGTTAGACGGCGAATGAATAATTACGGAGCTTTGATTCCTAACTCAAACTCTTCTCCATCCCTAACTTTCTCGAGAAGTTCTCGAAGGTAGTTTGAATATCTATGGGACTGGATCTCATCGCCGTTCATTATGGCATAGTGGTATTTATTATCAAATGTCTTGATGTCTACGCCTGTGATGTTTTTAACTACTTCTAATAACTTGTTCGCATCATGCCAGCCTTTGAAACCAAGTGATTGTCCTAGTGTGGTTAAAGTAAAAGGATAACTGGCATTAAATGCCATACCATCTGATGATGTTGCTATACCATATAATTTCGCTAATTCGCCTTCCGACTCGCTAATGCTTGATAAAACTCGGTAATCAACCTGAACAGGATTGCGAGGTATATCAGTTCTGACGAGGTCGTAAGTGCGAGCTAAAAGGGCCCTTAATAATTTGGGATTTATGTTATCAAGTGCTCTATTCGCGCCAAACGCCGAAAATATCCAAGAGAAATCATTTGCTACTATACTTTTTATTCTAATGCTTTTGTTTGCAGATACTTGAATCAGGCGTTCACGGCGTGGGTATTCATTTTCATTTTGTTTATCTGTCCATTCTAAAATGTATATATTTGGAATAACCTCTCCATTTTCTGAAAGTAGTTCATCAATATCAGATAGTATGTTTTTTATATTCGAATCTTCTGCGCTGTAACCTATAAATAGAAGAGGGTGCTCAGCAAAGAAAGTAAGCAGTTTTGCGCTTAAGTATTTCTTTTTCTTTATAAAGTCATCGTAATCATCGCGATTTATTATTATGCTTTCAGGTATGGAGCAGCAACCATGTATTTTAAGTATTTCGCCAATACTACCGTGATTAGCGTAAAGGATTTGTTGGCCTATAATGGGGGTGAACTCAGGATATATCGATTCAAGTAATTTGTCGTAATTTGTAGTGATGATTGAATGAGGGTGGATCTTTCTTAGAAGTTCAATTTCGCCGTTGTCTACAATTTCTTTTTGTTGTAATAATGAATTAAAAATACTAGATACTTTGTGTTTAAAGTAAATACTTGGCTCATTGCCTGCGTCAAATAACTCTGCAGGAAATTCATTTTCTCCATCCCCCCATGCCCACTCGTTATAAGAATCAGAAAATACACTGCCGATATCAATCAATTCAGGGTGTTTCTGTTTATAATAGGCAAATCTTTTATCGATGTTAGGACATTCATTAGCAAGTTGTTGGAGAAGTTCTTCCCAGTTTGGGCCGGAAAGATATCTCTTGGTTAATCCCGAACCAACAAAAAGTATGGGTTGGCATCCCATTCCTTCAAGACAAGTCTTTATATCATCACTAACGTCTTCAATGTATTGATGGTAGTTATTTGGCATTTAAGACTCCTTTGCTGTGAAATCTTTTAAATCACTTACATGAGGTGGAGGCGATTGTTCGCAAATTCACTCCACCAATTCATCAAGTCTATACGTTGTTCAAGATAAGTTGAACGATTGTATGCTCTACGAACTTCATTTTTATCAGTGTGAGCAAGTGCCGCCTCAATCACGTCGGAATTAAGATCCGCTTCATTGAGAGCTGTACTTGCTGTGGAGCATATTCCATAAGCAGCCAATTTCCCACCATAACCAATGCGTTTGAGTGCGGCATTAGCAGTCTGGCTATTCATCGGTTGTTTTGGATCGTTCCTGCTCAGGAAAATATATTCGCGATGAGCACTAACAGGCTTCATAACTTCAAGAATATCCAATGCCTGAGGAGACAAAAGAACTATGTGCTCACGCTTTGCCTTCATTCGTTCGGCGGGAATCGTCCAGAGTTTGGCATCAAGATCGATCTCTGCCCATCGAGTTCCAGAAGCCTTAGAAGAGCGCACAAGCGTCAGGAGCTGACACTCAATAAAACAGCGAGTCGGAACCGATAAGTTAGACATAACTCAAGCCTCAACAACTTTGGCAATTCTTCCGGCCATAGCGTCGGCATGTTTTGCTTTTTAGGTTTCTCAAATGCCATACCAACCCCTGAGGCTGGGTTTGCATCAATCAGACCAGTGTTAACAGCATAAATCATGATTTCATTAATACGCTGTACCAGGCGTCGAACTGTCTCAAACGCTCCACGTGCTTTGATTGGCTCCAATGCTTCAACAATCGTTCTGGCCTTTATCTCCTGAACAGGTATCACACCGATTGCAGGGAACACGTCTTGATCTAATGAACGCCAGATTGTCTTTCGCATAATCTTCTGTGACGCTTCTGCTTTTAATTTGGAACCAGTTGGCGGCTACAGTTGAGAAAATGATATCCAGCTCAATCTGACATTGTTCGGATGCCTGTTCTTGTTGCTGTTGCGGATCCATACCTTGTGCGAGCGTCGATGAGTGCTGCTCGCCTATCTGGTACGCCGCCATGAGTGAAAGGGCAGAATAAAAACCGAGACTCAAATTGGTTCGGCTGCCACTTACCGGATGTCGATAGCGAAAGCGCCAGAATTTTTTACCAGATGGTTTTATGAGTAAGAAAAAGCCATAACCGTCATGTAGCGTGAAGTCTTTTACACGGGTTAGCTTTGAAGATGTAGTGGTTAGGCAGGGAGTGCATGAAGCGCGCCATACCTGGCTCCCTTCCATAAGTGATACGTAAGATTAACCAAAGTATCGCCGCGTACCCTACGCGTATCCATTTCTCTGGTTTTGCCAGTTCTTCTGGCACAACGACGGCCAACAAAAAAGCCCGCCAGGTTTTCACCTTGCGGGCTTTCAGGACTTTGTTGCATGGCTCTGGTGACCATCAACCAAGAATTTTGGTGGAGCTGGCGGGAGTTGAACCCGCGTCCGAAATTCCTACATCCTCGGTACTACATGCTTAGTCTGGTCTTTACATTCGCCTGGCAGCTGCGGACAGACACGCCACTACCAGACTAGCCTGATTAGTTTTAACGCTTCAACCCCAGGCAGGGCATCCGCGCGATCTCTTTTGGGTTTGACCTCTCTTGATCCCCGTCCTAAGAGCGGAGGCTAGGGAGAGAGGGCTCTGAGCAGGTTATTAAGCTGCTAAAGCGTAGTTTTCGTCGTTTGCGACTATGTTTTTGCGGTTTTTTTACGAGGCCTACCGCACCTCGGCATGCACCTTGGGTTTCGCGAATCCCGTCGAATCCAGAATCAGCCCCAGAAGTGTAACGCTAAGTATAGCAGAAACCGCAGGCGCCACGCCAGTCCATATCGCTACGACTTTCAGGCGACAAAAGGGCGCTTTTTTAACCATGACGTGCGCACTTAAAAAACAATCAATTATCTCGGAATTATCCTAATAATAGCGCAGCGGTAAAATATATTGTATTTTTGATAACCCTGAAATAACTGGTATTAATTATTTCCACATTATTAAGCGATATATTTTTACGTTTCTTTAAGTACCTGCCTTTTTATCCAATCCGTGATGATTAAAAAATTAATTAATTAACCCTATATAAATTATTAAGCCTCTCTGAAACAGATAAGCGGAGCGACGATTCAGCGCACGCTTTTTTGCTTTTTATTTGAAAAAAACGCGTCGCGACATTGCCGAAATCTGAAACGTTGATTATACATTTCAATATGTAACTTTTTTACCGTTTCGCTTAAGTAAAGGTAAAGAATTTATAAAACAATAAGTTATAAGCTTTCGTCTCCCTCCAGGAATGATCCGTATGTGTAGCGCCTCTTAAGAGGTGCCGCAGGTTCGCTGACGTGATTTTTTCGCGTCGTCGTCGCGCGCAGTAATGTTTTTACAGCGAGAGGAAATAAGTAATGGCCGTGCAAAATAGCCTTCCCGGCACCGTAGATGTCCTTAACCAGCAAACTGGGGATGTGGTGATTCATTATTCCCAAAGCGCTGACCGAATTGTAAATTTAACCCAGACCAGCGTAGTAAGAATTAATGCCTCGCCGGAGTCCGTTAATTCTTATGAGCGACAAGGCAACGACCTGATTGTCCATATGCGGGATGGCACCACCGTTCGATATCAAAACTTTTTCCGCCTGGATGCGGAAGGCTTGCACAGCGAACTTATCTTTCAGGATGAGCAGGGCGTGCATCACGCGCTGTTTCCTTTCGCGACCGATGCGGGTCCGGCGACTGCCGAGGCTATTGTTCCCACGTTCGCAGATACCACGACAGAGGCGCTGATTGGCTCAGAAGGCGTCTCTACCGCTGCGGTGCTGGGCGGCGTGGCCGCCGTGGCGGGGATTGCGGGCATCGCGATTGCCGCAGGCGGCAGCGGCGGTAACGGCGGTGGCGGCGACAACGATAACAACACCGGCGGCGGCGACAACGGAAATGGCGGCGGCGATAACGGCGGTAATGGCGGCGGCGACAGCGGTAATGGCGACGGTGGCGGCGACAGCGGCGAAGGCGGCGGCGACAACGGCAACGGCGGCACTGAAAACCCGCTGCCGACAGACGACCCGCCGCTTCCTTCCACGCTGATTGTTAACCCGATTACTGACGATAACATCATCAACGCCCAGGAACGCACGCAGGATATCGTCGTGTCGGGCCGTACCGAGGCGGATAACGCCGGTCTGACGGTGGTCATCACGCTCGGTGGGGTGACTTACAGCGCCGTGGTCAACAGCGACGGCACATGGAGCGCAACCCTGCCCGCCGCGGCGTTGCAGGCGCTGGCCGATGGCAGCAACCCTCTCACGGTCACGCTGGTAGACGCCAACGGCTTGCCGACCACCCAGACCATCGACCTGACGGTGGACGCCACCGCACCGACGCTGGAGCTGACCGATTTCACGCCAGCGGGCGTGCTCGATGCCAACCAGGCCGCCAGCGATAAGCTGGTGCGCGGCTACGCCTCGGCGGAGGAGGCGGGGCAAACCGTTACGCTGACGCTCAACGATCAAACCTACACGGCGGTGGTTAACGCCGACGGCAGCTGGCAGACCACCATTCCTGCCGCCGCGCTGCAGGGGCTGACCGAAGGCCAGCAGTATACGCTTGGCGTCAGCCTCACCGATGCGGCGGGCAACACCACCACCGCAGAGCAATCCTTCACGGTTAACTTCACCGTACCGGCCGTCACCATTGACCCGGTGGGCGGCGACAACGCATTGAACAACGCCGATCTGCAACTCTCGCAGATAGTCACTGGCGACACGCAGAATATTCCGGTGGAATCGCTGATTACCCTGACGTTGGGCGCGCGGGTTTACTATGCCCGCGTGCTGGGCGACGGCAGCTGGAGCGCCATCATTCCGGCGGCGGATTTCCAGGCGCTACAGGATGGCACGGTCACGCTGACCGCCACCGCGCTGCTGCCGAATAACACCACCGTGGATATCACTTCCAGCATCACCATCGACCGCGCCCAGACGGGCATCGCCATCGCCATTCTCTCAACGGACGACAACCTGAACGCGGCGGAGTCGACCCAGCCGCTGGAAGTGCGCGGCCTTACCACCGTAAGCGGCCCGGGCGTTGTCGTGCAGGTGAGCCTGAACGGCAAAGTGTATAACGCGGTGGTCGATGACGCAGGCAACTGGAGCGCCACCATTCCGCCGGAAGATCTGGCGCTGTTGCAGGACGGCCCGCGCGATATTACGGCAACCGTGGTGCTGAATGACCAGAGCGCCCAGGATGTGCGCACGCTGAATGTCGCCATCAACCATCTGCCGCAGCCGGTGGTGAACACGCCGTTCGGCGACGGGCTGCTGAGCGCGGGTGAAATCCAGCAGGATCAGACCATCAGCGGCAATACCGGCGTGACCGGCAGCGGCCAGAGCGTAGCGGTGCAGGTAGGCGGCCAGAATTACACCGCGCCGGTGGATAACGAAGGCAACTGGACGATTATCGTACCCGCAAGCCAACTGCAAACCATGCCGCAGGGCGAGGTGCCGGTGACAGTGGTCGTCACGGATAGCGCAGGCAATATCGGCAACACGACGGTTACCGCCACGCTGGACACCACGCCGCCGCTGCTGAGCGTACTGCCGCTGACCAGCGACGGCAAGCTGAACGCCGAGGAGTTGACCACCACCCAGACCCTGAGTGGCATCAGCACCGAGCCGGGCCAGACGGTGGAAGTGACGCTCAACAACCAGACCTACACCGCTGTTGTCGGCGAAGATGGCCGCTGGCAGATTGACCTGCCCGCAGAGGCGCTGGTCGTGCTTGGCACCGGCGACTATCCGCTGGTGGCGAGCATCAGCGACGCCGCGGGCAACGTGACCGCCGTCACCCAGACCATTAGCGTGAAAGCCACGCAGCCGGTCGTTAACGTTAACCCGCTCACCGACGACAACGTGCTGGATGGCGCAGAGATCAAAACCGCGCAAACCCTGACCGGCAGCGTAACCGACGCGGCGCCGGGCAGCACCGTTACCGTCTCTTTCGGCGGCTGGTCGCAGAGCGTAACGGTAGACGCCAGCAACAACTGGCGCGTTGACGTGCCGGTGACCGTCTTGCAGGCGCTGAGCGAAGGGGTGAACACGCTGCAGGTGAGCGTGACCGACACCTTCAACCAGTCTGTCACCATTCCTTATCCGGTGACGGTAGACACCACCACCGACGCGGTGGCGATTAGCATTATCTCTGCCGATGATTACCTGAACCGCGTAGAGGCGGGTTCGCCGCTGATTATCCAGGGCACCAGCGCCGGCCTGCCGGTCGGCACCGCGGTGACGGTGACTTTCAATAACGCCACCTATAACGCGACCGTTGACGCCAGCGGCAACTGGCAGACGGAAATCCCGTCCGCAGCCCTGCTGGCTATCGCCACCGATGGCGCTTATACCGTGCAGGCGACGGCGCAGCTCCCGGACGGTACGGTTACCGATCTCCACACCCTGAATGTTTTAATCAACAACCTGCCGGAAGTGACTTCAGCGCCACTCTTCGGCGACGGCGTGCTTAGCGCTGGCGAAGCCGGGCAGGACCAGGTTATCACCGGCACGACCGGCAACGCGGGAGCAGGGCAGAGCGTGAGCGTCACGCTGGGCGGCCAGGTTTACCAGGGCACGGTGGACAGCGAAGGCAACTGGAGCGTAACGGTGCCATCTGGCGCGCTGAGCGGCCTGACCGAAGCGCAGTCGCCGGTGCCGGTGCTGGTTTCCGTCACCGATGCGGCGGGCAACGCCGATACGCTGGATACCCAGTTCACCGTTGATGTTACGCCGCCGCAGGTTAGCGTCAGCGCGTTTGCCGGTGACGATTTCCTGAACATTGCCGAAGCGGGCGTTGAGCAGACGCTGACAGGCGTTGCGGCAGGGGCGGAAGTCGGTTCGCCTGTGGTGGTGACTATCAACGGCGCAACCCTGAACGGAACGGTGACGGGCGCAGGCGGCGAATGGACGGTAACGGTGCCAGCGGAAGTGTTGCAGTCGCTGCCAAATGGCCAGGCGGTCTTTAACGTGACCGCGAGCGACGCCGCAGGCAACAGCGCCACCACCACGCATACCATCAGCGTGGCGGCGGATGCGACCCGTCCGCCGCTCCTGACGATTAACCCGGTGACTAACAATAACATCATCGACGCCGCTGAACGCGACGCGGGCGTGACGCTGACCGGCACCACGCTTAACGTACAGGCGGGCCAGCAGGTTACCGTCACGCTTGGGCCGCTGCTGTCCTGGACCGGCACGGTCGACGCCGACGGCAACTGGGCGGTCACCGTTCCGGCGAGCGCGCTGGCCGGGCTGAATACGGGCAGCTATACGCTGGATGCTTCCGTCACCGACGCGGCGGGCAACCCGGCAACCGACAGCCGCGATTTCACCGTCAACACCGATCTCAGCGCTATCGTCGTCACGCCGCTGACAGGCGACGACAGCGTAGGGCTTGGCGATATCGCCAGCGGTTTGACTATCAGCGGCGCGACGGTAAACGTTGAACCGCAAAGCCAGATTGTCGTCACGCTGAACGGCAAACAGTACACCGCCACGGTGCAGGAGGGCGGCGCCTGGAGCGTTATCGTGCCGCAGACGGACGCCGCGCTTATCAGCGACGGCACCATCACCCTCAGCGCGTCAACCGTGGATGCGGCAGGCAACGCGGTCTCCACCACCCATGATTTCACGCTGATCACCACCGCGCTGCCGGTCGTCACGTTGAACACGCCGTTTACCGATGGGGTGCTGAGCGCTGCGGAAGCGAACGCTGGCGGTACGCTTGGCGGCTCGACCGGCGTGACAGGGGCGGGCCAGACGGTCACCGTGCTTATCGGGCAGACAGAATACCCGGCGACAGTGGACGCCAGCGGCAACTGGTCGCTGACGCTTGCGCCGCAAGCGCTTCAGGCGCTTGGCGACGGCACGTTGCCGCTGACCATCACCGCGACCGACGTCGCAGGCAACCAGAACGTGCTGCAAAGTTCGGTGGTGGTCGATAAAACCGCGCCGGCGCTCACCATCAACGACCTTACCGATGACAATATCGTTAACGGCATTGAAGTGACGCAGCCGCTGCAAATCACCGGCACGGCGACCTATGACCCGGCGAACCCGCAGCAGGTGGTCGTGCAGGTCAACGGCCAGACTTATACCGGGCTGGTGTTGAGCGACAACACCTGGAGCGTCACGCTGCCTGCGGGCGCGCTGAGCGGGGCGATTGACGGGCCGGTCGCGGTGACCGCGACGGTCACCGATTTCGCAGGCAACAGCACAACCGATACCGTCAGCTTTACGCTCGACGCTTCGCCGCTGAACGCCCCTGCGCTGCAAATCGACCCTGTCACCGGCGACGATTTCCTGAACGCCGCTGAAGTGGGCGTGGCCTTTACCCTTACCGGCACTACCGCGCGGGTGGAAGCCGGGCAGATCGTTCGCGTTACGATCAACGGCCAGACCTACGAAGGCGCGGTGCAGGAAGGCGGCGCGTGGAGCGTAGAAATTCCGGCCTCCGCCACCACCGGCATTCCTGACGGTTCGCTGCCGATAAGCGTGACGGTGACCGACCTCGCCGGCAACCCGATCACCGTCGATCGTCCGGTGAACGTCGTGGCGCAGCCAGGATCGCTGCCGCAGCTGACGGTGGATGTTGTCGCGCAGGACGATGTGATCAACGCCGCCGAGCGCGGGGCGGATCTCACCCTCACCGGCACCTCGCAGAACCTCGCGGCCGGTACGCCGGTTACCGTGACCTTCAACGACGTTACCTATAACACCACTACCGACGCAAACGGGCTGTGGAGTGTGCTCATTCCCGCCTCTGCGCTGGCAGCGCTCACCAACGGCGTAACCTACACCATCACCGTAACGGCCACTGACGCGGCGCAGAATCCGGCGGTGATAACCCAGGATGTGCTGGCCGATTTCAGCGGCCCGGCTATCGCTATCACCCCAGGCAACGTCTTTGATGACGGCCTGCTGAACGTGGCCGAATCGGCGGTGGATCAACTGCTGACGGGCACCACCGCGCCGGGCGCGAACGTAGTGCTGCTGGTGGACGGCCAGCCGATAACGACTGCGGTTGTGGCGAATGAAGAGGGCAACTGGACGCTGGTCATCCCGGCGGCGCAGTTGCAGGCGCTGTCAGGCGACGGCGTGGTATTAACCGTGCAGGCGACGGATGCCCAGAGCAACGTCAGCACGTCGCCGATAACGGTCAATGTGGGCAACGACGTGCTGCCGACACTGACCTTTAACCCCATATCCGGCGACAACGTGGTTAACAGCCCTGAGGCGTCCGATGTCTTCCTGATTACCGGCACCTCGACCGGCCTGGCGGTAGGGACCCCCGTCACGCTGACCATTGGCGGCCAGACCTATACCGGGGCGGTGACCGCCGGGAATACCTGGAGCGTGAACGTGGGCGCGGAGGGCAGCGCGCTGCTTTCGGCGCTTGGCAGCGGGCAGTTTACCGCGACGGTCTCCGCCGCTGACGCCTACGCTAACCCGGCCACCAGCAGCGTGACGCTGGAACTGGTGCTGGAAACGCCGACGGCAACGCTGCCGGAAACGCTCTTTACGGATGATTTCCTGAACGCCGCCGAAGCGGGGGCAGGCCAGACGCTGACCGGCTCGACCGGCCTTGCCGGGCCGGGGCAGACGGTGTCGGTCTCCATTGACGGCGGCGCGCCGATTACCGGCACGGTCGACAACACCGGCTTCTGGTCAGTGGCGCTAACGCCAGAGGCGCTGGCGGCGCTTGCCGACGGCGACCATTCGCTGACCGTGACCGTCGCCGACCGCGCAGGCAACACCGACACCAGCGAGCCGCAGCCCTTCACCAGCTTCGTTACGGCCCTGCCGCAGCCCGCGCTGACGGCGCCGCTCTTTGGCGACGATGTGCTGACGGTCGCGGAAGCGACGGGCGACTATACCTTTACCATCAATACCGGCGTGACGGACCCGAACCGTCCGCTGACCGTAACGGCGACGCTGAACAATGGCACGCCGGTTACCGCCACCTCGAATGGCGACGGCATCTGGAGCGTCACTATTCCGGCGGCGCAGCTTGCCGCGCTGCCGGACGGCGAAATTCCGCTGAATATTGTGGTGACCGACGCCGCAGGCAACAGCGTCAGCCTGCCGGAGAGCTTCACCGCCGTTATCAACAACGTGCCGGACGTCACCGTCAACCCGCTGTTTGGCGACCAGGTGCTGACTAACGCGGAAGCCAGCGCGGCGGCGGGGCAGGCCATTACCGGCAATACCGGGGCGACAGGCGCCGGGCAGACCGTCACCGTCACGCTCACGGTAAATGCGATTACCTGGACGGGCACCGCGCAGGCCGGGGCTAACGGCGACTGGGCCGTCACCATACCGTCTGAAGTGCTTTCGTCTCTGCCTTCCGGCACCACGCCGACCATTACCGTGACGGCGCAGGATGCGGCAGGCAACAGCGACACCGCTGAGCCCGTCACCTTCGCCGTCGAAACCACGCTGCCGACGCCGACCGTTGACCCGCTCTTTGGTGGCGACAACATTCTCAACATCGCGGAAGCGGCGAGCGACACCACCATCAGCGGAACGACGGGCGTAACAGGGCCAAACCAGTACGTGACCGTTACCCTGAACATTAATGGCACAACCTATGTGGCGAGCGTGGACGCCAGCGGCGCCTGGCGCGTGCCGCTGCCAGCCGGTTCGCTGCAGGGCCTTGAGAACGGCGCGCAGGTGCCTGTGATTGTGACGGCGCAGGATCAGTACGGCAACAGCACCACCCTTGAGCCTACGCCGTCGTTCCTGGTGGCCTTTACGCCGCCGGCCGTGACGCTGGACCCGGCGCTGACGCCAGCGCTGGCGGACGGTTATCTCAACATTGCCGAAGTGGACAGCGCGCTGACGCTTACCGGGGCTTACAGCACGCCGGTCATTACACAAACGCCGGTTATCACGGTCACCATTGGCGGCCGGGATTTCCCGGCAACCGTCGTCAATGGCACCTGGAGCGTAACGCTTGCGCCTGGCGCGCTGGACGGTATCCCGAACGGCCCGCAGAACATTACCGTCAACATTACCGATGCGGCGGCTAACACCGGCGTGAGCATTACGCCGGTCACCGTCGCCCTGGCTGAGCCTGCCATTACGGTCAACGCGCCGTTTGGCGACGGCGAGCTGGACTGGGTGGAAAGCCAGCAGGGGCAGACCATTACCGGCTCTACCACCAGTGTGGATGTGGGCCAGACGGTAACGGTGACGCTCTCCGGCCAAACCTTCACCACCACGGTGCAGCCGGGCGGAACCTGGGCGCTGGCGCTGACCCCGGCGCAGCTCGCCACGCTGCTTAACAGCCCGGAAAGCGGTTCGCTGGTCGCGACCGTTACGGACGCGGCGGGCAACCCGGCCGCCAGCGCGCCGGTCGCCGTGACCTACGATCCCGTGCGTCCTGATTTCAGCGTGAGCATCGACCCTGTCGCTGGCGACGGCTTTGTTAACGCAGGCGAACTCGGCGAGGGAATTATTACGGTTACCGGCAGAAGCACCGGTTTTGAAGGAGGGACGCTGGCGGTATCGCTGAACGGCGTGCTGCTGGACAACGTCACGGTTAACGCCGACGGCACCTGGGCTATCGACGTAGCGGCCAGCAGTTTCCCGACGGAGGGCGCTTACACCCTTACCGCGACGGGCATCGATCCTTCTGCGGCGGAAATTACCGGTACGGCCGCCGTCACCGTCGATATCACCGCGCCGCAGGGATTAGGCATCAACGTGGTGGCGGGGGACGATCTCCTCACTACCAGCGAAACCGGCGAGCCGCTGGTGATAAGCGGCCAGGTGAGCGCGGCTGAAGCGGGCCGCCCGGTTACCGTCAACCTTAACGGCGTGAACTACTACGCCACGGTGAACGGCGACGGCACCTGGAGTGCGACGGTGCCGCAGAGCGCGGTGGACGCGCTGGCAAGCGGCAATTACGTGGTGACGGCAACCGTGACCGACGCCGCGGGCAACGTGTCGACGGCGGAGCGTCCGCTGACGGTGGATGTGGACGCGCCGCTGCTGACGGTGGATGCGCTTGGCGTGCCGGCGGTGCTGAACACGGTGAACGCCGCGGGCGGCCTGCTGCTCTCCGGTACGGGCGACCCGGGCGAGACGGTCAACATCGTTCTCGGGCCGCTCTCCACCACCGCGACCGTGGATGAGTCCGGCAACTGGACCTACACCTTCCCGCGGCTCGATCTCACGACGCTGACCGACGGCGCGCAGGTCATTCAAATCTCCTCCACCGATGCGGCGGGCAACACCTCCACCAACCGGGTGGCGCTTAACGTGGCGCTCAACCAGGGGCTGGGCGTGCTGGTCGACGATCTGTTCGGCGGCGACGGCATCCTGAACGTGGCCGAGTCGCTGGTCACTCAGGTGCTGACGGGCCGGGTGGATGGCGACTATCGCGGCGCGACGGTTACCGCGTCCATTATCGGCACTGATGTGAATATTCCGCTCGCGCCGGTACTGGCCGGGGACGGCACTTTCACCATCGACCTGCCGCCGAGCCTCTGGCAGGGGCTGATTGACCAGACGCTGCAACTGAACGTCGGCGTAACGGATGCTTTCGGCAATACCACAAATGAGATTGTCGACTTCGACCTGGCGCTGAGCGACCTGCCGGTTGTAGGCAACGTGCTGGTCGGCCTCGATAACATTATTAATGTCAACGACCTCGCCAGCGGCGCGGGCCAGGTGGTGAGCGGCACGCTCAGCAACGCGGCTGACGTGACGTCGGTGGTGGTTAACGTCGCGGGCCAGACGCTGAATGCGGTGGTGGATGCGGCGACCGGCGCCTGGACCGCCACGCTGCCGACGACGCTGTTAAACGCGCTGCCGACGGGCGACACCGCGCTGCAGGTGCAGGTGACGGATACGGCGGGCAACGTGCTGAATACCGGCGCGAGCTTCACGCTTGCCAACGTGGCGCCGACGATTACGCTCGCCCCGCTGTTTGGCAACGGCGTGCTCAGCGTGCCGGAACTATTAAATGGCGTGATTAGCGGTAGCTCAACCGGCCTGAACGGTCAGAGCCTGACCGTGCGCATCGGCGATACCGAGGCGATTAACGTGGTGGTCGGGCCGGACGGCGCCTGGTCCGCTAACCTCCCGGCGGCGGTGCAAAACGCGCTCCAGGCGCTGGGCAGCGGCAACGTGGCGGTGAGCGTGACGGCGGCGGACGCGTATGGCAACGGGGCAACAGCGGGCGCCAGCCTGACGCTCAGCCTGCTTGAACCGGTGCTGAACACCGTCTCGGTCTTTACGGACAACCTGCTCAACGCCGCCGACGCGCTGGTCAGCCAGACCATCACCGGCTCCGTGGGCCAGGCCGCGGCAGGCTCGCTTGTCGCAGTACAGATTGGCGACCAGACCTTTAACGGAACGGTAGGCAGCAATGGGCTCTTCTCGATTCAGGTTTCGCCGTCGCAGCTGGCCAGCCTGACGGACGGCAGCCTTGCAAGCCTCATCACCATCACCACGCCGGAAGGCAACAGCACGACCACGGAAGGCCCGCTGGTGAATATCGGCATCGGCACGCTGCCGACGGTGGCTATCACCTCGCTGCTGGGCGGCGCGGATGGCTTCCTGAACGCGGCGGAAGCGGCGGCGGGGCAGGTTATCAGCGGGACGACCAACCTTACCAGCGGCACGGTGCAGGTGCTGGTCAACGGCACCGAACTGCTGGCGCCGGTGGTGAATGGCGTCTGGTCGGTCGCGGCGCCAGCCTCGCTGTTGCAGAACCTGGCTAACGGCGCGGTGACCGTCACGGCGCAGGCGGTCGACGCGGTCGGCAACGTGGCGAGCAGCGGCAGCCAGGTGGTGAACGCTATTATTCAGAACCTGCCGCAAATCGCGCTCAACCCGGTGTTTGGCGACAACAACCTGAGCCTTGCCGATCTGCTGAATCCGCAGGTGCTGAGCGGCACCGCCACCAACCTCGCGGCGGGAACGCAACTCAACGTGGCGCTGGGGCCGTTAAACCTCACCACGACGGTGGCGGCAGACGGCACATGGCGCGTGCCGGTCGCCGCCAGCCTGCTGCAAACGCTGACCGATGGTCTGCTGAACGTTTCGGTAACGGCGGCTGACCCGGCGGGCAACCCGGCAACGGCTACCGGCGGGCTGAGCGTGAATATCGGCGCGCTGCCGACGCTCGCTATCACCTCGCTGTTTGGCGATAACGGCCTGAACGCCAGCGATATTCTCAACGCGCAGGTGATTACCGGCACCAGCTCCAACGCGGTCGGCTCGCTGGTGAACGTCTCGCTTGGCGGCAAGAACTACACCACCACAGTGGGCAGCGACGGCAACTGGCAGGTCACCGTGCCGAAAACAGACCTCAGCGGCCTGCTCGACGGCACGCTCACGGTCAACGCGTCGGTGGTGAACCCGGCGGGCAACAGCTCCACGACCAGCGGGC
This sequence comes from Franconibacter pulveris, assembly GCF_056780215.1. Lineage (NCBI taxonomy): Bacteria > Pseudomonadati > Pseudomonadota > Gammaproteobacteria > Enterobacterales > Enterobacteriaceae > Franconibacter > Franconibacter pulveris. Next base: position 3,642,789 of record NZ_CM165555.1, on the reverse strand, counting down.
TGCTGAACGTGATTACCCACTCGCTGCCGTCGATTTCGCTGACCTCGCTGTTTGGTAACGACAAGTACCTGAACGTCAGCGAAGCGACCTCAGGCCAGGTGCTGAGCGGGAAAATCAGCGGCGCGGCGGATGGCGCGTCCGTGGTGGTGAACCTTGGCGGCGCTAACTACAACGCGACGGTAAACAGCGACGGCACCTGGTCGCTGCCGGTGGCCAGTTCAGTGCTTCAGGGGCTGACCAACGGCGCGCTGAAAGTGGGCGTGACGGTAACCGATAAAGTGGGCAATACCAACACCACCAGCTCCGACGTGACGGTGAAACTGACCACGCCGACGCTGACCTTTAACCCGCTTTCTTCGCTGAACGTGGTCTCGCTGCTGACCAATGGACTGACGTTGCGCGGCGGCTCCACCAACCTCGCGCAGGGCTCGGTGGTGCATCTGTCGCTGCTCAACGGCACGGTCAACACCACCGCTATCACCGATGCTAACGGCAACTGGAGCGCCAATCTGGGGCTTGGGCTGAACATCCTGCAACTGCTGTCGCTCTCCAGCGTGCTGAACATCTACGCCACGGATGTGGCGGGCAACACTGGCTATCTGAATGTCGGGCTTGGCGGCAACCTCATCTCTACGACGCCGCCTGCGGGCGTAAGCACGCTCTCGGCAGAGTCGGACGCGGCCGCTTTCTCGCTGCTTAGCGTAAGCGATGAAAACAGCAGCCTGACGGGCGATGACAGCCAGCAGACCGGAACCGAGAACCTGCTTGCCAGCGCCAGCGCGGTGCGCGATGACACGCAGAGCGCTGCGGCGACGACGGAAAGCGCGACGGCCGCCACGACGCAGGCGGATGGCGCTTACACCATCGGCGGCCTCAGCATCGACCTTGCGGACGGTACGTCGGTAAGCGGCGAGACGGTGCAGGGCAGCGCGGGCAACGACACCATCCACCTCGCCTCGCTGGGCTTTACCCAGATAGACGGTGGCGCGGGCACCGATACCCTGGTGCTGGATGGGGTCAACCTGCTGCTCAACCTGACGGAACTGGCGGGCAAAGTGCAGCACGTTGAGATTGTCGACCTTGGCAAATCGGGCACCAACGGCCTGACGCTGGATGTGAATCAGGCGCTCACGGTCACCGACAAGCCGGAAGACGATCTGGTGGTGAAAGGCAGCGCGGGCGATCAGGTGAACCTGATCAACGGCGCCGGGGATGTCTGGGAGGTGAGCGGGCAGCGGGAAGTGGACGGCGTGCAGTTCGACGTTTACCACAACAGCTCGCAGACCACGACGCTTGGCGATGTGCTTATCCAGCAAGGGATCCACGTTAATCACGTGTAATGCAACAGGGCCTCAGGGAGGAGGCCTTCATCTTTATTTTAACAATATCACCACGACGCCCAGGCGGGCATAACTAAGGTGGAACCATGAAGCAAACCGAAGCGCGCCACAGGCGGCTGGGGCTTTCCGTGTGCCTTGCGGCAGCCCTGATGGGAGTAAACCTGAACGTTTATGGAGAGGAGACGTTTCAGTGGCAGACGGCGCCGAGCGAACAGCTCCAGGCGCAGCTTTCTATAAAGGAGGCGATACTGCGCGCCTTCGCCCGCAACCCGAAAATCGCCCAGGCGGCGGCGCAAATCCGCGTTGGCAAGGCCAACCTTGAAGAAGCCGAAAGCGCCTGGTTTCCACAAATCTCGTTGCAGGGAAACGTCGGGCGCAGCCATCGCACCGACTCGGCAGGCTCGCTGAACAGCAACGCGGCGGGCGGCGTTAACCTCAAACAGCTTCTCTACGATTTTGGCAAAACCGGCGGCAGCATCGATGAACAGGAAAACCTCACCGACGCTTACCGCTACGGCCTTTACGACACCCTCAACCAGGTCGGCATGCAAACCCTGCAGGCCTATTTACAGGTAAAACGCTATCAGGCGCTGGCGCAGGCGGCGCAGCGCAACCTTGATTCGCTTCAGAGCGTGCAGGAGATGGCGAACCTGCGTTCGGAGGCGGGCTTAAGCACCCAGTCGGACGTGCTGCAGGCGCAAACCCGCATCGCCGGCATGAACGCAAGCCTTGAGCAATACCGCGCGCAGACCCGCTCCGCCCAGGCGGCGCTGAGCGTGCTGACCGGCGTGGTCTCCGACAATCTGCCGGACCTGCCGGAAGATTTGATGCGCCAGAATATTTCGCTGAAATCCCTTCCTTACGAGCAGAACAACGCGGTGCGCGCCGCCCAGGCGAAACAGCTCGCCGCCGAGCAGCGCATTCGTCAGGCGCAGGCCCAGCACTGGCCGACGGTCTCCGTGCAGGCGGGACGCACCCGTTACCAGAACGACAACGGCGACTACTGGGACGACGAAGTGCAACTGGTGTTGGATGCGCCCATTTATCAGGGCGGGGCGGTCAGCGCCCGCGTCGACGCCGCCGAAGGCGACCGCGCCAGCGCCCGCGCCGACGTGGAGGCGAGCAAGCTCGACATTAACCAGCGCGCCGCCACCGCCTGGGCGGATCTTACCGGCGCGCAGCAGCGCCAGCAGGCGGGCGAGCAGCAGCTTAACAGCGCCGAACGGGCGCGGAGCGTTTATCGCGACGAATACCGGCTGAGCAAGCGCAGCCTTAACGACCTGCTGAGCATTGAACAGGATGTGTTTCAGGCCGACACCTCGTCCATAACCGCCCGCTATGACGCCTGGGATGCGGCGGTGCGCTACGCCGGCGCCGTGGACAACCTGCTCGACATGCTCGGCATTGAACGCACCCGGATGACCGGCGATACCCTGCCGACGCTCTGAGAGCTGGCTACACAAGGAGTTTTTGATGTCCCAGACCCCGGATACAGAAAGCTGGACCCGCGCCATGGCGCGCGCGGCGGGCCGTTTCGGCCTTCCCGCCGATGCCCCGGCGGCGCGCCAGCAGATGCGCTGGTTTGAAAATCTGCCGCTGGCCTCGCGCCTTGACCGGCTGGCAGGCCTGATGGGCCTGCAGGTGAAACTCACCGACCTTAATAACATGCGCTGGAACAGCCAGACCCTGCCCGTGATAGTCCAGCTGGAAGCGGGCGGGCTGATGCTGATTGAAGATATCGACGCCGACGGCCTCGCCAGCTACTGGCTGAGCGAAGGGGGCGACCTGGTGCGCGAGGAGCCGCTGGAGGCGCTGCTTACGCGCATTAAGCCGGAAATCGTGCTGCTTGGCATCGCCGCCCGCGGGCGCGATTCCCGCATTGATGACTTCGCCCGCCCCTGGGAGCCGCACTGGTTCTGGCGCCACTTTCGCCATGCCGGACGCAAGCTTGCGGAAATCTCGCTGGCTTCGGTTATCGGCAACGTGCTGGCGCTGGCGGGCATTCTCTTCTCAATGCAGGTTTATGACCGCGTTATCCCGGCGCAGTCTTTCCCCACGCTGTGGGTGCTCTTTTTCGGCGTGCTGCTGGCGGCGCTGCTGGAGTTTTTTATCCGTCTCGCCCGCACCCATGTTTCCGACATCATGGGCAAGCATATCGACCTTAACGTCTCCTCGCTCTTCTTCGCCCGGGCGCTGGCGATTAAAAACGACGCGCGGCCAAAATCCACCGGATCGTTTATTTCGCAGCTTCGCGAGATAGACCAGGTGCGCGAGCTGCTCACCTCCACCACCGTGGGCGCGGCGATGGATATCCCTTTCGTGCTGCTGTTCCTCGGCATTATGGCGCTGGTGGGCGGGCCGCTGGTGGCGATTCCGCTTATCGCCATTCCGCTTATCGTCATTCCCGGCATTCTGGTGCAGTGGCCGATGGCGAAGCTCGCCAAAGAGGGGATGCGCGAAAGCGCGATTCGCAACGCGGTGCTGGTGGAATCTATCGAAGGGGTGGAGGACATCAAGGCGCTGCAGGCGGAGCCCTATTTTCAGCGCCAGTGGGAGCACACCCACGGCGTGGGCGCGAACATCGGCATGAAACAGCGCGTCTGGGGCGCTCGCCTGAGCGGCTGGGCTTCCACTGTGCAGCAGATAACCTACGCCGGGATGCTGGTGTTCGGCAGCTATCTGGTGCTCGACGGGCAGATTACCACCGGTACGCTGGTGGCCTGCAGCCTGCTCTCTTCCCGCACCCTTGCGCCGCTGATGCAACTCACCATGGTTTTCTCCCGCTGGCAGCACGCCAAAACGGCGATGGAAGGGCTTAACGAGCTGCTGAAAAAGCCGCTCGATCGCGATGCGCATAGCAAAATGGCGCACTGCCCGGTGCTGGCCGGGCATTATCAGTTTCAGGATGTGCAGTACAGCTACGATGCGGAGAAGGGGGATCAGGCGCTCTGGATCCCAAACCTTGAGATCAAACCCGGCGAGCGGGTGGCTATCCTCGGCAAAGTCGGCGCCGGCAAATCAACCCTACTGAAACTGCTCTCCGGGCAGGCGCAGGCGAGCAAAGGCAAAGTGATTATTGATGGCGTCGATCTGGCGCATATCGACCCCACCGACGTGCGCCGCCAGGTGGGTTTTTTATCGCAAGAGTCGCGGCTCTTCTTCGGCACCCTGCGCCAGAACCTGATGCTCGGCCACCCGAACGCCACGGAGAGCGAGCTGCTGCAGGCGCTGCGCATCAGCGGGGCGCTCTCGATGGTGCAGAAAGACGCGGCCAGCCTCGACAGGCTTATCAACGAAGGCGGGCGCGGCCTTTCCGGCGGCCAGCGGCAGATGGTGCTGTTAAGCCGCCTGATTGTGCGTAATCCGCAAATTGTCCTGCTGGATGAACCCACGGCCTCGATGGACGAACAGCTGGAGGCGTATGTTATCCGCCAGCTTCATCAGTGGCTCACGGGCCGCACGCTGGTGCTGGTGACGCACCGTCCGGCGCTGCTTTCGCTGGTGGACCGCATCGTGGTAGTGAAGAACGGCAAAGTGGTGGCTGACGGCCCGCGCGACGCCATTCTCAACCAGGCAAAACGCAACAGCAACGTGGCCTCGGTGGCGTAAGGAGGAACAATGAGCCAACTAACCATTCAGGAAGAGCTGGCGCGCCAGAGCCGCTTTTACTCTTCTGTTATCTGGCTGACGCTGCTGGGGCTGGCGCTTTTCGTCGTCTGGGCGTGGTTCGCCACGCTGGACGAGGTGACGGTGGGCTCCGGCAAGGTGACGCCGTCGAGCCGCGCGCAGGTTATCGAGAGCCTGGACGGCGGCATTGTCAACGCGCTGCTGGTGCATGAGGGCGACATTGTCGAGCGCGGCCAGATGCTGGCGCGCCTTGACCCGACGCGCTTTCAGTCGAACTTTGGCGAGGCGGCGGCGCGGGTGCGGGCGCTGCGGGCTTCCAGCGAGCGGCTGCGCTCGGAGCTGACCGGCGAGCCGCTGAAGTTCAGCGCCGAGTCGATGAAGGAGCCGGAACTGGTGGCGCGTGAGCGTCAGCTTTACGAGTCGCGCCGACGCAACCTCAACGAGACGCTGGCTAACCTGAACAAAACCTATGGCCTGGTGATGGATGAGCTGCGTATGACCCAGCCGCTGGTGGCGAAAGGGGCGGCAAGCCAGGTGGAGGTGATCCGCCTGCAGCGCCAGGCGGCGGAGCTGAAAGGGAAGATGGATGACGCCCGCAACGAGTTTGCGGTGCGGGCGCGGGAGGAGCAGGTGAAAACCAACGCCGACCTCGACGCGCAGCTCCAGGTGCTGGCGGGTAAAGAGGACCAGGTGACCCGGGCGACGATTTTCTCCCCGGTGCGCGGGGTGGTGAAAGATATTCAGGTCACGACCGTGGGCGGCGTATTGCAACCCGGCGGCAAGCTGATGGAGATCGTGCCGCTGGAGGATAAGCTGCTTATCGAAACGCGCATTAACCCGCGGGATATTGCCTACATTCGCCCGGGCCTGCCCGCCACGGTAAAGGTGTCGGCCTATGACTCCTCTATTTACGGCACGCTGGACGGCACCGTGGAGATGGTATCGCCGGACACCATTCAGGATGAGGTTAAGCGCGACCAGTTTTACTACCGGGTTTACGTTCGCACCAAAAGCGCGGAGCTGCACAACCGCAACGGTAAGGCATTCCCCATCCTCCCCGGCATGGTGGCGGATGTGGATATCAAAACCGGGCAGAAAACCGTGCTGGATTACCTGATAAAACCGCTGAACAAAGTGAAAGAGGCATTGCGGGAGCGCTAACGTTTTGCTTCACCCTTCTCCCTAAAGGGGAGAGGGACCGCCTACGGTTGGGGCGCAGGTGTGGCGGGCCTTATGGCGAGAGGGCCGGTTTGCTCTGCCAGCGCTCGGGTTTTCTCTTTCACTCCCTTGTGTAGGGGACCGGGGAGGGGCTGGTGGTGTATCTCACTTGCTCAATTTAGGGTCAGGCGGGGCTTGCCTGCGGCTATCCTGCAAACAGGATGCATACGCGACACCCGCGCATAACATGCCCATAAAAAAACCGGCTTTCGCCGGTTTTTTACTGCCAGAAGCGCAGGCTTTACCGCCCGGCGTTTTTCATGATGCGTGCTTTATCCAACTGCCACTCGCGCTCTTTCAGGTCCGAGCGTTTGTCGTGCTGTTTCTTCCCTTTCGCCACGCCAATCTTCACTTTGCACCAGGCGTTCTTCCAGTAGAGGGAGAGCGCGACGATGGTGTAGCCTTCGCGGTTGATTTGGCCGTAAAGGGTATCCAGCTCGCGCTGGTTCAGCAGCAGTTTACGGGTGCGCGTTGGGTCGCAAACCACGTGGGAGGAGGCGACGCTGAGCGGCGTAAAGTTGGCCCCGAACAGGTAGGCTTCGCCATCTCTCATAATGACATAACTGTCGCCGATGTTCGCTTTGCCAGCGCGCAGGGATTTAACTTCCCACCCCTGAAGGGCGAGACCCGCTTCGTATTCGTCTTCGATGAAATATTCATGGCGGGCGCGCTTATTAAGCGCAATCGTGGCTGAGCCGGGTTTGTGTGCTTTTTTCTTCGTCATAGTGCTGCTCAGTATAGGTAATTCGGTAAAAAAAGGCACCCCATCCGGTGGGGGCGGCAAACGGCTATCTTAGCATGCCTGACGGCGAGTTTTTGTTTAACCGGTGATAAATGTTATTATTTGTAGGTTGTATGACTTACGGGAATCGCTATGCCACAAATTAGTCGTACTGCTCTGGTGCCTTACAGCGCTGCGCAGATGTATCAGTTAGTGAACGACGTGAAATCCTACCCGGAGTTTCTGCCCGGATGCGTGGGAAGCCGCGTGCTGGAAGCCACGCCTGGCCAGATGACGGCGGCGGTGGATGTCTCTAAAGCGGGCATCAGCAAAACGTTCACCACCCGCAATACGCTGACCAATAACCAGAGCATTCTGATGCAGCTGGTGGACGGCCCATTCAAGAAGCTGATGGGTGGCTGGAAGTTCACCGAGCTGACCGAAAGCGCCTGCCAGATAGAGTTTCATCTCGACTTCGAGTTTACCAATAAGCTCATCGAGCTTGCCTTCGGCCGCGTCTTCAAAGAGCTCGCTTCTAACATGGTGCAAGCGTTCACTAACCGCGCCAAAGAGGTTTACCGTGTCGGCTGAGATCCGCGTTGAGGTCGTTTATGCGCTGCCGGAAAAACAGTATCTGCGTAAGCTGACGCTGGAAGAGGGAGCGACCATTGAGCAGGCTATTCAGGCCTCCGGCCTGCTGGAGCTGCGAGAGGATATCGATCTCAAAAAGAACAAAGTAGGGATCTACAGCCGCCCGGCGAAACTAACCGACACGCTGAACGATGGCGATCGGGTGGAGATTTACCGGCCACTGATTGCGGACCCGAAAGAGCTGCGCCGCAAGCGCGCAGAAAAGTCGGCGCAAAATAAGCCTGATTAAGCGTTACGCCGCTGATTAGCGCTTCTCCCGGCGGGCTGGCCAGTCGCGAGAAACCCAAGCTGGCAAGCCAGGCCGGAAATACGCTTCAGGCTAAGGGTAAGAAAAAGAAAAGGTGCCCTCAGGCACCTTTTTTGTTTTCCGGCGAGAAGGCGCTTAGCGCTGCCCGTCCAGCTTTGGCTTATTGTCGATATTGGTCAGTACGCCGTTGCTGTTGAAGGTCAGCGTCAGGGTCTGCTGCGTGACGGTTTCATGCCCTGGCTGCTGGCGGAAAATGTAGTACCAGGTGTTGCTGCCGAACGGGTCGCTCATCATCGGCGTGCCCAGAGCATAAGCAACCTGCTGTTGCGTCATACCGATACGGACTTTAGAAACGTCGGTTGGGGTCAGATAGTTCCCCTGGTTGATATCGGGGCGGTAAACCACTCGCTCCAGAGTGGAACAGCCTGCGGTCAACATCAAAAGGACCGCTGCGGCAGCAGTCAGCGTTTTACAGCGCATAGTGAGTAGATTCCTTTTCGGGCCCGAGCAGCACGCGGCTCATACATAATTTGCCGATGATAATAAACCTTCCGTCAGTTTAAAACCTTAAGGCGCTTCACTATGACCCTGCGGGTGAAAAAAAGTTGAGGTAAATTCGCCATAACCGTGGCTTGAGGGTACGGTTTGCTCTTTTTTTAAGCGAAACCCGGCAGGTTGCCGCCGGGTTTTTACTAACGCTGCGCTTGTGGGGGCTGGCACACCCTTAAGCCGCTAACAGCTCTTTGGCGTTCGCCAGCGTGTTGCGGGTCACTTCGCTGCCGCCCAGCAGTCGAGCCAGCTCCTGCAGACGCGCGCGTTTGTCGAGCGGCTGCATATGGGTTTCGGTCATGGCGCCATCGGTCTCTTTGCTGACAAAGAAGTGATGGTGGCCACAGCCCGCAACCTGCGGCAGGTGGGTCACGCACATTACCTGCGTCGATTCGCCGAGCTGGCGCAGCAGCTTGCCGACGACCGCAGCGGTCGGCCCGCTGATGCCAACATCCACTTCATCGAAAATCAGCGCCGGGGTTTCCATCTTACGCGCTGTGATCACCTGGATGGCCAGCGCGATACGGGAAAGCTCGCCGCCCGAGGCGACTTTCGCCAGCGGCTGCAGCGGCTGGCCGGGGTTGGTGGAGACGCGGAAATCGATGCGATCCGCCCCTTCCGCCGTCAGGTGGTTTTCTTCAAAAGCCACCTCGATAGTCAGCTTGCCGTGCGGCATAGAAAGTGAATGCATACTTTCAGTGATCAGCCCGCTCAGTTCGCGCGCATAGGCGACGCGGCTTTCATGAAGCTGACGCGCCACCTTCATCGCCTGCTGATGATGGTTGTTTACGGCAAGCGTTAACGTCTCCAGACAATCCGCCTGGTCATCCAGCTGTTGCTGCTCATCCAGCAGCTTCTGGTGGAAAGCCGGCAGCTCTTCCGGCGCAATGTGGTGTTTGCGCGCCAGGTTAATCTGACGTGAAATGCGCTGCTCCAGCTCGTACAGACGGTTAGGGTCGAGATCCAGACGGTCGCAGTAATGGCGCAGCTCGTCGCTCGCTTCCGTTATCTGGATAGCCGCTTCTTCCAGCATGTCGAGCACGCCGGAGAGCTTCTCGTCCATACCGATAAGATCGGTAACCAGATTGCGCACGCTGTAAAGCTGGCTTTGCAGATTGGCGTCTTCGCCATCGGCAAGCAAATGCAACGCCTGCTGGCTGGTGGAAAGCAGCTGGCCGCTGTTGGCGAGGCGTTTATACTCTTCGTCGATCTGCTCGAACTCCCCCGCCTGCGGGTTAAAGTCGTTCAGCTCTTTCAACTGATAATGCAGCAGTTCCGCACGGGCGGCGCGCTCCTGGCTCAGCTGCTGATGCAGCGCCAAATCGCGGCAGCTCTGGTGCCACTGACGATAGGCGGCGGACATCTGCTGCGTTAGCGCCGTCTCGCCGGCGTAGCCGTCCAGCAGGGTTTTCTGGTGCTCAGGTTTAAGCAGAAGCTGGTGGGCATGCTGGCCATGAATCTGAATAAGCAGTTGACCGAGTTCGCGCAGCTGCGACAGCGGCACGGCGGTGCCGTTAATAAAGCCGCGGGAGCGGCCGTCGCTGCTGATTGCACGGCGAAGCAAACACTCACTACCATCTTCCAGTTGGTTCTCTTCCAGCCAGCGCAGCGCGGCAGGCGTATCCTTCAGCGAGAAGCGCGCGCACAAATCGGCGCGGCTGGCGCCCTGACGCACCATGTCTGCTTCCGCACGACCGCCAAGGCACAGCCCCAGCGCGTCAATCGCGATGGATTTCCCCGCGCCGGTTTCGCCGGTGATCGCCGTCATGCCAGACTGAAAATCGATTTCCAGCTCGCGAACGATTGCGAAATTACTGATGGTAAGTTGAGCCAGCATAGCCACCTTCCTGTATAAAATAACAGAGCTGTATTTGCGTACAGTATAAACTGGTTTTATATACAGTAAAGTGGCTCGGGCTCGTTTCAGAATAATTTTTTTGACCAGCCGAGCTTGGAGCTTAACGTATTGAAATAGCTATAATCTTTTGGGTGGATTAAATTCAGGTGGTAGTCGCAACGCCGGATAAAAACATCTTCGCCTTCCTGTATGGGCAACGCTATCTGGCTGTCGCAGCTAATTTCAAGGTCGCTGCGCATATGGGAAAAGCGCAGACGGATAGTGCTGCTGCTGTTGATGACCAGCGGGCGCGCAGAGAGCGTATGCGGAAACATCGGCACCAGCGTAATGGCGTCCAGCGAGGGCGTGAGGATAGGGCCGCCCGCTGAGAGCGAATAGGCGGTTGAACCGGTTGGCGTAGAGATTATCAGGCCGTCGGAACGCTGGGAGAAGGCGAATTTTTCATCGATGTAAACTTCAAACTCGATCATGTGCGCCACTTTACCCGGGTGTAAGACCACTTCGTTAATGGCGGTGCTAATGCGTTTCGGACAGTGTTGCTGGCACACCTGCGCTTCCAGCAAAAACCGTTTTTCGCTGATATAGCGCCCTTCAAGCACGTCCGCCAGCTGCTGCTGAGCGTTGTCCGGGTCTAAGTCGGTCAGAAAACCCAGGTTGCCGCGGTTAATGCCGATGACTTTGATGTCGTAGCGCGCCAGCACGCGGGCTGCGCCTAACATATTGCCGTCGCCGCCCACCACAACCGCAAGGTCCGCCAGCAGCCCGATTTCCGCCAGCGTGCCGGTTTTCACATTATGCAGGTTGAGTTCCTGGGCGATTTGCTGTTCAACGATAACGTCATACCCTTTTTCACAAAGCCAGCGCCAGAGCATCTCGTGTGTGGTGAGCGCAGTGGGATGACGCGGATGTCCGACAATACCTATGCATTTAAAAGGGGTATTCATTATCGTGAAGGTCCTTAGTGACGGAGGGCATGACAATCTGTCGTGTTCCCTTGAAACCGGCAAACTGATCCCCATAATAAGCGAAGTTAGCGATATGAATGCAAAAAAACGCGGAGAATTTCATGAGTAGTAAAGAACAGAAAACGCCTGACGGGCAAGCCCCGGAAGAAATCATCACGGAACAGCATGACGAGGTGGAGACGGTGGAATCCGCTGAAGCGGCTGAGCAGGTGGATCCGCGCGATGAACAGATTGCTAATCTGGAGGCCCAGTTAGCAGAAGTTCAGAATCGCGAGCGCGAGAACGTACTGCGCGCAAAAGCTGAGATGGAAAACCTGCGTCGCCGTACCGAGCAGGACATCGAGAAAGCGCATAAATTCGCGCTGGAGAAGTTCGTGAACGAGCTGCTGCCGGTTATCGACAGCCTCGACCGCGCGCTGGAAGTGGCGGATAAAAACAATACCGATATGGCCGCCATGGTCGAAGGTATTGAGCTGACCATGAAATCCATGCTCGACGTGGTGCGCAAGTTCGGCGTGGAAGTGATTGCCGAAACTAACGTGCCGCTGGATCCGAACGTTCACCAGGCTATCGCCATGGTGGAAGCGGAAGGCGTTGCGCCAAACCATGTCGCTGCCGTTATGCAAAAAGGCTATACCCTGAACGGCCGTACCATTCGCGCTGCAATGGTGACGGTAGCGAAGGCATAACCTTCATGCAAAAAAAGGCCAGTCTGCGGACTGGCCTTTTGCATTTCTGCGCCTTACTTCTCTTCCACGCTTTCCCGCAGCGGCTTCACCGGCGTGACGCGCACCTGCTTAATCATGTTTTCCTGCACGTCGAGAATATCGATATCGTACTTTTTGATGCGTACCCGCGTATCGACGGCAGGGATCTCTTCCAGCGCTTCGAGCAGCATGCCGTTCATGGTGCGCGCCTCTTCTTCCGGCAGATGCCAGTTGAATGCTTTGTTTATTTCGCGAATATTGGCGCTGCCTTCGATAATCACTGAACCGTCGTTTTGCGGAGTGACCTCTTCGGCAAGGGTAGGGGACATTGAGGTCGTGAAGTCGCCGACAATCTCTTCAAGAATATCTTCTACCGTCACCAGCCCCTGAATATCGCCATACTCGTCTACGACCAGCCCCACTTTCTTTTTGTTGCGCTGGAATTTTACCAGCTGGATGCTGAGCGGCGTGCCAGACGGCACATAGTAAATTTCATCGGCGGCGCGCAGGATTATCTCTTTGGAAAACGCATTTTTCTCGTTTCTCAGGCGCCAGGCTTCGCGCACGCGCAGCATGCCGATGGCGTCGTCCAGCGAATCGCGATAAAGCACGATGCGCCCGTGAGGCGAGTGGGTGAGCTGGCGGACTATCGACTTCCAGTCGTCGTTGATATCAATGCCGACGATTTCATTGCGCGGCACCATGATGTCGTCCACGCTCACTTTTTCCAGATCCAGCACCGACAGCAGCATGTCCTGATTACGACGCGAGATTTGCGAGCGCGACTCGTTAACGATGGTGCGCAGCTCTTCTTTACTCAACGCCGCGCTGACTACGTTATCGGTTTTGATGCCGACCATACGCATCAATAAGCGCGTAATGACGTTAAACAGCCAGACCAGCGGCATCATCAGGACCTGCAGCGGGGCAAGCAGGAAGCTGCTTGGAAAGGCCACTTTCTCGGGGTAGAGCGCCGCGATGGTCTTTGGCAGCACTTCGGCGAAAATCAGCACGACGAAAGTGAGCACGCCGGTGGCGATGGCGACGCCGGCGTCGCCATACAGACGCATGCCGACGATGGTTGCCAGCGACGAGGCGAGGATGTTCACCAGGTTATTGCCAATAAGCACGAGGCTGATTAAGCGATCCGGTTTACGCAGCAGTTTCTCAACCCGTTTCGCCGCGCGATTGCCCTGCTTGGCAAGGTGGCGCAGCCGGTAACGGTTGAGGGTCATCATGCCGGTTTCGGAACCGGAAAAATAAGCGGAGACCACTACCATCACGATAAGCGTGACAATGAGCGTAGTGGTTGAGATGTGTTCCAAAAGGCCTTCCCTTTAACGGTTTAAAACTCAGCCGGCGAATTGCTGCAACACGCGGCTGCCAAAATAGGAGAGCGTCAACAGAGCGGCGCCCGCGACGTTGAACCACACAACCCGGCGACCGCGCCACCCTTCATGATAGTGCCCCCACAGCAGGATGATATAGACAAACCAGGCGAGGATAGACAGCACCGCCTTATCAATATTTTCTACGCTAAAAAGATTATGCAGATAGAAAAGACCGGTGCAGAGCGTCAGCGTCAGCAGCACCACGCCGACCTGGGTGATGTGAAACATTTTGCGCTCAATGGTCATCAGCGGCGGCATATCAGCGCTGAACGCGAGCCTCTTATTTTTCAACTGGTAATCAATCCAGGCCAACTGGAAGGCATAGAGCGCGGCGATAATCAGCGTGGCGTAAGAGAACAGCGACAGGCCGATATGCACCATCATGCCTGGCGTGGTTTCCAGATGAGTGATGTACTCATTAGGAACAAAGGTGGCGAACGCCAGGTTTATCAGCGCGAAGGCGTAGACAATCGGCAGCAGCAGCCAGCCGCGGTTTCGCGAGGCGACGATGGTCATCACCGTACAGATCATCAGGCTGACCAGCGAACCGACGTTAAGCAGGCTTAAGTTTTGGCCGCCGTCGTGGGTGGAAAAAATCCGCGCCTCAAGCGCCAGCGCATGGCTGATAAGCGCAATGACGGCGGAAAGGATGGCGAGCCGACGCCATGCGCTGTTTTTCCGCAACAGACCGGGAATAATCAGCGCCAGGCTGACGGAATAGGCTACAAGCGCCAGCAGTGCAAAGACAGGCATATAAGGTTCGTCATTCGAAGACAAAGAAAGAAAAGCAGTATAGCGTTACGTGACGCGCGCTCCAACCGTTGCATCACATGCAGCGCGGCTTCATGTTATACTCCGCCACAATCTGAATCAGTGTCGCTGCGGCGGCCTTAAGCTATCCCTTAGGCAAAAGAGAATGTTTGATAATTTAACTGACCGTTTGTCGCGCACGCTGCGCAATATCAGCGGCCGCGGACGCCTGACTGAAGACAACATTAAAGAGACCCTGCGTGAAGTGCGCATGGCGCTGCTGGAGGCGGATGTCGCGCTGCCGGTCGTGCGCGACTTCATCAACCGCGTTAAAGAAAAAGCGGTGGGCCATGAAGTTAACAAGAGCCTGACCCCGGGTCAGGAATTCGTCAAAATCGTGCGCAGCGAACTCGTTTCGGCGATGGGCGAAGAGAACCAGAGCCTGAACCTGGCCGCGCAGCCGCCCGCCGTGGTGCTGATGGCGGGCCTGCAGGGCGCCGGTAAAACCACAAGCGTCGGCAAGCTCGGCAAGTTTCTGCGCGAAAAGCAGAAGAAAAAGGTGATGGTGGTCTCCGCCGACGTTTATCGCCCGGCGGCGATCAAACAGCTGGAAACCCTGGCGCAGCAGGTGGGCGTGGATTTCTTCCCCTCCGACGTAGCGCAAAAGCCGGTGGATATCGTTAACGCGGCGCTGAAAGAGGCGAAGCTTAAGTTCTACGACGTGCTGCTGGTGGATACCGCCGGTCGTCTGCACGTAGACGAAGCGATGATGGACGAAATCAAGCAGGTTCACGCCGCCATTAAACCGGTAGAAACCCTGTTCGTCGTCGACGCCATGACCGGCCAGGACGCCGCCAACACCGCGAAAGCCTTTAACGAAGCGCTGCCGCTCACCGGCGTGGTGCTGACCAAAGTGGACGGCGACGCCCGCGGCGGCGCGGCGCTCTCCATTCGTCACATCACCGGCAAGCCGATTAAGTTCCTCGGCGTGGGCGAGAAAACCGAAGCGCTGGAGCCGTTCCACCCGGATCGCATCGCCTCGCGTATCCTTGGTATGGGCGACGTGCTGTCGCTTATCGAAGATATCGAAAGCAAAGTAGACCGCGCGCAGGCGGAGAAGCTTGCCAATAAGCTGAAGAAAGGCGACGGTTTTGACCTGAACGACTTCCTCGAGCAGCTCAAGCAGATGAAGAACATGGGCGGCATGGCGAGCCTGATGGGCAAGCTGCCGGGCATGGGGCAGATTCCGGACAACGTGAAGTCGCAGATGGATGACAAAGTGCTGGTGCGTATGGAAGCCATTATTAGCTCCATGACGCTCAAAGAGCGCGCCAACCCGGATATCATCAAAGGCTCCCGCAAGCGCCGCATCGCCGCTGGCTGCGGTATGCAGGTGCAGGACGTGAACCGCCTTCTTAAGCAGTTCGACGACATGCAGCGCATGATGAAGAAAATGAAGAAAGGCGGAATGGCGAAAATGATGCGCGGGATGAAAGGTATGATGCCCCCAGGATTCCCGGGGCGCTAACGGCCTGGCTTGTTTGCCATTCTGACGCCGGGGTGTGCTCGCCATCCTCACGTACTGCGTGTACGCTCCGGTGGCTGCGCGCACGCCGTCGCCAGACTGCCTGCACCGCCGACGGCCTTCATTGCCGTTAAAATAAGGGCCTGGCTTGTTTGCCATTCTGACGTCGGGGTGTGCTCGCCATCCTCACGTACTGCGTGTACGCTCCGGTGACTGCGCGCACGCCGTCGCCAGACAGCCTGCACCGCCGACGGCCTTCAGCGCCGTTAAAACACGCCGCCTCATAAGTAGATTGCTTTTTCCGCAGAAATCAGTAAAATTTTCGGGCTTTTAATATGACGCCGGGCTCCGTTCCTCGATGGGGCCCGGTGTTTTATTCACACAAGAGGATGTTATGGTAACTATTCGTTTAGCACGTCACGGCGCTAAAAAGCGTCCGTTCTACCAGGTTGTCGTTACTGATAGCCGCAATGCACGCAACGGCCGCTTCATTGAGCGCGTTGGTTTCTTCAACCCGATCGCTAACGAAAAAGAAGAAGGCACCCGCCTGAATCTGGATCGTATCGAGCACTGGGTTGGCCAGGGCGCTACCCTTTCCGATCGCGTTGCCGCGCTGATCAAAGAAGCAAAAAAAGCAGCTTAATCTGTCACGGTGGTCATGATGAGCAAGCAAGAGACCGCGAAAGCGCCTGTTGAACCGGTAGTGCTGGGGAAAATGGGTTCTACTTACGGTATCCGTGGTTGGCTCAGAGTGTTTTCCTCCACCGAAGACGCCGAAAGCATTTTTGACTATCAGCCCTGGTTTATCCAGAAGGCGGGTCAGTGGCAGCATGTCGAGCTGGAAAGCTGGCGGCACCACAATCAGGATCTCATCATCAAGCTGAAAGGCGTTGACGATCGGGATGCCGCGAATCTGCTGACCAATTGCGAAATTGTCGTGGATTCCTCGCAGTTGCCGGAGCTTGAAGAGGGCGATTACTACTGGAAAGACCTTATGGGCTGCCAGGTTATCACCACGGAAGGCTACGACCTCGGTAAAGTCGTCGATATGATGGAAACCGGGTCGAATGACGTCCTCGTCATCAAGGCAAACCTGAAAGATGCGTTTGGCATCAAGGAGCGGCTTCTTCCGTTCCTCGATGGGCAGGTTATCAAGAAAGTCGATCTCGCTACTCGTACTATCGAAGTAGACTGGGATCCTGGTTTTTGAACCTCCGGACAATACGGTAATAAGACGGCGCTATGTGGATTGGCATAATTAGCCTGTTTCCTGAGATGTTCCGCGCGATTACCGATTACGGGGTAACTGGCCGGGCAGTAAAAAATGGCCTGCTGAGCATCGACAGCTGGAGTCCTCGCGACTTCACGCATGACCGGCACCGTACCGTGGACGATCGTCCTTACGGCGGCGGACCGGGGATGCTGATGATGGTGCAACCCTTGCGGGACGCCATCCATGCAGCGAAAGCCGCGGCGGGCGAAGGCGCGAAGGTGATTTATCTTTCACCTCAGGGACGCAAGCTTGATCAAGCTGGCGTCAGCGAACTGGCGACGAACGAGAAGTTAATTCTGGTTTGCGGCCGGTACGAAGGGATAGATGAGCGTGTGATCCAGACCGAAATTGACGAAGAATGGTCAATCGGCGATTACGTACTCAGCGGTGGCGAGCTGCCAGCAATGACTCTGATTGACTCGGTCGCCCGGTTTATACCGGGAGTGCTGGGACATGAGGCTTCGGCGACGGAAGATTCCTTTGCCGACGGGTTGCTGGATTGCCCACACTATACCCGACCTGAAGTGTTGGAAGGGATGGAAGTACCGGCGGTATTGCTGTCGGGCAACCATGCCGAGATACGTCGCTGGCGTCTGAAGCAGTCGCTGGGCCGCACCTGGCTTAGAAGACCTGAACTTCTGGAAAACCTGGCTCTGACTGAAGAGCAAGCAAGGTTGCTGGCGGAGTTCCAGCGGGAACATACGCAACAGCAACATAAACATGATGGGCAAGGCGAAGCGTAATCGCCGCCTCCCAAAACATCAGTTTACCCAGGATAAGAGATTAAATTATGAGCAACATTATTAAGCAACTTGAACAAGAGCAGATGAAGCAGGACGTACCTTCCTTCCGTCCGGGTGATACCGTGGAAGTGAAAGTATGGGTTGTTGAAGGTTCCAAAAAACGTCTGCAGGCATTCGAGGGCGTGGTTATCGCTATTCGTAACCGCGGTCTGCACTCTGCATTCACTGTTCGTAAGATTTCCAACGGCGAAGGCGTTGAGCGTGTCTTCCAGACTCACTCTCCGGTTGTTGACAGCATCGCTGTTAAACGTCGTGGTGCCGTTCGTAAAGCTAAACTGTACTACCTGCGTGAGCGTACCGGTAAGTCTGCTCGTATCAAAGAGCGTCTTAACTAAGATTCGCTTTCGCGACATCCCAGTTAAAAAGGCCTGGCATCTGCCAGGCCTTTTTTATTTTTGTATAGCGGCATAGTAGGGGGACGTTGGTTTGCCGTGCTTACTCATCAACCCTGAAGTTCAAAAGAACGTTACCAGCATAACGCAACAAGCTGGTTTTGATTATCGTACCTGGCGGAGCATTCTTTGGCGCTTTGGGGGACTTTAAGATCTACTGTTTTATCGGTGTTATGGTATTTACAGATGAGATAGAGGTCAGTATGGCTATTTTTTGCTTCATCCTGATAATCAGGAAGTGTCCAGACAGTTTCATTGGGTGTGTCAGGCATTAAGTCCGTTTTATTTTGCTGAGGGCCAATAAACAGGCTGGCATCCCGTAAGGTGTTTGCTTTATTGCTTGTTGGAAATGTCTGTGGGCAGGCCAGATTCTGCGCCTGTGCAGCACTTATTATCAGCCAGATAGCCGTGCCTGAAAATAGGTATTTATTCCACCACATAATAATTATCTCCGTCGTTTTCTGCGCGCGGCGCTTTATGAAAACGGATGATACGTTCATGTACAGGCTGTGGAACCGTTATTTTCTCACCTGTGCGAGTTAGACGGTGAGATACCCATTGATCAAGCACGCGAATGCCATTTGCATCTTGCTCCAGATAAATGGCTGCATGAGAACGTCCATCTGTGTGATTACCGTATCTCCCGCTGCTATCGAAGGTGGCAATTGCCGTACCGGGAGCAATGTCTGCATTACCTTTGACCGCATCGCCTCGTCTCCATGCAACAGTGGGAGGCATCGTAGCCGCTTTCTTTGTATAAGCTACGCACTGTCCGTTGCCAATTAATTGACCAATATAAGCCCTTGCTGTTTTTGCAATATAAGCCATTTCCTTATCTCTCTCCATGTTATTAGGGGGATAGGTTTATCCTGAACAACAACAAAGACAAGATAAGAATTTGTATTTAGGAAACGATTAAGTCTTAATGACTTGAACACGTAACAGTTAAAGCTAATCAAGCGGTTAGCAGAAGAAATCGATAAAGCATATCGCACCTGCATATTTGTAAAAATTAACTATTCCTTGTTAAATCTTTTACAATATAGTCTCAACCAAAAGGAGAGGCGGTGAATAACGTTTTTCATCACTATGCAATGAAACGCGCAGCAGCAATGCTGGCGCTGTTTGCGATCCTGTTAATTTTGGTTGCACCGCTGATTTCTGTTTCGCTACAAAGCTCTGTAACTAAAGTAATGGTCGTTATGCACCATGAAATGGGCATGTCAGTGCAGAAACACCACTCTCTTACTCATCAACGGCACGATCACCACGACATGTCGCAGATGCCATCGCACGTGATGAATGATGACGTCCCGCTAACATCGCATATTGACCACGCCGAAGCGTGCGGTTACTGCGTACTGCTGACGCATGTGCCGGGGCTTATTCTGCTTGCCGTGCTGCTGGTTTTCGGCTGGCTGCGCCAGCGTGTTATCCGTCGTGTCGTCAGGGTTGAGCCGCTCTGGCTGTTTACGCCCTGGTCTCGTCCCCATACCCGCGCGCCGCCTCGGCTGTCTGCTTTTTCCTGATCCCTTACGACACTTTTGCGCCGCTGGCGCGAAAGGCGAGGCTTCATTATTACCTAAGGAAAAGTATGACAACCTCATCTGCACGCGCGGCCTGGCTTACCCTGCTGCGCCGGTTCCATTTCTATATTGGGCTGTTCATCGGCCCGTTTATCTTTATTGCCGCGCTTTCGGGCACGCTCTATGTGGCAACGCCGCAACTGGAGAACGCGGTTTACGCTTCCGCTTTATACAGCGATGCGCAAGGAGAGGCGCAGCCGCTTGCCCGGCAGGTGGCTGCGGCTCAAAAGGCTACCGGCGAAACGCTGCGCCTTTATGCCGTTCGTCCTGCTTCTGAGCCTGGCGAAACCACGCGCGTAATGTTTGCCGACCCCACGCTCGGCCCCTCCGAAACGCGGGGAATTTTCATCGATCCGGTGACGCTTGCGGTAACAGGCGACATGACGGTCTACGGCACCAGCGGCATTTTACCGCTGCGCCAGCGAATTGATTATCTGCATCGTTCATTACTGCTGGGTGATGCGGGACGAGTCTACAGCGAGTTGGCCGCCTCCTGGATGTGGGTGGCGGCGTCTGGCGGCATCGCCCTGTGGTGGCTGACGCGTCCGAAACGGCCGCAGCGTCCTGCAAAAGCGAACGCCTTCGTTCAGACCCGACGCCTGCACATTACGCTCGGCTGGCTTCTGCTGGCGGGATTGCTGCTCTTCTCAGCGACCGGGCTGACATGGTCGCAGTGGGCAGGCGCAAACGTGGACAAGCTTCGCGCCGCGATGGGCTGGCTGACGCCGCAGGTCAGCACGGCGCTGGCAGCAGGAGAGACGGCGCTCGCCGATCCGCATGCTGAACATCATATGCACCACACTCCTGTGATGATGACGCCGAAGGCAGACGCATCGCGGATAGATGCGGTGCTGGAAGCGGCGCGCCGCGCGGGAATCGATGCTGCGAAAGTGGAAATCCGGCCGCCTCGCGAAGCGCAGCAGGCGTGGACGGTAACAGAAGTGGATCGCCGCTGGCCAACGCAGGTGGATGCCGTCGCCATCGATGCCACGCATTTACAGGTGGTGGATGAAGCCCGGTTCGCGGATTTCCCGTTAATGGCGAAGCTCACCCGCTGGGGCGTCGATTTTCATATGGGCGTGCTGTTTGGTTTGCCGAACCAACTGGCGCTAATCGCATTCGGTATTGGGCTGTGCGTCGCCATCGTCATGGGATACCGCCTGTGGTGGCTGCGCCGCCCCGCAGGGGCGCAGGTTAGCCCGGCGGTGACGCTGAGCGAAGCATGGCTTTCGCTTGGCGGCGCGGGCAAGGCAACGACGCTGCTTATGGCGCTGCTGCTCGGTTTTGCGCTGCCGGTGATGGGCGTAAGCCTGCTGCTGTTCTTTATTATAGATATCGTGCGCTGGCAGGGGCAAAAGCGCCGTCTTGCCAGCTCAAACGGCTAATCAATAACGCCCTGTTGCCTGGCAGGGCGTAATTAATTGAGCCGCGACGCGCTTACGCCTTCATCCATTCCTTTTTGCCACTGCTGGCGCAACTGCGGCGCCGCATCGACATCGTCGCACCCCGTCGGGAAAATTTTCCCGGCGAGGCCCCAGGCATAAAGCAGATCGGGCCGACAAATTTTTTGCTGACCACTGGCATAACCGCGCAGGTAGGCTTTGCGATCCACTTTCTTATCGTTGAAGTTAGCGGCAAGGGTCTCGTCGTTTTTCTTCTGTGCGCCTGCCGTGGCGTCTTCAAAACCAGCCTGATACCAGTCGGTGGCGCCGCGCGCAGGGGCGTGCGTGTAAGGATCGACCTGACAGCCGGTAAGCAATACCAGAAGCAAAGCGGATAAAATGCGCAGCACGGGAATGTATCCTTATTTCATGTTGATACTTTCAGCATAGCTTGCCGCTGCGTTTCTCGCCGGATCTTACGGCCTGCCCTTATGTCTGGTGATAGCGTCCTGGGTGCTGTAATTTTTTCTTTCCATATTTAGCCAGATATTTTCGCTTTCAGTTGGCTTGTGTAACGATTAATTTACGTATTTCGTGTTGAAATCTTTACTCTGTATGATATGGTGTTTTCACCCGTTAGGGTAACGACTATCGCAACGAGCAAACTAAGGATCGCCATCATGCAAAAAGACGCGCTGAATAACGTACATATCGCCGATGAACAGGTGTTAATCACTCCCGATCAACTGAAAGCCGAATTCCCGCTCTCCGCCGATCAAGAAGCGCAGATAGCCCGGTCTCGTCAGACGATCTCCGATATCATCGCCGGTCGCGATCCGCGTCTGCTGGTGGTTTGTGGACCTTGCTCGATCCACGATCCTGAAGCTGCGATTGACTATGCTCGTCGTTTTAAAGCCCTCTCGGAAGAGGTCAGCGATACGCTTTACCTGGTTATGCGCGTCTATTTTGAAAAACCCCGTACTACCGTGGGCTGGAAAGGGCTGATTAACGATCCGCACATGGATGGCTCGTTTGATGTAGAAGCCGGGCTGAAAATCGCCCGTCGTTTGCTGGTCGAACTGGCAAGCCTCGGTCTGCCGCTGGCGACCGAAGCCCTTGACCCAAATAGCCCGCAATACCTGGGCGACCTGTTTAGCTGGTCGGCGATTGGCGCGCGGACGACGGAGTCTCAGACCCACCGTGAAATGGCCTCCGGTCTCTCTATGCCGGTCGGCTTTAAGAACGGCACTGACGGCAGCCTTGCGACAGCCATCAACGCCATGCGCGCCGCCGCGATGCCGCACCGTTTTGTCGGCATTAACCAGGCAGGGCAGGTTTGTCTGCTGCAAACCCAGGGCAACCCGGACGGTCATGTGATTCTGCGCGGCGGCAAAGCGCCTAACTACAGCCCGGCGGATGTCGCTCAGTGCGAAAAAGAGATGGAGCAGGCGGGACTGCGTCCGGCGCTGATGATAGATTGCAGTCATGGCAACTCCAATAAAGACTATCGTCGCCAGCCAGGCGTGGCGGAATCCGCCGTGGCGCAGATTAAAGACGGCAACCGCTCTATTATCGGCCTGATGATTGAAAGTCATCTGCACGAAGGCAATCAGTCTTCTGAGCAGCCGCGCAGCGAGATGAAATACGGCGTATCGGTAACGGATGCCTGTATCAGCTGGGAAACCACCGAAGCGCTGCTGCGCGAAATTCATCAGGATCTGGACGGCTCGCTGGCGGCGCGTCTCGTATAAGAGGTTAGTTATGGTGGCTGAATTGACCGCCCTGCGCGATCAAATTGATGAAGTGGACAAGGCGCTGCTGGGGTTACTGGCGCGCCGGCTGGAACTGGTAGCGGAAGTCGGCGAAGTGAAAAGCCGCTATGGGCTGCCAATTTATGTGCCGGAGCGCGAGGCCTCTATGCTCGCCTCGCGCCGTCATGAAGCGGAAGCCCTCGGCGTACCGCCTGACCTTATTGAAGATGTGCTCAGACGCGTAATGCGTGAGTCATACTCCAGCGAAAATGATAAAGGCTTTAAAACCCTCTGCCCGACGTTGCGCCCGGTGGTTATCGTTGGCGGCGGCGGCCAGATGGGGCGTCTGTTTGAAAAGATGCTGACGCTTTCAGGTTATGAAGTACGTATTCTGGAGCAAGAAGACTGGCCGCGCGCCGAAGCGCTGCTGGCGGATGCCGGCATGGTTATCGTCAGCGTGCCGATTCATGTAACGGAACAGGTTATCGCGAAGCTGCCTGCGCTGCCGGAGGATTGTATTCTGGTCGACCTCGCATCGGTGAAAAACGGCCCGCTGCAGGCGATGCTCGCTTCCCACCGGGGACCGGTGCTCGGTCTGCATCCGATGTTTGGCCCGGACAGCGGCAGCCTCGCTAAACAGGTTGTGGTTTACTGCGATGGCCGTCAGCCGGAAGCGTACCAGTGGTTCCTTGAGCAAATTCAGGTCTGGGGCGCGCGCCTGCATCGCATCAGCGCCGTTGAGCATGACCAGAACATGGCGTTCATTCAGGCGCTTCGTCATTTCGCTACGTTTGCTTACGGCCTGCATCTGGCGGAAGAAAATGTACAACTGGAACAATTGCTGTCGCTCTCTTCGCCTATTTACCGGCTGGAGCTGGCGATGGTGGGGCGACTGTTTGCGCAGGATCCGCAGCTTTACGCCGATATTATTATGTCGTCGCCCAATAATCTCGCGCTTATCAAGCGTTACTATCAGCGTTTTGGCGAGGCCATCGGCCTGCTTGAACAGGGCGACAAACAGGCCTTTATCGATAGCTTCCGTAAGGTTGAGCACTGGTTCGGTGATTACGCGAAGCGGTTCCAGAGTGAAAGCCGCACGCTGTTGCGCCAGGCCAACGACAGCCGCCAGTAAGCCAAAAGCGACTTATACTCAAAAGCCAGTGAGAAAACTCACTGGCTTTTTTCATGGCGACAAAAGGATGGCTGGCATGACAGAACCGAAACCGTTATTTGACTACACCGGCGAGCTGCCGGAGGGGCCAACCTGGGATGCGGAGGAACAGGCGCTTTACTGGACCGATATCAATGCGAAAGAGATCCATCGCTATCATCTGCAACGCGCAGAGCACCGGGTCTGGAAGTTTCCTGAAGAGGTAGGCTGCTTTGCGCTGCGTGAAAAGGGCGGCTTTATTGTCGCGCTGCGCAACGCCATCTGGCTTACCGATGAACATGGCGCGCTGACCCATAAAGTCTGTGACAACCCCAGCAACCCGGCGCTGGCGCGCTTTAACGACGGCGGCACCGACCGCGCAGGACGTTTCTACGCGGGCACTTTCTGGGCCCCGGGCGATTATAACGGCGCGCTGCTGGTGCGGGTGGATAACAATCTTAAGCCCCGTGTCATCCATAGCGACATTCTGGGAGCGAATGGCCTGGCCTTCACGGAAGAGGGAGACTGGATGTATACCTCGGATACGCCAAACGCGGTAATTTATCGCACGCCGCTGGATGAGCAGGGCGAGCCGGGCAAGCGCGAACTATTTAAGCGCTTTGCTGAAGGAGAAGGGGGCCCCGACGGCGCCGCAATAGATAAAGAGGGTTGCTACTGGACGGCGCTCTATGACGGCTGGCGTATCTCCCGCTTTTCACCACAGGGTGAACAACTGGCGGAATATCGGCTGCCGGTGCGCTGCCCGACAATGGTCTGCTTTGGCGGCCCGGACATGAAAACGCTGTTTATCACCACCTCCCGTGAAAATATGGAGCCGCAGGAGTTGGCGGAGCGTCCGCTTTCTGGCGCTATTTTTACGCTTGAGGTCGAGGTGGCAGGCATTGAGAAGCCGAAGTTTAAAGAAACGGCTTCTCAATCGATATAACCGTCGCCAGGCCTGTCAGGCCGGGTCGACCGGCACCACGTTCTCGCTCGGATAACAGCCGAGCACTTTCATGGAGCGGGTGATTTCCGCCAGTTCGCGGAGCGCCTGCTGCATGGCGGTCTCTTTCACGTTGGCCTGAATGTCCAGGTAGAACATCTCTTCCCATGGATTACCGTGGATCGGGCGCGACTCCAGACGCGTCATAATCAGGTTATGGTTGCGCAGCACCAGTAACGCTTCAACCAGCGCGCCCGCCTGTTGACCTGTCGCCATCAGCAGGGTCGTTTTCGCCGGAACCTGTTCCGAGACGTTGATCGCCTTACGGGCCAGTATCACAAAGCGGGTGATATTCTGCGTCTGGTTCGCGAGGTTGCGCTCCAGCACCTGTAAACCGTATAGCGCGCCGCCTGCTTCGCTGCCCAGCGCCGCTACGCGAGGCGATTTAGCCTGCGCGACTTTTTCCATCGCCGCCGCGGTGCTTTCGCAATATTCAATTTTCCAGTGCGGATAGCGGTTAATAAACTGGCTGCACTGCTGGAACGGTTGCGGATGGCTGTAAACCGTGTCGATTTGCGCAAGGTCCGTTGAGGTTGCGACCAGCACGCAATGGTCGACCGGTACCGTCATCTCGCCAACAATAGAGAGCGTGGTGTGCTGGAGCAAATCGTAAACATCATTAATGGCCCCCGAGCTGGTGTTCTCCAGCGGCACGACGGCGTAGTCTGCCTGGCCTGTTTCCACCTGATTGAAAATCTCCTGGAATTTGGCGCAGCCGCTTTCGATGAAGTGATCGAAATGGCGGGCGGCATACTGCCGCGCAGCAAGATGAGAATAGGAGCCTTTCGGGCCGAGAAACGCGATGCGGGCGGAGTGCGGATTGGTGTTGTTAAGATGGTGTTGCAGCAGCGCTTGTTGGGTAAGAACAGAGTCTTCAATAATCAGCTGGAAAAGCCGGGTGATGTAATGCGCATCGAGGTGGTGCGGTTTGCCCAGCGCGATAAGCCGCTCCAGCAAATCACGCTCGCGATCGATATCGCGCACCGGACGGTGGGTGGCAAGTTTCGCTTTACCCACTTCCACTGCCAGTTCGCGACGCTGCGCCAGCAGCGCCAGCAGTTGTTCATCCAGAGCGCTGATTTTATCGCGCAGGGCTAATAACGGGTTTTCCGCAGTCATAACGCACCTTTTCGTTATCCATAAAAAAGGCCTCCCGTTTTGGGAGGCCTGTCAGTTCGTCTTCGCTTGTTTTCTTACACGACGAAACGCCTCCCATTCAGGGGAAGGTAAAAAAGAAAGCGAAGAAGAACGGTAGAAGTTTCATCAAAGATTCCTGTGTAGGCTACAGGTAAAGTACCTGCACCGTTTTTGTTCTGTCAATAAAAAACGCGCCCTGAGGCGCGTTACTGGAGCGGTTGAGTTTACTCTTCTTCTGCTTCTACGAAGCTTGCATCTTTCACTGAGGTGGTGGCGCGACGCGCTTCTCCTTTGTGCTGCACTTTGTTTAGCTGGCGCTCCAGCTTGTTGATGAGTTCATTAATGGCGGTATACATGTCGTCATGTCTGGCGCTGGCGATAAGCTGCCCGTTAGGGGTGTTGATGGTCGCATCGGCGACGAAACCCTGCGGTTCTTTTGATAAAACGATATGTGGGTTAATCAGATGCGTTTGCCATTTATCAAGTTTGGCGAGACGGTCGGTGACATGCTGGCGGATGGCCGGGGTGATATCCATTTGTTTGCTGGTAATGTTCATTGTCATAAATCTTACCTCTTGTCTTTCCGTCTTGGTAACTTCAGCATACCGCCTCGGGTGTCAATTTGTGTGATTAAGATCACTTAATTTTGTCACTTTTTGTCAATGCAGCGCTTTTGTGAGGCAGGACAGGAAGGGGGCATTTAGAACTTGTAGCCTGTGGCGAAAGCGGTCATAGTTGATAAGTTAACACTCCCGGCTGGTCTGTTCTTTTTTCATCCACTTCTTTGTGTTGCCTGTTTTTTAAACGTTTTTTCCCGCTTACCTTTTCCAGGTGCTCCACGAAAAACGCCGATTCAGTAATAATGGCGGGGTAACGCTCGCCTGAAGCTTACGGATTAAAACATTTAAAAAGGATAACTATGAGAACGCCCTTACGGCTGGCAGCGCTTTGTCGGCTCGCGGTATGTTTTACGTTGGCCTGTGGTGCAACGCCTGCTTTCGCCGCCTCATTCGACTGCGCAAAGGCTGGCACTGATATCGAACATGCTATTTGCAATACCCCGGCGCTGAACGAACTTGATGGCCGGATCGATAACTATTACGTGCGTGCTATGGCTGACCTGCCGGTCGGTCAGGCTTCCGCTTTGCGTACTGAGCAGCGCGCGTGGCTTAAAAAGCGTAATGCCTGTGCAAATAATTCCGGCGACCTTAAAGCTTGCCTGGAACCCATAATGAAAGCGCGCGCAACGGCGCTCCAGGACATTCATCATCGGGCCGCCAGCGATTTTGATGCGGCTGTAAGTCTGATCCCTGACTCTCCCGTTAATGCTGCCGATAAATTGCGGCAATACCAGACGCCGCTCGCGTCGGCATGGTTGGTTTACCTAAACCATTTTGTCCCGGCAAGCGGCGTGACGGCGCAGGAAGCTCATAAGTATCACCAGATGGCGCTTGAAGGGTTGCGGGACGACGATTTTGCTTATTCGGTGATGAAAGACATCGACAGCGATCCTAAAGAGAGCGCGGATCGCAAGGTATTGACGCTGTTGCGTATGAATATCGAGCGTGTTGATTACCAGTACGACGATGACGACGACCGGCCTTATGTGCACTGCTTTATATTCAAGGCTCATGGCGACGTGGCATATACCGCATTCGGGGGGATGTATGGTTCTTCCCGCGATGGCGGCGCGCCGGTTTGTAAGCCGCAGGATGTGATTTTCGACAATCCGGCCTGGACGGCGTTAGATAACGCTTTTTCAGATGTGCTGGCGAAGGTTAGTCAGGATGCCGGGACTATTCAGTACGCCAGCTATGCCGACTGGCGCATCTTTGATTTACACGTAACCGTGGCGCCGGAAGATTATCTGACTATGCCGAAAAAACCGGGTAAAAACGAAAGCCCGGTGGCGGAAATCCAGAACTGGAAAGATGAAAAAATCTGGCCCAAAGCGCAGCGCGAGCAAGCGCTCGCAGCGATTGAGCCTGCCCGTAAGGCAACCGCTGAATGGCTTCAGAACGATCTGGGCTGGACGGCTGAAAATGGACTTAAAGGCGCGGATAATATTGTAAACCAGTGGCTGGCTGACCGAATGATGTTTATTGATGGCTCAGGCTGGACTGGAGAGTAGCGCGGAGCGCCCATAAAAAAGCCAGCCCGCAGGCTGGCTTTTCCTGTGTCGACAGGTTTCAGGAACCGCTGTTGTTGGCCGCAATGATCTTCGCGACTTTATCCGCCTGCGCGTTGAGCTGAAGCTCGCGGTAGGCATTTTCCATCAGGCCCAGACCTTCACGGGTCGCCTGAGTATCCGGGTAATCACGCAGCATGCCTTCTACGCGGTTAACAACCGCCACCCAGGCGCCGCGGCGGGTATAATACTCAGCGACGGAAAGCTCATATTTCGCCAGGCGGTCTTTCAGGTAGACCAGGCGTTTGCTGGCGTCGGTAACATACTGGCTGCGAGGGTAGCCGCGCACCAGCTTCGAGAAATCGCGGAAGGCGTCGCGGGCGTGCTGCGGATCGCGGTCGCTGCGGTCAACGCCAAAGAAGCCCTGCAGCGCGCTGTCGTCCAGCGCCATGTTAGTCAAACCGCGCATGTAAATAACATAATCGATGTTAGGATGGGTCGGATTGAGACGCATGAAACGGTCAATAGCGGCCTGCGCCAGCGGCAGATCGGCGTTTTTATAATACGCATAAATCAGATCAAGCTGCACTTGCTGGGAGTAAGGGCCGAATGGATAGCGATTATCCAGCGCTTCCAGTTGCGTTATCGCCGCTTTCCAGTTACCGTCCTGCAACTTTTGCTGAGCAGTCGCGTAGATTTCCGAAGGCGGATTATCAGGAACCTCGTCCTTAGAACTGGAGCAACCCGCCAAAGCCAGGCTCAACGTGGCGGCTGCCACCAGATATTTCATGCGCGTCATGACTATTTGACTTTCCTCAGATGTTTGCGGGAGGTTCTGTTCCAGCTCCCGATTAAGACCAGCTACAATAGCACACTATATTAAACGGCAAAGCCGTAAAACCCAACGTTAACGAAGAAGCTGTATATGGCACAACTAGTACAACTCACCGCAACGGTGTCCGAAAAACAACTCGGCCAACGCTTAGATCAGACTTTGGCTGAATTGTTCCCGGATTATTCGCGCTCACGCATAAAAGAGTGGATTCTGGACCAACGCGTGCTGGTCAATGGCAAAATTTGCGATAAGCCGAAAGAGAAAGTGTTGGGTGGGGAGAGTGTCGCCATCAATGCTGAAATCGAAGAGGAAGCGCGTTTTGAGCCGCAAGATATTCCTCTGGATATCGTCTATGAAGATGAAGACATCCTTGTTATCAACAAGCCGCGCGACCTCGTCGTCCACCCGGGCGCAGGCAACCCCGATGGCACGGTGCTGAACGCATTGTTGCACTATTATCCGCCGATTGTTGATGTGCCGCGCGCAGGCATTGTCCATCGTCTGGATAAAGACACCACGGGTCTGATGGTGGTGGCAAAAACCG
This sequence comes from Franconibacter pulveris, assembly GCF_056780215.1. Lineage (NCBI taxonomy): Bacteria > Pseudomonadati > Pseudomonadota > Gammaproteobacteria > Enterobacterales > Enterobacteriaceae > Franconibacter > Franconibacter pulveris. The sequence continues at coordinate 3,613,256 of NZ_CM165555.1, read as the reverse complement.
TTCCGGCGCAAACCCGGCTGGTGGAAGCGCTGCAATTGCGTGAAATTACGCGCGAGTATGAAGCGGTGGCGATTGGTCATATGACCGCGGGCGGTACGGTGAGCGAGCCTATCAGCCGCCATCCCACCAAGCGTACCCATATGTCGGTGCATCCGATGGGGAAACCTGCGGTAACGCATTACCGCATTATGGAACATTTCCGTATTCACACCCGTCTGCGCCTGCGCCTTGAAACAGGCCGCACGCACCAGATCCGTGTTCATATGGCGCATATCACCCATCCGCTGGTGGGCGATCAGCTTTACGGCGGCCGTCCTCGCCCGCCGAAAGGCGCCTCCGAGGCGTTTATTCAGGCGTTGCGTAATTTTGATCGTCAGGCGCTTCACGCCACGATGCTGCGTCTTTATCACCCCATCAGCGGTATTATGATGGAATGGCATGCGCCTATTCCGCAGGATATGGTGGAATTGATCGAAGCGCTGCGCGCCGATTTCGAAACGCACAAAGATCAAGTGGACTGGTTATGAGCAAATTGATTATCCCGCAGTGGCCGTTGCCTGAAGGCGTGGCGGCATGCAGCACCACGAGAGTAGGCGGCGTAAGTCTGTCTCCCTGGGACGCTCTTAACCTGGGCGCGCATTGCGGCGATGATCTGACGCATGTCGAAGAGAATCGCAGACGCGTTTATGAGGCGGCGAATTTCCCCTCCAAACCCGTCTGGCTCGAACAAGTGCACGGCAAGACGGTGTTAAAGCTTACCGGCGAGCCTTACGCTTCTAAGCGGGCAGATGCTTCTTACAGCAATACAGCAGGCACGGTTTGCGCGGTGATGACGGCGGATTGCCTGCCAGTCCTGTTCTGTAATAAAAGCGCTACGGAAGTGGCGGCGGCGCATGCCGGCTGGCGCGGATTATGCGAAGGCGTACTGGAAGAAACGGTTGCCTGCTTTCAGGATGAACCGCAAAACATCATGGCCTGGCTTGGGCCTGCCATTGGCCCGCAGGCGTTTGAAGTCGGGCCTGAAGTGCGTGAAGCGTTTATGGCAAAAGACGCCCAGGCGGAGCGCGCGTTTCGTCCTTTAGCTGACAAATACTTGGCCGATATTTATCAATTGGCGCGGCAGCGGCTGGCTAACGTCGGCGTTGAGCACATCTACGGCGGCGACCGCTGCACATATACCGAAAAGCGCGATTTTTTCTCATATCGCCGCGACAGAACCACGGGTCGTATGGCAAGTTTTATTTGGCTGATATAACCTATTGAATCAAGACGATCCAGTACGCGTAACTCAAACCTCTTATATTTCAGGTCATTCACCTTGAATAATTGAGGGATGACCTCATTTAATCTCCAGTAGCAATTTTGACCTGTTATGGGAGGAGTTATGCGTCTGGATCGTCTTACTAATAAGTTCCAACTCGCCCTCGCCGATGCCCAGTCTCTCGCTCTTGGGCACGACAACCAATTTATCGAACCCCTTCATGTGATGAGCGCGCTGCTCAATCAGGAAGGCGGCTCCGTGCGCCCTTTATTAACTTCAGCTGGCGTGAATGCAGGCCAGTTGAGCACCGCTATTGAGCAAGCGCTGAATCGTCTGCCGCAGGTTGAGGGCACAGGCGGCGATGTGCAGCCTTCTCAGGATCTCGTCCGCGTATTGAATCTGTGCGATAAGCTGGCGCAGAAGCGGAACGACAATTTTATCTCGTCAGAGCTTTTCGTTCTGGCGGCGCTGGAATCGCGCGGCACGCTTGCGGATTTGCTGAAAAACGCCGGTGCGACTACAGCTTCTGTTACTCAGGCTATTGATCAAATGCGTGGAGGCGAAAGCGTGAACGATCAGGGTGCTGAAGACCAACGTCAGGCATTGAAAAAATATACCGTCGATCTTACCGAACGCGCCGAGCAGGGCAAACTTGACCCGGTAATTGGCCGCGATGAAGAGATTCGACGCACCATTCAGGTGTTGCAACGCCGTACCAAGAATAACCCGGTATTGATTGGCGAGCCTGGGGTAGGTAAGACCGCTATCGTGGAAGGTCTGGCGCAGCGCATTGTTAATGGCGAAGTGCCGGAAGGGTTGAAAGGCCGCCGCGTGCTGGCGCTGGACATGGGCGCGCTGGTGGCCGGGGCGAAATACCGCGGCGAGTTTGAAGAACGCCTGAAAGGCGTGTTGAACGACCTTTCGAAACAGGAAGGCAACGTCATTCTGTTTATCGATGAGCTGCATACCATGGTTGGCGCAGGTAAAGCTGACGGCGCCATGGATGCCGGCAACATGCTGAAACCTGCACTGGCCCGCGGCGAGCTGCACTGCGTGGGCGCCACTACGCTTGATGAATATCGTCAATATATTGAAAAAGACGCTGCGCTGGAGCGCCGTTTCCAGAAAGTGTTTGTGGCGGAGCCGACGGTTGAAGACACCATCGCCATCCTGCGTGGGCTGAAAGAGCGTTATGAGCTGCATCATCATGTGCAAATAACCGACCCGGCTATCGTCGCGGCGGCTACGCTTTCGCATCGCTATATTTCAGATCGCCAGTTGCCGGACAAAGCCATCGACCTTATCGACGAAGCGGCATCCAGTATTCGCATGCAGATTGACTCGAAGCCGGAAGAGCTTGACCGCCTCGACCGCCGTATTATCCAGTTGAAGCTTGAACAGCAGGCGCTGATGAAAGAATCGGACGAGGCGAGTAAAAAACGCCTTGATATGCTGAATGAAGAACTGGCGGATAAAGAACGTCAATACTCCGGGCTGGAAGAAGAGTGGAAAGCGGAAAAAGCCTCTCTTTCGGGTACACAGACCATTAAAGCGGAACTGGAGCAGGCTAAGATCGCGATTGAACAGGCGCGCCGCGTAGGGGACCTGGCGCGAATGTCCGAGCTTCAGTACGGGAAAATTCCGGAGCTTGAAAAACAGCTGGCGGCGGCAACGCAGTCGGAAGGGAAAACCATGCGTCTGCTTCGCAATAAAGTCACCGATGCGGAAATCGCAGAAGTGCTGGCGCGCTGGACCGGTATTCCTGTTTCCCGAATGATGGAAAGCGAGCGCGAGAAGCTGTTGCGTATGGAGCAGGAGCTTCACCATCGCGTGATCGGCCAGGATGAAGCCGTCGAAGCGGTTTCAAATGCGATTCGCCGCAGCCGCGCTGGGCTCTCCGACCCGAACCGTCCAATTGGCTCCTTCCTCTTCCTGGGGCCGACCGGTGTGGGTAAAACGGAGCTGTGTAAGGCGCTGGCTAACTTTATGTTTGATAGCGACGATGCGATGGTGCGTATCGACATGTCGGAATTTATGGAGAAACACTCTGTATCTCGTCTGGTCGGCGCGCCTCCAGGCTATGTCGGTTATGAAGAGGGCGGGTATTTAACGGAAGCGGTACGCCGTCGGCCATACTCCGTTATCCTGCTGGATGAAGTAGAGAAGGCGCACCCGGATGTTTTCAACATTCTGTTGCAAGTGCTGGACGATGGACGACTGACGGATGGGCAGGGCAGAACGGTCGACTTCCGCAATACGGTTGTCATTATGACGTCAAACCTGGGGTCTGACTTGATTCAGGAGCGTTTCGGCGAACTGGACTATGCCAGCATGAAGGATTTAGTGTTGGGTGTGGTTAGCCATAACTTCCGCCCTGAATTCATTAACCGTATAGATGAGGTAGTGGTTTTCCATCCGCTTGGTCAGCGTCATATCGCCTCGATTGCGCAGATTCAGCTGCAACGTCTTTATAAACGTCTGGAGGAGCGAGGCTATGCTGTGCATATCTCCGATGAGGCGCTGCGGTTGCTTGGCGAAAATGGCTACGATCCCGTCTATGGCGCGCGTCCGCTGAAGCGCGCTATCCAGCAGCAGATCGAAAACCCGCTGGCGCAGCAGATTTTGTCCGGAGAGTTGATTCCTGGCAAAACGATTGAGCTAGTGGTGAAGGACGAGAAGATTGCAGCTGTGCAGTAAATCGCAAAATCATAAAAACGGGCCCTGCGGGGCTCGTTTTTGTTTGAAAACCAGGCAATGATGACGATCTTTTCAGCGTGATGATTGAAAAAGAAGCGGACGATAACTTTTTTCTAATTTTCACTTGTCAGCCTGAAAACAGGCCCTATAATGCGCCTCCATCGACACGGCGCTGGTGAACAACATCACACAGCGACGGTGAGTCGGAAGAGAAAAAATCCTGAAATTAAGGGTTGACTCTGAAAGAGGAAAGCGTAATATACGCCACCTCGCGACAGCAGGCTGAATGCCGCGTCGCACTGCTCTTTAACAATTTGTCAGACAATCTGTGTGGGCACTCAGGGCTGCGATATCTTAACGTCCCCGGACGATAAATGATTAGCAAGTCTCATGAGTGAACACGTAATTCATTACGAAGTTTAATTCATTGAGCATCAAACTTTAATTGAAGAGTTTGATCATGGCTCAGATTGAACGCTGGCGGCAGGCCTAACACATGCAAGTCGAGCGGTAACAGGGATCAGCTTGCTGATTCGCTGACGAGCGGCGGACGGGTGAGTAATGTCTGGGAAACTGCCTGATGGAGGGGGATAACCACTGGAAACGGTGGCTAATACCGCATAATGTCGCAAGACCAAAGTGGGGGACCTTCGGGCCTCATGCCATCAGATGTGCCCAGATGGGATTAGCTTGTAGGTGGGGTAACGGCTCACCTAGGCGACGATCCCTAGCTGGTCTGAGAGGATGACCAGCCACACTGGAACTGAGACACGGTCCAGACTCCTACGGGAGGCAGCAGTGGGGAATATTGCACAATGGGCGCAAGCCTGATGCAGCCATGCCGCGTGTATGAAGAAGGCCTTCGGGTTGTAAAGTACTTTCAGTGAGGAGGAAGGCGCGATGTTTAATACGCATCGCGATTGACGTTACTCACAGAAGAAGCACCGGCTAACTCCGTGCCAGCAGCCGCGGTAATACGGAGGGTGCAAGCGTTAATCGGAATTACTGGGCGTAAAGCGCACGCAGGCGGTCTGTTAAGTCAGATGTGAAATCCCCGGGCTCAACCCGGGAACTGCATTTGAAACTGGCAGGCTTGAGTCTCGTAGAGGGGGGTAGAATTCCAGGTGTAGCGGTGAAATGCGTAGAGATCTGGAGGAATACCGGTGGCGAAGGCGGCCCCCTGGACGAAGACTGACGCTCAGGTGCGAAAGCGTGGGGAGCAAACAGGATTAGATACCCTGGTAGTCCACGCCGTAAACGATGTCGACTTGGAGGTTGTGCCCTTGAGGCGTGGCTTCCGGAGCTAACGCGTTAAGTCGACCGCCTGGGGAGTACGGCCGCAAGGTTAAAACTCAAATGAATTGACGGGGGCCCGCACAAGCGGTGGAGCATGTGGTTTAATTCGATGCAACGCGAAGAACCTTACCTGGCCTTGACATCCAGAGAACTTTCCAGAGATGGATTGGTGCCTTCGGGAACTCTGAGACAGGTGCTGCATGGCTGTCGTCAGCTCGTGTTGTGAAATGTTGGGTTAAGTCCCGCAACGAGCGCAACCCTTATCCTTTGTTGCCAGCGGTCCGGCCGGGAACTCAAAGGAGACTGCCGGTGATAAACCGGAGGAAGGTGGGGATGACGTCAAGTCATCATGGCCCTTACGGCCAGGGCTACACACGTGCTACAATGGCGCATACAAAGAGAAGCGACCTCGCGAGAGCAAGCGGACCTCATAAAGTGCGTCGTAGTCCGGATTGGAGTCTGCAACTCGACTCCATGAAGTCGGAATCGCTAGTAATCGTGGATCAGAATGCCACGGTGAATACGTTCCCGGGCCTTGTACACACCGCCCGTCACACCATGGGAGTGGGTTGCAAAAGAAGTAGGTAGCTTAACCTTCGGGAGGGCGCTTACCACTTTGTGATTCATGACTGGGGTGAAGTCGTAACAAGGTAACCGTAGGGGAACCTGCGGTTGGATCACCTCCTTACCTTAAAGATACCTCCCTGAAGTGCTCACACAGATTGTCTGACGAAAAACGAGCAGTAAAACCTCTACAGGCTTGTAGCTCAGGTGGTTAGAGCGCACCCCTGATAAGGGTGAGGTCGGTGGTTCAAGTCCACTCAGGCCTACCAACTCTTTTGAGTTGCAGAGGTTTTAACTACTGTATGGGGCTATAGCTCAGCTGGGAGAGCGCCTGCTTTGCACGCAGGAGGTCTGCGGTTCGATCCCGCATAGCTCCACCATCACTTCAGAGTGTACTCGGTGAGTATACTGCGAAGTATTTGCTCTTTAACAATCCGGAACAAGCTGAAAATTGAAACGACATGTCGTCGCATTCCTCCGTAATAAGGAATGACGCGCGATATGTTCGAGTCTCTCAAATGCTTGCAGCACGATGATGATTCGCGAGAAACATCTTCGGGTTGTGAGGTTAAGCGACTAAGCGTACACGGTGGATGCCCTGGCAGTCAGAGGCGATGAAGGACGTGCTAATCTGCGAAAAGCGTCGGTAAGCTGATATGAGGCGTTATAACCGACGATGTCCGAATGGGGAAACCCAGTGCAATCCGTTGCACTATCGTTAGCTGAATACATAGGCTAACGAGGCGAACCGGGGGAACTGAAACATCTAAGTACCCCGAGGAAAAGAAATCAACCGAGATTCCCCCAGTAGCGGCGAGCGAACGGGGAACAGCCCAGAGCCTGAATCAGCTTGTGTGTCAGTGGAAGCGTCTGGAAAGTCGCACGATACAGGGTGAAAGTCCCGTACACGAAGACACACAGGTTGTGAGCTCGATGAGTAGGGCGGGACACGTGATATCCTGTCTGAAGATGGGGGGACCATCCTCCAAGGCTAAATACTCCTGACTGACCGATAGTGAACCAGTACCGTGAGGGAAAGGCGAAAAGAACCCCGGCGAGGGGAGTGAAACAGAACCTGAAACCGTGTACGTACAAGCAGTGGGAGCCTTCGTAAGAGGGTGACTGCGTACCTTTTGTATAATGGGTCAGCGACTTATATTCTGTAGCAAGGTTAACCGTATAGGGGAGCCGAAGGGAAACCGAGTCTTAACCGGGCGTTAAGTTGCAGGGTATAGACCCGAAACCCGGTGATCTAGCCATGGGCAGGTTGAAGGTTGGGTAACACTAACTGGAGGACCGAACCGACTAATGTTGAAAAATTAGCGGATGACCTGTGGCTGGGGGTGAAAGGCCAATCAAACCGGGAGATAGCTGGTTCTCCCCGAAAGCTATTTAGGTAGCGCCTCGTGAACTCATCTCCGGGGGTAGAGCACTGTTTCGGCTAGGGGGCCATCCCGGCTTACCAACCCGATGCAAACTGCGAATACCGGAGAATGTTATCACGGGAGACACACGGCGGGTGCTAACGTCCGTCGTGAAGAGGGAAACAACCCAGACCGCCAGCTAAGGTCCCAAAGTCATGGTTAAGTGGGAAACGATGTGGGAAGGCCCAGACAGCCAGGATGTTGGCTTAGAAGCAGCCATCATTTAAAGAAAGCGTAATAGCTCACTGGTCGAGTCGGCCTGCGCGGAAGATGTAACGGGGCTAAACCATGCACCGAAGCTGCGGCAGCGACGCGCAAGCGTTGTTGGGTAGGGGAGCGTTCTGTAAGCCGTCGAAGGTGGACTGTGAGGTCTGCTGGAGGTATCAGAAGTGCGAATGCTGACATAAGTAACGATAAAGCGGGTGAAAAGCCCGCTCGCCGGAAGACCAAGGGTTCCTGTCCAACGTTAATCGGGGCAGGGTGAGTCGACCCCTAAGGCGAGGCCGAAAGGCGTAGTCGATGGGAAACAGGTTAATATTCCTGTACTTGGTGTTACTGCGAAGGGGGGACGGAGAAGGCTATGTTGGCCGGGCGACGGTTGTCCCGGTTTAAGCGTGTAGGTGGGTGTTCCAGGTAAATCCGGTTCACTTTAACACTGAGGCGTGATGACGAGGCACCACGGTGCTGAAGCAACAAATGCCCTGCTTCCAGGAAAAGCCTCTAAGCATCAGGTAACACGAAATCGTACCCCAAACCGACACAGGTGGTCAGGTAGAGAATACCAAGGCGCTTGAGAGAACTCGGGTGAAGGAACTAGGCAAAATGGTGCCGTAACTTCGGGAGAAGGCACGCTGGTGCGTAGGTGAAGCGACTTGCTCGCGGAGCTGAAACCAGTCGAAGATACCAGCTGGCTGCAACTGTTTATTAAAAACACAGCACTGTGCAAACACGAAAGTGGACGTATACGGTGTGACGCCTGCCCGGTGCCGGAAGGTTAATTGATGGGGTTATCGCAAGAGAAGCTCCTGATCGAAGCCCCGGTAAACGGCGGCCGTAACTATAACGGTCCTAAGGTAGCGAAATTCCTTGTCGGGTAAGTTCCGACCTGCACGAATGGCGTAATGATGGCCAGGCTGTCTCCACCCGAGACTCAGTGAAATTGAACTCGCTGTGAAGATGCAGTGTACCCGCGGCAAGACGGAAAGACCCCGTGAACCTTTACTACAGCTTGACACTGAACATTGAGCCTTGATGTGTAGGATAGGTGGGAGGCTTTGAAGCGTGGACGCCAGTCTGCGTGGAGCCAACCTTGAAATACCACCCTTTAATGTTTGATGTTCTAACCTGGCGCCGTGATCCGGCGTGGGGACAGTGTCTGGTGGGTAGTTTGACTGGGGCGGTCTCCTCCCAAAGTGTAACGGAGGAGCACGAAGGTCAGCTAATCCTGGTCGGACATCAGGAGGTTAGTGCAATGGCATAAGCTGGCTTGACTGCGAGAGTGACGGCTCGAGCAGGTGCGAAAGCAGGTCATAGTGATCCGGTGGTTCTGTATGGAAGGGCCATCGCTCAACGGATAAAAGGTACTCCGGGGATAACAGGCTGATACCGCCCAAGAGTTCATATCGACGGCGGTGTTTGGCACCTCGATGTCGGCTCATCACATCCTGGGGCTGAAGTAGGTCCCAAGGGTATGGCTGTTCGCCATTTAAAGTGGTACGCGAGCTGGGTTTAGAACGTCGTGAGACAGTTCGGTCCCTATCTGCCGTGGGCGCTGGAGAATTGAGGGGGGTTGCTCCTAGTACGAGAGGACCGGAGTGAACGCATCACTGGTGTTCGGGTTGTCATGCCAATGGCACTGCCCGGTAGCTAAATGCGGAAGAGATAAGTGCTGAAAGCATCTAAGCACGAAACTTGCCCCGAGATGAGTTCTCCCTGAGACTTCGAGTCTCCTGAAGGAACGTTGAAGACGACGACGTTGATAGGCCGGGTGTGTAAGCGCAGCGATGCGTTGAGCTAACCGGTACTAATGAACCGTGAGGCTTAACCTTACAACGCCGAAGATGTTTTGGCGTGATTTGAGAAATTTCAGCTTGTGACGGATAACCACTCATGGCGAAAGCGGTGGGTGAACAGAATCTGCCTGGCGGCCGTAGCGCGGTGGTCCCACCTGACCCCATGCCGAACTCAGAAGTGAAACGCCGTAGCGCCGATGGTAGTGTGGGGTCTCCCCATGCGAGAGTAGGGAACTGCCAGGCATCAAACAGGTGAAAAGCCCATCCTCACGGATGGGCTTTTTGCTTTTCAGCGGTGCTACTTTTTTAGTTACAACATCCTAAAAAATTCGCTGAAAGAGTAAAAAAATAACCACTCGAATGAGTGGTTATTAAGATGTAGTACAACAGAAGGTAACCCTTTACGCTTTATTGCCCGGCAAAACCGTATTCATGATCTGCTGCGCCGTGTCCTTAATGACTTTTCCTGCGGAGTGGTCGCCTTTGGTCATAGAAGACATGAATGATTTTGCCTGCTGAAACGTAATATGCGGCGGTAGCGGAGCGACTTCAGGATCTGTTTTCACTTCCAGCACGACAGGACGATCGGACCCTAACGCTTCGGTCCACGCTTCATGCAGCTTATCGGGATCGTCAACAAAAATACCTTTTAGGCCAATAGATTCGGCAAATTTAGCATAAGGAACATCTGGCACATCCTGTGTGGCTTCATAACGGGGGTTCCCTTCCATTACGCGTTGTTCCCAGGTCACCTGATTCAAATCGCCATTATTGAACACACATACAATCAGACGCGGATCGGACCAGCTTTTCCAGTATTTTTGAATCGTAATTAACTCAGCAAGGTTATTCATCTGCATCGCACCATCACCTACCAGGGCGACAACCGGTTTTTCCGCAAACGCAAACTTAGCAGCAATAGCGTAGGGCACTGCTGCGCCCATAGAGGCAAGCCCGCCTGATAATGAAGAGCGCTGTCCCTGCTTCACTTTAAAGTCCCGGGCATACCAGTTAGCGCATGAGCCTGAATCAGAAGTGACGATGGCGTTATCAGGTAATAGCGGCGACATTTCCCATACCACGCGCTGCGGATTAACCGGATTGGCTTTCGCCATTGCCCGTTCTTCCATTTTTTTCCACCACTCCTGTACGGAAACAGCAATCTTTTCCTGCCATGAGCGCTCTTCTTTACGTTTAAGCAGCGGCAGCAGGGCCTGTAAGGTACTGACGGCGTCGCCATGCAGATTAACTTCAGTAGGATAGCGTAATCCGAGCATGGCGGGATCGATATCGATCTGGACGGCACGTGCCTGGCCTTCTTTCGGTAAGAATTCTGCCCAGGGAAAGCCGGTGCCAATCATGAGTAAAGTGTCGCACTCCTGCATTAGATCCCACGACGGCTCGGTACCAAGCAATCCTATACAGCCCGTTACAAACGGAGCGTCATCGGGCAAAACATCTTTACCTAACAAGGCCTTCGCCACACCTGCGCCCAATAAATTCGCTGTCTGAACCACCTCCACCGCCGCCTCGCGCGCGCCAGCGCCAATCAATATCGCAACTTTTTTACCATCGTTAAGGATATCAGCAGCGCGCTGCAGATCGTATTGATGAGGGATGACATGCGGGCGTTGATAGCCAGGCCCTGAATGCGTAAAACCATGCGCATGCTGAGGTTCTTGCCACTCTTCATCCTGAATATCTTTTGGCAGAATAAGCACCGTTACGCCATTAGTAGCGGTAGCGATACGCACCCCGCGGTCCACCAGATGGCGAACCTGTGAGGGCGTCGCCGCTTCCTGTACAAAGCTTGCTACATCGCTGAATACGCGGTCGAGGTTAAGCTCTTGTTGATACGTGGCGCCGCGGGCCGTTGCTTCCGCCTGACCGGCGATGGCGATGACCGGCATATGGTCCATTCGCGCGTCATACAGGCCTGTCAGCAAATGGGTGGCGCCAGGGCCGCCCGTTGAGAGGCAAACGCCAGGCTCGCCGGTGAATTTAGCGTGAGCGCAGGCCATAAATGCGGCCATCTCTTCATGCCGAACCTGAATAAACTCAATGCCGTTTCCTGCTTTCTCTGCACGCTGCAGCGCGCCAAGCACGCCATTAATGCCATCGCCCGGATAGCCGTAAATCCGGGTTACTCCCCATGCTTTTAACCGTTCTACAAAAAAGTCACTCGTCATCTTCGTCATTATTTTGCCTCGCTTCAGGTGGTACGTGACGGCGTTCAGCCTGAGCTGCGCTCGAACCTTTAGTCTGTTCGAGAATAGTTCACTTAAAGCAAATGGGCGAAAAAGGGGGAGTTCTCCGAAGGCTGCTATGGTTAAAAGAACAATCACAACGGAGAGCCGCCGGTGCGCAAAGAATTTGATTACCAGCAGGATTTTACTAATACCGATTTTCGCCAGCATCCTGAGCTGTATCAGGTAGGACGGGGCGAGCAGGGTGTGTTGCTGGTTGAGCCTTATAAGAGTGAAATTCTGCCCTGGTGGCGTTACAAGGATCCGGAGTCCGCTCAAAAGTCAGCGGAGAAAATTTATGCGCTGTTTGAGGCATACCGGGAAAAAGATGACTTCGTCGGCATGGACATGGCGCGGAAATTTATTCAAATGGGGTATACCCGCGCACGGCGCTACGCCAACTACAAAGGCGGCAAGAAATATGATGAAGAGCGCCAGTTAATGCCGCGCGGCAACGATCCGGTCAAAGCAGCAGCGGCGGCGATATTTAAGACGTGGTGGGATCGCATACGCGCCGATGAAGATTATCTTCGTCGTAAAAAAGCACATCAAGAAAAATGGGGATAAACAGGGGCTTTCAGGGGACGTAAAATGTTCAGCGCTTCACAGAATTAATAGCCAACAAATAATTAACACTTTATTTACCTCTAATGCGGGCGCAAGCTACGGATCCGCATTTTACGGGTTGGTTTTCCCGTAATGAAAGACAGGAGAAAAAAATGACAGAAGTAACCGCCCGTTCGGAGAAAACGGCGCTGACGTCATCGGATACTCGTCGTCGCGTCTGGGCCATCGTCGGCGCTTCATCCGGTAATCTGGTGGAGTGGTTCGATTTTTATGTCTATTCGTTCTGCTCGCTCTATTTCGCCCACATCTTCTTCCCCTCCGGTAATAGCACCACCCAGCTTCTGCAAACCGCAGGCATTTTTGCCGCAGGTTTTTTGATGCGCCCAATCGGCGGGTGGATGTTTGGCTATATTGCAGATAAGCATGGCCGTAAAACTTCCATGCTGATTTCCGTCTGCATGATGTGCTTTGGCTCGCTCGTCATCGCCTGCCTGCCGGGTTATGACGTGCTTGGCACCTGGGCGCCAGCGCTGCTGCTGTTGGCGCGTCTGTTTCAGGGGCTTTCTGTTGGCGGCGAGTATGGCACCAGCGCCACTTATATGAGTGAAGTGGCAATAGAGGGACGTAAAGGCTTTTACGCTTCTTTCCAGTACGTCACGCTTATCGGCGGCCAGTTGTTGGCGCTGCTGGTGTTGGTTGTTTTACAACAGACGTTAACGGACAGCGATTTACGCGCCTGGGGCTGGCGTATTCCGTTTGCACTGGGCGCCGGGCTGGCGATTGTGGCGTTGTGGCTGCGTCGTTCGCTGGATGAAACTTCGCAGCAGGAGACGCGTGCGCTGAAGGAGGCGGGGTCGTTAAAAGGCTTATGGCGCAACCGACGCGCTTTTCTGATGGTGTTGGGTTTTACCGCCGCAGGTTCGCTGAGTTTTTACACCTTCACAACTTACATGCAGAAGTATCTGGTCAATACCGCCGGCATGCATGCTAATGTTGCAAGCGGCGTAATGACGGCGGCGTTATTTGTCTACATGCTGGCGCAACCGTTTTTTGGCGCGCTTTCCGATAAAATCGGCCGTCGTAACTCTATGATCTGCTTTAGCGTGCTCGCCACGCTCTGTACGGTGCCCATCCTCACCGCGTTGCAGCATGTCTCCTCGCCTTATGCCGCCTTTGGGCTGGTGATCCTCGCTCTGCTGATTGTCAGCTTTTACACCTCGATAAGCGGCATTTTGAAAGCAGAGATGTTCCCGGCGCAGGTGCGGGCTTTAGGAGTAGGGCTGTCTTATGCCGTTGCAAACGCGCTGTTTGGCGGGTCGGCGGAATATGTCGCCCTCTCGCTAAAATCGTTGGGCTCGGAAACCGCCTTTTTCTGGTACGTTTCGGTAATGAGCGCGATTGCGCTGCTGGTTTCGCTCAAATTGCACCGTAAAGGAAAGGGCATGCGGCTTTAATGTTCGGCTAACTGCCAGATTGTATAGCCGGTCGTCGCGCCGGCGACATCCCAGGCGAAATCCTTCCAGCTCCAGCCGCTGCCAGCCGGGCGGCTGTCCCAAAATTCTTTTGTTGCGCCAAGAGAAAGGGAGAACATGACACCCACGGCAGCGGCGCGATCGTGGCTTATTCCCTGACGTTGTGCAAACTCGTTTCCGGCAGCGGAAAGCATGGCGGAGGCGAGAAAATGCTGAGCTTTATCCTGACCCGACCAGGCATCCTGAGCCATATGGGTACAGCCAGTTAACAACATCGTGCTGATGAGCAAAAGAAAACGCATACAGCCTGTTCCAATAAAAAAGCCCTGACGGGCAGGGCTTTTCACTATAGCTGAAAGTTACAGAATGCGGCTAATCAGCCGGTCGATACGGATACGCCGTAAGCGGCGAATCAGCTTACGAACTTTTACCGGGTAATCCGCAATGCTTTGTAACTCACGGTAATGCTTCACGACTACCGTATGGGTGCGGATAAGCTCCAGCTCTTTATCGCGCATAGCAGCCAGTTGCTGCCTGGGATCGTGGATAAGAATGGCGTTTTCCAGGTCGAGCCGCCATGCGCGTGGGTTAAGGTTGTTGCCGGTAAGCAGCATCCATTCATCATCCACCCACATGCCTTTCAGGTGATAGCTATTATCTTCATCCTTCCATAAGCGCACCACCAGCTGTCCGCTGTTGACATAATACTGCAGGCGGCTTAAGAAACGGCGCAGGTTGATTTCATAGAGGTAGGGCAGCGCGCCAATGATTTTAAAAGGCTCATTCTCAGGAATATAGAAATCGTTAGCGGTTTTGTCGCCGACGATAATTTCTACCTGTTTGCCATCGCGCAGCAACTGGATAACGTTGCGTACCAAAACGGCAGGGAGGTTGAAATAAGGAGTGCAGATAACCAGCTTCTGATCCGCGCAAGGCATGAGATGGAAGATGGTTTTATTTAGCGGGCTGGATTTACCCAGCCCAACCAGCGGCGTCACCGCCAGTTGTTCGTTATCCGCATTCCCCTGAAAATGATACGCCGCATCGCGCAATTCCTGGCGAAACAGACGGATATCATTTTTGATTTCCGGACTCTTCGGGCGGCCCGGGTTGTCCAGACGGTTTACCGCACGGCCTGCAGCCAGATGCTGCTGCACCCAAAAGTACATCTGATCGGCAAGCTCTGCGTTACGGATCCAGTGATAGCGATCGTAACGGTATTTTTCATGCTGATGCAGATAAACATCATTCAGGCTGGCGCCGCTGTAAAACACGCCGTCATCAATAATAAAGCCTTTGTAATGCAGCACGCCCAGCGCTTCGCGGGTATTAACAGGAACGCCGTAAACCGGAATTTCGACGCCTGGATTTTCCTTCGCCATACGGCAATACCAGTCAGCGTTGGTATTCGATGCCGCCGCGCCGATACGTCCGCGCTGGGCGCGGTGCCAGTCGACCAGCACGCTCACTTCCAGTTCAGGACGCTGGCGCTTTGCTTCATACAGGGCGGAAAGAATGCCTTTGCCGCCGTCGTCTTGCTCAAGATAGAGCGCGACGAGGCAGATACGCTGGGTTGCCGCCGCGATTTTTTGCAACAGGGTTTCCCGAAAATCGGCGGGGGAAAAGTAAAACTCGACATCATCAACTGACTGAGAAAGCTTCGGTAGTTGGGCAAGGTGTTGTTGATGTTTGTTTCGTTTAAATTTAGACAACATCACAGTGCATATCTTCTCTGAATAGGATGGTCTTCTGCGCAAAACAGACGACAGAAGTGGACGATAATATCACTACTGTCCGGGAAAGTGGTCACTATTTCCAGCACCTTACTCACGACTCGGCTTCCTGCGACAGCGGTAATGTCAGGCCGACAATGCCATCTTCTAACTGAACATCCACCTTAAACCCGAGTTTTCTGGCCAGCGCCACCATGCCCCGATTATGCGGCATGGTAATGCCGTTTAACCGTTGCAGACCATGCTCGCGAGTATAAGCGATCAGCTTTTCCAGCAAACGGCGGCCCAGCCCAAGGCCTTTGAGATCCGAACGCACCAGTACCGCAAATTCCGCATCAATGTTATCCGGGTCTGATATGGCGCGCGTTACGCCAAGTATCTCCGCTTCGTCGCTTTGGTTGCGCACGGCGACGAAAGCCATTTCTCGATCGTAGTCGATCTGCGTCATGTTGGCTAAGTCATCGTGGGTAAATTCGTTGATCTCGCTAAAATAACGGTAGTAGAGATCCTCTTTTGTGACCTGAGCGATAAAGCGCTGCAATAGCGGTTCATCTTCGGGCAGGATGGGGCGGAACAGGCATCTTTCGCCGTTTTTCATTTCTACCCATTCTTCAAACTGATGCGGATAGGGGCGAACCGCCAGCCGTCCGTCCGGGTCGCCTGTGAAAGGCTTAATTTGTAGCGTAACGTCGAGTGCGGTGAACTCGCTGGCGGAGGCGAGCAGCGGGTGAATATCCAGCCGGTCAATCTCCGGACAGTCCACAATCAGGTTAGAAACCTGCACCAGTAGCTGACTCAACGCGGGAATATCAAGCGGGCGAAGCGCGCTGCGCCCGCGAACGTTGCCCTTTTTAATCGCCTGAATAACAAGATAACGCGCCAGGTTCATGTTAAGCGGCGGCAGCGCTACAGCGGCTTGTTCTTCAGGGCGCCACTCGACGCCGCCTTCGCCCAGCATAATCAGCGGTCCGAATACCTCGTCATGCTCCACCACAACCCGCAACTCCTGCGCGCCCGCACGGTTCGCCATGCTTTGCACCAACAGGCCGTGAATGCGCGCCTGCGGCCAGGTCATTTTTACGCGATCGAGGATAGCATCCGCCGCCTGTTGCACTTCTTTTGCCGTGCGCAGGTAAAGCATTACGCCCTGGACTTCCGACTTATGCGGAATATCCGGCGAGCGCAGCTTCAGCGCCACCGGGTAGCCAATCTGCTCAGCGATATGCACCGCTTCGGCGCTGTCGCTGGCAATCCAGGTCGGCAAAGTCTGTAGGCCGTAGGCCTGCAAAATGGGCTGCACTTCATGAGTATCAAGCCGGGTAGCCCCGTCTTCTAACGCCTGTTGCAGCAAGCGATGGGCATCGGCGGTATTGGTCGTAAGGTTGACGGGCAGGGCCGGGATCTCGCGCAGCTGTTTCTGATTGCGGCGATACTCCACCATATGCATAAAGGCGGTTATTGCCCCTTCCGGCGTGCGGTAAGTGGGAATGCCGGCATCGCTGAAGAGTCTTCGCGCTTCTTGCGAAGAGTGCTCGCCGCACCAGTTAGTGATGAGCGTAACGTACTTGCCGCGCGAATGGCGATTGAGCAGGTCTATAAGAGCGCGCGCGCTTTCGCTGCCCGGCGCTGCGGCGCTGGGAGAGTGAATGATCATCAACGCGTCGTAATCGTGGCTATCAAGCAGCGCTTCTATCGCTTTCAGGTAGCGCTCAGGCGTAGCGTCATCCCGTAAATCAAGGGGATTGGCAGGCTCAACGCCCGTCGGCAGCGCCGTTTTTAAACGAACAAGCGTCTCTTCCCCAGGCAGTGCCAGTTTGCCGTTGCGTAACCACAGTTCATCCAGCGCAAGCGCCGCCGGGGCCGCGCCGTTGCTGACAATCATCAGCCGTTCGCCGCGCAGCGGACGCATGTGGCTGAGCGTTTCAACGGCTGAAAAGAGCTCATGCGTGTCCTGAACGCGCAACAGACCGGCGCGCTGGATGGCGGCATCCCAGGCGGCGTCCAGCCCGGCAGGCGTACGAAGCAGATGGCGCGCCTGCGGGCTACGCCCGCTTTTAATCACAAGAATGGGTTTATTACGGGAAGCGCTACGGGCGGCGGAAACAAAACGCCGGGCGTCGCTCAGGTGCTCCAGGTAGAGCAAAATGGCGCTGGTTTTGCTGTCCCGCGTCAGGTAATCAAGCAGTTCGTCGACATCAATGTCCAGGCTATCACCAAGCGCGATAAAATAGGAGAACCCCATTTCGCGCTGCTGGGCCCAGTCGAGGATAGTGTTGGAAACGGCGGCGGACTGCGAAATAAACGCCAGCTTGCCTTTACGGATCGGCACCGGGGAAAAGCTGGCGTTCAGGCCCTGCCAGGGGGCGAGCAGACCAAGGCTGTTTGGCCCTAATAAACGCATCTGAAAACGCGCCGCGCAGGCCAGCAGTTCTGCGTGCTGCTCCGCAGGCGAAGAGAGAATAATGCAGGTCTTACAGCCTTTTTCTCCCAGCGCCTCCAGCAGCGTCAGGTTTCGCCTGGCATTGGTACACAGCACAGCGAGATCCGGCGTAAAAGGAAGGCTCGCCACATCGGGCCAGGCAAGGACGCCGCAAACCGCTTTCCAGGCGGGCGTCACTGGCAGTACCGGGCCGTTGAATCCGCCCGCCAGCAAATTGCGCATCATCAGATAACCCGCGCGATCCGGCTTCATCGACGCGCCCACCACGGCGATGGATTTCGGGCGTAGCAGTGCTTCCAGTCCACGTTGGCTCATCTTCTTCTCCGCAGGGCAAAGTGACCCGATGATTTTAAACGCTTTCTGTCGCTTCTGCTGTGACGCTTCCCTGATGGTGGGGTTTTCCCGCGAGATAGCGTTCGCGGAACAGCGCGAAATGGTCGCTGAGCCGTTTTGCCGCCGCCATGTCGTCGGCGAGATCGAGCAGGGCTACCGCGACCTCGGCGGTGCAGTATTGCCCCTCTGCATGCGCTTCACGCAGGCGATAGGCGGAAACGCGGGAAAGGTCGACCGAAATGACCGGCAACGCATCCAGATAAGGGCTTTTACGAAACATTTTCCGCGCCTCGGTCCAGGTGCCGTCAAGCATAATAAACAACGGCGGTTTGCTGCCAGCGGGCGGGGCGGTTAAGACTTCCCGGCCCGCATCGGCATAAGAAGCGGGAAAAACCACCATCGGCTGATAGTCAGGGTTAGTTACCAGATCAAGCAGCGCCTGAGGCGGCTCGGTGCGCGACCACTGAAAGGCCGCGGTGTCCGGCAAAACGTCGGCTATCAAGCGGCCGGTATTGCTGGGCTTCATTGGCTCGGTGTCAAACATCACCAGACAAAAGCGGCTGCGGGCCTGCGCGGGCTGCAGCGTTGCGCACAAACATTGCTTAAGCGGCAACAGACAGCGCTGGCAGCGGCAGATACGGTTGCCCCTGGCAAGAAAAGGACGGGTGGCGCGCGCGAGGCGCTCGGCGCGTAAGCGAAGAACAGCGTTGTCGGTCATGGAAGGCCTGGCAAAAACGCCATTGTCGCAGAGGGAAAAACGGGGCGCAAATTTTGCGCCCCGTTGCGGTTACACGGCTTCGTTGACGGCTTCGTTTAGCCAGGCGTCGAACGGCGCTTTGGGCACCGCGCCGTTGAGCATGTCAACGAGCTGGCCGTTTTTGAACATCATAATGGTCGGAATGCTGCGGATGCGAAAACGCGCGCTAAGCTCACGTTCCGCCTCGGTGTTGATTTTTACGAAGCGGATTTTACCGCTGCGCTCTTCAGCCACATCTTCAAAAATCGGCGCGAAGTTGCGGCAGGGGCCGCACCACGGGGCCCAGAAATCAACCACTACCGGCAGGTCGTCTTTCAACAGGGCGTCGAAAGTTTCGCTGGTGGCGTTGATAACCTCGCCATCAAACAGCTCATGGCCGCAGCGACCGCATTTCGCGCCATCTTCAAGGCGGTCTTCCGGAATGCGGTTAATAGCCTGGCAGGCGGCACAAACGGTATTCATAACAGACCTCTGGGAAACAGGTTTACAGGAACCGGCAGGGCATGTCGGTTATGTTTCAATATTGTTGCATATTATCTGAGAAGTTGTTTCCGGCGACCAGGTGTTTTATCCAATGAGTACAATAGTTATTAGCTTTTGCGCGAAGAACATGGCGCAGCGGGGATACATCGGGTAATCTTCGCGCTTCGCGCAGCGCTGGTGGAGAAAAGCATGAATGACGATTTAAAAGGTAAAGGCGGCAAAGTCAAAGTGATGTATGTTCGCGGTGACGACAATGCCGATAAACGTGGCGCGAATCCGCGCACCGGAAAAGGAGGCGGACGTCCGTCTGGCTCTGCCCGCGCTGAAGGCGGCCGCCGTGCGCCGCGCGACGAGAAAGGCGGCGCGCGCGACCGCGACCGCGACGCTTCACCATGGCGCACCGTATCCCGCGCGCCAGGCGATGATGCGCCGGCGAAACCCGATCACGGCGGCATCAGCGGTAAAAGTTTTATCGATCCGGAAGTGCTGCGCCGCCAGCGCGCCGAAGAGACCCGCGTTTATGGTGAAAATGCCTGTCAGGCGTTATTCCAGAGCCGCCCGGAAGCCATTGTCCGCGCCTGGTTTATCCAGAGCGTAACGCCGCGCTTTAAAGAGGCGCTGCGCTGGATGGCCGCTAACCGCAAGGCCTATCATGTGGTGGACGAAGCGGAGCTGGCGAAAGCGTCCGGCACCGAGCACCATGGCGGCGTCTGTTTTCTTATCAAAAAACGCAATGGCCTGTCGGTTAACCAGTGGCTGAGCAAGAGCGGCGAAGAAGATTGCGTTCTGGCGCTGGAAGATGTCGGCAACCCGCATAACCTCGGCGCAATCGTGCGCAGCTGCGCGCATTTCGGCGTGAAAGGCGTGGTGGTGCAGGATGCCGGGCTGCTTGAATCCGGCGCGGCGGTGCGCACTGCCGAAGGCGGCGCAGAGCATGTAGAAGCGATAACGGGCGACAGCTTTAACGACACGCTCGAGCAGTTCCGCCGCGCAGGTTACGCTATCGTTACCACTTCCAGCCACAAAGGCACGCCGCTTTTCCAGGCGCAGCTGCCGAAGAAAATGGTGTTGGTGCTCGGCCAGGAGCGCGAGGGGATTTCAGAAACCACGTTCGCTAATGCCGATCTGCGTCTCTCTATTGATGGCACCGGTAACGTTGAGAGCCTGAACGTCTCGGTAGCGACCGGCGTCCTGCTTGCCGAATGGTGGCGACAGAACAAAGCCTGATAAAAAAACGCCAGCGTAAGCTGGCGTTTTGCTATTCCGATTCGGCGGGCAGCGTCGGTTCCCAGTCGATGGGCTTCTGTCCATGCGCCGTCAGGTATTCATTGGTTTTAGCGAAATGGCCGCAGCCGAAGAAACCGCGATGGGCGGAAAGCGGAGACGGGTGCGGCGCCTGTAAAACATGGTGCCGCTGGCGGTCGATAATCGCGCCTTTTTTCTGCGCATGCGAACCCCAGAGCAGAAATACCACGCCTTCACGATGCTCGTTAATAAGCGAGATGACTTTATCGGTAAAGGTTTCCCATCCGAGATTCGCGTGCGAGTGCGCTTTACCCGCCTGAACCGTCAATACGGTATTGAGCAGCATGACGCCCTGACGCGCCCAGCTCTCCAGATAGCCATGCGTTGGGCGTTCAAAGCCCGGAATCGACTTTTCCAGCTCTTTATACATATTCACCAGCGAAGGCGGCGGCGCTACGCCCGGACGAACGGAGAAAGCGAGCCCGTGCGCTTGCCCCGGGCCGTGATAAGGATCCTGTCCAAGGATAACCACTTTTACGTCGCCCAGTTCCGTAAAGCGAAAAGCATTGAACACATCTTTTTGCGGCGGATAGATAGTTACGCCTGCTTCGCGCTCGGCGGCTACGGTGGTCAGGATGTTCTGGAAATAGGGTTTCTGTTTCTCTTCGGCCAGCACGTCGTGCCAGGTGAGTTTGTCTGCCATCTCGCTCTCCTGCGAATTTTCTTTCCCTAAGCTTAACTGCTTATTTCATCTGAACAAAATTTCCAGGAAGCCATAGGCTGGCCCCGGCGAAAATTTATATTATTTGCGCCGCTACGCCTGGCGCTTAAGTTGATGCAAAACAATTCCTTGGCTTCATAACCACGTTTCTCATGTGGTTTTTGTTGATTTTAATCAAAGAATAGTGCCCCGCTGTTGGTATATAAAACAACCTATCAACAATGGTTTTACCAATTAGCCAACGCTGGCTGATGATAATCAAAGACTAAGCCCATAGGGAGGCATCATATGATTAGGGGTATCCAGATCACTAAAGCCGCGAACGACGACCTGCTGAACTCTTTCTGGCTGCTGGACAATGAAAAAGGCGAAGCGCGCTGCGTTTGCGCGAAAGCAGGGTTTGCAGAAGATGAAGTCGTCGCCGTAAGCAAACTTGGCCAGTTTGAATACCGTGAAGTACCGATGGAAGTGAAGCCGGAAGTGCGCGTGGAAGGCGGCCAGCATCTGAACGTCAACGTACTGCGCCGTGAAACGCTGGAAGATGCCGTTAAGCATCCGGAAAAATATCCGCAACTGACCATTCGCGTTTCTGGTTATGCGGTGCGCTTTAACTCTCTGACGCCGGAACAGCAGCGCGACGTTATTGCCCGTACTTTTACAGAAAGCCTGTAATCTGCCGGACGACGAGGGGGCTCTTCGTCGGCAGCCATAAAAAAACCGCCTGTAAAAGCAGGCGGTTTTTTCTTAACAGGCGGTTACTCTTCGCCGCCCGTCGTCGCTGTCGCATTGGGTTTGCGACGCTTGCCGATATTTTTAGTATCGCGATGACGTTTTTTCACGCGCGGCTTCTCTTTTTCTTTCTCTTTTTTCTTCTCTTCGCGTTTTGCCAGCACTTTCTTCGACGGCTTGCCCTTGAGCTTTTCGCTCGGCGCGCGCGTTGTCGGGCGCAGTTCATCGATAACGCGCGCTTTCAGCGGCTCTTTGACATACCGCTCAACTTTGCCAAGCAGCAGATGGTCATGGGCTTCCACCAGCGAAATCGCGGTGCCTTTACGCCCGGCGCGGCCTGTACGGCCGATGCGGTGCAAATATGTATCCGCCGTGCGCGGCATGTCGAAGTTAAAGACATGGCTGACATCCGCAATATCGATGCCGCGCGCCGCCACGTCGGTGGCGATAAGTACGTTGACGCGACCATCGGTCAGGCGCTTAATCGCTTCGTTGCGCTTAGCCTGTACCATCTCGCCTTCGAGATAACAGGTATTGATGCCCGCTTCACGCAGCCAGCCCGCCAGTTCATGCACGCGCTCGCGCTTGCGCACGAAAACGATAGAACGGCTGACGTCCGGCTGTTTTAACAGATGGACCAGCAGAGCGGTTTTATGTTGAACATCATCCGCGCGGTAATACCACTGATGGATCTTCTTACGTTCGCGAACAGAAGGGGTGGCGGAAACTTCAACCGGATCTTCCAGCAGACGCTCAGCGAAATCTTTAATCGCTTCCCCTTCGAGCGTGGCGGAAAATAGCATGGTTTGCTTACGCCAGCGCGTTTCGCCAGAGATGTGTTCGATATCCTGCGCGAAACCCATGTCCAGCATGCGGTCCGCCTCATCGAGGATAAGCGTTTCCACGGCGCGGCAGTCGAAATTCTCTTCTTTAATGTATTGCAGCAGGCGGCCGGTGGTCGCGACGACGATATCCTGGTTTTCGCTGAATACTTCGGCGTGGTTCATATACGCAACGCCGCCAGTGATCGTAGCGATATCGAGATGCGTGTGAGCGGCGAGCTCGCGGGCGTGCTCGGCAACCTGCATAGCCAGCTCGCGGGTTGGCGTCAGGATGAGAATACGCGGTGGTCCCGATTTTTTACGGGGAAAGTCCAGCAGATGCTGCAACGCCGGCAACAGATAAGCTGCCGTTTTACCGGTGCCTGTCGGCGCTGAACCCAGCACATCACGCCCTTCGAGCGCAGGCGGAATAGCGGCGGCCTGAATGGCCGTGGGACGAGAAAAACCTTTATCCTGGAGGGCGTCCAGAAGGCTTTCATCAAGTTCAAGTTCGGAAAAAGTGGTTACAGTCATTTTCTACCTCAGTGTGGGCCGCCGATTATAGACGTTCAGCCTGTAATGTTCATCCCTTTCCAGGGAGAACCGCTTCCCCGGGACGTCGCTTTCCCCTATGCTACAGCGGTTTTGTTAGCAGGTAGTGAAGATGTCTGAGCCAAAAGCCCCGCTGCGCCGTAACGGATTTACGTTTAAACAGTTCTTTATTGCACACGATCGCTGCGCGATGAAAGTCAGTACTGACGGTATCTTGCTGGGTGCGTGGGCGCCCGTCGCCGGCGTGACGCGCATTCTTGATATCGGCGCAGGAAGCGGATTGCTCGCCCTGATGCTGGCCCAGCGTACGCCGCAAAGCGTACAAATTGAAGCGGTGGAACTGGATGCCGAAGCCGCAGCGCAGGCCCGTGAAAACGCGCAAGCCTCGCCGTGGGCGCAACGCCTTGCCATCCATACTGCGGACGCGCTGGCCTGGTCGCAGCTGCAAACGCAGCGCTATGAGCTTATCGTCTGTAATCCTCCTTATTACGAAAAGGGGGTTGAGTGCGCAACGCCGGCCCGCGAGCAGGCGCGCTATACGACAACGCTCGACCATACCGCTTTGCTGAACTGCGCGGCGCAGTTAATCACAGAAGAAGGTTTTTTTTGCGTCATCCTTCCCGTAGAGGTGGGTGAGACGTTCAGTCGACAGGCGATAACACAGGGTTGGCACCTTCGGCTGCGTACGGATGTCGCTGAAACGCCGGAGCGGTTGCCGCACCGCGTGCTGCTCGCTTTTTCACCCTTTCCGGGCGAAAGTTTTACCGACAGGTTGATTATCCGTGGGCCAGACCACCATTATTCCGAGGCTTATTGCGGCCTGACCCAGGATTTCTATCTGTTTATGTGAACCAGCGGCGAAAGTATGGAAGGACCGGAGTCGGGCAGGGCATCAGGGTAGTCGAGCGTGTAATGCAGCCCCCGGCTCTCTTTGCGCATCATCGCGCAGCGCACAATAAGCTCTGCCACCTGAACCAGGTTTCGCAATTCCAGCAGGTTGTTGGAAACACGGAAATGGGCGTAATACTCGTCGATTTCCTGCTGAAGCATGGTGATGCGGCGTAATGCCCGCTCAAGCCGTCGGGTGGTTCGCACGATGCCAACGTAATCCCACATAAAAAGCCGCAGCTCGTGCCAGTTATGCTGAATAACCACCAGCTCGTCCGGGTTTTCCACGCGGCTTTCGTCCCATGCGGGCAACGCTTTCACCCCGCGCACATAAGGCATACGCTTGTTTATATCTTCGGCGGCTGACCAGCCGTAAACCAGGCACTCCAGTAAAGAATTTGACGCCATGCGGTTAGCGCCGTGCAGCCCGGTGTAGGTCACTTCGCCAACAGCATACAATCCGTCGACATCCGTGCGGCCATGCTCATCCACCATCACGCCGCCACAGGTATAGTGCGCTGCAGGCACCACGGGAACCGGATCGGTAGTGAGATCGATGCCAAGGCCCAGCAGCTTTTCGTAAATGGTGGGGAAGTGGTGGCGGATAAATTCAGCAGGTTTATGGCTGATATCCAGATACATGCAGTCCGCGCCGAGGCGTTTCATCTCATGGTCAATCGCGCGGGCGACGATATCGCGCGGCGCAAGCTCGGCGCGCTCGTCAAAGTCAGGCATGAAACGACTGCCGTCCGGCCGCTTAAGCCAGGCCCCTTCGCCGCGCAGCGCCTCGGTAAGCAAAAAATTCCTCGCCTGAGGATGGAAAAGCGCGGTGGGGTGAAACTGGTTAAACTCCAGATTCGCCACCCGGCAGCCTGCGCGCCACGCCATGGCGATGCCATCGCCGGAGGCGATGTCCGGGTTAGTGGTATATTGATAAACCTTAGAGGCGCCGCCGGTCGCCAGCACTACCGCTTTTGCCCGGCAGGTTTCCACCCGCTCTTTATTGCGATTCCAGACCCAGGCGCCCACCACGCGGCGCGTGCCGGGCAGCCCGATTTTATCGGAAATAATTAAATCAACGGCGTTGCTGCGTTCAAGAATACGGATGTTGGGATGGCTTAGCGCCTGACCGACCAGCGTGGTTTCTACGGCTTTGCCGGTGGCGTCCGCAGAGTGCAGTATGCGTCGATGGCTGTGGCCGCCTTCGCGCGTCAGGTGATAGCTTGCTTCGCCATTGGGCTGAATTTCAGTATCAAACAGCACGCCCTGGTCGATAAGCCATTGAACGCAGTGGCGCGCGTTGCTGGCCACGAATTCCACCGCTTCGCGATCGCAGATGCCTGCGCCTGCAATCAAGGTGTCTTCAACATGGGAGGCGATACTGTCGGTTTCATCAAACACGGCGGCGATGCCGCCCTGGGCGTAAAAGGTCGAGCCTTCGCTCACCGGGCCTTTACTTAGCACAATAACCTGATGCTGCTGCGCCAGACGAAGCGCCAGTGAAAGTCCCGCTGCGCCGCTCCCGACAATCAGCACGTCACAATGAAGGTCTGTAGTCGTGTTCATGATGCTGTGTTTAATTTACTAAACAAGGTTGAGCCAGCATAGCACCCTGGCTTTAAAAAGCGCACGCTTTTTTTATAAATGGTTGCAGATGCTGAACAAGAGGATGTTGAAGAACAGTGACAAGCGTAAATCTCGCAAGTTGGCCTGTTTTGCCGCGCTTCGCACACTTCTGGATTAAAAGATGAAATAAAAGCAGGGTTGCGTTACTCTGCAAACGCCCTGTGCGGCATATTACGGTGCGTAACAGCCCCTTTTTTCCGGGCGGAACATATAATGAATGAGAAAGCGCTTTCCGCAAAACAGAGCACAAAAACAAAGGCGTAACGGAACTATGCGGAGGACCGACACTCTAACCGTCTGCTTGCTCATAAGTGCAGAGTTCGGGTGGCGTTTCGATTACGCGTGGAAATTAGGTTTGGGGAGACATTACCTCGGATGAGCGAGCAGTTAACGGATCAGGTCCTCGTCGAACGGGTCCAGAAGGGAGAACAAAAGGCGTTTAATTTACTGGTGGTCCGCTACCAGCATAAAGTAGCGAACCTGGTTTCCCGGTATGTTCCCTCAGGCGATGTTCCTGACGTGGTGCAAGAGTCTTTTATCAAAGCCTATCGCGCACTGGATTCCTTTCGTGGTGATAGCGCTTTCTATACGTGGTTGTACCGTATCGCCGTCAACACGGCGAAAAATTATCTGGTAGCTCAGGGGCGTAGGCCGCCTTCCAGCGACGTGGACGCCAACGACGCGGAAAACTTCGAAAGTGGCAGCGCGCTGAAAGAAATTTCGAACCCTGAGAACTTAATGTTGTCTGAAGAATTGAGACAAATTGTTTTCCGTACCATTGAGTCACTCCCGGAAGATTTACGCATGGCAATAACGTTACGGGAGCTGGATGGCCTGAGCTATGAAGAGATAGCGGCTATCATGGATTGCCCGGTCGGTACGGTGCGCTCCCGTATTTTCCGTGCTCGGGAAGCTATTGATAATAAAGTTCAACCGCTTATCAGGCGTTGACGATAGCGGGATACTGGAAAAGGTATTAGGCATGCAGAAAGAACAACTTTCCGCTTTGATGGACGGGGAAACACTGGATAGCGAGTTGCTCAATGACTTGTCGAAAGACGAGGCATTGCAGCAAAAATGGGAAAGCTATCATCTCATTCGCGACACGCTGCGCGGTGATACGGGCGAGGTCATGCACTTCGACATTTCCGCGCGCGTTATGGCGGCGATTGAAAACGAACCGGTTCGCCATGCAGCCCCGCTTATCCCTGAATCACAACCAACTCCCCACCAATGGCAAAAAATGGGTTTCTGGCAGAAGTTGCGCCCCTGGGCGAGCCAGATTACTCAGGTTGGCGTAGCGGCTTGCGTATCGCTGGCAGTGATCGTCGGCGTCCAGCACTATAACAGTACGCCGGACGCAAGTACGGCGCAGCCGGAAACGCCCGTCTTCAACACCTTGCCGATGATGGGTAAAGCCAGTCCTGTTAGCCTCGGCGTGCCGTCAGAGAGCACCGCCAGCACGGGCCAACAGCAGCAAGTGCAGGAGCAGCGTCGCCGCATAAACGCAATGCTTCAGGATTACGAACTGCAGCGTCGTTTGCACGCTGAACAGCTCCAGTTTGAGCAGGCGCAAACACAGCAGGCTGCTGTGCAAGTGCCAGGAAACCAGACTTTAGGAACGCAATCGCAGTAATGAAGCAACTTTGGTGCGCCATGTCCCTTGTGGCTGGCAGCCTGTTCTTCTCTGTCAGCGCCTCGGCGGATGCTTCGTCAGAGGCGCTGTTGCAGCAAATGAACCTGGCTAGCCAGTCACTCAATTACGAGTTAGCTTTTATCAGCATTAACAAGCAAGGCGTGGAGTCGCTCCGCTATCGCCATGCTCGTCTTGATAACAAACCGCTGGCTCAACTTCTGCAGATGGATGGACCGCGCCGTGAAGTCGTACAGCGTGGTAACGAAATCAGCTACTTCGAGCCGGGACTCGAACCGTTCACGCTTAACGGCGACTATATTGTCGATTCGCTGCCGTCATTGGTGTATACCGACTTCCGTCGTCTGGCTCCGTATTATGATTTTATCTCCGTAGGCCGAACCCGCATCGCCGACCGGCTTTGTGAAGTTATCCGCGTGGTGGCGCGCGACGGAACGCGTTACAGCTACATTGTCTGGATGGATACGCAGAGCAAGCTGCCGCTGCGCGTCGATTTGCTGGACCGTGATGGCGAGACGCTGGAACAATTTCGCGTGATTTCATTTACCATCCAGGATAAGCCCGGCACAATGATGCAAAATCTGGCGCAGGCCTCTTTGCCGCCGTTGCTGTCGGTTCCCGGCTCGGAGAAAGTGACGTTCAACTGGGCGCCAGCCTGGCTGCCGCAGGGCTTTTCTGAAGTCTCCAGCAGCCGTCGCTCCTTGCCGACGATAGATATGCCGGTCGAATCCCGGCTCTATTCCGACGGCTTATTCAGTTTCTCGGTCAACATTAATCGCGCCAGCAGCACCAGCGCAGAACAGATGTTGCGTACCGGGCGGCGTACGGTCAGCAGCGAAGTGCGCGACAACGCGGAAATTACCGTGGTCGGCGAACTGCCGCCGCAAACCGCTAAGCGTATCGCCAGCAGTATTAAATTCAAGGCAACACAATGATTAAAGAATGGGCCACGGTGGTATCGTGGCAGGCCGGCGAAGCCGTTTTAAGCTGTGACGTAAAGGCATCTTGCAGCAGTTGCGCTTCCCGCGCGGGCTGCGGCACGCGCGTGCTGAATAAGCTTGGCCCGCAGACGACGCACTACATCACCGTACCGAGCGAAAAACCGTTAACGCCAGGGCAAAAAGTTGAATTAGGCATTGCGGAAAGCAGCCTGCTCGGCTCAGCGCTGCTGGTTTATATGTCGCCGCTTGCGGGGCTGTTTATTATGGCCGCGGTTTTTCAGACGCTTTTCGGCAGCGACATCGCTGCGGCGTGCGGCGCGGCGCTTGGCGGCGTGGGCGGATTTTTGCTGGCGCGTGGTTTTTCACCGACATTGAGCTCGCGGGAATCCTGGCAGCCCGTCATCCTGAGCGTGGGCTTGCCGCCTGATGTTTTGCGTGTTGAAACCCCTTCCTCTGAAAGCCGGTAATCGCCGGCTTTTCTTTTTGTTACCGCTCGGTTTATCGCAGCATTAAGTTGCGACTATGCTTGCAGGATGAGCATTTCCCCGCTTTCTGGTTGTAGTGTAGAATGCAGCGTTTCAGGCAGAAGACAGCCACTATTATCAGGCTCAGTACAGCGCGTTGCGCGAGGCCTCCAGAGCATTTTTAAGGCACAAAAATCTCACTATATGAAGAACATACGCAACTTTTCCATCATAGCTCACATTGACCACGGTAAGTCGACGCTGTCTGACCGTATTATCCAGATTTGCGGTGGCCTCTCCGACCGCGAAATGGAAGCGCAAGTGCTTGATTCAATGGATCTCGAACGTGAACGCGGCATTACAATCAAAGCGCAAAGCGTCACGCTTGATTATAAAGCCTCTGATGGCGAGACCTATCAGCTGAACTTTATCGATACCCCAGGCCATGTCGACTTTTCTTATGAAGTCTCTCGCTCGCTGGCCGCGTGTGAAGGCGCGCTGCTGGTGGTGGACGCCGGTCAGGGCGTGGAAGCGCAAACGCTGGCTAACTGCTACACCGCCATCGAAATGGATCTGGAAGTTGTGCCGGTGCTCAACAAAATCGACCTGCCGGCGGCCGATCCTGAGCGCGTAGCGGAAGAGATTGAAGATATCGTCGGCATAGACGCTACCGACGCCGTGCGCTGCTCGGCGAAAACCGGCGTGGGCGTTCAGGATGTGCTGGAACGTCTGGTGCGCGACATCCCGTCGCCGGAAGGCGACCAGGACGCGCCGCTGCAGGCGCTGATTATCGACTCCTGGTTCGATAACTACCTTGGCGTGGTCTCGCTGGTGCGTATTAAAAACGGTACCCTGCGCAAAGGCGACAAGATCAAAGTCATGAGCACCGGACAGACCTATAACGCAGATCGTCTGGGCATCTTCACGCCGAAGCAGGTTGATCGTACTGAACTGAAATGCGGCGAAGTAGGTTGGCTGGTTTGCGCCATCAAAGACATTCTCGGCGCGCCGGTAGGCGATACCCTGACGCAGGCGCGAAACCCGGCGGATAAAGCGCTGCCGGGCTTCAAAAAAGTGAAGCCGCAGGTTTATGCGGGCCTGTTCCCGGTCAGCTCTGACGACTACGAAGCTTTCCGCGACGCGCTCGGCAAGCTGAGCCTGAACGACGCCTCCCTGTTCTATGAGCCGGAAAGTTCTACCGCGCTGGGCTTCGGCTTCCGCTGCGGCTTCCTCGGCCTGCTGCACATGGAGATTATCCAGGAGCGTCTGGAGCGTGAATACGATCTCGACCTCATCACCACGGCGCCGACCGTAGTGTATGAAGTGGAGATGACAAACAAAGAAGTGGTTTACGTCGACAGCCCGTCCAAGCTTCCGCCGTTGAATAACATCAACGAGCTGCGCGAGCCGATTGCTGAATGTCATATGCTGCTGCCGCAGGAATACCTCGGCAACGTCATTACACTGTGCGTGGAAAAACGCGGCGTGCAGACCAACATGGTTTACCACGGCAATCAGGTTGCGCTGACGTATGAAATTCCGATGGCGGAAGTGGTGCTCGACTTCTTCGACCGCCTGAAGTCCACCTCGCGCGGCTATGCGTCGCTCGACTATAACTTCAAACGCTTCCAGGCATCCAACATGGTGCGTGTGGACGTGCTTATCAACGGCGAGCGCGTCGATGCGCTGGCGCTCATCACCCACAACGATAACGCGCCGTACCGCGGTCGCGAGCTGGTGGAAAAGATGAAAGAGTTGATTCCGCGTCAGCAGTTCGATATCGCGATTCAGGCGGCTATCGGCAACCATATTATTGCTCGCTCCACGGTAAAACAGCTGCGTAAAAACGTTCTGGCAAAATGCTATGGCGGTGACGTAAGCCGTAAGAAGAAACTGTTGCAGAAACAGAAAGAAGGTAAGAAGCGTATGAAGCAGGTCGGCAACGTCGAACTGCCGCAGGAAGCGTTCCTCGCCATTCTGCATGTTGGTAAAGACAGCAAATAACCTAAGGAGTTGGCATGGCGAATATGTTTGCCCTGATCCTCGTGATTGCCACGCTGGGCACGGGCATCTTGTGGTGTCTGGATAAATTTGTCTTCGCACCAAAACGCCGCGAACGACAGGCGGCGGCGCAGGCTGCCTCTGGCGGAGAGCTGGATACCAAAACGCTGAAAAAAGTCGGCCCGAAACCGGGCTGGCTGGAAACAGGCGCGTCCATCTTCCCGGTGCTGGCGATCGTGCTGATCGTGCGCTCGTTTATCTACGAGCCTTTCCAGATCCCGTCGGGCTCTATGATGCCGACGCTGCTGATCGGCGATTTTATCCTGGTGGAGAAATTCGCTTACGGCATTAAAGATCCGATCTATCAAAAAACGCTGATCGAAACCGGTCATCCGAAGCGTGGGGATATCGCGGTCTTTAAATATCCGGAAGATCCGCGTCTGGATTACATTAAACGCGTGGTAGGGCTGCCGGGCGATAAAGTCAGCTATGATCCGGTCGCCAAGCAGGTGACTATCGAGCCGAACTGCAGTTCCGGCCAGGCTTGCGGCAGCGCGCTGCCAGTCACCTATTCCAATGTGGAACCAGGCGATTTTGTGCAGACTTTCTCGCGTCGCAACGGCGGGGAAGCCAGCAGCGGCTTCTTTAACGTGCCGAAAAACGAAAGCCGTGAAGGCGGCATTCGTCTGACTGAGCGTAAAGAGACGCTGGGTGACGTGACGCATCGCATTTTGATGGTGCCTATCGCGCAGGATCAACTGGGTATTTACTTTCAGCAGCCGGGCCAGCAGTTAGGCAGCTGGATTGTGCCGCCGGGTCACTATTTCATGATGGGTGACAACCGCGACAACAGCGCCGACAGCCGTTACTGGGGCTTTGTGCCGGAAGAAAATCTGGTCGGAAAAGCAACCGCCATCTGGATGAGTTTTGAGAAGCAGGAAGGCGAATGGCCAACCGGCGTTCGACTGAGCCGTATTGGCGGAATCCATTGATCAATTAAATCCATTCAGACTAACGACATCCCCTGTCGTTCTGTATAGAATATTCCCCCGAGTTTTCAGGTTGGCTCCCGTAAGGGAGCCACGGCACACGAAACAGCTTTGATTCCTTTTCAGCCCTGTTCCCTGTGCTGCATTGTTGACGCATTCATTAATTGGTATCGCATGAACCCCATCGTAATTAATCGGCTGCAGCGAAAGCTGGGCTACACTTTTCATCATCAGGAGTTGTTGCAGCAGGCGTTAACCCACCGCAGTGCCAGCAGCAAGCATAATGAGCGTCTGGAGTTCCTGGGTGACTCCATTTTGAGTTTCGTCATCGCGAATGCGCTCTATCATCGCTTTCCGCGCGTAGATGAAGGCGATATGAGCCGCATGCGTGCGACGCTCGTACGCGGCAATACGCTGGCGGAAATCGCTCGCGAATTTGAACTGGGCGAATGTTTGCGCCTTGGGCCGGGCGAGCTGAAAAGCGGCGGTTTTCGTCGTGAATCGATTCTTGCCGATACCGTAGAAGCGCTGATTGGCGGTGTTTTTCTCGACAGCGATATTCAGACCGTCGAGCGCCTTATTCTCTCCTGGTATCAAAAGCGTCTGGACGAAATCAGCCCGGGCGATAAGCAAAAAGATCCGAAAACCCGCCTGCAGGAATATTTGCAGGGGCGCCATCTGCCGCTGCCTTCTTATCTGGTCGTGCAGGTGCGTGGTGAAGCCCACGATCAAGAATTTACTATCCACTGCCAGGTCAGTGGCCTGAGTGAACCGGTGGTTGGCACGGGTTCCAGCCGCCGCAAGGCGGAGCAGGCTGCCGCCGAACAGGCGCTGAAAAAACTGGAGCTGGAATGAGCGAAGAACAAACCTATTGCGGATTTATCGCCATCGTTGGTCGTCCGAACGTTGGCAAATCCACCCTGCTGAACAAGTTGCTTGGGCAGAAAATCTCTATTACCTCCCGCAAAGCGCAGACCACGCGTCACCGCATTGTCGGCATCCATACCGAAGGCCCGTACCAGGCTATCTATGTTGATACCCCGGGTCTGCATATGGAAGAGAAGCGCGCCATCAACCGGTTGATGAACCGTGCGGCGAGCAGCTCAATCGGCGATGTCGAACTGATTATTTTCGTGGTTGAAGGCACGCGCTGGACGCCGGACGACGAAATGGTGCTCAACAAGCTGCGCGACGGCAAAGCGCCGGTTATTCTCGCGGTGAATAAAGTCGACAACGTACAAGAAAAAGCCGATCTGCTGCCGCATCTGCAGTTCCTGGCAAGCCAGATGAACTTTCTCGACATTGTGCCGATTTCTGCTGAAACAGGCATGAACGTAGACACCATCGCTGGCATCGTGCGCAAACATCTGCCGCAGGCGATTCACCATTTCCCGGAAGATTACATTACCGACCGCTCGCAGCGCTTTATGGCCTCTGAAATCATCCGTGAAAAGCTGATGCGTTTTCTTGGCGCTGAACTGCCTTACTCGGTGACGGTGGAAATCGAACGTTTCCAGAGCAACGAGCGCGGCGGCTATGACATCAACGGCCTTATCCTGGTGGAGCGCGAAGGGCAGAAGAAAATGGTGATTGGCAACAAAGGCGCCAAAATCAAAACCATCGGCATTGAAGCGCGTAAGGATATGCAGGAGATGTTCGAAGCGCCTGTTCACCTTGAACTGTGGGTGAAAGTGAAATCGGGCTGGGCCGATGACGAGCGCGCGCTGCGCAGTCTCGGTTATGTAGACGACCTGTAAGGTCTGCTGATGGAAGGCTGGCAACGCGCCTTTGTGCTGCACGCGCGCCCGTGGAGCGAAACCAGCCTGATGCTTGATCTCTTCAGCGAAGAGGCAGGCCGCGTGCGCGTCGTCGCAAAAGGCGCGCGCCGCAAACGCTCTAATCTAAAAGGCGCGCTTCAGCCCTTTACCCCGCTGCTGGTGCGCTGGAGCGGGCGAGGGGAGGTGAAAAACCTCACCAGCGCCGAAGCTGTTTCCCTCGCGCTGCCGCTTTCCGGCATTTCGCTTTACAGCGGTCTCTATGTCAACGAACTCGTCTCCCGCGTGCTCGAGCCGGAAACCCGCTTCTCCGAACTCTTTTTTGACTATCTTCACTGCATTCAGTCGCTGGCGGGCACCTCAGGCTCCCCGGAACCGGCGCTGCGTCGTTTTGAACTGGCGCTGCTGGGCCATCTTGGCTACGGCATTGATTACCTGCACTGCGCGGGAACCGGCGAAGAAGTGACGGACGAGATGACCTACCGTTATCGCGAAGAGAAGGGTTTCATTGCGAGCGTGGTTATCGACCACAACACCTTTACCGGACGGCAGCTCAAAGCCCTTGCCAGCCGCGAGTTTGCGGATACCGACACGCTGCGCGCCGCTAAACGCTTTACCCGTATGGCGCTTAAGCCCTATCTTGGCGGCAAACCGCTCAAAAGCCGCGAACTGTTTCGCCAGTTTGTGCCGAAAAAACGTCCACTCACGCCGCCGCCCGATAAGGCTTAAGCCCTCAGCCGTAGCCAGCTTTTCGCTGTCGGGTGTAAACTGCCTGCACACTTTGCCGATTTACGAGGATAGTCATGGCTGAACTGCTGTTAGGCGTTAATATCGATCACATTGCCACGCTGCGTAACGCCCGCGGTACGGCGTACCCGGACCCGGTTCAGGCGGCCTTTATCGCCGAGCAGGCGGGGGCGGATGGCATTACCGTTCATTTGCGTGAAGACCGTCGCCATATTACCGACCGCGACGTGCGTATTTTGCGCCAGACTCTCCACACCCGCATGAACCTTGAGATGGCTGTCACTGAAGAGATGATCGCCATCGCCTGCGAAACCCAACCTCATTTTTGCTGCCTGGTGCCGGAAAAGCGCCAGGAAGTGACCACCGAAGGCGGCCTGGATGTGGCAGGGCAGCTTGATAAAATGCGCGACGCCTGCAAGCGCCTCGCTGACGCGGGCATTCTGGTTTCGCTCTTTATTGATGCCGATAACCAGCAAATCGACGCCGCTGTCGCCGTCGGCGCGCCTTATATCGAAATCCAC
Organism: Franconibacter pulveris; assembly: GCF_056780215.1. Classification (NCBI taxonomy): domain Bacteria; kingdom Pseudomonadati; phylum Pseudomonadota; class Gammaproteobacteria; order Enterobacterales; family Enterobacteriaceae; genus Franconibacter; species Franconibacter pulveris. The sequence continues at coordinate 3,578,297 of NZ_CM165555.1, read as the reverse complement.
ACCGGCTGCTACGCCGACGCGCAGGATGACGCTACCCGCGCGAAAGAGCTGGATCGCATCGCCAAAGCCGCTACCTATGCCGCAAGCAAAGGGTTGAAGGTGAACGCCGGGCACGGCCTGACCTACCATAACGTGCAGGCTATCGGCGCGCTGCCGGAGATGCATGAGCTGAACATTGGTCACGCGATTATCGGCCGCGCGGTCATGAGCGGCCTGAAAGAGGCGGTGGCGGAAATGAAGCGCCTGATGCTGGAAGCGCGTCGCTGATGGCTATTCTTGGCCTTGGCACCGATATCGTGGAGATTGAGCGCATCGAAGCGGTCATCTCCCGCTCCGGCGACCGGCTGGCGAAGCGGGTGCTTAGCGCCAACGAGTGGTTGCAGTATCAGGCCCACCAGCAGCCGGTGCGTTTTCTCGCCAAACGCTTTGCGGTGAAAGAGGCGGCGGCGAAAGCATTTGGCACCGGCATTCGCAACGGGCTCGCCTTCAACCAGTTTGAGGTTTTCAACGACGAATTAGGGAAACCCAGGCTGAGATTATGGGATGAAGCGGAGCGGCTGGCGCAGAGGATGGGCGTAACGTCAGTGCACGTTACGCTTGCCGACGAGCGGCACTACGCCTGCGCGACGGTGATTATCGAAAGCTAAATCTTATCGGCGTGATGCAGCAGGACAAACTTGTCCCACAGCTGTTCATTGTTCTCAACGTGCGCCGGATCTTTAATGATGGTGTTAGGGATCGGGCACACTTTCTGGCAGGTCGGCGTGTCGTAATGGCCCACGCATTCGGTGCAGCGGTCGGTGTTAATTTCATAAATCGAATCTCCCATCGAAATCGCCTCATTCGGGCACTCCGGCTCGCACATGTCACAGTTGATGCATTTTTTGGTGATTAACAGCGCCATCGGGAAATTCTCAGAAACAACACAAACAGGGCGGGCATTATACGCCCATTCCCTGCTCAGACCAGTTTTTTCACCAGCGCCTCGCTGTGGCGAATGCGGTCCGGCGCTTTTTCCAGATCCTGCTGCACCAGCGCCATAAACAGTAAATCGGCAAGCATCATTTGTGCAGAGGTCGATGAGATAGCGGCGCTGCGCGTCGCCTGCTCTTCGGCAATGGTGTAAAGGCAATGGGTTGCGCGCTGCTGCAATGCGTTCGGACTAAAACCAGTGATGGCAAGCACCTTCGCCCCCACGCGCAGCGCTTCGTCGGCGGCGAGGTTGATTTCACGCCGCGTGCCGGAGTAAGAGATAGCCACCAGTAAATCGCCTTCCTCCAGCGCCTGCACGCTCGCGAGCAACGCATGCATATCCTGCTCGGCGGCGGCGTTAAGGCCAATCTTCATTAACTTCCAGGAAAAATTCTTCGCCACCAGCCCGGAGGCGCCAATGCCGGTCAGCAGCACACGTCGGGCGTCGCGCAGCAGCGTGACGCTCGCCAGCAGCTTCTCTTCCGTGTTGATATCAAGCGAAGCGTGCATGGCCGCCACGTTATCTTTAATCAGCTTTTCTCCCACCAGCCGCAGCGGGTCGTCGCCGAGAATCTCGTTATGCACCGGAATCGAATGCGGGTTGGGGCTGGTCGCCAGCGCTTCGCTGATAGCGAGCTTCATCGCCGGGAACCCTTTGTAGCCCAGCTTTTGCGCGAACTTCACCACGCTCGACTGGCTGACGCCCGCCTCGGCCGCTAATTGCTGTGAACTTAAATGGCGGGCGCGGTCTGGCTGCGCCAGCAAAAAGTCCGCCAGCCGGCGGTCGCTCTGCGCAAGCCCCGGATAGCGCTGACGGATGCATATAAGACAGTTCATCAGGTCACTCCGAAGGCGAGTGTGATCCGCTTTAAGGAGACGGGGAATTTCACTCGCCTGTTTGAATTTTATATTCCATTATAGAGCAATCATTATGAATTAAATATTCAGAGGTGCAATATGAATCTCGGCTCGCTGGTTTCCGAAAGCCGTAATCCACAAACCATGGATCTTGACGCGCTCTCCACGCTAGAAATGGTTACGCGTTTTAACGAGCAAGACGCGCGGGTGGCGCAGGCGGTAAAAGCTACGCTGCCGGAAGTGGCGCAGGCGGTGGATGCCGCCGCCGATGCCCTGAGAGCGGGCGGGCGCATTATCTACATGGGCGCCGGCACCAGCGGGCGGCTGGGTGTGCTGGACGCCTCCGAGTGTCCGCCGACGTTCGGTGTGCCTCATGGCCTGGTGGTGGGTCTGATTGCCGGCGGGCCGGGCGCTTTGTTAAAAGCGGTGGAAGGGGCGGAAGATGACCCGCAGCTTGGCGAAGAGGATCTTAAAGCGTTAAACCTTACCGCCCGTGATCTGGTCGTGGGCCTCGCCGCTTCCGGACGTACGCCTTATGTTATTGGCGGCCTGCAATATGCGCGCGCCGCAGGCTGCAAAACGGTGGCGATTTCCTGTAACCCCGCGTCGCCGATTGCCCGCGAGGCGGATATCGCGATTTCGCCCGTCGTGGGGCCAGAAGTCCTTACCGGCTCCACGCGCCTTAAGTCCGGCACTGCGCAAAAGCTGGTGCTGAACATGATCTCGACGGGCGCCATGGTGAAATTCGGCAAGGTTTACCAGAACCTGATGGTGGATATGAAAGCGACCAACGTAAAGCTGGTGGACCGCGCCTGTCGCATGGTGATGGAAGCGACAGGCGTTACGCGCGAAGAGGCGCAGACGGTGCTGGAACAGACCGGCTATGAAGTAAAACCCGCGATCCTGATGGTGCTGACTGGTCTGGATGCGCCTGCCGCCGAAGCGCGTCTGGCGGCGCATAACGGTTTTCTGCGGGCGGCGTTACAACAATAGCGAGGGAAGGGCGATGGAAAAAACGGCGTCGCTTGCCAGCGATATTCTGCTGGGCGTAGGCGGACAGAATAATATCCTGCGGCTGGAAAATTGTATGACGCGGGTGCGCATGGAAGTGCAGGACGAGGAGAAACTGGATATCGCCCGGCTGAAAGCGTTGCCCGGCCTCAGCGGCTATGTGAAGCAGGGAGAGCAGCATCAATTGATTGTCGGCCCGGGCCGCGCCGCGCAGATTGTTGATGCGATGCGCGCGCAAATAGCCGGCGCCGATACGTCCAGCGCCGCGTTTGATGATGTCGAGCGTAACCGGGCGCAGGCGAAAGCGCGTTACAAGGCGCCGATGAGCGATGCGCTACGCAAGCTCGCCAACGTTTTTATTCCGCTGATTCCCGCTTTTATCGCCTCCGGGCTGATTACCGGCATTATTAACATCCTGAAACGCCCCGATATCGTGGGCGATTTCGCCACCCACTACCCTAATTTGCTGGGACTGCTGGCCATTTTCGGCAGCGCGGTGTTCGCCATCATGAATATTCTGGTGGGGGTGAACACCGCGAAGGTGTTTGGCGGGTCGGTGGCGATGGGCGGCGTGATGGCTGGCATCCTCTCCAGCCCGCAACTGGCGCAGATAACGCTGTTCGGCGAAGCGCTGCAGCCGGGGCGGGGCGGCGTTATCGCCGTGCTGTTGGTGGTGGCGCTGATGTGCTGGATTGAAAAGCGGCTGCGCGCCTGGCTGCCAGGTTCGCTGGAGCTTATCCTCAACCCGCTTATCACCACGCTGGTCACCGGCACGCTGGCTATCGTGGCGCTGCAGCCGCTCGGCGGCTGGATTTCAGAATCCATCGCCCATGGCGCGTCGCTCGCCATCGACAAAGGCGGTTTGCTGGTAGGGGCGGTGCTGGCGGGAAGCTTTTTGCCGCTGGTGCTGACGGGGCTGCATCAGGGGCTGGTGCCTATCCACGTCGAGCTGGTGCAGGCGCACGGCTATAACGCGCTTTTTCCCATCCTTGCGATGGCGGGTGTCGGACAGATAGGCGCGGCCATCGCCGTGCTGTTAAAAACCCGCAACGCGCGGCTTAAAAAGGTCATCAAGGGCGCGTTGCCGGTAGGGCTGCTCGGCATCGGCGAGCCGCTGATTTTTGGCGTCACGCTGCCGCTCGGCAAGCCGTTTATCGCCGCCTGCCTCGGCGGCGCGGTGGGCGGCGCGCTTATCAGCTACTTCAAAGTCGCGACCGTTATCACTTTCGGCATCTCCGGTTTGCCGCTGGCATTAACTATCGTGACCGGAAAAGTCATGCTCTATCTGTTAGGCTATCTTGTAGCGGTAATCGCAGGTTTCCTGTTTACCTGGCTGATGGGCTTTCACGATCCAGAGGAGTAGAGTTTGACCAGTAACGAGCGACGGGTAGTTTTTTTCGATCTGGACGGCACGCTGCATCAGCAGGATATGTTCGGCGCCTTTCTTCGCTATCTTCTGCGTCGTCAGCCGCTCAATCTGCTATTGGTAATCCCTCTTTTGCCGGTTATCGGCGGCGCGCTGTTGATAAAAGGCCGCGCCGCTCGCTGGCCGATGAGCCTCCTGCTGTGGGGCTGCACCTTTGGCCACAGCGAGGCGCGGTTAAAACAGCTGGAGGCGGAGTTCGCGACCTGGTTTCGCGGCCACGTGACCACCTTTCCCGTGGTGCATGAGCGCCTCACCGGTTATCTCTCCAGCACCGATGCCGATGTCTGGCTGATTACCGGCTCGCCGCAATCCCTTGTGCAACGGGTCTATTTCGATACCCCCTGGCTGCCGCGCGTCAACGTCATCGCCAGCCAGATGAAGCGTGGCTACGGCGGCTGGGTGCTGACGCTGCGCTGCCTGGGTCATGAGAAAGTGGCGCAGCTGGAACAGCAGATCGGCACGCCGCTGCGTCTTTACAGTGGTTACAGCGACAGCAAGCAGGATAACCCGCTGCTCTACTTCTGCCAGCACCGCTGGCGCGTTACCCCGCAGGGGCAGCTCCAGCAGCTGGAATAAGGCGCGTTTTGCAACCTGGAAACGGTGTGTATAATGCCGCCCGCCTTATTTCCCCGGAGAACACCGTGTCGGACAGCGAACTGAATCATGAATACTGGATGCGCCACGCCCTGACGCTTGCAAAGCGCGCATGGGAAGAGGGCGAAGTGCCGGTAGGCGCTGTGCTGGTACACAATAACCAGGTGATTGGCGAGGGATGGAACCGCCCGATTGGTCGTCACGACCCTACCGCGCATGCCGAAATCATGGCGCTGCGCCAGGGCGGACTGGTGCTGCAGAACTATCGTCTGCTGGAGACGACGCTCTATGTCACGCTGGAGCCGTGCGTCATGTGCGCGGGCGCGATGGTGCATGGGCGCATCGGCACGCTGGTGTTTGGCGCGCGCGACGCCAAGACCGGCGCGGTAGGCTCGCTAATGGATGTCACAGGCCACCCTGGCATGAACCACCAGGTGCAGGTTATTGAAGGGGTGCTTGCACCAGAATGCTCTGCTCTGCTGAGCGATTTTTTTCGCCAGCGTCGCCTCGAAAAAAAGGCGTTAAAGGAAGCTGCCCGTAAAGCGGAATGAAAGAGGATAGCGGCGTGGCGGCGAGGGAGGCCTGCATTGTCGACAGCTCCGCTTCGGCTTGCGACTTCGCCTCTGCCTGCGCTTTCGCCGCCTGCTTCTCCTTCTCCTGCAAATAGCCCATCAGGCTAATCTGGTACTTACGGATATTCTCCACGTAGGCGTAAGCCTCATGGCCGCGCGCGTAACCGTAAGTGGTTTTGCTGTACCATGGCTTCTGGCTCAGCAGCGGCAAACGCTGCTTCACATCGGCCCAGCTATCGGGGTTGCCTTTCTGCTTCGCCGTCAGCGCCCGGGCGTCCAGCATATGGGCGTAGCCGATGTTATACGCGGTAAGCGCAAACCAAATCCGCTCCTCCTCCGGCACGCTCTGCGGCACTTTCGCCATCATCTCCTGCAAGTAACGCGCGCCGCCGCTGATGCTCTGCTCCGCATCCAGCCGGTCGGTCAGCCCCAGGCTCTGGGCGGTGTTGCGGGTGAGCATCATCAGCCCGCGCACGCCGGTCGGTGAGGTCGCCTGGGTATCCCAGTGCGACTCCTGCCACGAAATAGCCGCCAGCAGCCGCCAGTCAATTTCGCCCGAATATTTTTCAAACAGCGGCTGCAGCTCCGGCAGAATATTGTCTATAGCGCGCAGGAAAGTGCGGGTATCAACATAGTCAAACCCTTCGCCGTGGCCGAGGTATTTCTCTTCAAGACGCGCCAGCGTGCCGTCTTCGTTAATGCGGTTAAAGAAATCGAGCAGCGCGGCGGAAAGGGAGTTATCGCTGCTGCGCTGGCTAAACCAGGTCACCGGCTGCTCGTCGGTGATGTCGAGCGCGACGGCGAGTTGCGGATGTACGCGCTGGAACAGGCTGATGGCGACCGAATCGGCGATGGTGTAATCAAGATTACCTTGCGCAACCTGCTGTAAAAGCTCGCCGCTGTTGCGCTTGTCGTCCACTTTCCAGTTCAGATCCGGGTATTTTTTCGCTTTCAGGTTGAGCAGGTCGTCCGCCGCCACGTGGCCGGGCGCAAGCGTCAGCTGCGCTTCGGTCAAACCCGCCAGCGTGCGCGGGCGAGGTTTACCCATGCGGTAAACCAGCTGTTGAGATACGGAGTAATAGGTTGGGCCCGCCTGATAGTTCTGGCTGCGCTGGCTGTTGGAGACCAGGCCGGCGGCAAGAATGTCGGCGCGCTGGCTGTCGAGGTCGTCGAACAGCTGGTTGATGTTCTGGCGCACGGTAACCTGAAGCTTCACGCCCAGGTAATCGGCGAACGCGCTGGCAAGCTCGTAATCCAGACCCCAGACTTTATCGTCCTGGCGATTGTAGGTCAGTGGGGTGACAACGGTGCTTACGCGCAGCACGCCGCGCGACTGAATCGCTGCGATGCGATTGTCGGTTTTACCGAACCAGGGGATGGATGGCCATAACGCCACTGCCAGCAGCAAAGTAACGATGCCGATGAGCAGATAATTAATCTTTAATTTTTTCAATTAGTTAATTCTCTGCGCAGCCTCAGATCTCAGCAAAATATCGTTATTAAACCGCTTATAAGGGGTGAACACTGAGCGGCATTTTGCGTAACAAAGCGATGTATAGCAACTAATTAGAGCGATACGGCAGGGCAATCAATGGGAAAAAAGCCTGATTTTATTTCTACGCAAACGGTTTCGTCGGGGCCGGGGATTCTCTATAATGACGCCCGTTTTCCCCCTTGCGCCCACTGAAGTGCCCACTGGCGCTTCGAAGACGAGAGACTTGATGATGGAAATTCTGCGTGGTTCGCCCGCTCTGTCGGCATTTCGTATTAACAAACTGCTGGCTCGTTTCAAAGATGCACACCTTCCGGTAAGCGACATTTACGCCGAGTATGTCCATTTTGCTGACCTCGACGCCCCGCTTGGCGCCGAAGAGCGCGCCCGCCTTGAGCGGTTGTTGCAATATGGCCCGAGCCTCAGCAGCCATGCCCCGACGGGCCGCCTGATGCTGGTGACGCCGCGCCCGGGCACCATCTCCCCCTGGTCTTCTAAAGCGACCGATATCGCGCACAACTGCGCGCTGGACCAGGTAAAACGCCTGGAGCGCGGCGTGGCCTGGTATGTTGACGCTTCTGGCTTAACCGCCACGCAGTGGCAGGCCGTCGCCGACGAGCTGCACGATCGCATGATGGAAACCGTCTTCGACTCGCTGGAAGCGGCGCAGGCGCTCTTTTCTCACCACGAACCGGCGCCGGTACAGAGCGTCGACCTGCTGGCCCAGGGGCGCGGCGCGCTGGTGGAAGCCAACCTGCGGCTGGGCCTCGCGCTGGCGGAAGATGAGATTGATTACCTGTTTGACGCTTTCACAAAACTTGGGCGCAACCCGAACGATATCGAACTCTATATGTTCGCCCAGGCCAACTCCGAGCACTGCCGTCACAAAATCTTCAACGCCGACTGGGTGATTGATGGCGAGCAGCAGCCGAAGTCGCTGTTCAAAATGATTAAAAACACCTTCGAGAAGACGCCGGAATTCGTGCTCTCCGCCTATAAAGACAACGCGGCGGTGATGGAAGGGTCTGCGGTGGGACGTTTCTTTGCCGACCACGACAAAGGCCGTTATGACTATCATCAGGAAAAAGCGCATATCCTGATGAAGGTGGAAACCCACAACCACCCGACCGCTATCTCTCCGTGGCCGGGCGCGGCGACCGGCTCCGGCGGCGAAATCCGTGACGAAGGCGCCACCGGGCGCGGCGCGAAGCCGAAAGCGGGGCTGGTGGGCTTCTCAGTTTCTAACCTGCGCATCCCGGGCTTTGAACAGCCGTGGGAAGAAGATTTCGGCAAGCCGGATCGTATTGTTAACGCCCTCGACATCATGACCGAAGGGCCGCTTGGCGGCGCGGCGTTCAACAATGAATTCGGCCGTCCTGCGCTCAACGGCTACTTCCGCACCTATGAAGAGAGAGTGACCAGCCACAACGGCGAAGAGCTGCGCGGCTATCATAAGCCGATCATGCTGGCGGGCGGCATTGGCAACATCCGCGGCGAGCACGTAAAAAAAGGCGAAATTCCGCCTGGCGCGAAGCTAATTGTGCTCGGCGGCCCGGCGATGAACATCGGCCTTGGCGGCGGCGCGGCGTCGTCGATGGCTTCCGGCCAGTCGGACGCTGACCTCGATTTCGCCTCCGTGCAGCGCGACAACCCGGAAATGGAGCGTCGTTGCCAGGAGGTGATTGACCGTTGCTGGCAGCTTGGCGACGCTAACCCCATTCTCTTTATTCACGATGTCGGCGCGGGCGGTCTTTCCAACGCCATGCCGGAACTGGTGAGCGACGGCGGTCGCGGCGGTCGTTTCGAGCTGCGCGACATTTTAAACGACGAGCCGGGCATGAGCCCGCTGGAAGTCTGGTGTAACGAATCCCAGGAGCGTTACGTGCTGGCGGTGGCGCCGGAGCAGCTCGCGCTGTTTGACGAACTCTGCCGTCGTGAACGCGCCCCTTACGCAGTGATTGGTGAAGCGACCGAGGAGCTGCATCTGACGCTGAACGACCGTCACTTCGACAACCAGCCTATCGATATGCCGCTCGACGTGCTGCTGGGCAAGACGCCGAAAATGACCCGCAACGTTGAGCGCATGCAGGCGAAAGGCGAAGCGCTGGATCGCGGCGATATCACGCTTGAAGAGGCGGTGAAGCGCGTGCTGCATTTGCCGACCGTGGCGGAAAAAACGTTCCTCGTCACCATCGGCGACCGCACCGTGACCGGCATGGTGGCGCGCGACCAGATGGTCGGCCCGTGGCAGGTGCCGGTGGCCAACTGCGCGGTAACTACCGCAAGCCTCGACAGCTACTACGGCGAAGCGATGGCGATGGGCGAGCGCGCGCCGGTGGCGCTGCTCGATTTCGCCGCTTCCGCGCGTCTTGCGGTCGGCGAAGCGTTGACTAACATCGCCGCCACGCAAATCGGCGACATCAAGCGCGTAAAACTGTCTGCGAACTGGATGGCGGCAGCGGGGCACCCCGGTGAAGACGCAGGCCTGTATGAAGCGGTGAAAGCGGTGGGCGAAGAGCTCTGCCCGCAGCTCGGTCTGACCATTCCGGTGGGCAAAGACTCCATGTCGATGAAAACCCGCTGGCAGCAGGGCAACGAGCAGCGTGAAATGACGTCGCCGCTCTCGCTGGTTATCACGGCGTTTGCCCGCGTGGAAGATGTACGCCGCACCGTTACGCCGCAGCTCTGCACCACCGATAACGCCTTGCTGCTTATCGATCTCGGCAAAGGCGAAAACACGCTCGGCGCCACTGCGCTGGCGCAGGTTTACCGCCAGCTTGGCGACAAGCCTGCTGACGTGCGCGACGTAGCGCAGCTCAAAGGCTTCTATGACGCCATTCAGGCGCTGGTGGCGCAGCGTCGCCTGCTCGCCTATCACGACCGCTCCGACGGCGGTCTGCTGGTGACGCTTGCGGAAATGGCCTTTGCCGGGCACTGCGGCGTTGAAGCGGATATCGCTTCGCTTGGCGACGATCGTCTGGCGGCGCTCTTTAACGAAGAACTGGGCGCGGTTATCCAGGTGGCGGCGGACGATCGCGAGCAGGTTGAGCGCGTGCTTCACGATCACGGTCTTGGCGACTGCGTGCATTATCTGGGCAAAGCGGTGGCGGGCGATCGCTTCACGCTGACATCAGGCAGCAGCACCGTCTTCAGCGAAAGCCGCACGACGCTTCGCATGTGGTGGGCGGAAACGACCTGGCAGATGCAGCGCCTGCGCGACAACCCGGCCTGCGCTGACCAGGAGCACGAAGCGAAAGCCAACGACAGCGATCCGGGTCTTAACGTGAAGTTGACGTTTGATATCGCCGCCGATGTCGCCGCGCCTTTCATCGCGACGGGTGCGCGTCCGAAAGTGGCGGTGCTGCGCGAGCAGGGCGTTAACTCCCACGTCGAGATGGCGGCGGCGTTCCATCGCGCAGGCTTTGACGCCATTGACGTGCACATGAGCGACCTGCTGGCGGGCCGTCGCGGTCTGGACGATTTCCAGGCGCTGGTGGCGTGCGGCGGCTTCTCTTACGGCGACGTGCTTGGCGCGGGCGAAGGCTGGGCGAAGTCCATCCTCTTCAACGAGCGCGTGCGCGACGAGTTTGAAACCTTCTTCCACCGTCCGCAGACGCTGGCGTTGGGCGTGTGCAACGGCTGTCAGATGATGTCCAATCTGCGTGAGCTGATCCCGGGCAGCGAACTGTGGCCACGCTTTGTGCGCAACGCTTCAGATCGCTTTGAAGCGCGCTTTAGCCTGGTGGAGGTGGCCGCCAGTCCGTCGCTGCTGCTTGACGGCATGGTGGGCTCGCATATGCCAATCGCCGTCTCTCATGGCGAAGGCCGTGTGGAGGTGCGTAACGAAGCGCACCTCGCCCAGCTTGAAAGCAAAGGGCTGGTGGCGCTGCGCTACATCGATAACTTCGGCGCGGTGACCGAGAACTACCCGGCAAACCCGAACGGCTCGCCGAACGGCATCACGGCCGTGACCAGCGAAAGCGGCCGTGTGACCATCATGATGCCGCACCCGGAGCGCGTTTTCCGTACGGTGGCGAACTCCTGGCACCCGACTTACTGGGGTGAAGACAGCCCGTGGATGCGTATCTTCCGCAACGCGCGCAAGCAGCTTGGCTAAGCCTGGACGGTCAGAAAAAGGGTCTCTTCGGAGACCCTTTTTTTATGGGTTCGCGGCGGCAAAGAAAAGTGTCGGTAATCGGCAACAAGAGCCATGAGTGAGTGTCTCCAATTGGAGACATTTAATTAATTGATAAATAAAGGTATAAAACTATCGCTTATATACTGTCTCCTTAAGGAGACACCTCTACGAAAAAAGTATGAGATTTGAGAGCAGCTTCATAAATTAAAAACGCTTTAATTACAGATGGTTATTTTTTTACTGGTTGTGTTGGCACGATGGATGCATAATATGGCCCAGTGGCTCATTCACCTTCTTATGTCAGCCCCTTTGGTTTTCTCAAAGCGAGCGCTACATAAACTTCGAATGACGCACATACAGGTGCCTGCCGTCCAACTTCTGATCATAGCGCTGCTATTTCAGGCCCAGGGCGAAACGTTGAGTAAGGCACCGCCTCATTCCAGAACAAAGGCAGGGTAATTACCCTGCCTTTGTTGTTTCTGCCGCCCTTTCATGACGCCTCCGTCTCGGCTAGCATCAGGTCATTATCCTTGCTGGAGAAAGTGCTGTTGAAACGCTGGCCTGTTTTTCCCCGCTCGCTGCGCCAACTGGTCATTATGGCTTTTGTACTGGTGCTGGTTCCGCTCTTGATCCTCGCCTGGCAGGCCTGGCAAAGCCTTAATGCGCTAAGCGCTCAGGCGGCGCTGGTTAACCGCTCTACGCTCATCGACGCCCGGCGCAGCGAGGCGATGACCAATGCCGCGCTGGAGATGGAACGCAGCTACCGCCAGTACTGCGTGTTAGACGACAACACGCTGGCGCGGGTTTATCAGGACCAGCGTCGACGCTATGTACAAATGCTGAATGTGCAGGCGGCCGCTATTCCCGCTGACAACCTTTACGCTTCATTACGTGAAAGCCTCAATGGGCTGACGCAGCTGCATTGCATCAACAGCGGGCCGGATGAGCAGGCCGCCGCGCGCCTGAAGGCGTTTGCCGAAGCCAATACCTCGATGGTGCAAATCACCCGCAGCACCATCTTTTCTCGTGGGCAGCAACTGCAGCGCGTCATCGCCGAGCGCGGGCAATTCTTCGGCTGGCTGGCGCTGGGCCTGTTTCTGGTCAGCCTTGTGCTGGTGGTGCTTTTCACCCGCATGATTATCGGGCCGGTGAAGAGCATTGAACGCATGATTAACCGGCTGGGGGAGGGGCGCACGCCGGGCAGCGCCGGGTTGTTTAAAGGCCCTCGCGAGTTGCGTTCCGTAGGGCAGCGTATCGTCTGGTTGAGCGAGCGCCTCGCCTGGCTTGAATCCCAGCGGCATCAATTTTTACGTCACATCTCCCATGAGCTAAAAACGCCGCTTGCCAGCATGCGCGAAGGCACAGAATTGCTGGCCGATCAGGTGGTTGGGCCGCTGACAGCGGAGCAAAAAGAGGTGGTGGCTATTCTTGATAACAGCAGCCGCAATCTGCAAACCCTTATCGAGCAGTTGCTCGACTACAACCGCAAGCTGGCAACCGGCGCGGTGGAGCTTGAAAAAGTGGAGCTGGCGCCGCTTATTGAAATGGTGATTACCGCTCACAGTTTGCCGGCGCGCGCTAAAATGATGCATACCGGGGTAAATCTGGAAGCGACCGAATGTCTGGCGGAACCCACCTTGCTGATGAGCGTGCTCGACAATCTCTATTCCAACGCGGTGTACTATGGCAGTGAATCCGGTAACATTTACCTACGTAGCCGTCAGGTTGGGCAAAAAATACGCATAGAAGTCGCCAATAGCGGCGTGCCGATCCCACAAGCGGAGCGGGAGCTGATTTTCGAGCCTTTTTATCAGGGAAGCCACCAACGAAAAGGGGCGGTAAAAGGCAGTGGCCTGGGACTGAGTATTGCCCGGGATGGTATTCGCCGAATGCATGGCGAGCTTCGTCTGGTGGACGATAACAACGCGGACGTGTGTTTTCGTATTGAATTGCCTGTCTTTGACCCGGAAAGCTTAAAACAATGACTTTATTTTCGGTTAGCTCATGGCGTCGCCTGCGCGCGCGCCCGTTACAGCGCGGTTTTTTCCGCACTCTGGCCTCTTTTGCGCTCGCTCCTCTTTTACTGGTCGGGTGCGCAGAGGGGCCGGTTCACAGCAATATTCATGAAAATCAACAGGCTGCTTTGCCAGAACAGCAATTACCGGATTTTTTCGCTACCGACTGCGCCGATATCTGGCGGCTGGAAGGCCCTCATATCGAGGCGAACCCGCTTTACTGGCTGCGCGGCATGGAGTGCGCGCAGCGGCTCGGACCTGCGGAAGCCCGCGCCGAAGCCCGCGCCTGGCCGGACGATACCTGGCAGGCGACGTTCAAGCGCGGCATCCTGCTGGCGAACGCCAAAATTACCCCTATGGAGCGCCGCGACTATTTTGCTCGCCTTGATGACATGGCCGCGCAGATCCCCGCGCACGTACGCCCGCTTTTTCAGATCTGGCGCGACGGGCAAGCCGCGCAGCTGCAGCTTGCCAGCGAGCGCGGCCGCTACAGCAAGCTCCAGCAATCTACCGATCTTGAACTTGATACGCTGCGCGAGCAGCAACAGCGCCTGCGCTCGCAGCTAAACCTGACGACCCGCAAGCTGGAGAACCTGACGGATATTGAACGTCAGCTCTCCACGCGCAAAGGCGCGGGCGGTTATCTGCAGGAGCCGGAGCATCCCGCCGATGGCGCAAAATCTCAGGAAGGGAGCGCCGCTGATAAAGAAAGCGCGCCCGCGAAGGAGGAGGCGAAACCATGACATCACATAAATCCGCCCGGCTGTTGTTGGTGGACGACGACCCGGGGCTGCTGAAGCTGCTGGGCCTGCGGCTAACCAGCGAAGGGTTTTCCGTCTCAACGGCGGAAAGCGGCCAGGAGGGGCTGCGCCTGCTGGTGCGCGAGAAAATCGACCTGGTAATAAGCGACCTGCGCATGGATGAGATGGACGGCATGCAGCTGTTCGCCGAGATCCAGAAAATCCAGCCGGGCATGCCGGTCATCATCCTGACCGCCCACGGTTCGATTCCCGATGCGGTCGCCGCCACGCAGCGCGGCGTTTTCAGTTTTCTCACCAAACCGGTGGATAAAGACGCGCTCTATAAAGCGATAGACGACGCGCTCGCCCATACGGTGATTGCCGGTGACGACCCGTGGAGCGAGACCATCGTCACCCGCAGCCCGGTTATGCTGCGCCTGCTTGAACAGGCGCGCATGGTAGCGCAGTCTGACGTGAGTATTCTCATTAACGGACAGAGCGGCACCGGCAAAGAGGTACTGGCGCAGGCTATCCATAGCGCCAGCAGCCGGGGTAAAAACGCCTTTATCGCCATTAACTGCGGCGCGCTGCCGGAACAGTTGCTGGAGTCTGAACTGTTTGGCCATGCGCGCGGCGCCTTTACCGGCGCGGTCAGCAGCCGGGAAGGGCTGTTTCAGGCGGCGGAGGGGGGCACGCTGTTTCTTGACGAGATTGGCGATATGCCTATCCCTTTGCAGGTAAAACTGCTGCGCGTGTTGCAGGAGCGCAAGGTCCGCCCGCTTGGCAGCAACCGGGATATCGACATCGACGTGCGTATTATTTCCGCAACCCACCGCGATTTGCCAAAAGCGATGGCGCGCGGCGAATTCCGTGAAGATCTCTTTTATCGACTGAATGTGGTAACGCTCAAAATCCCGACGCTGCAGGAGCGCGCCGAGGATATTCCCCTGCTGGCGAACCATCTGTTGCGCCAGGCGGCGGACAGGCATAAACCCTTCGTGCGCAGCTTTTCTACCGATGCCATGAAGCGTCTGATGGCGGCAGGCTGGCCCGGCAACGTGCGCCAGCTGGTGAACGTGATTGAGCAGTGCGTGGCGCTCACCTCGGCGCCGGTCATCAGCGAGGCGCTGGTGGAGCAGGCGCTGGAAGGGGAAAACACAGTGCTGCCGACCTTTGTGGAGGCGCGCAACCAGTTTGAACTTAACTACCTGCGCAAGCTGCTGCAAATTACCCGAGGTAATGTTACCCATGCGGCGCGAATGGCCGGACGCAACCGCACCGAGTTCTATAAACTGCTCTCTCGTCATGAACTCGACGCTAATGATTTCAAAGAGTAGTTTTCATGCGCCAAAAGGCGCCAGATTGTGGTAATTTGAGCCACCGATTACGCAGTTGAGCCGCGCCGGGCAGGCGTGAAAGAGTTAAGGATCCACCATGAAAAAGATTGATGCGATTATTAAACCCTTCAAACTGGATGATGTGCGTGAAGCGCTGGCGGAAGTAGGCATTACCGGGATGACGGTGACCGAGGTGAAAGGGTTTGGTCGCCAGAAAGGTCACACCGAGCTTTACCGCGGCGCTGAGTATATGGTCGATTTTCTGCCGAAAGTGAAAATTGAGATTGTGGTGACCGACGATATTGTCGATACCTGCGTGGATACCATTATTCGCACCGCCCAGACCGGTAAAATCGGCGACGGCAAAATTTTCGTTTTCGATGTGGCGCGCGTGGTGCGCATCCGCACCGGCGAAGAAGACGACGCGGCTATCTAACGGCGCGTTGCTTCAACAAAAAGGCAGGTCGTTGGACCTGCCTTTTTTATGGGCGCGAGAGAGCGGGATTCACCCCCCGCGCATTTCCGCCACGCTCAACGGCGGGTAAGCGAAACGCTACCCGCCGCATTGCGTTAAAGCACCTTATGCGGCCCAAAACACTCGTAGTGAATGCGCTCGCTGCTTACGCCCAGCGCCACCAGCTGCTGCGCGGCGAATTGCATAAACGCCACCGGGCCGCAAAGGTAAAACTGCATTTCTGGCGCGCTGAAATGCCCTTCGTGCAGACCAAGCTCCATCAGCCCTTCGCTCTGAAAGCGCGCCGCCTCGCGGTCTGCCTCAGAAGGCGAACGGTACCAGATATGGCGGGTAAATCGTGGCAGTTCGGCGCCAAGCCGCGCCACTTCGTCGGCGAACGCATGCACATCACCCTGTTCCGCTGCGTGGAACCAGTTTACCTGCGCCGGGTGTTTTGCCTGGGAAAGGGTATCAAGCATCGCCAGCATCGGCGTCTGGCCTACGCCTGCGGAAATCAACGTGACCGGGGTGGTCGGCGCAACCTGCATAGAGAAATCGCCTGCTGGCGCGGCAAGCTGCACTACATCGCCCACTTTCGCTGCGTTATGCAACCAGTTAGAAACCTGACCTTCGCCCTCGCGCTTGACCGCAATGCGGTAAGTTTTGCCATTTGGCTTGCGTGTGAGCGAGTACTGGCGAATCTCCTGATGCATGAACCCCTCGGGTTTGATCCACACCCCTACATACTGGCCCGGCAGATAATCCGCCACCAGCTGGCCGTCCACCGGTTCAAATTCAAAACTTGTGATAATGGCGCTTTGCGGTTTTCTCTCTACGATGCGAAACGCGCGGGTGCCTTCCCAGCCGCCGGTTTTCGCCGCGTTGTCCTGATAAATCTGCGCTTCGCGGTTGATAAACACCTGGGCTAACACACCGTACGCTTTGCCCCAGGCGTCCAGCACTTCCTGGCCCGGGCTGAACATCTCATCCAGCGTGGCGAGCAGATGACCGCCGACAATATTGTACTGTTCAGGTTTAATCTGAAAGCTGGTGTGCTTCTGGGCGATTTTTTCCACCGCCGGCAGCAGCGCCGCGAGGTTTTCAATGTGAGTAGCGTAAGCGCAGATGGCGTTGAACAGCGCTTCGCGCTGGTCGCCGTTGCGCTGGTTGCTCATGTTGAAAATCTCTTTTAATTCCGGGTTATAGGTAAACATCCGGTCGTAAAAGTGGGCGGTGAGTTTCGGGCCGGTAGCGGCGAGCAGGGGGATAGTGGATTTCACAACGGCGATGGTTTGTGCATCAAGCATGGCAGCTTCCTTAACAAAGAGAAACATCTATAAGTTGTATTTTAAATACATCTTATAAAAGGTCTCCCTGTCTTGTAAAGGGTTTTTCCCGTGACAGGCGAAACGGGGCGGGAAGATGAGAAATCTGCATCACAAAGCTGAAAAGAAATCGTGATTCACTGGCTTGACTAAAGCGCGGCAGGGCCTTGTCCCGCGCCAAGCCAAACGTTTGCGTAAAAATCTTTGTCAATACCGGTCAGGCGGTTTACACTGTTGCGCGTTGCCTGCAAGGGCCCTTCAAAATGCAGTAAATTTACCGTTAGCTGAGTCAGGAGATGCGGATGTTAAAGCGTGAAATGAACATTGCCGATTATGATGCCGAACTTTGGCAGGCGATGGAGCAAGAGAAAGTACGTCAGGAAGAGCACATTGAACTGATCGCCTCCGAAAACTACACCAGCCCGCGCGTAATGCAGGCTCAGGGCTCTCAGCTGACCAACAAATATGCCGAAGGCTATCCGGGCAAGCGCTACTACGGCGGCTGCGAATATGTCGACATCGTTGAGCAGCTGGCTATCGACCGCGCGAAAGAACTCTTTGGCGCAGACTACGCCAACGTCCAGCCGCACTCCGGCTCGCAGGCGAACTTCGCGGTATACACCGCGCTGCTGCAACCGGGCGATACCGTGCTGGGTATGAACCTGGCGCAGGGCGGCCACCTGACGCACGGCTCTCCGGTTAACTTCTCCGGCAAGCTCTACAACATCATTCCTTACGGTATCGATGAGTCCGGTAAAATCGACTACGAAGACATGGCGAAGCAGGCTAAAGAGCACAAGCCGAAGATGATCATCGGTGGCTTCTCCGCTTACTCCGGTATCGTTGACTGGGCGAAAATGCGTGAAATCGCCGACAGCATCGGCGCTTACCTGTTCGTTGACATGGCGCACGTGGCGGGCCTCATTGCCGCAGGCGTATACCCGAACCCGGTTCCGCATGCTCACGTTGTGACCACTACCACACACAAAACGCTGGCGGGCCCGCGCGGCGGTCTGATCCTCGCCAAAGGCGGCAGCGAAGAGCTGTACAAAAAACTGAACTCTGCGGTGTTCCCGAGCGCGCAGGGCGGCCCGCTGATGCACGTTATCGCGGCGAAAGCGGTGGCGCTGAAAGAAGCGATGGAGCCGGAGTTCAAAACCTACCAGCAGCAGGTTGCGAAAAACGCCAAAGCGATGGTGGAAGTGTTCCTGAACCGTGGCTACAAAGTGGTGTCTGGCGGTACTGAAAACCACCTGTTCCTGCTGGATCTGGTTGATAAGAACCTGACCGGTAAAGAGGCGGACGCCGCCCTCGGCCGCGCCAACATCACCGTTAACAAAAACAGCGTGCCGAACGATCCGAAGAGCCCGTTTGTGACTTCCGGTATCCGTATCGGTTCTCCGGCGGTAACCCGTCGCGGCTTCAAAGAAGCGGAAGTGCAGGAGCTGGCTGGCTGGATGTGCGACGTGCTGGACAATATCAACGACGAAGCGCTGATTGAACGCATCAAGCAGAAAGTGCTGGATATCTGCGCGCGCTTCCCGGTTTACGCATAAGCGTTATTGCAAAACAGAGGCCGCCTTGTGCGGCCTTTTTTATTGGTCTGGAGGCGATATGCGGATACAGGCGTTTGCTGAACTCACCGGCCTTACGGCGTATACGCTGCGCTACTATGAAAAGCTGGGATTGCTGGTTCCGGGGCGCAACGCGGCGGGCCACCGCGACTATCGCCAGAGCGATATCGACTGGGCGGCGTTTATCCGACGGCTCAAAGCGACGGATATGCCGCTTGAGGAGATCCTGCGCTATGCCGCGTTGCGAAGCCTGGGCGAGAGTACCGCCGCCGAGCGTCGCGCCTTGCTGGCGGAGCATGCCGAAAGGCTGGAGCGGCGACTGGCTGAGCAGGTCATTCATCTGGAACGGCTGAAGGAAAAGATGGCCTGGTATGACCGGGAGCTTGTAAAAAACCGCGCTTGACCTGGAGTTTACTCGAAGGTTTACCGTTGTTCTCATCAACACCATGAGGAGAACAACATGACTGCATCACGTTATGAAACGGGCCTGGCGCGCCTGACGGAAATCGACGGCGCCGCAGGAGAAAAGGTCATTGCCGCGCTGGCCGACATCGCGCCGGATCTGGGCCGTTACGTTATTGAATACGGCTTTGGCGATGTTTACAGCCGCCCGGGGCTGGATCTAAAAAGCCGGGAGCTTGCCACCGTCGCCGCGCTTACCGCACTTGGCCACGCGCAGCCGCAGCTGGCGGTGCATCTTCACGCCGCGCTCAACGTGGGCTGCACGCGGGAAGAATTGATTGAGGTTATCATCCAGATGTCGCTTTACGCCGGGTTTCCAGCGGCGCTAAATGCGATGTTTACCGCAAAAGCGGTTTTTCAGGAACATGACCAGACCAGAAGTCAGACCACAATTCGATAACAAATCGTTACAAGTTCCCGTCTCCCTGCCGATAACCGGGTGGAAGGCCTTCGGGCCACACTCCTTTCAGGCAGGGAATTGATTATGGGTTTGCTCAAAAATTTTTCGATACGTTCAGTCATGCTCGCCGTGCTGGGATTGTTCTGCCTGCTATGGCTGGGCGTCGGTCTCTACAGCGCCTACTCGCTTTCGCAACTTGGCAAGGGTAACGAGGTAGACCGTGAACTGGTGACGCAGATGAGCGTGCTCAGCAAAGGCAACGACCAGTATTTTCGCTTTGTCACGCGGCTTTCCCGCGTAATGGAAACCAAAGCCGCTGGCGGCTCGCCCGATGCCAGCGCTTTCGCCCCGGCGCAACAGGCGCTGGAGGGGATGACGAAGCAGCTTGAGACGTTTAAACGTCTCTCCCCCGGACCGATGGATGTCGCCGTCTCGCAGCAGACCATCAATAACTGGCAGAAACTGCTGGACGAAGGGGTAGCGCCGCAAATGAAGCTCGCGCGGGAAGGCACGCTTGAGCAGTATCGCGCGCAGGCCAATAACGTCACGCCAGCGTTGAGCCGGGCTTTCGGCGCGGCGGCGGAAAAGTTCACCGCCACGGCCAGCGCCAGGCTTGACGAGGCGCGCGTGCGGGTGGATTCACTCACTCAGATGACGAAAGCCATTATTATCGTCGCGGTGATTATCGGCCTGCTGTTGCTGCTGCTGACCGACCGCTATCTGGTTGTCATGCTGGTGAAGCCGCTCGATCGCATTCGCCATCATTTCCGTCTGATTGCCGAAGGCGATCTCAGCCAGCCGGTGCAGGATATGGGCCGCAACTGCATAGGCAAGCTTGTGCCGCTGTTAACGGCGATGCAGGACAGCCTGCGCGAGGCGGTAAGCGCCATTCGCAGCGGCAGCGAGAATATCTGGCGCGGCGCGGCGGAGATTTCAGCGGGCAATAACGATCTCTCTTCGCGTACTGAAGAGCAGGCCTCGGCGCTTGAAGAGACAGCCGCCAGCATGGAACAGCTCACCGCTACGGTAAAACTCAACGCCGATAACGCTCGCCAGGCAAGCGATCTTGCACAGACCGCCTCGACCACCGCCAGCAAAGGCGGCACGCTGGTCGGGAGCGTAGTGAGCACCATGGAAGGCATTTCCGGCAGCTCGAAGAAAATTGCGGATATCACCAGCGTCATCAACAGCATCGCTTTTCAGACCAACATTCTGGCGCTGAACGCGGCGGTGGAAGCGGCGCGCGCGGGCGAGCAGGGTCGGGGCTTCGCTGTCGTGGCGGGCGAAGTGCGTAATCTCGCCAGCCGCAGCGCCGGAGCGGCGAAAGAGATTGAAACGCTGATTGCCGATTCCGTCGGCCGCGTGGAAGAGGGTTCTCGTCTGGTGAATGAAGCGGGCGCGACGATGACGGAGATCCTGAACGCGGTGAACAATGTCAGCACCATCATGAAGCAGATAGCCTCCGCCTCGGAAGAGCAGAGCAAAGGGATTTCGCAGGTCGGTACGGCCATCGCCCAGATGGATAGCGTAACGCAGCAGAACGCCTCGCTGGTGGAGCAGGTCTCCGCCGCCGCCGCCGCGCTGGAGCGACAGACGGACGAGCTGCAAAGCGCGGTGCGTAAGTTCCGCCTCTCATCTGGTGAGCAGAAAACCGCGCAAAGCGCGCCAACGCCCGCCGTTAAGCCAGCCCCCGTCGCGGCGACTGGCGTGAAGCGCGCCGACGACTGGGTCGCCTTCTGATAAAAACGCCCTGCTTAGCACAGGGCTTTTTTTATGCGAATGCAACGTGCAAGGTCAAAGAGGGCAGGTTAACCCGACGGTTACGTGGTAAGGTGCTGACACACAAACCCGTCCTTCTGCAAACAGGAGTTCGCATGAACGCAACAACGACACTGCACGGTGCGCCGCTGGAGTGGGGCCACGGCCCTCGCATATTTGAAGTCTTCCTTGAGCCAACCTGTCCTTTTTCAGTCAAAGCGTTTAACAAGCTCGAAGCGCTGCTTGACCACGTAGGTGAAGACAAGGTTACGGTGAAAATTCGCCTGCAGTCGCAGCCCTGGCACCTGTTTTCCGGCGTCATTGTGCGCTATATCCTCGCGGCCTCCACGCTGCCGGAGGGCAAAGCGGCAGCCTGGAAAGTGATGAAAGCGGTAGGCGATCATCGTGAAGAGTTTGAGTTTACCGACCACTGCCGCGGCCCGAATATGGACGCCACGCCACATCAAATTATGCAGCGCATTGAGCGCTACAGCGGCGTGAACGTAGATGAGCCTTTCGCTCGCGCCGAACTGCAGCAGCTGATTAAATGGCACTGCAAATACGCCCGCCAGAACGGCATCCATGTGTCGCCCACTTTTATGGTCAACGGCCTGGTGCAGCCTGATTTAGGCAGCGGCGATGATATCAGCGTCTGGGCTGAGCGCATCCTGGCCTGAGAAAAATCATTCACGCCTGGCTTTATCCAGAATGAAAGCCATGCCGGAAGGAGGTTTCCTCCTTCCGCTCTGTTCAGGGATATTCTCTGCGCGTATGCAGCACGCGCAAAATTTCTGTATGCAACTCCGATTCTCTGCAAATCAACACGTAATGTGGATGAACTACCGCTTCGCCGGTGCCGGGCACTCTACCGGAGCGATAAAGTGAAGGATGAGAGGGCAGGCTATCGGCAACCCGCATCATCTGTTCCAGCAATTTTCAGCTTGCTACGGGGTTCTGTTGCTCGATGTAATCAAGGATATTGGCCAAATCGTTTAGCGCCTGTTCTTTCCATGTAACCCGCCGCACTTTATTTCCTTAATTCAGCTTTCCTTAACTGACGCTTTTCCTTAAGCATTGCTTCCAGCTTCGCCATAGCTTCCTCATGTGGAATACCTGGCCGCGCGTCATTCAGGGCTTCCTGGACTTTCTCCGTAAACCAGTGGTCATAGCTTTCCGCTTGTTCCCGGGTGTCAAATGCACAGGCCCGTGATGATAATTTCGTAACCATTTACATACCTCCCTGTTGCTGGATTTTTAGCCAGTATAGCGGCGAGAGTCAGCCGGGCCAATCAATCCGCGAAGAAAAGGTAAATTATCCGCAGGGCTTAAGAAATACGCCTGAATTCATTATGCGAGTTAAATTCCAGATTAATTCGCACTGTCTAATAATAACTGGAGAAGTTTCTCGTTAACTATTCACTTTCCTGTAAATGAGTCTCTCCCGCTAAGCGTTCCGCTCACCTTATTTCTGTTAATGTTAAAGCAATGTTACGTCTTGCGTGGCAGCCGATAACCCGCCAGACTATCGCCTCCGCAACGGGAGGGACTCATGGTTTTGCATTCGACGCGCTGGCTTGCGCTTAGCTATTTCACTTACTTCTTCAGTTACGGCATCTTTTTGCCCTTCTGGAGCCTGTGGCTGAAAGGGGTAGGGCTGCCCCCCGAAACCATCGGTCTGCTGCTTGGCTCAGGGTTAATCGCCCGTTTTCTTGGCAGCCTGCTGCTCGCGCCGCGGGTGAAAGACCCCGCCCGGCTGGTCTTCGCCCTGCGAGTGCTGGCGATGCTGACGTTGCTTTTCGCGGTCGGCTTCTGGCTGGGCCATGCCACCGCCTGGCTACTGCTGGTGATGGTCGGCTTCAACCTCTTTTTCTCGCCGCTGGTGCCGCTGACCGACGCGCTCGCCGGCACCTGGCAGCGCCAGATAACCATGGACTATGGCCGTGTCCGTCTGTGGGGCTCGCTGGCGTTCGTTATCGGCTCGGCGCTGACCGGCAAGCTGGTCAGCCTGTTTGACGCGCAGGCTATCCTGGCGCTGTTGACTATCGGCATCGCGTCCATGCTTATCGGCATGCTGTTGCGCCCTTCGGTCATGCCGCAAGGGGAAACCCGCGTGCAGGAAGCAGCGGGCTGGCAGGCCTGGCGCAGGCTGATTGGCGAAAGCTGGCGTTTTCTCGCCTGCGTGTCGCTGTTGCAGGGGGCGCACGCCGCCTATTACGGCTTCAGCGCCATTTACTGGCAGGGCGCGGGCTATTCCGCTTCTGTGGTGGGCTACCTCTGGTCGCTTGGCGTGGTGGCGGAGATTGTCATCTTCGCGCTGAGTAAAAAGCTATTCCGCCGTTTGAGCGCCCGCGACCTGCTGCTTATCTCCGGCGTGCTGGGCATTATCCGCTGGTCGCTGATGGGCTGGACCACCGCGCTGCCGTGGCTTATCGTCGCGCAAATTCTGCACTGCGGCAGCTTTACGATTTGCCACCTTGCGGCGATGCGCTATATCTCAGCGCGCCAGGGCGGCGAGGTTATTCGCCTGCAGGCGGTGTACTCCGCCGTGGCGATGGGCGGCGGTATCGCAGTGATGACCATGTTCGCAGGCTTCCTCTACCAGCATTTACAGGGCGGGGTATTCTGGGTGATGGCGCTGGTGGCGCTGCCGGCTCTCGTTCTGCGCCCGAAAGTGGCAGCGCGCGCTTAGTGTTCTAAAAGTTCGCGGATACGCTGCCGCTGATGGTCGCCGAGCGGCATTTCAGCGGCGTGGATCAGCGGCGGCGAGAAAAGCGGCAGCGAAGTGGTGTAAGGCGTGACGATAAGCGCGACCTCTTTAGGCGCGCCCTCCTGCTGGAAGGCATGGAGAGTCAGCCTTTTTATATTGAGCGGCAGCAGGGTAAGTTCGCGCAGCTGTTGCTCAAGCTCCATCTCCAGCGCCTCGTTATTGCCGGTCAGCAGCAATACCTGCTTCTCCTGCAGATCGCTCTCCTGCATCAGCCAGGCGCCGAAAATCACCGCCACCAACCCGACCTCTTCATCTGAAAACGTCACGCCATATTCTTCTTCAAACGTCGAAAACGCATTGCGCGTGGTGCGCATCAGGCGCGGATAAAGCCGGGTTATCTCTTCAGGCAACGTATTATCGATGCCGATACCGAACAGACTGCGGTCGAGCGCCTGGCAAAGATGCACGTAAAGCTGGTCCGCCAGACCTTGTTCGTCGCTGAACGCCATGCCGGAAAGTTCGCGAAAACGGGCTATCATGCCCGTAATCGCCTCGCGCAGCCGCAAATCCTGCGGGTGGCAGTCGCGCAGCGGATCGGGCGTGCGCAGCATCATAAACAGCAGCGCCAGGAAACAGTGCTCATTAATGTGCGGCGCCTGCGCCACGCGGCGCTGCCAGTGGCGCACGATCTCCTGCGCCGCCAGATATTCGGCGCGCATGCGCGTCCACATTAACTGCGGCTCCGAGAACGCCGGCGTTTGCCCGTAATGGTGCTGAACCAGGCAATATTGCAGATAAAGGCGCAGGAATTCGTGGTCGCGCGTTTCAAACTGGCGATTCAGCCTGCGGGCGCAAAGGTTGACGAGCGCATGTAAATTCGTATCGTCATACAGCGCCTTAGCAATGCCGTGCTGTCTGAGCTCGCTTTTCAGCGCAGGGGTAAAGTTGTGCTGAACAAAGTCCGGGCACAGACGAAGCGCCCGGCGCAGCCAGTGCAGCAGACAGAGCCTGCGATCTAACGCGGTGCCTTCTATCCGGTAGCTGCCGTCTTGCTGGGTGATGATGTTAAGCCGGTGGTAACGCTGGATTTCGTCGCTGGTTTCGGCAATATCCTGGCGGGCGATGGCGCCATCCACACCGTTGACGCGGCCGACGATTTCGGGCGTCACGGTTTGTCCCGGCAGGTAAAGCATCAATAATACCTGGCAGCGGCGCTGCGGACTGGAAAGCACAGATGGTGGTGGGGCGAGAAGAGTCATCATCCGTTTAGTCCAGTGGGTCATTTTACTGCTAAGGATAGCCAAAGGATTTTTCGCTGTTATGGACAGCGGAAAGTTTCATCGCGGAATTCTGGCTGGCTCACAGAATTTTTCGCCAGAGGGGATCATGAACAAAATATTACACCGCTTATTCATAACGACGCCTTTACTGGTCATACTTTCGGCTGAGCCAGCCCAGGCGCACCCGCACAGCTTTATCTCTATGAAAACGCAAATTATCGCCGGGCAGGGCCAGATTACTGCGCTGCAAATGCGCTGGATGATGGATGAAATCACTTCAGCAGACTTATTGTATGACGCCGGAGAAGCGAAACCGGACTCGCCGGTCTGGAAACGGCTGGCGGCGGAGGTGATGGCGAACGTGCTGACGCAACATTATTTCACGGAATTCTGGCATAACGGTGAGAAAGTAAAATTCGCCGCCCGGCCTTCCGCTTACAGTCTTGCCCGCGTCGGCCACCAGGCGGTGCTCGAATTTACCCTGCCGCTGGCGCGTCCTCAGCCGCTTGCCGGGCAGCGCTACCTGTTCTCAACTTTCGATCCCAGCTATTTTGTCGACATGAGTTATGAAAACGATAACGAGGTGCTTTTGCCGGATGAACTGAAGGGCGCCTGCAAGGTCGCCGTGAAAACGCCGAAGCCGGACGCCGCGGTGCAGGCTTTCGCGCTGTCGCTCGATAAAGCGGACGCCCCGCCGGAAGAGATGGCGCTCGGCAAGCAGTTCGCCCAGCAGGTGACGCTGCAATGTCAGTGATGGCGACCTCTGGAAAAAACCGCCGCTGGGCGCACCTCTGGCCGCTGGCGCTTTTTCTTCTGCTGGTGCTGGCGGGCGGCTTCTGGCTATGGCGGGCGTGGCCGCAGGTAATGATGGAAAGCGCCCTCTGGCAGCGCAGCGTAAACCGCGAGCTGAGCAGGCTGTTGCAGCAGGTGGCGCAAAACCCGTCGCGGGCGGGCGTTTCGCTGCTGGCTTTCAGTTTTCTTTACGGCGTGCTGCATGCGCTGGGGCCGGGGCATGGCAAAATCGTTATCGCCACCTGGCTTGCCACTCATCCGTCGCGCCTGAAACGCAGCCTCGCTTTAACCCTCGCCTCGTCGCTTTTACAGGGGCTGGTGGCGATAGGGCTGGTCGTCGTGGTGCTGACGCTTCTCGCGCTCCCGGCGCGACAGCTTCATCTGAGCAGCTACTGGCTGGAGAAGGGGAGCTATCTGCTGGTAGGAGGGCTGGGCGCGATGCTCTGCTGGCGAGCGGTTAAGCGGCTACGCGGGCTGCTGCGTAAGCCGACGTTCAACGCTTTCACGCCCCATCATGCGCACAGTGAGACCTGCGGTTGCGGGCATCAGCACCTTCCTTCGCCAAACCAGCTGGAGCGCGCCGATGACTGGCGCGCAAGGTTGATGGTCGTGCTCTCGATGGGCATGCGTCCCTGTTCCGGCGCGATTATGGTGCTGCTGTTCAGCAAGGTGATCGGCGTGTTTGGCTGGGGGGTAGCGGCGGCGCTGGCGATGGCGGCGGGCACGTCGCTGACTGTCTCGGCTATCGCGCTGTTTGTGCATAGCTTCCGCCAGCTTGCGGTGCGGCTTGGCGGCGGCACGCCGCCGCTGTGGCGTCAGACCGGATGGGCGACGCTTGCGCTGGCGGGCGGCGTGGCGCTGGTGTTCGCCGCGCTGGTGATGTGGATGGGCGCGCAACCGCCAGGGCAGGGGCTGCGGCCGTTTTAACGGTTTCCCCGCCGTTTTTCAGGCAACAAAAAAGGCAGGCCGCTTTCGCGGGCCTGCCTTTTCGTTTAAGCGGAAAAACCGCCTGAATGGAATTAACGCTTCAGCGCTTCGCTCAGCTCTTCGCGCATGCCCGCCAGCAGCGCTTTCACTACGCGCGGGTTGCCTGCAACGATGTTGCCGGAGCTCATGTAGTTGTGGCCGCCGGTGAAATCGCACACCAGGCCGCCCGCTTCACGCACCAGCAGTTCGCCGGCTGCGAAATCCCACGGCTTCAGGCCGATTTCGAAATAACCATCCACGCGCCCGGCAGCAACGTAAGCCAGGTCCAGCGCAGCGGAACCGGTGCGGCGGAAATCGGCGCACTGGGTAAAGAGTTTGGTGACGATGTTCATATAAGCCGGCGCATGCTGCTTGGCTTTGAACGGGAAGCCGGTCGCCAGAATGGTGCCGTCGAGGTCGCGCGCGCTGCCGCCGCGCAGACGGTAGCCGTTGAGCTGGGCGCCTTGGCCGCGTACCGCGGTGAAAAGTTCGTTGCGCATCGGGTCGTAAACCACGGCGACTTCGGTGCGGCCTTTAATGCGCACAGCGATGGAGACCGCGAAATGCGGCAGACGCTTAACGAAGTTGGTAGTGCCATCCAGCGGATCGATAACCCATTGAATATCCTGCTCGGTGCCAGCGTGTTCACCGCTTTCTTCGGTGATGATGGTGTGTTGCGGATAGGACTGGCGAATGGTGTCGATAATTACGCGTTCTGCGCCTTTATCGATGTTGGTAACGAAATCGTTGCTGCCTTTTTGGCTGGTTTCTACGGCGTCCGGGGTTTCGTAGTTTTTGGCGATAAAGTTTCCGGCCTTGCGCGCAGCACGCACGGCGATGTTGAGCATCGGATGCATCAGGTTTCTCTCACTGGATGTTAAAGAACGGGAAAACGGCGCGGAGTATAGCAGAGGGTTCGGATTATGTCTCAGGTTTATGATAGGATGTCCCAATATTCTTTATTCGTACAGAATCGCTATGCTGGAAAATATTCGTATCGTGCTGGTGGAGACCTCTCATACCGGCAACATGGGCTCGGTCGCCCGCGCCATGAAAACCATGGGCCTGACCAACCTCTGGCTGGTTAACCCGCTGGTGAAGCCAGACTCCCAGGCCATCGCGCTCGCCGCAGGCGCCAGCGACGTCATCGGCAACGCAACGATTGTGGACACGCTTGATGAAGCGCTTTCCGGCTGTAGTCTGGTGGTTGGCACCAGCGCGCGCTCCCGCACGCTCCCCTGGCCGATGCTCGACCCGCGCGAATGCGGCCTTAAAAGCATTTCAGAAAGCCAGCACGCGCCGGTGGCGCTGGTGTTCGGCCGCGAGCGCGTGGGGCTGACCAACGAAGAGTTGCAGAAATGCCATTATCACGTCGCTATTGCCGCTAACCCGGAATACAGCTCGCTTAACCTCGCCATGGCGGTGCAGGTCATCGCTTATGAAGTGCGCATGGCCTGGCTTGCTACTCAAGAAAACGCGGCGGCGGAACACGAAGATACGCCATACCCGTTAGTTGACGATCTGGAGCGTTTTTACGGCCACCTGGAGCAAGTGCTGCTGAAAACCGGCTTTATTCGCGCTAACCACCCCGGCCAGGTGATGAACAAGTTGCGCCGCCTGTTTACCCGCGCACGCCCGGAAAGTCAGGAACTTAACATTCTGCGCGGCATTCTTGCCTCCATTGAAAACGGCGATAAAGCGAAGCCGGAATAGTTGAGTAAAATACCAGGGTAAATAGTTGACCAAATTACTCGGGAATGTCAGACTTGCGCCTTGCTATGCAACACCCATATGACAATAATCCCCCGCTTCGAGGGGCGTGTTTGAGGTTAAGTAAGACATGAGACTGACATCAAAAGGGCGCTATGCCGTGACCGCAATGCTGGACGTTGCACTTAACTCCGAAGCGGGCCCGGTTCCGTTGGCTGATATTTCCGAGCGTCAGGGTATCTCCCTGTCCTATCTGGAGCAGCTGTTTTCCCGTCTGCGCAAAAATGGTCTGGTGGCCAGCGTACGCGGTCCGGGTGGCGGTTATCTGCTGGGCAAAGACGCAAGCAGCATCGCCGTCGGCGAAGTGATTAGCGCCGTTGACGAATCTGTCGACGCAACCCGTTGTCAGGGCAAAGGCGGCTGCCAGGGCGGCGATAAGTGCCTGACCCACGCGCTGTGGCGCGACCTCAGCGACCGTCTGACCGGTTTTCTGAACAACATCACCTTAGGTGAACTGGTGAACAACCAGGAAGTGCTGGACGTTTCTGACCGTCAGCATAACGATGCCCATCGCCCGACCCGCGCTCAGGACGCCATCGACGTCAAACTGCGTGCGTAAGTAAGTTAAAAAAAACTACAGGTATTCAGAACCCGGCCGGGGTGTCCGAACACTCCGTCGGTATCGGCTTTTATCCAGCCAGCCGCCGGGTTTACGTATTGAGATGTACGGAGCATAAGAGCAATGAAATTACCGATTTACCTCGACTACTCCGCGACCACGCCGGTTGACCCGCGCGTCGCCGAGAAGATGATGCAGTTTTTGACGATGGACGGCACGTTCGGTAACCCGGCGTCCCGTTCTCACCGCTTTGGCTGGCAGGCGGAAGAGGCGGTTGATATCGCCCGTAACCACATTGCCGACCTGGTTGGCGCAGACCCGCGTGAGATTGTCTTCACCTCTGGCGCGACGGAATCTGACAACCTGGCTATCAAAGGCGCGGCCAATTTCTATCAGAAGAAAGGCAAGCACATCATCACCAGCAAGACCGAGCACAAAGCGGTGCTGGATACGTGCCGCCAGCTGGAGCGCGAAGGGTTTGAAGTGACCTACCTCGCCCCGCAGAGCAACGGCATTATCGATCTCAAAGAGCTCGAAGCGGCGATGCGTGACGACACCATTCTGGTCTCCATCATGCACGTGAACAACGAAATCGGCGTGGTGCAGGATATCGCCACCATCGGCGAAATGTGCCGCGCGCGCGGCATCATCTACCATGTGGACGCGACCCAGAGCGTGGGCAAACTGCCTATCGACCTGAGCCAGCTGAAAGTGGATCTGATGTCCTTCTCCGCTCACAAAATTTATGGCCCGAAAGGCATCGGCGCGCTCTACGTTCGTCGTAAGCCGCGCATTCGCATCGAAGCGCAGATGCACGGCGGCGGCCACGAGCGCGGCATGCGTTCCGGCACCCTGCCTGTTCACCAGATTGTCGGCATGGGCGAAGCTTACCGCATCGCCAAAGAAGAGCTGGACAGCGAGATGGCGCGCCTGCGCGGTCTGCGTAACCGTCTGTGGAACGGCATTAAAGATATCGAAGAAGTTTACCTGAACGGCGACCTCGAGCAGGGCGTACCGACCATTCTGAACGTGAGCTTTAACTACGTGGAAGGCGAGTCGCTGATCATGGCGCTGAAAGACCTGGCTGTCTCTTCCGGTTCCGCCTGTACGTCGGCGAGCCTGGAGCCGTCCTACGTGTTGCGCGCGCTGGGCATGAACGACGAGCTGGCCCATAGCTCTATCCGTTTCTCTTTAGGTCGTTTTACTACCGAAGAAGAAATTGATTACACCATCGAGCTGGTTCGTAAATCCATCGGCCGTCTGCGCGACCTTTCTCCGCTGTGGGAAATGTTCAAGCAGGGCGTGGACCTGAACAGCATCGAATGGGCGCATCATTAATCGGTATCCGACGGGAGAAATAAAACATGGCATACAGCGAAAAAGTTATCGATCACTACGAGAATCCGCGCAACGTCGGTTCTTTTGACAACAACGACGAAAGCGTCGGCAGCGGCATGGTCGGCGCGCCGGCCTGCGGCGACGTGATGAAGCTGCAGATCAAAGTCAACAATGAAGGTATCATTGAAGACGCGCGCTTTAAGACCTACGGCTGCGGCTCCGCTATCGCTTCCAGCTCCCTTATCACCGAGTGGGTGAAGGGCAAATCCCTGGACGAAGCGCAGGCTATCAAGAACACCGACATCGCCGAGGAGCTTGAGCTTCCGCCAGTGAAAATTCACTGCTCTATTCTTGCGGAAGACGCCATTAAAGCCGCGATTGCGGATTACAAAAGCAAACAAGCCAAATAATTGAGGTTGTAGTATGTCGATTACCCTTAGCGATTCCGCCGCCGCGCGTGTGAATGCCTTCCTTGCCAACCGCGGTAAAGGGTTTGGCCTGCGTCTTGGCGTGCGCACGTCTGGCTGCTCTGGCATGGCCTATGTGCTGGAATTTGTTGATGAACCCCAGCCGGAAGACCAGGTGTTCGAAGACAAAGGCGTAAAAGTGGTTGTCGATGGCAAAAGCCTGCAATTCCTCAACGGCACTCAGCTGGACTTCGTTAAAGAAGGCCTCAACGAAGGGTTTAAGTTTACTAACCCGAACGTAAAAGATGAGTGCGGCTGCGGCGAAAGTTTCAACGTCTGATACCACGACCCGCCCTGATGACCCCACCGCCCGACCGGGCGCGTGGGGCATTGCTTTACCACGCTGACCCCGAGACCGTTATGGATTACTTCACCCTCTTTGGGTTGCAGCCTGGCTTTGCGCTCGACAGTGAACAACTGGCGGCGCGTTACCAGGAGCTGCAACGTCAGTATCATCCCGATAAATACGCCAGCCGTCCGCAAGCCGAACAACTGGCGGCCCTCTCGCAATCCGCCACCATCAATCAGGCCTGGCAAACGCTGCGCCATCCGCTGACCCGCGCTGAATATCTGCTTTCG
The DNA here is from genome assembly GCF_056780215.1 of Franconibacter pulveris. Taxonomy (NCBI): domain Bacteria; kingdom Pseudomonadati; phylum Pseudomonadota; class Gammaproteobacteria; order Enterobacterales; family Enterobacteriaceae; genus Franconibacter; species Franconibacter pulveris. The sequence goes on along the minus strand of NZ_CM165555.1, from coordinate 3,546,711 downwards.
CTCCACGGCTTCGACCTGGCAAGCGAGCAGCACACCGTGCGTGATACGGCATTCCTGATGGAACAGCTGGAGCTGCGCGAAGAGCTGGATGAGATTGAGCAGGCGAAAGATACCGAACGTCTCGAGTCGTTCATGCAGCGGGTAAAAGGCATGTACAACACCCGCCATCAGCAGATGGTGGCGGAGCTGGACAGCGAAGCGTGGACGCAGGCGGCGGACACCGTGCGCAAACTCCGTTTTCTCGATAAACTGCAAAGCCAGTCAGAACAACTCGAAGAAAAGCTGCTCGATTTTTAATTCTGGAAGCTCAACATGGCCTTATTACAAATCAGTGAGCCGGGCATGAGTAGCGCGCCGCACCAGCGTAAGCTTGCGGCGGGCATCGACCTTGGCACCACCAACTCGCTGGTGGCGACGGTTCGCAGTGGGCAAACCGAAACCCTGGCGGACCACGAAGGCCGCCATCTGCTGCCCTCCGTTGTGCATTATCAGCACCAGGGCCACACCGTGGGCTGGGAAGCGCGCGCGCAAGCCGCCAGCGACCCGGTGAACACCATTAGCTCCGTTAAGCGCATGATGGGCCGCTCCCTTGCCGATATTCAGGCGCGCTACCCCCATCTGCCGTACCACTTAACGGCAAGCGAAAACGGCCTGCCGATGATCAACACGCCCGCCGGGCTGCTGAATCCGGTGCGCGTCTCCGCCGATATCCTCAAAGCGCTGGCTGAACGCGCGCGCGAAGCGCTGGCGGGCGAGCTTGACGGCGTAGTGATCACCGTTCCCGCTTATTTTGACGACGCCCAGCGCCAGGGCACCAAAGATGCCGCCCGCCTCGCCGGGCTGCATGTGCTGCGCCTGTTAAACGAACCTACCGCCGCGGCCATCGCCTATGGCCTCGATTCGGGGCAGGAAGGGGTGATCGCGGTTTACGATCTCGGCGGCGGCACGTTTGATATCTCCATCCTGCGCTTAAGCCGCGGGGTGTTTGAGGTGCTGGCGACCGGCGGCGATTCCGCGCTCGGCGGCGACGACTTCGACCACCTGCTGGCGGATTTCATTCGCGAACAGGCGGGCCTCACGGACCGTACCGACAACCGCCTCCAGCGTCAGCTTCTCGACGTCGCCATCGCGGCGAAAATCGCCCTGAGCGACGCCGAAACCGCAGAGGTCGAGGTGGCGGGCTGGCGGGGCAGCGTTACCCGCGAGCAGTTCAACGCGCTTATCGCCCCGCTGGTGAAACGCACGCTGCTGGCCTGCCGCCGCGCGCTGAAAGACGCGGGCGTAGAGGCACACGAGGTGCTGGAAGCGGTAATGGTGGGCGGCTCCACCCGCGTGCCGCTGGTGCGCGAGCGCGTGGGCGAGTTTTTCGGCCGCACGCCGCTGACCTCCATCGACCCGGACAAAGTGGTCGCTATCGGCGCGGCGATTCAGGCGGATATCCTGGTCGGCAACAAGCCGGACAGCGAAATGCTGCTGCTGGACGTGATTCCGCTGTCGCTCGGTCTTGAGACCATGGGCGGCCTGGTGGAAAAAGTCATTCCACGCAACACCACCATCCCGGTCGCCCGCGCTCAGGAGTTCACTACCTTTAAAGACGGGCAGACCGCCATGGCTATCCACGTCATGCAGGGCGAGCGCGAGCTGGTGCAGGATTGTCGGTCGCTGGCGCGCTTTACGCTGCGCGGCATTCCCGCCATGCCGGCAGGCGGCGCGCATATCCGCGTCACCTTCCAGGTGGACGCCGACGGCCTGCTGAGCGTCACCGCGATGGAAAAATCCACCGGCGTGGAAGCGTCTATCCAGGTGAAGCCTTCTTACGGTCTGACTGACGGCGAAATCGCCGCCATGATTCAGGATTCCATGAGCTTTGCCGAGCAGGACGTGAAAGCGCGAATGCTGGCCGAGCAGAAAGTGGAAGCCGCCCGCGTGCTGGAAAGCCTGGAAGGGGCGCTGAAAACCGACGCCGCGCTGTTAAGCGCCGCGGAGCGTCAGGCGGTTGACGAGGCGGTAGCGGCACTTCGCGCCGCCGCCCTTGGCGATGATGCCGACGCCATTGAACATGCTATTAAAAATACAGACAAACAAACCCAGGAGTTTGCCGCTCGCCGTATGGATGCTTCTATCCGTCAGGCGCTGAAAGGCCACTCTGTGGACGAGGTTTAATATGCCAAAGATTGTTTTTCTGCCTCATCAGGATCTCTGTCCCGATGGCGCAGTTCTGGAAGCGAAGAGCGGTGAAACCATTCTTGACGTTGCGCTGCGCAACGGCATTGACATTGAACACGCCTGCGAAAAATCGTGCGCCTGCACCACCTGCCACTGCATCGTGCGCGAAGGTTTCGACTCGTTGCCGGAAAGCAGCGAAGACGAAGACGACATGCTGGATAAAGCCTGGGGGCTTGAGCCGGAAAGCCGCCTGAGCTGCCAGGCGCGCGTCACCGATGAAGATCTGGTGGTCGAAATGCCGCGTTACACTATCAACCATGCTCGCGAGCACTAACCGGGGGTAGTATGGGACTGAAATGGACCGACAGCCGCGAAATCGGCGAGGCGCTGTATGACAGCCGCCCGGATACCGATCCGAAAACTGTGCGTTTCACCGATATGCATCAGTGGATCTGCGAGCTTGAGGATTTCGATGACGACCCGAACGCGTCTAACGAAAAAATCCTCGAAGCGATACTGCTGGTCTGGCTGGACGAAGCAGAATAACGAAACGGGCTGCCTCTGGCGGCCCGTTTTTACGTTTTAACCATGAGCCGACTATAAGGACAATAAGATGACCGAAGCCATGAAAATCACTCTTTCCACTACCCCCGCCGACGCCCGCTGGGGTGAAAAAGCCGCTTACAGCATTAACAACGAAGGCATCACCCTGCATCTGACCGGCAAAGACGACCTTGCGCTTATCCAGCGCGCGGGGCGCAAAATCGACGGCCAGGGGCTGAAGCACGTGGAACTGGCCGGCGATGGCTGGGACGTGGAGAAAAGCTGGGCCTTCTGGATGGGCTATCGCGGGCCGAAAGGCAAGCGCGTGGTGAGCTGGGCGAAACTTGACGACGCCCAGCAGCAGGAGCTTACCAGCCGCCTGAAAATCATCGACTGGGTGCGCGATGTTATCAACGCCCCGGCAGAAGAGGTGGGGCCGGAGCAGCTGGCGCAACGCGCGGTCGATCTGCTGGCGGACGTTGGCGGCGAACGCGTGACTTACCGCATTACCAAAGGCGAGGATCTGCGCGAGCAGAACTACCTTGGCCTGCATACCGTAGGCCGTGGTTCAGAGCGCCCGCCGGTGCTGCTGACGCTCGACTTCAACCCAACAGGGGACAAGAGCGCGCCGGTTTACGCCTGCCTCGTGGGCAAAGGCATTACGTTTGACTCCGGCGGCTACAGCATCAAGCAGACCGCCTTTATGGATTCGATGAAGTCGGACATGGGCGGCGCGGCGCTGGTCACCGGCTCGCTGGCTTTCGCTATCACCCGCGGCCTTAACAAGCGCGTGAAGCTGATTCTCTGCTGCGCGGACAACATGATCAGCGGCAACGCTTTCCGTCTGGGCGATATCATCACCTACCGCAACGGCAAAACCGTTGAGGTGATGAATACCGACGCCGAAGGCCGTCTGGTGCTGGCGGACGGGCTTATCGACGCCTCGGCCCAGAAGCCGGAGCTTATCATCGACTGCGCCACGCTGACGGGCGCGGCGAAAACCGCGCTCGGCAACGATTATCACGCGCTGTTTAGCTTTGACGACGCGCTGGCGGCTCGCCTGCTGGAGAGCGCGAAAGCCGAAAACGAAGCCTTCTGGCGCCTGCCGCTGGCGGAGTTCCATCGCAGCCAGCTGCCTTCCAACTTCGCCGAGCTGAACAACACGGCGGGCGGCGCTTACCCGGCGGGCGCCAGCACGGCGGCGGGTTTCCTGTCGCATTTTGTTGAAAATTATCAGCAGGGCTGGCTGCATATCGACTGCTCCGCCACTTACCGTAAAGCTGCGGTAGAACAGTGGGCGGCTGGCGCTACCGGCATCGGCGTGCGCACGCTGGCGAACCTGCTGACCGCAGAATAACGTTCCTGGCGGGCGGCGTTGCGCTGACCCGCTGCGGAAAATGCCGCTATTCCTGTGGCGAGAGGCATGACCCCTCGCCGTTAATAAACAGACGATTTAAACCTTATGTCCGAAACCAAAAACGAACTTGAGACCCTGCTGGAAAAAGCGGCCACTGAACCCGCGCACCGGCCCGCATTTTTCCGCGTCCTGCTGGACTCCACCGTCTGGGTGCCGGGCGAAGCGGCGCAGGGCGAGGCCATCGATGCCGACAGCGCGGTGGATTTGCAGCACTGGGAAAAAGAAGACGGCGCGTCCGTTATCCCGTTTTTCACCTCGCTTGAGGCCATGCAGCAGGCGGTGGATTACCAGCAGGCGTTTGTCATGATGCCTGCGCGCCAGCTTTTTGAAATGACCCTTGGCGAAACGCTCTTTCTGAACGCGAAGCTTCCGACCGGCAAAGAGTTTACGCCGCGCGAAATCAGCCATCTTATCAGCGAGCAAGGCGATGCGGTCAGCAGCCAGGAAGTGCTTGAAGGCGGCGTTTCGCTGCTGCTCTCGGAGGTCAACGAGCCGCCGGCGCAGATGATTGATTCACTCACCACGCTCTTTAAAGAGATGAAAACGGTGAAGCGGGCATTTCTCTGTTCTATCAAAGAGCAGGCGGATGAACAGCCGAACCTGCTCATTGGCATCGAGGCGGAGGGCGATATCGATCCGGTGATCCGCGCCGCGGGCAGCGTGGCGATGGATACGCTGCCGGGCGACGAGCCGGTGGATATATGCCAGGTCAAAGAGGGCGAGAAGGGAATAAGCCATTTTATGATTGCCCATATTACGCCGTTTTATGAACGCCGCTGGGGCAGTTTCCTGCGCGACTTTAAACAAAACCGTATTATTTAATTCCGGGGCGGCAGACATTGCCGCCTTTGTATTTCCCGCCATAGCGCCGTTATTTATCTATTCTCTTCATCAAGACAAATTCTGGTAGGCCCCTGTTCATCCTCTCTTTGCTAAGCTTGCCCGCTGCTGAGTCCCTCCTGTTTCGCTGTTTAGCTTAGCGCCCGCAACCGAGGCGCATCAGGGACTGGCATACCTTAGCTTCTTTTGCGAAACGGTATCGCCGGTATCCAGCGCTTTTTAACGCGTGAAATGCTGTTCACATTTATTGGCCTGTTGAGAAGCGCGCCGCGTAACGCTAACGGCAAGGCGGGTCTCTGGAAACGTGTAGGGCGTTACTGAAAACCGGATGTTAACCCACAGGCCCCTGAGAGGGCCGTGGTCTCAACGCGTCTGCCAGGCGGCAGGCGCGATTAACGGCGCGGGCAAGGCGCTCGCCCTCTATGGCTAAAACAAGGAAAACGGATATTACGATGAACAGGAAGAGCCTTATCTATCTCTTTTTGGTGCCGCTGCTGATTGCCTGCTATGGCCTCTGGCAGCACTACCGGGTAAGCGACATTACCGGACGCGTCGATTTTTCAAACGCCCTGATCCAGACGGCGAACGAGGCGTTGCAAAAAGACAGCAATGCGGTGGTGGAATTCACCGCTGACGGCGAAAACTATCGCATGCCGGCGAAAGAGCTCATCACGAATGAACGCCAACTGCAAAACCAGTACGCCAGGGAAATTATGCTGGCCCAACTGCAAAGCAAACTGGCGGACCTGGCCGTAGGCCTGGCGCTGTTGTGCATTGTGCTCAATGCCGGAGCGCTTGCTCTGTGCCGGCGCAGCGTAAACGTGGCGAAGCGCTCTCAGGACGACCTGGTGCGCGCTTTCGACCGCTGCCGCAAACTGCTGCCGTGGCTGATGGTCTCGCAAATCGTTATCTGCGGGCTGGCTTTCTTCTGCGCTGTGGTTTACGAAACGCTCTGGTTCGGCACCCATTTCAAAATGAACGCGGGCGGCATCAAAGTGATGTTTTTCGCGCTTATGGTGCTGTTCGGTATTTTGTGGGTGCTCTACAAGAGCCTTGGCAGCCTGAAGCAGTGTTTTACCCTGTTCCAGCCGGAGCCGCACGAGGTGGCGGGCCATAACCTGACCCGTGAGCAGGCGCCGGAGCTGTGGCAGTGGGTGGAGTCGCTGGCGCAGCGTCTTGGCGCTATCGTGCCGGATAATATCGTGGTCGGTCTGCTGGAGGGCTTTTATGTGACGGCTAACCCCGTACAGCTGGAAGATGGCCCGCTGCTGAAAGGGCAGACGCTTTACTTCCCGCTGACCTGGGCGGCGCTAATGGATAAAGACGAACTGAGCGCCGTCGTCGGGCACGAGCTGGGCCACTTTGCGGGGCAGGACACGCTCTACAGCCTGCGTTTTGCGCCGCTTTATGCGGGCATCAGCCACAGTATTGAAACCATGGTGCTTAACCAGCGCAACGCGCCCGTGCTGGACCATGTCATCCTTTATCCTTCGCTGCACATCGGCATTCAGTTCATTCAGCAGCTTCACGAAACGGTGAGCCACTGGAGCCGCATCCGCGAGCATGAAGCCGACGCCGTCGGCGCCCGCGCCAGCTCTCCCCGCGCCCTTGCCGCTTCGCTGCTGCGTATCTCCGCCATCGGCGAAGCGCAGAACCGCGTCTTCGAGGCTTTCTTTAACGGCAAGCTTCAGAGCGACAACCTGGTGGAAAACGTGATCGACGACCTGCGGGTCAACGGCTTTAGCGACCCGCAGCACTATCTTGAGAGCGAAACGGCGCACCCGACCGACAGTCACCCGCCGAGCCGCAAGCGCATCGAAACGCTGGGCTGCCCGCTGGACGCCTCGCTGCTGGCGCAGGCTACCCGCCCGGCTGAGGATGCCTGGCAGAGCCTGACGCCGCTTCTGCCTCAGGCCGCGGCGATGGCGGCGCAAATGACCCGTGAGCTGGATGGCAAGGCCACGCAGCATCGCGAAGCGTTCCGCCGCGAACTGGAAGAAGTAGTGGAGCAGGCGGGCGAATCGGTCACGTTGTATACCGGGAACAAGGTCTACGTTGTCGGCGGCTTTCTGGCGATTATTCTGTTCGTCGCGTCGTTCATTCTGCTCACCCAGCTTGGCTTCAACTATCTGGGCGAACCTAACCTGAATATGCTGGCTGGCGGCGCGGCCATGGGCGCGCTGGGACTGCTGGCGTGCTGGTCGCTTTGGCAACAGTGGCGTAAGCGCCATACGCCGTTCCTGACCCTGACGCCGCAAGCGCTACGCTGCCGCCAGTTCACCGCCGATATCCCGCTTAACGCGATAGAGGATTTCAAGGTGCAGAACATGAACGACACCATCACCGTGACGCTCATTTGCAAGCAAGGTTATGAACTGCCGCGCGCCACAGGCGGCTGGTGGAAAAACCGCACCCGGGTGCAGCGCAGCAAAAACCAGCTGATGTTTACCTGGATAGGCAAGCTGAAAGGTGAAGATAAAAAGGCCTATTCAACTGAAACGCTGCTGGAGCTGTTCATCCGCAACCTGAACGCGATCCACGCTCGCGAGGCGCTGAACAACTTTAAGTAACGTTCCCTTCGGCGCGGCCACTGGGCCGCGCCATTACGCCATCGCCTGCAGCAAAAGCAGATCGATGAGCAGCACCAGGTTGGACTCAAACGAGGTAATGCCGTCCGCTTGCGCCGCGAAATGGATCCCTTCGTCATAAAGGGCGAAATGCAGATCGGCCATCGCCGCCAGGCTGTTGGGCGAGGCGCGGGTAAAGGCCACCACTTTCATCCCCACGTTTTGCGCAATGCGGGCTTTATCCAGCACCTGCTCAGTTTCGCCGCTGCGGGAAACGGCGATAAACACTTCATACCGGGAAGCGTTGCTGAGAAAAATCGCCCGGCTGTCGCCCGGACCAGAAATAAACGCCGTCTTGCCCAGCACCTGCAGCTTTTTGGTCAGGTACTCGGCGAAAAGCCAGGAAAAACCGGCGCCATAGAGAAAGAAATGTTCTTTCTCACGCAGCAGCTGCGAAAACAGCGCCATTTTTTCCGGCGTCACCCACTGAAAGGTGCGCCGGTAATTGCTGAGGAAACGTTCAAACAGCGCGGGCACCGCGTCGCTCTGCGCGGCGGGCGCTTCACTGGCGATATGCGGCGAGGCGGAAAGCAGTTGCTTGCAGTGCCAGATAAGCTCGCTGTAGCCGCTAAAACCGAGCTTCTGGCACAAACGCATTATGGTGGCGGTGGAGACGTATGTCGCCTGCGCCAGTTCGCGCACCGTGACCTTGCCTACCAGCAAAGGGTGGCCGGTCAGGTGCGACAAAACGCGATACTCAGCGCGCGTCAACGACTCCCCGCGCGTCAGCAGCGGCGCCAGGCGGCTGTCCATTATTGCGCCGGTTCGATGGGCAGGTCGTTGCGCGCGCCCCATTCGCTCCAGGAGCCGTCGTATAGTTTAACCTCTTCCACTCCGAGCGTGGCGAGCGCCAGCATCACCACCGCCGCGGTTACGCCGGAGCCGCAGCTGGCGATAATGGGCTGCGTCAGATTAACCCCCTGGCGGTTAAACACCTCCTGTAACTCGTCAGTGGTTTTTAGCTGCCCTTTAATCACTAAGTCGGTCCAGGGCACGTTCAGCGCGCCGGGGATATGGCCGCGTTTCAGGCCGGGGCGCGGTTCGTCCGCTTCGGCGTTAAAGCGTGCGGCGGGACGCGCGTCGACCAGCTGCGCGGTTTTTTCATGGCTCGCCAGCAAGACTTCCGGCAGGCGCTTTATCTGCGAGTCGTCAAACTTCACCTCGAAGTCGCCCTCCGGCAGGCTGACCTCGCCTTCAATAAGCGGATAACCGTCGCGCTGCCACTCCGCCAGCCCGCCCGCCAGAATCGACACGTTCTGCACGCCAAAAGCGCGTAGCATCCACCAGGCGCGCGGCGCGGAGAAGAGGTTGCCTTCGTCATAGACCACCAGGTGTTTATCGCTGCTGACGCCCAGTTCGCGCATCGCCACCGCGAACGTTTCCGGGCGCGGCATCATGTGGGGCAGGGAGGTGGTGTGATCGGAGAGGGCTTCAATATCAAAAAAGACCGCGCCGGGAATATGGCCCGCGCGGTACTCTTCAGCCATATTGCGCAGATGCTCCTGACCTGCGGGCGCCATACGGGCGTCGAGGATCTGGATTTCCGGGTCGTCGATATGCTCTGCGAGCCAGTCGCCCGCGACAAAGAAAGTGGTGGACATGGTTTTCTCCGTGTCAAAACTGAGAAACGGATTGTTAGCGCTTTTCCGCCGGACCACAAGGACACCACTTTCATGTCGCGAGCTGGCTCGAAATTATTGCGCTGCCTCCCCGTTCCGCCAGGCTTTTTGCAGCGCCGGCCAGTAGTCGCGGTTCGCGTCGATCATCTCATCGAGAATCGCTCTGGCGTGCTGCATCGTGGGAACAGTACGGTTAAGTGTAAACGCCTGGAGCGCTTTTTCGTAACTGCCTTCAATGGTGGCTTCCACCAGCAGCTGTTCTGAAGCGAGTTGCTGCATCAGCAGCGTCTGGTGGAACAGCGGCACCGCGCCCATGCGCACGGGTTCCGGCCCGGCGGTGGTGATGTAAGCGGGCACTTCCACCATCGCGTCGTAGGGCAGGTTGGCGATAGCGCCTTTGTTCTCGACGATGACCAGGTGGCGTTGACGTAAGTCGAAGGCGAGCGAGCAGGCGACATCCACGATAAACGCGCCGTGTACGCCCACATGAAACGCATCCGGCAGCACGCCGGTGCGCTTATACTCCTGCGCGGCGGCGAAGAGCTTTTTCTCACGGCCATTCATCACTTCATTGGCGCGGGTGTAATTCGGGTCCTGATGCTCGACGATGTCGTTTGGCATCAGGTAGTACTGCAGATAAGGGTTCGGCAGGTAGTCCGGGAAGTGGTCCATAATCGGCTTGATGTTGCGCCAGGTCTTCACCCAGGACGGATCGGAATGTTGCGGGTCCGTTTGCGCCGCGTCTTCGGTCAGCAGGCCGAATTTTGCAATATGGCGACGCAGCTCCGGCAGCCGGTCTTCGCCGTCTACCATCACGCGGGTAAACCAGCCGAAGTGGTTCAGGCCGAAGTAATCCACCTCCAGCTTATGGCGATCGACGCCCAGGATCGCCCCCATATTGCGCATCGCCGCGACGGGCATATCGCAGATATTGAGCACGCGGGCGTGCGGGCGAAGGCGGCGCACCCCTTCAGCGACAATCGCTGCCGGGTTGGAGTAGTTAACAATCCAGGCTTTTTCATCGGCGTAGCGCTCAACCAGGTCGATAAGCTCCACCATCGGCAGAATGGTGCGCAAGCCATATGCCAGCCCGCCGGGACCGCAGGTCTCCTGGCCCACCACACCGTGGCGCAGCGGGATTTTTTCGTCCTGCTCGCGCATCTTGTACTGGCCCACGCGCATCTGAGCGAAAACGAAATGCGCGCCGCTGAACGCCACTTCCGGGTCGCTGGTGGTGGTGAATTTTATGGTCTGGCTGTGGTCGCGGATAACCTTTTCCACCACCGGCGCGATGGTCTCCTGGCGCGCGCTGTCGATATCGTAAAGACGAATTTCGGCGAGCGGAAAATCGCTTAAGCGCACCATCAGGCTTTTCACAATGCCTGGCGTATAGGTGCTGCCGCCGCCGGCGATGGATAAAATAAAGGGAGGTTTCAACATCATAAGCTCCTGTCAGAGAAACATTTCGACTGCTTCACGCATCTTTTTCACATGCAGTCCGTAGACCACCTGAACGTTATTGCCTTGCTTAATCACTCCTTTGGCGCCGGTTGCTTTCAGGCGAGGCTCATCAATGGCGGCGACGTCGCGCACCGTGACGCGAAGGCGGGTATAACAGTTGTCCACCACTTCAATATTTGCTCGGCCGCCCAGACCTTCGATAATCGCTTCGCCAAGGCCCTCGTTGGCGCCTTTCGCCTGGTACTCCTGCTTGCTGTACAGGCGCGTCTCCTGGTCGTCTTCTTCACGCCCCGGGGTTTTCATGTCGAAGCGACGGATGAGAAAGCGGAAAACAACGAAGTACAGCGTCGCCATGATCAGGCCCACCAGGATATACATCGGCCAGTTTGATTTGGCGGTGCCAAGCGGCAGGTTATAGAGAATGAAATCGATAATGCCGTTAGCGCCGATGGCGTGAACGCCGAGCAGGTAGAACAGCATCATGCCGAGGCCTGTCAGCACCGCGTGCACCACAAAAAGCAGCGGCGCGATAAACAGGAAAGAGAACTCAATAGGCTCGGTGACGCCTACCAGCATCGACGTGAGCGCCGCCGGGATGAGAATCGCTTTGGCCGCCGCCTTGCGCTCGGGTTTCGCCGTCATATACATGGCAAGCGCCGCGGCGGGCAGGCCGAACATTTTGCTGATGCCGCGGGCGTCCCATACCACCGTGCTGCTTAGCTGCGTAACGGTTGGGCAAGCCATTTCGGCAAAGTAAATATTGCGCGCGCCCTGATAGACGGTGCCGCATACCTCCTGCGTGCCGCCAAGCTCGGTATAAAGAAACGGGGTATAGACGAGGTGATGCAGGCCGGTCGGCACCAGGATACGCTCGAGAAAACCATACACCGCCACGCCAAACGGTCCGGCGCCTTTAATGGCGAGCGCCATCGCGCTGATGCCGTGCTGGGCGAAAGGCCACAGTTCGCTCATTATCACCCCAAGCACCATCGACACCGGCAGCATGATGATGGCGACAAAACAGTGGCCGGAGTAAATGGCCATCGCGCCGGAAAACTGCACGATGGAGTAGCGGTTATAGAGATAGCCGGAAAGCGCGCCGGTCAAAATGCCGGCAAAAACGCCCATCTCCAGCACCTGTACGCCCAGCACCATGCTCTGGCCGGCCGCGCGCATCTGGTCGGCAGGCGCCAGTTCGCCCTGCATCGCAAGCGTAACGCTCATGGCGTTAATAAAGACCACAAAGGTGACCAGCCCAATCAGCGCCGCGTAGCCTTTATCCCGCGCCGCCAGCCCTATAGGGATGCCGACGGCGAAAACCAGCGCCAGGTTCGCCAGCACGGAGACCGCCGATTTCGCGATCAGTTGACCGATGTTCTGAATTGCCGGGTGACCGAGGAAGGGCAGGTAATCAGCAAGGTTGCCATTTCCCAGCACGTTGCCGAAAGCGATAAACAGACCGACGATGGGTAAAATCAGCACCGGTCCGTACAGCGACTTGCCGAAGTTTTGTAGGGCGTTCACGGCTCGTTTCATTCAGCACTCTCTTTTTTATAGTGGGCTAAACCGTAATTGCTAAAGGTACGCCGTTAAAAGTACATTCCGGGCCGGGACCTTTCCAGCTATCTCTTTGTTTTAAAAACAAATGACTGCCAAGGTAACATGTAACGTTATGGCTTGTGATCGCGGTTGCAAATCGGCTTTTCGCCCGGACAGCAGCAAATCTCATCGTCTTGCATCGGCTTTGCGAGACGCGGTTCAGAAATAAAAATGGTGGCTTTTGTATTTGCTAAAGTTGCGCATAATACTTGCCGGTACTGAAACCCTTTGGGGGCCGTTTCGGCCAGGGATAAAAAAATGAATCGAGTACGACTGGCTGCCTTATCGGCGGCATGGCTGGCCGCGCTTACGCTTATGGGGTGCGATAATAACGATAACGCGGCGGTAAGCCCGGCGAGCGCGCAGCAAAGCCGCGCGCCTGAACCGCAAGCGGCGCAAAACGCGAAGCCCGACTCGGCGACGCTGCAAAAGCTGGCCGCGCAAAGCGCGGGCAAACCGCTTGCCTTAACCGATGCCTCGGAAGTGCAGCTTGAAGGCGCAAGCGCCCTGGCGCTCGCCTTCTCCATTCCGCTCGACCCTGAGCAGGAGTTCTCGCGCGTGGTTCATCTGGTCGACAAAAAAAGCGGCAAAGTGGATGGCGCATGGGAGCTTTCAGCCAATCTTAAAGAGCTGCGTCTGCGCCATCTGGAGCCAAACCGGGAACTGGTGCTGACCATCGACAGCGGGCTACAGGCGCTCAACAAATCCTCCTTCGGCAAGGAGTATGAAAAAACCATTACCACGCGCGATATAGCGCCCGGCGTCGGCTTCGCCAGCCGCGGCTCGCTGCTGCCGGGGAAAGTCGTGCAGGGGCTGCCGGTCATGGCGCTTAATGTGAATAGCGTCGACGTCAATTTTTATCGCGTGAAGGCGGAGTCGCTGCCCTCTTTCGTCAGTCAGTGGGAGTACCGCAGTTCCCTGACCAACTGGGAATCCGATCAACTGCTGAAAATGGCGGACCTGGTTTATACCGGGCGTTTCGATCTCAACCCGGCGCGCAACACCCGCGAAAAGCTGCTGCTGCCGTTAAACGATATCAAGCCGTTGCAGCAGCCGGGCGTTTATCTTGCCGTTATGAATCAGGCGGGCCATTACAACTACAGTAACGCCGCAACGCTGTTCACGCTGAGCGATATCGGCCTCTCTGTGCACCGTTATCACAACCGGCTGGATATTTTCACCCAGAGTCTTGAGAACGGCGCGGCGCAAAGCGGCGTGGAAGTCCGCCTGCTGAATGACAAGGGCCAGACGCTTGGCGAAGCGAAAACCGACGGCGACGGCCACGCCATGCTGGATGACCACAAAGAGGCGGCGCTGGTGCTGACGCGTCTTGGCGAACAGACCACGCTGCTCGATCTCAACCTGCCGGCGTTAGATCTCGCGGAATTCCAGATTGGCGGCGACACGGGTTACAGCAAGCAGTTCTTTATGTTTGGCCCTCGCGATCTTTATCGCCCAGGGGAAACGGTCATTCTCAACGCGCTGCTTCGCGATGGCGACGGCAAGCCGCTGCCTGCGCAGCCGGTTAAATTCGAGATGGTGAAACCGGATGGGCAGGTCGCGCGCACGCTGGTGGTAGAGCCGAAAAACGGCCTGTACCAGTTAGCGCTGCCGGTTGACAGCCGCGCCCCAACCGGCGGCTGGCATATCCGCGCCAACACTGGCGACAACCTGCCCCGCGATTGGCGCTTCCAGGTAGAAGACTTTATGCCGGAGCGGCTGGCGCTGAACATTACGGCGCAACAAGCGCCCATCGCGCCCGCCGATACGGTGAATTTTGCGGTAACAGGCCATTATCTTTATGGCGCACCGGCGTCCGGCAACAGCCTCCAGGGGCAGCTTTTCGTGCGTCCGCTGCGAGATGCAGTCGCACCGCTGCCTGGCTTTCAGTTCGGCGATATTGCTGAAGAGAATCTCTCCCGCAGCCTGGATGAAGTGCAGCTTACGCTGGATGACGAAGGGCATGGTCAGATAGAGGTGCCGAGCCAGTGGGGCGAAAGCCGCTCGCCGCTGCGCGTTATTTTGCAGGCGAGCCTGCTGGAATCAGGCGGTCGCCCGGTAACCCGCCGCGTGGAGCAGGCGGTATGGCCCGCTAAAAATCTGCCGGGCATTCGTCCGCAATTCGGCGACAAAGCCGTTTATGACTACCGCACGGGCGATACCACCAATCAGCCGATGGTGGATGAAGGCGGCAACGCCGCTTTCGACATCGTTTATGCCGACAGCCAGGGCGTGAAAACGGCGGTATCGGGCCTGCAGGTGCGGTTGATTCGCGAGCGTCGCGACTATTACTGGAACTGGTCGGAAAACGAAGGCTGGCAGTCGCAGTTCGACCAGAAAGATCTGGTGGAAGGCGAACAAACGCTTAATCTCGCGGCGGATGAAACCGGCAACGTCAGCTTCCCGGTGGAGTGGGGGTCTTACCGTCTGGAGGTCAAAGCGCCGGATGAAACTGTCAGCAGCGTGCGTTTCTGGGCGGGCTACAGTTGGCAGGATAATAGCGAAGGCGGTGCAGGGGCGCCGAGGCCGGACCGCGTTACGCTAAAAATCGACAAACCGACCTACCAGCCAGGCGACACGATTAACCTGCACATTGCCGCTCCAGCCGCTGGCAAAGGTTATGCGATGGTGGAGTCAAGCGACGGTCCGCTGTGGTGGCAGGAGATAGACGTGCCGGAAAAAGGGCTGGATATTGCGATTCCGGTCGATAAAGCCTGGCAGCGTCACGATCTCTATCTCAGCGCGCTGGTGGTCCGCCCGGGCGATAAATCCCGTTCTGCAACCCCCAAACGCGCCGTCGGGCTGCTGCATTTACCGCTTGGCGACGAGAGCCGTCGTCTGGCGCTGAGCCTGGAATCACCGCAAAAAATGCGCCCGAATCAGCCGCTCACGGTAAAAGTGAAGGCCAGCGTGAAGAACGGCAAAATGCCTGAAAAGGTTAATGTGCTGCTTTCCGCAGTGGACAGCGGCGTGCTTAATATCACCGATTACGTCACGCCTGACCCGTGGCGCGCCTTTTTCGGCCAGAAGCGCTACGGCGCGGATATTTACGATATCTACGGCCAGGTTATTGAAGGGCAGGGGCGGCTGGCCGCGCTGCGTTTTGGCGGCGACGGCGATGAGCTTAACCGCGGCGGCAAACCGCCGGTCAACCATGTCACTATTATTGCCCAGCAGGCGCAGCCGGTGCTGCTGGACGCCAATGGCGAAGGCACGGTGACGCTGCCGATTGGCGATTTCAACGGCGAGCTGCGCGTTATGGCGCAGGCCTGGACTGACGATCGCTTCGGCAGCGCGGAAGGAAAGGTAATCGTGGCCGCGCCGCTGATTGCGGAACTGAGCACGCCTCGCTTTATGGCGGGCGGAGATGTTTCACGCCTGGCGCTGGATATCACTAACCTCACGGATAAACCGCAGCAGTTAACCGCGCAGTTCACGACCAGCGGGCTGGCGCAGCTTGAAACAAATGATACGAAGCAACTGCAGCTCGCGCCGAATGCTCGCCAGACGGTGTTTATCCCTGTGCGGGCAGGGCAGGGCTATGGCGATGGCGAAATAAGCGCTCGCATTAGCGGTCTTGTTCTGCCGAATGAGACATTCGCTCCGTTGGTCAAACAGTGGAAAGTGGGCGTGCGTCCGGCTTTTGCCGCGCAGACTGTCAACAGCGGCGCCGTGCTTGGCCCGGGCGAAGTCTGGACGCCCGCCGCGCGTCATGTGAATGGGCTGGATGTCGCCACGCTTGGCGGACGACTGCTGCTGAGCGGGCAGGCGCCGCTTAACATTGCGCGTTATATCCAGGAGCTTAAGGCCTACCCTTACGGCTGCCTTGAACAGACCACCAGCGGCCTGTTCCCGTCGCTCTACACCAATGCCGCGCAGCTTAAATCTTTAGGGATTAAAGGAGAAAACGATGAACAGCGCCGGGCGGCGGTGGATATCGGTATTGCGCGTCTGCTGGAAATGCAGCGTGAAGAGGGCGGCTTTGGGCTGTGGGATAAAGAAGGCCCGGAAGAGTACTGGGCTACCGCCTATGTTACTGACTTCCTGGTGCGCGCTGGCGAACAGGGCTATAGCGTTTCCAACGAAGCGCTTAACAAAGCCAACAACCGCCTGCTGCGCTACCTGCAGGATCCAGGCGTGATGGCGCTGCGCTATAGCGATGACACGCCTGCCAGTAAATTCGCCGTACAGGCCTATGCGGGCCTGGTGCTGGCGCGTCAGCAAAAAGCGCCGCTGGGCGCGCTTCGCGAACTGTGGGAACAGCGCGCGGCGGCGCGTTCCGGGCTGCCGCTGGTGCAGCTTGGCGTAGCGTTGCAGTTGATGGGCGACGCGCCCCGCGCTAAAGAGGCGATAGAGACAGGGCTTAAGACCGGACGCAGCGAAAAAGCCGGCTGGCTTGGCGATTACGGCAGCACGCTTCGCGATGACGCGCTTAAGCTCACGCTGCTTCAGGAAAACAAACTGCTGCCGCTGGCGCAGAACCAGCTTGTCACTTCGCTTTCCGAAGAGGCTTACAGCCAGCGCTGGCTTTCAACCCAGGAGAGCAACGCGCTGTTCCTTGCCGGACGCGGTCTGCAAAGCCAGCCGGCGGCATGGCAGGCGCAAACCTCGCTGCCGGGGCAGTTCCTGCAGGGTGATAAAGCGCAGGCGATTCCGGTCGCAGGCGAACAACTGACGTCGCTTCAGGTGACCAACACGGGCAACGCGCCGCTCTGGCTGCGTCTGGACAGCAGCGGCTATCCGCTTGAGGCGCCCGCGCCTGGCGGCAATGTGCTGCACATTGAACGCCACTTCCTTGACAGCAAAGGCCAGCCGAAACCGCTTTCCAGCCTGAAGAGCGGCGAACTGGTGATGGTCTGGCTTGATGTCTGGGCCGACAAAACGGTGCCGGACGCGCTGGTTGTGGATCTGCTGCCCGCCGGGCTCGAGCTGGAAAACCAGAATATGGCAAATGCCAGCGCCAGCCTGAATAACGCTGGCAGCGAAGCGGAAAACCTGATTAACCGCATGCAGCAACTGGACATTCAACACATGGAGTTTCGCGACGATCGCTTCGTTGCGGCGCTGCCGGTAAACGAAGGGGAACATGTCACGCTGGTTTACCTGGCCCGTGCCGTCACGCCGGGCAGCTATACCATTCCTGCTCCGCAGGTTGAGTCGATGTATATTCCCCAGTGGCGAGCTAACGGCGCGGGCGGTGAAATCCTCAGTGTTACGCCTTAAACGAGCCTTATTGTGAGAAGGCGTTTAATGCGGCGTCGCTGGCTCTGGCTGGCGGCGCTGCCGCTCCTGTTGATGCTGATGCTGTGGAGCGCCGACCGGCTCTGGCCTCTGCCGCTGCGCGAAGTGCATCCTGCGCGTGTCGTCGTCACGGAAGCGGGCGTGCCGCTGTGGCGCTTTGCCGATGAAAACGGCATCTGGCGTTATCCCGTCTCTGTGAATGAGGTTTCGCCCCGCTATCTTGAGGCGCTGCTGAACTACGAAGACCGCTGGTTCTGGAAACACCCCGGCGTAAACCCTTTTTCCGTGCTGCGCGCCGCCTGGCAGGATCTACGGGCGGGCCATGTCGTTTCCGGCGGCAGCACGCTTACCATGCAGGTGGCGCGCTTATTGGATCCGCATCCGCGCACGCCTGGCGGCAAGCTTCGCCAACTGTGGCGAGCCCTGCAGCTGGAGTGGCACCTTTCAAAAACGGATATCCTCACGCTCTATCTTAACCGCGCGCCTTTCGGCGGTACGCTGCAGGGCGTGGGCGCAGCAAGCTGGGCCTATCTGGGCAAATCGCCTGAACGGCTGAGCTACGCCGACGCTGCGCTACTGGCAGTGTTGCCGCAGGCGCCGAGCCGGCTGCGTCCCGACCGCTGGCCGCAGCGCGCTCAGGCTGCGCGCGACAAAGTACTGCGGCGAATGGCGAAGGAAGGCGTCTGGAGCGACAGGCAGGTTAAAGAGTCCCTGCAAGAGCCAGTATGGCTCGCACCGCGTCAGATGCCGCAACTGGCGCCGCTCTTCGCCCGTCATCTGGCGCAGCGCGAGGCTGGCGTAAAAATTGTTTCCACGCTCGACGCCGCGCTTCAGCGGCAACTGGAGGCGCTGGCGCTTAACCTGAAAAGCCGTTTACCGGCTCGCAGCTCGCTGGCGATGCTGGTGGTGGACCATCAAAGCATGAAGGTGCGCGGCTGGGTTGGGTCAGCGGATATCGATGATGATAGCCGTTTTGGCCATGTGGATATGGTCACGGCCGTGCGCTCTCCAGGCTCGGTGCTTAAACCTTTTATCTATGGTTTCGCGCTGGATGACGGGCTGATTCATCCCGCCTCTTTACTACAGGATGTGCCGCGCCGTTTTGGCGATTACCGCCCCGGAAATTTCGACAGCGGTTTTAACGGCCCGGTCAGCATGAGCGAAGCGCTGGTGCGTTCGCTCAACCTTCCGGCGGTGCAGGTGCTGGAGGCCTATGGACCCAGACGTTTTACCGGCAGGTTGCGAAATGCCGGGCTACAGTTGCGGTTCCCGCCAGCGGCTGAGCCAAGCCTTGCGATTATTCTTGGCGGCGCGGGCGCCCGGCTTGATGAACTGGTCGCGGCGTATAGCGCCTTTGCCCGCCATGGTCGGGCAGGGCAATTGCGGCTAACGCCGCAGGATCCTTTACTTGAACGTCCGCTGATGTCGCAGGGCGCGGCGTGGATTATTCGCCGTATCCTGGCGAATGAAGCGCAACCGCTGCCGGACAGCTCGCTGCCGCAGACCGTGCCGCTGGCGTGGAAAACCGGCACCAGCTATGGCTACCGCGACGCCTGGGCCATTGGCATCACGGCGCAATATGTCATTGGCGTCTGGACAGGAAGACCCGACGGTACGCCGGTCGCAGGGCAGTTTGGTTTCGCCAGCGCCGTGCCGGTACTCAATCAGATCAACAATCTGTTGCAGGCAGGCGTACAGAGCCAGCGCATCGCGCAGCCGGTCGATCCGCGTCCCGCTTCGGTGACTTCCGGCGCGATCTGCTGGCCTGGCGGGCAAACTCTGCCTGCGGGCGACCCGAACTGTCGTCGCCGGCTTGCGACCTGGCTGCTGGACAACAGCGAACCGCCAACGCTGCTGGCGCAGGGGCAGGAGAGTAACCAGGGCATCGTTCGCCCTGTCTGGCTTAACAAGAAAGGCGAGCGTGTGGCGGCCGATTGTCCCGAGGCGATAAAAAAGGACGTTCTGCTTTGGCCTTTGCCTCTGGAGCCCTGGCTTCCGGCGTCAGAGCGTCGTGCGGCGCGCTTGCCGCCTGCCTCAGCAAGCTGCCCGCCAATGCAGGCGGAGGATGTCGCGCCGCTGCTGATTTCCGGCGTAAGCGATGGCACCATAGTGAAACGGCTGCCCGGCCAGACCGCGCTCTCCTTACGCATTGTTAGCCAGGGCGGGCAGGGAAGGCGCTGGTGGTTTTTGAATGGCGAGCTGTTTGAAGCGAGTGGCAACAGCGTAACGTTAATGCCGCAAAAAAGCGGTGAATATCAATTAGTGGCGCTGGATGAGGCGGGACAAACGGCGGTGGCGCGCTTTACTTTGCAGTAAGCCAAAATGGTGAAAAAGGCGCTTTAGGCATGAACTGTTGCTAAAGGTAACATTATTTTAAAAAAATGTTACTCCGAACCATAGGCAAGGCTGACGTTGCTCATTATAATCGGCGCCAATTTCAGTCCGGCCTGCCGGGTAAACAGAACAATTACAGAGGTAATCATGGCAATTGAACGTACTTTCTCCATCATCAAGCCGAACGCCGTAGCTAAAAACGTTATCGGCAGCATCTTTGCTCGTTTTGAATCCGCTGGTTTCAAAATTGTTGGCACCAAAATGCTGCATCTGAGCGTTGAGCAGGCTCGCGGCTTCTATGCTGAGCACGAAGGTAAACCGTTCTTTGACGGCCTGGTGGAGTTCATGACTTCCGGCCCGATCGTGGTTTCCGTACTGGAAAGCGAAAACGCGGTACAGCGTCACCGCGACCTGCTGGGCGCAACCAACCCGGCAAACGCGCTGGCTGGCACTCTGCGTGCTGACTACGCTGACAGCTTCACTGAAAACGGCACTCACGGTTCCGACTCTGTAGAATCCGCTGCGCGCGAAATCGCCTACTTCTTCAGCGAAGGCGAAGTTTGCCCGCGCACCCGCTAATCGCTGTAACACCGAAGCGCCGCGGGAGGTTTATTTTTTCTGCGCCGCTTTAAGCGATGGCATCCATGCCATAGAATTTGTACAATACTGCGCCCCGGACGAGCGTGTCTGCTCACCGGGGCGTCTCTTTTTAACCCTCCAGGGGCCATAACGTGTAATAACGAGGCCGGAATACATTATGTCTGAACACATTGTCACGCCTGAGCTCGCCTCAGCAGCAACCGCTTCCAAAGCTGAAAAAATCAACCTGCTCGACCTGAACCGTCAGCAAATGCGCGAATTCTTCAAAACGCTTGGCGAAAAGCCTTTTCGCGCCGATCAGGTGATGAAATGGATGTATCACTATTGCTGTGATGATTTCGATGAGATGACCGACATCAACAAGGTGTTGCGCGGCAAGCTCAAAGAGGTGGCGGAAATCCGTGCGCCGGAAGTCGTTGAAGAACAACGTTCTTCCGACGGCACCATAAAATGGGCCATCGCCGTAGGCGACCAGCGCGTGGAAACGGTTTATATCCCGGAAGACGATCGCGCTACCCTGTGCGTCTCTTCACAGGTTGGCTGCGCGCTGGAGTGTAAATTCTGCTCTACCGCACAGCAGGGTTTTAACCGTAACCTGCGCGTTTCAGAAATTATCGGCCAGGTATGGCGCGCGGCCAAAATTATTGGCGCGGCGAAAGTGACCGGCCAGCGTCCTATCACCAACGTGGTGATGATGGGTATGGGCGAACCGTTGCTGAACCTCACCAATGTGGTGCCGGCGATGGAGATCATGCTGGATGATTTCGGTTTTGGTCTGTCGAAACGTCGCGTTACGCTGTCTACCTCGGGCGTCGTGCCAGCGCTGGACAAGCTTGGCGATATGATTGACGTGGCGCTGGCCATTTCCCTGCACGCGCCGAACGATGAAATCCGTGACGAAATTGTCCCGATCAATAAAAAGTACAATATCGAGACTTTCCTGGCGGCAGTGCGTCGTTATCTGGAAAAATCCAACGCTAATCAGGGCCGCGTTACCATTGAGTACGTCATGCTGGATCACGTCAACGATGAGACGGAGCATGCGCACCAGCTGGCGGAACTGCTGAAAGATACGCCGTGCAAAATTAACCTGATCCCGTGGAATCCCTTCCCTGGCGCGCCCTACGGACGGAGTTCTAACAGCCGTATCGACCGTTTCTCCAAGGTGCTGATGAGCTACGGTTTCACCACCATCGTGCGCAAAACGCGCGGCGATGATATCGACGCGGCATGCGGCCAGCTGGCTGGCGACGTAATCGACCGCACCAAGCGTACGATGCGTAAGCGTATGCAGGGTGAACCTATCGCCGTTAAGGCAGTCTGACAGGCAGACTAGCGGCGCGCTGGCGATGTTTACGCCAGCGCGCCGCTTGCAGGATAAAGAAGCGTAAGGTGTAAATAATTACGGTGCGTTTCTTCTCGCTTTGAGGCAGTATGTAGCGTCGCAACAACAGTTTAGCTTGGCCGATTCTGGCTGTTCTGTGCGCATTAAACAGACAGGGCATAAAAAGCTGGCTATGGTTAACTGACCAGAGGCGCGTGCGTTAACAATGATGCAGGCTTAACGGTGAAAGCACCGTCAATCCGCGGCATGACAGCGAGCACGTAAGCTTCAATGGGCAAACAGAGTTTTCGCGGTACGGGCGGGCAATACAGGAAACCGTAGAGTCGCCAGCCGGTGCCTGGTTCCTTAATTAAAACAGTACCAGCAGTTGTAGCTAATGAATACTGAAGCCACTCACGAACACAATGCAGCACAAACCACGGGCGAACGTCTTCGTCTTGCTCGTGAACAACTCGGACTTAGCCAGCAGGTCGTGGCGGAACGCCTTTGCCTGAAGCTCTCTACAGTTCGCGATATCGAAGAGGATAAAGCGCCTGCCGATCTGGCGTCGACTTTCCTGCGTGGCTACATCCGTTCCTATGCGCGCCTGGTGCATATTCCGGAAGAAGAACTGCTGCCGATGATGGCTAAGCAGGTGCCCGTTAAAACCGCCAAAGTCGCGCCGATGCAGACTTACGCGCTGGGCAAACGCCGTAAGAAACGCGACGGCTGGCTGATGAGCTTTACCTGGCTTATCCTGTTTGTGGTAGTCGGCCTGACAGGCGCCTGGTGGTGGCAGAACCACAAAGCGCAGCAGGAAGAGATAACCACCATGGCCGATCAGTCAAGCGCTGAACTGAACGCTTCCGGCGGCCAGGGCCAGGCCGTTCCCCTGAATACCGGCGACGCCGTCGCGGCTCAGGATCAATCCACCGTGCAGGCGACGCCGCCTGCCGATCTCCCGGACGAAACCAGCACCTCTGCCGCCAGTGCGCCCGCCGCTACGGCGCAAACCAGCGCGCCGACCGCGACGCCGGTGCAGCCGCAGCAGCCGGCTGTCGTTTCGCCGAGCCAGGCGAACGTAGACGCCACAGCGCAGCAGCCTGCGCCTGCAGCCGGTCAGTTGCCGGTTGACCAGGCGGCGACGGCGCCTGCGGCGGATGCTAACGCGCTGGTAATGAACTTCACCGCCGATTGCTGGCTGGAAGTCACGGACGCTACGGGTAAGAAATTGTTCAGCGGGCTGCAACGTAAGGACGCTAACCTCAATCTTTCTGGCGAGGCGCCTTACAAACTCAAAATTGGCGCGCCGTCCGCAGTCCAGATCCAGTATCAGGGTAAACCGGTTGATTTAAGTCGTTTTATCAGAACTAACCAGGTTGCTCGTCTGACCCTCAATGCCGAACAATCAGTAACGCAGTAACAGACGGGCAGTGAGGGAGAAATTTCATGCATAACGCAGCGCCGATTCAACGCAGAAAGTCTAAACGTATTTATGTCGGCAATGTGCCGATCGGCGATGGGGCCCCCATCGCCGTTCAGTCGATGACCAACACCCGCACTACGGATGTAGAGGCGACGGTCAATCAGATCAAAGCGCTTGAGCGCGTGGGCGCCGACATCGTGCGCGTATCGGTTCCTACCATGGACGCCGCCGAGGCGTTTAAACTCATCAAGCAGCAAGTCAGCGTGCCGCTGGTGGCGGACATTCACTTCGACTACCGCATCGCCCTGAAGGTGGCGGAATATGGCGTCGATTGCCTGCGCATTAACCCCGGCAACATCGGCAACGAAGAGCGCATCCGCACGGTAGTAGACTGCGCGCGCGATAAAAATATTCCTATCCGCATCGGCGTGAACGCCGGATCGCTGGAAAAAGATCTGCAGGAAAAATATGGCGAGCCGACGCCGCAGGCGCTGCTGGAATCCGCCATGCGCCACGTCGATCATCTCGATCGTCTGAACTTCGATCAATTCAAGGTGAGCGTGAAGGCCTCCGACGTGTTCCTGGCGGTCGAATCTTATCGCTTGCTGGCAAAGCAGATCGATCAACCCCTGCATCTTGGGATCACCGAAGCGGGCGGCGCACGCGCGGGCGCCGTGAAATCAGCTATCGGCCTCGGTTTGCTGCTGTCTGAAGGTATCGGCGATACCCTGCGCATTTCGCTTGCCGCCGACCCGGTGGAAGAGATCAAAGTCGGCTTCGATATTCTCAAATCCCTGCGCATTCGTTCCCGCGGCATTAACTTCATCGCCTGCCCGACCTGCTCGCGCCAGGAGTTCGACGTTATCGGCACCGTGAACGCGCTGGAGCAGCGCCTGGAGGATATCATCACGCCGATGGATGTCTCTATTATCGGCTGTGTGGTAAACGGACCGGGCGAAGCGCTGGTTTCCACGCTTGGCGTAACCGGCGGCAACAAAAAGAGCGGCTTTTACGAAGAGGGCGTGCGTAAAGATCGTCTCGACAACGAAGAGATGATAAGCCAGCTTGAAGCGAAGATCCGCGCTAAAGCCGCCATGCTCGATGCAAGCCAGCGCATCAACGTGCAGCAACTGGAAAAATAAGGCAACTGGGAAGCGTCTGGCTTCCCGTGTATGATTGAACCCGCATGGCGCGTCGCGATTTGGCTGCGGGCCTGATTCGGGTTCATTTTTTGTATTGAATAAGAGAATAAACGTGGCAAAAAACATTCAAGCCATTCGCGGCATGAACGATTACCTGCCGGGCGAAACCGCCATCTGGCAGCGCATTGAAAGCACTCTCAAACAGGTGCTCGGCAGCTACGGTTACAGCGAAATTCGTTTGCCGATTGTAGAGCAGACCCCGTTATTCAAACGCGCCATCGGTGAAGTCACCGACGTGGTTGAAAAAGAGATGTACACCTTTGAGGACCGCAATGGCGATAGCCTGACTCTGCGTCCTGAAGGGACCGCGGGCTGCGTGCGCGCCGGTATTGAACATGGTCTTCTGTACAATCAGGAACAGCGCTTGTGGTACATCGGGCCGATGTTCCGCCACGAGCGTCCGCAAAAAGGGCGCTATCGTCAGTTCCATCAGTTGGGTGTTGAAGTATTTGGCCTGCAGGGGCCAGACATCGACGCTGAGTTAATCATGCTGACCGCTCGCTGGTGGCGCGCGCTCGGCATCGCTGACCACGTTTCTCTGGAGCTCAACTCTATCGGTTCGCTGGAAGCGCGCGCGAACTATCGTGATGCGCTGGTGGCTTTCCTTGAGCAGCACGTTGATAAGCTCGACGAAGACTGCAAACGCCGTATGTACAGCAACCCGCTGCGCGTGCTGGATTCTAAAAACCCGGAAGTGCAGGCGTTGCTCAACGATGCGCCGAAGCTTGGCGATTACCTGGATGACGAGTCACGCGCGCATTTCGCTGGTCTGTGCGCATACCTGGATGCGGCGGGCATCGGTTATAGCGTCAATCAGCGCCTCGTGCGCGGTCTCGATTACTACAACCGCACCGTGTTTGAGTGGGTGACCAGCAGCCTCGGCTCGCAGGGCACCGTCTGCGCGGGCGGGCGTTACGATGGCCTGGTCGAGCAACTTGGCGGTCGCACAACTCCGGCCGTTGGCTTCGCTATGGGTCTTGAGCGCCTCGTTTTACTGGTTCAGGCTGTGAATCCGGAATTTAAAGCCGATTCTGTTGTCGATATTTACCTGGTTGCTTCCGGCGACGGTACCCAGACGGCGGCGATGCTGCTGGCTGAAGCGGTACGCGATGCGTTCCCGGCAGGCAAGCTGATGACGAACTACGGCGGCGGCAACTTCAAAAAACAGTTCGCCCGCGCGGACAAGTGGGGCGCTCGCGTTGCGCTTGTGCTCGGCGAAAACGAAGTGGCGAACCGTCAGGTCGTCGTGAAGGACTTGCGTTCAGGTGAACAACAAACCGTCGCGCAAAGCGAGGTTGCGGCTCACCTGCAGGCGCTGCTGGGTTAATGTCCCCGGCGATTTATCGTTAAGGAGAAGGACAGCGTGGAAATCTACGAGAACGAAAACGACCAGGTTGACGCAGTAAAGCGTTTCTTTGCAGAGAACGGCAAAGCGCTGGCGGTCGGGGTGGTATTAGGGATTGGTGCGCTGGTAGGCTGGCGCTACTGGACAAGCCATGAAGTGGAGTCAGCGCGCAGCGCTTCGCTGGCCTATGACAATGCCGTTTCCGGCGTACGCGCCGATAATCCGCAATCGCTGACTGCCGTAGAGCAGTTCGCTGCGGAGAATAAAAACAACTACGGCGCGCTGGCGTCGCTGAAGCTTGCTCAGCAGTACGTTGATAAAAACGATCTGAACAAGGCTGCCGCGCAACTCCAGCAAGGGTTGAACAGCACGAAAGATGAAAATCTCCAGGCGCTTATTAATCTGCGTCTGGCGCGCGTTCAGGTTCAGCTTAAGCAGGCTGACGCGGCGCTGAAAACGCTGGAGTCGGTAAAAGGCGCGGGCTGGACGGCGATTGTCGCCGACCTGCGCGGTGAAGCGCTGCTGAGCAAAGGCGACAAGCAGGGTGCACGCGAGGCGTGGAGCAAAGGGGTGGAGAGCGATAGCTCCCCGGCGCTTCGTGAGATGATCCAGATGAAAATTAATAACTTGTCCGTCTGAGAGGGACCCGATGCAATTGCGTAAATTACTTCTGCCAGGGCTGCTTTCCGTTACGCTGTTAAGCGGGTGTTCACTGTTCAGCGGTGAAGAAGATGTGGTGAAAATGTCGCCGTTACCGACGGTTGAAAACCAGTTTGATCCGCAAACCGCATGGAGCGCTTCGGTAGGCGACGGGATTGGCGATTTTTACTCCAACCTGCACCCGGCTTTCCAGGATGGCACTGTCTACGCCGCGGACCGTCAAGGTGTTGTCAAAGCCATGAACATCGCCGACGGCAAAGAGGTCTGGCGCGTCGATCTTTCTGAGAAAACCGGCTGGCTTTCCCGCAACCGTCCGGCGCTGCTTTCCGGCGGCGTAACCGTCGCAGGGGCGCATGCTTATGTCGGCAGTGAAAAAGCGCAGGTCTACGCGCTTAACACCGCAGACGGCACTATTGCGTGGCAGACTCGCGTCGCGGGCGAAGCGCTTTCCCGTCCGATAGTCAGCGATGGCCTGGTGCTGGTGCACACCAGCAACGGCATTCTGCAGGCGCTTAACGAGAGCGACGGCGCTGTAAAATGGACCGTTAACCTGGATATGCCTTCGCTTTCTCTGCGCGGCGAATCTGCGCCGACCACCGCTTATGGCGCCGCCATCGTCGGTGGCGACAACGGTCGCGTCAGCGCGGTGTTGATGCAGCAGGGGCAGATGATTTGGCAACAGCGTATCTCCCAGGCGACAGGCGCAACCGAAATCGACCGCCTGAGCGATGTGGATACTACTCCGGTCGTGGTTAACGGCGTCGTTTATGCGCTCGCTTATAACGGCAACCTGACTGCACTGGATCTGCGCTCTGGCCAGATCATGTGGAAACGTGAACTCGGTTCGGTGAATGATTTCGTCGTTGACGGCGGCCGTATCTACCTGGTTGATCAGAACGATCGCTTGTTGGCGCTTAACACCGAAGGCGGCGTCACGCTCTGGACGCAAAGCGATCTGCTGCACCGCAACCTCACCGCGCCAGCGTTGTATAATGGTTATCTGGTGGTGGGCGACAGTGAAGGCTATATGCACTGGATCAACACCGATGACGGCCGCTTTGTCGCTCAGCAGAAAGTTGACGGTTCAGGCTTCCTTACGGAACCGGTCGTCGCGAATGACAAACTGCTGATTCAGGCAAAAGACGGCACGCTCTACGCCATTACGCGTTAATCAGAACGGGCGTAGCACAGAAAAACGGCTCCTGAATCGCACAGGGGCCGTTTCCTGTTTTCTGGAACCCTGCTAAAACGGCGGGGTTTGATCATGATTTTTAGTAATGAGGCTTTGATAATGGTACCTGTGGTCGCGCTGGTCGGGCGCCCTAACGTCGGAAAATCCACCCTTTTTAACCGCTTAACTCGCACCCGTGATGCGCTGGTAGCGGATTTCCCGGGGCTGACTCGCGATCGCAAGTATGGTCGTGCTGAAGTGGAAGGCCGCGAGTTTATCTGCATCGATACCGGCGGTATCGACGGCACGGAAGAGGGCGTGGAAACGCGCATGGCGGAGCAGTCGCTGCTGGCGATTGAAGAGGCGGATGTCGTGCTCTTTATGGTCGATGCGCGCGCGGGCCTGATGCCGGCGGATGAAGCTATCGCCAAACATCTGCGCAGCCGCCAGAAGCCGACGTTTCTGGTCGCCAATAAAACGGACGGGCTGGATCCGGACCAGGCGGTAGCGGATTTCTACTCGCTGGGCCTTGGTGAAATTCATCCTATCGCTGCCTCTCACGGGCGCGGCGTGACCAGCCTGCTGGAGCAGGTGCTGATGCCGTGGATGGATGATATCAATCCGCCGGAAGAGGTGGACGAAGACGCCGAATACTGGGCGCAGTTTGAAGCGGAACAGAACGGCGAAGAAGCTGAGGAAGAAGAAGACGATTTCAATCCGCAGGATCTGCCGATTAAGCTCGCTATTGTCGGTCGTCCTAACGTTGGTAAGTCTACACTCACTAACCGTATTCTCGGCGAAGACCGCGTGGTGGTTTATGACATGCCTGGCACCACGCGCGACAGCATTTACATTCCGATGGAGCGTGATGGCCGCGAGTATGTCCTTATTGATACCGCAGGCGTGCGCAAGCGCGGTAAAATCACCGACGTGGTGGAGAAGTTCTCGGTTATTAAAACGCTGCAGGCCATTGAAGATGCGAACGTAGTGTTGCTGGTTATCGACGCTCACGAAGGTATTTCCGACCAGGATCTGTCGCTGCTCGGCTTTATTCTAAACAGCGGCCGCTCGCTGGTTATCGTGGTCAACAAATGGGACGGGCTTAGCCAGGAAGTAAAAGAGCAGGTGAAAGAGACGCTTGATTACCGTCTGGGCTTTATCGACTTCGCCCGCGTGCACTTTATCTCCGCGCTGCACGGCAGCGGCGTTGGCAACCTGTTTGAATCGGTACGCGAAGCGTATGACAGCTCAACCCGCCGCGTTAGCACCGCGCTACTCACGCGCATCATGAACATGGCGGCGGAAGATCATCAGCCGCCGCTGGTGCGCGGTCGTCGCGTGAAGCTGAAATATGCCCACGCGGGCGGTTATAACCCGCCGATTGTGGTTATCCATGGCAACCAGGTGAAAGACCTGCCGGATTCCTACAAGCGCTATCTGATGAACTATTTCCGCAAATCGCTGGAAGTAATGGGGACACCTATCCGCATTCAGTTCAAGGAAGGGGATAACCCATTCGCTAATAAGCGCAATACGCTGACGCCAAACCAGATGCGTAAGCGTAAGCGTCTGATCAAGCATATTAAGAAAGGCAAATAACGATTCACTAAAAATCATCAACTTTCTAAAAATACAGAAGCCCGCATTGCGCGGGCTTTTTTATCAGGGACTATCATAATGAGGCAGTTAACTCATAATCCCCTTGTACCCATGAGTGTACTCAATGGGTTGTGCTTATTTTTTTGGTACAAAAATCTTTACCCAATCATGATTTAGCCCGTACTGGGTACAACCGGATGCCAGTTATGCCGAAACTAACTGATATGCAGATTAAAGCCTGAATTAAAGCGAATGAACGATTTGAAGGTCGCCGCCAGACGATAAAATCCTGTGCTGATGGTGGGCGGAATGGTGAAACAGGCCCACTACAACGTAATGGGGGCCTCAGCCGTCAGAACTCTCGTGATAAGGTGATATATCCGTTGTACCGTACTGAGCATTCATCGTCATTGGCGAACGCTGACGAAATGAACTCATCACGTTTGCCGTTTTTATCCGTAAACGTGTATTTCGCCGTCACGGTCAGTACATGCCCATCGTGATACATGCTGTAGTAATCGCTCTCAGAAAGCCTGAGATCAGCTGATTTCTTTAAGTCGGCCTGGCTATCTGCAATCGCCATTTTTCTGGCGAATACCTCAGACACAGGCAGCACATCAAGCACCTCCACGGTTGTTTTGCTGTACTGGATAGATGTCAGGTCGATGCCGAGATCGTTCTTTATGCTGGTCAGTAACATACCTTCGACATAATGCCCTGGTGCTGCGCATTCGCTACCGGGAGTAGCTGCCATTGCAAATACAGGCATCAGAACTACAGCCAGTACATATCCGCGGATCATCGTACAACCTCCAGCGACGCCCCTGTATCTTTGCTCACAAGGAGGCGGGTTGAATGGCTCATGATCATACAGCCTTCGGAAGCGAATCCGGCAATACCAACACGCTTATCAGCGTGCATACGGAATGTGTGCATATCGCGTGCGTAGGAATTACCGCTGATATGTTTCAAGGTGATGGTGAGCGGCCCTTTGCTCGTTCCTGTACTGCCTATCTTCCACATACCGCGAGGAATGGGCCCCGGGCCGCGTACCTGCTCACGGTCTGGATTGTTTTTATTGGTTAGTGCGCCGGAGTAGCCCGTTTCAATTAATTTGCCGTTGCGAAACAGTTCGCCAGTACTTTGCTTATAAAGCCATTTAGCCATGAGTGATCTCCTTATGCTGTTTTACGTTCTTTCCAGCTATCGGCGTGCTGGATGTTGCCATCGACATAGTTCCACGTGATTTTTTCGTAACGCAGGCCTACATGCTCTATATGACCCTGTTTTTCGAAGTCGGGATCTTTGGTATCAAACATAATTGGCACAACGTGGCACACCTTCACGCTCTCCAGCACGGCATTGAAATATTCTTCTTCTATGCCGTTATTGTTGATGCGGTAGTATCGGAAGATAGCTTTTGTCAGCGTGCGGCCTGTTGTCAGTGCGCGATATAAAAGTGGGGATGATGGGTCGATTTCTTTTTCTAAAGTATATGCCTCATGCTGGCGTGTACCGGTAGCAGAGCCGGTCATATCGTCGGTGGGGATAAACACGTCGTGCTGCATACCCACCAGCTCTATGCTTCCCTCTCGTCCGTTAACATCAACACCGCCTTTCAGTAGCTTTCCGTCCTCCTCGTAAAGCCATAGATAAACGGGTATTGAAATTGGGGTAACTCCTTGTTGCTGTATGAAATTCGGTTAACCATACCGCGCAACAAGTTGTGTAAATGTAATGATTGATTTGCATGAATTAACCATCATTTGCGTGGGTGATGGTATGGCGTGGTCTATTGATGCGGGTTGCCAAAAGCGGGTGGGGGAAAGGAAAAATCTCTGGAAGCCATAGCCTGTTTGGCGGCTCGCTTGGGTCGAATTTTTGCACCCGCGAGATTAAAAAACTCCACTGCGCAAAAACAGAAAATCTTTGCGCAAAACTCAAGTGCGCAGAACAGCTAAAATGAGGCTACAGGCCGTGTCAAAGCTGGGTTTTATATTGCGCAAAATCGGGTATTACCTGATCCAGAAAGATCCGCTTTTTTTGGGTAGTGCGCAGAAAAAAGCTGAACAAAATACTTCCCCGCCAGCTAAGTAAAGTTGCGCCCTTGCTGCGATGTTATCCGATCTACAGCCACGTGAAATACGTGGTCGTGATGCGCTTTAAATAGGGTGGAAACCGGTACGCAGCAGTAAGTTAAAAAGTACGTAATTGCTTGATCACTGGTAGTGATTTACGCCATCAATATGCGTAGGATTGAGTAATTCTCGCTGGTTGATAATTGTGCAAATAGTTGAGCACTTTCTCATTTCGTGTGCACAAAGGTGAGCACAATCAATGTGATAAGTGATTAATTCCTTTTAAAACAACCAATAAGATCTTATTTGTTCTTCACATTAAGAAAGGCAAATAAGCCACGGTTTCCCGTGCGATGGCGCGGGAAGCGCGCTTAAAGAGAGCGTTAAGCCAATAAGGAGGCGTTATGGAAACTATCTGCCCTGATTGCCGCCAGCCGCTGGAGCAGACAGCAGGCGGCGCGCACTGCGCCAAGTGCGATAAAGATTTCCAACTGGAGCCGCGTTGCCCTGACTGCCACCAGCCGCTTGAGGTGCTGAAGGCCTGTGGCGCGGTGGACTACTTCTGTCAGAACGGCCACGGCCTTATTTCAAAAAAACGCGTTGACTGGCAGCCTGTCCCACGCTAATCGCAGACACAATCTTCGCCGCGCCGCCACAGCTCTTCCAGCTCTGGCGGCGCTTTTGTTTCCGGCACCAGAACAATCACATCAGCGTAATGGGCGCTGTTATGGTGCGTCCAGGTTATCTGGATGCGGTAATAACGCTGGTCGCCGCGGCCCGGTGAATCGGGCTCGCCGGGCGGTTTCGCTACCGGTAAGGTCTGCTGCAGAATATTCACTATGCGCTGGCGCTGCGCTTCATTAAGCTGGGCGAGAATAATTCGCCTCAGCCCGCTCAGGCGGGGAATAAACGCCACCCCGCCTTCTCGCGCCAGCTCAATGACGGCATCGTCCGTCAGCGTCGGCAACTCATTCATTACAATACTCCCACCTGTTTCCAGGCCGCTTCAATCGCATTAGCCACGCTGCTGCCGGAACGCGTGCCGCCATGCTCGATGGTCAGGCGGGCGAAGGCGGCAAAATCGGCGTTTTGTGCAAGTGAGCGGTCACATACCGTGTCATACCAGGCATAGCCCGCCTTCTCCCAGGCATAGCCGCCCAGCGCGGTAGCTGCAAGATAAAACGCATGGTTAGGGATGCCTGAGTTCAGGTGTACGCCGCCGTTATCTTCCCGGGTTTTTATAAAATCATTCATATGAGCCGGTTGCGGATCTTTTCCCAGCAGCGGATCGTCATAAGCGGTGCCCGGCGCTGACATCGAGCGCAACCCTTCGCCGTTAATTCCTTCTGCAAGCAACCCTTCGCCGATTATCCAGTCCGCTTCCGTCGCCGTTTGTCCAAGGTGGTACTGTTTAACCAGCGAGCCAAAGACATCTGAGAGCGACTCATTCAGCGCGCCGGCTTGCTCAAAATAAATCAGTCCGGCTTCGGTTTCGGTAACGCCGTGGCTGAGCTCGTGGGCGACCACGTCAATGGCGATGGTAAAACGGTTGAAAATTTCGCCGTCACCGTCGCCAAACACCATCTGCTGGCCGTTCCAGAAGGCGTTCTGGTACTCCTCGCCGTAATGCACCGTGCCGCTAAGCACCAGGCCCTTGTTATCCAACGAATCGCGCTGATAAATTTTCCAGAAGAATTCATGCGTTACGCCCAGATAGTCATACGCCTCGTCTACCGCCACGTCGCCATTTGAGGGCTGGCCTTCTTTGCGCACCGATTCGCCCGGCAGAGACTGGGTGTTATTCGCATCATAAATATCGCGGATGAGCTCGCCCCTGGCGACAGCCTGCGGGGCATGGGGTTTGGCATGGCCTTCGGCCATCAGCGTCTGCACATGGGTTAGCGTCTGGCGCGCATACCGCTGCTGATGTTCGTTGCCGTGGTCGATAATACGGCGAAGGATATAGGGAGGAATAACGGTAGGATAACGGGACTGGATCATGCTGCTCTCCTTCTGGCGGGAAATGCCGATTAAAAAAGGAACAGCAGCAGTATAGTTGGCGAAGCGCCGGAGCGTCAGGCGCTTTTAGGTTTACGCGATTTTTTTATCGGCGCGATGGCGGTAACCTGGCTTTCCACTATGCCATCCGCAAGACGGGTGGTGAGCTTGTCGCCCGCCTGAACCTGTCGCGTTTGCTTAAGCAGCTTGCCGTCCGCCGCCTGCGTGACGCTATAGCCGCGCGCGAGCGTCGCGAGCGGGCTTACCGCCTCCAGGTGCGCGGCAAGCGTACCGAAGCGCTCGCGGGAAGCGCCAAGTCGTAAACTTAGCGCCTGCGACAGGCGATATTCGTGCTGCTGCAGGCGGCTTTGCAGACGATGAATGCGCGGCAGCGGCGTGTGCTGAGAGAGCCGTTGAGAGAGCCGCTGCTGATGCAGTGAAGCGCGCCGCAGGCGGGCGTCTATCGCCGTATCAAGGCGCTGCTTCAGACGCACCAGTTCAGTCTGCTGGCGGGCCAGCCGCAGCTGCGGATGCTGCTGTTGCAGACGATGCTGCAAACGCGTGAAGCGCTGGTTATTGCTTGCAAGAAAATAATCCATCGCCATCTCCAGCCTTTGCTGCTGCGACTGGATCTGGCGCAGCAGTTCAAGCTGGTTGCGGCTGACTATCTCCGCTGCCGCAGAAGGGGTCGGAGCGCGCAGGTCGGCGACAAAGTCGGCGATGGTTACGTCAGTTTCATGGCCGACGGCGCTGACGATGGGAATGCGGCTGGCGAAAATCGCTCGCGCCACGCGTTCGTCGTTAAAGCTCCACAAATCTTCCAGCGAGCCGCCGCCGCGCCCGACGATCAGCACGTCGCACTCATCCCTGCGGTTGGCAAGCTCAATGGCGCGCACAATTTGCCCCGGCGCATCGTCGCCCTGTACGGCCGTTGGGTAGATAACCACCGGCAGCGACGGGTCGCGGCGTTGCAGCACGTGCAGCACATCATGCAGCGCCGCGCCGGTTTTCGACGTAATGACGCCCACCTGGCGGGCCGGGGAGGGGAGCGGTTTTTTCAGGCTCTGGTCAAAAAGCCCTTCCGCGGCGAGGCGCTGCTTAAGCTGCTCGTAGCGCTGCTGCAAAAGCCCTTCGCCCGCAGGCTGCATGCTCTCGACGATTATCTGGTAGTCGCCGCGCGGCTCATAAAGCGTGATGTTAGCCCGCACCAGCACCTGTTGGCCGTGCTGAGGCCGGAAAGTGACGCGGCGGTTGCTGTTGCGAAACATCGCGCAGCGCACCTGCGCGGAATCGTCTTTCAGCGTGAAGTACCAGTGCCCGGAGGCGGGCTGGGTGAAATTAGAAATTTCGCCGCTTATCCAGACCTGGCCCATCTCCTGTTCCAGCAGCAGGCGGACCGTCTGATTCAGGCGGCTGACGGTAAAAATTCCGGAATTTTGCGTGGGTAACATGTGAGCTGGATCAAATTTTAAATCAGCGGGTTAATTAGTCGATAGTAACGCCGTTCAGTTCAATCGCAAGCATTTAACGTAAAAAAATGTGGAAGCAATCGGTTACGCTCTGTATAATGCCGCGGCAATATTTTATCTGTTCTCATTCACCCCAGGTTGAGATATTGCCCATGCTACGTATCGCTAAAGAAGCTCTGACGTTTGACGACGTTCTCCTCGTTCCCGCTCACTCTACCGTTCTGCCGAACACGGCCGATCTCAGCACGCAGCTGACTAAAACCATCCGCCTGAATATCCCTATGCTTTCCGCTGCGATGGATACGGTCACCGAAGCGCGTCTGGCTATCGCGCTGGCGCAGGAAGGGGGCATCGGCTTTATCCACAAAAACATGTCCATTGAGCGCCAGGCGGAAGAAGTTCGCCGCGTGAAAAAACATGAAAGCGGCGTGGTAACCGACCCGCAGACCGTACTGCCGACCACCACCCTGCGCGAAGTGAAAGAGCTGACCGAGCGTAACGGCTTCGCCGGCTATCCGGTTGTGACCGAAGATAACGAGCTGGTGGGCATTATCACCGGTCGCGACGTGCGTTTTGTCACCGACCTTTCTCAGCCGGTCAGCGTTTACATGACGCCGAAATCCCGCCTGGTCACCGTGCGCGAAGGCGAATCCCGTGAAGTGGTGTTCGCTAAGATGCATGAAAAACGCGTTGAAAAAGCGCTGGTTGTGGATGACAGCTTCCACCTGCGCGGCATGATCACCGTAAAAGACTTCCAGAAAGCGGAACGTAAGCCGAACGCCTGTAAAGACGAGCAAGGCCGTCTGCGCGTTGGCGCGGCAGTAGGCGCCGGCGCCGGCAACGAAGAGCGCGTGGATGCGCTGGTGGCCGCAGGCGTCGACGTATTGCTGATTGACTCCTCTCACGGTCACTCTGAAGGCGTGCTGCAGCGTATTCGCGAAACCCGTGCGAAATACCCGAACCTGCAAATCATCGGCGGCAACGTGGCGACCGCGGCGGGCGCGAAAGCGCTGGCGGATGCGGGCGTAAGCGCGGTGAAAGTGGGCATCGGCCCGGGTTCTATCTGCACCACCCGCATCGTCACCGGCGTTGGCGTGCCGCAGATCACGGCCGTAGCCGATGCCGTTGAGGCACTGGAAGGCACTGGCATTCCGGTTATCGCCGACGGCGGCATTCGCTTCTCCGGCGATATCGCAAAAGCTATCGCGGCGGGCGCAAGCGCGGTAATGGTCGGCTCAATGCTTGCTGGCACCGAAGAATCGCCGGGTGAAATCGAGCTCTATCAGGGCCGTTCTTACAAATCTTATCGCGGCATGGGTTCGCTTGGCGCGATGTCCAAAGGCTCCTCAGACCGTTACTTCCAGACCGATAACGCCGCCGACAAGCTGGTGCCGGAAGGCATCGAAGGCCGCGTGGCTTATAAAGGCCGTCTGAAAGAGATTATTCACCAGCAGATGGGCGGCCTGCGTTCCTGTATGGGCCTGACCGGCTGTGCTACCATCCACGAACTGCGCACCAAAGCGGAATTCGTGCGCATCAGCGGTGCGGGCATCCAGGAAAGTCACGTACACGACGTGACCATCACCAAAGAGTCCCCGAACTACCGTATGGGCTCCTGATTTTCCTAGCCCGGCCATGTGCCGGGCGATTTACTTTAATGCACTTGCCTCGGAATTAGCGTCAATGACGGAAAATATCCATAAACATCGCATTCTCATTCTTGATTTCGGCTCGCAGTATACGCAGCTGGTTGCCCGCCGCGTGCGTGAACTGGGCGTTTACTGCGAACTTTGGGCTTGGGATGTCACTGAAGCACAGATTCGTGAGTTTAACCCGAACGGGATTATTCTTTCCGGCGGCCCGGAAAGCACCACCGAAGAGAACAGCCCTCGCGCGCCGCAGTATGTTTTTGAAGCGGGCGTGCCGGTGCTGGGCGTTTGCTATGGCATGCAGACCATGGCGATGCAGCTCGGCGGTCATGTTGAAGGCTCTAACGAGCGTGAGTTCGGTTATGCGCAGGTAGAGGTGCAAACCGACAGCGCGCTGATCCATGGTATTGAAGACGCGCTGAGCGCGAGCGGCAACCCGCTGCTGGACGTGTGGATGAGCCACGGCGACAAAGTGACCGCTATTCCGTCCGACTTCGTCACCGTCGCCAGCACCGAAACCTGCCCGTTCGCCATTATGGCTAACGAAGAAAAACGTTTCTACGGCGTGCAGTTCCATCCGGAAGTAACCCACACGCGCCAGGGCCTGCGTATGCTGGAGCGCTTCGTGCGCGATATTTGTCAGTGTGAAGCGCTATGGACGCCGGCAAAAATTATTGACGACGCGGTTGAGCGCATCCGCCAGCAGGTGGGTGATGATAAAGTTATCCTCGGCCTCTCCGGCGGCGTGGATTCTTCCGTTACAGCGATGCTGCTGCATCGCGCCATCGGAGACCGTCTGACCTGCGTGTTCGTGGACAACGGCCTGCTGCGCCTGAATGAAGCTGAGCAGGTGATGGACATGTTCGGCGACCATTTTGGTCTCAACATTGTTCACGTACCGGCGGAAGCGCGCTTCCTGGAAGCGCTGGCGGGCGAAAATGACCCTGAAGCGAAGCGTAAAATCATTGGCCGCGTTTTTGTGGAAGTGTTCGACGAAGAAGCGCTGAAGCTTGAAGATGTGAAATGGCTGGCGCAGGGCACCATCTATCCGGATGTGATTGAATCCGCCGCGTCCGCGACCGGCAAAGCGCACGTTATCAAATCTCACCATAACGTCGGCGGTCTGCCGAAAGAGATGAAGATGGGCCTCGTTGAGCCGCTGAAAGAGCTGTTCAAAGACGAAGTGCGTAAGATTGGTCTGGAGCTGGGCCTGCCGTACGACATGCTTTATCGCCATCCGTTCCCGGGGCCGGGCCTCGGCGTTCGCGTGCTGGGCGAAGTGAAGAAAGAATATTGCGATCTGCTGCGTCGCGCCGACGCTATCTTCATCGACGAGCTGCGCCGCGCCGATCTCTATAACAAAGTCAGCCAGGCATTCACCGTCTTCCTGCCGGTTCGCTCCGTTGGCGTGATGGGCGATGGCCGTAAATATGACTGGGTCGTTTCTCTGCGCGCGGTCGAAACTATCGACTTCATGACCGCACACTGGGCGCACCTGCCGTACGATTTCCTCGGCCGCGTTTCCAACCGCATCATCAATGAAGTGAACGGCATCTCCCGCGTGGTGTATGACATCAGCGGCAAGCCGCCAGCGACGATCGAGTGGGAATAATTAGATGACCCTTCCTGTGTTTTCATGAACAGGTAAAAGTGAATATAACCCTCTGTTTATACAGAGGGTTTTCTTTATGCGCATTCATGAATTTTCTATGTGGTGCACCGTTTATGGTACTCAGTGTCTGCTTATGTTATAGGGTCCTGTGACCAGCAGGAACGGGAAAACGCCATTGCTTTGCTCAAGCAGGTGACTTTAAGTACACGCTTACGGTAAAGCACTATATCGACAAAATAACGCCGTTCCTGCGCCGTGTTGATATTAAACCATGCCCGGTTATTGCAGATTTACCCTGAACTACTGAAAATTGGCTGCGCCAAATACCGTGAGTTTAACCATGGTGAAGATTACCGGGTTTTGTATTCCGTAGACGGCCCCTTAGTGGCCGCGCATGCTATCCTGGCACATCGGCAGGATCTCCAGCCGTTACTGTTTAAGCGTCTGATAATAGCCTGATAACAACCTTTTTTATTTCCTGATAACGTCATTAAAGCCCTCTGCTGCGCGGAGGATTTTTATTAACCCGAAGGAAAGTGGATAGTATTTTGCTTTATTAATAAGCGGTAAAAACAGGTATATAAACCCGATAATTCCAGCGTCCGGCATGGCGAATAAAGTGAATTTCTAAGATTAAACACGCCGCGTTTGCCGCTCAGATTTTATTAACGTGATTAACGCAACCAGCAAGCCAGACAGGTTATGGCTTCGATACGGCCTTTTCTTTGGGCGCGATAGATTAAACCTTGTTCATTAAGCATCACTAAAGGCGAAAATAATCCCACCGCGCCGCTCGGGCAGTGTCAACTCAGGGTAGAATAGCGATTAGCGTGGCGACGTAGTTTCGATAGTCAGACTGGATTGCTGTGCCTGAACTTTGTCCTGGTAGTGATACCATGCGCCTACAGCGGAGTAGACAAAGCGGCCAAAGAGGAAGAGAAAGCTGATAAGCAGCACAATGCGGGTCATGCGGCTGTTAAAACGGTGTCGTTTTCGTATTCGTAAGGGGGAGGTGGCCTGTGTCACACCAGTATCCTTCAGGTTTGCCCGGCAGCTGCGGGCGACGTTGCTATTAAGGCACAGCGTGACGAACAGGTCAATTCTTCATCATGTAAAAATCCGTCAACCGATGATTACTGGCTGTTATCTAAAAGATATTTGGCATTAGTTAAATAAATATATTCCGTCTGGATCAATGTAAAGTCAGCGGATAAAACTCAGGGACAACCAATAAATTGATATATATCAATTATTAATTGTCTTCCTTAACTAAAATTTCACTCCATTCCGTCTCTGTCGCCGCAGACGGCGGTAACTTCCGGCCAGGTTGGATGCCTGCCTAAACGCCTTACGGACAAGGGGTTTTAATCGAGCATCTATGCAGCCGAAAACAATACTCAATATGTACAAACAGAAATGGTGGGGATTGCCCTTAATACTTCCGCTGGTTCTGCTGCCGCTTGCCCGCCTGTGCAATACCATCACGTCAATTGATGGCGTGCCGGTAATGCTTTATTACCTGCCGCTGGCGCTGGTCACCGCCTTGCTGCTCTTTTATGGCTGGGCGGCGTTGCCCGGGATCGTGCTGGGGCTGGTGGTGAACTATCACGCCTTTCGCTGTAAAAGCGATGTGTTAATTATCGTTATTCATTTTTTACTGTCAGCCCTGCTTAGCTGGGGCGGCTACCGGGTTTTCGCCACCCGCATGGCGCCCGTTTCAGGCTGGTATTCGAAATGCACGGGACAACGCCTTTTCTGGCTGGTGTTTGTTAACGCCTCGGTCTTTATCCTTTTTTATCAGTTTGCCACGTTCTTTGGCCTGTATGATGAGCATGTACGGCTGATGGGAGAAAATCCTTTTACCCTGCTGATGCTCGTAAACTATCAGGCTGTGCTGGTAGGCTGCCTGACGGGGATCCCGCTTTTTTGTCTTATTATCAGAGCGATAAGACATCCTCGTTACCTTAAGGCTTTTGTAAGCCAGATGCGCGCGCAGTGCGACAAACGCGTAACAAAAGCTGAACTGGGCATCTGGTTTGCGCTGCTCGGCGGGCTGTTC
Organism: Franconibacter pulveris; assembly: GCF_056780215.1. Lineage (NCBI taxonomy): Bacteria > Pseudomonadati > Pseudomonadota > Gammaproteobacteria > Enterobacterales > Enterobacteriaceae > Franconibacter > Franconibacter pulveris. The sequence goes on along the minus strand of NZ_CM165555.1, from coordinate 3,506,672 downwards.
CTTTTACTGCTGTTGCCGTTGGGGCCGGACTCGACGATATTCAGCACTAACTATTCGCTTTCGCTATTGCTCCCGCTCATGCTGTGGGGCGCCATGCGCTTTGGCTATTTTCTGGTTATTACGGTATGGACGCCGTTGTTGATTCTGTTATGTCACTACTTTTACCGCTATTTTCCGCCGCTGCCGGACTATAACTTCCAGTTGGTGATTAACTCCTCAAGCTACGGCATCTTCTCGCTGGTGATTATCTTTATGGCGCTCACCTCCACGCGCCAGCGGGTTGTGCATCAGCGGGGGAGGCGGCTTGCCCTGATCGATCCGCTTTTTCATCTGCCCAACCTGCGGGCGCTCAGCCGCGATCTTGGCGACACGCCATGGTCGATACTCTGCTTTATACGTATTCCCGAACTGGATCTGCTGGGGCGAAACTATGGGCTGATGCTGCGCGTCTATTACAAACAGCGCATGGCGGCCTGGCTGCGCGAGGTTATGGAGCCGGATGAGCTGACCTATCAGCTTTCCGGGCATGACATGGTGTTGCGCCTGCGAACGGAGTCGCACCCGGAGCGAATCGACAGGCTTGCGCAGCATATCAGGCAGTTCCGTTTTATGTGGGATGGCATGCCGCTTCAGCCGCAGGTGGGCATCAGCTATAGCTTTGTCCGCACGCCCGTAAGGCACCTGCATTTACTGTTAGGAGAAATGAGCACGATGGCCGATCTGTCGCTGGTCACTAACCGGCCGGAAAGCGTGCAGGATCGCGGGGCGAACCATATTCAACAAGCGGTGAAGCGCAAAGTAGACATGTTTAATGAGCTACAACATGCGCTGGACCACAATCAGTTCGTCCTTATGGCGCAGCCGATTGAAGGTGCGCGGGGCGATGATTACTACGAAGTGCTGCTTAGAATGCAGGGCAAACACGGCGAGCTTATTCTGCCGGAGCGGTTTTTGCCGGTGGCGCAGGAGTTTGGCCTCTCCTCCCGGATAGATCTCATGGTGCTGGAAAATACGCTGGCCTTTATGGCGAAATGGCGTGAAAAAATGCCCGCTTGTCGGTTTGCCGTTAACCTTACCGCCTCTTCGCTCTGCCGGACCCTCTTTCCGAATGAGGTTCATGCACTGCTGACACGCTATCAGATAGAGGCCTGGCAGATCATTTTTGAGATAACCGAAAGCAACTCGCCTGGTCATTATGAACAGACGCACCAGAATGTGCAGCGGCTGCGCGCCATGGGCTGCCGGATTGCGATTGACGATTTCGGCACCGGATATGCAAGTTATTCCCGCCTGAAAAACATTGACGCCGACATCATGAAAATCGACGGCAGCTTTATTCGCAACCTGGCGGTCAGCAGCCTGGATTACCAGATTGTCGAGTCGATGTGCCATCTGGCGCGCATGAAGAAGATGCAGATTGTGGCGGAGTTTGTCGAGAACGAGGCGACGGGCGAACTGGTGCGGTCTTTGGGCATCGACTATCTGCAGGGGTTTCTGATTGGCCACCCGCTGCCGCTTGAATCGCTGGTTGCAGGCAATTAAAAAGGAGCGCGTATGCGCTCCTCTCAAAAGAATCAGGCCGCCACTTCCGGGCTGGCCTCTTCTTCGATGGTCAGCCGCCAGCCCGTCACCCCTTCCCAGTACTGCTGCTCGCGCTCAAGGTCAAGCATGACCAGCGCGTTCTGGCTGAACCAGTCATGCGGGAAGCGCAGCGTCCAGTGGCTATCGTCTGTTTCAAGAACCAGCGTCGGCGGGGTAGTGGTGGCCTGGCGCTGGTTGTTGAGCAACACGCCAAGACGCAGGATCTGAATCAGCGGCAGATACTGCTTTTTCTTAAACAGCGTAAAGCGGGGTAGCTCATCGAGCTTGACAGCCTTACGGTGAAAACGCACCAGCGTCGCCATCAAAGCCTGCTGTTCCTGCGTAAAGCCTGGCAGGTCGCTATGCTGCAAAATATAGGCGGAGTGGCGGTGCATGCCGCTGTGGTTGATGGTAAGGCCCACCTCATGCAGCATTGTCGCCCACTTCAGCAACGCCGCCAGCTGCGGGTTGGCCAGTTTAGCGTTTTGCGCTTGCCACTGCTCATACATCAGCGTGGTGGTATCCAGCACGCGACGCGCCTGTTCACGGTCAATATGGTACTGGTTCGCAAGGCTTTGCGCGGTGCGGCTGCGGATATCCTGATGGCGGAAACGGCCTTCCATCTCATACAGCACTCCTTCGCGCAGTGCGCCGTCGGAAAGACGCAATTCGCGAATCGCCAGCGCGTCGAACACGCCGCACAAAATCGCCAGCCCCGGTACGAATACCGCCTTGCGCTCTTCCGAGAGCCCTGGCAGCGTCAGAGAAGCGAAGCTTTTATAATTCAGCACTTCATCACGCAGCTTATCCAGACGATCGGGCGTGATAAGCCCGTCTTTTTCGCCCATCGCCAGCAGCACTTCGTGCGCCGCTTTGATGGTGCCGGAGGCGCCAAGCGCCACGCTCCAGCCATGCAGGCGATACTGCCAGGCGAGGCTTTCCAGCTTTTGCACCGCCGCAAGACGAGCGCGACGGAAATTATCCGGCGTTATCTCGCCATTGGCGAAGAAATGCTGCGCAAAACTCACGCACCCCATCCGACGGCTTTCCACCAGCTGCGGCTCGAAATCTTCACCGATAACAAGCTCCGTCGAGCCGCCGCCGATATCAATAACCAGCTTGCGGCCGCGCTCTGGCTGCGTATGCTCCACTCCCATAAAAATCAGGCGCGCTTCTTCATTGCCCGAAATGATTTCGATGGGGTAGGGGATAACCTGTTCAGCGCGCTTAAGAAACTCCGGCGCGTTAACTGCCTGACGCAGGGTATGGGTGCCAACAATGCAGACGTTAGCGGGCGAGAAGCCCTGCAACCGTTCGGCAAAGAGCGAAAGGCAGGAGAGGCCGCGCTCCATGGCCTCCTCCGTCAGCATATTATTGGCGTCCAGCCCGTCGGCCAGATGCACACGCTGTTTCAGTCGTCCGATGATTTGCATCGCGCCATCCACAACGCGGGCGATGACCATATGGAAGCTGTTAGAGCCGAGGTCGACCGCAGCGAATTCCTGCGGTCGCGGAGCTTGTGAGTTTATCGGCATAGAGTATCAGTCAGGTTGCTCGAGTGATTTGAGATAGTCGTAAATCGCCAGCTGCGCGCGCACTTTCCGGCGATTGCCGCGCGGCACGTAGCGATTGCTCAGTTCTTTATCGATAATACGGGCTTTCACCGTATCGCTGAACAAGATGTCGATAATATCCAGGATCCGCTGCTTGAGTCGAGGATCAAGCAACGGCGCGGCAACTTCGATACGGTAATCGATGTTGCGCGTCATCCAGTCTGCGGAAGAAAGATAAACCTGCTTATCGCCGCCGCGCTCGAAGATATAGATGCGATCGTGCTCAAGATAGCGGTCCACGATGCTGATTACACGAATATTATCACTCAGCCCTTCCAGCTGCGGGAGAAGCGAGCACATACCGCGAATCAGCAGGTTTACCGGCACGCCGGCGCTCGAAGCGGCGTAAAGCCGGTCCACCAGACCTTTATCGACGAGGTTATTCAGCTTAAGCGTAATGCCGGCAGGCAAGCCCTGCTGCGCATTGGCGATCTCGGTGTCTATCATCTCATAAAGCAGGCGGCGAGAATTTTGCGGCGACACCAGCAGGTAGTCGAAGCTCACCGGGCGATAGGGGTTCTCGATAAAATTAAAGACGCGGCGCACTTCGTTGGTGATGCGCGCATCGGCGGTCAGCAGCGAGTAGTCGGTATAAATGCGCGCGGTTTTCTCGTTAAAGTTACCGGTGCCGATATGGGCGTAACGCACCACTTCCTCTCCCTCTTTACGGGAGATAAGGAACAGTTTGGCGTGAATTTTAAGCCCGGGGGCGGAGAAAATAACATGCACGCCCGCCTCGGTGAGGCGTTTCGCCCAGTGGATATTCGCTTCTTCATCAAAGCGCGCCTGAAGCTCCACCACCACCGTCACTTTTTTGCCGTTGTGCGCCGCATGGATCATGGAGTCGATGATGCGGGAATCTTTCGCCACGCGGTAGATGTTTATCTTAATAGCCAGCACGCTTGGGTCGAACGACGCCTGACGCAGCAGCTCCAGCACATGTTCGAAAGTGTGGTAGGGGTAGTAGAGCAGCACGTCGCGCTCGCGAATGGCGTCAAAGCCGTTGCGGAATTTATCAAACCAGATATGACGCAGGCGCGGCAGCGGCTTGTTCACCAGGTTTGCTTTGCCGACATTCGGGAAGCTGATGAAGTCTTTGAAGTTGTGATAACGACCGCCTGGAATTATCGAGTCGTAGCGAGAAATAGAGAGCTTCTGGCGCAGCATTTCTACCATCGCGTCCGGCATATCGCGTTGATAAACAAAGCGTACCGGCTCAGCGGTCAGACGCTGCTTGAGGCTTGACGACATAAGTTCCAGCAGGCTCGACTCCATCTCATGCACTAAATCGTACTCGGCGTCGCGCGTCATCTTCATGGAGTAAGCGTTGAGCGCGTCGTAATCGAAAAAGCCCTTAAAGATGTCTTCCAGACAGAAACGCAGGATGTTATCCAAAAGAATCATTGGTTTACGTCGGCGCGGCGCTTCCGGCGGCAGGTTGACGAAGCGCGGTACTTTGTCGGAGGGGATCTCAAGCAGCGCATAGCGGATTTCATCGCCGCGAATAATCTCCACCGCCAGATAGGTGTAATCGTCTTTCAGAAACTGAACGAGATCGGTGTCGCGGTTGATAAGCGTAGGGGTAATGTGCTGGCGCAGATAATGTTTGAAATAGTGGCGCAGCCAGGTTTGCTGATTCTCAGAAAGCTGTCTTTCGTTAATGAGGAAAATTTGATTGCGCGCCATCTCCAGCAGCAGATCGTTATACAGGCCGTCAAACTCTTGATCCGCTTTCAACACGCGGGACTGGATCTTGCCTAACAGGTGGCGGGAATGTGAGTGTGAACCCTGCTCTTCGCTAATGATGATACGGCGCTTGAGTTCCGCGAAGCGCACCTTGTAAAACTCATCGAGGTTGTTGGAGTAAATCCCCAAAAAACGCATGCGCTCAATCAGCGGGTTGCTTTTGTCCGCCGCCTCCTGGAGCACGCGCTCGTTGAAAGAGAGCCAACTCAGTTCTTTTTCGATATATAGCTTTTCCTGACCCATTACTACTCACACTCCGGTTTATTCACTCGGGACGTGGCAAATCCGTCTCAGCCGCTATTATGGCGAGCATTGCCGCACGATGTCCAACTGTGCCAGAGAAGTATGACAAGAAAGCGCGCGGCCTGCCGAAAATGGACTGAACATATTGAAAAAAGGGCCATTTGGCCCTTTTTATCATTCGTCTGCAGCGTGTCCCTGAGCGGGAAGCGGGAGTCCGTCCAGCCAGGCGGCGCCATCGCGCATCGCCAGACGTCCGTCGACATACCAGCTTATTACCAGCGGGTAAATGGCGTGTTCCTGATGCTGCACGCGGGCGGTTATCTCCTCTTCCGTGTCGCCCGGGAAAACCGGCACTTTCGCCTGCAAAATAACCGGTCCGCCGTCGAGTTCGTCGGTGACAAAATGTACCGAAGTGCCGTGCTCTTCGTCGCCGTTTTCCAGTACCTGGCGGTGAGTATGCAGACCTGGATACTTCGGCAGTAGGGAAGGGTGAATATTGATAAGCCGCCCCTGATAATGCGCGACAAAATCGGGGCTGAGGATGCGCATATAGCCTGCCAGCACCACGAGGTCCGGCGCGTAGGCGTCGATCTCCTGCATGAGCTCGCGGTCGAAAGCTTCGCGGCTGGCGAACTGCGCCGCTGTCAGCGCATGGGCGGGAATGCCCGCCTCGCGCGCGCGCTCAAGGCCGAACGCGTCGGCCTTATTGCTGAACACCGCTTTGATGGCGCCGTTAATCCGCTTTGTCTCGCAGGCGTCGATAATCGCCTGCAGATTGCTTCCGTTGCCGGAAATAAGCACCACGATGTTTTTCATTACTCAATAACCACGCGCTGTTCGGAATCAGAAGCGTTGATGATACCGATTTTCCACGCCTTTTCACCTTTGCTGTTAAGCAGTTGCAGCGCGCCGTCCACCTCAGAGGCGGGCAGGGCGATAACCATGCCGACGCCGCAGTTGAAGGTGCGATACATCTCGTGACGGCTGACGTTGCCCGCCTGCTGCAGCCAGGTAAACACCGCAGGCCACTGCCATGACGATTCGTCGATAACGGCCTGGGTGTTATCCGGCAGCACGCGCGGAATATTCTCCCAGAAGCCGCCGCCGGTCAGGTGGGCGATAGCATGCACATCGACTTTCTCAATCAGCTCCAGCACGGATTTGACATAAATGCGCGTCGGCGCCAGCAGGTGATCCGCCAGCGGTTTGCCTTCCAGTTCGGTAGCTTGCGGGTCCGCGCCGCTCACCTCAAGGATTTTGCGCACCAGCGAATAGCCGTTGGAGTGCGGGCCGCTGGAGCCAAGGGCTATCAGCACATCGCCATCCGCCACTTTTGCGCCGTCGATAATTTCAGATTTTTCAACCACGCCTACGCAAAAACCAGCGACGTCGTAATCTTCGCCGTGATACATGCCCGGCATTTCGGCGGTTTCGCCGCCTACCAGCGCGCAACCCGATTGCAGGCAGCCTTCGGCGATGCCGCTAATCACGCTGGAAGCCGTCTCTACGTCCAGCTTGCCGGTCGCGTAATAGTCGAGGAAAAAGAGCGGCTCGGCGCCCTGAACCACCAGATCGTTAACGCACATGGCGACAAGGTCGATACCGATTGTGTCGTGACGCTTCAGATCCATCGCCAGGCGCAGCTTGGTGCCGACGCCGTCAGTGCCGGAGACCAGCACGGGCTCGCGATATTTTTGCGGCAGAGCGCACAGCGCGCCGAATCCGCCCAGTCCACCCATCACTTCCGGGCGGCGGGTCTTTTTCACTACGCCTTTGATGCGGTCAACCAGAGCGTTGCCTGCGTCAATATCTACACCGGCGTCTTTATAGCTGAGAGAGGTTTTATCGGTCACTGCACAATCCCCACGCGGTTGCGGTTGGTGGTATAAGAGAAAACGCGGCAATTCTAACAGCCAAGGCAAACGTTTGCTATCCCCTTCTCTTTGAGAAAGCGCTTCTGCCTTTGGCTGACTGATTCCCGTTCGCTTGATCGCGATCAAGCCCATTACGTATGGCGCGCGCTTGAAAAAGCGGTATAATCCGGCGATTTTTTTTGTGGTAGCCACTTTTCTGGGGAGAAAGAGTATGAAGATCGTGGAAGTGAAACACCCACTCGTCAAACACAAGCTTGGCCTGATGCGCGAGCATGACATCAGCACCAAACGCTTTCGTGAACTCGCCTCTGAAGTCGGGAGCCTGCTGACCTACGAAGCGACCTCCGACCTGGCTACCGAAAAAGTAACCATCGAAGGCTGGAACGGCCCGGTGGAAGTCGAACAGATTAAAGGTAAGAAGATTACGGTAGTGCCTATCCTTCGCGCCGGGCTTGGCATGATGGAAGGGGTACTGGAGCACGTGCCGAGCGCGCGCATCAGCGTGGTAGGCATCTACCGTGACGAAACCACGCTTGAGCCAGTGCCTTACTTCCAGAAACTGGTTTCGAATATCGACGAGCGCATGGCGCTGGTGGTCGACCCGATGCTGGCGACCGGCGGTTCGATGATAGCCACCATCGATCTGCTGAAAAAAGCGGGCTGCAGCAGCATCAAAGTGCTGGTGCTGGTAGCGGCGCCGGAAGGCATCGCGGCGCTGGAAAAAGCGCATCCGGACGTTGAGCTTTACACCGCTTCTATCGACAAAGGACTGAATGAGCACGGATACATTATTCCGGGCCTCGGCGACGCGGGCGACAAGATATTTGGTACGAAATAAAAAATGAGCCGACTTTGATAGTCGGCTTTTTTTTGGTCCAGCAACATAACATTTGCACACAACGACACTTGAGGAAAACACTATGACGCGCCGTGCTATCGGGGTAAGTGAAAGACCGCCGCTTTTACAGACTATCCCGCTTAGTTTGCAGCACCTGTTCGCCATGTTTGGCGCTACCGTGCTGGTGCCAATCCTGTTTCATATCAACCCGGCTACCGTGCTGCTGTTCAACGGCATCGGTACGCTGCTTTATCTCTTTATCTGTAAAGGAAAAATTCCCGCTTATCTGGGCTCAAGCTTTGCCTTTATCTCACCGGTGCTGCTGCTGCTGCCGCTCGGTTATGAGATGGCGCTGGGCGGCTTTATCGTCTGCGGCGCGCTCTTTTGCCTGGTGGCGCTGATCGTGAAAAAAGCGGGAACCGGCTGGCTGGATGTGATGTTCCCGCCTGCGGCGATGGGCGCCATTGTCGCCGTTATTGGCCTGGAGCTGGCGGGCGTCGCCGCCAACATGGCAGGCTTGCTGCCGGCGCAAGGGCAGACAGCGGATTCCACGACCATCACCATCTCGCTGGTAACGCTGGCGGTAACGGTATTCGGCTCCGTGCTGTTCCGCGGCTTCCTCGCCATTATCCCGATTTTGATTGGCGTGCTGGCGGGCTACGCGCTCTCTTTTGCGCTGGGCGTTGTGGACACCGCGCCTATCCAGCAGGCGCACTGGTTTGCATTGCCGACGTTTTACACCCCGCGTTTTGAATGGTTCGCCATCTTTACCATTCTGCCTGCGGCGCTGGTGGTTATCGCCGAACATGTCGGTCACCTGGTGGTAACGGCGAACATTGTGAAGAAAGATCTGCTGCGCGACCCGGGCCTGCACCGCTCGATGTTCGCCAACGGCTTCTCCACCATGATTTCCGGTTTCTTCGGCTCCACGCCGAACACCACTTATGGCGAGAACATCGGCGTAATGGCAATCACCCGCGTTTACAGCACCTGGGTTATCGGCGGCGCGGCTATTATCGCCATTCTGCTCTCTTGCGTCGGCAAGCTGGCCGCGGCGATTCAGATAATCCCGGTGCCGGTGATGGGCGGCGTTTCGCTGCTGCTTTACGGCGTAATTGGCGCCTCCGGCATCCGCGTGCTGATCGAATCCAAAGTCGATTACAGCAAAGCGCAGAACCTGATCCTGACCTCCGTGATTCTGATTATCGGCGTGAGCGGCGCGAAAGTGCATGTTGGCGCGGCGGAGTTGAAAGGCATGGCGCTGGCGACTATCGTCGGCGTAGGTTTAAGCCTTATTTTCAAACTTATCAGCGTGTTGCGCCCGGAAGAGGTGGTGCTGGACGCGGATGAACAGGCTGAAAAACATTCCTGATCCTGATACCGGGCGGCGATCCGCCCGGTTCAACAGCGAAACGATTCTGTGGTAAACTCAGCGCGTTTTTCTGTAAGCCTTTGAAGAGGTCCCTCTGAACACTCCGGCACAGCTCTCTTTGCCGCTCTGGCTGCCCGACGATGAAACCTTCGCAAGTTTCTGGCCGGGTGATAATCCTTCGCTTTTAGCCGCGCTACAGAATGTGCTGCGCCAGGAGCACAGCGGGTACATCTATTTCTGGGCCAGAGAAGGGGCCGGTCGCAGCCACCTGCTGCACGCCGCCTGTGCCGAGCTTTCCCAGCGCGGCGACGCCGTGGGCTACGTTCCGCTCGATAAGCGCACCTGGTTCGTACCGGAAGTGCTGGAAGGAATGGAGCAACTCTCGCTGGTCTGTATCGACAACATCGAATGCATTGCCGGCGACGAGCCCTGGGAGATGGCTATCTTCAATCTCTACAACCGGATCCTGGAGTCGGGCAATACCCGGCTGTTGATCACAGGCGATCGTCCGCCGCGCCAGCTTAACCTGCATCTGCCGGATCTCGCTTCGCGCCTCGACTGGGGGCAAATCTATAAGCTGCAGCCGCTTTCGGATGACGACAAGCTGCAGGCGCTGCAACTGCGCGCGCGTTTACGCGGGTTTGAGCTGCCGGAAGATGTGGGGCGCTTTCTGCTTAAACGCCTGGATCGCGAGATGCGCACGCTGTTTATGACGCTTGATCAACTCGACAGAGCTTCTATTACCGCCCAGCGCAAGCTGACCATTCCGTTTGTCAAAGAGATTCTGAATCTATAGCGGGCAGGGTGCCCGCTACAAGGTGAGGATTACAGGATTTCCAGCACTGACTCCGGCGGGCGGCCAATGCGCGCCTGGCCGTTGTTAACCACAACCGGGCGTTCAATCAGCTTCGGGTTATTCACCATCGCCGCAATCAACGCCTCGTCATTTGTTTCATCAGCAAGCTTAAGCTCTTTATAGCAATCCTCTTTAGTGCGCATAAGCTCGCGCGGGCTCTTCATGCCGAGCATGTGCAATAACCCTTTCAGCGTCTGCGCATCGGGCGGCGTATCCAGATAAAGCACTACCTGCGGCTCAACGCCGCGCGCTTTTAACAGGTTCAGCGTTTCGCGGCTTTTAGAGCAGCGCGGGTTGTGATAAATCGTCACGTCCTGAGACATGATTTCTCCTTTTACATTTTTTCGTAAGGGCGGAAGCGCTGCTGTAGCTGGCGCAACTGGTCGATACGGGCGTCGTAGCGCGCCTGCTGGAGGCTGCCGAGCTTCACCTGCGAGCTGGCGCCGCTGAGCAGGTTGATGGCCTGGTCGAGCTTGCCGAGCAGCGCCATGACTTCCGCGCGCGCCGCCAGCTCCTGGTCGCGGTTGCCGAGCTTCGCCTGCGCCTGCGCCAGCAGATCCCAGCCGTTGGTATCGTCCGGATGCGAGAAGGTATAGCGGTTGAGGATTTTCACCGTTTCGCCAGGCTGGCCGCCTTCCAGATAAGCGTTGGCCAGGTTCAGTTGCAGCACCGGGTTATTTTTTAAATCCGGCGCGGTCTTCAGCCGGTTGATGGCGTCGTTCGCTTTGTTCAGACCGAGATCGATATCGGTGGAAAGGTCAAGATACCAGGCGCTGCCGGGCTGGGCGGCCAGCAGCGGCTGCAGCTGACGGCGCGCCTCGGCGAAGTTTTTATCCTGCATCGCCTGTAGCGCGCGGCCATACTGGGCGGCGTGCTGTTCACGCACGTTGCCTTTCGCCAGCGCATCCAGCAGGTCGCTGGTCAACTGGTTGCGCCCTGAATTGTACATGCCAAGCGTACGCACCTTCGCCATATAGAAATCTTCTGACGATTGCGTGACAACCGGGCGCATCTGGTTGGCGCGGTTTCGGGCGTCGGCGAGGCGGCTTTCCGGCAGCGGGTGAGTCAGCAGAATTTCCGGCGGACGGGTGGAGTAGCGCGCCTGGTCAAGCAGCTTCTCAAGGAAAGTCGGCATCGCTTGCGGGTCGAAGCCTGAACGCTGCAACACCTGAATGCCAATGCGATCCGCTTCCTGTTCGTTTTGCTGCGTAAAGCTAATCACGCCCTGCTGGGTACCGGCGAGCGTGCCGGTGAGCGCCGCCATCCCCGCCTGCGGGCTCGCCATCGCCAGCAGAATCGAACCCAGCGCGCCGACCCAGGTCAGCGGCGCGCTGCGCTTTTGATCTTCCATCGCCCGCGCCAGGTGGCGCTGGGTAACGTGAGAAATTTCATGCGCCATGACCGAGGCGAGCTGGCTTTCGTTATCGGCATAGCGGAACAGCGCCGAATGCAGCACCACATTGCCGCCAAAGAAGGCGAAAGCGTTAATTTCGTCGTTGTTAATTAAAAAGAAGTGAAAGGGGGTCTTTACCGAGTTGGCATGCGAGACCAGCCGCATCCCCAGGCCGTTGATGTACTGCACCAGCAGCGGGTCGTTGATAAGCGGCGCGCTGCCGCGTAGCTGGCGAACATAATAATCGCCCATCTGCATCTCCTGACCAATGGAGAGCGTGCTTCCTGCCGAGGTTCCCATGTCCGGCAGCTGATCGCCCGAATCCGCATAGGCGGGAAGGGCCTGGCCTGCCAGCATGGCGCCGATGAGTGTCGCAACCAGTGTTGTTTTCAACTGCCTGAACATAACCTCTGTCCTGTTTGTCTGAAGTCTCTTTAAGACCGGGCTGGCCTGAATGTGTTCAGCAAAATCCATGCTTCGGGAGTGTAGCCTGCATCAAGGGCGATGAAAATCATATTCAGCCGGCAAACGCTTGTCTTGTGAGCGGGTGAAAAATCGCAGTCTTTTTTGTGACATTTCGATACAATTCGCCCTTCACTTTTCGGCTATTCCTCCGCCGGGGAAGGAGTCTTATGCTTGAGTTGTTAACGCAGTGGTACCGCCGTCGCTTCAGCGACCCGGAAGCCATTGCTCTGCTTGTTATTCTGGTTGCCGGTTTTTGCATCCTCTTCTTTTTGCATGGTCTGCTGGCGCCGTTGCTGGTCGCGATTGTGTTCGCTTACTTACTGGAATGGCCCACCGTGCGGCTTGAGCGCATCGGCTGCTCGCGCCGGCTTGCGGCCACGCTTGTGCTGGTGCTCTTTGTCGGCATCGTGCTGGTGATGGCTTTTGTGGTGATCCCCGTCGCGTGGCAGCAGGGAATTTACCTGATTCGCGATATGCCTGGCATGTTTAACAAACTGGCTGATTTCGCCGCGACGTTGCCCAAGCGTTACCCGGCGCTGACGGATGCCGGCATCATTGACGCCATGGCGGAAAACCTGCGCGCCCGCATGTCTGTGCTGGGCGATTCGGTAGTGAAATATTCGCTCGCCTCGCTGGTGGGGCTGTTGACGCTCGCCATTTATCTGGTGCTGGTGCCGCTAATGGTCTTTTTCCTGCTTAAGGATAAAGAGCAGCTGCTCAATGCGGTGCGTCGCGTGCTGCCGCGTAATCGCGGGCTGGCAGGGCAGGTGTGGGTTGAGATGAACCAGCAGGTCACCAATTACATTCGCGGCAAAGTGCTGGAGATGATTGTCGTTGGCGTCGCCACCTGGATTGGCTTCCTTATCTTTGGCCTCAACTACTCGCTGCTGCTGGCGGTGCTGGTGGGGATCTCGGTGCTGATTCCTTATATCGGCGCGTTCGTGGTGACCATTCCGGTTATCTGCGTGGCGCTCTTCCAGTTTGGACTCGGCACCGAATTCTGGAGTTGCTTCGCCGTTTACCTCATTATCCAGGGGCTTGACGGCAACCTGCTGGTGCCGGTGCTTTTCTCCGAAGCGGTCAACCTTCATCCGCTGGTTATTATTCTGTCTGTGGTGATTTTCGGCGGGCTGTGGGGCTTCTGGGGCGTTTTCTTCGCCATCCCGCTGGCGACGCTGATTAAAGCCGTGGTTCACGCCTGGCCGGATGATATGTTGCTGGAAGAGAAATAAAAAAAGCCGACCTCAGGTCGGCTTTTTTATAACATGGGTTCAGGCGTTCGCCTTCAGCCAGTTCATTACCACGTCATGGTGATTGCTGGTTTTGAAATCATCGAACACCTTTTCCACTTCGCCGTTAGCGTTAATTAAAAAGCTGATGCGATGAATGCCGTCATAGGTTTTGCCCATAAAGGACTTTTCGCCCCAGACGCCGAACGCTTCGCTGACCTGATGATCTTCATCGGAGAGCAGCGTGAAGTTCAGCAGCTCTTTCTCCGCGAAGCGGGAGAGCTTTTCTGGTTTGTCGGTGCTGACGCCCAAAACTTCAACGCCCGCTTTTTTCAACTCGTCCATGTTGTCGCGCAGCCCGCAAGCCTGCACGGTGCAACCCGGCGTCATGGCTTTCGGATAAAAATAGACCAGTACACGCTGTCCCTGGAAGTCGGCCAAATTTACTTGTTCACCGTCCTGATCGGGCAAGCTAAATTTCGGTGCGATATCACCGGCTTTCAGTGGATTCATCACTACACTCCATCCTGTTCATCTTGCTGTGGGTAATTCACCACGCTAATAGTGCCTTGCGCATTTAGTTCTGTACATAGGTCGCGAAAGGCTTGTTCGATAATTGTCGCATCCTGTGATGCCGGGCTGTGAGCGGTAATCTGAATATAGAGCTGCGCGGCGTTATCCTCCACTGCCGGCTGCGTGCGCGACACCAGTTCGGCGATATTCATATTATGGGCGTCGAACAGCGCCGTGAAACGTTCAATCAGATGCGGCGAATCCGCCACTTCGACTTGCACCCAGACCGAGGCGGGCATCGGCGCGCGGGCCTGCGCGGCGGTGCGCTTCATCACAATCAGCAGTTCAAGCTCGGCGCCCTTGAGCGGCAGCGTGGATTCAATCAGGGTTATCGCGTTCCAGCTGCCGGAAAGCAGCATGATGAAAGTGAACTCTTCACCCAACATCGCCAGACGGCTGTCTTCAATATTACAGCCGCAGCTGCTGACGTGACGAGTGATGGTATTGACGATACCAGGACGGTCCGCGCCCAGCGCCGTGATGACCAGATAATGCTGTGATGAGGGTTCCAAACGGGTTATTCCTGTGAAGCGGTGAAGTAAACTCTAGGAAAGCATAAAAAAAACCGCCATACAACCGCGTAGCCCGGCATGGCCGCTTGCTTTTATTACGACTCCAAACGTACCATTGTGACACTTGTTTGTGGAGAGGATGGCCAATGTTCACGGGAAGTATTGTCGCGCTTATCACACCGATGGATGACAAAGGTAATGTCTGCCGGTCGAGCCTGAAAAAACTGATTGATTACCATGTCGCCAGCGGAACGTCGGCGATCGTTTCGGTAGGGACTACCGGTGAATCCGCAACGCTGAGTCATGATGAGCATGGCGACGTAGTGATGATGACGCTTGAGCTGGCGGACGGGCGTATTCCTGTTATCGCCGGAACCGGCGCAAACGCCACTTCCGAAGCCATCAGCCTTACCCAGCGTTTCAACGACAGCGGCGTCGTGGGCTGTCTGACCGTCACGCCCTACTACAACCGCCCGACGCAGGAAGGGCTGTTCCAGCATTTTAAAGCTATCGCTGAACATACCGATTTGCCGCAAATCCTCTACAATGTACCGTCCCGTACCGGTTGCGATATGCTGCCGGAAACCGTAGGCCGCCTGTCGAAAGTTAAAAATATTGTCGGCATTAAAGAAGCGACAGGGAACTTAACGCGAGTTAACCAGATCAAAGAGCTGGTTGCAGATGAGTTCATTCTGCTGAGCGGCGATGACGCCAGCGCGCTGGATTTCATGCAGCTTGGCGGGCATGGCGTCATTTCCGTTACCGCAAACGTGGCGGCGCGCGAAATGGCGGAAGTCTGCAAACTTGCCGCTCAGGGGCAGTTTAAAGAGGCGCATCGCGTTAACCAGCGCCTGATGCCGCTGCACTATAAATTATTTGTCGAACCCAATCCGATCCCGGTGAAATGGGCCTGTAAGGAGTTGGGACTTGTGGCGACCGATACGCTTCGCCTGCCAATGACGCCTATCACCGACGCAGGTCGTGAAGCTGTCAGCCAGGCGCTTAAGCATGCCGGTTTGCTGTAAAGTTTAGGGAGATTTGATGGCTTACTCAGTACAGAAGTCGCACGTGGCGAAAGTGGTTACCGTTTCACTGGTGATGCTGCTTGCCGCCTGTAGTTCCGATTCACGTTACAAGCGTCAGGTCAGCGGCGACGAGTCTTATCTCGACGCCGCGCCGCTGGCGGAACTGCACGCCCCGGCCGGGATGATTTTACCGGTACAGAACGGCGACTATAACATCCCCGTGACCAACGGCAGCGGCCCGGTCGGCAAAGCGCTGGACATTCGTCCGCCCGCTCAGCCGCTGGCGCTGGTAAATGGCGGTCGCACCCAGTTTACGGGCGACACGTCTACACTGCTGCTTGAAAGCGGCCGCAACGGCTCGCTCTGGCCGCAGGTTGTCAGCGTGGTGCAGGCGAACAACTACACCATCACCAAACGTGACGATGCAGGCCAGACGCTGACTACCGACTGGGTACAGTGGAACCGTGCGGATGAAGACGAGCAGTATCGCGGACGCTATCAAATCACCGTACAGCCGCAGGGCTACCAGCAGGCGCTGGTGGTGAAACTGCTGAATCTGGAGCAGAGCGGTAAACCGGTAGGCGACGCGGCCTCCATGCAGCGCTACAGCGCCGAGATGCTGAACGCTATCTCCGCGGGGCTGGATAAGAACTTAACCGCGCGTCAGAACGCCGCTGACAACCGCAACGCGTCGCAAATCGACGTGCAGAGCGGCGCAGACGATGTTGGTCTGCCGGTGCTGGTGGTGCGCGCGCCGTTTAACGTCGTCTGGAATCGCCTGCCGGCCACCCTTGAAAAAGTGGGCATGAAAGTGACGGACTCCACTCGCTCTCAGGGCAGCCTGGCGGTGACGTACAAACCGCTCTCTGACAGCGACTGGCAAGAACTGGGCGCACGCGACCCGGGCCTGCCTGGCGGCGACTACAAGCTGCAGGTCGGCGATCTGGATAACCGCAGCAGCCTGCAATTTATCGACCCGAAAGGGCATACGCTGACGCAGGCGCAAAACGATGCGCTGGTGGCCGTATTCCAGGCCGCATTCAGCAAATAATCGCAGGGCCGGAAGATTCCGGCCCTTTTTTATTCCCTCTACGCAAACGTGTGCGTAGAATTGGGCGCAACCTTTTTTGTGTTAAATCATCAGGCCGCCCGGGCGGTCATCCCTACCTGGAGTAATAAAGATGCAAAAGCAAGCTGAGTTGTATCGTGGCAAAGCGAAAACCGTATACAGCACGGAAAATCCGGACCTGTTGGTGCTCGAATTCCGCAATGATACGTCAGCAGGAGACGGCGCGCGTATTGAACAGTTTGATCGCAAGGGCATGGTGAATAACAAGTTCAACCACTTCATCATGACCAAACTGGCGGATGCGGGCATCCCGACTCAGATGGAGCGCCTGCTCTCTGATACCGAATCGCTGGTGAAAAAGCTGGAGATGGTGCCGGTCGAGTGCGTGATCCGCAACCGCGCCGCCGGTTCGCTGGTAAAGCGTCTCGGTATTGAAGAAGGCATCGAACTCACTCCGCCGCTGTTCGACCTCTTTTTGAAAAACGACGCCATGCATGACCCGATGGTTAACGAGTCTTACTGCGAAACGTTCGGCTGGGTGAGCAAAGAGAACCTGGCGCGCATGAAAGAGCTGACTTACAAAGCGAATGATGTGCTGAAAAAACTGTTCGACGATGCCGGGCTGATTCTGGTCGACTTCAAGCTGGAATTCGGACTTTATAAAGGCGAAGTGGTATTGGGCGATGAGTTCTCCCCCGATGGCGCGCGCCTGTGGGATAAAGAAACGATGGACAAAATGGACAAAGACCGTTTTCGTCAGAGCCTCGGCGGGCTTATCGAAGCTTACGAAGAAGTCGCACGCCGTCTTGGCGTTAAATTAGACTAACCGGGCAATCGTTTCCCTCGCTGCCGGGGCGCCAACCTCTTCGTCCCGGCGCACTGCCTCCGCTTTCTTATGGTAATCCTCCCATTAACCACCTACGATCTCCTTATTACTCGATTGGTAGCAAGGAGAAAGCTATGCGTTGGCAGGGTCGTCGCGAAAGCGACAATGTAGAAGACAGAAGAAACCAGCCTGGCGGTCCGATGATGGGCGGCGGCGGGTTTCGTTTGCCGGGCGGCAAAGGCGGCATTGTTCTGTTGATTATTGTGATGGTGGCGGGCTATTACGGCGTGGATCTGACGTCGCTGCTTACCGGCGGTCAGCCGCTCACGCAGCAAACCCAGACCCGCTCTATCAGCCCGGATGAGGATGAAGCGGCGAAATTCACTTCCGTTATTCTCGCCACAACGGAGGATACCTGGGGCCAGCTGTTCGAGCAGATGGGCCACAGCTATCAGCAGCCTAAGCTTGTGATGTACCGCGGCGCCACGCGTACCGGCTGCGGCACGGGACAGTCCGTCATGGGCCCCTTTTACTGCCCGGCGGACAGCACGGTCTATATCGACCTCTCTTTCTATGACGAAATGAAAACCAAGCTCGGCGCGGACGGCGATTTCGCCCAGGGGTATGTTATTGCGCATGAAGTAGGCCATCACGTACAGAAGCTGCTGGGCATTGAGCCAAAAGTGCGTCAGATGCAGCAGAACGCTTCGCAAACTGAAGTGAACCATCTCTCCGTGCGTATGGAACTGCAGGCGGACTGCTTTGCAGGCGTCTGGGGACATAATATGCAGCAACAGGGCGTGCTGGAAACAGGCGATATCCAGGAAGCGCTGAACGCCGCCCAGGCGATTGGCGACGACCGTCTGCAGCAGCAAAGCCAGGGGCGCGTCGTGCCGGACAGCTTTACCCATGGCACTTCCGAACAACGCTACAGCTGGTTCAAACGCGGCTTCGACAGCGGCGATCCGAAGCAGTGCAATACCTTTGGCAAAAGCCTTTAATCTTCGCAGCTAACCGCAAGGTCGCCCTATGAAGCCCCTGATCCACGCCGCCGCCGAGATGGCAGAAAGCGGTATTCGTCGTCTTTTAGTGATAAGCGGCGAAAACGTCTGGTGCGAAGAGCAGGCCGTAACGCTTGCCCGCACTCTGCCCGGAGACTGGCTGTGGGTCGGCAACGCTCCCGGCCTGCCGGTCAACTGCGCGCCTTCCGCGGTGCGCACGCTTTTGGGTCAGGAGTTTCTTCATGCGGTGTTTGACGCGCGAAGCGGTCTTGACGCCGAAGCGCTGGCGGTACTGGCAGGCACGCTGAAGGCGGGAAGCTGGCTGGTGTTGCTCACGCCAGACTGGACGGCATGGCCTGAACAGGCGGACAGCGACGCCGCACGCTGGAGCGACAGCCCTCAGCCCATCGCCACGCCGCATTTTATTCACCACCTCCAGAGAAGCATGCAAAGCGATGCGGAGGTAGTGCGCTGGCGTCAGGATCAGCGCTTCGAACTGAAACCTTTTCCCTTACGCCCACGCTGGCAAGCCGCCAGCGGCGCTCCGCAGCAGGAGCAGGAGAAGATACTGGCGGAGCTGCTCGGCATGGCGCCCGGCGTGGCGGTCGTTACCGCGCCGCGCGGGCGAGGCAAATCGGCGCTGGCGGGCATGCTGCTGGCGCGTCTTGAAGGCTCCGGGCTGGTGACGGCGCCCTCCCGCGCGGCGACGGACGTTATCGCCGCGCATGCCAACGAGGCGTTTGAGTTTGTGGCGCCCGACGCGCTTCTTGCTGCGCTGCCTTCGCTTCATGCCGACTGGCTTATTATTGACGAAGCGGCCGCGCTGCCGGGGCCGGTGCTAAGAAAGCTGATTCACCGTTTTCCCCGCGTTCTGCTCACGACCACCATTCAGGGCTACGAAGGCACCGGACGCGGTTTCTTGCTAAAGTTCTGCGCCTCGGTGCCGCAGTTGCGCCAGTATTCGTTAAGCGCCCCGATCCGTTGGGCGATGGGCGATCCGCTTGAGCGCTTTATCGCCAGCGCCCTGTTATTTGACGATGAAGATTTTAGCGATGCGCCGCAGGGGGAAATCCACTTCAGCGTGGTGGAACAAACGGCCTGGGACCAGCAGCCTGAGCGGGCGGCTGGGCTTTATCGCTTGCTTTCGGGCGCGCATTACCGCACCTCGCCGCTGGATTTACGCCGCATGATGGATGCGCCGGGGCAGCGTTTTATTGCCGCTGCGACGGCGGAAAAAACCGTAGGCGCGCTGTGGCTGGTGGAGGAGGGGGGGTTAGGCGACGCGCTGAGCCAGGCCGTCTGGGCCGGTTTTCGCCGCCCGCGCGGCAATCTGGTCGCGCAGTCGCTCGCCGCGCACGGCGGCGATCCGCTGGCGGCGACGCTGAAAGGCTGGCGCGTTAGCCGCATTGCGGTGCACCCGGCTCGTCAGCGCGAAGGAGCGGGTCAGGCGCTGGTGGCGTTTGCGCGTCGACATCTGCCCGCCTGCGACTACCTCTCCGTCAGTTTTGGCTATACGCCGGAGCTGTGGCGTTTCTGGCAAGCGTGCGGCTTTACGCTGGTGCGTTTCGGCAGTCACCGTGAAGCCAGCAGCGGTTGTTACACGGCGATGGCGTTATTCCCGCTTACCTCTGAAGGTGAATCGCTCACCCGTCTTGCGCACCAGCGGTTACAACGCGATGCCGGGTGGCTGCAACCCTGGGTGGAGGAAGCGCTGCCTGTTAGTGGTAAAGCGTCTACCCTTAATGAGAGTGACTGGCGGGAGCTGGCGGGTTTTGCCTGGGCTCATCGTCCGCTGGAAACGTCTGTTGGTAGCCTGCACCGTTTGCTGCTCGCCAGTTCTTTGCCGTTGCTGGCGTTGCGGGGACGGCTGGAAAAGCGTCTGGCGCTAAACGTGTTGTGTCGCCAGCTGCGGCTTTCCGGACGCAAAGCGCTACTGGCGGTTCAGCGTCGGGAAGCGGCAATGGCGCTCGCTTCTCTGGATGCGGCTCGCGCGCAGGCGCTAAAAGAGTGGGTTTTGCAACTGCAATTTTTCCACTAACTCATTCAGTTAAATGGCATGGTCATTATCTCTGGCAGGCGTAGACTGCCTTCTGTTAACTAAGGAGACCGCCATGAAACCCGAACATTATATTGTGCAAAGTCCTGTCGCTCCGGCAAAACAGCTGCTGTTGCTGTTTCATGGCGTGGGCGATAACCCGGTCTCTATGGGCGAGATTGGCAGCTACTTCGCGCCGCTTTTCCCCGAAGCGCTGGTCGTCAGCATTGGCGGTCCTTCCGCAAGCGGCCCTGCGCCGGGACGGGAGTGGTTTTCGGTTCAGGATGTTACTGAAGAAAACCGCCAGCAGCGGGTTGATGCCGTGATGCCGACTTTTCTGAGCGTGGTGCGTTACTGGCAAGAGCATAGCGGCGTTGACCCCAGCGCCACGGCGCTGATTGGCTTTTCGCAGGGCGCCATCATGGCGCTGGAAGGCATCAAGGCGCAGCCGGGACTGGCCGCCAGAGTTATTGCCTTCAATGGCCGCTTTGCCGAGCTTCCCGAGGAGGCGACCACCGCCACCACCGTGCACCTTATTCACGGCGAAGAGGACCCGGTAATTGACCCCCGCCACGCTCAGGCCGCCGAAGAGGCGCTGATTCGCGCGGGCGGCGATGTAACGCTGGACATTGTCGAAGACCTGGGACACGCCATCGATAACCGCAGCATGCAGCTGGCGCTCGATCATCTGCGTTATACGGTGCCGAAGCACT
This sequence comes from Franconibacter pulveris, assembly GCF_056780215.1. Taxonomy (NCBI): domain Bacteria; kingdom Pseudomonadati; phylum Pseudomonadota; class Gammaproteobacteria; order Enterobacterales; family Enterobacteriaceae; genus Franconibacter; species Franconibacter pulveris. The sequence goes on along the minus strand of NZ_CM165555.1, from coordinate 3,485,708 downwards.
ACTTCGACGAAGCGCTGAGCGGCGGCAAACCGAAAGATGACGATATTATCGAAATGTTGTGAAATCGGAGCGCGGCAGTAATAAAAAAGGCAAGCCATCAGGCTTGCCTTTTAACGGTATCGGGCTTGCGAGTTATTTCTTTTTCGGCCAGTCGTCGTCATCGTCCCACTTGTCGTTGAAATCGCGATGCGGCGGGAGTTCCGGGCGGTTATCCATAAACTTTTTATGGTCCACCCGCTTTAAATCTTTAATGACGTTCAGCAGGACGCCGAGCAGAAAAACCAGCACCAGCACCCACCAGTATTTAGAAAGCCATTCCATGCGCCTGTCCTCTTTGCCGGAGCGCTTGTCAGGCGACAAGCTGCTCCATCACGCGTTGATACATACGAGCCAGCAGTTGCAGATCCGACGCCTTCACGCATTCGTTAATTTTATGAATGGTGGCGTTGACCGGACCGAGTTCGACCACCTGCGCGCCCATGCGGGCGATAAAGCGTCCGTCGGAAGTGCCGCCTGTGGTCAGCAACTGCGGTTTGATTTCATTATAGTGGTGAACGGCGTTTACCACCGCATCCACCAGCTTGCCGCGGTCCGTTAAGAACGGCTGTCCGGAGAGCCACCAGTCGAGGGTATAGCGCAGCTGGTATCTGTCCAGCAGCGCCTGTACGCGTTGCTGAATAATTTCCGCCGTCACCTGAGTGCTGAAGCGGAAGTTAAACTGCACAAACAGGTCGCCCGGGATAACGTTGTTGCTGCCGGTACCGGCCTGAATATTGGCGATTTGCATGCTGGTGGGCGGGAAGTACGCGTTGCCCTGATCCCATTCGATAGCGACCAGCTCGTTCAGCATCGGCGCGGCGCGGTGCACCGGGTTATCCGCCAGATGAGGGTAGGCGACATGTCCCTGTACGCCATGTACGGTCAGGTTGCAGGTAAGCGACCCGCGACGGCCGTTTTTTACTACGTCGCCAACCACTTCGCTGCTGGAAGGTTCGCCAACGAGGCAGTAATCCAGCCGTTCATTGCGCGCCATCAGCGTTTCCACCACCTTGACGGTGCCGTTAACCGCGCTTGCTTCTTCGTCAGAGGTGATTAAAAACGCCAGCCGACCGCGGTGATGTGGATACTGCGCGACAAAACGCTCCGCCGCCACCACCATTGCCGCAAGCGAGCCTTTCATATCGGCCGCGCCGCGACCGAACAGCATGCCGTCGCGAATGGTGGGTTCAAAAGGCGGATTGATCCAGCGATCGGCGTCGCCTGCCGGCACGACGTCTGTATGCCCGGCGAACGCCAGCGTCTCGCCTTTGCCACGCCACGCCCAGAAATTCTGCGTGTCACCGAAGTCCATGCGCTCTACCGTAAAACCGATGGCGCGCAGACGTTCGATAAGCAGCGCCTGGCAGCCTGCGTCATCAGGACTCAGGGAGGGACAACGAATAAGCTGCTGCGTCAGCTCAATTACCGGGCAAGACATATTACTGGACCTCATTGAAATACTGCTGATAAGTGGATTCGCTGAAACCCAGCAGCATAGGCTTACCAGGCGTGCAGAGCAATGGTCGTTTGATAATTGCCGGCATCTCCAGCATCAGTTCGACGGCGGAATTCGCATCGGTAACCGCCGCGCGACGGGACTCATCAAGCTTGCGCCACGTTGTGCCGCGCGTATTCAGCAACGCTTCCCAGCCCAGTTCAGCGATGAAGGTATGCAGCAGTGCAGCCTCTATCCCGTCGGCGCGGTAATCATGAAAACGATAGTCAAGCTGGTGCGTTTCCAGCCAGCGGCGCGCTTTTTTAATGGTGTCACAGTTTTTTATGCCGTACATAATCGTCATGCATGAATCCTTTTGTCTTTATGAGCGTTACTTAAACAAATAATTAGAACAAAACGTAAAATAAACCATAGCAGGCTAAATATAACGTAATTCGGCCGAGGCCGTGTAACAAATATAACCAGCTTGATACAAATTGAATAAAACTTCGCCTTGTCAGTATTTCATCCTCTCACCAGACTTATTCAAGATGCCTTAAATTAAATTTAAGAATTGATCAGTTTGCTAATTAAATTTTTCACAGAAAATAAGGCAGATGAATATCAAACAGTTGTACGGCAAGCGTCTTCAGAATGCGATCCAGGTTTCATTTTTCTGACAGTTTTGCAGCGCAACCCCAGAGCAGGCAAAGGCTGCAACGTAGCAGGTAAATGTTTCTGAATATTGCTAAGCGTCACATTATGCCACAGCATTATTAGGCATATTAGGTTCATAACGGCGAATCATCAGGAGGAGTAATCAAAGCGATTGATTAAATTCTCTTCACACGCAGCGGCAAGTTTTGTAATATAGCAACAATAATAAGAGAGGTTGTTATGATTGAACATGAACTGGGGAACTGGAAAGACTTTATTGAAGCAATGCTTCGTAAATAATATCCAGTGAATGCAATAAGCACGTAAAATTAAAGAAAAAGAGTGGCGAGTCAATCTCCCGCGATAAAAACCGACAGAAAAGGCGACCTTAAAGGTCGCCTTTTTATTGGCTTACGCGTCGTGCGGCGGTCGTAGTGGAAAACGGCGACGGACCAGCACAAAGAATAACGGCACAAAGAAGATAGCCAGAACGGTGGCGGAAATCATCCCGCCCATCACGCCTGTACCTACCGCATGCTGGCTTGCCGAGCCCGCGCCGCTGCTGGTGGCCATCGGCAATACGCCGAAGATAAAAGCGAGCGACGTCATTAATATGGGGCGCAGACGCTGGCGGCACGCCTCAAGCGTGGCGCTGAGCAGATCCTGCCCTTTGCTGTTCATCTCATTGGCAAATTCCACAATCAGGATGGCGTTTTTGGCGGAAAGCCCGATTACCGTCAGCAGACCGACCTGGAAATAGACATCGTTTTCAAGCCCTCGCATCCAGGTGGCAAGCAGGGCGCCGATCACCCCGAGCGGCACGACCAGCATCACGGAGAAAGGCACCGACCAGCTCTCATACAGCGCTGCGAGACACAAAAATACCACCAGCAGCGAAATAGCATACAGAGCGGGCGCCTGCGCGCCGGAGAGGCGTTCCTGGTAAGACATTGCGGTCCATTCCAGGCCAAAGCCGCCTGGTAGTTGGCGCACGAGGTTTTCCATAATCGTCATGGCCGTACCGGTGCTAACGCCGGGCGCCGCTTCACCGACAATTTCCAGCGCCGAATAGCCATTGTAGCGCTCAAGGCGCGGCGAGCCCGTTTCCCAACGCGAGGTCGCGAAGGCCGAGAAGGGCACCATGCCGCCTTCGCTGTTGCGTACGTACCACTGATTAATATCGGACGGCAGCATGCGGAATTTGGCGGCCGACTGCACATAGACCTTTTTTACGCGGCCGCGATCCATAAAGTCATTCACATAGCTTGAACCCCAGGCGGTTTGCAGCGTGTCGTTAATATCGTCGATGGCGACGCCAAGCGCCTGCGCCTTGCGCTGGTCGATATCAATCTGCAACTGCGGGCTGTCGTCGAGGCCGTTGTGGCGCACGCGGGTCAGCTGCGGGTTTTTCCCGGCCATGTCGAGCAGCCGATCGCGGGCCTGCATCAGCGCGTCGTGACCCGCCCCGGCATGATCCTGCAGCTCCATATCAAAGCCCGCTGAACTGCCAAGGCCGCTAATGGCTGGCGGACTGTTCGCGAACACGCGCGCTTCGTTAATGCTGCGAAACGCTTTCGTCGCGCGCTCGATAATGGCATCGGCGCTGCCGGTATCCGGGTCGCGCGTGTCCCAGTCTTTCAGGCGGATAAACATGCGCGCCACGTTCTGCCCGTTGCCGCCAGGGCCGGAACCCACGGTGGCGAAGACCGAGGTCACGTTCTCTTTCTCCTGGGTAAAAAAGTAGTGTTCGACTTTTTGCACCACTTTCAGCGTCTGCTGCTGGGTGGAGCCGCTCGGCAACTGTACGGAGGTGATAAACATGCCGCGGTCTTCCTGCGGCAGGAACGAGGTGGGCAGGCGTAAAAAGAGCACCACCATGCCAACCAGCAGCAACCCGTAAATCACTACCCAGCGAAAGCTGCGATGAAGGATTTTCGCCACGCCTTTTTCGTAGCGGTCGGCGTTGCGGTTGAAGAGGCGGTTGAACCAGCCGAAAAAGCCGCGCTGGCCGTGATGTTCGCCCTTATGCAACGGTTTAAGAATCGTGGCGCAAAGGGCAGGGGTGAGGATCATCGCCACCAGCACCGAAAGCACCATCGCCGAGACGATGGTAATAGAGAACTGACGATAGATAGCGCCGGTGGTGCCGCCGAAGAAAGCCATGGGGATAAATACCGCCGAAAGCACCATAGCGATGCCGACCAGCGCCCCCTGAATCTGGCCCATCGATTTTCGCGTCGCTTCGCGCGGCGACAATCCCTCTTCGCTCATGATGCGCTCGACGTTTTCCACCACCACGATGGCGTCGTCCACCAGCAGACCTATCGCCAGCACCATGGCGAACATGGTGAGCGTGTTGATGCTGTAGCCGAACGAATAAAGCACCGCGAACGTGCCCATCAATACCACCGGCACGGCGATAGTGGGAATCAGCGTGGCGCGAAAATTCTGTAAAAAGAGGTACATCACCAGAAACACCAGCAGGATAGCTTCCAGCAGCGTTTTCACCACGTCGGTAATAGAAGCCTTAACGAACGAGGTGGTCTCATAGGCGACTTTGTATTCCAGCCCGTGCGGAAAATAGTTCGACAGCTCATCCAGCCGGTCAAGCACCCGCTCCGCCGTCGCCATTTCGTTGGCGCCCGACGCAAGCTTCACCCCCAGCCCTGACGCGGGATTGCCGTTATAGCGGCTAAGGTAGTCATATTTCTCAGCGCCCATCTCCACCGTCGCCACCTGGCCCAGCGTCACCGTTGAGCCATCCTGATTGACGCGCAGCGTAATATCGCGAAACTGCTCCGGCGTTTGCAGCAGCGACTGGGCGTTAATAGTGGCGTTAAGCGCCTGATTATCTACTGACGGCGTGCCGCCAAGCTGCCCGACGGCTATCTGGCTGTTCTGCGACTCTATCGCGCTGACCACGTCCTGCGTGGTGAGCTGAAAACTGGTGAGCTTGTTTGGGTCGAGCCAGATGCGCATTGAGTATTGCGATCCATAGGCGTCGATATCGCCGACGCCGTTTATGCGGCTTAGCGGATCCTGAATGTTGCTCGCCACATAGTCAGCGATATCCTGCTTATCCATACTGCCGTCGGTAGAGACGAAAGCGATGGTGAGGATGTTGGTGTCGCCTGTTTTACGCACCGTCACCCCCTGATTCTGCACCGCCTGCGGCAGTTTACGGAGCGCCGATTGCAGCTGGTTTTGCACCTGCTGCACCGCTTCATCCGGGTCGGTGCCTGCAAGAAAGCTCAGCGTCACGGTAACCTGACCCGTACTGCTGCTCTGCGATGACATATACATCAGGTTATCAAGGCCCGTCATGTTCTGCTCGATAACCTGGGTGACGGTGTTTTCCAGCGTCTGGGCGGATGCGCCGGGATAGTTAGCGGTAATGCGAACGTTAGGCGGCGCCAGCTCCGGATACTGCTCGACCGGTAAAGACATAATCGCCAGCGTGCCCGTAAGACAAAGCAGAATTGCCAGAACCCAGGCAAAAATGGGGCGATCGATAAAAAAATTCGCCATCAGAATCAGGACCTCTTAATACTTCGCATCGTTATTATTGGTAGCCGCAATCACTGTAGCGTTAAGCGACGGGTCAAACGTGGAGAAATTGAGGAGAAAGTGTAAATTATCATGCGGTTTTTGCAGGCTGTTGTCAGCCTGCAAGGGGTTCACAGCGTGCGGGCGTTAAGAAACAGAACGGTAGCCGCCACGCGCGAGCGCACGTTAAGCTTACGCAGCAGATTGCGGATATGCACTTTTACCGTTTCTTCAGAGATATGCAGCGTGGCGGCAATTTGTTTATTCGACAGCCCGCGCGCCACTTCCTGCAGCACATCAAGCTCACGCTCGGTCAACAGGACAAAGGGGCTGTCGCTTTTGCTTTTATCGTTACGTTCAGCAAGGTAGCGGCGCACTTGTTCGCTGAACGCGTCGCCATGCGCCGCGCCGTGGCGAATGGCGCTAAGCAGCGCTTCCGGGTCGCTGTCTTTCAGCAGATAACCGTCCGCCCCGGCGTCTATCAGCGCATAAATATCGCTGCGGGCATCGGAAACGGTGAGCACGATAATACGGGCGCTTACGCCGTCGCGCCGCAGGCCGTTCAGCGTATCCAGCCCGCTTAGCCCTTTCATGTTCAAATCCAGCAGGATGACATCAGGCGACAGGCGGCTTGCAAGACTGATGGCCTCCACGCCGCTGCTCGCTTCGCCCGCCACGGTGAAATAACTGTCGGTTTCCAGCAGTTGCCGGATGCCGCGGCGCATCAGCGGATGATCGTCGACAATCAGCACCTGACAGGTGGGTTTTTCTGACATTGCGTGCTCCCGGGTATTAATCGTTATCGTCATTGTTGTTATCCGGCCTCCCTGCCGTTTGTTCGCCGCTAAGCGAAGCGAAACTCACACTCACCAGCGTACCGCCATTGCGCAGGCGGCTAATGGTCAGCGCGCCGCCTAACCTTTCGGCGCGTTCTCGCATGATAGTAAGCCCATAGTGCCCTTCAGGCTCATCCACGCTTTCAATGCCGCAGCCGTCGTCGTGAATATATACCGCATGATGCCCCTCCGGTGCGCTGACGCAGCTCACTGAAATCTCCTGCGCGCGCGCATGTTTTATCGCGTTCAGCACCGCTTCGCGGATTATCTGCAACAGATGCACCTGCTGCTGGGCATCCAGCGCCAGCAGCGACAGGCGGCAGTCGAGTCGGATAGTCGCTGCCGTTTGCGCGCGCAGCGGTTCAATCATCTCTTCCAGCGCCGCGGGAAAGTCCGCCTGCTGAAGCGTCAGGCGAAAGGTGGCCAGCAGTTCGCGCAGTTGCTGGTAAGCGTCATTCAACGCGCGGGTAAAATCGCCGATGATGCGCTGCGCCGCGTGGTTCTCTTCCGGCACGGCGCGCCGCAGCAGGGTAAGCTGAATGCGCAGATAAGAGAGCACCTGCGCCAGCGAATCGTGCAGCTCGCGCGCAATGGTGGCGCGCTCCTCCATCAGCAGCAGTTGCTGGGTGTGCTTTTGCGCCTGGTTGAAATAAAGCCCGCGACCCAGCATGTTCGCGACGCTCTGCATCAGTTGCGGCGAGGGTTTGTCAGCCGTTTCGCCCTGCCAGCGCAGCTCGCCGAATCGGGTCTCCTGCATCGTGATAGGCAGCGTCTGCCAGGGCGCGTCCGCCTGCGCGTCGCCCTCCTGCAAACGCCACGTCGCGCCGACCGCCATCTCTACGCTGCTTACCGGCTCGTGCTCGCGGACCAGCTGGAGGATGTGGCGAAAACAGCGGCGGTCGATGGTGCCGACGTTCAGCGCCTGCGAGCAGTGAAACAGCACCTCCAGCATGCGATTCGCCTCCTGCAGGCTAAGGGTTTTCTCCGCCACGCTCTCTTCAAGCGAACGGTAAAGCTTCTCCAGTTCGCCTGACATGCGCGTGAAGGTGCGGCCCAGCAGGCCGAGTTCGTTAGTCAGGCGGGTTTCCAGCGGCGGGTGATCGAATCGCCCCTGTTCAATGCGGCGGCTGGCTTCCACCAGCGCGCTAAGCGGCGCCACCACCTGCTGGTTAATGCGCCGCAGGGTGAAAAAGACCAGCAGCAAAATAGCGGCGAAGCCCAACAGGCAGATGGCGACCACCAGCAGCATTTTTCGCTCGGCGTAGTGTTGCAAAGCCAGGACGAAGCTGTCGATTTGCGCTACGTAGCTTGCGATATTCTGCCGGTACCAGATGATGTCGCCGCGCGCCAGACGGGCATCCATTTGCCGCCAGCGATCGTGGAGCAGGGCGTAGCTTTCCTGTACCTGCATCGGCACCCAGGGGTGGTGAAGCTGCTGGAAAACGGGGGAGTCAAGCGTCCGGCCATAGTGCTGGCGATGCAAGGCCAGTTGCGGATCGTTCGCCTGTAAGTCATACCCCAGCCGGTAGCTTTGCATGCGTAAGGAACCCGCAATGTTGACCGCCTCGGCGTCGCGCAGGCTGCTGGCGAGCGTAAGCAGCGCCACGCCGGTGGAAAGCAGCGAAAGCAGAACGATACAGAAAAAAGCGCGGGCCAGGCTTTTTGAGACCGGGCGTTTAACAGTCACCGGGGAGTTCCTCATCTTTACTGTGGACGCAACCTACCAGAAAGCGAGGCCGGGGAAAATGCGTGAGATCCGGGTTAACGGGTTTATTCACGCAATCATTGCGACGCGTCACGAACGTCGCGTCTTACCGGGTTTTGTTTCCCAACAGCCAACGCTTCCAGCGCGAAAGCCTGAGTTTGCGCCTGGCTCGCTGCAACCTTGATCCCGCATCGTGATTTACCCCTAAAGGGGGATGCCTGACTACTCACTGGTAACTTAATGTTACGCCGCAATAAAAGCCGCAGTGAATGCGGAGATAACCACTTTCGCGGCGCCTGCCGCAGCGCAAAACAGGGAAGGGAAATGGCGGAAATGTCGAGACGTGGCCTACTGACCGGACGCAAAGCGCCGGTTATTCGTCCGCCCTGGAGCGGGTCGGAAAGCCATTTCACCGAACGGTGCAGCCGTTGCAACGCCTGCCTGAACGCGTGCGAAACCGGCGTCCTGCGCGCCAGCGCGGGCGGCTTTCCGCAGCTTGATTTTACCCATGCCGGCTGCACGTTTTGCTACGCCTGCGCCGCCGCCTGTCCGCAACCCATTTTTGCTGAGCGAAGCGCTCGCCCCTGGGAATACCAGCTTGCTCTCAGCGCACAATGCCTCGCGTTGCACCGGGTGGAATGCCGCTGCTGTCAGGATGCCTGCCAGACGCAGGCTATCCGTTTTTCACCTGTATTGACGGGCGTCGCGATACCGCATATCGCGTCTGAAGCGTGCAATACCTGTGGCGAGTGCCTGCGCGCCTGCCCGGTGTCGGCATTAAGCCTGAGGACGGCCCATGACCGCTGAATGGCACGTATGTGGATTACTGGTTCAGGCTCGCCCCGGCGATATCGCGGCGGCGGCAAACAGCATTAACGCGCGGCCCGGCTGCGAGGTCGCGGCGCAGGACGAAGCGGCGGGCAAACTCGTGGTCGTGATGGAAGCCGCAACCAGCGCGGCGTTATTAGCCAACATTGAGTCGGCGCGCCAGCTTGAAGGCGTACTGGCGGTGTCGCTGGTTTATCACCAGCAGGAAGCATGTGAGGAAACAGCATGAAACTCAGTCGTCGTAGCTTTATGAAAGCTAACGCCGTCGCCGCGGCCGCGGCTGCGGCGGGCCTCAGCGTACCTTCTGTCGCCCGCGCGGCGGCGGGCGACGCGCAGACCATCAAGTGGGATAAAGCGCCGTGTCGCTTTTGCGGCACCGGTTGCGGCGTGCTGGTGGGCACGCAAAACGGCAAGGTCGTGGCAAGCCAGGGGGACCCGGACGCGCCGGTCAACCGCGGCCTTAACTGCATTAAAGGCTACTTCCTGCCGAAGATAATGTACGGAAAAGATCGCCTGACGCAGCCTCTGCTGCGTATGAAAGACGGTCAGTTCGATAAAGAAGGCGAATTTACGCCCGTCAGTTGGGAGCAGGCCTTCGATGTCATGGAAGAGAAGTTTAAAACCGTGTTGAAAGCAAAGGGGCCGGAAGCCATCGGCATGTTTGGCTCCGGCCAGTGGACGGTCTGGGAAGGATACGCCGCCGCCAAGCTTTTCAAGGCGGGATTTCGCTCCAATAACATTGACCCGAACGCGCGCCACTGCATGGCGTCCGCCGTTGTGGGCTTTATGCGCACTTTCGGCATGGATGAGCCGATGGGGTGTTATGACGATATCGAACAGGCGGATGCTTTTGTGCTCTGGGGCTCCAACATGGCGGAGATGCACCCTGTCCTCTGGTCGCGCATCGCTAACCGTCGCCTCTCTGACAACAACGTCAATGTTTCGGTGCTCTCGACCTTTGAACACCGCAGCTTTGAACTGGCGGATAACGGCATGGTCTTCACGCCGCAAACCGATCTCGCCATTCTTAACTACATCGCTAATTACATTATTCAAAACGATGCGGTAGATAAGACGTTCCTCAGCCAGCATGTGAATATCAAACGCGGCGCCACGGATATTGGCTATGGGCTGCGTCCCAACCACCCGCTGGAGCAAGCGGCGAAAAACCCCGGCTCCGACGCCGCCGAACCGATGAGTTTTGACGAGTACAAAGCGTTTGTGGCGGAGTATACGCTGGAGAAAACCAGCGCCCTGAGCGGCGTGCCTGCCGACCAGTTGGAAGCGCTGGCGAAGCTCTACGCCGACCCGGATAAAAACGTCATCTCCTACTGGACGATGGGGTTTAACCAGCACAGCCGCGGCGTATGGGCAAATAACCTTTGCTACAACCTGCATCTTCTGACCGGCAAAATCTCGAAGCCCGGCTGCGGGCCTTTCTCGCTGACGGGCCAGCCTTCCGCCTGCGGCACGGCGCGCGAAGTGGGGACGTTCTCCCACCGTCTGCCTGCCGACATGGTCGTGACAAACGATAAGCATCGCGACATCGCCGAGCAGAAATGGAACCTGCCAGCGGGCACCATTCCGGCGAAAGTCGGCCTGCATGCCGTAGCGCAGGACAGGGCGCTGAAAGACGGCAAGCTCAACGTGTACTGGGTGATGTGTAACAACAACATGCAGGCCGGACCGAACATCAATCAGGAGCGTATGCCAGGCTGGCGCGATCCGCGCAATTTCGTGATCGTCTCCGATCCCTATCCGACGGTGAGCGCGCTGGCGGCGGATCTGATCCTGCCGACCGCCATGTGGGTGGAAAAAGAGGGTGCTTACGGCAATGCCGAACGTCGCACCCAGTTCTGGCGTCAGCAGGTTAAAGCGCCAGGCGAGGCGAAATCGGATCTCTGGCAGCTCGTTAACTTTGCGAAGCGTTTTAAAACCGACGAGGTGTGGAGCGAAGCGCTGCTGGCGCAGAAACCGGAGCATCGCGGCAAGAGCCTTTATGAGGTGCTGTTTGCAAGCCCGGCGATAAGCCGCTTCCCGCTGAGCGAGCTGGCGGAAGACCAGCTTAACGATGAGTCCCGTGAATGCGGGTTCTATCTGCAAAAAGGGTTGTTTGAAGAGTACGCAAGCTTTGGACGCGGACACGGCCACGACCTCGCGCCGTTTGATGACTACCACAAGGCGCGCGGTTTGCGCTGGCCGGTCGTGAACGGCAAGGAAACGCAGTGGCGTTACAGCGAAGGACACGATCCGTATGTCAAAGCGGGCGAGGGCTTTACGTTCTACGGCAAACCGGACGGCAAGGCCGTTATCTTCGCGCTGCCATACGAGCCTGCGGCGGAATCGCCGGATAAAGAATATGACCTGTGGCTCTCTACTGGTCGCGTGCTGGAGCACTGGCACACCGGCAGCATGACGCGCCGCGTGCCGGAACTGCACCGCGCGTTCCCGCAAGCCGTGCTTTTCATTCATCCGCTGGATGCAAAAGCCAGGGGATTCAGGCGAGGTGACAGCGTAAAAGTGGTCTCCCGTCGTGGCGCAGTCACGTCGATTGTTGAAACCCGCGGTCGCAACCGTCCGCCGCAGGGGCTGGTCTACATGCCGTTTTTCGACGCCGCGCAGCTGGTAAACAACCTGACGCTTGACGCCACCGATCCGCTCTCGAAAGAGACGGATTTCAAAAAGTGCGCCGTGAAGCTTGAGAAAGCCTGAGGCGTACCGGCGTTACCGCGGCGCGGCGAGAGGCTGCGCCAGAGCGAGTTTCATAATAATGACAGAGGGAATTCGGGAGCTAATCATGAAGAACCATTTCCTGAAAAAGGGGCTGTTTTATTGGGCGGCGCTGTTGCTGCTCTTAAGCGGCGCGGCATGGGCGGCTGGCGGCATGGATTTTAGCCAGTCGCCGGAAGTGTCGGGCACCCGGGAGGACGCTGTCCGCATGCCGAAGCAGCAGGAGCGAATGGCGCTGAACTATGTTAATCAGCCGCCGATGATCCCGCACAGCGTGGACGGCTACCAGATAAACACCAACACTAACCGCTGCTTGCAGTGTCACGGCGTGGAACACTACCGCGCTACGGGCGCGCCGCGCATAAGCCCAACCCACTTTATCGACAGCGAAGGCAAAGTACTGGCGGGCGTAGCGCCGCGCCGCTATTTCTGTCTGCAATGCCATGTGCCGCAAACGGACGCGTCGCCTATTGTCGATAACACCTTTACGCCGTCTAAAGGCTTTGGTCAGTGAGGCGCGCCATGAACCCTTCCCGCAAACCTGGCGTACTTAAACGCCTGTGGCTGTGGTGGCGTCGTCCGAGCCGTCTGGCGCTCGGCACGCTGCTGCTCATTGGCTTCGCCGCCGGCATTATTTTCTGGGGCGGCTTTAATACCGGCCTTGAAATGACCAACCGTGAAGCGTTTTGCATCAGCTGTCATGAGATGCGCAATACCGTTTATCAGGAATACATGCAGACGGTGCACTACAGCAACCGAAGCGGAGTGCGCGCCACCTGCCCGGATTGCCACGTTCCCCATGAATGGGCGCCGAAAATGGTGCGTAAAATTCAGGCCAGCAAAGAGCTTTACGCCAAAGCGTTTGGCTTAATCGACACGCCGAAAAAGTTTGAAGATCACCGGCTGGCGATGGCGCAAAACGAATGGCGGCGAATGAAAAACAACAATTCTCAGGAGTGCCGCAACTGCCATAATTTCGACTTTATGGATTTCAGCGTGCAAAAAACCGTGGCGGCAAGCCTGCATGATAAAGCGATTAAGGCGGGGCAAACCTGTATCGACTGCCATAAAGGCATCGCGCATAAGCTGCCGGATATGGCTGAGGTGAAAAACGGCTTTTGAGTACCTCTCCCTTGACGGCAGGGGAGGGGTTTCAGACGCCTTCGCGCGACAAATCCCTTCAGGGGGCTTACTATAAATCCCCCGACAGTGTTGAACAGGAAGCCGCGATGTCGCTCAACGTCACCCTTATCAAAGATAAAATCCTCTCTGAAAACTACTTTGTTCTGCGCAACGTGACTTATGACCTGACGCGAAAAGATGGCGAAGTTATCCGCCACAAGCGCGAAGTCTATGACCGGGGCAACGGCGCCGCCGTTCTGCTTTATAACCGCGAAAAGCAAAGCGTGGTGCTGATTCGTCAGTTCCGCGTCGCCACCTGGTTGAACGGCAACGCCGACGGTATGCTGATAGAAGCCTGCGCGGGCCTGCTTGATAACGACGAACCGGAAGTCTGCATTCGTAAAGAGGCGATTGAAGAGACGGGATATGAAGTTAGCGACGCCGCTAAAGTCTTTGAACTTTATATGTCGCCGGGCGGCGTTACCGAAATTGTGCACCTTTTTATCGCCGAATACAGCGAAGCGCAGCGCGCCAGTGCGGGCGGCGGCGTGGAAGACGAAGAGATAGAAGTGCTGGAAATGCCTTTCAGTGAAGCGCTGGCAAAAGTAAAAAGCGGGGAAATCCGCGACGCTAAAACGGTGATATTACTACAGCACCTGCATGCCAGTGGAATAATGTATTGATTTCACAAGGCAATTAAACACGTATTTTAAATGAATCAATCCGATAAATCTGATTGAGCAGCCTGCGGCGGGCGATGAAGATAGGCGCATAAATCCTCAATTGACCTCTTTTTGTTCAGGGTATGTGCCGTTCATGTCGTCTCGCCTTTTTCTATTGCTTACGTTTTTTTTGTTTCTGACGCCCTGCGCTTTTGCCGCGCCAGTACAAAAAAACTTTACCGACTGGCAAGTTACCTGCAACAACCAGAACTTCTGCCAGGCCCGCAACACAGGCGAGCATCAGGGGCTGGTGATGACGCTTTCCCGCAGCGCCGGCGCGCGGGCCGATGCGCAGTTGCGTATCGACTTCGGCAACCTTAACGGCCTGAATAAAGTCCCGGCTAAAACGCCGCCCATTGCGCCGCGTCTGTTGCTGGACGATAAATCGTTGACGCCTGCGGGTGATAAATGGCGCATCAGCCCTAACCGCCTGGCTACCGACGAGCCGGCGACCATCAACACCTTTCTGGCGCAAATACAGGAAGCTTCCGCCATTACGCTTAAGGGCGGCGCAGGTAATCTTTCACTCGCCGGGCTCAAGGCGGCGTTAATGTTTATCGACGCGCAGCAAAAGCGCATCGGCAGCGAAACCGCATGGATTAAAAAGGGCGACGAGCCGCCGCTTAGCGTGCCGCCTGCGCCTGCGCTGAAAGAGGTCGCTATCACCAACCCAACGCCTACGCCGCTCTCCCAAAGTGAGCTTAACGATCTGCTTGATTACGGCTCCTGGCGCATGAACAACAGCCAGTGTTCACTGGACCCGGCGCGGCGCGAAGTGCGCGTGTCGGCGTTAAGCGATGACAAAGCGCTGATGATAATCAGCTGCGAAGCGGGAGCGTATAACACGGTCGATCTCGCCTGGCTGGTATCGCGTAAAAAGCCTTTCGCCTCCTGGCCGGTCAGGCTGCGGCTGCCCTTTACGCCCGCGAGCGATAACCCGGACCTGGAGTTGATGAACGCGTCCTATAACGAGAAAACCAAAGAGCTCGCCACGCTTGCCAAAGGGCGCGGGCTTGGCGACTGCGGCGTCGCCACGCGCTGGCGCTATGACGGACAGCGTTTTCGGCTGGTACGCTACGCCGAAGAGCCAAGCTGCGACGGCTGGAACGGTCCCGACAGCTGGCCCATTCTCTGGGTCACAAAATAATCCCGCTGTTGCCGCTGTGCTTTTTTGCGTATATTTTCGCGGGCTTAGCAAGACAAAAAGAGGCGGCGGCAAATGGCGGTTACTGGCAGCAAAGGGATGCGCGGCGCGGCGGCGCTGATGTTTTTTTTACCTCTGGCCTGCGCTGGCGCAGCGTTGACGCCGCAGGATGAGCAGGAGATAGGCAAGCTTATCGCGCAGTGGAACGCTTTCAAAAATCGCCCGCAGGCGGTCTCCGCTGCCGCTCTGTATGCCGGGCAGATTACGTTTTATGGCAAAACCCTGCCATTGAGCGCTGTGGTTGAGCAGAACGCGGCGTTTGTGCAAAAACACCCTCACTACGCCCAGAAAATCGTCAACAGGCTGACGTTTGACGCGCTTGATGAGGCGCAGCCCGCCGCGCAGGTGACTTTCGTGAAAGCCGCAGGGCTTGAGCCTTCCAGCGAGCGTTACTACCCGGCGACCCTGGTGGTGGCAAAGCAGGCTGAAGGCTGGCGCATCCGTGAAGAAAGCGACTGGATAACCGAGTCTAACCAGCAAAAAGAAAAAGATTACCGGGTCGCGGGCGGGCGCTTTAATGGCGTGACCAAAAGCTATGCCTGGCTGAGCGCAAGCGATCCCAAAACCGGCGGCGTTTGCGATGAAAGCGGCGACTGCGAGTGCGACGTCTGGAACAGCGACCCGGCGATAGCGCCTGCGAAGCTGCCCTCCTGCATTGGCGGCGGGGTCGAAACCCTTGCCGGGCTGGATGAGAGCGGCCGCGATCGCCTGCTCATTTATCCCCAATGGTGGACCAGCGCCTGGAGCGTGGCTTATCTCTATGACATCCAGCAAAAGCAGTGGGTAAAAGCCATCCCTTCGTTTTCAATGAATACCAATGTGCAGGAAAACGCGCAGGGGAAAGAACTGGTCGCTCGTGACGCGCGACATCCGGGCCAGGTCATCGTGGCGCAGGCGAAATGGGACGAAGAGAAAGAGGATATTGTGATTGAGAAAGCGTCCGTGCCGCTCAACGTACTTCACTAAAAGCGTGGCGATTCAGCCCGGCGGCTGAATCGCCAGCCGTTTTACTTGTTAAGCACTTTTTTCGCTTTTTCCACCACGTTCTCCACCGTAAAGCCGAAGAACGGGAAGAGTTTTTCCGCCGGCGCGGATTCGCCATAGCTGGTCATGCCGACAATCGCGCCCTTCAGGCCGACATATTTGTACCAGTAATCCGCAATGCCCGCCTCGACGGCTACGCGCGCTTCCACGTCGGAAGGCAGCACCGACTCTCGGTACGCTTCATCCTGGGCTTCAAACACGTCGGTGGAAGGCAGCGATACCACGCGCACCTTATGGCCTTCGGCGGTCAGTTTTTCCGCCGCCTGCACGGTAATTTCCACTTCCGAACCGGTAGCGATGAGGATAACGTCCGGCTTGCCGTCGCTCTCTTTCAGCACATAGCCGCCGCGGGCAATATTCTCAACCTGCTCCGGCGTACGGTCCATCTGCGCCAGGTTCTGGCGAGAGAGGATCAGCGCGGTTGGGCCGTTATGGCGTTCCACGGCCGCTTTCCAGGCCACCGCCGCTTCCACCTGGTCGCACGGGCGCCAGCTGGTGAAGTTCGGCGTGAGCCGCAGGCTCGCCAGCTGTTCCACCGCCTGATGCGTCGGGCCGTCTTCGCCAAGACCAATCGAGTCGTGGGTATAAACCATAATCTGGCGAGCGCTCATCAGCGCCGCCATGCGCGCCGCGTTGCGGGCGTACTCGACGAACATCAGGAAGGTGGCGGTATAAGGTACGAAGCCGCCATGATGGGCAATGCCGTTGGCGATAGCCGTCATGCCAAATTCACGCACGCCGTAGTGAATATAGTTACCCGCTTCGTTTTCCTTAAGCGATGTTGAACCCGACCAGATAGTGAGATTGCTTGGCGCAAGGTCCGCTGAACCGCCGAGCAGCTCCGGCAATGACGGGCCGTAAGCGTTAAGCGCGTTTTGCGACGCTTTACGGGTGGCGATTTTCGCCGGTTCCGCCTGCAGCTTCTTAATGTAATCCTGGGTAAGCTGCTCCCAGTTCTCCGGCAGGCCGCCGCTCATGCGTCGGTTAAATTCCGCCGCCAGCTCCGGGTGCGCTTTTTCATAAGCGGCGAATTTATCTTTCCAGCTCGCTTCCTGCTGCTGGCCTTTTTCGCGGGCGTCCCAGGCCTGGTAGATCTCCTGCGGAATTTCAAACGGCGGATAGTTCCAGCCAAGCTGCTTGCGCGTTAGCGCCACTTCTTCTTCGCCGAGCGCCGCGCCGTGCGCTTCTTCTTTCCCTGACTTATTCGGCGAGCCAAAGCCTATCACCGTACGGCAGATAATCAGCGAAGGCTTGTCCTTCACGCGCTGCGCCTCTTCAATAGCGCGTTTAACCGCCTGCGGGTCGTGGCCGTCAATTTCATGGACCACATGCCAGTTGTAGGCTTCGAAGCGCTTCGCCGTATCATCGGTAAACCAGCCTTCGGTTTCACCGTCAATCGAAATACCGTTGTGGTCGTAGAAGCCAATCAGCTTGCCAAGCCCCAGCGTGCCCGCCAGCGAGCAGACCTCGTGCGAGATGCCTTCCATTAAGCAACCGTCGCCCATAAAGACATAGGTGAAGTGGTCGACAATCTCATGGTCCGGGCGGTTAAACTGCGCCGCCAGCGTGCGTTCGGCAATCGCCAGGCCTACCGCGTTCGCCAGCCCCTGGCCGAGCGGCCCGGTGGTGGTTTCCACGCCCGGCGTATAGCCGATTTCCGGGTGGCCGGGCGTTTTGGAATGGAGCTGGCGGAAGTTTTTCAGCTCTTCCATCGGCAGGTCGTAGCCTGAAAGATGCAGCAGGCTATAAAGCAGCATAGAGGCGTGACCGTTAGAAAGAATAAAACGGTCGCGGTCATACCAGGCCGGGTTGGTCGGATTGTGCTTCAGGAAGTCATTCCATAATACTTCGGCGATATCCGCCATGCCCATCGGCGCGCCCGGATGACCGGACTTCGCTTTTTGCACCGCATCCATACTCAGGGCGCGGACGGCGTTAGCTAACTGCTGTCGTGACATGTTTCACTCCATGGCAAAGTTAAAGTTTGGCGGCGAGCAGATCTTCCAGCGCGCGCTGGTCCACAGCGAACTGGCGGATGCCCTCGGCAAGTTTTTCAACGGCCATCGCGTCCAGGTTATGCTCCCAGCGGAACTCCGCTTCGGTCAGCGGTTCCGGACGGCGGTAGCCTTGTTTATTGGGGATAAGCTTGCGTTCCACCACGGCGTCTTTTTCCTGCAGCTCTTTAAGCAGGTTAGGGGAGATGGTCAGACGGTCGCAGCCCGCCAGCGCGAGGATCTGCTCGGTACGGCGGAAGCTTGCGCCCATAACGATGGTGTCGTAATTGTGCTGTTTGTAGTAGTCGTAGATATTGCGCACTGACTTCACGCCCGGATCTTCATCCACGACATACGGGTCCATCGGCTTGCGGCTGTTGTACCAGTCGTAGATACGGCCGACGAACGGCGAAATCAGATATACCCCCGCTTCGGCGCAGGCGCGCGCCTGGGCGAAGGAGAAAAGCAGCGTCAGGTTGCACTTGATGCCCTCTTTCTCCAGCTCCTCAGCAGCGCGGATGCCTTCCCAGGTTGAAGCGAGTTTGATCAGAATGCGATCCCGGTCGACGCCCTGATCCTGGTAAAGCTCTACCAGGTGGCGCGCCTTCTGCATGCTTTTTTCTTTATCAAACGACAGGCGGGCGTCCACTTCGGTGGAAACGCGGCCCGGGATGCTTTTCAGAATTTCCGCACCCACATTGACCGCCAGCTTGTCGCTCGCTTCGGCGACCTGCTGCTCCTGCGTTTTGCCGCGCTGCTTGCCCCAGACGAGCGCATCTTCGAAAAGGTGTTGATAATGCTCAAGACTTGCGGCTTTCAGCAGCAGGGAAGGGTTAGTCGTCGCATCCTGCGGCTGATAGTGCCGGATGGATTCAATGTCGCCGCTGTCGGCGACTACGGTGGTGAATTGTTTGATGCCTTCTAGCTGATTCATGGTCAATACTCCTTGAAAAGCAAATGCTTAGCAGAGCGTTTCCTGACACGCCCCGGAAAAACTCATAGAGAACATAACTAAAAAGCATAGCAGACGAGCGTGGCGTTGCTTCCGGCGTTAGGTAACATACTCTCTATAAATTGCTAACATTCCTTACCTTACGGCCGGGAATTTTGGGAGCGTTCAAAGTTTACGGCGTCGCAAGCAGCCATACTACTCGCCTCCTCAGGCGTGCCAGTGACGGTTCGCCCCTCTGACCTTACTGAAAGACAGATAAAAAAGGATCGAACAAATGGATGATCAACTGAAGCAAAGTGCCCTCGACTTCCATGAATTTCCGGTGCCCGGAAAAATTCAGGTCTCGCCTACCAAACCCCTCGCCACCCAGCGCGACCTGGCGCTGGCCTATTCGCCGGGCGTCGCGGCGCCCTGTCTTGAGATTGCGGCGGACCCGCTGGCGGCGCACAAATATACCGCCCGCGGCAACCTGGTGGCTGTTATCTCCAACGGTACGGCGGTGCTTGGGCTTGGCAACATCGGCGCGCTGGCCGGCAAGCCGGTAATGGAAGGCAAAGGCGTGCTGTTTAAGAAATTCGCCGGTATCGATGTGTTTGATATCGAAATCGACGAACACGATCCGGATAAACTGATTGATGTGGTGGCCGCGCTCGAACCCACTTTCGGCGGCATTAACCTGGAAGACATCAAAGCGCCTGAGTGCTTCTATATTGAGCAGAAGCTGCGCGAGCGCATGAACATCCCGGTGTTTCATGATGACCAGCACGGCACCGCGATTATCTGTACCGCCGCGGTGTTAAACGGCCTGCGGGTGGTGAAAAAGACTATCTCCGACGTGCGGCTGGTGGTTTCCGGCGCCGGGGCTTCCGCTATCGCCTGTATGAACCTGCTGGTGGCGCTCGGCATGCAGAAGCACAACATTGTGGTCTGCGACTCTAAAGGCGTTATCTACAAAGGCCGTGAAGAGAACATGGCGGAGACCAAAGCCGCCTATGCGATTGACGATAACGGCAAGCGCACGCTGGGCGAGGTGATTGAAGGCGCGGATATTTTCCTGGGCTGCTCCGGCCCGAAAGTGCTCACCCAGGAGATGGTAAAACAGATGGCGGATTCGCCGCTTATCCTGGCGCTGGCGAACCCGGAGCCGGAAATCCTGCCGCCGCTGGCGAAAGAAGTGCGCCCGGACGCCATCATCTGCACGGGGCGCTCGGACTATCCGAATCAGGTCAACAACGTACTCTGCTTCCCGTTCATCTTCCGCGGGGCGCTGGATGTGGGCGCGACCGCCATTAACGAAGAGATGAAGCTCGCCGCGGTACACGCCATTGCGGAGCTGGCCCACGCCGAGCAAAGCGAAGTGGTCGCTTCCGCCTATGGCGACCAGGAGCTATCGTTCGGGCCGGACTACATTATCCCGAAACCGTTCGATCCGCGTCTTATCGTGAAAATCGCCCCTGCGGTGGCGAAGGCGGCGATGGATTCCGGCGTGGCGACGCGGCCGATTGACGATTTCGAAGCCTATAAAGACAAGCTCACCGAGTTCGTTTACAAAACCAACCTCTTTATGAAGCCAATCTTCTCCCAGGCGCGCACCGATCCGAAACGCGTCGTGTTAACGGAAGGGGAAGAGGCGCGCGTGCTGCACGCCACGCAGGAGCTGGTCACGCTTGGCCTTGCGAAGCCGATTCTGGTGGGCCGCCCGAGCGTCATCGAAATGCGTCTGAAAAAGCTGGGTCTGCAAATTCAGCCCGGGGTAGATTTCGAGATAGTGAATAACGAATCGGACCCGCGTTTTAAAGAGTACTGGAACGAGTACTACACCATCATGAAGCGTCGCGGCGTAACCCAGGAGCAGGCGCAGCGCGCGGTGATCGGCAACACCACGGTGATTGGCGCAATCATGGTTCATCGCGGCGAAGCGGATGCGATGATTTGCGGCACCATTGGCGATTATCATGAACATTTCAGCGTTGTTCAGCAGATTTTCGGCTATCGCGAAGGGGTAAAAGCGGCGGGCGCGATGAATGCGCTGCTGCTGCCGAGCGGCAACACCTTTATCGCTGATACGTATGTTAATGACGACCCGGCGCCGGAACAGTTGGCGGAGATTACCGTGATGGCGGCGGAAACCGTGCGTCGGTTCGGCATTGAGCCAAAGGTGGCGCTGCTTTCGCACTCCAACTACGGTTCGTCGAATTCACCCGCCGCCAGCAAGATGCGTGAAACGCTGCGGCTGGTGCGCGAGCGTGCGCCGGAGTTGATGATAGATGGCGAAATGCACGGCGACGCGGCGCTGATTGAAAGCATCCGCAACGACCGTATGCCGGACAGCCCGCTGAAAGGCTCCGCCAATATCCTTATCATGCCGAACGTGGAAGCGGCGCGAATTAGTTACAACTTACTTCGCGTTTCCAGCTCCGAAGGGGTGACCGTCGGGCCGGTCCTGATGGGGGTGGCGAAGCCGGTGCATGTGCTGACGCCTATCGCCTCGGTACGCCGCATTGTCAATATGGTGGCGCTGGCGGTGGTGGAGGCGCAGACGCAGCCGCTGTGATCGGTTGTTAAACGTGACGCTCCGTTCTTTTGCTGGAGCGGCGGCTTTCTCCCTCTCCCCGCTGGGGAGAAGGGCGGGGTGAGTCTGTGGGGGCGGTGAAAGGTGCCGTTCGCCTTTGCGTCGCGTTCACATGAAATCTCACATCCCGTGAACGGGTTAAGGGGGCTCGCCGCCGCCCCCTTAACAATCCCGGCTCGCGGCAGAAGGGCGGCCGCAGGAACCCTCTCGCATCCGCGTTGGTTGTGAATTCTGGATTTTCGTAGGGTGGATAAGCGAAACCGCCCAACTTTTCCCGACGGCGGACTGGCGGGGGCGCTGACCCGCCCTACGGCAGAATCAACCTCTGAGCCGTTCTTTTGCTGGAGCGGCGGCTTCTCCTTCTCCCCACTGGGGAGAGGGGCGAGGGGAGTCTGTGCGGGCGGTGAAAGGTGCCGTTCGCCTTTGCGTCGCGTTCACATGAAATCTCGCATCCCGCGAACGGGTTAAGGGGGCTCGCCGCCGCCCCCTTAACAATCCCGGCTCGCGGCAGAAGGGCAGCCGCAGGAAAACCCCCTCGCATCCGCGTTGAGATTTGGAATTCTTTTGTAGGGTGGGCGCTATCCGTTCTGCACCACGAGGGAAAAGAGCGGTTAACGCCGCCCCAACGGCACAACCAGCGGCGTACCCGCTACCGGGTCTTCGATAATCATGCAGCGCAGACCGTAAATCGCCTCAATCAACGCTGGCGTCACTATCTCCTTCGGCGCGCCTTCCGCCACGATTTTCCCTTCCCGCAGCGCAATTAAGTGCGTCGCGTAGCGGCACGCCTGGTTAAGGTCGTGCAGCACCGCCGCCAGCGTATAACCCTGCTCGCGGTTCAGCTCGCTCAGTAGCTCCAGCAAATCTATCTGGTGGCTGATATCAAGCCAGGTGGTGGGTTCATCCAGCAGCATGATAGAGGTTTCCTGCGCCAGCACCATGGCTATCCAGGCCCGCTGTCGCTGACCGCCGGAAAGGGTATCGACGCCAAGGTGCGCAAGCGAAGCCACGCCCGTCGCCGCCATCGCCTTTTGTACCGCGCGCTCATCTTCCTCGCGCCAGCGGGTAAACAGCGGCTGATGCGGGTATCGGCCGCGCGCCACCAGCTCCTGCACCGTAATATCCCCCGGCGCGCTGGCGTTTTGCGCCAGCAGCCCAATGCGCCGGGCGACCTCTTTCGTGGCGTAGCGCTGGATCTGCTCGCCATCCAGCCACACGCTGCCCGCCGCAGGCTTCATCAGGCGGCTTAAGGTGCGAAGCAGCGTCGATTTGCCGCAGCCGTTAGGACCGATGATGGCGGTAAACTGGCCGTCCGGGATCGTCACGCTGAGGTTTTCGGCAACGAGGTAATCGCCATAGCCCAGCGTCAGGGCATCGCCATGCAGGCGCGTTAAGGTGCTCATCGCTTACGGGACTCCTGAATCAACAAGGCGATAAGATAAATACCGCCGAGGCTGACGGTGACCACGCCCACCGGCAGCTGATAAGGGGCAAAAAGGTGCTGCGCGCCGAGGTCGGCGGCGAGCAACAGCAGCGCGCCGCAGAGCGCCGACTGGAAAAGCCCCCAGCGGGCGGTGCGGCTCAGGCGGCGGGCGATGTGCGGCGCCACCAGCGCGACAAACGAAATGGGGCCGGCAAGCGCCGTGGCGGCGGCGGTCAGTACGACGGCGACCAGCATCAGCAGCAGGCGCGAGCGCTCAACCGGCACGCCGAGCGCGCAGGCGCTGTCGTCGCCCATCTCTAAAAGCCGCATCCGGCGCACCAGCAGCGCGCTCGCCAGCAGACCCAGCAGCATCAGCGGCGCGGCGGGGAATGTTTTGCTCCATGTGATGCCGTTAAGGGACCCGGCGTTCCACAGGCCTGCGGACAACGCCGTCTCAAGCGAGGCCTGCAATAAAAGCCAGGTATTGAACGCCACCAGCATGGCGCGCAGGCCGATGCCGATGATAATCAGCCGGAAGGTGTCGATGCCGTTTCGCCAGGCGAGCGCCCAGACGGCAAGCGAGGTAAGGATGCCGCCCGCCATCGCCGCCGCGGCGATGGTCGTCTGATGTTGACCAAACAGCACCATCGCCACCAGCACGCCGCTCCAGGCGCCGGTATTAAAACCCATCACATCCGGGCTGCCTAAGGGGTTACGCATCAGCGACTGGAAGATAGCGCCGCTGACGCCAAGCGCCGCGCCGAGCAGCAGCGCCATCGTCACGCGGGGCAAACGCCACTCCATGACAATGAGAGAAACGTTGCGCGGGGCATCGCCCCGTAGCGCATCCGCGACCTGAGCGATGCTCAGCGAAACGGCGCCCTGGCCCAGCGCCCATACGGCAAACGCGGCGCTGAGCAGCAAAAACAGGCCGCTGACCAACCATAAGCGAGGAGAAGCCTTCATAACGACACCTCGCCGCGACGGCGGCGCACCAGATAAATCAGCACCGGCGCGCCGATAAACGCGCTCACCACCGAAACGCGCATTTCACCCGGCACGATCAGCCGGCCAATCATATCGGCCACCAGCAGCAGGGCGGGGGTGGCGAGCAGCGTAACCGGCAATGACCAGCGGTGATCCGGCCCCACCAGCCAGCGCGCCATGTGCGGCATCATCAAACCGATAAAGGCGATGGGACCGACAGCCGCCGTCGCGCTGGCGCACAGCACCGTTATCACCAGCAGGCCAAGCAGCTGCGTACGCGCCACCCGGCTGCCGAGCGCGGTCGCCGTATCGCTGCCCATGCTCAGGCTGTTTAGCGCGCGGCTTAATCCCAGCGCCAGCGCCATGCCCGCCAGCACCGGCAGAACGATGATTTTGAGGGTAGAAAGCGTGCGAATGTCGAGCGAACCCGCCTGCCAGAAGCGCAGCCTGTCGTAAACCACCGGGTTGAGCAGCGAGACGCCGCTGGTAAAGCCTTCCAGCACGGCGGTAAGCGCGACGCCAGCCAGCGTCAGACGCACCGGGCTAAGCTGACCGCCGCCTGCGCTGCCGGTAAAGGCGACGATAAGCGAGGCGAAGAGCGCGCCGCCGAAGGCGAAACCCAGCAGGGAAAGCGAAGAGGAGGCGCCCCACAGGGCGGCGCCGATGACGATAGCGAAACTCGCGCCGGCGTTGACGCCAAGCAGGCCCGGGTCCGCCAGCGGGTTACGAGTGAGGGTTTGCATCAGCGCACCCGCCACGCCCAGCGCGCCGCCTGCGAGCAGGCCCGCCAGCGTTCGCGGCAGCCGCGCATCAAGCACAATGGTGCAGTCCGCGCTCCGGCACTGACCGCTCAGGGCGTCCAGCACCACCGACACCGGCATGGACTTAGCGCCCACCAACAAACTTAACGCCGCGATGAGCAGCAAAAAAAGAAAAAGGCCCAGCAGGGAGAAAGCCCGCGCTGAAAACCGTGAGGCCGACATAACGCACATCCCACAACGATAATGATAGTTATTATCACTCTTATCGGGCTATGTTAGCATGGGCGCCCCGTTAATCGGTAAGGAAAAATTCGCTCTCAAGGCCCTGTAATGAACCGAAATTCGCTGTTGCTCAACCTGAGTTTATTGAAAACCCATCCGGCTTACCGCGCTGTCTTCCTGGCGCGTTTTATTTCCATCCTCGCGCTGGGGCTGCTCGGCGTGGCGGTGCCGGTGCAGATCCAGACGCTCACCGGCTCCCCTTTTCAGGTGGGGCTTTCAGTTACGCTCACCGGCGGGGCGATGTTTATCGGCCTGATGACCGGCGGCGTGCTGGCGGACCGCCATGAGCGCAAAAAATTGATTCTGCTGGCGCGCTCCACCTGCGGCGTGGGGTTTATCGGGCTGTGGATTAACGCCATGCTGCCTGACCCTTCGCTTATCGCCATTTACCTGCTCGGCCTGTGGGACGGCTTTTTCGGCGCGATTGGCGTCACGGCGCTGCTGGCCGCCACGCCCGCCCTTGTCGGGCGAGAAAATTTGATGCAGGCGGGGGCGATTACCATGCTGACGGTGCGTCTGGGGTCGGTTATTTCGCCGCTTATCGGCGGCCTGCTGCTGGCCTCTGGCGGCGTAACATGGAACTACGCGCTGGCGGCGCTCGGCACCTTCATCACGCTGCTGCCGCTGCTTACGCTACCGAAACTGCCTGCGCCGCAGATGCAGCGCGAGCATCCGCTAAAGGCGCTGGCGAGCGCGTTTCGCTTTCTGCTGGCAAGCCCGGTAGTGGGCGGCGTGGCGCTTATCGGCGCCCTGCTCACGATGGCGAGCGCGGTGCGCGTGCTTTATCCGGCGCTGGCTAACCACTGGCAGATGGCGAGCGGCGAAATCGGCGCGCTTTACGCCGCCGTACCGCTGGGGGCGGCGGCAGGCGCGCTTACCAGTGGCAGGCTGGCGCACTCCACGCAGCCGGGGCGCGTTATGCTCATTACTTCCGTGCTGGCGTTCGTCGCGGTAGGCATTTTCAGCCTGATGCCGTTCTGGGGCTTAGGGGTTGTCTGCCTCGCGCTGTTCGGCTACCTGAGCGGCATCAGCTCGCTGGTTCAGTACACGCTGATTCAGACGCAGACGCCGGACCACATGCTCGGGCGTATTAACGGGCTGTGGACCGCGCAGAACGTAACGGGCGATGCGATTGGCGCGGCGCTGCTGGGCGGCATGGGCGTTGCGCTCTCGCCGGTCAGCTCGGCGAGCGTCAGTGGAATGGCGCTGGCGGTTGCAGGCGTTGCGCTTACGCTGCTGTTAAGCGAGCTTCGCCGCCTGCGGCAGTCGCCGCCGCAAGCGGTGAAGCCATAACAGAAGGGGCCCTGCGGCCCCTTTTTTA
This sequence comes from Franconibacter pulveris, assembly GCF_056780215.1. NCBI lineage: Bacteria > Pseudomonadati > Pseudomonadota > Gammaproteobacteria > Enterobacterales > Enterobacteriaceae > Franconibacter > Franconibacter pulveris. The sequence goes on along the minus strand of NZ_CM165555.1, from coordinate 3,459,548 downwards.
CGCTTTAAATAACGCCGACAGCCGTTCGAGTATCAGGCTCGCGCTGTAATAATCCAGGCGGAAGGTCTCTGGCCCCAGCGCATAAACGCGCTTGTTTTGCACCGCGGGCAGATGAGAGAGCAGGGCGTTGCCGGTAAGCGCCTCAGCGTCTTTTTCATCGCTGGCGAAGAGGAAGAGCGTCTGGCCGTTCAGCCCCGACGCCAGGTTTTCACCCCCCAACTGTACGATGTCGTGGCGCTTGCCCATGCTGCTAAGCGCAGGTAGCAACGGCGGCGTCGCGAGGGTAAAGCCCAACTGCTGCAACAGCTGCCCCTGAGCGGACATCGGCGTAAAGAGGTTCGCCCCATGCGCGGCGGCGTTGTAGACCAGCGCGCTCACCGGCTGCGGCGGCAGCTTCATGTGCGCTTTCGCCTGGTCAAGCTTTTGCGCGAAGCTTGCAATGCGCGCCTGCGCCTCTTTCTCATGGCCGGTTATCTGCCCAAGCTGGGTTAACAGCTGCTGCCAGCTTTTGTCGTCGTAATTGATGATAAGCGTGGGGGCGATAGCGGAGAGCTGATCGTAAAGCGCCAGCGCCGAGTCGCCGCCAGTGGCGCTGATTAAAATCAGGTCCGGCATCTGCGCCGCTACCGCCTCGGCGTTCGGTTCGCCAATGTACAGGCGCTGCACGTTACGCTTTTTCGCAATGTCGCCCCACTGGCGCAGAAAGCCCTGGTCGTCCGCCAGCCGGTTGCCGGGCGTGGTCGCGCCGCTTGCCACCACGGGCGCGTCGAGCGCCAGCAGCGAACCGGTCAGGGTTACGCTTGTGGAAACAATGCGCTGCGGCGCTTTTTCAAGCGTTTGCGCGCCGCGGCTGTCGGTGACCTGACGCGGCCATGCCGCCGCCTGCGTGAGTGAGGAAAATCCTAAAACCAGTGCGCTGAAAAGCAGCAGCGCCCGTCGGGCGAAAAGGGAGATCACAGCGTCGCATCCTGTAAAAAGCAAGGTGAGTAATGCTTCTCATTTTCACCATTTACCGCAGCGATGCAAGCGCGCCGCTTAACGGAAAATGTGGCGTTGGTTGACATGCCCGACGTTTCGTCTTAGGTTACGCCACCAAATACAAATGATAACAATTATCAGTTCTCTTATCATTTTTGGAGGAGCGCATGGACACGTCTTTGGCTGAGGAAACGCAAGTGGAGAGGATAACCCTTTCACCGGACAGCTTTTTCTTCATGTCGCCGTATCGCAGCCTGGCCACTTCCGGCTGTTTCGCCCGGTTGACGACGCCTGCCGCCGATGGCGCAGATCGCAACGGGAAATTCCAGAAGGCGTTGCAAAACCACTTCGCCGCCGCCCGCGCGCAGGGCGTCAGCAACCCCATCGTCGTCGGCGCCATTCCGTTCGACACCCGTAAACCTTCGGCGCTGTTTATTCCCCAAACGTGGCGCGCCTTTAACCGCCAGCGTTATCGCAGCAGCGTGAAGCCGCAAAAACCGCTTCAGGTAACGCGCCGTCAGGCTATCCCTGAACAGCCGCAGTTTATGGAAATGGTGGCCCGCGCCGCCGCGCTTACCGACACGCCGCGCGTCGATAAAATCGTGCTGTCGCGCCTTATCGATATCACAACGCAAGACGCGCCCGACAGCGTTGCGCTGCTGGAGCGGCTTATCGCCCAGAACCCCACCAGTTTTAACTTCCACGTGCCGCTGGAAGCGGGCGGGGCGCTGCTTGGCGCAAGCCCGGAGCTGCTGCTGCGTAAATCGGGCGAGTGTTTCAGCTCGCTGCCGCTGGCCGGTTCCGCCCGCCGCATGCAGGATGAAGCGCAGGACAGGGAGGCGGGCCATCAACTGCTGCGTTCTGCGAAAGACAGACATGAGCATGAGCTGGTGACGAAAGCGATGAGAACCGTGCTGGCGCCGCGCAGTCGCCTGCTCAGCGTGCCGGAAACGCCGGCGCTTATCACCACGCCCACCCTCTGGCACCTTGCCACCGCCATTGAAGGCGAGACGCAGGACGCCCGCGATAACGCGCTAACGCTCGCCTGCCTGCTGCACCCGACGCCCGCCCTGAGCGGCTTCCCCCATGAGATAGCCAAAACGCTTATCGCCGAGCTGGAGCCGTTTGACCGTGAACTGTTCGGCGGCATCGTCGGCTGGTGCGACGACCAGGGCAATGGCGAGTGGGTGGTGACTATCCGCTGCGCGCAGCTTAACGGCAACCGCGTGCGGCTTTTCGCCGGCGCAGGCATTGTGCCCGCCTCTGAGCCGCAGAGCGAATGGCGCGAAACCGGCGTCAAGCTCTCGACCATGCTCAACGTATTTGGACTGAATGAAGGAAGCCCTGCATGACCCTCCCTTATACCCGCTGGCCGGATGATTTCGCCGCCCGCTACCGTGAAAAAGGCTACTGGCTGGATCTGCCGCTCACCGATATTTTAAGCCGCCACGCCAGCAGCGACGCGACGGCGCTGGTAGACGGCGAGCGGCGCTTCAGCTATCGCGAGCTGGAGCAGGCCGCCACGCGTCTTGCGGGCGCGCTGCAGCGCCGCGGGCTGAAAACCGGCGATACCGCGCTGATGCAGCTTGGCAACGTCGCGGAGTTTTACATCACGCTGTTCGCGCTGTGGAAAATCGGCGTGGCTTCCGTTAACGCGCTTTTCAGCCACCAGCGCACCGAGCTTGACGCCTACGCCAGCCAGATTGCCCCGGCGCTGCTGATTGCCGACCGCGAGCACGACCTGTTTGGCGACGACGCCTGGCTTGAAACGCTGAAAGCCAGAACGCCTTCGCTGCGCGTTATCGCCCTGCGCAACGACACGCTGGAAGCGCTGATTGACGAGCCGGCAGATAACGTTGTCGCCTCGCCTTCCGCGCCGGATGAAGTGGCTTTCTTCCAGCTTTCCGGCGGCAGCACCGGCACGCCGAAACTGATTCCGCGCACGCACAACGATTACTACTACAGCATTCGCCGCAGCGTAGAGATTTGCCGTTTTGATAGCGAAACGCGCTACCTCTGCGCGCTGCCCGCCGCCCATAACTACCCGATGAGCTCGCCCGGCGCGCTCGGCGTCTTCTTTGGCGGGGGCTGCGTGGTGCTGGCGAGCGACCCGAGCGCCACGCTCTGCTTCCCGCTGATTGAACAGCATCAGATTAACGTCACCGCGCTGGTGCCGCCTGCGGTGAGCCTTTGGCTACAGGCAGTGGGCGAGTGGGGTGGCAATACGCAGCTCGCCTCGCTGAAGCTGTTGCAGGTTGGCGGCGCTCGCCTTTCCGATTCTCTCGCCGCGCGTATTCCGGCGGAGCTCGGCTGCCAGTTGCAGCAGGTGTTCGGCATGGCGGAGGGGCTTGTGAACTACACCCGCCTGGACGACCCGGATGAGCGCATCTTCACCACCCAGGGCCGCCCGATGAGCCCGGATGACGAAGTCTGGGTCGCGGATGAAAGCGGCGAACCGCTGCCGCCCGGCGAAGTCGGCCGCCTGATGACGCGCGGCCCTTATACCTTCCGCGGCTACTACAACAGCCCGGAACACAACGCCCGCGCCTTTGATAAAAACGGCTTTTACTGCTCGGGCGATCTGATCGCCATCGATGAGCAGGGCTACATCACCGTCAAAGGGCGCGAGAAAGATCAGATCAACCGCGGCGGCGAGAAGATCGCAGCCGAAGAGATCGAAAATCTGCTGCTCAGCCATGAGGCTATCGTTCATGCCGCGCTGGTCTCGATGGAAGACAGCCTGATGGGCGAGAAGAGCTGCGCTTATATCGTCACCTCCCGCCCGGTAAAGGCGGTGGAGATCCGCCGCTTTCTGCGTGAGCTTGGCGTCGCCGATTTCAAGCTTCCGGATCGCGTGGAGCGCGTCGACGAACTGCCGCTTACGCCCGTCGGCAAAGTGGATAAAAAACAATTGCGTCAGTGGCTGGCGGCGCGTCAGTCCGCATCTGAGTAAGGAGAGAACATGGCTATTCCAAAACTGCACGCCTATGCGTTGCCGACAGCGGCAGATATCCCACAGAACAAAGTCCAGTGGGCGTTTGAGCCAGACCGCGCGGCACTGCTTATCCACGACATGCAGGACTATTTCCTCAACTTCTGGGGTGAAAACTGCCCGATGATCGAGCAGGTCGTGGCGAATGTCGTCGCGCTGCGTCAGTTCTGCAAACAGAACGGCATCCCGGTTTACTACACCGCGCAACCTAACAACCAGAGCGATGCCGACCGCGCGCTGCTGAATGACATGTGGGGCCCGGGGCTGAACAACCATCCCGACAAACAAAAAGTGGTGGATGCGCTTACCCCCGACGCAGACGATACCGTGCTGGTGAAGTGGCGCTACAGCGCATTTCACCGCTCGCCGCTTGAGCAGGCGTTGAAAGAAGCGGGTCGCGACCAGCTGATGATTTGCGGCGTCTACGCGCACATTGGCTGCATGATCACCGCAACAGACGCCTTTATGCGCGACATTAAGCCCTTTATGGTGGCGGACGCGCTGGCGGATTTCAGCCGCGAAGAGCACCTGATGGCGCTGAACTATGTCGCAGGGCGCGCTGGCCGCGTAGTAATGACCCGCGATATCGCGGCAAAAGCCGAACTGCCGCAGAGCAAAGCGGAACTTCGCGCGCTGATCCTGCCGCTGCTGGATGAATCCGACGAGCCGGAAGATGATGAGAACCTTATCGACTACGGTCTCGACTCCGTGCGCATGATGGCGCTGGCCGCCCGCTGGCGCAAAGCGCATGGCGATATCGACTTCGTCATGCTGGCGAAAAACCCGACGCTGGACGCCTGGTGGGCGCTGCTCGCCCGGGAGCCGCAGGCATGAGCTTCGATTTTAGCGGCCAGACGGTCTGGGTGACCGGCGCAGGCAAAGGCATCGGCTACGCCACGGCGCTGGCGTTTGTGGAAGCGGGCGCAAGCGTCGTGGGTTTCGACCTCGCCTTTGAACAGGAAAATTATCCGTTTGCGCGCGAAACGCTGGATGTGGCGGACGCCGCCGCCGTTGCGCGGACCTGCCAGCGTTTGCTGGCGGCAGAAAAGCGCCTCGACGTGCTGATTAACGCTGCCGGCATTTTGCGCATGGGGCCGACAGACGAACTTTCCGCAGCCGACTGGCAGCAGACCTTTGCGGTAAACGTTGGCGGCGCGTTTAACTTCTTTCAGCAGACCATGGCGCAGTTTCGCGCGCAAAAGGGCGGGGCTATCGTCACGGTAGCCTCTGACGCCGCGCACACGCCGCGCATTGGCATGTCCGCCTATGGCGCGTCGAAAGCGGCGCTGAAAAGCCTGGCGCTGACCGTAGGCCTGGAGCTTGCCCCCTTCGGCGTGCGGGCGAATCTGGTTTCGCCCGGCTCAACGGATACCGATATGCAGCGTACGCTCTGGAAGAGTGAAGATGCCGAACAGCAGCGCATTCGCGGCTTCGCAGAGCAGTTCAAGCTCGGTATCCCGCTGGGTAAAATCGCCCGTCCGCAGGAGATTGCCAACGCTATCCTGTTCCTGGCGTCCGCCCAGGCGAGCCACATTACGCTGCAGGATCTCGTTATCGACGGCGGCTCAACGCTGGGGGCATAGATGATCTGGAAACGACACATGACGCTGGAGGCGCTTAACGCCACCAGCGAAGGGACGATGGTGGCGCATCTTGGCATCGTTTACACCCGGCTTGGCGACGACTTGCTAGAGGCGACCATGCCGGTGGACGCCCGCACCCATCAACCGTTCGGCCTGCTGCATGGCGGCGCCTCGGCGGCGCTGGCGGAAACGCTGGGTTCGATGGCGGGTTATCTCACCACCCGCGACGGTCAGTGCGTGGTCGGCACGGAGCTGAACGCCACCCATCACCGCGCGGTTTCGCAAGGCACGGTGCGCGGCGTTTGCCAGCCGCTGCACCTTGGCAGGCAGAGCCAGAGCTGGGAGATTGTGATTTTCGACGAGCAGGGCAGGCGCTGCTGCACCAGCAGGCTGAGTACGGCGGTGCTGGGGTAAAGGGGCGTGACTTGCAGGACATCCGCCTTGTTGCCTTTGTATAAATTGACTCTGCGCAGACGGTGAAAGGTTCCGTTCGCCGGAAGGTGGTTTCCATATGCCACCTTCCATCAGGCGAACGTGTTAAGGGGGTTCGCCGCCATCCCGGGGTTTTCCCCCTTCGCTCTTTCCCGTGATCCCGCTAGCAGACTGACGTAAATCCCCGCACCAACCCCGCGTTTCTCCGGTAGCCAAGTTGTTAAATTCCTTGTCGTGATATAGAAACAAAATGTAACACCTCTGTTTCATTCCACCTTCACTGAAGGGACAATTCTTATGACGAATTCAGGGAAATACTTGCTGTGGGCGGGGCTCTCCGTGGCGGCCGCCTTCGCGATGGGCTACATCGCGCTTAACCGCGGCGAGCAAATTAACGCGCTGTGGATAGTGGTCGCCGCTGTCTGCATCTACCTCATCGCCTACCGTTTTTACGGTCTCTATATCGCTAAGCGGGTGCTTGGCGTGGACGCCACGCGCATGACGCCCGCCGTGCGCCATAACGACGGCCTCGACTATGTGCCCACCGACAAAAAAGTGCTGTTCGGCCACCATTTTGCCGCCATCGCTGGCGCAGGCCCGCTGGTGGGGCCGGTGCTGGCGGCGCAGATGGGCTATCTGCCGGGCATGCTCTGGATCCTCGCAGGCGTGGTGTTTGCTGGCGCGGTGCAGGATTTCATGGTGCTGTTTGTCTCAACCCGTCGCGACGGCCGCTCGCTTGGCGAGCTGGTGAAAGAGGAGATGGGCAATACCGCAGGCGTTATCGCGCTGATAGCCTGCTTTATGATCATGGTGATTATCCTCGCCGTGCTGGCGATGATCGTCGTGAAAGCGCTCACCCACAGCCCGTGGGGGACCTATACCGTCGCCTTTACCATCCCGCTTGCGATTTTCATGGGGATCTACATCCGTTACCTGCGGCCCGGACGCATTGGCGAGGTTTCCGTTATCGGCCTCGTGATGCTGGTCTTCGCTATTATTTCCGGCGGCTGGGTAGCGCAAAGCCCGACATGGGCGCCGTACTTCGATTTCACTGGCGTGCAGCTGACCTGGATGCTGGTGGGCTATGGCTTCGTGGCGGCGGTGCTGCCGGTCTGGCTGCTGCTCGCCCCGCGTGATTACCTCTCCACCTTCCTGAAAATCGGCACCATTATTGGTCTTGCCATCGGCATTCTGATTATGCGCCCGACGCTGACCATGCCGGCGATGACGAAATTTATCGACGGCACCGGGCCGGTGTGGAGCGGCAACCTTTTCCCGTTCCTGTTTATTACCATCGCCTGCGGCGCAGTTTCCGGCTTCCATGCGCTGATCGCCTCCGGCACCACGCCGAAGATGCTGGCGAACGAAAATCAGGCCTGTTTTATCGGCTACGGCGGCATGCTGATGGAATCGTTTGTCGCCATTATGGCGCTGGTTTCCGCCTGCGTGATCGACCCGGGCGTTTACTTCGCCATGAACAGCCCGATGGCGGTGCTGGCGCCTGCCGGTACGGCGGACGTGGTGGCTTCGGCGGCGCAGGTGGTCAGCGGCTGGGGCTTCCAGATAACGCCGGATACGCTTAGCCAGATAGCCGCTGACGTGGGCGAACAAACTATTATCTCCCGCGCGGGCGGCGCGCCGACCTTAGCCGTCGGCATGGCCTATATTCTGCACGGCGCGCTCGGCGGGCTGATGGATGTCTCGTTCTGGTATCACTTCGCTATTCTGTTCGAGGCGCTGTTTATCCTGACCGCGGTGGACGCGGGCACCCGCGCGGCGCGCTTTATGCTGCAGGACCTGCTGGGGGTGATTTCGCCCAACCTCAAGCGTACCGAGTCGCTGCCCGCTAACCTGCTGGCGACGGCGCTCTGCGTGCTGGCGTGGGGCTACTTCCTGCACCAGGGGGTGGTGGACCCGCTTGGCGGCATCAACACCCTCTGGCCGCTCTTTGGCATCGCCAACCAGATGCTGGCGGGCATGGCGCTGATGCTTTGCGCCGTGGTGCTGTTCAAGATGAAGCGCCAGATGTACGCCTGGGTGGCGCTGCTGCCGACCGCCTGGCTGCTTATCTGCACGCTGACGGCGGGCTGGCAAAAGGCCTTCAGCCCGGATAATAAAGTCGGCTTTCTGGCCATCGCCAACCGCTTCCAGGCGATGATCGACAGCGGTAACATTCCGGCGCAGTACACCCAGGCGCAATTAAGCCAGCTGGTGTTTAATAACCGTCTCGATGCCGGGCTGACCATCTTCTTTATGGCGGTGGTCGTCGTGCTGGCGCTCTTTTCGCTAAAAACCGCGATGAAAGCGCTGAAAGAAAATCGCCCGACCGCCAGGGAGACGCCGTACGAGCCGATGCCCGAAAACCTTGATCGTATTGTCACCGAAGCGAAAAGCGCGCATTAAGTCTGTAACGTACATATGTCTCTCCCCTTTTCCTCAGCATTGTGGCTGAGGGGGAGGGGATAACGAGGATAAAACGATGTTTGATACCCTTGCCAAAGCCGGGAAATACCTCGGCCAGGCGGCGAAAATGATGATCGGCGTGCCGGACTACGATAACTACGTAGAGCACATGCGCGTCAACCACCCGGACCAGACGCCCATGACGTACGAAGCGTTCTTTCGGGAACGTCAGGATGCCCGTTACGGCGGCAAAGGCGGGGCGAAGTGCTGCTAAGCGTCCGTCAGCGGTACTGCACCAGCTGCTCCGGCTGGCAGCCATAGAGCGCCGCCAGTTTTTCGCGGGTACGTTTTTGCGGGCGAGAATCAGGGGATTCCAGCTGCGAAACGGCAGACTGGCTGATGCCGAGTTTTTCAGCCACCTCCTGCTGCGACAGCCCGCGCCAGATACGCCAGGCGGCCTGTAAACTCACGTTCTGCTCGACTGTAATGCCAACCACCTCATGCGGCAGCGTGGCGTCATCATCGCTATCCGGCTCATATGGCAATGACGCCAGCGCCTCGTCATCTTCCAGTTGCGCCAGCAAAGACAGATAGAGCTCATAAGGGATGACCGCATATTCGGGTTTGCCCTGTTTATCATGAATAATTTGTGCGTTGAGCATAGCGATCCCCCGTTAATTTAGATAAGTCGTCGTGGTTCTGCGTTTCACTTCCAGAATGAGGCAGATAACCGGTACGCCTGCCACGCGCTCGTAGATAACCCGATAACTCCCCACCCGCAGCCGGTAACGGGGTTTCAGCCCCGCCAGTTTTACAATGTCCAGCCTGGTGTCTTCAGCGGCGAGCGCGGAGACCTTCTTATAGAGCGTGAGTCTGTCGCTTTCCGGTACGGCATTGAGTTGTTTGTACGCCCGCTTTGTCCATCTGATCTCCATTGCGTTCCCTCACTCTATCTGTTTCCGTGTTATAAGTAAAATATAAGAATATAAGCTTTTATCTGAAAGTAATTTGCTTATATGAAGTACGCTAAACGGGGAGCGGGCGGGAGGAAAGCGGCAGCGAAAGGTTGCTCGTGCCGTCTCGCAAAAACGCCTTCCGGGCGGAAGGCGTCAGGTATCAGGCGGCTTCGGGTTTCGGCTCTTCCAGCCGCTGACGCTTGCGCAGCGACGGGAAGAGACGCATCCAGAGCCCCACCACCACCAGCGTGCCGATACCGCCGATCGCCGCGGCGGGTACGGCGCCGAGCAGCGCCGCCAGCATGCCGGACTCAAATTCGCCGAGCTGGTTAGAGGTGTTGATAAAAATCGAGTTAACGGCATTCACGCGGCCCAGCATCTCGTTGGGGGTATCAAGCTGCACCAGCGCGCCGCGAATAACCATGCTCACCATATCGAAACCGCCCGTGGCGAAGAGCGCGATAAGCGAAAGCCACAGGTTGCTTGAGAGCGCGAACACCAGCGTCGCCACGCCAAAACCAGCGACGCAGAGGAACATAATCATGCCGACGTTCTTTTCCAGCGAATGGCGGCTCAACCAGAAGCCCACCAGCAGCGCGCCGACGGCGGGGGCCGCGCGCAGCAGGCCCAAACCCCACGGGCCGGTATGCAGAATATCGTGCGCATAAATGGGCAGCAGCGCCGTGGCGCCGCCCAGCAGCACGGCAAAAAGGTCGAGGGAGATAACCCCCAGCACGTCCGGCCGCTCGCGAATAAACTTCACCCCGGCGAAGAGGGTGGCGAGGCTTGCGGGCTGGCGCTTCGGCGGCGCCTGTTCGTAGCGCAGGCGGCTGACCATCGCAATGGAAATAAGGTACAGCACGGCGGTCAGCCCATAGACCACATCCGCGCCGAAAGCGTACAGCAGGCCGCCCAGCGCCGGGCCCATGATCATCGCCGCCTGACTTGAAACCGCGCTCGCCGCCGTGGCGCGGGCCAGCAGGGCGGGCGGCACCAGGGCGGGCAGCATCGACTGCAATGACGGCGCCTCCATCACTTTCGCCACCGAAATTACAAAAATCAGCCCGAGAATGATATTTACATCCGCCAGATGCATCACCGTTACGGCGGTAAGGGCGCCGATGGCCAGCCATTCCACCAGTTGCCCCAGCAGCACCACGCGGCGGCGGTCGCGCTGGTCGGCGACGTGGCCTGCCCAGAGCGCAAGCGTAACAGAGGGAAGAAACTGCACCAGACCTATCAGACCGAGATAAAACGCGCTGTGGGTGAGCGCGTAAATCTGCCAGCCCACCACAATAGACAACATCTGGAAACCAAAGCCGGAGCAGGTGCGCGCCAGCCAGAAGGCGACAAACGAGCGATGCGCCAGCAGCGACGCCCCGCCGTCAGAGTGTACAGAAGCCATAAACCATCCCATTAACGCAAAAAAAAGAGGCGGCGCGAGTTAGTGGTTTATCGCCGCATCAACAAGGTTTTAAGCCTACAGGGATTTTGCGAAAAGTGGCATGGCGGCGCGTGCTTTTCCTTAGCGTGCGAAGCTTTCCACTTTTTCAAACGCCGCGCGCAGGGCGGCAGGCGTCAGCGCCACCGGCAGGTAGTGAATCGACTCGACCGGGCGCAGCGTATGGGCAATCACGCGCTCCAGATCTGCGGCGTTGCGGATATCCACTTCCAGTTCGCCAAGCGTGGTCGGCAGGTTAAAGCGCTGATAAGCGTTAATCAGCTGCGCAAGCACCTCATCCTGACCGAGCAGGGCGCTCTGCACCAGAATGCCGTAAGCCACCTTGGTGCCGTGGAGGAATTTCTCGGTCTGCGGCAGCACGGTGAGGCCGTTATGCACCGCATGCGCCGCCGCCACGCGGGTGTAGCGTTCGCCAAGGCCGCCCACCATGCCGCCGCCAGCGATAATCGCATCGACCACGTCGCGGAAATCCTGGGTCAGTTCGCCGCGCTGCTGGTCCGCCAGCGCCGCTTCGCTTTGCTCAAGCAGTACGTCGCGAATGGCCAGCGCGCCGTTAATGCCCAGGCGCACGGTCAGCGGCAGGGTTTCAGGCTCTGGCGCCAGCACCACCGCTTCATACCATTTGGCGAGCGTATCGCCGATGCCCGCCAGCAAATACTCCACCGGCGCGCGCAGGATAATCTCCGGCTCCACCAGCACCAGGTGGTTGGCATCGTTGAATATCTCAAAATGCAGCGCCTGGCCTGCGTCGTTATACCAGACCGAGAGCGGCGTCCAGGCGGCGCAGGTGGCGGCGATGGTCGGTATGGCGACGACCGGCAACCCCAGGCGGCGGGCCAGCGCTTTGGCGGTATCGAGCAGCGCGCCGCCGCCCACGCCAATAACGACCGCGCGGTCCTCTCCCGCTTCCTGCGCAAGCTTCGCCACATCGCTTTCGCTGCAGTGGCCCTGAAAGAGACATTTTTTCGCGCCCGGCGCGTTAAACGCGTCCGGCAGAAAAGGCCGGGCGGCGGCAATAGCGCGTTCGCCATAAACCCAGAAAGCGCGGGAAAGTTGTTCGGCCGTGTAGAAGTCCGCAAGGCGCGCCAGCGCGCCCGCGTGAGAATAGTAGTTAGCCGGGCCGGGAACGACGCGAATATCGGTGTTGCTGCTCATGATGGTGTCCTTGTTATGTTTTCTCTCACCCTACCACAAACAGACTTCCAGACGTCTGATTTAATCGCGGCGGCATGTTGCATTATTTTCATGATGCAGGGCGAAGCGCGCCGATCATGAATTATTTCGATGTTACTTCTGGACATCTGGACGGCTAATACTTTTTCGCTTTATCTTATGCCGATTCGTTCATTGCCAGCAGACAGGTCTGCGTGAAAAAGTGGCAAATCATCGCGTTATTACCACCCGGAGAGCCCCGCCATGCCTGTTTCGCAGCGCCTTGAAATGCGCGCTATCTCGATTGCCTTTGCCGGGTTTCAGGCGCTCACAAAAGTCGATTTCACGCTGCGCGGCGGCTCCGTCCACGCGCTGACGGGCGCCAACGGTGCGGGGAAATCGACGCTGATGGCGGTGCTGTGCGGCACCTATCCCGATTATCAGGGCGAGATCCTTATTGACGGCGAACCGGTGGTTATCCGCTCGCCGCGCGAGGCCAAAGCGCATGGCATTCATCTGGTGCAGCAGGAAGTGGACGTCGCGCTGGTGCCGGGGCTGAGCATTGCAGAGAACATTATGCTCGACCATCTGGCGCAGCCCGGCCACTACTATCGCTGGCGCGCCATTCGCACCAGCGCGCAGCAGGCGCTGGCGCAGCTGGATGTCGAACTCGACGTTAACCGGCGCATTGAGCGCTGCACCCTTGCCGAAAAACAGCAAATTTTACTGGCGCGCGCGCTGTCCCACCGCTGCCGTTTTTTAATTCTCGACGAACCTACCGCGCCGCTGGACCAGCATGAAAGCGAGCGGCTTTTCTCAGTCGTGAAGCGGCTGCAGGGGCAGGGCATCGGCGTGGTGTTTATCTCGCACCGCATACATGAATTAAACGCTATCTGCGACACCCTGACGGTGCTGCGCGACGGCAGGCTGATTGAAAGCGGCCCGATGGCGGCGCTCAGCGGCGAACAGATCGTCGAAAAGATGCTCGGCCATGAACTGGCGGATATCTACCCGCCAAAGCGTCCAACACTTAGCGACGAGACGCTGTTGCGCATCGACGGGCTGCATGATGAAAGCCTGCTGTACGATATTTCCCTGCGCCTTAAGCGCGGCGAAATTCTTGGCATCGCCGGACTGGCGGGGGCGGGCAAAACGGAACTCTGCAAGGCGCTGTTCGGCGCGACAAAAAGCACGCTGCGCGCAGGCGAGCTGAACGGCAAGCCCTGGCGGCCGCGCGACCCGGCGCATTCGGTGGAGCAGGGGCTGGCTTTGATCCCTGAAGAGCGGCGCAAAGAGGGCATTTTTATCGACGAGCCGGTCGTCATGAACCTGGCGGTGAGCGCTGATAACACCTTCGCCCGCGCAAGCCTCTTTCGCCATCGCGAGGCGTGGCGCTGGGCGCTTGAAAGCATCGCTAAGCTTGGCGTGCGCACCACCGGCCCGGCGCAGCCGCTGCGTCGTCTTTCCGGCGGCAACCAGCAGAAGGTGGCCATCGGCAAATGGCTGCGCGGCCAGGCGGAAGTGCTGATTTTTGACGAGCCGACCAAAGGGGTGGACGTGAAAGCGAAAACCGACCTTTTCACTCTTATCGACCAGTTGGCCCGCGAAGGCAAAGGAATTATTTACGCCTCCGGCGAATTCGCCGAACTGGTGGGCCTGTGCGACCGCATCTGCGTGCTCTGGGACGGGCGCATCGTCGCGGAGCTGGAGGGTAAACAGGCCAGCGAAGAAACCTTACTACTTTACTCCACCGGAGGAACCCCTGCGTGAGCAAAGCCGCAACCCTTAAGACGACGCCCTCGGCGCGTCATCAGCTATTTGAATTTTTCTATAAGTGGGGAATGCTGCTTACGGTGGTGGCGCTGATTGCGCTGTTCGGCATCGCCTCCGACAATTTCCTCGACCCGTTCAATATCATCAATATTCTGCGCTCTATCGCCATCGTGACGGTGATAGCTATCGGCGTGTCGGTATCGCTTACCGTCGGCGGGTTTGATCTCTCCGTGGGCTCTACCGCCTCGCTTGCCAACGCGCTGGTGATTTCGCTCTTTGTCTGGCATGGCTTCGGCGCCACCGAAGCCATCGTCATCACGCTGCTGCTCTGCGCGCTGGTGGGGCTGTTCAACGTCTTTTTGATAGTGGTGCTGAAAATCCCCGATATGCTCGCCACCCTCGCCAGCCTGTTTGTGATTCAGGGCGTGGCGATGACTTACAGCTACGGCGGGTCGATTACCGAAAACATGGTGCTGCCGAGCGGCGAGATGGCGGAGGGGGCTATCCCTGAAGCGTTCGGGCTGCTGGGACAGGTGCCGACCATCGTCATCATCATGCTGGTTGTCACCGTAGTGGCGCAGCTTGGCCTTTCGCTCACCACCCACGGGCGGCGCATGTACGCCATCGGCGGCAACCCGGAAGCGGCGCGCCTTTCCGGCATTCGCACTACCCGCTATAAAGTGGCGGCCTACATGATAGCGTCGCTGCTGGCGGGGCTTGGCGGCATTTTACTCGCTTCGCGCATCGGCTCTTCGCAGGTGAATGCAGGCGGCGGCTACTTGATGGACGCCGTCGCGGCGGCGTGGATAGGCTTTTCGCTCGCCGGAAGCGGCAAGCCGAACGCGCTTGGCACGTTAGTGGGCGCGGTGATTCTGGGCGTGCTCTCCAACGGGCTGGTGATGCTCTCGGTGCCGTACTACGCAATGGACATTATCAAGGGGCTGGTGCTTGCTGGAGCGCTTGCCATCACATATATCCAGCGCCGTTAATCACAGGACAGGGAATTAATCATAATGAAAAAATTTACGCTCTCTTTACTGGCGCTGGGTCTTTTTTCCGCGCTGCCGGGATTCGCCGCCACGCCTGCGCCGGTGCCGGAGGCCATCGCTAACCACAGCGGGCCTGTTCGTATCGCCGTTATCCGCAACCTCGGCTCGGACGATAACACTACCCAGTTTGTGGCGGGCGCGATTCAGGAAGGGAAAAAGCTGGGCTTTAAGGTCAGCACCTTCCTCAGCAACGGCGACGACGCGAAATTCCAGGATTTCGTCAACCAGGCGATTAGCCAGAAGTATGACGGCATCATCCTCTCTCAGGGTCGCGACCCTTACTCCACTCAGCTTGTGAAACGCATTGTCGATGCCGGCATTAAAGTTTCCGTGTTCGATACCGCCGTGAACGGCGAGATCCCGGGCGTGACCGTCACCCAGCAGGATGATGCTTCGCTGACGAATCTCTCTGTCGGCCAGCTGGTGAAAGATTTCAACGGCAAGGCGAATATCATCAAGCTGTGGGTCGCGGGCTTCCCGCCGATGGAGCGCCGCCAGGCGGCGTATCAGGAGATCCTTAAGCAGAACCCGGGTATTAAAGAGCTGGAGTCCATCGGCGCGGTCTCCTCCGACGTGCAGGGCGACACTGCTAACAAAGTGGGCGCGGTGCTGGCGAAATACCCGAAAGGGCAAATCGACGCCATCTGGGGCGCCTGGGACGCCTTCAGTCAGGGCGCGTATAAAGCGCTGAAAGAGAACGGACGCACCGAGATTAAGCTCTACAGCATTGATGTTTCCAACCAGGATTTGCAGCTGATGCGTGAAGCGGGCAGCCCGTGGAAAGTGACCGTGGCGGTCGACCCGAAGCTGATTGGCGCCACCAACGTGCGTCTTGTCGCCAACAAGATTGCAGGCGAGCCGACGCCGGCGACCTATGACTTTAAAGCCGCGGCTATCCCGCAGGCCTTGCTGGCGACTCAGGGCGGGGCGGTGAACGTGGCGAGCCTTGGCAAAATCATCCCAGGTTGGGGCCAGACGGAAGATTTTATCGCGCCGTGGTTCGCCACGCTTGAAGCGAAGAACAAATAATGGCCGCCCACTTACCGCAGCCCGAATACAGCCGCAATATGCGGCTGATTGGCCACTCCGACCAGGGCGGCCGCCCGGACGGCGTGCAGTTGATGGTCCACCGGGGCTTTGCGTACATCGGCCATATGGTGTCGCAGGGCTTTTCCATTGTGGACGTGCGCGACCCGAAAAACCCGAAGGCGGCAGGCTTTGTTCCCGCGCCGCCGGGCACATGGAACGTGCATCTCCAGGCGCATGACGATCTGCTGCTGGTTATCAACGCCCGCGACCTCTTTGCCGATGCCCGCTTCGCTGACGAGAAGGTTTATTACACCCGCTCGGTAGGCGACACGGTGCGTGATGTACAAGAGCAAGGCTGGAGCGCCGGGCTGCGGGTGTTTGATATCTCCACGCCCGATAAACCACGCGAGATTGGCTTTTTGTCGCTGAGCGGCATCGGCATCCACCGCATCTGGTATGTGGGCGGGCGCTGGGCCTATGTTTCCGCGCTCATTGACGGCTTTACCGACTACATCTTCCTGACCATCGATCTGGCCGACCCGCGTAAGCCTGAAGTGGCGGGGCGCTGGTGGCTGCCGGGCATGAACGAGGCGGCAGGCGAGCAGCCCGCGTGGCCTGAAGGCAAGCGCTATGCGCTGCACCACGCGATTATCGCGGGCGATACCGCCTACGGCAGCTGGCGCGACGGCGGTCTGACTCTCCTGGATGTGAAAGACCGCAGCCAGCCGAAGCTTATCGCGCATCGCAACTGGAGCCCGCCGTTTGGCGGCGGCACCCATACCGCGTTGCCGCTGCCGGACCGCGACCTGCTGGTGGTGCTGGATGAAGCGGTGCTCGACAACCAGCAAGACGGCGAGAAGTTTATCTGGCTGTTTGATATTCGCGAGCCGTCGAACCCGGTGAGCATTTCGACTTTCCCGCAGCCGGATGAAGCGGATTACGTGGCGAAAGGGGCGCACTTCGGTCCGCATAATTTGCATGAAAACCGTCCCGGCAGCTTTATCAGCTCGACGTTGATTTTCGCTACTTACCACAACGCGGGCGTGCGGGCTTACGACATTTCGAATCCGTATCGTCCGGTGGAAACCGGCGCGCTGGTGCCTGCCGCGCCCGCCAGAATGATGGATACGCGGCCAGGCCGCCCGCAGGTAATTCAGTCCTGCGATGTGTTTGTCGACGCGCAGGGCATTATTTACAGCACCGACTACAACGGCGGGCTGTCGGTGATTGAGTATCTGGGGTAGACGTTAGCGCTTTTGTTATGGTCTTTACTCTCACTCTTGTCCTGGACGCTACCGGGTTAAGTCCCGTGCCCGTTGCTGAAAATGATTGTGAACACGCCTCTAAGCGTCAGCAACAAGCTGCCGTCGAAATCAGGCGCTTTACGTCGCAAGCGCCGTAAAGCCTGCTCAGCGGGGTTAAAAGAAACTACCGGGAATTCTGCATTGTTGAAAGCAGGTTTGGGCTAATCAGGGCGGGGATTGGCCAGGCAGAATATTTGGCGCTGCAACCGGCTACGTCGGGCATACGGCGTTTTCCCGCCACGGAGTGACAGGCAATATTATCTGGCGCCTCCATGCCGCTAGCGCAGCATTTAAGGGCAGGCTGCGCACTGCAGTAATAAAGAATGTCAGCTTTGTGCCAATGGCGGACGTTCCTTAATACGCAGGATTATCATGAATTTTTAAAAATTTAGGGCCTGACTTTAATAGCAGGCCCGTGAATTCAAACTACATGGAGCGGTTCAAGTTGAATGGGTAGCCATACCCGTTAATTGTCCTGCTTTTCACTGTATTCCCCGTCATCCTGCTCATCGTCGAAGCCATTTTCATAAGGTGCCTGAGAGGCTTTGATGACTTCTTCTGCGCCTACATCTTGAAGCGTACCTTCGACAGTTTCTAGGTCTTCCATCGCCTCTTGGAATTTTTCGATGATATCAGCAGCAGGAATTTTACCTTCAGCCAGGTTTTCCAGCGTCTGGATTGCGCTTTCTAGGCCAGGCGTATCATCCTTCACGCGAAGCACTTCTTCACCCAGTGGGATGTCATCCAGAGGAACCCAGCGTGAGCTATCAATGTCGATACCACGCAATTCCTCCAATCTGATACGCTCAGCATTATTGATGCCATCAGCGATATCGACGAACTCCTCAGCTATATCTTTCAACGTCTGGGCTCGCTCCAATGCATCATCAATATCCTGCGTCGTTACTTCACTCATGTCTATCACCCTCATGAAATGCGAGGCAACACACCTCGTTGAAGACACAATGGTATTTGGTGTTAAAAAAATCAAGTTATTTAATTATTATGTTAAGTTGATATATTTTTAAAATGCCATGTTGTTTATTTTTCAGTTTGATTTATTTGCTGTCTTTTAAAATATAAAAATTACAATTTAAAATCAAATAGATAATACTTGTGATTTTTATAATCATTCTGCTATGATTTTTCAGATGGAAATATAGGCGGCGGTGTTGAAATCGCCAGCTTTATCAATTTTCTCTTAAGCTGAACGGCATAAACATAATCATATATTGTGATAAATATCACAAAAAAGAGGTCCAGATGCACCATTCTGAACATTACAAGTCTCTGTTCTGCACGTTTCTTTCTGGTGCCGCCAACCCTTTCCCGAACATTTATGATGCAATCAGCGAACAGATACTTCTCCTCATCCTTAAAGCCCGGCAACTGAATGAAGATACTGAATTCAGCAAGTGGTTTGATGAGCAGCACAAGGTACTGACGAAACTGCGAGCCCAGAGCAATAAAATCAACAAAATCTACTCTCAGAACACATATGAGCGTAATTTTAAGGAACAAAAGCAGGACAGCCTCATGGATGCACTCATTTTCATGCATCAACTCTATGCCGGTTTTGATGATGGCAAGGTCAGTCTGAAGACCTGGAGAGAGATGAACCGGCAACCAACAGAGCAGGGGTTCCGCTTTGCGGAACAAAGCAAACTTCTGGAGCAGTTTATTCACGATGATATGTTTGCCATCCTGGCCGAGGGCCCGACACATTGTTCGCCAATCCCGCCTCAGGCACGAAAAGGCTACTGCCATCAGGACCTTTCCATTGCGCACTCATGCAGCCGGGAGCTGCTTTCCCGATTGAACGATTTCCACAAAATAGATTCACTTCCGATACTCGCTGATGCAATTTACAACTTAATTACCGCTTTGCATGATGCCGGCATTGTTACTCCCGACTGGCTGTCCGAATTTGAAAAAGTTCACACAAATTTTCTGATAGGAGAAAGGCGGGAGAACGGCGTATTCCATAGAATAATAAAGTTAATTAACGATGAAGGGCGTGTTGAGTTCATTGAAAGGATTGCTGAACAGTGCGCACCTCAGTACGCCGAATATCTGTTCGACCAGTATGTGGGCATTTATGCTTCGGAGATCATACAGTGGCTGACTGAGCTTCAGATGTATTTCAAATATTCGCAATCAACGCCATTTGTCTGGAAATTCACCACTGTTACGCCTGATATCAACACCCCTTCAGAAGGGGAAGAACAGCAACCGACAGTGGCGTGGGAGAGCGATTATTGCCAGATTTCAATCAAGCGAGATACCCTCCTGAAACTCATCCAGACCAACACGTTGCATGATGCTTCAGACTCTCTCGCAGACTGCTTACTGCGTATTTATGATCAGCCAGCCGACCAGATGCGCAGACAGAAAGGTACCATTCCGCAAATCTCCGACCGGGAACGTCACGTCTATAGTTCGAACAGTTATCATTTTTACAGCGCTTCTCAAGGCAACCATCAAAAGAACAGAGATATAGTGCAATCCTTTGAAAAATGGTACGAAAACAATAAAGTGCTTCTGATTAGCCACAAGAAAACACGTACTGAGCGCGTCGGTGTCGAAGTCCGTCTGGCCGGGTTGAAATGCTATGACCTGAAAATGGGCATCCCTGAATGCAACAGAATGAAAATAAAAGACGGTGTTTACGATCTTGTGAATCAAGACACTAGCCTCCGCTTTGAAAAGTCCATTAGTGATGTCTCACTTCAGCGATACCATTCACAGGTAAAAAAAATCATCGAAAAGGATATTGATGATTTGCTCCGAATCCAGCGGAACAAAAATTCTAAATGTCCATTCAGTGGCGCCTATCACGCTATCAAGCCACTATGGAGCAAGAGCGATTATCATGAGGAAGAATGAACCTTATGGTAGGAATACCTATTCCCAGTCGACTAAAGCACGGTGGTGTACGTAATGTCTTAGTAACGTCTGATTCTCGCTCATAGCGGACCTTGCCTGGCGTACATGTCTGCTACCTGCCAAAAGCGGGCATTGGGCGTTGTGGTAAATGCCTGATAATTTCTTCTTTTACTAGCACAAGCCGCTGGATAAATTCCCATGTGTCCAGCTTAAGTAAATCAAGAGCAACTAGCGTACTGGCTGTATAAAGTTTGCCGGACGCAAATTTATTGATTTCAGAAAAACCTGTTGAAATAGAGGTATATCAGCGTTAGTTTGATGTGAGTAAAGATCAGGAAAGAAGGTAGAAAAATGTTCCACTTGCGGGCAAAAAAGCCTTCTATTAAATTGTTAAGGCTTTATGAAGATCGTACATTACGAATCGAATTCACCATGGGTAGGAAACATGAAATTTCCAAACCCTAAGTGTGGGAGGAATGACTCCTGCTTGATTCGGGATAGGTTGTACTCGCATGAAGTATGTATTGGCTCTAAACCTAAATACTGGTGGCGTTTGCTCACAAATACCTTAACAAGTCTAGGTATGGGACGCTCCTAACGTCGCGCCCCTGCTAAAAGCGTTAGCTGTTCTCTAGCCTTCAACCAGATAAGGAAATAACCGTATGAGTTCAGAATTGATTACAAAACCTGGAACAGGGGTGCTTTCCACAGATACAACAAAATTTGAAGGATATTTATCCTATCTTGGTTTGCCGACCGAAAATATAATTGCCTCTCTCCCTGAGCGCCAAATTATTGAAAAAAACCTCCCCACATTCATAGATTCTTTACCTGCTGAGGTAAAAAGAGATGCTCGATATTTATCAAAGTTCGTTGCTGGTGCGGCTATAGGACTATTTGATGCATCGTTAAATTATGTTTGGAATGAAGTTGTACTGAATTTAAGGGAAAAAGTAGTAGTTTATGGCCTCGATATGTTCTTTGATGCTGCAGTCGGCGGAGGACGTAGAGAGCTTTATTCTACCGAAGAAGATCTTTCTGGTTTAAAAGACAACACCCTTATTAATACTTGCCGAAAACTTGAATTAATATCTGACGTTGTTTACACCAAGCTCAATCATATATTGACTATGAGGAATGACATTGGTGCTTCGCACCCAAATTCATACTCCATAAATGCTTTTGAACTTCTTGGCTGGCTCCAAACATGCGTTCAAGATATTTTGAACGACAAACCGTCCGCGTCTGCCATACAAATAAAATCATTCCTTGAGAATCTAAAAAGATCCACTGATGTTCTTGATGAAGCCACAATTCAAAGCATGGAAAGACCTTTGAATGATCTGTCGCTTCAGAATACTGACAATCTACTCAATAGTATTTTCGGCATATATACAGCTGATTCAACAGGAAATGTTGTCAGAAAAAATGTCGCTCTTTTTGCTCCGCATATTTGGAATAAAAGCAGTGAGAATGTAAAATACAAGCTCGGCGTGACGCTAGACGGATACAAGAACAATCTTCACAACGAGAAACATGCTTTAGGTATTGAGTTTTTTACGTTTTGTGATGGTAATCGTTATCAATCATTAGACTCTAGAATTATATCACTGGACGGCCATGCCGACGATCTCTTAGAGGCTAGGTATGCTTGGGATAACTTTTATAATGAACCCCCTCATATGCGGAAGATTCTGTCGTATTTAAAGACTGAAAATGACATACCTTTAGAGAGGGTTCATAAGCTTATAAAAACAGTTTTGATTTGCCGTGTTGGTAAAGGAATACCATATAATACTGGTGTTTCTCCGGCGGGACGACCTTTGTATGATCAGTTTTTTGGCATGCTTGGCGATCAAAACATTATCAATACAGTTATAGCAATGCACTCTAATGAAGTGCGAGTGAATTTAGACAACAAATACTGCCAGCAACATATGGTAAGTGTTTTGACTTTGTTAAGAGCCAATGCTCGTAGCGAAAGAATTCAAGAAATTATAGATTTTTTGATCGCCAACCAAACGATCCTCCATAAAGTACAAAACGATAAGAGATATAGAGATCTAACTAAAAATCACATCAGTTTTGGCTAACAAAGCGCTGCACACGGACTAAATTAAGCTTCGCTCACTGGGACGGGCTACAGCCCGTCCCTTAACCAAACGTTAATGTCTGCAATTCGCTCATGGCGGAGCTTGGACTGCGCCGTGTACGCTTTGTGCCAAAAGCGGACACGGCTAACATCATGATGTACTAATCTACGGGGAGCAGGTCAAACTCACTATAATAATGAACGAACCCATCCGGGAAAAATGTGCTGTGGGCGGACGCCAATGGATACATTACTTGATGGAAAACGCATCTGGGCTGATAAAAATTTAAGCCAGATGTAATCTGACAGACACCTGTATAAATAACCGGTAACTGTCAGATCAGGTCTGAGCTAATACATATCAGATAACGGGAAGTGGGCATCATCAATATGCTACATATGGTTGATCGTAATACTTCGTCATTCATCTCTGGTCACTATCACGAAACCTTTTCTTTTTTGCCTCCTGCATCGCCTGATGCCTTCTTCGTCTGGGCACCTCATTGGCGCCAAATATAATAACAAAAGCAATTAATGCGATAACAATAAATAAAATAATCATTTGCCGTCCTTTTTCAGTTTTTTATCAATCCCACCCTCTTCCTTTTCAAGCGATTTTTTACGACGTTTTTCAAGATGGTCCGAAGCCTTTTTCCCTGCAAAAGCTGATGAAATAGCAGTCACTAATAACCCAACAGCGGCCAGGATGTTTTTACTTTGTGACAAGACCATATTCCTCGTTCAGAAATCTGTAGAAACCTTTGTCTATATTGCCGTTATCGAAAGGTTCCCGGCCATGGACATCGATTAAAGTATTACGCAGTTTTTGTATCTGCGACTTTAAATCATCCACTGGCATTTCGCCAGAAGCGTACTCATACCTCAGCAGTTCAAGCGAGACAATCGTTTCGAGTTGGGCGGCATCAGCAGCATTAAGATCTTTGCTTTGCCGCAAACGCTCAGCTGCTGCTGTTACTACAGCAGGCTCGCAACAATCATCGGAGTCTTCAAAATGATAAAAGTTTTTTGCATTAGTGGCATGGTTTACTAAACGCATACAGTTTTTACCCAATCGTCAAAATTTGATTCGCTGTCATTAAGTACGGCAATAGATTTCTCGTAATGAGTCATGACCTGACGATGCTGTTTATGGACTATCAACACCGAGCGGGCACTGTTCCAAAGGAACGGACCGGCAATAAGGTAGTTCAGCTTTCCGGTTCGTCCAAGAGTTCCTGTTACCAGCAGAAGCATCTGTATAACAAGCGCAGTGCCATAAGCGATCACCGCAAGTTGCGTCTTATGTAGCTCTTTTTCATCTTCCGGAGTATCCAGTCCCCTATGGGCAAAAGCGCCATAAGAGAGTAAAAGCAACTTCATAACAGCGTAGCTGGATGCATCAGCTGCGTTTATAGTTCCGTACTCATCTCCCAGAGCCTCCATCAAAGGGTTAGAAGCCGCATAGCCTGATGATTTGGTGGGGTCCTCTTTCCATTCTGTAAAAAAAGAAGAAAAGGGTAAAGGTAACCCTTTCGTTGTGGGTAAATCGGAAAGATAATGGGTCAGAATATGCAGGATTGCTTTAAGATGCAGGCCGAGTCCACTGCTCCCGGGAAAGTTACTTTCGAGGTATTTTAGCACCAGCGAATATACAGTTTGCCCACCGACATCTTGCCCTCCATACGTATAACCGTCTGGCAGTTTCTGATTAAGATTAAAGTCGTGCCCAAAGATAGATCGATGGTTAGCGCCTGCCCGGTAGTCTAAGGGACTGGCACCTGTACCCTCAGGCTTAAAATACTCATGCAGCTTTACAAACTTTTCTTCCAGCGCATCGGCATAGTGATTTGTCATATGCGCAGCGTCAACCCCCATGATTCCAATGCAGACTGCCACAACAATATCATTGGAATTGAGTGCACGATAATCCGTCGATATCTCTAGGTCAGCAAGCATCGTCTCGAAGTCTACCGTATCGACTGCCATTTTGGCCCGGTCATCCAGAGACAAGTGAGCGGTGGTCGGATCAACTACAATTTCACCCGTACGCCGCTTCACCAGATAGTCCAGGTTGGTCGCTCTTTGCTCCCAGTATGCATCTTCCGGTTCTGCTATGAAAACCGATTTAATTTTGTGCCATATATTCGCCATTACGTCCTCATGCGCTTTTTTAAGCGGAGCTATGTTCAAGGCTGGCTGTCCGTCAGCATGACGGAATAGTGGATCCCATGTGGCAGACTGATTGATAAAGGCTTATTGAGTGTCAGCGGGATGGCCTGTGGTGCAAGTGGCATTGTCCTGACAATGCCTCCTACCAGGCGGGCATTCACATATTGCTCGTGATCATAGTAATTTATCTCACCACTGATCTCGGCCGTACTGTTTCCTTTATCTACGTACAAATCGATATAGATCGTCGCTGCTGCAAATTTTCTGTCCAGATCAGAGGTGAATACTTTTCCAGGCAACGGGCGGAGTGCGTACAGTAGCAAATTACGGGTATTGTCTTTTTTCAGAAGGCTGTCCGCGGTTACAGTTACTATGGTTGGCCCTGAAACTGGTGATTGCATTTCCGTTCTCAGGTACTGCGTTCTGTTTTCTGAGGGCATAGAACTGCATCCCATCAGCGCAAGACATAAAACAGCAATTCCTGTCATTCTGTTCAATTCAAGTATTCTTCTTTCATTATCATCAAATGATAGCCATTCTGTCAGTATCGGCATGGTTCGCAAATAGTTGATACTAATATGCTCAGAGGGTATGAAAGGCGATACATATCCGGCTCATGAGGCGAATGTTGTTAGTAACCTCTGCTTTGGTTGTTATCCTTTCAGCTGGTTACTCCGCTCCATTTCCATTGATGATCACGTGCAACTTCCGCTTATCGCTCAGAGTGGACCTTCACACTTGCCCGCTTCGTGGCAGGATCTAATATCGCCAGGTCCGTACTGCATTGATTTTCAGGAAGCAGATCGCAATGGGATGCAGGTTAGAGTGATTCAATGCCGCCTCTAAAGGCGGCATTTTGTCCCAGCTGAGTACAAGACTTAAAAGTCTTTTTCATTACGTTCCGCTTAATCGAAAGCCCTGTAGACCGCTCACTCCCGACTGGACCTTATTAAAGAACTTTGATTCCGATTTTAACTGGGCCATTAGCTGTGTCGAACAGACGGTTACCGCTTCCCCATAAATGATAGGGGGTGGCAGAAGCGTAGCGGGTAGTTAGTTAACTACAAGGGAGAGGGGACCGGAAAGCGCGGTTGGCAAGGGCGGAGGATTTTCCCCCTCTCCCCGTTGGGGAGAGGGGAAGGAGAAAACGCTTAACCGTACTGCCGCACCCGGGCGACCAGCTCGTCGGCGCTGTCGATGCGCGGGGCCAGCACAATCAGCGCTTTGCCAAGCTCAATGGCGTGGCGCAGGCAGGAGAGCTTCATCTCTTTATCCTGAATGGTGTCGATATCCGCCACGTGGGAAAGCCCGACGCTTCGGCGAATCAGCTCCGTGCCGGCAAAGCCGATAGCGTCTGCCCAGACTTTCTTCAGAAACTCGCTGGCGTAGCCGGGGAAGGCCAGCGCCGCATCGCGGGTCTTCTCACGCGCAAGCCACTGAAAGCGCTCGGCGAAGGTGTTCCACAGTTCGACAATATCAGCAAGACGCTGGTCGCGGCCGCTTGCCGCCTCGCGAATGCCAAGCTGTCCCGGCAGGCCGCAATAGTTCAGCAGCAGGTTGCCGATGGCAGTGCCGACGTCAAAACCGACCGGGCCAAAATAGCCAAACTCGGCGTCAATCGCCTTCAGGCTGCCGTCAGCGACAAAAATCGATCCGCTATGGATATCGCCGTGCAGCAGCGCTTCGGCGTGAGAAAAGAAGCGGTGCTTGAGCGCGGCGACGGCGGTTTTGAGCTGCGCATCGTCACGCAGCGCCGCGACTTCCGGCTCCAGTTCTGCCGGGTAGTTATTACGCTCATGAATCTGATACGGGTCGTTGAAGAAAAGATCTTCGGTGATTTCGCACATCTCGGGGTTGATAAAGCGCGCCACCTGGGCTTTTTTCTCGTGGGGATGGAGATAAAAATCGCTGGTATGAAACAGCGTCTGCGCCAGGTACTCACCAAGCTGGCTCGCCGCCTGCGGGTAATAGACGCCGCTTATCAACTCGCCGCGCCAGATGCGGTGGCTTGAAAGATCTTCCATCACCATCACCGCCAGATCCGCGTCGTAATGGTGAATTTTCACCGTATGCTGCGGGCAATGTTTGTAGTGTTCGACCAGCGTCTGCGCTTCTAGCCGCGCGCGGTCGAGCGTCAGCGGCCAGGATTCGCCTACGCAGCGGACATAAGGCAGCGCCTGCTTGACGATAATGCGGCTAACGCCCTGGGTATCAAAAATTTTAAACACCAGATTGAGGTTGCCGTCGCCCACTTCCTGCGCCTCCACAAGGCTGGCTGGATCCGCCAGTCCGCCAAACTGTTGCGCGTAAGCCACTGCGTCATAGGCCGTGAAGGTTCGGTAGTGCGACATTGCGAATATCCTCATGCAATCAGGTTATAAAGCCGTTCAGACGTCTATACATCCGTTCCGCATCCTGACACAATACGCCACAATAACGCAACAGGGATTTAACTCATGCAGACACTTCAGACAACCAGCCTGCGGGTGGTGGACAATAAGCTCTGGATCCTCGACCAGCAGGCGCTGCCGCAGCAGAAAAACTGGCTGCCCGCCGACAGCGTAGAGGCGCTGGTCGGCCATATTCATGCGCTGCGGGTGCGCGGCGCGCCGCTGATTGGCCTGTCGGCAAGCCTGCTGCTGGCGCTGCTGGGCGAACGCGGCCTGAGCCGGAACGAACTGACCCATGCCCTCGAAACGCTGCGCGCCGCGCGGCCCACGGCGGTTAATCTGATGAATAACCTCGACCGCATGAAGCAGGCGCTTGCGCAGGAGAACGTCGCCGCCGCGCTGGAAGCCGAAGCGGTTCGCCTGGTGCAGGAAGACCGCGAACTGTGCGACCGCATCGCCCGGGCGGGCAGCCAGCTTGTGAAGCCAGGCAGCCGCCTGCTCACCCACTGCAATACCGGCGGGCTGGCGACAGCGGGCGTGGGCACTGCGCTTGGCGTTATCGCGCAGGCGTTTGATGAAGGTAAGGTCGCCAACGTCTGGGTGGATGAAACCCGACCTTTGTTGCAGGGCGGTCGCTTAACGGCGTGGGAGCTTGGCGAGCTCGGCATCCCTTATCAGCTGATTACCGACTCGATGGCGGCGAGCCTGATGGCGCAGGGGCAGGTGGACGCTATCTGGGTGGGCGCGGACCGTATCGCCGCCAATGGCGACGTGGCGAATAAAATCGGCACTTACAGCCTCGCGGTGCTGGCGAAGTTTCATCATATTCCGTTTTATGTTGCCGCGCCGCAGACCACGCTTGACCCGGATTGTCCGAACGGCGCGGCTATCCCCATTGAGCAACGGGCGCCAGCCGAGGTGACGGGCGTGGCGGGCAGTTTCGGCGCGGTGCAGTGGGCGCCGGAAAATGCGCGGGTTTACAACCCGGCGTTTGACGTTACGCCAGCGGCGCTGATTAGCGGCTGGGTGCTGGACAGCGGCGTCGTAACGCCGGATGACGTGGCGAACGGACGATTCAAAAAATAACGGCGCCTTTTCAGGGGCGCCGCGGTAGTTATACCCACTCGCGAACCGGCAGGAAATCGCGGTAGAGGGCCGCTTCCGGGCTGCCCTCTTCAGGCTGGTAGTTGTACTCCCAGCGCACCAGCGGCGGCATCGACATCAAGATAGATTCGGTGCGCCCGCCGGTTTGCAGGCCAAACAGCGTGCCGCGATCCCACACCAGATTAAACTCCACATAGCGCCCGCGGCGGTAGAGCTGGAAGTCGCGTTCGCGTTCGCCCCAGGGTTGCGCCTTGCGACGTTCGACGATAGGCAGGTAAGCGTCCAGATAGCCGTTGCCCACCGCCTGCATAAAGCGAAAGGCGTGGTCGAAGTCAGGCGTATTGAGGTCATCAAAGAACAGGCCGCCAATGCCGCGCTGCTCGTTGCGGTGCTTAAGAAAGAAATAATCGTCGCACCACTTTTTGTAACGCGGGTAAACCTCTTCGCCAAAAGGCTGGCAGAGATTACGCGCCGTTCGGTGCCAGTGCACGGCGTCTTCTTCAAAACCGTAAAAGGGCGTTAAGTCAAAGCCGCCGCCAAACCACCAGACCGGGTCGGCGCCCGGCTTCTCGGCGATAAAAAAGCGCACGTTGGCGTGGCTTGTCGGCACGTAAGGGTTGCGGGGATGCACGACCAGCGAAACGCCCATCGCCTCGAAGCTGCGCCCGGCCAGCTCCGGGCGGTGCGCGGTGGCGGAGGCGGGCATCGCATCGCCATGAACGTGCGAAAAGTTAACGCCCGCCTGTTCGAACACCTTTCCTTCGCGCAGAACGCGGCTGCGACCGCCGCCGCCCCCCTCGCGCTGCCAGGCGTCTTCAACAAACGCGGCGCCGTCGATAGCCGCCAGCTGCTGGCAGATGCGGTCCTGCAAATCGAGCAGGAACGTTTTCACTAACTGAATGTCCGGTTGCATCGGTTAGCCTCGCTTTGAATGGGCTTTGTGATTATCGAACCAGTTGAAATAGCTGATGACGCCGTTGGCGATAGCGGTAGCGATTTTCTGGCGAAATGCATTGGTGCCGAGCAGCTTTTCCTCTTCCGGATTGGTAATAAAAGAGGTTTCTACCAGCACGGAAGGGATAGAAGGCGACTTGAGCACCACAAACGCCGCCTGTTCGGTCGACCGGCTGTGCAGGCGATGCACCGGTTTAATCTGGCGCAGGATGTGCGAGCCGAGCGTAAGGCTGTTTTTAATGGTATCGGTCTGCACCAGGTCGAACAGCACCTGTTGCAGATAGTGATCTTTATTTTTTACCTTGCTGCCCGCCACGTCGTCGGCGGCGTTTTCGCGATCGGAGAGGTATTTCGCCATGGCGCTACTCGCCCCGCGGTTAGAGAGCGCAAAAACCGACGCGCCTGCGGCGGTGGGGCTGGTGAAACCATCGGCGTGAATCGACATAAAGAGATCCGCGCCGTGCTGGTGGGCTATCTCCACCCGGTCATAGAGCGGAATAAAGGTGTCGTCGCTGCGGGTAAGGCGGGCGTCGATGCCTTGCGCGCGCAGAATAGCGCGCACTTTTTTGGCAATCGCCAGCACCACGTGTTTCTCTTTTGAGCCGTTATGGCCAATAGCGCCGGTATCGATGCCGCCGTGGCCCGGGTCGAGCATCACCATGCGCTTCGCGCCCGCTTTTTTGGCTTTCGGCTTGCTGTGGCTGGTGCTGGTGGCGAGCGGTTTCTCTTCTTTAGCAAGGGCTTTGTTAATGCCGGTAACCGTCAGGGCTGCGAGGCCCGTAAGCAGCAGCTGACGGCGCGATGTGAGTTTTTTTAATGGCTTAATAGTGCTCATGCGTCCTGACTTCTGTTTTTATGGTCCCGCAGTGTTATAGCGTATCGCTCTTCAGGGGACGACATTCCGTAGCGGGAAAAGTTTTACTTTTCATTTCAAGGCGAGGCGAAAGGGTAGTATGCCATTTTTCGCGAAGTTTTGCCGGGGATATTGGCTATTGCAACAGATAGCGCCATAATCACTGTTTTTATTGCGCAAAAGATGGGTAATACCATGGAGATACGTGTTTTTCGCCAGCCAGATTTCGAAGAGGTCATTACCCTCTGGGAGCGTTGCGACCTGCTGCGCCCCTGGAACGATCCGGAAATGGACATTGAGCGCAAGCTGAACCACGACCCCGATCTGTTCCTGGTCGCCGAGGTGAACGGCGAGGTGGTGGGCTCGGTAATGGGCGGCTACGACGGGCATCGCGGCTCGGCGTACTACCTGGGCGTACACCCGGAGTTTCGCGGGCGCGGCATCGCCAACGCGTTATTAAGCCGTCTTGAGAAAAAACTCATCGCCCGCGGCTGCCCGAAAATCAATATTCAGATCCGCGAGGATAACGACGTGGTGCTGGGCATGTATGAGCGTCTGGGTTATGAACACCAGGATGTGATAAGCCTTGGCAAGCGGCTAATTGAAGACCAGGAATATTAATGGTCACCCGGCGCAGGGCCGGGTGAAAAGCGCTTAGCCTTTGGTCACTTTTTTCACGTCGATTTCAACGGAGTTCCAGTCTTTATCCACTTCCCCCTCGATACGCACCTTGTCGTTCGGGGTGATGGTGACGCCATTCCAGACGTGGTCGTCAATTTCCACATTGACAGAGCCGCTTGCGTCGCGGAACTCATAAAGCTCTTTGCCAATCTTACGCACGATGTTGCCTTCCAGCGCCACCCAGGCGTCATCGCGCAGGCTTTTCGCCTGTTCCACCGTCGTGCTGGCCGCATCCGGTCCAACGAAGCCGCCTTTCGCGGCGGCGGTGGTGTTATCCGGGCCGCTGAATCCCCCTTTCTGGGCGATAGCTGGCGCCGCCGTCAGCGCGGCCGTTGCAAATAACAACGCAATGCTACGTTTTTTCATCTCAATCTCCTTTTGTTTATCTGGTGCGAAGCGCTTTCTTCGCACCCTTACAGGGTGACATAATTCTGCCTTTTATGACGGCGAATCCCGGAATTTATACATGTTTTTACCTTCCGACTACGACAGTAAAGGGCTGTTGAAGCTGCCCGCGCTGTTCTGGGTCGTGCTGCTGTTGCAGGCGCGCACCTGGGCGCTGTTTGTGCTGGCGGGCGCATCGCGGGAGCAAGGAGAAGCGCTGCTCGCGCTCTTTTACCCGGACCGCGCCGCCTTCTGGCTCGGCTTGCTGACCGGTGTACCGGCGGCGCTGGCTTTTCTGCTAAGCGGGCGGCGGGAGCGCTTCCCACGGCTATGGCGCGCCTGGCGCTGGGTGCTTATCGTTACCCAGGGCTGGCTGCTAACCTCACAGCTGTTTATGCTGGCGAGCAATGAAGGGCAGGGCGCGGCGGCGGTGATTCTGCTGGCCGCCGACCTCTTCGCGCTCTGGTGGCTTGGGTTTAATGCCCGGTTGCGCGCCTGCTTTACGCCCGATACAGATTAACCGGCACTTTTTTCGGTTTACAGGTTCCAACAAGCGATAATGCTTAAGAAAGGGATAGAAAATGAAAAACCTGCGTTTGCTGCTCTGCGGTCTGCCGCTCGTGTTGACGGGCTGTTCTACGCTATCGAACGTACACTGGTCCGCCGCCGCGCCGTGGAACTGGTTTGGCTCGTCGCTTGAAGTGACCGAAAACGGTTTAGGGGATATCACTGCCGACACGCCGCTGAAAGAAGAGGCGATCGCCGACGCGCTGGGCGATGATTATCGCTTGCGCAGCGGGATGAAAACGCAGGGCGGCGCGGTGGTGCGCTATTTCGAAGCGCTGAAGGATGACAAGCTTGCCGTAGTGGTTAACGGCGAAAACGACAAAGTCAGCCGTATCGATGTGCTGGATAACGATATTGAGACCGACAGCGGCGTTAAGATTGGCACGCCTTTTAGCGATCTGTATGACAAAGCGTATGGCGCCTGTAAAAAAGCGCTGGATGACGACAGCGACGGCGTGGAGTGTCAGGCGCCCGGCAGTCATCATGTCAGCTACGTTTTTACCGGCGAATGGCGCGGTCCTGAAGGGTTAATGCCCTCTGACGATGCGCTCAAGAAATGGACGCTGCACAAGATAGTCTGGCGCCGTTAACGGCTTGTTTTAGCGCAACGCGCCGGCAAAAAAATCGGGTACAATAGCCCGATTCATGCCACCTTCGTGGCATCGTTTTTGCTGGAGGAGAGATGTCTCAGGTTCAAAGCGGCATTTTGCCGGAACATTGCCGCGCCGCCATTTGGCTGGAAGCGAAAGCGCAGGGCGATCGCGACGCGCTGCGTCAGGGCTGTAAAGCATTCGCTGATAAAATCGCGACCTTTCAGGCACAGTTTCCGGAAGCCAGCCTTGGGGTGGTTATCGGCTTCGGTCATGACCTCTGGTGTGAATTAAGCGGCGGGGTAGGGGCGCAGGAGCTGAAAAACTTTACCCCGCTTGGTAAAGGACTGGCACCCGCCACCCAGCACGACGTGTTGATACACATCCTTTCTCTGCGCCATGACGTGAACTTTTCCGTCGCTCAGGCCGCGCTGGCCGCCTTTGGCGACACGCTTAGCGTTGAAGAAGAGACGCACGGCTTCCGCTGGGTGGAAGAGCGTGACCTGAGCGGCTTTGTCGATGGCACCGAGAACCCGGCTGGCGAAGAGACGCGTCGCGCCGTTGCGGTGATCAACGACGGCGTGGACGCGGGCGGCAGCTATGTCTTCGTGCAGCGCTGGGAGCATAACCTGAAGCAGCTTAACCGCATGAGCGTGCCGGATCAGGAAATGATGATTGGCCGTACCAAAGCGGCGAACGAAGAGATTGACGGCGATGAGCGCCCGGTCACGTCCCATCTGACTCGCGTTGATCTCAAAGAAGAGGGCAAGGGCTTGAAAATTGTGCGCCAGAGCCTGCCTTACGGCACGGCAAGCGGCGTGCACGGTCTGTACTTCTGCGCTTACTGCGCGCGTCTTTATAACATTGAACAGCAGTTGCTGAGCATGTTCGGCGATAAAGACGGCAAGCGCGACGCCATGCTGCGCTTCACAAAGCCGGTTACCGGCGGCTACTATTTCGCCCCCTCTCTTGAGCGCCTTTTCACGCTTTAACCCCCTCGCGGCGCGGCTTTCCGTCGCGCCGCTGGCTTATATCCTTTCGCAATTGCAAATCGCTAAACGGTATATAAAAGCGTTACAGCTTTAACGCCCGTTATAAATAAACTGATGCCTGATCGTCATCACATTTATAAGGGTGCGCAATGGCCGTTAAAATCACTAGAAAAGCATGGAGCGCAATCGCCATCTCTCTGTTAATGGCAGGACACGCTCAGGCAACCGAGCTGTTGAACAGCTCTTACGACGTTTCCCGCGAGCTTTTTGCCGCCCTTAACCCGCCTTTTGCGCAGCAGTGGGCCAAAGAGAATAACGGCGACAAGCTGACTATAAAGCAGTCGCACGCAGGCTCATCCAAGCAGGCGCTGGCCATTTTGCAGGGCTTAAAAGCAGACGTTGTAACTTATAACCAGGTGACCGACGTTCAGATCCTGCATGATAAAGGCAAGCTCATCCCGGCCGACTGGCAAAACCGTTTGCCCAATAACAGCTCGCCGTTCTATTCCACCATGGCTTTCCTGGTGCGTAAGGGCAACCCGAAGAATATCCACGACTGGAGCGACCTGGTGCGCCCGGACGTGAAGCTCATTTTCCCGAACCCGAAAACCTCCGGTAACGCCCGTTACACCTACTTAGCTGCCTGGGGCGCGGCGGACAAAGCCGACGGCGGCGATAAAGCCAAAACCGAACAGTTCATGACGCAGTTTTTGAAAAACGTTGAAGTGTTTGATACCGGCGGTCGCGGCGCGACCACCACCTTCGTTGAACGTGGCCTGGGCGACGTACTGATTAGCTTTGAGTCGGAAGTGAACAACATCCGCAATCAGTACGAAAAAGAGGGTTACGAGGTCGTCGTGCCGAAGGTCAATATCCTGGCGGAGTTCCCGGTGGCGTGGATTGATAAAAACGTCAAAGCCAACGGCACCGAGAAGGCGGCGAAGGCTTATCTGAACTATCTCTATAGCCCGACGGCGCAGCAGATCATCACCAACTATTACTACCGCGTGAACAACCCGGCAGTGATGGACAAGCTGAAGGATAAATTCCCGCAGACCGACCTTTTCCGCGTAGAGGATAAATTCGGCGGCTGGCCGGAAGCGATGAAAACCCACTTCAACAGCGGCGGCGAATTTGACCGGCTGGTCGCGGCGGGGCGTAAGTAATGTTTGCAGTCTCTAAGCGTGTGTTGCCGGGCTTTACCTTAAGCCTTGGCACCAGCCTGTTGTTTGTTTGTCTGATTCTTCTGTTGCCGCTTAGCGCGCTGGTGATGCAGCTCGCCCAGATGAGCTGGGAGCAGTACTGGGAAGTGATTACCAACCCGCAGGTAGTGGCGGCGTATAAAGTGACGCTGCTCTCCGCGGCGGTGGCCTCGGTATTTAATGGCGTATTTGGGTTGTTGATGGCGTGGATCTTAACCCGCTATCAGTTTCCTGGCCGTACGCTGCTGGATGCGCTGATGGACTTGCCTTTCGCCCTGCCGACGGCGGTGGCGGGCCTGACCCTCGCTTCGCTTTTCTCCGTGAACGGGCTTTACGGCGAATGGCTGGCGCAGTTCGACATTAAAGTGACGTATACCTGGCTTGGCATCGCCGTAGCGATGGCGTTCACCAGCATTCCCTTTGTCGTGCGCACCGTGCAGCCTGTACTGGAAGAGTTAGGCCCGGAATACGAAGAAGCCGCGCAGACGCTCGGCGCCACCCGCTGGCAGAGCTTTCGTAAAGTGGTGCTGCCGGAGCTTTCTCCGGCGCTGATGGCGGGTGTGGCGCTCTCGTTTACCCGCAGCCTTGGCGAGTTCGGCGCGGTGATTTTTATCGCCGGCAACATCGCCTGGAAGACCGAGGTTACCTCGCTGATGATTTTCGTACGGTTGCAGGAGTTTGATTACCCGGCGGCCAGCGCTATCGCTTCAGTGATCCTCGCCGCTTCGCTGTTGCTGCTGTTTGGCATTAACACTCTGCAAAGCCGCTTTGGCCGGCGCGTGGTAGGTCATTAATGGCTGAAGTTACTGAAGTGAAAAATTACGATCGCCCCGGCGTGAACTGGGGCAAATGGTTGCTTATCGGCACGGGCGTGCTGGTTTCCTGCCTGATCCTGCTGGTGCCGATGATTTCTATCTTTGCGCAGGCTTTTTCGCAGGGGCTGATGCCAGTGCTGGAAAACATCGCCGACCCGGACATGCTGCACGCCATCTGGCTGACCGTGTTGATTGCGCTTATCACGGTGCCGGTTAACCTGGTATTCGGTACTTTGCTCGCCTGGCTGGTGACGCGCTTTGACTTTCGCGGCCGTCAATTATTGCTGACGCTGCTTGATATTCCGTTTGCCGTCTCGCCGGTGGTAGCGGGCCTGGTGTATCTGCTCTTTTACGGCTCTAACGGCCCGCTCGGCGGCTGGCTGGATGAACATGATATGCAGATTATGTTCGCCTGGCCGGGCATGGTGCTGGTGACTATCTTCGTCACCTGTCCGTTTGTGGTGCGCGAGCTGGTGCCGGTCATGCTGAGCCAGGGTAGCCAGGAAGATGAAGCGGCTATTTTGCTTGGCGCGTCCGGCTGGCAGATGTTTCGCCGCGTAACGCTGCCGAATATCCGTTGGGCGTTGCTGTATGGCGTGGTGCTGACTAACGCGCGCGCCATCGGCGAGTTTGGCGCGGTGTCGGTGGTATCCGGCTCCATTCGCGGCGAAACGCTTTCGCTGCCTTTACAGATTGAATTACTGCAGCAGGATTACAACGCGGTGGGTTCGTTTACCGCCGCCGCCCTGCTGACGTTAATGGCTATTTTGACCCTGTTTTTAAAGAGTGCGTTGCAGTGGCGCCTGAATAATCAGGAAAAACGCGGGCAACAGGAGGGAAATCATGAGCATTGAGATTGCCAATATTAAGAAGTCTTTTGGTCGCACCCAGGTGCTGAATGATATCTCACTGGATATCCCTTCCGGCCAGATGGTGGCGCTGCTGGGGCCTTCCGGCTCCGGTAAAACGACGCTGCTGCGTATTATCGCCGGGCTTGAGCACCAGACCAGCGGGCGCATTCGCTTTCACGGCACCGACGTGAGCCGCCTGCATGCCCGCGACCGTAAGGTGGGGTTTGTGTTTCAGCACTATGCGCTGTTTCGCCATATGTCGGTATTCGACAATATTGCGTTCGGCCTGACCGTACTGCCAAGGCGCGAGCGCCCGAACGCGGCGGCTATCAAACAAAAAGTGACGCAGCTGCTTGAGATGGTGCAGCTTTCTCATCTGGCGGACCGCTATCCGGCGCAGCTTTCCGGCGGCCAGAAACAGCGCGTGGCGTTGGCTCGCGCGCTGGCGGTGGAGCCGCAAATCCTGCTGCTCGACGAGCCTTTCGGCGCACTGGACGCCCAGGTGCGTAAAGAGCTGCGCCGCTGGCTGCGCGAGCTGCACGAAGAGTTAAAATTCACCAGCGTTTTCGTTACCCACGATCAGGAAGAGGCGATGGAAGTGGCCGACCGCGTGGTGGTGATGAGCCAGGGCCATATCGAACAGGCTGATGCGCCGGAGCAGGTGTGGCGAGAGCCCGCCACGCGCTTCGTGCTGGAGTTCCTTGGCGAAGTTAACCGCCTGAAGGGCACCGTGCGCGGCAGCCAGTTCCACGTTGGCGCGCACCGCTGGCCGCTCGGTTTTTCTCCTGCGCACCAGGGGCCGGTTGACCTGTTCCTGCGTCCGTGGGAAGTGGATGTCAGCCGCCGCACCAGCCTTGATTCGCCGCTCCCGGTGCAGGTGCTGGAAGTGAGTCCGAAGGGGCACTATATGCAACTGGTCGTGCAGCCGCTTGGCTGGTATGACGAACCGCTAACGGTCGTGCTGCGCGAAGACTATGTGCCGCACCGCGGCGAGCGTCTGTATGTGGGCCTGCAGCACGCCCGTCTTTACAACGGCGATGAGCGGATCCAGAGTGTTGCTCTGGCTGAGACGGCCTGATAGGTTAACGTCCTACACGACGAGCAAGCGGCCCCGTGGCCGCTTTTTTTATGCTTTGGACAGACTGACGTGAACACATTAGAACAGACTATCGGCAATACGCCTCTGGTGCGGCTGCAGCGGACCGGGCTGACCAACGGCGCCGAAATTTGGGTCAAGCTCGAAGGTAATAACCCGGCGGGTTCGGTGAAAGACCGCGCCGCGCTCTCGATGATTACCGAAGCGGAAAAGCGTGGCGAGATTAAGCCCGGCGACGTGCTGATTGAGGCGACCAGCGGCAATACCGGTATCGCGCTGGCGATGATAGCGGCCCTGAAAGGCTACCGCATGAAGCTGCTTATGCCGGACAACATGAGCATGGAGCGCAAGGCAGCGATGCAGGCTTACGGCGCGGAGCTGATTCTGGTAAGCCGCGAGCAGGGGATGGAAGGCGCACGCGATCTGGCGAAAGAGATGGGCGAACGTGGCGAAGGTAAGGTGCTGGACCAGTTTAATAACCCTGATAACCCTTACGCGCATTACACCACCACGGGTCCTGAAATCTGGCGGCAAACCGAAGGGCGCATTACGCACTTTGTTTCCAGCATGGGGACAACGGGCACCATTACGGGCGTGAGCCGCTTTCTGCGCGAACAGGCGAAAAAGGTGACGATTGTCGGCCTGCAGCCGGAAGAAGGCAGCAGCATTCCGGGAATTCGCCGCTGGCCCCAGCAATATCTGCCGGGCATTTTCAACGCGTCGCTGGTGGATGAGGTGCTGGATATCAGCCAGCTTGATGCGGAAAACACCACCCGCGAGCTGGCGCGTAAAGAGGGACTATTCTGCGGCGTGAGTTCCGGCGGGGCGGTAGCGGGCGCGTTGCGCGTCGCGCAGGCAAACCCAGGCGCGGTAGTGGTGGCGATTATCTGCGATCGCGGCGACCGCTACCTTTCGACCGGCGTATTCGGGGAAGAAAGCTACAGCCAGGGCGCGGGAATTTAACCGTGGCGGCGGACGCAAACGTCCGCCGATTCAGATTTCACGGGGAATTTGCGCCGCCGCGTCCTCAAGCAGCCTGTCCAGGCTCTGCTGCGAAAGGTAACGTTTAACGGGTCTACTCACCTTGTGCAATGCTTTACCCGGCAGAGCAGGCATCGCATAAATGCTGACGACGCCTTGAAGATGCTCGTAAATAAGCAACCCATCCACTTGATAGCCATCTTTATCTGCAAACGCCGCAAGTTGTTGCTGCATTCGGTTACGGGCATTTTTATCGCCTCTGACGGCAAGGCGCAGCGCGTCCGCTGACAGACCCGGCGGCAGACGATAAAGATAGAGCACCTCAACCTGAGCGCTTTCCTCGCATAAAAAACAGGTTTCTCTTTCCGCTATTGACGGCGCTTTACGCAGCGCGGCGGTAAGGGCCTGGCCGTCATTGAGCGGTGGGACGGAAATGTCGATAAACGCCAGCACGTAAGGGCCGGGAGAACCGGCATAAAGCGGTGATGCGGGCAGCAGCAGGGCAATGAAGCACAGCCAGAGAGAACGCCAGCGGCGCATAGTTCAGAGTCCGGTTAATGGCCGAAGGATAAAAAAATGGCGCCTTACGGCGCCATTTTCGAATTGGAGTCAGTCTTACTTCTTGATACGGATAACCGGCGTTTCGCCCACGGTTACGCTACCAGAGAGTTTGATCAACTCTTTGATTTCATCCATATTGGAGATAACGACCGGCGTCAGCGTGGATTTCGCTTTTTCTTCCAGCAGCGGCAGGTCGAACTCGATAACCGGGTCGCCTTTCTTCACACGCTGGCCTTCTTCAGCGAGACGCTTGAAGCCTTCGCCTTTCAGTTCGACGGTGTCGATACCGAAGTGAACGAACAGCTCAATGCCGCTATCGGATTCGATAGAGAACGCATGGTTGGTTTCAAAGATTTTGCCAATGGTGCCATCTACCGGCGCAACCATTTTGTTGCCGGTCGGTTTGATAGCGATGCCATCACCAACAATCTTCTCTGCGAACACTACATCCGGCACGTCTTCAATGTTAACGATTTCACCGGACAGTGGAGCAACGATCTCAATGGTTCCGGTGTCGCTATTGCCTTTATCACCGAACAGCTTACTAAATAACCCCATTAGCCTTCTCTCCTAAGCAGTAATTTGGGCCGCATCTCGTGGATTAGCAGATTGTTTTTTCTTCAATGAACTTGTTAACCAGCGTCATTAACTCGTCCGTTGTCGGTTGAGCAAGAGCCTGCTCTGCTAAAACCTTCGCATCTTCGAAGTTCGTGTTACGAATAATCTTCTTAATGCGCGGGATAGAAATGGCACTCATACTGAATTCATCCAGACCCATCCCCAGCAAAAGAAGTGTAGCACGTTCATCGCCAGCAAGCTCACCACACATGCCCGTCCACTTGCCTTCAGCATGAGATGCATCAATTACTTGCTTAATCAGGTTCAGCACAGACGGCGACATCGGCTGGTAGAGGTGGGAAATCATATCATTACCACGGTCAACTGCCAGGGTGTACTGCGTCAAATCGTTAGTGCCGATACTGAAGAAATCGACCTCTTTCGCCAGGTGACGAGCGATGGTCGCCGCCGCCGGGGTTTCTACCATCACGCCAATTTCGATCGTTTCGTCAAACGCTTTGCCTTCATCGCGCAGCTCTTGTTTGAACGCGTCGATCGCTTTTTTCAGTACGCGCACTTCTTCCACAGAGATAATCATCGGGAACATGATGCGCAGTTTGCCGAAAGCGGAGGCGCGCAGAATGGCGCGCAGCTGGTCACGCAGGATCTCTTGACGATCCATAGCGATACGAATCGCGCGCCAGCCGAGGAAGGGGTTCTCTTCTTTCGGGAAGTTCATGTACGGCAGCTCTTTATCGCCGCCGATATCCATGGTGCGCACGATAACCGCCTGAGAACCGCAGGCTTCCGCCACGGCTTTATAAGCCTGGAACTGCTCTTCTTCAGTCGGCAGCGAGTCACGGTCCATGAACAAAAATTCGGTACGATAGAGGCCTACGCCTTCCGCGCCGTTACGCTCGGCGCCCGCGACGTCGCGCACGGTACCGATGTTGGCACAAACTTCAACCTGATGGCCGTCAAGCGTGATAGCCGGCAGATCTTTCAGTTTGGCGAGCTCGGCTTTCTCTTCAGCCACCTGGGCCTGGGTGTTGCGCAGCGTTTCGATCTCTTCGTTAGTCGGGTTAACGTAAACTTTGTTGTTAACCGCATCGAGGATCAGGTAATCGTCGTTTTTTACCAGAGAGGTAACGTTGCCAGTGCCCACAATTGCCGGCAGCTCAAGAGAGCGCGCCATGATAGAGGTGTGGGAAGTGCGGCCGCCCAGGTCGGTGATAAAACCGAGCACCTTTTTCAGGTTCAGCTGTGCGGTTTCCGACGGGGTCAGGTCAGCGGCAACCAGGATAACTTCATCCTGAATCGCGCTTAAATCGATGATGGCGAGGCCAAGGATATTGCGCAGCAGACGCTTGCCGATGTCGCGCACGTCAGCCGCACGCTCTTTCAGGTACTCGTCGTCAAGCTCTTCCAGCGCGGTAGCCTGACCTTCGATAACCTCGTGCGCCGCGGCGTCCGCGGTAACGAGCTTATCCTTAATCAGGGCTATGATTTCCTGCTCCAGCTCTTCATCTTCCAGCAACATGATGTGGCCTTCGAAGATAGCTTCCTTTTCTTCACCGAAAGTCTCACCGGCTTTCACCTTGATCGCTTCCAGCTGAGAAGAAGCCTTAGCGCGCCCGCTCAGGAAACGCTCAACTTCCTGATCAACCTTGTCGGCAGAAATTTTTTTCCGGTCGATGACAATTTCATCTTCCTTCAGCAGCAGTGCTTTGCCAAAGGCGATACCCGGAGATGCTAAAATGCCTGAAATCATAACCCTACCTTACTTGTGACTGATTTTGAAAAGAACCCGGAACTTACTCGAGTTCAGCCATCAGTTTTACCAGATGTTCAACTGCCTTCTGCTCATCTTCGCCTTCCGCAGAAATGGTCACAACAGTGCCCTGAGTCAGACCCAGAGTTTGCAGCTTGAACAGGCTTTTCGCGCTGGCGCTTTTGCCGTTGGAAGTCACAGTGATCTCAGAGGTGAAGCCTTTCGCTTCTTTTACAAACTGAGCAGCAGGGCGGGTATGCAGACCGTTCGGAGCGGTAATGGTAACTTCTTGCTGGAACATTGTATTTCCCCAACTTATAGGTTTAGTGTTGTGGAACTAAAGTCTAGCCTGGCGGCCAGACTTTAGCCTGTATTGTTAGCGCCGACGTAAACGGAACGCAGCACAGGATGCCAGAACGACGAAAATCGCACGGCATCTATTCCATGCGGCACGCGTTTCGCTCGTCATCAATCATTATGCCGCGAATAAAGCGGCTTAACCAAATCATTAAATCGATTCAGCAAACACGAATGGTGCCAATGATTAATTTCACGCATCGAAATAATTTGCTGGTTAAATACCAGACCCAACAGACTGAAGCAATGCCAGGGGGGGTAAAACTTTGACGTACGCCACAAAAAAGCACCCCTGGGGGTGCTTTTTTAGCCAGATTTAACAATCTGGTATCACTGTTGCAGTTCTTTCTCGGTAAAGAGATCGGCAAACAGCGCAGTACTAAGGTAGCGTTCGCCAGAAGAGGGGAGAACGACCACAATGTTTTTGTTGCTGAAGGCTTCATCTTCCTGCAGTTTCAGGGCTGCCGCGACGGCCGCGCCTGAAGAGATACCGGCCAGAATGCCTTCTTCTTCCATCAGACGGCGGGCGGTGGAAATCGCTTCCTCGTTGGTGATGCCAATGACTTTATCAATCAGCTTAAGGTCCAGGTTGCCAGGAATAAAACCTGCGCCGATGCCCTGAATTTTATGCGGGCCCGGCTTCAGCTCCTGGCCTGCCAGCGCCTGGGCGATAACCGGAGAATCGGTCGGCTCAACCGCTACGGTGATAAGGTCGGTTTTGCCTTTAGTGTTTTTGATATAACGCGTCACGCCAGTCAGCGTACCGCCGGTGCCCACGCCGGAGATGAAGACATCAACCTGGCCGTCGGTATCTTCCCAGATTTCCGGACCGGTGGTTTTTTCATGAATTTCGGGGTTAGCCGGGTTGCTGAACTGTTGAAGCAGCAGATATTTTGACGGATCGCTCGCCACAATCTCTTCAGCTTTCTGGATTGCGCCTTTCATGCCTTTCGCGCCTTCGGTCAGCACAAGATTAGCGCCCAGCGCTTTAAGCAGCTTACGGCGTTCAATGCTCATGGTTTCCGGCATGGTCAGCGTTAGCTTGTAGCCGCGGGCGGCGGCGACATAAGCCAGCGCGATGCCGGTGTTGCCGCTGGTCGGTTCAACCAGTTCCACGCCCGGCTTCAGTACGCCACGTTTTTCGGCATCCCAAATCATATTGGCACCGATACGGCATTTGACGCTGAAGCTCGGGTTACGGGACTCGACCTTCGCGAGGATGCGTCCATTACCGATACGGTTCAGTCGAACCAGAGGCGTATGACCAATAGTCAACGAGTTATCTTCAAAAATCTTACTCATGGCCTGTCCTTAACTGTATGAAATTTGGGAACCGCTCCAGCATACCCGCTCAGGTCTTATGCGGAAGTAAGGAATTCGCATATCTATATACTGTCGCGAAATAATGCTTATCAGTATGGAATAAGAGGCGGCATATGCCACCTCTGCAGGGTTACTTCCAGAGCGCATGCTGGGTGCGGTAGCAATCGACCCACATGGCTGTGGCGCCGCATACGGCGACAGGCATGATGACCAGGTTAAGTACCGGTACAAGGGTAAAGAGGTTAACCAGCGCGCCAAACTGCATGTTGGTTATTTTTTGTCGGCGCAGCGCCTGGCGCATCTCTTTAAACGGCACTTTATGATTGTCGAACGGATAATCGCAGTACTGAATTGCGAGCATCCAGGCGCTGAACAAAAACCACAATACCGGTGCTACGGTCTGGCCGATGCCGGGGATAAAATAGAGCATCAGCAGCACCACAGCGCGCGGCAGATACCAGACGAACTTCTGCCATTCCCGCTTCATGATGCGCGGCACATCTTTCATTATGCCGAAGATACCGGTATCTGGCGGGGTAGCGCCTGTCAGGCGAGCTTCAAGCTGTTCAGCCAGCAATCCGTTAAACGGGGCGGCTATCCAGTTCGCGAGCGTCGAGAAGAAATAGCCGAACACGAGCAAAATGGACAACACGGCGATGGGCCAGAGCAGGTAACTTAGCCACTGCAGCCAGTCAGGAACGGAGGCCATTAACTGCGGTATCCAGAGATCGAGCTGTGTAAAAAGCCACCAGAATGCGCCGCCCATGAGCAGGATATTCACCAGAAGCGGTAAAAGGACGAAGCGTTTTAATCCCGGCTGGCTTAACAATTTCCAGCCCTGTGAAAAGTAATAAAGGCCGCTGCGCGGGGCTGTACCTGTATATGAAACCATATCTCTTGCTGTGCTCCTGAATATCGGCCCGAAAAGGGGCAGGATTATCTTAACCGAGCCGGTTAAATGCGCCAGTTCGGAAATGGTCGAAAAAACAGCAAAAAGCAGTTTTTCTTACATCTTTATGCTGAGAAAACCGAGTGCGCACTTGCACTTGAGCAGATGGGCAAATACTCTTAGTGAGTAAATGTTTGCCGTGGTGGCAAGGTGTTAGAACAACAGAGAATATAATGATGCAGGACTTGCGTCTGATATTAATCATTGTTGGCGCGATAGCCATAATAGCCTTACTGGTTCATGGACTCTGGACCAGCCGTAAGGAGCGTTCTTCCGTGTTCCGCGATCGTCCGCTTAAGCGAATGAAATCGAAGCGTGACGAAGAGGATTTTGATGAAGACGCCGAGGACGATGAAGCGGAAGGTGTTGGTGAAGTGCGTGTACGCCGCGTAAATACGCCGCAAGACAACGCGAACTGGGAACAGGAAACGCCGCGTCAGCCACAGCACAACTACCAGCCGCCTTATGAGTCGGCCCAGCCGCGCCAGCCAGCTCAACAAGCGCCTGAACAGTCGCCTGTCGCCGCCCCGCGCCCGCAAGCGCCCGTGCAACAGCCTGCACCGCAGCACTCCGCAGCGCAGCCGCAACCGCGCGCGCCGGTTCAACAACCCGTCCAGCAGCCCGTGCAGCCCGCCGCGCCGCAATACGCTCCGCCGCCTGTGCAGCAGCCGGCGCCGCAACCTGCGCAGCAACAACCCGCGCCGCAGCCTGTTGCTGCGCCTGCTCAGCCTGAGCCTGTCGAGACGCCAAGGCCGCAGCTTAAAGAAACGGTTATTGTCATGAACGTAGCGGCGCATGCCGGTACGCAAATCAACGGCGATGTCCTGCTCAACAGCATCCAGCAGGCAGGTTTCAAATTCGGCGATATGAATATTTTCCATCGCCACCTGAGCCCGGACGGCAGCGGCCCGGTCTTGTTCAGCCTTGCCAACATGGTTAAGCCTGGCTCTTTTGATCCTGAAATCATGACCGACTTCTCCACGCCTGGCATTACCATCTTTATGCAGGTGCCTGGTTTTGGCGATGAGTTGCAGAATTTTAAACTGATGCTGCAGTCGGCTCAGCATATTGCTGATGAAGTGGGCGGCGTGGTGTTAGATGACCAGCGTCGTATGATGACGCCGCAGAAACTGCGTGAATATCAGGACCGCATTCGCGAGGTCAAAGAGGCTAACGCCTGATATCATCCTGGCCCCCGAACCTTATAACAGCCCCCGCATGTCGGGGGTTTTTTATCATTGATGGTGCGATATGGACTCAATCGAAGAAAAACTGACTCAACTGCGAACCACGCTTCGCCATCATGAATTTCTCTATCACGTCATGGACGCGCCCGAAATCCCGGATGCGGAGTATGACCGCCTGATGCGCGAACTGCGCGCCATGGAAGAGGCGCATCCGGAACTGATTACCCCCGATTCGCCCACCCAGCGCGTGGGCGCCATGCCGCTTACGGAATTCAGCCAGGTGCGTCATGAAGTGCCGATGCTGTCGCTGGATAACGTTTTCGATGAAGCCAGCTTTCTGGCCTTCAATAAGCGCGTGCAGGACCGACTGAAAAGCACCGACGCGCTGATTTATTGCTGCGAGCT
The DNA here is from genome assembly GCF_056780215.1 of Franconibacter pulveris. NCBI lineage: Bacteria > Pseudomonadati > Pseudomonadota > Gammaproteobacteria > Enterobacterales > Enterobacteriaceae > Franconibacter > Franconibacter pulveris. The sequence goes on along the minus strand of NZ_CM165555.1, from coordinate 3,414,717 downwards.
GAAGCTTGACGGGCTCGCGGTCAGCCTGCTGTATGAAAACGGTCTGCTGGTGCGCGCCGCCACGCGTGGCGATGGCACGACAGGGGAAGATATTACCCTGAATGTACGCACCATCCGCGCTATCCCGCTTAAACTGCACGGCAAAGATATTCCCTCGCGCCTGGAAGTGCGGGGCGAAGTTTTTCTGCCTCAGGCAGGCTTTGAAAAAATTAACGAAGAGGCGCGCCGCAATGGCGGCAAAGTGTTCGCCAACCCGCGTAACGCGGCTGCGGGCTCCCTGCGTCAGCTTGACCCGCGTATTACCGCAAAGCGCCCGTTGACCTTTTTCTGCTATGGCGTAGGTCTGCTGGAAGGCGGCGAGCTGCCGCGCAGCCATATGGCGCGCCTGCAGCAATTCAAAAAATGGGGGCTGCCGGTCAGCGACCGCATTCGCCTGTGCGAGACGCCGGAGGCGGTGCTGGAATTTTACCGCAAAGTAGAGGCGGACCGTCCTGGACTTGGCTTCGATATCGACGGCGTAGTCATCAAAGTCGATTCGCTGGAGCTGCAGGAACAGCTGGGCTTTGTCGCTCGCGCGCCGCGCTGGGCTGTAGCCTTTAAGTTCCCGGCGCAGGAACAGATGACTACCGTACGCGATGTAGAATTTCAGGTTGGGCGTACCGGGGCGATCACCCCAGTGGCGCGTCTTGAGCCGGTGCAGGTCGCTGGCGTGTTGGTAAGCAACGCCACACTGCATAACGCCGATGAAATTGAACGTCTCGGCCTGCGTATTGGCGACAGAGTGGTGATTCGCCGTGCGGGGGACGTTATTCCGCAGGTCGTCAACGTTGTGCTTTCCGAGCGCCCGGAAGAGACGCGCCCGGTCGAATTTCCCGCGCATTGTCCGGTTTGCGGTTCTGATGTCGAGCGCGTTGAAGGCGAGGCGGTGGCGCGTTGTACCGGCGGATTGATTTGCGGCGCTCAGCGTAAAGAATCGCTCAAGCATTTTGTCTCCCGCCGTGCGATGGATGTCGATGGCATGGGAGATAAGATAATCGATCAACTGGTGGAAAAAGAGTACGTGCACACGCCAGCGGATCTGTTTGGCCTTGGCAAAGAGACGCTTGAGCGTCTTGAGCGTATGGGGCCAAAATCGGCGCAAAATCTGGTAGACGCGCTGGAGAAAGCGAAGCAAACCACGTTCGCCCGCTTTTTGTACGCCCTCGGCATCCGTGAGGTTGGCGAAGCGACGGCGGCCGGGCTTGCCGCTTACTTCGGCACGCTCGACGCGCTGATGGCCGCCTCGATTGAAGAGCTGCAAAAAGTGCCGGACGTCGGCGTTGTGGTCGCCACGCACGTCTTCAACTTCTTTGAAGAAGAGAGCAACCGTGAGGTTATCCGGGAGCTGGTTGAGCAGGTAGGCATCAGCTGGCCTGCGCCGCTTGTCGTTAAAGCGGAAGAGATAGACAGCCCCTTTGCCGGAAAAACCGTCGTATTGACCGGCTCTTTAAGCCAGATGTCGCGAGATGACGCTAAAGCCCGTCTTGAGGCGCTTGGCGCTAAGGTGAGCGGCAGCGTTTCAAAGAAAACCGATATGGTCATCGCTGGCGAAGCGGCGGGCTCTAAGCTTGCCAAAGCGCTGGAGCTTGGCATAGAGGTTATTGATGAAGCGGAAATGCTGCGTCTGCTTGGAGAGTGAAATGGAAAAGGCCCAGCTCATTGAGATAGCGAATACCGTGATGCCGTTTGGCAAATATAAAGGGCGGATGCTTATCGATTTGCCGGAAGAGTATCTGCTGTGGTTTGCCCGCAAGGATGAATTCCCGGCGGGCCGTCTCGGCGAGCTGATGGCTTTTACGCTACTGATTAAAAGCGAGGGGCTGACACACCTGGTGCAGCCCCTGAAGCGTCACTGAGCCTGAATGGCGCGGGCATCCGCCTGCGCTTTCGCGGTCTGGCGCTGATAACGACGCGCCAGCGCCGCACAGACCATCAGTTGGATTTGATGGAAAATCATCAGCGGCAGCACCATCACCCCAACCGCGGCGGCAGGAAAAAGAATATTCGCCATTGGAATGCCGTTAGCGAGACTCTTTTTCGAACCGCAGAATACGATAGTAATTTCATCCGCCTTATTAAAGCCGAGACGGCGGGCGACTACCGTGTTAACAATGATAACTATCGCCAGCAGCACCAGGCTTACCGCCACGATAAACAGCAGCGAGCCTGCACCCACCTGATGCCATATGCCGTTAACCACCGCCTCGCTAAAGGCGCCATAAACCACCAGCAGAATGGAAGCCTGGTCGGTCTTGCCTATCCATTTTTTATGTTTTGCTACCCAGTCGGCAATCCAGCGGCGGGAAAGATGGCCCAGTACGAACGGCAACAGCAGTTGCAACATAATGGTGCCGACTTGCTCAAGGCTGCCGCTGGCGCCGTTAAGGTGCATCAAAAGGCCAACCAGTAAAGGGGAAAGGAAAATTCCCAGCAGGCTTGATGCAGAAGCGGAGCAGACCGCCGCCGCCACGTTGCCGCCTGCCAGCGAAGTAAAGGCAATAGCGGATTGCACGGTGGCGGGCAGAATGCACAGATAGAGGAAGCCGGAATAGAGCTCGGGGCTTACCGACACCGGCGCCCACCAGGCAAACAGCACGCCCAGCGCGGGGAAGAGGATAAATGTGCTACACATCACCCACAGATGCAGGCGCCAGTGGCTGCCGCCTGCGATGATGGCTTCTCGTGAGAGCTTCGCGCCATGCATAAAAAAGAGCAGGGCGATGGCCGCATTGGTCAGCCAGTCGAACCAGGTGACCCATTCCCCACGTACCGGGAAGAAAGAAGCCAGCAGAACCACTGCGATAAGCGTAAGGGTGAAAGGATCGAGGATGCGAAAAAGTTTCATAACCGTTCCTGCCATAAGAAAGCTTCATTGTGCTCAAGGCGGTTTAAGAAATAAAATTGATTTATTGCATCCATTGATGAATAAAACAGATGAATTATACCTTACGCCAGCTTCGTATTTTTGTCGCCGTAGCGCAGGCGGGCAGCTTTAGCCGCGCCGGCAGCCAGATAGGGCTAAGCCAGTCCGCTGTTAGTCATAGCATCAAGGAACTGGAGATGCAGACTGGCGTGCGGCTGCTTGACCGTACTACCCGTGAAGTCGTACTGACTGAGGCTGGTCAACAGCTGGCGGTGCGTTTGCAAAGACTCCTTGATGAGTTAAGCAGCACGCTCCGTGATGTCGGCAGGCTGGGGCAACAACTCTCGGGTACGGTGCGGGTAGCGGCCAGCCAGACTATCTCCGCTCACCTTATTCCTCAGTGCATCGCCGAAGGAAATCAACGCTACCCGGAGATCGATTTTGTCCTTCACGATCGTCCGCAGCAGTGGGTGCTGGAAAGCATTCGGCAGGGCGATGTGGATTTCGGCATCGTGATTGATCCGGGACCGGTAAGCGATCTGGCGTGTGAAGTCGTGCTCGCGGAGCCGTTTCTTTTGCTCTGCCGGGAAAATGATCCTCTGGCTTCCCTGCCGCATGTAACGTGGCAGGCTTTACAAGGGGCGAAGCTGGTTTTGCAGGATTACGCTTCCGGCAGTCGTCCGCTGATCGATGCCGCGCTCGCCGCTCAACAGGTGCAGGCGATGATTGTGCAGGAGATAGGGCACCCGGCAACGCTGTTTCCGATGGTGGAAGCGGGAATTGGCATTAGCGTGTTGCCTGCTCTGGCGCTGCCGTTACCGCAAGGGAGTCGTCTTGCGGTACGACGTTTAACGCCTGTTATTGAGCGTAAGTTGATGCTGGTGCGCCGTAAAAACCGCTCACTATCGGGCGCAGCCCAGGCTATCTGGGATGTGGTACGTGAACAGGCCCGGCAGTTAACCGAGGCCCGGTGCGGCGATCCACTCTTTGAGGAAGAGTAAACTTAAACGTAGATATCAATCTGATGATCGCCAGAGGCTGTTTTTATTTCACTCGCCAGATCTGCTTTCTGCTGTGCGGCCTGCGCTTTTTGTTGTTGCTGTTGTTGCAGTTGCTGGAGTTGCGCTTCCAGCATCTCTATTTGCTGTTGAACAAGCTCTTGCTGACGCTGCTTCTGTTCAGCGCTGCCGCTGCCGCTGGTTATTTCTTTAAGCTGTTGCGTCAGTTTTATAATTTTTTGCGTAATTTGCTCGATTTGGGACGATACGTTGCTGCTATTGCCTGCAGAAGGTGAAGAACTGGTAGCGCTGATGGTGATAGACATGATTTTCTCCAGACGGAAATGGTACGAATGTTATCGGCAGAGAAAATAATATCTTGAGCAAAGCGGTTTTTTTGATGATTGAATTGGCTTTGTTAGCATGACGCTGAAAAGCAAAAAGGCGCCTTTAGGGCGCCTTTTTACACTGGTGGGGCGTGCAGGATGACTTCGCCCTCCGGGCCATTGCCGCAAGCGGCAATGTTGCCTCGCTAAAGCTCGGCTCGAACCTGCGGCAGGTTCGAATTATTGACAGCTGCGCATAGCAAAAAGGCGCCTTTAGGGCGCCTTTTTACACTGGTGGGGCGTGCAGGATGACTTCGCCCTCCGGGCCATTGCCGCAAGCGGCAATGTTGCCTCGCTAAAGCTCGGCTCGAACCTGCGGCAGGTTCGAATTATTGACAGCTGCGCATAGCAAAAAGGCGCCTTTAGGGCGCCTTTTTACATTGGTGGGTCGTGCAGGATTCGAACCTGCGACCAATTGATTAAAAGTCAACTGCTCTACCAACTGAGCTAACGACCCGAAGTGGTGGGTGATGACGGGATCGAACCGCCGACCCCCTCCTTGTAAGGGAGGTGCTCTCCCAGCTGAGCTAATCACCCACTTCGGTACTTCATAATAAGAAATTCGCTGGCGAGAAAGTGGTGGGTGATGACGGGATCGAACCGCCGACCCCCTCCTTGTAAGGGAGGTGCTCTCCCAGCTGAGCTAATCACCCACTTCTCAATTTCTTATCTACACGGCGGAAGCCACTTCTTTAGAGTGGTGGGTGATGACGGGATCGAACCGCCGACCCCCTCCTTGTAAGGGAGGTGCTCTCCCAGCTGAGCTAATCACCCCCGCTGTGTGGAGTCGCATTATAGGGAGAGTTGAAAATGAGTCAACGCCTTTTCCAAAGTTTTTGTTTGTTCGTCGTAAAATTAGCCAGGGTGATGGTTTGTTAAGCTTTTTCGCCTGAATTCGCGCCAAAATCACGCTTTGTGCCGCTGAGCTCAGGCGGCAACATTGAGGAATCAATTCAGGGTGGTAGAATATTGCGCACTGAAATTCCCTGGCATTTGCCGCTTTTCGGCACTGTTCAACACTAAGGCCACTTAATGAAAATCAAAACCCGCTTTGCGCCGAGCCCGACTGGCTATCTCCACGTCGGCGGCGCCCGTACTGCTCTCTATTCCTGGCTTTTTGCGCGTAATCAAGGCGGCCAGTTTGTGCTGCGTATTGAAGATACCGATCTTGAGCGTTCCACGCCGGAAGCAATCGAAGCCATTATGGATGGGATGAACTGGCTGAGCCTGGAATGGGATGAGGGTCCGTACTTCCAGACTAAACGTTTTGACCGCTATAACGCGGTTATCGATGAGATGCTGGAAGCGGGTACTGCTTATAAATGCTATTGCTCGAAAGAGCGTCTGGAAGCCCTTCGCGAAGAGCAAATGGCGAAAGGCGAAAAGCCGCGTTATGACGGCCGTTGCCGCCATAATCATGAGCATCATGCTGACGATGAGCCTTGCGTCGTGCGTTTTGCTAACCCGCAGGAAGGCTCCGTCGTATTTGATGACCAGATCCGTGGGCCTATAGAGTTCAGCAACCTTGAGCTGGACGATCTGATTATTCGCCGTACAGATGGCTCGCCAACCTACAACTTCTGCGTCGTGGTTGATGACTGGGATATGGAAATCACGCATGTTATCCGTGGTGAAGACCATATCAACAATACGCCGCGTCAGATTAACATTCTGAAAGCGCTGGGTGCGCCAGTGCCGCTCTATGCACATGTCTCTATGATCAACGGCGACGATGGCAAAAAGCTTTCTAAACGTCATGGCGCGGTGAGCGTGATGCAGTATCGCGACGACGGTTATCTGCCGGAAGCGCTGTTGAACTATTTAGTGCGCCTGGGCTGGTCTCACGGCGACCAGGAAATTTTCAGCCGCGAAGAGATGATTCAACTCTTTACCCTGGGGGCGGTCAGTAAATCCGCCAGCGCGTTCAACACCGACAAGCTGCTGTGGCTGAACCACCATTACATCAACACTATGCCAGCGGAATATGTTGCAACGCATCTGCAATGGCATATTGAGCAGGAAGGGATTGATACCCGTAATGGCCCGCAACTGGCGGAGCTGGTGAAACTGCTGGGCGAGCGTTGCAAAACGCTTAAAGAGATTGCCGGGACCTGCCGCTATTTCTATGAAGAGTTCGCTGAGTTTGATGCTGACGCCGCGAAGAAACACTTGCGTCCGGTTGCTCGTCAGCCGTTGGAAGTGGTTCGCGATAAGCTGACTGCTATTAACGAATGGACAGCTGAAAATGTCCATCACGCCATTCAGGCTACGGCCGATGAGCTGGACGTCGGCATGGGCAAAGTTGGCATGCCGCTGCGTGTCGCGGTGACCGGGGCAGGGCAGTCTCCTGCGCTGGATGTTACGGTACATGCTATTGGCAAATCCCGCAGCGTAGAGCGCATTAATAAAGCGCTGGCTTTTATTGCAGAGCGTGAAAGTCAGCAATAATTAGCAGCTGGATATTGTGCGTTATAAAAAGCCGGTCTTGATACCGGCTTTTTACTCTTCTTCAATCCCGAGCCGTGAAAGCAAACCGCTGACGCCTTCGTTTTCCAGTAATTCGCTAAGTCTGTGCTGCTCCCTTGCCGTCATCATGCTGAGCGCTTCCTGTAACTGAAGGGCTAAATCGCTGGTAGAGATGCTGTAATCGGCGGGCGTTTCCTCTGCGTAAGCCATTTCGCCTGCGAAGTAACGCAGCTGCTTTGTGCTAAGAAGATACTCACGTACCGCGGCATTAACGAAAATCTCAAGCTGACGCTTGCTGCCTTTCAGCTTTCTTCTTTTCCAGTTTTGCGCCCGCGCCCAGCGACTAATTGTCTGCGGCGTAGTGGCCGCCAGTGCTGCCAGCTCCGCAGAGGTCATCCTTGTTTTAAACTTAATCATTCTCTATTCCGCGCTTCGGATACCCAGCCGCAGCAACAGCCCGGAAATGCCTTCACGCAGCAATAGCGAAGTCATTTGCTTTTGTTCCGACGCTGTCATCTCTTTAAGGGAGTTTCGCAATAAGATCTCAAGGGGCGTGTCAGGAACGGCCGCGATGTAAACGCCGGTGTTATCTGCCGCCCGCTGCGTGCTGCGGATGAAATTTCTGACCTGTTCATCAACGTGGATAAGCCTGGCTTTACCACCCTGTACGCCGGGTTTAGGCGAGGTTTCCCATCCCTCTTTACGAACCCATTTGTTGATTGTTTGACGGCTATAACCCGTCATCATCGCCAGTTCTTCAGGCGTCATTCGTTCCTTGAGCATGAATAGTCCTGCTGACAGTGTGTTTATTAGGGCTTCATCTTAACGCGTAATTTTACTGGAAACTGTGATGTGAATAACTAGCGGATTCGGGAAAGCCGCTTCTTTTCAGATAAGTTGCTGGCTTTTTCATCGGTTGAAAAGGGATGATAAATTTGCCGTTGACAGTATGGAAGGGAATTCTTATTATGCCGCCCGTCAACACGACAGAGTGTTTACGTTGGGGCTATAGCTCAGCTGGGAGAGCGCTTGCATGGCATGCAAGAGGTCAGCGGTTCGATCCCGCTTAGCTCCACCAAATCTCATCCCACAAGATTTGGTCACGTAAAACGACATTCCGTGGGGCTATAGCTCAGCTGGGAGAGCGCTTGCATGGCATGCAAGAGGTCAGCGGTTCGATCCCGCTTAGCTCCACCAAAATTCAAACCCTCGCCAGACGGCGGGGGTTTTTTATTTCTGCTATTCCCTGTCACAGAACGTTCCTTAAACGCTGGCTAAATAACGCTTTAAGTAAAAATAAACATATATGATTATTTGTATTTTATTTTTATTTAATTCAATTAGTGAATGTATTTTTACTAAAAACGTAATTCATCTTTTGCCGCCTTGTCACACAGGTGAAAGGTATTTACCATTGGCAATGAATTCCCTTTCTTTTAAATAACAGAAAAATAACATTCATTGCTATGAAATATTACAATCAGCTGCGGAAATCAGGCATCGCTCTTGGGTTATGTTTTCTGTTAATACCTTTATCCCGTCTGTTATCTCCTCAGGCTGAGATCGATGGCGCTATGCTTTATCTCGCTTATTTGCCCTTAAGCGTAGCCATAGCAATGATGTTTATTTTTGGACGGTTCGCCTTACTTCCCCTTTTTATCAGTTTATATTTCTGGTATTGGCAACAATTGTCGCTGGAAACACTGCAAAATCTCACCCTGGTATCATGCTTTATTATGTCGCTTATTGCCGGGGGACTCGTTTGTCGACGCTTGCTTGGCCCGCGCTGGCGCTATGCTCTGCCGGGTAAGGGGGTGGGGATTCGGCTGTTTGGTTTTGGTTTGATAACGCCTTGTGTATTAAAATTATTGATGCTGCTGGCAGGGCTTTATCTTGGTTATCCCACTACCATCGCTTCTTATTTTGGTGAAAGCTCGCTATTTTACAGCGTGGTGGATTTCCAAAACCTGTTTCTCACTGCCTCGGCTTTTACCGTACTTTTTTATTATCCTTTACGAATAATATTGAGTAAGGTCGTCGCCAGAAATTTTTGGCGACGCTGCGTGCTCCCTGCCATAGCGCCGGACAAAATCATCTTTACCCTTAGCTGGTTATTTACCGTTGTTGTATTAACCTTGCTCTTTTGCTTGCCTTATAAGGCGGTGATTGTCTCCGGCTATATGGTTCCGGTTGTCTTTATCTTATTTACTATGGGCGTATTCCATCTGGGGCCCCGGCTGGTAACGCTGTGCTGGGCGCTGGTGACGTTATCGCTGCTTTCCTGGTACACCGGTTTTATTCCTGATGAAAATGCGCAATTCATGCTTTGCTTCGTGCTTTCCATTTTTATCGCTTTCACTGTCTCTATGCTTTTTATGACGGTGATATTTCAGCGTAATGCCTGGATGCAGCGTCGTTATCATACGCTTGCTCAGACCGATCCGCTGACCCAGTTACCTAACTTGCGGGCGCTGGAGTTCCACCTGGAGCGGGAACGCGCCGGCACGCTCTGTTGTCTGCGCCTGGGAAATCTGGAGATTCTCAGCCGCCACTATGGTTTGCAGATGCGCATTCACTGTAAAAAGACCGTCGTTCAGGCTCTGCAACCCTGGCTTGGCGTTAACGATAGCGTGTTCCATTTGCCGGGCTGCGATTTGTTAATCTTTCTCGCCGGGCCGGAGCCTGCATCCCGGCTGCGACATATTGTCGACATGCTTAACAGTAAGCGTATCCACTGGCATAACACGGCGCTTGAACTGGAGTACGGCGCCGCCTGGGCGAGCGTAGAGAACAATAAAGAGCTGCTTTACCGGCTTATTGGCCAACTCAGCTATCTGGCTGAGCAAACGCAAATGAGCGAGCCGGTGCTGGCGCTGAACGAGCGTGAAGCTAACGTTTCGGGCCAAATCACTGGACAAGTGCTTATGCTGCAAAGCGTGAAGCGCGCTCTGGATGAAGACCAGATAATGCTCTATGCCCAGCCGATCGTTGACGGGAACGGTCGGGGATATCATGAAATCCTTTCCCGTCTTTACTGCGACGGACAGGTTATTGCGCCAGATAAATTTATGCCCATCATCGCTCAGTTTAACCTTAGCGCCTGCTTTGACATGCTGGTGCTGCAAAAGCTGCTTCGTTACCTGAGCGTGCGCCCGCAAGCCAACAACGAGGCGCGCTTTTCCCTGAATTTAATGCCGATGACATTGATGCAAAAGGGAATTGCGAGACAAATCGTGTCGCTCTTCAACCAATATCAGGTTTCGTTCAGCGCAGTGATTATCGAAGTGACCGAAGCGCAGGCCTTTTCAGATTCGGAAACCAGCCTGAAAAACGTCGCTCTGTTGCGCCAGAGCGGGTTGCGTATCGCCATTGATGACTTTGGTACAGGTTACGCTAACTATGAGCGTCTGAAGCATATTGAGGCGGATATCATCAAAATTGACGGCTGCTTCATTAAAGACATTATCAACGATCCGGTTGATGAAATGATCGTTAAATCCATCTGCGAACTGGCGAAGGTCAAATCGCTGACGGTGGTGGCGGAATATGTTGAAACGCAGGCGCAGCGCGAAATGCTGCTTCGTCTTGGGGTGAATTATCTGCAAGGTTATCTGCTCGGCAAACCCGAACCACTGCAGTTCTGATATAAAAAAACCGGAGCCTGAGCTCCGGTTTTTTATTTTTTATCTATTACAGCACCAGCGCGGCGATAGAAGCGGAAAGCACGCTGACAAGCGTTGAGCCATATACCAGCTTCAGGCCAAAGCGGGAAACCACGTTACCCTGTTCTTCGTTCAGGCCTTTAATCGCACCGGCGATGATGCCGATGGAAGAGAAGTTAGCAAAAGAGACCAGGAACACGGAGAGGATGCCTTCGGCGCGTGGTGAAATTTGACCTGCCAGTTTCTGCAGATCCATCATAGCGACGAATTCGTTAGAAACCAGTTTGGTCGCCATAATACTGCCCACCTGCAGCGCTTCGCTTGCCGGAACGCCCATCACCCAGGCTACCGGGTAGAAGATGTAGCCCAGAATGCCCTGGAAAGAGATGCCAAGCACCGCCGCGAACAGAGCGTTAAGACCGGAAATCAGCGCGATAAAGCCAATCAGCATTGCAGCGACGATAATCGCCACTTTAAAACCTGCCAGAATGTACTCGCCCAGCATTTCGAAGAAGCTCTGACCTGCGTGCAGATCGGACATCTGCAGATCTTCTTCATTCTCAACACGGTACGGGTTGATGATTGAGAGGACGATAAAGGTGCTGAACATGTTCAGAATCAGCGCCGCCACCACATATTGTGGTTTCAGCATGGTCATGTAGGCGCCGACAATCGACATGGAGACGGTGGACATCGCCGTTGCGGCCATCGTGTACATGCGGTTGCGCGACATTTTGCCCAGGATATCCTTATAGGCGATAAAGTTTTCTGATTGTCCCAGAATCAGCGAGCTTACCGCGTTGAAGGATTCGAGCTTGCCCATACCGTTAACTTTAGAAAGCACGGTACCGACGGCGCGAATAATAATCGGCAGCACGCGAATATGTTGCAGGATACCGATCAACGCAGAAATGAAGACGATAGGGCAGAGCACTTTCAGGAAGAAGAACGCCAGGCCTTCATCGTTCATTTTGCCAAAGACGAAGTTAGTCCCTTCGTTAGCGAAGCCAAGCAGTTTTTCAAACATGTCGGCAAAGCCTTTTACGAAGCCCAGGCCGATATTTGAGTTCAGGAAGAACCAGGCCAGAAGAACTTCAATGACTAATAACAGACCAATATAAGGCAGACGAATTTTCTTGCGGTCATGGCTAACCAGCAAGGCAAGCAGCGCAACAACAGCAAGCGCCAGAATAAAGTGCAGAACGCGGGACATGTTTGCTCCGAATATGAGGCAGGTTTAATTTCCGTGCACATTCTATGCAACAAACATTTAGAAAACGAGAGTAAACGCACACTATAGTAAGGTCCTGTGACGGAACGCAAAAAAAGTGATCCATCATACAATTCTGATATGTTAAGTAAGGAAGTGAAAAGTTACATCATACTGCTACACTTGCATAACAACCGGGTCGCCAGAGCCGTCGGCTGTGACCGGACGCCATAAACCCCACCTTGCATCGTTTTCAGCTATCAGAGAAATCACGATTATCTTTCCTTAATGATCTTGATAATCATTCTCATTTTGTTAGCATGAAACATAGCAAAGGCTATATTTAGAGGCAAAGCATGAACAACAGTCGCGTTGAGAGTGGCAGTGGGCGTACAGCGCGCAAGTTAAGGCTGGCGCTAATGGGGCCGGCATTCATTGCGGCCATCGGCTACATCGATCCAGGCAACTTCGCTACCAATATCCAGGCGGGCGCCAGCTTTGGCTATAAGCTGCTGTGGGTCGTGGTCTGGGCGAACCTGATGGCCATGGTTATTCAGGTGCTTTCCGCCAAACTCGGTATCGCCACCGGTAAAAACCTCGCAGAACAAATCCGCGACCATTATCCACGCCCGGTAGTCTGGTTTTACTGGGTGCAAGCCGAGATCATCGCTATGGCGACGGATCTCGCTGAATTCATCGGCGCCGCCATTGGCTTTAAGCTTATCCTTGGCGTTTCGCTGTTGCAGGGCGCGATATTAACGGGTATCGCTACCTTCCTGATTCTAATGTTGCAGCGGCGCGGACAAAAGCCGCTGGAAAAAGTGATCGGCGGCCTGCTGCTCTTTGTCGCAGCGGCTTATATTGTCGAGCTCATTTTTTCTCAACCCAAAGTCGCCGCGTTGGCGAAAGGGATGATTATCCCGAGCCTGCCCACTTCTGAAGCCGTCTTTCTTGCCGCCGGGGTGTTAGGGGCGACTATCATGCCGCACGTTATTTATCTGCATTCTTCATTAACGCAGAACCTGCATGATGGTTCCCGCAAAGAACGTTACTCCGCCACCAAATGGGACGTCGCCATAGCGATGACCATCGCCGGTTTTGTTAACCTCGCAATGATGGCGACCGCGGCGGCGGCTTTTCACTTCAACGGCCACAGCGGCGTGGCGGATCTCGATCAGGCTTACCTGACGCTTGAACCGTTGTTGAGCCACGCGGCAGCCACCATTTTTGGCCTGAGCCTGGTCGCCGCAGGGCTTTCCTCGACAGTAGTCGGCACGCTGGCCGGGCAGGTGGTGATGCAGGGTTTTGTGCGTTTTCACATTCCGCTGTGGGTACGCCGTTCTATTACCATGGCGCCTTCCTTTATCGTTATCCTGATGGGGCTCGACCCGACTCGTATTCTGGTCATGAGTCAGGTATTGCTGAGTTTTGGCATCGCGCTGGCGCTCATCCCGCTGCTTATCTTCACCAGCAACCCGAAGTTAATGGGTGAGCTTGTCAATACCACGCTGGTCAAACGCACCGGTTGGGCGATTGTCACCGTGGTGGTGGCGCTGAATCTCTGGCTTCTGGTAGGGACGGCGCTGGGGCTGTAAGCGCATCGGCAGATAAGAAAAAAGCAGGCTTTGCGCCTGCTTTTTTTGTTCGGTTAGTGATGGTGATGGTGGCCTTTTCGCCCCCAGCCATGGCGGTCGCTGCGGTCTTCCCAGCCAGCGCGGTAGCCGCGCTCATAGGCCCGGCGGTTATCCCAGCCGCGTTTTTTATCCCAGCCGTGGTGCCAGCCATTATCATGGCGCCACCAGCGGCCATCGCGTCGTTCATAGTGACGATGCCAGTAATCACGGTCGCGCCAGCGGCCGCCGTCCCAGTAGTTACCGTAATTGTCACGATCGCCAATTTGTAATTTTATCGATGGCAACAGGGTGATTTCGCCAGCACTGGCGATAAGCGGCGTACCAGCGAGTAATACTGCCGCAAGAATCAGGGACCTGAACATACTTTTCTCCTTCACGATCGGGGCCATAAGGGCCTGTTACGAGAATATTACGGTCAGGTAAAGAACTCCTTTATCGCTTTAACTCCTAATTCCTGCGGCATAGCACTTTTTGCAAAATGTTTCAGGCAAGCTAACCGTTGAGTATGGCTTCGATTTCCTGCCGTTCTTCCTGCGTAAACTGCCGATTCTCCAGCATGCCGACAGCATCCTCAAGCTGGCTGGTCTTGCTCGCGCCAATTAATACCGAGGTTACTTTTTCATCACGCAGTACCCATGCGAGCGACATTTGCGAAAGCTTCTGGCCGCGGCGTTCCGCCATCGCGTTAAGTTGACGCACCTTCTCAAGCTTCTCTTCAGTAATCTGATCCGGATTGAGGAAGCGGCTGCCGCTTGCCGCGCGGGAGTCTGGGGGGATGCCGTGCAGATAACGGTCCGTAAGCTGCCCGCCCGCGAGCGGTGAAAAAGCAATGCTGCCTACCCCTTTTTCGGCCAGCACATCCAGTAATTCCTCCTCTACCCACCGCTCAAACAGAGAATATTTGGGTTGGTGAATAAGGCAGGGGGTACCGAGATCGTTCAGTATATCTATTGCCTTGCGGGCAAGCGGCGCCGGGTAGTTGGACAGACCGACATAAAGCGCTTTACCCAGGCGTACCGCATGATCCAGTGCGCGCATCGTCTCTTCCAGCGGCGTTTCCGGGTCTGGCCGGTGATGATAAAAAATATCTACGTACTCAAGCCCCATACGTTTCAGGCTCTGGTCGAGGCTGGAAAGCAGGTATTTGCGCGATCCCCAGTCGCCGTAGGGACCGTCCCACATGGTGTATCCCGCCTTTGAAGAGATGATCAATTCATCGCGATAAGGCAAAAAATCTTCCCGTAAAATGCGGCCAAAGTTGCTCTCCGCTGAACCTGGCGGCGGCCCGTAGTTATTGGCGAGGTCAAAATGCGTAATGCCCAAATCGAAAGCGCGGCGCAACAGTTGGCGGCTGGTTTCCAGCAGCGTGGCATCGCCAAAGTTATGCCAAAGGCCAAGAGAAATAGCCGGAAGCTTCAGCCCGCTGCGGCCGCAGCGGCGATATTCCATCGTCTGGTAACGAGCCGGATCTGCCTGATAAACCATGAAGAAAGCCTCTGTATGAAGGTCTGCAGTAAGTGTATGCGTTTACACTAAAAACGGTTGATCCTCAGCCTACACCGCAGCGCGCCGTAAATCCTGCTTTCCAGTCTGAATTGCTGCCGCATTCTGGACAGCGATCACACTTCTTCGATACTCAAATCAGGCCCTTATTAAAAGGATGGCTGTTATGTCTTCTCATTACAGCGTTGCGGATTATCTTCTCGACAGGCTGGCAAGCCTCGGCATTTCTCATTTGTTCGGCGTGCCGGGAGACTACAACTTACAGTTTCTGGACAATGTGATTAGCCACCCGCAGGTCAGGTGGGTAGGATGCGCTAACGAACTCAACGCCGCTTATGCAGCGGATGGTTACGCCCGCTGCCAGGGCGCAGGGGCATTGCTGACAACCTTTGGCGTCGGCGAACTCAGCGCGCTTAACGGCATTGCCGGAAGCTATGCCGAATATGTCCCGGTTTTACATGTGGTTGGCGCGCCCTGCCTTGGTGCGCAGCGCAAAGGAGAATGCTTGCACCATACGCTGGGCGATGGCGACTATTCTCACTTTCTGCGTATCGCACGCGAAGTATCGGCAGCGCAAGCGTTGTTAAAGCCGGAAAATGCCTGCGCTGAAATCGATCGGGTTATCCGCGAAATGCTGACGACCCGGCGGCCTGTTTATGTATTGCTGCCTGCCGATGTGGCAAAAATGCCTGCCACCCCCTCTGTAAACGTTCTCACTGAGGCCGTTATTCCTTCCGATGAAAATGGTCTGGCGGCTTTTAGCGAAGCGGTGAACCAGCGGCTGGCGCAAAGTCGGCGGCCTGCGCTACTCGCTGATTTTCTGGCGCAGCGCTTTGGGCAACAAAAAGCGTTACAGCAATGGCTGGACGATACGCCGATGCCGCACGCTTCGCTGCTGATGGGCAAAGGATTGCTGGATGAAAGCCAGCCTGGGTTCGCAGGCACCTACAGCGGAGCGGCGAGCGTTAAGCACGTGCGCGAAGCCATTGAAGAGGCGGATTTGGTCATCTGCGTGGGCGTACAGTTTTCCGACACGATTACCGCCGGCTTTACCCAAAAGCTCTCTTACAGCCAGACTATCGACATCCAGCCGCAGGCCACGCGCATCGGCGACCAATGGTTCAGCCCATTACCGATGGCGCAGGCGGTGGAGATCCTGCATCAGACCTCTAAGCGTCATGTGCAGCGCTGGCCGCAGCCCGATATCAAACCGCCCCGTCCCGAGCGGGGGGAGGGGAAAGGGCTGGACCAGGCTGCTTTCTGGTGCGAAATACAGAGATTCCTCCGCCCCGGCGACATCGTGGTCGTGGACCAGGGAACCGCCGCTTTCGGCGCGGCGGCGCTGCAGTTGCCCGCAGGCGTGACTTTTCTTGTGCAGCCGCTTTGGGGCTCTATCGGTTACGCGCTGCCCGCCGCCTTTGGCGCGCAAACCGCCTCGCCGAACCGGCGCGTAGTACTGATTACCGGCGATGGCGCGGCGCAGCTTTCCATTCAGGAACTGGGTTCAATGCTGAGGGAAGGGCAAAAGCCTGTCGTGATTATCCTTAACAATGACGGCTATACGGTTGAGCGCGCTATTCACGGCGCGGAGCAGCGCTACAACGATATTACCCGCTGGGACTGGACGGCGCTGCCGCACGCCCTGGACATCAGTCATCAGGCGCAAAGCTGGCGCGTCTGCGAGCCGGTGCAGTTGCGGGAAGTGCTTGAGCGCTTAAGCCAGCCCGCGCAGTTGAGCCTGGTAGAAGCGGTGCTGCCGAAAGAGAGCCTGCCTGCGCTGCTCGGCGCCGTCAGCGCGGCGCTTGAGGCGCGCAACGCCGGCGGCTAGCTATCGTCGCGCGAAGCCATCATCAACGGTTTGCCCGCCAGCAGCAGCCAGGCGGGCAGCATAACGATGCAAAGCAGCGGCAAAAGATTAAGATCCGGCACTATCGCCGCCGCCATAAAGAGGCTAAGCCAGCCGTCGCGCGTGACCACCAGCACCATTCCCAGTACCGCGCAGGAAAGCGTAATGGCGGCAGGCACCGCTTCTACATGTTCATGCAGCATGAACCCAAGCGACACGGCGACAAATACCGCCGGAAAGATTCGACCGCCGCGAAAGCCGCAGGCGGCGGCGATGACCAGCGCGGCCAGTTTTACCATCGCAAAAAGCAGGTAATCCGCCACGCTGTAGGTCTGGCTGAAGGCGAGTTGCTGCATCTCATCCAGCCCTTTGAATAGCGTAACGTGCCCGCCGATAATGCCGAGCAGCCCCAGGCAGAATCCCCCCACGCCCAGTATCAGTACCGGGTGTTTTAGCCTGCGCATCAGTTTATGCAGGCGCGGCAGGCACCATACGGCGACCATCCCAAGCGCGATGGCGATAGCCGCCACCACCGCCCCGCTGAGAATGTCCACCAAACGCATCTGGCCATAAGGTGCGACGGACAGCGAAAAATGGGGATGGAAAAAGAGGTTGGTTGTTATTCCGCCAGCGGCGGCGGCCATCAGCGGTGCGAAAAGTTTATCCCACAGCGGCGCATCGTTGCTGCTGTTAAGGGTTTGCGAAAAGATAAGCGCGGCGGCGACCGGCGTGCCAAACAGCGCGCCGATAGTGCCCGCCGCGGCAAGTATCGTCCAGTCCAGCGGATTGACGCGAGGCAATACCCGCGCGCCAAGCGCTACAGCCAGCGCGATATTCAGCGCCATAATTGGATTTTCTGGCCCAAGACTCACGCCGCCTGCCAGCCCCAGCACCAGCGCGATAATAAGACCCGGCAGCGCGTGGGGCGATACCGGCGCGCCGATAAGCGGTTCCAGCGCCGGGTCTGGCCCGCCGTGGCCCGGCAGGTAGCGAATCACCAGTCCTACCGCCACGCCGGTCAGCGTCAGCATTAATAAAATCCAGAAAGGGGAATCGAGAGAAATGCCAAGCCGGGAGGGAAGCGACTGCCATAATAGCATTTGCAACGCCGCGGCCATCTTCATAACGCCTGACAGGACGAGACTTGAACCCACGCCAATCATCAGCGCGGGGAAGGAGAGCAGCAGCATGGTTCGGGCTCGCGGATGGAGCATGATACCTTCCTTAACATATTGTACCGTTGTCTTATTCAGGACGCGCGCGCCCCTGTGCCATAATCGCATGACAAAAGGTGCTGAAACGGTAAAGGTAATCTGTGACAGCAGTCAATAAACCTGGGGCACTTATGCTATGGTCATTGTTGTTCTGGCGCCGGGAAATTACAGTGTGCCAGGGACCAATTCTGAATTTAGCGGAGCAGTGAAAGAATGACAAAATATGCTTTGGTGGGGGATGTCGGCGGCACCAACGCACGCTTAGCGCTATGCGATGTGGACAGCGGCGAAATTCTGCGGGCGAAGACCTATTCCGGGCTGGATTATCCGAGCCTTGAAGCGGTGGTGCGTGTCTATCTGGATGAACATAACGTCACTGTTACCGACGGTTGTATCGCTATCGCCTGCCCCATTACCGGCGACTGGGTGGCGATGACCAACCATATCTGGGCTTTCTCCATCGCGGAAATGAAAAAGAACCTTGGCTTTGCGCATCTGGAGATAATCAACGATTTTACCGCCGTGTCGATGGCCATTCCGATGCTCAAACAAGAAGAGCTGATCCAATTCGGCGGCGGTGCCGCTCAACCGGGCAAACCTATCGCCGTGTATGGCGCAGGTACCGGGCTTGGCGTGGCGCATCTGGTGCATGTCGATCGCCGCTGGGTGAGCCTGCCGGGCGAGGGCGGACATGTGGACTTCGCGCCTAACAGCGAAGAAGAAGCGATTATTCTTGAACAACTGCGCGCCGAAGTGGGCCACGTTTCCGCCGAGCGTGTGCTCTCCGGTCCGGGTCTTGTGAATCTTTATCGCGCGATTGTAAAAGCCGATGGCCGCCTGCCGGAAAACCTGCAGCCGAAAGACATTACTGAACGGGCGCTGGACGATAGCTGCACCGACTGCCGCCGCGCGCTTTCACTGTTCTGCGTCATTATGGGCCGTTTTGGCGGCAACCTGGCGCTGACGCTGGGAACCTTTGGCGGCGTTTATATCGCAGGCGGCATCGTGCCGCGCTTCCTGGATTTCTTTACCGCGTCAGGCTTTCGCGGCGGGTTTGAAGATAAAGGCCGCTTTAAAGCCTACGTGCAGGATATTCCGGTTTACCTCATCGTGCACGACCAGCCAGGGCTGCTGGGCGCAGGCGCGCACCTGCGCCAGACGCTGGGGCAAATCCTCTAATCTCAGGCGCCGCAAGGCGCCTTTTTTATAACCGCATCAGCAGGCGAAATTCTTTTACTTTGCTTCGGCTCACGGGCACCTGAAAGTCGAGATCCCGCAGGCGCAGAATATACGTGTTGTTAAACCACGGTTCTATCTCGCGGATTTTATTCAGGTTAACGCAGTAGGACCGATGGCAGCGGAAGAAATGCGCCTCCGGCAGACGGCTGCAAAACTCGGTGATGTTTATGGGCATCACATAAGCTTCGCGCCGGGTATAGACGAAGGTCATTTTTTCATGCGCTTCGGCATAATAAATATCGTTAATATCGGTAACGATAATTCGCTCATCTTTAATGAGGTTAATCGTCGCGTTTTCGCGGTTTGCCGGGCCTGCGGCATGCGGGCTCGTCTGCTGTGAAAAGGCGGCCTCCAGTTTCTGCAGCATGCTGATGATGCGCGATTCCTGATAAGGCTTAAGAATGTAGTCAAACGCCTCCAGTTCAAATGCTTCCACTGCATGCTCTTTCCAGGCCGTGATAAAAACGATAAACGGCTTATGGGCGAATTGGCTGATGTTCTGCGCCAGCAGCACGCCATCGAGCGAGGGAATGTTGATGTCGAGAAAAATAGCGTCCACGCGGTTATGCTGTAAAAATTTCAGCACGTCCAGTCCGTCGTCGAAGATGCCGACAATTTCCATCTCGCTGTGTTCTTTGATAAGCCAGCTCAGCTCCTGCTGCGCCAGCACTTCATCTTCAACAATGATGACTTTCATACGGCTCACCGTTACGGCTGAAGGGCGGCAGACGCGGCCAGCGCCTGCGGCTGATTAGGAACATAAAAAGCAATTTCGGTGCCCGGGTCGAGGCGGCGGATAAGCAGCCCTTCGCCATAAAGCAGTCTGACGCGGTGGTGCACGTTCAGAAGACCTATCTTATTGCCCGGCATTTCGTTCGCTTCCACCCGGTCGATAACCTGCTGGTCGATGCCGTGGCCGGTATCACGTACAGCGATGCGCACGCGGTTGCCGCTCTCCGTGACGCTAATCGTCACCACGCCTTTGCCTTTGCGAGGCTGGATGCCGTGTACGATAGCGTTTTCCACCAGCGGCTGGATAAGCAGACTGGGCACTACGCAGTTAACCTCCTCGTCGATGTCGTAGATGACGGTCAGCTTGTCGCCGAAGCGCGCCTGCTCAATAGCGATATAATCTTTTATCTGATAAAGCTCTCTTTTAATGTCTATCTGCTCATCATCGTTGAGTTCAATGTTGTAACGCAGGTATCGAGAAAGATTAAAAATCAGCTGGCGCGCGGTGTCCGGATTCAGGCGAATGGAGGAGGAAATCGCATTCAGCGCG
Organism: Franconibacter pulveris; assembly: GCF_056780215.1. Classification (NCBI taxonomy): domain Bacteria; kingdom Pseudomonadati; phylum Pseudomonadota; class Gammaproteobacteria; order Enterobacterales; family Enterobacteriaceae; genus Franconibacter; species Franconibacter pulveris. The sequence continues at coordinate 3,394,375 of NZ_CM165555.1, read as the reverse complement.
TTGAATAAAAAATGCGGGTTAATTTTACTTTGCAGCGCCCGCAGCTCCGCTTTGTTCGCCATCTCGCGCAGCTGTTCGGTGCGGGAAACCTCAAGCTGAGTAGAAATGATTTGCGACAGGCCGATAGCCATCTCCTGCAGAGAAGAGGTTATCTGGTGCGCGTGACAGTAATAGATTTTTAGCGTCCCGGTCACCACCCCTTTTTCCCAGAGCGGAATAACGAGCATAGAGTGAATTTCCGGCGTACGGTGCGCTTCGTCATTGTTTTTGATAATGATCTTGCCGTAGCGGATCGCCTGTAGCGTAGTAGGACTGAGTTCGTCGTTATTGTCCCGATAGTTGTGCTCGCCCACGCCCACATAAGCCAGCACCCTTTCATTGTTGGTGATGGCGACGGCGTCGGCCTTGATATCGCGGCAGATAATCGCGCACACCTGGCGCAGCGATTCGCTGTTGACCTGGCGAAACAGCGGCAGCGTTTTGTTGGCGATATCCAGCGCGAGCTTCGCCTGGCGCGCGGCGCTGGCCTCTTTTTCGCCTTCCACGCTTCTGACCAGCAGCACGATAAAGCCAATCGACACCGTGCCGAGAATCATCGGCACGCCGATTTTCGACACGATATCGAGCCCAAGCGACAGCGTCGGCGCCCAGACGATCACCAGAATCATTGTCAGGGTTTCACACGCCATTCCGGCAAGAATACCGATGCGCCAGTGCTGCGCTTTCGGCACCCGCTGGTGGATCCAGCCTGAAAGGCAGCCCGCCACGATGCTGGTAATAAAACAGGGAATGGAGGTAATGCCGCCGATATCAATCAAGTAGCGGTGAACGCCTGCGATAAGGCCGGTAATAATACCCACCCAGGGGCCAAACAGGATGCCGCCGGACATGACCGCAATAATTCGCACGTTAACCAGCGAGCCTTCTACCGGTACGCCGGACCAGGTGCTGAACAGCGCGAACAGAGAGAAGATGGCGGTGACCGCTAACAATTCTTTGGCGGTGTGAGCGCTTTTATGCAGCAACTCGCGGAAAAGGCGGATGCGAATCAAAAAGAAGAGGCAGATAAGCATTAATGCCGCGCGGTCAAACACCGCCAACAGCATGTTGAAAATTTCGTGCACGTAATACTCGGGTTGTCATCAGGGAGAAAGGCCATAATAGAAAACCTGGCGGCAGATGACCAGCCGCCAGGTTTGCTGCGTTATTCGCCTTTCAGCTGTTCACGGCCAGCCGGGGTGAGACAGGCTTCGGTAGCGCGGCCGGTAAAATCCACCTCAAAGTCGTCGGCGGCGAAATCGGGCGGGGATCTGCCTTCGACAAACGCCGGCCACTGGCGCTTGAGGTAGGCGGCGTTTTTCTCGCACCAGGGCGCGGCGGCGATATACATTACGTTGCTGTCAAACTCGCCCTGATGTTCGTTTTCCACGGCGTGAATAACATCACAGTGCCAGAAAACCGTGTCGCCCGGCTCCATATCAGGAATTGAGGAAATCCCAGTCAGCAAAAGGGGATGCCACTGTTCGTTAATGGATAATGCGCGGCCAGGCTTCGCCTCGCACAACGACTCCTCCGGTACGTCATCCTGAAGGGCGCGCAGCAGGATGTAAGCCATGGCGTTGGCGATGGGCAGCAGCGTCAGCGTGCCGCCGTGTTTGCGCTGTTCGCTCAGCGCCGTCCAGCCCTGGAAAGTGCGGAACATAGAGCAGACTGCGGGGGAGGGAATTTCCCGCGCTTCGGTGCGCCCCTCAGCCTCAAAGGGATTATAACGACGCCACTCGCCGCTAAAGACATGACGATAAACGTGGCGGAAATTTTCATCCAGCCAGCGCTCCACCGAGCCGCCATCCACATGCGGCGACAGGCCCAGCGAAGAGGAGCGCGGCGGGCGGCGGCGGGTGCGGTCTGCATAAGTCACTACGCGGTTCGGATCGAAATGCTGCTTGCCCTGGCTTTCCGTCTGCCAGAGGTTATTAAGGAAAACTTGCGCGGCTTTCATGCGTTCGTGCTGACGCGCTTCTACCTGCGGCTTCGACCAGTAGATGCCGTAGATCTGCGGCTTACTGTCGGCAAGCGTGCCGAAGTAGTTATCTTCAGCGGCGTTTTTCAGTTTTTCGACGAAGTTATTGCGCTCCAGGTAGTCGCCGATTTCCTGATTCCAGGCGCGTGCCTGGTTTTCTGCAAACACGCCTTTGATAACGCAGCAGCCGCGCTCGCGGATTAACGCTTTTTGTTGGTCGCTGATGCGGTTATGCAGAATATCTTCGGCGTGGATTTGCGGAACCGGGCTTTCGCCGCGCTCCAGCTCTTCGCGGATAGCCTGGATTTGGCGCTTCATGTCCGCTTCCAGTTCGTTAAACACCGCTTTGTAATGAGGTAAGTCGCGGCGAAGCTTCTGTTTAACGTCACGAATAGCAACGGGCAGATCGTTGATTTGCAGGGTCATCGCGGTAACTCCGTAAGTGAGAGGAAAGAGGTTATAGGTTTGTTGCGACAGAGTTAATATAGCGTCTGATAATTGGATAAAACAGGGATATCTTTCAAATGAAAGTTCCTGTTTTTTCCGACGTCAAAAATTTTTTGTTTTCCCTCTCGACAGAAGAAAATTTTTCAGGCTATTTTCTATGCATGCCACAATCGTGGCGGCGTCGCTCGGACGGTCCGGGCGCTAACGTAAATCTGAGGAACTTATGGCTGACTCCAGCGCTATCCGTCGTTTTTCCCGTATCGATCGTCTTCCCCCGTACGTTTTTAATATCACTGCTGAACTGAAGATGGCTGCGCGTCGGCGCGGCGAAGATATTATCGACTTCAGCATGGGGAACCCTGACGGCGCGACGCCGCCACATATCGTGGAAAAGCTTTGTACCGTCGCGCAACGCCCCGATACGCACGGCTACTCAACCTCACGCGGTATTCCGCGCCTTCGCCGCGCCATTTCGCGCTGGTATCAGGAGCGCTACCAGGTCGATATCGACCCTGAAAGCGAGGCGATTGTCACCATCGGTTCGAAAGAAGGGCTGGCGCACCTCATGCTGGCTACGCTCGACCATGGCGATACCGTGCTGGTGCCTAACCCAAGTTATCCCATCCACATTTACGGGGCGGTCATCGCGGGCGCCCAGGTGCGCTCAGTACCGCTGGTGGAAGGGGTGGATTTTTTCAACGAGCTGGAGCGGGCAATCCGCGAAAGCTATCCGAAGCCGAAGATGATGATTCTGGGCTTCCCCTCAAACCCCACCGCGCAGTGCGTGGAACTGGAATTTTTTGAGAAAGTAGTGGCGCTCGCTAAACGTTACGACGTGCTGGTGGTGCATGACCTCGCTTACGCTGATATCGTTTATGACGGCTGGAAAGCGCCTTCTATCATGCAGGTGCCGGGCGCGCGCGACGTGGCGGTAGAGTTTTTCACGCTGTCCAAAAGTTACAACATGGCGGGCTGGCGAATTGGCTTTATGGTCGGCAACCAGCAACTGGTGAGCGCGCTGGCGCGTATTAAGAGTTACCACGATTACGGCACTTTTACGCCGTTGCAGGTGGCGGCTATCGCGGCGCTGGAAGGGGATCAGCAGTGCGTGCGCGATATTGCGGAGCAGTACAAACGTCGCCGCGACGTGCTGGTAAAAGGTTTGCACGAGGCAGGCTGGATGGTGGAGTGCCCGAAAGCGTCGATGTATGTCTGGGCGAAAATCCCGGAGCAATACGCCGCTATGGGGTCGCTCGAGTTCGCCAAAAAGCTGCTGCAGGAAGCAAAAGTCTGCGTTTCGCCGGGCATCGGTTTTGGGGAGTATGGCGACACCCATGTACGCTTCGCGCTGATTGAAAATCGGGATCGCATTCGGCAGGCTGTGCGCGGCATTAAAGCGATGTTCCGTGCGGATGGTCTGCTGCCCTCAGGGAGTAAAACCGCAAGCGAAAGCGCCGAATAAAACAAAACAGGAGCCCAATGGCTCCTGTTTCACTCAGGTGTTTTGCTAAATCATCAGGGCAAACGTGCCGGCCCACAACAGCAGAATCACCGATACGCCCATAAAGAAGTATTTCACGTCACATCGCTCCGCATACTCTATTGTATGCTTAAAAACTCTACGCAAGGTCTCAGTATAGAGAGATAAAACCGCAGTCGGAGGACTTTGAGATTTTTCCCGTCCTGACCTGTCGATTCCCCGGAAACGTTGACCATTCTGGGGCGCCAGCGGCCGCTAATGTACCCCTAAATTTTGAGGGAGACAAGCGGCTGCCGAGCCGCTAAGAATTATTTTTTTATGGTTTTGCTTACCGGTGTTATCCCCTTAAAAACATTAGAAAATACAACATTTACGGTGAGTAACTATCCATTCGCTCCCCCTTGCTTAGCCGCCGCCTGGTATGTAAATGTAAGTGATTTGTTGCATCAGCAGAGCAGGACAAATGGTTATCAGTAAAACTAACGCAGAACACTACCTGTGGGGTGGGGACTGCGACGGCTGGCATCTGGTAAAAGCGCAGGATTTAAGCGTCATTCATCAGCGCATGCCGTCGGGCCGGGGAGAGCAGTGCCACTATCATGAAACCGCAAGACAGTGCTTTTTTGTCATCAGCGGTGAAATGACGGTCGAACTTAACAATAAGGTTTTTGTACTGAAACCGGGCGAGTCACTTGAAGTTGCGCCGGGGCAACTTCATCAGATTCGTAACGAGGCCAATCCTGATACCGAATACCTGGTTATTTCCCAGCCTATGACGCGCAATGACCGTCGCGACTTTGCGGACAAGTTGGCGGCAAAGCGTTAACCGCCAGGATATGCGGCAAGCCCCCCTTTAAAGCCAGCCCGTTTTCCGCAATTTGCGATAAAGCAGGTAGCAGGCCAGGAAAGTGCCGCCAATCGTAACCGGATAGCCATAAATCGATTTTATTTCCGGCATGTGTTCGAAGTTCATGCCGTACATACTAAAGACAATGGTTGGGATAACCAGGATAGCACCCCATCCCGCCAGCCGCTTGGTCACTTCGTTTTGCTGTACGGTCACCAGCGCCAGGTTAACGTGCATGGCGCTGGTCAACATTTCATGCATATTTTCCGCATCCATTACCGCGTGATGAGCATGGTCCTGCACGTCTCGCAGATAAGGCCGAAGCGACTTCGGAAAAATATCTTCATGCAGGCGAATCAGCTGATTGCAGATTTCGTTAACGGGTAGCGCGGCATTGCGAATTTCCAGCAACTGCCGACGCAGCGTATAAACCTCCTGCATCGCTTGCTTATCGAATTCGCTGCGGAACATTTTTTCTTCAAGCTTTGTAATACGTTCTCCAAGCGAAGCGGTAATTTCCAGATAGTGATCGACAATAAAATCGAGCAGGCAGTAAAGCGCGTAACCCGGGCCGCCTTCCGTCAGCATTTCCGGTCGTTCCTGAGCCCGCATGCGGACTGGCGCATAGCTTTGCGAAGGGCCATGCCGTACGGAAACCAGATAATTTTTGCCAACAAAGAAGTGGGTTTCGCCAAAGTCGATACGGCCGGCATCGGACATATAGGCGGTTTTCGCCACAATAAAAATCGACTCGCCATACTGATCGATTTTAGGGCGCTGATGCGCCGTCAGGGCGTCTTCAATAGCCAGTTCATGCAGGCCGAACTCTTCCTGCATGTTTTGCATAAACGGCGGATCGGGCTGCCAGAGACCGAGCCAGACAAAGTTATCCGGCGACTTTAGCGCGTCGCTGATGTCCTCGACATTAATCACTTCAAACTCGCCGCCAGGGCGATAAACCATACTGTTAACAATCATATTTCTTCCCTGCGCACGCATAGTAATAGGGTAACTATAGCGACCGTTATGCTGCGTTTCCTGTTTAGTTTTCTGAATGTTGCGAAGGGCCGCTGACCTTTTTTAGAAATAGCCACTCTTGCAAGATTCATCTTCATGGCTGTCTGTCAGCGTAGGCGCGCGTTTATGACCCTGAACGCGTCGATGCGTTTGTAGCCGCCAATTCTTCATGTTCCCGGCTACAGGCAAAATGCTACATCGGTCATACCTGACCCGCCCTTCGTTAACCATCTTACCTAAGGCTTGCAGGGCATATTCAATGTATAGATGCTGAGCAGGCTCTTAAATGCATTTATTACATGCGTTCAACGACGTCCCCTTTAGCCGATGCAGTAGCATAAAGGTATCGAGAATAAAGATGCCTTATCGACGTGCCGGGAGGTCTTTAAAAAAGTGAAGGCATAACGGACCCGGCACCAGTAAAAAAGGTAAGCACTACAATAATACCCCTCTTCCTGCTCGAAATATTTTCTATATTTATAGGATGATTTTGGTTTATTAATTTATTGTATGCATACCCGAAAGGGGAATAATAACCATGAAACCCCTTTCCTTTATTTCTTGTGCTAAATAAGCATACCGTGCGGAAAGGGCGTTTTCTTATTCAGGGCAAGTGACTAACGTAAATACCAGCGGTGGGCGTCTATTTCTTCGCGTAAACACAAATGGTTTTATTATATCAATTAGTGATCTGAATGTGTTTTTGTTAATTCATTTAGCATTTTAATGGGATAATCAATTTTAACATTGTTCTCCTTGAAATTATTAATATTTTCCTAAGATGTCTGGAATTAAATTGTTACCGTGTGGAAATAATTTTCAACAGAAAATAACTGAGGAAAAAAGGCCAGTATATATTTCCTTGTGCCGGAATATCTGCCTTAACGGAAAGTGATTTGAAATTTATTTGCTCTGGCATTGCTCATTTTTTACAGCGCTCCGATCATGAGTATTTACATTTAAGCTATATTCCCCTCTTGTTCGTGCTTGCAATTCGCGTAGCATTTATCGCGTAACTGTCTGTTTTATAGATTCTATTTCATCGCTGTGGATGCGGCGAGGTGCTGTCCGGAAGATGTGTCAGAGATTTCCGGTAATCAGCCGTCTGAAGCACGTCATATGAAGGAACATTGTATGTCCGGTTCATTCCAGGAAGAAATTCCGAAAGCCCGTATTAACCTCAAATTGAACCTGCACACAGGGGGCGCTCAGAAAAAAGTGGAGCTGCCGCTTAAATTGCTGGTGACCGGTGATTTCAGTAACGGACAAGAGAACCGTCCGCTGTCTGAGCGTACCAAAATCAACGTTAATAAAAATAATCTGGGTAGCGTTTTGGCTGAGTTTTCACCGTCCGTTAACCTCACTGTTGAGAATACGCTCGCTGGTGATGGCAGTGAAGAAAACATCCGGCTCAGCTTTAAGGAGATGAAAGATTTTGAGCCGGAGCAGGTGGCCCGCCAGATCCCTCAGCTTAAAGCGATGCTTGCCATGCGTAGCCTGTTACGCGACCTCAAATCCAATCTTCTGGATAACGCCACATTTCGTAAAGAGCTGGAGGCCATTTTACGCGATCCGGCGCTCAGCAATGAACTGCGCGCTGAACTCAATGCCCTTGCTCCGAAAGCCTGACGGAAAATTAAAGGAAGATGCTGATGTCTGTACACAATGAAACCGCTGTGCCAACCGGTGAGACACTTGTCCGGGAACGTCCTGCAACTGATGGTGTTTACGCTTCCCTGTTTGAAAAAATCAACCTGAAACCTGCTTCCAGCCTCAGTGACCTGTCAGTCTGGCAGGATGAAACCGCCATGGCGGAAGCCGGTGCTAACGAACGCATTACTGCAGGTGTGCAGGTATTCCTGGAGCGTCTGCGCCAGTCCGGTCAGAAAGTGGATAAGCTCGATAAGACGCTGATTGACCATCATATCGCTGAACTGGATCACCAGATTAGCCGCCAACTGGATGTAGTCATGCACCACGAGGCGTTTCAAAAAGTTGAGTCGCTGTGGCGCGGCCTGAAGCATCTGGTGGATAACACTGACTATCGTCAGAACGTGAAGACCGAAATCCTGGATGTGTCTAAAGAGGATTTGCGCCAGGATTTTGAGGATGCGCCGGAAGTTATCCAGAGCGGGCTGTACTGGCATTCTTACGTTTCGGAGTACGACACCCCGGGGGGAGAACCCATTGCGGCGGTGATCTCGGCATATGAATTTGATGCCAGCCCGCAGGACGTAGCCCTGATGCGCAATATTTCTAAAGTGTCGGCGGCGGCGCATATGCCGTTTATCGGCTCTGCCGGTCCGAAATTCTTCCTCAAAAACTCAATGGAAGAGGTCGCCGCCATCAAAGATATCGGCAACTACTTTGATCGCGCCGAGTACATCAAATGGAAATCCTTCCGCGAGACTGACGACAGCCGCTATATAGGGCTGGTGATGCCACGCGTCCTGGGCCGCCTGCCGTATGGTCCGGACACCGTGCCGGTGCGCAGCTTCAACTATGTTGAGCAGGTGAAAGGCCCGGACCATGAGAAATACCTGTGGACCAGCGCGTCCTTTGCCTTTGCGGCTAACATGGTGAAGAGCTTCATCAACAACGGCTGGTGTGTGCAGAACCGTGGCCCGCAGGCCGGGGGCGCGGTGAACGATCTGCCGATCCATCTGTATGACCTTGGCACCGGCAATCAGGTGAAAATCCCGTCGGAGGTGATGATCCCGGAAACCCGTGAGTTTGAATTCGCCAATCTGGGTTTCATCCCCCTGTCGTACTACAAAAACCGTGATTACGCCTGCTTCTTCTCGGCGAACTCCACGCAGAAGCCAGCGCTGTACGACACTGCCGATGCGACCGCTAACAGCCGTATCAATGCCCGTCTGCCATACATCTTCCTGCTGTCGCGTATTGCCCACTATCTGAAGCTGATCCAGCGCGAAAATATCGGCACCACCAAGGATCGTCGCTTGTTGGAGCTGGAGCTGAACACCTGGGTACGTGGGCTGGTCACCGAAATGACCGATCCAGGCGATGAGCTGCAGGCATCTCACCCACTGCGTGACGCGAAAGTGGTAGTGGAAGACATCGAGGATAACCCGGGCTTCTTTCGCGTAAAACTGTTCGCTATTCCGCATTTCCAGGTGGAAGGGATGGACGTCAACCTGTCGCTGGTTTCCCAGATGCCGAAGGCCAAGTCATAAGCTAAGGCAGGAAGCCAATGAAGACGGAACAACCGTTATGGGGCAGGGGCGTTATGGTCTCTCCCCAGCACTTCCAGCAACAGGCCGCGTACGCGGCCTGGTCTGCGGAATGCATTGCCCGACTGGGGCTCTCCCATCCCTGGGGAATGATTGAGGCCACTTTCGAACCGGATGCACTGAAACTGGGCCGCCTGCAGGCCCGTCATCTGCACATCCGTTTCCCCGACGGCACGCTTATCGACACGGATAATGCCGATTCCCTGCCGCCGGTGCTGGCGCTTGAGGGCGAATCACAGGAAGTGGTGGTGGTTCTGGCGCTTCCGCTACTGCGGGCAAATGGCGGCAACTGCCTTAAACCCGATGAGGTGGCCGAGCGCCCTGTGCGTTATCGCCAGCGCTGGCGGGATGTCCGCAACACCTTTGGGGACGATACCCGCCAGATTGCGGTGATGCAGCCCGAGCTGACGCTGCGTTTCGCCCATCAGAACAACAGTGATTACCTGACCTGCCCGGTCGCCCGTCTACAGCAGGATTCACAGGGGAGCTGGGCAATCGATGAAACCTTTCTTCCGCCACTGCTGGCTCTGCAGGGCAGTCGCTGGCTGGTGACCCAGTTGGAACAGCTGATGACGCAACTGCGTGCCCGTCTGAGTCGCCTGATGGACATGCGTCGTGAAAGTAACGAGCGCATGGCCGATTTTGCTGTGGCTGATGTGTCTCTGTTCTGGCTGCTCAATGCCCTGAACAGCGCAGAACCCGTGCTCGGACAGTTTCAGCGTCACCCGCAAAGTCCACCGGAGCGTCTGTACCCGGAACTGGCACGCCTTGCGGGCAGCCTGCTGACCTTCTCGCTTGAGCATCAGGTGAGTGCTATTCCTGTCTGGCAGCATGATCAACTGAATAACGTCTTCCCGCCGCTCTTTGACCTACTGGGCGACCTGCTGGAAGCCAGCTTGCCGTCGCGGGTGGTAGCGATTGAGCTTGAGCATGATGCCCGGCTTCACTTCTGGCAGGCCCGTCTGCATGACCCACGCCTGCGCGAAGGGGCGGATTACTACCTCTCCGTGCGTTCACCGATGCCGGTGGCACAGCTGCAGGAACAGTTCCCGCGCCAGTGCAAGGTTGGCAGTCCCGATCATGTCAGGAGTATCGTCAATTCATCACGGGTGGGTGTGCCCCTGATGCCCCTGCGTCATGTGCCGGCCGCCATCCCACTGCGTCTGGAAAACCAGTATTTCAGCCTCGATGTCTCTCATCCTCTGGCCAGCGAAATGCTACAGGGCGGCACCTGTATGTTTTACGTTCCGGGCATGCTCGGCGAGCCTGAACTTGAACTCTTTGCGGTACTGAGAACATGAGTGAGCCTAAACGCAGCGCTGCTGCGTCCATTGATATTGATGCCCTGCTGCAGGACACCTGGTTGCAGGTCATCAGCCTGCGTCACGGTCCGACGTTTCAGGATGGAGAAGGGCGCACGTTGTGGGAGCGCTGCATTGCTGATGTTGAGCGTGTGCAGCGTGAGCTGAAAGCGAGTGAACTCGATGAAGCCAGCTGTCAGCATATTCTCACTGCACAGTGTGCGCTGCTTGATGAAGCCGTCAAAGGTCGCGGTGTTGAGGATGATGCCTGCGTGCAGTGGTATGACATTCCCCTGCAGGGGCACTTCCTCGGCACCATGGATGCCGGTGATACGCTGTGCGATCGCATGCGCGATGTGCTGCGTGAACCGGCGCCTGATCATGCTGTCGTGACATGCTTTCAGCGGGTCATGATGCTGGGGTTTCTGGGAAGTTTCCGCTCGCTGAACGACCCGGAACGCCTGCAACTCGCCAACGCGCTCAGTAAACATGTCACGCCGTTCAGCTATCCACAAACCCATCCGGTCCTGGCGGAAAGCCGTACCGGGCGTGGAATGGGCGGCTGGCTGGCGTCATGGCCCGTGCGTATTGGCCTGAGCGTGGTAGTGGTGGCCGCGCTGTGGTGGGGACTGAGCCACTGGCTGGATCAGACACTGCTGACCCTGCTGCCGGGAGCCGTGAAATGAGTTCTGCACAACAGCGCGGGCTTGCGCTCTGGGCCGCCCTGCTGAGTGCAGTGGTCTGCCTGGGCTTCCTGCCGCTATCCCGACTGGTTTCTGTACTTGTTCTGCTTACCGTTCTGGGACTTATCCTGGCGTTCTGGACTGTCGCCAGTCGTCGTGCGGAGCATGACGTCACCTTGCGTCTGGATGACCTTCCGGAAGCCGCTTACCGTCAGCCCGTGGTGCTGGTCTGTGGCGATCTGCCGCTGGCATGTATGCAGCAGTCACCGGTGCTTACGGTCACACAGGGTTGCTGGATCCGCGTGGAGGATCATCAGGATCTGGAGCAGGCCGCCCGCCAGGTACTGTGGTTGCGACCTGACTGGGGTCGCCAGCTGTCGGTGATGGTCAGCGTCTGTCCTCAGAAACACGCCGCCAGTGAAGCGCTGACCAGTCGTCTGCTGGCCCTGCGCTGGCAAATCAGTCAGCTGCGTAAAGAGACGGGACATTCTGTGCCGCTGGTTCTGAATGGTCAGGTTGGCAGCGCGATGACGAATGATCTGCTCTGGCAGGCGGCTATCCCGGGAGAAGGGGTGAGGGTCTGGCGTGAATCTTCAGCGCCGAGTTCAGTCGCTGCATGGGTTACCACCGGTGGGTCGCCTGCGATGCAGCAACAGGTGTTGATGAACAGTCTGATGAGCTGGTTCCATCAGCACGTCAAAGCTGTCTTTATGGATGAGAACCCCGACGTTCCTGTCATTGCTCCTGTCGCGGTGCTGTGGGGAATGGGACCGATCCTTGCCGGAAGTCTGGCCACATCTGCCTGGACTGCGTGGCTTTCCCGTCACACTGCGATGCAGCAGGTAGCGGGCTGGCAGCCGTCAGGAACGGACAGTACGGTTATCTCCCCCTTGCCGGATTTTATCCTGCCGCTGCTGCCCGAAGGACGAGGCCTGACGCCGCGTGGGCGAACCTGGCGTTGTGCGCTCGGGCTTTTCACGCTGGCGACGATTGCAGCTCTGCTCAGTAGTGGCTGGAACAATCGCCAACTGCTGCAGCGTGTGAGCTTCGATATTGCCCGCTATGACCGTATCCCGATGCATGATTTCGGACCAAAAGCCGCTGCCGTTGCTGTCCTGCGTGACGATGCGGCAGAGCTGGATGACCAGGCGCGCAATGGCGTACCGGCGCGGATGGGCCTCGGTTTGTACCAGGGTGAGCGTCTGCGAATGCCTGTGCTGGATGCGATCCGTTCGTATGTGCCTCCACCGCCGCCTGAACCACAGCCGAAACCCAAACCGATGCCGAAAATTGTCCGCCTCGACAGCATGTCGCTGTTCGATTCCGGTAAATCCGTGCTGAAGGCTGGTTCCACCAAAATGCTGGTCAACTCACTGGTCGGTATCAAGGCGAAACCGGGCTGGTTGATTGTTGTGAGTGGGCATACCGATAACACCGGTAACCCGAAACTGAATCAGACGCTATCACTCAGGCGTGCCGAAGCGGTACGTGACTGGATGCGTGATACCGGTGATGTACCGGAAAGCTGTTTTGCGGTGCAGGGCTATGGCGAGAGCCGTCCGATCGCAACCAATGACACCCCGGATGGGCGTGCGCTCAACCGCCGTGTCGAAATCAGTCTGGTACCGCAGGCCAGTGCCTGTCAGATACCGGGCCACAACCAGGCGTCATCGCAGGATGATGGCGCATCACAACACAATGGAGAGTAATTCCATGGCAATTCCTGTTTATCTTTGGCTGAAAGACGACGGCGGCGCGGACATTAAAGGTTCTGTGGACGTTCAGGATCGTGAAGGCAGCATCGAAGTGGTCGCTCAGGAACATAACCTGTACATCCCGACCGACAACAACACCGGCAAACTGACCGGCACCCGTATCCATACCCCGTTCCTGTTCACTAAGGAAATCGACTCCTCCAGCCCGTATCTGTACAAGGCGGTAACCACCGGTCAGACCCTCAAGTCTGCAGAATTCAAGTGGTACAAAATCAACGACGCGGGCCAGGAAGTGGAGTACTTCAACACCAAACTGGAAAACGTGAAAGTGGTGAAAGTGAACCCGGTGATGCACGACATCAAGGATCCTTCCTTCGAGAAGCACAACCACCTCGAGCAGATCGAACTGCGTTACGAAAAAATCACCTGGACCTATAAAGACGGCAACATCATTCATTCCGATTCCTGGAACGAACGCGCCACCGCGTAAGCCACGAGCGGGCAGAGTTTCTCTGTCCGCTTTTCTTTTTCGCTGAATGTCTGCCGGGGCGGGCTTTCAGCAACGAAATCCGCAATCTGCCTGCCCGACCCTATGCGCTTTGGTCCCCTGAACAGGAAACAGCGAGGGGCGGTAGCATGCCCCGAATCAATCGACCAGAGAGAACACCGAGAAATGGAAAATCCAGCCATTCTGTTACGCCGTCTGAACCCATACTGCGCCCGGGCGATGGAAGGCGCCGCCTCTTTATGCCAGACCCGGGCGCATGCGGAGATCTTACCCGAGCACTGGCTGCTGAAACTGCTGGAGCAGGGAGAGGGCGACCTGACCGTGCTGGCGCGCCGCTATGAGTGGGATATGGACAGCATCTGGCAGGATTTACTCAGTTGGCTTGACAGACAACCCCGCTCGGTGCGCCATCGCCCCCAACTTTCTGAACCCATTCAAATATTTATGCAGGAGGCATGGCTGATTGCTTCACTCAATGGTGAAGATCAAATCCGCAGTGTTCATCTGTTGATGGCGCTGGTTAAGAAACAGGGCCTGGTCCGTTGTGATGGTTTGTGGCCGCTGCTAACGCTGGGGCAGCGACAGTTAGAACGTCTGAGGCCACTACTTGATGCGCAATCGGATGAACGCCCGGATGTGCAGCTTGAAGCTCAACTGGCCCACAACCGTGGCGGGGACGTGGAGTTTGTCGGGCGTCCAGTCGGAGCTGAAGTGAAAGAGGGCGAACTGACCCCGGCGCTGCAGAACGCGCTGGATAAATTCACCCTCGACGTAACTGCTAAAGCGAAAGCTGGCAACATTGATCCGGTCTTTGGCCGTGACACTGAAATTCGCCAGATGGTGGATATTCTCTCTCGCCGTCGCAAGAACAACCCGATCCTGGTGGGGGAACCCGGTGTCGGCAAAACCGCGCTGGTGGAAGGTCTGGCGCTGCGCATTGCCGAAGGCAACGTGCCGGAGTCGCTCAAGCCTGTGGCGCTGCGTACCCTCGACCTCGGCCTGTTGCAGGCAGGCGCAGGCGTGAAGGGCGAATTCGAGCAGCGTCTGAAAAACGTCATTGACGCTGTGCAGCAATCGCCGACCCCCATTTTGCTGTTCATCGACGAAGCGCACACCATTATCGGGGCCGGCAACCAGGCTGGCGGCGCAGATGCGGCTAACCTGTTGAAACCTGCCCTGGCGCGTGGCGAACTGCGCACCATCGCCGCCACCACCTGGTCAGAATACAAACAGTATTTCGAACGCGATGCCGCACTGGAGCGTCGCTTCCAGATGGTTAAAGTCGACGAGCCGGATGACGATACCGCCTGTCTGATGCTGCGAGGCCTGAAATCCCGTTATGCGGAGCACCACAACGTCCATATCACCGACGACGCGGTGCGCGCCGCGGTCACGCTTTCGCGCCGCTATATAACAGGCCGTCAGTTGCCGGACAAAGCGGTCGATTTACTTGATACCGCCGCAGCCCGTGTGCGCATGAGCCTCGATACCGTGCCGGAGCAGTTGACCCGCATTCGCTCGCAAATTACGTCGCTGGAAATGGAGAAGCAGGCGCTGCTGGAGGACATTGCTGTAGGCAGCCAGAACCACGACGAACGTCTAATGGCGATTGAACAGGAAGAAGTACGCCTGATTGTTGAGCTCGACGAACTGGAAACCCGGTATGGCCAGGAGCTGGCGCTCACCGGGCAACTGCTGAAAAGCCGCCAGGATATCTCCCGCCAGAGCGAGAGTCACACGTTACAACAGGAACTGAATGGTTTGCACCACAGCAACCCGTTGCTCACCGTGGATGTGGATGTACGCACCGTCGCCAACGTAATTGCCGACTGGACCGGCGTGCCGCTCTCCTCACTGATGAAAGACGAGCAGACCGAACTGCTGACCCTTGAAAACGAAATCGGCAAACGCGTGGTGGGCCAGGACGCCGCTCTGAACGCCATCGCTCAGCGCCTGCGCGCGGCAAAAACAGGTTTAACGTCAGAGAATGGCCCCCAGGGCGTGTTCCTGCTGGTCGGCCCGAGCGGGGTCGGTAAAACCGAAACCGCGCTGGTGCTGGCGGACGTGCTGTACGGCGGAGAAAAATCCCTTATCACCATTAATCTCTCCGAATACCAGGAGCCGCACACCGTTTCCCAGTTGAAAGGCTCGCCGCCGGGCTACGTGGGTTACGGTCAGGGCGGTATCCTCACCGAAGCCGTGCGCAAGCGACCGTACAGCGTGGTACTGCTGGATGAAGTAGAGAAAGCTCACCGCGACGTCATGAACCTGTTCTATCAGGTGTTCGACCGCGGCTTTATGCGCGACGGCGAAGGGCGTGAAATCGACTTCCGCAACACGGTCATTCTGATGACCTCGAACCTTGGTAGCGACCACCTGATACAACTGCTGGACGAACAACCCGAAGCGACGGAAGCGGATGTGCACGAACTGCTGCGCCCGATACTACGCGACCACTTCCAGCCAGCACTGCTGGCGCGTTTCCAGACCGTGATATACCACCCATTAGCCGAAGCTGCGATGCGTACCATCGTGGAAATGAAGCTGTCACAGGTCAGCAAGCGCTTACATCGTCACTACGGTCTGACCACGCAGATTGATGAGAGCCTGTATGACGCACTCACTGCCGCCTGCCTGCTGCCGGACACTGGCGCACGCAACGTCGACAGTCTGCTCAATCAACAAATTCTGCCGGTGCTGAGTCAGCAGTTGCTGACCCACATGGCTGCGAAACAGAAACCACAGTCGCTATGGCTTAGCTGGAGTGAGGAAGAGAGTATCGGGCTGGAGTTTGACCGTACACAAGGAGTGCACGCATGAGCAGTAATCCCCCGATCAGATTCAGCCACAACCATCACCAGCTGTCGGTGAAGGGATGTGACGCAGAGCTCGATGTGCTGGCGTTTGAAGGCGATGAAGCCCTGAGCCGGCCTTTCAGCTACCGTGTTGAGTTCACCAGCGCTGACCATGCCATCAGCAAAGAGATGATGCTGTTGAAGACCGCTTCCCTGACGCTGCAGGCTCCGGTTGACCAGGGTTACGGCATCAAAATGCAGCAGGCCGTGCGCACCCTTCAGGGAGTGGTGAGTGGCTTTGAACGTCTCAACACCTCAAAAGATGAAACCCATTATGCCCTGACGCTCCGGCCACGCCTGGCGCTGCTTGACCGTTCGCACCAGAACGCCATTTACCAGGACATGTCGGTTCCGCAGATTGTGGAAAAAATCCTGCGCGAACGCCACAGCATGCGCGGCCAGGATTTCCTCTTCTCGCTTGCAAAAGAGTACCCGCGCCGCGAGCAGGTGATGCAGTACGGTGAGGACGACCTGCATTTTATTACCCGTCTGCTGGGCGAGGTGGGTATCTGGTTCCGCGTTACCACCGACACGCGCCTGAACATCGACGTCGTGGAGTTTTACGATGGTCAGCAGGGCTATGAAAAAGGACTGACGCTGCCCTCGGTTCCGCCATCAGGACAGCATTCTGAAGGTGTGGACTCGGTCTGGGGCATGGAGAGCCACCATAACGTGGTGCAGAAACAGGTCAGCACCCGTGATTACAACTACCGCCAGGCCACGGATGACATGAACACCCGGGTCGATGCGGCCCGCGGGGATGTCACCACCTGTGGGGAGGCTTACCACTGGGGAGATAACTACCTGACGGCGGGGAATCCCTGTGACCGCAACCCGGCCCCGGAGTCCGGAGCATTTTATGCCCGCATTCGTCATGAGCGCTACCTGAATGGCCAGACGCAGACCCGTGCCATCACCAGCTGCCCGACACTCTCTCCGGGTCAGGTACTGAAAGTCACCGGCGGGTACGAAGTGGCAGACGTGTTTGCTCATGGCGTGGTCATCACGGCGATGCACAGCCATGCGCGCCGGGATGAAGATTTTAGCGTCAACTTCAACGGCATTCCGGACAGCACGGATTTTAGTTTCCGTCCTGAGTCTGGCTCACGCCCGGTGATGGCTGGCACTCTGCCTGCCCGCGTCACGAGCACCACCGAGAACGACACCTACGGGCACATCGATAAAGACGGCCGCTATCGCGTCAACATGCTGTTTGACCGTGATAACTGGGAGACCGGGTTCGAGAGCCTGTGGGTGCGCCAGTCCCGCCCGTATGCCGGCGATACCTACGGCCTGCATCTGCCGCTGCTGGCGGGCACCGAAGTGGCGATTGGCTTTGAGGATGGTAACCCGGACCGGCCGTACATCGCGGGCGTACTTCACGACTCGGCGCACGGGGACCACGTCACCATCCGCAACTACAAACGCAACGTCCTTCGCACGCCGGCGAACAACAAAATCCGCCTGGATGACGAGCGCGGAAAAGAACATATCAAGGTCAGCACGGAGTACGGCGGCAAGAGCCAGCTGAATCTCGGACATTTAGTGGATGCTGAGAAGCAGAAGCGCGGTGAAGGTTTTGAGCTCAGAACCGACAGCTGGGGTGCGATTCGGGCGCAGAAAGGGATTTTTATCAGCGCTGACGGGCAGACGAAAGCACAGGGCCAGGTGCTGGAGATGCAGCCAGCGGTCAGCAATCTGGGTGATGCCCGGGACCAGATGACGTCCATCTCCGATAATGCACAGAAGGCGACCGCGAATCCGGCCGATCTCCAGGCGCAGATTAAGCTGCTGGAACAGCAGCTGACAGACCTCAAAAAATCGGTTCTGCTGCTCAGCGCGCCGGAGGGTATGGCGATGACCAGCGGCCAACACCTGCAGGTGTCAGCCAGCCAGAATCTGATTGCCACTGCCGGTAAAAATGCTGATGTCAGCGTGGTGAAAAATCTGTTCATCGGGGTAGGCAATGCCCTGAGCGTGTTTGTTCGCAAGCTGGGGATCAAGCTCATCGCGAACCAGGGGCCGGTAAAAATACAGGCGCAGAACGACCTGATGGCGCTGCTTGCTCGTAAAGAAATCAGCATTGTCAGCACGGAGGATGAAATCAAAATCATCGCGAAGAAGAAACTGACTTTGAATGGCGGTGGGAGCTATATCAGGATTGATGCAAGTGCGATTGAATCTGCTACTGCAGGTGAATATCGTACGAAAGCAGGACACTATGGGCGTAAAGGAAGCGCATCAGAGAAGGTCGCGATGCCTGTATTTCCTGTAATGGAACCTGGCGAACAAAGTTTACGTTTTGCTTTTCCTGGTGCCGATAGTGTCATCCACAGTATGGACTGGATGATAAATCAGCCGTACAGCATTACAGACAGTAATGGGAAAATCCTGTCTACCGGTACGGTTGACAGTTCAGGTCGTTTCCCGGAAATAGAACTTTCTGAAAGTGAAACATTAAATTTAATCATTGGACGAGAAACCTGGAGTAAAGAAGATCTTTCTATTTCATCAAACGAAGATGACAGTGTAGAGGATCTTGAGGATGAAGAATCTAATGCCGATCTTTATTTAAGTGAAGTGGATTCTGAAGATGATAGAGCATCAGCATTGACTGAATCAATGATTTCAACTTTATTAAATTTAACAAAGGTTAATTGATAATGTTAAATGTGCTTATGAAACTGACTTTGAGTATGGCTATCTTATTTTATAGCTTCGGTGCATATGCTATATGTCTGAAAGAGGGGGATAAGATAGTACTCACAGGAGTAATGAAAGAAGAATTATTTTACGGCCCCCCAAATTGGGGGGAAGATAGAAAGCATGACGAAAAATTACTCTACTGGATCCTGCATTTAAGTAGCCCACTAAAGTGCGTAATTGATGCTAACACTGAGCAAGAAGGCTGGGACAGCAATGTTCAGCTCATTATTAGCGGTGACGATTATAAAACTAAACGCAATTTACTTAATCACCATGTTACTGTAGATGGAAATGTTATGCTTGCTGTCACAGGCTATCATATGACTTCAGTTTTACTAAAAGACACCAGTTTTAAACCAACGGAAGAAAAATAAAAAAAGGATGATGTATGAGATTTGTAAAAGCGACATACCATCTTGAAACCAAGACGGTTGAGTACGAAGCTGGTGATGGGACTCGTTTGCTAAAAACTGCAGGGACATTAAACTGGAGATTTAACAATCCCGGAAACATTATGGCATTGCCTGATGCAAGTAAGCAAAAAGGGCGGATAGGTGCCGGGACTGTATATAATCCGAAAGAAAATACATTTGCGATTTTTTCCAGCATTGAAGCTGGGGAACGTGAAAAATGTGCATTATTGAAGCGAAAGTATAGAGATAACACCATCTCTGAGATGATGTCGCAGTATGCTCCTGAAACCGCAGGCAATGATCCCGTAGCTTATTCCAACTTTATAAGTTCAGAGAGTGGCATTGCAAAAGATAAAAAAATATCTGACTTGGATGATAATGAATTCGGCAAAGTTGTGGATGCAATCAGTAAAAAAGAAGGTGGCCTGAAGGCCGGTACTGAAAAATGGGTGTATGTGACAAACTTGACGGTTTCAGACGGCTCCCGCCCAGTTGCTGATGTGCCATTTAAGGTGACACTAGGAAGCACTAGCTACGAGTGGAAAACAGATGCTTACGGCAAGCTCAAGACAATCATCCATACGAAACAAGGAATGGCTATTGTCGTCAAATATACTAATTCTGCTGGAAAAGAGGATGCGGTTTATTCAGCAGTTGCTGGGGATGAAACGAAGAATATACTGCTCACGCGAAATTTTTCTCAATTCTCTGCAAAAACACTTGCCGAGACTCCCAAAGTGCCACGTGAGAAGAGCCCTCAGAAACCGATAGAGTATATAGTCATGTCAGGAGACTCTCTATCAAAAATTGCCGAACGTTATAAGACAAGCACTGATGAAATTGCCAAGAACAATAATATAAAAGATGTGAGTAAGATCTTCCCCGGTCAGCATTTGACGATTTATGGTGTCAATACTAATGGCCCTGCAATCTATATTGTTGCACCAGATGATACGTTGGCGAAGATCGCAGAAAAAAATGGTACTAATGTTGATGATATTGTGCGGCAGAATAATATATCAGATCCTAATAAAATATACCCGGGGCAATCAATTTCTATAGACAAAAGTGGCAATGCTACGTCTGGTCAGACTGAAAAGCCAGTTGCAAATCCGATAGCCTCAAAACCAGTATATAAAAAACCTGAAAAAAATAGTGTAATCAATACGAATAAAAAAGCACTGGATTCAGTTGGAGGAAAAAATTCTGGCAATCCGATTGCGTTACTTCCACATGACCAGAGAGAGGCTCCATGGATGAATATAGCACTGAGTGAGGCAAAGAAATGGCATGGGACTAAGGAAGACCATATTACTAGTAATTACCATGCATTAATAGGTCATGGGTGGATAAAAAATCTAATTGGGACATTGAATGCTTGGTGTTCGTCTTTTGTAAATTATTGTTTTCAAGAAAGTGGGTATCATAAAACAGCCCCAGATCCGTATCGCGCTATTTCTTTTTTTAGAGATAGCACTAATTTTTTTGAAATCAAAAAACCTATCTATGGATGTGCCGCATCATCAGGACATCACGCAACCTTTGTGTATGGAAAATCGAAATCAGGGGCATTAATTTGCTTGGGAGGGAATCAGGGCGATACAATAAAATTCTCCCCCTATAATGGATTGAGATTTTTTTTACCAGTGGCATACAAAGGATATTATCAGTCGAATGTACATAAAGAATTAGATATCTTTGATGTAAATGAACTCAATGAAATGATTGGTATTCATTCCAAAACAACTGGACGTGAGAGTATAAGATGATTCTAAAAACAAAAATAACCCTTGCATTAGCTTTGATGGTTTTACCTGTGATGAGTAGTTTAGCAACTACTTTTACCAAAGAGTTCGAACGCCCGGATGGTATTCATAAGGTCAAAATTGATATTTACGAAGAAAATAATGGTGACACTAAAAATTCAAAGATTACCGCTTCGGAATATGTAAATGACAAAAAGGTATGGAGTCTTGTCGATTATGTGAATAATTGTCCGCTTGATATAAACATGGCTTTAATTAAGGATTCCTTCGAGATTAAGAACATTAATGGCTCATTTGATGCTGTATTGTTTTCTTATACCATAGGTTGTGTGGGGGGACTTGATCCAGTTACTGTAAAATATTTTGCTTACGAAAATGGCATGAAGCATTCTCTTCGAGGAGAAGAGCGGATGGTTACGCCAGATGGGGTAATTGATGATAATGTTAAGCCGGTGCCTGATACTAATTTGAAAAACAATGTCCTATTATATAAATATATGACAAGTAACTGGAGTAAAGCGTCGACAGTTGTTCTAGAATAAATTCTTTTAATTAAATATTTAGTCAACATAGCAGGTCAGAATGAGAGTGGCAATAGCGGTGATTTTGAATTCAATTATTGCTTTTACATTCATATTGTCTCAGTCGGTTTTTGCAAGTTCTGAAATATTGCAGAAAGCATGGAGTGACCTTGCTTGTTAAGCAAATTACAAGGAATAGCACCGATTGGACTCTTAAGGATTTTGTCCGAAACTGCGACGAAGATATAAAGCTGGATATTGTACCTGATTCTGTCGAAGTGAATGAAAAGTTTTCTGGTGGTACAGGAACCGTTTTATTTGCCAACAAGATTGGGTATGTTGGTGGGATTGACCCCGTTGCTGTAAAATATTTTGCGTTTCGAGGTGGAGTAAAATATTCGTTAAGGGGAGAGGAGCATATTATTGTTGGCGATTATGAATTCGGTGGAGAGAAGGCTCCAGTACCTGATTTTAATCTCCAGAACGACAGGTCTCTTCTGAAGTACATGACTAAAAAGTGGGTTTCTATTTCATTGTCCAAAGGAAATTAATAATCAAAGTGCTTTATAGCGCTGACGAATGGATGCTTTATTGAAATTATCATTATCTTTCGTTCTGTAGGTAATAATGATTTGAGTGTTTGCGTTGGGTATGAATAATGACAATTCAGATAGCATAAGTAATTTTGACTGAGTTATATAATCCAGTAACTAGAGAGTGAACATGCCATATACACTTAAACATTTTCCTGAATGCTACCCCAGACCTAAGCCTCTGAAATTTTCTCGTTGGCTTATTGCCCTGGTTGCCATGCTTTCGGTCAGTGTTATATTAATGCGTATATTTGGGTGTTATGTTGAAAACCTGTATTTTTGGAAATTTGCTTTAGGCGTGCCTATTGTTTTGTGGAGTGTTCCGTTTACTTCTTGTCTGCTTCTGTGGGCATTGCAGGATAGCAAAGCAAATGCTTTCGACAAACAGCGAGAACAATGGATCCTTCAAGAAACCCGTAAGGCACGGCGTGCACTGCAGGTGCTGAATGCAACTTTTATTACCGGCCATTCATCAATTACTCAGAAAGATACGGCCATTGCAATGCAAAACAACGATAGCATTATTGTTTCACAGGTCGACCGGGATGGTAATGAAAGCTCCAGAATGAGCCAAATTTCTTCTAGCCCGCAGGACTCGCTAAAATTCGTGATAACAAATATTTTTTCGAAGTTGATTGCTGACCTTCCTTTTGCACAGTTCCCTGACAAAGTTCGACTGGTTGTAGTTTTTGATATAACAACATCTCTGCCTCCAGAGAATATTCGCCATTACTGGGATGAGGCATGGCAAAAGAACAATATTACTCTTCCTGTTGAATATGGTGAAGGGAGTGGTCTCAGGGTAATTGACCGCTGGTTGAATGAACGTATTAAAGATAAAGCAATGTTATTGATTGTGGGTCTCCAGTTTAATCCTGCCGTTTCTGACAACACAGCTGAGGCCGGTGTAGCACTGCTTCTTGGCAACCGCCTGACGCAAGAGGCACTCGAACCTCTCGCGTTGCTTCACCGGCCAGATGCTGCTCCATCAGGTGAACTGAGGGAGGGGATGAACATGGCTGCCTGGAACGTCCCGCTCAAAGAAAATATCGTGAAAAATTTATGGCTTGCCGGTCTGACGGGTGAGCAGCGGGCAGAAGTTATCGAGTGCCAGAATGCACACCCTGCGCAGTCTGTAGAGGACAAAGCCGTCGTTTCGCTCGATATATCCATGGGACATGCCGGAGCTGCAGCCCCCTGGCTGGCTATCGCTGCCGCCACTGAAATCGCCCGACAAACTCAGTCACCACAGATGATTATCTGCGGTGATACCACACAGAATGTGCTTTGGAGCACGCTCATTACCCCGATTGCTTCCCGACAGGAGATGGATCCGTGAAGCTACCTTTAGCACCGAAGACTACGGAAGGCCGCTATCTTGCTGTCGTATTGATTTTCTTTTTGCTGTTAGCCGTTATGACGTTCATGATCTGGAAACATCCAGATATTGCCGGGATTGAAGACGGTAGTCAGCAGCAAATTTACTGGCTTATCGCCAGCGTATGTATTTCAGGCTGCGCCCTTATCGTATCCGTGGTGCTCCTGGCGGCGGTACGTAGTGCCGGTAAGCAGGAGTTTAATGCGCTTGTCGCCAATACCAACGGTGATGATGAGAAAAAGAAACGGGAAAATGATAAAGCGCCTGTTCACCCCGCGGTGGCCATGTGTGACAAGATTCGGGGACATCTCCGCTCCCGTATTGGCCTTTACTGGCGTCGTAAAACCCGTCTGTTGTTAATCACTGGCGATGAGGCGGCAATCGAACAGTTGGTACCTGGCCTGCAGGAAAACCAGTGGCTTGAAGGTAACCGTACCGTGCTGATTTATGGCGGCAGCCTGACAATCGAGCCCGATCGCGAAAAATACACCGCGCTGCGTAAACTGCGCCGCGGACGCCCACTGGACGGGATTGTTCGGGTATTGCCGCAGTCGCTGACTCTGACCCCGCACATCAGCGACAGCGATTTACGCGGACTGGAAAAGATCAGCGAGTTACTGCGTTATTCCGCCCCGGTCTGGCTGTGGCAACTGTGCGACAGCAAATGGTCGCAGGCAAAACGCACTGAACAGACGGTAGGGGCCGCTTTCCCGCTGCGTGCTAAGCCTGACGATATTACCCGTCAGCTTGAGTTGATGCTGCCTGCATTGCGTACGCAGGGGGTGAGTCAGGTCGCTGAGAACAACGGCCACGACTTCCTGCTGCGCCTTGGCCAGTACCTCAAAGACGGCGGTATCGCCCGCTGGGCTCAGCAACTTGTGCCATGGCTGCACTCTTCTCAGCAGCGCGTTCCGCTGCGTGGCCTGATGTTCAGCCTGCCGGAGAATAAACCCGCCGCTATCGCAGGAAAAACAGCCGGTGCTGTACCTGCCGACGCTGAGAAATATATCCCGGAATCACAACGCCATGCGCTGACCCTGCCGGTGACCTGGCAGGGGATCGTTGATGACTGTACCCGCGTGCGTGGCCGCCGTGTCGGTATGGCGTGGGAACAGACGTTTGCCTGGACGTTGATGGTCATTATCGGTGTCTGGGGGGCGGGAACACTGTTGTCGTTTGCGGTCAACCGTCTGCAAATTGTCTCTGTGGCGCAGCAGGCGCATGCTCTGGTGGAGCATCCTTCCGTATCGGATTATCAGCTCACGGCTCTGCATACGCTACGTAATGACGCCGGTCGTCTGCAGCACCGCATTCAGGATGGAGCCCCCTGGTACCAGCGCTTCGGTCTGGACCATAACCAGCAGTTGCTCGACGCGATGCTGCCGTGGTACGGCGTGGCAAACAACCACCTGATACGCGATCCGGCAAATACTGCCCTGACGCAAAAACTGACAGAGCTGGTCAATTCAGCGCCAAACAGCGACCAGCGGGCACAGCTGGCGAAGCCGGGTTATGACCAGCTGAAAGCCTGGCTGATGATGTCCCGTCCGGATAAAGCCGACGGCGCGTATTACGCACAGACCATGAAAACCGTGCAGCCGACGCGAATGGGCATTTCAACCGGTCTGTGGCAAAGCCTGTCGCCGGATTTATGGGCGTTTTACATTTCCGAACTGCCTGAGCAGCCGCAGTGGAAAATCACACCGGATGCGCAGCTGGTGAGCCAGAGCCGCCAGGTACTGTTGCAGCAGATAGGACGGCGTAATGCTGAAAGCACACTGTATGAAAATATGCTCAAGTCAGTGCGTCGTAACTTTGCCGATGTATCCCTGGAAGACATGACCAGCGGTACTGATGCGCGGCGACTGTTCACCACCGAGGAAGTGGTGCCAGGCATGTTTACCCGCCAGGCGTGGGAAGGGGGCATTCAGCAGGCTATCGAAAAGGCCGCAAATTCCCGCCGGGATGAAATTGACTGGGTGCTGAGTGACAGCCGAAAAGCGGTTTCCTCAGACCTGTCACCGGAAGTCCTGAAAGCACGTCTGACGCAACGTTACTTCACTGACTTTGCCGGCAGTTGGCTGAGCTTCCTCAACAGCTTGCGACTTAATCCGGCAAACAACATTGCGGACGTTACCGACCAGCTGACGCTGATGAGTGATGTCCGTCAGTCGCCACTGATTGCCCTGATGAATACCGTCGCCTGGCAGGGGCAGACCGGCCAGCAACGCGAAGGCCTTTCGGATTCCATCATCAAATCGGCTAAAGATCTCGTAGGCGGGAAAGACAAACCTGCGATTGACCAGTCTGCGCCAGGGCCGCAGGGACCGCTGGATGAAACCTTTGGCCCGCTGCTTCAGCTTCTGGGTAAAAACAAAGGCAGCAATGTGATGTCGGCTGACAACTCGCTGAGCCTGCAGACGTATCTAACCCGCATCACCCGCGTGCGCCTGCGCCTGCAACAGGTGGCCAGTGCTTCTGATCCGCAGGAGATGATGCAGACCCTGGCGCAGACCGTATTCCAGGGCAAAAGCGTGGATCTCACCGATACCCAGCAGTACGGAAGTCTCATCTCTGCAAGCCTTGGCGAAGAGTGGAGCGGTTTTGGCAGCACGATGTTTGTGCAGCCACTGACCCAGGCCTGGGAGACCGTGCTTCAGCCGTCGGCGGCGAGTCTGAATGACAAATGGAGCCGCTCCGTGGTGGCGAACTGGCACACCGCCTTTGACGGACGTTTCCCGTTTGCCGCCAGCAAAAGTGATGCTTCTTTGCCGATGCTGGCTGAATTTGTGCGCAAGGACAGCGGACGTATAGAGCGCTTCCTGACGACAGAGCTCAACGGTGTGCTGCACAAGGAGGGCAGCCAGTGGGTACCGGATAAGGTCAACAGCCAGGGGCTGAGCTTTAACCCGGCTTTCCTGCGGGCCATTAATCAGCTGAGCCAGCTGTCAGACATTCTGTTCATCGATGGTAGCCAGGGCATCAGTTTTGAGCTGCAGGCGCGCCCTGTACCACAGGTGGTCGAAACACAGCTGACCATTGATGGACAAAAGCTGCACTACTTCAATCAGATGGCCGACTGGCAGAGCTTCCGCTGGCCGGGAGAGACTTACAAGCCGGGGACGATGCTGACCTGGACCACGGTCAACGCTGGTGCGCGCCTGTTCGGGGATTACAGCGGGACCTGGGGCTTTATTCGCTGGCTGGACCAGGGCAAGTGTGCGCAGCTTGACCGCAGCCAGTGGATGATGAGCTTTGCCGCCCCGGACGGTCGCACCCTGCAGTGGGTGCTGCGCTCGCAACTCGGAAAAGGTCCGCTGGCGCTGCTGGATCTGCGCGGTTTCACGCTGCCGGATCAGATATTCAGTGTCGACAGCGCGGCCACCGCGCAGGCGCTGATGGCCAGTGCCGGAAACAGTGACATGGAGGGAGTCGAATAATGAGCACACTGCAGAATCTGGTCGCGATCTGTCAGGCTGACGACGCGCAGCTGCGGCAACAGACGCAGGCACGCACGGAAAACTGGCAGCCCTGGCTTGCTCCGGTAAGTGATGCCAGTCCGACGGGAGAAGACCCCGGCTATGACGATGATTTTCAGCGTATCCGGGAGGAGGTCAATAAACTTTCCGGCATCGATACCGGGTTGATTTGCACGCTTGCCGAAAAAGTGTTGACCACTACAGCCAAAGATATCCGGGTTGCCACTTACTACTGCTGGGCACGTCTGTACCAGGACGGGGAAACCGGATTTGCCGAAGGGCTTGAACTGCTGGCGGGGTTGATACAGCGCTATGGAACGCAGCTTCACCCTCAGCGCGAGCGGAGCCGTAAACCGGCGCTGGAGTGGCTCGCAGGCTCCCGGGTTCTGGACAGCCTGTCACTCTGGCCGGAAGTGGCACGCGACGATGCACTGCGCACTGCCGGTGCGCTGTTGCTCATCCACGACAGTCTGGAGACAGAGCCGGAGGCGTCACGACCAGAGCTGAATGCCCTGTACAGCGCCCTGGAATCTCGCCTGATAAAAGCCGGTGGCGTGGATGCCGTGGTCCCGCAGAACGCCGGTAATAAGGCTCAGTCACAGACCTCCACGCACACGACCGAGTCAGACGTGCCAGTTCTGAACCGCATTACCTCCGGTCAGGATTTGCTGGCTCAGGCCCGTACCCTGACCGGATATCTGCGTGAGCAGCCCGATGGCTGGCTCGCCGCACACCGGCTGATGAAAAGCCTGCGTCATGACACGCTGAGTGCTATTCCGGCACCGGATGCCGAAGGGAAAACCCGAATAGAGCCGCCGCGAGCTGACCAGCGGGCGATGCTAAAACGCCTGTATCTGCAGCAGAGCTGGCTGGAGATACTGGAGCAGGCGGACAGCACCTTCTCGCGTGGCGCCAATCACCTCTGGCTGGATTTACAATGGTATATCCACCAGGCCCTGGTGAAGTCGGGGCAGGATGTACTGGCTGATATCATCGCCGCCGACCTGAAAGGGCTGCTGCGCCGCCTTATCGGGCTGGAAACCCTGGCCTTTAATGACGGTACGCCGTTTGCCGATGAGGTCACGCTGAACT
This sequence comes from Franconibacter pulveris, assembly GCF_056780215.1. NCBI lineage: Bacteria > Pseudomonadati > Pseudomonadota > Gammaproteobacteria > Enterobacterales > Enterobacteriaceae > Franconibacter > Franconibacter pulveris. The sequence continues at coordinate 3,366,300 of NZ_CM165555.1, read as the reverse complement.
GGATAAATCAGAGCGTGCTGGACGATATGTCCGGCTGGCGGGATGAGCCGGTTAGTGCCGTCGGTGAGAGGGATAACGATATCCTGGCGCTCGAGCCGGAAGCGCTGGAGAAAGCCGACACAGACGGTCTGGATGCCACTCTTCACTGGCTGCAGACCCGCCCGGGCACCGACGCCACAAAAGACAAATGGTTGCTGCGTTTGCTGATGGCCCGAGTGGCTGAGCAGAAGGGCAAGAATGAACTGGCGCTGCATCTGCTGGGTGAGCTCGACAGTGCCGCACAGTCCATCACCCTCACGCAGTGGACACCGGCGCTGTTGTTTGAAGTGAAATCGCGTCGCCTCAGACTGCTGCGCATGAAAGCCACGCGCAGTGAAACCGAAAAATCACGGCTTCAGCCGGAAATGGACTTGCTTTTGTCCGGTCTGATTGCGCTCGATCCGGCCAGCAGTGCTGTGCTTTGTGGGTAATCAGGACTGAATTAAGGGAAAAGGGAAACGTATGGGAGCTGAAGGCTTTTACCTGGTGCAGGGCGACAAGACGACCTGCGGCGGGAAAATCACCACGGGCGCAGAGGATCACACGTTGTTTGATAAACCTGTTGCCCGGGAGCAGGACAGTGTGACCTGCGGTAAACACGCCGGGCTTTACAGGATAGCCGGCGGCATTGATAACGACACCATCCATGGCAGGCGAATGGCTGGCACGCTCGACAGCTACAGTACCTGCCCCTGCAAGGCGAAGTTTATTCCGTCGATGATGGATGATACGTACGAGAAGAGTGGAGACAGTGCAAATTCCGCAGGAGGAACAACGACAGCGGCAGCCACAGCCATTTCATCAGCAACTACTCCGACAGTAACGACTACCGGGCAGTCGTCAGATCTTAAGAGTAAGCTGCATTGTCAGCATACTGACGGCGCTATAAAGGTTGCTGACTATATACTCAATGAAATCAAAACCAATGTCAGAGGTCGAATTGCAAATGTTATAAGAGGTTATATCGATGATGAAACTATAAAGAACGCAAAAAAAGAATGGGATAACCTACCGTTTTACGCGAAATTAGCTCCTCGTCCTGAGCCTCATCTATCTGAAGCTATAATTGTTTGGTATCAAACAGTGAAAACAGGTTCAGTGTGGGATCATAAGCCAAAAATTCGTGATATGTTTGGTTCAGTAGCTGTTGCTCGTCCACTTCCACCGCCAAGTAGAACTCCGTCTAAATCGTATTATCATAAATTTAAGCAATATGATTATTTTTATGATGTATGGTCAAATATTCATTATGGTTATGTTGGCTTAAGTGTCGGTTTTAGCGAATGGGAACTGTTAAAAGGTTCATCCTTAGAGCAATATATGACTCCAGGTGCCGAGGGTGATGATACATTAGATGATATAACCAGCATGAAAATCGGCTTTTCGTTGTACCACAGATTTGGGAAAATGGCTGACGCCTTAACAGCCCAGGACATTCTGGACGCACTCGATAACACGCCACAAACATCAATGCCAGTGTCCAAACAGAAACACTGGTGTTGGAATGAAGATAATCCTGATGAAATTGGGAAATAAACATTATGAAAAAAACCTTGATTTTGATGTTTATTTCTTTATTGATTTTTCTCGGTGTGGTTCGTATTATTCCTCTCAGGCCCGTTGTTATTATACAGAATGACACAAATGAAAATTTATATTTGCAAGCTGATGAGAGCTTGTTTGGTATAGAACCAGCGCCAGAAGAAGTTGATAAAATAATGAAAGCCCGCCCTGATATTATTGTTCCTGGAGGAGAGCTGAAGTTAACTACATCTTTCTTTTCTGTAATTTCAGAGGGGTATGAGCTTAATGTCGGCTGGCTAATTGGGGGGCGCTATGCATATAACTCCACTGGCGGTGGTGGTCAGAATTTTCTACTTTCTTCAAAAACAGGCGTGTGTTCGGCACAGTTAACAATAAAGCCTGGGCACAATAACCTCGAGATTATTAATGAAGTGGGTGGGATATGCCTAAAAAAACTTTCCCCTATCAAAGAGAAATATTAAAGCTACCAGAAGTTTCGTTAATATGTTAAATGAAAATGAACAGAATAAGGAAAAAATTTAAATCAGTTGCGGTAACTCGGCCTTTGGAATCAAAACAAATGTCAGAAAGCTACTATCATAAATATAAAGAGTATGATTTTTACCTTGATGTCTGGTCAAATATCCATTACGGATATGTGGGGCTAAGTGTCGGGTTTTCTGAAGATCTATTATTAAAAGGCTCTACTTGGGAACAAAATATGACCCCGGGTGCTATGGGTGATGATACTCTGGATGATATTACAAGCATGAAGATTGGTTTTGAGTTATACCACCGTTTTGGTAAGTATGCTGAAAAACTTGCTTCTCAGCATATTCTTGATGCGCTTGTAAATACATCAACGAAAGGTTTTTCAGAGTCCAGAACTGATCATTGGTGCTGGAATGGGAAGAGTCCTGAGCGGATTAATATGCCTGCGGAGTTTCAATGATAAAAAATACTGTTGTCATTCTCTTTGTATTGTGTTGTTTTGTTATATTTGCTAATTACCTTAAGCCTTCTGTAAGTATATATAATAATTCAGGTGATGTTGTTTACCTATACAAAGGCACAGGCGTGAAAAAGGTTGAACCTGATATTGAACAGGCTGAGAATTCGATGAGGCCTGTTTTGATAAATAATGATGGACATGAGGAAATCATTCTATCTTGGCAGGATCTTAATTTAAATAATGGTCAATTATACCTTGGGTGGAATAATAAAAACCAGAAGGGTTCAGCTGCTATTGTTAGCGGTGGCAGGATTTTTGATATTACTTCAAATGTTGGTTACTGTTCATATAATGTGTACATTGGACATGAAAGTGAAACGATTGAACCATTGAAGGGTGTTATGTGCTTTAAAAAATTAAATGTATCACCAGAAAAATAAATTGAATTAACCTAAAAAAGTAACAGGGGAAAAGGGGTGAGTTACATTTGGAATCCTCCGTTCAAAAAGCATAGCGTTGGAATGCAGATGACCTGGAGAAGAGTGAGGACTTATTCTGGAAAATAAAACACTTCTGATTTCCATTGCATTCTTTTAAGACGATTGGTGCTAGTTGTTCACTTCGTTTCGGCATAACTTATTGTTACCATTAAAAAACAACGTCAATAAACCTCTGTTCGTATATGCAAGTGAGGGTATCTATGTCGTCGACTCTGAGTCTATGAAGGTTGAGCGAATTGCAAGGGCAAAACCTGAAGTAATAGCATTATGAGAGAAAAATAAATTCACCACTTTAATTGTATCTCTGATTAAAAGAAGTTCAGCAATCGATATCAGCTAGCTGTTAGTTTTAATATAAATTAACTGAAGTTGGAATCCCCAGTATTTAATTAATGATAAGAATATAACTATATGGATGATTTAACCCTGCGTTATTACGACGCTGAAATGCGCTACCTGCTGGAAGCTGGTGAAGAGTTTTCCCGTGCTCACCCCGAGCAGGCAGCAATGCTCAATCTCGATAAAGCGGGTGCGCGCGACCCGTACGTGGAACGCCTGTTCGAGGGCTTTGCCTTCCTGATGGGCCGGTTGCGTGAGAAGCTTGATGACGACCTGCCTGAACTGACCGAAGGGCTGGTCAGTCTGTTGTGGCCGCATTATCTGCGCACCATTCCGTCAATGTCGGTGGTGGAGTTCACCCCCGACTGGCGCGCAATGAAAGAGCAGATGCGTATTGTGAAAGGCTTTGAGGTGAACTCGCGGCCGATCGGTGAGAAGGGCACTCGCTGTCGGTACACTACAACCAAAGAGATTACCCTTCAGCCGTTGTCGCTGGAGCGCGCCCGCCTGTCGACTGACTCTGACGGGCGTTCGGTCATCACCCTGCGTTTCAGTTGCAGTCATCTTGCCGACTGGAGTCGTGTCGACCTCAGCCAGCTCCCGTTCTACTTCAACGCCGATGCACCGCTGGCCTGCGCCATGCATGAAGCCTTTACCATGAACACTGCGCGCCTCTGGCTGCGGATGCCGGGTGACATGGACAGAAGACCGCTCGACGGGTATTTCACCGCGCTGGGATTTGGTGATGATGACGACCTGTGGCCGAAGGGAAGCAGCAGCTTTAGCGGCTATCAGCTGCTGCTGGAGTACTTCACCTTCCGTGAGAAATTCATGTTCACGGGGCTATGTGGACTGGATACCGCAGCCTTTCCGGCTGAGCTCCCATGGTTTGAAATCGACGTGGTGCTGGCGGAGCGCTGGGAACATGACTTCAGCTTTACTGAAAAACATCTGCGCCTGAACTGTGTGCCGGTGATTAACCTGTTCCCGCTGGAATCTGACCCGTTAACGCTCAACTCTCTGCAGACCGAATACATGCTGCGCCCGATGCGCGTGCAGGATGGACATACCGAGATATACGCGGTGGATTCGGTGATGTCGTCGAGCCAGCATACCTACGTGCCGTTCTCGAGCTTCCGCCACAAGGGTGGGATGATGCGCCATGAAGCCCCGGAGTATTATTACCATACCCGTGTGCGCCGCGGTCCGTCCGGGCTGCATAACACCTGGCTTATCCTCGGCGGCGAAGCCTTTGATAACCACACGGTGCCGGAGGATGAAAGTCTGTCGTTGACGCTCACCGGCACCAATGGCCAGCTGCCACGACGTGCGCTGCAGAGCACGGTGCTCGATACGGTGATGAAAACCACCTCGACCAGTATTGCCGTCCGTAACCTGTGTGCGCCGACGTTACCCTGTTATCCCCCGGCACAGGATCGTTTTCACTGGCGTGTGCTGAGTCATCTTGGCAGAGGCTTCCTGTCGATGATGGACAACGCTGAAGTGCTGCGTGGCACCCTGGCGCTGTACGAGTGGACCGACAGCGAGATGAACCGTCGTCGTCTGGAAGCCATCATTGATGTGAAGCACAGTGAAACCGAGCGCTTCGAGCAGGGCTACCTGGTGCGCGGCGTGCAGATTGAAGTGACGCTGGACAGCCACGGCTTTGCCGGACGCGGCGACATCTGCCTGTTTGGTGAGATGCTGAGCCGCTTCTTTGCGCTGTATACCGATATCTATCTGTTTAACCGCCTGATTATCATACTGCAACCGACCGGAGAACGCCTGGAATGGGAAGAGAAGCACAACCGCCGTATTCCCGGCTGACCCCGCGCCTGGAGGCTGACCTTAATCGGATAAACTTTTACCGTTTCTGCCAGTTACTGGAGAAACTAAATCCGGACCGGCCGTTGATGGGCTCAACCAGCCATCCCGCAGATGACACGGTGCGGTTTGCGCCACATCCGGGGATGGGCTTCCCGGCCAGCGAACTGAAGGCTGTCGAATATGACGAGTATGATGACAGCAGGCCACCGCTCATCCGTACGACCTTTATGGGGATGTACGGTGTCGATTCCCCCTTACCAACTGCGTACCTCGATGACATCACCCAGCGTCGCGAAGGGCACGAGGCATTGCAGGGCTTTCTGGATATCTTCAGCCACCGCATCCTGACGCAGTTTTACCGCATCTGGCGTAAATACTCTTACCCGGCGACGTTCGAGCCTGGCGGCACCGACAGCATTTCACAGTCACTGCTTGGCCTGGTGGGGCTGGGCATTCCGGGCACCGCAGAGCACATCGCCACTCCGGTATCACGCTTTCTGTCGCTGCTTGGCGTACTGCAGCAGCCGGGCAAAACCCAGGAGGGCATGCAGGCGCTGGTGACCCTGCTGGCTCCGGATACCACCGTACAGGTCAGTCCGTACTGTTTGCGTCCGGTGGAAGTCAGTCAGCCTCTGGGTTTTCATGGCGATGATGATTTTCTCCTGGATGGTAACACGCCGCTCGGTGACGAGACGATGGATGCCAACAGCCAGCTACTGGTAGCGTTGTCCACCGATAATGAACAGGAAGCGCAGGGCTGGAAACCGGATGGCCTGCTGTATCAGGATTTTCTGGTGATGCTGAGGGTGTATCTGGGCTGGCGCTTTAAGGCAAAAATCACCCTTACCACCGCCACTCCTCTGTTGGCCCCGCCGCCGCTCGGCGAAGGCCCATTCTGGCTGGGGATGAATGGCGTTCTGGGCGCGGAAGACGAAGACCTCCCGGACGATATCCCGCAGACCTTTACGACGGAACTGGGCTATTACACCGGCCTGCAGCCCGCGACACCACAACAAGGAAACCGACGTGTTACGTACAAGTTTAACTAAATCTGCCGGCTTACTGTTACCGCTGCTGGCCTTCAGCCTGACGGGCTGCGGGGCGACCCAGGGCATCACCGATGGCGCAAAATCGACGTTTAACAGCGTGTTCTATAAAAAGATTAAGGTGCTGCACCTGGATTTCACCGCCCGTGAAGCGCTGAACACGGATTCCCGCGAAAGTAACTCGCTGTCTGAGCCGGTGGTGGTTCGTGTCTGGCAGCTGAAAGACCGCAAAACCTTCGATAAAACGGTCTACCAGCAGCTCCTCAAGGATGGCGACACCGTACTGAAAGCCGACCTGCTCGCGATCCGGGATGTTGTGGTGAAACCTGGCGGTGATGCAAATCTTGATATGCCAATGGAAGAAGACGCGCAGTTTGTGGCTGTGGCAGGGCTGTTCCGTCACCCGGATATGGTCAACAACACCTGGAAGCTGGTGATAGGGCGCGAAGACCTTGACCCGGATAAGCCGCGCATTCTGGAAGCCGGTAACAATCATCTGATTCTGCAACCTCTCAAGGATGAATGATGCCCCAGGGACACAACACACCTTCACTGTATGAAATGCTGACCGGCAACTTCACCGGCGGCCTCGATCTTCACCAGGTCAGTGAAGAAAATCAGGTCATCCTCTCGGTACTGGACAACATGCAACGGATCCTCAACTGCCGCGCCGGCACGCTTAAACATCTGCCGGACTATGGCCTGCCTGACATGACTAAAATCCTGCAGGGTATGCCGGGTACGGCCCATGAACTGATGGGCATATTGTCTGCCGTACTGCTCAGATATGAACCCCGTCTGAAAAAGGTAGCCGTTGTCCTGCTTGAACAGGACGTCCCCGGTGAGCTTCGCTATGCCATTGACGCTGAACTCAAAGGGGTTGGACTGGTGCGCTACGGCACAGAGTTTATGCCGGAAGGGCGGGTATTGTTACGGCATCTGAAACAACAGCATTATCTCGACACGACAACCCGCCGCCGTCCCGTTCAGCAGAAAGCGTCAGGTTGATATCCTGGAGTTTCGTCTGCGAATGGAGCGGCTTCAGGAGCGAATGGACGAGTGACTGGCGGGGACTAAACAGAATGTGCAGACGTTACTGCATTCATCACAGGCCCGCTGGTGGAGGGCGAGGCTTTTTCTATTCCTGTTACTCGGGTTAGATGATCATGGATGTAAAAAGAAATAAAACATGGCGCAAAGATACCCATCCTGCAGGTATCGTTCTGGTCACTATTGGTGTTCTGGCCTGGGGCGTTTATGCAGCTGTAAGAGCCTTAATCAATCGTAATGAGCGGCTTAGTGACTCTGTATCTGAGCCGCCAGGCGCCCTGTTTGTTGATTGCTGTTGCGATGGTACTGCGAATTTTAAGTTACCGGGGCTACAGGAAGAAAACGACAGCGCGTGAACAGGCTGTGTCAGGTCTCGCTCAGAAAGAGAACATTTGAAGAGACAGTGCCTACCGAAGCGGCCCGAGGTATAGATCTCAGACGTTTATCCATTCACGTTGAATTGAGTAGGCATGGATTTATGGCGGATCGCCGGGCTGAGAGTTTGCTGCTGATTATAGGGGGAGAGTGAATTCAGTAGAGGTCAGGAGGGGTATCGATGGCGTCCCCTGCAGGAATCGAACCTGCAACTAGCCCTTAGGAGGGGCTCGTTATATCCATTTAACTAAGGGGACAAGGCGGCGTTAGTATACCGATTTTTACCCTCGCGTTAAGGGCCACGCCGCCTGTTTGTTCACTCTGTCGCCAATGCTCAACGCGCCGCGCGTCGCGCCTCCTGCTCTTTTTGCGCGATAACCCGCTCGCTTTTCGCCTGCGCGTTGGCTTTCTCTTTTTTCTGCGTCGCCATGTCGTTGCGAATTTGCGCATGGCTTAACAGCGCAAAAATAAACGTCCCGCCGCAAATGTTGCCGGCAAGGGTCGGCAGGGCGAAAGGCCAGAAAAAGTCGCTCCAGTGAATGGTGCCGTTAAACACGAGGTAGAGAATTTCCACCGTACCCACGACGATGTGCGTCGTGTTACCCAGCGCGATAAGCCAGGTCATCAGGATGATCACCAGAATTTTCGCCGCGCCCGCCGCCGGGAACATCCAGACCATGGTGGCGATGATCCAGCCGGAAATAATCGCGTTGGCGAACATCTCGCCTGGTGTGTTCTGCATCACTTCCATACCGATAGAGACAAACGCATCGCGCGTCGCTTCGTCGAAAATCGGCATAAACTCAAACGCCAGCGCCGCAAGGCCGGTGCCGATAAGGTTACCGAACAGCACTACCCCCCACAGGCGAAACAGCAGCTTGAAGTTCGTACTGGTGGGTTTGTGCATCACCGGCAGTACCGCCGTGACGGTGTTCTCGGTAAACAGCTGCTGGCGCGCCATAATGACGATAATAAAGCCGAAGGTATAACCCAGGCTCTCCAGCAGGAAGCCGCCGGGAATGCCTTCCAGATGCACATGAAAAATCCCTTTCGCCAGCAAAGAGGCGCCCATTGAAAGCCCTGCTGCCACGGCGGACCAGAGCAGCGCCATCGCGTCGCGCTCCAGCTCTTTCTCCCCGTCCTGACGAATATGTTCGTGGATAGCCATCGCTCGCGAAGGCAGCTCTTCTTCATTCACTTCTATCTCTTCGCCGCTCTCCTTCTCTTCGCTTTCCACCTTCAGTTCATCGCTGGATTCGTCGATTTTATCTTCGCCAATTTTGTCCATAAGAGCTCTCCACGTAAAATATCGCTATCACTAAGCGTAGCGCTTTTATGCGTTTTGCCCGCAGATGAGCGAAAATTCGGACGATTATTGATCCTGAACCGAAGATTACTTCTTTTGGAGTACCCCTCATCGCCGCCCCGGATTTCTGGGCAGCGCCGCAGCTGTGCTATTATGCCGCCTCCCTGTAATAGAAGGAGCCGCGCGCCCATGCTGGAAGCACACCATCTCACCTGCGTTCGTGACGAACGCGTCCTGTTTGAAGCGCTGAGCCTGACCGTTCAGCCCGGTGAGATAGTGCAAATCGCAGGCGTCAACGGAGCGGGAAAAACCTCGCTGCTGCGTATTCTTACCGGCCTCGCAACCCCCGAATCGGGAAAGGTCTGCTGGCAGGGCGAACCCATCCGCCGCCAGCGCGACGTTTTTCATCATCAGCTTCTCTGGCTCGGCCACCAGCCCGGCGTGAAGGCGGTGCTCACCGCCGATGAAAACCTGCGTTTTTACCATCCGCGACTGTCGCAGGATGCGTGCTGGGCGGCGCTTGCTGCGACAGGCCTGGTCGGTTATGAAGATGTGCCGGTAGCGCAGCTCTCCGCCGGTCAACAGCGGCGTGTGGCGCTGGCCCGCCTGTGGCTGAGCGACGCCGCGCTGTGGGTGCTGGACGAACCCTTTACCGCGCTCGATGTCGCCGGCATCGAAACGCTGACGCGCCGCCTGGAACGCCACGCCTCACGCGGCGGCGCGGTAGTGCTCACTACCCACCAGCCCTTGCGCCCTGTGAGCTGTCCACTACGCTGTATTACGCTTAATGCGCCGGAGGCGGCGGCATGATGTGGCAGGTCTTTCAGAGAGAGCTTCGTCTGGCGCTGCGCAAAGGGGCGGAGATAGTCAACCCGCTGTGGTTCTTCCTTATCGTCATTACTCTTTTCCCGTTAGGCATTGGCCCGGAGCCGCAGATGCTCTCGCGCATCGCGCCAGGCGTGGTTTGGGTGGCGGCGCTGCTCGCTTCGCTGCTGGCGATGGAGCGGCTGTTCCGCGACGACTGGCAGGATGGCTCGCTGGAGCAGCTTATGCTGCTGCCATTGCCGCTGCCGGCAATGGTTGTCGCGAAAGTGGGCGCTCACTGGGTGGTCACCGGTCTGCCGCTGATTGTGCTGTCGCCGCTGGCCGCGCTGCTGCTGGGGCTGGATATGCGAAGCGCCATGACGCTCACGCTGACCCTGCTGCTGGGCACCCCGACGCTGAGTTTCCTTGGCGCCACGGGCGTCGGATTGACGGTGGGATTGCGGCGCGGCGGCGTGCTGCTGAGCCTGCTGGTGCTGCCGCTTACCGTACCGCTGCTGATTTTCGCTACCGCGGCGGTGGAAGCGGCGTCAATGCATATGGCGGTGAACGGTTATCTGGCGATTCTGGGCGCGTTTCTGGCGGCCAGCGCCACCTTAAGCCCGTTCGCGACGGCGGCGGCGCTGCGAATCAGTATTCAATAACAACAGCCCGGAGCGGGCATGATAAGTTTTGTGAGCGATAACCATGTGGAAAGCGTTACATCAGTTGGCTAAACCGGAGCGGCTCTACGCGCTCTGCGGCCGTTTTATCCCGTGGCTGGCGTTGCTGAGCGTTGCGCTGCTGGCGGTAGGCTGCGTCTGGGGCTTTGTCTACGCCCCGGCAGATTATCAGCAGGGGCAGAGCTATCGCATTATGTACCTGCACGTACCGGCGGCGATGTGGTCGATGGGCATTTACGCCTCGATGGCGATAGCGGCGTTTATCGGGCTGGTCTGGCAGATGAAAATGTCAGATCTGGTTGCGGCGGCGATGGCGCCGGTCGGCGCGGTCTATACCTTTATCGCGCTGGTGACCGGCTCCGCCTGGGGCAAGCCGATGTGGGGAACCTGGTGGATCTGGGATGCGCGGCTCACCTCCGAACTGGTGCTGCTCTTCTTATATGTTGGGGTTATCGCGCTCTATAACGCTTTTGACGATCGCCGTCTCGCAGGCCGCGCGGCGGGCATCCTGATTCTGGTCGGCGTGGTGAACCTGCCGATTATTCACTACTCGGTGGAGTGGTGGAACACCCTGCACCAGGGCTCTACCAATATGCAGCAGACCATCGACCCCTCTATGCGTATGCCGCTGCGCTGGACCATTTTCGGCTTCCTGGCGCTTTTTGTGACGCTGACGCTGATGCGTCTGCGCAATCTTATTCTTATTCAGGAGCGTCGTCGCCCGTGGGTGGCGGCGCTTGCCAGCCGGAAAGGAGCCGTGCAATGAATTCCGCTTTCCACAGCTGGGGCGAATTTTTCGCCATGGGCGGCTACGCCTTTTACGTCTGGCTGGCGGTCGCTTGTACGCTTATTTCGCTTGCGCTGTTGGTGGGGCACACCCTCTGGCAGCGCCGGGCGCTGCTGGCGCAGGTGCGTCAGCAGCAGGCGAGAGAACGCCGCATTCAGGCGGCGCGGCAGACAAAAGTTAAGGAAGCATAAGTGAACGCTCGTCGTAAAAATCGCCTTTATCTCGCTGTCGCGGTACTGATGGGGTTAGGGCTCACTATCGCGCTGGTGCTTTATGCGCTGCGCTCGAATATCGATCTTTTTTATACACCTGGCGAAATTCTGTACGGCAAAGGCGAAGCGCAGGAAAAACCCGAGCCGGGGCAGCGTCTGCGCGTCGGCGGCATGGTGATGCCAGGCAGCGTGCAGCGCGACAGCAAAACGCTGGAAGTGCACTTTAAGCTTTACGACGCCCGCGGCGTGATAGACGTAAGCTACACCGGCATCCTGCCGGATCTCTTTCGCGAAGGGCAGGGCGTCGTGGCGCAGGGCGTGCTGGAAGCGGGCAATCAGGTGGCGGCCAAAGAGGTGCTTGCTAAACATGATGAGAACTACACCCCGCCGGAAGTGAAAGCGGCGATGCAGGAGAACCACAAGCGCCCGCCGGAAGCTTATAAGGATAACCACTCATGATGCCGGAGATTGGCAACTACCTGCTCTGCCTTGCGCTCGGCGTTTCGCTGTTGCTGAGCGTCTACCCGCTGTGGGGCGCCGTGCGCCAGGACACGCGTTTAATGGCGCTTGCCCGCCCGCTCGCCTGGCTGCTCTTTTTCACGATCCTCGGCGCGTTCCTTACCCTGGTGCACGCTTTTGTGGTGAACGATTTCACCGTGCAATACGTAGTGAGCAACTCTAACCGCGAGCTGCCGGTCTGGTATCGCGTGGCGGCCACCTGGGGCGCGCATGAAGGGTCGCTGCTGCTCTGGGTGTTGCTGATGAGCGGCTGGACCTTCGCCGTGGCGATTTTCAGCCGCGGCATGCCGCAGGACGCGGTAGCGCGGGTGCTCGCCGTGATGGGGATGATAGCCTTTGGCTTCCTGCTTTTTATCCTCTTTACCTCCAACCCTTTCACCCGCACGCTGCCCGATTTCCCCATCGACGGGCGTGACTTAAACCCACTGTTGCAGGATATCGGTCTGATTTTCCATCCGCCGCTGCTCTATATGGGGTACGTGGGTTTCTCGGTCGCTTTCTCCTTTGCTATCGCCTCGCTGATGGCCGGGCGGCTGGATACCGCCTGGGCGCGCTGGTCGCGTCCCTGGACGCAGGCGGCGTGGGTCTTTCTCACCATCGGCATCGTGCTTGGCTCCGCCTGGGCCTACTATGAACTGGGCTGGGGCGGCTGGTGGTTCTGGGACCCGGTGGAAAACGCGTCCTTTATGCCCTGGCTTGTGGGTACGGCGCTGATGCATTCGCTGGCGGTAACCGAAAAGCGCGGCAGCTTCCGCGCCTGGACGGTGCTGCTCGCCATTACCGCCTTTTCCCTTTGTCTGCTTGGCACTTTTCTGGTGCGCTCCGGCGTGCTGGTTTCGGTACACTCGTTCGCTTCCGACCCGGCGCGCGGCATGTTCATCCTTGCGCTGCTGGTGATTGTGATTGGCGGTTCGCTGCTGCTTTACGCCGTGAAAGGCGGGCAAGTTCGGGCGCGAGTGAGCAACGAACTCTGGTCGCGCGAATCTTTCCTGCTTGGCAACAATGTGCTGCTGGTCGCCGCCATGCTGGTGGTTTTACTCGGCACGCTGCTGCCGCTGGTGCACAAACAGCTGGGGCTTGGCAGCATTTCCATTGGCGAGCCGTTCTTTAACACGCTCTTTAGCGCGCTGATGGCGCCGTTCGCGCTGCTGCTTGGCATCGGGCCGCTGGTGCGCTGGCGTCGGGACGAGCCGCAAAAGCTGGTTAAACGGCTGGCGGTGGCGCTGGCGGCGACCGTGGCGTTTTCCCTGCTGCTGCCGTGGCTGATGCAGGATCGCATTGAGGCCATGACGGTTGTGGGTCTGCTGATGGCAGGCTGGGTGCTGGTGCTGGCGCTGATGGAACTGCACGAGCGCGCCACGCACCGCCACGGTTTCTGGCGCGGCCTGGCGACGCTTTCGCGCAGCCACTGGGGAATGGTGCTGGGCCATGTGGGCGTGGCGGTGACGGTGGTCGGCATCGCTTTTAGCCAGAACTACAGCATTGAGCGCGACGTGCGCATGAAGGCGGGCGACAGTATCGACATTCACCAGTACCACTTCGTCTTTCGCGATGTGCATGACGCCACAGGCCCCAACTGGCGGGGCGGCGTGGGCATTATCGATGTTACCCGCAACGGCAAACCCGAAGCCACGCTGCATGCCGAGAAACGCTACTACAACAGCAGCCGGATGATGATGACCGAGGCGGCCATCGACGGCGGCCTGACGCGCGATCTCTACGCCGCCCTTGGCGAAGCGCTGGATGACGGCAGTTGGGCGGTGCGGCTTTATTACAAACCTTTTGTGCGCTGGATCTGGTACGGCGGCGTGCTGATGGCCCTTGGCGGCCTGCTCTGCATGCTTGACCCGCGCTACCGTCTGCGTAAAACCCTGAAGGAGGCGCAATGAAGCGCAAGGTGTTGTTTATCCCGCTGATCCTCTTTCTGCTGCTGGCGGGCGCGCTGCTCTGGCAACTGGTGCGCAACGCGGGGGGCGATGACCCGACCACGCTGGAATCCGCCCTGATTGGCAAACCGGTGCCGGTGTTTCGCCTGGAGTCGCTCAACGAGCCGGGCAAAATTTACGACCAGGCGGTGCTGACGCAGGGCAAGCCGCTGCTGCTTAACGTCTGGGCGACCTGGTGCCCTACCTGTCGCGCCGAACACCAGTTTTTAAACGGCCTTGCCGCGCAGGGCGTGCGGGTTGTCGGCATGAACTATAAAGATGACCGCCGCAAGGCGGTGAACTGGCTGAACGAATTGGGCAATCCTTATGCGTTGAGCCTTTACGACGGCAACGGCATGCTGGGGCTGGATCTGGGCGTTTACGGCGCGCCGGAAACGTTCCTTATCGACGGCAACGGCATTATTCGCTACCGCCACGCGGGCGATCTCAACGATCGCGTCTGGCAAAACGAGCTTAAGCCGCTGTGGGAGAAATACAGCAAGGGGGCGGGGGCATGAACCGCATTTTCGCGCTGTTTGTCGGCCTGCTTTTGAGCCTGAGCGCCTGGGCCGCCATCGACACCTATCAGTTTAAGGATGAAGCGCAGGAGCAACAGTTTCGCCAGCTTACCGAACAGCTGCGCTGCCCGAAATGCCAGAACAACAGCATTGCCGACTCTAACGCCATGATCGCCGCCGACATGCGCCAGAAGGTCTACGAACTGATGCAGCAGGGGCAGAGCAAGCAGCAGATAATCGACTATATGGTGGCGCGCTACGGCCATTTTGTGACGTACGAACCGCCGGTGACGCCGGGCACGATTATTCTCTGGCTGCTGCCCGCCTTGTTTGTTTTCGGCGGCGCAGTGATGATTGTTCGCCGCAGCCGTAAAAGAGCCGCGCAGGGCGCGCTCAGTGAAGCGGAACGCCAGCGGCTGGCGAAGCTGCTCGATGAAAAAGGGAACCTGCCATGACGCTGCTGATTACTGTCATCGTTGTTTTATTGGCGGCCGTTTCGGCGTTGCTCTTTTTCCCGTGGGCCGGGCGCCCGGCGGTCGATCGCGATACGCTTAACCGCGCCTTTTACCGTTCGCGCCTGCGCGAGCTGGAAGAGGAGAAAATCCCCGGGCGCGAAGAAATGGTGGTGGAGCTGCAACAAAGTTTGCTTGCGGACATTCCCGACCAGCAGCCTGCGAAACACCGCCCCTTCGGCCGTCTGGCGCTGCTGCCAGGCGTCATTCTGCTGGCGGCGGTCAGCATTGGCGCTTTTATCAAAACATCCAGTCTGTCTCACGTGCTGGAATGGCAGCAGGTTACGCAACAGACGCCAGCGCTTATCCAGCGGGTGATGGACCCGGACGCGAAACCGCTGACGATGGAAGAGATGGCGCGCCTGGGGCTTGGGCTGCGCACGCGCCTGCAGGATGACCCGCAAAACGCCGAAGGCTGGATGATGCTTGGGCGCATCGGCATGGTGCTGAACAACGCCTCTACCGCCACTGCCGCCTTTGAGCGCGCCTGGCGGCTGGCGCCGGATAACCTTGACGCGAAGCTCGACTATGCTGAAGTGCTTACCCGTTCGTCGGATGCGGAAGATAACCAGCAGGGCGAAAAACTGCTGCGGGAGGTGCTTTCCCAGCAGCATACCAATATCCGCGCGCTCGGCCTGCTCGCCTTCAGCGCTTTTGAGCAGCAGCGTTATAAAGAAGCGATTGGCGCCTGGCAAATAATGCTGCGCCTGCTGCCCGCTGACGATGAGCGCCGCGCGGTTATCATGCGCAGCATCGCGCAGGCGAAAGTAGAAAGCGGCATGGACAACGCGAAAGTGGCTGTTAAAATCACGCTGTCGCCGCAGGCGGAAAAAGCCTTGCCCGAGAAGGGGATAGTCTTTGTTTCCGTCACTGATGGCGTTTCAGCAGTGCCTGTCGCGGCAAAAAAATTGCCGCTGGGACATTTTCCGCTAACACTTACTCTTGACGATACCAACGCCATGATGCCGGACAGGCTGCTTTCCTCGGTGCGTCAGGGAATTATTAAAGTGCATATTTCGCAGGCGGGCACGCCCGCACCGCAGACGGGGGACTGGACAGGCCAGAGCGCGCTGATTCAGTTCAATGCTTCCACGCCGGTGGAAGTTGAGGTTTCGCAGCCTCAACCCTGAGCGCGACGACTTTACAGGGAGACTGAGATGAAATTTCGCCTGACCGGGCTTGCTCTGGCCGCCACGCTGCTGGCGGGCTGCGCCAGCTCTTCGCAAACGGAGCAGGGACGTTCGGACCCGTTCGAAGGGTTCAACCGCACCATGTATAACTTCAACTTTAACGTGGTGGACCCGTACGTACTGCGCCCGGTAGCGGTCGCCTGGCGCGATTATGTGCCGCAACCTGCGCGCAACGGCCTGAGCAACTTCACCGGCAACCTGGAAGAGCCAGCGGTGATGGTGAACTATTTCCTGCAGGGCAATCCTTACCAGGGGATGGTGCACTTTACCCGCTTCTTCCTCAACACCCTGCTGGGGATGGGCGGCTTTATCGATGTGGCGGGCATGGCGAATCCGAAGCTGGCGCGCGAAGAGCCGCACCGTTTTGGCAGCACGCTGGGCTATTACGGCGTGGGCTACGGTCCTTATCTGCAATTGCCTTTTTACGGCAGCTTTACGCTGCGTGAAGATGGCGGCGACGCGGTGGACACGCTCTATCCGGTGCTCTCCTGGCTGACCTGGCCGTTGTCGGTCGGAAAATGGGCGGTGGAAGGGGTTGAAACCCGTGCGCAACTGCTGGATTCCGACGGCCTGCTGCGCCAGTCTTCGGACCCCTATATTCTGGTGCGAGAAGCTTACTTCCAGCGTCATGACTTTATCGCCAATGGCGGTAAACTCAAGCCGCAAGAGAACCCGAACGCCCAGGCGATTCAGGACGATCTCAAAGAGATTGATGCTGAATAAGCGGTTGCAGGATGTGAAAAAGGCGAACTCCGGGTTCGCCTTTTTTATCGGCGCCGGTTGAAACCAGGCCGTTTTTGCAGGGCAGGTAATATTCCCACGCAAAAGAAAAGGCGAGCCATCGGCCCGCCTTTTTTGATAAGTAAACCGCTATCAGAACGCGTAGTTGAAGTTCACGCCATACAGCCAGGCTTTACCTTCAGATTTGAAGGTATACGGGCCTTCGGTGAATTCCACGTGCTGACCGTGCATATAAGAAATGCCAGCATCCACGGAAGCATCTTTATTGAAGGCGTAAGTAGCGCCGGCGCTCAGCCACAGACGATCCTGGTCCGGAATGGAGATGGAGCGGTGATCGGCCGGGACCGGGCTGTCGTCAAACGCGATACCAGTGCGGAAGGTCCAGTAGTTGTCCATGTAATAAGTGGTGCCCAGCGCGATGCGGTAAGCATCCCTGAAGTTCTCTTCTTTCTGGAACAGCGTCTGGCCGTTGCTGTTGGTCGCCTTCAGCTCCTCAAACTGGCTCCAGCTGGTGTAGGTCAGGCTATAGTGTACGGCCCACTGCGGCGCCACTTTGTTATAACCGGAGATTTCCCACATTTCAGGCAGGTTCAGCGTCAGCGCGCCGCCCGTAGTACTGCCGCCGGTGCCGTAAGGCAGACCCAGGCCATAGGCGGCGTTAATCGGGTTAATCGCCGCAGGCAGGCTGCTCTTGTAATCGCCGTCAAAGTCGATTTTGATTTCAGAACGGTAGGTAAAGCCGTAGCGGTTATCTTTATCCACTTCATAAAGGATGCCCGCGTTCCAGCCAAAGCCCCACTCATCGCCCTTCAGATAGGCGATTTGAGTATCCGAACTGATGCCGGCCGCCTGAGCTGCAATAGCGCGCGCAGTCGCTGCAGGAATAAGACCCGCCTGCGCCTGTCTTGCAATGCCGCCAGCAAGCAGCTGCGGCAGATCGCCTGCGTAACGTTCAATCTTCGCGCGCGCATAAACCGCGTCGAAGCCCACGCCGAAGCTCCAGTGGTTGTCCAGGCGATAGGCGCCGCTTAAGTTAAGGTTAATGGTTTCGAGGTCGGTATTGCCGCCCACGGAGCCGGCGGCGTAGCTGTCGTCATATTCCGTCGCCAGACCGTAGTTAGAGGTCACCGACGCGCCCCAGCCAAACTGCTCGTTAATCGGCGCCACGAAATGCAGGTTTGGCACCCAGGCGGTCGGCGCGATATTGTCCGCGTCCAGGCTGCGGCCAGTCTGCGAACGGCCGGAGACGTTGACATCCGGGTCTACGAAGATGGCGCCGCCGGAGAAGGTCGGGCGGTCGAACATCATAATCAGCGCCGGGTTGCGGCTCGCGTTGCCCGCATCGTCGGCGATAGCGCCTTCCCCTGAATAGGCACGGCCCAGGCCAGAGGAAGAAAATTCGTTTAGCTGGAAACCTGCAGACCAGGCTTGAGAAGAGACGATTGCCACTGCGACCGCGAGAGCAGACTTGGTAAACAGGGTTTTCTGGCTCATGACCATAACCTCATCCATTTATTATTTTTAAATAATGTTACCTAAGGTAACAGGAGCGCGAAGTGTAGGGTCTGAGGTACGGCTTACAAATCAGACCAGTGGCGAGAGTATAGGTCCGACCAGCCAATATGTTGCAAGTATGTTTATAACATTTTTCAATTGTGATCTTCGAAACGCGATCCCGTCTGCAAAATTCGAAGCGGCGTCGATCATCAGGTTGGGTGAATTTTGCGTTAGATCATTTTTAATTGTGATTTCGGTCACTTATCGCCGCTTAAACAAAGTTAATGTGGAGGGTGAATTTCCGGCAGCGTAAAATAACCGCATCGTTTTTGCGTTATTAAAAGAGGAAATCACAATGAGTAAATGCAGTGCTGATGAAACCCCGGTTTGTTGCTGTATTGATGTGGGTACCATCATGGACAATACCGATTGTACCGCCTCTTACAGCCGCGTATTCGCAAGCCGCGCCGAAGCAGAGGAAACCCTGGCGGCCCTGACGGCGAAGGCCCGTGAAGTGGAGTCGGAGCCGTGTCAGGTCACGCCGCGCTTTACCGACGTGGAAGGTGGCGTACAGCTGGATATTGATTTTGTTTTTGCCTGCCAGGCTGAAACCATGATTTTCCAGCTCGGCCTGCGGTAACCCCTTCTTCTTAAAACGCCTTCTTTTTACCAGGAAGGCGTTTTCTTTTGCCCCTCAATTCGTGTTTCGCCTCGCACTTTTTCCTCTCTCCGATTGGCTCAATGTAAATTTTTGGTTAAGAATGTTATCAGGTCAGACCACTTTTGCGCTTTAACGTTTTTACAGGGGAAGGTTATGAGTCAGGCATTACCGCTGGTCACCCGGCAGGGGGATCGCATTGCGATTATCAGTGGGTTACGTACCCCTTTCGCCCGTCAGGCGACGGCGTTTCACGGCGTTCCGGCGGTGGATCTCGGTAAGATGGTGGTCGGCGAACTGCTGGCGCGCAGCGAAATCTCGCCAGACGTTATCGAACAGCTGGTGTTTGGCCAGGTTGTGCAAATGCCGGAAGCGCCCAATATCGCCCGTGAAATTGTGCTTGGCACCGGTATGAACGTTCATACCGACGCTTATAGCGTCAGCCGCGCCTGCGCCACCAGCTTCCAGGCGGTAGCCAACGTCGCGGAAAGCCTGCTGGCGGGCACGATTCGCGCCGGGATTGCCGGCGGGGCGGATTCCTCCTCTGTGCTGCCGATTGGCGTGAGCAAAACGCTGGCGCGCACGCTGGTGGATGCGAACAAAGCGCGCACCATGAGCCAGCGGCTTAAGCTTTTTTCACGTCTGCGGATGCGCGACTTGCTGCCGGTGCCGCCTGCGGTAGCGGAATACTCCACGGGCCTGCGGATGGGCGATACCGCCGAGCAGATGGCGAAAACCCATGGCATTACCCGCGAGCAGCAGGATGCGCTGGCGCACCGCTCGCACCAGCTAGCCGCAAAGGCCTGGGAAGAGGGGAAACTTGCGCAGGAGGTCATGACCGCTTACGTGCCGCCTTACCGTGAACCCTTTAGCGAAGACAATAACGTTCGCAAAAATTCGACAATAGCCGATTACGCTAAGCTGCGCCCGGCATTCGACCGCCAGCACGGCACCGTAACCGCCGCGAACAGCACGCCGCTCACCGACGGCGCTGCGGCAGTTGTCCTGATGACCGAATCCCGCGCCAGAGAGCTGGGGCTGCAGCCGCTGGGCTACCTGAGAAGCTACGCTTTTACCGCGGTCGATGTTTGGGAAGATATGCTGCTCGGCCCCGCCTGGTCGACGCCGCTGGCGCTGGAGCGCGCCGGGCTTACGCTTAACGATATTACGCTGTTCGACATGCATGAAGCCTTCGCCTCGCAAACGCTCACGAATTTGAAAATGCTGGCAAGCGATCGTTTTGCCCGTGAGGTGCTTGGGCGCGATCGCGCGACGGGCGATGTGGACGAATCAAAATTCAACGTGCTGGGCGGCTCCATCGCCTACGGGCATCCGTTTGCCGCCACCGGCGCGCGCATGATTACCCAAACCTTAAACGAACTGCGCCGCCGCGGCGGCGGCTTTGGCCTGGTGACCGCCTGCGCGGCGGGGGGCCTGGGCGCGGCAATGGTGCTGGAGGCCGAATAATGGAATCGACATCCGCTTTTTATCTTCACGTTCGCCCGGATAACGTGGCGGTGGTGACTATCGACGTGCCGGACGAGAAAATGAACACCCTGAAGGCGGAGTTTGGTCCGCAGGTGCGCGCCATTCTTCGGCAAATTCGCGATAACAAAGCGCTGGAAGGGGTCGTGTTTATCTCGGGCAAGCCGGACAACTTTATCGCCGGCGCCGATATCAACATGATAGCCAGTTGCAAAACGGCCCAGGAGGCGGAAGCGCTGGCGCGCCAGGGGCAGCAGATCATGGCGGATATTCATGCGCTGCCAATCCCGGTCGTGGCGGCGATCAACGGGCCGTGCCTTGGCGGCGGGCTGGAGCTGGCGCTGGCCTGCCATCGCCGCGTCTGCACCGACTCCCCTAAAACGCTGCTGGGACTGCCGGAAGTGCAGCTGGGGCTGCTGCCCGGTTCCGGCGGCACTCAGCGCCTGCCGAGGCTGACTGGCGTCAGCACGGCGCTGGAGATGATCCTCGCTGGCAAGCAGCTACGACCGCGCCAGGCGCTGAAAGTTGGGCTGGTGGACGATGTGGTGCCACCCGCTATTTTGCTGGATGCCGCCGTAGCGCTGGTGAAAAAAGGTCGCGGCAACGGGCGGCGTTTGCCGGTGCGCGAACGCGTGCTCGCCGGGCCGCTGGGCCGCGCGCTGCTGTTTAAAATGGTGACGAAGCAAACCGAGCAGAAAACCCATGGCAACTACCCGGCGGCGCGGCGCATCATCGATGTCGTACGCACCGGGCTTGAGCAGGGGAGCGCGAGCGGCTACGACGCTGAAGCGAAAGCGTTTGGCGAGCTGGCGATGACGCCGCAGTCGGCGGCGCTGCGCGGTATTTTTTTCGCCAGCACCGAACTTAAAAAAGAGACCGGCAGCGAGGCGCAGCCAAAGCCCCTTCGCGCAGTGGGCGTGCTGGGCGGCGGGCTGATGGGCGGCGGCATCGCGTATGTCACCGCCAGTAAGGGCAAGCTGCCGGTTCGCATTAAGGATATTAATGAAAAAGGCATCAGCCACGCGCTGAAATACAGCTGGGATCTGCTTGAGAAAAAGGTGCGCCGTCGCCATCTCAAAGCAACAGAGCGCGACAGCCAGATGGCGTTAATTTCCGGTTCCACCGATTACCGCGGCTTTCATAATCGCGACATCGTCGTGGAAGCGGTGTTTGAAGACCTGGCGCTCAAGCAAAAGATGGTGGAGGAAGTGGAGCAGCACGCCGCGCCGCATACGATTTTCGCCTCGAACACCTCTTCGCTGCCGATTGGCGATATCGCCGCGAACGCGGCGCGCCCTCAGCAGGTCGTCGGCCTGCATTATTTTAGCCCGGTCGATAAAATGCCGCTGGTGGAGGTGATTCCGCACGCCGGCACCAGTCCGGAAACCATCGCCACCACCGTGCAGCTTGCTAAAAAGCAGGGCAAGACGCCGATTGTGGTGGCCGACTGCGCCGGGTTTTACGTCAACCGTATTCTTGCTCCCTATATGAATGAGGCGATGCGCTGCCTGATGGAAGGGGAGAGCATTGAACATATTGATGACGCGCTGGTGAAGTTTGGTTTCCCGGTTGGTCCAATCCAACTTTTGGATGAGGTAGGCATTGACGTAGGCACTAAAATTATCCCGGTGCTGGAAAAAGCCTATGGCTCCCGTTTCAGCGCGCCGCACGACGCCGTTGCAGCAATATTGAAGGACGATCGCAAAGGCAGAAAAAATGGCCGTGGTTTCTATCTTTATCCTGCGAAAGGGCGTAAAAGCAAAAAACAGCCAGACCCGGCTATTTATACGTTGACCGGCGTGAAGCCAGTCAACCGGCTTACCGGGGCGCAAATCGCCGAGCGCTGCGTCATGATGATGCTTAACGAGGCGGCGCGCTGTCTGGATGAAGGGGTAGTGCGTTCGCCGCGCGATGGGGATATCGGCGGCGTGTTCGGCATTGGTTTTCCGCCGTTTCTTGGCGGCCCGTTCCGCTATATGGATAGGCTGGGCGCGGGTGAGGTGGTCGCGACGCTGCAACGTCTTACCGCCCAATATGGGGAGCGCTTTGCCCCTTGCGACAGGCTGATACGGATGGCCGAAGAACGCCTCGTTTTCTGGTCTGAATTGAACCAGAAGGAAAAAATTGAGGTCAAACAAGAGTAACATCCGCTGCGGATGAAGCGCCGGTCGGTCAGTTTGTAAACGTTGATTGACTATACTTGCAGCAATAAGGTAAAAAACAGCGTTTCATCTGAAGTACGGATCAGGCACAATGCCCGGCCGCCCTGATAACCTTACTGGTTGTGTTATACCCGAAGGGGAAAAGGGCGATTCTGGTTAACAAAAGCGGTGCAATATGCAAGTTTTTATCATGCGTCACGGCGACGCAGCACTCGATGCCGCCAGTGATTCGGTTCGTCCGCTAACCCATTGCGGTTGTGATGAATCCCGTCAAATGGCGACCTGGTTAAAAGGTCAAAAGGTGGATATCGAACGTGTTCTGGTGAGCCCTTTCCTGCGAGCCGAACAGACACTGGATGTCGTACGGGAGGCAATGAATTTGCCGGAAACACAAGACATCCTGCCGGAGCTGACGCCTTGCGGCGATGTTCATCTGGTAGGGGACTATCTGCAGGCGCTGGCGAAAGAGGGAACCGCCTCGGTGCTGGTGATTTCGCACCTGCCGCTGGTCGGTTATCTGGTCTCTGAGCTTTGCCCTGGCGAAACGCCGCCAATGTTCACCACTTCCGCTATCGCTAACGTTACGCTCGATAACGAAAGCGGCAAAGGGGTGTTCAACTGGCAGATGAGCCCCTGCAATCTCAGAATGAAAAAAGCGATTTAACGCCAGTCGCATGAAAAAAGAGCCGCCCAGTGCGGCTCTCTGCTTTTTTGGCCCGGCGCTTTCTGTCTGTTCCCGCCATCTGCTGTGCAGCGCGCACGCGTCGGCTCAGGGCAACTGCGGCGGCTGCCACTCTTCCACTTCAATCAGCACCACCAGCGCGGCGTCGCCGCCATACTCTTTCGGCGCCTGATGAAACGCCATCACGTGGGGATGCTGCGCAAGCCACAGCGGCGTCTGCTGCTTAAGAATGTGCTTGCCGTGGCCGTGCATCACGCAGGCGCAAAAAACATGCTCGCGGCGGCAGGCGGCGATAAGCGCGCCCAGTTCCTGTTTCGCCTGCATCTGCGTCAGGCCGTGCAGGTCGAGGAACAGTTCAGGGGAGTAGTCGCCCCGGCGCAGCTTTTTCAGTTCGAAGTGATCGACGCCCGGGCGCACGTAGCGCATCGGCCCATCGCTGTTCAGCAGCGGCTGGAACTCATCGGAAAAGTAGTGGCTATTGTCCACTTGCTCTTGCAACAGGCGCTTTGGCGGCACCTCGCTCAGTTTCTTACGCGGCGGCGGATGGACGATGGTGTCCTGCTTTATCTGGCGGGTTCCGCGCATCAAATCACGAAACAGCGCGCTTTCTTCCTCGCTCAGCGATGGCTTCTTTTTCATCTCGTTCTCGTCTTAAGCATTTTGGGGCAGTTTACCTGACTTCGTGCGCGTGCCAAATAAAACGCCCAATTCCCGGCCTGCCGCGTCGGCGAATGCTGATTTATCGCCGTCTTCATGGCAAACTAGCCGCCGAATGTAAACGCGGTGCGGCCTGCGGAGGGCAATGTGGATAAAATTTTCGTCGATGAAGCAGTCAATGAACTGCACACCATTCAGGATATGCTGCGCTGGGCGGTTAGCCGGTTTAGCGCGGCGAACATCTGGTATGGTCATGGCACGGACAACCCCTGGGATGAGGCGGTGCAGTTGGTGCTGCCCACGCTCTGGCTGCCGCTGGATATTCCGGAAGATATGCGCACCGCGCGCCTGACCTCCAGCGAGCGTCACCGCATCGTTGAACGCGTGATTCGCCGCGTTAACGAGCGTATTCCGGTGGCCTACCTTACTAACAAAGCCTGGTTCTGCGGCCACGAGTTTTATGTGGATGAGCGCGTGCTGGTGCCGCGTTCGCCCATCGGCGAGCTTATCACCAACCGCTTCGCCGGGCTGATTGACCATCAGCCGCAGCACATTTTGGATATGTGCACCGGCAGCGGCTGCATCGCCATCGCCTGCGCTTATGAATTCCCGCAAGCGGAAGTGGACGCAGTCGACATCTCCACCGACGCGCTGGCGGTCACCGAACACAATATCGAAGAGCACGGCATGATCCACAACGTCACGCCGATCCGCTCCGATCTCTTCCGTGACCTGCCGAAAGTGCAGTACGACATCATCGTCACCAATCCGCCTTACGTGGATGAAGAAGATATGTCCGACCTGCCGGGCGAATACCGTCACGAGCCGGAGCTGGGGCTCGCTGCGGGCAGCGACGGGCTGAAGCTGGCGCGCCGTATTATGGCCTGCGCGCCGGATTACCTTACCGACAACGGCATTCTGATTTGTGAAGTGGGTAACAGCATGGTACATCTGATTGAGCAATATCCGGATGTCCCCTTCACCTGGCTTGAGTTTGACAACGGCGGTGATGGCGTCTTTATGCTGACCAAAGCGCAGCTTATCCGCGCGCGCGAACACTTCAGCATTTATCGGGATTAATCCGTACCTTGCGGGCCTGCGCGCCCGCATTCACTCCTTTCACATATAACGATGACAACGGTAAGGAGCCGTGATGGCAGGGAACAGTATTGGACAATTCTTTCGCGTAACGACCTTCGGTGAATCCCACGGTCTGGCGCTGGGCTGCATCGTGGACGGCGTGCCGCCGGGCATTCCGCTTACCGAAGCGGACCTGCAGCACGACCTCGACCGCCGCCGCCCCGGCACCTCTCGCTATACCACACAGCGCCGTGAACCGGACCAGGTGAAAATACTCTCCGGCGTGTTTGAAGGCGTCACCACCGGCACCAGCATCGGCCTGCTGATTGAAAACACCGATCAGCGCTCGCAGGATTACAGCGCTATTAAAGATGTGTTTCGTCCCGGCCATGCCGATTACACCTACGAACAAAAATATGGCCTGCGCGACTACCGTGGCGGCGGGCGCTCCTCAGCGCGTGAAACCGCGATGCGCGTGGCGGCGGGCGCCATCGCTAAAAAATATCTGGCGCAGAAATTCGGCGTGCAGATCCGCGCCTGCCTGACGCAGATGGGCGATATTCCACTGGAAATCAAAGCGTGGGATCAGGTGGAGCAGAACCCGTTTTTCTGTCCGGACCCGGATAAAATCGACGCGCTGGATGAACTGATGCGGGCGCTCAAAAAAGAGGGCGACTCAATCGGCGCGAAGGTGACTGTCGTGGCGGACGGCGTACCGCCGGGCCTCGGCGAGCCGGTATTTGACCGTCTTGATGCCGATATCGCCCATGCGCTGATGAGCATCAACGCGGTGAAAGGGGTGGAAATTGGCGAAGGTTTCGGCGCGGTGGCGCTCAAGGGCAGCCAGAACCGTGATGAAATCACCAAAGCGGGCTTCCAGAGCAACCACGCGGGCGGCATTCTCGGCGGCATCAGCAGCGGCCAGCAGATCGTCGCACATATCGCGCTTAAGCCCACCTCCAGCATTATGGTGCCGGGCCGCACCCTCAACCGCTTCGGCGAAGAGGTAGAGATGGTGACGCGCGGGCGCCACGATCCCTGCGTGGGGATCCGCGCGGTGCCGATCGCCGAAGCGATGTTGGCGATCGTGCTGATGGATCACCTGCTGCGTCAGCGCGCCCAGAACGCCGACGTCAGCACAACACTGCCTCGCTGGTAAAAGCATGAAAAAAGCACTCTGCGCGCTGCTGGCTCTCTGTGCCAGCAGCGCGGTTTTCGCCGCCACGCCGTGGCAAAAAATCAGTCATCCTATTCCCGGCAGCGCCCAGTCTATCGGCGCCTTTTCCAACGGCTGTATTGTGGGCGCGCAAGCGCTGCCGCTTAACGACGATGCTTATCAGGTAATGCGCACCGACCAGCGTCGCTATTTCGGTCATCCGGATCTGGTGCGTTTTATCCAGCGTCTCAGCGGCGAAACGCATCGCCTCGGCATGGGCACCGTACTGGTCGGCGACATGGGAATGCCTGCGGGAGGACGCTTTAACGGCGGTCACGCCAGCCACCAGACCGGGCTTGACGTCGATATCTTCCTTCAACTGCCGAAAACGCGCTGGAGCGCCTCACAGCTGCTCAAGCCTCAGGCGCTGGATCTGGTGGCGCGCGACGGGAAATCGGTTGTGCCTTCATTGTGGAAACCGGAAATCGGCGGGCTTATCAAGCTTGCCGCGCTGGATGATGAAGTGACGCGTATTTTCGTCAACCCGGCCATTAAGCAGCAACTGTGTCTGGACGCCGGGCCGGATCGCGACTGGCTGCGCAAAGTGCGCCCGTGGTTCCAGCACCGCGCCCATATGCATGTGCGCCTGCGCTGTCCGGCTGACAGCCTTGAGTGCGAAGAGCAAGCGCCGCCGCCGCCAGGCGATGGCTGCGGCGAGGAGCTGCAAAGTTGGTTTATTCCCGCCAAACCGGGCGGACAGGCGCCAGTGAAGAAAGCGCCGCCGCCGCCACCGCCTTCCTGTCAGGCGCTGCTGGATGAGCATGTACTTTAAGGATAAGTAAATGGATCTCTTTATGGTTTCCCCGCTGCTGCTTGGCGTGCTGTTTTTCGTCGCCATGCTGGCGGGGTTTATCGACGCGCTGGCGGGCGGCGGCGGGCTGCTGACCGTGCCTGCGTTGCTGGCGGCGGGCATGTCGCCCGCGCAGGCGCTGGCCACCAATAAGCTGCAGGCGTGCGGCGGTTCAATCTCTTCCTCGCTCTATTTTATCCGTCGCGGCGTGGTGGATCTTAAATCGCAGAAGCTTAACATTCTGATGACCTTCATCGGTTCGACCACCGGCGCGCTGCTGGTGCAGCATGTGAAATCTGACGTGCTGCGCCAGATCCTGCCGCTGCTGGTTATCGGCATCGGCCTCTATTTTTTGCTGATGCCGCGGCTTGGCGAAGAGGACCGGCAGCGTCGTCTCTATGGCCTGCCTTTTGCGCTGGTGGCCGGGGGCTGCGTGGGTTTTTATGACGGCTTCTTCGGCCCCGGCGCAGGCTCGTTTTACGCGCTGGCCTTTGTCACGCTCTGCGGCTATAACCTTGCTAAATCCACCGCTCACGCCAAGGTGCTCAACGCCACCTCGAATATTGGCGGCCTGCTGCTGTTTATTATCGGCGGCAAAGTGGTGTGGGGGACCGGGTTTATTATGCTGGCGG
Source organism: Franconibacter pulveris (assembly GCF_056780215.1). Classification (NCBI taxonomy): domain Bacteria; kingdom Pseudomonadati; phylum Pseudomonadota; class Gammaproteobacteria; order Enterobacterales; family Enterobacteriaceae; genus Franconibacter; species Franconibacter pulveris. The sequence goes on along the minus strand of NZ_CM165555.1, from coordinate 3,338,595 downwards.
GGCAGTTTTTGGGCGCCCGCCTGGGTTCAAGGCTGGTGCTGAGCAAAGGCCAGAAGCTCATTCGCCCGATGATAGTGATTGTCTCGGCGGTCATGAGCGCCAAACTTTTATATGACAGCCATGGAACGGAAATTCTGCAAGCCTTAGGGATAAACTAATGAGTAAAGAACACCATTACCAACAGCTAATAGAGATATTCGACGGCTGCTTTGCCGGAGAATTTAATACCCGTCTGATTAAAGGCGACGATGAACCTGTCTATCTTCCGGCTGATGACGAAGCGCCTTATAACCGGGTGGTTTTCGCCCACGGTTTTTACGCCAGCGCCCTGCATGAGATTTCGCACTGGTGTATTGCGGGCAAAGCGCGGCGCGAGCTAGTGGACTTCGGCTACTGGTACTGCCCGGACGGACGCGACGAAGCCACGCAGCACCAGTTTGAAGATGTTGAAGTGAAGCCGCAGGCGCTGGAATGGCTCTTTTGCGCGGCGGCGAATTTTCCGTTTAACGTTAGCTGCGACAACCTGAGCGGCGATTTTGACCCGGATCGCATCGCTTTTCAGCGTCGGGTGCACGCTCAGGTGATGACTTATCTGGAGCAGGGGATCCCGACGCGCCCGGCGCGTTTTATCGCTGCTCTGCAAGATTATTACCAGACGCCGCCGTTTACGGCGGAGCAATTTCCATGGCCGGAAGACTTGTGCTGATCGCCATAGTACTGAAAGAGGAAACAAGATGATCGCGGAATTTGAAGCACGCATTCTGGCGCTGATTGACGACATGGTGGCGCATGCCAGCGATGATGAACTGTTCGCCAGCGGCTACCTGCGCGGGCACCTGACGCTGGCGGTAGCCGAGCTTGAGCAGGGCGACGATCATTCGCCGGAAGCGGTGTATGCGAAAGTGACCAACAGCCTTGAAACCGCCATCCATGCCGGCGAGCTCTCCCCGCGCGACCAGGCGCTGGTGCTTGGCATGTGGGATAACCTGTTCCAGCAGGCGAAGTTTAAGTAACCCTCGGGTCTTAACTTGCACCGCTCCTCTTCCTGACGGGGAGGAGCGGTTCAGGTATGCGTGAACGACTCCGGGCTGAAAAGCGTAGCGCCTTTCCCATCCACTGCGACACTCACATCACTTCACCGCTTTTCCTTTCAGCAGCTTTCGCACCCATAGACGGTTGGGGTTCAGCGTCGCAAGCGTTGCGCTATCCAGCGGCAGCGGGTCATCGTTCATTTGCGAAGCGAGAATTTCCGCAGCCAGCGGCGCGCTGCATAGCCCGCGGGAGCCAAGCGCGCCCAGCATAAAGAGATTGGCGTGAACCGGGGCGGGGGCGGCGTTTTCCGGCGCGGCGGCAAGCGTCGCGTATTGCGAAAGCGTTGCTGCGTAGTCCGCCACGTTGCCCACCATCGGCAAGTGGTCGCGCGTTGCGCACCTCACGCCGCAGCGCGCTTCGCCGCCGCTGACATTCACTTCCTGCGCCCAGTCGGCCTGCGGCAGGCAGTCAATCAGCCGCTGGCGGTTATGCTGCTGATCCGCCTCGTTATAAACCATCTGCTCGCGTCCGCGATGATAGCTTGCGCCGATACAGTGCATGCCGTTGGCCGGGTTTTGCGGCGTCAGATAACCGTCATAGCAGAGCACCTGGCGCAGCTTGCCAAGCGCCGGCGCGGTGGGGATATGGCTTACCTGGCCGCCGACCGGGTAGACCGGCAGCGGCGCCGTCTGTTCAAAGCGGCTTATCTGCCAGCCATTCGCCAGCACGGCGACCTGATGGTAAGCCTGCTCGCCGTTATCAAAATTGAGCCTCCAGCCGGTTTGCTCCTGTGCGAGCGCAGTAACGCGGCGACGATAATGCGTTTTTAAACCCAGCTTGCAGGCAAGCTCCAGCACGCCCGCCGTGAGTTGAGCGGGGCACAGCCAGCCGCCCTGCGGATATTCAATGCCGCCGCAGCCGGTGCGTACGCCCGCACGCGCTTCCACTTCCTGCGCCGTAACCGCCCGCGCCAGCGTCTGGGGTAAATCCAGGCTCAGCATCTGGTCAATCTTCTGCTGGCTTTTTTCATCGAAGCCAAGCTGCGTGACGCCGCACCAGTCGTGGTCGAATGTCACCGGCAGGCTGTCGTAAAGACGACGCGCAAACGTAAAAGCAGCCGGGAAAAAGCGCGCCAGCGCGGCGTCGTGCTGGCTTAGCAGCGGATAAAGCGCGCCCTGGCGGTTGCCGGATGCGCCCTGAGCCGGAGCGTCATCTTCACAATAAAGCGTCACCTGCCAGCCGCGGCGTAACAGCGCGAGCGAGAGCAGGGCGCTGGCGATGCCGCCGCCGATAATCGCGGCTTCCCGGGCGGCGGCAGGCGAGCGGGCAAACCAGGGCGTGCGCGAAACGGCGTCCTCTCGCGCTTCAAGGATGCCGGTCAGCATTTCGCGCTTGCGCCCAAAGCCTTTGCGCTTTTGCATGGTAAAACCCGCCTCCTGCAAACCCCGGCGTACAAACCCGGCTGAGGTGAATGTCGCAAGCGTGCCCTCTCTACGCGCCAGGCGCGCCATTGCCGAGAAAAGCTTCGGCGTCCACATATCCGGGTTTTTCGCTGGCGCAAAGCCGTCCAGAAACCAGGCGTCTACCTGTTGATTGAGCGAATCATCCAGCTCATCGACAAGCGAGTTGATATCCCCAAACCAGAGATCGAGCGTGACGCGCCCGTCGTCCAGCAACAAACGCTGGCAACCCGGCAGCGGCAGCGGCCATTGCTGCTGCAGCTTTTGCGCCCACGGCGCGAGTTCAGGCCAGTGGGCGTGCGCTTGCCTGAGATCCTGCGCGGTCAGCGGAAATTTTTCGAAGCTGATGAAGTGCAGGCGCTGAAGGGTCGCCTGCGGGTGGGCATGGCGAAAATCGTCAAACGCCTGCCAGAGCGTTAAGAAGTTGAGGCCAGTGCCGAAGCCGCTTTCGGCGACGACTAACGACGAACGGGGATGCGTGAGGAAGCGTTCCGGCAAGTGATTGCCGCCGAGAAAAACATAACGGGTTTCTTCCAGCCCATTATCATTAGAAAAGTAAACGTCATCAAAATCTCGGGAAACAGGTGTACCCTCACTATTAAAGTCAAGGCTGGCCGGTTGTATCGCGTTAAGTTTCACGTAAGTTGCTCGTCTGACAGGCGGTGGCACGATCTTAACGATGTGTGTAAAGCGGTGCAAATTTCCTGATATTTTGGCTGATCGGACTTGTTCGGCGTACAAGTGTACGCTATCTTGCGACACGAATCTTACAAAGTGCGACTACAGAGGTATTGAATGAAACGTGCAGTGATTACTGGCTTGGGCATCGTTTCCAGCATCGGTAATAACCAGCAGGAAGTCCTGGCATCTCTGCGTGAAGGGCGCTCGGGGATCACTTTCTCTCAAGAATTTCTCGATTCCGGTATGCGCAGCCACGTCTGGGGTAACGTAAAACTGGACACCACTGGCCTGATTGACCGCAAAGTGGTTCGTTTCATGAACGATGCCTCTATCTATGCGTATCTTTCGATGCAGGAAGCCATCAAGGATGCAGGCCTGAGCGAAGAGGTTTATCAGAACAACCCGCGCGTTGGCATCATCGCTGGTTCCGGCGGCTCTTCCAAAGCGCAGGTATTTGGCGCAGACGCGATGCGCAGCCCGCGCGGTCTGAAAGCGGTTGGTCCATATGTCGTGACCAAAGCGATGGCTTCCGCGGTCTCCGCCTGCCTGGCGACGCCGTTCAAAATCCACGGCGTGAACTATTCCATCAGCTCCGCTTGCGCGACTTCCGCACACTGCATCGGCAACGCGGTTGAGCAGATCCAGCTTGGCAAACAGGATATCGTTTTTGCCGGCGGCGGCGAAGAGCTGGGCTGGGAAATGGCCTGTGAGTTCGACGCCATGGGCGCGCTCTCCACCAAATACAACGAAACGCCGGAAAAAGCGTCCCGCACCTATGATGCGAACCGCGATGGCTTTGTTATCGCAGGCGGCGGCGGTATGGTCGTTGTGGAAGAGCTGGAGCACGCGCTGGCGCGCGGCGCCCACATTTATGCTGAAATCGTCGGCTACGGCGCGACTTCCGATGGCGCAGATATGGTTGCTCCGTCGGGCGAAGGCGCGGTGCGTTGCATGAAGATGGCGATGCAGGATCTCGACGCGCCAATCGACTACCTGAACTCGCACGGCACTTCCACGCCGGTGGGCGACGTGAAAGAGCTGGGCGCTATTCGTGAAGTGTTCGGCAACAATACCCCGGCGATTTCCGCCACCAAGGCGATGACCGGCCACTCTCTGGGCGCCGCAGGCGTGCAGGAAGCTATCTACTCCCTGCTGATGCTGGAGCACGGTTTTATCGCGCCGAGCATTAACATTGAAGAGATGGATGAGCAGGCGGAAGGTCTTAACATTGTAACGGAACCGACCGTGCGCGAGCTGACGACCGTGATGTCTAACAGCTTCGGTTTTGGCGGCACCAACGCCACGCTGGTTATGCGTAAGCTGAAAGCGTAAAACGCTACCCGATAGAAAAGAGCGCGAAGGCGCTCTTTTTTTTGCCTTTTTGCCAGCTTAGCCCGGCGGTAGCGCTGCTTCAGGCTCTCCCCACAGCCCACTATTTTCCCGGTGCGGATAGTAAAGCAAATCATAAACAGGCGGTTTCAGATGGTTATTAATTCAGGGTTGTGTCTCTTTAAAAGAAATAACCCTGCGACAAGCGGCATTAAAATTTGATGCTGTATTTTTTAGATTGATAACGGCCGGGATTTATATATTAAAAAGAAAGGAATAAATGCCGCTAATAATAAGTCAGGGGATTAATTCTTTAGTCAGCTAATTAATAAGGTTGCATCACCCTGGTTGTTAAAGGGGTGGACGCTCGCTTTGTCTGTATCATTCTCCCGGTTTCCCTCGCCGCCCCAGTCCTGGTCAGGGCTCAGGAGACGAGCCTGGCCTGATGGCAGCCTCCGCCTAAGCAAAATTTATCTCCTTGTATTTAAAGTAATTACCTAAAAAATATCCTGCTGCATATATGTAAAATTAAAGTTTTGCTGAACTAAGCCGATAGAGTGTAGCGCCACTAAAGCAAGCAAAAAGAAATATCACCTGTTTATTTTGATAGTTCTTCCTGCAATAAGTAGTTCCATTCTGCTGCTGGCGGCATTTATGCAGACATATGAAAGCCGAAATTTTTAATTTGCGGAATTCAGGGAAAACTTTTTTATTAAGGCGTTAAATCGCCCGGGAGTTGTTATGCCCTCAAAAAAGTCTTTGGGTAAACGGACTTTTTCGATTACAGGGAAATCAGTTTTGATTGTGATGCTCTCTGCTTGCAGCGGCGGCGGCGGCGGTGGCGGTGGTGGCGGCGACAACAGCGGCACCGTTAACGGCGTCACGGGCGACGGCGCCAGTAAGACGAGCGCGCAGAACAGCGGCGGCGGCGCGGGTAATAACGCCAGTTCGGGCAACGACAGCAGCGGCGTTGCGGCAACCCCGCCGGTCAACAACACGCTTTTAAAAGCGCCGGTTGCTCAGCCCGGCGGGCCTGCGCTTTCTGCAGGGGAAACCGTTGTCAGCACGCCATGGAACCAGAACCTGTTTACTACCAACGCGGCGGCGGCGAGAGCGGCAGGCGTGAACGGCGCCGGCGTTACCGTTGGCGTTGCGGATACGGGCATCGACAGCCAGAACCCGGCATTGCAGGGCGCCGTGACGGGCGTGCTCAATTATGTCGACCCGGCAACCAACAACCTTAACGTAGAAGATGTGCGCGGCCACGGCACGTCGGTCGCCCAGACGCTGGCGGGCCGTACAGCCCGCGTTTTCTCCGGCGGCACCGCTTCCGGCGCGTCGCTTATCAGCGCCCGTATTATCCCCGACAGCAGCAACGCCGCCTACAGCCTTTCCCTGTCTCAGGTTAACAGCGACCTGGCGCGCGCGGGCGCGAAAATCATCAACAACTCATGGGAAATCCCGAACTGGGACACGACGAATAGCGCGACAACCAACTACTACGTCAACGCCTGGAAGCCATTTATCGCCCAGGGCGGACTGGTGGTGTTCGCAAGCGGCAACAGTTCCGCCGCCAACCCGAGCACCATCGCCAGCCTGCCTGTCGTTTCAGGCTCGCAGGAGCTGGAAAAAGGCTGGCTGGTGGTGACGGCGACCAATAACCTGAACGCTATCGCCTCTTACGCGAACCGCTGCGGCATCAGCAAATACAATTGCCTCGCTGCGCCGGGTAACGTTTATGTGCTTGAGGAAGACGAGCAGGGCAACGCGCAGCTGCGTCTGGTGAACGGCACCTCTTTCGCCGCGCCGCAGGTCTCAGGCGCGGCCGCGCAGGTCTGGCAGCAGTTCCCTTATTTCTCAAACGATCTGGTACGCCAGACGCTGCTTGGCACCGCCGCCGACCTCGGCGCGCCGGGGGTGGATGAGGTTTATGGCTACGGCATGCTCGACGTGGGCAAAGCCATCAAAGGTCCGGCGAAGTTTGACTGGGGCGATGTCAGCGTATCGTTTGATGGTTACAGCTCGACCTGGAGCAACCCCATCAGCGGCGCAGGCGGGCTGATTAAAAACGGCACCGGCACGCTGGTGATGACGGAAGAAGCCACCTATACCGGCGCGACCCGCGTACTGGGCGGCATCCTCTCCGGCAAGGGCATCGCCTCTTCCGCAAGCGTAGGCAGCGCAGGCGCCCTCGACATGCGCGGCGTAAAGGGCGATGTTGATAACCGTGGATATGTGATCCTTCGCGATGGCGAAACCCGCTTCGGCGGCAACTACACGCAGTATGGCGAAGGGCATCTTGCTTTCATGCTGGGCTCTACGCTTAACGTTGCGGGTAATGCCGCGCTGGATGGCGATCTTCACGTGTTGGGCGTGCCTCAGGGTTACGTTACCAAAAGCCAGCAGGAGGTGATTAACGCCGGGTCGGTGCAGGGGCAGTTCAGCAGCTTCACGCAGGAGCCAGGCGTTTTCCTGGACGCTTCGGTAGGTTACAGCGCAAACCAGGTCTGGCTGAATATTCAGCGCCTTCAGGCCACGCAGGTGAGCGGCGTGAATTACACGCCAGCCGCCGCTTCCGGCGCAACGCGCCTTGAGCAGGCTTTTGTGCAACTGGATAACCAACCGGCGGACGCGCAGAAAACCGCGTTTGCGGCGACGGCGGCGCAAATTCAGCAAGCGCCGACGGCGCAGGCGGCGCAGGCGACGCTTGAGAGCCTTTCCGGGCAGCTTCCGGCGGCGGGCAGCGCGATGGCCTATCAGTCCATCAACCTGAGCCAGCGTCGCGACGCGGAGCATATCGCGCAACTGATGGACGCGCCGCAAAGCCGCCAGTGGGCGGAGCGTTTCTCCTGGAACGGCAGCCTTGGCCACGCCGGTTTTGCGCCAGTAAACTACGCCGCGAACGGCTGGGTGACGGGGCACGATACCTTTATCGACAGCAACACCTTTATCGGCAGTTCGCTGATGTTTGGCAACACCTCCGGCAGCCTGAGCAGCGGCGGTGAAAGCAGTCGCGGCACGCTGAATGAAGCGGCGCTTTACGGCGGCAAAATCTTTGGCGGCTACTATGTGACCGGACGTATGGCGTCCGGCTACTACGACGGCGATCAGCGCCGCATGCTGTGGCTTGGCAGCCAGTCCGAGCGCGTCAGCAGCCGTCAGAGCGGCAGCTGGTTTACGCTTGGCAGCGAGAGCGGTTATCGCTTCAGCGGCGAGCAGTGGCAGGTTACGCCGTTTGCGGACGCGCAGTATATCAGCCTGCGTCAGCGCGCTTTCGAAGAGCAGAGCCGCAGCGGCTTCGGTCTGAAGGCGGATGACCAGACCACCGGCCGCTGGCAGGCGGGCGTGGGTTTACGCACCCGCTACACGCAGGAACTGCTGAAATATGGTCGCATTGGCGTCGGTTTCCAGACGCATTATCAGCGCACCGTCAGCCAGGAAAGCGGCCGTTATCAGGCAAGCTTTACCGGCGTCGACCAGGCTATGCCGCTGGCGGGCGTCACAGCGCCGCAGGATGTCTGGACGACGGGCGTCAGTGTGATGTGGCAATTTAACGATGATTACAGCCTGTCGTTTGGCGGTGAACATACCCTCAGCGACGGCCGAAGCGACGCGCAGCTGGAAGCAGGCTTCAGCGTCGGCTTTTAATCACGGGTAATGAAACAAAAGGCTCCCTTCGGGGAGCCTTTTTTATTGCGGCTAGATAACCAGCCAGAGCAGAAGCAGTACGATGACAAACGCGAACAGCGCTAGCCCGGGGCGGGCCGAGAGGTTTTTCATCGGCTCGATAACCGAGGCGATAAGCGGGTTATAGATAGGCTGGATGTTACGCACTTCAAGGCTTTCCGGCGAACGTTCGGCGCGGCGGACAAACACCTGGTTGAGGATATCCTGCACCTGGGCGGTCGTCAGCAGGGTTTGCGGCGTGGCCTGATAGCGCTGCTGGGCGTAATCGCTCATCTCTTGCCATTCTCGCGGCTCCATCGGCTGGCGCAGCGCGGCCTGCACGCTATGCAGCGTGGGCGAAGGCTGCTGGGCGAGCGTCTGGCGCGCCGTAAGCCAGGTCGTCAGCAGGGCGAAATGTTTCGCCGGGATCAGCTCGCCGGTTTTCACGCCGGAGAGTTCCAGCATCGATTGCCAGATGAGCTTCGGCGACTCGCCCGTGGCGGCGGCAAGCTTCGTCACCAGTTGGTTAAGCGTATTGTGCTCGGCAGGCTGCAACGGGCGGTCGGTGGCCGGGCGCTGCTGCGGCTGCGGAATATTCAGTTGATTATTCTGTAAAAGCGACAACACGCTTTTAAGCTGGTCCGGCGTAAGCTGGTTCAGGGCCGCGTGGCCAAACTGCTGGCGAATGTAATCGCTCGCCGCCTGGCGGTTGTTGCCCACGCTCAGCAACTCGGTAAGCTGCGACAACACCTGGCGGTTGGCATGGGTTTGCTGCGCGCTGGTCAGGCGCTGGTTCAGGTTTTGCTCGGCGGCGGGAAAATGGCGCGAGAGCAGGGGGGCGTCGCTTTTAAGCCCTAAATCATGCTTCATGCCCGCCCACACTTCCGCGCTCTGTTGCTGAGTCAGCGCAACAAGGCGGGTAATGAGGCGCTCCAGCACGGTGCGCTGCTGAGTGGAAAGCGGCTGCTCTTGCGGTGGAAGTGCGGAGGGCGGCTCGCCGGGAGGGCGCGCCGTAGCGCCCTGAATGGGTTGCATCATCAATAATCCTTAACTGACCGGACGTTGTCGCGAAACATTACCAGGCTGTTAAGTATGCCTGGCGGCGAGATTATGGCACACTTACCGGTTATCTCCCGCACAAAACAGGTACTGAAACGTGAAAATCCTCGTTGATGAAAATATGCCTTACGCCCGTGAGCTTTTCAGCCGCCTTGGCGAGGTAAAAGCGGTGCCGGGCCGTCCAATCCCGCAGAGTGAACTGGACGACGCCGACGCGCTGATGGTGCGCTCGGTGACGAAGGTCAACCGCGACCTGCTTGCCGGTAAACGCATAAAATTCGTCGGCACCGCCACCGCCGGCACCGATCACGTTGATGAAGCATATTTACGCGAGGCGGGCGTCGCTTTTTCCGCCGCGCCCGGCTGTAACGCCATCGCCGTGGTGGAATATGTTTTCTCCGCGCTAATGGGGCTTGCCGAGCGCGACGGCTTTGCGCTTACTGACCGCACCGTCGGCATCGTCGGCGTCGGCAATGTCGGCTCCCGCCTGCAGGCGCGGCTGGAAGCGCTGGGCGTGCGCACGCTGTTGTGCGACCCGCCGCGCGCAGAGCGGGGCGACGACGCGGATTTCCGGCCGCTGGACGAGCTGGTTAATGAGGCGGATATCCTGACGTTCCACACGCCGCTTTATAAAGAAGGCGCTTACAAAACGCTGCATCTGGCCGATGAGGCGCTGATCCGCCGCCTCAAGCCCGGCGCCATTCTTATTAACGCCTGCCGCGGGCCGGTGGTAGATAACGCCGCGCTGCTGAAATGCCTGAACGAAGGGCAGAAGTTAAGCGTGGTGCTGGATGTCTGGGAGCCGGAGCCGGAACTCAACCTCGACCTGCTGAAAAAAGTGGATATCGGCACCGCGCACATCGCCGGTTACACCCTGGAAGGCAAAGCGCGCGGCACGACGCAGGTGTTTGAAGCATTCAGCGCGTTTATCGGCCAGGCGCAGCAGGTTGCCCTTGATACGTTGCTTCCCGCGCCGGAGTTTGGCCGCATTACGCTGCACGGGCCGCTCGATCAGGCAACGCTAAAAAGACTTATCCATCTGGTGTATGATGTGCGCCGCGATGATGCGCCGCTGCGTAAAGTAGCGGGCATCCCGGGTGAGTTTGATAAGCTTCGCAAGAACTACCTTGAGCGCCGCGAATGGTCGTCCCTGTATGTGCAGTGCGACGACGCCGTCAGCGCTGAACTGTTGCAAAAGCTTGGCTTTAACGCTGTTTATCATCCGGCCCGTTAACCACTTTCTCTCATTCCCCGCCCGTAGCGCGCGGGGAATGCTTTTTTATTGTCTGGAGTAAACCACCATGTCTGAAGGCTGGAACATCGCCATACTGGGCGCCACGGGCGCCGTGGGAGAGGCCCTGCTCGAACTGCTTGCCGAGCGTCAGTTCCCGGTGGGCGAACTTTACCCTCTGGCTCGTGCGGAAAGCGCGGGCGAAACGCTGCGTTTCGCAGGCAAAAGCGTGCAGGTTCAGGATGCCGACGCGTTTGACTGGACTCAGGCGCAGCTCGCCTTTTTCGTTGCGGGCGTCGAAGCTTCCGCGCGCTATGCGGAAGAGGCCACTAACGCGGGCTGTCTGGTTATCGACTCCAGCGGCCTGTTCGCGCTGGAGCCGGATGTGCCGCTGGTCGTGCCGGATGTTAACCCGTTTGTGCTGGCCGATTACCGCAACCGTAATCTGGTGGCCGTGGCGGACAGCCTGACCAGCCAGCTGCTGTGCGCGCTCAAACCGCTGATTGACGAAGGCGGCCTTTCCCGCATTCAGGTCACCAGCCTGCTTTCCGTTTCCGCGCAGGGCAAGGCGGCGGTGGATGCGCTGGCGGGGCAGAGCGCGAAGCTGCTCAACGGCATTCCGATTGATGAAGACGATTTCTTCGGCCGCCAGCTGGCGTTCAACCTGCTGCCGATGCTGCCGGACAGCGAGGGCAGCGTGCGTCAGGAGCGCCGCCTGGTAGATGAAGTTCGTAAAGTCTTGCAAGACGAAGGGCTGATTATCTCCGCAAGCCTCGTGCAGTCGCCGGTTTTCTACGGCCATGCGCAGATGGTGAATTTTGAAGCGCTGCGCCCGCTGGCGGCGGAAGAGGCGCGCGACGCCTTCGCGCGCGGCGAGGATATCGCCCTTTCCGAAGAGAGCGAGTTCCCGACGCAGGTGGGCGACGCATCCGGCAATGCTCAGCTTTCCGTAGGCTGCGTGCACAACGATTACGGCATGCCGGAGCAGATCCAGTTCTGGTCGGTGGCGGATAACGTCCGCTTTGGCGGCGCGCTGATGGCGGTAAAAACCGCGGAGAAACTCCTTCAGGAGTATTTCTACTGATGTCGGAAAGTCTGGAAAAGCCGGTAATGAAAATCGCGCTCGGCATTGAGTACGACGGCAGTAAATATTATGGCTGGCAGCGTCAGCAGGAAGTGCGCAGCGTGCAGGAGAAGCTTGAGAAAGCGCTTTCGCAAGTGGCGAACGAGCCTGTCAGCATCTTTTGCGCCGGGCGCACCGACGCGGGGGTACACGCCACCGGGCAGGTTGTGCATTTCGAAACCACGGCGCAGCGTAAGGACGCGGCCTGGACGCTGGGCGTAAATGCGAATTTACCTGGTGACATCGCCGTACGCTGGGTAAAAGATGTGCCGGAAGATTTTCACGCGCGATTTAGCGCCACGGCGCGCCGCTATCGTTACGTTATCTATAATCATCGCCTGCGCCCGGCGGTGTTGCAGCAGGGCGTAACCCATTACCACCTGCCGCTGGACGCCGAACGTATGCACCGGGCGGCGCAGTGCCTGCTTGGCGAAAACGACTTTACCTCGTTTCGCGCCGTGCAGTGCCAGTCGCGTACGCCCTGGCGCAACCTGATGCACATCTTCGTAACGCGCTATGGCGCTTACGTGGTGGTGGATATCAAAGCGAACGCTTTTGTACACCATATGGTGCGCAATATCGTCGGCAGCCTGATGGAAATCGGCTGCGGCAACCAGCCGGAAACCTGGATGGCGGAGCTGCTGGCGGCGAAGGACAGAACCCTTGCCGCCGCCACAGCGAAAGCGGAAGGGCTCTATCTGGTTTCGGTGGACTACCCGGCGCATTTTGCGCTGCCCAGACCGCCGATGGGCCCCCTTTTTTTAGCTGACTGAATGCTGTTGAGGAAGGCAAAACATGATGGATGCTATCCGCTTTATCGTTGATTTTATTTTGCACATTGATGTGCATCTGGCCGAACTGGTGGCCGCCTACGGCGTCTGGGTTTACGCCATACTGTTCCTGATTTTGTTCTGCGAAACGGGGCTGGTGGTGACGCCGTTTTTACCGGGCGACTCGCTGCTGTTTGTGGCGGGGACGCTCTCCGCGCTGCCTTCCAACGATCTCAACGTGCATCTGATGGTCGTGCTGATGGTGATTGCCGCTATTCTTGGCGATGCGGTGAACTACACTATCGGGCGTCTGTTCGGCGCGAAGCTTTTCAGCAACCCGGACTCGAAAATCTTCCGGCAGAGCTATCTTGATAAAACGCATGCGTTTTACGAGCGCCACGGCGGCAAGACGATTATTCTGGCGCGCTTCGTGCCGATTGTGCGCACTTTCGCGCCGTTCGTCGCTGGCATGGGCCATATGTCCTACCGCCATTTCGCTTTCTATAATGTGATTGGCGCGCTGTTGTGGGTGCTTATCTTTACCTACGCTGGCTATTTCTTCGGCACCATACCGTTAATTCAGGAAAACCTGAAAGTGGTTATGGTGTTGATTATTCTCGCGTCTGTCTTGCCGGGCGTTTATGAAGTGGTGCGCCACAAGCGCGCCGCAGCGCGGCAGTCAAAATAAGGGCTATAAGCGGTTCGACCACTTTTTTATCCAAAGTCGCGGGCCATTATGGTTTAATGAACAGCATTTATGGTCTGTCGGGGGCAAAAATGGCATTATGCGCCCCCACAGAAAAACTGGCATCGACCAGGTTCAGGCAGAAAGGTCATCAATGAGCTGGATTGAACGAATTCTCAATAAAAGCAATATTACCCCCACCCGCAGGGCGAACATTCCGGAAGGCGTGTGGACCAAGTGTGACAACTGCGGCCAGGTGCTTTATCGCGCCGAGCTGGAGCGCAACCTGGAGGTCTGCCCGAAGTGCGACCACCATATGCGCATGGCGGCCCGCGATCGTCTGCACAGCCTGCTGGACGAAGGTTCGCTGGTGGAACTGGGTAGTGAGCTTGAGCCGAAAGATGTGCTGAAGTTCAAAGATTCCAAAAAATACAAAGACCGTCTGGCAACCGCCCAGAAAGAGACCGGCGAAAAAGACGCGCTGATCGTTATGAAAGGCACCCTGCACGGGATGCCGGTTGTCGCGGCGGCCTTTGAGTTTGCTTTCATGGGCGGCTCCATGGGTTCTGTCGTCGGCGCGCGTTTTGTCCGCGCCGTTGAGCAGGCGCTGGAAGATAACTGCCCGCTGATTTGCTTCTCCGCCTCTGGCGGCGCGCGTATGCAGGAAGCGCTGATGTCGCTGATGCAGATGGCGAAAACCTCTGCGGCGCTGGCGAAAATGCAGGAGCGCGGCTTGCCGTATATCTCCGTGCTGACCGACCCGACCATGGGCGGCGTCTCCGCGAGCTTCGCGATGCTGGGCGACCTTAACATCGCCGAGCCGAAAGCGCTGATTGGCTTCGCCGGCCCGCGCGTTATCGAGCAAACCGTACGTGAAAAACTGCCGCCGGGCTTCCAGCGCAGCGAGTTCCTGATCGAAAAGGGCGCTATCGACATGATAGTCCGTCGTCCGGAGCTGCGACTGAAGCTTGCCAGCATTCTGGCGAAGCTGATGAATCTGCCGGCGCCGAACCCGGATGCGCCGCGCGAAGCGGTCGTGGTTCCGCCCGCGCCGGAACAGGGTCAGCAAGAGGCCTGATAGTCTTGAAGGGCAGGGCCGCACCGGCGCTGCCCTTTTTCTTTTCTGAACCGTAACCAGGATACGGGCATCATGGAACAGCAATCTATTCCGCAAGCCACGTCGCCTCTGGCCACGTGGCTTTCTTATCTGGAAAACCTGCACAGTAAAACCATCGACATGGGGCTTGAGCGCGTCTCCCGCGTGGCGGCCGCGCTTGGCGTAACCAAACCCGCACCGTTCGTTTTCACCGTCGCGGGCACTAACGGCAAGGGCACCACCTGTCGCACGCTGGAAGCGGTGCTGATGGCGGCCGGCTACAAGGTAGGGGTGTATAGTTCTCCGCATCTGGTGCGTTATACCGAACGCGTGCGCGTACAGGGCAAAGAATTGCCCGAGGCGCGCCATACCGCCTCCTTCGCGGAAATCGAAACGGCGCGGGGCGAAACCTCGCTCACCTATTTCGAATACGGCACGCTCTCGGCGCTGTGGCTTTTTAAACAGGCGCAGCTGGATGTGGTTATCCTCGAAGTCGGGCTGGGCGGTCGTCTGGACGCGACTAACCTGGTGGATGCGGATGTGGCTGCGGTCACCAGCATCGCGCTCGATCACGTCGACTGGCTGGGGCCGGATCGCGAAAGCATCGGCCGCGAAAAAGCGGGCGTTTTCCGCCAGGGCAAACCGGCCGTGGTGGGCGAGCCGGATATGCCCCATACCATCGCCGACGTGGCTGCGGAGAAAGGCGCGCTGCTGCTGCGCCTCGGCGCAGACTGGAACTATGAGGTAGGTGAAGGGGGCTGGCGGTTTGCTGACGCTCAGGGCGCGCTTGAAAACCTGCCGCTGCCGCAGGTGCCGCAGCCTAACGCCGCCACGGCGCTCGCCGCGCTGCGCGCAAGCGGGCTGGCGATAAGCGAAGAGGCTATCCGCGAGGGCATTGCCCGCGCAACGCTGCCGGGACGTTTTCAGATTGTGAGCGACTCCCCGCGCCTTATCCTCGATGTGGCGCATAATCCTCATGCGGCAGCTTACCTGGCCGAACGCCTGCGCCAGGCGCCAACGCGCGGCCGGGTGCTGGCGGTGATCGGCATGCTGCATGACAAAGATATCGCCGGGACGCTGGCCTGTCTGGAGCCTGTAGTCGATAGCTGGTATTGTGCCCCTCTGGAAGGGCCCCGCGGCGCCAGCGCAGAGCAGTTAATCGAGCATCTCGGCGCAGGCGAGGTTTTCGCAAGTGTGGCCCAGGCCTGGCGTGCGGCGATGGCGCAGGCGCAGGCGTCAGATACGGTGCTGGTGTGTGGGTCGTTCCACACGGTAGCGCAGGTAATGGAAGAGATGGACGCGGGGAGAACCGGTGGCGAGTAAGTTTCAGAACCGATTAGTGGGAACCATTGTGCTGGTGGCGCTCGGGGTAATCGTGCTGCCAGGGCTGCTTGACGGAAAGAAAAAGCATTATCAGGATGAGTTCGCCGCTATTCCTCTGGTGCCGAAACCAGGCGACACGAACGAACCCGATATGCTGCCGGCGGCCACTCAGGCGCTGCCGGCTCAGCCGCCGGAAGGGGCGGCGGAAGAGGTGAGGGCGGGCAACGCGGCGACCTCTTCTATTGATACCACGCGCCTGCCGGCGGAAACCGGCGCGGGCATTGACGAAGTACCGGAAGAGGTACAGCCGAAACCCAAACCGAAGCCGGTGGAGAAACCGAAGCCGGTAGAGAAGCCGCAGAGCAAACCGCAGCGCGATAAAACCGATGAGCAGCTGGCGATGCTGAGCGAAGAGGAACAGCCTGCCGCGAAGCCGACCCAGAACAAACCCGAAGCGCCGCCTGCCGGTAAAGCCTATGTGGTGCAGTTGGGCGCGCTGAAAAATGCCGACAAAGTAAATGAAATTGTTGGTAAACTTCGCGCCAGCGGCTATCGCGTTTATACCTCGCCTTCAACGCCGGTGGCGGGGAAAATCACCCGCATTCTGGTTGGCCCGGAAGCGTCAAAAGATAAGCTTAAAGGTTCGCTTGGCGAACTGAATAAGATTTCCGGCCTCAACGGCGTGGTGATGAACTATAGCGTGAACTGATAAAAGCGCGCCGGTCAGGCGCGTGAATCGGTCAGCCGTTTGCGAAGCGGTCAGGGCAACAAGTAAGCGAAACGGGCCTTTACCGCGCTGCGCGGGATAATGGCGTTGAATCTTTTTTCAACGCCATTTTTTATTGAAGTGGGATAAGGAAACCCTACGCAAACGTTTTCTTTTTCTGTTAGAATGCGCCCCGAACTGGACGTCAGGGCGATTTATCGTGGGACACATTCATGGTCTGGATAGATTACGCCATTATTGCGGTGATTGGCTTCTCCTGTCTGATTAGCCTTATCCGCGGGTTTGTGCGGGAAGCGTTATCACTGGTGACGTGGGGCTGTGCTTTCTTTGTCGCCAGCCATTACTACACTTACCTGGCAGTCTGGTTCACTGGCTTTGAGGACGAACTGGTACGAAATGGGATTGCTATCGCGGTGCTGTTTATCGCGACGCTTATCGTCGGTGCGGTGGTCAACTATGTGATTGGCGCGCTGGTGGAGAAAACCGGCCTGTCGGGGACAGACAGGGTGTTGGGGATCTGTTTCGGTGCTTTACGAGGAGTGCTGATTGTCGCCGCCATTCTGTTCTTTCTGGATACCTTTACCGGCCTGTCGAAAAGCGAAGACTGGCAAAAGTCGCAGCTCATTCCGCAATTCAGTTTCATCATCAGGTGGTTTTTTGATTACCTGCAAAGCTCGTCAAGTTTCTTACCCCGGTAATCGTGCCGGGGGCAGGCTTTGAATTGAGGAAAAGACAACATGTGCGGTATTGTCGGTATCGCCGGTGTTATGCCGGTAAACCAGTCGATTTATGACGCGTTAACGGTGCTTCAGCACCGTGGGCAGGATGCCGCAGGCATCATCACCATTGATGCAAATAACTGCTTCCGTCTGCGTAAGGCAAACGGTCTGGTGAATGATGTATTCGAAGCCCGCCATATGCAGCGTCTGCAGGGCAATATGGGCATCGGCCATGTGCGCTATCCGACCGCAGGCAGCTCCAGCGCTTCCGAGGCGCAGCCGTTCTACGTCAACTCCCCGTATGGCATCACGCTTGCCCACAACGGCAACCTGACCAACGCCCATGAGCTGCGCAAAATGCTGTTCCAGGAAAAGCGCCGCCATATCAACACCACCTCCGATTCCGAAGTTCTGCTGAATATTTTTGCGAGCGAATTAGATAACTTTCGCCACTACCCGCTGGAAGCGGACAACATTTTCGCCGCCATCGCCGCCACCAATCGCCTGATTCGCGGCGCTTACGCTTGCGTGGCGATGATCATCGGCCACGGCATGGTCGCTTTCCGCGACCCGAACGGCATCCGTCCGCTGGTGCTTGGCAAGCGCGACGTGGGCGACGGGCGCACCGAGTATATGGTCGCTTCTGAGAGCGTGGCGCTGGATACGCTGGGCTTTGAGTTCCTGCGCGACGTGGCGCCGGGCGAAGCGGTTTACATCACCGAAAAAGGCCAGCTCTTTACCCGCCAGTGCGCGGATAATCCGGTGAGCAACCCGTGCCTGTTCGAATATGTGTACTTTGCGCGTCCGGACTCGTTCATCGACAAGATCTCTGTCTACAGCGCCCGCGTGGGCATGGGCAAAAAGCTCGGCGAGAAAATCGCCCGCGAGTGGGAAGATCTGGATATCGACGTGGTTATTCCTATCCCGGAGACCTCCTGCGATATCGCGCTCGAAATCGCCCGCATTCTGGACAAGCCGTACCGCCAGGGGTTTGTGAAAAACCGCTACGTGGGCCGCACCTTTATCATGCCGGGTCAGCATCTGCGCCGTAAGTCGGTGCGCCGCAAGCTTAACGCCAACCGTGCCGAGTTCCGTGATAAGAACGTGCTGCTGGTGGATGACTCCATCGTACGCGGCACCACCTCTGAGCAGATTATCGAGATGGCGCGCGAAGCGGGCGCGAAAAAGGTTTACCTCGCTTCCGCCGCGCCGGAGATTCGCTTCCCGAACGTTTATGGCATTGATATGCCAAGCGCCAATGAGCTTATCGCCCACGGCCGCGAAGTGGATGAGATCCGCCAGATTATCGGCGCCGACGGGCTGATTTTCCAGGATCTCAACGATCTTATCGAGGCGGTGCGCGCTGAGAACCCGGATATTCAGCAGTTCGAATGCTCCGTGTTTAACGGCGTGTATGTGACCAAAGATGTGGATCACAACTATCTGGAGTACCTGGATTCCCTGCGTAACGACGACGCCAAAGCGGTGATGCGGCAGAACGAAGTGGAAAACCTCGAGATGCATAACGAAGGCTAAGCTTTTCGCTTCGCTTTGATAAAACGCGAACTTTTTAGTTCGCGTTTTGTTTTTCAGGGGCGACAGATTTGCATCTCGCGGCGTCTTGCGGCAAAGTCAGCCCACCATAAAAGCAGGGGCGATAGTATGAAACGACTCATAGTGGGCATTTCCGGGGCGAGCGGGGCGATTTACGGCGTGCGCCTGTTGCAGGTGTTGCAGAACCTGGCGGAAATTGAAACCCATCTGGTGATGAGTCAGGCGGCGCGCCAGACGCTGTCGCTGGAAACGAATTTTTCCCTGCGCGAAGTGCAGGCGCTGGCGGATGTGGTGCACGACGCCCGGGATATCGCTGCCAGCATCTCTTCCGGTTCGTTTAAAACCGACGGCATGGTTATTTTGCCTTGTTCGATTAAAACCCTTTCCGGCATTGTTAACAGCTATACCGATGGGCTGCTCACCCGCGCGGCGGACGTGGTGCTGAAAGAGAGAAGGACGCTGGTGCTGGGCGTGCGTGAAACGCCGCTGCACCTGGGCCACTTGCGGTTGATGACCCAGGCGGCAGAACTGGGCGCAGTGATTATGCCGCCAATGCCGGCGTTTTATCACCGTCCGCAAAGCCTGGACGAGGTGATTAACCAGACCGTTAACCGGGTGCTGGATCAGTTTGACATTACGCTGCCGGCAGATCTTTTCGCCCGCTGGCAGGGCGCCTGAGCGCGGTAAATCGCGCCAACAAAGTGCAATACTTTGCGGCGCGCCTCATTTTGGGGCGATTCTGTAACAGCGATCATATCCTGCAAAATTAATCCCGCCTTTTTGCTTTTCCCGCTGAGATTCCGAAGCGGGGAGTGCTATCTTTCCCTCAGATAACGTTGTTGCAACCTTCCATTAACATTATTTGGCGCGATTTTCAGGCGCAGAAAAGTGGCATGAGAAGTGCAATACGATAGCTGTTACACACAACAACACAACGCAACAGATAATAAAATCAGCAAACTTGAGGGTAATGTATGAAGAAGAAGGTGCTCGCTCTGTCTTTACTGCTCGGCCTGACTGGCGCGTCGAGCGTATTCGCAGCGCTCCCACAGACGGTTCGTATTGGTACGGATGCCACTTATGCGCCGTTCTCTTCAAAAGATGCGAAGGGCGACTTTGTCGGCTTTGATATCGACCTTGGCAACGAGATGTGCAAGCGCATGCAGGTGAAATGCACCTGGGTTGGCAGCGACTTTGACTCCCTGATCCCGTCTCTGAAGGCGAAGAAAATCGACGCCATTATTTCCTCACTCTCCATCACTGAAAAACGTCAGCAGGAAATCGCGTTTTCCGACAAGCTCTACGCTGCCGATTCCCGTCTGATTGCCGCGAAAGGCTCGCCCATTCAGCCAACCATCGACTCGCTGAAAGGCAAACACGTGGGCGTGTTGCAGGGCTCCACGCAGGAAGCGTATGCCAATGAAAAATGGCGCAACGCGGGCGTCGACGTGGTGGCTTACCAGAACCAGGACCTGATCTATTCCGACCTGACGGCTGGTCGTCTGGATGCCGCTTTGCAGGATGAAGTGGCCGCCAGCGAAGGCTTCCTGAAACAGCCAGCCGGTAAAGGGTACGATTTTGCCGGCCCGTCGGTGAAAGATAAGAAATACTTCGGCGACGGCACCGGCATTGGCCTGCGCAAGGATGACGCCGAGCTGAAAGCGGCATTCGACAAAGCTTTCGCCGAGCTGCGTAAAGATGGCACCTACGACAAAATGGCGAAGAAATACTTCAACTTTAATGTCTATGGCGACTGATACTCATCGGTAACGCGACGGCCCGGTAACACGGGCCGTCAGATTAACTGGCGTTTCGCTTGTAAAGGCGTGCTTTTTTCTGGTGCGCGCCCGGCAAAGTTGCATCATCGTGGTGCATTTGGCGCACCAGAATGGGGCGATACTGCATAGTTAAGCATTTGAGAGCGGAAAAAGTGCATGCGCACCGATAATTTTTTGCTTTAGAATGCACAAAAATGGCACGATAACTGCACCTTTTAGGTTATAAAAAGTGTCCATTGCGCGTTTACTGAGGATTAACATGAAAAAACGGCTGTTATCGCTTTCTCTGGTGCTGGCTTTTTCCAGCGTTTCCATGGCCTTCGCCGCGATCCCCCAAAAATTACGTATCGGTACCGACCCCACTTACGCGCCTTTTGAATCCAAAAACGCGCAGGGCGAACTGGTGGGGTTTGATATCGATCTGGCGAAAGAGCTTTGCAAGCGTATTCAGACGCAGTGCACCTTTGTGGAGAACCCGCTTGATGCGCTCATCCCTTCGCTGAAAGCGAAAAAAATCGACGCCATCATGTCTTCGCTCTCCATTACTGAGAAACGCCAGCAGGAAATCGCCTTCACCGACAAGCTTTACGCCGCCGATTCTCGCCTGGTGGTGACTAAAGGCTCGCCCATTCAGCCCACTCTTGAGGCGCTGAAAGGCAAACGCGTGGGCGTGCTGCAGGGCACCACGCAGGAAACATACGGCAATGTGCACTGGGCGCCGAAAGGGGTGGAGATTGTCTCCTATCAAGGGCAGGACAATATTTACGCCGACCTGACGGCGGGCCGCATCGACGCCGCGTTCCAGGATGAGGTGGCCGCCAGCGAAGGCTTCCTCAAGCAGCCCATCGGCAAAAATTACCAGTTCGGCGGCTCGTCCATCAAAGACGAGAAGCTGTTCGGCGTAGGCACCGGCATGGGGCTGCGTAAAGAAGATAACGAGCTGCGCGAAGCGCTGAACAAGGCGTTTGCGCAAATGCGCGCCGACGGCACCTACGACAAGCTGGCGAAGCAGTATTTCGATTTCAACGTATACGGTGACTAACGTTCGCCTGTAGCAGCACGTTTAAGGAGAAAGGCTTGCGGGCCTTTCTCTTAACGTCAGCGGCAAGGCGAAACGCGTTACCCGCAAAGACCGCACTGACGACAGGACTGGCAGCATGTTGTATGGGTTTTCAGAAGTGATTTTACAGGGGGCCATCGTCACGCTTGAACTGGCGATAAGCTCCGTCATCCTTTCCGTTATTATTGGCCTTGCCGGCGCGGGCGCGAAGCTTTCCCGCAACCGTCCGCTGGCGCTGGTGTTCGAAGGTTACACCACCCTTATTCGCGGCGTGCCGGATCTGGTGCTGATGCTGCTGATTTTCTATGGCCTGCAGATTGCCCTCAATACCGTTACCGACGCGATGGGAATGGATCAGTTTGATATCGACCCGATGGTCGCTGGCATCATTACGCTGGGCTTTATCTACGGCGCGTACTTTACCGAAACGTTCCGCGGCGCCTATATGGCGGTGCCGAAAGGGCATATCGAGGCGGCGACCGCTTTTGGCTTTACGGGCTCGCAAACCTTTCGCCGCATTCTGTTTCCGGCCATGATGCGTTACGCGCTGCCGGGCATCGGCAACAACTGGCAGGTGATTTTAAAAGCCACGGCGCTGGTTTCCCTGCTGGGGCTGGAAGATGTGGTCAAAGCGACCCAGCTTGCCGGGAAAAGCACCTGGCAGCCGTTCTACTTCGCGATTGTCTGCGGGGTTATCTATCTGGTGTTTACTACCGTGTCAAACGGCGTGCTGCTGCTGCTTGAGCGCCGCTACAGCGTGGGCGTGAAGAGGGCAGACCTGTGATTGAGATTATTCAGGAATACTGGAAATCCCTGCTGTGGACCGACGGTTACCGCTTTACCGGCGTGGCCATCACGCTCTGGCTGCTGATCGCTTCCGTGGTGATGGGCGGCATTCTGGCGCTGTTTCTGGCGATTGGCCGCGTCTCCAGCAATAAGTTTATTCAGTTCCCCATCTGGCTGTTTACCTATGTGTTCCGCGGTACGCCGCTTTATGTTCAGCTGCTGGTGTTCTACTCCGGCATGTATACGCTTGAGGTGGTGAAGGGCACCGAACTGCTCAACGCCTTCTTTCGCAGCGGGCTGAACTGTACGGTGCTGGCGCTGACGCTTAACACCTGCGCCTATACCACGGAGATTTTCGCCGGCGCTATTCGTTCCGTGCCGCACGGTGAAATTGAAGCGGCGCGCGCCTACGGCTTTTCGCGCGTGAAAATGTATCGCTGCATTATTCTGCCTTCGGCGCTGCGCATCGCGCTGCCGGCTTACAGCAACGAAGTGATCCTGATGCTGCACTCTACGGCGCTGGCCTTTACCGCTACGGTGCCAGACCTGCTGAAGATAGCCCGCGACATCAACTCCGCTACCTATCAGCCGTTCACCGCCTTCGGCATTGCCGCGGTGCTCTACCTGATAATTTCTTATGTTCTGATTAGCCTCTTCCGCAAGGCGGAAAAGCGCTGGCTGGGGCACGTTAAACCCGTTTCCTCGTCGCACTGAGTGATCACGCATGTCTGAGAATAAATTAAACGTTACCGATCTGCACAAACGCTACGGCGAACATGAAGTGCTGAAAGGGGTTTCGCTGAAAGCGAACGCCGGGGATGTTATCAGCATCATCGGCTCTTCCGGCTCCGGGAAAAGCACATTCCTGCGCTGCATTAACTTCCTTGAAAAGCCGAGCGAAGGTTCTATTGTCGTGAATAACCAGAACATTACGCTGGTGCGCGACAAAGACGGCCAGCTTAAGGTGGCGGACAAAAATCAGCTTAGGTTGCTGCGCACCCGCCTGACCATGGTGTTCCAGCACTTTAACCTCTGGAGCCACATGACGGTGCTGGAGAACGTAATGGAAGCGCCGATCCAGGTGCTGGGCTTAAGCAAGCACGAAGCCCGCGAACGCGCGCTGAAATACCTCGCTAAAGTGGGTATTGACGAGCGTGCCCAGGGCAAATACCCGGTGCACCTCTCAGGCGGCCAGCAGCAGCGCGTTTCCATCGCCCGCGCGCTGGCGATGGAGCCTGAAGTGCTGCTGTTCGACGAACCCACTTCCGCGCTCGACCCGGAGCTGGTGGGCGAAGTGTTGCGCATTATGCAGCAACTCGCCGAAGAGGGGAAAACGATGGTAGTGGTAACCCACGAGATGGAGTTTGCCCGCCACGTTTCCACCCACGTTATCTTCCTGCATCAGGGAAAAATTGAAGAGGAGGGGGCGCCGGACGAACTCTTCGGCAACCCGAAAAGCCAGCGCCTGCAACAGTTTTTGAAAGGGTCGCTGAAGTAATATGCAGGCTGCCGGTTTGCCCGGCAGCCTTTTATCACAGCGACAGCAGCCGGTTCGCCGTGGCTTCATCCGTCACCAGCCCGTTTACCCAGCGCCCCGCCACTGCCGCGCGAATGGCGGCAAACTTACGCTCGCCGCCCGCGAAGCCGATAATATTTCGCGTGGTGTTCGCCTCAAGCGGCACGCTGGTCAACAGCGCATCCAGTTCACTGTAGATTCGCTCTCCTTGCTGGTTGAAAAAATGGCCGAGCATTTCGCCCGCGGCGCCTTTGCTTTGCAGGTCGCTGACCTGTTGATCGGTAATAAATCCTTCCGCATTCAGCGGGCAGCCTGGCGAAACCTCGCCGATGCCAAGGAAGATGACGCTGGCGTTTAATGCGCGTTGAGTGACGCGCTGATAAACCTGATGCCGGCACCACATTTCACGATCGTCAGGGCTGTCGGCATAGAGCGGCGCGGGAATAAAGAAATATTTACCCTGCATTTTTTCCGCCATTTTCAGCGGCACATCGTAGCGCGTGCCTGAGTCATCCCGCGCGATGGCGCCAATCATAGAAACGCAGTGATGCTGCGGTCGGTCTGTCCAGGGCAGGGCATCGATAATGGCGCGCAAGGTTTTACCCGAACCGATGCCGAAGGTGTGCGGTTTGTCTTCGCTAATAAACTGCGACATCACTTCTGCGCCTTCTACCGCCAGCATCTGCTGTACGGCGTCATCATCAAGCTGGCCTGAAGGAACCACGCGGCAAAGCGTCAGCCCGAACTTTGCGCTCAGCGCCTGCGCCAGCGCAAGACAATGGGTAACCGGATGCGCAATCTTAACGCTCACCATGCCTTGCTCGCGGGCGGCAGACACTAACCTCTGGGCGACCTGGCGAGAAAGCCCCAGCGACTGAGCAATCTCCTGCTGTGTTAATCCCGCCACGTAATACATCCATGCGGCGCGCGCCGCCAGCTCCTGTTTTTTCTCTTCTTTGTTCATGCCCGTTCCTCAATTTTTCTGCCGCTAGTTTACGGCCTGACGCTATGTTTTGTTAGCCGGGCAATTGTCAGGTTAGAGAGCAAATGACCATTTTGTGATGGTTGTCGCTGAATAGTTTCCGGGGTCGCAACTACCATATAACAAACGGGCAAATGCTCAATTAGATGGCAAATGTTTAAATTGGAGGGTGTATGGCTGCTCAGTCTGTCTGGATGCATATTGGCGCAGGGTCTTTTCATCGGGCGCATCAGGCCTGGTATCTGCATAAGCTTATTGAACAAGGCGACGATAGCTGGACTATCGCGTTGGGCAATGTGCGTGACGATGCGCGCGACCTGCTGGAGCGGCTCGCGGCGCAAAACGGCGAATACATGCTGGAGACCGTGTCCCCGCAAGGCGACCGTCGCTACGAAAAAATCACCTCTGTACGGAAAGTACTGAAGTGGGATAGCGAAATTAGCGAGTTGGTGAAGCAGGGCGCCAGCGAAGAGACCCGCGTTATTGCCTTCACCGTTACCGAAGGCGGTTATTATCTTACGCCGGAGCACGAGCTCGATAGTGAGCAGGCCGATATTCAGGCGGACCTGAAAGGGGAAATCCGCACTCTGTATGGCGCGCTTACCCGCATACTTAAACAGCGTATGGCCGAAGGCGGCGCGCCCGTCACACTGTTGAATTGCGATAACCTGCGTCACAATGGCGAACGTTTTCGCCACGGCTTTCTTTCCTTCCTGAGAGCCAAAGAAGAAACCGCGCTTTATGCGTGGGTGAGTCGCCAGACGACCTCCCCCAATACCATGGTCGACCGCATTACGCCGCGTCCCACTGCCGATGTAGCGGAGCGGGTAAAAGCCGCGACCGGCATGGCGGACCGTGCGCCTGTCATGGGCGAATCGTTTATCCAGTGGGTGATAGAAGATGACTTTATCGCCGGGCGCCCGGCGCTGGAAAAAGCTGGCGTTGAGCTCGTCGATTCCGTCCTGCCATGGGAAGAGGCGAAAATCCGCATCCTTAACGCCACGCATAGCTGCATCGCCTGGGCGGGAACGCTGGCAGGGCTTTCTTATATTGACGAAAGCACTCGCGAGCCCGCCATAAGGCAAATGGCATGGGACTATGTTTCGCAGGATGTCATTCCTTCTCTCACACCAGGTACGCTTGATTTAGCGCAATACCGGGACGTGGTGCTGGCCCGTTTTAGCAACCCCTACATCAAAGACACCAACCAACGCGTAGCCGCCGATGGGCTGTCAAAAATTCCGGGCATGGTGACGCCTACGCTTATCGCTTGCTATGCGCGAGGCCACGAACCGCGAGCCAGCGCGGTGTTGCCTGCGCTTTTCTTCCTGTTCCTGCGGCGCTGGGCGCAGGGGCAACTGCCTTACGAATATCAGGATGGCGTAATGCAGCCCGCGCTGATGGCCGCGCTTTTCGCAAGCCCCGATCCCTTAAAAACGTTTACCGCCAACGAAGCGCTGTTCGGCGAGCTGGCGCATCAGCCCTCGTTCCATGAGCTGATGAAACGTACCGTTGCTCGGTTAGAGGAATGGGTAGAAGAAACCACCGGGCAACCGCTGACAGCCTGACGGGAGGCGCTATGTACCTCGGCATTGATATTGGCACATCAGAGCTTAAAGCCTTGCTGCTGGATGAGCAGGGGGAAATCGTGGCGTCGCAGCATGCGACGCTGACGGTACAGCGTCCGCATCCACACTGGGCGGAACAGGATCCGCACGCCTGGTGGCAGGCGACCTGCCAGGTTGTGGCAGCGTTACGTCAGCAGGCGCCGCAGGCCTGGTCTTCGGTGCGCGCCATAGGACTTTCGGGCCAGATGCACGGAGCCGTATTACTGGATAAGAATGGAAACGTATTGCGTCCCTGCATTTTATGGAATGACACGCGCAGCGCCCCGGAGTGCGATGACCTGCGCGTGCGCCACCCTGAGATGATGGCGATAAGCGGCAACATGATCATGCCGGGGTTTACCGCCCCGAAGCTGCTCTGGGTGGCGCGCCATGAGCCAGAACTATTCCAAAAGGTTGATAAGGTCCTGCTGCCAAAAGATTACTTACGCTGGCGCCTGAGCGGCGAATTTGTCTCCGATCCTTCCGATGCGGCAGGCACGCTGTGGCTTGATGTAGCAAAACGCGACTGGTCAGAAACGCTGCTGGCGGCGACTGACCTGCGTCGTGAACAAATGCCGCGCCTGGTGGAGGGCAGTGCGGTGAGCGGCGTGTTGCGGGCTTCACTCGCGACGGAATGGGGACTCAGCGCTGATGTCGTGATAGCGGGCGGCGGCGGCGATAACGCCACGTCGGCGGTGGGCGTGGGGGCGATAAACCCCGGCGATGCGCTGATCTCGCTTGGCACCTCGGGTGTCATTTTTGTCGTCAACGATGCGCTTCAGGCGGACCCAACATCCGGAGTACATGCGTTTTGCCATGCTCTGCCGGCGCGCTGGCACCAGATGAGCGTTATGCTCAGCGCCGCAAGCTGTCTGCGTTGGATATGTAATCTGTTGGGCGTTACGGAAAGCCAACTGATGGCGGAGGTGGCGCGCCTTTCTGATGAGGAAAAAAGGCGGGCGCCTATCTTTCTGCCCTATCTGAGCGGCGAACGGACGCCGCATAACGATCCCCACGCCACCGGCAGCTTCTTTAACCTGCGACATGAAACCTGTCGCGCGCTATTAGGGTACGCGGTGATCGAAGGCGTTACCTTCGGCCTGGCTGATGGCATGGCGGTGCTGGGAACGGCCCGGGATACCATTACGTGCTGCAGCCTGACCGGCGGAGGGGCGCGCAGCCCGCTCTGGGCGCAACTTATCGCCGATGTGCTGCAGGTGCGCGTGGTAACGCATCCTGCAAGCTCCTCGGGCGCGCTTGGCGCGGCCCGGCTCGGCTGGCTGGCGAAAGGAGGCGAAGCGCAAAAGGTCTGCCGCAAGCCGCCCGTCTTACACGCCTTTGAACCCGATGATGCGCGCTATCCCTGGCTTGCGCAGCGGCTGGCTCTGTTCCGCCTGCTTTATCAACAGCAGCAGCAGGCCCGCGAGTTATTACCCGACTAATTAAGACAAACGGCCCGGAAACCGTCGTCGTTTCCGGTCTACCTGTACCCAAATTAAGAGGACGGTGTTATGCAATCTCAACAATACTGGTTTGGCCTGCCCAGACATTTGCTGTGGGGGTTTATCGCTATTGCCATCTTCATGAGCGGTGATGGCTTTGAGATGGCGTTTTTATCCAAACACATTACCGATCTCGGGTTCAGCCCGGCGCAATCGGCAATGGTTTTTGCCGTTTACGGCTTTGCCGCCGCGCTGGCGGCCTGGGCATCGGGCGTCGTCGCGGAGCTTATCACCCCGCAAAAAGCGATGCTGATCGGCTTTGCGCTGTGGATTGTGATGCATACGTTGTTTATGGCGCTCGGCTTAGGACTGCGCAACTATCCTTTAATGCTGCTGTTTTATGGCATCCGCGGGCTGGCTTATCCGCTGTTTATTTACTCGTTTATGATGATGCTGGTACAGGTACTGCCGCGTGAGAAGCTGGCGGCGGCGACGGGCTGGTTCTGGGCGATGTACTCGGTCGGTATTGGCGTGGTGGGAAGCTATCTGCCAAGTTTTACCATTCCGATGATAGGTGAAACCGGTACGCTGTGGATGGCCATTGGTTGGGTTGCGCTGGGCGGCATCACCGCGTTTATTAGTCTGCGCAACGTGCCGGTGGACCGCTCGCGGGTAAATTTGCCGGTGAAAGAAAAAATGACGGAATTGAGCCGGGCGGCGACCATTCTGTTTACCAACCGCGACATTTTTTACGCCTGCCTGATTCGTATTATTAACACGCTGTCGCTTTTCGGTTTTGCCATCATTATGCCGCTGCTGTTCGTTGACCGTCTTGGCTTCACCATTTCCGAATGGCTGCAAATCTGGGCAGTGTTCTTCTTCGTAACGATTTTTACCAACATTATATGGGGGATTACCGGTGAGTATATCGGCTGGATCCGTCAGGTGCGTTGGTTTGGCTGTCTGGGCATGGCGGTCTCCAGCCTGACCTTTTACTACCTGCCGCTCTGGGCGGGACACAACTTCGCGATGGCGCTGATCCCGGCGGTTATGTTGGGGATTTTCGTCGCCGCTTTTGTGCCGATGACGGCAGTGTTCCCGACGCTTGAGCCGCATCACAAGGGCGCTGCGGTATCGATTTATAACTTGTCCGCTGGCATGAGTAACTTTCTCGCCCCCGCAATCGCATCGCTCATTTTGCCTTTCTTCGATATAGAAGGCGTAGTATGGGCCTATACCGGGCTGTACGTTTTTGCGGGCGTGCTGACTTTCATTATCAACGTTCCGCAGCCGAAACGCGCCTCAAAAGCGGCGAAAGCCGCCGACGCCTACGCTGAACAACGTATCTGAATGCCGGGCCACGCAAGTGGCCCTTTTTTCACCGCACCACGTCATGCAGCGCTTCTTCCAGGTCAAACCAGCGAAAGCCGAAGCCGGACTCTTCAAGCCGCTTCGGCAGCGCGCGCTGGCCGCCCAGCACCAGCACGGCGGATTCGCCCATGATCAGGCGCACGGCGCTTGCCGGCGCGCGCATAAAGGCGGGGCGGTGCAGCACGTGGCCGAGCGCATGCGCGAACTGCTCGTTGCGAACCGGGTAAGGGGAGACCATATTGAACGGCCCGCGCAGGTCGTTGTTCAACAGCCAGAGGATGGCGTTGACCATGTCATCAACGTGGATCCAGGCGAGATACTGACGGCCGCTGCCGATAGGCCCGCCGAGCCCGGCGCGAAAAAGCGGCACCAGTTTGCCAAGCATGCCGCCTTTCGGCGCCAGCACCGCGCCGGTGCGCAGCAGGCAGACGCGGGTTTTGTCGCTCTGCGCCCCGCAGGCGATTTGCTCCCAGCGGGCGCAGAGTTTATGGGTGAATTCGTTATGCGGCGGTTCGTCTTCATTCACCACCACTTCGCCCAGATCGCCGTAATATCCTGTAGCGGAGCCGGAAATCAACACCTCTGGCGGGTTTTCGCCAGCGTGAAACATCTCTACCAGACGCTGGGTTGTCTGCCAGCGGCTCTGACATAGCCGCTGCTTTTGCGCCTCCGTCCAGCGCTTGTCGGCTATCGGCTCGCCCGCAAGGTTAATGACGGCGTCAAACTCGTCGAGGTTTTCATGATCGGTAAGCCCTTTCCACAGATTGACGCGGGCGTCGAACGTGGTGCGGGCTTTGTTGAGATCGCGAGTGACGACGGTGACGTGGTGACCCAGCTCCAGCAGGCGCGGCACAAGGTGACGGCCAATCAGGCCAGTGCCGCCAGTTATCAGGATATTCATGCAACCTCCCGGTTGCGCTTAGCGTCGCCAGCTCATGGTCATTGAGACGGAATCGGCGTAACGCAGCGCGTGAAGTTTATCTATCTCCACTTCAGCATAGGTGACCCAGGCGTGATCGCGCGCGATATTGAGCACATCCTGGGTTAATTTCTCCAGCAGGGAGAAGCGGTTGCTCTCGACATGCTGAATTATCTGCTTGGTAATGGTGCGGTAGTTCAGCGCGTCGTTGATATCTTCGCTGGCGCGCGCTTTCTCCGCCGGATAGTGGATCGTCACGTTGACGACGATATCCTGTCGGTTTGCTATCTCTTCTTCTTTGATACCGATAAAAGTGCGCAGGCGCAGGTTTTTGACGCGAATAATGGCGTCTGGCTGCTGTGTCATGCCGGTTTCCTCCGTGGGGCTAAGTGGCGCCTATCATACAGGAGGAAGCGAAGCGCGCCCATGCCGGGCGCGCCATTGTCAGACGGTTTCCGCGCGTTTCCAGGCGCGCTCCGTGGCCGGGCGGTTCTGGATGCGGGTAAACCAGTTATTCACCGCCGGATAGATGTTGAGATCGATGCGCTGGCGCTCGTGAGACACGACCCACGGATAGGCGGCGATATCCGCAATGCTGTAGCCGTCGCCACCGAGCCAGGGCGTCTTCTCCAGCCGTTTGTTGAGCACGCCATACAGGCGCTGCGTCTCTACCTGATACCGTTCAATGGCGTAGGGCACCGGTTGCGGCGCGAAATGATTAAAGTGGTGATTTTGCCCAAGCATCGGGCCGAAGCCGCCTACCTGCCAGAAGAGCCACTGCAGGGTCGCCTGCCGCTCGCGCAGTTCAGTACTCAGCAGCTTGCCGGTTTTCTCTGCTAAATAGAGCAGAATGGCGCCGGATTCGAAAATGCTTAGCGGGCCGCCGCCGTCGGCAGGGTCATGGTCGATAATGGCCGGAATTTTATTATTAGGCGAGATGGCGAGAAATTCGGGTTTGAACTGCTCCCCTTTGCTGATATCCACGCGGTGCAGGCGATAATCGAGTTCCGCTTCCTCCAAAAACAGCGTCACCTTGTGACCGTTCGGGGTGGGCGCATAGTACAGGTCGATCATAACAACTCCCGTCAGAACGTAATGAAAATTCCTCTTCCGGCAAGTATAGGCGCAAAGCGTGCACGCGCAGGCAGCGCAGGGGTTTCTGGCAGGTGACAGCCCGATGTTTTGCTGTATATTTTTTAATTTTACCCCTGAAGCCTGCGAGGAAATATGTCCACACCTGCTATTACGCTCTGGTCCGACGCCAATTACTTTAGTCCGTACGTTATGTCCGTTTACGTGGCGCTACAGGAAAAGGGGCTTGATTTCTCGCTGAAAACCATCGATTTGTCGAGTGGAGAACATCTCAGGCCCGGCTGGCAGGGCTTTGACTCAACCCGCCGGGTGCCGCTATTGCAGGTGGGCGATTTTTTTCTTAGCGAATCTTCCGCGATTGCTGAATATCTGGAAGAGCGTTTCGTCCCGCCAGTCTGGAGCCGTCTTTATCCGCATGAGCTTGAAAAGCGCGCCCGCGCGCGGCAGGTGCAGGCGTGGCTGCGCAGCGACCTGATGCCGATACGCGAAGAGCGACCCACGGAAGTGGTGTTTGCCGGCGAGAAAAAAGCGCCTTTAAGCGAGGCGGGTCGCCAGGCGGCGGAAAAACTCTTCGCGCTTGCCCAGTCATTGCTGGTGGAAGGGCAGCAAAACCTGTTCGGCGAATGGTCGATTGCCGACACCGATTTAGCGCTGATGCTCAACCGCCTCGTGCTTAATGGCGATGCGGTGCCGGAACGGTTGGCGGATTATGCGGCGTTTCAGTGGCAGCGGGCTTCCGTTCAGCGTTTTATCGCACTCTCTGCGAAGCATCCGGGCTGATAAGCCAGGCGGGATAGGCTATCATTCGCCAACCGAATACAGACTTACAAAGGTGAGTTATGAAACTGATGATTGCATCGGATATTCATGGTTCGCTACCGGCTACCGAGCGCCTCCTTGCCTTGTTCGGGCAGAGCGGCGCCCGCTGGCTTATTCTGCTTGGCGACGTGCTTTATCATGGCCCGCGCAACGCGCTGCCGGAAGGTTACGCGCCAGCGGAAGTGGCCGAACGGCTCAACAGGCTGGCGGATAAAATTCTTTGCGTGCGCGGAAACTGCGACAGCGAAGTGGATCAGATGCTGTTGCAGTTCCCCATTACCGCGCCCTGGCAGCAGATACTGCTCGAAAAGCAGCGTCTGTTTTTGACTCACGGTCATCTCTATCACCCGGAAAACCTGCCGCCGCTGGGCGCAGGCGATGTGTTTGTCTCAGGACACACGCATATTCCGGTGGCGGAGCGCCGAAACGACATCATCTTCTTCAACCCAGGCTCCGTCAGCATACCCAAAGGGGGCTTCGCCGCGAGCTATGGCATGCTGGAAGATGACGTTTTGAGCATTAATGCGCTGGATAATTCTGCGGTTATTGCGCAGATTTCAATTAACCCGTAAGTTGAGCTATTAATCATAAACGCGCCGTAAGAGCGCTTAGCGAGAAGGTTTCCCGATGGTGGAGCAGAGTCATTTGGCAGGCACGGAATGGGTGGATATTGTCAACGAGGACAATGAGGTGATCGCGCAGTCGAGCCGCGAACAAATGCGCGCCGAACGGCTGCGTCACCGCGCGACGTATATCGTGGTGCACGACGGGATGGGCAAAATCCTCGTGCAGCGCCGCACAGAAACCAAAGATTTCCTGCCAGGCATGCTCGACGCCACCGCAGGCGGCGTGGTTCAGGCGGATGAAGCGCTGCTGGAAAGCGCCCGCCGCGAGGCGGAAGAGGAGCTTGGCATCGCAGGCGTGCCATTCGCCGAGCACGGGCAGTTCTATTTCGAAGATGAAAACTGCCGCGTCTGGGGCGGGCTGTTCAGCTGTGTGACCCACGGTCCGTTCGCGCTGCAGGAGAGTGAAATCAGTGAAGTATGCTGGATGTCGCCGGAAGAGATCACCGCTCGCTGCGATGAGTTCACGCCGGATACCTTAAAAGCGCTGGCGCTGTGGCTCAGTCGTAACGCCAGCACCGAATCCAGCAAGGCGGAAGAAGCGTAATCGCGACGTTTTGCAGGAAATAAAAAAGGCAGCCAGGTGGCTGCCTTTTTCGTTGCCGCAGCAGATTACTGCTGGGAAGCCTGAATCGCAGTCAGGGCGATGGTGTAGACGATATCGTCAACCAGCGCGCCGCGGGACAGGTCGTTTACCGGCTTACGCATACCCTGCAGCATCGGCCCGATGGAGATCAGGTCTGCGGAACGCTGTACGGCTTTGTACGTGGTGTTGCCGGTGTTCAGATCCGGGAAGATGAACACGGTAGCGCGACCCGCAACCGGCGAGTCCGGCGCTTTGGACTTCGCTACGTCCGCCATTACCGCAGCGTCATACTGCAGCGGGCCGTCAATCATCAGATCCGGGCGTTTTTCCTGCGCCAGACGAGTCGCTTCGCGTACTTTCTCAACGTCGCTTCCCGCGCCGGAGTTGCCGGTGGAGTAAGAGAGCATCGCTACGCGCGGCTCAATGCCGAAAGCGGCAGCGGAGTCAGCGGACTGAATCGCGATTTCCGCCAGCTGTTCTGCGGTCGGATCCGGGTTGATCGCGCAGTCGCCGTAAACATAAACCTGCTCCGGCAGCAGCATGAAGAACACGGAAGAAACGAGCGAGCTGCCCGGCGCGGTTTTGATTATCTGCAGCGGCGGACGGATGGTGTTGGCGGTGGTGTGTACCGCGCCGGAAACCAGGCCGTCGACTTCATCCTGCTCCAGCATCAGCGTGCCGAGCACCACGTTGTCTTCCAGCTGTTCGCGAGCCACCGCTTCGGTCATGCCTTTGCTCTTACGCAGCTCAACCAGACGGGCGACATAGCTTTCGCGAACCACTTCCGGATCGACGATTTCGATGCCGGTGCCGAGCTCAACGCCCTGCGCGGCCGCCACGCGGCTGATTTCATCCGGGTTGCCTAACAATACGCAGGTCGCGATGCCGCGCTCGGCGCAGATGGCCGCCGCTTTTACGGTACGCGGTTCGTCGCCTTCCGGCAGCACAACGCGTTTGCCCGCTTTGCGCGCAAGCTCGGTCAGCTGGTAACGGAACGCTGGCGGAGAGAGACGGCGGCTGCGCTCGGAAGTGGCAGACAGGGAATCAATCCACTCGGTGTTGATGTGGCTTGCCACATATTCCTGTACTTTCTCGATGCGCTCGTGGTCGTCAGCAGGCACTTCAAGGTTGAAGCTCTGCAGGCTGAGCGAGGTCTGCCAGGTATTGGTGTTGACCATAAAGACCGGCAGGCCGGTGGCGAAAGCGCGCTCGCACAGCTTGTTGATGCGGGCGTCCATTTCGTAGCCGCCGGTCAGCAGGATAGCGCCGATTTCCACGCCGTTCATCGCGGCCAGGCACGCGGCAACCAGCACGTCCGGACGGTCTGCCGAGGTGACCAGCAGCGAGCCCGGGCGGAAGTGTTCCAGCATGTGCGGAATGCTGCGCGCACAGAAGGTGACAGACTTCACGCGGCGGGTTTTGATATCGCCTTCGTTAATGATGGTGGCGTTCAGGTGGCGAGCCATGTCGATGGCGCGGGTGGCTATCAGATCAAAGCTCCACGGCACCGCGCCCAGTACGGGCAGCGGGCTGACGGTCTGCAGATGCTGCGCATCGATGCTGACCACTTTCGCTTTCGTAGAGTCGTCGAAAATCTCAGAGAGATCCGGACGGGTGCGGCCCTGCTCGTCAACCGGCGCGTTCAGCTTGTTGACGATAACGCCGGTAATGTTGCCGTTTTTCGTGCCGCCGAAGCTGCTGCGAGTCAGTTCGATGCGCTCTTTCAGCTGTTCCGGGTTGTCGGTGCCCTGAGACATCACGAACACGATTTCCGCGTTCAGCGTCTTGGCGATTTCATAGTTCAGCGACTGGGCGAACTGATGTTTGCGGGTCGGCACCAGGCCTTCCACCAACACCACTTCAGCGTCTTTGGTGTTCTCGTGGAAGCGAGCAATGATCTCTTCCATCAACACGTCTTTCTGGTTGCTGGAAAGCAGCGATTCGACGTGGCTCATACGCAGCGGTTCAGCAGCCGGCAGGTTGCTGTTGGCGCGCACGATAGCAGTGGTCTGATCGAGCTTATCGCCGCCGGTACGCGGCTGGGCGATAGGCTTGAAGACGCTCAGACGAACGCCTTTACGTTCCATAGCGCGGATAACGCCGAGGCTGACGCTGGTCAGGCCGACGCTGGTTCCGGTAGGAATAAGCATGATAGTACGGGACACGGTTTATCCTCTTTCGTTCGTTGCGGCCAGAATCCTCTGGCGCGACACAAAACAACACCGCCAGCACAGGCTGGCGGTGGGGTATCAGGCGGTCAGACGGCTGGCGTCCTGAGCGATAACCAGTTCTTCGTTGGTCGGGATGACCACGGCGAGGGTGGTGCCTTCTTTGTTAATGAAGCCAGACTTGCCGAAGCGGGCGGCCAGGTTGCGCTCGTGGTCGACTTCAAAGCCGAGCACGCCCAGTTTGCCAAGGGAGAGTTCACGCACCATAGCGGCGTTCTCACCGATGCCGCCGGTGAAGACCACGGCGTCCAGACGGCCTTCCATCAGCGCGGTGTAGGAGCCGATGTATTTCGCCAGGCGGTGGCAGTAAACGTCCATCGCACGCTTCGCGTCTTCTTTCGCTTCGTAGTTGTCTTCAACGTAGCGGCAGTCGCTGGTCACTTCGGTCAGACCCAGCAGACCGGACTCTTTGGTCAGCAGCTTGTTAATCTGATCAACGCTCATGCCCAGCGCATCGTGCAGATGGAATACGATAGCCGGGTCGATGTCGCCGGAACGGGTGCCCATCACCAGACCTTCCAGCGGGGTCAGACCCATAGAGGTATCCACGCATTTGCCGTTACGGATAGCAGAGACCGAGCCGCCGTTGCCCAGATGGCAGGTAATGATGTTCAGCTCTTCCACCGGCTTGTTCAGCATTTTGGCCGCTTCCTGAGTGACATAGAAGTGGCTGGTGCCGTGCGCGCCGTAACGGCGGATGCCATGCTCTTTGTACAGTTTGTACGGCAGAGCGTAGAGATAAGACTCTTCAGGCATGGTCTGATGGAACGCGGTGTCGAATACGGCCACGTTTTTCTTAGCCAGTTTCGGGAAAGATTTCAGCGCTTCAGCGATGCCGATAAGGTGAGCCGGGTTGTGCAGCGGGGCGAAAGAGGCTGCATCTTTGATGCCCTGGATGACCGAGTCGTCAATCACGACTGAGCTGGTGTACTTCTCGCCGCCATGTACGATACGATGACCAATTGCGGTCAGCTGTGCGGAGAGTTCAGGTTTTTGTGCCAGAATAGTATTAACGATGAAGTTCAGCGCTTCGCTGTGTGCAGCGCCTGCGCCCAGCGCAGCTTCCTGCTTACCGCCATCCATTTTCCATTTGATGCGGGCTTCAGGAAGATGGAAACACTCGGCCAGACCGGAGAGGTACTCTTCACCATTAACAGCATCGATGATTGCGAATTTCAGTGAGGAGCTACCGCAGTTGAGAACCAGTACTAACTTACTCGACATGGAAGTACCTATTATTGATACGTGGCTAAAAAAACGTCAGGGAGTCTCTGAGCGTAGCGCAAGATGACGCCGACATTTATGATTAACGTCATGCCAGGCGAACATTCTGCCATGACAAGAAATACTCATGAGTTTACGCCATTTTGCGCGTTTTTTCGGCAACGGCGTTTTATGAATTAGTTTGACAGCGTCCGGCGCCCGGTCTACGCCATCACAGGCGCGCACAGGATACTCGATCGCGGCGAGGATTGACAAAATATTTTGAACGTTGTCATGTACAGTTGTTATCTTGCACGATTATTTTATTTTTTATATTTGAAGTTGAGGTGACGCCATGTCTACACCCGAAAATCGCCCGGTGAGTTTCTTCAGTCTGTTCCGTCGCGGGCAGCACTATGCGAAGACGTGGCCTCTTGAAAAACGCCTCGCTCCCGTCTTTGTTGAAAACCGCGTTATCCGCGCCACCCGCCATGCAATCCGCTTTATGCCGCCGATTGCCGTATTTACATTATGCTGGCAAATTGCGCTTGGCGGGCAGCTGGGCCCGGCGGTCGCGACCGCGCTGTTCGCCCTGAGCCTGCCGATGCAGGGGCTGTGGTGGCTTGGCAAACGTTCGGTCACGCCGTTGCCGCCTTCGGTATTGCAATGGTTTTACGAAGTGCGCGGCAAGTTGCAGGAGGCAGGGCAGGCGCTGGCGCCGGTCGAAGGCAAGCCTGATTATCAGGCGCTGGCCGATACGTTAAAGCGCGCGTTTAAGCAGCTCGACAAAACTTTCCTTGATGATTTGTAATTGACCCCGGGTTGCGCATATAAAGGAAGGCACACTTTTTCTGTGCTCTCAGGCCTTTTATGCGCGCGCTACGCGCTCAGGAGTCAATAATGGAAATGACCAACGCCCAACGTCTGATCCTCTCGAATCAGTACAAAATGATGACCATGCTCGACCCGGACAATGCCGAGCGTTATCGCCGTCTGCAGACGATTATTGAGCGCGGCTACGGCCTGCAAATGCGCGAACTCGATCGCGATTTCGGCCAGCTTCCCGAAGAGACCTGCCGCACCGTCATCGACATTATGGAAATGTATCACGCGCTACGCGTCTCCCGGGAAAACCTGAAAGATAACCAGACGATTGACGAGCGCCGCGTGACGTTTCTCGGCTTTGACGCTGCGACCGAAGCGCGTTATCTCGGCTACGTACGTTTTATGGTCAACACCGAAGGACGCTACACGCATTTCGACGCGGGCACGCACGGCTTTAATGCGCAAACCCCGATGTGGGAAAAATACCAGCGCATGCTGAAGGTCTGGCAGTCCTGCCCGCGTCAGTATCACCTGAGCGCCAATGAAATTATGCAAATTACTAACGCCTGACGGGAGCTGGATGTGAAGTGTAAAGGATTTTTATTCGACCTCGACGGTACGCTGGTGGATTCGCTGGCGACCGTGGAGCGCGCCTGGTGCAGCTGGGCCGATCGTTTCGGCATCAGCCATGAAGAGGTTTTAGGCTTTATTCATGGCAAGCAGGCCATTACCTCGCTGCGCCATTTTATGCCAGGCCGGAGCGAAGAGGAGATTGCCGCCGAGTTTTCCCGACTCGAGCAAATTGAAGCTTCCGATACCGAAGGTATTGTGGCGCTCCCGGGCGCGAAGGCGCTGCTTGCGCAACTGAACGAGGCGGATATTCCCTGGGCTATTGTGACCTCAGGTTCAATGCCGGTCGCCTCGGCGCGCCGTAAGGCAAGCGAGCTGCCGCTGCCGGAAGTGTTCGTCACGGCGGAACGCGTTAAGCGTGGGAAACCGGAGCCGGATGCTTACCTGCTTGGCGCGCAACTGCTGGGCCTGGCGCCTGAAGAATGCGCGGTTGTGGAAGACGCCCCGGCGGGCATTCACTCCGGCCTTGCCGCCGGTTCGCCCGTCATTGCGGTAAACGCGCCTGAAACCACGCCGCGTCTGGATGAAGCTGCGCTGGTCATAACACGCCTGGATGAGCTGTCGATTGAAAAAATGCCTGACGGCGCCGTTATCGTCAGTAAAAAGACGCATTCATGATGTAACCCCGGATCGCCTCTGCGCGAACCGGTTATTGTTAACTTTCCATCACGGCGAGAAATGCTTTCTCGCCGTGCTTCTCTTTCAGGCAAACCACTGAACCCGGCATAACCGGGAGCCATAAAACAAGGACAAGTTGTGAACGGTGAACTGATTTGGGTACTCAGTCTGCTGGCGGTAGCGGTGGTGCTTTTCGCCACCGGCAAGGTGCGTATGGACGCCGTGGCGCTGCTGGTTATCATCGCGTTTGTCTTAAGCGGCACCTTAACACTCAACGAAGCCTTTGCAGGTTTTAGCGATCCTAACGTCATTCTTATCGCCGCGCTGTTTATCATCGGCGATGGCCTGGTGCGCACTGGCGTCGCCACAAAAATGGGCTCGTGGCTGATGAGCGTGGCGGGAAGCAGCGAAACCAGAATGCTTATCCTGCTTATGCTCACCGTCGCGGGGTTGGGCGCGTTTATGAGCTCGACTGGCGTCGTGGCCATTTTCATTCCGGTGGTGCTTAGCGTCTGCTCGCGCATGAAAATTTCGCCTTCGCGCCTGATGATGCCGCTGAGCTTCGCCGGGCTTATCAGCGGCATGATGACGCTGGTCGCCACGCCGCCCAATATGGTGGTTAACAGCGAGCTGCTGCGCGAAGGGTTTAAAGGGTTTGAGTTCTTTGACGTCACGCCGCTTGGGCTGGCGATTCTGCTTTGCGGCATCGTCTACATGCTGCTGTTTCGCTTCATGCTCAAAGTGAGCGGCGCCGCAGATCAGGCAAGCTGGAAACGCCGCACCTTTCGCGATCTGATTAAAGATTACCATCTTACCGGCCGCGCCCGCCGCCTGGCGATTCGTCCGGGTTCGCCTATGGTCGGCCACCGGCTGGACGATCTGAAATTGCGCGAGCGCTATGGCGCGAATGTGATTGGCCTTGAGCGCTGGCGGCGCTTTCGCCGGGTTATCGTAAACGTAACGGGCGTCACGGAGTTTCGCGCCCGCGACGTGCTGCTGATAGATATGTCCGACCCCGAAGTGGACCTGCGTCAGTTTTGCAGCGAACAGCAGCTTGAACCGATGATCCTGCGCGGCGAATATTTCTCTGACCAGGCGCTGGATGTCGGAATGGCGGAAGTGTCGCTGATACCGGAGTCGGAAATCATTGGTAAAAGCGTGCGCGAAATCGGCTTTCGCACACGTTATGGGCTGAATGTAGTCGGGCTGCGGCGAGACGGCGCGGCGCTGAAAGGCGCCATTGTCGATGAGCCGCTGATGCTTGGCGATATCTTGCTGGTAGTAGGAGACTGGAAGCTCATCAGTAAGCTAGGGGGCAGGGGCCACGACTTCCTGGTGCTTAATTTGCCGGTGGAGGAAAGCGATGCCTCGCCCGCCCATAGTCAGGCGCCGCATGCCATTTTTTGCCTGGCGCTTATGGTGGCGATGATGTTGACCGATGAAATTCCTAACCCTATCGCCGCGATCATCGCCTGTCTGTTGATGGGCAAATTTCGCTGTATCGATTTGCAAAGCGCTTATAAAGCGATCCACTGGCCGAGCATTATTCTTATCGTCGGCATGATGCCTTTCGCGCTGGCGCTGCAAAAAACCGGTGGCGTCGATTTGGTGGTGCGGGGGCTAATGGAGCTCGGCGGTGGTTATGGTCCTCAGGCGATGCTGGCGTGTCTGTTTATTCTGTGCGCGGCGACGGGGCTGTTTATCTCCAATACCGCAACGGCTGTGCTGATGGCCCCTGTCGCGTTAGCGGCGGCGAAATCCATGGGCGTATCGCCTTATCCTTTCGCTATGGCGGTGGCGATGGCGGCATCCGCCGCCTTTATGACCCCGGTCTCGTCGCCCGTCAATACGCTGGTGCTGGGGCCGGGTCGTTATTCATTCAGCGACTTTGTGAAGCTCGGCGTACCCTTTACGCTGATGGTCATGGTCATCTGCGTCGTGATGATCCCGCTGTTGTTCCCTTTTTAAAGCGGGCAGGGGATCAAAGCGCCGAGTCCTGGCTTATCTCATCCAGCGAAAGATGGAAGCTTGGGACAAACATCTCGATGAAATAGTCCATTTCGGCGCTGCGCCGCTCATCAAGCGTTTTTTCCAGGCGGCTTTTTGCCAGTAAAAACTCGTTGTTGCCGGCAGAAAGCTCCTCAAGGCACTTCAGATAAGCGCATAACGCATCCGCCTGTTTTACTACCGCTTTTTCCTCATCGCTATAGTGGTGTTCATCAATCAGCGGCGCGAAAAGATCGCGCAGTTCCTCCGGCACCATCTCCACCAGTTTTTGTTGGGCAATCTTTTCGATAGCCTTGTACTCATGGGCGATTTGCGTGTTGAAATATTTTACCGGCGTCGGCAAATCGCCGGTCAACACTTCGCTGGCGTCGTGATACATCGCCAGCAGCGCAATACGCTCAGCATTCAGCTCGCCGCCAAACTTGCGGTTCTTAATCACCGCCAGAGCGTGCGCCACCATCGCCACCTGCAGACTGTGCTCGGAGACATTTTCCGTTCGCACGTTGCGCATCAGCGGCCAGCGATTGATAAGTTTAAGACGGGAAAGATAAGCGAAGAAGTGACTCTGATTCATAATGGGCTCTGTCTGTTACCGCGACAAAAAACCATTGTGGAGGGAGGCGGGGGAAGATGCAAATCTTCCCCCGGTCGTTTTACTGATGGTAACCCGAAAGGAAGCGGCCGAATTTAGTAATGGCTAAATCCAGCTCATCGATACGCGGCAGGGTAACGATGCGCACATGGTCCGGCCACGGCCAGTTGAATGCTGTGCCCTGTACCAGCAACACTTTTTCCTGCAACAGAAAGTCCAGCACCATTTTCTGGTCGTCGTGGATATTGAAGCGCTTAGCGTCAATCTTTGGGAACATATAGAGCGCGCCGCGCGGTTTCACGCAGCTGACGCCTGGAATATCATTGATCAATTCCCAGGCGCGGTTGCGCTGATCGTATAGCCGCCCGCCCGGCACGATAAATTCGCTGATGCTCTGGTAGCCGCCCAGCGCGGTCTGAATCGCGTGTTGCGCCGGCACGTTAGCGCACAGGCGCATTGAGGCAAGCATCTCAAGCCCTTCAATATAGCCTTTCGCATGCTTTTTCGGTCCGTTCAGCACCATCCAGCCCTGACGGAAACCCGCGACGCGGTAAGTTTTCGATAACCCGTTAAAGGTGACCGTCAGCAGATCCGGCGCCAGCGCGGCGATAGAGTGGTGCTCTGCGTCGTCATAAAGAATTTTGTCGTAAATTTCGTCCGCAAAAATAATGAGATTATGCTGGCGCGCAATTTCGACCACTTCCAGCAGTAACTCTTTTGAATAGACTGCGCCGGTGGGGTTATTCGGGTTGATGATAACGATGCCGCGCGTGCGGGGAGTGATTTTAGCGCGAATGTCGTCCAGGTCCGGGAACCAGTCGGAGGATTCATCACACAGGTAATGCACCGCTTTACCGCTGGAGAGAGAGACGGCCGCCGTCCATAACGGGTAATCCGGCGCCGGCACTAACATTTCATCACCGCTGTTAAGCAGCGCCTGCATAGCCTGAACGATCAGTTCAGACACCCCGTTGCCGATGTATATGTCCTCTACGGTTACATCGCGCATTCCCCGCGCCTGATAATGCTGCATGATAGCTTTACGGGCGGAATAGAGGCCTTTTGAATCGCTGTAGCCCTGCGCGGTGGGCAGGTTGCGAATCACATCGACGAGTATTTCATCCGGGGCGTCGAACCCGAATGGGGCAGGGTTGCCGATATTGAGCTTTAGGACTTTATTGCCTTCCTCTTCCAGACGCTTCGCTTCTTTAAGCACCGGGCCGCGGATGTCGTAACAGACATTATCAAGTTTGCTGGATTTTTCGATGGGTGACATGGATCTGACCTTCAATGTTATCCCGCGTCCTGCCGTGGAAACGGGTGGCGACAATGTACTCCTCCCGTTACGGCTTTTGAAGTGCGAAGTCGTTAGGTTTCTTCTATCCTTTAAAAGCGTTTTGTTTAAAAAAGAAGCTTTAGTGATTGGATTTTACGAATTAAAAGTCTAAATTACTTTTGGATTTCAGATTATTAATCTGCCTAATCATGATTTTATGGTAAGTCATAACAATCGCAGCGGACGCAACCCCTATTTTCTCTCTTCGGGTCGTGTTAACCCGCGATCACTCTAAAAAAATGAATATTAACCCTGCTCATCAATCGTGGGAATGACCGGTAAAAAGCCGCTATTCTTGTGAATTCCTTGTTACGTTTTGCGCTTTTAATAATAAGAAATAATAAAGTTTATTTAATATAACTTTTAACGTTGCCTTTATTAAGTATGTATTTATAAACAGCTTATTAGGAATACTTCGATAATTTGCGTGGGCTATTAAAAAAATCCTCAATATGAGATAGTATGACCTGGTTACTGATGTCGATTCCCTGGCGTCTCTGCCGGGTATCACACCTGTTTCGCCAGTTTATCGTGATACTTAATTGTTTCTTATCGATATTCCCGAGCGGCGCTTAGCTTCAGCATAACGTGGCTTTCATATAAGAGGAAAGCGCATAACGGCCTCGCTGTAGCCACTCGGTAAAAAGCCAAGTGCATCGCCAGTAATTTAATTAAATATACCGGATGGATGTGCAAAATATTTGAATGTATGGCATTAACTTTATTTATTAAAAGTAAGCTTAGCCGGATTTTCGTGCTGCAATAACCTCGGAAAATAAGAGTAGTTTGCCCTTGTTGATCGAAGCCGGATGCGCACGCCAAATGGAATTGCCTTCTTTACGACACATAGCTTTTAAACCAAGGCCGCCTGGTAGCGTAACCTGACAGTGAATAACAATATGATAAATGCAAATCGTCCGATCCTTAATCTTGACCTCGATCTGCTCCGGACCTTTGTGGCGGTTGCCGATCTGAATACCTTTGCAGCGGCGGCGGCGGCGGTATGCCGAACGCAATCGGCAGTAAGCCAGCAGATGCAGCGCCTGGAACAGCTGGTGGGAAAAGAGCTGTTCGCACGCCACGGTCGTAACAAATTATTGACTGAACATGGCATTCAGTTGCTGGGCTATGCGCGAAAAATTCTTCGCTTCAACGATGAAGCATGCACATCATTAATGTTTAGCAGCCTGCAAGGGGTGCTGACGATTGGCGCTTCGGATGAGTCTGCCGATACCATTTTGCCCTTCCTTTTAAACCGCATTAGTTCGGTTTATCCGAAGTTAGCGCTCGATGTGCGCGTTAAACGCAACCCGTTCATTTTAGAAATGCTCAATCAACAGGAGGTCGACCTTGTTGTCGCTACCGCCTGTCCACCGAATTTTGAAAGTCTCGTGCTGCGGACATCGCCGACAATGTGGTATTGCGCGGCGGATTATAATCTGCAAAAAGGGGAGCCCATTCCTCTGGTTCTGCTTGATGAAAGCAGCGCTTCGCGTGACGTTATCCTTGAGAGTCTGAACGCGGCGAAGCTTCCCTGGCGCATCGCGTATGTCGCTTCTACGCTTCCTGCTGTGCGGGCGGCGGTTAAAGCGGGCCTTGGCGTTACCGCGCGGCCGGTCGAAATGATGAGCCCGGATTTGCGGGTGCTCGGCGCTTCTGAAGGTTTGCCGATAATGCCCGAAACGCAGTACTTGCTGTGCCGTAATCCGAAAGGGCAGAACGATCTCGCTCAGGTCATTTTCCAGTCCATGGAAAACAGCTATACCCCATGGAATTACGCCGCAACGGCGGACGACGACGATGATTCAATGATGCCTGACGGCGATTTTGAATAATCGAAGCGATAAACTGGTAACAATTTGTAAACTGTCAGAAAGCCCC
Organism: Franconibacter pulveris; assembly: GCF_056780215.1. Lineage (NCBI taxonomy): Bacteria > Pseudomonadati > Pseudomonadota > Gammaproteobacteria > Enterobacterales > Enterobacteriaceae > Franconibacter > Franconibacter pulveris. The sequence continues at coordinate 3,294,239 of NZ_CM165555.1, read as the reverse complement.
TTCAGCGCCCTTTAAACTCTTAAAGGGCGTATTTTTACACAATTCATATCGATAATCGGCGAAGACAGGTACGCAGGATGTTTAATTCCCGCGATTTTTGGCGGGTTTTGATTGCGCTTTCCTGTGCCTGACATTTCCTCGCGCTTTTCCTTAAAAACCCGTTGTCTTGTTAAAAATTGACCAGCATTGTTGTTCTTTTTCCCTGGAAATTAACAAAAGCGTGTCTCAGATCAAGAAAATACCCGCGCTAAGGGGGATGAATAGTTGCCATTTCCTGCCAGAATAAGGAGGCAATTTTAATCAACTCACCTTACGGACACGATTCAACACCGCTAAAAATGGCGTTCAGGCAACAAAATGGGTTGTAAAACGGCATCAAATGTTAATAGGGTTGCGTGGATGTAAACTAATGTGAGGATTCTTTTGTTAAAGTTGACAAAAGGTTATAGAAAGGAGTAAAAAACCCCATCAATTTGCTGCCTAAATCACTATTCTGGTAGTAATTGTAAGGTTTATTGTTCCTCCCTTTAAATCGATGTGGTGTTCATCTGCCAGCAAGAGCAGGGGTCTTAGCGCCACTTTTTGAGTTAAGCAATGCGTATGTCAACATCCACTGAAGTCATCGCTCATCACTGGGCATTCGCTATCTTTCTTATTGTTGCAATCGGTCTGTGTTGCCTGATGCTGGCAGGCGCCTGGTTCTTAGGCGGACGCGCACGCGCGAGGCACAAAAACATTCCTTTTGAATCAGGTATCGATTCGGTGGGCACCGCCCGCTTGCGTCTTTCCGCAAAGTTCTATCTGGTGGCTATGTTCTTCGTCATCTTTGACGTTGAAGCCCTTTATCTCTACGCATGGTCGACATCGATTCGCGAAAGCGGTTGGGTCGGCTTTGTCGAAGCCGCAATTTTCATTTTAGTGCTACTGGCTGGTCTGGTTTATCTGGTGCGTATCGGCGCGCTGGACTGGACGCCCGCGCGTTCACGTCGCGAGCGTATTAACCCTGAGCAGAGCGGTCTCACTAATCGTCATACGCAGTAACAGCGAGGCAATAAGATGGATTACACGCTCACCCGCATAGATCCCAACGGTGAGAACGACCGTTACCCTCTGCAAAAACAGGAGATTGTCGCCGATCCCCTGGAGCAGCAGGTTCACCGCACCGTCTATCTGGGCAAACTCGAGAACGCCCTGCACGACATGGTGAACTGGGGTCGCAAAAACTCAATCTGGCCTTATAACTTCGGCCTTTCATGCTGCTACGTAGAGATGGTGACATCGTTTACGGCAGTGCATGACGTCGCTCGCTTCGGCGCAGAAGTGTTGCGCGCCTCTCCGCGTCAGGCGGATCTGATGGTTATCGCGGGTACGCCGTTTACCAAAATGGCGCCGGTGATTCAGCGTCTCTACGATCAGATGCTTGAGCCGAAATGGGTTATCTCCATGGGCGCTTGCGCGAACTCCGGCGGTATGTACGACATTTACTCTGTGGTGCAGGGCGTCGATAAGTTCCTGCCGGTTGACGTTTATATTCCTGGCTGCCCGCCGCGTCCTGAAGCTTACATGCAGGCGCTGATGCTGCTGCAGGAGTCGATTGGCAAAGAACGCCGCCCGCTGTCCTGGGTCGTTGGCGATCAGGGCGTTTACCGCGCCAATATGCAATCAGAGCGCGAACGTAAACGCGGCGAACGTATTGCTGTTACAAACTTGCGTACGCCAGACGAAATTTAATTGCGCCTGCGGGCGGTGGTTCTTCTCTTTGCATATCACTCTATAACAGCGCGAAGCCACTCCCGTCAGTCACCACAGAACCATTGCAATGGTGATTATTATGACCGATTTAACCGCGCATGAAGCCGCCCAGCCAGTCTGGCAAACCCGGGATCATTTAGATGACCCGGTCATCGGCGAACTGCGTAACCGTTTTGGGCCGGATGCCTTTACTGTTCAGGCTACCCGCACCGGGGTCCCGGTAGTGTGGGTGAAGCGCGAACAATTACTGGAAGTTGGCGATTTTCTAAAAAAACTCCCTAAACCCTATGTCATGCTTTATGACTTGCATGGCATGGACGAACGACTGCGCACGCACCGCGAAGGGTTACCCGCCGCGGATTTTTCCGTTTTCTATCACCTGCTTTCTATCGATCGCAACCGCGACATCATGCTGAAAGTAGCGCTCAGCGAAAACGACCTGAACGTGCCGACGTTTACTAAACTCTTCCCGAACGCTAACTGGTATGAGCGTGAAACCTGGGAAATGTTTGGCATTACCTTTAACGGCCACCCGCACCTGACGCGCATCATGATGCCGCCGACATGGGAAGGGCATCCGCTGCGTAAAGATTACCCGGCGCGCGCGACCGAATTCGATCCGTTCGAGCTGACTAAAGCCAAGCAGGATCTGGAAATGGAGGCGCTGACCTTCAAACCAGAAGACTGGGGCATGAAACGCAGCACGGAGAATGAGGATTTTATGTTCCTCAACCTCGGCCCGAACCACCCGTCGGCGCACGGTGCGTTCCGCATTATTCTGCAGCTGGACGGCGAAGAGATTGTCGACTGCGTGCCGGATATCGGTTATCACCACCGCGGCGCGGAAAAGATGGGCGAGCGTCAGTCCTGGCACAGCTATATTCCGTACACTGACCGTATTGAATATCTCGGCGGCTGCGTTAACGAAATGCCTTATGTGCTGGCGGTTGAAAAGCTGGCGGGCATTGTCGTGCCGGATCGCGTAAACGTGATTCGCGTTATGCTTTCTGAGCTGTTCCGCATCAACAGTCATCTGCTTTATATCTCTACGTTCATTCAGGACGTAGGGGCGATGACGCCGGTCTTCTTCGCCTTTACTGACCGTCAGAAAATTTATGACCTGGTTGAAGCGATTACCGGTTTTCGTATGCACCCGGCCTGGTTCCGCATCGGCGGCGTCGCGCACGACCTGCCGCGCGGTTGGGATCGCCTGCTGCGTGAATTCCTTGACTGGATGCCGAAACGTCTCGCTTCTTATGAAAAAGCGGCGCTGCGCAACAGCATTCTGAAAGGCCGCTCCCAGGGCGTTGCCGCTTACGGCGCGAAAGAGGCGCTGGAATGGGGCACCACCGGCGCGGGCTTGCGCGCCACCGGGATCGATTTCGACGTGCGTAAGGCGCGTCCTTACTCTGGCTATGAAAACTTTGACTTTGAAATCCCGCTCGGCGGCGGCGTCAGCGACGCTTACACCCGCGTGATGTTGAAAGTTGAAGAGCTGCGCCAGAGCCTGCGCATTCTTGAGCAGTGCCTCAATAACATGCCGGAAGGCCCGTTCAAGGCGGATCACCCGCTGACCACGCCGCCGCCGAAAGAGCGCACGCTGCAACATATCGAAACCCTGATCACCCACTTCCTGCAGGTCTCCTGGGGCCCGGTGATGCCCGCCAACGAGTCTTTCCAGATGATCGAGGCGACAAAAGGGATTAACAGCTACTACCTGACCAGCGACGGCAGCACCATGAGCTACCGCACCCGCGTGCGTACGCCGAGCTTCCCGCATTTGCAGCAGATCCCTGCTGTTATCCGCGGCAGCCTGGTCTCCGACCTTATCGTCTATCTGGGTAGTATCGATTTTGTAATGTCTGATGTGGATCGCTAACTATGCACGAAAATCAACAACCACAGGCTGAGGCTTTTGAGCTGAGTGCGGCAGAGCGTGAGGCGATTGAGCACGAAAAGCATCACTATGAAGACCCGCGTGCGGCGTCCATTGAAGCGCTAAAAATCGTCCAGAAGCAGCGTGGCTGGGTGCCGGACGGCGCCATTTACGCTATTGCCGACGTGTTGGGTATTCCGGCGAGCGACGTGGAAGGGGTGGCGACATTCTACAGCCAAATCTTCCGCCAGCCCGTAGGCCGCCACGTTATTCGCTATTGCGACAGCGTGGTTTGCCATATCACCGGCTACCAGGGCATTCAGTCCGCTATTGAAAAGCACCTGCAGATCAAGCCGGGCCAGACCACTTTCGACGGCCGCTTCACGCTGCTGCCGACCTGCTGCCTTGGCAACTGCGATAAGGGGCCGACGATGATGATTGATGAGGACACTCACAGTTATTTGACGCCGGAAACTATCCCTGACCTGCTGGAGCAGTACAAATGAAAACCATTATTCGTACTGCCGAAACCCATCCGCTGACCTGGCGTCTGCGCGATGACAAACAGCCTGTCTGGCTAGATGAATACCAGAGCAAAAACGGCTATGCGGGCGCGCGTAAAGCGCTGACCGGCATGGCGCCGGACGATATCGTCAATGCGGTAAAAGACGCCGGGCTGAAAGGCCGCGGCGGCGCGGGCTTCTCCACGGGTCTTAAGTGGAGCCTGATGCCGAAAGACGAATCCATGAACATCCGTTACCTGTTGTGTAACGCCGATGAGATGGAACCGGGCACGTATAAAGACCGCCTGCTGATGGAGCAACTGCCGCACCTGCTGGTGGAAGGTATGCTCATTTCCGCCTTCGCGCTGAAAGCGTACCGCGGCTACATCTTCCTGCGCGGTGAATACATTGAAGCCGCTGAACGTTTGCGCCGTGCTATCGCCGAAGCGACCGAAGCGGGCCTGCTTGGCAAAAACATTCTGGGCTCCGGTTTCGACTTCGAACTTTTCGTGCACACCGGCGCAGGCCGTTATATCTGCGGCGAAGAGACGGCGCTGATTAACTCGCTGGAAGGCCGTCGCGCCAACCCGCGTTCCAAGCCGCCGTTCCCGGCCTCCAGCGGCGTTTGGGGCAAGCCGACCTGCGTAAACAACGTAGAAACGCTCTGCAACGTGCCGGCTATCCTCGCAAACGGCGTGGAGTGGTATCAGGGGCTGTCGAAAAGCGAAGACAACGGCACCAAGCTGATGGGCTTCTCCGGCCGCGTGAAAAACCCGGGCGTCTGGGAACTGCCGTTCGGCACGACCGCGCGTGAAATCCTGGAAGATTACGCGGGCGGCATGCGCGATGGCCTGAAGTTTAAAGCCTGGCAGCCGGGCGGCGCAGGAACCGACTTCCTCACCGACGCTCACCTCGACCTGCCGATGGAATTTGCGAGCATCGGCAAAGCGGGCAGCCGTCTGGGTACGGCGCTGGCGATGGCGGTGGACCACGAAATCAACATGGTTTCGCTGGTGCGCAACCTGGAGGAATTCTTCGCGCGCGAATCCTGCGGCTGGTGTACGCCATGCCGCGACGGCCTGCCGTGGAGCGTGAAAATCCTGCGCGCGCTGGAGCGTGGCGAAGGGCAACCGGGCGATATCGAAACCCTCGAGCAGCTTTGCCGCTTCCTGGGGCCGGGTAAAACCTTCTGCGCCCATGCGCCAGGCGCCGTAGAGCCGCTGCAAAGCGCGATTAAATATTTCCGTGAAGAATTCGAAGCGGGCATTAAACAGGATTTCAGCAATACCCATCGCATCAGTGGTATTCAGCCAAACCTGTTAAAAACACGTTGGTGATTCCCCTCAGGCGGCTGCTTTCCTGATAAAGAAGCGCCGCCAGCGCTCTCCCGCCGGGAGATGCAAGGGATAAAAGAATTTTGATTAACGCCTGGCGCTAAGCCGGGCCAACTGGAAGCATGCTGACTATGGCTACGATTCATGTAGACGGCAAAGAATACGAGGTGGACGGAGCGGACAACCTGCTGCAGGCGTGTCTCTCCCTCGGCCTTGATATTCCTTACTTTTGCTGGCATCCGGCGCTGGGGAGCGTCGGTGCCTGCCGCCAGTGTGCGGTGAAGCAATATCAGAACGCGGAAGATACCCGTGGCCGCCTGGTGATGTCCTGTATGACTCCGGCATCCGATGGAACCTTTATCTCGATTGATGACGCTGAAGCGAAGCAGTTCCGCGAAAGCGTGGTGGAATGGTTGATGACCAACCATCCCCACGACTGCCCGGTCTGTGAGGAGGGGGGCAACTGCCACCTGCAGGATATGACCGTCATGACCGGTCATAGCTTCCGCCGCTACCGTTTTACTAAACGTACTCACCGCAACCAGGATCTCGGTCCGTTTATCTCTCACGAGATGAACCGTTGTATCGCCTGCTACCGCTGCGTGCGTTACTACAAAGACTATGCCGACGGCAAAGATCTGGGCGTTTACGGCGCGCACGATAACGTCTACTTCGGTCGTCCGGAAGATGGCGTGCTGGAGAGCGAGTTCTCCGGCAACCTGGTAGAAATCTGCCCGACCGGCGTTTTCACCGACAAAACGCACTCCGAGCGCTACAACCGTAAGTGGGACATGCAATTTGCGCCAAGCATCTGCCAGCAATGCTCGCTGGGCTGCAACACCAGCCCTGGCGAACGTTATGGCGAACTGCGCCGCATTGAAAACCGTTACAACGGCACCGTAAACCATTACTTCCTGTGCGACCGTGGTCGTTTCGGCTATGGCTACGTAAACCTGAAAGACCGTCCGCGTCAGCCGGTGCAGCGCCGCGGTGACGACCTTATCACCCTGAACGCCGAGCAGGCGATGCAGGGCGCAGCGGATATTCTGCGCCAGTCGAAGAAAGTGATCGGCATCGGTTCTCCGCGCGCCAGCGTGGAAAGCAACTTCGCGCTGCGTGAGCTGGTGGGCGCGGAAAACTTCTATACCGGCATCGCCGCAGGCGAGCAGGAACGTCTGCAACTGATGCTGAAAGTGCTGCGCGAAAGCGGCATCCATACGCCGGCGCTGCGCGAAATTGAATCTTACGACGCCGTGCTAATTCTGGGTGAAGATCTGACCCAGACCGGCGCTCGCGCCGCGCTGGCGGTTCGTCAGGCGGTGAAAGGCAAGGCGCGCGAAATGGCGGCGGCGCAGAAAGTCGCCGACTGGCAGATTGCCGCCATTCTGAACATTGGTCAGCACGCCAAGCACCCGCTGTTCGTCACGAACGTCGACAGTACCCGTCTGGATGATATCGCCGCATGGACTTACCGCGCGCCGGTAGAAGACCAGGCGCGTCTGGGCTTTGCTATCGCCAACGCGCTCGACGCTGCCGCTCCGACAGTGGAAGGGCTCGACCGCGACCTGCAAAACAAAGTGGATATCATCGTTCAGGCGCTGGCCGGGGCGAAAAAACCGCTGATTATTTCCGGTACTAACGCCGGCAGCGCAGAGATTATCCAGGCGGCGGCAAACGTAGCAAAAGCCCTGAAAGGGCGCGGCGCGGATGTCGGCATCACCATGATTGCCCGTGCGGTGAACAGCGTTGGCCTTGGCATGATTGGCGGCGGCTCGCTGGATGAAGCGCTGCGCGAGCTTGAAACCGGCAGCGCCGATGCAGTGATCGTGCTGGAAAACGACCTGCATCGTCACGCTTCCGCGACCCGTGTAAATGCAGCGCTCGCGAAGGCGCCGCTGGTGATGGTTATCGATCATCAGCGCACTGCGATTATGGAACATGCGCATCTGGTGCTCTCTACCGCGAGCTTCGCCGAGAGCGACGGCACCGTGATTAACAACGAAGGCCGCGCCCAGCGCTTCTTCCAGGTTTACGACCCGCACTACTACGACAGCAAAGCGACTATGCTGGAAAGCTGGCGCTGGCTGCACTCCCTGCACAGCACGGTACAAAGCCGTGAAGTGGACTGGACGCAGCTGGACCATGTTATCGACGCCTGTATCGCGAAACTGCCGCAGCTGGCGGGTATTAAAGACGCGGCGCCGGACGCTTCTTTCCGCATTCGCGGTCAGAAACTGGCGCGTGAGCCGCACCGCTACAGCGGTCGCACCGCAATGCGCGCCAACATCAGCGTACACGAGCCGCGTCAGCCGCAGGATAAAGACACCATGTTCTCCTTCTCGATGGAAGGGAACAACCATCCGGACGCGCCGCGTTCTCAGGTGCCGTTCGCCTGGGCGCCAGGCTGGAACTCCCCGCAGGCCTGGAACAAATTCCAGGACGAAGTGGGCGGCCATCTGCGTCACGGCGACCCTGGCGTGCGCCTCATCGAGGCCTCTGCGGGCGAGCTGGATTACTTTACGGTTGTGCCGGAACGCTTCCAGCCGCAGGAAGGGCAGTGGCGCATCGCGCCGTACTACCACCTGTTTGGCAGCGATGAGATGTCTCAGCGTTCACCTGTCTTCCAGGCGCGTATGCCGCAGCCGTACATTAAGCTCAATCCGGCGGATGCCTCGAAGCTTGGCGTTAACGCGGGCTCGAAGGTCTCCTTCAGCTATGAAGGGCAGACCGTAAGCCTGCCGCTGCAGCTCTCCGAAGGGCTGGCGGCGGGGCAGGTGGGGCTGCCGATGGGGATGCCGGGCATCGCGCCAGTGCTGGCGGGCGCTCGTCTTGAAAATCTGCAGGAGGCTGCGCAATGAGTTGGTTAACACCGGAAGTTATTGCCGTCCTGCTCGGGATCCTGAAAGCGGTCGTCATACTGCTGGTCGTGGTTAGCTGCGGCGCGTTTATGAGCTTCGGCGAGCGTCGTCTGCTGGGCCTCTTCCAGAACCGCTATGGACCGAACCGCGTGGGCTGGGGCGGTTCGCTCCAGCTGGTAGCGGATATGATCAAGATGTTCTTCAAAGAGGACTGGGTTCCGCGGTTTACTGACCGCGTTATCTTTACTCTGGCGCCGATGATCGCCTTCACCTCGCTGCTGCTCGCCTTCGCCATCGTGCCGGTGAGCCCGACCTGGGTGGTAGCCGATCTTAACATCGGGATCCTCTTCTTCCTGATGATGGCGGGTCTGGCGGTTTATGCGGTGCTGTTCGCCGGCTGGTCCAGTAACAACAAATACTCGCTGCTGGGCGCCATGCGTGCTTCCGCCCAGACGCTGAGCTATGAAGTGTTCCTGGGACTTTCGCTGATGGGCGTGGTGGCGCAGGCGGGTTCATTCAATATGACCGACATCGTCAATAACCAGGCGCATCTGTGGAACGTTATCCCGCAGTTCTTTGGCTTTGTGACTTTCGCCATCGCGGGCGTTGCGGTGTGTCACCGTCACCCGTTTGACCAGCCGGAAGCGGAGCAAGAACTGGCCGATGGTTATCACATCGAATATTCCGGCATGAAGTTCGGTCTGTTCTTTGTGGGCGAATACATCGGCATCGTTACCGTTTCCGCACTGATTGTGACCCTGTTCTTCGGTGGCTGGAATGGCCCGTGGTTACCGCCTTTCATCTGGTTCGCGCTCAAAACCGCGTTCTTCATGATGATGTTTATTTTGATTCGCGCCGCATTGCCGCGTCCTCGCTATGACCAGGTGATGTCCTTTGGCTGGAAAGTATGCCTGCCGCTGACGCTTATCAACTTGCTGGCAACCGCCGCGGTTATTCTCTGGCAGGCATCGTAAGGGGTGATTAAGCCATGACATTGAAAGAATTAGTGGTTGGTTTCGGCACCCAACTACGCAGTATCTGGATGATCGGCATGCACGCGTTCTCAAAACGCGAAACGCGCATGTATCCAGAAGAGCCGGTTTATCTGCCGCCGCGTTACCGCGGACGTATCGTGCTGACGCGCGATCCGGACGGTCAGGAGCGCTGCGTTGCCTGTAACCTGTGTGCGGTAGCCTGTCCGGTAGGCTGTATCTCTTTGCAAAAAGCGGAGACGAAAGACGGTCGCTGGTATCCGGAGTTTTTCCGCATCAACTTCTCACGCTGCATTTTCTGCGGCATGTGCGAAGAGGCTTGCCCGACCACCGCTATCCAGCTGACGCCGGATTTCGAGCTGGGCGAGTACAAGCGTCAGGATCTGGTTTATGAGAAAGAGGATCTGCTGATCTCCGGTCCGGGCAAGTATCCGGAGTACAACTTCTACCGGATGGCGGGTATGGCGATCGATGGCAAAGACAAGGGCGAGGCGGAGAACGAAGCCAAGCCTATCGACGTCAAGAGCCTGTTACCTTAAGGAGTCAGGAATGGAATTCGCTTTTTATATCTGCGCCCTTGTGGCGGTCCTGACCACCGTACGGGTGATCACCCACACCAATCCGGTGCATGCGCTGCTGTACTTGATAATCTCGCTGCTGGCGATTGCAGGCGTGTTCTTCTCGCTGGGCGCTTATTTCGCCGGCGCGCTGGAAATTATTGTCTATGCGGGCGCCATCATGGTGCTGTTCGTGTTCGTGGTGATGATGCTCAACCTCGGCAACTCGGTTATTGAGCAGGAGCGCGGCTGGCTTAAGCCGCAGCTCTGGATTGGCCCGGGTCTGCTCTCCGCCGTTTTGCTGGTGGTGATGGTCTACGCCATCCTTGGCGTTAACGATCAAGGTATCGACGGCACGCCAGTCAGCGCGAAAGAGGTTGGCGTGGCGCTGTTCGGCCCTTACGTGCTGGCGGTGGAACTGGCTTCTATGCTGCTGCTGGCGGGCCTGGTTGTGGCCTTCCATCTCGGTCGTGAAGAGTCGGCAGGCGATGTCGTCAGCGTGCGCGGCGGTTCCCCTGCGGAACAGGCGAAAAGAAAAACGGAGGAGCACGTATGATCCCGTTACAACATGGACTCATCCTCGCGGCCATTCTGTTCGTCCTCGGACTGACCGGCCTTATTATCCGTCGCAATCTGCTGTTCATGCTGATTGGCCTGGAAATCATGATTAACGCCGCCGCGCTCGCCTTTGTGGTCGCGGGCAGCTACTGGGGCCAGACCGACGGTCAGGTGATGTATATCCTGGCGATTAGCTTAGCGGCTGCGGAAGCGAGCATCGGCCTTGCGCTGCTGCTGCAACTCCATCGCCGTCGCCAGAACCTGAATATCGATTCAGTAAGTGAGATGCGTGGATGAACCTCCTCTGGTTAACAATTCTTTTGCCATTGATTGGCTATGTATTGCTCGCGTTCTCGCGCGGTCGCTGGTCGGAAAACCTTTCCGCCACGGTGGGCGTGGGCTCTGTCGGGCTGGCGGCGCTGGTTACCGCTATCGTTGGCTTTGATTTCTTCAGCAACGGCAAACAGGCTTTCACTCAGCCGCTGTGGACCTGGATGGCGGTGGGCGATTTTAATATCGGCGTTAATCTGGTGCTGGATGGTCTGTCGCTGACCATGCTTTCCGTGGTGACCGGCGTCGGCTTCCTGATCCACATGTTCGCGTCCTGGTATATGCGCGGCGAAGAGGGATACTCTCGCTTTTTCGCCTATACCAACCTGTTTATCGCGAGCATGGTGGTGCTGGTGCTGGCCGACAACCTGCTGCTGATGTATCTCGGCTGGGAAGGCGTGGGCCTCTGCTCTTATCTGCTGATCGGCTTCTACTATACCGATCCGAAGAACGGCGCAGCGGCGATGAAGGCGTTTGTCGTCACCCGCGTGGGCGATGTCTTCCTCGCTTTCGCGCTGTTCATCCTCTACAACGAACTCGGCACGCTGAACTTCCGCGAGATGGTGGAACTGGCGCCGCAGCACTTTGCCAACGGCAATGAAATGCTGCGCTGGGCGACGCTGATGCTGCTTGGCGGCGCGGTAGGTAAATCTGCGCAGCTTCCGCTGCAAACCTGGCTTGCGGACGCGATGGCGGGCCCAACGCCGGTTTCCGCGCTGATCCACGCGGCGACCATGGTAACCGCGGGCGTTTACCTCATTGCCCGCAGCCACGGTCTGTTCCTGATGACGCCGGACGTGCTGCATCTGGTTGGCATCGTGGGTGCCATTACGCTGGTGCTGGCTGGTTTTGCAGCTCTCGTGCAGACCGACATCAAACGCGTGCTCGCTTACTCCACCATGAGCCAGATTGGCTACATGTTCCTGGCGCTTGGCGTACAGGCGTGGGATGCGGCGATTTTCCACCTGATGACCCACGCGTTCTTTAAAGCGCTGCTGTTCCTCTCGTCCGGCTCCGTCATTCTGGCGTGCCACCACGAGCAGAACATCTTTAAAATGGGCGGGCTGCGCAAGTCCATTCCGCTGGTCTACGCCTGCTTCCTGGTCGGCGGCGCGGCGCTGGCGGCGCTGCCGCTCATCACCGCAGGCTTCTACAGTAAAGATGAAATTCTGTGGGGCGCAGCGGCCAACGGTCATAACTACTTAATGCTGGCGGGTCTGGCGGGGGCGTTCCTCACCTCCATCTATACCTTCCGCATGATTTTCATCGTGTTCCACGGCGAAGAGAAAATTCACGCTCATGCAGGGAAGGGGATTACCCACCACCTGCCGCTTATCGTGCTGCTGGTGCTTTCCACCTTTGTGGGCGCGCTGATCACGCCGCCGCTGGCGGGCGTGCTGCCGGAAAGCAACTTCGGTCACGAAGGCAAAATGACAGTGGAAATCGCTTCGGGCGCCATCGCCATCATCGGCATCCTGATTGCCGCCTGGCTGTGGCTTGGCAAACGCACGCTGGTCGCTTCTGTGGCCAACAGCGCGCCGGGCCGCTTCTTCGGCACATGGTGGTTCCACGCCTGGGGCTTCGACTGGCTGTATGACAAAGTCTTCGTCAAACCTTTCCTCGGTATCGCCTGGCTGCTGAAACGCGATCCGCTGAATGCGCTGATGAACATTCCAGCTATCCTCTCCCGCTTCGCAGGCCGCGGTCTGCTGTTTAGCGAGAGCGGCTACCTGCGCTGGTATGTGGCATCCATGAGCATCGGCGCGGTCGTGGTGCTGGCGCTGCTGATGGTATTGCGTTGAGTTTGCAAGAATAAGTGAATTTTCTTTGCTGAGAATTCGTTGAAAATCAGGTCCCAGCGGACAGGCGGCTATGGCAGTAAGCCTGTCCGGGACTTTAACAAGGAATATTGATTGCCATGTTATTACCCTGGCTAATATTGATTCCCTTTATCGGCGGCTTTTTCTGCTGGCAGACGGAGCGCTTCGGCGTCAAGGTGCCACGCTGGATTGCCCTGATTACCATGGGGCTGACGCTGGCGCTCTCGCTGCAACTCTGGTTGCAGGGCGGCTATTCACTGACGCAGGCGGCAGGGTTGCCGCAGTGGCAGTCAGAATTTGTTCTGCCGTGGATCCCGCGCTTTGGCATTACTATCCATCTTGCCATCGATGGGCTCTCCCTGCTGATGGTCGTGCTGACCGGTCTGCTCGGCGTGCTGGCGGTGCTCTGTTCCTGGAACGAGATTGAGAAATATCAGGGCTTCTTCCACCTCAACCTGATGTGGATTTTAGGCGGCGTAATCGGCGTCTTCCTTGCCATTGATATGTTCCTGTTCTTCTTCTTCTGGGAAATGATGCTGGTGCCGATGTACTTCCTGATTGCGCTCTGGGGCCATAAGGCCTCCGACGGGAAGACGCGTATTACCGCCGCCACCAAGTTCTTTATCTACACCCAGGCGAGCGGTCTGGTGATGCTGATCGCTATTCTGGCGCTGGTGTTTGTTCACTTCAGCGCGACCGGAGAATGGACCTTTAACTACCAGCAACTACTGAAAACGCCGATGTCCCACAACGTGGAATGGCTGCTGATGCTCGGCTTCTTCATCGCGTTTGCGGTGAAAATGCCGGTAGTGCCGCTGCACGGCTGGCTGCCGGACGCCCACTCCCAGGCGCCGACCGCCGGTTCTGTCGACCTCGCGGGCATTTTGCTGAAGACTGCCGCCTACGGCCTGCTGCGCTTCTCCCTGCCGCTGTTTCCGAACGCGTCGGCGGAGTTCGCTCCGATCGCCATGTGGCTTGGCGTTATCGGCATCTTCTACGGCGCGTGGATGGCTTTCTCGCAGACCGATATTAAGCGCCTTATCGCTTACACCTCCGTTTCCCACATGGGCTTTGTGCTGATTGCTATTTATACCGGCAGCCAGCTGGCTTATCAGGGCGCGGTTATCCAGATGATTGCCCACGGTCTTTCCGCAGCCGGCCTCTTCATCCTCTGCGGTCAGCTTTATGAGCGTCTGCACACGCGCGACATGCGTCTGATGGGCGGTTTGTGGAGCAAGATCAAATGGCTGCCGGCGATGTCGATGTTCTTCGCCGTGGCGACGCTGGGTATGCCAGGCACCGGTAATTTTGTCGGCGAATTCATGATCCTCTTCGGCAGCTTCCACGTGGTGCCGATGATCACCGTCATCTCCACCTTCGGCCTGGTTTTCGCCTCTGTTTATTCACTGGCGATGCTGCACCGCGCTTACTTCGGTCAGCCGAAGAGCGAAGCGGCCCGTCAGGAGATCCGCGGAATGTCGCTGCGCGAGCTGTTCATCATTCTGCTGCTGGTGGCGCTTCTGGTACTGCTCGGCTTCTATCCGCAGCCGATTCTGGATACGTCGCATTCCGCGATGAGCAATATCCAGCAGTGGTTTACTGATTCTGTTTCTACTACAAGGCCGTAATTCGCCATGACAATATCACTCCAACAATTGATCGCGCTGCTACCGCTGCTCGTCGTCGGCTTGACGGTAGTGGTTGTGATGCTCTCCATTGCGTGGCGACGCAACCACTTTTTGAATGCCACGCTGTCGGTCATCGGCCTGAACGCCGCGCTGCTGTCGCTCTGGTTTGTCGGCCAGGTGGGGCCGATGGATGTTACCCCGCTGATGCGGGTTGACGGCTACGCCATGCTCTACACCGGCCTGGTGTTGCTGGCGAGCCTCGCGACCTGCACCTTCGCCTATCCGTGGTTACAGACTTACCCGGATAACAAAGAAGAGTTTTACCTGCTGGTGCTGATTGCCGCGCTCGGCGGCATTCTGCTGGCCAACGCTAACCATCTGGCCTCGCTGTTCCTCGGCATTGAGCTTATTTCGCTGCCGCTGTTTGGCCTGATTGGTTACGCTTTCCGTCAGAAACGCTCGCTGGAAGCCGCCATCAAGTACACCATTCTCTCTGCCGCAGCCTCTTCCTTCCTGCTGTTTGGTATGGCGCTGGTGTATGCGCAGTCCGGCAGCCTGTCGTTTGTCAGCCTCGGCAAGAGCCTGGCGGACAACATGCTGCACGAGCCGCTGCTGCTGGCGGGTCTTGGCCTGATGATTGTCGGCCTTGGCTTTAAACTCTCTCTGGTGCCGTTCCATCTCTGGACGCCGGACGTTTACCAGGGCGCGCCTGCGCCGGTTTCTACGTTCCTTGCTACCGCCAGCAAAATCGCTATCTTCGGCGTGGTGATGCGTCTGTTCCTCTATGCGCCGGTTGGCGACAGCGAGGCGGTGCGCGTGGTGCTGGGCATTATCGCCTTCATCTCCATCATCTTCGGTAACCTGATGGCGCTGAGCCAGACCAACATCAAGCGTCTGCTCGGCTACTCCTCCATTTCTCACCTGGGTTACCTGCTGGTGGCGCTGATTGCGCTGCAAAGCGGCCAGATGTCGATGGAAACCGTTGGGGTCTACCTGGCCGGTTACCTGTTCAGCAGCCTCGGCGCGTTTGGCGTGGTGAGCCTGATGTCCAGCCCGTATCGTGGTCCGGACGCGGATTCGCTCTACTCCTACCGCGGCCTGTTCTGGCACCGTCCGATCCTCTCCGCGGTCATGACCGTAATGATGCTGTCGCTGGCGGGCATTCCGATGACGCTCGGCTTTATCGGTAAGTTCTACGTGCTGGCCGTGGGCGTGCAGTCGAGCTTGTGGTGGTTGACGGCGGCGGTGGTAGTGGGTTCCGCAATCGGTCTCTACTACTACCTGCGTGTGGCGGTGAGCCTCTACCTGAGCGCGCCTCAGCAGCTCAACCGCGACGCGCCGTCCAACTGGGCGTGGAGCGCCGGCGGCGTAGTGGTGCTGCTTTCCGCTCTGGTGGTGCTGGTGCTTGGCGTATGGCCGCAGCCGCTGATTACGCTGGTGCAAATGGCGCAGCCGCTGGCGGGCGCCGTGCAGGCCGCGCAGGTTATGCCATAAGCTTGTCGATGTAAGAAAAAACCGCCGCTTGTCGGCGGTTTTTTTATGGGCGTTATACCGTGATAGTCAGGAAATCTTCCGCCAGTTCGCTTGCCGGAAAAATCGCGCGCGCCTCTGACAGCAGTCGGAGGCAGGCCGCCGCGTCATAGCGGGAACTGAAATGGGTCATAATGAGCCTGCGCGCCCGCGCCTCGCGCGCCAGTTCCGCCGCCTGATGGGTCGTGGAGTGGCCCCGGCTATTGGCTTTCTCCGCCATGCCCGCCTCAAGCGTGGTTTCATGCACCATGACATCCACTTCTTGTGCCAGCCGCAATGCCCCCGGCGTCGGGCCGGTATCGCCGAAAATCGCCAGCTTTTTGCCTTTTTGCGGTTCGCCCAGGTAATCGCGTCCGTCAATCTCGCGGCCATCTTCCAGCCGTACTGTTTCGCCTCGTTTGAGGCGCTGGAAGAGCGGGCCTGGCGCAACCCCTGCGCGAGTCAGCCGCTGGGCATCCAGCTTGCCGGGTTTGTCGTGTTCTTCAATGCGATAGCCATAACACTCGACGGGATGTGAAAGCGCTACCGCGCTGACCTTCATGTGCCCATCGTCAAACACCAGCCCTTCTTTGATTTCATGAATGGTCAGCGGGAAGCCCGCCCAGGAGCCGCTGAGCTTAAGCGACATGTCAATAAATTCCCTAATGCCCGCTGGACCATAGAGGGTAAGCGGCGCCTCGCTGCCTGCCATTGAGCGGCTGCACAGCAACCCTGGCAGACCGAAAATATGGTCGCCGTGGAGGTGAGTAATGAAGATTTTATCGATCCTGCCGGGGTTAAACGCGGTGCGCAGCATCTGGTGCTGGGTGCCTTCGCCGCAGTCGAACAGCCATAAACCGGGCCTGGCAAGAAGAGGGTTAAGCACCATGGCCGTTACGTTGCGGTTGCGGGTTGGAACGCCCGCTGAAGTGCCCAGAAAAGTCAGTTCCATAGAAAGGGTGCTCCCGTCTGGCGATAAAAGCCTTTAGTATAGCGATGAACCCCCTGTCACCAAGGAGCTTTTCATGATCCGCTGGCAAGACCTGCACCACAGCGAACTCGATGTGCCCATCCTTTATGCGTTGTTGAAACTGCGTTGTGACGTTTTCGTCGTTGAGCAAAATTGTGTCTATGCCGATATCGACGGCGATGACCTGGTGGGAGAAAACCGTCATCTGCTGGGCTGGCGCGACGGCGAGCTGGTTGCTTATGCGAGGATTCTGAAAAGTGAAGAAGACGAGGCGCCTGTAGCCATTGGTCGGGTCATTGTTTCCCGCGCCGCCAGAGGCGAGAAACTGGGCTATCAGTTGATGGAGCAGGCCCTGGCTTCCTGTCGGCGGCACTGGCCGCAGCGGGCGATATACCTGGGCGCGCAGGCCCATCTGCAACCTTTTTACGCAAGCTTCGGCTTCCGTCCGGTGACGGAAATTTATGACGAAGACGGCATTCCTCATATCGGCATGGCGATGGAATAGCAGTTACGCAAAAAGCGTGGCGTTGTCTATAGTTAGCAGACGGGTATTCACTAAAACACGGAGAACAGTTATGTCCGACTCACAACCGTATGAACCGCGTCTTGATGATGATCTCACTCTGCTGAGCGAAACGCTGGAAGAAGTATTACGCTCCTCGGGCGACCCAGCCGATCAGAAGTATATTGAGCTTAAAGCCCGTGCAGAGCAGGCGCTGCACGATGTTAAAGCTCGCGTCAGTAATGCTTCCGACAATTACTACTATCGTGCGAAAAAAGCGGTCTACCGCGCTGATGACTACGTGCACGAAAAACCCTGGCAGGGCGTAGGGATTGGCGCTGCCGCAGGCCTGATATTTGGTCTTCTGCTGGCCCGTCGTTAATTCTTTACGCTCCAGCCGCCCTGAAATCACACCGCTGCGGCGGTGTGTCGTTTTATTCGGCCCTGCAGCCACATATAATGCAGGGTTTTTAAGGGAGGGGGAGAGGTAGGTAGTGTTATCCATAGAAGATGCGTTACGGCGGCTTGCAGACCAGCTGACGACGCCCTTACCGGACCAACCCGGTCTGCGCCGTTTGTGTACGCCTGTTACCCTGAGCGATGCCAGCGACCCGCTGGCCTGGCTTGCAAACCAACCTTTTTTCCCTCAGTTCTACTGGCAGCAGCGCAGTGGCAACGATGAAGCCGCCGCACTAGGCGCGCTTAAACGATTCAATTCTTTGCCGCAAGCGCAGGCTTTTCTTCAACAGGCGGATGAGCCTGAATTGCGCATCTGGGGCCTGAATGCCTTCAATCCTCACGAAGGCGACTTGTTTCTCTCTCGTCTCGAATGGCGACGACATGAAGGCCAGGCCTGGCTCTGCCTGCACCTCTGGAGCGAAACGTCGCTGAAAGACGATGCCCGCCAGGCGACCGCTTTCCTGAACGCGCTTCAGCCAGCCAAACTGCTGCCGCCGCTTAATTCACGGCTGGTAGAAGAACGCCACATTCCCGATAAAGAAGGCTGGTGCGAGCGGGTTCGTCTCGCTACCCGCGCCATACATCAGCAGGAGATGGATAAAGTGGTGCTGGCCCGCGCCAGCGATCTGCGTTTTGGCCGGCCCGTCTGCGCGGCGGCGCTGATGGCCGCCAGCCGCCGGGTTAACCTCAACTGCTACCATTTCTATATGGCTTTCAGCGAGCAGGACGCCTTTCTCGGCTCCAGTCCCGAGCGGCTCTGGCGGCGCATCGACAGGGCGTTGCGAACCGAGGCGCTGGCGGGCACTATCGAAAATCATCCCGACGATCATCGCGCCTGGGCGCTTGGCCAACTGCTGTTGGCCGATGACAAAAACCAGCGCGAAAACTTGCTGGTAGTGGAGGATATTTGCCAGCGTATAGAAAAACTCGGAGACGGCTACGACGTGCTGCCGCCGCAGGTGCTGCGCCTGCGCAAGGTGCAACACCTGCGCCGCTGTATCTGGAGCACGCTCTTTCAGCCGGACGATGCCCTGTGTCTGCATCAGTTGCAGCCCACTGCGGCTGTCGCGGGGCTGCCGCGCGAAGCGGCGCGGCTCTTTATTGGCGAACATGAGCCTTTCATGCGCGGCTGGTATGCCGGTTCAGCAGGGTATCTCTCCCTTCAGCAATCTGAGTTCTGCGTGTCGTTGCGTTCAGCACAGGTGACGGCCGACACGGTACGCCTTTACGCAGGCGCCGGGATTGTATCGGGGTCCGACCCGGAGCAGGAGTGGCAGGAGATAGAGAATAAGGCGGCAGGGCTGCATACGCTGCTGCGCCGCTAAGCGCCACAATCCCGATTCATATCAAAATACATGATGTCATAATCCTTATAATAACCGGGCAAAATTGATACCGGACAACATCATGTCGACAAGCTCCTTCAACCGACGCTGGGCTGCGGTCATTCTTGAGACGCTGACGCGCCACGGCGTGCGTCACATCTGCATCGCTCCCGGCTCACGCTCCACGCCGTTGACGCTGGCGGCGGCGGAAAACCGCGCTTTTATCGCCCATACCCATTTTGACGAGCGCGGCCTTGGCCACCTGGCGCTGGGGCTGGCGAAGGGGAGCGGCGAGCCGGTAGCGGTGATTGTGACGTCCGGCACCGCCGTGGCGAACCTTTATCCGGCCATCATCGAAGCCGGGCTTACCGGTGAAAAACTCATTATGCTGACGGCCGACAGGCCGCCGGAGCTTATCGACTGCGGCGCGAATCAGGCTATCCGCCAGCAGGATATCTTTGCCTCTCACCCTGGCGTTTCTGTCGCGTTGCCCCGTCCCACGGCCGATATTCCCGCCCGCTGGCTCGTTTCTACGCTTGATGACGCGATGAGCGGCGTGAAAGCGGGCGCGGTGCATATTAATTGCCCGTTTGCCGAGCCGCTTTACGGCGAGCTGGATGACTCGGGGCTGGCCTGGCAGCAGGCGCTGGGAGAATGGTGGCAGAGCGACCAGCCCTGGCTGCGGGTGAGCGAGGGGCAGGCGTGCCTCAAACAGCGCGACTGGTTTTTCTGGCGGCAGAAGCGGGGCGTGGTTATTGCGGGCAGGCTCTCGGCCAGCGAAGGCGAACTGGTCGCCGCCTGGGCGAAAACGCTCGGCTGGCCGCTGATTGGCGACGTGCTGTCGCAGACGGGACAGCCGCTGCCTTGCGCGGACTTATGGCTGGGCAATCCCCGGGCGACCGAACTGCTGTCGCAGGCGCAGCTGGTTATCCAGTTTGGCGCAAGCCTTACCGGTAAACGGCTGCTGCAGTGGCAGGCGGCCTGCACGCCGGATGAGTACTGGCTGGTGGACTCGCTACCCGGGCGACTTGACCCGGCGCACCACCGCGGCCGCAGGCTGACGGCCAATATCAGCGACTGGCTTGAGCTTCACGCCGCGCAGAAACGCGCCCCCTGGGCTATGGCGCTTAAGGCGATAGCGCAACAAGCCAGTCAGAGTGTCGCGCAGGCGACGCACGCCTTCGGCGAAGCGCAGCTGGCGCACCGGATAGCGGAGCTGCTGCCGCAGGCGGGCCAGCTTTTTGTCGGCAATAGCCTGGTGGTGCGGCTGGTGGACGCGTTTGCACAGCTTCCGGCGGGCTATCCGGTCTTCAGCAACCGTGGCGCGAGCGGCATCGACGGCCTCATTTCCACCGCCGCCGGGGTTCAGCGCGCCACCGCGCGCCCGACGCTTGCCATACTCGGCGATCTTTCGGCGCTATACGATCTCAACTCCCTTGCCCTGTTGCGTGAGGCTTCTGCGCCTGTCGTCCTTATTGTCGTTAACAATAACGGCGGCCAGATTTTCTCGCTGCTGCCGACGCCCGCCGCCGAGCGTGAAAAATATTACTGCATGCCGCAAAACGTCACCTTCGGGCATGCCGCGGCGATGTTCGGGCTTCATTATGCCCGGCCTGAAAGCTGGCAGGCGTTGTGCGATGCGGTGGAGGCGGGGTGGCGCACGCCCGGCGCGACGGTGGTTGAACTTATCGTGTCGCCCACCGAAGGGGCGCAAATGCTGCAGCGGCTGGTTGCGCAGGTAAGCCAGGCATGAAGCTTCACGCAAAAGTTAAGCGGAGCGCTTTTGCAAATCAGCCCTGGCTGGTCTGGTTGCACGGTTTTTTGGGGAGCCATGAAGAGTGGCTGCCTGTAGCGACCCTACTGCCGCACTGGTCGCATCTTTTTATCGATCTTCCCGGACACGGCGAGTCGTCGCGCATAGCGGCGCAGGATAGCCAGCAGGTGAGCGAATGGCTCGCTGAAACCATAAGTAGTTACAACATCCTAAAATACTGGCTGGCAGGCTATTCGCTTGGCGGGCGAATAGCAATGCAGTACGCCTGCCAGCCACAGATAAGCGGGTTACTGGGCGTGATTGTCGAAGGCGGTCATCCCGGCCTGGCAAGCGCCGCTGAGCGGGAAGCGAGGCGCGAAGCGGATGGCCGCTGGGCGCAGCGTTTACGCGAGCAGCCGCTCTCTCTGGTGCTGGACGCCTGGTATCGCCAGCCGGTTTTCGCCTCGCTCACCGAAGCACAGCGCGCCGCGTTAGTGGCGCTGCGCAGCCGCAATAATCCGCAGGCGCTTGCCGCCATGCTGGAGGCAACGTCGCTTGGCCGCCAGCCCGATCTGCGGGCGTCGCTGGCGCAGCTCAGCCTGCCGTTTCATTACCTGTACGGTGAAAAAGATAACAAATTCGGCGCGCTTGCGACGCAACTTGCCGCGTCGCGCCACCCCATTGCCGCAGCCGGCCACAACGCCCACCGGGAAAATCCGCAAGCGGTGGCGAACTGCATCACTGACATTTTGCTGCAACATGCTAAGGAAGAACCATGATTTACCCTGATGAACAGCGGCTCTATGCGCCGGTTGAATGGCGGGATTGCTCAGAAGGCTACCGCGACATTCGTTACCACAAATCCATCGACGGCATCGCGAAAATCACCATTAATCGCCCTGAAGTACGCAACGCGTTTCGCCCGCTCACCGTTAAAGAGATGCTGCAGGCGCTGGCGGACGCCCGCTATGACGATAATATCGGCGTCATTGTTCTCACCGGCGAAGGGGAAAAAGCGTTCTGCGCGGGCGGCGACCAGAAGGTGCGCGGCGACTACGGCGGCTATCAGGATGATTCCGGCGTGCATCACCTCAACGTGCTCGACTTTCAGCGCCAGATCCGCACCTGCCCGAAGCCAGTGGTGGCGATGGTGGCGGGCTATTCCATCGGCGGCGGTCACGTATTGCATATGATGTGCGACCTGACCATTGCGGCGGAAAACGCCATCTTCGGCCAGACCGGACCTAAAGTCGGCTCCTTTGACGGCGGCTGGGGCGCTTCCTATATGGCGCGCATCGTTGGGCAGAAAAAAGCGCGGGAAATCTGGTTCCTTTGCCGTCAGTACGACGCGCGGCAGGCGCTGGATATGGGGCTTGTGAATACGGTAGTGCCGCTGGCGGAGCTGGAAAAAGAGACGGTGCGCTGGTGTCGTGAAATGCTGCAAAACAGCCCGATGGCGCTGCGCTGCCTGAAAGCGGCGCTCAACGCCGACTGCGACGGCCAGGCGGGCCTGCAGGAACTGGCGGGCAACGCCACCATGCTGTTCTACATGACCGAAGAAGGCCAGGAAGGGCGCAACGCGTTCAACGAGAAGCGCCAGCCGGACTTCAGCAAGTTTAAGCGTAACCCGTAATGCGACGCGCTCAGGTTTACCGCTATTCGCTGCCGATGGACGCAGGCGTAGTGCTGCGCGAACGGCGGCTGAAATGTCGCGAAGGGCTGCTGGTTCGCCTTGGCGAAGGCGAGCGCGAAGGGTGGGGCGAGGTGGCGCCGCTGCCAGGCTTCAGCCTGGAGACGCTGGAAGAGGCGCAGGCGGCAACCGTTGCCTGGGCTGAAGCCTGGCGCAGCGGTCAGGCGGTTTCGCTGCCCGGTCTGCCAGCCGCCGATTTCGGCGTAAGCTGCGCGCTGGCGGAGCTTGACGGCGACCTGCCGCTGGCGGCGGATTTCCGCGCTGCGCCCTTGTGTAGCGGCGACCCGGACGAACTCTTCGCCACGCTTTCCGCGATGCCGGGCGAGAAAATCGCCAAGGTAAAAGTCGGGCTTTATGAAGCGGTGCGCGACGGCATGGTAGTGAACCTGCTGCTGGAGGCGTTGCCCGACCTGCGTCTGCGCCTTGACGCCAACCGCAGTTGGACGCCGCTTAAGGCCCGACAGTTCGCAAAATATGTCAACCCGGCGAACCGCCCCCGCATTGCGTTTATCGAAGAACCCTGCCAGCGCCGCGAGCAGTCGCGCGAGTTCGCCCGCGAAACGGGCATTGCCATCGCCTGGGACGAAAGCCTGCGGGAAGCGGATTTTACTTTTGACGCCGAACCCGGCCTGCGCGCGGTGGTTATCAAACCCACGCTGACCGGAAGCCTCGATAAAGTGCGCGAGCAAATCGCTCAGGCGCATGCGCTGGGGCTTGAGGCGGTGATCAGCTCTTCTATTGAATCGAGTCTCGGGTTAACGCAGCTGGCGCGCCTGGCCGGCTGGCTCACGCCGATGACCGTACCGGGGCTGGATACGCTCTCTTTAATGCAGGCGCAACTGGTGCGCGAATGGCCGGGCAGCGCGCTGCCTTGCTGGCCGGTGGAAAATCTGGAGCCGCTGGTATGATCTTCACCACATGGCCGTGGCGCCACTGGCGAGCAGAGCGCGGGGAAGCGATAGCCCTGCGCACAGCCCAGGAGCGCTTTACCTGGCGTCAATTAGGCGAGCGTGTCGACGCGCTGGCGGCGGGCTTTCATCAGCAAGGCGTCAGAGAAGGCGCGGGCGTAGCATTGTGCGCTAAAAACAGTCCGCAAGCGCTCTTCGCCTGGCTTGCGCTGTTGCAGTGCGGCGTGCGGGTCTTGCCGCTTAACCCGCAACTCCCCGCGCCTATGCTCGCGCAACTGTTGCCTGCGCTCTCTCTGGACTACGCGCTGGTTTGCGGCGACGCTTCGCCGCCGCCGGGCCTGCCGCTGCTTGCCATGCGCGAAGAGGCTGCCGCTGCGCATGCGGTTGGCTGGCAGGCTGAACGCTTTGCGTCCATGACGCTCACTTCCGGCTCGACAGGCTTGCCGAAGGCGGCGGTGCATAGCGCCGGTGCGCACCTTGCCAGCGCCGCCGGGGTGCTGGGTGAAATTCCCTTTGCCAGCGGCGACTGCTGGCTGCTCTCTCTGCCGCTCTACCATGTCTCCGGGCAGGGCATTTTCTGGCGCTGGCTGCTGGCGGGGGCGAGCCTTGCGACGCGCGAATCGCAACCGCTGGCGCAGGCGCTGGCGGGCTGTACCCACGCTTCGCTGGTGCCTACTCAGCTATGGCGGCTGCTGGAAGAAAATCGCGCCATTACCTCTCTTAAAGCGGTGCTGCTGGGCGGCGCGGCGATTCCGGTGGCGTTAACCGAAGCGGCGCATAAGCGCGGCATCGCCTGCTGGTGCGGCTACGGCCTGACCGAATTCGCTTCTACCGTCTGCGCGAAAAAAGCGGACGGGCAGAGCGACGTCGGTTTTGTTCTGGCAGGACGGGAAGTGAAAATCGTCAACAACGAGATTTGGCTGCGCGGCGCGAGCATGGCGGCGGGGTACTGGCGCGAAGGCGGCGTACAGCCGCTGACAAATCGCGAAGGGTGGTTCGCCACCCGCGATCGCGGCGCCTGGTTTGGTGAAAGGCTGCGCGTGCTGGGGCGTCTGGATAATCTCTTTTTCAGCGGCGGCGAAGGCATTCAGCCGGAAGAGGTTGAGCGGGTCATCGCCGCGCATCCACAGGTGCGGCAGGCATTCGTGGTGCCGCTGGAAGATAAAGAGTTTGGCCACCGCCCGGTGGCGGTGGTGGAGTGCGACGAAGGGGCGCCGCCAGAGGCGCTGGCCTCGTGGGTGCGCGATAAACTGGCGCGCTTTCAGCAGCCGGTGCGCTGGCTCACGCTGCCTGAGAGCATAAAAAACGGCGGGATTAAAATCTCCCGCCGTCAGCTTTCAGAATGGGTGGTTAACGAGCTCTCCCCCAGCCATTAATGGAGGAGGTCAGCGCGCTTAGCGCTTCGCTTTCAGCGCCGCCAGCGCGGCCGCCACGCCCGCGCCATATTCCGGGTGAACTTCGCTGAAAATGCCTATCTGGCGCTCCTGAATAAACGCCGGCACGCTCTGGATATCATCCGCGATGCGGTTGTACATGCGCTGACGCTCTTCCTCGCCGATGAGGTTGAACAGCGCGCGCGGCTGGGTGAAGTAATCGGTATCTTCACGGTGGTTCCAGTGATCCGCCGCGCCTTCAATGCTCAGCGGCGGCTCGCTGTAGTCCGGCTGCTCCTGGAATACGCCAAAGCTGTTCGGCTCGTAGGTCGGGCCGTTGCCGCTGTTGCCGTCCACGCGCATCGCGCCGTCGCGATGGTAGTTGTGGAACGGGCAGCGCGGCTTGTTCACCGGGATCTGATGATGGTTTACCCCAAGGCGATAACGGTGCGCATCGCCATAGGAGAAGAGACGTCCCTGCAGCATGCGGTCCGGTGAAAAGCCGATGCCCGGCACAACGTTCGCCGGCGACATGGCGACCTGCTCCACTTCCGCAAAGTAGTTGTCCGGATTGCGGTTCAGCTCCAGCACGCCCACTTCAATCAGCGGATAGTCGGCGTGCGGCCAGACTTTCGTCAGGTCGAACGGGTTATACGGCGTCTGCGAAGCTTCCGCTTCCGGCATAATCTGCACGTAAAACTTCCAGCGCGGGAAATCGCCTTTTTCGATGGACTCGAACAGGTCGCGCTGGGCGCTTTCGCGGTCTTCGGCAATCAGGCGCTTCGCGTCGTCGTCCATCAGGTTATGAATGCCTTGTTCGGAACGCAGGTGGAATTTGACCCAGAAACGTTCGTTATTGGCGTTGATAAAGCTAAAGGTGTGGCTGCCGAAGCCGTGCATTTCCCGGTACGAGCGCGGCAGGCCGCGGTCGGAGAAATCGATAGTCAGCTGGTGCACTGTTTCCGGCTGCAGCGAAAAAAAGTCCCATTTGTAGGTCGGATTGCGCAGGTTGGTGCGCGGGTCGCGCTTCACCACGTGGTTGAGATCCGGGAATTTCAGCGGATCGCGCAGGTAGAAGACCGGGGTGTTGTTGCCCACCAGATCCCAGTTCCCCTCTTCGGTGTAAAACTTAATGGAAAAGCCGCGAATATCGCGCTCGGCGTCGGCCGCGCCGCGTTCGCCCGCCACCGTCGAGAAGCGGATAAACAGATCCGTTTTCTTGCCGATCTGCGAGAAGATTTTCGCGCGGGTGAAATCGCTAATATCCCGGGTTACGGTAAAGGTGCCATAGGCGCCGGAACCTTTCGCGTGCATGCGGCGCTCGGGGATCACTTCGCGATCAAAATGCGCCAGCTTCTCCAGGAACCAGACATCCTGCAGCAGCATCGGCCCACGACGTCCCGCCGTCATGGAGTTATTGTTATGGGCCACCGGCGCGCCTGACGCCGTGGTTAATCCTTTCTTACTCATCGTTTTTCTCCCGGAACAGGTAAGTCTTTTGATTGTAATTGTCTATTGATTGCTGAATTATCCTCGGCGATATTTTTAGATTAATCGTTGATCCCGGGCAATCTGGCTGTTCCTATTGCAGTTATCTTTGCCACCTTTCGTTAAGAAAAAAGATTCATTTTCACCTGGTTACACGTCCAGACTAATGCTAAAGCCCTGATACATTGCTTCCCCGCCGGATAGCGGTACAATGCCGCTGCTTTTTTTGGGATCCTTTTTGCTTATTTGAGATACACGGAATGAAAAAATTACTGATTGCGGGCGTGAGCGGACTGCTCTTCGTGGCTTCCCAGGCGAACGCGCTGAGCGTGGGCGGCGAAGTGGGCGAGCATTACACCAATATTACCGGCGGCTTCGGCACCGAAAGCACCGGCCTTGCGCTGAGCGGTAACTGGGCGCACAACGATGACCACGGCGATATCGCCGGTCTCGGCCTTAACTTCAATCTGCCGCTGGGGCCGTTTATGCTCTCTCCGGGCGTAAGAGGCGTTTACCTGAACCCGAAAGCGGGTAGCGAAGGTTACGCGGCGGCAGTCGGCGGCGGCGTGAAATTGCCGATCGGCCAGAGCTTCTCGCTGTTTGGCGATTACTACTACTCTCCGGATTCGCTCTCCAGCAGCATTGATGATTATCAGGAAGCGAACGTCGGCGCGCGCCTCTCTGTTCTGCGTCCGCTCAGCATCGAAGCGGGCTACCGCTACATTAACGTCAGCGGTAAAGATGGCGACCGCGACAGCAAACTGGCCGACGGCCCGTACGTCGGCGTCAGCGCAGCCTTCTGATCCTCCAGGCGCGGCGTCCGTCGCGCCTTTTATTCCCCTTTCTCCCGCCCGCTTGCGCTATAGTGAAGCGTTCCCTTTGTGTGGAGAAAATAATGCTGAAAGTAGAAATGCTCTCGACGGGCGACGAAGTGCTGCACGGTCAGATAGTCGATACCAACGCCGCATGGCTTGCGGATTACCTCTTTGAGAACGGCTTTCCCATGACCCGCCGCAACACGGTGGGCGACAAACTTGAGGCGCTGACGGCCATTTTGCAGGAGCGCAGCCAGCAGGCGGACATCGTGATTGTGAACGGCGGTCTCGGGCCGACCAGCGACGATCTCAGCGCCGAAGCCGCAGCGAAAGCGGCGGGCGTCGAGCTGGAGCTGCATGAAGAGTGGCTCGCGCATATGGAGCAGTTTTTCTCCTCCCGCGGGCGCGTGATGGCCCCGAGCAACCGCAAACAGGCGATGATCCCGGCAGGCAGCGAGATGGTGGACAATCCCGTCGGCACCGCCTGCGGTTTCGCCTTGACGCTTAACCGCGCGGTCATTTTCTTCACGCCTGGGGTGCCTTCGGAGTTTCGCCAGATGGTTCAGCAGCAGATAGTGCCGCGCCTGCGTCAGCGCTTCCCGCAAGTCGACCCGCCGGTTTGCCTGCGCCTCACGACCTTTGGCCGCTCGGAAAGCGATCTCGCGCAGAGCCTTGACTCGCTTACGCTGCCGCCGGATGTGGTGATGGGCTACCGCTCCTCTATGCCGATTATCGAACTGAAACTGACCGGCCCTGCGAAGGCGCGCGAGGCGATGGAAGCGGTATGGCCGAAGGTTCGCGAGGTGGCGGGAGAAAGCCTGATTTTCGAAGGAACGGAAGGGCTGCCAGCCCAGCTTGCCCGCCGCTTGCAGGAAAAACCGCTGCGTCTGTCGCTCAGCGAACAGTTCACTGCCGGGCTGCTGGCGCTGCAACTGCGTTCTGCGGGCGCGCCGCTGCTCGACAGCGAAGTGCTGACGGACCGCGATGAAACGCTGCAGGAAGCCGCGCAGCGGGCTGCGGCGCTGGTGCAGAAGGCGGGCAGCGAGCTGACGCTGGTGGTGGGCGCCATGCGCGACGAGCAATTAAATATTGTGCTGTGCACGCCGGTCGGACTGCATGCGGTGCGCCTTAAATTCAGCGCTAACCGCCATGAGCTGCGCACTCGTCAGGAAGTCTGCGCCATGATGGCGCTGAACATGCTGCGCCGCTGGCTCAACGACGCGCCTGTTACTTCAGAGCATGGCTGGGTGCAGGTGGTGGAAGCCTTCAGCCAGTAAAGCCTCTGGCCTACCCTCGTAAAACGCAGCGGGCGGAAGCCTGCTGCGTGACGTTGCGTTATTCTCCTCCCCGCCAGCATGCCCTCACGCATTACAGCGCTTTTCATGTTTTGCCGATCAGAATCACAAACCTAAATTTTTATGTTGCTTAGCGAGCGTATTCGACCATCAAGCGAAAATAAAAGAACATGAAAAAGGCAAAAAATCTTCGTTTGTCATAAAACTGTAACAATATGTGCGATGTTTCACAGCAATTATGACAAAGCTCCCGTATTCTCCTGCGCGAAAACAAACATAAGCGGCGCAAATGACTTCGTGTCCGCAGATCAATACCTGCCAGGAGAATGTAATGCTAAGTATTTTCAGACCCGCCGCCCATCAGGCGCGGCTTCCCGCGGATCGTGTCGATCCCGTTTATCGCCGCCTGCGCTGGCAGATCTTCATGGGGATTTTTTTTGGTTACGCAGCCTATTATCTGGTGCGCAAAAACTTCGCGCTTGCCATGCCTTACCTGGTAGAGCAGGGCTTTTCCCGCGGCGACCTCGGGTTTGCGCTTTCCGGTATTTCCATTGCTTATGGTTTTTCGAAGTTCATCATGGGTTCGGTCTCGGACCGGTCAAACCCGCGCGTTTTCCTGCCGGCCGGGCTTATTCTGGCGGCGGCGGTGATGTTGTTTATGGGCTTCGTGCCCTGGGCGACCTCCAGCATCATGGTGATGTTTGTGCTGCTGTTTCTTTGCGGCTGGTTCCAGGGAATGGGGTGGCCGCCGTGCGGGCGCACCATGGTGCACTGGTGGTCGCAGAAGGAGCGCGGCGGTATTGTTTCGGTCTGGAACTGCGCCCATAACGTGGGCGGCGGCATTCCGCCGCTGCTGTTCCTGCTCGGCATGGCCTGGTTTAACGACTGGCATGCGGCGCTCTATATGCCTGCTTTTGGCGCTATCCTGGTCGCGATTATCGCTTTTTCCTTAATGCGCGACACGCCGCAATCCTGCGGTCTGCCGCCGATTGAAGAATACAAAAACGACTACCCGGACGACTACAGCGAAAAAGATGAGCAGGAGCTGACAGCGAAGCAGATCTTCATGCAGTACGTGCTGCCGAACAAGCTGCTGTGGTATATCGCTATCGCTAACGTGTTTGTCTACCTGCTGCGCTACGGCATCCTCGACTGGTCACCGACTTACCTGAAAGAGGTGAAACACTTCGCGCTGGATAAATCTTCCTGGGCCTATTTCCTGTATGAATACGCCGGGATCCCGGGGACGCTGCTCTGCGGCTGGATGTCCGATAAAGTCTTTAAAGGCAACCGCGGGGCGACCGGCGTCTTCTTTATGACGCTGGTTACTATCGCGACTGTCGTTTACTGGATGAACCCGCCGGGCAACCCGAACGTGGATATGGCCTGCATGATAATTATCGGCTTCCTGATTTACGGCCCGGTGATGCTGATTGGCCTGCACGCGCTGGAGCTGGCGCCGAAAAAAGCGGCGGGCACGGCGGCGGGCTTTACCGGCCTCTTCGGCTACCTCGGCGGTTCGGTGGCGGCGAGCGCGATTGTCGGTTACACCGTTGATTTCTTCGGCTGGGATGGCGGCTTTATGGTGATGGTGGGCGGCAGCATTCTCGCCGTACTGCTGCTGGTGGTTGTCATGATAGGCGAGCGTAAACGCCATCAGGAATTGCAAGAAAAACGCGCTTAAGGGGCACAGATGAAGCTTAAAACAACGCTTGCGACGCTGGTGCTTTGCGCCGTGACCGGGAGCGCGGCGGCGAGTGATAAAATCGTGATTGCGCACCGCGGCGCGAGCGGCTACCTGCCGGAGCATACGTTGCCGGCTAAAGCGATGGCCTATGCCCAGGGGGCGGATTTCCTCGAACAGGATCTGGTGATGACAAAGGATGACCAGCTGGTGGTGCTGCATGACCACTATCTGGATCGCGTCACCGACGTGGCGGAACGTTTTCCCGACCGGGCGCGTAAAGACGGGCGCTATTACGCCATCGACTTTACGCTCGCGGAGATCAAATCCCTGAAATTCACCGAGGGGTTTGATCTCGAAAACGGCAAAAAGGTGCAGACCTTCCCGGGCCGTTTTCCGATGGGTAAATCGGATTTCCGCGTGCACACCTTTGAAGAGGAAATTGAGTTCGTTCAGGGGCTGAACCACGCTACCGGCAAGCGCATCGGCATCTATCCGGAGATTAAAGCCCCGTGGTTTCACCATCAGGAAGGGAAAGATATCGCGGCGAAGGTGCTTGGGGTGCTGAAGCAGTATGGCTATGTTGCAAAGCGGGATGCCGTTTACCTGCAATGCTTCGACGCGAACGAGCTTAAGCGCATTAAAACCGAGCTTGAGCCGAAGATGGGGATGGATCTGAAGCTGGTGCAGCTTATCGCGTACACCGACTGGAACGAAACCCAGCAGAAGCAGCCAGACGGCACCTGGGTTAACTACAGCTACGACTGGATGTTCAAACCTGGCGCGATGAAAGAGATTGCGAAATATGCCGACGGCATTGGCCCTGATTACCACATGCTGGTGGCGCCAGGGTCGACGAAAGGGAACGTGAAGCTCACGGCGATGGCGCAGGAAGCGCACGCCAGCCGCTTGCCTGTTCATCCTTACACTGTACGCGCCGATAAGCTTCCGGACTACGTCAGCGATGTGAATCAGCTTTATGAGGTGCTTTACCGCCAGGCCGATGTGGAAGGGGTGTTTACCGACTTCCCGGACAAAGCGGTGCAGTACCTGCACAAAAACCAATAAAAAAGGGGCTACGGCCCCTTTTGCTTTTCTGTACGAGATTACATCTCTATTTCTATGTCCCCCTGCGCTTTGCAGCAGCAGGGGAGAATTTCGCCTGGCTGAATAAACGCCAGCGGCTCGGTAAGCCAGGTGACCTGGCCTGTAACCAGCTTCGTGCGGCATGAGCCGCAGTAGCCTTCGCGGCACTGGTATTCCACCGCCACCTTGTGCGATTCGAGCGCGATAAGCAGCGAAGGATGCTCCTCGTCGCACTCAAGCTGTGAACCGGTGAGGCGAAGCGTAACGCGGCACATATCAGAGCTGGAAGCTGCTGAGATCGTCGTGGTCGATTTCAGAATCGATCTGGCCGACCAGGTAAGAGCTCACTTCCACTTCCTGCGGCGCCACCTGCACGTTATCGGAAACCAGCCAGGTGTTGATCCACGGGATCGGGTTAGAGCGGGTCTTAAACGGCAGATCCAGACCCACCGCCTGCATGCGAATGTTCGTAATGTACTCAACATACTGGCAGAGGATATCTTTGTTCAGGCCGATCATTGAGCCGCCCTGGAACAGGTATTCCGCCCACTCTTTTTCCTGCTGCGTCGCCAGCACGAACAGGTCGTAACACTCCTGTTTGCACTCTTCGGCTATCTGCGCCATCTCGGGGTCATCTTCGCCGCTGCGCATCAGGTTCAGCATATGCTGGGTGCCGGTGAGGTGCAGCGCTTCGTCGCGGGCGATCAGACGAATGATTTTGGCGTTGCCTTCCATCAGTTCGCGCTCGGCGAAAGCGAAGGAGCAGGCGAAGCTGACGTAGAAGCGAATCGCTTCCAGCGCGTTCACGCTCATCAGGCACAGATAGAGCTTCTTCTTCAGCTCGTGCAGGTTCACGGTAACGGTTTTGCCGTTCACGCTGTGAGTGCCTTCGCCCAGCAGATGCCAGTAGCTGGTCAGCTCGATCAGGTCATCATAGTAATGAGAGATGCCTTCGGCGCGCTTTAAGATCTGCTCGTTGGTGACGATATCGTCAAACACCAGCGCCGGGTCGTTCACGATGTTGCGGATGATGTGCGTATAAGAGCGCGAGTGAATAGTCTCGGAAAAGGCCCAGGTTTCAACCCAGGTTTCCAGCTCCGGAATGGAGATAAGCGGCAGCAGCGCCACGTTCGGGCTGCGGCCCTGAATGGAGTCCAGCAGCGTCTGGTACTTCAGGTTGCTCAGGAAGATATGTTTTTCATGCTCCGGCAGCGCCTGGAAATCGATGCGGTCGCGGGAGACATCCACCTCTTCCGGACGCCAGAAGAACGAAAGCTGCTTTTCGATAAGCTTTTCGAAAATTTCATATTTTTGCTGATCGTAGCGCGCTACGTTGACCGGCTGGCCGAAGAACATGGGTTCAAGAAGCTGGTCGTTTTTCGTCTGTGAAAAAGTGGTGTAGGCCATGACGTAAATCCTGTGAAACGGCTTTGTTGATAAGAGGCGATTTGAGTACGCCTCTCACCCCGGCCCTCTCCCCGCAGGGGCGAGGGGGAAAAGAGAAACCCTCTTCACCGGGAAGAGGGCTGCTTCAGGTCAACGACCTTCTTAAATCTTACAAGCGCCGCTTTCGCAGCCGTCGTCCTGAATGGACGGCGCCAGGTCATCCTGGGCATCTTCCGCACCGTCGCGGGTGTTCTGGTAGTACAGCGTTTTCACGCCGAACTTGTACGCGGTGAGCAAGTCTTTCAGGAGCTGCTGCATCGGCACCTTGCCTGACGGGAAGCGCTGCGGGTCGTAGTTGGTGTTCGCCGAAATCGACTGGTCGATGAATTTCTGCATCAGACCCACCAGTTGCAGATAGCCGTCGTTGTTCGGCATTTCCCACAGCAGTTCATACTGCTCTTTCAGGTGTTCGTAATCCGGCACCACCTGGCGCAGAATGCCGTCTTTCGACGCTTTGATGCTGATGTGGCCGCGCGGCGGTTCGATGCCGTTAGTGGCGTTGGAAATCTGCGAAGAGGTTTCCGAAGGCATCAGCGCCGACAGAGTGGAGTTGCGCAGGCCATGCGTTTTGATCGATTCGCGCAGGGTTTCCCAGTCGTAGTGCAGCGGCTCGTTAGCAATCGCATCCAGGTCTTTTTTGTAGGTGTCGATTGGCAGGATGCCTTTGCTGTAAGTGGTTTCGTTGAACCACGGGCAAGCGCCTTGTTCTTTCGCCAGCTCGTTAGACGCCTTCAGCAGGAAATACTGAATAGCCTCGAACGTTTTGTGCGTCAGGTTGTTGGCGCTGCCGTCGGAGTAACGCACGCCGTGCTTCGCCAGGTAGTAAGCGAAGTTGATAACGCCGATACCCAGCGTACGGCGACCCATCGCGCCGCGTTTTGCGGCCGGGATCGGGTAATCCTGGTAGTCGAGCAGGGCGTCAAGGGCGCGTACCGCGAGAATAGCCAGCTCTTCCAGTTCGTTCAGGTTCTCAATCGCGCCAAGGTTAAAGGCGGAGAGGGTGCAGAGCGCGATTTCGCCGTTCTCGTCGTTGACATCTTCCAGCGGTTTGGTCGGCAGCGCGATCTCCAGGCACAGGTTAGACTGGCGCACCGGCGCGACAACCGGGTCAAACGGGCTGTGGGTGTTGCAGTGGTCAACGTTCTGGATGTAGATACGGCCAGTAGAGGCGCGCTCCTGCATCATCAGCGAGAAGAGCTCGGACGCTTTGATGCGCTGCTTGCGGATGCTGTCGTCTTTTTCATATTTCACATACAGACGTTCGAACTCATCCTGGTCGGCGAAGAACGCGTCGTACAGGCCCGGTACGTCGGACGGGCTGAACAGGGTTATCTCTTCACCTTTCAGCAGACGGGTGTACATCAGCTTGTTGATCTGCACGCCGTAGTCCATGTGACGCACGCGGTTCGCTTCGGTGCCGCGGTTGTTCTTCAGCACCAACAGGCTTTCCACTTCCAGATGCCACATCGGGTAGAAGAGGGTCGCCGCGCCGCCGCGAACGCCGCCCTGGGAGCAGGATTTCACCGCGGTCTGGAAATGCTTGTAGAACGGGATGCAGCCGGTATGGAACGCTTCGCCGCCGCGAATGGGGCTGCCGAGCGCGCGAATGCGGCCGGCGTTGATGCCGATGCCCGCGCGCTGGGAAACATATTTCACAATCGCGCTGGAGGTGGCGTTGATGGAGTCCAGGCTGTCGCCGCACTCAATAAGCACGCAGGAGCTGAACTGACGGGTCGGGGTGCGCACGCCGGACATGATCGGCGTCGGCAGCGAAATTTTAAAGGTGGAAACCGCGTCGTAGAAGCGTTTCACGTAATCCAGACGGGTTTCACGCGGGTAGCCGGAGAAGAGGCAGGCCGCAACCAGGATGTAGAGGAACTGCGCGCTCTCGTAAATTTCGCCGGTTACACGGTTCTGAACCAGGTATTTCCCTTCCAGCTGCTTAACAGCCGCATAGGAGAAGTTCATGTCGCGATGATGGTCGATAAAACCGTCCATCTGCTGGAACTCTTCTTCCGTGTAGTCTTCCAGCAGATGTCTGTCGTATTTGCCCAGCTCAACCATGTTGACGACATGAGCATAAAGCTTCGGCGGCTCAAACTGGCCGTAGGCTTTTTTACGCAGGTGGAAGATAGCCAGGCGCGCGGCCAGGTACTGGTAGTCCGGAGCATCGCGGGAGATAAGATCCGCCGCGGCCTTGATGATGGTTTCATGAATGTCGGAGGTTGTGATGCCATCATAGAACTGAATGTGAGAGCGCAGTTCCACCTGAGAGATGGAAACGTTGTTCAGCCCTTCAGCCGCCCAGTCGAGAACACGATGAATTTTGTCCAGATCGATGCGCTCTTTACGGCCATCACGTTTTGTCACCAGCAGACTCTGATTCATGTGAAATATACCTGTCCGTGAAATAGAAATATCCCCCGCTTATTCACAGGGCTAACTTTGTGATTAACTCTGTGGATAAATACTATATATAGGGGGTTTGAGATAAGTGAAACGCTATATGGTGAGTATTCTAGTCTGGATTCTTTTGAGAACAAGGCTTGATTTCGACGTTAATTTGCGGTTACGAAACGTTGAAATTATCTAAGTGCGCGTCTTATAAGGGCTGAAGGTCGTGTCAATATCAGAAGAAAAAAAATGAAAATATGATCGAACGCCGATTTCCTGGTCAGCCAAAAAATTGCGCAACAGAACGCTGCGCAATTTTTAATACGAAAAGCTTATATCAGGCAGGGTTTTTGGCTTCAGTATGCAACATATAATTTACATCAACTCCAGGCGCGAGCTTGAAGCGGTTGGTTATCGGGTTGTAGTGCAGCCCGATAATATGGCGTTCTTTTAATCGCTGGGTTTCGTCCACCCAACCGAGCAATTCCGCGGGCTTGATGAATTTTTTCACATCGTGCGTGCCTTTCGGCACCATGCGCAGCACATATTCCGCGCCGACTACCGCCATCAGCCAGGCTTTGCCGTTGCGGTTTAAGGTAGAGAAGAAAACGTGGCCGCCGGGTTTGACCAGCTTCGCGCACGCCTGGACTACCGAGCGCGGGTCCGGCACATGTTCAAGCATCTCCATGCAGGTCACCACGTCATAAGCGCCCGCGTTCTGGAGAGCATGCTCTTCCACCGTTTGCTGAACGTAATCCACCTGAACGCCGCTTTCCAGCGCATGCAGGCGCGCCACCTGCAGGGGCTCGAAGCCCATGTCGAGTCCGGTCACCGATGCGCCTTCGCGCGCCATGCTTTCAGCCAGAATGCCGCCGCCGCAGCCGACATCCAGCACTTTTTTGCCGAACAGGCCGCCTGAACGCTCGGCGATATAGCCAAGGCGCAAGGGATTGATGCGATGCAGCGGTTTAAACTCGCCTTCCAGATCCCACCAGCGCGACGCTACGGCTTCGAATTTGGCAATTTCTTCGTGGTCAACGTTGCGCGCAACGGGGGGTTTTTCAGCATTCATCAGCGCATTTACTCCTTTCTTCGCAAGAGCGTCGAGTATAACAGGCAAAACAGGGGAATAAAGCGCTCTGCGGGTCTATTCCGCTTACTGATAATCACCCGCTTGTGTTATAATTTCCGACCTTTGAATCCGGGACACAGTAGAGGGATAACGGTCAGATGAGCGACCTTGCCAGAGAAATTACACCGGTCAACATTGAGGAAGAGCTGAAGAGCTCCTATCTGGATTACGCGATGTCGGTTATTGTCGGCCGCGCGCTTCCGGATGTCCGAGATGGCCTCAAACCCGTTCACCGCCGCGTACTTTACGCCATGAACGTGTTGGGCAACGACTGGAACAAAGCCTACAAAAAATCCGCCCGTGTTGTCGGCGACGTAATCGGTAAATACCATCCCCACGGTGACTCCGCGGTTTACGACACAATCGTGCGTATGGCGCAGCCGTTCTCGCTGCGCTACATGCTGGTCGACGGCCAGGGCAACTTCGGCTCCATCGACGGCGACTCCGCAGCGGCGATGCGTTATACCGAAATCCGCCTGGCGAAAATCGCCCATGAACTGATGGCCGACCTTGAGAAAGAGACGGTCGATTTCGTTGATAACTACGACGGCACGGAAAAAATTCCGGAAGTCATGCCGACGAAGATCCCGAACCTGCTGGTTAACGGCTCGTCCGGCATCGCGGTCGGGATGGCGACCAACATTCCGCCGCATAACCTTACCGAAGTGATTAACGGCTGCCTCGCCTATATCGAGGACGAAGACATCAGCGTCGAAGGGCTGATGGAGTACATTCCAGGCCCAGACTTCCCGACCGCCGCGCTGATTAACGGCCGTCGCGGCATCGAAGAGGCGTACCGCACCGGTCGCGGCAAAATCTACATTCGCGCCCGCGCGGAAGTGGAAGCAGACGCGAAAACCGGCCGCGAAACCATCATCGTGCATGAAATTCCGTATCAGGTGAACAAAGCGCGCCTGATTGAGAAAATCGCCGAGCTGGTGAAAGAAAAACGCGTTGAAGGCATCAGCGCGCTGCGCGACGAGTCTGATAAAGACGGCATGCGCATCGTCATTGAGATTAAGCGCGACGCAGTGGGCGAGGTGGTGCTGAACAACCTGTACTCCCAGACCCAGCTGCAGGTCTCCTTCGGCATCAACATGGTGGCGTTGCACCATGGCCAGCCGAAGATCATGACGCTGAAAGAGATTCTGGCCGCGTTTGTCCGCCACCGTCGTGAAGTGGTAACGCGTCGCACGATTTTCGAACTGCGCAAAGCGCGCGAACGCGCCCATATCCTTGAAGGTCTGGCGGTCGCGCTGGCGAATATCGACCCGATCATCGAGCTTATCCGCCGTGCGCCGACGCCGGCGGAAGCGAAAGCGGGCCTGGTTTCCGCAGGCTGGGATCTCGGCAACGTGGCCGCCATGCTCGAGCGCGCTGGCGATGACGCCGCGCGTCCGGAGTGGCTGGAGCCGGAGTTCGGCATTCGCGATGGCAAATACTACCTGACCGAACAGCAGGCCCAGGCGATCCTCGACCTGCGTTTGCAGAAGCTGACCGGCCTTGAGCACGAAAAACTGCTCGACGAGTACAAGCAGCTGCTGGATGAAATTGCCGAACTGCTGCACATCCTCTCCAGCGCCGAACGTCTGATGGAAGTCATCCGTGAAGAGCTGGAAGCGATCCGCGACCAGTTTGGCGACGAGCGCCGCACCGAAATCACCGCGAACAGCGCCGATATCAACATTGAAGATCTGATCAACCAGGAAGATGTGGTGGTCACCCTGTCTCATCAGGGCTATGTGAAGTATCAGCCGCTTTCGGATTACGAAGCGCAGCGCCGTGGCGGGAAAGGCAAATCCGCCGCGCGTATTAAAGAAGAGGACTTTATCGATCGTCTGCTGGTGGCCAACACCCACGACACGATCCTCTGCTTCTCCAGCCGTGGCCGTCTCTACTGGATGAAGGTCTACCAGCTGCCGGAAGCGAGCCGCGGGGCGCGCGGTCGTCCTATCGTCAACCTGCTGCCGCTGGAAGCGAACGAGCGCATCACCGCCATTCTGCCGGTGCGCGAATACGAAGAAGGCGTCAGCGTCTTTATGGCGACCGCCAGCGGCACCGTGAAGAAAACAGCGCTTACTGAGTTCAGCCGTCC
Organism: Franconibacter pulveris; assembly: GCF_056780215.1. Taxonomy (NCBI): domain Bacteria; kingdom Pseudomonadati; phylum Pseudomonadota; class Gammaproteobacteria; order Enterobacterales; family Enterobacteriaceae; genus Franconibacter; species Franconibacter pulveris. Next base: position 3,256,107 of record NZ_CM165555.1, on the reverse strand, counting down.
GCGTACTGCCGGCATCATCGCCGTCAACCTGAAAGAGGGCGACGAGCTGATTGGCGTCGACCTTACCGCGAAGGATGACGAAGTGATGCTCTTCTCGGCGCAGGGTAAAGTGGTGCGTTTCAAAGAAGACGCCGTGCGTCCGATGGGCCGTAACGCCACTGGCGTGCGCGGCATCCGTCTGGCGGACAGCGACAGCGTCGTTTCGCTTATCGTGCCGCGCGGCGAAGGGGCTATCCTCACCGCCACGCAGAACGGTTACGGCAAACGTACGCCGGTTGAAGAGTATCCGACCAAATCTCGCGCCACCAAGGGCGTTATCTCCATCAAGGTGACCGAGCGCAACGGCGCGGTGGTCGGCGCGGTGCAGGTAGACGAGTGCGACCAGATCATGATGATCACCGATGCCGGTACGCTGGTGCGCACCCGCGTTTCGGAAATCCGTGAAGTGGGCCGTAACACCCAGGGCGTTATCCTCATCCGCACGGCGGAAGAGGAGAACGTGGTGGGCCTGCAGCGCGTGGCCGAGCCGGTGGATGACGAAGAGCTCGACTCCATCGACGGCAGCGTCGCGGAAGGCGACGACGAAATCGCATCTGAAGTTGAAGACGACGATATCGACGACGCGGAAGACGACGACGCAGAGGAGTAACACCTTCATTCTGCGTCATAAGGGCCGGGAAACCGGCCCTTTGCTTTGCCGTTGCGACCTTGGGTTTTTACGGCTACCTTAAACGACATTCTTTTTTATCACCTGTCGACGGCTACCGGTGCCACCTTGAAATACTTCGTCTCTTTTCGCACGACGCTTAAAGTCTCGCGCTATCTGTTCCGGGCTTTAGCCTTACTGCTGTGGCTGCTTATCGCGCTGTTTTCCGTGTTTTATATTGTTGGCGCGCTTCATGATAAAGAGGAGGAGATCCATCAGGAATTCAACCTCAGCTACGACCAGGCGCAGCGTTATATCCAGCGCACCTCGGACGTCATGAAAGAGCTGAAGTACATTGCGGAAAACCAGCTCCAGAACGACGATAAAACCCTGAAAATGACCCAGCGGTCAGACGACCGGCTCGACACGCCGACCTTTGTGCCGCTCTTTCCCGATTCAGACTGCAATACCCTGGGCAACGCCTGGCGCGGCTCGCTGCAGTCGCTCTCCTGGTTTTTACGTTACTGGCACGATAATTTTTCAGCGGCCTACGATCTCAATCGCGTCTTTTTGATTGGCTCAGATAATCTCTGTATGGCCGATTTTGGGCTGCGCGATATGCCGCTTGAGCGCGACAAAACGTTGCAGGCGCTGCACGAGCGCATCATGAAGTACCGCAACGCGCCGCAGGAAGAGCGGGGCAACAGCCTTTACTGGGTAGGGCAGGGGCCGCGTCCTGGCATCGGCTATTTCTACTCCCTGACGCCGGTCTATCCGGGCAACCGTCTGCAGGCGCTGCTTGGCATTGAGCAAACCATCCGCATGGAGAACTTCTACACCCCCGGCAGCCTGCCGATGGGCGTGACTATCCTGGATGAGAGCGGCCATCCGCTGCTTTCCTTAACCGGGCCGGAAACGCGCATCGAGCCGGACCCGCGCTGGGTGCAGGAGCGCACCTGGTTTGGCTATACCGCCCGCTTTAAGCAGCTCATCCTCAAGAAAACGCTGCCGCCGTCTTCGCTCAGCATTATCTACTCCGTGCCGGTGGATATGGTGCTGGAGCGCATCCGCATGCTTATCCTCAACGCCGTGTTGCTGAACGTGCTGGTGGGGGTTGTGCTCTTTACGCTGGCGCGCATGTATGAACGGCGCATTTTCATTCCGGCGGAAAACGACGCCCAGCGGCTGGAGGAGCATGAGCAGTTCAACCGTAAGATTGTCGCCTCCGCGCCGGTGGGGATTTGTATCCTGCGTACCGTGGACGGCACCAACATTCTTTCGAACGAACTGGCGCACAACTACCTCAACATGCTCACCCATGAAGACCGCCAGCGGCTCACGCAAATTATTTGCGGCCAGCAGGTTAACTTCGTCGACGTGTTGACCAGCAATAACACCAACCTGCAAATCAGCTTCGTGCATTCGCGCTACCGCAATGAGAACGTCGCTATCTGCGTGCTGGTGGATGTTTCCGCGCGCGTGAAGATGGAAGAGTCGCTGCAGGATATGGCGCAGGCGGCGGAGCAGGCGAGCCAGTCGAAATCGATGTTCCTCGCGACGGTTAGCCACGAACTGCGCACCCCGCTTTACGGCATTATCGGCAACCTCGACCTGCTGCAAACCAAAGCGCTGCCGAAAGGGGTAGACAGGCTGGTGACGGCGATGAACAACTCGTCGAGCCTGCTGCTTAAAATCATCAGCGATATTCTCGACTTCTCAAAAATTGAGTCTGAGCAACTGAAAATCGAGCCGCGCGAGTTCTCCCCGCGGGAAGTGATGAGCCATATCACCGCCAACTATCTGCCGCTGGTGGTGCGAAAACAGCTTGGGCTGTACTGCTTTATTGAGCCGGATGTGCCGCTGACGCTGCAGGGCGACCCGATGCGTCTGCAACAGGTCATCTCCAACCTGTTAAGCAACGCCATCAAGTTCACCGACATCGGCTGCATTATTCTGCATGTGCAAGTCGAAGGGGATTACCTGAGCTTCCGCGTGCGCGACACCGGCGTCGGCATTCCGGCAAAAGAGGTGGTGCGTCTTTTCGACCCGTTCTTCCAGGTCGGCACGGGCGTGCAGCGCAACTTCCAGGGCACCGGGCTGGGCCTCGCGATTTGCGAAAAACTCATCAGCATGATGGATGGCGATATCTCGGTAGATACTGAACCAGGCATGGGCAGCCAGTTCACGGTGCGTATTCCGCTTTATGACGCACAGACGCCGCCGAAAGCGAGCATCGACGGTCTGGCGGACAAGCGCTGCTGGCTCGCCGTGCGTAACGCCTCGCTGAACCATTATCTCCAGACGCTGCTTGAGCAAAACGGGATTCGGGTGCAGTGCTATGAAGGCGAAGAGCCCGATAAAGAAGACGTGCTGATTACCGACGATGAGCTTGACGGCGCCTGGCGCGGCCGCGCCGCGATCATCTTCTGCCGTCGCCATATCGGCATCCCGCTTGAGCGGGCCGCCGGCGTCTGGATGCACAGCGTCGCTTCGCCGCATGAAGTCATTACGCTGCTTGGACGCATTTACAGCATTAATGTCGGGGTGCCTGCGGGCGCGTCTGCGTTGCAGGCGGCCGCCAGCAATACCGAGCAGAACGACGACATGATGATTCTGGTGGTTGACGATCATCCTATTAACCGTCGCCTGCTGGCCGACCAGCTTGGCTCGCTTGGCTATCAGTGCAAAACCGCGAACGACGGTGTGGATGCGCTTAATGTGCTCAGTAAAAATCACATCGATATTGTGCTGAGCGACGTTAACATGCCGAACATGGACGGTTATCGCCTGACGCAGCGCATCCGCCAGTTGGGGCTGACGCTGCCGGTAGTTGGCGTGACCGCTAACGCGCTGGCGGAAGAGAAACAGCGCTGTATCGAATCGGGCATGGACAGCTGTCTGTCCAAGCCGGTGACGCTGGATGTGCTTAAGCAGACGCTTGCCGTCTATGCCGAGCGGGTGCGCCGGGCGCGGGGATAAGCGGCAATAAAAAAAGCGCGACGGATGAGCGTCGCGCTTCGATAAAAAAAGCCCTCGCAGAGCAGCGAGGGCTTTTTTTTAGTCTTTGTCCGCAGGCGTCAGGCTTACGGAAGAGAGGTAGTTAAGCAGGGCGATATCGTTATCCACGCCAAGCTTCATCATCGCCGATTTCTTCTGGCTGCTGATGGTTTTAATGCTACGGTTCAGCTTCTTGGCGATTTCCGTCACCAGGAAACCTTCGGCGAAGAGGCGCAGCACTTCGCTCTCTTTCGGCGACAGGCGTTTATCGCCATAGCCGCCCGCGCTGATTTTCTCAAGCAGACGGGAAACGCTTTCCGGCGTGAACTTTTTGCCTTTTTGCAGCGCAGCCAGCGCTTTCGGCAGATCGGTCGGCGCGCCTTGCTTAAGCACGATGCCTTCGATATCCAGATCCAGCACGGCGCTCAGGATAGCCGGGTTATTGTTCATGGTCAGAACGATAATGGACAGGTTCGGGAAATGGCGCTTGATGTATTTGATAAGAGTAATGCCATCGCCATATTTATCGCCCGGCATGGAGAGATCGGTGATAAGGACGTGTGCGTCAAGCTTTGGCAGGTTATTGATCAATGCTGTGGAATCTTCGAACTCACCGACAACGTTCACCCACTCGATTTGTTCAAGAGATTTACGAATGCCGAACAGAACAATCGGATGGTCATCGGCAATAATTACGTTCATATTGTTCATGTATTAGGCTACCTTGCTACAGCAAGCTTTTGACGTAAGCGTCAATGTCGCTGATATATTTTTCTATGGTTGGTGCATCATTCTCGCGAATGTGATGCTCCAGCGTTTCACATAGCTGCTTGCCGGGTATCAGATTCAGCATCGCAAACACCCCTTTCAGGCGATGCGCTGTCAGCGCAAGCGAAGCAAAGTCGCCTGCTGCTGATTCAGTATACAGCCTCTGAACATCGTCCGGTACCGTGTCGACAAACAGCGCGTAATAGCCGCTGGCATGGAGCTGCGTATTCTCATCGCCGCCCAAAGGTGACTCGGGAACTTCTTCCTGTGCCAGCTGCTCCTCTATAAGTTGTAGCACTGCTTCCTGCATAGCATTACTGATGTTGAAATTGACGCGGAACTTACCGTTGCCGATTCGCTTCACGCCGTCCTCATCATCGCTTAAAAGCAGGCCATTGGCAGTAAGATTAGACGGATTATCTGTTAAAAAGATATCAAACTCTTGACTTGCCAGTCTTTCGTCTGGCGTGATGCAGGTCGCTCCCCACTGTTCAAGCTGGCGAACCACTACATTTCGCACCTCGCTGGAGGTGACATCCACCATCGCTACCACGTCATCCAGCAGGCCTTCTTCACGCTCGGCCTCATCAACCGGCTCCGCCGCCATCGTAACGTGCAGCGAATAGCGAGTGCCGAGATCCTGACGCGACTTAATGTTCAGGCTGCCGCCAAGACGGCGGGCGAGCTGGTTGCACAGCCAGAAGGTCAGGCCGTTCGCCTTGCCGAAGCGGTCGCCCGAGGTGTCGTTCAGGAACGGGAAGTGAAGGTTATCAATTTCAGCGTTATGAATGCCGTCGCCGGTATCGAGAATGCGCAGCAGCAGCCGCTCCTTCTCATGCTCTTCGGCGCTAATCTCCAGCGTGATTTTGCCCATCTGCGTGGTGGTCACGGAATAGTGCAGCAGCATCAGCAGGATCTTACGCAGCGCTTCGCGGTCGCCGTGGCGCTCTTCATTGGCGGGCAACTGGTTATTGATAAGCAGTTGCAACCCCTTGCGTTTGATAACGGGCAACACTTCCGGCACGACTTCGTCAATGAGATCCTGAATGACGAAGGCGCTGCTGTGGCTCTTCCAGTTATCCGCCTCCAGCTGATTCGCAAGCTGGATTTCGTCCACCAGGCGCACAATGCGGTCGGCCTGATCCGCAAGCGCCAGGCTTTCCTCGGTATGCAGCGCGGTAGCCTGCTCCGCCAGTTGCTTCACCGGCGCGCTTAGCGCGTCGCCCATGTGATGCATAAAGGCGACGCGGCCCTGCTGGTTTTTCTCATACAGACGCTGCGCCTGCTTAAGCTTTTTGTTCACCAGAATTTCGCGGTCCTGATCGCGAATGATAAAAATCTGCGTGCGTGAAGCGACCTGGCTGCGGAACTGGCGAATCTCATAAAGTTCGTTATTCACCGTCGCCTGAATCACCCCCTGGTGCTGGTCCGCCATTGAGGTGATGTTCTGCAGGTTAAGATGCGGCAACAGGTGATCGGCAATCTTATTGCTGATAACCGTACGGTTAGTTTCCTGGTCATGCACCAGCAGGCCAAGCGGCAGCAAAGAGACAATCTCTTCGTTTAACGCGCGCAGCATATGCAATTCTTTATTATTGCCGCCCGGCGTTTCCTGGGTGCGGGGCGCAGGCTGGTTGCGAAACGTGGTATAGCCGAACAGCGCCAGCGCCAGCAGGCCCAGGTTCAGCAGCAGCGGCAGCAAAATGTTTTGCAGCGTGTCCATCATCAGCGTGCCGAACGGCACTTCCCATACCAGCCGCAGACTGGTGGAGCTCAACGGCGAGGCGATTTCGATGCGCGAACTGTTGAAGTTAATGGTGACGCTATCGGGCGTTTCTTTATCGGTACCGGACGGCGTGGCCTGGCTGTTGTCCTGCTCAAGGCGGAAGCTTTCCAGCGGCATGCCCGGGGGGATCAGATCGTTGATGGGCAAATCAAACGCCACCACGGTCGCGAGGTGTCCGGGCTGGTTGAAGGTGGTGCGCAGCGTAAAGTACAGGCCGTTTTGCCAGGCAAGGCGGCGCAGCGGCGAAAAGCTTTCTCGCTCATCCAGCGCATTAGCCTGTTGCAGCATTTCCGCGCGGCGAGAATCGACAATAGTGCCGACGGACGATTCTTTAAAGCCGGAGGAGAGATCTTTAAGCGGCAGGGTGGAGATGAGGATCATGCTGTTATCCTGGCCGTTCAGGTAATACATCGACCAGGGCACGGTTTCAGCGCCCCATAGCGTATCAAGGTATGTTGAGATGCGCTGGGTCATCTCCAGCGTAGAGCTGTCATGAGAGCCGAAAATCAGCGCTTCGGTCTTGCGGCGCGGCTTTTCCAGATAATAGACATCCTGACGTAACCGTGTTTCCTGCAGGTTGGCGCCTTCAGAGGCGGAAGGCGAGGCGGCGATATTGTCATAGATCTGCCAGGTGGCGTAACGCCAGGTATCGACCCGTTTGTGCATGGCGCGGGTGATATCCACTATCTGATAGCTTCGGTCTTTCAGCCAGGCGTTAACCGCGCTCTGCACCATTACGCCCAGCGAGACCAGCAGCACCACGATCAGCAATAAAAAGAAACGGGTAATGCTGCCCGGCATCAGGGAAAACTTGTTGGGGATCATCGCGTCTGACTGACTCATCGTTGTGTGCAATCCACCGGCCATACGCCGTAATCAAAAAGAACTCTGCTTGCTGTCTGTATCGGGAAAACGTCTCACTGTTACAGCACGGGGCGGCAAAGGGCAGGGCGTTTCCGGACGTTCGCCAGTATCGCAAATCATGCAGTATAAAGCGAAACGTATGATTTTCCAGATGGATGATAACTGCGCTAAATAAAAAGCGGCTGCGCAAGGCGTAACGCTTTTGCACTTTGCGCAATAAAAAAACAGAGTGAGGGTGAAAAGTGAGCGGTTGCGATTAAGCCAGACGGAAAGGCACTAAATAACAAACAAGGAATTATAGAGTATGCGCAGCAAATTTACCTTAAACCATAAGTTGATTATTTAATAGTCGTTAAGATTTATCTCAATATGGAGGGGAAATAACGAGGCGGGTAAATTAAGCAAAAAAAAACCGGATGCGGGCATCCGGATATAATAGGGGTAAAACGAACATTCAGATTTGAATGACGGTAATAAATAAAGTTAATGATGATAGCGAGGGTAATTTTAGTCGTGAAAGCGCCAGATGTTTTGGCAATCAGTGCGGTAAAAAATATCATGTACTATCTTAATGATTTATATAGATTATTTTATATTTTTTGATATTTAGTGCGGATTTTTTTAGCAATTAGTGCGAATAAAAAGTTCCCTCTTATTAATATTTTGTTACACCCTCAGGTACAAAAGATACATCTTCAAAGTTTTCGTATCATATTCGCGTTGGATTCTTCCGATTTTTTGCGGAGAATGGTTTCGCCGACTGACCTAAAAAGCGTCAGTACGCAGTGGCAAATAAAAAGGCATATAACAATAGAGGGTTAATAAGATGAAAGTTAAAGCACTATCCCTCCTGATCCCAGCTCTGCTGGTAGCAGGTACCGCACAGGCGGCTGAAATTTATAACAAAGACGGCAACAAATTAGATCTGTTCGGTAAAGTTGACGGTCTGCACTATTTCTCTGACGACGCTGGCAACGACGGCGATCAGACCTACATGCGTATTGGCTTCAAAGGCGAAACCCAGGTTAACGACCAGATCACCGGTTACGGCCAGTGGGAGTACCAGGTTCAGGGTAACGATGCAGAAACCGGTAACCGTTCCTGGACGCGTGTGGCTTTCGCGGGCGTGAAATTCGGCGACGCGGGCTCTTTCGACTACGGTCGTAACTACGGCGTCATCTACGACGTGACTTCCTGGACCGACGTTCTGCCGGAATTCGGCGGCGACACGTACGGCGCGGATAACTTCATGCAGCAGCGCGGCAACGGCTTCGCGACCTACCGCAACACCGATTTCTTCGGTCTGGTTGATGGTCTGAACTTCGCTCTGCAGTATCAGGGTAAAAACGGCAGCGTCAGCGGTGAGAACGACGCGGCTGGCGGCCGCAGCCTGCTGAAACAGAACGGCGACGGCTACGGCGCGTCTCTGACCTACGATCTGGGCGAAGGCTTCGCCATCGGCGCTGCTGCCACCTCCTCCAAGCGTACTGCTGACCAGAATGCGGCGGGCGTTTACGGTAACGGCGACCGTGCTGATGTGTATAGCGGCGGCGTGAAATACGACGCTAACAACATCTACCTGGCGGCGGAATACTCTCAGACTTACAACGCTACCCGTTTTGGTACGTCTAACGGCAGCGGTCGTACTACGGGTTACGGCTTTGCTAACAAAGCGCAGAACTTCGAAGTGGTTGCTCAGTACCAGTTCGACTTCGGTCTGCGTCCGTCCGTGGCTTACCTGCAGTCCAAAGGGAAAGACATCGAAGGCGGTTACGGCGATCAGGATCTGCTGAAATATGTTGATGTGGGCGCGACCTACTACTTCAACAAAAATATGTCCACCTATGTTGATTACAAAATCAACCTGGTTGACGACAACGACTTTACCCGCGCCACCGGCATCGGTACTGACGATATCGTCGCGCTGGGCCTGGTTTACCAGTTCTAAGTCTGTCTGTCTGCGTAAGGGGCCTGCGGGCCCCTTTTTTATTGCTCCGCCGCCAACGTCGCCCACTTTTGTTGTACCCTGTCGCCGCGTAAGTTTGAGGATATAAAATGAAGTTTCACTCTCTGTGCGCGAGCCTGATGGCCTGCGCATTACTCCTTGCCGGCTGCGACAATTCATCATCAACCGAAGCGCAGCCCCTGGTGCTGGAAGGCAAAACCATGGGCACGTTCTGGCGCGTGAGCCTGGCGGGCGTTGAACGCGCACGCGCAGAAGAGTTGCGCAAGAAAATCCAGGCGCAGCTCGACGGCGACGACCAGCGGCTTTCTACCTGGAAAAACGACTCGGCGCTGATGCGCTTTAACCATTCCCGCAGCACGCAGCCCTGGCCGGTGGACGAGTCGATGAGCGATATCGTGACGCTGTCGTTGCGCATCGGCGCAAAAACCGATGGCGCCATGGACATCACCGTCGGCCCGCTGGTGAACTTATGGGGGTTCGGCCCCGACAAGCAGCCGGTGAAAACGCCGGATGACAGACAAATCGCGGCGGCGAAGGCGCGCACCGGCTTACAGCATCTTTCCGTGATAAACCGCGCAGGACAGCAGTATCTGCAAAAAGATCTGCCGGATCTTTATGTGGACCTTTCAACCGTCGGCGAAGGGTACGCGGCCGATGGCCTGGCGCGCCTGATGGAGCGCGAAGGGATAAGCCGCTATCTGGTCTCTGTCGGCGGCGCGCTCGCAAGCCGGGGCGACAACCCGCAGGGGCATCCGTGGCGCGTGGCTATCCAGAAGCCCACCGACCAGCAAAACGCCGTTCAGGCGATTGTCGATATTAACGGCCACGGCATCAGCACTTCCGGCAGCTACCGCAACTACTATGAGCTCGACGGTAAACGGCTTTCGCACGTTATCGACCCCGCCACCGGACGGCCAATCACCCATAAGCTGGTTTCCGCGACTGTTATCGCGCCCACGGCGCTGGAAGCGGACGGCTGGGATACCGGGCTCATGGTCCTGGGGCCGGAGAAAGCCAAAGCGGTGGCGTTGAAAGAGGGCCTTGCGGTCTATCTGGTCACCAAAGAAGAGCAAGGGTTCTCGGTGTGGATGTCGCCGTCGTTTCACGCGTTTCTGCTGAGTGATAAAAATTAAAAAGCAAGAAGGCGGGTTTTTCACGCGTGCCGTAAGGGCAGAGTAGGGCTACCTTATAAAAGAGGAGTCTGTTATGAAACGCGACGATTTTACGTCTGAGCAGGCGCGCTGGCAGGCGGTGGAAAGCCGCGATGCCCGTGCGGACGAGCGCTTTGTCTTCGCGGTGGTGACCACCGGCATCTTCTGCCGTCCCTCCTGCCGCGCCCGTCGTCCGCTGCGCGACAATGTTCGTTTTTACCCCGATGCCGCCGGCGCGCTGGCCGCGGGGTTTCGTCCCTGCAAGCGCTGCCAGCCCGATAAGACGCCGCCGCAGCAGCAGAAGGCGATGCGTATCGCCGCTGCCTGCCGACAAATGGAGACGAGCGCCGCCCCGTTAACCCTCGCGGAGCTGGCGCAAAGCGCGGCGATGAGCCCTTACCACTTTCACCGGCTGTTTAAATCGGTAACCGGGCTCACGCCCAAAGCCTGGCAGCAGGCGCTGCGGGCGCAAAAGCTGCGTAAGGCGTTGCGCGAAGGCGAGAGCGTGACCGGGGCGATTTACGCCTCCGGCTATGCGTCCGGCAGCGCTTTTTATCGTGAAGCCGACGCGGCGCTCGGCATGACGCCGCGACAATATTTACGCGGCGGCGAAACCGCCCCGGTCGACTGGACGATAGTCTCGTGCCAGTTGGGCCTGTGTCTGGTGGCGCAAAGCGAGCGGGGAGTCTGCGCTATTTTGCCGGGCGAAAGCCGCGAGCGGCTTGAATCCGAGCTGTTAACGCTCTTTCCCCATGCGCAACCTTCGCAGGACGCCGATTTTCACCAGCGCGTCGCGCAGGTAGTTGCGTTTCTTGACGCGCCGGCAGGAGAGTGGACGCTGCCGCTCGACATTCGCGGCACCGCCTTTCAGCAGCAGGTCTGGCAGGCGCTGCGCGCCATTCCCGCCGGCAGCACGCTCAGCTACAGCGAACTGGCGCAAAAGATTGGCAAGCCTGGCGCCGTGCGGGCGGTGGCGAGCGCCTGCGCCGCCAATAAACTGGCGGTGGCGATCCCTTGTCACCGGGTCGTGCGCGGCGACGGTGCGCTCGCGGGCTACCGCTGGGGTGTCGAGCGCAAGGCCGCATTGCTGGCGCGCGAAGCAAAAATAAAGAAAAAGGAGAGCTAATGGATCTGTTTGCCGACCAGCCCCCCTGGCACGAGCCGCTTGACGACGGCGCGGTGATATTGCGCCGGTTCGCCTTCGCCACCGCCGCTGAACTGCTGGCGACTATCGCCCAGGTGGCGGCGCAGTCGCCGTTTCGCCAGATGGTTACGCCAGGCGGCTATACCATGTCGGTGGCGATGACCAGCTGCGGCCCGCTCGGCTGGACCAGCAGCCGCAGCGGCTACCGCTACGCGCATCACGACCCGCTTACCGGTAAACCCTGGCCTGAAATGCCCCCAGCCTTTCGCACGCTTTGCGACGACGCGGCCCGGGCGGCAGGCTATCCCGATTTCCAGCCTGACGCCTGCCTGATTAACCGCTACGCGCCCGGGGCGAAGCTCTCGCTGCATCAGGATAAGGATGAGCCTGACCTGCGCGCGCCCATTGTTTCCGTCTCGCTTGGCTTGCCTGCGGTGTTTCAGTGGGGCGGCCTCAAGCGCAGCGATCCGCTGAAAAGGCTGCTGCTCGAGCATGGCGACGTCGTGGTGTGGGGCGGGCCGTCGCGCCTTTATTATCACGGCGTCCAGCCGCTGAAGCCTGGCTGTCATCCCGATACCGGACCCTGGCGTTACAACCTTACCTTCCGACAGGCGGGCGGCGAATAAAAATAAGAATTATTCTTGCCGTCGCGTTCGCGCCGTTTAAACTGCTCGCTGTTTTGTTTTCTGTGGGTAGCCGCTTTTATGGAACTTCTGCGCCTTGTCTGGCGCCAGTACCGTCTGCCGTTTGTGCTGGTGCTGGCGTTAAGCCTCGCCAGCGCCGCGCTGGGTATTGGCCTTATCGCTTTTATTAACCAACGTCTCATCGCGACCGTCGATTTATCGCTTGCGGTATTGCCGGCGTTTCTTGGCCTGCTGTTGCTGCTGATGGCCGTGACGCTCGCCTCGCAGCTGGCGTTAACGATGCTCGGCCACCATTTTGTCTATCGCCTGCGCAGCGAATTCATCAAGCGCATTATGGATACGCCGGTTGAACAAGTGGAAAAGCTCGGCAGCGCCACGCTGCTGGCGGGGCTTACCAGCGACGTTCGTAATATCACGGTCGCCTTTGTGCGTTTGCCGGAGCTGGTGCAGGGGATAATTCTGACGGTCGGCAGCGCCGTTTACTTAGGCTGGCTGTCGTCGAAAATGCTGCTGGTCACCGCCGTGTGGATAGCTATCACGCTGTGGATAGGCTACCTGCTGGTGCAGCGCGTGTATAAGCACATCGCTACGCTGCGTGAAGTGGAAGAGAGCCTCTACAACGACTTCCAGACCCTGCTGGAAGGGCGTAAGGAACTGGCGCTTAACCGCGAGCGCGCCGAATACATTTTCGACCAGGTTTACAAGCCGGATGCACAAAGCTACCGCCAGCACATTATTCGCGCCGACACTTTCCACCTGAGCGCGGTGAACTGGTCCAACATCATGATGCTCGGCGTGATTGGCCTGGTGTTCTGGATGGCGAACGGTCTTGGCTGGGCCGATACCAACGTGGCGGCGACCTACTCGCTGGCGCTGCTCTTTTTACGCACGCCGCTGCTTTCCGCTATGGGGGCGCTGCCGACGCTGCTTACCGCTCAGGTGGCGTTTAACAAACTGAAGCAGTTCCAGCTGGCGGATTACGAGCCTGCTTTTAAACGCCCGCAAAAATTTGCCGACTGGCAAACGCTTGAGCTTCGCGACGTCACCTTTACCTACAGCGACGGCAGCTTCGGCGTCGGACCGCTGAATCTCACGATTAAGCGCGGCGAACTGCTGTTTCTGATTGGCGGCAACGGCAGCGGCAAATCCACGCTCGCCATGCTGCTCACCGGCCTTTATACGCCTGCCAGCGGCGACATTTTGCTCGATGGCGAGGTGATTGCCGCAAGCGAAATGGAAGCTTATCGCCAGCACTTCTCGGCGGTTTTCACCGACGTCTGGCTTTTCGATAAACTGCTGGGGCCGCAGGGCGAAGAGGCCAACCCGGCGCTGGTGGACGCCTGGCTGAACCGGCTGAAAATGGCCGGCAAGCTGGAGCTGGATAACGGCAAAATTCTTAACCTTAAGCTTTCGAAAGGGCAGAAGAAGCGCGTGGCGCTGCTGCTGGCGCTGGCGGAGGACCGCGATATCATCCTGCTGGATGAGTGGGCGGCGGATCAGGACCCCCATTTCCGCCGCGAGTTTTATCAGGTGCTGCTGCCGCTGATGCAGCAGATGGGTAAAACCATCTTCGCCATCAGTCACGACGATCACTATTTTATTCACGCAGACCGTCTGCTGGAGATGCGCCAGGGCCATTTAAGCGAGTTGACGGGCGACGAGCGGGCGCTGGCGAGTCGCGATGCGGTGGCGCGCACCGGCAGTTAATCGTAACGATGCGGCTGGCTATCAACCGGCCGCAATATCATCCCGATTTATTTATTCACTCTTTCTGAAAATCGAATTCTGCGCTGCTTAATTGATCCTTTTTGGTTAACTTCTTCTATTAATTAAGGAAAAGCTCTTTTTTGATTTATTGTGCTGGTGAATGATTCGCTGGCTAATAAATTTCAGGGTTGTTAGAATTCTCTTATTAAATATGACGTCGTCAATTCTCAGGTGAATTGCGGCAATAATTTCAGCTTGAATTTAAATAGTGAAGAATATGGTGACTCCAGCTATTAAGAAATATTTCGCGCCTGCGCTGTGCGGCGTTATCGCGCTCGCCGGAGTGGCGCAAACCGCCAGCGGCTGGATGAGCTGGTCGCAGACGCGCGAGCAGCTTGAAGCCGCCCCGGTCGTTGCCAGTACCCCCGCAGCGCCCGTCACGCTTGCGCTCTTTAACGCGGCGCCGACCACGCCCGACGTTCAGGCAAGCGCGCCGCAGCTGGCGCTGGATATCAGCGGCATTATTTTTAGCGATGATGAAGATCTTTCCGCCACGGTGGTTAAACAAGGAAACGAGCAGGTTATTTATCATGTCGGGGAAACGCTGAAGGGATACGAAAATGCCCGTGTGACCGGCATCAGTAAAGATCATATTAAGGTGAATTATCAGGGCGTCGATCAGGATATTAAATTGCCGGCGCCGGATTATCAAAAACAAAGCGCATAATCGCTTATCGCTAAAACCGATGGCGACAGGAAATTAAGCGCGTGGGTGTTAGCGAACCTGTTAATAACATAACCGGTGGGAAAGCGCTTGCCGGTTATAACCCCTTTAAGCGCTGATAGCGCTGCCACACTTTCCAGGCATAGCGCATACGCAAACCGTGGCGGCTTTCGCTGGTGCCTGCGTTATAGGCGCCGATGGCCTCCCAGGTATAGCCGTAGGTTTTCACCATCTGCGATAAGATGGAGGCGCCCACCAGCACCGACACGCACGGGTCCTGCATCAGCAAGACCTCATCAACGCCAAGCTTTCGCAATCGCGCAAAATGAATGCTGTTGATTTGCATCAGCCCCACGTCATAGCTGCCGTTGGTGTTGACGTTTATCGCTTCAGGGTTCATGCCCGACTCCACCTGAGCGATGGCGGTAAGCAGCTTCGGATCGAGATTAAAATAGTACGCCGCCTCGTCCCAGCAGGTAGCCTGCGCCATCAGGCTCACGGCGTAAAGCGGCAATGCGAAACAGGCTTTCATGCTTTTCTCCCGGCTGACAGGGCGCCGCTCGCGAGCGGCGCCCTGAGCAGACCTCTGGTTAACGTTTGATCCAGGCATCCGACCAGTTAACACCTGTGCCCGGGGCATACGCCCAGGCCGCGCCTTTACACCAGCCGGCATAAGGGAACGGTTTACACTCGTAGATGTTGCCGTCTTTGCCTTTCACGCGCGTACCCGCTTTGTACTGGCTGATGTTCTGCGGATGATGAGCTGCGCATGACCGAGCCGCTGGTGGCGCAGGGCGCGGCGGGCAAGGTAGAGGTTATCCGGCTGCGTAAAGAGCTCAGCGCGTTGCAGGGTAAAATGGACGAAGCGCGTAACGATTACGCGGTGCGCGCCCGCGAAGAGCAGGTGAAAAACAACGCCGATCTCGACGCCCAGCGGCAGATAGTAGCGGGCAAGCGCGATCAACTCACACGGGCGACGCTTCATTCACCGGTACGCGGCATCGTCAAAGATATCCAGCTTAATACGCCAGGCGGCGTGCTGGCGCCGGGAGACAAGCTTATGGAGATCGTTCCGGTGGAAGACCGGCTTTTAGTCGAGACGCGCATCAGCCCGCGCGACATCGCCTGGATTCGTCCGGGGCTTACGGCAAGCGTAAAGATTACGGCCTACGATCCGGCGATTTACGGCGCGCTGCCAGGGGAGGTGGAGATGGTTTCCGCCGATACGCTGCAGGATGAAGTCAAGCGCGACCAGTGGTTCTATCGCGTCTATATCCGCACCCAACGCGCCGCGCTGACCAATAAAGCGGGCAAAAACTTCCCGATACTGCCGGGCATGGTGGCGGACGTCGAGATAAAAACCGGCCAGAAATCGGTGCTGGATTACTTAATCAAGCCGCTCAACAAGGCCCGGGAGGCGCTGCGCGAACGCTAGCGCCGCCGGGCTGCTGATTAGATTTTACCGCTCAGGCGCTGGTGGAAATCGTGGCTGCGCAAATCCAGCCCTTCGATTTTCACTTGCGCGCCGTGGTGGCGATAGCGGGTTTCGATTGCATCAAGCGCCGCGACGGTGGAGGCGTCCCAGATTTGCGCATGGGTGAGGTCAATTGTCACGCATGAAGGATCGTCGGCATAGCGAAAATGCTCGTAGAGATCGTTGCTGCTCGCAAAGAACAGCGGGCCGCGCACGGTATAACGCACCGCTTCGCCCCCTTCGAGCACTTCGCGGTCGGCATGCACCACATGCGCGACGCGGCGGGCGAAAAGCACCATGGCGAAGATAACCCCGCCTGCGACGCCCACCGCCAGGTTGCCGGTCCAGACGGTGGCGACCACGGTCGTCGCCATCACCAGCGTTTCCGAAAGCGGCATGCGTTTCAGGGTGGCTGGCGCAATGCTGTGCCAGTTAAGGGTTTTCACCGCCACAATCATCATGATGCCCGCCAGCACCACCATCGGGATTTTCGCCATCACGGCGCTAAGCCCGGTCACCAGCAGCAACAGCACCAGCGCTGCGGCGATGGTGGAGAAGCGCGAACGCGCTTTGCCAAGCTCCACGTTCACCACCGTCTGGCCAATCATGGCGCAACCCGCAATGCCGCCGTAAAAGCCGGCGAGAATATTGGCGATGCCCAGGCCCCAGCATTCGCGACGCTTGCTGGATGGGGTGTCGGTAATGTCATCCACAAGCTTTGCCGTCAGCAGCGACTCCATCAGCCCGACAAACGCCACGCTGAGCGCGCAGGGCCAGATGATTTGCAGCGTTTGCAGGTTCAGCGGCACCAGCAGTTCGGTGAAGCCCGGCAGACCGGGCGTCATCGGCCCTTCGTCGCCCACCGTCGGCAGCGTATAGCCGCCATACACGGCGATAAGCGTAACGGCGACAATGGCGACCAGCGGGGAAGGGACGCTTTTCAGCACGCGCGGCAGCAGCAGCACGATAACCAGCGTGAGGGCGAACAGCAGCAGAACAGTGGTGTTTTGTCCCCATACGTGCGGCACCTGGGCCATAAAGATGAGGATGCCGAGGGCGTTCACAAAGCCTATCATCACCGAGCGGGGGATATAGCGCATCATGCGCGCAAGGCCGAGTACGCCAAACAGGATCTGGATAATCCCGGCCAGCGCCACGGCGGGCAGAATGTAGCCGACGCCGTGCTGGTGCACCATCGGCCCAATCACCAGCGCAACCGAACCCGCGGCGGCGGTGACCATCGCCGGGCGGCCGCCCAGCAGCGACATGCAAAAGCAGAGCACAATCGAGGCGATAAGGCTCACTTTCGGGTCGACGCCCGCGATAACCGAAAAGGAGATAACTTCCGGGATCAGCGCCAGCGCGGTAATTACCCCCGCCAGGGTTTCGCGCAGCAGCAGGCGCGGCGAGCGCGCCACGTGCGCAAAGGAAAGCTCGCGCACGTGCGGCGCGACAGTATGAGTTTTAGCCATAGGAATTCGCAGGTGTTGTTGTCAAACGCCCATTCTGTGGGGCGGCGTGAAGGGTAAGGATAGTAGCGGCACAGGCGGGCGATTTCCAGCGGTTATCGGTTTGCGGGATAATGAAGCGCAGGAGGCGAGTTCGTTTCGCCGCATAAACGGGCCAAATCGCAGGCATAAAAAAACCAACCGCAACGGGTTGGTTTCTTTGGGATTTTTTGGTCGGCACGAGAGGATTTGAACCTCCGACCCCTGACACCCCATGACAGTGCGCTACCAGGCTGCGCTACGTGCCGACACGTGGAGGCTTATACTACCCGTTTCCGCGCTGATTGCAAGGGTGCGGCTGGCTGACTGATTTATAAATAATCAATCAGTTAGCGATAAAGCGTTTTTCATCCGTCAACACCTGCAGCAGCAGGCCCAGCTGCGGTTTATCTTCGTTCATGCGCTCGCCGCTCAGGTCGTAGAGACGGTAGTTGCCGTTATTATCCAGCACTAAAGTCATCTGCGGCGTGGTCACCGCCAGCGTGTTGCTGTCGGCGCTTACGACCCAGTTATTGCGGCGCACCGGCGCAAACAAGTCTTCACCCTGCGAATATTCATAAGAGGGCGTGCGCACATGCAGCAGACGCTGCATCAGCGTCGTCATCACATCCTGATGCGTGGTGAGCTTGGTTACGCGCTGGGCAGGCGTGCCCGGCCAGTGGATAACCAGCGGCACCTGAATGCGCGAGCGGCTCCAGCCGAAGCTCTCCTGCTGACTGCCCAGCGGCACGCCGCGCCCGGCGGTAATAATCACCACCGTATTATCAAGCTTGCCGGTGCTCTGCAGGGCCGACAGCACGCGTTGAATCTGCGCATCGACGTTTTCAGCCGCGCGGCTGTAGCGGCGTGTGAAGTTAGCCTGCTGAGTATCTTCAATCGCCGTGCCGTTGAACGCGACCCAGGAGAACCAGCGGTTATCTTCGGAGGCGAATTTATCAAGCCAGCTTATCCACTGCGAGGCGGTCTGCTCATCGCTCTGTCGACGCGACGCAGGCAGCGAGAAGTCTGAAAGCAGCGCCTGGCGATAGAGGGGGCTGTTAAAGCCGTCCGACGAGAACAGGCCAAGCTGGTAGCCCTGCTGGTTCAACGCGGTAATCAGCGCCGCCGGAATACGCGCCGACAGCACGCCATCCATATAAGACGGCGATATGCCGTAGAACAGGCCGAAGATGCCGTTATCGACGTAGTTGCCCGAGCTCATGTGCTGGGTGAAATTCACGTTCTGTTGCGCGAACTGAGCAAGCCCTGGCATCTGCTTTTCAAAGCGCGAATAGTTAAGACCATCCACGGTAATAAACAGCACGTTATGGCCTGTGCCCATATCGGTATAGCGCAGGTCGCTTAGCGGATATTGCACCGATACCGCTTCCGGATCCCCCTGTTCC
The DNA here is from genome assembly GCF_056780215.1 of Franconibacter pulveris. Classification (NCBI taxonomy): domain Bacteria; kingdom Pseudomonadati; phylum Pseudomonadota; class Gammaproteobacteria; order Enterobacterales; family Enterobacteriaceae; genus Franconibacter; species Franconibacter pulveris. The sequence goes on along the minus strand of NZ_CM165555.1, from coordinate 3,237,343 downwards.
ACGAGGCGGCGCTGGTACTCCTGCGCGTCCAGCAGACCATGTTTTTCCAGAAAACGGCGCGCCGTCATAGGATAAGAGAGCGGCAGGTTAGCGCGCTGCATGGTGATAGGGCGGTAGAAATTGGCGTCCGCCCAGATATACATCACGTGAGTAGCGATAAACGCCGCGAAGAATATTCCTGCCACGGGTCTTGCGTAGCGCCGCCGCCGCGTAAGGCTGCGAAGCTTCTGCCAGCTCCAGGTGGCGAAGAGCATCTCGATAAGAAAAATAACCGGCACGCCGATAAACATCAGCTGCCAGTCGCGGGCCATTTCGCCCTGTTCGGGGTTGACCACCAGTTGCCACACCACCGGGTTCAGGTGCAGGTGGAAACGGGTAAAGACCTCGCTGTCGATTAACAGCAGCGTCATCCCGACGGTCGCGAGCAGGGCGGAGAGAAACCGCATCAGCCGCTGCGACATCACCACAAAGGTGAGCGGGAAGAGAATTAACAGATAGGTGGCGAAAACCAGAAAACTGAAGTGGCCGACCAGGCTTACGTAAGAGTAAACGCGACCCGTAAGCGTAGTCGGCCAGTCGGCGATAAACAGGTAGCGGCTACCCATCACCATGGCCAACAGAATGTTGAACAGGGCGAACCAGTGCCCCCAGCTTATCATCTGGGAGACTTTTTCGGCGTAGCGCTGACGGTTAGTCACCATGCTTGTTTACGGTATCCCTTAATGCGCATTATCTTCGCGAACGGAGGACTGCAGCGCCTCGGCGAAGGAGCGAGCCAGCGCCTGACGCTGCGCAGGCGCTACGCTGGTGTTAATCAGATTGGTGACCATATTGCCAAGCACCATCAGAGACAGATCGGTGGGCGCTTTGTGCTTTTCCAGCACATTCACCAGTTCACTCAGCAGTTCTTCAACGCGTTCATCACTATAGCGGGACAGTTGTGGCATAACTCGACATCAGTTTAATCAGTAAAGTGCGATATCTTACCGTAGCAACCGCCATTTTTCCCGCATTTTATCAACAGCGGACGTCCGGAAACATCTGCGGTTGCGCAGCGCGGCGGGCAGTGGTTGAATACCGTCCTGTTTGACAGGAGAGTTTATCATGAGTCTGGATATCGACCAGATTGCCTTACATCAGTTAATTAAGCGCGACGAGCAGAACCTGGAGCTGGTGCTGCGCGACTCGCTGCTTGAGCCAAACGTAACGGTTTCCGAGATGATGGCCGAGCTGCACCGCGTCTATAGCGCGAAAAGCAAAGCCTATGGTCTGTTTACCGAAGAGAGCGAGCTTGCCCAGGCGCTGCGTCAGTGCCGCAAGGGCGAAGATGATTTTCTCGCCTTCAGCCGCGCGGCCACCGGCCGCCTGCGCGACGAGCTGGCGAAATACCCCTTTGCCGACGGCGGCGTGGTGCTGTTTTGCCAGTATCGTTACCTGGCGGTGGAGTATCTGCTGGTTGCCGTGCTGAATAACTTAAGCAGCATGCGGGTCAATGAAAATCTGGATATCAGCTCTACGCACTATCTGGATATCAACCATGCCGATATTGTGGCGCGCATCGATCTGACCGAGTGGGAAACCAATCCGGAGTCGACCCGCTACCTGACGTTCCTGAAAGGGCGGGTAGGGCGCAAGGTCGCCGATTTCTTTATGGATTTCCTCGGCGCCAGCGAAGGGCTTAACGCCAAAGCGCAAAACCGCGGCCTGTTGCAGGCGGTGGACGATTTCACCGCCGAAGCGCAGCTGGATAAAAACGAGCGACAAAACGTGCGGGCGCAGGTGTACACCTACTGCAACGAGCAGTTGCAGGCGGGTGAAGAAATCACGCTTTCCGAGCTGTCAAAAGAGCTGCCCAATTTCGGCGAGAAGAGCTTTGAGGCGTTTACCGCCGAGCAGGGTTATGAGCTGGAGGAGAGCTTCCCGGCGGATCGCAGCACGCTGCGCCAGTTGACGAAATATGCCGGCAGCGGCGGCGGGCTGACGATCAATTTTGATGCGACGCTGCTTGGCGAGCGGATTTTCTGGGATCCGGCTACCGACACGCTGACCATTAAAGGCACGCCGCCGAACCTGCGCGACCAGCTACAGCGCCGCACCAGCGGCAAATCGTAACCAGCCTTATCCGCCGCAAGGCGGGTAAGCTAAACCGCAGCCATAAAAAAACGCCGCATTAAGCGGCGTTTTTTCTGAACATCATTGCGGCAATTAAGCGCGAACGAAGTCCATGTGCTGCAGTTTCGGCTTGTAAGCGTGACGCTGAACAGCCTGAACTTTAACTTTTACTTCTTTGCCATCAACAACGAGGGTCAGAACTTCGCTGTAGAACTCAGGTTTAGCCTGCATGTTCATCAGCTTGTCGTGATCCAGTTCGATAGCGATTGCAGCTTCTTCGCCGCCATAGATGATGGCCGGGAATTTGTTAGCTGTGCGCAGGCGGCGGCTCGCACCCTTACCCTGCTCTTTACGTGCTTGTGCTTCGATAGTAAACATGACTGTCTCTCTATAAATAATCCTGTTACAGGCGACCCAGCAACAGGTAGATGATCGGCTTTGCGGATGCAAAAGCGGGCGGCATTATAGCCGCGAACGACGCCGGTGACAATCAAAACAGCGGTTTCGTTACCTCTGGGCGGCGGCTATCAGCGCTTCAATGCGCCGCTGGCTCTCTTGCGACGCGGGATTAAAAACCATCATTGTCAGGTCGGGACGGTTTTCGACCACAAAGGTAGAAAACTCAAGCGCAATCTCGCCGATATCGGGATGCTGCAATTGCTTAAGGCCTTCGCCGTGACCCGCCACATCATTACGGCGCCACAGAGCGGCGAATTCAGCGCTGCTCTGGCACAGCTCATCCACCAGCTTCGCCATGCCTTGCGAGTCTCCCGCCCGCGCGACATCGGCTCTGAAAGCGCTGACGACCAGACCTGCGACGCGCTCCCACTCTTTTTGTCCATGCCGGACGCGAGAGTCGCTGAACAGCAGGCGCAAAATATTGCGCTGTTCCCGCGTAAGCGTGGCGTAATCCGTCAAAATGACGGCGGCGGCGCGGTTCCAGGCCAGCACGTCCCAGGTCACGTTTTTGATAATGGCGGGGCTTGTCGGCAGCGCGTCCAGCACGCGCTGAAGGCGGGGCGTTATCGTTTCTGAGCTCGGGTAGCGCGATTCAGGCGGATGACCGAAGGCGAGCAGGAAGAGATGCTCGCGCTCGGCCTCGGTGAGCCGCAGGCCGGAGGCGATGCGGTTAAGCACCTCTTTCGACGGCGTGCCGCCGCGCCCTTGCTCAAGCCAGGTATACCAGGTGGGACTGATGTTCGCCATCAGCGCCACCTCTTCACGACGCAGGCCCGGCGTGCGGCGGCGTTGCGCCTGGAAGCCGAACGCTATAGGGTCGCGCCGCGTCCGGCAGGCCTTAAGAAAATGGCCGAGTGGATTCTGGTTATCCATAGGCTTCGTTATCCTGTTAGGTTTTATACCCTGATAATGTCACTACTTTTATCGTATCAGCGGTGGTATAGCCTGTCCTGACGATTCCTTCAGGAGGTCTGCTATGCGTCTGTTCATCACCGGAGCGACAGGATTTATCGGCTCCCATCTTATCCCTGAACTGCAAAAGGCCGGGCATCAGGTAACGGGTCTGGCGCGAACGGATGCCAGCGCCCGGGCGCTCAGGGCGGCGGGCGCTGAGGCGCATTTCGGCACGCTGGAGCAGCCCGAAAGCCTGCTTGCTGGCCTTGAAAGCGCCGACGCCGTTATTCATACCGCTTTCGATCACGATTTCAGCCGTTTCGCTGAAAATTGCGAAAAAGACCGTCGCGTGATTACAACGCTTGGCGCGGCGCTGAAAGGCAGCTCCCGTCCGTTAATCATTACCTCCGGCACCGGCATGGGCGACGGGGCCGATGGGCGCCCGGCGACGGAGGCGGTATTTAATCCCGCGCATCCTCACCCGCGCATTGCGTCGGAACAGGCGGGCAATGCGGTGCTGGAGAGCGGCGTGGATGTGCGCGTCGTTCGCCTGCCGCAGGTGCATGATACGCGCAGGCAAGGCCTTATCTCTTACTATATTGCGCTGGCGAAGGAGAAAGGCGTAGCGGCGTACAGCGGCGACGGCGCGAACTGTTGGTCGGCGGCGCACGTAAGCGATGTGGCGCGCCTTTACCGGCTGGCGCTGGAGCAGGGGCGCCGCGGCGAGCGTTATCACGCTGTGGCGGAGCAGGCGGTGGCGTTTGTCGATATCGCCCGGACGGTGGCGAAAGGGCTCGGCGTTGAGGCGGTTTCCCTGCCGCCAGCCGCGGCGGCGGAACATTTTGGTTGGTTCGCCGCCTTCGCCTCGCTCGATCTTCGCGCCAGCAGCGACTGGACGCAGCGCCAGCTTGGCTGGACGCCGCAGGGGCCGTCGCTTATCGAGGATTTGCAGGCGATGGATTATACCGCCGCGCTGCGTTAATCAGCCTGTCAACGCAGTTCGTTTGCCCGGCGAAAGCGCCCTTCGTAGTCGAAGACTTTTTCACGCACCTGCCAGTACTGGCCCTTAAGACGCGCCACCACAAAATCGGGGTGGCGCAGCAGCGCCTGCTGGGCCACGATATCCGCTACCTTATTCCAGCGCAGCGGGATGCCCGGCGCCCGGGTATGAGGGCGGATAAAAAGCTGTTCGAAGGCGGTGCGCTGAGCGGGCGTTTGCAGGCGAAAACGCTCAGAAACGTCCGCGCCGTCTTCATCGTAATAGGTAATTTTCAGCCATTCGCCTTTCTCATCGCCGCCCGGCTGCAGCTGCATGCCGCCGCAGCGCAGCACCAGCGCGTCTTTAAGCTTCAGCGCCGCTTTCAGCATATCGTCCGGATCCACCAGCACGTGATCGCATTCACGGCAGCGGCGGGCGGCGATGTCATTTTCCGCATTGCACTGCGGGCAGTTTTTGAAGCGGAAGCGGTAATCGCACTGTTCCCGGCGCCCGTCGTCATCTTCAAACCAGCCCTGGCAGCGGCGGCCGAAGTGCTCGATGATAGTGCCGTCGGCGGTCGTCTTGCCCCAGAACGTGTTGGCGAAGCCGCAGTCAGGGCAGAAAACCTGCACGGGCACGTTGTCGCTCTTTTTCTTCGGGCTTCCCACTTCGGGCGTGTAAAGGTCATGCGGATTGCCGGCGTAATCCAGTATCAGGCAGTCGGTTTTGCCCGGCGCCAGGCGCAGGCCGCGGCCGACGATTTGCTGGTAAAGACTCACAGACTCCGTCGGGCGGAGAATGGCTATCAGGTCCACGTGCGGCGCATCAAAACCGGTAGTAAGCACTGACACATTAACCAGATAGCGGAATTTCTGCGCTTTAAACGCCTCTATAAGCTCGTCGCGCGCCGGGCCGGGCGTTTCGCCGGTAATCAATGCCGCGTCGCTGGCAGGCAGCAGGCCGGTTATCTCTTTGGCATGCTCCACCGTGGCGGCGAAAATCATGACCCCTTTGCGCGTTTGCGCAAACTCCTCAATCTGGCTGATGATATGCGGCGTAATGCGCTTCTGCTTTTTCAGTTCGCGGTTGAGATCCGCCTCGCTGAATAGGCCGTTGGACTGCGCCTGCAGGCGGCTGAAATCGTACTGCACCACTGGCATATCAAGCCGCTCCGGCGGCGTGAGGTAGCCATGTTTAATCATATAGCGCAGCGGCAACTCATAAATGCAGTCGCGGAACAGCGCGCTTTCGTCGCCGCGCACCATGCCATGGTAGTGAAACTGGTAAATCCAACCTTTGCCGAGGCGATAAGGCGTTGCAGTCAGTCCCAACAAGCGTAAGTGAGGGTTCACCTTTTTCAGGTGCGTCAGGATTTGCTGATACTGGCTTTCATCATCGTCGCTGATGCGATGGCACTCATCGACAATCAAAAGTGAAAATTCGCCCTGAAAATGGTCCAGGTTTCGGGCAACGGACTGCACGCTGCCAAAGACCACCTTGCCATGACTCTCCTTGCGGGCAAGGCCGGCGGCGTAAATATCCGCCTCGAGTCCGAGCGCGCAGTACTTGGCGTGGTTTTGCGCCACCAGCTCTTTAACGTGCGCCAGCACCAGCACGCGGCCGCGGGCAACGCGCGCCAGCTCGGCGATAACCAGGCTTTTGCCTGCGCCGGTCGGCAGGACAATCACGGCGGGATCGCGACGACGGCGAAAATAGCTAAGGGTGGCGTCCACCGCTTCTTGCTGATAGGGGCGTAGGGTAAACATTGGCTTACTGAATAAAGGAATCACGCTAATATTATGCCATGAATTAATTTCGTCTTGTGAGACGGTTACAGCCCGTTATACTGAGCGGCTTGCTCCGCCGCTCACTCACCAACAGGCGTTAGCTCAACCAGCCCAGGCTGGATTTTCCAGATAAGACAGGCAATTAAACCGCATGCGACTCGATAAGTTTATCGCCCAGCAGCTTGGCGTCAGCCGCGCTATTGCTGGTCGTGAAATTCGCGCCAGCCGGGTAACGGTAGATGGCGACATCATCAAAGACAGCGCTTTTAAACTCTCCCCCGACCATGATGTGGAGTATGACGGCAATGCGCTAACGCAGCAGACCGGCCCGCGTTACTTCATGCTGAACAAGCCCCAGGGCTACGTTTGCTCAACGGATGACCCGGATCACCCGACGGTACTCTATTTTCTTGATGTGCCGGTGGCTCACAAGCTGCATGCCGCAGGCCGTCTGGATATCGACACCACCGGTCTGGTGCTGATGACCGATGACGGCCAGTGGTCACACCGCATCACGTCGCCGCGCCACCACTGCGAGAAAACCTATCTCGTGACGCTGGAATCGCCGGTCGCGGACGATACGGCCGGGCGCTTTGCGCAAGGCATCCAGTTGCATAATGAAAAAGATCTCACCAAACCGGCGCAGCTTGAGGTCATCACGCCCACCGAAGTGCGGCTGACCATCAGCGAAGGGCGCTATCACCAGGTGAAGCGGATGTTTGCGGCGGTTGGCAACCATGTGGTGGCGCTGCACCGCGAGCGCATCGGCGCGATTGTACTCGACCCGGCGCTGGAGCCTGGCGAATACCGTCCGCTTACCGAAGAAGAAATCGCCAGCGTCGGCGCGCCGACACGCTAATTTCAGGAGAACCTTGTGACCGCGAGGCAAAATTCATCGCTGGGTATTGTGCTGATCCTTGGCCTGTTGGCCATGCTGATGCCGCTTTCTATTGATATGTACCTGCCTGCGCTGCCGGTCATCGCGCAGGAGTATGGCGTTGACGCGGGCAGGACCCAGATGACGCTCAGCTCGTATATTCTGGGCTTCGCTATCGGCCAGCTCTTTTACGGACCGATGGCCGACAGTATCGGGCGTAAGCCGGTGATTCTCGGCGGCACGCTGATTTTCGCCGCGGCGGCGGTCGCCTGCGCGCTGTCGCAGTCCGTTGACCAGCTTATCGCCATGCGTCTGCTGCACGGTCTGGCTGCGGCGGCGGCAAGCGTGGTGATTAACGCCCTGATGCGCGATATCTATCCGAAAGAAGAGTTCTCGCGCATGATGTCTTTTGTCATGCTGGTTACCACTATCGCGCCGCTGGTGGCGCCGATGGCGGGCGGGGCGGTGCTGGTCTGGTTTAACTGGCATGCGATTTTCTGGATCCTGGCGCTGCTGGCGCTGCTCGCCTCCGTCGCAATCTTCTTTCTTATACGCGAAACGCTGCCCGTCGAACGTCGCCAGAAGTTTCACTTTCGCACTACGCTTGGTAATTTCGCTACGCTGTTTCGCCATAAGCGCGTGCTCAGTTATATGCTTGCAAGCGGTTTCAGCTTTGCGGGAATGTTCTCGTTTTTAAGCGCCGGGCCGTTTGTTTACATTGAGCTTAACCATGTTTCGCCGCAGCACTTTGGCTACTATTTCGCGCTGAATATCGTCTTTCTGTTCCTGATGACCATCGTTAACAGTCGCTTTGTTCGTCGCGTTGGCGCAGTGAAAATGTTTCGCAACGGGCTGTACGTGCAGTTCTTAATGGCGTTGTGGATGGTTGTCAGCGCCGAGTTGAACCTCGGTTTCTGGGCGCTGGTGCTGGGCGTGGCGGCCTTTGTCGGCTGCGTATCGCTGGTGGCCTCTAACGCGATGGCGGTTATTCTGGATGAGTTTCCTCATATGGCGGGAACCGCCTCTTCGCTTGCGGGCACCTTCCGCTTTGGCATTGGCGCCATTACCGGCGCACTGCTCTCTTTATCAACCTTTACCTCCGCCTGGCCGATGATTTGGTCTATCGCGTTTTGCGCGACCTGCTCCATGCTTTTCTACCTTTACGCCAGCCGGCCGCGCCGGACGTAAACGGCTTCATCAAGGTGACACAGAGGGCGCGAAACGCGCCCTTTTTTTATTTGATATCAACGCGCGCGTCTTTTTTATGCGGTAATTTGTTTCGCGAATGTAAAAGTAAAGCGGTGAAAAAGTCACAACCCTGTAGTAAAAAAGGTTGAGTTAGATCGCAGAAAGGGGTACATATAGCGCCAAAATGCGATCCGCCGCACATAAAATAGTACTTATGAATGAAACAGTAATAACGCAGCGGTAAGACATGTAAGCGGTTTCTTTGTTGATTTGATCACCTTTTTTCAACATTGTGTTAACCTGTATGTAAACCGTTTGTGAAATTTACTGGCTTCGGGGAACAAAATTTGAACATGTTACAACTCTCCATCGTCCATCGCTTGCCGCAAAGCTATCGTTGGCGGGCAGGTTTTACGGGTTCAAAAGTTGAACCGATTCCGCAGCAAAACGGCCCGTGCGAAAATTGCCTTGTAGGTCTGAAGCTGCTGAGTCCGGACGGCGAAAAAGCCTGGCCGGTGATGCACAAGTTAAGCCAGGCGCTGAGCGATATCGAAGTGGATTGTTCCGTAGTGGAGTGCGAAGGCGAACCTACGCTGTTTGTAAACGGTCAGGATGAATTTGCCGCTACCTGCCGCCTGAAGAATTTCGGCGTGGCTATTGCAGAGACGTTTTCTGGCCAGAATCCTTTCTGAACGCGTCAGCGCAGCGTAAGCAGCTGACGCGTATAGTCCGCCTGCGGGGCGGTAAAAATTTGCTGACAGTTTCCTTGTTCCACCACTTCACCCTGGCGCAGCACTACCACCTGATGGCATAGCGAGCGCACCACCTGAAGATCGTGACTGATAAAAATGTAAGCCAGGCGATGCCGGGCCTGCAGCGTTTTGAGCAACGCCAGCACCTGCGCCTGTACGGTGCGGTCAAGGGAAGAGGTCGGCTCGTCGAGTATGATCAGTTCGGGCTTAAGAATAAGCGCTCTTGCAATCGCGATACGCTGGCGCTGTCCGCCGGAAAATTCCGCCGGGTAGCGATGACGCGTTTGCGGGTCCAGCCCCACTTCCTGCATAACGGCTGTGACTTGCGCTTCCCGTTCCGCGGCGGATAAACCGGGCTGATGTACGCGTAACCCTTCTTCGATTATTTGCAGCACATTAAGCCTTGGGTTGAGCGAGGAGTTAGGATCCTGGAACACGACCTGGATGCGATGGCGCACCGGCAGCATCTGTTTGCGGTTCCACGCATGCAGCGGTTGGCCGTCAAAAATAATTTCGCCTTTTGAGGGCAGCAGCCGCAGCAGCGCAAGCCCGGTCGTGCTTTTACCGGAGCCCGATTCGCCCACCAGTCCCAGGCTCTCGCCAGGACGCAGCGTAAAGCTAATCTCTTTTACCGCGTAGTGATTATCCACCACCCGCTTTAGCAGGCCGCGCCGGATGGGGAAGGCGACCTGAAGCTTATCCACGGTTAACAGCGGCGCAGCTGGCGCCACCGGCACCGGTTCGCCTGTGGGCTCGGCGTCCAGCAGGCGGCGCGTATAGTCGTGCTGCGGCGCAAGAAAGAGCGTGGCAGTGCGGTTACGCTCCACGCATTCGCCGCTCTGCATGACCGCCACATTGTCCGCCAGCCGCTTCACAATATTGAGGTTATGCGTAATGAACAGCAGCCCCATATTCAGCTCGCGCTTCAGCTCATCCAGCAGCGTAAGAATTTGCGCCTGCACGGAAACGTCCAGCGCCGTAGTGGGTTCGTCAGCAATCAGCAGCTCGGGGCGGGTCAGCAGCGCCATCGCTATCATTACGCGCTGGCGCTCGCCGCCTGAAAGCTGGTGCGGAAAATCATTGAGCCGCTTAGCAGGCTGACGGATGCCGACGCGCTCAAGACAGGTGATAATTTCCGCGCGCGCCGGCTCGCGGCGCATTCCCCGGTGCAGCCAAAGCACCTCATAAAGCTGTCGCTCGACGTTGTGCAGCGGGTTGAGTGAAACCATCGGCTCCTGAAAAATCATTGCGATGCGGTTGCCCCGCACGCTGCGCAGCTGTTGTTCAGAAGCGGTAAGCAGCGACTGGCCGTGAAAGAGAATATCGCCTTCTGGATAAACGACCGGCGGCGAGGGGAGCAGACGCAGCACGGAAAGCGCTGTCACGCTCTTGCCGGAGCCCGATTCCCCCACCAGCGCCAGCGTCTCACCGGCGTTGATGCTCAAGGAGAGCGTATTCACCACCCGGCGTTCCGTTTCCTGCTGGCGAAACGCGATGGAAAGCTGCTCGATGGAGAGTAAAGATTGCGCCATATCAGACCGCCTTGCCCGGATCGAAGGCGTCGCGCACCGCTTCGCCAATAAAAATTAACAGCGAAAGTAAAATCGCCAGCGAAAGGAAGGCGGTAATGCCAAGCCAGGGCGCCTGCAGATTGTTTTTGCCCTGCAGCAGCAGTTCGCCCAGCGAAGGAGAGCCGAGCGGCAGACCGAAGCCGAGGAAATCGAGCGAGGTGAGGGTGGTAATCGACCCGCAAAGGATAAACGGCAGAAAAGTGAGGGTCGCTACCATCGCGTTGGGCAGCATATGCCGCCACATAATGGCTCTGTCGCTGACGCCCAGCGCCTGGGCTGCGCGGATATAGTCAAAATTGCGGGTGCGTAAAAACTCAGCGCGCACCACGCCCACCAGGCTCATCCAGCCAAACAGCACGGTGATGGCAAGCAACCACCAGAACCCCGGCTGCACCACGCTTGAAAGCAGGATAATTAAAAACAGCGTCGGCATGCCGGACCAGACCTCAATAAAGCGCTGGCCCCACAGGTCCACCTTGCCGCCGTAATAGCCCTGCACCGCGCCCGCCAGCACGCCGATAACGCTTGAGCTTAGCGTCAGCATCAGACCGAACAACAGCGAAATCCGCGTGCCGTAAAGAATGCGCGCCAGCACGTCGCCGCCGTTCGCGTCAGTGCCCAGCCAGTTTTGCGCCGAAGGAGGCGAGGGGAAAGGGGTCGTGGTTGCGTAATTAATGGCGTTGGCGCCAAAACGGACAGGCGCCCACAGGGTCCAGCCGGACGCCAGCTGCTGACGAAGCCAGAGATCCTGATAGTCGGCGCGGGTGGCGAGCGGGCCGCCGAAATCGCTTTCGCTGTAATCCACCGCTACCGGGAAATACCAGCGGTCCTGAAAATGGACGATCAACGGTCTGTCGTTGGCGAGCAGTTCAGAAAACAGGCTCAGGGTGAAGAGTGTTGCAAAGATCCAGAGCGACCAGTAGCCGCGACGGTTACGACGAAACCGCGCCCAGCGCGCCTGGTTTACCGGGCTTAATCGACTCATCCGCGTCCCTCGAAATCGATGCGCGGATCGACCAGCGTGTAGGTAATATCGCTCAGGATATTCAACAGCAGGCCGATCAGCGTGAAGATATAAAGCGTGCCAAACATCACCGGATAATCGCGTGAGACGGTGGCTTCATAGCCCAGCAGCCCCAGGCCGTTGAGCGAGAACATCACTTCAATCAGCAGCGAACCGGTAAAAAACATGCTGATGAAAGTGGCCGGAAAGCCCGCGATGACCAGCAGCATGGCGTTGCGAAAGATATGCTTCCAGAGGATCTGCTTTTCCCCTACGCCCTTGGCCCGGGCGGTCACTACGTACTGCTTGCGGATCTCGTCAAGAAAGGCGTTTTTCGTCAGCATCGTCAGCGCCGCGAAGCCGCCAATGACCGTCGCCAGCACCGGCAAGGTGATATGCCAGAGATAATCGGCGATTTTTTTATACCAGGGGAGGGTATCGAAATTTGCCGACACCAGACCGCGCAACGGGAAAATATCAAACCAGGTACCGCCCGCAAACAGCACAATCAGCAGGATGGCAAACAGAAATGCCGGTACGGCATAGCCGACGATAATAAACGCGCTGCTCCAGATATCGAACCCGCTGCCGTTATGCACCGCCTTGCGAATGCCAAGCGGAATGGAAACCAGGTAGATAATCAAGGTGCTCCATAACCCAAGCGTAACGGAAACCGGCAGGCTATCGCCAATCAGTTGCACCACCGACGCGCTGCGAAACAAGCTGTCGCCAAAGTCGAAACGCAGATAATCGCCGAGCATCTTCAGGTAACGCTCGTGAAGCGGCTTATCGAATCCGTAACGATGGGTAATTTCCGCGATGATTTCCGGGTCCAGCCCGCGCGCGCCGCGATACTGGCTGTCGCCGACGTTGCCGACGCCCGTTTGCGCATGCGTGGCGCCTGCGCCTTCCGCGCTTACCCCGGGCACGCCGCTGCCGTGACCAAACTGAATCGCGGCGATAGCCTGGTCGACCGGTCCGCCGGGGGCTATCTGCACAATAAAGAAGTTAAGGGTAATAATGGCCCACAGCGTCGGGATAATCAGCAGTAAACGCCGAATGAGATACGCGCCCATGTCGTTCCTTAGCGCCGCGCCACAGGCAGCTTCGCCGCTTTGTTTACGTCATACCACCAGGTATCGAAACCCAGCGAATAAACAGGATGGATGCCGGGACGGGAGAATTTATCCCAGCGGGCAAAACGGTCGGCGGAGGTATACCACATCGGCAGCATGTAATAGTTCCAGGTCAGCACCCTGTCCAGCGCGCGGCCCAGCGGCAACAGCTTCTCTTTGTTGCCCTGGTTTTCGAGAATTTGCGCGATAAGTTTATCCACCGCCGGGTTTTTTACGCCGGGCGAGTTATAGGTGGAGTCAATGTAGGCGGAAGCCCACGAGATTTGCAAGTCGCCGCTCGGCCATGGCATGGCGCGATAAAGCGTGGGGATCATGTCGTAATCACGCTTGCGCAGACGATTGGTAAGTTGTGAATTATCCACCTGACGAATAGACATGGTGATGCCAAGCCGCTCAAGGTTGTGCTGGAAGGGCAGCACCCACTGGTTATTGCCCGCCGCCGAAAGCAATAGCTCGAAGCTGAAAGGCTGGCCCGTTTTCTCATTAACCAGCTTTTGATCTTTCAGCGTCCAGCCTGCCGCTTTTAGCAATGTAAGCGCTTTCAGCAAATGGTCGCGGTCAAAGCCGTCGCCGTGAGAAACCGGCGGCTGGTAGATGGTAGTAAAGACCTCCGGAGGCACGTCGTTTTTCAGCGGCGCGAGCAAGGTGAGTTCGGCGGCGTCCGGGTAATTTCGCGCGGCGTATTCGGTATTCTGGAAATAGCTGACGGGGCGGCTGTAAGCGCCATAAAACAGCGCCTTGTTCATCCATTCAAAATCAAAGGCGAGGGTTATCGCTTCCCGCACCCGACGGTCGGCGAACATGGGGCGCTGGATATTAAACGCCAGCCAGCGGGTATCCTGCGCCGACTCGTTCTTTTGCTCTTCCTTGACAATGTAACGGCTATCGAAATTTTTGCCGTTATAGCGTGTCGCCCAGTTTTTGGGGCTGCTCTCAAGTCGAAAATCAAAGGCGCCCGCTTTGAACGCTTCAAACGCCACGTTATCGTCCAGGTAATAGTCGTAGCGCAGCGTATCGAAGTTCCAGCGGCCCTGGTTTACCGGCAGGTTTGCCGCCCAGTAATCTTTTACCCGTGAATAAACCACGTACTGGCCCATGCGAAAATCGGTGATTTGATAGGGACCGCTTGCCAGCGGCGGACGGGAGAGCGGGTCGCTGAGCTTATGATCTTTCCAGTATTTATGCGGCATTACCGGCAGCGAAAGCAGCCCCAGCATATCCTCTTTGCCCGGTTTCGCCAGCTCAATCCGCACTGTCAGCGGCGCGATGGCTTTTACCGTCGCCCCTTTATAATAAAGACGGAACTGCGGCACCCCTTCAGTCATGAATTTGTGAAAGGTAAAGGCGACATCCTCCGCCGTGATGGGCGAGCCGTCATGAAAGCGCGCGCGCGGGTTAATTTCCACCTCCGCCCAGGCGAAGTCAGGCGAGTAGCGCAGCATTTCGCCGACCAGCGGATAGTAGCTTCCCGGCTCGTCATCCGAGGTGGTAAACAGCGGATCGTAAAGCGCCTCGGTGCGTATGGCCGCGTTGCCGCGCAGGGCGTAGCGGTTGAAGTTATCAAAGGTGCCGATGGCTGAAAGCGTGACGTTGCCGCCTTTAGGCGCTGCCGGGTTGACGTAATCGAAGTGGGTAAAATTAACGGCGTACTTAGGCTCTCCCAGAATGGCCAGGGAGTAGCTCTCTTTTATCGGTTCGGCCTGACAAACCGCACCATACAGGATCAGCAGTACTACAAGCGCGCGTGCAAACATGAGATAGCCTGTTAATAAATCCTTATTATCGCCAGTCCGGCGCCTTAACCGCAGACTGGCGGGTCTGAGCATAATAAGGGAGGGCGCGGATGAGGGAAATACTCTGACGGTTAATCGTCTTCTGAGAATGTCACGCCTTCAGCAAGCTGCGCAAGGCGCAGCGGGCGGCTGAAATAGTAACCCTGTAAATAGGTTACACGCTGCTCGCGTAGCCATTTCGCCTGTTCTGCAGTTTCAACCCCTTCGGCTACGGTGTTCATATTAAGCCGTTTCGCAAGGGTAATCACCGCATCCAGCACGGGTGAAGTGACTGTCTCCGTACCGATGGCGTTAACAAAACCACGGTCAATTTTTAAGTAATCAAGCTTAAAGCGCTCAAGATAAATCAGGGCGCTGTGGCCGGTGCCAAAATCATCCACCGCAATCTCAAAACCTTCATCATGCAGCCACTGAAACAAGCCCAGCGCCTCTTCTTCCTGAATCATGTCGCGCTCTGTAATTTCAAAAACGATATGAAAGTAATCGGGCGGCAGCGAGGCGGCAAACTGGCGTATATCCTCTTTAAAAGTGGCGGAGTGCAGGTGGCCGGGCGCGATGTTTACGCCAAGCTTGGCGCCGCGCGGCAGCACTTTTTGCAGCTGCGGCGCATCGGCGGCAATCAGCTTAAACAAGTGGCGAGTGAGCGGCACAATAAGCTGCTGCGCTTCGGCAAAGCTGATGAACGCGTCCGGCGGGATCATGCCCGCTTCAGGATGCTCCCAGCGCATCAGCGCTTCCACGCCCCTCATACGCAGCTCGCACGCGTCGACCACCGGCTGGTACATCACAAAGAACTGGTTACGTTTGATGCCGATTAAAATCTCTTTGCCCGAACGGGAGCGAGTGTAAAGCAGATAGCCGGCCAGCACGCCGCCGAGCAGACCGCTCAGGATCCCGAGCAGCACGGAAAGCTGAATATCCTGCGCAGGCCAGACGTTGCCGTAGAGGTAAATCTGCATGGGATAGCCTGTGATGCTGGCGGTACGCAAAGGCTCAGGAGGAAGGTCTTTGGTGCCTCTGAGTCCGTTTTCGAACGTGGTCAGCGCTTCGTTGCCCACCACCAGCGCGATGCCGGTTATATCGCGCTGGCGAGCGGTAAAGAGCAGATAGGGTGTGAGGTTAACGTTAAGGATAGTGAAAACGCCGCGCCCGCTGTCCGTCGGATTGCGAAACCACATGGCGATAGCCGGTTTGCCAGGCAACTTTGGCGTACCTTCAACGATGTCCATATCAACCTGTTTATCTGGATCGATAGCGGTCATCAGCTCCTTCAGGGGCACGCGTATCGCGCCAATAGCCGAAGAGCAATAGGCGATTTCGTCGCGAATCAACAAAAACGCCCGCACGTTGACGTTAAACGCGGCGCGGGAGGTGAGGTCGGCTGAGACCATCGAGCAGTCAGCCAGCGTCAGCGGCTGTAAACTGTCCGCCGTGGTTTTAAGATCGTGAAAATAGTGGGCGAGGTAATGTTGAATGTCGCTTGTCAGCAGCGTCCAGGCTTGTTCACGCTTATGATGGAGATAAAGGGTGTAAAGGCTGCTCACCAGCAGGGCGATAAGCAGCCCGGCGGCCACGCTGGTGGCTGCTATCTTTTTTGGCGTCGACAGCCTGGAGGAAAAGTGCGTTAACGGCATTGGGTCTGGCTCCCGCAAAGACAAGGCTGGCGCTTAGCGTAATGCTGATGACTCTGGCCGGATAAAGTGACATGCGGACCATCTTACACAGCCGCAAATAATAAAAAAACGCTGCCGGAGCAGCGTTTTTTTATTGTTCGTCAACGTTGGCCATCAAGGGGGAACAGCAACATTAACTGCGGCTTAATACCCTTCGCCCTTCGTTGTAGCGCTTCTTCCAGTACGGTTCGTCCATGCTTGAAATCATGACGCCGCTGCTGGTGGAGGCATGTACGAACTGGTTATTGCCAATGTAAATGCCTACGTGGCGGCCGGTAGAGCCTGCCCGGAACAGCACCAGATCGCCGGTCCGCAATTTTGTGCGGTCAACGCTTTTGCCCATTTCCTGCTGTTCATAAGTAGAACGCGGTAATTCTAAGCCAAACTGTTCACGAAAAGTACGCTGTACGAAACCGGAACAGTCGATGCCGCTTTTGGTGCTGCCGCCCAGACGGTAACGGACGCCTTTCCAGCTGGCATATTGGTCCATAAGGCGCGATTTAACATCGACATTACGAACCATGTTTTCAAATTCATCCTGAGAGGCTTGCAGTAAAAAACCATCATTATTACCAACTGCATGCGTCTCAGAATGCATATTCTTTGCGGTGTTAGTGGAGCTACATGCTGACAGCAGTACCGCAACTGCTACTGCGGGTACGAGCCGCAGAAAATATCTCAAAATCGGCTGAGATTTGACCATATTATTTATTTTCCCTTGATGTCCTTAACGATAAATATCGTTATAAAAATGCCAAACGTGACGAGACTAAATACCCGTGCGTGTTGAGACAATTCCGAATGAACGAAATTGTGCTGAAACGCACATTTTTATTTTCAGCGCCGCGGACGCGGTCTTGAAAGCAAAACGAGACCGAGATTACCCGATCAAACCCTGTCTGGCGAGTGGTTTTATCGCTTTTTTTATAAGAAATTGTGATGTGAAAAAAGGAAAGTGTGTAGTTGTGTAACAATGGCCTGAAAAGGGCAAAAAATAGGCTATTCATTGCGTTATTAAATAATCATTACGCTGGTAATGATATTTAACGGAAATTAACGTCTCAGAAACAATCAGGGATCGAAAACGATCCCTGATGAAACGGTTTTAATATTTTAATTAAATGTTATCAGATTGTTTGTTTTTTGCGGGGAAGCGTGCGGTCAAACCAGTCAATAACCTTGTCGGAAATAGGGGTTAATAAACACCAGGGCAGCCCTGTTAACACCACACAAAGTGAACCTACAAATATATCGGTAAACCAGTGCGCGCCAATCATCATGCGGGGAAGGGCAAACACGGCAAAAATAAGTAAAGCGATAGCAAACGCTTTTTGACCAAAATATCGCCACATAAATCCAGCAAAAATAAGCAGCATCATGCCATGGTCGCCAGGGAAGCTGTCCGTCGACGCATCTTTGGTCGAAATAGATAAAAGCTCGCTGACGCGGTTAATGCCGGTAAACGTTAACGTCGGGCTGGGACGGGTAACCGGCAGTAAACGCTGACCGAGCTGGTTTAGCACCACCGCCGCCAGCAGCATCACCAGACCCATCAGTACGATGCGGCGTTGCTGCGCAGGCGCGGCGCGGCGCCAGTGCCAGAGCATCAGTGCCCCCATCGCCAGCAATGAGCAGCCGTCAAACGCCCGGTTATTAGTAATAGCCACAAACCACAGAAACGGTCGGTTCACCGCCAGCTGCTGGTTAAAAAAGGTAAAGACGCCCGTATCAATGGCGTACCAGAAACCATGGTTAGCTGGCAGGAACCAGGAAAGGAATAGCGCTACGCCCGCGACGTTCAGCAGCAGGATAAGCGGCAAACGAATCTTCATGATCGGAGTCACAGTTTGTTAGAAAAAGGGCAACGTTAGACCTGTGAACTTAAACGAAGCTTCAACAAAGCGGCTTGCAGGCTGTTCCAGTCCGTTTCATTCTGCGTAATCAGTTCAATTCTGCTGTCGGGCGGCGCCACGTTCTGCGTTTCAATATTTAAGTCGAGACCCTGCCGATTGATGCGCACCAGCCCTTCAGGAATGCGCAGCACGCCCTTGACGCGGTCCACTGGCGCAAGCCGCGCCCACTCCAGCAGCCCAATAGTATCGAACACCGTGTCGGCATCAAAAATCCAGCCGCAGGCGTGATAGCCCTGGCCATGATTAAGGTTGCGCCGCCAGCGCTGGTTTTGTCCGAGGCTTAATGCCGCAAGCCCCCGGTTGCCGGGATGGGCATGGCTGTGTTCCACGCTTGCCGGCAATTCACGCTGGTTTTCGCGCGGTCTATCGAGCCACGCGCCGTCGATATTTCCCTGCGTGGCGAAAACCACTTCGCGGCCCTCTCCCTGTTCCAGACGCCATTTATCCAGCGCCTGATGGCTACTTT
Source organism: Franconibacter pulveris (assembly GCF_056780215.1). Taxonomy (NCBI): domain Bacteria; kingdom Pseudomonadati; phylum Pseudomonadota; class Gammaproteobacteria; order Enterobacterales; family Enterobacteriaceae; genus Franconibacter; species Franconibacter pulveris. Next base: position 3,218,740 of record NZ_CM165555.1, on the reverse strand, counting down.
CGTCCGCGCGATCGCTTTTATTGGCGATAATAATGTCCGCCGCCGCTAACTGATCGCGGAAGTTTTCATTGCTCAGGCACTTTTCATCCAGCAGCTGACGCGGGTCGAGCAGGCAAAGGATGGCGCGTAAATCTATCCACGGCTCGTAGACCGGCGCGGTCAGCATATCCAGAATCTGTTTGGGATGGCCCAGGCCGGTGGGCTCTATCAGCAGGCGATCTGGTTTGCCCTGGCGCAGCAGCGTGTTAAGCCCCACCTGCATCGGCAGGCCGTTGACGCAACACATGCAGCCGCCGGGAATTTCTTTTAGCAGCGCGCCGCTGTCGGCGAGCAGGGCGCCGTCAATGCCCACTTCGCCAAATTCATTGACCAGCACGGCCCATTTTTCCGCCGGGTCTTTTTGCGCCAGCAGATGCAAAATCGTGGTGGTTTTACCGCTACCGAGAAAACCGGTAATGAGATTGGTTTTAGTCACGCGCGCTCCCGGACAAAAGAGAAAACGCCAATAGTGTCTAAAAACCTTAGCAAAGAGAAGAAAGAAGAGGGGATGACGCTGAGCGCCGCCCCCTATAAAGCATGGATAGTTAAAACTTAACGACCGGCAAGACGGGCGACCGCCTCTTTCGCGCCATTGCGGGAAAGGCTCTGCCAGGCCGCTTTCAGGCTATGCACGAAAATCGGGTTCTGCGGCAGGTCGGCGCCGAAAATTTCCTGTAAAGAGAGCAGCGCTTCAACGCGGTTTTCCTGCGCGCTGTTCTCAACCAGCCCGCGGATTTTTTCGCTCAGCGGGTCGCGCACGTCGATGGCGTCGCCTTGTTCATCCACGCCGCTGACGTAGCGCATCCAGCCTGCCACGCCCAGCGCAAGCAGCGACCAGTCGCCGCCGTTTTGCAGATGCCAGCGAATGCTCTCCAGCATGCGCTGCGGCAGCTTCTGGCTGCCATCCATCGCAATCTGCCAGGTGCGGTGTTTAAGCGCCGGATTGCTGAAGCGGGCAATCAGGCTGTCGGCATAGGCCTGTAAATCAACGCCGGTGATGCGAAGCGTCGGCGCCTGCTCTTTGAGCATTAACTGGCGCGCCGCCTGTCGAAAACGCGCATCCTGCATGCAATCGCTGATATGCTGATAACCCGCCAGGTAGCCCAGATAGGCCAGAAAAGAGTGGCTGCCGTTCAGCATGCGTAGCTTCATCTGCTCCCAGGGTTGTACATCCTCAACAAGCTGGACGCCCGCCGTTTCCCAGGCGGGACGGCCGGCGACGAAATTATCTTCGATAACCCACTGAATAAACGGCTCGGCGCTGATGGCGCATGGGTCTTCCACGCCCAGCGCGTCGGCGATTTCCGCAAGCGACTCCGGCGTGGCGGCAGGCACGATACGGTCGACCATCGTCGCCGGAAATGTCACATGTTCGCCTATCCACTGCGCCAGTTCGGGGCTGCGCTTTTGCGCCATGCCGAGCACCGCCTGACGCACGACATGGCCGTTATCCGGAATATTGTCGCAGGAAAGCACGGTAAACGGCGCGAGGCCGCGCTCGCGGCGACGGTGCAGCGCCTCCACCAGCAGGCCGGGTGCGGAATGCGGCTGGTGCGGGTTTTCGAGATCGTGAACGATGCGCTCATTGCGCGTATCCAGTTTGCCGGTCGCCGGGTCGATGCAATAGCCTTTCTCGGTAATCGTCAGGGAGACGATAGCCACCTGCGGTTCACAGAACTTTTCAACGATCGCTTCCATACCGTCAAGCTTCGCGTTCAGGCACTCTTTCACGGCGCCGATGAGGTATGCCTGGTTGCCGTCCGCGCCTTTTTCCAGCACGGTATAAAGATGGTCCTGGGCGCGAAGATCGCTCATCAGCTTGTCGCCGCTAAACAGGCTGATTTCGCAAATTCCCCAGTCGCCGCCCTGCTGATTCAGCACGCGGTCGGTTAACAGCGCCTGGTGCGCGCGGTGAAAAGCGCCGAAGCCAAAATGCACGATGCGGCTTTGTAAAAGATGACGATCGTAGCGGGGGCGCTTAACCGAATCGGGCAGCGTTGCGGAGGCAATTGTATTCATTTAGTACATACCTTATTAACCATCATTTAACAAAACCAGTGTAAAGTTATATGACAGCAAATTGAATTGGTATGCCGTAAATATCCGGGGTTTGTGAGCTGGATCAATCAATGGTGGCGGGCAGTTTGATCGCTCCGCAGAAGCATGTATGGTAGTCGTCATCAGTTCTACTATGATTGGTATAACAACTTAACGAGGGGATGGTCATGGAACAAACCTGGCGGTGGTATGGCCCAAACGATCCGGTATCACTGGATGATGTGCGTCAGGCAGGCGCGACCGGCGTCGTCACCGCGCTGCATCACATTGCAAATGGCGACGTCTGGCCGGTGGAAGAGATCCGCGCGCGCCAGGCGCTGCTGGCGGAAAAAGGGCTGGTCTGGTCGGTCGTGGAAAGCATTCCGGTGCATGAAGAAATCAAAACCCACACCGGTAATTACGATAAGCACATCGCTAACTATCAGCAAAGCATCCGCAACCTTGCGGCCTGCGGCATCGACACCGTTTGCTATAACTTTATGCCTATTCTCGACTGGACGCGTACAGACCTCGAGTACGTCCTGCCGGACGGCTCAAAAGCGCTGCGCTTTGACCAGATAGCTTTTGCTGCGTTTGAACTGCATATTCTCAAGCGCGAAGGGGCGCAGGCGGATTACAGCGAAGAAGAGCGGCGTCAGGCGCAGGAGTATTTCACTAGCGCGAGCGACGCGGAGATTGAGAAGCTGACGCGCAACATCATCGCCGGCCTGCCGGGCGCGGAAGAGGGCTATACGCTTGACCAGTTCCGCGCGCGCCTCGCGGAATATCACAGCATCGATAAAGCCCAGCTTCGTGAAAACATGGCTTATTTCCTGTGCGCCATTGTACCGGTAGCGGAAGAGGTGGGCGTGCGCCTGGCGGTGCACCCGGACGATCCGCCGCGTCCTATTCTTGGACTGCCGCGTATTGTCTCTACCATTGAAGATATGCAGTGGCTGAAAGAGACGGTGAACAGCATTAACAACGGCTTCACCATGTGCACCGGCTCCTACGGCGTGCGCGCCGATAACGACCTGGTGCGGATGATCGAAACGTTCGGCGATCGCATCCACTTTACCCATCTGCGCTCCACCTGCCGTGAAGCGAACCCGAAAACCTTCCACGAAGCGGCGCATCTGCAGGGCGACGTGAACATGGTGGCGGTGGTTGACGCTATCCTGAGCGAAGAGCTGCGCCGTAAAAAGGCGGGTGATAAGCGTCCTATCCCGTTCCGTCCGGACCACGGGCACCAGATGCTTGACGATCTGCGCAAGAAAACCAACCCGGGTTACTCGGCAATCGGCCGTCTCAAAGGCATGGCGGAAGTGCGCGGCGTCGAGCTGGCGCTGAAGATGACGAAATACCCCGAGTTGCTGTAACCCTGATGGGAACGGCGTTGCTCGCCGTTAACGCAGATAAAAAAACCGGCATGCTTGCCGGTTTTTTTTGGGGGGCCTGACAGGCGAAGCGCCGTCAGGTGAGCAGGCCTGTTAGTCTGCGCGGCCCATATAGCGTTTCTCTTCGATATGAATGCGGATTTTCTCGCCCGCCGAGAGGTATTCCGGCACCTGCACCACCAGACCGGTCGTCAGCGTCGCCGGTTTGTTGCGCGCGCTTGCGGAAGCGCCTTTGATGCCCGGCGCCGTTTCCACGATTTCCAGATCTACCGTCTGCGGCAGCTCCAGCGCCAGCAGCTGCCCGTCCCACAGCAGCACCTGCATATCGGGCATGCCGCCTTCCGGCATGAACTGCAGCTCTTCTTCAATCTGATCTTTCGTGAAGGTATAGGGCGTATAGTCTTCTTTATCCATGAACACATATTCGTCGCCGTCTACGTAGGAGAAATCCACAAAGCGGCGGTTCAGGGTAACGGTATCGACAATGTCGTCGCCTTTAAAACGCTCTTCCACCTTCAGGCCGGTGCGCACATCAGAGAAGCGCATTTTATAAAGCGTGGCCGCGCCGCGAGCGCTGGGCGACTGAATATCAATGTCTTTTACGAGCAGCAGTTTGCCGTTGTAATTGAGCACCATACCTTTTTTGATTTCGTTAGCTCTTGGCATCGAAGTGTCCTGTTAATTTGGGATAGCAAAAATATCGCGACAAATTACTCGCGAGGCGTCAGCCAGGCAAGCGGATTTCACCGCTTTCGCTGCATGGCGCGAAAAAGTCGTTAGTGTTTCCAGGCGGCGCCTGATAAAGTCCGCGCCTGTCTGCCTGGCCGAGGTCATTATGGAATGTCGTCCCGACTGCGGTGCCTGCTGTACCGCGCCTTCAATATCGAGCCCCATTCCGGGCATGCCAGACGGCAAACCGGCGAACACGCCTTGCGTGCAGCTTGACGAGCATAAGCGCTGCAAGCTGTTCGGCTCGCCGCTGCGGCCAAAAGTGTGCGGCGGCCTGCAACCCTCTCCTGAAATGTGCGGCATAAATCGCCAGCAGGCGATGGACTACCTCATACACCTCGAGGCGCTTACCGCACCCTAAACATCCTTAATACGCCACAGGCACCAGACAGCGGCGGCCGTCATGACCAACGCCACGTAAAACACGGCGTGATAGTTCCAGATTTCCGCAATCACGCCCGCAAGCGAACCGGCGATAATCCAGCCCACGCGCGTCGTATTAGTATAAAGCGTGGTCGCGGCGCCCGCCTGACCCGGCATCAGATCCTGAAAATAGAGCATGCCGATGCCGGCAAGAATGCCGATGTAAATGGCGTTCAGCAACTGCAGGCCGAGCAGCATGACGGGGCTGCTGAGCATCAGCATGCCGAGATAAAACAGCACGCCGCCCACAATCGCCACACGCATTAAAAAGCGTTTACCGAACCGCTTTGCATAGTAGCCCGCCACCAGCATGGTCGGAATTTCCAGCCCCGCGGCGGTGCCCATCATCACGCCAGCCAGCTTCTCCGACAGATGCAGCTCATTAATGATGTAAAGCGGCATATTGATGATGTAAAGGCTGTTGGTGCCCCACATCAGGGTGCAGATGACAAACAGCAACAGGGCGTCGCGACGGTTGCGGCGGGGCGCCTCAAGCGTTGTGGAGGTGGCTACCGGCTCTTTGCGCATCGAAGGCAGGAAGCCCCACACCATCAGGCCGCAGACGATAAACGCCGCCGCCGCGCTCAGGTACATCGCCTGAAAGCCAAAGCCCATCGCCAGGGCATACGCCAGCGGCGGCCCGACAACCCACGCCAGTGAAACCTGGGCGCGAAGAATTGAACTGAACATGACCGCTTCCCGGCCGGTGCGGTCGGCATGCTCACGCGCCAGGGCAAACATCTGCGGGTTGGCGGTGGAGCCGAAGCTGCTCAGGAAAACGCCGATAAACAGCAGAATGAAATAGTTGCGGTTCCAGGCGAACAAGACGCAGGCCAGCGCCCCCAGCAGACAGCAGACGAAGATAAGGGATTTGCGGTCGCCTTTTTTATCCGAACGGCCCGCCAGAAACTGGCTGACCAGAATGCCGATAATGGCGCTGCCGGTAAAAAAGAAGCCGACCATCGCCGGGCGCGCATGCACCTCCTCGGTGAGAAACAGGCTGAGCGTAGGCGTTTGCAGCGCCCCGGCGATACCGGTTAAAAAAGCTACAATTAAAAAAGAGGCGGAAGCCATGTCAGGCATTCGCAGGCGGGACGCAGCAGGAAGGTTTTGCATAACAAATGAACGCTTTCAAAAGGGAAGGCGAAGTTTACGCGCCTCGTGCGCAAATAAACAGCGGCCTGTATTAAACGCCACACGAATAATCAAAAAGCCGTTTTATTTTTTGCTGACGGAGCGCTGAACGTGGATCTGACAAGCCTGAAAAATGCAGAAGCGAATTCAGCAAACGGGACGTGAAAGGTATGAAATGTGCGACACATCTAAAAATGTACATCCCGTTTACGGCTTTTCTTGCGCCGCGCAGCAGAAGTCCTCACACTTCTTGAAACGTTTCAGCGTTATCTTCGGTTTTTTCAGCCTTCAGGTAACGCCTTTTTTCTCAGAAAGGCTGAAACGATTCACTTTCAGCAAGCGAGGAGACCATGTTCCAGTTATCTGTTCAGGATATCCATCCCGGCGCCAGCGCCAACAATAAAGAAGAAGCCATCCGTCAGGTTGCTGACGCGCTGGTGAAAGCGGGCAATGTAGCTGAAGGCTATGTTAACGGCATGCTTGCTCGCGAACAGCAAACCTCCACCTACTTAGGCAATGGCATTGCCATTCCGCACGGCACCACCGATACCCGCGACCAGGTGCTGAAAACCGGCGTGCAGGTCTTCCAGTTCCCGCAGGGGATCCGCTGGGGCGACGATCAGGTGGCGTATGTGGCTATCGGCATCGCCGCCAGCTCTGACGAACACCTCGGCTTGCTGCGTCAGCTGACGCACGTGCTGAGCGATGACGCCATCGCCGAACAGCTTAAAACCACCAACAGCGCTGAGGAGCTGCGCGCGCTGCTGATGGGCGAAAAACAGAGCGATGCGCTGAAGCTGGATAACGAAATGTTCAGCCTTGATGTAGCGGCAAGCGACCTGGTTACGCTGCAGGCGCTGAACGCCGGTCGTCTGAAGGCGGCGGGAGCGGTGGACGCCGCTTTCGTCAGCCAGGCGATTGTCGACGCGCCGCTGAATCTGGGGCAGGGCGTGTGGCTGGCTGACAGCGCGCAGGGCAACCTTGCGAGCGCCGTCGCGGTGAGCCGCCCGGCAAACGCCTTTGAAGCGAATGGCGAAAAAGTCGGTCTGCTGATGACCGTCGCCATGGCTGACCAGCAGCCGCTGCCGGTGCTCAAGCGCCTGGGCGACCTCCTGCTGAACCAGAAAGCGGACCGCCTGCTTAGCGCCGACGCTTCTACGCTGCTTGCGCTGTTGACCAGCGACGAGGCGTTAACCGAAGACGTGCTGAGCGCCGAGTTTACCGTGCGCAACGAGCACGGCCTGCACGCTCGTCCTGGCACAATGCTGGTGAACACTATCAAGCAATTTAACAGCGACATTACCGTCGCTAACCTCGACGGCACCGGCAAACCGGCTAACGGCCGCAGCCTGATGAAAGTGGTGGCGCTCGGCGTGAAGAAGGGGCATCGCCTGCGCTTTACCGCACAGGGAGCGGATGCTGAAGCGGCGCTGAAAGCGATTGGCGAAGCCATCGCCGCCGGTCTTGGGGAGGGCGCAGCATGAGCAGACGTGTTGCCACCATTACGCTAAACCCGGCTTATGATCTGGTTGGCTTTACGCCGGAAATTGAACGCGGCGAAGTCAACCTCGTACGCACCACCGGCCTGCACGCTGCGGGCAAAGGCATTAACGTCGCTAAGGTGCTCAAGGACTTAGGGATTGATGTTACCGTCGGCGGTTTCCTCGGCAAAGATAACCAGGATGGCTTTCAGCAACTGTTCAGCGAGCTTGGCATCGCCAACCGTTTTCAGGTGGTGCAGGGCCGTACTCGCATTAACGTGAAGCTGACGGAAAAAGATGGCGAAGTGACCGACTTTAACTTCTCCGGTTTTGAAGTCACCGCGGCAGACTGGGAGCGTTTTGTTAACGATTCCCTGAGCTGGCTTGGGCAGTTCGACATGGTCTGCGTCAGCGGCAGCCTGCCGGCGGGCGTCAGCCCGGAAGCGTTCACCGACTGGATGACGCGCCTGCGCAGCCAGTGTCCGTGCATTATTTTCGACAGCAGCCGCGAGGCGCTGGTGGCGGGCCTGAAAGCCGCGCCGTGGCTGGTGAAACCCAACCGCCGCGAGCTGGAAATCTGGGCGGGCCGTAAGCTGCCGGAAATGAAAGATGTCATTGATGCCGCCCACGCGCTGCGCGAGCAAGGCATCGCCCACGTGGTGATTTCGCTGGGCGCGGAAGGGGCGCTGTGGGTCAACGCCTCTGGTGAATGGATAGCCAAACCGCCCGCCTGCGAAGTGGTCAGCACGGTAGGCGCCGGGGATTCTATGGTCGGCGGCCTTATCTACGGCCTGCTGATGCGCGAATCCAGCGAGCACACGCTACGTCTTGCCACGGCGGTGGCGGCGCTGGCGGTCAGCCAGAGCAATGTCGGCATCACCGACAGGACACAGTTGGCGGCGATGATGGCGCGCGTCGACTTACAACCTTTTAACTGACAGCAGGAGAGGCATAATGAAAACGCTGCTGATTATTGACTCCGCGCTCGGCCAGGCCCGCGCCTACATGGCGAAGACCCTGCTCGGTGCGGCGGCGCAGAAAGCGCATCTGGAACTTACCGATAACCCGAACGACGCGGAGCTGGTCATTGCGCTGGGCAAAAACCTGCCGGCGGACAGCGCGCTCAACGGCAAGAAGGTGTTTGTTGGCGAAATCGATCGCGCCGTAGCGCACCCGGAGCTGTTCCTTGGCGAAGCCAAAGAGAAAGCGCAGTCGTACAGCGCGCCGGTTGCGGCGGCTCCGATTGGCGCGCCGACGACGGGCGGTCAAAAACGCATTGTGGCGGTAACGGCCTGCCCGACTGGCGTCGCGCACACTTTTATGGCGGCGGAAGCTATCGAAACCGAAGCGAAAAAACGCGGCTGGTGGGCGAAAGTGGAAACCCGCGGCTCCGTGGGGGCAGGCAATGCCATCACGCCGGAAGAGGTGGCGCAGGCGGATCTGGTTATCGTGGCGGCGGATATCGAAGTGGACCTGGCGAAATTCGCCGGCAAGCCAATGTACCGCACCTCTACCGGCCTCGCGCTGAAGAAAACCGCGCAGGAGTTCGATAAAGCCCTCGCCGAGGCTAAGCCCTATCAGCCTTCCGGCCAGACGGCTTCCGCTTCCGCAGGCCAGAAAGAGCAGGGCGGGGCTGGCGCCTATCGTCATCTGCTGACCGGCGTTTCCTACATGCTGCCGATGGTGGTGGCGGGCGGTCTGTTAATCGCGCTCTCTTTTGTGTTCGGCATCGAAGCGTTTAAACAGGAAGGCACGCTTGCCGCGGCGCTGATGAAAATCGGCGGCGGTTCCGCGTTCGCCCTGATGGTGCCGGTACTGGCCGGTTTCATCGCTTTCTCTATCGCTGACCGTCCGGGCCTGACGCCAGGTCTGATTGGCGGCATGCTCGCCGTCAGCACCGGCTCCGGTTTTATCGGCGGTATTCTTGCGGGCTTCCTCGCAGGCTATGTTGCCAAAGCGATCAGCGGCAAGCTGAAGCTGCCGCCGAGCATGGAGGCGTTGAAACCCATCCTGATTATTCCGCTCTTCTCCAGCCTGATTGTCGGTCTGGCGATGATCTACGTTATCGGCACGCCGGTCGCGAAAATCCTGGCGGGCCTGACCGCCTGGCTGCAGGGGATGGGAACCGCCAACGCGGTGCTGTTGGGCGCCATTCTTGGCGGCATGATGTGTACCGATATGGGCGGCCCGGTGAACAAAGCGGCCTACGCTTTTGGCGTAGGGCTGCTGAGTTCCCAGGTTTACGCGCCGATGGCGGCTATCATGGCGGCCGGTATGGTTCCGCCGCTGGCGATGGGCATTGCGACGATGGTGGCGCGTCGTAAATTCGACAAAGGCCAGCAGGAAGGGGGCAAAGCGGCGCTGGTGCTGGGCCTGTGCTTTATCTCCGAAGGGGCGATTCCGTTCGCCGCCCGCGACCCGATGCGCGTTATTCCCTGCTGCATCGTGGGCGGCGCTATCACCGGCGCTATCTCTATGGCGGTAGGCGCGAAGCTGATGGCGCCGCACGGCGGTCTGTTTGTGCTGCTGATTCCTGGCGCTATCACGCCGGTGCTGGGCTACCTCATCGCCATCGTCGCCGGTACGCTGGTGGCGGGTCTGGCTTACGCTTTCCTTAAGCGTCCGGAAGCGGAACTGGCGGCGAAAACCGCCTGAGCGTTACGGTAAGAAAAAAGCTCCCTGCGGGGAGCTTTTTTTATTGCTGAAAATAGCGGTTATACCGTTGCCGTAGTCGTTTGCTGCGCCTTAAGCCAGGCGATTTCTTCAGCCCAGATATCCGGGTTAATGGTCTCAAGCACCATCGGGATGCCGTCGAAGCGGCTGTCGCGCATTAGCCAGCGGAACGGCGTATGGCCGATGTTCCCTTCGCCGAGGCTATGGTGGCGGTCCACGCGGCTGGCGAAAGCGCTTTTCGCGTCGTTTAAGTGCATGCCGCGTAAATACTGAAAACCGACGATACGGTCAAACTCGGCGAAGGTCTCTTCGCACGCCTCTTCCGTGCGCAGGTCGTAACCCGCGGCGAAGGCGTGGCAGGTATCAATGCAGACGCCGACGCGGCTCTTGTCGTCCACCTGGTCGATAATCGCCGCCAGGTGCTCGAAGCGAAATCCGAGGTTGCTCCCCTGGCCTGCGGTGTTTTCAATGACCGCCGTCACGCCTTCCGTTTGCTCCAGCGCGATGTTCACCGATTCGGCGATGCGGGAGAGGCAGGCCTCTTCGCTGATTTGCTGTAAGTGGCTGCCGGGGTGAAAGTTCAGCAGCGTCAGCCCGAGTTGCTGACAGCGCGTCAGCTCGTCAATAAACGCCTTGCGGGATTTCTCCAGCGCTTCCGCTTCCGGATGGCCGAGGTTAATCAAAAAGCTGTCGTGCGGCAGGATCTGCCCCGGCCCGTAGCCATGCTTTTCACAGGCCGCTTTGAATTCATCGATAATCGCCGGGGTGAGCGGGGCGGCACGCCATTGACGCTGATTCTTGGTGAACAGCGCGAAAGCTGTCGCTTCCAGCTCGGCGGCGCGGATGGCGGCATTGGCAAGCCCGCCGGAGGCGCTGACATGCGCTCCAATAAACTTCATCTTTCTCTCCTGTCATACCCGCAAAGGGGGAACGTTTTATCATAGCGGCAACGTCCAGGAAAGCGCGTGCCGGTTTATGCCATTAGCCGCTCAACGATAACGTTAATCACTCCGCCGCCCACAATCAGCCAGAAAAAGAGCAGGAGCGCCATCAGCAGCGGCCGCACGCCCGCTTTTTTCAGCGCGCTGAGGTGCGTTGTCACGCCAAGCGCCGCCATCGCCATCGCCAGTAGAACGGTATCGAGCGTCACCAGCGCATCCACCAGCGGTTGCGCCAGCAGATGGAAGGAGTTGAACACCGCCACCAGAATAAACAGGATAGCGAACCAGGGAATAGTGATGGCGCTGCGCTTGCCGTCATTTGCAGGCGCCAGCTGTTTTACCCGCGCCGCCAGAAAAATCAGGAACGGGGCGAGCATCATCACGCGCAGCATTTTGGCGATAACCGCCGCGTTTTCCGCATCCGGCCCCACCGCATGGCCCGCCGCCACCACCTGCGCCACTTCATGCATGGTCGAGCCCATATAGACGCCGTAAGTTTCAGGCGAGAAAAAGGCGTTCAGCCAGGGCCACATCAGGGGATAGAGAAAAATCGCCAGCGTGCCGAAAATCACCACCGTCGCCACCGCCACGGTCACTTTACTGGCCTGCGCTTTGATAACCGGTTCGGTGGCGAGGATGGCCGCCGCGCCGCAAATGCTGCTGCCGGCGCCAATCAGCCAGCTCGTTTCGCGATCGAGCTTAAAAACGCGCCGCCCAAGCCAGCAGGCGAGAAAAAACGTGCTGCTGAGCGTGAGAATATCCACCAGCAGGCCGCTTGCGCCCACCTGTGCGATTTGCGCGAACGTCAGGCGAAAGCCATAAAGAATAATGCCCAGTCGCAACAAGTGCTGTTTGGCGAACAGCACGCCGCCGTCGCAGGATTGCCAGAGGCGAGGGTAAACCGTATTGCCGACAAGCATACCGGCAAGGATAGCAAGCGTCAGCGCGCTAAGCCCGGCGCCAGCGACCGCCGGGATCGCGCCGGCCCACAGGGCTGCGCCTGCCACCAGGGCAGTGAGCGCCAGACCAGGCGCATAGTGCATGACGTGATGCTGCGGTTTGCGTAGTGTGAGTATTGTCATAGCCTTCTCCTTACTGTGTGCAAAGCGTAAGGCGCGGCGACTTAAAAATAAAATTGATTATATATTTATAATTAATCATCATAAGTGGTAAGAGAGCTCTTACTATTGAGGCGAGTCATGCATATCACCCTGCGTCAGCTGGAAGTGTTTGCCGAAGTGCTGAAAAGCGGTTCCACCACCCAGGCATCGCAAATGCTGGCGCTGTCGCAATCGGCGGTCAGCGCAGCGTTAACCGATCTGGAAGGCCAGCTTGGCGTGCAGCTTTTTGACCGGGTGGGCAAACGGCTGGTGGTCAACGAGCACGGGCGGCTGCTTTATCCGCGCACCGTGGCGCTGCTGGAGCAGGCGGGAGAGATAGAGCAGCTTTTTCGCGAAGATAACGGCGCTATCCGCGTTTATGCCAGCAGCACTATCGGCAACTATATTTTGCCGGAAGTGATTGCCCGCTACCGCCGCGACTTTCCGTCATTGCCGCTGGAAATGAGCGTGGGCAACAGTCAGGACGTGATTAACGCCGTCGCGGATTTTCGCGTCGATATTGGGCTTATCGAAGGGCCGTGCCATATGGCGGAAATCGTCACCGAACCCTGGCTTGAGGATGAGCTGGTGGTCTTCGCCTCTCCCGCAAGCCCGCTTTTAAACGGGGAAGTGACGCTGGCGCGTCTTGCCGCCGCGCCCTGGATCCTGCGCGAGAAAGGCTCCGGCACGCGGGAAATTGTCGATTACCTTCTGCTTTCACACCTGCCGCAGTTTGTGCTGGCGATGGAGCTTGGCAACTCTGAAGCGATTAAACATGCGGTGCGCCACGGGCTGGGCATCAGCTGTCTTTCACGCAGGGTGATAGCCGAACAGCTGGAAACCGGCTCGCTGGTCGAAGTGAAGGCGCCGTTGCCGCGGCTGACGCGAACGCTCTACCGGATCCATCATCGCCAGAAGCACCTGTCCAACGCCCTGCAGCGTTTTTTACGCTACTGCGAACCCTGAGCGAGCCGGCAAAACGCGCGTTAGTCATAAGATAAAATTTTCGCTCTCCCGCAGATCCGCTGCTTTACTTATGATCCAGCAGCTATCATGAACGTCTCTTATAACCGCGTATTTCCACCAGGCGCTTCGGTTTGAGTCTGCTACAATCGCGCCTCTTTTGATGGATGGGCATTATTTTTATATGGTTTCCGAATCTAAAACCACACAAGCGCCTGCGCTACGCCGCGAATTAAAGGCGCGTCATTTGACGATGATCGCCATCGGCGGCTCTATCGGCACAGGGCTGTTTGTCGCATCCGGCGCGACGATTTCTCAGGCGGGCCCGGGCGGCGCGCTCTTTTCCTATATTCTTATTGGCCTGATGGTCTATTTCCTGATGACCAGCCTTGGCGAGCTGGCGGCCTATATGCCGGTCTCCGGCTCGTTCGCCACCTACGGGCAGAACTACGTAGAAGAGGGCTTCGGCTTCGCGCTGGGCTGGAATTACTGGTACAACTGGGCGGTCACCATCGCGGTCGACCTTGTGGCCTCGCAGCTTGTGATGAGCTACTGGTTCCCGGATACGCCAGGCTGGATCTGGAGCGCCGTCTTCCTCGGCATCATGTTCCTGCTGAACTACATTTCCGTAAAAGGCTTTGGCGAAGCGGAGTACTGGTTCTCGCTGATTAAAGTGGCGACCGTGATTATCTTTATCCTGGTCGGCATCGCGATGATTGTCGGCATTTTCAAAGGCGCTGAACCGGCAGGCTGGAGCAACTGGAGCATTGATGAGGCGCCATTCGCGGGCGGCTTCTCGGCGATGATTGGCGTGGCGATGATTGTCGGCTTCTCTTTCCAGGGCACCGAGCTCATCGGCATCGCGGCGGGCGAATCGGAAGACCCGGCGAAGAATATTCCGCGCGCGGTGCGTCAGGTTTTCTGGCGTATCCTGCTGTTCTATGTGTTCGCCATTCTGATTATCAGCCTGATTATCCCCTACACCGACCCGAGCCTGCTGCGCAACGACGTTAAAGACATCAGCGTCAGCCCGTTCACTCTGGTGTTCCAGCACGCGGGCCTGCTCTCTGCGGCGGCCATTATGAACGCGGTGATCCTGACGGCGGTGCTCTCTGCGGGCAACTCCGGCATGTACGCCTCCACCCGCATGCTCTACACCCTGGCCTGCGACGGCAAAGCGCCGCGTATTTTCTCAACGCTGTCTAAAGGCGGCGTACCGCGCAACGCGCTCTATGCGACGACCGTGGTCGCGGGCTTGTGCTTCCTCACCTCCATGTTCGGCAACCAGACGGTTTACCTGTGGCTGCTGAACACTTCGGGGATGACCGGTTTTATCGCCTGGCTCGGCATTGCTATCAGCCATTACCGCTTCCGTCGCGGTTATGTCATGCAGGGCAACGATATCAACGACCTGCCGTACCGCTCCGGCTTCTTCCCGCTGGGCCCGATTTTCGCCTTCGTGCTGTGTCTTATCATCACGCTCGGCCAGAACTATCAGGCTTTCCTGGAAGATACGATTGACTGGACGGCCGTTGCGGCAACCTACATCGGCATTCCGCTGTTCCTGATAATCTGGTTTGGTTACAAGTGGAGCAGAGGCACGCATTTCGTGCGTTACAGCGAAATGACGTTTCCTGACCATCTGAAGAAATAACAAAAAGGGCGCCTTAAGCGCCCTTTTTTATTGCCGGTTTGCCGCATGGATGTATCAGCGCAAGTGCTGCGCGTGGAAGCGCAAATGCTCTTCAATAAAGGTGGCGATGAAATAATAGCTGTGATCATAACCCGGCTGCATGCGCAGCGTCAGCGGCCAGCCCGCCTTGCGCGCCGCGTCATCAAGCCGCGCCGGCTGGAGTTGTTCGCCGAAGAACGGGTCGCTGTCGCCCTGGTCGACAAGCGTGGGGATAGCGTGCGCCGGATCGGCCTTTTCCAGCAATGCGCAACTGTCCCACTGGCGCCACTGGCTTTCATCTTCGCCAAGATAGGCGGTGAACGCTTTCTTCCCCCACGGCACGGCCGCCGGGTTGACGATTGGCGCGAAGGCGGAAACCGAGCGGAAACGCCCCGGGTTTTTCAGCGCCATGATAAGCGCGCCGTGGCCGCCCATTGAGTGGCCGCTGATGGCGCAACGGTCCGCCACCGTAAAGTTCTCCGCAATCACTTTCGGCAGTTCATCGCGCAGGTAATCATACATGCGATAGTGGGATGCCCAGGGCGCAACGGTGGCGTTAAGGTAGAAACCGGCGCCTTTGCCGAGGTCGTACCCTTCCGCGTCCGCCACCTCATCGCCGCGCGGGCTGGTGTCCGGCATCACTAACGCAATGCCCAGTTCAGCCGCCACGCGTTGCGCGCCCGCTTTGGTCGTGAAGTTTTCATCGGTACAGGTCAGGCCGGAGAGCCAGTAAAGCACGGGCGGCGGCGCGTCGGTTTCAGGCGGCAGAAAAATGCTGAAGGTCATGGCGCAGTTGAGCGCCTGAGAATGATGTCGCCAGCGCTGCTGCTGGCCGGAAAAACAGCGATGCTCGTCGAGCAGTTCCATAGGCGGCTCCTTATAAATAGCTGAACAGAATAGCGCAAACGCGAATTGACGGGTGAACAAGTTTCACTTCACCTTAGAAAAGTCATGCTGCATCATAGCCATAACGTTATTTTAACAAATGGAGGCGCTGTGGCGCTGCGGATTGCACTGACCGGGTTTCTCGCGCTGGTGGTGGTGATGGGGATTGGACGTTTTGCGTTTACGCCTCAGGTGCCGTTGATGGTAGGGGAGGGGCAGTTAACGCTCACCAGCGCCGGACTGGTCGCCGCCGCAAACTATCTTGGCTATCTGGTCGGGGCATGGGATGCGATGCGCGCGCAGCGTCACGTCGAGCTTCGGCTCTGGGCGGGCGTCGGCGGCGCGGTGCTGCTGACGCTGCTTTCCGCATTTGTCGACGGACCCTGGCCGCACGCCGTATTGCGCTTCGTTATTGGCTGCATGAGCGGCTGGGGGCTGGTACTGATGGCCGCCTGGACCAACGAACAGCTCGCCCATTTCGGCAGGCCAGGCCTTAGCGCCGCGGTGTTCGCCGGGCCGGGCGCCGGCATCGCCATCAGCGGCCTGCTGGCGGTCTGGATCCACGGCGCCGGGCTCAGCGCGCAGCAGGGCTGGCTTATCTACGGCGCGCTGGCGCTGCTGTTTATCGCGCTGATTGTCCGCAATCTGCCGCGCCGGGGACATCTGCACCGCCCGGGCAACCAGCCTGAGCCGCTGCGCCTGACCACCGGACTGAAAAAGCTGGTCTGGAGCTACAGTCTTGCCGGGTTTGGTTATATTCTGCCCGCGACGTTTCTTTCACAAATGGCGGCGGCGCGCTTTCCAGGCAGCCTGTTCGCACAGTTTGTCTGGCCTGTTTTTGGCGGCGCTTCGGTTATCGGCATTGCGCTTAGCATCCTGCTTCGCGGGGTGCTGCAAAGCAATCAGCGGCTGGCAATCGTGCTGTGGCTGCAGGCCGCGGGCGTGGTGGCCGCCGCATGGCTGCCGGGTATCAACGGGTTGGTTATCGGCGCGCTGCTGGTGGGCGGCGGCTTTCTCTGCGCCGTGCAGCTTTCATTGCACTACGGGCGAGAGCTGGCGCCGGAGCACACGCGCTATCTGGCCGGGCTGCTCACGACCGGTTATGCCGTGGGGCAGCTTGTCGGCCCGAT
Source organism: Franconibacter pulveris (assembly GCF_056780215.1). Classification (NCBI taxonomy): domain Bacteria; kingdom Pseudomonadati; phylum Pseudomonadota; class Gammaproteobacteria; order Enterobacterales; family Enterobacteriaceae; genus Franconibacter; species Franconibacter pulveris. Next base: position 3,202,136 of record NZ_CM165555.1, on the reverse strand, counting down.
GACGTCCGCGGTTGCCAGCTTTCTCACCGGCAGACTGGAGCCGGCGCTGTGGATAGCTGGCGTGGCGCTGGTTATCGGCGGCGCGCTGGTCTGGCGGCGCGACGAAGAAAGGAATCAACAATCCCAATAATTATCGGTCCCGCTACTGGATTATGTGCGCCCGCTCACGCACAATGAACGCTCACTTTGCCCCCTGCGGCAAAGGCTGGTTACACCTGCTGGAGAAAAAATAAGATGTCATTACTCTCAAAAGAAGCTGCCCTAGTACACGAGGCGCTGGTTGCGCGTGGGCTGGAGACGCCGCTGCGTCCGCCGTTGCACGAGCTGGATAACGAAACCCGCAAGCGCCTTATCGCCGGTCATATGACCGAGATTATGCAGCTGCTTAATCTTGATCTGAGCGATGACAGCCTGATGGAAACGCCGCATCGCATCGCCAAGATGTATGTCGACGAGATTTTCTCCGGCCTGGACTACGCTAATTTCCCGAAAATCACCGTCATCGAGAACAAGATGAAAGTGGATGAGATGGTCACGGTTCGCGACATCACGCTGACCAGCACCTGCGAACACCACTTTGTCACCATCGACGGCAAAGCCACCGTGGCCTATATTCCGAAAGACTCGGTGATTGGGCTGTCGAAGCTTAACCGCATTGTGCAGTTTTTCGCCCAGCGCCCACAGGTGCAGGAGCGTTTAACGCAGCAGATCCTGGTGGCGCTGCAAACGCTGCTTGGCACGAGCAACGTGGCGGTGTCCATTGACGCGGTGCACTATTGCGTAAAAGCGCGCGGCATTCGCGACGCAACCAGCGCCACCACGACGACGTCGCTCGGCGGGCTGTTTAAGTCCAGCCAGAATACGCGCCAGGAATTTCTGCGCGCGGTACGCCACCCCAGCTAATTGATAAGGCAGGCCCGCCATGGCTAGAAACGTCACGCTGGACGTGGTTCGCGGCGTCGCCATCCTGGGCATCCTGCTTTTGAATATCAACGCCTTCGGTCTGCCGAAGGCGGCTTACCTCAACCCCGCCTGGTATGGCGAAGCGACGCTGCGCGACGCCTGGACCTGGGCGCTGCTGGACCTCTTTGCGCAGGTTAAATTCCTCACGCTTTTCGCCTTGCTGTTTGGCGCTGGCCTGCAAATGCTGCTCGTTCGGGGCAAACGCTGGATTCAGGCGCGCCTGAGCCTGCTGGTGATTTTCGGTTTTCTGCATGCGGTTTTTCTGTGGGATGGCGATATCCTGCTCGCCTATGGGCTGGTAGGGCTTATCAGCTGGCGAATGGTGCGCGACGCGCCGGGCGTTAAATCGCTGTTTAACACCGGGGTGCTGCTGTACCTGATGGGCGTGGGCGTGCTGCTTTTGCTTGGCGCTATCACTGGCGACCAGATCAACCGTTCGTGGGTGCCGGACGCCGCGCACCTGCAATATGAGCAGTTCTGGAAGCTGAACGGCGGGGCGGAGGCTATCGATAATCGGCTCGATCTGCTCTCTTCAAGCCTGCTGGCGCTCGGCGCGCAGTACGGCTGGGAGCTGGCTGGAATGATGCTTATCGGCGCGGCGCTGATGCGCAGCGGCTGGCTGCGCGGCGAGTTCAGTCTGCAGCATTATCGCCGTACGGGCGTCATCCTGGTGCTCGTCGGGCTGTTGGTTAACCTGCCTGCGGTTATCGCGCAGTGGCGAATCGGCTGGGATTACCACTGGACCGCTTTTTATCTGCAAGCACCGCGTGAAATCAGCGCGCCCTTGCAAACCATCGGCTACGCGGCGCTGATTTATGGTTTCTGGCCGTCGCTCGCCAGGTTCAGGTTAACCGGCGCGCTGGCCTGCGTTGGCCGCATGGCGCTCACCAACTACCTGCTGCAATCGTTAATCTGCATCATGCTGTTTCATCGCTTCGGGCTGTTTATGAAGTTTGACCGCCTGCAATTGCTCTCCTTCGTCCCCGCCGTTTGGGCAGTTAACATGTTGATCTCTGTACTCTGGCTGCGTCGTTTTCGCCAGGGGCCGGTGGAGTGGCTCTGGCGGCAGCTCACGGCCAGAGCGTCAGGCGTGCCGTTATCGCAAACAACAAGATAACGATCTGGATCACAATCGTTAACATTTCGTATGTAACCGTTTCCAGCGCTGTGATGCGCTTCACGTAGCGCCTTTCTGCTCGCTGCCAGAATAGCCCCCAGGCTTACACAGGGGGTATTTGTGAACTGCTGCCAACTACTTAAAGGTGATCGTTATGATCACTATTCGTGACGTCGCAAGGCTTGCGGGCGTCTCTGTCGCTACGGTCTCCCGCGTTCTGAACAACAGCGCGCTGGTAAGCCCTGAAACGCGTGAAACCGTTATGCAGGCGGTCAGCCAGCTAGGCTACCGACCGAACGCCAACGCCCAGGCGCTGGCCACCCAGGTCAGCGATACCATTGGCGTGGTGGTGATGGACGTTTCCGATCCCTTCTTCGGCGCGCTGGTAAAAGCGGTGGATACCGTGGCCCAGCAGCATCAAAAGTATGTGCTCATCGGCAATAGCTACCATGAAGCGGAAAAAGAGCGCCATGCCATAGAAGTGCTGATTCGACAGCGCTGCAGCGCCTTAATCGTTCATGCCAAAGCGCTCGGCGACGCAGAGCTGGCAAGCTTTCTCGACCAAATCCCCGGCATGGTGCTGATTAACCGTATCGTGCCCGGCTACGCGCATCGCTGCGTCGGTCTGGACAATGTCACCGGCGCGATGATGGCGACCCGCATGCTGCAAAGCAATGGCCATCAGCGCATCGGCTATCTGGCTTCCGCTCACCGCATTGAAGATGATGACCAGCGTAAAGAGGGCTGGCTGCGGGCGTTGGCGGAGCAGGGGATAACGCCGCCGGAAAGCTGGGTCGGCACGGGCAGCCCCGATATGCAGGGCGGCGAGGCGGCGATGGTGGAATTACTGGGGCGCAACCTGCAGCTCACGGCGGTATTTGCCTATAACGACAGCATGGCGGCAGGCGCGCTAACGGCGCTGAAAGATAATGGCATTGCCGTGCCGCAGCATTTGTCACTCATTGGTTTTGATGATATTCCGATCGCCCGCTACACCGATCCGCAACTCACCACGGTGCGCTATCCCATTGTTTCCATGGCGCGGCTTGCCACCGAGCTGGCGCTGCAGGGCGCCGCAGGAGAGCTCGATTTGCAGGCCAGTCACTGCTTTATGCCGACGCTGGTGCGCCGCCATTCCGTGGCCGGAAAGCAAAGTGTGGGGCCGATCACTAGTTTATAAATGAGAGTGATGTAACCGCTTTCAATCTGTGAGTAAATTCACAGTATATTAACATTACGCTGGTCTATGATGTCAGCGTTTTAAAGGCTGAAACACTATGTAACAGCAACGTTGCGCTAAGAGCATGGGTTAAGGGCCGAAAACAAACAAAAAGACGCAGTACTGGAGCGTTACCGATCAAGGAAGAAAATTTTAAAGTGAGCTTCGGTGGTCAGTAACACTTTTCTAACATTACTACCCCGCCGCCCGTTTTTCACAAGAACTACCCTGCATAAAACCGGAGATACCATGAATAAGAAGGTCCTTACTCTGTCTGCCGTTATGTCCTGCATGCTGTTTGGCGCCGCAGCCCAGGCCGCTGACCGTATCGGCGTGACTATCTATAAGTATGACGATAACTTCATGTCCGTAGTACGCAAGGCTATTGAGAAAGAAGCAAAAGCCACGCCAGACGTTGAGCTGCTGATGAACGACTCGCAGAACGACCAGTCCAAGCAGAACGACCAGATTGACGTGTTGCTGGCGAAAGGCGTGAAGTCCCTTGCCATCAACCTGGTTGACCCGGCAGCCGCGGGTACCGTCATCGAAAAAGCGCGCGGGCAGAACGTGCCGGTTGTGTTTTATAACAAAGAACCTTCACGCAAAGCGCTCGACAGCTATGACAAAGCTTACTACGTAGGGACCGACTCCAAAGAATCCGGCGTTATTCAGGGCGACCTGATCGCCAAGCACTGGGCTGCGAACAAAAACTGGGACCTGAACAAAGACGGCCAGATCCAGTTCGTACTGCTGAAAGGCGAGCCGGGCCACCCGGATGCCGAAGCGCGTACCACCTACGTGATTAAAGAGCTGAACGATAAAGGCATCAAAACCCAGCAGCTGCAGTTAGATACCGCCATGTGGGATACCGCTCAGGCGAAAGACAAAATGGACGCCTGGCTCTCCGGTCCGAACGCCAACAAAATTGAAGTCGTGATCGCCAACAACGACGCGATGGCGATGGGCGCGGTAGAAGCGCTGAAGGCGCATAACAAATCCTCAATCCCGGTATTCGGCGTTGACGCCCTGCCGGAAGCGCTGGCGCTGGTGAAATCCGGCGCGCTGGCCGGTACCGTGCTGAACGACGCCAACAACCAGGCGAAAGCGACGTTTGATCTGGCGAAAAACCTGGCGCAGGGTAAAGGCGCGGCTGACGGCACTAACTGGAAAATTGAAAACAAAGTGGTTCGTATTCCGTACGTCGGCGTTGATAAAGACAACCTGGCGCAGTTTAGCAATAAATAATCGTTAAATGCTTTTCCGGGGCGCGCAAGCGCCCCTTTTAAACCGTGCCATGCTCAGACAATACTCTCGCAGCCAGGTGTAATTATGGTCAGCAATACTACGCAGACGTCAGGCGAATACCTGTTGGAAATGACCAATATCAACAAGTCATTCCCCGGCGTTAAGGCACTCGATAACGTAAATTTAAAAGTTCGTCCTCACTCCATCCACGCGTTAATGGGGGAGAACGGCGCAGGCAAGTCAACGTTATTAAAGTGCCTTTTTGGGATCTACCAGAAAGATTCCGGCAGCATTCTTTTCCAGGGAAAAGAAATTGATTTTCATTCGGCCAAAGAAGCGCTGGAAAATGGTATTTCCATGGTGCACCAGGAGTTAAACCTGGTTTTGCAGCGCTCTGTTATGGACAATATGTGGCTTGGTCGCTACCCCACCAAAGGGGTATTTGTCGATCAGGACAAAATGTATCGCGATACCAAAGCGATTTTCGACGAGCTGGATATTGATATCGATCCGCGCGCGCGCGTGGGGACGCTTTCTGTCTCGCAGATGCAGATGATTGAAATCGCCAAAGCGTTCTCCTACGACGCGAAAATCGTCATTATGGATGAGCCCACCTCTTCACTAACGGAAAAAGAGGTGAATCATCTCTTTAAAATTATTCGTAAGCTGAAAGAGCGCGGCTGCGGCATTGTTTATATCTCCCATAAAATGGAAGAGATATTCCAGCTATGCGATGAAATCACTATCCTGCGCGACGGGCAGTGGATCGCCACCCAGCCGCTTGAAGGGCTGGATATGGATAAGATCATCGCCATGATGGTGGGCCGTTCGCTCAATCAGCGGTTCCCGGATAAAGAAAACAAACCGGGTGAAGTGATCCTTGAAGTGCGCAACCTGACCTCGCTGCGCCAGCCCTCTATCCGTGACGTCTCCTTTGATCTGCATAAAGGGGAGATTCTCGGTATCGCGGGACTGGTGGGCGCCAAGCGCACCGATATTGTGGAAACGTTATTTGGTATCCGTGAAAAATCGGCGGGCACCATTACCTTGCACGGCAAACAGATTAATAACCACACCGCCAACGAAGCCATTAACCACGGTTTCGCGCTGGTGACCGAGGAGCGTCGTTCAACGGGGATTTACGCTTATCTGGATATCGGTTTTAACTCCCTGATCTCCAATATTCGCAATTACAAAAACAAAGTCGGTCTGCTGGATAATTCCCGTATGAAAAGTGATACCCAGTGGGTTATCGATTCCATGCGCGTGAAAACGCCAGGGCACCGGACGCAAATCGGTTCGCTTTCCGGCGGCAACCAGCAAAAGGTGATTATCGGTCGCTGGCTGCTGACGCAACCGGAAATATTAATGCTGGATGAACCGACGCGCGGTATTGACGTAGGCGCGAAGTTTGAAATTTATCAGCTTATTGCTGAGCTGGCGAAAAAAGGCAAAGGGATCATTATTATCTCTTCCGAAATGCCAGAGCTGTTAGGGATAACCGATCGTATTCTGGTAATGAGCAATGGCCTCGTCGCTGGAATTGTTGACACTAAAACGACAACGCAAAACGAAATTTTACGTCTTGCGTCTTTGCACCTTTAATATCAGGGGCTCCTCATGAGTGCGTTAAATAAGAAGAGTTTTCTCACTTATCTGAAAGAAGGCGGTATTTACGTCGTTCTTTTAGTGTTGCTGGCCATTATTATTTTCCAGGATCCCACTTTTTTAAGCCTGCTTAACTTAAGTAACATTCTGACCCAATCCTCGGTGCGTATTATTATCGCGCTGGGCGTCGCGGGGCTTATTGTTACCCAGGGCACCGACCTTTCGGCCGGTCGTCAGGTAGGGCTCGCGGCGGTAGTCGCGGCGACTTTGCTGCAATCAATGGAAAACGCCAACAAGGTGTTCCCGGAAATGGCGACCATGCCGATTGCGCTGGTTATCCTGATTGTCTGCGCTATCGGCGCCATCATCGGCCTGATTAACGGCATCGTTATCGCTTACCTGAACGTAACGCCGTTTATCACCACGCTCGGCACCATGATCATCGTGTACGGCATCAACTCCCTGTACTACGATTTTGTGGGCGCTTCGCCGATCTCCGGTTTCGACAGCGGTTTCTCGACCTTTACGCAAGGCTTCCTGGCCATAGGCAGCTTCAGGCTCTCTTACATCACCTTCTATGCGTTGATCGCGGTAGCGTTCGTCTGGATCCTGTGGAACAAAACTCGCTTTGGTAAAAATATCTTCGCCATCGGCGGCAACCCGGAAGCGGCGAAGGTTTCCGGCGTGAACGTGGCGCTGAACCTGCTGATGATTTATGCGCTCTCCGGCGTCTTCTACGCCTTCGGCGGGATGCTGGAAGCGGGCCGTATCGGTTCCGCCACCAACAACCTCGGCTTTATGTATGAACTCGACGCCATCGCAGCCTGCGTGGTGGGCGGGGTTTCCTTCAGCGGCGGCGTGGGTACGGTGCTCGGCGTGGTAACCGGTGTGATAATCTTCACCGTTATCAACTACGGCCTGACCTATATCGGCGTAAACCCGTACTGGCAGTACATCATCAAGGGCGCCATCATTATCTTCGCGGTAGCGCTGGACTCCCTGAAATACGCTCGCAAAAAGTAATCGCTTAGCAGTGCGAAAAAGCCTCCGCAGACGCGGGGGCTTTTTTTATGGACGGGGCAGCAGGAGACAAAGGGAACAGGGTGAGTGAGCGAAGCGCCATTCGCCTTTTGCGGCGGCGGGCATAGCAGGAGCCGCTAAAGCTAACCCATCATGGGAACAGCGCGGCGTAGCGGATTAAAAGGCGGGTTTTCTCCCTCGCGCTTTGGGGATGAGGAGCGAAGGCAAACCGGCTGCGTGTGGTTAACGCTTAACCCGCTATTACTTCTTCTTCTGCAACTCTAACAGCTGCTCCGGCGTCACCGCCGGGTATCCCTGCGCGTCATCCGGGACTTCATGCAGTGAAGGAATCGGGATGAGCGGCCCTAAGAAGCGCGGTTCGCGCTTGAAGATATAGAGGTCCGCCAGCGCGCCGAGGCGAGCGCCGAACTCGCGAATGCGCACCGGGAGCATATTTTTAGGCGAGGGAACGGCGTAACACTGCGCCTGGATGCCCATATGCAGCGCAATAAACAGCGCGCGCTCGCAGTGAAAGCGCTGGGTGATAATGATGAAATCGTTGGTATCAAACACTTTGCGGGTGCGAACTATCGAATCCAGCGTACGAAAGCCCGCGTAGTCCAGCACGATGTCCGCCGGGTCGACGCCTGCGGCGATAAAATCTTTGCGCATCGTCATCGGCTCGTTATAGCTCTGCTGCGCGTTGTCGCCGGAAAGCAGCAGGTAGTTCACTTTGCCGCTGTTATAAGCGTTCAGCGCGCCCTGAATGCGGTAGCGGTAATACTGGTTGATGACCCCGGTGCGGTAATACTTGGCCGTGCCCAGCACCACGCCAACCTGCCGATAGGGCAGGTCCTGCAGTTCATCATAAACGTAGGGAGAGGTCTTCCAGCTAATCCAGCGGTCAAGCCCCAGCGCAGTTAACAGCAATAAGCTAATCAGAACCAGCAGGCTGTATAACAAACGCTTCAACATTCAGGTACTCGGAGCAGGGGTGAAATTTCATCCAAGGCTACTTTACCCGTTGGACAAGAGCAAGAATCAGCGTATCGGTTGAAGCAATTTTCACCACTGCGGACGTTTCATCCGCAGGGTGGGTATCAGGCGAGTTCGATGCGTTCGACGGCGTCGCAACCAATGGCGCGAAGCGTAGCAACGGTTGCGTCCCACTGAACGATATTCGCCTGCGCTTTTTCCGCAAGCGCCGCCCGCTGAATATCACGCCAGCCATAGCCGTTCAGGCTCAGCAGATTCAGCGCCGCCTGCAGGGGAGGCAGCGAGGGATTGAACGCGGCGTTTTCAGCATAGCTGCCGCTAAAAATCTGCCCGTCATGAGTTTGCAGGGCGACGCCGGAAGGCGACTGGCTGTAAGGCGCGTGGCTGCGGTTAGCCGCTTTTATCGCCGCGTCGCCGAGCGCTTCGCCTTTTAAGGCGAATGCATGATCCTCAGCGTCGAAAATCAGCGTTTTAATATCAAGGTCGCGTGGACCAAAGGCGTCGGGCAGATAGTCGCCAAGCTTAGAGGGCGCGCGTCCCGGCAGGTTAATGCGCAGGGTCAGGCCGCTGTTCAGCTCGTTCATAAACTGGCGGCAGTGGCCGCAAGGGGTGTAGTTCACGGTGATGGCGCAGAGGCCGCTTTCGCCGCGCATCCAGGCGTGGGTGATGGCGCTTTGCTCCGCGTGCACGGTCTGCTGCATCGCCACGCCGGTGAACTCCATGTTCGCGCCGAAATAGAGCGCGCCGCTCAGGCCGCGGGCTACGGCGCCGACGTTGAAGTGGGAGATGTCGGTCTGCGCGCAGGCGGCCGCCAGCGGCAGCAGCGCGAAAGCGAGCGCTTCGTCATCCAGCCCGCTGTGGCGTTTTACCTCTTCAACCTGACTTGCGCTCAGCATGGCCGGGAAATGCGCCTCGGCGAGCCACGGCGCCAGGGACTCCTGGAGCGCGGCGGGAAGCTGTGCAAAAGCAGATTCAAAACGTGAATGCATGGGCTAAGCCTCTTATCAGTTTACTGGAGCCGTAGTTTACGGGCCTCGCTGGGCTTTATATGTGATTTTCGTCTCACTGCCTATGCAACAAATGAAATTTAAAATGAATTTGCGCGACGTATCGCAACTTTTAGCCAAAAACGGCCAGAATAACCGGGAATAAAAAGGGCGCGATAAGCGAGGTGATAATGCCGCAGATCACCAGCGCCAGGGAACTGAACGCCCCTTCCTGGTAATCCAGCTCCGCGCAGCGCGCGGTGCCCAGGGCGTGCGAGGCGGTGCCCATCGCCAGCCCGCGGGAGGCTTTGGTGCGAATGCGCATTAAATTCAGCAAACTGTGGCCGAACACCGCGCCGAGAATCCCCACAAAGATAACGCACACGGCGCTGATAGCCGGAATGCCGCCGATGCTGCCGCCTACCGCCATCGCAATTGGCGTAGTTACGGATTTCGGCAATACCGACGCGGCGATTTCGGGGCTTGCGCCCATCAGCAGAGCGACAGAGGTGCCGGTAATCATCGCCACCACGCTGCCGATAAAACAGATGGTGATAATCGATTTCCAGCGCGCGCGGATCTGGTGCAGCTGTTCATAAAGCGGAAACGCCAGCGCCACCACCGCCGGCTGCAGAAGGTCATTCAGGATCTTGCTGCCCGCGAAATAGCGTTCATAGGAGATGCCGGTCGCCACAAGAAAAGGAATGATGATAACCATCGACACCAGCAGCGGATTAAGCAGCGGCGATTTGAGCTTCGCCGCCAGCCTGCGTGCGCCGAAGAAGACCACCAGCGTCAGCGGCAGCGACCACCAGATATTCTCAAGCATCACTTTTTCTCCTTCTGCCCGATGACCTTGCGCTCGCCGTGGACCAGGTGCGAGCTCCAGCTCACCACCAGAAACACCACAAGCGTGCTGATAAAGCAGGAAATAACGACCGGGCCAAACTGGGCGCGCAGCACATCCACATACTGCATCACGCCAATGCCGACCGGCACAAACAGCAGCGCCATATAGCGGATAAGCACATGGCAACCAGGCTTTACCCACTTCGCGGGAAGTATCTGCAAAGAGAGCAGCAGGAAGAGAATCAGCATGCCGATAATGCTGCCGGGAATGGTTATCGGCAGCAGGGCGGCGATAGCGATGCCCGCATATAAGCAGGCGTAAATTAACAAAAAAGCGCGTATGAATTGCCAGAGAGTCGTCAGCGTAATACTCATGAAAGTCACCCTTTGCGGAATGCATTCATCATACAATTAAAGCGTAAACTGTGCTACCGATCACACCATGAATTGTCAGCATACTTGATATTCCCGCGAGGCACAGTGGTGAACAGCGTTACGGCTTCGCTAAATCGCGACAGGGGTGCAAAGCGCGTCTCTTCGCGCTTGTTATTACAACAAACGAAACCGAAAACGCGTTACGTAGAAGCGCTGGGCGGTACGCTGCGCCTGGATGGGCGATTTCCTGATGGCAAACACGTTGGCTTTACGCTCTGAGCAACCCTCTTTCAGCCAGCCGCCGCAGGCGCTACCATAGCGCCTCTTTTTCTTACGGGTAACGATATGCGTGTTTTACTGGCGCCGATGGAAGGCGTGCTCGATTCGCTGGTGCGCGAACTCCTGACGGAAGTGAACGATTACGATCTCTGCATCACCGAGTTTTTACGGGTGGTGGACCAGCTGCTGCCGGTGAAATCCTTCTATAAACTCTGCCCGGAGCTGCATCAACAAAGCCGTACGCCTTCCGGCACCCGGGTGCGGGTGCAGTTGCTTGGCCAACATCCGCAGTGGCTGGGCGAAAACGCGGCGCGGGCGGTGGAGCTTGGCTCCTGGGGCGTCGATTTAAACTGCGGCTGCCCGTCGAAGCTTGTGAACGGCAGCGGCGGCGGGGCGACGCTTTTAAAAGATCCGGAACTGATTTACCGCGGCGCTAAAGCGATGCGCGAAGCCGTACCAGCGCACCTGCCGGTAACGGTAAAAGTGCGTCTTGGCTGGGACAGCGGCGAGCGGCGTTTTGAAATCGCTGACGCCGTGCAGCAGGCGGGGGCCAGCGAGCTGGTGGTACATGGCCGTACTAAAGAAGATGGCTACCGCGCCGAGCGCATTAACTGGCAGGCCATTGGCGAAATTCGTGAGCGGCTTGCCATTCCCGTTATCGCCAACGGCGAAATCTGGGACTGGCAAAGCGCCCAGGCGTGCATGCAGGCGACCGGCTGCGACGCGGTGATGATAGGACGCGGCGCGCTGAACGTGCCTAACCTGAGCCGGGTCATTAAATATAACGAGCCGCGTATGGCCTGGCCGGACGTCGTAAAGCTGCTGCAAAAATATACCCGGCTGGAAAAGCAGGGCGACACCGGCATGTATCATGTTGCGCGCATCAAGCAGTGGCTCGGCTATCTGCGTCAGGAATACAGCGAAGCGACCGCGCTTTTCCGTGAAATCCGCACCTTAACCACGTCAACGGCCATTGCCGACGCCATTAACCGCCATTAACCAAAACGCTGGCGAATAAATTCCCGCAGCCACATTAATGCCGGGTCGCTGTTATGCCGCTGATGCCAGAGCATCGCCACCTCGATGCAAGGCGCATCCAGCGGCACGGGGCTTGCGGCAAGGCCCCAACTGCGCTGCCAGCTTTCCGATAGCCCGGCGGGAACGGTGGCGAGCGCGGGCATCTGGCGCAGCAGGCCGGGCAGAGCGGCGAAGTGCGGCGTGGTGTAGCACACCGTGCGCCGCTGCCCCTGCTTAGCCAGCAGCGTATCTATCTGACTGCTGGACGCTTCGCGATAGGTGACTAAAAGGTGAGGATGAGCGACGTAACTTTCCAGCGAGAGCGGCGCGTTCAGCGTGATTTGCTCCGGATGCCAGAGGGTAACGAACGGCATTTGCGTCAGCGCCTCGCGCTCCTGCCAGCGGGCGGAAACCTGCGCCACGCTTATTGCCATATCCAGTTCGCCGCCTTCCAGACGCTGGGCGTCGGTGAAGGGATCGCTCGCCACCACGTTCAGGCGCAGCCCTGGCGCGGCGTCGCGCAATGCCGGAATCAGTTGCGGCATCAGCCACATCTCTACCCAGTCGGTCATGCCAAGCGTGATGGTGGCGTTGGCCTGTTGCGGATGAAACTCCGCCTGCTGAAACAGCGCGCTCTGAAGCTGCTCCAGCAGGGGCATCAGTTCGCTGTGCAGCGCCTGGGCCCGGGCGGTAGGCTGCATACGGTGGCCGCTGCGCACAAACAGCGGGTCGTCGAACATCTCCCGCAGCCGCGACAGCGCGCCGCTTACCGCCGGCTGGCCGAGATGCAGCTTATCCGCCGCCAGCGAAACGCTCTGCTCGCGAAAAAGCACGGCGAAAGCGATAAGCAGGTTCAGGTCGATTTTACGAAAATCATTTTCTTTGATAGTCATAATCTCTCCAATCAATTGGATTGATAGTATCGCCGGGCGGATACTTCGACAAGGTAAATCAACCCGGAGAACCCCAATGAAGCTTGCGATAGCGCTTTCCACTTTTCTGCTTTGCGCCTTCACCACCAGCGCGCAACCGATGCCGATTGCGGATAAACAGGCACCAGGCTATTACCGGATGATGCTGGGCGACTGGCAGATAACCGCCGTTTCCGACGGCACGGTGGTTATCGACAGTGAAAAACTGCTCACGCACATCGACCCGGCGACCCTGTCGCGCCGGATGGCGGAGCAGGCGATGACGCCCCGCACCGAAACCTCCATCAACGCTTACGTCATTAATACCGGCAAACGGCTTATCCTGGTCGACAGCGGCGCCGGGCCGCTCTTTGGCAAGGCGGGCGGCCATTTGCTGGAGAACCTGCGAGCGGCGGGCATTCCGCCTGAACAAATTGATACGGTGCTGCTGACCCATATTCATGCCGACCATTCCGGCGGCGTACAGCATGACGGTAAACCCGCTTTCCCTAACGCAACGGTGCGAGTGGATAAGCGCGACGTCGATTTCTGGCTGGATCCAGCGCATGCGCGTGACGTGGAGGCAAGCCAGCGGCACACGTTTGAAGAGTCGGAACGGTCGCTGCGCCCGGTTATCGATGCCGGAAAACTTGAACCCTTCACGGCGCCTGCGAAGATTATGCCGGATATCGACGCGCTGCCCGCAGGGGGGCATACGCCTGGCAGCGTAATGTATAAAGTCAGCCGCGGCGGTGAAACCTTGCTGCTATGGGGCGATATTATCCATGTGCAGGCGGTGCAGATGCCGCAACCGGAGGTGGCTATTCATTTTGATGTCGATCAGGCGAAAGCGGTGGCGCAACGCCAAACGGCGCTCGACATGGCCGCACGGAGCAACGCCTGGGTCGCCTCGGCGCATATCGCCTTTCCGGGCATAGGCAAAGTGAAGAAAGTGCAGGAGGGGTACCGTTGGGTGCCTGTTAACTACAGCAGCTTGCAGACTAAGGAGTAAGGACGCCGCCGCGCAGGCGGCGCCCTGCTGGTCAGAAGATCATCTTAAAGACGCCCGTGACCACCAGTAACCCGATAATAAAAATAATCAGAATGACCCACAGCAGTAGCTTCATCATCTCTAATTCTCCTTGTGGTAATGAGCAAAATATTGATGCTACAAGGAAAGCGTAGTCTTTCATGGCGAGCTTGCCGTGTCGATGCGGTCCGGTTGCGTGAAAAACAGACAGCTCTGACCCACGCTGCCCTGCCAGATTAACGTCTGTTTTTACTCGTTCCGCGATTAAAACCCGCATTCGCTCAGGCCCGGGTGATCGTCCGGGCGACGACCCAGAGGCCAGAAAAAGCGGCGCTCGCTTTCTGCTATCGGCTGGTCGTTGATACAGGCGAAGCGGCGCGCCATCAGTCCTTGCTCGTTAAACTCCCAGTTTTCGTTGCCGTAGCTGCGATACCAGGTGCCGGAGTCGTCATGCCATTCGTAAGCAAACCGCACCGCGATGCGGTTGCCCTCGAACGCCCAGAGCTCCTTGATCAGCCGGTACTCCAGTTCCCGTGCCCATTTGCGTTGTAAAAACGCGACAACCCGATCGCGACCAATGACGGTTTCATTGCGGTTGCGCCAGCGCGTATCGGGCGTATAAACCAGGGAAACGCGCAGCGGATCGCGGCTATTCCAGGCATCTTCCGCCAGGCGGGTTTTCTCTATAGCCGACTCCCGGGTGAAAAGCGGTAAAGGCGGGCGGGTTTCCATAATGGTGCTCCTCTTCAGGGTAGTAGACAGGTCTGTCTACATGCAATCTGGCATAAGTAGACAGAGTTGTCTACATGCGCGATACTCTTTACACAAGGAGCCAAAATGACCCGTGAAAACGTAAGCGCTCGCGAGCGCATCCTCGCAACGGCGCACGATCTCTTCTACCGTGAAGGCATTCGCGCCACCGGCATTGACCGCATCATTAAAGAAGCGGGCGTAACAAAGGTGACCTTTTACCGGCACTTTCCGGCAAAAAATGACTTAATCCTCGCTTTTTTGCAGTACCGCCACGAGCGCTGGATAAGCTGGTTTCGCCAGTCGCTTGCCGCGCAGCGACAGCAAGGCGGCTCGCTTGCCGCCGGGCTTTCTGCAACCCTGGAACAGTGGTTTGCCGACGAGCACTATCGGGGGTGCGCCTTTATTAACACGACGGTCGAGCTGGCCCAGGCGCTGCCGGAGAGCCTCGCGCTAATACGCGCTCATAAAGAAGAGATGACGCAGGCGCTTGCCGCTCACCTGCCGGATACGCCGCAGGGCAGGCAGCTGGCGCAGCGTGTGACGCTGCTGGTGGACGGAGCCATTGTTATGGCGCAGCGCGAGGGTAACGGCAAAGCGGCCGTCGCTCTGCTGCGGGAATGGCTGGCGCTTGAGCCCCTGCTACAGGCGGGCTGAAACGCGTTTGCGCCCTTAACCCGGTCAGTTCTCATAGCTCTCCTATACTTACTCCTTCTATGGAAAACACCGGAGGTCGCAATGAGTTCTGCAAATAAGGTGGCGATTGTTACCGCGTCAGATTCGGGTATTGGCAAGAAGTGCGCAATTTACCTTGCAAAGCAGGGGTATGACGTTGGCATCACCTGGCATAAAGATGACGCCGGGGCGAAGGAGACGGCGAAAGAAGTGGAAAGTTTTGGCCGGCGCGCCGAGCTTATCCAGCTCAACCTGAGCAACCTGCCGGAAGGGGCGAACGCCATTCAGGAGTTGATTGACCGCTTTGGTCGCATCGATGCGCTGGTGAACAACGCTGGCGCCATGAACAAAGCGCCCTTCCTGGAGGTGGATTTCAACGACTGGCAGCAGATATTTACCGTAGATGTGCATGGCGCTTTTCTTTGCTCGCAAATTGCCGCCCGGGCGATGGTGAAGCAGGGGCAGGGCGGTCGTATCGTTAATATTACCTCGGTGCATGAACATACGCCGCTGCCGGAGGCGAGCGCTTACACCGCCGCGAAACATGCGCTGGGCGGTCTGATCAAATCGATGGCGCTGGAGCTTGTTAGTTACAACATACTTGTGAACGCGGTGGCGCCGGGCGCGATTGCGACGCCGATGAACAATATGGAGGAAGGCGACGCTGAACCGGGCTCGCTGCCGAACGTGCCGCTGGCGCGTCCGGGCGAGACCAAAGAAATCGCAAGCCTGGTGGCGTGGCTTTGTTCTGAAGACGCCAGCTATACCACCGGCCAGTCCTTTATCGTCGATGGCGGCTTTATGCTCGCCAACCCGCAGTTCAAACCTCAGTCCTGATTTTCCCGCCGTCTGCTGCGCCGCTTTAAGAAGAGGCGCAGCAGTACCACAGTCGCGACCGCCAATGCCACCCAGATATAATGCTTCAGATGCTGGTCGACGCGCGCAAGCCAGGGGGCTATCACCTCGCCGCCCAGGTAGCCAAGCGTGGTGAAAATCAGCGCCCACAGCAGCGCGCCTGCAATATTCAGCGGAATAAACAGCTTCGGCGGCACGCGGCTGGCGCCAATCAATAGCGGGCCGATAACGCGAAAGCCATACATAAAGCGCGTGCCGATAACAAACCACACCGGATAACGCAAAATCAGTCGCTGGGCGCGATCGATCTTTTTCTGGTGGCGTGAGAAGCGCGTCAGCGCGCGGTTGCCGAAGCGGCGGCCGAAAAGATAAAGCGCCTGATCGCCAATCATGCCGCCAAGCGCCACCGCCAGCACCGCCAGCGGGAACTTAAGCAATCCCTGATGCGCGGCCACTCCGCCTAAAAGCGTAATGGTCTCACCTTCCGCAAGGCTGCCTATCAGCAGCGCCGCGTAGCCGTACTGGGCAATTAACGCGTTGATATCCATGAGTGTAATTAGCTCTCCTCGTAAAGCTTTCTTTAAAGCATACACCCTGATATTCACTGCGCCTTCAACGAAGGGTCTGCCCGCCTGGAAAATGCGCTCTGTTTATTTTTTAATCGCCGCGTGCGTTATACTTAACAGCGCGTTGCTTAAGCAACTAAGGGGGTTATATGAACCATGTCTGGGGACTCTTCTCCCATCCCGATCGTGAAATGCAAAGTATCCGGCGCGAAAACGAAACCGTTTCGCATCACTACACCCATCATGTTTTGTTAATGGCCGCAATCCCGGTGGTCTGCGCCTTTATCGGCACGACGCAGATTGGCTGGGATTTTGACGATGGCAACGTCGTGCGGCTCTCGCTCGGCACCGGTTTCGCGCTGGCGATTCTCTTCTACGCGCTGATGCTGGCGGGCGTGGCTGTCATGGGCCGCGTCATCTGGTGGATGGCGCGCAGCCTGCCGCAGCGTCCGTCGCTGGCGCGCTGCATGGTGTTTGCCGGCTATGTCGCCACGCCGCTCTTTTTAAGCGGCATCGTGGCGCTCTATCCGGTCGTGTGGCTGTGCGCGCTGGTGGGCACCGTCGCGCTGTTTTATACCGGCTATCTGCTTTATGTCGGCATTCCAACCTTCCTTAACATCAACCGGGAAGAGGGGCTTAATTTCTCCGGTTCGACGCTCGCCATCGGCGTGCTGGTGCTGGAAGTTCTGCTGGCGTTGACCGTGGTGCTGTGGGGTTACGGCTATCGGCTATTCTGAGGGAGGCGCGTTGCTGGCTTCATCGCCAGCAACGTAAGCTTTCGACACGATTCTCCAGTAGCGGTGTAGCGGTACGCCGGAGTATCATGCGGCGCCTGCTGCCGTTATTGATTTTCTGAACGGTTGCGGTGTGCGTCATTACGCTTGTGAATAATAATCTGAACAAACACCATGCCGATAAAATTTCGCCTTTCGCTGTTAACACTGACGCTGATGCTGACCGCGCCTTTTGCGCCGCAAGCTGCTGCCGCTAAAACGCCTGCCGCTGTAACGGCGGCCCAGCCGGAGATCGCCTCCGGCAGCGCCATGATCGTCGATCTTGATACCAATAAGGTGCTCTATTCGAGCCATCCCGACCTGGTTCGCCCGATAGCTTCCATTACCAAAGTGATGACCGCAATGGTGGTGCTGGACGCCCGTCTGCCGCTGGATGAGAAGCTGAAGGTCGACATCAGCCATACGCCGGAAATGAAAGGGGTCTATTCCCGCGTGCGCCTCAACAGCGAAATAAGCCGCAAGAATATGCTGCTGCTGGCGCTGATGTCTTCGGAAAACCGCGCGGCGGCGAGCCTTGCGCACCATTACCCGGGGGGCTATGACGCGTTTATCCGCGCCATGAACGCCAAAGCGAAAGCGCTGGGCATGACGCATACCCGCTATGTGGAGCCTACCGGCCTTTCCATTCATAACGTCTCTACGGCGCGCGACCTGACTAAGCTATTGATAGCCAGCAAGCAGTATCCACTGATAGGCCAGCTCAGCACCACCCATGAAGATATGGCGACCTTCTCGAATCCGGCGTATACCCTGCCGTTTCGCAACACTAACCATCTGGTGTATCGCCCGAACTGGAATATTCAGCTGACCAAAACCGGCTTTACTAACGCGGCGGGCCACTGTCTGGTGATGCGTACGGTGATTAAAGGCCGACCGGTGTCACTGGTGGTCATGGACGCCTTTGGCAAATATACCCACTTTGCCGACGCCAGCCGCCTGCGCACCTGGCTTGAAACCGGTAAGGCGACGCCGGTTCCCGCCTCGGCCCTTAGCTATAAACGGCAAAAAGCGGCGCAGATGGCAAGCAACAGCGCCGCGGGTGGTGACGCCCAGGACGATTAATTGCCCGGCAGCGTCCAGTCGCCTTTATTGAGTGGACGCTGCATGATAAGCGTATCGCGCCAGTCGCCATGCTTGAACCCTACGCTCTTAAGGTGTCCCACCACCTCAAACCCTTGCTGCAGGTGCAAACGATGCGATCCGTGATTGTTCTCGCCATCGCCAATGACGGCAAGGATTTGCCGCCAGGGGCCTTGCTCGCAGCGGTGGATTAACGCCGCCAGCAGCTCGCTGCCGATTCCGCGTCCGCGCATACTGTTTTCCACATAAATGGACTCTTCCACCGTATAGCGATAGGCGGGGCGGGAACGGTAAAGGGTGGCGTAACAGTAACCTACCACCACCCCGTGCAGGGTGGCGACCAGCCAGGGTAGCCCCTGACGCTGGATCTGTTGTATTCGTTCGGCCATCTGCACGGCGTCCGGCGCCAGCTCTTCAAACGAGGCGCGCCCATGGCGCACGTGCCAGCCATAAATTGCGGTAATAGCATCTACGTCTTCCGCTGTAACGTCGCGGATTGCTATCTCAGTCGTCGGCAGGATTTCGACAACGGACATATTATGCTCCTTCCCTTGCTGTGTGAGCCGCAGACAAGGCGTCTGCGGCAGGAGCAGTTACTCTAGTATGAAAAATCCGCGGAAAACAGCGCCACCGCTGCCGGGAGCACTATATCGCCCCGGTTTTCTCAGCACCTTCAGAGCCTGAAGCCTCTTCGCCCCAGTATTTCTGTTTGCTGGTCTTGCCGATGCCGGGATTCATGCTGTTTGTCGGATCGTTCGCCTTATAAAATTGTTTTAAGCTCGCCGGAGCTTCATAAAGGTGGCCAACGTTATGTTCGGCAGGGTATTGCGCGCCGCGCTCGCGCAGCAGGGCGAGCATCTGCTCTTTAAGCTCATGCACATCCACCCCTTTTTTCACAATGTAATCCTGGTGGAAAACGTGGCAGAAAAAGTGGCCGTAGTAGAGCTTATGCACCAGCTTGCTGTCGATTTCCGGCGGCAGGGTTTCAAACCAGTCAGTATCGTTACGCCGCAGGGCGATATCCAGCGCCAGAATATCCTCCACTTCATCGGCATGCACCGCGTGGTAGCGCACCGCCGCGCCCGCCGCCGCGAAGCGGTGCAGGAACGCTTTACTGCCTTCTTCCGCCGTACAGGCGAACACGTCGCCTTCGGCGGTTTTGAAATAGTCCGCCAGCCAGTCGCGCGCTTCGGTAATGCCGTCGCCCGCCATTTTCAGCAGCAGATGATGTTCATATTTGTCGCGCCAGCTTTTCATGCGCGGCGGTAAATGGCGCGGGAAGAGATTGCCGAGCGTCTGCATCACGCGGTCGGTGAAGTGCGGCTTCACGAACGGCAC
Source organism: Franconibacter pulveris (assembly GCF_056780215.1). Taxonomy (NCBI): domain Bacteria; kingdom Pseudomonadati; phylum Pseudomonadota; class Gammaproteobacteria; order Enterobacterales; family Enterobacteriaceae; genus Franconibacter; species Franconibacter pulveris. The sequence continues at coordinate 3,182,463 of NZ_CM165555.1, read as the reverse complement.
CCTTTCCAGCCAGGCGTCGGTGCGGCCTTTGGCGGTAAAAAAGAACGGCATTTTGTCGGTGCCGAGCTTGTCTATCATCAGGAACGTGTCTTTGCCGTAACGCTCGGCGATGTCATAGATATCGCGATGCATGTATTCGCCCGCCACCGGCAGGTTTTTGAAGTTCGCCAGAATATGGCGGCGAATTTCGGTCAGCACTTCCGGCTGGTTGGTGCCGATATAAAACACCCCCTGGCGCTTCTCGGCTTCAAAGGTGTCCAGACGCACGGCGAAAACCGCCAGCTTGCCGGCGCAGCCCGAGGCTTCAAACAGGCGATCCGGATCGGCGTTGTAGCGCGCCGGGGTATCAGCCTCAATGTTGCGCACGCGCTCGATATAGTGATGATCCGACGCCTGGCGGTTGTCATAGCGCACCGCGTCCTCTTTTAGGCGATCGTCATCCAGCGCGCCGAGGATCTGCTCCGGCGTCGCGCCCAGATCGATGCCGAGGTGGTTGACCAGGTGCAGTTTCCCTTGCGCGTCGATCTGCGCATAAAGCGACATTTCGGTATAAGCGGGGCCGCGATGCACCAGCGCGCCGCCGGAGTTATTGCAAATCCCGCCAATCACCGACGCGCCGATGCAGGAGGAGCCGATCACCGAGTGCGGCTCGCGCCCGAGCGGCTTCAGGGCTTTTTCCAGTTGATAAAGGGTGGTGCCGGGGTAAGCCAGAACCTGTTTGCCGTTATCCAGCAAGTGCAGTTTGTCCAGGCGCAACGTGCTGATAATGACAATTTCACGGTCGTAGTCGTTGCCGTTCGGCGTGGAGCCTTCCGTCAGGCCGGTATTGGCCGCCTGCATAAGAATAATTTTGTCATGCTGCACGCAGGCGCTCAGAACGCGCCATAATTCGAGCAGCGTACCCGGAAAAACCACGGCCAGCGCGTCGCCCTGGCCTGAGCGGAAGCCTTTGCGGTAGCGGGAGGTTTTCGCCGGGTCGGTCAACAGCTGGCTGGCGCCCACGAGACGGGTTAATTCGGTGATGAAGGGATGCGGATTGTGCTGTGCGCTAAGGGACATGTTCCACTCCTTGTGGCGGGTAAAAATCATCGTCTCTAAGCATAGCGCTGAATTCGGCCAGGAGTCTTAAAACGTCGAAAAATCAGCGTACAAATCGAGACGAATCTTCTTACCTTGTTATGCTTATGGCACACTGCGTGTCTGATTTTTACCGCCTCGGTTCGCGAGGCGGATGTTTACCTAAGAGAGTTAATCCTATGAAATGGCTTTGTTCTGTAGGTGTGGCCGTAGGCCTTGCGCTGCAACCGGCTCTGGCTTCCGATACGTTCGGCAACCACCCGCTGACGCCCGAAGCGCGGGATGCGTTTGTAACCGATTTGCTCAAAAAAATGACGGTCGATGAGAAAATCGGCCAGCTGCGGTTAATCAGCGTCGGTCCTGATACCCCGAAAGAAGCCGTTCGAGAAATGATTAAAAATGGCCAGGTGGGGGCGATTTTCAACACCGTCACCCGCCCGGATATTCGCGTGATGCAGGACCAGGTGATGGAACTGAGCCGCACCAAAATTCCGCTCTTCTTCGCCTATGACGTCGTACACGGCCAGCGCACCGTTTTCCCGATTAGCCTTGGCCTCGCTTCCACCTTCAACCTGGAGGCGGTGAAAAATGTAGGTCGCGTTTCTGCCTATGAAGCGGCGGACGACGGCCTGAACATGACCTGGGCGCCGATGGTGGACGTTTCGCGCGACCCGCGCTGGGGCCGCGGCTCGGAAGGATTTGGCGAAGACACTTACCTTACCGCCATGATGGGCAAAACCATGGTTGAGGCGATGCAGGGCAAAAGCCCGGCGGACCGCTACTCGGTCATGACCAGCGTGAAGCACTTCGCCGCCTATGGCGCGGTGGAAGGGGGCAAAGAGTACAACACGGTCGACATGAGTCCGCAGCGCCTTTTCAATGACTACATGCCGCCTTACAAAACGGCGCTGGACGCGGGCAGCGGCGGGGTGATGATAGCCCTTAACTCGCTGAACGGTTCGCCCGCCTCCTCCGACCCGTGGCTGCTTAAAGATCTGCTGCGCGGCGAATGGGGCTTTAAGGGCATCACCATTTCCGATCATGGCGCTATCAAAGAGCTTATCAAGCACGGTACCGCCTCCGACCCGGAAGACGCGGTGCGCGTGGCGATTAAATCGGGCGTCGACATGAGCATGGCCGACGAGTACTACAGCAAGTATTTGCCGAACCTTATTAAGAGCGGAAAAGTCACCATGGCGGAGCTGGACGAAGCTGCCCGCCATGTGCTGAACGTAAAATATGATATGGGCCTGTTTAACGACCCGTACAGCCACCTCGGGCCGAAAGCGTCCGACCCGCAGGACACCAATGCGGAGAGCCGCCTGCACCGTGAAGACGCCCGCAAGGTGGCGCGTGAAAGCATGGTGCTGCTGAAAAACCGTCTTGAAACGCTGCCGCTGAAAAAATCGGGCACCATCGCGCTCGTCGGGCCGCTTGCCGACAGCAAGCGCGATATCATGGGCAGCTGGTCCGCCGCGGGCGTGGTCGATCAGTCCGTGACCCTGCTGACCGGCATGCAAAACGCGGTGGGTGACAAGGCGAAAATCATCTACGCCAAGGGCGCCAACCTGACCAACGATAAAGACATCGTCGCCTTCCTGAACAAATATGAAGAGGCGGTGAAGGTGGACGAGCGCACGCCGCAGGCGATGATTGACGAAGCGGTGAAAGCGGCTGAGCAGGCGGATGTGGTAGTGGCCGCTGTGGGCGAGGCGCAGGGCATGGCGCATGAAGCGTCGAGCCGCACCGATCTCACTATTCCGCAAAGCCAGCGCGACCTGATAGCGGCGCTGAAAGCGACCGGCAAGCCGCTGGTGCTGGTGCTGATGAATGGCCGCCCGCTGGCGCTGGTGAAAGAAAATCAACAGGCGGACGCCATTCTGGAAACCTGGTTTGCGGGCACTGAAGGCGGCAACGCTATCGCCGACGTGCTGTTTGGCGACTACAACCCTTCCGGCAAGCTGCCGATGTCCTTCCCGCGCTCTGTCGGGCAGATCCCGGTTTACTACAGCCACCTGAACACCGGTCGCCCCTATAACCCGGAGAACCCCAACAAATACACCTCGCGCTACTTTGACGAAGCCAACGGCCCGCTTTATCCGTTCGGTTACGGCCTGAGCTACACCACCTTTAGCGTCTCTGACGTGAAGCTCTCCGCGCCGACCATGAAGCGCGACGGCAGCATTACCGCAAGCGTCACGGTCACCAACACCGGCAAGCGGGAAGGGGCGACGGCGGTGCAAATGTATCTGCAGGACGTAACCGCCTCTATCAGCCGTCCGGTGAAGCAGCTGCGCGGCTTTGAGAAAGTGACGCTGAAGCCTGGCGAAAGCCAGACCGTCAGCTTCCCGATTGACGTCGAAGCGCTGAAATTCTGGAACGCGCGCATGAAGTACGACGCCGAGCCTGGCAAATTCAACGTCTTCATCGGGCTGGACTCCGCCCGCGTGAAGCAGGGCGCTTTCGAGTTGCTTTGATTTCGCCCTCAACGTCAAGGCCGGTTAATCCGGCCTTTTTTATTGCTGTTTTTCAGCGATATAACCGCTTCGTCTAACCTGAAACCGCAAATTATGAGCTGAAAATATCTTCCCGTGCGATTCTCAACTACGCTTTTTGCAAAGCCCCGACTCCAGGGGAGACAATAACAAAGAGGAATCGACATGAAATCACTTCAGCAATGGAGCACGGCAGGACTGCTGATGCTGGCTGCGGGCGCGCAGGCGGCGGAGCCGGTCAAGGTCGGCTCTAAAATCGACACTGAAGGCGCGTTGCTCGGCAACATCATTTTGCAGGTGCTGGAAAGCCACGGCGTCAAAACCGTCAATAAAGTCCAGCTTGGCACGACGCCTGTCGTGCGTGGCGCTATTACGTCCGGCGAGTTGGATATCTACCCGGAGTACACCGGCAACGGTGCTTTCTTTTTCAAAGATGAAAACGACCCGGCGTGGAAGAACGCGCAGCAGGGCTATGAAAAAGTGAAAAAGCTCGACCAGCAGCAAAATAAGCTGACCTGGCTTGCCGCAGCGCCCGCCAATAACACCTGGACCATCGCCGTGCGCGACGATCTGGCGAAGAAAAACAAGCTCACATCCCTTGAAGATTTAAGCCGCTACCTGAAAGCGGGCGGCGATTTTAAGCTCGCCGCGTCGGCAGAATTTATCGAACGCACCGATGCGCTGCCTGCGTTTGAAAAAGCCTACGGGTTTGATCTCAAGCAGAACCAACTGCTGTCGCTCGCTGGCGGCGACACGGCGGTGACGATTAAAGCCGCCGCGCAGCAAACGTCCGGCGTTAACGCGGCGATGGCCTACGGCACCGATGGCCCGGTCGCGGCGCTGGGGCTGCAAACGTTGACCGACCCGAAAGGCGTTCAGCCTATTTACGCGCCGGCGCCAGTCGTGCGCGATGCGGTGCTGAAAGCCTATCCGGAACTGCCGACGTGGCTGGACCCGGTTTTCGCGTCGCTGGATGAAAAAACGCTGCAGAAGCTTAACGCCAGCATCGCTGTAGAAGGGCTGGATGCGAAAAAAGTGGCGGCGGATTACCTGAAACAGAAAGGCTTCGTGAAATAAGCGAACGTACAAGGAACGGCTTTTGTCTTTACGCTGCTATAACCGGGTGGCGCTGCTGCTGGCTTTACTGCTGGCCGCGGCCGCCCTGTTGCCCATTCTTTCTTACGCGCCGAACCGGCTGGTCTCCGGCGCCGCCTTAAGTTTGCCGCAGGCTTTTCCCGCCTTTTATGGCGGGCTCGCAATACCCGTGGTGCTGCTCTTGGTCCTCGCTTTTACGCCGGGCCGGGCGGCGCTGGCGGCAACGCTTGGGGTCTCGCAATTGCTTTTTATCCTGCTGCTGTTTCTCGGCGGCGCGGCGGCGACAAGGCTTGCAGAGGAGGGCAGCGCGCTGGCGCGCACCTCATTTGGCAGCGGGCTGTGGTTGATGCTCGCGCTGACGCTTTTACTGTGCAGCGACGCCATTGCCCGGCTGACGACGCGGCCGCTGCGGCGCTGGTTGCTGCAGGCGCAGCTCTGGATCCTTCCCACATTCTTGCTGTTGTCTGGTCACTTTCACGATCTGTCGCTGCTAAAAGAGTATGCCAACCGTCAGGATGTTTTTAATGACGCGCTGACGCGCCACCTTACGCTGCTTTTCGGCACGCTTATCCCGGGGCTGCTTTTCGGCGTGCCGCTGGGCCTTGCGGCTTATCGCAACCCACGCCTGCGACCCGCTATCTTCGGCGTGCTGAATGTGATTCAGACGGTGCCTTCGGTCGCGCTGTTTGGCCTGCTTATCGCGCCGCTCGCCGGACTTGCCCGGGCGCTGCCCTGGCTTGGCGAACTGGGCGTTTCCGGCATCGGCATGGCGCCGGCGCTGATTGCGCTGGTGCTCTACGCGCTGCTGCCGCTGGCAAGGAGCGTAGTGGCGGGCTTGAATCAGGTGCCAGAGACGGTGCGCGAAAGCGCGCGCGGCATGGGCATGACTCGCAGCCAGATGTTCTGGCAGGTGGAAGTGATGCTGGCGCTGCCGGTGTTGCTGCGTGGTCTGAAGGTGGTGGCGGTGCAAACCGTCGGCATGGCGGTGGTGGCGGCGCTTATCGGCGCAGGCGGCTTCGGCGCGCTGGTCTTCCAGGGGCTGCTCAGCAGCGCCCTTGATTTAGTGTTGCTCGGCGTGATCCCGACGATCGCGCTGGCGGTTATTGTGGATGCGCTATTTAACCTGCTGATCGCGGGGCTGGAGGCGAAGCACCATGATTGAGTTTGATAACGTCAGTAAATATTTTCAGGGCCAGCCTGCGGTAAAAGATCTGTCGCTCACCTTTCGCGAAGGCGCGTTTTCGGTACTTGTCGGCACCTCCGGGTCCGGCAAGTCCACCACGCTCAAGATGATCAACCGGCTGGTGGAGCACGATGAAGGGCGCATTCGCTTTGCAGGCGAGGAGATCCGCCGCTTTTCGCCCGAGAGCCTGCGCAGGCGGATGGGCTACGCCATTCAGTCTATCGGCCTCTTTCCCCACTGGACGGTGGCGCAGAATATCGCCACCGTGCCGCAGTTGCTGAAATGGCCGAAGGCGCGCATCAACGCGCGGGTGGATGAACTGCTCGACCTGCTGGGCCTGGCGCCGGATGCGTTTCGCCATCGCGCGCCCCATGAGCTCTCCGGCGGGCAGCAGCAGCGCGTCGGCGTGGCGCGGGCGCTGGCGGCGGACCCGGAAGTCTTGCTGATGGACGAGCCTTTCGGCGCGCTCGACCCGGTCACCCGCAGCGCGCTGCAGCAGGAGATGCGCCGCATTCACCGGCTGCTCGGCCGCACTATCATCCTGGTAACGCATGATATCGACGAGGCGCTGTTGCTGGCGGAACATCTGGTGGTGATGGATAAAGGCCAGGTGGTGCAGCAGGGGAAACCGCTGGAAATATTACTGCGCCCCGCCAACGGCTTCGTCAGCGACTTTTTTGGCCGCAGCGAACGCGGCGTGCGGCTGCTCTCTTTGCGCACGGTGGGCGACGCGATGAGGCCTGGCGTCTGCGCCGGAGACGCTATTGAGCAAAGCCTCTCCCTGCGCGAGGCGCTGTCCGTTTTTGTCGAACGTCAGTGCGAACAGCTGCCTGTGCAACCCGCGCCGGGCAAACCCGCGGGCGTGCTGCATTTTCGCGATCTGCTGAAAGACGAGCAGGAGAATGCCGATGCGTCGCTTTCGTGATCCGCTCGTGTGGCTTATCGCCGCTTACATCGCCCTGCTTATCGCGTTGCCGCACAGCGGTGCGCTGTTTGGCTGGCTGTTCCCCGAACAGTCGCGTCCGCTCTATCAGCAGGAGAGTTTCGTCACGCTGACGCTGGCGCATCTGCTGTTGGTGGGCGTCTCAAGTCTGGCGGCGACGCTCCTTGGCGTGGGGCTTGGCGTGGCGGTCACGCGCCCGGCCGGGGCGGAATTCCGCCAGCTGGTGGAAACCATCGCGGCGGCGGGGCAAACTTTCCCCCCGGTGGCGGTGCTCGCTATCGCGGTGCCGGTAATGGGCTTTGGCCGCGAGCCTGCGATCATCGCGCTTATCCTCTACGGGCTGCTGCCGGTGTTACAGGGAACCCTTGCCGGGCTTGCCAGCGTGGCGCAAGGCGTCAAAGAGGTGGCGAAAGGGGTGGGCATGAGCGATGCGCAGCGTCTGTTTAAGGTTGAGTTGCCGCTCGCCGCGCCGGTGATACTGGCGGGGATTCGCACCTCTACAATTGTGAATATCGGCACTGCCGCCATTGCCTCTACCGTGGGGGCGAATACGCTTGGCACGCCAATCATCATGGGCTTAAGCGGTTTTAACACCGCTTATGTGGTGCAGGGAGCGATTCTGGTAGGGCTGGCGGCGATTATCGTCGACCGCGCCTTTGACCGGCTGGAGCGGGTTATGACACGGAATGCAGGATAATTGTGTAGCCTGCCAGCATTACGCCGCCGATACCGCCAATGGCCATGAGGACCATGCCTGTGACCAGGCTCATTCTGACTAATTTCATCCTGTGCTCCTTTGTTAGCCGGATGATTATAAGGTGAAGCGGGGCTGTTAATGAACCCTTAAATGGCGCTCAGCTCATGCAAAGGGATCAGCGCATGGCCTTTTTCGCGCCAACGATCGAGCTGGGCGAGCATCTGCTGGCCCGGCGCTTCGCCGCACCATACCAGCAACGTTCTGCCGTTAAAGGTCTCCGGGCGCAACTGCGAAAGGGGATTGGCCAATACATCAACGCGCCAGCCTTGCTGCGCGGCGACCCACGCCGCAAGCCACAGCCGCGTGCCGTCGTTAACATTCCATCCCACCACCAGCGCGTCTTTGCCGGGCTTCTTGCGTGAGGAGTTAAGGCACAGGGCGATGTAGTTAATAAGCGCGCCGTCAAGCAGGCTCAGCAGCGCCAGCAGCGTGCCTTGCTGGCACTGCAGGCGGCGGCGAAGCGGGTTGAACAGATGGTTGACCAGCGCATCGGCGGGATAATCGCGCCCGATGTCGCTTATCCAGTGGCGCAGTTGAGCAGGGCTGCCTTCGCGCAGCAGGTGCAACAACGCTTCCTGGCGCTCGCGCCAGCCGTCATCGTGGGCGTCCTGGGTTTCGCTGCTGAGCAAGGCTTTGACTTTACTGACCTGAACGCCGTTATCGATCCAGTGTTTAATTTCGCGGATGCGGTCGATGTCCTGGTCGTTGAATAACCGGTGGCCGCCGTCCGTTCGCTGCGGTTTGAGCAGGCCATAACGCCTTTGCCACGCGCGTAAGGTGACAGGATTGACCTCACAAAGTTCCGCCACTTCACCGATGGTATAAAGCGCCATATTGGTTTCTCGTTTCGCCCGGGACACCCCTCTTTAACTGTAGACGGTTGTTTGTGTACCAGGAGAAAAGCTTAATTTTTTGTAAGAAGTGCCAAAAAAGCGCCCCCGGAATGGGGGCGCTGGCAGGAATGTGACGGTTTTATTTCACCTGTTGACCAGGTTGCGCGCCGCTGTCCGGGCTCAGCAGGAAGATATCTTTCCCGCCGGGGCCTGCGGCCATCACCATGCCTTCAGAGATGCCGAAGCGCATTTTACGCGGCGCAAGGTTCGCCACCATCACCGTCAGACGGCCAATCAGCGCCTGCGGATCCGGGTAGGCGGAGCGGATGCCGGAGAAGACGTTGCGCTTCTCGCCGCCAAGATCCAGCGTCAGGCGCAGCAGCTTGTCGGAGCCTTCCACAAACTCGGCGTTTTCAATCAGCGCAACGCGCAGATCCACTTTGGCGAAATCGTCAAAGCTGATGGTTTCCTGGATAGGATCGTCCGCCAGCGGGCCGGTTACCGGGGCCGCCGCCGCTTTCACTTCTTCTTTAGACGCGTCCACCAGGGCTTCCACCTGCTTCATATCAATACGGTTATAGAGCGCTTTAAAGCTGTTTACTTTATGGCTCACCAGCGGCGAGGCCACGGCGTTCCACTCAAGCGTGGTATTGAGGAAGGCTTCTGCGCGCTCGCTCAGGGAAGGCAGCACCGGCTTAAGGTAGGTCATCAGCACGCGGAACAGGTTAATGCCCATGGAGCAGATAGCCTGCAGGTCGGCGTCGCGGCCTTCCTGCTTCGCCACGACCCACGGCGCCTGCTCATCGACATAGCGGTTAGCGAGATCGGCAAGCGCCATGATTTCGCGGATAGCCTTACCAAACTCGCGGCTCTCCCACGCCTCGCCAATCACCGACGCGGCGTCGGTAAAGGTTTTGTAGAGCGCCGGGTCGGCCAGTTCAGCCGCCAGCTCGCCGTCAAACCGTTTGGCGATAAAGCCTGCGTTGCGCGACGCCAGGTTCACCACTTTGTTAACGATGTCGGCATTCACGCGCTGCACGAAATCTTCCAGGTTCAGGTCGATATCGTCGATGCGGGAAGAGAGCTTCGCCGCGTAGTAGTAGCGCAGGCTGTCGGCGTCGAAATGGTTCAGCCAGGTGCTGGCCTTAATGAAGGTGCCGCGCGATTTAGACATCTTCGCGCCGTTCACCGTCACGTAGCCGTGAACAAACAGGTTGGTCGGCTTACGGAAACCGCTGCCTTCCAGCATCGCCGGCCAGAACAGGCTGTGGAAGTAGACGATATCTTTACCGATAAAGTGATACAGCTCGGCGTCAGACTCTTTTTTCCAGTAGGCATCGAAGCTTTCGGTATCGCCGCGCTTGTCGCACAGGTTCTTGAACGAACCCATGTAGCCAATCGGCGCGTCCAGCCAGACGTAGAAATATTTGCCCGGCGCGTTCGGGATTTCAAAGCCGAAATACGGCGCGTCGCGGGAGATATCCCACTGCTGTAGGCCGGATTCAAACCACTCCTGCATTTTGTTCGCCACCTGCTCCTGCAGCGCGCCGCTGCGGGTCCACGCCTGCAGCATTTCGCTAAAGGAGGGCAGGTCGAAGAAGAAGTGCTCAGATTCACGCATCACCGGCGTCGCGCCGGAGACCACCGACTTCGGCTCGATAAGCTCGGTCGGGCTGTAGGTTGCGCCGCACACTTCGCAGTTGTCGCCATACTGATCCGGCGATTTACAACGCGGGCAGGTACCTTTTACGAAACGGTCCGGCAGGAACATCCCTTTTTCCGGATCGTAAAGCTGGGAGATGGTGCGGTTTTTAATAAAACCGTTCTCCTTCAGGCGTGAGTAAATGAGCTCCGACAGCTCGCGGTTTTCGTCGCTGTGGGTGGAGTGATAGTTGTCGTAACTGATGTTGAAGCCAGCAAAATCGGTCTGATGCTCCTGGCTCATTTCGGCAATCATCTGCTCGGGGGTAACGCCAAGCTGCTGGGCTTTGAGCATGATTGGCGTGCCGTGGGCATCGTCCGCGCAGATAAAATTCACCTGATGGCCGCGCATTCGCTGGTAACGCACCCAGACATCAGCCTGGATGTGCTCCAGCATATGACCGAGGTGAATGGAGCCGTTGGCGTACGGCAGCGCGCACGTTACCAGAATTTTTTTTGCGACCTGATCCATAGTGAATATTGCATCTTCAGTTGTAAAAAGGGCTTTCGATGTTACCCGAAAAGGGGCGCGTTGGGTATGCAAAGCGAGGGGAAAATGCGTCGCGGCGTGCCTTGCGGGCGATGTTATCCGCGTAGCGGCACTTTTTTCTCTCCAGGCCCTGGCGCATTCTTTGGTATGCTTAACAAATTCGTAGCACAACCCCAGAACAAGCCTAAAACAAAGGAGACGGGATGAGTTCGCAATCCCAGACCACTTCACCGGAAGCCCTGCGCGCCATGGTTGCCGGGACGCTGGCCAATTTTCAACACCCGACTTTGAAGCACAACCTCACGGCGCTGAAAGCGTTGCACCATGTGGCATGGCTCGACGACACCATCCACATCGAATTGCAGATGCCCTTCGCCTGGAACAGCGCTTTTGAAGATCTCAAAGAGCAATGCAGCGCCGAACTGCTGCGCATGACCGGCGCGAAAGCTATCGACTGGAAGCTTTCTCACAGCATCGCCACCTTAAAGCGGGTGAAAAACCAGCCGGGCGTGAACGGTGTGAAAAATATCATCGCCGTCAGCTCCGGCAAGGGCGGGGTGGGGAAATCCTCCACCGCCGTAAACCTGGCGCTGGCGCTTATCGCGGAAGGGGCGAAAGTCGGCATTCTTGATGCCGATATCTACGGTCCGTCCGTGCCGACGATGCTTGGCGCGGAAGGACAACGCCCAACGTCGCCGGACGGCACGCACATGGCGCCAATCGTGGCGCATGGGCTTGCAACTAACTCCATCGGCTATCTGGTCACCGACGACAACGCCATGGTGTGGCGCGGGCCGATGGCGAGCAAAGCGCTGATGCAGCTGCTCCAGGAAACCATGTGGCCGGATCTCGACTATCTGGTGCTGGATATGCCGCCGGGCACGGGCGATATTCAGCTGACGCTTGCGCAGAATATTCCGGTCACCGGCGCGGTGGTGGTGACAACGCCGCAGGATATCGCGCTGATCGACGCCAAAAAAGGCATCGTGATGTTCGAAAAGGTAGAAGTGCCGGTGCTCGGCGTCGTCGAGAACATGAGCATGCACATTTGCAGCAACTGCGGCCACCACGAGCCGATTTTCGGCACCGGCGGCGCGCAGAAGCTGGCGGAAACCTACCATACGCAGCTGCTCGGCCAGCTGCCGCTGCACATTTCGCTGCGTGAAGATCTCGATAACGGCACGCCGACCGTTATCGCCCGTCCGGACAGCGAGTTCACCACCCTTTACCGCCAGCTGGCGGGACGCGTGGCGGCTCAGCTTTACTGGCAGGGTGAAGTCATCCCCGGCGATATCGCCTTCCGCGCGGTATAATCTTCGCGGCTGCCCTGGCCTCAGGGCAGCCGGTAATGCATCAGCACATACTCTCCCTGTTCGCTCTCTCCCCGCGCCTGCGGCTGCCAGCCGTGTCGTTCGTAAAAAGCCAGCGCCCGTTCGTTTTTCGCGAGGCATTTCAGCGCGCCCGTGCCGCTGAACTGGCGCTGCACGTGTTTAAGCAGCGCGCTGCCCACGCCGCGGTTCTGGGCGTCCGGGTCGACAAACAGGCAGTGAAGGAAATTGTCGCTTTCAAGCACGGAAGCGAACCCCACCCGACGCCCCTCGTCCAGCGCCACCCAAATTTTCTCTCCCAGCGTTTCGGCATCAAAATCCTCAAGCCGCCAGCGCTCCCCCTGAAGCCAGGGCCAGCTTTCACGTCGCGCATGCAGATAAAGCGTGCGTAAAAAAGGTCTGTCGCTCTCCTGCCAGGTTCTTATCTCCACAACCGCTCCTTTTTCTTAAGTGAGGCGTAATGACATCAATTTTTTGTATACCTTCATAGAAAGTTATAGCGCGGCGGGGTATTTTACGCCCTTTCGAACGAAGGGGTGGGATGATGTACGAGTTTAATCTGGTGCTGTTGCTGCTTCAGCAGATGTGCGTCTTTCTGGTCATCGCCTGGCTGATGAGCAAAACCCGCCTGTTCATTCCCCTGATGCAGGTGACGGTCCGCCCGCCGCACAAGCTGCTCTGCTATGTCACCTTTTCCATTTTCTGCATCATGGGCACCTATTTCGGCCTGCATATTCAGGATTCCATCGCCAACACCCGCGCCATCGGCGCCGTGATGGGCGGCCTGCTCGGCGGCCCGCTGGTGGGCGGTCTGGTCGGGCTGACCGGCGGGCTGCATCGTTATTCTTTGGGCGGCATGACGGCGTTAAGCTGTATGGTCTCCACCATTGTGGAAGGGCTGCTTGGCGGGCTGGTACACAGTTTTCTGGTGCGCCGCGGGCGCAGCGACAAAGTCTTTACGCCGCTGACGGCAGGCGCCATCACTTTCGTGGCGGAGCTGGTGCAGATGGGGATCATTTTGCTGATAGCCCGTCCGTGGGCCGATGCGCTGGAGCTGGTGAAAAACATCGCCGCGCCGATGATGGTCACTAACACCGTCGGCGCGGCGCTCTTTATGCGCATCCTGCTCGACAAGCGCGCCATGTTTGAAAAATACACTACCGCTTTTTCCGCCACCGCCCTGAAGGTCGCCGCCTCCACCGAGGGGATTTTGCGCCAGGGGTTTAACGTGGAGAACAGCATGAAGGTGGCGCAGGTGCTGTATGAGGAGCTGGATATCGGCGCGGTGGCTATCACCGATCGCGAAAAACTGCTCGCCTTCACCGGTATCGGCGACGATCACCACCTTCCCGGCAACCCTATCTCTTCGCGCTGGACGCAGCGCGCGCTGGAAACCGGCGAGGTGGTTTACGCTGACGGCAACGAAGTGCCGTACCGCTGCTCGCTGCACCCGAACTGCAAGCTTGGCTCGACGCTGGTTATTCCGCTGCGCGGCGAAAACCGCCGGGTTATCGGCACCATCAAGCTTTATGAAGCGAAAAACCGCCTGTTTAGTTCTATCAACCGTACGCTGGGCGAGGGCATCGCGCAGCTGCTTTCCGCGCAGATCCTGGCCGGGCAGTATGAGCGGCAAAACGCGCTGCTGGCGCAGTCTGAAATTAAGCTGCTGCACGCTCAGGTGAACCCGCATTTCCTGTTTAACGCGCTCAACACGCTCATGGCGGTTATCCGCCGCGACAGCAACCAGGCGTGCCAGCTGGTGCAGTATCTTTCGACCTTCTTTCGTAAAAACCTTAAGCGTCCGGCGGAAATCGTCACGCTGGCCGATGAAATCGAGCATGTGAACGCTTACCTGCAAATTGAACAGGCGCGCTTTCAGTCACATCTTAAAGTGCGGCTCGACCTGCCGCAGGAACACGCCCATGTGCGGCTGCCAGCCTTTACGCTGCAACCGATCGTGGAAAACGCCATCAAGCACGGCACGTCGCAACTGCTCGGACCAGGAGAAATCAGACTTAACGCCCGCTGCGAAGGCGGCCACTTGCTGGTGGAAATAGAAGATAACGCCGGGCTTTATCAGCCAACGCCCGGCCAGAGCGGCCTTGGGATGAGCCTTGTGGATAAACGCCTGCGCGCCCGCTTCGGCGACGAGTGCGGCATCTCAGTGGATTATAAAACCGACTGTTTTACCCGTATTACCCTACGTTTACCTCTGGAGGAGACAGCATGATAAAAGTGCTGATCGTGGATGATGAACCGCTGGCGCGCGAAAACCTGCGCCTGTTGCTGCAGGACGAGAGCGATATCGATATCGTCGGCGAATGCGCCAACGCGGTGGAGGCTATCGGCGCAGTGCATCGCCTGCGCCCGGACGTGCTGTTTCTGGATATCCAGATGCCACGCATTTCAGGGCTGGAGATGGTCGGCATGCTTGACCCGGACCAGCGCCCTTATATCGTCTTTTTAACGGCGTTTGATGAGTACGCGGTGCAAGCGTTCGAAGAACACGCTTTTGATTATCTGCTGAAACCGATTGAAACTAAAAGGCTCTCACGCACGCTGAACCGGCTGCGCAGCGAGCGTCATACGCAGGATATTTCGCTGCTAAGCCCTGGCGAAGAGGGGCTAAAATATATTCCCTGTACCGGACACAGCCGTATTTACCTGCTACAAATGGAAGAGGTGGCTTTCGTCACCAGCCGGATGAGCGGCGTGTTTGTCACTAACAGCGAAGGGCAGGAGGGGTTTACCGAACTCACGCTGCGCACGCTGGAGAGCCGCACGCCGCTGCTGCGCTGCCATCGCCAGTATCTGGTGAATATGTCGCACCTGAAAGAGATTCGCCTTGAGGAGAACGGCCAGGCGGAGCTGCTGCTGCGCCATGGGCAGACGGTGCCGGTAAGCCGTCGTTACCTGAAAAAGCTCAAAGAGACTTTGGGGCTAAAAACGGCGTAGTAGTATTTCGCTGTCATGGGGCTATACTGCCGCCCCCCGGCAAAGCTAAAACGGTGAGACACGCCCGCAATGATTAATAACGATGTAATACGTAGCCTGCGCTACATGCTGAAACTCAACAACAACGACATGGTCGCTATTCTGGCGCTGGCGGACAGCGTCGTGCCGGTGGAGCAGATGGTCGGCTTTGCCAAAAAAGAGGAAGAGCCCGGCTTTTTGCGCTGCCCGGACGTGGTGCTGAACGCCTTTCTCAACGGGCTTATTTACTCCCGCCGCGGCAAAGATGAGAGCAAACCTGCGCTGCGCGCCGAGCGTAAGACCAATAACAATCTCATTCTCAAGAAATTGCGCGTGGCGTTCGCGCTGAAAACCGACGATATCGTCGCTATCATGCTGGAGCAGAAATTCCGTATCTCCCTGCCGGAAGTGACCGCCATGATGCGCGCTGAAGACCACAAAAATTACCGTGAGTGCGGCGACCAGTTTCTGCGTAACTTCCTGCGCGGTCTGGCGGCGCGGCTACGGCCAGCCTGAGACGATAAAGCCGCTGTTTAGCGGCTTTATTGCATTTTTACAGCTCGCCCAACAACGTCGGCTCGCTTTTCGCAGGCTCAGGCTTCAGGCGAGAGGGATCAATCTGGCAAACCATCTCGGCGACGATACCGATAAGCGACTCTTTAGGAAAAGAATGCCACTGTCCGATGGCGTCTTGCCTGGACGCGGCGATGGCTTCACCCTGCGCATACGGTTGTGAAAAATAGATACGCTCAAACAGCGTGCGCTCCTGCGTATCGCAGTTAATCACGTTATTTGCGCGTGAGCTGGTGATAACAAGCCGTGGGTCCTTGTTGAGAACGGTTTGCTCGCTGTAATTATTGATAAGATAAAACCGGCGCAGGCGGGCGTTACCCTGCCAGGTGGAGACGGCGCGCAGATCGGCGTACATGCCGCCCTTATCATCAAGCAGCAGCTTAATCACGCCGTGCGGCGGATCGCCTGCCACGACCGGCTGCGGTTTGCTTGTCCCTGCGCACGCTGTCAGTAACGCGACGGCGCCACAAAGTAAAAGGGGTTTAATCATTTTTTGCCTCCTGTTAAATCTGGGCGTAGCGGCAGTAAAATTTCCTCGGTAACGCTTCCCTGCAACGAACACAGCAGGGTTGTTTTGCCTTTGGTCAGGCTCAACATCGCCAGTTTCTCCACGCTGCCTTTGGCGGGCGCGATGCCGCTTACCGCCGTGTTGTTTACCTGCCATGCGCTGTCGCCCGGGCGTTTGATCATTGCGTTGGTGATGTAATCGTCGCCTGCGGATTGCCAGTGCGCCGCAGGAAGGGCCGCCATCACCGCCTGCGGCGACTCTTCAATAACCCATCCCCAGAAGAAATATTTGCCAAATTCATCCAGATCGGACTGCTGCGTGTAGTAGCCCGAAAGCGTTAACTGCTGTAGGTGGACTGGCTGGGCGAACCAGACTATCCCGGCGTTATCTTTGGGCGGGGCAAACCAGGCGTGGCCCTGGTTGTCTTTTACGAGCGGGGCGGCATGGGTAAATTTCGCCTGTTCGGCATAAAGCGCATTAAAAAACTGGCTGTCGCAGCGCAGTAAAGTTTCGGTAAGCGGTTTCGCGGCGGCGGTGCTGGCAGCGCCAGACAGCAGCGCAAAGAAAACGAGCACGCGTTTCATAGAGCATCCTTACTGTTAATCATTTAAAAGCGTATCGGCACTTTAACGCTTTGCTTTAATGGAAAAGGGAGGTGAAGCAGCGAATAAAGGGAGAGGATAACGATAAGGCCGCGCTTTTATGAGCACGGCCTGAGGGGGAGGCTAAACGCGTAAAGCCAGACTGGCCCGGTTAGTGGTGATAAAAAATATCGCCGTTCATCGCCTTAAGGATTTTGCCTTCGGCGTCGGTTATCAGCACATAGTTGCCGCCCATGTAGGTCCAGTGGCTACCAGCTTCCGGCGCAGGCAGGTTGCGAAGCTGCCATTTTTTGATGTTGTACTCTTCGGTGCGATACATGTCCGGCACAATGTCGCCGATGACGAACTTGCGCGAGTCGGAATGGAATTCTTTGACTTCATAGGCGTCCAGCCCCTTTGGCGCCGCAGGCTGCGCGGCAAAAGTGGTTCCCGCTACGGTCAGCAGCGCGCCCAGAATCATCATTTTAGTTTTGTTCATATACTCTCCACGTTGTACAGGGCTTGTTTCACGGTTCGCAAGACAGCGTATCTTTCCTTGCCACGCCAACGCGTTGCAAGGGCTTCTGTGTATAGAAATATGACATAAAAAAGTGAAAGGGATATTTACCACGGCCGGCGGGCTCTTCGCTGCGCTGTCGCTCCCTTTTGAGAGTTATCCTGGCGGCGGGAGTGCCAGCCGCGACCGCGCCTTTACTTCCCGGGCCTTCGCGAATATCCTGATTCACCACGGCCAAAAGCCGGAACAATAAGCTGTTTTAATGACTCGGGGTGCCCTTCTTTGTGAAGGCTGAGAAATACCCGTACCACCTGATATGGATAATGCCAGCGTAGGGGGCCGAAATTCGGCCTACTTATCATGAGATTGGCTCTCTTTTTGTCCGTGCGCAATGCACTTGAGGTACAAAAAGGGTTTATCCATGAGGTTAAAATCACTTCCGTACACCTTCAAGAGGTACGGTAACTACTACATTCAGATCCGCTTATCTAATGGGCGGTCATATAAAAAATCACTTTCTACTGACAGCTATCGCGAAGCATCTGCTTTGATGATTAGCATCATTCCGCACATCCCTTTTATAAAATCCTTATCTATTCCAATCCCTATCTTCGAAAAGTTTTTGTCAGACTTGATCGCGTCAGAACGCAGGGTTGCAAGAAATCCACTCTTACCCCAACAGAAGATGATTGTTCCTTCTGAACTCGTGGAACCTCAGCCGCCAGCCGAACCGGAAAAAGTGCTAACCCTGTCGGATGCGTGGGCTATGTACAAAGATGAAAAAGGGCGCAACTGGACGAAATCGATCTCAATGGCGAATGAGCGGTACATAGAAGTGTTGTTAGCTGTCTTGGGAGAGAAAACTGATGTAACGG
Source organism: Franconibacter pulveris (assembly GCF_056780215.1). Taxonomy (NCBI): domain Bacteria; kingdom Pseudomonadati; phylum Pseudomonadota; class Gammaproteobacteria; order Enterobacterales; family Enterobacteriaceae; genus Franconibacter; species Franconibacter pulveris. The sequence continues at coordinate 3,164,534 of NZ_CM165555.1, read as the reverse complement.
CGATCACTAAGCAGGATATTAAGCAGGTGATGGAAGTTGTTGAAAATCTCCCTAAGCGCGTTGTTCAGCCTTATCGCTCAATGTCCATTCAGCAATTGATAGCATGTGATGATGTCCCACCGGATGATCTGGTTGGTGTTGAGGCTATCCATAAGCATCTCAAGCTCTACAAATCCTTGTTCAAAACATTTCTCACCGATAGCAACGATATTTTTCCTAAGTCGCCAACTGATGGTGTAGTGGCTGCATCATCTAAAGCAAGGTTCGGTGCATACAGTTCGGCGGAGATGAAGAAGTTTATAGAGTGGGCACTTAAGCAGCCGGATGGCTGGCTGAAGTGGATTACATTGTTGTTGGCGTATACTGGAGCAAGGAGAAGTGAAATTGCCAAATTGGAAAAATCACAAATCAAATATGATGAGGATAGTCAGCGGTATTATTTCCTGATTCCAGAAGGGGGGCAGGGGAAAACAGAAAATGCCACCCGACAAGTAGCGATCCACCCTAAGTTGATCGAATGGGGTTTCATGGAATACGTTGATCGCCAGTGGAAAGAGCGGATTTTTTCAGAAGTGGCAGGTACAAACATTACGAAGATAGGTAAGGTCTTAGCTAATGTCCGTGACGAGCTTGGTATTCCTTACCTTGATGACTATGGACAACGGCGATTGGTGCACAGTTTCCGGCATACAATGATTTCAACCTGTTTATCTGGCTGGGTTGATAACTTAGCGCACTTGCAACAAGTGGTCGGTCACGAGAAAAGCGGAGCAGGGATCACTCAGCGCTATCTGCACACATTCCCTCTAAACTTAGTTTGTTACGTTATTGACGGACTGTGTTGGGCGTAATACGGATTAATTTATATTTATTTGTGATGATGATAAAAATGTCTTTAGGAATTGTCTTGAAAAATAGCAGGGTGGTATTCATATAGATTTAATACTTACTTTGTTGAAGGAAGGAGGGGTTATGGCTAACTGTGAAGATGAACATCGTTACTGGTTTTTTTTTGAACACCTGCCTGATGATCAAGGGGGAGTTGGAAGACATAAGTGCTGTGGTTGTGCTTATGAAAGAGGATACCAAGCGGGAAAAAGAAGAGATGAAACCCTTCATATTGATTTAGATTCCCTTCCAGAAAGCCAAGCTGGAAATGTTCGGCACAAGAGTCCACATGCTGCCTATGCTCAAGGCTATCTTGACGGTATCTCATCGTCATATTGGAACAAGTAACACCGTCACTGCATTTGATGAATGGCTAATGTTCGTGTATAGACTATTTCGACTTATGATTTTACGATGTAGATAAATCATACAAGGAGGACGGTTTATGAGCGCACAGGCAGAAGAAGGAACATTACGCCGGATGACGTTAGGCGAGATAGCAATGGCTCGTAGGGTGTTCGGTGATTCGATAGTGTATAGCCGTGTCTGGATTCATTGCGACAGTTATTTACCATTCGGACTATAAAAACAAAACTACGCAATGACTCCAAACGGGGAGTTATGGTACAGAAAGTCGATGTACAGGGAAGACTTTTCCGCAAGCTCGGTTCTCATCGAAGATAAATATGTTTTCATCCATGAACTGGGGCATGTCTGGCAACACCAACACGGGCAATGGGTGAGAATGCGGGGAGCTTTTAGCTGGGCTGCTGAATATACCTACAGGCTGGATAAGGAAAAGCTCACTGATTACTCTCTTGAACAGCAAGCCTCTATTTTAGCTGATTACTGGTTACTGTTGGTTTATGGGATCAGTAAGTGGTCTTACTATCAGAGACCAGGGCGCATGGGGATGTACAGGGGCGTAGATTTGTTGCAGGACGTCCCTTCGCTTTACCAGAAAATCGTAACAGGGAAGGGGCGTTAAACATGAAGAACAAAATGTTGCTGGGTGTTGTATTCATCTTAACGGGATGCCCTGGACCTGGTGATCGAATGGTAGATCGTGAATCTACAACGGCATTAATCAAAGATAATCAAGTTTGTGTGGTGTCACCACTTGAGCCGCAGGAACGGATTACTGCTATTCAAATTAATAGCGATAATAGCGACTCTCTTCACAAGATTTTCGACGACAAGCCTGTTTATGTACCGAAGGGTGAGTGTCTTCCTCTATTCGGATTTAAGTTTACGTCTGGCGAGCGGTATAACTTCGCGTATGACGTCCAATCTGATAAGTCAGAATCACATTTAGTCACCGCTGAACTTTCTTATCCTAAAGAATAGGGGGCAAACTGCCCCCTTATATTCATGTCAACACACGTACGTGATCAAGCAAGCGTATAATGCGCGTATATCTCTCTTAATGTGTAACTTGGCGAAATACGCTGTAGAGGAAGCTGGTGAACATTTACAACCGCCACCAGAAAGACGAAAGCACAAAAGAGCATCAATAACTATACTTGCTGTTTGCGAAACAAAATGCACTTTATCTGCCCTTCAAAAGATTTTCCAGGAACATTTAAAACAAATTATCCACCGCATACCCGGTGAATTTATCTTCGCCACTAACAGGGATAAATCCATGTGTCGGTTTACTACGATAGGTGACGACATTCTTTCAAAGTCTGCCCGTGGTGAACGAGTTTCAATGGCTTCCTACGGGCTAAACTATTACCAGCACATGCACAATGCTGTGTTTCTTGGGTGTAGTAATCTGGATCACGATTTCCAGGGTAAATGGCGGCAGTATGCAGAGCTTAACGGATGGGACATTGAAGGATTTGAAAAGAAGCAACGTGCCGCGATGAATTACGAACGGTGCTATCAGTTTATTAGCCGTACCTCTGTACGGAATGCCGATACGAATCACCCTCTGGTTTTTGTTGTGCCAGATCTGGCTACTGCTGAATATATCAAAGAACATTATTTCCTTGGTGCAAAGGTTGAATGTCTCAACTTTGGTAAAGTGAGAAAGAAGCGAGATACAACGAAAGGGGATATTACCCGTGCAGAAGTTCAGAAGCATAAAGCCATTGGGCTTAAACCAAAAGATATTGCCGAATTGATGGATATGAATATTAAAACCATAAGACGAAATTGGAACTAAGAGATTTGCGTATTATTACCGCACTATACTGGTATCTGCTGTTCCTTTTTATCTGGGATGTAATCCGCACCGTTGAAAAACGTAGAAAATCAGAACGCAAAGCCGAATCTCAGGATACCTGAGATAATGGCTTATATAACAAAGGAGCTTAACGGTTCCTTTTTTCGTTTCTGGGGTGAGGTACAAACTGAGGTACAAGGTGGGGTACAGCGTGAAGAAGCGATAACCGGAAAGGCTAGCTTGCAACAGCAAGTCACTTCCCCTAAGCTGGCAAAAAGTATAGAGATTCAATCTACATGACTCGGGGTGCCCTTCTTTGTGAAGGCTGAGAAATACCCGTACCACCTGATCTGGATAATGCCAGCGTAGGGAAGTCAGATGCCTGCCCGGTATCCCTTCTTTTAAGCCTGGCAGGAGAGCGTGATGCAACCTGACCTGCTGTCCGGCCCGCAAGCGGCCGCGGTTTTAACCCAATTTCGTACCCGTTCCCCGCTCGTTCACTGCATGACCAATGAGGTAGTGCAAACCTTTACCGCAAACGTGCTGCTCGCCCTTGGCGCGTCGCCGGCGATGGTCATTGAGCCTGATGAAGCCGCGCAGTTTGCTCGTCTTGCCGACGCCCTGCTGATTAACATCGGCACGCTTACCCGCGAGCGGGCCGGGGCGATGCTCGCGGCTATCGAGAGCGCAAACCAGGCGGGCCGTCCCTGGACGCTTGACCCGGTCGCCGTCGGCGCGCTCGATTTTCGCACCGGTTTCGCCCGCGAAGCGCTGGCGCTGCGCCCGGCGGCGATACGCGGCAACGCCTCTGAAATCCTCGCGCTGGCGGGGGAGCGCGGCGGCGGACGTGGCGTTGACAGCATGCATCGCGCAGAAGCGGCGCTAAACGCCGCGCGGGAACTGGCCGGGCGCAGCGGCGCGGTGGTCGCCGTGACGGGCGAGGTGGATTATGTGACAGACGGCGAACGCACGCTGGCAGTACGCGGCGGCGATGTGCTGATGACGCGCGTTGTCGGCACCGGCTGCGCGCTTTCCGCCGTGGTCGCCGCCTGCGCGTCGCTGCCCGGCAGCCAGCTTGAAAACGTGGCGGCAGGCTGCTGGATGATGAAGCGCGCTGGCAGCCTGGCGGTGACGCGCTGCGCCGGGCCCGGCTCGTTCACGCCTGCTTTCCTCGACGCGCTTTACCAGTTGAATGAGGAGGGCTGCGCATGAAACGCATCAACGCCTTAACTATCGCCGGCACCGACCCGAGCGGCGGCGCGGGCATCCAGGCCGATTTGAAAACCTTTTCCGCGCTGGGCGCTTACGGCTGCTCGGTCATTACCGCGCTGGTGGCGCAAAACACCCGCGGCGTGCAGTCCGTTTACCGTATCGAGCCTGCGTTTGTCGCCGCACAGCTTGATTCGGTGTTCAGCGACGTGCGTATCGATACCACCAAAATCGGCATGCTGGCGCAAAGCGATATTGTGGAAGCCGTGGCGGAGCGGCTGTCGCGCTATCAGGTGAAAAACGTGGTGCTGGATACAGTAATGCTGGCGAAAAGCGGCGATCCGCTGCTCTCGGCTGAAGCGGTGAAAACGCTGCGCGAGCGTCTGCTGCCGCACGTGTCCATTATTACGCCGAATTTGCCGGAGGCGGCCGCCTTGCTTGGCACTACACATGCGCGCAATGAGCAGGAGATGCATCAGCAGGGCGAGGCGCTGCTCACGCTGGGCTGCGAAGCGGTATTGATGAAAGGCGGGCATCTGGACGATGCGGAAAGTCCCGACTGGCTGTTTACCCGCGAAGGCGCCCGCCGGTTTACCGCGCCACGCATTGTTACCAAAAATACGCACGGCACCGGCTGCACGCTTTCCAGCGCATTAGCGGCGCTGCGTCCGCGCTATCCATGCTGGGAAGAGACCGTGGCGGCCGCGAAAACGTGGCTTTCGCAAGCGCTCGCGCAGGCGGACACGCTGGAAGTCGGCGAAGGCATCGGGCCTGTTCACCATTTTCATGCCTGGTGGTGAAGCGAGCCAGCAGAATGAACTGAAAAACTTCTTTCGTATGGCAATTCTTGCTGTTCAGTATCATGATGATTCTGCCCATGATTGCGTGGGCGGGAACCATCATGCCGACGGGTATGGAGCCCGTCGAAATTACGGGAGAGAGTTATGACAGATATTGCGCAGTTGCTCGGCAAAGATGCCGAAAGCCTGTTACAGCATCGTTGTATGACTATTCCGGCAGATCAGCTTTACCTGCCTGGCGAGGATTATGTTGACCGGGTAATGATCGACAACAACCGTCCGCCCGCGGTGTTGCGTAACATGCAGACGCTGTACAACACCGGCCGCCTGGCGGGGACCGGCTACCTTTCAATCCTGCCGGTCGACCAGGGCGTGGAACACTCGGCAGGCGCGTCGTTTGCCGCTAACCCGCGCTACTTCGACCCGAAGAACATTGTGGAGTTGGCTATCGAGGCGGGTTGTAACTGCGTCGCGTCCACTTATGGCGTGCTGGCCTCCGTATCGCGCCGCTACGCCCACCGCATTCCCTTCCTTGTGAAGCTTAACCACAACGAAACCCTGAGCTACCCGACCCAGTACGACCAGACGCTTTATGCAAGCGTTGAGCAGGCGTTCAACATGGGCGCGGTGGCGGTAGGCGCGACCATCTATTTTGGCTCTGAAGAATCCCGCCGCCAGATTGAAGAGATCTCAAGCGCCTTTGAGCGCGCGCATGAGCTTGGCATGGTGACGGTGCTGTGGGCGTACCTGCGTAACTCATCGTTTAAAAAAGATGGCGTGGACTACCACGTAAGCGCCGATCTCACCGGCCAGGCGAACCATCTTGCCGCCACTATCGGCGCCGATATCGTTAAGCAGAAAATGGCGGAAAATAACGGCGGCTACAACGCGGTTAAATTCGGTTACACCGACGAGCGCGTTTACAGCAAGCTGACTACCGATAATCCTATCGATCTGGTGCGCTACCAGCTGGCGAACTGCTATATGGGCCGGGCGGGGCTGATTAACTCCGGCGGCGCAGCGGGCGGCGATACCGACCTGGAAGAGGCGGTGCGTACGGCGGTTATCAATAAACGCGCGGGCGGCATGGGGCTTATTCTCGGCCGTAAAGCGTTTAAGAAATCGATGGCCGACGGCGTTAAGCTGATTAACGCGGTGCAGGATGTTTACCTGGACGCTAAAGTAACGATTGCCTGACAGGCCTGCTCAGAAGAAAACGCGCCTGCGGGCGCGTTTTTTTATGGCGATGAAACAGGACGCGTTGCGTTGCGCGCCTGCGTAGCGCTCTTCCCGACGGGGAAAGGGGGCGGGGTAATCAGACGCGGCGCCCGCCCCGGTGAGCTAACAGAAATTGCAGGGCGGGCAAGCGCAGTCGCCACCCGCCAGACAACAGGATTACTTTAACAGCTCGCAATCAGGCGGCAGACGGCAGCTTAGCGCGCCGGGCTGCACCTGGATGCGAAAATGCTGGCCGCTTAGCGGCTCGCCGTCGAGGTTAAAGGTAATCTCATGCGGCGCGGTGATTTCAAACCACGCCGATACGCCGTCGATAATATTCGGGCTCTCTTCCGGGCGGGTAAGCGTCGTCAGCAGCGCCGGCAGCAACTCTTCGCCCGTGAAAATACGCAGATGCAGCAGGCCGTCATTGATAAGCGCCTGTGGGCAAAGCTGCTGGCCGCCGCCCGCCTGACGCCCGTTGCCGATGCCAATCACCAGCGCGTCGCCCTGCCACTGAAAGTTTTCGCCGCGAATCTCGCAGCTGTCCGGCTTAAGGGTATCCATGCGCATCAGGCCATGAATTAAATAAGAGACGCCGCCCAGCGCGGCCTTCAGCTTTTCTGGCGTTTCGGTGGTGATGCGGGTGCCAAAGCCGCCGGTCGCCATGTTGATAAAAAAGGCGTCGTCGTTAACCTGCACGATATCAATCGGCGTCGCTTTGCCGATAATCGCCAGCTGCAGCGCTTTATCCAGCTCAGCGGGAATGCTGGTGCTGGTGGCGAAGTCATTGGCTGTGCCGAGCGGAAGGATGCCCAGCGCCGGACGCTTATCCGCAGGGAGCTTCGCCAGCGCCGTGGCGATTTCGTTGATAGTGCCGTCGCCGCCGCCGGCAATAACGGTATCAACGCCGAGCCTGGCCGCCTCGGCGACAAAGCGGATAGCATCGCCTTTTTCCCACGTTACGCGAACGTGCAGCGTAAAGCCCTCTTCACGGAGCATTTCAACGGCGCTGCGCAGCAGGTCGTTATCGGCGCTCTTGCCGTTAAGAATAATGAGTGAAACCGGGTAATTTTCCATTGCGACCTCTGAAAGCCCACTGAAAAGAGTCTACCGCAGAGTTTATCGCAGCCAGTCAGAAGAGGCTGAAAATCGAAGAAAAAAATAAGCCTGCGTAAGGGAGATTACGCAGGCGAAGGAGGTGGTTCCTGGTACTGCTGGCATTTATCGGTTATGTTTTTCAGCGCTGGGATAATAACCGGATCAACCGTAACCGTATGTGATCCGATTCTAAAATCATTCACGCCGAAAAAATAACTAAGATTAATTATTTACCGTGCGGATTACGGGTGGTCTGTCCAGCGAGATTGCGCATCAATAATGCATATTCCAGCGTCATATCCTGCGGAACCGGCAGCCAGACGGTATAACCATCCCCCGGCGCCACCTCCATTTTCTCGCCTTTCGCGTTTTCCAGGTGTTCCAGCGTAAAGCTCACGTTGCCCTGCGGCGTCATCAACTCCAGGCTGTCGCCCAGGGAGAATTTATTTTTCACCGCCACGGCGGCGAGGTCGCCTTTGCGCTCGCCGGTAAATTCACCGACAAACTGCTGACGGTCGGAAACCGAATAGCCGTATTCATAGTTCTGGTAATCGTCATGGGTGTGACGACGCAGGAAACCTTCGGTGTAGCCGCGGTGCGCCAGCCCTTCCAGCGTCTCCAGCAGGCTTGGGTCGAACGGCTTGCCAGCGGCGGCGTCGTCGATAGCGCGACGATAGACCTGCGCGGTGCGGGCGCAATAGTAAAACGACTTGGTGCGACCTTCGATTTTCAGCGAATGCACGCCCATTTTCGTCAGCCGCTCAACGTGCTGGATAGCGCGCAGGTCTTTGGAGTTCATGATATAGGTGCCATGCTCGTCTTCGAACGCGGTCATGTACTCGCCCGGGCGCATCGCCTCCTCCAGCATGAAAACCTTATCGGTAGGCGCGCCGACGCCAAGCGTCGGTTCAACGGTTTGTACCGGAATCGGCTCGTGGATATGCACGATATTGCCTATCTCATCCTCTTTGCCTTCCTGCACTTTATATTCCCAGCGGCAGGCGTTGGTGCAGGTGCCCTGGTTCGGGTCGCGCTTGTTGATATAACCCGAAAGCAGGCAGCGCCCGGAGTAGGCCATGCAGAGCGCGCCGTGAACGAAGATCTCCAGCTCCATATCCGGCACCTGCTCGCGGATTTCGGCAATCTCTTCCAGCGAAAGCTCGCGGGAGAGAATGACGCGGGTCAGGCCCATCTGTTTCCAGAACTTCACCGTCGCCCAGTTAACGGCGTTCGCCTGCACCGAGAGGTGAATATCCATCTGCGGGAAGTGCTCGCGCACCAGCATGATTAACCCCGGGTCGGACATGATCAGCGCGTCCGGCCCCATCTCCACCACTGGCTTAAGATCGCGGATAAAGGTTTTCAGCTTGGCGTTATGCGGGGCGATATTCACCACCACGTAGAATTTCTTGCCCAGCGCGTGCGCTTCATTAATGCCGAGCTGTAAATTCTCGTGGTTGAATTCGTTATTGCGCACGCGCAGGGAGTAGCGCGGCTGGCCCGCATAGACGGCGTCGGCGCCGTAAGCGAAGGCGTAACGCATATTTTTCAGCGTGCCCGCAGGCGAAAGGAGTTCCGGTTTAAACATGGCGTTCTCGTTCTGATGACAGGTCAGACCCGCCTGAAATAAGGCGGACGGGGGCACCTTTACCCCCACGTTAAGGGCGGGAATTGTAGCGCCAGGCGCAGCGCGGTGCAAACGGGGCTTCGGTTAGCCCCGGTTGTTGTAGATTTATAACGCTATGGGGCTATGGGGCTATGGGGCTATGGGGCTATGGGGCTGTCGCTCTATGCCAGGGCAGTGAGTGTTACGTTCGCGATGCGCTGTTTCACTATGTAAGTGCTACTCCTGCGAACGTGCCAGGGGGCTTCGCCGCCAGCCCCCTGGCGACCCCGGCTCCCGGCACACAAAATTGCCCGCTAAGCGGGAAACCTCATCTTTTTTTCGTTGGCTTCGGGTCGGGCATGACGGCACATCCTTGTGCCGACATGCCCTCACGCCGGGTCCAGCCGGCGTGACCCGGCCACCGTAAAAAAGCTGAGGCAATTTTGAGGCCGGATAACGTCCCCGCTTCAAGGGCCAATAATGAACTGGTCGAAATTTTCGCTGAAAGGCTGAAAGGGGGAGGGGCTGAGAGGGGGAAGGGCTGAAAGGGGGAGGGGCGGGTAGTACTGTGCCGCCCGCCTTTGAAGCACCGCTGTCGAAGCGGGCGCTTCACCCCATCCGACAGGCGTCCGCCTCCCATCGATACCCCACGCCGTACACGGCGCGAATAAACGACTGCTCGGCGTCCAGCGCCTCCAGCTTGCGGCGCAGGTTTTTAATGTGGCTGTCGATAGTGCGGTCTGTTACCACGCGGTAATCATCATACAGGTGGTTTAATAACTGCTCGCGGGAGAACACTTTGCCCGGTTCGCTGGAGAGCGTTTTCAGCAGGCGAAACTCCGCAGGCGTGAGATCCAGCGCTTTTTCGCGCCAGCTGGCCTGAAAACGGCTTTCGTCGATAAGCAGCGGGCTTTGGGCGTCCAGCGCCAGTATATCGCGCTGCGGACGGCAGCGGCGCAGAATGGTCTTCACGCGCGCCACCACTTCGCGCGGGCTGTAAGGCTTGCAGATATAGTCATCGGCGCCAATCTCCAGCCCCAGCAGGCGGTCAATCTCTTCAATTTTGGCCGTGACCATGACTATCGGCACCTCAGAGAAGCGGCGAATTTCACGGCACAACGTCAGGCCGTCGGTGCCCGGCAGCATCAAATCGAGCAGGATAAGGTCCGGCGGCGTCTGGCGCACCCAGGGCAACACCTTGTCGCCGTGGCTGATGAGCGTCGGCGCATAGTTCGCGGCGCGTAAATAGTCGATAAGCAGCTGCCCGAGTTTGGGTTCGTCTTCCACAATCAAAATGCGCGGCGCATTGTCGTCAATTGGCATATCGGTCATACATCTCTCGGCAGGTCAGAATCGAGCGGTAACGTTACTGTAATGCTTACGCCGCCCAAAGGCGAATGCGCGGCGGACATGGCGCCGCCATGCGCCTCGACAATGTTGGTGCAAATGGCAAGCCCAAGGCCGGAGCCGCCGCTGGCGCGGTTGCGCGACCCTTCGGCGCGGTAGAAACGCTCAAACAGCAGCCCGAGCTGCGCGTCGCTCACGCCCGGCGCGCTGTCGGCAAAGGTCAGCGCCAGCCGCCTTTGTTGCACTTCGCCCTGAATCAACAGCTGGCCGCCCGCGTCGGTGTAGCGCAGGCTGTTCTCAAGCAAGTTATTAAAAAGCTGCATCAGGCGATCGCGGTCGCCGAAGACCTGAGCGCTGTCCGGCAAAGAGAGCGCAATCGTAAGCCCGCGCCCTGCGAAGCGCTCACGAAACGCGCCAGCGGCCATCTCCAGCAGATTCACCACATCCACCGGCGCTTTCTGATAAGCCAGCGCCCCTTCGTCAGAAAGCGAAAGCTGATGCAGATCGTCCACAAGCTTCGTGAGCGTGCCCACCTCTGCCTGCAGCGAGGCGACCGATTCCGGCGTAAACTGCCTCACGCCATCCTGTATCGCTTCCAGTTCGCCGCGCAGCACGGCGAGCGGCGTGCGCAGCTCATGAGAGATGTCGGCCATAAAGGCGCGGCGCATGGTCTGGTTTTTTTCAAGCGTGCTGGCGAGCTGGTTAAAATCGTTCGCCAGCTTGCCAAGCTCATCCTGGCCTGTGGAGGCCACGCGGGTGGTGAAGTCGCCCGCCGCCAGCCTGTGGGTGCCTTCCACCAGCCGTTTTACCGGCGCCAGCAACCCGCGCGCCAGCGGGAAGGTGGCGAGCGCGGCCAGCAGCGTGGCGAGCGCGACAATCAGCCAGCTGGTGCGCCGCTGTTGCTTGTCGAAATTAATGTCCGTGCTGCGGGTCAGCCGCTCGACCGGCGAGGCGATAACCCAGCCTACCGTGGCGCCATTCACCTGGATTGCGTGCCGCGCGCCGTCCGGCGGCACCGGGGCGCGCGGTCCAACCAGCACGTTTTGACCCTGATCGACCACCCAAAACTGCGTGCGCCAGCCGTGAGGCGGCAGATCCGGCGGCGGGCGATCCGGCGGGGGACGGTCATCATGTTCATTTTCCCGATCGAACGAGCGCAGGATCTGAAACACGAAGCGATCGTTATGGCGCAAAAATTCCCAATTGCCGTGCGCGGTGTATTGCTCGGCAAGGGCGTCGCTTAACATCGACATTCGCTGTTCGTTGCCGTGCTTAATGTAGTCGATAAAGCCGCGCTCAAAGCTCAACCGCACCGCCCAGTGCATGGTGATAAGCAGCAGAATGCAGGTGGCGAAAATCGCTAAAAACAGCTTGCCGGTGATGCCGGGCCGCCAGAATTTCATTTACTTGTGGCTCCTTTTACGCCGCGCGATAACGACGTTTTTCATGGTGTCCTTAGGTACGCGGGCGAAAACCAGCGCGGGCAGGGCGATGATCGCCGCCATGCAGAAATAGGTGTAGAGGAAAACCTCATGCGCGATGCCGCTGTCGGCCGCCAGCTGGTTATGGCCGAAGGCGCCGAGCAGGATCCCGGCGACCGAAACGCCAATACTCATGGAAAGCTGCATCACCATCGAAAGCAGGCTGTTGCCGCCGCTTGCCAGCTCGTCCGGCAGGTCGCGAAGCGTCAGCGTGTTCATAGAAGAAAAGCGCACCGAGTTAACGACGCCCTGGAAGAAAAGCACCACCGGCAGCAGAGAATACCAGCCCATCAGCCCCACCCACATAAACAGCAGGCTGATAAGCGCCAGCGCCAGCGTGGAAACCACCAGCGTGTGGCGATAGCCAAAGCGGTTCACTACCTGCACCACGATGCGCTTCATCCCCATGCTGCCAAGCACCATCGGGATCATCATCAGCCCGGCGTGAAACGGCGAAAAGCCGAGGCCGATTTGCAGGAAAATAGGCGTCATGAAGGGCAGCATGCCGCTGCCGATGCGCCCACACAGGCTGCCGAACAGGCCAAGCGAGAAGGTTCGGGTGTCAAAAAGCCGCAGGTTAAAGAGCGCCGACTCATTGCCGCGCGCGTGCCAGAGGTAAAAGATAAGGGCGGCGGCCCCCGCCGAGATGAGTAAACTGAGCGCCACCGGCGAGATGCCGAGTCCTTTTTGCCCATCGAGGGCGATAGTCAGCGCCGCCATGCCCACCGCGAGCAGCAAGAAGCCGGAAAAATCGAAGCGCCGGGTCTGCATGGTGTAGTTCGGCATCAGCCACAGGGTGGCGATGGCGCCCACCACGCCTACCGGCAGATTGATTAAGAAGATCCAGTGCCAGGAAGCGTACTCCACCAGCACGCCGCCAAGCGCCGGACCGAGCAGCGGCCCCACCTGGCCCGGGAGGGTCACGAACGTCATCGCCGCCATGTACTGCTCGCGCGGGACGATTTTCATTACCGTCAGCCTGCCCACCGGCACCATCATTGCCCCGCCGATCCCCTGCACCACGCGCGCCGCCACCAGGCCGTTGAGCGTATTGGCCATGGCGCAAAACAGCGATCCGAGCGTAAAGATGACAATGGCGCAAAAGAAGATATTGCGCACACCGACCCGGTCCGCCAGCCAGCCGCTGGCGGGCAGCGTCACCGCCACCGTCAGCACATAGGCGACGATCACCATGTGCATATGAAGCGGGCTCTCCCCCAGGCTTTCCGCCATGGAGGGGAGGGCGGTATTGACGATGGTGGTGTCGAGCGACTGCATAAAGAAGCCGAAGGCGACTATCCACAGTTGCCAGCGCACGCTGTTGGGCAGGTCTGTCATAGGCTTACTCACTTATCGATAGCGTTTCATCCTGTTTTGGCGTGCGCGCAAAGCGCAGCCGTAAGCGGTCAAAGAAAAGGTAAACCACCGGCGTGGTGTAAAGCGTTAACAGCTGGCTCATGACCAGCCCGCCGACAATGGTAATGCCGAGCGGCTGTCGCAGTTCTGAACCGTCGCCGCCGGAAAGCACCAGCGGCAGCGCGCCGAACAGCGCCGCCAGCGTGGTCATCATGATGGGGCGAAAACGCAGCAGGCTCGCCTGGAAAATCGCCTCCTGCGGCGTCAGGTTGCCGTTGCGCTGCGCCTCGATGGCGAAATCGACCATCATGATGGCGTTCTTCTTCACTATGCCAATCAACAGCATAATACCGATGAGCGCGATCAGGCTAAACGGCGCGCCAAACCACTCCAGCGCCAGCAGCGCCCCCACGCCCGCCGAGGGGAGGGTGGAGAGAATGGTGAGCGGGTGGACATAGCTCTCATAGAGAATGCCGAGCACGATATAAACCGTGGCGATAGCGGCGAGGATCAGAATCACCTGCGAGTTCATCGTCTCCTGGAACACCTGAGCGGTGCCGGCGAAGCTGCCGCGCACCGTTGAGGGCACGCCAAGCGTGACCATGGCGCGCTCGATGGCCGCGCTCGCTTCAGAGAGCGACACGCCGGTCGGCAGGTTAAAGGCGATGGTGGAAGAGGCCGACAGCCCCTGGTGGTTCACCGAAAGCGGCGCGTTAGCGGGCTGCCACTTCGCGAAATAAGAGAGCGGGATCGGTTTGCCTTCGCTGTTGACCACAAACATCTGGTCCAGCGCGCTGATATCCTGGGTATAACGCGGGTCCACCTCCATCACCACCTTGTACTGGTTAAGCGCTTCGTAGATGGTGGAGATCTGCCGCTGGCCGAAGGCGTTGTTCAGCAGGCTGTTGGCGTCCTGCACGCTGATGCCAAGGCGCGACATGGTCTCGCGGTCATAAATCAGGTTCATCTCCGCGCCGTTGTCCTGCTGGTCGGAGTTAACGTCGGCAAGCTCAGGCAGCTTCGCGAAGGCGGCGCGAATTTTCGGCTCCCATTCCCGCAGCGCGGCGAGGTCGTCGGAAAGCAGCGTGTACTGATAGCTGGCGTTGGCCTGACGCCCGCCAACGCGGATATCCTGCACCGCCATCAGAAACAGGCTGGCGCCAGGCTCTTTGGCAAGCTTTTTACGCAGCCGGTCAATAACCTGCTGGGCGCTTTCGTTGCGCTCGTCGCGCGGCTTGAGCGTAATAAACATCATGCCGCTGTTAACCCGCGAGCCGCCGGTAAAGCCGGTCACGTTATCCACCGCCGGGTCGTCGCGAATAATCTTCATAAAGTTTTGCAGCTTGCCGCGCATAGCCTGGAACGAAATGCTCTGGTCCGCCTGAATGCCGCCCATCAGCTGGCCGGTATCCTGCTCGGGGAAGAAGGTTTTCGGAATGGCGATATAAAGCCAGACGTTCAGTGCGAGGGTGGCGATGAAAATAACGCCCACCAGCCGCGCATGATTAAGCACCCATTTCAGCGAACGGGCATAGCCGCCCTGCAAGGCGATAAGCAGCCGGCCCACGCCGCGCTTGCGGGCGGGGCGGTGCGGTTTTTCGCTTTTCAGCAGCCAGCCGCACATCATCGGCGTCAGCGTCAGCGAAACGACCATGGAGATGCCTATCGCCACCGAAAGCGTGACGGCGAACTCGCGGAACAGCCTGCCCGGCAGGCCGCCCATCAGCAGCAGCGGCAGAAAAACCGCCACCAGCGACAGGCTCATGGAGAGCACTGTAAAGCCGACCTCGCGCACCCCCTGCAACGCCGCCTGCAGCGGCTTCATTCCCGATTCCAGGTGGCGGGCGATATTCTCCAGCACCACGATA
Source organism: Franconibacter pulveris (assembly GCF_056780215.1). NCBI lineage: Bacteria > Pseudomonadati > Pseudomonadota > Gammaproteobacteria > Enterobacterales > Enterobacteriaceae > Franconibacter > Franconibacter pulveris. Next base: position 3,149,493 of record NZ_CM165555.1, on the reverse strand, counting down.
GCGTCATCCACCACAAAGCCGGTGGCGATGGTCAATGCCATCAGCGACAGGTTATTGAGGCTAAAGCCGCACAGGTACATCGCCGCGCAGGTGCCTATCAGCGAAACCGGCACCGCCACCGCCGGAATAAAGGTGGCGCGCCCGTCGCGCAGAAACAAAAAGACCACCAGAATGACCAGCGCGACGGAAATTGCCAGCGTCTGCTCCACCTCCGCGAGCGAGGCGCGGATAGTCGGCGAGCGATCCTGCGCTATCTGCAAATCGATAGCGGCGGGGATGGTGTTGAGAAGCTCCGGGACTTTGGCGCGGATGCGGTCCACCGTCTGGATGATATTGGCTTCCGGCAGCTTGCGGATCATCAGCAAGATAGCGGGCTTCGCGTTCGTCATCCCCGCGTTGCGCACATCCTGCACCGAGTCGGTGATGGTCGCCACATCGCTTAAGCGCACCGCCGCGCCGTTATTGTAGTGCACGATGACCGGCTGATACTCGGCGGCGGTTTTCAGCGCGTCGTTGGTCTGTAACTGCCAGCGGCGGCTGGCGTCTTCCACCGCGCCCTGCGGACGGCGAACGTTGCTGTCGCTGATGGCGCTGCGCACGTCGTCAAGCGAGACGCCCTGGTTAAAGAGCGCCTGCGGGTTAAGCGCCACCCGCACGGCAGGCAGCGAACTGCCGCCGACATCCACATCGCCCACCCCGTCAATCTGGGCGATGGTTTGCGCAAGCTGCGTCGACGCGTAATCGTAGAGCTCGCCCTGGGAGTAAGTCTCCGAGGTGAGCGTCAGGATCATGACAGGCGCGTCGGAGGGGTTCGCTTTGCGGTAGGTCGGGCGCGAAGGCATGCCGCTTGGCAGCAGGCTTTGCGCGGCGTTAATCGCCGCCTGCACGTCGCGCGCTGCGCCGTTGATATCGCGATCGAAATTGAACTCCAGAATGATGCGGGTGCTGCCAAGGGAGCTTGACGAGGTCATCTCGTTAACGCCCGCGATGCGCCCGAGTGAGCGCTCAAGCGGCGTCGCCACCGACGAGGCCATGGTTTCCGGCGACGCGCCTGGCAGCGACGCGCTGACCATAATAACCGGGAAATCAACCTGCGGCAGCGGCGCGACCGGCAGCAGGCGAAAGCCCAGTACGCCGCACAGGGTCACGGCGATGGTCAGCAGAATGGTCGCCACCGGACGATAAATAAAGAGGGCGTAAAACTTCACTTACGCCTCCTCTTCACGCTGCGGGAAGCGGCTGCGGGCTGCGTTCGCAAGCCGGTCGAAGAGCAGATAAATCACCGGCGTGGTAAAGAGCGTCAGCACCTGGCTTACCAGCAGGCCGCCCACCATGCCGATGCCGAGCGGGCGCCTGAGTTCCGCGCCCACGCCGGTGCTGAGCATCAGCGGCAGCGCGCCAAGCAGCGCCGCCAGCGTAGTCATTAGAATGGGCCTGAAGCGCAGCAGGCAGGCCTGGTAAATCGCTTCATAAGGCGACATTCCCTGTTCGCGCTCCGCCGCCAGCGCGAAGTCGATCATCATGATGGCGTTTTTCTTCACGATGCCGATGAGCAAAATGATGCCGATGATGGCGATAACATCCAGCTCGCTGCCAGCCAGCAGCAGAGCCAGCAGCGCGCCGACGCCTGCGGTGGGCAGGGTTGAGAGAATGGTTATCGGGTGAATAAAGCTCTCATAGAGCACGCCAAGGACGATATACATCGCCACGACCGAGGCGACAATCAGCCAGATGGTGCTGCCGAGCGCCGCCTGGAACGCCAGTGTGCTGCCCTGGAAAGAGGTGGTGATGTCGGTCGGGAAGGCGAGCGCCTGCTCCGCCTCGGTTACCGCCTGAACCGCGTCGCCCAGCGAGTAATCCTCCGGCACGTTGAACGAGATAGTGGTGGACGGGAACTGGTCGAGATGGTTTATCGACAGCGGCCCGAAGCGCTGCTCAACTTTCGCAATGCTGCTTAGCGGCACCGCGCCGCCTTCGCTGCTGGCGAGGCGAATGTTGTCCAGCGCCGCAAGACCGGGCGTCGCCGCGGCGTCATGCTCCAGCACCACGCGATACTGGTTCGCCTGGGTATAGATGGTGGAGATAAGGCGCTGGCCAAAGGCGTTATAGAGCGCGTTATCCACGTCCGCCATGCTGATGCCAAGACGGCTGGCGCTGGCGCGATCGACATTGACGTAGGCCACCAGCCCCTGATCCTGCCAGTCGCTGCTGACGTCCGCCAGTTCCGGGCGCGTGCGCAGCTCGTCCATCAGCTTCGGCACCCAGACGCTGAGCGCGTCAAGAGAGTTCGCCTGCAGCGTGAACTGGTACTGGGTGCGGCTTACCTGGGTGTCAATCGTCAGGTCCTGAATCGGCTGCAAATAAAGCTGCACGCCGGGCACCTTCGCCACCGCCTGTTGAAGGCGTTCAATAACCGTCTGCACGCGGTCGTCGCGCTCGTCCAGCGCTTTGAGGTTGATTTGCAGGCGGGCGCTGTTGAGCGACGGGTTCGTGCCGTCGACGCCGACAAACGAGGTAAGGCTCTCGACGGCCGGATCCTTAAGGATAACGTCCGCCACCTGCCGCTGGCGCTGCGCCATGCTGGAGAACGACGTAGACTGCGGCGCCTGCAGCGTTCCCTGAATGATGCCGTTGTCCTGTACCGGGAAAAAGCCTTTCGGGATAAGCGCCCACAGCAGAACGGTGAGCGCCAGCGTGCCCAATGCCACGCCGAGCGTCAGCCATGGGTGGTTAAGCACCCGCTTCAGCAGTCGGCCATAACCCGCAATCACACGGTCAAAGAAGCGTTCAGTAGCGCGCGAGAAGCGGTTCTGCTTGCGCAGCGACGCGTGGCTTAACATGCGCGCGCACATCATCGGCGTCAGCGTCAGCGAGACGACGGCGGATATCAGGATAGCCACCGCCAGCGTGACGGCGAATTCGCGGAACAGACGGCCGACGATATCGCCCATAAACAGCAGCGGGATCAGCACTGCTATCAGCGAGAAGGTCAGGGAGATAATGGTAAAGCCGATTTCGCCCGCCCCTTTCAGCGCGGCGGCCAGCGGTTTTTCGCCCTTTTCGATATAGCGCGAGATGTTCTCAATCACCACGATGGCGTCATCCACCACAAAGCCGGTGGCGATGGTCAGCGCCATCAGCGTCAGGTTGTTGATGGAGAAATCAAGAAACACCATCACCGCAAAGGTGCCTACCAGCGAAAGCGGCACCGCCACCGCCGGGATAATGGTCGCCGGCACGTTACGCAGAAACAGGTAGATAATCATGACCACCAGCGCGATAGCCAGCATCAACTCATGCTGGGTGTCGTCCACCGAGGCGCGGATATTAGTGGTGCGGTCGGTCAGCAATTCCACTTTCACTGACTTCGGCAGGCTCTGCGTGAGCGTCGGCAGCATCTGCCGGATGGTGTCGGCAGTGGTGATGATGTTGGCGCCCGGCTGGCGCTGCACATTCATCACTATCGCCTGCTGTTTGTTAGCCCAGGCGCCAAGCCAGCTGTTTTCCGCGCCTTGCTCCACCGTCGCCACGTCGCCCAGGCGGATCGCCGCGCCGTTCTGGTACGCGATGATAAGGTTGCGATACTCGGCGGCGGAGGTCATCTGGTCGTTGGCCGAGAGCGTAATCGCCCGCGTCGGGCCGTCCATGCTGCCTTTCGCCGAGTTGACGTTGGCGTTGCTGATGGCGGTGCGCACCGTTTCGCTGGTCAGCCCCAGCGAAGCCAGCGCCGGGGCGTTAAGCTTCACTCGCACCGCCGGGCGCTGACCGCCTGAAAGCGTCACCAGTCCCACTCCCGCCACCTGGGAGATTTTCTGCGCCACGCGCGTTTCCACCATATCTTCCACCTGCGTCATCGGCAGGGCGGAGGAGGTGACCGCGAGCGTCATGATAGGCGGGTCTGCCGGGTTAACCTTGCTGTAGACCGGCGGGTTGGGCAGGTCGCTTGGCAACAGGTTGGTGGCGGCGTTGATCGCCGCCTGCACTTCCTGTTCGGCGACATCCAGCGGTAGCGTCAGCTGGAACTGCAACGTCACCACCGAAGCGCCGCCAGCGCTTTGCGACGCCATCTGCTTTAAGCCCGACATCTGGCCGAACTGCCGCTCAAGCGGCGCGGTAATGGCGGACGTCACCACATCCGGGCTGGCGCCAGGGTAGAGGGTCACCACCTGAATAGTCGGGTAGTCCACTTCCGGCAGCGCCGAAACGGGTAAAAAGCGGTAGCCGATAATCCCGGCGAGCAGGATAGCCACCATCAGCAGCGTGGTGGCGACAGGACGCATGATAAACAGGCGCGACGGGCCGCCTGTGGACCCCGGAGGTAACACCTGCATCAGGACGCGGCTCCCGTGCGCGAGGACTCACTGCGCGGCCCGGCGTGGGAGCCGGTGGCGGGCGCTTTTTTCTCTTCGCCGCTCGCCTGCGCCTGCGGCTCAACCACCTCTACGTGCGCCCCTTCGGTCAGACGATCGATGCCATCGGTGACCACGCGGTCGCCTGTGGAGAGTCCGGCGGTAATCACCACCTTTTCGCTGTCCTGAATGCCGGTGGTGACGGTGTGCTTGCTGACCTGGTTTTTGTCGTTCAGCACCCAGACGAAGTTGCCTTCATTGCCCATTTGCAGCGCGGCGGTAGGGATAACCACGGCGTTCTCTTCTTTAGCCACCAGCATGCGAGCGTTAACAAACTGGTTAGGAAACAGCGCGTCGTCCTGGTTTTCAAAGCGCGCTTTCAGCTTGATGGTGCCGGTGGTGGCGTCTATCTGGTTATCAAAACTGAGCAGCGCGCCGGTGCTGAGTTTCTGCTTGTTGGTGCGATCCCAGGCTTCCACCGTCAGAGTCTGGCCTGCTTTTTGCGCCTGCACGACGGTGGCGATGTCGCTCTCCGGCAGGGTAAAAACGAGGTCGATAGGATGGGTTTGCGTCAGCACCACAATGCCGGTGGTGTCGCCGCTGGAAATCTGGTTGCCAATATCCACCTGCTTTAAGCCCACCCGACCGTCAATCGGCGCGGTAATGCGGCTCCAGTCGAGCTGCAACTGCGCGCTGGCGACCGCCGCTTCGTCCGCTTTGATGGTGCCTGCGGTTTCGCTCACCAGCGCCTGCTGGGCGTCAAGCTCCTGGCGTGAAACCAGATTGGTTTTTGAAAGCTGCTGGTAGCGCGCCAGGTCGCGGCGGGCGTTGGCGAGGGTTGCCTTATCGCGGGCAAGTTGCCCCTGCGCCTGGGCGAGCGCGACGTTAAACTGGCTCGGGTCGATTTCCGCGAGCAGATCGCCCGCTTTTACCTGCTGGCCTTCCTTGAAGTGGAGCGCCATCAGCTGGCCGTCGACGCGGCTTCGCACCGTGACGGTATTGGCGGCGGTAATGGTGCCAAGGCCGGTGAGATAGCGCGGCACGGTCTGGCTGGTGGCGGCGGCGGCCTGTACGGGCGCAAGCGCCCCGCCGCGCATCCCTTTACGGCCGCCAGCCGCCGGGCGCTGCTGCGCGGAAGCTTGCGATGACTCAGGCGCGCTCTGATGCGCGTTGCGCCAGTACAGCACGGCGGCGATCACCACCACAACAACGCCAGCCCACAGCCACCAACGGGAATGCTTATTGCCTTTCATAAGTTAAACGTCTTCTTTTCCTGAAACGATTAGGCGTAATGATACTAGTTTAGTTACGCGACGCCGGAGAATAATGGAGGAAATATGAAACAAGGTCAGGATAAGTCTGAATGGCGTGGGTTGCGGGAAATACCTCGCAAAGTTATGCCGACAGGCTCGCGGTGGTTTTTATCCGCGCTTAAAGTGTGGTTTATCGATAAAATATAAACTACAATTTATGGAGCAGGCATGACATGGACTGTGCTTTTTAGCCCTGAATTTATGCAGTGGTATCAGCAGCAACGCCCTGAGTTGCAGGATAAAGCTATCGCGGAACTGGCGAAGCTTGAGCAATATGGTCCTCTGTTAGGCCGCCCCTGGACCGACCGGGTAAAAGGTTCGGCTTTTGTGAATATGAAAGAGCTGCGTTTTCTTTTTTCAGGCGCGCCTTATCGACTGTTTTATGCATTCGATCCGCAGCGTCGGGCTGTGGTTTTGTGCGGTGGCGATAAATCGAATCAGAAGCGTTTTTACGAGACCTGTATTCGTCTTGCCGACGAGGCGTTTTCGCGCCATCTGCTTTCCGTGGAGAAAACAAAATGAAAACATTGCAGGATGTCATCGCGCAAATGCCGCCAGAACGGCGCAAGCGGGTAAAAAAGATGGCGGAAGAAAGCGTGCTGGAGGTTGAACTTCAACGGTTGCGTGAAACACTTGCCATCTCTCAGCAGCAGGTAGCTGAAATCATGGGCGTGACTCAGCCTGCGATCGCGGCCCTGGAGCAGCGCGGCGTGGATATCAAACTCATTACGCTCAAACGCTATATTGAGGCGCTGGGCGGCAAACTTTCGCTGAAAGTGGAAATGAACGGGGAAACGTCGACGTTTCCCCTTTAAGCCTTAGCCAAACACCACCTGCGCCCAACGCGCGAGCCCGGCGGTAACCGAGCCGAAATCGTCGCCGCCGGCGATGGGAATGCCGGGCAACTGCTGCGCCAGCGCTGTTTTAATCAGCGGAGAACGGGCGCTGCCGCCGGTGAGATAAATCACATCCGGGCGTTCGCGGTTCTCCTCCAGCGCCAGGGAGACCTGCTCAAGAATGCGCTGCAACGGCTGGGTAAGCGCGGCCTCCAGCGCTTCCTGGGTGATGTCGGTTTGCAACGCCTCGGCGATAAACGGCAGCATCGCGCGGGTTTCACGGGCGCCGGAAAGGGCGATTTTGCTCTCTTCCGCCGAGCGCACCAGCCGGTAGCTCAGACGCTGACGCCAGACTTTCTGCAGTCGCGCCACCTTTTCGCTTTCCCGCGCGTCGCGCGCCAGGTCCGCCAGCAGGCGGCCATTTGCCGCGCTGTAAAAATCGCTCTGCGCCGGAACGTCGTTAATCGCGCAGGCGTTCCACCAGGGCAGCGCCGGCAGGGCGGTGCCTTTTTCCGTCAGGCCGCCAAGCCCCAGCAGCGGCATCAGCTGTTTGAACGCCAGCGCGATATCAAGATCGTTGCCGCCCACGCGACAGCCGCTGTGGCCAAGCAGGCTCGCCTCGCGGTCGCGGCGTCCGCGCCACTGCGGACCCATCAGCAGTAAAGAGCAGTCGGTGGTGCCGCCGCCGATATCCACGACCAGCACGCGTTTTTCTTCTTTAAGCGTCGCTTCGAAATCGAGCCCGGCCGCCACCGGTTCAAACTGGAACACCACATCGCGAAAGCCTGCGCGTTTCGCCGCGCGCTCCAGAATGCCCTGCGCCTGCACGTTCGCTTCATCGCCGCCGAGCCCCTGGAAGTTAACCGGGCGGCCAATTACCGCCTGGTCTATCGCTTCCTGCGTCTGAGTTTGCGCCGTGTTGCGGATGTGCAGCATCATGGAGCAGACCAGGTCTTCAAACAGCGCCACCTGCTGCGGCTTCAGGCCGCTTGCGCCGAGGAAGGATTTCGGCGACTTGACGAACCAGACCTCTTCCGGATCGACCATATAGTGCCCAAGCGCATTCAGGCCAAACAGCACGCTGCCTGGCGTCACCTCAATATCTTCTTCGCGGTTATAAGCGATGGCGCGTCTTAACAGCGCCTGGGTCTCTTTTTCCTGCGCGGCGACGCCGTGGTGGCGATAAAGCCATTCGCTGACGGCTTCGCGCGTCGGCGCGCTTATCATGGAAGGCAGAAGCGGCGAGCCGTTTTCCAGCGTCAGCAGCTGCGGCGCGCCCTCTCGCATCACCGCCACCGAACAGTTGGCGGTGCCGTAGTCAAAACCAATAAACATCGTTATCCCCATGCCGGTGAAGAAGGGGGGCGACTTTAGCCGAATGCGGCCAGTCGGGCAAACAGAATATGCGGGCAAGGCGAAAAGCGCGATTACCCCTTATGCTATGGAAATCATTAACAAAGGAGACGCCATGATAATCCTTAGCTATCAGCCGCCCTATGACTGGACGTGGATGTTCGCTTTTCTGGGCGACCGCGCCGTTGAAGGCGTAGAAACCGTTACCCCCGAGCGCTACCGCCGCACGCTCGCGATGGAAGGGCATCACGGATGGCTGACGCTGACGCCGCGTGCGGAAAATCATCAGCTGGCGGTGGAGATAAGCGAAGGGTTGCAGCCTGTCGCCGATAAAGTGGTTGAACGCGTGCGTCGGCTGCTGGATCTGGATATGAACCCGACGATCGTTCACCAGACGCTGGGCGAACTGGCAAGCAACCGCCCCGGCCTGCGGCTGCCGGGCTGCATGGATGTGTTTGAGCAGGGCGTACGCGCCATTCTCGGTCAACTGGTCAGCGTCAAGCAGGCGGCGCGGCTGACCAGCAAAGTGGTGGCGGCGTATGGCGCGCCGCTGGATGAGCAGGGAGAATGGCGGCTTTTTCCCACCGCCGCACAGCTGGCGCTGGCCGACCCGCTGGTGCTGAAGGCGCTGGGGATGCCGCTTAAGCGCGCCGAGGCGCTTATTCATCTGGCCCGCGAATGCGAAGCGGGGCGCTTTCCCCTGACGCGGCCGGCGGATGTGGAGCAGGGGATGAAAGCGCTGATGCAAATGCCCGGCATTGGCCGCTGGACGGCGAACTATTTCGCGCTGCGCGGCTGGCAGGCGCCGGATGTTTTTCTGGCTGACGACTACGCCATCAAACAGCGCTTCGCCGGTATGACGCCAGCGCAAATCCGCCGTTATGCGCTGCGCTGGCAGCCGTGGCGCTCCTACGCGCTGCTGCATATCTGGTTTAGCTATGGCTGGCGGCCTGACGATCAGTTAATGGCGAAATAGCTGCTGTTGAGCAGCAGGCTGAGCGGCTGCCCTGGCGCCAGAGCGTCGCCGTAAACCATGTCGACGCCGATGCCCGCCAGCGTCTCCATCATGACCGGATGGGCCACGGGCCCGGCGATGCAGGCAACCTTGAGCCGCCGCGCGTGACCCAGCACGATGGTGGTCAGCATTTCGTCCATCAGATTGGTATGGACGTTCATCACCACTTCCGGATCGAGCATCACATAATCCGCAACGGCGCGGCTGATGTGGTTAAAGACCTCCAGGTCGCGGCCGACGTGGCTCAGGATGATATGGCAACCCGCCTGGCGCAGCCTGTCGAGCTGGCGGCTGGTCATGCGCGGATCTTTTTCAAACGCGTCGCTGTTGATGATCAGATGCAGCAGGCGAGGCGGGAAGGGGCCGGCGGCGAGCAAATCCAGCAGCTCATCAACCAGACGCGGGCCGGTTATCCCCGCGGAGAGCGGCAACGCGACGCCAAAGCCTTTGCGCGCCGCGTCGGCGGCGTGATCGCGAAAGAAATCGTGCAGCACGCGGCGATCGAGCGCGTGCAACAGCTCCGCTTCGTTGATGGTTGAACGAAACGCCTGCTCTTCCATTACCGTGCCTTCGCTGGTCCACAGTCGGACTGAGAGCAGCAAAAAGCTGGTGCTTTCCGGTATGCGGGGCGACGCGACAGGGCGCGCGACTAACGCTATCGGGTTCTCTTTTATCATGCGCCACTGTTCATCAAGCGGCAGCGCTTCACGGCTTTGCTGTAGCCGTTGCTGTTGCGGCTCATACAGCGTCACTACGCCGCGACCGTTATTTTTTGAGGCGTAGCAGGCGATATCCGCCTGCGACATCACTTCAGAGGCCTGATTGTTGCTGGCGTCAATCATGGTAATGCCGGCGCTGGCGCCGATACGGTGCAGGCGGCCTTCCCAGATAAAGTGGTAATCATTGACGGCGGCAATCAGGCGCTCGGAAATGGTGCGGGCGTTATCCACGCTGCAATCAGGCAACAGCAGGCCGAATTCATCGCCGCCAAGGCGCGCCAGAACATCGGTGGTGCGCAGCATGCCAAGCATCATTGAGGCAAGCTCGCGCAGCAGCGCGTCGCCCGCCGCGTGGCCGGCGGTGTCGTTAACCGCTTTAAAGCGATCGAGATCGATAAACACCAGCGCGTGACGCTGATGGTTGTCATTGACGCTTTGCAGCAAGCGCTTGAGGTGGTTTTCAAAGCTGACGCGGTTGGAGAGGTGAGTCAGCGCGTCATGCGAGGCGTTGTAGCTGAGCTGGCGCAGCATTTTGCGCGATTCAGTGACGTCATGGATAACCATCACCGAGCCGATATTCTGCCCGTCGAGCGTGCTGAGCGGCGTGATGGTGTAGTGGATGTCGTAAGCGCCGCCGCTGCGGCAGTGTAAAACGATATCCTGTTCAATGGCGCTGGTGCGGGATGAGTCGCCGCTGTGGATGTTATCAAGCAGCGGGCCGTTATCCCCTACCGTAATGCGCAGCACGTTTACGAGCGGCTGACCCAGCGCCTGCTCCTGCGTCCAGCCGCTCATTTTTTCCGCCACCGGATTCATGAAGGTCACGTTCAGTTCCTGATCGGCGCAGATAACCCCCTCGCCAATGGAGTCGAGCGTAATGTGCAAACGCTCTTTTTCCTGAAACAACGCTTCGTTAAGCTGTTTTACTTCGGTCATGTCCATGTTGACGCCAAGCAGGCGTTCCACTTCGCCGTTTTTATTCAGCACGCGGTTGGCCAGGGCGCGGATATGACGAATACGGCCCTGAACCTGAATGCGAAACTCAAGCTTAAAGGGAATGCGGTTGCGCAGCGCTTCCTGAACGGTCTTCTCAGCAAGCGGTCGGTCTTCTTTAATTACCCGTTCACGCCAGAGCTGCCAGGTCGGTTTGGCATGCAGCGGCACGTCATAAAGCTCAAACATTCGCTTGTCCCAGGTAATCACGTCGGGACCCAGCTCCCACTCCCAGATGCCGATGCCGCCCGCTTCGTTGGCCAAGGTAATGCGCTCCATCAGACGCTTATTAACCCATTCGGTATGCTTGAGGTCGGTAATGTCCTCCACCTGGGCGATGAAGTAGAGCGGCGAGCCGTCGGTGTGGCGCACGACCGAAACCGCCAGCAGAGCCCAGACGATATCGCCATTGCTGGTGTAATACCGTTTTTCCAGAGAATAGTTATTGATAACGCCCTGCGTCAGCATGTCGAGCTGTTCGAGGTCGCCGTGCAAATCTTCCGGGTAGGTCAGCTGTTGAAAGGTCAGCGAGCGCAGTTGTTCCGGGGTGTAGCCCAGAAAACGGCACAGCGCTTTGTTGACCTGCAGCCACTGCCCGTCTGTCGAGACCAGCGCCATGCCGATAGCGGAATATTCCATGGCGTTGCGAAAACGCGCTTCGCTTTCAGAGATATGCTTGCGCTCTTCGCGAAAAGCGTACATCACCATCGTCATGATGTTGGCCGGCAGCAGAATCATTAAAAACGGCAGCCACGGCGCATTGGCCATCACGCCGGGATTCGGCAGCTGCACCAGATCCGGGTGGGAGGCGAGCATAAATGAAACCGCCATTACCGTTGCGAGAAAAACAACGAAGGCCTCCAGGCGCGGCAACCGAATAGCGCTCCACATCAGCAGCACGATAACGATGGTAAAAGGCCAGGGGAGATAATGCAGCGCGAACCAGCTCAGAAAAAGCGTAGCGGCGAGCGTGCCCAGCGTTTCCAGCAACAGGCGCGGGTCGCGATGGCGCAATAAATAGTGCGATTTATAAAGTAGCCCCAGCGGCACCAGCGACAGCGCGCCGATAGCTTCAGAAAGCACCCAGACGCAAAAGCTGCGCAGCGGGTCGGCGGGGTGAGTAAAAGCGACTAACAGCAGGCCGCCGAGAAGCGGAGGAATAAGCGCGCTGCCAAGCGCCAGCCGCAGCCAGTTATTAAGATTCTGCAGCGGGTTGTAATAAGGCAGTAACTTTCGCAGCAAAACCGCGCCGACCAGCGCTTCGAACAGGTTAATAAAGGTATACCCCAGCAAGACATGCTGGACGGAAAAAAGCGCGATGGTCGCCGCTATGCTGCCGAGCGAACAGGCGACCGCGATGCCGGGCCACAGCCGCAGCGGGTGGCGATAAAACGCCACAATCATTAAGGAGGTGGGAAACCACAGCGGCGCCAGCATCGTGCCGAGCAGCGTCAGCTCCAGCGAAAATAGCGTAAAAATAAAGGAAAGCAGCCCAAGCGTCAGGCAGCGCAACAGGGGCTGTGGCGTAGCAACTAAAGCGCGCTTATTCTTTTTATTGGTCATTACCGCATAATCCGCAAAAGCATTGCCGTCAGGAGCAAGGCCCGGACGCATCTTAAAAAGAGTTTTCGGTATGCTAGTACAAACAATTTACAATTCCTATGGCGCACGATCAGAAATTGCCTTTCCGCCGTCATAATTATTTCGTAGAGATTTATCTGCGCCTGCGACTTTTGGCTTATTGTTTTTTCAGCAGATTTTATGACGTATCCAGGCGCGATTAAGCTCTTGCTGGTATCACCTCGGGGAAATCCCTATAATTGCGGCGTTTGACGCCCCCCGCGTCTTCCTTCCTTAACAATTAAGTAAACCAGGTCGCTAATTTATGACTGACAAGTCCCATCAATGCGTCATTATCGGTATCGCCGGCGCATCGGCTTCAGGTAAGAGTTTAATCGCCAGTACGCTCTATCGGGAGTTACGTGAACAGGTAGGTGATGAACACATTGGTGTAATTCCGGAAGACAGCTATTACAAAGATCAAAGTCATCTGTCGATGGAAGAAAGGGTTAAAACCAACTACGACCATCCAAGCGCGATGGACCACAGTCTACTGTTTCAACATCTGCAAATGCTGAAGGCGGGCAAGCCCATCGAACTGCCGGTGTACAGCTATGTTGAACACACCCGCATGAAAGAAACCGTTCATATCGAGCCGAAAAAGGTCATTATTCTGGAAGGGATCCTGCTGTTGACCGACGCGCGTCTGCGCGAAGAGATGAACTTCTCTATTTTCGTCGATACGCCGCTTGATATCTGCCTGATGCGCCGCATCAAGCGCGACGTGAATGAGCGCGGCCGCTCAATGGACTCGGTGATGGCGCAGTACCAGAAAACGGTGCGCCCGATGTTCCTGCAGTTCATCGACCCATCCAAACAGTATGCCGATATCATCGTGCCGCGCGGCGGAAAAAACCGCATCGCGATTGATATCCTGAAGGCCAAAATCAGCCAGTTTTTTGAATAACGCAGATTTTGCGTGTAACGTTCAAAGAGTTACCTCCGCTCCCGGCCTGCAGGCCGGGACAACAGCACAACAGGAGAGCGTGCGATGCGTCTTTGTGACCGAGATATTGAAGCCTGGCTTGATGAAGGCCGTTTGTCGATCACCCCGCGTCCACCGGTGGAGCGCATCAACGGCGCGACCGTGGATGTGCGCCTCGGCAATAAATTCCGTACGTTTAGCGGCCATACCGCCGCGTATATCGATCTCAGCGGACCGAAGGATGAAGTCAGCGCCGCGCTCGACCGCGTTATGAGCGACGAGATAGTCCTTAATGACGGCGAGGCGTTTTTCCTGCATCCGGGCGAACTGGCGCTGGCGGTCACGCTGGAATCCGTCACGCTGCCTGCGGATTTAGTAGGCTGGCTTGACGGGCGTTCGTCTCTGGCGCGCCTGGGGTTGATGGTCCATGTGACCGCGCACCGAATCGACCCGGGCTGGCAGGGCTGCATCGTGCTTGAGTTTTATAACTCCGGCAAGCTGCCGCTGGCGCTGCGCCCCGGCATGGTTATCGGCGCGCTCAGCTTCGAGCCGCTTTCAGGCCCCGCCGCGCGGCCTTATAACCGCCGTCAGGATGCTAAATATCGCGATCAGCAGGGTGCGGTCGCCAGTCGAATTGATAAAGACTGAGCCTGTCGGCACAGTCAACTGAGGATGACATGAGACGACTTCTGACCGCGCTGATGATCCTGCTGGTGGTCTTTTTCGCCGGCCTTTCCGCGCTTGTTCTGCTGGTCAATCCTAACGATTTTCGCGCCTATATGGTTCGCCAGGTCGAGGCGCGCAGCGGCTATCAGCTCAAGCTCGACGGCCCGCTGCGCTGGCATGTCTGGCCGCAGTTGAGCATTCTGTCCGGCCGCATGAGTCTTACCGCGCCGGGCGCGAGCGTGCCGATGGTGAGCGCCGACAATATGCGCCTTGACGTCGCGCTTCTGCCGCTGTTCTCGCATCGCTTAGAGGTGCGCCAGGTGATGCTGAAAGGCGCCGTGGTGCAGCTGACGCCGCAAAGCGAAGAGCGCCACCCACAAGGCGCGCCGGTTGGGCCGAAAGGCGGCGTCGCGCCGCAGGAAAGCGAGCGCGGCTGGTCGTTTGATATCTCTCGTCTGAAAGTGGCCGACAGCCTGCTGGTGTTTCAGCATGAAAACGATGAGCAGGTTACGGTGCGCAACCTGAACCTGCAAATGGAGCAGGATGAGAAAGATCAGGCGCAGCTTGAAATGAGCGCCAGGGTGAATCGCGATCAGCGCGATTTAACTTTCTCGCTAACGGCGCATCTGAACGCGGCGGACTATCCTCAGCGGCTGCTCGCCTCGGTTTCGCAGTTCAGCTGGCAGCTTCAGGGCGCCGATTTGCCGCGCCAGGGGATAAACGGCCAGGCGACGCTGCAGGCGCAGTGGCAGGAAGCGTCAAAAACGCTCTCTTTCTCGCAGCTTAACCTTAAAGCGAACGACAGCGCGCTGACAGGGCAGGGGAGCGTCGTGCTGGCGGATAAGCCGCAGTGGACGCTCGATTTGCAGTCTACTCTGCTTAATTTCGAAAACCTGCTGGTCTCTGACGCCGCCACCGATTCAGGCGCGCCCCAGCAGGGTCAGCAGCAGGCTTCGCTGCCGCGCCCTGTTGTTGCAAGCGAGGTGGAGGAAGCGCAGTATCACGAGCTGCGCGGTTTTACCGCAAGAGCCAATCTTCACGCCCGGGTGGTGCGCTGGCGTGGGCTCGAATTCACCAACGTTGGCGCCCAGATTGCCAATGACGCGGGAATGTTGACCATTTCGCAGCTGGAGGGCCATCTCGGCGACGGCAAACTTTCGCTGCCGGGCAGCCTGGACGCGCGAAACGACGAGCCGCACGCCGTGTTCAACGCGCAGTTAGAGAACATTGAAGTCGGCTCCATTCTTAAAGCCTTTGATTACCCCATTGCGCTGACCGGCAAGCTTTCCCTTAATGGCGAGTTTGAAGGCGACAGAATTGATGCCAGAGCCTTCCGCGAGCGCTGGGTCGGCGACGCTTCCGTGATGATGAGCCACTCCCGGCTTGAGGGCATGAACTTCCAGCAGCTTATTCAGCAGGCGGTGGCCCGCAGCAACGGCGACGTAAAAGCGCAACAGGATTACGATAACGCCACCACCCTTGAGCAGTTCAGCGCGGCGGCGACGCTGGATAACGGCGAGCTGACGCTTAACGATATGCAAGGGCGCTCGTCTTTGCTGACGCTTACGGGCGAAGGGGCGCTGGACCTGGTTCGCGAGCAGTGCGATACACGCTTTAAGGTGCTGGTCAGCGGCGGCTGGCAGGGCGATGACAAGCTGATCGCCTGGCTGAAAGAGACGCCGGTGCCGCTGCGGGTTTACGGCCCCTGGCAGAAGCTCAACTACAACCTTGAAGTTGACGATCTGCTGCGTAAGCGCCTGCAGGAAGAGGCTAAGCGTCGGCTGAACGGCTGGGTGGAACGCCATCAGGACAGCAGCAAAAGCAAGGATTTGAAGAAGCTGCTTGATAAACTCTGATAAAAAACCGGGAGCCTGTCTCCCGGTTTTGCTTTTCTACACGTCGTAATCGCTTTCCGGCTGCGCCAGCGGCGCGATATGCACCTTCTGGACCCGGTGGTTTTCGACCTGCACGGTTTTCAGCCGGTAGTCGCCCACCTGCACCTCTTCACCTTCCTGCGGAACGCGCTGCAGGTATTCCATTATCAGCCCGGCAAGCGTGTGGTAATCGCGCCTCTCCTCCAGCGGCAGCGGCACGTACTGGATAAGATCCTCCAGCGGCATATGGCCGTTCGCCGTCCAGCTGCCGTCCGGGTTTTTCTGAATGTCATGCCGGTCGTCCAGAGAATCGACTTCGTTTGGCAGGTTGCCGGCGATGGTTTCCATGACGTCGCTCAGCGTGACCACCCCCTGCACCGAGCCAAATTCGTCCACCACAAAAGCGAAGTGGGTGCGCGCATTGCGAAACTGCTCCAGCGCCTGCAACAGCGGCAAGTACTCCGGAAAGACCAGCGGCTGGCGAATCAACGCGCGCAGGTCGAGCGGTTGTCCATGCAGCGCCTGCTGCAGCAGGTCAATAATATGCACCACCCCCAGCAGGTCTTCCTCGCCGCCGGTGACGACCACGCGGGTATGCTGGTTTTTATCCAGCAAGGCGCGCACCTGCTCTTCGGGCGCGCTGAGCTCGATATGCTCAATATCGTGACGCGGCGTCATAATGCTGCCGACGCGGCGCTGGTTGAGGTGCAGCACGCGCGCGATCATCCGCCGCTCCTGTGGGTCGAACACCGGGGTATTGTCATAATCGGCAATCAGGGATGAGGTGTGCGGGTCCAGATCCGCTTCCTCTTTATTGCCGCTCAGCAGCCGCAGCACCGCTTCCGCCGTGCGCTGGCGTAGGTTCTGGCTAGTGGCGGAAAGAAAGCGGCGGCGGTTGAAGATAGCGAGCTGATTCAGCGCCTCGATAATTATTGAGAAGCCGATAGCGGCATAGAGGTAGCCTTTCGGAATGCGATAGCCGAAACCTTCGGCAATCAGGCTAAAGCCTATCATCAACAAAAAGCTCAGGCAGAGGATAACTATCGTCGGATGGCTGTTTACAAAGCGGGTAAGCGCCTTGCTGGCGAGCATCATAAGCGAGATGGCGATAACGACCGCCGCCATCATCACCGCGAGCTTATCCACCATGCCGACGGCGGTAATCACCGAATCCAGTGAGAAGATAGCGTCGAGAATGACGATTTGCGTGACCACCGCCCAGAATTTCGCGCCACGCCGCTGCGTGGTCTCCTGCGCGTCCTTTCCTTCCAGCCTTTCGTTGAGTTCTACCGTCGCCTTAAACAGCAAGAAGAGCCCGCCGACGAGCATTATCAGGTCGCGGGCGCTAAAAGCGTGGCTGTAAAGCGTAAAAAGCGGCCTGGTGAGCGTCACCAGCCAGGAGATAGAGGCGAGCAGCAGCAGCCGCATCCCCATTGCAAGCAGCAGACCGGTGATACGGGCGCGGTCGCGCTGAGCGGGGGGAAGTTTCTCGGCGAGGATGGCGATAAACACCAGATTATCAATGCCCAGCACCAGCTCGAGGACAATCAGCGTCACGAGCCCGGCCCAGATTGACGGATCGGCAATCCATTCCATAAGGGGTTATTTACCTGTGTTGTATGACAAATGTCTTTGATGATCCTGGTTAAAGGCGCCCTGAAAAGCAATCACTACTGAGATTTATCTTATTATTCCGGAACGGCAGATTGCTTTGTCATTATTTAATCACTCCTGTGCCATCATCCCTTCATTATTATTTCATAGCGCTTTCCAATGGATTCGTTTTTTTTAAGAATTTCCGCATATAGCGTTGCATTAAATATTGGGGCTTTAATTTATCAATGTCATTTCGTCAAGATGAAGAAAATCCTAAAACCAAGGGGGTATTTACCGGGATTTTCTTAAAATGAATCGTTCCCGTCCGCATGCCTTGCCTGAAAGAGCAGGAACTGCAAAACTAACTTTCGATATTCATCAACGCCGCGCCGGCTATTCTTTTTCCGCACGCTTTGCGGGGCCGGGTACTGCTGTTTTGCTGATGGTATTAATAAATAAGATTATTCTGGTTTAACTCATACTCTCTAAATTATCTGCCTTATTTCAGTGGGTTGGTTGCTGTAAGCCAAGGGCGGTAGCATGCCCGCGCCCGCAGATGAGCCGATAATTTTTCTGTCAACGATATGCGGTTTAATAAGCAATTTTAGGACTGATTCTGTTTATTAACTTCGCCCGCAGGCATCACTATTGCGGGCAGTGAAAAACAGGGTTGCTTATTTAAAACATCCTGGATAATAACTTTGCCTAAGTGATAAATATTCAATGATGAGATCCAGACTGAAACTGATGCCTTTATTGGTGTCTGTAACCTTGCTAGGTGGTTGCACCGTCTTTCCCGGTAGTAATATGTCCACAATGGGCAAAGATGTGATCAAACAACAGGATGCAGACTTTGACCTTGACCGGATGGTAAATGTTTATCCTCTTACGCCAAGGCTGGTTGAGCAATTAAGACCCCGGCCCAATGTCGCGCAGCCCAATATGTCATTGGATCAGGAAATCTCTAATTATCAGTATCGGGTAGGGCCGGGCGACGTGCTTAACGTCACCGTCTGGGATCACCCTGAACTGACCACGCCGGCAGGGCAGTACCGCAGCTCCAGCGACACCGGCAACTGGGTGCAGCCCGACGGCTCCATGTTCTACCCCTATATCGGTCGCGTCCATGTCGCGGGTAAAACCCTTTCGGAAATTCGTAGTGATATTACCGGCCGTTTAGCGCAATACATCGCTGACCCGCAGGTGGACGTTAATATCGCCGCGTTCCGTTCACAGAAAGCCTATGTATCAGGCCAGGTGCAGAAATCGGGGCAGCAGGCTATCACCAACGTGCCGCTTACCGTCCTGGATGCGATTAACGCCGCAGGCGGTCTGACCGAAGACGCCGACTGGCGCAACGTCGTGCTTACCCATAACGGACGTGAAAACCGCATTTCCCTGCAGGCGCTGATGCAAAACGGCGATCTCAGCCAGAACCGCCTGCTTTATCCGGGCGATATTCTCTTCGTGCCGCGTAATGACGATCTCAAAGTGTTCGTGATGGGCGAAGTGAAGAAACAGAGCACGCTCAAGATGGACTTCAGCGGCATGACGCTGACCGAAGCGCTCGGCCAGGCGGAGGGCATCGACCTCAATACCTCCAACGCCAGCGGCATCTTCGTTATTCGTCCGCTCAAAGGCGAAGGGCAGCGCAACGGCAAGATTGCCAACATCTACCAGCTGGATATGTCGGATGCCACTTCGCTTGTGATGGCGACCGAGTTCCGTCTGCAGCCGTATGACGTGGTTTACGTCACGACCGCACCGGTGGCCCGCTGGAACCGCCTTATCAACCAACTGCTGCCGACCATCAGTGGTGTTCGTTATATGACGGATACGGCAAGCGACGTTCACAACTGGTAACGGCCTATGTTTAACAAAATTCTTGTGGTGTGCGTGGGGAACATTTGCCGTTCCCCCACGGCGGAGCGCCTGCTTAAGCGCTACCAGCCGGAACTGACCGTCCACTCAGCGGGCCTCGGCGCGCTGGTGGGAAAACCGGCCGATGCCAATGCGGTGAGCGTGGCGCAGGCTAACGATCTGTCGCTTGACGGGCATAGCGCCCGTCAGCTTACCGCTGAGATGTGCCGTGAGTACGATCTGATCCTGACGATGGAGCGGCGGCATATTCATTCGCTGTGCGACATCGCGCCGGAAATGCGCGGCAAGGTCATGCTGTTTGGCCACTGGGATGGCGAGAGCGAAATTCCGGACCCTTACCGTAAAAGCCGCGAAGCGTTTGAAGCGGTCTATTCACTTCTCGATCGGTCGGCCCGCAAGTGGGCGCAGGCACTGAAAACGCAGCAGGGATAACGATGACAGAGAAAGTAAGACATTCTGCCGCCTCGTCTGAGGGCAGTGACGAAATTGATATCGGGCGCCTTATCGGCACGGTGATTGAAGCGAAGTGGTGGGTGCTTGGCATCACCGCGCTGTTCGGCCTGCTGGCGCTTATCTATGTTTTATTCGCCACGCCCATTTATAGCGCCGACGCGCTGGTGCAGATAGAACAGGATGCCGGCAACTCGCTGGTGCAGGATATCAACAGCGCATTGACCAACAAGCCGCCCGCATCCGATGCGGAAATTCAGCTGATCCAGTCGCGTCTGGTGCTCGGCAAAACGGTGGACGACCTTGACCTTGATATCGCGGTTGAGAAAAACACCTTTCCTCTCTTCGGCGCCGGCTGGGATCGCCTGACAGGGCATGCCAACGACACGGTGAAGGTGACCACCTTCAACCTGCCGAAAGGCATGGCGCAGGATACGTTCACCCTGGAAGTGCTGGGGCCGCAGCAGTATCAGCTTACCAGCGATGCGGGCTTTAGCGCGCGCGGCACCGTAGGCCAGATGCTGTCGAAAGATGGCGTGCAGATGATGGTCAGCGCCATTCAGGCTGGCGAAGGCAGCGATTTTACCGTAACCAAATACTCCACCCTCGGCATGATTAACCAGCTGCAGGGCAACCTGACGGTGACGGAAAACGGTAAAGATACCGGCGTGCTGAGCCTGACCTTCACCGGCGAAGACCGCGATAAGATTCGCGACATTCTTAACAGCATTACCCGCAACTACCTTGAGCAGAACGTGCAGCGCAAGTCGGAAGAGGCGGCGAAAAGCCTGGCCTTCCTTGATAAACAGCTGCCGGAAGTGCGCGCGCGCCTGGATGATGCGGAGAACAAGCTTAATGCTTACCGCCAGGAAAAAGACTCGGTCGACCTGCCGCTTGAGGCCAAGTCGGTGCTGGATTCCATGGTTAACATTGACGCCCAGCTCAACGAACTGACCTTTAAAGAGGCGGAAATCTCCAAGCTCTATACCAAGGCGCACCCGGCTTACCGCACGCTGCTGGAAAAACGTCAGGCGCTGGAAGATGAAAAAGCGAAGCTGAACAAGCGCGTGACCGCGATGCCGAAAACGCAGCAGGAGATTGTTCGCCTGACGCGCGATGTGGAATCGGGCCAGCAGGTTTACATGCAGCTGCTGAACAAACAGCAAGAGCTGAAAATTACCCAGGCGAGCACCGTGGGCGATGTGCGCATCGTCGACCCGGCTATCACCCAGCCGGGCATCGTGAAGCCGAAAAAAGCGCTGATCATCCTGGGCAGCCTGATTCTTGGTCTGCTGCTCTCGGTTGTGGTAGTGCTGCTGCGCTCGCTCTTTAACCGCGGTATTGAAAGCCCGCAGGCGCTGGAAGAGGCGGGCATCAATGTTTACGCCAGCATCCCGCTCTCTGAATGGCAAAAAGAGCGCGACAGCGTGAAAACCGTCAAAGGCGTTAAGCGTTACAAGCAAAGCCAGCTGCTGGCGGTGGGCAACCCGACCGACCTGGCGGTCGAAGCGATCCGCAGCCTGCGCACCAGCCTGCACTTCGCCATGATGCAGGCGCGCAACAACGTGCTGATGCTGACCGGGGTAAGCCCTTCTATCGGTAAAACCTTCGTTTGCGCCAACCTGGCGGCGGTCATCAGTCAGACCAACAAGCGCGTGCTGCTTATCGACTGCGATATGCGCAAGGGGTATACCCACGAGCTGCTCGGCACCACTAACGTCAACGGTCTTTCCGACGTGCTGGCGGGGCAGGGGGATATCTCCCGCTGCGCGCAGAAAACCTCTATCCCCGGCTTTGACCTGGTGCCGCGCGGGCAGATCCCGCCGAACCCGTCTGAACTGCTGATGAGCGAGCGTTTCACCGAGCTGGTGAAGTGGGCGAGCAGTCAGTATGACATGGTGCTTATCGATACGCCGCCTATCCTCGCCGTCACCGACGCCGCCGTGGTAGGCCGCCATGCGGGCACCACGCTGATGGTGGCGCGCTACGCGGTCAACACCCTGAAAGAGGTGGAAACCAGCCTGAGCCGCTTCGAGCAGAACGGCATTCAGGTAAAAGGGGTGATTCTGAACTCCATTTTCCGCCGCGCGACCGGGTACCAGGATTACGGCTATTACGAGTACGAGTATAAGTCCGACCACAAATAACCCCTGATAGCCCCTGAACCCGCCCTCTCCCGCAAAGGGAGAGGGAAAAGCGCATGCCCGGGACAGGGGAATACGACAAAGAGAACGCTTCTGGTTTTCCTCCCTGAGCGAAGCCGGAAGTCAAAGGTAGTCGCCGCTAACGTGCATAACTTCCATCTGCATTCGGAGAAACAACAATGACCCGCACAGCGCGCCCATTAATTTCCATTTATATGCCGACATGGAATCGCCAACAGCTGGCCATCCGCGCCATCAATTCGGTGCTGCGCCAGGACTATGAGCATTGGGAGATGATCATAGTCGATGACTGTTCGTCCTCTTATGAACAGCTGCAAAGCTTCGTGGAGGGATTGAACGACCCTCGCGTGCGTTATACCCGCAATGATTACAACTCCGGCGCCTGCGCGGTGCGCAACCAGGCTATTTTGCAGGCGAAAGGGGAGTTTATTACCGGTATCGATGACGATGACGAGTGGATGCCGGATCGCCTTTCCACGTTTCTTGAGCATAAGCACCAGCTGGTTACCCATGCGTTTTTGTACGCTAACGACTACCTGTGCGAAGGGCAGGTCTATTCGCAGCCAGCCAGCCTGCCGCTCTATCCCAAATCGCCCTGGTCGCTGAAGCTTTTCTTCAAGCGCAATATCGTCGGCAACCAGGTTTTTACCTACGCCTGGCGTTTTAAAAGCTGCCTGTTCGATACGGAGCTTGCCGCCGCGCAGGATTACGACATCTTCCTGCGCATGGTGGTGGAATACGGCGAACCGTGGAAAGTGGAAGAGGCGACGCAAATCTTGCACGTCAACCATGGCGAGATGCAGATAACCAAATCGGCGAAAAAGTTTGCTGGCTATTTTCACTTCTACCGTAAACACAAAGATAAATTCGACCGCGCAAGCAAGAAGTATCAGCTCTTCACGCTCTACCAGATCCGCAACAAACGCATGACCTGGCGCACGCTGCTGACGCTGCTCTCCGTTCGCAATACCAAGCGACTGGCTGACGGACTGCGGGGGAAATAATGCTGCTTGAGGATCTACGCGCCAACTCATGGAATCTTCGCCCCTGCTGCATGGTAACCGCCTATCGCGTGGCCCATTTCTGTTCAGTCTGGCGCAAGAAAAACGTACTGAACAACCTCTGGGCGGCGCCGGTATTGCTGCTTTACCGCTTTGTTACGGAATGCCTGTTTGGTTATGAAATTCAGGCGGCCGCCACCATCGGTCGCCGCTTCACCATCCATCACGGCTACGCGGTGGTGATTAACAAAAACGTGGTGGCGGGCGACGATTTCGTCATCCGCCACGGCGTGACCATTGGCAACCGCGGCGCCGAAAACCTCGCCTGTCCGGTTATCGGCAACAACGTCGAACTGGGGGCGAATGTCGTCATGATTGGCGATATCACCATCGGCAATAACGTAACCGTCGGCGCAGGCAGCGTGGTGCTGGACAGCGTGCCGGACAACGCGCTGGTGGTAGGCGAAAAAGCGCGGGTAAAGGTAATTAAATGAACATTCTGCAATTTAATGTTCGCCTCGCCGAGGGCGGGGCGGCGGGCGTGGCGCTGGATCTTCACCAGCGCGCGCTGCAAAAGGGACTGCGTTCTCGCTTTATCTACGGCTATGGCAAGGGCGGCAAAAAAAGCGTCAGCCATGACCGCTTCCCGCATGTTGAAAAACATACGCCGCGTTTAACGTCAGTCGCCAATATCGCGCTGTTTCGGCTTTTTAACCGCGACCTGTTCGGCAATCTCAACGGCCTTTATCGTCGCGTGACCCGTACCGAAGGACCGGTGGTGCTGCATTTTCATGTGCTGCACAGCTACTGGCTGAATCTGGAAGAGGTGGTGGATTTCTGCAAGCGACTGAAAGCGCATAAAGCGGACGTCACGTTTGTCTGGACGCTGCATGACCACTGGAGCGTGACCGGCCGCTGCGCCTTTCTCGACGGCTGCGAGGGCTGGAAGAGCGGCTGTCGCAAATGCCCGACGCTCAGCAACTATCCGCCGGTGAAAATCGACCGCGCCCACAGCCTGGTGGAAGGCAAGCGCCAGCTGTTTCGTGACATGCTGGCCCTGGGCTGCCGCTTTATTTCGCCAAGCCAGCATGTGGCGGACGCGTTTAACGAGCTCTACGGGGCAGGGCGTTGCCACATCATCAACAACGGCATCGACGTCGCCACCGAGGCGATTCTGGCGGAGCTGCCGCCAGCGCAGGCGGCGTCAGACAAGCCGAAGATTGCCGTGGTGGCCCATGACCTGCGCTACGACGGAAAAACTAACCAGCGCCTGGTGCGCGAGCTGGTGGCGCTGGGGGATAAAGTGGAAGTGCATACCTTCGGCAAGTTTTCCCCCTTCGAAGGCGGCAACGTGATTAATCACGGCTTTCTGACCGACAAGCGCCAGTTGATGAGCGAGCTGAATCAGATGGACGCGCTGCTGTTTACCTCACGCGTGGATAACTACCCGCTCATTCTGTGCGAAGCGCTCTCTATTGGCGTGCCCGTTATCGCCACCCACAGCGACGCGGCTCGCGAAGTGCTGCAAAAATCGGGCGGTAAAACCGTGGATGAGGAGACCGCGCTGCGATTAGCGCAGCAGGGCAAGGCGCAAATCGCTCAGGCTGTCTTTAACGCCTCTCTTGAGGACTTTACCGCGCGCAGCCGGGCGGCATACAGCGGCGAACAGATGCTGGAGGAATATGTCTCGTTCTATCAGAGTCTGTAGCTATCTGCTGCTGCCGTTCATCTACCTCGTGGTGAACGTTAAGCTGCTGCAACTCGGTGAAAGCTTCCCCATTACCGTGGTCACTTTCTTGCCGCTTATTTTGCTGCTGTACGTGGAAAAAATAAGCGTTAAGAAATTACTTATTGCACTGGGGATCGGAACCGGGCTGACACTGTTTAACTTCGTTTTTGGTAAATCGCTCGACGCCAGCAAGTATGTTACCTCGACGATGCTTTTTGTTTATATCGTTATCATTATTGGCATGACCTGGAGCATCCGCTTCAAAACCATCTCGCCGCGAAACTACCGTAAAATATTACGCTTATTTTACATCGTGGTTGGGATTATTGTGGCGCTCGCGGCGATGGAAATGGCTCAGATTATTCTTACTGGCGGCAGCAGCCTGATGGAGAATATTTCTAAATTTCTTATCTACAGCAATAGCTATGTACTGAATTTTATCAAGTTTGGCGGGCGGCGAACTACGGCGCTCTATTTTGAACCTGCCTTCTTCGCTCTGGCGTTAATCTCAATTTGGCTCAGTATCAAACAGTTTGGTATCAAAACACCGAAAACGGATGGTATGATTCTGTTGGGGATAATTTTATCCGGGTCGTTTTCAGGGGTAATGACGTTTATTCTCTTCTATCTGCTGGAATGGGCGTTTCAGTATCTCAACAAAAATGCGATTCGCAAGAAGTTGCCCCTGGCAATTATTTCACTGGCGGTGTTCATTGTCGGCGTTGTGTTTGCTTTTCCCTATATTGCGACGCGTCTCGGCGACCTCGGAACGGAAGGATCTTCCTCTTATTACCGAATTATCGGTCCGCTGGCGATGGTCGGGTATTCGCTGACAAACATCGATGGCGTTGTGCGTTTCGGTTCGCTTTATGAATATGTCGCATCATTCGGAATTTTTAACGGTGCGGACGTCGGTAAAACCATAGACAATGGGCTGTATCTGCTAATCATTTATTTTTCATGGTTCGCGGTTTTATTAACGTGCTGGTATATGTACCGGGTTGTGAAAATGATGCTTAACGCGTTTGGTAATAATCAGAATTTTCGCGTTCAGCTTTGGTTGTTCACGCCGGTATCGCTGTTCTTCACCGGTTCGATATTTAGCCCGGAATATGCGTTTTTAATAGTTTGTCCGTTTATTCTGCGTAAAGCGTTAAACATTACAGCTTCCTGATGAGGTCAGCCATGATGCTTTTGAGTGTAATTACTGTCGCCTGGCGCAATTACGAAGGGGTGGTGAAAACCTGGCAGTCGCTGGCCCATCTGGCGAAAGCCAAAGGGATTGAATTTGAATGGATTGTCGTCGATGGCGGCTCCAGTGACGGCACTGAGGAATTTCTGAAAAATCTGCACGGCCAATATAATTTACGCTACGTCAGCGAAAAAGATAAAGGCATTTATGATGCCATGAATAAAGGCATCGCGATGGCTAAAGGCCGCTACGCTATTTTTCTGAATTCCGGCGACGTGTTTCATTCGGAAGTGGCGGAGGTCGCGCATCAGCTCGCCGCTACGCCGACTACTGAACGCGCTATGTATATTGGCGACGCGCTGCTCGATTTTGGCGACGGCAATAAAGTGCGCCGCGGCGCGAAACATGGCTGGTATATTTATCACAGCCTGCCAGCCAGCCATCAGGCTATCTTCTTTCCGGTAGAAGGGCTGCGAAATTATCCTTATGACCTGCAATATAAAGTCTCATCCGATTACGCCTTAACCGCTCGCCTTTATAAAGCAGGCTACGGTTTTAAAAAATTAAAAGGGCTGGTTTCGGAATTCTCGATGGGCGGCGTGTCAACCTCGAATAATCTGGAATTATGCCGTGATGCCAGAAATGTTCAGCGCAAAATATTAGGCGTGCCCGGCTTCTGGGCGGAATTATCTTATTTATTGCGCCTGCGTACGACCGGCAAAGCCAAGGCGATGTATCACAAAGCATAACGCCTGAAGCATAAGGAAAAACTATGCAGGATTTAAGCGGATTCTCGGTGCCGAAAGGCTTCCGGGGCGGGCACCCTATTAAGGTTCAACTGTGGTGGGCGGTACAGGCGACGTTATTTGCCTGGTCCCCGCAAGTGCTTTATCGCTGGCGCGCCTTTTTATTACGGCTTTTTGGCGCGCGAATCGGCAAAGGGGTGGTTATTCGCCCTTCGGTAAAAATAACGTACCCCTGGAAATTAACGCTTGGGGATTATGCCTGGGTCGGCGACGACGCCGTTTTATATACCCTTGGCGATATTACCATCGGAGCCAATTCGGTGGTTTCGCAGAAATGTTATCTCTGCACCGGCAGCCACGACTATATGTCTGACCATTTCGATATTAACGCTACGCCAATTGTGATTGGCGAGAAATGCTGGCTGGCGACGGATGTTTTTGTCGCCCCTGGCGTGACCATCGGCGACGGCACGGTTGTCGGCGCCAGAAGCAGCGTATTTAAGCCGCTGCCGGCGAATGTGATTTGTCGCGGCAACCCGGCGCGCGTCGTTCGCGAGCGGGTGGCGCAAACCTCCCCTCTGGATCCTCTCCATCAGGAACGGAAGAAAGCGGCGGGCATGAATTAACGCGGCGGCGTCACGCCGCCAGATTAAGAAAGATTTTCCCCTCTCCAGGCGAGAGGGCCTGAGTAAGGGGAACAGGCGACTGAACCCTGAATGATTAACGAGCCTGGTGGGCAGGCAAGGTCCGATTTAAACAGAGGAAATAGACATTATGAGTAAAGTTGCTCTCATTACCGGCGTAACCGGACAAGACGGCTCTTATCTGGCTGAGTTCCTGCTTGAGAAAGGCTACGAAGTACACGGCATCAAGCGTCGCGCCTCATCGTTCAACACCGAGCGCGTTGACCATATCTATCAGGATCCGCATGCCGCTAACCCGAAATTCCACCTGCATTACGGCGACCTGACCGATACCTCTAACCTGACCCGCATCCTGCAGGAAGTGCAGCCGGACGAAGTGTACAACCTGGGGGCAATGAGCCACGTAGCGGTCTCTTTTGAATCGCCGGAATACACCGCGGATGTAGACGCCATCGGCACCCTGCGCCTGCTGGAAGCCATCCGTTTCCTGGGCCTTGAGAAGAAAACGCGCTTCTATCAGGCATCCACTTCTGAGCTGTATGGTCTGGTGCAGGAGATCCCGCAGAAAGAGACCACGCCGTTTTACCCGCGCTCCCCGTATGCGGTGGCCAAACTTTACGCGTACTGGATTACCGTCAACTACCGCGAATCCTACGGCATGTACGCCTGCAACGGCATCCTGTTCAACCACGAATCTCCGCGTCGCGGCGAAACGTTCGTTACCCGCAAAATCACCCGCGCTATCGCCAACATCGCCCAGGGCCTCGAATCTTGCCTGCACCTTGGCAACATGGACTCCCTGCGTGACTGGGGCCATGCCAAAGACTACGTGAAAATGCAGTGGATGATGCTGCAGCAGGAGCAGCCGGAAGATTTCGTTATCGCCACCGGCGTGCAGTACTCCGTTCGCCAGTTTGTCGAAATGGCCGCCGCGCAGCTTGGCATCAAACTGCGCTTTGAAGGCAAAGGCGTGGAAGAAAAAGGCATCGTGGTTTCCGTCACCGGCCATGACGCGCCAGGCGTGAAACCGGGCGACGTTATCGTTCAGGTTGACCCGCGCTACTTCCGTCCGGCTGAAGTGGAAACTCTGCTCGGCGACCCGACCAAAGCGCATGAAAAACTGGGCTGGAAACCGGAAATCACTCTCCAGGAGATGGTTTCTGAGATGGTAGCCAAAGATCTTGAAGCGGCCAAAAAACACTCGCTGCTCAAATCTCACGGCTACGAGGTGGCCATCGCGCTGGAGTCCTGAGGATGAAGAAACAACGTGTTTTTGTCGCCGGCCACCGTGGAATGGTGGGCTCGGCCATCGTCCGCCAGCTTGAGCAGCGCGACGACGTTGAACTGGTTCTCCGGGGGCGCGACGAGCTGAACCTGCTGGATGGCGCGGCGGTGGACGCTTTCTTCGCCGACGCGAAGCTCGATCAGGTTTACCTCGCGGCGGCGAAAGTGGGCGGCATTGTCGCTAACAACACTTACCCGGCGGATTTCATCTACGAGAACATGATGATTGAGAGCAACATTATTCACGCGGCGCATAAGCATGACGTGAATAAGCTGCTGTTCCTCGGTTCATCGTGCATCTATCCGAAGATGGCGAACCAGCCGATTAAAGAGAGCGAGCTGCTGCAGGGCACGCTTGAGCCGACCAACGAGCCGTACGCTATCGCCAAGATAGCGGGCATCAAGCTGTGCGAGTCTTACAACCGCCAGTATGGCCGTGATTATCGCTCCGTGATGCCGACCAACCTCTACGGGCCGAACGATAACTTCCACCCGAGCAACTCGCACGTGATCCCGGCGCTGCTCAGACGCTTCCACGAGGCGACGCAGGAGAACGCGGCCGACGTGGTGGTCTGGGGCAGCGGCACGCCGATGCGCGAATTCCTGCATGTGGATGATATGGCGGCCGCCAGCATTCACGTGATGGAGCTGGCGCATGAGGTGTGGCTGGAAAATACCGAGCCGATGCTTTCTCACATCAACGTCGGCACTGGCGTGGACTGCACCATTCGCGAACTGGCGCAAACCATCGCCAAAGTGGTGGGCTACAAGGGCCGCGTGGTGTTTGACGCGTCGAAACCGGACGGCACGCCGCGCAAGCTGCTGGACGTGACGCGTTTGCACAGCCTGGGCTGGTATCACGAGATAACCCTGGAGGCGGGCCTCGCCAGCACTTACCAGTGGTTCCTTGAAAACCAGCACCGGTTCCGGGGGTAAGCGATGTTTTTAAGCCAGGAAGACTTTGCCACCGTGGTGCGTTCCACGCCGCTCATCTCCATCGATTTGATCGTGGAGAACGAGCGCGGGGAGTTTCTGCTGGGCAAACGCACCAACCGACCGGCGCAGGGCTACTGGTTTGTGCCGGGCGGGCGCGTGCAGAAGGACGAACCGCTCGCGCTCGCCTTTGAGCGCCTGACGCAGGCCGAGCTCGGCAAGCGTTTCGCCATGGGAGAAGGGGAGTTTTACGGCGTCTGGCAACATTTTTACGACGACAACTTCTCCGGAAAGGATTTCTCCACGCACTACATCGTGCTGGGCTTTCGCCTGCGGGTGAACGAGGCGGCGTTAACGCTGCCGACCGAACAGCACAATGCGTACCGCTGGATGAAGCCCGAACAGCTTACGGCAAGCGAAGAGGTGCATGACAACAGCCGCGCCTATTTCCTTGCCGAACGCAAGGCGGAGGTGCCGGGGCTATGAAGATCCTGGTCTACGGCATCAACTACTCGCCGGAACTGACCGGCATCGGTAAGTACACCGGCGAGATGGTGGAATGGATGGCCCGTCAGGGCCATGAGGTGCGGGTCATTACCGCACCCCCTTATTACCCGCAGTGGCAGGTGGGGGAGAATTACTCCGCCTGGCGCTACCGCAAAGAGCAGGGCGCGGCCACCGTCTGGCGCTGCCCGCTGTATGTGCCGAAGCAGCCTTCGACGCTGAAGCGTTTGATTCACCTGGGCAGCTTTGCGGTGAGTTCGTTCTTCCCGCTGCTGGCGCAGCGGAGCTGGAAGCCGGACCGCATTATCGGCGTGGTGCCGACGCTCTTCTGCACGCCGGGCATGCGCCTGCTGGCGAAGCTCTCCGGCGCGAAAACGCTGCTGCACATTCAGGATTACGAAGTGGACGCCATGCTGGGCCTTGGCATGGCGGGCAAGGGCAACGGCGGCAAAATCGCCCGTCTGGCGACCCGCTTTGAGCGCAGCGGCCTGCATAACGTGGACAACGTCTCGACCATCTCTCGTTCAATGATGAATAAAGCCAGAGAGAAGGGCGTGCCGGAAGAGCGCGTGATTTTCTTCCCCAACTGGTCGGAAGTCTCCCGCTTTCGCGACGTGACGCAGGAAGAGGCCGCAACGCTTCGCCAGCAGCTTGGCCTGCCGGCGGATAAAAAAATCATTCTTTACTCCGGCAACATCGGGGAGAAACAGGGGCTGGAAACCGCCATTGAAGCGGCGGATCGCCTGAAAGACAAGCCCTGGGAATTCGTGATCGTAGGCCAGGGCGGCGGTAAGGCGCGCCTTGAGAAGATGGCGGCGGAGCGAGGCCTTTCCAACGTGCGTTTCTTTCCGCTTCAGCCTTATGACGCCCTGCCGGCGCTGCTGAAGATGGCCGACTGCCATCTGGTGATTCAAAAGCGCGGCGCGGCGGACGCGGTGCTGCCTTCCAAACTCACCAACATTCTGGCGGTGGGCGGCAATGCGGTGATTACCGCAGAAAACGACACCGAGCTCGGCCAGCTTTGCCAGAACTATCCGGGCATCGCCGTCTGCGTGGAGCCGGAATCAACGCCCGCGCTGGCGCAGGGCATCGAAGCCTGTCTGGGGCTTCCCAAATTCAACACGGTGGCACGTGAATATGCCGAACGCACGCTCGAAAAAGAGAACGTGTTAAGTCAATTTATTGCTGATATTCGGGGTTAAGCCATGAGTCAGTCGACACTCTATCCCGTCATTATGGCAGGCGGCTCCGGCAGCCGTCTGTGGCCGCTCTCCCGCGTGCTTTACCCAAAACAGTTCCTCTGCCTGAAAGGGGATCTGACCATGCTGCAGGCGACCATTGCACGCTTAAACGGCGTGCAGTGCGAAAGCCCGGTGGTTATCTGCAACGAACAGCACCGTTTTATCGTCGCCGAACAGCTGCGCGAGCTGAACAAGCTGACTGAAAACATCATTCTTGAACCCGCCGGGCGCAACACCGCGCCAGCCATCGCCCTGGCGGCGCTGGCGGCGAAGCGCAACAGCCCGGACAGCGACCCGCTGATGCTGGTGCTGGCGGCGGATCACGTCATTCAGAACGAAGAGGCGTTCCGCGAGGCGGTGCGCGCGGCGATGCCGTTTGCCGAGAGCGGCAAGCTGGTGACGTTCGGCATCGTGCCGGATCAGCCGGAAACGGGCTATGGCTATATTCGCCGCGGCGAGGTGGTCAACCCCGAGCAGAATGTCGACGCCGTGGCCTTCAGCGTGGCGCAGTTTGTGGAAAAACCGAATCTGGAAACCGCCCGCGCTTACGTTAATACCGGCGAGTACTACTGGAACAGCGGCATGTTCCTGTTCCGCGCGGGTCGTTATCTCGAAGAGCTTAACAAGTACCGGCCGGACATTCTGGAGGCGTGCGAAAAAGCGATGCGCGCCGTTGACCCGGATCTCGACTTTATCCGTGTGGATGAAGCCGCCTTCCTGGCCTGCCCGGAAGAGTCGGTGGACTACGCGGTGATGGAAAAAACCGCCGACGCGGTGGTGGTGCCGATGGACGCCGGCTGGAGCGATGTCGGCTCCTGGTCGTCGCTGTGGGAGATCTCCAGTCGCACGCCGGAGGGCAACGTTCATCACGGCGACGTCATCAGCCACAACACCGAGAACAGCTACGTGTATGCCGAATCGGGTCTGGTGACCACGGTGGGCGTAAAAGACCTGGTGGTGGTGCAGACCAAAGACGCGGTGCTAATCGCCGATCGCAACCACGTGCAGGATGTGAAAAAAGTGGTCGAGCAGATAAAGCAAGACGGCCGCCGCGAGCACCATATCCACCGCGAGGTTTACCGTCCATGGGGCAAATATGACTCCATCGACGAGGGCGACCGTTACCAGGTGAAACGCATCACCGTGAAGCCGGGCGAGGGCCTCTCCCTGCAAATGCATCATCACCGCGCCGAACACTGGATTGTGGTGGCGGGCACGGCAAAGGTCACCATTAACGACGAGGTGACGCTGCTTGGCGAGAACGAGTCGATTTACATTCCGCTTGGCGCCACCCACTGCCTGGAAAACCCGGGGAAAATCCCCCTCGACCTGATTGAGGTGCGCTCCGGCGCTTACCTGGAAGAGGACGACGTGGTGCGGTTCGCAGACCGCTATGGCCGCGTCTGATCCCGCTTCGTTGTTCACGCCGCAGGCGCGGGAACGCACGCGGTTGCCGCCTGTCTGCAGCGTGAAAACCGCAGGCAGGCGCCTTACTGATTTGGATTTTCCGAAAAAAGATTAACCAAGAGATAAAAATGGAAAAGTTAACCTGTTTTAAAGCCTATGACATTCGCGGCCGTCTTGGCGAGGAGCTGAACGAAGACATCGCCTGGCGCATCGGCCGCGCCTATGGCGAATTCCTCAAGCCGAAAACCATTGTGCTGGGCGGCGATGTGCGCCTGACCAGCGAGGCGCTCAAGCTCGCGCTGGCGAAAGGGCTGCAGGATGCGGGCGTCGATGTGCTGGATATCGGGCTTTCTGGCACCGAGGAGATTTATTTCGCCACGTTCCACCTGGGCGTGGACGGCGGCATTGAGGTTACCGCCAGCCATAACCCGATGGACTATAACGGCATGAAGCTGGTGCGCGAGGGCGCGCGTCCGATTAGCGGCGACACCGGGCTTCGCGATGTGCAGCGTCTCGCCGAGGCCAACGACTTCCCGCCGGTAAACGAGGCGAAGCGCGGCGGCTATAAGCGCATCGACCTGCGCGATGCCTATATCGACCATCTGTTCTCCTATATCGACGTGAACAATCTCAAGCCGCTGAAACTGGTCATTAACTCTGGCAACGGTGCGGCGGGCCCGGTGGTGGACGCCATTGAAGCGCGTCTGAAAGCGATGAACGCGCCGGTGAGCTTTATCAAGGTGCACAACACGCCAGACGGCAACTTCCCGAACGGCATTCCTAACCCGCTGCTGCCGGAATGCCGCGACGATACCCGCAACGCGGTTATCGAACACGGCGCCGACATGGGCATCGCTTTTGACGGCGACTTCGACCGCTGCTTCCTGTTTGACGAAACCGGGCAGTTTATCGAGGGCTACTACATTGTCGGCCTGCTGGCGGAAGCCTTCCTCGAAAAACACCCCGGCGCGAAAATCATTCACGACCCCCGTCTTTCCTGGAACACCGTGGATGTGGTGAAGGCCGCTGGCGGCACGCCGGTGATGTCGAAAACCGGCCACGCCTTTATCAAGGAGCGCATGCGCCATGAAGACGCCATCTACGGCGGCGAGATGAGCGCGCATCACTACTTCCGCGATTTTGCCTACTGCGACAGCGGAATGATCCCATGGCTGCTGGTCACCGAACTGCTGTGCCTGAAAGGCCAGACGCTCGGCGAACTGGTTCGCGATCGCATGGCGGCGTTCCCGGCGAGCGGTGAAATCAACAGCAAACTGGCGGAGCCGGCGGCGGCGATTGCGCGTGTGGAAACGCATTTTGCCCCGCAGGCGGGCAGCATTGATCGCACCGACGGCATCAGCATGGAATTTACCGACTGGCGCTTCAACCTGCGCAGCTCTAACACCGAACCGGTGGTGCGCCTGAACGTAGAGTCCCGCGGCGACACGGAACTCATGCAGGCCAAAACGCAGGAGATCCTGGCGCTGCTGAATCAGTAACCAGGCGGTAGAACCTTCGCCCCGGCAGCAAAAGGGGAGAGCGCCTTCTGTAGCGAGGGATAAAAGAATCACGGTCCCGCAAGGGGCTAAAGGAACAACCTCCTCCCGGTCCCCGGGAGGAGAAGAGGAGGGGCATTAAGGTGAGATCGCTTAACAGCGCCTTTGGGCGCCCTACAGGTACAACGATGGCAAATCTAAAAAAGCGCGAACGAGCTAAAACGAATGCATCGTTAATCTCCATGGTGCAACGGTTCTCTGATATCACCATCATGTTCACCGGGCTATGGCTGGTGTGCCGGCTCAGTGGGTTGCCTTTCTTCTATATGCATCTGCTGATGGCGCTGATAGCCCTTGTGGTGTTTCAGATGATTGGCGGCATGACCGACTTCTACCGCTCCTGGCGCGGCGTGAAGATATCAACCGAACTGTTGCTGCTATTGCAAAACTGGACGCTGGCGCTCGTTTTCAGCGCTGGCCTGCTGGCCTTTAACGATGATTTTAACGTCAGCTTCGGCACTTACCTCGCCTGGTATCTGCTTTCCAGCGTCGGCATGGTGGTGTGCCGCTCCTGTATTCGCATCGGCGCGGGCTGGCTGCGCAACCACGGCTACAACACCCGCCGGGTGGCGATTGCCGGGCCGTTGCCGGTAGGCCAGGAGCTGGCGGAAAGCTTTCGCAACGAGCCGTGGCTGGGCTTTGAAGTGATGGGCGTCTATCACGACCCGCTGCCGGATGGCGTGCCGCCGCAGTGGGCAGGCACCACGGAACAGCTGGTGGAAGATGCGAAAGCGGGAAAAATTCATAACGTTTATATCGCGATGTCGATGAACGACGCCGCGAGCATCAAAAAGCTGGTGCGCGATCTCTCCGATACCACCTGCTCGGTGATGATGATCCCGGATGTGTTCACCTTCAATATCCTGCACTCGCGTCTTGATGAAGTGAACGGCGTGCCGGTAGTGCCGCTGTTTGACACCCCGCTTTCGGGCATTAACCGCGTACTTAAGCGCATTGAGGACATCATTCTCTCGTCCTTAATCCTGCTGCTGATTTCGCCGGTGCTGCTGTGCATCGCGGTGGCGGTGAAAGTGAGCTCGCCAGGCCCGATTATTTTCCGCCAGACCCGCTACGGGATGGACGGCAAGCCGATTAAGGTCTGGAAGTTCCGCTCTATGCGGGTGATGGAGAACGACGCGGTCGTGGTGCAGGCGACGCAGAACGATCCGCGCGTCACCAAAGTGGGCAGCTTCCTGCGCCGCACTTCGCTTGATGAGTTGCCGCAGTTTATTAATGTGCTCACCGGCGGTATGTCGATTGTCGGCCCGCGCCCGCATGCGGTGGCGCATAACGAGCAGTATCGCGCGCTGATTGAAGGCTACATGCTGCGCCATAAAGTGAAGCCAGGCATCACCGGCTGGGCGCAAATCAACGGCTGGCGCGGCGAGACGGATACTCTGGAGAAGATGGAAAAACGCGTCGAATTTGACCTCGAGTACATTCGCGAGTGGAGCCTGTGGCTTGATATCAAAATCGTCTTTCTCACCATCTTCAAAGGCTTTGTGAACAAAGCGGCGTATTAAGGATTTGTCATGAGCCTCAGAGAAAAAACCATCAGCGGCGCCAAATGGTCCGCTATTTCCACCGTCATCATCATCGCCCTCGGGCTGTTGCAGATGACGTGGCTGGCCCGCCTGATGGATAACCACCAGTTCGGGTTGCTGACCATTTCGCTGGTGATAATCGCCCTTGCCGATACGCTTTCCGACTTCGGCATCGCCAACTCGATTATCCAGCGTAAAGAGATTAGCCATCTGGAGTTAACCACGCTTTACTGGCTGAACGTCGGGCTTGGCGCGCTGGTGTGCGTGGTGGTTTTCTCGCTGAGCGGCGTTATCGCCGCGCTGCTGCATAACCCGGATCTCGCGCCGCTTATCAAAACCCTAGCCTTTGCTTTTGTGGTCATTCCCCACGGCCAGCAGTTCCGCGCTCTGATGCAAAAGGAGCTGGAATTTAACAAGATAGGCATGATAGAGACGCTGGCGGTGCTGTCGGGCTTTACCTTCACCGTGATTAGCGCGCATTACTGGCCGGTGGCGATGACGGCGATTGTCGGTTATCTGGTCAATACCGTGGTGCGCACCGCGTTGTTTGGTTTTGCCGGACGTAAAATCTACCGCCCGGGGCTGCACTTCTCGCTCCCTTCGGTGGCCTCTAACCTCAAGTTTGGCGCGTGGCTCACTGCCGACAGCGTAGTGAACTACATCAACACCAACCTCTCGACGCTGGTGCTGGCGCGAATTCTTGGCGCGGGTGCGGCGGGGGGCTTTAACCTTGCCTATAACCTGGCGGTGATCCCGCCTGCCAAACTCAACCCGATTATTACCCGCGTGCTGTTCCCGGCCTTCGCCAAAATTCAGGACGATACCGAGAAACTGCGCGTGAATTATTACAAGCTCATCTCCATGGTGGGGATTATCAACTTCCCGACGCTGCTGGGGCTGCTGGTGGTTTCCGACTCTTTCGTGCGGGTGGTGTTCGGCGAGCGCTGGCTGTTTATTACACCGGTTTTGCAACTGCTGTGCATCGTCGGGCTGCTGCGCGCCATTGGCAACCCCATTGGCTCGCTGCTGATGGCGAAAGCGCGCATGGATATCAGCTTTAAATTCAACCTGTTTAAAACGGTGCTATTTGTGCCCGCCATTATCGTCGGCGGCCATATGGGCGGCGTTTTGGGCGTGACCATCGGCTTTTTGTCGGTGCAGATAATTAATACCGTATTGACCTATTTTGTTCTTATTAAACCGATACTTGGACCGAGTTATCGCGACTACATTTACAGCATCTGGTTACCTTTCCGCTTATCTTTGCCCACCGTGCTGGTGAGCGGCGGGCTGGGATATTGTCTCCCGGGGCAACTCCCTTTCGCGGCGTTGCTAATTCTTCAGGTGGTTGCTGGTGTCGCGGCATTTGCGCTGACTTTGCTTTTTTCTCGCGAGCCCCTGGTGCTGGAGATTAAACGTCAGCTGTGCCGTAGCGACAAGTTGAAAGCCTTATTGCGCGTGAGCTGAAGTTTTAAAACGCGCTGTTGTTAAGATGACGAGGTCATAATGAAGATTTTAATTTTGGGTAACCATACCTGCGGCAACCGTGGCGACAGCGCCATTCTCCGCGGCCTGATTGACGCCATCCATTCGCTGGATAAGAGCGTCAAAATCGATGTGATGAGCCGCTACCCGGTGAGTTCCGCAAGTCTGTTAGGCCGCCCGGTAATGAAAGATGGCCTCTATGAGCATATGAAGCAGGCGAATAACGCGGCAGGGGTGATGGGCCGCGTAAAGAAAGTGCTGCGTCGCAAGTATCAGCATAAAGTGCTGCTGGCGAAAGTGACCGAGCGCGGCAAGCTAAGCAAGGTCTCTGTACCGAAAGCGTTTACGGATTTCGTCAATACGCTTGAGCAGTATGACGCCATTATTCAGGTGGGCGGCTCGTTTTTCGTCGACCTGTACGGTGTCTCCCAGTTTGAACATGCGCTGTGCAGCTTTATGGCGAAAAAGCCTATTTACATGATCGGCCACAGCGTTGGGCCGTTCAACGACCCGCAGTTTAACGAAGTGGCTAACCATGTGTTCAGCCATGCCGATGCGCTGGTGCTGCGCGAAACGGTAAGCCGCGATCTGATGCAAAAGTCCGGTATTAATACGGAGAAGGTAGAGCAGGGCGTGGATACCGCCTGGCTGGTGGACCGCGAGGCTAACGATATAACGCTGGAATACGCCGTTGATCACTGGCTGAACGTGATTCGCCAGCGCAAAACCGTGGCGATTACCCTGCGTGACCTCGCGCCGTTCGACAAACGCCTTGGCACCACGCAGCAGGCTTATGAAAAAGCGTTCGCCATTATGGTCAACCAGCTTATCGCCGACGGTTATCAGGTGCTGGCGCTCTCTACCTGTACCGGCATCGACAGCTATAACAAAGATGACCGCATGGTGGCGCTTAAGCTGCAATCCCTCATTGAGCAGCCGGAACACTATCATGTCGTGATGGACGAACTTAACGACCTGGAAATGGGCAAGCTGCTCGGCGCCTGTCAGCTTACTGTCGGCACGCGTCTGCACTCCGCCATTATCTCCATGAACTTCGGCACGCCAGCCATCGCCATCAACTATGAGCACAAGTCTGCGGGCATCATGAAGCAGCTCGGCATGCCGGAAATGGCGGTGGAAATTCGCAACCTGCTGGATGGTTCTCTCCAGCAGAAGGTGAGCGAAACGCTAGAGAAGCTGCCGGAGATTAACCAACGCCTGGAGACGGCGGTGCAGGCTGAGCGCGAAAACGGCCTGCGCATGGTGGAGGCTGTGCTGCAGCGCGCGCGGGAGGGGAAATGAAGGTCGGTTTCTTCCTGCTCAAATTCCCGGTGGCGTCGGAAACGTTCGTGCTTAACCAGATTGTCGGGTTTATCGACATGGGGTATGAGGTGGAGATTGTCGCCCTGCAAAAAGGGGACATGCAGAATACGCACGCGGCCTACACTCAGTACGGCCTTGCGCAAAAAACCACCTGGCTGCTGGATGAGCCCGAAGGCAAGCTGGCGAAGCTGCGCTCGCGGGCGGGCAACACTTTAAAGGGGGCCTTGCGCCCCCGCACCTGGAAAGCGCTGGATAAAAAACGCTACGGCGATGAAGCGCGTAACCTGATCCTCTCCGCGATTTGTGGACGGGTGAAAGAGCCGCTCGCGGCCGATGTTTTTATCGCCCACTTCGGCCCGGCTGGGGTTACCGCCGCGAAGCTGCGCGAGCTGGGGATTTTGCAGGGCAAAATCGCTACCGTCTTCCATGGCATTGATATTTCGCACCGCGACGCGCTGGCGCATTATACGCCAGAATATCAACAGCTTTTCCGCCGTGGCGACCTGATGCTGCCCATTAGCGAACTGTGGGCCAGCCGGCTGAAGGCGATGGGCTGCCCGGATGAGAAAATCGCGGTGTCGCGTATGGGGGTCGACATGGAGAAATTCTCCCTGCGTCCGCTTAAAGTGCCCGGTTCGCCGCTGGAGATTATCTCCGTCGCCCGGCTTACCGAGAAAAAAGGGCTGCATGTGGCGATTGACGCTTGTCGCCTGTTAAAAGCGCGCGGCGTGAACTTTCGTTACAACATTCTGGGTATTGGTCCCTGGGAGCAGCGCCTGCGCGCGCTTATCCAACAACATGATTTACAGGATCGGGTTTTCATGCCGGGGTTTAAGCCAAGCCATGAGGTGAAAGCGATGCTCGACCAGGCCGATCTCTTCCTGCTGCCTTCCGTCACTGGCGCCGATGGCGATATGGAAGGCATCCCGGTGGCGTTGATGGAGGCGATGGCGGTCGGCATTCCCGTCGTTTCAACCCTGCACAGCGGCATCCCGGAGCTTATCGACGCGGGCAAATCGGGCTGGCTGGTGCCGGAGAATGACGCTGCGGCGCTGGCTGAGCGTCTGCAGGCTTTCGCAAGCCTGCAGGAAGCGGAGCTTCGTCCGATGCTAAGCCTCGCCCGCCGTAAAGTGGAAACCGACTTCAATCAGCAGGTCATTTATCGTGAGCTTGCCGGTCTGCTGCAAGCGCTATAGAGCCTGAGGTATCATGCGTAAAGAGATAAAAACTTCACTCCTTCTTTCCCGCCGCTCCCTTCTGCAAGCCAGCTCCGCGCTGGCGCTTCTGCCGCTCTTCCCCTTCGCCGCCCGCGCGCAAAACCGCGCCGACAGCGTCAGCATTGCCCGGTATAACCGCAACGACATGCCTGCCGCGTTTAAACAGGCTTTCGCCGAGGCGCAGACGGTAGAAGTGCCTGCTGATATGGTGTGCGACAACTTCAACAGCGCTGTCTTTATTCCGGCGGGAAAAACTTTGCTGGTGCGCGGCGGCATCAAGGGCAACGGGAAAGGACGCTTCGTGTTGCAGGACGGCTGTCAGGTTGTGGGAGAGCAGGGCGGTCGCCTGCACAATATTACGCTGGATGTCCGCGGTTCCGATTGTGTTATCAAGGGGATAGATTTAAGCGGTTTCGGCCCGGTCGCGCAGATTTATATCGGCCAGAAGGAGCCGGCTACGATGCGTAACCTCTTGATTGACAACATTACCGTGCACGATGCCAATTACGGCATTCTCCGCCAGGGGTTCCGCGACAAAATGGAGGGCGTGCGCATTACCAACGGCCGCTTTACGCACTTACAGGGCGACGCCATTGAATGGAACGTGGCTATCAACGACAGCGATATCCTTATCTCGGATCATGTGATTGACCATATCGACTGCACCAACGGCAAAATCAACTGGGGGATAGGTATTGGACTTGCCGGCAGCACCTATGATAATGACTACCCCGAAAGCCAGGCGGTGAAAAACTTCGTGGTGGCAAATATCACCGGCAGTAATTGTCGCCAGCTGGTACATGTGGAAAACGGCAAACATTTTGTGATTCGCAATATCAAAGCGAAGAATATAAACCACACCTTCAGTAAAAAAGCGGGTATCGATAACGCCACGGTGGCGATTTATGGCTGCGATAACTTTATTATCGATCAGGTAAATATGACCAACAGCGCAGGCATGCTGATTGGTTATGGCGTCGTTAAGGGTAACTACCTTTCCATCCCGCAAAATTTTAAGCTCAACGATATCCACCTCGATAATACCCACATGCCTTATAAAAGCCGGGGCATTCAAATCTCGTCTGGCAACGCGACATCGTTCGTCGCTATCACCAACCTGACGATGAAGCGCGCTACGCTTGAACTCCATAACAAGCCGCAACATCTTTTCCTCAGAAATGTCAGCGTTATGCAGGATTCCGCCGTTGGCCCGGCGCTAAAAATGCACTTTGATTTGCGCAAGGATGTGCGGGGGCGCTTTATGGCGAAGGAAGATACGCTGCTTTCGCTGGCGGATATTCACGCAATCGATGAAAGAGGCCGGCAGTCGGTAGATATAGATCGGGTGGATCAGCAGCATGTTAGCGCGCAAAGGTTGAATTTTAAGCTGGCGGTAGCCCAGAAGTGACCCTTTATCAACTTTGCGAGGATTCTGAGTCCTCAGCTAATCAAAGCGTCATATTTTATGTAAAGGGAAATTAGATACACCTCGGTTAAGCGTCAACTTTTGACAATTCATGCTGGCTTTGAGATTCCAACAGTCTATAATTCATCAACCCAATTTTGAGGTGACAGAGTAAATGGTTAATTTGAAAGCGGTAATTCCGGTAGCGGGTTTGGGTATGCACATGCTGCCTGCCACGAAAGCCATTCCGAAAGAAATGCTGCCAATCGTCGATAAGCCAATGATTCAGTACATTGTCGATGAGATTGTGGCTGCAGGCATCAAAGAAATCGTTCTGGTGACCCATTCTTCAAAAAACGCAGTGGAAAACCACTTCGACACCTCTTATGAGCTTGAGGCACTGCTGGAGCAGCGCGTTAAGCGTCAGTTGCTGGCGGAAGTTCAGTCTATCTGTCCGCCGGGCGTGACCATCATGAACGTACGCCAGGCGCAGCCGCTTGGCCTTGGCCATTCCATTCTCTGTGCTCGCCCGGTGGTTGGCGATAACCCATTTGTGGTTGTGCTGCCCGATATCATTCTTGACGACGCCACCGCTGACCCGTTGCGCTATAACCTGGCCGCGATGGTGGCGCGTTTCAATGAAACCAGCCGCAGCCAGGTTCTGGCGAAACGTATGTCGGGCGATCTTTCTGAGTACTCAGTCATCACTACGCAGGAAGCGCTGGACAGCGAAGGTAAAGTAAGCCGTATCGTTGACTTCATTGAAAAACCGGATCAGCCGCAGACGCTGAACTCCGATCTGATGGCCGTTGGCCGTTATGTCCTCTCTGCGGATATCTGGGAAGAGCTGGCGAAAACCGAGCCGGGCGCCTGGGGCCGTATCCAGTTGACCGACGCCATTGCGCGCCTCAATGAGAAGCAGCCGGTAGAAGCGATGCTGATGACTGGCGAAAGCTACGACTGCGGCAAGAAAATGGGCTACATGCAGGCGTTTGTAAACTATGGCCTTCGTAACCTGAAAGAAGGGCAGAAGTTTCGCGACAGCATCAAGAAACTGCTGGCGTAATGACAATTGCCAGCATTGAGGCTGGCGAGGAAGTTAAAGTGAGAAACGGCAATTTGAGCGTTCGGGTCTGAGACTCAATACTCGTTGCCGTTTTTTTATTAAAGCTTTTAAAACAAAAGATTAAAAGTGGACAGGGGCTTTGTAGAACCAACATTCTTCTTGTTTCTACTGTCCGAAGCGCGCAAAATTAGCATCTATTCGCGCTAATTATGCATAAAACGGTTTTTTTATGTGAATTCGTGACGGCAAAACCCAAGCCAACCCTCAGTGCACTGGTAGCTGTAGAGCCAGGGGCGGTAGCATTGTCGAAATATTCCTCTAAAACAGTCATGGGTAAAAGTAGAGCAAGGAATATTTCTACAGAGCTAAAAATGAAAGTTAAATTTATTTAATCAGCGAGACTATTTCACGTGAAAATACTTGTTACCGGTGGGGCTGGCTTTATTGGCTCAGCTGTGGTTCGCCATATTATTAATAATACTCCGGATGAAGTGATTAATGTTGACAAGTTGACCTATGCAGGGAACCTCGAGTCGCTTGCTGAGATTGCTGGTCATCGTCGTTATAGCTTTGTACAAGCTGATATTTGCGACCGTTCAACGCTTGAAAAAATCTTTGTAGAGCACCAACCTGATGCGGTCATGCACCTTGCAGCGGAAAGCCATGTTGATCGTTCCATTACAGGTCCAGCTGCTTTTATCGAAACGAATATCGTAGGTACGTATACGCTACTTGAGGTTGCACGTACTTATTGGACGCAGTTAGACGCAACGCGTAAAGCAGCTTTTCGTTTCCACCATATTTCCACAGATGAAGTCTATGGCGATTTGCCGCACCCGGATGAGTGGCATCAAAATAAGCTTTTGCCGCTTTTTACAGAAGAGACGGCTTACGCGCCAAGTAGCCCTTATTCCGCTTCTAAGGCTTCAAGCGACCATCTGGTCCGCGCGTGGTTACGCACTTATGGCTTACCGACAGTTGTGACTAATTGCTCAAATAACTATGGTCCATACCATTTCCCAGAAAAATTGATTCCGTTGGTCATACTTAACGCCCTGGAGGGCAAACCGCTGCCCATTTACGGTAAGGGCGATCAAATTCGCGATTGGTTATATGTTGAAGACCATGCGCGCGCACTCTATACCGTAATAACTAAAGGCAAGGTTGGCGAGACTTATAATATCGGCGGCCATAATGAGAAGAAAAACATCGATGTGGTACAGACTATCTGTGACTTACTGGATGAAATGGTGCCTAAGGCAAAGCCATATTGTGAGCAAATTATCTATGTAGCGGACCGCCCGGGTCACGATCGACGTTATGCAATTGATGCCGATAAAATTAATCGCGAGCTTGGCTGGTCACCACAAGAGACGTTTGCGACTGGTATTAAAAAAACGATTGAATGGTATTTAAAAAATCAAGAGTGGTGCCAAAGGGTGCAGGATGGCAGCTATCAGCGCGAACGTTTAGGATTAGAATAATATGAAAGGTATAATACTAGCGGGCGGTTCAGGAACTCGTTTATATCCCGTGACCATGGGCGTTTCAAAACAGCTCCTTCCTATTTATGATAAGCCTATGATCTACTATCCACTGTCAGTATTAATGCTGGCAGGGATACAAGATATACTTATTATTACGACTCCAGAAGATCAGGATAGCTTCAAACGGCTTTTGTCTGACGGAAGTCAATTCGGTATAAAATTATCCTATGCAATACAACAAAACCCGGACGGTCTTGCGCAAGCTTTTATCATTGGAGAAGCATTCATTGGCAAAGATCCTGTTTGCCTGGTGTTGGGCGATAATATTTTCTTCGGCCAGGGTTTTAGTCCTAAACTCAAAAGCGTGGTTGAGCGTAATGATGGGGCTACAGTATTCGGCTATCAGGTTATGGATCCTGAACGTTTCGGCGTAGTTGAGTTCGATGAAAACAACAAAGCAATTTCTATCGAGGAAAAACCAAAAGCGCCCAAATCAAACTGGGCGGTGACAGGTTTATATTTTTACGATAACAACGTAATTGAAATTGCCAAAAATGTAAAACCTTCTGCACGCGGCGAATTAGAAATTACCACCGTAAATGAAGAGTATTTGAAAAGAAACAAACTTCATGTTGAGCAACTTGGCCGTGGCTTCGCCTGGTTGGATACCGGCACGCATGACAGCTTGATTGAGGCTGGCAGTTTTGTTGAGACAGTACAGAAGCGACAAGGTATGATGGTGGCGTGCCCCGAAGAAATAGCCTGGCGTAATGGATGGTTAACGGTAGACGAACTTCGCGAGCGTGGGCAAATGCTTAAGAAAAACCATTACGGCAAATATCTACTAAAACTTATTAATTAATATGAAAATAGAAATTATTAATTTCCCTAAGCATGGTGATGAGCGGGGAGCGTTAGTTGTTCTGGAAGAACAGAAAAGTGTTCCCTTTGATGTCAAACGAATTTATTACATGTTCGATACAAAAAAGGATGTCAGACGCGGTTTTCATGCTCACAAAAAATTACGTCAGCTCGCCATACCTGTACAAGGTCATTGCAAATTTTTGCTTGATGATGGTAATGAAGCTATTGAAATTTTAGTAGATAATCCCACTCAAGGGCTGATGATAGAGCCTATGGTCTGGCATGAAATGTTTGATTATTCCGAAAACTGTGTACTCATGGTATTGGCGGATGATTATTACGATGAAAGTGATTATATTCGCAACTATGAGGAATTCAAACAGCGAGTAAAAAATGGATAATTTAAAGTCAAAAACTATTCACTTACGTTTTGCTGACGCTTCTGATGCCGAATTCATCTATTCACTCAGAATAAATGATTCGTTAAATCAGCATATTTCAAAGGTTTCAGGCTCTGCAGAAACGCAAAAGGAATGGCTGCAGGAATACAAAAAGCGTGAGCTTCTTAATGAAGAGTTTTAC
Organism: Franconibacter pulveris; assembly: GCF_056780215.1. Classification (NCBI taxonomy): domain Bacteria; kingdom Pseudomonadati; phylum Pseudomonadota; class Gammaproteobacteria; order Enterobacterales; family Enterobacteriaceae; genus Franconibacter; species Franconibacter pulveris. The sequence continues at coordinate 3,104,528 of NZ_CM165555.1, read as the reverse complement.
TTTATTATCGAAAAAAATGAAGGAAATTGCGAAGTTGGCACAGTTAGAATCTACGGTTTGACTAATGACAAGCGATTTTGTTGGGGCAGTTGGATATTGAACGAACAAAAGACAAAAAGTGCTGCTATAGAGAGCGCATGCCTCGTTTACAAATTTGCTTTTGAAGAGAAAAATTTTAGGTCATCTTATTTTCAGGTCGATAAAAAAAATGTGGGTGTGATTTCTTTTCATTTAAAAACAGGCGCTAAGATTGTATCTGAAGATGATACGAATTTTAACTTCATTTTTGAATATGAAGACTACCTGGAGCTTAAGGATAAATATTACAAATATTTAGAGGCATAATGACATGGTGACTTTTTTAAATCTAAAAAAAATAAATGAGCAATATCAGAGTGAAATATTACTGGCATGCGAACGCGTAATTAAATCTGGCTGGTATATTCTTGGCGAAGAAGTCAAAAACTTCGAGAAAGAATTCGCTGAATATTGTGGCGTAAAACATTGTATCAGTGTTGCGAACGGCCTTGACGCACTGAATCTGGTGTTGCGGGCTTGGATCGAAACAGGCCGGCTCAAAAAAGGTGATGAGGTTATTGTTCAAGCTAATACCTACATTGCCTCCATACTTGCAATTACGGAAAATGAACTTGTTCCTGTTTTGGTTGAGCCAGATCCCCAAACGTATAACCTCTCAGCTGTAACAGTAAAACAGGCTATCACAGAAAAAACCAAGGCTATTCTACCGGTTCATCTGTACGGGCAGATCTCTCCAATGGATGAGATTATGGAAATAGCAGACGAGCATAATTTGCTTGTGCTGGAGGATTGCGCTCAATCGCACGGTGCTGAACTCGAGAATAAAAAAGCAGGGAGTTGGGGAGACGCGGCAGCTTTCAGTTTCTATCCAGGCAAAAATCTAGGCGCGTTGGGCGATGCGGGAGCTATTACTACTAATGATGATAGTCTGGCTGATGTTCTTAAAGCTCTGCGAAACTATGGTTCCCATGTAAAATATCAAAATAGATATAAAGGTGTGAATAGCCGTCTTGATGAGATGCAGGCAGCTATATTGAATGTTAAATTAAAATATCTTGATAAAGAGAACGAAATCAGAAGAGCAATCGCTCAAAAGTATACAGGCGGAATTAAAAATAATCATATAACTTTGCCTGCCGTCGCTCAAGGAATGGATTCTCATGCCTGGCATCTTTATGTTATTCGCACAACAGAACGAGAGGATTTGCAATCTTATTTAATGGAAAAAGGCATTCAAACTCTTATCCATTATCCGCTTGCTCCACACCATCAGATTGCCTATAAAGAATATAATCATATCAATTTGCCGCTCACAGAGTGTATCCATAAAGAAGTTTTATCATTACCTATGGATCCAACAATGAGTTCTAAAGACGTCGATGCTGTTATTGAAGCGATTAATGGATGGAAAAATTGAATTTTGCAAAAGTTACAATCCTTAGCGGGATTGTAACTTGCCTGCGTTTAGTTTGCGGTCTGCTTATATCAAAAGTTGTTGCAATTTATACAGGCCCAGCTGGAATTGCTAACCTTGGGCAATTACAGAACTTTGTCACGTTCGTTAATGGATTCATTTCTTCTCAAGTCTCTCAAGGGGTAAATCGTTATTCGGCGGAGAATAAAAATGATTACTCAAAGGCACAACCTTATTGGCGCGCTTCGGTAAAGCTTTCTACGATAGCTTGTTGTTTTATCATTAGCATCGGCGTCTTGTCTTCAGGGAAACTTTCAGCATATCTTTTTCATCGGACCGATCTTTACTGGCTAATAATAATTGCGTTATGCGTGCTTCCATTAAATATTATTAATAATATATTTTTGGGCGTGCTTAATGGGCTGAATGAATATAATAAGTTTTTTCTTGCTAATATTTTTGCTATCGTATCATCTCTCCTGTCAATGACCGGATTGGTATATTTTTTCGGCCTTGAGGGCGCGCTGATTGCGGCAGCTCTAAATAACGCAATAGCGGGAACGTGGCTTATATTCATTATAATCAAAAGACCGTGGTTCAAATGGAAATATTGGGTTGGTCAGGTCCCGACACATCATATCGCAGAAATGCGAAAATATTTCCTTATGGGAATCATAGGTGCTTTGACAGGCCCAATATCCCTGATTGCTGTACGTACGATATTGACAAATAATTTTTCATTAGAGGATGCAGGTTACTGGCAGGCTGTGGCAAAAATTTCTGAAGCTTATCTTGCAGTTTTGACAACAGCATTAACAGTATATTATTTCCCTAAAACAGCAGCAGCTAAATCATACAATGAATATATATCAATATTAAAAACCGGAGCTACTGTTGTCGTCCCTCTTGCTTTAATAATGGCTTTTTCAATTTTTATTTTAAAAGACATTATTATTAAAATACTGTTTACTTCAGATTTTACAAAGGCTCGAGATCTTTTTTTATTTCAGAATATAGGTGATTTTTTAAGGATATGTAGTTGGCTTTTTGCCACTATACTCTTGGCTAAAGGTTATTTTAAAATAAACGCTGCTCTGGAAATTATTTTTTCAATAATGTTCCCGGTTTTAGTTAAAATTTTTGTTAATGATTTCGCTTTGGAAGGAGTAAGCATCGCTTACTGTATAACTTATTCATTGTATTTTATAGTGACAGTGTACATTTATTATTGGCATCTAAAAACTAAGGTAGCTCATACTAATGATTGTCTCCACTAATTGCTTGAGTGTTATTGTACCTGCCTATAATGAAGAAAAAAATATACTTAATATACTGCAAAATCTGAATGAGCAAACGCTGAGTGGATTTGAAGTGGTGGTTATAGACGATGGCTCTCTGGATAATACCGCCGCCATAGTGAAAAATTATACCTCTTCAATATACAAATTAACGCTAGTACAGCAGCAAAATATGGGCGCCGCTCAGGCAAGAGAAAAGGCAATCAATGCGGCGACAAGTACCTATATCGCATTCGTTGACTGTGATGATGCGCTCAGCGCCGATGCGCTGGAACAAGCAATAACACCGATGCTTGAAAATAATGATATAGGAATATCATTATTTGAGCTTATGTATACTAAATCGCATGCTGATCTTAATCGAACTTCATTTAAATATTATACGGATGCGACACTGATCAAAGGCGAGGATGCATTAACTCACTGTGTCTCTTCATGGGGTTTACACGGCTTTGGAATTTATAAGAAAAAAATACTGACTGAAGCGTATAACACTTATTATAAATATAATGAAGACAGAGTTAATTATCTTAATAATGACGAGGTAATTTCACGGATTTGTTTTGGTATGGCCAGCCTGATTTTTTTATCTTCTGGCAAATATTATTTTATTCATAATCCCGAGTCAACAACCAGGAAAGTAAATATTAATTATTACAAAATCATTAATAACGCTTATTACTTAAAAAGTTATTTGGCTGCAGAGAAAAAATCAGGATATTTTGACTATATAAGTGAGGCGTACAAATTACTTGTCAGTACTGTCTGGGGTGTATCGGTTCGCTATATTAAATGGAGACATTTCTTTAACAAGGAGGTTAAAGCCGAATGGCGTAATGCTATTAAAAAAGCGGTTAACGATTTACGATTGGACAATATTAATCACAGTATTCGTTTTAATAAAAAATCTACTGTGCAATTATTTATAATTTATTATTTACTTGTGAGAATATGAAAAAACCGCTTGTAACGATTGTTGTTGCGTCTTTTAATGCAGAAAAATATATATTAGAAACGTTAGAATCATGCATTAACCAGACCTACCGGAATATTGAAATCATTATTGTTGATGACTGTTCAAACGATAACAGTGTGCAGATAATAGAACAATGGTGCGATGAGAAGAAAATAAGTCAACCTTCAATTCCTTGTTCTTTGGTGAAAAGTGAAAAGAATAGTGGTATCCCTGCAAATTTGAATAATAGCCTGCCCTTAATAAAAGGTAGGTGGATAAAGTGTATCGGGTCAGACGATATTCTTCTACCCGAGGCCATTTCTGAATTTATTAAACGTCTAAACGTACATGCACACTGGGATAATATTGGAGCGGTATTTACCTATTTCGAAACTTTTGGTACAAACGTAAAGAAATCCAGTCGCTATCCTTTATCCTGGACCCGTGACATATGCAAAATGCGAGCATCGTGGATGAAGCGGCAACTTGCCATGCTCCATTTTAATAATGTCGCACCCTGCGCTTTTATTAATAGAAGCCATTTTGATGGATTTGATACTTCTTACAGATTACTTGAAGATCTTCCTTTATGGCTGAAATTAATAGAGAAGAATACGGTTACATTGTTTTTTGATTATACAACTGTGTTATATCGATTACATGATTCGCAGATTACCTCTTTAGCTAACCCAAAGGTAAATAACGTTCTGATTAATGATTTAAAGCATTTGAATGAATTTCGTTTAATGCGTAAACATTACTTGGCTTATTTGCATCATAAGTTTAATCTTCATTGTTCACTTAAAAGAACAATTTTTTATAGATATTTGAAAACAATAAATCCTCTTAATCTAGCTATCCGTTTGTATGAGAGCTTAAAGCAATAATATGTTTATACTACTTCTTTCATCTCCATTGCTATTATTATCTCTGATCTGGCATAGGTTCGCTTTTAGTTCGCAAGCAATTCTTCGGGTTCTCTTTGTCATTCTGTTTAGTGTGCTTTTTACTGCGTATTACTTGAATGGGATGGACTGGAGTATCTATTATTTAAAATTCGTTGAAAAAGGTGATCCATATACATCTTTTGAATTCGGTTTTGTTCTTTTTTTTCAAGGGATTTTGCTTTTAACAAATAATAACTATGGTTTGGCTATATTCCTCTTTTATGTAATTAGTTTTAGTGTTCTTTGCATTATTATAAAAAGATTTAAAACAAATGAGCCACTTTTTTGGGCATGTTTACTCCTTATATTTGGTTATAACTTGATATTGGAACAACTTCGTCAGTTTATAGCATGTATTATCATTTTTTATGCCTTGCTTAAATATAATAATGACGGAAAAATAAAGCAGTTAATTTTTTTGATTTTTCTCGCGGCTTGCTTTCATGTATCTTCTCTGATTGTTTTACCCGCTGTAGTTTTGGCATCATTCCGTAATATCACGAGTTTTACTCTGATGACGTTAGCGTCAGTTATAGGTTTTATAGGGTTCTTCTTTACTGGAACTGCCATTGTGACTGCAATGGCGAATGCTAACCTTGCCTTCACAAAAATTGCATATTATCTCCAACAAAACCCTATTAGCCTAAATTTTGGCTGGTTAAACATCCTTGACTTAATATTCATCTTATTTTATTTCATCTATCGTGCAAATATTGATCGTATTGCGTCAGTGAGATTATTAACACGGCTAATTTTCGTAGGAGCAACGATTCACTTATTCAGCGGTTCAATTACTTTCCTTGCAAGGGTTTGTTTCTTTTTCTATTTTATTGCCATATATGTATTTTGCGTAGTACCAAAAGGGGAGGGTACAAGATTATTCTCTATCAAAAGCTACAATACACTCATATTGACATTATTCTTTTCAGGCATGTTGACCCTGAACTTTATTTCTTACTTTAGAAATGATCAGGCGCCTGTGCAATTTAGTAACATGAATTTCAGATTGTTATCCTTCCTTGAGAATGATTATGTCCGAAAACTTGCAAATGATAAGTATTATGATGCTACGCAGGATATGAATAACATTTTATGAAAAAAAAAGTATTATTTGTTATCACCGGTCTTGGTCTAGGTGGAGCCGAAAAACAATTATGTTTGCTTGCTGACAAGTTAGTTCAACGCAAGTACGATGTCGCTATAGTTGCTCTTAACGGTGAAATAGAAGTGTTCCCTCAGAGTAGCGAGGTTAAACTTCTCAATTTACGAATGCAAAAGAATCCTTTTGGTTTATTAAACGCCGTACTACGCCTCGCTAAAATCATTAAAGATTTTAAGCCGCAGATCGTTCATGGGCATATGTTCCACGCAAATATTATTGCAAGGCTGGCCAGACTGATCGCTGCGGGAAATTATAAACTAATCTGTACCGCACATAGCAAAAATGAAGGCGGAAAGGTTCGTATGTTGGCTTACAGAGTAACGGACTACCTGTGTGACATAACCACCAATGTCAGCGATGAAGCACTTGCTGATTTTATTAAAAAAAATGCCTTTCAAACCTCTAAATCACGTGCTGTATACAACGGTATTGACACGGATTTATTCAAATATGATGAAAATATAAGAAACGAGTTGCGTAAGGAGCTCAATATCGATGATAACTGTGTTCTTATATTAGCTGTAGGAAGACTCACAGAGGCGAAAGATTATCCAAACTTATTAAGCGCAATGCAAAAATTGCCTGATAATTATAAGCTAGTCATTATAGGAGAAGGAGAATCCAGGCATCACGTTGAACAGAATATTATTGATCTGCAACTTCAGAACTCTGTCATCCTTCTCGGCAGAATAATGGATGTTGCTCGATATTATTCAGCATGTGATATCTATGTTTCTTCATCGCAGTGGGAAGGATTTGGGCTGGTCGTTGCGGAAGCAATGTCTTGTGAACGCCTTGTCGTCGCTACTAACGCTGGTGGGGTTGCTGAAGTTGTCGGCGATAAACAATTTATTGTACCAATTTCAGATGCAGACGCGTTAGCAAGCAAAATAATTGAAGTAACGAATTATGATGCGCATACTAAAACGAAAATTATGCAGCGAAACCGAACTCATATTGTCGCTACCTTTTCTATCGATTCCATTGTTAATAATTGGCTGGATATATATTCAACTAAGCAGGTTTGAAATATGCAAGTGCTATTAATTGGTAACCAGACAAGTACCATTTTGCTTTTCAGAAAGCGTCTTATAGAGAAGTTTATTGAAGAGGGGGCAGTCGTTCATACCTTAACGATGGATAGTGACGTCAATGCGTTCAAAAAAATAATCGAATTAGGCGCGCATCCGGGCTGTTACCGATTTTCACGTTCTGGTATGAATCCTGTCTCGGATGCGATTAATACGATTAGGCTTGCCAAAACAATAAAAGAAATTAAACCTGATGTCGTTTTCTGTTTTTTTCCCAAGCCCGTTATCTTTGGCACACTGGCAGCGCGTCTCGCTGGTGTAAAAAATATTAACGTGTTATTGGAAGGGTTGGGGTATTGTTTTACCAAAGGCGCTACTCAGGAAAATTTCAAAAAGAGAGTTGTCAGAAAAATACAAACATTACTGTATAAGTTGGCGTTGCCTTTGACAAAAAAAGTACTGTTTCTTAACAGCGATGATTATAAAGATTTGCTCATTGAACATCGTATTCAGGTGAAGTCGACTGAAGTTGTAGGCGGAATTGGCGTTAATCTTCAACAGTACAGTTATGTACCTGCGCGAACAGATGTCATTCATTTTACTATGGTCTCCAGGCTATTAGTTGAAAAAGGTGTTAGAGAATACGTTCTTGCTGCTGAGAAAGTAAAACGTCTATATCCTGATGTGCAGTTTAGTATTGCAGGGACGTTTGATGATAACCCAGGCGGCATTGCTCGTGAAGAATTTGAAACCTGGATTAAAAAAGGCGATGTGAATTTTTTAGGTCAGGTATCGGACATTAAAAATCACTTAATTAATAGCAGCATTTTTGTTCTGCCTTCTTATCGTGAAGGCGTCCCGCGTAGTACACAAGAAGCGATGGCAATAGGAAGGCCAATTATTACCACAGACGTGCCTGGTTGTAGAGAAACCGTCATCGCTGGTTACAATGGCTTTTTGATTCCGCCCTGGGATGCAGATGAGCTTGCTAACAAGATGATATATTTTATCAAGCAACCCGAGCTGATTATTCAGATGGGATTGGCAAGCCGTACTATAGCATTAGAAAAATTCGATGAAGAACAAGCCTGCGATAAATTAATAAGCCTTCTTTCTTCATAACGAACACTTCCTATGGGCAAAAATAGCTATACTTATTTTTAAGGAATAGATATGTCAATACTGGTGACGGGCGGTGCCGGTTATATTGGATCACATACAGTATTATGCCTTCTGGAGCGAGGTTACAATGTTGTGGTTTTGGATAACCTCAGTAATTCTTCTTACGAATCTTTACGTAGAGTGGAAGCGATCACGCAACGTGATATTGTTTATTATCAAGGTGATATTACCGACCGAATCTTCCTAAGAAAAATTTTTTCAGAGAATAAAATAGAGGCGGTAATCCACTTTGCTGGTTTGAAGTCTGTAAGCGAGTCGATAAAATACCCTACTAAGTATTACGAGAATAATGTTATGGGAAGTATTATTCTCCTTGATGAAATGATCAAGAATGGTATTTATAAGCTGATTTTTAGTTCATCGGCAACTGTTTATGGTGAACCAGAGCGTATCCCTCTTACAGAAGATTGCAAAACAGGCGGTACTACTAATCCCTATGGTACGTCAAAACTTATGGTTGAGCAGATTTTATCGGATACCGTGAAAGCGCAACCGCAATTAAGCATTACTATTCTTCGGTACTTCAATCCCGCCGGAGCCCATCCTTCTGGTTTAATTGGTGAAGATCCTAATGGTATCCCTAACAATTTATTACCCTATATAAGTCAAGTTGCTATTGGAAAGCTCGAAAAGCTTTCTATATATGGTAATGATTATCCCACTTATGATGGAACGGGGGTAAGGGATTATATCCATGTGATGGATCTTGCTGAAGGTCATGTCGCTGCGATTGAGAAAATGAACGCAGATAGCGGATGTAAAATATATAACCTGGGTACTGGCAAAGGGTATTCGGTTTTAGAGTTGATTTCTGCTTTCGAAGCGCAAAGCAATATAAAAATTCCTTACACGTTTACCGAACGCCGTCCGGGCGATATCGCTGAGTGCTGGTCCGATTCTTCCCTGGCGCATAGAGCGCTGGCCTGGCGCGCCACAAGAAGTCTGGATGAGATGATGCGCGATAGCTGGAATTGGCAACTGCAGAACCCTAATGGCTATAAGCCGTTAGTTTGATCCGCATTTGTTTGTAAGCAATTATTGTTGAAGACGTAATCCTCAGAAGAGGAAAGGCTCCCACATTTGTCCATCCTGAGTTAACATCGTAGCTACATTTACCTGCGTGATGATTCGCAGTGACCACACCTGACAGGAGTATGTAATGTCTAAACAGCAGATCGGCGTTGTTGGTATGGCCGTGATGGGGCGCAACCTGGCGCTTAACATTGAAAGCCGTGGCTATACCGTATCCGTGTTCAACCGCTCCCGCGAAAAAACCGAAGAAGTGATTGCAGAAAATCCGGGTAAAAACCTGGTTCCTTATTATACGGTGCAGGAGTTTGTTGAGTCCCTGGAAACGCCCCGTCGTATCCTGTTGATGGTTAAAGCAGGCGAAGGTACTGACAAAGCCATTGAATCCCTCAAGCCTTATCTGGACAAAGGCGACATCATTATTGATGGTGGCAACACTTTCTTCCAGGACACTATTCGTCGCAACCGCGAACTTTCTGAAGAAGGTTTCAATTTCATTGGTACCGGCGTATCCGGTGGCGAAGAGGGCGCGCTGAAAGGTCCGTCAATCATGCCTGGCGGCCAGAAAGAAGCGTATGAATTAGTCGCACCTATTCTGAAGCAGATTGCTGCTGTTGCAGAAGGTGAGCCGTGTGTCACCTATATCGGGCCGGACGGCGCAGGCCACTACGTTAAGATGGTGCACAACGGTATCGAATACGGCGATATGCAGTTGATTGCTGAAGCATATTCCCTGCTTAAGCATGGTCTGAATCTTTCTAACGAAGAACTGGCGAAAACCTTCTCTGAATGGAACGAAGGTGAGCTGAGCAGCTATCTTATCGATATCACTAAAGACATCTTCACCAAGAAGGATGAAGAGGGCAACTACCTGGTTGATGTGATTCTGGATGAAGCGGCTAACAAAGGCACCGGTAAATGGACCAGCCAGAGCTCACTCGATCTCGGGGAGCCGCTGTCCCTCATCACCGAGTCTGTTTTCGCGCGTTATATCTCTTCCCTGAAAGAGCAACGTGTTGCCGCTTCCAAAGTACTGAGCGGCCCGCAGGCCAAACCTTTCGCAGGCGATAAAGCTGAATTTATTGAGAAAGTACGCCGCGCGCTGTACCTCGGTAAAATTGTCTCTTACGCTCAGGGCTTCTCCCAGCTGCGTGCGGCTTCTGAAGAGCACAACTGGAACCTGAACTACGGTGAAATTGCGAAGATCTTCCGCGCTGGCTGCATCATCCGCGCGCAGTTCTTGCAGAAAATTACCGATGCGTATGCTGAAAACCCATCTATTGCGAACCTGCTGCTGGCGCCATACTTTAAGAAAGCGGCTGATGATTACCAGCAGGCGCTGCGCGATGTAGTGGCTTATGCGGTACAGAACGGTATCCCGACGCCGACCTTCTCTGCAGCTATCGCTTATTACGACAGCTACCGTTCTGCTGTGCTGCCAGCAAACCTTATTCAGGCGCAGCGCGACTACTTCGGGGCGCATACCTACAAGCGCACCGATAAAGAAGGCGTGTTCCATACCGAATGGCTGGATTAACTCTATCTTTCACTTTTTGAATGTTAAAGCCCGGCTATGGCCGGGCTTTTTTCTGGATAAATAGATATAAAAAGAACCTTACAATCAACAAACTTTACAGGTAAATTGTGCCGCTACGTGCAGTTTCATCTTTGTCTTATCAACATAAGAAATGAATTTGGCAAACTAAGCGTTGCAGCTACACGTAAAGTTGTTTATCTATTTGATAACAAATAAATTTATAATAAGGTTTGTATGGTGCACACTTCTTCTACTGCTAATAACAGGCAACCGGACGCCAACGAGCAAATTGACCTGTTAGATCTACTGCTTCAGTTATGGCGCGGAAAGCTGACCATCGCTGCGTGTATTGTCGTTGCGATCCTGCTTGCTGTTGCTTATTTATTCGTCGCGAAAGAAAAGTGGACTTCAGAAGCGATAGTTACTCTGCCTGACTCCGGGCAGATAGCCAATTACAACAACTCAATGGGCATACTTTATGGTCAAAACCCCACAAACGCGCCTACCGTTGTTGATGTACAGGAGCGTTTTTTTGGCCGTTTCAATTCAGCGATTTCGGCTCTGGCCGACGAGTTGCAAAACCGGGCTGATAGAGAAGACTTAAGAATTGAGCAGACGGTGAAAGGGCAGCAGGTTCCTTTAACCATCAGCTTCACGGCACACAGCGCCGAACAGGCGCAGAAAAATCTGGATAAATATATCCAGCAAATTAATAAACAGGTCGTGCAGGAGTTGGATGCTGACTTGCAAGTCAACATCGACAGTAAGCTGGAAGACCTGAAAGCTTCCCTGGCGACGCAGATTAAAGTGGCGCAAGAACAAAAAAATAAACGCCTTGCCGTACTTAATCAGGCATTGCTTGTAGCGCAGCAAGCGAATATTAAAGATACGCTAGTTCAACAGGCCGAAACACTTTCTGAAGACACCTTATTTGTATTAGGTAGCGACGCGCTTTCTTCAATAATCAAGAACGAAGGAACGCGTCCACTGCCGCTTTCAGATTATTACTACCAGACACGTCAGGCTTTGCTTGCTGTCAGTGCGCTTAAGTCAAAACCTGATTCGCTCTATTCGTTCCGTTATGTCATGAAGCCAAGCTTGCCGATTTATCGAGATAGTCCGAAGCGAGCATTAACGCTTATCCTGGCAGTGCTGATTGGTGGCATCATTGGCTCAGGCGTTGTACTACTTCGTCATGCTATCCGCAACCATCGACCGGGGTAATATCCCTGGCGGGTTGTTTGATAAAAGGCCGGTTAACCCGGCCTTTTTTATGCTTACTTATGCCTTCCCCGCAAGTTATCTATCACCGCGCTTAAATCCAGCTCCTGATCCTGCAACAGTACCAGCAGGTGATAAACCAGGTCAGACGCCTCGTTAACCAACTCTTCTTTGTCGCGAACCGTGGCGGCCAGCGCCGTTTCCACGCCTTCCTCTCCCACTTTCTGCGCAATCCGCTTGGTGCCGCTGGCGTAAAGTTTTGCCGTATATGAGCTTTCCGGCGAAGCGGTTTTACGCGCCGCCAGCAGTTCTTCCAGTTGGTAAAGAAAATGCCACTGGTGATGCGCCTCGCCAAAACAGCTCGAGGTGCCAAGGTGGCAAGTTGGCCCAATTGGGTTCACCAGCACCAGCAGCGTATCGTTATCGCAATCCGGCGTCATGCTCACGACATGCAGAAAGTGGCCGGAGGTCTCGCCTTTGGTCCACAGCCGCTGTTTAGTGCGGGAGAAGAATGTCACTTTGCCGCTTTCTTCTGTCCGGCGCAGCGCCTCGTCGTTCATATAACCCAGCATCAGCACTTCGCCGGATACCGCGTGCTGCACCACGACCGGCAGCAGCCCGTCGGTCTTCGCCCAGTCCAGTTGGGCCCGCTGTTGTTCTGTTAACACGCTCGAATCTCCACGCCTTGCTGAACCAGAAATGCTTTTAGTTCGCCAATATTAATAATCTGTTTGTGAAATACCGATGCCGCCAGCGCGCCATCCACGTCCGCGTCACGAAACGCTTCCAGGAAGTGCTCCATGGTGCCGGCGCCGCCGGAAGCGATCAGCGGAACGCGGCAGACCTCGCGCACTTTTTTAAGCTGCGTCAGGTCATAGCCGTTGCGCACGCCATCCTGGTTCATCATGTTGAGGACAATTTCTCCGGCGCCGCGCTTCTGTACTTCCGCTACCCAGTCCAGCGTTTCCCATTGGGTGACACGGGTGCGGCTTTCGTCGCCGGTATACTGGTTCACGTGATACTTGCCCGTCTCGCTGTCAAACCAGGTATCAATGCCTACGACAATGCACTGCACGCCAAAACGATCTGCGAGGCGGGTGATGAGCTCCGGGTCCGCGAGGGCAGGGGAGTTAATGGAGATTTTGTCCGCGCCGAAAGAGAGGATCTGCGCCGCGTCGTCCAGGGATTTAATACCGCCCGCTACGCAGAAAGGGATGTCTATTACTTCCGCCACGCGGGAAACCCAGCTTTTGTCTACCACGCGGCCATCGCTGGAGGCGGTGATATCGTAAAAGACCAGTTCATCGGCGCCTTCCTGCGCATAGCGTTTCGCCAGCGGCACGATATCGCCAATAATCTCGTGATTACGGAACTGCACGCCTTTGACAACCTGGCCGTCTCGCACGTCCAGGCAGGGGATTATCCGTTTTGCCAGCATTGAATCGCCTCCGTCACAGTAAATTTGCCTTCCAGCAGCGCACGCCCGACAATCACGCCCTGAACGCCAGTGCCGCGCAGCGCGCGAATATCATTAAGTTCGCCAATGCCGCCGGAGGACTGGAACGCCACCTGCGGATAGCGGGCGCATACTTCTTCATACAGCGCCACGTTGGAGCCGGAAAGCGTGCCGTCGCGAGAAATATCGGTGCAGAGCACATGCTTCAGGCCGAACGGCAGATAACTTTCCACCAGCGCTTCCAGCGTAACGCCGGAATTTTCCTGCCAGCCACTGACGGCCACCTGCTTGCGGCCCGCTTCATCGATACGCACATCCAGCGCCAGCACCAGCGCATCCGCGCCGAAGCGTTTAAACCATTGCTGCACCGTTTCAGGTGATTTCACGGCGGTGGAACCCACCACCACGCGGCTGGCGCCCGCTTGAAGCAGCGCGGCCACGTCATCTTCCGTACGCACCCCGCCGCCGACCTGCACCGGCACGCTCACGCCCGCCAGCAGCTTTTGTAGCAGCGGGATCTGGCGCTTCGCCGGGTCTTTCGCGCCGGTTAAATCCACCAGATGCAGCACCTGCGCGCCCTGCGCTGCGTAATCCTGCAGACGCGGCAGCGGGTCGCTGCCATAGTCGCGCTGCTGGCCGTAATCACCCTGATGGAGACGCACCACTTTTCCGTCAATCAAATCTAATGCCGGGATAATCACTTACATCTCCAGGAAATTTTTCAGCAGCTGCGCGCCCGCGGCGCCGGAGCGTTCCGGGTGAAACTGCACGCCCCAGAAGTTATCTTTCTGCACCGCGGCGGTAAACGGCTCGCCGTAATTACACTGCGCGATAGTGCAAGGGTTCACTGGCATGGCGTAGCTGTGCACGAAATAAAAATACGCGCCGTCTTCAATGCCGCGGAACAGTCGGTCGCCCGCTTTCGCATAGACGCGGTTCCAGCCCATGTGCGGCAGCGGCAGGCCGAAGTCGGTCATGTGCGGCACGGGTTCATCGATAATGCCCAGCGTCTCGACGCCGTTGTTCTCTTCGCTGCGCGACCCCAGCAGCTGCATGCCGAGGCAAATTCCCAGCACCGGCTGGGTGCACGCTTTAATCAGGTCGATAAGTTCGCGCTCGCGCAGCTGATCCATTGCCGCCTGAGCGGTGCCCACGCCCGGCAAAAAGAGCTTATCGGCGCGCAGCACCACCTCCGACTCGCGGCTGACCAGCGGTTCATAACCCAGGCGCTGCACCGCCCACTTCACGGAAGAGAGGTTGGCGCAGCCGGTATCCAGAATCACCACGTTCATTACAGCACTCCTTTTGAGGAGGGGAGGGTGTCGCCTTCCACGCGAATCGCCTGGCGCAGCGTGCGGCCAAAGGCTTTAAACAGGCTTTCCACACGGTGGTGGTCGTTTTTACCCTTGGTTTTCAGGTGCAGCGTTACGCCCATGGTGTAAGAGAGCGAACGGAAAAAGTGCTCCACCATTTCCGTACTGAGATCGCCTACGCGCTGGTAGGTGAACTCGGCGCGGTACTCAAGGTGCGGACGTCCGGAAATATCCAGCGCGCAGCGCGCCAGACACTCATCCATCGGCAGCACGAAGCCGAAGCGGTTAATGCCGCGCTTGTCGCCAAGCGCCAGCTTCAGCGCTTCGCCCAGCGCAAGGCCGGTGTCTTCCACGGTGTGGTGATCGTCGATATAAAGGTCTCCCTTCACCGCAATCTCCATCCGGAAGCCGCCGTGGGTGGCAATCTGGTCGAGCATATGGTCAAAGAAGCCGACGCCGGTGTTAATTTTGCTGCCGCCTTCCTGGTCGAGCCAGACTTTCACGTCGATCTGCGTCTCTTTAGTGTTGCGGGAGACCTGCGCGAAACGGTCGCGCTTTGTCAGCTTCTCGCCAATCATCGTCCAGTTCAGGTCGGCGCGGTTATAGCGCAGCCCCTGAATGCCCATGTTTTCGGCAAGTTCAATGTCAGTGGCGCGGTCGCCAATCACATAGCTGTTGGCTGTATCCAGCACGCCCTCTTCCAGATAGCCCCGCACCAGCGTGGTTTTCGGTTTGCGGCAGTCGCAGGCGTCATCGGGGAAGTGCGGGCAGATCAGCACGTCATCAAAAATCACCCCCTGAGAGGTGAAGACCTGCATCATCAGGTTGTGCGGACCGTCAAAATCGGCCTGCGGGAAGCTGCGGGTGCCAAGGCCATCCTGGTTGGTTATCATCACAAGCTTAAAGCCCGCTTTTTGCAGCTTCAGCAGAGTGGGGATCACGTCTGGCTCAAAGGCCAGCTTGTCAAAGCGATCCACCTGAAAATCTTCCGGCGGCTCGGCAATCAGCGTACCGTCACGGTCAATAAAGAGAGTCTTCTGGCTCATACACGCTCCGTGGCCGCAAGGCCGGGTTGTTCACGCAGGGCGTCAATCACGCGCTGACACTCCTCGCGGGTGCCGACGCTAATACGCAGGCAGCCGCTCAGCGAGGGCTGTTTATTCTGGTCGCGTAAGATAATGCCCTGATCCCATAAGGATTTAAACACCGCGCTGGAAGCGGTAATGCGCGCCAGCACGTAGTTAGTTTCACTGTCAAAAACGCGCTCAACGCACGGCACCTCTTGCAGCGCCGACACCAGATACTGGCGGTTGCGTTTAATTTCCGCCACCCGCTCACGCATTTGCGCGATGCCCTGCGGGCTCAGCGCCTGCGCGGCGATATCCGCCACCGGCGTGGAAAGCGGGTACGGGGCGATCACTTTCAGCAGCAGGTTGATTATCTCTTCGCTGGCAAGCGTAAAGCCGCAGCGTAGCCCCGCCAGCGCGAACGCTTTAGAGAGCGTGCGCAGCACCACCAGGTTCGGGTATTCCGCCAGCCAGCCGGCGACGGTCGCCTGCGGGCAAAATTCGATATAGGCTTCGTCGGCGACCACCAGCGCTTTGCCGCGCGTCATCTCCAGCAGCGTGCGCAGATCCTGCGGGTTGATAAGCTGCCCGGTCGGGTTATTGGGGCTGCAGACGAACACTACTTTCACGCCGTCGAGTTTTTCGGCGATGGCGGGCAAGTCAAGCTGCCAGTCTTCCAGCGCCTGAACGGTGCGGTACTCAACGCCGAACGCTTCCGCGCTGACGCTGTACATGCCGTAAGTCGGCGCGCAGTAAAGCACGGCGTCCTCTCCCGGCTCGCAGAAGGCGCGGATCAAAAGCTCGATGCCTTCATCGGCGCCGCGGCTCACCAGCACCTGCTCCGGCTTCACGCAAGCGTAGTCGGCGTAGCGCTCAATCACCTGCTTCGGCTGGCATTCCGGGTAGCGGTTGAGGTTTTGCTGCGTCAGCTGAAACTCCACTGGCAGCGGGTATTCGTTGGCGTTCAGCCAGACATCGCCGCTGCCGCCAAGACGACGGGCGGACTGATAGGGCGTCAGCGCGCGGACATTGGCGCGAGCCAGTTCTTCAATGCTCATTGCATCTCCTTCAGGGCGGCGACACGCAGCGTGACGGCGTTTTTATGAGCGGCAAGCTGTTCAGCGGCCGCCAGTGTCTCAATGGTTTTCGCAAGGCTCGCGAAGCCCTGCATGGAAAGCTCCTGTACGGTCATCCGCTTCTGAAAATCCGCAAGTCCAAGGCTTGAGCAGGTAGCGGTGTAACCGTAAGTCGGCAGCACGTGGTTAGTGC
Organism: Franconibacter pulveris; assembly: GCF_056780215.1. NCBI lineage: Bacteria > Pseudomonadati > Pseudomonadota > Gammaproteobacteria > Enterobacterales > Enterobacteriaceae > Franconibacter > Franconibacter pulveris. Next base: position 3,087,608 of record NZ_CM165555.1, on the reverse strand, counting down.
CGGAGGCGTAATCGCCGGCGGACTCGGGCGACCAGTCGCCCAGAAACACGGAACCAGCGCTGGTGATGCTCTCTACCAGCTCGCGGGCGTTACGGGTCTGGATAATCAGGTGTTCCGGGCCGTACTGGTTGGAGATTTCCACGCACTGCGCCAGATCGCGCGCAACGATAATGCGGCTGGCGGAAAGCGCCTGGCGCGCCGTCTCGGCTCGCGGCAAAGCAGCGAGCTGGCGCTCCACGGCCTCTGCGACCGCCTGCGCCATCACGCTGTCCGGCGTCAGCAGAATCACCTGCGAGTCCGGGCCGTGCTCCGCCTGGGAGAGCAGGTCGGAGGCGACGAAATCGGGCGTAGCGCCGCTGTCGGCAATCACCAGCACCTCGGAAGGTCCGGCGGGCATATCGATAGCCGCGCCATCAAGACGCTGGCTTGCCTGGCGTTTCGCTTCGGTAACATAAGCGTTGCCCGGGCCGAAAATTTTATCCACCTTAGGCACCGTCTCGCTGCCAAAAGCGAGCGCGGCGATAGCCTGCGCGCCGCCCGCGTTGAAAACCTCCTGCACGCCGCAAAGCTTCGCCGCATAGAGAATTTCATCCGCAATCGGCGGAGGGGAGCAGAGCACCACTTTGGCGCAGCCCGCGAGACGCGCAGGGGTCGCCAGCATCAGCACGGTAGAAAAAAGCGGAGCGGAACCGCCGGGAATATAGAGGCCGACAGAAGCGACCGGGCGCGTTACCTGCTGGCAACGTACGCCCGGCATGGTTTCTATATCAACGGTGGCAAGGCGCTGCGCTTCGTGAAAGGTTTCGATGTTCGCCACCGCTACCGCCATCGCCTCTTTTATTTCCTCGCCAAGGCGCGCTTCGGCGGCGTTAATCTCTTCAGCCGTGACTTTCAGCGCCGTCACGTCGGTTTTATCAAACTTCGCGCTGTATTCGCGCAGCGCCGCATCGCCCCGGGCTTTTACGTTATCGAGAATGTCGGCGACGGTGCGGGTGATGCTGTCGGATGCGGAAATAGCCGGGCGCATCAGCAGCGCGCGCTGCTGCGCGCTGTCGCAAGTATTCCAGTCGATTATCGTGTTAAAGGTCATGGCGCTTACTCCATCATCTTCTCAATCGGCAGCACGAGGATAGAGCTGGCGCCGAGGGCTTTGAGTTTTTCCATGGTTTCCCAGAACAGGGTTTCGCTGCTCACCATGTGCATCGCCACGCGCTGCTGGTCGCCCGCCAGCGGCAGGATGGTGGGGCGCTCGGCGCCCGGCAGCAGGGCGATAACCTCTTCCAGACGTTCGGTCGGCGCATGCATCATGATGTATTTTGACTCACGGGCCTGAATCACGCCCTGAATGCGCACCAGCAGTTTATCGATAAGCTTTTGCTTCATTTCCGGCATCTCGCCGTCGCGCTGGATAAGACACGCTTTGGAGCGGTAAATCACCTCCACTTCACGCAGGCCGTTAGCCTCAAGCGTGGCGCCCGTGGAGACGAGGTCGCAGATGGCGTCGGCAAGGCCGGCGCGCGGGGCGACTTCCACAGAACCGTTAAGCAGACAGGATTTAAACTGCACCCCTTTCTGGTCGAGGTAGCGCTTGAGCAGGTGCGGATAAGAGGTGGCGATGCGCTTGCCGTTCAGGCAGGCCGGGCCGTCCCAGGGTTCGTCCACGGCGGTCGCCAGGGAAAGGCGGCAACCGCCGAAATCGAGGCGACGCAGCGTGAAATAACGCGGGTCTTCGCCCTGAGCGCGGCGTGTGAGCAACTCCTCTTCCAGCACGTTTTCGCCAATGATGCCGAGATCCACCACGCCATCCATCACCAGGCCCGGGATGTCGTCATCGCGTACGCGCAGGATATCGATCGGCATATTCTCCGCCAGCGCAATCAAACGCTGAGTGTGGAGATTGATTTTTATGCCGCAACGGGCGAGCAGTTCGCGTGAGTCATCGCTTAAGCGGCCAGATTTTTGCATAGCTATGCGTAAGCGGGTGTTATCGGTCATGTTGATGTCCTCGTGATCCTGTCTGTAAACGGTCCATAAAAAAAGCCCCCGGAAGTGGATCTTCCGGGGGCTTTTTCTGCGTTCATGCACCACTGGAAGAACCGATCGTCTTCCAGCACACATCGCCTGAAAGACTAATCAGGATGATGGTGATGGTGGTGGTTTTTAAACTGAACGCGCATTGTAAATTTCTCGTGTGAATGACTATTCATTAACTGGCTTTAACCGTAAACCATACGAGGCGAAGAATGCAAGCGCTTTTTTTCATCATTAAAAATCATCATATTGCGCCCGTGAATTGTCAGCCAGACGCCGCTGGCGTAGCCTAAACTTAGTAAGTTCGCAAGATGACGGTCTCCAGGAGAGAAGGATGAAAAAAGTCGCAATTGTCGGGTTGGGTTGGCTGGGCATGCCGCTCGCGCTGTCGCTTTCGGCAAGAGGGTGGCAAGTCACCGGCAGCAAAACCACCCAGGATGGCGTAGAGGCGGCGCGTATGTGCGGCATTGAGAGTTACCCGCTGGTGTTGCAGCCGGAGCTGGTTTGCGACAGCGATGACCTGGACGCGCTGCTGAACGTCGACGCGCTGGTGCTCACGCTGCCCGCCCGCCGCACCGGCGGCAACGGCGATTTTTACATGCAGGCGGTGCAGGAAATCGTCGACAGCGCGCTGGCGCACAACGTTAAGCGCATTATTTTCACTAGCTCCACCTCCGTTTATGGCAACGGCGAAGGCGTAATGAAAGAGACCTCGCCGCGCAATCCGGTCACGGAAAGCGGAAGGGTGCTCAAAGAGCTGGAAGACTGGCTGCATAACCTGCCGGGAACATCGGTCGACATTCTGCGTCTGGCGGGGCTGGTGGGGCCGGGCCGCCATCCGGGGCGCTTTTTCGCCGGTAAGCACGCGCCGGACGGCCAGCACGGCGTAAACCTGGTGCATCTGGAAGATGTTATTGGCGCCATACAGTTACTTTTACAGGCGCCGAAAGGGGGACATATCTATAATATCTGTGCCCCCCAACATCCGGCGCGCGCCATATTTTATCCGCATATGGCGCGTTTGCTCGACCTTGAGCCGCCTCGCTTTAGCGAAGCGCCTGGCAACGGTGAAGGAAAACTGGTGGATGGCAACCGTATCTGTAATGAACTCGGTTTTGAATATCTTTATCCCGATCCGTTAGTGATGCCAATGGAGTAGCTGCCGTTCCTGACGCCGGTAAACGTGCTGTACAGCGCAAGAGGCGACGATGAGAGCATTGCTTGATGTATTAATTATTCTTGATGCATTAGACAAAGAGGGTAGCTTCGCCGCTGCCGCTTCCCGGCTTTATAAAACACCTTCCGCTCTGAGCTACACCGTTCACAAACTTGAAAGCGACCTGAATATTCAGGTACTGGACCGCAGCGGGCATCGCGCCCGCTTTACCCCAACCGGCGCGATGTTGCTGGATAAAGGGCGTGAAGTGCTGCAAACCGTACGCGATCTGGAAAAGCAGGCGATTAAGCTTCACCTGGGCTGGGAAAATGAACTGGTCATCGGTATTGACGATACGTTCCCCTTTACGCTGTTGTTTCCCCATATCGAGGCTTTTTTACAGCTTCATGAAATGACCCGGCTGAAGTTTATCAACGGCGTGCTGGGCGGCTCCTGGGAGTCGTTGACGCAGGGGCGCGTTGATCTGGTTATCGGCGCGATGCGCGCGCCTCCGCCGCTAAGCGGGTTTTCCTTCACGCTGCTTGGCCATCTGGCCAGCGTTTTCGCGGTCGCTCCCCATCATCCGCTGGCTCAGGCATCGGAGCCGCTATCAAGACGTCTTATCAAACGCTACCGCGCTGTGGCGGTGGCCGACCCGGCAAGCACGCACCTCTCTTTTGCCTCCGGCGTGCTGGATGACCAGGACGCCGTCACCGTTTTTGATTTCAAAGCCAAGCTGGAACTACAACTGCGCGGTATCGGCTGCGGCTGGCTGCCGCGCTACCTTGCGCAACAGCATCTTGACAGCGGCGCGCTGGTGGAAAAAGAGGTGGCTTCACACGTGCCTTACGAGCCGGTATGGATTGGCTGGAACGAGCAGACCGCCGGACTTGCCTGCGCCTGGTGGCGCGAGCAGATCCTGAGCAACAGCGAAATTACCGCGCTTTATTCCGCTCCCGCCCCTCATGACGGAGGCTGAGTTAATTTCATACTTTCGACTTTATAACCTCGTCTATGTTTAAAGCAGGCAGATCCCTGCCGAAACCGTTTTTCTTTCACCACTGTGTTGTTAACGCAGGGGTTTTATGCGCAAGGAGGTTGTATGAGTCAGACTAACCAGCAATGGCAGCAGCGGCGCGTCGACGCCGTGCCGCAAGGGGTAGGTAATGCACTGCCGGTTTATATTGAGCGGGCAAAAAATGCAGAACTCTGGGATGTGGAAGGGCGGCGTTATATCGATTTCGCTTCGGGCATCGCGGTGCTTAATACCGGCCATAATCATCCGGCCGTTATTGAAGCCGTTAAAGCGCAGCTTGACCACTTTACTCACCCCTGTTTTCAGGTCACCCCTTATGGCAACTATATTGAGCTGGCGGAGCGCCTGAATAAACTCGCGCCCATAAGCGAGCCGTGCCAGACGCTGTTTCTCACCACGGGCGCGGAGGCGGTGGAGAACGCGATTAAAGTGGCGCGCATCGCCACCGGTCGCTCCGCCGTTATCGCCTTTCGCGGCGCGTTTCATGGCCGCACCCTACTGGGAATGGCGCTGACGGGTAAAGTGCAGCCCTACAAAAAAGGCTACGGCCCGTTCCCGGCAGGCATCTACCATGCGCCTTATCCAGCCTCTTACCTTGGCGTAAGCGACACCCAGGCCCTGGCTTCGCTGGCGGGCATCTTCGCGGCCGATGTCTCCCCGGACGAGGTGGCGGCGATTATCATCGAACCGGTACAGGGAGAGGGCGGGTTTTACGCCGCGTCGCCGGAGTTTATGAAGCAGCTCCGCGCGCTGTGCGATAAGCATGGCATAGTGCTTATCGTCGATGAGATCCAAAGCGGCTTTTGCCGCACCGGCAAAACCTTCGCCATTGAGCATTCCGGCGTCGAACCTGACCTGGTCACGATGGCCAAAAGCCTGGCGGGCGGTTTTCCTCTGGCGGCGCTGGTGGGTAAGAAAGCGCTGTTTGATAAAGCGCTGCCCGGCGGGCTTGGCGGCACCTATGCCGGTTCCCCCGTCAGCATCGCCGCCGCGCTGGCGGTCACAGAGCTTATCGAAAAAGAGCGGCTTAACGAACGCGCGCAGGCGCAGGGCGAACAGCTTATCAGCCGCCTCAAAGAACTGGCCGAACGCTATGACTGTATTGGCGACGTACGCGGCTCTGGCGCGATGGTGGCGATGGAGCTGGTGGAAGGGCGAGACAGCCACCGCCCGGACAAAACGCTAACCCAACTGCTGGTCCAGGAAGCGGGACGACAGGGCCTGGTTTTGCTCTCCTGCGGAGTGCGTGCTAACGTTATCAGGTTCCTTATTCCGCTCACGGCGGAAAAAGAAATTATCGATGAGGGGCTCAACATCTTGTCATCGAGCCTCGAAATGGTGCAAAATACGCGCCCTGCAAAATGAGATAAATAACCGACGTAAAACGCGTCGGTTATTTTTTTGCAGCTTAGCAACGTCATTAAATTCAAGAGGCCGGGCTTCGTACCGGATAGATACTTACTAAAAATCGACAGTCGTGTCGCTGAGGAAGAATATAAGATGGGGCAATTCCTTGCTTTTGCGCTGGCTTTCGCCGTAGGGGGAAATCACCATGTCGCATAACGTCAATAACGTTAACACCCCTCGCGTGGAATTACGTAAAACGCTTACGTTAATTCCGGTTGTAATGATGGGCCTGGCCTATATGCAGCCGATGACGCTGTTCGATACGTTTGGTATTGTTTCTGGCCTGACGGATGGTCACGTGCCGACCGCCTACGCCTTCGCGCTGGTAGCGATTCTGTTTACCGCGCTGAGCTACGGCAAACTGGTGCGTCGTTTCCCGTCTGCGGGTTCTGCCTACACTTACGCCCAGAAAGCGATTAACCCGACCGTGGGCTTCATGGTGGGCTGGTCTTCGCTGCTTGACTACCTGTTCGCGCCGATGATCAACATTCTGCTGGCGAAAATCTATTTTGAAGCGCTGGTGCCAGGCATTCCATCATGGATCTTCGTGATAGTGCTGGTCGCCTTCATGACCGTCTTCAACATGCGCACCCTGAAGGGCGTGGCGAACTTCAACACCATTATCGTGGTGCTGCAGGTGGCGCTTATCGCCGTTATTCTGGGCATGGTGATTTACGGCGTTTCCCATGGCGAAGGCGCGGGTACGCTGGTGAGCTCCCGTCCGTTCTGGTCTGAAAACGCGCACGTGATACCAATGATTACCGGGGCGACGATTCTGTGCTTCTCCTTCACCGGTTTTGACGGCATTAGCAACCTGTCTGAAGAGACGAAAGACGCAGGCCGCGTCATTCCGCGCGCTATCTTCCTGACGGCGCTGATTGGCGGGCTTATCTTTATTTTAGCGACGTACTTTATCCAGCTCTATTTCCCGGATATCTCGCGTTTTAAAGATCCAGACGCGTCGCAGCCGGAAATCATGCTCTACGTAGCCGGCAAAGCGTTCCAGGTCGGGGCGCTGATTTTCTCCACCATTACCGTGCTGGCTTCCGGTATGGCGGCGCATGCGGGCGTTGCGCGCCTGATGTACGTTATGGGCCGTGATGGCGTATTTCCGAACCGCTTCTTCGGCTACGTTCATCCGAAATGGCGTACCCCGGCGCTGAACGTGGTGCTGGTAGGCGCTATCGCGCTGATGGCGATTAACTTCGACCTGGTGATGGCGACGGCGCTGATTAACTTCGGTGCGCTGGTGGCGTTTACCTTCGTCAACCTGTCGGTGATTTCTCAGTTCTGGATCCGCGAGAAGCGTAACAAAACGCTGAAAGATCACTTCACTTACCTGATTCTGCCGATCTGCGGCGCGTTGACGGTAGGCGCGCTGTGGCTGAATCTGGAAGAAAGCTCCATGGTGCTGGGTCTTATCTGGGCGGGCATCGGCGTGGTTTACCTGGCGTGCGTAACCCGCAGCTTCCGCAACCCGGTTCCGCAGTACAACGAAGATATCGCGTAATTCAGGCGAAAAGAAAAAGGCTCCCCGACGGGAGCCTTTTTTGTATGTGGGCGAGCGTGAGAGAAAAACGCGGCGGGAGAGGGCCCTTCTGCGCCCTGGCGGGCGGCGCTGTGCTCACCCGCGTTTCAAAATATCAAGCCGCGTAAAGCAGGTAAGCGAAGCGCCACCTGCGCTACATTAGCCCACGATTTCCTGCGCGTACTGATACAGCGCCTTAATCAGCGTGATTTTCTCTTTATCCCCTTCGTACTGGTTGTAGAGCATCTCCAGCTCCTGGGCGTACGCCTGCAGGAATTCCGCTGAAAAGCGGTCGCGGCGGTACTGCAGCCAGCGCTGCTGCTCGGCTTCATCCAGCGTGCCCGGGAAATTGCGGGCGCGGAAGTTAAACAGCAGTTTCTCAATGCGCTTGTCGGCAAACGTGATATCCAGCGCCGGCAGATTCTGCGGCGGCGTTTGCAGGATGATGCGCATGCCCGCGCGGTCGGCGTCGCTGAAAAAGCCGTCATAAAGCTTCGCATCGACGTTATCGCTCGGCGGAAAAGGCGGCGCTTCGGCAAACAGCGCGACCACTTTTTCCCGCACCTGCGGGGCTTCTCGCAGCAGCTTCAGGTTCGCCAGACACTGCTGGCGGTCGATGCCTAAACGCTCCGCGTCTTCCGGGCGCAGCGTGTTCGCCTGGGCCAGCACCGGGCATTTATTCAGATGAATCAGCTTAATGGGCGCCGCCGGGTCGTCGCCAAGGTTGGCTTTTGGCGTATAGAGCCGCTCGCGCAGCGCGTCGTGGTCGAGCTCCAGCAACGGACTGATATCGCCCGCCAGATCCGCCACAATCACCGCGTTACGGTTTTCCGGGTGCCAGGCGAGCGGCGCAATCCAGCTGGTGTTGCCGCGCCAGGCGCCGAACATGCCAGAGACATGCACCAGCGGTTTCATCTGCGGAATATCGATAAGCGTCATCAGCTTCTGCTTGCTGCGATAGCTGTAAAGGTACTCAAACAGCCGCGGCTGGCGGGTTTTCACCAGTTGCGCCATGGCGATGGTGGCGTGAACGTCCGCCATCGCGTCATGCGCGTTGCTGTGCTCGATGCCATTGGCGGCGGTAAGGTGCTCCAGGCGGAAACTCGGCAGGCCGTCGTTGTTCTCCGGCCAGACAATCCCTTCCGGGCGCAGCGCGTAGCAGGCGCGCATGACGTCGAGCAAATCCCAGCGGGAGTTATCGTTCTGCCAGCTCCAGGCGTAAGGGTCGTAGAAGTTGCGATAGAAAATATTGCGCGTCACTTCGTCATCAAAGCGGACATTGTTATAGCCCACCACGCAGGTTTTTGGCACGGTGAAGAGGGCGTGGATGCGCCGGGCGAATTCCGCTTCGTTCTCGCCTTTCGCCAGCGCTTCCTGCGGCGTAATGCCGGTAATCAGCACCGCTTCAGGCTGCGGCAGGTAGTCGTCGGCCGGTTTACAGTAGAACACCTCGGGTTCGCCAAGCGCGTTGAAATTTTCGTCGGTTCGCAGCGCGGCGAACTGGGCGGGCCGGTCCAGCGACGGGCTGGTGCCGAAGGTTTCATAATCATGAAACAGAAAAGTGGGTTGCGCCGAAGGCTCAGACACGGGGATTTTTCCAGTCAGTAATACACTGTCTTTAATGGTAAACCATCCCCCCGACAAGCAGAAGAAAAAGGGCGCCGAAGCGCCCTTTTATCAGGGTAAAACCTGCTCCGGCCGGACATTCTTGCCGGTAATAACGCGCCTGCCGAGCGCAATGCCCGGTTTTTCCACCCGGTGGAAAAGCCCCCAGGCGCACAGGTAAACCACAGGCGTGCAGAGCGCCGCCACCATCAGCATGCGTACGGGCGAGGGGAGATGCTCAAAATTGCTGTAGTTCACCAGCAGCGCGATAGTCGGGATGACAATCATCAGATGCAAAAGGTAAACGGAATAGGAGACATCGCCCAGAAACTGGCTTATCCGTAGCGTCAGCAGACGCTTTGGCAAGCGCATGGCGCGCTCAAGGCGCGAGCCTTCCGTCGCCTGCCACAGCAGCGCCGTCATGCCGATAATCATCACCCACTGCGCCGCCAGCCGCACCGGCGTAACCGCAATGCCCATCCAGGCGGCGCAAAGCGGGGCGAGCAGCGCCACCAGCCAGAGCCGCAGGTTGCTTTCGCGCACCGCCTGCGCCATCACCATGCCCGCCAGAAACAGCGGCAGCTTAATTAAAATCATCGACGGCATCGGGAAGGCGTCGAAGTAATCCGCCAGCAAAAAGCGCGCCGCGAGGCAAACCACCATGACCACCAACGCGCTGAGCATAAAACCCCAGCGCATCACCATCAGCATAATAAACGGAAACAGCAGGTAGAACTGCATCTCCAGACCAATGCTCCAGTCCGGCAGCACGGTACGGAAGGAATAGTCCGGCAACGCGCCAAAAATAAAGCTCAGGTGGGTGAGGATATTAAGGAATGAATGATCGGCGTAACGGCTGGCGTCGGTCTGGGTGGAAATCCAGGCGCTGGCGATAATATCACGACACTCGCCAAACAGGCCGCCGAAAATAAGCGCGACGATAAGTAACAAATAATAGAGCGGAGCGATCCTGAAAAAGCGTCGTAGCCAGAACTCCCGGATGGTCGCCAGGCTATTCCACGGCGCTTTTTCACGCCGGTCCTGATAATTTTTCGCCATCAGATAGCCCGACAGCAAAATAAACAGATCAACCCCCATGCCCGGGTCGTAAAGCAGCGGAATACGGCACTGCACCAGCAGACAAATATGCCCAAAAAGCACCCACAGCGAGGCGATGCCCCGTAGCCCCTCCAGCTCCGGCGACCAGTTTTTGCCCTGCGCCATAACGTTTTTCCTCTGGTTAAAATAAGGATGCATGAAACCAGGAAAAAAGCATTCAGGGCAATCGGAACAGCATGAGAATGTCTGATTATCAGAATTACCGCAAATCTATGGAAATAGCGGCGTACAGATTTTGAGAAATATTTCCTTGCAATTTGCCCGCGCAACGAAATAAGAACTCCCGTAAAACAGGCGGCGAAAAATATGTCATTGAGGATATGCTGTTGAAACTTCGCCCTTTATTTGCCGCTTCTTTGTTCGTTTTTCTTGCTTGCCCCGCCTTTGCGGATACCCCGATAAGCGGTTCGCCGGTGCCGCCGCAAATTCAGGCGGGCGCCTGGGTGTTGATGGATTACACCACGGGCCAAATCCTTACGGCAAATAACGAGCACCAGCAGCGCAACCCGGCCAGCCTGACCAAGCTGATGACCGGCTATGTCGTGGATCGCGCTATTGACAGCCATCGTATTACTGCCGACGACATCGTGACCGTAGGTCGCGACGCCTGGGCAAAAGACAACCCGGTGTTTGAAGGCTCTTCGCTGATGTTTTTAAAAGCAGGCGATCGCGTAACGGTGCGCGATCTGAGCCGTGGGCTGATTGTCGATTCCGGCAACGACGCCTGCGTGGCGCTGGCGGATTATGTGGCGGGCGGCGAGCAACAGTTTGTCGCCATGATGAACAATTACGCGCAAAAGCTGCATCTGGCGGATACGCATTTCGAAACGGTGCACGGCCTGGACGCCCCCGGCCAGCACAGCTCGGCGTATGACCTGGCGGTGCTTTCCCGCGCCATCATTCACGGCGAGCCGTCGTTCTACCATATGTACAGCGAGAAAAGCCTGACCTGGAACGGCATCACCCAGCAGAACCGCAACGGCCTGCTGTGGGATAAGAGCCTGAACGTGGACGGGCTTAAAACCGGCCATACTTCCGGCGCCGGTTTTAACATCATCGCCTCCAGCGTTGACGGCAACCGCCGCCTGATTGCGGTAATCATGGGCGGCGAAAGCCCGAAAGGGCGCGAAGAGCAGGCGCGCAAGCTGTTGCACTGGGGCCAGCAGAATTTCGACACCGTGCAGATCCTGCATAAAGGCAAAAAGGTGGGAACCGAGCGGGTCTGGTACGGCGATAAAGAGCAGGTGAACGTCGGCACCGACCAGGATTTCTGGCTTACGCTGCCGAAGGCGGAAGTGGCGAATATCAAAGCGCGCTACGTGCTGGAAAAACCGGAGCTGGACGCGCCGCTGGCGGCCAACACGCGCATTGGTGAAATTCAGCTTTATGACCGCGATAAAGTGGTGGCGCACTGGCCGCTGGTTACCCTGGGTAGCGTTGAAAAGGGCGGTATGTTCTCGCGCCTTAGCGACTACCTGCATCAAAAACTGTAAGGCGCGCTTGCGGGCTATCGCACGGCTTGTTGGTGAGAACTATCTATACTCGGTTATTTAAACCGTGAGGAGAGAGCATGAACTACACCATTGAGCAGGTACCCGAGCGCGCTATTGCAGGCTTTCATCTGGTCGGCCCCTGGGAGCAAACGGTGCCGCAGGGGTTCGAGCAGCTAACGATGTGGGTGGATAATAAAGCTATCCAGCCCAATGAATGGATCGCCGTTTATTACGATAACCCGGAAAAAGTGCCTCCGGAGAAGCTGCGGGCGGATGTCGTGGTTTCCGTGCCGGAGGGCTTTAGCCTGCCGGAGAACAGCGAAGGCGTGATCCTGACGAAGCTGCCGGGCGGCGAGTATGCGGTGGCGAAAACCAAAGTGGTGAACCAGGATTTCGCCTCCGCCTGGGATGAATTTTTCGTTAAGCTGCACCACGACGGTAAAAACCGGGTGGCGGATAAACCCTGCTTTGAAATCTACCTCAATGATGGGCAGGCCGACGGCCACTGGGATATCGCCATGTATATTCCTGTCGGGCCGAACGCCACGGAATAAGGCGTTTAGCCAGTAAAAAGGCCACCCTGGGGGTGGCCTCTGTTTTTTTGCGCCTCACCACGCCTTACGGCGTTAAGCGTTCGCGCATTTTCTTCACATCGTCTGCGCTGACCGCCGGCGCCGAGTTGCCCCAGCTATTGCGGATATAGGTCAGAACGGTCGCTATCTCTTCATCGGTCATGATGCTCGCGAAAGCTGGCATCGCCGGGGCGGTTGGGCGCGCGTCGGTATCCACGCCGCGGCTGCCCGCCAGCACCACGTGCGCCAGCGAAACCGGCTCAGGGGCATTGACCAGCGAGTTGTTCGCCAGCTGCGGGAAGATGTTCTTCTCGCCCTTGCCCGACGAGCCATGGCAGGCGGAGCAGCGGTCGAAGTAGATGTGGCGTCCTGCAATCATCTGCTTGTCGTCGCCTTTAAGCGGCGCCGGCACCTTCTCATCTTTCACGCCGAGCGATTTCAGGTAGACCGCCACCGCCTGCAGGTCTTCCTCTTTCCAGTATTGGGAAGAGTTTTTCACCTGCTCGGCCATCGGCCCGGAGGCGATGTCATAGCGGTTTACGCCGGTGCGCAGGTAATCCTTGATATCCTGCTCGCTCCAGCGGCCAATGCCCTGGTGATTGGCGGCGGTAATATTCGGCGCCCACCAGTTTTCTATCTCCGTTCCCTGCAAGAAGTTGTCGTTCTTATCGCCGCCTATCATGTTTTTCGGCGTATGGCAGGTGCCGCAGTGGCCAAGGCCCTGCACCAGATAGGCGCCGCGGTTCCACTCCGCGGATTTCGACATATCCGGCTGGTAAACGCCCCTGTCGAAGTTCAGCCAGTTCCAGCCAATCAGGCTGGTGCGGATGTTGAACGGGAAGGGCAGCAGGTTGGTTTCCACCGGGTTATGGATGGGCTCCAGCGTTTGCAGGTATGCCCAGATAGCGCGGTTATCCTCATCGGTGACTTTGGTGTAAGCGGTAAACGGCATTGCGCCGTAGAGCCGCTTGCCGCCGTGGCCGATCCCTTCGGACATGGCGCGTTTAAAGTCATCGTAAGTCCAGTTGCCGATGCCGGTTTCGCTGTCCGGGGTGATGTTGGCCCCTACCAGCTTGCCGAACGGGGTGCTGATTTCCACGCCGCCTGCGAACGGTTTTTGCGGATCGCTGGTGTGGCAGGCCGTACAGTCGCCCACAGTCGCCAGATAGCGCCCTTTTTCAACCTGCTCGAACTCCGGCTGCGCCTGCGCGCCGAACGACGCGAGACCGAGAGCGAGAAGCGATAAAGCAGCTAGTCGTTTCATACGCTTATCATCTCCCCCGGGTTTTTCAGGTAGAAGTTGCGGATGGCGTGCGCTGCTTTAAACGCCAGCGCGCCCACGGTGCCGGTCGGGTTGTAACCCGGGTTTTGCGGGAAGGCGGAAGCGCCCACCACAAACAGGTTCGGCACATCCCATACCTGGAGATGCTTGTTCACCGAGCTGGTGGAAGGATCGGCGCCCATGATAAAGCCGCCCACCACGTGGGAAGACTGGTACGGCACGCTGTTCCAGTGACCGGTGGTCGGCTTGGCGACTATCTCGCGCGGCCCCATCGCTTTGGCGATTTCCGCCACTTTGCCGGTGCAGTACTGCGCCATTTTCAGATCGTTTTCCGGGAAGTCGAAGGTGATGCGCAGCAGCGGACGCCCCAGATGATCTTTGTAGTTCGGGTCGAGCGACAGATAGTTGGTGCGCGTGGTGTAACTGCTCGCCTCGCAGCCAATCGACATGGTGCTCTGGTAGTTTTTCACCATCGCCTCTTTCCAGCCTTTGCCCCATTTCGGCGAGCCCGGCGGTGTCGGGTGATAGTTAATCGGCGCGCCGCCGATTGGCGTTACGCGGATGCTGCCGCCGCCGAAGAAACCCAGGCCGCTGTGGTCGAAGTTATCGTTATTGAAGTCGTCGATGCCCATGCCCACCGCGCCCGCGCCGATGAACGGGTTGAACTTCTTATCATCAAAGAAAAGCGTCACGCCGTTAGCGGTCTGGTAGGCATAGTTGCGCCCGGTGGTGCCGGCGTTGGTCACCGGATCGTAAGGCTTGCCGATGCCGGAGAGCAGCATCAGGCGAACGTTCTCAAAGGTAAACGCCGCAACGATGACCAGGTCAGCCGGTTGCTCCCACTCGTCGCCGGAGGAGTCGATGTAGGTGACGCCCGTCGCCTGCTTGCCGGTGTTGTCGGTATTGACCTGCAACACTTCGCAGAAGGTGCGCGCTTCAAAGTTCTCCTGGCGCAGCAGCGCAGGGAGCACGTTGACGATGGCGCTGGCTTTGGAGTAGTTGGCGCAGCCGTAGTTGGTGCAGAAACCGCAGAAGGTGCAGGGGCCCATGGTTACGCCGTACTGGTTGGTGTAAGCCTCTGAGACCAGTGAAGAAGGCACCGGGAAAGGGGTATACCCCATGTTCTTCGCCGCGTCGGCGAACAGCACCGGGCCATAGGGCTGGCGCAACGGCGGCGTAGGGTATTCGCCGCTGCGGGTGCCTTCGAACGGGTTGCCGCCTTCCTGGCGCTGGCCGTTCAGCACGCCTGCTTTGCCGGAGGTGCCCGCCACGCGCTCAAACGCCATGTAGTGCGGTTCCATCTCCTCCCAGGTGGTGCCCCAGTCCTGCAGCACCAGCTCGTCAGGAATGCTGCCGTAGCGCTCAAGCAAGTGGCTTTTTAAGCGAAACTCTTCCGGCTGGAAGCGGAAGGTGATACCCGCCCAGTGGTTGCCCGCGCCGCCGGTGCCGTTGCCTGGGTGGAAAGACCCCCAACTGCGCATCGGCAGCGCCGTCTGCGACGGATTGTTGCGCATGGTGCAGGTGTTTTGCCGGGTGCGCAGCATCAGCTCCTGGCGCTGCACGTAACGTAATTCGTCCGGGACGGTGTTGATATTGAAGTCGCGCGCGGTGTCGCGCCACGGGCCGCGTTCAATGCCGACCACGTTAAGACCTTCATCGGCGAGTTCTTTTGCGATAATAGAGCCCGCCCAACCGAGGCCCACCACGACCACGTCGGTTTTAGGTAATTTCTTCGCCATGTTTTATGCCTTTTTATTCCATTGAGGTCCGCCCTGAATGCTGACCGGCGGAAATTTCAGTTCTACGTTGTGTTTCTCAATGAAATCGCGGTAGTCGTAGCGCGCGCCGGGAAAACCGAGCATTTTCCAGGCAGCCATGTCGCGGTTGCCGCCATAGACCGGGTCGGCGAAGAAACCTTCGGTGGTGTTGCTGAGCAACTGGGCGAAGAAGAGGGTGCCGACAATGCCTTCCAGCTCAATGTCGCCTTTCTCAAGGCCCGCCAGCACCTTGTCCTGGTCATCGCCGGAAAGCGCGCGGAACGGTTTTTGAAACTGCTGCTGCGTGTACTTGTTCAGCGCGGCGAGGCCGATGCGGTAGCGCTGACGGGGCGTCAGCGCAGACTGGTCGCCTTGCTCCGGCGTGCCTTCCTGAAACGGGCCTTCCATGTACAGGCGTTCAAAGTTGCCGTAAAAACCGTGAAGCTGACGGTCGATAAACACCGCGCAGCCCATCTCTTTGCCGCCAGGGCTGAGATCGTCCGCGGGGATCAGGCGGTCAACTATCGCTTCAAGCGTGGCCGCTTCATCAGCGGTGAGGAAAAGCCAACCCTGCGCGTCGAACGTTTCGGGAGGATTATCGGCGAACGGCTGCCAGCCGGGTGTACCAGTTAACGTGATTGCTTTTGCGGAACCGGCACCCAGGGTTAGCGCCGCGCCAGACCATTTCAGAACCTGCCGTCGGGTGACCCCAGGCAGCGTTTTTTGTGGCTTGCGCATTATTGCTTCCTTAGATGTGCATAAAAAAACCACCGCGTGAAATGATTACGCAGCGAAGTATTTAAAGGGTAGCTCGCTTTGCATTGTTAAGAAAAGGTTTATCTCCTGTAATGAAATGTCAGAAATGTTAAGAAATATGTATTTGTGTGTTTTTTTAGACTAAGAAGACAGTAGTACAGGGGGTGAAAAAAGGGCAAATAACGCGGTAAAAAACAGGGTTATATGGCCTGAAAGCGCGAAAAGCGGGTACAATTAGCCTTTTGGCAAGTGGAGAGCGGGTGTGCGTCCCGACAAGACTTTAACGCCTTTCGAGGTGCGCATTTATCGTCACTATCGCATTGTGCATGGCGTGCGCATTGCGCTGGCTTTTATCCTCACGTTTTTAATCGTGCGCCTCGTTCAGGTGCCCGAGGGCACCTGGCCGCTTATCACGCTGGTGGTGGTGATGGGGCCTATTTCATTCTGGGGCAACGTCGTGCCCCGCGCCTTTGAGCGCATCGGCGGCACCATTTTAGGCGCCGCGCTTGGGCTGGTGGCCCTCCGGCTTGAACTGTTTTCGTTGCCGCTGATGCTTATCTGGTGCGCGCTGGCGATGTTTCTGTGCGGCTACCTGACCCTTGGCAAACGCCCCTACCAGGCGCTGCTGATAGGCATTACCCTTTCTGTGGTGGTGGGTTCGCCGAGCGGCGATATGGAAGTGGCGCTATGGCGAAGCGGCGATGTGATTTTCGGCTCACTGCTGGCGATGCTTTTTACAAGCGTACTGCCGCAGCGCGCCTTTATCCACTGGCGCATCCAGATGGCGAAGCTGATAGGCGACTTTAACCGCATTTACCAGGCGGGTTTTTCGCCTAATCTGGTGGAGCGGCCGCGGCTCGACAAACCGTTGCAGAAAGTGCTTAGCGACGTGGTGAAGATGCGCGCGCTTATCACGCCCGCCAGCAAAGAGACGCATATTCAAAAAGCGATTTACGAGGCCATCCAGACCACCAGCCGCAATATGGTCTGCACGCTTGAGATGCAAATCAACGCCTACTGGGCCTCGCGCGAAAGCCATTTCCTGATGATTAACGCCCGCACGCTGCGCGACGTGCAGTTGATGACGCAGCGCACCTTTGAGGCCTTGTCGCAGGCGCTGCACGAAGGCAACCCTTCGCCCGCGCTGGCCAATAACGAAAAGCTGGCGGAAATTGTGCAGGAGCTGCGTACGCTGATGCGCGACGAACAGTACGGCGAGCTGGTGGAAACTTCCATTCACGGCTATGTCTGGTTGAGCATGGAGCTGGCGCGCCAGCTTGAGCGGCTCTCGCAGCTTATCTGCCGGGCGTTGCGCAAATAAGAATCAGACAACGCGGGCGCGCAGGCAGGTTGTTTCGATTCAGCCGCGTTTAAGGTTATGATACCGGCAGGGTATTTATCCGGCGTAAGCCATTGTCATCCGCAGCCCTGAAAGGCTATGTTTAACCAGGTCGCGGTTGTTTAACGAATCCGAGTCTCAAAATTAGCAGGGGTGTAAAAATGGAAAACAGCAAACCTTCATTCCAGGACGTGCTTGAGTTTGTCCGCTTGTTCCGTCGTAAAAACAAACTTCAGCGCGAAATTCAGGACGTTGAGAAAAAGATCCGTGACAACCAGAAGCGCGTGCTGCTGCTCGACAACCTGAGCGACTACATCAAGCCTGGCATGAGCGTAGAGGCCATTCAGGGCATCATCGCCAGCATGAAAAGCGACTATGAAGACCGCGTGGATGATTACATCATCAAGAATGCGGAAATCTCCAAAGAGCGCCGTGAGATCTCCAAAAAGCTTAAAGCGATGGGCGAACTGAAAGCCCACGAGCCGAAAGGCGAATAAGCGATAAACCGCCTCCGGGCGGTTTTTTTACGCCCGCATCCCGCAAAAGGGCGTTCAGGCGGTGCGCGTTCGTTGCGCTTCCCGCTGCCCGAAACAGGCTGCCCCGTGCCTGTGCTAAAATTTATCCTGTCCTCGCCAAAAGCCGACTCCTGGTTTTCTGACGTTAACAAAAACATACCGTAGCATGATGGCTTTAACAGACGGCGCGGGTAATGACTTAACTCATCCCCCGGATACAGGAAAACCTATGGCCAGAGTGTTGTTGCTTGCCGCTTTGCTGATGGTCGCCGCCATGCGCGCCGGGCTCGCTGTCACCTGGTTGCTGCCGTCGGAGGGCAGCCGTCTGGTCGGCAATACGTTTAGCGTGGTGGTGCCGCAGGGCAATACCGAGCCGTTAGAATCTTTCGCCGCGACTTACAGCCAGGGGCTGAGCAATATGCTGGAAGCGAATCCAGGCGTCGATCCTTTCCTGCCCGCCGCAGGCACGACACTGGTCATTCCGCAGCAGCTGATCCTGCCTGATACAAAGCGGGAAGGGATTGTCATTAACGTGGCGGAGATGCGGCTTTACTACTATCCGCCCGACACCAATACGGTGGAAGTGCTGCCCATCGGCATCGGCCAGGCGGGCCGTGAGACGCCGCGAAACTGGGTGACACGCGTGGAGCGCAAGCAGGAGGCGCCCGCCTGGGTGCCAACGGCCAATACCCGACGTGAGTATGAAAGCCGCGGTGAGACGCTGCCAGCGATGGTGCCGCCAGGCCCGGAAAACCCCATGGGCCGCTATGCGATTTATATTGGCAGGCTGTATGCCATCCACGGCACGAATGCGCGTTTTGGCATTGGCCTGCGGGTGAGTCAGGGCTGCATTCGTCTGCGTGACGCCGATATTAAATACCTGTTTGATAATGTGCCGGTTGGCACTCGCGTACAGATTATCGACCAGCCGGTGAAGTTCACCACCGAGCCTGACGGCTCGCGCTGGCTGGAAGTGCATGAACCGTTGTCGCGTAACCGGGTGGAGTTTGAATCGAACAAGCGTGTACCGCTGTCGGTGCAGCCGGTATTGCGAAAAGCGATGCAGGAGGGAAGCGTGAACGCGGCGGCGGTAACCGAAGCGATGGAGCGAAGATCGGGAATGCCGGTGCAGATTGGCTTTGCCTCTGCCGGGACAAACGGGCTATAAAAAAAGCCCGCAGTTTAGCGGGCTTTCGAATTTGGCTCCTCTGACTGGACTCGAACCAGTGACATACGGATTAACAGTCCGCCGTTCTACCGACTGAACTACAGAGGAATTGTGGAGGCTAATCTTAGCGTCGCCGCGGAATTTGTCAAACACGATTTCATCGCGTCGCGTTCAGTTGCTCTAAAACCACACAGCGCCCCCTGTTTTTTAGCAATTTACCGGAAAAACTTTGCAGTTGTTTACGAACTAACCCATTATTTGAAATGGGGTTTCAACTTTAAGTGAAGGTTATCTTGAGCTTAGCGACCAGGTTGAACCAGGCGGTGAAAGGCACCCCCTGGTATGTCAGAAGAAAAAGTTATCGGGTACTGTTCTGGCGCGAAATCACGCCGCTCGCCGTACCTATTTTTCTGGAAAATACCTGCGTACTGCTGATGGGCGTGCTGAGCACTTTCCTCGTCAGCTGGCTTGGCAAAGAGGCGATGGCGGGCGTGGGGCTGGCGGACAGCTTCAACATGGTCGTGCTCTCGTTCTTTGCTGCGGTTGACCTCGGCACTACGGTAGTGGTCGCCTTCAGCCTCGGCAAGCGCGACCGACGACGCGCCCGCGCCGCCGCCCGGCAGTCGCTGGTGCTAATGACCATTGTGTCGATACTACTCGCGGCGCTGATTCATCTTTCCGGCAAATACATCATCGATTTCGTGGCGGGCGAGGCCACGCAGCAGGTGAAAGAGCTGGCGCTGACCTACCTTGAACTCACTGCCTGGAGCTACCCTGCCGCCGCCATTGCCCTTATCGGCAGCGGCGCGCTGCGCGGCGCCGGCAATACCAAAATTCCGCTGCTCATTAATGGCGGGATGAATATCCTGAATATCGTCATCAGCAGCTTTCTCATCTACGGGCTTTTCTCCTGGGATGGGATGGGGTTTGTCGGCGCGGGGCTGGGGCTGACCATTTCGCGCTATATCGGCGCCATCGGCATTATTTATGTGCTGATGATTGGCTTTAACCCTGCGCTGCGCATTACGCTGAAAAGCTACTTTTCGCCGCTGAAGCTCAATATTCTCTGGGAAGTGCTGGGCATTGGCCTGCCTGCCAGTATTGAATCGGTGCTGTTTAACGGCGGCAAGCTGCTGACGCAGATGTTTGTGGCTGGCATGGGCACCGATGTAATTGCAGGGAACTTCATCGCGTTTTCCATCGCTTCGCTCATCAACCTGCCGGGCAACGCGCTCGGCTCCGCCTCCACCATCATCACCGGCAAGCGGCTGGGGAAAGGGCAGATAGGCCAGGCCGAGCGGCAACTGCGCCACGTCTTCTGGCTTTCCACCATTATGCTGACCGCCATCGCCTGGCTTAGCGCTCCGTTCGCCGGGCTGCTCGCGTCGTTTTACACCCATGAGGAAGATGTAAAAGAGGTGGTGAAGGTGCTTATCTGGCTGAACGCCGCCTTCATGCCCATCTGGGCGGCCTCCTGGGTGCTGCCCGCCGGGCTGAAGGGCGCGCGCGACGCCCGTTTCGCCATGTGGGTTTCGATGCTCGGCATGTGGGGCTGTCGCGTTATCGCGGGCTATGTGCTGGGGATAATGCTCGGCTGGGGCGTGGTCGGCGTCTGGCTCGGTATGTTCCTCGACTGGGCGGTGCGCGGCGCGCTCTTCTACTGGCGCATGGCCAGCGGCAAATGGCTGCAAAAGTACCCGCGCGTGCGCTCGGAAACCGCCTCCAGGGTTGAAAGCAAAGCTACTGAAGCAGGTTAAGCAGCGCAAACAGGATTAGCAGCGCGCCGCCGCCTGTGTTAATAGCTCGCTTAAGCGCTCGCGTATTGATTTTGCGCGCGGAGGTTATCAGCAGCAGGCTGAGCGCGATAAGCCACAGGGCCATGACTGCCACATGCACCGAGGCGAGGGCTAAGTAATGGCCCACCTCGCCCTGACGGCCAGCAAACTGCGACACCACAGTCAGGTAAAAGAGAATCGCCTTCGGGTTAAGCACGTTGGCAAGCCAGGCATCCTTTAGCGTGATTACCTTCTCGTTTTTACTGAAAGCCAGCTCCTGTGCGCCCAGGCCGCTGCGGATAAGCTGTGCGCCCAGCCAGAGCAGGTAGAACGTACCCGCTATTTTCAGCAGGCCGAACAGGGCGGGGGAGGCCACCAGCAGCGAAGTCACGCCAAGGCCAATCAGCAGCGCATGGGTGTAAATGCCAAGCGCCGTTCCCGTTAACGTGACCAGAAGCCCTTTGCGGCCCTGCGCCAGCGCGCTGTTCATCGCAAGCGTAAAGCTCGCCCCCGGCGAGAGCGCCACCGGCAGCAGCGCCGGAATAAAACCCACGATGTCGATATCCATTCAGGTAACCGCAACCCGCTGTTTTTTCAGCAGCGCGCTCAGTTCGGCATCCAGTTCCCCGTCCACTACCAGCGTGCTGGCAAGCGAGAGCGGGCCGATGGCGAAGGCGGAGGCGGAATTGAGTTTTTCCTGCGAGGCCATGACGACTGTTTCCGCCGCGCGCGCGGACAGCGCCCGCTTAACGGAGGCCTCTTCATAATCGCCCGTCGTGAAGCCCGCGTTTTTGTGTACGCCGGTCACCCCCATAAAAAAGAGATCGGCATTGATGCGGTTAATGGATTCCAGCATCGAAGCGCCCACGGTAACAACGGAATGCTTGTAAAGCCTGCCGCCGATAAGAATAACGTCGACCCGGGGAAAATCGACCAGCCCGACCGCGATGCCGGGACTGTGGGTCACTGCCGTAAAAGGGAGATCGGCGGGCAGCTGTTTGATCATCTCTGTGGTTGTGGTGCCGCCGTCGATAATCACCACCTGGCCTGGCTGAATCAGCGCGGCGGCTTTGCGTGAAACTGCACGCTTTGAATCTATTTGCACGTTTTTTCTTGTTTCGAACGGGGCGAGGGCGGCGGAAACCGGCAGCGCGCCGCCGTGCACCCGCTGCAATAAGCCTTCTGCCGCTAACTCTCGTAGATCCCGACGTATGGAGTCTTCCGAAACGCCGAAGCGCTGGCTTAATTCCCCGGAAAGCACCTGCTTCTCGGCGGCTAAAATATCCAGAATACGTTTTTTTCGCTGGCTGGCGAGCATGCGTTTTTGTTCCTGTTTGTGCTTGACTATGCACGATTATCCATGCCAGAGTCTTTTTTGTCACGACGGGAGGGTAAAAAATGCTTCTGGAATCGCAAAAAGTGCGCAACGTTCATGAAACGTTGCTCTCGGATAACTGGTACACGCTGAAAAAATATCGCTTCGAACTGCTGCGCCGCGACGGCAACTGGCAGCAGCAGGAGCGCGAAGCCTACGACCGCGGCAACGGCGCGGCGATCCTGCTTTACAACAAAGCCAAAAAAACGGTGGTGTTGACCCGCCAGTTTCGCTTCCCCGTTTATCTTAACGATCGCCACGGCATGCTGATTGAAGCCGCCGCCGGCCTGCTCGACAACCTTTCACCGCAAGAGCGCATCAAAGCGGAAGCGCAGGAAGAGACTGGCTTTCGCGTTAGCCATGTTGAAAAAGTCTTTGAGGCTTATATGAGTCCGGGGTCAGTCACGGAAAAACTCTATTTTTTCATTGCCGAATACTCGGAGCGGGACCGCAGCAGCAACGGCGGCGGGGTGGCAGAAGAAGGGGAAGATATCGAAGTGCTGGAATGGCCCTTCGCCCGCGCCCTGGAAGCCATCAGAACCGGGGAAATTGAAGATGGGAAAACTATCATGCTGCTCCAGCATCTTGCCTTAAACGCCATCTTTGAGGAGAGGTTATGAAAAGCATGCAGATCCTGATTGCCGGCCCGGTAAGAAGCGGCACAAACGATCGCCCTGAACTTATCGACGCCAACCTGAAGCGGATGCAACAGGCCGCCCTGGAAGTCTGGCGGAAAGGTCACGTGCCGGTTATCGGCGAGTGGCTGGCCTTACCGCTGGCACAGGCCGCGGGTTCAACACGCATTGGCGATGAAATCAGCGAAGCGTATTTATACCCGGTGGCGCACCGGCTCATTGGCCACTGCGACGCGATTTTGCGGCTGGAAGGCGCTTCCCGCGGCGCCGATAACGACGTGCGCATCGGCCAGTCGCTGGGGCTTACTCTCTACACAAACCTCGACCAGGTGCCGCAGAGCGGTGTTTAGCAATAAGCGTTTGATACACAAAGCGAAGCCTGCGTTCGGCGGGCTTTTTTAATCGGGCGAACGCCTTGCTCGGTCAATTAATTTGACGCTGTATGTTAAACAAATGGCATTTATTCGTATCAGGGAACGCGTAAAGTAGACCTCACTCAAGGCAGACCCTCAGGCGCATTCCATTACGTAGTGTGAGAAACGCGCCGCCTGCCGATTATTTCCCTGAAGATAAGGTAAAAGGTCATGAAAAAGATCGGATTTTTGTCATTTGGTCACTGGACGCCTTCGCCGCAGTCCGGAACGCGTACGGCCGCTGACGCGTTGTTGCAATCCATCGATCTGGCCGTCGCGGCTGAAGAGCTGGGCGCGGACGGCGCTTATTTCAGGGTTCACCATTTTGCCCGTCAGCTCGCGTCGCCTTTCCCGCTGCTGGCGGCGATTGGCGCTAAGACCCGCAATATTGAAATCGGTACCGGCGTTATCGATATGCGCTATGAAAACCCGCTCTACATGGCGGAGAGCGCAAGCGCTGCGGATTTAATCTCCGGCGGACGGTTGCAGCTTGGCATCAGCCGCGGTTCGCCGGAGCAGGTGATCGACGGCTGGCGCTACTTTGGCTATCAGCCTGCGGAAGGGGAAAACGAGTCTGATATGGCGCGCCGCCACACGGAGGTGCTGCTGGATGTGCTGCGCGGCGAAGGGTTTGCGAAACCCAACCCGCAGCCGATGTTCCCGAACCCGCCGGGACTTTTGCGCCCGGAACCTTACTCGGAAGGCCTGCGTGAGCGCATCTGGTGGGGCGCGGGCTCGAATGCGACGGCGGTATGGGCAGCAAAACTCGGCATGAACCTGCAAAGCTCCACCCTGAAAGATGATGAAACCGGCGAGCCGTTCCACATTCAGCAGGCGAAGCAGATTCGCGCTTACCGTGAAGCCTGGGCGCAGGCGGGGCATACCCGAACGCCGCGCGTCTCCGTCAGCCGCAGCATTTTCGCCCTGATGGATGGCCGCGACCGCGCTTATTTCGGCGCCAGCCGTGACGAAAGCGACAAGGTTGGCTACCTGGATGAAAAAACCCGCGCTATCTTCGGGCGCAGCTACGCCGCTGAGCCAGATAAGTTAATCGAACAGTTGAAGCAGGACGAAGCGATAGCCGAAGCCGATACGCTGTTGCTGACCGTGCCGAACCAGCTGGGCGTGGACTACAACGTACACGTGATTGAGTCCATTCTTAAGCACGTCGCTCCGGCGATGGGCTGGCGTGAATAGCCTGATAAGGCCAGTCTGAAGTAAAAAAGCCCCGCATTGTAGAAGATGCGGGGCTTTTGATTTTGGGTGAGTCAGGGCGGGGCTACCGCAAGCAGATACGCCTGCCTTTATTTCTTCTTATTAAGCATCGACTTTAAATCGGCAAAGGGGTTATAGGTTGCCGCAGCCACATCTTTTTGCGCGTCTTCGCCCGCCACAACGGTTGTGCCGTACTGGTCCGCTTCCGTGTACTTCGAGTGTTCGTGGTCATGGCAATAAAGACACAATAACTCCCAGTTACTGCCATCTTCCGGGTTATTGGTATGGTCATGATCAATATGGTGGACCGTTAATTCACGCAGGTTAGAGTAAACAAATTCACGCGAGCAGCGCCCACATACCCACGGGTAGAGTTTTAAAGCTTTCTCACGGTAGCCGCTTTCCAGCCGTGAGTAGTTTTTTGGGATCAGAGCCATGCCGATGTTACCTGTTACAAGGAGATAATTTACATGTGGTTTGAGCAGGCTAGCCTGCCTGGCAGGACACTGCAAGCGTCATTCACCATCCGCCCCGCGCTCTGTAAAGAGAGGGCTTCTTTTAAGATTAGCTCTCTCCTGGGCTCCTCAGTTGCTGGAATACGTTTATTTTACTCACTCGCTGCTCGCGCCTCTGTTTTCTTCACGCCGTGTCGCCACGCGCCAGCATGCGCGCTTAAAAATCATTGAGCGAAGCGCAGCCTCAGGCAGACGAGTGCTTCCGTGTTGCGCCTGTTGGCGGCCAAAGTTGATAAACGCCTCAAAAATACCCTTAAAATTATCATGGCTTAACCCACCTACCATAATTAGTAGGGTTGAGCCAACAGAGGAAAATACTATGAAGGGGTTATCAGAGGTAAATATCGACGAGTTCAAAAAGCAGTTCACGGGGCAGGTGATTCTTCCTGAAGATGCAGGTTATGACGAGGTGCGCCAGATCTGGAACGCCATGATCGACCGTAAACCTGCGTTGATTGTCCGCTGCACGACGCCTGAGGATATCGTCCAGGCCATCGAATTTGGGCGCACGCAAAATCTCCTCATTTCCATCCGCGGGGGTGGGCATAACATCGCGGGCAATGCCGTGTGCGACGATGGCCTGATGATCGACCTGTCGTTGATGAAGGGCGTGGAAGTGGACCCGAACACCCGCAGGGCCAGCGTGGAGCCAGGCTGCACCCTTGCCGACTTCGATGCGGCGGCGCAGGCCTGGGGCCTTGCCACGCCCCTCGGCATCAATTCGACCACCGGCGTAGCTGGCCTGACGCTTGGCGGCGGGTTCGGCTGGCTGAGCCGCAAGTATGGCATGACGATAGACAATTTACTCTCCGTGGAGGTTATTACGGCAGATGGCAGGCAACTGCACGCCAGCGAAACAGAAAACGCCGATCTCTTTTGGGGAGTGCGGGGCGGCGGCGGCAACTTCGGTGTGATTACTCGCTTCGAATTCCAGCTTCATCCCGTCGGGCCGAACGTACTGAGTGGGCTCATCGTCTTTCCGTTTGAGCAGGCGAAGTCCGTTATCTCACAGTTCGCCCGTTTCACCGAGACGATGCCGGAAGCGCTCAATGTCTGGATGGTGACGCGCAAAGCGCCTCCGCTGCCTTTCCTGCCAGAAAACGTTCACGGGAAAGAGATGGTTGCGCTCGCGCTGTGCTATGCGGGCGACCCACAAGAAGGCGAGAAGCTCATCGAGCCGCTGCGCGGGTTCGGCACTGTGCTTGGCGAACACATCGGCGTACAGCCCTATACGGCCTGGCAGCAGGCGTTCGATCCGCTCTTAACAAAAGGGGCGCGCAACTACTGGAAGTCGCATAACTTCTCGCAAATCAGCGAAGGCGTTATCGATGCCATCGTTGAATATGCGGCCAGATTGCCGTCGCCGCATTGTGAGATATTTATCGGCACAATTGGCGGCAAGACGACCAGCGTACCGCCCGAGGCCATGGCTTACTCAAGCCGGGACGCCAGATATGTGATGAATGTGCACGGGCGTTGGGAGACCGCCGCCGAGGATGAGCGCTGTATCGCCTGGGCGCGTGAATTCTTCGCTAAATCACAGCCATTTGCCAGCGGCGGTGCCTACATCAACTTCCTCACCCACGACGAGACCGACCGCATCGTCTTCGCTTACGGTACGACCTGGAAGCGGCTGGTGGAGCTTAAAAATAAATACGACCCGATGAACCTCTTCCGGATGAATCAGAACATCAAGCCGGCATGAGACCAGGGATGCGCCTGACGACAGGGTCTGCACGCACACCGCAGATGCTCAACGTCAGGCGCAATCACGGCGCGCTTTATTGATATCACTCGGCATTTGTACAGGGCGAAGAGGGCGCTTGCGCCGCCGCCTGTAAACGCCAGGCTAGCGCGTTTACGGTTTTTTACTCCTCTACTTTATCGCTCCTTGAGCATCCAGACGTAAACTAAAGACGTAGTCTGCGCGGACATTGTGCTTTACACTGCGCGCTGCAAAAACTGAGTAGATAACGATTAAGCAGGCGATAATGGCGATGAACGGAACAATCACAACCTGGTTCAAAGAAAAAGGGTTTGGGTTTATCAAAGATGAAAACGGCGATAACCGTTATTTTCATGTAATTAAGGTCGCCAATCCGGAACTGATTAAAAAAGATGCCGCGGTGACATTCGAACCCACCACCAATAATAAAGGGTTGTCAGCTTATGCGGTGAAAGTCGTACCGGAGAGCAAATACATTTATATCGCGGGCGAGCGCCTGAAGCTCACGTCTATCAAATCTTACGTGGTTTTCAGCGAAGAGGTGCCTGTCAGCACGCGCATCGATAAAGAAAATGCGGTGCTCTCTGTCGGAACGTTAATGAGCAGCATCAGGCCGAAATCCGCCGCTAAGCCTGGTGAAATGCGCTCGCTGAAAAAGCTGGCTATCACTACTTTCCAGGGAACCACATTAATCTTTTCGGAAGATGAGATTGATGTGGATGCCACGGTGAAACTGCTTAAAGTTTGATATGACTTGCGCCGGGTTCCGGACAGATTATACGCCGAAAGGCTACCGCACCCGGGCCTCGCTGCCTGAATACAACCTCACCCATGACTGGCGGGTTATAGAAACGAAGATGACAAAACTTACCTTACAAGAGCAGATGCTAAAGGCTGGCTTAGTGACCAGCAAAAAAATGGCTAAAGTGCAAAGAACGGCGAAAAAATCACGGGTTCAGGCCCGTGAGGCGAGAGAAGCCGTGGAAGAGAATAAAAAAGCGCAGCTTGAGCGCGATAAGCAGCTAAGCGAACAGCAAAAACAGGCGGCTTTATCAAAAGAGTATAAAGCTCAGGTTAAGCAACTCATTGAAATGAACAGAATTACCATTTCAAAAGGCAACATCGATTTTAACTTCACCGATAATAACGTCATCAAAAAAGTTGTTGTGGATAAGCCCACCCAGACGCAGCTGATAAACGGCCGTCTCGCCATTGCGCGTTTAGTGGTTGATGGCAAGGGAGAGTGTGAGTACGCCATTATCCCGGCGAGCGTCGCCGATAAAATCGCGCAGCGAGATGCGAGCAGCATTGTCGTCAATCACGTGCTGAGCCAGGAAGCGCAGGATGAGGACGACCCGTATGCTGATTTCAAAGTCCCTGATGATTTGATGTGGTAATGAGCCGGTATTGCGTGGAGAGACTACGGCGTTGGGTGCTTGCTGATGCCAGCGGGAACGCTTTCTTGAGCGCTCGGCTTGCACGGATGACAGAAATCAGCAGGGAAGCATGATATTTCCATGCCTGCCGCGGCAGGCGATAACCTACTACAGACGTTAACCCAGGGGGCTGCTTATGAGCGCTGAAATACCACTTAAATATTATGATATCGCGGATGAGTACTCGACAGAATGCGCGGAGCCGGTAAAGGAGTCAGAACGCGAACCCCTGGCGCGCTATTTCCAGCTGCTGATCACCCGGTTAATGAACAACGAGGAAATTAGCGAAGAGGCGCAGCGAGAGATGGCCAGTGAAGCCGGTATTGACGAAGAACGTATCGATGAGATAGCGACGTTTCTGAATCAGTGGGGCAACGAGTAACGCCATTTTCAAAGGGCGCAAAGCAAGCAGGGTTGCGTCCTTTTATCTGTTTAGCGCTCTGAACCAGCAAAGCAAAAAGCCCGCTTAAGTTTCCTTAAGCGGGCTTTTTTGAATGTGGCTCCTCTGACTGGACTCGAACCAGTGACATACGGATTAACAGTCCGCCGTTCTACCGACTGAACTACAGAGGAATCGTGTGAACGGGGCGCATAGTAACGAGATGCCCCTGGGTTGTCAAAAGCTCTTTTAAAAAAACGCGCCGTTTGCCGATTAATTCCGCAAGCTGCGCTTTTTTTGACACTTTTCTGGGCTGAAAGGCCGCATAGCGGGCGCGCCAGTCAAAAGAAAACGCCGCCGCGAAGGGGATACGCGGCGGCGTTTTTTCAGCAGGGGGATCAGCGGAACGGCGGTTCGTTGAAGGTGCGCAGCTTACGGGAGTGTAAGCGCTCGCCCTCGGCGCGCAACAGGTCGATAGCGCGAATGCCAATCTGCAAATGCTCTGAAATGGCCCCTTCATAAAAGCGGTTCGCCTGACCGGGCAGCTTAATCTCTCCGTGCAGCGGCTTGTCGGAAACGCACAGCAGCGTGCCGTAAGGGACGCGGAATCGATAACCCTGGGCGGCGATGGTAGCGCTCTCCATATCAATCGCCACCGCGCGGCTTAAGTTGAAGCGCAGCGCGGAGGCGGAGTAGCGCAGCTCCCAGTTGCGATCGTCGGTGGTGACAACGGTGCCCGTACGCAGCCGTTGCTTAACTTCTTCGCCCGGCATGTCGCTCACCAGTTTGGTGGCGTCATACAGCGCGCGCTGCACTTCCGCGATACTCGGGATAGGGATATCCGGCGGCAGTACGGCATCCAGCACGTGGTCGTCGCGCAAATATGCGTGCGCCAGCACATAGTCGCCAATCGCCTGGCTTTCACGCAGCCCGCCGCAATGACCAATCATCAACCAGACATCCGGACGCAGCACGGCGAGATGATCGCAGATGGTTTTCGCGTTCGACGGCCCGACGCCGATATTGATAAGCGTAATGCCCTGACCGTCAGCGGTAATCAGATGCCAGGCGGGCATCTGGTGCTTTTTCCAGGCGAGATCGGAAATGACCTCTTCCGGCCCTTCGGTATCCGCGGTGATCCAGACGCCGCCCGCACAAGAGAGCGCCACGTAAGGGCTTTCCGGATCGAGGATCTGGCTGCAACCCCAGCGCACAAACTCATCCACGTAACGCGTGTAGTTAGTGAACAGCACGAACGGCTGGAAATGCTCGGCGGGCGTGCCGGTGTAGTGCCGCAGGCGCGCCAGCGAAAAATCCACGCGGCGGGCGTCGAAATGCGAGAGCGGGTAAAACTCGGTCGGATGGAAGATGCCGTCGGCGGTCTCATCGCCAATCTGCGCAAGCTCAGTGGTCGGGAAATGGCGGGCGAGACCGGCGCTCATCGAGCGGTCCAGCGTCAGCGTGGAGCCGTCTATTACATAAGGGTAGGGGATCTCATGCTGAGAAGGCGAAACCTCGATCGTCGCGCCGTAATCTTCGTACAGCAGCGTCAGCTGTTCCGCCAGATAAGGCCGAAACAGCGAAGGGCGGGTGATGGTGGTGGTATAGCAGCCCGGGTGAGTAAAGCGGGCGTAGGCGCGAGTTTTCTTCGGGTTGCGGGCGTTGCCGTCCCAGCTTACCCGCAACTGCGGGTAGACGAATAACCCTTGCGAACGGCGAGCCTCTTGCGGCGTTTCGCCGTTTTCAATAAAGGCGGCGATGGCTTCGCGCAGGGCGTTAACCGCTGCGTCGTACATGGCGTCGAGTTTATCAAGCGCTTGTTCTGGCGTCAGGTGAGTTCCGGCTTCGTTATGCATATTTTCTCCTTATCCCGCACGACAGGCGGGTGTTAGCCATGCCGTTAGTATGTCACAGGATAAGGAAAGCGCAGTGAAGGAAAGATGAAACGCGGAAAAGCAAAAAGCCCGCTTAAGTTTCCTTAAGCGGGCTTCTCTGAATTTGGCTCCTCTGACTGGACTCGAACCAGTGACATACGGATTAACAGTCCGCCGTTCTACCGACTGAACTACAGAGGAATCGTGTGAACGGGGCGCATACTAACGGCGCAGGCCGGGATTGTCAAAGGGCGAATTGACGTTAACGATTCGTTTGCCGACAAATTAGCCATCCCGCGCGCAGACCCTTCATAAAACCCCCTCTCGCACCGTTCTGGTGCAACCGTCGTTCGAAACGGGGCATCACAAAAACGCTGTTTCAATAATGGTTCAAGGCGTTGTGATTGGTTTCTCTTATTATCCAGCCGTTTAGCGTCTCTGGTCGGAGCAATCTGAAAACTGGCAAGCATATTGCAACGCATCCTGCGACTATCTTGCTGGCTTTACTACCGGCGTTCCGTACAGGAGGCAAAATGAACTTAAGACGACTGAAGTATTTCGTAAAAATCGTCGACATCGGGAGCCTGACGCAGGCCGCTGAAGTGTTGCACATTGCGCAACCCGCCCTTAGCCAACAGGTGGCAACCCTGGAAGGGGAGATGAATCAACAGCTGTTGATTCGCACCAAGCGGGGCGTAACGCCGACGGAAGCCGGAAAAATACTCTATGCTCATGCGCGCACCATTTTACGCCAGTGCGAGCAGGCGCAGCTGGCGGTGAACAATGTCGGCCAGACGCTGAGCGGCCATGTCTCTATCGGCCTTGCGCCGGGAACGGCGGCCTCTTCTATTACCATGCCGCTGCTGCAGGCCGTGCGCGCGGAACTGCCGGACGTGCTGGTCTATCTGCATGAAAACAGCGGGTCGGTGTTAAACGAGAAAGTGCTCAACGGCCAGCTCGACATGGCGGTGCTCTATGACCGTTCGGCGACCGCCGGGCTCACCAGTCAGCCGCTGCTGAAAGAAGATCTTTACCTGGTCGGCACCCGCGACTGCCCGGGCCAGAGCATCGATCTCGCCGCCGTTGCGGAAATGAACCTGTTTCTCCCTCGCGATTACAGCGCGGTGCGCAAGCGCGTGGATGAGGCTTTCTCGCTGCGTCGCCTGACGGCCAAAATCATCGGCGAAATTGAGTCTATCGCTACGCTGACGGCGGCTATCGCCAGCGGCATGGGGGTAACGGTATTACCGGAATCAGCGGCGCGATCCCTTGCGGGTTCCGCGAACGGCTGGATGGCCCGCATTACGGCGCCGTCCATGAACCTGCCGCTGTCGCTAAATCTCTCCTCAACGCTGCCGCTTTCCCCGCAAGCGCAGGCGGTGAAAGAAATTTTGCTGTCGCTGGTGACGCGTCCGGCGCTCGAAAGCCGTGAGTTGATGCTGGTGGGCTAGCTTATATTCCATCCAGGAATATATTGCTGGTTTTTATTATTTGTTCTGTCCATCGGGTGACTTTAACAATAGCGTCATGTTGAATGTCTCCCGGGGGCGATGTGAATTTCCAGCAGCTTAAAATTATCCGCGAAGCGGCAAGGCGGGATTACAACCTGACCGACGTCGCTAATATGCTCTACACCTCTCAGTCTGGCGTCAGCCGTCATATTCGCGAGCTGGAGGAGGAACTGGGCATTGAGATTTTCATCCGCCGCGGCAAGCGCCTGCTTGGCATGACGGAGCCGGGCAAAGCGTTGCTGGTTATCGCCGAGCGTATTCTCGATGAAGCCAGCAATGTGCGCCGTCTTGCCGACCTTTTCACCAACGACGCCTCCGGCG
Organism: Franconibacter pulveris; assembly: GCF_056780215.1. Classification (NCBI taxonomy): domain Bacteria; kingdom Pseudomonadati; phylum Pseudomonadota; class Gammaproteobacteria; order Enterobacterales; family Enterobacteriaceae; genus Franconibacter; species Franconibacter pulveris. The sequence continues at coordinate 3,055,669 of NZ_CM165555.1, read as the reverse complement.
TGCTGACTATCGCCACCACGCATACCCAGGCGCGTTACAGCCTGCCTTCGGTTATTAAAGAATTTCGCGCGCTTTTTCCTGAGGTGCGTCTGGAATTAATTCAGGGCACGCCGCAGGAGATAGATTCCCTGCTGCAAAGCGGCACGGCGGATATCGGCATCGCCAGCGAACGGCTTAGCACAGACCCGACGCTTGTGGCTTATCCCTGGTTTCGTTGGTATCACAATCTGCTGGTGCCGCAGGATCACCCGCTGTTACAGGCGAACCCGCTGACGCTGGAAGATATCAGCCGCTGGCCGCTTATTACCTATCGTCAGGGCATTACCGGGCGCTCGCGTATTGATGAAGCCTTTGCGCGTAAGGGGCTGGCGGCAGACATAGTATTGAGCGCGCAGGACTCGGACGTTATCAAAACCTACGTTGAGCTGGGGCTTGGCATTGGCCTGGTGGCGGAGCAGGCGAGCGGTGAAGCGGGGCAACTGGTGCGCCTTGATACGCGCCATCTTTTTGACGCCAATACCGTCTGGCTGGGGTTAAAGCGCGGACAGCTGCAGCGTAACTACGTCTGGCGCTTTATCGAGCTTTGCAATCCGGGTCTTTCGGTTGATGAAATCAAACGTCAGGCGCTGGAAGCCGCCGAACCGGTGATCGATTTCCAAATCTGAGGGTGAGAAAAACAAGAAGCCCGCATTAAGCGGGCTTTGTTGAATTTGGCACCTCACCCTGAGCTCATTACGCATAAATCAAAAGAAGTGTCTTCTTCAGAGAATCAATAAAAATGTTAATCATCATTTATTCTCTTTTTATTGTTCCATCCGATAGTTGAATATATTCCTTATTGCCGATATAGATAAATGTTTTCTTAGTTACGTCACCCATAATTGACATAAGCTCATTTTTCTTAACGCAATTACTTTCGCTTTTGATTGAATCAAAACATAGATAATCGTCTTGTGAAATGCCAGATATAAAATCTTCTGAAGGCAGTTTTTCGTAACCTTTTCCAAAGTCCATAACAGATAACGAAAAATAACCTTGATGTGGTATCAGGGCATGATCTTTTTCTAAAAGCTGCCTGTTTTCTTTCCACCATTGCAGCCTGAGTTTGTCAGACGAAGGGAGATCTTTTACTAATACTACGCCATCTCCTGTACGTTTTATTTCTGTTTTATAAAAAGGCGGCCAAAAATAATACAGTGCGATAATGATCACGGCTGCTATTATAGTTAAAAATACTACTGGCTTACGCATTATTCTCTCCAGTAATAGTGATGCGGGCTTCCATATTGGTAAAAAAAGGCTTGTAGGCCAGTTTCTCAAAGCGCTGAATAACGAACCATATACCAAATAGCTTCCAATATTTGAACAGGGTTTTAGTCATATCTTCGATATCCAGTCCAAAGTGATCCTGCCCTTTGAAATGTAATACTGCAGTATATCGGTTATTATCAAAGTTGAGAGATTCAAGAGTGATTTTAGTGCTGTTGATTTCGTGGATGCTAATGCCTAAACCATTTATGCGGTCGGAAAATCTATCAAATTTAGGAAGGTGAGATTTACTTATTTCACTAGCAAAGTGCCTTGTTTGTAACCCGGAATCCCAGTCTGAAAAGGTATGTAGCGTTCGTTTTATCCTGTTAATGGCACTTCCCGAAGAGTTATCACCTTCAATCATTTTCTTATAGGCCTGATTCATCTGCACATCGTAAAAATCTTTCCCATTGCAATACTGCATATGAGTAAACAGTCTGCGGATAATGCCAGTATACGGCCCCCAGAACGCAAATCTTCCGGCTTCGAACCGAAGCTGATCGAAGAGGATTGCGGCGACCTGTTCCTTGTTCAGTTTAGGCATGTTGCCATAGGCCGGAATGGTAATTTTCTGGAAGGCATAGCAATCTACCCGTTCAGAAACCTGGAAAAGGCCGAAGCGCTCTTTAAGCGTTTTTTCAGTCAAATCGCCATACTTCATGTCATCTGCGCAACGATCGTTGAAGGGCTTGCGGCTGTTAAAAATTATCAAAGGTTGGTCGATACCGCGCATGTTAAGCACATCCTTTGGCTATGCGGTTTAACGATACGCTAATTATACAGATACGCTCGTCTGGCAAAATAGCGGACGTTGTATCAGAGCGACGCGTTGTCAGGTAACAGGGGATGGGGGCGCAATAACGCATGGGATATTGAAAAGCAAAAAGCCCGCTTAAGTTTCCTTAAGCGGGCTTCTCTGAATTTGGCTCCTCTGACTGGACTCGAACCAGTGACATACGGATTAACAGTCCGCCGTTCTACCGACTGAACTACAGAGGAATCGTGTGAACGGGACGCATAGTAATGGCGCCCATTTCAGGTGTCAATGCTAAATTTAACGCATTGATTCAACTGGCTATTTATAAGACAGTTTGCTGGTTTAATGCACCTGTCGCTGAACGTGGCCGCTGCCTGTATCAGAAAGCCGCAGCCGGCGCAGCGGGTCCTGGCCATAGAACTGCGTAAAACGCTGCCAGAGCGATGGGAAGCGCGGCGCAAACAGCTCCGGCGCGCTAAAGAAATATTCCGACAGCACGGCGAAGCACTCTGCCGGGTCCGTTGCCGCGTAGGCGTCAATACTGGCCGCATTCTCACCCACCAGATCGATCTCGTCCTGAATATTGTTCATGGCGGCATGCAGATCGTGCTCCCAACCTGCCACTTCACGCAGCGGAATGAACGGAATGCCGCTAGCCCGGTCACCGTTACGCGTATCGAGTTTATGCGCGACTTCATGGATAACCAGATTAAAACCGGAGGCGTCGAAAGAATCCTGAATATCCAGCCAGTTAAGCACTACCGGCCCTTGTTGCCAGCTCTGGCCGGCATGCACGACGCGCTGGCTGTGGACGAGACCAATATCATCTTCCCACTCGTCATCGACGATAAAGGGCGCCGGGTAGATAAGCACTTCGTGAAAACCATCGAGCCAGTCGAGTCCCAGCTCCATCACCGGCAGACAGAAGAGCAGGGCGATACGGGCGGTCTTGAGGGAATCAAGCTCAAAGCCCTGTAACGGAACCAGGCGTTTTTGTTGAATGAAGCGTTCGGCGAGACGCACCAGCTTGTTCTGTTCATCCGCGGATAAACCCGCCAGCAGAGGGATAGCGAGCGCCTTTTCCCAGGGCATCGGGTCATCGTGCGCGTCGTCGTTTGCTTTCCAGGGCCACTTAATCATCTTATCTGCTCGCAAAGTCGTCACTTGAACAAAATCGAAGGGGCAGGGTCTGTTAAAATGCCAAATTACCTGGCATCATGGCAACCACCAATACGGAGAGATGCCGGAGCGGCTGAACGGACCGGTCTCGAAAACCGGAGTAGGGGCAACTCTACCGGGGGTTCAAATCCCCCTCTCTCCGCCACTATTCAAACACTTACCGCTTTCATTTTCAGTGATAAAACTCTCGTTGAGAAAAAGTGCAGAAATCCGCTAAACGGCCATTCTCGCCTTTTTTCATACTGCTATCTTATTCCCTGCTTGTATTCTCTTCCATCATTCAGATTTATGTTTTATCGCTACGCGCTTCCTTCTGCTGACCGGCCATGTGTGCATGCCTTGCTGTCACCGCCTTTCGGCACTCGTTTTTTGGTTAAATCTGGTACTTAAGTACCAGTGGGTGTATTATTTTGGACAGAAAATGGTGCTGACGACACCGCTTATACGCTTTTAGTTTTCGCTGAAATAGTTGCGCAGGGAAATAAATATCGCGTTACAGCTGATTTGGCGGCTATATAAATAAGCGTCTTAGAGATGCACCGTATAGATTATTTTTGGCGCGGCCAAAACGTGCTCTTTTAAATAAAATGTGAATATCATTAAAAATGAAAAGTGGCCTGGTAAAATTAAAGAAATGGATTACGCATAATTCCATTCATGCCGCACAGGGCGTCCTATTATGAATGGTCTGGTTGATATTTTTGCGGCCTATCTTTATGGCTTAAAGTTTATCGCCATCGGGCTGGCTTTAATGATGCTTATTAGTGGTCTGGACGATCTCTTCATTGATATAGTCTATTGGGTAAGAAGAGCAAAGCGCGCCGTCACTGTTTACCGGCGGCATAAGCCTATGGATTACCAGGAACTTTATAAGCCGGATGAAAAACCTTTAGCCATCATGGTGCCAGCCTGGAATGAAACTGGCGTCATCGGTAATATGGCAGAGCTTGCCGCTACCACGCTGGATTATGAAAACTACCATATTTTTGTTGGTACTTATCCAAACGATCCTGATACCCAGCGCGATGTAGATGAAGTCTGCGCGCGTTTCCCGAACGTACATAAAGTGGTGTGCGCTCGACCCGGACCCACCAGCAAAGCGGATTGTCTTAATAATATTCTTGATGCCATCACACAATTTGAGCGTAGCGCTAAATTCGCCTTTTCAGGCTTTATTTTGCATGATGCTGAAGACGTTATTTCACCGCTGGAGTTGCGCCTTTTTAATTATCTTGTCGAGCGCAAAGATTTAATTCAAATTCCTGTTTATCCCTTTGAGCGGGAATGGAACCATTTCACCAGCATGTCTTATATCGATGAGTTTGCCGAACTTCATGGTAAAGATGTGCCGGTGCGTGAAGCCATTGCCGGCCAGGTGCCAAGCGCAGGCGTCGGCACTTGCTTTAGCCGCCGAGCCGTAATGGCGCTTCTGGCCGACGGGGACGGCATTGCCTTCGACGTGCAAAGCCTTACAGAAGACTACGATATTGGCTTTCGTCTTAAGGCTAAAGGAATGACGGAAATTTTTGTTCGCTTTCCGGTAGTGAACGAGTCAGAGGACAATCAGCCGCGCCGTTTTCTCCAGCGGGCCCGCTCATCCAATGTTATCTGCGTACGCGAATATTTCCCTGATACCTTTTCTACCGCAGTGCGACAGAAGTCGCGTTGGATAATCGGCATTGTCTTTCAGGGCCTCAAAACGCATAAATGGAGCGCCAGCCCGACGCTGAATTACTTCCTCTGGCGTGACAGGAAAGGAGCCATAAGCAATTTTTTAAGCTTTACGGCAATGATCATCATGATTCAACTGGTGGCGCTCTGGCTCTACCAACACCTTTGGCCGGATGCGTGGCAATTTCTCTCTATCTTTACCGGTGGCCCGTGGCTGATAACGCTACTGTGGGTGAATTTCGGCCTGATGACTAACCGTATTCTTCAGCGCGTTATTTTCGTAACGGTCTACTACGGGCTCGGACAGGGTTTACTTTCTATTATCCGCCTTTTCTGGGGCAACCTGGTTAACTTCATGGCCAACTGGCGCGCCATCAGACAAGTTATTCAACATGGCGATCCCAGACGAGTGGCATGGGATAAAACCACGCATGATTTTCCAAGCGTAACCGGCGAGACTCGCGCCCTGCGACCGTTGGGTCAAATCCTTTTCGCCCATCAGATAATTACTGAAGCGCAACTTGAGCAGGCGTTAATGAACCGAATACCGGGTTTGCATTTGGGCGGCTCGCTTATGTTGCAGGGTGTTATTACATCAACCCAACTGGCGCAAGCGCTGGCAGAACAAAATGGCGTACGCACAGAGTCTATTGACGCCTGGGAAATTCCTGTCGCGCTGATTGCTAAAGTGCCCGCTTCCATTGCGTTGCGTTATGCCATACTGCCGCTGCGAATAGCGCGGGGCGTCATGGTGCTTGCCAGTGAAAATGGTATCGATCCGGTCTCCCTGGCAGCGCTTTCCCGTAAGCTTAATTGCGAAGTGGAATATGTCATCGTGCCCCGGGGACAGGTTGTCACAGGCCTGAGGCACTGGTACGCGCGCTATCGCGGCCAGGACGATCGCAGCCTTTTGCAGACGGCGGTGAAAGAAGGGTGGATAAGCGAAGCGCAGTCAGAGGCTATCTGGCATCGTTTTGTGCCTCATCAGTTCCTTTTCGCCGAAGTACTGACTACGTTAGGGCATATCAATAACTCAGCGATTAACGCATTGCTATTGCGCCATGAGCGCAGCCATTTACCGTTGGGTGAGTTTCTGGTGAAGGAGGGGGTTATTAGCCAGGAGACGCTCAGCCGGGTGTTGTCGCGGCAACAGGAGTTGCAATTGTCAATGCAGACATTGCTGAGTGAAGCGGGTCTGACGACGCAGCAGATGGCAGCGCTGGAGCAGGCGGCATGATAAAGCGTATCCATTCTCACCGCCTGTTAACGTTTTTAATTGCTTCACTTCTCAGCGGCGGCGTACTGGCGCAGGAGGACACCACCGAAACCAGCGCCGCAGCGCTTGGGCTGAGCGATTATCGCTATTTCATCATCTATCCTCACCTGGAAAAGGCTTTAAGGGCGCAAAAGCATAATGATGAAAAAACCGCGCTGCGTGAATTTGAAGAGATACGCCGGCGTGAACCCAATAATGTTCAGTTAACGCTTTATCAGGCAGAAGCGCTTCGCCATTTTGGCCACAATAAGCAAGCATCCAGGCTGCTTTCGCAGCAATTAAAACAGCACCCCGACAATAAACAACTGGCGCAAAGCCTGGCGGCGATACCTGTTGAACCCGTGTCGGTAACATCTGTGCCGGAGTTGCTGGCGCAACAGCAACGATGCGATGAAGAACCTTCTGTTCGCTGTCGCAGCGAGACAGGACAAAATGCGTTGCGGCTAGGTGAGATGCAGATTGCCCGTCAGCAGCTTCGCGATCCGGTGTTTGCCGCGCATTCGCTGGGTGAGGCGCTGCGTAATGACACGCTGCAACGGGCAATTTACCTGAAAAAATGGGACATAGCTGACACGCTTTTCTCTGAACGCTTTCAGCAGCAACGCCTGAGCGCCGCAGAGCAAGAACAATGGTTTACTGTATTACTTGCCGCGCGTCAGGATGAAAACCTACAAGCCCGGCAATCGCAGGGGCTTTTCAACAGCCCTGAAAATCATCTCGCTTATGCGACAACGCTTGTGCAACGGGGCGAGACAGCGCTTCTGCAGCGCTTCCTCGCGCAGCGACGACCTGCTTTCCATACGGCTGAACAGGAAAAACGGTGGCTTTATTTACTGTCACGTTTCAGTGTTCATCCGCAAGAGACGCTGGCGAACTATAACGCGCAGTTTAGTGAAAATCGGTCATACATAGCGGGTGCGACGCTGCCAGGGCTGCTGAAGTCTGGTCATTATGCCGCTGCGCGCCAAATGTTGGCCGAATTGCCCCAGGATGAGTTTCTGCAAACGCGTTATGAATTGAGCATAGCAAGTCATAACAGCCATGAAACGCTGCAACTGGCTCAACGTCTCTATGCGCGCTACCCGCATGATTTGCAGCGTCTGGATGCGCTCAGCTGGCAATTGATCAAGGCAGGGCAATCGCAGGAGGCGGCGCAAATTTTACTGCAACGCTATCCATTCCGCGGTGACGAAACCATAACGCTCAGGCTCTTGATGCGGCTCGTTGAGTTATTGCATGAGCATCCCCAATGGGCATCTGACGCGCAGAAAACAGAACTCTCGAAGCCGCTTGGCGCTTCCGTTCAACGGCAATTGCAAAGCCAGTTGCCGTGGCTCGTGGACAACTGCTCAGCCCTGATTAGCCTGCTTGGTGATATGTCTCCAGCCTATGACGCGGCGTCGTGGAGCAGGTTGGCGGCCTGTTATCGCGAAACGTTACCCGGCGTGGCGCTCTATGCCTTTCAGCAAGCGGCAGCCCATTCGTCCGATGTCTGGCACCACCGGGCGGTGGCGTATCAAGCCTACCAGGTTCAGGATTATGCTGCTGCTATGCGCGCCTGGAGGAAAATACCTGTTAATGAGATGAGTAATGCCGATCTGGTTGCGGCGGCAAATACTGCTCAGGCGGCGCAAGAGCGGGATATACTCTATCGCTTGTTGGGGGAAGAGAAACAGCGAGGGTTGGATAACAGCGCGCATTACTGGTGGCTTCATGCACAACGCTATCTGCCAGGAGAGCCTGAAAAAGCGTTAGCTGATTTCAATCGCGCGTTGGCAATCGGGCCTTCGGCGCAAGTTTATGTTTCCCGAGCCACTATTTACCGTCTGCAGGGCAACACCCGCGCGGCGATCGGTGATTTACGCCAGGCGCTGACAATGGAGCCGCAAAACGCATCGCTTCAGGCAGCTTTGGGATATGCGTTATGGCAGGACGGTAACGCGGTTCAGTCGCGTGTTTTGCTTGAGCAGGCTCATAAGGCGATGCCGGACGATCCCGCGCTTATCAAGCAACTCGCTTATGTGAATCAGCGGCTACAGAACGTGTCGGCGGCGCAATATTATGCCCGCCAGGTTATTGATGAGATTAATGACGACGCGGAACTCGCACCGCCGACAGCTGAACAAAAGCAGCAGCGTTTTGCTTTCAGACGACTGCATGAAGACATTGCGCGACGCTGGAGTTTTAATTATGACAGTTCCGTTGGCCTGCGCTCTGGCACTATTAATTCAGTGAATAATAAGCCTAACGACGCATCGCCAGGGAAAAACTACCGTAGCTATGGCCAGCTTGAAGCGGAATATCGTGTCGGCCGAAACCAGTTGCTGGAAGGTGACTTGCTGTCAGTATATAGCCGCCTGTTTGCCGATACGGCAAGATCAGGCGTGGCGATGCCGGTAAAAAACCCCATGATTGGCACCGGCCTGCGCTGGAAACCGCTGCGGGAATCGGTTTTCTTTCTCGCCATCGAGCACCAGGCGCCGCTTGATAGCCATCACGGTGAATCGGATGTCATGCTTCGCGCCAGCGCCTCGTTTTTCAATAATGGTCGTTTCAGTGACGAGTGGCATCCGACCGGGTCTGGCTGGTTTGCGAACAATCTTTATCTTGATGCTGCACATTATGTACGGCAAGACATTCAGGCATGGACCGCTGATTATCGCGTCAGCTGGCATGAAAAAATAACCGATGGTCAGACGCTGGAGCCCTATGCGCATTTGCAGACCAACGGTTACCGTAATGGTGAAACGCGGGGGGCGCAGACTGGCGGCGCGGGCGTACGATGGAATATCTGGACCGGCGAAACCCAATACGATGCCTGGCCGCATAAAGTAAGCCTGGGCCTTGAGTATCAACATATTCTGAACAGCGTTAATCAACGCTCGGGCGAGCGCAACAACGTCTTTGTTACTCTTGGAGTTCACTGGTAAATGAGTAAGTCTCTCTTTTTGTTAATTCTTTTACTGGTGAACGCGCCGTCATTCGCAATGACAGGCATTTTCTGGCAACCGCAATTGCGAGATAACCTTGCAAGCGACACGAGCTGGCATTCATTGATGCAAACGCTGCATCATCAAGGATTTGATACGCTGGTAATACAGTGGACGCGCTATGGCGAGGCGTTTGCTAACGAAACCGAACGCGCTCTTCTGTTAAAGAAAGCGCAGGCGGCGCGCCAGGCAGGATTGAAGGTTATCATAGGCTTAAATGCCGACCCCGATTTCTTTACGCGTCAGAAGCAGCCGCTTGCTGCGCAGGCTAACTACTTAAATCGCTTACTCGTTCAGGATCGTCGCCAGGCGAGGTTATGGGCCAAAACCATGGGGTTTCAGCCGGATGGTTGGTACATCAGCGCGGAAATAGACGACAGTAACTGGCGTGATAAAGCGGCGCGGGGGCAGATGACCAAATGGTTGAGCGACACGCGTCGCCAGTTGGTAGCCGTTGCGCAAAAGCCCGTTTATATCAGCAGTTTTTTTTCCGGCAATATGTCGCCGGAGGGCTATCGTCAACTGGTCGCAGATATAGAAGAGGCGGGGGTAAAAGTTCTTATTCAGGATGGCGGCGGCGTAGGCAAACTTAACACAGTTCAGCGCGAACTTTATTTGCAGGCCAGCGCTGGGTGCGAAGTAAATACACCAGGCAGCGGCATCGTTTATGAAATCTTTACAGCAAATCCTGGCAAGGTTTTTAGCGCGCAACCCCAATCGCCAGCAAAAATTCAGCAATTGCTGGAAAGAGGTTCTTTGTGTGGGAAAAACAGACTTTATTTCTCGCTACGGTATTTGCCAGCCGCAAGAAATGTTCTCCGTAATGATTAACGCGTCGTCAAAAATCCCCTGTTAAAAAGCTCGCTAAACGCTGGCAATAAAAAAGCCCGCACGGCGGCGGGCTTTAGCGTCAGCAGAGTGGTCAGAACTGGTAAACCATACCTACAGCCAGGATGTCATCGGTGGCGATGCCATTGTTGCGGTAGAAGTTATCGTCTTCGTCCAGCAGGTTAATTTTGTAATCAACATAGGTGAGGAAGTTTTTATTCAGGTACCAGGATGCGCCAACATCGGCGTATTTGACCAAATCTTTATTGAAATATTGGCCATCATACCAGACGTCTTTGCCTTTTGATTGCAGGAAAGCCAGCGACGGACGCAAGCCAAAGTCGAACTGGTATTGCGCTACCACTTCAATGTTCTGGGTTCTGTCTGCGATACCGCCGCCAAGACGGCTGCCGCTGCTGCCATACGGGGTCATGTTGCGTGTTTCAGCAAAGGTTGCGGCCAGATAAATGTTATTCGCGTCATATTTCAAACCGGCTGCCCATGCGTCCGCACGCTCGCCGCCAGCATAAGCGCTCTTTCCACGGCCAGCATTAGCCTGAGCGGTAGTGCGGTCGGCGGAAGAGTAAGCGGCTGAGGCGGCAAAACCCATGCCGAAATCATAAGTGGTCGATATGCCGAAGCCGTCGCCGTTCTGGCTGGCAAGGCTGTTGTGACCGACACCTGCGCCTTCGTTGCCTTCACCTTCGCCTTCGTTGTTGCCCTGATACTGCAGCGCGAAGTCCCAGCCTTCCACCAGGCCAAAGAAGTCGGTATTGCGATAAGTCGCCATGCCGTTGCCGCGCCCTATCATGTAGTTATCGTGATAGGTGTAAGAATCGCCGCCAAAGACCGGCAGCATATCCGTCCAGGCTTCCACGTCGTAGATAACGCCATAATTACGACCATAGTCGAAGGAGCCGTAGTCGCCATACTTCAGCCCAGCGAAAGCCAGTTTGTTGTAAGTCGTGTTGTCGCTTTCAACGTTGTTGGCCATGATCTTATAGTTCCACATGCCATAGCCGGTAAGATCGTTGGAAATTTGCGTTTCGCCTTTAAAACCAAACTCCATGTAGGTGCCGTCGCCATCGTCTCCTGGGTTGTCGGAGAAGGTGTGCCGCGCGTCGACTTTACCAAAGAGGTCTAATTTATTGCCGTTTTTATTATATATTTCTGCAGCGTGAACCGTACCCACCGCTAATAAAGCAGGGACAAGCAATGCCAGAACTTTTCTCTTCATTATCAATATCCTTATAATCATAAATACCATGAATGGCACTTTGCATTTAATGCCGGGCAAGATTCTATCCTTAATTCTTATAATTTCCGAAAGAGAATATGTGAGCAGAAAGATTGAAAGGAATAATTAGGAAAAAGTTAAGGGGTTATTTGGGTAATAAATGATTGCGCTGCTATTATTCGTTTCAGACATTGGAAATGAAATTAAGACCTGGTGATTTGTTAGTCTGGCATAGATATCAATAAGTTGAATTTGATAAGGGTCTCCTGCGCGAATGCTTTTTTGTCAGATAAAAATGCCCATCCAACGCTTTTTTTGCCCTTATTTGTTCCTTAAATCGATACGGATGTGCAAAAGGCAGGGTTGCCAATAAACGGTAGATAAAATAACCGGTGCGTTTTAACCGCTTTTCTGAATAACGTTTTTGTAACAAAACGCTTTTATCCTCAGTGATGCCGGATGACGTGTACGTGAGCGTGTACGCCCTGTTTGATCAGCAGCATTCGCGTCAATAATGGTGATGTATGAAGCCGTCGCGCGTACTACGTCTTGATAAATTAGTGATCTGCGTTACAAATAATAAACGGGCCCGCAGCGCAATCAGGAGTACCTATGACCCTATCCCACTGGCAAGAGCGTTTCGAGGTCTGGTTCAACCAGAGCTGGTTGCAGGATGATAAAGCGCATGACGTGGCGCACTTCAGGCGCGTATGGAAAACCGCGCAGCAAATTATGCAGGGCACGGAAGCCGACCGTCTGGTGGTGCTGGCCGCCTGCTATTTTCACGATGTCGTTAACCTGCCTAAAAATCACCCCGAGCGGCATCTGGCTTCCACCCGCGCCGCTCAGGAAACCCTGAACATTCTGGCCGAACACTTTCCCGATTTCCCGCACAAGCTTTATGACGATGTCGCTCACGCCGTGCAGGCGCACAGTTTCAGCGCCGGCATTGCGCCGCAAACGCTGGAGGCGAAAATCGTCCAGGATGCCGATCGGCTGGAGTCGCTTGGCGCGATAGGCCTCGCCCGCGTCTTTTACACTTCTGGCGCGTTAGGACGAGCGCTGTTCGATAGCGAGGATCCGCTGGCGATGGAGCGCGAACTGGATGACGCCGCCTGGGCGCTGGATCACTTTCAAAAAAAGCTGCTGACACTGCCGGATACCATGCAGACCGAGGCGGGCAGGGCGCTTGCGCATTACAACGCCGACTTCCTTGCGCACTACATGGCGAAGCTGTGCGCTGAACTGAAAGGCGAATATTGCCAGCTTGATGAAGACGTATTGCGCCGCTTCAGCAGGCTGTTGCCCTGAAGACGCGCTAACCGTCGTGGCGGTCCTTTTTGTGTTACTCTGTCAGATATTCGTTCTGTATGGCTAACGCAATGCTGGAAAATCAATTTGTTATTGACGAGGTCGCCTGCTCGCCCGTCGGGCGCTCTCTTTTATCGCGACTGCTGGAAATCTACGACGTGAAAACCCTGGTCGCGCGCCTTAATGAGGCGGGGGATAAAACCTGGAGCCGGGCCATACTGAAACGCGAACTCACCCGCGAAGCGGAGCAAACGCGCCTGACGCCGCGCGAACAGGCGTCGCTAAGCGCGCTGCTGCCTGCGCCGCCGAAACATCATCCCCATTACGCCTTCCGCTTTATCGACCTTTTTGCCGGCATCGGCGGCATTCGCAGCGGTTTTGAAGCCATTGGCGGCCAGTGCGTCTTTACCAGCGAGTGGAACAAACACGCCGTCCGCACCTATAAAGCTAACTGGTATTGCGACCCACAGGCGCACCGCTTTAATGAAGATATTCGCGACGTTACCTTAAGCAACCGCGCCGAAGTGAGCGATGAAGAGGCCGCGGCGCATATTCAGGCGACGTTGCCCGATCACGACGTTCTGCTGGCGGGTTTTCCGTGCCAGCCTTTTTCACTGGCGGGCGTATCGAAGAAAAACGCGCTGGGCCGCGCTCATGGTTTCGCCTGCGAAACGCAGGGCACGCTCTTTTTCGATGTGGCGCGCATCATCGCCGCCAAACGCCCGGCGATTTTCGTGCTCGAAAACGTGAAGAACCTGAAGAGCCACGATAAAGGCAATACGTTCCGCATCATTATGGAAACGCTGGATGAGCTCGGGTATGAAGTGGCGGACGCGAGAGAGATGGGCGCAGGCGACCCGAAAATCATCGATGGCCGACATTTTCTGCCGCAGCACCGCGAGCGTATCGTGCTGGTAGGTTTTCGCCGCGACCTCAACTTACATGCCGGGTTTACGCTGCGCGATTTACCCGCCTTTTATCCCGAACGTCGTCCCGCCTTTGGCGAACTGCTCGACCCAACGGTTGACGCCCGCTATGTGCTGACGCCGACGCTCTGGAAATACCTCTACCGTTACGCGCAGAAGCATCAGGCGAAAGGCAACGGCTTCGGTTTCGGCCTGGTGGACCCGCAAAATCCGCTCAGCGTGGCGCGCACGCTTTCCGCGCGTTATTACAAAGACGGCGCGGAAATCCTGGTCGACCGGGGCTGGAACAAGCCGCTCGGCGAGGAGGATTTTGACCATCCCGATAATCAGCAGCGTCGGCCGCGCCGCTTAACGCCGCGTGAATGCGCGAGGTTAATGGGGTTTGAGCTGCCGCATGAGCACCGCTTTCGCATTCCGGTTTCCGATACCCAGGCATACCGGCAGTTTGGCAACTCCGTCGTGGTGCCTGTGTTTGCTGCGGTGGCGCAACTGCTTCGTCCCCGCATTTTACAGGCAGTAGAACAGCGACAGGAGTAACCCTATGGCGGATGTGCACAGCAAAGCGATACGCAGTAAGAACATGCGCGCCATCGCTACGCGCGACACCGCCATTGAAAAAAGACTGGCCGGGCTGCTTGGCGAAGCGGGCTTCGGCTTTCGCGTGCAGGATGCCGGGCTTGCCGGCAAACCCGACTTCGTGCTCGACGACTACCGCTGCATTATCTTCACGCACGGCTGCTTCTGGCATCACCACGACTGCTATCTTTTCAAAGTACCCGCCACCCGCACCGATTTCTGGCTTGAGAAAATAGGCAAAAACGTTGAGCGGGACCGTCGCGATATTTCGCGTCTGCGGGAGGAAGGCTGGCGGGTGTTAGTGGTCTGGGAGTGCGCCCTGCGGGGCCGGGCGAAGCTTTCTGACGCGGCGCTCAAAGAGCGGCTGGAAGAGTGGATTTGCAGCGGCGGCGCGCAGGCGGAAATCGATACGCTTGGCATCCATGCCACAGAGCGCGAGCGGCCCGCGCCGCCCGCCTGAAACTATTTCTCAACGTCACACGCCACCACTGTCGGTTTTGCCGGCAGCAGATATTTCCCTATCGTTACTAACAGCACGGCGAGAATAATAATCCCCAGCGCCAGCCACTCAATGGCGGAGAGGTTTTCGCCGCCAAGCCCGGTGCCAAGCAGTACCGCTACTACGGGGTTAACGTAGGCGTAACTGGTGGCGATCGCAGGCGAAACGTTGCGAATAAGGTACATGTAGGCGTTAATGGCGATAACCGAGCCGAAGAGCGCCAGGTAGCCTACGGCGAGGAAACCAGAGAGGTCCGGCATCGTCGTTAGCTTTTCGCCCGTCAGGAAAGAGGCTGCCATTAGCACCACGCCTGCACAAAGCATCTCAACGGCCCCCGCCATCATGCCGGAAGGCAGTTCGATGCGCGAACCGTATACCGAGCCAAACGCCCAGCTCAGGGAACCGATTAAAATCAGCAGCGCGCCCCAGGGGTTGCCGTTCAGGTTGCCGCCGCTGTTCAGCAACACGATGCCCACCAGACCGATAGCGATGCCGAACCATTCGAGCTTGCGCGTCGGCAGGCCAAAGCAGCGGCTGAAGATAAGCGTAAACAGCGGCACGGTGGCGACCATGACGGCGGCAATGCCGGAAGGCACATGCATATGCTCCGCCACGGTGACAAAGCCGTTGCCCACCGCCAGCAGCAGCACGCCTATCAGCGCGGCGTTCAGCAGCGGACGGCGAGCGGGCAGCTTGTGGCCGGTCAGCAACAGAAAAGCCATAAGCAATAGCCCGGCAGACAAAAAGCGAACCCCGGCCATCATAAACGGCGGCCAGCTTTTTACGCCGATGGCGATAGCAAAGTAGGTGGAACCCCAGATGATATAGAGCGCAAAAAGCGCCCCAAGCAGCGGCAGAACTTTAGCGAAACGCATACTCCCTCACGACATTAATAAAGAACGCTTATAGTGAACGACAAAAATATTGCCGAGGCGAGGTTTTTAATTGTTTATTTCTGATGAATTTTTTGTTGATTTTATGGAGAATTTTCCGTGCTAAGGCTTTTGTTCCATAATTACCTTTCCGATCACAAAACAAAGGATGAATATTTTGGCTGGAAGTAGTCTTTTAACGCTGCTGGATGATATCGCCACGCTGCTGGATGACATTTCGATGATGGGCAAACTGGCGGCAAAGAAGACCGCAGGCGTGCTGGGGGACGATCTTTCACTGAACGCGCAGCAGGTAAGCGGGGTGCGCGCCAACCGCGAGTTGCCCGTGGTCTGGGGCGTGGCGAAGGGGTCGTTTGTTAATAAGCTTATTCTGGTGCCGCTGGCGCTTATCATCAGCGCGTTCGCGCCCTGGGCTATCACGCCGCTGCTGATGATAGGCGGGGCGTTCCTGTGCTATGAGGGCGTGGAAAAAGTGTTGCACAGCATTGAAGCGCGCAAGCACAAAGAAACGCCTGAGGAGCGTCGTCAGCGGCTGGAAGCCATTGCGCAGCAAGACCCGAAAGTTTTCGAGCGTGACAAAGTCAAAGGGGCCATTCGTACCGACTTTATCCTGTCGGCGGAAATCGTCGCCATCACGCTTGGCATTGTGGCGGAAGCCCCGCTGTTAACGCAGGTAATGATTCTTGCAGGCATCGCCATTCTGGTGACTATCGGCGTGTACGGGCTGGTGGGCGTTATTGTGAAGCTTGACGATCTCGGTTACTGGCTTGCCGATAAAACCTCGACGCTGGCGCAGGCCGTGGGCAAAGGGCTGCTGGTGACGGCGCCGTGGCTGATGAAAGCGCTGTCGGTGCTCGGCACGCTGGCGATGTTTCTGGTAGGCGGCGGTATTGTGGTTCACGGCCTTACGCCCGTGCATCATGCTATCGAACACTGGGCGGAGCAGGGCGGCCATATCGCGCAGGCGGTGGTGCCGACGCTGATGAACCTGGTGCTCGGCTTTATCGTCGGCGCGGTCGTGCTTGCCGTTGTAAAAGGTATAAACCGCCTGCGCGGCAAAGAGGCACACTGAGAATTTTCTGGTTTACACGCTGTAAGCCCGGCAATAGTCGCGTTCTTTTACTATCTTGTAAAAGTTTTCACCCCTGAGAAGGAGGCAGATATGGTCTTTTTAGTCAGCGATGAAGTAAAGCGTAAAAACGGCGGCCCGAGCATGGTGGTTACGGGGTATTCCAGCGGCATGGTCGAGTGCCGTTGGTACGACGGCTATGGGGTGCAGCGAGAAGCTTTCCGGGAAGAAGAACTGATCCCGGGTGAAAAGCAGGCGCGTGAAGAACGCCGTTAACGATAACGCCCGGTTTGAACCGGGCGTTTTTGCAGGCTGTTCGGACAACAGGCTAGGCAGCGCGCAATGTGGGCCGATAAAGTAGACAGATAAGTAAAACCGGGAATAGCCTGTTGATGCAGGGAGCCTGCTGGTGCCTAAGAGAATTTTAAATCCAACCCGCTTTCGCCATCCAGGTCGGGTCGTCAATCTTTGCTTTGCGATAGTTTTACTTTGCTCCACGCTGCTGACCTGGCGTGAAGTGGTTGTGCTGGAAAACGCCTACCTCGCCGGGCAGCGCAACAGCCTCGATACTATCGCCACTGCGCTGGACAGACATTTGCAGTATGGCGTCGACAGGTTGCTTTTTTATCGCTCCGCCATGGAAGAGGCGCTGGAAGCGCCCGTCATACCGCCTTCTCAGGAGGCGCTGGCAGCATTCTTCGCCCAGCGCGACAGCGAGGGCTGGCTGCTCGACGTAAACGATAAACGCGGCGTCCCCTTGCGCGGCGTTTCAGATAATTATGTCGAGCAGAACCCTTACCTTAACCGGGAAGAGGAGCGGCTTAACCGGGAGCTGACCGCCGCTTCTGAATTCAGTTATCTGATGAAAAGCGCGAGCGCAGACCCGGCGCTGCAGCGCAATATGTTTTATACCTCCCGCGCCGGTTTTTATTTAAGCCCTGGGGCGCAGGAGCAGGAAGAGGCGCGCATTCGCGCCCATTACCACCGGCTGGTCAACCATCCCTATTTTTCCGCCCATTCGAAACGCAGCAATCCTACGCGCGGCGTACGCTGGACGCACAGTCAGTCTCCGGTTTATCAGGCTGACCGCTCCCTTACCGCCAGCGTACCGCTGGATCATGAGCAACGCTGGTACGGCGTGCTGGCGCTGGATTTTAGAGTGGATGCGGTGACGCAGTTTTTGCTGGAGTCGCTGGAAGAGGATCATGAAGCCGATATCGTGCTTTATGACAGCCACTTTCAGGTCATAGCCGCTACGCAATCGACATCCCACCGCGGACGCCTGCTCACTGCCGAACAGAAAGCGAGGCTTGCCCAAATGATGAAAAAGGCTACCGAAGGGGATTACCGCCTGGGAGCGCGATTTATCAGCTGGGCGCGACTGAGCTATTTTGACGGCGTACTGGTGCGGGTGGATACACTGGCGCAGAGCGCCAGCGGCGAGTTTGGCAAAATTACGCTGGTGCTGGCGCTGTTGTGGCTGCTCTTTACCAGCATGCTGATTTTCTCCTGGGTGGTGATCCGCAGGATGGTGCACGACATGTACCAGATGCAACATCATCTTCAGTGGCGCGCCTGGTACGATACGCTGACCCGGCTTTATAACCGCGGCGCCTTTTTTGACCGGGCCAAAAACGCAGCGGCGCGCTGTCGCGAGCAAAACCAACCCTGCGCCGTTATCCAGCTCGATCTGGACCACTTTAAAAGCATCAACGACCGTTTCGGCCACCAGGCGGGCGATCGGGTGCTCTCCCATGCGGCGGGGCTGGTGAGCCAGACGCTGCGGGCGGAAGATATTGCCGGCAGGGTTGGAGGTGAAGAGTTTTGCATATTGCTGCCCGGCGCAACGCGCGACGAGGCGGAGCGCGTGGCCGAACGCATTCGCACAAGGCTGAATGCCCGGGAAATCCTGATAACGCAGAACACGACGCTGCGCATCAGCGGTTCGCTGGGCGTCAGCGGCGCGCAGGAAGAGGGCACCTATGATTTCGAACAGCTGCAGTTAGTCGCGGACCGCAGGCTCTATCTGGCGAAGCAGAGCGGGCGAAACGGCGTGCGCGCCCGGGATTAACGCTTCGCGAGGAAGTGCTCAAGCCCTTCGCTCCAGCCTTCAGGCCCAGCAAGCTGCGTGCGATAAACCCGCTGCGGGTCCTCGTTTTGCAGAATAACGCCATGGCGGCTAAGCCCCTTGACCACGACCGCGTAATCGACATTATCCAACAGCAGGGCGTCGTTGGGGCCGTCGCCCAGCCCAATCGTGGCGCGCAGTTTGCCTTCGCGTTGCTGGTATTGCGCCTTCAACCAGTTAACCGCCTCGCCTTTGCCGCATTGCGCGTCTAAAACATGCCAGAAGCGTCCGCCTTCCTGAAGCACCAGCCCAGCCTCGTTGAGCTGTTTTTCAAACGCCGCCAGCCGTTCATCGGTATCGCGCCAGATAAGGGTCTGGGAGGCTTCAAGCAGTCGGGCCATCGCAGCGAGCTTCGGGCTGAGCCCGGTCCACTCGGCAATGGTTTTATCGTCTACATCATCAAAGCTAAAGAGTTTATAGGCGTGCTGCTGACGAAGCTTTTCAATCACGGCGAGGATGGTCTCGTGGTCCGCGCCGCAGCGCAGGCGAGGAAAGTCCGGATGATCGCTCCAGCTTTCATCAAGCTGGATCACCGCGCCGTTTTCAGCGATAAACGGCAATCCCTGCAGCCCCATCTCCTTTTGCAGGGTAATGATCTCCGCAGAAGTCTTGCTGCTGGAGAGCACCACCGGCACCTGATTGTCCACAAGGCGGGTCAACCAGCCCTGCGCCGCCTCCCAGGCATGCGTATTCGGGTCGAGCAGCGTGCCGTCGAGATCGGTGACAATCAGCAGGCTGTCGTTAAGCGGTAGTTGCGGCATGTCGGCTCCTTGTCTTGCGGGTAAACGCAAACGTTGCAGAAAAGTGATTGACCAGGAATAGTCTCAAAATATTCAGGCCTATAAACGGGCAGTGTTGGGATCGTTTCCAGCCAACAGGCTTCGGCCAAGGCCTGGCGTAATAATCACTGTTTTTAATATTCGAAATAAACTATTCATCGGCTAAATATATTCTTGTCATGCAAAAAAATTGCCTATATGTTGATTGCCGACATCAGATTTCCTGGTGTAACGAATTTTACGTGCTTCTTGCATTCGCAAGCTTATCCCGGCCCCCCAGGCCGGGATTTTTTATTTCAGCGGTTGATCTCGCTAATCCTGAAATCCTGGATATCCAGTTCGAACGCGTCGGCAAGTTCGGTATAAGTGTGGTAATCGCGCCCATCCACGCTTACCCGTTGCGGGTCGTCGCTGCCGTCCACCCGCTTTACTTCGCTTTCGCTGATTTCATTGATGGCAGCCAGCAGCGCATCCACATCCACTTCGGCGTCGCGATGCGCGCTGTCGCTGTCTGGCTTCATCGTTTTCATCACCGTCACCCTCCGGTTGTGTATCCTGATAAGTATAGACGCTCGCAGGCGGCGCTAAATATCGCACCGGCAGCGAGTTTTGTTCTAAACTGGCACGAAGAATCTCTGGAGGAACGGTTATGAATATCAACGATCGGGTTACTGTCAAAACGGACGGGGGTCCGCGTCGCCCGGGTGTCGTGCTGGCGATTGAAGAATTTAACGAAGGAACAATGTATCTGGTCTCGCTGGAAGATTACCCTTTGGGAATTTGGTTCTTTAACGAGAAGGGACATCCGGACGGTGTCTTTGTGGAAAAAGCCGAATAACTAACGCTGCCCTCATTTGAGGGCGGTTTGCTGTTGGGGCTGAGCCAACGCAAGCGGATAGCGTTTTTGTTGTCTGCCGTGAGACGGCGCTGCGGGCAATGAGCAGAGTGTAGGTGTAGTAGGGTACAGAGTCAGGCGTCAGCGCATATTAACGAAAATGCCGTTGGTGACATTATCCGTCAGGCGGACCACATGATAAATAACTTGCTTATTATGGGTTTTTATTTTGCGTTTGATATTGCCTTTATGCGAGGAAACCGTCTTCGCTTTGATATTCATCTGGTCCGAAATCTGAATCGTTCCTTGCCCCGACATCCACATTCGTAACATGCTTGATTCAGTGCGGCTTAACGAAAGTGTAGGCAAATTAATATGACTGATGCATTGCATATCTTTTGCCAGATATTCGCCAAGAATAGTGTCCAGCGATTCGGGCTTAATTGATTTGGAGCTGATGAGTAGGTTTTTGCGCACCCGCAGATATTCATCAAAATGGATATTCGCGATAGCCATAAAAACGATAAATAAGGTGCCGGGGTGCTGATTGATGACCTGCTTTATTTGTAAGCTGCTTGGCGCGTCGTGAATAAAGCAGTCTTCGTTAATAAATACCACATGAGGTTCTTTGCTCTGGCACGCTTCTTCCAGCGCTTCGACCGTTTCGACGTGGCAGATTTGCCGCTTTCTGACTCCCCGGCTGGCAAGGTAGCCGGTTAGCCCAAGCCGCGTATAGCTGCATAAATCCATAATAATCGTTGACATAGCATACCCTCACTAAACGCGTTATCCGTTAAAGCACAACGATTGCTTCACCACTAGCCTGAGAACGACCGCCGTTCTGCGAAGACCAGCAATAGCAAGCTAAAAAATGCATAAGCAATATTCGGTTAGCAGGTCGGACGACCTGGAACAGCGTCAGGGAAGTCATTCAGGCGGACCCACTATCCCGTAAAGTTAGGTATAATTTGCCAGGAATGTTCTTAAAGTAAAGTAAATGTTGTGAGTTGTGAACGAGGTAAAATCTTTAATTTCCCGCTGTGCTTTAGCTAAGCGGGAGAATATATTTTGTTTTTTAGGATTATCCTCAAAAAACCGTTTTGTTGCGAGGGTTAATTAGCGGTGGGTATTTCGCTGACAATATCAGAAAGCAAATTAAAAATTTCGCTAAATAGGTGTTCGCAAAACGGAGCGATGAGCGGCATTAAGGCAATGATAACCATCATGCCAATTGACAAGGTAACGGGAAAACCTATCACAAATACCGACAGCTGCGGCGCCATGCGGTTTAATAAACCGAGCGCCAGGTTGAGCGTCAGTAAAAGCGTCACCAGCGGCAACGCCAGCATTAAACCGTTGAGAAAAATGAGTCCGCCCGCGCGGGCCAGCGCCATAAACGCGTTGCTGTTTAGCGGCTCGCCGCTAAATGGCAGGGTATGAAAGGTATCCGCCAGGATTGAAATCAGCCACAGGTGGCCGTTAAAGGTTAAAAATAACAGCATCGCCAGCATATCCAGCAGGCGGGCCAGAACAGGCATATTGAGATGGCTGGCCGGGTCAAAAAAGGTCGCGAAGGAAAGTCCCATCTGCAGGCCGATTATCTCGCCTGCGGTACGCACGGCGGCAAAGGCGAACTGCATGGTAAAGCCCAGCGCGATGCCGATAAGAATTTGCTGCAGCGCAAGCCAAAAGCCCTGGGCTGAGAAAATCGGCACCTGCGTCTGCGGCAGCGTCGGCGCGATGACTATCGTAATCAGCAGCGCGAGACCAAGCTTTACCCGGTTGCTGATACTGCGCTCGCTCAAAATAGGCGCTGTAGAAACCAGCGCCAGCACGCGCAAAAGCGGCCAGAAATAAAGGTTCAGGTAATGCAGCCACTGATCGCTGGTGAAATGGAGCACCCGATACTCCGTCAGCCGATGATATACGGCAGGTTAGTGAAAAGCGTGCGCACGTAATCCAGCAGCAGGTTGAGCATCCACGGGCCTGCCACCACCATCGTGACGAACACGGCGAGGATCTTCGGGATAAAAGAGAGCGTCATCTCGTTTATCTGGGTGGCGGCCTGCAAAATACTGATAATCAGGCCCGTCACCAGCGCGACCAGCAGCAGCGGGGCGGCAAGGGCAAGGGCGACTTTCATCGCCTCTGTGCCCATCATCATGACCGATTCTGGCGTCATGGCATCCTCTCCTAACTGTAGAAGCTCTGAGCGAGCGAGCCGACCAGCAACTGCCAGCCATCCACCAGCACAAATAACATAAGCTTAAAGGGCAGGGCGATGGTCGCGGGCGGCACCATCATCATGCCGAGCGCCATCAGCACGCTCGCCACCACCAGGTCGATGATGAGGAACGGAATAAAAACGGTAAAGCCAATCTGGAAAGCGGTTTTCAATTCGCTGGTGACATAGGCGGGCAGCAAAATGCGCATCGGCACGGCTTCCGGCCCGGCCATCTCCGGCGTTTTCGCCAGTCGGGCGAAGAGGGCGAGATCCGCCTCGCGGGTCTGGCGCAGCATAAATTCGCGAAGCGGCTGCGCGCCTTTTTCCAGCGCCACTTCCATGGAGATTTTGTTTTCGCTGAACGGCTGATAAGCGTCGGTATAAATCTTATCAAGCACCGGCGACATGATAAAAAAGGACAAAAACAGCGCAAGGCCCAGCAGCACCTGGTTCGGCGGCGCGGAAGGGGTGCCAAGCGCGTTGCGCAGCAGGCCGAAGACGATGATGATGCGCGTAAAGCTCGTCATCATCAGCAGCACGGCAGGCAGGAAGGTGAGCGAGGTGATAAACACCAGCGTCTGCACCGGCAGCGACCAGCTCTGGCCGCCGCCCGCCAGCGGCTGGCTTACCAGCCCCGGCAGTTGCGCCATAGCAGGCGCGGCGAAGAGGCTGAGCGCGCCCAACGAGAGATAAACCCAACGACGCATTACTTTC
Organism: Franconibacter pulveris; assembly: GCF_056780215.1. Classification (NCBI taxonomy): domain Bacteria; kingdom Pseudomonadati; phylum Pseudomonadota; class Gammaproteobacteria; order Enterobacterales; family Enterobacteriaceae; genus Franconibacter; species Franconibacter pulveris. The sequence goes on along the minus strand of NZ_CM165555.1, from coordinate 3,032,466 downwards.
TCCCGTTGCGCTTAAGCAACGTTTTCATCAGTTGTTGAAAATCCGCGCCCGGAACCGGGGCGGCTGCTTCTTCCGCTACCGCTTTCGGCGGCAGGGTATGAAGGTGCGTAATCTGGCTTGCCGTTACGCCCAGCACCAGCCGGGCGTCTTCGACATCGACAATCACCACTTTTTCGCGGTTGCCGAGGCTTACGCTGCTGCTGATTTTCAGCTCGCGGTTGCCGCCATGCTTCGGCGCGAAGCCAACGCGTTTGGCGACCCACGCCGCCAGTAAAATTACCAGAATGATAAGCGTTAGCGCGCCGCTCACCTGGATAAGCGATGAGCCAGCGGAGGGCAGAGGCTGGCTAACCGTGGAGGTGGTTTTCATTACCGGCTCAGACGACGCATACGTTCAGACGGAGTGATGATGTCGGTGATACGCACGCCGTATTTATCGGCGACCACCACCACTTCACCCTGGGCAATCAGATAACCGTTGATCAGAATATCCAGCGGCTCGCCGGCCAGGCCATCGAGCGCCACCACGGAACCCTGCGTCAGGCGCAGCAGTTCTTTGATAGTCATCCGGGTGCGGCCCAGCTCCACGGTGAGCTTCACCGGGATATCCATAATCAGATTGATATCCTGCAGCGCGCCGGTGACGTCGCCGCCTTCCAGTGCGCGAAACACGCTGTCGGCCGCGCTTTTTCCGGCGGTTTTTTGCTCGCTCAGCGCATCGGCCCAGAGATCGTCTGCTGAGCCGCCTGCGCTTTTTTGTTCGTTCAATGCGTCAGCCCACAGATCGTCCATGCCTGCGTTGTCGTCGGACGGTTTGTTGATGTCACTCATTTGGGCTGTTCCTCATTCAGCGAATTCAAAATAGGGTTGATCAAATGTTCAACGCGCAGCGCGTACTGTCCCTGCACGGTGCCGTACTGGCTGGTTAGTACCGGTACGCCGTCGACATGCGCCAGAATGCGATCCGGTTTATCAATGGGCAACACATCGCCCGGTTTAAGCTTCAGAATTTTCGACAACCGCAGCGGGATTTCAGCGAAGTTCGCTATCAGCTCCAGTTCGGAGTGCTGCACCTGGCGCACCAGGGTGTCGCGCCAGTGCTGGTCTTCCTGACGGGAGTTCTCCAGCGGCGGGTTAACCAGCAGCTCGCGCAGCGGTTCAATCATGCTGAACGGCAAACAGATATTGAACTCGCCGGTCAGGTTGCCAATTTCTACATGGAACGGCGTGTTAACCACGATGTCGTTCGGCGACGTGGTGATATTGGTAAATTTCACCTGCATTTCCGAACGCACATACTCTACGTCCAGCGGGTTAATCGCTTTCCACGCGTCGCTGTACGACTCCAGCGCCAGCTTCAGCATGCGCATAATCACGCGCTGTTCGGTATGGGTGAATTCACGCCCTTCCACCTTGGTGGGGAAGCGGCCGTCGCCGCCGAACAGGTTATCCACCGCGATAAACACCAGGCTTGGGGAGAAGACCACAAGTCCGGTGCCGCGCAGCGGTTTTAAATGGATAAGGTTAAGGTTCGTCGGCACCGGCAGGTTGCGGGCAAACTCGTGGTAAGGCTGAATGCGAATCGCCCCCACGGTGATATCCGGGCTGCGGCGCAGCAGGTTAAACAGCCCCATACGGAACTGGCGGGCGAAACGCTCGTTAATAATCTCCAGCGCCTGCAGGCGCTCGCGCACAACGCGACGCTGGGTATTGGGATCGTAAGGACGAACGTCGCCATCGCTCGCCGATACCTTCTGTTCGGCGCTTTGTTCGCTGTCGCCGTTTAACAGCGCGTCGATTTCGGCCTGGGAAAGAATGCTATCGCCCATGGGGTTACCGCAGAATAAAGGCAGTGTAAAGCACGTCGGTCACCACCTGCTTCGGCTGGCCGGTCACTAGCGGCGGCGACAGCGTCTCTTTAATGGCGGCTACCAGCTTCTGCTTGCCTTCATCCGTGGCAAGCACGTTGGCATCCTGACGGGAGAAAAGCAGCAGCAGACGGCTGCGCACTTCCGGCAGGTAATCATTAATGCGCTGGCGCGTCGCTTCGTCTTGCAGACGCAGCGTAACGCCAATATAAAGCACGCGGTCAGCGTCGCCCAGGTTCACCGTAAAGGTGTCGAGCGCAAAGAAGACCGGGGCCGGCGGCGGCTCCGGCTCCGCTTTCGCCGCGCTGGCAGGCTGCTGCTGCATGCGCCAGTAGCTGTAACCCGCCGTCGCACAGGCGGCGAGAGTGATAAGAACCAGCAACGGGATCCAGATGGAGCGTTTGCGGCTTTTGGTGATAGCGCTGTCAGTCATCAGACTCAGGTTTCCTGTATCGGTACGGCTTATGAGCTAATTATCCTGACCTTGCCTAAAGTCAAAGCCAGGAAAAGACGTGTTTATTCCCGCTACCTTTTGCGTTAGGCAAAGATATCGACCGCATTGTTGCCGCGCGCGGCGGATTGCAGGCTAACGGGCGCCGCGACGGCGTCCTCTTCCGCGCCGCTAAAGCTAAAGCCGCCGCGGGAGCCGGAACCCTGCTGTTGCTGCTGGTTCGCCTGCTGTTGACCGGCGGCGGAACTGTCGCTGCTAATGCTGCTCTGGCCAAGCTGAATGCCGTTTTCCGCCAGCTGCGCGCGCAGGGTCGGCAACGCCGCTTCCAGCGCCGCGCGGACATGGCTGTGCGGCGAAACCATCTGCAGCTGCGCCGTATTGTCGTCAATCTTCAGGCTGATTTGCACCGCGCCCAGATCTTCAGGATGCAGGCGCAGCTCGGCGCTCTGCTGGCCCTGACGGGTAAAGAGCGTTACATGCTGGCTTACCGACTGCTCCCAGGCGGGCGTGCCGAGCGGTGCGGTGACCTGCGGGGCCGAGCTGGCGGTCGCTGCGCCTGGTGTCTGGGTCGCGCTGTTCAGCGCGACGGCGGAAGCGTGGCTAAGCGCGGTAAGCGCATGCGTGCTGTTGCCGTCGTTAACGCTTTTTTCACTGTTCTGTACAGGCGCTACGGCATTCGCCGTCGCCGTTTTTACCGCGTCGGCGCTGGCGGCGCTCAGGTTCAGCGGGTCGATGCGCGCATCGCGGTTGCCGTCAGCTTTAGCGGTATCCGCTTTTACCTCGGCCTTAGCATTGCTGTTCGCAGGCGTAGCGGCAGGCAGCGTGAGCTGCGCGGCGTTGAGCGCGGCGGCGTTAAGGGTAATGGCGTTATCCTGCGCTTCGGTTGAGGCTTTCGCCGCCTGCTGGAGCGCCGGCGTTTGCGGCAGCATGGCGAACAGGGCGCTCAGCGCGCTGAGATCGGCATCGCTGAGCGGCTTTGCGACATCGTTTTCGCCGCTTTTCTGAAGCGCGCTCAGGGTTTTGCCTTCGGTCAACGCGGCGGTCTCGTCGGTTGCGCCGCCGGGCAGAAGCTTCGCCATCAGGCTTTCCAGGCTCACATCCGCAGGCTGCGTCGAGGCGTCGAGACCCGCTGCAAGCGGCGTTTTCGCCTGCGCAGTCAGCTGCGCAAGCGTAAGGGTTTTGCCGTCGGCAAGCGGCAGCTCACCGCTCAGACGCTCCCCTAACAACGCCAGAAAATCCTGTGCGGCGTCGCCGCCTTTCGCGCCGGATGCCGCAGTGGCCGCGTCGGCGTCGCCAGTAAGTGCAACGGTGGGCAACGTAATCATTCGCCTTTCCTCATTGATGCCCGCTGGGCAAATTCATCCATCTTTTTTTGATCAAGGCGGTTTTCCGCCAGCAACGCGGCGCTGCTCTGCCGCGCCTGCAGGGTTTCCCACGCCTGAAGCCGCTGTTTTTTCTCGCGCCAGAAGTTCAGCGCTTGCTCGACTTTACTGTTCCACTGGTTGAGCTGTTGGCGGTGCTGCTCAATGGCTTTCTCCAGCGTCAGAATAAACTGTTGGTAGTTCTGCCAGCGGTTGCTGGCGATGCCCTGGCTCATGTTCTGGTTCAGGCTGTTGCTGTACTCAAGCTGGTAGTTCATCAGCATGGTGAGCTGATCTTCCGCCTGCTTGCAGCCGCGCCGCATCTCGCCAAGGCGCAGCGCCGCGTTTTCTACCTCTTTTTCCGCCAGTTCCTTAAGCGTGTTGAGCGCTCCGTTTTGTTTCATTACCGTCTCCCTTGTTCATCATACCGTCGGGAAAATCAGCTCCAGCGCCTGCAGGGCGTCTTCCACGCCTGAGCGTTCATAAATGCCCTGCTGCAGGAAAGCTTCGAGCTGCGGCCAGAGCGCAATCGCGCGGTCAAGCTGTGGGTCGCTGCCTTTGGCGTAGGCGCCCACGCTCACCAGGTCGCGGTTGCGCTGGAAGCTGGAAAGCAATTGTTTAAACGTGCGAACCCGCGCGTAATGCTGCTCGGTAATCAGCGCGGTCATGGCGCGACTGATGGAGGCCTCGATGTCGATAGCCGGGTAGTGGCCCGCTTCGGCGAGGCGGCGCGACAGCACGATGTGGCCATCCAGGATGGCGCGCGCCGAGTCGGCGATCGGATCCTGCTGGTCGTCGCCTTCGGTCAGCACGGTATAAAACGCGGTAATGGAGCCGCCGCCGGAAATACCGTTGCCGGCGCGCTCAACCAGCGCGGGCAGCTTGGCGAACACCGAAGGCGGATAGCCTTTGGTCGCAGGCGGCTCGCCGATGGCCAGCGCAATCTCACGCTGCGCCATGGCGTAGCGGGTAAGGGAGTCCATAATCAGCAGCACATGCTGGCCGCGATCGCGAAAATCCTCTGCGATGCGCGTGGCGTAAGCCGCGCCCTGCATACGCAGCAGCGGGGAAACGTCCGCTGGCGCGGCAATCACCACCGAGCGGGCGCGCCCTTCGGCGCCGAGAATATTCTCAATAAAATCTTTTACTTCGCGGCCGCGCTCGCCTATCAGCCCAACGACAATCACATCCGCCTGGGTGTAGCGCGCCATCATGCCAAGCAGCACCGATTTACCCACGCCGGAACCGGCGAACAGGCCCATACGCTGGCCGCGGCCTACGGTCAGCAGGGCGTTGATGGGGCGTACCCCGACATCAAGCACATCTTCAATCGGCGTGCGCTGCAGCGGGTTGAAGTGCGGCGTGATAAGCGCGCCCGTGGCGTCGGTGTCCGGGGAGGGGAGGCCGTCGAGCGGTTTGCCCGCACCATCCAGCACGCGCCCCAGCAGCGCCGGGCCGAGCGGCAGCTGCTTGCCGCTTTGCAGGCCGTCGCCGTTACCGGTGCGGGCGTAAACGCGCGCGCCGGGTAAAATGCCTTCCACTTCTTCCAGCGGCATAAGAAAAAGACGTTGACCGTTAAAGCCAACGACTTCGCTTTCCACTTCCTGCAGCTGGCTGCCATCCTGTCGTTCGATGATGCAGGTGGCGCCGAGCGGAAGTTGCAGCCCGGTCGCTTCCAGCACCAACCCGGTGGCGCGGGTGAGGCGGCCATAGCGGCGCACCGGCGGCAGTTGCGCCATGCGCGCCTCAAAGTTATCGAGGGCGTTGAGCCAGCGGGTGAGGCGGGCGGTCATCAGAGCACCCCAGGCGCGGCGAGACGGCAAAGCTCCTGCCAGCGCGTCGCCACGCTGGCGTCGAGATCGCCTTCGTCAGCCGACACTTTGCAGCCGCCGGGATGCAGCGTCGGATCGCCGCGCAGCCGCCAGCCGTGCAGGCTGAGGGTCGCGCCCAGCATCTCTTCGACGCGCTGTAAATCATCCGGGTGCACGCGCAGCTGCGGCTTGCCGCTGAACAGCGGCTCCTGCTGCAGCAGCGTCTGGATCTGCTTGATGAGCGCATTATTATCTACGCTGGCCGTATGACCGATAACCTGACGAGCGGCTTCCAGCGCCATCTGCATCAGACGCGAGGCGATAACGCTATCAAGCGCGTCCAGCGTGTACTGGAATTCGCTGACCAACTGCTGCATGCGGGCATGGTGAGGCGCCTGCTGCTGGCGCGCCTCCTGAAGGCCCTGTTCCATCCCTTTGGCGTATCCTTCCTGGCGGCCCTGCTCAAAGCCCTGCTGACGGCCTTCGGCGAGGCCCGCGTTGTAGCCTTGCTCATGCGCTTGCATCTGCACCGCTGCCAGCGCCTGCTGACGCTGCTGCTCCTGCATAAGCTCGTTGTCGACGGCAGACGTCTCGTCGGCTTCAGCGAAGCTCGTCAACTCCCTCATACTGGCGGGAGGCAGCAGATCGTCCGGCATCCACAGTTTCCAGGGAAGCTGATTAGACATAGGTGTCCTCGCCGCTGCCAATGACCATCTCGCCGGTTTCCGCCAGGCGACGGACAATAAGCAGAATGGCTTTCTGTTCGTTTTCTACCTGCGACAGACGTACCGGGCCACGGTTGGCGAGGTCGTCGCGCAGAATGTCGGCCGCACGCTGCGACATGTTGCGCAGGAATTTTTCGCGCAGCGGCTGCTCGGCGCCTTTGAGGGCGATAAGCAGAGATTCCGACTCCACTTCCTGCAGCAGGCGCTGGATGGAGCGGTCGTCCACTTCCACCAGGTTTTCGAACAGGAACATCTCGTCGATAATTTTCTGCGCCAGTTCGCCGTCGAATTCGCGCACCGCCGTAATAACCGCCTCTTCCTGCTGGGTTTTCATCAGGTTGATAATTTCCGCCGCGGTTCTCACGCCGCCCATCTTGCTGCGCTTGAGGTTCTGACCGTCGAGCAGGTTGTTGAGCACTTCGGTAAGCTCCGCCAGCGCCGCAGGCTGTACGCCGCCGAAGGTGGCGATACGCAGCATCACGTCGTGGCGCAGACGTTCGTCGAACAGCGCGAGAATATCCGCCGCCTGCGAACGCTTGAGGTGCACAAGAATGGTGGCGATGATCTGCGGGTGCTCGTCGCGAATAAGGTCGGCGGCGCTCTGCGGCTCCATAAAGTTGAGCGTTTCGATACCGCTGGTGGTCTCTTTGGTATCGAGGATATCTTCGAGCAGGCTCGCCGCGCGCTCTTCGCCCAGCGCTTTGACCAGGACCGAGCGCAGGTAGTCGTTGGCGTTGACGCTGAGCGCGGCGAACTGCTCCGCCTCTTGCTCAAACTCCGCCAGCACTTCCGTTAACTGCTTGTTGGAGATCTGCGATAAGTTCGCCATCGCCGCGCTGAGGTGCTGCACTTCGCGCGGGGCGAGGTGCTTGAACACTTCCGCCGCGCGGTCTTCGCCAATGGTCATCAGCAGAATGGCGCTTTTTTCGGTTCCGGTCAGGTTACTCATAGTTCGTTACTCATCCATTGGCGGATAACCAGCGCCACTACGCGCGGATCGTTATCGGACATTTCGCGGATGCGCTGGCTCATTACCTCGGCGCTCAGACGCTGGTTAGCGCGGCGTTGCTGGCTCTGCTCGTCTTTGCTGAGATGAACTTCCACCGCTTCTTCCATCTCTTTACGCTGCTGCTCCATCTCCTGTACCGCTTTGGCCGCTTCGGCGCGGCGCTGGATTTGCGGACGCACCGCTTTGCGCCACAGCAGCCAGGCGACAATCAGGACCAGCAGCCAGCGACCTGCGGACAGCATCTGGTCGATAAACGCTTGCTGTTGCCAGAACGGCAGCTCGCCACCCGTTTCATCCGTTGCGGTAAACGGCGAGTTAACCACGTTGAGGGTGTCGCCACGCTTCTCAGAGAAGCCCATCGCTTCGCGCGTCAGGTCTTCAATCTGCTTAAGCTGGTCGGCCGTCAACGGCAGCGGTTTGCCATCCGCCAACTGACGGTAGTTCACCACTACGGCGACAGAGAGACGCTGGATGTCGCCCACATTCATTTTGGTGTGGCGGATCGTGCGGTCCACTTCATAGTTAGTGGTTTCGTCATGCTGGCTACTGCGCGGGCCGCTATTTGCCGCGCTGGTCGTCTGCGTGCGCTGCTGATTGTTCTGGCCGTTCGCCTGCGCGTTGTTCTGCTGTTGCGGCGCATCAATCGGCGCGTTATTCGCCGGAGCAGGCTGGTTAGAGAGCGCCCCCGGCACGCCGCCCGGGTAGGCGCCACCAATCTGCTCGCTGGTATTGAGCTGGCGAGAGCGTACGGCCGCCTGCGACGGATCGCCGTTCGGGTGGTATTGCTCTTCGGTCTGCTCTTTATTGGCGAAATCGAGCTGGGCGGTAACCTGGGCATGCACGTTGCCGTTGCCGACAATCGGTCCGAGGATAGCTTCGATACGGCGCTGGATACGGCTTTCAACGTCGTTTGCAAACTTAAGCTGCGCGTCGTTGAGGTCGCGACCGGCGGTGTTGGACTGGGTCAGCAGATGCCCGCCCTGATCCACAAGCGTGACGTTGCCCGGCGGCAGTCCGGCTACCGCGCTGGAAACCATATGCACTACGGCGCTTATCTGTCCCTCGTCAAGCGCGCGGCCTGGTTCCAGGGTCAGGGTAACGGAAGCGGAAGGCGCTTTTTGTTCGCGTACAAAAAGCGAAGGTTTAGGCATGGCGAGGTGCACGCGGGCGCTCTTTACCGGGCCTAAGGTTTCGATAGTGCGGGCGAGTTCGCCTTCCAGCGCGCGCTGGTAATTGACCTGCTCGCTGAACTGGCTGATGCCGAATTTTTCCTGATCGAGCAGCTCAAAGCCCACGGCGCCGCCTTTCGGCAGGCCCTGTTGGGCAAGACGCAGGCGCAGTTCGTGAACGTTTTCAGCCGGCACCATAATAGCGCTACCGTTATCAGAGAAACGGTAGGGGACATTCATCTGGGTCAACTGAGTGACGATGGCGCCGCCATCCTGGTCGCTCAGGTTACTGTAAAGCACACGGTAGTCAGGGCTTTTCGCCCACAGCACCATGGCGACGATAATCGCCACTGCAGCGGCGGCAGCCACCATCAACGGGATTTTAGGGTTAGCGCGTAAGCGGTTCAGCCATTCGCCGGCTTTATTTTGTGGCGTTTGAGCGGTGTCAGCAGTCATTGCTCACCTCGCGGCTCAGCGTTAACAGAATAAGACGTGTAATGAAGCAAAACGGACTCCCGGGTCGGCAAGCACGACAAAAGTTCCACAATGATGGCGATGTCATTATTTGCGTTTACAGAATTTTCTATGGGCCAATTAGCCGGGTTTTTTGCAGCTATTTAGCGCCTTTATCTTATTGACAAAGTGTTACGCTTGCCGGCATTCAGATAAATCCTATGGGGAAGACGATGGCCATTCAGGGCATTGAAGGCGTGCTCCAGCAGTTGCAGGCAACCGCGCTGACCGCACACAACGAAGCGACGCAAGGCCCGCAGGGCGTAAGCTTTGCCGGCGAACTTCAGGCGGCGCTCGGCCGCATCAGCGAAACGCAAAGCGCGGCGCGCACGCAGGCGGAAAATTTCGCCTTAGGCAAACCGGGCGTGGCGCTCAATGACGTGATGGTGGATTTGCAGAAATCGTCCGTGTCGCTGCAGATGGGAATTCAGGTGCGCAACAAGCTGGTCGCAGCGTACCAGGATATTATGAACATGCAGGTTTAGCGGCAATAAGTTTCTGAAATATATTACCTAATCTACTCAGATCCTATTGCATGGGGCATCGGTGGGGCATAGTCAGATAATTTCTGGTTCAGCATTGCCACCTGCTCCGTATTGTTCTCAGCCATCCAGGATCCATAAACCTGATAGACCATCTGGGCATTTGCATGTCCCATCTGGCTGGCGATAAAATTAGGGTTAGCTCCAGCAGCCAACGACCAGCAAGCATAGGTATGTCGTGACTGGTAAGCTTTTTTGTCATGCAGCCAGCGCGGCGCCTCTTCCGCAGAAGTATCCTCGTCTTAAGCCACTGCGCAAGCAAGTTTGCTTTCTCCCGACACTGGAAAGACGTTACGAGCAATGGCGCACCGTGTTAGCAGTAATGTTCATCAGCAGATTGCCGATATCCGCTCTATTAATTATTTATAATGTGAGTTGCACATTTTAAGGTGACCAGCTTCTGATTCGCTGGCCACCTTTTTTATCTAAAATTCGTAGGCGCCGCTATAAAATTCTCGTTGGCGTTTTAAATAAAAACTTAGCTAATATGCTTGAGATCCGCATGGATGGGTTATCTACTGCTTTAAAAATTAAGTTTGCTACAGCATAGATAGTGACTATCGAAAGAATCGATGCTGTTATTGCACTTTCGTGATAGCTATAGCCTGCGTTATATATAGCATTAAATATTCCTGTAGCTATTATCAGGAAAAAGGGTAAATGGAAAAGGTAGACGCTAAAAGAGACTTTTCCCATATAAACAAACGGTTTTTTAGCGAAGAACATTTTCAACGAGTTGTTGGTTAGTATTGCTAATGTGATCAGAACGCCAGAAATAAAATTATATAATATATAAGCGTTTGACTCTTCGCCGTTTATATAAAATCTTGTGTAGTAGATTGCATAAATATAAGGCCTGGAACCATAATGCACCCCACCTAAATACAACCCGGCTAGCATCAATATCAGCGCCACTCCTTTCCTGAGGTTTAATCCTGAAAAGTGAATAAAGGACCCTAATAGAAAGGCAATGTACCCATATTTTTCTTTTTGAGGCAGGCTTGAAAAAAAGAACATTATGCAGAACAATAAAATTATCAAGCCCTTATTGGGTGCTCTTATAAGGACTAAACAAATAAAATAAGTTAAGAAAGAACCCAGTAGTTCAATCTTCATTGTCCATAGCACAGGATTATAAGCAGAGCCATCTCCAAAAAAAGCGCTAACAGCCCCAGAATAAAGTGCGTTTAAAAAAGAGGGAGACGCTACTGTATATGATTGAATCCATGCTGAAAGCAACTCCCTGCCGGGAGTTGCGTTTGATAGCACTAACCAGCAAAAAATACACGATGCCGTGGCGGGGATTGCTAATCTAAAATAACGTTTTGTCGTCATGGTGGTAGCATTATTCAGTATATCGCCACTACTAAGAAAAGCATGAGTTAAAATATACCCGCTGAGAGTAAAAAATATATATACAGCGGCTGTTCCTGAGTAAATAAACGACAGAGGGCTATTGAATATAAAGTTGATGATACTGTTATTATTGATCAGCGTAGGATCATGTAACCCTGGATAAAATATCAAAGCGAGGTGTGATAATACTACCATCAGGCAGGCTACTCCTCTTAGCCCGTCGACATGTAGTAACTTCCGTGGGGGAGTATTAGATTGCGCGCTATTCATTTTCTTTTTTTTCAGGTGATTGTGGTCTGTTACTTATAATATCACGCTTCGTTATAAATCATAGTATGTAAGACTTATCGCTTTGCTGACACTAATGCGATGTGGGTTGGTAATTTATTGTTTTTATTTGATTTTTTGTGTGGTTGACTGGGTTCTTTGTTTAGCACCAGATTAGGTATCAGACAGAACGCAAGATTTATATGTTTTCATGAATGAATTAACTGCGCGGGACTGCCTTGAATCGACCTGACATAGTCCCGGTAACGATTCATGAAGAGGTGGGACAGGAATACTGGATTGCTGAATGACTCTGGCTTTTAATAAAAACCAGCCAAAATGGTAAAGTAAAGCCGAAAAAACGGGCAGAGTGTAATGCCAAAGGATGCATTTTCCTGCTTACAGGCAATATTGCACACGTAGTGCCGAAGCTAAAACAAACGTAACATGCGAGAAGGAACCGGGCGGTAGAGCAACTCTAAGAAAGGCTATGCCTGAGTTGCTCAAAGAGGATGACAACCTGCGCAGCGAATAAAAGCAGCGCAATCAAAAGGCATTCGCGCCAACTTCTGCAAACATATTATTAATGGGTTTTATCAACCGGCTCCACCAGCTCCGGTCCCTGGTTTTTCACATTTCCTACCGCCCGGGTGACAGGGTGCCAGGCGAAAGCGTCGGCGGGCAGCGCGCCTTCGTGCGCCAGCTCATCCGCGCGGTTTGCCGATGTATCCGGGTGCAGCCAGGCGAGCGCCGCCTGCGGCGTTAACACCAGCGGACGGCGGTCGTGGATATCCACCAGCCCTTCATCCGCGGCTGCGGTGACGATGACAAACCCTTCGGCTTCATTCCCGGCATCAAAGGGCGTCTTGCCTATGGCAGCCAGACAGAGCGGGGTTTTATCTTCACGATAAATAAAATAAGGCTGCTTTTTATCGCCCACCCGCTGCCATTCATACCAGCCGTCGGCGAAGACGATGGCCCGGCCATGCTGCCACAGCGGCTTAAACATGCGGCTTTGGGCGGCCGTTTCCACTCGCGCGTTGATAAGCGGCGCTTTATGCCACCATTCAGGCGCGTAGCCCCATATCACCGGGTCCAGGTGCAGGGTGTCCTCTTCATCCATGCTGAGCAGCAGCACGCGGCTGCCCGGCGCTACGTTGTAGTGGGCAAGCGGCTCCGGGTCCCAGGGGATGGCTCGCTCGAAGCCGTCGCCTAACGTCGCCAGATAATCTTCACGGCTTTGCGCCTGCGCGAATCGTCCACACATACTCTACCCCTTAACACCTTAATAAAGAGTAAGTATAGGGCACAAACGCGCGGCCCTGCGGGAAGCAGGGCCGGCGGGTTAACGCTGAATCAGGTAGCGGATGGTGGGGCCGTCCTGCTGGATATCCAGCACGGTATAGCCATGGTTGCGGGCGTCTAACGGAATGTTGTTAATAGATTGCGGACAGTCGCTCACGACCTCGAGGATTTCCCCTTTTTTCAATTGCGGCATCGCCTCAAGGGTGGCGACAGCCGGGTAGGGGCAGGGCTCGCCGACCATATCCAGGCGGTAATCAGGCACGAGGGTTTTCATACGCGCTCCTTAACGGCTTGAGAAACAGCAGGGCGGCTGGCGCGAAAAAAGCGTTTTTCCCAGCCGATAACGAACAGCAGCGCGGCGAGCAGCAGCAGGTAGGTGACCAGCAGGCCGCCGAGCGGGCCAAAGGCGGCGAGCAGGTTTATTTTGTCCCAACTGGTGGCGAGCGCGGGGGAGAGGTCGTCCCAGAAGTACGCCAGAATCGTCGAGCCGATAACGTTGCCAAGCCCCACCCACCAGTAATGCACCTGGCCTTCCACCGCGCGGTACATCCAGCCGGTTTCGCACCCTCCCGCCAGCACGATGCCAAAGCCGAACAGCAGGCCGCCGATAACCGCGTTCGGCCCGGCCCACATGATTTTCGGCTCGGCGCCGAGCTGCACATAGCTAAAGATGCCGATGGCGCTCGCCGCCATACCGAAGATTATCGCCTTCGCCATATGGGTGCGCCCGGTTATCCACATATCGCGGAAAGCGGAAGTAAAACAAATTTGCGCGCGTTCAATCAGCAGCCCAAAACCAACGCCAAAAAGCATGGCGAGCCCAAGCTTCGGCATCTCCATGGCGGTAAGCAGCGCCCAGCCCACTGCGCCGATAAACACCAGCATGCCGAGGCGAAAGCGACGGCGCGCCTGAGCAAGGTTTTGGGTAAGCGGCGAGGCGCTGGAGACTTTTTGCAGCTTCACCGGAATGCGAAACAGCGGCAGCAGCGTAAAGCGCGCCCCGGCCCAGGAGCCGATGGCTGTCGCAATAGCGAAAAACCAGGCGTGAAGAGAGAACTGCGGAATACCGGTGAAAAAGGCCGCCAGGTTGCAGCCCATAGCCAGCCGCGCGCCGAAGCCTGCGATAATGCCGCCCGCCACCGCCTGGATAATGCGGATGCGGTGCTGCGGCAGGCGCAGCTTCACGTTGTTCGCCCACAGCGCGGCGGCGAAGCAGCCGGCGAACATGCCGATGATCATCCGGCCATCGATGCGGGTAAGCGGGGTGCCTTCAAGGTGAATAAGTTTGAAGTAGCCCCATTCTTGCGCCTGCACGCCCATTAGCTGCAGCAGTTGGCCGCCCCAGCGGGTAAATTCGCCGGTAACCGCCCAGAAGGTGCCGGTGAGGCCAAAGTAGTAAGTAGAGAGAATGCCTGCGGCAATAACCGCCGGAAAAGGGGACCAAAACGTAATCAGATAGTGTTGTTTGAAATGTTGCCAGGACATGAAATTTTAGCCTCTGAACTCAGACGGAACTAAAACGCGCCGGTAGGCGCACGGAGTCGAGATAGTACTCCGCGCCGCGGCAATGCCCAGCGAAAAAATAACAAAACCTCGTTTCGATCAATTTTTGCCGCCTGAGGGGGAAAGGCTGGCGGGCTTAACGCTTTAATGCCACACTCTTTTTTCTTCGCAGGGAGGAAATCGAATGAAAAAAACGATGCTGTTAATCGCGTGGCTTGGTTTGAGCGGCTGCGCGCAAGTGAATGATTATAATGCCGTTGTGAAAACGCCTGCGCCATCCGGTCTGGCGGGTTACTGGCAAAGCAAAGGGCCGCAGAGCGAGCTGGTCAGCCCTGAGGCGATAGCGAGCCTGGTGGTGACGGCGCAGGGCGATACGCTCGATTGCCGCCAGTGGCAGCGGGTGATTGCGCTGCCGGGCAAACTGATGCAGCGCGGCGGCGATATCTACAACGTGACGGTGAAAAAAGAGGTCTACGACATCGAGCGTGAAGGCGAAACGCTGGAATACGCGGGCATGACGCTTGAACGCGTGGCCCGTCCGAGCGCCGAATGCGCTGATTTCCTTGCGAAGAACCCGCTGCCAACACCCCTGCCTTAACCGTCCTGACGGCTCCTTGCCTGGCAGGCGAGAGGCTTGCGCGTGGTGTTGTGGGTTCTTAAAAGGGCGGCAGGCGCTTCGCTTGCCCGCCCTGGGCCATGCGAATGACACGAAGCGCGGGACGAAGGGTTTTACCGGCTTGCCGCCTCTTCATCCGCAATCACCCAGATACTGACGCTGCCGCCGTTGCAGGTAAAGGCAGCGGCGCCGGCTTCATCCGTAATGACGCGCTCTTGCCGGTTGCCTAAAAAATCGCGCCAGATTTTGTTGCCGTAATTCTCACCGAGGGTAAGTCTTTTCTTGCCGGCATCGCCGTTGGACAACACCACCACGCAACCGGGGGCTTCGCCGGTGCCGCTGCGGCTGAAAGCGATGCAGTTGGGATTATCGAACCAGAGAGTCTGCACGCCATGGGCGAAGCGCTGGCGCGCCAGGATAATCTGGTCGAGCTTGTCCACGACCGCCATGTCAATATGGTAGGTTCCGCCATCGAGGCCGGTATCGTCATAGCTTGCGCCATACATATCCGGATAGAAAACAGAGGGCACGCCGTTCTCACGCAGCAGGATCAGCGCGTAAGCGAGCGGCTTAAACCAGGGCTCCACCGGCGCCTCCAGCGCCTGTAGCGGCTGGGTATCGTGGTTCGCCACGAGCGTCACGGCGTGGAAGGGATCGGCTTCTACCAGCGTACCGGTGAAAATCTGGCGCATGTCATAGCTGCTGCCCTGCAGCGACGCGTCGTGGAAATTCTTCAGCAGCGGCGCGTCGAACAGCATGGTTTTCCCTGCAACCTGGTCAATATACTGCCGTAGCTTCTCTACGTCGTATGACCAGTATTCCGCGACGATAAAAAGCGGCTTCGACGCGACCTCCTGCACATGTTCAATCCATTCTTTATAAAACCAGGCGGGGATATGTTTTACCGCGTCGAGGCGAAAGCCGTCGCACTGCGTTTGCTCCATCACCCAGCGCGCCCAGTATTTAATCTCTTCCGCTACCGCGCGGTTGCGGTAATCAATGTTGCAGCCCATCAGGTAGTCGTAATTGCCGTTTTCGTCATCAACCTGATCGGTCCAGCCCTCTTCGGTATAGTCATTAACGATTTTGAAAATGCCGTTTTCGTCTGGGTTCTCGATATGGTCGACGCCGTTAAAACATTTATGATCCCAGATGAAGCGGGAATGGATGCCGCGGCGGGCGGGAAACGTAAAACGGGTCCAGGCTTCGCATTCAATCGCTTCGTCGGCTATGTCGTTGCGATTATCCTGATTGACCCGGTTGACGTGGAGCCTCTCTTTCTCATCCGCGCCCATTTTATGGTTCACCACCACATCCAGCAGCGTCAGGATGCCGTTTTCCTGTAGCGCGTTGATAGCCGTAAGGAGTTGCGCCTTATCGCCATATTTGGTCGCCACCGATCCTTTTTGAGAGAACTCGCCGAGATCGAAAAGATCGTAGGCGTCGTAACCAACCGAGGCCGCGCCGTCCGCGCCTTTATAAGCGGGCGGCAGCCAGACCATATTGATGCCCAGCGCATTAAAGCCAGGCGCGCGCTCAACCAGCTCCGGCCAAAGTTTGCCGCCTTCAGGGTAGTACCAGTGGAAACATTGCAGAAGGGTGGGGTTCTTCATTTTATCCATACTCCAGAAGCCGTCAGGTTTTCGCTTCTGGAGTATGGCGGATTTTACAAACGAAGCCGTATTATTTAGCGTCCTGAAGGAGCGCCTGGTACTAATAGCATGCCGGAGAGACGACCATAGGTATGGTTAAGAGATTGTTGGCGGGAAGATTGGCCGATTAATGAACTGAGCTCATCCAGTCGATGTTTTAACAAGACCTTAAGCTGCTCTTCATTCTCTAATGTCTGCTTGAGATAACCCGCGACCAGACTCTGAACATTTTTTGGCAGCCCTTGTGGAGTTTCGGATCCCATAACTGCTTCGATACTCTGGAGATACACAACTTCCTGGTCCAGTAAAAGATCCCATTCACCTCGCTGCGCAAGTTCAAGCAGCGACTGGCTGAGCAATGCAATCTGTTGCCAGCGGTTAATAAACTCCACATTAGGCGACATCAAATAGACTCCTGCACGGTTTGGTTTGGAGAAATTTGCTTCCACGCATCAGCAATATTGGTCAGTAAATTTTCAACTTCCTCAATTGCTTGAGTGTCATTACGCAAATTCGCCTGCAGTAAGCGCCGGATCATGTAATCGTAAAGAGAGGAAAGGTTATCTGCGATCTCTCCGCCTTTCTCTTGATCCAACCCCGCTTTGAGCCCGTTATCGATAATGTTGATGGCTTTGCTCAGCGCTTCGCCTTTGGCAACGGTTTCACCCTGTTGCATAAACAGACGAGCGCGCACCAGCGCGCTCATGGCGCCGTCAAACAACATCGTGATTAACTGATGGGGACTTGCGCTCATGACGGCGCTCTCCACGCCAATCTGAGCATATGCTTTTGTACCGCTCGCGGTATACATATCAACCTCTTATCATTACGAACTGCTGCTCATCGATTCAAACTGCTGAGACAGGTAAGAACTGGTGTTGTTTAACTGGCTCATCATGGTATCGAGCTGCGTAAATTGCGCCTTATAGCGGGCCATGGTGTCTTCAATGCTCTGGCTTACTGAGAGATATTGCTTAGTCAGTTTCTTCAATGTGGAGTTGATGCTGTCCTGTGCGCTATCAATAATGCCATCATCCGCCAGGTAACCTTTTACCTGTGTCGCGATTTTGGTTGTAATGCCAGTCGTTTTTGTATCGCCAACCAGCAACTGCTGAACGTCAACTGACTTATCAGTAAGCGCGGTTTTTAATTTGGCGTCGTCGATTTTCAGCTTGCCGGTAGAGGGATCCTGTGTGATGCCTATCTGTGACAGCGTCTGGAAATTGCCCCCGTTGCCGACGTCGGTAAATTGCGCGCGAATGCCGGTCTGAATAGTGCGTACCGCGCTATCGCCAAGCAGAGCGCCGTTGCTGGTGTCCTGGGCGTCAGTCCCGGCATCGACAGAGGTATATTTGGTCACCGAACCGATGGTATCGACCAGTGAGTTATAGGCATCGACCCAGGATTTAATCGCGGCCGTCGCTTTATCGTTGCTTTTGCTGACCGTAACCGTGACGTCGCTTGTGATTTTATTGAGATTCAGGGTAACGCCCTGCGGCGCGTCGGTAATCGTGTTGCTGCTGCGGACAATATTAATGCCGTTAACGCTTAACTCTGCGTCTTTCGCTTCGACGATTTGTTCAACGCCGCTGCCGGTCACGTCCGGGTTATTAAAGCTAATAAACTGGTTAAGCGTTTCGTCGCCGGAAACCGAAATGCTCATTTTATTGGCGGTGCCG
Organism: Franconibacter pulveris; assembly: GCF_056780215.1. Classification (NCBI taxonomy): domain Bacteria; kingdom Pseudomonadati; phylum Pseudomonadota; class Gammaproteobacteria; order Enterobacterales; family Enterobacteriaceae; genus Franconibacter; species Franconibacter pulveris. The sequence goes on along the minus strand of NZ_CM165555.1, from coordinate 3,014,639 downwards.
GTTTCGCTGGAGGTCAGCACCAGCTGGAAATCATTATCTTTGAGCTTAACAATACTTGCTGAAACGCCGCCGTTGGCGTTGTTGATAGCATCGCGAATGCCTTCAAGCGAGGTCTGATCCTTAGTCAGCTTAATCTCTAACGGCTTTTCTTTGCTGTCTTGCTTGATGATAAGCGTCCGTTCTTCGTTGCTGTTGCCTTGCGCCGCTTTTGAATCAGTAACCGTTGCTGTTGTGCGCACCGATTGCGCTTGCGCCAGCTGGGTCACATTAATCTTATACGTGCCTGCCGCTGCGCCTGCAGTGGTGCTTACGGTTAAGTCTGTGCTGTTGCTGGTCGCCGTCGTGCTCTTAAATAAAGAGGCGTCATTTAATGCCGTATTTGCTGTCTGGAACTTTTCAAGTGAGCTTTTCAGTGTGCCGTAGGCCGTGAGCTTGGCCGAGAAACTGCTTTGCTGGGTAGAGATAGGCGTCAGTCGGCCTTTCTCCGCGGTTTCCAGGTTAGTCAGCAACGTACTCAGCGGCAGGTTTGAACCCACGCCTAAAGAAGTAAAAGCAGCCATGCATGATCCCTTTTTGTGCAAATAGTGGTTAAGCACGGTATCGGCAACAGAAGGACAAAGTTTAGAGGTTTATTTATTCAATTAATGGACCGAATAGTGACTAATAGAGAGGCTATTTCGCTGCGCAGAAAAAAGCTCAGGAGAAGTGAAAAATTTTCTAAAGTTCGAATTTAAGGTGCCGATACATGGGTTACGGTGCGAAACCGTGGGCAACAGCCCAACAACATCAAGATGTAAATTGATAAGGAAAAGATCATGGCACAAGTCATCAATACTAACAGCCTGTCGCTGTTGACCCAGAACAACCTGAACAAATCTCAGTCTTCCCTGAGCTCCGCTATTGAGCGTCTCTCCTCTGGTCTGCGTATCAACAGCGCGAAAGACGACGCTGCCGGCCAGGCGATTGCTAACCGTTTCACCGCGAACATCAAAGGCCTGACTCAGGCTTCTCGTAACGCCAACGACGGTATCTCTATCGCGCAGACCACTGAAGGTTCTCTGTCTGAAATCAACAACAACCTGCAGCGTGTTCGTGAGCTGTCAGTTCAGGCGACCAACGGTACCAACTCCGATTCCGACCTGAAATCCATCCAGGCTGAAATTACACAGCGCCTGAGCGAAATCGACCGTGTTTCCGGTCAGACTCAGTTCAACGGCGTGAAAGTGCTGGCTTCTGACCAGACCATGAAAATCCAGGTAGGCGCGAACGATGGCGAAACCATCGAAATCGACCTGCAGGAAATCACCTCCAAGACTCTGGGCCTGGATAAACTGGATGTAACCAACCAGATCAGCAGCAAAGATCTGAAAGGTGTTACTGAATTAGCTGCAAAAGTTGATGCAGTAAATACCCCGGCAGTTAACGTTAACTTGCAGTTCCCGCCGAAAGCAGCAAGCGGCACGCTGGAAGTTCTGACTACCGCAACTGATGCAACTAAAGCAGGTACTCTGGCAGTTAAAGTTGGCACGGATTACTACGCAGCAACTTACGATGCGGATAAAAATACCGTTTCCTTCGATACGTCTTCTGCTGCAATCGCTGGCGCAGCTGGTACTGCCGCAGCGGGTACGACTTTTGTCAACGACGGTACTGTTGTTGAGCTGTCTGATATTGCTTCTGCAGCACAAACCAACACTGCTAACCCGGCAAACTATACCGTATTCCGTAAAGATGATGATGGCACTTTCCTGGTAACTGACGGTACTAAATCCTGGAGCGGCGCAAACGCATCTATCGATCTGACCACCGGTGCAGTAACTTTGGGTACTGCTGATGCAACTGCTAACACTACTGGCGGTGCAGGCTTTAAAGAAGTATCTAAAGACAACGTGCTGACTCTGCCGGGTTCCACTACCGCTGGTAAAGCCGCTGTTAACGCTGACCTGACTTCTGTAAATGCTTCCCTGAAAGGCACCAATGCCCTGATGGCGCGTGAAGTGAAGGCCGAAGATGGTACTACTTCCACCCAGTACTTCATTAAAAATACTGGCACTGACGGTAAAGTTTCTTACTACAAAGCAGAAGCTAATAAGACTACTGGCGCTGTGACTGCGGGCGAAGAAGCTGTTGTTGACCCGCTGAGCTCCATCGACAAAGCGCTGCAGCAGGTTGATACCCTGCGTAGCTCCCTGGGTGCGGTGCAGAACCGTCTGGATTCTACCATCACCAACCTGGGCAACACCGTAAATAACCTGTCTTCTGCACGTAGCCGTATCGAAGACGCTGATTACGCGACTGAAGTTTCCAACATGTCTCGCGCGCAGATCCTGCAGCAGGCTGGTACTTCTGTTCTGGCTCAGGCTAACCAAACTACCCAGAACGTACTCTCTCTGCTGCGTTAATCCAGCGATTGAAATTTGGGAAGTTAAAGATAATCAAGGCAGCGAAAGCTGCCTTTTTTTTCGACTGGAGCAAGCGTAATGAGAGAAATATTGATTAACGAACCTGCATTTGTGCGTTCCTTCAGCTGTACTGGAGGAGCCTGCCGCGACCATTGCTGTAAGGGCTGGCAGATTACGCTTGATAAGCAGACGGTAAAGAAATACACCACCAGCAAAGACTTCACGATCCGTACGATCGCGGAGCAAAGTATTGATATAGTAAAAAAGAGCCAGCAGGACTGGGGCATTGTGAAGTTTTCACCACAAACGGGGAATTGCCCTTATTTCGATGAAGATCGGTTATGCCGGGTGCAGAAAAGCATGGGAGCCCAGGCATTAAGCCACACCTGTTCTATGTTTCCCCGGTCGAATCGTGTCTATAAAGCGGAGATTCAGCATTCGCTTAATATCTCTTGCCCGGAAGTAGCGTCGATTATTTTTAGCGATGCTGATGCAATGCGCTTCTCTGAGCGAGTCGTCTTGCAGGATAAATTCAATAACGCCAATCCCATCTCTGCACAAAACAAGCTTCTCAACCTGTTTTGCCTGAGCCTTATCGATTTTGTTGAAACGGATGTCGAAACCGGTCTCTACGCCACCATCAAGTTTCTTATGTTTATTGAGAAAGTTGAAACGATTGATGATGCTTCGCTTGTTGAAATTGAAAACGCCTATGCCGTTTTAGCTGGTCAGTTGCAGTCGGGCGAAATGAAACAAGAGTTGGCCGCACTTAGTACCGATAAAAAAGTGAAAGTATCGTTGGTCTTATTAATGCAGGATTTCTTTCGCAAAAAAGCGACGACCCGTGGCAGCGGCGTGCTTAATTATTATATCGATTACTTATTACATGCGCTCTTCGCACAGCAGGATGCGGGTCTCGAAGAAAAAATTACCGCTATTGAAAACGCCTGGCAAGAAATCGTGCTGCCCTCTTTTGAAGAGAGCGGGTTTGCCATCAAAAACTTTATTCTTTATAAGTTCTGGCAAAACAATTTTCCAAACTATCAGAGTGTGCCGCCGCTGCGCGCGCTCTATATGATCGTAGCCGAATATTACTTTATTAAACTTCTGGCTTCGGCTTGCGCGAAGCATAAAGGTTCGATAGAGCGCGACGATCTGGTGAATATTGTCTACAGCTTCCATTCGCTAAGTCAGCATAACAAAGCGCTGACCGAGACGTTTTATGGGCATATCGAAAGCGTGAGATCGGGTGACGATCTCTCTATGATCCATCTTCTTGGTTAATCATCAACGGCAGGCTTTCCTGCCGTTAAAATTCTTAATTTATTGAAATTTATCAATAAATTTACTGGGTATCGTCTTTTTTCCTGCAACCCGGTTAACAAAAGTCAAATAACCCTCCTTTTGTGTCTTTATTCATTCGATAGATAGTCCTCCAGAAACGGATAATCGTGCCGATAACTCAATTAACGCAGGGCTGTTTATCGTGAATTCAATGTATACCGCTGAAGGTGTAATGGATAAACACTCGCTGTGGCAGCGTTATGTGCCGCTGGTGCGTCACGAAGCATTGCGCCTTCAGGTGCGGCTGCCGGCGAGCGTGGAACTGGACGATCTGCTCCAGGCGGGCGGTATTGGCCTGCTAAACGCAGTCGAACGCTACGACGCCCTGCAAGGAACGGCATTTACCACTTACGCAGTGCAGCGTATTCGTGGCGCGATGCTGGATGAACTGCGCAGCCGCGACTGGGTGCCGCGCAGCGTCCGACGTAACGCGCGCGAAGTGGCGCAGGCTATAGGCCAACTGGAACAGGAACTGGGACGCAACGCCACTGAAACCGAAGTGGCGCAGCGCCTGGATATCCCGCTCGAAGAGTACCGGCAGATGCTGCTCGATACCAATAACAGCCAGCTTTTCTCCTATGACGAGTGGCGGGAAGAGCATGGCGACAGCATCGAGCTGGTCACTGAAGAGCACCAGAATGAAAACCCCTTGCAACAGCTGTTGGAGAGCAATCTTCGCCATCGCGTGATGGAAGCGATCGAATCGCTGCCGGAGCGTGAACAGCTGGTGCTGACGCTCTATTACCAGGAAGAGCTCAATCTCAAGGAGATTGGCGCGGTGCTGGAAGTAGGGGAGTCGCGGGTAAGCCAGCTGCACAGCCAGGCTATTAAACGTCTGCGCACCCGGCTGGGGAAGCTATAACCTGAGTTGCTCACCTGCCGGTAACGCCACACACAGCATTTAATGAGGAGTTATCATGACGGTGCAGCAACTAAAAAGACGGCCCCTGAGCCGCTACCTGAAAGATTTCAAACACGCGCAAACCCACTGCGCGCACTGCCATAAGCTGCTTGACCGCATCACCCTGGTCCGCCAGGGCGAGATAGTCAACAAGATAGCCATCGCGCAACTCGATACGCTCATGGACGAAACAGCCTGGGAGGTAGAGCGTCAGGAGTGGGTGGCGCTTTGCCGCTTTTGCGGCGATCTGCACTGCAAAGAGCAGAGCAACTATTTCGATATTATCGGCTTCAAGCAGTATCTCTTCGAACAGACCGACATGAGTCACGGCACTATCCGTGAATATGTTGTCCGCCTGCGCCGTCTCGGCGCGCACCTGACGCAAAAACAGGTGCCGCAGGAACTGGCCTGGCAGGGCGACATCGACGCCCAGCTCGACATGTGGCTGCCGCTCACCAGCACGAACAACTACCGCATCGCGCTGCGTAAGTACGCTCAGTATCTGGCGCAAAAAGCGCTCCCCCAGACGCACAAACCCGCCGCGCATCCGACATGTGATATATATTAAAAAAGAATAAGTTGTAGCGGAGTCGATTTTGCTTTCTCTGCGAAACTACTTACACTGCGGCTTAACGTTTTGACTCTCTGGGGGAAATATGAAATTAGCTACTTTTGGTCGGCAAGCGCTGATGGGCGTGATGGCGGTGGCGCTGGTCGCCGGCATGAGCGTAAAGACTTACGCTGCGGAGAACCTGCTTAATAAAGTTAAAGAGCGCGGCACGCTGCTGGTGGGGCTGGAAGGCACTTATCCGCCGTTCAGCTATCAGGGCGATGACGGCAAGCTGACCGGTTTTGAAGTCGAGTTCGCCGAACAGCTGGCCCAGCATCTTGGCGTTAAAGCCTCTCTGAAACCGACCAAATGGGACGGCATGCTTGCTTCGCTTGATTCTAAACGCATCGATGTGGTGATAAACCAGGTCACTATCTCCGACGAGCGTAAGAAAAAATATGACTTCTCCACGCCTTATACCGTTTCCGGCATCCAGGCGCTGGTGAAAAAAGAGAACGCGAACAGCATCACTAACGCCGATTCGCTGAAAGGCAAAAAAGTGGGCGTGGGCCTTGGCACTAACTATGAAGAGTGGCTGCGCCAGAACGTGCAGGGCGTGGATATTCGCACCTATGACGATGACCCGACCAAATATCAGGATCTGCGCGTAGGCCGTATCGACGCCATCCTGGTTGACCGTCTGGCGGCGCTGGATCTGGTGAAGAAAACCAACAACACCCTGGCTGCGGCGGGCGAACCGTTCTCGCGTCAGGAAGCGGGCGTGGCGCTGCGTAAAGGCAACGAAGATTTGCTGAACGCCGTTAACAAGGCTATCGCCGATATGCAGAAGGATGGCTCGCTCAAGCAGCTTTCTGAGAAGTGGTTTGGCGCGGACGTAACCAAATAAGCGACGTTTCGCAGAAAAAAGGTGCTGATTTCAGCACCTTTTTTTATTGTATTCTGCCGGGCGCAGTCTGGGTGAATCATAATAAAAGGTTACGCCATATCTGAAACGGCAACCGGAGGCTGTATGTCTTTGCAAAATTTAACCCGCTTTGCGCGTCTCGAACTGATTGGCGCGCCCACGCCGCTTGAGTATCTGCCGCGCCTGTCTGATTACCTGGGGCGTGAAATCTACATTAAGCGCGACGACGTCACCCCGGTGGCGATGGGCGGCAACAAGCTGCGCAAGCTTGAGTTCCTCGCCGCCGAAGCGTTGCGCGAAGGCGCGGATACGCTTATCACCGCCGGCGCCATTCAGTCTAACCACGTGCGCCAGACGGCGGCGGTGGCGGCGAAGCTTGGGCTTAACTGCGTGGCGCTGCTGGAAAACCCGATGGGTACGCGCGCTGAAAACTACCTCAGCAACGGCAACCGCCTGCTGCTGGATTTATTCAACGCCCAGATTGAGATGTGCGCGGCGCTCACCGATCCGGATGCGCAGCTCAACGAGCTTGCCACCCGCGTGGAAGCGCAGGGCTTTCGTCCTTATGTCATCCCGGTTGGCGGCTCCAGTGCGCTGGGCGCGCTCGGCTATGTGGAAAGCGCGCTGGAAATCGCCCAGCAGTGCGAAGGTGCCGTGCAACTCTCTTCTGTGGTGGTCGCCTCCGGCAGCGCAGGCACCCACGCCGGGCTGGCGGTGGGGCTGGAGCAACTGATGCCGGAAGTCGACCTGATTGGTGTGACGGTATCGCGCAAAGTTGAGCAGCAAAAACCGAAAGTCGTGGCGCTGCAACAGGCAGTCGCGCAGGCGCTGGAGCTGGAAGCGCGCGCGGACATCCTTTTATGGGATGACTATTTCGCCCCGGCTTACGGCGTACCTAACGACGAAGGCATGGAGGCGGTAAAACTGCTGGCGCGCCTTGAAGGCATTCTGCTCGACCCGGTTTATACCGGGAAAGCGATGGCCGGGCTCATTGACGGCATTGAACAGCAACGCTTTAAAGACCACGGACCGATTCTCTTCGTCCATACAGGCGGCGCGCCGGCGCTTTTCGCTTATCATCCGCATATCTGATAACTCTGGGTGCGATTTATATAATGCAAGAAAGTATTCAACTGGTTCTCGACTCCGCCCCCTTTTTGTTGCGGGGCGCCGTTTTTACGCTGCAGCTTAGCATCGGCGGCATGTTCTTCGGGCTGGTGCTCGGTTTTGTGCTGGCGCTGATGCGCCTGTCCCACATCTGGCCCGTCTCCTGGCTGGCGCGCTTTTACATTTCGATTTTTCGCGGCACGCCGCTTATCGCTCAGCTCTTTATGATCTACTACGGTCTGCCGCAGTTTGGCATTGAGCTGGACCCTATCCCGGCGGCCATGATCGGGCTGTCGCTGAACACCGCGGCTTATACCTCGGAGACGCTGCGCGCGGCGATTTCCTCTATCGATAAAGGGCAGTGGGAAGCGGCGGCGAGTATCGGCATGACGCCGTGGCAAACGCTGCGCCGCGCCATTCTGCCGCAGGCGGCCCGCGTGGCGCTGCCGCCGCTCAGCAATAGCTTCATCAGCCTGGTGAAAGATACCTCGCTCGCCGCCACCATTCAGGTGCCGGAGCTGTTCCGTCAGGCGCAGTTGATAACGTCGCGCACGCTGGAAGTGTTTACCATGTATCTGGCCGCTTCACTGATTTACTGGGTGATGGCGACCGTGCTCTCCGCGCTGCAAAACTATTTTGAAAACCAGCTGAACCGACAGGAGCGTGAGCCGAAATGAGTGCGATTGAAGTAAAAAAACTGGTGAAAGCGTTCCACGGCCAGACGGTGCTGCACGGCATCGACCTTGAGGTCGCAGAGGGCGAGGTCGTGGCGATTATCGGGCCGAGCGGCTCAGGAAAAACGACGCTGCTGCGCAGCATCAACCTGCTGGAGCAACCCGACAGCGGCACCATCAGAGTGGGCGACATGCTCATCGACGCCGCGAAGCCGATGAGCCAGCAGAAAGCGCTGGTGCGGCGGCTGCGCCAGCACGTCGGGTTCGTGTTCCAGAGCTTTAATCTCTTCCCTCACCGCACGGTGCTGGAAAATATTATCGAAGGGCCGGTTATCGTTAAAGGCGAACCCAAAGCCGAGGCCGCCGCCCGGGCGCGTGAATTGCTGGCGAAAGTAGGGCTGACCGGAAAAGAGACCAGCTACCCTAAGCATCTCTCCGGCGGGCAGCAGCAGCGCGTGGCGATAGCGCGGGCGCTGGCGATGCGCCCGGACGTTATTCTCTTTGACGAGCCGACTTCGGCGCTGGACCCGGAGCTGGTGGGGGAGGTGTTGAACGCTATTCGACAGCTTGCCGAAGAGAAACGCACCATGGTTATCGTTACGCATGAGATGAGCTTCGCCCGCGACGTGGCGGACCGCGCAATCTTTATGGACCAGGGACGCATCGTGGAGCAGGGGCCAGCGAAATCACTCTTCGCTAACCCGCAACAGCCGCGTACCCGGCAATTTCTTGAGAAGTTCCTGAACGCCTGATGCGCCTTCTCTGCCCCTCTCCCCGACGCAGGGGAGAGGCGAGTCGGTTATCCGCGACGTTGCGTTCTTCTCTTGAAGACAAAGGGAGGGGAGCGCTGAACCGCAGCGCTGCCTCAACGCAGCATAAAACCACTATGCCCACTTCGCCTCGTCGCTGCCGAGCGGCGACGGCGCGCGCGACCAGGCAAGCGGCGTACCCGCAAGCCACAGCGGCGGCTTGAGCCGCGCTCCCAGCCCGAAAGAAGACCACTCATAAAAAGGCAGCTCGTCATATCGGCTGCGTGCGGAAAACGCCGTCTCCTGCTGCTGGGGATAAGCCATCAGAAACGCCGCCGTGCGCGCCAGCGAAAGCCGCGCCCGGTAGCCCTGCTGAGTATGCAAACGGTGATAAAGCCCCTTCAGCACGGCGGCGGCCATCATGTAGCCCGTGGCGTGATCGAGCGCCTGTACCGGCAGGGGAGTGGGCTTGTCGCGGCCTTGCCAGAGCATGCCGGCATGCGCGATGCCGCAGGCCATCTGCACCAGGCTGTCGAAACCCCGGCGGTTGCGCCACGGGCCGCTCCAGCCCCAGGCGTTCAGCGAAACATCCACCAGGCCTGGCGCCAGCGCGCTTCGCGTCTCCTCATCAAAGCCCAGCGCCGCCAGCGCATCGGCCCGGTAGCCATGCACCACGACATCCGCCTTCGCCAGTAAATCGCGTAACCGCGCCTTGCCTTCTTCGCTTTTGAGATTGAGCCGCGCGCAGCGTTTCCCCGCCGTGATTTCCTCTTCCAGCGTCGGCTCGACCCAGCCGGGCGGGTCAATGCGCAGCACCTGCGCGCCGAGCCCCGCCAGCAGCCGTGTGGCGACAGGCCCTGCGATAATGCGCGTCAAATCCAGCACGCGAATGCCGAGCAGGGGTCTGGCAGCAGGCAGCCGCCAGGACGCGGCTGGGGCTGCGCCCGTGAATTGCTGTATAAAGAGCGGTTCGCGCGCTACCGCCGCGCCCTGCGGGTGGCTGCGCCATTCGCTTTCGCTGCGCATCGCCGCCGCGCAACCGCCTGCCTGTGCGATGGCGTCTTCAAGCGTCACGCTTTGCCAGCCTTTTACCGTAGCGGCCAGCGCTTCCCGGTCCGCGTGAATGCCCAATACGCGCTCCATCGCGTGGCGATGATGAGCGGCGTTAGTATGCAGCCTTATCCAGCCATCCTGCGTCGCGTAATCCCCGGCAAAAGGATCCCAGAGCGCAGGAGCAGGGCGGTTAAGCGGCCGCAGGCTCATCTGGAACCACTGGCTCGCCAGCCTGCGGTCGACTTCTGGCGTGGCGTTGGAAGAAATAAGGCGCTGCAACGTGCCGGCTACCAGCGCAATACTTGCCGCCGCAATATCGCTAACGGCAAAGCAAGAAGGCAATGCGCCGCGATGAATATATAAAATATCCGGCGGCGAATTTTCCTGTAATTCACGCCAGAGTTCGGCAAAGACGGAAGCTGTCTCGGTTGGTTTACACATTTTTCTCTCCTGCTTATCGCATAAACCTTAGCAAGAGATTTCTTCTCATGTGGGCTTCAATGATAATTCTCATGTGGGCTTCAATGATAATGTGTATAAATGATTTCAAAGAAATGATACGTTATATTCGTATAATTGGACGATATTAATAACGCAGGGGAATAGTCGCACAGCATGAAGGAAAGTGATTTTTTTGACTGGCGACAGCAAATGCTGCACCGCTTTCAGTCAATCGAAACTGCCGATGAGATTTACGACCTGCTGCACCAGCAAACGCAAAACTTAGAATTTGATTATTTCGCGCTTTGTATTAAGCATCCCGTTCCTTTCACACGGCCAAGACTAACGCTTTATACCACCTACCCGCAGGCGTGGTTAGATCACTATCAGGCGGAGAATTATTTCGCCATCGATCCCGTGCTTAAACCACAAAACTACCAGCGTGGTTTTCTTAACTGGGATGATGCGCTTTTCGCGGCGCCCGCGGAGGAGTTATGGGCCAGAGCCCGTGATTTCGGGCTGCGCAGGGGGATAACGCAGTGTGTGATGGCGCCTAACCGCGCGCAGGGTTTCCTTTCGATTTCGCGCACGCAAGTGAATGGGAAAACGCTTGATGATGCTGAACTGGAATTGCGTCTTCAGTATTTGACGGAATTAAGCATGATGACCCTGGCCCGGCTTGAAGACCCGGCGATGGCATCTCTTGAGATGAAGCTCAGCAAAAGGGAAAAGGAGATTTTGCAATGGACGGCGGAGGGGAAAACCTCGGCGGAAATAGCCATTATTCTCGCTATTTCTGAGAACACGGTTAATTTCCATCAAAAGAACATGCAGAAAAAATTCAACGCGCCAAATAAGACGCAGATTGCCTGTTACGCGGCGGCGATTGGCCTGATATGAGTTTTACTTAAGTTCTGCGTGTCAGACAGCAAAAAGGCAGCCAGTTTTTTCCTGGCTGCCTTTTTTATTACTGGCGGTAAGCTTGTTTAATTTGCTTAACCGTATTGCTGAAGACAGCGGCCTGCGCTTCGTTTTCCATTTCAGCAATCTGCTTTTCCATTTTAATAATAACCCGACCGGCATCTGCCTGCCCCATAGCCTGCAGCATCTGGGTGATCAGGCCTTTCAGACAGGCGACTTCCAGAGCCAATTCCTGCAGATTGTCAGCGGTGGAAAAATCAGGGGTGCTCATCTCTTTTCCTCTGTGTAATGGCGCAACGATAAGGCGCGGCGAGATTGTTGAGGGCGCGGAGTATACCACAAGGCGCAGAAAAGTAATCAATGCGCGTTTTTTGTACGCTGTTCGGGCGGGGTTTACCGTGACAAACGTATTTTTTTATAGAAATTTTGCTTAATGTGAGGAAGATTTTTCGTGCGGTTAAATAATATGTTTCAGGTTGGTTTTTGGAAGGTTAATTAATAAAAACTTAAATATAGATTTATTTTCCTGATAACTGATAAAAAAGTTATATGAAATTAACCTATTGAAAAATAAGGCTTTGTTTTTGAGTTGTTTCGGTCTCTTGCCATTTTTTAGCTACGGCTGTCGCATTTTATTTCCAAAAACGAGAGGGGAAACCGGCTCAGCGAACGTTTTGAGTTTTAAAGTTGACTTAAAACCCGTTAATATACGGTGAATTGGCTTTAGCAGCGTTATCCCTTTTCTGGAGAGTTTTCCATTGATCAACGTTCTTCTTGTTGATGACCATGAACTGGTGCGCGCAGGGATACGACGCATTCTTGAAGATATCAAAGGCATAAAAGTGGCGGGCGAAGCCTGCTGCGGTGAGGACGCCATTAAATGGTGCCGCGCGAATCCGGTCGATGTCGTGTTAATGGACATGAGCATGCCGGGTATTGGCGGCCTTGAGGCAACCCGTAAAATCGCCCGTTACTCTTCTGACATCAAAGTGATTATGTTAACCGTGCATACGGAAAATCCGCTGCCCGCCAAAGTTATGCAGGCTGGCGCGGCGGGTTATCTCAGCAAAGGCGCCGCGCCAGCGGAAGTGGTCAGCGCCATTCGCTGCGTTCATGCCGGTCAACGCTATATCGCCTCAGACATTGCGCAGCAGATGGCGCTCAGCCAGATAGAGCCTGCCAAAACGGAATCGCCGTTTGCCAGTTTGTCTGAACGCGAATTGCAGATTATGCTCATGATTACCAAAGGCCAGAAGGTTACTGAGATTTCCGAACAACTTAATCTCAGCCCTAAAACGGTGAACAGCTACCGCTACCGCATGTTCAGTAAGCTGAATATTCATGGCGATGTGGAGCTGACTCACCTGGCAATCCGCCATGGCCTGTGTAATGCGGAGACGTTAACAAGTCAGTGAGTGAAGTTTTTGATTCCAAATCTTTCCTGAAAACCGTGACCAGCCAGCCTGGCGTCTACCGAATGTATGACGCCAGCGGCACGGTTATCTATGTCGGTAAGGCAAAAGATCTCAAGAAGCGCCTTTCAAGCTACTTTCGCAGCAACCTCGCGAGCCGGAAAACCGAAGCGCTGGTCGCGCAAATCCAGCAGATTGACGTGACGGTGACGCACACCGAAACGGAGGCGTTGCTGCTTGAGCATAACTACATCAAACTTTATCAGCCGCGCTACAACGTCCTGTTGCGTGATGATAAATCTTATCCTTACATCTTTCTGAGCGGCGACACCCATCCGCGGCTTGCCATGCACCGTGGCGCGAAGCATGCCAAAGGCGAATATTTTGGCCCGTTCCCGAACGGGTACGCGGTGCGTGAAACGCTGGCGCTGCTGCAAAAAATCTTCCCCGTTCGCCAGTGTGAAAACAGCGTTTACCGCAACCGTTCGCGTCCTTGTCTGCAATACCAGATTGGCCGCTGCCTGGGGCCGTGCGTTGAAGGATTGGTGAGCGAAGAGGATTATGCGCAGCAGGTGGAATATGTGCGCCTGTTCCTCGCCGGAAAAGATGACCAGGTAATCAACCAACTGGTGGCGCGCATGGAGAAAGCGAGCCAGAGCATGGAGTTTGAAGAGGCTGCGCGCATCCGCGACCAGATTCAGGCGGTGCGCCGCGTGACGGAAAAACAGTTTGTCTCCAACACGGGCGACGATCTGGACGTGATAGGCGTGGCGTTTGATGCGGGCATGGCCTGCGTGCATGTGCTGTTTATTCGTCAGGGCAAGGTGCTGGGCAGCCGCAGCTATTTCCCGAAAGTGCCCGGCGGCACCGACTTAGCCGAAGTGGTAGAGACGTTTGTCGGGCAGTTTTACCTGCAGGGAAGCCAGATGCGTACGCTGCCTGGGGAAATCCTGCTCGACTTCGCGCTGGCGGACCAGAACGTACTGGCGGAGTCGCTTAGCGAACTGGCGGGACGTCGCGTTCACGTTCAGACCAAACCGCGAGGCGACCGCGCCCGCTACCTGAAGCTTGCGCGCACCAACGCCGCGACGGCGCTGACGACAAAGCTTTCGCAACAGTCGACTATCAGCCAGCGGCTCGTCGCGCTTGCTAAAACGCTCGATCTCCCGGAAGTGAAGCGCATGGAGTGTTTTGACATCAGCCATACCATGGGCGAGCAGACAGTGGCTTCCTGCGTAGTCTTTGACAGTAACGGCCCGGTGCGGGCGGAATATCGCCGCTACAATATTACCGGCATTACGCCCGGTGATGATTACGCCGCCATGAACCAGGTGCTGCGTCGCCGTTATGGTAAAGCGATTGATGAAAGCAAGGTGCCGGATCTTATCCTGATAGATGGCGGGAAGGGGCAGTTGGCGCAGGCCAAATCGGTGTTTGCCGAACTTGATGTGCCCTGGGATAAACACCATCCGCTGCTGCTCGGCGTGGCCAAAGGCAGCGACCGTAAGGCGGGGCTGGAAACGCTTTTCTTCGAACCGGAAGGGGAGGGGTTCTCTTTGCCGTCTGATTCGCCCGCGCTGCATGTTATCCAGCACATTCGCGATGAATCCCATAACCATGCGATAACCGGACATCGTAAAAAACGGGCTAAGGTTAAAAACACCAGCACGCTGGAAGAGATAGAAGGCATTGGACCGAAACGCCGCCAGATGCTGCTGAAATATATGGGCGGATTGCAACCTTTGCTTAACGCTTCTGTTGAGGAAATTGCAAAAGTTCCAGGTATCTCGCAGGCGCTGGCAGAAAAGATCTACTACTCGTTGAAACATTAGGGGCTATGTAGCAACATAGCGGTAATTTCACTGACGACAGATAGTTACCTGCATTATGCAATTCAATATTCCTACGCTGCTGACCCTGTTTCGCGTCATCCTGATCCCGTTTTTTGTGCTGGCGTTTTATCTGCCGTTTCACTGGGCGCCTTTTGTCTGCGCCCTTATCTTTTGTTTCGCGGCCATAACCGACTGGTTTGATGGCTACCTGGCCCGCCGCTGGAACCAGAGCACCCGTTTTGGCGCCTTTCTTGATCCGGTCGCTGATAAAGTCATGGTAGGGATAGCAATGGTGCTGGTGGCGGAGCATTACCACAGCTGGTGGATAACCCTGCCGGCCGCAACCATGATCGCTCGCGAAATTATTATCTCAGCGCTGCGCGAATGGATGGCGGAGCTGGGCAAGCGCAGCAGCGTGGCGGTTTCCTGGATTGGCAAAGTAAAGACTACGGCGCAGATGCTGGCGCTGATCGGTCTGCTGTGGCGCCCTAACATCTGGATCGAGTATGCTGGCATTGCGCTCTTTTTCATCGCTGCGGTGTTAACGTTCTGGTCAATGTTCCAATATTTGAACGCTGCGCGGGGCGATTTGCTCGAACGGTGATCTATCCGGCGCAAAATTCAGCAAACAAACCGGCTGGTGGGAAAATTTCGTTGACTCACTGCGTCAGGTAAGTAGAATGCAACGCATCGAACGGCGGCACGGTTTGCCGGAAGATAAAGAAATCAAGCAATTAACTTAGCAATAAGTTAAGCAGCTCTGATAAGCGGGAATAGCTCAGTTGGTAGAGCACGACCTTGCCAAGGTCGGGGTCGCGAGTTCGAGTCTCGTTTCCCGCTCCAGTTTAAAAAGCACTGGCCGTTAAGGCGGGTGCGGCCTGAAAAGGCGAAGAATCTGGCGCGTTAACAAAGCGGTTATGTAGCGGATTGCAAATCCGCCTAGTCCGGTTCGACTCCGGAACGCGCCTCCACTTTCTTCCCGAGCCCGGATGGTGGAATCGGTAGACACAAGGGATTTAAAATCCCTCGGCGTTCGCGCTGTGCGGGTTCAAGTCCCGCTCCGGGTACCACTGGGAAAGACAAGAATAATCAAAGCAATAAGCAGTGTCGTGCAAAACCACCGAAAGGTGGTTTTTTTATTGGTAATGCTTATTGGCTGCCGTTTTTTACCGCGTCACATTCCTTTTCACGCTGAAGCCATGCTTTCTGTTGTTACCGTTTTTAGTTGTACTTTGCATAACAAGAGGAAGCGGAAACATTGTCTCTCTTCAGCTGCGCCAGGGTAGCGCTGAAATCCATACCCCACGCCGCCATAAAAAAAGCAGACATTAAATAATGTCTGCTTCGCTTGAATCTTTTACTTTTCACCGACGGCGTAATTAAGCCTGCGCGTCCAGCGTGGCGAGTTCTTTATCGATAAAATAAAGCCCTTCGCCGCTTTTCCCGACCAGGCTCAGCTTATCGATCACGGATTTAAATAATTTTTCTTCTTCGTGCTGCTCAGCGACATACCATTGCAGGAAATTAAAGGTCGGGTAATCCTGACCCAACATGGCGGCATGGGCTAATTCATTAATCTTGCGCGTAATCAACTGTTCATGCTCATAAGTCGCTTTAAACAATTCGTCCAGCGAAGCGTATTGCGCGAAAGGCGAAGGTATCGCGTTGATTTGCGGCAGGCTGCCGGTATCCGTCAGGTAATCGAACAGACGCTGCATATGCGTCATCTCTTCCTGCGCGTGGCGGCGCAGGAACGCGGCGGCCCCTTCAAAACTGTGGTAGCTGCACCAGGCGCTCATCTGCTGATAAAGCAAAGAGGAATAGAGCTCCAGGTTCATTTGCTCATTAAGTTTTTCCATCATATCGGGTTTAAGCATGTTTTCGCTCCGCAAGAGAATGAAGATGGCGGCACTATAATTTGTTATTTAACTATTTGCAAAAGGTAAAATAAATAAGGTAGTTAAGTAAAAATGCAAATGGAAATCAGACGCATTAGATTAATTAAAAGATTCTTTTTGAGATAATAAAAGATAAGGGTTGGTTGCGTGAGCAGGTAAATAAGCGGCGAGAAAAGATCCGTTAATAGCGGCTTAATTGAAATTTACAGGCGAGTTGCGCAGGTGGCTTCGAATACTCTCGCCAGCATGGCGGCTTTTTCTAACGGTTGACTGAAATAATACCCCTGTAACAAAGGAACGCCGAAGTTGCGCAGCGTCTGCGCCTGTCTCGCCGTTTCTACGCCTTCGGCAATCACTTCATAACCAAAGGTGCCTGACATGGTCAGCACCGCCTGCACCACAGCCAGACCTTTATCATCGATATTGTTTACGAAGGAGCGATCGATCTTCACAAAGTCGATGCGCATGTTTTGAATGACGGAAAGACTGGAATACCCCGTGCCAAAGTCGTCGATGGAAATCCGTACCCCTTTATCCTGCAGATAGCTGACTTTCGCGTAAATCTCCGTCTGGCTTTCGTGAAATAACGACTCCGTTACCTCAAGATGCAGACGCTCCGGTGCAATGGCATAGTGAGTTAACAACTGCTCGACCTTATCGATAAACGCGGCGTCCTGTAATTGAACGATAGAGACATTAACCGAAAGGGCAATCTCCTTTGCTGCGGGCGGCAGCTCAGCAAGCGTTTTACAGGCTTCCTCGATTATCCAGTATCCCAGCGGCACAATACTGCCGCTTTTTTCTGCCACCGGAATAAACAGCGAAGGAGGAATAGCGTCATCGCCGCACTGCCAGCGTAATAGCGTCTCAAGGGAGACGATACGTCCGCTTTGCGCCTCGACAATAGGCTGATAAACCAGCCGCATCTCATTTTTCGCCAGCGCGCTTTTTAGCGCTTCCTGCAGATACACCTGGTTTAGCAGCTCTGTCTCAAGCTCGCGGTTATAAAATGCGACGCGCTGCGGCTGCTTCCCTTTCAGGGAGTACATAGCGATATCCGCGAGCTGAATCAGCCGGGTTATCGCTTCGCTATGACGTGGACAGATGGCGATGCCGATGGTGGCGCTAAGAAAAAGCTCCTGCCCGCGCAACGCCCAGGGTTGGCTGAAGCTCTCGTTCATCTCTTGCGCCAGGCGGGCAAGCTGCGCTCTGTCAGTCAGAGGAATACAAAAGATAAACTCATCGCCGCCCCAGCGGCAGAGCATCGCGTTATTATCCCGGTTAAAGGTTTTCAGCCGGTCGCTGAACGCCAGCAGTATCTGGTCGCCAGCGTCATGGCCAAGCGTATCGTTGATGGCCTTAAAGCCATCAAGGTCGATAAAAAAGAGGCTGAAGCCGCTAATTTCGTTCTGCTTATAGCGCAGCGTCAACGCATTAGCGGCGCGCAGGAAAGCGACGCGGTTATGTAACCCTGTCAGCGAGTCGGTATGCGAAATCTCATAAATTTCCTGCGTACGGGTGCGAATCGTCTCTTCCATTCGCTCCAGCAACTGGCTGTTTTTATACTTCAGCAGAATGGCGCTCTTAACATAGCGCGCGGCGCGGCCAGCAGAAAAAACCATAATGGCGGTAAAGCACAGCCCCAGCGCCCCAAGATTGTTTTTGTACTTTTCGCTGGCGCAAAGCAGCTCCAGAGAAAAAGGCACCAGTACGATGATGGGATACAGCGTGCCGATAAGCGCGTTGCCGGAAAGTATGCTGGTCGCGCCGCCTGCCATAGCAGAGAGGATCACCATCGAAGAGGTGAACTCTTCAATACTGAATCCCTCGCTAAAGAACAAACACCAGCCGCTCCATAATAAGCTGGTCAGCAGGCAGCCTGTGCTGAAGCGCCAGTAAAAATGGTTTTGTTTACGCTCAAAGCTGTTGGCCCGATACCAGAGGAGGGTGTCAACCAAACGAACGGCCAGCAGCAGGCAGATAATTGCCCACCAGATGAGCTTGCCCGTGCGGTTATCATGGTCGAGAAAAGTAAAGACCAGGCTGGTGGCGACAATAAAAGTAATCAAAATACCGGGCAGCGCGTTGCTGTAGAGTAGCTTAATGCCTTCCGCGCGATACAGTCTTTGTTTGTCCCGTTTATCTCTCATACAACGACTACATTTCCCGTTTTTGTTTTATCTGACCCTGAAAAGAAGGCGAAGCAAAGCGGCGCGGGGAGTGAATCATGGGCGAAGGAAAGGCGTCAGGAAGATCATGGTCAATAGATTATTCATTACGCATATTGATATGCGCCAGCCTGACGGGCTGGCGCCGACGCTTACCAACCCGCATGTTGTGGCACGGAAAAACCACGGCACTGGTATTCCAGTACCACTGATTCGTTCAGGCATTGCGTTCCGCTGATAACAGAGCAGGTTTTTATCGGCTGGCCATAGCTTTCCGCCATGGCGAAGCCCCACTCCTGACACTGACGCGTCGCGGTGACCTGAGCGAGATAAGGGTCTGCTTTTGCGTTAAACAAAGCGGGGTCGTTAAAGCCCAGGCGCACCATGCCAGTGAGCTTGTTGCCGCCCACGACTTCGGGGTTTTTCGTTATGGTACAGCCAGCGAGCAGCAGGGCTGCGAGAAGTATCACGTTGCGCATGTCGGTTCCCGGAATGTTCATTCAGCTCCCATCATGGCATAAGCCGAATCAATGCAATCGCCCGAAAAGCCCACAGATCATAGCCTTGCCCTGGCGATATTATCATTACCTCACTAAGTTTAGTGCCACTTAATATTTATGTTCAATCACTTAAGTTTACCCAGGAAATGCCGAAAATAGCGATACGGCACGTTTCAATTCGTACTCAAGAATCACGAATGAAGCAGGGAGGGGTGTCGTCATGCCTCGCACAAGGATGGCATTTCTACACACCGAGAAAACACTATGAATTTCATTCGTAATATCAAAATCCGCGCAATGGTGGTCATGATACTTTGTTTTTCCACCCTCGCCTGGATTGGCGTTTCCGGATTAACGCTCTGGTTTTTGAATAATCTGGAAGAGAGTCTGACGCTAACGGGGGCGCAAAAATCATGGATAGACGGCGCCCAGACGCTGCTGGTTATCTCCGTTTTCGCCAGTGTCGCTATTACTATTTTTACCGAACGCTACCTCTATTTTTGCCTGGTGAAACCGGTAGACGTTATCCGTGAACATTTGCATGTGCTGGCGCAGGGAGATCTCTCTGCGCCGCTGCGCGATCTTGGCCGCAACTGTATCGGGATGATGGTGCCGCACATTAAAACCATGCAGGGGAACTGGGAAAAAACCGTCTCGGACATTCGCAACAGCGCTGATACGATTCGCTCCCACGCCGGCGACGTCACAGGCGTCAACAACGAGCTATCGAGCCGTTCTGAACAGCAGGCCGCCGCGCTTGAGCAGACCAGCGCCAGCATGGAGCAGCTCAGCAGCACCGTTAAACTCAATGCTGATAACGCCAGTCACGCCAGCCAGCTTGCGCAAAACGCCACGCAAACCGCCATTGAAGGCGGGCAGTCTGTCGATCAAGTCATGAAGACGATGTCGGTCATCAGCAGCAGTTCACACAAAATCGTCGATATCACTACCGTGATAAACAGTATCGCTTTCCAGACAAATATTCTGGCGCTGAACGCGGCGGTTGAAGCGGCGCGCGCGGGCGAGCAGGGGCGCGGTTTCGCCGTTGTGGCAAGCGAGGTGCGTAACCTCGCAAGCCGCAGCGCCCAGGCGGCGAAAGAGATAGAAACCCTGCTCAATGAGTCAGTCAGCAACATCAATACCGGCTCGGATCAGGTAAAAAAAGCGGGCGAAGCGATGAGCAATATTCTTCGCGCCGTGCAGCAGGTCAATGACATCATGGGCGAGATTGCCAGCGCGTCCGGCGAACAGAGCAAAGGCATCAGTCAGGTGGGCATTGCCGTGAAGGAGATGGATAGCGTGACCCAGCAGAATGTGCAGTTGGTTCAGCAGTCCGTACTCTCTTCGGTGGATCTGGAAAAACAGGCCGTACGCCTAAACGACGCCCTGGCGCTGTTCCGCATCGTTCAGCCTGTGCAGGCGAAAGCCGTACCGCCTGCGGTAAAAGCCGCGTCGTTCACTGCACCCGCGCGCTCCCTGGCAACGGCTGAGGAAAACTGGGAGACATTCTGACGCCGTTTGGTGGGCGAAAAGCAAAACTGTGAGGCTTACATACTTTTATAAAACATTTTTTCATTTAATTTGAAAGTGTGTTTGGTGAATAGTATGTTTACCTCATGGTTTGCTATTCGTGGCGGGGAAACCCGCGTACCCTCAGGAGGAAAGAATGAAAATTGCACTGATGATGGAAAACAGTCAGGCGGCGAAAAACGCCATCATCTACAAAGAGCTCAAGGCGGTTGCGGATGAGAAAGACTATCCGGTTTACAACGTCGGCATGAGCGATGAGCAGGATCACCACCTGACCTATATCCATCTGGGGATCATGGCGAGCATCCTGCTAAACGCAAAAGCGGTGGATTTCGTTATCACCGGTTGCGGCACCGGCCAGGGCGCGCTGATGTCTCTGAACATTCATCCGGGCGTGGTGTGCGGCTACTGTATCGATCCGGCGGACGCTTTCCTGTTCGCGCAGATCAACAACGGCAACGCGCTGGCGCTGCCTTTCGCAAAAGGCTTCGGCTGGGGCGCGGAGTTGAACGTGCGCTTTATCTTCGAAAAAGCGTTCACCGGTCGCAAAGGCGAGGGTTATCCGCCGGAGCGTAAAGAGCCGCAGGTTCGCAACGCGGGCATCCTTAACCAGGTGAAAGCCGCCGTCGTGAAAGAGAACTATCTGGATACCCTGCGCGCCATCGACCGCGAGCTGGTAAAAACGGCGGTCTCCGGCGAGCGTTTCCAGAAATGCTTCTTTGAAAACTGTCAGAACAAAGAGATTGAAGCTTTCGTACGCGAAGTACTGGGCTGATTTCATCGCAAGAAAACCAGCGCCCGGGCGCTGGTTTTTTTATGCCCGTTTTTCAGAAACCGCCGCTCCGGCATGACGCGCCAGACGCAGCGTATCGATTAATCCCACCAGACAAATCAGCGCAATCCAGACAAACGCCAGGCGAAAACTCACACCCGGCAGGCTTTCAAGCGAAAACCAGCGGCTCACCAGTTCGCCAAGCCGGATGCCAATCGCGCCAAGCGTAATGCCAAGCCCGACCGCCAGTTGCGTAGCGGTGCTGAACAGCGTATTGGCGTAGCTCATCTGTGGCGAAGGCACATCGGCGAAGGCGAGGGTACTGACACCCGTAAACTGAATAGAGCGAAAAACGCCGCCCAGATAAAGAATGACAAGTATCAGCCAGACGGGGGTTTGCGGCGTCAGGAACGCGCAGGCAAGCAACGCCGCCACGTTCAGCAGACCGTTTATCAACAGAAGTTTCTTAAACCCCAGCGTGCGGATAAGCGGCGTAGTGGCTGGTTTTATTGTGAGGTTGCCGGCAAACACCGCCAGCACCAGCAAACCTGAGTGAAACGCATCCATGCCGAAGCCCACCTGGAACAGCAGCGGCAGTAAGAAGGGCACCGCGCTGATGG
This sequence comes from Franconibacter pulveris, assembly GCF_056780215.1. Taxonomy (NCBI): domain Bacteria; kingdom Pseudomonadati; phylum Pseudomonadota; class Gammaproteobacteria; order Enterobacterales; family Enterobacteriaceae; genus Franconibacter; species Franconibacter pulveris. Next base: position 2,992,840 of record NZ_CM165555.1, on the reverse strand, counting down.
AGGCGCGGAACAGCGAGCCGCCATACATCGTTACGCGAAAGGTCTGCACCCGCATCGCGTCAAGACGAATCATAGGATAGCGCGCGCGCTGAAAATGGCGCAGCGCAAACCATAGCGCGCCGCCGCCCGCGACCAGCAACGCGCCAGCAAGCGCGATATCCGGCTGTTCTGCGCCAAGGAGTTCCATCATGTAGACCAGCGCAACCATCGCCACGGCAGTGGCGATAAAACCTTGCGTATCAAAAGGTCGCCGCTCTTGCTCGCGAATATCAGGAATAATGCGTAACGCAAGCCACATCGCCAGCAGGCCAAGCGGCAGGTTTATAAAGAAGATCCAGCGCCAGGTAGCATAGCTGGTGATAAAACCGCCCAGCGGCGGGCCGATAATCGGGGCGACCAGCGCGGGCCAGGTGAGGGTAGCGATAGCGCCTATCAGCTGATGTTTGGGCGTAGTGCGCAGCACCGCTAATCGCCCGACAGGCACCATCAGCGCGCCGCCCACGCCCTGCAAAATACGCATGGCGACAAAAACTTCAAGACTTGCGGCGAGGCCGCAAAGCACCGAAGCGAGAGTAAAAATACCGAGCGCTACCGTAAACACCGCACGGGCGCCAAAGCGGTCCGCTATCCAGCCGCTGGCGGGTATCAGCACGGCAAGCGTAAGCAGATAAGCGCTGATGCCAATATTAAGATCTACCGCCTGCACGCTAAAGGTGCGGGCCATCTCCGGCAGCGCGGTGGCGATAACGGTGCCGTCGAGAAACTCCATAAAAAAGGCGCCTGCCACCAGCAGGGCCGCGGGTGAAAGACCGCGACTTGCCGCCGCGCCTGCGCTACCACTCATCGCTACCGTCCCGTTTAAAAAAAATGAGTAAATTTATACCTGTCAGTTTAAAAGGTAACCGATGGATTTATTTATATTTTTTTAACAAATGTGAGCAAAACGTTAACTTTATTGGTGTGATATTCATCACAAACTGGTTGATTTTTGTGATGGAGGTCATATTATTAGCCCATCGCAACACGTTACCTGCATAAAAACAATTTCGGAGCACATCATGAAATTCCGTAAAATCCTGAAAAGCATGTTCGAAAACTACTGCAAGACTTTCAAAGACGTACCGCCAGGCGCTATGTTCTGATAAAAAAACCTGCTTCGGCAGGTTTTTTTGTCTCTCCACTTTATCCCTCCTTTTCCGTTTCGACTAGCTCCGCGTTTTACTACCGTTTTTCCCTTTGTGCCGCTACTATGGCCGCCACGAAACGTAAGGAGTGAAAAATGTCGAAAGTTTTTACCGCCGAAGAAGAGCTGCAATCTGATATCGTAGCGTGCCAGCTGGTTATCAAGCAGATCCTGGATGTCATTGACGTGATTGCGCCGGTTGAAGTGCGTGAGAAGATGGCGAACCAGCTTAAGGCTATCGATTTTACCGGTCATCCTGCCGCCGATGCGGTTACGCTGCGCGCGGTACAAAAAGCGGTGGCGTTGATTGAGCTGAAATTCACCCCGCAAAACGAAGCGCATTAATAAAACGGCCTCCTGTGAGGCCGTTTTGCTTTCTATTCACGTTCGTTAAAAGAAAAGCTGTACCAGCATGTAGCTGGCTGCGCAGGCGCAGCTTACGCCAATCAGTCCCGGCAGAATAAAGCTATGGTTGAGAATGAATTTGCCGATGCGCGTGGTGCCGGAGCGGTCAAAGCCGATGCAGGCGAGGTCGCTTGGGTAGGTCGGTAAAATAAAGTAGCCGTAAGAGGCGGGGAAGAAGGCCACCAGCATTTTGGGCTCAACGCCCAGCATCAGCCCCATGGGGGCGACCGCCGTCAGCGCCGCCGCCTGGCTGTTTACCAGCTTCGACACCAAAAAAAGCACCAGCGCATATGTCCACGGATGGCTTTGCACTACGCCTTCCAGCGCCAGTTTCAGCCCTTCCAGGTGCGCCTGAAAAAAGGTGTCGCTCATCCAGGCGACGCCAAACACTGAGAAAATCGCCACCATGCCCGCTTTGAATACCGCGCCGCTGGAGATAGTGGCGGCGTTCACTTTACACACCACCAACATGACCGCGCCAGCAATCAACATCATCATCTGAATTACAAGGTTCATGGAAAGCGGCTTCAGCGCGCCTTTGACTTCAAATGCCGGGCGCAGCGCGGGCAACGCGCCGAGCAGCACAACCACCAGAATGCCGGTAAAAAAGATCCAGGTTGACCAGTAGGCTTCGCGAGGGAAGCGCTGGTTCATCAGCGTCTCGCTGGCGCCGTAAATATAATCGCGCTGTTTAGGATCGCGAATACGGGCCTGGAAAGCGTCGTCATCCGCCAGATCTTTACCCCGGCGCAGGCTCCAGAGCGCGGCTATCAGCACGCCAAACAGCGAAGCGGGCACCGAAACCGCGAGAATTTCCAGAATCCCCCATGCCTGGCCTACGCCATGCCGGGCGCCGATAATGGAGACCAGCGACACCACGGCCACCGAAACAGGAGAGGCGGTAATCGCCATTTGCGAGGCAATCGAGGCCACTGCCATCGGCCGCTCCGGACGAATGTTCTTTTTCAGCGCAATGTCCGCAATGATGGGAAACATGGTGTAGACGACGTGGCCGGTGCCGCACAAAAACGTCAGCGACCAGGTGGTGAAAGGGGCGAGCAAGGTAATGTGCTGCGGGTGGCGGCGCAGCAGTTTTTCGGCAAACTGCATCATCACGTTCAGCCCGCCTGCGGTTTGCAGCGTGGCGGCGCAGCCGATGACCGCAAGGATGGTGAGCATCACGTCCACCGGCGGCTTGCCGGGCTCAAGACCAAAAACAAAGGTCAGGATAAAAAGACCAACGCCGCTGATTAAGCCGAGCCCCATGCCGCCAAAACGCGTTCCCACTAACAGGCAAAGAATAATGACTATAAATTCAATGGTTATCATAACTGTCCCTGGCTAATAAAAGAAAAACGACACAAATCATCACACATTGTGTGGTTAACCATTGGGAGCCAGATCAGAAATGTCGCGCTCGCTTCGCCTGTTGTTAGTTACAACATACTTTGAAGGGAAACGCCGTGGTTCAGCGCCGCATGCGCGCAAGCAGCCCGGCTTAAGCCGGGCCTGGCAGGGGGGATTAACAACGCTAACGAGATTAGTGATGTTCGTAATTAACAAGATTGAAAAAGCATTGGTCGGTGTCGGCTACCGGCACGCCTTCACGCGAGGCGGCGCGAACCTCTTCCAGCAGCGCTTGTAAAAACTGTCTGTCCTGCGCATGGCTTGCGCTCAGGGAGTCCAGCACGCTGCACGTGGTCTCGTCATGACACGCTTTGGCCAGAAGCATGAGGCGGGAAAGGCTAGCGCTCCGTTGGTTAAGATCATCAAGGGTACGAAGAAAGAGTTCTTCCAGTGAGCCGCATTCGCAGGCGGACACTGGCGCTGCGCCAATGACCGGGTCGGCGCCTTCCTGCTTCATATAATCGAAAAGAGACATCATGTACGTGACATTATTTTGCGCCTGATTGCGCAGAAAAGTGGCGGCGCCATTGAGGTTATGTTCTGTGCACCAGTCGCTAAGACGAAGATAAAGATGTGAGGCGTTAAACTCGCGGTTTACCTGGGCGTTGAGTTTTTGAAGAATTTCACGGGTCGGCATAAAAACATCCTTATTCAGCGGGTGAATGTCGTTCTGGGTGGCGCCGCCACGCAAGCACGCTTAGCATTGCACTTACTAAAATTATTATTATCAGTAAGTTGCTGTGTTTGTGCGGCCTTTTTACTGCGCTTTTCTGCCGCGCTGGCGCCAGCGTCACTCACAGAATACGTTGCGTCCGGGGTAGCGCGTCTTTCAGGGATCGGCTTTTTACAACTGCTTACACTTACTTTTATTGTGACTACTCATTCAGAAAATAAATGAAACGTTGTTTTATTTATGTGAGTAGCCTAACAAAGCCAGCCCCACGTTTACGGTTACGCTGCGTAGCGAGAAAGCACTGACGGAATGAACGAGGGAGAAAATGAAACGTATCGCAGTCTTGCTGGCGCCAGGTTTTGAAGAGGCGGAAGCCATCGTCACTATTGATATTCTTCGTCGCATGAAGCTTGAGGTCGACACGCTATCCTGCGCAGAGAGCCGCGCCGTGGAGAGCTACCACGCCATCCCGGTGGTGGCCGACCATACGCTGCGCGAACGGTTCGATACGACGTACGACGCCGTGGTTTTACCCGGCGGCCCGGACGGCAGCCGCCGCCTTGCGGCAAACGAAAGCGTGCTGGCGTTTGTTCGCCGACATGATGAAGCGGGCAAGTTTATCTGTCCCATCTGTTCCGCCGCGGCGCGGGTATTAGGCGGCAACGGTATGCTGAAAGGACGGCGTTACGTCTGTTCCGGCGATCTCTGGCAGGATATCGACGACGGCGTCTATGTCGATGCGCCGGTAGTGGAGGACGGCAACCTGCTCAGCGGCAAAGGGCTCGGTCATGTTTTTGACTTTGCGCTGACCCTTGCTGCCCGCCTGCTGGAAGAGGAAGCGCCCGTGCGCGAGCATGCCGGGCATATCTATTACGCCTGGTAAACGTTCATCCCCGCGCCGCTGGCTATACTTTTAGTTTTAAGCGAGCAGGGGGCTCTATGAACCATTACGAAACGCTTTATTTATCGCAACCCAGCGGCGGCGTGCCTAATAATCCGCTGCCGCTTTTGCTTTATCGCCAGGTTATGCCGGAGGACGCGCGAGACAGCGCCGCCTGGTTTGAAGCCGTTTTCGACAAGAACGACTGGCCGCCGCGCTGGCGCTATCCTGTTTTTACCTATACCCATTTTCACACCAACACGCATGAAGTACTGGGTATTTATGCTGGCGAAGCGGATATTCAGCTCGGCGGTGAAACCGGCCCGGTGGTACATCTGAAAAGAGGCGATGCAGTACTCATTCCGGCGGGCGTCGGCCATAAGCAAATTCGCGCCAGCGATGATTTCATGGCGGTTGGCGCTTATCCACCTCATCTCTCCCCCGATAAGTACCTCGACCAACCGGAACAGTTGCAGGAAACATTAAAAAATGTCGCCCAGGTCGCCATTGCGCACAGCGACCCGCTTTTCGGCAGCGCGGGCGGTTTGCTCGAAGCATGGAACCGCCAGGACTGAGCAACTGGGGATATGGATTTTCCTGCCGCTCCCTTTACCATTCATCATACATATAAGCGCCGAATTATGCCTTAAATTGCTGAATCTATGCACACTCTGACTGTAATTCTGCGGTGTGATTTTGCTCTCCTATGGAGGATTGATTTCCTTATTAAACTATCTCCAGCAACAGCCTCTGCCGGGAAGGCGAGGCTAATGCCTTGTTTTATGTCCGATTAAAAGAACCGTACAGGTTTTTACCCTGCATAAAAGAAAGCTAAAGCTGGAGTCAACCATGCACAAATTTACTAAAGCGCTGGCAGCGCTCGGTCTGGCTGCCGTTATGTCACAATCCGCTATCGCAGAAACCATGAAGCTGGGTTTTCTGGTTAAACAGCCGGAGGAGCCCTGGTTCCAGACCGAGTGGAAGTTTGCTGATAAAGCCGGGAAAGATTTGGGTTTTGAAGTGATCAAAATCGCCGTGCCGGACGGCGAAAAGACCCTTAACGCTATCGACAGCCTGGCGGCAAGCGGCGCTAAAGGCTTTGTTATCTGTACGCCAGACCCGAAACTGGGTTCGGCGATTGTGGCGAAAGCGCGCGGCTACGACATGAAAGTCATTGCGGTTGACGATCAGTTCGTTAACGCCAAAGGCAAGCCGATGGAAACCGTTCCGTTGGTGATGATGGCGGCTGCCAAAATCGGCGAGCGTCAGGGCCAGGAGCTTTATAAAGAGATGCAAAAACGCGGTTGGGATGTAAAAGAGTCCGCCGTTATGGCCATCACCGCCAACGAACTCGATACCGCTCGCCGCCGCACCACCGGCTCGATGGACGCGCTGAAGGCCGCTGGCTTCCCGGAAAAACAGATCTATCAGGTACCCACCAAATCCAACGATATTCCTGGCGCGTTTGACGCCGCCAACTCGCTGCTCGTTCAGCATCCTGAAGTGAAACACTGGCTGGTTGTCGGCATGAACGACAACACGGTGCTGGGCGGTGTGCGCGCCACCGAAGGGCAGGGCTTTAAAGCGCCGGACGTTATCGGCATCGGCATCAACGGCGTCGATGCGGTAAGCGAGCTTTCCAAAGCGCAGGCCACCGGCTTCTATGGCTCGCTGCTGCCAAGCCCGGACGTGCATGGCTATAAATCCAGCGAAATGCTCTACAACTGGGTGACGAAAGGGGCCGAGCCGCCGAAGTTCACTGAAGTGACCGACGTGGTGCTTATCACCCGCGACAACTTCAAAGACGAACTGGCGAAAAAAGGGCTGGGCGGCAAGTAATGGTCTGGTTTACAACTCACGGGCGCGCAATGCGCCCGCTTCCGGAGTCGATTGTGGAGGCGTTATGCAACAGGCAGCACCGTATCTCTCATTTCGTGGCATAGGAAAATCCTTTCCGGGCGTGAAGGCGCTTTCCGACATTAGCTTTGATTGTCACGCCGGCCAGGTCCACGCCCTGATGGGGGAAAATGGCGCCGGTAAATCCACATTGCTGAAGATCCTGAGCGGCAATTACACCCCAACCACAGGCAGCATCGCCATTCAGGGCAACGAGGTGGCTTTTAATGACACCACCGCGGCGCTGAACGCCGGGGTCGCCATTATTTACCAGGAGTTGCATCTGGTGCCGGAAATGTCTGTCGCCGAGAACATCTATCTCGGCCAGATCCCGCATAAAGGCGGCATTGTTAACCGTTCGCTGCTGAATTACGAAGCAAAACTGCAGCTTGAGCATCTTGGGCTGAATATCGACCCGCAGACGCCGTTGAAATACCTCTCCATCGGCCAGTGGCAGATGGTGGAAATCGCCAAGGCGCTGGCGCGCAACGCCAAGATTATCGCCTTTGACGAGCCCACCAGCTCGCTCTCGGCGCGGGAAATCGAAAACCTGTTCCGGGTGATTCGCGAGTTAAGAAAGGAGGGGCGCGTCATTCTTTATGTCTCGCACCGTATGGAAGAGATCTTCGCGCTGAGCGACGCCATCACCGTGTTTAAAGATGGGCGCTATGTCTGCACTTTTAGCGATATGCAGCAGGTTAATCACGACAGCCTGGTGCAGGCGATGGTCGGGCGCAACCTCGGCGATATCTACGGCTGGAAACCGCGTCCTTACGGCGAAGAGCGGTTGCGGCTCGATAACGTCAAGGCGCCAGGCGTGCGGATGCCGGTCAGCCTCAGCGTTAAAAGCGGGGAAATCGTCGGGCTGTTTGGTCTGGTCGGGGCCGGGCGCAGCGAGCTGATGAAAGGGCTTTTTGGCGGCACGCGCATCACTGGCGGACAGGTGTTAATAGATGGCAAGCCGGTGGCTATCCGTGAACCCAGCGACGCCATCCGCGCCGGCATGATGCTCTGCCCGGAAGATCGTAAAGCCGACGGCATTATTCCGGTGCACTCGGTGCAGGACAACATCAACATCAGCGCGCGGCGCAAGCATATCAGCGCGGGTTGCCTTATCAATAATCAGTGGGAAGCCAACAACGCCCAGCACCATATCCGCTCGCTCAATATTAAAACTCCGACCGCCGAGCAGCTCATCATGAATCTTTCCGGCGGCAACCAGCAGAAAGCCATTCTTGGCCGCTGGCTTTCGGAAGAGATGAAAGTGATTTTGCTCGACGAGCCGACGCGCGGCATTGATGTCGGCGCGAAGCATGAGATTTACAACGTGATTTACGCGCTTGCCGCGCAGGGGGTGGCGGTGCTTTTCGCCTCCAGCGATCTGCCGGAAGTGCTTGGCGTCGCCGACCGCATCGTGGTGATGCGCGAAGGAGAAATCGCCGGAGAACTGTTGCATGACCAGGCCAGCGAACAGCAGGCATTGAGTCTCGCTATGCCCAAAGTCAGCCAGGCGGTTGCCTGAGAGAGGAGTGAACATGTCTTCATTAACATCATCCGGCGCAACCAAATCGCCGTTTAGCGTTGGCCGCATCTGGGATCAGTACGGCATGCTGGTGGTTTTCGCGGTGTTGTTTATCGCCTGCGCCATCTTTGTTCCCAACTTTGCCACCTTCATCAATATGAAAGGGCTGGGCCTCGCCATCTCGATGTCCGGCATGGTGGCCTGCGGCATGCTTTTCTGCCTTGCCTCAGGCGACTTCGACCTGTCTGTCGCTTCGGTTATCGCTTGTGCGGGCGTGACCACGGCGGTGGTCATTAACATGACTGAAAGCCTGTGGATTGGCGTTTTCGCAGGGCTAATGCTTGGCGTGGCGAGCGGCCTGGTGAACGGGTTTGTGATTGCGAAGCTAAAAATCAACGCGCTCATCACCACGCTCGCCACCATGCAGATAGTCCGCGGCCTGGCCTATATCATCTCCGACGGCAAAGCGGTCGGGATTGAAGACGAGAGCTTCTTCACCCTGGGCTACGCTAACTGGCTGGGGCTGCCCGCGCCAATCTGGCTGACGGTCGCCTGCCTGGTGCTGTTCGGCTTCTTGCTCAATAAAACCACCTTTGGCCGCAATACGCTGGCGATTGGCGGCAACGAAGAGGCGGCGCGTCTTGCGGGCGTACCGGTAGTGCGCACCAAGATAATCATCTTTGTGCTCTCCGGTCTGGTGTCCGCGGCGGCGGGAATTATTCTCGCCTCGCGTATGACCAGCGGCCAGCCGATGACCTCCATCGGTTATGAGCTGATCGTCATCTCGGCATGCGTTCTTGGCGGCGTTTCGCTGAAAGGCGGCATAGGAAAAATCTCGTATGTGGTGGCGGGGATATTAATTCTCGGCACCGTAGAAAACGCCATGAACCTGCTGAACATCTCCCCCTTCGCACAGTACGTGGTGCGCGGCCTCATCCTGCTTGCAGCGGTGATTTTCGACCGCTACAAACAGAAAGCAAAGCGTACGGTTTAACCGTTTTTTGACTGATATTCGTCCACTTCGCCAGCCATTTACGGCTGGCGAAGCTGTTGTCGAATGGCGACACTCGTCACACTGTCTATACTTACATGGCTAACGAACAACCCTGGATAACCGAAGCGGTTATCCATTAAACCTGTAAGGAGGAAATTGGGTGGCTGAAGTACTGTCTACACCGCCGCTGCTTTCCGGGGAGCTTGCCTTCTTTTTTGACCTGGACGGCACACTGGCGGAAATCAAACCGCATCCGGATCAAGTCTCCATTCCCCCTGACGTGCGCAACCTGCTGCAAAAACTGTCTGGCATGAATGACGGGGCGCTGGCATTGGTCTCAGGACGTTCGATGGCTGAGCTGGACAAGCTCGCCACACCGTTCCAGTTCCCGCTCGCCGGGGTACACGGAGCGGAACGTCGTGATATCAATGGGAACAGCCATGTCGTGGCGCTGCCGGTTGAGCTGGTGGAATCGCTGCAGCTGCGGCTTGGGCAGGCGCTGGCGAAAATGCCGGGCACCGAGCTTGAGCCAAAAGGCATGGCTTTTGCGTTGCACTACCGACAGGCGCCGGAATATGAGCAACAGGTGTTGCAGCTTGCCCAGTCGATGGCGCAGCAGCATGAAGAGCTGGCGCTACAGCCAGGCAAGTGCGTGGTAGAGCTGAAACCAAAGGGCATTAATAAAGGCGCGGCCGTGGCGGCGTTTTTGAAAGAAGCGCCGTTTGCAGGCCGCACGCCGGTCTTCGTAGGCGATGACCTGACGGATGAGGCTGGCTTTCATACCGTAAACGCCTTAAACGGCGTATCCATTAAGGTCGGGCAGGGAGAGACGCAGGCGAAGTGGCGTCTCTCCAGTGTACAAGAGGTGCACGCCTGGCTTGAAGAACTCGTACAACACTTAGAACAAGAAAAAAAGCACTTTACTGAAAGGAGAGAAGGCTATGAGTCGCTTAGTCGTAGTATCTAATCGTATCGCCCCGCCTGATGACAAAAAGAGCAGCGCCGGGGGCCTCGCGGTAGGGATACTGGGGGCGCTGAAAGCCGCAGGCGGTCTCTGGTTTGGCTGGAGCGGAGAGATTGGCAATGAAGACGCGCCGCTAAAGAAAGTTACTCGCGATAATATTACCTGGGCTTCCTTCAACCTCAGCGAAGAAGACCATGAGCAATATTACAACCAATTCTCCAACGCCGTTCTCTGGCCCGCTTTTCACTACCGTCTGGACCTGGTTAACTTTCAGCGTGATGCCTGGGAAGGCTATCAGCGCGTTAACAGCCTGCTGGCGGACAAGCTGAAACCGTTGGTGAAAGAGGACGATATCCTCTGGATCCATGACTACCATCTGCTGCCGTTCGCAGCCGAATTGCGTAAGCGCGGCATTAATAACCGCATCGGTTTCTTCTTGCATATTCCCTTCCCGACGCCGGAAATTTTTAACGCGCTGCCGCCGCATAAAGAGCTGCTTGAGCAGCTGTGCGATTACGACCTGCTGGGCTTCCAGACGGAAAACGACCGCGTGGCGTTTTTAGACAGCCTTGCTTCCCAGACGCGCCTTACCGCGCATGGTAAACATGCCCATTCCGCTTACGGTAAAACGTTCCGCACGGAAGTTTACCCTATCGGCATTGAACCGGATGAGATTGCCGAACAGGCCGCAGGCCCGTTGCCGCCGAAGCTTGAGCAGCTCAAAAGAGAGCTTGGCAGCATCAAAAACATCTTCTCGGTGGAGCGGCTGGATTATTCCAAAGGCCTGCCGGAGCGTTTCCAGGCGTTTGAAGCGCTGCTTGAGAAATTCCCGCAGCACCACGGCAAAATTCGCTATACGCAGATTGCGCCGACGTCGCGCGGCGATGTGCAGGCTTATCAGGACATTCGTCATCTGCTGGAAACCGAAGCGGGCCGCATTAACGGCAAATATGGCCAGCTCGGCTGGACGCCGCTTTACTATCTCAACCAGCATTTTGACCGCAAGCTGCTGATGAAAGTCTTTCGCTATGCGGATGTCGGCCTGGTCACCCCGCTGCGCGATGGGATGAACCTGGTCGCCAAAGAGTATGTGGCGGCGCAGGACCCGAAAAATCCGGGCGTGCTGGTGCTTTCTCGCTTTGCGGGCGCGGCGAATGAGCTGACCTCCGCGCTGCTGGTAAACCCTTACGATCGTGACGAAGTCGCGGCGGCGCTTGACCGGGCGCTAACGATGCCGCTGGCGGAGCGTATCGCGCGCCACAGTGAAATGCTGGAGATTGTGCAAAATAATGACATCAATCACTGGCAGGAGAGTTTTATCGCCGACCTAAAGCAAGTGACGCCACGCAGCGAAGAAAGCCAGCTGCAAAGTAAAGTGGCGACCTTCCCGAAACTGGCGTAAACCGAAAATAGCCTGCCTGTTCCACTCAGGCAGGCTATTTTACTTGAGCGGCACTAATAAGACATCCACTTTGCTGGCGGCGACAACCGTTTTTGCTGAGCAAAGGGCTTTACTGAAAAAGGTTTGGTTATGGTTACCGCATATAACCAGGTCAATATTCTCTTTGCGGCAAATATCCAGTATATGATCGCTTAATTCACCGGTTGCAATGTGCGAACCCGAAATGGGGTATTTCGCGCGAACCTTAATTTCCTCTAAAAAAGCCTGCGTCTCCTCTAAAACTAATTCCCGCAAATTTTCCAGCATGGGCGCGGCGAATTGATTATAAAGCTCCGGGTCTGCGGCAAGCGTAAGCAGTGTGATGCGTCCCTGGTAAGGCTTCACCAGCGAAACGGCCTTTTCAACCAGCAGATGACTCTCGGGGGTTACCGCAACGGCAACAAGAACATGGGCATAGCTCATGTTTATCTCCTTTTAAACAAGATAATAAAGCCACTCTTCGCTCTTACGCCTGATAAATCCCTTGCGCAAGCGTTACGTTTGAAAGAAGCGTGATGGGTCTCATAAAAATACTTTAATTATTCTTATAAATGGAATATGCAGGAATTCCAATTGTTAATGAGACGTAACAATTGTGGTTATTTTATCGCAAATTTTTGACAGTTTAGCGGCAGTAAAGACATCAAAAAGCCATTTTTTATGTTACGCGTAACTTAATCGTAAATAATTGAAAATAGTGTATTTAAATCTTTGGGTTTAACGGAAGTGTAATGTTTCTAACATAGAACCATCATCTATTAAATGGTTGTAAAATAATTGCTGGTAGCAAGTATTTCAGGCGTCACTATTTGAAACATCGCTGCATTAATATTCGACTTAGGAAGCTTATTATGAGTCGCCTTTGCTCATTTTTTGTCCAAATAAACACTGTCACTTATGCTTTCGTGTGATTTATAGATTGAAATTATGTGACGTACATCACATAATTCCTAAAATCTCGGCGCGACCACATTGTATGTGCCAGGGGTGACGAGTACAGTTTGCGCGAATTAGGAAAAATCTTAGGAATTTGTAAATAAGTCTTAAACGCGTAAGGAAACGCTACAGGGAAGCAACTATTTAAACCGGCATAGTTAACCGGTCAGCACAGCGTACTACCCATTATTTTTTTACCATTACGGTTTTATTTTTTACCGGAGCTTATCCGGCGACATCACGGGGTGCGGCAACGCCGCATTTTATAAAATTGGTTATTCGGGATGGGAAAAATGCACGCATCCGAGTTGCTAAAACATATTTATGATATCAATCTGTCATATTTGTTACTGGCGCAAAGGCTGATCAGTCAGGATAAGGCTTCGGCTATGTTTCGTTTAGGTATTAACGAAGAGATGGCCACCACGCTTGTTGAATTGACTTTGCCGCAAATGGTGAAGCTGGCTGAAACCAATCAGCTGGTTTGCCAGTTCCGTTTTAACGATCATCAAACGATCACGCGTCTGACGCAGGAGTCCCGCGTTGACGATCTGCAGCAGATCCACACCGGGATTCTGCTCTCCACGCGACTGCTCAACGAAGTCGCCAGCGCTGATGACGCACCGAAGAAGAAAAGGGCATAGTCATGAGCGAGAAAAGCATTGTTCAGGAAGCTCGTGATATTCAGTTGGCTATGGAGCTGATTACGCTTGGCGCGCGTTTGCAAATGCTCGAAAGCGAAACCCAGCTCAGCCGTGGCCGCCTGATTAAGCTTTACAAAGAGCTGAGAGGCAGCCCGCCGCCGAAAGGCATGCTGCCATTTTCCACCGACTGGTTTATGACCTGGGAACAGAATATCCACGCGTCGATGTTCTGCAACGCCTGGCAATACCTGCTGCGCACGGGGCTGTGTAGCGGCGTGGATGCGGTAATTAAAGCCTACCGCTTGTACCTTGAACAGTGCCCGCAGCAGGAAGAAGGACCGCTGCTTGCCTTAACCCGCGCCTGGACGCTGGTGCGTTTTGTTGAAAGCGGCATGCTGGAGTTGTCCCGTTGCAACTGCTGCGGCGGCAACTTTATCACCCATGCGCACCAGCCGGTTGGCAGCTTTGCGTGCAGCCTGTGCCAGCCGCCATCCCGCGCGGTAAAAAGACGTAAACTTTCCCGGGAAGCTGCCGATATTATTCCACAACTGCTGGATGAACAGGTCGATCAGGCCGTCTAACCGGTTCGGTGTGGAAACTCACTCCAGCAGCGGCGATTTCGCCGCTGCTTTTTTATCTCCCCCGATCCGCTAAACGCTCCCTTCTATCTGCGCATCCTCACTTTCGTCAACAGCAGAAGGATGATGTCGTGCTGATTTTATTAGGTTACCTGGTCATTCTGGGGACCGTGTTCGGTGGTTATATGATGACCGGCGGTCACCTGGGGGCACTCTATCAACCCTCTGAGTTTATTATTATCGGTGGGGCAGGCATCGGCGCCTTTATCGTCGGCAACAATGGGAAAGCCATCAAGGGCACGCTGAAGGCGCTGCCGCTGCTTTTCCGCCGTTCGAAATACACCAAAAGCCTGTATATGGATCTGATGGCGCTGCTTTATCGCCTGATGACCAAATCTCGCCAGCAGGGCATGTTTTCGCTTGAGCGCGATATCGAAAACCCGAAAGAGAGCGAAATTTTCGCCAGCTATCCGCGCATTCTGGCGGATGCGGTGATGCTCGATTTCATTACCGATTATCTGCGCCTCATCATCAGCGGCAACATGAACACCTTCGAAATCGAAGCGCTGATGGATGAAGAGATAGAAACCCATGAGAGCGAAAGCGAAGTGCCGGCCAACAGTCTGGCGCTGATGGGCGACTCATTGCCTGCTTTCGGCATCGTGGCCGCGGTGATGGGGGTTGTGCACGCGCTCGCATCGGCGGACCGCCCGGCGGCAGAGCTCGGCGCGCTTATTGCGCACGCGATGGTGGGGACCTTCCTTGGCATCCTGCTCGCCTACGGGTTTGTTTCGCCGCTCGCCACCGTGCTGCGTCAGAAAAGCGCCGAAACCACCAAGATGATGCAGTGCGTAAAAGTCACGCTGCTTTCAAGCCTTAACGGCTACGCGCCGCCTATCGCCGTCGAGTTTGGCCGTAAAACGCTCTATTCCAGCGAACGTCCTTCATTTACTGAACTGGATGAGCATGTACGCGCGGCCAAAGGGTCTAACCAGCAGAAAGCGACGGAAGATGCATGAAAAACCAGAATCACCCCATCATTGTCGTAAAAAAACGCAAGCATAAAGGGCATGGAGGCGGCTCGCACGGCTCCTGGAAAATCGCTTATGCCGATTTTATGACCGCGATGATGGCGTTTTTCCTGGTAATGTGGCTCATCTCCATTTCCAGCCCTAAAGAATTGACGCAAATAGCCGAATACTTTCGCACGCCGCTTTCCGCTGCGATCACCGGCGGGCACCGCATCGCCGACAGCGAAAGCCCGATTCCGGGCGGCGGGGATGATTACACCCAACAGCAGGGCGAAGTGAAAAAGCAGCCGAATATTGACGAGCTGAAAAACCGAATGGAGCAGAACCGGTTGAAAAAGCTGCGCGGCGACCTCGATCAACTGATCGAAGCGGATCCGAAGCTGCGCGCGCTGCGTCCGCACCTGAAGATCGATCTGGTGCAGGAAGGGCTGCGAATTCAGATTATCGACAGCCAGAACCGGCCGATGTTTAAAACCGGCAGCGCGGAAGTCGAGCCTTATATGCGCGACATTTTGCGCGCTATCGCTCCGGTGCTGAACGGCATTCCGAATAAGCTCAGCCTGTCGGGCCATACGGATGACTTTCCCTATGCGGGCGGCGAGCGCGGCTACAGCAACTGGGAACTCTCCGCCGACCGCGCCAACGCCTCGCGTCGCGAGCTGATGGCGGGCGGGCTGGACGAAGGCAAAATGCTGCGCGTCGTGGGGATGGCCGCCACCATGCGGTTGGCCAATCGCGGCCCCGACGAAGCGCTGAATCGTCGAATCAGTATTTTAGTGCTCAACAAGCAGGCGGAAGACGCCATCGTGCATGAAAACGCCGAAAGCGAGAACGAGCCTCTGAGCGTGTTACAACAACCGGGCGCCGTGCCCCCGGCCTCCAACCCAACACCGTCGCAACCGGTTATGAGGTGATAGCGTGAGTATGGATATCAGCGATTTTTATCAAACATTTTTCGACGAAGCCGACGAGCTTCTGGCGGATATGGAGCAGCATCTGCTCGATCTGTCGCCTGAAGCGCCGGATTCCGAGCAGCTCAACGCCATTTTCCGTGCTGCGCACTCCATTAAAGGCGGCGCAGGCACCTTCGGCTTCACCATTTTGCAGGAAACCACGCACCTGATGGAAAACCTGCTGGATGAAGCTCGCCGTGGTGAAATGCAACTCAACACCGACATTATCAACCTGTTTTTGGAAACCAAAGATATTATGCAGGAACAGCTCGACGCTTATAAAAGCTCACAGGAGCCGGATGCTGCCAGCTTTGAATACATCTGCCAGGCGCTGCGTCAACTGGCGCTGGAAGCGAAAGGCGAAGCGCCAGCTGCGCCTGCGGCCAGCGCGCATTTAACCGTGGTGGAAAAGCCGGAGCCTGCGCCTGTTGCGCAAAATGGCGGCAGCCTGCGTATTCAGCTTAGCAAGCTGAAGGCGAGCGAGCCTGACCTGCTGCTGGAGGAGCTGAGCAACCTCGGCGCCGTAAGCCAGGTGGAGAAGGGCGTCGACACGCTGACCGCCACGCTTGAAACCAGCGCCAGCGCAGACGACATCACCGCCGTGCTCTGCTTCGTCATCGAGCTGGACCAGATTGCCTTCCTGACGCCGCAAGCGCCGGACGCCGCGCCGCAAGCGGCCGCGCAGCCGGAACCTGAAGCCGCCCCCGCGCCGGTGGCCGAGCCTGCCGCTGCTGCGCCCGTCGCGGCCGTTAAAGCGCCAGCGCCTGCCCGTGCGGAACGTGAAAAACCGGCCCGCGAGAAAGAGTCAACGAGCATTCGCGTCGCGGTAGAAAAAGTCGACCAGCTGATTAACCTGGTGGGCGAGCTGGTTATTACCCAGTCGATGCTGCAACAGCGCTCCAACGAACTTGATCCGGTTACGCACGGCGACCTCATCACCAGCATGAGCCAGCTGCAGCGCAACGCGCGTGACCTGCAGGAATCGGTTATGTCCATCCGTATGATGCCGATGGAATATGTCTTTAGCCGCTTCCCGCGTCTGGTGCGCGATCTGGCCGGCAAGCTCAACAAGCAGGTTGAACTGACGCTGATGGGCAGCTCCACCGAGCTTGATAAGAGCCTGATTGAACGCATTATCGACCCGTTAACGCACCTCGTGCGCAACAGCCTCGACCACGGCATTGAATCGCCGGAAAAACGCGTGGCGGCGGGTAAAGCCCCGGTCGGCAACCTGATTCTCTCTGCGGAACATCAGGGCGGCAACATTTGCATCGAAGTGACCGACGACGGCGCCGGGCTTAACCGCGAGCGCATTCTGGCCAAGGCGATGTCCCAGGGCATGGCGGTCAGCGAAAGCATGACCGATGACGAAGTGGGCATGCTTATCTTCGCGCCGGGCTTCTCCACCGCCGAGCAGGTCACGGACGTTTCAGGCCGCGGCGTCGGCATGGACGTTGTGAAGCGTAACATTCAGGAGATGGGCGGCCACGTTGAGATCCAGTCAAAGCAGGGGCAGGGCACCACCATTCGCATTCTGCTGCCGCTGACGCTCGCCATCCTCGACGGCATGTCCGTTAAGGTGAATGACGAGGTCTTTATTCTGCCGCTCAACGCGGTCATGGAATCGTTGCAGCCGCGCGAAGAAGATCTGCATCCGCTGGCTGGCGGCGAGCGCGTGCTTGAGGTGCGCGGCGAATATCTGCCGCTGGTCGAGCTGTGGAAGGTCTTCGACGTGCAGGGCGCGAAAACAGAAGCGACCCAGGGCATCGTCGTGATTCTGCAAAGTGCGGGCCGCCGCTACGCGCTGCTGGTTGACCAGCTTATCGGCCAGCATCAGGTGGTCGTGAAAAACCTTGAAAGTAACTATCGCAAAGTGCCGGGCATCTCGGCCGCCACCATTCTGGGCGATGGTAGCGTGGCGTTGATCGTTGATGTTTCAGCGCTGCAAAGTATTAACCGTGAACAGCGTATGGCGCAGACTGCCGCCTGATCCCACAAGCGTAAAAAGGTATACAAATGACCGGTATGAGTAATGTAACTAAACTGGCCGGAGAGCCGTCAGGTCAGGAATTTCTGGTATTTACCCTCGGCGATGAGGAGTACGGTATCGACATTCTGAAGGTGCAGGAGATCCGCGGTTACGATCAGGTAACCCGTATCGCCAATACCCCCTCCTTTATCAAAGGGGTGACCAACCTGCGCGGCGTAATTGTGCCTATCGTTGACCTGCGCGTGAAGTTCAACCAGCAGGATGTGGAATACAACGACAACACCGTGGTTATCGTGCTGAATTTCGGCCAGCGCGTGGTGGGCATCGTGGTGGATGGCGTCTCCGACGTGCTGTCGCTGACCGCGGAGCAAATTCGCCCGGCGCCGGAATTCGCCGTGACGCTGTCAACGGAATATCTCACCGGCCTCGGCGCGATTGGCGAACGTATGCTTATCCTTGTGCATATCGAAAAACTGCTCAACAGCGAAGAGATGGAACTGGTAGATATCGCGGCCTCGCGCGTCGCGTAACCGTCATGTCTGAGGGGCGCGGTAGCGCCCCTTTTCTTTGCCCGCTGCCCGCTGAAGTAATTACTTTCCGCTACTGTGTAGTTCTCCTAACATACTCCGTTAGCACCGCTGACCAATCTGTCAATTTTTCGCCCGCATTTATTGCATGAATTATGTGACATTCATCACGTAATAATGAATATATTCATTTCATTTTACATTCAGAAATGAATTTATATTATTCAACATTTTGTTTTTAAAGAGATAAAGGCGTCAATCCGTCGTCCGTATGAATGCACTGTTAGTATTTGGTTAAATTCAGATACATAAACTAAATTTCAGTTTACAGGTGTCGGCGCTCCGGTTCCGGCCCTTAACAGGCTGATCAAATTAGAAAACAGGATGCTTCGCGACAGCGCAGTCAGAGGAAAACACGATGAAAAAAAATCTTTTTGTTGTGATCTGCGGAGGTGGGTTACTGCTCGCTTCTTCCGTGAGCCATGCGGTAACCAGCAGCGGTACCATTGGCGCCACCTTAACGTTGACCAACGGCTGCCTGATCAACGGCTCGCCGAGCCAGAACGGCATTAACTTCGGTACGCTGGACTTTGGTACCCACCCGGCGACCTTCGATACCCTGACCACGCAGTTAGCCGGCGCGGCGGGCGGCAACAGCTTCGCTATTCAGTGCACCACGGCGGATTACACCGTGCAGGTCACCGGCAGCACGAACCAGGCGCCAGGCACGGTGATCGGCACGCCAGGCACGCCGGGCCGCTATCTTGTTAATACCACGAATGCGACGCAGGGCGTGGCATACAGCCTCTACAGCGACGCCGCCTTTAACAACGTTATCGCCAATAACGCGCCGATTCCACGCGCCTCCACCACGGGCGGGGTCGATAACTATACCCTCTATGGCCGTATCCAGGGCGGTGGCAACAGCGTCACCGTGGTGCCGGGCATCTACACCGACACTATCAACGTGAGCGTTATTTACTAATTACCGTCGCGCTTGTTTACGACACGCAACAGGGCAGTCCGCCGGGCTGTCCAGGGGAAAGCTGTGCGAAAAAGCGGCGGTTTCGTCCTGGCGTTAATCTTCGTCAGCCTGACGACGCGGGCGGTGACGACGCAGTCGTTTCAGGTTAACGCCACCATCACGCCGGGCTGTTCGGTAACGAGCGGCAGCGGCGGCGTTTACGGCTCGCTGGATTTCGGGACGCGAAGCGGGGTGGACAGCGCCCGCGTCACCACAAGCTTTGTGCCGAACAGCGGTCTGACGCTCGCCTGCACTCCCGGCGTGGCGCTCAGCATGAGCATCGACGGCGGGCAGAATTACGCCACGGTGCGCAACATGGTGCGCAGCGGCGGAACGGAAAGGGTGCCTTACCGACTCTACAGCGCCAGCTCGCTATCCGCAGCGAGCGAAATCGGCGTAAACCAGGCGGTGACGGTGACTTACAGCAACAGCAACAACATTACGCTGCCCATTTTCGGCGCAGCGCAGCTGACCGGCTTCAGCCCCGCAGGGAGCTACAGCGATCGGCTCACGGTGACTTTGTCATGGTGACTCAGGGAGAAGTGACATGATAACAGGCGCAACGCGCTTCCACTCTTGCGGTTTACTCATCGCCCTCGGGCTCTTCGCCAGCGCAAGCCATGCGGCAAGCAATATCCTTATCTGGCCTATCGACCCTTATTTGCCGGCTGGCGAAAAAGCGGCGGAGCTATGGGTGCAAAATCAGGGCGACACGCCGACCACCATGCAGGTGCGTATCGTGCGCTGGCGTCAGGAGGGAGGCTTCGAGCGCTATGAGGCACAGCAGGACGTGGTCGCCAGCCCGCCGATTGTGAGCATCGGCGGCGGCAAAAAACAGCTGATCCGTTTAATCAGCCAGGCGCAGATCCCCATGGGGGTTGAGCAGGCGTATCGGGTGGTGGTTGATGAAATTCCCCAGCCGCAGGACAGCAGCAAACCGCAGCTTGGCATCAAGCTGCAGATGCGCTATTCCATCCCGCTGTTTGTGTATGGACAAGGCATTGAAACCCAGCGCTCCGGCGCGCATCACGCCTTCGTTAACCCGACCAAGCTGAGCTGGCGGATGACCCGCGATAACGGCCAGCCGGCCATAGAAATCACCAATAACGATGAGGTCCACGCGCGCATTAGCAAAGTGTCGGTGCGCCAGGGCGGGCGACAGCGCGAGCTTGCCGACGGGCTGTGGGGGTATGTGTTGCCGCGCAGCACCCGGCTTTTCCCGCTGCCAGCAGGCGTTACCGCGCCCAGCGAAATCTCCGCCTCTCTTAACGCCCGCGACTCGCGATGGCTCGCTTCTTCGCGTTAAGCCGGTATAAGGCGATGAAAGTCGTGTCGGTGGTTGGTCTGCTTAGCGTCGCGACAGACCGCGCCATGGCGCAACCGGGCGACGACGCGCTGCCGCCGCCGCCGGATGCCCGCGCTATCAACGATCGGGCGATTTTTCACCTGTCGCTGGTGTTGAGCCATTACGATACCGGCATGGTCGTGCCGGTCACGCGCCGGGCGGGGGAGTTCTGGGTCTCCAGCGCTGATCTACAGCGCGCCGGGCTGCCGGGCGACCGGCTGCCGCAGGGCGACGTCAATCTTTCCAGGCTAAACCTGGTGCGTACGGAGTATGACAGCACCAGCCAGCGGCTGTTGTTGACGGTGCCGAAAGAGTGGGTGCCGGAGCGGCGGATTGCGCTTGGCGACGGCGCGGCGCGCCTGCGCGCGCGCAACGGGCGCGGCGGGCTGCTTAATTACGATTTCTATGCTAACCACACCGAGCACAGCGGCAGCCAGGCCTCGCTGTGGCACGAGCTGCGGTTGTTCAACGATTACGGCGCCTTTTCCACCACCGGCACAAACCGCGAGGTGCTTGATGGCTATCCGGGGCAAAGCGAAGGCTACCGCCGCTACGACTCTACCTTCACCGGCACGCTGGATGACGATGCGCTGAGCTGGTCGGTAGGGGACGTGGTGAGCGACAGCTTAAGCTGGACCAGCAGCGTGCGCCTCGGCGGCGTCTCCTTTGGCCGCGATTTCTCGCTGCGCCCGGATCTCATTACCTATCCGCTGCCTGCCTTCTCCGGCGAGGCGGCGGTGCCCACGACAGTCGATGTTTTTATCAACGGCTACCGCTCCGGCTCCACGCAGCTGGAGCCCGGCCCTTTCACCCTCACCAACCTGCCTTATATCAACGGCTCCGGCGACGCGGTGCTGGTGACCACCGACGCGCTGGGCCGCCAGGTCACCACCACCATGCCGTTTTATGTGGCGAGCGACCTGCTGAAAGCGGGGCTTAGCGACGGGGCCGTCACGGCGGGGGCTATCCGGCGCAACTATGGCATCAAAAACGTTGACTATGGCCCGGCGGCGGCGAGCGGCTCTTACCGCTACGGGGTCAATGATTTCTGGACGGTGGAGGCGCACGGCGAAGGCGCGGAATCGCTGGGGCTTGGCGGCGTCGGGTCGCTGGTGAAGCTCGGCCACTTCGGGGTGGTGAACGGTGCAGTGGCTTACAGCCGGATGCGCGGCGAGCAGGGCCAGCAGTGGACGCTGGGTTATCAGTACAACACCGATTTTATGTCATTCACGACGCAACACACGCGCCGGGAGCGCGGCTTCGGCAACCTGGCGCTTTACGATCAACAGGTGATGTATGACAGCGACCGCCAGCCGATAGTCAGCCTGAGCCGCAACGTCGCCCAGTACTCGCTCTCTTTTAATATGGGCCGTTTTGGCAACCTGGGCGCGGCATGGTTGGATGTCGACAGTTTTAACAGCGACAGCACTCGCTTGCTCAACCTCTCCTGGAGTAAAAACCTCTGGGGCAGCAGCAGTTTTTATGTGGCGGCAAGCCATGACCCGGATGCCGACGACTGGTCGGTCGCGCTCTCGCTGCAAATCCCCTTTGGCCTGCAGGAAAGCGTGGCGTTCAGCGCCGAGCGCCAGCCCGATGGCGGCGCGACCGAGCGCGTGAACTATAACCATGCGATGCCGAGCGAGGGCGGCTTTAGCTGGAACCTCGCTTACGCGCATCAGACCCAGGAGAACGATTATCAGCAGGCGACGCTCGGCTGGCGCAACAACCATGTCGAGTTGCAGGGCGGCATCTATGGCGAGCGCGACGGCTATACCCACTGGGGCGAGGCCACCGGCTCGCTGGTGCTGATGAATGGCGCGCTCTTTGCCGCCAACCAGATTAATGACGCCTTCGCGGTGGTAAGCACCGGCGGCCAGGCGGATGTGACCGTGAACTATGAAAACCAGCCGGTGGGTAAAACCGATAAAGATGGCTACCTGCTTATCTCCGGCGTGACCTCCTACTATCCGGCCAACTACAGCATCGACACCCTTAACCTGCCTGCGGATACCCGCATCCGTGAAACCGAGCGCCGCCTGTCGCTGCGCCGGCGCAGCGGCTATCTGATTACTTTCCCGATGGAGCAGGAACGGGTGGCGAACGTTATCCTGCATGACGAAAACGGCCAGCCGCTGCCGGTATCAAGCCAGGTCTTCCGCGCCGGTCAGCCGCCCGCCATTGTGGGCTACGACGGCATCGCCTGGCTTGAAAACGTCGGCGAGGTAAACCACCTGACCGTCTCCACGCCGCAAGGCAAGCGCTGCACCGCCACGCTGACCCTTGCCGCCGCCCGCAGCCATCGGCTGGAAACGTTCGGCCCGCTTATTTGCCAGGGAGAGCAACCATGAAGCGCCTGCTGCTCTGCCTGTTGCTGATGATAATCAGCGCGCCCGCGCTCGCCGCCTGCCGGGTCAGCCTCGGCAAAGCTTCGCTCGGCACCCAAACCTCGTTCGTTATTAACAGCACAGTGCAGACCACCAGCGCCAACCTGGTGGTGGAGTGCGATACGGTGCTGAACCTGCTTAATGGTTCTGACTTCGTCAACGCCACGCTGACGACCGCCAGCTCCAGCGCCAGCAACCGCGCCACGCTCCGGCGCACCGACACGACAACATCGACAGACAGCCTGCCGATCCAGCTTTGCGCCCAGAACGGGTGCCCGGCCAACAGCGAGATCGCGGTGGGCGGCTCGTACCGCTGGAGCGGCAGCACGCTGCTGGGGCTGCTTACCAGCTCACGCTATGCGCTTCCGCTCTATATTCGCACGGTCGCCGGACAAAACCTCAGCGCCGGGACCTATCAGGGTACGCTCACCCTTTCTATTAACTACAGCGTCTGCGCGCTGGCCGCGGTGGCCTGCCTGTCGGCGCAGACCGGCACCGTGTCGCTGCCGCTTATCGTCACGCTCACCGTGACCAATGACTGCACGACCATCAGCGCGCCGAACGTCAATTTTGGCAGCGCGCCGCTGCCAGGCAACTTCGCCCCGGTTGCGCAAAGCATCGCCATCACCTGCACCAAAGGCAGCGTTTACACCGTTGGCATTAACAACGGCAGTTACGCCAACGGCAACGTACGCAACATGGCAAGCGGCGCGAATCGCCTGAGCTACGAGATCTATAAAGGCAGCACCACGAACCGCTGGGGGGTGAGCGGCACAGAGCGCTGGGCGAGCGCCAGCTCATCGCAGGTCAGCACCGACGGCCTGCTGCGCACGTATAACTACACCGCCCGGGTGCTTTCAGGGCAGAGCGCGCTGCCCGCAGGCAGCTACAGCGATACGCTGGTGGTCGATATCGCCTTTTAGTGAGCTTGCTCACGCTTTCACGTTAACGCAAATTCCTTCCGCTGAACGATAAAGTTCCCGCCTCCTTTGCCGATAACCTCAACAGTTAGTCAGATGTCTGGGGGATGTTGAGTGAATCGTATTCGCGTAGTCACAATGCTGATGCTGGTGGTAGGCGTTTTCATCCTGCTGCAGCTTATTTCCGGCAGTTTCTTTTTCTCTTCGCTAAAAGAGAACCAGCAAAGCTTTAGCGCGTCACACCAGTTGCGCCTGCAACAGGCGGAGCTAAACCATACCTGGGACATGCTGTTGCAGACGCGCATCAACCTCAGCCGCTCCGCGGCGCGAATGATGATGGATCCCAGCAACCAGCAAAGCAGCGCCAAAACCGATCTGCTCAACAGCGCGAAAAAGACGCTGGCGCAGGCCCAGGCTCACTATGCGGCGTTCAAAGCGGCGCCGGTTGAACAGCCCGATATTCAGGCCATGAGCGGGCAGCTTGATGCGGCTTTTCAGGATTACGCTCAGGCGCTTGGCGAGCTGGTGCAGTACCTGGAGAGCGGCAATTTAGAGCCTTACTTCGCCCAACCGACGCAGGGCAAACAGAACGCGCTGCAAAAAGCGATGGACGATTACGCTACGCTTAACGTGCGCATCGCGCAGGATGCCTGGCAGGAGAGCACGCAGGACTACCGCTTTGCTCAATGGCAGACCGGCGTGCTGGCGCTGGTGCTGCTGGCGGTGAGCGCCCTGGTCTGGTACGGCCTGCGTCATGTGCTGCTCAACCCGCTTGCCGTCATCATCGGTTCGATTCGTGAAATCGCCGCAGGCAACCTGACTGCCCGTATCAACGTCAGCGGACGCAACGAGATGAGCGAACTTGCGCAGAGCGTGCAGCACATGCAGCAGGAGCTTATCGACACCGTGACCAGCGTGCGTTCAGGGACCGATGCGATTTACACCGGCACCCGTGAGATTGCCGTCGGCAATAACGATCTCTCTTCGCGCACGGAAGAGCAGGCGGCCTCGCTGGAGGAGACCGCCGCCAGCATGGAGCAGTTAACCGCCACGGTGAAACAGAATGCCGACAACGCCCGTCAGGCCTCCCAACTGGCGCGCACCGCCTCGGAAACCGCCCAGCGCGGCGGCAAAGTGGTGGACGGCGTGGTCAACACCATGCACGACATCGCCGCCAGTTCGAAGAAGATTGCCGACATTACCGGTGTTATCGACGGCATCGCTTTCCAGACCAACATCCTTGCGCTTAACGCCGCCGTGGAAGCGGCGCGGGCAGGGGAGCAGGGCCGCGGCTTCGCCGTGGTGGCGGGCGAAGTGCGCAATCTGGCGAGCCGCAGCGCCCAGGCGGCGAAAGAAATCAAAGCGCTGATTGAAGATTCCGTCACGCGCGTGGATACCGGCTCGGTGCTGGTGGAAAGCGCGGGTGAAACCATGCAGGACATCGTCAGCGCCGTAACCCGGGTGACCGACATCATGGGCGAAATCGCCTCGGCGTCCGATGAGCAGAGCCGCGGTATTGACCAGGTCGCGCTGGCCGTCTCCGAGATGGACCGCGTAACCCAGCAGAACGCCTCGCTGGTGGAGCAGTCCGCCGCCGCCGCCGCGCAGCTTGAGGAGCAGGCGAGCCGGTTATCTCAGGCGGTCGCCGCGTTCCGCCTGCGCGAGCGCGAAACGTCTGCCTCTATGCAAAAGCCGAATTTGAGCAGCACATTGAGCACGACCCAGGCGCCGGCCTCCAGCCCGGCTTCGATCCCACGTGAAACGGCCGCGGTTGGCCATAACGATAACTGGGAAACTTTTTGACCACTCAAGCTGGCAGCGATGCCGGGTAAGGGAGCGTTGATGTTTAACCGTATTCGTATTTCGACCACGTTGTTTTTGCTCTTGATTCTCTGCGGCGTTTTGCAGATTGGCAGTAATGGTTTGTCCTTTCTCGCTTTTCGGGCCGACTACGGCAATCTGAAGAGGGTCGAGGCAAGTAACCAGCAACGCGACACGCTGACGCAAACCCGCGCAGCGTTGTTACAAGCGAGTACGGCATTAAACCGCGCCGGTACGCTCACCGCCCTGAGCTACCCGCCGGAAGATATCAAAGCCCTGATGACAGGCGCGCAGGAGAGCCTGAAGCAGGCGGATTCCCTGTTTAAAACGTTCGCCGCCATTGAGCCTGCGAACGAAGAGACGGCGCAGTTGCTCGCGTCGACCAGGAAAAGCTTCGCGGCCTACCGCGAAGACCTGGAGCATCAGGCGACCTGGCTTGCAAGCAACCAGCTTTCCGATTTCCTCACCGCGCCGGTGCAGAAATCGCAGGATGGCTTTGACGCCAGTTTTAACGCCTGGCAGCAGCACATTAACCAGTTTGTCAGCAGCGCCAGCGAAGAGAGCAAAGGCTGGTATCACCTCTCCGGGCTGATTTTCGGCGTGGTGAGCGTCGTGGCGGTGCTGCTGGTTCTGGGGTCGCTGTGGTGGTCGCGCCGCATGCTGGTGATGCCGCTGGCGATTATACGCAGCCATTTTGACAGCATTGCCGCAGGCCATCTGGCGCGCCCGGTGCTGGTCTTCGGCCGTAACGAGATTTCGGAGATTTTCGCCAGCCTCAAGGCGATGCAAAGCGCCTTGCGGGAAACGGTAAGCGATGTGCGCAACGGCAGCCTCGCGATGCATACCGGCATCAGCGAGATTGCCGCCGGCAATAACGATCTCTCTTCGCGTACCGAACAGCAGGCGGCATCGCTGGCGCAGACTGCGGCCAGCATGGAAGAGTTGACCGCCACGGTAAGCCAGAACGCTGAAAACGCCCGTCAGGCTTCGCTGCTGGCGAAAAGCGCTGCCGAGACCGCGAAGCGCGGCGGCGATCAGGCCTCGAACGTGGCGCAAACGATGCATGAGATAGAAACGAGTTCGCAAAAAATCGGCGACATCATCAGCGTTATCGACGGTATCGCTTTCCAGACCAATATCCTTGCGCTTAACGCCGCCGTGGAAGCGGCTCGCGCAGGAGAGCAGGGACGGGGTTTTGCTGTGGTGGCAGGCGAAGTGCGTAACCTGGCAAGCCGCAGCGCCGAGGCGGCGAAAGAGATCAAAGCGTTGATTGAGGAGTCGGTATCCCGGGTGCAGCAAGGGTCGTCGCTGGTGGATAACTCGGCGCAAACCATGGCGGAGATTGTCCGCTCGGTAACCCAGGTGAATGACATTATGGGCGAAATCGCCTCTGCTTCGGACGAGCAACACCGGGGCATTGAGCAGGTCGCTCAGGCGGTAAGCCAGATGGATCAGGTGACGCAGCAAAACGCCGCGCTGGTGGAGGAGGCGGCTGCCGCGGCTGACACGCTGGCAAGCCAGGCCGACCGTCTGACGGCGGTTGTGTCGGTATTTAATCTTGAAGAGAAACATGTCGTTGAGCGAGACGACGCCGTTGCGCTCAATGCCGTAGCCGTATCCCCCTGACTGTGAGTAATAAGGCGCTATGACAACAACCATTCCTGGTGGGCAACCCTCGTTCCTGTTGCCCATGACACAGCGCCTTGCGCTGTCCGACGCGCATTTTCGTCGGATATGTCAATTGATTTACCAGCGCGCAGGGATCGTGCTGGCGGACCATAAGCGAGACATGGTCTACAACCGGCTGGTGCGTCGGCTGCGCACGCTCGGGCTTGATGATTTCGGCCGCTACCTCAGCATGCTGGAGGCGAATGCCAACAGCGCCGAGTGGCAGGCGTTCATCAACTCGCTGACCACCAACCTGACCGCGTTTTTCCGCGAAGCGCATCACTTTCCGGTGCTGGCCGAGCATGCGCGCAAGCGCAGCGGCGAGTACAAGGTCTGGAGCGCGGCGGCGTCAACGGGGGAAGAGCCTTATTCGCTGGCCATTACGCTTGCCGATACGCTCGGCACAGCGCCGGGCCGCTGGAAGGTGTTTGCAAGCGATATTGACACCGAAGTGCTGCAAAAAGCGCAGAGCGGCATCTATCGCCAGGAGGAGCTGAAAACCCTCTCTCCTCAGCAATTGCAGCGTTATTTCATGCGCGGCACCGGTCCGCATGAGGGGCTGGTGCGGGTGCGTGGGGAGCTTGCGAACCATGTGGAGTTCGCCTCGCTCAACCTGCTGGACAAGCAGTACAACGTTCCGGGTCCGTTTGACGCGATATTTTGTCGAAACGTCATGATCTATTTCGACAGAGAAACGCAAGAGGCGATCCTCAAGCGTTTCGTGCCGCTGCTTAAGCCAGGCGGTTTGCTCTTTGCCGGACATTCGGAGAATTTCAGCAATCTCAGTCGCGATTTCTGGCTGCGCGGCCAGACGGTATACGCCCTGAGTAAGGAAAGACAATGAGTAAAATCAGAGTGTTGTCAGTGGATGATTCGGCGTTAATGCGCCAGATCATGACGGAAATCATCAACAGCCACAGCGACATGGAGATGGTGGCGACCGCGCCGGACCCGCTGGTCGCGCGCGATCTGATTAAGCAGTTTAATCCGGACGTGCTGACGCTGGATGTCGAAATGCCGCGCATGGACGGCCTCGATTTTCTCGAAAAGCTGATGCGTCTGCGCCCGATGCCGGTGGTGATGGTTTCCTCCCTGACCGGTAAAGGGTCGGAGGTGACGCTTCGCGCGCTGGAGCTGGGGGCGGTGGATTTTGTCACCAAGCCGCAGCTCGGCATTCGCGAAGGCATGCTGGCCTACAGCGAGCTGATTGCTGAGAAAGTGCGTACCGCTTCCCGCGCTCGCCTTTCCGCCCGCGCGCCCGTCAGCGCGCCGGCAACGCTGAAGGCAGGCCCGCTGCTGAGTTCTGAAAAATTGCTGGCTATCGGCGCCTCGACGGGCGGCACCGAGGCGATTCGTCACGTGCTGCAGCCGCTGCCGCTCTCAAGCCCGGCGGTGCTGATTACCCAGCATATGCCGCCAGGCTTTACTCGTTCCTTCGCTGAGCGTCTGAACAAGCTTTGCCAGATAACGGTGAAAGAGGCGGAAGACGGCGAGCGCGTGCTGCCGGGTCATGCCTATATCGCGCCGGGCGATAAGCATATGGAGCTCACCCGCAGCGGGGCGAACTATCAAATTAAGATTCACGACGGGCCGCCGGTTAACCGGCACCGCCCGGCGGTAGATGTGTTGTTTCACTCCGTCGCCAAACATGCGGGGCGCAACGCGGTGGGGGTTATCCTCACCGGGATGGGCAACGACGGCGCGGCGGGGATGCTGGCGATGCACCAGGCGGGCGCCTGGACCATTGCGCAGAATGAAGCAAGTTGTGTGGTGTTCGGCATGCCGCGTGAGGCCATCAATATGGGTGGCGTCAGCGAAGTCGTCGATCTAAGCCAGGTCAGCCAGCAAATGCTGGCGAAAATCAGTGCCGGACAGGCAATACGTATTTAAAGAGGAGTGCAGTTTTTATGGCGGATAAAGAGCTCAAGTTTCTGGTTGTGGATGACTTCTCCACCATGCGTCGCATCGTGCGTAACCTGCTTAAAGAGTTGGGTTTTAACAACGTGGAAGAAGCCGAAGATGGCGTAGACGCGCTGAACAAATTGCAGGCTGGCGGTTTTGGCTTTGTGATTTCCGACTGGAACATGCCGAACATGGATGGCCTGGAACTGCTGAAAACCATTCGCGCCGACGGCGCAATGGCGGCGATGCCGGTGCTGATGGTGACAGCGGAAGCCAAGAAAGAGAACATCATCGCCGCCGCTCAGGCGGGCGCCAGCGGCTACGTCGTTAAACCTTTCACCGCGGCGACGCTGGAAGAGAAGCTGAACAAGATATTCGAGAAACTCGGAATGTGAGGAGCTCCTGATGATTCATTCTGCAATGAAACCCACTGAAGAACATTCCGCAGCCGATATCATCGTTCGTATTGGCAGCTTAACGCGTATGCTGCGTGACAGCCTGCGTGAGCTTGGTCTGGATCAGGCGATTGCGGAAGCGGCCGAGGCGATTCCGGATGCCCGTGATCGTCTCGACTATGTTGTGCAGATGACGGCGCAGGCCGCAGAGCGCGCGCTCAACAGCGTCGAAGCGTCGCAGCCGCATCAGGACGAGCTGGAAAAAGGGGCGAAAGGGCTTAGCAAACGCTGGGACGAATGGTTTGAAAATCCCATTGAGCTGAGCGACGCCCGGGAGCTTGTCACCGATACCCGTCAGTACCTGGCGGAAGTGCCGGGGCACACCAGCTTCACTAACGCCCAGTTGCTGGACATCATGATGGCGCAGGATTTCCAGGACCTGACCGGTCAGGTTATCAAGCGCATGATGGATGTGATTCAGGAAATTGAGCGCCAGTTGCTGATGGTGCTGCTGGAAAACATGCCGGAGCCAGCCGCGCGTCCGAAGCGTGAGAACGAAAGCCTGCTTAACGGCCCCCAGCTGGACGCCACCGCCGCAGGCGTTGTGGCAAGCCAGGACCAGGTCGACGACCTGCTGGACAGCCTGGGCTTTTAACGTTCGTTTACCTTCCTCAGGTTGCCTCTGCAGCCTGAGGAACGTTTCTTTAGCGCAAATCCATTTTTACCGTTACGTTTCCTTCAAATTTACCCGCTGCCGGACTTTTTTGTTGCGTGGAGACGGGCGCAGCTTTAATGCGCACGACGCCGTTTCCTTGTTCATCCAGCGTCACCGGAAACGCGAAGGTGCCGTCAAGCGCCACCGCTGCGCTGTTTTCGTTATAGATCCGCACGCCAATATCATCGCGCCCCAGCATCCTGGCGATTAACTGATCGCTGCCCTCCGCCGTTCCCTGGTCGGCGATTAAAGTCAGCTTTATTTTGTCCTCATTGCCCACCGCCGGGCCATCGCAATGGTAAGAAATATCGACATTTTTCAACGCATAAGCTGCGGGCGGCTCGCCACGAGCGCGAAACTGTTTGCTGACGATATTGCCGAAATCGACTTCGATGGTGCTTCCGGCATTGATGGTGCAGCTCAAGGGCGCCGTCAGTTTGCCGCTCAGCCAGATATTGGAAACCTGCGTGACGTTCGGATCGCTTCTGTCGCAGTGCGAGCCGGTAGAAAGACACGCGTAGTTTTGCACCACAAGCGTTGAAGGAATCACTTCCTCGCCAAGGATGGGCTTTTTGATATAAAAGGTGGCGGCAATAACGTTCCACTTAAATTTCCGTTTTATCGGTGTGCCGCCAGCTGGCCGCGTCGCATCGCTGCAGACGCTGGCTCTCGCTTCCTGGGACTTTTCCGCTTCCTTCGCATACAGACGCTGCGTGGTGGGATAGCTATTGATATCAATTTTATCCAGCCCGCCTCCATCAGGAGAATCCACGGCATTGATGTAACCGGCGACATCCACATCCACTTTACTGGTGAGATAACCAAAGCCAGCGACGCCGGCCGGAAGGGGGCTGCCAGCCAGCGAGAGCAGGAGAACATCCGTTGACGCGCTCATTGTGGGCGGGCAGGCGCAGTTAGCTTCAATTTCCGGGCCCTCGCCAACGAGGTGTCCGGGGACGATAAGCTTCTTGCTAGGCGCATTTTCATCTGTCGTCAGCTCTCGCGTATAGCTGGCATTGTAAACCGGCGCGCTGTTAAAACAGTTGGCGAGGCTGGCCGCCTGGGCGGATAACGGCGCAAGCGTCAGTAACGCGGCGGTGAGCGCTACGTTTGGCTTCAAAGGGCGGATGTTGAAGTTAGTGACCACGATGTTGCTCCTGCTGGCAGAGTGCCTCTGCGGTACGAATTCCTGCGGGGTTTGCGGTATGCTTTGCGCTATCTAACTGGACGCGGGCGGAACAGGTTTGACTGGCGTCGTTACCCCATTTCACTTTGAGAGAGAACTGTTCCGGCACGCCGGCAAGATAAAGCGTGCCGGTATCATCAACGATGGCGTTCATCGCGGGCGATTCGGATGTTGCCATGGCGCCAAAGGGGATGAGGTTGCCATCCGGGCGGCGCAACCGAATTAAGGCGCGATACCCCACATGGGCCGTAAACTCGGCGGATACAGCGGCGCTGCGGCTGGGGACAACCGTAACGGCTGTTTCATCGGTATCGACATCCTCCGGCAGGCTGGTGGTATCGATGCGGATGCTGTTCTCCTGATAAGCGCTTAGCGAAGGAATAATGGCGTTACCCTGCCAGTCAGTGGCGACGCCACGCTGGTTAACAAAGCGAATGCCGGAGGCGCCGCTCGCGTTCACGATGGCGAACTGGTCGCCTAAGGGCTGCGAAAGCGTAATGCCGTTCGGGTGCGCCACCAGCCCGCCATTCACCCCATAGCTGAACTGTCGGCTGCTGTCGGAGCTGTAGTAATAACCGGCATTCAGGCTGGCATATTGCGAGCGATAGCTGCCGTAGAGGCTCGAGTTATCATCGCCGTCATGGTTAGTGTGGCTTTGCTGGAGTGAATAACTTAACCGCTCATCATCCAGCAAGGTGCCGTTGATGCCCAGGTTATGGCTGGCGTAGCCCTGTTTGCTGTCGCTGAAGTTATAGTTGGCCCAGGCCCGCGGCAGCCATTCGCTCAGCGGCACGCTCAGGCTTAGCGAGATCATTTGGTCGCTTTCGCTGTCGGTGGCTTTGCTGTATGTCCAGGCCAGATGTACGCTGGTTTTGCCAATCAGCGTGCTGACGCCGGCAGAGACGCTGCGCTCTTTTTTATCGGTTGCCCAGTAGTCTTGCTGATAGCCATTCAGGTAGAGGCTGCTGCCAAAAAGGTTTTGGCTGATGCTGGCCTGCAGCCGGTTGCGCTTGTTGTAGCGAAACAGCCACGCGTTATCTTCATCGTCATACTTCTGGTTGGCATCTTCAAAGCTGTAATAACCTTCGGTCGAGTAACGGTAACTTGCCAGCGTGAAGTTTGTCTCGGTCGCGGTTAACTTGCCGGAGTAAAGCAGGCGGTAAGACTGGCCGTCACTCTGTTTGCCATTATCAAGGGTAGCCCAGGCGGCGGTGACATCCGCTGATACCGTACCGAGTTCGCCAAGGGTGACGCCTGTGCCGCCGTTAATGGCACGGTAGTCCTGGGAGTGAGTTACTCCGCCAAAGAGCGTCATCAGATTGTTGACGCCGTAAATGGCGCTGCCCTGAACAAAGAGCGGCTCACTGGCATCGCTGTTGTTCCCGGCGCGGTAACGGCCTGCCGTCATCTCATACTTGACTTTGCCAGGGCGCTGCATGACCGCCACGCTGGAATAAGGCTGGGTGAAGCGATGCTCCGTTCCGTCCGCTTCTTTAACCGTGACTTCCAGATCGCCGCTGTTGGTCGTGGAATAGATATCGTTGATCTCGAACGCGCCGGGGGCGACGTTCTGCTGATAAATTACATAGCCGTTCTGGCGAACAGACACTTCAGCGTTGGTGCTGGCGATGCCGCGAATGACCGGCGCAAAGCCGCGCTGGCTGTAAGGCAGCATCTCTTCGTCAGAAACAATATTCACGCCACGGTATTGCAGGCTGTCGAAGACTTCGCCCTGGGTGCTGTTTTCACCGGCGGTGAATTGCGCCTTCAGGCTGTCGATATCGTGCTGCAGATAGGTATTAATGCTTCTCCATGAAGCGGCGTCATCGGTTTTGTTCCAGGTCGAGTAGTTGCGCGCGCGCCAGCCGCCAATGTTTATGCCGCTTCGCAAATTCAGGTATTGGTTTTCCCGGTTTGAAATGGCATGACCCTCATTTTGCGTACCGGAAAACGCGTAATCCGCGAAGGCGACCGGCATGCCGTCATCCCAACGCGAAGGGTCAATATAGCCCCGGCTTTGGCTGTTAATGGCCTCTTGCGGCATGCTGATGCGTAACGTAAGCGTTTCAAAATCGAATGTGGCAACGGCAAAAGGAATATGGTTTCCAAGGCTGCCTGGCAACGGTTTCTTAGCGGGCAGGGCCGCAAGCGCCGGAAATCTGTCAACCTTGACCCCCCATTTACGCAACATGGCGGGGGTTATCTGCGGCTCAAGCTGACCCTGCTTACCGCTGATAAAACTGATGGTTTCGTCATCCTGGCGGTCTTTGTTGAGCACGACCGTACAGAGATAAGCACCGGGCAGCTGCGCGCCGCTGCGTGAAAATAAAGAGAGATCGACGTTCTGCCGCTGCAGGGCTTCGCCCTCAAGCGACGAAGGGGAAAAGTAATATTCCCGGGCCAGGGCGCTGTTGGCGGCCAGAAGCATAATGCCGCCAAGGCAGCGCAGGACAGGATTCAGACGCCCCATTGCCTGGCAAGAATGAAGAGAAGTTCCGTTAATCTTCATGACTAAAATTAACCCTGGATGGCTGTTGCGGTGTATTTTTCAGAGGCATTGCCATAATCGGTTATGCAGCGCCAGCTCACGGTCGGGTTCTCGGCGTTGCCCGAAAAAGCGATACGGGCGAAACTTTTCGGCGCAACAAGCTCAGCCTTATCAAGCTTTGTGTTGCCGATAAAGAGGCTGTCGAAAACGACATGGTAAGCGCCGTCGTTGGTCACCGTGAGCTGGTCGCCGCTGCGCGTGAACCGTAACTGTTTACAGCTCTCCATCGGCGTGCCGGGGAGCCCTTTGGGACGCCAGAACAGCTTAAGGCGCGTTTTGTAGATAAGACGCAGCACATTTTTTGCCTCGTCATCTTTCGGCGTAGCCGGGATCGTGCGCACGTTGAAATAGAACAACGACTCTTTGTCTTCAGGCAGCGGTTCGCCGGTCCAGGTAATACGCACGCTCTGCTCTTTTTGCGCATCCAGACGAAATAAGGGAGGCGTGACCATAAATGGCCCGCGGGTTTTGCCATCGCCGGTATCGGTCCACGATTGAATCAGCCAGGGCAATTCGGTTTCTTTGTTCGTCAGGGATAACGCCGTTTCTTTTTTACTGGCGTCATAAATAATACGCGTACGCCCAATCTGGACGCCGGCGGCATGGGTATATAAAGGATGCAGGGCTGACAGAAAAAGTAATGCCAGTAGAGAAATACGCATAGGCGAACCTGTGTCTGAATCACTAGTAAAAGATAAAAACAATAGCCCGCATCGTCGGACTATTGTTGTGTTTACTCTCTTTTTGCTAAACAGCGCTTCAGTGCAAAGCCCTGGCGCGCTAAAAATAATTTTTAGCCGGGTGTTAGCGGTAAAGAATATTAATTGTCAGATCGGCATCCGCCGCGCCGGCCGTAACGGTTTGCGCGAAGGATTTATAGCGAGCATTAAAATAAGCGGTAACGGTATCGTCCTTAACGGTTGGCAGATCCACTTTTATCTGATTTTCTGACCCATCGAATTTAAGGTAAGTCGTGTCGCTACCTTCCGGGCTGATTGCAATCCCCACGCCCGTCGCCGCTTCTTCGCCAGAGGTGGTGATTTTACTCACATCCAGCAGGGAAGCGGAGCTGGTCAGGGTAGTCGGACCGTTGAAGGTCAGCTGTACCGCTGGCAGACCGTCGCTCGCCACAGGGCACTCGGCGAGTTTGATAGAAAAAGACTTCAGTGTGGATTCTTTCCCTACGCTGTCAAATAAAGAGGTCGGGTAGGTGCCCAACGGGACGGTGCTGTCGGTACCGTTATCCCCTTTAATGATGCAGCTCGGCTCAATGATTTGACCCGTGAAATGTATTTTGCCTGCGTTCATTTCAGCAGCGAATGCATTGGCGGCCGCGCACGTTAAAAACACAGCCGAAATAATGTGCCTGGTAAACTTCATGAATGGTTATCTCCTTATTAATAGCTCCAGTGCAGGATGAATATAAGAGGTTAATATTAACCGAATATATTCATGGCGGGCTGAGTATACATTCTTATTTTTTACAGAAGAAGAGATTTTAAAGCGCAAATTTTGCGGCTTTTGCGATTCTTTTTTAGTAGGGTCAGTATAAATTTGGTGAATATAATTTTCAATTATCCTTTGAATTTGACTAATGCGTTATTCAAATATGTTCGCTTGTTTTTCTGTTTTTTTTTAAACAAAAATCAGGGCAAATCCTCAGAAGGGATGCTAATTAAGGAATAGGCTTATTTATTTTTCATAATAATTGGATTTCTGGAGGGGTAGTGTGGTCCACAAAAAAACGAGCTTTTCAGAATCTGGGAATCACTTCCGCCAGCGCGCTGTGTTTCATCAGCAAAGAGAATAAAAGACGGTGATTAGCGGGGTTTTTCGGCCCATTGACCTCAGCACGCTCTGGCATGATACGCGTGACGAATTGGCTAGAGAGTTTGCGAAGTGGCCGGAGATAGCGACGAGGACAAAACAGAGGCCCCCACACCCCACCGACTAGAAAAAGCGCGTGAGGAGGGGCAAATCCCCCGTTCCAGAGAACTGACTTCCCTGCTGATGCTGCTGGTAGGGTTAAGCGTTATCTGGATGGGCGGGGAGACGCTCGCCCGCCAGCTGGCCGCCATGCTCTCCGGCGGGCTGCACTTCGACCACAGTATCATTAACGACCCCCGGCTGACGGTGAGTTTCATCAGTTCGCTGATTAAGCAGGCGCTGCTGGCATTGATGCCGCTGATGATTGGCCTGGTGATGGTGGCGATTGGCGCGCCGATGTTGTTAGGCGGCGTGCTCTTTAGCGCCAAGTCGGTCACCTTTAACTTCGGTAAACTTAACCCTATCTCTGGCGTCAAGCGGCTGTTTTCCTCGCAGGCGTTGGCGGAGATGCTCAAAGCGCTGATGAAATCGACGCTGGTCGGCATCGTTACCGGCTGGTATCTGTGGCACAACTGGCCGGACATGCTGCGGCTGATAAGCGAATCGCCCCTTGAGGCGCTCGGCAATTCCCTCAACCTGGTGGCGCTCTGCGGGCTGCTGATTGTGATGGGCCTGGTGCCGATGGTCGGTTTTGACGTTTTCTGGCAGATCCACAGCCATGTGAAAAAGCTGCGCATGTCCCGCCAGGATATTCGCGACGAATTTAAAGACCAGGAAGGCGACCCGCATGTCAAGGGACGCATTCGCCAGCAGCAGCGCGCCGCCGCGCGTCGTCGCATGATGGCCGATGTACCGAAAGCGGACGTTATCGTCACCAACCCGACGCACTATTCCGTGGCGTTGCAGTATGACGAAAACAAAATGAGCGCGCCAAAAGTGGTGGCGAAAGGCGCAGGGCTGGTCGCGCTGCGCATCCGTGAAATTGGCAACGAGAATCGCATTCCGATCCTCGAAGCGCCGCCGCTGGCGCGCGCGCTTTACCGTCACGCGGAAATAGGACAACAAATCCCGGGCCAGCTCTACGCCGCTGTGGCGGAAGTGCTGGCGTGGGTATGGCAACTTAAACGCTGGCGCACCGCTGGCGGTCTTATCCCGAAAAAACCTGAAAACCTTCCGGTGCCTGCCGCACTGGATTTTATGAACGAGAAGGACACTGATGGCTAATCTGGTGGCTATGCTGCGCCTGCCGGGCAACCTGAAAACGACGCAATGGCAGATCCTTGCCGGGCCGATACTTATTCTGCTGATCCTGTCGATGATGGTGCTGCCGCTGCCGGCTTTTATCCTCGACATGCTCTTCACCTTTAATATCGCGCTCTCCATTATGGTGCTGCTGGTGGCGATGTTCACCCAGCGCACGCTGGAGTTTGCGGCGTTCCCGACCATTCTGCTCTTTACTACGCTGCTGCGTCTGGCGCTGAATATCGCCTCGACCCGCATCATCCTGATGGAAGGGCATACGGGCGCGGCGGCGGCGGGCAAAGTAGTAGAGGCTTTCGGCCACTTCCTGGTCGGCGGCAACTTCGCCATCGGCATCGTGGTCTTTATCATCCTCGTCATTATTAACTTCATGGTTATCACCAAAGGCGCCGGGCGTATCGCGGAAGTGGGCGCGCGCTTTGTACTGGACGGGATGCCTGGCAAGCAGATGGCTATCGACGCCGACCTCAACGCCGGCCTGATTGGCGAAGATGAAGCGAAAAAACGCCGTGCGGAAGTGACGCAAGAGGCGGATTTCTACGGCTCGATGGACGGTGCGAGTAAATTCGTGCGCGGCGACGCCGTCGCCGGCTTGCTTATCATGGCTATCAACATCATCGGCGGCCTGCTGGTGGGCGTTATCCAGCATGGTCTGCCGGTAGGCCAGGCGGCGGAAGCGTATACGCTGCTGACCATCGGCGATGGCCTGGTGGCGCAAATCCCGGCGCTGGTTATCTCCACCGCCGCCGGCGTTATCGTTACCCGTGTCGCCACCGATCAGGACGTGGGCGAACAGATGGTGACGCAGCTGTTCAGCAACCCGCGCGTTATGGTGCTGAGCGCCGCGGTGCTTGGCCTGCTCGGCATGGTGCCGGGCATGCCGAACTTTGTTTTCCTGCTCTTTACCGCCGCGCTGCTAGGCCTCGCCTGGTGGATGCGCGGTCGCGAAACGGCGAAGCCCGAGGTGGCGCAGCCCGTCAAGGCGACTGAAAACCCGCAGGCTGTGGAAGCGACATGGAGTGACGTGCAGCTGGAAGATTCGCTCGGCATGGAAGTGGGCTACCGGTTGATTCCGATGGTCGATTTTCAGCAGGATGGCGAGCTGCTTGGCCGTATCCGCAGCATTCGTAAGAAATTCGCGCAGGAGATGGGCTTTCTGCCGCCTGTGGTGCACATTCGCGACAACATGGACTTGCCCCCGGCGCGCTACCGCATTTTGATGAAAGGCGTGGAGATTGGCAGCGGCGAAGCCTATCCTGGCCGCTGGCTGGCGATTAACCCCGGCACGGCGGCAGGCACGCTGCCGGGCGAAGCCACCGTCGACCCGGCCTTTGGTCTCGCCGCTATCTGGATTGAAAGTCCGCTCAAAGAGCAGGCGCAGATCCAGGGCTTCACCGTCGTGGAAGCGAGCACCGTCGTCGCCACCCATCTCAACCATTTGATTGGTCAGTTCGCGCCGGAACTCTTCGGCCGCCAGGAAGCGCAGCAACTGCTGGATCGCGTCTCGCAGGAGATGCCGAAGCTGACCGAAGACCTGGTGCCGGGCATTGTCACCCTTACTACGCTGCACAAAGTGTTGCAGAATCTGCTTTCCGAGAAAGTGCCTATTCGCGATATGCGCACTATCCTGGAGACGCTCGCCGAACATGCGCCGGTGCAGAACGATCCGCACGAGCTTACCACCGTGGTGCGCGTGGCGCTGGGCCGCGCTATCACGCAGCAGTGGTTCCCGGGCAGCGGCGAAGTGCAGGTCATTGGGCTTGATACCGCGCTGGAACGTCTGCTGCTGCAGGCGCTGCAGGGCGGCGGCGGGCTGGAGCCAGGTCTGGCCGACCGTCTGCTGGAGCAGGCGCAGGCAGCGCTGCATCGCCAGGAGACGATGGGCGCGCCGCCGGTGCTGCTGGTCAACCACGCGCTGCGTCCGCTACTGTCGCGCTTTTTACGCCGCAGCCTGCCGCAACTGGTGGTGCTCTCCAACATGGAGCTTTCGGATAACCGCAACATTCGCATGACGGCGACCATCGGGGGCCAGTAATGCGCATACTTACAGCGCTTTTTCTGCTGCTGCCCCTGCTGGCCCATGCCGCCGGTGAAGGGGCGTGGCAGGCGAGCAGTAAAGGCATCACGTTGAGCAATCGCGGCCAGGCTATCTCCTCCATGCCGCTTTCGCCCGGGCAGCCGCCTGACGGGCTAATGACGGTAGTCGCCTGGCGTTACGAGCTTGTCGGGCCGACCCCCGCCGGGCTGCTGGTGCGCCTCTGCTCGCAGTCGCGCTGCGTCGAAATAGAAGGGCAGACCGGCACCACGCGGGCTTTTACTAACGTGCCGGCCAGCGAGCCGCTGCGTTTTATCTGGGAAGTGCCGGGCGGCGGCAAGCTTTATCCGCGCTTGCAGGTGCTTAGCAATCAGGTAATTGTGAACTACCGGTAATTCCGCTTTTCCCGCTTTTCTCACGGGCCAGCCATTTTTGACGGCTGGCCCGCATTTTTAAACTCTCGCTTTGAACCCTGTGAAACGCTGTTTTATAAATCGGTGAAGCCGGTGGCGGAACTCTTTGTATTTTTGCCAGTTCCTGCCGGGCGGTGGCAAAAAGGAAAAGGTTTCCCCTGCGCCTTACTTTTACTTTAGCCGTGACAGCGTTAATGGCGTCTCCTGACCAGGAGGCTTCCAGCATAAAACACAGGGTTGACGGCAATGAAAACTCGTAAAATTGGGCTCGCGAATTATCTCGCTTATGGTTCAGGCGATTTCCTCGGCGCAGGGACGACAGCGCTAACCGCCGCATGGCTTCTTTACTTTTACACTACCTTCTGCGGACTCACGCCCATCGAGGCGACATTTATCTTCGCGATGGCCCGCGTGCTGGATGCGGTCGTCAGTCCGCTCATGGGCTTTCTCACCGATAACTTCGGCTCTACCTGGCTCGGCAAGCGCTTCGGCCGTCGTAAGTTTTTTATCCTGCTCGGCATTCCCTGCGTCTTTAGCTATTGCCTGATGTGGGTTGGCGGCATGAACTACTGGTACTATCTGCTGACCTATCTGGTTTTTGACGTGGTCTACACCATGATTCTGGTGCCTTACGAAACGCTGGTGCCGGAAATGACCGATGACTTCAAACAGAAAACCAAATTCTCCGGCGCGCGCATCTCGATGGCGCAGATGTCCGCCATCCTCGCCTCCTTCCTGCCGGGCATCCTGATTAATCACTTCGGCAAAGACAACGCTATCTCTTTCTTCTACGCAAGCGTGGTGTTTGCGGTGCTGTGCGCCATCATGCTGACGCTGGTCTGGATCTTTACCTGGGAGCGGCCGCGCGAGGCGTGGACGGAAGCGGCGCTGCGGGCGGAAGAGGAGAAGAAAAGCCTGACGCTGCGCCATAGCCTGAGCCGTCTGGTCACCGAACTGGGCTCCACGCTGCGCATTAAGATTTTCCGCCAGCATCTTGGCATGTATCTCGGCGGGTATATCGCTCAGGACGTATTCAACGCGGTGTTTACCTACTATGTGGTTTTCGTGCTGATGCAAAGCCCGTCGATGGCATCCAACCTGCTTGGCACCATGGCGATTCTGCAGTTTATCGCCGTTATCGGCATGATCCCGCTCTGCATTCGCTTCGGGCCTGCGCCTTCTTACCGTCTGGTGGTCGTGCTGTTCGGCTTAAGCTCCATCTCCTATGCGGTGCTGTATTACGCCGGGCTGAGCGACGTTTATTCGCTGCTGCTGCTGGTTTCCGCGATGGCGGGTCTGGGGCGCGGCGGCATCAACTATGTGCCGTGGAATACCTACACCTATATCGCTGACGTGGACGAAGTGATAACCGGGCAGCGCCGCGAGGGGATCTTCGCAGGCATCATGACGCTGACCCGTAAAGCCTCGCAGGCCGGCGCGGTAATGCTGGTGGGAATTGTGATGCAGATGTCCGGCTTTGTCTCCGGCCAGAGCAGCCAGCCGCCTGCCGTCAGCCACACCATTTTGCTGATTTTAAGCGTCGGCACCGTGCTGGTGTTAGCCTGCGGTTTCCTTGTCTCGCTGCGCTTTAAGCTCAACCTGAAAACCTATAGCGTGCTGCGCGAGGAGACGGCGAAAATGCGCGTCGCCAACCGTGCGATCCCCGAATCGGCCACGCCGCAGGCCCGCGCCACCGTGGAGATGCTCGCCGGCATGCCGTATGAAAACCTGTGGGGCAATAACAACATCGGTTTTCTCAATCGCCACAAGCCCGCCGCGCCTGCGCTTAAGGATGCGCGTGATCTGAATTCAACCCCCATCAGAGGATAAGTTAATGATTGTCTGGCCTGTTAAACACAGCGCGCTGCTGCGCCAGCCGGAACGTTTTATCGCCCGGGACGAACTGAAATCCATCATCCATAAGATGACGGACAATCTGGTCAATATTAAGGATGAAACCGGTCAGTTTTTGCTGCGCCTGGATGACGGGCGGGTGATAGACACCAAAGGGTGGGCGGGCTGGGAGTGGACGCACGGCGTCGGGCTCTACGGCATGTATCACTACTATCGCCAGACCGGCGATGAGCAGATGCGCGACGTTATCGACAGCTGGTTCCGCGCGCGTTTCGCCGAAGGGGCGACCACCAAAAACGTCAATACCATGGCGCCGTTTTTGACTCTGGCGTATCGCTATGAAGAGACCGGCGACCCGGCGCTGCTGCCCTGGCTTGAAAGCTGGGCGGAGTGGGCGATGTATGACATGCCGCGCACCGAGCACGGCGGCATGCAGCACATCACCCTTGCCGAAGAGAACCCTCAGCAGATGTGGGACGACACATTAATGATGACGGTACTGCCGCTCGCCAAAATCGGCAAGCTGCTCGGCAAGCCGGAATATGTGGAAGAGGCGGTTTATCAGTTCCTGCTGCATGTGCAGAACCTGATGGACCGGGAGACCGGCCTCTGGTTTCACGGCTGGAACTATGAAGGCCGCCATAACTTCGCCAGCGCCCGCTGGGCGCGCGGCAACAGCTGGCTGACCATTGTGATCCCCGATTTTCTGGAGCTGATGGACTGGCCGGAAAACAACGCCACCCGCCGCTATCTGATTCAGGTGCTGGAAAACCAGGCGGCGGCGCTGGCGACGTGTCAGGACGAGAGCGGGCTGTGGCATACGCTGCTCGATGACCCGACATCCTATCTGGAAGCCTCCGCGACGGCCGGGTTTGCTTATGGGATGTTAAAAGCGGTGCGTAAGCGTTATATCAGCAAGGCGTACGCGCCGGTGGCGGAGAAAGCGATCAAAGGCGTGATTGCGAATATTTCGCCGCAGGGAGAGCTGTTGCAGGTGTCGTTCGGCACCGGGATGGGAAGCGATCTGGAGTTTTATCGCCAGATCCCGCTCACTTCGATGCCTTACGGTCAGGCGATGGCGATCCTCGCCCTTACGGAGTTTTTGCGAACGTACCTGTAAAAAAGGCCCGCCGAATGGCGGGCCGCTTCACGGTCAGAACCGAATAAAGCCCGCTGCATGCGGGCCTTATTTTGGTCTTTACATACGCTCAACCGTTTCGATGCCGAGCGTATCCAGACCGAGCTTCAGCGTTTTCGCAGTCAGCAGCGCCAGCTTCAGGCGGCTGTTGCGCACCTCGGCGCTTTCCGCGCTCAGGATCGGGCAATGCTCGTAGAAGCCGGAGAAGAGGCCCGCCAGGTCGTAAAGGTAAGCGCACATCACGTGCGGCGTGCCTTCACGCGCTACCACCGCCAGCGTCTCTTCAAACTGCAACAGGCGCGCGGCAAGCTGCGCTTCGCGATCTTCGGTAATGACTACCGACGCGCTCTGCAGGGCGCTTTCGTCGATCTCCGCTTTGCGGAAAACAGAGAGCACGCGGGTATACGCATACTGCATGTAAGGGGCGGTGTTGCCCTCAAACGCCAGCATATTGTCCCAGTCGAAGATGTAGTCGGTGGTGCGGCTCTTGGAGAGATCGGCATATTTCACCGCGCCGATACCCACTACGTGCGCCAGCTTTTCCAGCTCGTCGGCAGGCATATCCGGATTCTTCTCGCTCACCAGACGGCGGGCGCGATCCAGCGCTTCGTCCAGCAGTTCGGAAAGCTTGATGGTGCCGCCCGCACGGGTTTTGAACGGCTTGCCGTCTTTGCCGAGCATCATGCCGAACATGTGGTGTTCCAGCGGTACGGATTCCGGTACGTAGCCCGCTTTGCGCACGATAGTCCACGCCTGCATCAGGTGCTGGTGCTGACGGGAGTCGATGTAGTAGAGCACGCGGTCGGCGTGCAGCGTCTCATAGCGGTATTTCGCGCAGGCGATGTCCGTGGTGGTGTAAAGGTAACCGCCATCCTTTTTCTGGATGATAACCCCCATCGGCTCGCCTTCTTTATTCTTATATTCGTCGAG
This sequence comes from Franconibacter pulveris, assembly GCF_056780215.1. Classification (NCBI taxonomy): domain Bacteria; kingdom Pseudomonadati; phylum Pseudomonadota; class Gammaproteobacteria; order Enterobacterales; family Enterobacteriaceae; genus Franconibacter; species Franconibacter pulveris. The sequence goes on along the minus strand of NZ_CM165555.1, from coordinate 2,949,451 downwards.
GAAGACCACGGTGGCGCCTTCGCTCTCTACCGCCAGACCTTTGGCTTTGAGGTCCGCCACGATGCCCGGCAGCATCGGGTTATAGAGGCTTTCGCCCATCACGTCGTCGCGGGTCAGCGTCACGTTCAGGCGCTTATAGGTTATCTGGTTCTGGGTCATGGTGATGTCGACGAGCCTGCGCCACATCTCGCGGCAGTATTCGTCGCCGCCCTGCAGCTTCACCACGTAGCCGCGCGCGCGCTCGGCGAAGGCTTCGTCTTCGTCGTAGTGCTTTTTCGCTTCACGGTAGAAGCCTTCGAGATCCGCCAGCGCCATTTCGCCCGCGTTTTCCTGCTGCTGCTTTTCAAGGTACGCGATCAGCATGCCGAACTGGGTGCCCCAGTCGCCGACGTGGTTGGCGCGGATCACTTTATGGCCGAGAAACTCAAGCGTGCGCACGGCGGCGTCGCCGATGATGGTGGAACGCACGTGGCCGACGTGCATCTCTTTCGCCACGTTCGGCGCGGAGTAGTCCACCACAATGGTCTGCGGCGCTTCTGCCTTCGCCACGCCGGCACGATCGGAGGCCACGGCGGCGTCGATATTTTTCGCCAGGAACTGCGGGTCGAGGAAGATGTTGATAAAGCCCGGACCGGCGATTTCCACCTTGCTGGCTATCCCGGTGAGGTCGAGATGGGCGATGACCTGTTCTGCGAGTTGTCGCGGCGCCATGCCCAGTTTTTTAGCGACAGCCATCACGCCATTGGCCTGATAGTCGCCGAACTGCACTTTGGCTGACTGACGAACCTGCGGTTCGCAATCCGCAGGGGCGCCTGCGGCAATCAGTGCCTGACTGACTTTATCGGAGAGAAGAGCCTGAATATTCACCGGGATACCTTACGTTACGCTCGCCGCCTGTTTTTATCCGCCAGGGCGACGACAATGGAAAAAATAAGGCGGGAAGTATACTGCATTTGACAACAGGCGTCAGCCCGGCTGTGACAGGGGTTATCACGCGCCGCCCGCCAGGGTAGATTAGCGGCTTTTGACGCACAGAGAGACGCCCATGAACTGGCAGGCTATTAACGACCTCACCGACATCGCCGGGGATTTGCCCCGTTTTACAACTGCGCTGACCGACCTCGCCGCACGGCTGGGGCTGGATATCGCGCCGCTGCACGCCGACCACATCTCCTTGCGCTGCCATCAGAACGCCACGGCGGAGCGCTGGCGCAAAGGGTTTGAGCAGTGCGGCGAACTGCTGTCGGAAAATATCATCAACGGGCGGCCCATCTGCCTGTTCCGCCTGCATGAGCCGGTCTGCGTCGCCCACTGGCGCTTTCATATCGTCGAATTGCCATGGCCTGGCGAGAAGCGCTACCCGCATGAAGGCTGGGAGCATATCGAAATCGTACTGGCAGGCGCGCCGGAAACGCTGAACGCCCGCGCGCTGGCGCTACTTTCCGACGAGGGGCTGGCTCAGCCCGGCATTGCGGTAAAAACCAGCTCGCCGAAGGGAGAGAATGAGCGGTTGCCCAATCCGACCCTCGCAGTGACCGATAAAATCGTCACCATCAAGTTCCATCCTTTTACCATCGAAGAGATTGTGGAAAGCGAGCGGCAGGGGCGGTAATGGCGAAGCGGGGCGGTTTTTCAAAGGGTTGCCCCGTTTTTTTGCACTATAGTTAATGAGGCTTTTAAAAGGAGAACAACGAAAAGGAGAGCGCATTCCATCGACCTTATGGGAGAGACCAATGCAGCAAAACGCAGAAAATACCCGGCCCGCCTCCGGGCACGACGAACAAGGCTTGCGTCGATCCATCCTTATTCACCGCTCCCCCGAGGAGCTTTATCACCTCTGGCGCGAGCCGACCACGCTGCCGCGCATTATGTACCACTTCGCCACTATCACTATCCTGAGCGACACCTCTTCCCGCTGGCATGTGAAGCTGCCGCTTGGCCGCAAGCTTGAGTGGGACGCGCATATCGTGGACGAGCAGCCGGGCCGCTATATCAGCTGGGCCTCAGACGAGAAAGCCAGCGTGCCGAACGCCGGCAGGCTCTCTTTCCAGCCGGTTTCCGATGAACGGGGAACGGAAGTGACGCTCGCCATGCATTTCGACCCGCCCGGCGGTTTTCTTGGCGAATGGCTGTCGAAGAAAATGGATATGGTGCCGGAGGCGATGTTAAGCCAGGCATTACGCCGTTTTAAAAACCTTGCCGAAACGGGTGAAATCGCCACCAACGTGCCGCAGCCTGCGGGGCGTCACGGGGGAATGGACAAAGCGGAGGAGTAAGCGTATGCGAGCACTATGCTGGAACGGCGTAAACGATTTAAAAGTAGAAACCGTGGCGGACCCGGTTCTTGTCAACCCGCACGACGCCATTATCAAAGTGGGGCTGACCACCACCTGCGGTTCTGATTTGCACGTTATCGACGGCCTTATCCCGAGCATGGAGGAGGGGGATATTTTAGGCCACGAGTTTATGGGCGAAGTGGTGGAAGTGGGGCCGGAGGTTAAAAACATCCGGCGCGGCGACCGCGTCGTGGTGCCGTCGTTTATCGCCTGCGGCTCATGCTGGTACTGCCAGCATCATCTCTTTTCCTGCTGTGATAACACCAATCCCAACGCCCATATGCAGGAACAGATCCTCGGCTACCCGACGGCGGGTATTTACGCTTACAGTCACGCCTTTGGCGGCTATGCCGGTTCCCATGCGGAATATGTGCGCGTGCCCTTTGCCGATAACGACTGCTTTGTGGTGCCGGATGGGGTGCCTGACGAGCAGGCGCTGTTTCTCTCCGATGCCGCGCCGACGGGCTACATGGGCGCCGACTTCTGCAATATTCATCCTGGCGATACGGTAGCGGTGTGGGGGTGCGGCGGCGTCGGGCTGATGGCCGCGCAAAGCGCCTATATTATGGGCGCGGAGAAAGTTATCGCTATCGACCGTTTCCCGGAAAGGCTGGCGATGGCGCGGGATCTGGTGGGCGCTATCCCGCTGGATTACACCAAAGTGGATATCTATGAGGCGCTGCTGGAGCTGACCCATGGCCGCGGGCCGGACAGCTGCATCGATGCTGTCGGCATGGAGGCGCACGGCGAAGGGCTGCAGTATGCCTATGATAAAACCAAGCAGACGCTGCGCATGCATACCGACGTTGGCACCGCGCTGCGCCAGGCTATCTACTGCTGCCGTAAAGGCGGCACGCTCTCCATTCTTGGCGTTTACGGGCTGATGGATAAATTCCCGCTCGGCGTGGCCATGAACAAGGGGTTGACCATCCGCACCGCGCAGCAGCACGGTCAGCACTATATGAAAGCGTTGTTAACGCATGCCGAGCGGGGCGAGCTGCGTACGGATTTTCTCGCCACGCATCGCTTCTCGCTGGAAGACTCGCCGCGCGGCTATGAAATGTTTAAGAGTAAAGAGGATGGCTGCGTGCGGGCGGTTTTTAAACCTTAACCGCGCCTGATAGCCGCTTTATCGCCTCCTCAAGCGTGGCGGCGGTGCAGCCGAAGTTAATACGCACAAACTGCGGTTCGCCAAAATCGCTGCCTGGCGAAAAGCCTAACCCGGCGGCGTTGAAGAAACGCGCCGGGTTTTCTACGCCCAGGCCGCTTGCGTCCACCCAGGCAAGGTAGGTCGCCTGCGGCGACGCGACGCGCAGACCGGGCAGGGCGTTTACGCTATCGCACAGCCTGTCCCGGTTGCGGCGCAGGTAGTCGCATTGCGCCGTAAGCCAGGGCTCGCCGTCGCGCCAGGCCGCTTCGGCGGCGGTCAGCGCCAGCACATCCACATGCGGCACAATACCGGCCATCGCCTTGCTAAAGCGCTTACGCAGTTCCGGATTGGGGATTATCGCCACCGAAGCGCCAAGCCCGGCGATATTAAAGCTCTTGGAGGGGGACATCAGCGTAATGCTGCGCTGGGCCGCTTCTTCATTCAGCGTGGCGAAGGGCGTGTGGCGCTCGCCTGGCTCCAGCAGCAGATCGCAGTGGATCTCGTCTGAGCAGACGATCAGATCGTGCTCGCGGGCAAACGCCAGCTGCGCCAGCAACTCTTCACGGCGATAAACCGTACCGCCGGGGTTTTGCGGGTTGCAGAGCATCAGCAACCGCTCACGGCCGGTGAGGTAGCCTTCAAGGGCGTTGAGATCGATCACCCAGCGGTTATCCACAAGCGTTAGCGGCGCCAGAAGCTGCTGGCGATCGGCCAGCGCGGCGGCCCGGCGAAAAGGAGGGTAGATGGGCGTGGGGGCGATGGAAATCTCATCCGCCTGCGTAAAGGCGCGAACGCAAAGGTTCAGCGAACTGACCACGCCCGGCATAAAAACCAGCCACTGCGGCGCCACTTTCCAGCCGTAGCGCCGCTCGCACCAGTTAAGGGTGGCTTCCTCCAGCCCCGTCGGGTGCGCGCCGTAGCCAAAAACGCCGTGCGCTACCCGGCGTTGCAGCGCCTGGGTAATGCACTCCGGCGCGCGGAAATCGGTATCCGCCACCCACATTGGCAGCACCGCTTCGCCATATTTCCGCCACTTCACGCTGTCGCTGTGACGGCGGTCGATACCCTCGTCAAAATTGAATGTCATGATTTGCTCCTGCCCGGTGGTTACTTCAGACTAGCACCGTGACAAATCGATACAACCGCTGACGCTATTAAGGGAGAAATCAATGGCTTTGCTGGAAATTTGCTGTTACAGCCTGGCGTGCGCGATGACCGCCGAACGCGCCGGGGCGGACAGAATTGAACTGTGCGCGGCGCCCGCGGAGGGGGGGCTGACGCCTTCGCCGGGCACGCTAAAGCGGGTGCGTGAAAGCGTGCAAATTCCGGTGCACCCGATTATCCGTCCCCGCGGCGGCGACTTCTGTTATACCGACGCGGAGTTCGAAGTGATGCTCGACGATATCGCCTTCGTGCGCGACCTGGGCTACCCGGGGCTGGTCACCGGAGTGCTGAACGAAGAGGGCGATGTGGATATTCCCCGCATGCAAAAAATTATTTACGCCTCGCGAGGCATGGCGGTGACGTTTCATCGCGCATTTGATATGTGCGCTAACCCTATGAAAGCGCTGCAAGAATTAGCGGATTTAGGCGTGGCGCGCATCCTCACTTCCGGCCAACAGTCGACGGCGGAGCAAGGACTTTCATTATTAAGGGAACTAAAAGCACAATCCCGTGCTCCAATCATTATGGCCGGTGCAGGTGTACGGCTCAGCAACCTCGGCGCTTTTATTGCCGGGGGCGTTGACGAACTTCACAGTTCGGCAGGAGTTCAGGTAGCTTCGCCAATGCGCTATCGCAACGCGAATGTCTCAATGTCTTCCGATGCCCGTACCGATGAGTATTCCCGCTACGTTGTGGATGGCGCTATGGTCGCCGCCATGAAAGCGGCGCTCACACCGACCCGTCATTTTTCATAACGCCCGTTTTTTACCGCGCATCATGTCGCCCAATATGATGCTTGCTCGTACCAGGCCCCAATGTGTTGTTGGGGCTTTTTTTATCGCTTTTGCCGCTGCGCTTGCTCACGCGAGTCGGTTTTCTTTCCGCCCCCCTTATTTTAGCGTTTTTTTCATAAAGTACAGACGCGCCGCGAAAAGGGTATTTTTGTGCGGTTGTTAAATCCTGCCAGGCATATATCGCCAGAATGTACTAACGTTATAAGGAAATAGATAACATGAGGAGATGGATATGAAGAAAACACTCGTAACAGGCGTACTGGTAGGGATGTCTTTATTTCTTTCGGCGTGCTCCAGCAGCAATTACGCCATTCACACCAATGATGGCCGCACCATTGTAAGCCAGGGCAAGCCGCAGGAAAGTGAAGCAGGCCTGCTGGGCTATAAAGACGCCAATGGCGTGAAGCAGCAAATCAATAAAGCTGATGTAAAAGAACTGGTTGAGATTAAACATTAATCGCTGCCGGCAGGCTGAAAATAACCGCCCGCGGGCGGTTTTTCTTTTTTTGCCAGATGGGAAGACGCCGACAGTAACGTCTTCCCGCCGGGCAATATAAACCTACGTTTTATTGCCCGCCTGGCGGGTAAGCCAGCGCCGTAAATAAGTCCCTTAAGAAATGGATTAACTCATTCGATTGATGACGGCGGAAATAAACGCGCTGGTCAGCATGTGATGGGCAAATATACGCTGTTCAAAAGGCGCTTTGCCTGGCGTTTTAATTCTCGCCGCGACCGCCGCGCCTTCGGCTACCAGCCAGGCGGCGAAGCTGTCGTCAAAATAGTTATGAATAATCCCCTCCCGGCAACGGCACCCTTCAAGCAAGGCGTCGCTGTGTAAGGGAAAGCACTCCGCCAGTTCATCGCGAAGCGTGAGGGAGAAAGCGTCCGGCTCGCCTCCCGGTTCCCAGCTGTAAAGCCAGGCGCGTTCCGCTTCCAGCGCCTCGCCGCAGCAGAGCAGGCCGTCCCGCGCCGCCTCTTTCAGCAGCGGCAGGTTCGCCTGCAGCAGGTCGGCTTCCTCAGAAGCGGGCGGCTCGACGCCGTAGCCCTTCGCCATATCTCTGCCGCCTGCGGTCAGCCGCTGGCCGCTGCGCATACCGCTGAAATTCACCAGCGGCAAAAAGCTAAGACAAATTTTATCGAGCAGCAGCGGGGAGTTGTGCTGTAGAAAGTTAAGCAGCCCCCAGCTTCCTGCCGGTTCGTCGCCGTGAAACCCGGCGGCAAGCAGCACGTGCGGCAACCGCTTGTTCGCCGCCACCGACTGCCAGAGCGAGATCATGCCGTGTCCGGTGCTGCCGAGCTCGACTTCCTGCAACCCCCAGCGCGTGGCCTGGACGTCAAAAAGATGTTCGAAGTGATCAATATCGTTGCTGTAGCCGTTGATGGCGGGAAGGGGCCAGCGGTGGACGGTTTCGGTGGTCATAATGGGCGCTCCGGAAAAACGGTCTGTTGCAAGCGTAGTTCAGGAGCGCGCTTTTTGTCTTAGCGAAAAAACGGGGGAGGCGGTTCCCTTTTTATCAAGGTTTGCGGGCCACCAGCACAGCGCGCAGCGGCGCCGGATAGCCTTCCACCGTTTTGCTGCTGTCGTGTGGGTCGAGGAAGTCCGCCAGCGATTCGCTGGTCATCCAGTCGGTGCGACGCTGCTCTTCGCTGGTGGTCAGGCAATGGTCGGCGATGCGCACGTCCACAAAGCCGCACTTCTCCAGCCAGTTCTTAAGCGCCAGCGCGGAAGGGATGAAATAGACATTGCGCATCTGCGCGTAACGTTCGCCCGGCACCAGCACGGTGTTGGCGTCGCCTTCCACCACCAGCGTTTCCAGCACCAGCTCGCCTTCGTTAACTAACTGGTCCTTAAGCTGCCAGAGGTGCTCAAGCGGCGAACGGCGGTGGTACAGCACGCCCATTGAAAAGACAGTGTCGAAGGCGTTCAGCGCGGGCATCTGCTCAATGCCAAGCGGCAGCAGGTGCGCGCGCTGGTCGTCGCCGAGCAGCTTGCGCACCGCCTCGAACTGGCAGAGAAAAAGCTGGGTCGGGTCGATGCCCACCGCGAACTTCGCGCCTGCGCCCACCATGCGCCACAGGTGATAACCGCTGCCGCAGCCTACGTCCAGAATCGTGCGCCCGGCAAGCGGGGAGATATGCGGCAGCACGCGCTCCCACTTGAGATCGGAACGCCATTCGGTGTCGATGTTCACGCCATAAAGCGAGAAGGGGCCTTTGCGCCATGGCATCAGCGTGCGCAGCAGCTTCTCAATGCGCATCTGCTGCCCCTGCGCCAGCGGTTCCTGCATTTGCGCGCTAACGCCGTGCAGCAGATCAAGGCGCTCCGGGTTCAGCGCAGGCAGGTTCTCCAGCGAATTCGCCCACTGCTTAAACTGCCCGTGCAGCGATTCACGCTGCCAGGCGGCAATTTGCGCGGGAAGGGTTTCCAGCCATGGGCTGAGCGGGCTACAGGCAATCTGCTGATAAAAACGGCCAAAATCGATCATGCCGCGCTCCCGTTCTTTACCGCCACCAGCGAGCCGAAGTTAAAACACTGAAACCAGAGTTCGCTGTGCTCAAAGCCCGCCTGGCGCAGCCGCGCTTTATGCGTGTCCACCGAATCAGTGAGCATTACGTTCTCCAGCATGCTGCGCTTCTGGCTGATTTCCAGTTCGCTGTAGCCGTTGGCGCGCTTGAAGTCGTGGTGCATGTTGAACAGCAGCTCGCCCATCTCTTTATCTTCAAAGCTGAATTTTTCCGACAGCACCAGCGCGCCGCCGGGGTTAAGGCCCTGATAGATTTTTGTCAGCAGCGTCAGGCGATCGTCCGGGTTGAGAAACTGAAGCGTAAAATTCAGCACCACCAGCGAGGCGTTCTCAATGGTGATATTGCGGATATCGTCTTCAATCACCTCGACCGGCGTCTGCGCTTTAAAGGCATCGATATGACGGCGACAGCGCTCCACCATGGCTTTTGAATTATCCACGGCGATGATTTTGCAGCCTTCGTGGTGAATGTTGCGGCGAACTGACAGCGTTGCCGCGCCAAGCGAACAGCCAAGGTCGTAAACCTGGCTTGCGGGCTGGACAAAGCGTTCCGCCAGCATGCCAATCATCGAGATGATATTGGAATAGCCTGGCACCGAACGCTGGATCATATCGGGGAAGACTTCAGCCACCCGCTCATCGAAAGTCCAGTCGCCCAGACGGGCGATGGGAGCGGAGAACAGCGTGTCGCGGTTAGACATAGCGTTTGAATCCGAGGAAAAACGAAAGGGGCGTATTTTGCGCTAATGAAGCGCGAAAACCAACTCCCACGGCATATACCAGAGATTCGCCAGCACCATCAGCACCAGCGCGCACCAGGTCGCGCTCATGCCGGAACGTCGCCAGCGTATCAGCCGGTTATGAAAGCCGTAGTAATGCATCAGCCGTCCGAGGATTAGCAAAATGCCGCCGACGTGAACGAGCCAGGTTTCGGCGCCGTTCATCTCCATCAACAACAATAGCAGCAGGGCGACAGGAATGTACTCCACGGCATTGCCGTGAACGCGGATAGCGATTTGCAGTTCGCTAAAGCCGCCATCGCCATACGCCACGCGATATTGCGTGCGAAGGCGCACCACATCTACCGAAAACTTAAGCAGCAACAACGCACCCAGTACAGCATACAGCGCGCTTACCATAGCAACTCCCTTAAACACCCATCCACAGGCCCGCTTATCATAGCGTGAGCCGCGCGGCTTGTCGCTCTGCTAGAAGAGGGTGTTTTGCTGTGGAATGGCGGGTTCAGGGCCAAGCGAAGGGATAACCCGTTGAAGCATCGGCCAGAGCGTATGCACCAGCTCCGGCGCCTGGGCGATGTCCGGCGTATGTAAAAAGAGATACGGCGTGGTGGTTTGCTCCCAGGCTGGCAGCTTTTTCAACCAGTCCTGGAAGAAATCGACGTTCTGCTCCATGGCATCGCTGCCGATAAAGCGCACCAGCGGGTTGCGCGCCGTGACCAGCGCATGCACCGGCACAACCGGTTTTTTACGCTGGGCGTCGCGCACCGCTTCGCTGTGCGGCTTTGCGCTGTGCACCGGGCGGCTGTCGAGAATAACGCGGTTGACGCCGCGCGCCTTCAGCCCACGGTTGAGCGCCTGCTCCACGTCGCCTTTGGCGAAAAATTCCGGGTGACGCACTTCCACGCCATAGGTGAATTCGGTTGGCAGCGCATCGAGAAACGCCCACAGCGCGGCTAAATCCCGCGGGCCGAACGCGGCGGGCAACTGGAGCCAGTACTGGCCGATGCGCCCGGCAAGCGGCGCCATGCGCGAGAAAAACTCGCTTGTCTGCTCCTCGCAGTGGCGCAACGCCGCCTGGTGGGAAATGGTGGCCGGAAATTTAAAGCAGAAACGGAAATCGTCGGTGGTTTGCGCTTTCCAACGCTCGACGATCTCCGCTTTAGGCAGCGCGTAAAGCGTGGTGTTGCCCTCCACGCAGTTGAAGTGGCGAGCGTAGTCCTCAAGGGAAGTGATGCCAAGCCGCACCCATCCCGGGTGCGACCATTGCGGCAAGCCGATATAAAGCATAAGCGCGCGGCTTAAAGCGCCGCGAGGATCTCCTCAGTGCTGCGCACGCGAGCGATGCGCGGGAAAATATGGGTCATGCTGGCCTGGTGCTGTTCGCGGGTGGTGGCGCTGCAGGCGTCTTCGGCAATCACCAGCGAGAAGCCAAGCTCCCAGGCGTTGCGGGCGGTAGACTCCACGCCGATATTGGTGGAGATGCCGCACAACACGATAGTATCAATGCCGCGACGACGTAATTGTAGCTCCAGATCGGTGCCGTAGAAGGCGCCCCACTGGCGTTTGGTCACTTCAATATCGCTGTCGCGTTTGCCGAGCGCTACCGGGTAGTGCCACCATTCATCAGGCAGGGCATGCGCGGCGACGGCGGCATCCACAGGCTGCTTGAGCGCTTCGCCGAAATCTTTCGACCAGCCGACGCGCACCATCACCACCGGCGCTTTATGAGCACGGAATTTCTCCGCGAGGCGGGCGGCGCGGGAAACCACGTCGTCCGCGCTATGCGGGCCGCCGGCAAACGGCAGAATGCCTTCCTGAAGATCGATAATCACCAGCGCGCTGGTGGCGGCATTGAGTTTTAACATGATGACTCCATGATTTTAGTAGCAGGTTCCGTACCTTACGCTCTCAAACCCGGCAAGCGGTTTACTATTTTTGTTAATTTTTGTGAGAATAAGCAACATCACGCGCGACAAACGCGCGGGCAGGCGGCGTCGGGCTTATCGCAGCCCGGAATTTCCAGTATAATGGCCGCCTTTTTTCATCCAGATAAATGCTGCGACACTAAAGCCTGCAGGGCAGGCGACCAACGGCCTGCGGCAAACTTAAGGGATATCTCATGCGTACAGAATATTGCGGGCAGCTAAACAAGTCTCATGTGGGGCAACAGGTAACGCTGTGTGGTTGGGTTAATCGCCGTCGCGATCTCGGCAGCCTGATCTTTATCGACATGCGCGACCGTGAAGGCATCGTGCAGGTGTTCTTCGACCCGGATCGCGCCGACGCTTTCAACCTGGCCTCTGAGCTGCGTAATGAGTTTTGCATTCAAATCACCGGCACCGTGCGTGCGCGTGACGACAAAAACGTTAACCGCGATATGGCGACCGGCGAAGTGGAAGTGTTCGCCACTGAGCTGACCATCATCAACCGCGCCGAGCCGCTGCCGCTCGACTCCAACCAGGTCAACAGCGAAGAAGCGCGTCTGAAATACCGCTACCTCGATCTGCGTCGCCCGGACATGGCGCAGCGCCTGAAAACCCGCGCGAAAATCACCAGCTTTGTACGCCGCTTTATGGACGACAACGGTTTCCTCGACATCGAAACCCCGATGCTGACCAAAGCCACGCCGGAAGGCGCGCGCGATTATCTGGTGCCTTCCCGCGTTCATAAAGGCAAATTCTACGCGCTGCCGCAGTCCCCGCAGCTTTTCAAACAGCTGCTGATGATGTCCGGCTTCGACCGTTACTATCAGATAGTAAAATGCTTCCGCGATGAAGACCTGCGCGCCGACCGCCAGCCGGAATTCACCCAGATCGACGTGGAAACCTCCTTCATGACCGCGCCGCAGGTGCGTGAGGTGATGGAAAAACTGATCCGTCAGCTGTGGCTGGAGGTCAAAGGTGTGGACCTGGGCCAGTTCCCGATCATGACCTTCGCGGAAGCGGAGCGCCGCTACGGCTCTGACAAGCCCGATCTGCGTAACCCGATGGAGCTGGTGGACGTTGCCGACCTGCTGAAAGCGGTTGAGTTTAAGGTCTTCTCCGGCCCGGCTAACGACGCCAAAGGCCGCGTCGCCGCGCTGCGCGTGCCGGGCGGCGCGCAGCTTAGCCGTAAACAAATTGACGACTACGGCAAATTTATCGAAATCTACGGCGCCAAAGGTCTGGCTTATATTAAAGTCAACGAGCGTGCTAAAGGTCTTGAAGGCATTACCAGCCCGGTGGCGAAGTTCCTGAACGCGGACATCGTGGAAGCTATCCTTGAGCGCACCAGCGCGCAGGACGGCGACATGATTTTCTTCGGCGCCGACAACAAAAAAGTGGTTGCCGACGCGCTCGGCGCGCTGCGCCTGAAGCTTGGCAAGGATCTGAACCTCACCGACGAGAGCAAATGGGCGCCGCTGTGGGTTATCGACTTCCCGATGTTTGAAGACGACGGCGAAGGCGGCCTGACCGCGATGCACCACCCGTTCACCTCGCCGAAAGAGATGACCGCCGCCGAACTGAAAGCGGCGCCGGAAGAGGCCGTAGCCAACGCTTACGATATGGTTATCAACGGTTACGAAGTGGGTGGCGGCTCTGTGCGTATTCACAGCGGTGAAATGCAGCAGACCGTGTTCGGCATTCTCGGCATTAACGAGCAGGAGCAGCGTGAGAAATTCGGCTTCCTGCTGGACGCGCTGAAGTTTGGCACGCCGCCGCACGCGGGCCTGGCCTTCGGTCTCGATCGCCTGACCATGCTGCTGACCGGCACCGACAACATCCGCGACGTTATCGCGTTCCCGAAAACCACCGCGGCGGCCTGTCTGATGACCGAAGCGCCAAGCTTCGCGAACCCCGCTTCTTTAACTGAGCTGGGTATCCAGGTGGTCGCGAAAGAGAAGCCGCTGGAGAACAAGTAATATGCCATTCAAGCATCCTGTTTCGGTACTGGTCGTCATTTATGCGCAAGATACCGGACGGGTGCTGATGTTGCAGCGGCGGGACGACCCCGATTTCTGGCAGTCGGTCACCGGCAGCCTGGAGGCGGGGGAGAGTCCACGCGAGGCCGCGCAGCGTGAAGTAAAGGAAGAGGTCGATGTGGACGTTGCCCTGGAGCAACTTGCGCTCATCGACTGTCAGCGCTGCGTGGAGTTTGAAATCTTTCCTCATTTGCGTCATCGCTACGCGCCGGGGATTATACGCAATACAGAATACTGGTTCTGTCTTGCGTTGCCGAGCGAAAGGCCGGTAAGCATCAGCGAGCATCTGGCTTATCGGTGGGAGGAGGCGCATGCCGCCGCCGCCCTGACTAAGTCGTGGAGCAACCGGCAGGCGATTGAAGAGTTTGTAATTGATGCCGCCTGATTAAGGCGCTTTTGGAGATTGTTATGGCAGGTCATAGTAAATGGGCCAACACGAAACACCGCAAAGCGGCACAGGATGCCAAGCGCGGTAAGATTTTCACCAAGATCATTCGCGAGCTGGTGACGGCGGCGCGTCTGGGCGGCGGCGATCCGGGTTCTAACCCGCGTCTGCGCGCGGCTATCGACAAAGCGCTGTCAAACAACATGACGCGCGACACCCTGAACCGCGCTATCGCGCGCGGCGTCGGCGGCGATGAAGACGCGAACATGGAAACCATCATTTACGAAGGCTACGGCCCGGGCGGCACCGCCGTGATGGTGGAGTGTCTCTCCGACAACCGCAACCGTACCGTAGCGGAAGTGCGTCATGCGTTCAGCAAGTGCGGCGGCAACCTCGGCACCGACGGCTCCGTTGCTTACCTGTTCAGCAAGAAAGGGGTTATCTCCTTCGAAGCGGGCGACGAAGACACCATCATGGAAGCGGCGCTGGAAGCGGGCGCGGAAGACGTAGTGACTTACGACGACGGCGCTATCGACGTTTACACCGCCTGGGAAGAGATGGGCGCGGTGCGCGACGCGCTGGAAGCGGCGGGTCTGAAAGCAGACAACGCTGAAGTCTCCATGATCCCTTCCACCAAAGCGGATATGGACGTTGATACCGCGCCGAAGCTGCTGCGTCTTATCGACATGCTGGAAGACTGCGACGACGTGCAGGAGGTTTACCACAACGGTGAGATCTCCGACGAAGTAGCGGCCACCCTGTGACAGCAGCCCGCTTTATTCTGGCGGGCGCTTCCTTCTCCTCTGAGCGCGGTCTGACCGCGCTCAGGGAGCGGCAGGGGAAAGCGGCTCTCCGGCAAGCCGGACGGCGGTTATCCCTTCGCGGCGGAGAAGCGTGATGTCTATTATTCTCGGTATTGATCCCGGTTCGCGCATCACCGGTTACGGTGTTATTCGCCAGACGGGGCGACAGCTTACCTACCTTGGCAGCGGCTGCATCCGCACCAACATCGCCGATCTTCCCTCGCGCTTAAAGCTTATCTACGCGGGCGTCAGCGAAATCATCACCCAGTTCCATCCTGATTACTTCGCCATCGAGCAGGTATTTATGGCGAAAAACGCCGACTCGGCGCTTAAGCTTGGGCAGGCCAGGGGGGCGGCGATTGTCGCGGCGGTTAACCACGAGCTGCCGGTGTTTGAATACGCGGCGCGTCAGGTGAAGCAGACGGTGGTCGGCATCGGCAGCGCGGAAAAAAGCCAGGTGCAGCATATGGTGCGCACGCTGCTTAAGCTGCCCGCGAATCCCCAGGCGGATGCCGCAGATGCGTTGGCTATCGCCATTACCCACTGTCACGTCAGCCAGAACGCCGCGCAGGTCAGCGAATCGCGCCTGAACCTGGCGCGGGGCCGTCTGCGCTGAAGAAGCAAAAAAGCGCGCTGCGTCGTGAAATCGCCCTTCTCAAGGCGCGCCGGACGACAAAAAGTGCGCTTTTTCACGGTTTGTTTTTTTATCTGAGGCTGGATACCTATCCAGCCTTTTTTATATGATAGGCTCACATTTTTCGCTAGTTAACGCAGGAGCGCATCGTGATAGGCCGACTCAGAGGCATCGTACTGGAAAAACAGCCCCCGCTGGTATTGCTGGAAGCGGGTGGCGTCGGTTATGAAGTCCATATGCCGATGACCTGCTTTTATGAACTGCCGGAAACCGGCAATGAAGCAGTGGTCTTTACCCATTTTGTGGTGCGCGAAGATGCGCAGTTGCTGTTTGGTTTTAACAACAAGCAGGAGCGCACGCTATTCCGCGAGCTTATCAAGGTCAACGGCGTAGGCCCGAAGCTCGCGCTCGCTATTCTTTCCGGCATGTCCGCCCAGCAGTTCGTTAACGCCGTTGAACGCGAAGAACCCGCTATGCTGGTGAAGCTGCCGGGCATCGGTAAAAAAACCGCCGAGCGTCTGGTGGTGGAGATGAAAGACCGCTTCAAAGGATTGCATGGCGATCTCTTTACGCCAGCGGCGGATCTGGTGCTGGCGTCGCCTGCCGGCCCGCAGCCGGACGACGCAGAGGCGGAAGCGGTTGCCGCGCTGGTGGCGCTGGGTTATAAACCGCAGGAAGCCAGCCGCATGGTCAGTAAAATCGCCCGCCCGGACGCAGACAGTGAAACCCTGATCCGCGAAGCGCTGCGCGCGGCATTGTGAGGTAGAGGATGATTGAAGCAGATCGCCTGGTCGCACCGGGCAGCAGTACGGCGGAAGAGGTGGCGGACCGCGCCATCCGTCCCAAACTACTGAGTGAGTATGTCGGCCAGCCGCAGGTGCGCTCGCAGATGGAAATCTTTATCCAGGCGGCGAAACTGCGCGGCGACGCGCTGGACCATCTGCTGATTTTCGGCCCGCCAGGGCTTGGCAAAACCACGCTCGCCAATATTGTCGCCAATGAAATGGGCGTTAACCTGCGCACCACATCGGGTCCGGTGCTGGAAAAGGCGGGCGATCTGGCGGCCATGCTCACCAACCTTGAGCCGCACGACGTGCTGTTCATTGATGAAATTCATCGTCTGTCGCCGGTGGTTGAAGAGGTGCTTTACCCGGCCATGGAGGATTACCAGCTCGACATCATGATTGGCGAAGGGCCGGCGGCGCGTTCAATTAAAATCGATTTGCCGCCCTTCACGCTGATTGGCGCGACGACACGAGCCGGGTCGCTCACCTCGCCGCTGCGCGACCGCTTCGGCATCGTGCAGCGCCTGGAGTTCTATCAGGTGCCCGATTTGCAGCATATCGTCAGCCGCAGCGCCCGCTATATGGGGCTGGAGATGAGCGAGGAGGGGGCGCTTGAGGTCGCGCGTCGCTCTCGCGGCACGCCGCGTATCGCCAACCGGCTGTTAAGACGCGTGCGCGACTTCGCGGAAGTTCGCCATGATGGCGTTATCAGCCAGGACGTGGCGGCGCAGGCGCTCGATATGCTCAACGTGGACGCCGAAGGTTTCGACTACATGGACCGCAAGCTGTTGCTGGCGGTGATTGATAAGTTTTTCGGCGGTCCGGTGGGGCTGGATAACCTCGCGGCGGCCATCGGCGAAGAGCGCGAAACCATCGAAGACGTGCTGGAGCCTTTCCTTATTCAGCAGGGTTTTTTACAGCGCACGCCGCGCGGCCGTATGGCGACGACGCGCGCCTGGAGCCACTTCGGCATTACGCCGCCCGCCATGCCCTGAGGCAGAAATAAAAAAGGCGCCGTAAGGGCGCCTTTTTTATGGGTAGCGCTCAGGCCGGCATGCGTTTTGTCATGGTGAGAATGAACAGCAGCGCGGCGCACAGCACCACGGAAGGGCCCGCCGGGGTATCGTAAAAGGCGGAAAAGGTGAGGCCGCCAGTCACTGCCACCATGCCGATGATGACCGCAAAGCCCGCCATCTGCTCCGGCGTGCGGGCGAAGCGTCGCGCCGTGGCGGCCGGGATAATCAGCAGGGACGTGATAATCAGCGCGCCGACAAACTTCATCGCCACGCCAATCGTCAGCGCTGTCACCAGCATCAGCAGAAGCTTTACGCGCTGCAGACGAACGCCGTCCACAAACGCCAGATCGGCGCTGATGGTCATGGCGAGCAGGCTGCGCCACTGCCAGCAGAGCACGCTTATCACCACCACGACGCCAAGCGCGATAGAAACCAGATCGGCAGGCGTTACCGCCAGCAGGTCGCCAAACAGGTAAGCCATCAGATCGACGCGAATGTTAGCCATCAGGCTCACCACCACCAGCCCGAGCGAAAGCGCGCTGTGCGCCATGATGCCGAGCAGGGTATCGATGGCGAGGTGCGGACGTTTCTCAAGCCAGACCAGACCCAGCGCCAGCAGCAGGGTGACGGCGATGACCGCGTAGAAAGGGTTAACATCCAGCAGCAGTCCGAAGGCCACGCCCAGCAGCGATGCGTGCGCCAGCGTATCGCCGAAATAGGACATCCTGCGCCAGACCACAAACGAGCCAAGCGGCCCGGCGGCGCAGGCGAGCAGCATCCCGGCAAGCCAGCCGGGAAGAAGAAGTTCAATCATGACTGGCCATTTCCTCTGCGTAAAACAATCCGTCCCTGAAGGTCGTGACGATGGTTATGGTGATGGCGGTAAATGCCCAGCTGTTCCGCGCCGCGGGGGCCGAACATGGCGATAAATTCCGGATGAGTAGAGACCACTTCCGGCGTGCCGGAGCAACAGATATGGTGATTAAGGCAAAGCACGTCATCGGTTTTCGCCATCACCAGATGCAGATCGTGCGAGACCATCAGCACCGCGCAGTTCAGCTCCTGGCGCAGCTTATCGATAAGATCGTAAAGCGCTACCTGGCCGTTGACGTCCACGCCCTGGGTGGGTTCATCAAGCACCAGCAGCTGTGGTTCATTGAGCAAGGCGCGGGCCAGCAGCACGCGCTGCGTTTCGCCGCCGGAAAGCTTTTGCATCGGCGCGTCAATCAAATGGCCCGCCTGCACGCGTTTAAGCGCAGGCAAAATATCCGCTTTGCGGGTGCCGGGGCGCAGGCGCATAAAGCGGCTGACGGTGAGCGGCAGCGTAGCGTCGAGGTGCAGCTTTTGCGGCACATAGCCGATGCGCAGGCTCCTGTCGCGCTTGATAACGCCCTCGTCGGGTGCTACTAGCCCAAGCACCACGCGCACAAGGGTGGATTTGCCTGCGCCGTTCGGCCCAAGCAGCGTAAGTATTCTTCCCGGGCGTAATGACAGCGAAACGTCAGAAAGGACGCGGCGTTGGCCAAACGAAACGGAGATATTTTCCAGTGAAACCAAAGTAGTCATAGTTAATTAAGCGTTGCACAAGCTTTAGAATGTTATAATATCACAACTCTGACATTCATCACGACGATAAGACGCATTATGTTACATAAAAATACGCTTCTTTTCGCTGCTGTTTCAGCAGCTTTATGGGCTGGCGCCACCGTACCTTCACAGGCCGCTGTGGTCGCTTCGCTTAAGCCGTTAGGCTTCATTGCCGCCGCCATCGCCGACGGTGTGACTCCCACGGAAGTATTACTGCCTGATGGCGCCTCTGAGCATGATTACGCATTGCGTCCATCTGATGTAAAACGCTTGCAGAATGCGGACTTAGTCGTCTGGGTTGGCCCGGAGATGGAAGCGTTCATGCAAAAGACCGTCGGCACGCTGCCCCCTCAAAAACAGCTCGCGCTGGCTGAGCTTGAAAGCGTAAAACCGCTGCTAATGAAAGGCAGCGAAGAGGACGAGCATGAGCACGGCGATGACCACCATGATGACGAAAAAGGTGACGGTCATCACCACCATGGCGATCATAACCTGCATATCTGGCTGTCGCCAGAAATAGCCAAATCCTCGGCGGTTGCAATCCACAAAAAATTAGTGGAACTTATGCCGCAAAGTCGAGCCAAACTGGACGCGAACCTGCAGAGCTTCGAAGCGGAACTTGACCGCACGGACAAGCAGGTGTCCACCGTGCTGACGCCACTGAAAGGTAAAGGTTATTTCGTTTTTCATGATGCTTACGGCTACTTTGAAAAACACTACGGATTGACATCACTGGGTCACTTCACCGTTAACCCCGAAATCCAGCCTGGCGCTCAGCGTTTACATGAAATCAGAACACAGTTGGTTGAGCAAAAAGCGACCTGCGTTTTTGCTGAGCCACAGTTCAGGCCAGCGGTCATTGAAGCCGTTGCCAGGGGGACGAAGGTTCGAATGGGAACCCTGGATCCACTGGGAACAGACATCAAAGTAGGGAAGGACGGCTATATGCAGTTTCTGACCGAACTATCAAACCAGTATGCGAGCTGCCTGAAAGGAGATTAACGAGGAAGTGAATTTGTGCAACAGATAGCCCGTTCTGTCGCTCTGGCATTTAACAATCTACCCCGGCCTCATCGCGTCATGCTGGGGTCGCTTACAGTACTGACTCTTGCGGTCGCCGTCTGGCGGCCGTATGTCTACCACCCCGAAGCAGCGCCTATCGTTAAGACCATTGAGCTTGAGAAAAATGAAGTGCGCTCTCTGCTGCCGGAGGCGAGCGAGCCGATAGACCAGGCTCCACCGGAAGAAGAAGACGAAGCCATTCCTCAGGATGAGCTTGATGACAAAACCTCGGGCGAAGCGGGCGTACATGAATATGTCGTTTCGACCGGCGACACCTTAAGCAGCGTGCTTAACCAGTACGGTATCGACATGGGCGAAATCAGCCAGCTCGCTACCGTCGACAAAGATCTGCGTAACCTGAAAATCGGTCAGCAAATCTCCTGGACCCTGACGCCGGAAGGCGAATTGCAGCGACTGACATGGGAAATGTCGCGCCGCGAAACCCGTACCTACGATCGTCAGGCAAACGGCGGCTTCAAGATGAGCAGCGAAATCGCGCAGGGCGACTGGGTAAATAGCGTGATGAAAGGCTCCGTTGACGGAAGCTTTGTGGCGAGCGCGAAAGAGGCGGGCTTGACCAGCGCCGAAATCAGCGCCGTTATCAAAGCGATGCAGTGGCAGATGGATTTGCGCAAGCTCAAAAAAGGCGACGAGTTCGCTGTGCTGATGTCCCATGAAATGCTGGACGGCAAGCGCGAGCAGAGCCAGTTGCTGGGCGTGCGCCTGCGCTCGAGCGGTAAAGACTACTACGCCATCCGGGCGGAAGACGGTAAATTCTACGACCGCAGCGGCTCCGGCCTTGCGAAAGGTTTCCTGCGCTTCCCGACGTCGCGTCAGTTCCGCGTCTCTTCGAACTTTAACCCGCGTCGCCTGAACCCGGTAACGGGCCGCGTTGCGCCGCACAAAGGGGTGGATTTCGCTATGCCGCAGGGCACGCCGGTGCTGGCGGTGGGCGACGGAGAAGTGGTGATGGCGAAACGCAGCGGCGCTGCGGGCTACTATGTGGCTATCCGTCACGGACGCACTTATACCACCCGTTACATGCACCTGAAAAAACTGCTGGTGAAACCAGGCCAGAAAGTGAAACGCGGCGATCGCATCGCGCTTTCCGGCAACACCGGGCGCTCCACTGGCCCGCACCTGCATTATGAAATCTGGATAAACCAGCAGGCGGTTAACCCGCTAACCGCGAAGCTGCCGCGTACCGAAGGGCTGACCGGCTCCGATCGTCGCGATTATCTGGCGCAGGCGAACGAGGTTATCCCACAGTTGCGCTTTGATTAACGAATCCGCTGTTAACCAGCCGGCGTCCTGAACGCCGGCTTTTTCTTTTGTCTGGCGGCCTTCGCGCCGCTAAACTATTTCCTTATTTTCTCTTTTGATAAGTTGGCTCTGGCCCGAGAACAGGCATGGAAACAAAAAAAACGAACAGTGAATTTATCCCCACCTTCGAACGCGCTTTCTTACATCCCCGTTACTGGGGAAGCTGGCTGGGCATCGGGGCCTGCGCAGCGCTTGCGCTGACGCCTCCCTCATTTCGCGACCCGCTTCTCGGTAAGATTGGGCGGCTGGCCGGCAAGTTTGGCAAAAGCGCCCGCCGTCGCGCGCGTATCAATCTGTTCTATTGTTTCCCTGAGCTCTCCGAAGCGCAGCGTGAAACCATTATCGATAATATGTTCGCCACCGCGCCGCAATCGATAGTGCTTATGGCGGAGCTTGCCTTACGCGGGCCGGAAAAGGTGCTCGATCGCGTTGACTGGCACGGAGAGGCGATTATCAACGAGATGCTTGAAAGCAAAGAAAGCGTTATCCTGCTGGTGCCGCATGGCTGGGGCGTCGACATCCCGGCAATGCTGCTGGCCTCGCGCGGCGTGCACGTTGCGGCGATGTTCCACCACCAGGGCAACAGGCTGCTTGATTATGTCTGGAACAAAGTGCGTCTGCGCTTTGGCGGGCGCCTGCACCCGCGTCAGGACGGCATTAAGCCGTTTATCAAGTCCGTGCGGGATGGCTTCTGGGGCTACTATCTGCCGGATGAAGATCACGGGCCGGAGCAGAGCGAATTCGTTGATTTCTTCGCGACCTATAAAGCCACGCTGCCCGCGGTGGGCAGGCTGATGAAAGTGTGCCGCGCCCGCGTTATTCCGCTTTTCCCGGTTTATAACGGCGAAACGCACCGTCTGGACGTGCTTGTTCGCCCGCCCATGGACGACCTGCTCAATGCGGATGACGTCACGCTGGCGCGCCGCATGAACGAAGAGGTGGAGCATTTTGTCGGCCCGCATCCTGAGCAGTACGCCTGGATTTTGAAGCTGCTGAAAACGCGCAAAGAAGGGGAGAAAGAGCCATACCGCCGTAAGGATCTCTACCCTAAAAAATAAAGCCGCTCGTCGTGAGCGGCTTTCTGAAACAGACAAAAGGGGCTAAAGCCCCTTTTTTTATTCCACGGTCAGAATACGGGTGGTGTTGGTGGTGCCGATAGTTCCCATAACGTCGCCCTGGGTCACAATCACCAGATCGCCTGTGACCAGGTAGCCTTTATCGCGCAGCAGGTTCACGGCATCCTGAGCGGCGACGACGCCGTCGTTAGGGCTATCGAAATAGACTGGCGTAACGCCGCGATAGAGCGCCGTCAGGTTCAGGGTATGCTCGTGACGGGAGAGGGCGAAAATCGGCAGCCCAGAGCTGATACGGGAGGTCATCAGCGGCGTGCGGCCCGATTCGGTCATGGTGATGATAGCGGTAACCCCTTTCAGGTGGTTGGCCGCATACATCGCCGACATGGCAATCGCCTCTTCAACGTTATCGAACTGCACGTCCAGACGGTGTTTGGAAACGTTGATGCTCGGGATCTTTTCCGCGCCCAGACAAACGCGCGCCATGGCAGCGACGGTTTCCGCCGGGTATTGACCTGCCGCGGTTTCTGCCGAAAGCATCACAGCGTCGGTGCCATCCAGCACGGCATTCGCCACATCCATGACTTCCGCACGGGTCGGCATCGGATTGGTTATCATCGACTCCATCATCTGGGTCGCGGTAATGACGGCACGATTCAGCTTACGGGCGCGACGAATCAGCGTTTTCTGGATGCCCACCAGTTCCGGGTCGCCGATTTCAACGCCCAGGTCGCCGCGGGCGACCATTACCACGTCAGAGGCGAGAATAATGTCGTCCATCGCTTCTTCGTTGCATACCGCTTCGGCGCGTTCAACTTTCGCCACGATTTTCGCATTGCAACCTGCGTCGCGCGCCAGGCGGCGAGCATAGTTAAGGTCTTCGCCGCAGCGCGGGAAGGAGACGGCCAGATAGTCAACGTCAATGGCGGCGGCGGTGACGATATCCGCCTTGTCTTTCTCGGTCAGGGCTTCGGCAGAGAGACCGCCGCCCAGCTTGTTGATGCCTTTATTATTGGAAAGCGGGCCGCCGACGGTCACTTCCGTGAACACTTTCATGCCCTGAACTTCCAGCACCTTAAGCTGCACGCGTCCATCATCGAGCAGCAGAATATCGCCCGGCACGACATCCGCCGGCAGGCCTTTGTAGTCGATACCGACTTTTTCTTTATCGCCTTCGCCTTTGCCGAGGTTAGCATCAAGCAGGAACTTGTCGCCGATATTGAGGAAAACTTTGCCTTCTTTGAAGGTGGATACGCGAATTTTTGGACCCTGCAAATCGCCGAGAATGGCGACGTGGCGGCCCAGTTTCGCCGCGATTTCACGGACTTTATCCGCACGCAATTTATGATCTTCTGGCGTGCCGTGCGAAAAATTCATGCGCACTACGTTGGCGCCCGCAGCGATAATTTTCTCCAGATTATTATCGCGGTCGGTTGCCGGACCTAACGTGGTAACGATTTTGGTTCTGCGAAGCCTTCTGGACATGTAGTACTCCGTTGACTGAAACGTTTTGGTGTTGCGTGAACAAAATTCAGCGGATCGGATGCTCCCCTGGAGCAAGGACCTTAACCGAATGGGTGAATGTGTGACAACTTTGTTATCAATTTGATTACTGTTGGTCTGGAATTAAAAGCTCTTTATCAAAACGCGATTCCTTCAGCGCTTCTTTGACACGCTTCAAGTTATCCCGGAATTTCGCGCCGCGACGCAGGGTAAAACCGGTCGCCAGCACATCAATCACCGTTAACTGCGCAAGCCTTGAAACCATCGGCATATAAATATCGGTATCTTCCGGCACATCCAGCAGCAGGGCCAGGCTTGCTTCCCGCGCCAGTGGACTACCCTGAGAGGTAAGAGCCAGCACCATGGCGTCGTTTTCCCGCGCAAGACGCGCCAGCTCGACCAGGCTCTTGGTACGCCCGGTGTGAGAAATCAGCACCACGACATCATCCGCGCTGCAATTCATACAGCTCATCCGCTGCAGGACGATGTCATCGGAGTAGATAACCGGAACATTGAAACGAAAAAATTTGTTCATGGCGTCGTGCGCCACCGCCGCTGAAGAGCCGAGTCCGAAAAAAGCGATTTTTTTCGCCTGGGTAAGCAGGTCAACCGCGCGGTTCACGGCGTTCATATCAAGCGACTGGCGCACATGGTCGAGGCTCGCCATGGCGGACTCAAAAATCTTGCCGGTATAGGCCTCTACGCTGTCATCTTCATCGACATTGCGATTAACATAAGGCGTGCCGTTGGCGAGGCTTTGCGCCAGCTGGAGTTTAAAATCGGGGAAGCCTTTGGTATCAAGGCTGCGGCAGAAACGGTTCACCGTGGGTTCGCTGACGCTTGCCACGCTTGCAAGGCGAGCGATACTGGAGTGAATAGCCCGTGACGGGGATTCCAGGATAACCTCGGCGACTTTGCGTTCAGATTTGCTCAGATTTTCCAGTTGAGACTGGATCTTTTCCAGCATGTTCATCGCTAGTATGGGACTCATGGAAAGGGCGAAAACACGAAAAGGTGTCATCGCGATGCATTTTAGCCAGAATATACTCCTGCAGGATAAGCAGGGGGTAATCTCCACCCGATAATGTTGTTGTTTTTTTTCAGAACTTGATCGCGGTCTGATTTTGGCAGGCGGCGAAAAGCGTGAAAAATCATCAGTGAAGGGTTACGGTGGCGCTTTATTTATCACTGTGTGCCTTCACCGATCGTTTCTTACGAAGAGTGCTACGGTAAAGAGTTCCGTGAAAGCCGTAAAAGCAGTACAGTGCAATGTAAGAAAATTACAAATAAACCTGGCAGACCAGGTTATCCGAAACGAAGGAGAATGACATGGCGGTAACGCAAACAGCCCAGGCCTGTGACCTGGTCATTTTCGGCGCGAAAGGCGACCTCGCACGCCGAAAACTGCTGCCCTCCCTGTACCAGCTGGAAAAAGCCGGG
Source organism: Franconibacter pulveris (assembly GCF_056780215.1). NCBI lineage: Bacteria > Pseudomonadati > Pseudomonadota > Gammaproteobacteria > Enterobacterales > Enterobacteriaceae > Franconibacter > Franconibacter pulveris. Next base: position 2,925,170 of record NZ_CM165555.1, on the reverse strand, counting down.
CAAATCCATCCCGAAACCCGCATTCTCGGCGTCGGCCGCGCCGACTGGGATAAAGAAGCCTATACCAACGTCGTGCGCGAAGCGCTCGAGACCTTCATGAAAGAGAAAATCGATGAAGGCCTGTGGGACAAGCTGAGCGGGCGTCTCGATTTCTGCAATCTGGATGTGAACGACACCGGCGCGTTCGCCCGCCTCGGCAAAATGCTCGACCAGAAAAACCGCGTCACCATTAACTATTTCGCCATGCCGCCAAGCACCTTCGGCGCTATCTGCAAGGGCCTTGGCGAAGCGAAGCTCAACGCCAAGCCCGCGCGCGTGGTGATGGAGAAGCCGCTCGGCACGTCGCTCGATACCTCCCGTGAAATTAACGACCAGGTGGGCGAGTACTTTGAGGAGTGCCAGGTTTACCGTATCGACCACTACCTTGGCAAAGAGACCGTGCTGAACCTGCTGGCGCTGCGCTTTGCCAACTCGCTGTTCGTCAATAACTGGGATAACCGCACCATCGACCACGTGGAGATAACCGTAGCGGAAGAGGTAGGCATTGAAGGCCGCTGGGGTTACTTCGACCAGGCGGGCCAGATGCGCGATATGATCCAAAACCACCTGCTGCAAATTCTCTGCATGATAGCCATGTCGCCGCCGTCGGACCTCACTGCCGACAGCATTCGCGATGAAAAAGTGAAAGTGCTGCGCTCCCTGCGCCGTATCGACCGCTCCAACGTGCGTGAGAAAACCGTGCGCGGCCAGTACACCGCTGGTTTTGCCCAGGGCAAAAAAGTGCCAGGTTACCTGGAAGAAGAGGGGGCCAACAAAACCAGCAACACGGAAACCTTCGTGGCTATCCGGGTGGATATCGATAACTGGCGTTGGGCGGGCGTGCCGTTCTATCTGCGTACCGGTAAGCGTTTGCCGACCAAGTGTTCTGAGGTCGTGGTCTATTTCAAAACCCCGGAACTCAATTTGTTCAAAGATTCCTGGCAGGATCTGCCGCAGAACAAGCTCACCATTCGCCTGCAGCCGGATGAAGGGGTGGATATTCAGGTGCTGAACAAAGTGCCGGGCCTTGATCACAAGCACAACCTGCAAACTACTAAGCTTGACCTGAGCTACTCGGAAACCTTCAACCAGACGCACCTGGCCGACGCTTACGAGCGTCTGCTGCTGGAAACCATGCGCGGCATTCAGGCGCTGTTTGTGCGCCGTGACGAAGTGGAAGAAGCGTGGAAGTGGGTTGACTCCATCACCGAAGCCTGGGCGGCGGATAACGATGCGCCGAAGCCTTACCAGGCCGGCACCTGGGGACCGGTGGCTTCTGTTGCGATGATCACCCGCGACGGCCGCTCCTGGAACGAGTTCGAATAACGCTGAACGCGCCGCCTGTTGCCAACTTTACCGGTAACATGATCTGGCGCAGCAGAGTGTGAAATTTTCTCTGATAAAGCCCTGCCCGGATTCACCGGCAGGGCTTTTTTCATTACACTGGCTGAAGCGATTTTTCCCCTGATGTCGCTTGCCTGATGCCTTAGTTATGCGTTGTATTACCCGCAGTGGCATCACGTCAGCGACAGCGAACCAAGAGGAAATTTTATGCACCCAGTAATGTTACGCGTAACAAAACGCATTGCCGAGCGCTCGCGCGCCTACCGTGAAGCCTACCTCGCAAGAATCAACGACGCCGCCAGCACGACGGTACACCGCTCCCAACTGGCCTGCGGCAACCTGGCGCACGGTTTTGCGGCCTGCCAGCCAGAAGATAAAGCCGCGTTGAAAAGCATGCTGCGTAACAATATCGCCATCATCACGTCCTACAACGACATGCTCTCGGCGCACCAGCCTTATGAGAGTTATCCGGCGCAGATCCGCAAGGCGCTGCACGCCGTTGGCGCGGTGGGGCAGGTGGCGGGCGGCGTGCCGGCGATGTGCGATGGCGTAACCCAGGGTCAGGACGGCATGGAGCTTTCGCTTTTAAGCCGCGAAGTAATAGCCATGTCCGCCGCCGTCGGGCTTTCCCATAACATGTTCGATGGAGCGCTTTATCTTGGCGTGTGCGACAAAATCGTGCCGGGGCTGGTGATGGCGGCGTTATCGTTTGGCCATCTCCCGGCGGTGTTTGTTCCCTCAGGGCCGATGGCGAGCGGCCTGCCCAACAAAGAAAAGGTCCGCATTCGCCAGCTTTACGCCGAAGGCAAAGTTGACCGTATGGCGCTGCTTGAATCGGAAGCGGCTTCTTACCATGCGCCGGGCACCTGCACTTTTTACGGCACCGCCAACACTAACCAGATGGTGGTGGAGTTTATGGGCATGCAGTTGCCGGGCTCCTCTTTCGTTCATCCTGACGCGCCGCTGCGCGAAGCGCTGACCGCCGCCGCCGCCCGGCAGGTGACGCGCCTGACCACCAACGGCAACGAAGGGCTGCCGCTCGGCAAAATGATTGATGAAAAAGTGGTGGTGAACGGCATCGTCGCGCTGCTGGCGACCGGCGGCTCAACTAACCACACCATGCACCTGGTGGCGATGGCGCGCGCGGCGGGCATTATTATCAACTGGGACGATTTCTCTGAGCTTTCCGACGTGGTGCCGCTGCTGGCGCGCCTCTACCCGAACGGCCCGGCGGATATCAACCACTTCCAGGCGGCGGGCGGCGTCCCGGTGCTGATGCGCGAGCTGCTAAAAGGCGGCCTGCTGCATGAAGATGTGCATACCGTGGCGGGGTTCGGCCTGAGCCGCTATACGCGTGAGCCATGGCTTAACAACGGCGAGCTGGACTGGCGCGACGGCGCAAGCGCGAGCCTCGACAGCGATATTATCGCCCCCATTGAACAGCCTTTCTCTCACCATGGCGGCACCAAAGTGCTGAGCGGCAACCTCGGACGCGCGGTGATGAAAACGTCCGCCGTTCCGCAGGAAAACCAGATTGTTGAAGCACCGGCCGTGGTGTTCGAAAGCCAGCATGATGTGGTGCCTGCGTTTGAAGCGGGCCTGCTGGATCGCGACTGCGTGGTGGTCGTGCGGCATCAGGGGCCGAAAGCCAACGGCATGCCAGAATTACATAAACTTATGCCGCCACTTGGTGTATTATTGGACCGCCGTTTCAAAATCGCACTGGTCACGGATGGTCGCCTCTCCGGCGCTTCCGGCAAGGTTCCTTCCGCCATCCACGTTACGCCTGAAGCCTGGGATGGCGGGCTGCTGGCGAAAGTGCGCGACGGCGATCTGATCCGCGTAAACGGACAAACCGGCGAACTGCAACTGCTGGTGGACGATGAAGAGCTGGCGCGTCGCGAAGCTTACCATCCCGATCTCAGCGCCCAGCGCGTGGGAACGGGGCGTGAGCTGTTTGGCGCGCTGCGTGAAAAACTGTCCGGCGCGGAGCAGGGGGCAACCTGCATCGCTTTTTAACACCGGGTGCGCGGCAGACCGCACCACACCGAATTTAATTAAATGGCGTGAGAGATCCACTGATGAAAAACTGGAAGACAAGTGCTGAACAGATCCTGAAGTCCGGTCCGGTTGTGCCGGTCATTGTTATCAACAAGCTGGAACATGCTGTGCCGATGGCGAAAGCGTTGGTGGCAGGCGGCGTGCGCGTGCTGGAAGTCACCCTGCGCACCGAATGCGCGCTGGAAGCTATCCGCGTTATCGCTAAAGAAGTGCCGGATGCAATCATCGGCGCAGGCACCGTGCTGAACGCAGAGCAGCTTAAAGCGGTAACTGAAGCGGGCGCGCAGTTCGCCATCAGCCCTGGCCTTACCGAGCCGCTGCTGAAAGCCGCCACCGAAGGCACTATTCCATTGATCCCAGGTATCAGCACCGTTTCTGAGTTAATGCTGGGCATGGACTACGGTCTGAAAGAGTTCAAATTCTTCCCGGCGGAAGCCAATGGCGGCACCAAAGCGCTGCAGGCTATCGCAGGCCCGTTCTCTCAGGTGCGTTTCTGCCCGACCGGCGGCATCTCTCCGGCTAACTACCGCGACTACCTGGCGCTGAAAAGCGTACTGTGCATCGGCGGCTCCTGGCTGGTGCCAGCCGACGCGATGGAAGCGGGCGACTGGGATCGCATTACTAAACTGGCTCGCGAAGCGGTTGAAGGCGCCAACTAACCCTTTGCCCGACAGTAAGAAGAAAGCCCCGTTGAACGGGGCTTTTTTTATGCCTTGACGCGGATGGCGGCGGCTGCCGCTTTGGCGCGAGTAATGGCGTCGTCAACCGTTTCGCCAGTGGCTAACGCGACGCCCAGGCGGCGCGTGCCGTTGATTTCCGGCTTGCCGAACAGGCGCAGCTGCAGCCCGGCGCCCAGTGCGGCGTCAACATTGTCATACTGCACATTTTCGCTCACCAGTTCAGGCAGGATAACCGCCGAGGCGCTCGGGCCATACTGGCGAATGCCGCCGACCGGCAAATCGAGGAAGGCGCGCACGTGCAGCGCGAACTCCGATAAATCCTGCGAAATCAGCGTTACCATGCCGGTATCATGCGGGCGAGGGGAGACTTCGCTGAAAACGACGTCGTCGCCGCAGACAAACAGCTCCACGCCGAACAGGCCGTGGCCCCCCAGCGCCAGCACCACGTCACGCGCTATTTCCTGCGCGCGCGCCAGCGCGGCTTCGCTCATCTGCTGCGGCTGCCAGGACTCGCGGTAGTCGCCCTCTTCCTGACGATGGCCTACCGGCGAGCAGAAATGCACGCCGTCGACCGCGCTCACGGTCAGTAACGTAATTTCGAAGTCAAATTCCACTACGCCTTCAACAATCACTCGTCCCGCGCCTGCCCGGCCGCCCTGTTGGGCATATTGCCAGGCTTTTTCAAGCTGTTCCGGCCCGCGAATAAAGCTCTGGCCTTTGCCGGATGAGCTCATCACCGGTTTAACGATGCAGGGAAAGCCGATTTCTTCAACGGCGGCCTGAAAAGCGGCTTCGCTGTCGGCGAAACGGTAGCTGGAGGTAGGAAGTTTAAGCTCTTCGGCGGCGAGACGACGGATGCCTTCGCGGTTCATGGTCAGTTTCGCGGCGCGCGCGCAGGGCACTACGCGCTGACCCTGCTGTTCAAGCTCAATCAGCATATCCGTCGCGATGGCTTCGATCTCCGGCACGATATAGTCCGGCATCTCTTTCGCCACCAGCGCTTTGAGCGCCGCCGCGTCCAGCATATTGATGACATGGCTGCGGTGCGCAACGTGCATGGCTGGCGCATCGGCGTAGCGGTCTACCGCAATCACCTCAACCCCAAGCTGCTGGCATTCGATAGCCACTTCTTTGCCCAGTTCGCCCGCCCCAAGCAGCATGACGCGCGTCGCTGCCGGACGCAGCGCGGTTCCTAATAGAGCCATAATAGTTTTCTCGCTATGCAGGAAATTGGCCGGAGTATAAACGAAAACGATTGCGCTTGCAGTAACAGGCATTTGCATGCCAAAGATGAATGCGTTATACTGTATAAATACACAGTAATGAGGGTTCAAAAATGGCGGTAGAAATTAAATACGTCGTAATCCGTGAGGGTGTGGAAAAAATGTCATTTGCCAGTAAAAAGGAAGCGGATGCCTGGGACAAAATGCTCGATCTCGCCGAGGCACTGGAAGGCTGGCTGCAGCATGCGCCGATAACCCTGGAAGAGGGGCAGACCGAGCAGCTCGCGCTGTGGATGGCGGAAAACAAAGACAGCCTGGGCGCTATCGTGCGTACCGGTCGTCTGCCGCAGGAAAATGGCGAGTCAGCGCCGGCTGAAAGCGATGAAAACGGCGCGGTGGCGTTAAGCGCGGCGCGTAAGCGCACCAAAGCCGCCTGATATCCGCATGAGGCGTAGCGCGCTACGGCGCGCTGGCCTGATGGGGCCTCCTCTGCTTTACCTTTCTTGTCTTCGCTCTTCGCTCTTCGCTCTTCGCTCTTCGCTCTCCGCTCTTCGCTCTCCGCTCTCCGCTCTTCGCTCTTCGCTCTCCGCTCTCCGCTCTCCGCTCTCCGCTCTCCGCTCTCCGCTCTCCTGTCGCTCTGCGCTTTTCTGGCGCCTCCCTGTAATTAATAAGGCTATTTCTCAAAGCCGCCTTCAAACCCTTGCGCTCCGTTGGTTTTATACCAGGCTTTCTCTGTACCAACAGTGGAGGGTAATAATGATGAAAAAGAGGAATCTTTTAGCCTGCGCTTTGCTCCTTGGCAGCGCCTGCGCCGCCCATGCCGATGACCCGCGCGAGGTGCCGTTCCCTAAATGCGAGGGCGCGAATGCGCAAACTATCGCCGCCAGCGTGAAGCGCGATTACCTGCAAAACCGCATTGTGCGCTGGGCGGATGACCAGAAGACGCTGGGCCAGGCGGACCCGGTGGCCTGGATTAACAGCAAGGAGATAACCGGCAAGGATGAAAAGTGGAAAGTGCCGCTGACGGTACGCGGTAAAAACAGAGACATTCACTATACCGTCACCGTCGACTGCAAAGCGGGCAAAGCCCACTACCAGCTTTAATTGCGCGGCAGGAGCAGCCGCTCCTGCCCGATTCTTTTCCCTCTCTTTGCCCTTCCAGACATTTCTTGACGCCTGCTCGCTTACGCTTTCGGGATACCCCCCAACAGCAGAGGACAGTCATGACCAACTGGATGAACCAACTTCAGTCAATGCTTGGCACTATCAGCAGCGGCAATAAAACCCAGAGCGGCGAAAGCGGCCTTGGCAAACTGCTCACTCCCGGCGCGCTGGGCGGCCTGGCTGGGCTGCTGGTGGCAAGCAAATCTTCCCGCAAGCTGCTTTCGAAATACGGCACCGGCGCGCTGATGGTGGGCGGCGGCGCGGTGGCGGGCACGGTGCTGTGGAACAAGTACAAAGACAAAATCCGCGCGGCGCATCAGGACGAGCCCGATTACGGCAAACCTGTCGCCTCGCTCGACCGGCGGGCGGAACGACTGATTACGGCGCTGGTGTTCGCCGCCAAAAGCGACGGGCATATTGATGACCAGGAGCGGGCCGCCATTGAACGGCAGCTTCGCGAAGCAGGCGTTGAAGGCGAGGGCAGGGCGGTGGTGCAGCAGGCTATCGATCAGCCGCTCGATCCGGCGCGACTGGCGCAGGATATTCGCGATGAAGAGGAAGCCCTGGAGATCTGGTACCTGAGCTGCGCGGTAATCGATGTCGATCACTTTATGGAGCGCAGCTATCTCAATGCCTTAGGCGACGCCCTGAAAATCCCGCAGGAGGTGCGCGAAGAGATAGAAAACGACATCCGCGAGCAGAAAAAAGCGCTGCCGCCATCGTAAAGAAGTCTTAATCTTAGGCATGTTTCGCTTGCAACACGCTGGGGTTTTGCCACCCTTACAGTGTGTTAACCGAAAAGAACAACGACATGCCACCTCAAGCTAAAAAAATACCTCACGCCATCACGCAGCATGGCGATACGCGAATCGATAACTATTACTGGCTGCGTGACGACGCCCGATCCGACCCTGACGTGCTGGATTATCTGCACGCGGAGAACGATTACGGGCGCAGCGTTATGGTGACGCAGGAAGCGCTGCAGGAACGGTTGCTCGGCGAAATGGTCAACCGCATCCCGCAGCGCGACGTTTCGGCGCCCTATGTCAAAAATGGTTATCGCTACCGCCAGGTGTACGAAACAGGCTGCGAATACGCCATCCACCAGCGTCAGTCCGTGCTGCTCTCTGAATGGGATGAGTGGGAGACGCTGCTGGATGGCAATAAGCGCGCCGCCCACAGCGAGTTCTACACGCTCGGCGGGTTCGACATTACGCCGGACAACACCACCCTGGCGCTGGCGGAAGATTTCCTCTCCCGGCGGCAATATGGCCTGCGATTTCGCAATCTGGAAACGGGCAACTGGTACCCCGAGGTGCTGGAGAACGTGACGCCAAGCTTCGTCTGGGCGAATGACTCCCGCACGCTGTACTACGTAAAAAAGCATGCCAAAACGCTGCTGCCCTACCAGGTCTGGCGGCACACGGTAGGGACGCCGGCAAGCGAAGATGAGATGATCTACGAGGAGAAAGATGAGACGTTTTATGTCAGCGTCCATAAAACCACCTCGCAACATTTCATTGAAATTTACCTCGCCAGCGCCACCACCACGGAAGTCCTGCTGGTGGACGCCGAGTTGCCGGATGCGCCGACGCTCTGCTTTCTGCCGCGCCGTAAGGATCACGAATACAGCATCGACCACTTCCAGCACACTTTTTATATTCGCTCAAACCGCGACGGCAAAAACTTCGGTCTTTATCGCAGCAAGCTGCGCAACGAACAGCGCTGGGAAGTGCTTATTCCCCCGCGCGAGCAGATCATGCTGGAGGGCTTTACGCTCTTTACCGACTGGTTGGTAGTGGAAGAGCGCCAGCGCGGCCTGACCAGCCTGCGGCAAATAAACCGCAAAACGCGGGAAGTTACCGGCATCGCTTTTGACGACCCGGCCTATGTCACCTGGCTTGCTTTCAACCCCGAGCCGCATACGTCGCGGCTGCGCTACGGCTATTCTTCAATGACCACGCCGGATACGCTCTTTGAGCTGGATATGGACACCGGCGAGCGCAGGGTATTAAAACAGACCGACGTCGCCGGTTTCGACGCCAGCAATTACCGCAGCGAACATATCTGGGTCACCGCGCGCGACGGCGAGGAAGTGCCCGTTTCGCTGGTTTATCATAAAAAGCATTTCCAGCGCGGGCGTAACCCGCTGCTGGTCTATGGCTACGGTTCCTACGGCACCAGTATTGACGCCGATTTCAGCGCCAGCCGTTTGAGCCTGCTCGATCGCGGCTTTGTTTACGCCATCGCCCACATCCGCGGCGGCGGCGAACTGGGTCAGCGCTGGTATGAAGAGGGCAAATTCCTCAAGAAGAAAAACACCTTTAATGATTATCTCGATGTCTGCGACGCGCTGGTGGAGCATGGCTATGGCGACCCGCGCAACCTGTTCGGCATGGGCGGCAGCGCAGGCGGGATGCTGATGGGGGCGGTAATCAACGAAAGGCCGGCGCTGTTTAAAGGCGTTATCGCCCAGGTGCCTTTCGTCGATGTGGTCACCACCATGCTGGATGAGTCTATCCCGCTGACGACCGGTGAGTTTGAAGAGTGGGGAAATCCGAAAGAGGAAACGTACTACCACTACATGAAAAGCTACAGCCCCTATGATCAAATCAAAGCGCAGAGCTACCCGCACCTGCTAGTGACTACCGGCCTGCACGACTCCCAGGTGCAATACTGGGAGCCGGCGAAATGGGTGGCGAAGCTGCGTGAATTGAAAACCGACGATAACCTGCTGCTGCTCTGCACCGATATGGATTCCGGCCACGGCGGGAAGTCTGGCCGGTTTAAATCCTACGAAGGGGTGGCGATGGAATACGCTTTCCTGGTCGCGCTGGCGCAGGGGACGCTACCGGGCAAAGCCGGTTAATCCTGTTCAAGATAGTGCCTGAGCGTCATGCGCAGATCGGGGTTCAGGTCCTTGATGTTATTGAGCATCCAGCGCAGGTAGCCCGGGTCGCGCTCGGCAATGGCTTCAACCGGCTGACCGCGGTATTTGCCAAAAGGAAGCGAGGCGACCAGCGCGGGGCGACCGGTAATGTTCACCATCTCTTCCGGCGTCCAGCCGCTGACGTTCATTATCTCCAGCAGCAGCGCGGCGGTGATATAGCAGTCAAACAGCGCGCGGTGATGGTGCAGCCCGGCGGGCGTCTCGACGCTCAGCTTGCGCGATTTATACAGGCCCATATTGCTGTAGCTGATGCCAGGCCACAGGCGGCGCGCCAGCTTAACGGTGCAGATCCATTCGCCGGGCATCTCCGGCAATACGCGCCTGTCGAAGCTGGCGTTATGCGCCACATACCATGGGCTGCCGTGATAACGGGGGATCACCTCTTCAATAACGGGCTTGTCCGCGACCATCGCCTCGGTGATTTTGTGAATGGCCATCGCCTGATGGCTGATGGGGCGGTCAGGGCAGACCAGGTCGCTCATGGGATTGACGATGCGGCCATCAATAATATCGACCGACGCCACTTCCACAACGCCGCCCTGTAAACCGCAGGTTTCGGTATCTATAACGCGCAGCATGGTCCTCTCCGCCGAAAAAACGTAGCGTAATGCAACGAGAACGCCCTGCCAACCCTCCGCTTTTCGCACAGCGACAGGCAGAACGCTCAAAAGTAAGACTAACAGTGTAAGCGCAGGAAAAAGGGCGCGCAGCCTTATTTCACCTTCGGCTCGTAAGGCAGGCGTGAAAGGTTGACCGAGGCGAGGCGATGGGCAATCAGCCGCTCGCGGAACCAGCCGCGCAGGTGTTCAGGCTGCTCGCGCTCTACCGCTTCGGCGATAACCGGCATGTTATACCGCTCTTTAAAGGCGACGCCTGCGGCCGCCAGGTCGACGTTCACTTTATCCATCTCTTCCTGGGGAAGCTTTGCAAGATTGTGCTTCATAACAAACTCCTCTCTGAACCGCGTGAAGGTACTGCGAGCCGCAGCAGATGACAAGTGCTTATGTAGCATTGCGTGCCCGCTTGCTCGACTTGACCAGATGGCAGGGTTATTCTTGGCGCCAGACACATAACTAAAAGGAATGAATCGCATGGCCTTTTCTGTTTCCCGCGCCGCCTGTCTCTGCACCTTTGTGATTACGCTGTTTTCCGCGCCCGCCGCTTTCGCTCACGCCCATTTAAAGGCGCAGACGCCTGCGGCTGACTCAACGGTAGAGCGGGCGCCGCAGTCGCTGAGCCTGCGCTTTTCTGAAGGCATCGAACCTGCCTTTAGCGGCGTGAAAATCACCGGCCCGGAGGGGAAAGCGGTGAGCACCGGTAAGGTTGCTCGTGATGCGAACGATGACAGGCTGTTGGTCGTGCCGCTAACGCAGACGCTCGCTCCGGGCGATTATCAGGTTGAGTGGCATGTGGTTTCCGTCGACAGCCATAAAACCAAAGGCCAGTACCGCTTTACGGTCAAATAATTCCGTGCTGCCAACCGCCTTCGTCGCGTTGCGATTCATTCACTTCGCGGCGCTAATGCTCGCGCTGGGCGCGACGCTGTGTGTCAGCCTGCTGGCGCCTGCTGCGCTGCGCCCGCCGCTGAAAAAGCGGCTCGCCGCGTTCTGGCGGGCTGCGCTGTTGTGTAATGCTGTCAGCGCGCTGTTGATGCTGGCTGTGCAGGCCGGGCTGATGGGCGATGGTCTGCAAGACAGCATCGACCCGCAAATCTGGCTCGCCGTCCTGGCGACGCGCTTTGGCAATAACTGGCTCTGGCAGATGGTGCTGGCGGTGGTAACGCTTGTCGCGGCCTGGCTGAAGCCCAGGGGCAGCGCGGCGCTGCTGTCGCTGCTCGTTGCCGTTCAGTTGGCGCTGCTGGCGGACGTCGGACATGCCGCCATGCATGAAGGCATGACCGGCGCGTTGCATCGTCTGAATCATGCCGTTCATCTGCTCTGCGCTGCCTGGTGGCTTGGGGGACTTTGGCCGCTGTTAGTCTGCATGCGTCTTGCCAGGCGCGCGCGCTGGCGGGAGGCGGCTATCGTCGCCATGATGCGCTTTTCGCGCTATGGCCATCTTGCTGTGGCGGGCGTATTGCTAACCGGCGCGCTGAACGCCGTTTTTATCCTCGGTCTGCACTGGCCGATGCAAAGCGGTTACGTACGATTACTGTTCGTGAAAATAGCACTGGTGGCGATGATGGTGGCAATTGCGCTCTGGAACCGCTATTTTCTGGTGCCACGATTTCGCAACGGTCAGGGCGAGGCGCAGCAGCGCTTTGTACAACTGACGCAACTGGAGATGGCGCTGGGCGCGCTGGTGCTGGCAATCGTCAGCCTGTTCGCTACCTGGGAGCCTTTCTGAATCGCTTAGGTGAAACTTCGATGAAAAAAACGTTACTCGCGTTGCTGCTCCTTTCCTGTTCCGGAATGGCGCTGGCGACGCAAATTATTACGGTCAGCCGGTTTGAAATGGGCAAAGACAAATGGGCCTTCACCCGTGAAGAGGTCATGCTGACCTGCCGTCCGGGCAATGCGCTGTTCGCCATTAACCCCAGCACGCTGATGCAATACCCGCTAAATGACATTGCCGAGCGTCAGGTAAAAGAAGGGAAGACCAGCGGTCAGCCGATTACGATTATTCAGGCTGATGATCCGGCGAAACCGGGCGAGAAGATGAGTCTGGCCCCTTTTATCGAGCGCGCGCAAAAGCTCTGCTAAGCCTTGTTCAGGCTGTAAATATAAAAAACCGCAACGGCCCTGAGGGCAGACGTTGCGGTTTTTTTATAATTAATCACGTTACGTGAGGTTTTTTTCAGACTGCATTTGTCGCGGACTGGAAAACCTCACGCCGTAATCTATCCTTAAAGTGCAAGGCGACTTAGCCTGCATTAATGCCAACTTTTAGCGCACGGCTCTCTCCCAAGAGCCATTTCCCTGGACCGAATACAGGAATCGTATTCGGTCTTTTTTTATCCGCCTTTTAAGCAAGGCGATGCGAATCATTCCCTGGTCCCGGCAGTTTAGCGCACGACTCTCCGCGTTTTCCCCGTTCGCTTTGTTAAAGCAATCTAAACGTTTTTGCGCTCGCCTCCAACTACTTTTCCGCCTTTTTACGCTTTTATTGACGGCTTCAGGAAGCGAGAGGGAGCCGCAAGCGAGGGCGGGGCAGGCCCGTGCGCAAAGCAAGCCCCGCCGGGACAAACCGCGCTATAGAAAGCCAACCGTTATTTTCATCAATCATTAACGCGCCGCGCCGAATGTTTTTTGGGCCGTCGCCAGCCGCTTCGTTTATAACGGTTCGGGGGCTAATTTTTATGTGCAATATAATCCAACCGGTAACGAGGTGTGTCCGAATATAACAAAGCGGCGCGTTGCCGATCTATTTTCTGCTAAGCTTTAGGGGAACTCACTGGATATAAGAGAGGTAAAAATGGGTCTTTTTAATTTTGTGAAAGAGGCGGGCGAAAAGCTTTGGGATACGGTGTCCGGCAACCATGACAAGGAAGAGCAGGCGAAAAAAGTGCAGGATCACTTAGCCAAAACCGGCATTCCGGACGCGGATAAGGTCAACGTCCAGGTCGCCGATGGCAAAGCCACCGTGACTGGTGACGGGCTGAGCCAGGAAGCGAAAGAGAAGATCCTTGTCGCGGTCGGCAATATCGCCGGCATTGCAAGCGTGGATGATCAGGTTAAAGCCGCCACGACCGCGAAAGAAAGCCAGTTTTATACGGTGAAATCGGGCGATACGCTGAGCGCTATTTCGAAACAGGTTTACGGCGATGCGAATCAGTACAATAAGATTTTTGAAGCTAATAAACCGATGCTGACCAGCCCGGATAAAATTTATCCAGGGCAGGTGTTGCGCATTCCTGAATAACCCATCGCATTAGCGGTTTTATTAAAACGCCCCGGCGATACTCTCGCCGGGGGCATTCTTTTTTATTAACGCAGCTATTTTCAGCGCAGGTTTTATTAACCGATAACGCTGATGGTTTTATTCCCCCCGGACGTGCGTCAATCCTTTTCCTCGATATCGTGCAGCTATACTTGCATGACGTCGAGGAGGTTGTATGTATCAGCGTATTGATGGTTCGCAATGGCGACATGTATTTATCGTGGGCGACCTGCACGGTTGCCTGTCTGCTTTCGCCGCGGCGCTGCGCGCGCACCATTTCGACCCCAGCCAGGATATGGTTATCTCGGTAGGCGATTTGATTGATCGCGGGCCGGATAGCCCCGGCTGTCTGAGGTTGCTCAACCGCCCCTGGTTTTTTGCCGTACGCGGCAACCATGAGGAGATGGCGCTTGATGCGCTGCGGGAGGGGGACAGGCAGCTATGGTGGCTAAACGGCGGCGCGTGGTTTGCGAAACTTTCCGAAACGGCTCAGGGCAACGTAAAGCCGCTCTTGCTGAGCTGCGAGAATTTGCCGCTGATTATTGAACTGCATGCGAGCGGGCGGACCATCGTAATAGCCCATGCCGATTATCCCAGCGCGCAGTATCGCTGGCAGCAGCCCGTGGATGAACATCAGGTGGTGTGGAGCCGCGACCGCCTTAACTGTCATATGCGCGGGCAGGGTGGGAGCATCGCCGGCGCGGATGCGTTCTATTTCGGCCATACGCCGCTGAAAACGCCGCTCGACTTCGCGAATCAACACTATATCGACACGGGCGCGGTCTTTGGCAACCGGCTGACGCTGGTGCAGGTGCAATGATTAAAAGTCGCTGTACTCTTGCGCAGGGCGCCAGAATCCGTCGATAAAATCCTCAACCGGATAGCAGCCGCCGTGACGCAGCCGCTGTTCGTCCATCGCCTGCAGGCACTGCTGTTCAGTATTAAAAACGTCGATGACGATATCGTCACATCCCCCGTCGAGATAACAAATAAACAGAACCAAAGCGAACATAGCGTCCTCAAATCAACAGCCTGGCTATTAAGTGTAGGGGAAGCGGGAGAGGACGGGAAAAATGTCGGATTAAATAACCCGTCTGGGCGACGGGTTCTTTTGGAATCAGGCAAGACGCATGATCCAGGCATCGGCTTGTTGGTCGTAATGTACGCGATAGAGTACGGAGTGTTCGCCATTGAGCAGGGCGGGAATGCTGGTTTCGGCGTCCCAGGCATCAAGCTGCATGCAGAGATCCGGGTCAGATTTACACGGAATGCTTAACGTTCGATCGCCTTGCTGCTCGCCGTGCAGTTCGGCATCGTCAATCTCGAAAGTGCCGATTTTTACACTGGTTTTTGTCATAACGCTCTCCCTTGGGCTGTTTGCAGGTGGTATGACCAGTAAAGGCCTCCCTTTTCAGGGTAGACCTTTGTGCAAAAAGTGCCAAATTAAAGGCGTCGATTTTTTAGGCGAATCAGTTCAGCGCGCTGAATAATACGCCGTCGCGCACCAGTTCGCGCGGGTAACTGTTTTTCAGGCGAGAGCCTACGCGTTTGGCGAGCCCCAACGGCTGCGCCTGAAACGTCACGATGACTTCATCCGCCGAAGGCGGGTTCGCAGGCCAGATATCGCGACCGCGATACCATTCGCCCGCTTCCTCTAAGCTAAGCTCAAAAGCGAATTTATTGCCAGTTCCGGCGAGCGCCACTACCGCCTCGTGCTGCCAGCGAAAGCCTTTATTGAAGCGTTCGGCCAGGCGCAGACCGATGCGGGAAAAACGGACCTGGCCGATAAGCGGTTCAATATCCGCCGGGAAAAGCCAGACCTCTTTATCGCGCTGCCAGAGCTGGAGCGTCTCGTCCCACTCGAGCCCCACGCCCGCCGCGGCGCTTGCCACTTCACGCGCTTCACGGCCCTTGAGCGGGCTAAAGGGGAACGTCCCCACCTTATATTTCGGCTTCGCCAGCGCATCTACCGATGCGGTTTTACGCAGGCGGGCGACAAAGAAGCCTTCACAGTCGTAAATCTGCGGGAAAACATGCAGAAAACCTTCCGGCGTCAACGCTTTACCCGCTTCGGGGAAAAGTCCGTCCAGCGGCACAATTTCTACCGCCTGCGGATAGCGAGAAAGCAGCCACAGACAGACCGCCTGATTCTCTTCCCGGTTCAGGGTGCAGGTTGAATAGACCAGCGTGCCGCCGGGGCGCAGAGCGTGAAACGCGCTGTCGATAAGCTCGCGCTGGGTAGCGGCGATTTCATGATTGCTTTCGACTGACCAGTTGCGCAGCGCGTCGGGATCTTTTCGCACCACCCCTTCACCGGAGCAGGGCGCGTCCAGCAGGATGGCGTCGAACGCTTCCGGCAGCGCCGCGCCGAAGACGCGTCCGTCGAAATGGGTGAGCGCCACATTCGCAACGCCGCAGCGGCTAAGGTTGGCGTGCAGCACTTTTACGCGGCTGGCGGAGTATTCATTGGCCAGAATCGCCCCTTCGTTTTGCATTCGGGCCGCAATCTGCGTGGTTTTCGAGCCGGGCGCGGCCGCCACGTCCATCACGCGCTGCGGCGCGTTGCCGTCCGCGAAAAGCGCGGCGACAGGCAACATAGAACTCGCTTCCTGAATATAAAACAGCCCGCTCAGATGCTCCGCCGTGCTGCCAAGCGGCAGCGACGTTTCGTCGCGATCTATCCAGAAGCCTTCCTCGCACCACGGAACCGGCGTGAGCTGCCAGCCATAAGGCGCGACCCGTTCGAGGAAATCGCTAACGCTGATTTTTAAGGTATTAATGCGGATGCTGCGGCGCAGCGGGCGCTGACAGGCGGCGATAAAAGCGTCGAGCGACAGCGCTTCAGGCATCGCTTCGCGGATAACAGAAAGAAAAGCGTCAGGCAGATAAGCGGAAGCGGATTGCGCCACAGTTCACCCCGTATACAGAAAAAGAGGGCGCGAAGTGTAGCACAATCGCCCCGGCGTGACACCGGGGCGAGAGGGTTAGCGGGGCAGCGCGGTGCCCCATTGACGCCACTCTTTCGGCTCGCTCTCTTCCAGCAGGAAGTGCTTACCGGCTTGCGCTTTAGGCGCAAGCGGCGTGCCCGGCGGCGTGGCGAAAGCGATGCCGCCGCGGATGAACTGATTGAAGGTGCCGGTTTTCACCACGCCCCCCGTCAGGCCGAAGTCGAGGCTGTAGCCGGAAGCGAGCCAGAACACGGAGTTCTCGCGCACCAGATGCTGGTAACGCTTGCTGATACGCATTGAAACCATCACGCGATCCGAAAGGCTGCCCAGCGCAAGCCCGGTCACCGTGCCCACCTCCATGCCGCGGAACAGCACCGGCGTGCCGATATTCAGCGAGCCCGCTTCCGGCGCTTCCACCACAATGCTCAGGCCGTCAAGGTAGCGCGAATCGGTAATGGTGGTCTCCTGCAGCTCAAAGTCGCGCAGCGCCTTGCCGCGTCCCGGCTCGACGTTGATATACGGCTGCAGGATGGTGTCGAGATGCTCAACGCCTGCGGCGGAAATCTGCGGCGTCACCACGGAAAAACGGGTGCCGGCGCGGGCGAAGGTTTTCACATACTCCGGATAAAGCACGGCGGTGGCCTGCACTTCGCTGCGCTCGGTAATCAAATCCAGCGACTCAATCTGACCGATATTAATGCCGAGATAGCGAATTGGCATGCCTGCGGCGAGCTTGCCTGCATCAAAGGCGTGCAGCGTAATTTGGCTGCCCACCGCGCGCGCGGCGGTTTCCGAAGGGTAGAGGATGCGCTTGTCGTTTTTAGACATGCCCGCTCCCGCGCCGCTCAGGTTATCGAAACTGATAGCCCCTTTCAGCGCCCGGGAGAGCGGCGAAGCCTGCACGGTAAGGCCGCTGCCGTTAAGCTGCACTTTCGCGCCCCCTTCGGCCCAGAACACGCTGTTCTGCGTCAGCAGATTTTTATATTCGGGCTTGATGTGAACTTCGATGTCAAACGCGTTGGCGCGCGGGCGAACGGTAATAACTTCGCCCACTTCAAACTTCCGATAGAGCACCACGGAACCCGCCTGCACATCCGGCAGGCTGTCGGCGGTTAAGGTAAGCGTGGTGGTGGGCAGGTCGCTCAGGCTATTTTCCACCGCTTTTTCCAGATTGGCGAAAAGCGGATAGGTGTCTTTCATCTCGCCTTTGCTGCCTGGCAGCACGCGAATGCCGCCGTTAATCCACTCCGCTGCGCTGGCGCCGAGGAACTCTACGCCATCAAGGCCGACCTTCACATCCACGCGGCTGTTGACCACGAATTTACTGTCGCCTTTCACCAGATCGCGATACTGCGGATCGATAGCCGCGGAGAAGCTCACGCCCTTCGCGGAAAGCGAGCGCTCCAGCACCTGGCCTATCTGGATGCCGTGCAAAATGAGCGGCTGGCCGGCGTCGATGCCATAGCTTTCCGGCGCGGTCAGCGTGAGCGTCAGCACGTTCGGCTGCTGCAACGGCGTTTTGTCGGCGGGCAGCACGACAAAGTGGTTGCGCGGTTTGCCTTCGCCCGGCACCAGCTCAAACGTGCTGCCGGTCAGCAGGCTGCTGACGCTGGGATTGTTAAGCGAGAGCTTAGGGCTCTTGAGTTCAATGCGCGTGCCGTCACGCAGCAGGTTAACCACGCTTGGGTCGACAGTCATTTCGCCCGTCACCGCACCGCCTGGGTTAAGGTTGAGTTTGGTGAGCGTACCGACCTCAAGCCCCTGATACATCAGCGGCGTGCTGTCTGCCTTCAGCCCTGCGCCGCCCGGTAAATCAAGCCGGACGATAACGCCGCGCTGGCTGTGCGCGAGATCTTCATACAAGCCGAACTCATCGTTCTGCTCGGCGCGGGCGGAATCGGGCGGGGAGTCAAACGCGATAGCGCCGTTGACCAGCGCCGCCAGGCTTTCAAGCTGCACCTGCGCGCCGCTTAAGCCGACATCCGCCTTCACGCCAGAAACGTTCCAGAAGCGGCTGCCTTTTTTCACAAGGTTAGTGAAGCGCCGCTCGATCAGCACATCAATGGTAACGCCCTGTTTGTTGGTGTTGATGGCATAGTCATAGACGCGGCCGACCGGGATTTTACGGTAGTAAACCAGCGAGCCGCTGTTCAGCGAACCGAGATCGGGCGCCTGCAGGTGAATCATCAACTCGCCGTTGTTCAGCCGGTATTTGGGTTGCGTATCAAGCGCAGTGAAGTGATCCTGCGGTTCGCCTTTACCCGGCATCATGCCGATATAGTTGCCGCCTACCAGTGCATCGAGCCCGGAAATCCCGGCAAGCGACGCTTTAGGCGTAACCAGCCAGAACTGGGTTTGATCGCGCAGCGCGTCTTTCATGTCGTTTTTAATGCTGACGGTAACTTCGATTTTATTAAGGTCGTCGCTTAAGCGAATATCCTGCACCGTGCCGACCTCTACCCCCTGATAGCGCACGGGAGTGCGGCCGGCAACGATGCCGTCGGCAGACATAAAATCGATAGTGACGGTGGTGCCGCGCTCTTCATAAGTGGTCCAGATAAGCCAGCCTGCGATCAGAAGCGCAATAACCGGCAGCAACCAGAACGGCGAAATACGGCGTTTTGTTTTAATTCGCGCTTCAGTCTGTGAAGCGGGCATTTCCTGACTCATGTGCGTCCCAAAGTAAGCGGCTATCCAGCCATTCAACTGCAAGAATAGTCAAAATCACCGCTGCGCCGAAGTAAAACGCAGCGGGTCCCATCGTAAACGCCAGCAGCTGGTCACGATTCACCAGCGACATGGTGATTGAAATAACAAACAGATCCAGCATCGACCAGCGACCAATCCAGGTCACAAGACGCAGCAGAAGTATGCGGGTCCTCAGGCCCTGCTGGCATTTAAAATGGATGCTGACAAGCAGCGTCAGCAGCACGATGACTTTCGTAAACGGCACCAGAATACTGGCGACAAACACCACGCCCGCGACGGCGATGTTGCTGCCCGCGAGCGAAATAATGCCCGACATAATGGTGTCTTCCTGCCGTCCGCCGTTGATGTAAATCACTGAAATTGGCAGCAAATTGGCAGGCAATAGCAGCACCAGCGCGGCGATAAGTGCAGCCCAGCTTTTCTGAATGCTGTGCCGACGACGCGCGCGCAGAGGAATATGGCAGCGCGGACAACGGCCTCGCCGGTCCGGCACGCCGGTGTAATGACAACCCAGGCAGACGCGGATATTTTCCTGCAGTCGAGTGGTGGGCCGCTGGGGATAAAAACGCTCCCAGAGTTGCTCGACGTTGAGATGAATGATCGTCATCACGCTTAAGATAACCAGCGCGATGAAGGCGAGCAGACCGATGCTGGGTTCAAGCCAGGCGTAATCGCGCACCTTGATTGAGGCGACGCCTATCCCCACCAGGTAAATATCCAGCATCACCCACTCTTTGAGCCTCTCCAGCATCAGCAACACCGGGCGCAAATTCATGCCGAAAATATTACCAAACCAGAGCCAGGCGATAGAGGCGACAAGGGTCGCGGGCGCGCCTACGGCGCAAAACAGCACCATCGCCGCGGTGAGGGTGTCGCCCTGGCGCGCCATCTGCCAGATGCCTTGCATCAGGTTGGCGTCGATGCGCGTGCCGAGCAGATAGAGGCGCAGCAGCGGCTCGCCCCAGGCGAACGGCATCAACAACAGCATGGTGATAGCCATCGCCGCCAGGCGAGTCAGCGACCAGTCGCGTCCGTCACGGATCTTCGCGTCGCAGCGCGGGCAGTGCGCCGTCTGACGGGATGACACTACCGGCAACAAAAAAAGCATGTCGCATTGCGGGCAACGTTGATAGTGTTCGTAAGGCAACGGTTCGCCGATGGCGTGAACCTTTATTTTTTTGCGTGCTGGCGCCGCGGTAGATTTAAGAGCCATCCAGGTCAATTCTTTTTATCAGGTTTCTATATATTAACGCATGAAATGATTCATCTTGAGCATGAACGCATTTAATGCTTATTTTAATAAGCCAGCAATTAAGTTAGACACTAAGTGAACAAACAATGAACAAAACAGACTTTTATGCGGATTTGAACCGCGATTTTCAGGCACTGATGGCAGGGGAAACCAGTTTCCTGGCAACGCTCGCGAACACCAGCGCGCTGCTTTTCGAACGTCTCGAAGGCGTTAACTGGGCAGGATTCTATCTGCTGGAAGGCGATACGCTGGTGCTCGGCCCCTTCCAGGGCAAAATCGCCTGCGTTCGCATTCCGGTAGGCCGCGGCGTCTGCGGCACGGCTGTCGCCACTGGCGAAGTGCAGCGCGTTGACGACGTGCACGCCTTCGATGGCCATATCGCCTGCGATGCCGCAAGCAACGCTGAAATCGTCTTGCCGCTGCAGATTGAGAACCAGACTATCGGCGTGCTTGATATCGACAGTACCCTCTTTAACCGCTTCGATGCTGACGATGAGCAAGGGTTGCGGGAGCTGGCAGGACACCTTGAGAAGGTCATCGCCGGCACCGATTTTAAAAAATTCTTTGCGACGTTCGCATGATAAACAACGGATAACGTGGCATTTAGCGATGGCGTCATTATAATGACGCCTGTTCATGCCTGCGGCTTGTTGGCAACATCCGTTGTAATCAGGAAATTTCATGGAAAATCAACCTAAGTTGAATAGCAGTAAAGAAGTTATCGCCTTTCTGGCTGAGCGTTTTCCTCAGTGCTTCAGCGCCGAAGGTGAAGCGCGCCCTCTGAAGATTGGTATCTTTCAGGATCTGGTCGCGCGCGTTGAGGGCGAGATGAACCTCAGCAAAACGCAGCTTCGTTCCGCATTACGTCTTTACACTTCAAGCTGGCGCTATCTGCACGGCATCAAGGCGGGCGCGACTCGCGTGGATCTCGATGGCAACCCGTGCGGCGAGCTGGACGAACAGCATGTCGAACATGCTCGCCAGCAGCTTGAAGAAGCGAAAGCGCGTGTTCAGGCCCAGCGCGCCGAACAGCAGGCCAAAAAGCGTGAAGCCGCTGCCGCCGCGGGCGAAGGCGAAGAGACGCCGCGCCGTGAGCGTAAACCGCGCCCTGCGCCTCGTCGTAAAGAGAACGCCGAGCGCAAACCTCGCGCGGCTAAACCGGCGGACAAAGCGCCGCGCGCGCCGCGTGAAGAACGCCACACTCCCGTTTCCGATATTTCTGCGCTCTCCGTCGGGCAGGCTATCAAAGTGAAGGCGGGCAATAACGCGATGGATGCCACCGTGCAGGAAATCACCAAAGATGGCGTCCGTGTACAGCTGACTTCTGGTATGTCGATGATTGTACGCGCAGAACACTTACTGTTCTGAAACGGAGGTCAACCAGGGCATGAACACTTTTTTTAAGCTCACCGCCGTCGCCGGCCTGCTGCTTATGGCAGGCCAGGCGCTGGCTGTGGACGACATCACTCGTGCTGACCAGATTCCAGTTTTAAAAGAAGAGCCTCAGCACGCAACGGTGAGCGAGCGCGTGACTTCCCGTTTTACCCGCTCTCATTACCGCCAGTTCGACCTCGATAACGCCTTTTCGGCAAAAATTTTCGACCGCTATCTGAACCTGCTGGACTATAGCCACAACGTTCTGCTGGCGAGCGACGTCGAACAGTTTTCAAAAAAGAAAAATGAAATCGGCGATGAGCTGCGCACCGGGAAACTGGAGGTTTTCTACGATCTCTATAACCTCGCGCAGAAGCGCCGTTTTGAACGTTACCAGTACGCGTTAAAGGTGCTGGAACGTCCGATGGATTTCACCGGTAACGACACCTTTGAAGTAGACCGCAGCAAAGCGCCGTGGCCGAAAAGCGAAGAAGCGTTAAACCAGCTCTGGGACAGCAAAGTCAAATTCGACGAGCTGAGCCTGAAGCTCACCGGTAAAAGCGATAAAGAAATTCGCGAAACGCTGACCAAGCGTTACAAGTTCGCCATTCGTCGACTAGCGCAAACCAACAGCGAAGATGTCTTCTCACTGGCGATGACGGCCTTCGCTCATGAGATAGATCCGCACACCAACTACCTTTCTCCGCGTAATACTGAGCAATTCAACACCGAAATGAGCCTCTCTCTGGAGGGCATCGGCGCCGTGCTGCAAATGGATGAAGATTACACCGTAATCAACTCCATGGTTGCGGGCGGCCCGGCGGCGAAAAGCAAGGCTATCAGCGTCGGCGACCGTATCGTAGGCGTCGGGCAGGTTGGTCAGCAGATGCAGGATGTGATCGGCTGGCGTCTTGATGATGTCGTCGCGCTTATTAAAGGGCCGAAGGGCAGCAAAGTGCGCCTGGAGATCCTGCCTGCTGGCAAAGGCACCAAGACCCGAATCATTACGCTTACGCGTGAGCGTATTCGTCTTGAAGACCGTGCGGTTAAAATGACGGTGAAAACGGTCGGCAAAGAGAAAATTGGCGTACTGGATATTCCTGGCTTCTATGTTGGTCTGACCGATGACGTCAAAGTGCAACTGCAGAAGCTTGAGAAGCAGAACGTCAGCGGGGTGATTATCGACCTGCGCTCTAACGGCGGCGGCGCGCTGACCGAAGCGGTTTCGCTCTCCGGCCTGTTTATACCCGGCGGCCCGGTTGTGCAGGTGCGTGATAACAACGGCAAGGTGCGTGAAGATAGCGACAATGACGGCGTGGTTTATTACAAAGGCCCGCTGGTGGTGATGGTCGACCGCTTCAGCGCTTCCGCTTCGGAAATCTTTGCGGCGGCGATGCAGGATTACGGCCGTGCACTGATCGTTGGCGAACCGACGTTCGGCAAGGGCACTGTGCAGCAGTATCGCTCTTTGAATCGCATCTACGATCAGATGCTGCGTCCGGAATGGCCGGCGCTGGGGTCCGTACAGTACACCATCCAGAAATTCTACCGCATCAATGGCGGCAGCACGCAGCGTAAGGGCGTGACGCCGGATATCATGATGCCGACCGGTAACGAAGAGACCGAAACCGGGGAGAAATTCGAGGATAACGCGCTGCCCTGGGATAGCATTAATGCGGCGACCTTTGTGAAGTCTGGCGATCTGACGCCGTTTGGGCCGGAACTGCTTAAAGACCACAATGAGCGTATCGCTAAAGATCCGGAATTCCAGTACATCATCAAGGACATTGCGCGTTTCAATGCGCTGAAAGAGAAGCGTAACCAGGTTTCGCTCAATCTTGCCCAGCGTGAGAAAGAGAACCAGGAAGAAGATGCAACGCGCCTGGCGCGCATTAACGATCGCTACAAGCGTGCGGGTAAAGCGCCTCTTTCAAAGCTTGAGGATCTGCCTAAGGATTACCAGGAGCCGGATCCGTATCTGGATGAAACCGTCCATATCGCGCTTGACCTGGCGCATCTTGAAAAGGCGAAAGCGCCGGAAAAACCCGCAGCCAGTCAATAATCCTACCGCAAACAGGCACATGAAAATGTGCCTGTTTTTTTACCTTTCTATGACCGTCGTCAGCAAAATGCTACAAAATGTAAAGTTACGTATTTTTAGGCACTTGCTTCGGCGCTACGCTTGAAAATGGCGCGCGGAACCCTACGATGTGTGTAACCGCATAAGGCGTATTGTTAAACCGAGGTAAAAAGAAAATTATGATGCGAATCGCGCTTTTCCTGTTGACCAACCTTGCGGTCATGGTTGTCTTCGGGCTGGTGCTCAGCCTGACAGGAATTCAGTCCAGCAGCGTGCAAGGGCTGTTAATTATGGCGCTGTTGTTTGGTTTCGGCGGATCCTTTGTTTCGCTACTGATGTCCAAATGGATGGCGCTACGTTCGGTAGGGGGAGAGGTTATTGAGCAGCCGCGTAATGAGACAGAACGCTGGCTGATGGATACCGTCGCGCAGCAGTCACGTCAGGCGGGCATCGCTATGCCGCAGGTGGCTATCTACCACGCGCCGGATATCAACGCTTTTGCGACGGGCGCGCGGCGTGACGCTTCGCTGGTGGCGGTAAGCACCGGGCTGTTGCAGAACATGAGCCGTGGCGAAGCGGAAGCGGTTATCGCCCATGAAATAAGCCACATCGCGAATGGCGATATGGTGACCATGACGCTGATTCAGGGCGTGGTAAACACCTTCGTTATCTTTATCTCCCGTATTATCGCGCAGATTGCGGCCGGTTTTCTTGGCGGCAACCGCGACGAGGGCGAAGAGAGCAACGGCAACCCGCTTATCTATTTTGCAGTCGCGACCGTACTGGAACTGGTATTCGGTATCCTTGCAAGCATCATTACCATGTGGTTTTCCCGCTACCGCGAGTTTCATGCCGATGCCGGCTCGGCAAAACTGGTGGGCCGCGAGAAGATGATTGCCGCGCTTCAGCGTCTGAAAACCAGCTACGAGCCGCAGGAAGCCAGCAGCATGATGGCGTTCTGCATTAATGGGAAATCTAAATCCCTGAGCGAATTGTTCATGACGCACCCGCCGTTAGATAAACGTATCGAAGCGCTGCGCAGCGGACAGTATCTGAAATAAGCGGACGGTATTGCCGCCGCTGTGAATGAAAAAGCGTGCCTCGGGCACGCTTTTTTTATGCAACGCGCGGCTGAGTAATGCGAAGCCCGCTGATTATCGCGGCGAGCGTCGCCAGCCCGCCTGCGAGCAGCAATGAAGCGTGAGTGCCCGCGCCAGCGAACTGATTAAACATCAGCGCCACCAGCGCCGCGCCGCTGCTCTGCCCAAGCAGGCGCGCCGTACCCAGCATGCCGCTGGCCCCGCCGCTGCGCTGGCGTGGGGCTGAAGAGATAATCGTGTGGTTGTTAGGCGACTGAAAAAGCCCAAAACCCGCGCCGCACAACACCATACGCCAGATAATATCGGCATCGGTTGGGTTTTGTGGCAGCAGCGCCAACGCGAAAAGCCCGCAGGCCATTATCGCAAGCCCAGCGGCGCCAAGCAGGCCCGCATGCACTCGTTCAATTAAATGCCCGGCCAGCGGCGCCATCACCATCGTGGCGAGCGGCCATGGCGTCAGCAGTAACCCCGTCTCCACCTCTGAGCGCCCCAACACCGTTTGTAGAAAGAAGGGCAGCGAGACCATTGCCAGCATTTGGGCGCAAAAAGAGCACACGGAGGTGCCAATAGAGAGCGAAAAAAGCGGAATACGCAACAGGTCAATGGGTAATAACGGTACGGGCAGACGCAACTGACGGCGTACAAAAACAACGCCGACGACCAGCAGCGCCGCCAGTTCAGCAAGCACCCAGCTTCGCGGTTGCCCCTGAGCGAAACCGCCAAGCGCGGTAATAAGCAAGCCGAAAGTCAGCGCATTCATCACTGCGCTTGGCAAATCAAAGCGTTGCTGCATGGCTTTCTGCGGATTTGGCGGCAAAAAGCGTAACGCCAGCACCAGCGCCACTAGCCCAAGCGGAACGTTGATCAAAAATAGCCATTGCCAGTTGGTTACAGAGAGGATAGCCGCAGCAATCGTTGGGCCTGCCGCAGAGGAGACTGCAACAATAAAGGAGTTGATGCCCATGCCCCGGCCCAGATGCCGCGCGGGATAAATAAGACGAATCAGCGCGGTGTTCACGCTCATCAGCGCCGCGCCGCCAAAACCTTGTAACACGCGGGCGAAGGTCAGCATCTCCAGACTGTGCGACAGGGCGCAAAACAGCGAGGTCAACGTGAACAACACCAGACCCCACTGATAAATCCGCCGGTAGCCAATCATATCCCCGAGGAAAGAGAGCGAGAGCAGTGAAATGACGATGGCTATCTGGTAAGCGTTGACTATCCAGATGCTGCTCGCCGCCGAAGCATGCAGATCCTGGGCAATGGTTGGCAGCGCGACATTCGCGATAGCGCCGTCAAGCACGGCCATCATGATCCCGATAGCGATGGTTAAAATCGCCCCGTAACGTTGCGGCAAAGGCAGCCCCTCCGCTACCGGTTTACCCGCAGTGAGCGGTTTTTTTGACACCATAATTCGATGCGTCTCTGTAATAGTGATGGAAAAGAAGAGTTTGACATACTTTATTTCGGTTTTATGTCGCAGATTTGTAACCAACGGGCAGAGATTCATTGCGGCACAAGTGGCGCGAAATTATAATAAAAACCGGTTCTGATTTTTATAAAACAAATGCGATCTGAGGTGATCAATGGCAATCGCAGATTTGGATAAACAACCGGACTCCGTCTCTTCGGTTCTGAAGGTCTTTGGCATTCTTCAGGCTCTGGGCGAAGAACGTGAAATTGGTATCACCGAGTTGTCGCAACGCGTCATGATGTCGAAAAGCACCGTTTACCGCTTTTTGCAGACCATGAAATCGTTGGGTTATGTTGCCCAGGAAGGCGAGTCGGAAAAATATTCTCTGACGTTAAAACTGTTTGAGCTGGGCGCGCGCGCTTTACAGAATGTCGATCTTATCCGCAGCGCGGATATTCAGATGCGTGAACTTTCGCGTCTTACCAAAGAGACGATTCACCTGGGCGCGCTGGATGAAGACAGCATCGTTTACATCCATAAAATCGACTCTATGTATAACCTGCGCATGTATTCGCGCATTGGCCGCCGTAATCCGCTTTACAGTACGGCGATTGGTAAAGTATTGCTCGCCTGGCGCGACCGGGATGAGGTAAAGCAGATCCTCTCCGGCGTTGAATACACCCGCAGCACGGCCCGCACGATTACCAGTACCGATGAACTGCTGACTGTACTGGATAAAGTGCGTGAGCAGGGGTATGGCGAAGATAATGAAGAGCAGGAAGAAGGGCTGCGCTGCATTGCCGTACCGGTATTCGACCGTTTTGGCGTGGTCATTGCAGGCCTCAGCATCTCCTTCCCGACGCTGCGTTTTTCTGAAGAGCGTCTGCACGAGTATGTAGAAATCCTGCATAACGCCGCTCGCAAAATCTCTGAGCAAATGGGCTACAACAGCTATCCGTTCTGAGAAACACGCCGCAGCCTGTCTGCGGCTTGTTCTTTAATCCACGACCTTTTCCGCTTTATGCAGCAGCGGGCAGGCGGTCACGCCGATTACGCCGCTGTCGGTATGAATAAACTGCCGGGTAACGACATCGCGGGCAGTCAGATAGCGACACTCAAGCCCCATACCCGCTGCGTTTTCCGTACTGGAAATGATTACCCCATATCCGCTGAATAAAAGAGCCAGCCAGGCTAACGCCAGGACGCCAGCAAGTCTTACTATTGTCCGCATCCTTTTCTCCTTATATCGTTGTTTTTTATTGAGCCTGCAGGCCTTTACGTTGCGTAACAAGTCGATGATTCCTAAATTAACCACTTAAGGATACAGTGACCTTTGGTTTAAGGTGCATGGGGTAAGCTGCCCTGGTGATGCACAAAAGCGGAGAGGGTAGTGAAAAAATTCAGGTGGGCTATTTTGCTGGCCGTGCTGGTGGCCTGTTTATTGCTATGGACGCAGATGTTGAATGTAATGTGCGATCAGGATGTTCAGTTTTTCAGCGGTATCTGCACGATTAACAAGTTTATTCCCTGGTAAGCGCATTTTTTTCGGAAATGATTTCCTTGGCTGCGGGCAGTGGTAGAATGGCCCGTCTTTCTGAGGTAGCAACATGAACGAATTAATGAACTCCGGCGCATTGAATATCGCTGCGCTTGCTCTTTCTCTGCTGGTTACGCTCGTTGGGCTGATAGTCTGGTTCTTTGTTAACCGGGCAAGCGTCAGAGCCAACGAGCAAATTGAACTGCTTGAAGCGCTGCTCGATCAGCAAAAACGGCAAAACGCCCTGCTGCGGCGTCTTTGCGAAGCCAACGAGCCGGATGCCGCTGCGGCGGAGTCTGCGGAAAAACCACAGCCGCCCGCTGATGATTTTGTCCGTCTGGTGGCCGAGCGTTAAACCTACACTGGCGGAGAAGCTATGGCCTGGCGCAATCCCTGGTTTAATCCTGCCCAACCTCACCACTCGCCTGAAGGTTTTCGTAACCTTTCGCCTGTCGGCCATCAGCCGGGCGACGTCGAGCGCTGGCAGAAAGAGCGGAAAGCCCAGGGGCTTCCGCATCCACCGCAGGGTGGTTATGACGCGTTCCTGCAACAGTGGTGGCAAAGAGCGGAAATCAAGGGCGAAGAGGATGGGATGTGGTGGCTTGGCCATGCCTCTTTATTGCTGCGCATTAACGGGCTCTACATTCTTACCGATCCGGTTTTTTCCAGGCGTGCGTCGCCGCTGAAATTTTACGGGCCATTGCGCAAAACGCCGCTGGCGCTGCGACCGTCCGAGCTTGCCGCGCTCGACGCCATCTTTATTTCTCATAACCATTACGACCATCTCGATCGCGCCACGGTGCGTCAGCTTCACCGGCGGTTTCCGCAAGTCCAGTTTTTTGTGCCGTTGGGGCTGGGGCGCTGGTTCGCCCGCCTTGGTATAAAAAAAGTAACGGAGCTGGACTGGTGGCAGAGTGTGAACTGGCAAGGGCTGACGGTAACCTGTGTGCCGGCGCAGCACTGGAGCATGCGAACGTTATGGGACCGGGATCGCACTCTGTGGTGCGGCTGGGTTGCGCAAAGCAGCACGCTGCGCTTTTGGTTTAGCGGCGATACGGGCTATATGCCAGAGTTGTTGCAAATTCCTGAGCGCCTCGGCCCGTTGGATGCCGCGGCTATTCCTATCGGCGCTTATGCGCCACGCTGGTTTATGTGGCCTCACCATATGGATCCGGAAAATGCGGTGCGCCTGTGGCAGCAGTTAGGCCGGCCGCTGAGCGTTCCTATTCACTGGGGGGTATTTGAACTTACCGATGAGTCGCTTGACGCGCCGCCGCGAGAGTTGCTGGCTGAGCTTGAAAAGCAGCAAGAAAAGAGCGAAACGTTTTTCCCTCTTAAAATCGGTCAATATTTATCCTTGCGTGGCAATAAGCATTAATTATTAAATAGGTGCTCACGCATAATAAATTCATGCTTTACGGCGGGCATAACTTATATTCGAAGCGCGAAGCCGCCTCGTTTTGATGCAGCGTCATTAAATCGTCATTATTTTGGTGCACTATATTATTAAAATTGTACAGCCCTTATTCTTTTGTACACCTTAATCTGCCGCTGGATACGTAACCAGCCTTTCAGGTAATAACGGATATCAGTATTTTTTATTAAAGAAAAGATAAAAATTATAACCATATGCTTTTTTGCGTTTAAGAATGTTCTTAGTCGTCTGGACGAACCGAAGCTATTGAGCTATGGTAAAAAAGTCCTCGACGGGCATAACTCGCAGCGAAACGAAAAACGTTAAGCGGCAGAGTGTTAGCTACGATAACTGGCGTTTCAACCAGACGCTTTGTTGGCTGACTCTGAATATGTGCGTTAGATCGAGACACGTTTAAAAATGGCTTGCCATTATTTACGTTGTATGTGATAACAACTTGTGGGTCAAACGAGGTACAGTTCTGTTTATGTGTGGCATTTTCAGTAAAGAAGTCCTGAGTAAACACGTTGTCGTTGAATACCGCTTCTCTGCCGAACCTTATTTTAGTGCCTCATGCAGTAATGTCTCAGTTTTATCTCAGTAATGCCTGCGGGCGATGAAAATACTCTTAAGGAATTTGCAAAATGGCAAAGATTAAAGGTCAAGTTAAGTGGTTCAACGAGTCTAAAGGTTTTGGTTTCATTACCCCGGCAGACGGCAGCAAAGATGTATTCGTACATTTCTCTGCAATCCAGGGTAACGGCTTCAAAACTCTGGCTGAAGGTCAGAACGTTGAGTTCGAAATTCAGGACGGCCAGAAAGGTCCGGCAGCAGTTAACGTAACTGCTATCTGATCGCATAAGCGCTGACCTTGTGTTGCCTGGCGCGCACAAGTCAGAGTCTAAAGCCTCGCTTTTGCGGGGCTTTTGTTTTCCTGCCGCTGTTCTGTCACCGTTTTTCCAGCGTTTCCCCACGTACTAAATCGCGCTACACTTTCGGCCTTTCAGTTGCGCCGGAGTCGTTATGTCTTTTATTTGCCCGCTTTGTCACGCCCCGTTGAAGGCGGAAGCGAAAAGCTATCGTTGCCCGCACGGGCATCAGTTTGACAAGGCGAAAGAAGGGTATGTCAACCTGCTGCCAGTTCAGCATAAGCGGTCTAAAGATCCAGGCGATAGTGCGGAAATGATGCTGGCGCGCCGCGCTTTT
This sequence comes from Franconibacter pulveris, assembly GCF_056780215.1. Lineage (NCBI taxonomy): Bacteria > Pseudomonadati > Pseudomonadota > Gammaproteobacteria > Enterobacterales > Enterobacteriaceae > Franconibacter > Franconibacter pulveris. The sequence continues at coordinate 2,894,796 of NZ_CM165555.1, read as the reverse complement.
CTGGAGGCTGGCCATTACGACGCGCTGCGCCAGGCGGTCGGTGAGGCGCTGAGCAAAGCGCTGCCGGAGCAGGCCGAAGCGGTGCTGGATATCGGCTGCGGGGAAGGGTACTACACGGGCTGGTTTGCAGACATTGCCGCCGCCAGAGGAGCGCAGGCGTTTGGCCTTGATGTCTCCAAAACGGCCATCCGCTTTGCGGCGAAACGCTATCCACAGGCGCAGTTTTGCGTTGCCTCCAGCCATCGTTTGCCTTTTGCCGACGCCTCTCTGGATGCGGTTATTCGTATTTACGCGCCCTGCAAAGCCGGGGAACTGGCGCGGGTCGTTAAGACAGGCGGAGTGGTGATAACCGTAGCGCCGGGACCGCGGCATCTGGTTCAGCTCAAGGGATTGATTTATGAGAATGTGCTGCTGCACGAGACGGATAACGAAACGCTGCCGGGTTTTCGTCGCCTTCAGCAGAGCGAACTGGGCTATCCGATGACGCTTACGGGCAACGAGGCCGCCGCGCTCTTACAGATGACGCCATTTGCCTGGCGCGCGCGTCCGGAAGTGGGGGAACAGCTGCGTCGGCAGGACGTCTTTCATTGTGAAACCGATTTTTGTCTGCGCGTCTGGGTTCGTGAGGCTTAACCGACGAAGTGGCTCCAGAGGATCTGGCACCCGATGCCAATCAACACCAGCCCGCCTAAAATTTCGGCCCGTTTGCCAAGCAGCGGGCCGATAAAACGGCCGAGCATCATGCCGAGCGTGGACATAATGAGCGTAGCGCTGCCAATAGCGAGCGCGGTATAGAGAATATTGACCTGCAGGAAAGCGAGACCTACGCCTACCGCCATGGCATCGAGGCTGGTGGCGAATGCCGTGGTGACGAGTAGCCAGAAGCTGTGGCGACGCAGCGGCGCCATGTCATCTTCTCCACAGCCGCGTACCCCTTCAATAATCATTCGCGCGCCGAGGAAGACAAGCAGCACAAAGGCGACCCAGTGGTTCCACTCCATCACGAAATGGGTAGCGACTTGTCCAAGCGCCCAGCCGACCAGCGGGGTGATCGCTTCTATAACGCCAAAAATAAGACCTGTGCGTAGCGCTTCGGTAAAACGGGGTTTATGCAGCGTAGCGCCTTTACCAATGGAGGCGGCGAACGCATCCATCGACATACCGAAGGCGAGAAGTAGGGTGGCGGAAAGATTCATCACAACGTCCTGACCGGGGTTCTCCATATACACGCGCACTGCCCCCAGTAATCAGCAGTTAGCGTGCCTATGGTCTCGCCTGACTGACGGGCTGTCAGTCCGTACGCGCCACGTTTTTCAACGAGTATGTTGACGCGTACATTTCCTTTTACAGAAATCGGCTACTCCCCAACGACGGGCGCAACCTTAACATAATTAAGCGTTGCGAGACAACAAACGAGATTATTATTTTAATTCACGAGCGATAACGCGTTTCATTTATCTCATTGTGAATGCGCTGTTGCGCAATGTTGATAAATTAAAGCGGGCAGGAATATAGCAATGGCTATATTGCAGTTTATTTTTTAAACGCCAAAGATAGCCGTTGCTATATATTCATCCTATTGACTTTTAAGAAGAAAGTGAGAAATCCTCTCCAGGTCGTCTATATTTCTCACGCGGATAAGCAATCGGCGTTGTTCTAATTCCATTACCAGTACGCCGTCTTCGGATAAATTCATAACTTTAATGCGGTTATATTTTATCCAGGCGCCAGCAAAGAAAAAGCCCTGCGCTTTAAAGCGGATTTTTGGAATGCGGATCCAGAAAAGATAAATAACGACCAACGCCAGCGCGCACAATAACCAGAGCGTCAGGGTCGTCCCCCGTTGCGTAACGTTTTGATAGATAAGAATGGCTGTCAGACCGACAAAAATCAGGCTGTCGACACGGCCACGCCTCAACAAAGGGACCGCCAGCAGCGTCTTGCCGTAGCGTTTATCCAGTATCCATTCATCATAAATAGCCCAGCCAAGCAGGAGGAGGATGCACAGCAGTAAAACTCCATCCGTAAGCGTCATACTTTCTCCGTCATAAAAAAGCCGGGAGCGGAAAGCCCCCGGCTGCATAAATACTAATTATTGACCCAGCAAACCAACCGCGTAGCCGGCGATGCCGATAACGAAGAAGCCCACGATTATCCACAGCGGGTTAACTTTTCTGCGCAGCAGCCACATACAGGCGAAGGTCAGCAGCAGCGGTACCAGGCCCGGCATCAGCTGGTCGAGGATAGTCTGCACCGTCGTGACTTTTTCAGCGCCCGTCTGGTCAGTGATGCGCGAGACCACCAGCGGAATGTTGACGTGGGTCCACTTGTTAACCAGCGCCCCCATAACAAACAGACCCAGTATCGACGCCCCCTCCGTCAATTTTTGCAGAAAGCCGCCGCCCATATCTTTAACAATATCCACCCCCTTGCGGTAGCCATAGGCCACGCCGTAATAGCGGGTGGCAAGGCGGATAAGGTTAAAGAACACGAAGAACAGCAACGGCCCAAGCAGGCTGCCGCTCATTGCGATGCCCGCGCCGAGCGCCGCGAATACCGGACGCACGGTTCCCCAGAAAATCGGGTCGCCGACACCTGCGAGCGGCCCCATCAAACCTACTTTGATCCCGTTAATGGCGCCATCGTCAATTTCGGCGCCGTTGGCGCGCTGCTCTTCCATGGCGAGCGTCACGCCAAGCACGGGAGCGGCGACATAAGGATGCGTGTTAAAAAACTCCAGATGGCGTTTGATAGCCTGACGGCGCGCTTCATTGTTTTCCGGATAGAGCCGTCTGATGACCGGCACCATGGAGAAACAGAAGCCGAGCGCCTGCATGCGTTCGAAGTTCCATGAACCCTGGAAGAGGTTAGAGCGAAGGAATACGCTGCGAACATCGCCAGGAGTGAGTTTTTTCTCGCCTGTTGTTTTTGTCATATCAACCATTTCGCTCACCTGTTAATCCAGTTCGTTATCAAGATCGTTAGCACCGGCAGCCTGCGCAGGGGCCGCTGCGGAACGGTTGTATTTCGGGCTCAGCTGAATATAAAGCACCGCCATTACCGCGCCGATAACGCCCAGCGCCACCAGGTTAAAGTTAGTAAAGGCTGCGGTCACAAAGCCGAGATAGAAGAATGGCATCAGGTAGCCTGCGCGCATCATATTGATAACCATCGCATAACCGACGACGACGATCATGCCGCCCGCGATGTTAAGACCGCCAGTTACCACTTCCGGAATAGCGTTGAGCATGTTCTGTACTTCGCTGGTGCCGACAGAAATCGCCACAATAACCGCCGGGATAGCGATACGCATCGCCTGTAAGAAAAGGGACGAGACGTGGATCCAGGAAAGCGCCGTAAGATTGCCTTTCTCCGCCGCACTGTCTGCCGCGTGCTGGAAGCCCACGGTGATCGTACGTACGATAATCGTCAGCACCTGGCCTGCCGCTGCGAGCGGAATAGCAAGGGCGATACCTGCGCCAATGCTCTGATGGCCCGCAATAACCAGGATGGCGGAAATAATTGACGCCAGCGCCGCATCGGGCGCGACGGCGGCGCCGATGTTCATCCAGCCCAAAGCAATCATCTCCAGCGTACCGCCGATGATGATGCCGGTTTTCATATCGCCCAGCACGGCGCCGACTAACGTACAGGCTACCAGGGGACGGTGGAACTGAAATTCATCCAGCACCGATTCCATACCGGCAATACAGGCGACGATGAACACCAGCACAATCTGAAGAGTGGTAATCTCCATTGTACTTCTCCTATGCCATTAACAACGTAGAGGTGAACTGAGTAAAAACGCCTTCAGCAAGGCGCCGCCGTCAGCGCGCTACTTTGCTGATCAAATCCATCATTTTCAGTTTGGGATCGTTAGAGACTTTACGAACTTCCAGCTCAATGCCGCGTTCGTTGAGTTTCCGGAAGGCCTCAATATCTTTTTCATCCACCGATACGGCATTGTTAACCTGGGTTTTGCCCTGGCGATAGGCCATGCCGCCGATGTTAACTGAGGTGATCTTAATGCCGCCTTCGACCACACGCTCCACGTCGGTCGGGTTAGTGAAGAGCAGCATGACGCGCTCGCGCGCATATTTGGGGTTGTTATAAACGCGGATCATTTTCGCCACGTCCACCACATGCGCGGTTACCCCCGGCGGGGCGACTTGCGTCAACAACGTCTTACGCACTGTATCAGCGGCCACTTCATCGCTGACCACAATAATGCGCGAAACGTTAGTCTCTTTGGTCCAGCGCGTCGCCACCTGGCCGTGAATCAAACGGTCATCGATACGGGCAAGGCCGATGACCATATAATCGTTCGGACCCATTGGTTTGGCTGGCGCGGCGGTTTTCTGAGCGGGAGCCGCCACCGTCGCGGGAGCCGCCTTTTCCGCCGGTTTCGCTTTCAGCGCCTTCACGCCTTCGCGACCGGTTTCCACCGCCAGCGCCACCAGCTCATCAAACGTGGGGTTGTCATCACGTGCCATCAGGGTTTCAACCAGCATGGGGATGTTGACCCCAGCGACAACTTCATGATGCTCTTTATCGACGACAATACGGCTGGCGGCGTTGAAAGGGCTGCCGCCCCAGGTATCGACGAGAAACAGCACACCACTTGCGGTATCCAGCTTTTCCAGCTGGGCGTTATATTTCTCAATCAGCGTTTCGGCATTTTCGCCGGGAACAAAATCAATCCAGCCTACGTTTTCCTGCTCGCCTAACAGCATTTCGGCGGTTTTCAGCAGTTGTTCCGCAGCCCAGCCGTGCGTGCCTATGACAATAGCAATAGTCACTTGCTACCTCCTTTGTGAGTCCGAACGCGCCGTTCAGGGCGCATCAAGAACGAGTTTCGGCGTACCGAACCAATTCAAAAAAAGGGGTTTGTTAATAAAAAGAATCTGTTACGCGAATTATTTTAGACAGTGAAAAAATATTTTATGTGACGAAGCTCTGTTATTGAGGCATGTCTCACACTCGCGCACGATGCGCTAAAATATCGGCGAAAGAAGTGTCAGGAAAATTGCAAATTCTGGTAAATCTTTGCCAAAGCCGTAATGGCTTTGTTAATGTAGCTTTCTGTTTAATCTTAAGGAGTAGCGGGCAGTAGCCCACCCTATGGACCGTCACCGACGCCGTAACACCTTTTGGCCCGTCGCGGCCTTGCGCCAGCCTGGCGTTTCTCCGTATTTATCCTCTGTTTATTCTCTTTTAGCGCCCACATTTTTTGGGGTGCCGTTTAGTCATTCCTTTAGCAGGAGCAACGCATGGAATTCTTAATGGACCCTTCTATCTGGGCGGGCTTATTAACGCTGGTTGTGCTGGAAATCGTTCTGGGCATCGACAACCTCGTTTTTATCGCCATTCTTGCGGATAAACTGCCGCCAAAGCAGCGAGACAAAGCGCGTCTCATCGGTCTTTCGCTGGCTCTGGTTATGCGTCTGGGCCTGTTGTCGCTGATTTCGTGGATGGTAACGCTCACCCGTCCGCTGTTCACCGTCTGGGATTTCACTTTCTCGGGGCGTGATTTAATCATGCTGCTCGGGGGTATTTTCCTGCTGTTTAAAGCGACCACCGAGCTGCATGAAAGGCTGGAGAACCGCCAGCATGACGATACGCATGGCAAAGGCTACGCGAGCTTTTGGGTGGTCGTGCTGCAAATTGTGGTGCTGGACGCGGTCTTCTCTCTGGATGCGGTGATTACCGCTGTCGGCATGGTTAACCATCTGCCGGTGATGATGGCGGCTGTGGTGATTGCGATGGGCGTGATGCTGCTCGCGTCGAAACCGCTGACTAACTTTGTGAACCAGCACCCGACGGTCGTGGTGCTCTGTCTGAGCTTCCTGCTCATGATTGGCCTGAGTCTGGTGGCGGAAGGGTTTGGTTTTCATATTCCGAAGGGCTACCTCTACGCGGCTATCGGCTTCTCTATTATTATCGAGCTCTTTAACCAGATCGCGCGTCGTAACTTTATTAAGCACCAGTCTCGTCTGCCGCTGCGCGCCCGCACCGCAGAAGCCATTCTGCGCCTGATGGGCAACCGCCGCCAGAAGAGCGCCCAGCCGCAGGCGGAGAATACGAATGCGGTAGTGCCGGTGCATGACGAAGCCTTTGCTGAAGAAGAGCGCTACATGATAAACGGCGTATTGACGCTGGCTTCACGCTCCCTGCGCAGCATCATGACGCCGCGCGGTGAAATTAGCTGGGTGGATGCCGATCGCAGCGTGGATGAAATTCGCGAACAGCTGCTCTCTTCTCCGCACAGCCTGTTCCCGGTTTGCCGGGGCGAGCTTGATGAGCTGATTGGCGTGGTTCGCGCTAAAGAGCTGCTGGTTGCGCTGGAAGAGGGTGTCGACGTCGCCGCTATCGCGTCGGCCACGCCAGCTATCGTCGTGCCTGAAACGCTGGATCCTATCAACCTCCTTGGCGTGCTGCGTCGCGCCCGCGGCAGCTTCGTTATCGTTAACAACGAATTTGGCGTTGTTCAGGGGCTGGTTACGCCGCTGGATGTGCTGGAGGCGATTGCCGGTGAATTCCCGGATGCTGACGAAACGCCGGAAATCACGCGCGACGGCGATGACGGTTGGCTGGTGAAAGGCAGCACGGACCTGCATGCGCTGCAGCAGCACCTGGAAATCAATACGCTGGTGAATGACGAAGAAGATATCGCGACAGTCGCCGGTTTGGTGATCGCGGTAAACGGTCAGATCCCGCGTCCGGGCGATGAACTGGAAGTGGCGCCTTTACGCATCACCATCGTTGAAGCAAACAAATACCGCGTGGACATGGTGCGGGTAGTAAAAGAGACGCCGCACCACGATGAAGAAGAGTAACGCGAACTAACGCAACGGCGCCGCCCCCAAAGCGGCGCCGTTTTTTTTATTCTCAGCGTCAGGATGATTCTCAAGCCAGGCCGGGAAGGCATGCAGCGGCATCGGTTTGGCGTACAGATAACCCTGCAGCGCGGTAACGCCCCGACGGCGCAGATAGGCGGCCTGTTCCGCCGTTTCCACCCCTTCAGCCACCAGGTCGATATGCAGCCGGTTTCCCAGCGCGATAATGATATCGGTGACGGTTGAATTCACGGCGTCTGTGCCAATCGCAGCCGTAAAGGTTTTATCTATCTTCAGCACGTCGGGGTGGAGCATCTCAAGGTAAGCAAGGGAGCTTTGCCCGGTGCCGAAATCATCAATCGCCAGCTTAACGCCCAGCTCGTGCAGATCCCGCACTACGCGGTGGTCCACATCCGGCAGGGCGTCCCGCTCGGTCAGTTCAAGGAAAAGCGGGTGCGAAGGCTGACGCGCAAACCAGAATTGCTGTAAATCCTCTACGATTTTTCCGCGGTGGAAATGGCTCGCCGCCACGTTAATGCCAATATGGAAGTGCGGCGAAACGGGAAAATAATGCAGTTGACTCGCCGTTTCCGCCAGCACATAGCGCGTCAGCGGCGCGATAAGGTTTTGCTGTTCGGCCAGCGGAATAAACACATCCGGAGAGATAAAGCCCTGGCGCGGATTGTTCCAGCGCAGCAGAATTTCAACGCCGGTGCACTGCTGATTACGCGCATTGACCAGCGGCTGGCAATATATTTCAAATTCCCGGGCGGCGAGCCCAAGGTTGATTTCATGGGAAAAGCTCATCCTGCCCGCTGTGGCAAGCCAGGCGATATAGCCGATCAGCAGGCTTAAAATCAGCGCCAGCGGCAGTTGACCCGGAAGCGCCTTCAGCGCGAGGCGATCGCCAGGCGGGCCAATAACCGTGACCGAAAAAGGAAAGCGTCCGGAAACGCCTTCTCGCGTTTCAAGCCCCGGCTCGCCCGGCAGGCTTTGCACCACGCCTTTACCATATTCCAGATGCACATCGCCTACGTTCAACACCACGTGGTCAACCCAGGGGCGGGCGGGCTCGAGCATCAGTCTGGCGAGCAGCTCGATATTCAGCGCCTGAAGAATGCCATCCTGGCCGTCTGGCGATGTCGGCGTCCAGATAATCATTACAGAACTGCCTTTCAGCAAAGAGTTGTCGCGCGTCAGCAGCATTTGCGGGTAGGGGGAGGGCAGCTTCGGTTGCAGCTGCCGCAGCAGTTCGTTACGGCTGCCGAAGATACTGGAACAATAAACAACGCCGTCCTTAACCAGCACGATGGCGCGCAGCGTTTGCAATCGCGCGGTTTCCACGCGCAGCGGACCTTCGACGTTTTCACAAGGCTGACCGACCAGCGGGAACAACGCGCTGCGTGCGGCTGCCAGCGGCTCGAGCAGGCTCTCGACGGTCGCCACCGCACGAGCGGTAAACAGCGTAACGCGCTGGTCGTTACGGTTACGTTCGGTAAGGTAACGCACCCCTGTGGTTAACAGCAGCGTTGTAATTGCCAGTGCAAGACAGACAATAATTCTTTTTCGGCGATAGGTTTTGACTATGCGCTGCGCAGTGAGCATCCCTGATTAACCCTTAAAGCTACTGGCGAAAGGTGAGTAATAACATAGCAAGTGTAGCGGGGATCGTGCAGAAGGATTTACTGGCAGGGAAAGAAAAAGCGCCGCGGGAGCGGCGCTTCGATTGATTAGTCGCACTGAACTTTAATGGCTAAACCGCCACGCGAAGTTTCGCGGTATTTCGCGTTCATGTCTTTGCCGGTTTCGTACATGGTTTCGATAACTTTATCGAGAGAGACGCGCGGCTCGCTGGTGCGGCGCATCGCCATGCGCGCGGCGTTAATCGCCTTCACGGAGGCAATGGCGTTACGCTCGATGCACGGCACCTGCACCTGGCCGGCAACCGGGTCGCAGGTCAGGCCCAGGTTATGCTCCATGCCTATCTCCGCCGCTACGCAAACCTGTTCCGGGCTTGCGCCCAGCAGCTCGGCGAGACCCGCCGCCGCCATTGAGCAGGCGACGCCCACTTCGCCCTGGCAGCCCACTTCCGCGCCTGAAATAGACGCATTCATTTTATAAAGCGCGCCGATAGCGCCCGCCGCCAGGAAATAGCGGATGTAGATATCGGGGCTAACCGATTCGATAAAGTGATCGTAATAGGCCAGCACCGCCGGGACGATGCCGCATGCGCCGTTGGTCGGCGCAGTCACCACGCGACCGCCCGCCGCGTTTTCTTCATTCACCGCCAGCGCGAACATGTTCACCCAGTCAACGACGATCATCGGGTCGTTAGAAAGCTTATCGCTGGAGACCAGCATACGGCGCAGCGCAGAGGCGCGACGCGGCACGCGCAGAGGGCCTGGCAATACGCCTTCGGTATTCATGCCGCGATCGATACAGGCGCGCATGGTCTGCCAGACGTTTGCGAAGTACTCTTCAATCTCTTTCTTGCTGTGCAGCGCCAGTTCGTTCTGCATCACCAGACCGGAAAGAGAAAGGCCCGTTTCGCGGCAGTGCGCCAGCAGCGCTTTTGCGGAATTAAACGCATACGGCACGGTCACTTCCCTGGCGGCGTCTTTACCAAAATTCTCTTCGTCAACGATAAAACCGCCGCCGATGGAGTAGTACGTTTTGCTGTAAAGCAGCGTTTCGCCGTTAAAAGCGTGGATCTGCATGCCGTTTTCGTGCAGCGAAAGGTTATCGCTGTGAAAACGCATGCCGTTGTCTTTTGGAAAATCAACTTCATGGCGCCCCAGCGCCAGCAGCAGGCGCCCGCGCGCTTCTACGTCGCGGATAAAGGCGGGAATGGCGTCGATATCCACCGTCGCCGGCTCGTTGCCCGCGAGGCCCATAATAATGGCGATATCGGTATGGTGTCCTTTGCCGGTCAGCGACAGTGAACCGTAGACATCCACCGCAACGCGGGTGACGTCTTCGAGTAATCCTTTTTCGACCAGATCATCGACGAACTGCTTCCCGGCCTTCATCGGCCCTACGGTATGGGAAGAGGAGGGACCAATGCCCACCTTAAACATGTCGAATATACTAATCACGCTTTAACTCCTGACAGGGTCATTGTGATGTCAATGACGATGTGAAAACTGCGCATAGTGTAAGAGGTTATTGTTCTGCGCTGTTAACTATTCACATGAATTATACTAATGGCTACCGCCAATCAACCTAATAAAGTGCTGTGGATCGCAATTTTTTACACACAATACGAGTCAGGGTTTAAAGCCTATCTGGAGAGCCAGCTCACGAATAATGCCTGCGGTCATTCCCCAGACAAAATAATGCTGATACCAGGAGAGCCAGACGCGGTGGCTGTTGCCCCGGCGATGGATATCGAGCGGATGATAGCGCCCCAGCCGCAGCGCTTCGGCAAGCGGCATTTCAAAAACCGCCGCCACTTCATCCTGGCTTGCGTGATAATGCAGATTGGGCGGAATGATGCCGACGACTGGCGTAACCTGAAAACCGGTCACGCTGTCTACCGGCGGCAGTACGCCGATAACGTCTACGGATTCGGGAGGAATAGCCACCTCTTCCTGCGCTTCCCGCAACGCGGCGGCGATTAAAGAGGCGTCGGTATCATCCACGGCGCCGCCGGGAAAGGCCACCTGGCCTGCGTGCTTGCGAAGCTTCGCTGAGCGCTGGGTCAGCAGCAGGCCTGGCTCGGGGCGGCGCACTATCGGCACCAGGACCGCCGCCTGGCGCTGATTAAGCGAGGCCTTATTCATCTGCGGGCGCAGCAGTTGAAAACGCGATAAAAACGTGTCGAGCGACAATTCCGTCGTCTGCATTATTCCTCCTCAAGAGTGCGCAGAATACGATTAACTTTATCAAAAGTTTCCTGATATTCCGCCGACGCCTCGCTGTCGGCCACGATGCCGCCGCCTGCGGAGCAGTAAAGCGTGCCGTTTTGCGCGGTGAGGGTGCGAATGGTGATGCTGGTGTCCATATTGCCGCAAAAACTGATATAGCCCACGCTGCCGCACCAGGCGTTGCGCCGCTGCGGCTCAAGCTCTTCGATTATCTCCATCGCCCGCACTTTTGGCGCGCCGGTGATAGAACCGCCGGGAAACGCGGCGCGCAGCAGGTCGGTGGCATGCAGGTTGTCCGGCAGCGTGGCGGTAATGGTGCTGACCAGATGATGTACCGCCGGGAAAGGCTCAACGACAAAAAGCTCTGGCACCCGTACGCTGCCGGGCGTCGCAACGCGGCCGATGTCATTGCGCAGTAGATCGACAATCATCAGGTTTTCAGCGCGATCTTTCGGCGAGCGCGCCAGCTTTTGCGCCTGTTTTGCATCTTCCTGCGGGTCGGCGAGGCGAGGCAGCGTGCCTTTGATCGGCCGGGTCTGAATCGCGTTTTGCTCAAGCAAAATAAAACGCTCGGGCGACAGACTCAGAATGGCGTGCTGCGGCAGGCGCAAAAAGGCGCTGAAGGGGGCGCGGTTGGCTTCATTAAGGCGCGTAAACGCCTGCCATTCATCCCCTTCATAGTTTGCCTGGAAACGCTGCGCCAGGTTGACCTGATAACAGTCGCCGCTCAGCAAATAATCCTGTACGCGGCGGAATTTTTCGCCATACTGCTCGCGCGTCATATTCGCCTGCCAGCGGCTGGTGAGGCGAAACGGCGCGGCAGGCTCAGGTTTCTGCGCCAAAAGCCAGGCGAGCCGCGCCTGCGCGTCGCCGTGACAAACCAGCGTCAGGCGCTCAAGCTTATGATCGGCGATAAGCGCCCAGTCGTAGAGGCCCACCGCCATATCAGGCGCCTGAACGTCCGCCTGCGCGTGTTGCGGCAGCTTCTCAAAACGACGCCCGAGATCGTAGCCAAACAGCCCCAGCGCGCCGCCCAGAAACGGCAGGTCCACGGCTGGCTGCGGCGTGATGCCGCAACGTTCAAGCTCGCGCTGAAGCAGCGTAAGCGGGTCGGCCCCAGAGGTTTCGCTGGCGGCGGCGCGGCGAATAACCGTTTCACCGCCGCGCGTTTCCAGCGTCGCCAGCGGCTGGGCGACCAGGATATCGAATCGGTTATGGGTGTGCCTGGCAAAGCCGGAATGTAGCAGCATCGCCCAAGGCTGAGGGCTCAGCGCGGCGAAATAGTCCAGCAGCGCGTCGCGGCGCCAGGGAAGTGTAAGCAGGGTGGGGGAGGAGTGGGTTTTCATCGACGTCTACACCGCTATGCCCCGGGGCGGCGTCTGGCGTCCGCGCACGGGGCGTGAAATAATTGACGGCAGCAATGTAACAGGAGTTAACGATGTTTGCAGGTTTACCTTCGCTGACGCATGAGCAGCAGCAGAAAGCGGTCGAGCGTATTCAGGAGCTGATGGCCCAGGGAATGAGTAGCGGTCAGGCTATCGCCCAGGTGGCGCAAGAAATTCGCGCCAGCCATCAGGGCGACCGCATCGTCGCCCGTTTCGAGGATGAAGAAGAAGATGAATAACGCGGGGCGACCCGCGTTTTTTTATACGGCGGCGATAATTTTAATTTCCACTTTATAAGCCGGGTTCATCAGCCTCGCCTGCACGGTGCAGCGCACCGGCGCATGGCCCGCCACTACCCATTCATCCCACGCGCGGTTCATGGCGGCGAAGTCGTCGCCGTCGGCAAGAAAAATGGTCGCGTCAATCAGCTGCGTTTTATCGCTGCCCTGCGCCTTTAGCACCTCATCAATCTGCGCCAGCACGTTGCCGGTTTGTTCATAGGCTTCAGCATCAAGATTTTCCGGCACGCCAGTGTAATAAAGGGTCTGGTTATGGATAACCGCGTCGGACCAGCGCGCCTCCGGATTGATTCGCTTAATCGTCATGACTTTTTCCTTTTCGTAAGTTTCGCCGCAAGCCTGGCATACTCCGCCGCCGACGTCACCTCTTCGGCTGGCGAAAGGGAGTCGGCCCTGACATAATCACTGGCAATTTAACCAGGGGGCAGTGTGACGGACGATTTTGCAGCAGATGGCCAGTTAGCCAAAGCGATACCGGGCTTTAAGCCCCGCGAGCCGCAGCGCCAGATGGCGCAGGCGGTGACCGAGGCTATCGGCGCCGCCGAGCCTTTAGTGGTGGAAGCGGGCACCGGCACCGGGAAAACCTACGCTTACCTCGCGCCCGCTTTGCGCTCCGGCAAAAAGGTGATTATTTCAACCGGCTCGAAAGCGCTGCAGGATCAGCTCTACAGCCGCGATCTTCCCACCGTGGCACGGGCGCTGGAATACAAAGGCAAGCTGGCGCTGTTGAAAGGGCGCTCCAACTACCTCTGTCTTGAACGCCTGGAGCAACAGGCGCTGGCGGGAGGCGACCTGCCGGTTCAGACCTTAAGCGACGTCATTCATCTGCGCGGCTGGGCCAATGAAACGGTGGATGGCGATATCAGCACCTGCGGACGCGTGGCGGAAGACGCCGCCGTCTGGCCGCTCGTCACCAGTACGAACGACAACTGCCTCGGCAGCGACTGCCCGCTCTATAAAGATTGTTTCGTCGTCAAAGCGCGCAAAAAAGCGATGGAGGCGGATATCGTCGTGGTAAACCACCATCTGTTTCTTGCCGATATGGTGGTGAAAGAGAGCGGGTTCGCAGAGCTTATCCCGGAAGCGGAAGTGATGATCTTCGACGAAGCGCATCAGCTTCCCGATATCGCCAGCCAGTATTTCGGCCAGTCGCTCTCCAGCCGCCAACTGCTGGATCTCGCTAAAGATATCACCATCGCCTACCGCACCGAGGTAAAAGATACTCAACAGCTGCAAAAATGCGCCGACCGCCTGGCCCAGAGCACGCAGGATTTCCGTATGCAACTTGGCGATCCGGGGTTTCGGGGGAATTTACGCGAGCTGTTAGCCGACGCTTCCATTCAGCGCGCGCTGCTGCTGCTGGATGACGCGCTGGAGCTTTGCTACGACGTGGCGAAGCTTTCGCTTGGCCGCTCCGCTTTGCTGGATGCCGCCTTTGAGCGCGCCACGCTTTATCGCGCCCGACTCAAACGGCTTAAAGAGTTCAACAAGCCGGGCTACAGCTACTGGTATGAGTGCAACTCGCGTCACTTCACGCTGGCGCTGACGCCGCTTACGGTGGCGGATAAGTTTAAAGAGGTGATGGCGCAAAAAGCGGGAAGCTGGGTTTTCACCTCGGCGACGCTTTCCGTTAACGACGAATTGCACCACTTCACGGCGCGGTTGGGCATTGACGAGGCGAAAACGCTGTTGCTGCAAAGCCCCTTCGACTACGCCCGTCAGGCGCTGCTGTGCGTGCCGCGCGGCCTGCCGTTGCCTAATCAGCCCAATGCAGGCCGGGCGCTGGCCGCCATGCTGAGGCCGCTGATTGAAGCCAATAACGGCCGCTGCTTTATGCTTTGCACCTCGCACGCCATGATGCGCGAGCTGGCGGAGCAGTTCCGCGCCACGCTCTCGCTGCCGGTGCTGTTGCAGGGCGAAACCAGCAAGGGACAGCTGCTTGAGCAGTTCGTCACGGCGGGCAATGCGTTGCTGGTCGCCACCAGCAGCTTTTGGGAAGGGGTGGACGTACGCGGCGATACGCTGTCGCTGGTCATCATCGACAAACTCCCCTTTACGTCGCCGGACGATCCGCTGCTTAAGGCGCGCATGGAGGATTGTCGACTGCGCGGCGGCGATCCGTTCGACGAGGTGCAACTGCCGGACGCCGTCATCACGCTCAAACAGGGGGTGGGGCGACTTATCCGCGACGTGGACGACCGCGGCGTGCTGGTGATTTGCGATAATCGGCTGGTGATGCGCCCCTATGGCGCCGTCTTCCTGAAAAGCCTGCCGCCCACGCCGCGAACCCGCGACATTCAGCAGGCGGCGCGCTTCCTCGCCGACGGCGGCGCGCAGTAATTTATGCCAGACTATGGTAATATGCGCGCCATTTTTAATACCACACCTCGCGAGAGTGCAATTTAGCTATGCGAATTCTGGCCATTGATACCGCCACGGAAGCCTGTTCGGCTGCGCTGTGGGACAACGGTACCGCCTATGCCCACTTTGAACTTTGTCCACGCGAACATACCCAGCGCATTCTGCCGCTGGTGCGCGAGATCCTGAACCAGAGCGGCGTTTCGCTGTCTGAGCTAAGCGCGCTGGCCTTTGGCCGCGGCCCTGGCAGCTTCACCGGCGTGCGTATCGGCATCGGCATCGCCCAGGGCCTGGCGCTTGGCGCGAACCTGCCGATGATCGGCGTTTCAACGCTTGCCACGATGGCGCAGGGCGCCTGGCGCAAAACCGGCGCGACCCGCGTGCTTGCCGCCATCGACGCCCGTATGGGCGAGGTTTACTGGGGCGAATACCAGCGCGACCACGAAGGCGTGTGGCATGGCGAAGAGACTGAAGCGGTACTGAAACCCGACGCGGTTGCCGAACGGTTGAAACAGCTTGACGGCGAGTGGGCTACCGTGGGTACGGGCTGGCCCGCATGGCCCAGTCTTGCGCAGGACAGCGGCCTTTCGCTTTACGACGGCGACATGCTGTTGCCTGCGGCGGAAGATATGCTGCCGCTGGCTTGTCAGCTTTTCATCGCCGGTCGCACCGTCGCGGTAGAAAACGCCGAGCCGGTTTATCTGCGTAACGAAGTGGCGTGGAAAAAACTGCCCGGCAGAGAATAGTTGCTCAGCGTACTGTCGCTGGGTTAAGGAGTTGCGGTATGGCGAGTCAACAAATGAAAAAAAGGGGCTGGCTGACGCTGTTCGCCGCGCTGGCCCTGAGCGGTTGCGTTAGCGTGCCGGATGCCATTAAAGGCACCAGTCCAACCCCGCAGCAGGATCTGGCGCGAGTGATGAATGCTCCGCAGCTTTATGTCGGTCAGGAGGCGCGCTTCGGCGGTAAAGTGATCAACGTGAAGAACGAGCAGGGCAAAACCCGTCTTGAGATTGCCACCGTGCCGCTCGATGAAGGAGCGCGGCCGCTGCTTGGTCAGCCGTCGCGCGGACGTATTTACGCCGATGTCAGCACCTTCCTCGACCCGGTCGACTATCGCAACCAGCTTATTACCGTCGTGGGGCCGATAACCGGCACCGCTGAAGGGAAAGTCGGCGACGCTACCTATAAATATATGGTGATGCAGGTTAACGGCTTTAAGCGCTGGCGCGTTACGCAGCAGGTTATGTTGCCGCCGCAGCCGATAGACCCCTGGTACTGGGGGCCTTACAATCGCCCCTGGGGTTATGGTCCAGGCGTCTGGTATAGCCCCGGCCCCGCGCCTGTCCAGACGATAGTAACCGAGTAACCGAATGATTTTTAATTAAAAATAAACAGCGGCCGGTCCGCTGTTTATTCATTTGTAACCCATAACAAAAATAATTAGTGACGCGCTTCGCAACCTGAAATCAGCTTAATTAATAAACTGGTACGCTGAGTTAAAATAATGTTAATAACATGTTTATTGCTGCGGGGTTGTGATGACGACGAATACGATTTTCAGAGGTGACGCATTGAAGAAGGTTTGGCTTAACCGTTATCCGGCCGACGTTCCGGCAGAAATCAACCCCGATCGTTATCAGTCCCTGGTAGAGCTATTCGAACACGCCTGCACGCGTTATGCCGACCAGCCGGCATTTATCAATATGGGCGAGGTGATGACGTTCCGTAAGCTTGAAGAGCGCAGCCGCGCTTTCGCCGCTTATCTGCAACAGGGCCTGGGTCTGCAGAAAGGGGACCGCGTCGCGCTGATGATGCCGAACCTGCTGCAATACCCGGTCGCGCTGTTCGGCATTCTTCGCGCTGGGATGATTGTGGTGAACGTTAACCCGCTCTATACGCCCCGCGAACTGGAGCATCAGCTAAACGACAGCGGCGCCAGCGCCATTATTATCGTTTCTAACTTTGCCCACACGCTGGAAAAGGTCGTCGATAAAACCCAGGTGAAGCACGTTATCCTCACCCGGATGGGCGATCAGCTCTCCGCCACCAAAGGCACGCTGGTTAACTTTGTCGTGAAGTATGTGAAACGGCTGGTGCCGAAATATCATCTGCCGGACGCCATTTCGTTTCGCCGCGCGCTGCACGCGGGCTATCGCCTGCAGTATGTGAAGCCTGAGGTGCTGCCGGAAGATCTCGCTTTCCTGCAATACACCGGCGGCACGACCGGCGTGGCGAAAGGGGCGATGTTAACGCACCGCAATATGCTCGCTAACCTGGAGCAGGTAAACGCCACTTACGGGCCGCTGCTGCACCGGGGCAAAGAGCTGGTGGTCACCGCCTTGCCGCTCTATCACATCTTCGCGCTGACCATGAACTGCCTGCTGTTTATTGAGCTCGGCGGACAAAACCTGCTGATCACCAACCCGCGCGATATTCCGGGGCTGGTTAAAGAGCTGGGGAAATACCCCTTCACCGCAATGACGGGCGTCAATACGCTTTTCAACGCGTTGCTGAACAACAAAGAGTTCCAGCAACTCGATTTTTCCACGCTTCATCTTTCCGCGGGCGGCGGCATGCCGGTGCAGCATGCGGTAGCGGAGCGCTGGGTAAAACTCACCGGGCAGTATCTGCTGGAAGGCTACGGCCTGACGGAGTGCGCGCCGCTGGTAAGCGTTAACCCTCACGATATCGACTATCACAGCGGCAGCATCGGCCTGCCGGTGCCTTCAACGGAAGTCAAACTGGTGGATGACGAAGGACGGGAAGTGGAGCCTGGGCTGCCGGGCGAGCTGTGCGTGAAAGGGCCGCAGGTCATGCTGGGCTACTGGCAACGCCCCGACGCCACCGATGAGATAATCAAGGACGGCTGGCTGCACACCGGCGATATCGCGGTCATGGACGAGCAGGGCTTTATGCGCATCGTCGATCGTAAAAAAGATATGATCCTGGTCTCGGGTTTTAACGTCTATCCTAACGAAATTGAAGACGTGGTGATGCAGCACAGCGGCGTGCAGGAAGTGGCGGCCGTAGGCGTGCCTTCAGGCGTGAGCGGCGAGACCGTGAAGATCTTCGTGGTGAAGAAAGATCCGAACCTTAGCGAAGAGGCGCTTATCACCTTTTGTCGTCGGCATCTCACCGGCTATAAGGTGCCGAAGCTGGTGGAGTTCCGCCAGGAGCTGCCAAAATCCAACGTCGGCAAAATTTTGCGGCGAGAACTGCGTGACGAAGCGCGCCGCACGGGTAACAATACCCCCTGAGTTGCGAAGAAGTCGTCCAGACGCCGGTTCCGCCGGCGTTTTTTATGGGCGCAAACTAAGAGAGAGTGATTTGAATTATCAGATGATTACCACCAATGAGGCGCTCTTGCAGCTTTGCGAGGCGGCTCGTCGTTTTCCGGCGCTGGCGCTGGATACCGAATTTGTCCGAACCCGTACCTATTACCCAATGCTTGGCCTGATCCAGCTTTACGATGGCGAGACCGTGGCGCTTATCGACCCGCTCACCATCACCGACTGGGCGCCGTTCCAGGCGCTATTGCAGGATGATGCGGTCACCAAATTCCTCCACGCGGGCAGCGAAGACCTGGAAGTGTTTCAGAACGCTTTCGGCATGATGCCGCAGCCCTTTATCGATACCCAGGTGCTGGCCTCTTTCGTCGGCAATCCGCTTTCTTGCGGCTTCGCTACGCTTGTTGAGAAATATACTGGCGTGGCGCTCGACAAGAGCGAATCGCGCACCGACTGGCTGGCGCGCCCGCTGACGGCTCGCCAGTGCGACTATGCCGCCGCTGACGTCTGGTATCTGTTGCCTATTGCGCGTCAGTTGATGGATGAGACTGCCGAAGCGGGCTGGCTGGAAGCGGCGCTGGACGAGTGTCGCCTGATGGTGCTGCGCCGCAGCGAAACGTTGGACCCAGAAGAGGCCTGGCGCGAAATTGGCAATGCCTGGCAGCTTCGCCCGCGCCAGCTCGCCTGTCTGAAGCTGCTGGCGGCATGGCGGCTGCGTAAAGCGCGCGAGCGTGACCTGGCGGTGAACTTTGTGGTGCGTGAGGAACACTTGTGGCAGGTGGCGCGCTATATGCCGGGCTCCCTTGGCGAACTCGACGGTCTGGGGCTCTCCGGCAGCGAAATTCGCTTTCACGGCAAAACGCTACTGGCGATGGTGAGCGAAGCGCAGGCGCTGCCTGAAGAGGCGCTGCCAGCACCGCTGCAAAATTTGGTTGATATGCCAGGCTATCGCAGCGCTTTCAAAGCCATCAAGGCGCTGGTGCAGGAGATAAGCAAAGCGAAAGGCGTAAGCGCGGAACTGCTTGCTTCCCGTAGGCAAATTAACCAGTTGCTTAACTGGCACTGGCAGCTGAAGACGCAAACTATGCTGCCGGAATTAATCAGCGGCTGGCGGGAAAAATTAATGGGCGATGAAATTAAGGCGCTGCTGCAGGAATATGTGCGGTAAGCCTGTATATATTTCCAGTCAATGAGCGCGTTCCGAAAATTAAATTTTTAGAGATGCGTAACCCCGGTCGGAAATAAAAAAGCCCTGGATAAAACCCCAGGGCTTTTTTTTATTTCGACTCTTCCGCTTCCGGCAGCGTTACGTTGAGCTCAAGCACCGAAATATCGTCGCCTTTTTGATCGAGCTGGACCGTAACCATTTCTGGATCAATCTGTACATATTTACAGATGACCTCAAGAATATCCCTTTTCAACTGCGGTAAATAATGCGGCTCGGCGTCGCTGCGTCGACGTTCCGCTACAATAATTTGCAGTCGTTCTTTCGCGATGTTCGCGGTACTCTTTTTTCGTGAGAGAAAAAAGTCTAGTAAAGCCATGAGTTATCCTCCGAACAGGCGTTTGAGGAAACCTTTCTTCTCTTCTTCAATGAAGCGGAAAGGGCGTTCTTCTCCCAACAGACGTTCAACGGTATCGGCGTACGCTTTGCCTGCGTCCGAGGCGGTATCCAGAATCACCGGCTCGCCCTGGTTGGAGGCGCGCAGCACAGATTGATCTTCCGGAATCACCCCAACCAGCGGAATGCGCAGGATCTCCAGCACATCTTCCATGCTCAGCATATCGCCTTTGCTGACGCGGCCCGGGTTGTAACGGGTCAGCAGCAGATGTTCTTTAATCGGATCGTGGCCGTTCTCGGCGCGGCGAGATTTGGAGGCCAGAATGCCGAGAATGCGGTCTGAATCGCGTACCGAGGAGACTTCCGGGTTGGTGGTGATCACGGCTTCGTCCGCGAAATAAAGCGCCATCAACGCGCCGGTTTCGATGCCGGCCGGGGAGTCGCACACGATAAAGTCGAAATCCATCTTTTGCAGATCGTCCAGGACCTTCTCCACCCCTTCACGCGTCAGCGCGTCTTTGTCGCGCGTTTGCGACGCCGGGAGAATGTAAAGGTTGTCGGTCCTTTTGTCTTTAATCAGCGCCTGATTAAGTGTGGCATCGCCCTGGATAACGTTAACGAAATCGTATACGACACGGCGTTCACATCCCATGATCAGATCAAGGTTACGCAGACCAATATCGAAATCGATAACAACGGTTTTTTTCCCCTTCTGGGCCAAACCCGTAGCGATGGCCGCGCTGGAGGTGGTTTTGCCAACGCCCCCTTTACCTGATGTAACTACAATAATGCGTGCCATAAAGGAATTCCTTGTGAAAAGGGCTTAAATCAAAGGTTGAACAGACAAAGCGCCCTCAGCCAGTCTCAGGCGGGCGGCTTTGTTATAAAATTCGGCCGGGATCTGCTCGCTCAGCCAGTATACCCCTGCGATAGAAACCAGTTCCGCCGCAAGGCTTGTGCAAAAAATTTGCGCTTCTCGCTCGCCGCTGGCGCCTGCCAGCGCGCGTCCTCGCATCATGCCGTAGATATGGATGTTGCCATCGGCGATGAGCTCCGCACCCGCGCTGACGTGATTAGTCACAATTAAATCAGAATGCGGGGCATAAATACGCTGACCAGATCGGACTGGCGTATCAATAATTCGCGTTTTTGTGATGGGAGTAACAACGGGTTCGACGGGGACTTCAGGCACGGCAGGCTGCGCCGCCCGGGCCTTCTCTTTACCTTCATTCAGCAAAGCGATGCCGGCGCGAGCAATCTCCGCTTTCAGCGTGTCGTCCTTACAGCCGCTGAAGCCCACCAGATGCAGCCCGCTTGCCTTCACGGCGCGATGGATTTGCTGCCAGTCCACCGGCCCTTCCAGCCCGGCGATATTCACAACCACAGGCGCGTTTTTCAAAAAAGCCGGTGCCTGAGCTATTTTGTCTTCCAGCGCTTTGCGAATAACTTCCGGGTGAGCGTCATGCAAATGAACCACTGATAACGTGAAACTGCTGCCTTTAAGCTCGATGGGCGTGTTTGACATCCTGGCCTTACTCAATTCAGTTTTAACCACCCACCGGGGTGGGATGATATTCCGTAGCACGTCAGGCATGTTATAGTCCCCGTTATATTGAGGCAAGTCACCATCTGGCTAAACAGAGTAAAAACATGTTTTGTGTGATCTATAAAAGTTCCCGTCGCGAACAGACTTATCTGTATGTTGAAAAAAAAGACGATTTCTCGAAGGTGCCGGCGGAATTAATGCAAAGTTTCGGCACGCCCATAATGACAATGCTATTGCCATTAGACGGACGGAAAAAATTAGCGCACGCCGATCTTGATAAAGTAAAACAAGCGCTTCAGGAGCAGGGCTATTATTTGCAATTGCCGCCGCCGCCGGAAAATTTGTTAAAAGCGCATCTCGAAGCGCAAAAAAAAGCCTGACCCGCTCCGACGCCGCGTTTTGCGGCGTCGGCTGTTTTCGCCGTTTGTTTTTTCCTCTCTCTATACTGAATCCTGTTACGCTTTGAAACATTGACTCGCGCCCGGCGGGCGGAGATAGTCATTTTTCGGACAATGAGCTCGATTCAGGGGAAAGATATGTACCAACATCATAACTGGCACGGCGCGCTGCTTGATTTTCCGGTCAGCAAAGTGGTCTGCGTAGGCAGCAACTATGCCAAACATATTAAAGAGATGGGCAGCGCCACGCCGGAAGAGCCGGTGCTGTTTCTGAAGCCGGAAACCGCGCTTTGCGATTTGCGTCAGCCGCTGGCGCTGCCGCAGGGTCTTGGCGACGTGCATCATGAAGTGGAACTGGCCGTACTTATTGGCGCGACGCTTAAGCAGGCCACGCCTGAGCATGTCGCTAAAGCGATCGCCGGTTACGGCGTGGCGCTGGATCTGACGCTTCGCTCTCTACAGAGCAAAATGAAAAAAGCGGGCCAGCCGTGGGAAAAGGCGAAAGCGTTTGATAACTCGTGCCCGGTTTCGGGGTTCATCCCGGCGGCTGAATTTCAGTCCGATCCGCAAAACACGCCGCTTAGCCTTATCGTCAACGGCGAAACGCGCCAGAACGGCACGACCGCTGACATGATCCACAAAATTGTGCCGCTGATTGCCTACATGAGCCGTTTCTTTACGCTGCGCGCAGGCGACGTTATCCTCACCGGCACGCCGGAAGGGGTAGGGCCGCTCGCCAGCGGCGATGAGCTGGAAGTGCGCTTCAACGGTGAAAGCCTCACCACTCGCGTGCTGTAATCTTCTGCCGCCCGCAGGGGCGGCAAAACTTGCATCAGGCGTCCATACTGTTTATAAGGTGCAGCTGAATTTGCTTTGCGGACACCGGTATGAACGAAACGCCTTTCTGGCAGCAAAAGAAACTGGACGAAATGAGCGACGCGGAGTGGGAATCTCTCTGCGACGGCTGCGGTCAGTGTTGCCTGCATAAACTGATGGATGAAGATACGGATGAAATTTATTTCACCAATGTCGCCTGTCGTCAGCTCAATATCAAAACCTGCCAGTGCCGTAACTATGAGCGTCGGTTCGACTTCGAGCCTGACTGCATCAAACTGACGCGGGAAAACCTGCCGACCTTTGAATGGTTGCCGCCTACCTGCGCCTACCGCCTGTTAGCCGAAGGCAAAAATCTGCCGCTGTGGCACCCGCTGCGCACCGGTTCGAAAGCCGCCATGCACGCTGAACGTATCTCCGTGCGCCATATCGCGGTAAAAGAGTCGGAAGTGACTGACTGGCAAGATCACATACTCAATAAGCCCGACTGGGCTGAGTAACCTTTTCCCGCCTGCGCTTTCACGCTGAAAGCGCGGGAAGTACCACCCGCCGCCTGCGTTCTCATCCGAACGCGCGATATCACCGCCTCCTCGGTTTCGTTATTAAAAAGAGACGGGCCTGACGGCCTTTTTTGCGCCATCGCTACCTGCAAGGTAGTGGTTTTGTCTCGTCTGAAATGACGCCAGGGCGACATTTCAGACCAACGCGAGTGATATCACAATGGCTAAAGCCGAAGCTCTGACTCCGCTTGAGTTCTGGAAGATCCACGAAGCGCTGCTCAGTCACAACACTACCTATTCTGACCTCTGGTATTTTCTCTACCATGCGCCGTTAAAAATTGGTGAAGTGCTGACGCTGACCTTCGACGACATTGAAAGCAGCCGCATCCGGGCAGATGAGAAGCGCGGGAACCGGGCGCTGGCCTTAAATGAGGCTGCAATGAGCGTTATCACCAAACGCCAGAAGCGTTACCCGGAAGACGTATACCTTTTTCAGAGCCACTCCAACCGCGTGAAGGCGCAACCGAAGGCGATCACCATCATCGCTTTTAACGCCGCGCTGCGCCAGGCGGCGGCAAAGGTGACGACAAAAAATGTCAGCAGCCAGAGCGCGCGCAAAACGCGAGCCATGCAGCTGTTGACTCAAGGGGCGGATCTGGAATTTATTAGCGTAATGCTTAACCACCATGACGCCGCCTATACGCGGGCGTGGCTGGGCGCTGATGAGGAAAAGACGAAGGCGGCGTGAAGTAAAAAGAAAAGGCCGCCGGAGCGACCTTTTCTCTTATTTTTTAGTCGGGGTCGGTTTTTTATCCCCGGACTCCGGCGCGTCGTTTGGGTTATCTTTTTCGACGTTAAGTTTGTAAGCTCGCATCTGTCCTCCTGTCATTATCAAGGTTCACTTCAGTGTAGGACGGCTTCGCCGCAACAAGCCAGGCGGCAGCGAGCACTCCAGGAATCATCCGGCTCCATCCTGCGCAAGATGCAGACTTACCTCACGCCGCCTTCATCGCCTGAAAGACAAAAAGCTGCTGCCAGACTAGCCGGCTATCCGCTTGACGGGGATAGTCGGCGGCAAAAAGATTAGAAGCGGCCGAAAAGGTCGCGTTTTTTAGGTTTGAAAAACTGAGCGATAACCACCAGCGCCGCCACCAGCAGATAAGCGCCGAAAATAACCATCAGCCACTGTGGCATTTCAAGCGACAGGAAAGACCACTGGCGCTCTGCGCAGTCGCCGCTTGCGACAAACACCTGCGGCAGCCATTTATCCAGCGGCAGCCACGTCGGGAACCGTGCGGCGAAATCGCAGGTGGCGAACGGGGAAGGGTGCAGTTGAACCATGGTGTGCTCATAGGAGAGCATCAGCCCCTTCACGGCGCTGTAAATCCAGATAAGGATAGCCACAAAGCGCAGCGGCGTTTTCGGCGCGATGGCGCCCACAATCCCCGCGCCCATCACGCCAAACAGCGCGCATCGTTCATAGATACACAAAACACACGGCTTCAGCATCATGACATGCTGGAACCACAGCGCCACCAGTTCGAGCGCAAAAGCGGTCAATGCTAACAGCAGCCAGGCGCCGCGTCCTCGTGAGCATTGGTTTAAAAATCGCAACATAGTTATTTCCCTGCAGGATGCGTTGAACGGGCAGTGTAAACCAATTCATTTTCCGCGCCACTAGCGTAGCGAAAAAATAGAGATAAGAGCCTGCCCGTAAGGGAAATTTTGGGCCCTTAAGGGCCCAAAAATTACATCGACGGGGTGGCTATCCACTGATGCGCCAGCAGCCATTCGGTGAGCGGCGTCAGCGGGTAAGCCACGCACAGCAGCCCGACCAGTGTCAGCACAAGGGTATAGGGCAGCGCCATCCATACCATCCGGCCATAGGAGAGACGGATAAGCGGCGCCAGCGCCGAGGTAAGCAGGAACAGAAACGCCGCCTGGCCGTTCGGCGTGGCGACCGACGGCAGGTTGGTGCCGGTATTAATCGCCACCGCCAGCAGCTCGAACTGCTTCACGTCGATAACCCCCTGCTGCAGTGCGTTCTTCGCTTCGTTAATATAAACGGTGCCGACAAAGACGTTATCGGAAATCGACGACAGCAGGCCGTTAAAGAGATAGAAAAGCGAAAGCTGCGCGTGAGGCGAGGCGTCCAGCACAAACTGGATAATCGGCGCAAAAAGATGCTGGTCGATAATTACCGCCACAACGCCGAAGAAGACAGTCAGCAGCGCGGTAAAAGGCAGCGCTTCGGTAAAGGCTTTGCCGATCGCGTGCTCGTCAGTCACGCCGCAAAGCGCGGTGGTGAAAATAATTACGGAAAGCCCGATAAGTCCTACCTCCGCCAGATGAAGCGCCAGGGCAACGATAAGCCATACGGCGATAACGCCCTGCACGAGAAGCCGCACGCGATCCTGCGGGCTGCGTTTGCGCGCGCTTTCTTGATCGTAGTCACGCAGGATCGTGCGCACCTCTTCAGGCAGCGTAGCGCCATAACCAAAGGTTTTGGTTTTCTCCAGCAGAACGCAGGTCAGCAGGCCGCAAAGCAGCACCGGCACGCTCACTGGCGCCATGCGCAGCAGGAAATCCACAAAGTTCCAGTCCGCCGCTTTGGCGATAATCAGGTTCTGCGGTTCCCCTACCATGGTCATTACGCCGCCAAGCGCGGTGCCGACGCCAGCGTGCATCATCAGGCTGCGCAGAAAGGCGCGGAATTGCTCCAGGTCTTCCCGTTGATGCTTGTCGATGTCGGAATCATCAAGCAGATCCTGATGCTCATCGCGTGAAGAGGCAACGCGGTGATAAATGCCGTAAAAACCGACCGCGACGCTAATCACTACCGCCACAACGGTCAGCGCGTCGAGGAAGGCGGATAAAAACGCGGCGGCAAAGCAAAAAGAGAGCGAGAGCAGCGCCTTAGAACGAATGCCGAGCAACAGCCTGGTAAAAATCAGCAGCAACAGCTGCTTCATGAAATAGATACCCGCGACCATGAAGATCAGCAGCAGGATCACCTCAAGGTTGTTGGCTAACTCTTCACGGACATGATCGGGCGTAGTCATCCCCATCATCACCGCCTCAATGGCCAGCAACCCGCCTGGCAGCAACGGATAGCATTTCAGCGCCATCGCCAGCGTGAAAATAAATTCGGCCACCAGCATCCAGCCCGCGATAAAAGGGTTAACCCAGAACACCAGCGGGTTGAGTATCAAAAACAGAAGCAGCGTCAGCTTATACCAGTTCGGCGACTGGCCGAGAAAATTGCGGTAAAAGGCGCGGCTGAATGACATTTCCATGCGTAGTCCTTTGCAGTAACAGGAGATCTTTTTTGAAGGGAGAAGAGTAACGGCCCACGCCTGGTCAGGCAACTGTGAAAGCCCGGCGGCAATTAGCAAAAAGTAAACCAGGATCCCTTTTTTCACCAGCTGCTGCGCTATCTGTGCTAAACCTCATCTGGTATGATGAGTGAATTTTGCATAAGTGTAATGGAAATCGCATTATGGTCATAAAGGCGCAGAGCCCGGCGGGTTTCGCGGAAGAGTACATTATCGAAAGCATCTGGAATAACCGTTTTCCTCCCGGATCTATTCTGCCTGCTGAACGCGAACTCTCTGAACTTATTGGTGTAACACGCACAACGCTGCGTGAAGTTTTACAGCGCCTTGCTCGGGATGGCTGGCTGACCATTCAGCACGGCAAGCCGACGAAGGTGAATAACTTCTGGGAAACCTCAGGGCTTAACATTCTGGAAACGCTGGCGCGTCTCGATCACGAGAGTGTGCCGCAGCTTATCGACAACCTGCTGTCGGTGCGCACCAATATCTCAACCATTTTTATTCGCACCGCGCTGCGGCTCTATCCCGATCAGGCGCAGCAGGTGCTCGCCACGGCCAGCGAGGTGGAAGACCACGCGGATGCGTTTGCGGAGCTGGATTACAACATTTTCCGCGGTCTGGCTTTTGCTTCAGGCAACCCCATTTACGGTCTCATCCTGAACGGCATGAAAGGGCTGTATACCCGCATCGGGCGCCACTATTTCTCAAGCCCCGAAGCGCGCAGCCTGGCGCTCGGTTTTTACCATCATCTGGCGAAGCTGTGCGAAACGGGCGATTACGAAGCGGTTTATAACGTAGTACGCGCCTACGGTCGCGACAGCGGGGAAATCTGGCACCGCATGCAGAAAAACCTGCCGGGCGATCTGGCGATGCACAGTCGCTAAGCGCAGTCAGTAAAAAGGCTTCCCGAGGGAAGCCTTTTTTCGCGTTACAGGCTGTTGAGCCGCGGCGGGCAGCGCTCCAGCAGCTCAATGCTGCCGTCTTCGTTCTGCTGCTCCAGCATAACGTCGAATCCCCACAGCCGATGCACATGCTTGAGCACTTCCCGGCGGCCCCGGTCCAGCGGCGCGCGGTTATGCGGAATGTAGCGCAGCGTCAGCGAGCGGTCGCCGCGCAGGTCGACGTTCCACACCTGGATATTCGGCTCGAGGTTGCTCAGGTTGTACTGCGCCGAGAGCTTGTTGCGGATCTCCCTATAACCCTCTTCATTGTGGATGGCGGAAATCTCCAGGTAGTTATTACGGTCGTCGTCCAGCACCGTAAACAGGCGGAAATCGCGCATCACCTTCGGCGACAGGAACTGGCTAATAAAGCTCTCGTCTTTGAAATCGCGCATGGCGAAATGCAGCGTGTAGAGCCAGTCAGAGCCGGCGATATCCGGGAACCAGTATTTATCCTCTTCCGTCGGCGACTGGCAGATGCGTTTGATGTCCTGGAACATCGCAAAGCCCAGCGCATAGGGGTTAATGCCGTTGTACCACGGGCTGTTGTAGGGCGGCTGGAACACCACGTTGGTGTGGCTGTGTAAAAACTCCAGCATAAAGCGCTCGGTCACTTTGCCTTCGTCGTACAGGTGATTAAGGATGGTGTAGTGCCAGAACGTGGCCCACCCTTCGTTCATCACCTGCGTCTGTTTCTGCGGATAAAAATACTGGCTGACTTTACGCACGATGCGCAGGATCTCACGCTGCCAGGGCTCCAGCAGCGGCGCGTTTTTCTCCATAAAATAGAGCAGGTTCTCCTGCGGCTCGGAAGGATAGCGGCGCGCTGCCTCTATCGTCTTCTCCTCCTCGCGACGCGGCAGGGTGCGCCAGAGCATATTCACCTGGCTTTGCAGATACTCTTCGCGGCTCTTCTGCCGCGCTTTCTCCTCCTGCAAAGAGATTTTCTGCGGGCGTTTATAGCGATCCACGCCGTAGTTCATCAGCGCATGGCAGGAATCGAGTAGCTTCTCCACTTCCACCACGCCGTAGCGCTCTTCACATTCGGTTATGTAATTACGGGCGAAGATCAGGTAATCGATTATCGAGCTGGCGTCAGTCCAGCTGCGGAACAGATAGTTATTTTTAAAGAAGGAGTTGTGACCGTAACAGGCGTGCGCCATCACCAGCGCCTGCATAGTGATCGTGTTCTCCTCCATCAGGTAGGCGATACAGGGGTTTGAGTTAATCACAATTTCATAGGCCAGCCCCTGCTGCCCATGTTTGTAGAGCCGCTCCGTTTCAATAAACTTTTTACCAAACGACCAGTGGGGATAGTTAATCGGCATGCCGACGCTTGAATAAGCATCCATCATCTGCTCGGAGGTAATGATTTCAATCTGATGCGGATAGGTTTCCAGCCGGTAGAGTTTCGCTACGCGGTCAATCTCGGCGAGATAGGTATCCAGTAGATCAAACGTCCAGTCAGGTCCATCGCTCAGACGTCGGGTATCCTTGGTGGTGGGATCAGTTACGGTAGCCATAGCGCGCCCTCATTGTTAGCGGCCCTCGTCTGGAGAAGGGCCTCATTTCAAGCATAGAACACAGCGGAAAATTGAACGACGCGCCAAAATTTTTTCTACGCGATTTTGCGATCCCGGCTATCGGAAAAAAGCGGCGTCAGCAGCATTTTATCTTGCCGCTTATCTAACCGAAGCAGGACCTTCTGAATCTCAACTGCCTGTGCTGGTGGGAAAAGATGTGAAATGAGTCACCATAAAAAAGCCATATGTTGAATAACATTTTCATCCAGGTTATCAATTTGTAAGCAGTTAATTATTCTTCAATCTGGAATCGGAGTGATTATGCATGTAGTCGTGCTGGGAAGTGGGGTAGTGGGCGTCACCAGCGCCTGGTATTTACGACAGGCAGGCCATGACGTAACGGTAATCGACCGCGAGCCCGGCCCGGCGCTGGAAACCAGCGCCGCCAACGCCGGACAGATCTCCCCCGGTTACGCCGCGCCCTGGGCGGCGCCAGGCGTGCCGCTGAAAGCCATTAAGTGGATGTTCCAGCGCCACGCGCCGCTGGCGATAAGCCTCGACGGCACCCGTTTTCAGCTCCAGTGGATGTGGCAAATGCTGCGCAACTGCGACACCCGCCACTACATGCAGAACAAAGGCCGCATGGTGCGCCTGGCCGAATACAGCCGCGACTGTTTAAAAGCGCTGCGTGAAAGCACCGGCATTCAGTACGAAGGACGTCAGGGCGGCACGTTACAACTTTTTCGCACCGCTCAGCAGTATGAAAACGCTTCGCGGGATATCGCAGTGCTGCAAAGCGAAGGGGTGCCTTATCGCCTGCTGGAATCCGCCCAACTGGCGGAAGTGGAGCCAGCGCTCGCGGGAGTGGCCCACAAGCTGACCGGCGGTTTACAGCTGCCTAACGATGAAACCGGCGACTGTCAGCTTTTCACCCAGCGACTGGCGAAAATGGCCGAAGAGGCGGGCGTGGTGTTTCGCTACAATACCCCCGTGGACCGTCTGCTTTATGAAGGTCAGCGCATTTACGGCGTGAAATGCGGCGATGAGGTGGTGAAAGCGGAAGGCTACGTAATGGCTTTCGGCTCTTATTCCACCGCCATGCTGAAGGGCATTGTTGATATTCCGGTCTATCCGCTCAAAGGGTACTCGCTCACCATTCCGGTAGCGGAAGAGAGCGGCGCGCCAGTTTCCACGGTGCTTGACGAAACATACAAAATTGCTATTACCCGCTTCGACAACCGTATCCGCGTCGGCGGCATGGCGGAAATTGTCGGTTTCAACACCGAGCTACTGCAACCGCGCCGCGAAACGCTGGAGATGGTCGTGCGCGATCTCTATCCGCGCGGCGGCAAAATTGAAGAGGCGCAGTTCTGGACCGGCCTGCGGCCGATGACGCCGGACGGCACGCCGGTGGTGGGGCGCACGCCGTTTAAAAATCTCTGGCTTAACACCGGCCACGGTACGCTTGGCTGGACCATGGCCTGCGGCTCCGGACAACTGCTGAGCGACCTTATTTCCGGGCGCACCCCCGCCATTCCGTTTGACGATCTCGGCGTGGCGCGTTATCGCCCGGACTTTACGCCATCGTCTTCGCATCGCCTGCACGGCGCGCATCAGTAACCTAAGGAGCAAGCATGTCACGTCCCATCGTCGCGAGTCTCGACCTGCAGGCGCTGCGTCAAAACCTGCAGGTGGTGCGCCGCGCCGCGCCCCATTCTCGCGTCTGGTCGGTGGTGAAGGCCAACGCATATGGCCACGGACTGGATCGCGTCTGGTCCGCGCTTGGCGCCACCGACGGTTTCGCGATGCTGAATCTGGAAGAGGCTATTCTGCTGCGCGAGCGTGGCTGGAAAGGGCCTGTGCTGCTGCTGGAAGGCTTTTTTCACGCCGACGAGCTGGCGCTGTTTGATAAATATCGCCTGACCACCAGCCTGCACAGCAACTGGCAGGTGAAGGCGCTGGCGAACGCGAAGCTTAACGCGCCGCTGGATGTGTACCTGAAAATCAACAGCGGCATGAACCGGCTCGGCTTTGCGCCGGAGCGGGTACATAGCGTCTGGCAGCAGCTGCGCGACATTAAAAACGTCGGCCAGCTAACGCTGATGGCGCACTTTGCCGACGCGGATAAACCCGACGGCATCGACGAGCCGATGCGGCGTATAGAGCAGGCGGCCGAGGGCATCGACGCTCCACGCTCGCTCGCCAATTCCGCCGCCACGCTCTGGCATCCGCAGGCCCATTTCGACTGGGTTCGCCCGGGCATCGCGCTGTATGGCGCTTCGCCGAGCGGGCAGTGGCGGGATATCGCCACCAGCGGTTTGCGGCCGGTGATGAGCTTAAAGAGCGAGATAATCGGCATTCAGAACCTGAAAGCGGGCGAGACGGTCGGGTACGGCAGCCGCTACCGCGCAGACCTGGAGCGGCGCATCGGCATCGTCGCCTGCGGTTACGCCGACGGCTACCCACGCCAGGCGCCGGACGGCGCGCCGGTGCTGGTGGATGGCGTACGCACAGGCATTGTCGGCACTGTCTCGATGGATATGCTGGCGGTAGATTTAACGCCGTGTCCGCAGGCGGGTATCGGCAGTCCGGTGGAGCTGTGGGGCAACGCCATTAAGGTTGATGACGTGGCAAGCGCGGCGGGGACGGTGGGTTATGAACTGCTGACGGCGTTAGCGCCGCGCGTGCCTGTGGTGACAGTGTAACTTTTGCTGTTCAGGCTTACAGGGAAACCTGCCGGTTTCCCTTTTTCTTTTATAGTCCTGTTAACGGGCCGTTCTCTCCCGCAACTCCGCCTGTAAAAAACTTTCCAGCGCGTTCAACGCCGGCGCCAGCAGACCGATGGCGTAAAGCGAATGGCCTAAGCGCTGTTGGTTCTGCGCGCCAGGCTCTTCCACGCGGGTCGGGGCGCTAAGCGTCTCGCCCAGCAAAGCCAGACAATGGCAAAGCCCGGCGTGGGTCTCCTGACAACAGTGCATCAGTTGCAAACACTCCGCGTTGCTCATCTGCGCAAAGCTGATGTTCACCAGCGCCGAGGCCATGTCCGAAAAGTGGATATCGCCGCCAGCGCTTATTTCCTGATACGGGTTCGTGTTAACATCCGTCGTAGCCATAACATTAATCCTTGTAATGATGTGGTCAGAAGCCCTTTGATGCGCCTACATCTCTGGGCTTCGCTCTTTGGTGATTCATTTTTCAATACAGTGTAATTACAACGCAAAAGCGGGTCATCCGTCATCATCATGTCCACAGAAAAAACCAAAACCGACCAGTATCAGATTCGGTTGTCTCCTGCGTTTCGCGCCCAGCTGGAAGAGCAGGCGCGCAAAGAGGGGGACAATTCGCTGGCGACCTGGATCAAGCGCACCCTGCGTAAAGCGCTGCTGGCGAACGGCATCGAGCCAAAAGGCTAAGCGCTTCCCGGTCATGCCCGTGCCTCACGCGCAGACAAAAAAAGAGGGTCATCAGACCCTCTTTGTTATTTACGGCGCGGCGCGCTTGTCGCGCTATCAGGATTCCGCTTCGTCCTCGGCGATTTTCAGGCCGATGCGGCGGATCTGGTTGTTCTCCTTCTCCGCCACCGTCCAGATGACGCCCGCGAAATCAATCTGGTCGCCCACTACGGGAGCGGCCCCAAGCTGGCGCAACACCATCTCGCCAATCGTCTGCTCGGTGTCTACCGATTCCTCCGGCTCCAGTCCATAGATGAAGGCCACGTCGGCAAGCTTCGCATCCGCTTCCAGGATAAAGTCGCCGAAGAAGCGCTGGTCGAGCGCCACCGGCGGCGACTGGCTGAAGAGCTTGCCGAGCGCTGGCAGGTCGCGCTCGCGGCCAATCACGCACAGCACGTCGTCTTCCTGCAGCCGGGTGCTGCCGGTGGGGTGCATCAGCTGATTATCGCGAAACAGCGCCGCAATGCGCGTCTCTTTCGGCATATGCAGGTCGCGCAAGGCCGCGCCCACGCACCATTTGTCGGCGCTTAGCTGGAAGATAAACTGCTCCCACGGATTTTCCGGGTGAATATCCAGCCCGACGCGAGAGATGGGACGGCCCGCCTCCGGCACCACCACTTTGGTTTTTTTCGCCGCCCAGCCAAGCGAGGTGCCCTGAAACAGCAGCGACACCAGCACCACGAAAAAGGCGATGTTGAAAAAGAGGTTGGCGCGGTCAAGGCCCGCCATCATCGGGAACACCGCCAGAATAATCGGCACCGCCCCGCGCAGCCCAACCCAGCTGATAAACACGCGCTCGCGCAGGTGAAAGCCTTTAAACGGCAGCAGCCCGGCGAACACCGAAAGCGGACGGGCGATGAAAATCATCCAGATGGAGAGCAGCAGCGCCGGAATGGCGATAGGCAGCAGATCCGACGGCGTAACCAGCAGGCCGAGCACCAGGAACATGCCAATCTGCGCAAGCCAGGCCAGCCCGTCGAAGGTTTGCAGGATGCCATAACGGTTGCGAATAGGGCGGTTGCCGAGCAGAAAGCCGCAGAGGTAGACCGCCAGAATGCCGCTGCCGTCCATCGCGGTGGTCAGCGAGAAAATCAGAATGCCGCCGCTTAACGCCAGCAGGGGGTAGAGGCCGGAAGGCAGCGGGATACGGTTAATCATCTGCTGCAGCAGGTAGCCGCCGCTCAGGCCAATCACAATGCCCAGGCCAAACTGGCGAATGATATCGACGATAAACATCCAGCTCAGACCGGCTTCATGCTTCTGAATCATCTCAATCAGCGTGATGGTGAGAAACACCGCCATCGGATCGTTGCTGCCTGACTCCATCTCAAGCGTCGAGCTGACGCGCTCGTTCAGCCCCTTGCCGCCGAGCAGCGAGAAGACCGCGGCGGCGTCGGTAGAGCCGACAATCGCCCCAATCAGCAGCCCTTCGATTAAATCAAGATGAAACAGCCAGGCGGCGGCGACGCCGGTTAATCCGGAGGTGATAAGCACGCCGACGGTGGCGAGCGAAAGCGCCGGGCCGAGCGCCACGCGCAGCGACTTTGCCTGCGTGCGGATGCCGCCGTCAAGCAGGATAACCGCCAGCGCCAGGTTACTTATCAGGTAAGCGAAAGGATAGTTATCAAACGGAATGCCGCCAACGCCATCCACCCCCGCCAGCATGCCGATAGCAAGGAAGATAACGAGGATAGGTATGCCAAGACGGGATGAAAAAGAACTCAATAAAATACTGCAGGTTACTAAAACGGAACCCAAGATAAACAAACTGATAATCGTCCCGGCGTCCAAAGTTGCTGGTCTCCTTCTGAGGTTCGTGGTGAATTAAAACCGTAACATAATTATGTCGGGTCAATTTGAATAATTAGCCTGCTGAATGGTTTTTTTCTACATTATTTAGTACGGGATGACCGCTCAGCGTAAGCCGCGCCTGCTTGCCGTCGTGCGCCAGCTCGCCCCAGGCGCCGAGCGGTAGCGTCACGGTCTCCTGCTCGTGGCCGAAGGCCAGTCCCGTCACTATCGGCACGCTGATGCGCTCGCGCAGCAGGGCGATGGCGGCGTCGAGATCGTAACCGCAGTCATAGTCGTTGGGCTTCGCCGCCGTAAAGCTGCCGAGAATAATCGCCCGCTGACGGGAAAGAATGCCCGCGTGATGCAATTGCAACAGCATGCGCTCTACGCGGAACGGGTGTTCGTTGATATCTTCCACCACCAGAATGCCGTCCTGAATGTCAGGTAGCCACGGCGTGCCGATAAGCGACGCCAGCATCGCGAGGTTGCCGCCCCAGACTTTGCCCTGCGCCTCGCAAGGGGCCGCGTCGCTTTCCCATTGCAGCGTAAAGCGCGGCGCCGTCAGCGCCTGCCAGAAGTGGCGCCAGGTAAAATCGTTCATCTCCGGCGCGCCAAAGTTTCCCGCCAGCATCGGACCGCTAAAGGTAATGACATCGCCTGCGGCCAGCAGACCCAGTTGGATAACCGTAAAGTCGCTGTGGCCGCAAATCAGCAGCGGGTTGCGCTGCTGGCGCGCCGCCAGCGAGGCGAAATCGAGGCGCTCCAGCAGACGGCTCGCCCCGTATCCGCCGCGTACGGCCAGCACAATGCGTTCACTTTCAGACAATTCCGCCAGCGCCTGTAAATCATCCAGACGGCAGTCGTCGGAACCGGCGAAGCGCTGAGCGCGACGGCGAATGACCCCCTGATTTTCCACGCGATGGCCCGCCTGTTCGAGAAACGCTACGCCGCGCGCGGCCGCCTCCTGATTAATGCAGTAACCCGACGGCGCTATCAGATGAAAAACGGACATGGCAAATCCTTGCTGAATTCAGATGTGAAACCGTTATCATGCCGCTAACCTTGTCGGTTGTCATCCGCAGCGCCGTGCCGCGGATGGCCTGTTTTTAACATGGAAAGGGAATAACGCGTGAAATTGAGATGGTTGATTATCCTTGTGCTGGTGCTGGCCGGATGCAGCAGCACGTCTGACTATAAAAACCCGCCGTGGAATGCCGAAGCGCCGACGAAGCGCGCCATGCAGTGGCTGCCGATAAGCCAGCAGGCGGGGCAGGCATGGGGCGTCAGCCCGCGGCTTATCACGGCCATCATCGCCGTGGAGTCGGGCGGCAACCCGACGCTGGTGAGCAAATCCAACGCCGTAGGGCTGATGCAGCTTAAGGCCTCCACCGCCGGGCGCGAGGTCTACCGCTATATGGGCTGGCAAGGCCAGCCTTCCACCAGCGAGCTGAAAAACCCGGAACGTAACATCTCCATGGGCACCGCCTACCTGAGCATTCTGGAGCACGGCGTGCTGAAGGGCATTGAGGACCCGGAAGTCATGCAATACGCGCTGGTGGTCTCTTACGTTAACGGCGCAGGCGCGCTGCTGCGCACCTTCTCCTCAGATCGTAAAGCGGCGATAGAAGAGATTAACGATCTCAGCCCGGATGAGTTTATCGAGCATGTCGCGAAACATCACCCGGCGCCGCAGGCTCCGCGCTACCTCTGGAAAATCCAGCAGGCGATGAACGCCATGTAATCAGCGCACCCGGCTCGCTTTTTCGCGGGCCGTCCGCTCAAGCGAGAAAATAATCCGCTGCAATTCCCGCTCCACCGCCGGGCTGACGTTGAGAAAACGGAAGCTCAGGCGGGGAGTGGACACCGTCTCGTTCTTACTGCCCACCACCGTGCGCTCGGAAACCGAAATCAACTGGGCGTCAAAGCGAAACTTGCCAAACTCCAGCAGATCCATATCGATTTGCGAGAACATCGCACCCGCCTCAAGCCCTGCCGGCAACGGGCCTTCCACCAGCGCGCCCATGCCGCCAAGCGACAGATCCTGCAGACGAAAACGCAGCAGCTTGCCGTCCGGCAGTAACGCGCGACAAAAGTAGAGCGGCTGCACCGGCGCGCTAATGCGGAAATACTCGCGGCGCTGCACAAACCAGAGCGAAGAGGGCAGCGGGGTGACGAAAGCGGGCAGCCCCTGGTAATCCTGCACAGAGAGCGGCGGCAGCGCAAACTCCACCTTGGCGCCCTGGGTCTCGGCGACAAAGACGATGGCGCTGGCTCTCTGCACCGCCTGGTTTTCCAGACTCTGGCTGCCAAAATCGAGCACCAGCTGGTCGCGCGTCACGTCCAGGATGCGGCTGATGAACTGCCCGTTAGCCCAGGAAAGGCGTACCGGCACCTGGCTTTTTTGCAAGTCGCGCAGTACGCCAAGCACCGCAAGGGGATTTTGCTTCAGAAACTGCTCACTGTAATTACTCACGTCCTGCTCTTCCTCGAATTCTGACAGAGTGATATGCACGGTTATCGGCGCGCTGAGAAAAATCTTAATACGCGCGCCGTTTTTTTTCTCGCAGCGCTGCGCTATCACCTAATCCACCTTTTTTTAATTTAGTGCCTATACTTGAAGTACTTGCCCGCGGCGCACTGGCTTTGCCGCAGGCGTTTTTTGCAACACAACCTAAGAGGATGGAGAAACTATGGGTATCCTGGCGTGGATTGTATTTGGTCTTATCGCAGGCATTATCGCTAAGCTGATTATGCCTGGTCGCGATGGCGGCGGTTTTATTCTCACCTGCGTGCTGGGTATTGTCGGCGCCGTGGTTGGCGGCTGGCTGGCGACCCTGTTTGGCATCGGCGGTGATGTCACGGGCTTCGACCTGAGGAGCTTCCTCGTGGCCGTAGTGGGCGCCATCGTGGTGCTGGCTATCTTCCGCATGGTTCGCCGCCACTAATCATCAGCCATTAAAAAACGGCCCCCTGCGGGCCGTTTTTTTTGCCTTAAAAATCATAGCCCACGGTCGCCACCACAGCGCGCTCCGCGCCCCAGTAGCAGTTGGTGGTGTAACAGCCGGAAACGTACTCCCGGTCGGTCAGGTTAGTGGCGTTGACCTGCACGAACGCGCCTTTCAGCGCGCTGTTCCAGGCGCCTAAGTCGGCTTTCACCATCGCATCCACCAGCGTGACCGAAGGCACGCGGTTGCTGTTCTGATCGTCCGCCCATTGTTTGCCGATGTAACGCACGCCCGCGCCCGCGCTGATGCCGTAGTCGAACTGGTAATGCGCCCAGAACGAGGCGATCTGGTCCGGGGTCAGCAGCGGCGTGTTGCCGTCTTTGCCGCCCAGAGAATCCTCAAAGCGCACCCGGTTCCAGCTGTAGCCTGCAATGGTGCTCAGGCGAGGCGTAATCTGATTGCGCGCTTCCAGCTCCACCCCCTGAGAGTGCACGTTGCCCGCCGCCTGGTAAGTGGCGGTGGCGATGTTCTCGTCGCGCTGGGAAACATCTTTCTGCTTTAAATCGTACATGGCGACGGTGTAGAGATCCGACGTGCCCGGCGGTTGGTATTTCAGGCCGCCTTCATACTGCTCCGAGGTGCTTGGCTTAAGCAGCGCGCCGTTGGCATCGTAGAGAATGGAAGGGGTGATCGCCTGGCTGTAGCTGAGGTAAGGCGAAAGGCCATTGTCGAAAGCATAAAGCAGCGAAGCGCGACCGCCGACGTGATCGTCGGACCGACGGTAGCCGGTGCCATAAGCATTGCTGTACTGGCGCGCCACGATGCGGTCATAGCGGCCCGAAAGGGTCGCATGCCAGCGGTTCCACGTCAGCTCATCCTGCAAATAGACGCCCGCCTGATAGTAGCGACGGTTAAAATCGTCACTACTGGTGACGGTATGCCCGGTCTGCGCGGTAGCGCCGGTGAAAGGGTTGAACGGCGCGGCGGCGCCGTATTCGCCCAGAATGTCATTGCGAAAGCGGTGGTACTCTGCGCCAAGAATGACGTTATGCTCCACCTCGCCGGTGGCGAACTGCGCCTGCAAGCGGTTGTCGGTCGACCAGCCGTCCAGCGACTCCTGATAACCCACGTAGCCGCGGCTCAGCAGGTTGCTGTCGTCAATCCAGCCGTTCTGATAAACCTGGTCTAGCCCGACATTGGTATGGGTATAACTGCCGCTGGCGTGTACCGACCAGATCTCATCAAAGCGATGATCGAACTCGTAGCTGTAGATCTGCTCGCGACGCTGATAACCATCGCCCGGATCCCCTTCGTTGTAGTGATTGCTGACTTTGCGGCCGTTGTGCGAATAAAGCGATCCTTCAATCGGCGACGAGCCGTGATAGCCGCCGGAGGGATCTTTTTGCAGATAAGCGCGCAGCAGCAGGCTGGTATCGCTATCAGGCTGCCAGAGCAAAGAAGGAGAGATAGCGTAACGCTCTTCACGCGTGTTGTCGTATTGCGTATCGGTATTGCGGGTAATGCCGGTGATACGGTAAGCCCACTGGTCGTTAATGGCGTCGGTGTAATCAAAGGCGCCGCTTTTGGTCTCTTGCGTACCGGCAGAAAGGCGGAAATGGCCTTCAGCGTTGAACTGCGGGCGTTTGGAGGTGAGGTTCACCAGACCGCCAGGAATGCTCTGTCCGTAAAGGGCGGACGACGGACCCTTGATGACATCCACGCGCTCGATAAACCACGGGTCAATCTGTAAAACGCTGTGGCTGCCGCCATCGCTCATCAGGCGCATGCCGTCCAGGAAAATATTATCTACGTCGCCGCCGTGGAAGCCGCGCAGGGCGAGGGCGTCAAAGCGCGTTGCGCCGCCGCCGATATTGGAAAAGACGCCGGGCGTGTAGTTCAGCGCTTCAGTAAACGTGCTCGCGCCCTGGTCTTCCATTTGCTGGCGCGTCACCACGGAAACCGACTGGCCGGTGGTGATAAGCGGCTCGTCGGTTTTGGTCGCGCCGCTGCTGGTTTTAACGGTGTATCCCTGCGTCGGCGACGTGGCGGTTTGCGCCGGCGCGGCGCTGACGGTAATGGTGTCTTCAGCCAGTGACGCATGCGGCGCGCTCAGCGCCAGCGCGCACAAACAGGCTGTGCGCGTTAAGGGTAATGCCATTCTCATGATGTGGTTCCCGGTGTTGCCAGACGGCGTCTGGCAGGCCAGAGGGCGGCTATGTAATAACGAATGCGAATTATTATCGTTAAAGGCCTGAAGGTTCAAGTATCAAAATTGGCAGGGGGGCGGGTCGATAACCCTATGATGAATGAGCGATAAGCTTACTGGCGGAGCGTGAAAAAAGCCCTCCCGCAGGAGGGCTTACAGGCGATTACTGCGCGGCGGCGGGTTCAGGCGTGGCCGCATTCTGCGTCTGCCCGTTAGCAGGCGCGGTGGAGGTCTGCGCGCCGCTTTGCGGCTGATTGCCGGTCAGAGGCTTAGCCGCATCGGTTTGCGCAGGGCCGTTTGCGAGCGGCGCCGACGCGCCAGTTTGCGTCTGGCTGACCGTGTCGTTCTGCGCGGCGTTACCCGTCAGCGGCTGGCTGGCGCTGCTCTGTGAAGGCTTCGCAGCGCCTGCGGCGTTGCTGGCGGCAGGGCGCGTTTCCGGTACGTTGTCGCATGGCGTTTTATCGCCGCACAGCAGGTCCAGCATGCGCAGCGTTACGCCGTTGCTCCAGCCGAAACCATCCTGCAGCGGATACTCGCCACCGCCGCCGCCCGTGCCGGTGGTGCTGACGTCATATTTTTCCACCAGCTTCTGTTCGCGGTTATAGGTGTGCTGCACGTTGGTGAGGAAGCGCCAGGTAACATCCATCGCCAGATCTTTATGGCCGTAGTTATCAAGCCCCACGGTCGCGACCCATTGCAGCGGCGCCCAGCCGTTAGGCGCATCCCACTGCTGGCCGGTTTTCTGCGTGGTAGTCAGCACGCCGCCCGCTTTTAACAGCTGCGCCTGGGTAGCGGCGGCGACTTTATCGGCGCGATCCTGCGCTGCCGCCTTCACGTAAAGCGGGAAGAGCGCGGCGGCGGTGAGCGGGTCGCGCACGGCGTTGCGGCGTAGATCGTAATCGGCGTACCAGCCGCGTTTGTCGTTCCACAGGTTCGCCTCAATGGCCTGCTGGCGTTTGTTCGCCAGTTCGTCATACTGCGCCGCCCCTGCGTTATCGCCCGCGACTTTGCTGGCGTGAGCGAGGGTTTTTTCCAGCTGGTACATCAGGGCGTTCAGATCCACCGGCACGATAGAGGTCGTGCGGATGGTGCCCAGTTTTTCCGGGTTATCCATCCAGCGCGAACTGAAATCCCAGCCGGAGGCGGCCGCCGCGCGCAGGTCGCGGTAAATCTCGGTAGCCGGGCGGTCCGGGTTATTTTTGGCGGTCGTCACATCGTCAAGCCAGGACTCGGTGCGCGGCGTATCGCGGTCGTCCCAGTAGCGGTTGAGCAGCGAGCCATCCTGCAGCTTCACCACGCGTTTGTTAGCGCTGCCGTTTGTCAGCGTGTCGCTGCCTTCCATCCAGTAGGCGTACTCCGCTTTCAGCTGCGGCAGATATTTCTTCAGCGTATCGTCGCCTTCATGCGTCGCCAGCAACTCCACCATGAAAGCGAAGAATGGCGGTTGAGAACGGCTCAGGTAGTAGCTGCGGTTGCCGTTGGGAATATGGCCCCAGGTGTCGATTTCGTAGGCGAAGTTATCGACCATATCCTGCACTTTATCCCAGTGGCCGCTCTCGGCGAGCCCCAGCATGGTGAAGTAGCTATCCCAGTAATAAACTTCGCGAAAGCGCCCGCCCGGCACCACGTAAGGCTTAGGCAACGGCAGCAGGGAATCCCATTTGCCCGCGGTATCGGTGGTGCGGGTCAGCACCGGCCACAGGCCGTCAATATGCGCGCGCAGGCTCTGGCCCGCGGGCGGCACATATTTTTCGCCCGCAGCGGGCAGGGTGAAGTTCACATCAACGAAGTGGCGCAGATCGAAGCCGGACTGGTTACGCTGCATGCGGTAGTCGGCCAGAATCATCAACGGGTCGCCTTTTGGCACCGCGTCGGCGAAGGTTTTCTGGTCGGGGAAAAGTTTAGCGCTTTGTACGTCGGTGAAAAGCGGCCCGAGCAGCGCATCAGGCGGCTGCGGGAAAGTGCGGGCGGCGGGCGCCTCTTCCGCGGCGGCGGGCAGCGAGGTGAAAGCCAGCAGCGCGCCGCTAAGGCCAAGCTGGACGGCGAGCAGGAGCGTCCGTGGTCGGCGCAACAGGGGTTGGGTCATCGATTATTCTCCTTATCGAATGCGCAGCCGGGGACGCTGCGATCAAGCCTATGAAAACCTTAGACGAATATCGACGAGACGAGGACCATAAGGTGCCCTTTTTGCCGCTTTTTGCTTTTCCGTCTCACTTATTGCGCGGAAAACCGTCAGCGGAAGTTGCCTCGTGACGTCGAGAATACGCTCGCCTTGCGCTGCGCGTAAACCTGTCGACGTTTTTTATCGGGAAGTCAGCCGACCGGTAAAACTGGTGCATAGCATGCCGTCAGGTTGTTGTCTGCGCTTTAAACCACTAGCATGAGGCGAAAAAAAGAGGCCAGGAGTA
This sequence comes from Franconibacter pulveris, assembly GCF_056780215.1. NCBI lineage: Bacteria > Pseudomonadati > Pseudomonadota > Gammaproteobacteria > Enterobacterales > Enterobacteriaceae > Franconibacter > Franconibacter pulveris. The sequence goes on along the minus strand of NZ_CM165555.1, from coordinate 2,853,325 downwards.
ATGTATGACTTCACAGGAGTATCCCTCACCGCTACGCCGTCTCGCTGACTTTTATCGGCGGCTTAACCTGATGCAGCGCATGCATTTCAACGCGATGGTGGTTTTTATTTTGTTTGTCGCCGCCCGGGTTGTTAGCGGTATCAATGAGGTGACGCTTTCACTGTTGCGCGTCGCAGTAGTGCTCTGGACGCTGGCGGTCGCGCGCGATCTGCTGCAACTTTATAAACAGATGTACGCAACGCTTGCGGGAAAGGGGGTGATTCTGGTGCTGTTCAGCCTCTGCACTACGCTTGCTATTTCCATTGCCGGTCAGGTGGTCAACGACGTGACGGGCGTGGAACCGTCAAAATTTCCCAACGCCACGGCGATACTTTCTATCTTCACCATTCCGTTTATCTTTTCGCTGATTATGGGCGTGCTTTTCTTTGTGATAATGCTCGCCGTGCCGCTGATAGGGTTTTATTACCTTGGCGTGGATGAGTCGCTGAAAAAGGTGATTTTGCCGGTTAATGCGAAGGCGCCGACCATGGCCTGGCCGAAAGTCACGCGCGTGACGCAGTTTGTCAGCGTCGGGCTTTATTGCGCCTTTATTTACGGTATGTCACACCACATCATCAATGGGTACGCCAGCTTTATGACCCGTTTCGGCGCTGACTTTATTTATACCTTCGAAACGTATGCGAAATCGCCTTGCGTTATCCCGGCCGGCACTCGCGCGGTGCTGCTGGACGATGAGCACATTTTGCAGGCGAAAGCGGTGGGCGAGGAGAAAATCTTCACCCTGGGCCGTTGCCAGTATCGTACAGACACCGAGAAAAAGTCATAAACCGGACGCCGCCTCAGGCGGCGTTGTCCGGCCAGGCGATGGGCGGCACGCCGTTAAGCAAGGGGCGCGCGAAGAGATAACCCTGAAAGCGCTGAATGCCCGCCGCCTGCAGCCAGCACCACTCCTCCGCTTTTTCAACGCCCTCTGCGACGATGGTGATTTCCAGCGCCGAGCAGCAGTTGATTATCGCCTGCACGATGGCCTGTTTCGGGCCATTCATATGAATGTCGCTCACCAGACTGCGGTCGAGCTTGAGCTTTTCCGGCTGGAATTTTGAGAGCAGCGAAAGTCCGGCGAAGCCGGAGCCAAAGTCGTCTATCGCCAGCGCGATGCCCGCTGAGCGAAGCTGTCGAATGGCGACAGCAAACTCGTCGAAGCGGGAGATAACCTCATCTTCAGTCACCTCCACCACCACCTGTTCGGGGATAAGGCCGTTACGAACAATCTGATCAAGCAGGATCTCCACCGCGTTCGGCACCATCACCAGCGACATCGGCAGCAGGTTTACCGCAATTTTCTGGTTGCCGATGCCAATGCGTTTCGCCAGCGCGAAGGCGTAGTTCTTGGACGCCAGATCGGCCTCGTACACTTTATCGGCTGGCACAGAGGCGAAGTACTCGGCAGGCGAGCCGCCGTCCGGACCGCGGATCAGCGCCTCCAGCGAGCTAATCTGCCCGCTTAGCGGCTCAACGATAGGTTGCAGGGCGAACTGGCAGGGCTGGTCGCCGTGAAGCGATATCGGCAGCGAGAAGGCGTTATCGCGCGATGTGAAGCGCCAGTTTTGGCTGTCGGGACACTCCAGCAGATGCGCGCGCCACTGGCCTTCGACAAACGAGCGGATAAATTTCAGCGCCCGGTCGTCATAAGCCAGGTTATAGCGCGAGGTGCCTTTTTGCAGCACCGCTTCCAGAATGGAGCCCTGCGCGTAGCTGCGCGTGTCGAAAAGCTCCATGCCGAGATTGCCAAAGCGGCGCAGCGGGGCGTAGTCGCGCATCAGCTCGACCAGATTGTAATGGCGCGGGTCGCGGCGGATGCTGGCGTATATCAGATTTACGGCGCTGTCGGGCCCTTCAAGCACCTGCAGGAAGTAGTCGCCGTCGAAAAGCAAAATGCCCGTTATCTGCAACGCCGCGTTGCGCGTCTGCGCTTGCGCCACTATCTGGCTCAGCGCTTCGGCGCAACATCCGGGGCTCAGGCGGCTGCGGTAAATCAGGGTGGACAACATGCTTTTCATCTCGTTAAGCGCCTGTTATGCAAGCCTGGACGTCGGGCGGCGAGGCTCGCGTCGCGTAACAGGCTGCAGGCGGGATTTGCGTTAAGTGATCAGACCAGAAAGAGGTGTAAAGTCAGAACGTTCCGGTAGACACCCAATCTACACTGTGCGAAGTGAAGGATACTAACACTCGCTGGCGATTAGGTGAACGTATCCTGGCAAATTGCAGCGATAAGCGGTGAAACGGTTCGCTGATGCGCGTGGGGATGAGCGTTTAAGGATGCCCGTTATGGCATTGGAGGGTGAGGGGAACAGCAGGTGCTGTTAAAGCAGCGCGGACAGCCTGAAGCCCGCGCTGCTGTTGTTACTGCGCCTGCCCGCCAATGGCGTTAAGCGCCGCCATCGCTTCATCAGACAGCGCCAGCTCGCTGGCGGCCAGGTTTTCCCGCAGATGCGCCACGGAAGAGGTGCCGGGGATCAACAGAATGTTAGGCGAACGACGCAGCAGCCAGGCGAGCGCCACCTGCATCGGCGTGGCGTTCAGGCTTGCCGCTACCTCCGCAAGCGCGGATGACTGCAACGGCGTAAAGCCCCCCAGCGGGAAGAAGGGCACATAGGCGATGCCATCCCGCGCGAGATCCTCTATCAGCGCGTCATCCTGACGATGGACAAGGTTATAGTGGTTCTGCACGCAGACAATGTCGGTGATGTTTCGCCCCTCGCTCACCTGCGCGGCAGTGACGTTGCTCAATCCGATATGCTTCACCAGCCCCTGTCGCTGCAGTTCGGCAAGCGCCGTTAATGGCGCTTCAATGGAACCTTCCACCGGGCCTTCCACGCTAAACATAATCCGCAGGTTGACGACGTCCAGCGCCTCCAGTTGAAGATTGCGCAGGTTGTCGTGCACCGCCTGCGTCAGCGCCTCGGGGGTGAAGGCGGGCAGCCAGCCACCTTTTTCATCGCGCCGGGCGCCGATTTTCGTCACGATGGTCAGGTCGTCCGGGTAAGGGTACAGCGCTTCGCGGATTATCTGATTGGTAACGTGCGGGCCGTAAAAGTCGCTGGTGTCGATATGGTCAACGCCAAGCGCAATGGCTTCCCGCAGCACGGCCAGCGCGGCGTGGCGGTCTTTCGGCGCGCCGAAAACGCCGGGACCGGCGAGCTGCATTGCGCCATAGCCCAGGCGCTTCACGCGACGGCTGCCTAAGGTAAAGGTGTCGGTATTATTGATGCGGGTCATACGCTTCCCTCTTGCTTTGTTGTGTTGAGAGAAGTATATGAAGGATCCTTCAGCTTTAGAATTCGCATTCTATGACCATGATGAACACCATGCTGAAGCCGCGTAAAACGCCGCTTCAGGCGCGATCGACCGCCACGGTGGAGGCGCTGCACACCGCGACTATTCAGGTTTTAACCCGCGAAGGGTTAAGCCGCTGCACCACTACGCGCGTCGCCCGGCGGGCGGGCATGTCGGTCGGCAGCCTTTATCAGTACTACCCCAACCGCGACGCGCTGCTCGCCGCCGTGCTGGAAAAACATCTGGACGGTATCGCCACAGCGGTGGAGGCGGTTTGCCGACAACACCATGGCGCAAAAGTAACGGAGATGGCGCGCGCGCTGGTGAGCGCCTTTCTGGCCGCCAAGCTGCGCGACCCGCAGGAGTCCCGGGCGCTGTATGCGGTTGCGACGGAGCGGGGAGGTGCGGAGCTTGCCGCAGAGGCCTACGGCCGGATGGCGACCGCCATCACCGCCATGCTGGCAAGCGCCAGCGAGGGGAAATTCGCAGACCCGGCGCTGATAGCCACAGTCGGGTTAAGCAGCCTTGTCGGACCGGTGCGCGCGGTGCTGGAAGGGCAGGCGCCGCCCGGGTTTGAGGCGAACCTGGAGGCGCAGCTTATCGTAATGCTGAGCGCTTATTTCCAGGCGGCCTGTCAGCAGTAAAACGCAGTTCGCCGCCGCAGGGCGGCACGTTTCAGCACCACCGCCACGCGAGCCAGGATTCAGGAGAGGGGAGGTTGCGCCGACATCACCACGCGCCGCTTTTTTAGTTACAACATACTAGTAAGGGCGATGACGGCGACGACATAAGGCGCCGCGCCCATTCTTTGCTTACAGGGCGGATCGGCGCCGCCGCCCTGTGTGTAAAGCAGCGGCGCTTCGCTAACCGGCTGGACAAAATCCATCTCAAACCGCTATCAGAACAGCGTATCCAGCTCGTCGATGACGTTGTACTCGTCATCCACCAGCAGCAGCGTTTTCCATTTATCAAACGTCAGGCAAGGGTGCGACGTGCCGAAAACGAGGATATCGCCCACCTGCACATCGGTTCCGGCGCTTAACGTCACCATGCAGTGCTGGTCCATAATGCCGACGCTGGTAATGGACTGCGGCGCCAACGCCAGCGCCTGTCCGTCGCGGTAATGCGCGATGGGCTGCGGCAGACCGGCGTCGAAGGCGCAGTCGCGCTTGCCGAAATTCACTACCGCGCGGCCCGCTTCCGGCACCGACTGCACCATCGCCACCAGTTCAAGCGCCGACGTCAGGTCGCCGCCGAGATCGCAGGCGATGCTGTCTCGCGCCATCAGCGCCTGCTGCGCGTCGGCGTAAATGCCCTGGTCGTGCGTGATGTAACAGCCCGGGCGGATAACGATGCGGCACTGCGACGGTTTTTCCACGCTTAACCAGACGTTGCACACCACGTCATACCAGACGGTACCCGCGCCGGTGAGAATAAACTCGCCTTCGACGAAGCTTTCCATGGCGCAGGCGAGACTGGCCGCTTCACGCAGCAGTGCTTCCACCTGCGGCTGCGGATTGTCGCCGTGCAGCACCCCTTCGTACAGCTCCAGCCCGCGCAGGCGCAGCCCCGGCATGTCGGCAATCTTCTGCGCCAGCGTCAGCGCCGCCTCGCTGCTGCGACAGCCGCAGCGCCCGCCCGCCACGCCCAGTTCCACCATCACATCCAGCGTCTGGTTTTGTGCGCTGAAAAAGGCGGAGAGCTGGCGGGCGTTAGCCAGGCTGTCCACGCAGCAAAGGTAATCCACGTCGCGATAGTGGCGCTTGAGCTGCGAGATTACCGCCATGTTCGCCTTGCCGACGAGCTGGTTCACCATCAGCACGCGCTGTACGCCGCTCGCCATCGCCACGCTTGCCTGCCAGGCGGTGCCGACGCCAATCGCCCATGCGCCCGCCTGCTGCTGCGCCTGAAAAATCCACGGCGTCATGGTGGTTTTGCCGTGCGGCGCAAGGGAAACGCCGCGCGCCCCGGCGTAGCGCTGCATCCAGTCGATATTGCTGAGCAGGGCGGATTTTTTGATAACGGCGGCGGGCAAACAGACCTCTTCGGCCAGCACGTTAGCCGGGGCGCGAACGGGCGCCGCTTTGTGAGGTATCAACGTCTCGGATTGATATTTCATAACATTTCCTGTTCAGGTTATGTGGCTGCCAACAGCGAGGTAACATTATTAATTTATTGAAAATAAAAAATAAAATATGAACTTCGTGCTTTATATGAATAAAAGTATCAGAAAATCATCTGGATTTTGCGTAGTTTTCCACTGTTTTTTCAGCTTGTAAATGCTTAACTTGTGACCAGAGCAAAAAGGGAGCGAGAGGCTATGAAGGTTGACTGGCTATTTAAAAACGTCACTGTCATCGATGGCAGCGGCGGGCCGCAATACCGTGCGGACGTGGCGGTAAGCGGCGACAAAATCGTGGAAATCGCGCCTGCCATTACGGCGCAGGCAGAGCAGGTGATAGACGCGGCAGGGGGGGTGCTGGCGCCCGGTTTTATCGATGTGCATACGCACGATGACATCAACGTTATCCGCATGCCCGACTACCTGCCGAAAATCAGCCAGGGGATCACCACCGTGATTGTCGGCAACTGCGGCATCAGCGCCGCTACCGCCACCATCCAGAGCGAGGTGCCGGATCCCATGAACCTGCTGGGGGAGAAAGCGCAGTTCGTTTACCCAACGGTGGATGCTTACGCCCACGCGCTGGAGGCGGCGCGTCCTGCTATTAACGTTGGCACGCTGATCGGCCACACCACGCTTCGCAACAACCACATGGACTCTCTGTTCCGCGCCGCCGCGCCGCAGGAGATAGCGCAAATGCGTAAACAGCTTCGCCACGCGCTGCAACAGGGGGCGCTTGGCCTGAGCACCGGGCTGGCTTACGCCACGGCGTTTAACGCGCCCACGGAAGAGGTGATGGCGCTGGCGGAAGAGCTGGCGGCGGAAAACGGCATCTACACCACCCATCTGCGTTCGGAGTTCGAGCCGATCCTGGAGGCGCTTGACGAAGCGTTCCGCATCGGCCGCCACGGCAACGTGCCAGTTGTGGTGTCGCACCACAAATGCGCCGGGGCGAAAAACTGGGGTCGCACCCGCGAGACGCTGGCTTTCTTTGATGCGATGCGCAAGCGTCAGGAGATCGCCTGCGACTGTTACCCCTATTCCGCAAGCTCCTCAACGCTGGATTTAAAACAGGTCACGGATGAGTTCGACATCGTTATTACCTGGTCGCAACCTGAGCCGGAGCAGGCGGGCAAAACGCTTGGTCAGATAGCCGCCGCGTGGGGCGTCAGCCTGCCGGAGGCGGCGAAACGGCTAATGCCCGCCGGCGCTATCTACTACAACATGGACGAGCAGGATGTGCGCCGGGTGATGCAATACCCGGTCACGATGATTGGCTCCGACGGCTTGCCGAACGACCCGATGCCGCACCCGCGCCTGTGGGGCGCGTTTCCGCGGGTGCTCGGGCACTACTGCCGCGATGAACAGCTTTTTCCGCTGACGACCGCCATACACAAAATGACCGGCCTGTCGGCGGCGCGCTTCCAGTTGCCGCAGCGCGGGCTGATTAAAACGGGCTATTTTGCCGACCTGGTGCTCTTCGACCCGGAAACGGTGCGCGATGTCGCAAGCTTCGCTGACCCCAAGCAGCCCGCGGCGGGCATCGAGGCGGTGATGGTCAATGGCGTGATGAGTTACGGGCAGGATAAAAAAGTTATCGGACGGGCGGGGCGTTTCCTGCGCCGTCAAAACGCTAAGGAGCAAGTATGAGCATTAAACGTTATGGAACCGAAGGCGGCACCGGCACCGGCGGGCAGCATCTGCCGTTCGCCCGCGCCGTGGAGGCGGGCGGCTGGCTCTATGTCTCGGGCCAAACGCCGATGAAAAATGGCGAAGTGGTGGAAGGGGGCATCGTCGAGCAGTCCCGGCTGGCTATCCAGAACTGCGTGGAGATCATGACCGAAGCGAGCTTTACGCTTGCGGACGTGGTGCACGTTAAGGTGATCCTGACCGACGCCCGCTATTTCACCTCTTTTAATAAAGTGTTTAAAGAATTTTTTGGTGACCATCCGCCTGCCCGCATCTGCTGTGTGGCGGATCTGGTGGTGGACTGCAAAGTGGAAGTCGACGTGACCTGCTATAACGCAGCGCGCGCGAAATAACAGAACGACCCGATAAAAAAATAGGCGTAAGTCAGGCGGATTTTATTCCGCCTGTGTCCGGCTTCCCTGCGCCGTTTTCCGGGCGGCCGTTTCCCTCAACGTATACTCTTCGCGCGGGCGAAAGTATTCATACTGTCTGGACGTGAGCAATGAATAATATGTCATTTCTGGTTTGGTTTACCGTATACGCCTGCGCCATGATAACGCTTGGCTGGTATGTTTCGCGGCATCAGAAAAATGGCGATGACTTTCTGCTGGGCGGACGCTCATTGCCGATGATTTTAACCCTCGGCTCCACCGTTGGCACGATGGTGGGCACCGGTTCGAGCGTCGGCGCGGTGGGCTTTGGCTACACCAACGGCTGGGCGGGCATGCTTTACGGTCTTGGCGGCGCGGCGGGAATATTGCTGGTGGCGTGGTTATTTGCGCCGGTGCGTAAATTACGCTTTATGACCATGAGCGAAGAGATTTCTTATTACACTGGCGGCAGCAAAATAATTAAAAACCTCGTGGCGGTATTAATATTTATCGCCTCTATCGGCTGGCTGGGGGCGCATATTCTCGGCGGCGGTTTATATCTCGCCTGGGCAAGCGGAATAGATATTAATGTCGCCAAAATTATTATTGCGCTGGCGTTTGTGGTGTATGTCGGCATAGGCGGCTATTCCGCCGTGGTCTGGATAGATACTATCCAGTCCGTTGTCTTGTTCGTCGGCTTTATTTTAATGGCGGTGCTGGCGGTGCAGCACGTTGGCGGCTGGGCCCACATCCAGCAGGCGGTCGACCCGGCGGCGCAAAGCCTCTTCGCGGTAGACAAACTTGGGGTTTTACCGGCCTTCTCGCTCGCCATGGTGATTGGCGTGGGCGTACTGGCGACGCCTTCTTACCGCCAGCGCATCTACTCCGCCAAAACCGTTTCTTCGGTGCGTCAGTCCTTTACCATTACCGGGCTGCTCTATCTGCTGTTTTCCTTCCTGCCGGCCATTATCGGCATGGCGGTCTGGACGATGAACGACCATCTGGACAACAGCGGGTTCGCCTTCCTGTTCGCCACCCAGGTGTTGCCGCCTGCGCTGGCGATGGCGGTGCTGATTGCCGGGATGTCGGCCAACATGTCCTCCGGCAGCTCAGACGCCATCGCCGGGGTGTCGATTATCCTGCGCGACCTCTACACGATGATAACGGGCCATATGCCTGCGCCGGAGAAAGCCATCCGTCTGTCGCGTATTTTCCTCGTGCTGGTTATCGCGCTGGCGCTGCTTTTTGCAATGACCTCAAACGACATCATCAGCTACATCACGAAGATGATATCGATGATCATGTCAGGAATGTTTATCTGCTCGATTCTGGGCCGCTTCTGGACGCGCTTTAACTGGCAGGGCGCGCTGGCGGCGCTGGCGGGCGGAGCGGGGGCCTCGACGGTGGTACTGATGAACGACAGCTGGCTCGCCTTCTGGGGCAACCCGTGTCTGCCTTCCGTGCTGACGAGCCTCGCCTGCGGCGTGGTCGTCACGCTGGTGACGCCTGCGAGCGCCCTTAGCCGCGAAGAGGCGCTGGAGATGATAACCCGCGAGCGCGAAAGCCAGCCGGAGGCGCCGCCGCTGCCGATTGGCAAACGCAAGGCGTCCCAGGGGTAAGCGTGAAAAACGACTGGCGAGCGCGTATCGCCACTCTTTAGTCCCCCAGCGGCTGGCGGTCCACGCCGCCGCGGTGGCTGTCGAGCGCAAGCTTGATGCGGCGCAGGCGGTCTTTCGTTTGCGCCTTATTCGCCATCGCCAGTTCGGTGGCGAGCACATCCACCATCGCCAGCATCGCGTAGCGCGAGGTGCTGGGCTTGTAGATGTAGTCGTTCTCCCGCACCAGGAGCGGCAGCACCAGGTCCGCCTGTTCAGCGAGCGGCGTTTCAAGCGGGGTAATGGCGATGACTTTCGCGCCGTACTGGCGGGCTATCGCCGCGCTTTCGGTTATCTCTGGCGTGAACCCGCCGATGGAGAGCGCCAGCACCACATCCTTCGGCGTCACCGCCGAGCACATCATGCGCACCAGCAGGCCGTCGTTCTGGCTGACCACCGGCAGTCCCAGACGAAACAGGCGATGCTGTAATTCCTGAGAACAGATAGTGGAGCCGCCGCCCATACCGATGGCGAGAATTTGTCGCGCCTGGCTAAGCCAACTGACCGCGGTGTTAAGCGACTCGCTGTTAAGCGCCCGGCGATTGGTCTCCAGCACGCTGATTATCGATTCATAAATGCCCTGCACGCCTTCCAGGTCCGGCACTTCCAGGATAAAGCGCTGCCCCACGGCGAGGGACTGCGCCAGCTTGATTTTCAGCTCCCGCACATCCTTGCAGCCCAGGGCGCGGGCGAAGCGGGTGACAGACGCCTGGCTGGTGCCGGTCAGCCGCGCCAGTTCGGCGATGGGCAGTTCCGCCGCGGCGGCGATGTCGTCGAGGATAAACTGGGCGATACGCTTCTCGGTGGCGGTCAGTTCCACAAAGCGGTCGGTAATGCAGGAAATGATGTCAATGGAGTAGGCCATATGCAGTATCAGTCAGCGTTTGAGAGAATGATACTTTGTACCATAAGTTGCGTCGCAAGGCGGAACGTATCTCGGCTTCGCGAGCAGGGGGAAGGGCGTCGCCGCCCCTTTTCGCGGCGCAAGCGCCTACAAACTGTGTGGTTGTTAACATTTTGTTGAAAATAGCTTTCAATTGTTAATTTACCTGTTAAAATAATCGCCTAATTTTTCAAATGTAGTTGATGATTTTTACGCAAATGCCACAACATAAACAGTTTGTTCCTGCTTTATCCCTTCTTGCAGTACTTGTTGCTTCAAATGCTTACGCAGAAAACACCACGGAAAAAACCGATGTGCTGTTAATCGGCGGCGGCATCATGAGCGCTTCTCTGGGCACGGTGTTACAGGAAATTCAGCCTGACTGGAAACAGATAATGGTTGAAAAACTCGACGGCGTTGCGCTGGAGTCCTCTAACGGCTGGAACAATGCCGGTACGGGCCACTCCGCCAACATGGAGCTGAACTACACGCCAGAGCGCCCGGACGGCACCATCGACGTGAGCAAAGCGCTGGAGATCAACGAAGCGTTTATGATCTCTCGCCAGTTCTGGTCCACCCAGGTGAAACGCGGCGTGCTGCATGACCCGCACTCCTTTATTAACTCCACGCCGCACATGAGCTTTGTCTGGGGCGATAACGTGGATTACCTGGCGAAGCGTTATAAAGCGCTGCAGCAGACCACGCTGTTCCAGGGGATGGAGTTCTCCACCGATCAGAATCAGATCAAAAAATGGGCGCCGCTGATTATTGAAGGCCGCGATCCGAAGCAGAAAGTCGCCGCCACCTGGACGCCGGTCGGTACCGACGTTAACTACGGCGAGATAACCCGTCAGCTGGTGGGCAGCCTGAAGAAGCAGAACAACTTCAAGCTGGAAACCTCCTCTGAAGTCACCGACTTCAAACGCAACGACGACAACTCCTGGCATGTCACCATCACCGATGTGAAAAGCGGCGATGAGCGTGCGGTAGACGCGAAGTACGTGTTTATCGGCGCAGGCGGCGGGGCGCTGAAGCTGCTGCAGAAAACCGGCATTCCGGAAGCGGATAACTACGCCGGCTTCCCGGTGGGCGGTTCGTTCCTCGTGAGCGAAAACCCGGAGATTGCCCGTCAGCATGGCGAGAAAGTGTATGGCCAGGCGTCCGTAGGCGCGCCGCCGATGTCGGTACCGCACCTGGACGCCCGTTTCCTTGACGGCAAGCGCGTCGTGCTGTTTGGACCGTTCGCGACTTTCTCCACCAAGTTCCTGAAAAACGGTTCGTTCTTCGACCTGCTGAGCACCACCACTACCAAAAACGTTATCCCGATGACCGATGTCGGCCTGGATAACTTCGATCTGGTGAAATACCTGATTGGTCAGGTGATGTTAAGCGACGAAGACCGCTTTGACGCGCTGAAAGAGTACTATCCGTCCGCGCGTAAAGAAGACTGGAAACTGATCCAGGCTGGCCAGCGCGTGCAGATCATCAAGAAAGATCCCGAGAAAGGCGGCGTGCTGAAACTCGGCACCGAAATCGTGACCGATGAGCAGAAAACCGTGGCGGCGCTGTTGGGCGCTTCTCCGGGCGCATCCACCGCGGCGCCTATCTCGCTGAACGTTATCAAGCAGCTCTTCCCGGAGCAGTACAAGTCCGCCGAATGGCAGAGCAAGCTGCGTGAAATCGTACCGACCTACGGCCAGAAGCTGAACGGCAACGTGGCGCTCACTCAGCAGGTCTGGGATGAAACCGCCGCTACGCTGCAGCTGACCAAGCCGCCGGTGATTCAGATGAAAGAGGCGCAGCAGTCCATGCCGCAAGCAAAACCGGCGCAAGCCGAGCAAGCGCCTGCCCAGCATGACATGGCGCTGTAAGTAAAGCCTGACAAAACCCCCGTCGCCCTGCGCCGGGGGTTTTTTTATGGGTTGAAGAGGGAAAGAAAGGCGGCGCGGAGCCGATGAGCTACACTGATCGCGTGCAACCCTTTGTAAGCGAACGGCCTTTACCGATTAGCGGTCTTTCAGGGAATAAAAAAGCGATGATGAACGAGCCGCTGTCACTGAAGCTCAGCCCCGGCGCTATCGATATGGCTAAGCTGCTGGCGCTGCTGGCGATGATTATAGACCACGCCAACACCATTTTTCTCTCTCCCTCCAGGCCTGAACTGTTCGCCTTCGGGCGCATGGCTTTTCCGCTGTTCGCGCTAATCTGGGCGTTAAACCTTCACCGCCAGCCTTCGCGTTTGCAGGCGCGGGCGAATCGGCTGTGGATCTGGTCTTTCATCACCCAGCCGGTTTTCTGGCTGGCGTTTCGCGAAATCCACTACGGGTATGCGCTGAATATTCTGTTTGTTTTCGCAGGCGTAACGCAGCTCTTCGCCTGGGCATACCGCTACCAGCAACGGGGCGTGGCGGCGGGGACGGTGCTGCTGTGCCTGCTCGTCTGGCCGCTTAATTTCGCCAGCTACGGGCCGCAGGGGATTATCCTGACCCTCTCGCTGGCGGTGCTCTTTTCGCCGGAACTGCGGCGCTGGCGCGCGCTGGGTCTGGCTGGTGCCATCGTCGCGCTGTTGATGCTAAACGGCATGTACCGCGTTGCGCAGCAACCGCTCGACACGCTGACATATTACATTCTGCCTACGTTAGTCTTGCCTTTCGCCGGGCTGTATCTGGCCGCGAGACTCAGGCCGGAAGGGTCGCCGCGCTTTCTGCCGCGACAGTTTTTCTACTACGCCTATGCCGGGCATCTGCTGATGTACGGCGTGCTGCTCACGATACTGACGAAAGCCTGATCAGCTTCGCCCGCGGGCCTTCTCCAGCCCTTCGAAAATCAGCATGCCCGCCACCATCGCGGCGACGAACGCGATGCCTTTAATCTCGCCGAGACCCATCAGCACCAGGCCCGGTCCAGGACAGATCCCCGCCAGGCCCCAGCCCACGCCAAACAGCACCCCGCCGCCGAGCAACCGGCCATCGATACGCCGCGTTGCAGGTATATGCATTTCGTCGCCAAAAACCGGGCGCGCGCGCTTTTTCGCCATGCGAAAGGCGAAAAAGGCCACGCTGATGGCGCCGCCCATGACAAACGCCAGCGAAGGGTCCCACAGCCGGGTGATATCAAGAAAACCGAGCACTTTAGCCGGGTTCGCCAGGCCACTAACGAGCAGCCCAACGCCAAACAGCAAACCGGCAAGCAACGCAAAAAGCGGATTCATGGTGTTCTCCTTTAGCGCCCGCTACCGAGCAGCCAGACGGTGAGAAACGCCACGGCGGTAAACGCCAGGGTGGCGACCAGCGAGCGTGGCGAGAGCCGGGAAAGGCCGCACACGCCGTGGCCGCTGGTGCAGCCGGCGCCGTAACGCGTGCCGACGCCGACCAGCAGGCCCGCCAAAATTATCAGCGGCCAGCCCGCGTCGATGCGGGTTTCCGGCAGGGTTGTAAAGAGGCGGTAAAGCCAGGGCGAGGCCGCCAGCCCCAGCAAAAAGGCGGCTCGCCAGCGCTTATCGGGCGTGGTGGTGGAAAGAAGCCCGCCGAGGATGCCGCTTATCCCGGCCACCCGACCGCAGAAAATAATCAGCAGCCAGGCGGCGGCACCGATGAGCATCCCGCCGAAAAAGCTCTGCAGCGGGGTAAAGTGAGTGATATCAAGCGTCATGCTTCACGCCTTTTCCCGTGGCCGGGAGCGAAGTGGAGAGTAAAGGCGGGCTTCAGCGTCTGCTGGCCCTCTGGCTGTCACTGGCTTAGTGTAGTGTGCCGCAAAGGGGGAAGGTGCTGCGCGCTTCTCACTTCAGGGCGTCACAGCACGGGAGGCGCTCTCCAGGCAAGGAAACGAGGCGGTCTCCCGCCTCTTCAGGTTTTACGGAATATAGCGTTGTTCGCGCAGCGCCTGCAGTCGGTCGATAAACATCTCTTCGCTGTCGATGCAGTCGGCGAAGCCGTGCTGGCGCGCTTTAATGGTGCTGGTGATATTGTCGAAGGTGGTTTTCAGAATGAAATCCCCGAACCGCCAGGAGACTACTTTTTCGTAAGGGTAGGGTTGTAGCCCGTGCGTCCGGGTAAGGTGCGCCCACAGCGGCCCTTTGTCCGCCATCATCTGCTCAAGGGAGAGAGGGAACGGCTCGCCGACCGGCACGTCAAAAAAGGCGGCGATGCGCGGCCAGACGCGCGACCAGCGGAAATAGTCGCCGTTGGTGATATTAAACACTTCGCCCCGGCAGGCTTCGTTCTCGCCCGCCCAGTCGATGGCGCTGGCGAGAATGCGCGTGTCGGTGACCTGGTAGAGCACATCGTATGCCTCGCGCGGGCCGGGGAAGGACATGGGCACGCCCAGCGCCTTCGCCAGCGTTCCGTAGACGGCAATCACCATCAACAGGTTCATCGGGTTGCCTACCGCCATGCCGATGACCGCCTCCGGGCGCAGCGCGGTCCATGACCAGGCTTTGCCGACAGCGCGCTCGCGCAGAAAATCTTCCTGATCGTAATAGAAGTTTGGCGGCATATGGCGCGGGTCGCTCTCTTTCGCTGGCGACGGGAAGGCGCCGATATGCGCGCCATAGGCTTTCCCGCCCTGCATCAACGTCACGTGCTTCAGGTGCGGCGCTTTCGCTTCCAGCACCTCCACCAGGTTTTTCAGCATCAGCAGGTTGGTTTCCACCAGTTCGGCGGGGGTGGGTTTCTCCTGGTAAGCGGCGAAAACCAGGTGGGTGGCTTCCGGCACCTGGGCGAGCATCGCTTCGCAGGAATGTCTGTCGGTGAGATCGACCGGCAGGTGTCTGGCGCGGGTGGGAAAATCGGGCTGGCTGCGCGAAAGCGCGACCAGCTCCACATCCTGCTCTTCAAAATGGGCCAGCACGCCGCGGCCGATTACGCCTACGGCGCCGGCGACAACAACGGTTTTTTTCATAACGACTCCAGTAAACCTGACGCCCGGTGGGCGAAAAGACCAAACTGGAAGTGTTGTTGCCAGGCGCCCGGGCGTCAAATTAACGCGCAGGAAAAGCCCTCCGGGGCGTTGTCCCCGGAGGCGAAATGAAGGCTCAGTAAGGGCTGGCGGTAGGGCGCACAATGATTTCGCTAACGTCGACGCCGTCAGGTTGCGCGATGGCCCAGCCGATGGCTTTTGCAATGGCCTCGGCAGGCAGCGCGACGCGGCGGAAATCCACCATCGCTTCCCGTGCGGACGTATCGGTAATGTGGTCCGCCAGCTCAGATTCCACCACGCCCGGGCTTACCACCGTGACGCGAACGGTATCGGTCTCCTGGCGCAGCCCGTCCATAATGGCGCGAACGGCGAATTTACTGGCGCAATAGACGGCGCAGGAAGGCCAGACCAGGTGTGCGCCTATCGACGCGACGCTGATAATCTGCCCCTGCTTTTGCTGCTCCATGACGGGGAGCACGGCGGCGATGCCGTGCAGCACGCCGCGAACGTTGACATCCAGCGTCTGGTTCCACTCATCCGTTTTGAGGGCTGAAAGCGGCGAAAGCGGCATAATCCCGGCGTTATTAACCAGCACGTCGATGCGGCCATACTGCGTCAGCGCGTGCTGCGCCATTTTTTGCAGATCTTCAGGTCGGGTCACGTCCACCGCCAGATAGTCGATATTGCTGAACTCCTGGCTCAGCGCCTGTAAGCGATCCGTACGGCGGGCGCCGATAATTAACTGATGACCTTCACGGGCGAGCAGGCGGGCCGTCGCTTCGCCGATACCGCTGCTGGCGCCGGTAAGCAGAATAACTTTTGACGTTTGCATCGTTTTATCTCCATAGCTGAGTGGGATAGTTCATGAACGATGCTAAAGCGTGCGCAGCGGACAAAAAAGCGCCATTCTTATCGCATGATTGCCTGATCCTGTCGGGGGGCTTCCCCTTTCGCGCGCAGAGCGGCAAAGTTGTTGCACATTCATAACTCACGCCATAGGGGAGGGTGCCGGATGGACGAAATGATCGCGCTGCTGGAAAAGCTGGCGCCGCAGGAGGGGTACACACGTTCGTTACTGGATTGCGTGCGTTTTATGCGCTCAGACCGCCCGCTGGGCCGCACGCCGGTGGTCTATGAACCCTGCATCGTGATTGTCTGTCAGGGGGCGAAGCGGGGGTATCTGGCGGACAAAGTCTACCATTACAACCCGCAGCATTACCTGGTGCTCTCCGTCCCGCTGCCCTTTTCCACTGAGACCGAAGGCAGCCCGCAGGCGCCGCTGCTGGGCGTTGCGGTCTCGCTGGATATGACTGTGCTTTCAGAGCTGGTGATGTCGCTTGGCCACGCCCAGGCGAGCTACCACGAGGCGCCGGAAGGCATCATCTCCACGCCGCTGGATGAGACGCTGACCGACACCACCCTGCGTCTGCTGCGCGTGCTTTCCTCGCCGCAGGAGGCGCGCATCCTTGGGCCGCAGGTGGTGCGCGAGCTTTACTACCGGGTGCTGGTGGGAGAGCGCGGCGGCGCTATCAAAGCGGCGCTGGCAAGCCAGGGACATTTCGCCTCCATTTCTCAGGTTCTGTTGCGCATACACGACGACTACTCGCAGCCCTTTAACATCAGCGAGCTTGCAAGCGAAGCGGGGCTCAGCGTGCCGGTTTTCCACCGGCAGTTCAGGGCCGTTACGCGCACCACGCCGCTACAGTACATTAAATCCGTGCGTCTGAACCAGGCGCGGCTGCTGATGATCCGCGACGATCTCAGCGCCGCGTCCGCCGCTTTCAAAGTCGGTTATGAAAGCCCTTCGCAGTTTAACCGCGAGTTCCGGCGTCTGTTCGGGCGAAGCCCGGGGGAAGAGGCGCGGGAGATGAAAGCGTCGCTGGCGCTGCTGCCTGCGGTGTAACTAGCGCTGCATCGCGGCGGTCAGCAACGGGGCGCAGGCGGCGGGGTTCTGCCGTGCGCGCTGCTTCTCCTCTTCACTCAACTGCCCCCAGGCGTGAATAACGGCTTTCGCCAGCGACGGGGAGAAGTGCGTTTTTTGCAGCGCATAATCAGTATTGCCGCCTTCGATAACCTGCTCCATTTGCGAAAGCGGCGCGCCGGAGCTGGCTTTGTTAACCGAACAGAACACCGCGGCGTAGTAAGCCTTGTCCTCATCGCTGTAGTGCGGGCGCAGCCACCAGACCAGCAGCAGGGCGACAGCGACAAGCGGGATGAGAACGCGAAGCGACAAGAGTTTCATGGGGTATACCTGTTAAGCCGTAAACCCGCCATTATAAAGCCGTTACTTAAACTCTGCGTCTACAACGCGCTGACGCTGCGTTTGCGCGGCGGGCAGCAGCATCGCCAGCAGCGCGACGCCGCTGAAAATCCACAGCGCGATGACGGCGCCTGCGCTGTCCAGCAGCAGGCCGAACGCCGCCGCGCCCACCACCTGGCCGATGGCGAGCATCAGGAACACCGCCCCCAGTCCCGCCGCCGGGTCGTCGCCCGCCGCGTTGACGCCGCTCACCAGCAGCACGCCCGAGAGCGTGATATAGGCAAAGCCGTAGAGCCCTGCCGCCAGATAAACCACCAGCGGGTGGTGCGTTGAGGCTATCAGCAGCAGAAAGGCCGCCGCCGTCAGCGCCTGCATCATCCGGTGGACGCGGTTGATGCCAAAGCGGTTAGTCAGATAACCGGTCAGCAACCCCAGGCAGCCGGTGATGCCGGTAATCAACCAGAGCAGCGTCACCGTTCGCGCTTCCATCCCGGCGAGTGACTGAAACATCACCGGGCCGAAGGTCCAGTAAGCGGCGCTGGCTATCCCGCTCAGGAAGGCCACGCGCAGCGGAGGGCGTAAGGCGGGCGAAAGAAAAGCGGCGCCCTGCGCTTTTAGCGAAAACCCCGCGCCGCTGGCGCCGCCGGGAATGACCTTCAGCGCCAGCAGGGTGGGGATAAGGGTGGCGAGCATGAAGCAAACATAGATAACGCGCCAGTTATCGGTCAGCGCCAGCACGGCGAGCGACGAAAAGATAATGCCGCCCCCCGTGCCCGCGTTAATCACGGTATTCACGACCGGACGCTGGCTTTCCATAACCCTGCGGTTGACTGCCTCCGCCATCGGCGGCGAGACGAGCCCGGTGCTGAGCCCGGCGCAGATAACGCCCGCCATGAGGCCGCCTGGGCTATGAGACAGGGCAATCACACCCATGCCCGCCATGGCGAACAGCCCGGCGAGCAGCGCAGGCAGACGGGGGCCGGTGCGGGCGGTGCAGACAGATGCGAAAACAATCGCCACGCAGTAAGCGGCGAAGGAGGCGGAGGAGAGCGTGCCCGCCAGAGAGAGCGATAAGCGGATATCCGGCATGATAGCCGGCAGCAGCAGGCCCCAGGAGAAGCGGGCCAGCCCGTACGCCGCAGCGATAAGCGCAAACCCGGTCAGGGCGAGGAGTTTGTTTCCGGCAAGCAAAATGACCTCCCGACAGTCAGCCGACTACGCAAAGAGTGTAGTGCGCGTTGGCGTTTTGCGTGGCGAAGGGGGCAGGCGGGCGGCGAAACAGAAGGAAGCGGCGCGGGAACGCCGCCGCTACGGATAAGGCTACAGGCGGCTTGCGACGCTCTGCAACACTTCCATATCCATCTGGGTTAACTCTCTGGGTTCGCTGCGCAGCGTTTCCAGACGGATAAACCATGGGTCGTTATTACGGATAATCAGTTTGGTTTTGATGTTGTAATGCTGGCTGGCAAAATCTTCCTGCACCAGCTTTTCAACGGCGCTGAGATTCTGAAATACCGTTGTGTTATTCGGCCCGCGCGTAAAGCGATTCGGGTTGGAGCTTAGCCCCGCCTGCAACTGCGTCGCCGCTTTTGCCGGGTCTTTAACCACCTTATTGTTGGTCTCCTCAAAAAACTTATTCACCTTGTTGCGCGCCTTCACTATTTTCTTCACCGTTTCGATAAAGCGCTTGTTGCTGGCTACCTGGCTGTCGGCAAGGCTGTTGCGAAGCAGCACCAGCGCGCCGCCGGCTAAGGAAGCCGCGCCCCCGGTTGCGGTTAACGCGGCGCGCACCGTGGTGGTGGTGGTGGCGGCCACGGCAGCGGCGATTCCGCCCCCCATGGTGGCAAGACCGCCGACGGCGTTTAATATTTTACCGGCGTAGTCATATTTAATTTTGGTGCTGTCTTCATAGACATTTCCGCCATACCCGCGGCCATAGGGAACCGAAGTATTAAAGCGTTCAAAGAAAGCCCGGTTATTTTGTACGGCGGTATTGGCAGGCCGGTTTAGCAAGCCCATTTCGATATCGTTGCCGCGGTTATTTCGCCCGGTAAAGACCAACTGTTCATAAGCGTACATTACCGTGCGCTCATCAGAGTTTTCGAACTGATAAAGCGTTTCTTCATCAAGTTCATTCACAAACGCAACCATGCTATGCAATTGTTGCGTATTAAAATAAGAGCGATCGGCGAGAAGGGCATTTATCATCGCATTAATTTCTGCCACGGGAATGACTCCTTACGCATCAAATTTCTTTGTTTTGCTTAATATCCCATCCCGACTTCGTTTCGGCGGCTTTGGTCCCCTGGCTCGACTGCTCCCAGTAATGGAAATTCACTTTCGACGCCTGGAAGTGATAATTCACCAGAACCGTGTCCGTATGGCCGACGCCGGTAAATTCCGTGCGGGTAACAAGCACGTCCTCAAGCACCACGCGGGAGTACTCAACCTGCTGGCCGCCTGCTTTGCAGATGGAAAGCTCAACCTTAGTCACATGCTTGCCGCTGGCGCAGAATTTCAGAATGGCTGGCGTGGCTTTATCCACCATAGACTGCACGGCTAAATCGTGAAAATTGACTTTGCCCGCGCCGCCGCCGCCGCCCACCGCCATATTGCCCGGCTGCGAGGCGCCCCAGTTAAAAGAGAGCACATCAATCCAGTTATTATGATTGGAATCTTTCGATTCGCCGGTCACGCCATCCACTTTCAGGAACATATCAATAGCCATGTAGTACTCCTTTTTTAACCGGAAGCTAAGGTGAATAAGAAATGCTTAAGAATTAATTTCCGGATTCACTCTAATTTTATTAATTTCGCTAAACAAGACTGGTCGTTAAATTAAGATAAATCGCAACGCTGAGCTTCGCTTTAAAAGTTAACTATGAATTTTTTATTACGGCATGGCTGCTTTTATTGCATGAGAATAAGTTATGAAAAAGCGAAGGATTTACTTTGAATTCATATAGTATGCGTTTGATACTATAGAGTCGGAGCGAAAAAATAGCTCCTGACTTTAGCTATTTAGCAGCGAAATTTAAAATTATATTTAGGTTTGTTTCATAAGAAAATGTGCTCGCCGTTTTAAACGGCGCCGAAAGGCATAAGCCATAACGCTTTACGCTTATTGGCTGAAAGCGGAACCCGGCGTGCCAGCACGGTCACGTTTTCACAACGAAAGGCGTACGGTGGGCTGGCGCTTCGCGGGCTGACGCTTTATAGTCGCTCCATCCATTCACTTAACGAATAAAAAGGAGGAATGCTATGCCGATGTGTGAATTGTTTGTTCACTCACACCTCTATGGTGATTGGTCTCGCTCGGGCATTACCGGTATCGTGCTGCGATAATCCCGCCTGAGCGAAGCTTTCCAACACCTGTTCTTCTCTCCGGCTTACCGGATTGTCGTCAGCGAATTTTGACGACAGGCATCCTTATGCCTGCAAATCACGGGTAAGCATATGAGCACTCTGCTTTCTGTTCATGCTGTCGGCTATGACAACGCCTTCGGCACACTCCTGCACGACATCACCTTCGCCATTAAAAAGGGCGATCGTATTGGCCTTATCGGCCATAACGGCAGCGGCAAAAGCACGCTGTTGAAAATCCTCAGCGGCGAGCTTGCCGCCAGCCGGGGCCGCGTGACGGCGTCTCACGCCTGCCTGCTGGCGCGGGTCGAGCAATCTCTGCCTGAATCGCTCTATTCCTGCTCGCTGCTGGACACGCTTCTGGCGCGCCTGCCGCCCGCGCAGCGCGAGGCCGAGCGCTGGCGCTGCGAAGCGCTGCTGGCGACTATCGGCTTTTCCCCGGCGCTCTGGTCACAGACGGCAGGGACGCTCAGCGGCGGCCAGCACACCCGTCTGCTGCTCGCCCGCGCGCTATTATGCCAGCCGGACCTGCTGTTGCTGGATGAGCCGAGCAACCACCTCGATCTGCCCACCTTGCTCTGGCTGGAACGCTTTCTGAAAAGCTGGGGCGGCAGCATGGTGCTGGTTTCCCACGACAGCCGTCTGCTTGACAGCGTCACCAACTGCACGCTGATCCTGCGCGATAAAACGCTGCAGTTTTTCCGCCTGCCCTGTACCGCCGCCCGGCAAACGCTTAAGGCGCGGGATGAAGCGGACGCCTTGCGCCACCAGGCGGAGCAAAAAGAGATTGAGCGCATCGAGAAAAGCGCCCGGCGCATGGCGCTGTGGGGACGTGATTACGACAACGAAGGGCTGGCGCGTAAAGCCCAGCAGATGGAAAAACGGGCCGACTGGCTAAAAGAGACGCAAACCCGGTTGACCGAAGGGAGCGGCTGGCGGCTGCGATTGCAGGGAGAAGCGCTGGAGGCCGACCGGCTGCTGGATTTGCCGCGCCTTGCGGTGCGCCCGTCCGCCGACGCGCCGGTACTTTTTACGCTTGATGCCTTGCAGGTGAAAAGCGGCGATCGCATCGCCATCGTCGGGCGTAACGGCGCTGGCAAATCGTCGCTGCTTCAACATCTGTGGCGCGCCTGGCAGGCGCAGGAACAGGCGCTGTTTCATCCGCGGCTGCGGCTGGGCTATTACGATCAGAGCCAGCGGCAGCTCGACGATGAAGAGACCCTGAGCGAAGCCCTTGCCCGCTTTTCTGGCGCTGACGACGAGCAGCGCAAGCGGGCGTTAATCAGCGCCGGTTTCCCTTATGCGCGCCACCTGCAAAAGGTGAGCGTCCTGAGCGGCGGCGAGCGCTCGCGCCTGCTGTTCGTCGGGCTGACGCTTGGCCGGTATTCGCTGCTGTTGCTGGACGAGCCGACCAACCATCTGGATATGGAAGGCAAGGAGGAGCTGGAGGCGACGCTTTGCGAATTCCACGGCGCGGTGCTGCTTGTCACCCACGATCGCCGCCTGATTGAGCAAAGCTGCAACCGGTTCTGGCTTATCGACCAGCAGAGGCTTAGCGAATGCCATGCGCTGGAGGAGGTTTATGAACGGTTAGGCGGGGAGCAGGGCGGCGCTTGCGCGCGGCCTGCGCCGGTTGCAGAGCGTCATGCCGCGGCGCAGGAGGATGAAGAGTCGCTGCTGGCGGCGCTGCTTACGCTTGAGGAAAAACTGCGCGAGGATACCGCACGCAAGCCGAAGCACCAGAAACCGGCGCTTCAGGCCCGCTGGCGGGCGCAGATCGAGACGCTAAGCGCCCGGCTGAATCTGCATTAAGGTTAACGGCCGCCGCAAGGCGGCCTTTTTTCAGGCTTTTTCAGGCGCGAAGCGGGTAACCAGCAAGGTAAGCAGACAAAGCAGCGCACCGGCGTAAAACGTTGAGCCGGAGCCCCAGATATCCCATAACAGCCCGGCGCCCAGGCTTGCCAGCAATAATCCTGCGCCGCTCAGCAGGCTGAAGATGCCAAACGCCGTGCCCCGTAAATCCGCAGGGGCCGTGCGGGCGACCATCGCATTGAACAGCCCTTGCGTCATGCCCATATGCACGCCCCACAGCGCCACGCCTATGATAATCCCCTGCCAGCCCTGACTCAGGGCAAGGGTAATATCCGCCGCAATCAACACGAGCAGCCCCATCTGCAACAAGCGACGGTGGCTTAGCGTGTCGGACAGGCGCCCAAAAGGGTAGGCCGTCACGGAAAACACGACATACATCGCCACCATCACCAGCGGGATCAGGGCAAGCGGGATGCCCACCTCCTGCGCCCTGAGCACCAGGAAGGCCTCGCTAAAGCGGGCCAGGGTAAAGACGGCGCCAAGGCCTATCACCTGCCAGCATTCGCGGCCCAGCCGTTTGAGATTTTCCTTTTTAATGGGGTTGCTTCTGCGGTGCTCTACAGGCTTTCGCGGCTCATGCAGCCCAAAAAAGAGCAGCCCGACGGCGAGAAACGCGGGGATAACGGCGACCCAGTACACGGAGCGGAAATCGTTATGCCACAGCAGCATCAGCCCGACCGCCAGCAAAGGGCCGAGAAACGAGCCCGTGGTATCGAGCGTCTGGCGCAGGCCGTAGGCGGCGCCCCGGATGTCCGGCGGCGTGACGTCCGCTACCAGAGCGTCGCGCGGCGCGCCGCGAATGCCTTTGCCGAGCCGGTCGATAATCCTGGCGCTGAAAACCATCCCGGAGGTGGAGGCGAGCGCAAAGAGGGGCTTGCTCGCCGCGCCAAGGCCGTAACCGAGCACGGCAAGCCCTTTACGCTTGCCGATATAGTCGCTAATCACGCCGGAAAAGACTTTAACGCACAGCGCCGTGGCTTCGGCGAGCCCTTCAATAAGGCCAATAACCACCACCGGCGTTCCCAGCGCGGTCGCCATAAATAAAGGCAGCAGGCTGTGGATCATCTCTGAAGAGATATCCATCAGCAGGCTGACAAAGCCGATGATCCAGACGCCGCGAGGAATACGGCGCAGGGTGGCGAAGCGGGAAGACATCGCAGTTCCTTTAGGGGTAATCGCAGGGCTTATTAAATAACATATTCTGTTACAGGCCGATAAGGTGAGCGGTGACGTTTTTATCGGTCCTGAAAGCAAGCCTGGGTTCCTGATAACGAGTCCAAAAGCAAAGGCCTGGGCGACGCCAGGCCTTTTTCCCTCCGCCTTAGGTTAACGCGTTGGCGCAGGCGCGGCGTTAATGCGCACGCGCAGCAGGGCGTAAGGTTTCTGGCGCAGATCCTTGCCGGCGTGGAAGCTCGGCTGGCGGTTTAACTGGTTTACCGTGAAGTAAAGGTAGCCGTCCGGGCCGACGGAGAGGGTGTCGGGCCATAAAATCTGCGGGCCGTGGACGATGGTGCGCCATTCGCCGCCAGGCTCGCGCTTGCGAATGCTGTTTCGCTCGTAATCGCCTGCGTAAACCGCGCCGCTGGCGTCGGCTTCCAGGCCGTCTGACGCTCCTTTCTCACCCAGGTCCTGCACGGCTGAAGAGAGCTGCGCCTCGCTGACGTTCGGGTCGCGCAGCAGCGCGGTGGAAATCGCATACAGATAGCGGCTGGAGAGCGGGCTGTAGTAGAGCGTTTTGCCATCCGGCGACAGGGCGATGCCGTCCGAGGCGACGCTGAACGGCGCGGTGGAGCCGTCGGCATGGCGCTGTAACAGCGTTTCGCCTTCCACTACCGGAACGAAGCCTTTCTCCGGTGACGTGGAGCGGTCTCCGGTCAGGCGTCGGACGGCGCTGCCGGTGGCGAGATCCACCACAATAATGCCGCCGGT
Organism: Franconibacter pulveris; assembly: GCF_056780215.1. Classification (NCBI taxonomy): domain Bacteria; kingdom Pseudomonadati; phylum Pseudomonadota; class Gammaproteobacteria; order Enterobacterales; family Enterobacteriaceae; genus Franconibacter; species Franconibacter pulveris. Next base: position 2,828,928 of record NZ_CM165555.1, on the reverse strand, counting down.
GCCGGAAAGCGACGAGTCGGTAATATAAGCGACGCCCGCTTCGCCGACGCGAAAGTCAAAGCGCACGTCGTTAACGTAGGTGGTAGAGCGGATAACTTCCGCCGGGAAGACAATGGTTTTTACCACCTTATTGGTTTTGAGATCGATAGCCACCAGCTTCGCGCCGCCTTTCACCGGTTCGGCGAAACCGGGGGCGGCGGTATCCAGCACCCAAAGGCGGCCCTGTCCGTCCGCCACCACGCTCTGCACGCTCAGAAAGCGCTCGCCCGGTTTGGCATCGTCCGGCTGGTTAATCTCGCGGTTGGGATACGCCGTTAGCTGATTGTCTTTCACTTCAGCGACGGTAAAAGGCACGTCGTCGCCCCAGCGCGGGAAGTTAACGAAAATGCGGCCTTCTTCCGTCACCGTCACGCCGGTAGGCATGGCGCCGTGAAAGGTAGAGACCACTTCCGGCTGGCCGATGGCGCGATCGCTTGCTAATTCGCTCAGGGTTAACGGCTGCGCCTGGGCTGCGGCGCTCAGTAAAGCGGGGCCGGCAACAGCCAGCGAAACGGCCAGCGCCAGGGCAGGCCGGGTGAAACGACGAGTACGCATGGGGTAATCCTTGTGGTGATGGCCAGGCGCGTTGCCGCGCCCGGCGACGTTATCAGAAGCCTTCCAGCACGATTTTGCCGCGCGCTTTACCGCTTTCGATAAAGGCGTGGGCGCGGCGCAGGTTTTCGGCGGTGATCTTGCCGTAGTGCTCGCCCGTGGTGGTTTTCAGCGTGCCGTCTTCAATCAGGCGGCGGACATTTTCCAGAATGTCGCTCTGGCGGCGGATGTCCGGCGTGTTAAACAGCGAACGGGTGAACATCAGCTCCCAGTGCAGCGAGACGGCTTTGCGTTTGAGCGGCACGGCGTCCAGGCTTTCCGGGTCGTCAATCAGCGCCAGACGGCCCTGCGGCGCCAGCGCGTCCACAATCTGCGGGTAGTGTTTATCAGTATGGGTCAGGCTCGCCACATAGCGTACCTGCGTAATGCCGATGTCGCGCAGACCTTCGGTGAGCGGGCGGGTGTGGTCGATAACGTGATGCGCGCCGAGGGATTTCACCCACTCCGCGGTTTCCGGGCGCGAGGCGGTGCCGATAACCGTAAGCCCGGTGAGTTTGCTGGCAAGCTGGGTGAGTATTGACCCGACGCCCCCGGCGGCGCCGATGATAAGCAGCGCGTCGCCTTCGCCGTCTTTCACTTCCAGGCGGTCGAACAGCAGTTCCCAGGCGGTGAGCGAGGTGAGCGGCAGCGCGGCGGCGTCGGCGTCGCTTAAGTTTGCGGGCTTATGCCCGGCGATGCGCTCGTCCACCAGACCGTACTCCGCATTGGAGCCGGGGCGGGTAATGGAACCTGCGTAATACACATCGTCGCCTGGCTTAAACAGGGTGACGTTTTCACCCACGGCCTCGACGGTGCCGACGGCGTCCCAGCCCAGAATGCGCGGTTTGTCGGTGGGCGAACCGGCGCGCACTTTCGTATCCACCGGATTCACCGAAACCGCGCGGATTTTCACCAGCAGGTCATGCGCGCCAGGCTGCGGCTTCGGCAGCTCCATTTCATAAAGGGATTTCGCATCGGAGATAGGTAACCCGTTCTGGCTGTATACGATGGCTTTCATGGCGTCTCTCTTCTTATTTAAGGATGAAGGCGGCCTTTGCCGCCCGGTGATACGCAGCGTACTGCCAGGACATACAGAGAAAAACCGGCGTAAACGAGCAGCACTTTCTCTTTTGCAGTGAAAATTAAAACGCGGCGCGACGCGCATGCCGCCATTGAGGGGCTTACCAGAAAGCGCCATAATCCTTTCAAATAATTACCAAAAGCGGCGGGTCATCGCGGGCAGGCTGACCCCGCTGCTGACGGCTGTAGGGCTAAAGGCTCGGGAGAAGAGATGATTCGGCTGGAAGATGTCACGCTGTTTGTCAGGTCCGCTGCGCTTGGCAGCTTTTCCAACGCCGCCCGCGAGGCGGATTTACTGCCAGGCCAGGTGAGCGCCGCGGTGCACCGGCTGGAGCGCGACCTCGACAAGCGGCTGTTTGCGCGCTCCACGCGCAGCCTGCGCCTGACCGCCGAAGGGGAAAAGTATTTGCCCTACGCCCAGGAGTTGCTGGCGGTGGTACAGGCGGGCGCGGAAAGCCTGCATAACAATGAGGACGAGCTGCAGGGGGAGCTGAAAGTGGCGGTGCCGTCCGATATTGGCCGCAACATTCTGCTGCCGCTCATCACGACGTTTTGCGAACAGCACCCGAAAATTTCGCTGCGTCTGTTTCTCTCCGACCAGCGAAGCGACGTCTTTCGCGACCCGGTGGATGTGGCTATCCGCTACGGCGCGCTGGAGAACAGCAGCTATGTGGCGCTGCCGCTGGCGGAGGATAACCGCCGGGTCATGGCCGCCTCGCCGGAGTATCTCGCGAAACATGGACGACCGGCGACGCTTGACGACGTGGCGCAGCACCACTGTTTGCTCTTTACGATGAACGGCCACGTTTATGATAAATGGAGCTTTCCGGAAAACGGCATGCGCCGCCAGCTGCATGTGAAAAGCCGCCTGCTGTGCGACGATGCGGACGTGGCCCGCCGCTGGGCGGTGGAAGGGATGGGGATCGTTTATAAATCCTGGATTGACCTCAGCGCCGACGTGCTGGCGGGCAGGCTGGAGGTGTTGTTGCCGCAGCACCCTGGCGAAGCCGCGCCGTTGAGCCTGATATGCCCGCACCGCAAGCAGTTCTCGCCAGCGATTCGCCAGCTTCACGGCGCGTTTCGCGACCATCTGAAAGCGATTACCGGCCTGCTGCGCACCCATCCCGCTTTTCGCGTTAACGCCGCACAAGCGGCTGAAAAATAAAAACCCGGCGCAAACGTTGCGCCGGGTTTCTTCGCTCAGGCTTATTTTTGCAGTTCAGCCGTCATATGCACCTGGTTGCCGTTAAACGCTTCGGTGATTTTATAGGACGCGCCTGCCTGGCGGGCCTGTTGCGCGATTTGCGCTTCTGCGTCGTCAATAGTGGCGGCGGTGGCGCTAATGCTCTGCGCGAAGCTTACGGAAGTCACCAGAGAAAGGGCGGCGATGGCGAATTTTACGGTTTTCATCTTGTTTATCCTCAATAGTAAATATCATCAGGTGATTGATTTTTCAGGCAAGGAGTTCATTCATTGCCTTGCTTGAGGGTAAGAATAGGCCGCTTGCGGCGGCGGAAAAACCGGGCCGGAGCGGTAACACTTTCACTTACCGAGTGAAAATCAATACAGCGCCCGGCGCATAGCGCGCCGGACCGCAGAAAACGTTATTTCAGGTGAGTTTTCAGCTCGGTGGAAGCCTGAAGGATAGCGGTGCGTACCGCCGGCACCGTGCTCAGGGCGTTCAGCAGGCCGTAGTCGTGAATCAGGCCGTTATAGCGGGTGACGGTGACATCGACCCCCGCCGCATCCAGCTTGCGGCCAAAGGCTTCGCCTTCGTCGCGCAGCACGTCCAGCTCCGCCGTCTGGATAAGCGTCGGCGGCAGGCCTTTCAGCTGCTCCGTCGTTGCGCGCAGCGGCGAGGCGAGAATGTTATTGCGGTCGCTCTCTTTGGTGGTGTAGGCATCCCAGAACCATTTCATCATGTTGCGCGTCAGGAAATACCCATTCTCGAACTGGTTATAAGAACCGGTAGTAAAGTTCGCGTCGGTGACCGGCCAGAACATCACTTCATAACGAATGGCGGGCGTGTGATTCTGCTTCGCCTGCAGGGCGACGGCCGCCACCATATTGCCGCCCACGCTGTTGCCCGCCAGCGCCAGACGGGAGCCGTCCACGCCAATCTCCTCGCCATGCTCGGCAACCCAGCGGGTAGCGGCGTAGGCCTGATTAATGGCGACCGGGAAATGCGCTTCCGGCGACGGGGTATAGTTCACAAAGACCGCCGCTGCGCCTGATCCCACCACCAGGTCGCGGACAAGGCGTTCATGAGTCGGGAAATCGCCCAGGATCCAGCCGCCGCCGTGGAAGAACATAAAGACCGGCAGGGTGCCTTTAGCGCCTTTCGGCTTGACGATGTTCAGGCGGATAGACTGGCCGTTAACCTGAATGGTTTTTTCACTGATGTCGGCAGGGGGAAGCGCGGCGCCTTTTTGCGCGTCAACCAGCACCTGGCGGGCCGCCTGCGGGGAGAGCTGTTCCATCGGTTTGCCGCCGCTGCTGTTCAGCGTGTCGAGAAACGCCTGAACGCGATGGTCGGCATACGGCTGGTCAGCAAAGCTGCTGGTGGAGACGGCGGCTAAGGTTGCGGCAAGGATAGTCTGTTTGATTTTCATGGTAGTGCCTCCTGAATGTTCGCTATTAAATCGTGCGCTATTTAAATGTCTTTACGACTGACGTGTTGCTGAGTTCGTGATGAGGAATATAAATAGTGCGCTATTTGATTGCAAGTTATCTTTTTAGGGAAAATGCGTTTTTCGGTTTATTACATTGATAAATAGAGGTTTATTTTTTGAAAAGGGAAGCCGTTACGCCTCCCTTGTTACGCTATGCAGCGCTTTTACGCAGTTCGTCTTCCAGCGCGCTCAGCCTGGCGTTGCCGATATAAAGCGATGAAAGCGCAGCCAGCGCGGCGGGATTTATCTTCTTTCGCGCCGCTTTGCGCACCAGCAGCGTCGCCTCGTCCTGCACGCCGAGCAGCCCTTTGGGCTCTTTCAGCGTCCGGATGGCGTAGCGGTTATGCAGAAACTGCGGGTGCCAGAGGGGAATAACCACCCATTTTTTGGCGGCGACCGCCTGCTCGTAGCGGCCAAAGCAGTCGCTCTCGGTGCCCGGCTCAAAATAATACCCGGCGCTATCCAGCCCATAGGCCTTAATCATCTGCGCCGAGAAGCGGCTGATGCCGGCGCCGGGGTTAATGCCCTGGATAAGCCTTTCCATGCGGCTCAGGGCAGGCGCTTTTAACAGATCCTCAACCCCCGAAACCGCCTCTTCAGGCACATAATCCGGCACGCCCCAGATGCAGTAAGGCTCATAAATCACCGAAAGCTTATCCACCTCATCAAGCATCGGCGCCAGATAAACGTCATGGCTTGAAGGGAGCCACGCGGAGGCAAAGATATCGCTTTCTCCCCGGCCCAGCCGCTCAAAAGCGGCCTCATGCGGGGCGGCGTTATAGATGACCTCATGACCAAACGTTTGCAGGATGCGCCCGACTTCAAGGGCGCTTGCCTGATGAAACGACAGGTCGATATAGCCAATACGAATGGGTTCAGCCATCACGATACCTTCGTAAGCGTCGTGACGCTGAGATCGGCCAGGCCGTCGATCGCTTTCATAAAGCGTAAAAACGGCTCGCCTTTGCCGTGCTCTTCCATCGCTTCGCGGGAAGCCCAGCGCTCAAGCATAACGAACTGGTTCGGCTGCTCGTTGTTACGGTACAGCGCGTACTGTTTGCAGCCCGGCTCGCCCTGAACCTCTCTTTCCACCTGCATAAGCGCCGCTTCGACAAGATGTACGGCGCTGGCGCTGGAAGTGATGGTTGCGACTACGGTGATTTCCTGTTCCATGCTCTGTTCCTCGGTTGCTGTGTATGGGGTGTTGCCAATCCTAAGGGTAGCAGGCGAGGGGAAATAGCCGCGGCGGAAGGTAAGAGTTTCACTCGCGGAGTGAAAGTGGGGGAAGGGAGTGATAAGGCATTGCCTGGTAAAGGGGCATTTTAATAAGTCGAAGCAGCTACCTTTGAACTGCTGGCCGATATGACGTATGGATAACGTAAGCACCTGAATTTTGCGCTGCATGGGGCTGGCCTTGCCGCAGAGTACGTTAATCCAGGCGATAGCCGTTTAATCGCCGTTTACGTCGAATGAAGGATTGTTACGTTCCTTGAGGGTTACTATGCTCGCTGAAAACTATTTCAACTTTGGGGAAGTACAGATGAAATATGTAATCTTTGGCATAATAGCCTTCTTAACGGGCTGCGCGGATGAAACTGACGTCGGCATTAACAACGATATTCAAGCCTATACAACCGGCATCCGTAACGCCATTATTAAGGTATTTGAAGACCTGGATAGTTACCACGGTCGCCGCTGCATGTTACGCCTGGCGTTAAATTCCGATGGCTCGCTTAATGATGTTCGCAGCGAAGGCGGCGATCCGGCGCTATGCGAAGCAGCCATCGCTGCGGTTAAAGAAGCCGACTTGCCGGAACCGCCAAATGAACGCGTCTATAATTTATTTCAGAATGTGCCATTAGATTTTAAACCATGACCCGAATCGCGTGGCGGCTTATATATGACGCGCTACGTAAAGCGCATGAAACAACGCTTCTAAAGCTTAAGAGCGCTAAGTTTTGGAAGATGGCTTATCAGGCGTTGCAATGGCGGGGAAGACTGTAATAACAGAGGGTTAGATTAATAAAAAAGATTTAATAGAAACCACAAGTTGAAGGGTTGTCCCATATCTACGTTTGATTGCGCGCTGGCGATAAAACGATCCTGCTATAGCTAACAAGGGTCGGGGAAAATGAGCAATAGTGGCTGTGAGTATAAGTTTGAGTGCTGGCTGATTATTTCGCCCCTTTTTGGGGGATTCATAAAAAACAGGAGGCTCTGTAGGTAATTCGAAAGTTTGGGAGCCTGTATAATATCGATGCTCCTGCTCCGTCGCTGAGTTTTATTGGCCCGTTACGCTTCCTGTCCGCTCATTTGTCTTAATAAACGGCCGCCTGTGCCCATCATCTTTTTATGTGTAAACCTAATATAATACGTTGTCTGACGACGAGCCGTTAAGGCGCCAGTTTTTCGTTATTTCCGAATTTTAGCTAAAAGCTGGCCGACAGGATGAAAGGGCGTCAAATAGCCGCTTAGCTAAAGTGAATATTAAGAGCGATAGTGAGAAAAGCGAGGCGATATACCCCGGCAGCACGATTAAACGTCACACTGATATTAGTTATCTTTGGGTGACGTTTTCGGGCACGCCTGACCAACAGGAATTACCCTCTTTTCACGGTGATCTGCGCGTTCATAAACGCAGATTGTGCCTTCATCCGTATTAACCTGTTCTTTCAGCGGCAAGCCTGAATCCTGCGCAAAAACCCGCCAGGACGCCACAAAAAGCAAGGCTACGGTACTTAACAGTTGGACTGCATTCATCTATCACTCCTGAAAAACGGTTAACTCATTTCCATTACCGACTGGCGAGGTGTGAGCTTACCAATGATCGGTGGTCGTTCCGTTTCGCGAAGCGGACGGCCCTCAACCAGGCTCTTAATACGCTGTACGCACTGGTTCAGCAGGGGTTCCATCGGCCAGGAAATGCAGGTTAGCTGCGGATATAACTGCGTGGCCAACGGGGAATCCTCAAGACTAAGAAGAGACACCTCCTGTGGCACGGCAATATTGAATTCGCGGAAAAGGCGCATGGCTTCTGCGGCGTAAGCATCCCGCTTCACCACGATAGCGGAGAATTTGCTCAGGCTATTGATAAGCGTTAACAGCGCGCGTTCGACGCTCTCATTGGCCGTTAACACTAACTGGCGATTAAACGGAAAAGAGTAGTTCTGCAATACGTTGCGATAGCCTTCCACCATTCGCTTGCTTGCGTCGTCCGTCTCGTTATCGATTACCAGCGCTATGCTGCGATGGCCTTTACCTATCATATAGCGGCAGGCGCTCTCCGTGGCAAAGGCGAAATCGTAGCCCTGACTTGTCGCATCGACCACTGGTCGGTCAAAAGAGATAACGTTATCGCCGCTACCCGGTACAACCGGTCCGAACACCACAACAGCGGCGCATTGCCGCTGTAAGTCATCCACCGAGGCGGCATGTTCGATGTCGTTATCGACATACTGAACGATGAGCGTTTTGTTGAGCGCTTTCATTGCGCGCGCCAATGCGGGAAGTATGCGTGCGCCACTGCTCTCATCACGTGAGGAAAGCACCACGCCGATATGGCTTGATGACTGACTCGCCAGGTTTTGCGCGGCAAAGTTCGGGCGGTAGTTAAGTTCTTCTACTGCCCTTAACACCGCTTCACGGCTCTCTTCGCGAACCCCCCGGGTGCCTGTCAGCACGCGGGAAACCGTTGCTCTGGAAACATTGGCTAATCGTGATACATCATCAATCGTAGGCATAGCGTTTTCTGCGTGGTGAGTTTTTATCATCTTAACATAACCCTCCCGAAGAATCGTCCCGTCGCCCGTCGTCAAGGTCATGTTCACCGCGCGTTCAGTCGGGGAAGCCAGGCTGCGCCTCGTACGCCGCTGGCATCGCCAAAGCGCGCCGGAACAATGCGCGTATGGCAGGTTTCGGAAAAGAGACAGGAAACAATCGCGGCAGGAAGCTCCTCATATATTCTGCTGACATTCGATAACCCACCGCCTAACACAATGACCTGTGGATCCAGAATGTTAATGACTGACGCCAGGCTGCGGGCGAAGGCATTGATAAAATGCCGCCAGTGCTCGCGGGCCTGCGGATTTCCCTGTTCTGCGGCGTTTATAATCTCCTGTGACGTCAGTCCCCCCGGGAAACGACGGGCAAAGCCGGTACCGGAAATAAAGGTTTCGATACAGTTGTACTTTCCGCAATAACAGGGCTGCGCGGGTCCGTCAAACGCTGGCGCGTAGCCCGGCAGCGGGTTGTGTCCCCATTCGCCGGCAATGGCGTTTGGGCCTTGTAATAAATGCTGGCGTACGGCGACGCCGCCGCCACAGCCTGTTCCGATTATCACACCAAACACGGTGTCTGCCTGCGCGCCTGCGCCATCTACCGCTTCCGAGAGAGTAAAGCAATCGGCGTCGTTGGCTATCCACACCGGCTGGCGGATGCGTGCGGCCAGATCGGCTTTCAGATCGTGGCCATTAAGCACCAGGCAGTTGCAGTTTTTGATAAGCCCCGTTTGCGGGTCGATTGCGCCCGGCAGCCCGATCCCCACGCTGAAAGGTTCGGGGCTAACCGCGCGAGCGTCGTTAATCAGGCCAACCAGATGCTGCATAAAAGCAGCATAACTCTCTTTCTGCGTAGGCTGGCGCTTGCGCCAGAGGTAATCCCCTTGCGGCGAAAGCAATACGGCCTCCATTTTTGTGCCGCCGATATCAAGTCCAAGATAGTGCATGCGATCCTCTGCCAAAAGAGAGGCCGCAGCCTCTCTGTTATCGTTATGCCTGGTACGGGCGTGTCCGGTAAATTTCAATAAGCTCCGTCACCAGCTCTTTGGCCAGAATGGAGGTCATCAGGTGGTCCTGGGCATGCACCATCACCAGCGTCATTTTGGTTTTCCCTTCGCCTTCATCGGCTTCAATGAGCTGCGTTTGAACCAGGTGAGCTTCGCGGGCATAGTGCGTCGCCTCTTTCATGCGCGCATCCGCGGCGTCAAAATCACCGCGCTTAGCACAGCCGAGCGCCTCATAACACAGGCTGCGCGACTGACCCGCGTTGATGATGATGCCCATAACTTGTTCTTCTAATTCCATATTTTTACCTCTGCGTTCTGCTATCAGGCGGATTGAGCCGCATCTTCTGCGTGCTCAACCGCGTTTTCATGCTCTTGTTCCAGAAGTTGCTTTTCGTAAGCTTTCAGAAACGGGAAGTACATTACGGCAGATGTCGCCATGCATATCAGGCACAGGATCACCGGGCTAAAACTCCAGTTGGCAGCCCATGAAGCGCCGATAGGGGCGGGCGTGGTCCACGGCGTCATCGATACCACACGGCTGACTAAATCGAGATCCAGAGCAAACCAGGCCAATGTGGCGTTGACCATCGGAACAAGCACGAACGGCAGGAAAAAAAGCGGGTTCATAATGATGGGGGCGCCAAACAGAATGGGTTCGTTAATATTAAATACCCCAGGCACCACGCCCATACGTCCGATAGTTCGTAAATGAATGGCTTTACTTCGCAGTAAAAGGAAGGCCAGCGGCAGTGTCGAGCCAACGCCACCGATTAGCAGGTAATGGTCCCAGAACCCCTGAACGTAGATGTGAGGGATCGCTTCGCCTGCGGCGATTGCCGCCTGGTTGACGGAGAGGTTTGCCATCCAGAAGGGGTTCATAATACCGGTGACGATCAGCGCGCCGTGGATACCGGCAAACCAGAGAACCTGACACACCAGCACAGAGAGCAGTACTGCGGGGAGCGTATCGGATGCGGCAACAAGCGGTTTCACGAGCGACATTATCGCTTCCGGGATAATCATCCCCAGTTGCGCTTCGATAAACAGATTCAGCGGGTGCAGGGTGACGACGATTGCCAGCACCGGTATGAGGATCTCAAACGAGCGCGCAACCCCGGTCGGCACTTCCGGCGGCAGACGGATGGTAATATTGTGCCGCTTAAGGAAGGCGTACAGTTCCGTGGAGTAGATAGCAACCAGAATGGCGGTGAAGATCCCCTGACCGGAGAAGTAGGCCGTTGAAATCTGCCCATCCTTCAGCGGTGCGGCGACCAGTAAAAAGGCCATTAAAGACAGCATGCCGGCGGTCAGGGAATCCAGATCGTGGTGTTTGGCCAGGCTTGCGGCAATCCCGACGGAAATAAAGATAGTCATAATTCCCATGCTGAAATTGAAGGGAAGCATAAGGGCTTCACGGTGATCCAGCGAGAATTGCAGCCATGCCCGGGCGAAACCCCAGGATGTGTCGGGCGAGAAGGGGGGGAAAATAAACACCAGCATAAAGGAACCCACAATCATGAACGGCAGTGCGGTGATAAAGCCGTCACGGATTGAGGTCACATATTTTTGCTGCCCGACGGCGCCCGCCATCGGAGTAATCTTCCGTTCAATAACCTGGATAAGTTTCGCGTACAGAGCGCTCATGGGGTTTCCCTTTTTTATTTGTTATCTATCAGGGAGAGGGCGAAATCGAGAACGGCGCCCCCTTTTTGCATGCCGTAGTCCATCATGTTGATAGGCTCGACACGGATCCCGTATTTATCGGCTTGCTTCTGAAGATCGCTTTGCATGTACTTTACCTGCGGTCCAAGCAGTACGACCTGGTAGTGACCTACCTGCTCGGCAAATTCGGCAACGCCATACGCGTTGATCTCCGCTTGCAGGCCACGCTTTTGCGCTTCATCAACCATTTTTTTCACCAGCAGGCTGGTGGACATCCCGGCGGAACAACACAACATGATTTTTTTCATAACGTCTCCTTTGAACGAATGGCTGGAATATAGTCATCGTGGAACAAAACGGAAAGCGCTTTCCATTTGCGGATAAGGTAATTGTGACCGCGATCACCTGAGTGAATCTTTCACTTTGCCCAAATGTGCGCGATCATCCCGGCTATTCACGAACTAAAAGGTCGAGTTATGAACATTCATCTAATGAATGTTGCTGTGGATTTGATTGAGCAACGCCTCACGCCTGTGGCGAATTTAATTACTAAAAATCAACATATTACAGCAATGAGAGATGGCTTCACCCTTGCCATGCCGTTTGTAATCGTGGGAAGTTTGATGGTGCCACTGCTGTTTCCACCCTTTGCTATTTCAAGCGCTTCGCCATTTGCGCACTTTTATTTGCTGCTGCGTCCGATACTGTTGCCAACCTTTGAGCTCACGCTTGGGCTGGTAGCGTTAATAGTTGCCTTTGGCGCCAGCGCCAGCCTTGCCAAGCAGTATCAACTGCCTGAACGGCTGTGCGGACTAACCGGATGCCTCTCGTTTTTGATGTTCATAGGATTTCGGGATAATGGCGCAACGAATGTTTTTCTGGGCGGTATGGGGCTCTTTACTGCGCTAATTTCAAGCGCTTATTCCATTGAAATAATAAGATTTTTTTATAAAAGAGGATGGTGCGTACGCCTGCCGGACGAAGTGCCGGTCATGACGCGAAACGGGTTCCAGTTGCTTATACCGCTGCTGGTGATCATGATTTCCATCAGCGTGATGAATACCCTGATGCTTCAGACGACCGGACAAATTTTGCCACAGCTACTTGGCGAAGCACTACGCCCCCTCATCGTGGCGTCGGATACCCTCACAGCGGTGCTTATCTCCTTGTTTATTTGTAATCTTTTATGGTTTGTCGGTATCCATGGCGCACTGATCGTTACGGGCATCATGAACCCTTTTTGGCTAACGTATCTGTTTGAAAACCAGCGGGCCCTGGCGGCCGGGCAGGCGGTGTTGCCCCATATCTACCTGCAGGGATTTTGGGATTTTTATCTGCTGATTGGCGGCATAGGCTCTACGCTGCCTTTGGTATTTATGGCGATGCGAAGCCGCTCAAGGCAACTGAAGAGTGTTGGAAAAATTGGTCTGCTGCCTTCGTTATTTAACATTAATGAGCCGATACTGTTTGGTTTCCCCATCATTATGAACCCGGTCTTTTTACTGCCGTTCGTTTTTGTTCCACTTATAAATGCTTGCATAGCATGGTATTTTACTCAACTTGGCGTGCTCGACAGAGCCGTAGCTATGCTGCCGTGGTCGATGCCTTCACCGCTGGGAGCGGCATGGTCGGCGAACGGTAGCTGGAAAAACATGTGCATGTGCCTGTTCGCCTTTCTCAATGCCTGGATGCTCTATCGTCCTTTCTTCAAGGTTCATGAACGTCAGCTGATGCAGCTGGAAAAATAATCCTCGCCTTCTTGTCTCTGCCCATTCCCGCTGGGCAGAAGATTATTTCGTGATGTTAATCACAAAAAATTCTTCCTGGATAATAAATTTGTGATTCAATCCGGCAAACATGGAAAGCGCTTTCCATTTGTGGATGTACATTTCCTTTTTTGATCCTTACATTTCCCGTGCACGTTTAACCGTGAAAATAAAAATTCAAAGGGAATCTATGCAAACGTTAATTAAATCAATACCTCTGTCCTTGATAACCCTCACTGTCATCAGCGGCTACGCCAGCGCCGATGAAAAGTATGATTTCGCGCTTCATGGCTATTTACGGTCAGGTATTCTCGCTAATACCGATGGCAACCGGGTAGATTCGGTGGGACTGATGCCGGATGGTAAATGGCGCCTGGGTAACGAAGAAGATACCAAAATCGAATTGATCCCGACGGTTACGCTGAAATCGGACTCCGGTGCGGTCGCCCGTGTTCAGGCAAACCTGACGCATCAAACCAAATGTACCGCTGACTGGAACTGTACCGACGATGACGGTAAAGAAACCCAGTTCCGGGAAGGTTTTGCGGAGTTATCAAATCTTGATTTCGCTCCGGACATGACGTTCTGGGCGGGTAAACGCTACAGCAGCTCTAACCTTTCCAGCCACCAGTTCGACTGGGAATATATTCAGTACAACGGAACCGGGGGCGGCTTTGACAATCTGGATCTAGGCTTTGCGCGCTTTGATGCCGGCGTTTATGCCTTTACAACCACTGATGAAGCCAAAGCCTATCCGGTGGCTCTGGGGGATCAGGGATACCCCGACGATTACTCGCTTAATCTGTGGTTCAAAAAAATTGGCGGGACCGGGCTGGACGTTGAGCTTATCGGCCACCACATGAACCGCAACGAAAATCATCCCACCGCTGCACAGAAAGGTTACGGCGTGACGGCGCTATATAACGTTGACAGCTTTTATGGCCTGACTGACGGCTATTCCCGCATCGTTTTCCAGTATGGCAAAGGCCTCGCCGCAGCGGACTCGCTGGGGAAAAACGGCTGGGGCTGGGCAAACCTTGAAGATACTCAGTCCTGGCGCGTGATTCTTGATGGCATGGCCAGTTTGGGCAAAGTCGAGGTGTCGACCTTCGCGTTTTATCAGAAAGACAAAAACTACCGCTGGTGGACCAGCGATGATGACGGCTGGGGACGCTCCATGTGGGTTGCGGGTATCCGTCCGTATCATCAGATAACGAAGAACTTCGCCATGCAATATGAGGTGGGTTACGAATATCTGGATGATAAAAATTACATGGGGGTGAACGGTAAAGGGAAAGGGGGCCTGACCAAGGTAACCATCGCGCCGACGCTGACGTTTGATTCTGGATTCTGGACCCGTCCGCAGCTGCGATTCTTTGCCACCTATGCCAAATGGGATAAAGGCGTCTCGGATGCGATGGACAGAAATTACGACTGGAGCACCGGTACTCTTAGCCCGGGGGCCTATTCCCGTAGCGGCGAAACTGACACGCTGAATTTTGGTGTGCAGGCTGAAGTCTGGTTCTGAGGAGAAAACAGATGGCTTTCCCGATTCGAAAACTCCTGATGGTTTCCTTACTCTCCGCGCTGGGCAGCGCGGGAGCACGTGCGGCGGAGCAATCCCATTTTGAACATTTTATTACTCGTGATGGCGCAGCGTTAAAAGATGGCGCCCGGCTCTTTCGCTTTGCCGGGATCCACGCCCCGGAGCTGCATCGCATAGAAGATGACGCGCGAGGAACCTGCAAGGCCGATCCGCGCGGGTGGGGGCAATATTTCAAATGGCCTACTGCCGAAGAGCAAGAGAACTGGATCAAAGCGCTGGTGCAAACAGGCGCTAAAGCACAGCGCGTGTATGTGCTTTCCGTTCAGCAGGAAAATGACACAGCCTGCGGACGTGAAACGCATATCCTGGCTCCGGCAACCCCGGACGGGATGCCGCGGCTGAATGAAACAGCAATGAAAGTGTATGACAACATGATTGCCGAGGCGGATAAACAGGGGTTACGCCTGATTCTGCCGTTTATCGATCACTGGTGGTGGTGGGGGGGCCGGGAACAGCTGGCCGCGTTTTATGATGAAAAGCCGGAAGATTTTTATCGGACAGACAGTAAAACCTACCGGGCCTATCAGGACGTGATCCGCCAGGTCATTACCCGTACTAACTCTATCACTGGACGCCATTACTACGATGAAAAGGCGATCATGGCGTGGGAAACGGGTAATGAGCTGGAAAACACTAACGCCGATTTTCTGCATCAGACCGCAGCCTGGATCCGTAAATGGGCACCCCATCAGCTTATCGTCGATGGTACCTACAAAAAGGTGAATGATTTCGCGCTCAACGATCCGAACGTGGACATTATCAGCAATCACTATTACACCAACGCCGGTAACAACCATCCCGAGCAGGTTCGTAAAGATCTGGAGGCGATAGGCGGCAAAAAAGTGTATCTGGTGGGCGAATTTGGTTTGCTCGATCAAAAAGATCTCAACGCTATCATGCAGTCAATTGTGCACACCGAGGTCAATGGCGCTCAGGCCGCAGGTGGCTTTATCTGGGGTTTTCGCGGTCATCGCCATGATGGTGGTTTTTACTGGCACAAAGAGTATACCGGCCACTATAGCTACCATCTGCCAGGCTTCCCGGTCGAGGGGAAAGCGAACCAGGAGATGGAGGTGGTCAATCTGGTGCGAACCGCTTCGGCGCAAATGGCAGGTCTGAGCGAGGCGCCTGCGCTGCCGGTACCGCAAGCGCCTAAGCTGCGCGAGAGCAACTCGCCATTTGCCATTAACTGGATGGGCTCTCCCGTCGGGCGTTATTACGACGTGGAAAGAGCGACGCAGGCGCAGGGGCCGTGGACCCGTGTCGGCAAGGATCTCTCCGACGGCAAAAATGAGTGGGATCCAGCGAAAATGAGTCTTTTCCGCGATGACTATCGCAGCCTGACGCCAGGTAAGACTTACTACTATCGGGTTATCGCTAAAAATGAGAGTGGTCAGTCTGTTCCTTCAAACGTGATTCGCCTGGAGCATACGCAGAAAAACCTTCCCCCGGTTATTACGCTACAGGACATGCTTTCTACCACTATTGATAAAGGGGTCCAGCTCAATGCGGCCTGGCAGGATGATAATTTGCCTGAGCCGAAGGTCAGCGTGGCGTGGAGCCATGACGGCAGGGATAACGTTCACTTTTGTGACAGCAGCAAAGCGGAAACCCGCGTCTGGTTCTCAGCACCGGGTGAGTATGCGTTGACCTTTACGGCTGACGATGGGTTGCTGAAAAGCAGCAAGACGGTGAAAGTCAGCGTGAAACCTGCGGCGGGGCCTGGACCTGCGGATTACTGCAACTTTAGCGGCGGGACCCTGGACGTTAGCCAGGGGAAACTTAACTTCACTAAACGCGATAAAGATACTCTGGTCATCGGAGAAGACGGTTTCCTTGGCCCTTTCGCTCATGACGGGGACAGCGTGAGCTGGCGGGTTAACGCTCCCTGGGACGGCAAATTTACCCTGCATGTGAAATTTAACGGCAAATGGGGTGGCAAGAAAAACTCGTTCATTGTGAACGGCGGAACGCCGATTAGCATTGAATTTCCGCCAACGGATGAGCAGGGCCAGACCATGGACGTTCCGGTCGCGCTCAGGGCAGGGGACAACACCATCAGTTTTGGTAAGTTCTCCGGCGACTGGGGCTATATGTTCATCAAATCAATTGAAGTCACTGCAGAGTAGTTGTTTGGCTGCCCTTCTCGGGCAGCCTTTTTTTATTCAGGAGCCATTATGAATCGGTATCAATTTCCGGAAGGTTTTTTTTGGGGCGCAGCGGCGTCAGGCCCGCAGACGGAAGGCATAGCGAATAAGCCGCACCGTTCTATCTGGGATAGCTGGTTCGCAGAACAACCCAACCGCTTTTTCCAGCAGATTGGTCCGCAGCAGGTATGTGAAACCTACAGTAAATATAAAGAGGACGTTGCGCTGATGAAGCAAACGGGATTCAACTCGTTTCGCACTTCTATTCAGTGGTCACGGCTTATCGATAATTTTGAAACCGGTGCACCGAACCCTGAGGCCGTTCAGTTCTACCATAACTACTTCGATGAGATGATTGCCAACGGCATTGAGCCAATGATCAATCTTTATCATTTCGACATGCCGGAGGCGTTGCAAAAGCAGTATGGTGGTTTCGAATCGACCCATGTGACGGCGCTTTTCGCCCGATTTGCCCGGACGGCATTTGAGCTATTTGGTCATAAAGTCAAATACTGGATCACCTTTAATGAGCCGATTGTGCCTGTTGAAGGCGGCTATCTTTATGATTTCCATTATCCTTGCAAAAAAGACGGCAAACTGGCGGCGCAGGTTGCGTTCAATATTATGCTGGCGCATGCGAAAGCGGTGCAGGTGTACAGAGAACTTAAACTGCCGGGTGAAATTGGCGTGGTGCTTAATCTAACCCCCTCGTATACCCGAAATAACAGCGAAGAGGATAAAAAAGCGGCGTGGTATGCCGATCTGCTGTTTAATCGCAGTTTCCTGGACCCGCTGGTTAAGCATGAATTCCCGAAGGAATTATGTGAGATTCTGGCAACCCATCATTGTCTGCCTGAAATGAAGAAAGCGGATGTCGACCTGATAACCGGGTCGCGGGTAGATTTCCTTGGGGTTAATTATTACGTGCCGCGTCGGGTTAAAGCGCGTGAATGTCCCTATGATCTCGATTACTTTACGCCCGAATATTATTTTGAAAATTACAGCGATCCTGACGGGCGCTTTAATCCCTATCGCGATAATAACGAGATTTTTCCGCAGGCGATTTATGATATAGCCTGCAACATCCGTGATAATTACGGCAATATTAAGTGGTATCTCGCTGAAATTGGTATCGCCATGGATTTACAGTCAGAAGGTCCTGTTCAGGCTGATGGGTTTATTGATGACACTTTTCGCATCGGATTAATGGAAGAACATCTCGAACAGCTCCATCACGCCATCAGCGCGGGCGCGAACTGTTTTGGCGTGCACCAGTGGACATTTATTGATAACTGGTCGTGGATAAATAGCTTTAAACGTCGATACGGTTTCTGGCGACTGGATCTGGAAACCGGAGAGCGGCAAATCAAGCGCAACGCCCTTTGGTTTGCGGAACTGGCCACCTCTAACGGATTTACTCCCGGCGCTTTTATAAAGGGCAAAAAATGATGGCCTCATTTTATCGTCTGAGAAACACCATTAAAAATTATGCCTGGGGCAGCCGAACGGCCCTGAATGCGCTGTTTGGCGTGCCTAATCCGGATGAGCAACCGCAGGCTGAAATCTGGATGGGGGCGCATCCGGCAGGGTGTTCCGAAATCGAAATCGGTGCGGTTTCTATTTCCTTACAGGACGCGATTGCGCAATCCCCTGAGACTGTTTTAGGGGAACGAACGGCGGAAAAAGTTGGCCAGCTACCGTTTTTAGTAAAGATACTGGCGGCAGAAACCGCGCTTTCGCTTCAGGTCCATCCTGATAAACGTCAGGCGGAAGAGGGCTATGCAAGGCAAGGGAATCGAGCCGGAGACGATTATAACGATGCGAATCATAAACCTGAGTTGGTTTATGCTATTACGCCTTTTATGGCGATGAATGGTTTTCGTCCTTATCCTGAAATTGTGAATCATTTTCTGCGTCTCAATTCGCCTGAACTCATGCCCGCGCTCGCGGAATTTCGCACCAACCTGAACGCCGACGGGTTTAAGCGCTTCTTTGTCTGCCTGATGCAGCTTGCGCCGCAGGCGAAAAGCAATGTCCTCCAGCAACTGAAAGAGAGCCTTGAGGCTGGCGGTTTTGTCCATTTACAGGAATTTCTTATCCGCTTGCAGCAGGACTACCCGGGGGATATCGGCATCCTGGCGCCGTTATTTTTACACTGCATAACGCTTGATCCTGGCGAAGCCATGTTTTTGCGGGCCGGGACATTGCACGCATATGTGCACGGAACCGCCGTCGAAGTGATGGCTTGCTCCGATAATGTTCTGCGCGCAGGGTTAACACCGAAAAAAATCAACGTACCTGAGTTAGTTAACTGTACGGTTTTTAGTGAAACGCATGAACACACCTTAAAGCTGGTCGCTGATACCGCTGGAACTGACCATCATTATCCTGTTCCCGTAGAGGATTTTCGTTTCTCGGTGATGGGGAACTGTCAGCAAAAACGTATTGAAGTCGATAGCGCGCAAATTTTACTTGTGCTTGAAGGCCTCACTACGTTGCGCGATACCCGCGGTGAGGAGATGAGGCTTCGCGCCGGCCAGTCGGTATTTATACCGGCTCTGACAGGGGCTTATTTTCTGACGCAAACCGGCCAATCCTGTCTGGTTCAGTGCTGAACAGTTGATGTTTGTACGCAGGCGTCTATCTCAACAAAAAGTCCGCACGGCGCAAGCCGGGCGGGCTATCAGGGAAGCGATAATCAGGCCGTCAGCGCGTAACTTTCAGCAAGCAGCTCATAAACCGCTTTCGCAGGAAGCGGGCCGGAGAGCAGCACGCTTATCCAGTGCTCTTTGTTCATATGGTAAGCGGGCAGAATGCCCTCTTTCTGACGTAGCGAACCGATGTATTCAGGGCGAGCCTTAATGACCAGCACGTCTGTTTCTTCGTCTGTCTTAAGCCCCAGTTTGCGGCCAGGCACATTCATTACAATGCCAAACCATTTATTATTCTTCTGATGCCGAAGCACGGCATAAGCCGGGAATTTACGCCAGAGATATTCTGGTTCCGCGTTAAAATGCTCGCGGGCGTACCGCAATAATGCGTCTCTTTTCATTATTACCCCACACGGCGAATGGTTAATTTATCAGCCTGTTTGTTTTATGCATAATATATGCTCATGGTAATAAGGGATGTGTCATAAGTAAAACCTTTCATAAAAAAAATTGCCGGGGCTGGCATACGGTCGCTTTACTCTAAAATTATTCATGATGGCTGTTTTAAGATGAAATATTTTCAGTCTGAAATGTAAATAAAATTCAGGATATAAAAAGAATGATGTATTAACAGGATATATTCGCTGGTTTAGGCAATATCTTAAAATACGCGCAGCCACTTTTTGTTAGTCTTTACGCCCGGCGAAAACCCATTAATCGGAGGTTGTCAGTGCTGATTAAACTTAAACGAGTTCGGTCCCATCTTGAGGACAGGAAACTGGCGCTGTGGCTGGCAACGACCGCAGGATTGCTTAACGCCATCGCGCTTGGCGCGTTTGGTTTTTTTCCTTCCCATATGACCGGCAATACCTCGCAATTATCCAGCGAAGTTTCTACGACAGACTTTAAGGATATCGCTTTTTTTGGCGCCATTATTCTCGCGTTTGTTTGTGGCGCAATCCTTGCCCGCATTATGGTTATCTGGGGGGTTGTTACTAATAACCGGCTGGTTTTTTGTCATATCCTGCTGGCTGAAGGGGTTATATTAACCACTATTTCCATTTACGAGACTTATTACCACGCCTTCACCTCAAACCGTGAAATCATCGCCGCGCTTTGCGGTTTGATGGGGCTGCACAATTCGACATCCACGCAACTTTCCAACGGCAGAGTCCGTTCCACACATATCACCGGTACGCTTACCGATGCGGGTATCTCTTTCGCTTCCGTTTTTGTCGCCATGCTGCGGCGCGATTATTCAAAAGATACGCAGGCGCAAAAAAGTCAGCTTACCACTCACCTGACCACTATCTTCTCTTTTTTAACCGGGGGGATTGCCGGGCTGTCGTTGTTTAACTATTTCGGTTTTTCATCCATGACGGGCGTTGGGATAGTGCTGGCGACGGTCGCCGCGCTTTCCATCATCACCATTAGCCGCCGCGTCGGTAAGCTGCGCAGGGCGTATTAACGCAGAGCCGCTGCTGCGGCTCTACTCCTCCTGCGCGTGCGTTGGGGCGCGGTAAAGCGCGTCCATTTCATCCAGCGCCGCCTGGTTTTCCAGCCCCCACTGGTACATCTGTTCTATTGGTTCTGCGAACGTTTTGCCAAGCGGCGTTAACCGGTAATCCACTTTCGGCGGGATAACGTCATAAACGTGACGGGCGATTAACCCGCGCTGTTCCAGCTCCTTGAGCGTCTGGAATAGCATTTTTTTGGAAATGCCCTGCAGGCTGCGCTGTAGTTCGCCGGTGCGGGCGCGCCCCTCCGGCCAGTGATAAAGCGCGTGCAGCACCATGGTGCTCCACTTGACAGAAAAAAGATCCATCAGCCTACGCGGCGGCGAATCAGCGTAAAAGAAGAGCTTGCCGTCTACCCATGCTGGCACAGTGATACCCTCGCTTATGGTCACCATTTGGTGACTACAATCTATAAAGAAGCCATTTAGTTAAAGTCTGCCGCCTTCGTTGAATTAAAGCCAGTTCATTCCAGGGCCCTATGAAAATTAACGCATTAGTCGCGCAGGACGCGACGCAACCCCTCTCCACCCATCAGATTTCGCTTCGCCCGCTGCAAAAGCAGGATGTGAAAATTGAAATCCTCTACTGCGGCGTCTGCCATTCCGACCTGCACATGGCGCGCAACGAGTGGGGCGTGAGCCGCTATCCGCTGGTGCCGGGGCATGAAATCGTCGGCCGCGTCGTGGAAACCGGCGCGCAGGCAAGCCGCTTTACAGTGGGCGATATCGTCGGCGTGGGCGTGATGGTCGATTCCTGCCGTGACTGCCATTTCTGCCAACAGCAGGAAGAGCAGTATTGCGAAGCAGGTTTTACGGCAACCTATAACGGCATCGATAAGTACACCGGCGAAAGCACCTGGGGCGGTTACGCGCAGAATGTGATTGTTGATGAGGATTTTGTGGTTTCCGTGCCGCAGCACCTGCCGCTGGCAGGCGTGGCGCCGATGCTTTGCGCCGGTGTCACCGTCTGGTCGCCGCTTCGTCATTACAACGTGAAGGCGGGCGACCGCGTCGGCGTGGTCGGCCTTGGCGGGTTAGGGCATATGGCTGTGAAGCTCGCAAGCGCGCTGGGCGCGGAGGTGACGCTCTTTACCACGTCGCCGGAAAAGGGCGCGGACGCGCGACGCCTCGGCGCAACGCAGGTTGTGGTTTCGCGCGACGACGCGCAAATGGCGGCCTGCCGGGCTTCGCTTGATCTGATTATCGACTGCGTGGCGGCGCCGCATGACCTTGACCCCTACCTGGCCGCGCTAAAGACCAACGGGCGCCTGGTGCTGGTGGGAATCCCGGACAGCCCGCATCTGTCGCCAGACATTACGCCGATGGTGTTCCGCCGCTTAAGCATCAGCGGTTCGTCAATCGGCAGCATTAAAGAAACGCAGGAGATGCTCGACTTCTGCGGCGAGAAAAATATCACCGCGGATATTGAGCTTATTGGCGGCGAAGCGATAGAAACGGCGTACGCGCGCATGCTGAAGGGCGATGTGCGCTACCGGTTTGTTATCGATATGCAGGCCACCCGCTGGTAGCGGCGTTCAGGCTACGCGCCGATAAAAAAGCGCCTGTAAAACAGGCGCTTTCTCAATAATAAACTCCGTGTCGATCAGCCGATTTTACTGCTCATCTTTCGGTTTTCAGAGTGCATGACTAAATCACCTTCCGTCACCATTTCCAGCAGCGTTTTAAAGTTACGTTGCGTGCTGTCTATGACGCCGAAAGCGTAATTGATGTTGAAAGGCTTTTCGGAGTGCAGGTTGTAGTCATCCAGCCGCGCCTGAAAATCACATAAAAACTTATCCGCGTCGGCTTTGTTTTTATGCTCAAGCAATACCGCAAACTGGTTGCCGTCGAGCCTTGCGACGGTATTGCCGGGTTCGAGACTTTTCTTCAGGCTGGCGGCAAACCGTTTAATGGCCTGGTCGCCCTCGGCATGGCCCCAGAATTCATTAATCGAAGCCAGGTTATTCATCGTTATATAAAGCAATGAAAACGCTTTACCTTGCTCTTTTAACGCGGCGAACTGTTTTTCACCGGTCTGGTAAAAGCCGCGCCGGTTCGGCAAACCGGTCAGGCTGTCCGACATCGCCATGCTGATAATGTAAAGCTCATCTTCAACGACGGCGGCGAGATCAAGCAGCGTATTCACGTTTGTCGGGGTAAAATCCCGCGGCAGAGTGTCGATGATGCAGATAGTGCCGGCAATCGTGCCGCCGGGTAAACGCACCGGGCAACCGGCATAAAAGCGAATTTTCGGCTCGCCAGTGACCAACGGGTTATCAAAAAAACGGGGATCGGCAGTGGCGTCAGTCACCACGAATACGCCCTGCTGAAGAATGGCGTGGGCGCAAAACGAGACATCGCGCCGGGTTTCCCGTAACGGAAAGCCGTTGGTGGAGATCATCCACTGTCTGTCTCTGTCGAGGAGGGTGATAAGGGCGGTGGGCACGCCGAAAACCGTACTGGCGAGGCGCGTCAGGCGGTCAAGCCGTTCCATGTCTTTTTTGTCGAGCAGGTCGGTCAAATAAAGCGCCTGCAAGCGCTCTTTTTCATTCGCGGGTTTTTGTGGAAAAAGCATATAACCCCCTTATCATGAAAATAAATCTAAAATATATTTTTGCGGTGCGCTGTTAATCACGTTTTTACTTCTGAATAGTTTAGCAATTCTTATAGATAACGCGCTTATCAACGTTTAAGCAAGGGATTTATTGACGAGACCTTCATTTTTACTATAGCTGCAAAAAATAAATCCAGGCGGGATAGCGAACGACTAATCTGAAAATTATCGGGGCGAAGGTAAATCCCCCGGGAGAGATAATTTCCCGCCTGGCGTTCTGAAACGGTTCATCCCGGCTTATCTGAAAAGGGTTATTTGGTCATCGGGATACGCCTGCTTTGTTGTGCCTCAATAATCTCTCCCTGCGCGTTGCGCACCTGCATTTTCTCCACAGGCGCGCCGGTTTCGTTGTCGACCAGTACGGAGTAAGTCTCGCCGGGAGCGAATAAGTTCGCTTCGCCCCACTGACGTAAGCAGACGATGAGCGGGAATAAAGCGCGTCCTTTTTCGGAAAGAATATATTCCTGGTAAGCACTGCCGTCAGAAGCGGGCCTGGTCATAAAAATCCCGTCCTCGACGAGCTTTTTCAGGCGGGTGGTCAGAATATTCTTTGCCGCAAGCGTGCTTTTTTGAAAATCGGAAAAGCGGGTAACGCCATCGAAGGCGTCCCGCACCAGCATCAACGCCCATTTATCTCCCAGCACGGCGCAGGCGCGTGCGACAGGACATGGCGTTTTTACAAATGTCTCTTCGTAATTCATCTCTCTCCTCCGGCAACGCTCAGGGGTAAAGGCGCGTGAACGAAGCGCAGTGCCTCTTTATCGCCAGGCGTGTACCCGCATCATAATAAACCTTGTTGCATTTTGAAACCGCGTGAGCTAAAACAAGCTTGTTTCAATTTGAAACCAAAAGGACGCCTTCTATGCCGGAAATCTCCTTCAGCGGGCAACGTGTCCGCTCGCCGCAAGCGTATGCGCCAGGCTGGCTTATTCTGTTGTTCTCGGTCGCCAGCGGGCTGGCTGTCGCGAACGTCTATTTTGCGCAACCTCTGCTGGCTTCTATGGCCGCAGAACTGCACGTGACGACCGAAGCGATTGGCTCGGTCGTGAGCGCGACGCAAGCAGGATATGGCGCCGGGCTACTGTTGCTGGTGCCGCTTGGCGACCTTATTGAGCGTCGGCTGCTCATTACTGGAATGCTGCTGATTTCCTCTGTGGCTTTAACGGCTGTCGGCTTTGCGGCGGAGTATTACACCTTGCTGAGCGCCATGACGGCTGTGGGGCTGATGGCTGTAGTGGTGCAGGTTTTTGTCGCCAGCGCATCAACGCTTTCAACGCCAGGGGCGAGAGGAAAGGCGGTAGGAACCGTCACCGGCGGCATAGTCTTAGGGATCCTGTTGGCGCGTCTCGCTGCAGGCATACTGGCCGACCTGGCAGGCTGGCGGGCCATTTATCTTCTTTCCGCAGCGCTGGTTGTTATGATGGCTATCCTCCTATGGCGGGTTTTTCCCTCACAACGGGCTGAACGCGCAGAGACAACCTACCGACAGATACTGCTCTCTGTTGCGCTGTTATTTTTCACCGAAAAGCTGCTCAGGATCAGGGCTATCCTGGCGCTGCTTATCTTTATGAGTTTCAGCATCTTATGGACGAGCCTGGTATTGCCGCTTAGCGCCGCGCCATATTTTTTCAGCCATACGCAAACGGGGTTATTCGGCCTTGCGGGGGTCGCCGGCGCGCTGGCTGCGTCCAGAGCAGGGCGGTGGGCGGATCGGGGCCATGGGCAGCGGACGTCGGGGCTGGCGCTGTGCATGCTGGTCGCCTCATGGCTGCCGTTAAGCATGGCGCAATCTTCTATTTTGCTGCTTATTCTCGGCATCGTTATGCTGGATTTCGCCGTTCAGGCTGTTCATGTCACCAACCAGAGCCTGATATTCGCCGCAAGGCCAGAGGCTGCCAGCCGCCTTGTGAGCGCTTACATGTTTTTTTATTCTGTGGGCAGCGGCGTGGGCGCGTTGCTTGCCACCCTGACTTACAGCGCCTGGGGCTGGATGGGCGTTTGCCTGACGGGCGCGCTGGTGAGCGTTACGGCGCTGATATTCTGGCGCTTTACTCGTCATCGCGGTTAATAATGCGCAGAATCCAATACAGCAGGAAGCAATCTCATGTCTTTCAATGCCTTTTTTTTAGAAGAGTCTCAATACACCGATAGCCAGTTGCCTGAAAAAGCGATAAACCCATTTGCTGAGCGCGGCGTATTCAGAAAAAGAGTGCTTATCACTCACCATAACGAACCGGCGCTTATATTGCGCATTTTCGTCGGAACCGACGAAGACGGGTTTTTACTGGAGCAGTGTTTCAGCCAGTTATTACTCAACAGCGAAACGCTGGCGATACTCTACGGCCAGCATGTACATCTGTTTAACCTGGCTTCACATGAGGTAAAGAGTCATTTTCTGGATGACTATGTAGGTAACCTTTACCCGGCGCCGGATAGTAGCTCGGCATTCCTGAGCGAGACGTTTCTGGCCACTACCTTTTGCTATACGTTCTTAATAAATATTGATAAAGGCATTATTTGGCGCTCTGCGCAGTGCGCCATTGACGGCGTTATTATCAATGACATCAGGGAGGAGGTGATTTACGGCTCAGGCGAATGGGACCCGCCGGGCGGCTGGCAACCTTTTATGCTGTCGATGGCGACGGGCGAGTTGATTAATGCCGGGAACATGTAGCAATAAGGGCGACCGGATAGGGGCGTTAAAAAAGAAAGTGAAGAACAATAAACCGCAGAAACCGCAATGAACGGCCTGGGTTTATTGTTCTCCACCCGGGAAGCGCGTAAATCAGATATCGTCCATCGTATGGTCGACGACGATTTCCAGCGTTTTGCGGATCACATCGCCTTTTACGACATCGTTGGTCAATTCAATCGCGCTTATCAGGCGCAGGATAATGGCCTTATGGGTAAGCGACTCATCTGCGGCAAGAATTTCGCGGATAACGGCGCCCAGTATTTTTGCTTCTTCTGCCAGCATATCGCCGGCGTTGCGGAAATAGTCCGTCAGCGCCGTATCAGGCAGCTCTGCATAAATTTCTGATTTTTCAAGCATAACCTGGCTCATGTACTCATACCATTATTGATTTATTAATAATTAAATGCTGTCAGTGTTTTTTACTGGCGTCGGATTGCTGGCTATCTCCAAACAGCGAACGCACGTTATCATGGCTCCATTCTTTATTTTCGCGAATGTTTTTACGCTGCCCGGATAACATGGTGTTGCTGATTTCAGCAATTACGCTGGTAATGGCTTTACGTCTTTGGCCGTCTGATTCACTCGCTTCCATCGCGCGAAGCCTTGCAATAAGGGCTTTGAAATTAATCGGGCCCTTTTCTCTAAGCAGAGACAGCACCGCCTCGCCGATAATCTCGTCAGTTAATTGTTCAGTTTCACTTCTGTTCATAAATGCGTCTCTGATTGCCGCGTTTCCTCGCTGGAAAAGCGGATAAAATCAGTTTTCAGGTGGACCAGTCCACTGAAAATTGCCAGCTTTTTCCGAGGCTGACAATATTATCCCCGCCAGGATTGACTTGAATAACCCGAAATCTGTACTGATGACATGTCCGATCTTAACGATCGAACAACAGACCTATAAGCGTATTGTAGTGACTCTCTTCTTGCGCATCGGCGGCGAGTTCGAGTCGGCTAAGCAGCTTAGTGCAAATGGTCTTGCGGTTAAGGGTGCGGCCATCGCGAAGAATTTCCACGACGATTTGCCCTAAAATCTCTTGCTGTGAAGGAAGAGCCGCTTTGTTGAAGTACCGGGCAATGGCATTCGCTGTATCCGGAATGTAACCGTTCTGCTGCATATGTCCTTCCCTCTAAAACAAGTTAACCTGCTAAGTATGTCTAAAAGTATACAAATTCTCGCTAAGTTGTACATCGAAATTGTACAATGAGTTAACTGTTTTTATTTTTATGTTAATAAATCGTTTATTATTCATAAGGTTAACTTTTGCATGTTTTTGTAAAGCTTCCATCCCGACAGGTTTGTAACGCTCAATCTTGTACAGATGTGGCAAATCTGTCGTCAGCAAACACGGGGTTAACAGACAGGCGCGCATCAGAAGAGCGAGCCCCCAGCGGCAGGCCGACCTGAACGCCAGCCATCGCTGGCGCAGCGTTACGGAAATTGTGTGACGAAACGGCACGTTAAGGGGCATGCGCAATCACTACAAGACCTGATGGCAAGCATCTGATAAGGTGGCCTTTCATAAAAATCATTCACTGGGACTATCATGCTCACAACTATCATTTACCGAAGCCATATTTGCGACGATGTTCCGGTTAAAACGCTGGAAGAGATGGTAGCCACAGCAAACCTGAAGAACGGCGAGGCGGGCGTAACGGGCATTCTGCTTTTCAACGGCACGCATTTTTTTCAGCTGCTCGAGGGACCGGAGGAGGGGGTTTTACCGATCTACAACCATATCTGCGAAGATGACCGCCACTATAACGTCGTGGAGTTAATGCGCGACTATGCGCCGTCACGGCGGTTTGGTAAGGCCGGCATGGAACTCTTTGACCTGCGCGAGTACGACAGCGACGAAGTTCTCCAGACCGTGCTTGATAAAGGCACGTCTAAGTATCAGTTAACTTATGACGACCGCGCGCTGCAGTTCTTCCGCACCTTCGTTGAGGCAAGGGAAAAAGAGAACTATTTTGAGATCCCGCCCGGCGACAGCTGGGATTTCATCTCCGATGGCAACGCCGTAAAGCCAGAAAATCTGGTCATCGACAATGCGGCCGACTGTAGCTTCGCTTTTCAACCGATAATCGACCCGCTGGCCCAGGAGGTTGTCTCGCTGGAAGCGCTTATTCGTACGCCTTCAGGCGACGCGCCGCAGGCTTACTTTGAAAGTCTGTCGGGGGATGCCATTTACGAGGCCGATCTCAACAGCAAAAAGGTGGCGTTCGCGATGGCGCGCGCGCTGAACCTCGGCGAGCAGATGCTCTCGGTTAACCTGCTGCCGATGACACTGGTGAAAGTGCCCGGCGCGGTCAGCTTTTTGTTGCAGGAAATCAAGGCCAACGGGCTGGTGCCGGATCAGGTTATCGTTGAATTTACGGAAAGCGAGGTCATTTCCCGCCTTGACGAGTTTACCGATGCGGTGAAGTTACTCAAAGCGGCGGGCATCCAGTTGGCTATCGACCACTTTGGCGCCGGCTTCGCCGGGCTGTCGCTGCTGGCGCAGTTCCAGCCAGACCGCGTTAAGATAAACCGCGCGTTAATAAAGGATGTCCATAAAAGCGGCCCGCGGCAGGCTATTATCCAGGGCATTATCAAAAGCTGCGCCTCACTGGAAATCTCCGTTTGCGCCGTGGGGGTCGAGAAAGCGGAGGAGTGGATGTGGCTTGAGTCGGCGGGCATTTCCCTGTTCCAGGGGCACCTGTTCGCCGGTCCGGAATTTGGCGGCATTCCCGCCGTCGCCTGGCCGGAAAAAAAATCGGGTTTCTAAGCGACTGTTTTTTCGCTTCCTGTCATAAGAACGCATGCTGCTGATGTAAAAAGCGGCAGCCTGCGTGGATGCCCGTTACAATCAGTAATAGAATTATCATTTCCTGGACATCCAAACCTGTACATATTTAAATCAGCACTGCTGTTTTTTATTGTTGTCCCTGCCAGAAACGGCCTGTGAAGCCCCTTTTTCCGTTGTACAAGAAAAAAATATTTGTACAAGATGGTCGGATTGGTTAGGTTGAGACATGGACGTATCAGGTTTGATTATGAGTGAGTCAATGGCCTTTTACAGTATTGGCGAAGTCGCCGAACGATGCGGAATAAATCCAGTCACGCTGCGCGCATGGCAGCGTCGTTATGGATTGTTAAAACCACAGCGTAGCGAAGGCGGACATCGTCAGTTTGATGAGGCCGATATTCAGCGGATCGAAGAGATCAAACGCTGGGTAGAGAGCGGCGTGCCCGTCGGCAAAGTGCGGGCGCTGCTGGAAGAGAACAAGCTGGTGGTCAATGACGACTGGTCATCGCTCCAGGAGGAGATGATGGCGGTGCTGCGCCATGTACGCCCGGCCAGGCTGCGCGCCGCGATTATGGCGCTGGGGCGCGAGCACGCTGCGGATGCGCTTATCGATCATATTTTTGTGCCCGTACGCCAGCGGCTTAGCCTCGATCAAAATACCGCCCGCACCATGTGCAGCATGCTGGACGGCGTGCTGATTGACTATGCCGCCTCTTGTCTGACCGAGGCGCGCAAAAAAACCGGTAAAGAAGCGTTGCTGATTGGCTGGGATTGCGAGGACCGCACCCGACTCTGGCTGGAAGCCTGGCGACTTTCTCAGCAGGGCTGGCACATCGACGTGCTGGCGGAACCGCTGGATGCGCCGCGCCCGGAGCTTTTCCCCGGCCAGCAACTCTTTTTGTGGACCGGCAAAGCGCCCTCCCGCCGGCAGCAAGAGCAGCTTGCGCACTGGCGCGAGCAGGGCTATACGGTCGCCTTTCACGGCACATAGCGGTAACGCAGATGAAAAAAGGATGCCCGGGCATCCTTTTTTATTTCGCAAGGGGAGTCACCGCCGCTTACCGCGCTGTGTGCATCCTTTTTCCCTGGATAAACCCTTCAGCCGCGCGCATGCGCGTTGTTAACCTCTTCATGTGGGAAAGTGCGCTCGACCGTCACGCGGTCTGCCCGCTAGTGCGTTAACGCTCCAGCCCGCGCTCGCCAATAGGCTGTATAGCGTCATCGCCGACGCGTTGCTGATAAACCCGTCTGAAGAGCGCGGAGCGGCGAAACAGCCGGGCGGGGAAACGCGCAGCCGCATCGTTAAGCAGTAAGACGTGCCGGTTTGTTTCCCGGCGCGGGGGGCCGCTTCTCAGCGCGGCGGCAGCGTAATGCCCGTCGTCCGCGCCAGGCTTTCGAGCAACGCGTTCTGAAACGCCTCGTCGCGCGTCGCCGCGTGGGGCGTACGCCGCTTCTGATGATGCCAGTAGCCGCCGCTGGTTTGCGCTTCGCTGTCATCGCTTACCGCCAGCCATTCCTGCGTCAGGTGCCCCAGCCGTAAGTCGCCGGGCGCGTCCGCGCCGCCCATTTTTGTCGGCACCCAGCCCGGGTCGACGGCGTTGCAGAGAACGTCCGGCCAGCGCCGGGCAAGGGCCATCGTAAGCGTTGTGATAAAAAGCTTGCTGTCGGAATAGGAGGCGGATTCGCGTGCGCCCGACCAGTCCACACCCTCAAGGCGCGGCTGGCCGTTCAGATGCATGCCGCTGCTGAGATAAATCAGGCGGGCGGGTTTCGCTATCAGTGAGGTCAACACATAAGGCGCCACGACGTTTACCGGCACCACTGACGCTCCTGAATAAACGCCCGCGTTATGAATCACCACATCCATCTGGCCAAGCTTATTCACCTGCGCGGCGACATCCTGCGTCGCGTTCAGATTGGCGAGATCGCCCACCACCACCTGCGCGCCCTGGTCGATAAGCGGTTTTACCGCCTCAAGGCGTTGCGGGCTGCGTACGTGCGCCACCACCTCATGCCCGTCGGCAAGCAGATTCTCCGCCGCCGCGTACCCCAGACCATCTGCCGAACCGGTAATAAAAATTCGCGACATCATCACCTCTGCGTGAGTCAATAAGTGGGTCCTGGGTAGTATAGATGCACAGTCATAAGCAGACTTTGCAAACCGGGCCTCAGGGGGATATTCCTGCTGGCGGCCCTGAACAGCGTTTTGATTGACGTTGAGCGCCGTCAGCGGTAAAGCTCCCCGTGCCCGACGATAATCTCCAGCATCTTTTCACGAATGTCATCCTGCCGGTCTTTAAGCCAGACCACGGAGAGCGGCAACCCCCGGTTTACCTGCGCGTCCAGCGGCAGAAACTTAACGCCGCTTACGGCGAAACGGCTTATCCAGAGCGGCACAATCGCAAGCCCCATGCCAGCGGCCACGAGATTAATGATGGTCTGCTTTTCGTTAGCGATTTGCGAAATGGTCGCCTCTATTCCCGCCTCATTAAACAGCTTCATGGTCATATCGTAGCTGTGGGGACGGGAGCGACGCTCCGGCACTATCATCGGCATCTCGGCTAATTGCGCGACAGTAATATTTTCTTTTGAGGCGAAAGGGTGGCTTTCAGGAATGGCCAGCACGCTTGGTTCAAAACAGAGAAAGCGCTGGGCAATTAACGGATCCATCCCTTCCGGCGGCCTGACAAAAGCCAGATCCAGCCGCCCGCTGACGATTTTCGGCAGCAAATTAACCGTCTTATCTTCATAGATTTGAATTTCGGTGTCGGGGTATTTCAGGCGGAAAAATTGCAGCAGCGGCGGCAGTAACCCTACCGCCGCGCTGTCGATAGTGCCGATGCGCAACAGGGAGCGGGTGCGCTGCGAATGTTGACGAAATTGCAACATCAGCGCATCGGCATGCGCCAGCAGCTTTCGCGCCTCCTCGCGCAGCAGGACGCCGTTTTCCGTTAGCGCCACGCGGCGGGTCGAACGGGTAAAAAGCCGGGTGCCAAGTGATTCTTCTAAAAGGCGAATATTCCTTCCCAGCGCGGAAGGCAGCATATCGAGGCGTTGCGCCGCCTGGCCAAAATGCAGCGTTTCGGCGACGGCGAGAAAACAGCGCAGCTGGTGCAGCTCCATGATTATCGTCCGGCGGATTATATTAATTTTTTGTATAAACCCATGCGCATGATCGTGCAAGAAATCTCTGCATACTGGGTAAAGCAGCCATCTGCTGCAGACCCTACAAAATAATGACAGAGGATGACCTCACATGACCTGCGAACTCGAAAACCGGGTAATGCGCAAAATAACGTTGCGCATCGTACCCTTCATCATGCTGTTGTATTTCATCGCCTTCCTCGATCGCGTCAATATTGGTTTTGCGGCGCTGACCATGAATGAAGAATTAGGCTTTTCCCCCACCGTCTTCGGCCTGGGGGCGGGCATTTTCTTTCTCGGCTATTTTCTTTTTGAAGTCCCTTCAAACCTGATTCTGCATAAAGTCGGCGCGCGTATCTGGATAGCGCGGGTGATGATTACCTGGGGGTTGGTGTCAGGCGCCATGGCGTTTGTTCAGGGCACCACCAGCTTTTATACGCTGCGCTTTTTGCTTGGCGTGGCGGAGGCGGGCTTTTTCCCCGGCATCATCCTTTACTTAAGCTACTGGTTCCCGATGCAAAAGCGCGCGCAGGTCACGGCCATCTTTATGGCGGCGGCGCCGATCTCCACCGCGCTCGGCTCGCCCATCTCCGCCGCATTACTGGAAATGCACGGTCTGCTTGGCTTCGCGGGCTGGCAATGGATGTTTGTGCTGGAGGCGGTGCCCGCCGTGGTATGCGGCGTGATGGTGCTTTTCTGGCTGACGGATCGCCCGGAAAAAGCGCGCTGGCTGAAAGAGGATGAGCGGGAATGGCTGGTGACCACCCTTGCCGCCGAGCAGTCCCGCAAGCAGGCTACCGCGCAGCACAGCGCCTGGCAGGGGTTGTTCGATAAGCGCGTGCTGGCGCTTTCGCTGGTCTATTTCGGCACGTCCGCCGGGCTTTACACCCTCGGCATCTGGTCGCCGCAGATAATCAAAACGCTGGGTCTCTCTTCGATGACCATCGGGCTGCTCAATGCGGTGCCGGCCGTCGTTGCGGTGGCGGCCATGGTGCTGTGGGCGCGTCACTCCGATAAGCGCAATGAGCGCCCCTGGCACGTTATCGCCGCCTGTTTGCTGGCCGCCGTTGGGCTGCTTTTTGCGGGCGGCGCCGCGACGGTGGTGACGGTCATTCTCGCGCTGACGCTGGTTAACTGCGGCATCAGCGCCTCCAAACCGCCGCTCTGGAGCATGCCGACGCTGTTTCTCTCAGGCTCCGCGGCGGCGGCGGGCATCGCCACCATTAACTCGCTGGGCAACCTCGGCGGCTTTGTTGGCCCGTTCATGATTGGCCTTATCAAAGAGCAGACCGGCAGCTTTACCGGCGGGCTCTGGTTCGTCGCCGGTCTGCTGGTGCTCTCTTCCTTTATCGTCTTCTTGCTGTCGTCCATGGCCCGCAGGCAAACGCCCGCGCCGGACAGCGTCATCACACACCCTAAAACGCATTAATTAAGGAACTCACATGAAAAAGTATGCTATCGCCGCTATCCCTGCCGACGGCATCGGGCCGGAAGTTATCTCTGCAGGCGTTGAGGTTCTGCACGCGCTGGCGAAACGCCAGGGTGACATTGAATTTGACGTACACACCTTCGAATGGGGGTCTGATTACTACAAGGCGCATGGCGTGATGATGCCGGAAGATGGACTCGCGCAGCTTAAGGATTTCGACGCTATCTACTTTGGCGCGGTGGGCGCGCCGGATGTGCCGGACCACATCACCCTCTGGGGGCTGCGCCTGCCCATCTGCCAGGGATTCGACCAGTACGCCAACGTGCGCCCGACCCGCATTCTGCCCGGCATCCAGTCGCCGCTGCGCAAGGCCGTTCCCGGCACGCTGGACTGGGTTATCGTGCGTGAAAACTCCGAAGGGGAATACTCCGGCCACGGCGGGCGGGCGCATAAAGGGCTGCCGGAAGAGGTGGGGACCGAAGTGGCGATTTTTACCCGCACCGGCGTAACCCGCATTATGCGCTACGCCTTTAAGCTTGCGCAGTCGCGCCCGCGCAAACTGCTGACGGTGGTAACCAAGTCCAACGCCCAGCGCCACGGCATGGTGATGTGGGATGAGATAGCCGCGGAAGTCGCGAAGGAGTTCCCGGAGGTAAAATGGGACAAAATGCTGGTGGACGCGATGACGGTGCGCATGACGCTCCACCCGGAGTCGCTGGACACCATTGTCGCCACCAACCTGCATGCCGACATTCTCTCCGACCTCGCCGGCGCGCTGGCGGGTAGCCTGGGCGTGGCGCCGACGGCGAATATCGACCCGGAACGCCGCTTCCCCTCAATGTTTGAACCGATCCACGGCTCCGCGTTCGACATCACCGGCAAAGGGATCGCCAACCCGGTCGCCAGCTTCTGGACGGCGGCGCAGATGCTCGAACACCTGGGCGAGGCGCAGGCGGCGGCGACGCTGATGACGGCGGTAGAGGAGGTCTGCGCGGCGGGCATCATGACGCCGGACGTCGGCGGCAAAGCCACCACCCGGGAAGTCACCGGGGCGGTGGTGAAAGCCATCCTGGGATAAGGAGACGCGATGAACAGGCATCAGGAGAGCGCCCTGCGAGGGGCGCTGCACGAAATCTTTAGCGCTGCGGTGAAAAGCGCGGACCCGCATGCCGTGCTGATAAACCAGCTGCCGCCAAAACCCCGCGGACGCTGCGTGGTGGTCGGCGCCGGGAAGGCGAGCGCGGCGATGGCGGCCGCGCTGGAAAAGGCCTGGCCGGATGTCGCGATGAGCGGCGTGGTGGTCACCCGCTACGGGCACGCCGTGCCTACGGATAAGATCCGCATCGTGGAGGCGGCGCACCCGGTCTCGGACGCCATGAGCGAAGTCGCCTCGCTCCTGATCCTGGAGCAGGTCAAAAACCTGCAGCCGGAGGATTGCGTCATCGCGCTTATCTCCGGCGGCGGCTCGGCGCTGCTGGCGCTGCCGCGCAAAGGGATAACGCTTGCGGATAAACAGGCGGTCAACAAGGCGCTGCTAAAAAGCGGCGCCACCATTGGCGAGATGAATACCGTGCGCAAGCACCTCTCCGATATCAAAGGCGGACGGCTGGCGCAGGCGGCACTGCCAGCTAAAGTGGTGACGTTTATTATCAGCGACGTGCCGGGGGACGATCCGCAGGCTATCGCGTCGGGTCCTACCGTCGCCGACAGCAGCCGCCTGAGCGACGCGCTGGAGATCCTCGCCCGTTACCGGATTACCCTGCCGCCGCACGTCATGGCGGTGCTGCAAACGCCGCGCGAACCGGTTCTGGCCGGGGAGATTACGCCGGACGTGCGGCTTATCGCCACCCCTTCCGGCGCCCTGCACGCCGCGGCGGAGATGGCGCGCCAGCTTGGCTTTACGCCGCTCATCCTGGGGGACGCGCTGGAGGGCGAGAGCGCGCAGCTTGGCGTCATGCTGGCCGGGATCGCCCGCTCGGTGAAGCATCACGGCCACCCGGTGAAACCGCCCGCGGTGCTGCTAAGCGGCGGGGAAACCACAGTGACGATTGGCGCGCAGGCCGCAGGACGGGGCGGGCGCAACACCGAGTTTTTGCTTTCTCTTGCCTGTTCGCTGGCGGGGGAGGAGGGCATCTGGGCGATTGCGGGCGACAGCGACGGCATCGACGGAACGGAAGACGCGGCGGGCGCGATTATCACGCCCGCGACCTTAACGCGGGCGCAGGCAGGCGGGCTGAATGCCCGGGAGAGCCTTGCCGCGCACGACAGCTACTCCTTTTTCGCCGCACTCGACGATCTGGTGAAAACCGGGCCGACGCTCACTAACGTTAACGATATCCGGGCCATTCTGATAACCGGCTGAATGCTGAACCTGAAAAAAAAGCCGCAGCCCTCGGGCCGCGGCTTTGCATTACGTGAACGCTCAGAGTCCGCGCTGCGCCATCAGCCGCGTCAGATCCACCAGCCGGTTTGAGAAACCCCATTCGTTGTCATACCAGGCGAGGATCTTGACCAGGTTGCCGCCAATCACCAGCGTGGAAAGCCCGTCGATGATCGACGAACGCGGGTCGCCCCGGTAGTCGCTGGAAACCAGCGGCTCGTCGCTGTAGCCAAGAATATTTTTTAGCGGGCCCGCTTCTGCGGCCTGGCGGAACGCGGCATTGACCTCCTCAACGGTGACGTCGCGCTTGAGCGTGACCGTCAGGTCGACAATCGACACTACCGGCACCGGCACGCGCAGCGAATAGCCCGTCAGGCGTCCATCCAGCTCGGGGATAACCTTGCCGAGCGCCTTCGCCGCGCCGCTGGAGTAAGGCACAATCGACAACGCCGCCGCGCGTGCGCCGCGCAGATCTTTCTCCGGCTGATCGTGCAGCGCCTGGCTGTTGGTGTAGGCGTGGGTGGTGTTCATCAGGCCGTGTTCGATGCCGAAGCTCTGGTGCAGCACCTGGGCCGCCGGCGCCAGGCCGTTGGTGGTGCAACTGCCGTTGCTGACCACGAAGTGACGCTCGGGGTCGTACTGCCGGTCGTTAACGCCCATCACAATGGTAAGGTCGTCATTTTTGCCCGGCGCGGAGATAATCACCCGCTTCGCGCCGCCGCTGCTGATGTGCACGGCGGCTTTTTCGCGATCGGTAAAGAAGCCGGTCGCTTCAATCACAATCTCGACGCCCGCGTCGCGCCAGGGGATCTGCGCCGGGTCGCGTTCGCTGAAAACGCGCACCGGTCTGCCATCCACGCGCAGCTCGCCTTCGCCTGCTTCCACCGCAACAGGCAGCGTGCCGAGCAAAGAGTCATATTTGAGCAGATGCGCGAGCGTTTTGCTGTCGGTGAGATCGTTAATCGCCACGATCTGAATATCCGCATTGCCCAGCGCCGCGCGCAGAACGTTGCGTCCAATCCTGCCAAAACCGTTAATACCGACCTTAACCATGATTAACTCCTTCTCTGGGATGTCTGGGTTCAGGGTAGGCCGACGCCGTTATGGCGTAAATGACAAAAAAGGATCACTTTACGCCATTTTGCTGCAATGGAAGCGCTGGCGGTACTCGCCGGGGGTGAGATGAAGCTGGCGCTCGAAGAGACGGCGCAGGTTAATGCTGTTGCCAAAGCCGGTAACCGCCGCGATGCGCTCCAGCGTTTCCTGGGTCTGCTCCAGGCGGTGACGGGCGGCGGCGAGCCGCGCTTCCGCCACGTAGCGCGCCGGAGGCGCACCGGTTTCCCGGGTAAAGACGCGAGTAAAGTTACGCGGGCTCATCGCCACCCGTTCGGCCAGTTTCTCCACCGATAAATCTTCTGTGAGGTTGTCCAGAATCCAGTTTTGCAGCTCGCTTATCGGGCCGTTGCTGTTGGCGGGCTTGAGTTGATAACGGGAGAACTGCAACTGGCCGCCGGGGCGGCGCAGGTACATCACCAGGTCCTGCGCCACGTCGCGGGCGAGGGTAAAACCGTAATCCTCTTCCACCAGCGCCAGCGTTAAGTCAAAGCCGGACGTCACGCCGCCGGAGGTCCAGACCGGGCCATCCTGGATATAAAGCGGGCCGCCTTCCACTTTCACCTGCGGAAATTGCTTCTGCAGGGTTTCCAGCAGCCGCCAGTGGGTGGTGGCGCGCCGTCCGTCAAGCAGGCCGGTTTGCGCCAGCAGCAGCGCGCCGCCGCAGACGGAAACCACCCGGCGCGCATGCGGCGCGGCAAGGCGCACCCAGTCCACCACCGCGCCGCCTTCTTCTTCGCTCAGGCCGCGGCCGGTTATCATAATGGTGTCGTAAGCAACGCGCGGGTCAAGCTCCGCCAGGCGGTGATCCGCCAGCAGGTTCAGCCCGGACTGGCCGTGAATAACCTGATGAGGCTGCGTGGTGGCCATGCTAATCCGGTAGCGCGGCTGCGCGCTATTCTCCGCATGATGGCGATTGGCCTGCATCAGGATATCGGCGATACCGGCGGCTTCGAACAGCATGCCGCCGTCGGGAACAATAATCAGAAAGGTTTTCATGGCCTGAAAAGTACGCCGCTTACAGAATAAGTCAAGCGGACAGGCTCGCATTTTACGGGATGCGGGCGATAACCTTAATTTCAAAATCAAACCCGGCGAGCCAGTTCACGCCCACAGCGGTCCAGTTTGGGTAGGGCGCGGCGGGGAACATCTCTTGCTTCACTGCCATGATGGTGTCGAACTGTTTTTCCGGGTCGGTATGAAAGGTGGTGACGTCGATAAGGTCGTCCAAGGTGCAGCCCGCCGCGGCAAGCGTGGCCCGCAGATTATTAAACGCGAGCCTGACCTGCGCGGCGAAATCGGGTTCCGGCGTGCCGTCCGGGCGGCTGCCCACCTGGCCTGATACAAACAGCAAATCGCCGGAGCGGATAGCGGCGGAATAGCCATGCTGCTCATAAAGGGCGTGGCGGTCGGCGGGAAAAATGGGTTCACGTGGGATCATGCTGCACCTCTTGTTGAGCGGAGTTAAACGTCTGGACTGTACGACGGCAGAGCGATTTTCATATACTCTGCGTATGTGAAAATCATTACACATACGGCGCGTATGTCAAATGAAATACGACGCGTATGTGAAAAAGGAGAGAGACGATGGCGGCGAAACGTCGTGCGGAAACGATGGAAGAGAACCGGGGCAAGCTGATTGCCGCAGCGCGCAAGGCGTTCGCGGAAAAAGGCTTTGCCGCCGCCTCAATGGATGAGCTGACTGCAAGCGTCGGGCTGACCCGTGGCGCGCTCTATCCCAATTTTGGCGATAAAAAGGGGCTGCTGGCGGCGGTGGTCGCTCAGGTGGATGAAGAGATTGCGCAGCGAGCCAGAAGCCGGGCGAATGGGCAAAAAGATGACTGGAGCAAGCTGCTGGCGGAAGGCGTCGCTTACATTGAAATGGCGCTTGAGCCGGAGGTGCAGCGCATTGTCCTGCTCGACGGCCCCGCTTTTCTTGGCGACCCTTCGCGCTGGCCGAGCCAGAACGCCTGCCTTGAGGCCACGCGCCAGGCGGTAACCGCGTTGATAGCGCGGGGGATAGTTAAGCCGGTCGACGTGGAGGCGGCGGCGCGCCTGCTCAATGGCGCCGCGTTTAACGCGGCGCTCTGGGTCGCCGCAAGCGAGACGCCGCAAGCGACCCTCGCCAAAGCGACCGAGGCGTTTCAACATCTCGCGAGCGGCCTGCTCGTCAACCCTCGCTAACCAACGCCCCGCTGGCAAAGCCGCGCGGGTCAGCGCGGGCTATTTCTCCACGCCCTGTGAAAGGGTCTTAAGCAGCCGCGTCCGCCGCCGTTCCAGCTCCGCAATTTGCCGCTCAATGGCGGCGAGACGCTGGTACTGTACCGGCTGGGTTTCCGGGCAAAAAGCGGCGCCCTCAATCAGGCGCATGCAGTCCGGAAAGCCACGTATCTCTTCAATGCTGAATCCCATGGCGATCAGCCGCTGAATTTGCCTGACCTGCGTCACCGCCTGCTCGGGAAAATAGCGATAGCCGTTGCAGCCGCGCGTGGCGCTCACCAGCCCGTGCCGATCGTAATGACGGATCGCCCGGACGCTAACGCCCGTCGCCTTCGCAAGCTCGCCGATAGATAACGTAATCTCCGCTCCTTATGGTGCGCTTGACTCTGACATTAGTGTCAGGGTTCAGGATACCCCTGAAGCATAAACCCGAGGAGATCTTTATGACGTTATCTGTTTATCGTCACCTGTTACTTTCTTTATTGCTGATGCTGGTTAGCGTATCGGTTCTGGCGGCGGAAAAGCACTACACCGTAACGGCGCCGGATGGCGTCCGCCTGGCGGTGCAGGAGCACGGCGACCCGCAGGGAAAGCCGATAATTTTTATTCACGGCCTGCTCGGCAGCCGCCTGAACTGGGAGCAACAGCTTAACGACCCGCAGCTCCAGCGCTTTCGTCTTATCACCTATGATCTGCGCGGCCATGGGCTTTCGGATAAACCGGATCAGGAAGCGGCCTACCGGGACGGTAAACGGTGGGGGGAGGACCTGGCGGCAGTGATCGACGCCAGCCGCGCCCGCAAACCGCTGCTGGTAGGCTGGTCGTTGGGCGGCGCGGTCATCACGAATTATCTTGCCCTGCATGGCGATGCCGAAATACGCGGCGCGCTTTATGTCGATGGGGTAGTGGCGTTAACGCCCGCGCTAATCCCTTCGCACCCGGAAGTCTATCGGGATATGACCGCCGGGGATTTAAAAACCCACCTGGATGGCGAACGCGCTTTTCTGCGTCTGTGCTTCTGGCGCCAGCCGGATGCGGCAACGTTTGAGCGCCTGCTGGCGAACGCCGCGTTAGCCGCCTGGCCGATGCAG
Source organism: Franconibacter pulveris (assembly GCF_056780215.1). Lineage (NCBI taxonomy): Bacteria > Pseudomonadati > Pseudomonadota > Gammaproteobacteria > Enterobacterales > Enterobacteriaceae > Franconibacter > Franconibacter pulveris. The sequence continues at coordinate 2,788,943 of NZ_CM165555.1, read as the reverse complement.
CGGGCGGTGCCCTCCCTGAGCGTGCCGCTGGAGCAGGGACTGAAACAGGTTCGCGTGCCGCTGCTGTTTATTTATGGCGAGCACGATGCGCTGGTGCGCCCACAAGCCTCGCTTGAGCGGGCGGCGAGCGTCAATCCGCGCATTCAGTCGCGCCTTTATGCGCATTCCGGGCACGCGCCGTTTCTCGAAGAGCCCGCGCGGTTCAACCGGGATCTGGCTCGCTTTGCTGGCAGTCTGTAAGTAAAGCGCTCAGGCCCGCAGGCGTAAACCAAATATAAACCTGCGCTTTGCGCCGGCAGGCGATCACGCGTAAGCCCCGCCTCGTTAGTTTAGTGGGGCTTAAATACAAATAAGCAGAAAAAGCGGCTTGTCGTTTTTATAGACAGGTATTTACAGCGGTATGGTTTGCGTTTTTATCAGGGGAGGTTTGCCGGACTCACGGCTAACGCTGAAAACAGCCGCGTCGCGACTGGTCTCTGGAAGAGAGGGCTGATGCCATTAAGAATATATTTTCTCTTCCAGCGTCTCGTATATCGGCAGCGAGATTTAATGAAGTTTAGCCCGGCTAAAATTATTCATTGAGAAAATACACAAGCAATGAGGGCTTTTTTCTGCGCCTTTATAAGTAACCGGGCGTTATTTTTTCCGGCGATATTATTGCTCAATGCCGTTCGGTTTACGTTTTCGCGCCATAGCGCCGTCAATGACACCTTTTGAAACATACTTTTAAAATGCAATTATTCAATCTTATAAATATATTCTTAAGGGTTTTAAAGCCCTTTAGCTACTAATTATGGTAGTGGTCATCATAATGACAATCCGTTAGGGCGTTAAATTACCATTTCATTAAAAGCTATATATATCAATGAGTTGATCTATTAACGGGTTCGCTTAATAAAACAGGTGTGCAATGTTGTGGCGCTTTAAAAAAATGAATCTAAGATTAGTCCTATAATGCTTTAGCCCGCGTTAAAAACAGCCGAACGAAAAGGGTAAATATTGAATTGAAGAAAAGGTGCTGTAGAATTCTTTCCGGTTTGTCAAAAAATGTCAGGTTACGGCTGGGCCTTATTCGCAAGGCTCGTGCGGTAGCTATGCTCTTTGCACAGGAAAGCGGAATTAAAAAATTCATCTTTCTTTAATAATAGCACTTAAGTCAAATTTCACCTCCTCATCAACCATCATCAAGAATATTGCTACGGAAAAGCATATGAAAATGCGAACGCTCCTTTCTGTTTTGTTTGTCTTTGCTGTTGTAGGTTGTAAAGCGCCGCAGAAACCGGCATTAACAGATGACACGATTGTCACAAGCCAGGTCAATGGCGTTACGTTGACCCACCGCTATGCGGTCTCTCCGCCTGCGGAATTTACCCCGGTAAACGTCTCTTACCGCGCGCTGTACCCGGCCTCGCTGATGAGCCGTCCGGATTTTGGCGGTAAAGTCATTCGCACTCTCGAAACCGGTAAAACCTATGAAGTGTTAGGGCAGGTTGAGCACTTCTGGATGGCGCTGGCTGACGAAGGCAAAGACGAGCTGATTGGCTATGTGCCGATGCGCGCCGTGGTGAAAGCCGACCAGTATGACGCGACGGTCCGCAAGCAAGCCATTCGCCCGAAAGCGCGTAAAAAAGCGACCTGCGTGAACGTCGACGGCAGCGGTAAAGCCTGCAAAGACAGCAACAACGGTACCTGGATTCTGGATTAATCCCGCTTCTGCGAGCGAATCCCTATGCATAATAAAAACTTTTTTGGCCGGGTCTGCCTGGCGTTTGGTATTTTGATTTTCACGTTGGTCAGTGGTTGCGCATCGTCTTCACACAGCGAGCCCTCCCGCTACACTCTTCAGTTCCAGGCTCATCCGCAAATCAACGACTCTGCGCCGCTTAAAGTCAGGGTCCTGCTGCTGAAATCTGACGCGGATTTTATGTCCGCCGATTTCTACTCCCTGCAGAACAACGCGTCAGGCGTGCTTGGCGCGAATCTGCTGAACAGCGACGTGTTCTTCCTCATGCCAGGGCAGCTTTCGAAAACGCTGAGCGGACAAAGCTCGCCGGAAGCGCGCTACATCGGCGTGATGGCGGAGTACCAGGCGCTGGACGGCAAAAAGTGGCGCATTTCTCTTCCTCTGCCTGTACCGGGCGAAAGTCATCTCTACCAGTTCTGGAAATGGTCCGCAGACGAGCTGCAGGCCAGTCTCTTTCTTGACGTAAACGGGATCCGCGTCATTAGCCAGTAACGCGTTTCCTTACAGGAAAACACAACATCATGACGAAAGCAGAAAAGGTCGTGTGGACCGAAGGCATGTTCCTGCGCCCGCACCATTTTCAGCGTGCGGAAAGCTACCTGCAAAGCAACATCCGCGAATGGGGTTCGTTGCAACGCCCCTACCTGTGGGGTTTTCTCGATCTGGAGCTGGACGAGGCGATGCTGCGCCAGGGCTGCGTGGCGCTGAGCTACGCCAGCGGGCTTCTGCCTGACGGCACCTTTTTCCATTTCCGCGACGGTCGCAACGGCCCGCCGCCGCTGCACATCCCCGATAACCTTTCCGGGGAAAAAGTGGTGCTGGCGCTGCCGGTCCGCCGTGGCGGGCGCGAAGAGGTGGTCTTTAGCGAAGAGAAGGCGTCGCTGGCGCGCTTTGTGACTTTCGAAGAGGAAGTGGAAGACGACAATGCGATGTCGGTTGGCGAAGCGACGGTGCAGTTTGGCCGTCTGCGCCTGCAACTGATGCTGGAAAAAGATCTCACGGCGGAGTGGACCGCCATCGGCGTCGCGGTTGTCGTTGAGAAGCGCAACGACAACCACGTGCGGCTGGATAACAGCTACATTCCGCCGATGCTCAACGCCAACAACAGCCAGCTAATCTACAGCATGATTAACGACCTGCACGGTCTGCTGGTGCAGCGCAGCCAGCAGATTGGCGGCCGCCTGCGCCAGCCGGGCCGCTTCAATACCTCCGAGCTGATTGAGTTTACGCTGCTGGCGCTGGTGAACCGCCACCTTGGCGACGTCTCGCACATTAAAACGCTGCCTCTTATTCATCCGGAGACGCTCTGGCGCAGCTGGCTGCCTTTCGCCACGGAGCTTGCCACCTGGACTGCCCAGCGCGCCGCGGAAAACGTACTGCCGGTTTATGACCATGACGACCTCGCGGGCTGCTTTAGCAAACTGATGCTGCTGCTGCGCCAGGGGCTGTCGCTGGTGATGGAAGACCACGCCATCCAGCTGCCGCTCAACGAACGCTCTCATGGACTCAACATCGCCACCGTCCCGGAAATCAGCATGGTGCGCGAATTTGGCTTTGTGCTGGCGGTGAAAGCCAACGTGCCGGGCGAGCATCTGCAAACCCATTTCCCGGCGCAGATGAAAGTGGCGCCCGTCTCTAAGATCCGCGATCTGGTCCAGCTGCAGCTGCCGGGCATTGTGCTGCGCGCCATGCCGGTCGCGCCGCCGCAAATCCCCTGGCACGCCGGTTACAGCTACTTCGAGCTGGAAAAGGGCGGCGAGCTGTGGGGTGAAATGGATAAGTCCGGCGCGTTCGCCCTGCATCTGGCGGGCGAATTCCCGGGCCTGGATATGGAGTTTTGGGCCATCCGTAGCCCGACAGAATAATCAAGCGAGCGCTTATTATGCAGGAACGACAGGCCTCCGGCAGCGATGCCGCGTTTACCGGAGCGAGTGGCAATAACCCCCTGGTGGCGGCCGCCAATCCGCTGCTTAACGCCATCCCGCAAATCCGCCATTCCGTCTCTCATGACGACCAGGCGGGGCTGCGCCAGCGTTTAATTGATGAGATCCGTCGCTTCGAGGTGCGCTGCCAGCAGGCGGGGCTGCCTTATGAAGTGATTGTCGGCGCCCGTTACTGTCTCTGTACGGCGCTTGACGAAGCCGCCGCGCTCACGCCGTGGGGAAGCAGCGGCGTCTGGTCCGGCAGCGGGCTGCTGGTGACCTTCCATAACGAAACCTGGGGCGGCGAGAAGTTCTTCCAACTGCTGGCGCGCCTGTCGCAAAACCCGCGCGAGCACATTCTGCTGCTGGAGATGATCAACTACTGCCTGCTGCTCGGTTTTGAAGGGCGCTACCGGGTGCTGGACAACGGCCGCACCCAGCTGGAGACCATCAAGCAGCGGTTATGGCAGATGATCCGCGGCGTGCGCGGCAGTTACCCGCCGCCGCTTTCGCCGCACCCGGAAGACCAGCCGGTACTGCGTAAACTGTGGCGTCCGATGGTGCCGCTCTGGGCCTGCGTGGCGCTCGCGGGTTTCATCGGCTGCCTGTTCTACATCATTCTCAACTGGCGGCTCGGCGACGTCACCAACCCGGTGCTGGCGAAGATTTACCAGACGCCGCTGCCGGAAGCGACTATTCAGCAACCGGCGCAGCGTCTGCCTGCGGTGCTGAACCTGCGCGGCTTCCTGCGTCCGGAAATCGACGCGGGACTGGTGGCGGTGAAAGATGAGGCCGACCGCAGCGTGGTTATCCTCAAAGGCGACGGGCTGTTCGCTTCCGCCTCGACCGTGGTGCGAGACCGCTACGATCCGGTTATCGACCGCATCGCCCAGGCGATGAACAACGTCAGCGGCAAGATCCTGGTGGTGGGCTACAGCGACAACGTGCCGATTCGCAGCGCGCGCTTCGCGTCTAACTATGAACTTTCGCTGGAGCGCGCCCGCTCGGTGCAAAAACAGCTGCAGGAAAGTCTCTCGCAACCTGAACGCGTGAAAGCGGAAGGGCGGGGAGAGATGAACCCGGTGGCGCCGAATAACACCCCGGAAAACCGCGCCCGCAACCGCCGTGTGGAAATTACGCTGCTGGTGTCGCCTGAAAACACCCGGGCTGAGCTGAACGGATTGCCGCAAGGAAACTAAGGATGCTGACTACACTTCTTTCCATTCTTACCAATCGCCTGCTGTGGGGGTTCCTCGGCGTCACGGCGCTGTCGGCGGTGATCTGGATGATTGGTCCGCTGCTCTCCATCGTCGATACCCGGCCGCTGGAATCGGAGCAGAACCGCATCATCAGCATTGTGGTGGTCTACTTTATCTGGGCCCAGAGCCACATTGTGCCGCGGCTTTATAACGCCTGGCTCAACCGCAAGCTGATGGACAAGCTTAAAGAGAACACCACCGAGCCGCAGGCGGTGGACCCGCAAAACCGCCTGAACAGCGAAGACCAGGTCCTCGCCAGCCGTTTTGACGAAGCGGCGCAAATGCTGAAAAAAGCGCACTTCAGCAAGGCGGGCAACCGCGGCGCGCAGTGGACGCAGCGCTTCGGCACCCAGTATCTCTATCAGCTGCCGTGGTATGTGATTATCGGCGCGCCGGGCTCCGGGAAAACCACCGCGCTCGCCAACTCCGGGCTGCAATTCCCGCTGGCGGATCGCTTTGGCAAAACGGCGCTGCGCGGCATTGGCGGCACCCGTAACTGCGACTGGTGGTTTACCAACGAAGCGGTGCTGCTGGATACCGCGGGCCGCTATACCACGCAGGAGAGCGAGCAGGCGCAGGATGCGGGCGAATGGCTGAAGTTCATTGAACTGCTGCGCAAATATCGCCGCCGCCAGCCTGTTAACGGCGTCATTATCACCATCAGCATTTCAGACCTGCTCACGCAGTCCGCCGAGGCGTCGCGCCAGCAGGCGGTGAACCTGCGCCAGCGCCTTTCGGAGCTGCATGAACAGCTGGGCATCCGTTTTCCGGTCTATGTGATGGTGACCAAGGTTGACCTGCTTAAGGGCTTTCGCGCCTGGTTTGCCGATTTCGACAAGGCGCAGCGCGACCAGATCTGGGGCTTCACGTTCCCCTGGGAGCAGACGAAACAGGCCGATTTCGACCTGCTGGGCAGCTTCGCGCAGGAGTTCTCCCTGCTGCAACAGCGCCTCGACGCCGGCCTGCCGGAAACCATGCTCAAAGAGCACGACGCCAAAACCCGCGCCGAAGCGTACCTCTTCCCGCAGGAGTTCGCCGCGCTGCGTCCGCTGCTGGCGGACTACCTGAGCACGGTGTTCGCCCGCTCCAACTTTGAAACCGAGTTTTCGCCGCGCGGCATTTACTTCGCGAGCGGCACGCAGGAAGGGATGCCGTTCGACCGGGTGATGGGCGAGCTTAACCGCGCGCTTTCGCTGCCGGAAGGCAGCGCGGGCGACAACTGGGACTCGGTAAGCAAAGAAGCGCCCATCCCGGGGGCGAAGGGGCAGAGCTTCTTCATTAAAAACCTGCTGCAAAACGTTATTTTCCAGGAAGCGGGCATCGCCGGGGAGAACCGCTGGTGGGAGCTGCGCAACCGCGCGGTTATCTGGTCCGGCTATGCGGCGCTGCTGGCGTTGCTGGTGATCCTCGGCGCCCTGTGGCTTACCAGCTACGGTAAAAATAAAGCCTATCTGGAAGAGGTGCAGGCGAAAGTGCCGCAGGTGGAGCAGCAGAGCAAAGCGCTGCAAAACCTCCAGCAGCGCGACCTGTTTGCGCTACTGCCGCTGCTCAATGGCCTGATGGACTTGCCGAAAAGCAAGGAGTTCGACGTTAACGACCCGCCGGTCACTCGCCGCATGGGGCTTTACCGCGGTTATGACGTCAGCGACGCGTCGCAGTCGCTCTATCAAAAAGCGCTGGACCAGATGCTGCTGCCTGCCGTCGCCATGCATATCACCACCTGGCTTCGCAACGACAACGGCAGCGACGTGGAGTACAGCTACGAAGCGCTGAAAGCCTACCAGATGCTTTATCAGCCGAAGCACTACGACGGGAAATTCCTGCATTCGTGGGTAATGCTGAACCTGGAGCGCAACCTGCCGCAGAACGTCACGCAGGCGCAGCTGCGCGAGCTTGAGTGGCACCTGACGCAGCTGCTGGAGCCGCAGATCCAGTCTTCGCCTTATGCGAAAGACGAGGCGCTGATAGCCCGCGAGCAGGCGCTTATCAACCGTCAGCCGCTTTCCGCCCGCGTCTACGGCCGCCTGAAACGGTTGCTTGAGCATGACGAAAACCTCAAGCCGGTTTCGCTGGCCGCCCTTGGCGGGCCGCAGAGCGAACTGGTTTTCTCCCGCAAAAGCGGCAAGCCGGTGAGCGAAGGGGTGCCGGGGCTTTATACCCCGGACGGTTACTGGAAAAGCTTCAACGGCCAGATAGATAGCGTGACCACCGCGCTGCATGAAGATGACGCCTGGGTGTTGGGCGGCGCGACGGCGCAGGAAGATAAACAGCAGACCGATAACGCTGTGCGCCAGCTCTATATGCGCGACTTTATCGCCAACTGGGACAGCTATCTCGCCGATATCCAGCTCAACAACAGTGCCGATCTCTCCCAGCGCATCAACACGGCGCGGCTGCTTTCCGGCAACAACTCGCCGCTGCGCCGGCTGGTGCTGAACTTAAGCCAGGTGCTGACGCTCTCGCGAGACACGCCGTCGCCGGAAAATGCCCAGCAGGCCAGCGAGCAGAGCAACCGCGCCACCCGCACGCTGGAAGCGCTGTTTAGCGACCGCGATAAAGCGCCGACCCAGGGCGCGGTAATGACGCAGACGCCGGAACAACTGGTGACTGACCACTACGCGCCGATGATTGAGCTGGCGCAGCCGCTGGAGAAGGGCGGCAAAACTATCGTTTTTGACGACTTTCTTAAGCAGGTTGACGAACTCTACCGCTACCTGACCGCCGTGCAGGACGCGGCGAACAGCGGCATGCCCGCGCCGGGCGGCGAAGCTATCAGCCGTTTGCAGGCGAGCGCGGGCCGTCTGCCGGGCGGTTTGCAAACCATGTTCAGCAACATGGCGGTGGGCGCGAGCAGCGATACGCAGCGCCGGGATCTCGAAAACGTGCGCAAGCGCATCAACGTTGAAGTGGGCGGCTTCTGCCGTCAGGCCATCGCCGGACGCTACCCGCTGGTGCGCAGCGCCAGCAGCGAAGTGACGCCGGATGACCTGGCGCGCATGTTCGCGCCGGGCACCGGGCTGATGGACACGTTTTTTCGCGACAACCTGACCAACAAAGTGGACACCACCCAGGCGAACTGGCGCTTTATGCCGGGCATTGACGGCAAAACGCTGCCGGGCAGCGAAGGGCTGCTGCGTCCTTTCCAGCAGGCGCAATCTGTCCGCGACGCCTTCTTCGCCAACGGCGCCACCACGCCTTCTTATAAGGTTACGGTGCGCACCGTGCGGATGGATAACACCATTCTTAACCTGACGCTGGATGTGGACGGCCAGCTGTTGCGCTACAGCCATGGCCCGCAGGCGGTGCAGATCATGAACTGGCCGGGGCCGGGCGGCACCAATCAGGTGCGCATGCAGCTGGGACTGACCAACGGCAGCACCTCGACGCTGGTGACTAACGGCGCCTGGGCGCTGAACCGCTTTTTCGACAAGGCGCGCATCAGCCCGGGGAGTGGCAGCCTGAGCCGCCAGGCCACGTTTACCGTTGATGGCCATCAGGTCACGCTGGAGTTTGCGCCCAACAGCATTCGCAACCCGTTCCAGCTCCCCCGTTTTTCATGCCCCTAACCGCAAGGACAGCCGTATGACGAATTCTCCTGCGATGAACTGGTACAGCTGGTACGGAAAGTTACCCAGTGCCGGCGACTTCTTACAGCGTCGCTTTCCCGACTCGCTCCAGCGTCAGTGGTCGCACTGGTTTCAGGTGGGCCTGCACGCATGGCTTCAGGAAGAGCAGCGCTTCGGCGAGCGCCAGTTCGGCAGCGCGCCGGTCTGGAACTTTGTCGTGCCGCCGATGCTCGGCAGCCAGATGGTGCAGATGGGCTGCCTGCTGCCGGGACGCGACAGCGTAGGCCGCCAGTATCCCGTCTGCGCCCAGATAGCCTTTAGCCCGACAGAGTGGTCGCCGCGACTGCTGGCCCAGGCGGAAAGCTGGTATCAGCAGCTTGGCCGCGTGCTGCTGCATGCCGTGCGCAACAGCTACTCCGCCGAGCAGCTCGACCAGACGCTGATGGCTATCCCTAAGCCGCAGCCCGCCGAACCGGAAAAGCGCTCCGACATCCTCGACGTGATTGGTTATGAAGGGGAGGAGACCTGCACCCTGGGCTGGCCGCAGGCGGCGGAGTGCTTCGACCCGCAGCGTCAGACCAGCTTCTGGTGGACCAACCGCTGCGACGGCTACCCGCTTTACACCCACGTACACAGCGGCAACTTCACCGGGCAGCTCTTTACGCTGCTGTTCGACCCGGCAGGCGGCGCCCGCCCCGGACGCCATGGCCTCTATCCGCCCATGTTTGAGTAAGCAGGTATCTGATGAGCATTGATGACTTTCTCGCCCCGATAAGCCCGGAAAAACCGTGCGGCGAAAACCTGGAGTACGACGCCGACTACCAGGCGATGGAGCAGGCGAGCCAGGGCAAGGCCGAGCAGCAGTTCGGCGACACCATTATTCCGGCGGAACCGGCGGACTGGACCACGGTGGAAAAGCTCGCCGTCAGCCTGCTTGGGCGCACCAAAGATCTGCGCGTTATGCTGGCGCTGACCCACGCCTGGACCCGCCGTCGCGGCCTTGTGGGCTATGCCGACGGGCTGCTGCTGGTGCAGCAGGCTATCTCCCTTTACTGGGAGCCGCTCTATCCGCTGCTGGAGGAGTACGGCGAAACCGACCCGTTCTACCGCATCAACGCGCTGGCGGGGCTCGGCGATAAATCGGAGCTGACCAGCGCCGTGCGCAGCGCTTCGCTCCTGCGCTCAAACGGCGATGAGATCTCGCTGCGCGACGCCCAGGCGCTGCTGGACGGCAGTAAGACGGAGTGCCCGGACTATCCCGGCGGCCGTCCGCGTCTGCTTGATGAGCTGGCGCGCGGCGACCAGCCCGGCATCCAGGCGGTCGTGCAGATAAACGAGCGCCTGCAAACCATCCGCGAACTGCTGACCGGCTATCTGGGGGAAAGCGGCGTACCGGAGATGGAACAGCTGCAAAAAACCGTCGGGCTTGTCGCCAGCGCCTGTCAGGCCACCGACATCGGCTCGCTGCTGGCGGGCCGTGAAGCGGCGGACGTCGGCGAGGCGGACGGCTCCACGCCTGTCGCCGCGCAAGCCGCGCCGTTTGTTGCGGACTGGCGCAGCGTGCAGGTCACCAGCCGCGCCGACGCGCAGCTGATGCTGGAGAAAGCCAAGCACTATTTCGCGCAGTACGAGCCGAGCCACCCTGCGCCGCTGATGATTGAGCGGGTGCAGCGGCTTATCGAGCTCAACTTTATGGACATCATCCGGGACCTGGCACCGGATGGCGTGCACCAGCTGGAAAACATTTTTGGACGCCGCGACTGACGCGTCTCTTATTACGACGCCGGGCATCGCGTCTGGCGACACACCTTCACCGCGCATCTTTGATGGAGAACATCATGGCAATGAGTAACAGTGGGCAGAAATTCATCGCACGTAACCGTGCGCCCCGCGTACAGATCGAATACGACGTAGAAATTTACGGTGCGGAGCGCAAAATCCAGCTGCCGTTTGTGATGGGGGTTATGGCGGACCTGGTCGGCAAACCGGTGGAGAACCTGCCTGCGGTCGACGAGCGCAAATTCATGGAAATCGACATCGATAACTTCGATGAGCGCATGAAGGCGTTGAAGCCGCGCGTGGCGTTCCATGTGGACAACACCCTGACCGGCGAAGGCAAACTGAACGTCGACCTGACCTTTGAAAGCATGGAAGATTTCCTGCCGGACGCCGTGGCGCGCAAGGTCGAGCCGCTTAACAAGCTGCTGGAGGCGCGCACCCAGCTCTCTAACCTGCTGACCTACATGGACGGCAAAAACGGCGCGGAAGAGCTTATCGCCAAAATTCTGCAGGACCCGACGCTGCTCAAATCCCTGAGCCAGATGCCGAAAAACGAAGAGAGCGAAAAAGGTAGCGAGGAGTAATCATGAGCAACCCGACTCAACAACATGAGCAGCAGGCGGGACAGGCGTTCAGCCAGGATGAGTTCAGCGCGCTGTTGAATAAAGAGTTCCGCCCGAAAACCGACCAGGCGCGTTCCGCCGTGGAAAGCGCGGTTAAAACCCTGGCGCAGCAGGCGCTGGAGAACACCGTTACCTTTTCTAACGACACCTACCGCACCATTCAGAACCTGATCGCCGGCATCGACGAGCAGCTTTCGCAGCAGGTGAACCAGATTATTCACCATGACGAGTTTCAGAAGCTGGAGAGCGCCTGGCGCGGCCTGAGCTATCTGGTGAATAACACTGAAACCGACGAGATGCTGAAAATCCGCTTTATGAGCATCTCCAAGCAGGAGCTGGGCCGCACCCTCAAGCGTTACAAAGGGGTGGGCTGGGACCAGAGCCCTATCTTCAAAAAGATTTACGAGCAAGAGTATGGCCAGTTCGGCGGCGAGCCGTTTGGCTGCATCGTGGGCGATTACTACTTCGACCACAGCCCGCAGGACGTTGAGCTTTTAGGCGAGATGGCGCGCATCGGCGCCGCCGCGCACTGCCCGTTCATCACCGGCACCGCGCCGAGCGTGATGCAGATGGAGTCCTGGCAGGAGCTGGCGAACCCGCGCGATCTCACCAAGATTTTCCAGAACACCGAGTACGCCGCCTGGCGTTCGCTGCGCGAGTCGGAAGATGCGCGCTATCTGGGGATGGTGATGCCGCGCTTCCTCTCCCGTTTGCCGTACGGCATTCGCACCAACCCGGTGGACAGCTTCGATTTTGAAGAAGAGACCGACGGTGCGAACCACAACAACTACGCCTGGGCGAACGCCGCCTATGCGATGGCGACCAACATCAACCGCTCGTTCAAAGAGTACGGCTGGTGCACCTCCATCCGCGGCGTGGAATCGGGCGGGGCGGTGGAAAACCTGCCGTGTCACACCTTCCCGAGCGACGACGGCGGCGTGGATATGAAGTGCCCGACCGAAATCGCCATCAGCGACCGTCGCGAAGCGGAACTGGCGAAAAACGGCTTTATGCCGCTGATCCACCGCAAAAACTCCGACTTCGCCGCGTTTATTGGCGCGCAGTCGCTGCAAAAACCGGCGGAATACCACGACCCGGACGCCACCGCCAACGCGCGTCTGGCCGCGCGTCTGCCCTACCTGTTCGCCTGCTGCCGCTTCGCGCACTACCTGAAGTGCATCGTTCGCGACAAGATTGGTTCCTTCCGCGAGCGCGAAGAGATGGAACGCTGGCTGAACGACTGGGTGATGAACTACGTGGACGGCGACCCGGCGAACTCCTCTCAGGAGACCAAGTCCCGCAAACCGCTGGCCGCAGCGGAAGTGCAGGTGCAGGAGATAGAAGACAACCCGGGCTACTACGCCGCCAAGTTCTTCCTGCGTCCGCACTATCAGCTGGAAGGGCTGACCGTTTCGCTGCGTCTGGTCTCCAAGCTGCCTTCGCTTAAGAGCAACGACGCGTAATCCTGCTCTGGCCGTAAGGGCACTCCTTACGGCCTGTCATTAGCGTAAGACACACAAGGAAGCGTGATGAAAATGCGCCTTGCCCTTGCAGGCGGACTGCTGGCGCTGTCGGCTTTAGCCGCAGCAAAAAACACGATTTATACATACCCGCGAGCAGAGTCTTTGCCTGAAGACAGTACCGCCGTATTTCCGCGCGACCCGGCATTATTAACCCGTTTTGACAACCACATGACGGGGGCGCGTTTTTTCGCCGCATGGAGCAACAGGCAGAACGAGCGCGAGCGTATCAAAGCCGATATGTATTTCGCAGGTGTGCTGGATGCCACTGAAGGATCGCAGTGGTGTGCTGACCGACCCATTAAACCTGGCGCTTTGCACGAATGGACCTACGGGTACTTTGCAAAAGTATCACCCGAGCGGCTAAAAAAAGAGCGTGCCGCCGCGCTTATCGTCGAGGCGGTAAAAAAGGTGACGAACTGTCATTAAAACACCATGAAAAAAGATATTTTCGCTTTGCTGTTTATTTGCAACAGCGCTTTTGCCGGTGCGACATCCGATCCTGTCGCTTTTATTAAAGATAAGCCATACATACAGGTCGTAAAAGATATTGTGCTGGCGCGCTGCCTGGCACAAATTGCTGAGCCATATTCCACATTTTCGCTCGATGCGGCGCACACATCAAATGCCCTGCGTGAATGGGTGCCTTTTGATATTGATAACGGTGACAAGAAAATCAATGACCTGATCGACCAGTTTAAAGGCGCTATTAATTATTCGCATAGCGACCGTAGTAAGGACAATAAAGGGTTAACGCTAAATTGTCTGCGTTTATACCACAGCCCTGAACTGGATAAGGTGGCGAAAGCGGTTTTATTAGAAAATCCTGACCGCACCTGGAATCAGGATAATCCACAGTAGTAAAAGACTTCACATTCTTTCCTTTCATTCAGGGGGAATGTAAGACTGTCAAATGACATAGGTCGTTTGATATGAGGCAGAGGTAAAATATGGACGGTTTTATTCAGCCCCATGCTTTCCTGTTTGCCATATAAGTGCTTTTTCGAAAGCAATAATTTTCATTAACGAAGAGTAGATATTATGGCTATTGATATGTTCCTGAAGGTCGACGGCGTAACCGGCGAATCTAAAGATTCTAACCACACCGGCTGGACTGATATTACCTCTTTTTCCTGGGGCGCATCCCAGCCGGGTAATATGAGCGTTGGCGGCGGCGGCGGTGCCGGTAAAGTGAACTTTAACGATCTGCACGTTAATGCGCTGATCGACAAATCGACTACAGCAATCCTGAAACACTGCGCCAGCGGTAAGCACCTGACCAAAGTAGAACTGTCTGTCTGCAAAGCAGGCGGCCAGCAGGTGGAATACGCGCGTGTTACGCTGGAAGACGTGCTGGTAACATCCGTACAGTACAACGGTTCGGAGCACGACGACACTTTGGGCGTGACCTATGCCTTCCAGGCTGCGAAAGTGAAACAGCAGTACTGGGAGCAGACTTCCGCTGGCGGTAAAGGCGCAGAAAGCAGCGCTGGCTGGAACATCAAAGAAAACAAAGAAGTGTGATAACGGAAAAGCAATCCCCTACAGGGGATTGCTTTTTTCTCTGCATTTTTTACACCAGCAGGGACCGTCAAAAAAATTAAATACCCCAATACTAGTTACACTGGGATATCAATATGGCAATTATAGGAACAGTTGGCTTTGGTGGGCGTAATGCCCCTGCTGATGTAAAATTGGTACAGCAGTTATTACAAAAAAATGGTTTCCCGCAACTTCAGGCGGACGGCATGTTCGGCCCGAAAACCTTGCACGCGATTAAAAGCTTTCAGGCAAAATTCATGCGTAACCCGGATGGCCTGATTAATCTTAACGGGCGTACATGGCGCAATCTGGCTGGCTTGGGCAGTTCGAATGTCAAACCGATTCCACAGCCATCGCAACCGACACAAACATCTTTTCCGCAACCAGAGGGCCCACGTAATTTCTCGTCTGGTCGTTTAACCGTAAAGGAAGGGCAACTCACGTTTAACGCTGAAGGTAATGATATGCTGTCCAGTATCTATTTCAGCCGTCGCATTCACTGGCCGGGCGGGGTTTCCGGAGTGACTATCGGGCGCGGCTACGATATGGGCGGACGTACGGCCAATGTCATATATCAGGATATGATTCGTGTGGGTATTCCGGCCGAACAGGCACAGTTACTATCGGAAGGTGCAAAATTAACTGGTACCAGTGCGCAAAGGTTTGTAAAGAGACATGTTGAGAGCTGTGGTATAATTACCCGAGAAGAACAGGCCAGGTTGTTTGAATTAATCTATCCCGGTTACGCCAGTTCTGCAAGAATGGTCTATTTAAATAAGACCAGCGCTTTCCCGACAAGAACGCCGTGGGAAAATTTACATCCAGCTATTAAAGAGCTGGTTGTTGATTTTGTTTATCAGGGTATGGGTTGGGAACGCGTTATGAAATCCTGTATGACCAATGACATTCCCTCGTTGATAAAATATATTCAAGAAACGGCGGAGGTCAGCCGTTATGAAAAAGGCCGACATCGTGCGGATTATTTAAAGAAGTTTCTGTAATCAGGAGTGACAAATGAATTTCAGATTTTCGGTTCCAGTATTGACGTTGGCTATAATGTTTACAGCAAATGCATACGCATTGCAGGATTGTTCTCAAGGGGAAAATGATACCGAAGTGCTTAATTGCTCAACAAGCAATAAAGCTGAAGCTGAAGCTGCGCTCAATAAAGAATATGCAAATGCGAAAAAACGCATCGAACAAATCTTTGCTAACGAGCCGGTGGTAAAAAAAGAATATATGAATATGTTCGTTGAAGCGCAGCGTGCCTGGCTGAAATTCCGTGACTTACAGTGTAGTTTGAAAGCACACCCGGCAACGAAAGGCACTAACTTGCGTCTCGATTTCACCAATGAGTGCGTTACGCAGTTTGATACCGAACGCACAAAAACGCTGCAAGAAATGCCTTACGAACAGTAAGCGTGCCCGCAGGCGACATGATTTCGCGCTGTGGTTATGTTGCCTGCTTTATTATTGCTCCAACAGAGCTCGTAAGTACTTAATTCATGCCGCTCTTAACTTGGAAACCTGCTAAAGTACGCTGCCTGTATCAATCCCTTGGCAAGGTCATAATGACAAAAATCCACGTAATGGTATTCGCTTCGCTGGTACTGCTTACTCAAATTTCATACGCCGCGGTGATATACAGCCCTGAGGAATACCTCAAAAATTATGCACTGAGCACCTGTCTGGCGCAGGGGTATCAGGCCGAAGAAGTTAAAAAAGATGCGTCTGCCGCAGCGAGGGGATACCTGGAGCTTGGTGATTATTCTCTTGAAGCGCATACGGCTGTAGAGAAACTTGGTAAAACCTTCCTTGATAAAAAATATGGCAGCCAAGCCGGCGTGTCGATGACGATGGCAAAGTGCATCGACTTTTATCACAGCAAAGAATTATCTGATCTGGTTAAAGAGTATAAAGGTAAACAGGATAATTAATTGGCAGAGAAAGACGCCGATTCTCTGCCACTGAATTTGCCGTGCTGGTTAGGCGTAACAGGGAAAAGAAATGCGTGCGGAATTGATAGTTTTTGCCTCGTTAGCCTTATGCAGCACAGAGAGCTTTGTTTCATCCGCCATCGCCGCGCAAACGCTGCCCGAGGTGAATTCGTTCTCCCGGCAGCAGATCTTCGCTAACTGGGTACAAAGCCGTTGTCTGGGTAAAATCGCCGACAGCGCATCGCTGAAAGATGACGCTAACGCCAGTGCCGCCGCCTGGCTTGAAGCCAGTACTTTGCCCGTTGAGGCGTTTGAAGAAGCAGATACGGTTATCGACCGTCAGCTTAAAGAGAAAGTTGGCGGTACAGGCGTCGGCGAGTATCAGGTACTGAAATGCACGTTAATTGCTGACAGCGATGCTATTCACAATCTCTACGGTAAAAATGCGGAATAAAGTTTAGCGATTAATTAAAAATGGATATTGTCTGTATTGCTATTGCGTTAGTTATTCTTATCGGTGCCGCGATAACCGCAATGATTTATTACCGCTTTTACAGTAACTATGATGGTCAAGTACAAGCGATATTTAATCTGCTTCAACGTAATGCATTTGTTAGAGCAGAAGACTATGGGTTCTATGAACACCTGGGTATAGCAGGTTTTGGCTTCAGAATGTCAGTATTAAAAAAATCCTGAAGGGCCAGCGTTTTCAGATAGCAAAGGGGCGTTGGATCGAACCGCAAGCAAAAGAGCTGTTACTCAGAAATTATGATTTAACATGGGTGCACACTTTTTATAAGTTAATTCTGGTTATCAGTTTTCTTTTTATAATAATGATGGGTATGGCGTTGATAGTTTGAATGACATTACGGGTGCTGTGGCAACTCGTCATGTACCTCTATTCGTCTTAGTAAGTTAGGCTCTGGTAACATGGTAATTAACCTTTTAAAGCTAACTATTTGCTTGTTAATACAGATTTCCTTTGTTTTTGCTTTGGTCAATTATTATCTGTCCTATCGAAAACATACTGTTGAACTTGCAAGCGCTTGTAAAAATGTTAAATGAGCGTTCATTAATTCATTCCGATAATTATCTCTTTTATGAGCAATTGGGCGCGCCGGGGTTTGGTTATCGGGTGTCAATAATGGCCTTGATCTTGAAGGGTAAACGCTTTCAGCTCGATAAAAAAGCTGGATTGAACCTGAAGCCGCTGAGCTTGTAAAAAAAGCATTATGATTTTTTCTGGATACGCGGCTTTTATCAAAATATCATGCTTATGGGGTTCGGATTAGATTGTGGATTGATTGTCGTTTTTATTGACGCGGCGCTATGAGAATGCCTGGTGGATAAGGTTCTATGAAAATTGAGGCGTTTTTATTGTTCTCAATAATTTTTTTATTAGCGATTTTAGTTTCTTTAAGCATTGCCAATGCCCGTTTTTTTAAGAAGAATGAGCATAAATATAATGTCTTGCTGTCTGAATATCGCCAGAGAGGGTTGGATATTGATCTGGTAACTAATGTCGCGAGTTAATTTGGCGCTTTGGCTCTCTATCAAAAAATAATCTGGTTTGTCCGGCTGCATAAAGGCGTAAGGATGAAATATACCAAAGAGCGATATGTACAGCCAGAAGCCTACCACTTTGTACAGTCTTTGCCGCAAGATAAGATAGGCTGGATTTTAACGCTTCACTGCCGCTTAATAATACAATTTGCGATAGTAACATTATGGTTTCTAATCCTGGCTGCGATATGGATTTTCTTGAAATAATCATTGAATGAAAAATTGTCGCCTGAGAGTTGGCGGATATAGACGATGATTTATGTTTGTACAGGCCTCGCTACAATGAAACTTACATACGCATTGATTTATGTATCTGTTGGCCTTGCTACATTTATTTGTGGTGTATTTGCTCTTTACCTTTATTACCGCTTTTATAAAAAATACACAGAGCAAGTTGCCAATGCTTTCGACCAGTTACGTCAACGTCAAATGATTAGCCTGGATGATTATTACTTCTTCCAACAGCTTGGTGCGCCAGGCTTTGGATATCGTGTCTCGCTGCTTGCGAAAATCCTTAAAGGCGAACGTTATCAAATCGCTAAAAACAGATGGGTTGAGCCTGAGGCCAGCAAATTTCTGCTTTCAACCTATGATTTCTCCTGGATCAAGAAATTCTACCAACTGATTTGGTTTATAGGTTTTCTGATAGTAGTTCTGGTCTTTCTGGTGATACTTAAACGCTAAAGACCGCCTGCATTTCAGTTGCGAGAGTTACCTGGTTCTTTTTTATTTTAATACATCAGACGATAAGAAATAGGGGGCGTTAAAAGCGTCTCTGGCAGCCTAAAGCCTGTAATGCCAAAGGTTTTAAACATTATTAAAACACCCTGCCTTATTTCACGTTATATCGGCTGATATGACGCAGGCTCACGCTTCGTAATAGCAAGGAAAAAGGAATGAAGAAGACTATAAAGCAGTGTTGTCTCGCCTCGTTAATCGCGATGGCCTGTTTTGCCAGCGCCGGTTGTGATGACCAGAAAAACAGCGCCGGCGCCATGCCGGACCCGGCAGCGCAGCAGGAAAACACCGAGCAACAAGAGATAGCCAAATTTAACGCCTATGTGGATGCGGCGAACAGCTTTAGCTACAGCGCGGCGAGCGATCTGGCGAAGCATATCGACTATATGAAGCGTCAGAAGAAAAACGGCGATTACGACGCCTACTGGGTGGCCGACGATACCTCGCTGAAGCGTATGGCCGAGCATCTTAGCGAAGCGCGCGCCATGAAACCTGCCATGGCGGATCTCGACGCGCCAGCCGAATCATACGGTAATGCGCTCAACGCCGCGCTGCCGCTGGTGAAAGAGTTGAATGATTATCAGGATTCAAAAGGGATGCTGGCGGATGGCGGCCAGAAGGCGCGCGAGAAAGAAGAGCAGTATGTCACGCTGATGACAACCCTGGCGGGCGCCCAGCAGAACTTCAATACCGCGCTTGAAAAACGCGATGACGCCAATCTTCGACATACTTTCGAAAGTGCGAAAAAAGGCTCGCCGGATTACTACCGCAGCGGCATCGCGCTCTATGCAAAAGAGACCATGAATGCCGGGGAAACCTTCTTCAACGCCTACAACGACGAGAAGCCGAGTAAGGAGATAGATAACCAGTTCCGCCAGTCGCTGGATAAACTCGCCGAGATGAACCAGGGGTGCGAGCCGCTGAAAAGCGAAGTTAACGACCTGCTGGGCGCAGGCCGTAGCGCGCTACGCGACGCGGAGAAAGGCAGTCTGGCGGTTAACCATTTTCTCAAATCCAATATGAGTATTCGCATGCGCAGCGATGCGGTTAATAGCGCTTATATGAATCTTATCAACAAAATGAACCGCTCCGGTTGTGAAGCGCGCGGCTAAATAACGGACCATGACGAGCGGCGCGCAGGCGCTGCTCTGTTTCTCAGCACTCAAACGCCGGGCGTCTGAACAGAAACGCGACGTTTGAGCGCTAATCATACCAGCAGGAATACGCTATGCGATTCACGATTATTTCCACAAAACCTGGCCACCAGCCGCCCCAGGGCGGCTGTGAGTTTTATGCCCCCGGCGGCACTATCGGCCGCGGCACGGATAACAACCTGGTGCTGCCGGACAACGACCGCGTCATTTCTCGCCTGCAGGCGATTGTTCATGTCGATGCCCAGGGCGAGTGCCGCATCACCAACCGCGGCAGCGTCACCCGCGTTGTGCTGAACGACATCCCGCTGGAGCGGGGGCGTCAGGTGGAGTTGCAGGACGGTGACATCCTCGGCATCGATGATTACCGCATCGAAGTGACCAGTCTGCACCAGGACACCCAGCCGGTGAGCCGCATGGCCGCGGCCATCACGCCGCCGCCCGCGCCAGCCGCCGCGCCTGCGCCGAAGCCTGCCAGCGCGTCAGCGCGCGCAGAGTCTGCGCCAACGGCGGTGCCGACGGAAATCTGGGACAGCCTGATGCAGGAGTTCTCTATCTCCGACAGCATCTCCAGCAACCGCGCGAAGCCGCAGCCCGCCGCTTCGCACGACCCGTTCGCCCAGCCGAAAGCGCCGGAGCGCAATACAGACGATCCGCTGGCGATGTTCCGGGACAGCGATCCGCAGCTTGAGCGTAAGCATGTCGATACCGACAAGCTGTTCAGCGACGACGCGCTGTTTAAGAACGACAGCATTTTTAACGACGCCACGCCCTCCACGCTGGTGGCGCCTAAAGCGAACGAACCAACCCTGCCAAAAGAAGCGCCGCAGGATGAGCTCGATCCGCTGGCGCTGTTCAGCGGCGGGGCGAGCGCGCCCGCCGCGCGCAACGACGACCCGCTTGGTCTGATGGGCGGCGCGCCGTTAACGCACCCGGACGATCTGGCGGACCAGCAGAACGCGTCTGCCGACGCGCGCGAGGCGTCCGCCACGGCGCAGGAGCGGGCGCCGAAAACGGCGCCGCCGCAAGAGGCGGATCCGCTGGGGCTGCTCGGTGGCGAACCGCTAACCGCTGAAGCGCACGCCGCCGCGAAAACGGAACAGCGCGATCCGCTGGGGCTGTTTGGCGACGAGCCGCCAGCCGCCAAAGCGCAAGAGAACGACCCGCTGGGCCTGATGGGCGGCGCGCCGCTGGCGGACGCCCGGGAAGGCTCTTCAGACAACGCGCAGGACAGCGAACCGCTGGCCGCTTCGCCGCTGTTCGATGCCGAACCGCCGCGTCAAGACGCCGATACGCCAGCGGAAGAGCCGGGCCGCCAGGAGTACGCCGGGTTCACCATGCCGACGCCGCAGGCGGTGGCGCGCAGCGCCACCCAGACGCCGAAAGGCCGCCTGCGTATCGACCCGGTGCAGAACGCCGCCTCCTCGTCGGTTGCGCCTCAGCAGCCCGCTCGCGGCGACGTGCTGCAGGGCGAATTGCTGGAAGCGCTGCTGGAGGGCATGGGCCTTGGCGATATGCAGCCGGTGCCGCAGTTCGACCGGGAAAACATGCGCCAGCTCGGGCAGATCCTCAGCATGTTCTCGCAGGGTACGGTGGCGCTGCTCTCGTCGCGCTCCATCCTCAAACGCGGCGTGAAAGCGGACATGACCATGGTGCTGGACGACGCCAACAACCCGTTCAAGCTGCTGCCTTCCGGTAAAACGGTGCTGATGCAGATGTTCGGCACCCGCATGCCGGGCTTTATGCCGCCGAAAAAATCGGTGCGCGACGCGCTTATCGATTTACAGGCGCACCAGCTTGGGATGATCTCCGGCATCCGCGCCATCATCGC
Organism: Franconibacter pulveris; assembly: GCF_056780215.1. Taxonomy (NCBI): domain Bacteria; kingdom Pseudomonadati; phylum Pseudomonadota; class Gammaproteobacteria; order Enterobacterales; family Enterobacteriaceae; genus Franconibacter; species Franconibacter pulveris. The sequence continues at coordinate 2,767,768 of NZ_CM165555.1, read as the reverse complement.
CGCGATGCTGCAATCCTTTAACCCGGAACAGCTGGAAGAGCAGGCGAAGCTTGACGGCGTCACCTCGCGCCTGTCGCTGCCGGGCAGCCGCAAAGGAGCGCTGTGGGACTATTTTGTTCGCACCTACGGCGAGACGGCGGGGGAGATAGAAGATGACTTCCACACCCTGTTTGGCGAGGCGTTCCTGCACGCCTATGACATGGAAGTGAATCAGTACAAAGACTCACAGAGCGGATCGGAAGAAGAATGAACATCGCAACGGCTTCTCTCTCCCGCCAGGGAACGCGTTCCAGCAACCAGGATCAGACGGGAGAAACCATCGGGGAACGTTCGGCCTGTTTTGTCGTCTGCGACGGCATCGCCGGGCTGCCTGGCGGCGATGTCGCCGCCGAGCTCGCCCGCAACAGCATCCTTTCCCGCTTCGATGGCGATAAACACTTAAACGCGCAGCATATTCGCGACTACGTTCAGCAGGCGAACCGCGCCATTCTGAGCGAGCAGCAGGCGGCGCAGGATTACCGCCGCATGGGCACCACGCTGGTGAGCCTGTTCATCGATCGCGACTACCGGCTCGCCTACTGGGCGCACGCGGGCGACAGCCGCCTCTATCTGTTTCGGCGCGGCTGGCTCTATCACGTCACCACCGACCACAGTCTGGTTCAGCAGATGAAAGACGCCGGTCATCAGACCGACAACATTAACAGCAACCTGCTTTATCTGGCGCTGGGGATGGAGAACGGCGGACCGGAGGCGAGCTACAGCGACGTGGTGCCGGTGGAAGATGGCGACGCCTTTTTACTCTGCACCGACGGCTTCTGGCATGGCGTCAGCGAAGAGCAGATGAAGCAGTCGCTGCACATGGTCAACACGCCGCAGGAGTGGCTGACGTTGATGAACCAGATCATTCAAAGAAATGGCGAAAGCGAGGGCAGCGCTCAGGATAACTACACCGCCGTGGCGGTGTGGATGGGCAGCCCTCAGGACACCACTTTGCTGCACACGCTTTCTGACGCAGCGCAGTTTTTTCCCCTGCGGGACTGATGAGACACACAAGGATTGATATGAAACTTTGGCTATCGGGTTTGGCGCTCCTGGCGGTGGCTACCACCGCCCAGGCTGAAAATTACCGCATCGTACAGTCGCCTTCGCAAAAGCTGGATGTCTGGATAGATGACATCAAAGACAAAACGCCGCAAAGCTGGTGTAAGCCGACGCTGGCGCTGCGCATTGTGGCGAACGGCAACAAAGAGGTCTCCATCCTCGATAACTTCGTGCCGCGTCTTGGCTCGCTGCTGGAGCACCAGTGCGGCAAGCTGCAACAGCTCACCTGGAAACTGAACGATCCGCAGGGGCAGACGCTGGCGCAGGGCACGGCAAGCAAAGCCAAAGCGTGGGCGGTAGACGTCGCGTCGCAGCAGCAGCAGCCGCAGCTGGCGGTCTCTGCCGCCAGCGCGCCCGCCGGCAACGCGCTCTCGCTGCCCGAGCAGAGCCCGGAAACGCTGTCGCCTGCGGCGGACCGCTCGCCGTGGCAGGAATTCACCCTGCAGGACGGCTGTCACCTGCGCACCTTCTGGCAGGGCGGCGCAGCGGCCCCCGCGCTGTTTATTCCGGCCTCCGGCGCGGCAGGCTGTGAGAAAGGCAGCTGGCTGAGCGGCCATGCCGTGGTGACGCAGGTCAGCAACGGCGCGCCAAAGGAGACGCAGGTGACTTACATTCACGGTTTCCCGGTGGTGGGGCTGAACGACAGCGTCGACCCGGAGAAAGTGCTTATCACCTCGGTTAACAAAGAGCGCATGGTCTTCAGCACCGAGAACAGCGACCAGAGCTGGATGATCCTGCCTTACGACAGCGCGCTGAACAGCTGGAAGAGCGAAGGCACGGTGGCGGTGGAAGTCTCCCGCGATCTCGCCAGCGACGACGTGCGTTTGCAGGCGCGCCTCGATGCGGTGAAACAACTCTGGAGCCCGTGGCTCGCCCCGAACGCCCATCTCAATATTGTGCTGATTGACGCGCTGCGCCCGCAGCTGCGCGATCCCGCCGTTGGCGCCTGGCGCGCAGCAAACTAAGGAGCCGCTATGAATACGCTTTATCACCAGCTGGGCGGCGAGTCGCTCAACGCCGCGCTGCTGCGCCTTGAAGGCGAAATCAAAACCCGCCCGGCGGACGCCGACCTGCGCGCCGCTTTCGTGCAGTTTCTGGCGCTCGACGGCAACTGGTCCCGGGCGCTGACCCAGCTGAAAAGCTGGCTTGCGTTAAAACCGCAGGCGAAGCCCACCGTTACGCTGCTTGAGCAGGCCATTGCGGGCGAGCAGCAACGCGAGCAGGTGTTAGCCGGTAAGGCACGCCCGTCGATGCCGGACGCCCAGTGGCCATGGCTTGCAACACTCGCTTCAGCGCTGGCGGAAACCGGCGAACGCGCCCAGGCGCTGCGCCTGCAGGCGCTGGAAGAGGCCGAGGCGAATCCGGGCCAGCTGACCTTTGAGAATGAAAAAACGCAGCCGTTTGCATGGCTGATGGATGGCGACGCCCGGCTGGGGCCGGTGTGCGAAGCCATCGTCAATGGCCGCTACGTCTGGCTACCGTTCAGCGCCATCGAAGAGATTCGTTTCCAGGCGCCGGCGAGCGTCACCGATTTAGTCTGGCGCCACGCGCTGGTGCGTCTTACCGACGGCGCCGAGCAGGTCTGTCAGATCCCGGCGCGCTATCCCTTTGCGCCAGAGGCGGGCGACCATATCAAGCTTGGGCGCGCCACCGAATGGCTGCCGCTTGATAGCGACGAGACGCTATACCAGGGGCTGGGGCAGAAGGCCTGGCTTGACGAGCAAAACGAAAGCCCGCTGCTCTCGCTAAGCCTGGTCACGTTCACGGCAGGCGACGCGCATGAATAGACCCGCAGGCGAAGGCGATCTGCTGCGCAGCGGCTGGCACGCCCGCAGCAGGCAGGAGAAAGTGGGGGCGCGCGATAAAATGCAGCCCTCGCTGCTTGACCGGCTCACGGATAACGAGCCGGATAAAGTCAAAGAGTCGGCAAACAGCAACCTGATAAGCCATTCCGCGCTGCGTCGTCACGTGCTGCGCGATCTGCAATGGCTGTTTAACACCATCAACCATGATTCTTCGCACGACCTCAGCCTGCTGCCGCAGGTCCGTCGCTCGGTGGTTAACTTCGGCGTCGCGCCGCTCGCGGGGAAACGGATGTCCGATATCGAATGGCATGACATCCAGCGCAAGCTCACCGAGGCGATTATCAATTTCGAGCCGCGCATTCTGCCGCAGGGGTTGCAAGTGCGTTGCCTTTCCGACACCACGTCGCTCGACCTGCATAACGTGTTGTCGATTGAAATCAAAGGGCGCTTGTGGTGCGTGCCGTACCCGCTGGAGTTTCTGTTTCGCACCGATGTCGATCTGGAAAACGGCCATTTTGAACTCAAAGACGCGGGGTAAGCATGGAAAGTAAACTGCTTGAGTATTACAACCGTGAGCTGGCCTACCTGCGCGAGATGGGCGCGGAGTTCGCCGAGCGCTATCCGAAGGTGGCGGGGCGACTGGGGATGCGCGGCATTGAGGTGGCGGACCCTTACACCGAGCGCCTGATGGAAGGCTTCGCCTTTCTCACCTCCCGCGTGCAGCTCAAGATGGACGCCGAGTTCCCGCGCTTCTCCCAGCGCCTGCTGGAGATGCTCGCGCCGAACTATCTGGCGCCTACGCCTTCCATGGCGATTGCCGAGCTGCAGCCCGACAGCGGCCGCGGCGATTTAAGCAAAGGGTTTATCGTGCCGCGCGGCACCATGATGGACAGCCTGGCGCTGAAGAAAACCGGCGTTACCTGCAGCTATACCACGGCGCACGACGTGAACCTGCTGCCGTTGAAAATCGACAAGGTGGAACTGGGCGGCGTGCCCGCCGACCTGCCGCTGGCGCAGACTGGCCTTAGCCAGCGCGGTGTCGCCAGCGCGCTGCGTATCCGCATCGCCTGCGACGGGCCGCAAAACCTCGGGCATCTTGATTTTGACCGACTCGAGTTCTTCTTAAGCGGTCCGGATATCGAGGCGCTGAAGCTGCTGGAGCTTTTGATGGCGCACCCTGTCGGCATCGTCTGCCAGACCGTCGGCGCCCAGCCGCAGCGCCAGCTGTTGCCCGATGAGGCGCTGCGCCAGGAAGGCTTTGAGGCAGACCAGGCGCTGCTGCCGGAAGATTTGCGCAACTTCGACGGCTACCGCCTGTTGCAGGAGTACTTCGCGTTCCCGGCGCGCTTTCGCTTTATCAGCCTGAGCGGGTTAGGCAAGCTGATTAGCCGCTGCGAAACGGAAAAAGCGTTCGATATCTTCATTCTGCTGGATAAGAGCGAGGAGCAGCTGGAGCGGGTGGTGGACGCCAGCCATCTGGCGCTGCACTGCACCCCGGTCATCAACCTGTTTCCGAAACTCGCCGCCCGGCAGAAGCTGAGCGAAAGCCAGCACGAATACCATCTGGTGGTTGATAACATCCGCCCGCTGGATTACGAAATCTACGCGGTGAAGAAGATCCACGGCAGCGTCGACGGCCAGCGGGACGACAAAGAATTTCGTCCCTTCTGGTCTACCTGGAGCAGCGACGCGGGCAATTACGGCGCCTATTTTTCACTTCGCCGCGAACAGCGCGTGCTTTCCGAACATGCGCTGCGCTACGGCACCCGCACCGGCTATACCGGCTCGGAGGTTTTCGTTTCGCTGGTGGATGAGCAGCACGCGCCGTGGCAGGAGAACCTGCGCTATATCACCGCCGAAGCGCTCTGCACCAGCCGCGACCTGCCGCTGATGCTGCAACAGGATCTCGGGCAGTTCATCCTGCCTGACTCGATGCCGGTGAAAACGCTGACCCTGCGCAAAGGACCGACGCCGCCGCGCCCGGCGCTGGCGGAAGGGTTCAGCACCTGGCGGCTTATCAGCCAGCTGCAAATGAACTACCTGAGCCTGATGGACAGTGAAAACGAAGACGGCGCCGCCGCGCTGCGTCAGCTGTTGGGGCTGTACGCGGGCCTTGCGGAAGCGCCGGTCGCGCGCCAGACCGAAGGGGTTCGTCACTGTGTTCTGGAGCCGGTGCACCGCCGCGTGCCGGAGCCGGGGCCGATTGTCTTCGCCCGCGGCATCGGCATCACCCTGACGGTGGATGAGCAGGCTTTCTCCGGCGCCAGCCCCTGGCTTTTCGGCAGCGTGCTGGAGCGTCTGTTCGCCCGCCTGGTCTCCATTAACAGCTTTACCGAGTTCACGCTCAAGAGCCAGCAGCGGGGCGAGATTGGCTACTGGGCGCCGCGCATGGGCAAAAGGGCGCTGATATGAGTGAAACCACCGTCACGTCGCTGCGCGTGCATCGCCTGATGCCGTTGCCCGAGAGCTTCTGGCGCGGGGTGATGGACGCCCCCTGGCGCTACGACTTGTTCCAGCTGTTACGGCGCATCGACGCCCAGGGCGGCGAGCGTTACCCGCTCGGGCGCGCGCCGCTGCCGAAGTTTGAGCCGCTGCGCCTTGGCCAGCAGCCGTCGATGAGCTTTGCGCCGTCCACGGTGGCGGCGGTGAGCAAGCGCGAGCATAACGGCCTGCATGAGGTTTCTATTCTGAGCTTCGGCATGTTCGGCCCCAACGGCCCGCTGCCGGTGCACATGACGGAATATGCCCGCGAGCGTATCCATCATCATCAGGATCACAGCCTGACCGCGTTTGCCGACCTGTTTCATCACCGCCTGACGCTGCTTTTCTACCGCGCCTGGGCGGACGCGCAGCCCGCCGTTTCGCTCGACCGCGCCGACAACAAGCGCTTTAACGGCTATCTGGCCTCGCTTATCGGCATGGGGCAGCCGGCGCAGATGAGCAACGGCAGCCTCAGCCCGCACGCGCGCTTTACTCACAGCGGCCACCTGACGCGCCACAGTCGCGACCCGGAGGGGCTGGAGAAAATTCTGCGCAACTACTTCAAGGCGCCCGTGAAGCTTGTCATGAACGTGCCGCAGTGGATGCCGCTCAGCGCCCGCGAGCAGGCGCAGCTGGGCGCGGGAAAACGCCTGCCGCGCCTGGGGCAGTCCGCTTTTCTCGGCGTGGCGGTGCGCGACGTGCAGCATAAATTTCGCATCGAAATCGGTCCGCTCAGCGCAGACGCGTATGGCCGCTTTCTGCCGGGCGAGCCCTGGGTAACGGAGCTTCGCGACTGGGTGCGTCAGTACGCAGGGCTTGAATTTGAATGGGAAACGCGGGTTATCCTGCGCGCCGACGCCGTCCAGGGCGCAACGCTCGGTAGCGGCGGACGGCTGGGTTACAACACCTGGCTGGGTCTTCAGCCTCAGCCAGTCCCACGTGGCGATCTGGTGTATCGCGCAGAGCGATAATTTTCCATATACCGACGCCTTCAGACCGCATTGAGGCGGCCTGAGGGATGACGTGTATGCAACATTGTTATCAACGGAACCGAACATGTCTGAAATTAGCCGTGCCGTCCTTTTCGGCAAACTGGATACGCTGTTATTTACCTCGCTGGAAAGCGCCACCGCCTTTTGTAAGCTGCGCGGCAACCCCTATGTCGAGCTGGTGCACTGGCTGCACCAGCTGATGCAGCAGCAGGATGGCGACCTCCAGCAGGTCATCCGTCATTTCTCTCTCGACGAGCCGCAGCTGGCCCGGGATATTGTCGCCGCGCTGGATGCGCTGCCGCGTGGGGCGAGCTCGGTTTCCGATCTCTCTGAGCATATCGACAGCGCCGTCGAGCGCGCCTGGGTTTACGGCTCGCTGAAATTTGGCGTCAGCCGCATTCGCGGCGGCCACCTGTTAATCGGCCTGCTGAAAACCTGGAACCTGGCGAACGTGCTGAAGGGCATTTCCGCCCAGTTTGGCCGCATTAACGTTGAGGCGCTGCTGGAGCAGTTCGACGCCATCTGCGCCCAGAGCAAAGAGACGCAGCAGGCCGCGGCGGCGACGGATGCTTCCGCTGGCGCGGCGCCAGTCGCCCAGGGCACGCTTTCGCAGTATGGCCAGGATCTCACCGCGCGGGCGCGCGAAGGCAAAATCGACCCGGTAGTGGGACGCGATGAAGAGATCCGCCAGATGGTGGATATCCTGATGCGCCGGCGACAGAACAACCCCTTGCTCACCGGCGAGGCGGGCGTGGGCAAAACGGCGGTCGTGGAAGGGCTGGCGCTGCGCATCGCCGAAGGCGACGTGCCGGAGCCGTTGCAGAACATACAGCTGTGGCTGCTTGATATCGGCATGCTGCAGGCGGGCGCGGGCATGAAAGGGGAGTTCGAAGCGCGCCTTCAGGCGCTTATCAACGAGGTGCAGTCCAGCGCGACCCCCATCATCCTGTTTATTGATGAGATCCACACCCTGATTGGCGCAGGCGGCCAGCAGGGCACCGGCGATGCCGCCAACCTGCTGAAACCGGCGCTGGCGCGCGGCCAGCTGCGCACCATTGGCGCCACCACCTGGGCGGAATACAAAAAATACATTGAGAAAGATCCGGCGCTGACTCGCCGCTTCCAGACGGTGCAGGTGCATGAGCCAGACGAGGCCAAAGCCGTGCTGATGCTGCGCAGCACCGTTTCGCCGCTGGAAAAACATCACCAGGTGCTGCTGCTTGATGAGGCGGTGAGCGCGGCGGTGAAGCTTTCGCACCGCTATATTCCGGCGCGCCAGCTGCCCGATAAAGCCGTGGCGCTGCTCGACACCGCCTGCGCTCGCGTGGCGGTCAGCCAGAGCGCGCCGCCGCCGCAGCTGGAAGACTGCCTGCGCCGCCTCGCCGCGCTGGAAGTGGAGATGGAGATTGCTGAACGCGAAGCGCGCGTGGGCGCGGGCGATCGCGAGCGCGTTGTTGGGCTCAAAGCGGAGCGCGCAGAGGTTGAAGCGCAACGCGACGCGCTGATGCAACGCTGGGAAGAAGAGCGCGGGCTGGTGCGCGAGATTATCCGCCTGCGCGCTGAGCTGTTTGCCGCCGGGGAAGAAGACCAGACTGACCTGCGCCGCCAGCTTGCCGAAAAACAGCAGGCGCTGGCCGCGCTGCAGGGCGACGCGCCGCTGCTTTTCGCCGCCGTGGATGAAAACGTGGTGGCGGCGGTGGTTTCCGACTGGACCGGCATCCCGCTTGGCCGGATGGTGAAAAACGAAATCGACGCGGTGCTGAAGCTCGCCGACACGCTGAACCAGCGCGTTATCGGCCAGCGTCACGGCCTTGAGCTGATTGCCCGCCGCGTACAGACCTCGCGTGCGAAGCTCGACGACCCGAACAAACCCATCGGCGTCTTTATGCTCTGCGGCCCTTCCGGCGTTGGTAAAACCGAAACTGCGCTGGCATTGGCCGAGTCGCTTTATGGCGGCGAGCAGAACGTTATCACCATCAACATGAGTGAGTTCCAGGAAGCGCACACCGTTTCCACCCTCAAAGGCGCGCCCCCGGGTTACGTGGGCTATGGCGAGGGCGGCGTGCTGACCGAAGCGGTGCGCCGTCGTCCTTACAGCGTGGTGCTGCTGGATGAGATAGAGAAAGCGCACCCGGACGTGCATGAAATTTTCTTCCAGGTGTTCGATAAGGGCTGGATGGAGGATGGCGAAGGGCGGCATATCGATTTTCGCAACACCATTATCATCCTCACCTCTAACGTCGGCACCGATCTCATCAGCGCTATGTGCGCCGACCCTGAACTGATGCCGGAGCCAGAGGCGCTCGGCGGCGCGCTGCGCCAGCCGCTGCTGCAGGTCTTTCCGCCCGCGCTGCTGGGCCGCCTGCTGGTGGTGCCGTACTACCCGCTCAGCGATGAGATGCTGGGTGAAATTGTGCGCCTGCAGCTCAGGCGCATTCAGCGTCGCCTTGAAGAGAACCACAGCATCATTTCAGAGTTCGACGACAGCGTGGTGGAGCAGATTGTTCAGCGCTGCACCGAGGTGGAGTCGGGCGGGCGCATGGTGGACGCCATTCTCACCAATACGCTGCTTCCACAGATGAGCCAGATTTTACTTACCGCCAGCCGCAGCGACGAGCAGTACCGACGCCTTCGCGTCACCTGCGAGCAGGGCGAGTTTCACTGTCAGTTTGCCGCGTAACGCAATCATCAAGAGAACTGTTTAACATGACGGATAATGATAACAATCGGACTGTCCCAAACGCGCTGCCGGTGGGGTACCGTTTCAACGAGTTTGAAATCAAAGAGGTGATTGGCGGCGGTGGATTCGGCATCGTTTATCGCGCCTGGGACCATCAGCTTGAGCGTACCATCGCCATCAAAGAGTTCATGCCGGGTTCCCTTGCCGTGCGCGGCGAAGACATGACGCTGGTGCTCAGAAGCGAGCGCTTCGGCAAGGCGTTTTCCGCCGGGCTGAACAGCTTTATCCAGGAGGCGCGTCTGCTGGCGCGCTTTAACCATCCTAACCTGCTGCACGTGCTGCGCTTCTGGGTGCAGAACGACACCGCCTATATGGGCACGCTGTTTTACAGCGGCACCACGCTGACGCGCCTGCGCGAGCAGAAGCCGGAGCTGATTGACGAAGCCTGGATCCGCCGCGTGCTGCCGATGCTGTTTGGCGCTATCAAAACCATTCACGATGAAGGCTACCTGCACCGCGATATCTCGCTGGATAACATCCAGATTCAGGATAACGGCCTGCCGGTGCTGCTGGATTTCGGCTCGGCGCGCCGCACCATCGGCAACCTTTCCGATGAAACGGAAACCATGCTGCGCCCGGGCTACGCGCCTATCGAGCAGTACACCGACGACAACGAGAGCGAGCAGGGGCCGTGGACCGATATCTACGCCCTTGGCGCCGTGCTGCACACGTTAATCGTCGGCTCGCCGCCGCCGGTCAGCGTGGTGCGCTCCATTCAGGACACCTATAAACCCCTCACAGAACTGCAACCGGCGGGCTACTCGCTCTCCCTGCTGCAGGCGGTGGACCGGGCGCTGGCGCTGCGGATTGAAGATCGTCCGCAGTCGATTGATGCGTTCGCCGCGCTTATCGAGATGCCGGTGGCAGGCATCAACGAGGTGCTGAGCGTGAAAAAGCCGGGCACCATGCTGGTGCCGGTGGAAGAGCACGAGGAACCTGCCGCCGCGCTGGACTGGAAGCGCTATAAAGCGCCGGCGATTGGCGCGGCGGGCATCCTTGTCGGGGTTATCGCGGGCGCGCTGCTCTTTAGCGGCGGCAGCGATGAGGCGCCTGAGCAAACCGCCAGCACGAACACCGAGCAAGCGCGCCCGGCTGAAGAGCCTGCGCAAACGCCATCCACCGCGCCGGCGGCGACAGAAACGGCGCAGGCGCCCGCCGCCGCAAGCGCGCAAGCGCCCGTTGTGGAGGAGCCCATCGTGCTGGTTTACGTTCGCATGCGCGAAGGCGAAACGTTGGAGGTCAACGGCGAGCCGAAATCGCTGCGGCCTGCCGCTAACGGCTACGCCTCCTTTAAGCTGGCCGCAGGCCGTTACAAGGTCTTACTGCAGGGTAATGGTGAAACGCGCGCCCAGACGCTTGAGATTGCCAAACCCGGCACCTGGCTTGTGAACCCATAAGCCGCCTTAATAGGCGTTTCGCTAAAAATCGGATCGGCAAGCCCGATCCGGCTGCGTTTTACTCCCCCTCGTTTGTCCGCACCGCATACATTACGGAATGAAGATTATGCTCAACCGCATCACCGTCCAGCTCCCCGTGGAGGGGCTGCTTTTCTGGAAACTCTCCGGCCGCGAGGCGATGTCGGAGTCGTTCGCCCTCACGCTGACCCTGCTGTCCACCGACGCCCGTATTGACCGGAGCAGACTGCTGGGCCAGCCGGTGACCGTCACGCTGCCCACCCGGAGCCTGCTGAGCCCGCGCTTCATCAACGGCAAAGTCACCCGCGCCGGGGTGAGTGCGGTGGAGCTCAGCGGCACGCGCTATGCGGTCTACACGCTGACGGTGGAGCCGGACCTGTGGCCGATGAAGCGCGACCGCAACCTGCGTATCTTCCAGGGGCAGACGGCGCCGCAGATAGTGAAGACGCTGCTTGGCGAGTACAAAGTGAACGTGGAGGACCGGCTCACCGGCAGCTACCGGGTGTGGGACTACTGCGTGCAGTACCAGGAGTCGAGCCTGGACTTCATCAGCCGGCTGATGGAGCTGGAGGGTATCGCCTACCACTTCCGCCACGAGGCGGACAAACACACGCTGGTGCTCACCGACGCGGCGACGCAGCACCAGCCGTTCAGCGGCTATGAGGTGATACCGTATCACGCGACGCCGTCGGGAGGCAGCACCAGCGAGGAGGGGGTGAGCCAGTGGGCGCTGGAGGACAGCGTGACGCCGGGTATCTACAGCCTCGACGACTACGACTTCCGCAAGCCCAACGCGTGGCTGTTCCAGGCGCAGCAGAACCCGGCCTCGCCGCAGCCGGGGAGCATCGACGTCTATGACTGGCCGGGCCGCTTTGTGGAGCACGGCCACGGGGAGTTCTACGCCCGCATCCGCCAGGAGCGCTGGCAGGTGGAGCACCGTCAGATACAGGCGACCGCGACGGCGCTGGGCATTGCGCCGGGGCACACCTTCATGCTGGCGAACGCGCCGTTCTTCAGCGACAACGGGGAGTACCTGACCACGGCGGCGGAGTACCGGTTCGAGGAGAACCGCTACGCCAGCGGGGCGGACGGGGCGACCCTCCACCGCACGGACTTCACGGTCATCCCGTCGTCGGTGGTGTTCCGCCCGGCGCAGGCGACGCCGTGGCCGCGGACCTACGGCCCGCAGACGGCGCGGGTGGTGGGGCCGCAGGGGGAGAGTATCTGGACGGATAAATACGGGCGGGTGAAGGTGAAGTTCCACTGGGACCGGCTGGCGAAGGGCGACGACACCAGTTCATGCTGGGTGCGGGTGTCGAGCGCGTGGGCGGGCCAGGGATACGGCGGGGTGCAGATACCGCGGGTGGGTGACGAGGTGGTGGTGGACTTCATCAACGGCGACCCGGACCGGCCGATAATCACCGGGCGGGTGTACAACGAGGCGAGCATGCCGCCGTGGGCGCTGCCGGCAGCGGCGACGCAGATGGGGTTCTACAGCCGCAGTAAGGACGGGCATAAAGATAACGCCAACATTCTTCGTTTCGAAGACAGAGCTGGTCATGAGCAAATCTGGATCCATGCCGAGAAAAACATGGATACGGAGGTTGAGCATTGTGAAACGCACGACGTCGGCGTTGATCGTAAAAAAAGCATCGGTCGCGATGAAAACATTACCATCAAGCGGAATTTGAAGGTCGATGTCGGCGTGAATGCCACCAATAATACGGGCGATAAGCACATTATTAATGTTGGCAAAGACCAGACCGTTTTAACCATGGATAAAGAGGGCAACGCCCTGCTTGAGGCCGCGACCAGTATTAAGCTTAAGGTCAATGACAACTTTATTTTAATTACCCCGACCTCCATTGAGATAAAAGTGTCCGAAGGCAACCTGAGCGCTGAAGCCGTAAAAGAGGCCTCCTTTAAAGGGGATGAGCTGACCCGCCTCGGCGACGGCATTAATACCGAAATGAAGGCCAACGATACCGTAAGCATAACCGGAACGAACCTTACGGATATTAAAGGCGCTATTGTGAAAATTAACAGCTAACCGCACATTCAGGGATCGTTATTATGGGACAACCTGCTGCCAGAGCCAGAGTGGATACCAGCGCGCATACTGGCCCCATTCAGAGTGGAAGCCCGGATGTGATTATCGGCGGCTTTCCGGCCGCCAGAAAAAATGACCCGCTTTCCTGTTCTCAACACGGCCAGGGCGCCATCGTCGGCGGCTCGGCCACCGTCTTCGTTAATGGGCTGCCGCTGGCGCGCATGGGCGATAAAACGCTCTGTAATACGTCCGGCACGCCCGCCGCGCCGCAGGCAAAAGCGGCTCCGCCGCAATACTGGAGCGCAACGCTTGCAAAAAAGGCGGGCGAAGATGGCGCCATGCATGGCGATAATTACGATGCGCGAGTGTTGGGCGCTTACGCCAGCATCGAAGATAAAGACGCGACAGGTAAACCGGAATCCGTGTCGGCTGGGTTTGCGCTTGGAGACATTACTGTCGGCAACATGAAAAGTCAGGATATGGTTAAAGGCGAATTGCGCACCAAAATTGCCGTCGCCAATGCTGGCGTTTCCATGATCGTTGAAAACCCTGACTATGCGACGATGAACGCCAGCGCGACGGCGACAGGCATGCAATATGGCGCCTCCGCCGAAGCCGGGAAAGAAGGGATGCTTTACGGCGGCGTCGGCGGCGATTTTACCGTGGGTACCGCCGAAGCCAAAGTGGTGAGCGAAGTCTACAAAGGCAACAAAGGGCGTTACGGATTTTCAGGCGAGGTAGGGGCGGAAGCTGCTGGCATCAAAGGTGAAGTCTCGGGTAAAAGCAACATCCTTGGCATTATCACCAGCGAAGGCAAAGTCAGCGGTGCGGTTGGCGGGGTTGGCGTATCAACCGGCGGCGCGCTCATCGTCGATAAAACCGATTATTCCTTAACCGTAAAAGCGTCCGGGAAATTAGCTTTTGTGCTTGGCATTGGCGCGGATGTCAATATTAAAGTGGCGCTAAAACCTATACTCGACCTCCCTTTTAAATTATTTAAAAAAGCCATGCCAGCGCCTTCTTCGGGAGATGGCGCTATTAAGACCGGGTGTGTTACAGTCCTGGTTGGCGGTTAATAGCTTTGTATGGAGAATTATTTTATGAGTTGGCTCGGCTTTTTTCTTTTTCTTGTTCTTGCGTTAATCCTTATCTGGAACGGGAAAGATCGTTACGCTAAAAAGGACTGGCTGCGTTGCGGTGTAATGCTGATTGGCGTCTTAGTCGCCACCTTAATCATAGGGTTTATTTTTAGATGGTTGTCGGAATCATGGTCGTTATTTTCTATTGAGAGAGCGCAACAACTCGCCGCCGTCTGGTCCATGTCTTTGCTCTGCTTATGGGGCGTCAAATTAGTTATTACGCTGCTTGTCGCTATCTTTGGCAATATCATGAAATTCCATAAGACGCACAACGCTGAGAATTATCCTAAAATTACTTCAACCACTGACAGGTTCGGTCCGCCGCTTTTAGTCGTGGCAAAGGTCTTTGTTTCGCTGGTGAGCGTGTTACTGTTTTATGGACTCTGGTTAGATTAAATCGCCACGCTGAGGTTTAAAATGAATTTAGATCCTGAATTTTCATTCCCCCTGGAAATGACTTATAAGAATGAGGAAATCCGGGAGAAATTCTGGAAGTGTCTCTATACCTCTACCGAGCAAGAGATGTTCCACTACTGGATACTGCTTCCACAAGCGGTTAAGCCCGCGGAGGTTAAGCCTGTTCACTTTCCTGACGTGGGGCTGACGAATATCGGTCGCTACATTACCGAAGATACCTCGCCTTATATGGAAGTGTGGGCCGCGTATGAGCGCTGCCAGTGGGAGATGAACCCATCAGACTGGTTAGAGAACAAGCTTTCGCTGATGGGAGAAAAAATCCTTCATCAGCGTCTTATCAATCATCCCTCCGGCAGCGGGAAATTTGCCGATGTATTAACCATCAAGACGCTGGCATCGGGTGATGAAGTAGTATCGCGCTATACCGTTCAGAAAGATTATAACCCGGTCGACGGTGGCGGTAATTATTTCCTCATTAAAGTTTCCTGCGCTTCTGCTATTTATAATTCACTGGCGAATGATATCCACTTTATTGCCGTTAACTGGGATTTGCAGCATCGCAGTAATATGATGCTTGCCGAGTTGGTGAAAACCGTTAGCCTGAGCAGTAAAAACAGCAGCGGGTTTAAGGTGCCGGACTCCTGGCAGGTGAACGTCATTGCGGATAATCGTCTCGTTATTGAGCATACTTTTGACGGCGTAAATTACGGCGTCATTAATTTATGCTTCTATTCTCAGGAAACTTATAAAACAGCCGAAGAGGTGTTTCAGCTTTCAACGTCCCGGTTCCACCAGCATGATAATGCTGTCTCGCTCACCGCATCCGCTCTGGAAACCGTGCCGAATGATATAAACAGTGCTTTTACCGGCGCTGTTTATACATGCACCGGGGAAATAGTGAGCGCGGCTGATAAAGTCAGGGCGTTTTATCAAATGTATATCGTCAATGTGGAGGGTCTCTGGTGTTATGCGGAGTCGGTGGGTAAACATCGCAATCATCAGGATTACTACTATGAGGCTAACAAACGTTGCCTTGAGTTGATTCTTTCAACGCTGCATCTTGAAAATGGCTGAGTTAATTATCCTCCGATAATATCCAGTCGCTTTTGCTTTTACCCTAAACCCGTCGACTTACCGTGACGGGTTTTTGTTTCCAGTCTTACTGCATAAACTATTACGGAAAAAAGATTATGCTCAACCGCATCACCGTCCAGCTCCCCGTGGAGGGGCTGCTTTTCTGGAAACTCTCCGGCCGCGAGGCGATGTCGGAGCCGTTCGCCCTCACGCTGACGCTGCTGTCCACCGACGCCCGTATCGACCGCAGCGCCCTGCTGGGCCAGCCGGTGACCGTCACGCTGCCCACCCGGAGCCTGCTCAGCCCGCGCTTCATCAACGGCAAAGTCACCCGCGCCGGGGTGAGCGCGGTGGAGCTCAGCGGCACGCGCTACGCGGTCTACACGCTGACGGTGGAGCCGGACCTGTGGCCGATGAAGCGCGACCGCAACCTGCGTATCTTCCAGGGGCAGACGGCGCCGCAGATAGTGAAGACGCTGCTTGGCGAGTACAAAGTGAACGTGGAGGACCGGCTCACCGGCAGCTACCGGGTGTGGGACTACTGTGTGCAGTACCAGGAGTCGAGCCTGGCGTTCATCAGCCGGCTGATGGAGCTGGAGGGTATCGCCTACCACTTCCGCCACGAGGCGGACAAACACACGCTGGTGCTCACCGACGCGGCGACGCAGCACCAGCCGTTCAGTGGCTATGAGGTGATACCGTACCACGCGACGCCGTCGGGAGGCAGCACCAGCGAGGAGGGGGTGAGCCAGTGGGCGCTGGAGGACAGCGTGACGCCGGGTATCTACAGCCTCGACGACTACGACTTCCGCAAGCCCAACGCGTGGCTGTTCCAGGCGCAGCAGAACCCGGCCTCGCCGCAGCCGGGGAGTATCGACGTTTATGACTGGCCGGGTCGCTTTGTGGAGCACGGGCACGGGGAGTTCTACGCCCGCATCCGCCAGGAGCGCTGGCAGGTGGAGCACCGTCAGATACAGGCGACCGCGACGGCGCTGGGCATCGCGCCGGGGCACACCTTCATGCTGGCTAACGCGCCGTTCTTCAGCGACAACGGGGAGTACCTGACCACGGCGGCGGAGTACCGGTTCGAGGAGAACCGCTACGCCAGCGGGGCGGACGGGGCGACGGTGCACCGCACGGACTTCACGGTTATCCCGTCGTCAGTGGTGTTCCGCCCGGCGCAGGTTACGCCGTGGCCGCGGACCTACGGCCCGCAGACGGCGCGGGTGGTGGGGCCGCAGGGGGAGAGTATCTGGACGGATAAATACGGGCGGGTGAAGGTGAAGTTCCACTGGGACCGGCTGGCGAAGGGCGATGACACCAGTTCATGCTGGGTGCGGGTGTCAAGCGCGTGGGCGGGCCAGGGATACGGCGGGGTGCAGATACCGCGGGTGGGGGATGAGGTGGTGGTGGACTTCATCAACGGCGACCCGGACCGGCCGATAATCACCGGGCGGGTGTACAACGAGGCGAGCATGCCGCCGTGGGCGCTGCCGGCGGCGGCGACGCAGATGGGGTTTTTAAGCCGGTCAAAGGATGGCTCGGTGGACAACGCCAACGCCCTGCGCTTTGAGGACAAGGCGGGGGAAGAGCAGGTGTGGCTGCACGCGGAAAGAAATATGGATACCGAAGTGGAGAATGATGAAACCCATTCGGTCGGCAGCAACCGCACGAAAACCATCGGCGCGAATGAAACCACGACGGTGAAGAAAAACCGGACGGAAACGGTCGTCGAAAATGAAACCATCACGGTGCATCAGAACCGCACCGAGACGGTGGACGGCAATGAAACCATCACGATCCATTCCAACCGCACCGAGACGGTCGATCAAAATGAAAACGTGCGTATCGGTCAGAACCAGAGCGTGACCGTCAACGGCGCGCAGACGCTGCGCGTCGATAAAACCAAAACGGAGACGATAGCGCTCGCCTCCATGCTCAACGTCGGGCTCGCGCAAAATACCAATATCGGCGCGGCGTATGTCCTCAACGTCGGGGCAGGCTGGATGACCAACGTTGGCGCGATGCAGATGCACAACGTGGCGCTTAAATATTCCGTTAATTCGGGCAAAGATATCAGCCTTACGGCGGGCACAACGGCGGATTTCAGCGCGGAAGAGAAAATAACGCTGGTCTGCGGGGAGTCGATGATTGTGCTGGAGCAGAACGGCACCATCACGCTGAGCGCCAATAAGATCAAGCTCGTCGGTGAAAAAGTCATCGATATCGACGGCACGGAAATCAACATCAACTGATATGGAAAACTTTACTAATCTCAGCGCCTTTCCGGCCATGCTGTTCGATTCGTTCGACCAGAACGACCACGGCTTCAGTACGGTCGTCGCCAGAGTCAGTTACGAACTTGATATCGCCACGGGCGCGCTGACGCTCTGTGACGATCAGGGTGAGCTGGTTGAGCAGGATATGCATTACGGCGAGCCGGGCTACAGCAGCGTAAGGTTTGAAAGCGATCTGGCGCCCTATAAGCCCTGGATGGATGTCGTGATAAACGCGAGCGCCTTCGCACCGCAGGATAAACCGGCGCGCAGCTTTACCGTCGGCGCGCAAATTGGCGACACGACGCGCCTGTTGCGTATCCACGGGCCGCGCGAATGGTGGCAGGTAGTGGCGGGCTGGCGGCTGACGGAGCCTGAGGCCATCGGAACGCTTGAATTACGCTACGAATACGCCGCCGGGGGGTTATACACGCTGCCTGACGGTCATGTTATCGCCGCCCAGGAAAATACGACCGGCATGGGGTGGTACCCGCGCGAGGTCAGAAAGCAGCTGAAAAAAGACCGGCTGCCCGCCCCGCAGATTGAATGGGTCACGCAGCCGGTGAAGAAAATCGATGAGGCCGGGATTGCCGCCGGGTTTGGCTTTTATGGCCGCGGCTGGCAGGGGCGCATCGAACATGCGGGCACCTATGACGAAGAGTGGAAACAGCACCGGCACCCTTTTTTACCGAAGGATTTCCGCTTTGATTACTGGTGCGGCGCGCATCCGTTATTGCAGTTTCCTCTGCCTGCGCCGTTAAGCGCGGTGCCGGTGACGCTGAAATATCTCATCTCCGCCCGTGACAAAGCCGATCAGGAGATACGTTTTCAGGTACCGGTGGAGAGCCTGTTCGTTTTTATCATGACGCAGAAAGGCGCCGGGGTCGCGCAGGATATGGCGCTCGATACGCTGGTCGTGGATGTGCCTGCGCGTAAAGTGCACTGCAGCTACCGGACCGTCATGTCGGAGCTGATGGAGCCGGTCATGACCGAGCTGCGCTTTATCGCCCGTGATGAGCGCGCAGGCCAGGTGGCGCGCGCGCGTCAGCTGACCCAGGATCGCGCATCGGCGGAATTTGTCCCGCTGCCCCCGTCGTTATTGAATCTGAAAGAGAGAGGCGCGCATGGCTGAGAACTTTGCCGCCCGTAAAAACGGGAAATATAAGCTGGTTGGCCTGGCGCCCGATTTATGTTTTACGCCCGGCATCCAGCCGCCGGTGCCATACCCGGTCACGGCGACGCTTGAGCCTGCCAAAAGCACCGTTAACTCGGTGAACTTCGGCGGCAAACCCGCGTTTGTGTATGACCAGAGCTTTGTCCCGACCACCATTGGCGATGCGGCAGGGCGCAATAAAGGCGTGGTCAGCGGTACGGTGGAAGGCGACTGCTGGTCTATTGAACACAGCCCGGATACCAACGTCGGCGGGCACCCGCTTAACCGCGTGCAGGATACGTTCGCCATGAACGGTAAAGCCAACGGCGGGCGCGGCGGGAACTTCACCAAGAAAGAAACCTGGGAGCGGCGTAAGGCCCTTATCGCGAAGGGCAAGCAAAGCAGCGACCCTAAAGCGCAGGCCGCGGCGCAGCGCCTTGAGCAGAATAACGTTGCGGTAGAGAAGGCGCGCCTCGCCGATTACGTCTACGAACCGCGCGACCCGTCGAAACCCACGCCGGAAATCCCGACGGGCTGGAAAGATATCTCTAACGACCCGCAGGCGCTCGCAAAATATAACCTGTCGCCTAATGACTTACGCGAGAACGGCGCACCGCAGTTTCGCGCGCGGATGTATGAGCCAGACGAAGCCGTGTTCGGCAAAGATATGTCGCCCTCGGTGGTTTTCCGTGGCACGCAGTCGGGGCCGGACTGGGGCGTCAATGCTAAACAGGCGTTTGGGGTCAGCAATCCGTACTACAAAAAGACGGTTGAGATTGGCACCTCGTTAAAAAGGGCGAAGACGCCTGTCGACTGTGTCGGGCACTCACTGGGCGGCGGGCTCGCCTCCGCCTGTTCGCGCGCCAGCAACAAGCCGGGCTGGACCTTCAACGCGGCGGGCCTTAACGGCGGAACGGTGGAGAAATATGGCGGCAAAGTGCTTGAGAAGAGCGTGACGTCAGAGAACATCAACGCTTACCGCGTTAAAGGGGAAGTGTTAACCGGCCTGCAGGAGCCTGGCGTGCTGGGTACCCTGGGCCTCGTGGGCGGGCTTGGCGCGCTGGGCGCAAAATTTGGCGGCCTGTTTGGCGGGCTCATTGGTGCCGGGCTCGGGCTGGTTATCGCCGCACTCCCGGCGGCGGTGGGTAAAAAACATGATATGTCGGGCGGCAAAGGCAACCCGGTGAATCGCCACTTTATGAGCGAGGTCATCCCCTGTATCGAAGCCGAAAAGGCAGAGGATGAGGCTATACTGATGGCTTTATAAGGAGATCAGAATGAAGACGTTCCGAAGGCTAATTTGCAGTATCCTCGCAGGGCTGGCACTCTTTTCTGTTGTAATACCTGGTCACGGAAGCACGAATATGAAACAAGCAGCGCCGGAAGTTTATTTTAGCGGTACGCAATTACAGCTTGCTCAGGCCATTGCTGAGCATAATCTTTCCGAAGTAAAAGCCTTATCAAAGAGCACGGATTTAAATAAACCCGGCAGTCAGAGCATGACCTTGCTGATGTACGCGCTGTTAGAGGCGACCAATGGCGATGCGAAATCGCTGGAGATTGTGACAGCACTTGTGAAAGCGGGTGCGGATCCGCTACAGGATATCCCGGATTTCGGCAGCCCGGCGGCGGTGATGGCAAGCTCCAACAACCCTGTCTATATTAAAGCGCTGATTGAAGGCGGCCTTAGCCCGAACGCTATGACCAACTACCAGCCGTTAATTTTCAACGCCGCTTCAGACAATTCGTTTGCCGTCCTGAAGTACTTATTATCAGCGGGTGCCGATGTTAATAAAACCGACAGCGCCGGTAAAACGGTATTAATGTCTGCACTGGCTGGCATGGAACTTGATCAGGTTGAGTATTTGCTGAATTATGGCGCTAACCCCAATATTGAAAACCAAAATGGCTTAAATTTTGGAAAGATGCTGTCAGATGTTATCGAGCGCGAAAAAGACAGTAATAAAAGAACCATCGATAAATTAGAAGAGATCCGTCAGCTTGCCATTCGCAAAGGGTTACACTGGCCCCCCGCTGATGACTGAATAAAACATCACAATGATTATCGCTCCTGTTTGGGGCGATAATTTCATTTCTGACTTATATCTACGCTTTATTGCCTTTAATAGTGAATGCGCCTTTTTCTATAGCGCAAAATAAAGTCATTGCGGGTAGTATCTGAAAATAAAGCATTACCTTTATTTTCCACGGCGATAACTATTTAAATATTCTGTTAAGAACACGCAATCCATCGCAGGGAATTTATATGGCGACAGGAAATACTATCGGAAAATTGCAATATGCGCCCGCGCCGAAAAGCAGCGTAAAAGCGGGCAGCGCCAACCCCCCGAAAAAGAAAAGCTGGTGGGGCGACTGGGGCGATATTGTTCATACCGGGCTGGATATCATAGGAGCGGTGCCGGTGTTGGGCGTCGTGGCCGATGGCGCGAACGCGGCCATTTATGCCGCCGAAGGCGACTACGGCAACGCGGCGTTGTCGGCAGCTTCCGCCGCGGCGAACTTCGTGCCCGGCGGCGGCGCGGCGTTCAAAGCCGGTAAGATGGCGGCCAAAGCGGGCAAAGCGATAGAGGCCGCGAGCGCAACAAAAGGGCTGGTCAAAGAGACCGCGAAACTCGCCGAGAAATCCGCGTTTAAAGCGGAAAAAGCGGCCGTAAAAGCCGAAGGCAAAGCCGCTAAAGAAGGCGCGGAAGACGCCGTAAAAGCGAAAAAAGCGGGCAGTGAAAAGGGCGGCAGCGATAAAGGCAAGGCGAAAAAAGAGACCGAGCCGTGCAAAATCCCGAATACCGCCGCGGTCGAGCCGCTGGTCGGCAGCCCGGTCAACGCTATTCTCGGCATCAAAGTACTGTTCGGCAGTGAAGATAACGACTTTGCCTTCCCGGCGTCGGTCCCGCTCAACTGGCAGCGCTATTACTTCTCAGATGAAACCGGCAACGGCTGGCTCGGGCAAGGATGGTTTTTACCGCTGTCGCTGGAGGTACGCGCGCAGGATGACGTGCTGCTGTTTATCGACGAGCAGGGGCGCGAAATCGAGTTCCCGTGGCCGGAGCCGGGCCACCCGCCGAAACTGCATCGCTATGAACAGCTCTCGCTTTCTCAGCCTCTGCCGGGCGAGTTCTGCATCGCGACCGCCGATGAAGCGAGACGCTGGCATTTCACACATCAGGCGCAGCCTGGCCGCTGGCTGCTCACAGCGATAAGCGACAGGCACGATAACCGGTTAACCCTGCACTACAACGCGCATCATCAGCCCGAGCAGGTTATCGACAGCGCCGGGCGGCGGTTCATTATTCATTTCACCCGGCTCACGCTTGCCGGTGACGACACCGCAGACCGCATCACGGGCGTCAGCGTCTGTCACCCTTCCGACCCGCTCCATGCCGAAAGCCTCTGCCGTTATGACTACTCGCCGCAGGGCGACTTGATCGCCGTCAGAAATGGCCAGGGTGAAGTGCTGCGCGAGTTCCGTTACCGCAACCACATTATGGTGGCGCATCGTCTCGCCGGCGAGATGGAGTGTTTCTACCATTACGACAAACACGAGCCTTCCGGCAAAGTGCTGGCGCATCGCGACAGCCTGGGCGGTGAATGGCGGTTTGAATATGGCGCCGATAGCACGACGGTGACCGACGCGCTGGGGCGCGTCACGCGCTACGAATTCGACGATAACCATGAGCTGCTGGGCTACAAAGACGCGGCTGGCGGCTATACCCGGTTTCGTCGCAACGTACGCGGGCAAACGACCCACCTCACTGACCCAGCTGGCAGAACAACGCGTTACCGTTACGATGAGCGCGGCAACTGCACCGCCGTGACCGAGCCGGACGGGCAGATGACGCGCATCGATTACCACGAGCGTTGGAACCTGCCGGTGCGCATCACCGATATGCAGGGCGGCACGCGGGAGTTCGCCTATGACGTGGCGGGCAACCTGATCCGCGAGATGGATGAGCTTGGCCGCATTACGGAATATAACCATGACGATCGCGGGAACCTGGTGCGCATTCGCGATGCGGCGGCGGGCATTCAGCGCCTCGTCTGGAACAGCGCCGACTTTCTTATCAGCCATACCGATTGCTCCGGGCGTACCACCACCTTCGGCTACGACAAATATGGCTGGCTGAAAGAGCAGACAGATGCCGCGGGCAACCGCACGCTGATTAACAACCGGCAGGATGGCCTGCCGCTGAGTATTGTTCATCCGGATGGCGCGACGGAGACGTTTGAGTTTGACCGCTGGCAGCGTCTTACCACCTGGCGCGACGCGCAGGGGCAGATGACGCAATGGCAACTGGCGCCGGATGGCCTGCCGCTGGCGCGTACCGATGCGCTGGGCCACCAGGTGAAGTATGAATACGATCTGGCGCGCCGCCTGACCACCCTGATTAACGAAAACGGCGCGCGCTACGAGATGGAATATGACGCGCGCGATTATCTAATCCGCGAAACCGGGTTTGATGGCTGCACCACCCGCTACCGTTACGATGCCGGCGGCTTTCCGACGGCGCGGGAAGAAGAGGGCAACGGGAACGGCAGCGTTATCCGCACGCATTATCAGCGTGACGCCGCCGGGCGGCTGGTGGAAAAACTGGTGGCGCGCGGCGGCGAGACGCAGTGGCAGCGCACCCGCTACCGGTATGACTCGCTCGGGCGCCTGATTGCTGGCATCAACCACGGCGGGCGCGTGGAGCTGGAGTGGGACGCCGCCGGGCAGCTTACGCTTGAGCGCAACCTCATTCGCGGCGTCAGCCATGAGCTTCGTCATCAGTACGATGAGCTCGGCAACCGCACCGTCACCACCCTGCCGGATGGACGTGAGCTGAAAAACTTCTACTACGGCA
This sequence comes from Franconibacter pulveris, assembly GCF_056780215.1. Classification (NCBI taxonomy): domain Bacteria; kingdom Pseudomonadati; phylum Pseudomonadota; class Gammaproteobacteria; order Enterobacterales; family Enterobacteriaceae; genus Franconibacter; species Franconibacter pulveris. The sequence goes on along the minus strand of NZ_CM165555.1, from coordinate 2,744,266 downwards.
GCGGGCACCGTATTCAGGTGAACCTCGGCAGCCGGGTTATCAGCGAGAGCGAGCGCGATGTCCTGCACCGGGAAGTTCGCCGCACGCAGGGCACCATCAGCAGCGAGTATGTGCATGATGAAATGGGGCGGCTGGTCAGCCAGCGCGCCGGGCGCAACGGGAAAATCGCGGTGGCGCGTGATTACGCCTGGCGGCGCGACGGCCAGCTGTTGCAGATGGTGGATAAATACACTGGCGAGCATCGCTACGACTACGATGCGCTGGGCCGCCTGACCCGCGCCCGCGACGAGCATTTCGCCTTCGACCCGGCCCATAACCTGCTGAGCAACACCGCCGCGGCCCCGCTGCACGACAACCGCCTGCGCGTGTATGAGGACAAACGCTGGGAGTATGATAACTTCGGCAACGTCACCACCAAACTGACGGCGCGGCACACGCAGCAGCAGTTCCGCTGGAACGCGGAGCATCAGCTGGCGGAATCGGTTACCGTGCGTAACGGCGCAGAGCAGCGCACCACCTATGGTTATGACGCCTTCGGCAGACGCAGCTGGAAGCAGGATGCATTCGGCGTGACGACGTTTGTGTGGGACGGCAACCGCCTGCTGAGTGAATCACGCGGCGGGCGCAGCCACCTGTGGATTTACGAAGACGACAGCTTCGCGCCGCTGGCGCAAATCAGTCTGCGCAAGGGCGACACCGAACACGATGCGGAGGTGTACTGGTATCACAACGATGTGTCCGGCATGCCGCGCGAGCTGACGGGCGCGGGCGGGGAAATCGCCTGGCGGGCGGAATACCGCGCCTGGGGCAATACGCTACGCGTTGAGCATATCGCAACCCGCACCGGCGAGCCGGTGTATCAGCCGCTACGCTACCAGGGGCAGTACTTCGATGCCGAGACGGGTTTGCACTATAACCGTTTTCGCTACTATGATCCGGATGCGGGGCGCTTTATCAGCCACGACCCGATAGGGCTTGCGGGCGGGATAAACCTGTACCAATATGCGCCGAACCCGCTGGTGTGGGTGGATCCGCTGGGGTTGGCTCGCAGTAGGGCGGGTAAACAGGCTCGTCTGAGGGCTTTAGCTGAGGATCCTAAGCAACCTAGCCATATTAGAGGATGGGTTAAGCAAGACATTAATATGATAACCGAGGGCCGTCGTAAAACTATTCGTAATCCGCCTGGATATGATTTAGCCCACTGGCGAGGTTATGAATCGGCAAAAGGCTTTAGTTATGAATACTCTGAGCCTCAAATTAGAGAACAACACCGTGCGCAGCATCGCTATGATAATGGTGGCAGGAAAAACAAGATTCGTGTTAGTAAAAAGTGTAAGCAGAGTTCAGCGGACAGTGAAGGATAATCTACAATGAATATATCTAATCAAGAAATTGATGTAATGTTTAAAAAGAATGCAAAAGAACGCTATATATATTTCGTGAAAAAAATAGCAGATTGGGAGTGCGTGTGGGCACTAGGTGATGACTCCGGCTATATTACAACAGAAGATGATGATGGGAAGCTGTCTTTACCGTTATGGCCTGGTAAAGAATATGCTCAAAAGTGTGCTATAAATGAATGGAAAAACCTTGCTGTTAAAGAAATTTCATTAGATGAACTTTTAGATGATTTGCTTCCTGAGTTAATAGAAGATGACGTTGATGTAGTTGCATTTATGTCTCCAGATGAAACCAGACTACCTACGCTGTCAGCAGCGAATGTTTTAAAAGATTTGCTTGCTGAGTGTGAAAAATACGAATGATTTTCGCCTGTAATATAAAATAAAACTCAGGTGATGGGGCTGCGGCTATAATAATTTGGTCGCAGTTTTTATAAAATAGTAAAAAAATGCAATATCGACAAATCTAACAAGGTTAGTTTTAGATATACGAAGACGACAGCTTCGCGCCGCTGGCGCAAATCAGTCTTCGCAAGGGCGACACTGAACACGACGCAGAGGTGTACTGGTATCACAACGATGTGTCCGGCATGCCGCGCGAGCTGACGGGCGCGGGCGGGGAAATCGCCTGGCGGGCGGAATACCGCGCGTGGGGCAATACACTACGCGTGGAACACATCGCAGCGCGTACCGGCGAGCCGGTGTATCAGCCGCTACGCTACCAGGGGCAGTACTTCGATGCCGAGACGGGTTTGCACTATAACCGTTTTCGCTACTATGATCCGGATGCGGGGCGCTTTATCAGCCACGACCCGATAGGGCTCGCGGGCGGGATAAATCTGTACCAGTATGCGCCAAACCCGCTGGTGTGGGTGGATCCGCTGGGGTTGAAGTGTGAACGAAAAGTAATATGGACTAAAAAAGGTTGGAAACATATTTATGATCGCCATTTCAAGAAGAAGAGTCCCCGATGGGGCCATAAAAGTAAATTTGAAGTTGGTGATGAACAAGATTTAAGAAAAATAATTGAGAAGACTGTACGTAAAGGTAATGAAAGCTATCAAGAATTTGGAAGAACAGCTTACGAGCATGATTTTGGTAGGGTGGTTGGTTCACGAATAAACAAACAAACTGGTGCGATAGAATATCAAACGAAGGTCAGAGTAATATTAGATAAGTTTGGAGAGATTGTAACAGCTTTTCCGACTTCATAATGAGAGGGGTTATTATGTCATTAGATTTTTTCGCAAGCGATCACCAAAAGAATATTGGTCAAGATACATCCTGTTTTGTTATGGATGAAAAAATGCATAAAGACATTTTTTCTATTATCCAGAAAGAGAATAGTAAATACAGGGTTGTTCCTAAGTTTAAAGATTATTACTCTGATTCCGTTATTTTATTTGGTGAGGCACATTCCCTATTGAATGAGTTAAATGATATCAAAAAAAAAGGCGGCGATATTAACAAGATTAATGATTTCATGCAGTTTGTATCATATTCTATAGAGCGTCAATTCAACATATACATATACTGTGATTAATTTTATGTGCAATTTTTTTAAAATTACACTGGCTATTTTCTTTTAAAAAAATTATCAGAGGCATTAAGTGAGAAGTTTTTTAATTAATTGTAGAGTGAGCTATTAATGTTAATCAATTAATGTGTTACGCGCACAGACAAAACAAGCCGGGGTATCCATCTATTTGCAAAGCGTCTTTTAAGATTAGATGGCATTAACACTAAAAACGAGAAGTTCTTAACAGGGGAGGTAAATAGGGTGGTGCGATGTTCGCAGGTGGTTTTAGAATGAAAAATAAAGTAGCGGTAATTTTAATATTCGCCAGCCCTGGGCTTTTTAGCTCAAAGGCTATGGCTGCCGGTGAGTTTACCGGCCAGTGGACCGGCGAGGAAAAAGATCAGTCCACGATGACTCTGCAACTCAAACAGAATGACAATACAATAACAGGAAGCTACTGCTATATTTCGCAAAACGGTAACCGTATCGACTGTCCGGATGAAGGCGAAAATAATCTTAAGGGTACTGTTAGTAACCACCGGGTCAGCGTTGAATTTTCCTCTTCTTTCGGTGGCACGGGATATGCGAATCTGGAAGTCGAGGGCGAAAAGCTGGTCTGGAATAAAGCCCCGTCTTCCGGGCAAGGAAAATACTACGCCCCCCAACATTATACGTTGACTAAAAAACCGCTTCCGACTTCCTCAGCCAGCCCGTTATCAAAAGCCGATTTTTCTGTTCATCTGGATAACGCAACCGTTTCTTTAGGCCAGCCATGGGAGCCTCAAATCATCTCTGCTTTAGGGAACGCGCTGGGGGATGATTTTGCCGGTGAGGTTCCCTTTGATGACGAGAATTATAAATTCTACCGCCATACTTACAGCGGCTTTGATATTTACAGCGCTAACCTCTGGTGGGATAAATCAGACAAAAGCGTGGATGATTATATTGTTGCGCAAATTACCCTTAACTCTCCTCACTACACAACCCGCCGGGGCATTCATGTCGGTAGCGCCGCAGATGAAATTGAGCAGCTTTACGGCCCCACTAAAAAAGAGCGTAGTGAAGGTGAAGAATGGCTCTCTTACGTATTGGCCAAAAGGGTTATTTCATTTGAATTGGTTAATAATAAAGTCGCCTCGGTTATCATGACCTATGATAACGGCCAGTAGCATGATAATGGAATAAACCCACTTGCCTGAGGGCAGCCTCAAGGAATCAGAGTCAATCACGCTTTTCATCTCTACATATTTAACGATAAGCCGCTTAAGGTTTTGGCTAATAAAGACAGCACAGATTATCAATGACCGTTTGGTGTTTATAATGCTGTTTTTAGTGCGTCGGAAACCTTTGCCAGAACAAACCGCAGCAACACATCACAGGCAAGGAGCAAGGCTGATGAGCGCAAAACGAAAACTATTCTGTTTCTGGGGCTGCATGGACGCGCTCGCGCTTGTTGTGTACGTCATTCATAGCCTGAGGCACGGGCGAGTGCCGTTTGTTACCGATGTTCAGGCTTTTTTTCTGGCAGGTGATGACAGGTTCTTCGGCATTGCGCCAGGCCTGCTGTTTCTGCTGGATGCCACGCTGCTCCTCTCTTTATTCGTCTCCGCCTGGCTGTTCCTTAACGGCAGCCGCTATGCGCTCCACTTCGCGCTGGGGCAGGAGCTGCTGCGCTTCATCGCTTTCCGCTCCTCCGTTACGCTTCTTCCGCTGTTCATCGGCGTTACAGGGCTGACCACCCCATGGGTAAACCTGCCGCTGTTTCTGATTGGCGAGGCGGTAAAAGTCGGCTCGCTTATCCGGGTTAGCAAAGAGACGCGGTAAGCATTTCGCTCATATCGCCTGCGCGCGCCCCCCTTCCAGTCTCCCTTTCTTTATCTCCCGCTTCGTGACGTTTAACGGGCACGCGCCGGGACATCGCTACCCTGATTTTCTGCACGAGGTCGCTCCGCTGGCGGCGCAAGGTCGTATTAAATACGCCAAAGCGCTTATCGACGAGTTTGAAAATATCCCGAACGCTTTTGTACAGCTGTTAAAGGCCGCAACCGCGGCCAGCCGATCGTCATAGTGGGCAGGGCGCTAAGCGCTCTTCATACAAAACGAGGTAAAGCTGATGAACGAACTGAAAGGCAAACGCGCGCTGGTGACCGGCGCATCACGCGGCATTGGCGCAGCCATCGCGCTGACGCTTGCGCAAAAAGGGGCTGACGTGGTGATTACGTATGAACGTTCAGCCGAAAAGGCGCTTGAGGTAGTGCGCGCAATTGAACAAACCGGCCAGCGCGGCTTCGCCATTCAGGCGAACAGCGCGGATGCGCAGGCGGTGCAGCGTTCGGTGGAGGAGGCGGCAGAGCGGCTTGGCGGGCTGGATATCCTCGTCAACAATGTCGGCATAGCCCGCGTGGGGTCGCTGGTGGAGATGAGCCTTGAGGATATCGACGCGCACCTTAACATTAATATTCGCTCCGCCGTGCTGGCGTCCCGGGCGGCGATCCCCCATCTGGGGCAGGACGGGCGCATTATCACCATTGGCTCCAACGTGGCTAATCGCGTGCCGCAGCCAGGGCTTACGCTCTATGCGTTGACCAAATCGGCGCTTATCTCCTTTACCAAAGGGCTGGCGCGAGATTTAGGCCCGCAGGCGATTACCGTAAACCTGGTCCAGCCGGGGCCGGTGGATACCGACATGAACCCGGCGGACTCCGGCAACTTCGCTGACCAGAATCGCCAGTTTACCGCGCTGGGCAGATACGGCGAGCCGGCGGAGATAGGCGCGGCGGTCGCGTTTCTGGCAAGCCCTTCGGCGGCATTTATCACCGGCTCTGCGCTGACGGTGGATGGCGGGTTTAACGCCTGAACCTCTTTTCTGTTGTCGGCGGGGCGCGGCTGCCGATAACAAAAAGGCCGGAATCTTCCGGCCTTTTTACTTTCTGCTTAACCTGAAACGGTCTGCGGCGTATGCGGCTGTTGCTTGCGCCCATGCTGGCGGCGAAGCTTGTCGATAAGACGGTGCGCTTCCGCCCGCGACGCGACGGCCGGAGACGAGCCGCTCAGCGGTTTGCGGGCCGTTTCACGCAGCGTCAGCACGGTGAGAAGGCCAATCACGCCCGCGCCCATCATGTAGTAAGCCGGCATCATCACGTTATGCGTGGTATCCACCAGCCAGGCGGTAACCAACGGCGTAGTGCCGCCGAACAGCGAAACGGACAGGTTAAAGCCAATCGCCAGCGCGCTGTAGCGGATATCCGTCACGAACAGCGCGGGCAGGGTGGCCGGCATCGTGCCGCTAAAGCAGGTGTGCAGGAAGCCGAGCACCACCAGGCCTGCAAATACCGCCCACATGTTGCCGGAGCCAATCAGCATAAAGCACGGCACCGCCAGCACTATCAGGCCCACCGCGCCCAGGCCTATCACCGGGCGACGTCCGATGCGGTCTGTCCAGTGGCCCCACATCAGCGTCAGCGGCATCATGACGAACATCACCACCATCACCAGCAGCAGCCCGGTAAGCTCGCTCAGGCCCAGCACGCCGGTCAGGTAGCTTGGCATGTAAGAGGTCAACATGTAGTTCGAGACGTTGAAGATCAGCACCAGGCCAATGCACTTCAGCATCTGTTTCTTGTATTTCACCAGCATCTGCCACATGTTCAGGCGCGGCTTGCTGTGCTCAAGCGCTTCCTGCTTATCCATGTGTTCTTTAAACGCTGGCGTCTCTTCAAGCTTCAGGCGGATATAAAGCCCGAACAGTCCCAGAGGCGCGGCCAGGAAGAACGGCACGCGCCAGCCCCAGTCCAGCATGGCTTGCGAGGGGATGGTCGCCATCATCACCGTCACAAGCGTAGCGCCAAGCAGGTAGCCGCCCAGCGTGCCGAACTCGAGGAAGCTGCCCATAAACCCGCGGCGTTTGTCCGTGGAGTATTCCGCGATAAAGGTCGCCGCGCCGCCATATTCGCCGCCGGTCGAAAAGCCCTGAACCAGACGGGCGATAAGCAGCAGTACGGGCGCCATAATCCCGATGCTGCTGTAATCCGGGATAAGGCCGATGCAGAAGGTGCCTACCGACATCATTATCATCGTCAGCGCGAGGATCTTCTGGCGTCCGAAGCGGTCGCCCAGCGGGCCGAAGACCATTCCGCCAATCGGACGCACCAGGAACGCGGCGGCAAAAGTGCCGAAAGAGGCGATAAGCTGCGCCGTGGCGCTGGCATCCGGGAAAAAGACTTTACCGATTATCACGGCCAGATAGCTGTAAACGCCGAAGTCGAACCACTCCATCGCGTTGCCAAGCGCAGCGGCCCCGACGGCGCGTTTGAGCAGTTTGCTGTCGATAACAGTAATATCGTCTACGGTTAATTCGGTTGGTTTGACAGAGGTTGCTGGCGTGGTTGGTTGATTAGTCGAGATCGTTCTGGTGCTCATAAACTCCCCATGAATACGAATGAAGCGATCTTATAGCTTTCGCAGCCGTAACGTTCGTATCAAAAAGGAAAAGAAAGCTATAAGAGGCTGAAGATTGTGACCGGTCGCACAAAAGGCGCCGGGCAATACCATAAATAAAATGCCATCCCGGTGCAACTTTGTAGCGTTAAAAACTACCTTGCAGGCGTTTTTGTTCATAAAAAACTATCCTGAAGGGGCGGAGGGCTGCGAAATATCTTCCTGCAGAACACGCCCGTCACCGAATAATTGTCAATTATTTGTCAATAAGCGCCCAAAAAAAGGCAAATCGACTGTTGCACCGGCGGATAACCCTGGCGTTTTTACGGGTGAGTTTTTTTGTACGAAAGTGTTACTTGCAGCCGTTACCGGCTCAGAAAGCGCGCTGCCCGGCAGGGGATGTGGCCTCCATATTGGTGCACTCGCCTTTCAAAATCGCCTGCCACCGCCGGTTTCAGGAAATTTTTAACCGCCTCGCTTTCCTGGCACAATGCCGGGCCGCGCAAAATTAACACAGCAATTTCAGTCTGATAGACAAAGACTCAACAAACGACCCATTCACGCGATAAATAGATTACATGTGTTTAAAAAATCTACTGGATATTTAAACAGGGATTGTTTACTATTTCCTCAGTTTAACTGGTAGTAGTGTCAGTGAAGTGAGTGGTGAAACCTATGGTTATTGCTTTAGAGAATCTCAATCCTCAGGACCGGTCGGCCACCATGAGCAGCCGCGAAATCGCTAAGCTGATGGGGGTGACCCATGGCGAAGTGAAGCGTATGGTCAAAAGCCTTGAAACGGCGCAGCGCCTGTCGCAGCCCGTTACGGTCAACCTTTACGAGCGCGAAGGGGAGACGCTGCAAGAGTTTTTGCTGAACAAACGGGACTCGCTGCTGACTGTCGCGCGCATATCGCCAGGCTATACCGCTGAAATGCTGGACCGCTGGCAGGAGCGTGAAAAACAGATAATCCTGCCAGACTTCACTAACCCGGCGGCGGCGGCCCGCGCCTGGGCGGAAGAGTATGAAAAACGTAAACAGGCGGAGGAGCAGCTTGCGCTTACCGCCCCAAAGGCGGAGTTTTTTGACGCCTACATCCAGGTGGATGAAGCGCTTGGCTTCCGTCAGCTCTGCAAAATGCTGAAGGCGAAGGAGCCGGAGTTCCGCCAGTTCCTGCTCGAGCGCAATATCATGCAGCGCGCCAACGGCGCGTTGATGCCGGCTCAGCATCACGTTCAGGCGGGTTACTTCACCGTGCATGGCGGCATGGGCGAAAATCGTCATACTTACTCCCAGGCGCGCTTTACGGCGCGGGGCGTGAAGTGGATTGCCGGCCTGTGGGCGGCGCATCTCTCCTCGCGACCGGCGGAGCCGCGCGTGCCGGAGCGTAAAGAACTGGCGCAGGGGCCCGGCTGGTTTTAACAGACCCGCTAACGCCTCTGCGGCATCGCAAAAACAGAAAATCCACGCCATGGCGTGGATTTTTCATCTTCTGATGACGGACGGTCATGTTCTCAATAAAAATTGTTTGTCTAAGCTTCCTTTGCATCATTCTGCTTTCTCTCGCCGCCAGCCTCGCCCAGGCGATGCATCAACGGCAAGCGTCAGAGCAGGGCGGCTGGTGGTCTGCCCGGCGTGATTCGGCGGGACTGGCGCCGGATGCCCGGCAACATCCCGGGCTTGCTGTGGTGCAGGTCTACGCTGCGCCCACCTGGGGCTGGAAAGGGGCGGTGGCGGTACATCCGTGGATCATTTTTAAACGCGCCGGCGAAACGGAATATAACCGCTACGAAGTGATTAGCTGGGGGGCGGGCGAGAAAGTACGTCGTAACCGCAACGCGCCGGATGGCTACTGGTATGGCGCAAAACCTCGCCTGCTGGCGGATCACCGGGGGCCGCAGGCGCAAGCGATGATCCCGCAGATTGAAGCGGCCATCGCCTCCTATCCGTGGCCCGATAGCTACCGCGCCTGGCCTGGCCCTAACAGCAACACCTTCATCGCCCATATCGGGCGCGAAGTGCCGGCGCTGAAACTGGATATGCCTGCCAATGCGGTGGGGAAAGATTATCGCGCGTTGGGAAACCCCATTGGCTTGCCGCCATCGGGGCGCGGCGTGCAGGTTTCGCTGCTCGGCGTGGCGGGCGTGACGCTCGGCGCCCAAGAGGGCGTCGAACTCAACGTGCTGGGGCTGAACGTGGGCGTCGACTTCACGCCGCTGCGTTTACGCTTGCCATTTATCGGCGGGATTGGTCGCGACAACCTGCAAAAGAACAACGCGGCGAACGCCAGCGACGGCTTTCAGTAAGCGACTGTTAATAAAAATCCACGCATTAGCGTGGATTTTTTTTGCCTTTTTACCTTAACCGCGCTCAGGCAACCGCGCGCGACGCCTCTTCGCTTTCTGCGCTCACCCGCACGTCCAGCTCGTCAAACACCATGCAATGTTTGTCATCGAAGGCGAGATCGATTTTCTGCCACGGCGCGAATTTGACATCCCCCGGCAGCAGAATCTTCACATTATCGTGGCCGTAACATTGCCCGAAGAGGTAGGTATTGTTGCCTAAGCGTTCAACCACTTCACAGTTGAACGCTAAGCGCGCGCTGTGGCGCGTGTCGGTCGTCAGGTGCTCGGGGCGAATGCCGAGCGTGACAGTGCTTCCGGGCTTAAGCGGCGTGGTGGTTATCGCAAGCTTCAGGGTATGCTGCTGGGCAAGGCTAACGGTCAGCTCGCCCGGCTGCCATGCGTCGACCCGCGCCGGCAGGAAGTTCATTTTCGGTGAGCCGATAAAACCGGCGACGAATTTGTTTACCGGTTTATAGTAGAGATCCATCGGCGCGCCCATCTGTTCAACCTTGCCATAATTCATCACCACAATCTTATCCGCCAGCGTCATCGCCTCTATCTGGTCGTGAGTGACATAAACCATGGTGGTTTTAAGCTCCTGATGCAGGCGCGCCAGGTGCAGGCGCATCTCAACGCGCAGTTCGGCATCCAGGTTGGAAAGCGGCTCGTCAAACATGAACACGCGCGGGTTACGCACAATGGCGCGGCCAATCGCCACGCGCTGACGCTGTCCGCCGGAGAGTTGCTTAGGTTTGCGGTCCAGCAGGTGCGAAAGCTGGAGCGTTTTGGCGACCATCTCCACCTGGTGGCGGATTTGCGCTTTCGGCACTTTATTTACTTTCAGCCCGTAGCCCATGTTTTCCGCCACCGTCATATGCGGGTAGAGGGCGTAGGACTGAAACACCATCGACACGCCGCGGTGCGCCGGAGCGATATCGTTCATCACCTCGTCGCCAATCAATACTTCCCCTTCACTGACCTCTTCCAGCCCGGCAATCATGCGCAGCAGCGTGGATTTACCGCAGCCGGAGGGGCCGACAAACACCGCGAACTCCCCGTCTTCAATAGCCAGATTCACATTGCGCAGCGTAACGGTGTCGCCAAAGCGTTTGGTGACGTTCCTTAATTGTATGTTCGACATCAGAAATCCCCGAGTAAGCCGCCGTTTTGGGTCGTTGTCAGAGTGCGGATGCATTGTTTGTGTTTTACGTATAACAATGAAGCCGGACACGGCGCGACGGCGCATTTTGTCTGCACTGACTATAACTTCCCGTATCTGCAGGCCCTATACAGATATTTCATTTGTGTTATGACGATCACACAACTTACCGTTTTTAGTAGAGTTATCCTGACCTGAAGGGTAGCGTATAACAAACCAAATGCATCGACTGCTTTGCTCTGTAAGTCAGTAATCATAAGCAATCTGAAGAAGTATCACGGCAGCCTGGTGCGATAAAAACCATTAAATTGTTATACCTTCACATGAGGTTGATAATGAAAAAGAACAGACTCTCTGCTTTGATCCTCTGTACGCTGGCCACCGGTTCCTTGCTCAGCCTGCAGGCTCATGCGGCGCAGCAGCTTAATGTCTGGGAAGACATCAAAAAATCGGCCGGCATCAAAGACGCCATCGCCGCCTTTGAAAAGCAGTATGACGTTAAGGTCAACGTGCAGGAGATGCCTTATGCCCAGCAGCTGGAGAAGCTGCGTCTGGATGGCCCGGCGGGCATCGGCCCGGATGTGCTGGTTATCCCTAATGATCAACTGGGCGGCGCCGTGGTGCAAGGGCTGCTGGCCCCCCTGAATCTGGAGGGGATGGCGACCGAGCAATACACGCCCGCCTCCATTAACGCCTTCAAAATGGACAATGCGCTTTACGGCGTGCCGAAAGCGGTTGAAACGCTGGTGCTGATTTACAACAAAGAGCGGGTGGATAAGCCGTTCGCCACCTTGCAGGAGTGGTACGACTTTTCAAAACAGCAGCGCGCGAAAAACCAGTACGGCCTGCTGGCGAAGTTTGACCAGATCTATTACAGCTGGGGCGCCATCGAACCGATGGGCGGCTACCTCTTCGGTAAAAATGACAAGGGCGGCTATAACACTGCCGACATCGGTCTGAACAAGCCCGGCGCGGTGGAAGCCGTTACTTACCTGAAAAAATTCTACGCCGACGACATCTTCCCGGCAGGGATCCTTGGCGATAACGGCCTCAATGCCATCGACTCGCTGTTTACCGAGAAAAAAGCGGCGGCGGTGATCAACGGCCCGTGGGCGTTCCAGCCCTATGAAGCCGCCGGGGTGAACTACGGCGTCGCGCCGCTGCCCACTCTCCCGGACGGCAAGCCCATGAGCTCCTTCCTTGGCGTGAAAGGCTACGTGGTATCAACCTGGAGCCAGGACAAGGCGCTGGCGCAGAAGTTTATTGCGTTCATCAACCAGCCGCAGTACGTAAAAACGCGCTACATCGCCACCCGAGAAATCCCGCCGCTGACCGCCATGATTGACGACCCGGTGATTAAAAATGATGAGAAAGCGAGCGCCGTCGCCGTGCAGGCGGCGCGCGCGTCGGCGATGCCCGGCATCCCTGAAATGGGCGAAGTCTGGGGACCGGCCAACGCCGCGCTGGAGCTGAGCCTCACGGGCAAACAGGCGCCGAAAGCGGCGCTGGATGGCGCCGAGAAACAGGTTCAGATGCAGATAGAAGCCATGCAGGCCAGCAACCAGTAATTGTCCGGGAAACCGAGCGGGAGGGCTGCCTCCCGCTTTTCGAAAGGAGTTGTCTGTGATTATCAGTCCCAGCGAAAATTTTGCCAAAAGGCATGCAGCCGGGCGCCATGCCTGGCGCGGTTTGCTGTTGGCGCTCATACCAGGTTTTGGGCAGTTTTATCACCGCCAGTGGCTGAAAGGGCTGGTGTTTCTGGTGCTGCTCGCCAGTTTTCTCGGCGTCTTTTACGATTTTCTCGGCGAAGGGCTATGGGGGCTCGCCACCTTAGGCGAAGCGGTGCCGCGCGATAATTCCATCTTCCTGCTGGCGGAAGGGATAATCAGCGTGCTGCTGGTCGCATTCGGGGCGCTGGTCTATTACCTGTCGCTGCGCGACGCGTGGGTTAACGGCCGCAAACGGGATGAAGGGGGCCAGTTGAACAGCGTGCGTAAGCAGTACCAGATGCTGCTGAGCGACGGTTTTCCTTATCTGATGATCACGCCCGGTTTTATCCTGCTGGTGTTTGTGGTGGTGTTCCCGATCCTTTTCGGTTTTTCTATCGCCTTTACCAATTACAACCTCTACCACACGCCACCGGCGAAGCTGGTGGACTGGGTGGGCTTCAAAAACTTTATTAACATCTTCACGCTCTCTATCTGGCGCTCCACCTTCCTGGACGTGCTGCAGTGGACCGTGGTCTGGACGCTGCTCGCCACCACGCTGCAATGCACCGTCGGCGTGCTGCTGGCTATCCTGGTTAACCAGAAAGATCTGCGCTTCAAGCCGCTTATCCGCACCATTTTTATTCTGCCGTGGGCGGTGCCGGGGTTTGTCACCATCCTGGTGTTTGCCGGCATGTTTAACGACTCTTTCGGCGTTATCAACAATGCCATCCTGGCCTTTTTCGGCATCGCGCCGAAAGCCTGGATGACCGACCCGTTCTGGACCAAAACCGCGCTTATCATGATGCAGACCTGGCTTGGCTTCCCGTTTGTCTTTGCCATGACCACCGGCGTGCTGCAGGCCATTCCGGATGACCTGTATGAAGCGGCGACCATGGACGGCGCGAGCAGCTGGACCAAACTGCGCACCATTACGCTGCCGCTGGTGCTCTACTCGATTGCGCCGATCCTTATCACGCAGTACACCTTCAATTTCAATAACTTCAACATCATCTACCTGTTTAACAACGGCGGACCGGCGGTGGTGGGGTCGAACGCGGGCGGGACCGACATCCTGGTGTCCTGGATTTACAAACTCACCATGTCCTCGTCGCAGTACGCGATTGCGGCGACCATCACCATCCTGCTGTCGATATTTGTCGTCGGCCTGGCGCTGTGGCAGTTCCGCGCCACCAAATCTTTCAAAAATGACGACATGGCGTAAAGGACATAACAATGGCTAAATCACAAAGCATCCGGCGTGAAAAAGGGGTTCGTCTTACGCTCTCCTGGCTGGTTATCGCGCTGGTGTCGGTAATCATTATCTACCCGCTGGTCTGGACCGTTGGCGCGTCGCTGAACGCGGGCAACAGCCTGCTGAGCTCGTCGATCGTTCCGGAAAACCTCTCGTTTCAGCACTATGCCGATCTCTTCAACGGTCAGGTCAACTATGTGACCTGGTACTGGAACTCGATGAAGATAAGCTTCATGACCATGGCGCTGACCCTGATTAGCGTCAGTTTTACCGCCTACGCCTTCTCGCGCTTTCGTTTCAAAGGGCGGCAGAACGGCCTGATGCTTTTCCTGCTGTTGCAGATGATCCCGCAGTTCTCCGCGCTTATCGCTATCTTTGTGCTTTCGCAACTGCTCGGGCTTATCAACAGTCACCTGGCGCTGGTGCTGATTTACGTCGGCGGCATGATCCCGATGAATACGTACCTGATGAAAGGCTATCTCGACGCCATTCCGAAAGACCTGGATGAGTCGGCGCGTATGGACGGCGCCAGCAACTTCCGCATTTTCATCGAAATTATTCTGCCGCTCTCCAAACCGATTCTGGCGGTGGTGGCGCTCTTCTCTTTCACCGGACCGCTGGGGGATTTCATCCTCTCCAGCACCATTCTGCGCACCCCGGATAAATACACGCTGCCCATCGGGCTTTATAACCTGGTGGCGCAGAAAATGGGGGCCAGCTACACCACCTACGCGGCAGGGGCGGTGCTGATAGCCGTACCGGTAGCCATCCTTTATCTGGCATTACAAAAATATTTTGTTTCCGGCCTGACCTCCGGCAGTACTAAGGGATAACGACATGACAGGTTTCAAACCCGCTTTGCTTGCTCTGTGTCTCTCCTGCGGCGTCGCCGCCAGCGCCTGGAGCGCGGATGCGCTGGTGACGCGGCCTTTTACGGCGATGCCGGGCGACTTCATCAAAGGCGCCGACATCTCGACATTGCTGGAGGCCGAACAGCACGGCGCGACGTTTTATAACCACAATCGCCAGCAGCAGGATGCGCTCGCCATTCTGAAGGCCAACGGGGTGAACTATGTGCGCCTGCGTCTGTGGGTCGACCCGCAAGATGCGCAGGGCAATAGCTACGGCGGCGGCGGTAATTCGCTGCAAACCACGCTTGCGCTGGCTAAGAGGGCCAAAGCGCAGGGCATGAAGCTGCTGCTCGATTTTCACTACAGCGATTTCTGGACCGACCCGGGCAAACAGTTCAAGCCGAAGGCCTGGGAGAAAATGGACTATCCGCAGTTAAAAACGGCCATCCACGATTACACCCGCGACACCATCGCCCGCTTTAAAAAAGAGGGCGTACTGCCGGACATGGTGCAGATCGGCAATGAAATTAACGGCGGCATGCTCTGGCCGGAAGGCAAAAGCTGGGGGCAGGGCGGCGGCGAATTCGATCGTTTAGCCGGGCTGCTGAACGCGGCTATCGACGGGCTTAAAGAGAATCTTAACAACGGCGAGCGGGTGAAAATCATGCTGCACCTCGCCGAAGGCACCAAAAACGACACCTTCCGCTGGTGGTTTGATGAAATCACGAAACGCCAGGTGCCGTTCGATATTATCGGCCTGTCGATGTACACCTACTGGAACGGCCCGCTTAGCGCTCTGCAAGCCAACATGGATGACATCAGCAAACGGTATAACAAAGAGGTTATCGTTGTTGAAGCCGCCTACGGTTATACGCTGGAAAACTGCGACAACGCTGAAAATAGTTTTCAGGCGAAAGAAGAAAAAGATGGCGGTTATCCGGGCACCGTGCAGGGGCAATACGATTTTCTTCACGACTTAATGCAGACCGTTATTAACGTGCCGGCGCATCGCGGCAAAGGCATATTTTACTGGGAGCCGACCTGGATTGCCGTGCCGGGCACAACATGGGCTACCAGAGCAGGCATGAAATATATCCACGACGAGTGGAAAGAGGGCAATGCCCGTGAAAACCAGGCGTTATTTGATTGCCAGGGCCACGCGTTGCCGTCGCTGGCCGTTTTTAAATAAATTCCTCCTCTGAATTCAGGAAGCTGTAAAGATGAATAAATTTGCGCCTTTAAGTCCGAAGGTCGCCGCCTTATTGCATGGCGCGGACTATAACCCGGAACAGTGGGAAAATTATCCCGGTATTATTGAAAAAGATATCGCCATGATGCAGCAGGCGAAATGCAACGTGATGTCGGTCGGTATATTTAGCTGGGCGAAGCTGGAACCTCGCGAAGGGGAATATGATTTCGCGTGGCTGGATAATGTCATTGAAAAACTTTACGCCGCGGGAATTCATATTTTTCTCGCCACGCCGAGCGGCGCGCGTCCGGCCTGGATGTCGCAAAAATATCCGCAGGTGCTGCGCGTGGGGCGCGACCGTGTGCCGGCGCTGCACGGCGGTCGCCATAACCATTGCATGACATCGCCGGTCTACCGTGAAAAAACGCTGAAAATTAACCGTCTGCTGGCGGAGCGCTATTCGCGCCATCCGGCGGTATTGGGCTGGCATATTTCTAATGAGTACGGCGGCGAATGCCACTGCGAGCTGTGCCAGGAGAAATTTCGCGACTGGCTGAAGGCGCGTTACGAGACGCTCGATAATCTTAACCACGCGTGGTGGAGCACCTTCTGGAGCCACACCTACACCGACTGGTCGCAGATCCAGTCGCCAGCGCCGCAGGGCGAGATGTCGATTCACGGCCTCAATCTTGACTGGCGGCGCTTTAACACCGCGCAGGTCACCGACTTCTGTCGCCATGAAATCGCCCCGCTGAAGGCGGCGAACCCGGAGCTGCCGGTCACCACCAACTTTATGGAGTATTTCTACGACTACGATTACTGGCAACTGGCCGAAGCGCTCGACTTCATCTCCTGGGACAGCTACCCGATGTGGCACCGGGAAAAAGACGAGACCACGCTTGCCTGCTACACCGCCATGTATCACGACATGATGCGCAGCCTGAAGGGCGGCAAGCCGTTTGTGCTGATGGAATCGACGCCGAGCGTGACCAACTGGCAGCCTACCAGCAAGCTCAAAAAACCAGGCATGCATATTCTCTCTTCGCTACAGGCCGTCGCTCACGGCGCTGACGCGGTGCAGTATTTCCAGTGGCGTAAAAGCCGCGGTTCGGTGGAGAAGTTCCATGGGGCGATTGTCGATCATGTGGGGCACCTTGATACCCGCGTAGGTCGCGAAGTGACGCGGCTCGGCGAGATGCTGGCGCGTTTGCCTGACGTGGTGGGCTGTCGCACCGAGGCGCGGGTGGCGATTATTTTCGACCAGCAAAACCGCTGGGCAATGGATGACGCCCAGGGGCCCCGCAACCTGGGGCTGGAGTATGAGAAAACGGTCAACGAGCACTACCGCCCGTTCTGGGAGAAAGGCATCGCGGTGGATGTGATTGACGCTGACGTGGATTTCAGCCAGTACCAGTTGGTTATCGCGCCGATGCTTTACATGGTGCGAAGCGGCTTTGCGCAGCGGGCGCAAGCGTTTGTCGCCGCAGGCGGCCATCTTGTGACGACCTACTGGACCGGGATTGTGGATGAGAACGATCTCTGTCATCTGGGGGGCTTCCCCGGCCCGCTGCGCGATCTGCTGGGCGTCTGGGCCGAAGAGATTGACTCTCTTGCCGAAGGGGAGCGCAACCTGGTTCAGGGGCTGGCGGGCAATGCTTCCGGCCTGCAGGGGCCTTATCAGGCGCGCCATTTATGCGAACTTATCCATGCCGAGTCGGCGCAGACGCTGGCGACCTACCGGGAAGATTTCTACGCCGGAAGGCCAGCGGTGACGGTTAACCGCGTCGGCAAAGGGAAGGCATGGCATGTGGCTTCGCGCAACGATCTTGCCTTCCAGCGCGATTTCTTCAGCGGCATTATCGCCGAGCTGAGGCTGCCGCGCGCGGTCGACAGCGACTTCCCGCCAGGCGTGGTGGCGACGGCGCGCACCGATGGCGACACCCGCTGGGTATTCGTGCAGAACTTCACCGCGCAGCAGCAGATGATTACGCTTGCGCAGGAGTACGTCGACTGCATGACGGATGCGCAGGTGACGGGCGAGACGCTGCTGCTGCCGTGGGATTGTCGCGTACTTCGCTGCAAGGCGTAGCGTCACCGCAACGCGCATAGGGCGCCGCGTGTAAAGCGCGCCAGAATAAACCTGCGCGAAATAGCCGCGCTTTTACAACATCAAACATGGCGCCTGCTCTTGCGAGCAGGCTTTTTTTATCTGTGTAGTCAGGAGAAAGAATATGGTGAGTCTTAAAGCGTTTCTGCATTATTTCTCGGCGGATAACGCCCCCGCGCCGTTAAGCGATAACGAGCGGCAGATTATTCAACGTTTAATCAGCGCATTTGGCGGCGAAGAAAATATTGTGCAGGTAGAAGCCTGTATTACCCGCCTTCGCGTAACGGTAACAGCGTTAAATCTTGTCGATTCAGAAGCATTACAGAAAGAGGGGGCGCTCGGCGTGATTATTATCGGCCAGCAGGTGCACGCGATATTTGGCAAACAATCGGACGCATTACGCCAGCTTCTTGATGAGCATTTTAATCGCCGTAAATAAAAAAACGGGATAACCAATAAAGGGGTTATCCCGTACAAGAACATCAGTAGCCGATTGATATAAAACCAACGGAGGAAATTAATTGCCAGATGCTGGAGATAAAATAACGATTAACGCAAATTGTCGCTTACTCGTGATGCGTTACCACCAGGCTTCGACCTGCACGCCGAAATTCCAGGTGTCATTCGCCGTGCCGTCTTCAAACGATTTCCCTTTCTCAGAATCGTTCAGATAAGAGGCGAACAGGCGCAGCTCCGGGCGCGACATAAAATCGGGCCCATCAGCCAGACCCAGCGCAAGCGTGTATTTCTCGCCGCTCTGCTTATAGCGCGACCCATCGCGATAGGTGTCTTTCTGATAGAAGCCGCCCACTTCGCCAATCAGACGCACATACTCGGTAAACTGATACTGCGCGCGTCCCACCAGCGAAATCAGGCGCGACTTGTCGGTAAACTGAGTGGTGTCATCGGCGGAGCCCCAGGTCAGCACGTGGTTAAAGGAGAATTTGCTGGTGATGGGCAGTAAGCCGGTGTTAATTACCCGGTAGCCGGATGCGTCATTAACGTCGTTCCACATGTCATACCAGCCGCCGCCCTGGGAAACCATGTTTTGCGCCAGCCCTTTGTTGGCGTATTGCAGCACCAGCTTGTTATAGCCGCCAAACATATCCTGACTTATCTCGCCGGTCACCATCACGCCGTTATCAGCGTCATACAGCCCGCCATATTCCTTTTGCTTGTTGGTGGGGTTAGGCATGGCGTAGTCAATGCCAAACTCCGTCCAGGCGCCAGCCCAGGGTTTCCAGCCAGCGTAGCGCAGGTCGATATAGTTAATGTTCACATCGTTATCGCCGTCCACACGGTAATCGACGTCGTTGGCGTCGCCGCGGATCCAGGCTACCGACACTGCGCCCGGCCCGAGGGTATAGTTTTCTATGCCAGCGCCGGCGCCGGAGATATTCCAGTATTTGGTATCGATAATGTGCAGGTCGTGGCGCTGGTAATAGCGCTTGCCGCCCCAGATAACGGCGTTCGGATCGCCCGGGATCAGCCCCTTAATTTGCAGGTTCAACTGACGCAGGCCAAATTCGGCGTCGTCGCCAAACGTGGTTTCGCTGTCGTTCGAGCCGTTGGAAACCATACTGACCATGCTGTCGAGATAGAAGCTGACATCGTTCTTCTTGTAGACCTCAGAGCCCAGCTCCAGCTCGCCATAGGTATCGGCTTCATTACCCAGACGGCCAACTTTATTTTTTTGCCACTCCTCCATCCCGCCATCCCGCGAGACGCCCACGCCGGAGCGAAGATAGCCATGGAAATCAATAGGTACCGAAGACGCCGCAAACAGTGACGGCGACGCCAGGGCGGCGGCCAGCGCAACGGATACAGAGCGGATCGTAGTGTTCATTGTTATCCTCTTATTATTTTGTAATACGTTCACAAAAGCGCTGCCATAAAATGCTTAAACCGAAGCGGTGGCAATTGAGTCATCATAAATGTGTGACTAAGTGCAAATAAAACAGTCAACTTTGTTACGATTGATGCGTTAGAGAAGGATGTATGGCAATGTGAGCGTCTTACTTTTTTGGTTTCGGAAAGCGGGAGAAGATGGCGGTGAGCGTTTTTTTAAATGGCCCCTGTTACAATCGGCGAATAATAACGTAAGGAACCGGACCATGAAGTCGAAAAGCGCGACATTAGAAGACGTTGCCCGCCACGCGGGCGTCTCCTACCAGACCGTGTCCAGGGTACTCAATAAATCTGCCAATGTATCCGAAGCCACGCGTCTCAAGGTGGAGAAATCCATAGAGTTATTGCGGTATGTGCCGAACCGGCTGGCGCAACAGCTGGTAGGGAAGGAGACCCAGACGGTAGGGCTGGTCACTATTTCACTGGCCCTGCATGCCCCTTCACAAGTGGCCGCGGCGATAAAACGCTATGCCAATGTTGAAGGCTATCAGGTGCTGATCTCAATGATTGATGAGAACGTCAACCATAGCATTCAGGATTCCCTTAACGAGCTTAAATCACAGCGGGTTAACAAAGTCATTATTAACGTGCCGTTAGAGGCCGGGCAGGCGCAGAAAATCGCCTCGGACAACGATGACATTGTCTGCCTGTTTCTGGATGTTGACCCTTACAGCGCCGTGTTTAACGTTTCGTTTAACCCGGCAGACGGCACGCGCGCCAGCGTTAAGTATCTTTATGAACTGGGACACCGGGATATCGCTTTGCTTGCTGGCCCGGCCTCTTCTGTTTCAGCGCAGCTGCGGCTAAAAAGCTGGATTGAAACCCTTAAGAGCTATGGCCTCGAGCCCGCCTCCGTCATTCGGGGAAACTGGGATGCGCAGAGCGGTTACGCAGGCGCTTTGCAAATGCTGCGCGAAACGGCGCAGTTTTCGGCGGTGCTGGTTGCCAATGACCAGATGGCGCTCGGCGTGCTCAGCGCGTTTCATCAGCATCAAATCTCCATCCCTGGCGAGAAATCAGTAATTGGCTATGACGATACCTATGAAAGTTCCTTTTTCTATCCGGCGTTAACCACCGTCTCATTAGACCTGGATCTCCAGGGTAAAGAGGCGGTGCGTCGCATTCTTGATAACAGCGACGACAACGCGCTGCGCATGTCGTCCATTCTGCCCGCCCGCCTGGTGGTGCGAAAATCAACCGGACCGAAAGGGGAGAAAGGCCAGAATCTTCAGGAGATAGCGCAGCAGCTGCGTTTGTTAGCGCATCAGCTGGGGGATGTGTGAGGTGAAAGACTAAAAAAAATCCACGCCGAAGCGTGGATTTTTTCAAGGCAGGGAGCCTGCGCCCTGTACTTGCTGGCTTAGACGTTAAACAGGAAGTTCATCACATCGCCGTCTTTAACGATGTAGTCTTTCCCTTCCGCACGCATTTTGCCGGCTTCTTTGGCGCCCTGTTCGCCTTTATAAGCGATGAAATCTTCATAGGCGATGGTCTGGGCGCGGATAAAACCTTTTTCAAAGTCGGTGTGGATTTTACCTGCCGCCTGCGGCGCGGTGGCGCCGACCGGGATGGTCCATGCGCGCACTTCTTTCACGCCTGCGGTGAAGTAGGTTTGCAGGTTCAGCAGCGCGTAGCCTGCGCGAATTACACGGTTCAGGCCCGGCTCTTCCAGACCCAGCTCCTGCATGAACTCGTCGCGCTCTTCATCGTCCAGCTCGGCGATGTCCGCTTCTACCGCCGCGCATACCGGCACCACGACGGAACCTTCCGCTTCGGCGATTTCACGCACTTTGTCCAGGTACGGGTTGTTTTCAAAACCGTCTTCGTTAACGTTGGCGATGTACATGGTCGGCTTGAGGGTCAGGAAGCTCAGGTAACGCACCAGCTCCTTCTCTTCTTTGCTCAGGTTGAGCGCGCGCAGCATGCCGGCGTTTTCCAGCTGCGGCAAACATTTTTCCAGCACCGCCAGCTCGGCTTTGGCGTCTTTGTCGCCGCCTTTCGCCTTTTTAGAAATACGGTGGATCGCGCGCTCGCAGGTATCGAGGTCCGCCAGCGCCAGTTCGGTGTTGATGGTGTCGATATCTTCCGCCGGATCCACTTTGCCGGAAACGTGAATGATATTGTCATTCTCAAAGCAGCGCACCACGTGGCCGATAGCTTCGGTTTCACGGATGTTCGTCAGGAACTGGTTGCCGAGGCCTTCGCCTTTGGAGGCGCCCTTCACCAGACCGGCGATATCGACAAACTCCATCGTGGTCGGCAGGATGCGCTGGGGCTTCACGATTTCCGCGAGCTTGTCCAGACGCGGATCGGGCATAGGAACGACGCCGGTGTTCGGCTCAATGGTACAGAACGGGAAGTTGGCTGCCTCGATTCCCGCTTTGGTCAGCGCATTGAACAGGGTGGATTTACCGACGTTCGGCAAGCCGACGATACCGCATTTGAATCCCATGGTTTAAATCACCTTAATTTCTTGATAATCAGGGGGTTAGAAATAACCCGATGATGGAAAAAAACAAACTTTGCCTATTATACACGTAACAGAGGTCCAACGGGCGGAGAAATCACCCCGCGGCGTGGTTAAAACCCCTTTTATTGCGCTTTAAAGGTGTGAAGGCGGTTGGTGGCTTTGGTTAACCCATCCTGAAGCCAGATTTCGGTGCAGCGCGCCGCTTCGTCAACGGCGTCATCTATCAGCTTCTGTTCGCTCACAGGCGGTTTGCCCAGCACAAAACCGACAACCTTGTTTTTATCGCCAGGATGGCCGATTCCAATCCGTAAGCGATGAAAGTTAGGGTTATTGCCCAGTTTGCTGATGATGTCTTTCAGGCCGTTGTGTCCGCCATGACCGCCGCCGAGCTTGAACTTCGCCACGCCTGGCGGCAAATCCAGTTCGTCATGCGCGACCAGAATTTCATCCGGTGCGATGCGGTAGAACGTCGCCATCGCCGCCACCGCTTTGCCGCTCAGGTTCATAAAAGTGGTCGGCACCAGCAGACGAACATCGTTGCCCGCAAGCGTCAGGCGCGAGGTATAGCCGAAAAATTTGGCTTCCTCTTTCAGCGGCGCACGGTGGCGTTCCGCCAGTAAGTCTACATACCATGCCCCGGCGTTATGGCGCGTTGCCGTATACTCGGCGCCCGGGTTCGCCAGGCCGACAATCAGTTTAATCGTCACGTTATTGTTCCTGAAAAGCGCTAAATTCGCGGCGTAGTTTACTGTGACGCCTGGCAAATCACAAAGCGCAACAGGCCATGTGAATGAATTTGAATAGTCGCAACGCGTAATAATTAGAATTTCAATTTGATCAGGGGCTTATTTGTAAAGTTTTGTGAGAGATATATCCAGAATTGTGACCTGACCCTCATCGGCTACCTATAAGCGTTACCTATACTTTACACACAAGGAGAGGGGGCATTCCCCATCAACCCATTTACCTGGAGGTGACCTGTGAGACGCAAAAACGCTTCATTACTTGGTAATTTTCTGATGGGGTTGGGGCTCGTTGTTATGGTTGTCGGCGTCGGCTATTCCATCCTCAACCAGCTTCCACAGCTGCAACTGCCGCAATTCTTCGCCCACGGCGCGGTACTGAGCATTTTTGTCGGCGCGGTGTTATGGCTGGCTGGCGCGCGCGTAGGCGGCCATGAGCAGGTATGCGACCGCTACTGGTGGGTGCGACACTTTGATAAGCGCTGCCAGCGCAATCAACACCGGTAACGTTAACGCCCCCACGGCGAGAAAAAACGGCTTTTGCAAAGAGGCCGTTTTTTTTATGCTTTTCGGCTTGACCCTCACGTTACGTAAGACATCACACTTCGCCGTGAAGCAGCAAAACAGGAGCTACGACAAGATGTTAATACAGGTAGGCGAACTGGCCCGGCGCGCCGGGATTACGGTTCGCGCGCTACACCACTACGAGTCGCAGGGCCTGCTGTTGCCTTCGGCCCGCACTGAGGCAGGTTACCGGCTTTATAACGCCCGGGATGTAGAGCGTTTGCATACCATCCAGGCATTAAGCCATATGGGACTGACGCTTGCCGAAGTGCGCGCCTGTCTGGAGAACCATTCGGTTGCCCTGACCGATATCATCGATCAGCAAATCGCCATGCTCGACAGCCAGATTTCACGCATCACTACGCTGCGCGAAAGACTGGAGGCATTGCAGAGCGACCTGAAAGCGGGGCAGGAGCCGAATCTCTCTGAATGGCTAATCACACTGGAGTTGATGAAAATGTACGATCGTTGGTTCAGTAAAGCAGAACTGGAAGCGCTGCCCTTTGCGAAAAAAGATCCGGCGCGGGAAAACGAATGGCTGCAGCTTGTGCAGCAGGTGAAGCAGCTGATAGCCCAGAACACGCCGCCGGAAGCGCCGCAGGCGCAGCGCCTCGCCACCCGCTGGATGGAGATGCTGGAGCGCGACACCGCCGGCAAACCCGATTTCCTGACGCGCCTGAACGAAATGCACGCCAAAGAGCCGCAGATGCAGGAGCAAACCGGCATTACGCCGGAGGTGATGGAGTATGTCACGCGGGCGTTTGCGGAATCAAAGCTGGCGATTTATCAGCGCTACCTTAACCCTGAAGAGTATGCTTACACTCGCGCCCACTATTTTGACCGCATGATGGAGTGGCCGCCGCTGGTGGCGAAGCTGCATGCGGCGCGGGCGAAAGGGATTGCGCCGGGAAGCGAAGAGGGTAAAGCGCTGGCGGCGAACTGGCTTGAACTTTTTACCTCGATTGCCGGCAACAATCCCCAGACCCATCAAAAATTCCGCGAGGCGATGAGCAAAGAGCCTGCGCTTTCCGTCGGCACATGGATGACGCCGGAAGTGCTGAGCTGGTTGCAGGAGGCGGTGGGCGCGCTGATGCAAGGCAATGCGCCAGCGCGCTAAGCAAAGTGAATCAGAGGTCGGCTAACGCGCTGGCCTGATCCGGGAAGAAGGCAAGACGCCCAGGGATGGGCTGTACGCCTGCGCGCGCCAGCGTGCGCAGCGGTTGAAATTCCAGCTGGCAGATACGCAGCTCGCAACCCTGCGGCAGGCGCTCAATAAAGCGCTGCAGCGCATCCAGCCCGCCGGCGTCCAGCACCGGCACGGCGTCCCATTGCATCACCACCACACGTTTGCCTTCGGCCTGCTGCAAAAGCGGGCTGAATACGCCTTCCGCCGCCGCAAAAAAGAGCGGCCCGGTGACCCGCACCGCCAGTACGTCATCCGCTAACGCGACACTCAACGGCACGGTTCGCGTCATGCGCGCTACGCGGCGCATAAACAGCAAGGATGCCAGCACAATCCCCACGCTTATTGCGATGACCATATCGAACAGCACGGTCAGGGACATGCAGATCAACATAACGATAATATCGTCGCGCGGCGCCCGCCTTAGCAGGTTTACCACCTTGTGCGCTTCGCTCATGTTCCAGGCCACCATCAGCAGCAGCGCCGCCATGGCGGAAAGCGGCAGCCAGGAGAGCAGCGGCGCCAGCGCCAGCAGCGCGAGGAGCACCAGCAACGCGTGGATCACCGCAGAGACGGGCGAGGTGGCCCCGGCGCGCACGTTGGCGGCGGAGCGGGCGATCGCCGCCGTGGCGGTAATGCCGCCAAAGAAAGGCGCGACAAGGTTGCCAAAGCCCTGGCCTATCAACTCGCTGTTGGCGTTGTGTTTAGTCCCGGTCATGCCGTCCAGCACCACGGCGCAGAGCAAGGATTCAATCGCCCCGAGCATCGCCATGGAAAAGGCGGCGGGCAGCAGCGCCTGCAGCGAATCCCAGCTTAGCGTAAAGGTTGAACCCGGCAGGTTCCAGGGCAGCACAAGCTGCGGCAGTAACGGGGGGATCCCGTGGCCCTGGGCGCCGTCGGCCAAAACATAGTGAAAGCGCGAGCCGATGGTCGCCACCTCCCCGCCAAGCAGGTTCACCACGCCCATGACCGCGCACCCGGCAAGCAGGGCAGGGAGATGACCCGGCAGGCGAATGCCGAGGCGGGGCCATAAAATAAGCACTGCAAGCGTCACGATACCGATAGCCGCATCGCCGGTATTCACCGTTGGCAGCGCCATCGCCAGCGCGCCTACTTTTTGTAGGTAGTGCTCCGGCACATGCGCCATCTCCAGCCCGAGAAAATCTTTAATCTGCATGGTGGCGATGGTAATGCCGATCCCTGAAGTAAATCCCAGCGTGACGGAAAGCGGGATATACTCAATCAGCCTGCCGAACCGCGCCAGGCCGAAGAGCACCAGAAAAAGGCCGGAGAGCAACGTCGCCATTAACAGCCCGGCCAGGCCGAACTGCTGGGCGACCGGATAAAGAATGACGACAAACGCCGCCGTCGGCCCGGAAACGCTAAAGCGTGAGCCGCCGCTTAAGGCGATGACCATGCCGGCAATCGCTGACGTATAAAGGCCATACTGCGGCGGCACGCCGCTGCCGATGGCCAGCGCCATCGCGAGCGGAATGGCGATGATGCCGACGGTCACGCCCGCAATCAAATCGCGTGAGAAACGAGAAAGGGTGTATTTTTCGCGCCAGCAGGCATCCACTAGCGCGCGAAAAGGCATTATCTGAGCAGAGAAAAGGGTTTTCACAGTTTTCATCCCTGAGGAATCATCTGTCACGATTATGAAAGATGATGAAGGTATAAGTCATACAAATAAATCACAAAAACAAAAAAACCCGCCGCAGCGGGTTTTTAGGCGTTGTCCGATTAATGCTCGAACATAGCAGAGATAGATTCTTCGTTGCTGATACGACGAATCGCTTCGGCCAGCATGCCAGAGAGCGTCAGCGTACGTACGTTCGGCAGCGCCTTGATCTCTTCAGCCAGCGGAATGGTGTCGCAAACCACCACTTCGTCAATGACGGAGTTGCGCAGGTTGCTGACCGCGTTGCCGGAGAAAATCGGGTGCGTTGCATAGGCGAAAACGCGCTTCGCGCCGCGCTCTTTCAGCGCTTCCGCCGCTTTGCACAGGGTGCCGCCGGTGTCGATCATATCGTCAACCAGTACGCAATCGCGGCCCGCTACGTCGCCGATGATGTGCATTACCTGAGAAACGTTAGCGCGCGGGCGACGTTTATCGATGATAGCCATGTCGGTGTCGTTGAGCAGTTTAGCGATAGCGCGGGCGCGAACCACGCCGCCGATATCGGGAGAAACGACAATCGGGTTGTCCAGGTTCTGCTGCAGCATATCTTCCAGCAGGATAGGGCTGCCGAATACGTTATCTACCGGCACATCAAAGAAACCCTGAATTTGTTCTGCGTGCAGGTCCACGGTGAGCACACGGTCAACCCCAACGCTCGACAGGAAATCGGCCACCACTTTCGCAGTGATCGGCACACGAGCGGAACGCACGCGGCGGTCCTGACGGGCATAGCCAAAGTAGGGGATAACAGCGGTGATGCGGCCTGCGGAAGCACGGCGCAGCGCATCAACCATCACAACGAGTTCCATCAGGTTGTCGTTGGTAGGGGCACAGGTGGACTGGATGATGAAAATATCACCACCGCGTACATTTTCATTGATTTGTACGCTGACTTCACCGTCGCTAAAGCGACCGACAGCAGCGTCGCCGAGGGAAGTGTACAGGCGGTTGGCAATACGTTGTGCTAGTTCCGGGGTGGCGTTACCAGCAAAAAGCTTCATATCAGGCACGAGAAGAACCTCAGGCATGCGTCCAGTGGTGGATGGCGGTTACCGCGGCGATAACGACCATCCAGGCGGTGTATTTAAAGAGCGTGGCGCAACGTCTGGAACAAGGGTGACGTTGTCACCAGGGCTCAGCTTGCCCGGAAATGGCTTGCTGTAGCGGCGAAATATTCACGCCTTGCGCAACGAAACCGCGCAGCCATTCCGGGGCTTGCTCAAGCACCTTTCGGGCAGCGGACTCGGTGTCAAATTCAGCAAACACGCAAGCGCCAGTGCCAGTCAGGCGCGACGGCGCGTATTCTAACAGCCAGGAAAGCGCGGCATCAACCTCGCGAAAACGTTTTCTTGCGATCTGCTCGCAATCATTACTGAATTCACAATTCAGTAACGTTTCGATTGACCGGACGGGCGTGTTACGCGGTAAATCAGGGTCTTTGAAGATAACCGGCGTCGCGATGCTCACGCCCGGATGCGCGACCAGGTACCATTTTTCCGGCGGCGAAACGGGCGTTAAGCGTTCACCCACCCCTTCGGCGAAGGCGGCATGACCGCGCACGAAAACCGGCACATCTGCGCCAAGCTGTACGCCAAGCTCGGCAAGCTCCGCTTCGCTTAAGCCGGTTTGCCACAGATGGTTTAGCGCGACCAGAACGGTGGCGGCATTAGAAGAGCCGCCGCCCAGCCCGCCGCCCATCGGCAATCGCTTTTCTACACCCAGATCCGCGCCGGCTCCTGCTGGCAAACGGCCCGTCTCCCGGGCGCGGCGCATGAGCAGTCGCGCCGCGCGCAGGATAAGGTTTTCTTCATCGGGCACGCCCGCAATCGGCGTGGTTAACCGCAGCTCGCCGTCATGACGTGGGGCAATAAGCACCGTGTCGCCGTAATTCACAAACTGAAACAGCGTCTGCAAAGTATGGTAGCCATCTTCACGACGGCCCGTGATATAGAGAAACAGGTTCAGCTTTGCCGGAGAGGGCCAACGCGTCATCATTTAACTATCCAGTTATCCATTTTCAGCTTGATGCGCTGGTCGCCTTCGGTCAGCTCCATATTCGAAGGCAGGGCAGGCTGGGTTTTACTGTCATAGCCGCTATAAACCACATGCCACGTTTTGCCGTTTTGCGTGTAATTCACTTCGCTCAGGCGATACTGGTTGTCGAGTTTATAATCGGTCGCGTCGCCCGGCAGGCCCAGGATCCACTGACGCAGGCTGTTGATGGGGATCGGCATGCCGGTCAGCTTCGCAATCATCTCTTCGGCATCGGTGGCGGTGTAGCGCTGGCCTTTGTTATCCACCAGTTGCACCACGCCCGGTTGCGCGTTCAGCTCCATCTCCGTGCTGCCAAGCGGGTTGGTCAGCAGCAGTCGGTAGCGATCCTGACCGGTTTGCTGCCAGAAGAAGCGGGCATAGACTTTCTGTTCGTCGGAAAGATAAGCGAAAGCGCCGCGAGTCTGGTACTGATTCAGGCTGCGCACCTGCTGTTGGTGCTGCTGCCACTGCGGGGAGTCGGGGCTTTTGCCCGGACCTTTCGGCGCATTAACGGCGCAGGCGGTCAGAACGAGGCTCGCCAGCGGCAAAAGACGCAAAAAGCGCAGAGATGAAATAGCCATATTGACGTCAAATCCTTGATGCGTGTTGGGGTTATAACCTTTCATGCTAGCGCTCGCGTGCAAGAGCGTCTACGTTCAAGTTGTCTTAAATCATGAAATTAACTATTACTCCAAAAGAGGCGGTTCTCTTTTATTGACCTTACGCATCCTGTATGATGCGCGAAGTCAAACCTTATCAACGCTGGTACTATTCCCGCTCACATGACCCTTTTAGCACTCGGCATCAACCACAAAACGGCTCCTGTTTCGCTGCGAGAACGCGTTACGTTTTCGCCGGATACGCTCGACCAGGCGCTGGAAAGCCTGCTTGCGCAGCCAATGGTGCAGGGCGGCGTAGTGCTCTCAACGTGCAATCGCACAGAGCTCTATCTGAGCGTGGAAGAGCAGGACAATCTCCACGACCGGCTGGTGCGCTGGCTTTGCGACTACCACAACCTCAATGAAGATGAGGTGCGCAACAGCCTTTACTGGCATCACGACAACGATGCGGTAAGCCACCTGATGCGCGTCGCCAGCGGGCTGGACTCCTTAGTGCTGGGCGAGCCGCAAATCCTGGGCCAGGTGAAAAAAGCGTTCGCAGACTCCCAGCGGGGCCATGCGAAAGCAAGCGAGCTGGAACGTATGTTCCAGAAATCGTTCTCCGTTGCCAAGCGCGTGCGCACCGAAACCGACATCGGCGCCAGCGCCGTTTCCGTCGCTTTCGCCGCCTGCACGCTGGCGCGCCAGATTTTCGAATCCCTTTTCAGCGTCACGGTGCTGTTAGTCGGGGCGGGGGAAACCATCGAACTGGCCGCCCGTCATCTGCGCGAACACAACGTCAAGAAGATGATTATCGCTAACCGCACCCTGGAGCGCGCCCAGCGTCTGGCGGATGAGGTGGGCGCGGAAGTCATCAACCTGGCGGAGATAGACGAGCGTCTGAAAGAGGCCGACATTATTATCAGCTCCACCGCAAGCCCGTTACCGATTATCGGCAAAGGCATGGTGGAGCGCGCCCTGAAGGCTCGCCGCAATCAGCCGATGCTGCTGGTGGATATCGCCGTACCGCGCGACGTCGAGCCGGAAGTGGGCAAGCTCGCCAACGCTTACCTTTACAGCGTTGACGACCTGCAATCGATCATCCAGCACAACCTCGCGCAGCGTAAAGCGGCGGCGGTTGAAGCGGAATCGATTGTCGAGCAGGAAGCGCACGAATTTATGGCCTGGCTGCGCGCGCAAAGCGCCAGCGCAACCATTCGTGAATACCGCAGCCAGGCGGAGCAGGTGAGGGAAGAACTCACCGCCAAAGCCCTGGCCGCGCTGCAACAAGGCGGCGACGCCGAATCCATTTTGCAGGAT
The DNA here is from genome assembly GCF_056780215.1 of Franconibacter pulveris. Classification (NCBI taxonomy): domain Bacteria; kingdom Pseudomonadati; phylum Pseudomonadota; class Gammaproteobacteria; order Enterobacterales; family Enterobacteriaceae; genus Franconibacter; species Franconibacter pulveris. The sequence continues at coordinate 2,713,796 of NZ_CM165555.1, read as the reverse complement.
CTGGCCCGCAAACTGACCAACCGCCTGATCCACGCGCCAACCAAATCTCTTCAGCAGGCCGCCCGTGACGGGGATGACGAACGCCTGCATATTCTGCGCAACAGCCTCGGGCTGGAGTAGCGCCACACATTCTTATTACAAAAAGGTGAACTACCGCCTATGAAGCCTTCTATCGTTGCCAAACTGGAAGCCTTGCAGGAGCGTCATGAAGAAGTTCAGGCGCTCCTCGGCGACGCGAGCACTATCGCCGATCAGGATCGCTTTCGCGCGCTTTCCCGTGAATACGCCCAGTTAAGCGATGTTTCTCGCTGTTTTTTACAGTGGCAACAGGTTCAGGACGATCTGCAAACCGCAGAGAGCCTGCTTGAAGACCCGGAAATGCGCGACATGGCGCAGGAAGAGCTGCGCGATGCGAAAAGCCGCAGCGAAGAGCTGGAACAGCAGCTGCAGGTATTGCTGCTGCCAAAAGATCCGGACGACGAGCGCAACGCGTTTGTCGAAGTGCGCGCCGGCACCGGCGGCGACGAGGCGGCGCTGTTCGCCGGCGATCTTTTCCGTATGTACAGCCGTTATGCGGAATCCCGCCGCTGGCGGGTGGAAATCATGAGCGCCAACGAAGGCGAGCATGGCGGTTATAAAGAGGTGATCGCCAAAATCAGCGGCGAAGGCGTGTACGGGCGTCTGAAGTTTGAATCGGGCGGGCATCGCGTGCAGCGCGTTCCGGCGACGGAATCCCAGGGCCGTATTCACACCTCCGCCTGCACCGTGGCGGTGATGCCGGAGCTGCCGGAGGCGGAGCTGCCGGACATCAACCCAGCCGATCTGCGCATCGATACCTTTCGCTCTTCTGGCGCGGGCGGCCAGCACGTTAACACCACCGACTCCGCCATTCGCATCACCCACCTGCCGACGGGCATTGTGGTGGAGTGCCAGGACGAACGCTCGCAGCATAAAAACAAAGCCAAAGCGCTGGCGGTGCTTGGCGCGCGTATCCACGCCGCAGAAATGGCGAAACGGCAGCAGGCGGAAGCGTCCACGCGCCGCAACCTGCTTGGCAGCGGCGACCGTTCCGACCGCAACCGCACCTATAACTTCCCGCAAGGGCGCGTTACCGATCACCGCATTAACCTGACGCTCTACCGTCTGGATGAAGTGATGGAAGGGAAGCTGGACGCGCTTATTGAGCCTATCATTCAGGAACACCAGGCGGACCAGCTGGCCGCGCTGGCTGAGCAGGACTAATGGACTATCAGCACTGGCTTAAGCAGGCTATTGCGCGCTTAACGCAAAGCGAATCTCCGCGCCGGGACGCGGAGATTTTGCTTGGTCTTGTAACGGGTAAAACCCGCACGTTTATTCTCGCTTTCGGCGAAACCCTGCTTCGCGAAGATGAAGCGCAGGCGCTTGAAATCTTGCTTGAGCGCCGGGCGCAGGGCGAGCCGGTGGCACATCTGACCGGTTTGCGTGAGTTTTGGTCGCTGCCGCTGTTTGTCTCTCCCGCCACGCTTATTCCCCGTCCGGATACGGAATGTCTGGTGGAGCAGGCGCTGGCGCGTCTGCCCGCAGAACCCTGTCAAATTCTGGATTTGGGCACGGGCACCGGCGCTATTGCGCTGGCTCTCGCCAGCGAACGACCAGACTGCCATGTCACCGCCCTTGATGTAGTGCCGCAGGCCGTCGAGCTGGCACGCCGCAATGCGCAACACCTCGCTATTCCTAATATTACGCTTCTGCAAAGCGACTGGTTCAGCGCGTTAGACGAAGCGCGTTTCACGCTTATCGTCAGTAATCCGCCTTATATCGACCATGCCGATCCGCATCTTGCCCAGGGCGACGTGCGCTTCGAGCCGCGCAGCGCGCTGGTGGCGGACGAGAACGGCCTTGCGGATCTCAGAACATTAATTTTCGAGGCGCGCCGCTTTCTTGTTAACCAGGGCTGGCTATTGTTAGAGCACGGCTGGCGTCAGGGTGAAGCGGTGCGGGAGCTTTTTAACGAAGCGGGTTATCATGCGGTGGAGACCTGCCGGGATTACGGCGGCAACGAGCGCCTGACGCTGGGTCAATTAGCAATAAAACAGGAGTAACAAAGCCATGGCGGCTTATTTTGCACTGAAGCATTTTCATATCCTGACGGTGATCATCTCCATCAGCCTGTTTGTTTTACGCTACGTCTGGCAATATCGTGGCTCGGCCATGTCGGCGAAGCGCTGGGTGCGCATCGTTCCACATGTTAACGACACCCTTTTGCTGGCGAGCGGTGTTGCGCTAGTGCTCATAACGCACTTTTATCCCTTCACGCCGCAAGGCGCATGGCTGACGGAGAAGCTCTTTGGCGTTATCATTTATATCGCTTTAGGGTTTATCGCGCTGGGTCGACGCCCGCGAAGCCAGCAAACACGCTGGATCGCGTTTTTGCTGGGGCTGGTGGTGCTTTACATCATCATTAGACTTGCCACCACGAAGATACCGTTATTGGGGTTGATATGAAGTCGTTGGCCGATTTCGAATTTAACAAAGCACCGCTCTGCGACGGCATGGTGCTGGTTTCACAATTAATCCGCGATGATTTTCCCGATCAGGAGGTCTATCAGCAGCTTGACGCGCTGGTTAGCCTCGCCCGGGAAGAAATTTGCGAGGGACTCCATCAGGATATGCAGCTTGAGCGCCTGCTTGAGCTGTTTTATGGCGAATGGGGTTTTTCCGACGCCCGCGGCGTATACCGTCTTTCCGATGCGCTCTGGCTGGATAAGGTATTAAAAAATCGCCAGGGCAGCGCCGTATCGCTGGGCGCGATTTTGCTGTGGATAGCCGACAGGCTGGAGATCCCGCTGACGCCGGTGATTTTCCCGACGCAGCTGATTCTGCGCGCGGACTGGATGGATGGCGAAATGTGGTTGATTAATCCGTTCAATGGCGAAACGCTGGATGAGCACACGCTTGAGGTGTGGCTCAAGGGCAACGTTAACCCGGTGGCGGAGCTCTATGTCGACGACCTTGAAGAGTCGGAAAACGCCGAGGTTATTCGCAAGCTGCTGGATACGCTGAAATCCGCGCTGATGGAGGAGAGCCAGATGGAGCTTGCTCTGCGCACCAGTGAAGCGCTGCTGCAGTTCAACCCGGAAGATCCGTATGAGATCCGCGACCGTGGGCTTATCTACGCGCAGCTCGATTGCGAACATGTCGCGCTGAACGACCTGAGCTATTTTGTCGAGCAGTGCCCGGAAGATCCGATTAGCGAAATGATCCGTGCGCAAATCAATTCGATTTCGCACAAGCAGATTACGCTGCACTGATTAAACCGTATACCGATTTACCGCTGACAAGGGCGAACTTATGAAGCAAAAAGTGGTTAGTATTGGCAATATCAACGTGGCGAACGATCTGCCGTTCGTCCTCTTTGGCGGCATGAATGTGCTTGAATCGCGCGATCTCGCGATGCAAATCTGCGAGCACTATGTCAACGTGACCGACAAACTCGGCATTCCTTACGTTTTTAAAGCCTCCTTTGATAAAGCCAACCGCTCCTCCATTCACTCCTATCGCGGACCGGGTCTGGAAGAAGGGATGAAAATCTTCCAGGAGCTGAAGCAGGCCTTCGGCGTTAAAATCATCACTGACGTGCATACCGCCGAACAGGCGCAGCCGGTTTCTGAAGTGGTGGACGTTATCCAGTTGCCGGCCTTCCTGGCGCGTCAAACCGATCTGGTGGAAGCGATGGCGAAAACCGGCGCGGTTATCAACATCAAAAAGCCGCAGTTCATCAGCCCGGGGCAGGTTGGCAACATCGTGGATAAATTCCACGAGGGCGGCAACGACAAAGTGATCCTGTGCGACCGCGGCACTAACTTTGGTTATGACAACCTGGTGGTTGATATGCTGGGCTTCAGCGTGATGAAGAAAGTGTCTGGCAACGCGCCGGTGATTTTCGACGTGACGCACGCGCTGCAATGCCGCGACCCGTTCGGCGCCGCCTCGAGCGGTCGTCGCGCGCAGGTGGCTGAGCTGGCCCGCGCCGGCATGGCGACCGGCATCGCCGGCCTGTTTATTGAAGCGCATCCGGACCCGGAACATGCCAAATGTGACGGCCCGTCCGCACTGCCGCTGGCGAAGCTTGAGCCGTTCCTGAAGCAGATCAAAGCTATCGACGATCTCGTTAAAGGCTTCGAAGAGCTCGATACCAGTAACTAAGGTTCGGGCTAACAAAAAACCCCGCTCCGGCGGGGTTTTTTTATGGGGCAGGGAAGGGGAGCGGGAATACGGAAGGGGAGGTGCCCCACCTGACGTGTGAGTTTAGCGATTATGTCGTCGTTGGAATAAACTGCGCTTTTTCCCGGCATACGCTCATATCATACCGGTAGCAAAGCGGGTCATGGCAATCACCGCCAGACATTCAATCCCTTGATTTATAGAGTGGAATCATGGCTTTCGTCTCGTCCCATAATAATGGCTAACCATGCAATGCTGCCTGTAATCAGCCCTGTCAGGCACGTTATTACCATACAGGTTGTAAAACTAATAATTGGTTCCTTTGCTGTGGAATACGCAATATCAGCGGCCATGATCGTCACCAACATCATTATCGTTGAAAGAACCGTATGGAATATCGGTAGCGGAAGCCACGCCTGGGGCGGATCAGGCGGCGTATAATAGCTACCGGCCAGCGACAACAGGCCAAATTCATTGCTGCCCGACGCGGCAACCAGCTGCGGCCCCTGCGCATACAATGCCGCGTCTGCTGCCAGAGTCAGCGCCAGCCACCGATAGCCGTCTGAGCATTGACCAAAAGTTGTATCCAGATCCCGTCGTTCCGGGGCGGTTTTTTCCTGGTTCAGCACTTCATAAAGCGGGTATTTCTCTTTGCGCTCCAGTCCGGTATGCCAGAAAACTTTCGCCGACGTAATGCATTTGGTTCTGATAAACGCGGCGGCGGCAGTTTCCAGGTCCTCGCTTTGCGTCAGCGGCATGGAGATAAACAGCGGCTTTTCGGCACGGTCTGAGTAATAACCGAAAAGAAAGGCCGAGGCGCTTTCCATAAACGCTTTTTTATCCTCACCGTGAAGATCCGCTATGAGCAGCAGATGAAAGGAATGGTTACGTTGATGCAACGTGTTAATCCATTTCTCAATAAACGAATAACCGGGGCACTTCTCCAGCACATGTACCGCCGTTACATTGGCTGTTTTTATCCCAGCCGCCTTCAGCGCATTGCGTACGGAGTCATCGTAATCCGCTTCCTGACCGCGCACCCATACAGACACGTCAAACACATAAGGTTCATTAAGCTTCTCTTTCAGCGGCTCCACCAGCTTTCGCAGTATGATCTCAAGCCGGGGCGCGTCATAGCCCTCTTCGCTGTCAATTTCCAGCGGCGTTTCAGGCGCAAGCGGCATTGATCCTTCGAGCTTAAGCATTTTCAGCGCGATATGTTCAACAGGCGCGAGCGAATGCCAGGCTATCAGCGTCATTTGGCGCCGGGAATATGCCGTTACCCGATAGTTGTTTTCATTTCTGCGCAGCTGACGCATCTGAAAGACGTGTATCCGGCAGCACTCCCCGATATACAAAATAAACGACGCGGTTAACGCTATTATTAAGGGAACCAGCACGCCCTGAAACGCAATCGTGACGAGGGGAGCTTTTTTCTCCAGCCAGTCAGCCAGCCCGATGCTGTTTGCCACCACCAGCGCGATGATAAACAGCACTGCAAACAGGCCGCAGAAAGAGACGACTTCCGGTTCTTTTTCGGTATCTTCGAATAATTTCCATCTCATATTACTTCTCCTCTCCGGCTACGGGCAAAGTGGTGATTACCGCGCAGCCGCATTCAGCCCGGCATTTATCCAGCACCACGCCGCGCCCGTTTATCGTCCAGTCGGGCGAGCAGTCGTTTACGACATACTCCCCGTTGTGGACAGGGCATATCACCCGGTCGCCCCTGAGCATCACGGGGATGCCGTCAAATTCCGGCCCGGATGCGGAAATCACTTTCCCGCCGCTGGTCAGCGGGTCATGCAGCCTGATTACCCCACGCATCATTTCCTCCCGGCGTCCATGTCGCAGCGCATGTGATCCCATCCGGTGTAGCTTTTCACTTCCGGGATTTTCTCCGGCAGGTTCTGGTAGTTGGCTTTGTGCCTGTCTACCAGATGTATTAATGTTTGCGGGTTGAAGTAATCCAGTCCCCACGCCCAGCCGGGGAACTGCGGCGTGATTTCCTGCTTCTCGCCGTCCAGCTCATAAGTGATACCCGGCCCGCCGGGAGCCAGGCGCGGGTCGTCGAAGGGTTTTGAGGACATATAAATCCGTCCCTGTTTTGTCAGCAGAAAGCCCTGGTCGTTGACCACGGTAAAGGAAACGATATCCTCTCGCCTCGGACTGCTGGTGCCGTCATCTTCGGATGTGGTTGGCGCGTACTCGACTGATTCCCATGTCTGACCATAGTCTTTAGAAACTCTGAACCCCTGAGAATCCCAGGACATAATGGCAATATAACGCTCGGAGGGATGGAGGTATTTTTTCGTGAAAATCCGGTAAAACTGTAAGCCCGGCTGTGAATGAATGCCGCGTTTTGTATCCGTGTACCAGAGTTCGCCTTCGCAGTCCCATCCTTTCAGCTCCAGATAGCGGTGGTCGTCAAAGCGGTAGACCACCTGGACGGGCGTCGGTGGGGGCGGCTGAACGGTGTCGAAGGCGCCGTCACAGCCCGCAAGCTGAAAAAGTATCAGCATGGTCAGCAGACATTTCCCTTTCATTTTTTGATTCCTTCCTTCAGCACCTGTTCACTGAGCGGGCGCGGCATAGCCCACTGGAGGTGATGCTGTCCGGTGATGTCATCGCGCCGCGGAAACGCCATTGCAGTATCAACACTGGGCATCATTTCCTCCCGGCGTCCATGTCGCAGCGCATGTGATCCCATCCGGTGTAGTTTTTCACTTCCGGGATTTTCTCCGGCAGGTTCTGCCAGTTGATTTTGTGCTTCTCAACGGAAGTGATAAGAGTTTTGGGATTGAAATAAACCATCCCCCACGCCCAGCCGGGGAACTGCGGCGTGATTTCCTGCTTCTCGCCGTCCAGCTCATAAGTGATGCCCGGCCCGCCGGGAGCCAGGCGCGGGTCGTCGAAGGGTTTTGAGGACATATAAATTCGTCCCTGTTTTGTCAGCAGAAAGCCCTGGTCGTTAACCACGGTAAAGGAAACGATATCCTCTCGCGTCGGACTGCTGGTGCCGTCATCTTCGGATGTGGTTGGCGCGAACATGACAGTATGCCAGGTCTGGCCATAATCTTTCGATACCGTGAACCCTCCCGCCCGCCATCCCAGGACAGCAATATACCGTTCAGAAGGATGAACATATCTGGCAGTAAATATTCGATAGAACTGTGAAGATACTTCAGAACGGATATTGCGCCGGGTATCCACATAGGTGAGCGCCCCTTCGCAGTCCCATCCTTCCAGCTCCAGGTAGCGGTGGTCGTCAAAGCGGTAGACCACCTGGACGGGCGTCGGCGGGGGCGGCTGAACGGTGTCGAAGGCGCCGTCACAGCCCGCAAGCTGCAAAAGTATCAGCATGGTCAGCAGACATTTCCCTTTCATTTTTTGATTCCTTCCCTTAGCACCTGTTCACTGAACGGGCGCGGCATAGCCCACTGGAGGTGATGCTGTCCGGTGATGTCATCGCGCCGCGGGAACGGCAAGGCAGTATTAACTCTGGGCATCATTTCCTCCCGGCGTCCATGTCGCAGCGCATGTGATCCCATCCGGTGTAGTTTTTCACTTCCGGGATTTTCTCCGGCAGGTTCTGCCAGTTGATTTTGTGCTTCTCAACGGAAGTGATAAGAGTTTTGGGATTGAAATAAACCATCCCCCACGCCCAGCCGGGAGACTGCGGCGTGATTTCCTGCTTCTCGCCGTCCAGCTCATAAGTGATGCCCGGCCCGCCGGGAGCCAGGCGCGGGTCGTCGAAGGGTTTTGAGGACATATAAACCCGTCCCTGTTTTGTCAGCAGAAAGCCCTGGTCGTTGACCACGGTAAAGGAAACGATATCCTCGCGTCGGGGGCTGCTTGAACCATCGTCTTCTGAGCTGGTTGGCGCGTACATAGCTCCTTGCCAGGTTTCGCCGTAATCTTTTGAAACGGCAAAGCCACTCGAATCCCACGACATAATGGCAATATACCGCTCAGAAGGATGAACATACTTTTTGGTAAACAGACGATAAAACTGCGTTGTCACTACCGAACGGATATTGCGCCGGGTATCCACATAGGTGAGCGCCCCTTCGCAGTCCCATCCTTTCAGCTCCAGATAGCGGTGGTCGTCAAAGCGGTAGACCACCTGGACGGGCGTCGGCGGGGGCGGCTGAACGGTGTCGAAGGCGCCGTCACAGCCCGCAAGCTGCAACAGTATCAGCATGGTCAGCAGACATTTCCCTTTCATTTTTTGATTCCCTCCATTAATACCTGCTCACTTAAAGGGGCAGGCATCTTCCACTGATCTTCATAAACTGTTGTGGCTCCCTCCAGCGTGTAGTAGCCGTTCAGTTGCGTGGTCGCCTGGCCTGCATATTCATTAACCACGCCAAATTCGCCTTTCGGCAGCACTTCATCAGGCCTGTTCATATGCCATTTGGTATCCCGCTCCGGTAAATTTCCCGTCCGGTAATATTCTCTGGCTGGCGCATACTCACCGAGCCGGTCGCGCCAGTCGGCGGTGTGGAGCAGCATTTCCCAGAATTTCCCCTCCCTGTAATCAAACGCCTCGCACTGGCCAATCGCCAGGTCGAACGCCATGGCGTGGGACGGCGCTTTGTCGCTCATCACGATACTGGAGTGCTGGCTGTAACTTACCGGGTCGGCTTTTTCCCATTCCTGGTGAAGTTGTTCATCCGATTTGAGCCGGGTGTATTCCACTGAACGGAAATCCATGCTGCTGCCGCGCACGATGCCACGGATAAACTTCTGGTTATAAAAGCCGCTCATCATCGCCAGATCTTTTTCATTCAGCTCATAGCCAACGGGCCAGGTATTGGCGCGGTAGTTCGGCAGGGTATAAATCACCTGTTCAGTACGTTTCAGCGCCACCGCCCTGGCGGAGTAAGAAATCTCCCGGTCCGGGCCGCTGACCTGCCCTTTGTATTTTTCGTCGCAGGTGGCCGGGTCAGCGTCGGGGTGGTTATGTTCGCCCATTAATTCAAAGACAAAGGGTTCCGGTAACGCCTCGCCGCTAACAATGACATCGCGAAAATCCCATTCGGCATTGGTTATACCGCTGTAGCTGAAATCGCCTTTGCGGGGTTTGGGTTTACGGAAAGGCACGCCATCCGGCGGCTGGCCCACCTCCGTTCCCTGAAAGAACACCCGCTGGCGCAGGTTGGGTATTGTTTCGGCCAGCGAGGCAGGAATACCCCGCCAGCCGATGCCCTGCACGTTTTTCAGGGAGACGGTGCCGTCATTGGGGCAGAAGTAGTTATAAACCTTGCCGTTGTTGTTGCGGCGGTAGCGCGGGTCGCTGTGCCATTTCGCGTTCACCGGGCGGGGAAGCGTGCCGCGGGCCTCCATGCGGGCCAGCTCCTCCGCAGTATGCTCGCCGCCGCTGTACTGCGTCGCCATCAGGCGGCAGAAGTTGCTGAACGTCTCCTGCCGCGCCCGGCGGGTCTGGTGGTGGCCGTCCTGGATATTCTCCATCAACGTGTCTTCCAGCGCGTAGGGGGAGTGGTTCAGGATGCAGCAGTTCACAGGGTCAAAACCCGCCTTCTTGACCAGCATGTTCGCCAGCATGGTGATCAGCGTACCCTGGCTGTGCGCGACAATGTTTATAACGTCTTTTTTAGTGCGTTCCTCCTGGCGAATACGAATAATCAGCTCCGCCAGCCGCTGGGCGGCAAAAAACTGGTAAATGCGGTGCGGGTTGCGATAGATGGGGTGGGTGTAGTCGCCGCCGTTCATGTAGAGCGAGATAAACCCCGCCGCCGCCAGCGCCGCGCCGCCCGCGCCGGGGCCGAGCATATCGGGGATACTGGTGGTGGCGTTGGCGAAGGTGCCGCCGTTTTTGGCAAAGTTCGTATCAAGCGTATTGCCGTAGCAGTCGTTTTCAAACTTAACGCTGCCTTGTTCGTCGTTGCCGTACCCGCGTTTCTTCTCCCGGTCGTTTTCCTGGTAGGCGTCGTACGGCAGTCTGGTTTCGCTGTTAAGCTTGCTGACCTCGTCGCGGTAACGGCGCTGGTCGGCGGCCCACTCCTCGCGGGTTACGGGTTTGTAGCCCCAGTAAAACGGAATAACGGGCGAGCGCCCCGGCGCACAGATTTTCTTCTGCGCCTGGCCGTTGTGCACCGGTAGAAACTCCCGCCACTCGTGGGGGTAGAAGTCGCTGCGGCTCAGGCGCCTGCCCAGGCCTGCCACGATGCCGCGCTCCTGGTTTTCATAGGCTTCGCCCACGTCGTTGACGCCGTGCACCAGAATCACGATGCAGGGCATCGGACGGGGTACGCCGATATTGCAGGTCTGCGCGGTAAGGCCAAGGTCGGCATGAACTGCCGGGTCGTTTTCAATTACCACGCGTTTGCGGTACGGTTTGGTGCTGTTTTCCATCACAGTAACTCCATTCTCCAGGTGTGCAGGTCAGCCGTATCGAGCAGCGGCGAATGGCCTTCGGCATCGGTTTCACCTTCAATCACGTCGCCTGCAGTACTGACCAGACGGAATTTCTGGTTCGCCAGTACCTGTTCCGCGTCGTCGCCCGCATGAAGGCGGTAGCGGCGTTTAAACGCGCCCTTCTCAAACAGCGGTGGGGAGGTTTTCACGCTTTCGCCCGTCATGTAGCGCAGGACGGGGGCTTTCAGCTCAATCTTGACGGGGGAGAAAATCTCCACGGCGCCGTTGGGATTAATGCGCACACCACCGCCGCCGCACGTTATCTGGATACCGTTTTTGGCGCTGGCGCTCAGCCTGCCGTCCGAGGTTGCAAGGGTGAAATCCTGCTGTGAAAAGAGATGCATCCTGCCGCGTTGCGCCTGCGTGACCACGTTGCCGGAGGCGGCAATCAGCTTTATGCCGAGTTTGCGGGAGAACAGTGAGACAGCCTCGCCTGCCGCCAGCGAGAACTTTTTGAATATACTCAGGCTGGCGCCGCCGCCCGCCGTGGCGACCAGATCCTGGCCTGCGGTGAGTTGCAGGCTCCCCGGCGTGAGCTGGGCGATGCCTTTGTCGGCATAGGCCAGCAGCCCTGGCGCGGAAAGCTGGTTCAGCGCCTGGCTTAACTGCTGCTGCAACGTGGTATCCGCGCCGTCCGCCCCGGCGGTGTCGGCGCACTGTTGCAGGGTGCGGGCGAGCGCCAGGGCGCTTTCCAGCGCGGCGACGGCGGCGGACATATCAAGCTGCTTGCCCTGGGCGCGGGGCTGCGGTTCGGTGGTGAGCAGGATGCCTTTTGCGGCGCGGGCGGCGAGCCAGTTATCGGTGCGGGCTTCCACCCCTTCGCCGCGCTGCTTACGGCTGGCGTCCACCAGGTGGCCAAGGCTGAGCTGGCTTTTGCCATGCTCCGTGGCCACCTTGATGTGCTCCCGGCCGCGCTCATCATCAAGGCGAATTTTATTGTTCGCCGGGGTGCGTATGACGTTGCGCCGTTCGTTGGCGGCGGTCACCAGGTCGTGGTGTCTACCGTCATGAAGCGCATGGGCGATATAGGGCCTGTCCGGGTCGCCGTGCTCAAAGGCGACGGCCACCTCCGTGCCGTCCAGCAGGGGAAAGTGGAAGCCGTAGGTATCTCCCGCATAGGGTCTGCCGAGCCGGAGCCAGGCGCTCTCGAGTCCTTTCTTTTTCTCCTCCAGATCGAAATCAAACTTAACGTGATAGCGACCCTGTAAATCCAGGTCGCCGTACAAGGTGTCGGCGCTCGAGGAGACTCGGGCGGGGACGGTGCCGCTGATAACCGGGCGCGGCAGCGGTTCGGGACGAAAGCAAACGCGATTGCTGTCCGGGATGCCGCTTAGCCTGGCGCGGTAGCTTTCGCTGCGGCTGCCGCTCAGGGTGACGGCGGTGATAACCATGCCCTGGCTGAAAGCGTCAGGAGCCCCACCGACGATTTTAAACACATCGCCTGCCACCAGAGCCGGGTCGTTAGTGAGCGCTGAAAGCCGGAACTGGTTATTGAGTAGTTGCTCATGCCGTAGGCGAGCATAGAACGAGTCGGTTTCACAGGTGTCGCCGTAAAAATCTCCCTCTACCAGATGCGGGGCGGGGTAGCGGTAAACCCGGCCGGTGGTGATAGATTCAGGGATATCGGGAACATGAACGGAAAAGATGCGCTGCGGGGAATCAGGCGTGCGGTAGTTATAGTTGCGCGCCAACACCGAGGCGGGAACTACGTTTACCGTGTCCTGCAATTGCGTTACGTAAACCTTATGGCTGGTCAGTCCGCTGAAACGGACATACGGGCGCGTTTCGGCGCTGTAGCAAAGACGCCGCCCGGTATCGTCAAAAATCATCAGCACCTGCTCTTTCACGTCCGGGTGGTTTTCGAAGCGCCAGAAAATGCCCACCTCCGCCAGCAGCCGCTGAATAAATTGCAAGTCCGTTTCGCGCCACTGAACAATCATTTCACGGCGCGGATAGTCCCGCAGCGTGCTCATATCGACCTTGAAGGCGCCGTGCGGCATATGCTCAAGGATCACGGTTTTGACCAGCTCCGGTACGCTCATATCCAGGTAAACGGCTGACTTCGTGGTGTTATTGAGCAGCGACAGTTCATGCTCCAGCACGCATTCATAGAGCGTTTCATCAGCGGAATCACTGACACGGCCAAGCGAGGTAATAATGCCGTTAACCTGCCGCTGCGGGAGCCAGGGGTTATCTTTCTCCCAGGCGTGAGGATTGCGTGCCCGCATCAGGAAAGTGGCGGGGCAATTAAGAATATCTTTAAGCGGAAGGTGATTATCGGAACAGGTAAAACGAATGGTGTAGCGGTAGGGCTGACTTAACTTTTCTTCGCCTGTAAAACTCAGTACATCGGCAACTATTGAAGGGTTCCGGTTAAAACGTAATAAATAACGGTTGATGGTATTAATGTGCTGAATACGATCTGTGGGAATATCACCAGCGCTGGGCATAATTTCCTCCATGAAAAACACGTTGCCGTTAATATAAATTAATTTTCTGGCGGTTAATATTTATAAAGTGCTGCAAAATATAATTTATTTAATATATTCATGTCGTTAATAATTTTTAGACTATTGAGAGCGTAAGGGAATTAATTAAAGGCATTAAAGCTTGCGGCAATAATTTCTTTCAGCGAGTTGGTAAAGTAATTCAACGAATAAAATTTGCTGGAATAAAGGCAGGGATAGCCGTAGCAGAAAAGTGGCGGGCAGCGGTTTAGCGGGTGGGCTGCGAAGCAAAGCGCGTTTTTAAGCGTTGCGGCGCCTCGCCCTCTTTCGGGGGAGGCGCCGCAACGGTCAGGCAAAAATCGTCATTAAATAGGCGGCGAAAAGCGCCAGATGCGCCGCGCCGTTAAGCACGTTCGTACGCCCTGTGGAGAAAGAGATCTGGCAGAGCACCAGCGAGGCCAGCATAACCACCATCTCCGGCGCGCCCAGACCAAACACCAGGTCGTTGCCGGTCAGGATCGCTATCAGCGTGACCGTGGGAACCGTTAATGAGATTGTCGCCAGCACGGAACCGAAGAAAAGGTTCATGGCGCGCTGCACCTGGTTATTGAGCACCGCTTTCAAGGCGCCCAGGCCTTCTGGCGAGAGGATCAGCAGCGCCACCAGAAAGCCGGTGAAGGAGACCGGGGCGTTCAGGTGCGTCAGCAAGGCTTCCAGCGGACTTGCGTTCATTTTGGTCACGGCGATAACCGCAATCAGATGAACGATCAGCCAGATGGCGTGCCACAGGCTGCTGTGCGCCGAAGGTTTGCCGTGGTGCGGGTCGTCATCGTCGCCTTCATCTTCATGCTCATAGACAAACAGGCTCTGGTGCGTTTTGGTTTGAATCAGCAAGAAAACCCCGTACATGGCAGCGGAAATGAGCGCCACCAGCAGCGACTGGGCGGTGGTAAAGTTGCCGCCCGGCAGCGCCATCGGGAAGACCAGCACAATCACCGCCAGCGGAAAGAGCGCTATCAGGTACTGCTTAATGCCGAACAGGTTCACATATTGCGTGGCGAACTTGCGCCCGCCCAGCAGCAAGGCGAAACCCACCAGCCCGCCGGTGACAATCATGATGATGGAGTAAAGCGTATCGCGCATCAGCGTTGGCGCGGCGTCGCCGGTCGCCATCAGGGCGGAAATCAGGCTGACTTCGAGGATAACGACCGAGAGGCTCAGGATAAGCGAACCATAAGGCTCGCCCAGGCGGTGCGCCAGCACATCGGCGTGTCGCACCACGCTAAACGCGCTGTAGAGAATGGCTATCAGGGAAAGGAGGTTAATACCCACTACCGCTGGCAGCGACTGGCTCCCGCCCCACAGGGCCAGCACCGCCAGCGCCAGCACCGGGAAAATGAGCGAGGTCTCCTTGTGACGGGTTTTCACCGCCTCATGCGTTGTTTTGGTCATTAATTTTCTCCAGAGTGGCGATTCTTTATCATTATAGTGAGCGAACAAGCTGCGCATAAAATAGCAAACACGCGCTTTTATCGCGGGATATTTACGAATTTTTACGGCTTAAGATTATTTTTACGCTGAAAGCGTCATAATTAACGGCTTTGTTTAGATTACGTTTATCCGCCAGCGGGTTGAGCCCGACCACAGACCACAATTCACCCCGGCTGGCGAAGGCGCGCATCCTGTTCCACACTTACTTTTCATCATGAAAAAGGAGACAGCCGATGCCATACGATTCCCGCAGCGATTTACCCGACAACGTGAAAAACGTGCTGCCTGCCCACGCGCAGGATATCTATAAAGAGGCCTTTAACAGCGCCTGGGACCAATATAAAGATAAAGATGACCGACGCGGCGACGATACCCGGGAAGAGACGGCGCATAAGGTGGCCTGGGCCGCGGTGAAAAATGAGTATGAAAAAGGCGATGATGACAAATGGCATAAGAAAAAATAAGGGTACTTTAATGCCTTGATTACCCGATACCTTTACAGCCCGATCGCTTATTCTGGCAGAAAAAGATGACGGTTATGTGTTTTTGTGATGGCCGTCACCCTTGCCAGCGCCACGCTAATTGCATATCGTCAGCACTGTTGCTTTCTAAATAAACAGCAAAAATGCCCGGAAAGCGCTTAAAAATGGCAAGGAAGAGAGCAGTAGCAGTAAGCAGTGGCGGAGGTAGAACGTGTTAACTCGTGATTTCTTAATGAAAGCGGACTGTAAAACGGCGTTTGGCGCAATTGAGGAATCCTTACTCTGGTCGCCGGAGCAGCGCGCCGCGTCGCTGGCGGCTACGCTTGCCTGTCGGCCGGACGACGGCCCGGTATGGATTTTCGGCTACGGCTCGCTGATGTGGAACCCGGCGCTGGAGTTTGAAGAGTGCGCGCCCGGCACGCTGGTGGGCTGGCACCGCGCTTTCTGCCTGCGTTTAACCGCCGGACGCGGCACCGCCTGCCAGCCAGGACGCATGCTGGCGCTTAAAGAGGGCGGCCGCACGACCGGCGTCGCTTATCGTCTTCCCGAGTCGCAGCTTGAAGCGGAGCTGACGCTGCTGTGGAAGCGGGAAATGATTACCGGCTGCTATCTGCCAAGCTGGTGCAAACTTGAGCTTGATGACGGCCGCACCATCAATGCGCTGGTCTTTATTATGGATCCGCGCCATCCCCTCTATGAACCCGACACCCGCGCAAGGGTTATCGCTCCGCTTATCGCCGCCGCCAGCGGGCCGCTTGGCACCAACGCACAGTATCTCTTTTCGCTTGAACAGGAGTTGGAAAAGCTGGGGATGCGGGACGATTGTCTGGATGAACTGGTAAGCGAAGTGCGCGCCTGGCAACAGCGCGGTGAACAGGGCGGGGAGCTCCAGCCCGGGTTTGCATAAAGCCCTCCGCTTGCGCGGAGGGTAAACGGTCAGGCTGGTACGTAGCTGATGGAATGCTCCAGCGACTGGCTGCGGCTATCAATCAGGACATTCCATAAACCGCTGTAGGGCACCGTCAGATACGCGCTGCTGCGATCCTCCACGCTCAGAATATCCGCCGCCTCTTCAGCGCGCGCTTTCGCGCTCATTAAGTGGATATGACATTTATCCGAACAGCGCACCACCACGGTGTCGCCGCCAAAAAGTTTCAACGTTGTTTTAACCAAAGCCATTTTTTACCCCTGCTATCAATGTGAAAATGCCTGCTTTCATCTCGTCAGGCGATAAAAGCAGTGAACTCGTTCACAAAACCCTTGTTGCATAACACCAAAGGGGAGGGCGGTTAATGCTGACTTTGATCAAAAAAAACGATAACCCATAAACTTTTGTGACATTTCTCCTGAAACCATTCAGCGAGCGCATTTTTATTGCCTGAAAACGCGCCCGCGCAGGGTTAAATGCGGAAATGGCCCGCCGTTTCCGCCAGCTCGCCCGCCTGGCTTTGCAGCGCGCCTGCGGCAGCGGCGGATTGCACAACCAGCTCGGCGTTCTGCTGCACCATGCGATCGAGATGCACGACGGCGTGGTTAATCTCCTGAATCCCTTTCATCTGCTCGCTGGTGGCGATGGTGATTTCCCGCATGATGCCGGAAACATTGCCGATGCTGCTGACAATATCCTGCATCGACTCGCCCGCTTCACGCACATAGCGCGAGCCTGTCGCCACGCTGCTGGTGGTGGAGTCGATAAGCGACTTAATCTCTTTCGCCGCCTGCGCGCTACGGCTGGCGAGGCTGCGCACTTCGCCCGCCACCACGGCGAAGCCGCGGCCCTGTTCGCCGGCACGTGCCGCTTCTACGGCGGCGTTCAGCGCCAGAATATTGGTCTGAAACGCGATGCCGTCGATAACGCTGGTAATATCGCCAATCTTCGACGAGGCGGTTTCGATAATCTGCATCGTGTCGATAGCGCGGGACACCACTTCGCCGCCGCGGCTCGCCACTTCAGAGGCGGTCTGCGCCTGGCCGCTCGCCTGGGCGGCGGCTTCGGTAGACTGTGCGACGGAGGCAGTAATTTGCTCCACGGCGCTGGCGGTTTCGCGCAGGCTGGAGGCGGCCTGTTCGGTGCGCCCGGAGAGATCCTGGTTGCCCGCCGCAATCTCATTGGCCGCGACTTTCACCGAGGCGCTGGCGTCGCGCAGTTGACCCATCACCACCGAAAGCTTGTCGCTGAAGGCGTTAAACGCATGGGCAATTTGCGCCACTTCGTCACTGCCGTTTTCAGGCAGGCGTTGAGAAAGATCGTTCGTGCCGTTGCTGATGGCGTGCATGGCGTCGCGAATGGTCAGCAGACGTTGAAGCAGTCTGGCGACCAGCAAATGCACCAGCGCGCCAGCCACCAGCACCAGAATGATAAGCGAGAGGGCGGATGCTTTAAGTTGCGCCTTCATACCTGACGTAGCATCGCCTTCATCCAGCGCCACCACCAGATACCACTGCGTGCCCGCCACCCGCGCAGCCAGCAGCTGTTTCGCCGCGCCCGCCTGTTCGCCTCTCTCGCCTTCCTGCGCCTGAATAAGCTGGCCGAACTCAACGCCGGAAACCGCGTCGCTGAAGGGCTTGAGCGTCAGCGACGCGTCGCCTGCGGCAATTACCGAACCATCGACGTTAACCAGCATGCCGCTGCTGTGTTCGGTAGGCTGAATGCTGCGCACGTTGGCGACCACGCTCTCCATCGACAAGTCGCCCGCCACCACGGCGGCAAGCTCGCCGTTGCGCTTCACCGGCACGGCGAAAGTGACCACCAGCTTACCGGTGCCGGCGTCGACGTAGGGCGCGGTGACGACCGGGGCGTCGGCCTTCAGCACCTGCTGATACCAGGGGCGGATGGTCGGATCGTAATCGGCGGGCACGCCAGTGGGATCGGAGAATTTCGCGGTTTTACTGGGGTAGCCCACATAGACGTTGGTAAACCCGCCCGCGGCGGCAATCTGGCGAAACACCGGCACCGGGTCTTCGCTCACGGCGACGGCATCCAGCGACTGGATAACCGTCATTTTGTTTTTTACCCAGTCTGCAATCGCAAGCGTATGGCTTTTGCTGGTGCTGCGCAGCGTTTCGAGGCGGGTCTGTTGATTATCGTGTTGTGAAACCAGGTAGTTAATCACCGTATTAAGCAAAAGCGCGACAACGAGACAGCCGGCGGTGGCGGCGATTATCCGTGTGCGAATAGAAGTAAACATAGTAAGTACCCTGCTGTGTTGTTATTAAAGGGCTATCGGCAACCCCAGCAGGGACTTGATGCGCAAAGTCGCAGTATAAGAAAACAGTATTACCCAGGCGTGATTATTAGAAAGTCAACACCTTGTCCGCCGCCAGCGTCCACTGCGCCAGCTCCACCAGCGTGCCGATGGCCACGCCGTCCGCGAGCGGCAGGTCGGTCATGCCTCGGCCGTCGGTGCAGGTCTTACAGAGTTTTACCGGCACGCCCTGGGCTGTGAGGATCTCAAGCATTTGCTGAATGTTATACCCCTCGGCCGGGCGCTGGCCGCGCAGCCCGGCGGTGACCGCGTCGGACATCAAGAACAGCTTCAGCGTCACGCTTTCGTCTTGCTCGCACAGCGCGATGGCGAGCCGCAGGCTGTTGAACAACGACTCGCTGCCGTAAGCAGCGCCGCTTGCGATAATCACGATATTTTGCATGTTGGCTCCTTTGCCCTGAAGGCACAGTTATTGCTTTAAAGGAAATAAGGTAAAACTTGTTACAGGAGATGCAGGATGCGCAATGTGGCCGATCATCCGACAGATGCGCTGGGCTGGTTTCGCTTCGCCCGTCAGCGGCGACGACGCCAGCTCGAAGCGGGGCTGCACGTAGGGGAATGGGCCAGCCAGATAAGCCATCTGGTGCATATGCTACAGCGCGAGCGGGGCGCCTCCAACATCTGGCTCTGTTCCGGCGGCCAGCTTTTTATTCGCGAAGTGCCGTTTTGCATCGCGCAGTCGGATGAACAGATAGCCGCGCTGCGCCAGCGGCTGGCGTTGCCCGACCCGATTATCAACGCCGCCATTGCCGGGCGTCTGGCCTGCGCGCTCTGGTTTCTCGACGCGCTGCCTGCGCTGCGCAGCCGTATTCAGGCGCGCAGTATTGAGCCGGAAGCGGCGATGGCGCAGTTCAGCCAGAGCATTGGCCATTTGTTGAGCATTGTGCCGGAGGCGAACGACACGCTGGATGACGCAAGCCTCGCCCGGGCGCTGACGGCGCTCTACAGTTTTATGCAGGGCAAAGAACTGGCGGGGCAGGAGCGGGCGATTGGCGCGATGGGCTTTACCCGCGGGCATTTTAGCGATCCGCTGCGCCAGATGCTGGTGGACCGCATCGATGGACAGCAGCGCTGCTTCGGCACGTTCATCGCCCTTGCCGCGCCGGAACTTGCCGCAGAGTTTCGGGAGCAGGGAGAGGCGACGCGAGAAATGGAGCAACTGCGTCGCCTTGCCTGTACCCGTCTGCCCCCGGACGAAGAGACCGCCGGGCTGGCGGTGCGCTGGTTCGCCCTGCAAACCCACCGTCTCGACAAACTGCGGGAAACCGAAGAGAAGTTAATCGACGTCTTGCAGCAGGCGGCGCAAGCGCAACTTCATCAAGAAAGTGAGAGTAATGAGCCGGACGAAGCGGCTTTCTCCCGCTGGGTGCAGGCGCATGCCTGCCAGGAGGAACCCGCCGCGCTGGACCGCCATCTGCTGCCGCTGGTTCGCCAGCAGGCCAGACAGCTTGAAACCCTGACGCGCCAGCTCGCCTCGCTGCAGGAGACGCTGGAAGAGCGTAAGGTTATCGATAAGGCCAAAAGCCTGTTGATTCGCCATCAGCAACTCAGCGAGGAGCAGGCGTGGCAGCAGCTGCGCAAGCTGGCGATGGACCAGAATAAACGCATGGTGGAGATTGCCCGCGCGATGCTCTCCGTGGCCGATTTATGGCCGATAACCCCAAAGGAGTAGCTGCACAGCGAGAGGGCATTTTGTGCATGGTGATGGTGCGAGGAAGGGGGCTCAGGCGCTGAGCCTTACTCTCTCAGGAGATATGCGCGGGCGGTGAAGGGTTACGTTGCCGAAGTGTTGTTTTCATTTGTCTCCTCCCCTCACGCGAGCGTGTTAAGGGGCTCAAAGCCAGCCCCCTGGCAACCCCGGCTCCTGGCTCGCAAAATCGACCCCTTCGGGGCAAACCTTCCGGTCTGTCATCTGGCTTCGGGTCGGCAGGACGGCAGTTACTCGGTCCATCCATGGGCCTCGCCCCTTCGGGGCCAACGCTTTGCGTTGTTCAAAAACGCTCCCGTCGTTTTTGTCCGTGTGCCGACCCGCCTCTGGCCGTTCCCGACGGCCAGCCCCGGCCATCTGCCCGCCCGGAAGGCGATTTTGAGGCCGCATAAAAATCATCGCTGACAGGTTGATTAAAACAGTCGTGATGGCGTCGCTCTAGGGCAGGATACGTTTTGGTGATTCAGGGGGGAGCAAGCGCCGCGCTGCCCGTCGGGTTTCGGGGGGAGAGGTGCAGGCGGCTCATACGCTGAGCCTTACTCTCATGATGTATGCGCGGGCGGTGAAGGGTTACGTTCGCCAAAATGTTGTTTTCATATGTCATTTCCCCTCACGCGAACGTGTTAAGGGGGCTCGCCGCCGCCCCCTTAACAATCCCGGCTCCCGGCACGCAAAATCGACCCCTTCGGGGCAGACCTTCCGGCCTGTCATCTGGCTTCGGGTCGGTCCTGACGGTGCATCCCTGCACCGACATGACCTCACGCCGGTTCCCTCCGGCGTGCCCCGGCCATCTGCCCGCCCGGAAGGCGATTTTGAGGCCGGATAAACGCCATCGCTGACAGCGTAATGAAAATAGTCCTGTTAGCGTCGCTGTAAAGACGGAACAGTCTTCGTGGTTCGCAGGGTAAGCAAGCGCAGCGCCACTCTCCGGTTTTCTCCCTCGCCCCTCGGGGGCAAGGGCCGGGGTGAAGGGAAATGACGGCGCAGCCGTATCACGTGAACAGCCAAGTGGCACTTTACTGACCTGCTTTGAACATGCCCTGTACAGCCGTTAAAGCGAAGCATCTCCTGTAACCAAAATAAAAATCCCGCAGCGGAGGGTTTGAATCCGGCCTCAAAATCGCCTCAGCTTTTTCACGGTGGCCGGGGCGCACCGGTTGGACCCGGTGCGAGGGCATGTCGGCACAGGGACGTGCCGTCATGCCCGACCCGAAGCCAGCGGGGAAAAGATGAGGTTTCCCGCTTCAGCGGGCGATTTTGCGTGCCGGGAGCCGGGATTGTTAAGGGGGCGGCGGCGAGCCCCCTTAACACGTTCGCGTGGAGGAAGGGTGCATATGAAAACAACGCTCTGGCGAACGTAACCTTCGCCGCCCGCATACACTCAACTTCGGCGAACGTACCCCGCCTGCCTCCCCCTCGCCCCATAAACCTGGCACACCCTTTGCTTATTATCTCCTGACTGACATTTCCCGGCAGCCTGCCAACGGCGGCAGGCTAACCGGAAAGGATAAAGGCGTCCTGCAATGTGTTCGCACATTGCCGGGCGCTTTTTTTTGCACTTCTTCCAGGAGCCGACATGAGCGATTCGTCTTACACCTTCTCCCGCCGCCGCTTTTTACAGGCTGGCGCAGCGCTGGGCGGCGCGATGCTGCTGCCGGGGCTGATGAACAGCGCCTGGGCCGCCGGGTCGGATGCGCCGGAACTCACGACCGTGAAAGTCGGGTTTATCCCGCTGACCGACTGCGCGCCGGTGGTGATGGCCGCCCTCAAAGGGTTCGACAAAAAACATGGCATCACCCTCGTGCCGAGCAAAGAGGCGAGCTGGGCGGCGGTGCGCGATAAGCTCGTCTCCGGCGAGCTTGATGCCGCCCATGTGCTCTACGGCCTGCTTTATGGGCTTGAGCTTGGCATTGCTGGCAAAAAGCAGGCGATGGCTAACCTGATGACCCTTAACCGCAACGGCCAGGCGATCACGCTCTCCACCGATCTGCAGGAAAAAGGCATTACCGACGCCGAAGGGCTGAAAACGCTCATCGCCAGCGCCGAGCCTGGCGCTTACACCTTCGCCCATACCTTTCCCACCGGCACGCACGCCATGTGGCTCTACTACTGGCTGGCGTCGGCGGGCATCCATCCTTTTAACGATGTGCGCACCGTCGTGGTGCCGCCGCCCCAGATGGTGATGAACATGCGCATCGGCAATATGGTCGGCTTCTGCGTCGGCGAGCCGTGGAACGCCCGGGCCATTAACGATCGCATCGGCTTTACCGCTGCCACGTCGCAGTCGATCTTCCCCGATCACCCGGAAAAAGTGCTCGGCACGCGACGCTTATGGGTGGAGCAAAACCCCAACACCGCCCGGGCATTAACGGCGGCGGTGCTGGAGGCGGCGCGCTGGATTGACGCCTCTGACGATAACCGGCGCGAGACCGCCCGCGTGCTGGCGAAGCGCGCTTACCTCAATACCAAAGAGCAATACCTCACGCCGCGCATGCTGGGCGAGTACGACAACGGCATCGGCAAACGCTGGCGCGACGCTCACGGCATGCGCTTCTTCGCCGATGGCGATGTGAACTACCCGTGGATCTCGGACGGCATGTGGTTTCTCACCCAGTTCCGGCGCTGGGGACTGCTGAAAACCGACCCGGATTACCGCGCTGTCGCGCAAGGCATCAACCGCACCGACATCTACGCGCAGGCCGCCGCCGCCGCGGGCAACGTGGCGCTGCCCGCTTCACCGCTACGCGCAAGCCAGCTGATGGACGGCTCCCGCTGGGATGGCGCTAACCCGGCTGCTTATGCCGCCAGCTTCTCTCTCAATCGTCAGGGGTAAACAAGATGAAACAGGCACAACAGAGTGACATTACGCCGCAGCCGCAACCCGTCCGCGCGGAAGTGATAACCATGCCGAAACCGGCGGTGCGCAAGCGTCGCGCACCGTGGCAAACCCACGTGAACGCCTTGCTTCAGCGCGTTATTCCGGCGCTGCTGGGAATGGGGCTGCTGCTGCTGGCCTGGCAGATAGCCGCCCTGAACAGCAAAGGCTTTCCCACGCCGCTCAGCACGCTCGACTCGGCGCTGACGCTCTTCGCCGACCCCTTTTATAACGAAGGGCCGAACGACCAGGGCATCGGCTGGAACGTGCTCGCCTCGCTGATGCGCGTGGCGGTGGGCTTTGGGCTGGCGGCGCTGGTCGGCATTCCGCTCGGCTTTTTGATAGGCCGCTTCACCTTTTTCTCGCGCATGTTCACGCCGCTTATCGCGCTGCTGCGCCCGGTCAGCCCGCTCGCCTGGCTGCCAATCGGCCTGCTGCTGTTTCAAAAAGCGGAGCCCGCCTCCAGCTGGACGATTTTTATCTGCTCTATCTGGCCGATGGTGATTAACACCGCCGATGGGGTGAAGCGCATCCCCGAGGATTACCTGAACGTCGCCCGCGTGCTGCAACTCTCCGAATGGACAGTGATGCGCCGCATTCTCTTCCCGGCGGTGCTGCCCGCCGTGCTCACCGGCGTGCGGCTGTCCATCGGCATCGCCTGGCTGGTGATTGTGGCCGCCGAAATGCTGACCGGCGGCCTCGGCATCGGCTTCTGGATCTGGAACGAGTGGAACAACCTCAACGTGGAAAACATTCTCATCGCCATCGTCATCATCGGCGTGGTCGGGTTGCTGCTGGAGCAGGGGCTGATGCTTATCGCCCGCCGCTTTAGCTGGCAGGAAAAATAAGGAGCGCATATGAAACCGATTATTCAGGTCCAGAACGTCAGCCAGCGTTTCTCCACCGCCAGCGGCGAATTTCTGGCGTTGCAGAACGTCAGCTTCGATATCCGCGAAGGGGAAACCGTCAGCCTTATCGGCCACTCCGGCTGCGGCAAATCAACGCTGCTCAATCTTATCGCCGGGATCGCCTTGCCGAGCGAGGGCGGGCTGCTGTGCGACAACCGCGAAATCGCAGGCCCAGGGCCGGAGCGCGCCGTGGTCTTCCAGAACCATTCGCTGCTCCCCTGGCTTACCTGCTTTGACAACGTGGCGCTGGCGGTCGACCAGGTCTTTAAAAAAAGCATGAGCAAAAGCGAGCGCCAGGAGTGGATCGTCCACAACCTTGAGCGGGTGCAGATGGGACATGCCCTGAACAAGCGTCCCGGCGAGATCTCCGGCGGCATGAAGCAGCGCGTCGGCATCGCTCGTGCGCTGGCGATGAAGCCGAAGGTGCTGCTGATGGATGAACCCTTCGGCGCGCTGGATGCGCTCACCCGCGCCCATCTTCAGGACGCCGTCATGCACATCCAGCATGAGTTGAACACCACCATCGTGCTGATTACCCACGATGTGGACGAAGCGGTGCTGCTCTCCGACCGCGTGCTGATGATGACCAACGGCCCGGCGGCCACGGTGGGCGAAGTGCTGGAAGTCGATCTGCCGCGCCCGCGCAACCGCGTACAGCTGGCCGAAGAGAGCCGCTATCACCACCTGCGCCAGCAGATCCTGCATTTCCTCTACGAAAAACAGCCGAAGGCGGCGTAAGGAGGCGACATGGCGCAGCGACTGGCGATTATCGGCAACGGCATGGCGGCGGTGCGGCTGGTGGAGCAGCTTACCGACCGCGCGCCCGGGCGCTTTGCCATCACCCTGATTGGCGAAGAGCCGACGCTTGCCTACAACCGCATCCTGCTCTCGCCGGTGCTGAGCGGCGAAAAGCCTGCCCGCGCCACGCAGCTGCACGACGCGGCCTGGTATGCCGCGCGCGGCGTTGAGCTGCTGACGGGCGAAAAGGTGGAAGCGGTGGACGTGGCTTCGCGCTGGCTGCGCACCACGGCGCGGATGCTCAGCTGGGACGAACTGGTTTTCGCCACCGGCTCCACGCCGTTCATTCCGCCTGTTGCAGGCCATCAGCTGCCGCACGTGCGCGGTTTTCGCACGCTGGCGGACGTGGAGGCGATACTTGCCGCCCCCGGCCCGGCGGTGGTGCTCGGCGGCGGGCTGCTCGGGGTGGAGGCCGCCGCCGCGCTTAACCGTCAGGGCGCTGACGTCACGCTGGTGCACCGCCATCCGTGGCTGATGGAGCAGCAGCTCGACGAGCAGGCCGGGGCGATGCTGGCGGAGCATTTGCGCGAGCGCGGCATCGACTGCCGCCTTGCGAACGGCATTGCGAGTATCGACGCGCAGCACGTCACGCTTAATGACGGCGAGCGGTTGCCCGCCAGCCGGGTAGTGATGGCGACCGGGGTCCGCCCGAACATCGCCCTTGCGCAAGGCGCCGGGCTGCATTGTCAGCGCGCCATTGTGGTGGACGGCCAGCTTCGCGCTTCGCATCCGGGCGTGAGCGCGCTCGGCGAATGCTGTGAACACAACGGCGAGCTGTGGGGGCTGGTGGCGCCCTGTCTGCAACAGGCGGATGTGCTCGCGGCACGGCTCGCGGGCGAGCCCGCAGCCGATTTCCGCTACCAGCAGAGCGGCACGCGCCTGAAGGTGACGGGCATCGAACTCTTCAGCCTCGGCGACATCGTCCCAACGCCTGAAAGCCGCACGCTGACCGCCTTCGACCCGCTTTCCCGTCACTATCGCCGCCTGTTTATCCGCAACGGCAGGCTGACGGGCGCGCTGCTGCTTGGCGATACCTCCGGCGCCGCGCAGCTTGCCGCCCAACTGCAACAGCCGGTGGATGAACACGCCGGGCTTCTTTTTAACCACGATTCGCAGCCGCAGGCTGCTGGAAGCGATGCAATGACAAAATCAACTCTGGTGGTCATCGGCCACGGCATGGTAGGGCACCACTTTCTTGAGCAATGCGTGAACGCGAAGCTGCATGAGCGCTACCGTATCGTCGTTTTTGGCGAAGAGCGGCACCCGGCGTATGACCGGGTGCACCTGTCGGAATACTTCAACGGCCGCAGCGCGCAGTCGCTCTCCATGGTGCAGGCGCATTTTTTCGAAACGCACGGCATTGAACTGCGCAGCGGGTGCAAGATCAGCCGGATAGACCGCAGCCGACAGGTGGTCATCGACAGCGAAGGCCACGAAACCCGCTGGGACAAACTGATGCTGGCGACCGGCTCCTTTCCTTTTGTGCCTCCCGTGCCGGGCAACAACCTGCCGGGCTGCTTTGTCTACCGCACGCTGGATGACCTTGACGCCATTCGCGCCCATGCGCAAAACGCCACGCGCGGCGTGGTGATAGGCGGCGGCCTGCTTGGGCTTGAGGCGGCGAACGCCTTAACGCAACTGGGGCTGCAAACGCATGTGGTGGAATTCGCCCCCGGCCTGATGGCGGTACAGCTGGATGCGCCCGGTGCGGCGATGCTGCGCGGGAAAATCGAGGCGCTTGGCGTTAGCGTGCATACCAGCAAAGCGACAACGGAAATCGCCGCTGCGGGGAGCGGCCTGCGCATGCAGTTCGCCGATGGCGAAAGCCTGGAGACCGATCTGATTGTCTTTTCTGCCGGCATTCGTCCGCAGGATGCGCTGGCGAAAGCCGCAGGGCTTGCGACAGGCGAGCGCGGGGGCATTGTGATTAATGACCAGTGCCAGACCAGCGATGAGAATATTTTCGCCATCGGCGAATGTGCGCTCTGGCAGAGCAAAATTTTTGGTCTGGTGGCGCCGGGCTACCAGATGGCGCGCGTGGCGGCGGCGCAGCTGTCGGGCGAGGCGGCGGCGTTTCAGGGCGCCGACATGAGCACAAAACTCAAGCTGCTGGGGGTGGAGGTGGCGTCATTCGGCGACGCGCACGGCGCAACGCCGGGCTGCCAGAGCTACCAGTGGACCAACGGCCCGCAGCAGATTTATAAAAAAATCGTCGTTTCGCCAGACAACAAAACGCTGCTCGGCGGCGTGCTGGTGGGCGACAGCAGCGAATACGCCACGCTGTTGCAGATGATGCTTAACGGCATAGCGCTGCCCGCCCAGCCGGAGACGCTGATCCTGCCCGCAAGCCAGGGCGCGCCCGCGAAGGGACTCGGCGTGGCGGCGCTGCCGGAAAGCGCGCAGATCTGCTCGTGCCACAACGTCAGTAAGGCGGATATCTGCGCGGCGGTGGCGAACGGCGCCGTTGAGATGGGGGCGGTCAAAAGCTGCACCAAAGCGGCCACCGGCTGCGGCGGCTGCAGCGCGCTGGTGAAGCAGGTGATGGAATACCAGCTTGAGCAGCAGGGCGTGGCGGTGAAAAAAGATATCTGCGAACACTTCCCGTACTCGCGCCAGGAGATTTATCACCTGGTTCGCGTTAACCACATCCGCACTTTTGAACAGCTTATCAGCCGCTACGGCCAGGGGCATGGCTGCGAAATCTGCAAGCCGCTGGTGGGTTCCGTGCTCGCCTCCTGCTGGAATGAATACCTGCTCAAGCCCGCGCACCTGCCGCTGCAGGACACCAACGACCGCTACTTCGCCAATATCCAGAAAGACGGCACCTATTCCATTGTGCCGCGGATGGCGGCAGGCGAGGTGACGCCGGACGGGCTCATCGCCATCGGCCAGATAGCCAAACGCTATAACCTCTATAGCAAGATAACCGGCGGTCAGCGTATCGATCTTTTTGGCGCTCGTCTGGAAGAATTGCCCGCCATCTGGGCGGAACTGGTGGCGGCAGGTTTTGAAACCGGGCACGCCTACGGGAAATCGCTGCGCACGGTGAAATCCTGCGTTGGCTCCACCTGGTGTCGCTACGGCGTGCAGGACTCCACCGGGCTCGCGGTGGAACTGGAGAACCGCTACAAGGGGCTGCGCGCGCCGCACAAAATTAAGATGGCGGTTTCCGGCTGCACCCGCGAGTGCGCCGAAGCGCAGGGCAAAGATGTGGGCGTCATCGCCACTGAGAAGGGCTGGAACCTTTACCTGTGCGGCAACGGCGGCATGAAACCGCGCCACGCGGATCTCTTCGCAAGCGATATCGACCACGACACGCTTATCCGCACCATCGACCGCTTCTTGATGTTTTACATCCGCACCGCCGACCGCCTGCAGCGCACCAGCGTCTGGATGGATAACCTGGAGGGCGGGGTAGCGTACCTGCGCGAGGTCATTCTCGAGGATTCGCTCGGCATCGGCGAGGAGCTTGAGCGCGAAATGGCGCAGGTTGTCGACAGCTACCAGTGCGAGTGGCAAACCACGCTGGCAAGCCCCGACCGGCTGGCGCTGTTCCGCTCTTTCGTTAACAGCGACAAGCCTGACGAAGCGGTGCAGCGCCGCACGCTGCGCGGCCAGCCGCAGCCAGTTGAGACGGTTGAGCCGGTAAGCCTGAAGGCGAGCGAGCGTCCGTGGCAGGCCGTCTGCGACGTGACCGATATTCCGCCGCAGGCGGGGATCGGCGCGCGCCTTGGCGAGAGGCAGATCGCGCTGTTTCGCATCGGCGAGCAGGTTTACGCGCTGGATAACCTTGAGCCTGGCAGCGAGGCGAATGTGCTTTCGCGCGGCCTTCTCGGCGATGCGGCGGGGGAGCCCATCGTCATCAGCCCGCTCTATAAACAGCGCATCCGCCTGCGCGACGGCCGCGGCGTGGAGAATGACGCCGTCTGCGTGCGCGCCTGGCCGGTAAAAGTGGAAGCGGGCAAAGTGCTGGTCGGCAGCCAGGCGCTGATCGCGCGCGCGGAGGCGTCATGAACGCGGCGCGCACCACCTGCCCGTACTGCGGCGTGGGCTGCGGCGTGGTTGCGCAGCGCGACGAGCGCGGCGTGGTGACGGTGCGGGGCGATGAGCGACACCCGGCGAACTTTGGACGGCTGTGCGTAAAAGGCGCGGCGCTTGGCGAAACCACCGGCCTTGCCGGGCGGCTGCTTTACCCCGAAGTGGGGGGCGAGCGGGTAAGCTGGGCGCGCGCGCTGGATGAAGCGGGCGGGCGCCTGCGCGCCATTATCGACCAGCACGGCCCGCAGTCCGTCGCCTTTTACGCTTCCGGCCAGCTGCTGACGGAAGATTATTACGCCGCCAACAAGCTGATGAAAGGGTTTATCGGCGCGGCGAATATCGATACCAACTCCCGGCTTTGCATGTCCTCCGCCGTGGTGGGCTACAAACGCGCGTTTGGCGCGGACGCGATGCCGTGCAGCTATGAGGATGTGGAACAAACGGACCTGATCATTCTGGTCGGCGCGAACGCCGCCTGGGCGCATCCGGTGCTTTACCAGCGCATCGCGGCGGCGAAGCAGGCGCGCCCGGAGATGAAAATCGTGGTGATCGACCCGCGGCGCACCGCCACCTGCGATATCGCCGACACCCATCTGGCGATAAAACCGGGCAGCGACGCCGGGCTGTTTGTCGGCCTGCTGGCGCTGATGGACGAGCAGGCGTGTGATTTCGACGGCGCAAGCGACGCCTTTGCCGTTGCGCGAGAGTGGCCTCTTGAGCGGGTGGCGGATTTTTGCGGCGTAACGCCGGACGAGGTCGCGCGCTTTTATGATGACTTCCTCTCTGCGCCGCGCGTCATGACGCTCTATACCATGGGCATTAACCAGTCTTCCAGCGGCAGCGACAAGTGCAACGCCATCATTAACCTGCATCTGGCGAGCGGAAAAATCGGCCGCCCCGGCTGCGGCCCCTTTTCGCTGACCGGACAGCCAAACGCCATGGGCGGTCGCGAGGTGGGCGGGCTTGCTAACCAGCTTGCCTGCCACATGAACTTCGAACCAGCAGATATCGCCCGGCTCGGCCGCTTCTGGGGAAGCGAGCGCATTGCCCACACGCCAGGGCTGATGGCGGTGGAGCTGTTTGACGCCATCGGGCGCGGCGAGGTGAAAGCGGTGTGGGTGATGGGCACCAACCCGGCGGTTTCGCTGCCGGATAGCGACCGGGTGCGCGCGGCGCTCGCGGCCTGCCCGCTGGTCATTGTCTCTGAGGTGGCGGCGCAAACGGACACCGGCCGCTTTGCGCATATCCGCTTTCCGGCGCTGGCCTGGGGCGAGAAAAACGGCACCGTGACCAATTCCGAACGGCGTATTTCGCGCCAGCGGCCCTTTCTGGACGCGCCCGGCGACGCGCGGGCCGACTGGTGGATAGTGGCGCAGGTGGCGCAGCGGCTCGGCTTTAGCGAGGCGTTTGGCTGGGCGCATCCGCATGAGGTTTTTTGCGAGCATGCGGCGCTCTCCGGTTTTGAAAACGACGGCGCGCGGGCGTTTGATATCAGCGCGCTTGCCGGGTTGTCGCGCGCAGAGTACGACGCGCTTGAACCCGTGCAGTGGCCGATAAACGCCGCCAACCCGCAGGGCGCGGCGCGGCTGCTGACGCAGCGGCGCGGCTGGCGAAAAGAAGGGAAACTGCAGATGGTCGCCGTTACGCCGCAACTGCCGCAGGCGCAGGTAAACGCGCAGTACCCTTTGCTGCTAAATACCGGGCGCATTCGCGACCAGTGGCATACCATGACGCGCACCGGCGAGGTGCCGCGTTTGATGCAGCATATGCCGCTGCCGCAGCTGGATGTGCATCCGGACGATGCCGCGCGCTACGGGCTTTTCCCGCAGGCGCTGGCGCGGGTTAGCTCGCCTCTGGGCTGGATGGTGACCACCGTCAACGTCACGGCTGCGCAGAGGCCGGGCGCGCTTTTCGCGCCGATGCACTGGAACGACCGCTTCGCCCGGCAGGGGCGGGTCAACGCGCTGGTGGCGCCGGTGGTTGACCCGCACTCCGGACAGCCGGAAAGCAAGCAGACCGCGGTGCGCGTGGAGGGGTGGCGCGCCGCGTGGCAGGGCGAAATCTTCAGCCGCGAGGCGGTCGCGCTGTCGCAGGAGACTATCTGGTGGCGACAGCCGGCGGGGCCGTTTCACCATTTTCTTTTTGCCACTGACGGCCCGGCGCAGACATGGGTTGCGCAGCTTTGCCGCGCTCAGGACTGGCAACTCCAGTACGCGCAGGGAGAGGGGTTCTATCATTTGCTGGCGTGGCGCGAAGGCGAGCTGCAACTGGCCTTTTTCGGCGCAAACAGCGCGCCAAACGTTCAGCGCGAGGCGGTGCTGGCCGCCTTCACGCAGCCGCCGACCACGGCGCTGGAGCGTCACGCGCTGCTTGGCGGCAAAGCGCCCGGCGAGCAGGAGGCGGCGGGGCGGACAATCTGTAGCTGCTTTGGCGTGGGGGAAAATCGCATTCGGGCCGCTATTCTTGAGGGCTGCGCCAGCGCCGCAGCGCTGGGCGAAAAGCTGCGCTGCGGCACCAACTGCGGCTCCTGCGTGCCGGAACTCAAAGCGTTACTGGCCGAAGCGGCCCACGAGACCCGTGGCGGCGAGCGCGTGCCCTTTAAGCTTTTGTAACAGTTCTTCACGGGTCAGCCCCGCCGGAAGGTTCGGCTCAAGGTCCGTGGCGATAAGGGTGAAATTATAGTGGTGCGCGCCGCTGCCGGTCGGTGGGCAGGGGCCGTACCAGGCGTGAGTGCCGGGGGTGGTTTTGCCGCCGGTAAACCCTTTTGCGTCGCGCAGATCGTTGGCCGCGAAGCCGGTTGCGGTGGGGGGAATGTTGTAAGCCACCAGATGCGTAACGCCAAGCCCTTTGGCGCCTTCCGGATCGAATACAATCAGCGCATAGCTTTTCGTGCCTTGCGGCTCGTTGCTCCAGACCAGCGGCGGCGACTGGTTCTCGCCCGTGCAGTTGGGGTTATCGTTGGCGTTGCCGGCGTATTTTTTCTCCATCATGGCGTTATCGGCAATCGCCGGGGACTGCAACATAAAAATGCCTTCCGCCTGAACGGCGGTCGCAAACAGCGCGGCGGCGCAGGTAAACGCAGAAAACAGCGGCCTTTTCATCATCGGTTTCTCGCGCGGGGTGGGTGAGTTAAGCGTAGCGCAGAGGGGTAAAAGCGCCTGAGGATAATCCTGAAATCGCGTGGCGGCGACCCGCTTTCTGGTGCAAACGGGTGAGGGCGCTTAGCGTGAGGGAGGGGTATGTTATACTGAGCCGATGTTTTGTTGTCCCGGTCAACCGGTCTGAGAGCTGTCGCCGCCTGTCGTTATGCTGTTGTTACGTAAACCTGCTGTCTCATCGTTAATGCTGCTTGCGCTCCTCTCCGGGGGCGGGGCTGCTGGTGCCCCGGCGACCTTTATGCAAAAGGCGCAAAATCCCTTCGATAATGATAACGATAACCTGCCCGACCTCGGCATGGCCCCCGAAAGCGACGCCACGGCGCGCCACATCGCGACCGTCGCCAAAGCCTTTGGCGAGGCGAGCCAGACGGAAAGCGACCTGGCGCCCGGTCAGCAGGCGCGGCAGTTTGCCTTTACGCATTTGCGCGACGCCTTAAGCAAAGAGGTGACCAGCGAGGCCGAATCGCTGCTTTCGCCGCTCGGCACCGCCAGTATCGACCTGCTGGTGGACGAACATGGCAATTTCAACGGCAGCAGCGGTTCGCTCTTTACCCCCTGGCAGGATAACAACCGCTACCTGACCTGGACGCAGCTTGGCGTCAGCGAGCGCAGCGACGGGTTAGTGGGCAATGCGGGCATCGGCCAGCGCTGGGTGACGGGCGACTGGCTGCTTGGCTACAACACCTTTTACGACAGCCTGCTGGAAGAAAACCTCCAGCGCGCGGGCTTCGGCGCGGAAGCCTGGGGCGAGTATCTGCGGCTTTCCGCCAACTACTATCAGCCGCTTAGCGGCTGGCGCACCGGCGATACCGAACTTCAGGAGCAGCGGCTGGCGAGAGGCTACGACGTCACGGCGCAGGCCTGGCTGCCCTTTTACCGGCACGTCAACACCAGCCTGAGCCTTGAGCAGTACTTTGGCGACAGGGTCGATCTCTTCGACAGCGGCACCGGCTACCATAACCCGATGGCCGTGAAGGTGGGGCTTAGCTACACGCCGGTGCCGCTGGTGACGCTGAGCGCGCAGCATAAGCAGGGGGAAAGCGGCGAGAGCCAGAATAACCTCGGCCTGCGGGTTAACTATCGCTTCGGCGTGCCGCTTGGCAAACAGCTTTCCGCAACGGAAGTGGAGAACGCCAGTTCGCTGCGCGGCAGTCGCTATGACCGCGTGGAGCGCAGTGGCGCGCCGGTAATGGAGTTTCGTCAGCGCAAAACCCTGTCGGTGTTTCTCGCCACGCCGCCCTGGGATCTGGCGCCGGGCGAGACGGTGGCGCTGAAGCTGCAGGTGCGCAGTGTGCACGGCATTCGCCAGCTCTCCTGGCAGGGGGACACCCAGGCGCTGAGCCTGACGCCGCCGCTTAACGGCCGCAGCGCCGACGGCTGGAGCATCATTATGCCCGCCTGGGATAGCGCGGCGGGGGCGAACAACAGCTGGCGGCTTTCTGTCACGGTGGAGGATGAACGCGGCCAGCGTGTGACCTCTAACTGGATAACCCTGCGCCTCACCGAGCCGGTGCAGACGCTGCCGCAGGACGACCCGCGCTATAACCTGTTGCCGGCGGATTAAAAGACGCGCTCCTGATGCACCCAGACCGCCGCCTCCACGCGAGATTTCAGCTTCATCTTTTTCAGCAAGTGCTTCACATGCACTTTGACGGTGCTTTCGGTGATATCAAGCTTGCGGGCGATCATTTTGTTCGGCAGCCCCTGGGCGATGAGCTTTAAGATGTCGCGCTCGCGCGGGGTAAGCTGCGACACATCGCGCTCGGAGGTGGCGCGACTGGCGCGAAGGCTCGCCGCCAGCACCGGCGTTAGCGCTTCGCTCAGCACCATTTCGCCCGCCGCTGCCTGCTGCAACGCCCGCAGCAGCTCTTCCGGCTCCATGTCTTTAAGCAGATAGCCGTCCGCGCCGCGCTTGAGCGCCGTCACCACGTCTTCTTCATGGTTAGAAACGCTAAAGACCACCACGCGGCCGGAAAGGGCCTTCTCGCGCAGCTTATCCAGGGTTTCCAGCCCGTTCATGCCCGGCATGTTCAGGTCGAGCAGGACCAGATCCGGATCTAGCGCCTCGGCCATTTCGATACCCTGTTCGCCATTGCCCGCCTCGCCGACAACCGTAATGCCAGGCGCCATGCTGATGAGCTGCTTCACGCCGGTGCGCAGCATAGGGTGGTCATCAATCAACAGGATAGTGGCCGGTTCCGGGTTACTCATGGGATTCTCCTTGTACAGATAAAAGGGGCGCATCGGGGATAAAGGTCACCACCACTTCGGTGCCGCCTGCTTCCCGCCGCCGGATCTGACAGTCACCGCGCAAACTCTGGGCGCGGTCACGCATAATAATCAGGCCGTAATGGTTGCTGCGCTCGGCGTTGTCCGGCAGACCGCAGCCGTTATCTTCCACCGCCAGCCGCACCTGCTTGCCCTGAAGCGTTACGCAAACGCGCAGGGCGCTGGCGTCGGCGTGCTTGAACGCGTTGTTGAGCGCTTCACGCGCTATCTGCACCAGATGTATCGCCTGGTGCGAAGGCACAAGGCGCGGCGGCAGCTGGTAATCAAGCGTAACCGGAAAGCCCAGCCGCGCGCCGAACTCCTGGCAGCTTGCCTCAAGCGCGGCTTTCAGCCCCGGCTCTGTAAGCTTAAGACGAAACGTGGTGAGCAGCTCGCGAAGCTGTCGCCACGAGGTGTTAAGTTCGTTACGGATCTGCCCGAGCAGGTCGCGGCTCGCCTGCGGCAGCGCGTCGCCCTGCATTTGCAGACAACTGACTTGCATCTTCATACAGGAGAGCGACTGGGCGATGGAATCATGCAGCTCGCGGGCGATGGCCGCGCGCTCTTCCAGCAAGATAAGCTGCTGCTTGCGTTCCTGCTGACGCTCAAGCGCGAGCGTGGCGGTGAGCTGCTCGGTAAGGGTGTCTATCATCTGCTGCTGATCGTGGCTTAAATGACAGCCCGGCGGCAGCTTCGCCAGCAGCAGGCCGTACTGGGTATGGCTGTCCGCCAGCCGCCATTTCAGCGTGGTCTGCGTCTCGCCCGCAGGCTCGCGGCGCGGGCAGAGCGCGCAGCCTTTTTCCGCGCAGCGTTCGTCCGGCTGCCAGAGAAACTCCTGATAGTGCTCTTCGTCGTCCACTTCATAAACCCGCAGCGCGAGGTCGTGCAACAGCGTCAGCTGCTGCAAATCGTTCAACACCGGCGCCAGCCTTTCGCACAGCGGCGCGCTGGAGTGCAGACGGCGGTTCGCCTGCCAGAGAAAGGCGAGGATCTGGTTCTTGTGCTCAAGGCCAGCGGTTTTCTCCTTCACCCGCGCTTCCAGCACCGCGTAGCTTTGCGCAAGCTCCGCCGACATGCTGTTAAGCGCCTGGCCGAGCGTCGCCATTTCGTCGCGCCCGGCTATCTGCACGCGCTGGTTGAAGTCGCGCTGTCCCGCCGCCTGCGCCATGGCCAGCAGCGCCCGCCAGGGGCGCAGCAGCCGCTTGCGCAGCCAGACCAGCGTAAAGATAAGCAAAAGCCCCGTCAGCAGCGCCATGGCGCGCTGGAGCCAGACCACGCGCTGAATGCGCAACTCCGTGGTGTGATCGAAGGCGGTGACCAGGCTGTCTATCTGGCTGACGAACTGCCCGACCGCGGCGTTCACCTCCTGTGGGGAAGAGGCGGCGCGCAAGGCGGGTGACAGAAAGCGCCGCCAGTATGTCTGAATCGCCCGTAACTGCGGCTGCTGACCGTCGCGGGCCGCGGCATGCTCAAGCTCCGGGCTCCAGGCGGTGCGCGCCATTTCGTTCAGCAGCGGCGCGTCGCGCGCATCCAGCGGCACGCTGGCGAGCAGACGATAGCTTTGCATGCGCAGGGAGCCTGCCTTATTGATGGCGTGCGCATTGCCCTGAATGCCCTGCGCCAGCCAGCCCGCGACGCCCATGCCCGTTACGCCAAGCCCGGCGAGCAGAAAGACAATCAAGGCCAGCTGGTTAACCAGCGTCAACGGGGAGAAGAGGCGTTTTAGCATGCGCGGCGCGTCCTGAAAGGCGAGAAAAACCACAGGGAAACTATTGTCTGGTATCCCCTGGAGTATACCCATACCTCTAAGGGATTACTCCTTTATTGCCGCGAGAGGAAGGGAGGGGAGCAGGTCGGTCAGGAAGAAGCGCAGCGGAGTGAAAAACCACACTTTTTTTGCTTGCTTCGGCTACTCACTAAGGAGCATGGTTAAATTTCTACCGATTCAGGGCGTGAATATCCATTGATTTACATCAACTTACGTGACGCCCTAACGCCTAAGGTGGCGGGGTAAATCCCCAACATTTGAGGTGTCTATGAGTCACTCTTCCGTCCCAGAGCGTGCCTCCGGCGCGTTAATTACCGACTGGCGGCCCGAGGACAGCGCGTTCTGGCAACGCCAGGGGCATCGCACGGCGCGGCGCAATCTCTGGATTTCGGTGCCTTGCCTGCTGCTCGCTTTCTGCGTCTGGATGCTGTTCAGTGCGGTGGCGGTGAACCTGAACAAGGTCGGCTTTCAGTTTACAACCGACCAGCTCTTTATGCTGACGGCCCTGCCTTCGGTTTCCGGGGCGCTGCTGCGCGTGCCGTACGCGTTTATGGTGCCCGTGTTCGGCGGCCGCCGCTGGACCGCGTTCAGCACGGGTATTTTGATAATCCCCTGCGCCTGGCTTGGCGTGGTGGTGCAGGACCCGACCACGCCTTTCAGCACGTTTATTATCATCGCGCTGCTGTGCGGTTTCGCTGGCGCTAACTTCGCCTCCAGCATGGCGAACATCAGCTTTTTCTTCCCGAAGCAAAAGCAGGGCGGGGCGCTGGGCATTAACGGCGGCCTGGGCAACCTCGGCGTAAGCGTTATGCAACTGGTGGCACCGCTGGCCATTTCGCTCTCCATGTTCGCGGTCTTTGGCGGCACGGGCGTTGAGCAGGATAACGGCACGATGCTCTATCTTGAAAACGCGGCGTGGGTCTGGGTGCTGCCGCTGGCGATTTTCACCGTGGCGGCCTGGTTCGGCATGAACGATCTCGCCACGTCGAAAGCCTCCTTGCGCGAGCAGTTGCCCGTGCTTAAGCGCGGCCATTTGTGGATTATGAGTCTGCTTTACCTGGCGACGTTTGGCTCGTTTATTGGTTTCTCCGCCGGTTTCGCCATGCTTTCCAAAACGCAGTTTCCCCAGGTGGATATTCTGCATTTCGCCTTCTTCGGGCCGCTGGTGGGCGCGCTTGCCCGTTCGGCGGGCGGCGCTATCTCCGATCGCCTCGGCGGCACGCGGGTGACGCTGGTGAACTTTATTCTGATGGCGATATTCAGCGCGCTGCTTTTTCTCACGCTGCCTTCCGGCGGCGAGGGCGGCAACTTTGTCGCTTTCTTCGGCGTCTTCCTGCTGCTGTTCTTGACGGCGGGGCTGGGCAGCGGTTCCACCTTCCAGATGATTTCCGTTATCTTCCGCAAGCTGACCATGGACCGCGTGAAGGCGCAGGGCGGCAGCGAAGAGCAGGCGCTGCGCGAAGCGGCCACCGACACGGCGGCGGCGCTCGGTTTTATCTCTGCCATCGGCGCGATTGGCGGCTTCTTTATCCCAAAAGCGTTCGGCACCTCGCTTGCCTTAACCGGCTCGCCAGCGGGCGCGATGAAACTCTTCTTTGTCTTCTATGTCGTTTGCGTTGTGGTGACCTGGGCCATTTATGGCCGCAAGTCGGCACGCTAACAGTTAACCTTTTGGTTATCCTTTGCGCGGCTTCGGTCGCGCTTTTTTTCTTCTCACAGGCCGCGAACGTATTTCAGCGCCGCCTCAAGCAACGCGTCATCGACTAACTCACCCGCCGCTAACCCGCACTGGTGATAAGCCTCCCACTGCTCCTCATCAAATAAAGGCCAGGTTGTGCTCTGAAAAGGAAAGCCGCGGTCGCGCTCGCTCCAGGCTACGGTATCTGGCGTGGCGTTTTTCAGACGACGAGGTTTGACCACGATAAGCGCGCCTGTTTCGCCCTGTGGATAGCGCAGGCGCGCCAGCAGCAGCGGCGAACCCGGCTCCCGGGAAAAATGCGCAGGCGTAACGAAGGGCGCGGGCGGATCGTCGTCAAACGTAATCTCCGTGTGAAGATCGATTCGCGCCTTGCGCACCAGGTTTTCCAGATCGTCCCATACAAAGTCCGGGTCCGCGCCGCACTCCGCCAGCACAATCAGGGGCAGACGGCGCTTTAAGAGCGCATAGACGCCGGTATTTTCCACATGACCGCCGTCGGAAAGAAAAGCGTAGCGCTTATCGGGACCCGGAAAGCGCGCCAGCATTTCGCCCGCCAGATAGCCGGGCGGCGCGGCGAGCGCGCGAAACACCCGACAGAGCGCGTTTTCGCGGCGCTTGCGATGCGCAGACGCGTTACGCTGCCAGTAGCCAAGCCTGGCGCCGAAGAGAAAAATCAAGAACGCCGCGCCTGGCGCGGTGCGTGAGCCTGTCCCGGCGCTGACCGCCGCGCCGGATACCGCGAGCCAGTGCGAAAGCGCGCCTGGCGGCGCATTCCCTTCAGGCTCTGCGCCGCCGCGCTCCATCCCGAGGCTGCTCACCGTCAGCACCCTGCCTTTACGATCGGCCACATAGCCGCCGGTCCGGTCGTCCAGGGTCTGGTTCAGGCAGCAGTTGATAAGATGGATGGGACCGCCGTGGCGGTGCGGTTGGTAGTCCTGAAGCGCGATATCGTCTCCCTCGAGCGCGCGGGTGACTTTCTTCACCTTAAGCGCCTTTTCCTCAGCGTAGCTATCCAGCGGGTCGCTTTCGAAACGCTGCCGGTTGCCAGGCGAAAGCCAGGCCCGCTCAAGCCGCGCGCGATAAAAATGGTGCAACGAGGCGAGGTTAAGCAGTTCCGGCATGACGCGCAGGCAGCAAAGCGTGAGCAAGGCGCAGCACCAGACCAGAAGCATCCAGGCTTCGTTGGCAAGCGACCCGAGAGCGGGCGGCAGCGCATGGAGCGCTGGGGTGAGAAGCCCGCTTTCCCCCAGGGCCAGCAGCCAGTTGGCGACCAGCGTCAGCAGCGTCGCCAGTATGAAAACGCCCGTGAGATTAAGCCAGGAGCGCCGGTTGACACTAAGGCGAATCAACAACCCTTTTTTAACCGGCAGCTTCGCGAGCAGCCCTGCCAACAGAAGAAGCTTGCCGCCTGCGAGCAGCGCTAACAGCCAGACCGTGCTCTGCCAGAGCGTTGGCAGATAGCCATGCGCCTCGCGAGCGAGCGCGCCGAGCGCCCAGAGCAGCGCCAGCAACAGCGCGCACATCAGCCAGAACCGCAGGTGAAGCGTCAGTCCCAGCCGCCAGCGGGAGGGCGAACCCCAACAGCGCCCGGCATAAGCCATCAGCAGCAGGCTGTAAAGCGTCATCGCCGCAAGCAGCCCCACGCCCGGCGACGGCGTGATAGTGGCCGGAAAACCGAGACGGTATAACCCGTATCCGCCAGCCAT
This sequence comes from Franconibacter pulveris, assembly GCF_056780215.1. Taxonomy (NCBI): domain Bacteria; kingdom Pseudomonadati; phylum Pseudomonadota; class Gammaproteobacteria; order Enterobacterales; family Enterobacteriaceae; genus Franconibacter; species Franconibacter pulveris. The sequence continues at coordinate 2,674,537 of NZ_CM165555.1, read as the reverse complement.
CAGCAGCGCCGCGCCCGCTAAAAAATAGCCGCGCAGGCTTACCGACATCCAGTAATGCAGCGACGCAACGCCTGCGGCGCTCAGGCAGATGTACATAAGATCATGAAAAAGCGTCGCGCCGCCGCCTTTTTGCGTCACCATCAGCGCGGGCAGGGTGACCAGCAGCGCAAGCCAGATGACCAGCAGCGCGTTAAGCGCAAATGCGCGCAGCATGCTCGCGCCCGCTATTTGCAGATCCCGCGAACCGACGGGTACCAGGTAACGCCCGTGGTTGCGAAGCCACCACAACAGGAGGGAGTCCTCCGCCGCCAGCCTCTCTTCAACCCTTTTCGCGTTATTTTCGTGGTAGAGCCGTCCCAGCATGCCGCCGACATAGCCGCCGCCCGAGACGGTGGAGAGATAGTCAAAGCGCGTCAGGAGACGGTTTTTGGCCAGGGCGCGAATCAGCCCCAGCGAGAAAGTGGCGCTGCGCAGGCCACCCCCGGAGAAGGCGAGCCCGCAGCGCGGAGCGGTGGGCTCAACGCCCGCTAACGCCCGTCGCGCCGCAACCCTTTGCGCCTCGTCAGGAATAGCCGAATCGGGCTTGTCAGGGCTGGGTACGTTGCGGGGCATTACGGCCCTCCTTAGGGCGACGTCAACGGCGAGATAGTATTACTGTAGAAAACCTGTCGCTTGCCGTCGTTCCTCATTTCAGCGGGCAGGCTCGCTTATCCGCTCTCTACCCCTTAATACCCACCCCGGCAAAAAAGGGCGGTCAATTTCTGCGCTATACAAATAATTTGCTTTTCAAACAACGAATTAAACGAAAGTCTCGCCTCCTACTTTGGGGGTAGTTCGCTTTTTGCGCGCCTTCTCTGCGCCGGGTCGGCTTGATCGCCGTCAATTCTGCTTATCTTACGCGGCGTTACCGTGCCGCCATTCCAGCAATGTCGATTTACCAGAAGAGCCTTAAGGCTCCCTACAGGAGAAACGCTGATGAGCAAATTTTTGGACCGGTTTCGCTACTTCAAACAGAAGGGCGACACCTTTGCCAATGGGCACGGCCAGCTTCTTGAAACAAACCGCGACTGGGAGGAGAGTTACCGGAGCCGCTGGCAGCACGACAAGATCGTGCGTTCGACTCATGGCGTAAACTGCACTGGCTCCTGTAGCTGGAAAATCTACGTGAAAAATGGTCTGGTTACCTGGGAAACCCAGCAGACCGACTACCCGCGCACCCGCCCGGACATGCCGAACCACGAGCCCCGCGGCTGCCCGCGCGGCGCGAGCTACTCCTGGTATCTCTACAGCGCCAACCGCCTGAAATATCCGCTGATGCGCAAGCGTCTGATCAAACTCTGGCGTGAGGCTAAAGCGCGTCACAGCGACCCGGTAAACGCCTGGGCCTCTATTATTGAAGACAGCGAAAAAGCGAAAAGCTACAAGCAGGCGCGCGGGCGCGGCGGCTTCGTTCGCTCCTCCTGGCAGGAGGTGAACGAACTTATCGCGGCGGCAAACGTTTATACCGCCAAAACCTTTGGCCCGGACCGTATCGCCGGCTTTTCGCCCATTCCGGCGATGTCGATGGTCTCTTACGCCTCTGGCGCGCGCTATCTCTCGCTGATTGGCGGCACCTGCCTGAGCTTCTATGACTGGTATTGCGACCTGCCGCCCGCCTCGCCCATGACCTGGGGCGAGCAGACCGACGTGCCGGAATCTGCCGACTGGTACAACTCCAGCTACATCATCGCCTGGGGCTCCAACGTGCCGCAGACCCGCACGCCGGACGCCCACTTCTTTACCGAGGTGCGCTACAAAGGCACGAAGACCGTCGCCGTCACCCCGGACTACGCGGAAATCGCCAAGCTGTGCGACCTGTGGCTGGCGCCGAAGCAGGGCACCGACAGCGCGATGGCGCTGGCGATGGGCCACGTGATGCTGCGCGAATTCCACCTCGACAAACCGAGCCAGTATTTCACCGACTACGTGCGCCGCTACACCGACATGCCGATGCTGGTGATGCTCGAAGCGCGCGACGGCTTCTATGCCGCAGGCCGCATGCTGCGCGCCGCCGATCTGGTGGATGCGCTGGGCCAGCAGAATAACCCTGAGTGGAAAACCGTCGCGTTCGATAACCGCAATGGCGAACTGACGGCGCCGAATGGCTCCATCGGCTTCCGCTGGGGCGAGAAGGGCAAGTGGAACCTGGAGCAGCGCGACGGCGCCTCCGGCGAAGAGACCGAACTGCGCCTGTCGTTGCTGGGCCACCAGGATGAGGTTGCCGAGGTCGGCTTCCCGTACTTTGGCGGTGACAGCAGCGAACATTTCAATAAGGTGAAGCTGGAAAACATCCTGCTGCATAAGCTGCCGGTAAAACGCCTGACCCTTGCTGACGGCAGCCAGGCGCTGGTGGCCACGGTGTATGACCTGACGCTTGCCAACTATGGCCTCGATCGCGGCCTGGACGACGCCAACTGCGCCGCCAGCTACGATGACGTGAAAGCGTACTCCCCGGCCTGGGCGGAGCAGATTACCGGCGTGCCGCGCGCGCAGATTATTCGCACCGCCCGCGAGTTTGCCGACAATGCCGATAAAACGCATGGCCGCTCGATGATAATCGTCGGCGCGGGTCTGAACCACTGGTACCACATGGACATGAACTACCGTGGGCTTATCAATATGCTGGTGTTCTGCGGCTGCGTCGGCCAGAGCGGCGGCGGCTGGGCGCACTATGTCGGCCAGGAGAAACTGCGCCCGCAAACCGGCTGGACGCCGCTGGCCTTCGCGCTGGACTGGAACCGTCCGCCGCGCCATATGAACAGCACCTCGTTCTTCTATAACCACTCCAGCCAGTGGCGTTATGAATCCCTGACGACGGAAGACCTGCTGTCGCCGCTGGCGGATAAATCGCGCTACAGCGGCCATCTTATCGACTTCAACGTGCGCGCCGAGCGTATGGGCTGGCTGCCTTCTGCGCCGCAGCTTGGCGTTAACCCGCTGCGCATCAAGGCGGCGGCGGATAAAGCGGGCATGAGCCCGGTGGATTACACCGTGAAGGCGCTGAAATCGGGCGAGATCCGCTTCGCCGCCGAAGAGCCGGAGAACGGTAAAAACCATCCGCGTAACCTGTTCGTCTGGCGCTCGAACCTGCTGGGCTCCTCCGGTAAGGGGCATGAGTACATGCTCAAATACCTGCTCGGCACCGAAAACGGCATTCAGGGCAAAGATCTCGGCCAGCAGGGCGGCGTGAAGCCCGAAGAGATTGAATGGCAGGATAACGGCCTTGACGGCAAGCTGGACCTGGTGGTCACCCTCGACTTTCGTCTCTCCAGCACCTGTCTTTACTCCGACATCGTGCTGCCGACCGCCACCTGGTATGAAAAAGACGACATGAATACCTCGGATATGCATCCGTTTATTCATCCGCTTTCCGCCGCCGTGGACCCGGCCTGGGAATCGAAAAGTGACTGGGAAATCTACAAAGGCATCGCGAAGAAATTCTCGGAAGTCTGCGTGGGCCACCTGGGCAAAGAAACCGATGTGGTTACGCTGCCGATTCAGCATGACTCCGCCGCCGAGCTGGCGCAGCCGCTGGAGGTGAAAGAGTGGAAAAAAGGCGAGTGCGAGCTGATTCCAGGCAAAACCGCGCCGCACATTATTGCCGTTGAGCGCGACTACCCGGCGACATATGAGCGTTTCACCTCCATCGGCCCGCTGATGGAGAAAATCGGCAACGGCGGCAAGGGCATCGCCTGGAATACCCAGAGCGAGATGGATCTGCTGCGTAAGCTCAATTACACCAAACAAGACGGCCCGGCCAAAGGCCAGCCGATGCTGAACACCGCCATTGACGCCGCCGAGATGATCTTAACCCTTGCGCCGGAAACCAACGGCCAGGTGGCAGTAAAAGCCTGGGCGGCGCTGAGCGAGTTTACCGGCCGCGACCATACGCATCTGGCGCTGAATAAAGAAGAAGAGAAGATTCGCTTTCGCGATATCCAGGCGCAGCCGCGCAAAATTATCTCCAGCCCCACCTGGTCCGGGCTTGAAGATGAGCATGTCTCTTATAACGCCGGTTATACCAACGTACATGAGCTGATCCCGTGGCGCACGCTCTCTGGCCGCCAGCAGCTGTATCAGGATCACCCGTGGATGCGCGACTTCGGCGAGAGCCTGTTGGTCTATCGCCCGCCTATCGACACCCGTTCGGTGAAAGCGGTGATGGGCAAGAAGTCTAACGGCAACCCGGAGAAGGCGCTGAACTTCCTGACGCCGCACCAGAAATGGGGCATTCACTCCACCTACAGCGACAACCTGCTGATGCTGACGCTTTCCCGCGGCGGCCCGATTGTCTGGATGAGCGAAGAGGACGCCCGCGACCTTGGCATTGCGGATAACGACTGGATAGAAGTGTTTAACGCCAACGGCGCGCTGACCGCCCGTGCGGTGGTGAGCCAGCGCGTGCCGGCTGGCATGACCATGATGTACCACGCCCAGGAGCGCATCGTGAATATTCCGGGGTCGGAAATCACCGGCCAGCGCGGCGGCATTCACAACTCGGTCACCCGCATCAGCCCGAAACCGACCCATATGATCGGCGGCTATGCGCAACTGGCCTACGGCTTTAACTACTACGGCACCGTGGGCTCTAACCGCGATGAGTTTGTGGTGGTGCGTAAGATGAAGAACATTGACTGGTTGGACGGCGAAGGCAACGACCAGAAACAGGAGAGCGTAAAATGAAAATTCGTTCACAAGTCGGCATGGTGCTGAACCTTGATAAATGCATCGGCTGCCACACCTGTTCGGTGACCTGTAAAAATGTCTGGACCAGCCGCGAGGGCATGGAGTACGCCTGGTTCAACAACGTCGAAAGCAAGCCGGGCGTCGGCTTCCCCAACGACTGGGAAAACCAGGAGAAGTGGAAAGGCGGCTGGGTGCGCAAAATCAACGGCAAGCTGCAGCCCCGCATGGGCGGGCGCGGCATGCTGTTGGGTAAAATTTTCGCCAACCCGCATCTGCCGGGCATTGACGATTACTACGAACCGTTCGACTTCGATTATCAGCACCTGCACAACGCGCCGGAAGGCAAGCATCAGCCGATAGCGCGCCCACGCTCGAAAATCACCGGCCAACGGATGAATAAAGTCGAAGCGGGCCCGAACTGGGAGGAGATCCTGGGCGGCGAGTTTGAAAAGCGCTCGCAGGATAAAAATTTCGACAACATGCAGAAGGCGATGTACGGCCAGTTCGAAAACACCTTCATGATGTATCTGCCGCGCCTGTGCGAGCACTGCCTGAACCCGGCGTGCGTGGCCACCTGCCCGAGCGGCGCGATTTACAAGCGTGAAGAAGACGGCATCGTGCTGATTGACCAGGACAAATGCCGCGGCTGGCGCATGTGCGTGACCGGCTGCCCGTACAAAAAAATCTACTTCAACTGGAAGAGCGGCAAATCTGAGAAGTGCATTTTCTGCTATCCGCGTATTGAAGCGGGGATGCCGACGGTGTGTTCAGAGACCTGCGTGGGCCGCATTCGCTATCTTGGCGTGCTGCTGTATGACGCGGACGCCATCGAGCAGGCGGCGAGCACCGAGCATGAGACCGATCTCTATCAGCGCCAACTGGACGTGTTCCTCGACCCGAATGACCCGAAAGTGATTGAGCAGGCGTTGAAAGATGGCGTGCCGCAGAGCGTGATTGACGCCGCGCAGCAGTCGCCGGTGTGGAAGCTGGCGATGGAGTGGAAGCTGGCGCTGCCGCTGCACCCGGAATACCGCACGCTGCCGATGGTCTGGTACGTGCCGCCGCTGTCGCCGATTCAGTCCGCCGCCGATGCGGGCGAGCTTGGCCGCAATGGCATTCTGCCGGATGTGGAAAGCCTGCGCATTCCGGTGCAATACCTGGCGAACCTGCTCACCGCAGGGGACACCGCCCCGGTATTACTGGCCCTGAAACGCATGCTGGCGATGCGTCATTACAAGCGCGCCGAAACGGTGGATGGCGTGACCGATACCCGCGCGCTGGAAGAGGTCGGGCTGACGCAAGTGGAAGCGCAGGAGATGTACCGCTATCTGGCTATCGCGAATTATGAAGACCGCTTCGTTATTCCTTCCAGCCACCGCGAACTGGCGCGTGACGCGTTTCCAGAGCGCAACGGCTGCGGCTTTAGCTTCGGCGACGGTTGCCACGGCTCTGACAGCAAATTCAACCTGTTCAACAGCCGCCGCATCGACGCCGTCGATGTGACCGTGAAAGGGGAGCATCTGTAATGGAACTGCTTATTCTCTCGCGCCTGCTGGAGTACCCCGACGCCGCGCTCTGGCAGCACCAGCAGGCGCTGTTCGACGCGCTGGCGGAAACCGCGCATCTCTCGCTTAAGGATGCCCACCAGTTGGGCGTCTTTATCCGCGACTTGCTAAGCGAGGATTTGCTGGACGCGCAGGCAAGCTACAGCGAACTGTTTGACCGCGGACGCGCCACTTCACTGCTGCTTTTCGAACATGTGCATGGCGAATCCCGCGACCGCGGGCAGGCGATGGTCGACCTGCTTGCGCAGTACGAGCGCGCCGGGCTTGAACTCAGCAGCCGCGAACTGCCGGACCATTTGCCGCTGTATCTGGAATACCTCGCGCAGTTGCCGCATGACGACGCGGTGGACGGGCTTAAAGACATCGCGCCGATCCTGGCGTTGCTCGGCGCTCGCCTTAAGCAGCGCGAAAGCCGCTACGCCGTGATTTTCGACCTGCTGCTGGCGCTCGCTGAAAGCCGGGTGGATGAACAAAAAGTGCAGGCGCAACTGGCTGGCGAAGCCCGTGACGATACGCCGCAGGCGCTGGACGCCGTCTGGGAAGAAGAGCAGGTGAAGTTTTTCGCCGAAAAGGGGTGCGGCGAGTCTGACATTGCCGCCCACCAGCGCCGCTTCGCCGGGGCGGTTGCCCCGCAGTATCTGACTATCTCTACCGGAGGACAGCACTAATGCACTTCCTGAATATGTTCTTCTTTAGTATCTATCCCTATATAGCGGGAACCGTGTTTCTGGCAGGAAGCTGGCTGCGTTATGACTATGGCCAGTATACCTGGCGCGCCGCCTCGAGCCAGATGCTCGACCGCAAGGGGATGAACCTGGCCTCTAACCTGTTCCATATCGGCATTCTCGGGATTTTCTTCGGCCACCTGTTCGGCATGTTGACGCCGCACTGGATGTACGAGTGGTTCCTGCCGGTGGCCGTTAAGCAGCAGCTGGCGATGGTCGCAGGCGGCATCTGCGGCGTGCTGACGCTGGTGGGCGGGCTGCTGCTGCTTAAGCGTCGTCTGTTTAACCCACGGGTGCGCGCGACATCGACCAGCGCTGATATCCTGATCCTGGCGCTGCTGATGGCGCAGTGTACGCTGGGGCTGTTGACTATTCCGTTCTCTGCGCAGCATATGGACGGCAGTGAGATGATGAAGCTGGTGGGCTGGGCGCAACACATCGTGACCTTCCGCAGCGGCGCGGCGGAGCAGCTTGACGGCGTGGCGTTTATCTTCCGCGTTCACCTTGTGCTTGGCATGACGCTGTTCCTGCTTTTCCCGTTCACCCGACTGGTGCACGTGTGGAGCGCGCCAGTGGAATACCTGACGCGCAGATACCAGGTGGTGCGCGCGCGCCGCTGAATAGCAGGCGATATGACAAACCCGGCTGCCGCCGGGTTTTTTGTTGGCGAAATGGTGAAGAATTTTTCTCCGGCGGGGAGCGTGCGGATTTCGTTTTGGCTGACTATCGCAGGGAGGCCGTTCGGGAAAGGGCGTTAACGACTCGCCGCTTGCGCAGGCGCTTTTGCCTTTTCTCCCCAGCCCAGATTATTCCCCGCCGCGGCAAGGAGGATCAGCGCGCCGCCTGCCAGCTGGTGCAGGCTCAAACTATGCCCGAAGACCCACTGATCCGCGGCAATCGCCACCAGCGGATAAATAAATGAAAGGGACCCGGTCACCGGCGTCGGCAGCTTTTGTATTGCGCCATAAAGCAGTTGATACATGACCCCGGTGTGTAACACGCCAAGCAAAACCAAAATGCTCCACTGAAACGGCGTCGGTGAGAGGCTGAAATGCGCGACAGGCAGCAGCATCAGCACGCCCACGCTCACTTGCACCAGCGCGATTTGCTGAGGCGGCACCCCTTTTAGCCGACGGGTGATGAGTGCGGTAAGGGCGTAAAAGAACGCCGCGCCAAGCGCCATGGCGATACCCAACAGCCAGCCGTCATGAGGCGACCCCGTTAACTGGCCCGCCAGCACCAGTGCCATCCCGCCAAAAGCGGCCAGCAGCCAATACCATTTCGCCCGTGTGACTTTCTCGCCCAGGAAAAGCATGCTCATCAGCACCAGCATCAGCGGCTGCGTGTTGTAAACCAGCGTGGCGAGGCCAATGGAAAGACGGGAGTAGGCGGCAAACAGCAGCAGCCAGTTAAGCACCAGCGCCACGCCGCCCAGCGCGGCGACAACGATGACCTTCAAAGTAAGATGGCTGCGCCAGTCGCCGCTAAGGCGCGTCAGGATAAATAGGGTGAGGGCGCCGACCAGGCAGCGCCAGAACACCACATCCGTCACGGGTTGCCCGCTCAGCAGCACAAAAACGCCGATTGAGCCTGAAATCAGCATGGCGGCTGTCATTTGCCAGACGCCGGTTTTGTAGTCGTTGCTCATGTTGCCCTCCTTTTGTGTTGGTCTATTTTCGACGTTTCCTGCCAGATGCGGTATAGAATTAATCAGGAGCGATGTATCTTTTGCCTTTTTTTATGAGGTCTATATGGAAAATTACTTTCTGGATAACACTGACCGGCAGATTCTGGCTTATCTGACAGAAGACGCCAGGTTATCGCTGAAAGTGCTGAGCGGCAAAATTGGCCTTTCTTCGCCCAGCACGGCGGAGCGTATCCGACGGCTGGAGGAGCGCGGCATCATTGAAGGTTATGGCGCGCGGGTAAACCTCCCGGCGGTGGGTTACGGGATGCAGGCGCTGGTGCGCGTTAAGCCGCTGCCGGGCATGTTGCATAAAGTCGAAAAGATGATTCAGGCGATGCCGGAATGTATTGAGTGCGACAAGGTCACGGGTGAGGATTGTTTCGTGATGCGCCTGGCGTTTCACTCCATCGGCCAGCTTGACGACCTGCTTGATGGCCTGGCGGACTACGCGCAGTCGAACACCTCCATTGTGAAGAGTTCTCCGGTGAAGAGAAGATTACCGCCGTTGTAAATGACAAACAGGGCGTCGTCTGCGGCAACGTTGTCTCGCTTCGCTCGGCCCGAATCTTAGTCGAAGCTTCTCATCCTTCCCCGCGTAAATGGCGTATGGAAAGTGATGGCTGATGGCAGAAGGGAGCTTGATATAAAAGGGATGGTGGTGGGGGAAGGATTACTCGGCGCGTTGCGCCTCGCCCTGCGGGCCGTTGCCTGCGGCAACGTTGTCTCGCTTCGCTCGGCCCGAACCTTAGTCGAAGCTTCTCATTCTTCCCCGCGCAGAAGCGATATGGAAGGCAGTCGGGTTGCTTAAAGGTGATTTTTATCTGAAGAGATGGTGGTGGGGGAAGGATTACTCGGCGCGTTGCGCCTCGCCCTGCGGGCCGTTGCCTGCGGCAACGTTGTCTCGCTTCGCTCGGCCCGAACCTTAATCGAAGGTTCTCATCCTTCCCCGCGTAAATGGCGTATGGAAAGTGATGGCTGATGGCAGAAGGGAGCTTGATATAAAGGGGATGGTGGTGGGGGAAGGATTCGAACCTTCGAAGTCTGTGACGGCAGATTTACAGTCTGCTCCCTTTGGCCGCTCGGGAACCCCACCAGGGGTATTCATATTGTCTGGATGATAAGCCAGCGACTTATCAGGTTAACCACATCGCTGTGGTTGAAGATGGTGGTGGGGGAAGGATTCGAACCTTCGAAGTCTGTGACGGCAGATTTACAGTCTGCTCCCTTTGGCCGCTCGGGAACCCCACCACGGGGTAAAACGTGTTACAAACATCGCGGTAAGAAGAAGGATTATTCGGAGCTGCGCTCCTCACCCTTCGGGCCGTTGCCTTCGGCAACGTTCTCTCACTGCGTTCGAGTCGAACCTTCAAGTCGGTGACGGCAGATTTGCAGTCAACTCCCTTATGTACGCTCGGGAACCCCGCCACGGGGTAATGCTTTTACTGGCCTGCTTCCGTCTCGGGAAGCGGGGCGCATCATATCAAATGAAGCGCCCCTGTAAAGCCTTACGTTATGAGAAATGTATCGTTTGCGTACTTTTTACACGTAACGCTTTAAAGCTAAGCAATTCATTTTACCCGTATTACAGGATAATCGTCCGGTTGCCATAAACGAATACGCGCTGGGCAAGAACCTGATAAAGCGCGCGGCTAAGGACATTTTTTTCAACGTCACGGCCCGCGCGCATCATATCTTCAGCGGTATAGTTATGATCAACGTGAATCACATCCTGCATGATGATCGGGCCTTCATCCAGATTGTCGTTCACGTAATGCGCAGTCGCGCCGATAATCTTTACGCCGCGCTCATAAGCCTGATGGTAAGGACGCGCGCCAATAAAGGCCGGCAGGAATGAGTGGTGAATATTAATAATTTTGTTCGGAAAACGGGCAACGAAATCGGGCGTCAGCACGCGCATATATTTCGCCAGCACTACGTAATCCGGTTCGTAATGCTCAATGGCCTGCGCCATCAGTTGATCGTGCTCTTCGCGCGTTAAACCTTCATGGCTTACCAACTGGAATGGAATATCAAAGCGCTCGACAAGCGATCGCAGCGTTTCGTGGTTGCCGATAACCGCAGCGATGTCGACATCCAGCCCGCCATAGTTGGCTTTCATCAGCAGGTCGCCCAGGCAGTGCGCTTCTTTGGTGACGAGAATGACGATACGGCGGCGTCCAGCCGGGTTGAGTTCGCGTACGGAACCTTCCGGCAGCGCGCTATCAAGATCGGCAAGCAGTGTCGCATCGTTAAAAATGCCTTCCAGTTCGGTACGCATAAAAAAGCGGCCGGTGCGGTGATCGACAAACTCATTGTTCTGGACGATATTCAGTTCGTGCTTGTAGCAAATATTGGTAATACGTGCGATCAGGCCTTTCTGATCGGGACAAATAGTGCGAAGTACTTTGCGTTGTAATGCTTGCATTGCAGGGAAGATCCTGTTGAGTGTTTGTCATTCAGCGTTGTCAAAAGGCGGTTTATTGCCCGCAACACTTTTTAAATTTTTTACCGGAACCACAGGGGCAGGGGTCATTACGACCAATTACCGGACGAGCGCCGTCAATATAATACCAGCGTCCGTGCTCTTTTAAGAACCGGGAACGTTCAATGATAGCGCCAGGTTTGCCCCGCTCGCTATAGCGCGCCACAAAACTTACGAAGCCTTCTTCTTCATTTTGCCCCGGCGCCTCTTCAAAAATAGTCAGCCCCAGCCATTCAGTATGGGCAAAGCCCGCCTCGATATCAGCCCGAAAGGCGTTTGCCTGACACGCTGGATGCCACGTATCGACAAGATAATTCGCGTCTTTCATCACAAAAGCGCAATAGCGAGACCGCATGAGATGTGACGGAACGGGCGCCGCCTTGTCGCCAGACAGATAAGGCTGGCAACATAGGCTATACTCCTGTGCGCTGCCACAAGGACAAAGTTGCGACAAAGTTGCTCCTTGAATAAAACAGGTAACGGCGTTTCGACGCCACGGCGGCATTATGTTAACCGAGCAGTGGCGATGACGCCACGGGATGTCATACCGGGGACTTCAACCGAGGCGTAATGAAAGAGCAAACAGACGGGCTGATGCGGGAAGAAAAATTCGCCATTATTAACGCCCTGCTGGACATCGACACAATTTTAGGTTTTTTTAGAATGCTATCCATGGCCGGGGTCTTTTTGATCGTAACGGCGTTACACACAGCCAGGCACTATCGCAAAGAATATATTGATAATGTGGTTTTTATTTTGTGCAAATTATGTCCCGCTTGCTGGACTTTTATCATTTATCCCGCTTTTTACCGGGCGCAATGTAACCAGAGTTCCCCCAGTGCGAGCATTCTTCAGGCGATTCTGACAGGCAGCCGTCGCTTGAACATGCCACTATTAAGTTGTCATTTGTCAGGGGGAAGAAGATGACGCAACCTTTAGCCGGAAAACAGATCCTTATCGTCGAAGACGAACCCGTTTTCCGCTCAATGCTGGATGCCTGGCTCACTGGAATGGGCGCGGAAACCGCCGTTGCGTGGGATGGGGTAGAAGCGCTGGAAAAAATGGCCCAACAGACTCCGGATTTGCTGATTTGCGATCTGGAAATGCCCCGTATGAATGGGTTGCAGCTGGTGGAGCATATCCGCAACGAAGGGGATCAAACGCCTATCCTTGTCATTTCCGCTACGGAAAACATGGCGGATATCGCTAAGGCGCTGCGTCTTGGCGTACAGGATGTCTTGCTAAAGCCAGTTAAAGATTTAAACCGCCTGCGTGAAACCGTTTTCGCCTGCCTTTACCCAAACATGTTTAACTCGCGCGTCGAGGAAGAAGAGCGCTTGTTCCAGGACTGGGATGCGCTGGTGAACAACCCGCAGGCGGCGGCAAAGCTGCTGCAGGAGTTGCAGCCCCCGGTTCAGCAGGTCATCTCTCACTGTCGCATTAATTATCGCCAGCTGGTCTCTGCCGATGAGCCGGGCCTGGTGTTGGATATCGCCCCCCTTTCTGAACAAGATCTCGCCTTTTACTGTCTCGACGTTACCCGTGCCGGCGATAACGGCGTATTGGCTGCGTTGTTGTTACGCGCGCTTTTTAATGGGTTATTGCAGGAGCAGCTTTCTCAGCAGCGACAGCGCCTGCCCGAGCTGGGGAATTTACTTAAACAAGTTAACCAATTGTTACGCCAGGCAAATCTGGTTGGGCAATTTCCGCTTATGGTTGGGTATTACCACAGCGGTTTAAAAAATCTTATTCTGGTTTCCGCTGGTCTTAACGCGACGTTAAATACTGGCGACCATCAAATTCAGGTAAGTAATGGTGTGCCTTTAGGTACGCTGGGTAATACTTACTTAAATCAAATTAGCCAGCGTTGCGAATCCTGGCAGTGTCAGATTTGGGGCGCTGGCGGCCGTTTAAGGCTGATGTTGTCTGCGGAATGAGCGTTCAGCGGGGATAAAGCAAGATAGCTTTATCCGCACGCTCTTTGCTGGTGCTAATATCACGTTGGTTTTCTTCGTATTAGTCCTAAAGTGCCGGGGCACCGCGTATTCAGCCGCTTAATACAAATCTATGCTGATATACTCGAACGCGTTTTTAATTGACGAACAAGTGTCAAACTTGAACAGTCCAGGAGAATATTCAATGGCTGCCATTAATTCGAAAGTAAGAAAAGCAGTAATCCCGGTTGCGGGATTAGGGACCAGGATGTTGCCGGCCACTAAGGCGATTCCAAAAGAGATGCTGCCGCTGGTTGATAAGCCGTTAATTCAGTATGTCGTTAACGAATGTATCGCCGCTGGCATTACTGAGATTGTTCTGGTCACTCACTCCTCCAAAAACTCTATCGAAAACCATTTCGACACCAGTTTTGAACTTGAAGCCATGCTGGAAAAACGCGTCAAGCGCCAGCTGCTGGAAGAAGTGCAATCTATCTGCCCGCCGCATGTCACCATCATGCAGGTTCGTCAGGGCCTGGCGAAAGGCCTCGGCCACGCTGTGATGTGCGCGCACCCGGTTGTCGGTGACGAGCCGGTCGCCGTCATTCTTCCGGACGTCATTCTGGATGAGTTTGAATCTGACCTCTCCCAGGAAAACCTGGCCGAGATGATTAAGCGCTTCGATGAAACCGGCAACAGCCAGATCATGGTTGAGCCTGTAGAAGATGTTACCGCGTATGGCGTGGTCGATTGTAAAGGCGTTGCGCTGAAGCCTGGCGACAGCGTGCCGATGGTCGGCATCGTTGAAAAACCGAAGGCGAACGTCGCGCCGTCCAACCTGGCTGTAGTAGGCCGCTATGTGCTCAGCGCCGATATTTGGCCGCTGCTGGCCAAAACGCCTCCGGGAGCGGGTGATGAAATCCAGCTCACCGACTCTATCGCTATGTTGATGGATAAAGAGACAGTGGAAGCCTACCACATGAAAGGCAAGAGCCACGACTGCGGCAACAAACTCGGTTACATGCAGGCGTTCGTAGAATATGGGATCCGCCACAACACGCTCGGTGAGGAATTTAAAGCCTGGCTGAACGAAACCGTGGGCGATAAGAAGTAACCTATTCAGGCAGGACAAGGCAATGAAAGTAACCGTTTTTGGTATTGGCTACGTCGGTCTGGTTCAGGCCGCGGTGCTGGCGGAAGTCGGCCACGATGTCATGTGTATCGACGTTGATGAAAATAAAGTCGAGAACCTGAAAAAAGGCGTCATCCCGATTTATGAACCGGGTCTGACCCCGCTTGTGAAGAAAAATTATGAAGAGGGGCGGCTGCATTTCAGCACAAACGCGCAGGAGGGCGTTGAGCATGGCGTAATGCAGTTTATCGCGGTCGGCACCCCGCCGGATGAAGACGGCTCTGCGGATCTGAAATACGTCACCGCTGTGGCGCGGACTATCGCTCAGCATATGACCGGCCACAAAGTGGTGCTGGATAAATCAACCGTGCCAGTGGGCACGGCGGACAAAGTCCGTAAAGTGATGAGCGAAACGCTGCAGGCGCGCGGCGTGGATATCCCCTTTGATGTGGTTTCTAACCCGGAATTCCTGAAAGAAGGGGCGGCGGTATCGGATTGTATGCGCCCTGAGCGTATCGTGGTGGGAACAGACAACGACGATGTCGTTGAACTGCTGCGTGAACTCTATGAGCCGTTTAACCGCAATCATGACCGCATGATCCTGATGGATATCCGCAGCGCAGAACTGACCAAGTATGCCGCCAACTGCATGCTGGCCACTAAGATAAGCTTTATGAACGAGATCTCGAACCTGGCGGAGCGTCTGGGCGCGGATATCGAAAAAGTGCGTCAGGGCATCGGTTCAGACTCGCGTATCGGCTATCACTTTATCTATCCTGGCTGTGGTTACGGCGGCTCCTGCTTCCCGAAAGATGTGCAGGCGTTAATCCGTACCTCTGAACAGATTGGCTATGTGCCGCGTCTGCTTAAAGCCGTAGAAGACGTTAACCACGATCAAAAGCAGAAGCTGCCAGAGTTCATTCGTCGTCATTTCGGCGAAGATCTAAGCGGTAAAACGTTCGCGCTGTGGGGACTTTCGTTTAAACCCAACACTGACGATATGCGCGAAGCGTCAAGCCGTGTACTGATGGAAGAACTCTGGAAGCGTGGAGCGACGGTTCAGGCCTACGATCCGGAAGCGATGGATGAAACGCAGCGCATTTATGGTCACCGTGACGACTTACGTTTGATGGGAACCAAAGAGGCCGCGTTGCATGGGGCAGATGCGTTAGTTATCTGTACCGAATGGCAGGCTTTCCGCGCGCCGGACTTTGACATCATTAAAAATTCCCTTAAACAGCCGGTTATCTTTGACGGTCGTAACCTGTATGATCCAGGCAGGCTCAGCAAACGCGGCTTTGTTTATTATGCAATCGGCCGCGGAGCATCCATTAACATTGCATAATAAATGAGGGTTGTATGAAATTTCTGGTAACCGGCGCAGCAGGCTTTATTGGTTTTCACGTCAGCGAGCGTCTGCTGGCAGCCGGTCACCAGGTTATCGGTATCGATAACCTGAATGACTATTATGATGTCAACCTCAAATACGCTCGCCTTAACCTTATAGAAAATCACCCCAATTTCCGTTTTCAAAAGCTTGACCTCGCCGACCGTCAGGGAATGGCGGATTTATTTGCTACAGAAAAACCTCAACGCGTTATTCATCTTGCCGCACAGGCTGGCGTTCGTTATTCACTGGAAAACCCGCATGCTTATGCGGACGCTAATCTGGTAGGGCATTTAAATGTGCTTGAGGGGTGCCGCCATCATCAGGTTGAGCATTTATTATACGCGTCTTCCAGTTCCGTTTATGGCCTGAACCGTAAAATGCCGTTTTCTACCGATGACAGTGTCGATCATCCCGTTTCTTTATACGCGGCGACGAAAAAAGCCAATGAGTTGATGTCGCATACCTATTCCCATCTTTATGGTTTGCCGACTACCGGGTTACGCTTTTTTACAGTTTATGGTCCCTGGGGCCGCCCTGATATGGCGTTATTTAAATTTACTAAAGCGATCGTGGAAGATAAGCGCATCGATGTTTATAACCATGGCAAAATGCGCCGTGATTTTACTTATATCGATGATATTGCCGAGGCGATTGTTCGTTTGCAGGACGTTATTCCACAGGCGGACCCGAAGTGGACAGTGGAAACCGGATCGCCGGCCACCAGCTCCGCTCCGTATCGTGTATATAATATTGGCAACAGCTCTCCTGTCGAGCTGATGGATTATATTTCCGCGCTTGAAAAAGCGCTGGGTAAAGAAGCGCAGAAAAACATGATGCCGATACAGCCTGGCGATGTGCTTGAAACCAGCGCGGACACAACGGCCCTGTATGACGCGATTGGCTTTAAGCCGCATACCTCAGTAGACGAGGGCGTTAAGCGCTTTGTAGAGTGGTATAAGGCGTTTTATCAGGTCGCCGGTTGATTATGTCTTATCCTCTTTAAAACAAAAAACCCGCCGAAGCGGGTTTTTTATTAAAGCGCATTAGTCTTTAATCAGGAAATCGTCCAGCTGTTTGCCTTCATCGATAGCTTTTTTGATAACTGCCGGCGTACGACCCTGGCCTGTCCAGGTTTTGCTTTCGCCGTTTTCATCAATGTAGCTATATTTCGCCGGGCGAGCAGCGCGTTTGGCTTTAGTGCCAGTTTTAGCAGCAGACATACTGTTCAGCAATTCGTTCGGGTCGATACCATCCGCGATCAACATTTCACGATACTGCTGTAATTTACGAGTACGCTCTTCGATTTCAGCTGCTGCAGCGCTTTCTTCTTCACGGCGCTCATTAACAACAACTTCTAATTTTTCCAGCATTTCTTCAAGCGTTTCAAGGGTGCATTCTCTTGCCTGCGCACGAAGAGTACGGATGTTGTTCAGAATTTTAAGTGCTTCGCTCATTGTAGTAATCTCAAACTTATATTGGGGGTGGTTTGTTGACCTAATAATAGAGCCTTAATTTCACTTCTGCAATAGGTGAGAATGTAAGGAATTCAAAATATCGGCTTATTTTGGACGTTATTAAAAAAAGCAAAGTTAAATCTACCTTTAAGAACCGTACAAAAAAAGCGGGCTTATTGCGGGCGCGACAACGATTTTATAGAGGGCACGAGATGAAACATAAGCAATGTTTTATAACGCGGGCAGGGGCGGTTGTATAAATATCATTCTTTCGCATGAACTCCGATACTCCCCGCGTGAGGGGCATTATTCTTTTATTTTTCAGTAATTTTATCAGTCTGGATAAGGGGTTAGTTAACCAGGGTTAATAATGGCAGCCGCTATTTACTGGTTCGCTTATATGGTCGTAAATGCATTATTACCGTGCGGGTAAATATAAAGCACTCTGACGCTAAATGCGCTTCGTGGATTAACGCAGCGCCTGCAGGCATGCGGTACTGGCAGGTTATGGTACAATCACGCCTATTCCGTTTCATACCATGGGGCTTGCCGCCAATGGCGCAACTTTATTTTTACTATTCTGCAATGAACGCGGGTAAATCTACCGCTTTGCTTCAGTCTTCCTATAACTACCAGGAAAGAGGGATGCGAACGGTCGTCTATACGGCGGAAATCGACGATCGCTTCGGCGCCGGGAAAGTGAGTTCACGCATCGGTCTCTCATCGCCTGCGAAACTTTTTAATCAGAGCACATCGTTATTTACGGACATTCGCGAAGAACATGAGCGTAACCCAGTACATTGCGTGCTGGTGGACGAGAGCCAGTTCCTGACGCGTCAGCAGGTTTATGAACTTGCCGGGGTAGTGGACGAGTTAGATATTCCGGTGCTTTGTTACGGGTTGCGTACGGATTTTCGCGGCGAGCTATTTATCGGCAGCCAGTATTTACTGGCATGGTCCGATAAGCTGGTCGAACTGAAAACTATCTGTTTCTGCGGACGCAAAGCGAGCATGGTGCTGCGGCTGGATCAAAACGGTCAGCCTTATAATGAAGGGGAGCAGGTCGTTATCGGTGGTAACGAACGCTATGTCTCCGTTTGCCGTAAACATTATAAAGAGGCGCTTGCCAAAGGCTCTTTACAGGCCGTACAGCAGCGTAAAGAGTGCTAGTCATAGGGGAGGCTTGGGAGGCATATAAAAACGCTGCTATGGCTTTTAAAATGCGGTCATGCTAGTTCTATAGTTACCCTTATTTTCATAATAAAAAACCCGCCATCAGACGGGTTTTTTTATCGGCTATTAACCTGTCAGGCAGGTTTTTTCGCTTTCTTGTCAGCCTTCACTACCTGAGCGACTTCTTTAGCAGCTGCCGCACCGCCTTCGGTGTATTCGCGGCCATAGAAGCTATCCAACAGGATCTGTTTCAGCTCAGAAATCAGCGGGTAGCGCGGGTTAGCACCGGTACACTGATCGTCAAAGGCGTCTTCAGACAGCTTATCAACATGCGCCAGGAAGTCCGCTTCCTGAACGCCCGCTTCACGGATAGATTTCGGAATGCCCAGTTCAGCTTTGATGCTGTCCAGCCATACCAGCAGCTTCTCAATTTTCGCTGCGGTGCGGTCGCCCGGTGCGGAAAGACCAAGGTGGTCAGCAATTTCCGCATAACGGCGGCGAGCCTGCGGACGGTCGTACTGGCTGAATGCAGTCTGTTTCGTCGGGTTATCGTTCGCGTTATAGCGGATAACGTTGGAAATCAGCAGGGCGTTAGCCAGACCGTGCGGGATATGGAACTGCGAACCCAGTTTGTGCGCCATGGAGTGGCACACGCCGAGGAAGGCGTTCGCAAAGGCGATACCCGCGATAGTCGCGGCGCTGTGAACACGCTCGCGTGCAACCGGGTTTTTAGCGCCTTCATGGTAAGAAGCTGGCAGGTTTTCTTTCAGCAGTTTCAGCGCCTGCAGAGCCTGACCATCGGAAAACTCGCTTGCCAGAACAGAGACATAAGCTTCCAGGGCGTGAGTTACCGCATCCAGACCACCGAACGCGCAGAGTGACTTCGGCATATCCATCACCAGGTTTGCGTCGACGATCGCCATGTCCGGAGTCAGCGCGTAGTCTGCCAGCGGATATTTCTGACCTGTTGCGTCATCAGTAACCACGGCGAACGGAGTTACTTCAGAACCGGTACCGGAAGTGGTGGTGACGGCGATCATTTTCGCTTTCACACCCATTTTCGGGAATTTGTAGATGCGTTTACGGATATCCATAAAGCGCAGCGCCAGTTCTTCGAAATGGGTTTCCGGATGCTCATACATCACCCACATGATCTTCGCGGCGTCCATCGGAGAACCGCCACCCAGTGCGATGATAACGTCCGGCTTGAAGGAGTTAGCCAGTTCAGCGCCTTTACGAACAACGCTCAGGGTCGGATCCGCTTCAACTTCAAAGAACACTTCGGTTTCGACGCCTGCTGCTTTCAGCACGGAGGTTATCTGATCAGCGTAACCATTGTTGAACAGGAAGCGGTCAGTCACGATCATGGCGCGTTTGTGACCATCAGTAATCACTTCATCCAGCGCGATAGGCAGAGAGCCGCGGCGGAAGTAGATAGATTTCGGAAGTTTATGCCACAACATGTTCTCAGCTCGCTTGGCAACGGTTTTCTTGTTGATCAGGTGCTTCGGACCCACGTTTTCAGAGATGGAGTTACCGCCCCAGGAACCGCAACCCAGCGTCAAAGAAGGCGCCAGCTTGAAGTTATAGAGGTCACCGATACCGCCCTGCGACGCCGGGGTATTAATGAGAATACGCGCGGTTTTCATCATTTGACCAAAGTGCGCGACACGTTGCGGCTGGTTATCCTGGTCGGTGTACAGGCAGGAGGTATGACCGATACCGCCCATCGCAACCAGTTTTTCCGCTTTCACTACAGCGTCTTCGAAGTCTCTCGCGCGGTACATGGCGAGGGTCGGGGAGAGCTTCTCGTGGGCGAACGGTTCGCTTTCATCCACGAGGGTTACTTCGCCGATCAAAATCTTAGTGCCAGCCGGTACGATGATGCCTGCCATTTCAGCAATCTTGGTGGCAGGCTGGCCTACGATAGCCGCGTTCAGGCCGCCATTTTTCAGGATGATATCCTGAACGGCTTTCAGCTCTTTGCCCTGAAGCAGATAGCCGCCATGGGTGGCGAAACGTTCGCGCACAGCGTCATACACAGAATCAACAACGACAACGGACTGTTCAGATGCGCAGATAACGCCGTTATCGAAGGTTTTGGACATCAGGATGGACGCCACGGCACGTTTGATATCGGCGGTTTCGTCGATAACGACTGGCGTGTTGCCAGCGCCTACGCCGATTGCCGGTTTGCCTGAGCTGTATGCGGCTTTCACCATACCCGGGCCACCGGTGGCGAGGATAAGGTTGATATCCGGGTGGTGCATCAGTTGGTTAGAAAGCTCAACTGAAGGCTCGTCGATCCAGCCGATAATGTCTTTTGGCGCACCAGCAGCAATTGCCGCCTGAAGCACGATATCGGCTGCTTTATTGGTGGCGTTTTTCGCACGCGGGTGCGGAGAGAAAATGATAGCGTTGCGCGTTTTAAGGCTAATGAGCGCTTTAAAAATTGCGGTGGATGTCGGGTTAGTCGTTGGAACGATACCGCAGATGATGCCAGTGGGTTCGGCGATAGTGATAGTGCCGAAGGTATCGTCTTCTTCCAGGATGCCGCAGGTTTTCTCGTCTTTGTAGGCGTTGTAGATATATTCTGAAGCGAAGTGGTTTTTAATCACTTTATCTTCGACGATACCCATGCCGGATTCGGCAACGGCCATTTTAGCGAGGGGGATGCGAGCATCTGCGGCGGCCAGAGCGGCTGCGCGGAAGATTTTATCGACCTGTTCTTGAGTAAAGTTGGCGTATTCACGCTGGGCTTTTTTTACGCGCTCGACGAGGGCGTTAAGTTCAGCGACATTAGTAACGGCCATAATGCTCTCCTGATAATGTTAAACTCTTTTAGTAAACCAGCTGTTCGAAGCGCTTATAGAGCAAGACCAAACAGCACGCGTAACAGACAGGATGTGACAACGCAATAGCAAATGACACCACGCTGATTTACTAAAAGAGCCTTACCCTCACAGCACTAAAGGTCGCTGTTATTTCCCTGGCGGCGTAATCAGGTTACTCACTTCTGAGTAGGCAAAACGTGATCAGGATCAATTTATATCCATGCTGAC
Source organism: Franconibacter pulveris (assembly GCF_056780215.1). Classification (NCBI taxonomy): domain Bacteria; kingdom Pseudomonadati; phylum Pseudomonadota; class Gammaproteobacteria; order Enterobacterales; family Enterobacteriaceae; genus Franconibacter; species Franconibacter pulveris. The sequence continues at coordinate 2,653,208 of NZ_CM165555.1, read as the reverse complement.
TCCTTTCAGCAGGCCATATTTCAGTATTACAGCATTGTGTAATAGCTTAGCTACAGCGTATATAAATTACGTTACCATAATTACAACAAATAAATAACAAGAGCGGTTCGTTTTCCTGAAAAAGGAATAAGAAGAATATTGCCCTGCGGATCAGCGTAGCGTACGTGGGCCTTTTCCTTTACATTACGCGAGTCTTTTGCATGGCTCATTTCTGGAGTTCTTGTGGCCCACTCTTTCTTAGATATGCCAACCTACTTTAAGTTCTTTATCGGGCTCTTTGCGCTGGTTAACCCGGTTGGGATTATCCCCGTCTTTATTAGCATGACCAGTTACCAAACCGCGGTGGCCCGTAATAAGACGAACCTTACTGCCAACCTCTCTGTCGCCATCATTCTGTGGACGTCGCTTTTTCTGGGCGATGCCATCCTGCAATTGTTCGGTATTTCTATAGATTCCTTCCGTATCGCGGGCGGCATACTGGTTGTCACTATCGCTATGTCGATGATTAGCGGCAAACTGGGCGAGGATAAGCAAAACAAACAAGAGAAATCAGAAACCGCGATTCGTGAGAGCGTGGGCGTTGTGCCGCTGGCGCTTCCTTTGATGGCCGGACCGGGCGCGATCAGTTCAACTATCGTCTGGGGAACGCGTTATCACAGCCTGGGTTATATGGTGGGGTTTTCACTGGCCATCGCTGTTTTTGCCCTCTGCTGTTGGGGCGTTTTCCGTCTGGCTCCGTGGCTTGTGCGCTTGCTTGGTCAGACCGGAATTAACGTGATAACACGTATTATGGGGCTGTTGCTCATGGCCCTTGGCATCGAATTTATTGTGACGGGTTTGAAAGCTATCTTTCCAGGTTTGCTTAATTAAATCGCTTTCATTTGAAAAAGCGGAGCTCCGGCTCCGCTTTTTTTTGCGACTTCATTAGCATTTCGTCTTGTTTTCGACCAAATGCAACATCGTCATAGCAAAAAAGAATGCATAAGGTTAATTATTTAAAATCAATGCCTTATTAATAATTACTCTTAACTGGCGTGCAGAAACAGAGCAAAAGGTTTGTTATTTTTCTCACATGATACTCTTGTCCTTGCTGACGGATAACTGAAATGTTATTAGTAATTTCATTCGCAAAGCAGATGAATGTGCTAAAAAATAGACAAATGTTAATTTTATGTGATTTTGCGTGACAGGGTTCAAAATGCGTAACCGCAAGCCCGTTCTTGATGTTTAACGCATTGATTATTAATATTTTTAGTGGGATTTAACTTCTCATAAAGTAGTGCTGAATATCGTTTTAGGCCTCTTTAAAAGAGAAATGGTTAACAAATTTGTAAATTCTATTGGCGCAGGATTGTCGCTTTTGATACCTTCCGGCCAAAACATTCGGCTGCAAATTATTAGTTAATGAGAATGCTTTTCGTCTGAAAGCGTTTTCTGGCGGCAGGTTCGCCATCCTCTCGCTTCTCTTCAGACAGGGGAAGAGAAGCCAGGAATCGACGTAAAGACCGCCGTACGAGTGGTCGTTATAAATAAAGTCGGTGATAGCAAGCAGTAAAAAAAAGAAAAACCTGACAGCGGCAAATCGCTCCTGCGCTGTACAGGCGCCCAAAAGGGCAGCAAGAGGCTGGCTTCAGGGCCAGTAATTATAATGAGTGGAGTATTATCACAATGACCATCATCACAAAAAAAAGTCTGGTAGCGGCGGGAATTCTTTCTGCGCTAATCGCAGGTAACGCAATGGCTGCGAATGTACCTGCAGGTGTGCAACTGGCGGAAAAACAGACGCTGGTGCGCAACAATGGTTCTGAAGTGCAATCCCTCGATCCGCACAAAATTGAAGGCGTGCCGGAATCCAATATCAACCGCGACCTGTTTGAAGGCCTGCTGGTGACTGATGTGGACGGACACCCGAGCGCGGGCGTGGCGGAAAAGTGGGAAAATAAAGATTTCAAAGTCTGGACGTTCCATCTGCGTAAAGATGCGAAGTGGTCCAACGGCGAGCCGGTAACGGCGCACGATTTCGTGTACAGCTGGCAGCGTCTGGCCGATCCGAACACGGCTTCGCCTTATGAAAGCTACCTGCAATATGGTCATATCGCGAATATCGACGACATTATCGCCGGTAAAAAGAAGCCGACCGAACTTGGCGTTAAAGCGATCGATGATAATACTCTCGAAGTCACTCTGACCGAACCGGTTCCTTATTTCTATAAGCTGCTGGTGCACTCTTCCATGTCACCGGTGCCTAAAGCCGTCGTAGAGAAATTTGGCGACAAATGGACGCAGCCTGCCAATATCGTTTCGAACGGCGCTTATAAGCTCAAAGATTGGGTGGTGAACGAGCGCATCGTGCTTGAGCGCAATACCAATTACTGGGATAACGCGAAAACCGTTATCAATCAGGTGACTTACCTGCCTATCTCTTCTGAAGTAACAGACGTAAACCGCTACCGCAGCGGTGAAATCGACATGACTTATAACAACATGCCGATTGAACTCTTCCAGAAGCTGAAAAAAGAGATTCCTAAAGAGGTGCACGTTGACCCGTACCTGTGCACCTACTATTACGAAATCAACAACCAGAAGCCGCCGTTTAACGATCCGCGCGTTCGCGCCGCGCTGAAACTGGGCCTGGATCGCGATATTATCGTAAATAAAGTGAAAAACCAGGGCGACCTGCCGGCTTACAGCTACACCCCGCCTTACACCGACGGCGCGAAGCTGACCGAACCCGCCTGGTTCAAAATGACCCAGGAACAGCGTAACGCGGAAGCGAAAAAGCTGCTGGCGGAAGCAGGTTACACGGCGGATAAGCCGCTGACGTTCGACCTGCTGTACAACACGTCAGATCTGCACAAGAAACTGGCTATCGCCGTCTCTTCTATCTGGAAGAAAAACCTCGGCGTGAACGTGAAGCTGGAAAACCAGGAGTGGAAAACCTTCCTGGATACCCGTCATCAGGGCAACTTCGACGTAGCGCGTGCGGGCTGGTGTGCGGATTACAACGAACCGACTTCCTTCCTGAACACCATGCTCTCTGACAGCTCTAACAACACCGCGCACTATAAGAGCGAAGCGTTCGATAAGATTATCGGCGATACGCTGAAGGTGACGGATGAAGGGCAGCGCACCGCGCTTTATCAGAAAGCTGAAGAACAGCTTGATAAAGACTCCGCGATCGTGCCGGTTTATTACTACGTGAATGCCCGTCTGGTGAAACCGTGGGTGGGTGGTTATACCGGTAAAGACCCGATGGATAATCTCTACGTTAAGAACCTTTATATTATCAAGCACTAATGGCAATGCGTGGGGCGAAGCGATTTCTCTTCTCGCTGCGGTAAAATTTTCCGCCGCATAACCTGCGGCGGAAATAAACGCCGTCGCGTGAATAAGAAAGTTGCACTCGCGCCACTGTGCCCTGGAGCCTCAAAGCCGTCTGGCGCAGGCTCCTTTTTCATCTTTACTTAAAGGCACATGCCAGAAGGTACGGGCAATGTTGAAATTTATACTACGTCGCTGTCTGGAAGCGATTCCGACACTCTTTATCCTTATCACGATTTCCTTCTTTATGATGCGTCTGGCGCCGGGCAGCCCCTTTACCGGTGAGCGCGCGCTGCCGCCAGAAGTCATGGCGAATATCGAGGCGAAATACCATTTAAACGATCCGATTCTGACTCAGTATTTCAGTTACCTGAAACAGCTGGCTCACGGAGATTTCGGACCGTCATTCAAATATAAAGATTATTCCGTTAACGACCTGGTGGCCTCTTCGTTTCCGGTTTCCGCGAAACTCGGCGCTGCGGCCTTTTTGCTGGCGGTCATTCTGGGCGTAACGGCGGGCGTGATTGCGGCACTTAAACAAAATACCAAATGGGATTACACGGTAATGGGCATTGCGATGACCGGGGTAGTGATACCGAGTTTCGTCGTAGCCCCGCTACTGGTCATGATATTCGCCATCACGCTACAGTGGCTTCCCGGCGGCGGCTGGAATGGCGGAGCGTTAAAATTTATGATCCTGCCGATGGTGGCGCTCTCCCTTGCCTATATCGCCAGTATCGCGCGTATTACGCGCGGTTCGATGATTGAAGTGCTGCACTCTAACTTCATCCGTACCGCGCGGGCGAAAGGGCTGCCGATGCGTCGGATTATCCTTCGTCATGCGCTGAAACCGGCGCTGCTGCCGGTGCTCTCTTATATGGGCCCGGCGTTTGTCGGCATTATCACCGGCTCGATGGTTATTGAAACTATCTATGGACTGCCGGGTATCGGCCAGCTTTTCGTTAACGGAGCGCTGAACCGCGACTATTCGCTGGTGCTGAGCCTGACTATCCTGGTCGGCGCGCTGACCATCCTTTTTAACGCCATTGTCGATGTGCTTTATGCCGTCATCGACCCAAAAATCCGTTACTGACGCTGGAGTCGCCATGATGTTGAGTAAGAAAAACAGCGAGGCGCTGGAAAACTTCAGTGAAAAACTGGAAGTCGAAGGGCGCAGCCTCTGGCAGGACGCGCGTCGTCGCTTTGTGCATAACCGCGCAGCGGTCGCGAGCCTGGTCGTACTGGCGTTGATTGCGCTGTTCGTCACGCTCGCGCCGATGCTTTCGCAATTTAGTTACTTCGATACTGACTGGGGAATGATGTCGAGCCCGCCGGATACCGAATCCGGACACTGGTTCGGGACCGATTCTTCCGGCCGCGATCTGCTGGTGCGCGTGGCGATAGGCGGGCGCATTTCGCTGATGGTGGGCGTGGCGGCGGCGCTGGTGGCGGTCATCGTCGGCACGCTTTACGGTTCGCTTTCCGGCTACCTCGGCGGCAAAGTGGATTCCGTTATGATGCGTCTGCTGGAGATCCTGAACTCCTTCCCGTTCATGTTCTTCGTTATCCTGCTGGTCACCTTTTTTGGTCAGAACATCCTGCTCATCTTTGTGGCCATTGGCATGGTATCCTGGCTGGATATGGCGCGTATCGTGCGCGGCCAGACGCTCAGCCTTAAGCGCAAAGAGTTTATCGAAGCAGCCCAGGTAGGCGGGGTTTCTACCGCCAGCATTGTGGTTCGGCATATCGTGCCAAACGTGCTGGGCGTGGTGGTGGTTTACGCCTCGCTGCTGGTGCCAAGCATGATCCTGTTTGAATCCTTCCTGAGCTTCCTGGGCCTCGGCACGCAGGAGCCGTTGAGTTCCTGGGGGGCGCTGCTGAGTGACGGCGCCAACTCCATGGAAGTGTCGCCCTGGCTGCTGCTCTTTCCGGCAGGATTCCTCGTGGTCACCCTGTTTTGTTTTAACTTTATCGGCGATGGCCTGCGTGATGCCCTCGACCCGAAAGATCGTTAAGGAGTGCCGCCATGAGCACGATTGAAATTACCGATATCACCCGCGCTGGCACGCAAACGCCATCACTGCTGGAAGTGAAAGACTTGCGGGTGACGTTTGCCACGCCTGATGGCGATGTCACGGCGGTTAACGACCTGAACTTTAGCCTGCGCGCCGGTGAAACGCTGGGCATCGTGGGGGAATCCGGCTCCGGCAAATCCCAGACGGCGTTCGCGTTAATGGGGCTGCTTGCCGCCAACGGCCGCATCGGCGGTTCGGCGACGTTTGATGGCAGACAGATCCTTAATCTGCCGGAGAAAGCGCTGAACCAGCTGCGCGCTGAACAGATTTCCATGATTTTCCAGGATCCGATGACCTCGTTGAACCCCTACATGCGCGTAGGCGAACAACTCATGGAAGTGCTTATGCTACATAAAAGCATGAGCAAAGCGGAGGCGTTTGAAGAGTCCGTTCGCATGCTGGATGCAGTCAAAATGCCGGAGGCGCGTAAGCGCATGCGCATGTATCCGCATGAGTTTTCCGGCGGTATGCGCCAGCGGGTGATGATTGCGATGGCGCTGCTGTGCCGCCCGAAACTGCTGATTGCCGACGAACCGACCACCGCGCTCGACGTTACCGTTCAGGCGCAGATCATGACGCTGCTTAACGAACTCAAGCGTGAGTTCAACACCGCGATTATCATGATTACCCATGACTTAGGCGTTGTGGCGGGCATCTGCGATAAAGTGCTGGTGATGTATGCCGGACGCACGATGGAATATGGCCGCGCGCGCGATGTTTTCTATCATCCGGCGCATCCTTACTCCATTGGCCTGCTGAACGCGGTGCCGCGCCTGGATGCGGAAGGGGAGTCGCTGCTTACTATTCCGGGCAACCCGCCAAACCTGTTGAAGCTGCCGAAGGGGTGTCCGTTCCAGCCTCGTTGCCCGCATGCGATGGAAATCTGTAATAGCGCGCCGCCGTTGATGGAGTTCGCGCCAGGGCGTTTACGCGCCTGCTATAAGCCGGTGGAGGAGTTAGCATGAGCGCCGTTGCTGAAGAGAAAAAAGTGTTGCTCGAAATTGCCGATCTGAAAGTGCACTTTGATATCAAAGACGGCAAACAGTGGTTCTGGCAGCCGCCTAAAACCCTGAAAGCGGTAGATGGCGTTACGCTGCGCCTTTATGAAGGCGAAACGCTGGGCGTGGTGGGGGAGTCTGGTTGCGGGAAATCCACCTTCGCGCGGGCCATCATCGGCCTGGTGAAAGCCACCAGCGGCCGGGTGGCATGGCTTGGCAAGGATTTGCTCGGCATGAAGCCGCAAGAGTGGCGCGACGTTCGCAGCGATATTCAGATGATTTTCCAGGACCCGCTGGCCTCCCTGAACCCGCGAATGACGATCGGCGAAATCATTGCCGAACCGCTTCGCACTTATTATCCGCAAATGCCGCGCCAGGACGTTCGCGACCGCGTGAAGGCGATGATGATGAAGGTGGGGCTGCTGCCGAACCTCGTCAATCGTTATCCTCACGAGTTTTCCGGCGGACAATGCCAGCGTATCGGCATTGCCCGCGCGCTTATCCTGGAACCTAAGCTGATTATCTGCGACGAACCGGTGTCCGCGCTGGACGTTTCGATTCAGGCTCAGGTGGTCAATCTGCTGCAAAAACTGCAGCGCGAAATGGGGCTGTCGCTTATTTTTATCGCCCACGACCTGGCGGTAGTAAAACATATCTCCGATCGCGTTCTGGTGATGTATCTGGGACATGCGGTGGAGCTTGGCACCTATGATGAGGTATATAATAACCCGCTGCACCCGTATACGCGGGCGCTGATGTCAGCGGTGCCTATCCCGGACCCGGATCTGGAGAAGAATAAGACTATCCAACTGCTGGAAGGCGAGCTTCCGTCGCCTATTAATCCCCCTTCGGGCTGCGTGTTTCGCACCCGCTGCCCGATGGCCGGGCCGGAGTGCGCGAAAACGCGTCCGGTACTGGAGGGGAGCTTTCGGCATGCCGTCTCCTGTCTGAAGGTGGACCCGCTTTAAGCGCAAGGGCTGACATCATGTCAGCCCTTTTTTATTCCGGAGGCCACAGATGACAAGGACGCATTTATCATTTCGCCGCGCGCTCTGGCGCTTTTTGTTTGATCAGCACACTCGCAGCGGGCGTTATGTCGAAGCGCTTTGCGGGTTGCTCGCTTTGCTGAGCGTAGTAGTGGTGTTTATCGAATCGGGCATCGGCACCCAGTATCATCTGAACTACAGCCAGTGGCGGCTGTTTGTGTTGCTCGAAACGGCGTTTACCCTGGCGTTCACCCTGGAATATTTACTGCGGGTTTTTACCTGGCCGCAGCCTGCGCGCTATGTTTTCAGCTTCTGGGGGATTATCGATCTCGCGACGCTGTTGCCGCTTTACATTATGTGGCTGTGGCCTGAATTCACCTTCAGCTACTTTTTCGCCTGGCGCGCCCTGCGGGCTATTCGCGTACTGCGTATTCTAAAACTGCTGCGCTTTATGCCCGCGCTCGACAGCATCTGGCGCGCCATCATAAATGCCCGGCATCAGTTGATTCTCTTTTACGCGTTTATTGGCATCGTCATGGTCGTGGCGGGCGCGCTGATGTATGGCATTGAGGGCGCCGACAGCGGCTTTACGACTCTTGGCACCTCGGTATATTGGGCGGTCGTCACGGTGACGACGGTAGGCTATGGCGATATTACGCCGCATACCGCTTCGGGACGGCTTATCGCTTCGGCGCTGATTCTGATTGGCTACTCGGTCATCGCTATCCCTACGGGAATATTAACGTCGCAGATGACGGCCGATTTACAAAGCAAACGCCACAAAAGACGATGCCCGGGCTGTCACGCAACCGGGCATGAAGATACAGCGAAGTACTGTAAAGCATGCGGCGAGCGGTTGGGGAGAAGTAGCGCGGCCAGGCCGCGCCGCTTATTCACGCCAGAGGATATGGCAAATTTTGTGATCTTTTTCGCGGCACAGCAGCACGCGGGCGAAAATATCGTTGATTTCGCCGCCGTCGGTATCAGCAAGGCCAATCACCACTTCCGAGAAGAAGTCCGGGTTTAAGTCAAAGTCGACGTGCTCGCTCCAGTCTTCAGCAGGATCAAACAACTCTGCGCCGCCGCGCTCTTCAAATTGCAGGTTAAACAGGATGATATCCGCCGGGTCGAGGTTATCTCCCGCCAGCTCCAGAAAAATATCGTAGGCCTGCTCAAGCGTTTCGTCTTCCGTAAGACGGTTGTTCAGATCCATTTCCATTGTGATACCCCACTCAATAACGTTGCGCACGTTTTACAGCAATGGACTGAAGAAGTAAAACAGTCGCTCCACGACGCGCTGCCACAGCGGCCTTTTGTTCCAGCGCGCCACATCAAGCAGCCGCGAGCGGGAGATATAGTCATCCTGCACGGCCGCCAGATCGCCGCCAAAACCAGCGTCGTCTATTACCAGTGTAATCTCGAAATTGAGCCACAGACTGCGCATATCCAGATTCACGGTGCCGACCAGGCTTAATTCGCCATCCACCAGCACGCTCTTGGTATGCAGCAAACCGCCTTCAAACTGGTAAATCTTTACGCCTGCCGCGAGGAGCTCGGTAAAAAAGGCGCGGCTCGCCCAGCCTACCAACAGCGAATCATTCTTGCGCGGTAAAATGATGCTGACATCGACGCCGCGTTGCGCGGCGGTACAAATAGCGTGTAGCAAATCATCGCTGGGCACGAAATAGGGCGTGGTCATGATGAGATATTCACGCGCAGCATAAACCGCCGTCAGCAACGCCTGATGAATCAAATCTTCCGGGAAGCCGGGCCCGGAAGCGATAGTATGAATGGTATGGCCGCTTGCCTGCTCGAAAGGCATGATATTGACATCCGGCGGCGGCGGCAGGATGCGCTTGCCGGTTTCAATTTCCCAGTCGCAAGAGTAAACCACGCCCATGGCCGTTGCCACCGGGCCTTCCATGCGCGCCATTAAGTCTACCCACTGGCCAACGCCCGCGTCCTGTTTGAAAAAGCGCGGATCGACCAGATTCATGCTGCCAGTGTAAGCGATGTAATTATCGATCATGACCATCTTGCGGTGCTGGCGTAAATCCATACGGCGCAGAAAAACACGCATCAGGTTAACTTTAAGCGCTTCCACCACTTCCACGCCCGCGTTGCGCATCATGCCCGCCCACGGGCTGCGAAAGAAGGTAACGCTGCCTGCGGAATCAAGCATCAGGCGGCAGTGTATGCCGCGCCGCGCCGCGGCCATCAGCGACTCCGCTACCTGATCCGCCAGGCCGCCCGGCTGCCAGATGTAAAAAACCATCTCAATGTTGTGTCGGGCGAGCTGGATATCGCGGATAAGCGCCTGCATGACATCATCGGAGTCGGTCAGCAGCTGGAGCTGGTTGCCTTTCACGCCCGCAATGCCCTGGCGGCGCTCACACAGCTGGAACAGCGAGGCGGCGACGGGGCTGTTCTCTTCAGCAAAAATATGCTTGCAGGCTTTTAAATCGTTAAGCCATTTGGCGGTGGAGGGCCACATCGCTTGCGCGCGCTCGGCCCGGCGCTTGCCCAGATGCAGTTCGCCGAAAGAAAGATAGGCGATGATCCCGACCAGCGGCAGGATGTAGATAACCAACAGCCACGCCATAGCGGAAGGAACCGCACGGCGCTTCATCAGGATGCGCAACGTCACGCCCGCAATCAGTAACCAGTAGCCTATAACGACCAGCCAACTCACCACGGTGTAGAAGGTTGTCATAGTTAATTAATCCTTTAAAATCCGCGTTGTAGTGAGTGTACGCAGAACCGGGCCGTCCTCAAACAGAAAAGCGCTGGTCTGGCGATGCGAAGGGGCTATAATGGCCGCTCTGTTATAAGTCAAGAGTAGTTGAAATGAGGCGTAGTAGAACGGAAGTTGGACGCTGGCGTATGCTGCGGCAGTCTCAACGGCGTAAGGCGCGCTGGCTGGAAGCGCAATCGCGACGCAATATGCGTATTCACGCCATTCGCAAATGCACTATCAATCGCCAGCGTAATGCTTTGCTGTTTGCCATTCATGACAGATAAGCCAAAGAGAAGGGCACCGTCCTGCGGTGCCCGAAAACGTTCTCATCTCATTTTCCCCTAACGCCAACAACCTGGCGGCATGCCGAGCGACGCGCCTTCAGCCTGAATGCGACAAAAAATGTATGGCTTAGCAGAAGGTCATCTTCCTTAAAATCCCTTATTCCCCACTCGACGACATTTTATAAAAGGCAGCGCGAACCAGGAACAGCTATAAAGCGCGCCAGGATTGAGCCGATAAATCCTGTACCTATACAGCATCAGCGGTTGCGCCATTAACAAAGAATCCGTCTGTTTCTATGGCGAGACGAGAAATGATGCCGGGATTTAAAGATATCTTCAGGAGAGTGCGTTGTGACGCTGGAAAAGAGTTACCAGATCGGTTGGCTGTTTCTGCTGGCCGTGATTTTCATCCGTGACTGGCTAACTTCTCGCAAGAAGAAGATTAGCGATAAGCCTGACCGTAAATAAGTGTGGCTCCTGCGCCGCGTCAAAACGGTGCGAACAGAATCACCTCGGCCGAGCCAGGTCATGGGTGCGAAAGCAAGTATTAAAGAAGGGCACAGACAGATTTTTGCTATGCTGTGCCCGTTCAATTCATCGGAAATTAAAAAATCATTTTTACTGTCATCCGGTTTTTAGGATGAGTTCCATACCAAAAAAAACTGCTACGCTAAAACCATGACGACTATAGATCAGGGCATCATGCATATAATTGACAGACCCGCTCTGGTTCTGCGCCTCCTTAGTGCCAGCGACGAGGGATTACGCACCGGGAGCAGTTATTTGCCCTTACGGCGATAATTTAGCTTCAGCAGAGAGTAAATACGGTAGATCCTTTTGTGGATCCACAAGTATCTCTGTCTCCGCGGAACATGAAAAAGCATCGGAAAATTTCCTGTTCTGCCGCCGTGTGCAATGCGGTGATAACAGGGACGTCACATATGATATGCGCACGGTAATGGTAAACCGTTCTGCTCAGATTGAGACTGCGGCAGGCCTGACGGATACTGAGTCCGAATGTGGTTATCAGATGTGACCAGTTCATGTTTAAAGTCTAGTTTTAAGGTTTTTTTCGATAACGACTTTAGCACCCAATCATAAAGGCTCAGGCCGGCAAACATCTGTTTGAGACGTTAGTTCCCTTCATCAAAATCCATGATTTTTTTAATATCAGAAGCTTTCATGCCGCCTTATTTGGACTTCCTGTTGGAGTGAATAGCTTCAGAGACACCGGTCTCCCGGCAGACATCTTTAACAGTTCGTTCGGCTTCAACCGACTTAATTACGCGTATGAGTTTATGCTCTGTAAAACGAGCTTTAGGCATACCGTTCTTCTTCATTGGCAGATAGCTTATGTCGGATAGTCGCTAAATGTGAATGACAGGATTGTGTGGCATACTTAAACAGTCATCAAATAGGTTTAAACTCTGTTTTGAAAAACGTCCGGTGCTGGATAGAAGCCAAGCTCTGTGGTAAGTGGGGCTTTCTACAATGTTCTTTAGGATAAGAGGCGGGAAACCGCCTCATTTCTTTTTTAATCTGTACGCTAAAGCTCGTACTGGATTTCTCTTACTTACATTCTCTGAACGCAAAGGAAACAACCAAATCTCCGTTGCTAAAGTATGTCTTGTACAGGCCAGCATCAGTGATTAACTGCATCTCACATATTCCAGCAACTATTTCATTTTGCCGTGCAGGCGCTGGTTGTTCTTTTCCCGAGTAAATCTCAGTCATCTTAACTATGCCCCATGCCAGCGGGCCATCAAAATAAGAAGGAATGATTTGCTTCATTAGAGGGGATTTTTGTATGGCCTTATCGGCAATAGGCGAGTAAAGCGATTTCCCGTCTATAGTAATCGTTTTGATGTTATTGTAGCCAATTTTTACGATATCATTCGTCACTCCATAAACGATCCTATCCGCCAATTTGTCCTGAGATTTCATGGCGTTCGTGAATGTGGCCATGTATGAGAATGAAACAACTGCGAGAAGGCAATAAATAACATTAAGCTTGCATTGATGTCTCGTTGAAATGAAAGAGATTAACGCCAGTAAGGTTGAAATGAAGAAACCAAAACCTACAAAAACTCTCGGACCTATAGGCATCGACTTAAGGGCTAACCCCGGGCCTGGAATACATGCCAAAATTACTGCCAGGCTTGCAATAATAAGCAGTAAGCTGACCGCTTTTCTCCCATTTGATAATGTTGATTTAGATGTAATTGTCAATAACTTTATGAGTCCAAGAGTAGCCAACAAACCAATAACGATGAATACAATCGCTATTGTGCCAGTAAAAAATGAACTCAATACGTTTATCGTCACCGATATATTGTTATACAACTCTGCGACACTACTAATTATTTGATTATAGCCATTAGCATAATCACTGGTTACAAAGAAGGGTACTATTACTTGAGAGTATATTATGTATCCAGTAACCATCCCTAAAGCTGCTATGGAAGCGTCAGCCAATATATTGTAAGGGTCTGAGCCTTTTTTAATAGAGAAAAGGGTGTACAAGCAAACTGCTGCCATAAATACGCTGAGCGAGGCCTGATACAACGACAAAGATGTAAAGGCACAGAGGGCGGAAACCGCGAATAGTTTTGCCTTTGTTTTACGCATAAAGAAAAGTGGTAAGGCTGCTATCGCCACTGACAAAGACATAGTCAGCGAGTCAAATCTGAATGCAAGATTTTGAATAAAAAACGGGCTCAGAAAAATTGGCGTGAATACCAACCACCCTAGACTATGCTCCGGGTTAAGATATCTATGAATAAAATAACACAGGGTGGTCATTATAAGTATGGCTAAAATCTGCGGGAATGGCGCAATGTCCGTTGCTGGCGACCCGAGGTCTATAGTTTCAAAGATTATATCAGAAAAAGGCCTGCCATCTATTCCCCATGAGAAATAGCCATAAACTGATCTGCCAATGTCATCATAATAAGGGCTATTTGTAATCAGTAACGGCAGTATATATATAAAGCCTATTATCCATAAATGATAAATTGGTTTAAGATCAACTTTATTTGGCATTTTTTCTTTCCTTGAGTAGATATTTTGGCCTTTGCTTTGTTTCCACATAAATCCTGCCTATATACTCACCCAGTACACCTATTCCTATAAGCTGCACGCCGCCAAGAAAAAGGATTGAAACTAGCAGAGATGGATATCCTCGCACAGGATTACCGAATGCTAGTGTATCTATGATCATCCATGCGCCGTATAAAAAAGACAAGCTTGCAACAAACAGTCCGATATAGGTCCACATCCGAAGTGGGAAAGTTGAAAAGCTAGTTATTCCTTCAAGTGCCAGGTTCCACAGCTTCCACCCATTAAATTTAGTGCTACCAGCAACCCGTTCTGCACGTATGTATTCGACAACATCAGTCTTGCCACCAACCCATGAAAGTACGCCTTTCATGAATAAGTTACGCTCAGGCAACTGCTTGATATTTTCTACCACCTCGCGACTCATGAGCCGAAAGTCACCAACATTTTCTTCAATTTTGGGATTGCTTATTTTGTTGTGGAGTTTGTAGAACCATTCAGCAGTTTTACGCTTCAGGCGCCCATCAGTTGACCGGTCAGCGCGTTTACCAAGGATCACATCCGCACCCTCCCGCCATTTATTAATCATTGGTGGGATCGCTTCAATTGGGTCCTGTAGGTCTACATCAATTGGGATTATTGCGTCTCCGGACGCATGGTCCAGACCCGCAAAAAGAGCGGGCTCTTTGCCAAAGTTTCTTGTGAAGGAAAGGGGGATAACAAGTGGGTCTGAAACAGCAAGAGCGTTTATAATAGACTCCGTTGCATCTTTGCTGCCGTCGTTTATAAAAACTATTTCTACATCATATTCCTGAAAAGCTTCATATTCACGAACAGCTGTATAAAAAATAGGTATCGAGTCCTCTTCATTGAAGACAGGAACAACCAAAGAGATTTTCATTTTTCTTCCCTAAACACGATGAACTTAGAGTAAATGAACCCGCACACCAGGCTGATTGCGGAAAACACGATTAACGTGATGATAGGGGCCATACCTGATTTGTCTGCACACCAACCGACAATGGCGCTAAGAGTTCCCATGAAGCCTGCATAGAGCATGTATCGCATGGTTGTAGTCGATGATTTGAATGTGAACCTGGCATTGGCGAAGAAGCTGAATGATACAGCCACAACGAACCCGGCGAAGTTACCGAGAGCCTGTCCTGTGTGGAATACATAGATGCAAAAAGCGAATACCACCCAGTGAATGAGCGTGTTAATGACACCTATCGACGTGTACTTGGCGAATAACTTTAACATTATAAAAATCAGCGAATTCGGAAAGGGCAGCAGTGTAGCATTACAACGGATATTGATCGACAGAACCAAAAGTAAGATGCACGCTCCGGTGGATTTTTTGCGCGCAATACCTCGCAAGTCTCCCTCTCGGTGACTGATATGTGATCGCTTTTTGATAAGTTCGCGCAATCAGCTATGGAAAGAGAATAGTGATGGGCATGATGCTGTTTGGCCTCACGGTGAAGGACGGAATGAAGGGCTTTCTCCACGAACGTGAAGGTGTTTCGCAGATCTCCATTCCCCGCTGGCTGCTCACTGAGTCTTCTCCACGTACGTGGAGGTGTTTCTGTCGAGACTGGAGTATAAACCCTGTAGCGCCAAACCCTACTGCTCCCAAAGCAAGCGGCAGTGTACTTAAAGTAAAACTGATAGGTGTTAAGGGATCGCCGACACCTAAGTTGAGTATTTCAGCAAGCGCAGACGTGCAAGAGTTTTAACTAATGTGGCGTTGACATAACCTTTCTATGAAACTAATCTGCCAGAAATATCTTATGCTCTGGCAGTGTCATGTCAAAAAATAACAATGTAATTCATAGTCTTACATCCCTTAGGATGTTCGCCGCGCTTGGGGTTTTTTTGAGCCACTTAGGGATTCTTTCGCAATCTTCCATTCCGCAATTTAACGAGACATCTAAGTACTTCTTTAATGGGTATGTAGGCGTAACTTTCTTCTATATCCTCTCCGGATTTATTATCAATTACAGTTTTAGCAGGCATTTATCCGAGGGGGGATTTAGCAACAAAGACTTTATTGTTTATCGTTTGGCTAGACTATTCCCTGTCCATATTGTCTCGCTGGTATGTGTTCTGCTTTTATTCGGTTACACAAAAAATTGGGAAGCGACAAACAAAGAAGCTTTACTCTATAATACGTTCCTGCTTCAATCTTTCATACCTGATGCGTGCTATTACTTTTCGTTTAATCCTGTATCATGGAGCATTTCATGCGAGATGTTCTTCTATCTTTGCTTTTGTCTGCTTGTTAAATGCAAAACTAAACACCTATTGTTCACCTTCTCCGCCGTTCAGGCAATCAACATTTATTTCCTTGTGTATCCACCTTCAGGAGTTTCACTCCACTGGTTGTTCTATATAAACCCCATTTTTAGGATTAGTGACTTCATGCTTGGAATTATCATATGTAGAGCATTTCTTGCAAAGCCAGTTACTCCAAAAGTCGTGGTTTGTAGCGCAATGGAGATGGGGTCGCTTTTGTTTCTGGCATTAACAATTTATGTAGCAACAAACCATGTGGCTAATATGAATGTTAAATATGACATTTTGTATATCCCTTGCATGACTTCTATCGTTATCGCGTTTGCGTTTAATGGCGGGATTATCTCTCGCATCCTTGCAAACAGATATTTAATACTCCTTGGTGAAGCGTCATTCTCTTTCTACATGTTCCACTGGATGATTGTTTCCAAGCTGATTGAAATAATGCACCCAGGTAAGGATAACCCTATTGAAGTGCTCATATACATCCTTTCATGCTTGGTACTGGCGATAGTGGTTTCAGTCTTGTCGTTTAAGCTGGTTGAGATGCCAGCTAACAGGCTTCTCAGGAGTGCCTGGGCAGCATTTAAAACTCGGGGCAAGGCAAAAGAGCATACAGCCTGAATCAGATAATCAATAGGCCGCTCCGTCTTGACCTCCACGCGCGTGGAGGCGTTTCTCTGCCAGCCATCAGTTTCAGGAATGGGCACAATTAATATCTTGTATACTCAATTGTGCCCTTAACCTGGTTATCGTTACGCTTTATCTATGATAACGCAATGTATATAAAGGGAATTACTTTAATCCTAGAAAACCTTTTTATACGGCTTTACAGCGACGGTTTTATAAACGCCTGCGGCGATATAAGGATCTGCTTGCGCCCAGGCCTGCGCGGCTTCCAGCGACTCAAACTCGGCAATGACCGTTGAGCCGGTAAAGCCCGCCTTTCCCGGATCGTTGCTATCTACTGCGGGCATGGGGCCTGCGGTAAGCAGACGGCCTTCATCATGCAGCAGTTGCAGGCGCGCCAGGTGCGCCGGGCGAACCGATAATCTTTTTTCCAGCGAATCCGCGACATCTTCAGCGTAAATAACATAAAGCACGGGCATAACTCCTAAGCAGAAATCCAGAAGAAAATTACGTTATGTGAAACCGGGCCTTACTGCAACGCAAAGTTAATAACCCCTGAAAGGCCATAACAACATTGCGGATAAAACAGGCGGTTAAACATTCCTTGCGAGCGAAGTCAGGATGCGTTGTTGAATATGATTGCTATTTGCATTTAAAATTGAGGCTTCATTCATTCACTGAAACGATTATGACTTCAATGGCCCTTGATTTACCTCGTCGCTTTCCATGGCCGACTCTGCTCTCTGTCGCTATCCATGGCGCCGTAGTGGCGGGGTTGCTGTATACCTCGGTACATCAGGTTGTTGAATTGCCTGCTCCTTCTCAGCCTATTTCGGTCACGATGGTAACGCCTGCTGAACTGGAGCCTCCACAGCCGGAGGTCGTGCAGCCGCCGCCACAGCCGGTTGCTGAACCTGAACCCGAGCCGGAGCCGGTACCGGAGCCGCCAAAAGAGGCGCCGGTGGTCATCCATAAACCAGAACCGAAACCCAAGCCAAAGCCAAAACCGAAGCCGGTGAAAAAGGTGCAGGAGCAGCCTAAGCGTGAAGTGAAGCCCGCCGAGCCGCGCCCGGCATCGCCATTTGAAAATAACGCGCCGAGCCGTCCGGTTACGGCTTCGCGACCTGCTCAGGCCGCACCAGCTAAAGCTGCGCCGAGCGGTCCGCGCGCCGTGAGCCGCAATCAGCCGCAGTACCCGGCCCGCGCCTATGCATTACGTATGGAAGGTCAGGTCCGCGTGAAATTCGACGTCGCGGCGGACGGCAGCGTGGAAAATATTCAGGTCCTCTCCGCGAAACCTGCCAACATGTTTGAACGCGAAGTGAAGACCGCCATGCGCAGGTGGCGCTATGAGCCAGGTAAACCGGGACAGGGATTGATAGTGAATATTGTCTTTCGCATGAATGGCGGAGCGACGATGCAGTAAAAAAACCTCCCTTCGGGGAGGTTTTTTATTGGCTTAACTGGCTTGCGGTAGCGGGCGGGGCTTGCCCTCCTGATCCACTGCGACATAAATGAACAGCGCTTCTGTTGCGCGATAACGCTGGCCGATAGGCTCCGACGACACCTTCTTGACCCACACTTCAACATTAATCGTTACTGACGTATTGCCCCGTTTTACACAACGCGCGTAACAGCAAACCACATCGCCCACCGCGACGGGGCGCAGAAAGGTCATGCCGTCAACCCGTACCGTCACCACGCGCCCCTGGGCTATCTCTTTTGCGAGGATCGCGCCGCCCATATCCATCTGCGACATCAGCCAGCCGCCAAAAATATCGCCGTTGGCATTGGTGTCGGCAGGCATAGCCAGCGTTCTTAAAACCAGTTCACCCTGTGGCGCTTCGGATTGTGTCGTCATTGCTCTTCTTCCGTTCGATGGCTTATCAATTTTTATTTTCAGAAGGGGCGGCGAGGCCATGCCGGTAACCGTCCTTGCGGCATCATAACATTGCGCGACGAAAAGAGGATAAAGGTGGGAAAAACAAAGAGGCGATGCGCGCCTCTGAAAATAATTAGAAAGAAAAGGGTAACGCCTGCGTAATAAGTACGATCCGCTTAGCGGCTAAAAAGGGCTTAAAGCGCAATGAATTTTTTACGAGGCGCACTACCCGCGCCGATATTACGCACCACGCGCTATGGTCATGGGCAGGCATAAGAGAATTGATAACGATGACGCCACAGAACCAGCCTTCCGCATCGGCTACGAGGGTATGCCTGTAAATATCGTCGCCCTGAAGCGTTTCCCGCAGTTTTGCGGGTTGGTAGCATAACCGAGTCGTCTGGCGGTGAGCCGAGCCGTTTTGCGAGAAGCTCGCGCTAACAGATCTCTGGACTGCAGTTCAGATTCAACGGAAAGCAATCCCCGAAAAAGGGATGAAAAAAAGCACGCTTCGTTTTTGGTAAGTGAAAGCGTGCTTTAATCATTTTTTTATGCGCTTATCTTCTTGAAGAAAAAGAGGATAAGCAGCAAGGATTATTTCTCTTCAGCAGGC
This sequence comes from Franconibacter pulveris, assembly GCF_056780215.1. NCBI lineage: Bacteria > Pseudomonadati > Pseudomonadota > Gammaproteobacteria > Enterobacterales > Enterobacteriaceae > Franconibacter > Franconibacter pulveris. The sequence continues at coordinate 2,634,330 of NZ_CM165555.1, read as the reverse complement.
ATGTGGCGATACATATATACGCCGCTTAACAGGGTAAAAATCAGCGTCAGGACGGTAAGGCCGAAGACTTTAAAGTTCATCCATACGCTCTCCGGCAGCCAGAAAGCGACATAAATATTGAGCAGGCCGCAGGCGATAAAAAAGGCTGCCCAGGCGAGGTTCAGGCGCGCCCAGACGCTTTCGGGCAAGGTTATCTCTTTACCGAGCATGCTCTGGATCAGCGGCTTCTTCATAACCCACTGGCCTATCAACAGCGCACCGGCAAACAGCGCATAAATGATGGTTACTTTCCACTTAATGAATTCAGAATTGTGGAAATAAATAGTTAAACCGCCGAACACCGCAACCAACACAAAGGTCACCAGCGTCATTTTTTCGAGTTTGCGGAACTTATACCAGCTGTAAACCAGCGCAATAGCGGTCGCCACAATCAACGCGCCGGAGGCCACGAAAATATCGTAGAGCTTGTAAAAAACGAAAAAGACAATCAGGGGTAAAAAGTCGAGTAACTGCTTCATACTTCGGTTCCGTAAAAGGCGACCTCCCGACTATAACGCGCAAGCCGGGAGGGCGGAAGTTTATTGACGAATAAGCATATATAAACGGAAGAGGTAGATGAGCAACAGGGCGGAGATAAGGTTGCTCAGCGTATTGGCGATAATCGCGCCGATGTTAGGCGTCAGCGCGGCGAAAGCCGGCGCGATAAACAGCAGAAACGTTTTCGCCATCAACCAGCCGATAACCGCGGGCGCCACCAGACGCATATTCCGCCAGGCCAGGCTCATGCTGCTGCGCATGGCGGCGAAAACGCCCATTTTATCCTGCACCAGCATGACTGGCGCGAAAGCCAGCACAATCGCCAGCAATACGCCAGGCACAACCACCAGCATAATCCCCATTTGCACAAGGAAAGTCGTCAGAAAGATAAGGATAAACAGGCGCGGCAGCACCGGCGCGGCGGCGCCAATCGCCCGCAGCGCGCTGACGCGCTGGCCTGCGGAAACTAACTGGATAGCCAGCAGCACGCCGCCTGCGAGTATCGCATTGCCAAACAGCCCGGCGAACGTCGATGCCGCCGAAGTTTTCAACAGCACCTGCTGTTGCTCCGGCGTCATATTGCGCACCAGTTCAAACAAGCTGGCGCTGCCCGCCAGATTATCCCCCTCGCTCAGCACAGAGAGTTCTTCTTCGCTGGGCGTAAAAACGTGCCCGATAATCAGGGTGATAAAGGCACAGAGCAGAGCAATCAGCAGCAAAGTAACAAACTGATTACGAAAAAAATTCCCCGTGTCACGGTAAACGGACTTTGCCGTGATAGACATGCACTCTCCTTGAGTTTTGCGGATGTTAATCTGCGGGCAATTGTACCCTGGATGACTCCGCAGTGGCAGCATTGAGAGGTAAGCCGGAAAGGGACGATGTTTCGCCAAGCGGCGGCAAACCCCATGCGGCGCGTGCGCGGTTACAGGCATCGTTAACCACGCCGTTTTCGCCAGACATGGCGAATTCACGACAGGGGGTTGGCCGGTTTTCGTAAATCGTGCATCTGACCGATTCGCCAGGCGCGCCTTCCAGCGCCACGCACCGACAGGGTTTGTGCAAGGTGCCGCTCATGCAGCGTAAAAAAGGAGTAACCTGCTCGGTCAAATGGGAAGGCACGATGCCGCCGGCATCATCGCCTTCGGCCCAATAGAAAGAAACTCTAAACCAGGCGCAGCAAGCGCCACACGTCATGCACGGATTCAACTCGCTCATTTCTCACCCGCAAACACATCACGCAAATAGCCATATGGAGGAAGCAGCTAAATTAGCCAGCGCCATCACCAGCAGCAAGTGAGCACTGTCACAATTTTTTGTTAATTTTTGTTTGCCGATTACCTGCAAATCAAAAATTCGTTATCAGCGGATAACCTGGAAATTAATGCAGATCAATGAATGTTAAATTACCGCTTCGAATGTGATCTGCGGCAGATCACTTTATAACTCAATCTGGGTATATTCACCGCGCCAATAAAACCACAACAAGGGAGCGGGATATGAAAAAGTTTGCAGTGGCGTTGATTGCGTTGAGCTGTTTATCGGGCGTGGCGTCGGCGCATGAGGCGGGGGAGTTTTTTGTGCGTGCCGGTAGCGCGACCGTTCGTCCTACAGAAGGGTCTGATAATGTGCTGGGTATGGGCGGCTTTAATGTTAATAACAATACCCAGCTCGGCGTGACCTTAACCTATATGGCTACGGACAACGTAGGCGTCGAACTGCTTGCCGCCACGCCGTTTCGTCATCGCGTTGGGTTAGGGGCGACGGGGGATATCGCGACTGTGCACCATCTGCCGCCGACGTTAATGGCGCAGTGGTACTTCGGTGACGCTCAGAGCAAAGTGCGCCCTTACATCGGCGCGGGCATTAACTACACCACTTTCTTTAATGAAGATTTTAACGATACGGGCAAAGCGGCGGGCCTGAGCGATTTAAGCCTGAAGGATTCCTGGGGCGCGGCAGGCCAGGTCGGTCTTGATTATCTTATTAACCGCGACTGGCTGTTGAACATGTCCGTCTGGTATATGGATATTGATACGGAAGTGAAATTTAAGGCGGGCGGCGAACAGCAAAATATCAATACCCGTCTCGATCCGTGGGTATTCATGTTCTCGGCCGGTTATCGCTTCTAAGCATCGGCACTACCGACAAAAAGAAAAAAGGCGCGAACGTCGCGCCTTTTGCTTGTCTGGATAGTTAAGCAGGGCGGCTGGCCGCTTTCATCTGCTGCACAAACGCTTTTAGTTCATCCAGCATCGCGTTGTGGTTGTTGATATTCCGCTCAATGATTTTTACCGTGGCGGAGCCGGAAATCGCGCCGGCGGCGCCCGCCTCGACAGCGGCTTTCACCTGCGTCGGTTCGGAAATGCCGAAGCCCTGCAGCGGCGGCGCGGCGTGGTACTCAGTCAGTTTCTCAATCAGATGATGCAGCGGCAGCGCGGCGCGGTTCTCCGCGCCTGTCACCCCGGCGCGGGAAAGCAGGTAAGTGTAACCGCGGCCATAAGAGGCAATCTGGCGCAACAGGTCATCATCGGCATTCGGCGGGCAGATAAAAATCGGCGCTACGTTGTGACGCATCGCCGCCTGACGAAACGGCGCCGATTCTTCCACCGGGACGTCCGCCACCAGCACCGAATCCACGCCCACTTTTTCGCACTGAGCATAAAACGCATCGATACCGCGGCTGAAAACGAGGTTGGCATACATCAGCAGACCAATCGGGATGGTCGGGTGCTTCTGGCGAATGGCGGCCAGCATCTCAAAACACTGCCCTGGCGTAACGCCTGCGGCAAAAGCGCGCAGCGTGGCGTCCTGAATCGTTGGGCCGTCTGCCAGCGGGTCGGAGAAGGGAATGCCCAGCTCCAGCGCGTCGGCGCCCGCTTCAATCAGCGCGTCAATGATTTTCAACGACTGTTCCGGCGACGGATCGCCAAGCGTGACGAAGGGGACAAAAGCGCCTTCCTTGCGGGCTTTAAGGCGTGCGAAAAGCTGATCGTAGCGTTCCATTACATTTCCCCTCGTGCTTTGAAAATATCGTGAACGGTAAAGATATCTTTATCTCCGCGACCGGACAGATTCACTACCAGCAACTGCTCTTTCTCCGGGTTTTCGCGCATCATTTTTAACGCATGCGCCAGCGCGTGAGAGGACTCCAGCGCCGGGATAATCCCTTCGCTGCGGCAAAGCGCTTTAAACGCGTCCAGCGCTTCGTCATCGGTAATAGAGACATAGTCGGCGCGTCCGGTGCTGTTGAGATAAGCATGCTGCGGTCCGACCGACGGGAAATCGAGCCCGGCGGAAATGGAATAGGACTCCTCAATCTGCCCTTCGTCGGTCTGCATCATCGGCGCTTTCATACCGAAATAGATGCCGACACGACCATGCTTAAGCGGCGCGCCGTGCTCGCCGGTCTCGATGCCGTGGCCCGCAGGCTCCACGCCAATCAGTCCCACGTTGGTTTCATCGATAAAATCGGCAAACATGCCGATAGCGTTTGAGCCGCCGCCCACGCAGGCGATAACCGCGTCGGGCAGGCGTCCCTCTTTTTCCAGAATTTGCGCTTTGGTCTCTTCGCCGATCATACGCTGGAATTCGCGAACAATAGTCGGGAAGGGGTGCGGACCGGCGGCGGTGCCCAGCATATAGTGCGCTTTCTCATAGCTGCCGGACCAGTCGCGAAGCGCCTCGTTGCAGGCGTCCTTCAGCGTGGCGGAGCCGCTATGCACCGGGATAACCTCTGCGCCCATCAGCTTCATGCGAAACACGTTCGGCGATTGACGCTCAACGTCTTTCGCACCCATATAGATGCGGCATTTCAGACCGAGCAGGGCGCTGGCGAGCGCCGAGGCGACGCCGTGCTGGCCCGCGCCGGTTTCAGCGATAATCTCGGTTTTGCCCATGCGTTTGGCAAGCAGCGCCTGGCCTAATACCTGGTTCGTTTTATGCGCGCCGCCGTGCAGCAGGTCTTCACGCTTAAGATAAAGGGTGGTTTTCGTGCCCGCTGTCAGGTTCTGACATTTGGTTAACGCAGTAGGGCGACCCGCGTAATTTTTCAACAGGTCGGTAAACTGCGCCTGAAATTCCGGGTCGCTCTGGGCGCTGACAAAAGCCGCTTCCAGCTGGCGCAGCGCGGGCATCAGGATCTGCGGGACATACATACCGCCAAATTCACCAAAATAGGGGTTCAGTAAAGTCGTCATTCGTCGCTTCCTTAATAAGCCCGCAGCGTTCTGAAGACCGCCGCCAGCTTGTTGGCATCTTTGATTCCCGGCTCGCTTTCCACGCCGGAGTTAAAATCGAGTCCCACACAGCCAAGCTTCGCCGCTTCCACACAGTTGTCGGCGCCAAGGCCGCCCGCGAGGATGACATTATCGAGTTTTTCACCCGCCAGCAGCGACCAGTCGAAGCGCTGACCGCTGCCGCCCTGGCCGTTATCCAGCACATATTTCGCTACGTGATTAAGGTTACGCGGCGGGAGAGCCTGCGCCACGCTCAAGGCTTTCCAGATTTCCACGTTCGCCGGCAGCGCGGCGCGCAGGGTGTCGATATAGGCCTGGTCTTCGCTGCCGTGGAGTTGAACGGCAGCGAGCTTAAGCGCATTGACCGTTTCCACCACCTCATCCTGAAGGGCGTTGCGAAAGACGCCGACATAGCGCAGCGGCGCGGCGTTCTTCACAGCTTTCGCCTGTTCAATTGTCACCGCGCGAGGCGAGGAGGAGACAAAAATCAGCCCGCCGTAGATGGCGCCCGCGTCGTGGGCCGCCTGCGCGTCTTCAGAGCGCGTCAGCCCGCACACTTTGTTTGCGCCAAGCAGCACGCGCTGTACGGCTGCCGCCAGATCGTCCTCTTCCATCAGGGCGGAACCAATCAGGAAACCGTTGGCGAAATGGCTCAGTTCGCGCACCTGCGCATAAGTATTGATGCCGGATTCGCTGATAACCGTCACGCCCGGGCCAAGGCGCGGCGCAAGCTCGCGGGTGCGGTTGAGATCGATTGAGAGATCCCGCAGGTCGCGGTTATTAATGCCGACCACTTTGGCTTCCAGACGGATAGCGCGCTCCAGCTCCTCTTCGTTGCTCACCTCGGTCAGCACGCCCATGCTCAGGCTGTGCGCCACGGCGGCGAGCTGACGATACTGTTCATCATCCAGCACCGAGAGCATCAGCAGGCAAGCGTCCGCCTGATAAAAACGCGCCAGGTAAATCTGGTAAGCGTCGATAATAAAGTCTTTGCACAGCACCGGCTGTGTGACGATGCCGCTGACCACTGGCAGGAAATCGAAGCTGCCCTGGAAATATTTCTCATCCGTCAGGACAGAGATAGCCGAAGCGTGATGCTTATAAACAGATGCAATGCGCGCCGGGTCGAAGTCCTCACGGATCACCCCTTTTGACGGAGAGGCTTTCTTACATTCAAGGATGAACGCGGTGCGCGCGCCCTGCAGCGCGTCGTAAAAACTGCGCGCGCTCGGCTTAACGTCATTCTGAAAGCTCGCCAGCGGTTGCTGCTGCTTGCGGGTTTCCACCCAAATCGCCTTATCTGCGACGATTTTCGCTAAAACGGTTTCCATGCCTTACCCTCTTGCTGCCAGTGCGGTAACACGGTCATAAGCGCTGCCGCTGCGTAATACGTCAATCACCCGCCGGGCATTGGTTTTTAAATCTTCTTCGCCGTGCAGACGCATCAGCATCGCGACGTTGGCGGCGACGGCCGCCTCATGCGCAGTCTCTCCTTTACCTTGTAACAGGCGGGTGAGAATGTCACGGTTTTCTTCCGGCGTGCCGCCTGCGAGGTCCGCTTTCTCATAAGGGGATAAGCCAAAATCGTCGGCGGTCAGCTGATAGCTTTTAATCTCGCCATTATTGAGCTCCGCAACCAGCGTCGGGGCGTGAAGGGAGACTTCATCCATTCCCCCGCTATGCACGACGGCCGCGCGCTGGTAGCCAAGCACGCGCAGCGTTTCGGCAATCGGCAGCACCAGCTCCGGGCTGTATACGCCAATCAGCGCCAGCGGTGGGTGAGCCGGGTTAATCAACGGCCCCAGCACGTTAAAGAGCGTGCGGGTTTTCAACTGCTGGCGTACCGGCATGGCGTGACGAAAGCCGGTGTGGTACTTCGGCGCGAACAGGAAACAGACGCCAAGATCATCCAGCGCCTGGCGCGATGCTTGCGCGTTCATCTCCAGATTAATACCGAAAGCAGCCAGCAGGTCGGAAGAGCCCGAGCGGCTGGAGACGCTGCGGTTGCCATGTTTTGCGACCTTCAGCCCCACCGCGGCGGCGACAAATGCGCTGGCGGTGGAGATATTAATGCTGTTGCTGCCGTCGCCGCCGGTGCCGACGATATCGGCAAACAGGTAGTCCGGGCGCGGGAAGGGCGCGGCGTCTTCCAGCAGCGCGGAAGCGGCGCCGGCAATTTCATTCGGGTGTTCGCCGCGCACTTTCATGCTGACCAGCACGGCCGCCAGTTGCTCAGGTTTCAGCTCGCCGCGGACAATCGCGGAGAAGAGCTGGTGGCTCTCTTCACGGCTCAGCGTTTGCGCCTGATAAAGCTTTTCCAGAATCGGCTGCAGCGAGTTTTTCTGCTCAACCTGGGTTTGCGCCCAGGCAAGCGTCTGCTCCAGCAGGCGCGCGCCCTGCGTCGTCAGGATAGATTCCGGGTGGAACTGAAAACCGCATACGCGGTCTGCGTCATGACGCACCGCCATGACCATGCCATCGAAATGGGCGTTCACGGTCAACCCTGCCGGAATGTTGCTGCCGACCAGCGAATGATAGCGGGCGACCGGCAACGGGTTCATTAACCCGGCGAACATCCCCTGGCCGTCATGCTCGATGCTTGAAGCCTTGCCATGCAAAATTTCTCCGGCCTGGCCAACGTAGCCGCCGTAGGCTTCCACTATCGCCTGGTGGCCCAGGCAGATGCCGATAATCGGCAGCTTGCCGCGCATCCGGGTCAGAAGCTCAGGCATGCAGCCCGCTTCCGAAGGCGTGCCGGGGCCAGGCGAGAGCATCAATACCGGGTTATCCATGGTCGCCAGACGGTCAATCAAGGTCTGCGCCGGGACATGGTTGCGGTAGATAACCACGTTATGGCCGCTTGCCCGCAGCTGATCCGCCAGGTTGTAAGTGAAGGAGTCGATATTATCGAGCAGCAGAATGTCGGCCATCAGAAAATCTCCTGTGCATGATGCGCCTGGGCGATTGCGCGCAATACCGCGCGGGCTTTATTACGGGTTTCGTCCGCTTCGGACTGCGGCACGGAGTCGAGCACCACGCCAGCCCCCGCCTGGACGGTGGCGATGCCATCTTCCACATAGGCTGAGCGAATAACGATGCAGGTATCAAGGTCGCCGTGAGCGGTAAAATAGCCCACCGCGCCGCCGTAGCTGCCCCGGCGCTCGCCCTCGGCGGCGGCGATAAGCTGCATGGCGCGGACCTTCGGCGCGCCGCTCAGGGTGCCCATGTTCATGCAGGCGCGGTAAGCGTGCAGTACGTCGAGGTCCTGTCGCAGCTCGCCAACCACGCGGGAGACGAGATGCATCACAAAAGAGTACCGGTCTACTTTGGTCAGATCTGCGACATAGCGGCTGCCCGGCGTGCAGATGCGCGCCAGATCGTTACGCGCCAGATCAACCAGCATCAGGTGCTCAGAAAGCTCTTTATGGTCGGTGCGCATCTCCAGCTCAATGCGGCTGTCAAGATCGCGGTCCAGCGTGCCGTCGGCGCGGCGTCCGCGCGGGCGGGTGCCGGCGATGGGGTAGATCTCAATCTGGCGCGATGCGGCGTCATACTTCAGCGAGCTCTCCGGCGAGGCGCCAAACAGCGTGAAGTCGCTATCCTGCATAAAAAACATGTATGGGCTTGGGTTGCTCTTTTTCAGCGTATCGTAGGCGGCCAGCGGCGACGGGCAGGGCAGCGTGAAGCGACGCGAAGGCACGACCTGGAAAATCTCCCCGGCGCGAATCGCTTTCTGCATTTCGCGCACGACGGCGCCATACTCTTCATCGCTCTGGTTGCATTCGCAACGCATGCTTGCCACTTCCTGTACCGGCAACGGCGCGGCAGCCTGAGTCAGTTGCTGCTTAATCTGCTCAATGCGCGTCTGCAGGCGCTGTTTCTCCAGCGGCTGCGGCGTAAAGAGGCTCGCCTGAATGCGGCTGCTTTTTTTCTGATGGTCGATAACCAGCAGCGTTTCAGCAAGATAGAAACAGTAATCCGGGCAACGATTCGACGCTTTAAGGTCTGGCAAGTCTTCAAAGCCCGCCACCAGGTCATAAGCGAACAGACCGCCGAAAAACATCGCTTCTCGCTCATTTTCCGGTACGTCAACCAGCGTTTGCAGCAGGCGGAAGGTATCGAATACGGAAACCGAACAGAGACGGGCGTCTTCATCCAGCAACTGGCTTACCGGTGGGAAGCGAAGCACGCGGGTCTGGGGCTGACGTGTGTTCTCCACGCCGGCAGGCAAGACGCCATCCAGCAGGGCGAGCAGTGCCGCGCCGTTATCCGTTAAGGCAGATATCGTGACAGTGTCACCGATTGCGGTAATGCGCAACGCGCTATCAACCAGCAGCAGGCTTTTAAGATCGTTTTTACTGTCGATGTCCGCCGACTCAAGCAGCAGAGTCGCAGGACGCGCGCCGCAGAGTTGGTTAAACAGCGCCGTTGGGTTTTCACGGTAAACCCCTTCGCTGCTGAGTAGTTCAAGTGCTGGTTTAGCTGTTTGCATTCTCGGCTTCCCGTCTGTTCTGTTCAAAAAAAAGCCCGCTTTAAGCGGGCCGGGTATCTGATTGCGTTACGCATGCGTGAAGACACCGCCCGATTCAGGAGGTACGCCACCAGCCGCGAAGAGTCAATGTTGCTTTCATTTTCAGATACCTTTTGCAGTGAACTTGCGTACTAGTTAACTGGTTCATGACCAAATTGTCAACCCTGATTTCAGAAAAACATCAGGAATCGTTATGATGGGCGGCCTAATGCGTATTACTAACCGAGTGGAGCCGTTTTGAGCGAACCTGATTCCGCAGTCATTTACGATCTGCATAGCCATACAACGGCATCCGACGGGCTATTAACGCCCGCGCAACTGGTCCATCGCGCCGCCGGGATGCAAATCCATACGCTTGCGATTACCGACCATGACACCACGGCGGGCATTGCGCCGGCGCAGGCGGAAATCGACCGCGCAGGCCTGGCGCTGCGCCTGGTGGCTGGCGTGGAAATTTCTACCGTGTGGGAAAACCATGAGATCCACATTGTCGGCCTCGGCATCGACATTCAACATCCTGCGATGATCGCGTTCCTGGCCGAACAGGGAGAGCGGCGTATTCAGCGCGCGCGGATGATAGCGGAACGCCTTGAAAAGGCGCGTATTCCCGGCGCCTGGGAAGGGGCGCAGCGTTTTGCCGAAGGCGGGATGATAACCCGCGGGCATTTTGCTCGCTTTCTGGTGGAGGCGGGGCGCGCCACCGAGCCGGCGAAGGTGTTTAAGCATTATCTGGCGCGGGGGAAAATCGGCTATGTTCCGCCGCAGTGGTGTACAATAAAACAAGCTATTGATGTGATTCATCATTCTGGCGGCCAGGCGGTTGTGGCCCATCCCGGGCGTTATGACCTGAGCGCAAAATGGCTTAAGCGGCTGCTTCATCACTTTGCCGAGACAGGCGGAGAGGCGATGGAGGTCGCGCAGTGCCAGCAGGCGCCGAATGAGCGTACGCAACTGGCGAATTATGCGGCGCAGTTTGGCTTGCTCGCATCCCAGGGCTCCGATTTTCATCAGCCCTCGCCGTGGATTGAGCTGGGCCGCAAGCTGTGGCTGCCTGCTGGCGTTACGCCCGTCTGGGCGAGCTGGACATCGCCGGAAGAACGAAAAGAGAGGGCAGTATGAGTCAGTTTTTTTATATTCATCCGGATAACCCGCAGCCGCGACTGGTTAACCAGGCGGTAGAGATCATCCGTAAAGGCGGGGTTATTGTTTATCCCACCGATTCCGGCTATGCGCTGGGTTGTAAGCTGGAAGATAAGAGCGCGATGGAGCGGATTTGCCGGATCCGTCAGTTGCCCGACGGTCACAACTTTACCCTGATGTGCCGCGATCTCTCTGAGCTTTCCACTTACTCCTATGTCGATAACGTGGCGTTCCGGCTTATCAAAAACAACACGCCGGGCAACTACACCTTTATTCTCAAAGGCACTAAAGAGGTGCCGCGTCGCCTGCTGCAGGAGAAGCGTAAGACGATTGGCCTGCGCGTCCCCTCTAATCCTATCGCGCTGGCGCTGCTGGAGACGCTGAACGAGCCAATGCTCTCCACCTCGCTGATGCTGCCGGGCAGCGATTTTACCGAGTCCGATCCGGATGAAATTAAAGACCGACTGGAGAAGCAGGTCGATTTGATTATTCACGGCGGGTATCTGGGGCAGCAGCCCACTACGGTGGTTGACCTGACCGACGATGCGCCAGTGGTATTGCGTGAAGGGGTGGGCGACGTTAAGCCTTTCTTATAATATTGTGCAAGGCTATACTACGCCCCCAAAAATCGGGGCGCCATGCGCCCCGAATCCTGTCCGACGCCTGGGAAGGCGACACCTGAAGGAAGCTCAATGAGCGAGAAATTACAGAAAGTGCTGGCGCGCGCCGGCCACGGTTCGCGCCGTGAAATCGAAACCATGATTACCGCAGGACGCGTCAGCGTGGATGGCAAAATCGCCACCCTCGGCGACCGTGTGGAAGTCACGCCAGCACTGAAAATTCGTATTGATGGACACCTTGTTTCGGTAAAAGAGTCGGTAGAGCAGATCTGCCGCGTGCTGGCTTACTATAAGCCGGAAGGCGAGCTTTGCACCCGCAACGATCCGGAAGGCCGTCCTACCGTGTTCGACCGTCTGCCCAAGCTGCGCGGCGCGCGCTGGATTGCGGTGGGCCGTCTTGATGTCAACACCTGCGGTTTGCTGCTCTTTACGACTGACGGCGAGCTGGCGAATCGCCTGATGCACCCGAGTCGGGAAGTAGAACGCGAATACGCGGTACGCGTCTTTGGCCAGATTGACGATGCGAAAGTGCGTGAACTGGCGCGGGGCGTACAGCTGGAAGATGGTCCGGCGGCGTTTAAAACTATCCGCTTCAGCGGCGGCGAAGGCATTAATCAGTGGTACAACGTTACCCTCACGGAGGGGCGCAACCGTGAAGTGCGTCGCCTGTGGGAAGCGGTAGGCGTACAGGTAAGCCGCCTGATTCGCGTGCGCTATGGCGATATCCCTCTGCCGAAAGGTTTGCCGCGCGGCGGCTGGACGGAGCTTGATCTGGCGCAGACCAACTACCTGCGCGAACTGGTGGGCTTGCCCGCGGAGACCTCCAGCAAAGTGGCGGTTGAAAAAGACAGACGCCGTATGAAGGCGAACCAGATTCGCCGGGCAGTAAAACGCCACAGCCAGGTGAGCGGCAACCGTCGCAGCGGCGGTGGACGCAGCGGCAGCTAAATAAAAACGCCCTCGAATGAGGGCGTTTTGCTTACTGCGCCGGGATAACGCCGACGGCTAGTAGTCAATGCCGATTTGCGCCTTAATGCCTGCGTCAAAGGCATGTTTAACCGGACGCAGTTCGCTTACGGTATCGGCATAATCAAGAATATCGCGGTGACAGCCGCGGCCGGTGATGATGACCGTCTGGTGCGCCGGACGGTTTCGCAGCGCCTGCATAACCGTTTCCAGCGGCAGATAATCGTAAGCCACCATGTAAGTCAGCTCGTCCAGAATCACCATATCAAGCGCGTTGTCGGCCAGCATGCGCTCGGCATGCCGCCAAACGTCAAGGCAAGCGGCCGTATCGCTCTCGCGGTTTTGCGTATCCCAGGTAAAACCCGTTGCCATGACCTGAAATTCTACCCCGTGCGGTTCCAGCAGGTTACGTTCGCCATTCGGCCAGGTGCCTTTAATGAACTGGATAACGCCCACTTTTTTACCGTGGCCGACAGCGCGGGTGGCTGTGCCGAAGGCGGCGGTGGTTTTGCCTTTGCCGTTGCCGGTAAAAACGAGGGTGATGCCGCGCTCCTGCTGTGCGGCGGCCACGCGGGCATCGACCTTATCTTTTATTTTCTGCTGGCGTTGCTGATAGCGATCTTCGTTCATTCGGCTATTCCCGGTTTGCGGCCTGGCTGGGCATCAAAGCTCATGCCGGTTTTGCGGCGGCTGTCGTCGCCCATCAGCCAGAGGTAAAGCGGCATTAAATCCGCCGGTGTCTTGAGTTTATCGGCATCTTCCGTCGGGAAGGCGCTGGCGCGCATTTTGGTTCGCGTGCCGCCAGGGTTGATACAGTTGACCCGCAACGATTTATATTCGTCCGCAAGCACCTGCATCATGCCTTCCGTTGCGAATTTGGACACGGCGTAAGCGCCCCATTGCGCCCGCCCCTGACGGCCCACGCTTGAGGTGGTGAAGACCAGCGAGCCTGCTTCCGCCTTCAACAGCAGCGGCAACAGCGCCTGGGTTAAAAAGAAGGTGGTATTGACGTTAACCTGCATGACTTCACGCCAGCTTTCCGGCGTCTGCTCCATCATCGGCGCGATTTCACCCAGTACGCCAGCATTGTGTAACAAACCGTCCAGGCGAGGAACCTGAGCGGCGATTTCCCTCGCCACGCGCTGGCAATCTTCAACCGTAGCGCTTGCGTAATCGAGCAAAAACAGGCTGGCCGGGATGGCGCCCAGACGAGCGATGTCAGCAGCGGCCTGGCGTAATTTTTCTTCGCTGCGGCCCAATAAAAGCACCTGCGCTCCGTAACGCGCATAGGTCAATGCCGCCTCGCGGCCAATGCCGTCGCTGGCGCCTGTGACTAAAATTATGCGGTTTTGCAGCAGGTTAGTTTGCGGTTGATAGTGCACGGGCAACTCCTCGGCGCAAGCGGCGGGCAAAAGCCGACGCTTCATTTTGCATAAAAGCGCTTTATGCCTTAATCCGCTCGCTATTTCAATCGGCCGGGGGGCGATAACAACCTGAACGTAACATTTTGCAAATATTTCATCGCACAAGGAAAAATCAGGAACCTGACTCGCATGAACGAGACTAATCGCGAGACGCGCGATGAAGCGTCGGGTAGACTAACGCCGTTTTTCGAGCGTAAAGACAGAGGCGGAAACTGTGGATTTAGTTTATGAATATGGCCTGTTTTTGGCCAAAATCGCGACGGTAGTCGTGGCGTTAGTTATCGTCATCTCGCTGATTTCGAATGTCGCCCAGCGCAAGAAACATCAGCGCGGCGAGCTTCGCGTGACCCGTCTGAATGAACAATACAAAACGATGCAGGAAGAGATAGCGGTTGCGCTGCTCGACACACATCAGCAGAAACAGTGGCATAAGGAACAAAAGAAGAAAGAGAAACAGGAAGCGAAAGCGGCTAAAGCGCGGGCAAAGCGTGGTGAAAACGCGCCGTCCGGCAAGGCAACGCTTTACGTGCTGGACTTCAAAGGCAGCATGGACGCCCATGAGGTCGCTTCGCTGCGCGAAGAGATTACCGCCGTGCTGGCCGTGGCGAAGCCGCAGGATGAAGTATTACTGCGTCTGGAGAGCCCCGGCGGGGTGGTGCATGGCTACGGTCTTGCTTCATCCCAGCTTCAGCGTTTACGCGATCGTAATATTCCTTTAACCGTTGCGGTAGATAAAGTCGCGGCAAGCGGGGGGTACATGATGGCTTGCGTGGCCAACCGGATTGTAGCGGCGCCTTTCGCCATTGTCGGCTCGATAGGGGTCGTCGCTCAGGTGCCTAACTTCAATCGCCTGCTTAAGCGCAACGATATCGATATTGAACTTCACACCGCTGGACAATACAAACGCACCCTGACCCTGTTCGGCGAGAATACCGAGGAAGGGCGGGAGAAGTTTCGTGAAGATCTCAACGAAACCCATCAACTCTTCAAGCAGTTTGTGCAGACCATGCGCCCTTCATTAGATATTAATGAGGTCGCAACGGGGGAGCACTGGTACGGTCTGCAGGCGCAGGAAAAAGGGTTAGTGGATGAAATTCGCACCAGCGACGATTTGATTTTGCAGCAAATGCCGCAAAAAGAGGTGGTGAGCGTACGCTACACGCGTCGTAAAAAGCTAATGGATAAATTTACCGGCAGCGCGGCCCAGAGTCTGGACCGCCTGCTGCTCCGCTGGTGGCAGCGAGGAGAAAAACCGCTGCTGTAACCTGGAAAACGAGGCTGCGCGCCTCGTTTTTCAATCCTGCAGGTGATATTTCTCGGAAAGCTGGTGGGCGAGGTGTTTGAACATATTGAACACCGCTGTGCTTTTCGCGGTAGGTAAGCCTTGCTCGTCAAGAAAATAGTTGCCCTGAAACACCAGCACGCCATTTTTTTGCTCGACATGCGTCGCTTCCATACCCGCCAGGTAATCCTCATGCTCGCGAATGAGCTTATTGGCATGAGCTAGCAACGTTTCACGATCGATAGGCTGAGTTTTTGCTTGCATAATCCTCTCCTTAAAGACTGCGCGTAGTGTACGCCTCACAGAGGAAAGGTGGCAAATTTTCCCTGTTGCCGACAGGGGGATTAGGGGCTTTTACGTGGTAGCGTGAAACGCTTTTGCATGCTAATAAAGTTGCGTAACGAATTTTATCAGGTAGAGTGTGACCCTTTCGCAAATCTGGCAACAGAATTGCTTGACATTCAACCTGAAGTTCGTCGTGCTGGTTCAACCTGTACGAAAACCCTGTGGTCTCAACCACCTGACGCGTTTTGGGTCTCTGCGGGCTTAAGCGATTTAAGGGTTGATATCCATCGACGCTGCCGCAATATAAAAGGCTCGTCGCCAGTGGAAGGTGCAGCAACGTGCGACGTATTCTGGAAGAATCCAATCAGGTAAAGGTGAATATGGGTAAAGCTCTCGTTATCGTTGAGTCCCCGGCAAAAGCCAAAACGATTAACAAATATCTCGGTAAAGACTACGTGGTGAAATCCAGCGTAGGCCACATCCGTGATTTGCCGACCAGTGGCTCCGTCCCTAAGAAAAGCGCTGACTCCGCCTCCACCAAAAAAGCGGCCGGCAAGGCCAAAAAAGATGAACGTGGTGCGCTCGTCAGCCGTATGGGCATCGACCCCTGGCACAACTGGGAAGCACAGTATGAAGTGCTGCCGGGTAAAGAAAAGGTGGTTTCCGAGCTCAAGTCGCTCGCGGAAAAAGCCGATCATATCTATCTCGCAACCGACCTTGACCGCGAAGGGGAGGCTATCGCCTGGCACCTGCGGGAAGTGATCGGCGGCGATGACAAACGCTACAGTCGCGTTGTCTTCAACGAAATTACCAAGAACGCCATTCGTCAGGCATTTGAAAAGCCGGGCGAGTTGAATCTCGATCGCGTAAATGCTCAACAGGCGCGCCGCTTCATGGACCGCGTGGTGGGCTATATGGTTTCCCCGCTGCTGTGGAAGAAGATAGCGCGTGGGCTTTCCGCAGGCCGCGTTCAGTCAGTCGCGGTGCGTTTAGTGGTGGAGCGCGAGCGCGAAATTAAAGCCTTTGTTCCGGAAGAGTATTGGGAAGTTGACGCCTCGCTTACCACGCCTTCCAGCGAAGCGCTGTCCGTCCAGGTTACGCATCAGCATGACAAGCCATTCCGTCCTGTCAGCCGTGATGAAACCATGGCGGCGGTGGAGTTGCTCAAGGGCGCGCAATATAAAGTTATAGAGCGTGAAGACAAACCCACCAGCAGCAAGCCTGGCGCTCCCTTTATTACGTCTACCCTGCAACAGGCTGCAAGCACTCGTCTTGGCTTTGGCGTGAAGAAAACCATGATGATGGCGCAGCGTCTTTATGAAGCCGGGCACATTACCTATATGCGTACTGACTCCACCAACCTGAGTCAGGATGCGGTGAGCATGGTTCGCGGCTACATTGACAGCAATTTCGGTAAAAAATATCTGCCGGACGCGCCGAATCAGTACGCCAGTAAAGAAAACTCGCAGGAAGCGCACGAAGCCATTCGTCCTTCAGATGTAAGCGTGCTTGCGGAATCGTTGAAGGATATGGAAGCGGACGCGCAGAAGCTCTATCAGCTTATTTGGCGCCAGTTCGTGGCCTGCCAGATGACGCCTGCGCAGTATGATTCCACTACGCTCACGGTAGCGGCAGGCGATTTTCGCCTCAAAGCGCGCGGACGCACCTTGCGCTTCGACGGCTGGACGAAAGTCATGCCGGCGCTGCGTAAAAACGATGAAGATCGCACGCTGCCAGCGGTAAACGAAGGCGATACGCTTTCATTAATTGAATTGACGCCGGCTCAGCACTTTACCAAGCCGCCGGCACGCTTTAGCGAAGCGTCGCTGGTTAAAGAACTTGAGAAGCGCGGAATTGGCCGCCCGTCTACTTATGCATCCATCATTTCCACTATTCAGGACCGTGGTTACGTGCGTGTGGAAAACCGCCGTTTCTATGCTGAAAAAATGGGTGAAATCGTCACCGATCGCCTGGAAGAGAATTTCCGCGATTTGATGAACTATGATTTTACCGCGCAGATGGAAGACAGCCTTGACCGGGTAGCGAACCATGAAGCTGAATGGCGCGGCGTTCTGGACAGCTTCTTTAATGATTTTAACAAGCAGCTTGATACGGCTGAGAAAGATCCGGAAGAGGGCGGCATGCGCCCGAACCAGATGGTGTTGACCAGCATCGACTGCCCGACCTGCGGCCGCAAGATGGGGATTCGCACCGCCAGCACTGGCGTATTCCTCGGCTGTTCCGGCTATGCGCTACCGCCGAAAGAACGCTGCAAAACTACCATCAACCTCGTGCCGGAAAATGAAGTGCTGAACGTGCTGGAAGGTGACGATGCGGAAACCAACGCGCTTCGCGCCCGCCGTCGTTGCGTCAAATGCGGCACGGCGATGGACAGCTACCTCATCGACCCGAAACGTAAGATTCATATCTGCGGTAATAACCCGACCTGCGACGGTTATGAGATTGAGGAAGGCGAGTTCCGCATTAAAGGCTACGATGGCCCGGTGGTGGAGTGCGAGAAATGCGGTTCTGAAATGCACCTGAAAATGGGGCGTTTTGGCAAGTACATGGCCTGTACCAACGAAGAGTGCAAAAACACCCGTAAAATTCTGCGTAACGGTGAAGTAGCGCCGCCGAAGGAAGATCCGGTGCCGCTGCCTGAGTTGCCATGCGAGAAATCGGATGCGTATTTTGTGCTTCGCGATGGCGCGGCGGGAGTTTTCCTTGCAGCGAACACCTTCCCGAAATCGCGTGAAACGCGCGCGCCGCTGGTTGAAGAGTTACATCGCTTCCGCGATCGTCTGCCGGAAAAACTGCGCTACCTCGCTGACGCGCCGCAGGAAGATCCTGAAGGCAACAAAACGATGGTGCGTTTTAGCCGTAAGACCAAACAGCAATATGTCGCGTCTGAAAAGGATGGCAAGGCGACTAACTGGTCTGCCTTTTACGTCGACGGCAAATGGGTCGAAGGCAAGAAATAAAATATAATTAATAGCTTAAGGCCGACTCCAGTCGGCCTTTTCTTTTTATAACGCTGTTATTATTTTTTTTACATATCTATACACTAAAGCTATTAGTGATATAGTAGTTATAGCTTTCCCCTTTCTTATTATGAAATCGTCTTAAGCCTGCTTGCCGCGGGTGCAACCCTGGATGGTCAGACATGAAACTACAACAGTTGCGCTATATCGTTGAGGTGGTTAACCACAACCTGAATGTTTCCTCTACGGCGGAAGGCCTTTATACCTCGCAGCCAGGCATTAGTAAGCAGGTTCGTATGCTTGAGGATGAACTGGGCATACAAATTTTTGCGCGCAGCGGCAAGCATCTTACTCAGGTCACGCCAGCCGGTCAGGAAATTATTCGTATCGCCCGGGAAGTGCTTTCTAAAGTCGATGCCATTAAATCGGTTGCAGGCGAACACACCTGGCCTGATAAAGGGTCGCTTTATGTGGCGACAACCCACACTCAGGCACGCTATGCCTTACCGAGCGTGATTAAAGGGTTTATTGAGCGTTACCCGCGCGTTTCCCTGCATATGCACCAGGGATCGCCAACGCAGATTGCCGAAGCGGTATCAAAAGGCAATGCTGATTTCGCTATCGCGACGGAAGCGCTGCACCTGTATGACGACCTTGTCATGCTGCCTTGCTATCACTGGAACCGGTCAATTGTGGTCACGCCCGATCATCCGCTGGCTTCGAAAGAAAAGGTCAATATTGAAGAGCTGGCTCAGTATCCGCTGGTCACCTATACCTTTGGTTTTACCGGACGCTCAGAGCTGGATACGGCTTTTAACCGCGCGGGCTTGTCGCCGCGCATTGTTTTCACCGCGACCGATGCCGATGTTATCAAAACTTACGTGCGCCTGGGGTTGGGGGTAGGGGTGATTGCCAGCATGGCGGTAGATCCAATATCCGATCCCGATTTGGTAAGAATTGATGCAGATGGCATTTTCAGTCACAGCACCACGAAGATCGGTTTTCGCCGCAGTACATTCTTACGTAGCTATATGTATGACTTTATCCAACGCTTTGCGCCGCATTTGACGCGTGACGTTGTCGATGCCGCCGTTGCGCTACGCTCGAATGAAGATATTGAAGAGATGTTTAAAGATATCAAACTGCCTGCCAAATAATCACTTCAGGCATCCTCAGCGAAGCGGGGATGCCTTTATTTTCTCCCCACGTAATTGAAATAAGAAAGAGAATCATCCGCGACTTTATGCCGCCCTGCGACTTTCTCCTTATATTTCGCGTGGGTACTGTCACCAATTAGCGACAAAAATAGAAAATAATAAGCCTTAACGCAAATTCGCCACTTCAATAATTTATTTCACGTCAAAAGATTAATTATTCGATAGCAAAATGATCGTAAAGATGCTGGCTTTTCGGCTAAAGTTTATTTAGGATTTATCTCATCTGATGATTACTTGTACCAATTGTTTGGTGTAAACATGATAAGCGATGTCGATTGTATGAGGTTAGCAATGCCATCAGGAAGTGAAGAGCCGCGTAGAGATCCGGATCTGAAGCGCAAAGCGTGGATGGCCGTCTTTCTTGGCTCAGCGCTGTTCTGGGTTGTGGTTGCGCTCCTTATCTGGCGTTTTTGGGGCTAAAAATGGCTGTACGTTTACAAAGCTCAGCAGCTAAACGGAGATGTCAGCTTCGTGACAACCGTACTCGTGAGCAAGACCACAAAAATATGCCCACGGATGAGGTGTACGGACCTTGGGAATTAACAGAACAGCAGCAGGCTTTTATCGCTCTGTTTACTGAAGAAGATCACAAAAAACATTAAACGACACTTTGTGAACCTGTTTCAGGCTGTCAATTATGCATTCTTTTCATTTCTCCGGTTGAGAGAATAAACCTACACAGCAATAAGGCCGACAGATTAAACATGGTGTCGGGATGAATGGTTTATTTTATTGGTGTGATAGCTATGAATAATCAACGTACCCTTAAATACTGGTCATGGTTCGGCGCTTTTTCTGTCTCAGCGCTCTTCTGGAGCCAGATGGTCTGGATCTGCCTTCGCTAATCCCCATAATGCCCGGCCCAGCCGGGCATTTTGCTTTTTTCCTTTCTGTTTTCCTGCCGTTTAGCTTTTTGGGTTGTTATCAAATCGTTACGACATGTTTGTGTTATCTTTAAATACAGACCCTGACGGTTGTCAGGGTATCGCTATCCGAGGATTACAGGAGGAGCTATGTCGTCAACCCTACGCGAAGCCAGTAAGGACACGCTGCAGGCGCTGGATAAAACCTATCATTACTACAGCTTGCCACTGGCGGCCAGGGAACTTGGAGATATCACCCGGCTACCCAAATCTTTAAAAGTTTTACTCGAAAACATGCTGCGCTGGCAGGATAACGATACGGTTACCGTCGACGATTTGCATGCGCTGGCCGGCTGGCTGAAAAACGCCCATGCCGACCGGGAGATTGCCTATCGTCCTGCCCGCGTGCTGATGCAGGATTTCACCGGCGTGCCGGCGGTAGTGGATCTGGCCGCCATGCGAGAAGCGGTAAAACGTCTGGGCGGTGATGTTTCAAAAGTAAACCCGCTTTCCCCGGTCGATCTGGTTATCGACCATTCCGTAACCGTGGACCATTTTGGCGATGACGATGCGTTTGAAGAAAACGTACGTCTCGAAATGGAACGCAACCACGAACGCTATGTATTCCTGCGCTGGGGACAGCAAGCCTTCAGCCGCTTTAGCGTCGTCCCGCCGGGCACCGGCATTTGTCATCAGGTTAACCTTGAATATTTAGGCAAAGCCGTCTGGAGCGAATTACAGGATGGCGTCATGGTCGCTTATCCCGATACGCTCGTCGGCACTGACTCCCATACGACGATGATTAACGGTCTCGGCGTGCTGGGCTGGGGGGTAGGAGGTATTGAGGCGGAAGCGGCGATGCTCGGTCAGCCCGTCTCTATGCTTATCCCCGATGTCGTGGGTTTCCGCCTTACCGGCAAGCTCCGTGAAGGCATCACGGCGACCGATCTGGTATTGACGGTGACGCAAATGCTGCGCAAGCATGGCGTGGTAGGCAAGTTTGTTGAGTTTTTTGGCGACGGGCTGGATTCGTTGCCGCTCGCCGATCGCGCCACTATCGCTAACATGGCGCCGGAATATGGCGCGACCTGCGGCTTCTTTCCTGTCGATGAGGTGACGCTCGGTTATATGCGCCTCAGCGGGCGCAGCGAAGAGCAAGTGGCGCTGGTGGAGGCTTACACTAAAGCGCAGGGGCTATGGCGAAACCCTGGCGATGAGCCTGTGTTTACCAGTGTACTTGAACTTGACATGGGGGATGTTGAGGCGAGTCTGGCTGGCCCGAAACGGCCGCAGGATCGCGTGGCGCTGGGCGATGTGCCGAAAGCCTTCGCGGCCAGTACCGAGCTCGAGCTTAATACCGCCCAGAAAGACAAGCAGCCTGTCACGTATACCCTGAGCGGGCATCAATATGAGCTTCCGGACGGCGCCGTGGTGATTTCGGCGATTACCTCTTGTACTAATACGTCAAACCCAAGCGTATTAATGGCGGCCGGGCTGCTCGCCAAAAAAGCGGTGACGCTGGGGCTTAAACGTCAGCCATGGGTAAAAGCCTCGCTGGCGCCTGGCTCAAAAGTGGTTTCCGACTACCTTGCCCGGGCTAAACTGACGCCTTATCTGGACGAACTGGGTTTTAATCTGGTTGGGTACGGGTGTACCACCTGTATCGGTAACTCTGGTCCGCTACCAGAGCCTATTGAACAGGCGATTAAAAAAGGCGATCTGACGGTTGGCGCCGTGCTGTCCGGCAACCGTAACTTTGAAGGTCGTATTCATCCTCTGGTGAAAACCAACTGGCTCGCCTCGCCGCCGCTGGTAGTGGCTTATGCGCTTGCCGGCAACATGAACATCAACCTCGAAACCGAGCCGCTGGGACACGATCGTAAAGGCGACCCGGTCTATCTGAAAGATATCTGGCCTTCGACAAGCGAAATTGCCCGTGCGATGGAGCAAGTTTCCACGGAAATGTTCCGTAAAGAATATGCGGAAGTGTTTGAAGGCACGGACGACTGGAAAGCTATCAACGTTGAGGCTTCGGATACCTACGACTGGCAGTCAGATTCAACCTACATTCGCCTGTCGCCTTTCTTTGACGAGATGCTGGCGGAACCCGCGCCGGTGCAGGATATCCATGGCGCGCGCATTCTCGCCATGTTGGGCGATTCGGTAACGACTGACCACATTTCCCCTGCGGGCAGCATCAAGCTCGATAGCCCGGCCGGGCGCTATTTGCTGAGCCATGGCGTAGAGCGTAACGACTTCAACTCCTACGGTTCGCGTCGTGGCAACCATGAAGTAATGATGCGCGGCACTTTCGCGAATATTCGCATTCGCAACGAAATGGTGCCGGGTGTGGAAGGGGGGATGACCCGCCTGTTGCCGGGCGATGAAGTGATGTCTATCTATGATGCCGCGATGCGTTACCAGGAGAAAGGCACGCCGCTGGCGGTTATTGCCGGTAAAGAGTATGGCTCAGGCTCCAGCCGCGACTGGGCGGCAAAAGGGCCTCGTCTGTTGGGCGTTCGCGTGGTTATCGCCGAATCGTTCGAACGTATCCACCGCTCGAACCTCATCGGGATGGGCATACTGCCGCTGGAATTCCCGCAAGGCGTAACGCGTAAGACATTGGGACTCACGGGGGAAGAGCGGATTGATATTAGCGATCTGGCGAATATTACGCCTGCCGCCACCGTGCCGGTTACGTTGACCCGCGCAGATGGCGCGACTGAAGTGATTGATTGCCGCTGTCGCATTGATACTGGTAATGAGCTGACCTATTACCGCAACGACGGCATTCTGCATTATGTCATTCGCAATATGCTGCGCTGAATCGCTTAGCGTTTAGCGTCATGATAAAAAAGGCCTGCATCAGCAGGCCTTTTTTCAGGGGAGCAGATGGCCCATTTTGGCCGCCTTGGTATCGAGATAATGTTCATTGTTGGGGTTGCGCCCGACGATAAGCGGCACACGCTCGACAATATTGATGCCCGCCTCGGTGAGGATCTCAACCTTACGCGGGTTATTGGTCAGTAAACGGACTTCATCAACGCCGAGCAGTTTAAACATGTCTGCGCAAAGGGTGAAATCTCGCTCATCGGCGGCAAAACCAAGTTGATGGTTGGCTTCTACGGTATCGTAACCCTGGTCCTGCAGCGCGTACGCGCGAATTTTATTCAGCAGACCAATGTTGCGCCCTTCCTGGCGGTGATACAGCAGAATGCCCCGGCCTTCTTCAGCAATGTGCGAAAGCGCTGCTTCAAGCTGAAAACCACAGTCGCAGCGCAGGCTGAATAACGCATCGCCGGTTAAACATTCTGAATGAACGCGAGCCAGAACCGGCTCTTTGCCTGAAATATCCCCAAATACCAGGGCCACATGGTCCTGCCCGGTTGCCAGTTCTTCAAAACCCACCATCAGGAAATCCCCCCATGGGGTTGGCAGTTTGGCTTCTGCCACACGTTTAAGCTGCATGTGATTCTCCAGATTACATGACGCCTCGCGACGTCCGCCAGAACGCTGGCTTTCTGTTATCTTGCTATTTTGCCACAAGGCGGGAGTGTTCGCCTAATCACACTGTCCACGGCTGTTTTTAAGCGCACTAAAGGGTACATTTGCAAGATTGCGTGATTTTTCAGTTATTCTTGAAGGACTTTGCACAAAAGGAGTGACTATGCTGGCCATCGCTCGACGTACCGCCCTTGGCGCGCTTCTACTGCTCATCATGCCGCTGTCGACCTGGGTTTCCGGGTGGCAATGGCAGCCGGGCGACAGCTCTTTATGGCTTAAATTCTTGTTCTGGATGACAGAAACGGTGACGCAGCCCTGGGGAATAATCACCCATGTTTTACTCTGCGCCTGGTTTCTCTGGTGCCTGCGTTTCCGGCTTAAGGCAGCGCTTACGCTGTTTGCGATCCTGGGCATTGCAATTTTGCTGGGACAGTGGAGCAAGTCATTGATTAAAGAACAGGTTCAGGAACCGCGCCCGTTTGTCATCTGGCTTGAAAAAACCCACGCTATCCCGGTTGACGAGTTCTACACTTTAAAGCGCAAGGAACGAAGCGCGTTAGTGAAAGCGCAATTGCAGCATGAAACAAAAATACCGGGCTGGCTGCGCCGGCACTGGCAAAAAGAGACCGGTTTCGCTTTTCCTTCTGGTCATACGATGTTTGCCGCGAGCTGGGCGTTGCTGGGCGTCGGCCTGCTGTGGCCGCGTCGCAGAACATGGACTATTGCGTTGCTGCTGGTCTGGGCGACGGGCGTAATGGGCAGCAGGATGTTGCTGGGAATGCACTGGCCGCGGGATTTGGCGGTCGCCACGCTCATTTCCTGGCTGCTGGTAACGCTTGCGACATGGCTTGCGCAGCGGTTATGCGGGCCGTTAACCCCGCCTGTTGAGGAAAAAGTAGAAATCGACAAGCGTGAACATGACGAGAGCTGAACGGTTGATATTTGATTTTTTAGCCTTATTTAATTGGGATGTCCTGTCGCTTTGAGATTTCGCGAAGGGTGCGAAAATGGTAACTTATAACGCGTTACGCTGAAGCCTGGACTGTTTTTTATACGCACGAAGCCGCATACGGGAAGTCATGTGAAATATTTACTCATTTTTTTACTGGTACTGGCGATTTTTGTTGTTTCGGTCACGCTGGGTGCGCAAAACGATCAGCAGGTTACGTTTAACTACTTACTGGCGCAGGGAGAGTTTCGTATTTCTACGCTTCTCGCCTTTTTGTTTGCCGCAGGTTTTATTATCGGCTGGCTGATTTGCGGCCTGTTCTGGCTGCGCGTAAGGCTGCAGCTGGCTCGCGCCGAGCGTAAAATCAAACGCCTGGAACAGCAGGTCGCGCCTGTGGCCGCGCCTGGCGCAAGCGCTACTACGCCGGCCGTTAAGGATTAATTCGCTATGCTGGAGTTGTTGTTTCTGCTTTTGCCCGTCGCGGCCGCCTATGGCTGGTACATGGGGCGCAGAAGTGCGCAACAGGCAAAAGATCAGGAAACCAACCGGCTTTCTCGGGACTATGTCGCAGGCGTTAACTTCCTGCTCTCCAACCAGCAGGATAAAGCCGTTGAACTCTTTCTCGACATGCTGAAAGAGGATACCGGCACCGTCGAGGCGCACCTTACGCTCGGCAATCTTTTCCGCTCTCGCGGCGAAGTCGATCGCGCCATTCGCATTCATCAGTCATTAATGGAAAGCGCGTCGCTGACTTACGAGCAGCGGCTCCTTGCCGTGCAACAGCTTGGCCGCGATTATATGGCGGCGGGCCTGTATGACCGCGCGGAAGAGATGTTCAAGCAACTGGTGGATGAAACCGATTTTCGCGTTGGCGCGCTGCAACAACTGCTGCAGATTTATCAGGCTACCAGCGACTGGCAGAAAGCCATCGAGGTGGCAGAGCGGCTGGTTAAGCTCGGCAAAGATAAACAGCGTATGGAAATCGCCCATTTTTATTGTGAACTGGCCCTGCAGGCGATGGGCAGTGACGACATGGAACGCGCAATGTCCCTGCTGAAAAAGGGCGCCGCCGCCGATCGCAACAGCGCGCGCATCTCCATCATGATGGGCCGTATCTTTATGGCGCGCGGCGACTATGCCAGCGCGGTAGAGAGCCTGCAAAAAGTCATCGAGCAGGATCATGAACTGGTTAGCGAAACGCTGGAAATGTTGCAGGTTTGCTATCAGCAACTCAATAAGCCTCAGGAATGGGCCGATTTTCTTAAACGCTGCGTAGAAGAAAATACCGGCGCCACGGCTGAACTGATGCTGGCGGAAGTGGTAGACCAGCAGGAAGGGCAGGATACCGCTCAGGTCTATATTACGCGCCAGCTTCAGCGCCACCCGACTATGCGCGTTTTTCATCGTCTGATGGATTACCATCTGCAGGAGGCTGAAGAAGGGCGCGCCAAAGAGAGTCTGATGGTTCTGCGTGACATGGTAGGCGAGCAAGTGCGTACGAAACCGCGCTATCGCTGCCATAAATGCGGCTTTACCGCTTTTACCCTTTACTGGCACTGTCCGTCTTGCCGCGCGTGGTCAACCATCAAGCCGATTCGCGGACTGGATGGTCAATAGAACTCTTTTTTTACCCTTCATTAGTTACAACATACTTATGATGAATTTGACATCATAACCGGCAAACTCAGTTTACTGCCACTTTGCAGCGGGGCCTGCGCGATCGCGCCTGTAAATTTCATGGTTGTGCGGGTAGAATGCTTGCCGTTTATCCATCCGCGCCGCATCGGTGCCCTCTGTCAGAAGGTCTGGTCATGAAGTTAACTGCATCCTCCTCCCGTTCTGTTACTGATTCGCCGATTGTTGTCGCGCTCGATTATGACAATCGCGATAGCGCGCTTGCTTTTGTCGACCGTATCGACCCGCGAGATTGCCGTCTGAAGGTAGGTAAAGAGATGTTCACGCTGTGCGGCCCTCAGTTGATAAGCGATCTACACGAACGCGGGTTCGATGTTTTTCTCGACCTGAAATTTCACGACATCCCCAACACCACCGCGCGCGCTGTCGCAACTGCAGCGGAACTCGGCGTGTGGATGGTCAATGTGCATGCCAGCGGCGGGGCGCGAATGATGCGCGCGGCAAAAGAAGCCCTGGCGCCTTTCGGCGCCGACGCGCCACTGCTGATTGCCGTTACGGTGTTAACAAGCATGGAAGCCAGCGATTTGGCTGATGTCGGCATTACCCTGAGCCCGGCTGACCATGCGGAGCGTCTGGCGCGTCTGACCCAGGAATGCGGCCTTGATGGCGTAGTCTGCTCGGCCCAGGAAGCCGTACGTTTTAAAAATGAACTGGGCGCCGCTTTTAAGCTGGTCACTCCAGGCATTCGTCCGGAAGGGGCCGAAGCAGGCGACCAGCGTCGTATTATGACGCCGCAGCAGGCTCAACTTGCTGGCGTGGACTATATGGTTATTGGACGACCTATTACGCGTGCCGCCGATCCGGCGCAAATGCTGTGTGATATTCTTGCATCGCTTAAACAGGAGGCATAATGGGCGATAACAATAGCCGGCTGGTCTATTCCACTGAAACCGGGCGTATACATGAGCCTGACGCTGCGCCAGAACGTCCAAAAGGCGATGGTATTGTGCGAATTCAGCGCCAGACCAGTGGCAGGAAAGGAAAAGGGGTCTGTCTGATTACCGGTATTGATGCTGATGACGCCACGCTTAAAAAGATAGCTGCGGAACTGAAAGCAAAATGCGGTTGCGGAGGAGCAGTTAAAGAAGGCGTTATCGAAATTCAGGGCGATAAGCGAGATTTAATAAAAAGCTTACTCGAAGCCAAAGGAATGAAAGTAAAACTCGCTGGCGGGTAAATAAATTGGCCACGGCAAATGCCGTGGCCTTTTTGTCAGTTTTAGTCAATTCGCTTCAGCCAGACAGAATTATTTGCACTGTTATAGTTTTGGCATTTTTACATCCGTCCGCACTGGAGCGATATTAATCTACCTGATGGCCAATGATGCCGCCAACGGCTGCGCCGCCCAGCGTACCCAGCGCGCTACCGTCAGTCAGCACGGAGCCGCCAATTGCGCCCGCGCCAGCACCGATCGCGGTATTGCGGTCACGTTTAGACCAGTTTGAACAAGCACTAAGAGAGGTTGCCAGAGTGACTGCCAGCAGCGCTGCGGCCACTTTTTTGTAATTTAACGACATAATACTTTCTCCTGAATAATTGATTCACAGAAAGAAGTTGCTCTTTAAGTATAGTGGCAATCCCGCCGCTTAAAGCTTCTACGTGAAACGGTGTGGCGATACGGATAAAATAAAATCACGCTGGTGACAGTTACTTCCTGTTATATCGCTAAACATAATTTTAATTTCTTTAACGTGATCAGACAGGTAAAAAGTCTTAATTAATGGATGAGAAAACTCTCAGAGGTGGCTGCGCCAGGTTCAGCGCAGCTTAAAAAAATTACAGGGTAGGGTAATGGGGGACAATGTCGACAGTCAGCCCGCTCTGCTTTAACGTTTGATGGGCGCCTGGGTTTAATTTGTCGTCAGTGATAACACGGCTGAATTGCGCAGCGGGACCCAGCGTATAAGGATGAACGGCGCCAAATTTAGAGCTATCAGTGAGAATAATAGCCTCGCTGCCTTTCTCCAGCACGGCGTTAACGACGTCGGCGCGCATCATATCCCGTCCGGTAAAGCCGGTATCCGGTTGCCATCCATCAATACCAATAAACGCTTTACTGAAATGCACCTGCTGGATGTACTGCCTGGTCAGCGGTCCTACCATGCTTTCGCTTTTTTTCTGATAGATGCCGCCCAGTAAAATGACTTCGCAGGAGGTCTCTTTCAACAGGTGGGCAATATAGCTGCTGACCGTAATCAGGGTAATGTTTTTCTGCTCGGCCAGCGTGCGGGCCAGCAGA
Organism: Franconibacter pulveris; assembly: GCF_056780215.1. NCBI lineage: Bacteria > Pseudomonadati > Pseudomonadota > Gammaproteobacteria > Enterobacterales > Enterobacteriaceae > Franconibacter > Franconibacter pulveris. The sequence continues at coordinate 2,605,859 of NZ_CM165555.1, read as the reverse complement.
GCATTGCTACTGCCATTTTCGATGAACACCGTTTCGCCGTCATTGACCAGGCTTGCCGCGAATTCCGCCAGCTGACGTTTAATGGGATAGTTATTCATCATGCGCGTTTCCACGTCATCGCTGTCCAGCGGGACCGCATAGCCATGGGTACGACGAAGGTAGCTTTGTTTTTCAAGAAGGTTAAGATCCTGACGGATTGTCACCTCAGACACGCCAGTCGTTTTGGCGAGTTCGGCCACGCTGACGCGGCCTTGGTCAATTACCATCTGTAAAATAAGTTGTTGTCTGGAATTCATATCTGCCAGTTATAAGCGGTGGCCGAAGCCACCGCATGTCGGTTAGAGCGTATGTTCTGTACGCGCAATAATATCATCCTGAGCGTCAGGGGATAAGGCCGTAAAGAACGCGGAGTAGCCTGCCACACGTACAACCAGGTCACGATACTTATCAGGGTGGGCTTTGGCGTCCAGCAGCGTCTCGCGAGATACGATGTTGTACTGCACATGCCAGCCTTTATGAACCTCAAAGAAGGTGCGCAGCATCATCATCAATTTTTCCCGGTCACGCAGATTATCCAGTGTGGACGGGTTAAGTTTTTGATTCAACAGTACGCCGCCAAGAATTTTATCGGTTGGCAGTTTTCCAACCGAGCTAATCACTGCCGTGGGTCCCAGGCGATCGGTGCCGGAAGAGGGGCTTGCGCCTTCTGCCAGCGGCGTTTTCGCTTTGCGCCCGTCTGGCGTTGCCATTGTCGCCGCGCCAAACGGCACGTTGGCGGAAATAGATGACGTGCCGGCATAGTAGGTGCCCCCGGTCGGTCCGCGGCCATAACGGGTGTTATGGTATTGTTTCAGCTCATCGATATAGGTCTGATAAGCGCGGGAAAGCAGCAGATCGACATCGTCCTCGTCATTGCCATATTTCGGGGCGCTGTTAATCAGCCGCTGGCGCAACTGCTCGCCGGTAAGCCCGTCGAAATCGTTCGCCAGCGCTTCGGCAAGCTGCTGCTGGCCAATAACGCCCTGGTCGAATACCAGTTTACGAACTGCCGCCAGTCCATTGCCGAGGTTGGCGATGCCTACCTGCAGGCCGGATACCCAGTCATATTTTGCGCCGCCCTGTTTAATGCTCTTGCCACGCTCAATGCAGTCGTCCACCAGCGCTGAGCAGAGGATATCGTGGGCGTTTTCTTCCAGCACGGTGTCGACAACGCATTCGATCTCAATAGACTTCTTCGTGTAGTAACGGATTTGATTATCCCAGGCCGTCATCACCTCATCAAAAGCGCGGAAGTTGCCAGCGGAAAGCGCCTGCGTCTGCGGCAGGAAGACTTTGCCGCTGGTGGCGTCACGGCCGCCCTCAAGCGCGGCGAGCATAACGCGCGCAAAGTTAATAAAGCTCATGCCGGTACAGCGATAGCCCCATTTGCCGCCAACGGCCGTTTCGATACAGCCAATCGCGGCATAGTCGTAAGCATCTTCGCGGCTCACGCCAAGTTTGATGAATTCGCTGATAACGATTTCATCGTTATTGAACGCGGGCATGCCGAAACCGCAGCGAATCACCTGCACGCAAGCGTCCAGGAAATCATTGCTCATGCCGGCATGGTAGCGCACGCTAAGGTTTGGTTGAGTGGAACGCAGTCGGCCGCACGATTCCAGCACGGCATAAGAGAGCGGGTTAACCGCGTCCACGGCTTCGCCATTAACCAGCTTCTGGCCGCCAATCGTGACGTTCTGGTAAAGCGGGCTGCCCGCGGAGGCTTTGGAGTGAGAACCAGAGCGGATTTTGTTTACTTCCAGCAGTTTCAGCCAGCAGCTTTGCAGTAGTTCGATAGCCTGTTCGCGCGTTAGCGTCTGCTCCAGCTCTACATCGCGGCGATACCACGGGTACAGATACTGATCGAGGCGGCCGAAGGAAACGGAGTGGCCGTTAGATTCAATTTGCAGAACAAGCTGGACAAAATAGCTGAGCTGTAAAGCCTGCCAGAAGGTGACCGGCGGTTGATGAGCGATATGTTCGCAGTTCTTCGCCATAGCCAATAACTCGTCGCGGCGCGCCTGACGCGTTTCGGTTTGCGCCATTTCACGGGCAAGTGCCGTATAACGCAGAATATGTTCGCTAAGCGCCGCGAAGGTAATATCAATGGCTTTCAGGAACTGCTCTTTATGCAAATCGTCCCAGTCAGTCAGCGCCAGGCGGCTGCGGCGTTCCGCTACTTTTTCGCGCAGGCCGTCGAGCCCTTTTTCAAGCAGCAGCGGGTAGTTGACCGCAAGGTGCGCGTCGCCTGAGGTCATGTTGCCTTCAGCTTTGATAATGCCGGTCGCCAGCAACGCTTTTTGCTCATCGGTGAACATGCCGTAGCAGCGATCCTGCACCGTCTGGCCGCGCCACCACGGGCACACTTCGTGCATTACCGCTTTATCTTCCTGGCTTACGGAAAAGCCTGCGCCCGGACGGTCGCCAAGTTCATCGATTTCGTTCTCTATCCAGTTTACGGTGTATTCAGGAAAGAAAGGGGCGGCGCGCACCTGACTTGCCTGATTGCCCACGATCAGCTCGTCGTGTTTGATCCAGATAGTGCGCTCCGCCAGGTGGTGGGCCAGCGCCAGCGCGCGACGCACCGGCAAGGGTTTATCCTGGTGCTGCTGATAAACCGCGGTGTAGTGACGGGCGCGCTCGGTGCAAACCGGCGGCTTGACGATGTGGATCAACGCCTCTTTATGGGCCTTGATGCGGTTGCTTAAAAAATTGAGGTTGAGTTCGGTCATGGTAGTTATCCTCGAAGCCAGGCCGTCATCCCTTTTTGTCGGGCGTACTGCTCGGCAAAAGCCAGCAGGTCCGGTGCGTCAAGCGGGGTTTGCGCGGCCAGATAGGGTTGATTGAGCAGTCTGTATTTGTTGATGCCCAGGGTGTGGTAGGGAAGAAAATGAATCTCACGCACGCCGATTTCATCGGCGGCGAAGTTAGTGATTGCCCGGATAGAGGCTTCATCAGCATTAAAACCGGGAATGAGCGGTACGCGGACCGTCATCTTCACATTTGCCGCCGCTAAGCGGCGAAAATTATCCATAACGCGCTGCGCGTTGCCGTCGGTCCAGGCATGAAAGCGCTCGCCGTCGACATGTTTCAGGTCAGCCAGCAGAAGGTCGAGCGAGGGCAGGCAGGGCTCGATGTATTTCCATGGCACATGCAGGCACGACTCGACTGCCGTATGAATGCCCGCTTCGCGGCTGCGCTTGAGCAAGTCGCGCGCCAGCGCCGGTTGCATAAAAGGCTCACCGCCAGACAGCGTGATGCCACCGCCGCTGCGTTCATAGAACGGTTTGTCGCGCAACACTCTTTCCATAATGGCTTCTACGGTTTGTTCTTCGCCGCAAACCGTTAACGCTTGCGTAGGACAGCAGTCAACCAGCCGCTGCATGTCTTCGTTACGCAGCTTACCGCGCGCGATAACCAGCCTATCGTTCTGCCTGGTAATGGCATGCGGGCAGGTTGACTGACAAAGTTCACAGCCAGCAAGGCAAAGCCGTTCATCAAAAAGCAGATCACTTTCACGGCTGCGGCTTTCCGGATTCTGACACCAGCGGCAGCCCAGAGAGCAGCCTTTAAGGAAGACCACGGTACGAATGCCTGGGCCGTCGTGAGTGGAATATCGTTGCAGATTGAAAAGCATAAATGCCTCGCCGTAAGTTTCTTTCGTAAATTAAATTACTTTCGAATGAAAGTTTAATTGACGCAGATCAGGTAAACATACGGTGGCGGAATTATGATGACAGCTATGTGATCGACTACGTTTCAGGAGAAATCATGGAGCTTTATCTGGATACGGCTGATGTTGCCGCCGTCAAACGCCTGGCGCGCATACTGCCGCTTCAGGGCGTAACTACCAACCCTTCTATCGTGGCGAAAGGCGGCATACCGCTGTGGGATGTGCTGCCCGCGTTGCAGGAAGCGCTGGGGGGAGAAGGCAAACTTTTCGCTCAGGTGATTGCGCCCCAGGCTGAAGAGATGGTGAAAGAGGCGCAACAACTGTCTGCAAGAGTGCCCGGTCTGGTGGTTAAAGTGCCTACCACCGCTGAAGGGCTGGCGGCGATGAAGCAACTAAAAATACTGGGCATCCCAACGCTCGGCACCGCAGTCTATGGCGCAGCGCAGGGGCTGCTGGCGGCGCTGGCCGGGGCGGAATATGTCGCGCCTTACGTTAATCGTCTTGACGCTCAGGGAGGAGACGGGATAGCGATGGTGCAGGATCTCCAGCAATTGCTGACTTTGCACGCGCCGCACTCAAAAGTACTGGCGGCAAGCTTTCGCACGCCGCATCAAGCGCTCTCGTGCCTGCTCGCTGGCTGCGAAGCCATTACGCTGCCGCTGGATGTCGCTGAACAATTGCTCGGCACGCCAGCCGTCAACGCCGCTATCGCCACGTTTGATAAAGACTGGCAGAGCGCTTTCGGCTCCCTTTCGCTGTAACCGAACTGCTCCTCTCGGGAGGAGCGGTTAAATTTCCCAGGGCGATTTTTCCCCTCCCTCGGCGTTGTTATCTGCGTTTTCGCTCTGCGCCAGCAATTCCGCTTTTAAAATTTCCAGATTATTTATTGCCGAGCTGTAATCGCCCGCGACCAGAATATCCAGAACGGTATCGATGCGCTGCGCCAGAAGGCGGGGATCAAGGGAATTCATAGCACTTTCCTTTTCAATTTTGCTGTAATCGTATGATGCTAAAAAGCATCGGAAAAGAGAAGATTTCATCAGGGTTTCTGGTGAGATAGTACTAACTCCTTTTTATTAAATCATAAAGGAGCCTTATAAAACCGCTTCGCTGAATACAGAGAATAGAGGCTGTGCAGTAGTCTGATTATGCGTCTAACGCATTCACTCACATGAGGAAAGACTATGACAGTATTAAACCAACCAACTTGCAAACTCTTTACCGATACTGCTCGTTTCACCCAGTTGTCTGGTTATTATGAAGAGGAACGCCGCACCGTCTGGATGATGCTGCGCTCGCAACCGCGCCCCTGCTTTAACCATGCGCTGATAGAAGAGATCATGAATCTTGCTTATCTGGTGCAACAAGCCGGATTCCGGGTGGACTTCTGGGTGACCGGCTCGCTGGTCCCCGGCATGTACAACACGGGCGGCGATTTAGGTTTCTTCGTCGATTGCATCCAGAATGGTCGCCGCGAGGCGCTGCGGGCTTATGCCCGCGCCTGTGTGGACTGCGTGCATGCTGCATCGCGCGGTTTCGATACGGGGGCCATTTCGCTGGCGATGGTGGAGGGCAGCGCCCTGGGCGGCGGGTTTGAAGCCGCGCTGGCGCACCATTTTGTTCTGGCTCAGCGGGATGCGCGGCTTGGATTTCCGGAAATCGCCTTTAACCTGTTTCCCGGTATGGGGGGGTATTCGCTGGTGGCGCGTCGCGCAGGCATGAAGCTTGCCGAAGCGCTGATCTATAAAGGCGAATCACATACGGCGGAGTGGTATGAGCAGCATGGGCTGGTCGATGAGTTGTTTGAACCAGGCCAGGGCTACGTCGCCACGCGTACCTTCATCGATACGCTGCAGCCGCGTTTAAATGGCGTCAGAGCCATGCTGCGCGCGCGTCAGCGGGTGCTGCAATTGCCGCGTTCCGAGTTGATGGATATTACCGAGGATTGGGTAGACGCGGCATTTTGCCTGGAGCCTAAAGATATCGCTTATATGGAGCGTCTGGTGCAACTGCAAAACCGTCACACCGCGTCGGTGTTGCGTAAAGTTGGCTAACCTCATAACCCGTTCCGGGTTGCTGTAGAGTGTTAACTGGCAAAGACGTCGTTGTTTGCGACGTCTTTTATGGCGGTAATCACCCCATTTTTCGCGTCTGATAGCGCTTATACCATCGTTCAAAAGCGCTCGCAGGCATGGGCTTGGCAAAGTAAAAGCCCTGACGTTCCGTAACGCCGTTTTTGGTCAGAAAAGCATCTTCTTTAATACTTTCCACCCCTTCGGCAATAACCTGTAAATTCAGCGCCTGCGCCACGGCCACGATGGCCCGAACCAGCGATTGTGAAACGGATTGCTTGTGAATATCGCGCACAAAGCTTTGGTCAAGCTTGATGGCGTCTATAGGAAAGCGCGCCAGCTGAGAAAGAGAAGAGTAACCGGTGCCAAAGTCATCCAGGTGAATTTGCGCGCCCAACTGGCTGAACTGTTCAATCACCGACAGCGCCAGTTCTTCATTTTCAATTAAACAGCTCTCTGTTAATTCGACGTCTATCGGGCAATATTCAAAGCCAAGATCGTGCAGGGCCTGTTTCAGGTCGCTGAATATGGTTTGATCCGCCAGCTGGCGAGCAGATACGTTCACGGCTACCCGTAAATTGATTCCCTTATCGCGCCATTTCGCCACCTGGCGTACCACATCCAGCATCACCCAGCGTCCGAGCGGCACAATCAGCCCGGACTCCTCGGCGTATGAGATGAAATCGAGCGGCGGGATAAGCCCGCGCTCCGGTGACTGCCAGCGCACCAGCGCTTCAAGGCTGCGCACTTCGCCGCGCCAGGTCACTTTGGGCTGGTAGTGAATCACCAGTTGATCGTTATCCAGCGCTTTACGCAGGTTGGTATCAAGCCATAAATATTCAAACACACGCTGGTTCATCTCCGGAGAGAAGACGCAGAATTTGCCGCGTCCGCCTTCTTTTGCGGTATACATCGCGGTGTCGGCGTTACGAATAACGCTTTCCCGGTCAGTGCCGTGTTGCGGCGCCAGCGAAATCCCGAGCGAGCAGCCAGAATAAATCTCAATCAGACCAATGCGGAACGGGTTTTTCAGGCGGGTAAGAATGCGTGACGCCATGGCTTCCAGCGCGCCTTGCGACGTATTGGTCGCAAGCACGATAAATTCGTCGCCGCCAAGGCGCGCCAGCAGTTGCCCATCTTCAAGACAGCTCAGAATGGCCAGCGACACCGCCTGCAAAAGCTGGTCGCCAAACATATGGCCATAGGCGTCGTTCACTTTCTTAAAGTTATCCAGATCGAGATACACCACACCCACCTGGGTTTCGCCCCGCTGGGCGATGGCTTCGGTTATCATGTCATGAATGGCGTTACGATTTGGCAGCCCGGTGATAGTGTCGGTGTTAGCCAATACGCGTAAGCGTTCCTGCGCGCGACGCTCTTCGGTAATATCTGTGCCGGAGCAAATCAGGAATATTTCATTTTTACCGCTGCCGCTGTGCACAAATTTATTTCGGAATAAAAAAAGCCGCTGACCTTTGCGCGTTTTAATCCAGCGCTCTACCTCATAAGAGTTACCATTACGGAAAAAGCCGGAAATATTACGTCTGGAAGCTGCCGCTTCAGTTGGGCTCATAAAGAGTTTAAATACGTTCTGGCCAATAACTTCCTGCTCTTTCATCCCGGTATATTCTTCAGATAGCCGGTTGAAGCGCTGAATATTGCCAAGACGATCGAGAATAACAATGACGGAATTGGCCTCAGAAACAACCTGCTCAGCAAAGGAGAGGCCCTGCACCAGATCGCGGGCGACGGAGGAGGTGTCATGCCAGCTCGAAGCGGTACCCGCCCATTCGCGTTTCGACACTTTGCGTCCCACCAGATGCAGCGGCACTTCGCAGCCAAAAAGGGAAACCGACATCGTGACGCTGGAGGTTATCACTGTCATCGCCCGGATTTGCTCCGCCTGTTCTGGCGTAAGGGTTACAACCTGGCTGATATCGGCGTTTTCGCTTGCGGCCAATTGCAAAGCGTTGCTGTCGGCGGGTAAACGCCAGAACGGGCTGGTTGTCCCTAAATAACGATAAAGCAGGTTTTGCTCCTGTTCGTCTTTCATTCTTTCTCCCGACCCAACCAATAAGCGCACATGTTATTTCCCACAGGCAGGCTCTGGACAGCGAGCGCCTTCAGGAGACGCAAAACAACCTTGTTTTCATAAAAAGATAGTCAAAAAAACGTAATATCCGCAGCGGTTTATTTTACCACTCAGGGTCAATATTCCTTAACCAGACGTGAAGAATACCTCTTATTGTGGGCGTTTTTTGCTTTTTTTGCGTGGTCAGAAAGAGAAAAAGTGCTAATGCTCACGAAGCGGAACTAAGAAGAAGGGCTGAAGAAAGTTTCCCCGGCGAAGCCGGGGAAAAAGGGGGTAATTAAACGGCAGGACGAGCGATAACGCTGCGGGTTTCCATACGCACTTCGGCAATGGTTACGTCGATAACATCCGTCACTTTATAAACGGTTTCGCCTTTGATTTGCACGGTGCCATTTTCCTGGCTGCAAACCAGCTCGTCGCGCACGGCATGCAGGAACGGCGCCGGAATAAACGCTACGGCGCCATTATCAACAAGACGCACGCGCATGCCGCCGCGGCTGACATCGATAATCTCAGCAGCGTAACGGGTATCTGTACCCGCTTTATCATTAAGGAAGCGGGCATAGAGCCAGTCGCCGACGTCACGCTCCGCCATGCGGTTTAAGCGGCGGCGTTCAGCCATCTGTACCGTCACTTCATCCTGCGGGCGCTGCGCCGTTTCACTCTTGATGATGGCTTTTAACAGGCGATGGTTCAGCATGTCGCCATATTTGCGGATAGGCGACGTCCAGGTGGCGTAAGCTTCCAGCCCCAGCCCAAAGTGCGGGCCCGGTTCGGTGCTGATTTCAGCGAACGACTGGAAGCGGCGAATGCGGCTATCGAGGAAACCGGAAGGCTGCGCGTCCAGTTCGCGACGCAGCTTGCAGAAGCCATCCAGCGTGAGCACTTCCTGCGCGTCCACATGCATGCCGTGGCTCTTCAGCAATGCCGCCAGCTGCTCGGTGTTCGCCGGATCAAAGCCTGAATGCACGTTGTAAACGCCAAAGCCCAGCGTGTCGCGCAGTACGCGAGCGGCGCAGACGTTAGCGGCGATCATCGCCTCTTCTACCATGCGGTTGGCGATGCGGCGAGGTTCGGCCACGATATCCAGCACTTCGCCTTTTTCACCAAGAATAAAGCGATAGTCGGGACGATCTTTAAAGACCAGCGCATGGTTATGACGCCACTCGCCGCGGCGCGCGCAGACAGTCTGCAACAGACGGATCTGCTGAGCGATGGCGTCGCTTTCCGGCTGCCAGTCGCCGCTGTTTTCCAGCCAGTTGGAGACATTGTCATACACCAGCTTGGCTTTCGACTCGATAGTGGCGGCGAAGAAGTGGATATCGTCGCCGATAGCGCCATCCGCATCGATGGTCATGCGGCAGGCGAGCACCGGGCGACGCTCATTCGCGCGCAGCGAACAGAGGTCGTCAGAAAGCTCGCGCGGCAGCATCGGGATATTGAAGCCCGGCAGATAGTTGGTAAAGGCGCGAATGCGCGCGGCATTATCAAGCTTGCTGCCTTCGGCAATCCAGGCGGTCGGATCGGCGATAGCCACGGTTAACTGAATGCTGCCGTCCGCCGCTTCTTCTGCAAACAAGGCATCATCCATATCTTCGGTGCTGGCGCTGTCGATAGTGACAAAGTCAAGCGCCGTCAGGTCTTCACGCACCAGGCCTTCGTCGAGCATTTCCGTCGCCACGCCATCCGGCGCTTCGCGCTCAAGGTTATGACGAGCGAGCGTCACCCACCATGGAGCGAAATGATCGTCGCTGAAGGTGATGAAATGCGTCAGCTCAGCGTAGAAGCTGCGGTCCCCTTTCAGCGGATGACGGCGCATCTGGGCGACAGCCCAGTCGCCCTGCTGGAAGTCGTGCTCCACGCCGCGGGCGGCGCGGCAGGGGATAGCGTCTTTCAGTAGCGGATGATCCGGAATGATAGAAAGACGGTCGTCTTTTTTCTGTACCCGGCCAACAAAACGGGTGAGAAAGGGTTCGACAAGCTCTTCCGGCTCAGCGGATTCCTTTTCTTTTTCCGTGTGAATCACGGCGATGATACGGTCGCCATGCATCACTTTCTTCATCTGCGGCGGCGGAATGAAGTAGCTTTTCTGCGCGTCGACTTCGAGGAAGCCGAAGCCTTTATCCGTGGCTTTTACCACCCCTTCGGCGCGAGGCGTTTGGGAGTGAAGTTGCTGTTTAAGCTGCGCAAGCAGCGGGTTATCCTGAAACATAGTATGAATTTTCGTGGCCAAAAGAGCGGCTGACAGTTTTACGCGATTGCGCCCTTCGCGGCAAGCGCTCTTTGGCCTGAACGATGAATGTCTCAGCCCTCAACGGTTGCTGCCAAGCCCCATCCTGAGGCGGTTGATCCAGCCGCACAGTCCGCCCCAGGCGAGCAGGCGCAGCGCGGCTTCGGCGCTGTAACCTTGATCGAGCAGGGGGGTTAACTGCGCGGCGCTAAAGCGATCGGGCGCACGGGTAAGCTGCTGCACCGCCTGGATAATGGCGCGCTCGCGCGGATGATTGTGGCTCCATGCCAGCAACGCGCGTTCGCCGTTGCGTATCGCTTCCGGCAGATTGGGTTCGCCGCGCCAGCGTTGAAGCGTGTCGTTAAAACAGGCGGCGCTGCCGTTGATGCGCGCGGTCAACAACGTTACCAGCGAGCGATCTTCATCATCAAGGCCGTCGCTCAGGCGTTCGCAAAGCTGGCGCAATAAATTCAGAACTTCCGCATCATAAACCAGGGTGTGCGAAAGCTCGCGTAAAGCCAGATGCGGCTGACAGGCGGCCAGCGCTTTCAGCTGGCTTTCGCTGGCATGGCTGATAGCGACAGGCGGCAAATCGGTGCGCCAGTGAGAATCTGACAGACCGAAATGCTCAGGCGCCGCATCCTGCAGCATATCCAGCCCCGGCACCCAGCGCACCGGTTGTCCCTGCAGGGCCTGGAAAATAGCGACCACTCGCGCCTGAAAACCGATAAAGCCGATTATCTGGGTAAACGTAACCCGGTCAAACCCGGAGAGACCCACCTCATCAAGTTGCGCGCGCGCCGCGTCATCAATCACCGTAGGCGAAATGGCGAGCTGGCGGGCGAACTGGGTGATTTGGGTCAGGCGGCGGTTGCTTTCGCGCGAGGAGTCAGGGCCCGGCTGCGGAGCAAGCAGGGCGGCGTAATGGTTACAGAGCCGCTGTACGCCCCATACCTGCGCGACAGTCAACGCGGTGCTCAGACGGTCATAACTGCTCAGGGTATGCAGCCTTGTCACCGCCACGCTTTCAGGGAAGAGCAACGGAATCAGTTTTCTCGCTTCGTTAATCCATTCCAGCTGCGCAAGGGCAGGGGAGTGGGCAAGCGATAAATCAAGCAGCAGACGGTCGTCCACCCAGGCGGCTTCAGGCACCAGCGGGAGCACGTCAGCCGGACAGCGGCTGGACTGGGTTTCATGATACCAGTGGCTTTTGCCGGAAAAACGGCGTGGTTCCATGGTCGTTCCTTGGTCAAAATTGGCGACCCGGAGCACCCTGAAATGCAGCACGCCGGGACAGATCACGCTGACTTATCCTGGCGTAACCGCTGGCGGCGATAAAAGAATGTTCGGTGATAATAAATATCAGAAAGGCATAAATGAAAAGGGCAGGTTAAAAACCTGCCCTTTGCGCGAGTCAGTAGCGGATTATTTCAGTTCCAGCTCGTTCATCGCGGCGATGCTAAAGCCGCCGTCAACGTGAACCACTTCGCCAGTGATGCCGCCGGAAAGGTCGGAGCAGAGGAACGCAGCGCTGTTGCCTACGTCTTCAATGGTGACGGTGCGGCGAATCGGCGTAACCGCTTCGCAATGCGCCAGCATTTTACGGAAGTCTTTGATACCGGAAGCCGCCAGGGTGCGGATCGGGCCGGCGGAGATAGCGTTAACGCGTACGCCTTCCGGACCCATTGCATTCGCCATGTAGCGTACGTTCGCTTCCAGAGACGCTTTCGCCAGACCCATCACGTTATAGTTCGGGATAGCGCGCTCTGCGCCCAGGTAGGAGAGGGTCAGCAGGGCGGAGCCCGGGTTCAGCATCTCGCGGCAGGCTTTCGCCATCGCAACAAAGCTGTAAGCGCTGATGTCGTGGGCGATTTTGAAGCCTTCACGGGTTACGGCGTTAACGTAGTCGCCATCCAGCTGATCCGCCGGAGCGAAGCCGATGGAGTGTACGAAACCGTCAAATTTCGGCCAGACTTTGGCAAGCTCGGTGAACAGCGCGGTGATGCTTTCATCTTCCGCAACGTCACACGGCAGCACAATGCTGGAGTCCAGTTGAGCGGCAAACTCTTCCACGCGGCCTTTCAGCTTATCGTTCTGGTAGGTGAACGCCAGTTCAGCCCCTTCGCGACGCATAGCCTGTGCGATACCGTACGCGATGGACAGTTTGCTGGCAACGCCAGTCACCAGAATGCGCTTACCGGTAAGAAAACCCATAGCTTTAATCCTTATAGTCATTGCTTTTTTGGCTTAACAATCAGCAGGTTAACTCAGTTAAGCCAAAAGTATTCGAAATGAAGGCAAAATTATATCCCACTGAAGCCCTCCTGTGTCACGCTCTTTTTCCGGCGATTTTCGTGACTTAGGCTGAAAACGCGTCATCTTCAGCGCATTTTGTAACCTGTTCGCGCTAAACCAGAGCGGAGCGGACATCCCGGGACCGATAGGACGTTCTGTACAGCGGGGGCAAATAAGGGGCCCCTTGAAAGCTCTCTGCACCCGATAAGTATACCTCAGCCGCGACCGCAGACTGATCCAACCTCAGGGTGATAAAAAAAGCCCCTCGCCGCCGGGCGAAGGGCTTTCAGGGCCAGCGGATAATGCCTTATTTATCCAGGGCGTAAGCGATAACGTAATCGCCACGGTCCGGCGACTGGCGCGCGCCGCCTGCTGAAATCAGGATGTACTGCTTACCGTCTTTCGGTGAAACATAGCTCATCGGGCCGCCCTGGCTGCCGACCGGCAGACGCGCTTTCCACACTTCTTTGCCCGTAGCGCTGTCGAATGCACGCAGGTAGTAATCCTGCGTACCGGCGATAAACACCAGGCCGCCCTGCGTGGCGAGCGTGCCGCCAAGGGTCGGCATGCCTACCGGCATCTGGGCGCGCATTTTGATGCCGAACGGGCCGGTATCCTGCACGGTGCCGACCGGAACCTGCCACACCACTTTTTGGGTTTTCAGGTCAATGGCGGAGAGGGTGCCGAACGGCGGCTCCTGGCAAGGAATGCCAAGCGGTGACATAAAGCGGTTCTTGTTTACGGCATACGGCGTGCCTTTGAGCGGCACCGCGCCCATACCGGTATTGATAGCTTCGCCGCCGTTGCTGCCGCGCGAAATAGCGCTGGTGTCAGCGGGGATCATCTGCACCCACAGGCCCAGACGCATATCGTTAACGAAAATATAATGGCTATTCGGGTCAGTCGAGAGGCTGCCCCAGTTCATGCCGCCGAGTGAACCCGGGAAGCTCAGGGACTTGTCGGTACCCGGAACGGTGAAGAGGCCGTCATAACGCATCTCTTTAAACGCGATGCGGCAGGCGAGCTGGTCAAACGGCGTGGCGCCCCACATATCGGATTCTTTCAGCGTTTGCGCGCCTATCTGCGGCATGCCGACCGAGTGAGGCTGCGTTTTGGTGTACTGCTCGTTCGGGATAGTGCCTTGCTTCATCGGCAGCTCTTTGACCTCCGTCAGCGGCTTGCCGGTCAGGCGATCCAGCACGAAAATCTGGCCCGCTTTGGTGCCGAACACAACCGCAGGCTTGCTGCCGCCCTCTTTTTGCGGGAAATCCAGCAGGGTAGGCTGCATCGGGATGTCGAAGTCCCACAGGTCGTTATGAACGGTCTGGTATACCCACTTCTCTTTGCCGGTGGTGGCGTCAAGCGCGAGGATAGACGCGCCATATTTATGATCAAGCGGGGTGCGGTTGCCGCCCCACAGGTCCACAGACGAACTGCCCATCGGGATAAAGACAGTATTCATGGCCGGGTCGTAAGACATCGGCGCCCAGGAGTTCGGCGTACTGCGAGCGTATTTCTGGCCCGGCATCAGCACCGCGTTGGGGTTATCGTTGCCCGGGTCGAACGCCCAGCGCATTTCACCGGTGATGACGTCGAAACCACGCAACACGCCGCCCGGCATGTCAGTCTGGACGTTATCCGCCACGCGGCCGCCGACAACCACCGTCGTGCCGGCAAGCGTAGGGGCTGAAGTAAGCTGGTATTTAGGATCCTGCGCGTCGCCAAGGCCCGCTTTCAAATCCACCACGCCGTGGTTGCCGAAGCCTTCACAGAACTCGCCGTTATCCGCGTTAATCGCAATCAGGCGCGCATCAATGGTGTTCATCAGAATGCGGCGCTGGCAGCTGGCGTCAGCGGCCATGCTCACGGTTTTAACCGGTGTGGAGCCCGGCACGGTCGGCTGGCTCAGTGGTTTGGTCGCGTCGAAATAAGCAAGCCCGCGGCAGCGGTTCCACACTTCCGCTTGCGCATTGATTTCGCGCTTCCAGAGTTGCTTGCCGCTGTTTGCTTCAACGGCGATAACGTTATTGTGCGGCGTGCAAAGGTACAGCGTGTTGCCGATTTGCAGCGGCGTTTGCTGATCTTCCGCGCCGTTGCCGGTCGGGCTATCCGGAATATCGCCGGTATGCATAGTCCAGGCGACTTTCAGATCTTTAACGTTATCACGCGTGATTTGATCAAGGGCGACAAAACGGCTGCCGCCGGGCGTGTTGCCATAATTGGCCCAGTCAGTCTGCGCGTTGTCTTTCGCAACCGGCACCAGCGGCAGCGGTTCGCCTTTAAAAGCGACGGGAGGATGCGGCAGGAACATCTGCCAGAAAGCAGCCAGCATGCCGAGCAGAATCAGCCCGCTGAAGGACCACGCCGCGCCGCGATGGGCCGGTTTGCCTTCACGCTTGCGAAGCGCAGGCCAGGTGGCGGCGATAAGCAGCATCAAACCTGCCGGCACCATCAGGCGCGACACCAGCGGCCAGAAATCCCAGCCTGCATCGAACAGCGCCCAGATAAGCGTGCCGAAAAAGACCAGCGCGAACAGCGGACCGGCGGAAGACTTACGGCGAAAAAGCTGAATAGCCGCCAGCAGGGTGACTACGCCTGCTACCAGGAAGTAGGCGCTGCCGCCAAGCGACAGCAATTTCCCGCCGCCTATGACAAAGAAAAGGCCGATGGCAAGCAGCACCAGCCCCAGCAAAGCAGACCAGATACCCAGCGCGCGCGACGGCCGGGTGTAATTTTCAGACATAACGTTTCTCCAGATAACGCGCCAGCGGTTGGCCGGGGCGAAGTACAGCGTTGGGATGTGATGGCGAGCAGACGGGCGTCTTCTGACCAGATGAAATAATTATACCACCTGGTTCATTGATGTGAATGGTGTTCGCGAGATTTGTTACGAATGAAAGTTTAAATGTTAAATTTGAAGGGTGGTGTGAACCGATTGGGTAAGGCGAGGGTGTTGACAAAAGATAAAAAAACCCGGCGCGGGGCCGGGCTAAGCGACAGGGAGTTAGCGATCCTTACGCCAGGCGTCGGCGGTCAGCGCCTCGCCGAAATGGCTGGCGATAAGCCGTTTCGTCAGTTCATGCAGCGGCGACGCCAGCACATCCGCCGTCGCGCCGCGCTCCACAACGTCGCCCTGATGCATCACCATCACCTGGTCGCTGATGTGTTTCATCATGCCGATATGCTGCGTCACGTAAATATAAGCGATGCCCTGTTTCTCCTGCAGCTCGAGCATCAGGTTAATCAATTGCGAGCGCATCGACATATCGAGCGAGGCGAGCGCCTCGTCCGCGACAATCACTTTCGGGCGCAGGATCAGCGCGCGCGCCAGCCCCAGGCGTTGTTTCTGGCCGGGCGCAAGCATGTGCGGATAGTAGCTTGCGTGATCTTCCAGCAGCCCGACCATGCGCAGCGTTTCGATGATGCGTTTTTTTCGCGCCTGCGGCTCCAGGTCGGTGTTCAGGCGCAGCGGGAAATCAAGAATCTGCGAAATTCGCTGGCGTGGGTTAAGCGAGGTGGAGGGGTCCTGGAAAATCATCCTGATGCGCTGGCTGCGGAAAGCGTAATCGCCAAAATGCAGCGGATGATCGTCAATCATCATCTCGCCCGTCGTGGGCGCTATCATTCCGGCGAGCATTTTCGCAAGCGTCGATTTGCCCGAGCCGTTTTCGCCGATAATCGCCAGCGTCTGCCTTTCGCGCAGGGTAAAACTCAGCGGCTTTACCGCCTCTATGGTCTGACGATGGAACCAACCGGTACGGTAGCGGAAAGTTTTACTGAGATTACGGATCTGTAAAAGGGTCTCGACCATTTCACTCTTTCTCCATGTTCAGGGGGAAATGGCAGGCGAAATAGTGACCGCGCGGGCCATCGAGCCGCGGCGTTTCGATGCATTTGCGCTGAGCGTACGGGCAGCGAGGACCCAGACGGCAGCCAATCGGTAAATGCTCAAGCAAGGGAATCGCGCCAGGCAGCGTATTGAGGCGGCTTTTATGCGGCATCGGGCTGCCGAAGTCGGGGATAGCCCGGATAAGCGCCTGCGTATAAGGGTGATGCGGCATGGAAATTAAGTCTTCGCTCGGCGCGGTTTCCACCGTCTGCCCGCAGTAAAGCACATTGATGCGGTCCGCCCACTGGCTCAGCATCTGCAGATCATGACTGATAAGCAAAATCGTGGTGTTGTTGTTCTGATTAAGCCGGGTGAGCAAACGGAAAATTTGCGCCTGCGTTGTCGGCTCCATGGCGTTGGTCGGCTCATCGGCAATCAGCAGACGCGGCTGGTTCGCCAGCGCGATGGCTATCATCACCTTCTGGCATTCGCCCTCGGTCAACTCGTAAGGAAAGCTGCGCATAGCGTCTTTGTGATCTTTTATCCCGACGCGGTGCAAAAGCTCAATGGCGCGACGCTTGCGCCAGCCGAAACGTTGCCACCAGCGCCCTTTATAAGTCCAGGCGGGAATGTTTTGCATCAGTTGGCGGCCTACGCGTTCTGAGGGATCAAGACACGACTGCGGCTCCTGAAAAATCATTGATACATTATGGCCCACCAGACGGCGGCGCTCGCGCGGTGACAGGCGCAGCAAGTCAATATCGGCAAAACGCATGCGGTCGGCCGTCACGCGCCAGGAGTCTTTCGTGACGCCGCAGATGGCTTTAGCGATAAGACTCTTCCCTGACCCCGATTCGCCCACCAGCCCGCGGATTTCGCCTTCGACAAGGCTCAGGCTGACGCGGTCCACCGCTTTAACCCAGCCTTCGGCCGTTTTGAGTTCAATCGTCAGGTTACGGATATCAAGTAACGGCATTATTCCACCCCCGCATTGATGGCGCGGCGGATGCCTTCGCCCAGCAGGTTAATCATCAGGACGCTTATCATAATCGCCGCTCCCGGCAGCATGACGGTCCAGGGCGCGACGTAAATCAATTCCAGCGCATCGCCAAGCATCGCGCCCCATTCAGGCGAAGGCAGTTGGGCGCCCAGGTCGAGGAAGCCGAGCGCGGCGATATCAAGGATGGCCATTGAGAACGCGCGGGTGATTTCGGCAACCAGCACCGAGGCGGTATTCGGCAGCACGGCAAACCAGAGGATATTAAAGGTGGTGGCGCCATCGAGACGCGCCGCCACAACATACTCTTTCTCCAGTTCGTCATGCACCATGCCGTAGACCGAGCGAACGATTCGCGGCAGCAAGGCGAGCCAGACGGCGAACATCGCATGCGTCAGGTGCGGCCCGGCGAAAGCGACCACGATTATCGCCAGCAGCAGGGAAGGGATGGAAAGCAGCGTATCCAGAATATGGTTCATCACCGCCGAGCGCAGGCCGTGGGTCG
This sequence comes from Franconibacter pulveris, assembly GCF_056780215.1. Classification (NCBI taxonomy): domain Bacteria; kingdom Pseudomonadati; phylum Pseudomonadota; class Gammaproteobacteria; order Enterobacterales; family Enterobacteriaceae; genus Franconibacter; species Franconibacter pulveris. The sequence continues at coordinate 2,588,127 of NZ_CM165555.1, read as the reverse complement.
CCCCGGCAAGCACGCCCAGCGCCAGCCCGCATAAGGTGGCGGCGAGCGTCACGACAAACGCGCCGCCCACGGTGGGCGCCGCGCCGCAGAGCAGACGGCTCAGCACGTCGCGCCCCAGGTCGTCAGTGCCAAGGAAAAACGAAACCTCGCCATAGCGCGACCACGACGGCGGCAGCAGTTGATAGCCTAAAAATTGTTGATCAATCCCATAGGGAGCGAAAAGCGAACCAAACAGGCAGAGCAGCACCAGCCCGGCGCAGCCGTAAAGGCCGACCATTGCCGGCGTGTCGCCGTAAAACTTGCGCCACACGGTGCGCAGCGCGCCGGGGGGGCGCTTTTCGCTATAAACATTATCGTAAGGCATACCAGTCCTTATGTTTCAGCGGATTAGCGAGCGCGCCGAGAAGATCGGAGAGCATATTAATCAAAATGACCAGTGAGCCTATTACCATCACGCCCGCTGAAATAGCGGCATAGTCTTGCTGACGAATGGCGTTAACCAGCCACCGCCCAAGGCCGGGCCAGCTGAAGACCATTTCGGTAATCATCGCCAGCGTCAGCATGGTGGAAAATTGCAGACCAAGGCGAGGGATCACCGGCGGCAGCGCGTTATGCAGCACGTGGCGGCGTAAAATGGTGAAACGAGAAAGCCCGCGCGTGGCGGCCGCTTTAATATAGTTTTGCTCAAATACCTCCATGGTGCTGATGCGCATCAGGCGCACCACCTCGGTGGTCGGCGCTACCGCAAGCGTAATCACGGGCAGCACCATATGGCGCAGCGCGCTGACCATCATTTCGTGCCGCCACGGCGAGTCGGAAAGCCAGGCGTCGATAAGCGCAAAACCAGTGACGTTTTTCACTTCATAAAGGAGATCAAACCGTCCTGAAACCGGCAGCCAGCCAAGCGTTAACGAGAAAAAGAGCGTAAAGAGCAGCGCCAGCCAGAAAACCGGAATTGAAAAACCCAGCAAGGCCAGCGCGCTAATAAATTTATCCTGCCATTTGCCGCGCATGACGCCCGCCGCCATCCCCACCGGGATCCCCACCAGCAGCGCCAGGCCGAACGCCAGCAGGCAAAGCTCCATTGTCGCCGGGAAAACTTCACGCAGCTGCGTGGTGATAAGCTGGCCGTTGATGCTCGAGACGCCAAAATCCCAGTGCACGACGCTTTGCAGCCAGAAGAGCCAGGCGTTCCAGAACGAGGCTCCCTGCAACGGGGCGTGCGGCGTGAAATAGCTCAGGCAAAATCCCACCTGGGTAAGAAAAAACAGGGTCACCAGAAGCAGCACAAGACGCCGAATGGTGTAAATAATCATGGTTTTTTTACCTCCGCGTTATCGCGGGATACGCCAGCGAAAGAGGCATTGCCAAAGGGGCTCAGCACCAGGCCTTTCATATCGTAACGGTAAGCCTGCAAACGAAGAGACGAGGCCAGCGGCAGTACCGGCAACTGGTCGGCCAGCATATGCTGCGCGGCGGTATAGGCCTCTATCCTGGAAGCCAACTGCTGCGAAGCCAGCGCTTTTTGCAGTAAGTTGTCAAACGGGCGGTTGCACCAGTGGGCATAGTTAGTTTGCGAATGAATCGCCGCGCAGCTAAGCAGCGGGCGGAAAATACTGTCCGGGTCGTTGCTGTCGGTGGTCCAGCCGGCGAGCGTTAAGTCATGCGTCATATCCATCAGCCGCGCCTCCTGGAAGCGGCCTTCCACCGGCACGATTTTCACCTCAACGCCAACCTGCGCCATATCCGCCTGGATCAGTTCTGCGGTTTTGAGCGGGCTTGGGTTCCAGGCCTGAGAGCTGGTCGGCACCCACAGCTGCAGCGTCAGGTCATGAATGCCCAGTTCGCGCAGCTTTTCCCGCGCGCGACGCGGATTGTACTCGGTCACTTTTGACTCATTGTCATAAGCCCAGGAGGCGCGCGGCAGGATAGAGGAAGCCGTTTCCGCGGTACCGTAGTAAATAGACTGCATCAAACGTTGGTTGTTGATGGCGAGCGCCAGCGCATGCCGTACTTCCGGGTTGTCCAGCGGCGGTTTGCTGGTGTTGAACGCCAGATAAGCGATATTCATGCCGGGACGCAGGTTCAGGCGCAGGCGCGGGTCGTCACGCAGAATAGTGAGCTGGCTGGCGGCGGGCCAGGCAAGCACGTCGCATTCGCCAGTGAGCAGTTTGGAAAGACGCCCGGTGCCGCCGGAGCCTAAATCCACCACCACCTGCGGCATCAGCGGCTGGCCGCGCCAGTAGCCGTCATGACGAACCAGCCGGATATACTGCCCGGCTCTGTATTCGCTCAGTTTAAAGGGGCCGGTGCCGACCGGCTCGCGGTCGAACTGCTCTTGCTTGTCGTTCGCGGTGAGTTTATCAGCGTATTCCGCAGACATGACCGAAGCGTAATGGGTCGCAAGATGCCAGAGGAAAGAAGCATCTGGCTTCGCCAGGCGAAACTCCACCGTGCGGTTATCCAGTTTACGCACGCTTTGCACGCTTTCGGCAAACTGCAGGCTGTCGAAATAGGGATAACTCGCACCGTTAACCGCATGCCAGGGATGATTGCGGTTAAAGATGCGCTGGAAGCTGAAAACCACATCATCCGCATTCAGCGGGCGGGTGGGGGTAAACCAGGCCGTAGACTGAAAGTGAACATTGTTACGCAGGCGGAACCGGTATGTCGCGCCGTTATCCAGCACCTCCCAACTTTCCGCCAGCTCAGGCACCAGGCGATAAGTATAAGGATCGACATCCAGTAAACGGTCATAAAGCTGAGCGGCGAGCGTATCGACAATAAGTCCGCTGCCCGCTTTCTGGGGAGTAAACGTATTGACCTGGCCGTTAACACAATAAACAAACCCGCTTTGACGAATATCGGCGGGCTGTTCAGCAGACGCAGCCAGCGTCTGGCCGCTCAGCATGCCAAGCGTCAAAAGCAAGGGGGGTAAAATTGCACGCATATATTTTTAGGTTATGAAGGCTCTAGCCAAAGTGTATCGCACCTGACATAGCTTCGTAAAAAAAGTCTGACTGCGTAAGCGCGCCGCTCAGGCCGTCTGGTGTTTTTTCATCAGCGCCCGCAGTTGATGGTAGGTCAGGCCGAGCAAGTCGGCGGCCCGCTTCTGGTTATATTTCGCCTGAGCAAGACTCGCTTCCAGCAGCGTCTTCTCCTGGTCGTGCTGCCACTGGCGCAGATCCAGCGGCAGCGCGGGCGCGCCAGGAGAGAGGGTGGGTTCCGGGTCCGGCGCCCGGGTGCGATTGAACGGGTCGAGAACAATATTATCCACCGGCTCTTCGCTGCTGCCGTGGCGGTATACCGACCGCTCCACCACATTTTTCAGCTCGCGAATATTGCCAGGCCAGGCATAGCCCAGCAGCGTATCTTGCGCATCGGGGCTAAAACCGGGGAAGAGCGGCAACCCAAGCTCGCGACACATCTGAATGGCGAATTGCTCCGCCAGCAGCATGATATCGCTGCGCCGCTCGCGCAGGGGAGGGAGGTGGACGACGTCGAAGGCGAGCCTGTCGAGCAGGTCGGCGCGGAATTTATCTTGCGCCACCAGGGCGGGCAGGTCTGCATTGGTGGCGCAAACCAGGCGCACATTCACCTGCAGCGGCTGGCTGCCGCCCACGCGCTCCAGTTCGCCATATTCAATCACGCGCAACAGCTTTTCCTGCACCAGCATCGGCGCGGTGGCCAGCTCGTCAAGAAACAGCGTGCCGCCGTCGGCGCGCTCAAAACGCCCCGGGTGGCGTTTCTGCGCGCCCGTAAAGGCGCCCGCCTCGTGACCGAACAGCTCTGAATCAAGCAGGTTTTCATTCAGCGCGGCGCAATTAAGCGAAATAAGCGGCCCCTGCCAGCGGCGGGAGAGGTAGTGTAGACGGTTAGCGATAAGCTCCTTGCCGGTGCCGCGCTCGCCGATGATCAACACCGGTTTATCAAGCGGCGCCAGCTGTGAAACCTGCTCCAGCACCTCAAGAAAACTATTCGCCTCGCCAATCAAATTATCTTTGTATTCTGCCATGATGAATTTCACCATTTGTTGGTGGATATCACCACTGTAGCCTGGTTTGCCGATGCGGTAAAATAATCCATATCAAGAGAAATCAAAGAGTTGTCAAGCTGGCACGCTAATTGAATTAAGCAAACCAGCAGGGCGACCGACGCCTCAATGCCTGAAAAATGAAAGAGGATTATGTTATGGGTATTTTTTCTCGTTTTGCCGACATCGTGAACGCCAACATCAACTCGCTGCTGGAGAAAGCGGAAGATCCGCAAAAACTGGTGCGCCTGATGATTCAGGAAATGGAAGATACGCTGGTTGAGGTGCGCTCTACGTCCGCCCGCGCGCTGGCGGAAAAGAAACAGCTGGCTCGTCGCATTGAGCAAGCTACCGCGCAGCAGAACGAATGGCAGGAAAAGGCCGAGCTGGCGCTGCGTAAGGATAAAGACGATCTGGCGCGCGCCGCCCTTATCGAAAAACAGAAGCTGACTGACCTTATCGCCGTGCTGGAAGAGGAAGTCACTCTGGTGGACGAAACCCTGGAGCGCATGAAGAAAGAGATTGGCGAGCTTGAGAATAAACTGAGCGAAACCCGCGCGCGCCAGCAGGCGTTAACGCTGCGCCATCAGGCAGCCTCATCTTCCCGCGACGTCCGCCGTCAGCTGGATACCGGCAAAATTGATGAAGCCATGGCGCGTTTTGAATCTTTCGAGCGCCGTATCGACCAGATGGAGGCGGAAGCGGAAAGCCACCGCTTTGGTAAACAGAAATCGCTCGACCAACAGTTCTCTGACCTGAAAGCGGATGATGAAATCAGCGCGCAGCTGGCGACGCTTAAAGCCAGAGTCCAGCGCGACGAGCAGTAAAATAACAAAAAGGGCTGCGGCAGTGAGCTGCCGCAGCGACTCACCTGTAAGGAGTACACATGAGCGCACTTTTTCTCGCCATCCCGCTGACTATTTTCGTCTTGTTCGTGGCCCCTGTCTGGCTGTGGCTGCACTACAGCAACCGCTCTACAGGGAATCTGAACGCTAACGAACGCCAGCGGCTGGTACAGTTAACGGAAGAGTCCCGCCGGATGCGCGAGCGTATCCAGGCGCTGGAACAGATCCTGGACGCCGAAAACCCCAACTGGAGAAACAGCTAATGACGAGTGCATTTAACGGCCGCAAGCTCTGGCGCATTCCGCAGCAGGGCATGCTTAAGGGAGTCTGCGCCGGGCTTGCCCACTACCTTAATGTGCCGGTTAAGCTGGTGCGGTTGATTGTTGTGCTGTCGCTCTTTTTCGGGCTCGCGTTTTTTACGGTAGTGGCTTACATCATCATGACTTTCGCGCTGGATCCCATGCCAGCCGACGCGATTGATAACGAAGCGCAGGCTACCAGCAGCGAACTGCTTGACGCCGTGGACGCCGAGCTAGCCGCAGGGGAGAAGCGGCTGCGGGAGATGGAGCGCTACGTCACCTCCGACGCCTTTACCCTGCGCGGCAGATTCCGTCAGCTATAGTATTAACAGAAGGGCTATACGAGGAGGGCCGATGAACGAGACATCCCGATGGCAAAGACTTTCGCGCTCGGCGAAGCCGGGTCTGAAGCTCGCCACTAAACTTGTAGCGCTTACGGCGCTGCGCTACGGCCCGGCAGGCATTGCCGGCTGGGCGGTAAAATCGGTTGCCCGCCGTCCCGCTAAGATGCTGCTTGCTTTTGCTCTGGAGCCGCTGCTGCGGCGCGCGGCAAATAAAATTTCTTCGCGCTACGTTGATAAACCCCGCCGCAAATAGCGGCGGTTTTTTTTCGTCAATTATTTCCTGCCTGCAATACGCCAGTAATTTGGCGTATTTCACATTTATCACCTTTTTCTTTTTTTATTTAGGTCTTATTCCGAAAATGCGGCGGAAGGCGTGTTGACAGCTAATAAGGCCGGGAGTAGGCTCACTTTCCGTGGGACCGCTACCATGGAAAAGAAAAATGGATGCCATAAAAAACTCTCTCGCCGCGATATACGGTGAAAAATTTAAAGAAGAACACTGCCTTCGCTTATCAGGAAATATGAATAACGCTCGCCGGGAAATCAACGTTTCTCGTAAAAGAGGGTGGGATGAAAGCGATGTGGTATTGATTACTTATGCCGACCAGTTCCGTTCTCCGGGCGAAAGTCGACTCGCCACGTTTAAACGTTTTTTTGATAATTATTTACGCTCGACTTTCTCGCATGTACACCTTCTGCCTTTTTATCCTTGGTCTTCGGACGACGGTTTTTCGGTTATTGACTATCACCAGGTCGACCCGATTAATGGCGACTGGGATGACGTAGCCCGCCTCGGAGAAAGCGCCCGCCTGATGTTTGATTTTGTCTGCAACCATATGTCGGCGAAAAGCGAATGGTTTCGCAATTATCTGCACCAAAAGCCAGGCTATGAAGAGTATTTTATTGCGATGGACCCGTCGACCGATCTTTCCGCCGTCACGCGCCCGCGCGCGCTCCCTTTGCTGACGCCTTTTACGTTTGCCGACGGCCAGGTCAGACACCTCTGGACGACCTTCAGCGACGATCAGATAGACCTTAATTTCGCGAGTCCAGAAGTGCTGCTGGCGATGGTGGACGTGCTGCTGCACTACCTCAAAGAGGGGGCGCAGTATGTCCGGCTCGACGCGGTCGGTTTTATGTGGAAGACGCCAGGCACCAGTTGCATTCACCTCGAAAAAACGCATCTGCTGGTGAAGCTCTTTCGCGCTATTGTGGACTATGTTGCGCCTGGTACCGTCATCATCACCGAAACAAACGTCCCGCATAAAGACAATATTTCCTACCTGGGCAACGGGCATGACGAAGCGCAGATGGTTTATCAATTCCCGCTGCCGCCGCTGGTGCTGCATGCTATTCATACGCGTAGCGCCCGCACGCTTTGCGACTGGGCCAACAGCCTTGATGCCAGCGGCGGCGACACCACCTGGTTTAATTTTCTTGCCTCCCACGACGGCATCGGACTCAATCCGCTGCGCGGCATTCTGCCGGAGGCGGAAATCCTGGCGCTGGTGGAAGACTTACAGGCCGAGGGCGCGCGGGTTAACTGGAAAAATAATCCGGACGGCAGCCGCAGCCCTTATGAAGTGAACGTCACGTATATGGATGCGCTTAACACCCGCGGCTGTAGCGACGCAACAAGGCTGTCACGTTTTCTTCTGGCTCACGCTATTTTGCTGAGCTTCCCGGGCGTGCCGGCGGTTTATATTCAAAGCATCCTGGGTTCGCGCAATGATGAAGAGGGCGTGAAGCGACTGGGTTATAATCGCGCAATCAACCGTCAAAAATATACTGAGGCTGAAATAGCGCAAGCGCTAAACAGCAAAGGCAATTTACGTCATGAAACCTGGCGGCAATTAAGTCATTTAATTAATGTTCGTCGTAATCACGCCGCATTTCATCCGGACAGTGAATTTCATGCGGAATTACTCAGTGAGCAGCTTTTCGTTATTGTTCGTCGTGCCTTAAATGGTGAAGAAATTAAGGCGATATTTAATCTGGGAAATACGGCGCAGACGGTGTTATTAACGGAAGATTGGCGTCGTGAATTAATAAGTGATGCCGTAATTAACGAGCCGGAAATTACCCTCAACCCCTGGCAGGCAATGTGGCTTAGCAAAGCATAAAAGGAACGCATTATGTGGAAAAATAAACGCGTGCTGTTATCAGCACTGGTGGCGTGCGCCCTGATTTCAGGTTGTAAGCAAGAGGATAACGCCACCACCATTGAATTTATGCACTCCTCCGTTGAACAGGAGCGCCAGGCGGTAATTAATCAACTCATCGCGGAGTTTGAAAAAGAGAATCCCGGCATCAAGGTTAAACCGGTGCCGGTGGAAGAGGACGCCTATAACACCAAGGTGACGACTCTCGCGCGTTCAGGCTCCCTGCCTGAAGTTATCGAGATAAGCCATGACTACGCCAAGGTGATGGATAAGGAACAGCTTATCGATCGCGATGCGGTGCAGCAGGTTATTGCCGGGATCGGTGAAGGCATGTTCTATGACGGCGTATTGCGCATCGTTCGTACCGAAGATGGCAAAGCCTGGACGGGGGTGCCGATGAGCTCCTGGCTGCAGGGCGTCTGGTATCGTAAATCAGCGCTCGCCGGGGCGGGGCTGAGCGAGCCGACTGGCTGGGACTCGCTGCTGAGCGCCGCCGCCAGGCTTGCTAATCCGGCGCAAAAAAAATATGGCATTGCGCTGCCCACGGCGGAAAGCGTAATGACCGAACAGGCTTTTTCCCAGTTCGCCCTTTCTAACGGCGCCAATGTGTTTAATGCCCAGGGGGAGATAACGCTCGACACGCCGGAAATGCGCGAGGCGCTCAATTATTACGGCAAACTCGCTGCGCTCTCGATGCCCGGCTCTAATGACGTTATGGAAATTAAAGACGCTTTCATGAACGGCACGGCGCCGATGGCTATTTACTCCACCTACATCCTGCCCGCCGTCTTTAAAGAAAGCGACCCGAAAGATCTCGGCTTTATCGTGCCCACGCAAAAATCCTCCGCCGTTTACGGCATGGTCACCTCTCTGACCATTACCGCCGGGCAAAGCGAGGAGGAGACCGACGCCGCGGAAAAATTTATCGCTTTTATGGAGCAAGCGCCTCACGCTGCGCAGTGGGTGCTGATGTCTCCCGGCGCGGCGCTGCCAGTGAACAAAGCGGTCGTCGAAACGCCCGCGTATAAAGAGAACCCGGTCATCCAGGCCTTTAGCGTGCTGACCAATGAACTGATCGCCCAGTATCCCAACGTGCAAGTCTTCGGCTCGGTCGGCGATAAGAACTTTACCCGTATGGGCGACGTAACGGGCTCCGGGGTCATCAACGAAGTGGTAAATGGCGTAACGGTCGGCAAACAGGAGCCGCAACCGGCGCTCGCGAAGGGGCAGAAGCGCCTCGTTGAACTGGTGCAGCAGCACTAATTTTCTGCACAGGAAGTGACGCTCATGAAGAAAGTGCTTTCCGGCCGTTCAGATATGCCGTTCGCCATGTTCCTCCTCGCACCCAGCCTGCTGTTGCTGGGGGGGCTGGTCGCCTGGCCAATGCTATCGAATATTGAAATCAGTTTTCTGCGCCTGCCGCTGAACCCAAGGTTAGTCTCGCGGTTCGTTGGCCTGGATAATTACATCAAAATACTTACCGATGCCGCGTTCTGGCATTCGCTGTGGGTGACGTTCTGGTACACCGCGCTGGTGGTGCTTGGCAGTACGACGCTTGGGCTGGCGGTCGCGATTTTCTTTAACCGGGAATTCCGGCTGCGCAAAACGGCCCGTTCGCTCGTGATCCTCTCCTATGTTACGCCGTCGATTTCTCTGGTATTCGCCTGGAAATATATGTTCAACAACGGCTATGGCGTAGTGAACTGGATCGCAGGCGACTTGCTGCACCTCTATGACGAGGCGCCGCTCTGGTTCGATAACCCCGGCAGCAGTTTTGTGCTGGTGGTGCTGTTCGCCATCTGGCGTTATTTCCCGTACGCCTTTATCTCGTTTCTCGCCATTCTTCAGACTATCGACAAATCGCTCTACGAGGCGGCGGAGATGGACGGGGCCAACGCCTGGCAACGTTTTCGCATCGTCACGCTGCCCGCCATTATGCCTGTGCTGGCGACAGTACTGACGCTTCGCACCATCTGGATGTTTTACATGTTCGCCGATGTCTACCTGTTGACGACGAAAGTCGACATTCTGGGCGTCTATCTCTACAAAACCGCCTTCGCGTTTAATGACCTCGGTAAAGCCTCGGCGATTTCAGTAGTGCTCTTCATCATCATTTTCGCTGTCATCCTCATTACCAGAAAACGGGTGAATCTCCATGGCAACAAGTAAACGTACGCTTCGCCGCGCTGGCTTTTACATCGGGCTGGCGCTCTTTCTTATCTTCACGTTGTTTCCTTTCTTCGTGATGTTGATGACCTCGTTCAAAAGCCCGAAAGAGGCGATATCGCTGCACCCGACGCTGTTTCCGCAGCACTGGACGCTGGAGCATTACGTCGACATTTTTAACCCGCTGATCTTTCCGTTTGTTACCTATTTTCGTAACAGCCTGGTGGTTTCTGTAACGGCCTCCGGCGTGGCGGTGTTTATCGGCATACTGGGCGCGTACGCGCTCTCAAAGCTGCGCTTTAAAGGGCGTATGACCATCAACGCCAGCTTTTACACGGTCTATATGTTCTCGGGCATTCTGCTGGTCGTGCCCTTATTTAAAATCATTACTGCGCTTGGCATTTACGATACGCAACTTGCCATCATCCTCACCATGGTGACGCAAACCCTGCCTACCGCGGTATTTATGCTGAAAAGCTACTTCGACACCATTCCGGATGAGATTGAAGAAGCGGCGATGATGGACGGTCTTAACCGTCTGCAAATTATCTTCTATATCACGGTGCCGCTCGCGGTATCCGGTCTGATATCGGTCTTTGTCTACTGCTTTATGGTGGCCTGGAACGATTACCTGTTCGCGTCCATTTTCCTTTCCAGCGCTGGCAATTTCACGTTGCCGGTGGGACTGAATGCGCTCTTCAGCACGCCTGATTATATCTGGGGACGCATGATGGCGGCATCGCTGGTCACCGCCTTGCCGGTGGTCGTGATGTACGCGCTTTCTGAACGTTTTATTAAAAGCGGTTCGACTGACGGTGGCGTGAAGGGCTAACCGGGTCATTTTTAATACGGAGATTGAAATGAAGAAATTGATTGCTAAAGCGCCCCGCGTTGCGGCGCTGGTGGAATACGAAGACCGCCCGGTAGCGGCCAATGAAGTAAAAATCCGCGTGCGCTATGGCGCGCCGAAACACGGCACCGAAGTGGTGGACTTTCGCGCCGCCAGCCCGTTTATCGATGAGGCGTTTTCCGCCGAGTGGCAACTGTTCGTGCCGCGCCCTGAAGGGGCTGCGCGAGGCATTGAGTTCGGCAATTTCCAGCTTGGCAACATGGTGGTCGGCGAGATAGTCGAGCGCGGTGCTGAGGTGACGGATTACGCCCTCGGCGACCAGGTCTGCACCTACGGCCCGCTGATGGAGACGGTTATCGTCAACGCGGTGAACAACTACAAACTTCGCAAGATGCCGCAAGGCGCATCGTGGAAAAACGCGGTCTGCTACGACCCGGCTCAGTTCGCCATGAGCGGCGTGCGCGACGCGAACGTCCGCGTGGGTGATTTCGTGGTGGTGGTGGGCCTGGGTGCGATAGGCCAGATAGCTATCCAGCTGGCGAAAAAAGCGGGCGCATCCGTGGTCATCGGCGTCGACCCGATTGCGCATCGCTGCGAGATTGCCCGCCGTCACGGCGCCGACCATTGTTTAAACCCGGTGGGAACCGATATCGGGCTTGAGATCAAAAAGCTGACCGGCAAGCAGGGCGCTGACGTGATTATTGAAACCAGCGGTCACGCCGATGCGCTGCAGGCGGCGCTGCGCGGCATCGCTTATGGCGGCACCATCTCTTATGTCGCCTTCGCCAAGCCGTTCCCGGCGGGGTTCAATCTGGGGCGCGAGGCGCACTTTAACAACGCGAAAATTGTGTTTTCCCGCGCCGGCAGCGAGCCGAACCCGGACTACCCGCGCTGGAGCCGCAAACGCATTGAAGAAACCTGTTGGGAATTGTTGATGAACGGTTATCTCAACTGCGAGGACCTGATAGACCCGGTCGTCACCTTCCAGCAGAGCGCTGACAGCTATATGAAGTTTGTCGACCAGCACCCGGAGCTGAGCATCAAAATGGGCGTCACTTTTTTAATTCATGGATGAACACACAATGAAAATCGCTACGCAAAACCAGGCCTTCTTTCCGCAGAATATTTTAGAAAAGTTTCGCTATATCAAAGCAATGGGGTTCGATGGCTTTGAGATAGACGGCAAATTGCTGGTTGATAACCTCAAAGCGGTGAAATCCGCCATTGTTGAAACCGGGCTGCCGGTGACCACCGCCTGCGGCGGCTACGACGGCTGGATCGGTGACTTTATTGAAGAGCGTCGCCTCAATGGTCTTAAGCAGATAGCCGGCATTCTGGAAGCGCTGGCGGAAGTGGGGGGCAAAGGCATTATCGTGCCCGCGGCGTGGGGCATGTTCACCTTCCGCCTGCCGCCGATGACGTCGCCCAGGAGCCTTGAAGGGGACCGCAAAGCGGTGAGCGACTCCCTGCGCTACCTGGACGGCGTCGCGGCGCGTACCGGCACTACCGTTTTCCTCGAGCCGCTTAACCGCTATCAGGATCACATGATTAACACCCTGGCGGACGCGCGCCGCTATATCGTGGAGGGCGACTTACAGCATGTAAAAATTATTGGCGATTTTTATCATATGAATATCGAAGAAGACGATATTAGCGCCGCCTTTCACGACAACCGCGACCTGCTCGGCCATGTGCATATCGCCGATAACCACCGCTATCAGCCGGGCAGCGGCGCTATCGATTTCAAAAAGCACTTTGATCAACTGCGGGCGGATGGCTATGACGGTTACGTCGTCTATGAATGCCGCATTCGCGCGCAAGACGCCGCGGCGGCGTACCAGCAGTCGCTGAACTTTCTGCGTCAGTGTTAAGAGGCGGCGCGCAAGATGAGTGCTAACAATCCTTTGCCGCTGCGGGTCGCCATTATCGGCGCCGGTCAGGTGGCGGATAAAGTCCACGCCTCGTTTTATAGCGCGCGTAAAGAGGTGCAACTGGTTGCTGTCTGTGACAGCAACCAGCAACAGGCGCAGGCGTTCGCCGAACGCTACGCCGTTGAACACGTCTTTACCGATGCGCAGACGCTGCTGCGAGAATGTCGCCCCGATGTCGTGAGTGTCTGTTCACCGAACCGCTTTCATTACGAGCATGTCATGCAGGCGCTGGCGGCAGGCTGTCACGTCATGTGCGAAAAACCGCCCGCCATGACGCCGCAGGAAGCAGACGAGATGCGTAAGGCGGCGCGCCAGGCAGGCAGAGTGCTGGCCTACGATTTTCATCATCGTTTCGCCCTGGATTGCCAGCTGTTGCGCGAGCGCGTGGCGGCAGGGGAGCTGGGCGAGGTCTACGTCACTAACGCCCGCGCGCTCCGCCGCTGCGGCGTGCCGGGATGGGGCGTTTTTACCAATAAAGCGTTGCAGGGCGGCGGGCCGCTTATCGATATCGGCATCCATATGCTTGACGCCGCGCTGTTTGTGCTGGGCTTCCCGCAGGTGCGTCGCGTAACAGCGCATGCCTATCAAAAACTCGGCACCCGTAAAAACAGCGGCCAGTTTGGCTACTGGGATCCGTCGGCTTATACGGTGGAAGACGCTGTGTTCGCCACCCTGGAGTTCGCTCATGGCGGCATTCTGCGCCTCGAAACCTCTTTTGCGCTGAATATCATCCCGCAGTCCGTCATGAACGTAGAGTTCTGCGGCGATAAAGCGGGTGCCACCCTCTTTCCGGCGCATATTTATGAAGATGTGGATGGCGACCTGGTGACGCTGTTACAGCGCGAAAAGGCGGATGACAAACGGCATCAGCGCAGCATGACGGCCTTTCTGGAAGCCGTACAGGGCAAACCGGCGCCCATCGCCGACGCTGAGCAGGGATATCTTATTCAACAACTTGTCGCCGCCATTTATCAGGCAGCGGAAACAGGGATGTGTGTGGAATTATGAGGGACATAAGTTCGCTGGTCGAAGCACGCTTCGACCCGCAGCGGCACAACAAGTACGCCACGCTGATGGCGGCAGGCAACGGCTACCTCGGCATTCGCGCCACGCATGAAGAGGGCTATACCACCCAAACGCGCGGTATGTTTCTCGCCGGGCTTTATCATCGCGCCGGGGAAGAGGAGCCGCGCGAGCTGGTGAATCTGCCGGATGTGGTGGGCATGCATATTGAGATTGACGGCGAGATAGTCAACCTGCTTGCCGGCAAGCTGCTGAGCTATCGTCGCGAGCTGCGCTTTGCCACAGGTGAACTGCGCCGCGAGGCGGTCTGGGAATCAGTGAGCGGTCAGCGTTATACGCTGCTCTGCGAGCGATTTCTTTCCAGCCACAATAAAGCGCTTTTTTGCCAGCGCATTTCGATTACGCCGCACAACAGCGAATGTTGCATCAGCATTGCAACGGGTATCGACGCCACGCAAACCAACGCTGGCCGCCAGCATCTGGATGAAACTCAGGTTCGCGTATTCGATCAGCAGACCATGCAGGCGATTTACCGCACCCGCAGCAAGGACGCGCACGTCGCTATCACCTGCGCCTGCCTGGTATCGCCCCGCGCTCAGGTGAGCTTTTCCGCTAAAAACCGTCGGCTGCAACAGCATAGCTTTTGCGAACTGAAGCCAGGCGAGACGCTAACGCTTAATAAGTATTGCCTGATCGAGCGGTGGCTGGATGGCGAGATGCCCAACGAGGCGGGCCAGACAAGCCTTGCGCAGCTTAGCGCCTGCATGGAGCAGGGGTATGAGGCATTACTTGGCGCCTCTGCCGCCGTATGGCAGGCATGGTGGCGTCACTGCCGGGTGAGGGTGCAGAGCGCGACGCCAGACGATCAACGCGCGCTGGATTTCGCGCTTTATCATCTGGCGGCCATGACGCCGGTTCATGATGAGCGCAGCAGCATCGGGGCGAAGGGGCTGACGGGAGAAGGTTACAAAGGGCATGTTTTCTGGGATACGGAGGTCTTTCTGCTGCCTGTCCATCTGCATACGCAGCCGGAAATCGCTCGCCAGCTTCTGCGCTACCGCTGGTTGAACCTCGCCGGGGCCCACAAAAAAGCGCAGCAGAACGGTTTTGCCGGCGCATTGTTTCCCTGGGAAAGCGGACGCACTGGCGAAGAGGAAACCCCTGCCTGGGCTGCAATTAATATCCGTACCGGGCTGCGGCAAAAAGTGGCGTCAGCGCTGGCGGAGCATCACCTTGTGGCGGATATCGCCTGGGCCGTCGTGGCGTATTATCAGGCAACCGGCGATGAGGCCTTCATGGCGAAAGAGGGTGTGGAGCTGCTGAAAGAAACCGCGCGCTTCTGGTTAAGCCGGGCGACTGAGGTCAACGGCGCGCTCGAACTGTATGATGTCATCGGCCCGGATGAATACACGGAGCATGTAAATAACAACGCCTATACCAACTATCTCGCCTGCTACAACGTGGCGATGGCCCGCCATTTCGGCAAGCGTTTTTCCCAACTCGATGAGGCTTTCAGCAACCAGCTGGACGATTTTCTCGCTCGCCTGCGGCTGCCGCAGCCACGGCCTGACGGCGTGATCCCACAGGACGATACGTTTTTCAGTAAACCGACTATCGATCTCACGCGCTATAAAGCGAACGCCGGCAGCCAGTCGGTACTGCTGGACTATTCGCGCGCCGAAGTTAACGAAATGCAGATCCTGAAGCAGGCGGACGTGGTGATGCTGCTGTACATGCTGCCCTGGCTGTACGGCGAGCCGGTGTTGCGGGCAAATCTGGATTATTACGAACCGCGCACCATTCACGACTCCTCGCTCAGTAAGGCGATACACGGGATTGTCGCTGCGCGCTGCCATGAGCCTGAGCAGGCGTACCGCTTCTGGCGTGAAGGGTGCCAGATAGATCTCGGCGACGCGCCGCACAGCAGCGACGACGGCATTCATGCCGCCGCCAGCGGCGCTATCTGGCTTGGCGCGGTACAGGGGTTTGCGGGCGTTGTGGCAATGCAGGATGAACTGCACATTAACCCGGCGCTGCCAAAGGCGTGGACCAGCGTGGCGTTTCCCTGCTGCTGGCGCGGCCGCAAGCTTTACATCACCCTGACGCATCAGCAGTTAAGCGTAGAAAGTGATGGGCCGGTCACGCTGCATGTGCACGGCAAAACGGTTGAGGTGGACGGCAGAGCCGATTTTTTTATCCCGGCGTCCGGGAGCGGTACCAGCCAGGAGGGCATATGAAACCGCAGGCAATCATTTTCGATCTCGATGGCGTTATTACCGACACGGCGCACCTGCATTTTGTCGCCTGGCGCAACGTGGCGGCGGAAGTGGGCATTATGATCGATGAAAAATTCAATGCTGAACTGAAAGGCATCAGCCGTATGGCTTCGCTTGAGCGCATTTTGCGCCATGGCGGCAAAGACGCGGCGTTCGACCTGGCGGCCCGCGAGGCGCTGGCAAGGCGCAAAAACGCGCTTTACGTCGATTCGCTTGCACAGCTTACCCCGCAATCCGTGCTGCCGGGCATGACCTCGCTGTTGCATACGTTAAAAGCGCAGGGGATTAAAACGGGTTTGGCTTCGGTGTCGCTCAATGCGCCAGCAATCCTGACCGCGCTGGGTCTGCAATCGCATTTCGATTTTTGCGCCGACGCAAGCAGGCTTAAACGCTCCAAGCCAGACCCGGAAATTTTTCTCGCCGCCTGCGAGGGGCTAAAGGTCGAGCCGGCACGCTGTATCGGAATAGAAGACGCGCAGGCGGGCATTGAGGCGATTAACGCCAGCGGCATGCTTTCCGTGGGTATCGGCGTTGGGCTAAAACAGGCGGATCTGCTGCTGGACAATACTGAGCAGCTTACCTGGCCGCGGCTACAGGCTTTCTGGGATCAACAACAGCGCGCTCGCGCGTCCAGCCACTGAGGGATAACTATGGCTCAGCTCTCCTTACAACATATCCAAAAAATTTATGACAACCAGGTTCATGTAGTAAAAGATTTCAACCTGGAGATTGCCGATAAAGAGTTCATTGTCTTTGTCGGCCCTTCTGGCTGCGGCAAGTCCACCACGCTTCGCATGATAGCCGGGCTGGAAGAGATTAGCGGCGGCGACTTGCTTATTGACGGTGTGAGAATGAACGATGTGCCCGCCAAGGCGCGCAACATCGCCATGGTGTTTCAGAACTACGCGCTGTACCCGCATATGACGGTTTACGACAACATGGCGTTCGGCCTGAAAATGCAAAAGATCGACCCGCAAGAAATTGACGGGCGAGTCATGTGGGCGGCGCAGGTTCTTGGGTTGAAAGAGTATCTCAAGCGCAAACCCGGCGCGCTTTCCGGCGGCCAGCGCCAACGCGTGGCGCTCGGACGGGCGATTGTGCGTGAGGCGGGCGTTTTTTTAATGGATGAACCGCTCTCAAACCTCGACGCCAAGCTCCGCGTTCAGATGCGCGCGGAGATCAGCAAGCTGCACCAGAAGCTCAATACCACCATGATTTATGTCACCCATGACCAGACCGAAGCGATGACCATGGCGACACGCATCGTCATTATGAAAGAGGGCATCGTGCAGCAGGTTGGGGCGCCGAAAGAAGTTTATAATCATCCGGCAAATATGTTTGTGGCGGGGTTTATTGGCTCGCCAGCCATGAACTTTATCCGCGGCGCGATTGACGGCGATGGCTTTGTCACCGAAACGCTTAAGCTGCAGGTGCCGCCGCATTTACTGAAAACGCTCAACGATCGCGGCTATCAGCGAAAAGCCGTGATGCTTGGCATTCGTCCGGAAGATATTCTGACGCAGCCCGGCAATGGGCAGCCTATCTCAGCGCATATCAGCGTGGCGGAATTAACCGGGGCGGAGTTTATGCTTTATTGCACCGTCGGCGGTCATGAACTGGTGGTGCGCGCCAGCGCAGAAAAAGATTATCAGGCGGGGGAGACGATTCCGCTGTGGTTTGATATGCAAAAAAGCCACTTCTTCGATGTTGAAACAGAATGCGTGATTAGCTAAAACCGGGCCGGGATATACCCGGCCTTTTTTAGCGCACTTCAACAGACAAATAAGTTAATTCTCACCTCTGACCGATCCGGTAAGCGTTATGCAGGTGGGAATAATCACTTCGGGCTGCGCTTTTCGTCCGGCAATAATATCAAACAGCACTTCGCTGCTTTTTTCCCCTAACGACTGCGTCGGCACGTTAATGCCGCCCGGTTCAGGCGTTAACGTAAGGGAAAGCATCTCATTGCCGTAACCAATAACGGAAAGCTGCTGCGCGATGACGATATTTTTCATCGCTGCCGCGCGATAGACGCCGACCATTTTCAGGCTGTCGGCGACAAAAATCGCGTCGGGCGGCGAGGGAAGCGAAAGCAGCGTTTCAGCCGCCGCCAGCGCGCTCTGCTGGGTATAGCCGCCATCAATCATAAGCCGGGGGTCGCAATCCAGATTGTGCTTTTCCAGCGCGGCCTTAAAGCCCGCCAGCCGATCAACGCCGACGTGGTGGTCGAGCGGCGCGTGAAGGCAGGCGAGCCGTCGATGGCCCCGAGCAATGAGCGCTTCGGTAAGCTTCAGGCTGTCGCCGAAATTATCGGTATCGACAGAATAAATATTGCGATACTCGCCCGCGACTTTACCAATTACCACCACAGGAACGGCGCATTTCTCCAGCTCGCTGTAAAAGGTGTCGTCCATGGGCGAGCTCAACATAATAATGCCTTTGATCATCTTCTGGCGGATCTTAAGCAAACATTTATTCAGCGCTTCATGGGGGTCTTTCGATGTTTGTAAAATAACGTCGAAACCTTCCTTCTCCGCCCGGGCGGTTATGGCGTGAAGCACTTCTGAGAAAAAAGGATTACCCGCTGTTGTTTTGGTTGAGCGCGTAGTGATAACCAGAATGGCATCGAAGCCTGCCGATGAAAGGGCGCGGGCCATAATATTTGGCTGATAGTTTAATTCTTCTATCGCTTTTAAAACGCGCTCTCGCGCCTGTGGAGAAATATTGGTTTGATTATTCAGCACGCGGGAGACGGTGGATTTAGAGACCTTCGCCACGCGGGCAATATCATAAATAGTGGGGGACATTGTCGACCGTGCTCCGTCACTTCGTCAAAACGGGAACATCTTACGTAAGCGTATAAAAGATGTCCATTCGCAAAGCGGACTGCCGGCAGGCAACGCGAGACATGAGGCAATAGCCGCTACGCGGGAGCGGCTATTTTGAGGTTTACCGTTGTTCGCCGCCAATCACTTCGCGAATGCGGCTGGCTATCTGCCCGACGTGCGTTTCCAGTGCGAAATGACCGGTATCCAGCAGTTCCACCACGGCGTTTGGGTTATCGCGTTGATACGCGTGCGCGCCCGGGGGAATGAAAAAGGGATCGTGCTCGCCCCAGATTATCAGGGAAGGAAGCTGGCGCTGGCGGAAAAAAGCCTGGAAATCAGGATAGCGTTTAAGGTTGTTGGCATAATCCAGAAACAGATCGAGCTGAATCTCTTTATTCCCTGGGCGCTCAAGCAGCAGGGCGTCCAGCTGCCAGGTTTCCGGCGCCACGCGTTCCGGGTTCTTCACGCCATGCAGATATTGCCAGCGGATCCCTTCCAGATTCAGCACGGCGTCATGCACAAGCTGGCGATTCTCCGCCGACGGCGTATCCCAATAAGCGCGAATCGGCGCCCAGGCGTCTCCCAGCCCTTCAAGGTAAGCGTTGCCGTTTTGTGAAACCAGACCGGTTACCCGCTCCGGGTAAGTCAGCGCCAGGCGCAACCCGGCAGGCGCGCCGTAATCAAACACATAAAGGGCATAACGTTTCAGCCCCAGCGCGTCCACGAATGCGGTAAGCGTCTCGCCGAAGGCGTCAAAGGTGTAGCGATAATTCCGCTCTGTCGGCACTTCCGTAAACCCGAAGCCAGGAAGATCGGGGGCGACCAGATGAAATTTGTCAGCCAGCAGCGGGATCAGCTCACGAAACTGATGCGATGAACTGGCGAAACCGTGGAGCAACAACAGCGTTGGGTTAGAAGGCGCACCGGCTTCTCGATAGAACACGCGAATGCCGTCTGCTTCAGTGAATTGATAACGTACCGGGTAATGGTGGTTCATCGTCATGGCCTCTTCTGTAACTGTTAAAAATCAGTTTAGTGGTTACTCAATTTCAGTATGACGAACCTTTGTAACCAGTCAAATGAATTTTTAAGGGTTTCAAAGAGGGGCCTGGCCTTATCCGGCAATAAACCAACCTGCGGCCTTACTTTTTCAGCGTGCTAATTGTTTGATACTGAACGATGTCTGGCGGGTAAAACGCCTGCGGAATATCTTGTAACTGCTAAACCAGTTTTTTGGGGTTACAATTGCCCTTTATCTATTTCGCAGGAGGTTGGCCGTGAATGCTCTTTTTCCCGCGCCGTTCGCTAACGGACCGCTCTTTCTGGCGGATCACGGCGCGCTGGATTTTCTTAATACGGTAGCGCTGGCGGAGGGGCAACGGCATGACTTCTGGCAGCGTGACGACGATGTCAAAGCCTGGCTGGCGCAATCCGGGCTGGTCGCGCTGCCGGATAAACCCCCTTTCGAACCCGGTGCGCTTTTGCATGAGGCGCGCGAGCTGCGCGAAACAATCAGAACGCTGGTGGCGCGGAAAAAGGCGGGTGAGACGGTCGATCCGGCGCCGCTTAATCGCTATCTGGCTTCAGCCAATAGTCATCAGCAACTGGTGACGGGAGAGGATGGCGCGCTGCGCATTGAGCGGATCTATGCCAGCCAGACGCCTGCGCAATTACTCGCGCCTGTCGCGGAGCTGGCGGCGTCGCTGCTGGCTGAGCCCCATTTCGAGCTGGTTCGGGAATGTGAGCATCCTGAGTGCTGCCTGTGGTTTTATGACAGAACGAAATCCCACCGCCGCCGCTGGTGCAGCATGGCGCTCTGCGGCAACCGGGCGAAGGTGGCCAGGTTCAGGCAGCAAAAGCGAGGCTAGGGCGGAACGCTGTGCGCAGCGGCGCTGAAGCGGGTTTATAACGGCCTTAGCTGTTAATATTACAGCCATTCCTGAGTATTTGCGGACGCCATAACAATGATGCAGCGATTCAGAAACGAAATGCAGTCTCTGGTTAACCGCGGCGTGGATCGCCATTTGCGGCTGGCCGTCACCGGCCTTAGCCGTAGCGGTAAAACCGCTTTTATCACCTCGCTGGTGAATCAACTCTTGTCAGTCAACAGCGGAGCCAGGCTGCCGCTCTTCAGCGCCGTGCGCGAAGAGCGCCTGCTCGGCGTAAAGCGCGTGCCGCAACGGGATCTCGGCGTGCCGCGTTTTGCCTATGACGAAGGCCTGGCGCAGCTTTACGGCGAGCCGCCCGCCTGGCCGACACCTACCCGCGGCGTCAGTGAAATGCGTCTGGCGCTGCGCTTTCGCTCGCGGGAATCTCTGCTGCGCCATTTCAAAGAAACCTCGACGCTTTATCTGGAAATTGTCGACTATCCCGGCGAGTGGCTGCTCGATTTGCCAATGCTGGCGCAGGATTACCTCAGCTGGTCGCGGCAAATGACCGGGCTGCTTAAAGGCGACCGTGAACTCTGGTCTCGCCGCTGGCGCACGCTGTGCGAAGGGCTGGACCCGCTGGCGCAGGCGGATGAAAACCGGCTGGCGGAAATTTCACAGGCGTGGACGGACTATTTGCTGGCCTGCAAGCGCGAAGGGCTGCACTTCATTCAGCCGGGGCGCTTCGTGCTGCCAGGCGACATGGCGGGCGCGCCAGCGCTGCAGTTTTTTCCCTGGCCCGACGTGGACGCCGTGGGAGAGTCAAAGCTGGCGCAGGCGGATAAATCGACCAACATCGGGATGCTGCGCGAGCGCTTCAACTATTACTGTGAGAAAGTGGTGAAGGGGTTCTATAAAAACCATTTTTTACGCTTCGATCGCCAGATTGTGCTGGTGGATTGTTTGCAGCCGCTTAACAGCGGGCCGCAGGCCTTCAACGACATGCGCCTTGCGCTAACGCAACTGATGCAGAGTTTTCACTACGGCCAGCGCACCCTGTTTCGCCGCCTCTTTTCGCCCGTGATTGATAAGCTGCTGTTCGCCGCCACCAAGGCGGATCACGTTACGGTAGACCAGCACGCTAACCTGGTGTCGCTACTGCAACAGCTGGTGCAGGATGCCTGGCAAAACGCCGCGTTCGAGGGCATCAGCATGGACTGCATGGGGCTTGCCTCCGTGCAGGCGACGCAAAGCGGGCTGGTCGATCATCACGGTGAGAAGATCCCGGCGCTGCGCGGCCACCGCTTGAGCGACGGCGCGCCGCTTACCTTTTATCCCGGAGAGGTGCCGCCGCGCCTGCCTGGCAGCGCATTCTGGGAAAGCCAGGGCTTCCAGTTTGAGAATTTTCGCCCGCAGGCGATGGATGTGGACCAGCCGCTGCCGCACATCCGGCTCGACGCCGCGCTGGAGTTTTTAACAGGAGACAAACTGCGATGAGCGACCCGATTAAACCGCGCATTGATTTTGCGCAGCCGCTGGAAGCCGAGAAGCGCGAACAGCTGAAAGCCGCCCGGGCGTTTAACGAACCGGAAGCGGAGAAATTTATCCCGGCGGCGACCGGCGAAGTGCTGGAAGAGGGGCAGGCAGAGGCGGTGGTGGAAGCCGCATTGCGGCCCCGGCGCAGCATCTGGCGGCGGATGGTGACCGCCGGACTTGCGCTCTTCGGCGCAAGCGTCGTGGCGCAGGGCGTACAGTGGACGATGAACGCCTGGCAAACCCAGGACTGGATAGCGCTTGGCGGCTGTGCCGCAGGCGGACTTATCGTGGCGGCGGGCGTCGGTTCGCTAGCCACCGAGTGGCGCAGGCTGTGGCGATTGCGCCAGCGCGCTGACGAGCGCGACGAAGCGCGGGAACTGCTGCATAGCCAGAGTATGGGCAAAGGGCGCGCCTTCTGCGAGAAGCTTGCCGCGCAGGCGGGGTTGGATCAGGGACACCCGGCGATGCAGCGCTGGTATGCGACGCTTCACGAAACCCATAGCGATCGCGAAGTGGTCACGCTGTATGCCCATCTGGTGCAGCCGGTGCTGGACAGCCAGGCGCGTCGGGAAATCAGCCGCTCGGCGGCGGAATCGACGCTGATGATTGCAGTCAGCCCGCTGGCGCTGGTGGACATGGCGTTTATCGCCTGGCGCAACCTGCGGCTTATCAACCGCCTCGCCGCCATTTACGGCATCGAACTGGGCTACTTTAGCCGCATCCGGCTGTTTCGCCTGGTGCTGCTGAATATCGCCTTCGCCGGCGCGAGCGAACTGGCGCGCGAGGTTGGTATGGACTGGCTTTCGCAGGATCTCGCCGCCCGGCTTTCCGCCAGAGCGGCGCAGGGCATTGGCGCGGGGCTTTTGACCGCCCGGCTTGGCATCAAAACGATGGAGCTTTGCCGCCCGCTGCCCTGGCTTGACGATGACAAACCCCGCCTGGGCGATTTTCGCCGTCAGCTTCTGACGCAGCTCAAAGAGACGATGCAAAAAGGCAAGGGCGGCGCGTAACGCCGCCCCGTTTACAGCCCAGCGCCCGTTTTTCCGTTACTCTGTAAATATTTGTTGACAGAATGTTCCGCACATCCTTCTTCTGAAGTATCATTCAGTTATTCGTTGCCTTTATACGTGTAGGTGCACTGATGCGTCTGGAAGTATTTTGTGAAGACCGCCTTGGTCTGACCCGCGAGCTGCTGGATCTTCTGGTGCTGCGCAATATCGATTTACGCGGGATTGAAATTGACCCTGTCGGGCGGATCTACCTGAATTTCGCCGAGCTGGAGTTTTCCGCCTTCAGCGACCTGATGACGGAAATCCGTCGCATTCCCGGCGTAACGGACGTCAGAAAAGTCCCCTGGATGCCTTCCGAGCGCGAGCACCGCTCGTTAAGCGCGCTGCTGGAAGCGCTGCCGGAACCGGTCTTTTCACTGGATATGAAAAGCAAGCTGGAGCTTGCCAATCCGGCGAGCTGCGCGCTCTTTAACCAGAATGAAGAACGGCTTCGCAACCATAACGCCGCCGCGTTGATTAACGGCTTTAACTTCCAGCGCTGGCTGGACAGCAACCCTGAGGGGTCGCACACCGAGCATGTCGTTATTAACGGCCAAAACTTCCTGATGGAAATCACCCCGGTGCATCTGGATGACGACGGCGGCGGTAGCGTACTGACGGGCGCGGTGGTGATGCTGCGCTCGACGGTGCGCATGGGGCGCCAGTTGCAGAACATTTCAAGCCAGGATCTCAACGCGTTCAGCCATATCATCGCCGTCAGCCCGAAAATGCGTCAGGTGGTGGAGCAGGCGCGCAAAATGGCGATGCTCAACGCGCCGCTGCTGATAGTGGGCGACACGGGGACCGGTAAAGACTTGCTGGCGCACGCCTGCCATCAGGCGAGCCCGCGCGCGGGCAAACCTTACCTCGCGCTTAACTGCGCTTCAATCCCGGAAGATGTGGTGGAAAGCGAGCTGTTTGGCCATGCGCCGGGCGCTTACGCTAACGCCGTGGAAGGGAAAAAAGGCTTTTTTGAGCAGGCTAACGGCGGCTCGGTGCTGCTGGATGAGATAGGCGAGATGTCCCCGCGCATGCAGGCGAAGCTGTTGCGTTTTCTTAACGACGGCACATTTCGCCGGGTGGGCGAAGAGCACGAGGTGCATGTGGACGTGCGCGTCATTTGCGCCACGCAAAAAAACCTGGTGGAGCTGGTGCAGAAAGGGGCGTTCCGCGAAGATCTTTATTACCGGTTGAACGTCCTGACTCTCAATCTGCCGCCGCTGCGCGATCGTCCGCAGGACATCATGCCGCTGACGGAAATGTTCGTTGCCCGCTTTGCCGACGAGCAGGGAATTGCGCGTCCAAAACTGGCGCACGATCTAAGTACGGTGCTGACGCGCTACGGCTGGCCGGGCAACGTTCGCCAGTTGAAAAACGCCGTCTATCGCGGGCTTGCCCAGCTTGAAGGGTATGAACTGCGACCGCAGGATATTTTGCTGCCCGATTTTGACGCCGCCGCGCTGCCGGTGGGCGAAGAGGCGATGGAAGGCTCGCTTGACGATATTACCCGCCGCTTCGAACGGTCGGTGCTGGTCCAGCTTTATCGCACCTATCCCAGCACCCGGAAACTGGCCCGCCGCCTTGGCGTTTCGCATACGGCAATCGCTAACAAGCTGCGCGAATACGGCCTGAGCCAGCGCAAAGGCGAAGAATAAAAAAACCTCCCGCAGGAGGTTTTTCTGATTAAACCCCTCTGCGAGGGGTTTTTTTATGTGGCGATTACGCCTTCAGCGCATCCAGCGCCGCGTCGTAGTTCGGCTCGTGGGTGATTTCATTTACCAGCTCGCTGAAGACCACTTCGTCGTTTTCGTTGATAACCAGCACGGCACGCGCGGTCAGGCCTTTGAGCGCGCCTTCGCTGATGCCCACGCCGTAAGCCTGCTGGAACTCCGGGTTACGCAGGGTGGAGAGGGTGATAACGTTGCTCAGGCCTTCCGCGCCGCAGAAGCGAGACTGGGCGAACGGCAGGTCGGCGGAGATGCACAGCACCACGGTATTCTCCATATCGGTCGCCAGCTGGTTGAACTTGCGTACAGAGGCCGCGCAGACGCCGGTATCAATGCTCGGGAAAATGTTCAGTACTTTGCGCTTACCGGCAAACTGGCTCAACGCGACATCAGACAGATCTTTGGCGACCAGGCTAAACGGCTGAGCCTTGCTGCCTGCCTGCGGGATCTGACCTGCTACGGAAACCGGGTTGCCCTGAAAATAGACGACTTGTGACATGATTATCTTCCTGTTTACATATAGTTAACGTCGCCGCTAGTTTAAGTCATCATTACCGCCTTGAATATAAAAAACTGAACGGCAGGGCAACTTTCTCCTCGCTATACTGAGGCAAAGCCCGATGCGAGGAAAATAATGAGAAGCGTAAAAGTCTATCAGGAAGCCTGGCCCCTGCACTCCCCCTTTGTCATTGCCCGGGGCAGCCGTAATGAGGCGACCGTCGTAGTGGTGGAATTGGTGGAAGAGGGCATTAAAGCCGCAGGGGAATGCACCCCTTACCCGCGTTACGGCGAGAGCGTGGATTCCGTCATGGCGCAGATTATGGCGGTAGGGCCGCAGCTGGAGGCGGGGCTCGACCGCGCTGGGCTGCAAACGCTTCTGCCCGCAGGGGCGGCCCGCAATGCGATAGACAGCGCGCTGTGGGATCTTGAAGCGCGGCGCAGCGGTCAGAACCTGTCTTCGCTGCTGCACATCGCGATGCCGCAGACTATCACCACCGCCCAGACCGTTTCTATCGGTACGCCGGATCAGATGGCGGCGAGCGCGGCGGCGCTGTGGGAGAAAGGGGCGCGGCTGCTGAAAGTGAAACTCGACGATCATCTGCTTACCGAACGTATCGTCGCCATTCGCGAAGCGGCGCCGCAGGCGCTGTTAATCGTCGATGCCAACGAATCCTGGCGCAGCGAGGGGCTGGCGGCCCGCTGCCAGTTGCTGGCGGATCTCGGCGTAGCCATGCTTGAGCAACCTTTGCCGGCGAATGACGATAAGGGGCTGGAAACCTTTATTCATCCCCTGCCCATTTGCGCCGATGAAAGCTGTCACACGCGAGAAAGCCTGCCGGGACTCGCCGGGCGTTACGAGATGGTCAACATTAAGCTTGATAAAACCGGCGGTCTGACGGAAGCGCTGGCGCTGGCGCAGCAGGCGAAAGCGCAGGGGTTCGGTCTCATGCTGGGCTGCATGCTTTGCACTTCCCGGGCCATCAGCGCCGCATTGCCGCTGGCGCCGCTGGTGCGCTTCGCCGACCTCGACGGTCCCACCTGGCTTGCGGTGGATGTCGAGCCATCCCTTAACTTCACGACCGGCACGCTTCATCTTTGAGGTTGCCAGTGCAGCAGCGCTGTCATAGGCGCCAGATAGCGCTCGGTGGCTTCGTCAGCGGAGATAGCCGGAAACTCCGCTGTAATGCAGGGCAGATCCATGTCGGCGCACCAGCTGCCGAACGAGCCTGGCGTTTCGTACCCGACGCTGCCTACCAGCGGCAGGGCGAAGGCGCTGGCAAGCCATTCGCCAAGCGGGCTGCGCGCCGGGTCTTCAATGCAGCCCAGCGGATCGTGAAAGGAGACTATCCACGCGGGTTTGATCTGATGAATAAGCTGACAAAGCGCGGCGGTTTCCGGCTCGGAGGCGGGTTGCTCGCCGGTGGAGAGCGTGACGTCGCGCGCGTCGGCGGCGCTGTTCCAGCGATAAACCGTCTCGCCCGGCTTCCAGTTGGCAGCGGGGAAGTTACGGTTGAGATCCACCCCGCGCGCGTTAGCGCGCAGGCCAAGCTGGCAACCGTCCGGGTTCACCGCCAGCACCACCGAATGCAGACGGTGGCTTGATTCCAGCGTGCGAAGCGCGCAGGAGAGCGTCACCATCGCCGCGTTTTCATCGCCATGCGTGCCGGCAATAATAAGCCCGCTCTGCGCGCTGGGCTGCGTGGCGGGAAACCAGAGCAGCGGAGCGCCGAGCGCGGATGCGCCGTAGCGTTCCGCGCCAGGCGGCAGTGGCCCGCGCTGCGGGCGAGGACGTATAGCGGTCATGGAGTACCTTAATCTGGTGGCGGGGTTTCTGGCAGTGTTGTGCAAAACTGCTGATAATTCAACTTGCTCCTCTATCCGGTTTCGCTTCCAGCGAACGTGCAAAAAGCGCACGCGCGGTTTGCAATTGCTGCCGATAACCCAAATAATTCGCCAACACGAAACCCAATGACGGGTTGCGCTAACTAACGAGAGGGGATCGCATGAAGTTTCCTGTTTATCTTTCCGCAGGCGCGCTCTGGGTGGCCAGTACGCTATCTGTGGCATGGGCTGCACAAGTGCCGCCTGGCGTGAATCTGGCGCAGCGCCAGGAACTGGTGCGCCATATCAAAGATGAACCCGCGACGCTGGACCCGGCAAAGGTCGTCGGTCTGCCGGAAATTCAGGTGCTTCGCGATCTTTTTGAAGGCCTGGTCAACCAGAATGAAAAAGGCGAACTCTCGCCCGGCGTGGCGACAAAGTGGCAGAGCATCGACAACCGAATCTGGACCTTCACCTTAAGAGATAACGCGCGCTGGTCCGATGGCACGCCGGTCACGGCGCAGGATTTCGTCTACAGCTGGCGGCGTCTGGTTGACCCTAAAACGACCTCTTCTTTCGCCTGGCTTGCGGCGCTTGGCGGCATCACCAACGCGCAGGCGATAATCGACGGCAAAATGCCTGCGGATAAGCTCGGCGTCAGCGCGGTGGATGCGCGTACGCTGAAGGTGCAGCTGGATAAGCCGGTGCCTTATTTCCCGAATCTTACCGCCAACGTCGCGCTTTACCCGGTGCCGGGCTCTGTTATCGAAAAGCAGGGCGCTGACTGGACTCGTCCCGGCAGCCTGGTCGGTAACGGCGCCTTTGTGCTGAGTGAACGGGTAGTGAACGAAAAACTGGTGGTCGTTCCTAATAAAAACTACTGGGACAACGGTAACACGGTGTTGAAAAAGGTCACTTTCTTGCCAATAAACCAGGAATCCGCCGCCACCAAACGCTACCTTGCGGGCGATATCGACATTACTGAGTCTTTCCCGAAAAACCTCTACCAGAAACTCTTAAAGCAGATCCCGGGCCAGGTTTATACGCCGCCGCAGCTGGGCACCTATTATTACGCCTTCAATACGCAAAAAGGCCCAACGGCGGACAGGCGCGTTCGTCTGGCGCTGAGCATGAGTATCGATCGCCGACTGATTGCTGAAAAAGTGCTGGGCACCGGCGAAAAACCCGCCTGGCGATTTACGCCGGACGTGACGGCAGGCTTTACGCCCGCGGCTGGCATGATGGAAGAGACCAGCCAGCAGGAGTTAAACCTGCAGGCGAAAACGCTGTTGCAGGCGGCGGGGTACGGCCCGGGGCGTCCGCTTAAGCTGACGCTGCTCTACAACACCTCTGAAAACCATCAGAAAATAGCTATCGCTGTGGCGTCGATGTGGAAGAAGAATCTGGGCGTTGATGTGAAGCTGCAAAACCAGGAGTGGAAAACGTATATCGACAGCCGCAATACCGGTAACTTTGACGTGATTCGCGCCTCGTGGGTAGGGGACTATAATGAACCGTCCACCTTTCTTTCGCTCCTGACCTCAACGCACAGTGGCAACATCGCCCGCTTTAAGGATCCGGCTTACGACAAGGTGCTTGAGCAGGCGAGCCTTGAGAGCGACGCAAAGGCGCGTAATGCAGACTATAACGAGGCGGAAAATATTATCGCCAGCCAGGCTCCGATTGCGCCCATTTATCAATACACCAACGGACGCCTGATTAAGCCCTGGGTAAAAGGTTATCCCATCAATAACCCGGAAGATGTCGCCTACAGCCGTACGATGTACCTTATTAAGCATTAAGCGGCAGCGCTCGAGATGAACCGTTCCTGGTGAAAGCGCCTGGCACAGGTTTGATTTAACCCCTGGCAAAGAAGATAGCGGGGAGCACGAGGGGCGATGACGCCCCTCGCGTATTTATGACGCGGTTATGTTCGCAGTGATATGCGCTTTGTTACCCATTCGCGCCTCAATGATTTTGTATGAAAAGTTCTCCTGCGCCGGAAGCCAGAAAACGCAAAATCAAACGGTAGGCTCTGAGCTGCCAACATCTGTGAGTTTCCCGCTGCGTTGTTGAACATATTTTCCTGGCGGAAGGCCGACATGGCGGGTAAACGCCACGCTGAACGCGCTGGCGGAGCTATAACCGATGCGTTCCGCCACTGCAGAGATACTGACGTCAGACCGGCAAAGCCACTGCATGGCAAGCGTCATTCGCCACGACTGGAGATATCCCATCGGCGTGATGCCCGTCATTGCCGTAAAACGCTCAAACAAGGTTGAGCGCGATAAGGCGCAGCCGCTCGCCAGTTCCTTTACCGTCCACCGGCGGGCCGGCTGCTGGTGTATGAGCCGTATAGCCTGCGCGATGCGGGTATCAGCCAGACCGCGCATCAGGCCAGGCGTGGCAAGGGTTTCTGTTGAGCGGATAGCCTCAATAAAAAGCAATTCAATAATTCGGGCAAGAATGAAATCTTTACCGGAACGCTGCGCCTGCGCCTCATCTCTGAGCAGGGCGACGAGCAGCGCCAGACGCTTTTCATCGCGCGCTAAAACAAACTCTGGCAGAAGCGAAACCAGCAGACCGGCATCCGATGAATCAGACACACAGTGTCCTATCAACGCCAGCATTTGCGCTGGCGCGTGCAGATCCCCAAGCCTGAAATGCCCGTCTGCCACTTTTACCGGGAGCGTGTCTTCAGCATCGGCAGCAGGAGGGACAATGCTGGTCAGCGCGAAATGGTAAGCCGCCGGTATCAAAACAAAATCACCGGCATTCAGCGTGAGCGGGTCATGATTTTCTAACTCAAGCCGACAGGCCCCCTCAAGAACGGCGCAGTAAAACGGCTGCCCCTGCTCTGAACGCCGCACCCTCCAGGCATCTGCACCAGTAATGGTTTTGGAGAGCGACGCCCTGAGCTTAAGCATGGCGATCACTTCCGCTAACGGGTCGGTCATTTCCGGACTCTCGCTAAAGAAACAGGGATTCCTGAATATATATCGTCCAGCGGCAGGCGTCTATTATTCGTACAGGCACATCACTGACTGGAGTACACATGAAAACGGTTATGATTACTGGCTGTTCATCAGGGTTTGGTCTGGAAACAGCACATTATTTTTTAGCGCAAGGCTGGAACGTTATCGCCACCATGCGCGAACCCAGAGAAAACCTTCTCCCCTCGGGCGATCGTTTACGTCTGCTGCGCCTGGACGTGACAAAACAGGAGAGCATCGATCGGGCTATCGCTGAGGCCGGGCATATTGACGTACTGGTAAACAATGCGGGCGTCGGCATGTTAAATGCGCTGGAGGGGGTTTCGGCAGATGCCGTGAGGGAAGTGTTTGAAACCAATACGCTTGGGACAATTGCGATGACCCGCGCCGTACTCCCGCAGTTCAGAGAGCGACGCGCAGGTGTGGTTATCAATGTGACTTCCGCTGTCACCCTCAAGCCGCTGCCCCTGCTTGCGGTTTACTCCGCCAGCAAGGCGGCGGTGAACGCTTTCACCGAATCTCTGGCGATGGAAGTCAGGCCGTTCAATATCCGCGTGGGGCTTATCCTTCCGGGACGCGCGCCAGCGACCCGCTTTGGTGAAAATGCCCAACGCATCATGGGCAATATTCCTGAGGATTACAGGGCGCTGAGCCAGCGTGTGTTTAACGGTATGGAGGAAAACGAAAGGGTGACGCATCCCGCAGATGTCGCAAAAGCAATCTGGCAGATGGCAAACGAGCCTGATACGCCGATGCGCCTGCCGGCAGGAGAGGATGCGCTGGAAATGGCTGGCCTGCTTGCATAAGTTGAGAGCGTTGAAACGGCCTGCCTGCTGTATAAACCGCTACGCAGCGCAGGCTTATCCTGCCGCGAGGTATAGCGCTAACGACAGGCCGCCTGGCGTCGTTTTTTTACCCGCCTTCGACGCGCCGGAAGGGGTATCGCTCCCTGATGGCGCGATCGAAATAGCGCCCTTTTGATGGCGCGCGCATCAGTTGCGCCCAGGTTTGCTGCGGCACATTAAGGTAGTGATAAACGGTGCCGTTGCGAAAGGCGATTTCCAGCACCCGGTTATCCATGTCATAGCCCACGGAATCAAGGCTCGAGGAGACCACATTCTCTCGTAGCAAGGTATTATCTCCAGAGGGGTAATGTAAACAGTATAAATGCAGAAAGAGGTGTCAGAAATTCATCTGGCAGGATAGTGATATGGGGATGAAATAAGCTAAAAAGAAGCGTTTAAAATAAAAAAAGTTCCAGCGTAACGAGAGAGGATTTGCAAAAAATAAATTGGACAACGTCCCGGTAAAATAACGCGCCCTGGCTATACTCAGTGCTCCTGATACAGGTTTTTTTGGGGGTGTGTATGACAGACCGTCCTGATTATGATGAGCCTTTACCGGATGACGAATCCGTACCGCTGGATGATGACGAGCCATTAGACGATCCGCTGGATGAGGATGATGACTATATCGACTCGCCAGAGGATGGCGCGGATGATATCGACCCGCTTGATGATGATGAAGATATCGATGATACGCGCCCGTTATGAGGCTTAAACGCTGAATAATCAGCCGCCTGCGGGCGGCTTTTTCATGTCGCCAGGGAAATGGCTTCCTCCGTGAAGCCGCGATCCCCTGGTGTTGGGATAAGGTCACACTCAGCAAAGTCTGATCACAATTGCGCTTCTGGCAAGCGTAGCCGAACCTTTTAGGATTTGTACCATACGGATGGTCTGAAAATTGACGAATGCAGGCGGGGCGTGGGGAAAGGTCGATAAAAAAGTTGATCTGCGTCATAAAAAGTCGCATAGTTCAGCGCCACAAATGCTTACCTTTTGCAACTCCATGACACTCTATCAACATATGCTTATCTTTTACGCCGTAGTGGCGATGATCGCTGCGGTCATCACGTTTTTCATCGCTAAAGACCGGATGCGCATCAAGCTGCTGAGCGCGGCGCTGGTAGGAGCGACCTGGCCGATGAGTTTTCCTGTCGCGCTGCTGGTAGCGTTATTCTGACCGGGCGACCTTTGCGGTTGCCTGCCGCTGACTTCCTTTTTTGCCTGTCAGTTCATCCTTAATCTCGTCCCCGTTCTCATGCCGCTGCGTAATTCTGCTGCGGTAGGGTAATGCTATTCGAAACGGTATTTTCCCTCTTTCTTTTTCTCGCCTGAATAAGCGAAGCGTAAAACCAGAAGAGTGAGTTAACTTATTTCTCCCGAGGCCTGATTTAATAATCATAAGCAAAAAGAAAGCGCCGAACAGCGTATTGACATGATGTTAAACAGTATCAGACGAAGCGGGTTGCTTCGCGACGCAAGGTGGCTAGACTGAGTGAATTGTTATTGCGTAAGGAGGCAAGGTGGACGCAATTAAAGGATCGGATGTGAATGTGCCGGATGCGGTTTTCGCCTGGATGCTGGACGGCAAGGGCGGCGTAAGGCCGCTCGACGATGATGAAATAATTGATAAAAACCATCCCTGCTGGTTGCACCTTAACTATACCAACCCGGAAAGCGCCCAGTGGCTCGCCACGACGCCCTTGCTGCCGAACGCCGTGCGCGATGCGCTGGCAGGGGAGAGCTTGCGACCGCGAGTCACGCGCATGGGCGAGGGAACGCTTATCACCCTGCGCTGCATCAACGGCAGCACCGATGAACGCCCCGACCAGCTTGTGGCGATGCGCCTGTACATGGACGAACGGCTGATTGTCTCAACGCGCCAGCGCAAAGTCCTGGCGCTGGATGACGTGGTAAATGACCTGAATGAGGGCTCCGGCCCGACGGACGGCGGCAGCTGGCTTGTAGATATTTGCGATGCGCTGACCGATCACGCCAGCGAGTTTATTGAAGAGCTGCACGATAAGATTATCGATCTCGAAGATAATTTGCTCGACCAGCAAGTGCCGCCGCGCGGTCATCTTGCGTTGTTGCGCAAGCAGCTCATCGTGATGAGACGCTACATGACGCCGCAACGCGACGTCTATTCCCGCCTCGCCAGCGAGCGTTTTAACTGGATGAGCGACGACCATCGTCGCCGTATGCAGGATATCTCGGACCGACTTGGCAGGGGGCTTGATGAAATCGACGCCTGTATCGCCCGTACGGCCGTGATGTCTGATGAAATATCCCAGCTGATGCAGGAGTCGCTGGCGCGCCGCAGCTATACCATGTCGCTGATGGCGATGGTGTTTCTGCCCAGCACCTTTTTAACCGGTCTGTTTGGCGTTAACCTCGGCGGCATTCCCGGCGGCGAATGGCATTTCGGCTTTAGCCTGTTCTGTATGCTGTTGGTGGTATTGATAGGCGGCGTTACGTGGTGGTTACATCGTAGTAAATGGCTGTAAATATTAACTATTTTAACAAAATATAAACATGAAAAGGCAGTTTAACTTGAGCCATATCAAAACATGCGCTCTCGTTTCGGGGCATTATCTCTCTCGCAGGTGAATGCAACGTCAAGCGATGGGCGTTGCGCTCCATATTGTCTTACTTCCTTTTTTGAATTACTGCATAGCACAATTGATTCGTACGACGCCGACTGAATAAGTCGGCTTTTTTTTGCCTCTTTATCCTGAGCCACTACGCTTAAAGGGACGGCATCTGCCACTTTCAGGAGGCAAGCATGAACGATGATTTTCCGCGACGCATGAGCGACCCTGTACCCACCGATCCGGTGCCCGTACCCGATCCTATCCCTAAACCGCAGCCCATTCCTGACCCGCCGCTTGAGCCAGACCCGAAACCGATTGTCGATCCGCCGCCCTATATGCGCTAAGGCTTTGAGAAACGTGCCCCGCAGAACGCGGGGCACGAAAGAGAAGAGATTATTTGATTTCGACCACGTCGAGACGCAGGGCAAGCGGATCGTTGTCCTCTTCTTCCGGCTGCCAGCCGGCTGGCTGCATCGGGATCGCTTCACGGTCGAAGGCGAGATCGCCGCCAGCCACCACTTCCGCGCCGTGCTGAAGGCCTTTGAAGTCGAAAAGCGCTGTATCGCACAGGTGTGAAGGCACCACGTTCTGCATCGCGCTGAACATGGTTTCGATGCGGCCCGGATAGCGCTTATCCCAGTCGCGCAGCATATCGGCAATGACCTGGCGCTGCAGATTCGGCTGCGACCCGCAGAGGTTGCACGGAATAATCGGGAAGCCTTTCGCCGTGGAGAACCGCTCAATGTCTTTCTCGCGGCAGTAGGCGAGGGGACGAATAACGATATGTTTGCCGTCATCGCTCATCAGTTTCGGCGGCATGCCTTTCATCTTGCCGCCGTAGAACATATTCAAAAACAGCGTCTGCAGAATATCGTCGCGGTGGTGGCCCAGCGCGATTTTCGTCGCGCCAAGCTCGGTCGCGGTACGGTAGAGAATACCGCGGCGCAGGCGGGAACAGAGTGAACAGGTGGTTTTCCCTTCCGGGATCTTCTCTTTCACGATGCCGTAAGTGTTCTCTTCGACAATTTTGTATTCCACGCCAAGAGAATCAAGGTATTGCGGCAGAATATGCTCCGGGAAGCCTGGCTGTTTCTGGTCAAGGTTCACCGCGACCAGACTAAAATTCACCGGCGCGCTCTGTTGCAGATTGCGCAGGATCTCCAGCATGGTATAGCTGTCTTTGCCGCCAGAGAGGCAAACCATAATGCGGTCGCCTTCTTCAATCATGTTGAAATCGGCGATGGCTTCGCCTACGTTGCGGCGCAGACGCTTCTGAAGCTTGTTGAGGTTATACTGCTCTTTTTTGCTAATTTCTTGATTCTCTGACATTTATTCGTTGTCCACGTTGACAGGTGACGCCAGGATAACAATAGGGCCCAGCGTGCGAGTATGGCGTTAAGCGCAGGTTCAGGCCAGTGGGCTTCACCTTTATAAGGTAAACGCCGGCGGGTTTTCGCGGCGTCCTGCTGCTGCGCTCAGTGTGGCGTGTATGGTACGGATTACGGCGACGAATGCCAGCGCGTTTTGCTGCTTAAGCAACGGCTTGTTGACCGGGAAATCAAAGTCAGCGCTTGGTTTTTTGCCTGGCGGCGGTGGTTGCGGCGAAGAAAAGCATAAAGCGAAGCGCCACAAAACAATTTAAATATAATGCTTGCGTAAAAAAGAAGGGCGTGCGTTAATAGCGTCCTCGGTTTGATATACAGACCCGATCATAAGCAGTTAGTAAAGCAGTTCTCTCTCAGGCGTTATCCTTCGATACCTCTCCTCTTTGAGTCTCCACTTAAGCTCTGATTAAATTCTGTCTCAGACCTCATTCGCCGGAAGGCTACAATCAAAAAGGTAAAATTATGTCTACTAAAATGACTGGTATCGTTAAATGGTTCAACTCCGAGAAAG
This sequence comes from Franconibacter pulveris, assembly GCF_056780215.1. Lineage (NCBI taxonomy): Bacteria > Pseudomonadati > Pseudomonadota > Gammaproteobacteria > Enterobacterales > Enterobacteriaceae > Franconibacter > Franconibacter pulveris. The sequence goes on along the minus strand of NZ_CM165555.1, from coordinate 2,552,543 downwards.
GCTTTGGCTTTATTTCTCCGGTTGACGGCAGCAAAGACGTTTTCGTGCATTTTTCTGCAATTCAGAGCGACGCATACCGCACGCTGGAAGAAGGTCAGAAAGTTGAGTTCTCTGTTGAGCAAGGCCAGAAAGGCCCGGCAGCAGCGAACGTGGTCGCTCTCTAAGGACGCCACTCAGCTTATGCATTTTAAATGTCCATGCTGCCAGGGATCGCAGTACCGGACGTCGCATTTTGACGTATCGGAAAAGAATCCGTACGGCGCCAAATGTATTTTTTGCAAATCGAATATGCAGGTGAGCATGCAGCCCACGGAATATAAGCGTACTGCAATAATGCAAAACGGTTATCGCGCTGCGCTGTAAATTTATTTGCCGGGAAATAAACTCCACGTTATTTCCGCAAAATAAGTAAACAGCCACCTGTAATAAAACCCGCCCTGCGCGGGTTTTTTGCGTTTATAAAAGACCCTTTCACGTTTGAGTCCAGAGACGATTCAACGCGCAAAGCGCGACGCTTTATGCGAGGATACGCGCTTTACGCTTTCTTATGAGCAGAGATTTATGACCCAGGCTTCGTTTTCATCCCTTAACGCACTTCCCCCCGAGCAGCTTAGCAACCTTGAGGCGCTGGGCTACCATACCATGACGCCGGTTCAGGCGGCCTCGCTGCCGGCGATTCTTGCGGGCAGCGACGTGCGGGCGCAGGCGAAAACGGGTAGCGGTAAAACCGCCGCTTTCGGCCTGGGCGTGCTGGCGCGTATGGACGCCTCGCGTTTTTCCACCCAGTCGCTGATCCTGTGCCCGACGCGCGAGCTGGCGGATCAGGTGGCGAATGCGCTGCGCCGTCTGGCGCGCCATCTGCCGAACGTAAAAGTGCTGACGCTTTGCGGCGGCCAGCCGTTCAATATTCAGCGCGATTCGCTCGCCCATGCGCCGCACATTATTGTCGCCACGCCTGGCCGACTGCTGGAGCATCTGTCAAAAGGCACCGTTAAGCTGGACGAACTCCAGACGCTGGTGCTGGATGAGGCGGACCGCATGCTCGATATGGGCTTTAGCGATGATATTGATGAGGTTATCCGCTTTAGTCCGCAACAGCGCCAGACGCTGCTCTTTTCCGCCACCTGGCCTGCGGCTATCGCCGCGGTGAGCGAAAGGGTACAGCGCAACCCGGTAACGATTGATATCGACAGCGTCGAGGCCTTGCCCGACGTTGAGCAACGTTTCTTCGAAGTGACGGCGCGCGAGAAAATCTCCCTGCTGCAAACGCTGCTCAGCGAACGTCAGCCCGCTTCCTGCGTGGTTTTCTGCAATACCCGTAAAGCCTGCCAGGAGGTGTGCGACGCGCTCAACGCCAGCCAGCAGAGCGCGCTGGCACTGCATGGCGATATGGAGCAGCGCGACCGCGACCAGACGCTGGTGCGCTTTGCCAACGGCAGCAGCCGCGTGCTGGTGGCGACTGACGTGGCGGCCCGCGGCCTGGATATCAAGGCGCTGGAAATGGTTATCAACTTTGAAATTGCCTGGGAGCCGCAGGTGCACGTTCATCGCATCGGCCGCACCGCGCGGGCGGGCGAGCAGGGGCTGGCGGTCAGCTTCTGTGCCCCGGAAGAGATTTCGCGGGCCAACGCGCTGGCGGATATGCTCAAGCTTGATATCGAGTGGCAAACGCCGCCCGCGCGCCGCATCGTGAAGCCGCTGGAAGCGGAAATGGCGACGCTGTGCATCGATGGCGGCAAAAAAGCCAAAATGCGTCCGGGCGACGTGCTCGGCGCGCTGACGGGTGACGTGGGCTTAAGCGCGGCGGATATCGGCAAAATAGACGTTTATCCGATACACGTTTATGTGGCGGTGCGTCAGGCGCTGGCGCGAAAAGCGTACAAGCAACTGCAGCAAGGCAAAATCAAGGGCAAAAGCTGCCGCGTACGCTTCCTGAGTTGATACCTTTCCTATAAAAAAGGCCGCTTTCGCGGCCTTTTTGCTTACTCGGTACCGGCTTTTTCCGCCTTGCCCGCCATCTGCGCCAGGAAGTCGTAGCGCTTTTGCAGGTCGGCGGCGGCATCCTTCCACAGCTGTTCCGCCACCTCGGGCTGCTGGGCGTTCAGGCGGCGGAAGCGTTGCTCGGCAAGCAGCGTTTCCGCCAGCGCATCGGAAGGCGGACGCGAATCGAGCGCCAGCGGCAGCTTGCCCTCCTCAGCGCGGCGCGGGTCGAAGCGGTAGAGCGGCCAGAAGCCGGTCGCGGTGAGCTGGCGCATCTGGTCATGGCTCAGCGCAAGATCGTAGCCGTGCTCTTCGCAGGGGCTGTAAGCGATGATAAGCGAAGGGCCAGGGTACGCCTCCGCTTCCTGTATCGCTTTCACCGTCTGGTTAAGCTGTGCGCCAAGCGAGATTTGCGCCACATAAACGTGGCCGTACATCATCATGCTGACGCCCAGATCCTTACGGGCTTTACGCTTGCCATGCTCGCCAAATTTAGTGACGGCGCCGAGCGGCGTCGCTTTCGACGCCTGGCCGCCGGTATTGGAGTAACACTGGGTATCGAGTACGAGGATATTGACGTTTTCAGTCAGGCTCAGGACATGGTCAAGACCGCCAAAACCGATATCGTACGCCCAGCCATCGCCGCCGATAAGCCAGATTGATTTTTCCACCAGCGCATCGGCATCGGTCAGAAGCTGTTGCGCATCGACGTCATCGACATTCGCCAGCTGCTGGCGCAGCGCGGCTACCTGTTCCCGGCGCACTGGCGGCGTCGCCTCTGCGCGCAGTTGCGCGTTCAGCTCGGGAGTAAGCCTGTCGGCAAACTTATCCAGCAGGCGCATCACCCGCGCTTTGTGCTGGTCTACCGTCAGGCGAAAGCCAAGCCCAAACTCCGCGTTATCTTCAAAGAGCGAATTCGCCCATGCCGGGCCGCGGCCGTTGGCATCGGTGGTGTAAGGCGTGGAGGGCAGGTTGCCGCCGTAAATCGAGGAGCAGCCGGTGGCGTTGGCAATCAGCAAGCGGTCGCCGTACAGCTGAGTCAGCAGCTTAATATAGGGCGTTTCGCCGCAGCCGGAACAGGCGCCGGAGTATTCAAACAGCGGCGTAATAAGCTGCGAGGTACGAATATCGATGCGCTCAAGCGTTGTGCGGTCGATCTCCGGCAGGCTGAGGAAAAAGTCGTAATTCACTTTCTCTTCTTCCACATGCTCAAGGCGAGACATCATGTTGATGGCCTTAACCTCCGGGTTTTCACGATCTTTCGCCGGACACACTTCCACGCAGAGGTTGCAGCCGGTGCAATCTTCAGGCGCAACCTGCAATACATATTTCTGGCCGCGCATATCGCGGGATTTCACATCCAGCGAATTCAGCGAGGCCGGGGCGTCAGCCATCGCTTCAGGGGAAACCACTTTAGCGCGTATCGCCGAATGCGGGCAGGCGGCGACGCAGTGGTTGCACTGGGTGCAAAGTTCAGGTTTCCAGATGGGAATCGCTTCCGCGATATTGCGTTTTTCCCAGCGGGTGGTGCCGAGCGGCCAGGTGCCGTCTGGCGGCAGCGCCGAGACCGGCAACGCGTCGCCAAGGCCCGCCAGCATGGCGGCGGTAACGGTTTTGACAAAATCGGGCGCGGCGTCGGAAACAACCGGCGGACGCAGCGGGCTTTGCGGGTTCACCGCTTCACGGCTGACCTCAAACAGCGATTCGCGGGCCAGCGCCAGCGCCTGCCAGTTGCGCTCCACCAGCTCCTGGCCTTTGCTGCTGTAGCTTTTGGCAATTGCGGCCTGCAGCGCCTGCAGCGCGGCGTCGCCCGGCAGGATCTGCGTGAGGTGGAAAAACGCCATCTGCATAACGGTGTTAATGCGCGCGCCAAGGCCGCACTCGCGGGCGATTTTCGCCGCGTTAACCACGTACACTTTCGCGTGCTTATGGTTCAGTACTGCCTGCACCTCTTGCGGGAGCCGGCGCCACACTTCATCCGGCGCATAAGGCGTATTGATAAGGAAAATGCCGCCGGGTTTCAGCCGTTCGGCCATCTGGTATTTATCGATAAACTGTAGCTGGTGGCAGCCGACAAAATCCGCCTGGCTCACCAGATAGGCGGAGTTGATTGGCCGCTCGCTGACCCGCAGGTGGGAAACCGTCAGGCCGCCCGCTTTTTTCGAGTCGTAGACAAAATAGCCCTGCGCGTAAAATGGCGTGGCGTTACCGATGATCTTAATGTTGTTTTTGGTGGCGGAAACGCTGCCGTCGCTGCCAAGCCCGTAAAACAGCGCCTCCAGCCTTGCGTGAGAAGGCAGCGTGTTTTCCGGCAACGGTAAAGAAAGATGAGTGACGTCATCGTAAATCCCCACCGTAAAGCGCGCTTTCGGCTGCTGCGCCTTCAGCTCGGTAAACACTGCCAGCGCGCACTCCGGGCCGAACTCTTTCGAGGAAAGCCCGTAACGTCCGCCAATAACGCGCGGCAGGGTTTCGCGCTCGCCCGCATTGAACGCTTCGGCAAGCGCCGTCATCACATCAAGGTAAAGCGGCTCCGCCTGCGCGCCAGGCTCTTTGGTGCGATCGAGCACCGCAATGCGCTTCGCGCTTTCCGGCAACGCCGCCAGTAAATGCTTCGCGCTGAAAGGGCGGTAAAGGCGCACTTTCAGCACGCCCACTTTTTCGCCCTGCGTCAGCAGTTCGTCCACCACCTCTTCGCAGGTGCCGATAGCGGAGCCCATTACAACGATAACGCGTTCCGCCTGCGGATGGCCGTAATAATCAAACGGGCGATAGTGACGACCCGTGGCCTGCGCAAAGTCGTTCATCGCCGTGTCGACATGATCGTAAACGGCGTTGTACCACGGGTTGGTCGCTTCGCGGGACTGGAAGTAAGTGTCGGGGTTGGCGGAGGTGCCGCGAATCACCGGATGCTCCGGGTTCAGCGCGCGGGCGCGGTGGGCGTCGATCTCCGCCTGCGGCATCAGGCTGCGGATGGTGTCGTCCGCCAGCGGCACGATTTTGTTGATTTCATGCGAAGTGCGAAAGCCATCGAAGAAATGGATAAACGGCACGCGGCTTTTCAGGGTGGCGACATGGGAAATCAGCGCAAAGTCCTGCGCTTCCTGCACGCTGCTCGCGCAGAGCATCGCGCAGCCGGTCTGGCGTACCGCCATCACATCGGAATGGTCGCCGAAAATAGACAACGCATGGGTCGCGACCGTGCGCGCCGCCACGTGCAGCACGAAAGGGGTAAGCTGGCCCGCAAGCTTATAGAGCGTCGGGATCATCAGCAGCAACCCCTGGGAAGAGGTAAACGAGGTGGAGAGGGCGCCGGTTTGCAGCGCGCCGTGCACCGTGGCGATGGCCCCGGCCTCGGATTGCATCTCCACCACACGCGGCGTATCGCCCCAAACGTTTTTCAGGCCATTGCCCGCCCAGGCGTCCGCCTGCTCCGCCATGGTTGAACTGGGGGTGATGGGGTAAATGGCGATGACTTCACTGGTGCGAAACGCCACCGAAGCAACCGCGCCATTGCCGTCGATTGTGATCATAAGTGACCCTTAGAGTGCGCAAAATTGAGGGATGCGTGATACGGCGACGCACCCTGTCGTAATACCTCAATTTTAGCAAACCGCCAGGCCAGACATTTTCGCTTTTGTGTACTGTGTCAGTCAGATGGTAAAAAAAACCGCAAAATTATCAGGGAAACAAGCACGCCGCGCTAAACCTCATACCCCAACGCGCGGATCACCGCTTCCATCGCCTCTTGCGTCAGCTCAGAGCGTTTCACTTTCTGGTTCGCTAAGGCAGTACGCACGACGCCCGCAATAACAACATGCTTAGGCTCCTGGCCGAGGTCGCGCATCTCCAGCACCACTTTGCCCACCACCCGGCACATTTCCTGATACAGTTCTTCATCTCTACGTATTTTGTCCATATCCGCCTCGTTTTATGGGGGTTTACAGGCAGCATAACATCCGCGACGCGTAAAGCTAAACAGCGAAGAAATCAGCCCGTTGGCGCCTGTTCACCGCCGTGAAAAAGCAGACTCCGCCTCTCGCGCCTTATCTTGCGCGCGTGAACAAGCGAAACGGCGGAAGAAGTAAAATTGCTAAAAAATGTGTTTAAGCGGGCAAAAGCCGCGATCCGAGGCTCGACGCTGGCGGTCAAGGTGGCCTATGATGCTGGAGTTTTTCTGGTCATCGAAAGGGGAGAATCATGCGTGCAGCGTTTTTAGTGGGATGTGCCGCGTTAGTTTTATCGGCATGCAGTAGCGAACCCGAACAGCAGGCGACGGCGGCTCACGTTTCGCCTGGCCTGCGTGCGGCGATGTCCGACTCCGGGCAGGCCAACTGCGCAATGGTGGGCGGGTCGCTCTCCATCGCGCGTCAGTTAGATGGTTCCGCTATCGGCATGTGCGCGCTGCCCAACGGTAAACGCTGTAGTGAAAGCGCCCTGGCCTCAGGCAGCTGCGGCAACTACTGATTAGTTGACCAGATCCGCCAGCTTATAAGTCAGCGTATGCTGGCTGGTTTCCAGCACCAGCGTCTTTTGCGACTGGCTTACTTTGGCGCCCTGCGTCAACATTTCGCCAATCAGCGTATCCAGCTCGTTCAGGCGTGGCTCGGCGCAGAGCATCCGCGTTGAGGCCATGCCTTTCACCTTCAACACATCGCCGTGCAGTTCGCCCTGGCCCATAAAGCGGTTACACATGCTGCCTGAAACATGCAGGCTCTCGCCAAAGCTTATTTCCGGCATGCGGGTAGAGGCGTCGAGCGGCGCGCCATCTACGGTAGAAAGCACGTAGCGGTGGTGAACCAGCTGCTGTGCCGTCACTCTGGCTTTATGGCCTGGCGTCGCGCATCCCGCAAGGACAACGGCAGCCAGTGCAAGCGCAACGTATTTTTTCATATCGCCTCCCTGATATTCACATCATCAATGATTCACGCCAGTCTGCCTGCCAGCTGACGCGAAATCATCGGATATATTCTTAAAAATCAGTACAGCGCGTTTGGACAAGCTTCGCCTTTTTCCAGCTGGCGCAGGTTTTCAAGCGTAGTGCGAGAAATGCTGATTAGCGCCTCTTCGGTTAAAAACGCCTGATGGCCGGTAAACAGGACGTTGTGGCAGGCGGAGAGGCGACGGAACACGTCATCCTGAATCACGTCGTTAGACTTGTCTTCAAAGAAGAGGTCGCGCTCGTTCTCATACACGTCCATGCCCAACGCGCCGATTTTTTGCATCTTCAGCGCTTCGATGGCGGCCTGCGAGTCGATAAGCCCGCCGCGGCTGGTGTTGATGATCATCACGCCATCTTTCATCTTCTCAAACGCGGTGCGATTCAGCAGATGGTAGTTATCTTTGGTGAGCGGACAGTGCAGGGAGATAACATCCGACTGGGAAAACAGCGTATCCACATCGACATACTCCACGCCAAGCTCAAGCGCCGCCGCGCTGGGGAAAGGGTCGGACGCCAGCAGGCGCATGCCGAAACCTTTCAGGATGCGCAGCGCCGCCACGCCGATTTTCCCGGTGCCGATAACCCCCGCGGTTTTGCCGTACATCGTAAAACCGGTGAGTCCTTCCAGCGAGAAGTTAGCGTCGCGCGTGCGCTGATAGGCGCGGTGAATACGACGATTAAGGCACATCATCATGCCGACAGCATGTTCGGCAACCGCTTCAGGCGAGTAGGCCGGTACGCGCACCACCTGCATTCCCAGCTCTTTCGCCGCGTCCAGATCGACATTATTAAAGCCTGCGCAGCGCAGCGCGATAAATTTCACGCCATGCTTTTTCAGCTCTTCCAGCACCGGACGGCTGCCGTCATCGTTAACGAAAATACAGACCCCTTCACAGCCGTTGGCGGTTTTAGCGGTTTTTTCCGTTAACAGGAAGTCGAAAAATTCAATTTCAAAGCCAAACTCTTCGTTAACATGCTGCAAGTACTTTTTATCGTACTGCTTTGTGCTGTAGACGGCCAGTTTCATAAGACTTTCTCCAGTGTTGTACTGCATTCACGGTAGCATAGTTAAAATAATCTTACAAAGTTTAAAAAATAATTAATATTTCAGGCGCTTATCGCTGTTTTAAGCATAATAGTTTAGTTCAATGACGGTCGGCTTCACCTGCAGCGGCTAAACTGACACAATACGGCGCTCTGGCGCGTAATTTTATCAAAGAATCAGGATATTAACGGCCCATGAAGGGTAAATACAGAGCGGCTATCGCCTTAGCGCTATTGCTTATCTTATTACCATTAACGCTGGTGTTTACGGTGGGCTACTGGCTGCCCGGCTTTGCTGGCATCTGGCTGCCGCCGGGCACCCGCATTGCGCTGGAGCAGCCCCCGCGCCTGACCCGCCACGCCATTATCCTTCCCGACCTACGTTACCTTGCAGGCGACTGCGAACTGGCTAAAGTGGATAACGCCATTCTCACGCACCCGAGCCGCTGGCTGCTTAATGTTGATGCCTTAACGCTTAACCCGGAATGCTTCAGCGACATGCCCGCCGGCAATGAAAACCCCGCCGCGCCGCGCACGCTCGCCGAATGGCAGGCGATGCTGCCGATGAGCTGGGTCACTATCAAAAAGCTGACGCTCACGCCCTGGCCGCAGTACGCCGGCGCGCTGGAAGCAAGCCTCACGCCTGAGCGTCAGCGCCTGCGTTTCGCAGGCGATAGCATTGCGTTCGACGCGCAGTTGCAGGGGCAGGCGCTGCGCGTAACAAAACTGAACCTTCACGTGGCGGACGCTATCCCGCCGATTACGCTACTGGGCGATTTTACCCTGCCGCTGGTGCCAGACGGCCTGCCGACCCAGGGGCGCACCGTGGCCCGTCTCCATCTGCCTTTTGCGCCTCAGGAGGCCCAGGCGGAGCTGGAGTGGCAAGATAACCGCGGTCAATTGCTGATAAGCGCGGCAGGCGATGCCGACCCGCTGCTCGACCTCCCCTGGACCCTCACGGCGCAAACGTTCACCCTGAGCGACGGGCGCTGGCGCTGGCCTTACCAGGGGCTCCCGCTAAGCGGCAGGGTGGCGCTTAAGGCGGAAAACTGGCGCGCAGGGCTGGAGGGCGCGCAGCTTAGCGGGCGCATCAACGTGCTGACGGAAGGCGCGGCGGGCAAAGGCAACGCGGTAATGACCTTTGGGCCGGGGCGCTTAAGCATGACGCAGAGCGAGATGCCGCTGCGCATTACCGGCGAAGCCAAGCAGGACGCCATGGTGTTTTACGCGATGTTGCCTGCTGACCTGAGCGGTCCGCTGCTTGCTCCGCAGGTGCGTTTTCAACCCGGCGCGCTGCTGCGCTCACGCGGGCGGGTTATCGATTCGCTGAATATCGACGAAGTGCGCTGGCCTTTAGCGGGCGTAAAGCTTACCCCACAGGGCGTAGACGGCCGTTTGCAGGCTATCCTGCGCGCGCATGAGCAGGCCATGGGAGAGATGGCGCTACACCTGGATGGCCGCGCTGACAATTTCCTGCCGGACGCGGGCGTGTGGCGCTGGCGCTACTGGGGCGAGGGCAATTTCAAACCAATGCGGGCGCGCTGGGATGTGGCCGGGCGGGGCGAGTGGCGAGACAGCGTTATCGAACTCAGCGAGCTTACGACCGGTTTCGACAAGCTGCAGTACGGCGCGATGCTGATGAGCAAACCGCGCCTGCGGCTCACCTCGCCGGTGCGCTGGGAGCGGCAGGACGCCGCCACGGACTTTAGCGGCGCGCTACAGCTTGACGCCGGACCAACAACCTTCAGCGGCGGCAGCGTTTTGCCGCCATCGACCTTAACGTTCAGCGTGAATGGCAGCGGCCCGACTGCGTTTCAGTTCAAAGGCGACCTGCGCGCGCAGTCGATAGGCCCGGTGCGGGTGAATGGCCGCTGGGACGGCGTTCGTCTGCGCGGGCAGGCGTGGTGGCCGGCGCAGCCGCTGGCGGTGTTTCAGCCGCTCATTCCGCCCGACTGGAAAATGGCGCTGCGCGACGGGCAGTTTTACGCCCAGGTCGCGTTCTCCGCCGCGGGCGATCAGGGCTTTGAAGCGGGCGGCCACGGCGTGGTGAAAAAGGGCAGCGCCTGGACCACCGATAACAAAATCAACGGCGTCGATTTTGTGCTGCCCTTTCGCTACCGCGACGCCGTCTGGCAGCTTGGCGCACGCGGCCCGGTGCGGCTGCGCATAGACGACATCGAAAGCCAGGTCACGGCGCGCAACGTCACTGCGGATTTACAGGGCAGCTACCCCTGGAGCGAGGCGCGACCGCTGCTGTTAAGCAACGTCAGCGTCGATATGCTGGGCGGGCAAATCTCGCTACAGCAGTTGCGCATGCCGCAGCACGACGCGGCGCTGCTGCGCCTGCACAATCTTTCCGCCAGCGAATTTATCACCGCCACCAAAGTGAAGCAGGTCGCGCTCTCCGGCGCGGTTAACGGCGCCTTGCCGCTGTGGCTGGAAAACCCGCGATGGATAATCAAGGATGGCTGGCTTACCAGCCCCGGTCCGCTCACGTTGCGCCTCGATAAAGAGATGGCGGACGCAATGGCGAAAGACAACGTGGCGGCGGGCGCGGCGATAAACTGGCTGCGCTACATGGAGATTTCACACTCATGGACGACGCTGACTCTGGATAATCTCGGGGTGCTGTCGATGAGCGCGGAGCTGGAGGGCACCAGCCGCGTGAACGGGAAAAGCAACGCCGTGAGGCTTAATTACCGCCATCAGGAAAACCTCTTTACCCTGTGGCGCAGCCTGCGCTTTGGCGACAATTTACAGACCTGGCTTGAGCAGCACGCGCAGCTTCCCGGCGCGCCGTGTCAGCCAGCGGGTGCGGTATGCGAGGAAGAAAAATGAAAATAATGATGCTGGCGCTGCTGCCCGCAGCGCTTTTAACCGGCTGCACGCCGCGTATTGAGGTGGCGGCGCCTGAAGAGCCCATCACCATCAATATGAACGTTAAAATTGAACATGAGATCCATATCAAGGTGGATAAAGATGTCGAAGCGCTGCTGAAAAACCGCAGCGATCTCTTCTGAGGGGGCGATATGGCCAAAAAAGCGCTACTTCTGCTGGCGATGCTGATGCTCACGCCGCCCGCGTTCGCCCTGACGCTGGAGGAGGCGCGCCAGCAAGGGCGGGTGGGCGAAACGCTGAGCGGCTACCTGGCCCCCATCGCGCAGGACAGCGAAACGCTGACGCTTGTGAAAGACATCAACGCCGCGAGGGCCGAAAGCTACCAGCAGGTGGCGGACAGCAACCATCTGCCGGTGGATGACGTGGCGAAAATGGCAGGCGAGAAGCTGGTCGCCCGCGCGCGGCCTGGCGAGTACGTGCGCGGCCTCAACGGCCAGTGGCTGAAGAAATAGGCCCTTACCCCGCAGGGATAACAGACGTTATCCGCAATCTGTGTCAGGCTGAGGGCAGACAGGAGGAGACAACCATGGCAACGCAAACCTATACCCTGCCGCTTAACGGCGCGGCGGCGAACGACACGGCCTCGCTGGCGCGCTTGCTGCGCGAAAACGCGGCGCTGTTTAACAAGTTTGTCATGTCTGAATACCCGGAAGATATGCGCTATGCCTATCAGCCGGAAACATTCGACGTCACGGCGATGGACGAGCGTCGCTTTACCTTCCGCTGCATGATTCACTATTTTGAACCTTGCTGCGACCGGAACATGCACGACCCGCATACCTACACCGTGCCTTATGAAGTTCGTGATAACGCGCTGGTTTTTACGCTGGATGAAACGCCCTGGACGGTGGTGTAAGGCGGCTACCCGCTAGCAGCAAGCTGCCGCCGTTAAGGCCCAAAATCACGTTTTTACACCGCAAGCGGCGTAAAGCGCGCTCACCGGGTTAGACGGGGTTAGATAAACGTCTTCATTGCGGAACGCGGATTCAGGCTCATCAGGGCGGGGATTGGACAGGCAAAATCTTTGCACTGTAACCGGCCACGCCGGGCGTACGGCGCTTTTTCGCCAAGGCGTGAAAGGCAATATCATCTGGCCCCTGAATGCCTGTTCGTGCAGTACTAAGTAATGTCCGCTTTGTGCCAGGAGCGGACATTAATACTTGTTCCTAAGTTAATTAGGAGTCATTGGGTAAAACTCCAATCGTGATGAAGTCCTGTTATCACAAATCTCTTTTAAATTCATTATTAGTAATATACATTTATCCTGACGAACAATTTTAGGAAACAGAATACACATGGAACCTAACATAGGTAGACCGATAACAGGTGAAGGCCCATCTTGGTATAGAAATAGACCTCCTTCCTATATTGAGGATGAATTTACAAAAGAACTAGGCGATTTTGCTGATTTAATTGAAAATGAAACATGGTTTGGTGATAAAAGTAAGCATTTTCGTTACCGTGTTGATTTTATTTTGATGGATGCGCGCTTGATAATTGAATTGGATGGGCATGATTATCACTCTAGTCCAGAACAACTTGACAAAGATTCTAAAAGACAGAGATATCTTACAAGAGCTGGGTTTACTTTAATTAGGTTTACTGGACGCCAAATTGTTAATGATTGTAATGCATGTGTTTTAGATGTGAGGAACACATACATGGAGATCATGCAAAGAAAACCAGCAAAGTATCGTGTCATGTATATCGACTATCCTTTTATTTGCAGAGAAACTAGTAGCTTTTTGAGGCTACGTAAACAGTTAAAAGAAGATGGAGATGTTCCCAACAGGAATGTTTCGCCTGTTAGCCTTGATGAGCTACTCCCTCATGCCGTTGAATGGCTTCATGAAAAATCGCATATATCTGCATTGGTTTTTTATCCTCCAGAATATGAAGATGAGATTAAACACTTAGACAAAACGACTAAAGAATATGATAAAGGCGAAATCAGCATTAACCTCATTAAAGATGAATTATACTCTTTAACATTAGGCGAGCATATGGTGAATTTTTCTCACCTATTCGATGAGTTTATGTTGGTTGGGGATGACACTGTTTATATCGAACCTTTTCGCTCTGTTCTTCCTTCAACACTTACACTTGAGAAAATTGGGAGCCATGAATTTAAGAGCCTAAAAAATGGTAAGTTACTGCGACGTGGAAATGAAGATACATCATATGTTGGTAGCGAGCTTGTATATGTTCGGTGGCAAGATCTCTATTACATCATAGGTGCATCAATGGGGTTGTGTAATCACGAAATGTAATTTAATCAAGATCCTCGAAAGCTTTCGCGGATCTTATTTAAAACCCTCCAAAATAAATGATTATTAATTTTCCAATCAGAATACAAAAATATATTATGTATATCAGTTGCAGAGCATTTTCGGACTTCCGTTTCTCGCTCATAGCCGCCCTTTAAGCCCTGAGTTGGGCAGCTATGTGTCAGAACCAGCCATCCAGATTGAGCCTTCTCAGGTTTACTATGAATATGCGAATTTCTTCTGTTGGGCCCTCACGCAGATTGAGTCGGAGTAGTGGGTGAATATGGCCTCCTTAGATCGTTAGTCAACAAGTCAAAAATATTGACTTCTTGCTCCGGGGAGAGATGGTCAATGATTTCTCGAAGATAAGTCATGAAATTAGTTGCTGCTTCATTGCTTAGGTTGAATTTCCTTTCCAAGAAATTAATCAATTGCAGATCTTGTTTTTTATCTTTCAAATCGGAATGGCGATAATCGCTCAAAACTCGCTCTAGGATAAAAAGTGCAGTTTCGTCTTCCTGGAAAGAGCAGTATGCCTCCGGAGGCAAACCAGAGATTGAGTCGACAATATTGGTATATATATCAACAAGCTCTCCAGTAAATTCAATAGACTGCACCCAGTCATTGCTTTTAAGCGGCTTGCCAGGCGTCATTGAGAAATTTGTATCGTAGTAATCAACCGAGATGGGTTTTCCATGATGTACACCACCATTGTGAACTGTGTTGCGATGTATTCGGAGGAATTCTATAATCTGATTATCTTTAGAAAGATCTCGTGGATAACTGTTTGGCACAATCATCTTCAAAATAGCATTTAGCTTATCCGGGAAAGATATGTATGTACCGTGAAGTTTCAGCACGCGCTCAACAATTTTATCTTTGCATTGGTCATCTGTAGCCTTTACGTAAGCATCGAGGAGTTTTTTTGCCTTGGCTAACCTGCTATTATAATACCGCTCATCAAGTTCTGATGAGAAGCAGGAATAAAGAGTGCTGATCCATTTTTCAAAAGCCGAAAAAGCCGATATGCTAAAATCATGCATATGGCTCCCGATAATCTGATTCACACGCTCACTCATCAATTTTTGAATGTCAACCAAAGAATAGTTAAAATCCTCCGCACTGATTTTTATATTTTTTTCATTAAAACTCACTGTGTCACTAAGATGATTTTCGACTAAAAGCTCAGACAGTAAGTTTTTGCATAACTGTCCCCGAGTCGCATTAGAAATTTCTTCGTTAATCATAAAAAGGATTGAAAGGTCGCATATATCTCTCATCTCCGAATAAAAGCTATTTGCGTAAACAAATGAGAAGTCGTTACAATTTAAAACATAGAGCTGATAAAAAGTGGCTTTTTCTAGAATGGTGCATTTATTTTTTAATGTCATAAATGCAGATAATATCTTCTTGTGATTCTCATCAAAAACCCCCATTTATAGAGACTCCTATTTTTTAGATGTTTGAAAATGTATCCCAGAGCTTAGTATCGACCTAATTCCCAAGGCTTGGCTAACAATTCTATCTCCGGAGTCAGTGAAGTGACATGATAAACGTCAACTTCCGCTTTTCGCTCATAGCAGACCCGAGGCAGCGCTGCTGGGTGCCAGAAGGAGCGTTTATAGAAAATTGAAGTTATTCGCAGAAGTAGCCGAAATATGTTGATTGCTTCAAAGAAGCATCGCCAGGAATACCAGGCAAAGTAGCAGCACATATATTCGCGCATGCAAAGTATCAGGTACAGCAGGAATAGCCCTGCGACTAAAAACAATACCAGCCCAGCCCGACAGTATTAGAATGCACAGAATTTTCAGACTTATAAACCCTATAAACCCGCTTCCGGGAATAGTGTGCCAACCGATAATTGCATACATCACGGCGCCACACAGCGCCACGGGCAACGAAAGCGGATTGGCTGCGCTGATGCAGTCACGCATCGCGTAACCATGTCGTCGCAGCAGTGGTACTGTCATAACGCTGCCGCCCACGCCAAGTAACGCGGCAATCATGCCGATCGCTATTCCGCCGCCTGTTGTTATAAAAGGCGACAGGCGACGCGGTGCTGTACCACTGAAAAAACCTTTGCGCAGCAGACAATCCCCAATTGTCACTAGCATGTAAAGGATAAACAGCGCGCGAACAAGACCCTCACTCAACATTCCCGCCAGCCAGGAACCTAAAAAAGCGCCGATGGCAATAAACCATAACAACGGGAACAACGTCTGTGATGATAGTTTACCGGCCCGCCAGTTTCGATAGCTGACCCAGCCCGCGTTAAATATCATCACCGCCGTTGAGGTGGCAACAGCGATATGCATCGCGTTTCCTGTCAGTTCAGGCTGGCGCCGCAGCAACTGGTAAACAAAGGGAACCACCACGAAGCCCCCACCAAAGCCAAACAGCACCGTAGTGACGCCGGTAGTGAAGCCTGCCAGCGCAATGATTACGATATCGTTCAAGATAATGTCCCGATCTGAAAAATGAGCCAGCAGCTTATACCGCAAGCGCGTTGCTTCCCATTTGCGCTGCGCTCAATTACCTTTGCAAATCGTTCAGACGGAGGCAGATGTGCGTAACGTAAAAATTGACGAAGTGGATGAGCTCGACCGTGACGTGGTGGCGTTAGGTAATGACTATGCGCAGGGATTTACATTGCCGCCCCATAAACATCGCCGCGCACAGCTGCTGTATGGCGCAACGGGCCTGATGTACGTCTCAACCCGTAACGGAGAGTGGGTGGTTCCGCCACAGCATGCGGTATGGATCCCACCCGACACGACGCACGCCGTCCGGTTTGTGGGCGTCACTACCCGTAGCTTGTATATTGAACCCGCATGCGTGACGGGGTTTATCAAACACCGTCGCTGTGAAGTGATAAGCGTATCGCCATTGTTACGTCAGTTATTGCTTGAAGCAGTTGATTTGCCACCGCTGTATGAAAGCGCACGCGATCGTGCGCTGGTAAATCTGATGTTACTGGAACTGGCGGCAATGCCGGTTCGCGAATTCGATATTCCGCTGCCGCAGCATCCGGCCCTGTTGACGCTATGTCAGGCGTTTTTAATCGCCCCGTCTATCCACGACCCGGCTGAGCGGTGGGCCAGTGCGCTGTTTATGAGCGCCAGTACCTTTCGCCGCCATTTCCTGCGGCAAATCGGTATGTCATTTTCCGCCTGGCGCCAGCGAGCCTGTGTCGTCAGCGCATTGGCGTTGCTGATAACAGGTAAACCAGTGAATGAAGTTGCACTTTTTCTTGGTTACGACAATGCCTCATCCTTCGCAACAATGTTCCGACGCGTTACGGGCCAGCCACCTTCATTTTATCACCCGACTTAATCTCAGAAGCGCTACGCATTCATTACGTACGCTTCTCGCTCAAAGCGGACCAGCAGAGCAGGGGGTAATCGCTACAGGCTGGCGTCTTCGGCGGGTCCCGCCACGCTTTGCCCAGACTTATTTGTTCGGCATAAGCAGGTGACGGAATGCCGCATAGCGGTATTCAGTGGTTCTGTCCGCACACCTCTCTTGCAGTGAACAGACACAGCGAGGTTGTCAATTTTCCGATCGGGAATATGATTAACGAGACAAAAAAGTGAGGAGAAAAAATGGACATACTCCTGTTCCCTGGCCAGAACCAGCGCGCATGGTCAGACACAATGATTAATCTTGAAGCCAGAAAACTCGTTAACACGGCCAATACAGTGGCCGCCATACATCTGCAGGACGGGCTTTCACGTCTGCAATTTGTCGACGAAATTAAGTCCGTCATCATGAGCCAGTTTGAAGCGGCACGACGAGCGAAAACGGATGACGAATGTATGGCCTGCATAAAAGCGCTCCGGGCCGAAAATGACAGCCTTCTTGAACAATCCCGCGCGCTGAAAACAGGATATGCAAAGCTCTATGCCGAGGTAAAAATTGTCCGGGACGAGAATAAAATCGTCGGTTACATCATCTCTGCTGTAGATGTAGTTGTTTCTGGCGTGGCAATCTTTGGCGGAATTGTCATGATGTCTTCCATGAACCCCCTGGGAGTAGTGGCCGGGGCTGTTATTGTCGTTAACGGTTTTAATACTATCTCACGTGCAGTTGCCCGCACCTTCCTTGATGACAGGCAGACAGAAGGAATTTTCGCGGACGGATCGATGGAAGTGGCAGAATTTCTTGGATTCAGCCGTCAGCAGGGGCTGGGTGCCTATAAAGCAGTAACACTCGTCAGTGAAGTATACGGCGCGTATGGCCTGCGTCTTAAACCACAGGCGCAGCGGCTATGGTACTGGACCAGGCCCGATTTTTTCCGCAAGGTTTCCGGCACTCCGCGTCCTGTCATGGCCTTAAAAATTGCAGGATGGGGCATTAATGCCAGAGTGGCGCTCGATTTATTGTCTATCGATCCTGGTGGGAAATAGATTTCTGTAACCGGCTGGCTTTCATGCCAAGAGACGTTGGAAATGTAGCCCAGGTAATAGCCAGAACAATCACTGCGCTTATTCCGCCGGAGATGATATGCGTCCGGTTGCCACTGATGAGCGCAGCTGACATAACCAGAACAAGGGCGACTGTTACCCATACCGAAACCCGGAAACGACGGGAAAGCGCAGTGATCAGATCCTCCATCGTCCCGCCACCCTCGCTCAGCCTGCTACGCAGGTTTTCCATGTCGTGTTCACTGAAACCGGCATTACGTAAATCTATCTCTTTAATGGTCATCTTGCTCTCCCTTTTGTCGCAAAAGTATATACGGGGTTAATGCCCAACGGTACGAATTCAACACAGCATTAACAGACCGCCAGAATAACGGATGATATCGCAGCCGGAGCAACTCAGCTTTCCCGGAGTTCTTTTGCTGCAGATTGCCAGCTTTTGGTCCATTCCTCTTCAGGCGTCTTTCACCCACGATTTTCAGCGCGATGACATACCGTGTGCTTACCCGACAGCCACAGCGCAGGGTTATCGTTTTCGGTGTCAGGAATACCGTCAAGGGCGCGAGTCTTCTATGACTGAGCCTTCGGAAGGGGGGGCTGGTTCACGCTGCTTCACAGGGTGATAGCGAATCACCACACCATGAGATACAGGAAGGGGAGAAAACAAAAACCGCCCCGGGCGGGGCGGTTTTAAGCAGGGTTGCGGCTTATGCGGCAACCAGGCTGTCGATAGCGGTTTTTGCGTCGCTCTGCGCTTTTGCCGCCACTTCCGGGCCGTACGCCACGCCTTCGGCGAAGACAAAGTTAACATCGGTAATGCCGATGAAGCCCAGGAAGAGTTTCAGGTACGGTACCACCAGGTCGGTCGGGGTGTCTTTATGAATGCCGCCGCGGCTGGTGAGGATCACTGCGCGTTTGCCGGTTACCAGGCCTTCCGGACCGTTTTCGGTGTAGCGGAAGGTCACGCCCGCGCGGGCGACCAGATCAAAGTAGTTCTTCAGCTGCGTCGGGATGTTGAAATTGTACATCGGCGCCGCAATAACAATCACATCGTGCGCTTTGAGTTCAGCAATTAGCTCGTCAGAGAGGGCCAGCGCTTCCTGCTGACGCGGAGAAAGCGCCGCATCGCTCGGACGCATCGCGCCTACCAGCTCGCCATCCAGCACCGGGATCGGGTTAGCCGCCAGGTCGCGAACGGTAATCTCATCCGCGCCGTGCTTCTCGCGCCACTGCTCAACAAAATAGTCGGAAAGCTGGTTGGACTGGGAGTAACCTGCCAGAATGCTGGACTTCAGAACGAGTACTTTGCTCATGGGTAGTTCCTTTATTTGATTTGGTTGTCAGGGCCGTTGCCCCCGTTGCTTAAACACAACTCTATTCACAAACCGATTGCAGTGATAGCGCAATATATCGAAGTCTATGTTCGAAATTATTGAACAAGGCGCACCTGAAAGCAGTGTGGTACTCTACGCTTAATGAATTCCTTTGATTTGACAGGCCGTGCACAGGCCGCATAACCCGATGATGGAAAAACAAAATCTGACCCTTTCCGCACTCACGTCTCGTCTGGAGTCGCTGATGCTGCGGGACAAATCACGCTTCTCGCGCCGCCTGCACGGGGCAAAGAAGGTTAAAAATCCTGAATCTCAGCAGGCGCTTTTCGCCGCGCTCGCCCAGGAGATAGACGAAGCAGCAGGGAAAGTCCTGCTGCGCGAAGCGGCGCGCCCGGCCATTACCTACCCGGAAAACCTGCCGGTCAGCCAGAAGAAACAGGCGATCCTTGAGGCGGTACGCGACCACCAGGTGGTTATCGTCGCCGGGGAAACCGGCTCCGGTAAAACCACGCAGCTGCCGAAAATTTGTATGGAGCTTGGCCGCGGCCTGAAAGGGCTTATCGGCCATACCCAGCCGCGCCGTCTCGCCGCGCGTACGGTGGCGAACCGCATCGCCGAAGAGCTGCAAACCGAGCCGGGCGGCTGCGTCGGCTACAAGGTGCGCTTTAGCGACCACGTCAGCGACAACACCATGGTCAAGCTGATGACCGACGGCATCCTGCTGGCGGAAATTCAGCAGGACCGCCTGCTGATGCAGTACGACACCATCATCATCGACGAAGCGCACGAGCGCAGCCTGAACATTGACTTCCTGCTCGGTTACCTGCGCGAGCTGCTGCCGCGCCGCCCGGATTTAAAAGTCATTATTACCTCGGCGACCATCGACCCGGAGCGTTTCTCGCGCCACTTTAATAACGCGCCGATTATCGAAGTCTCCGGCCGCACCTACCCGGTGGAGGTGCGCTATCGGCCGATTGTTGAAGAGGCGGATGACACCGAGCGCGACCAGCTGCAGGCCATTTTCGACGCCGTGGAAGAGCTGGGGCAGGAAGGGCCGGGGGATATTCTCATCTTTATGAGCGGCGAGCGCGAAATTCGCGACACCGCCGACGGCCTGACGAAGCTCAATCTGCCGCATACTGAGGTGCTGCCGCTCTATGCCCGCCTCTCTAACAGCGAGCAGAACCGCGTGTTCCAGCCGCATACCGGGCGGCGCATCGTGCTGGCGACCAACGTGGCGGAAACGTCGCTCACCGTGCCTGGGATCAAATATGTCATTGACCCGGGTACGGCGCGCATCAGCCGCTACAGCTACCGCACCAAAGTGCAGCGCCTGCCGATTGAGCCGGTTTCTCAGGCTTCCGCCAACCAGCGTAAAGGGCGCTGCGGACGCGTTTCCGAAGGCATTTGCATCCGGCTTTATTCAGAAGATGATTTCCTCTCGCGCCCGGAATTTACCGACCCGGAAATTCTGCGCACCAACCTGGCTTCCGTCATTCTGCAAATGACCGCGCTGGGCCTTGGCGATATCGCCGCGTTTCCGTTCGTCGAAGCGCCGGATAAGCGCAACATCCAGGACGGCGTGCGCCTGCTGGAAGAGCTGGGCGCGATCACGACCGATGAACAGGCTTCGGTTTATAAGCTCACCCCGCTTGGCCGTCAGCTTTCCCAGCTGCCGGTGGACCCGCGCCTGGCGCGCATGGTGCTGGAAGCGCAAAAACATGGCTGCGTGCGCGAGGCGATGATTATCACCTCGGCGCTCTCCATTCAGGACCCGCGCGAACGCCCGATGGACAAGCAGCAGGCCTCTGATGAGAAGCACCGCCGCTTCCACGACAAAGAGTCCGACTTCCTGGCGTTTGTGAACCTGTGGAACTACCTTGGCGAGCAGCAAAAAGCGCTCTCCTCGAACCAGTTCCGCCGCCTGTGCCGCACCGATTATTTGAACTACCTGCGCGTGCGCGAATGGCAGGACATCTATACCCAACTGCGCCAGGTGGTGAAAGAGCTTGGCATTCCGGTTAACAGCGAGCCGGCAGATTACCGCGCCGTACACACTGCGCTGCTCACCGGTTTGCTTTCGCATATCGGCATGAAAGACGCCGATAAGCAGGAATACACCGGCGCGCGCAATGCCCGTTTCGCCATCTTCCCAGGGTCCGGTCTGTTTAAAAAGCCGCCCAAATGGACGATGGTCGCAGAGCTGGTGGAAACCAGCCGCCTGTGGGGGCGCATCGCCGCGCGCATCGAGCCGGAATGGATAGAGCCGGTGGCCGGGCACTTGATTAAGCGCTCGTATAGCGAGCCGCACTGGGAGCGGGCGCAGGGCGCGGTGATGGCGAGCGAGAAAGTGACGCTCTACGGCCTGCCGATCGTGGCGGCGCGTAAAGTTAACTACAGCCAGATAGACCCGGCGCTCAGCCGCGAGCTGTTTATTCGCCATGCGCTGGTGGAAGGCGACTGGCAGACCCGTCACGCTTTCTTTCGCGAGAACCAGAAGCTGCGCGCGGAAGTGGAAGAGCTGGAGCATAAATCCCGCCGCCGCGACATTCTTGTCGATGACGACACGCTGTTTGAGTTTTACGACCAGCGCATCAGCCATGAGGCGATTTCCGCCCGCCACTTCGACAGCTGGTGGAAAAAGGCGAGCCGTGAAACGCCGGATCTGCTCAACTTTGAAAAGAGCATGCTCATCAAGGAAGGGGCAGAGCAAGTCAGCAAGCTCGACTACCCTAACTTCTGGCATCAGGGCAACCTGAAGCTGCGCCTGACCTATCAGTTTGAGCCGGGCGCCGACGCCGACGGCGTAACGGTGCACATTCCGCTACCGCTGTTAAACCAGGTGGAAGAGGCGGGCTTTGAGTGGCAGGTGCCGGGCATGCGCCGCGAGCTGGTGGTAGCGCTGATTAAGTCGCTGCCAAAGCCAGTGCGGCGTAATTTCGTTCCCGCGCCTAACTACGCCGAGGCGTTTTTAGGCCGCGCCACGCCGCTTGAGCTGCCGCTGCTGGAAAGCCTTGAGCGCGAGTTCCGCCGCATGACCGGCGTGACCATCGACCGCGATGACTGGCAGTGGGATCAGGTGCCCGATCACCTGAAAATGACCTTCCGGGTGGTGGATGAAAATAATAAGAAGCTGCGGGAAGGGCGCTCGCTTGAGGCGCTAAAAACCGGGCTGAAAGAGAAAGTGCAGGAGACGCTCTCCGCCGTGGCGGATGACGGCATCGAGCAGAGCAACCTGCATATCTGGAGCTTCGGCCAGTTGCCGGAAAGCTACGAGCAAAAACGCGGCAACTACCGCGTCAAGGCGTGGCCGGCGCTGGTGGATGAGCGCGACAGCGTGGCGATTAAGCTTTTTGATAACCCGCTCGAGCAGCAAACCAACATGTGGCGCGGCCTGCGCCGCCTGCTGCTGCTGAATATTCCGTCGCCTATCAAATATCTGCACGAGAAGCTGCCGAACAAGGCGAAGCTTGGGCTTTACTTCAACCCTTACGGCAAAGTGCTTGATCTTATCGACGACTGCATCTCCTGCGGCGTGGATAAGCTGATTGCCGAAAACGGCGGGCCGGTGTGGACGGAAGAAGGGTTCGCGGCGCTGCACGATAAAGTGCGCGCAGAGCTCAACGACACGGTAGTCGACATCGCAAAGCAGGTAGAGCAGATCCTCACCACCGTGTTTAACATCAACAAGCGGTTGAAAGGGCGCGTGGATATGACGATGGCGCTGGGGCTGTCCGATATCAAAGCGCAAATGAGCGGGCTGGTTTATCGCGGTTTTGTCACCGGCAACGGTTATAACCGTCTGGGCGACACCCTGCGTTATTTGCAGGCGATTGAACGACGTCTTGAGAAGATGGCTGTCGACCCGCACCGCGATCGCGCGCAGATGCTGAAAGTGGACGCCGTGCAGCAGGCCTGGCAGCAGTGGCTTAACAAGCTGCCGCCAGCGCGGCGCGAGGATGAGGATGTCAAGGCGATCCGCTGGATGATAGAAGAGCTTCGCGTGAGCTACTTCGCCCAGCAGCTCGGCACCCCGTATCCGGTTTCCGACAAGCGCGTATTGCAGGCGATGGAGCAGATAAGCGGCTAGCATAGTCCGCGGTTCTGGCTTTACGGGTGGGTGGCGCTGCGCTTACCCATCCCTGCAAAACGCCCCTTAAATCGGTAAAGATTTTTCCCGCCGCGCCGATGTCACCCTGACTGGCCCTGGGAAGCGGGTTCCCGGACGGGGTCTAAAAGGAATGACTATGAACAATCGTCGCGTCCTGCTGTGGACGCTGGTGGGATGGGCTGGCATTGCGTTACAGGCCAGAGCGGAGCCTGCCTGCGATAAAACCCAGTATGCCATTAACAGCGCTAACGCTTTCATCCTCACCAATAACGCCTTCTCGCCGGACGATGTGGAAATCGCGTCGTGGGTGGTAAAAGGCAAAGGCGAGGATATTAACGCGCAAATCGAGGCGGAAATGACCTTCGAGCGCTGCAATGTGCTGACGCATACCATGGCTGACGTGCGCCGCGACGACGGCACGACGCAAATGGCCGAGCATACCGAAACCGCGTACAACGCAGGCGACTGGCAGCAAACGCAAATAACAAAGCTGGAGTTAAAAGGAAAAATATTGACCCAGGGGTCCAGCACGAAGCGGTTTATCCGGGACGAACGGGGGCGTATTACCGATGCCGTAGAGCAGTTCACGCTTGACGAACGTCCGGGCGAAACGCGAGCGCACTTTGACTATGACGATGCCAACCGGGTTGTGCGTTCCGTTGCTCACAGCACGCTGCAATTCTTTGAAGAAACCATTGAATATCAGTACGACGAGAAGGGGCGGCTGGTTCGCGCCGCCAGCGGTAAAGAAATCAGAAAAACCATCTGGGATGAAAAAGGGCTCTGGCTGCGGTCAGAGAAAGAAACCAATCACCCCTACAGCGTGCTGTTCACGGTAGATACGTGCAAAAAATGGGATGAGCAGCAAAACTGTCTCTCCGGCATCAGCCAGGAGACAGAAAAGTACCCTAAAAAGACCACGCAATACCATACGGCTTACCAGAACGAATACCGCTACTACTGAGCGCGTCGTTACAACGGCTTTCAGGGCAGGGAAGCGTCAGTGCTAAAGCAAGGCGCGACCTGCCGTTTTCAAGTGTGGCATTCGTTACAACGTCACTTTACTCTCGCCAGCGTAAACCCGTCCCACCCCTTGCTGCCCACGGTTTGCAGGGCAGTGACGGTCAGGCGAGAGTCATGGCCGAGCATCTCAATAAACTTCCGCACGCCCTGAACCCGCTCGTCCGGGCTTTCAGGGTTAGTTACTTCGCCATCGCGCACCACGTTATCGCCAATTATCAGCGTACCGGAACGGCTGTATTTCAGCGCCCATTCAAGATAGAGCGGGTTATTCGGTTTATCCGCATCGATAAAAATCAGGTCAAAGGGGGCAAGCGCGGCAAGGTCGGGCAGCGTATCCGCAGCCGGTCCCACGCGAATCTCGACGTTGTTAAGCCCGGCGCTGCGAATATTTTCCTGCGCCACGCGGGCATGATGCGCGTCCGCCTCAAGCGTCACGACGCAGCCGTCCTCTGGCAGCGCTCGCGCCATCCAGACGGTGCTATAGCCGCCCAGCGTGCCTATCTCCAGCACCTTGCGCGCGCCCGAAATTTGCACCAGCAACGCCAGCAGTTGCCCCTGATTAGGCGCGACGTCGATGGGAGGAAGACTGGATTGCTGATTGTGCAACAGAAGGTTATCTAAAACCGGATCGGCAGGTAGGAGGGTATTAACCAGGTACTCATCAACAGCAGACCATTTGGCGTGCATCGTCAGGCTCCTCGGTTGTGAATTAACAAAATCATAACATCGAAGCGGCGGAATAAGGCGCTGAAAAAAGGGGCTGCGTGTCAGGCGCGGCGAAGAATACGCGCTTCGCCGCGCCTGATGGAAAATTACGACGTCGCAAGCCCGCCCCAGCCGCCACCGAGGGAACGATACAGATCGACCTGCGCCTGCAGCAGGTTGTTTTTCACCTGCGCCAGGTTTAGCTCAGCCGAAAAGAGCGTGCGCTGGGCGTCCAGCACGTCAAGAAAAGAGGAGTAGCCATTGCTGTAGCGGTTCTGCGCGATGCGCAGCGTCTCCTGCGCCACGTCAACCTGGCCCTGCAGTTCCGTCATCTGCTCCCGGTAGCGACGAATGGCGTCGAGACTGTCGTTCACCTCCCGGAAAGCGTTGCGCACCGTCGATTCATAGCTGTAAAGCGCCTGATTGCGTTGCGACATCGCCACATCCACCCCCGCGTTAAGCGTTTCACGGTTCAGCAGCGGCGCCAGAATGCTGCCGCCGATGCTCCACAGCCGCAGCGGGTTATCAAGCAGGCCCGCCAGGGTATCGTCCTGCAGGCTGCCGCTGGCGGTCAGGTTAATGGAGGGCAGCAGTCTGGCGCGCTGCGCGGCGAGCGAGGCGTCCGCCGCCACCAGCGTTCGCTCCGCCTGGACGATATCGGGGCGGCGATTCAGCAGCGTGGAGGGCAGTTGACCAGGCAGCGCAAGCGGCGTCAGCGTGTTGATATCGCCGCCGCGCGCCACCGCGCCCGGGTTAGCGCCCAGCAGCACGCTGAGCGCATTTTCCTGGCTTGCTATCTGGTGCTGTAACGGCGGGATTTGCGCCCGGGTGGCGCGCCGCTCGGAATCGGTCTGCATCAGCTCAAGGCGCGACGTATAGCCAGTCTCATATTGCCGCTTCGCGAGCCGAAACGCCTCATCCCACGCCTTCAGCGTCTCCTCTGTGACGCGCAACTGCTCGTCCAGCGCCAGCAGGGTGAGATAGCCGGAAGCGACCGAGGAGGCGACGGTTAAATCCGCCGCCGCCGCCGCGGCTCTTTGCGCCTCAAGGCTTGCCTGGGCGGCGTCGCTCGCCCGACGGTTCGCTCCCCAGAGGTCCACATCGTAGCTCGCCGTCAGGCTGCCCCGCCAGAGCGTGCTGTGCGTCGGCAGGCCGGTGGCGGCAGACTGCGAGCGGCTGCGCGTGCCGCCCAGCTCTGCGCTGAGCGTCGGCCAGAGCGCGCTGTCGGCGGCGTTCAGCCGCGCCTGATATTCGTTCACCCGCTCGCGGGCGGTCAGCACGTCGCTGTTATAGCGCAGCGCCTGGTCCACGTAGCGGTTAAGGGCGACATCGTGGAAATTTCGCCACCAGAACCCTTCGGCGGAGGAGGATGGCCCAACGGCATCGCGCCACTGGGCCGGGATGTGCAGCGACGGCGTAGCCTGCTGCACTTCAGGGCTCTGGCACCCCGCCAGCAGAAGCGCGAGCGCAACCTGTGAGAGACGACGCATTACTCCGCCTCCTCGCCGGTGTTGATATGCACCTGTACCGACATGCCGGGGCGCAGCCGCTGGCGTTGTTCATTGTTGCCAAGCACTTCAATGCGCACCGGAATGCGCTGGGCGATTTTTACGAAGTTGCCGGTGGCGTTATCCGGCGTGATGGCGCTGAACTCCACGCCTGTTGCTGGCGAGATACTCTGTACGCGCCCCTGGAATTTCTCGCCGTGCAGCGCGTCCACGCTGAAGGTGACAGGCTGGCCGATGCGCAGGTTCGCCAGCTGCGTCTCTTTGATATTGGCGATAACCCAGTTCTGCGGCGGCACCAGCGACGTCAGATGCGTGCCGGCGGTAACATAGGCGCCAAGGCGCACGGCTATCTGCCCAAGCTGGCCGTCGCGCGGCGCGATAATCCGCGTGTTTTGCAAATCGATTTGCGCCAGCTCCAGCGCCGCTTTGGCGTTTTCCACATCCGCCTCCAGCGCGGCGCGGTTGACAATCACGCTCTGCAAATTCTGCCGTGAAACGTCGAGCTGCGCCCGGGCTTGTTCAACCCCCGCATTGCCCTGCGCGGCGCTCGCAAGCGACGCGTCGCGCTCGCGCACCGAAAGCGAGCCATCGGACGCCAGCTCCTGAACGCGGCGCAAATCCGCCTGGTTGCGTTTGTACTGCGCCTGGGCGTTAAGCAGCGTCGCTTTATTCTGGGCGATAGTCGCCTCAGCGCTGCGGCGCTGCTGAACGTTATTCGCAAGCGCCGCTTCGCGCATGGCGAGGGTCGCCTGCGCCTGATGCACGCGCTGGCTGTAGATGCGATCGTCAATGGTCATCAGCACATCTCCCTTTTTGACGACCGCGAAATCCTGCACGTTCACGGCGGTGATATAGCCATTCACCTGCGGGCTGATAAAGGTCGTCATGCCTCGCACGTAGGCGTTATCGGTAAACTCCACGTTGCGGGTGAAAGGGGGCAATTTCCAGGCGTAGAGGATAATCAACACGCCAAGAATGCCGATAGCGGCGGCGGCGAAAAAGGAAACCACGCGTAAATTGTTGCGTTCCGGGGTTTGAGCGGGCGTAGCGTCTTGCTGGCTCATAACTGCTCCATACAGGTGAACATTATGGGTTCTTCTCTTCAGGTTTAGCGGACATCGCCTGCTTCAGGGCCTTGCGCGCGGCGATGCGCAGGCGGATAAGCCGCCAGAAAATCCACAGCAGCGTTGACGCGGCGATAGTGGCGGTCAGCAGATAGGTATCGTTATAGGCAAGGATAGTCGCCTCCGTGGTGCTGACCGTCTGCAACTGCTGCGCAGCCTGTACGCTTAACAGCGCCGGGTCATTAATGCGGCTTTGAAAAAGCTGGCTGTAAAGCTGTAACCGTTCGGTCACCAGGGGGTTGAGCGTGGTGAGCTGATCGGCAAGCAGGTTTGAATGGTACTTTTCGCGCCAGGTCTGGAAAGTGCCGAGCAGCGCCGAGCCAATCAGCCCGCCCAGGTTCTGGCTCATGCCGAACAGCACCGAAAAGCTCACCAGGTTGCGCGGGTCCGCGATGACGCCGCCAATCGCTGCCAGCGTCGCGGGCCCTAAGAAAAAGGCGCTGCTGAAGCCGAACAGGAACTGGCTAATCAGCAGTTGATTCGGGCGGGTAAGGCTTGTGGAGTGGCTGTCCATCAGCGAGGCGATGACCATCAACACCAGCGACGTGACGATAGGCCAGGCGGTTTTTTGCGGATTAATAGTCAGCGCGCTTATCACGATGCCGCAAACTGTGCCGGCGAGAATAGAGAGCGCGAGCGTCGTCATCTGCTCATTCTGCAAGCCGACATACTGCAGCCAGCCGATAGCGCCGGTGTTCTGCTCCGCCAGCGCAATGCGAATCAGCACCATCACCAGCCCGAGCCGCACAATACTGCCGCTGGAGAGCCAGCGCGTGTTCAGCAGCGGGTTCGTGCGGTTATGTTCAAAGGTGATGGCGGCGATAATCAACACCACGGCGCCCGCCAGCGTCCAGCCAAGCCACGGCGTTTCAAACCACCACTCAATACGGCCTAGTGAAAGCACCGCGCAGAGCATCGCCATGCCCGGCGCCAGCAGAAAGAAGGTGAGAAAATCTTTTTTCTCAAAGACCTTGCGCCGGTCGCCTGGCGGCAGCTTCAGCGCGATAACGCAGGCGAGCGAAATCAGCGCAAGCCCCAGCTCGAAGAGATAAAGCCCGCGCCACTCGTCAAGCTCCAGCAGTTCGGAGGAGAAGAGCCGGGCGATGGGAATCGCCAGTTGCGAACCGGTGATACCAATGGTCAACGCCTTCAGGCGGTGCTTCGCGGGCCAGGCCTGGATTTGGTAGTAAATGCCAAGCGAACTCAGGGCCGCTCCCACCATGCCGTGGGCGGCGCGCACCATGAGCGCTGAGGAGAGATCGTTTACAAACAGATGGAAGAAGGTGACCAGCACGTAGAGCACCAGAAAACCTTCGGTAAACGCCCGCAGCCCGTACTGCTGGCGAAACTTCACCAGCAACAGGTTAATGGAAATATTGGTCATCACATAGACGGCGGGAAGCCAGGCTATCTCCGTCGACCAGGCGGCGAAGGTTCCCTGTAAATTTTGCAGGTTCGCCGTCACCATGGCGTTGCCAAGGCCGCCGGTCAGGCAGACCAGCAGACCAACGATGCCGTAAGCGATGCGTCTGGGCATCGGATGTACAGGCGTTGAGGGAGAGCCGAGCAGCATCGGCTTTTCGTGCGGTTGCCACTCGCGCGGCGCGTACGGGTCTGATTTCGGCAAACGCATTACTGTTTTTCCACTTCCTGCAGCAGGCGGCTCAGCACGCGGCGCGTGACGGCCTGGTCTTCGGGGCTAATCAGCGTGAGGATCTCTTCGCGCAGGCGGTCCGCCTCGACTTTCACTTTTTCATACAGCGCCTCACCTTCGGGGGTCGCCACCAGCAGGCGTTTACGTTTGTCGCCGGGCGTAATGCGCGTTATCAACCCTTGCGCCACCAGCCGGCTCAGGAGCGGCACCAGCGTGGCGCTCTCAACGCCCAACTCCTGCGCCAGCTCGCTTTGCGAGAGCGGCGTTTCGTGGCGGGCAATCGCCGAGACGGCGACCCAACTTGCCTGGCTCATCCCAAGCCCTTTAAGCCGTTTGTCAACCGCGCGGCGCCAGTGATGAGCGGTCAGATAAAGCAGGTGAGAGAAAGAAAGCCGATCGTGATCCACAGGGCAAACTCAATCGTTAGATATCTAACGAGTTTAGAGCCTGACTAATTCATAATTCAAGTGAATGATAAGGGGTATTGAAGGGTTTGGCGTGAATAGCAGACAAATCTGCCTTCCCTGGCGGCTTGTAAGTGACGTTGTCACGAAAACAGGCGTCGTGCATAACCGGGATACCACTGGGTAAATTTGATGGCTGCGACCAGCGCAATCACCGTCATGCCGACGCCTGCGCCTGCCGGTAAGCGGGGATTGACCAGCATCACGATATCGATAACGGACATCGCCGCAAACGCCAGCGCCCAGCCGCAGGCTATGCGGCTATGCACCCGCAAACCGAGCGGGCTGAGCGGCCCAACCGGGCGTGGCTGCTGATACTGCACCGTAAATGGACGACGGATAAGCAGCGAGCCAAGCGCTACCAGCATAAAAGCCGCATCGCCTGCCAGACGCACCGCGAACAACGAGACGGTTTTACCGCTCGCCAGGCTCCACCCTGCCAGCAGGGCGAAGACGGCGAAAGCGGTCCACTCCAGCGCCAAAAGCTGACGCGACGCTTTCCAGCTACGCAGCAGCGGATACACAGAGATCACCAGCGCCGCCAGCAGCGCGCTGAACACGCCCAGATGCTGCGCCAGCACCGCAAAAACAATAAACGGGACAAAAGCCATTACCATCATCATTTACGCATCCTCCCCGTCGGCAAACCAGTTGCCGTGAAAACCATCCGGTACGCGTACCGGCAACGCGGCGCGCCACAGCGGACCTTGTTCAATATTCAGCGCGTCGAAGGCGACCAGCGCGCTGGTGTTGCTGATGGCGGACCAGACGGTCATCAGCAGCGCGCCTTCGCCTTCGGCAGCCGTGTCGCTGGCCGGCACAAAGACCGGTTCCGATACGCTGACCGCTTCCGGCCACTGCCAGGTCGCGACATGGTTGCGATGGTGGTCGATATGCGCCAGCGTGTTGAAGCGCTCGGGCATCTCGCCATCTTCCGGCTGCGTGGTGACAAACCAGCCGTGGCGATAGGGTTGTCCGGTAAAACGCTCATCGATGCGGGGAAACTCGCCGCCGCGCGCATAGAGCGCCTGCTCACGGATTTCACCGTCGCCCGCAAGCGGGATTTGCCAGCGCGTCAGGCGTGAATGGGCGCCAGGGGCGCTGGCGGGCCTGCCGTCGGGCAGCGTAAACAGCGGCGGGGCGTCATATTGCATCACATCCAGCCACAGCGCCTCCTCATCCTGCCAGGCGTTCATGGTATGAAATACGTAGCCGAGCGGCGCCCGCAGCCAGCGCATCGCTTTCACGCCTTCATGGCGGGGAATAACCGCAAGCCAGCTGCCGCGCTCCGGCTCCCAGGCGAAAACCGGACCGCCTGCGGCTGCGCGTTCGCGAGAACCGACCAGCGGCATCACCGGGATCAGGGAATAATCGGTGGTAATGGCAAAGTCGTGCGCCATGCTGGCGTACGGCGCGGTAAACCGCTCACAGGAAAGCAATTCACCGGCAGGCGACAGCGCGCCGGTCGCCATGCCGGCGCTCAGCCCCTCCGGCACGCCGTAAGCAAAGAAAACCAGGTCGCCGCGGGCGTCGGCTTTCGGGTGCGCCGTAAAGCGATGCTTTAATTGACCGTTGAAATCCTCAATCCCCAGCGTCTCCAGTTCCGGCAGCGTAACGGCGACCGGCAGGTGCGCCTCTTCGAGCGCCAGCACTTTTCCGGCATGACGGATGATATTGGTATTCGCCGTGCCGCTGTCTGGCTCATCCGTTACGGCTTGCGGCTGTACTGCTTTGCGATAGCGTGAGGTACGAACCCAGCGGTTACGGTAGTAAATTTCGCCATTCTTAATCTGAAAAGCGTGCAGCATGCCTTCGCCGAAAAACCAGTGGCTGGCGGAGGCGGCGTCGACAGGGTTGGGGCCGTTGCGCACCAGCGTGCCGCGTAGAGCGGTTGGGATAACGCCTTCCAGCGGCAGCGGTCCAGTTTCGATCTCCTTATCCACCGGCGCCAGGTTAGTGGCAGAGACAAGTGCAATGTTCATGGTTGCGTTCTCCTACAGGTGAATTAATCTTTCCAGTGGAAATATACAGGTTAAAAAATGATCGTTGCAAGCTATTTTTACACTGGTAAGATTAATTTGTGTCGGCAGGAGCACGGCATCATGAAAACAGGGAAACAACAGGAGGAGTTATGCTGGATAACACAGCATCATCTGGAGCGGCAAAAAAGCCGTATCATCGGGGCGATCTGCCCGAGGCGCTACTGGCGGCAGCGGAAAATGTGCTGGTGCGCGACGGCATCGCTGGCGTGGGACTGCGCGCTATCGCCCGCGAGGCGGAGGTTTCTCATACCGCGCCCAAACATCACTTTGGTGACCTGGCGAATCTGCTGAGCGAGCTGGCGGCGAGAGGCTATCAGCGGCTGGACGAGGCGCTGCGCGACGCGACGCGCGACGCGACGGATTATGAAGCCAGACGCCGGAGAGTGGCGAAAACCTATGTGCGCTTCGCATGCGACCACCCGCAGCTGTTCGGCCTGATGTTTCGCAACGAGATAATTTCGCTGCAAAACGCAAACCTGTTAGCCGCCATCCGCAGCTCGCTGCTCGGTATGGCCGAGGCGGTGAGCGAGCGCGCTATTTCCACGGAAAGCTATGCGTCGGAGGGCATCAGCAAAGAAGAGGCGATGCGCATTACCGTCGCCTGGGCTTATCTCCACGGCCTCGCTACGCTGCTGGTGGACAAACGTCTCGGCGGGCTGGCGAAGTTCAGCGGTTTTGAAAGCGCCCGGATGCTGGTCGAGCAGATTCTGGATCAGGTCACCATAACCATGACGATGGGCGAGAAAGCAGCATAAGCCCGCTTTGGCGAGGCGTTATTTTTGCGCTATGTTCCTTGCAAACCCTGAATGAGGAGACGTGATGGCGGAGTTCACCATTGAAAAGGCCGACCCAGAACACCCGGACGCGATTGTCCTGCAGGCGGCGCTGTCAAAAACTCTGGAGGCGCTGACGGGCAGTTCCGGCGCCCAGTCGTTTAACCATCGCGACGTAAAGGTGGAGGGCGCCCGGTTTTTACTGGCGCGCGACGCCAGCGGCAGGGCGGTTGGCTGCGTCGCCTGTCGGCCGCTTGAACCGGGGATCGTTGAGATTAAACGCCTCTTCGCCTTACCCTGCAGCCGGGGCGCAGGCCGCGCGCTGCTGCGGCATATCGAAGCGTTCGCCCGGGACTACGGCTATCGCGAGGCCTGGCTGGAAACCCGCCGCAGCAACCCGGCGGCAGTCGACTTCTACCTGCGTAACGGCTATCGCATTATCGAAAATTATGGCCGCTACGTGGGTCAACAGGACGCGGTCTGCTTCGCCAGAACGCTCGGAGAGGCAGAGTATGCTGAGCGGGCTTAATCACCTGACGCTTGCCGTGCGCACGCTGGATAACAGCCTCGCCTTTTATGTCGACCTGCTGGGGCTGAAACTGCATGCCCGCTGGGATAACGGCGCCTACCTGAGCTGCGGTTCGCTGTGGCTGTGCCTTTCGCTTGACGACGCGGCGGGCGCCGCGCCCACCGATTACACGCATTACGCTTTCACGGTGAGCGAGACGGATTTTCCAGCGCTTGCCGACACCTTAACCCAGGCAGGCGTGCGGATATGGAAAACTAACCGCAGCGAGGGCGAGTCATTCTATTTTCTCGACCCGGACAACCATCAGCTGGAGCTGCATGTCGGGTCGCTCGCTTCGCGTCTCGCCGCCTGCCGCGAGAAGCCCTACGCCGGCATGCGTTTTTATTCCTGAAGCCCTCTTACAGCGGGCTGGTTTCGCTATTAAGGGCGTTTTGCGCCGATGCGGCTGGGGAAGACGAACGCTCGGGGAACGCCCCATATTTTCCGTCGCGCGCTGCGCATTGAAAAAAGATACGCCCTGTATACGGCAAAGGGGGGCTGATAAACTTACGTCAATTTTTTAATCACCAGGTGATAAGCGAAAAGGACGGATGCAAACAATAAAAAATCTGGCGACAGGGAGAATAAGCCTGGCGCAAACCTTCTGGGGTTATGGCGTCTGCGGGAATATCATTTTAGGCCTTGTCGGAACGTCGGCAATAAATAATGAATTTTTGGGATTTTTTATTCTCACGCTTATCTTAAAGTTTCTGCTATTCGCCACGGTGCTCTCGGGCATCACGTTTATTATGCGTAACGGTAAGATAACCGTCTGGCGCATACTGGCTTTCGCCGTGGTGCTTATTGAGGTTATCGTCGGGCTGATCATGGCCGCGGCGCTCGCGTCTGTCGTGTTCTGAAATCTTTTTTTTCTGTAGGTTACAGCGATTTGTTTTATTTTCCCGCCATGCGGCAGCAGTGGCTTTTCGCGCCTGCGCCTTTAAGGTTGATCCGATAGGGGAAAAGTAAAAACCTCGTTACTCTGGCGGCAGAATAGCAATTAAGGAGGCACTATGGAGCTGATGCCCATGCCAAAACTATCTGAAAGCACGCTCAATGCGATCAATACGCTGGGCCAGTGGCTGGCGCAAACCGATATGGCTTCGCCTGCCGACGCCAGCGCAGCGCAGCTGGTCGTGCTGGCGGGCAACGCGGCGCTGCCGACGCTGGAAACCGCCGCGCAGATTTCAAACGCCCACGCGCTGCCATTATTGATTACCGGCGGGATCGGCCACTCCACCACGTTTCTTTACGCCGCCGTGGCGCGCCACCCCCGTTACAACAGCTTGCGCACTACCGGGCTGAGCGAGGCGGATTTGCTGGCGTCTATCGCCAGAAAATACCTCAAAGTGCCTGAGGAGAGGCTGATTATTGAGCGACGCTCCACCAACAGCGGGGAAAACGCCAGCTTTACCCGCAAGCTGATGGAGGAGAAAGGGCTAAAGCCGCAGCGTACGGTGTTGATTCAGGACCCAACCATGCAGCGGCGCACGGCCGCCACCTTCGCGCACGTCTGGCGCGACGCGCCAGCCAGGCCGCAGTGGTTAAGCTATCCCGGCTTTGTGCCGCAGGTGGTTAACGGCGAGCGGAACCTGAAGTTCGCTAACCCCCAGGATGGGCTGTGGGAAGTGGCGCGTTATCTTTCCCTGGTGCTGGGCGAAATGCCGCGTCTTAACGATGATGAGCAGGGGTACGGCCCGCGCGGAAGAGGGTTTATCGAGCATGTCGATATGCCTGCTGACGTGCATGAAGCGTGGGAACAGGTGCAAAACGACGCGGCGCTGACGGGGCCATTGCGCAGCCGCTCGCTCATTTAATTTCCCGGCCTGCCGTTTACAGCGCGCCGCTGTAAACGGTTTTCGCGTCTTCTCTCCAGGTTTTCTGCAACAGCGTTTCTTTTTTTAGATTTCCTTCACACATTCCTCTTTTTCACCGCGCCGGGTGAGGCAATGCCGTTTAGTTTTTAACAAACTGTTTACTTCTAACACACATCAATAACCTGACAAGGGAGTAAGGCATGACAGCACCTGTGCAGCACCCGATGTATATCGATGGCCAGTTCGTCAACTGGCAGGGCGATAACTGGCTTGATGTCATTAACCCGGCCACCGAAGAGGTGATTTCACGTATCCCGGACGGCACGGCGGAGGATGCGCGCAAGGCTATCGAGGCGGCTGAACGGGCGCAGGCGCCGTGGGAAGCGCTGCCCGCCATTGAGCGCGCCGGGTGGCTGCGCAAAATCGCCGCCGGCATCCGCGAGCGGGCCGCGGAAATCAGCGCCATGATTGTCGCTGAAGGGGGAAAAACGCAGCAGCTGGCCGAAGTGGAGGTAGCTTTCACGGCGGATTATCTGGAGTACATGGCGGAATGGGCGCGCCGTTACGAAGGCGAAATTATCCAGAGCGACCGCCCTGGCGAAAATATTCTGGTATTCAAACGCGCGCTCGGCGTCACCACCGGCATCCTGCCGTGGAATTTCCCGTTCTTCCTGATAGCGCGCAAGCTCGCGCCAGCGCTGGTGACCGGCAATACCATTGTGATTAAACCGAGCGAATTCACGCCAAACAACGCCATCGCCTTTGCGGAAATCGTCCATCAGGTGGGGTTGCCGAAAGGGGTGTTCAACCTGGTGCTCGGGCGCGGCGAAACGGTA
Source organism: Franconibacter pulveris (assembly GCF_056780215.1). Taxonomy (NCBI): domain Bacteria; kingdom Pseudomonadati; phylum Pseudomonadota; class Gammaproteobacteria; order Enterobacterales; family Enterobacteriaceae; genus Franconibacter; species Franconibacter pulveris. Next base: position 2,517,029 of record NZ_CM165555.1, on the reverse strand, counting down.
GGGCAGGAGCTGGCGGGCAACCCGAAAGTGGCGATGGTCAGCATGACCGGAAGCGTCGCGGCGGGCGAAAAAATCATGGCGGCGGCGGCCAGGAACATCACCAAAGTCTGCCTGGAGCTGGGCGGTAAAGCGCCGGCGATTGTAATGGACGACGCGGATCTGGAGCTTGCGGTGAAAGCGATTGTCGATTCCCGCGTTATCAACACCGGGCAGGTGTGCAACTGCGCCGAGCGTGTCTATGTGCAAAAAGGGATTTATGACCGTTTTGTCAGCAAGCTTGGCGAAGCCATGAAAGCGGTGGCGTTTGGCGACCCGGCGCAGCGTAACGACGTCGCGATGGGGCCGCTTATCAACGCTGCGGCGCTTGCGCGGGTGGAGCAAAAAGTGGCGAAGGCGGTGAGCGAAGGGGCGAAAGTGGTCTTTGGCGGCAAAGCGGCGGAAGGCAAAGGGTACTTTTACCCGCCCACGCTGCTGGTGGACGTCAACCAGCAGATGTCCATCATGCATGAAGAGACCTTCGGCCCGGTGCTGCCGGTGGTGGCGTTCGATACGCTCGACGAGGCGCTGAAGATGGCAAACGACAGCGACTACGGGCTGACCTCATCGATTTACACCACCAATCTCAACACCGCGATGAAAGCCATCAGCGGGCTGAAGTTTGGCGAAACCTACGTGAACCGCGAAAACTTCGAGGCGATGCAGGGGTTCCATGCCGGGTGGCGCAAGTCCGGCATCGGCGGCGCCGACGGCAAGCACGGCCTGCATGAATACCTGCAAACGCAGGTGGTGTATCTGCAAGCGTAATAACAGGGGGCCTGGCCCCCTTAGTTGTTCTCAAGCTTTCGCGCCAGCCAGCGCATCAACAGCTGCGGCCACGCCTGGGCGGGCAACCCTTCGGCATCGCGAATGCCAAAACCGTGGCCGCCTTCCTCAAAAAGATGCAGCTCGGCGGCCACCCCTTTTTCACGCAGCGCGTTAAACATCGCCAGGCTGTTTTCCACTTTCACTGAAGGATCGTCCACGGCGTGAAACAGAAACGCGGGCGGCATCGCCTCCGGCAGCGATTGTTCCGGCGAATAACGTTTGATGTGGAAGCGATCGGGATCCTCGCCCAGCAGCTGTTGGCGAGACCCGGCATGCGCAATGGCCGGAGTCATGGAGACAACCGGATAGCCGAGGGCCAGAAACGCCGGACGGGCGCTCAGGTGGTCAATGTCATCAAGCGGCGCGTTGATCGCTTCGTCATAGCGAGTCGCGAGGCTTGCCGCCACGTGGCCGCCTGCGGAGAACCCCAGAACGCCGATTTTTTCAGGCGTGACGCCAAACTCCACCGCCCGGCGGCGCACCAGCCTTAAGGCGCGCTGCGCATCGGCCAGCGGCGCATCCGCTCCTTCGGCATGGCCGTCGCCGGGCAGGCGATAGGTCATGACAAAAAGCGTATATCCGGCGTCGTTAAAGGCGGGGGCGAGCGCGCTGCCTTCTTTATCCAGCACAACGCGACGATAAGAGCCGCCCGGCATGACCAGCAGCCCAATGCCATTAGGTTCATCAGGCTGGTAAACCGTGATTTGCGGGGCGCGCACGCCGGTCACGGCCCGGTCGAGCAGCGTTTCGCCGGTGTGTTGTTCTTCCAGGGTAAAACGGGCGTGGGATTGCCGCGCCCCAGGCGCTTCGCCGTCTGGCCAGACGGAAAAGGTGTCGGCGCGGGCGACGGCCTGCGCCATACGGTCGGAGAGGTTTGTCATGTGCTTCTGCCGTTACGATAAGGTCTTTTAAACATAACCCATGCTCGCAATGTCGCAGAAAAAAACCCGCGCGAGGCGGGTTTGATGTCGCTAATCGGTCACCGTTTTAAGGCAGCCGCTCATAAAGGTTCGACGGGCATCGCCGGAGAGCGACTGGTTGGTGGCCTGGGCGTTGCAGTCTTTCATTTTCTGCTGTTGCGTCATCGGTTTTTCGTCGGGGGTCGTGGGGCTGTTTTTCAGGCAGTCGCCCATAAAAGTTTTACGGGCATCGCCGGAGAGCGACTGGGCGGCGGCCTGGGCGTTGCAGTCTTTCATTTTTTGCTGCTGAGGATTAACGCTTTTTTCCACCTTAGCCGCGGCGCTGTTTTTCAGGCAATTGCTCATAAAGGTTTTACGATCGTCGCCAGAAAGCGACTGCGTTACGGCCTGAGTATTACAGTCTTGCATTCTTTTTTGCTGCGGCGTGACGGTTTTTTCCGCCGCATGCAGCGCCGTCGCGCACAGCAGCGTGGCCAGAAAGGTCGTTGTCGTGGTGAGTTTCATTATGTCGTCCTTTTTATGTTGAGGGGCACAGGATCGGGGCGCGACGGGAAAAAAGCGATTTGCTGATTTCTGAGTTCTTTTTCACCGGCGCCTGATAGTAGTTTACTCACTGGCGGGAAAAGCGCGTTTTCAGCGATAAAACTTATTCATTTACAGGAGATTAACCAAATAAAGTTAATGAATTCTTAATCTACTCCCGCTATGGTGAGGCAATCCTCGCCTTGGTTCAGGATTTTCTTATGCGCAGCAAATACACCTCATCGCAAATTACGCTTCACTGGCTGGTCTTTTTACTGGTGGTGGTCGCTTACAGCGCTATTGAGCTACGCGGGCTGGTGCCGCGAAGCGTAGGCCGTATTTTTATCTACACCCACTTTAGCTGCGGTATCGCCATTCTGGTGTTGATGGTGAGTCGGTTGCTGCTGCGGGCGAAATATCCTGAGCCGCCTATTGAGCCGAAGCCAAAGGCGCTCTATACCGGCCTTTCCCATCTCGTTCACGTGATTCTGTACCTGATGTTTATCGCGCTGCCGCTGCTCGGCGTGGCGGCGAAATATTATGGCGGACGCGAATGGTTCGCTTTTGGCTTCAGCATGCCCGTGGCGGCGGAAGGGGATGAGGATGTCGAAATGCAGCTGCGGGCGATCCACGCATTTATCGCCAACAGCAGCTATTTTGTGGTCGCGCTACATGCCGTGGCGGCGCTGGTGCACCACTATTTCTGGCGCGACAATACGCTGCTGCGCATGATGCCCGGTAAACGCAGCCGGTAAAATGGACGCTCCGTCTCTTTTTTGAACATATTTTCTATTGCAGTTCACATTTTGCACACTGCGCATTCGTGAAATCCGCTCCGTTCAGCCTACAACTATATCTATTATAGAAACACTCAGGTGAGCGGGGGAGCTATGGCGCAGTCGATTCAACGTCCGGTAACAGAGGTAGCGATGCAGGGAGAAGCGCATGAAGCACGCAGGCTGCGCAAGGTTTTGCTGGCGACCGGCGTCGGCCATTTTGTCGAGTGGTTTGACTTCGGCCTTTACGGGACGCTGGCCGCCATTATCGGCATGCAATTCTTCCAGTCGAGCAGCCCGGCGGCTGCGCTGCTCTCGTCATTTGCGGTATTTGGCGCGGGCTTTGTGATGCGTCCTCTCGGCGGGCTGTGGTTCGGATCGCTTGGCGACCGAATCGGGCGACAAAAGGTGCTGGCGAACGTCATCCTGCTCACCTCGGGCGCCACGTTTGTCATGGGGTTGCTTCCCACCTGGCAGCAGGTGGGCTTGCTGGCGCCGGCGCTGCTGGTGATCACCCGTCTGGTGCAGGGGTTCGCCGCAGGCGGCGAGACCTCCGGCGCCACCACCTATCTTGCCGAATTCGCGCCCGCGCGGCGGCGCGGCTATTTCACCTGCTGGATAGACAACTTTGGCTTTATGGCGTTTGTTGCAGGCTCCGGCCTGGTTTTTCTGCTTACGGCTTCGCTTGGCGAAACGGCGATGAACGAATGGGGCTGGCGCATTCCGTTTCTGATTGCCGGGCCGCTCGGCGCCGTGGGGCTTTATCTGCGCACCCGGCTTGAGGACTCGCCGGAGTTCACCGCCGCCGTCCGGGCGGGCAAAACGGCGCAGGCGCCGCTGCGCACGGCGGTGACGTCCGCCTGGCGGGCGCTGCTGTTCTGCGTCGGGTTTGTGGTTATCAAAGCGGTGGGTCACTGGACGCTGCAAACGTTTATGCCAGGTTATCTCTCAACGGAGCTCCATTTCAGCAAGCTTGATTCCTACGCCATTACCACCCTTGGCCTGTTCGCTATCGCCGTGATGGTGCCGTTTATGGGCTACCTTTCGGACCGCTTCGGGCGCAAGCCGTTAATGCTGGCGGGCTGCGGCGGGTTTATTCTCTTCACCTGGCCCGCGATGATGGTGATGGCGCAGGGCGATATGCTCTCCGCCATGCTGGCGATGCTGGTGCTGGGCGCGTTTATCGCCGCCTTCGACGGCGCCTGCAGCGCGGCGATGGCGGAGCTTTTTCCCACCGGCGTGCGCTACGGCGGCATGTCGATAGCCTATAACTTCGCGGTCGCCTTTTTCGGCGGCATCACCCCCTGGTTTTCGGCTTACCTCATTACCGCCACCGGCAACCCGTTCTCACCGGCCTTTTACGTCATGGGTGCGGCGCTGGTAACCTTCCTGACGGTGATGCGGGCGAAAGAGACGGCGGGCCAACCGCTGCGGCGATAAACGGAAAAAGCGCCTGCGGGCGCTTTTTATCGCCCGGACGCAGGCTGCCGTTGAAGCTCTGGCAACAGCGCTCGGCTTCATAAGACGCCGTCAAGGCGTGGTCTTTTTACTTAAGCATCCCACCGGATTAAACAGCCTGTACGCCACTTCAGGTTTACACGGGATGATAGCGTGATATACCATACCCCCCTATAGTATATGGAGGCGTCTTATGCCGCATTCCCCTGAAGATAAAAAACGTATTCTCACTCGCGTGCGCCGTATTCGCGGCCAGGCCGAGGCGCTGGAGCGGGCGCTGGAGGCGGGCGAGCCTTGCCTTGCCATTCTGCAGCAGATCGCCGCCGTGCGCGGCGCCGCGAACGGCCTGATGGGCGAGATGGTGGAAATCCACCTGAAAGACGAGCTGGTCAGCGGCGACACGACCAGCGCCGAACGCGCGGAGCGCATGGCGGAAATCGGCCAGCTTCTGCGCGCCTATCTAAAATAACAATGACCATCCACTCGAACGGAAAAGGACAAGTATGAAATCACGTGCAGCAGTTGCATTTGGTCCCGGCAAACCGCTGGAGATTGTTGAAATTGACGTCGCGCCGCCGAAAAAGGGCGAAGTGCTGGTGAAAATCACCCACACCGGCGTCTGCCATACCGATGCCTTTACGCTTTCCGGCGACGATCCGGAAGGGGTCTTCCCGGCGGTGCTCGGCCACGAAGGAGGCGGCATTGTGGTGGAGGTGGGCGAAGGCGTCACCAGCCTGAAGCCTGGCGATCACGTCATTCCGCTCTACACCGCTGAATGCGGCGAATGTAAGTTCTGTAAGTCTGGCAAAACCAACCTTTGCCAGGCGGTACGCGCCACCCAGGGCAAAGGGCTGATGCCGGACGGCACCACCCGTTTCTCTTACAACGGCGAGCCGGTGTATCACTATATGGGCACCAGCACCTTCAGCGAATACACCGTCTGCGCGGAAATTTCGCTGGCGAAGGTCAACCCGCAAGCGCCGCTTGATAAAGTCTGCCTGCTGGGCTGCGGCGTCACCACCGGCATCGGCGCGGTGCATAACACGGCGAAAGTCAAAGAGGGCGATACGGTCGCGGTCTTCGGTCTTGGCGGCATCGGCCTTGCGGTTATTCAGGGGGCGGTGCAGGCGAAAGCGGGGCGTATTATCGCCATCGACACCAACCCGTGTAAATTCGAGCTGGCGCGTGAAATGGGCGCGACCGACTGCGTTAACCCGAACGACTACGACAAGCCGATTCAGGAGGTCATTGTCGAGATGACCGACGGCGGCGTGGAGTTCAGCTTTGAGTGCATCGGCAACGTTAACGTCATGCGCGCGGCGCTGGAATGCTGCCACAAAGGCTGGGGCGAGAGCGTGATTATCGGCGTGGCGGGCGCAGGTCAGGAGATCCGCACCCGTCCGTTCCAGCTGGTGACCGGGCGCGTCTGGCGCGGCTCCGCATTCGGCGGCGTAAAAGGACGCAGCCAGCTGCCGGGCATGGTAGAAGATGCCATGGCGGGCAAAATCCGCCTTGATCCGTTCATCACCCACCGCCTGCCGCTTTCGCAAATCAACGAGGCGTTTGATTTAATGCATGAAGGCAAATCGATTCGCACCGTGATTCACTTCGGCGACGAATAACTTCTTTTTAATGATAAAGCGGCCTCTGCGCCGCTTTTTTTTTGCGCCGTTTCCGCACGTAATTGCTGAATCTGTGAGCCAGGTAGCGATCTTTGCGCTAACCCTTCGCCGCGCTCTGCCGATGATTTTCTTACAGGCTTATTCCTGACCTACACACAAGAGAAAACTGGCCATGACTAAAACGACAACAAAGCAAAAAACGGACGTCCTGAGTTTCTGGCACCATATCCGGCTGGTTCCGCTGTTCTCAGCCATTCTTGGCGGCATTTTGCTGCTTTTTGCCCTCTGCGTAGGGCTGGCGGGTTATTTCCTCGTCCAGAGCGACAGCGCGCTCAATGATGTAAAAGAAGAAATTCAGGTGCGAAGCGGGCTTGCCGACAGCGCCAGCCTGCTGCGCACCGCGCGCATCAACATGATCCACGCCGGCGCCGCCAGCCGCGTGGCGGAAATGGAAGATATGCGCCGCAACATCAGCGATGCGGAAAACAATATCAAGCTCGCCCGTCAGGGGTTTTCCAGCTATCAGGCGCGGCAGGAGCAGACCGGCGATGCGCTGGATAACGACCTGAAAACACGTTTCGACGCCTATCTGCAAGGTTTGCAGCCGATGCTGAAGTTCGCCAAAAACGGCATGTTCGAGGCTATCATCAATCACGAAAACGAACATGCCCGCCAGCTTGATACTGACTACAGCGCCGTGCTGCAAAAAGCGGTGGCCATCCGCACCGAACGCGTGCAGGCGTTGAGCGAGCTGGCATCGCAGCGCACCCACTTTAGCCTGATGATGATGGCGGGCGCGTTCGCCGTGGCGCTGCTGATGACGCTGCTGACGTTTGTGGTGCTGCGCCGTATTGTGATTAAGCCGCTCCAGCACGCCGCCAGCCGCATCGAAACCATCGCCAGCGGCGACCTGACGCTGCCGGAAGAGCCGACCGGGCGCAGCGAAATTGGCCGTCTGAGCGAACATCTGCAACTGATGCAGCGCTCGCTGGTAAAAACAGTCGGCACCGTGCGCGAAGGGGCGGGCGCTATCTATCAGGGCACCAGCGAAATTTCCGCCGGCAATACCGATCTCTCCTCGCGCACCGAGCAGCAGGCGGCCGCGCTTGAGCAAACCGCCGCCAGCATGGAGCAGCTTACCGCCACCGTGAAGCAGAACGCCGATAACGCGCATCACGCCACGAAGCTCGCCGAAGACGCCTCCGGCAAGGCAAGCGACGGCGGGCGTATTGTCTCCGGCGTAGTGACCACAATGGGCAATATCTCCGCCAGTTCGAAGAAAATCTCTGAAATTACCGCCGTCATTAACAGCATTGCCTTCCAGACCAACATCCTGGCGTTGAACGCCGCGGTGGAAGCCGCCCGCGCCGGCGAGCAGGGACGCGGGTTCGCTGTGGTGGCGAGCGAAGTTCGCACGCTGGCGAGCCGCAGCGCCCAGGCGGCGAAAGAGATTGAAGGGCTTATCAGCGAGTCTGTGGCGCTGATTGATAAAGGCTCCACGGAAGTGGTGCACGCAGGCGATACCATGAAAGGGATTGTCGAAGCGGTGAAGCGCGTCACCGACATCATGCTGGAAATCGCCGCCGCGTCGGACGAACAGAGCCGCGGCATTGAGCAGGTGGCGCAGGCCATTGCTGAAATGGATAACGTGACACAGCAAAACGCCTCGCTGGTGGAAGAAGCCTCCGCCGCCGCCGTATCGCTGGAAGAGCAGGCCGCCCGCCTGAATGAGGCGGTCGGCGCCTTCCGCCTGCGTCAAAGCGCCCCGGCTGTCGGCCAGCGCGTTGCGCCAGTTGAACCGCGTCCGGTGGCGGCGACGCGCCCGGCATTAGCCAGCGGGGATAACTGGGAGACCTTCTGAACAGAGCGTAAACCTGCCGATCACCCTTAGCCGTCGGCAGGCTGACTTTTGTCGCCCTTCGGGGCGACTTTTTTTACTTTAGGAATATACTGCAACGTTTTCTGCCTTTGCCGCCTGGCTTATTTCCGGGTTCATCGTCCAGGCTTATCAGGGTCTGGATATGACATTCTGAAATAACTAACGGAGACAACGACATGCAGATTAAAACCGCGCAAGACCTTTTCGTTCATTTACTTTCAGACACCTACAGCGCCGAAAAACAGATTACCCGCGCGCTGCCGAAACTGGCGCGCGCCGCGTCAGATGAAAAATTAGCCGAAGCCTTCAAAATGCACCTTGAAGAAACCCATGGCCAGATTGAACGTATTGATAAAGTGGTTGAAAGCGTGCCGGAGCTGAAACTGCGTCGTATCAAATGTGTGGCGATGGAAGGGCTGATTGAAGAAGGCCAGGAAGTTATCGATGAGATCGAAAAAGGGCCAGTGCGCGATGCGGGCCTGATCGCCGCCGCGCAGAAAGTGGAGCACTATGAAATCGCCGCCTACGGTACGCTCTGCACCCTGGCGGAACAGCTGGGTTACACCGAAGCGAAAAACCTGCTTGGCGAAACCCTGGCGGAAGAAAAATCAACCGATGGCAAGCTGACGACAATCGCGGAGTCTGGCGTTAACACCAAAGCCTCGACCAAATAAGGCTGATAAGCTTTCCACCGCCATCATATAGCGTAAAAAAAACCACTCCCGCGGGAGTGGTTTTTGCTTTTTCAACGCCCGTTAAGCCAGCGCGGGGTAATCGGTGTAGCCCGTTTCGCCTGGCGAATAGATCGTGTCGGCATTAAGCGGGTTATAAGGCCCGTTCTGCGAGAAGCGCTCCACCAGATCGGGGTTGGCGATATAAAGCTTGCCGAAGGCGGCGGCATCCGCTTCGCCTTTTGCAATCAGCGCTTCGGCGCTCTCTTTGGTCAGGCCGTCGTTGGCAATCCATGCGCCCTGGAATTTATCTTTGATCTGCGGGCCGACGCGGTTCGGGAAATCAAGCGCTTCACGCGCGAAGATAAAGGCGAGGCGGCGTTGATTGAGCTGCTCCAGCACGTAGCCGAAGAGCGCTGCTGGCTGCGAGTCTTCCATCGAATAGGAGTTCGACATCAGGTTCAGATGCACGCCGATGCGGTCGGCAGGCCATTCGCCAAGCAGTGCGTCGACCGTTTCCAGCAGAAAGCGGGCGCGGTTCTCAATGCTGCCGCCATAGCGGTCGGTGCGCTTGTTAGAGCCATCATGCAGGAACTGGTCGAAAAGATAGCCGTTGGCGGCATGCACCTCAATGGCGTCGAAGCCAGCGCGCTTCGCGTTGACAGCCGCTTTGCGAAAGTCTTCCACAATGCCCGGGATCTCTTCGGTTTCCAGCGCGCGCGGCTCGCCGTAGGGGCGTTTAGGGCGCACGGCGGTGACATGGCCTTCCGGCGCGATGGCGCTTGGCGCGACCGGCTTTTCGCCGTCAAGAAAGACCGGGTCGGAAACGCGGCCGACGTGCCAGAGCTGAAGCACGATTTTGCCGCCTTTGGCGTGCACCGCCTCGACAATCTCTTTCCACGCTTCAACCTGCTTTTCAGACCAGATGCCTGGCGTATTGGGATAACCCACGCCCTGGGGCGTAACGGAGGTCGCTTCGGTGAAAATCAGCCCGGCGCTGGCGCGCTGAACGTAATATTCTTTGGTCACCTCGCCCGGCGAGCGCTCATCCACCGCGCGCATGCGGGTGAGCGGGGCCATCACGATGCGGTTGTTCAGCTCAAGCGCGCCTATCTTTACGGGATCAAACAGCGAAGGCATAACAAATTCTCCTGTCAGGAATAATGCGGTTCGGTCATTAATGCGTTATTGCGCAGCAATTCGCAAGGGCAGGGAATTAGCACTTTATGCGCTTAATTATGCCCTTACGTCATACACGCGCTCAGACAGGCATGGATTTGCGAATAGAAGCCAGCAGGGTTTGCGCGCCGCTGGAGAGCGGGCTGTCCACCCGCGTCAGGATGCCGATAGGCTCGCCCGCCCCCTGGGTGGGAACCGGCAACGCGGTCAGCGTCCCCTGGCGCAAATCCTCTTTTACCGCGCCGGAAGGAACAAACCATACGTAGTTGTAATCCACGGTGAGCTGGCGTGAGAGCGAGGCGGAAAGCGTTTCAATGCAGGTGGCGGGCAGGCGGCAGCCCTGGCTTGCCAGCAGCGTTTCGGCGTTCTGGCGCGGCACGGTGCCTTTGGGCGACACCACGGCGGGCCACTCCATCACCCGGCTTAAGGTAATGTTATCGTTCAACAGCGGGTGGCCGGGGCGCACCACCAGCTTCAGCGACTCGAGAAACAGCAGCTCATAATTAAGCCCGTTCATCAGTTCCGGGTCCGACATGCGCCCGATGCCCAGATCCAGCTCGCCCGATTTCAGTCCCGCCAGCAGCATGGTGTTATTCATGGTGGCGACCTGCAGGGTGATGTCGCTCTGCTGCTGGTGAAACTGGCCGATCACGGCGGGAAGAATGCCAAGGGCGGCGGTGGGAAGCGCGCCGATGCGCACCACGTCGACGCTGTCGTTCTCTTTGCGGGTCAGCGCCTGGCCTGCATGGTTCAGGGCGTCGAGCACCTTCACCGCGTGGGTGAGAAACTGCTCGCCGACCAGCGTCAGCTGCGCGCCGAGCCTGCCGCGTTCAAACAGGCGGGTGCCGGTGAGCTGCTCAAGTTCGTTAAGCGTTTTGGAAAGCGCAGGCTGGCTCAGGTTGAGGGTTTCTGCCGCGCGCCCCAGAGTTCCCTGCTGTGCGACGGCCACGAAGGTATGAAGATGGCGCAAGCGAATGCGCTGATTAAACAGACCATTTTTTTCCATAGCTGATGTTAAAAACAGAGCGGGAAGCGTGACAAGATAAGTTGTTTAATTTTGATAACTTGCTAGCAAAATAATATTAACAATAGGCCATTATTTTCAACATCAAGGCGCCAGAAACAGGGCAGATGTCCATACGCCGCAATAAGAATACAGAAACGGGCGCGAACAACGCGCCCGGGGGAAGGGTCAGACGTCGAAAAAGACCGTCTCTTTTTCGCCCTGCAGATGAATATCAAAGCGGTAAATCACCTCGCCGCCGCGCTGCTCGCGGACGCCGATAAGCGTGTTGCGGCGCACTTCCCATTCAATCAGGTTCAGCACCGGATCTTTTTCGTTCGCCGCCTGCTCATCAGAAAAGTACATGCGGGTGTTCAGCCCGATGTTTATCCCTCGCGCCACAATCCACAGGTTGACATGCGGCGCCATGATGCGCCCGTCGCGGCCCGTTACCGGCCCTGGCTTGACCGTCTCAAAGCGCCAGACGCCGCTGTCGAAATCGGAGCAGGCGCGGCCCCAGCCGCGAAAGTCCGGGTCGAGCGCTTTTTCGTGCTGTAAATCCGCCGGGTGGTTATAGCGCCCGGCGGCATTAGCCTGCCAGAGTTCCAGCAGCACGTCGCGCACCGGCGTGCCGGAGCCGTCAATCACCCGGCCTTCGATAACGATACGTTCGCCTTCGGTATGGCTGTTGGTCAGCACGTGGCTGAAATTTTTCTCAAAGATGTGAAATCCCGCCGCGTGCGGCGCGAGGCCGATATGCACATAGGGCCCGGCGGTCTGCGAAGCGGTTTCCGGCAGATAATCTTTCATCGGGCGGCTCCTTGCGTACGGTTTTCAAACAGCGTGGCGCGTTGGCCGCGCAGCACCAGGTCGAAGCGGTAAGCCAGGCAATCCAGCGGCACCGCCGCGTGCGTATCCAGCTCGGCAATCAGCGTGCGCACCGCGTCGTCGTTATTAATGGTGCGGACAATAGGGCACTGGCGAATAAGCGGGTCGCCTTCAAAGTACATTTGGGTGATCAGCCGCTGGGCGAACGCGTCGCCGGAAAGCGAAAAGTGAATATGCGACGGACGCCAGTCGCTCGCCTGGTTACGCCACGGATAAGGGCCGGGCTTGATGGTGCGGAAAAAATAGTAGCCGTTTTCGTCGGTCAGCACGCGGCCGCAGCCGCCGAAGTTCGGGTCGATGGGCGCCAGGTATTGATCTTTCTTGTGGCGATAGCGCCCGCCCGCATTCGCCTGCCACACCTCCACCAGCGTGTTTTTCATCGGGCGGCCGAAGCCGTCGCGCACATAGCCGTGCACAATGATGCGCTCGCCAATCGGCAGGCCCTCTTTGGCGTAATTCATGATGAGGTCGTTATCCAGCGGGCCGAGATCCTGCTCGCCGAACACCGGGCCGGTGATTTCGGAAAGCGAGCTTTGCAGCGAGATAAGCGCATTGCGCGGCGAGCGCAGCACGCTGGTTTTATAGCCCGGCGCAAAAGCGGGCGGATGTTGGTTGTAATCGCGGTGCACGACCTCGCGCGCGGGCCATTTTTCACTCATAGGGGACTCCATCAGGCAGGGTACAGGGTAAATGTTGTTTTAATCGCCTGCAGGGAGTGTGTGTAAATGCAATGTTAAATTAAAGTGAATTTATAGCGATATTTACATAACTAATAGTTATGGATAACGGCAAAGGTATCACTAATCGTCACTGCCGCTGTAGATCACAATTTACACATTGTTCCCACCAGGCGCGTAAGTCGTTCTCTACACTCACATCAATACTCACTGGAGGCATGAGAATATGGCGAACAGCATCACGGCTGATGATATTCGGGAGCAGTTTTCACAGGCGATGTCGGCGATGTACCAGAAAGAGGTGCCGCAGTACGGCACGCTGCTTGAACTGGTGGCGGACGTTAACCTTGGGGTTCTGGAGAATAACCCGCAGCTGCATGAACAGCTGGCGAACGCCGACGAACTGGCGCGCCTTAACGTGGAGCGCCACGGGGCGATCCGCGTCGGCACGGCGAAGGAGCTTGCCACGCTGCGGCGCGTCTTTGCGATTATGGGCATGCATCCGGTTGGCTACTACGATCTCTCCCAGGCGGGGGTGCCGGTGCACTCGACGGCCTTTCGCCCGGTCGACGACGTCGCGCTGGCACGCAATCCGTTTCGCATCTTCACCTCGCTGCTGCGCCTTGAGCTGATTGAAAACGAAAAGCTCAGGAAACGCGCCGCCGCTATTCTCGCGAAGCGCGATATCTTCACGCCGCGCTGCTACGCCTTGCTCGATATTTATGACGAGCAGGGCGGCTTTACGGAAGAGCAGGCGAAGGAGTTTGTGCGCGAGGCGCTGGAAACCTTCCGCTGGCACAGCCACGCCACCGTCGACGCGCAGACTTACCAGGCGCTGCATGATGAACACCGCCTGATTGCCGACGTGGTCTGTTTTCGCGGTTGCCATATCAACCACCTCACGCCGCGCACGCTGGACATTGACCGGGTGCAGGCGTTGATGCCGGAGTATGGCATCACGCCGAAAGCGCTGATTGAAGGCCCGCCGCGCCGGGAGTTTCCGGTGCTGCTGCGCCAGACCAGCTTCAAGGCGCTGGAGGAGCCGATAATGTTCGCCGGCGAAAGCGCGGGCACCCATACGGCGCGGTTTGGCGAAATCGAGCAGCGCGGCATGGCGCTCACACCGAAAGGCCGGGCGCTGTACGATGCGCTTTTGCAGGAAGCGGGCAGCGGCAAAGATAACTTTACCCACCAGTACCATCTGCAGGAGGTGTTCAGCCGCTTTCCGGACAGCGACGCGCTGCTGCGCCGCCAGGGGCTGGCCTATTTCCGTTACCGCTTAACGCCGGTGGGCGAAACGCACCGTCACGCTATTCACCCCGGCGATGACCCGCAGTTGTTGATTGAGCGCGGCTGGGTCACCGCGCAGCCCATCATCTATGAAGACTTTCTGCCGGTCAGCGCCGCCGGGATTTTTCAGTCCAACCTGGGGGCGGATAGCCGCGCCCGCAGCCACGGCAACGCCAGCCGCGAGAGCTTCGAGGCGGCGCTCGGCTGCCCGGTGTTTAACGAATTCACGCTTTATCTGGAGGCGGAAGATCGCAGCAAGCGACGTTGCGGTCTGCTCTGAGCGCGCTACGCTCTCAGCAGTGATGCTGAAAAGGAAACGTCAATGGAGAGATCGCCGGAAGTCGCAGTAGCTCAGGGGCTGCTGTCGGGCGTGGTAGAAGAGAATATAGCAGTCTGGCGCGGCATTCCCTACGCCGCGCCGCCGGTAGGCGAATTGCGCTGGCGCGCGCCGCAACCCCCGGCCAGCTGGCAAGGCGTATTGCACGCCGACCGTTTCGGCGCGGCGAGCTGGCAGAATCGCGACTTTTGTCAAAACCTCGCAGGCGGCGACCCGGGCGCCTTTTCCGAAGATTGCCTTTATCTGAATGTCTGGTCGCCGGTTGAGCGCCAGGGTGCGCTGCCGGTGATGGTCTGGCTCCACGGCGGCGGCTTCACGCTTGGCGCCGGCGGACTGCCGCCTTATGACGGCAAGCAGCTTGCCGCGCGCGGCGTGGTGCTGGTGACGGTGAATTACCGGCTGGGGCATCTTGGCTTTTTCGCCCACCCGTCGCTCGAAGAAGAGACGCCGGTTAATAACTTCGCGCTGCTTGATCAGATAGCCGCGCTGCGTTGGGTGCAGGAGAACATCGCGGCGTTCGGCGGAGATCGTGACAACGTCACCTTATTTGGAGAATCCGCTGGCGCGCGCAGCGTCCTCTCGCTGCTCGCCTCGCCGCTGGCGAAAGGGTTATTCCACAAGGCCGCCGTGCAAAGCGGCTATACGCTTGCGGATACGCCGCGCGAGCAGGCGCTGCGAAAAGGCGTGGCGCTGGCGACCCATTTCGGCCTCGAGAACGCCAGCGCGGCGCAGCTTCGCGCCTTGCCCGCCGACGCCTTCTGGTCGCTTGCCGCGCCCCATAATATCGCCCCGGTTCCCATCTGTGGCGACAGCGTGCTGCCACAGCCGATGCTGGAGACCTTCTTCGCCGCGCAGCAGCATCCCATGCCTGTGCTGGTCGGCAGCAACAGCGACGAGGCGAGCGTGCTGGCGTATTTCGGCGTTTCGCTGGAGGCGCAGATAGCGAAACTGCGTCGGGAACGGCGGCTGGGATTAGGGTTGATTCGCCTGCTTTACCCCGGCGTGCGCAAAGACAGAGAGCTGGGCCGCCAGGTCTGTCGCGACATGGCGTTCACCACGCTCGGATTTGTGGTGATGCAGGCGCAGCAGCGCATCAACCAGCCCTGCTGGCGCTACTGGTTTGACTATGTGGCGGAGGCGGAGCGGGAAACCTACGCCAACGGCGCGTGGCACGGCAACGAGGTGCCTTATGTGTTCGACACGCTGCGCCTCACCGAGCCTGCCTGCCAGTATGTCACGCCCGACGACCTCGCTTTCGCGTCGCAGGTGGCGGACTACTGGGCGCGTTTCGCCCACTATCAGCCCGGCACGCCGCCGGTGCTGGAAGGGCCGGTGCGCTGGTGGGCGAGCCTGCGCGGGCGTGAGCGGCTATTGCGCATCGGGCTTGATAAGCGGGCGGGGTTTAAGCTTGAGAACCGTTTTATGCGCGCCCGCATGCAGCTCTTTAAACGGGTGATGAAACACCACGTCAGCTTAGAGTAAGCAGCTGTTCGCGAAAGGCGAGCAGCGGCGCCGCGTCCTCTGGCTGCTCGCGGATCGCCAGCCGGTAAGCGGCACCGGTTTTTACGCTGCCAGGAAACGGGCGTAATAAGCGGCCTGCGCGCACATCCTCCTCCACCAGATTGAGATCGGCAATCGCGATGCCGAAGCCCTGGATTGCGGCGCTGATGGCGAGATCCATGGTGTCGAAGTGTTGATTTTTTCGCATAGCGGGCAGCGGCGCTGTTTGCTGAGAAAGCCACAGCGTCCAGTCGGTTTTATCGCGGGTGGGGTGCAGAAAAGTCAACGCTGAGAGGGAATCAAGCGCTATCGGGTTTTCGCCCGCCAGCGCAGGGCTGACGACGGGCGTGAGCGCCTCTTCAAACAGCAGATCGCCGCCCCGGTTGTGCGAGCCGAAAATAATCGCGGCGTCGAAAGGTTCGGTTTTAAAGCTCACGCCGTGGCCGATAGTGGTGGTGAGCGCCACCTGCGTATCGGGCAGGCTTTTTTCGAGCCGCATCAGCTTTGGCAACAGCCAGCGCATGGCGCAGGTAGGCGCTTTAAGGCGCACCACGCTCTGCTTGTGCCGCGCCTGCTCCGCCGTGCGGATGAGCTGGCCATAAGCCTGTTGCAGCTCGGGCAACAGCGCCTCGCCTTGGGGCGTCAAATGCAGGCCGCGGGCGTGACGCTCGAACAGGGCGAAGCCGAACCAGGCTTCCAGCGCGGCGATTTTTCTGCTGACCGCGCTCTGCGTCAAACACAGCTCGCGAGCGGCATGGGTGAGATTAAGAAAACGGGCGGTGACAAGAAAGGCATCCACCGCTGTGAGAGGAAAAGTGCGCCGCGACATGCTTGCTCCAGCTATGCGTTTTATGCATGGCTATTATGACAACAATTCGGTTGTGGCGGCAAACGATTCTGTTGAATAGTTATGCATATTTTGTGATTAAGCGAAGGTGTGATGATGCAAACTCCGGTACAAAGCCGCTCAAAACTGCCCGACGTGGGAACCACGATTTTTACAGTGATAGGCCAGCTTTCAGCGCAGCATAACGCCATCAACCTTTCTCAGGGGGCGCCCAACTTCCCCTGCGACCCGCAGCTCACGGCGGGCGTCACCCGGGCGATGCAAGCCAATCATAACCAGTATGCGCCGATGACCGGCCTGCTGCGCTTAAAGGAGCTGATTGCTGAAAAAGTGGCGCGTCTCTACCAGGCGCGCTATGACGCCGCGAGCGAGATTCTTATCACCGCCAGCGCCAGCGAAGGCCTCTACTCCGCGATAAGCGGTCTGGTGCATCCGGGCGATGAGGTTATCTATTTTGAACCCTCCTTCGACAGCTATGCGCCCATCGTGCGGCTGCAGGGCGCGACGCCTGTCGCCATTAAGCTGACGGTGCCCGATTTCAGCGTCGACTGGGATGAGGTGCGCGCCGCCATTACGCCCCGCACCCGCATGATAATCGTCAACACGCCGCATAACCCGAGCGGGCAGGTTTTCAGCCGTGCGGACCTGGATGAACTGGCGGCGGTAACGAAGAACACCGATATCATTATTCTCTCTGACGAAGTGTATGAGCACATTGTGTTTGACGGCGAGCGTCACCATGGGATGGCGACGCACCCGCAGCTTGCCGAGCGCAGCGTGATTGTCTCCTCGTTTGGCAAGACCTTTCACGTTACCGGCTGGCGCGTGGGCTACTGCCTGGCCCCGGCGGCGCTGATGGAGGAGGTCTGCAAGGTCCATCAGTTTTTAATGTTTTCCGCCGACACGCCAATGCAGTACGCTTTTGCCGATTACATGGCCAACCCGGAAACTTATCTGGCGCTGGGTGACTTTTATCAACGCAAGCGCGACCTGATGCAGCAGTTGTTGGCGGCGTCGCCGTTTACACTGCTGCCGAGCGGCGGCGCGTTCTTTTTGCTGGCGAGCTACGCGCATTTCAGCGACGAGGCGGACAGCGAACTGGTCAAACGGCTTATCACCGATTACGGCGTGGCGACCATTCCGCTTTCCGCGTTCTACGCCGACGGAACCGATAACAAACTCATTCGCCTCTCTTTTGCCAAAGATGAAGCGACGTTAAGGGCAGGCGCGCAGGCGCTCTGCCAGGTAAAGCCACGTTAAGAAGGGGTGAAGATGAACAAAGTGAAAGTGTTGTGCCTGACGCTTGGGATGTTTTCCTGTGCGGCCTTTGCCGCAGACGAACTGCGCTATGGCATCGAAGCCGAATACCCGCCGTTTGAAAGCCGCAACGCAGCGGGCGAGCTGGAGGGGTTTGACGTGGATCTGGGCAACGCCATCTGCAAGGCGGCCAGGCTTAAGTGCTCGTGGGTGGAAACCTCATTCGACGCGCTGATCCCGGGGCTGATGTCGAAAAAGTTCGACGCCATTAACTCGGCGATGAACATTACCGACCAGCGCCGCCAGAGCATCGACTTCACCCAGCCGATTTATCGCATTCCTTCACAGTTGGTGGGGAAAGCGGGCAGCGCGCTGGACGCCACGCCGCAAGCGCTGAAAGGCAAAACCATCGGCGTGCTGCAAGGCTCCATTCAGGAGACCTACGCCAAAGAGCACTGGGAAAAGCAGGGTGTGACGGTCATCTCTTATAAAGATCAGAATATGGCGTGGGGCGATCTGCTGAACGGGCGTATCGACGCCTCGCTGGTGATGTCCGCCGCAGGCCAGGGCGGTTTCCTCAGCAAGCCGCAGGGCAAGGGTTTTGGTTTTATCGGCAAGCCGGTAGAGGATGACAAGATCCTGGGCAGCGGCATTGGCTTTGGCCTGCGCAAAGGCGACGAGGCGACGAAAAAACAGCTCGACGCCGCTATCGATAAAGTGCGCGCCGACGGCACCATCGACCAGCTTGCGAAAAAGTATTTTCCCGGCATCGACGTCAGCGTGAAGTAACCCTCAAAAAATTAAAAACCCCGGTTCGCTGAGCGCCGGGGTTTTTTTATCGGTGTTTCTCAAAGAGAACCCGGCCAGGCCGGGCCACCGCGAGCTATCATCATTAAATTCAGGTGTTATCCGGCGAGATTTTTATTGTGGCGCCGGACCCTCCCAGCGGGAGGAATAAAAGGCATATACAGCCGGTGCGATGACGGCGCATCACGCCGGACTGCGTCGCTGAAAGTACGCCGCGGCGCTTCGTCTGGCAAGAGGAGCAGACATATTTTTTTTGAATACGTGCATGCTGCCATCGATGAGGCGCAACCAGGAGGAATCGTCTGATAACGAAGCTGGTTTTCGCGTTTTATCCGGCGCTTTCTCAGCCGTCGCGCTGTCCTGAAATTCCTTTCACAATTAATACGTTAGACTTAGCCCTCGCGGACGTTCGCTTGCCGCTTGCTGACAAATAACTTTCTGAAAAATAAAAGAAAAATAAGTTTTCGGCTGGCTATTGGCTTCATTCTGAATTTTGTCTACAGTGTGCGGTCTGATCGCTTAACACTTGCCGTGTTCTGCCCGCGGGCAGGACAACCTGTATCGACAACTAAGGACGATTTCTCAGGCATGAACCGCAGACGTTTTATCAAAGCCTCCTTCGCACTCGCCGCGGCGTGTGGCGCGCCCGGCATGGCCGGTCTCTTTTCCCGTACGGCCTGGGCGCAAGAGGCCGGTATCGCCGACGGGCAGACCCGCGCGTTTGACTTCTCCGAGTTGCAGAACATGGCGAGCAGCCTTGCAAAGAACCCCTGGGGCGGCGCGCCGCGGCCGCTGCCGAACACGCTCGCTACGCTTACGCCGCAGGCCTATAACAGTATTCAGTACGACGCGGGTCACGCCTTGTGGAACAACATCGAAGGCCGTCAGCTCGACGTGCAGTTCTTCCACGTCGGCATGGGTTTTCGCCGCCGCGTGCGCATGTTCTCTGTCGACCCGTCCAGCCGCCAGGCGCGCGAAATCCACTTCCGTCCGGAGCTGTTTAACTATCATGACGCGGGCGTGGATACCCGTCAGCTGGAAGGGCAGACCGATCTCGGGTTCGCCGGTTTTCGCGCGTTTAAAGCGCCTGAGCTGGCGCGACGCGACGTTGTCTCTTTCCTCGGCGCAAGCTACTTCCGCGCGGTGGACAGCACTTATCAGTATGGCCTTTCCGCACGCGGCCTGGCGGTAGACACCTTCACCGATCAGCCGGAAGAGTTCCCGGATTTCACCGCTTTCTGGTTTGAAACGCCGAAAGCGGATGACACCACTTTCGTGGTTTATGCGCTGCTCGACAGCCCCAGCATCACCGGCGCTTACAAATTTACTATCCATTGTGAGTCGACCCAGGTGATGATGGAGGTGGAAAATCATCTCTTCGCCCGTAAAGACATTAAACAGCTCGGCATCGCGCCGATGACCAGTATGTTTAGCTGCGGCACCAATGAGCGCCGCATGTGCGACACCATCCATCCGCAAATTCACGACTCCGATCGTCTCGCCATGTGGCGCGGCAACGGCGAGTGGGTCTGCCGTCCGCTAAACAACCCGCAGCGCCTGCAGTTCAACGCGTTTATGGATGAGAACCCGAAAGGGTTCGGTCTGTTGCAGACCGACCATAAGTTCGAGAGTTACCAGGACATTATGGGCTGGTATAACAAGCGCCCGAGCCTGTGGGTGGAGCCGCGCAACCGCTGGGGCAAGGGCACCGTCGGGCTGATGGAGATCCCGACTACCGGCGAAACGCTGGATAATATTGTCTGCTTCTGGCAACCGGAAAAACCGGTCAAAGCCGGGGACAAGCTTAACTTCGAATACCGTCTTTACTGGAGCGGCGACGCGCCGGTGCATACGCCGCTTGCCCGCGTCTACGCCACCCGCACCGGCATGGGCAGCTTCCCGGAAGGCTGGGCGCCCGGCGAGCATTACCCGAGCCAGTGGTCGCGCCGCATCGCCATTGACTTTATCGGCGGCAAGCTGAAAGAGTCGGCGCCGAAGGGCATCGAACCGGTGATAACGCTCTCCAGCGGCGAAGCGAAGCAGGTGGAGATCCTCTACGTGGAGCCTTTCGACGGCTACCGCATCTTGTTCGACTGGTATCCGAATTCCGACTCGGTCGATCCGGTGGAAATGCGCATGTTCCTGCGCTGCCAGGGCGAGGCCATCAGCGAGACCTGGCTTTATCAGTACTTCCCGCCTGCGCCGGATAAGCGCAACTACGTCGACGACCGCCAGATGCGATAAGTAGACGTTCGCGAGAATCGATTAAGGAAAAGCCCCGCCAGCGGGGCTTTTTTTCGTCTCAGCGCAGCTTCATGCGCCTCGCCAGCGTATCGACAATAAAGCTGTTCACCGACATGTTTTGCTCAGCGGCGGCCACCGCCAGACGCTCGCTAAACGAGGCGGGGTAGCGCAGCGTGAACGTTTTTAGCTTATCTTCGCGCTCATAAGGGGCGATTGAACGCGCCTCGCAATCCGCCAGATATTCAGCGAGCGAAATTTCCCCTTGCTCCTGCAATCCCTTCAGGCTGTCGGCCATAAAATCGCAGTAGCCTGTCAGCCCCAGAAAGCGGCCGCGAAACAGTCGCAGTTCGGGTTCATAGGTGATGAGCGCGGGCTGGCCCTGAATCAGCAACGTGTTGGGCGGTAACGTAGTGGTCATGGCATAACTCCTTGTTCCTGTAGCCAGTGGCGTAAACCGGGCACGGCGCCTTTGTCCGTTGTCGGGTCGGGGTGCGGCCGATGAAAATGGGCTACCGAGTCGTTGAGCAAAAAACGCACGCGCGAGCCTCGGCCCATGCTCACTTCGCCACCGAGCGCAATGATGAGCATTTCAATATCCTGCCATTTTATCGCCGCCGAAACCGGTGAGGCGAAAACCTGACATAACGTATGGTGGTGCTTTTTCCTTAGATATTCTTTGCCATAGCCCATAGATCCTTCCGTGGCGTCAATTTATGAAGTCATAGTAGCGTACAAAAAAATGACGTCAATTGCTGACGTCATTTTGCGAAGAGGATTCAGATTCTAACTACAACATGGGTGCAACGGCGTCAGGCCAGCGGTCCGCCGAGAATGGTTTCGCGCATACCCGCCAGAATGCGGTCGCCGGTTTCGCTCTTTAGCTCCTCATACCAGCCATCGGTGACGCTCATCTCTTTGCCATGCGTGACGTCGCTACGCTTGCGCGCTTTCAGCACCAGGTCTTTTACCCGCCAGGCGCGTTTATCCTGATAGCGCAGCAGCGCGTCCTCTATGCCAAGGGAGTTTGTCTGCAAGGCTATCGCCAGCACCACCGCGTCCTCCATCGCCGCGCAGCCGCCCTGGCCGATATCCGGCGTGGTGCTATGCCCGGCGTCGCCGAGCAACGCCACGCGCCCGCGCACCAGTTGCATAAAGGGTTCAATATCATGGATCTCAATGCGGTTAGTGGTTTGCGGATCGATCGCGTCAATCAGCTTTTGCACCGGCGCGGCCCAGCCGGAGAAGTACCGCTTAAGATCCTCGCGCACGGTGGCGCGATCTTCCGCCAGCCCTTGGGGCAGCGGCACGTCGAAAAAGAAATAGAAACGGTTGCCCGCCACCGGCATCAGCGAAACGCGTTTGCCCTCGCCGACAAAGGTGGTCCACTGGTTCGCCGGCGCGATGGATTCATCAATCTCCACCAGCCCGTTCCAGTTAACGTAACCGGCATAGCGACGCTCCGTTTGATGGCCCAGCACCCAGGGACGAATCACGGAATGGGTGCCGTCAGCGGCGATCAGCAGGTCACCTTCGGCGATATGTCCGTCGCTAAAAAAGGCGCGAACGCCGCCGGGCGTCTCTTCAATATGCGTAACGCGTTTGCCAAACTGCACCGCCTCGCGGCCATAGGCGGCGAGCAGCATATCCTGCAATTCCGCTCGCGCCACGGGGTAGGGGCGCTCGCCCACGCTTTTCACTAAAGGATCAAGACTAAAGCGCGTCAGCGTCTGGCCCTGGCGGAACTCCTGATAAGCCATAAACTCCATCGGTCCGCCGAGGGCGGCTAAGGGTTCTTTCATGCCTAGCCAGTTGAGGCACTTTACGCCATTCGGCCAGATGGATATGGCGGCGCCAACGGGTTTTATCTCCTTTACCGCCTCGTAAACCTCGGTGCTGATGCCGCAACGCTTGAGCGCTATCGCCGCGCTAAGGCCGCCTATGCCGCCGCCAATAATGATCGCTTTCATTTTTCGTCTCCTTCGTGGTTACGAAAACGTTAAGCAATTTCTATACCAGCCAGCCGCAGCCATAAGCGGGCGCGATAGCGGCGCAAAGGCGTCGGCGCTGCGCCAGTTTGGTGAGCGCGGCTGGTGCAGATGCCGCTTTTTACAGCAAACCATAAATTCTGGTGGTGTTGCTGCCCGCCAGGCTATGTTAACTATCAGGTTTATTCGCACGTATTCAGGAGCGCCCCCTTGCAGGACATCCCAAACTGGCAGGATGAGGTAATCGTCGTAAACGACCAGCTTAAGCTTCATTCCGTGAACGAGGCCTTTTCCGAAGCGCTGTATGACCTGGTGGTGCGCAATAAAGCCGCGCTGCAAAAAGCGATGGACTGGCCAAAGCAGGTGAAATCGGCGGAAGACACCCGCAAAACGCTTCAGGGCAACTATCTTTTGCACCACCGCGGCTATGCGAAAATGTTCATGATTCTGCAGCAGGATCGCTTGATAGGCGTGCTGTCGTTTAACCAGATAGAGCCATCCAACAAAACGGCTTACATTGGCTACTGGCTGGATGAGGCCTGGCAGGGAAAAGGGCTGCTGTCGCAGGCGCTACAGGCGTTTATCGCCCGCTATGCGGATTCGGGCGAGGTGCGGCGCTTCGTTATAAAATGCCGCGTCGCCAATGAGGCGAGCAACCGCGTGGCCCTGCGCAACGGCTTTCGGCTGGAGGGCACGCTAAAAGAGGCGGAATACCTCAACGGCCAGTTTTACGATCAGAACATCTATGCGCTGATCGTCGATAAGCGGCGCTAGAGCGCGCCCAGCATGGGGGTGCGGGTAATATGCTGGTCGCCGTTGAGGGTTCTTCGCCCCCGCAGATGCAGCGGGTCGCCGTTGTAAGCTTCGACGACGGCGTTATCAAAAACCTGCACGCCGTCCTCAATCAGCACGTTGCCTTTGATTTGCGCGTTGCCGAAAATGCGCGCGCCGTCGTCCAGCATCAGCGGGCCGCCTGAGAGCCGGGCGTGGTCAAAAACTTCCACATGGTGCTTGAGTACGCAGTTGCCTTCCACGACGGCATGTCCGTAAACCTGCGCGCTGTAGCGAAGCGTCGGCACATCCTCTTCGCCTTTTCCCGCCACAACGCGGGCGTTGCCGTAAACCTGCGCGCAGTCGCATACCCAGACATCATTCTCTTCGTTGCCTTCCAGCATGGCGTTTTCATAAACCTCCGCCCGATGCTCAACGAAGGCGTAGCTGAGCAACGCGTGTCCATAGATTTGCGCCTGATGCACCACTCGGGAGGCGTTGACCGTGGCGTGCCCGTAAATATGCAACTGCTGCTCGCGATCGGGCGTCAATCCTTTCGCCGCCAGCACCAGGCTGCCGTTCATCACCCGCGCTTCGCCGAAGATGTGGCATTCGCCCCGCACCTGGGAGCTTTGCACCATGGCGTTGCCGCTGACGTGGGCGTGGTCGCTTATTTGCGCGTGGTCAATCCAGGCGTTATCGCTGATTTTAGCGCCGTCGCGAATATCGCAGGGCTGGGTGAGGCGCGCGTTGCCGCTGACTCTGGCGCCGCCAAACACCACGCTGTTTTCATCGTAGATCCAGCAGTCGCCCTGCTGGCTGAGGCTGGCGTCATCCTCCACCCAGCCGCCTGACGCGCCGGCTTTGACATCGGCAAAGTCGCGCAGGGCGCGGATCTGGCGCAGATCAACGCTCTTTTTCTCGCCGCCTTCAGCCCAGGTAAACTTACGTATTTCGTCGCCCAGTTCATATTTGCTCATGGTTCCGCTTTCCTCATCACGCTCTGCAATAAACGTAGCAGAGTTTTTAGCGCTGGCGGCGCGCTGCCCGCTTCCTTAAAATGCAGATGAAATGCATCTTAGAAACGACGCAGGAAACCCCGTAATGACTATTCGTGACGAAAATTATTTCACTGAAAAATATGGCCTGACCGCCACCCATTCAGAGGTGCTGAACGCCGTGCGCTATGTGCAGCCGGGCAAAACGCTCGATCTCGGCTGCGGCAACGGGCGCAACAGTCTCTACCTGGCGGCGCGCGGCTTTGACGTAACCGCATGGGACAAGAACCCAGCGAGCATTGCGAATCTGCAACGCATTATTGAAGCGGAATCGCTGGCTAACCTGAAGGCGGATATCGCCGACCTGAACGCCATGACCTTTGACAGCGACTATGACTTTATCCTTTCTACCGTGGTGCTGATGTTTCTGGCGCCCGCCACCATTCCACGGCTGATAGAAAATATGCAGCGTTGCACGAAACCCGGCGGATATAACCTGATTGTGGCGGCGATGAATACCGAAGATTACCCCTGCAACGTCGGTTTTCCTTTCGCCTTTAGCGAAGGGGAATTAAAAAATTATTACGCCGGTTGGGAACTGATTAAATATAACGAGAACCCGGGAGAGCTTCATAAAACGGATGAGAAGGGCAACCGCATTAAACTGCGTTTCGCCACGCTTCTTGCCAGAAAAGCATAATGACAGGGCGGGTAGCGCTTTGCGTGCCCGCCATATTTATTTAGTGAATGTGTTTTTGTGATTTATTTAATGAACAAATCTGGCTGCGCTGAAACTATTCAGTTAGCCTGAATTTATCAGTAAACCGCATTATTACGCCGTAATGCCGCCGCGCTTTTGCTATAACGTCCCGGTTAATTCGTCACAACAGGGAACAAAAAATGCGTAATAAATGTTTTATTAAGGCGACATTGCTTTCTTCGCTGCTGGTTCTGGCTGGCTGCGCGTCAAAAGTGGCTGAGCCTGAAAACTATTCCGGTTTTTTAAAAGATTACTCCAGCCTGCAGGAAACGAAATCGGCGACCGGCAAACCGGTGCTTCGCTGGGTGGACACTGGCTTTAACAGCGCCAGTTACGACAGCATTGTTTATAACCCCGTGACCTTCTACCCCGAAGCGCGCCCGACAACGCAGGTGGGGCAGCAGGTGCTGGATGGGTTGCTCAATTATACCAACAATAAGCTCAAAACCGCCGCGCAACAGCGCAAACCGCTGGTGACAACGCCGGGCCCCCGCAGCCTTATCTTCCGCGGCGCCATTACCGGCGTGGACAGCAGCAAAGAGGGGCTTCAGTTCTATGAAGTGGTGCCGGTAGCGCTGTTGGTGGCGGGCACGCAGATGGCGACCGGTCACCGCACCATGGATACGCATCTCTATTTTGAAGGCGAACTGATTGACGCGGCCACCAACAAGCCGGTGGTGAAAGTGGTGCGCAAGGGCGAAGGCGAAACGCTGAGCAATGAAAAAACGCCGATGACCCTGGCAACGCTTAAGCAGGTGGTGGACGACATGGCCGCCGACGCCGCCCTGTTTGATACCAAAAGCGGCGACAGCCAATAAAATAAACGGGAGTCGCGGCTCCCTTTTTCATACCCGTTTCTCTTCTTTTAACGCTATGCCGCGCCGTGTCGTCGCCAGCAACGCGTAGCTTATTCCACCCGCCATCAGCCCCCAGAATGCCGAGCCGACGCCCAGTAGCGTCACGCCGCTCGCGGTCACCAGAAACGTAATAATCGCCGCGTCGCGCTCGTTTTCCCTCACCAGCGCCTGGTGCAGGCTGCCGCTGATGGCGCCAAGCAGCGCCAGCCCGGCAAGCGTCTGTATCCAGGGCAGCGGCAAGGCGGCAAGCAGTGAGGTGATTGAAGCGCCGCACAGGCCCGCCAGCAGGTAAAAAACGCCCGCCGCGGCAGCGGCGAGCCAGCGCTTGTGGGCATCCGGATGGGCGTCGGGGCTCTGGCAGATGGCGGCGGTAATGGCGGCGATGCAGATAGAAAAGACGCCGAAGGGCGACAGCAGCAACGCCAGCCCGCCGGTCATCGCCATAAGCGGCGAAACAGGCAAGCGGTAGCCCGCCGCCTGCAGGGTCGCAAGCCCCGGCGCGTTTTGCGACGCCATGGTCACCAGGAAAAAGGGCAGGCCGATGCCGGTCAGCGAAGCGAATGTAAATTCAGGCGCGGTAAAAGCGGGCGCCGCCACGCTGAAGTGCAACGCGGCGCTATCTATTTCGCCGCCAAGCCAGGAAACCGCGAGCCCCGCCAGCAGCGTAGCCACAATGGCGTAGCGCGGCATCAGCGCTTTCGCCGCGAGCCACACGGCCAGCATGCTGCCGCACAGCCAGAAATGCTCTTCCATCGCGCTGAAGGCCTGCAGCCCAAAGCGCAGCAGAATGCCGGCCAGCATCGCGGCGGCAAGCGCGGGCGGGATAATTTTCATAAGCCGCGCAAACAGCCCCGTCACGCCGCACAGCACAATCAGCAGATTGGCGAAGAGAAAGACGCCCACCGCCTCATTCAGCGTGCTGCCCTGCAGGCTGGTGGCAAGCAGCGCCGCGCCGGGCGTAGACCAGGCCGTCAGCACCGGCGCGCGATACCACAGGCTCAGGGCAAGCGTGCTGACGCCCATACCGATACCGAGCGCCGTCATCCAGCCCGCAATCTGCGCGATGCTCGCGCCCGCCGCCGCCGCGGCCTGCCAGATGATAGCGGCGGAACTGGCGTAACCGACCAGCACCGCCACGAACCCCGCCAGCGCGGTGGGAAGAGGAAGAGAAAACTGACGCATGAAGGCTCCGCTGTGCGTTATAACGTCCACGCAGAGTAGCATTGTGCGTTATAGCGCACAAGCCTGGTTGGTTTTTAGTGGCTACGCGGCGTCAGGCGTTTATTTTTAAAAAGGAATAGACGAAGCGGGAAATAAATCGAGTCGGGTACATGGCAATCTTAGGCCGGTAACGCTTTTCGGTTACGGTGAGGTTATCGCCAGGCTTATTCGGTTGAATATGAAAAATAAGGCGGGCAATCCCTTGCCGGGGTTTATTTACGCTCCTGGGGCGGATCGTTTGGCGGAGGCGTTGTCTTACCCGCTTTTTGCCCCGCATCGACCGATCTTTCATGGGTGTTTTTGTAGCCTACGCCATCTTTATTGCCGCGCCGCCCACCGGCGTGCAGCGGCAGAGGGACGTAACCGGCAGAGTTCTCTGAACTGATTCTGTTCTCAGTCATACCAGCCTCCTGAGAGTTATCGCTTCATTGCATAAACGCGCCGCGAAGAAAAAGTTATTGCGCACGCATGAGTAACTAACTATAGCAGTCGGATTATCATGCGTAAGAATAATAGCCCGCCGCCTTAAGCGGCAGAGGGAATAATTCCGCTGAAGCGTCTGTAAGGTAAAAAATATATTTTTTCGCCGTTATTATTACGCCAAAATATTTACGTTTATTGACTGGCAAGAAAAAGAGGCGGCGGGGTAAACGACACGTGAAAAATAGCGGCGCGGCGGCAAGGGTTGCCAGCGGGCTGGAAGCAGCCTGCGGCCCAGTGGTATCGTTAACGCCTCATCAATCCGCTCTGGAAGCCAGCCACCTTATGGATATCGCCACTTATCTTGCCGCCACGCTGAAAACCCTGCGCCTGAGCCGTAGCCTGAGCCTGACGCAGGCGGCGGAACTCACCGGCGTTTCAAAAGCGATGCTCGGGCAGATTGAGCGCAACGAGTCGAGCCCGACGGTGGCGACGCTTTGGAAAATCGCCACCGGCTTCAACGTGCCGTTTTCGCTCTTTATCGCGCCGCCCGCCGCGCCCGCGCCCGCCGCCTACGATCCGCAGCAGCAGGCGATGATCATCACGCCGCTCTTTCCCTGGGATGAAGCGCTGCGCTTTGAGCTCTTCGCCATTACGCTTGCGCCGGGCGCCGTCAGCGAATCCACGCCGCACGAAAGCGGGGTGATTGAGCATGTGGTGGTGATAGAAGGCGAGCTGGAGATGCAAACTCAGGGACGCTGGCGACGCCTTGGCGCCGGAGAAGGGCTGCGGTTTCGGGGCGATGAGCCCCACGCTTACCGCAACGCCAGCGCGCTGCCCGTGCGCTTTCACTCGCTCATCCATTACGTGAAAACGGCATAAAAAAAACCGCAAGCAAGCTTGCGGCAAGTGACAACGACAAACTACAACGACTAGCGATACTGAGGTGAACAATCAGGAATACCGCTTCAGCATACCCACCGCGCTTTCACGCAGGAAATAACAAATCCGCCCATGCTTTGCCGCCCTGTGCAATAGCCTGTAAAGCCAGGCGGCGAAACTATTTCTGATCTGCCGGGGTTCTGACTACAATAGCCGCCTTTCTATGACCAATAATGAACAAAATTTATGCGCCTGCAATCTCATCATCTAGAACTGCTCAGCCCCGCCCGTGACGCCAGCATCGCCCGTGAGGCCATTCTGCACGGCGCAGACGCGGTTTATATCGGCGGCCCCGGCTTTGGCGCGCGCCATAACGCCAGCAACAGCCTGAAGGATATCGCCGATCTGGTGCCGTTCGCCCATCGCTTCGGCGCGAAGGTGTTTGTCACGCTGAACACGATTCTGCACGACAACGAGCTGGAGCCCGCGCAAAAGCTGATAACCGATCTCTACCAGACCGGCGTGGATGCGCTGATTGTGCAGGACATGGGCATTCTGGAGCTGGATATTCCGCCGATTGAGCTGCACGCCAGCACCCAGTGCGATATCCGCACACCGGAAAAAGCGAAGTTTCTTGCCGATGCCGGTTTTACGCAGATTGTTCTGGCGCGCGAGCTTAACCTGAACCAGATTCAGGCTATCCACGACGCGGCTGACGCGACTATCGAATTCTTTATCCACGGCGCGCTGTGCGTCGCTTATTCCGGCCAGTGCTATATTTCTCACGCGCAAACCGGGCGTAGCGCCAACCGCGGCGACTGCTCCCAGGCCTGCCGTCTGCCTTACACGCTGAAAGACGATCAGGGCCGCGTGGTGGCGTATGAAAAACACCTGCTGTCGATGAAAGACAACGACCAGACCGCGAACCTGGCGGCGCTTATCGACGCGGGCGTGCGTTCCTTCAAAATTGAAGGGCGCTACAAAGACATGAGCTATGTGAAGAACATCACCGCCCACTACCGCCAGATGCTGGATGCGATTATTGAAGACCGCGGCGACCTGGCGCGCGCATCTGCGGGCAACACCGCGCACTATTTTGTGCCTTCTACCGAAAAGACGTTCCATCGCGGCAGCACCGATTACTTCGTCAACGCCCGTAAAATCGATATCGGCGCGTTCGATACGCCGACCTTTGTCGGCCTGCCGGTGGGCGACGTGCTGAAGGTGGGTAAAGATCATCTGGACGTGGAAACGACCGAGCCGCTGGCGAACGGCGATGGCCTGAACGTGATGATCAAACGCGAAGTGGTGGGTTTTCGCGTGAACGTGGCGGAGAAAACCGGGGAAAACCGCTACCGCGTCTTCCCGAACGAGATGCCGGAGGCGCTGAAAACCCTGCGTCCGCCTCATCGTCTGAACCGCAACCTGGACCACAACTGGCAGCAGGCGCTGCTGAAAACCTCCAGCGAGCGCCGCGTGGGGGTGGATATCGAGCTGGGCGGCTGGCAGGAGCAGCTTATCCTCACCGTCACCAGTGAAGATGGCGTGAGCGTAACCCGCACGCTGGAAGGGCAGTTCGACGTGGCGAACAACGCCGAGAAAGCGATGGCGAACCTCAAAGAGGGGCTGGCGAAACTCGGGCAGACTATCTATTACGCCCGGGATATCACTGTTTCGCTGCCGGGCGCGCTGTTTGTGCCAAACAGCCTGCTGAACCCGCTGCGCCGCGAAGCGATGGACGCGCTGGACGACGCGCGTCTGGCGAATTACCAGCGCGGGCGCCGTAAGCCGGTTTCCGTACCGCCGCCGGTCTACCCGGAAACGCACCTGACGTTCCTTTCTAACGTTTACAACCAGAAAGCGCGTGATTTCTACCAGCGTTACGGCGTGCAGCTTATCGACGCCGCCTACGAGGCGCATGAAGAGAAGGGCGACGTGCCGGTGATGATCACCAAACACTGTTTGCGTTTTGCCTTCAACCTCTGCCCGAAACAGGCGAAGGGCAACATCAAGAGCTGGAAGGCGACGCCGATGCAGCTGGTGCATGGCGACGAGGTGCTGACGCTGAAGTTCGACTGCAAACCGTGCGAAATGCACGTGGTCGGCAAGATTAAAAACCACATCCTGAAACTGCCGCAACCCGGCAGCGTGGTGGCGTCCATCAGCCCTGACGAGCTGCTGAAAACGTTGCCGAAGCGTAAAAACGCCTGACGAAAAAGCCCGCGAAAGCGGGCTTTTTTATCGCGCGTGGCGGCCAGGCTTGCGCGAGCTGAACCAGCCGTGATGCTCGCGCAGGGTATCGGCAGACTCCTGCGCGGCGGCGCGAATTTCATCGCTGTCTGCCTCATGACGCAGCTGCGAGTCGGGGTTCTTCACATTAAAAAATTCATCTGCGCCCGCGTGGGCGGCAAATTGGCCGGAAAAGAGCGCGCCGCAAAGCAGCAGAGCGCTTAACGCCTTTTTTAGCATTTCGTTATGTCCCTTTCTAATCAGCGGTGCGCGCACTATCGCAATAATAACGTCTGGTTAGTATTGCTCTTTTAAAAGCGCTGAAAAGAGGGTGTCAGGAATGCAAAGTTTCCACAGGAATCGTCTTTGTTGCATGCGGGTTTAACCGCGCTGTGCTTAGTGCGCCACGGAGCGGGAGAAGAGGTTAATCACCAGCACACCCAGAATAATCAGCGCCATGCCGATAATCGCCGGCCAGTCCAGCTTTTGCCCGAGCAGCAGCCAGCTCACCACGCCAATCAGCACAATGCCGACGCCTGACCAGATGGCGTAAATCACGCCGGTCGGCAGCGTGCGCATGGGAAAAGTCAGGCAGTAGAACGACAGCGCGTAAAAGACCACGGTGGCGATGCTCGGCAGCAGTTTCGTGAAGCTGTCGGAGAGCTTAAGGCAGGTGGTGGCAATAACTTCGCAAATAATGGCGACGCCGAGCAGTAAGTAATGCATTTCACAGGCTCCGTTGTAAGAAAGAGCGGAAAGGATAGCGGAGAGGATAAGAGCGGGGCAAGGCGAGAGACCCCGGCTGCATCGGGTGAAAACCTTGTTCGCTTATTTTCCCACCTGAATCGGTAAGTTGTTGTAGCGGGGCATCTGCAGTAGGCTTTGGCGAAACAAAACAGGGGTCGCTACCGTGGCAAAGCTGAACATTTTCTTTTCTGAA
This sequence comes from Franconibacter pulveris, assembly GCF_056780215.1. Classification (NCBI taxonomy): domain Bacteria; kingdom Pseudomonadati; phylum Pseudomonadota; class Gammaproteobacteria; order Enterobacterales; family Enterobacteriaceae; genus Franconibacter; species Franconibacter pulveris. The sequence continues at coordinate 2,485,225 of NZ_CM165555.1, read as the reverse complement.
AAAACAACGCTGGCGCAAGAGGATGGTTTATATCTTGTGCCGGACAATGCTATCTCCGGCTACGCCAGACCCTGGAACGATTTTGGTCATGAAGTGCTGTTTGGGCTCTATTATAAAAAGCAGGCGTACCAGGAGCGGGTGGGCATGACGAAAATTCTGCACAGGGATAACCCCGTCACCGCAGAATACTTTCGCAGCGGTCGCGCGCAGGCGGATTCAGTCTGGAATATCACATCGCTTATGTCGTCAGACAACGTGGTCTCGCTTGGCACAAAAATCGATTTTTATAAAAACATTAATTACCTGAGAACGCATTACGCTATTTCTGCGATTCAGGTTCTGCAATCGCTCTGCGACGCCAGCTTTTTAAAAGAGAGAGGAATTCAGGGCTGGCAACAGTGGAATGGTTACGAATTAGCGCTCATGCGCAATACCACGACGGCTGAGGCGCTGCTGGATAAAGGGATGGATATCGCGCAGGGTATCGACAGCGGCCCCGCGGACATAACATTAAGCGGGATGCATTTACCTGCGTCGTTTGACTGTATTGAATTCGTTTTTGCCAGATACTTCAGCATTAACCGCAGCAATATTAATGTGCTGATTGGCAAAAATGGCCTGGGTAAAACCCGTATTTTGCAGGAAGTCATTGATAGCGCGACCGGATTAAAGCCCACGCCTGAAGTAAAAGGAAAGTTTCTGAAGGTGGTGGTGGCGGCCTACAGCCCCTTCGAGGAGTTTTATACGCAACAGCAGTATATTGACTTAAAAGATAATGCTGCCGGCGATGTGCAGGATTCCAATGAGGATAAACTCAAACGCCAGAAAGAGATGCTGGACTCGTATACCTACATCGGATTTAAAAATCCGCAGGGGCAGTTTGATAAAACCTGGCCGATGCAGCAAGCGGCGGCAGCGCTAAAAACGATCCTTGACTACGACGCCGTTAACGAATGCTGGAACCGACCCTCGCGCTTCAAACTTCTTACTGACACACTTGGCCTTGCGCTGAAATTTGACGATATCGCGTTTATCTCTACCGAAGAGAGCCTGGTTTCTGTTCAGCAACAGAATATCGATTATTCAAAAATAGATCTGACGGCCGGGTTGGTTTTTTTACGCAACGGCGAGGCGATTAAACTCAGCGCAGGGCAACGTATTTACACGTACCTCATCCCGCCGCTGATTGCGGAAATCGTTGACGAAACGCTGGTGGTGCTGGATGAGCCAGAGCTTTACCTGCATCCTGAGCTTGAGGTCGGTCTCATCAATATGCTCAAGTCGTTGCTGAACGAAACGCGCTCTTACGCGCTGATTGCCACGCATTCCGCGCTGATGGTGCGGGAAACGCACCGCGAGAGGGTAACGATATTGCAGCCGGGGCAAAAAGAGGATGAGGATACTGCCGCTACCCACGCCGTGAAACCGCAAAGCGAAACCTTTGCCGCGTCGCTGGAAAACATTATTGGCGAGGCGTTCAACGACTATTATCAGAAAAAACCGTTTGAAGACGAGATTGATAAAAAGGTAGCCGCCTACGGTTCGCTGGACGAAGCGATTGCGGAACTTTATCAAAAGGTGGGCTCTTCGGGCCAACTCTATTTATTGTCTAAACGCAGCGACACGCCGTGGGAACTGGAAAATAACGATGAAGAATCTCACTGAACTGCGCACAAATAGCGGCAGTGACTGGTTAACGCTGGCGATTGAATCAGATAAAGAGGACCGCGCAAAGCTCAAGGCTATTGAGCAACAGTTACTCACGCGTTATGGCGACTACAAGGGCATAATAGATAACTTCGATAAGCAACCGGCGAAAAGTATTTATCGCCAGGCTAACGGCGAGTTCACCGCTGAGAAAATACTATTAATGGATTTTTATAAGTCGCCGCCCGCTAAGCTTAAAGCCATATTTTATGATTTACGCAATAAAAACAAAATGAGGGAGTGCCCATACTGTGGCAACCCTGTCAGACCAAACACCCTGGACCATTTTGTTCCTGAGTCACACTGGCCGGAATTTGCGCTTTATCCGGATAATCTGGTGCCGCAGTGTCAACAGTGCGCCAGTAAGAAAAGCAATCGCTATTATATGCTGCCCGATAAGGGCTGCTTCTTTATTCACCCCAAGTTTGTCGACGCGTTATCCCGGTTGGGTTTTAAAATTGAGATGACGCCCAATGGCAATGCTATCGCCTACAAACCCTTTATTAACATCAGCGGCGCGGTGACAGAGGGAATAAAAGAGAGGATAAAGCGCCATATTACCGCTCTGGAGATCCCGGCTTATATGGCGGCCTACTGCCAAAAGCAAGAGCGTGAGTTACTCGATATGATAGAGCAGGCGAACAGTAATAAAATGCACTTCAGCGTGAAAGAGCATTGCCAGCATCAGTACAATACGCAACGGCTAATAGCAGGCCTGTCGCTTGAGGAAGACCCTGAATTTTACCCTAACTGGGCCTGCGCCTATTATTATGCATTGCTGGCTTCGCCTGGAATAATTAACAACTATCAGAAGTTGCTGAAGGCGACGCATAATCCCCCTGTCGCCAGCGCGGCTGTAGCTTCAAGCGTGCTCTTTCCCTGAGATAACCGCGCGACATTGGCCCTCTTGACAAGATGAAGGGGGCCAGGCCCCCTTCGCATTAATGTGTCTTTAACCCCGCCGCCGTCATCAGCATGCGGAACACCATCGAAACCGCCGTGAGCGCCAGTACGCTGGCGGCCCAGATTGCCGCCATCCACAGCAGGCGTTTCCATAAAGGCGTTGACGAAGCCATCAATGGTAACCCTCCCCGTGTTGCACTTTGCCGCGGAACACGTAGTAGCTCCAGAAGGTATACATCAGGATAACCGGCAGGATCAGCAGCGCGCCCACCAGCATAAAGCCCTGGCTCGCCGGCGGCGCGGCGGCTTCCCAAAGGGTAATATCAGGCGGAATGATATTCGGCCAGATGCTGATGCCAAGCCCGCTAAACCCTAAGAAAATCAGCCCCAGCGTCAGCACGAACGGCAGCGTATGGCTGGCCGGGTTGCTCAGGCGGCGCCAGAGCCCAAGGCTGAACAGCACCACCAGCACCGGCACCGGCAGCAGGAAGTAGAGGTTCGGCAAGGAGAACCAGCGCTGCGCCACGGCGGCGTGGGCAAACGGCGTCCAGGCGCTGATGATGGCCAGCACTACCAGCAGCGCCAGCAGCAGCGTTTTCGCCACGCTGCGCATGCGGCTTAACAGCGGATCTTCGCTTTTCATTACCAGCCAGCTTGCGCCCAGCAGCGCATAGGCCACCACCAGACCGACCCCGCAAAAGAGGTTAAACGGCGTCAGCCAGTCAAGCGCGCCGCCGCTGAAGCGTCGGCCCGTCACGGAAAAACCGTTCAGCACCGCGCCCACCACAATGCCCTGGCAGAAGGTGGCGAGAATCGAACCGCAAACGAACGATTTGTCCCAGAAGGCGCGGTGCGCGGCGACCGCTTTAAAGCGAAATTCAAACGCCACGCCGCGGAAGATCAGGCCAATCAGCATCAGCGTCAGCGGGATGGTCAGCGCGTCGATAATCACCGCGTAGGCCAGCGGGAAAGCGCCAAACAGCCCCGCGCCGCCCAGCACCAGCCAGGTTTCGTTGCCATCCCAGACCGGCGCCACAGTGTTTACCATTACGTCGCGGTCGTGCGGGTCGCGCACAAACGGAAACAGGATGCCGATGCCCAGATCAAACCCGTCCATCACGATATACATCAGCGTGGAGAAAACGATTATCACAAACCAGATTAAAGAGAGATCGATACCCATTACGGTTTCTCCTGTTCCAGAGATTCGCCAGCCGCAGAGAGCGGGCGCGCCGGTGTACCGGTTGTGGAAGAGGGCAGGTGATCCACAGACTCCGGGCCTTTCTTAATCAGCCGCACCATATAGTAATAACCCACCCCGAAGACCGCCGAATAGACCACGATAAAGGTCAACAGGCTCAGGCTCATCTGCAAATCGCTGTGGCCGGAGACGGCGTCCCGCGTGCGCAGCAGGCCGTAGACCACCCAGGGCTGACGGCCCACCTCGGTGGTCACCCAGCCCGCCAGTATCGCCACCAGCCCGGCGGGTCCCATCCACAGGGCGAAGTGATGAAAAGGCCTTGAGCGGTAAAGCGTGCCTTTATGGCGCAGCCACAGGCTCAGCACGCCCATCAGAATCATCAGCAGCCCCATGGCGACCATAATGCGGAACGACCAGAAAATGATGGTGGAGTTAGGCCGCTCCTCTTTCGGGAAATCTTTCAGCGCCGGCACCTGCTGGTCCAGGCTGTGGGTCAGGATAAGGCTGCCGAGTTTGGGGATCTCCAGACCGTATTTCGTGCGCTCCTCTTCCATATCAGGCAGGCCGAAGAGCAGCAGCGGCGTCGCTTCGCCCGGCGGGTTTTCCCAGTGTCCCTCGATGGCGGCGATTTTCACCGGCTGATACTTAAGCGTGTTCAGACCGTGCATATCGCCGACAAACGCCTGTATGGGGGCGACGATAAGCGCCATCCACAGCGCCATGGAAAACATTCTGCGGATCGCCGGCGTGTTGTTGCCGTGCAGCAGATGCCAGGCGGCGGACGCGCCAACAAACAGCGCGCTGCTGAGGAAAGCCGCTATCGACATATGCAGCAGGCGGAAGGGGAAGGAGGGGTTAAAGACCACCTCGAACCAGTTCACCGGCACCACCTGGCCGTTATGAATCTCATAGCCCTGCGGCGTATGCATCCAGCTGTTGGAGGAGAGGATCCAGAAGGTCGACATCAGCGTGCCGAGCGCCACCATGCAGGTGGCGAGAAAGTGCAGCCCCGGCCCCACTTTGTTCCAGCCAAACAGCATGACACCCAGAAAGCCCGCCTCCAGAAAGAAGGCGGTCAGCACTTCGTAAGTCAGCAGCGGGCCGGTGATACTGCCGGCGAATTGCGAGAAGCCGCTCCAGTTAGTGCCGAACTGATAAGCCATCACCAGCCCGGAGACCACGCCCATCCCGAAGTTAACGGCGAAGATCTTGACCCAAAAATGGTAAAGCGAACGCCATACCGGGTTATTCGTTTTGAGCCATAAGCCCTCCAGCACCGCCAGATAGCTGGCGAGCCCGATGGTAATGGCGGGAAAAATAATATGGAAAGAGACAGTAAAGGCGAACTGAATCCTTGCCAGGATAAACGCGTCTAAACCAAACATGCACACCTCATGACATAACGTTGTCTGCGACAAAGGGTACTCAGGGGCAGCAGAAACTTGCAGAAACAGAATGGCGCTATTTGACTATAACAGTTAATTAAAAAGTTGCGATTTTACGCAGCTGATCTAACCAAGCGGCAGGCAGTTGCTTTATACTCGTTAACTCTTTGTTACCACTGGCTCCCGTCGCAGGGAGGTGAGCATGAAAAAGTATCAACGGCTGGTGCAGCAGATAATCGACCAGATAGCCCTGGGCGTCTGGCACCCGGGAGACAGGCTGCCCTCCCTGCGCGAACAGGTCGCCAGCAGCGGCATGAGCCTGATGACGGTAAGCCACGCCTACCAGATGCTGGAAAGCCAGGGCGTCATCGTCGCCCGGCCGCAGTCGGGCTACTATGTCGCGCCGCAGCCCCAGGCCCGCGTGCCGCAGCCGCCCGAGCAGATACGCCGCGACGAGCAGGTGGATATCAACACCTATATCTTCGATGTCTTGCAGGCGAGCACCGATGCCTCGGTGGTGCCTTTTGGCTCCGCTTTCCCGGACCCGCGTCTCTTTCCGCTCGCCCAGCTCAATCGGTCGCTGGCGAATGTCAGTAAGTACGCCAACGCCATGAGCGTCATCGAAAACCTGCCGCCAGGCAACGAGGCGCTGCGTCACGCCATCGCCCGCCGCTACGCCCAGCAGGGGGTGAACGTGTCGCCGGAAGAGATAGTGATTACCGCAGGGGCGCTTGAAGCGCTTAACCTCAGCCTTCAGGCCGTGACGGAGCCGGGCGACTGGGTCATTGTCGAGAACCCCTGTTTTTACGGCGCGCTGCAGGCGCTGGAACGGCTGCGTCTGAAGGCGCTGTCGGTGGCGACCGACGCGGAAGAGGGTATCGACCTCGACGCGCTGGCCCAGGCGCTGAACGACTACCCGGTCAAAGCGTGCTGGTTGATGACCAACGCGCAAAACCCGCTCGGTTTCACCTTAAGCCCGGAAAAAAAGCAAAAGCTGGTGGCGCTGCTTTCACAGCACAACGTGGCGCTGATTGAAGACGACGTTTACAGCGAGCTTTACTACGGACGCGACAAGCCGCTGCCCGCCCGCGCCTGGGATGAGCAGGGGATAACGCTGCACTGCTCGTCGTTCTCGAAATGTCTGGTGGCGGGGTTTCGCATCGGCTGGGTGGCGGCGGGCAGGCACGCCAGAAGCATTCAGCAGCTTCAACTGATGAGCACGCTTTCCACCAGCTCGCCGATGCAGATGGCGCTGGTGGATTACCTCGCCACCCGACGCTACGACGCGTATCTGCGCCGCCTGCGCCGCCAGCTCGCCGAGCGCAAACAGCAGGCCTGGCAGGCGCTGCGCCGCCATCTGCCCGCCGAGGTGCGTATTCACCGCAGTGAAAGCGGCTATTTTCTCTGGATTGAGCTTCCCGCCGGGCTGGACGCCGGCGAACTGGGGGAGCAGGCGCTGCGCCACCAGATAAGCATCGCGCCGGGGCGCATGTTCTCCACCAGCGATACCTGGCACAATTTCTTTCGCTTCAATACGTCATGGGCCTGGGGCGAGCGGGAAGAGCAGGCGGCTATCCGCCTCGCCGAGCTTATTCGCCAGGCGATATCGGCGCGAACGCCGCTTAGCGCCTGACGCCGTTTATTAAATAAACCCGGTCATTATTAACCTTTCACGGCCGGGTTTTCTCATTTCATGAACAGGTTATTCCTGCTGCGGAAATAATTAAAAAATAAGGCTTGAGAGCCGTTTTATTATTTTTTTCACGCGGCTTGTTAACCCGGTCATAGGGAATTCTGATAGTTTTCTAAAAAGGCTTCACAAAGCTAACCCACTGTCTACACTCTGAAAAAGCGCCCATTTATTTCTGCAACTTTCTTCTTAGAGAACAAAGAGTGCGCGGCTTGTCACATCCTTAACAAAATTTTTACACCCGGCGAGAGAAACCTCTTCGCTACGTATATGTTTATTTCGGGAGATATTTTTACGGCAAGGCGGCCGGCTAATTAATTCAGACAGGAGTAAGAGAACCATGAGCAAATCTTTCGCGCTTAGCACGCTCTCTGCGCTGTGCCTGACCGTGCTCACCGCCCAGGCCGCAGAACCTCCCAAAGAAATCGGCCAGGGCGAGGGCCGCCTCGATATCATCGCCTGGCCGGGCTACATCGAAAGCGGGCAAACGGATAAAAATTACGACTGGGTCACCGGCTTTGAGAAAGAGACCGGCTGCAAGGTAAACGTAAAAACCGCCGCCACCTCCGATGAGATGGTCAGCCTGATGGCGAAAGGAGGCTATGACCTGGTTACCGCCTCCGGCGACGCCTCGCTGCGCCTCATCATGGGCAAACGCGTGCAGCCCATTAACACCGCGCTTATCCCGAACTGGAAAAACGTCGACCCGCGTCTGGTGAAAGGCGACTGGTTCAACGTGGGCGGCAAAGTTTACGGCACCCCTTACCAGTGGGGGCCGAACCTGCTGATGTACAACACCAAAACCTTCCCGCAGCCGCCAGACAGCTGGGCGGTGATTTTCGAAAAACAGAATTTACCGGACGGCAAAACTAATCAGGGCCGCGTGCAGGCTTACGACGGGCCGATTTATATCGCCGACGCCGCGCTTTATCTCAAAGCGAAACAGCCCGATCTGGGCATTACCGACCCTTACCAGCTCACCGAAGCGCAATACAACGCGGTGCTGAAGGTGCTGCGCGACCAGCATCAGCTCATTCACCGCTACTGGCACGACACCACGGTACAGATGAGCGATTTTAAAAACGAAGGGGTGGTGGCCTCCAGCGCCTGGCCCTATCAGGCGAACGCGCTGAAAAACGAAGGCCAGCCCATCGCCACCGTGTTCCCGAAAGAAGGGGTGACCGGCTGGGCGGATACCACCATGCTGCACGCCGAGGCTAAACACCCCAACTGCGCCTATAAATGGATGAACTGGTCGTTAACGCCGAAAGTGCAGGGGGATGTCGCCGCCTGGTTTGGCTCGCTGCCCGCGGTGGTGGAGGGGTGCAAAGCCAGCACGTTGCTGGGGGATAAAGGGTGCGAGACTAACGGCATGGGCTTCTTTGACAAAATCGTCTTCTGGAAAACGCCGGTCGCCCAGGGCGGAAAATTCGTCCCCTACAGCCGCTGGACGCAGGACTACATCGCCATTATGGGTGGCCGTTAACCCGGGAGTTTTCTATGTCGTACGCAGTTGAGTTTGATAACGTCTCCCGGCTGTATGGCGAGGTACGCGCCGTGGACGGCGTCACCATCCAGATAAAAGACGGCGAGTTTTTCTCCATGCTGGGGCCCTCCGGCTCCGGCAAAACCACCTGCCTGCGGCTCATCGCCGGCTTTGAACAGCTCTCTTGCGGCGCTATCCGCATTTTTGGCCGCGAAGCGAGCGAGCTGCCCCCCTGGGAGCGCGACGTCAACACGGTGTTTCAGGATTACGCGCTCTTTCCGCACATGTCGGTGCTGGAAAACGTCGCCTACGGGCTGATGGTGAAAGGGGTGGCGAAAAAAACGCGGCTTGCCCAGGCGCAGGAGGCGCTGGAGCGGGTGGCGCTCGGCTTCACCCATTCGCGCAAACCGTCGCAGCTTTCCGGCGGCCAGCGCCAGCGCGTGGCCATCGCCCGGGCGCTGGTTAACCAGCCGCGCGTGCTGCTGCTGGACGAGCCCCTCGGCGCGCTGGATTTAAAGCTTCGCGAGCAGATGCAGGTAGAGCTGAAAAAACTGCAGCGCGAGCTTGGCATCACCTTTATTTTCGTCACCCACGATCAGGGCGAAGCGCTGTCGATGTCCGACCGCGTGGCGGTCTTTAATAACGGCCGCATTGAGCAGGTCGATTCCCCTCGCGCGCTTTATATGCGCCCGCGCACGCCGTTCGTGGCGGGGTTTGTCGGCACCGCCAACGTGCTTGACGACGGGCTGGTGCAGCGCCTGTGTGGTACACAGGGCGCCTTTTCGCTGCGCCCGGAGCATATCCGGCTTAACCAGGCCGGAGAGATTCAGGTAAACGGCACCGTGCAGGAGATCCAGTATCAGGGCGCGGCAACCCGGCTTGAGCTGCGGCTTGCGAGTGGCGAGAAGCTGCTGGTAAGCCAGGCGAACCTGCACAGCGCGTTGAGCGAAGGGGACTTTCGCATCGGCCAGCAAGTGACCGCCTCCTGGGCGCGCGAGGCGATGATCCCGCTGCGCGGGGAGGGGTAAGATGGAGATGACCGTCATGCCCGCGACGTCTCGCGAAGGGGGGCTGCGCCGCGTCACGACGCTGCTCTGGCAGCGCCCGACGCTGTGGTTGTTTTTACTGCTGCTGCCGCCGCTGCTCTGGTTCGGCGTAATCTATCTCGGGTCGCTGCTCACGCTGCTCTGGCAGGGGTTTTACACCTTTGACGACTTCACCATGTCGGTGACGCCGGACTTAACGCTTGCCAACCTGCAAGCGCTGTTTATTCCCTCCAACTACGACATCATCCTGCGCACCCTGACGATGGCGATTGCGGTGACGATAGCCAGCGCCATTCTTGCCTATCCCATGGCCTGGTACATGGCGCGCTACACCAGCGGCAAGATGAAAGCGTTTTTTTATATCGCCGTCATGCTGCCGATGTGGGCGAGCTATATCGTTAAGGCCTACGCGTGGACGCTGCTGCTGGCGCGAGACGGCGTGGCGCAGTGGTTTTTACAGCATCTGGGGCTGGAAGGCGCGCTTAACGCCGTGCTCGGCATACCCGGCATTGGCGGCAACACGCTCTCCACGTCGGGCCTGGGGCGCTTTCTGGTCTTCGTCTACATCTGGCTGCCGTTTATGATCCTGCCGATTCAGGCGGCGCTTGAGCGGCTGCCGCCTTCGCTGCTGCAGGCCTCGGCGGACCTCGGCGCGCGCCCGGCGCAAACCTTCCGCCATGTCATTTTGCCGCTCTCCATCCCCGGCGTGGCGGCGGGTTCAATCTTCACCTTCTCGCTGACGCTGGGCGACTTTATCGTGCCGCAGCTGGTGGGACCGCCGGGGTTCTTCATCGGCAACATGGTCTATTCCCAGCAGGGGGCGATTGGCAACATGCCGATGGCGGCGGCCTTTACCCTTGTGCCGATTGTGTTAATCGCTGTTTATCTGGCGTTCGTGAAGCGCCTGGGAGCCTTCGATGCACTCTGAACGCCCGCCGCTGTTTTTGAAAATCGCCGCCTGGGGCGGAGTGCTCTTTCTCCACTTTCCGCTGGTGATTATCGCGCTTTATGCCTTCAACACCGAAGACGCCGCGTTTAGCTTCCCGCCGAAAGGCTTTACCCTGCACTGGTTCAGCGTGGCGGCAGGGCGGTCCGATATTCTCGACGCGGTGATGCTCTCCGTGAAGGTGGCGGCGCTTGCCACCGCGCTTGCGCTGGTGCTGGGCACGCTTGCGGCGGCGGCGCTCTGGCGGCGCGAATTTTTTGGTAAAAACGCCATCTCGTTGCTGCTTCTGCTGCCCATCGCCCTGCCGGGGATAATTACCGGCATCGCCCTGCTGACGGCGTTTAAAACGCTAAACTTTGAACCAGGGTTCCTGACGATTGTGGTCGGTCACGCCACCTTCTGCGTGGTGGTCGTGTTTAACAACGTGATTGCGCGTTTTCGCCGTACTGCCTACAGCCTGGTAGAAGCCTCGATGGATCTCGGGGCCGATGGCTGGCAAACCTTCCGGCATGTGATCCTGCCGAACCTCAGTACGGCGCTGCTGGCGGGCGGCATGCTGGCTTTCGCGCTGTCGTTCGATGAGATTATCGTCACCACCTTCACCGCCGGGCACGAACGCACGCTGCCGCTCTGGTTGCTCAACCAGCTTGGCCGACCGCGCGACGTGCCGGTGACTAACGTGGTGGCGCTGTTGGTTATGCTGGTGACAATGATCCCCATTCTGGGAGCCTGGTGGCTGACCCGCGACGGCGAAATGGTCGCCGGCGGCGGTAAATAACTTTTCGTTCAAAGGAAAACGCTATGCAGAATCAACTACTGATTAACGGGAAACTCCTGAGCGGCGAAGGGGAAACGCTGCCTGTCTACAACCCGGCAACCGGCGAAGTGCTGCTGGAGATTGCCGAAGCGACGCCTGCGCAGGTGGATGAGGCGGTTAACGCCGCCGACGCCGCCTTTGAGCAGTGGGGGCAAACCACGCCGAAAGAACGCGCCGAAGCGCTGCTCAAACTGGCCGACGCCATTGAGCAAAACGCGGAAATATTCGCGAAGCTTGAATCGCAAAACTGCGGCAAGCCGCTGCACTGCGTTATTAACGACGAAATTCCGGCGGTGGTGGATGTGTTTCGCTTCTTTGCGGGCGCGGCGCGCTGCCTGAGCGGCCTTGCCGCGGGCGAATACCTGAGCGGCCACACTTCGATGATCCGCCGCGATCCGGTAGGCGTAGTGGCGTCCATCGCGCCCTGGAACTACCCGCTGATGATGGCGGCCTGGAAGCTGGCGCCGGCGCTGGCGGCGGGCAACTGCGTGGTTATCAAACCCTCTGAAATTACGCCGCTTACCGCGCTCAAGCTCGGGGAGCTTGCAAAAGAGATTCTGCCGCCAGGGGTGCTCAACGTGTTGTTTGGCCGCGGCCAGACGGTGGGCGACCCGCTTACCGGGCATGAGAAAGTGCGCATGGTTTCGCTGACCGGATCGATAGCCACCGGCGAGCACATCATCCGCCACACCGCCTCGGGCGTTAAGCGCACCCATATGGAGCTTGGCGGCAAAGCGCCGGTGCTGGTGTTTGACGACGCGGATCTCGACGCGGTGGTGGAGGGCATCCGCACCTTTGGATTCTATAACGCCGGGCAGGACTGTACGGCGGCCTGTCGCGTTTACGCGCAAAAGGGCATTTACGAGCAGCTGGTGGAAAAACTGGGCGCGGCGGTGGCGAGCCTGAAGCAGGGCGCGCCGGAAGAGGAAACCACCGAACTCGGCCCGCTCAGTTCGCTGGCGCATCTGGAGCGCGTAAGCAAGGCGGTCAACGAGGCCAAAGCCTTGCCCCACGTTAAGGTGGTGACCGGCGGCGAGAAGCTCGAGGGTCCGGGTTATTTCTTCAAACCAACGGTTATCGCCGGCGCCAAACAGGAAGACGACATTGTGCAGCGCGAAGTCTTCGGCCCGGTAGTCAGCGTGACGCCGTTTGACGACGAAGCGCAGGCGCTCGCCTGGGCGAACGACTCGCAATACGGGCTGGCTTCCTCTGTCTGGACGCAAGACGTAGGCCGCGCTCACCGCTTAAGCGCGCGGCTGCAGTACGGCTGCACCTGGGTCAACACCCATTTTATGCTGGTCAGCGAAATGCCGCACGGCGGACAGAAGCATTCCGGCTACGGCAAGGATATGTCGATGTATGGGCTTGAGGACTACACGGTCGTAAGGCATGTCATGATAAAGCATTAATTTGCCCATCACTCTTTTAAAAAGGGTTTACGCCGCGCCTGAGAATAACGCCGCGCGGCGTAAGCCAGCGCCTTGTCATTAAGACAATATTATTAATGTTGTTTGTGAACTGTTACGCTGTTTCTTAAAAATATTTCTATTGTGCGCCTGTGATTTTTTATGCATCTTTTATAATTTCAAGGTGAAATAAACGCGGCAATAATATCACTCGGAGGCACCATGGTCGTCACCACAAAGTTATCGCTAAGGCTGGGCGCAATATTACTGACCTGCGCGCTCGCAGGCTGCTCATCAAAGGTTGCTGAAACTAATCAATACTCCGGATTTCTGCAAAATTATTCTGACTTAAAACCGGCGAAAACGCCTTCGGGACAAGATGTCTTACGCTGGATATCACCCGATTTTCGCGTCAGTAATTACAAAAGCGTTTATTTCGCGCCCGTTGTCTATTATCCCGCCGCAACGCCTAACAGCCGGGTTAGCGCCCAGACGCTTGAGCGGATTCGTTCCTATACCGAGCAGCGTTTGAAAACCGCAGTCGGCTCTCGCCTGCAGCTTGTCCAGCAGCCGCAGCCGGGAGGGCTGATATTTAAAACGGCCATCACTGCCGTTTCGGCAGAAAATAAAGACGTAAGATTTTATGAAGTATTGCCTGTCACGGCCGTGGTCGCCGGCACCATGGCGTTAACGGGTAAACGTTCGCAAAATGCGTTGCTGTTTATTGAGGCGGAAGCAATTGACGTTTCAACAAACAAACCGGTATTAAAAGTGGTAAGAAAAGGCTATGGCCGAACAGTTTCCAATAGCACTACGCAAATAACCGAAGCGGATGTAAAAAGCGCGATTGATGAAATGGTCGCCGACGTGGGCGCATTTCCCGCCAACTAACGGTTGAAGATTAAATTAAGCTTAAGGCGAATCCCATTATGGGATTCGCTTTTATTAGCAGGCTAGTTATTCATCCGGTCATGAATCGTTATTATTTCGCCTGCGCCAGAGCATAACCTCAATGTAAATAATACCTGTGAATGGCAATTTGTATTAATGATCAAGATACAGATAGTGCATCCAGCTGGTCATACGCAGCAGGACTTTACGCATGACGGACACATGCGTGAAATGCTGAGAATAGATAGCCACCTGGGCGAAAATGCCATCCGGCAGGGCATCCACCTCTGCATTAGGTTCAAGCTCAATCACCGCCAGCACGCCGTCGCTGCCGGGTTGCAGGGTAAGCGATTGCAGCGTGCCCTGCGCCTGGTAAGCGCCGCCGGGCACCACGGGAAGGATTTCAGTGAGTTTTCCCGCAAAGACCTGACCCGGCAGGGCGGTAAAAACCACTTCCGCTTCATCGCCTGCCTGCAAACGCAACAGCGAGTTTTGCCGGAACTGCGCGATAATTTGCCGCTTTTGCTCGGGTATGAAAACCATCACCGGACGCAGCGGCAGGGCGGCGGCATAGGTGCCGGGGCGAATTAACACCTGCGTGACGTAGCCGTCGCCAGGCGCGCGAACCACCGTCTGGTTGAGGTTATAGGTGGCCTCCGCCAGTTGCGCCCGCAGGCTTACAATCTGCGACTGTTCGCCGTTGAGCGTGCTGTCAAGCTGGCTTTGAATCTGCGCCTGTTCGGCAACGGAAGCTTTTACCAGCGCCTCTTGCGCCAGATAATTTTGGCGCGCGTTATCAATATCGCTTTCTGAGAAGGGATTCACTCTCGCCTGACTGCCCCTGACATAGCGCTGGTAATCTTTATATAAACGATCGCGTTCCGCCGTAATGCGCGACGTGTTGGCGATAGCTTCATCTAATTGTCCTTTCAGGGCGCGAATATTGTGTATTGCTGTGACCAGGTCGGCCTGTAATCTTTCCACCCGGGCCTGATATCGGCCTTTATCAAGCTCAAAAAGCATTTCGCCTTTTTTTATCAGCTTATTCTGTTTATCCGTCACTTTTGTGACGACGCCAGTAACCTGCGGCGTTATCGGCACCGAGATCACTGCTTTCTGAGCAAGGTAAGTATAAGGGTGGTTATAGTTCATTAATAAAATAAGCGCGCCAATTAAAAACACGCCGCCGAGCGCCGCTGTGGGCACGGTCCATTTATTTACCGGTATTTTGAAAATCTTAAAAATCGACCAGGCGATGGCGACATAAGTGAGAATGATGAGCAAGTCCATCTCTTACTCCTGCGGCGGTGGTGTAATATGGCCAAGCTTACGCTCCAGCTCCTGTACGCGTTGCTGCAACTGCGCAAGCTCAGCTTCATCTTTCTGCTGCATGCCCCAGCCACGCTCCGGGCGGTATAAGGTCGCCCAAATCCACAAAAAGGGCCAGATTACGTGAAGCGTAAATAAACTTACCCAGCCTGCCACATGAATAGCATCGGCATGAGGATGGTTGCGCGATTTTGCAATCAGATAGGGGATATCATGCAGGATAATAATCCCATAAAAAATAATCAGAAAAACAAAAATAAGTACACCCAGCGCAAAATAGTTAAGAAACATAGCCGCCTCGAATAAACGATGTACTGTTCGATACTAATATAGACGCTAACGCCATCGCCCTGTTAAAAAAGTACATGATTTTTGCGCTTTATCGCAGAGATTAAAATGGGTTATCAGAAACAAGCGGCAAAGGAAATAATGCATTCATGGCATTTTGCAGTGCGCCCTATTTTATTATATTGATTTTTTTAAATCAATTTTTTGCCGCTGCGAAGAGTAGGTTCTCAATGGTTGCAAAAAATAAGCGGTGGATTTGTCAATACGCCGAAAGTAGAGAGTTGCGCGCGTTTCGCTCAGCTACACCTTTTACCGGACCGGTGGCGCGGTGAAAAATTAACCCGTTTCGTTACCAGCGACGGGCGCTGAAAAAAGAAACCTCTGAAGGTAGAAATCCAGTCACCTTCAGAGGCGATGCAAAGCATCATTCGTTACCTGTGACCAACGTCACGAAGCAAAAATGTAGATAAAGGTGGGAAGGTTCTCAAGGCGAAACATTTAACATTTTGTGTGGTAATACATGTGCTTAAAATACGCCTTAGGCCCCGTCGCGCTGCGTTCTCTGCGTATCGTTGTTTTTTTAAGCGAAATGTTCATGGCGAGACAGCAACAGGGGGAAAATAAACACCGGCGCGGGTTATTCATTCATCAAGAAAAGTGATCAAGGGCGATAAACGAAACCGGGTAGCTTTCGCTACCCGGCTGGGCTTTATTCCATTAATGCTGGTTTACTAAATAGCTGAGGTAGAAATGATAACGTTTAACGAACCATACTCTACTGTCGCTATCCATATTTCCTGTGATGGTATCTATATCGAACTGCCTACCGTGAACGCACATTTGAGCAAAACTGCGTGCCAGAAAATCAAAATTACCAGATAACATAATGCTTTGTTGTTCAACAGACTGCATCAATTCCTCCTTCATCAGTGGGTGGGGATAAAGAAGAAAGGGATTCTTATCAAAAGTATTATTCAAAAGCGTTAAAACAGCCAATCCTATAATGGTTCACTTTTCAACATGTAATAACGAAACGTAAAAGAAAAAGAGGCGGGAATATTATTTTCTCGCGCAGCTCATCGCTTCGTTTATTTTTTACGCAGCGGTGCAAATTGTATGCTTAGCGCCGCAGACCGTCAAAAGGCGCAACGCGCATCATCTACACATCTGCTTACCTTTTAACGCCATAACAGGTTAAAAGCCCTGTAGTTAATCGGTTAGGATGCTAACTATGTTAGTCACGACGCGCCTGTCAGCCTCGCTGGCTGTGGCGCTTAATCTTCTTTGAGCTGCGATGAAACCTCTGTTAATCCTGGTCCTGCTTGCGCTTACCCTCTGCTGGGGCGTTGCCCGTGCTGGCGAAAAGCGGATTTCGATATCCGATCTCCATTTCGTAAAAACGGTCAAAGGGCATATGCGCATTGAGGGACTGGTCAAAAACCTGACCAACCATCCGCTGCGGCAGGTCTATGTCGCATTCAACCTGTTGAAAAACGGCATGGTGGTAGGGTACAGCACCGATATAGTCTTTAACCTGCAACCGAAGCAGGAATGGCTTATCAACGCGCGCTGCCATACGCGTATTGTCAAACCAGACCATTTCCGCCTGGCGGAGCTTTCCGCTATTCCTTAACGCCTTCAGGACGTTGAAGGCGATCGCACCGACGCGTTGTTTTATCCTTGCGCGCCGCATGCCGGCATCGTAATGCAAAAAAATACTCTACCCTTTGAGTAAACACGACTTAAAGGAGGATGTATGTCACTGTCGATCGATAAAAAGCAACAGCCGGAAGGGGAATATGTCTATACCGCAACCTGCCGCGAGGAAACTTACCACTTCACCGTCACCGGCAAAGGGGCAACCGCCACCGAGGCGGACCAGAATCTGCTGCGCGCGCTGGAGGAAATGAAACAGCGGCTGGATGAAGTCGCCCAGACCGGCAAACTCTCCGCCTGAATCTTTTCTTCCGCCTGCCGGGTCTCCGGCAGGCAAAAATGCTGTTCGATTACCGCCAGGCCACCTTACAGCATGCCGGGTTATGAGCAGGCGCTGGCGGCCCGGCAAACCGTCGATGTGATGAACTCTCTGTGTAATAGCCAGGGCGCACCGGTGAGCGCGAACGCGGTTAACGCGGCGCACAAGCTCACCGCGCGAGAAAACCATGCCAGGACGCCGGGCCGCGCTTTGCCTCTTCCTTTCGCCTGCCGTAGCCATAAAACCTGAGTTCTTTAATTAGTTACAACATACTTTAGAGCGCACATCCATCCTTAACCTCACCCTCAGCGTATTCCAGGTCTGGCAGCGCCGCACAGGCGGCATCGCCAGGCCCGTTGTCATTAATCTGTCACAGCGGCTCTTTATAACAGGGGCATCTTTAAAATGGACGCTATGCTGATGAAAAATAAACCTCTTGCTCTCCTGCTTGCTTCACTTTTTTCGTTAACCGCCAGGGCTGCCGAGCCGGAAGTGCATCGTTACGTTGTCACTTTCCCGCAGGGCGATCGCGTGGCTTACCAGGGCGACTACGCCAGCGCTTTCCCGGATGGGCTGCCCGTCGGCGTCGGCTCTGGCCTGCAGTTTCTGCGCAAAGAGGGCGACACGCTGGTTTTTGCGACCGTTACCGACCGCGGCCCGAACGCCGATTCGCCGAAAGCCGGTAAGCGTGAATCGAAAATTTTCGCAAGCCCCGGCTACGCGCCGCAGTTGATGACTCTGCGCGTGAGCGGCGACAAAGCGGAAGCGGTGGCGGCAAAACCGCTGCACGACGCGCAGGGAAATATCACAGGTCTGCCGCTGCCTGAAGGGCTGATTGGCGCGACTAACGAGCTTGCGCTTAACGACGCGCTGCAACCGCTGCCAGGCGACCGCCGGGGTCTTGATACCGAAGGCATTACCCCGGACGGCAAGGGCGGCTACTGGCTGTGCGACGAATATGGCCCGTTTATTATTCACATCGACGCCAACGGCAAGATCCTTGAAAAGCATGGGCCGCAGGCGGAACAGGGCGAACAGGCCGTCGCGAGCGGCCTGCCGAATATCGTCAAATGGCGCCAGTCTAACCGCGGTTTCGAGGGGCTGACGCGTATGCCCGATGGCCGCATCATCGCGGCGGTGCAGAGCACGCTGGATATCGACGGTAAAACCAAGAACAGCGCGCGTTTTACCCGGCTGGTGAGCTTCGACCCGGCGAGCGGAAAAACGGCGATGTACGGTTATCCGATTGATCTCGACCGCTATAAAAAAGCGAAAGACGCCAAAATCGGCGATATCGCGGCGCTGGATAACCACCGTTTGCTGTTGATTGAGCAGGGCGGCGATAAAAACAACGCCATGCGCAATCTGGTTTACGTCGTTGATTTACGCGACGCGACTGACCTTAGCCGTTTCGATAAAGAACAGCCGCCGGAATTTGACGACGCCGACAGGCTCAACGCGCGCGGCATTACGCTTGCGAGTAAATCGCTGCTGGTGGATTTGCGCAAGCTCGGTTGGCAACAGGAAAAGGCGGAAGGGTTGACGATTGTCGATAAGCACACCATCGCGGTGATTAACGACAACGACTTCGGCCTACAGGCTACGCTTGAAAAACCGCAAGGCGACAAGCAGGACGCCGATGATTACCAGGTTGACGGTAAAGGCCACCTGACGCTGGATGGCAAAAGTGTGGCCACTCGCATTGGCATCAAACCGCTGGAAAAACCGCAGTCAGAAAACGATCTGTGGGTGATTACGCTCGATAAACCGTTGTAATCTTATTTTCTCAACCGGCTTAAGCCCGGTTCTACAGGGCGGGTAGCGCAGCGCCACCCGCCAGTTCCACCTGATGATAACGCTGGCCTACAACGTCTGGCGCAGCTGATACTGCTGGATATTTTGCTCCCGCCAGCCGTTGCGCTCAAACAGGCCGCTGAGCTCGTCCGGCACCGCACAGGGGGCGATAATGCCGGGAAAAGCGGCGGCAAGCTGCGCCAGCAGGCGCGAAGCATAGCCCTGACCGCGCGCCTCAGGCGTAACATACAACGCCCGCAGCTGCGGCTCTCTGAAAAGCGTATTCACAATGGCGAACGCGCTATTTTCCAGCGCCACGCCTACGCCGGGCAGCGCCAGCGCGGTCAGCGGATGAATAAGCCAGGGCAGGGCGTGCGGCTCCCCCATTATCATTCCGGCGACCCTTTCCGGGTCGAACGGCTGTAGCGTAAGGCTTGCCGTTTGTTCAGCCGCGCCAACGCTTGTGAAAGAACGCAGGCGATACTCCCTGGTAAAGCCCACGCTTTCATACAGCCGCTGCGCCGCGTCGTTGCCCTTGATAACCTCGACAATCATCTCGTTATCGCCGCGCGCACGCGCCTCAGCAAGCAGGCTCTGCATCATCGCCTTGCCGTAACCGTTGCCGCGCCATTGCGGACGAATAGCGAACACTGCCAGGCGGGAGCGCCAGCCGCGACGCGTAATCAGCGCCAGCGCCACGGGCGTTTCGTCCGCAAGCCAGATGCGGCTGTCGGCAAGCGACAGCGATTCAGCGGCGAAGCGCGAGGCGAACATCTCGCCCTCCAGCGTAAACGGGACAAGATAGCCTTCAAAGCAGCGGTTGAGAATCGTCGCAAGCTCATGGCTGTTGAAATGGGTGGCGTCAGAAACGCGCAATTTCTGAAGGGTCATGGTGGCTCCTTTCGCGGCGGGAAGGGGCATCATAGCATGGGAACAACGTAAGGAAAGGCGGGGTAAGCCCCTGAAATCAGGTGGGGAAGCGCGGACAGGCCATGCCTGTCCGCCTGGGTTGTTAAAGCTTAAACACCGCGACCGACGTGTTCAGCAGTTGCGACTGCTCCTTAAGGGAATGCGCGGCGGCGGAAGCTTCTTCCACCAGCGCGGCGTTTTGCTGCGTGACCGAATCCATCTGCGCTACCGCCAGGTTAATCTGCTCAATACCACGGCTCTGCTCGCTGGTAGAAAGCGCAATTTCCGACATCAGCTCTGAAACATGCTTAATGGAATTGATGATGCCTTTCATGCTCTCGCCAGCGCGGCTTACCAGCGTGCTGCCCTGGTTTACCTGTTCGCCCGACAGCTCAATAAGCTCTTTAATTTCCTTCGCCGCGACCGACGAGCGCTGGGCCAGGTTGCGCACTTCGCTTGCCACAACGGCGAAACCGCGACCCTGCTCGCCCGCGCGCGCCGCTTCCACCGCGGCGTTAAGCGCCAGAATGTTGGTCTGGAAGGCGATGTCTTCAATAATGCCGATGATGTTTTCAATCTTACCGGCGCTGGATTCGATTTTGCCCATTGAGGAGATAACCTCTTCGACAATGGCGTTACCTTCCTGCGCCGCGTTGCGCATGGTGCCGGCGAGGCTGTTCGCCTCGTGGGCGTTGCTCGAGGTCTGCTTCACGGTTGCGGTTAACTGCTCCATGCTGGCCGCCGTTTCACCAAGGGAAGCGGCCTGCTCCTCGGTGCGTGCGGAAAGATCGGTGTTGCCGGCGGCAATCTCTTCGGAGGCGAACGCCACGGTCTGGCTCGATTCGCGCACCTGGCCAATTATCTCCGTCAGCGACAGGCGCATGTTTTCCAGCGCGCGCAGCATTTCGCCGATTTCATCTGTGGTCTTCGAGAGCACCGGGGTATGCAGATCGCCTGCCGCCATTTCGAGGCAGTGGGCGCGGGCGGCATCCAGCGGCTTCAGCACGCGGCGTTTCAGCAAGGCAAAAATCACGGCGATCAGCGCGAGGAACAACAGCGAGAAGAAGCCTATCAACATCAGGCCGGAAACGAAGCCCGCCTGTACGTCTTCATTCTGCTTGCGGGCATAATCTTCACGGAACGTCAGAAGCTGGTCGAGGGAAACCTCAAACTGGCGGTCCAGCTGCGGCAACGTGTCGGTCACCAGCTGAACGTAACTGGCGTTGTCGTTGCGCGCTACCGCGTCCAGCAGCGGACGCAGCCCCTGATCGCGGTAAGTCTGCCAGTTGCGGCGATACGTCTCTACGAGCGTCGCTTCGCCAGCTTGCTTGGGCGCAGAGAGATATTTGTTAAAAGCGCCGTCAGCTTTGCCTAAAACTTCACGTGCACTTTCTAAAGATTGCCGGGCTTGTTGCGACTCGCCCACCGCCTGGCTACGCATCGCTTCCATGGCACGCACGCGCAGCGTGCGGCTGTGGTTGATTGGGTCGATGACGGAAAGCACCACCCGAATCTCTTTGTTCACGCTGTCGAGCGACTGGTTGCTGCGAATAAGTGAATGGAGGTTGGACAGGGTACTGGCAAGAAAAATAATGACTAACGCGCTAAAAACAATAAACGAAAAACGTCTGACTGACATGTAAGGTCCTTACCGGGGAGAGTACACGGAAACGCCGCCAGCGCCGTGCTGGCGTTAAGAGCGTTATCGGCATAAACGGCAATGAATTTAATTTAAAACAACAAATACGTTGTAAAATGCCAGAGCGTCAGTAAAACAACAGGTTAACGAAATTTATAGGTTGCCCTTCAGCCTGCCGCGCGACGCCAGGCTATTCTTAAGCCTCAGGCATGGCGCAACAGGAGGCAGGAAGATGAAAACGCTGCAGGGTCCCTCAATTTTTCTCTCCCAATTCATTAGCGAACGGCCGCCCTTTAACGCGCTGGAGAGCATGGCCGCCTGGGCGGCGGGGTTGGGCTATAAAGCGGTGCAGTTGCCCACCCATCTGCCGCATATCTTCGATTTGAACAAGGCGGCGGAAAGCGCGGACTATTGCGCGCAGGTTCGCGAAACGTTACGCAATCTGGGCGTGCAGATAAGCGAGCTTTCCACGCATTTGCAGGGACAACTGGTGGCGGTCCACCCGGCCTATGAGCGCGCGTTTACCGGTTTTGCCCCTTCTTCGCTGCGGCTGGACAGCCATGCGCGTCAGCAATGGGCGGTCAGCGTGCTGAAAAAAGCGGCCAAAGCCTCGCAAAACCTTGGGCTAAAAGCACACGCTACCTTTTCCGGGTCGCTCGCCTGGCCTTTCTTTTATCCCTGGCCGCCGCACAATGAAGTGATGTTTGAAGAGGCGTTCACCGAGCTGGCGGCGCGATGGCGACCCATCCTTGATAGTTTTGACGAGGCGGGCGTCGATCTCTGCTTTGAGCTGCATCCAGGTGAAGACCTGCACGATGGCGTGACCTTTGGCCGCTTTCTTGAGCTGGTGAACCACCACCCGCGCTGCAACATTCTCTACGACCCAAGCCATATGCTGTTGCAGCATATGGATTACCTCGGCTTTATCGATAGCTGGCACTCGCGTATTCGCGCTTTTCACGTCAAAGATGCGGAGTTTAATCCCTCAGCCCAAAGCGGCGTCTATGGCGGTTACCAGAACTGGCCGCAACGGCCGGGGCGTTTTCGCTCTTTGGGGGATGGACATGTCAATTTCAAAGGGATCTTCAGCAAGCTTGCGCAGTACGACTACCCGGGTTGGGCGACGCTTGAGTGGGAATGCTGCCTGAAAGAGGGCGAAACGGGCGCGCGCGAAGGCGCGAAATTTATTAGCGAGCACATTATTCGCGTTTCTAAGCAGAACGTTGATGACCTCGCCGTGCAGAAGCATGAGCGCGAAGCGGCCCGGGCGTTACTTGGGCTGGACAATAAAAGCGACAAATAAAAAGGGCGGGCGCGCCATGCGCTTCCCGCCCGGTCCATAAGCAAGAAATTAATCGAACACGCCGTTAATGACGGCGGTCACCACGGCGGTACTGAGCGCAATCAGCACCAGGTCATCGCCCACCATTCGCCATTCGTAACCCGGGTAATAAGGCAGGTCGCGCAGCATGTCGGCTGGCACCGCTTTTTTCGCAATCCCTGGCGGCAACGGCTTGCCGCGCGCCAGGTTTTTAGCGATGCCCGGCGGTAATGACTCATAGCCTGTCAGCCCATAATTCACCGCCAGCTGGCGCGCGCGGGACGGGCTGATATCTGCGTCAACGTGATCCGGCTTGCCGTAGTTTTTGCCATGGGAAGCGGCTTCTTTTCCGCTTTTGCCGTTGTCGTTGTCATTACCGTGGTTACCGCTGTTGCCGTGGTTCCCGCTGTTGCCGTGGTTGCCGCTGTTGCCGTGACCGCCGCCATTGCCATTTCCATTGCCCGGGTTTGCCAGCGCCGGAGCGGAAGCCATCGCTATGCAGCCTGCCAGCAGCGCTGCTGCTGAAACCAGTTTTCTTGCTTTCATAAGGTGATCCTTACTTTTCTGGGGTATTCGAGCCTATTTCAGCACAACGGCAGCATGGTGCCATTTCCTTTAATCTGGATTTCTTTGCGCCGCTGCGTTTTCTGGAGATACCGCGCAAAAACAAGGCCTTCGCTGGCCTTCCGATAGCTAAGCCTGTATATATAATCAGTAATTAAGCGAGGAGCGCAGAGATGAAAACCTTTTATTCACGTCATGCTGACTGTTTTGTTCGTTATCACGATTTCCCGGGCGACGGCGAGCCGTTGCTGATGGTGCACGGCCTGGGCTGCGCTTCATCTTATGACTATCCGCGCGTGGTCATTGACCCGGCTTTCGGCGGACGGCGCGCTGTGCTGATTGATTTGCCTGGCAGCGGTTATAGCGAAAAGCCGTGCCATTACGCGTACGGCACGGGCGACCAGGCGCAGGTGGTGATGGAGCTGGCGCAGACGCTGAACCTGAGCGCCTTCTGGCTGTATGGTCACAGCATGGGCGGCAGCATCGCCATTGAGGCAGCACAACAGGCGGGAGAGCGCCTGCTGGGGCTGGCGGTTTCCGAGCCGAATTTCCACACGGGCGGCGGGCAGTTCAGCCGCATTATCGCGGCTTACAGTGAAGAGCAGTTCATACATGAAGAGTATCCGCGCATGATGGAGCAATATCCGCGTCTGCCCGAAGAGGAAGAGGCCGCCTGGGCCGGAAGCCTGCTCAGCAACGCGCCGTGGGCGATGTGGCGAGGCGCAACCGCGTTAGTGAAGGGTGGCAGCGTTGACTGGTATCACGCCTTTCTGTCGCTCAATAAGCCGAAACAGCTCATCTTCGGCGAGCTGTCGCTGCCGGATGACGATTTTGCCTCGCTTGCCGCCGCGGGCGTGTCGACTGCGGTTATTCCTGCAGCCGGGCACTCGATGTCATGGGAAAACCCGTCGGCGCTGGCAAAAGCGCTACAGAGGTTTTGTCAGCCGTAGCGCAGGATGGCTATCGCTTGCGAGCGGCACACTACGCGGGAAAGCGAAGTTATCAACTACATTATAAAAATGCCGATCCCGCAGAAAAAGAGAGCATAACAGGAACGTTGTTGATGACAGAGTCAGGGCAAGCGCGACCTTACAGTAAACCTTTTTGACAGGGTCCCGGTAATGCGCCGACGCTGTTTTTTCAGGCAACCTTGATCAGGTTTATAAATCGGCCCAGGAAACGTTAAAAAGTAACTCATTATCCCGAGGTGATGAACATGCAAAAGCCGCCACTCATTCTGACCTTGTTGTTACTGGCCATGCCAGCCGCCGTAATGGCTCAGCATCCGAACTCACCCATGACGCATGACATCAATATGTCAGCCGCCTCAAAAGAAAATATGGCGGCAATGCAAAAAATGCATAGCGACATGATGAACGCGATGAAGGAATCCGATGCGGATAAAATGTTTGCCAGGGCGATGCTAGAGCACCATAAAGGCGCGATAGCCATGGCCGAGACGGAACTCAAATACGGTAAAGACCCTGAAATGAAAAAAATGGCGCAGGATATTATCAAAGCGCAGAAAGCGGAGATAGAACATCTCGAAACCTGGCTGAAAAAATAACAGTCCTGGCTTTTTTACTTACAGACGGTGACCCGTGCTGGCGCGGTTTCTGTAAACCGTTTCGCTTCCCGGCCGCCGCCGCGCGTCCTTTCAGGGGGACGGCGGCCGGGAACATGATGATGTGGGATATAACCGCCAGTTTCGGGGTTGCGTCAGAAGGGTAAAGGGCGCGGCGCGGTTTGCATCGTTATCCAGCGCAATTCGGTGAACTCCCGTACCCCCGCCAGGCCGCCAAAATGTCCGTAGCCGGAATCTTTTACGCCGCCAAAAGGCATCTGCGCCTCGTCATGCACCGTTGGCCCGTTAATATGACAAATGCCGCTTTGCAGTCGCTGCGCTACTCGCCAGGCGCGCGCGGTATCCTGGCTAAAGACGGCGCTGGAAAGGCCAAACTCGCTGTCGTTAGCCACGCCTATCGCTTCTTCTTCATCGCGAACGCGAACGATGGCTTTTACCGGTCCGAACGACTCTTCATGGTAAATGCGCATCTCCGACGTGACGTTATCCAGCACCGTCGCGGGCATCAGCGTCGTTTCCGCTTTGCCGCCTGCCAGCAGCACCGCACCTTTCGCCAGCGCATCGTCAATCAGCGCGTTGCAGCGCGATACCGTCTGCCTGTCCACCACTGAGCCAAGGACGGCAGGCCCGTTGCGCGGGTCGCCGCAGGGCAACGATGCCGCTTTCGCCGCAAACTGTGCCGCAAACGCGTCGGCTATGCGAGCATCCACCACAATACGTTCGGTGGACATGCAGATCTGCCCGGAGTTGGCGAATGCGCCAAAAGCGGCGCAGTTAACGGCGAGCGTTATATCGGCGTCGTCCAGCACCAGCAACGGCGCTTTGCCGCCTAGTTCCAGCACCACCGGCTTGAGGTGGCGGGCGCAGGTTTCAGCGATGATCCGGCCGACCCGCGTCGAGCCGGTAAAGTTGACGCGGCGCACGGCCGGGTGAGCGATAACGGCTTCTACCACCGCCGCCGCCTCTTCCGGCGCGCTGGTAATGAAATTGACCACACCGGGCGGAAAGCCCGCCTCATGCAGCGCCTCAATAATAAGCCCGTGCGTCGCCGGGGAGAGTTCGCTGCCTTTAAGGATAACGGTGTTGCCGCAGGCGAGCGGCGTGGCGATGGCGCGCACGCCAAGAATTATCGGCGCGTTCCAGGGCGCCATGCCAAAAACCACGCCCGCTGGCTGGCGCACCGCCATGGCGAGGCTGCCCGGCACGTCGGAGGGGATCACTTCGCCTGTAATTTGCGTAGTGAGCGCCGCCGCTTCGCGCAGCAGGCCTGCGGCAAGATGCACGTTGAACCCCGCCCACTGAGCCGACGCCCCGGTTTCCGCCGCCATAGCGGCGACGAACTGCGACTCCTGCGCTTCAAGCCGCTCAGCCGCCTTCAGCAGCAGCGCCCGGCGAACGCCCGGGCCGGTGTCACGCCAGCGCGCAAACGCCTGCGCGGCCGCGTCCACTGCCGCCAGCGCATCCTCCGACGCGGCGGCTGGCGCCAGGGTCGCCGTTTGTTCGTCCAGCGGATTCAGCCGGGTAAACGTGCGCCCGCCCGCGGCGGCGCGGCGTTCGCCGTTAATAAGCAGGGCGGGAGTAAAAGGAGCAGCAGCCATCAGACACCTCAGTTGTTATGAAAATGTAAAACAGTGCTGAGAGTGTAAAGGGAGGAAGCGGAAAAACCAGCGGCGGGGCGGATATCGCACGCTATTTTATCGAGGTTGCGGCCGGCTCACGTTTTGCGAACCGGCCTGCGGTTTTTACTTCGCGAAGAGGTCCGCGAGGGCCTGACGATCGCGGTCGTTGACGTCCAGCGGGTGGCGATAGCCGATGTTGTCGCAGGCAAGCGCATAGAGCGCCACCAGCCAGTCGTAAACGTAGCGCGTGGCGGCATGCACCGGCTGGTCCGCCAGCCGGGTCAAGCGCTGTCGGCTGCTGGCGACCGGGGCGAAAATCGCCGCGCCTTTATTAATGCGGCTTGCGGGGCGCTGCGCCAGCGGCGTTTCGGCGTAGCCAAGCCAGCTAATGAAATTCGCCAGCGCGGCCTGGCGCTGCGCTTCATCGTTTGCCAGCGCATCGAGCTGCTCGTCAAGCTTCAGCCGGTAGCTGGCGACAGCCAGCGTTTCGCCAAGCCAGCGCAAGGTTGCCGGCTCCAGACCCAGCGCCGCCGCGTTTTCCGGCTGCTGCGCCCAGTGGCGCACATGATTCACCCAACGGCGATGCGGGTTTTGCTCGCTTTTACTCACCTGGCGATCAGGCGCCGGCGCGCTCGCGGTTTCCTCGCCAAAGAGATCAATGCTTTCGCTAAAAATCGCCTGCGTGGTTTCGATAATGCCGGGCGGCGTATCGTCATCAGCGCTTTGCGCGCGCCCGGCAGGCAGCAGTGCTTCCAGCACATCGCCGTGGCGCGAAGCCTGACGCTGCAGCGCGCGCACTTCCTGCTCCGCGCGGCTGCGGGCTTCTTCGCCGCTTTCTGTCCCGAGATAACGCTGAAACAGCGCCTGCGCAGCGGTCGTTAGCGCCGTTTCCAGCGCCGCATGGCGCGCCTGGCGGTTCTCATCGTCAAGCGCTGCGGCAAGCCACTCGACGAGGCGCTGCACGTTGCGGGCGTCCAGCGCCTGCAATGCGCCCCAGCGGGCGCCGGGTTTGCCGAGCAGCCGCTGCACCCCTTCATCAAGGTGCTCACCGCCCTGGAAACGGGCGTCGAAAGGCGTTATCGCCCAGACCAGATTCGGCTGCGTCTGCGTCTGCGTTTGCGTTTGCGGCTGCGTGTCGTCCACCCAGCGACGAAGGGCGCGGGCGGCGGGAATAATCGCGGCGCGCTCAGGGGCGGCGTTGCACACCAGCAGCACGTCCGGCTGCTGGCGCTGACGGTAACAGGTAAGCAGCCACCGCGTTTTGCAGGACGCAAGGCTGTGGTCCGGCTGGGCGCCGGGAATATCAAGCAGATCGGTATCGTGCGGCTGCGTGGCGTCCACCAGCGGCAAGACCAGCTCGCGGGTCAGCAGGGCGAGCGTGGCGACCGGTACGCTTAGCGCAGGCTGTTGGCCGTTCGTCTCAAGCGGGCAGACCTGTACGCGCTCATCCGGGGCGCCGCCCGGCAGCAAAAATCCTTCCGCAGGCAGGGAGAACGCATCCACCAGCAGGCTCAGCGGCGCGGCGACCTCTGGCGCGTTGCCAAGCTGCTCCAGCGCCTGCGCCAGGGCCAGCCACTGCTGGGTCAGCTCCTGGTTTTCTCCCCACAGCAGGGCATAAACGCGCACGCGTTCGTTAAGCGTGAGCGCCGGAAGCAGCGTCGCCAGCTGATGCCAGCTCGCCTCTGTCAGGCTCTGCTGGCGTTTCGGCGTCGTCTCGCGCCAGAAGTCAGCCAGGGCGGCGACATCATCAGCATGCACGACCGGGTGCGCCTGCGGCTGGCAAAGCGCTCGCAGCGGGGCCAGGCGCTGTTGAATCTGGGCGTCCGTCAGCGTGCGCACCGCGCCGTTGGCGTAGTAGTGAGCGATAAAAATCTGCACCAGTTCGCTTTCGCTTAACAGGCGCAACCGCAGCGCAAAACGATCCGGCAAGTCGCCCTCATCGCGGGTAAAGCGGACCGCCATCGCCGTGGCGCTGTTGCCCGGGTTGATATGCGCAAGGTAATCGAGATGCTTGCCACCGGGCGCGACGTTCAGTCGCTCCGGCTGGCTGCTGGCGAGCGTTGAGAGTAAAAACGCTTTGCCCGCGCCGGAGTAGCCGTAAAGCCCCAGCGTGCGCGGGGCGTCGCTGAGGTTCGAAATGGCGTTGGCCTTGCTCTCGAGCTGTTGCAGCCGCGCCAGCAGAGCATCGGCTTCGTCATCCAGCAGCGGCGCGCGCTCGCGGGTGCGCTCAACCCAGTCGGTCAGGGCGCTCAGGGTGCGTGAAGTGAGGTTCTGGCGACTCATTTTAAATAAACGCTCCCGCTGTCTATCCAGTAGTGGCTGCCGCTGCTGCGGCGGTCAGCCAGCGTATTGAGTTTGAAAGTAAGCTGTTCGGTGGGCACCCGCGTGCCGTCGGAAAGCCAGGCTTCCGCCAGGCTGAAGGCTTCCGGCGCGCGGTTTTTACCGCCGCCTGCAAGCTGCAGGCGAACGTTAAGCACGCCGTCGCCGGCTATCGCTTTCGCCAGCTCCGGCGCGTTCACCGACAGGGTATAGAGCGGCGTAGCGGGCCAGCGCACGTTGTCGAGCTGGCGGAAGCCGAGCGTGACGTTGCCGCGCAGCGGGAAGTGCAGGCGGGCGTCGAGCTTCTCGCCGGGGTTATCCAGGTCTATCTCGCTGTACCAGACATTTTCGTCGCTAAGCAGGTTCGCCACGCTGTCGAGCACGCCAAGGTAGCGCACGGTGGAATAGGCGCCGATATCCGCCGCCTTGAAGTTAAAGCGCGGCAGGCGTAAATCCAGCGCCAGCGCGCAGAGCATCGCGCCGACGGCGGCGGTGGCTTTCGGGTTGCCCACGCGGCCATGCTGGCTGAACGGATACCATTCGTGCACTTCGTAATTATCCAGCCAGACAATGCGGTTGACCGGCACCGGCTGAAGGTGGCGGACAAGCGCTTGCACGCCCGGCAGGCAGCCCGGGCGGCCAGTGACCAGTAAGACGTCGCAGGCATAGTGGGTGATAGCTTCGCAAAGCGCATGTAGCGGCGCGCAGAGGCTGAATTTGCCGCCCAGCATCGCCTCCTGCAGCTCGCTGAAGCGGACCTGCAAGGGCACGTCCAGCACCGTGAACGCCGCGGCGTCGCCCGGCAACGCGTGGCCAATGGCCTGGTGCAGATAGTTCAGCACGTTGGCGGTCGGCTTGCGGGTCAGCAGTTCGCCAAGCGTGGCGTGCAGCCCCGCGAGCGGATCGTTAACATCGCTCTCCTGCCAGGCCTGCAAAATGGCGTGGCCCACCGGCATCAGCAGCTGCAGCGCGGTTTGCTGGCGCAAAATCGCCTGCGTATCCATGCGGCCGGAGTCGCCGAACAGGGTGGCCATCAGCGTCACCGCATCCGGCGCGCCCGCCTTTTGCAGGCTCTCCTGCAGGGCGGGCAGCACGCAGCGCTGAATGATATCCAGCAGCAGGTCGTCGCCCGCTACCTTAAACCCTTCGCGAAACAGTAGCTCGGGCGCGATTTTGACGTTGCTGCCAACGCCGTCGTCAAGCCGGTAGTCGGTAATCGCCATGTCGGTAGTGCCGCCGCCGATGTCTATCGAGGCGACGCGAAGCTGGCGGCCCGGCTGTTCTCTGGGCGGGGTTTCGCGGTCCGGGCGGGCGAAGCTTGCGAAAAAGCGCTCGGTCTGGCCGTTGAAGCGCACCATCGCCTCGTTGTAGAGCCAGACCAGCTGGCCGCAACTCGCCTCGTCCCAGTCCATCTGCACCAGCGGCGCGGGCACAAGGCTCTTCTGCTGGCCTTTCGCGGAGGTGAAATCATCATCCTGCGGATGCCAGCCGAGCGCTTTCCAGACCAGCGCGATGGCCTCCTGCATGCGGCGGCGGAATATCTCGCGCTCCTGTTTCGGCATCGCCGAGGGGAGGGTGAGGATAAGCGTGCGCAGCTGGCGCGGCGAATGGGCGTTACCCATGCGCAGACGGCTCGCCACGCTGTTGATCTGGCACAGCGCCTGAGAGAGCAGCTCGCAGAGCATATGGGTCATCAGCGAACTGCGGCTGTACTGCGGCGAAAAGACCGGCAAGCGCTCGTCCGCTGGCAGCTCCCACAGCGGCTGGCCTTCGTCGTTCATCAGGTTCATCAGCGGGAACGCCGTGGCGAGCGGCTCGCGCTGCGTTTTCGGCGTCAGCAGGTTAAAGCGCCAGGCCTGCGAGGCGGGGGTTTCATCCCACAGATAGCGGCGCGGGCTGGAGATGCCGCTGCTGCCGTCGGTGCCGAGGCGCTGCATCGCCAGTTTTCGCGCTTCATCGCCCACGCGCACGATAGAGGGCCAGGTAAAGGCGTCGTCGCGGCCGCTTTCCACGGAGAAGTGCTGTTTGCCAAAACGCGCTTCGGCAAACGACAGGCGGCTGGTGAACATCGGTTCGTTAAGGTATTGCGGTTCGCTGAGCGAACGTACCTGCAACTCCATCGTCTGGCGCAGACCGTCGTTCGCCTCGCCGTGATCTTCGATAATGACGCCGCAGGTGTGCGTGTTGCCAACGTCCAGAATTAAATCCACCGGCACGGCCGGGGCATTAAGGGTGGCGGTAACGATTTTCAGCTCCGGCACGCTTATCTGCTCGCCAAGCATGGTCAGCAGATTCAGCCAGTGGCCCTGATACTCAAAGCCTTTCATGGCGCGGGCCAGCGCCTCTTCGCTGCGCGCGTCGTGCAAGGTGGCGTACTGGGTAAAGGTTTCGCGCAGCCAGCCGTCAACCCAGGTCTGGTCGAGAAAGTCGGCCACTTCGTCATCGCGCCAGGCGAGGGCGAAACGGGTGCCGTTGCGCACGTCGTTTGCCACCGGCGCAAGCTGTCCCTGTTGGCTTTCGTCGCTCTGGATTTGCGTATCGAAAGCCAGCGTCACGCGGTGCGTATGGCCTGCGCTGTCGGGCGTTTCGAGGCGGCGGACCTGCATTCGCGCCCAGTTATCCGGCCCCTGCACAAAGGTGCGCGGCGGGTTGAAGCGCAGCACCGGCAGCGGCAGCCAGACACCGTCCAGCGCCGCCAGCGACTGGCTAAGCGCCAGGGTGCTTTCCGGGCGCACCACCTCAGGCTGACCGCCGTTCGGCGAGGGCAGGGTAAATTTGCCGCCCGCGCTGTCGTAATCCAGGCGCAGCAGCGGGCCGTTGGCGGTTTTACGCACGAAGCGTCCGCCGTGCGGCGCATCCACAGGCGTTACGCCAAAATCTAAAAACTGCACACCGCTGTTTTCAATCAGGGTGACGCTCTGTTTGTAATCACACAGGTTTGCCAGCATAGGATCAGGCGCTCACTTTCTTAAACGTCAGGGGCAGCACGGTCTTCTCATCGTAACGGCCCGTGCACTGGGCTACATCGCGCTCGCCTGCTTTACAGGCCACTTCCGGCACCGGATAGCGGGTGCCGTCGCTGCAGCGGGCGTTGCCCCGGCTTTTGATCATCAGCGTGCCGGACTGGTGCAGCCCGGCGTAAAGCTCGGCGCGACAGCTTACGCCGCCGCGGGTAATGCGCACCGTGCCTTTATTATCGTTAAGTTCATAGCGCAGGGCGGGCGGTTTGCCGGTCACCGGATCGTTGACATCGACGGTAACGCGCCATACGCCATTCAGAAAACGGGTTGAACCAGCTTTCACCTGGCCTGGGTCCATCACCATCAGCGCTTTCGGCGGCTCGGCGGGCGCGGCCTCAGGCTTTGGCGCCTCCTCTGGCGGCGTGATTTGCGCTTGCGCAAGCGGCAGCGCGGCGGTGGGCTGCGGCTGAACCGGCGCTGGCGTTTGCGCCGCTTTTACGGGCGCTGGCGCGTCTGCGGTCTGCAACGGCGCAGGCGCGATCTCCACGGCTTTGATATCGGCGACGGACACCGCAGGTTTCACGGCGCTATCGGTATGCAGCAGTTTCCAGCCTGCAGGCGCGCCGATGGCCAGCGCCACGGCGGCGGCAAGCGGCAGCAGCCACAACGTGCGGCGTTGGCGAACCGGCGCAGGGGCGGCAGCGGCCACCGGCGCGGGTTCAGCGGCGGCAGGTTCCGCGATAAAGGGCGCAGCGGGAGCGGGTTGCGGCGCTACGGGCGCAGGGGCGACAGCCAGCAGCGGCGCATCCGGCTCGCTTAACACGATGCGGGCCGGTTCCGGCTCGTCTTCCGGTTCCTCTGGCAACATCACGATTTCCGGCTCGCGTTCTTCTTCCGCCAGGCAGTCGAGCACATCGTCGCGCACGCTCTGGTTAAGGTTCACAAAGCCCCAGAAGGTGATGACTGGCTTGCCGTCGACCAGGTAAATGTGGTTCGCGGCCGGAAACTGCAAGGCTTTGGCGAGCAGCGCGCCGAATAACTGCTGCGCGGTTTTTTCCGATTGCAGGCAGCGCTGGCTCAGCGCGC
Source organism: Franconibacter pulveris (assembly GCF_056780215.1). Classification (NCBI taxonomy): domain Bacteria; kingdom Pseudomonadati; phylum Pseudomonadota; class Gammaproteobacteria; order Enterobacterales; family Enterobacteriaceae; genus Franconibacter; species Franconibacter pulveris. The sequence goes on along the minus strand of NZ_CM165555.1, from coordinate 2,452,359 downwards.
GGGCGCTGGCGACGGCGCTCTCCAGCAAGCGCCGGGCGCGACGGCGTTCCTCTTCGTCCGCCGCCGCCCAGCTCATCACCTCGCCTGTTACCGGCGCATACCAGTCTACCCGGTCGCCGTCGTCGTTAAGCTGGGGGATGGCGAGACACGCCTCCAGCGGCTGTTTGCGAAGGCGCAGGGTTTCACGGATTTGCAGCGCGGAGTCAAACACCGCCTGGCCGTTTTCGCCAACGCCCTGGAAGTCATCCAGAAAACCGCTGCGCAATAGAATTTTTGCCACGTCACACTCTCTGCAGAAAAACTTTTTTCACCGCTCCACTTTACCAGGGGCAAGCGCAAGCAAACGGTAAAAGAAAAGCGAAAAGGGGCGAATTCTCGGGCTATTGAACCTTAGGAATTTTCTTGACTTGTGGCGCAAGCGCCTGGCGGTAAAGAGGATAATGGCGAGTTGCGAAGTTTCAGGCTGGAACTGGCGGGGTATTGAGCGAAAACGACTGAAAATGCATAACCAGCCAGTTTTTTGTTATTTGCCAGTGGCATAAGCGTGTGTTGTGATTACCATTCATAATATTTACCTTAATAATAATTGGTGTTTTTATGGCAAAGATGACGACCACTAAGACGCTGCTCGGGCTGCTGCTCGGGGCGGCGCTGCTGCCGACCGCCGCGCAGGCGGCCTCCAGCGACACGATTATCTACTGCTCCGAAGCGTCGCCGGAATCCTTCAACCCGCAGATAGCCAGCTCCGGCCCGACTTTCGTGGCGAGCTCGCAGGTGCTTTATAACCGCCTGGTGACATTCGACCCGAAAACCAACACCCCGGTGCCTTCGCTCGCGACCGAATGGAAAGTGAGCGACGACGGTAAAGTCTGGACCTTTACCCTGCGCCAGGGGGTGAAGTTCAACAGCAATAAATACTTTAAGCCGACGCGCGACTTTAACGCCGACGACGTGATTTTCTCCGTGATGCGCCAGAAAGATCCGAAGCATCCGTATCACAACGTTTCGCAGGGCAACTATGAGTATTTCAACGACGTGGGGCTCGATAAACTCATCACCGACGTGAAAAAGCTCGACGATTACCACGTGCAGTTCACCCTGAGCGAGCCGAACGCCCCATTCCTGGCGGACTGGGGCATGGATTTCGCCTCGATTCTTTCAGCCGAATATGCCGACGCGATGCTGAAAAAGGGCACGCCGGAAAACGTGGATAACTGGCCCATCGGCACCGGGCCTTACGCGCTGCAGCAGTACAAAGCGGACTCCCTGATCCGCTACATCGCTAACCCTAACTACTGGGATGGCGACGTACCGACCAAGCACCTGATTTTCTCTATTACCCCGAGCGTGGAGACCCGCCTCGCCAAACTTAAAACCAACGAGTGCCAGATAATCCCGGCGCCAAGCCCGGTGCAGTTTGCGCAAATCAAAGCGGACAAAAACCTGACGCTGCACAGCGTGGAAGCGCTGAACGTCGGCTATCTCGCGTTCAACACGCAGAAAAAGCCGTTCGACAACGTGCTGGTGCGCCAGGCGCTGAACTACGCGGTGGATAAAAAAGCGATAATCAACGCCGTGTTTATGGGCAGCGGCAGCGTGGCGAAATCGCCCATTCCGCCAAACATGATGGGTTTTAATAAAGATTTGCCAGAGTACGGCTATGACCCGGAAAAAGCGAAGGCGCTGCTGAAGCAGGCGGGGCTGGAGAAGGGATTTGAAACCGATCTCTGGTCGATGCCGGTGCAGCGTCCTTATAACCCTAACTCGCGCCGTATTGCCGAGATGATCCAGAACGACTGGGCGAAGGTGGGCGTGAAGGCGAAAATCGTCAGCTATGAGTGGGGCGAATACCTCTCCGGCCTGCGCAAAGGCGAACACGCCTCCGCGCTGTATGGCTGGATGTCCGACAACGGCGACCCGGATAACTTCGCCGACGTCCTGCTGAGCTGCGACAGCATTCAGAGCGGCTCCAACGCGGCGCGCTGGTGCGACAAAAAATACAGCTCGCTGATTGACCAGGCCAAACGCGAGAGCGACTCCGCTACGCGCGCTAAGCTTTATCAACAGTCGCAGGAGATTTTCTGGCAGCAGGCGCCATGGATACCGTTGGCGAACGGGAAAACCTTCTTCGCTACCCGCAACAATGTCAGCGGCTACACCGTCAGCCTGATGGGTAGCGATTTCTCGAAAGCGAAGCTTAACTGAGGTTCACGCCGCGGCGTGAAGCCGTGGCGCGGGTAAGGAGTTCTCATGTCCCATCTGGATGAAGTAAAAAGCCGCGTCGACGCGGCGATTGGCGAGAGCGTTATCGCCCACATGAATGAACTGCTGGTTGCCCTGAGCGAAGATACGGCGCTCGGGCGCGAAGAACGCTACGAACAGCAGCAGCGGCTGCGTAACGCGATTGCTCACCACGGCCGTCAACACAAAGAGGATCGCGAGCGCGAAGCGGCGGAGCGGGTGGCGGCGTTGACCAAAGGCGGCAGCATAATTTAACGGAGGGAGCATGCATATTGCTTTTCTGGGCCTCGGCGGCATGGGCCAGCCGATGGCGAGCAATCTTTTGAACGCCGGTTATGACGTGACGGTATGGAACCGCTCGCCTGAGCCTGCGCTGAAGCTGGCGGAGCAGGGCGCGACGGTGGCGGCAAGCCCGGCGGATATCGCGTCCGCGACCGTGCTTATTACTATTCTTGCCGACGATATCGCCACCGAACAGGTGGTTTTAGGGCAGGGCGCGCTGGCGGCCCTTGCGCGCGGCGCTATCTGGATCAACATGGCGACCGTATCGGTCGCGTTCACCGAAGAGATGGAAAGACGCGCCCATGAAAAAGGCGTCTCTTACATCGCCGCTCCTGTGCTGGGCCGCGTTGACGTGGCGGCAGCGGGCAACCTGAATATTTTGACCGCAGGCGATGCAGCCCTGCTCGATAACGTGCAGGAGATCTTCGACGTGCTGGGGCAAAAAACCTGGCGCTTCGGCGACAGGCCAGCCCAGGCGGCGACGGTGAAACTGGCGGCGAACTTTATGATAGCGAGCGCCATCGAGGCGATGGGCGAAGCTTCCGCGCTGGTTGAAGCCTATGACGTGGGCAAAGCGGATTTTCTCGGCATGCTTACCAGCACGCTCTTCGCCGCGCCGGCGTACAAAAATTATGGCGCGATGATCGCCGAAGATCGCTACGCGCCGGCAGGCTTTACCATGAAGCTTGGGCTGAAAGATGTGCGTCTCGCCCAGCAGGCGGCGGAAAGCAAAAACGTGCCGATGGGCATCGCCGGCGTGCTGCGCGACAATTACCTTGATGCGCTGGCGCACGGCGACGAAAAGCTCGACTGGGCGGCGCTGGCGACCGTCAGCGCGCGGCGCAGCGGACAGCAGTAACCTTGCGCGCCCGGTTTGCGGCCGGGCGCGGTTAATTACCCTTTCGATTTTAAGCCTCCACGTTGTTTCTCTTTTATTATTCTGAATAGTTGCCTCCACTACCGATAAGCGCTTGCTCCATCTCTGCCCCCCTGTATCCTCGGCCAGAGAATATGAAAAGGCACTGCGGCAAGGAGGCTGTTACGTGGTTAACGCAATAAGCTGGCAGCATCCATTTAATGAAGCATTTGGCGAAGGCATTGTTTTTCGACTCTTTGAAACCGCCGGAATAGCCTATGCGGTTGGATTCGAGCACATTAAGACGATGCACGAGCTTTTAACGAAGGGGGTAGATATTTATCATGCCTGCCCGGATTTCCTCTTCCCTGCGAATGGGGTATGGACCGTAATTTTTGACAGGATAGATCCGCTTACACAACAACTCTACGGATATCAGCACGTTGAGCATACCGGCGTAATGGGTGGGCGAGTTTTGTTTAACGTTGCAAGCATAATTTTTGACCATTACACTGTATCCTGCGCTGCAGCTTATGTTTTTTCGGCAGCGAATGATTGCGAAAATCAACGTAAAACAGATTTAACAGAACTCTATTCCGCCTTGCTCGGTCTGGATGGACATCCTCGTAGCAGGTTATTTCAAAGGTTTGACGGCTGGTGCGCCTGGAGCGATACGGCGATAGGAGGAAGAAGTTATGTCGTCACAACAAAAAGTTATAAGTCCTTATAACGCTTCGGCTGACTGTCTGAAACTCGAAATGGGAAGACGCCTTCAGGCAGTAGCCGGGCAAGCGTTAAAAAACAAACTCGAATCGGGTGAAGTGAAAGTCACAAATGGGCGCGTAGACTTAGGCTCTGAACTGAAAGTTAAGCGTTCTGCTAATCTTCGGGCCAATAACGGCAAGTTATAAAGTTAGTGTAAAGCCCATGCTGGATGGGCTTTATTTTTTAGTCACACCGCATCAAAATTGCCGTCTTGCCACCAGCCAGGCGCCGATAACCAACAAGACCGCGCCCGCCACCGGGCCTGCGAGCGTGCGAAAAGAGAGGCCGTGGCTGCGTACAATATCTAAAACCAGGCCGCCTATCAGCTGGCTTGCGACCAGCACCGCGATAGTGGTGGCCGCCCCCACGTACTGATAGCCGCTAATGCTGGCGAACACAAAAAATGACCCCAGCAGCCCCGGGATCAGCGTCCACCAGCGCACCGTCGCAACCAGCTCGCTAAAGCCGGCCAGCCCATTTCTGAACAGCAAAATGGTGGTGAACAATACGATGCCGACCAGCGAGTTCAGCAACATGGCGATAAGAATGGTCGACGCGGACTGGGTGATGCGCACCATAATCGTGTTTTGCACCACCAGCCCGATGCCTGCGGCGGTAAGGAACAGCAGGGTTAAGGAGGCGTTCATGGCAACAGGTCCGGCTCGCTTCGGTTATCGAGTTGCAGTTGCATAAACGTGAGATCCAGCCAGCGGCCAAATTTAGTGCCGACCTGCGGCATCTGCGCGGTAATGGTAAAACCGAGCTTATGGTGCAGGGCGATGGAGGCGGCATTCTGCGACTCGATACCCGCCACCATCACATGTTTGCCAATCTGTCGCGCCTCGACGATAAGGTGTTCCATCAGCGCCCGGCCAATCCCTTTCCCGTGGTGTTCAGGGTGAACATAGACGGAATGCTCGACGGTATGGCGAAAACCATCAAACGCGCGCCAGTCGCCAAACGAGGCGTAGCCCACCACAAGGTTGTTTTCCTGCGCTACCAGCACCGGATAACCGGCATTGCCGCGCTGATAAAACCAGGCGAGACGGTTTTCCGTGTCGACCGTGGTGTCGTTCCAGATAGCGGCGGTATGCACCACCGCATAGTTAAAAATATCGGCAATTGCGGCGCAGTCTTCTGCAGTGGCGCGGCGGATTATCATCGTTGAACCTCAGCGTTCGTACACTATAATGTTCAGCTATGAATAATATCATCGACACATTAAGTCAACGGATTGGTGAGCGCATTCGCACGGAACGCGAGACGCGCGGCTGGTCGCAAAGCGAGCTTGCCGAGCGGGCAGGGGTTTCCCGCGCCATGATCCATAAAATCGAACGCGGCGACAGCAGCCCGACCGCCACGCTGCTGGGGCGCCTGTCCGGCGCGTTCGGGCTGAGCATGTCAACGCTGATTGCCCGGGCGGAAATGCAGGAAGGCAAGCTGTTGCGCTTTAACGATCAACCCGTCTGGCGGGACCCGCAAAGCCACTACCTGCGCCGGCACGTCTCGCCGCGCTCCGACCTGCCGCTTGATCTGGTGCAGGTGGAATTGCCCGCAGGCAGCGACATTCCGATGCCCGCGTCCGCTTACGCCTTCGCCCGCCAGCTTATCTGGGTGCAGTCAGGCGAACTGGTGTTTGTGGAAGGCGAGGCGCGCCATCAGATGCAGACGGGAGATTGCCTTGAGCTGGGGCCGCCTAACGAATGCCACTTCATCAATGAGAGCGAAAGCCCCTGTGTTTACCTTGTTGTGCGGCTTAACAACGCCGCGCCCTGAGGATGTTCTACTATTGGGACAGGTCTTGTCATCAGGAGAGCATTATGAGTCAACAACAAAACCGTCGCTGGGTGCTGGCTTCCCGTCCCCACGGCGCGCCGGTTGCGGAAAACTTTCGTCTTGAAGAGGACGCGATCGCCGAGCCAGGCGAAGGACAGGTGCTGCTGCGCAACGTCTACCTTTCGCTCGACCCGTATATGCGCGGGCGTATGAGCGACGAACCTTCTTATTCCCCGCCGGTGCAGATTGATGAAGTCATGGTCGGCGGCACTATCGCGCGGGTAGAAAAATCGCTGCACCCGGACTTTTCCGAAGGCGACTGGGTGGTGGGCTATGGCGGCTGGCAGGATTACTGCATCGCCAGCGGCAAAGAGCTCACGCCGCTTGGCAAGCAGCCGGAAAATCCCTCGTGGTATCTTGGCGTGCTGGGCATGCCGGGCTTTACCGCTTACATGGGGCTGCTGGATATCGGCAACCCGAAACAGGGCGAAACGCTGGTGGTCGCCGCCGCCACCGGTCCGGTGGGTGCGACGGTAGGACAGATAGGCAAGCTGAAAGGCTGTCGGGTGGTGGGCGTTGCGGGCGGCGAAGAGAAGTGTCGCCATGCGGTGGAAAACCTGGGCTTTGACGATTGTATCGACCACCGTGCCGAAGATTTTGCCAGGAAGCTAAAACAGGCCTGCCCAAACGGCATTGACGTTTATTTTGAAAACGTGGGCGGCAACGTCTTCGACGCCGTTCTGCCGCTGCTTAACACCGCAGCCCGCGTCCCGGTCTGCGGTCTGGTGTCGGGCTATAACGCCACCGATTTACCGCCAGGCCCTGACCGGCTGCCGCTGTTGATGGGGACCATCCTGAAAAAACGCATCCGCATGCAAGGCTTTATTATTAATCAGGATTACGGCCATCGTATCGAAGAGTTTCGCCACGCCATGGAACCATGGGTGAAAGAAGGCAAAATTCACTATCGCGAGCAGGTGGTGGAGGGGCTTGAAAACGCGCCGCAAGCCTTTATCGGCCTGCTGCAGGGGAAAAACTTCGGCAAGCTGGTTATCCGTATTGACGGTGAAGAGGCGTAACCGGGAGGCGGCGGCTCCCGCCGCCTTGATTTCTCACCCGGGCGCCGTTAAAAGCAGAGCAGCCAGTCGCGCAGCGAGCGTTGAAAACGCGCCAGCCCTTTTAGGGTAATAAATTCATTTACGCCGCAGGCGTTGCCGCCGCTGCCGAGACCGCCCATCACAAACGCCGGAGCGACAGGCGCGAAGGCGCTGGCAGGCGCGCACTCCGGCGACCAGGGCCAGATCTGCGCCCGCGCCTGCTGCTGTTGGTAGCTCATCAGCAGCTCCATCACCCCCGGTTCCTCCGCGCTAAAGCGCATACCCGGATAGCTTTCGCCGCAATGAAGCTCTGCGCCGACAAGGTCCGGCAGCATCAGCCGCTCGCGCAAACGCGCCAGTAAGGCTTGCGGGTCGCTGCCCGGCGGCGTGCGCAGCGTAAACGCCGCACAGGCTTCAGGCGCGATAACGCCCTGCCCGCCAGGGGTGGTTTTCAGTTCGCTTATCGTCAGCACCGCGCTGCCAAGCAGGTGCGCCAACGCTTCATAAGCGCTGGCGTTCAGCGCGAGGCGCGCGTTCTCGCCCAGGTGCGCGTCAGGGTTAAACTGCTGCGCCAGTTCATCGAGCCATTCAGCCGCTTCCACATCCAGCGGGCGCGTTTCCAGCACGCCGTTGGCCTGCGCCGGCGCGATGGCGTTCAACGCCTCAACAAGCCGCCAGGCGGGGCTGGCGACCCAGGCGGCGTGGCTTGCGTCAATCGCCGAGCGCGGGCCGCCCCAGTCGCCACCCTTAACCCGTACCGCGCCCTGCGTCATGCCGGTAAAGCCGAGATAAACCCGCGGAGCGCCGTCTTCCTGCTCGCAAAAAGAGGGGAAAAGCACCGCTTCGGCGGGCGGGATGGGGCAGGAAGCTTGCGCAAGATAGCGGCGCAGCGTAGCGCTGCCGCAGGCCTGCTCGCCTTCCAGCACAATCTCCAGGTTCACATGCAACAGCCCGTTTTGCCAGAGTTCGCGCACGGTCATTAACATGCCAGCCAGCGGCCCTTTATGCTTTTGCGCGCCGCGGGCGATAAACACGTCGCCCCATTGCGGCCAGTGACGCACGCCGCCCAGAAAAGGATCCACCTCCCAGCCTTCGGGCGCGGCGGGCGCCACGTCGTAACGGTTGTAGAGCACCACGGTCACCGCCGCGCCTGCGTCAATACGGACGTGCACCAGCGGCGGTGAGGTTAGCGGCTGGTCTGCAACCGGCAACACGACGCGCGCCTCCACCTCATCCACCAGCCATTGCTCAAGCCAGGCGGCCACATCGCGTTGGCGGGCGGGCTCGCTCGCTACGCTGCGCCACGGCGTCAGGCTCTCCAGCAGTTCAAGCGTCAGGTCAAGGGTAGGATGGGGCAGGCCGGTCATAAACGGATCCTCGGTTTCAGTACAAAATGGTTCACATATAAACGTGCTGATCGCGGCGATCAGCAACGCCAGCGGGCTAACCTACGCCCGCGTAAAACGGCAGTTCTGCTGTGGCTGTCATCTCCTGTGGCCTGTTTAATCGCGTCCGTTCGCGCGCCGCGTAAGGGTGTAAAGGTATTGCCACCGGGACGGAGGGTCAAATTTCATTTCATCTGAAACCGCCTGTTCGCCTCGGACAGCCGCCGTTCGCCGTCGCTAACGCGGCGAAAGTTTCCTATTTTTCGCTGCGTCTGAAATAAGGTCTTTTCTGATAAACACCGGAGATTACAGGTTTTCGTGCAAATTCTGTAACAACGACTTTACTTACATAAACTGGCGTAACGACATAAGCCGGACAGGAATTCGTGCGAAATGGCAATAAGGCGACCGAATGAGACGCGCCAGGCGGCTTATCGCGCGCGGAGCGGAGTACGCAGTATGCCGGACCGACAGCATACATTAGCAGCGGATAAGTAAACCCGGCGGCAACGGTAAAGGCAAAAAGCGAAGAAACATCACCCTGTGTTTGCGGCCTGCACCTGTTACAAGTGGTTATTTTTAAAGGTTATGCTATGCAATCCGGCGTCGCTACAGCAGTATGTCTCACCAGGATAGATCGTGCTTGTTATATGGCAAATAAGACGGTTAAGCCTGCTAATACTAAGAAAAATTGAAGATAGGAAATAAACATGCTTGATCTGGAAAAAGCGCAACGCATGAGTCTCACCATGCAGGTTGAAGTTAAACTTAAAAACGCGCTGATCGTCGGCAGCTTGCGTCCTGGAGCGCGCCTGGTGACCAAAGAGATTGCCGACCAGCTCGGCACCAGCATTACGCCCGTGCGCGAAGCGCTGTTGCGTCTGGTCTCCTGCGGCGCGCTTAACGCCACGCCGGCGCAGGCGTTTATGGTGCCGGAAATGAGCCTTGAGCGTTACGAAGAGATAAGCCAGATCCGCAAGAACCTGGAAAGTATGGCGGTGGAAGCGGCTATTCCGCGTCTTTCGCGCGGCCAGCTGGCGTCGCTGCGGGAAGTGTACCAGCGCTTTCACGCCGCGAAACTGGCGGGCAACGTAGAAGAGGCGCTGCATACTAACCACCTGTTTCGTTTTCAGCTTTACGCCTGCGCGGAGATGCCTACGCTGCTGGACCTGATAGAACAACTCTGGGTGCGCATCGGCCCCTGCTTTAATTTTCTCTACCCCCAGTCGCCTGACTATGTGAAAAAGCATCACGACTACGATGACCTGCTGGCGGCGCTGGAGGAGGGCGATACCGAGCGCAGCGTGCAGGCGATCCATTACGCTATCGACGACGCCACCTATATTCTCAAAAAGCAATATTTCGCCTGACGCTCCGCGGTTAGCCAATTTTTCGCTAACGACTGTTGAAATGATTGTTTCCCTTTGCGCCTCCCCGACGCTTTACTGGTTGTCAACACATCAGAAACAGGAGGAGGCGATGGCTTTATTATCCGCACAGACCTCGCGCAGGCTGACCCGGCGCATACGCCGCGCCGCCCGGGCGTTGCTGCTGCCTCGCAGCAGTAACGACAGCACCCGTATGCTCGAATCTTTTATTCCCACAGGGCATCTCTATGGCATTGATTTCGGCAATATCGATCCGGTCTGGTATCGCAATCGATAGCGCGTTGCGACGCGGGATCCGGCTGCGCTACTGGAACGAACTGTGCGCGGCGGCAAAAGGGCCTTTCTCCGACGGCGTCTGACGACGCTTTCGGGCGAAAGGCCTTTTTTTCACCGCTTTGCACGAAAGATACTCAATAATCCGGCCACGCAACCGATAACCTTTCCAGGCGCTAAAAAGCGTCCGCACAATAACAAGGAGAGGCAGGATGGCTGGTCTGGTATCCCGATTACGAAATATCCGCATCGCGCGCAAGCTGTCGCTGGGTTTCGGCCTGGTGCTGCTGCTGGTGGCGTTAGCCACGGCGCTGAGCGTGGTTCGCTTCATGGCGATCCGCGACGTCTATCAAAAAACCAACCTGGTTTATGAAATCAACATTGAAATCTTTCAGGCCAAAATTAATCGCCTGAAATACTTCTACAGCGGCGACGATAAAGCCCGCCAGACCATGGCGAACTATGTTCAGCACGCCCGCGAGCTGACCGCAGGCGCGCAGGCGCTCTCCTGGGCTGCGGATGAAAAAACAATCATCAACGACATCGACCGCGCGCTGGCGGCGTTCGACAGCAGCATTGTTGCGATGGCGAAAGCGACGGATGCGCTGAACGACGTGCGGGCGTCGCTGGATGAGATGACCTCGAAAGAAGAGGCTGAGCGCTTCGGTCAGCTTATCCGCACGCCGGTCGCCGACCCGGCGCAGTCCTTTAAAATTTATGATCTGCTGTTTGCTATCAGCAGCGTGCGCGACCACGCCCTGGCGCTGCGCCTCGGCGGCAATGAAGCCGCGCGCCAGGGGCTGGAGCAGAGCTACAATGCGGCGCAAACGCAGCTTAACACCCTGATGAGCGAGCTGGACCCGTCGCTGCAGGCGCCGTTCCAGGCCTTATGGAGCGACACCACGCGCTATCGCGATCTCAGCACGCGTTACTATGAAGGCTGGAGCCAGCTGAAAGCGGCGGAAGACACGGTGAAAACCGCAGGCGACCAGAGCAGCGCGGCCATCAAGCAAATTATCGCCCAGGTGAAAGCCCAGAACGACGAACTGGCGTATAACTCTTCCACGACCGCCATTATCATCGGCGCGCTGGCTATCCTGTTTGGCCTGCTGGTGGCGGTTTACATTATCCGTCAGATAACCCGTCCGCTGACGCATAACCTGGCGCTGGCGGAGCGCATCGCCAGCGGCGATCTGAGCTCAGACATTAAAACCGATCGCAAAGACGAGCTGGGTCAGCTTACCCAGGCGATGGGCGGTATGAACGCCCGCCTGCGGGCTATCATCGGCGATGTGCGCCAGAGCGTCTCCCTCGTTTCCAGCGCCGCCAGCGATATCGCCACCGGCAACAGCGATCTCTCTTCGCGCACCGAGCAGCAGGCGGCAGCGGTAGTGCAGACCGCCGCCAGCATGGAGCAACTGACCGCCACGGTGAAAAACAACGCCGACAACGCCCGCCACGCCAGTAAAATCGCCGCAGAGGCGTCGCAAACCGCGAGCCAGGGCGGCGACGTGGTGCGCGATGTGGTGAAAACCATGGGCGACATCTCCGCCAGCTCGCAGAAAATTGCGGATATCACCGCGGTGATTAACAGCATCGCCTTCCAGACCAACATCCTGGCGCTTAACGCCGCGGTGGAAGCGGCGCGTGCCGGCGAGCAGGGGCGCGGTTTCGCGGTGGTGGCGAGCGAAGTCAGAAGCCTTGCGAGCCGCAGCTCGCAGGCGGCGAAAGACATCGCCGTGCTGATTGATGAATCGGTCAATCGCATCAAAACCGGCAGCGAACGCGCCGCCCGCGCGGGCGAAACCATCGAGAAGGTGGTGAGTTCCGTCACCCGGGTGAACGACATTATGGGCGAAATCTCTTCCGCCTCCGAAGAGCAGAGCCGCGGCATTGAGCAGATCTCCCGCGCCGTGAGCGAACTGGACGCCACTACCCAGCAGAATGCGCAACTGGTGATGGCCTCGTCCACTTCTGCCCAGGCGCTGGAAGAGCAGGCGAGCCTGCTGGCGCAACGGGTGGCGACATTCCGTCTGGCGGAAAACGACGCGGCGGCCAGGCCTGCGCGCGCGCCAGCGCCGCAAAGCCGCCCGACGGCCCCGCAGCCTGCGGCGAAACGCGCCGCTACGCTGGATGAGGGCTGGACGACCTTCTGATCTGCCCGCCACTAAAAACGCCCGGTTCGCCGGGCGTTTTTTTCTGTTTTTTCCGCTCGCGGCGTCGCGGTTGTCCGGGGCGCGACGTCCCCTCCTGTACTAAGCTTTTGTTACCTTCAATAAATCAGGATAACGACATGACAAAAAACGCCTTTGTCGCTGTCGTGACCGGCGGAAGTTCAGGCGTCGGACGCGCGACGGCAGACTATTTTGCGGCTTCAGGCTATGACGTCGCGGTCATTGCCCGGGGAGAACAGGGTATTGCGGATACGGTAAAGGAGCTTGAGCGCCACGGCGGCAGGGCGCTCGGCGTCAGCGCCGACGTGGCCGACCCACAACAGATAAGCAACGCGGCCCAGCGCGTGGAAGAGGAGCTTGGCCCCATCGCGGTCTGGATAAACTGCGCGATGACCACGGTGCTGGCGCCGGTGGAAGAGATGAGCGCCGATGAGTATCGCCGCGTAACCGAAGTGACCTATCTGGGCACCGTCAACGGCACGCGCGCGGCGCTGCGCTACATGCAGGAGCGCAACAGCGGCACCATTGTGCAGGTCGGCTCCGCGCTGGCGCTGCGCTCTATTCCGCTGCAATCCGCCTACTGCGGCGCGAAAGCGGCGGTGCGCGCCTTCACCGATTCACTGCGCTGCGAGTTGCTGCATCAAAAGAGCGGCGTGCGGCTAACCATGGTGCAGTTGCCGGCGGTTAACACCACCCAGTTCAACTGGGCGCGTAATAAATTTCATCACCGGATGCAGCCCGTGGCGCCGGTCTATCAGCCGGAAGTGGCGGCAAGAGCGATTTATAACGCCGCCGTGGCGCGGCTTATGCCCCGCGAAGTCTGGCTTGGCAAAAGCACTATCATGTCCATTGTCGGCAATATGTTTTTCCCCGGCCTGCTGGACCGTATGCTGGCGAAAAAAGCCTGGCAGGGGCAGCTTACGGATGAGATAGAACCGGCAATGCGTGACGATTATCTGTTCCGCCCGCTGGAGAACGGGCACCAGGCCCATGGACGGTTCGACCGCCAGGCCCGCGCAAAAGCGATATCGGTAGATTCACGGATAATGGGCGTGGCGGCGGTGGCGGTAGTCGGGCTGGTGCTGCGCGGGCTTTGCCGCCGCCGTTAACTTAGCGCAGGCGCAGCCAGCGGTAGCCGTGGCCGTTTAGCGCCAGTTCACGGGAAACTGGCGGATATTCCTCGTCCGCCAGGATTTCCACCGCCTCTTGCAGATTTACCTCCCCCAGCTCTACGACAACCGGCTCAGCGCTCAGGTTGGCGAACATCAGCGTGGCGTAGCCATCGCCCTGATAGCGCGCGGCGAAAACGCTCTGCTGCGGCACGGTGAAGGGGTGATAATGGTGGTAACAGACTTCCGGCAGCGTGCGCCAGGTTTCAGCAATGCGGCGGATGCGATGCAGCAGCGAGTCTTCCCGCGCCAGCTGCTCCTCTACGTTGATTCTCTGATATCCAAACGGCCCGTCCGTAATGAGCGGCGAGACGAGGTTCTCGGGACGGGCGGTGGAAAAGCCGGCGCCGGGCGCCGCGCTCCACTGCATCGGCGAGCGCACCGATTCGCGCTCCGGCTGGTTCAGGTTATCCCCCATGCCTGTCTCCGCGCCATAGCGAACAGCAGGCGTGCCGGGCAGCGCAAAGAGCAGGGCGTGGGCCAGCGCCTGGTGGCGCTCGTCGCCTTCAAGCATCGGCGCCAGACGGCGGCGGATGCCACGCCCGTAAATGCGCATATTCTCGTCGGGAGCATATTTATCCATGACGAAGTTAAAATCTTCTTCGCTAAGATCTTCCATGTCCAGTTCGTCATGGTTGCGCAGCCAGAAGCAGTAGCCGCCATGCTCCGGCGGCAGCGGCAGCTCGTTGAGCGCGGCGACCAGCGGCTGCGCGTTTTCCCGCGCCAGCGCCAGAAAGATATTTTTGTTGATCCAGAAATTAAGCAGGGTGGTAAGACGGTCGCCGTCGCCGAAATAGTGGGTGAACTCGTCAACGTTAACGTCCACCTCACCCAGCAGCATCAGCTCCGGACGGTGACGTTCCAGCAGGTCGTGGACGTGGTTGAAAAAACGGTAGCCCTTTTCTTTATCGCCGCTGCCCGCCTGTTCCACCATGTGCGATGCGGCATCGATGCGAAAACCCGCCACGCCTTTTTCCACCCAATGTTCGAGAATGCGGTCAACCTCATGCAGCACGTGCGGATTGGCGAGGTTAAGGTCCGGCTCGTGGTGATAAAAGAGATGACGGTAATGGCTTTGCGCCTCGTCGTCCCAGTGCCAGATATGCGGCTCCACGGTGGGAAACATCGGTTTGGGCTCATCCGGACCGCCGTTTTTCGACCACAGGTAGTAGTCCCGATAGGGGCCGCTTTCGTTTTTACGCGCTTCCTGAAACCAGTAGTGGGTGTCAGAGGTGTGCTGCGCCACCAGTTCGATAATCACCCGCATATCCCGCTTGCGCGCTTCGGCCAGCAGCCAGTCGATATCCTCCGGCTCGCCAAGGCGCGGCTCGATGGAGAGATGGTCTTCTACGTCGTAGCCGTTATCCCGCCGGGGCGAGACATAAAAAGGCGTGAGCCACAGCGCCGTGACGCCGAGCGAGGCAATGTAATCAAGCTTCTGGATAATGCCGCGAATATCGCCCCAGCCGTCGCCGTTGCTGTCATAAAAGCGGCTGGGATCTATCTGATATATCACTGCGTTCTGGTGCCAGACGCGCCCCATAAGCGGCTCCTTCACAATAAAAGAGGGAAGGTTTCAGTATAGGCGGTGCTGTGAACCAGGCAGGGAAGAGGGGGAGCGACTGAACTTTCTTTACGGCCGTTTTCGCCGCGATTTCGTGAGCTGTACACCATGTGGACACAGATCTGTACAGAAAAACGGCACATTAAATCACATTTATTTAACTTTCTATTTGCACAATGTACCATTTGATACAATTCTGAATCTCACCCTGACGCTGTGAGAGATCAACATGCAACGTTCAATTGCGACCGTTTCTGTCTCCGGTACGCTGCCGGAGAAACTTAACGCCATTGCCGCCGCCGGGTTCGACGGCGTGGAGATTTTTGAAAACGACCTCCTTTATTACCCCGGCTCGCCCGCCGAGGTGCGCCAGATGTGCGCCGACCTGGGGCTTGCCATCACGCTGTTCCAGCCGTTTCGCGATTTCGAAGGCATGTCGCGCCAGCAATTCGCCGCCAACCTGGAGCGCGCGCGCCGCAAGTTCGACCTGATGCAGCAGCTGGGCTGCGACAAAATGCTGCTGTGCAGCAACGTGTCGCCGCACACCTCGTCGAGCTTTGATTTGCAGGTCAGCGATCTCGCGGAGATCGCCGCGCTGGCGCAGCAGTTTGCAATAGAAGTGGGCTACGAAGCGCTGGCCTGGGGCACACACGTAAACCGTTTTCGCGACGCCTGGGCGCGGGTGAAGGCGGTAGACAGCCCGGCGCTCGGCATCGTGCTCGACAGTTTCCATATCCTTGCGCGCGGCGACCGGCTCGGCGCCATGGAAGATATTCCGGTTGAGAAAATCACCTTTCTGCAGCTTGCCGACGCGCCGCTGATGAAAATGGACGTGCTGGAGTGGAGCCGCCATTTCCGCTGCTTCCCGGGCCAGGGCGAGCTGCCGCTGGCGGAGTTCGCCCGCGACCTCACCGCCAAAGGCTACCGCGGCCCCTGGTCGCTGGAGATTTTCAACGACGGCTTTCGCGCGTTTCCCACCGCGCCCACGGCCAAAGACGGCTACCGCTCGCTGCTCTGGCTTGAGGAGCAGACCCGCAAGCGTCTGCCGCAGAGCGATGCGCCGCTCTTTTCCTCAGCGCCGCTCGCCCGCTACGACGGCGTGGAGTTTATCGAATTCGCCGCAAGCGATGACGATGCTTGCGCCCTTGGCGCGGCGTTGCGCCCGCTCGGTTTTGCGCAGGCG
The DNA here is from genome assembly GCF_056780215.1 of Franconibacter pulveris. Taxonomy (NCBI): domain Bacteria; kingdom Pseudomonadati; phylum Pseudomonadota; class Gammaproteobacteria; order Enterobacterales; family Enterobacteriaceae; genus Franconibacter; species Franconibacter pulveris. Next base: position 2,436,206 of record NZ_CM165555.1, on the reverse strand, counting down.
GGCGAGCATCGCTCGAAAAAGGTTGAGCTGTGGCGCAACGGCGGGGCCAACGTCATTATCAACCACCAGCCCCACAGCTGGGCGGATAACTTCTACCAGCGCCACGGCGTGTCGCTTTGCGCACAGGCCTGGCGGGTGAAGGGCGCGGCGCAACTGCTTAAGCGGGCGCAGGATTATGGCTATCCGCTCTGGCAGGAGGCGCACGGGCCGGACGAGCGCGAGCTGCCCGCTATTTGCGCCCCCGACGGCAGCCTTATCTACTTGATTGAATCGGCGGGCGAAGAGGGCTGGCGCGCCGATTTTCATCTGCAACCGACGCCGAATAAAGATTTCACCGGTGTCGACCATCTGGCGCTCGGCCTGCCGGAAGGCAGCCGCGATAACTGGGTGATGTTCTTTCGCTCGGTGTTCGGTTTTGAGCTCGACAGCGAGTACAGCCTGCCGGACCCGTATGGGCTGGTGCGCAGCCAGGTGCTGCACAGCCCGTGCCGCACGATCCGGCTGCCGCTCAATATGTCCCAGAGCCGCGATACGCAGATTGCCCGCTCGGTGGCGAGTTATCAGGGCAGCGGGCTTCAGCACGTCGCGTTCGCCGCGAACGATCTGCTGACTACCGTGACGCGGCTGGAAGCGCAGGGTATGCAGCCGCTCCCGGTGCCGGCCAACTATTACGACGACCTGCTGGCGCGCTACGGCGAGAGCGGCGGGCTGCTGGCGACGCTGCCTGCGCTGCAGGCGCTTTACGAGCGCGACGATGGCGGCAACGCGTTTTTGCATATCTACACGCCGCCGTTTCGCGAGGGGCGCTTTTTCTTTGAGATAGTGGAGCGTAAAGGAGATTACCAGCAATACGGCGCAAGCAATGCCGCCGTTCGGCTTGCCGCCATGCAAACACATCAGTAGCATAACCCGCCGTGGACCAGAAGGTTCAGGGCGGGCGAGAAACAGAACATCGCATAACAATAACTCTGTAACCTGCATAAAAAGGATAACAACATGACAACCTTGCAACCGGGCGATATCGCCGCCCCGCAGGCGGCGAGCGTGAAGCGCACCCGCACCCGGCTTGGGATCCTCGCCCTGCTGGCGGTGGGGACGATGATTAACTATCTCGACCGCACCGTGCTTGGCATCGCCGCGCCGGAAGTGAGCCGCGACCTCGGCATCAACGCCGCCACCATGGGCATTGTCTTTTCCGCCTTCGCCTGGACCTATGCGGTGATGCAAATTCCGGGCGGCATGTTTCTCGACCGCTTCGGCAACAAAATTACCTATGCGCTTTCGCTGGTCTTCTGGTCTGTGTTCACGCTGCTGCACGGCATGACCCTCGGCCTGAAAACGCTGCTGCTCTGCCGCCTGGGGCTGGGTATCAGCGAAGCGCCCTGTTTTCCGGTCAACAGCCGGGTGGTGGGAAAATGGTTCCCGCAGCATGAGCGCGCCCGCGCCACGGCGGTTTACACGGTGGGGGAGTACGTTGGTCTGGCGGCTTTCGCGCCGCTGTTGTTCTGGATAATGGAGAGCTTCGGCTGGCGGGCGCTGTTTATCGTCACCGGCGTGGTGGGCATTCTCTTCGCCGGGGTGTGGTGGGTGAGATACCACGAGCCGGAAAACTCCCGCAGCGCCAACCAGGCGGAGCTTGAGTATATCGGCGGGCGCGGCGAAACCGGGTCCGAGCCGAAAATGCATTTCAACTGGAGCAACGTCGGCAAGCTGCTGAAGTGCCGCCAGATGATAGGCGCGGGCATCGGCCAGTTCGCCGGCAACACCACGCTGGTCTTCTTCCTTACCTGGTTTCCTACCTACCTCGCCACCGAGCGGCAACTGCCGTGGTTGAAAGTGGGTTTCTTCGCCATCATGCCGTTTCTTTCCGCCGCGGTAGGCGTACTGGCGGGCGGGTTTATCTCCGACAAGCTGCTTAAAGCGACCGGCTCCGCCAACGTAGCGCGCAAGCTGCCCATCGTTACCGGGCTGCTGCTCGCCAGCACCATCATTCTGGCAAACTGGATGCCGACGGATACGGGCGTTATCGCCATTATGTCGCTGGCCTTTTTCGGCCAGGGGATGGTAGGGCTGGGCTGGACGCTGGTTTCCGATATGGCGCCGAAAAACCTCGCCGGGCTGACGGGCGGCCTGTTCAACTTCTGCACCAACATGGCGTCGGTCGTCACGCCGCTGGTGATTGGTTTTATTGTCGCCGGCACCGGCAATTTCTTCTATGCGCTGATTTATGTCGGCGGCGCGGCGCTGCTGGGCGTCGTCTCCTACCTCTTTATTCTTGGCGATGTGAAACGCATCGAGCTGGACTAACGCAGTGCGGCGGCGCGCTGCGCTGCCGCGTAAGGATACTTATGATTAGTGGACACACCCGCCTGATAGCGCACCTGGGCTTTCCTACCGAGAGCTTTAAAGCGCCGATGATTTACAACCCCTGGTTTGCGGCGAACGGTCTGGACATCAACGTGATGCCGATGGGCGTTAAGCCTGAAGCCTATCCGGACCTGCTGCGTTCGCTGTTTCGCACCACCAATGTGATCGGCGCGCTTATCACCATGCCGCACAAAGTCGCCACCACCGCACTGGTGGACCGCCTTAGCCCGACGGCGCAGATAGCGGGCGCCTGCAACGCCGTGCGCGTCAATGAAGCGGGCGAGCTGGAAGGCGACATGTTTGACGGCGAAGGCTTTGTGCGCGGCATGCTGCAAAAAGGCCAGCCGGCGCAAGGCAAGCGCGCGCTGGTGGTGGGCAGCGGCGGCGTGGGCTGCGCGATTAGCGCCTCGCTGGCGGCGGCGGGGGTGGCGGCGCTGACGCTGTTCGATACCCGCCAGGAGAACGGCGAGGCGCTGGCGCAGCGCTTGCGACAGCGTTATCCGGCGCTTGAGGTGACGGTTGGCGAGCGCGACCCGCAGGAGCACGACATCGTGGTTAACGCCACGCCGCTCGGCATGCAGCCGGGCGACCCGCTGCCGCTGGATGTCTCGCGCCTCAGCCCTGGCTGTTTTGTCGGCGAGGTGGTGATGAAAAGCGCCGTGACGCCGTTTTTACAGGCCGCCCGCGAGCGCGGCTGCGTCATCCAGCAGGGCGTGGACATGCTGTTTGAGATGATCCCCGCTTACCTGGCGTTTTTCGGTTTGCCTGTGGCAACCGCCGAGGAGCTGCGCCAGACGGCGGAGATTCGCTACTAGCGGTTGCGTAAAAAATGGGGGCGCTTCGCTTATCGACCCAGCAAACCCCCGCCGCGCTTTTTTATTCCTGGTAAGCCTTTTGCGCAAGCGCGGTCTTCGCAAGGCCGTCCAGCCACGCCTGATGGGCGTTCAGCATCGGGTTTGGCGTGGCGGCCGCAAGCTGTTGCGCCGGTTTGCCTGTCTGGCTCTCCTGGGTAAGGATGCGGACGCGTGCGCCGGGTAAATCTTCAATCAGCCAGGCGTGCAGCACGTCGAGCGCCTTATCTTCATCGCCTTCCACCCAACCGCGCCAGGCAAGACGGGCGGGCTGGCCCTCTGCGGGCGGTACAAATTCAACAACCTGCGCCTCTACCGGAAAGCGGAACGTGGTGAAGCGAAAGCGGCTGTTGGCTGCAAGCCGCGGGCCGGTCGCGTCGTAAAAATGGATGTCTGACACGTTCTCGTAATAACCCGGCCACCAGCGGGTATCAACCAGATACGTCCAGACCTCGCTGGCGTGAAGATTCGCCACAATCACTTCGTTGGAAACAAAATTGTCGGTGGTGCCCGGGGTATATTTTTCCGGCCAGATAATGCTGTTCATGGTCGCTTCCTCATGTGCGTTAGAGGAGCGCATCTTAAAAATCGCTGTGATATAAAACCAATCGTCAATTTTAATATCAGGTATAACCTGAGTTTATTTCTTAAAAAGGGGCGAGCGATGCGCGACCTTCATCATCTCGATCTTAACCTGCTCAGGACGCTGGATGCGCTGCTGGATGAGCGGAACGTCACCCGCGCGGCGGACCGGCTGGCGCTGACGCAGCCTGCGGTAAGCGCCATGCTCACCCGTCTTCGCGAAAGCTTTAACGACCCGCTGTTTGTCCGCTCCCAGCGCGGCGTTATCCCCACCGCCCGGGCGCTGGAGCTGGCGCAGCCGGTGAAGCGCATCCTGCATGACATCCAGGCGCTGCTTCAGCCGGAGGATTTCGACCCAGGCACCTCCACGCTCACCGTCACGCTCGCCGCCACCGACTACGCGCTGCGCGCCATCGTCGAGCCTTTCACCCGCGAGCTGCGCAAGCGGGCGCCCGCCATGCGCCTGGCGGTGCGGCAGATAGACGAAACGAACGTGCGCCAGCTGCTGGAGAAAGGGGAAATCGACCTTGCTATTGTTACCACCCAGACCGCACCGCAAGCGCTGCACGCCCGCAGGCTTTACGACGAAGAGTATGTCTGCGCGATACGCGCCCAACACCCGGCGGCGGGCGAGAAACTGAGCCTTGAGCGCTTCTGCGAACTCGACCAGGCGCTGGTCTCTTATTTTGGCGATCCATTCAACGGCGCGACCGACCGGGCGCTGGCGGAGAAAGGGTTAACGCGGCGGGTGAGCCTGTCGGTAGACAGCTTCTTGTTTCTGGTTTCGTTACTTAAAGAGACCGACCTGCTGGCGGTGGTGCCGCGTCGGCTGCTGCGTGAAGAGGACAACCTGCTGACCTTCGCGCCGCCGCTTGCCATTCCCGGCTTCACGAAAGTCGCCGCCTGGCATGAACGCACGCATCATCACCCCGCGCACCGCTGGCTGCGGGAAGTGCTGTTTGAGGTGTGTGGGGAAGGAGAATAAAGCGAGGCGGCAGGCGCAAGCGCCGTACCGCCTCTGAGGGTTTTCGGGGGTTATTCGAAGCTGTAGGTCACTGCCGCGCCTACGCCGTAGTTACGGCCCGGAGCGGGTTCGTAGTAACGGCCGTTGCCTTCGTTCACGATAACAGAGCCGACGTAATCGCGGTCAAACAGGTTGTCCACGCGACCAAACACGTCCAGCATCCAGTTGCCTTGCTTCACCTTGTAGCCGGTATTCAGGCCAACGGTGGTGTAGGAAGGGGCTTTAGCGGTGTTCTCGTCATCGGCCATGATGCTGCTCATGTAGCGCACGTCGCCGCCCGCGTACCAGCCGGTTTCCGGCTCGTAGCCCATGGAGGCGTAAACCATATTGCGCGCAATGCCCGGCATGCGGTTGCCGTTACAGTCAACGTCGCCGTTGCACACGTCGGTGCGGTAGGTGGCGTTGAGATAGGTCCACGCCGCTTTCAGCTTCCACGCGTCGCCAAACTGCTGATCCAGCCCCAGCTCCACGCCCTGACGACGGGTTTTCCCGGCGTTCTTGTAGGTGGTGCGCCCGCCGCTGCTGGTGTCGGTCACAATCTCATTGTCGGTATCGGTCTGGAACAGCGCGGCGGTCAGCAGGCCGTTGCCGATGCGGGTTTTGCTGCCGATCTCCACGGTGTCGCTGGTGGAAGGCTTCAGATCCAGGTTCAGACCGTTGATGCCGCCCGCCCGGTAGGAGAGCTCGTTAATGGTCGGCGTTTCGAAACCGCGACCGGCGGAAACGTAGACGTTCCACGCGTCGGTGAGGGCATATTTCAGCGAGCCTGCCGGCAGCCACTTATGGTAGTTCGCTTCGCCGCTGTCGTCGCCGTTGCGGGCGGTAACGTAATTATCGTTAGAGTCGAACCAGATGTTGCTGTAACGCACGCCCGCATCCAGGCTCAGCTTGTCGGTGAGCTGCCAGCTGGTTTGCAGATACGGGTCGACGTTCCACATCAGGTTGCGCTCGTCGCGGCGCAGGCTGCCTTTTTCGCCATAAACCGGCGCGCCGTTCACCATAGAGAAGTTCTCGTAGCCTTTACGCTTCTCGATGAGGTTTTCGTAGTTAAGCCCGGTGGTGAAGCTGAAAGGCACGTCGCCCAGGTCGCCGCGGTGCGTCCAGCGGCTGTCGATCCCCTGGTAATGACGGGTGAGGTCGATAACGCCGCCAGGGTGCGTCGGGTTCAGCTGCGGCGCCCGCGGAATAGACTGATACTGCACGGTTTCACGTTCGCCGGCGTAAGCCATCACGCTGATGTCATCATTTTCGCTCAGCGCGCGATCGTAGCGCAGGCCCGCCTGGGTCTGTTTGGTGCTCTTACGCGTGTTGTACTGATCGCCGCGCGGCGACTGGCGCGGGTTCTCTTTCCACTCGTCGCGAGTCAGCCCGCCCGGATCGTTGGCCTTGATATCGACGCTGTTGAAAATCAGCGTCAGCTTGCTGGCGTCGTCCAGGCGCACGCCAAGCTTCGCGTTAGCGAGGTTTTTACGCGCGCCGCTGTGGTCGCGGTAGCCATGCGTGGTGAAACGGGTGGTGGAAACCGAGTAATCCACATCCCCCGCCTGGGTGCCATCGCCCGTCGCTCCCGTGGCTTTCAGGCCGTAGCGCACGCTGCCGTAGCTGCCGTACCAGGTGCCCGCTTCGATTTTCGGCGGCTGGCTGCCGGTTTCGGTTTTCACGTCAATCACGCCGCCGGAGGCGTTGCCATACAGCGCGGAGAAGGGGCCGCGCAGCACTTCCACGCTGTCGATGCTGTTTAAATCGAAGTTAGAGGTATAACCCTGGCCGTCCGGCATGGTAGCCGGAATGCCGTCAACATACATGCGGATGCCGCGCACGCCATAGGTGGAGCGGGAGCCAAACCCGCGCATCGACAGCTGTAAATCCTGCGCGTAGTTTTGACGGTTCTGGATTTGCAGGCCCGGCACGCTGCCGAGATTTTCCGACAGGTTGACGCGCGGCGCGGCGTGACGCAGGTCTTCGCCAGAAACCACGCTCACCGCCGCTGGCGTGTCCAGCTCGGAAACGGCGCCGGGGGCGGCGGTAACAACCATCGTCTGTTCATCGGCCGCGGAGGCGCTGGCGATAAAGCAGGGTGAGAAAACGGCGGGCAGCAGCCACAGAGGCGCTTTCGCGGCACGGGAGATTTTCATTCAACAAACCGGGTTAGGGGTTCAGGGACGAACCAGATGGAACATACGTTGCTATGTTAAACTTTATGTAAATTTTTGAAAAGCCAAACGGCACATATCGTTAACAGTTATGCGCATTCAGCAAAGTGTAGCCGAAACTTCCGCAACGGCCATTCTCGTCCGGGTTTTGTCCTGTACAGGGCGGTACGGCAGAAAAAGATCCCCTTTTAATAAAATAATGATTATTATTCTCAACAAAATAGCCCGGCGGCAGGCACCCCGGCGATCTTTATGGAAGCAATGTGACATCACCACTATCGCCTATTTTAAAAGGGAGACTTTATGCAATTACCTCATCTGTCCGCGCCGCGCGCGTTGCTGGGCGCGCTGCTGTTCGCCAGCGCCTTTACCACCTTCACCAGCCACGCCGCGGAGGCAATGCTGCGCAAGCCGGTAGGCAAAGGCGCCTATGAGATGGTCTACAGCCCGACAGAGCAGGCGCTTTATCTGGCGACGTCGCAGAGCCGCTCGCTTGATAAAGGCGGCGTGGTCTACCGTCTGGACCCCACCACGCTTGATATCACCCAGATTATTCATAACGACATCAAACCGTTCGGCGCGGCTATCAACACCAAAACCAATACGCTTTACTTCGGCAATACGGTGAACGGCGCGGTGACGGCGATTGACGCTAAAACGGCGGAGGTGAAAGGACGCCTGGTGCTCGACCCAACTCAACGTTCAGAGACGGCGCGCCCCTTGCAGCCGCGAGAGCTGGCCGTGGATGAAGCGACGAATACCGTTTATATCGGCGGTCTTGGCAAAGCGAGCGTGGTGTGGGTGGTGGACGGCGAAACGCTGACGCTTCGCACCACCATTACTGACCTTGGCAAAATGAACACCGGCCTGGCGCTGGATGCGGCGGCGAAACGCCTTTACACCACCAATGCCGACGGCGAGTTCATCACCATCGACACCAGCAACAACCGCGTCGTTTCCCGCAAAAAATTGCAGGAAGAGGGCGAGCACATGTACCTCAACCTGGCGCTGGATACGGCTAACCACCGCGCTTTTGTCACCGATGCGAAGCAGGCGCAGCTGCTGGTGGTGGATACGAAAAACGGCAACGTGATGCAGAAAATCGAGGCGCCGAAATCGCTCGCCGTGCTGTTCAACCCGGCGCGCAATGAGGTTTACGTAACGCACCGCGAAGCGGGCAGCGTCAGCATCATCGACGCGAAGCATTATAAAGTGATAAAAACCGTCGAAACGCCGACCCATCCGAACAGCCTGGCGCTTTCCGCTGACGGCAAAACGCTGTATGTCAGCGTGAAGCAGGCTTCCAGCCGCCAGAAAGAGGCGACCAGCCCGGATGATGTGGTGCGCATTGCGCTGTAAGACGGCCTGAACGGCTGCCCTGGCGCATTGTTCAGGCGCTTGCGGGTGTTCTCCCTCGCCCCGTTGGGGAGAGGGTCGGGGTGAGGGGCGACAGGCTACGCCGCGCGCCTTGTCACCCGCCACGCATAAAGCGTAAACGCGCCGCACAGCGCCGCCGCGAGCCAGGGCAAGCCGTGAGCGCCGGCGTTCATGGCGAGCCCGGCAAGCGAAGGGCCGACCAGCGCGCCAGCGCCCCACATTATCGACATGGCCGCATAAACGCCCGCCAGCGCCGTGCCGGAAAAGCGCTCGCCCACCTGCGTGATAACCAGCGTGTAAATGGCGACAAACGCGCCGCCCCAGAGAAACATCAATACCCAGGCGAGCGGCGCCACGCGCAGCGCCCACGGCCAGGCCAGCGCGCCGAGCGTCGAAACGGCGGCAAACAGCACCACCAGTCGAGCGCGATCGAAACGATCCGCCAGCCAGCCTACCGGCAGTTGCAGCACAATCGCGCCGAGCATCAGCACGCTAAGCAGCGCAGTGGCCAACTTTTCGCTCCAGCCAAGGTTCATGGCGTAAATCACCAGCAGGTTCATGCCTGCCGCTTCCAGCGCGGCATTCAGCAGCGTGGCGGCCATCGCCAGCGGCGCGAGAGCCAGGTAGCGCCAGAACGCGCCCGCGTTTTCCTGCGCCAGCGGCGGCTCGTTTCTGCGACGTAACAGGATAAGCGCCGCCGCCAGCGCCAGCAGCGCGCCATAGAAAAAGGGCAGCGTGCCGCTGCCCGCCAGCAGCAAAAACGGCCCCAGCGCAAAACCCAGCGACAGGCTCGCCATATACCAGGCCATGGTGGTCGCCCGCGCGCGCTCCACGCTTGTGTGGTTAAGCCATGTCTCGGTGACCACCAGAATAATCTCGCTGAAAGCGCCCAGCAGCAGGCGCAGCGCGAACCAGCTCGCGAGCGGCACAAAGGGAAACAGGCAGAGCGTGAGAAAAATAGCGAACAGAGAAAAGCGCATCAGCGCCTGCGGCGAGAAGCGGCGGCAAAGCGCGGGCAACAGGGGCGCTATGGCGAGCACCCCCACCGCATGCATCGCCGCGTTCAGACCAATCCACCCTTCGCTGTAACCCGCCGCGCTCATGCGCAGGGAGACCAGCGGCGCGGTTAAGCCATAGGTCAGCCCAAACACCATCACTGCGGTAATAACGCCAACTTTTCCCCGCAACGCCTGCATGATTTTCTCCCGCCGCTTTCCTTTGAGCATAGATGACAACGGCAGAGCAGAGGTGCAGCGAGCGGATTATCCGGGCCGCACGGTAAGCACTACGGGCGCACCCGTTGCCCTTTCTCATTAATCACCACTTCGCCATCCTCTTTGGTAAAAGGGCCGCGCTGCGGGTCGGGGAGAATATCCAGCACCGCTTCAGACGGGCGGCAAAGCCGGGTGCCGAGCGGGGTTACCACAATCGGACGGTTGATAAGCACCGGGTGCGCCAGCATAGCGTCCAGTAGCGCCTCGTCGTCCAGTTGCGCGCTGGCAAGCCCCAGCGTTTCATAAGGCTCGGTATTTTTACGCAGCAGGTCGCGCACGCTTATCCCCATCGCCGTGATGAGCTTACGCAGTTCATCACGCGTTGGCGGTGTTTCAAGATACAGAATGATAGTGGGCTCCACGCCGCTGTTGCGGATTAGCGCGAGGGTATTTCGTGATGTGCCGCAGCCGGGGTTGTGATAAATCGTGATGTCAGTCATGAGAACCTCTGAAGGGGGACGTCCCCGTATTGTTACTAAAGCAGACGCAGCGCCAGCGCGCTCAGCGTGACGAAAAGAATGGGCAGCGTCATCGTCACGCCCACCTGGAAATAATATCCCCAGCGGATAGTGATATTTTTTTGCGCCAGAACATGGAGCCATAGCAGCGTCGCGAGGCTGCCAACCGGCGTGATTTTCGGCCCTAAATCGCAGCCGATGATGTTGGCGTAAATCATCGCCTCTTTTATCACGCCCTGCGCGCTGCTGCCGTCGATGGAAAGCGCGCCTACCAGCACGGTGGGCATGTTATTCATTACTGATGAGAGAAAGGCGGTAAGAAAGCCGGTGCCAAGCGTCGCGCCCCAGACGCCATGCTCCGCCATGCGATTAAGGGCGAGGGAAAGCCACTCCGTAAGCCCCGCGTTGCGCAGCCCATAGACCACCAGGTACATGCCCAGCGAGAAAATGACAATTTGCCAGGGCGCGCCCTTAAGCACTTTATGGGTGTCGATGACCTCACCCCGGCGAGCCACCAGCCAGAGGATCAGCGCCGCCGTCGCCGCCACCAGGCTTACGGGCACCCCGAGCGGCTCCAGCGCGAAAAAGCCAACCAGCAGCAGAACCAGCACTGTCCACCCCATTCTGAAGGTGCGGCGGTCGCGAATCGCTTCGCGGGGCGCTTTGAGTTTCGCCATATCATAGACGGCGGGGATTTCTCGTCGAAAAAAGAGATGCAGCATCACCAGCGTCGCCAGCACGGAGGCGGCGTTAACCGGCAGCATCACCGACGCGTAATCGCTGAAGCCAAGCGTAAAGAAATCCGCGGTGACGATATTCACGAGGTTCGACACAATCAGCGGCAGACTGGCGGTGTCGGCAATAAAACCCGCCGCCATGACAAACGCCAGCGTCGCGCCCTGGCTGAAGCCCAGCGCCAGCAGCATCGCAATAACGATAGGCGTCAGGATAAGCGCCGCGCCGTCATTGGCGAAGAGGGCGGCCACAGCGGCGCCGAGCAGGATAATAAACGTGAAAAGCCTTTTGCCGCGGCCATTGCCCCAGCGGGCGACATGCAGCGCCGCCCATTCGAAGAAGCCCGACTCATCCAGCAGCAGGCTAATGATAATAACCGCGATAAAGGTCGCCGTGGCGTTCCAGACAATCTGCCAGACGGTGGGTATGTCGCCAATGCTGACCACCCCGGTCAGCAGCGCCAGCGCAGCGCCGATAAGCGCGCTCCAGCCAATGCTAAGCCCTTTTGGCTGCCAGATAACCAGGGTCAGCGTGAAAACGAAAATGGCGCCTGCCAGCAGCATAGTTTCTCCTTTGCCCGTCAAATGAACAACGCGCGCGCTATTCCATCAAATATGAATAAGTGAATGTGTTTTTATAGACAAACAGCTTTACCGTTAGTGGTGGCGTTCTCTTTTTCTGCCTGTCGGCTTAAGCGGCGAATATCCTCACGCTGACACTGGTAGGCCTGTTCTATCACGGCGGCGGCCCAGGCGGGCATGTGAGGCGAGAGCCGATAGTAAATCCATTTTCCGTCGCGCCGGTCGCAAAGCAACCCACACTCCTTCAGCAACGACAGATGTCGCGACGTTTTAGGCTGCGGCTCTTTCATCACGCCAGAGAGTTCGCAGACGCACAGCTCGCCTTTTTCTCGTAACAGTAAGACCAGCGTCAGACGCGTGTCGTCCGACAGCGATTTAAAAAGTTTCAGGGGGGTAAGTGAATTCATCGCGCCTCCGCATTCAGCGCGCCAAGTCTCGTCTTCAGGCATGATGATGTCAACATCATATTCGGATTAGTGCATATGTTAATACTGCCGCCTGCGGCAAGACAGCGAAGGCGCGCAGGCTGAGCTACGCTTGAAAAGTCAACATCTCAGGCGTAGCACAGTCCACAAAAGAGGGCGTAATGGTACGGTTGATTCTGATCCTGCTCGGCGTCGATTTTCTCCGCTCCCACTGGCGCGGCCTGCGTCGGTTCGGTGCGTTTACGCTGCTTGCCGGTATCGTGATATTTATCGATGCGCTGGATGGCGTGCTCTATTTTCCCATTGAGCCTTTTGCGCTTTTGCTGCTGATTGAGGGCGGTGCGACGCTTTTGGTGGCGGGCAGCGGCATTGGCGGTCAGAAGCGGCTGCGCTATGTGAAAGGCGCCGCCTTCGTTATCTCTGCATTGCTTATCCTTGCGGGCAACCATGAAGGCGACCTGCTGTTGTCGTTGCTATTCGGCACGCTGTTTCTCGCCGACGGCGCGCTGCAAATCGCTTCAGCCATCGTGGTGCGCTACCCCAACTGGCGGCTGGCGCTGGTTGGCGGCGTCGTGGAGGTGCTGATCGCCGTGTTCTTTTATCAACCCTGGCCGACGCATTACCAGGGCGTGGTGCCCTATTGCCTGGGACTGGGGCTTGCTTTTACCGGCTGGAACCTGATGCTGCTGGCGCGGCGGGCGAAACGGGCGAAGCGCAACCCGGCGATGGACGACCCGGCGGCGCAGGCGGGCATTCCGGGCGCGCCGCTTATCACCCAGTGGGAGGGGCCGCCCGCACCGGATGAGCCGGCGCTGACGGTGCATGTCTGGACGCCTGCCGGCACGGCCGCAGGCGGCGCGCGCCAGCGGCCGGTTATCAGCCGCTATATCGCCGCGGTGGATGAACAGGGCGTCATCTCCACAGGCCATGCCGCGCTGGCCTCGCCGGAGGGGGTTTACATTAGCCTCTATCCGGCGCAGGAGATTGACCGCTCGCCGGATGAGTTTGGCCGTCTGCTGCGCGCCACTAAAGAGAACAACGTAGCCGGGCGGTTTCTTAGCGACTACGCCAGCGAAGCGGCGCAGTGGTGCCCCTCAACGCGACAGGTGCGCATTCGCAATTACAGCCCGGCGCGGCTTGAGCGCTTCTGGCGGCGCTACCGGCAGGACAACACTTACAATCTTACGCATCGCAACTGCTCAAGCAGCGTGGCGAAGGGGCTGGAGGCGGCGCTGGAAGGGTGCGTGGGGCGGCTGTGGCAGCGTAAAGGCTTCTGGATAGCCTTCGGCAAACTGATGACCACGCCGGAGCTATGGGTGGCGCTGCAAATTCGCAAGCGCGGCCAGACGATGGCCTGGACGCCGGGGCTGGTGCTCGATTACGCCCGGGCGCTAAGCATGCTGGCGGACCCGCGCCCGACCGGGTGGATTAATACCGCCCGGCGGGCGCTCGCTAAGATATGGCGACGGCGAAAAGGCATGCGCGTCGCGAGCTAGCGCTGCATTCCCCAACGTTTTACGGTGGCTTTTTCAAGGGTGGCGAAGACCAGCCCTTCCACTAACAGGCCAATCACGATCACCGTGGCAAGTCCGGCGAACACGCGGTCGGTGAAAAGCTCGTTGCGGTTCTGGAAAATATACCAGCCCAGACCGCCGTCGCCGCTGGAGGCGCCAAACACCAGTTCGGCGGCGATAAGCGTACGCCAGGCGAAGGCCCAGCCAATCTTCAGCCCGGAAATAATCGACGGCAGCGAAGCCGGGATAAGAATATTAAGCACCAGCCGCGGGCCGCTTAAGCCATAGTTGCGCCCGGCCATGCGCAGCGTTTCCGGCACGCTGGTAAAGCCAGACCAGGTGTTGAGCGCAATCGGCCACATCACCGAGTGCACCAGCACGAAAATCAGGCTGGCCTTGCCAAGACCGAACCACAGCAGCGCCAGCGGCAGCAGGGCAATGGCGGGCAGTGGGTTGAGCATCGCGGTCAGCGTGCTCAGCAAGTCGCGCCCGAACCGGGTGGAGATAGCCAGCGCGCTGAAGAGCAGCGCCAGTACGCTGCCAATTACATAGCCCTTTAACAACGTGCCGAGGGAGTTGGCTATCTTGCCGGGCAGTTCGCCGCTTTGCATATCCTCAACCCAGGCGCGCAGCGTCTGCACCACGCCCGGCAGCATCAGGTCGTTGTTTTGCAGCCGGGCGACCACTTCCCACACCACCAGCAGCAGGGCGACGATAACCGTTTTGCGCAGCCACGTCTGGTTCCACAACCTGGTGGCGAGGGGCAGTGGCACATCCAGCCTCAAGGCGGCCGGGGCGCTCAATTCACGCTGATACTCGGGACGGACGGGCGGCGGCTGCGACATAACCAGGCTCCTTGTGTGACGTGGGCGCGTGCGGGGTAACCGCAGGCGGGAAAAGCAGATCGTGAATATGCTGCGCTGCGTGCTGAAACGCCGGGCTGCCGAAATCGTCCATGCCGAACTGGTGGCAGTTCAGCTCAGCGCGCACCTGGCCTGGGTGCGGCGAAAGCACCAGAATACGGCTGCCGACCACCAGCGCTTCTTCGATGGAGTGGGTAACGAACAGCAGCGTAAAGCGCGCTTCGTCCCAGAGCGTGAGCAGTTCTTCCTGCATTTTTCGCCGGGTCAGGGCGTCCAGCGCGGCGAAAGGCTCATCCATTAACAGCACTTTCGGCTTCATCGCCAGCGCCCGGGCTATCGCCACCCGCTGTTTCATGCCGCCGGAGAGCATATGCGGCAGGGCGTCGGCGAATGTCGCCAGCCCGACTTTATCAAGAAAGTGCAGCGCCACCTCCCGCGCTTCGGCCTTGCTTGCCTTGCGGCTGGCGACCAGCGGAAACATGACGTTCTCCACCACCGTTTTCCAGGGCGGCAACTGGTCGAATTCCTGGAAAACCATCATCCGCTCCGGCCCCGGCTGCGTGACGGTGTCACCTTCAAGCTGGATAACGCCGCCCACCGGCGACATAAAGCCGCCGATGGCTTTCAGCAGGCTCGACTTCCCGCACCCGGAGGGGCCAAGCAGAATAAACCTGTCATTGGGCCAGACGTCGAACGTGACCTCATGGGTGGCGCGCACGCGGCTTTGTCGGGTGCGGTACTCCAGATCGACATTGTTAACGGACAGCAGCGGCCCGCTCGGGTGGGTTACGGTCATGCTTGCCTCCTTCAGAACGGCGCGTCGCCTTCGATAGTGGTGCGGTAGAGCTTACGGCGCAGGTGATCCGGGCAGCCGGTGGCGAGGTGGATAAGCGAGCGGTTATCCCAGAAAACCATGTCGCCGTATTGCCAGCGGTGGCGATACAGATGCTCCGGGCGAATACTGTGGTCGTAGAGCGCCTGCAGAATGTCGCGGCTTTCGTCTTCCGGCAGCCCTTCAATGTGGGTGGTGAAGCCTTCGCTGACGAACAGCGCCTTACGCCCGTTTTCCGGGTGCGTGCGGACCACCGGATGCAACACGGCTTGCACTTCGGCGAGCTGCTGCGGGGTTAACTGCGGGCGCCACTGCGCGCCAAATTTCGGCTTGCTGTAAGTCGCGGTATAGGAGTGTACCGCCCGTTTGCCTTCCACCGCTTTTTTCAGCGCCACGGGCAGCGTCTCCCAGGCTTTATGCATATCCGCAAACAGCGTATCGCCGCCTTCTTCCGGCAGCTCCTGGGCGTACAGCATGGAGCCCAGGCTCGGCAATGCCTTGTAAGAGAGATCGGAGTGCCAGTATTTCCCGGCGTCGCCAAGGCCAATCGGCTGGCCGTTCTCAACGATGTTGGAGACAATCAGGATCTCGGGATGATTCGCCAGTAAGAACTGCTTCAGCACATGGATTTGCAGCGGCCCGAAGCGACGGCTGAAATCAATCTGCTGCTGTGGGGTAATGCGCTGGTTACGAAACACCACCAGATGATGGTCGAGATGCGCCTGCTTTACGCGGGCGAAATCCGCCTCGTTCAGCGGCAGGCTCAAATCAAGCCCGGTAATTTCCGCGCCCAGGTTTTCAAAAGGGCTAATCACAAAATCCTGCGAGCGAAGCGGGGCGTCGAGCGTCGTGGTCATGAGGTTATCCTTACAGGTGAATTAGCTGCCCGGGTTCTGCCAGGCTTCGTTAAAGAAATAGTCTTTCCAGGAGTCCGCTTTATTTTTTAATACGCCAAGCTCGTTAAGCTTTTGCGCATAAATAAAGGTGCGCTCGGGCGAGACGGTAAAGCTAATCTCCGGGTCGTTAACAATCTTTTGCACCAGCGGCAAAGGCAGGCGCGATTTTTCTGCCCGAATATAGGTTTCCGCGGCTTTATTTTTATCGGCGTTAATAATCTGCGCCGCTTCGGCTAAAGCGTCATAAAAGGCGCGATAGGTTTTCGGGTTTTCGTCATGAAATTTCTGCGTGGTATAGAGCACATTGAAGGTGGCCTGGCCGCCCAGCACGTCGTAAGAGCTTAAAATTTTGTGGACGTTTTTATGCTCCAGCGCCTGGTATTGAAACGGCGGGCTGGAGAAATGGGTGGAGATCTCCGAGCCGCCGGCAATCAGCGCCGCGCTGGCGTCCGGGTGCGGCAGGCTGACGCTGATTTTGTCAAACCGCTTGTAATCGGCGTTGCCGAAGAGCTTTGCGGTTTCAATCTGTAGCGTGCGCGACTGGAAGCCGACGCCTGCGGCAGGCACCGCGATGCGGTCTTTGTCGCTTAAGTCTTTCACGCTTTTCACCGCCGGGTTGTTGCTGAGCAGGTAGTTAGGCATGGAGCCGAGCGAGGCGATGGCCTTGACGTTCTGGCGGCCTTTGGTGCGGTCCCAGAGGGTGAGCAGCGGCGGCACGCCCGCCGAGGCGACATCCAGCGCGCCGGAAAGCAGCGCTTCGTTCATGGCCGTGGCGCCAGAGAGGGTGCGCCAGTCCACTTTAATATCCAGCCCCTGTTTCTTGCCCTGTTTTTCAATTAACTGCTGGTCGCGAACCACATCCAGGATTAAATAACCAATGCCAAACTGCTGCGCGATGCTAATTTGTCCTTCCGCCTGCGCTGCGCTCGTGGCGAATAAGAGCGCCAGCGCCATGGCGCTTTTCGTCTTCGTTATTTTCATGGTTATTCCCGCAAGTGATAAGTGAATGGTTTTATATATATCGATGACTTCATCGTGCAGGCGGAAGAAGAAAAAACAAAAGTGTTTATTGGAATAAGTTAGTCGCAATGGATAAATGCTTTTTTTTGCTTTGCTAATGCGCAGAGAGGGAATAAGAAGCGGCAAGGTGTGGCTAACGAGGATTTATGGTGGGGATGATTTTTCTGGCCAGGCTTTCCTTCCTCGCCCCTTGCAGGAGAGGTGTGAACGGCGGCGCAGGCGCTCAGGCTGTTTTGTCGTGTTTTAGGGCGGCGGCGTGCATAAAAAAACCGCCCAAAGGGCGGTTTTGCGTGGCGCTGAAGCGGCAAGAACGCTTAGCGAGAATGCTCTTCTTTCAGCGTCACCGTCTCCACGTCATCCGGGTTTTGCGGCGCGGCGCTGTGAATTTCGTTCACGCGCTTGCGCACGCCGAACCAGCCCAGCGTCAGCAGGATGGCGATAAGCGGAATGGAGCCGATAGTCCAGGTGCCGTTCGGGTAGTCGAACGCCATCAGCACCAGCACCGCCAGCAGGAACAGCAGCGTCAGCCAGGAGGTGAACGGCGCGCCCGGCAGCTTGAAGTGCACGTCCGCCGCTTTGCCTTCTTTAATCGCTTTGCGCAGGCGCAGCTGGCACACCACGATAAACGCCCAGGAGGCGATAATGCCTAACGAGGCAAAGTTCAGCACAATCTCAAACACCTGCGACGGCACCAGATAGTTCAGGAAGACGCCCACGACGTAAACGGCCATGGTCACCAGGATGCCGGCGAACGGCACCTGCTGTTTGCTCATCTTCGACATAAACTTCGGCGCGGAGCCGCCCATCGACATAGAGCGCAGAATACGGCCAGTCGAGTAAAGGCCCGAGTTGAGGCTGGAGAGCGCCGCCGTCAGCACCACGATATTCATCACGCTGCCAATGTACGGCACGCCGAGTTTCGAGAAGAAGGTCACGAACGGGCTCTGACCCGCCTGATAGGCGTTCCACGGCAGCAGCAGCACCAGCAGGATAACCGAGCCGACATAGAACAGGCCGATACGCCAGATAACGCTGTTGATGGCTTTCGGCACCATGGTTTCCGGGTCTTTACATTCGCCCGCCGCCGTACCCACCAGCTCGATAGAGGCGAAGGCGAAAACCACCCCCTGCACCAGCACCAGCGCAGGCAGCAAGCCATGCGGGAAGAAGCCGCCGTTATCGGGTATTAAGTGGAAGCCGGTCGCGCCGCCGTCCAGCGGTTTGCCGGTGCCGAGGAAAATCGTCCCCACCACAAGAAACAGCACAATAGCCAGCACTTTGATCAGCGCGAACCAGAACTCCATCTCCGCGAACCACTTCACGCCGATCATGTTCATGGTGCCGACAATTGCCAGCGCGCCGAGGGCAAAGACCCACTGCGGCACATCGCCAAAGGCGCCCCAGTAGTGCATATAGAGCGCCACGGCGGTGATATCCACGATGCCGGTCATCGCCCAGTTGACGAAATACATCCAGCCTGCGACATACGCCGCTTTTTCACCGAGGAATTCGCGGGCGTAAGAGACGAAGCTGCCGCTCGACGGACGATGCAGCACCAGTTCGCCCAGCGCGCGCAGAATAAAGAAAGAGAAAATCCCGCACACCAGATAAACAATGGCGAGGGAGGGGCCGGCCGCCTGCAGACGCGCGCCAGCGCCTAAAAACAGACCGGTGCCGATAGCGCCGCCGATGGCGATCATCTGCACCTGACGGTTGCCCATCGCTTTGTGGTATCCCTCTTCGTGGGAGTTCAACCAGCGTCGTTTCGCGGCCTGATGGTCCGCCGCGCTTTGCTTCGTTGTCTTCATTGTGTTCCTGTTATCCTGTCTTCTAACTGGGAAACCCCGTTGCTGACCAATCGTTTGCTTTTGCTGGTCTTCTGTACGGGAAATGTTCGCTTTTCCAGTGAATAGCTATGCGTTAAAAGCGAAACATGGCGCAGCATCCTACCCGCAAATTCGGGTCTACGCAAAACATACCAGTAAGGGTGTGACGCCGCCCCGGGCACGTTTCAGCGTGCCAGTACAGGAAGGAAAGGGCAGGAGGGAAAAGGCCGCCGCGAGGGCGGCCTGAATACTTACAGCAGGGTGATAACCTGGTCGGCGTCGAGGCGGGATTTCGGCAAGGCGGCGTTGAAGTCGGCGTCGCTGTGGTAACCCACCGTCGCGATCACCACGCTTTTCAGGCCTTTTGCTTGCAGACCCAGCGCATCGTCCATTTTCTGCGGCGAGAAGCCTTCAATGGGGGTGGCGTCCAGCCCAAGGCTTGCGGCGCCAAGCAGGAAGAAACCGAGTGAGATGTAGGCCTGGCGCGCCATCCACGCCTGCTGGCTTTCCACGGAGTGGCTGTTCAGGTCAACAAAATAGCGGCGGCCTTTGTCCTGGCCCTGGCGCATCTCATCGCTGATAAAACGCCCGTCCTGCTGTTCTTTATCCAGCAGCGCCTGCAGATGCTCTTCGGTTATCTGCTCGCGGATGGTGAAGACCACGACCATCGCCGCTTTCTGGATTTTACCGGCGTTCGCCTCGGCAACAGCGGGCAGCAGGCGCGCTTTGCCTTCGTCAGTGGTCACGGCGAAGAAGTGCCACGGCTGAGAGTTCACCGATGATGGGCTATAGCGCAGCACGTCGAGCAGTTGCTGCTGCTGAACCGCGGTGAGCTTGCGGGTTTCGTCATAGGCTTTGCTGGTAAAGCGCGTGCGGATAATTTCATCAAGCGTCATTATTATGTTCCTTAGTAAACGGGCGGCAGGAGAAACAGGCTTTTACCGCACCGGGAAAATTAACCGTGTGCAAGCCTACCCGATCTTAATGTCAGGACTCCACAGGGTTTGGCAATGGCGAGGGTAAGCCGCAATAAATGTGAAAGAGAGCATCGCCCCTTGCCGAGTTTTCTCCCTCGCCCTGTGGAGAGAGGGAATATTTAGCCGGGGGAATAGCATCGCCAGCCGTTATTTCCGGTTTTCCCCGCTCGTGAGCAGAAAAATAAGGCTCGCTTTTATTCATCCTTATTGATTTTGCGGTCAAAGTTGTATTTCTGTTTTTTAACTTACTTAAGGAAAATTATTTGTTTCCCGGCGCGACGCGACGACTTTAATAATGAAGCCACGTTACTCGCCAGGGGAATAAATAATGACTTACCGACTGAGCCTGCTGGATAAAAGCCCGGTGGCGGAAGGAGAAACCGCCGGACAGGCGCTTGCGCGCACGCTGGAACTGGCGCAGCGCGCAGAGGCGTGGGGTTATCATCGCTTCTGGGTGGCGGAGCACCATAATACTTCGCGCCTGGCCAGCCCCTCGCCGGAAATTATCATCGCCTGGCTTGCCGCGCAGACTCAGCGCATTCGCCTGGGCTCCGGCGGCGTCATGCTGCAACACTACAGCCCTTATAAAGTGGCGGAAAATTTCCATTTACTGGCGTCGCTGGCGCCGGGCCGCATCGACCTTGGCGTCGGCAAAGCGCCGGGCGGGCTGCCGCTTTCCACCCGGGCGCTGCAAAAAGGGATACGCCCGGAAGAAAAAGGCGATTTCGCCGCCCAGCTTGCCGAGCTGACCGGCTGGCTCACCGAGCGCGGCGGCGATGAAGATGATTTCCACGCCCTGCGCGCCACGCCGCTGCCGACCCACAAGCCGCAGCGTTTCCTGCTGGGCGCAAGCCCTGAAAGCGCGGCGCTCGCCGCAAAACTCGGCTGGCATTTTGTCTTCGCCGGGCACCTGAACGGCGATAAAGCGCTGCTGGGTGACGTCGTGCGCCTCTGGCGCCAGCGCGCCCGCGGCGAATTTTTGCTGGCGGTGCAGGCGGTAGTGGCAGAGAGCCGTGAAGAGGCGCAAACGCTCTCGCAGGCGGTTCAGCTATGGCTGGTGGAGCTGCAAAACGGCCAGAAGGTGACGGTGGCGAGCGAAGCGCAGGCAGAGGCCTTTATTCGCCAGGCGGGCAGCCCGGCGGCGCGCATTACGCCGCGTACGCCGTCGCTGCTTAAAGGCACGGCTGCGGACGTGCGCGCAGAGCTGGAAGCGCTGCATCAGCAGTTCGGCATTGAGGAGTTTGTTATCGATACCCCCTTTGCCGACGGCGCGGCGCGTCTGCGCTCGCTGGCGCTGCTGGCGGCCCCTGAGAAGGAGCTGGCATGAGCGCGTTCGCAGAACAATTAATCGCCTGGCGGCGCGAGCTGCATCAGCATCCGGAGCTTTCCGGCAACGAGGTCGCCACCACCGCGCGGCTGCGCCGCTGGCTTGAGCAGAACGGCCTGCGCCTGCCCGACCTGCCGCTTCATACCGGCGTGGTTGCGGAAGTGGGCCAGGGGGAGCCGCTTATCGCCCTGCGCGCGGATATCGACGCGCTGCCGATTGATGAGCAGAGCGGCGTGGCCTTCAGCTCGGGCAACCCCGGCGTGATGCACGCCTGCGGCCATGACATTCACGCAAGCGTGATGCTCGGCGCGGCGCAGCTTTTAAAAGCGCGTGAAAGCGAACTGCCGGGGCGCGTGCGGATTATCTTCCAGCCCGCCGAAGAGAATTTCACCGGCGCGAAGGCGGTTATCCGCGCGGGCGCGTTGCAGGGCGTCAGCGCGATTTTCGGCATGCATAACGAACCGAGCCTCCCGGTAGGCGTTTTCGCCACCCGCCCCGGCGCCTTTTACGCCAACGTCGACCGCTTCGTGATTCATATCAAAGGCAAGGGCGCGCACGCCGCCCGTCCGCAGGAGGGCAAAGACGCCATCGTGCTGGCGACGCAGCTTGTCGGCGCGTTGCAGACCATCGCCAGCCGCGACGTCAGCAGCCTGCATTCCGTGGTGGTGAGCGTTACCCGCATTCAGGGCGGCAATACCTGGAACGTGCTGCCGGAGACGGTGGAGCTTGAAGGCACGGTGCGCACCCACGACCGCGAGGTGCGCAGCAAAGTGGCCCAGCGCCTGCGCCAGCTCGCCGCCGGGTTCGCCGCCGCCTTTGATGCGCAAATCACTATCGACTGGCGCGACGGCCCGCCTGCGCTGGTCAACGATCCGCACTGGACGGCGTTTACCGAGCAGGTCGCCCGTGAAGCCGGGCTGAAAACGGAGCCTGCGGATCTGCACATGGGCGGCGAAGATTTCGCTATCTATCTGCAACAGATCCCCGGCGCGTTCATAAGCCTCGGCAGCGCCAGCGAGTATGGCCTGCACCATCCGGCCTACAACCCGGACGACGCGCTGCTGGAAGGCGCGGCGCGCTACTTCGCACGCCTTGCGGAAAAAGCGCTGCGCCAGCTAAGCCAGCATTAAACCTTTTATCGCCTTCGCCCCGCCAACCGGCGGGGTAAGGGTAGCTATGGCCTGAAAACGGGAAGAGAGGGATAACCATGACTTCAGCACGACAGCTGCGCCTTGGCACCATACTGCACGGCGCCTCAGGAAACATGTCCGCCTGGCGGCATCCCGCCGCGGTGGCGGACGCCAGCATCAATTTTGATTTTGTGAAGGCGACGGCGGAAAAAGCCGAGCAGGGCAAGCTCGATTTCCTGTTTGTCGCCGACGGCCTGTATATCAACGAAAAGTCTATCCCGCATTTTCTTAACCGTTTTGAGCCGATAACCGTGCTGTCGGCGCTGGCGACCGTCACCCGCCATCTGGGGCTGGTGGGCACGCTCTCCACCTCCTACAGCGAGCCGTTTACCGTGGCGCGCCAGTTCGCAAGTCTCGATCACCTGAGCAACGGCCGGGCGGGCTGGAACGTAGTAACGTCGCCGCTGGAGGGTTCGGCGAAAAATTTCTCCCGCGAGAAGCATCCGGATCACGCGCTGCGCTACCGCATCGCCGATGAATACCTCGACGTGGTGAAGGGACTGTGGGATTCATGGGAAGAGGATGCCTTTGTGCGCAACAAAGAGACCGGGCAGTTTTTCGACCGGACTAAGCTGCACACGCTCGACCACCACGGCGATTTCTTCCAGGTGCAGGGGCCGCTCAACATTGGCCGCACCCCGCAGGGCCGACCGATTATCTTTCAGGCTGGCGCCTCCGAGGACGGTAAAAAGCTCGCCGCCCGCCACGCCGACGCCATCTTCACCCATCAGGAGAGCCTTGAAGAGGCGCAGGCGTTTTACCGCGACGTGAAAGGGCAGCTGGAAAAATATGGCAGAACGCCGGACGAGCTGCATATCTTCCAGGGCGTCAGCGTGATTGTGGGGCGCGATGCCGATGACGTGGAGCGTCAGTATCAGACTACCGCCGCGCTGGTCTCCATCGACGACGCGCTGAACTATCTGGGCCGCTATTTTGAGCACCACGACTTCAGCCAGTATGCGCTTGATGCGCCGTTTCCGGACATCGGCGACCTTGGGCAGAACAGCTTTCGCAGCACCACCGATGAGATAAAGCGCCGCGCCCGCGAGCACAACCAGACGCTGCGCCAGGCGGCGCTCGAAGCCGCCACGCCGCGCCCGCGCTTTCACGGCACGCCAGAGCAGGTGGCGGACGGCCTGCAGCAGTGGTTTGAAGGCTTCGCCGCCGACGGTTTTATCATTCAGGGCGGCACGCCGGACACCTTCCCGCGCTTTGTCGACGACGTGGTTCCGCTGCTGCAACAGCGCGGACTGTTCCGCCGCGACTACCCGGGCGCGACGCTTCGCGAAAGCCTGGGGCTGAAAACGCCTGCTAATTCCTTCACACAACAATAAAAGAGCCGATGCTATGCAGAAAACCATGCTTATTCTGGCGCTGGCCGTCGCGTTTGGCGGCCTGAGCGCGGGCGCGATGGCCCAGGACGTGACCATCAACGGCAAAGGCGTGAGCCTGGAAGCCAACAAAACGCCCGTTAACACCGCGAAAAACGCCGAAGCCGCGGCGCAAATCCCACAAGGCTACCGCTTCGCCCAGCCAGGCAAGCTCACCGTGGCGGTGGCGGCGCTTAATTCGCCGCCGCTGACGGTCTTCGCCGACGACAACAAAACCCTGCTTGGCAGCGAGGTGGATATCGCCCGCCTGGTGGCCGACAGCCTGGGGCTTGAGCTGAACGTGGTGCCCACCTCCTGGGAGGACTGGCCGCTCGGCGTCGCTTCCGGCAAGTATGACGCCGCCATCAGCAACATTACCGTCACTAAAGCGCGCAAGGAGAAGTTCGACTTCGCGACCTACCGCAAAGACTCGCTGGGCTTTTACGTGAAGGACTCCAGCGCCATTAAATCGCTTGAGAAAGCGGAGGATATCGCCGGGCTGCGCATTATCGTCGGCTCGGGCACTAATCAGGAGGCGATTCTGCTGGCCTGGGATAAAGCGAACCAGGCGAAAGGCCTGAAGCCGTTTACGCCGGTTTACGCCAAAGATGACGCCGCGCAGACGCTGGCGTTGCAGTCGGGCCGCGCTGATGCGTACTTCGGGCCGAACGTTATCGGCGCTTGGAAAGCGGCGCTGACCGGCAAAACGCGGTTGGTGGGCAGCGTGGACGGCGGCTGGCCGAAGGCGGCGCACATCGCCGTGACGCTGAAAAAAGGCAGCGGGCTGGCGCAACCGGTGCAAACCGCGCTGAACGGGGTCATTAAAAACGGCGACTACGACAAGGTGCTGAACCGCTGGGGCGAGGGCGTGGAGCGCATTCCGTCTTCTGAAATCAACCCGCCGGGCCTTGGCGACTAAGGAGGCGAGATGAGCACTGAATTCTTTCGCGACGTCTCACCGCAGGCGCCGGAGCTGGAGCCGATTATCACCGGGCTGTTTGGCGAGTACGCCGCCCGCTATGGCGACTACTTCTCTAAAGACGCCGAAGTGGAGCTGACGGAGTGGTATCTGCCGCCGCAGGGGCTGTTTATCGTGCTGGAGCGCGACGGCGAGATTATCGCCACCGGCGCCTATAAACCGTTTGACGAAAACACCGCGGAGCTTAAGCGCATCTGGACGCGCAGCGACCTCAGGCGCCAGGGCCTGGCCTGGAAAGTGGTCAGCGAGCTGGAGCGCCGCGCGCGGCTGGCGGGCTACAGCCAGGTCTATCTCACCACCGGCTTTCGCCAGCCGGAGGCGGTGCGCCTCTATTTAAGCCACGGGTATCAGCCGCATTTCGACCTGACCCGCGATCCGGAGGAGTACAGCCTGCCGCCTTATGACGGGCGGCTGCGCTTTACCAAATCCCTTGTCGAAAACCATGCGAAAACGGCCTGAGGAGGCAACATGACTCTTCCCGCAGAAACCCCTGCCGCTACTGTTAACGTCGTGCCGGCGCGCTATCCCTGGCGCATCGTCGGGGCGGCGGTCGCGCTTTTCTTACTCGCCGTGGTGGCGCAGTCGGTCGCCTTCAACCCGCGCTGGGAGTGGGGCGTCTTCGCCCGCTGGTTCTTCGACCCGGTTATTCTCGAAGGCGTATTCCAGACGCTCCAGCTAACCGTGCTGGCCACCTTATTGAGCATTCTGTTCGGCGGCGTGCTGGCGATGGCGAGGCTCTCCGACTCGTGGCTGTTGAGCAGCCTTGCCTGGGGCTACATCTGGCTGTTCCGCTCGCTGCCGCTCATCGTGGTGCTGATTATTCTTTATAACTTCTCCTACCTCTACGACACGCTGTCGGTGGGCATCCCCTTTACCGACATGACCTTCGCCAGCTACCCGACCATTAACGTGCTGGGCCAGTTCGCCACCGCGGTGGTGGGGCTGACGCTGGTGCAGAGCGCTTACACGGCGGAGATTATTCGCGGCGGCTTTTTGGGCGTCGACCACGGCCAGTACGAAGCGGCGGCCGCGCTGGGGCTGCCCGCGTGGCGGCGCACGCTGCGCATTATCCTGCCGCAGGCGCTGCGCACCATCCTTCCGGCGGGCTTTAACGAAGTCATCAGTCTCGCTAAAGGCACAGCGATGGTTTACGTGCTGGCGATGCCGGAGCTCTTCTACACCATTCAGATGATCTACAACCGCACCCAGGAGGTTATCCCGCTGCTGATGGTGGGCGCCGCCTGGTATCTGGTCC
Organism: Franconibacter pulveris; assembly: GCF_056780215.1. Taxonomy (NCBI): domain Bacteria; kingdom Pseudomonadati; phylum Pseudomonadota; class Gammaproteobacteria; order Enterobacterales; family Enterobacteriaceae; genus Franconibacter; species Franconibacter pulveris. The sequence continues at coordinate 2,410,330 of NZ_CM165555.1, read as the reverse complement.
TGACCAGCCTGCTTTCCCTGCTGCAATATGGCGTGGAACGCTGGCTTGCGCGCAGCCAGCGCCGCTCGGCGGTGGACCGCCCGGCGCGTAAATGGGCTTTCGCCGCGCCAAAAACCCAGGAGACTGTCAATGCTCAACTCCCCTAGCGCCGCGGGGCATATCGCCATCACCCGCGTCAGTAAATATTTCGGCAAACATAAAGCGCTGGATAATGTCTCGCTGGAACTTAAGCCCGGCTCGGTTACGGTAATTATCGGGCCATCCGGCTCCGGCAAGTCGACGCTGCTGCGCACCATCAATCACCTCGAACGGGTAGACGAAGGGTTTATCCAGATAGACGGCGATTACATTGGCTACCGCCGGGAAGGCGACAAGCTCTATGAGCTGAAGGAGCGCGAGATCCTGCGCCAGCGCGTGAACGTGGGCTATGTCTTTCAAAACTTCAACCTGTTTCCCCACCTGACGGTGCTGGAAAACCTGATTGAAGCGCCCATCGCGCACGGCGTGCCGCGCGAGCAGGCCGTCGCCCGGGCGTATGCGCTGCTGGAGGTGGTAGGGCTTCGCCATAAGGCGGACGCCTGGTCGCGCCATCTTTCCGGCGGCCAGCAGCAGCGTATCGCTATCGCCCGCGCGCTGGCGCTGGAGCCAAAAGTCATCCTGTTCGACGAGCCCACCTCGGCGCTGGATCCGGAGCTGGTGGGCGAAGTGCTGGACGTTATCAAAAAGCTGGCGCGCTCCGGCACCACGCTCGTGGTCGTGACGCATGAAATCGGCTTTGCCCGCGAAGTGGCGGACAACGTGGTGTTTATGGTGGATGGCAGAATTGTAGAGCAGGGCAGCAGCGAGGCGGTGTTAAACCGTCCGCAGCACCCGCGCACGCGCAATTTTCTTTCCCGGGTACTTTAAGGAGCAAGGATGAAAGCACTGCTGACGCTGCTGCTGTTCAGCGCAGGCCCCTTCGCCATGGCGGCGGGCATCGACCTGAAAGCGAATGAAACGCCGATCCACACGCCCGCCAACCCGGCGGCCATCGCGAAGATCCCGCCGGGCTACCGCTTTGTTGAACCGGGTACGCTGACGGTGGCTATCTCCGCGCTCAATTCGCCGCCGCTGGCGCTGCTGGCGAGCGATAATCGCACGCGCATCGGCAGCGACCCGGATATCGCGCAGCTGCTGGCCGACAGCCTCGGTCTGAAGGTGAAACTGGTGCCGACCGCCTGGGAGGACTGGCCGCTCGGCATTAGCGCCGGCAAATATGACGTGGCGCTGGTGAACATCGCGGTGACCGAACAGCGGAAAATGAAGTTTGATTTCGCCACCTACCGGGTGGATACGCTCGGCTTTTCGGTGAAATCGACCAGCGAGATCCAGTCAATCAACACGCCACCGGACGTGGCGGGCAAAAGGGTCATTGTAGGGTCGGGGACCAATCAGGAGAAAATTCTGCTGAAGTGGGATAAAGAAAACCAGGCGAACGGGCTTAAGCCGGTGCAGCCGATTTACCTGACCGACGATGCTTCCGGCAACCTCTACCTGCAATCGGGGCGCGCGGACGCGATATTCGGCCCGCATTCGGTGGGGGCGTACAAAGCCGCGCTCACCGGGAAAACGCGGCTGGTGGGCAAAGGGCCGCTGAAGGCATATGTCGCCACCACCACCAAAAAGGGCAACGGGTTAGTTTATGCGTTGCAGGAGGGTATAAACGGCGCCATTAACAGCGGCGCTTATCAGCAGGTGCTGGCCCGCTGGGGCGAGCAGGAGGAAGGGGTAGAGGCGTCGGTGGTCAACCCGCCGGGAATTGCGTATTAGGGGCGCGCGGTGCGGCGTTTTTCAGGGGGAGTGCTCTGGGCTTACCGCGCTCGCGGGTTTTCTTCCTCGCCGCTTTGGGAAAGGCCGGGGTGCGGGGAACCGGCGGATGAAAATGCAGGGCGAGCCACGCGCGCCCCGCCGGGGTGTGCTGGGACGCTTACGCGGCTTCCCAGGCTTCCAGTACGGGCAGCAACGCGCGGATCTGTGGTTGTTCTTGCGCGGGCAGCATTTTTAGCGGCGCAGGCAGCGGCGGTTCGTCGAGCAGGCCAGAGAATATTGCCAGCGCCGCCACCACGCGCAGGCTGCCGTGACGTCTGAAGAGTGTCCACAGCGGCTCGAGGTCTGATAAAAAGTCGGCGTCCTGCTGCCCGTCTTCTCGCGCGCCGCGAAGAAGACGCAGCGCTAAACGGGGATAAAGCCCGCCCACCACCGAATACCAGACATCGCAACCGGCGCGTAAGCCCGCCTGCGCGAACATATCGCCGCTGACGCCGAGTTTTATACGTGAAGGCAGCAGGGCGCGAAGCTTCTCCACGCGCTCGCGACCCTCCGGCGCGGCAAGCGGCGAACCGGGAAGCTTAATGGAGCAAACCGCAGGCAGCTGCGCCAGCCGCTGGTACAGCGCGTCGGTGAAGGTGAAATGAGTGGTCGCGGCGTTATCATAAATACATAGCGGCACGTCGCAATGATGCGCCACCGTCTGATAAAGCCCGAAAACTTCATCCTCCGTCAGCGGCTGATAAGACACGGGGGCGAGCAGCAGGGCGCGAACCCCGGCGCGCTGCGCGCCTTCGGCAAGCGCCAGCACGTCGCGGGTGCGAACAGCGCCCACGCTCACCATCACCGGTACGCCAGCGGCATGGTCAACCGCGATTTGGGTCATCCGCAGCCGCTCCTCCAGCGTCAGATAAGCGTAATTGCCCGTTGAGCCGAGCGCGCCGATACTCTGCACCCCGGCGTCAGCAAGCCGTTCAACCAGCCGGATAAACCTGTGTGAATCGGGGGCGTCGCCCCGCATCGGCGTTAAAGGAAAAGCGCTAAGACCTGAAAACATGCCGGCTCCCTGTCAAAAAAGGTAGTGGGTTCATCAAAAACTGTATTTTTCTGACAACCTCAATAACATAGCGGCTCGCGGAGCGTTTAAAAACAGCAAAAAGAGGTAGGAGCAGATGAAAATTAATGTGGTCGGCACCAGCGGCAGCGGCAAAAGCACCTTCGCCCGCCGCCTGGCGCAGCAGCTTAATCTGCCCTATATCCAGCTTGATGCCCTGTACTGGCGCGCCAACTGGCAAGGGACGCCGGATGAGGTGTTTATGGAAAAAATCCGTCAGCAACTGGCGGCGCAGCCTAAGGGTTGGGTGCTGGACGGCAACTATAACCGAACCAGGCCGGTGAAATGGCGGGAGGTGGAGTGCGTAGTCTGGCTTGATTATGGTTTTACCCGCACATTCTGGCAGGCAGTGCGCCGCGCAGCGACCCGCGCCTGGCGTAAAACCGAACTCTGGCCCGGCACCGGCAACCGGGAGAGCTTTCGCCAGAGCTTTTTCAGCCGCGACTCCATTCTGCTCTGGACGCTGAAAACCTGGCGCAGCAACCGGGTTCGCTACCTTGCGGATATGCAGAACCCGGCCTGGTCGCATATCCGGTTTGTGCATCTGCGCTCGCCCGCTGAAAGCGAGGCGTTTTTACAAAGCCTGAGGGAACAGCGCGCCGCCTCTTAACCCGGGTTTAGCTGTTTCCCGGGAAGCGCGCCGTGGCGCGGCTGCCGCATTCGGGCGCGCGGTTTTCAAGCAGGAATTCGCCCTTGTGTAGCTGAACGATGCGGCTGACGATATTCAGCCCCAGCCCGATGCCGCCGTAACGGCGGTCCATGCGCACAAAGGCTTTGCTTAGCTCGCCGACCTTGCTTTCATCCACGCCGTCGCCTTCATCTTCCACGATGAGTGCCGCCACGGGCGTCGCCGCCACGCTTACGGTAATCACGCTGCCTTGCGGACTGTAACGATGCGCGTTTTCCACCAGGTTTCGCAGCAGCACCTGCAAAAGCGTCGTGTCGCCGCGCACGCGCGCCTGCGGCGAGAGCCGCAGACGAAGCGTCTGATCGCGCTGCGCGAGCATGGTGCGCAGTTCGCTTTCCGTCGCCAGCACCACATCTTCCGTCAGCGAGACATCCTGATAGTTGCCGGAGGTGAACGACTGCCCGGCGCGGGCCAGTTGCAGCAGTTGCACTACGCTGCGGGTCATCTGGTCGAGCCGCGCAATCAGCGGCTGCACCTGCACATGGTTGTTGCGCTCCAGAAGTTCGAGATGCAGGCGCAGCCCGGCCAGCGGCGTGCGCAGCTCATGGGCCACATCGGCGGTAAACAGCCGCTCGCGCTCAAGGCTTGTGGTCAGACGGGAAAGCAGCTGGTTGATGGCGAGCGTGACGGCGTCTATCTCCTGCACCGAGCTGAGATACTGAATCGGCTCAAGGTTATCTTCGGTGCGGTTTTCAAGATGGTCCTGCAGCTTGCGCAGCGGGCGGGTTATCCACTTGACGGCCTGCAGGCAGAGCACCAGCGCCAGCCCGATAATCACTAAACTCGGCACCGCGAGGCTCGCTATCGCTTCGCGGATCTCGCGCTCGATATGCCGGTGGTTGTTGTCGCCGCGTACGGCGGCGTCCACCAGCAGGTGGATCTGTTCTTTGCTTTCATGCCACAGCCACAGCACGCTGATGGCCTGACAGACGAAGAGGATAAGGCCGAGGGCTAACAGCAGGCGGAAGCTCAGGCTGTTGCTGTTGCGGCGAAGGCGTTCACGCAGCGTCATTCCGGGGCGCCGTCCGCTTTAACCAGGGTATAGCCAAACCCGCGAACGGTGCGAATGGCGGACTTGCCGATTTTGTCGCGCAGGTTATGAATATGCACTTCCAGCGTGTTGGTGGAGGGCTCCGACTCCCAGTTATAGATATCCTGATAAAGGATTTCCCGGTGCACCGGGTGGCCCGCCTTGAGCATCAGCCGCGAGAGAATAGCGTACTCTTTTGGCGTCAGCTCCAGCGGCTCGCCCGCCAGGCGGATCTGGCGATGTGTCATATCCAGCGCCAGCTCGCCCACCTCCAGCAGGCTGTCTCCGTGGTTAACATGACGGCGGATAATGGCGCGAATGCGCGCCAGCAGCTCATCCAGCGCGAAAGGTTTAACCAGATAGTCGTCCGCGCCCGCATCAAGCCCGGCGATACGCTCGCTTACCGTATCGCGGGCGGTAAGGATGAGCACAGGCTGCATGCTTTTCTCGCGGCGCAGCCGTGTGAGCAATTGCAGCCCGTCTTCATCCGGCAGGCCAAGGTCCAGCACAATCAGGCTGTAAAGGCCGCAGGCCAGATGCGCCTGCGCCGCTTTCACCGACGTGACGCCGTCACACACGTAGCCTTCGCCTGCCAGCGCCAGCATCAGCCCTTCAAGCAGCAGGGCGTCATCTTCCACAACCAGTATCTTCATTACGTTTTGCTCCGACACGCTGCCAGAATATCATCGCCCGGCTTGTATTCACGGGTCTGTGTGCCGGTCATGCCGAGCACGGTGGAAAAGAGATTATCCTGCGAAAAGGCGTTCGATGCTGCGAGATGGCTCAGACAGCTCGCCTCCACACCGAACCGCTGCTGATAATCTGGCGATAACCATAACAGCATCGGCACATGTTTTTGTTGCTCCGGGGCAATGGCGTAAGGCAGTCCGTGCAGATATTCGCCGTTTTCTCCCAGCGATTCGCCATGATCGGAGAGGTAAACCAGGCTGGTGGTGAAGTTATCCTGGTGCGCCTTCAGTACGCCAATCGCCTTATCGACAATATAGTCCACATATAACAGCGTGTTGTCATAGGTGTTGACCAGCTGTTCCTGGCTACAGGTCTGGATCTCATTGGTATCGCAGGTCGGGGTGAAGACCTTAAAGCGCGGCGGATAACGATGGTAATAGGTCGGGCCGTGGCTGCCGATAGTGTGCAGCACGATGATCCCGTTGCCTTTAAGGTTGCGGATATAGTCATCAAGCCCGTGGAACAGCACTTCGTCGTAGCATTCGCCTTCCTGGCACATGCCCGGCAGGTTCAGCGCCGTCATGTCCTGATGCGGCACCCGGTCGCAGGCGCCTTTGCAGCCGCCGTCGTTTTCATTCCACAGCACCTGCAGGCCCGCCCGCTGCAGGATATCCAGCAGCCCCTCCTGGTGGCTCGCCAGCGCTTCGTCGTAGTGCGAGCGCGGCATATTGGAGAACATGCAGGGCACGGAGACCGCCGTCGCGGTGCCGCAGGAGGTGGTATGCGGGAACCAGAAAACATCGTCCTTCGCAAGTTTCGGGTTGGTCTGCCGCCCGTAGCCCTCAAGCGAAAAATTGTCCGCGCGCGAAGTCTCGCCGACGATCAAAATCGTGAGGCTCGGCTTGCCGGTCTGCCGGTTGGCAAGCAGCTTCGCGTCTTCGCCGATGCGCACCAGCGGCAGGTTCGCCTGGCGATGATGCGAATAGTAAGACCAGCTCGCCGCGATGCTGCTGGAAGGACTGAGGGTTTTTACCAGCTCGCGGTTATTACGAAACAGCGAGGCGTAATCTTTATAAAACAGCAGCGCCACGACGACTATCGCCGCGCAGCAGCCCAGCACGCTGACGAGGCGCCACAACACCCCTTTCCAGCGCGAGGCGGCGGGACGGATGCGGATCCAGAACATCGCTGCGACCGCCGCCACGCCGCTTAGCAGCAGCGTAACAACCAGTTGCGGCGTGAGCAGGGCGAAGCTTTCCGATGCGGTGGTATCGAGGATATTCGCAATCATATTGCGATCCATGATGATGCCGTAGTTCAGCATGAAATACTGCACCGCCGCTGAAACAAGAATAAACACCGCGATAACCAGCCGGGCAAGCCAGAAGAACGAGGCGAGCGTCGCCACGATAAAAATGACGCTGAAGGCCACCACCGGCATGGAGAGGAAAACCAGTGCCTCGTGAAGCGAGGTCACGGGCATGGCTTTTAGCACCTGGCGGTAATAAGCGAGGTTCAGAAAGAGCGAAATGTAGAGCGAAAAAATCGCCAGAAACGCGAGCCGACCGAGCGTCGGCCTTTTTTCATTCAGCAGAGACATAAAGCGGGCCTGATAACCAATTAGGCGCACAGGGTGACAGAGCAAAATTAGGAAAACCTTAAGCGTATCGGGGAGACGGGCATTGCCCCTCCCCGCGGGCAGCTTCTACACTTATCTCAAACCCAGGAGGTGACGATGCTTACGCTCTACGGTGTGCCCGGCTGGGGGTCGGCTATCAGCGAAATCATGCTGGCGATGACCCGTGAACCTTATGATTTTATCAACGTCGAGGGCTTTGATAAGCCCGGCCCGCAACAGGAGCAGCTGATTGCGCTGAACCCGCTCTGCCAGGTGCCGACGCTGCTGCTGGAAGAGGGTGGCGTGATGACCGAAAGCGCCGCCATCGCGCTGATGCTGCTCGACAAACACCCGCAGTTCGCCCCGCGCCCTGGTACGCCTGCGCGCGACAGGTTCTGGCGGCTGCTGGTCTGGCTGGTGGCGAACGTCTATCCCACCTTTACCCTGGCCGACTACCCGGAGCGCTGGGTTGAGTCGCAGCCCGAAGTGCTCAAGGCAAGCGCGCAACGCCAGCGCAAGACGCTCTACCAGTGGCTTGAGCAGGAGATGGGCGAGGGGCCTTATGCTTTCGGCGAAGAGATAACCCTGCTTGACGCGTACTGGCCGGTGCTGCGCTGCTGGGGCCCGGGCCGCGAGTGGTTTGCCGCAAACGCGCCGAAGCTTAACGCCATGGCGGATGCCGTGTGTGGGCGCGTGGAGCTGACGGCGGTGCTGAAAGCCAATAAGCTCTTGTAAAGCAAGGCGGGATAACGCAGGCTGTAAGCCCATTTTGTCAGTTAAGGAGCAGACCATGCCGCATGTCGACGTTAAATTTTTCCCGCGCGGGTTATCGGAAGAAGCGCAACAGGCGCTCGCCGCCGAACTGAGCGACGTTATCGTTAAGCATCTGCAAAGCAAAGAAAGCTCGGTTTCGGTGGCGCTGGAAGAGGTGCAGCCGGACGACTGGAAAGCGCAGGTTTGGGACAAAGAGATTGCGCCGAACCTCGATAAGCTCGCGAAAAAACCGGGCTACAGCATGTAATGCGAAAGAGGGGGTTTAAGTCATTCAGCAGGGTTATCGCTGTCCTTTTGACTATTCACCCGCCTGCCGCTGTGGCATCCTTTGTGGTCTGCCTGGCCACAAAGGAGCGCCTTAATGAGCCTGTCGGTCAATCTTCTCGCCTCCATTGCCATCGCGCTGCAAAGCGGCATCAGCCATCAGGATCGCTTTCAGCGGCTTATCACCACGCTTCGCCAGGTGCTGCGCTGCGACGCCTCGGCGCTGCTGCGCTACGAACAAGGGGCGTTTCGCCCGCTGGCGACGGACGGCCTTTCCCCGGATGTGCCCGGACGGCGCTTCGCCATTAATGAACATCCGCGTCTCGAAGCGATAGCCCGCGCGGGCGACATCGTGCGTTTTCCGGCGGACAGCCAGCTTCCGGACCCCTATGACGGCCTGATCCCGGGCCACGAGCAGCTAAAAGTGCATGCCTGCGTCGGTCTGCCGCTGTTCGCCGGGCAGACGCTCATCGGCGCGCTGACGCTTGACGGCATGGACCCTGACCAGTTCGATAATTTCAGCGATGAAGAGCTGCGGCTACTGGCGGTGCTGGCGGCGGGCGCGCTGAACAACGCGCTGCTGATTGAGCAGCTTGAACGCCAGAACCCGCTTATCGCCCCGCAGCGGTCGGCCGCCGCCGACGGCCCGGCGGGCGAAATGATTGGCGAATCGCCGCCGATGCGGGAGCTTAAGCAGGCGATAGCCATTGTTGCGCCCTCCGATTTAAACGTGCTGATAAGCGGCGAAACCGGCACCGGCAAAGAGCTGGTGGCCCGCGCCATTCATGAAGGCTCGCCGCGCGCCGCGAATCCGCTGGTCTACCTCAACTGCGCCGCGCTGCCGGAGTCAGTGGCGGAAAGCGAGCTGTTCGGCCATGTGAAGGGAGCCTTTACCGGCGCTATCAGCAACCGCAGCGGCAAATTTGAAATGGCGGACAACGGCACGCTGTTTCTGGATGAGATTGGCGAGCTTTCGCTGCCGTTACAGGCAAAACTGCTGCGCGTGTTGCAGTATGGCGATATTCAGCGCGTGGGCGACGACCGCAGCCTGCGGGTGAATGTGCGGGTGCTCGCCGCCACTAATCGCGATCTCAAAGCCGAGGTGCTGGCGGGGCGTTTTCGCGCCGACTTATACCATCGTCTGAGCGTTTTTCCGCTGATGGTGCCGCCGCTGCGCGAGCGGGGCGAAGACCGCGTACTGCTGGCGGGCTTTTTCTGCGAACAATGCCGCGCGCGCCTGGGGCTATCCCGCGTGGTGTTAAGCCCCGGGGCGCTGGCGCCGCTGCGCGCGTACCGCTGGCCGGGCAACGTGCGCGAGCTGGAGCATGCGATTCACCGCGCCGTGATCCTCGCCCGCGCGACCCAGACGGAGCCGGATGTGGTGCTGGAGGCGCGCCATTTCGCTCTTGCGTCCGCCCCTGACGCTGACGCGCCGCCGGTCGCCCGGCAGCCCGATGCGCCGGTGGACGCGGCAAACCTGCGCGCCGCCACCGAGGACTTCCAGCGCAAGCTGATTGGCGAAACGCTGCTGCGCCATCACCACAACTGGGCCGCCAGCGCCCGGGCGCTGGCGGTGGATGTGGCGAACCTGCACCGGCTGGCGAAACGGCTCGGCCTCAAATAGCCCGGGCGCGGCCCTGCCTTAACCGCGCACTCCGGCGCGGCGTTGCAGCGTCAATACCGCTTCCTGCGCCTGACGGCCCAGCGCCGCGAGGTCGAGACCCGGAACGCGGTCCTCTTCCACCGCCACGCGACCGCCGACCAGTAACGCTTTTAAATACGCCCGGCCGCCGCAGGCCACCGGGCCGATAGCGATGTCGTGCAAGCCGAAGTAGCGCGGGTCGTCGAGCCGGTAGAGCGCGATATCCGCCGCCTGGCCGGGGGCGAGGGTGCCCGTGCCGGTTAAGCCGAGCACCTGCGCGCCGCCTGCGGTGCCCCAGCGCACCACATCCTCGATGGTCGCCGCATCGCCACCGCCTTCAAATTGGCCGCCCTCATAACGCGGCTTGGCCAGCATTCCTTTGCGCGCCCGCTGCAAAAGCCAGGCGGCGTGAGTTTCGCTCTGCATATCCGCCGCCTCGTTGGAGGCGGCGCCATCCACGCCAATCGACACTTTCACGCCCGCCGCCTCCAGCGCCACGAGATCGGCGATGCCGCTGCCAAGCCGCCCGTTGCTCTGCGGGCAGTGGGCGATGCCGCTGCCCGTCTCGCCAAGCAGGCGGATCTCTTCTGGCAATAGCTTCACCAGATGCGCGAACCAGACATCCTCGCCGGTCCACTCCTGCTCAGCGCAGAACTGCAGCGGAGTCATGCCGAATTTCGCCCGGGCGGCGTCCAGGTAATCCACCGTTTCGCTCAGGTGGCTGTGCAGCCGAATGCCGAGGCTTCGCGCAAGCCGGGCGCTTTCGCGCAGCTCCTGCGGCGTGGTGGAGTGCAGGGTGGTGGTCGGCGCCATCACCACCTGGCGAAAGGCGTGCGCTCCCGGCTGATGGTATTTCGCCGTCAGCCGCTCGACGTCCGCCATCCAGGCGTCGAATTTTTCCGGGCGCAGGGCGGTTGGCAAATCGCTCTCCAGCCCCCGCGTCTGCGTGGCGCCGCCCCGGCACAGCACAAAGCGCATGCCAAGCGCGTCGGCCTCTTCAAAGAGAACGGCCGCGCCGTCGAACGGCATGTCCGGCCAGTAAAGGTAGTGGTGATCCGCCACCGTGCCGCAGCCGGAGCGCAGCAGCTCCACCAGCCCAATGCGCGCGGCGATGCGAAACGTCTGCTCGTCAAACACGCCGCGAAAGCGGTAGGGCGTGGCGGCAAGCCACGCGGAAAGGCTCTGGTTGAGCCCCTGCGGCTCGCCTTTCAGCAGCGACTGGAACAGATGATGATGGGTATTCACCCATGCCGGGTAGGCTACGCAGTCGCGGGCGTCGATGACCCGCTCGTCAGCCTGCGGCGTCAGTTCGCCCATTTCGCGAATCACGCCGTCGCGGATGCGAATATCCCGCGCCGGGCTGCGGGGGGCATGGCGCTCGCCGGTCAGCATCGCCGTGCAGTTTTTTATCAGAATGGCGCTCATGGGATCTCCTTATGCCAGCGCGCTGTCGTGCCAGCGGCGTAAAAAAAGGTGGCTTAGCAGCGACATCAGGCAAAAGAGCGCCAGCCCGCTGCAGGTAATGAGGAACAGGGCGGCGAACATCAGCGGCAGGTTGAGCTGAAAGCCCGCCTGCAAAATTTGCCATGCGAGGCCCGCGCCGCTGCCGCCGGTCCCGGCGACAAACTCCGCCACCACCGCGCCAATCAGCGCCAGGCCACTGGAGATGCGCAGCCCGCTGAAAAAGTACGGCAGGGCGTTGGGCAGCCGCAGGCGCAGCAGGATCTGCCAGCCGGAAGCCTGGTTAATATGAAAGAGGTTCAGCAGCCCCGGGTTTACGCTGCGCAGGCCGAGGGTGGTGTTAGTCAGCACCGGAAACACCGCCACCAGCATCGCGCACACCACCAGCGCAAGCGTGGTGTTGTGGATCCAGATGATCACCAGCGGAGCGATGGCTACCACCGGCGTAACCTGAAACAGAATGGCCCACGGCATCAGGCAGGACTCAATCAACCGGCTTTGCACAAAGAGAAACGCGATTAGCGTGCCAATGGCTATCGCCATTAAAAACGCGAGCACGGTGACCTTCAGCGTGGTGAGCAGGCTGCCAAACAGCGCGTCGCGCTGGCTGATAAGCGTGGCAAAAATATCGCTCGGCTTCGGCGCCAGATAAACCGGCACCGCGAACTGGCGGAACAGCAGCTCCCAGAGCAGCAGCAGAGCAAGCGCGGACAGCAGCGGCCACACCGCGCGCTGCGCCTGCGGGTAGCTCATCAGCGGTTTACGCATGGTCGCCTCCTGCGCTCGCTTTTTCGAGCAGGGTTGAAAGGGCGGCGCACTGGCGGATAAAGGCATCCGAGGTGCGAAAGCCGTTATCCCGCGCCTGCGGGCCGTCGATGGCGACATCCGCCACCACGCGCCCCGGACGCGCGCCCATCACAATGACCCGGGAGGAGAGATAAACCGCCTCATAGATGCTGTGGGTGACAAACACCACCGTCAGCCCGCGCTTCGCCCACAGCCTGCGGATATCGCTGTCGAGCTTGTGGCGGGTGAACTCATCCAGCGCGCCGAAGGGTTCATCCATCAGCAGCAGGTCGGGCTCGGTCACCAGCGCCCGGGCCAGCGACACGCGCATCTGCATGCCGCCGGAGAGCTCGCGCGGCATGGCGTGAAGAAAATTCTCCAGCCCTACCGCCAGCAGCGCCTGCATCACCTGCGGCGCGCTCGCTTTTTTACTCACGCCGCGCAGGGTGAGCGGCAGGCGGACATTTTCCTCCACGGTGGCCCAGGGCATCAGCGTCGCCTCCTGAAAGACCATCGCCATGCGGCATTCCGCCGCCATCTCCGCCTTGCCATTCCAGCGCACCTGGCCCGCCGTCGGGCGCTCCAGCGTGGCGAACATTTTCAGCAGGGTGCTTTTGCCGCAGCCGGAGGGGCCGAGCAGCGAGACTATCTCGCCGCGGGCGATATCCAGGTTCAGCCGCTGCAGGGCCAGCGTGCCGTTGGGGTAGACTTTCTCCACGCCGCGCGCCATTAAAAAACGCGGCTGCTGGCTTTCCTGCGCCGGGGGAACGGCGTCAAACGACAGTACAGTACTCATAATGCGCTCCAGGATAACGGCGGCTCTTACATGGCCGCTTTAGGGTAGAACTGCGTGGTGAAGGCGGCTTTATAGTCCGTGGCGGGGTTAAGCAGCCCCGCGCTGACCATAAAATCACGCGTCGCTTTCCAGCGCGGGTCGGTCATCACGCCGAGCCCTTTTTGCGCCGCGTCGCCGCCGTCAATCAGGTGCAGCGCTTTAAGCTGCGCCACGCCGAAGGCGAGCACCGCGTCGCTCATCTGCGGGTTCTCCTGTTTGATGAGTTTGTTGCCCGCCGTTGGGTCGGCCAGATAGCGTTGCCAGCCCTCCATGGAAGCGTCGACAAACCGTTTCAGCACGTCCGGTTTTTCCGCCAGCAGATCGTTTCGCGTCACCAGAATGCCGCCGTAGGCGGGGTAGCCGTGCTCGGCAAAGAGGAAGAAACGGCTGTCGGGCTGCGCCTGTTTCGCCTGCTGCACTTCAGAGGTAGCGTAAGCCTGCTGCGCCGTGTTGTTGTCGGCGAGGAAAGGCTGCATGTTGAAGGTATAAGGGCGCACCTGGCTGTCGCTGAGCTGGTATTTCGCCTTCAGCCAGGGCCACCATGACGCCTGGCCGCTGGCGGAGACCAGCACCGTTTTGCCTTTCAGCCCGGCGAGATCGGCGACGTTGCCGTGAGTCAATATCCCCTGCGGGTCGAACTGGAACGGCGCGGCGATGGCTTTCAGCGGAAAGTTCTGCTCAATGCCTTTCAGCACCTGCAGGTCGTAACTCACTATCACATCCGCCCGCTTCGCCAGCAGCAGCGTCATGTTGTTAAGCTGCGGGCCGCCGGAGCGGACTTCCACATCGAGGCCATATTTTTTATAGATGCCTTCTGCCACGGCCTGGTAGTAGCCGCCCTGTTCGGCCTGCGCCACCCAGGTGGTTTGCAGAATGAGTTTATCGGCGCCATGCGCGGCGCCGCAGAGCAGCAGGGAGGAGAAAAGCGCGGTAAAAGCGGTGCGAGATGCCATAAAACCCCCGGTTAAGCGTCAGTTTGGTCTGCCATCAGGGGGTGAGCGGTTCTCCCGACGCGGTGTACGGCGTCGTCCCCTGACGAGGAACAGCGTTGCGCTGTAGAGCAATGTCCCACGCGAGGCCGAAGCCAGCGCGCTAACCGCTTATACTCTGCCGTGGGTTTTGCAAAGGCTGTGCCAGCCCGCTTCTCTGTGCGTTGCTGGCCTGACAGCGCGGTCTGCCGCGCGGACGCAGGCATCATGAGACAATAAAATGGCGCGGCGTGATGCACAATTGTGAAGCATATGTAAAATTTTTGCCCGAAAGCGGCACGTCCGGGCGTGGCGCCGCCACTCGGTCTTCGCCGCCTCCGCTGTATTCTGCGCGGTTTATGATTCTGGTACGGCGATTGCTTAAGAGAAAGCGAGTAGAAGCGTTCAGCCATTCTTTACCGATGGCGGGTCATTGCTCATAGGACAGGCGCCCTGCGCGCCTGCGCCAGTGACGTGGCCCGCCGCTGTTGTCGGGCCACCCGTTTATCAGCAAGCAAAAGGGTGAACCATGACCATCGCAAACACGGCATTTTCCCTGCACGAACTCACGAAAGAATCCCGCATGGGCGCGACCGGCACAGAGACCAGCCGGGAGGTGCGCATCATTGATATTTCCGACTTCGCCAACCGTAAAGAGGAGATTGCCGGGGCGCTCTGGGACGCGGCGGTAGAGATTGGCTTCTTTCAGGTTTCCGGCCACGGCATCGCGCCACCGGTGATTACGGATGCCTTCAGGCGTGCAGAACAGTTTTTCGCGCTGCCGGATACCGTTAAAGCGCAGTACCCGCTTAACCGCAACGCGGGGTGGGAGAAGCGCGCGCAAATCCGTCCCTCTACCGGCACGCCGGATGAAAAAGAGTCTTATCAGATAACCCGGCCGCGGATGGCGGGGCTGTGGCCGCAGGAGGCGGAGCTGCCCGGCTTTCGCGATGCGATGCTGGGCTTTGAGCAGCAGTGCTGGCGGGTGGGCATGCAGATCCTCTCCTGCTTCGCCTGGAAGCTCGGCTTTGCCGATGACTTTTTCACCAACGCGCACGACCCGGCGCAACCGGCTTATCAGAGCACGCTTCGCATGCTGCACTACTTTGCGCTTAAAGGCGAAGCGCAGGGGCCGTGGCGCGCAGGAGCGCATACCGATTTTGACTGTCTGACGCTGCTTTTCCAGCGCGAAGGTCAGGGCGGGTTGCAGGTTTGCCCGGGTAAAGAGATGGAGGAGCAGGAGTGGACGAGCATTGAGCCGCATGACGAACTCATCACCTGTAATATTGGCGATATGTTAATGCGCTGGAGCGACGACCAGCTCCCTTCTAACTTTCACCGCGTGCGCAGCCCGCTGCCAGGGGAATGCGTGGGAGATCGCTACAGCCTCGCTTTTTTCTGTCAGGCCAATGAGGATGTGGTGATTGAGGGACCGGCCAGGAAGCACCCGCCCATCACTGCGAAGGACTACCTGCACCAGCGCATCAGCGCTAACTTTTCCGGTAAATATTAATGCAAAAAGCCCTGCCGGAAGGCAGGGCTTTTTTTCTCAGGCCGGGCTTATTTCTTGCCCGGTTTGCCCTTAGACGGGCGTTCAACCGGCGGCACTGACGCGCCCATTTCGGCGCCGGTCACCGGGTCGATATCCGGGTTAGACTGGGTGCGCTGCGCCATCGCCAGCACGGTAGCCTGCTGGTCGGACGGCAACTGAATATCCGCCAGACCGTCGCCGCCGTCCACTGCCGGTTGCGGGTCAGCCACGTACTCGAAGTTTTCGTCGCTGTTCCAGCTGCCGCGCAGGTCGTCGCCTTTCGACATGTTGTAGTAAACGTTCGCGTACTGTTCCACCGGCGGCAGTTTGCCCGGCGGGAAGTTATTACGAATGGAGTAAAGCGCTTTTTCAAAGGAGATCTGGTGCGCCACTTCGCGGGTCATCAGGAAGCCCAGCGCATCTTTCACACCCGGATCGTCAGTCACGTTAATCAGACGTTCGTAAATGATTTTCGCCCGCGCTTCGGCGGCGATGTTGGAACGCAGGTCAGCGGTGATTTCGCCGATGGTGTCGATGTAGGCTGCCGTCCACGGTACGCCCGCGGAGTTAGTGAGCGCCGGGCCGCCGCCATAGAGCAGGGCGGTCGTGTGGCTGTCGTTGCCATGACCGGTGAGAGAACGATACAGTTCCGCTTCTTGTTCAACGCCTTCGGCGAGATCGCCTTTCGCGCCTTTATTCAGCATGCCGACCAGCGAACCGATTATTTCCAGGTGACTTAATTCTTCGGTGGCAATATCCATCAGCATCTCTTTGCGCGCCGGATCTTCATCACCCAAACCCTGGGTGAAATAACGGCACGCGGCGGCTAATTCGCCCTGCGGGCCGCCAAATTGCTCCAGCAGTAAATTCGCAAGACCCGGATTCGGTTCAGCTACGCGAACCGTATATTGCAGTTGCTTAACATGACGGAACATAAATTTCTCCTGCTCACAATTTCTGAAAAGAACCTGCCATTGCTGGCAGGTTAATTGAGATTCACTTTATTTTTTAGCTTCTACGCCCGGCTCGGCGGAGCGCGTCAAATATTGCTGAGTCACATCCGGCAGATGGTCGATACACCATTTCGCCATGGCTATCTCTTGCTCGCGGATCTGCTCGAAAATTTTCGCACCATGCTCATCGCCAGCCGCTTTGGCTGCCGCAATCAGCGAGGTGTAGCAGGCGATTTCGAATTGTTCGAAAACGTAGCCGCTGATAGCGCCTTTCACCACTTCGTCCGAGGCGAACATGCCGCCCATCGCCTGACCCATGGCGGTGACTTTGCTCACGGTGTCTTTCAACACGGAACGAGAGATGTTGAGGTTATCGAAAACCGAGTCCAGAAGCTGTTGCTGCTGGCGGGTCTCTTCGATGTGCTGTTCGATACGCGCTTTCAGATCCGGATAGTGCTCAAGACGAGAAGCCTGGGCCTGCAGCATCTTTTCCGCCTGTTCTTCCATGGCGTGAGCGTCGCGTAGCCAGTCGTGATAATTCTCTTCGTAGGATGTCGCCATAATTTACCTCTTCCGGAATAAATAGTTATATGAGTCGGTAGTCACGTTACGATAATGTAAAAGCCATAATTGCAAATTGCTTTAGCTTTAGAAGCTTAGCAGAGAATTCCGCTCAGGCCGGGTAAAAATAAGATTATTCGATTTTAAGATTTGTCCTAGCTAAGCGAATCGCGAAGCGTCGACCAGTGCAATAAATAGTTTTTGTGACCGGCTTGATTAATTTTGCGCCATCGCGAGGGTGGGCGATTTTTAATTATTTATTCACCGTTTCGCTTACTGAAAATAAATGTCAGTAAAACGCCGCTAGTTTATTTTTTTAATTTTAACAAGCGAAGCGGTAATACAGGCTTGCTATTTGATCATTAAAGAAAACTTTATGACGGCTAATTCTTTTCTGCGGTGACTATTGCTTTTGCAACGTATCAGGGCGTGCGGCACAATCCGACATCCGCCCTGGTGTGAAAAAGGCTATATAAAGAAGGGAAACCTCTGGAAGGAAAATGGCTATGGCTTTTACGCTTGAACACTACCTGGCTCGCATTGGTTTTAACCGCGAGGCGCGCGTTGATTTCTCGACGTTACAGTCGCTGCACCGTCGCCATATCGCGGCTATCGCTTTTGAAAATCTGGATGTGCTGCTGGGGCGTGAGATCCTGCTTGATGACGACAGCATTTTTGAAAAGCTAGTGACCGCGGGGCGCGGCGGGTACTGTTTTGAGCACAATGCGCTTTTTACCCGCGCGCTGAATGAAATTGGCTTTGAAACACAAAACCTTGCGGCGCGGGTGCTGGTGGCGAAACCCGATGAGATGCCGCCGCGCACCCACCGGCTGGTGATGGTGAAGCTTGAAGAGGCGACGTGGATAGCCGATGTCGGTTTCGGCGGCCTGACCTTAAGCGTGCCGCTTCCCCTTAAAGACGGCGCGGAGCAGGCCAGCGCGCAGGGGCTCTACCGGCTGGAAAAGAAGCAGGACGAATTTTTACTGCTGCTGCGCCAGCACGATCACTTTCAGCCGCTCTACCGGTTCGACCTGGAAAAGCAGTATCCGGCGGATTATCTGATGGCTAACCACTTCATCGCCCACTGGCCGGATTCTCATTTTCGCCATCACCTGCTGGCGGCGCTGCATCCCCTCGACACCTGTCGTCTGACGCTGGTGAACCGACGCGAAACGGCGCACGAGCGACCGCCGCGTCAGGCGGAGCTGAAAGATAACGACACGCTTTACGATAGTCTGCAACAGCGGTTCAACATCCGACTCGATCACCCACGCCACGGCGTTACGCGGGATTCGCTGAGCAAAGTGATGGAAAGGGTTATGGCGGAAGAAGGGGCAGAGAGTAAGTAGCGGCGCGTGGGCTTTATTTCTATGGCTGGGGGAGAGGGTACGTTCGCCAGGGCGTTGTTTTTATTTTTATGGCAGGGCGGTGAAAGGTTACGTTCGCCGAAGTGTTGTTTTTATTTTTATGGTAGGGCGGTGAAAGGTTACGTTCGCCGAAATGTTGTTTTCATATGTCATTTCCTCTCACGCGAACGTGCCAGGGGGCTCAAAGCCAGCCCCCTGGCAACCCCGGCTCCCGGCGCGCAAAATCGACCCCTTCGGGGCAGACCTTCCGTTCTGTCATCTGGCTTCGGGTCGGCAGGACGGTGTTTACTCGGCCCATCCATGGGCCTCGCCCCTTCGGGGCCAACGCTTTGCGTTGTTCAAAAACGCTCCCGGCGTTTTTGTCCCTGTGCCGACCCGCCTCTGGCCGTTCCCGACGGCCAGCCCCGGCCATCTGCCCGCCCGGAAGGCGATTTTGAGGCCGGATAAACGTCATCGCTGACAGGTTAATAAAATAGTCATGGTGGTATTGCTGTGAAGCAGAATGCGTTTTGGTGGTTCAGGAGGCGAGCAAGCGCAGCGCCACTCGCGGAGATTTTTCCCTCGCCCCTTTGGGGAGAGGGCTGGGGTGAGGGGCGCAGGCGCTGAGTTTTACTGTTCCGGGATATATGTTCGGGCGGTGAAAGGTTACGTTCGCCGAAGTGTTGTTGTCATATGTCATTTTCTCTCACGCGAACGTGTTAAGGGGGCTCGCCGCCGCCCCCTTAACAATCCCGGCTCCCGGCACGCAAAATCGACCCCTTCGGGGCAGACCTTCCGGTCTGTCATCTGGCTTCGGGTCGGCAGGACGGCACATCCCTGTGCCGACCCGCCTCTGGCCGTTCCCGACGGCCAGCCCCGGCCATCTGTCAGCCCGGAAGGCGATTTTGAGGACGGATAAACGTCATCGCTGGTGGGCTGCCGAAAATAATCATGGTGGTGTTGCTGTAGGGCAGGACACGTTTTGGTGGTTCGGAGGGTGAGCAAGCGCAGCGCCACTCGCAGGTTTTTGGGGAGAGGGCTAGGGTGAGGGGCGCGGGCGGCTCAGGCGCTGGGCCTTACTCTTTCAGGATATATGAACGGGCGATGAAGGGTTACGTTCGCCAGAGCGTTGTTTTTATATGTCACATTTCCTCACGCGAACGTGTTAAGGGGGCTCGCCGCCGCCCCCTTAACAATCCCGGCTCCCGGCACGCAAAATCGACCCCTTCGGGGCAAACCTTCCGGTCTGTCATCTGGCTTCGGGTCGGCAGGACGGCACATCCGTGTGCCGACCCGCCTCACGCCGGTTCCCTCCGGCGTGCCCCGGCCATCTGTCAGCCCGGAAGGCGATTTTGAGGCCGGATAAACGTCATCGCTGACAGATTAATGAAAATAGTCCTGGTAACGTCGCTGTAAAGACGGAACAGTCTTCGTGGTTCGCAGGGTAAGCAAGCACAGCGCCACTCTCCGGTTTTCTCCCTCGCCCCTCGGGGGCAAGGGCCGGGGTGAAGGGAAATGACGGCGCAGCCGTATCACGTGAACAAGCAAGTGGCACTTTACTGACCTGCTTTGAACATGCCCTGTATAGCCGTCAAAGCGAAGCATCTCCTGTAGCCAGAATCAGACGCTGAAGCAAGGGGTGAAATCCGGCCTCAAAATCGCCTCAGCTTTTTCACGGTGGCCGGGGCGCACCGGTCGGACCCGGTGCGAGGGCATGTCGGCACAGGGACGTGCCGTCATGCCCGACCCGAAGCCAGCGGGGAAAAGATGAGGTTTCCCGCTCTAGCGGGCGATTTTGCGAGCCGGGAGCCGGGATTGTTAAGGGGGCGGCGGCGAGCCCCCTTAACACGTTCGCGTGAAGGAAGGGTACATATGAAAACAACATCCCGGCGAACGTAACCCTTCACCTCCCGCACATATATCCTGAGGGAGTAAGGCTCAGTGCCTGAGCCGCCTGCGTCCCTCTCCCCAGTGGGGCGAGGGAGAAAACCCGCGGGCTGGCTTTGAGCACCTTAACACGTTCGCGTGAGAGGAAATGACATATGAAAACAACATCCCGGCGAACGTAACATTTCACTGCCCGTGCATATATCCTGAAAGAATAAGGCTCAGCGCCTGCGTCCCTCTCCCCAAAGGGGCCTGGGGGAAAACCCTTGAGCGGCGGCGGTGAGTCCTGAAATGTCCGCGTGAGAAGAGACGCCAACGCGGGTGCAGGGCCGCCACCCGCCTGCCAACATTACTTATCCTGCGCCGCGCTCACTAACGCATTAAGCAGCACATTCGCGCCGTGCTCTGACCACGTCGGCGAAATCGCTTCCTCTTCGTTGTGGCTGATGCCCTTCACGCAGGGAATAAAGATCATGCTGGTTGGCGCTACGCGGTTAACGTAACAGGCGTCATGACCCGCGCCGGAAACCATCCTGGTGTGAGAGTAGCCAAGGGCGTTTACCGCCTGCTCTACGCGGGCGATGCACCCGGCGTCAAAATGCACCGGCGCGTAATCAAAGATGCGCCGCAGCTTCACCTCCAGTAGCCGCTCAGCCAGCTTTTCCACGGCGGCTTCGAGCGCCGCTTCCATCTTGACCAATGCCTCCTGCTGCGGATGGCGGAACTCCACGCTGCAAAAAACAGCGCCGGGAACGACATTGCGCGAGTTTGGCGTGACCTGCGCCATGCCGATTGTGGCGCGGCCGTCCGGCGCGAAATCGAAGCCGATTTGCTCCACCGCCAGCGCCAGCTCAGCAAAACCGCACAGCGCGTCGCGGCGGTGCGTCATCGGCGTGGTGCCGGCATGGGCGGCGAAACCCTGAATGTCGACCTCATACCAGCGTTGCCCGGCGGCGGCATGCACCACGCCGATGTCGATGGCTTCGGCTTCCAGCAGCGGGCCTTGCTCGATATGCGCTTCAAAGCAGGCGTGCACCGCAAAGGCTTCAGCAGGCTTTTCGCCGCGGTAGCCAATGGACTGCAACGCCGAACCCAGCGTTACGCCGTCTTTATCTTCGCGGGAAAGGGCGAACGCCTCGCTAAAGACGCCTGTCCAGACCCCGGAGGCGAGCATCGCCGGGGCGAAACGCGCCCCTTCTTCGTTAGTCCAGTTCACCAGCAGCAGGTCGCGCTCGGTCTCGATATCAAGATCGTTCAGCGTGCGCAGCGCTTCCAGACCCGCCAGCACGCCGTAGATGCCATCATAGCGACCACCGAGCGGTTGGGAGTCGCCATGAGAGCCGGTCATGACTGGCGCGAGCGCGCCGTTGCGCCCCGGGCGGCGAATAAACATATTGCCCAGACGGTCCACTTCGCAGTGAAAGCCCGCCTCCTGCGCCCAGCCGCGCAGCCTGTCGCGGGCCAGTCGGTCCTCTTCGCTAAGCGTCAGGCGCGTGACGCCGCCGCGAGGCGTGGCGCCAAACTGCGCCATCTCTTCCAGCGTCCGCCACAGCCGTTCGCCGTTAACCTGCAACGGTTGGCTCATGGTTTATCCTGTTTTTTTACGTGGTAGCGAAAATCGCAACGCGGCGCGCCGGACATAATGGTGGTGGTGCGCTCCAGCTCCACCTCCGGCGCGTAGCCGACGATAAATTTGTCGTCGCGGGCGCAGGAGAGCAGGTGACCAATCTCGCCAAGGCCCATCTCGTGGTACATCTCGGCGTAGCGGCAACGGGTTACGTCGTAGTTATACTGCTGCTCGTCGCTGTCGATGACCTTTACATCCAGCGCGTTGTCTTTTTCCCACAGGTATTGCAGGGCGACGAAGCTTTGCAGGTTCGCCCCCTGCGGCTCCTGCGCGGCGAAGTCGCGTCCGGCCTGAATGGCGGCCTGTTCGATAGCTTCGCCGATGATAGCCTGGGCGCGCGCTTTGCCTATCTCGCGCACCATTACGTCGTAAATGGGTTTAATGATTTCCGCTTCGATGCGGCGGCGGGCCAGAATGCCCATATTGTTATTGTCACAGCTCATCACATTGCCTCACTCGGTTACTGCTTAGCGCCGCCCAGCACGGTCTGCGGCTGCCACTTGCCGTCCACCACTTTGTAGACGGTAAAGCTTGGGTTCTTCAGGTTGCCTTCTTTGTCGAAAGCGATATTGCCGGTGACGCCGGAGTAGCTAATGGCGCGCAGTGCGGGCAGGTAGTCGCTGGCGTCGACGGAATCGGCTTTTTGCATCGCGGCGACCAGCACGCGGGTCGCGTCATAGGCGAACGGCGCATGCAGTTCAATGCCATGTCCCCAGCGCGCCTGGTAGGCCTGCTCGAAAGCCTTACCGCCCGGCATCTGCTCGACTGGCAGGCCTGGCTCCAGCGCCACCACGCCTTCGCCTTCTTTCTGCGCAAGCTTGAGGAAGGTCTGGCTGACAAAGCCGCCTGCGCCCATCAGCGTGGCGTTAATGCCAAGCTGCTTAATACGGCGGGCGAGTGGCGCCGCCTGGCTGTCCACGCCGCCAAAGAAGATAAGATCCGGATTTTTACTGCGAATGGCGGTCAGTACCGCGCTGAAATCCACCGTTTTCTCATCGACGTACTGGCGATCGATGACTTTTACGCCCTGGCTTTCCAGCGACGCGATAAATTCGTCCGCCAGCCCCTGGCCGAAGGCGGTGCGGTCATCGATAACCGCGATGCGTTTGGCTTTAAGCTGCTGCACCGCATACTGGCCCGAGTAGTTGCCGCCATCGTCATCGTGGCCCATCACACGGAAGCTGGTGTCGAAGCCCTGCTTCGTATAGGCGTGGCCGGTGGCGACGGGGGCGACCTGCGCAATGCCTGCATCGTGATAAATGCGCGCCGCCGGAATGCTGGTACCGGTGTTCCAGTGGCCCACCACGCCCGCCACGCCGTTATCCACCAGGCGCTGCGCCACGGCGACCGCGGTGCGCGGGTCAGACTGATCGTCTTCCGATTCCAGTTTGAAGGTCACCGCTTTGCCGCCGATAGTCAGATGCTGCTTGTTCACATCATCAATAGCCAGCTGCGCGCCGTTTTCCAGATCTTTACCGATACGGGCGGACGGGCCGGTCAGCGGGCCGGCCAGTCCTATTACCACGGTTTCGCTTTCCGCCGCGAGGCTCTGCGCACCAGCCATCAGGCCAGTGAGCAGAAGGGCGGCATGCAATGCGTTCTTTTTCATTATTTTCATCGTGTTTCCCTGGTGTTGGTTATACGGGCGCTTCGCCCAAATAGATGTGTTGTATGGCGTCGTCGGTCAGGAGTTCTGCCGACGGGCCGCTGTGAACCAGATTGCCGCTGTCCATGACCCACGCGTGGTCGGTCACTTCCAGCGCCAGTCTGGCGTTTTGTTCTATCAGCAGCAGTGTTACCTGCGCTTCGCGAAGCTCCGCGATAACGCTGAAAACCTGCTCGACCATTACCGGCGCAAGGCCCATGGAAGGCTCGTCAAGAATGAGCAGGCGCGGCTTGCTGAGCAGCGCGCGGTTAAGCGCTAAAAGCTGCTGCTCGCCGCCGGAAAGCAGGCCCGCCAGCTGATGCTGGCGCTCGGCAAGACGTGGGAAACGCTGAAAAATGGCGTCGATTTCAGCGCGCACGGTGACACTGTCACGACGAAGCCAGGCGCCCATTTGCAGGTTTTCCAGCACCGTCAGGCGATGAAAAATGCCGCGACCTTCCGGCACCATAACGATGCCGTCGCGCAGCAGCGCTTCGGGGCTGCGCTTTTTGATTGAACGGCCCTGGTAGCGGATATCGCCGCCAAAAGGTTGCAGGCCGGTGATGGCCCGCACGGTGGAGCTTTTGCCCGCGCCGTTGGCGCCAATCAGCGTCGCCTGTTCGCCAGGCGCCAGCGAGAAATCAATCTGGCGTACCGCCTGGATGCCGCCGTAGTGCACATCCAGTTTTTCAACGCAGAGTAAGGGTTCAGACATGGGCAGCGCCTCCCAGATAAGCCCGGATAACTTCGGGGTGGCGGCGCACCGTTTGCGGGTCGCCCTCAGCCAGCACGCGGCCATAGTCGAGCACCGTCAGGCGATCGCAGGCGTTCATGATGAGCTTGACGTCATGTTCGATAATCAGAATGGTTTTGCCGTCGTCGCGAATGCGCTCCAGCAGCCCCTGCAGCGCCACTTTTTCCGCCGCGTTCATGCCGGCCGCGGGCTCATCCAGCGCCAGCAGTTTCGGGTCGGTGGCCAGCGCGCGGGCGATTTCCAGCCGCCGCTGGTGGCCATAGGCCAGGTCGACGGCGCGGTAGTGGGCGAATTTAGCGATGCCGACATACTCAAGCCAGCGCCAGGCCTGGTCGCGGGTTTCCGCCTCTTCACGCCGGGCGCGGGCGTGGCGGGTAATGGCGGCCCAGACGCCGTTGCGGGTGCGCACGTGGCGGCCTACCATCACGTTTTCCAGCACGCTCATCTCGTTAAACAGACGCAGGTTCTGAAAGGTACGGGCGATGCCCGCCCGGGTGACGTTCTCTATCGCCTGCGGCGAATAGGGCAGCCCGTCGAGGCGGAACTCGCCGCTGTCGGCGCGGTAAAGCCCGGTAATCAGGTTAAAACAGGTGGTTTTACCTGCGCCATTCGGGCCAATCAGGCCGTAGATCTCCCCGGCGTTAACGGTAAGCGACACATCGTTTACCGCCAGCAGGCCGCCGAAGCGCTTGCTGAGGTGTTGCACGCTAAGCAGAGACATCACTATTTCTCCTTACGGGCAGGCCACAGGCCGCCGGGGCGATAGAGCATTACCAGCACCAGCGCGAGGCCGTAGAAAAGCTGGCGCAGCACTTCCGGGTCCACTACCACTGAACCAAACAGCGCCTGTTGAATCGGCGCAGCCTGGCTGCGTAAAAATTCGGGCAGGGCGCAGAGCAGCACCGCGCCCAGTATTACCCCCGGGATATGCCCCATGCCGCCCAGCACTACCATCGCCAGCACGACGACAGACTCCTGAAGAGTGAAGGATTCCGGCGAAACGAATCCCTGGAAAGAGGCGAACAGCGCGCCCGCCACCCCGCCAAAAGAGGCGCCGAGGGCGAAGGCCAGCAGCTTAAAGTTACGTACGTTAATGCCCATGGCCCGCGCCACGTCTTCATCTTCGCGAATGGCGTGCCAGGCGCGGCCGACGCGGGAGTCCTGCAGCCGCACGCAGAGAAAAATAATGGCGATAATGATGGCGGCGAACAGGTAGTACCAGAGATAAAGGGAGGAGAACTTCACGCCAAACCAGGTGTGCATGCCGCTGAACTTCAGGCCGAACAGCGAGAGTGTATCAACGCCGGAAATGCCTTTCGCGCCGTTGGTGATGTTCACCGGGCGGTCGAGGTTGCGCATCAGCACGCGAATGATTTCGCCAAAGCCGAGGGTGACGATAGCCAGATAGTCGCCGCGCAGCCGAAGCGTCGGCGCGCCGAGCAGAATGCCGCAAAGGGCCGCCGTCAGCGCGGCGAGGGGCAGCAGCAGGGGGATGGAAGCATGCAGCCCATCCGGGAAATAGCTAAGCAGCGCCGGAAACGCCTCCGTCAGGTGCGGCGAGGCGAGCAGCGCCGTCAGGTAGGCGCCCACCGCGTAAAAAGCGATAAAGCCCATATCCAGCAGGCCGGTAAAGCCCACCACAATGTTCAGCCCCAGCGCCAGCATGATATAGAGCAGCGCGAAGTCGAACACGCGCACCCAGTAGTTGCCGCCTACGGCGCCCGCAAGCCAGGGCGCTATCAGTAGACCGGCGATAAACAACGCCATGCCGGGCCAGACGCGCTTCACCGGCAAAGACGTTTGCAACGTTGTGTCAGTCATGATTGCTCCTTATGCCCGCTGCGCCACGCGTTCGCCCAGCAGACCCGCCGGACGGAACACCAGCACCAGAATCAGCACCATAAACGCGAAGACATCCTGATAGTTGCTGCCGAAAACGCCGCCAGTCAGCTCGCTCAGGTAACCTGCGCCGAGAGATTCGATAAGGCCGAGCAAAATGCCGCCGACCATCGCGCCGCGCAGGTTGCCGATGCCGCCCAGCACCGCGGCGGTAAACGCTTTGATGCCCGGCAAAAAGCCCATGGCGAACCCGGCGCTGCCGTAGTTGCTCGCCATCATCACCCCGGCAAGCGCGGCGAAAGCGCCGCCGATGGCGAAGGTGAGGGTGATTATCTGGTTCGGGTTAACGCCCATAAGGCGCGCCACCTGCGGGTTTTCCGCCACCGCGCGCATGCCGCGCCCGAGCCGGCTGTATTCCACCAGCAACCACAGGCCGCCCATCACCGCCAGCGCCAGCGCGACGGTGACAATGCCCGTGACGGTAATAATGGCTGGTGGGTGTTCCGCGCTGCCCGCCGTGACCGCGATAGGATCCATCGGCAGGATTTGAGGGAACATCAACGGGTTGCGCGACCAGATGAGCATGGCGACGGTTTGCAGCAGCACCGAGACGCCAATGCCGCTAATCAGCGGCGCAAGCCTTGGCGCATTACGCAACCGGCGATAGGCGAAACGCTCCACCGCCATCGCCAGCAAGGCGCAAACCGACATCGCCGCCAGCAGGGCCGCCAGCAGCTGTGCGAGAAGGGGAAGCCCGGGGAAATGGGCGCCGAGCGCGTTCAGCGCAGATAGGGTGGTCAGCGCGCCGACCATCAAAATATCGCCGTGCGCGAAGTTAATGATGCGCAGAATGCCATACACCATGGTGTAGCCGAGCGCGATCAGCGCGTAGATGCTGCCAAGCATTACGCCATTTATCAGTTGTTGCAGGAGTGTATCCACGGTGCTTTTCCAGCAGGTTACATTTCGGCACTACCATCCAACAGGCTGATATCTTTGTAAAATACTCAATATTTATTTCTTATTATCAATCCGCTGTTGACTAACTTATTGAATTGATGTGATTTTAAAAATCATAACGTTCTAATTTTACGGCAAACAGATCAACATATGAGAAAAACAGAACAATCAGAGGCGCTGGCGGCGGGTGAAAGCAGCCTGCCGAACGATCCGCCGCTGCGGGCCGTCCGCGCTTTTGAAGCCATCGCCCGACACGGCAGCGTGACGGCGGCGGCGCAGGAGCTGGCGATTTCGCCCTCCGCCGTCAGCCATCAGTTGCGGGTGCTGGAAAGCTACCTGCAGGTGCCCCTGACCAGCCGACAGGGGCGCAGGCTGGTATTGAGTCCCGAAGGGCGCGACTACTACCGCTCTATTCGCTCGGCATTCTCCGTTTTACGGCGCGCAACCGAGCATTTGCTGGATCAGTCTCACTCCCGGCAGGTGACCATCAGCCTGATCCCGCTCTTTGGCATGGGCTGGTTTATTCCGCGGCTGCCGCGCTTTATGCGCGCCAATTCGCAAACGGAAATCAACGTGCTTTACGCGAACCACCGTAATTACCTGAGCGACGCTTCGGACATGTCGATTCGCTTTGGCAAGGGGCAGTGGACGGGTTATCAGACGGAGAAACTCATTTCCGGGCGTATGGCGCCGGTTTGCAGCCGTGCGTTTCTGCGCCTGCACGGGCACATCGACACCCCGCAGCAGCTGGCGCAGATGCCGTTGCTGCATGACGAGGAGCGCAGCACCTGGACGCAGTGGTTTGAACAGCAGGGCGTGCGCAAGCCGCTGCGTCACGGCGGGCCGATGTTTGAGGATGGGCTGCTGACGCTTGCCGCCGTGCAGGCGGGCATGGGCTGCGCGCTGATGCGCGAGCCGCTGATAGCGCCTTATCTGCAAAGCGGCGAACTGGTAAAAATCTTCAATGAAACGGTGGATGACGGCCGCGATTATTATCTCTGCGTGCGCTCGGACAGCGAAATGTCAGAAGCAGGCCGCCTGCTGCAACGCTGGCTGCGGGAAGAGGCGGCGCAAGAGGGGTAAATGCGTTACGCCGCCTCTTCCCGCAGGCGGAACTGGCCGGGCGTAACGGCGTAGCAGCTTTTAAACGCCCGCGTAAAGGCCGCCTGGGTCTGGTAGCCGCAGGCTTCCGCCACGCGGCCTACCGCCATGTCGCCGTTTGCGAGCAGACGGGCCGCCAGCGCCATGCGCACCTGCGTCAGCCAGACTTGCGGCGTGACAGCGTAACGGCTGGCGAAGTGGCGGGCAAAGGTGGCGCGGGAGAGAAAACAGCGCTCCGCCAGCCCTTCCAGCGTCCATGGCGCGGCGGGCTCGCTGAACACGGCCGCTACCGCCGGGGCGAGGCGTTTGTCCGCCAGCAGCGCCAGCATGCCGGGCGCGTTCTCGTGAAGCAGGGCGCGCAGCAGCAGCGTCAAAAAGGTGGCGGTGAGCTCGCGCACAATGGCGGCGGCGCCCGGCTTGCCGCTGAGACTCTCTTCACCCAGCATCGCCAGCAGGGCGCGCAGCGAACCGCAGTCGTCGCGCGCTGCGGTTTCCACCCGCACTACGCCGTCTGCGCCATCAAAAAGCAGCGCGCCGTTTACCCCAAAATGAAATTCGCCGCAGAGCAGTTCTAGCTCGCCGCCTTCGCCTTCGGTCATCACTTCGGTAAGCGTGCCGTTGTGCCGCCGGGTTTTTGTCGCAAGCGCGCCTTGCCGCGCCAGGCTGCTGAGTAAATGCGGCGAACCGTGGGGCAGCAGTAAGACATCGCCTGCTTTAACCCTGATGGTTTGACCCTTCGTCTCCAGTAGCGCTTCACCTGCAAGGATAGCGTGCCAGGGCATAACCCCTGCGGGCGTTTGCGGGTGGTCGGCTTCCCAGTGCCCGGCGAAGCGGCAGTGCTGGTCCACGGCGCCGTGTGGCGCAAGCAAGGCAATAAGCTGACTGAGCGTATCCATAATCCTTCCTGAGACGATAAGACAAAAAGCTAAGACGATGGGCGGCAGAAGCACGCGGGCGGCAGGGGTACTCTACAGCCATCGCCAACAGGGCGGAAACCAACAACTTAACAGGAGCATATCATGAGCCGTTTACAATCCATCAACCCGGAACAGGCCACTGGCAAAACCGCGCAGCTTTTCGGCGCCATTAAATCCGCCATGGGCAAAGTGCCGAATGCCTATGTGACTATCGGCGCTAACTCGCCGGAAGTGCTTTCCCAGGCGCTGCAACACAACGCCGCGCTGCGCAAAGGGGCGCTGAGCGCGAAAGAGCTGGAGGCGATTAACCTTTCGGTAAGCGAAGCTACCGGCTGTGATTATTGCCTGGCGGCGCATACCCTGATGGCGAAAAAAGCGGGCTTTATGCCTGAACAGATTAAAGCGCTGCGGGCGGCTGACTACTCTGAAGACAGTCACTTCGACGCGCTGACCCGTTTCGCCCGCACCGTCGTCACCACCCGCGGCACGCTGCCCGCCGCAGACGTGGACGCCCTGCGCGCCGAAGGGTTTACCGATCAACAGGTGGTGGAAATTATCAGCGCCATCAGCGCGATTTTGTTCACCAACATGATAAACCGCGTGAACGACACGGTGGTGGATTTCCCGAAAGCGGATTGAGTTGCCTGCGGGGTGCAGGTGCTGGCTTTATTGTTCTGGGATATATACGGGCAGTGAACTGTTCCGTTCGCCGGAGCGTGAATTTTATTTGTACCCTTCTTTCACGCGAACGTGTTAAGGGGGCTCGCCGCCGCCCCCTTAACAATCCCGGCTCCCGGCTCGCAAAATCGCCCGCTGAAGCGGGAAACCTCATCTTTTCCCCGCTGGCTTCGGGTCGGGCATGACGGCACGTCCATGTGCCGACATGCCCTCGCACCGGGTCCAACCGGTGCGCCCCGGCCACCGTGAAAAAGCTGAGGCGATTTTGAGGCCGGACTTGCCTCCGCTTCAGCGTTTGATTCTGTTGCAGGAATTGTTTCGCTTTAACGGCTATGCGGGGAGTTT
This sequence comes from Franconibacter pulveris, assembly GCF_056780215.1. Lineage (NCBI taxonomy): Bacteria > Pseudomonadati > Pseudomonadota > Gammaproteobacteria > Enterobacterales > Enterobacteriaceae > Franconibacter > Franconibacter pulveris. The sequence continues at coordinate 2,380,510 of NZ_CM165555.1, read as the reverse complement.
GCAGGGCCAGTCAGCAAAGCGCCACTTGCCCTGCAATGTGATACGGCCATGCCGTCATTTCCCCATACCCCGGCCCTCGCCCCCGAGGGAGGAAACCCCGCGAGTGGCGCCGCATTTGTTCACCAATGAACCACCAAAACGCATCCTGCCTTATAGCGACAACACTATGACTTTTTTCATCAGCCTGTCAGCGGCGGTGTTTATCCGGCCTCAAAATCGCCTTCCGGGCGGGCAGATGGCCGGGGCACGCCGGTCGGACCCGGCGTGAGGTCATGTCGGTGCAGGGATGCACCGTCAGGACCGACCCGAAGCCAGATGACAGACCGGAAGGTTTGCCCCGAAGGGGTCGATTTTGCGTGCCGGGAGCCGGGGTTGCCAGGGGGCTGGCGGCGAAGCCCCCTGGCACGTTCGCGTGAAGGAAGGGTACATATGAAAACAACATTCTGGCGAACGTAACCTTTCACCGTCCGAACATATATCCCGGCACAGAAAACTCAACACCTGAGCCGCCTGCGCCCCTCAATCCCCTCCCATTTATAAAACCAGCTCATAAGACTATGCGAATTTATCGGTCTAATTCTGCAGGCCCGGCTTTGTTAGGGTAGAAGAGTGTTTAAGCGCTTATAAGGAGCAGAAAATGAAAATTACCCACAGCGGTTCACAACCCTCCGCGCGAGGCCCGGAAGAATGGTTTACCGGCCAGGTGCGCATCGACTCGCCATTCCAGGCGCCAGAGCCTGCCCGGGTAGGCGGCGCGACGGTTACCTTTGAGCCTGGCGCGCGCACGGCGTGGCATACCCATCCGCTCGGACAGACGCTTATCATCACCCAGGGGCGCGGCTGGCTGCAGAAGTGGGGCGAGGAGATTGTTGAGATGAACCAGGGCGACATCGTCTGGATCCCGCCGGACGTGAAGCACTGGCACGGCGCGACGCCCGAAACCGCCATGACCCATATCGCTATCGCAGAAAAAGTAAACGGCAGCCCCGTAGAATGGATGGAAAAGGTCAGCGCCGAGCAGTATAAGAAATGAGCAGTATAAAAATTAATCATCGTCTCGTTTCCTGGAGAAGAAGGCCATGACTAAGAAAGTGCTCAGCTACGCTGTCCGGACTGCAAAAAGTCCGCTCGTACCGGTTGAAATCACCCGTCGCGATCCGCGCCCTGATGATGTGGCGCTGGAAATTCTCTACTGCGGCGTTTGCCATTCGGATTTGCATCAGGCACGCAACGACTGGGGATTCAGCCACTATCCCCTCGTGCCCGGACATGAAATTATCGGCCGTGTCAGAGCGGTGGGTAGCGACGTGTCTAAGTTCAAAGTAGGTGAGTACGCTGCTATTGGCTGCATGGTCGACTCCTGCCGCGATTGCGAGCCCTGCCAGAGGGGGCTTGAGCAATACTGCGTAAAGGGTTGTACCCAGACCTATAACGGTTTCGACAGGCATGACCACCAGCCGACGTATGGCGGTTACTCTCAGTGCATCGTCGCCTCCGAAGCGTTTGTGCTGAAGATCCCTCCCGGGATGAACCTGAAGTCGGCCGCGCCGCTATTATGCGCGGGCATTACCACCTGGTCGCCGCTGCGGCACTGGAACGTGGGCGAGGGCAGTAAAGTCGCGGTGATAGGGCTTGGCGGCCTGGGACATATGGCAATAAAGCTCGCACGCGCGCTGGGAGCGGAAGTGACGCTGTTTACCCGTTCGCCCGGGAAAGCAGATGACGCCCGCCGCCTCGGCGCGCAAAACGTGGTGCTCTCCACTGACCCGGGGCAGATGGAGTCGGTGTGGGGGGCGTTTGAGCTCATCATCGACACCGTGCCTTATGAGCATGACGTCAATCCCTATATCATGACCCTGCAAATAGACGGCACGCTGGTCTTTGTCGGTCAGTTAGGCAACATCAACCCCACCGCCAATACGGTGGCGATGATCACAGGGCGACGGGCGCTGGCGGGCTCCGCCATCGGCGGCATTGCGGAAACCCAGGAGCTGCTCGACTTCTGCGGCGAACACGGCATTACGGCGGAGGTGGAGATGATCCGCATCCAGGACATTAACGAAGCGTGGGTCCGTATGGAGAACAGCGATGTGAAATATCGCTTCGTCATCGATATGGATACGCTGAAAATCCCCTGATTTACTCGTTTCCTTCAGGCCCCGCGCCGCGCGGGGCTTCCTGTAATCGCCTTGTCCCCGTTATATCCCTTCGCTATAAACGTCGGCTGCGCTGGCATATCTTCCTCCTGGCGTCCAGGCTTAAGGGCGTGTTCAATCACAACAGGAGAAATGTATGTCCTTACAATATGCTGAATGTATCGAAGCCTGTTACGACTGCGCCGCGGCCTGCGACTATTGCGCCGCATCCTGCCTGAAAGAAGAAGACCCGGGCATGATGCGCGACTGCATCCGTCTGGATATGCAGTGCGCTAACCTCTGCCGCCTGGCGGCGCAGTTTATGGCGATGGGAAGCACCTGGGCGAAATCGGTTTGCCAGCTGTGTGCCGAGATTTGTGAAGAGTGCGGCAAAACCTGCCGTCAGCACCCGATGGAACACTGCCAGAAGTGCGCCGACGCCTGCCTGCGTTGCGCCGAAACCTGTCGTGCCATGGCCTGATGGACCTGCGCCCCCCTGCGGGCGCGTTTTCATTGCCTCCGCCTGCGCCTCACGCCTTGCGAAAAGCGGCCGTGGTTTTAGTTTTTATCTGTTAAATCAGCCAAATGTCTTAAAGCGCGCGCCTTGCGTTCGGTGCTTTACTTCCTCTTGCCCCTGAAAAACACAGTCGACGTGATTAACCCTCACCGTATGCGGCTGGCTGCGATTACAATGAATAAAAAAGGAAGCGAAGATGAGCCGAAGCCGAGCTGATGTCATTATTGATCGCATACATAACGCGCTGAGCGGCGACCCGCTCTATGCCACCAATTTGCTTTACCAGAGCCTGGAGTCCGCCTCTTTCGGCATGGTGAAGGTGGTGGTGTTTTTCTTTCAGGTGGCGGACAACGATCTGAGCGCCGATATGTCCGCCCGTGAAGTGCTGGCGCGACTGCATGACGAGGGGATTTTTGTGGCGTTTCACAAGACCCGCCGCCGCGAGGGCGAGCGGCTGCTCACCGTCAGCAAAGCGCTGAACACGGAAAACCTCAACTACACCTACGGCAACTTACAGGGGTTTACCCGCCTGTGGCTTATCAAAACCACCGAGGCGGAGAGAACGCTGCGCGACATGAAAGCACAGCAGAAAAACGTGGTATTCAGACACTAATCGTTATTAAACCGCGATCGGTTCGGCAATCTTTTACTACGCTATTTCAGGCACCTTTGCGGTTGCGTGGCCCGGGAGGAAGCAGGCGGCGCAACGGCTCTCCTTCATTCCACTGGAGCCTGATATGGAAAGAGACGCACCGCCACGTCGTTCAGTGCTTGCGCTGACGCTCTATGAGCTGCTCAACCCGCTGCCGCTGGGTTTTTTCGCCGCCGCCTGGCTATTCGACATCCTCTATATGAAAACCTTTCAGGTGTTCTGGACCCAGGGCGCCAGCTGGTTAATTCTGTTTGGCCTGCTTATCGCCATTCTTCCCCGGCTGATTAACCTGGTGCAAACCTGGTGGGGCCGCAACGGCGCTTATGTGCGCGCTTACCGCCTCGACTTCTGGCTAAATCTGCTCGCCATCCTGCTCGCTATTCTCAACGCCTTTATTCATAGCCGCGACGCGTATGCCGTGGTGCCGTTGGGCGTTATTCTCTCCACGCTGGTGGTGCTGCTAATCAGCATCGCTAATGTTCAACTGGCGCTGCGCACCCGCGCATAAGGAGCAATGATGAGAGCGTTAGCGATTGCAGTGCTGTCCGCGCTGCTTGTGGCGGGCTGTAATGATGATTCCGCCGTCGACCCGGCAAAGCAAATCGGCCCGAACCCGGCGCTGCCCGAGGCGAAGAACTTTCTGATGCCGCCGATGCAGGTGCCTGAAGGGGTGCCGTGGAAGGCGGGCGAGATGCCGAAAGTTGCCGAAGGGTTGAAGATTGAAAAAATCGCCGAGGGGCTGAAGCATCCGCGTCAGGTTTATGTGCTGCCGAATAACGATGTGCTGGTGGTGGAGGCCAACGCGCCGAAAGGCAAACCGGTGGGATTCCCGAAATCGCTTATCATGGGCATTGTGCAGAAGTCCTCCGGCAAAGGGGGCGAGGGCGGCGACAGCATCACGCTGCTGCGCCCGACGGCGGGCGGCTGGGAAAAACATCGCTTTCTTGAAAACCTGCATTCGCCTTTTGGCGTGCAGCTTATTGGCAACACGCTGTATGTGGCGAACGCCGACGGGCTGATGACGTTCCCTTATCAGACTGGCCAGACGCGTATTACCGCGCCCGGCGCGCTGCTGACGGAACTGCCCGGCGGGCCGATAAACCATCACTGGACGAAATCGCTGCTGGCGAGCCCGGACGGCAGCAAGCTTTACGTGGGCGTTGGGTCGAACAGCAATATCACCGAAAACGGCATCGGCGCGGAGTACCGGCGCGCCGCGGTACTGGAAGTGGACGCCGCGACCGGCGCAAGCCGGATTTACGCCAGCGGCCTGCGTAACCCAACCGGCCTGCAGTGGGAACCGCAAAGCGGCAAGCTGTGGGCGATTGTCAACGAGCGTGATGAAATTGGCTCGGACCTGGTGCCCGATTACCTCACCTCCGTGCAGGAGCATGGCTTCTACGGCTGGCCGTGGAGCTATTTCGGCCAGCATGTCGACGAGCGCGTACAGCCGCCGCGTCCCGATATGGTGGCAAAAGCGATCAAGCCCGATTACGCCATCGGCTCTCACGTGGCGCCGCTGGGGCTCGCTTTTTCCGGCGCGAACGGCCTGCCGGGATATGAAAACGGCGCTTTCATCAGCGAGCATGGCAGCTGGAACCGCAAGCCGCTCAACGGGTATCGGGTCATCTGGGTCGCGTTTCGCGACGGCATGCCGGTGGGGACGCCAAAGACGGTGGTCTCTGGTTTTCTTACCGATGACGAAAAAGAGGTGCGCGGTCTGCCGGTGGGGCTGGCGATGGACAGCCGCGGCGGATTGCTGATTGCGGATGACGCCGGAAATATCGTCTGGCGCGTGAGCGCGGCGGGCGGCTAAACCCGGTTTCGCCGCTAACGTCTGCCATAGAATAAACTGACCGGGTGCGGGGGAGGGGAGGGGGCGCGCAAGGCGGTCCCGCCGTTAACACACCTGTGCGCCCCTGGCGGGCAAACATAACGCAGCCCGCCAGGGGCGCTGCTTGTTCGGCTTAGCCTACCTCGGGCAGCAGGCCGCCCGCCATTAGCGCCTGGATGGCGATGATGCCCACGCCGCACGCCACGACCAGCGCCAGCAACGGCTTACCCCCCGCGACTCGCCATGGCTGGCGCGGCGTCTGCTCGCGGCTTTTCCAGACCAGCAGCGCCGGGATAATCAGCGCCAGTATGGCGAGCGCAACCCCGGCGTAGCCGAGCGCCATCACAAACCCCTGCGGATAAAAGAGCGCAAACGCGAGCGGCGGGAGAAACGTAATCAGTCCGCTTTGCAGTCGGCCGCCCACTTTACGGCTGCGCTGGAACATGTCGCTCAGGTAATCAAACAGCCCGAGCGATACGCCAAGGAAAGAGGTCGCCAGCGCGAGATCGGCAAACAGATGCACCGCCAGCTCCACATGCGCGGAGGCCACTACCTGACGCACCGCCTGTAAAAGGCCGTTAAGCCCGGCATGGTTCGCCAGCAGGTGGTTGAAGGTCGCGGAGTCGATGGCGCCAAGGGTCGCCAGTTGCCAGAAGATATAGGCGACGAGCGGAATGGCGCTGCCGGTAATAAAGACCAGGCGCAGCTTGCGAATATCGCCGTTCAGATAGCTGACGATGCTCGGCACGCTGCCGTGAAAGCCAAAAGAGGTAAAAATAACGGGGATAGCCGAAAAGGCGAGGCCTTGCTCAAGCGGCATCGACAGCAAGTTCGCCCGGTGTACATGCGGCATCAACAGCGCCAGCATGACCAGCAGCAACACAATTTTGGCGCTGAAAAGCAGACGGTTAAACAGGTCGACCATGGTGGTGCCGATACAGACTATTGCGCCAGCCACTACCGTGAAAAGCAGTACGCCTGTGGAGGGCGAGAGCGAAATAGCCAGCCAGTCGCTAAAGCTTGCCGCCAGCAGCTCGCCCGCGCCGCTGATATAGGCGGCGGTCAGAGCGTACATTAAAAACAGCATACTGAAGCCCGTCAGCCACTGTCCGGGCCGACCGAGATAGCGCCGCGCCAGCGAGCCAAGGCCCGTATCCGCTGGCACATGCTGATACACTTCCACCAGCAGCAGGGCGGTGTAGCACATCAGCGCCCACATGCCGACCAACAACAGCAAAGTAATACCCATTCCTACCCCGGCGCTGGCAAGCGGCATTGCCAGCATACCGGCGCCAATAGTGGTGCCCGCCACGATAAAAACACTGCCAAGAGTGCGATTCTTCACGCTTCCCTCTGAAACTACGCTCACAAAAAATAATGGCGCGAAGGGTAAGGGATTAACGTCCGGGCGTCAAACCGCAGTGACAAGTATTGTCACTCCAGCTTTACAGCTATAAATGGCGAACCAGGTGGAACAGGGAAGGGGAATGCGGTAATCTGTGCGGCGTTTACGCTTCGTTAAAATCACTACTTTCCTGATAAACCTGCCGCTTCGTTAAATTAACCAACTTTCACAGTAGCGGGATGTCACTTTTTTGCCATCCGCGTAATCCACAACGATCCAGCATGCGGCCAAAGCCCGCCGTCTGCACCGTGCAGGGATCAAAGAAGATCCAGCTCGCCGCTTAAGCGGTTAAAAAGTAGCCCACCGGATCTGTTAGATAACAGCCCTGACTGTGGATAAAGTGTTGGTAAAAGCGCCTGTGGATAAACTGTGTTGAAAATTTGCGCTCGGGAAGCGGCAGAGAGAAAGGTGCAACCCCGACGTCGCCGCCAGGGTTGTTCAGAAATCGGTACAAACCAGAGGCTGTCAGTAACGGCCCGGCGCGGTGAAAAGACGCAAGGGCGAGCTTAACCATCGCCCCGGGGTTTGCGTACGGTCATCTTTTAGCGCGCTGAGAAAGGCGTTAGCCCACCAGTGATGGTTGTAATGGCAAACCTGCTGGCGCAGCTGCTGGTGGCGTCTTTTGCGTTCCGCAAGCGGCATGGAGAGCGCGGAATGCAACGCGTCGCAAAGTTCGCTGGGGTCATAGGGATTAACGAGCAACGCTCCGCTAAGCTGTTCGGCGGCCCCGGTAAAGTGCGAAAGGATAAGCACGCCGGGGTCCGCCGGGTTTTGCGCCAGAATGTACTTTTTCGCCTCCAGCGACATCCCTTCGCAAAACGGCGTAAACAACGCGACGCAGGATTGCGCGTAGAGCGTTTCCCGCCACGCCGGCGCCAGCGGCTCGTTATGCAAATAGTTAACCGGCGACCAGTTGAAATCGCCGTAGCCGCCGTTGAGCTCGCCGCAGAGCCGTTCAAGCTGCTGGCGCAAACCTGGCGTGAAGCAGGGCAATTCCCTCGCCGGGTCGCAGACCTGAACCAGCGTAACGTCATGCAGATATTGCGGGTGCTGCTCCAGCAACTGACGCAGCGCGGCAAGCCGCCAGGCGATGCCGCTGGCGTCGCTTATCACATCGGTGCTGACTATCCAGCGGGGTTTATGCTGTGGCGCCAGCGCGGGCGGCGCTGACAAAGGCGCTACGCCGCAGGGGAAAACGCCTACCCGCAGCAGGTGGCCGTTTACGCGAAACAGCGTCTCCGTCACCTTTTCCGTGCGGTAACGGCGGGAAAGCCAGGTAATGAAATGGCTGGCGTCGTTACGGGACTGAAAACCCAACAGGTCGTAATAAAAGAGCGACTGCATCAGCCAGTCATGCTCCGGCAGGGCACGAAAAATTTCGCCAGGCGGGAACGCATGGTGCAAAAAGAAGCCGCAGCGGTTTAAGTACCCTGCTTCCTTCAGATTTCTCGCTACCGCCATCAGATGATAGTCGTGCGCCCATACCATGTCGTCCGGGCAGAGGTGCTCCGCTATTCGTTCCGCCACCCTTTCGTTGTAGCTGCGATAAGCCTGAAAGGCGCCGGGCTGATAAACCGCAAGATCGGGGCGGTTGTGAAATACCGGCCACAGCTGTTTGTGCACGTAGCCGTGATAATAATCGCCATACTCCTGGTCCGACAGGCGCCAGCTAACCAACTCGCAGTCCGCCAGCTCACGCTGGCTGACGTCGTTTTGCTCATCTTTGCCTGTCTCGCCATTCCAGCCCAGCCACAGCGCGTTATGCTGTTTCGCCACGCCATAGAGCGTTTCGGTTAACGGACGGACGGGCGCCTGGCGCATCACGTCGCAATGGTTGCTCGCCATAATAAGTCGGGACATAACCTCTCCTGATGATAATCTCGCGCCGCGCAGGCGACGGTTCAGAGCCGCCAGGCTTTTTCCGCCTCGGTGACTTCATGTTCAAAACGCGCCAGCGCTTCCCGCTTGCTGGTCAGCCACAGGCGGGCGAAATCGTCGCCCAGCTGTTCACGCAGCCAGGGCGAGAGCGCAAAAAGCATCAACGCGTGTGGCTGATTGGTTGGCAGCGGCGGCGGGGCGGCGTCCGCTGGCGGCAGGCCGGGCGTCTTATCAAGCCCGTAGAGCATGGCCGCGAGCAGCGTGGCGACAACCAGATACGGGTTAGCGTCCGCGCCGGCAAGGCGGTATTCAAAACGCCGGGCCTTAGGAGACGAGCAAGGGACGCGTATCGCCGTGGCGCGATTGTTATGCCCCCAGCCCGAAAATCGCGGTGTGGCTAGCATCGGGCGCAGGCGCCGCCAGGCGTTGACGTTGGGCGCGATAAGCGCCAGCGAAGCGGGCATCAGCGCCAGCACCCCGGCCATGGCGTGCAGCATGATTTCAGGTAACGCCTCCGGCGGCCCGGCGAAGAGGTTCTCGCCCCGGGCGTTATTCAGGCTGATATGAAAATGCATGCCGCTGCCCGCTTTGTCGCTATGGGGTTTGGCCATAAAGGTGGCGCTATGGTGGTGCGCTTGCGCAAGCTGGCGAATCAACCGTTTCATCGCCAGCACGTTATCGCAGGCGGCGAGGGCGTCATCGGTATGGCGAAAGTTAAGCTCATATTGCCCGCTTCCCGCCTCGGCCACGATGCCGGTCAGCCCGCGGGCCTGTAACCCGGCATGACGTTCAATATCGGCAAGCAGGGCGGCAACCGACGGCGCGCCGTCAATCTGGAAGAAAGGCCAGGCGTCGGCCGCCGTCTCTTCCGGCGTTTCGCTGAGATAAAACTCCATTTCAGGGGCGATGACCGGATAAAGCCCGCGCTGGTGAAACGTCGCCAGCACCCGCTGGAGGATAACCCGCGGCTCCAGCGGGCAGGGCGCGCCATCCTGCTCACGCATGCTCAGCTGTAACTGTGCGTAGCGTTTCGGGTCTTTCGCGCAGGGTTTTAACGTGCCCGGCACCGGCAGGCACAGGCGATCCGGCTCGATGGCGGAAAGGGCGTCATCGCTGGCATGAACAATCTGGCCGTCAATCTCCGTGGCGTAGAGCGAAAGCGGGAAGTAACACCCCTCCTCAAGAGAAAACAGCGCCTCGACGCCGATTTTTTTGCCGCGCGGTCTGCCATGACAGTCGTACAGATAGATGTCGATGAATTCGGTGTCCGGGTGTTCGCACAAATAGGCCTTTGCCTCCTGGGCGAAAGTGACAGTGGGCGGCGCGTAGTTTTCCGCCAGCAGCCTTGAATGAAATATCATGGAGAACATGGCGGGCTCCGGTGAAGAGGGCGTTTCAGCCGCGGCAGCAGGTTTTCGAAAGCGGCCTCGCACGATTTTTGTCGTCATAGCTGGGTCTTTAGGTGATGCCTTTCGGCGGTAAAACTAGTCTGGCGTTTTCTCAGGCAGCTTGTTGTAAAAAAAGCATAAAAAGCGCGCGCGGGAATATAAACGCGATATAAACGCGGCGGGAAAAAGGCGAAAAAAAAGCGGGCTCGTGTCGCGCGCCCGCGTAAATAAAGGGATGTTTAACGTTGCGGCGCCTCGTCTCTTTCATCGCGCATGGCGAAAGAGAGCGTCTGGGACGGCTCAAAAAGCGACAGGCTTTCAATCTGGTCGAGCAGGATGACCTTACGGAAATCCAGCGCGGTGCGCGGTTGCGAGGTCAGCGTAATATTATGACGCTCGTACCAGGCGCTGTAGTTATGCTCCACTCTCAAATCCAGCGTCTGGTGGTCGCGGTAGCCGCTCAGCATCGGGATTAACACGATGTTGTTGGCGTCTTCGCGGTCAAACGTCGCGGTGTGGATCATTCCAATGTAAATGCGCTGCGATTTCATCGTCACCCACGCCAGTTCGCCTTGCTCCATACACTGATAGAGCAACCCTTCCACGCCGTTCGCCCGGGACAGGTGCTTGTAAAGCTCCCGACGCCCGGCGCTATCGAGCCTTGCGCTGCGCGCCCAGTTTGAGCGGTAAAGGCAAAACAGAATGGCGAAAGCGAGCATGATAACCACGGGCGCCTGGATGCCAAGAAAGCTCCAGTTCATAAACGTCATGTGGTAACGATGATCTTCAGGACCGAACCATTGCGGAAGCTCGTTCATCGTCATTGACGTCAGCAACAGCAGCAGCCAGAGAATGGCGGTGGCCAGAATACCCTGAAGCACGAAAATACAGCCGTTCAGCGCCACCAGAAAGTAAACGTCCCAGCCGGACGTGCGTTTAAACTGAAACCGGGTAGAAAGATCCCGGCTGGTGTACCAGTAGCCGCACACCATCAGTACCATAAAAATTGCTGTTCCCATCTCAGGCTCGCTTTAGTGCTTCAACATGACGGGCAAAATCATCCTGCACCGCCTGACAATGAATATTCACCGACGCGTTGCCGTCTTCATCGATAAGAATACGATCGCCGTCATCGATAGAGTCCTGTATCTCCTCGTGACTGATGACCTGCAGCAGTTTTTCCGGGCTATTAAAAAGCGATAAAAATAGTCGTTTCATCATTTCCTCCGACCAAAAAGTATAGAGAGCCTGCATTAAGCAAGGGAATGGCCAGTCTGCTTTTTAAGAGATATCTCCGTCCGTCGGGCTTTTTCCCGCCTGTTTTTACGCTTTTAATAGTTAATGATTATGAGTATGATTCTCATTTTGATGTGAAAAGCGGTTTCACTTCCGTTTTGTAGTGCGCTAACAACAACGAACGCCGCGCTGGCGGCGAATAAGGCACGCTGTGCCGCTATTTAAAAAGGAAAAAGCTGTGATGACCATGAAACCCTGCGCGCTCGCGCTGCTGGCGGCGTTTGCCCTTGGCGGCTGCGCGGCGCAAAAACCGGCTCAACCGCAGGCTGCCGCCGTTCCCGCCGCGCAGACTTCCCAAAAAACAGATTTACTCCAGCGTGAGCTGGCCTATGGCGTTTATGAGCTGGTGGAAAACCCGCAAAACCACGCGATTTACGTGGCGACGGCGCAATCTTTCAAAGAGGTGCAGGGCGGGGTTATCTACAAGCTGGACCCGAAAACGCTTAACACCCTTGGCGAATCGCATACCGATCTGAAAAACTTCGGCGCGGCGCAGGATGCCGAAGGCAAAACCCTGTTTGTCACCAACTCGCTTGATGGCGGCATTAGCGCTATCGATACCGCTAACGGCAAAGTTAAAGGCCGACTGCTGTTCAGCGAGCGCAACGAGAAAGGCTTCCCCTACGGCGCGCGTGAAATCCTCTGGCGCGACGGGCTGCTTTATGTGGGCGGCGTGGGCGACCCGGCCGTTATCTGGGTAGTGGATGCCGACACGCTGAAGCTGAAAGCGCGCATTAAAAACGCCGGCAAATGGGTGACGGGCCTGCACTTCTCACCCACCACAAACCGCCTTTATGCGGCTAACGGCGGCGGTGAAATACTCGTGATTAACCCGCGCACCAACCGCATCGAAAAACGCTGGAAGCCGCTTGGCGAAAAAGAAGCCCTGCTGCTGAATATGGCGGAAGACCCGGCAACCGGTCGCCTCTTCGTCACCGATAATTCCAAAGCGAAAACCACGCTGGTGCTGGATATCCGCACGGGCCATCTCATTAAACAACTCGATACCGGCGACTCGCTGGCGGTGAAATTCAACGCTAAGCGTAACGAGCTTTACCTTACCCAGCGCGAATCGGGCAAGCTATTGAGCCTCGACGCCACCACTTATGCGCTGAAGCAGAGTTGGGATTTGAAGCCGAACCCCAACAGCCTGCTGGTTTCCGCCGACGGCCAGACGCTTTACGTCACCGTAAAACAGCCGTTTAACAAAGACCACTCCACCAAAGGTCTGGACCGCATCGTTCGCATTTCGCTTTAAACCGTCATTTTTTCGGCCCGGCGACGGGCCTTTTTGCGCACTTTTACAGCAAGGTAAACACCAGAAATGAAACGCACACCGTTACGTAAAACGCTGCTGGCGCTGGCTATCGGCGCGGCAACCCAGACGGCGCAGGCCGCTGCCGTTACAAATGAAGCAAATAATCAGGAAGATACGGTGGTGGTGCAGGCCGCGCCAAAAAGCGATTTTAAACCGGGCGGCGATACCCCGGTGCCAGCTTATCTGGATGGACAGGTCGCCCATGGCGGGCGCGTCGGGATGCTCGGCGAGCAGAACGCAATGGATGTGCCTTTCAACGTCATCAGCTATACCTCGAAACTGATTGAAGATCAGCAGGCGAAAACGATCGCCGACGTGGTGCGCAACGACGCCAGCGTGCAGAACGTACAGGGCTTTGGCAACTTCCAGGAAACCTACCGCATTCGCGGTTTCCAGCTCAACGGCGATGACATCACTATTGGCGGTCTGGCGGGCGTGATTCCGCGCCAGGTGGTGGGGCTGTCGATGATCGACCGGGTGGAGGTCTTTAAAGGGGCGAACGCGCTGGTCAACGGCGCCGCGACATCCGGCGTGGGGGGCATGATCAACCTTGAGCCGAAGCATGCCGATGATTTACCGCTCACCCGCGTTGGCGTGGATTACACTTCGTCATCTCAGGTCGGCGGCTCGCTTGACGCCGGTCGCCGCTTTGGCGATAACAACCAGTTCGGCGCGCGGGTCAATCTGGTTCATCGCGAGGGCGACACGGCCGTTCATGGCGAACATCGTCGCACCACCCAGGCGTCGCTGGGCCTGGATTATCGCGGCGACCGGTTGCGCACTTCGCTTGACGCGGGCTACCAGAAGCAGACGTTTCACGGCGGCCGCCTGGGCGTCAATGTGAGCGGCGTTAATTTTATCCCTGAGGTGCCGGACGCCACTCATAATTACAGCCAGCAGTGGGCTTACAGCGATATCGAAAGCGAATTTGGCCTGGCGCGCGCGGAATATGACCTCGTCGACGGCTGGACGGCGTACGCGGGCGTCGGCGGCCAACACTCCCATGAAATCGGCCTCTACGGCGTGCCGAAAATCACTAACGCTGATGGCGACGCTACCATCAGTCGTCTGGATACCAACCGGATTATTGATAACTTCAGCGGTATGGCGGGCGTACGCGGCAACTTTGATACGGGGTTTGTCAGCCATAAGACGAATGTCGGTTACTCGGCGATGACGCACCAGGATAAAATCGCCTGGCGCTCTTCGAAAGTGAACCCGACTACCAACATTTATGATACCAATCCGGTAAACGTGCCTGTTAACGCCTCTTTCGCCGGCGACTATGACGACCCGCTGACAACGGGCCGCACCCGCAGCCAGGGCTGGTTGTTGAGCGATACGCTCGGCGTGCTGGACGATACCGTTCAGCTCACCTTAGGCGCGCGTTATCAAAAAGTGGTGGTGCGCAGCTACGACAACAACACGGGAGCTGAAAAGCAAGATTCGCGCTTTACCGAAGATCGCTGGATGCCGACCTACGGCATTGTGTATAAGCCCTGGCAGGAAGTTTCGCTCTACGCTAACCACACCGAGGCGCTACAGCCTGGCAGCAGCGCGCCGCAGGGCGCCGCTAACTATGGGCAGAGTACGGGCATCATCCATTCGAAACAAAACGAAGTCGGCGTGAAGGTCGATTTCGGCCGCGTTGGCGGGTCGCTGGCGCTGTTTGAAATCAAGCAGCCTTCCGCTTTTCAGGACAGCGTCACCAAAATCTATGCGCTGGATGGCGAACAGCGTAACCGGGGCGTTGAGTTTAACCTGTTCGGCGAGCCTGTGGCGGGCCTGCGCCTTAACGGCAGCGCCACCTGGCTTGATCCGCAGCTGACCAAAACCAAAGATGGCCTGAACGACGGCAACGACGCGGTAGGCGTACCGAACTTCATCGCAGCGCTGGGCGCGGAATATGACATCAAGCCAGTGGAAGGGTTAACGGCCACCGCTAACCTCAACCACAGCGGTTCGCAATATGTGAATGCCGCCAATACCAAAAAACTCGACAGCTTCACCACGCTCGACCTCGGGATGCGCTACACCATGCGTCTGAACCAGGAGCAGAACGACCTGGTCTGGCGCGTGGGGCTGGATAACGTGACCAACGAGAAGTACTGGTCGAATGTGGAAACCAACGGTTTTTATATCTATCAGGGCGAGCCGCGAACGCTGAAGGTGTCGATGAGCTACGACTTCTGATAAAAAAGCTCCCGTCTGCGGACGGGAGCAAAACGGCCTTACTGGTGGAATCAAACGTCAGCACGCCGGGCCGCGCTTGTGCGTTACCTGAGAAGCGTAGCCGGCTGGTGATAATAGGTTGTGATGCCAAGATAGCGGGTGAAGGCTTCATGCAGCACTTGCGCCGTGGAGGAGTGGTTCATGGCCACGTGGTGCTCAAAACCGTTATTGCAGATCCACGCCAGTAAGTTCTCCAGCTGCGGCACCTGAACCACCGCGCGGCAGCCTACCGTATCAAGCTCGTCGTCCACCGATTTCCCTTCGCCCACGTAGGCGCGTATCTCACCCGTTAAGTCGTCCGTGCTCAGGCGGAAGTAGGTCATCGGCCCGCTCTTCAGGCGACCATGCACCGCACCGCAGGTGTTTTCTTTACCCACCGTGGTGCCAATGATATCCGCTGTGCCCATCGCCGGGCTTTCCAGGCTGGCGCTCGGGAAGTTTCCGCAGTGGAACAGCACGCATTTGTCGCGCTCCTCGCCGAAGTTATTGTTCCAGTCGGCAATAGAGGCGGGGTTGAGCGAACAGCTCGCCAGCGCGTACATGGAAAGCGCGCCCATGACATCCACTTCGCAGGCGCTCGGCATCAGCTGGCCCGACATCACGCTCATAATGGAACAGACGTTAATGCCGAGGTTCTCCTGCAATGAGGTCCAGCACTGGATTGCGGTGGTGTCGATATCATTGGTGATAACCCATTCGCTTATCACCACGAACAGCTTCGCCATCGTCACCACTTTTTCCGCCGGAATGGCGCTGGCATCGGCGTTATCCAGCAGCACGCGGCGCTTTTCTTCCACGCGAATATCGTCATCGCGCAACAGCTTCACGCGGGTGAACACTTCTGACAGATCCAGGGTTTCCACCGCCACGCCCATTCTTTCCAGCAGTTTTTCGCTGTAGCGCACGGTATTAAAACCGGCGGGGCGCGCGCCGATAGCGCCGACGCGAACGCCGCGCATGGCTGTCACCACCCGGCAAAGCTGCTCGAAACGGCGTAAATCTTTTTCAAACACGTCGCTGGTCAGAGCGCAGACGTGCTGGGTGGTGAGGGTAAAAGGAATGCCGTACTGACGAAGGTTATTGCAGAGCGATATTTTGCCGCAGAAGCTATCGCGGCGGGTTGCAAGGCCCATTTTGTCGAGGTTGTCTTCTTGCGCCTGCACCAGCACCGGGACATTCAACCCGGAAAGGCGAATGGCTTCCGCCACCGCTTTTTCATCGCCAAAGTTAGGCAGCAGCACCACAATGCCGTGGATACTGTCGCGATGCTGGCGAAAAAGCGCGGCGCATGTTTTCGCTTCCTGCCGGGTTTCCACGCCGCCAAGCTCGGTCTGGTTTTCATCCACCATCACCGTATTAATGCCCAGACGGTCGAAAAGCGTGATCGCCTGCTGGCGGGCTTCGGCCACCAGATAGCTCGGGAAAAAGCCCCGGTTGCCGATAATAATGCCCATGGTCAGTTGTTGAGGGATACGGGTCATAACAATGCTCCAGTAAGGGGTTTCGCTTTCTACTGCCTGTTATTCTTGTTCTGCTTTCGCGCACAGCTGTTCGGCATGTCGCGCAACGCTTACGGCGTCGATTTCATGGCGCTTGCGCGTCGCCGCGCGGTCGGCGGCGATAGCATATTCGCCGTCGGGGATGCCGAGCCGACGCAGCGGAATTGCGCAGCCAGCCTCAGCCAACACTTCCGCCACCAGGCTGCCTACGCCGCCGTTGACGTTGTGCTCTTCCACGCTTATCACCGCTTTGCTGCGCTTAAGCGCAGCAAGCAGCCTTTGCGTATCGCAGGGGCGTATTGACGGTACACTGATTACCGCGGCGCTAATACCTCTGTCCGCCAGGTGTGCGGCGGCGTCGACAATTTCATGCACCGTAGAGCCCATCGCCACCAGCGCAATGTCTTCGCCCTCACGCAGCACATCGATATTGCCCGGGACGAAGCGATAACTTTCGTCGTGCAAAAACGGCAGCGCTTTACCATCGAGCCGGATGTAGACCGGTCCCTGGTGTTCCAGGGCGTAATCGATTATCTGACGGCATTCCACCGGGCAGGAGGGGGCGTAAATTTCAATATTGCCGAAGCCGCGCATGATGGCGATGTCGTCAATGCTGTGATGGGTGCTGGCGAGCGGGCCGTAGCTGGCGCCCGCGTTCAGGCCGAACAGCTTCACGTTGGTGTTGTTGTAACAAACGTCAACTTTGATCTGCTCATTGGCGCGCGAAATTAAAAAGGGCGCGGCGTTGCAGGTGACGGCGATTTTGCCGCCGATGGCGAGCCCGGCCGCGGCACCTACCAGCGTCTGCTCAGCGATGCCGACGTTGACCAGCCTGTCGGGGAACCGCTGAATAAAGGGCGAGATTTTGGCGGTGGAGGTGGAGTCCGCCACCACCGGCACCAGATCAACGCCGCGTTCGACGGCGTCGATAAAGGCGTTAACCATGACCGTTGCGAGATGTTCGCTGTTACTCATCTTTCAGTTCCTCCAGCGCCAGTTCCACTTCATCCTCTTTCGGCACGCGGTGATGCCACTCCGCGCGTCCCTGTATAAAGGAGACGCCCGCGCCCTTGGTGGTGTGCGCAATAATCACGTTAGGCTTGCCGTTCGGCTTCAGGTTTTCCAGGGTATCGACAACGTCCTGCATGCTGTTGCCGTTGCATTCGGTCACCGCCAGGCCGAAGGCGCGCCATTTGGCGTCCAGCGGGTCGGTGTTCATAATCTCTTTCGTCGGTCCGGCCAGCTGCAGGCTGTTTTTGTCGTTGATAATAATCAGGTTGTCGAGCTGATAATGGGCCGCGACCAGCGCCGCTTCCCAGTTGCTGCCTTCCGCCAGCTCGCCATCGCCAGTCACCACAAAGACGCGACGCGAGCTGTTGCTGCGTTTGGCGGCAAGCGCGATGCCGACCGCGACCGGCAGGCCATGGCCGAGCGCGCCGGTGTTAAGCTCAATTCCCGGGGTTTTGTGACGCACCGGGTGGCCTGGGAGGTGAGAATCCGCGTGCTGATAAGTAGAAAGCCACTCGACAGGAATAAACCCGGCTTCCGCCAGCACGCAGTAGTAGCCGCCAACCGCGTGGCCTTTGGACTGAATATAAATATCCCGCTCGTCGCTCGCCATGTTCTGCGGCGAGCAGTTCAGGATGCGAAAGTAAAGGGCGGTGAGCAGCTCGACCTGCGAGAGGTCCGCGCCGGTGTGTCCGCCGGCAGGGCTTTGCGCGTTCAGCACGATGATACGGCGACGAACCGCGCGGGCTTTCTTTTCAAGCTCAGCGACCGTGAGCATAAAAGGATTCATAACGGCACCTCGGGTGAATTCCTCGTGAATTTAAAATCCACCTTGAATATATATTCAGGTGGGGTGTAAAAGCGCGACATCGTCCAGCGGCCTACTTTTAGCAGCTTTACTGGCTTATCTAAAAAGGTAGGGAGCTTTGTTTGCCTGCCATTGAATATATATTCATATATGATTTTATATTCATGTGGTAAAAATATGCCCCTCAGGCGCGTTTGTCTACCTTCGTTAAGGCAATTTTGAGAAAAAGCGACCAGGCTCACATTCGGCTGGCGCAGCGGTAAAACCTTGCCTTGTTATCTATTCACTCATGAATAAAAATAACAAAGACACATCAAGGGGCACATTATGTCAAAGCAGGATGAGCAGCGTTTACTGGTTAAGATAGCCACGCTTTATTATATGGAGGGCAAGAAGCAGTCCGATATCGCGTCGCTTCTTCATCTCTCGCAATCTTTCGTCTCGCGCGCGCTCACTCGCTGTCAGAAAGAGGGGCTGGTCAAGATAACGGTCGTGCAGCCAGGCAACATTTTCGTTTCGCTGGAAAAGGCGCTTGAGCAGCAGTATGGCATTCGTCAGGCGATTGTGGTTGATGTGGGCGATAACCCCAACAGCGCGCAAATCAAGCATGCTATCGGCAGCGCGGCCGCGCATTATGTGGAAACGCGCCTGCGGCCTGAAGATATTGTCGGCATCTCCTCCTGGAGCAGCACCATTCGCTGCATGGTGGATGAGATGCATCCGCAGAACATCCGCGCCCGCGGGGTCATTCAGCTGCTGGGCGGCGTAGGGCCGAACGGCAACGTGCAGGCGACTATCCTTACGCAACAGCTGGCGGCGCACCTTGATTGCCCGGCCTGGCTGCTGCCTTCCCAGAGTATCGAGCGCTCCGTGGAAGAGAAAAAACGCCTGCTTGAAAGCCCGGAAGTGGCTGACGCGGTTTCGCGTTTTGCGCAGGTGGACGTGGCGATTGTGGGGATAGGGGACCTGGAGCCTTCGCAACTGCTGAAAAACTCCGGCAACTATTACGATGAAGAGATGCTGAAACTGCTGGCGAAGCGCGGCGCGGTAGGGGATATCTGCCTGCATTATTACGATGCGCAGGGCAAACCAGTGCTGAGCCGGGAAGAAGATCCGGTTATCGGCATGGAGTTGCAGCAGATCCGCGATTGTAAACATGTTATCGCGCTGGCTGGCGGCGAAGAGAAGCGCAACGCCATACACGGCGCGCTGGTGGGCAATTATATCGACGTGCTGATAACGGATTACCCGACGGCAAGAAGCCTGGTGAAAAGCGAAGCGTAAAGCAGGGCGGATTGCGGTCCGCCTTGTTTTTACATCCACTTTAGTTACAACATACTTATTGTTTTTTAATTAAACACATAGTTTTACCTCAGCGCTACACATCGCCTGACAGCGAAAAAAGGCGCGGTAAAACAGCAGGCTCCGCCTTGCCTGGCGTGCCGTCTGGCTTGTTAAGCGCGGCAGCAATCCGTTGCGCATACAGCGTGAAAAAAAGCGCGGTGAAAGCCGCCTGCTGGCGAATACAACCTTCAACGTCCTTGTCTTCACGGTGGAGGGCCGTTCGCCATTCGGGTCAGGGCGGCGTCAGGCTTCAGTTTTGCCCGTTACGCACCTTCTCGACTGCCGCCTGCCATTCCTGCCAGCGCTTCTGCAGCCGCCCGTGGCGCTCCATGTTCGGTATAAAAGCCGTATGGTGAGCGCTAAAGCGCGTCAGGTCGTCATCGCCCGCAGAGTTAAGCGCTTTGCGGGCGAAAATCGCCGCGCCCATGGCGGAAAGCTCCGCTATATCGCTACGCATAACGGTACAGCCGAGCAAATCAGCCTGATACTGCATGAGCCAGTCGTTGCGCGTAGGGCCGCCGTCCACCATCAGGGCGGAAAGTTCAAAGTCAGCGTGCTGGCGCATAGCGAGCACCACATCGGCAATCTGATAGGCAATCGCTTCCAGCGCGGCGCGCACCAGGTGCGCCCGCTTGACCCCACGGCTCAGGCCGCTGATGCTGCCTCTGGCCCGGTCATCCCACCAGGGGGCGCCAAGCCCGGTTAGGGCAGGCACAAAATAAACGCCGAGCGTCGAGTCAACGCTTGCAGGCAGGGTTGAAAGCGCCGTCGCAAGCGCCTCTGGCGCAAGTTCGCCAAGCCCGGTGCACTCCGTAAGCCACGCCACGGCATCGCCCGTATGGGGAATATTTCCCTCAAGGCCGTAAACCAGCTTTTCGCCGTCATGCCACGCGATGGTGGTGGCAAGGGTGGTGATCTCCGCCTGCGCAGTCGAAACCGGCGCCATTACCGAAGAGCCGGTGCCATACGTCGCCTTCACGCAGCCGGGTTTGCCGAGCGCATGTCCAAACAACGCGGCGTGAGAATCGCCCGCCATCGCCAGAATCGGGATGCCGTCAGGGATTTGCGCAAGCCCTTGTGTATAGCCGAACAGATGGCTGGTCGGGCGCACCTGAGGAAGCGCGGCGAGGGGAATGCCGAAGAGACTGAGCAACGCGTCATCCCAGCGCCCTTCATGAATATTAAAAAGCTGGGTGCGCGAGGCGTTTGAGTAATCACAGCAAAACGCTTCGCCTGCCGTCAGGTTCCACAGCAGCCAGCTGTCGATTGTCCCAAGACAGATTTCGCCGCGCTCCGCCAGCGCCCGGCCCTCCGGCACGCTGTCGAGCAGCCAGCGCATTTTGCTGCCGGAAAAGAGCGGGGCGACAGGCAAGCCGGTCAGTTTCTGAATATGCTCACGTTCGCCACGCTGGCGAAGCGTTTCGCAAAAGGGGGCGGTGCGGGAGCATTGCCAACTGATTGCCGGGCCTAACGTTTTCCCGCTTTGTCGATACCAGCCAATAGCGGTTTCACGCTGGTTGCTGATGGCGAGACCCGCGACCCGGTGCGCGCCCACCGCGCTCACGGCCTGTCCGAGCGCCTGCAGCGAGGCATGCAGCAGCATTTCCCCCGGCTGCTCTACCCAACCCTCGCGCGGTGTTTGCACCGTAAGCGGCTGTGAGAAGCGGGCGATGATGCTCCCCTGGCTATCAAGAGCGATAGCCTTGGCGTTCGTGGTGCCTTCGTCCAGGGCGATGATGACGTCTCTGTCTGCGGCCATGATTCCTCCGGCTGAAAAGTGATATCCCGTTATTCCCGGCAGTTGCGGTGAGGCCGCTTATTTATGGCCTTCAATCGCCGCTTTCTGGGCCATCACGGCGGCTTTTTGCTGCATCCGGTTCTGTAACTGGTCAATGATGACGGCGACAATAATGACGATGCCTTTGATAACCATCTGCCAGAACTCGCTCACGCCCATCATCACCAGCCCGTCGGCCAGAAAACCGATGACGAAAGCGCCGATAAGCGTGCCGAGGATCGTGCCGCGTCCGCCGGCAAGCGACGTGCCGCCCAGCACCACGGCGGCGATGGCGTTCATCTCAAAGGCGGTGCCGTTCGCCGGGTGGCTCGCCACCAGTTGCGCCGAAACCACAATGCCCGCAATCGCCGCGCAAAATCCGGAAAGGGTGTAGACCCATACTTTCACCTGCTTTACCTTCACGCCGGAGAGCTCCGCTGCGCGTTCATTATCGCCGATGGCGTAAACATGACGGCCGAACGGCAGCCGACGGGCCACATAAGCGATAGCCAGCGCCAGTACGATCATCATCCAGATAGCCCAGGGAATGCCGAACAGGGTGCCGGAGCCGATTTCATCAAAACCGGTGTTGCCAAGCTGCGGATTGCCGGAAAGGCCCGGAAAGGTTTCGCCGCCGGAGGTGAGCATGGCCGCGCCGCGCAGCACATACATGGTGCCGAGGGTGCAGATAAACGGCGCGACGTTATAGCGCGTAATGATCCAGCCATTCACCGCGCCAATAAGGCCGCCAATCAGCAGCACCAGCGGCACAATGACCCAGACGCTCGGGAAAATGGCGATGCCGAACATTGGCAAGACAATGCCTTTGGTGATCAGCCAGCCAGCTATCATGCCGCACAGGCCGAGCGTGGCGCCAATAGAGAGATCGATGCCCGCCGTGATTATCACAAAAGTGATGCCCAGCGCCAGAAAGGCGTTGATGGCGATGTGCTTAATCATGATGACCATGCTGCCCGCCGACAAAAAGCCCGGCACCATCACCGTGAAAAAGCCGACAATCAGAAACAGCGCAATAAAGGTGCGAAGCTTCAGCAGCAGCAACAGAACGCTTTCTTTCGACCCCAGCCAGGCGGAGGGACGCGGCATGAAAGCCAAGGAATCGGTCGTTTTCATATCAGAACCCCTGTGCGCTTGCCGTAACCAGCGCCGACTCTTCGGCCTGTTCACGCGTAATATCAGCCGTCAGTTTGCCGCCGGACATCACGAGGATCCGGTCTGAAACCGCCATAATTTCTTTTAAATCCGAGGTGGAGAAGACCACCGCGATACCCTGTTCGGAGAGCGTAACCATCATGCGGAAGACGTCCGCTTTCGCGCCTACGTCAATGCCGCGGGTCGGTTCGTCCAGAAACAGCACTTTGGGATTGGTCAGTAGCGAGCGGCCAATCACCACTTTTTGCTGATTGCCGCCGCTCAGCGCCTGAATCTCCACCTCCGGCGACGAGACTTTTATCGACAGGTTGCCGATAGTCGTCGCCACCACCGCGTCCTCTTCTTTACGGGCTATGGCGAAACCGCGTTGCAGGCGTCGCCAGAGGCTGGCGATAGTCAGATTGCTGGCGACGGACGAGACGGGGAAAATGCCGGTGCGTTTGCGATCTTCCGGCACCAGGCTCATCCCCATGCGGATGCGCTCGGCGGGGATCAGCCGTTGCGGCACCGGTTTGCTGTCGAGCCAGATTTTGCCAAGATAGTTACGTTCAGTGCCGAGCAGGCATTCGAACAGTTCGGTGCGCCCGGCGCCCATGAGCCCATAGATGCCGACAATTTCTCCGGCGTGGATGTTAAAGCTGACATCATTCACCACATTCACGCCTGCGGCGTTAACGCAGGTGATGTGTTCCGCCTCCAGCACCGGCGCGCCAAAGGTGCGGCCTGGGGCAAGGAAAGTCGAGACCGGGTCGCTGCCGAGCATCTCCCGTACGATCCAGGGCACGTCGATATCGGCAACCTTCGCCTCGGCCTGAAATTTGCCGTCGCGCAGAATGGTTATCACATCGCCAATCGCCATCAGCTCTTCGAGCCGGTGAGAGATATAGATAATGGACACGCCCTGGCGCGTGAGCTCGCGGATCACGCGAAAGAGAATATCGACCTCCGTTTTGCTGAGCGCGGAGGTCGGCTCGTCAAGGATGAGAATGTCGGCGTTCTCCGCCAGCGCTTTGGCAATCTCCACCAGCTGTTGCTGGCCCACTTTGAGGTTGCCGACCGGCTCGCGAGGCGAGATGGGCTGATCGAGTCGTTTCAGAAGCGCTGCGGTGCGCTTTTCCTGTTCCGCTTCGTTGATGGGCGCCACGCCGTGCTGGAGCTCGCGGCCAAGAAAAATATTCTCAGCCACGCTCAGGTTCTCAAACAGATTCAGTTCCTGGTGCACCATGCCGATGCCGTGCCGGGCGGCGTCACGCGTGCTGCTGAAATGCACCGGTTCGCCGTTGAGGTGAATTTCGCCAAGGCTCGGCTGCTGGACGCCCGCCAGGATTTTCATCAGCGTGGACTTGCCTGCGCCATTCTCGCCGATAATGACATTGACCTTGCCGCGCCAGACATTGTAGTCGACGTTGTCGAGCGCAACGGTGCCCGGGAACAGCATCGAGATCCCGCGGGCGCGCAAGATAATCTCATCCTGCCGTGGGTCGCTCATTATTGCGCCTCCTGTTTGAGATCGAGCGCCGCCGCGTCCACCATCTGGCCATCTTTCAGCGTGAGGGCGGCAAGCAACGTCACCGGTTTGCCCGTCCAGCTTGCATCGACCGGCGGCAAGTGTTTCACCGCTTCGCGGTTACAGGCGCGGGAAAGCTGGGCGAACTGCACCTGGTTGGTAAAATCTTCAAACTTAAAGCCGGCGGCGTCGCGAATGGCGTTGCCGCGCATCACCGGCCCAGCCTGCACGGTGAGCGGCTGGCCGTTGACGTTAAGCACCAGCTTTTTCTCGCGGGCGCTGCTGTCATCCACCTGTTCCACCTTGCCGCTCAGGCGCACAAACACGCTTTCGCTTTTGCCCGGCGGCTGGGTTTTCAGCTGCGAGGCGAGGGTAGCGGCGTCCAGCGCATGGCTCTGCGCCGCTTTTTGTACTTTCTCGTTCCAGGTTTGTTGCGCGATCTGCTGTGGCGTCTGATTCTCATAGCTCACTTTGGCGTTTGGATCGGCGGGAATGATAGGTTTGCCATTCTCGTCCAGATCCACCACCCGGCAGGCCGTAAGCAACAGGGTGGCGCAACACGCTATGCCGACACCCCATTGTTTTAAGCGCATAACGCCTCCGCTTATTTGCTCAGGTTGAAGACTTTCAGCTTGCTTGCATTGGAATCGTCAATCAGTACGCAGTCCATAAGCTGTTTTTCTTCTTTTTGCGCTTTGCCGTTTTTCAGGTAGTAATCCGCCTGCTCAACCGCCATCTGCGCCTGCTGCCAGCCAGGCTGAAGCACGGTGGCCTTGATGTTGCCTTTATTGATGATGGAATCGCGCACGTAATCGCTGCCGTCAAACCCCACCACGATGACGTTGGTTTTACCCGCCGCCTTGAGCGCCGCTTCAGCGCCGAGCGCCATGGTGTCGTTTCCGGAAATCACGCCCGCGATATCGGGATTGGTTTGCAAAATCGCCTCCATCCGGTTGAACGCCTCGGTCTGACTCCAGTTGGCGGTTTGTTGCGCCACCATCTGCATATCCGAGTAGTCGTCCAGCACGTCGTGGTAGCCCTGCGAGCGCACATGGGCGTTGGTGTCGGACTGGCGGCCAAGCAGCTCCACATATTTGCCTTTGCCGTTAAGTAATTTTGCGAACTTCTCCGCACCGAGTTGCGCGCCCTGATAGTTGTTGGAGACGATCTGCGCCACGGCCACGCCGGTTTTGTTGATTTCACGGTCAATAAGGAAGGCCGGAACGCCCGCCGCTTTCGCTTTTTCCAGCGGCCCGACGGTTGCGTCAGCCCCGGCGTTGTCGAGGATTATCGCCTTCGCTTGTCGGGCAATAGCGGTCTCTATCAGCTGGTTTTGTTTGTTTACGTCATCATCGTGAGAGGCCACCAGCGTGGTATAACCCAGCTCTTTGGCTTTCGCGGCGGCGCCATCGGCTTCAGCTTTGAAGAAAGGGTTATCGTGAGACGGGGTAATAATGGCTATCAGCCCGCTATCCGCATAAAGGGGCGAAGAAAGGGCGATTAATGAAGCAAGCAGGGCGGTTTTGCAGAGGGTCGGTCGCATTTTTTGTTCCTCATTGAATATATATTCAACACCGATTTATTATTCAATATAACCATAAGTCGCCCTGTTTTCTCTGTCTACGCCTTCACCGAGGGAAATTCTGAAAAAGAGAAAATGATCACGATCTGCGCGAGTACGCCATTATGCGCATGAAAGCAGAGCGCATGGCGTCATTACGCGTCAGCAAGGAATTGCGCCTGCCCCCCCAAATCCTGGCGGTTGAAGGAATTAAAAGGCGACATAAGTGAAACAGAATGGCATTGTTCTTATTTATTCGCTCAACAACAAAAAAGCGTTACATTTAGATGCTTAACATTAAGCAGTGAGAAAAAAAGCACAGCGCGGTATGATCAAAATAACACTGCGTGACAGATAAAATAGTGATGCTTAAAATCATTACAGCCTGAGTAAAATTATTTTGTGGAATAATCCCACTTAGGGTTCAGTAGCCGGGCGGTCTGACGTTCCGGCACAGGGGATGTTTCGTTAGGCTCGCGGACTCATCTGGCGCAGCCTGCTCCCGAATCTCACCGCACACCGTAGGATAAAACATTAAAACAAGAACAGAATGATTCCTTTTTTAGATTTATTTTCATTAACTTACCTTAATTATCAGCGCCATGTGAAAGCGGGTGATCTATAGATGACGCATTATGATGATTTGCAGCGTTTTAAGGATAAAACGCAAACGCAGTCTGTCGCTTTTAAAGATATGTCTGCCCAGCGCCATGCGCATGAGCAGGGAAACTGGGCGATTCTGAATCAGCTTGCGCCAGTTGAAGAGAACGCGGCGCTTTCCGGGGCGGGCCACGTTTCCCGCAGCGTCGAGGCGGTTTCGCCGGGCGCGTTTAATGCCGCCCAGCCAGCCGCTTCGCCTTCACAAGCGTTGCCCGCTGCAGCGACCGCGCCCGCTTTGCTGCGCGACGTCGCGCAGCAATTGCCTGCTACGGCGCCGACCGTTTCTGCGCAGCCTGAACCCGAACCGGTCGCGGCAATCGTCAGCGAACCCGCTTTCGCGCCAGACGCGAACGCCCTCAGCACGCCTGCGCCCGTCGCGGTGGAGAAACCCGCCGCGATCGCCGTCGCGCAGGCCGCGCCTAAACCCTCTGACCCCGTCAATTACGCTCAGCTGTTCGCGCCTAAAGCACCGGAAGCGCCGCGCAGTGAGGATAAAAACCAGCCCCTGCAGGGTTTGTTTGAAAGGATTGCTTCATGCCGTTAATTTGTGTCTGTTCACCGAAAGGCGGGGTGGGCAAAACCACGCTGACCGCCAATCTTGCCTATGCGCTCTCCCGCGCCGGCAGTAAAGTGCTGGCCATCGACTTCGACGTACAGAATGCGCTGCGTCTGCATTTCGGCGTACCGCTGTCCGATACGCGCGGCTTTGTCGCGAAAGCCACTGAAAGTGCCGACTGGAGCCCATTTGTGCTGACGACTGGCGGCAATCTTTTCGTCTTACCCTATGGCGAGGCGACGGAGTCGCAGCGTGTGGCCTTTGATGAACGTCTGACGCAGGATGAACATTTTCTTACCCGCGGATTGAGCACGCTGCTTAATTATCCCGGTCTGGTAATTATCGCCGATTTTCCGCCAGGCCCGTCGCCTGCGCTGAAAGCCATCTCCCGGTTGGCCGACCTGCACCTGATCCCGCTGATGGCGGATACCGCTTCGCTTTCCCTGCTGCCGTATATTGAAAATCACCGACTCACGGGCGACGAGCTCAATCACAAAGCGGGGCACTATTTCGTGGTTAACCAGAGCGATAACCGTCGCCAGATTAGCCGCGACGTTACCGGCTTTATGGAACAACGCCTCGGCGACCGCCTGCTTGGCGTTATCCATCGCGACGAAAGCGTGGTTGAAGCCAACGCTTCCCAGCAATCGATCTTCGACTTCAGTCCGGTCTCCGCCGCCGCCTTCGACATTGAGCTTATCAGTAAAAAAATCGCAGGCATTCTGGGTGTGAACGTGGGCGACGGGGTGGTGCATAACGACCTCCGTTCGGGTTTCTGATTCCGTCGGGACAACTATGAAAAAATTTTTGTTAATCGTGCTGGCGCTGGCGCTGCTGCCGGTTGCGGCTTTAGTCATCATCACGCCGATGGACAGCCAGAAGCAGTATATTTTCGGCCTGTTGAGCATCGGCATTCTGTTCCTGATGGGGCTAAGTAAAAATCGCACCGTTTCTGTGATTATGGTCGTCATGTCGGTGCTGATGTCTACGCGTTACATGTATTTTCGCACCACGCAAACGCTGCATTTTAACTCTGAAATCGAGGCTATTCTCGGCATCGGGCTGTTCATGGCGGAAGTGTACGTCTGGATAATGCTGTTGCTGAGCTATTTACAGACCACGTTCCCGCTCAAGCGCACCATCGTTCCGCTGCCGGATGACACCTCGCTCTGGCCTACGGTGGATGTCTATATTCCCACCTATAACGAATCCCTGGATGTGGTGAGGGACACGGTGCTGGCGGCGCAGTGCATTGACTATCCGCGCGACAAAGTAAAAATTTATATTCTGGATGATGGCAAGCGCCGCGAGTTCGCCGCTTTCGCCACCGATGTCGGCGTGGGATATATCACCCGTAATGATAATTCGCACGCCAAGGCGGGGAACCTCAACCACGCCATGAAGATAACCCAGGGCGAGCTGATTTGCGTGTTTGACTGCGACCACGTCGCCACCCGCATTTTCCTGCAGGCCACCGTCGGCGCGTTTTTGCAGGATCCGAAGCTCGCGCTTATCCAGACGCCGCACTATTTCTATTCCCCGGACCCGTTTGAGCGCAACCTGTCGGTAGGGCGAAATATTCCCAACGAGGGGATGCTGTTTTACGGCCCGATTCAGCAGGGCAACGATAACTGGAACGCCACCTTTTTCTGCGGCTCCTGCGCCGTTATTCGCCGAAGCGCGCTGGAAGAGATTGGCGGTTTCGCGGTAGAAACCGTGACGGAAGACGCCCATACGGCGCTGAAAATGCAGCGTCGCGGCTGGAACTCGGCGTTTCTGGATATTCCTTTGGCCGCAGGGCTTGCCACCGAGCGTCTGGTTCTGCATGTGATCCAGCGTACCCGCTGGGCGCGCGGCATGACGCAGATTTTTCGTATGGATAACCCGCTGTTCGGACGCGGGCTGACGCTACAGCAACGCCTCTGTTACCTGAGCGCCATGCTTTATTACCAGTTTGCGTTGCCGCGCATCGCTTTTGTCACGGCGCCGCTGGCTTATCTGCTGTTTAACCTCAACATCATTCACTCCTCGGCGAGCCTGATTTTCGCCTACGCGCTGCCGCATCTGTTCCTGGCGATTTACGTGAACTCGCGCCTTAACGGCCGCTACCGTTACAGCTTCTGGGGCGAAATTTACGACCTGGTGCTGGCGTTCCATATCGCGCTGCCGACCGCCGTGACGATGCTCTTCCCGAAACGCGGCAAGTTCAACGTCACCGATAAAGGCGCGCTGCTCGATGTCGGCTATTTTGATTTCCGCGTGGTGCGCCCGCACCTGATTGTCGCCATTCTGCTGGCCGCAGGGGTGGTCGCCGGGATTGTGCGCGCCTGCGCGCATGACTATTTCGGCGTCGACCCGTGGGTTATCGCCCTGAACGTGGGCTGGGGCATTTACTGCCTCATCTTCCTGCTGGGGGCGATTGCCGTTGCCAGAGAGACGCGCCAGGTGCGTAAAACCATTCGTATCGACGTAGAAATTCCGGTGTTGCTCCATTACGCCAGCGGCATCGTTTCGCGCACCACGACGCAGGATCTCTCCATGGGCGGTTGCCGCATCGCCGCCCCGGACGACCGTCACCTGAAGGATGAAATAGAAGAAGTGGAGCTCTTGTTACAGTCCGAAGCCATCACGATTCCGGTGCAAACCGTGACGGCGGATGAAAATACCATCCGCCTGATGTTTGAAGAGATGCCGCTGGCGCGTCGTCGCGAGCTGGTTCGCGTGGTGCTGGCGCGCGCCGATGCGTGGGTCAACCCGCCGAAACCGCAGGACAACCCGTTCCGTTCGCTGTTGACCATTCTGCGCAGCGTGTTTGAACTCTTCTGGCTTAGCTGGACGCAGCGCCGTAAAAACCGCCGCCTGGCGGAGCAGGAGAATCGCGCAGCATGAAACGACTAACGCTTGCGATCCTCATCGGCTCCCTGTTTGTCGCGCCGCTGCGCGGCGAGGAGCCTGCAACCTCCGGCGCGGCGCTGCCTTTTGACCTGCCGGCGCCGACGCCAGACGCGGCGGCGGCAGAAGCGACACCGCCCGCGCCGGACGCCGGGCAGACGACCGAGCCGCCGTCCGCTACGCCGGAAGCGGTGCCCGACACCGCGCCGCAAACGATGCCGGAGATGGGCGGCGCGCCAGATGCCGCCGACGTGTCAGCCACCTCCACGGCGGGCGCGTTTGTGCCCTCGACCGTTTCCAGCATTACCGTGGCGCAGATGGGACAGCCGCAGGGCGTTTCGCTGAGCGGCGGGCAATTACAGGGTGGAGTAACCTTCACGCTGCCCACCGATCAGGTAATCACTAACGCGCAGCTGGCGCTTAACCTGCGCGTTTCGCCCGCGATGGCGGCCCGAAACGCCACGATGCAGCTGATGCTGAACGGCCAGCCGCTCGGCACCGTGCCGCTTGGCGCGGCGCAGACGGATGTCTCGCGCTTCCAGCTCGACGTGCCGGCGGCGCTGATGGTGTCGAACAACAACATCAGCTTTAAAATTATCGACGGCGACGCGCAGCTCTGCCAGCGGGATCTCACCGACAAATACCGCGTGACCATCCTGCCGGATTCGCGTTTCGACCTGGAAGGCCAGCAGCTCAATATCGGCGCCGATTTAAGTCATCTGCCGCGGCCTTTCTTCGACGATATGCAGATGACGCCCGCCTCGATTGAGTTCGCCTTTCCAGCGAAGCTCTCCACCGACAGCCTCAGCGCCGGGGCGCTGGTCGCCTCCTGGTTTGGCATTCAGGCGGACTACCGCGGCATTAACTTTAATGCGCTGCATGACCGGCTGCCTGAGAAAAACGGCATTCTGATAGGCCATCCCGGCGAGCAGATTGGCGGCCTCAGCCTGCCGCAGGCGGACAAGCCGACGTTGCAGATTATCGATAACCCGGCGAACCCGGTTTATAAGCTGCTGTTGATTGTCGGCAAAGATGAAACCGCGCTGCGCAGCGCCGCATGGCGAGTGACGCGCGGCGGTTTCAACCCGCAAAGCGCAAGTGACGTTGTCACGCCTGGCGCCATCCCGGCGAGCCAGCCTTATGATGCGCCGCGCTGGATAACCACCGACCGCCCGGTAAAGCTCTCCGAACTTATCCGTAAAGATCAAAGCCTGACCACCACCGGCATCTGGCATGAGCCGCTGCGCGTGGCGTTTCGCGCCGCGCCCGATCTCTTTCTGTGGGATGGCGACACTATTCCGCTGCGCATCAACTACCGTTTCCCTTCGGAGTCCTGGATTGATGAAGATAACTCGTTTTTGAGCATGACGCTCAACAACACCTTTTTGCATAACCTGCCGGTCAACAAACAGGGAATTCTGGAGCAGCTGTGGCATCGTCTGGGCGGCGACGCGCGCCAGGAGCAGTACAACATGCCGCTGGAGCCGTACATGATTTACGGCGACAACCAGCTACAGCTCTATTTCAACATCAAGCCGAAAGAGAGCGCGCCGTGCAGCGTACTGCTTAACAACAACATCAAGAGCATGATTGACGACAGCTCGACGATAGATTTGAGCCATACGCGCCACTTTGCGCTGTTGCCGAACCTTTCCTATTTCGTCGGCGCCTCGTTCCCGTTCTCCCGTCTGGCGGACTATTCCCAGACCGTACTGCTGTTGCCGGAAAACCCGTCGGAAACACAAATAGCGACCTTGCTTGATCTCGCGGCGCGCTCCGGCAACGCCACCGGCACGTCGCTCAACCATAACCGCGTCGTGTTGGGCGTGCCGGCAGGCGGGGCGGATTTGGACGCGCTGCGCCATCGCGATGTGTTGGTGGTTAGCGGTCTGGAGCAGGCTGCCTTCAACCGCACCGTGCTGAACGGTTCGCCGTTTGAGACGCAGGCGCAAAGCTTCGGCGTGCGCACGCCGACGACCTGGCAGAAGGCGCAGCGCTGGCTGCTGGGCGACTGGAACGCCGACGGCCTTGAGGCCGACCGCTATTTCTCTTCCAACGAAGCCTGGCGCGGTTTCGTCAGCTTCCGTTCGCCCTGGAACGAAGATCGCCTGGTGGTGATGGCCATCGGCAGCAATGACGACCAGCTTTCACGGCTGCACAGCGACCTGGCATCGGCGCGCATTAATGCCGCCATTCGCGGCGACGCCGCGATTATCACTAATGAAAACGGAGTACGCAGTTTTCGCGTCGGCCCGCAGTTCCCGAGCGGCCAGATGCCGCCCCATATGATGATAGTCTGGTACGCCAACCAGCACTCCGGGCTGCTGGCCGCGCTGGGGCTGGGCTTCGCGATTGTGGCAGGGCTTGTGTTGACCGCCATCATGAAACGGCGCGCAAGAAAACGCCTGTATCTGGATAATAAAAAATGAAAGCGCAGACAAAATTGACACTCAAGAAAGGCCGCCGCATATCGACATTGTGCCTGACCGGGGCTATCGCACTCAGTGCCTCTTTCGCCACGCAGGCCGCGCCCGCCAACGACGCCGCGCTGAAGGCGCTCTTTGACCAGGCGAATTACTGGCATGACAAATCCAACGATCAGCTGGCGATGAGCTCGCTGCAAAAAGTGCTGATGGTGGACCCGGGCAACACACAAGCACTCTACCTGATGGCGCTCTGGTCGCAGCAGAGCGGCGATTTGAAAGCCTCCGCCAGCTGGCGCGCCCGCCTGGCGCAGGTTTCACCGGGCGATGCGAAACTTCAGTCGCTGGATAACGCCAAACAGCTAACGCAGGTGCCGCAGGGGCAACTTAACCTTGCCCGTCAGCAGGCGCGCAGCGGCAACGTGCCCGGCGCGCTCGCTACCTGGCGCAGCCTGTTTAACGGCGCTACGCCGCCCGCAAGCCTCGCCCCTGAATATTATCTGACGATGGCGGGCGACAAGGCGCTCTACCCGCAGGCGATAAGCGAGCTTCGCAGCTTCGTGGCGCAAAACCCGCAGGATAACGGCGCCCGCGTGGCGCTGGGCAAGGCGCTGACCTGGCGTGAGGAGACGCGTCGCGAAGGCATTGAGATGCTGGAGCCGATGGCCGCCAGCAATAAAGAGGCGGACAGCGGCCTGCGTCAGGCGCTGCTCTGGCTCGGCCCGGCTTCCGGGGATGAGCATTACTACGAAACCTGGCTGCAGCGCCATCCGCAGGATAGCGAGGTTCAGGCTTATTACCGCAAAAATATCGGCGGCGCGGCGAAAGGCGAAGGCTACACCTCACTTAACAGCGGCAATCTGGAAAACGCCCGCCGTCAGTTTGAACAGGTGTTACAGACCAACCCGGAAGATGCCGACGCGCTCGCGGGCATGGGGTATATCGCGCAGCGCAGCGGCGATTATCAGGCGGCGGCGCAGTACCTTAATCGTGCCGCCGCGCTGGGCGGTGACGCCTCCGCCGAACGCAAAGCGCAGGCGGAAGACGCTTCCTTTTACAGCCAGTTGGCCCAGGCGCAGCAGGCGCTGAAAGCGGGCAACGTCAGCCAGGCGCTGGCGATCTCCGCGCCGCTGGCGCAGGCGAGCGGCGAACGCGGCGCGGCGGCGAAGCTTTTCCGCGCCGACGTGCTGCGCCATAACAAAGATTACGCGCAGGCCGAGCAGACGCTGCGCTCGGTGCTGAACGACCAGCCGGATAACGCGTCGGCGCGGGAAAATCTCTACTACGTCCTGCGCGAGCAGAATAAAACCGCGGAGGCGCAGGCTGTGCTGAGCACATTGCCAGCCAGCCTGCAGTCCCGTTTGCAGCCGCGGACGGTCGCAGGACTCCCGGGCGACCCGATCCGCCGTCAGGCGCAGCAGGCGGCGGCAAACGGCAATACGGCGCAGGCGATCTCTCTTTTGCGTGACGGTGTCACGCGCTTGCCGAACGACCCGTGGCTGCGTCTCGATCTGGCTCGTCTGTTGCAAAAAAGCGGCAACGAGAGCGAAGCGTCCGCGGTGATGGCTCCGGCGTTTCGGACCGGGGCGAGCAACAGCGAGCTTTATTCCGCCGCGCTCTTCTCCAGCGAGAACGGCGGCTGGCAGCAGGCGCAGCAGTTGCTTTCCCGCATTCCGTCCGGCAGCCAGAACCGTGAGGTGCGCGAACTGGCGCAGCGGGTGAATTACAACCTGCAAATGACCACCGCCGAGCGCTATCTGGCGCAGGGCAACAGCATCGCCGCCGCCAATACCTTAAAAGCGCTGGCCGCCACGCCGCCGCAAAGCCCGGCGGACGCCGGCAAGCTTGCGCGTCTGCTGGCGCAAAGCGGCGATTTAACGGGCGCGGTCGCGGTGGTGCGCAACAACCAGCGGCTGGGAATCAAAGGCAATGCGGGCGATTACGCCGACCAGGTGGCGGTGCTCAACCAGGCGGGACTGACCAGCGAGGCGCAGACGCTGCTAGCGAACCCTGAAGTACAGGCGAGCAGCACGCCGACGCAGCTCGCGGGTTTACGCAACGGCTATGTGATTAACGACGCTGACCGTTTACGTGAGCAGGGTAACTACGCCGCCGCCTACGACAAGCTTATCCATGCGCTGCAAAACGATCCGCAGAACACCGACCTGATGTTCGCCATGGGCCGCCTCTATCAGAGCGGTAAAATGAACAAGGAAGCGGGTGTCGTTTATGACTACCTGATGACCCGCGACACGCCGGACCAGGCGGCGCGGGCAGGCGCTATCGACGTGGCGCTGGCGCAGGACGACGTAAACAAAGCGCGCTCGCTCGCCGCAGGCCTGAGAAACGACAATTCGCCGGAGAGATTATTGCTGCTGGCGCGTCTTGAAGAGGCGCAGGGCAATCATCAGCAGGCGATGACCTATCTGCGCAGCGCGCGCGGCAGGCTGCTTGGCCTGCAGGAAGGCAGCGGCGGCACCCCGGTTGTGGGCGGCCTGCTGGCCTCCGACAACCCGTTTTTGAAAAACAGCCGCGGCGCGGAACGCACGGCCTCGCCGTCGCTGTATGGCCGCGCCATGCCGTGGCAGGTCGCGCCGACCACCGTCGATCCGGCCGGCTCGCTGCCAGGCACCTACCGCACTGATATGCCGGTGGATACAGCGCAAAACCGCACGCTGCGCCAGATTGACGAGATGATGCAGACGCTCGACGACCAGACTGGCGCCTGGCTGCAGGGCGGCGTGCAGGTGCGCGGGCGCGACGGCGAGTCGGGCCTCAGCAAGCTTACCGAGGCGAAGGCGCCGCTCACCTGGTCCAGTTCGCCGTTTGGCGAGTCGCGCTTTGAGTTTACCGCCACGCCCGTCACCCTTAGCGCAGGCAGCGCGGGGGGCGACGCCTGGCGTCGTTATGGCTCGAACCCGCTCTCGAACGGCGTAACAAGCCTGGCGACGACGATTGTCAGCCAGCAGAACGCCATCAAAACCGCAACGGCTACCATGACTGACGAACAGCGGGCAGCGTATTTCGCGGCGAACCCGGGGGCCTCGGAAATCGCCGCGCTTGATCTGACGGATGTCAATCTGAACGACTATAACCCCACCGGCGCAGCGGGTCTGGAAAACCTGGCCGCTTTTGCTGAAGGGTTGAGCCAGGACGCCAGAAATTACCTGATTGCCTCCGGCGTGAAGCCAAACGTCAACGATCCGGGCGATGTCTCCACCGATTCGCAGCGCGCCGACGGCGTGGAACTCAACATGGCGCTGAGCGGCAAGGATTATAAGCTCGACATCGGCACCACGCCGCTCGGCCAGGATCTGAGCACGCTGGTCGGCGGGGTGAAATGGTCGCCGAAACTCACCGACTATCTGACGCTTATCCTCACCGGCGAGCGCCGCGCGCTCACCGACAGCCTGCTTTCTTATGTCGGGCTGAAAGACAGCTATTCCGGCAAAACCTGGGGCCGCGTGACCAAAAACGGCGGCAGCGTGATGCTGAGCTATGACGACGGCGACGCGGGCTTCTATGTGAGCGGCGGCGGCTACAGTTATCTGGGCGAAAACGTCGCCAGCAACACCAGCATGAACGCCAGCGCGGGGGTCTATCTGCGTCCTTACCACGACGATTACCGCGAGCTGAAAACCGGCCTGAATACCTCGTGGATGGACTACTCAAAAAACCTGAGCCATTTCACTTTCGGTCAGGGCGGCTATTTCAGCCCGCAGAATTACGTCAGCGTCTCGTTGCCGGTGGATTACACGCAGAAATTCGACAGCTGGAAGCTGAGCCTCGGCGGTTCGGTGGGCTATCAGTCCTACACCCAGGACGGCAGCGACTACTTCCCGACAAAGTCTGACTGGCAGTCGACGCTGGAAGATTTCGCACAGGCAGGCTTTACCAAAGAGGCGCATTATAAGAGCAGCTCGGAAAACGGCATCGGCTATACCTTCCGTGCGGCAGCGGATTATAACGTCAATAAACAGATGACCATTGGCGGCCAGGTAGGCTATGACACCTTTGGCGATTACAACGAAAGCACGGCAGGGCTTTACTTCCGTTATATGTTAGGGAACCACTGATTATGGCACTCGATACGAGCAACTCCGTCCTGATGGCTTATTTTCAGCAGCAGCAAACGCCGCCAGGCTGGTTTGATTTGCTGACCATCATGGTAGACGGCATGGTCACCAACGTGGGGGAAACGGAAAGCCAGCCTTTTCTGAAGCAGATGGGCGAAACCATGGCGGATCGTTTTCCGCTGCCCGTTTCGCAAACGGTGGGCGAACTGGAGACGGCGATGAATGCGAAGCTCGCCGCTTTCGGCTGGGGCGTGGTGGATATCGCCGCGAACGACGACGGCATGCTGCTGCGCCACCAGGCGCTGCCGGTTTACCGCGACGCCGCCGGGCAAACCCGCTGGTGCAACGCCCTGTGCGCCATACTGGAAGGGCTTTACGGCCGCTGGCTCTATGCCCAGGGCGGCGAGGCGAAACTGGTGGTCAAACGCCATCGTCACTTTTCCGTTTCGGACGTGCAGTTCCGTTATTTCAATCCACAGTGAGAACGCTCATGGTTAAACAGCTTTTCGCAGGGGCGGTGGTTATCGCCAGCCTGCTTTCCGCTCCGTTGGTCCACGCTTCCGTCGCCTGGGAGAGCTACAAAAGCCGCTTTCTGATGGCGGATGGCCGGGTGGTGGATACCGGCAACAAAAACGTATCCCATACCGAGGGGCAGGGATACGCCATGCTGATGGCGGTGGCGAATGACGATCGCGCAAGTTTTGACAGCATGTGGCGGTGGACAGAAAAAACGTTAAAAGACAAAAAAACCGGTCTGTTTTACTGGCGCTACAACCCGGTCGCGCCCGACCCGGTGGCAGATAAGAACAACGCCTCCGACGGCGACGTGTTGATCGCCTGGGCGCTGCTGAAGGCGGACCAGCGCTGGCATGACCCGCGCTACAGCGCCGCTTCCGACGCCATCGCTAAAGCCATCATCGAGCATAACGTTGAAAACTTCGCCGGTTACGACGTGATGATGCCGGGGGCCAGCGGCTTTAATCACAACAGCTCCATGGTCCTTAACCCGTCCTATTTTATCTTTCCGGCATGGCAGGCGTTTTCCGACCGCAGCCACCTGGTTGTCTGGCGCAACCTGATCCGGGACGGTGAGAAACTGCTGGCGAAAATGGGCTGGGGCGAGTCCCGGCTGCCGACCGACTGGGTCGCGCTTGCCGCCGACGGCTCGGTGTCGCCAGCGAAAGAGTGGGCGCCGCGCTCAAGTTACGACGCGATTCGCATTCCGCTGTATGTCAGCTGGTATAACCCGCAAAGCCCGCTGCTCACGCCGTGGCGCGCCTGGTGGCAGAAGTTCGACCGCAATCAGACGCCCGCCTGGGTGAACGTAACGACCAATGAGCGCGCGCCTTACAACATGCAGGGCGGCCTGCTGGCGGTGCGGGATTTAGCCACCGGCCAGCCTCAGGGCGAGCCGCAAATCACCGACCAGGATGATTACTACTCCGCCAGCCTGAAAATGCTGGTCTGGCTGGCGCAGCAGCGCTGATTCGCCGTGACTAAAAAGGGGCCATCCGGCCCCTTTGTTATTTCAGCGCGCTTAACCCTTCAAGCAACGCGTTATGGAACCGCACCGGGTCCTGAATTTGCGGCGCGTGGCCCATATCGTCAAACTCCACCAGCGTGGCGTGCGGAATGCGCTTCGCCGTCTCTTTGCCTAACACCGCGTAATTGCCCAGCGTTTTCTGCACGTCCGGCGGCGCGGCGTCTTTGCCGATGGCGGTATTGTCTTTTGTGCCGATGAGCAACAGCGTCGGCATCTTCAGGTTGCCAAACTCATAAACCACCGGCTGGGTGTAGATCATGTCGTAGAGCAGCGCGGAGTTCCACGCCACCTGCTTTTTCCCGTCGCCGTTGTTCAGCCCGGCGAGCATGGTGACCCAGCGGTCATATTCCGGTTTCCACTGCCCGGCGTAATAGGTTTTTTGCTCGTAGTTGCGGATGCTCCGGGCGCTGGTTTTCAGCTCTCGCTGATACCACTGGTCGACGCTCAGATAAGGCACGCCTTTGCTTTTCCAGTCCTCAAGACCAATCGGGTTGACCATCACCAGCTGTTCCACCTGGTCCGGATAAAGCAGGGCGTAGCGGGTGGCGAGCATGCCGCCGGTGGAGTGGCCAATCAGCGTGATTTTATCAACGCCGAGCTTTTCGATGAGCGCATGCGTATTGGCAGCAAGCTGCTGAAAGCTGTACTGATAATGTTGCGGCTTGGTGGATTTGCAAAAACCTATCTGATCCGGCGCAATCACGCGATAACCCGCGCGGCTCAGCGCCCGGATGGTCTCTTCCCAGGTGCCGGCGCAGAAGTTTTTGCCATGCATCAGCACCACCGTGCGGCCGTTGGCTTTTGCTGGCCGGACATCAATATAGGCCATCTCCAGCGGCTGGTTTTGCGAGGTAAAGGTAAAACGCGCCGCGGGCCATGCATAATCAAAACCTTCCAGCTGCGGGCCATAGTTGGGTTCGGCGGCGAGCGAGGAAAACGAGAGCGCCAGCAGCGAGGCGGCGCAGGTCAGACGGCGTACAGACATAACGGTCTCCTGAGGTGAAAGCAGTCAACGTCAAACTGTAGAGCAACGCGCCGGGCATGGAGGTAAAAGCGTGTAAAGCGGGCAGGTTTGCCCGCAGAAAGGTTCAGGAATCGATGTTCAGATTCAGCGATTCGCCGGTGGCGTAAAACTGTCCGCCTGCGACGTAATGCAGGCTGCGCAACGACGCGGGCGCCTGCTCAAACCGCCAGTGGCCGTCCTGAAAGACGCGGCTGTCAGCCCAGGCGGCGGTCACTTCACCGATAAACAGATCGTACTGCTGCTGGTTGTGCGGTTCCGGGATGAGCCGGCACGCCAGCCACGCGGCGCACCCCGCCACCAGCGGCGCGTCGACGTCGGGCAGGGAGAAAAGCTCAACGCCTGCGCGCTGAAGCTTGTCCGGCTCTTGCGCCAGCGTATGCGTGCCAAGATAGTGGGTGAGCGCAATCTGGGCCGCCGTCGGTACCTGAATCACAAACACGCCGCTCTGTTCGATGAGCGACCGCGTTTTCGCGATTTTATCGATTACGACCGTCAGTTTTGGCGGCTGAAAATCGAGCCCGCAGACCCAGGCGGCGGACATCACGTTCGCAACGCCGTTCGCGCGGGCGGAAACCAGCGCCGTCGGCCCGTGGTTAATTAAGCGGTACGCCTTTTCTAAAGGCACGCGGGTAACATACTCGTTCATCTTATCCTCATCGTCTGAACTGAACCCGCCTATCATGGCGTGAAAGGCGCCGCCGGGGAATGGCGAGAAGAGCTTTAGCGTAAAAGCAGGTTGATGCTCGCCGCGCTGATAAACAACCCCACGCCATAGGCGCTGTGGGCCAGAAAGCTGAACAGGCGGGCGCGGGCGGGAAAGGGCGTTTTCGCCGCCGCGATGCCGAAACCGAACGCGGGTTGCAGGATAAAAAACGGCGCGCTGAGGCTGATTACACCGCTGAACCAGGCGGTGACGAAATCTGGCGTAACCAGCCAATTTTTGCCCGCCAGCAGAGAAGGGATAGCGGCGAATGCGATACCGATGAGGTAGTGCGCCGCCCAGCCTGTGGGCTTTTCGCCCCGGGCCGCTGGAGTCCGGGCGATGGTGCGGTGGCGAAACCGGCCTTTGCGCATCCATAACAGCCAGCGGCCAACCAGCGCGTAATCCAGCGAATGAATGCCAAAAACGATTCTGAGCGTTAGCGCCCAGAGATCCATTATCGCCGTCGCGCCAGCGCCCGCCAGCAGCGTGCGCAGTAAAAAGTCGTACATGGATAGTCTCCTTAAAGGGAAAGGTGTAAGGTTGCCGCACAGTCTGCAACTTCAAGCCAGCTTTAAGTCAACCATGAAAATACTGGATATTGGCGAGGTGGCGCGCCTCGCGGGCGTCGCGCCTTCGGCGCTGCGTCACTATGAACAGAAAGGATTGATCCGCGCTATCGGCCGCAACGGTCTGCGGCGGCAATACAAAGAAGAGGTATTGGACCGGCTGCGGTTTATCGCGCTTGGTCGCGCAGCGGGCTTTACGCTGGATAATATCGCCGCCATGTTTACCGCGCAGGGAAATATCGCGCCAGACCGCGCCGCCCTTGCCGCGAAGGCGCAGGAGCTGGATGAGGTGATTGAACAGCTTCAGCGAACCCGCGACGGGTTGCGCCACATGGCGAACTGCCCGGCGCAGACGCATATGGCCTGCCCGGAATTTCAGAAGATCCTGCACAGGGGCGCGTTCTGAGGCAGGTCCCTCGTTGCCATTAAGCGCGGGGGATGCATCAGCCCGCAATATGTTACGTTGTCACTTCTGTCTGCGCTTCGGTGTCAGCCGCAGGCAGAGAAAGGGTAAAGGTATTCCAGCCCTGCCGGTGATGAAACGCGATTTCCCCGCCGTGCAGTTTGACAATAGCCTGCGAGATGGCGAGTCCCAGCCCGGCGCCTGGCGTCTGGCGCGCGTTATCGGCCCGCCAGAAACGGCGGAACAGTTGTTCCGGTTCGGTTATCGGCTCGCCGGGGTTCGCCACGCTGAGCGTCGCCGTTGCACCCGTGCTGCGGGCAGTAATGTTGATTTGCCCATTATCCGCCGTG
Source organism: Franconibacter pulveris (assembly GCF_056780215.1). NCBI lineage: Bacteria > Pseudomonadati > Pseudomonadota > Gammaproteobacteria > Enterobacterales > Enterobacteriaceae > Franconibacter > Franconibacter pulveris. The sequence continues at coordinate 2,339,982 of NZ_CM165555.1, read as the reverse complement.
TGGCGCAGCGCATTGGTCAGCAAATTGGTTAAGGTTCGCTGGAGCAGAAGCCGGTCGGCGCAGAGTTCGCCCTGCGCGTCAATCTCTACGCGGATATGCTTCTCCTCGGCCAGCGGCTCCAGGAAATCGACCGTTGACTGGATAAACGCCTGCGCGTCAAGCCGCTGTTTATCCAGCGCCACGTTGCGGTGGTCGGCCCGGGAGAGAAACAGGATGTTTTCAATAAGCCGGGTCATCTGCTCCAGCTCTTCGATATTGCCCGCCAGCAGCGCCTCATACTCCTGAGCGCTGCGCGGGCGCTGGAGCATCACCTGGTTTTGTCCCAGCAGAATATTGACCGGCGTGCGCAGCTCGTGGGCGAGGTCGTCGGCGAATTGCGTAAGCCGGGTGAAATCTTCCGCCAGCCGCTGGCGCATAATGTTCAGCGAGCGCCCGAGAGGCAGTAATTCCACCGGCAGGGTATCCAGCGGCAGCGGCTCCAGCGCCTGGCTGTGGGTTTGCGCGGTCTGCTGGCTGAGCTTTTTTATCGCCCCGAGGCTTTTACGAATCAGCAGCGGGCTGATTATCACCGCCAGTGCCATCGCCGTCAGGCTGATAAAGAGGCTTTGACGCCGGTACGCTTCCAGAACCTGCTCTCGTTCGGCGGCGACGCGCGCCACCATAATGATGACCGGCCCCTGCGCGTCGCGCCCGGTCAGCGCCATGCCTGTCGCCGTCACGCCTTGCGGCGTTTGCCATGCGTGGAGCAGCGCATCCGACAGCGCGGCGCCGGGTGCCGAGGCGGCTATCGGCGGCACGCGGACGTTCGCCTGGTTGATATCCACTATGACGCTGCCGTCCGGGCGGCTGATACGCAGAATATCCTGACGCGTGTCCATCATCCGGTTGAAATAGAGCGGCAGCGAGCGCGGCTCCGCGCCATCAAGCAGCAGCTGGCGCAGCTGGGCGCCGCGGTTAAGCAGCGTCTGGTTATCGCGCCAGATCAGTTCGCCGGAAAGGGCGCGGTAGAGCGAAACGCTGACCAGCGCGCTGCAAAGCGCAACCAGCAGCGTGAAGGCGAGGGTGAGACGCAGCGTGAGCGAAGGGCGGCGCATATCAGGCGTCTCCCGTGTTCAGGCGATAGCCCATGCCGCGCACCGTTTCCACAAGCTTCAGAGGAAACGGATCGTCAATTTTTCTGCGCAGGCGGCGGATAGCGACATCCACCACGTTGGTCTCGCTGTCGAAGTTGATGCCCCAGACTTCGCTGGCAATCAGCGTGCGCGGGAGGATCTCCCCGGCGCGGCTTGCCAGAAACCAGAGCAGCGAAAACTCCTGCGGAGTCAGCGCTATCTCCTCGCCGCCGCGCTTCACCTGATGGCGCACCGCGTCAAGCTGGAGATCCGCGACCTGCAGCAGGTTCGACGCGCTGTTGTGGCGGCGCAGCTGCGCGCGAACGCGGGCCAGCAGCTCGGCGAAAGAGAAGGGTTTTATCAGGTAGTCATCCGCGCCAAGCTCCAGGCCTTTCACCCTGTCGCTCACCGCGTCGCGGGCGGTGAGGCAGAGCACCGGCGTCGCTTTGGCGGTGCGCAGCGCGCGCAACACCTGCCAGCCGTCCAGGCCCGGCAACATAATATCGAGCACGATCAGCGCATATTCTTGCTCCAGCGCCAGGTGCAGGCCGTCACGGCCATCCGCGACGGCGTCCACTACAAGACCCGCCTCCCGCAGGCCTTTCACCAGCCAGGCCTGGGTCTTTTCGTTATCTTCAATCAGTAAAATTTTCATCCGGCGATTTTGACAGAGTTACAGGCATGGGTGACAGCGCAAACTGGCAACATGACAACATTGTAATCTGCCGGTCAGCTTTTTTACGCCTGCGCCGGGCGAGGATAGCGTTCATTAACCCAGAAGGAGAACGCAATGAACATGAAAACCCTGACGGCGATGAGCGCCGCCCTGATCCTGACCGGCGCTTCGCAGGTTTATGCCGCCGAACCCGCCAACCTGCTGAGCGTCCACGTGCTGAATGAACAGACGGGTAAACCTGCCGCAGGCGTGGGCGTCACCCTTGAGCAAAAAACCGAGGGGAAATGGGTGCAGCTCAACCATGCCACGACGGATAACCAGGGACGTATTAAGGCATTATGGCCCAACAAGCCGGCGGCCAGCGGCGATTTCCGCGTCGTGTTTGAGACCGGCGCCTGGTTTGCTTCTCAGAAACAGCAAAGCTTCTTCCCGGAGATTCCGGTGATGTTCCACATTGATAACCCGCAGGAGCACTACCATATTCCGTTGCTGCTGAGCCAGTACGGCTATTCTACCTATCGCGGCAGTTAAGCTATCCCCGGCAACCGGCCCTGAAAGGCGGGGCAGGTTGCCGGAGCGCGCCTCGCTTAAACTTCCCGCGTCTCGCTGCTTTCTTTGCGCGCCCCGCCAATCCTGCATCCATGGTCTATGATTGATGTTCGTATGCTGCCTGGATCCGGACAGTCGGGCACCGCTTCAACACCACTTCTCCAGGGAACCGCTTCCTTAAAGGCAACCCAGGGGGCGACGCCCCGTTACGGCATCCGGATCGCACTACACGTTTACGCTACTGGAGCTCGGCATCCCGCACCCGCAGATGTCGTGCATTGCTCACTTTTGGGTTAAACGAGGCACTGAATGGAGTCCAGATCATTCCTTAAGAGTTGGGGGGCCGACTACGAGGCCGACGGTGTGGTGCGCTTTCGTCTGTGGGCGCCAGGCCAGGAGAGCGTCACGCTCAGGCTCGCCGGTACCGACCACACCATGCGCAAAAGCGAAGAGGGCTGGTTCGAGGCGCGGGTGACCGACGTTGAACCGGGCACGGAATACCATTATGTGCTGGCCGACGGCATGGCGGTGCCAGACCCCGCTTCCCGTGCGCAGAAGGCGGATGTCAACGGGCCATCGCTGGTCATCGACCCGGCCCGCTACGAATGGCAACACCGCCAGTGGAAAGGGCGTCCGTGGGAAGAAACGGTCGTCTATGAAATGCATATCGGCACCTTTACCCCTGAGGGAACCTTTAAGGCCGCGATGGCGAAATTGCCTTATCTGGCGGAGCTTGGGATAACCATGATTGAAGTGCTGCCGGTTTCCCAGTTCGGCGGTGAACGCGGATGGGGGTATGACGGCGTCTTGCTCTACGCGCCGCATTCCGCCTACGGCACGCCCGATGATTTTAAAGCGTTTGTCGATGCCGCCCACGGCTACGGGCTTTCCGTGGTGCTGGATATTGTGCTTAACCACTTCGGCCCGGAAGGAAACTATCTGCCGCTGCTGGCGCCGCAGTTTTTCCATGAAGAGCGGATGACCCCCTGGGGTCCCGGCATCGCCTATGACGTGGACGCCGCACGCCGCTATATCGCCGAGGCGCCGCTCTACTGGCTGAAAGAGTACTACCTGGATGGCCTGCGCTTCGACGCCATCGACCAGATTGAAGACACGTCGGAAAAGCATGTGCTGATTGAGATTGCCGAACGCATCCGCGCGGCCGCCCCCAATCGTTACATTCACCTGACCACCGAAGACAGCCGCAACGTAACCTTCCTGCATCCGCGTGAAGAAAATGGCGCGGTGCCGCTCTTTACCGGCGAATGGAACGACGATTTCCACAATGCTATTCACGTACTCGCCACTGGCGAGACGCAGGCCTACTACCAGGACTTCGCCGAAGAGCCGGAAAAGCTGGTGGCCCGCATTCTGACTGAAGGGTTTGCTTATCAGGGCGAAGTCTCTCCGCAGACGGGTAAAAAGCGCGGCGTAAAGAGCGCCGGACAGCCGCCGGTCGCCTTTGTCGACTTTATTCAGAACCACGACCAGACGGGCAATCGCGCGCAGGGGGAACGTCTGATTTCTCTCGCCGGTCCTGACCGCACCCGCGTGCTGCTGGCCACGCTGCTGTTCTCGCCGCATATCCCGCTGCTCTTTATGGGCGAGGAGTATGGCGAGACGAACCCGTTCCTCTTCTTTACCGATTTTCACGGCGAGCTCGCTAAAGCGGTGCGGGAAGGCCGCGCGAAAGAGTTTGAGGGCCACGGCGATTTTGAAGACGAAAGCGTGCCGGACCCGAACGCGCAGAGCACCTTTATGGCCTCGAAGCTCGACTGGCAGAAGCCGAATGGGGAAGGGAAAGCCTGGCTCGACTTCACCCGCCAGCTGCTGGTGCTGCGTCATCAGCATATTGTACCGCTGCTGGTCAGGGCGGGCGCTCATTCCGGCACGGTGCTGAAAACGGCGAAAGGCTTTGTGGCGGTTAGCTGGAGCTTTCCGTCAGGCACGCTCTCGCTGGCCATGAATATCGGCGAACAGCCGCAGCCGCTGCCCGAGATGCCTGGAGAGACGATTTTCGCCTGGCAGGCTTCGGCAAGCGAACTGCCGCCGAACGCGATTATTGTCCGCCTTGCTTCGGGAGACGCCGCATGATCCCAACCTCTACCTATCGTATTCAGTTTCGCAACGGCATGACGTTCGACCGCGCCGCAGCGCTTGTTCCGTATATTAAACGGCTCGGCATCAGCCATCTTTATGCTTCCCCGGTTTTCACGGCCACCTCCGGCTCCACGCATGGCTATGACGTGACCGACGCCAATGAAATCGACCCGGCTATCGGCGGCCGCGAAGGGTTTGACCGGATGGTCAATGCATTGAAGGCGGCGGGGCTGGGGCTGATTCTCGATATCGTGCCGAACCATATGGCCGCCTCGCTTGAAAACCCGTGGTGGCGCGACGTTATTGAAAACGGGCAGCAAAGCCGCTACGCCCGTTATTTTGACATTGACTGGACGCGGCGTCTGACGCTGCCGTTCCTTGGCGACACGTTTGAGGCGGTGCTGGAAAACGGCGAAATCAGCATTAAGCCCGACCGGCAAACCGGCAAACCCGCCTTCGCCTACTATGAAAGCTACTATCCGCTCACGCCCGCCAGCTGGCAGGGTCGCGAAGAGACCGTACTGAAGATGACGGATAAAGCGCAGCTCGCGGCGCTGCATGACCAACAGCCTTACCGGCTGATGTCCTGGCGCGACGCGCCGCGCGAGCTTTCCTACCGTCGCTTTTTCGAAATCACCGGGCTTGCCGGGGTGCGCGTTGAAGATAAAGCGGTGTTTGACGATTCGCATCGGCTGATTCTTGAGCTGGTGCGCTCCGGCGCGGTGGACGGTCTGCGGGTGGATCATGTGGATGGTCTGGCCGATCCGAAAGGTTATCTGGAGCTGCTGCGCCAGGAGGCGGGACCCGACTGCTACATCACGGTTGAGAAGATCCTGGGGGAGGGCGAACAGATCCCGTCCGACTGGCCTGTCTCCGGCACCACCGGCTATGAGTTTATCGCCGCGCTCTCCGACGTGCTGGTGGATGGCGATAAGCTTGGCGAACTGCGCAAGGCTTATGAAGAGGTAGTGGGCAAGCCGGTGAATATGAAAGCGGAACTGCGCGATGCGAAACTGCTGATGGCGGACCGCAATTTCGAAGGGGAATTCACCACGCTGCTGAAGCTTGCGCTCGCTATCGGACAAACCGAGAGCGTCCCGCTGGAGGAGCAACCGCTACGCGCGGCGCTGCGCGAATTGCTGGTGGCTTTCCCGGTCTACCGCACTTACGGCACGGTGAATGGTCTGCCGGCTGAAGGGCATGCGCTGTTGCAAAAAGTGGTCAACAAGGTGAAGGCGAGCGAGAACGCGCCACAGCCCGCCGCACTTGATTTCATTACCCGTATTTTCAAAGGCGAGGTGGCTGAAGCGGCGGTTAACAGCGCCGCCACGTTCCGCACCCGCTTCCAGCAGTTGACCGGCCCGCTGATGGCGAAATCGGTGGAAGATACGCTCTTCTTTCGCCAGAACATGGAGCTGGCACTGAATGAAGTGGGCGCCGAGCCGCTGCCGCGCACCTTTTCCGTTGAACGTTTCCATAAGGAGATGACAACGCGGCTGGTGCATCAGCCCGATGCGCTTTCCGGCACCTCGACCCACGACACCAAACGCGGCGAGGACGCGCGAGCGCGGCTTTACACCTTAACCGAAGCGCCGGAGCGCTGGGCCGACTGCGTCGCCCGCTGGCGGCAGATGAATCAAACCAAAGTGGTCTTCCTGAATGACGGCACGGCGCCGAAAGGGGTGGATACCTGGATGCTCTACCAGGCGCTGGCGGGCGTCTGGCCCGCAGCGCTTGCGCCTGACGATGAGGCGGGGCTGAAAGCGCTTGAAGAGCGGTTCCTGCAGTTTGTGGAAAAGGCGCTGCGGGAGGCGAAGCTGCGCACCGACTGGGTGGACAGCAATGACGCCTATGAAAACGTAGTGCTGGATTACGCCCGCCACCTGTTGTCGCCAGCGAATCAGGACTTTTTACAGGATTTCGCCCGCTCGCTGCAGCCGTTCATCAACGCCGGGCTGGTTAACAGCCTGACCCAGACGATGATCAAGCTGACCGCGCCCGGCGTACCGGATATCTACCAGGGCAGCGAAGGGCTCAATTTCAGCCTGGTCGACCCGGATAACCGGCGCGAGCCGGATTTCGCCGCGCTGACGCAATGGCTGGATGAAGAAGCCAGCGCCTCCTGGCTTAGCGAAGAGGCCTGGCTTAGCGGCGAACTGAAGCAACATGTCATCGCCAGAGCGCTGCGCTTGCGGCAACAGAAACCCGCGCTGTTTCGTCGTGGCGACTATCTGCCGCTTTCAGCGACGGGCAAGCGCGCGGAAAACGTTATCGCTTTTGCACGCGCAAGAGAGAACGACGCGCTGATTGTCATCGCGCCGCGGCTGGTGCTGGGCGTGCTGCAAGGCCGCCTTGCCGCGCCGCATGCGGAGCTGTGGGCGGATACTGAAATCGCTTTGCCCGCTACGCTCGCGAACCGCCGTTATCACGACATCCTCAGCGGAAAAGAGGTGGTTGTAACTGACCGGATAGATGTGCAAACCCTCAACGGTTACGCTTCTGCCATACTTATAACTGTCTAACTTTATTGCTTTTAAAAATGTCATGTATCGCTGCTGTATATGAAAGCTCTGCACATCCATGGAGAAGAATGCATGTCACACGGTAAGCCTTTTGAAATAACGTCAGGGTATAGCCATCGTCTCGGCGCCAATTACGATGGCGAAGGGGTGAATTTCGCGCTTTTTTCAGCGCACGCGGAGCGCGTTGAGCTCTGCCTGTACGCGCCGGACGGTAAAACTGAAATCGCCCGTCTTGAGCTTCCGGAATATACCCACGAGGTGTGGCACGGCTATGTGCCAGGGCTGAAGCCCGGCGCGCTTTACGGCTATCGCGTTCACGGTCCTTTCGATCCGGAAAATGGCCACCGCTTTAACCCTAATAAACTGCTTATCGACCCTTACGCGCGCGAACTGGTTGGCGATATCGAATGGAATGAAGCCCATTTCGCCTATGATTTGTTGCATGAAGATAAGGACTTAACCTTTGATACCCGCGACAGCGGGCCTTTCACGCCGAAGTGCCGGGTTATCGACCCACAAGCGTTTGACTGGCAGGACGACAACCGTCCCTCCATCCAATGGCCGAACACAGTCGTGTACGAGACCCATGTCAAAGGCTTCACGCAGCTTAACCCGGCTATTCCGCCAGAGTTGCGCGGCACATTTGAAGGCATGGGGCACAACGCTTCCGTTGATTACATTAAAAGCCTCGGCATTACGTCCGTAGAACTGCTGCCGGTGCACTGGTTTCCGGACGATCAGCACCTGCTTGATAAGGGGCTGAAAAACTTCTGGGGCTATAACTCGCTCGGCTTTTTCGCGCCAGCTTCACGCTATTACGGCCCGCGAGGCATTCAGGGTTTTCGCGACATGGTGCGCGCTTTCCATGATGCCGGTATCGAGGTTATCCTGGATGTGGTTTATAACCACACGGCGGAAGGCAACGAGCTTGGCCCGACGCTGTCGTTTAAGGGGATCGATAACTACTCTTACTACCGCACCATGCCCGATATGCACCGTTATTACATTAATGACACCGGCACCGGCAACACCGTTAACACGTCGCATCCGCGGGTGCTGCAAATGGTGATGGATTCGCTGCGCTACTGGACCGAGTCAATGCATATCGACGGCTTCCGCTTCGACCTTGGCACCATTCTGGGCCGCGAGCCGGAAGGCTTTGACCAGCGCGGCGGCTTTTTTGACGCCATCACGCAGGACCCGGAGCTTTCACGCGTGAAACTGATAGGCGAGCCCTGGGATATCGGTCCGGGCGGCTATCAGGTGGGCGGCTTCCCGCCAGGCTGGGCGGAGTGGAACGACAAATACCGCGACACAGTGCGCGAATACTGGAAGGGGGACAATGTCTCTTCCGAATTTGCCGCACGTCTGCTGGGGTCTGGCGACCTCTACGACCAGCGCGGTCGCCGCCCGTGGGCAAGCGTCAACTTTATTACCGCGCATGACGGCTTCACGCTTAACGATCTGGTCTCTTATAACGAGAAACATAACGACGATAACGGCGAGGACAATAACGACGGCCATAACAATAACCGGTCATACAATTATGGCGTCGAAGGTCCAACCGATGATGAAGGCATCAATGCGGTGCGCGAACGGCAAAAACGTAATTTCCTCGCCACGCTGTTCTTCTCACATGGCACGCCGATGCTGCTGGCGGGCGATGAATTCGGCCGCAGCCAGATGGGTAACAATAACGGCTACTGCCAGGACAGCGAGATTTCCTGGGTTCACTGGGAAAACCTGCCGGAGAGCGCCGAAACGCTGCGCGAATTTACCCGCCAGGTTATCAAGCTGCGTGCCGAGCAGCCGTTGTTGCGGCGTGAAAACTGGCGCGATGGGATGGTAATCGAATGGTTCAACGCGGGCGGCGGCTATCAGCAGGCTGAGCAGTGGGATGAAGGCTCGACGCTTGGCGTTTATATCGGTCGGCCCGATCTGCAAAAAGAGGAGGGCATCTGGCACGATGTGCTGATGCTGATAAACCCGTATGAAGGCACCGTGCCGTTTCGCATTCCTCAGTTTGGCGAAGGCGGTTGGGTGCTGGAGCTCAGCACCTCAGATAATGCGAAACGCGGCATCGTCATTAATAAAGAGAAAGATTTTGAACTGGAAGGCCGCAGCCTGGCGCTATTCAGAAGACCATAAGTAAACGATAAAAACAGGATGCCAGATAATGCTAAGACAGATTATCTGGCTTTTTTTCGTCTGCTTCATCCGTAGCAAGTAAATAATAAAGCGCGTCAGGATAATATTTGCAGGTTACCACCACAAATTTATCATTATTTTTAAACGCCAAAACAGAAACGCGTTCGTAAAACTGGATTTTAGTCTGTCCCTCTTAAAAAAATGCTTTTAAATACAATGTATAGCGACGCAAGGAAACGTCTCTTTAAAAAACAAAGCTACAAAGCGCTTTTTCCCGAATAATACGAAGCGCGGGCCATGTCTCGCTTATCATTTTATTCCGACTACTATTGAATAGGGTTGCTCTTCTTTAATAAACGAATCGCGAACGTTTTTTTAACCGTACGTGAAGAAGTGGAGAGTCATTATGTTCGATAAACACACACATTCAGCCAGAGAACCAGACGGCGAATATCGGGTGGATAATTACGGCGTTCCGTTGAAGCGAATTTCCTGGAGCGCGGTTTTTGCCGGCGTGATCGTTTCCATCGTTATTTACCTTTTACTCGCTATCCTGGGTACGGCAGTGGGCACAACCACCATCGATCCGATGGAGGAACAGAATCCCGTAGAGGGCATCGGCATGGGTGCGGCGATATGGGGCGGGGTAAGCATGCTTATTTCTATCGCCGTCGGCGGCTATGTGAGCGGCAGACTGGCGCAGCGTGAAGGCGCGTTGCACGGGCTTTTAATGTTTGGCGTGAATACGCTGATTTTTACCTGGCTGTTAGTGACCATCGCCAGCAGCGCCGTGACCGGCACCATGAACGTGCTTGGCACCGGATTACAGGCGGTAAGCAGCGGGGCGAAAGCGCTTGCGCCGCAGGCGGTTGAAATGGCGAGAGACAAGCTCGCTGAAAACAATATCAACCTGGACAATCTGCAAAACGAGCTTGAAACCACGCTAAGGCAAACCGGTAAGCCTGAGCTGCAGCCGGAAGCCTTACAAAACCAGGCGCAAGGAGAAGTGAACAACGCGCAGAACCAGGCGGCGGGCGCGGCTCAACCGCAACAACAAGCGCCGGGCGCAGGCAACACCGATCTGGCGAGTTTCTTTAAAGGCCTTGTGGAAAGGAATCAGGCGACATTCCAGGCCGCCGATCGCGAAGCGCTGAAAAATATCATTCAGGCGCGCACGGGTAAAACGGATGCCGAAGCGGAACAAATCGTGAATCAGACCGAGCAAAACTATCAGGCTGCTCGCGCGAAATATGAAGAGCTGAAACAGCAAGCCGAACAGAAAAGCCGTGAAATAGGTGAGAAAGCCGCTGCCGCCACAGCCAAAGCGGCGTGGTTTGCTTTCTTTATGATGATTGTCGAAGCGGTGCTGGCGGGCGTGATGGGCATGGTTGGCCGTCGCACGCAACCGCGTGCGGTAACCAGCGATCAACGTCCAGGCAGATAAGGCGCTGTGAATGGCTACGCCGGAGAGAACGCCGGCGTAGTCAAAGAGGTGAGGTGATAGCGGGTGTATAAAGGGAAACAAGCCGTTGATTATAAAGGAGCAATGCGGGCCTGTGGTTAACCCGGTTCTCATTTAACATAATATACATTATGCGCACTAAGGTTATCTTTGCGTAAATTGGCGCTCTTCGCGGATAACTGAACTGACCACCTTACTGCATTCGTGCTTGCGCCTCTAAAACCTGCCTAAGGATTTCTTCTTCGCTGCGGTAACCCGTAATGACCTTTTGCATGACCCCAGACTTCTCTACAAGGATGCTCGGGAACGCGTTTACGCCATACGCTCTGGCCTGCCTGAATTCGTTGTAGGTTTCCAGCAGCGCAGCCTTCGATTCAAAGACCTTTTTGAAATCGGCAAAATCGATGCCGCTCTCTTCACAAATGCTCTGATAAAAGCCCGGTAATTTTGGGTCAGCAGATTCGGTGTAAAACTTCTTTTGCGTTTCGTGGAAAAAATGAAGCTTTGATTCCGGGCGTATCAACGATGCGCTAACCACCGCCCGGCATGCAGGCTCGGTGTCATAATTAAAAAACTCCAGCTCCAGCAGCGAATAGCTGAACGGTTGTCCGGTCACGAGATTAATCTGCTGCCATTCGTGGCGAAGGAAATTACGGAAAGCCGCATTCCATTTATCTCCGCCCCCCGCCCGAAGCCCTCCGTTCGTTAATACAAACTGAAAGCCGCGTTGCTGACACAGTTGCGCCAGCGACCTTACCGAGTTTGCTATTCCCCAGCACCATGAGCACATCGGGTCTCCTACATAATGCACGGTGACCAGGCTATTTTTCTCGCGCTCAGGCAGCGCGCCTTTGGTATCAGCGCCAGGCGTTATCAGGCATTGGCCGGTTTCGTTATCGCAGATCATTACAGACCCTCATCCATAAAGTGGCTATGTTATTCATGACGTGATTTCATTCGCATCCGCTGCGTGCGAAGGCTGCATTTAATCATGCTGAATTTACGATGGCCAACCCGCTAATGTCTGATTAATTATCGCTTCGAGCTTGTCGCGTCCGAATCCCGCTTTTGCCTGAATGGCCATGCCGTGCAGCACGGCGCAGATAAACGCCGCCAGGGCGGCGCAGTCTACCGTCTGCGGCAAATCGCCTTCCGCTTTCGCCCGTTCGAATCGCTCACGCAACTGCGTTTCGCCATCTTCACGTGCCGCAATCAGCGCTTTTTGTATCGGCTGCGCGTCATCTGAACACGCCAGCGCCCCGTTGATCCCAAGACAGCCGGTATGTTCCGGATAGCGGGTATGCAAATCCGCCGCGGCGCGCAGAACCGAGGCCGCGACAGCTTTCGCGGTTGGCTGCGCCAGCGCGGCGGGAAAGAAATCCAGATAATGCGCGTAATAATGATCAAGCGCGCGCAGGAACAGCGCCTCTTTGTTGCCGAAAGCGGAATACAGCGCAGGCCGCTCCACACCGGTCGCTTTGGTTAAATCAGAGTATGACGTCCCTTCATAACCCTTACTCCAGAACACGCCCAGCGCGGCGTTCAGCGCCTTCTCTACATCAAACTCGCGATTACGTCCCATCACCTGACCTCATTATTTCATAACGATCGATATTAAATCGCTTGACGACGTAAGTCTAATTCCATAACGTTCATTACGGTAATGGTCATTATGAAATTCTCACTCTCCCCGGCTGGGGTAACTTATTAACAGAGAGACTGTGGTTATGCAGAAATCGTTAGCAGGTAAAGTGGCGCTCGTTACAGGCGGTTCTCGCGGGCTTGGCGCTGTTATTGCTGAGCAGTTCGCAGACCAGGGCGCGGATGTGGCGATTACGTATGTGGCCTCTGGCGCAAAAGCCCAGGCCGTGGTGGAAAAACTGCAGGCTAAAGGCGTACGGGCCATCGCGATTCAAAGCGACCAGGCGGATATGAGCGCCGCTAAGCCGCTCATTAATGACGTTATTTCTCACTTCGGCAGGCTCGATATTCTGGTGAATAACGCCGCCATAGCGGTTCAGGGCAAAACGGTGGACGACCCTGAACTGGATACGGTCAACCTTGACCGTCAATGGCAGACCAACGTCATGGGGCCCGTCGCCGTAACCCGCGCCGCCGCCCAGGTTTTATCCCAGGAAGGCCGGATTATTTTCATCGGCTCGCTGCTGGGCGGCCATGTGCCGTTTGCGGGCGCCGCTGATTACGCAGGCAGCAAAGCGGCGATCGTCGGCTATGCAAAAGGCGTGGCGCGCGATCTTGGCGGGAAAAATATTACCGTAAACGTTATCCAGCCAGGCGTGATGCCAACGGATATGTCCCGTGAAGCATTAGGCGAATCGGTTCCAGACGCGCTGATGGATCTTCACACTATCCGCCGCATCGCCACGCTTGAGGAGGTCGCGGCGATGGCGTCGTTCCTGGCGGGCCCCCAGGGCGGCTATATTACCGGCGGCGTGATTGATATCGCCGGCGGCCTGAGCATTTAACTCCCCTCCTCGGCCGGACAGCGTTCCGGCTGAGGTTATAAATCGGTGAAATGCTCGATTGTCGCCCTCACCGTTCTCAGCCCCGTTTCCAGGTTCGCCATGCTGACGGAGCCAAGCGCCAGACGAATGGCGTGAGGAACAAAAGGCGAAGTACAAAACGGTTCCGCGGTGGAAACGGAAATACGCTTTTTCAGTAGCTCGCTCACTACACGCTCCGCGCGAATCTCTTCTTGCAAAGCTATCCAGCCAAAATACGCATTCGGATGCGCCTGCCAGGCCATTTTGCCGAACACCTCCCTTGCCAGCCGCTGGCGCTTATGCGCATCCTCTCTTTTTAACGCTTCGAGGCGCAAAACCGTACCGTCGCGCAGCCAGCCGCAAATCAGCGAGGTCAGCACGGCAGGCGTGTTCCATGTCGTCGCCCGAATGGCTCTTTCTACTCTTGCGCGTTGCTTTTCCGGCGCCACAACCATGCCGACCCGTAACCCCGTAGCCACGTTTTTCGAAAAGCCGGAAACATAGACCGTATGCTCAGGGGCATAGTATCTGAGCGGTTTCGGCGGTTCAGCCTCAAGCCATGCATAGGCCGCGTCTTCAATCAGCGCTAACCCGTAGCGTTCCGCTAAAGCGGCTAGCCGGGCACGCTGCGTCTTGTCCATCACCCAGCCCATCGGATTATGCAGCGTCGGCATGGTATAGACCGCCTTAACCCGGCGTGACTGACAATATTTTTCCAGCGCATCCAGATCCATCGCGCCAGAAGCCGCAGGGATAGCCAACAGTTCAAGGTGAAGCTGCTGCGCGAGAATCTTAAAGCCGGGATAGGTCAGCGCATCCACCGCCACCACATCGCCGGGCTGCAACAGGGCCATCAACGTCACGGCAAGTCCATGCTGCGCGCCGCTGACGATAATCACCTCTTCGTCGCCGCACGCGACGCCTTTGCCGGCAAGATAATGGGCGAAGGCCTCGCGCTCATGCGCTCTGCCCGCGTGCGGCTGATAGCGCAGCAGCGCGTCGATCTCCCCTGACGTCGCGAGCTGTTTCAGCCCCTCTCTCAGCAGCTCGGCCTGTTCGGGCAACGCGGGATAGTTAAAGTTGAGATCCAGCACATCGGAGGCGACGGCGAGCTGATCGACGCCCAGCCCCGGCGGCAGCGTCTGTTCCCGCACAAAGGTGCCTCGCCCCGTTTCACCGCTGACCAGCCCCATCGCCTCCAGTTCGGCATAAACCCGCGTTGCCGTGGCAAGAGAAATACCGCGCTGCGCAGATAACTGTCGGTGCGTAGGCAAACGGCTGCCCGCAGCCTGCTTACCGGTCCGGACCGCCTGGGCGAACTCATCAACCAGGGTTTTATAACGCGCTTTCATACTATGTATCTATGACAATAATTTGATTGTCATAAATGTGCGCCGTAAGGTTTTGCCCGTCAACGCTCATTTATACGAGGTGCGGTTCATGCAGGGATCAAACAATGTGGTTAACGGCTGGGTAAATGGTTTTCTTGGCGTTCTGATTTTTAGCGGCTCGCTTCCGGCCACGCGGGTGGCGGTGATGGATTTCGATCCGCTATTTCTTACCGTCGCGCGCGCTTCGATAGCGGGCATACTGGCGCTGGCGCTCGTTGGCTTTCTGAAAGGCGCCAGACCGCATAAATCCCACCTGCTCGCGCTGGGGTTGGTCTCTTTTGGGGTGGTGATTGGCTTTCCGCTGCTGACCGCCCTCGCCCTTCGTCATCTGACCTCGGCGCAGTCGATTATTTTCCTCGGCCTTTTGCCCTTAGCCACGGCGCTGTTCGGCGTGCTTCGCGCGAACGAAAAACCGCGTCCGCTGTTCTGGCTCTTTTCTCTCGCTGGCAGCCTGCTGGTTGCAGGGTACGCGCTTTCACAGGGAATCGATGTTTCGTCCGTCGGGGGGCTGTATATGCTGGCGGCGGTGCTTGTCTGCGGACTGGGGTATGCCGAAGGCGCCCGTCTTACGCGCACGCTTGGCGGCTGGCAAACCATCAGCTGGGCGCTGATCCTCGCCTTACCGCTCATGCTAACGCTCACTTTTGTTACGCGCCCGGTGAGTTTTAGCCATATCAGCACGTCCGCATGGTGCGCCCTGGGCTACGTTGCGTTGTTCAGCATGCTGATTGGCTTTATCTTCTGGTACAGAGGTCTGGCGCAGGGCGGCATTGCGAGCGTAGGCCAGCTGCAACTGTTACAACCCTTTTTGGGCCTGGCCATTTCCGCCACGCTGCTCGGGGAAGCCGTCAGCCTTACGATGCTCGCCGTTACGCTCGGCATCCTTCTTTGCGTGGCGGCGTCCCGGCGGTTCGCCCGCTGATTAAAATCGCCCTTTGCCGTCGCGTAAGAAAGCCAGTTCCGCTTCGGTGCTCTCCCGGCCTAACGCTTTGTTGCGATGCGGGTAACGGCCAAACCGGTCGATGATGGCTTTATGCTTGCGTTCTGAATCGCTAAAAGCGGGCTCATTGAGCGTTTCAAACAGTTTTAGCGCCTGCTCATGAATACGCGGCGATTCTGAATGCGTCCAGGGCATCAGGCTGAAGGCTTTTTCCGTTACGTTCAGGGCGCGCCAGTCTGGCTGGCGGAGGATCTCTTGTGATAGAACCAGCGCCATGCTGTCCTGCGCATAAGCCGCGGCGCTTTCACGATGCAGGTTGCGGGAAAACTGATCGAGCACGATTATCTCCGCCAGTCGCCCTCTGCTGTTCTGCCGCCAGGGGTAAAGCTCGCCGCGACAGGCCGCCTGCCAGGTGTCGTAAAAGGTTTCGCGGATCTGCTTATCAAGCGCGTCGTCCTGCTTAAACCACTGCGATGAGGGTGTCTTTTCAAACCAGAACGCAAGCACCGTGTCGTATTCCATTCTTTCCCTCGCCAGTTTTCAATGAATTAAAGAGAACTCATTACTTATATGTATCGATTTTATGTCGATTGCCGTGGCGTTGTGCAATACCATAGGCAGACGTGGTGTTTCGCGTGCGGTCACAGCCCGGACAGTTGCGTGCAGGCGGTGTCAGCGCAGTAAAAAAATATAACTGAGTAAGCCAAATGGACATGAAGCAGAAAAAAAATCGCTCCCTTTATATTCCCTATGCCGGTCCGGTACTGCTGGAGTTTCCCCGCCTGAACAAGGGCAGCGCCTTTAGTATGGAAGAGCGCGCCAACTTTAACCTTATTGGTTTGCTGCCTGAAGTGGTGGAAACCATCGATGAACAGGCAGAGCGCGCCTGGCGACAGTATCAGGAATTTAAAACCGATATTGATAAGCACATTTACCTGCGCAATATTCAGGACACCAACGAAACCCTCTTCTACCGGCTGGTGGAAAACCATCTCGACGAGATGATGCCGGTTATCTATACCCCAACCGTCGGCCTCGCCTGCGAACGCTTCTCTGAAATCTACCGTCGTGCGCGCGGCGTCTTTATCTCCTGGCCTAATCGCCAGTATATGGACGACATCCTGCAAAACGTGCCGAACCACAATATCAAAGTGATTGTGGTTACCGACGGCGAGCGCATTCTGGGCCTTGGCGATCAGGGCATCGGCGGCATGGGCATTCCTATCGGCAAGCTTTCGCTTTACACCGCCTGCGGCGGCATCAGCCCCGCTTACACGCTGCCGGTGGTGCTGGACGTCGGCACCAATAACCAGCAGCTGCTGAACGATCCGCTCTACATGGGCTGGCGTCATCCGCGCATTACCGATGAAGAGTATTACGCCTTTGTGGATGAGTTTATTCAGGCGGTGAAACATCGCTGGCCGAATGTGCTGCTGCAGTTTGAGGACTTCGCGCAGAAGAACGCGACTCCGCTGCTCCAGCGCTACCGCAATGAAATTTGCTCCTTTAATGACGATATCCAGGGCACAGCGGCGGTAACCGTAGGCACGCTGATTGCCGCGAGCCGCGCGGCGGGCAGCCAGCTCAGCGAACAGAAAATCGTCTTTTTGGGCGCAGGCTCCGCAGGCTGCGGCATTGCCGAACAGATAGTCGCGCAGACTCAGCGTGAAGGGCTCACCGAGGAGCAGGCGCGCCAGAAAGTCTTTATGGTCGACCGTTTCGGCCTGTTGACCGATAACATGCCGAACCTGCTGCCGTTCCAGACTAAGCTTGTGCAAAAGCGCGAAAACCTGCAGGGCTGGCAGACGGAAAGCGACGCGATCTCCCTGCTGGATGTGGTGCGCAACGTCAAGCCCGATATTCTTATCGGCGTATCCGGCCAGACGGGACTCTTTACTGAAGAGATTATCCGCGAGATGCATAAACACTGCCCTCGCCCGATCGTTATGCCGCTCTCCAACCCGACTTCCCGCGTGGAAGCGACGCCGCACGATATTATTCACTGGACCGAAGGCAATGCGCTGGTGGCGACCGGCAGCCCGTTCCCGCCAGTGGTCTGGAAAGACAAAACCTTCCCTATTGCGCAGTGCAACAACGCTTACATCTTCCCGGGCATTGGTCTTGGGGTGATTGCGTCCGGCGCGTCGCGCATTACCGACGAAATGCTGATGGCGGCGAGCGAGACCCTGGCGCAGCATTCGCCGCTGGTGAATACCGGTTACGGGCTGGTGCTGCCGCCGCTGTCGGAAATTCAGAATGTCTCTCGCGCTATCGCCTTTGCCGTCGGCAAAATGGCGCAGGCGCAAGGCGTGGCGGTGGAGGTCTCCGCCGAGGCGCTCGAGCAGGCCATTGAAGATAACTTCTGGCTGCCGGAGTACCGCAACTACCGCCGCACCTCAATCTGATAGCGGCAGACAAAAAGCCTCGCGGTTAAACGCGAGGCTTTTTTGTTATTCGTCGCCCTTCTTGCTTCGCCAGTTGCTCCAGGGACCCTCTGCGGGCGGCGGGTCGTCCTGCTCGTTTAACGAATCAAGGTAGAGCGCTTCCACCTCTTTTCGCGCCCAGGGCGTGCGTCGCAAAAACTTCAGGCTCGATTTCACGCTCGGGTCGGTTTTAAAACAGTTGATGTTGATGCGCCGGGCCAGCTCCTCCCAGCCATAGCGGTTAACTAACGCGGTAACCAGCGCTTCCAGCGTTACGCCATGGAGCGGATCTTTTGATGCATGCATGTGAAGGTCATCCCTCAGCCTGAAAATTTTGCCCACACCATAAGCGTTTTTTGGCTTTACGTCGCCTGTTTGCGCAGGAAAAAGAAAAGGCCCGTCTTGCGACGAGCCTTTTGCGCTGCGGAAATACTCAGTTGAGCTGGTAATCGAGCGTGATTTCCGCTTTCAGCACCTGGGAAACCGGGCAGCCCGCTTTCGCTTTCTGGATAATTTTGTCAAAAGCCGCCTCTTCGATGCCCGGCAGTTTCACCGTGCTGTTCAGGGCGATTTTGGTAATGGCGAACCCGCCTTCAACTTTATCCAGCGAAACATCGGCTGTGGTATCGATGCTTTCAGGGGTATGACCCTCTTCACCCAGCATCAGCGACAGCGCCATGGAGAAGCAGGCGGCGTGCGCCGCGCCGATAAGCTCTTCCGGGTTGGTGCCCGGCGCGCCTTCAAAGCGGGTGTTAAAGCCATAAGGCTGCTGCTTAAGCGCGCCGCTCTCGGTAGAAACGGTGCCTTTGCCGCGTTTGATATCGCCTTCCCAGTGCGCCTGGCCTTTCTTATGAATGGTCATCGTTTTCTCCTCTCTGTTAACTGCAAAGTTTTCAGTATAGAAAAGAATTCAGTCTCTTACCGGCTTGCGGCTCAGACTGAGAATAGTCCGCGAAGGTGATGCGGCTCGCTGCGCTGGTACTGCGGCGCCACGGCAATCTTGCTGCCAAGCTTCGCCGCAGCGTGCCACGGCCAGCGAGGGTTAAAGAGAATGCCGCGCGCCAGCGCGATAAACTCCGCCTGGCCGGTAGCGATAATCGCCTCCGCCTGTTCCGGCTCGGTGATAAGCCCTACTGCTATCGTCGGAATAGACACCTGATGTTGGATCTGCTGCGCGAAAGGCACCTGGTAGTTCGGGCTGACCGGGATCTTCTGCGCAGGCGTCAGGCCGCCGGTGGAGACGTGAATATAGGCGCAGCCGCGCGATTCAAGCGCTTTTGCCAGCTGAATGGAGCCTTCAATATCCCAGCCCCCTTCCGCCCAGTCGGTAGCGGAGATGCGCACGCCCACCGGCAGCGAGACCGCATTTTTTACGTCATCGAAAATCTCAAGCACCAGGCGCAGGCGGTTTTCAAGGCTGCCGCCATATTCATCGGTGCGCTGGTTGGCGAGCGGAGAAAGGAACTGGTGCAGCAAATAGCCGTGCGCGGCGTGCAGTTCGATAAGATCAAACCCCGCTTTTTGCGCGCGCCGCGCGCCGTCGACAAACGCCTGCCTGATGTGGACGATATCTTGCGCGGTCATGGCTTTCGGCGTTCTGTCCTGACCGAAGGCCAGCGCAGAGGGCGCGATGGTTTCCCAGCCGCCTTCGCTGTCGGAAAGCGATTTGCCGCCCTGCCAGGGCGCGCTGACTGACGCCTTGCGCCCGGCATGGCCTAACTGAATGCCAAGCTTGATGGGCGACCAGTGGCGAATCTTTTCTACTTCTTTTTGCAGGGCATCGCCGAGCTCGTCGCTCCAGATCCCCAAATCCCCGGGGGAGATACGCCCTTCCGGCGTGACGGAGGTCGCTTCGACAATCAGCAGCCCCGCGCCAGACTGCGACAGCGTGCCCAGGTGGACGCTATGCCAGTCTGATGGCGCGCCGTTCGTTGCGGAATACTGGCACATCGGCGCGATAATAATGCGGTTAGATAGTGTCAGCTCACCGAGGCGGCCTTCGGAAAACAGGTGACTCATTTTTACCTCCTAAGCGTGATATCCCCAATGCGGTGAAATCTGTTGCCAAGTATAGAAAGGAACTGCCTGTTTCTGTTGGCGATTTCTGCTGCTAACGCCCCTGACGCTTGTTTTCCCGTAACTTTATGTTTCCGGTCATCGAACTAATTTTACGAATTTATAAGTGTTTGTAGAAAAAGTTGCTTGATTTTCCACCAGGCAACGGCGTTACAATTATCACCTTACTTGAAACGCCCGTGCGAGCGGCCGGGTGAGCCAGGGTCGATTATCAGATTATTTCCCCACGCAGAGAAAAAGTGGCGGAAGGTACTGAATTGCGGCCCTTTTTTATTTATGACGCACCAGTAATTTCGGCTTTAGCGCCCTGAATTCTTGCCGCTTCCCGGCCCGACGAACCCATTTTGCTAGACTAAAGAGTAACGCTTTAACCAAAGGCGACTCTGGAGGTTTTTATTAGTATGCTTAATCAGACATCTCGACTCACAGTACCGGAATCAGAAGCTTACGACGAAGAAGTTCGGTATGAGCTCGATCCTTGTGAGCTCAAGCTGGATGAGATGGTCGAAGCGGAACCGCTGCCCGAAATCATCGAGGGTATGCCTGCTTCCGATGCGCTGACCCCGGCCGATCGCTACCTGGAGCTTTTCGAACATGTCCAGTCGGCGCGAATTTTTCCGGACAGCAAAACCTTTCCTGACTGCGCGCCGAAAATGACGCCGTTGGCGATCCTGCTGAACTATCGCCGGGCTAAACGCTACCCGGGTTTCGACTTGAAAGCCTTCGTGCACGATCACTTCTGGCTGCCGAAGGATTACAGCAAAGAATATGTCGCCGACCCGAACCGTAGCCTGAAGGATCATATCGACAGCCTCTGGCCGGTGCTGACCCGCGAGCCGCAGGAGCATATTGAGTTCTCTTCACTGCTGCCGTTGCCGCAGGCTTACATTGTTCCGGGGGGACGATTTCGCGAAACCTACTATTGGGATTCGTATTACACCATGCTGGGGCTTGCCGAAAGCGGCCGCAACGATCTGCTGCGCTGCATGGCGGATAACTTCGCGTGGATGATTGAAAATTACGGTCACATCCCTAACGGCAACCGGACCTATTATCTGAGCCGCTCGCAGCCGCCTGTCTTTGCGTTGATGGTGGAGCTGTTTGAAGAAGACGGCGTTCGCGGCGCACGCCGTTATCTTGATCACCTGCTGATGGAATACGCCTTCTGGATGGACGGCGCTGAGAGTCTGGATATGAACCAGGCTTACCGTCATGCGGTGAGAATGCCCGACGGCGCGTTGCTTAACCGCTACTGGGACGACCGCGACACGCCGCGTGATGAGTCCTGGTATGAGGATGTGGAAACCGCCAAGCTTTCGGGCCGACCGGCAAGCGAGGTGTATCGCGACCTGCGCGCTGGCGCGGCTTCCGGCTGGGACTACTCTACCCGCTGGTTGCGTGACGCGGACCGTCTGGCGAGCATCCGCACGACGCAGTTTATCCCGGTGGATCTCAATGCGTTTCTCTATAAGCTCGAGACGGCGATTTCCAACATCGCCGGGTTGAAAAAAGATGCGGCGCTTGCGGCGCAGTTCCGGGAAAAAGCGTTCGCCCGTCGCGCGGCGATGAACCGCTACCTGTGGGACGAAACCTCCGGCACGTTCCGCGATTATGACTGGCGTCGGGAATGCCTGGCCTCTTTCTCCGCCGCCTGCGTGGTGCCGCTGTATGTCGGCATGGCGACGCATGAACAGGCGCAGAAAATCGCCGTGAACGTCCGTGAACGGCTGCTCACTCCGGGCGGCATTCTGGCGACGGATGTCGAGAGCGAGCAGCAGTGGGATAAACCCAACGGCTGGGCGCCCTTGCAGTGGATGGCCATCCAGGGGCTGAAAACCTATGGCGAAGATTCGCTGGCCGATATCATCGCCCATAACTGGATGCGCACTGTGAAGCGCGTCTACATGGAAGAGAACAAGCTTATCGAGAAATACCACATCGCTGATTATGCGCCCAAGCCGGGCGGCGGCGGCGAGTATCCGCTGCAGGACGGTTTTGGCTGGACCAACGGCGTTACGCGCCGGTTAATCAGTCTGTATGGCGAGCCATAATTAAGCGATAACGCATGAAGGGCTGGTGGCTGATGCCGCCAGCCCTTTTTTATTAAAACGAGGCGCTAATACCGAGGTTATAGCGCGTCTGCTCGCCGCTGCTTAAGCCGCCCGTTTGCGACACCGCGGCGAATGCGGAGACTTGTTCGCTCAGCGGCAGGCTGGCGCCAATCGTGGTATCCACCCAGTTGGTATCCTCTTTCGCGCCGTCGCGGCTAAAGGTCAGCGAGGTATTTTTCAGTCCGCCCTGACCCACCCAGACATCATCACCAAACTGGTGGCGATAATTCACCTCGGCCCAGGGCTTCACCACGCCGAAGCGGCCATCGATGCGCCAGCCTGCGCTGCCAATCTGCGAATGATAATTCTGATCGCGATAGCGCATCGCCGTGCTGTCGTCGCCCTGCTCGCGATAACCATCGACATGGCTGTAGTCCCAGGCGTATTGCAGCGTCGGCCCGGTGGTTATTTCGGGCGTCACGGGAATGTTGAATCCGGCCGTCAGGCGCGCGCCCCAGAGGGTCGCGCTGGTGTCGCCCTTCTCAGTGCGCGTCAGCGGGCCAAGCTCAACCTGGCGCTGGATGTCATTATAATCCGCCGTTAAGTAATGCACGTCGGCGCTAAGCCAGGCGGGACCGTACTCCAGCGCGCTGAACAGCCCCACCTGGAAGGCGTCGGCATCGTACTGGAAATTGTCAGTCGGATAGTGCTTATCAAGCGAACCGGCAATCAGGCCGCCAACCAGCCAGTTCTCTGTCAGCTGATAATCAACGCCAATAGTCAGGTTATTGGTATTGGCGCGCCCATCCCCGCCGGAGGCGTTATCTGAATATTCCCGGTATTGGCCGCTGTAGCCGCCAAACACCCCAACGTTGCCCACTTCTTTTGGCCCATTGCGCAGCTGGTTGTAACGGCTGTCGAGCGTGGCCCGGCTGTCCTGCACGGCGGCCAGCGTCCCTTTGTTTAAGGTGGAAACCTGCGCGGGCGCCGCAATAATCGACTGAATATAGTCGGCGATTAACGCATGGACCGCTGGCGAGGGGTGAAGGTGATCGGCAAACAGCCACGCCTGGCTTGCATTGAAGCCGGGACTTTGTGACGTGCAGTCCGCGGCGGAAAGCCCGGGCGGACACGCCATTCCTGCGGTATTGGTAATGCCGAACGGCGCCGGGTTGGCGAGGATCTCCTTAAAAATACCGTTAATATCCGCCCGGACGATATTGCCTCCCTGCTGCGCCAGCGACTGCTCCTCGGTCATGTTGTACAGCGTCGTTAACTGCGAAACCTGGGCGGCCAGCGTGTCATAGGCTGTAACCAGCTGAGCGCCAATCGCCTGCTGAATCGCCGGGATGGGGCTGGCGGCGGAAGCGGCGGCGTACAGCGCCTGGTGAATGGCCTGCTGGCGCGCCGCGAGACCCGGCGTCTGCACGCTGTTGAGCGACGCATACGCCGCCTGCAATGCGCTGACGGCTACAGGCGCAAGCCCTAACACAATAACCGACTCCATCATGGTGGGCGTCGCGCTGACATCCGGCACCGTCGGGACAACAACCGTCCCGGCGCCAGCGTTAAGCAGCGTTCGCACCTGCCCCGCCGCCGCCTGGGCGCTGTTGGTGACAATAGCCGTCGCCTGCAACGGATTGATCGCGGCGATGCCCAAATCGTTTCCGCCTACCCAGTGAATATAAAGACCGCTGCCCTGCGCCACGCCGTTGACCCGAGCGAGATAGCTCTGCACCTGTTCCTGCGTATTCGCCTGCGGGTTTATCTCGGGTATCGCCATCGCGCTGCCGGCGGCGTAATTAAACCCTCCGGTGCTGGAAGGCGCGAGCGTCAGGCCATAATCGCGGGCCAGGATTTCATCGTAAATTGCGTTTTGCGCGCTGTCCCAGGTATAGCGACCGTTGTTGCCGGTATCGCTGAGGCTGTCGCCAAAGACATAAAGGCTGCTGAATTCCGCCGCCTGCGCGCCACAGGCGCACACAATGCCCAGCGCAAAGCCAACCTGACGTGAAAGACGAGAAAGCTTATAAGACATGTAGAGCTCCTGATGGCGAGTTTTTTATTGTCGCGCTTTCAGTGTAGAAAACTTCAGCAAGAGCAAAAGAGTTTGGTTCCGCTTATGCGAGGTAGACCGTATGTCGCCCCTTGTGGTATCGGCTCGAAATGTGAAGCGAATAATAGCGAGACGGCCTGGAGCGATGGCGCGAGCGCGTCGCTAACCTGCGCCAGGGACGATTACCCTCGCGAGGCTCCGCCATTTTCGTCCTGTATGGCAATGATTAAACTGACGCCGAGTTATCGTAATAATTCAGCATAAAATGTATGTTGTAACTAAAGGAGGATAATAACCATAAAAAACCCGGCGCAAGGCCGGGCCTGGTGATAACACTGCGCCATTAGCAGAGCGGTTTAACCGCCTCGCGCATCCCTTTTTCGAGAATAGCGGTTAAATCCGCGGTGACCTGCTCGACCAGACCGCTGACCTGGGTCAGGTCCTGCTCCCAGTGTTCAGCGTCAGCCAGTACGGTCTCAACCAGTTCACGTACGCTGATTTGCTGGTCGCGCTGCTTCGCCCATAACTGCTGATAACGCTCAAGCCAGTGCGCGTCATCCTGCAGCGGGTAATTTTCGCCGTTGCGCTCGCCACGATAGAAAGCAATCAGCGACGCCAGCGCGAAAGTCAGGCGCGCTGGCAGCTTGCCGCGGGCCTCCTGCCCTGCCAGCAGCTGCGGCAAAATGCGGGTGCGGAACTTGGTCATGCCGTTAAGGGCGATAGAGAGCAGTTGGTGTTTGATGTAAGGGTTGCGAAAGCGGCTTACCACTGCGCTTGCGAAGGACTCCAGCTCGTCGCGCGGCAAATCCAGCACCGGGATTATCTCCTCATGGATTGCTTTTTCTACGAAAGCGCAAACCTGCGCGTCATCCATCGCCTCGCCCACGGTATTCAGGCCCGCCTGGAAGGCGACCGGCACCAGAGCCGTATGCGCGCCGTTCAGAATGGCCACTTTACGCGCTTTGTAAGGTTTGATGTCATCGACGATAAGCACATTCAGCGCCAGCTTATCGAGACGTAACTCCTGCGCCAGCCACTGCGGCCCCTGAATCACAAACAGATAGAAATGCTCGGCGGTGTCCAGGAAAGCGTCATGGTAGCCGAGCTTTGCTTCCAGCTCCGCCACTTCGTCACGCGGATAACCGGTAACGATGCGGTCAACCAGCGTTGAGCAGAAGGTGTTGGCGCTGTTGAGCCATGCAACAAACGCCTGCGGCAGCGCCCATTCCTGCGCGTAACGCAAAACCAGCTCACGCAGCGCGTCGCCGTTGTAGTCAATCAGCTCGCAGGGGATCAGTACCCAGCCTTTATCCTGCGCGCCGTTAAAATGGGTATAGCGTTCAAACAGCAGGCGAGTCAGCTTCGCCGGGTAGCTTACCGCCGGCGCGTCCTCAAACTTATCCCCGGCGTGGAAGCTAATGCCCGCTTCAGTGGTGTTGGAGAAAACAAAGCGGATATCCGGGTTATGCGCCAGCTTCAGGAACTCATCGTATTGCGCGTAAACGCTGATTTCACGGTTAACTGAACGGATTAGCCGCGCGTCGCTCACCGCTTCCCCTTTTTCATTCAGGCCACGAATGATAGTGGTGTACAGCCCGTCCTGGGTGCTGAGCGATGGCGGGAACATACTGTCGATGGGGCGAACCACAACCACGCCGGCGTTAAGGTCCGTATGTTCATTGAGCAGATCGATCTGCCAGTCGACAAAAGCACGCAGGAAGTTTCCTTCACCAAACTGGATAATGCGATCGGGAAAGCTGGCCCCGGGAAAATCACGACGATTCAATGTGTTCACAATAAGTTCCTTGGTGGATTTTTATCAGACAACCTGTTTTCGCACTGCCTGTTCACCGTAGCAGAAACTTTTTTTATGAAACCCCGTTTTGATCAATTTGGGCCGATTTATTAAAAAATTTTATAGTTGCTTAAAAAAGTATGTAGTCGCGCAATAACTGCCGTCCGGATTCAGCGCGTAACGGGGGATTTCCCCTACTCGCTGCCATTCATGGCGTAGATAAAAACGCTCAGCGTCGCTGCCCGTCGCGGTATCCAGAACCAGCACGTTTTTGCCGCGTTTGCGCGCCTCGGTTTCCAGTAACCCCATTAGCTCGCGGGCCGCGCCGCCGCGCCGCGCTTGCCGGTGCACCAGTAGCTTCGCCACGTCTGCGCGGTGCGGCTGATTGTCCGGCTGCGCGGTAATAAGCTGAACGGTGCCGACAATCCGCCCCGCGTCGTTTTCAGCAACGAAAACGATACGCTCTTCCCGCGCCGCGCTTTGCGCCACGCCATGCCAGAAATCCCGCGCGTCGTCATGCGAAAACGGCAGCATAAAGCTGACCGACGCGCCGCCCTGCACGCAATCCACCAGCACCTCCGCCAGTTCATCAATGCGGCTGGCGAGCGAGGCTGCGCTCAGGAGAGAAACTCGAAAGGGAAACGTCATCTGATCTTTCCTTAAGTCGTTATATGACAGAAGGAAATATCATGAATGTAACAAAGAAATAACACAACGCGGCGGGTCAGAGGAAAAACTGATGACCCGCCGCTGAATAATCAATGCCCTTTGGGAGGCTTAATGGCGTATGTTCGCTTATCCGCGTGCGCAATAAGCTGCGCCAGCGACCCGCGTTCTTCGTCATACTGGGCGACGCCCCAGGAGACAGCCAGTATCCAGCCCTTCTGGCGACGGCTGTTGAACTGCTCCACCAGCTCCGCCAGATACTGCATCGCTATCCACGCGCCCTTCTCATCGGTATCGCCAAACAGGATGGCAAACTCGTTATGATCGAGCCGCGCGAGCAGATCGCTGCCGCGAAATGCACCCTTCAGCATGCTGGTGAGATCGCGCAGCGCACGCTCTCCCTCTTCTACGCCGAGGCTCTCGGTGATTTGCGGGAAATTATCCAGCGTAATAAAACCAAGCGTCATCGATTCGCCGCGGCGGCGATGGGCAGAAAGCGCATAATCCGCCAGCGCATGGAAGCCGCGGGTATTCAGCAGGCCCGTCAGTTCATCGTGAGTCGCCGTATTAAGCAGCGCAAACTCATCTTCCACAATGGCGGCGAAATCGCCCAGCAGCGTCAGCTGTTCGTCGGTAAAGTCGCGCGGCTCGGTATCCATCAGGCAAAACGCCCCCGCCTGAGACCCATCGGGCAGCTTCACCGGGTAACCGACGTAAAAGCGGATGTGCGGCGCATTCACCACCAGCGGAAGGGTCTGAAACCGCGTATCGTCATGGGTATCGCGGATAATCAGCGGCGCTTCCTGTAATAAGGTATGGGTGCAAAAAGAGGTTGCGCGAGGCATCTCCCTTTGCGAGGCGTCCAGCCCGTCGCAGGATTTGAGCCAGAGCCGGTTTTCATCCACCAGGCTCAGTTGCGCGACCGGAACGTCAAAAAGGTGTTTAGCAAGGCGCGTCAGACGATCAAAACGCTCGGCGGGGCCGGTATCCAGCAAGCCAGACGCTTTCAGCGAGGCGAGGCGCTCGGTTTCATTGGGCGGGGTTTCGACTATTTTCATCACACTACCTGTATGGCAAGTCACAATTAGAGCATAGCGTAACGGAGTCCAGTTGGTAGCCCCGCCGCGCCGTCAACACGCAAAGATCCGGTTTTTCCCCTCTCGTTTTGCATTATAGAGCGCGTCATCAGCCGCTTTCAGCCAGTCCGTTACCGAGGCCATCTGGGCGGTGGCGCAGGCGATGCCGATACTGAGCGTACAGTTCAGCGCGTTATCCGGAAAAACGCGCACCTGGGCCGCCCGATCCATAATCGTCCGGGCGATGGCGCTGGCCTCCTCGGCGGAGGTATTGGGCAGCAACACCACAAACTCGTCGCCGCCAAGCCGCGCGGGCGTGCCGTTATCGCGCGTGACGTAACGCAGGATATCGGAAACCGCCACCAGCAGCGTATCGCCCGCCTTATGGCCGAAGCGATCGTTTGCCTCTTTAAAATTATCGATATCAATAAACATCAGCGCGGATTTATGACAGCTATCAGTGAGCTTACTCAGCTCATTGTGAATACGCAGCTCCAGCAGTCTGCGGTTAGCGATATCGAGAAAAGGATCGGTCATGGCGATGCGTTCAAGCTCGCGGGTTTTGCGGCTAAGCTGACGAGATATGGCGTTGGTCAGCAAGCTCAACGCCAGAATATAGATAGCGATAAGCGGCAGCGTGGCGTAAAGGGTCGTGACGCTCACTTGCGGGCGAAACGGCATTCCCTGGGCAAGCCAGGTCACGAGAAACGCCGCCGTCATGGCCAGCAGCGCTTTACGCATTAGCTTTATGCCGCCAGCGGAAAGGCGGTCGCATACCAGAATGGTGGCGATAACCACGCTTGGCAACGAACAGAGCGCAATGGTGGCTATCCAGAACCCGCCTGCGGCGGCATCCAGCACCAGATGCCGATGCTCTCGCTTCTTTGGGGTAACGGCGCGGCGGGCGCGAAGAAAAGCGACCGTCGGCCAGACAAAGGCGTTGGCGCTAAGCAACAACAGCCACACCGGCGAGCGCTGCTGTTCAAGCAAAACAGAGAGGATAGGCGAAAAGCAAAGCAAGGTGCCCAACATGCGCATTAAATACATACGCCTGGCAAACCTGAGGCCAGTCAGAGGTTGGCTACTTTTCAGCTGCTCAGGTAAGCGTCTCATTCAGAATTTCCGGTGATAAAACCCCGCCATCTTATAAACCACTAAAATGAGTAGCAAGGGATTTAATCAGCCTTTTTAATGAATAGCTTGCTTTATGAAAACAACGCGCTAAAACCCCCTGGAATTGGTAGTGAAAACGCGCGCGACAATCTCACCTGTCGGCCCGAATAGCCTCTCCTGATTGCTCCGCTTCGCCATACGCCCGGCAGGAGGTGCGGTTACGTCCGGCGCGTTTGGACTGGTAGAGAAAGCTATCCGCTTCACGCATCAGCGTATCGAAGGTCTCCCGCATCGCCGTTACCGGCGCCTCGTCAAACCCCATCCCGATACTGACCGTAAGATGTAGCTGCTGCCCCTGCCAGTGAAACGGCTCAGCGGCGAGCGTGGTGCGCAGCATTTCGGCAAAGCGCAGCCCCTCGCTAAAAGCGATGCCGGAGCGGATCACCACAAACTCTTCGCCGCCCATTCTCGCCGCCATGCCATTCATGCCCACTAGCGCCCGCAACCGTTCGCCAAAATTGGCCAGCGCCGCGTCGCCGCACTCGTGGCCGTAGTTGTCATTAATGCTTTTGAAATAGTCGATATCAATGAGCAGAACGCAAAGCGGGGACGGCGCGCGCGGCCCCTGGCTTAGCGCCTCATAAAGCCCGGAGCGGGAATAGACGCCGGTGAGATGATCGTAATCTGCTCTGCGCGAGACCTGTTGCATCACCGCATTCAGCGCCGCGACGCTTGCGCCCACGATGAGCGGACATATCGCAAGCGTGGCGATGCCAAGGCGTGTGGAAAACATCTGGTTTGTGCCGAGCGGCGAGACAACATTCATATCAATAACGCCATAGGCCACCAGCACAATTTCCATCGCCCCGGTGCAAAAGGTAATAAAAGCGCTGGTTGAGAATGAATAGCGCAGGGCGCACCAGAT
Organism: Franconibacter pulveris; assembly: GCF_056780215.1. Classification (NCBI taxonomy): domain Bacteria; kingdom Pseudomonadati; phylum Pseudomonadota; class Gammaproteobacteria; order Enterobacterales; family Enterobacteriaceae; genus Franconibacter; species Franconibacter pulveris. The sequence goes on along the minus strand of NZ_CM165555.1, from coordinate 2,310,397 downwards.
AAGCCCAATCAGCGGAAAGGCAAGGCTTCCCGCCCCGCCTACCAGCACCGAAACGCCCAGCGCGACAATCACCGCCAGCAGGGGCCAGAGATCGTCTTTCGCCGGCCAATGGCGGACGCGCGGCCAGCTAAGCGTTAAAACCCAGGGCACCAGCAGTACGCCCGTTGAGAACTGTTCGCTGAACCAGTCGGCGTAAAGCGGCATAAGCTGCCTTTTATCGATGCCGACCGAACCGACCGCGCCGCACAGCGCGCAAAGCAGCGCGGCTATCAGGCAGTAGCCAAAAAGCCGCAGCGCGAACATCGCCTGGGGCAACGGCGGCCGACGCGATTTATCGCGCAGCACCAGCATCGCCACGGTGACGATAAAAATCAGGTTCGACAGGTTAATGACCAGCGACGCCACTCCCCAGGTCGTGGTCACCGCGTCCCAGGCGAGCATCGCCACATAGCAGATAGCGTAATAGAGCGGTTTGTTGAGAAAGGCGTGTCGGGCAAAGACGCCCGCCATTATCCCGTTCAGCGGCCAGAACAGCGACAGCTCGTCCACCAGCCGCAGGGAGGCGCCGAACGTATAAAAAATCGTGGTAAGAATAAAAACGCCCAGCGCATTGGAGAGCGTCTTATCTTCGCGGAAACAGAACAGCGTTGCCGGGTTAGCCATAACGATTCGCTTAAAACTGACATTACCTGCGGCAATGTTCGGCGTGACAAAAAGTGTCCTCAGCTTAACACGAATTTATCCGGTGTTCATAAATGGACATTTCACTTAACGCGGCGGATTCATCTCCGCCACCAGCCAGCGATGAATGACCGCAACCACATAAGCCTGCTGCTCTGCAGTAAGCGCAACGCCTGCGGGAATCGCGTGCCATTTAGCAAGGCACCCCCGACAGCAGGTGGCCGTGGCGTGCTGGGCGATAAAGACCGGGTGGCCGCGCATCGGCGTCTGTTTGCCGTCATTCTTCGGCTCGGCAGGCGCCAGCCTTCTGGCGATAAAATCCGCCGCATGGCTGTCTATCGTCTCCGGCCCCTTATCCAGGCAATACTGCCGCTCCTTAGGCCCCAGATGAAAGCGGCTGCGGAACGTGGAGCGTTTAAGCCGGGCTAAAAGGTCATCGGTAGGTTGCATACGTCTTACCTGTGTTGATGGTTTACAGCGTTGCGGACTGTCTCTGGCTTCTGGCGGGCGACGCTGGCCCGCCCTGCTGCGACGCTGCAAAGCGTAAAACGACTAATAAACCGAGCGGCCAATCTTCTGCGCCAGAATCTCCAGCGCCGCCACGCCCGCAAGCGAATTGCCGGCATTATCCAGCGCCGGGCTCCAGACGGCTATCGACATCTCGTGCGGCACCACCGCCACAATACCGCCGCCCACCCCCGACTTCCCGGGCATCCCCACCCGCCAGGCAAACTCGCCGGCGTTTTCATACATGCCGCTGGTCGCCATCAGGGCATTGACCTGCCGCGTTTGCAAGGGAGAAATCACCGGTTCCGCCAGATGCGGCGCGCGCCCTTGCCGCGCCAGAAACAGAAACGTCTTCGCCAGCTCCGCGCAGCTCATTTTCAGCGCGCAGTAATGAAAGTAGTTTTGCAGAACGGTGGTGACATCGTTATGGAAGTTGCCAAAAGATTTCATCAGCCAGGCGATAGCGGCATTGCGGGCGGCGTGCTCGAATTCAGATCGCGCTACGCGAGTATCGTAGCTGATATCCTCCACCCCGGAGAGCTGGCGCACCCACTCCAGCATGCGCTGCCTCGGCGCGCTCAGGCGGGTTTGCAGCATATCGCAAATCACCAGGGCGCCAGCGTTGATGAAGGGGTTGCGCGGTTTCCCCTGCTCAAGCTCAAGCTGCACCAGCGAGTTAAAGGGTTGCCCGGAGGGATCTTTGCCCACGCGCTGCCAGATCTCCGCCTCGTCATAGCGGCCCATCGCCAGCACCAGGCTTAAGACTTTAGAGACAGACTGGATGGAGAAGCGTTCATGGGCGTCCCCTGCGGCGAAGCAATCCCCGTCCACCGTACATACCGCAATGCCAAGCTTATCGCCTGCGACTTCAGCCAGCGCGGGAATATAGTCCGCCACCTTTCCCAGGCGCGCCAGCGGCCGCACCTCGTCGAGAATGGAACTCAGCAAAGCATCATCAAGCATTAACGCCACAACAGACTCCCGGAGCGTAAGGAAAACCGGTCCGGGAGTATACGCCGTCAGGCTGGCAGGCGAAAGCGCGCCACCGCGTCGGTGAGCCGCTGCGATTCCTTACTGAGCCGCAGTGAAGCGCGGGCGGTTTGCTGGACCAGCGCGCCGGTCTGTTCCGCCACCTGGTTGAGCGCGCCGATGCGGCGCGTCACCAGATGAATGCTCTCCCCCTGGCTGACCGTAGCGTGAGAGATTTCGCTGAGCAGCCCCGTGAGATGGCTCACCAGCGCCATTACCTGCCGCAGGTTCTCTTCCAGCCGCGCCACCGCCTGCGACCCCTCCTCAATGCCGGAAAGCGAATGGTGAATCAGCTGCTGAATGGTATGCGTGGACTGGCTGCTCTTGCGCGCCAGCAGCCCCACCTCTTTCGCCACCACCGCAAAGCCGCGCCCGTGGTTGCCCGCATGCGCCGCTTCAATGGCGGCGTTAAGCGCGAGTATGTTTGTCTGGAAGGCAACGCTATCGATAAGCGCCACGATGCCGCGCATTTCCGCTGATCGGGAGACAATATCCTGCATCGAGTGATTTACGGTCTGCATCATCTGGTCGCCGCCTGCGGCTATCTCCCGCGCCTCGTCGGCTCGCTGGTTGGCCGCTTTGGCGTATTCGCTGTTTTCGCCTACGTGCGCTTCCAGGGTTTCGATATGCGAGGTGACTTTACGCAGCTCATTCGCCTGCAAATCAGACTGGCTTGAGAGCTGTTCGTTGCCCTGCGCCAGACGGTTGATATTGGCGACCATCGCGCCGGTGGCGTCGCGCACCTCATTGACTAACTGCTGTAACCCGCTCTGCATCGCCCCGATGCTGCGGGTCAGCTCATCCACCTCCCGATTCACCTGCCTTTGCGGCTCCGGCGTAACGGAAAGATCCCCGGCGGCGAGCACATTAATATGGTTGATAAGCCGACGCAGCGGCGTAATGACCCAGCGCGCTACGCCGCGCCAGACCGCGACGGCGATAATCAGCAGCACCGCCAGCGCGCCGATAAACAGCGTTTGCGCGCGGGAAAGCCCCGCCATCAGCGCCCGGCTGTCGGCATCGGCGCGCTGCTGGTTGCCCTTCTGCCAGCTGGCGAAATTATCATTGAACTCCGCCTGAAAGGCCTGCACCGGCACCGCGAAGAAGGCGTCGATGCTGTTGGTTTTCACAAGCCCATCCGCCTGCTCTTTCAGCGCGCCGTAAAAGTTCTGGTAGCTGCCTTTCAGCGGGTCGTTTTTATCCGCAGAAAGCGAGCTGTAGCGCTCAAACGCCTGGTGCGAACGTTTCAGCGCCGCCTGGGCCTCATCCATCAAGCTGTTCCAGCTTCCCACCGAGCCGGTTTCCTTATCCTGCATAAAATAGATGCCTGCGCGGTTAAGCAGGTCGCTCGCCATCAGCAGCGTCACGCGCGCTTCGTCCATATTGAGCTGCCGCTGTTGCTGTTGCTCGCGGCTTTGCACGCTGTGCTGGGTGTCGCGCAGCAGAGAGGAGAGCATCACGGTGGAGAGAATTTGCAGTGCGGAGAAAAGCGCGATAACGCAAAGGATGCCCGCCAGCAGGCCAAACTGCTTTTGCAGCAGGCGCCGACGCAAAGCGGAATAAATTTTACTTAGGTTCATGTTTTTCTTCAGTAAACAGCCTCAACCGGGGCGAGTCTACAAAGCACGGATGACAGAAATATGGCGGGAATATGACAAAGGGGAATGAACGGCGCGGCCGTAATGCGGGTCTGCGGCGACAGGACGCTATCCCCCCCTCGCCCCGCTGGGTTGGGGTGAGAGGCGCGGGCGCTGAGCCTTACTCTCTCGGGATATATTCGATGGGCAGTGAAAGGTTACGTTCGCCGGAGCGAGGGTTTTATCTGTGTCCTCCCTTCACGCGAACGTGCCAGGGGCTCAAAGCCAGCCCATAGGTTCCCCCCCCTCGCCCCGCTGGGTTGGGATGAGAGGCGCGGGCGCTGAGCCTTACTCTCTTGGGATATATTCAATGGGCAGTGAAAAGTTACGTTCGCCGGAGTGTTGTTTCCATATGTCATCTCCTCTCACGCGAACGTGTTAAGGGGGCTCGCCGCCGCCCCCTTAACAATCCCGGCTCCCGGCACGCAAAATCGACCCCTTCGGGGCAGACCTTCCGGTCTGTCATCTGGCTTCGGGTCGGCAGGACGGCACATCCCTGTGCCGACCCGCCTCTGGCCGTTCCCGACGGCCAGCCCCGGCCATCTGCCCGCCCGGAAGGCGATTTTGAGGCCGGATAAATGTCATCGCTGACAGGTTGATTAAAACAGTCGTGGTGGTGTCGCAGTAAGGCAGGACACGTTTTGGTGGTTCGCAGTGTAAGCAAGCGCCGCGCCGCTCTCCGGTTTTCTCCCTCCCCCTCGGGGAGAGGGCCGGGGTGAGGGGAAATGACGGCGCGGCCGTACCCCGGCCGTTAAAGCGAAGCATCTCCTGTAACCAAAATAAAAATCCCGCAGCGGAGGGTTTGAATCCGGCCTCAAAATCGCCTCAACTTTTTCACGGTGGCCGGGGCGCACCGGTCGGACCCGGTGCGAGGGCATGTCGGCACAGGGACGTGCCGTCATGCCCGACCCGAAGCCAGCGGGGAAAAGATGAGGTTTCCCGCTCTAGCGGGCGATTTTGCGAGCCGGGAGCCGGGGTCGCCAGGGGGCTGGCGGCGAAGCCCCCTGGCACGTTCGCGTGAGGGGAGATGACATATAAAGACAACGCTCTGGCGAACGTAACCGTTCACTGCCCGTGCATACATCCTTAACCGCCCATGCATATACCCTAAGAGAGTAAGGCTCAGCGCCCGCGCCTAACTCCCCTCAGGAACGAAGAAAACCGCTCCCCTAGCGACGATCCTTCCACACCGTCTGCACATTACAAAACTCGTGCAAACCGAAGTGCGAAAGCTCGCGGCCAAAACCGCTCTTCTTCACGCCGCCGAAGGCCACGCGGGCGTCGCTGGCGCTGTAGCCATTAATAAACACCCCGCCGCACTCAAGCCTTGCCGCCAGCGCCTGCGCGTTGGCTTCATCCGCGGTGTAAATCGTGGCGGAAAGCCCGAAATCGCTGTCGTTAGCCAACGCCAGCGCATGCTCTGCATCGCGCGCGATGGTGATAGCCGCTACCGGGCCAAACATTTCCTGACGGAAGGCCGTCATCTCCGGCGTGACGTTCGCGAGCACGGTCGGCGCGTAGTAGTTGCCCGCGCCAGCCACTTTTTCGCCGCCGAGCAGCAGCGTGGCGCCCTCTTTCAGCGTTGCCTGCACCTGGCTATCCAGCTCGTCGCGCAAATCGAAGCGCGCCATCGGGCCAAGATAGGTCTTCTCATCCGTTGGATTGCCCATCGCCAGCGCCTGCGCGGCCGCGACAAATTTTTCCGTGAAGGCGTCGGCAATGCCCGCTTCAACAATGAACCGCTTGGCCGCAGCGCACACCTGTCCGGTGTTCTGGTAACGCCCCGCCACGGCGGCTTTCACCGCCTCATCCAGATCGGCATCGTTGAGCACGATAAACGGGTCGGAGCCGCCCAGTTCCAGCACGCATTTTTTCAGCGACGCGCCCGCCTGCGCGCCAATCGCCGCACCGGCGCGTACGCTGCCCGTTACCGTCACCGCCGCAATGCGGCTGTCTTTAATAACCGCGCTGACGCCTTCGTTAGTTGCGTTCACATAGTCGAACACGCCATCCGGCAGACCGGCGTCTTCGAAAATCTCGCCAATCAACGCCGCGCAGCCCATCACGTTCGGCGCGTGCTTCAGCAGATAGGTGTTGCCCGCGAGAATAATCGGCACCGCGCCGCGCATAACCTGCCACAGCGGGAAGTTCCACGGCATCACCGCCAGCACCGGGCCGAGCGGCCGGTATTCAATTACCGCGTTGTTGTTCTCAACCAGGGTCGGCTCGGTGGTCAGCATCGCCGGGCCGTGCTCAGCGTACCAGTCGCAAAGGCCTGCGGATTTCGCCACTTCGCCGCGCGCCTGGGCGATGGGTTTGCCCATCTCGGCGGTGATCATCTGCGCCATCTCTTCAGCGCGAGCCCGCAGCGCGGCGCCAAGGTCCCGCAGCTTTTGCGCACGGTGTTCCACGCTCACGGTGCGCCAGTAGCGCCCGGCGTCCGCCACGCGGGCGATGGCGTGCTCAACATGTTCGGCAGTGGCGAACGGATAAGCCGCCAGGGTTTCGCCGGTCGCCGGGTTAACAGAAATCGCATGGGTTGCAGGTGAAATGGTCATAGGAACCTCGTTTTTATCATCAGTGTGGTTATATCCTGACCACTTCCGTTATTTCTGAAAAGTGAATAATATTGACGACTCCTTTCACTAAACGAGAATACCATGGACCTGACGCAACTTGAGATGTTCAATGCGGTCGCCGAAACGGGCAGCATTACCGCCGCCGCGCAGCGGGTGCATCGCGTGCCCTCTAACCTCACCACCCGCATTCGCCAGCTGGAAGAAGATTTGGGCGTCGAGCTGTTTATCCGCGAGAACCAGCGCCTGCGCCTTGCGCCTGCCGGGCACAGTTTTCTCGCCTACAGCAAACGCATTCTCGAGCTGGTGGCGGAAGCGCGCGAAGTAGTGTCGGGCGATGAGCCGCAGGGCATTTTCTCACTGGGGTCGCTTGAGAGCACCGCCGCGGTGCGTATTCCCGACGTGCTGGCGATGTTTAACCAGCGCTACCCGAAGATCCAGTTCGACCTTGCCACCGGCCCCTCCGGCACCATGATTGACGGCGTGCTGGAAGGCACCCTGAGCGCCGCGTTTGTCGATGGCCCGGTGGCGCACCCGAGCCTCGAAGGGATGCCGGTCTACCGGGAAGAGATGATGATTGTCGCCCACGCCGGGCATGAGGAAATCCGCCGCGCGCAGCAGGTAAACGGCGCGAGCATTTACGCGTTTCGCGCTAACTGCTCCTATCGCCGCCATTTCGAAAGCTGGTTCCAGGCGGACCACGCCATGCCGGGCAAAATTCATGAGATGGAGTCTTACCACGGCATGCTCGCCTGCGTGATTGCCGGCGCGGGTCTGGCGATGATGCCTAAACGGATGCTTGAAAGCATGCCAGGCAGCCACCAGGTGCAGGCGTGGCCGCTTGGCGAAAAGTGGCGCTGGATCAACACCTGGCTTATCTGGCGGCGCGGCGCGAAAACCCGCCAGCTGGAGGCGTTTACTGAGCTGCTGCCGCGCTGCGAGTGAGCGCTTTGCGCATAAACAGGCTCAGGGGGTCGGGCTGATAAGGCGCGAACGCCTCGGTAAGCTCATAGCCGCAGCGGCGATAGAGCGTAATAGCGGCGGGCTGCTTGATGCCCGTTTCCAGACGCAGCGTATGGCAGCCCTGAGCGGCGGCGGCCTGCTCAAGGGACGCCAGCAGCCTTTCGCCCAGCCGCTGCCCGCGATGGCGAGGATCGATATAAACCCGCTTAATCTCGCCGAACCCTTCGCCAGAGACTAACACCGCGCCGCAGCCCACCGCTTCGTCCTGCGGTCCGCGGATGAGCTTGAAGATAAGCCCCTGCGCGTCGCTAAGGTCGGTCAGATGGTTGCTTTCCGCCGGGTAAAGCTCGGTCTGCCAGGCGTCCAGGGCGGCGATAAGCGCCTGGCTTTCAGACTGGGTCACTTTTGCAGGAATAATGCGGTACATACGATCACCTTTCTAGTTTTTTCAGCAGATTACGAACCCTTCCCTCTTTGCAGCAAGCCCTGGACCATAGCGTTTTCTTATCTTTGCCTTAAAGGCGCAATCAGCGTTTTTCCCGCGCCGACGTTAAGGGTAATCTTGCCGGTAATCCCCCTTCAATCAGGAAGCATCATGAACACAAAACCCCGTAAGGTGATGATTATCGGCGCCGGCAATGTCGGCACCGCCGCGGCCTGGGCCTTGCTCAACCAGACAATTTGCGAGGAGCTTATCCTGGTGGACCTGGATAAAGAACGTGTTGAAGGTCATCGCCAGGACTTAAGCGATGCCGCAGCCTACATGCCGGGCATGATAACCGTCTCCACCCGCGAAGCGAGCGACTGCGAGGATGTGGATATTGCGGTGCTCACCGTCTCCGGCGGCCCGCTGAAGCCGGGCCAGACGCGCCTGGACGAGCTGACCAACACGGCGCGCATTATTAAAAACATCGTGCCGACGATGATGGCGAACGGCTTTAACGGCATCTTTCTCATCGCCACCAATCCCTGCGACATTATTACCTGGCAGGTCTGGAAGCTCTCCGGGCTGCCGCGCGGCCAGGTGCTGGGCACCGGCGTCTGGCTCGACACCACCCGCCTGCGCCGCACCCTTGCCGAGGCGCTGGATATCGGCCCGCAGTCCATCGACGCCTTTATCCTGGGCGAGCATGGCGACACGCAGTTCCCGGTCTGGAGCCACTCTTCTGTTTATGGTTCGCCGATAGCCGATGTCTACCAGCGCAAAACCGGCAAGGCGCTGGATAAAGCGGCGCTTGCGGATTATGTGCGCCGCAAGGGCTTTGAGATTTACGCCCGCAAAGGCTGCACCGAGTTCGGCATCGCCGGCACCATTGCGGAAATCTGCCGCAATATCTTTACCGGCAGCCACCGGGCGCTGGCGGTCTCTTGCGTGTTGCAGGGGGAGTATGGCGTGGATGAGGTGGCGACGGGTGTGCCCGCCGTGCTGGCGCAAAGCGGCGTGCAGCAGATCATTGAACTGAAGCTCGCGCCGGACGAAGAAGAGAAGTTTCGCCATTCAGTGGAGGTCATTAAGGCGAATATCGCCCGCCTGCCGTAAGAAAACGCCCCGCCGGGTTGCGGGGCGGTTTTATTAGCGCAGCATCACCTTGCCGATAAGATAGGTCGCCGCCTGGCCGCCAATCAGCACGCGGTCGCCATTCCACTGGCAGCGCAGCTCGCCGCCCCGCGCAGAGACCTGCTTCGCGAGCATTGTGGTTTTGCCAAGCTTGTCGCCCCAGTACGGAATAAGCATGCTGTGAGCGGAGCCGGTCACCGGGTCTTCCGCCACCGCCTCTCCCGGGCAGAAGAAACGGCTGACGAAATCGTACTGTTCGCCAGGCGCGGTGACGCAGACCATTTTTTCAAGCGGCAGCATGGCGTGAATATCCGGGCGCAGGTTACGCACCTGCGCCTCATCTTTCAGCACCACCAGATAGTCGCGCCCCAGACGCACTTCTTCATACTCGTTAATGCCGAGACACTCAAGCAGCAACGGCGGCGGCGCGGCGACGGGCTTTGTCTCCCAGGCGGGAAAGTCGAGCGTCAGCCATTCGCCATTGCGCGTCACTCTCAGCTCGCCGACAAAGCGCGTGGAAAAACGAATTTCGGTGTGCGGGTAGTCAAGGTATTCAAAAATAACGTGCGCGGCGGCAAGCGTGGCATGGCCGCACAGGTTAATTTCATACTGCGTGGTAAACCAGCGCAGCTCAAAGCCGCTGTCGGTCCGCACAAAAAACGCGGTTTCCGACTGGTTATGCTGTTTCGCCATCGCCAGCAGCGTGGCGTCCGGCAACCATTCCACCAGCGGGCATACCGCCGCCGCGTTGCCGCCGAAGGTTTTCTGGCTGAACGCATCCACCATATAAAAGTCGATAGCCTGCATCGTCGTCTCCTGTTGTTATTCTGTTTGCCCTCTGAACATGACATGCCGCAACAGGCGAGGCAAAAAATTCTTTTAGCCGGGCATTTTGCTGTGAAGCTCCGTCCCGCGCCGCTTCGTCTGCGGTAAAAAATTGCGATCTATATCACAAAAATATTGTACTGCCCGCCGTGAAGGTTTTAAGATCGCCCTCTCTTCTTTGTTAACTTCAACCAGCGCGATATTTCCTATGACGATGAACAACACCGTTTCACGCAAAACCGCGTGGCTGCGCGTGGTTACGCTCGCTGTCGCGGCTTTTATTTTCAACACCACCGAATTTGTGCCGGTCGGTCTGCTTTCAGACATCGCGCACAGCTTCGGCATGGAATCCGCCCAGGCGGGCATCATGTTGACCATCTATGCGTGGGTGGTGGCGCTGATGTCGCTGCCATTTATGCTGCTGACAAGCCAGGTTGAGCGTCGCAAGCTGCTGATTGCGCTGTTTGCGGTCTTTGTCGCAAGCCACCTGCTGTCGTTCCTCGCCTGGAACTTCACGGTGCTGGTGATAAGCCGCGTCGGCATCGCCTTCGCGCACGCTATTTTCTGGTCGATAACCGCGTCGCTCGCTATCCGCCTGGCGCCGCCGGGCAAACGCGCCCAGGCGCTGAGCCTGATAGCCACCGGCACGGCGCTCGCCTCGGTGCTCGGGCTGCCTATCGGGCGCATCATCGGGCAGTACTTTGGCTGGCGCACTACCTTCTTCGCCATCGGCCTTGGCGCCCTCGTCACCATGGTCTGCCTGATGAAGCTGTTGCCGAAGATGCCGAGCGAACATTCCGGCTCGCTGAAAAGCCTGCCGGTGCTGTTCCGCCGCCCGGCGCTGCTGTGCATCTATGTGCTGACGGCGGTGGTGGTGACGGCGCATTTCACCGCCTACAGCTACATTGAGCCGTTTGTGCAGAACATTGCCGGCCTGAGCGAAAACTTCGCCACCTTCCTGCTGCTGGTGCTCGGCAGCGCGGGGATTATCGGCAGCCTGATCTTCAGCAAGCTCGGCAACCTGCATGCCTCCACGCTTATCAGCAGCGCCATCGGCGTGCTGGTTATCTGCCTGCTGTTGCTGCTGCCTGCGGCCACCAGCGCGGTGAACCTGACGGTGCTGAGCGTCTTCTGGGGCATCGCCATTATGCTGATAGGCCTTGGCATGCAGGTGAAAGTGCTGGCGCTGGCGCCGGACGCCACCGACGTGGCGATGGCGCTCTTCTCCGGCATCTTTAACATCGGCATTGGCGCAGGCGCGCTGGTGGGCAACCAGGTGAGCCTGCATCTCTCGATGTCTTCCGTGGGCTATATCGGCGCCATCCCGGCGCTGGCCGCGCTGGCCTGGGCCGTGGTGATTTTCCGCCGCTGGCCGGTGGTGCTTGAAGAACAGCCTCCGCACAGCCACAGCGCGAGCGAATCAGCCCGCGTTTAAGGGCTCGTTTATCACGCCCTCCTGCCAGCGGAACCACGGGTTCCCTGTCGGGCGGGCGTGAATTTCCCTCCCTCGCGCGGTATCCCCCACGCGTGACACGCCCGCCACTTGCCGGGCGCGGCGCGCCGTAGCAGGTAACGCGGCAGGTGGGATGGGTAAAGCATTTATCCAGGTTATCGCCAATCCAGCGGCGCGCTCCGCTGCTGACACCCCGCGAGAAAAGCCAGGATTAGGCTTCGCATCCTTGCTCCTTAATGATACGTGGAGATAAGCTCCAGCACGCCGTTAATGATGAACTGCACGCCCATGCAGACCAGCAGAAACCCCATCAGCCTTGAGATAGCCTCGATGCCGCCCTTGCCCACCAGCCGCATCACGCCGCCGGAGCTGCGCAGGCAGATCCACAAAATGAGGCTCACCACGAGGAAAATCAGCGGCGGCGCGACGCTAATCACCCAGGCGGGAAACCCTTCGCCGTGGCGCACGGTGGAGGCGGAGCTGATTATCATGGCGATGGTGCCAGGGCCTGCGGTGCTCGGCATCGCCAGCGGCACAAACGCGATGCTCGCTTCAGGCTCCCGCGCCAGCTCTTCCGATTTGCTCTGCACTTCCGGCGCGTGGTGCCCTTTCTGCGGCGGAAAGAGCATGCGAAAGCCGATAAACGCCACAATCAACCCGCCGGCGATACGCAGCCCCGGAATGGAAATGCCGAACGTGTCCATGACCAGCTGGCCGGCATACCATGCAACCATCATTATGATGAATACATAGACCGAGGCCATCTTCGCTTCACGGTTGCGCTCTTCACGGCTCATGTTGCCTGCAAGCCCAAGGAAAAGCGCGACCGTCGTCAGCGGGTTCGCCAGCGGCAGAAGCACCACCAGCCCAAGCCCGAGCGCCTTAAATAAATCCACCATGGTTACTCTCCTCTTCTTTTTGTGCGGTGTCGTCAGCAGGCGAAGCCACCGCAGGCAGCGCCCCGGTTTCACCCGTCTGGCTTTACAGAGAAATTCACTGCTTAAACCTATCACAACGATACGGCAAACCCATTAAAGCCGTTCATTTCAGTGAGTAAGCCTCATTTTTCACCCGCACGCAGCAGCAAAATGGCGACAAAATGAGTCGTTTTAACAGATCGTGTGATCGGTAAATTCATTCGTTTGACTTATGCTTGCCTGGGCAATAATATCTGCCGTGACTAATCTACTTGCCTGAGCAACTATCGTGAAAAACACCAGCGATCTGTTTAACGACATTATCCCTCTTGGGCGTCTGATTCACATGGTGAACCAGAAGAAGGATCGCTTGCTCAACGATTATCTCTCTCCGCTGGATGTGACCGCGACGCAATTTAAAGTGTTGTGCTCCATTCGCTGCGAAGTCTGCATCACGCCGGTAGAGCTGAAAAAAGTCTTATCCGTGGACTTAGGGGCGCTCACCCGCATGCTGGATCGTCTGGCGTGCAAGGGCTGGATAGAGCGCCTGCCCAACCCCAATGACAAGCGCGGCGTGCTGATTAAGCTTACGCCGGAAGGCGCATCGCTGTGCGAAACCTGTCATCAGCTGGTTGGGCTTAACCTGCATCAAGAATTAACAAAAAACCTGACGGCAGAAGAAGTGGCAACCCTTGAATACCTGCTCAAAAAGGTACTGCCTTAACAAAAAAGAGGTATGACGATGTCCAGACGCAATAATGATGCCATTACTATTCATAGCATTTTGGACTGGATCGAAGAGAATCTGGAAACCCCGCTGTCGCTGGAGAAAGTCTCCCAGCGATCCGGCTATTCCAAATGGCACCTGCAAAGAATGTTCAAGAAAGAGACCGGCCATTCGCTCGGTCAGTACATTCGTAACCGCAAACTGACGGAAATCGCCCGTAAGCTTAAGCAGAGCAACGAGCCGATACTCTATCTGGCGGAACGCTATGGGTTTGAGTCGCAGCAGACGCTGACCCGGACGTTCAAAAACTATTTCTCCGTGCCGCCGCATAAGTATCGTGTGACTAACATGCCGGGCGAAGCGAAGTATCTGCATCCGCTAAATCATTAACAGCGACAGGCGTGAGCCTGCCGGTTTTATCATCGCCGTCTGAGAAGACGTAACCGAGGAAATCATGAAACGTATTGCAAGCGCTACTCTGTTTTTGCTGGCGCTGGCCTCTGCTGGCGCCATGGCGGATCAAAACACCGCGCTGAGCCATAAAACGGACCGCGATGCGATGGTCCTGCCTTCCGCCACCAACCAGTCGCCCTTTGATTTTAACCATCGGGGCGCCGGCAGCGATAAATCCGACGAGTTAGGCGTTCCCTATTACAACGCCTCTCGCTAAACCCCTTGCCCGGCTGTCGCCGGGCTTTTTTTATCCTTACGCCCGCGCCGCCCGCCGAACGCGAAAGCCGAACACATTAATGTACAGCCCGGCCATAATCAGCAACGCGCCGAGCAGCTGCAAAAGGCTTAGCGTTTCGCCAAGCAGCAGCGCCGCGCTGGCAAGCCCCACGACGGGCACCAGCAGCGAGAGCGGCGCCACGCGCCAGGTCTCATAGCGCCCGAGCAGCGTGCCCCAGATGCCATAGCCCACGATGGTGGCGATAAACGCCAGGTAGACCAGCGAAAGCACCGTGGCGACGTCCAGCGACACCAGGCTTTGCAGCATCACCGCCGGGCCGTCGAAAATCAGGCTGGCGACGAAAAACGGGACGATGGGCACCAGCGCGCTCCAGACCACCAGCGACATGATGGCTGGCGGTTGCGGCAACTGCATAATTTTCTTGTTGAAGATATTGCCGCAGGCCCAGCTCAGCGCGGCGGCGAGCGTCAGCATAAAGCCCAGCAGCGCCACATGCTGGCCGCTCAGGCTGCCTTCAACCAGCACCAGCACGCCAAACACCGCAAGCGTTATCCCCGCCACCTGCTTCAACTGCAGTCGCTCCCGAAAGACAAACGCGCCAAGGATGATGGTGAAGAACGCCTGCGCCTGTAACACCAGCGAAGCGAGCCCGGCAGGCATGCCGAAATTAATGGCGCAGAAGAGAAACGCGAATTGGCCGAAGCTGATGGTCAGGCCATAGCCCAGCAGCAAAGAGAGCGGCACTTTCGGGCGCGCCACAACGAGCAGCGCAGGAAACGCCACCAGCAGAAAACGCAGCCCCGCCAGCATCAGCGGCGGCATCGAGTGCAGCCCCACTTTTATTACAACGAAATTCAAACCCCACGCCACCACCACCAGCAACGCCAGCAGCCCGTCTTTACGCGTCATACCCCTGCCCCTGTCTTTATTAAAATTTTGTTAATACTTCACCATACCGGAATCGGATGATGAGAGACAGATCACTAATTTATGGGAGGCAAAAAGGCGCGGCAGAACGCGTTTTGGGGTGTACAGCCTTAAAAGCGCATGTTATTGCTTAAAAAAACGAATCATGGCTTCTGCAGCCGCTCCCTCCTCCCGTTAAAAAGATAAGAAAATGCTCTCGAAAACGAACCGTTCGACCGCCACGCTGCTTTTCTCTTCGCTGTTGCTGACTATTGGACGCGGCGCCACGCTGCCCTTTATGGCGATTTATCTGTCGAAGGCTTATCAGATGTCTGTCGATGGCGTGGGTGCGGCGTTGAGCCTCGCCATGACGCTCGGCGTGCTGTTCAGCTTAGGCTTCGGCGTGCTGGCGGACCGCTTTGATAAAAAGCGCTATATGCTGATAGCCATCGCGATATTTATCGCAGGCTTCGCCGCCATTCCGCTTGCGGGCAACGCCACGCTGGTGGTCCTGCTCTTCGCGACCATCAACTGCGCTTACTCGGTGTTCTCCACCGTACTGAAAAGCTATTTTTCCGACACCCTGAGCGTGAGCGCCCGGGCGCGGATTTTTTCCCTTAACTACACCTTCGTCAATATCGGCTGGACCATCGGCCCGCCGATAGCCACCTGGCTTGTACTTTACGGGTTGAATATGCCCTTCTGGCTGGCTGCGTTCACCGCGACGATGGCGTTGGTAATGATTCTGCTGTTTGTGCTGCGCGTCTCCTCAATGGCGGGCGCCAGCTCCGCGCCTGCGGCTGCGCCGCCGCTTTCTTTGCTGTGGCGCGACCAGCGGCTGCTGTGGTTTACCGGCTCGGCGTTTCTGGGGTCGCTGGTGGCGGGGTCGTTCGCTATCTGTATTTCCCAGTACGTCTTAACCTTTTCCGACAGCGCGCTGGCTCAGCAGGTGGTCGCCGTGGTGCTGCCCGTCAACGCCGTTCTGGTGGTTTCGCTGCAGTACTTCGTGGGCAAGCACATTCGCGCCGACAACATTCGTCGGCTGATGTTTTACGGCACGCTCTGCTTCATGCTGGGGCTGGTAGGGTTTCTCTTTTCCGGCACGTCGCTCTGGATGTGGGGGCTGGCGGCAGCCATCTTCACCGTGGGCGAAGTGATTTATGTACCGGGCGAATACATGCTTATTGACAATATCGCGCCGCCGGGCCTGAAAGCGGGCTATTTCTCGGTACAGTCGCTCGGCTGGCTGGGGGCTGCGTGTAATCCGCTCTTTACCGGCGTGATGCTGACCAACTTTCCCGCCTGGTCGCTGTTTGCGGCGCTGATGGTCTGCTCGTTAATCGCGTATCTGATGATGCTGAAAGGCATGCGCGTGAAGACGGTGGGGGTAATGCAGGCGGGCTAGATCCGTTTATCAATTTGATTATAAACGGCATTGCGTTCTCTTTTACCAACACTCAGTACCAGGACGGTAATGGTTTCATCCTTAACCTGATAAACCAGCCGATAGCCTGAAGCGCGTTGTTTGATTTTGTAGCAATCTTTGTAGCCATGCAGGCGGGCGGCAGGAACACGGGGCTGTTCCAGCCGCTTCGCCAGCGCTTTTTTAAACTCTTCGCGGACGTTATGCCCAAGCTTCTTCCACTCCGCCAGGGCATGCACTTCAAAAAATAACTTATAAGTCATCCAGGTTGACCTCAACCGTATCGCCGTTTTTACGCGCCTCGACAATTTTCGCCAGTTCCGCGTCTTCAGCCAGCTCCATCAAATACGCGTAGAGCGCGGGCGGCACGCAATAAAAGGCAGGCTCATTACGGTTAAGGATAACGACAGCATCTCCTTCCCCTTCCTGCACCGTACCCATCGGGTTTCGCTTGAGATCGGTGATGCTGGCGGCGGTGTGGGCCAGAATTCGAAAAGGCATAGTCACTCTCCTCTTAAAGCACTCAATATAACACTTTAAGAGAGGCTTCAAAAAGCACCTTTTAAATCGCCACCAGCCCTCGCACCCCGTCGGTTTCCATATTTTCACCCTGCCCGCGCTGGACTATCGCGCCGCGGGACATCACCAGATAGTTATCGGCAAGGCCGGCGGCGAAATCATAAAACTGCTCTACCAGCAAAATAGCCATATCGCCCCGTGAAGCGAGCTGGCGGATAACCGCGCCAATCTCTTTAATAACCGAAGGCTGGATCCCTTCGGTTGGCTCATCAAGGATCAACAGTTGCGGACGGCAGGCGAGCGCGCGACCGATGGCGAGCTGCTGTTGCTGACCGCCGGAGAGATCGCCGCCCCGGCGCTGCTTCATCTCCTTTAGCACCGGAAACAGCGCGTAAATCTCCTCCGGCACCGCTTTCGCCTGCGCGCCGTTAAAGCGCGACAGCCCCATCAGCAGGTTCTCTTCCACCGTCAGGCGCGGGAAAATCTCGCGCCCCTGCGGCACATAAGCAATGCCTGCCTGCACGCGCTGGTGCGGCTTGTATCGCGTAATGGCCTTGCCCTGCCAGTTCACCGCGCCGGTGCGCGCCGGCACGAGCCCCATCAAACATTTCAGCAGCGTGCTTTTGCCCACCCCGTTGCGCCCGAGCAGGCAGGTTACTTCGCCGATGCGGGCCTCAAACGAGACGCCGCGAAGGATATGGCTGCCGCCGTAATACTGGTTTATTTCACTCACTTCTAACATCGCGGCTCCTTAGCGTCCGAGATAGACCTCAATCACCTGCTCGTTCTGCTGCACCTCTTTGAGCGAACCTTCCGCCAGCACCTGCCCCTGATGCAGCACCGTCACCCGGTCGGCAATGGTTTCAACAAAACCCATATCGTGTTCCACCACCATCAGCGAGTGTTTGCCGGCCAGCTCGCGAAACAGCTCCGCGGTGTATTCGGTTTCCGCATCTGTCATGCCTGCCGCAGGCTCATCGAGCAGCAGCAGGTGCGGATCCTGAATCAGCAGCATGCCGATTTCCAGAAACTGCTTCTGGCCGTGGGAAAGCGCCCCCGCCTGTCGGCCCCGCTCCGCGCCAAGGCGAAGCGTGGCGAGCATGGCGTCGATACGGTCGCGCTGTTCGCCGCCAAGCTTCGCCCGCAGGCTCGCCCAGACCGACTTGTCGCCCTTTTGCGCAATCTCCAGGTTTTCAAACACCGTGAGCGCTTCAAACACCGTCGGCTTCTGAAATTTTCGCCCGATGCCTTTCTGCGCGATGGTGATGGGGTCGAGCGAGGTTAAATCGCTGGACTGATCGTAAATCGCCCTGCCGCTTTGCGGCCGCGTTTTCCCGGTGATGACATCCATTAGCGTGGTTTTCCCCGCGCCGTTTGGGCCTATCACACAGCGCAGCTCCCCCACGCCGATGTTCAGCGTTAAGTTCGTCAGCGCCTGAAAACCGTCGAAGTTGACGTTGATGTTCTCAAGCTGCAACACCGGGTCGGTCTGTTCCCGGAAGCGATCCGTCAGGTGCTGACGGGTAAAAAGCCCTTCATCCGGCTGCATTATTTTTCTCCTTTACGAAGCAGGCCAATCACCCCGCGCGGCAGAAAGAGCGTGACGAGGATAAAAATCAGCCCGAGAAAGAGCTGCCAGTATTCCGGCATCAGCACGGTGAAAAAACTCTTCGCGCCGTTAACCGCCAGCGCGCCGATTACCGGCCCCACCAGCGAGCCGCGCCCGCCGAGCGCCACCCAGATGGCGGCTTCGATAGAGTTGGTCGGCGACATCTCGCCGGGGTTGATTATCCCCACCTGCGGTACATAAAGCGCGCCCGCAAGCCCGCAGAGCACGGCGGAGAGCGTCCAGACCAGCAGCTTGAAGCCGCGCGGGTCGTAGCCGCAGAACATCAGCCGGTTTTCGGCGTCGCGCACCGCCGTCAGCACGCGGCCAAACTTGCTGCGCGCAAGCGTAAACCCCACCGCCAGGCTTAACAGCAACAGCAGCACGGTGGCGATAAACAGCGCGATGCGCGTGCCGGTCGCGGTAATGGAAAAGCCAAGCAGCGTGGTGAAGCCGGTAAAGCCATTGTTGCCGCCAAAACCGGTCTCATTGCGAAAGAACAGCAGCATGCCGGCGAAGGTCAGCGCCTGGGTCATGATGGAGAAATAGACCCCTTTGATTTTGGAGCGAAAGGCGAACCAGCCGAAAAGCAGCGCCAGCCCGCCCGGAATGAGCACCACCAGCGCCATCGCCCAGGCGAAGTGCTGCGTGCCCCACCAGAACCAGGGCAGCTCGCTCCAGGAGAGAAACGACATAAACGCAGGCAACCCTTCGCCCGCCGCCTGACGCATCAGGTACATGCCCATCGCGTAGCCGCCCAGCGCGAAGAAAAGCCCATGGCCGAGCGACAGCATGCCGGCGTAGCCCCAGACCAGATCCAACGCCACCGCGACGGTGGCGTAGCAGAGCATTTTACCAAGCAGCGTCAGCGTATAGGTGGAGAGGCTCAGCGGGTGGCTTGCGGGCAGCAGCGCCAGAAACGGCAGCAGCAACAGCGCCGCCAGCAGCAGGCCGCCAAGCCACAAGCTCAGGCGCGGCGCCTTACGCGCAAGTGTTAACGTAAGTGGCTGGCTCATTAGTCGATGACCCTCCCTTTCAGGGCGAACAGCCCCTGCGGACGCTTCTGAATAAACAGCACGATCAGCACCAGAATCAGGATTTTGCCAAGCACGGCGCCGGTCTGCGGTTCGAGAATTTTATTGAAGATGCCAAGGCCGAAGGCGGCGGCCACGCTGCCGGCAAGCTGGCCGACGCCGCCCAGCACCACCACCAGGAACGAGTCGATGATATAGCCCTGGCCGAGCTCCGGCCCGACGTTGCCAAGCTGCGAGAGCGCCACGCCGCCGAGGCCCGCAATGCCGGAGCCAAGGCCAAAGGCCAGCATATCGACGCGCCCGGTGGGCACGCCGCAGCAAGCGGCCATGGACCGGTTTTGCGTCACCGCGCGCACGTTCATGCCAAGGCGGGTTTTGTTAAGGATGAGCCAGGTAAAAAAGAGCACCAGCAGCACAAAGCCAATCACTGCCACGCGGTTCCAGGGCAGAATGAGGTTCGGCAACAGCTGCACGCCGCCCGAAAGCCACGCCGGGTTCGCCACTTCGACGTTCTGCGCGCCAAAGGCCATACGCACCAGTTGAATCAGCATCAGGCTAATGCCCCAGGTGGCGAGCAGCGTCTCCAGCGGGCGGCCATAGAGATGGCGAATGACGGTGCGCTCAAGCGCCATGCCTACCCCAGCGGTCACCAGAAAAGCGACCGGCAGAGCGAAAACCGGATAAAGAAAAAGCCACTGCGGCGCAAGCTGCGCAACGGCGTTCTGAACAAGCCAGGTGGAGTAAGCGCCGAGCATCAGCATCTCGCCATGCGCCATGTTGATAACGCCAAGCAGACCATACGTGATGGCAAGCCCCAGCGCCGCCAGCAGCAAAATGGAACCGAGCGAAAGCCCCATAAACCCCTGGCCGAGCAGCTCCCCCAGCCACAGCCGATGCTGAATGCTGCGCAGGCTTTCCGCCGCCGCGTCGCGCACGCGGGCGTCCGGCTCGCGGCTGGCGTCGGTGAAGGGTTGCAGCCGCGCCTGGGTTTCCGGGTCGGCCGACTGTCCCAGCAGCGTGACGGCATTGAGACGCACCGCGGCGTCGGGGCTTGCCAGCTGGAGCGCGGCGAGCGCCCCTGCCAGCGCCGATTTCACACGCGCATCGGTTTCTGTTTTGTAGCGCGCCGCCAGCAGCGGCAGCATGTCAGGCGTCGCATCGCGGCCCAGCGCCTGCGCGGCCTGTAATCTCTGCGTGACGTTGTCACTCACCAGCCGGTGGCTTGCCAGCGCGCCCGCCACCAGATTGCGCAGACGGTTTGTTAAACGCAGCTTTTTAACCTCACCCTGCGGCGCTTGCGCCGAACCGAGCGGCGTTAACGCATCGCCGGTTTGCACGAAAGGGTGTTTTTCGCTATCCAGCACCACGCTCTCCTGCGCCAGCGCGTCGAGCAGCGGAATACGGGCGGCGTCCGGCGCGGCGGCCCAGCGCTCCAGCAGCGTCGTCTGCTGCGAACGGCTGGCGGCGGCGAAGGCGTCGGCATCCGCGGCGCTGGCCAGACAGGGCAGCAGCCAGACGGCCATTATCAGCCAGCGTATCAGTTTCATAATGGTCTCCTTGTGAGCCCGTGTGATGTGCAGTGCCTGTGGCGGGCGAGCTTTGCTTACCTGTCCACTGGCGCGGCGGCGTGAAAATCGCCCTTCAACCCGGACCTCTCCCCAAAGGGGCGAAGGAGAAAAACGAGCAGGCCAACGCCGTCCCGCCCCCCCTTCGCCGACCGCTTCCCTCTCCCCGCTGGGGAGAGGGTCAGGGTGCGAAGAAGCCGCCCTGTAAACGGCGAATTAGTTGCTGGCGGTCTTGATAGGCTGGTCCGATTTTTTATCGTTGCCCGGGATGTACGGGCTCCAGGGCTGGGCACGAACCGGCTCGTCGGTCTGCCACACCACGTTAAACTGGCCGTTGCTTTCAATTTCGCCAATCATGACCGGCTTATGCAGATGATGGTTGGTGGCGTCCATGGTCAGGGTAAAGCCCGAAGGCGCTTTGAAAGATTGCCCCGCCATCGCCGCGCGCACCTTGTCCACATCCGTCGTGCCCGCTTTTTCCACCGCCTGCGCCCACATATGGATGCCGACATACGTCGCCTCCATCGGGTCGTTGGTCACCACGGTATCGGCGTTCGGCAGCTTGTGCGCTTTCGCGTAAGCCTTGTAATCCGCCACAAACTTCTGGTTCGCCGGGTTATCCACTGACTCGAAGTAGTTCCAGGCCGCGAGGTTGCCGACCAGCGGTTTGGCGTCGATGCCGCGCAGCTCCTCTTCGCCTACCGAGAAGGCCACCACCGGCACGTCGGTCGCCTTCAGCCCCTGGTTGGCCAGCTCTTTGTAGAACGGCACGTTAGAGTCGCCATTAATGGTGGAAACCACGGCGGTTTTGCCGCCTGCGGAGAACTTCTTGATATTGGCGACGATGGTCTGGTAGTCGCTGTAGCCAAACGGCGTATAGACCTCTTCGATGTCTTTATCCTGAACCCCTTTGGAATGCAGGAAGGCGCGCAGGATCTTATTGGTGGTGCGCGGGTAGACATAGTCGGTGCCGAGCAGGAAGAAGCGCTTCGCGCTGCCGCCATCTTCGCTCATCAGGTATTCCACCGCCGGGATAGCCTGCTGGTTCGGCGCGGCGCCGGTATAAAAGACGTTGGGCGACATCTCCTCGCCTTCATACTGCACCGGGTAGAACAGTAAGCCGTTCAGCTCTTCGAACACCGGCAACACCGATTTGCGGGAAACGGAGGTCCAGCAGCCGAAAACGGCGGCGACTTTATCCTGCGTCAGCAGCTGGCGGGCTTTTTCGGCGAACAGCGGCCAGTTGGAAGCCGGGTCGACCACCACCGGCTCGAGCTTTTTGCCCAGCACCCCGCCTTTGGCGTTGATCTCATCGATGGTCATCAGCGCCACGTCTTTCAGCGGCGTTTCGGAGATGGCCATGGTGCCGGACAGTGAATGCATAATGCCGACTTTAATGGTGTCGGCGGCCTGCGCGCTGAAGGCAAACCCCATGCTGACCACCGACGCGGAAAGGGCGAAAGCTTTTAACAAGGTACGACGATGCATAATGATGACTCCCATAATGTGTGCTGTGTGTACGGTTAATCTCGCGTCTCCCGCCGCGCCTGATGCAGCGCGTGGAGCGTAATCTTGCGAACCTCTTTCTGGCTTTGGGCGATATGGTCGTGCAGCCGGGTGCGGGCCTCCTTCAGATTGCGTTCGAGAATGGCGAGCAGGATCTGGCCGTGCTCGGCGTAAGTGGCGCTGATGCGCGACGCCTGGGTGAAATCCATGCGGCGCACGATGCGGATTTTCTCGGTCACGTCGCGATGAACCCGCGCCATCTCCGGGTTACCCGCCGCGTCCACCAGCGTCATATGAAACTGCTCGTCAAAACTCGCGACGGTCGCCCAGTCGGCGAGCGGCGGGCTCTCTATCCAGACGTGCCTGAGCATCTGCAGCGGCAGCGGACGCACGTCGGCGGGCAGCGCGCAAAGCCGCCCGACCGCTTCCATTTCCAGCACCACGCGCAGGTCGTAGAGCGCCTCAAGATGGTCGAAATCAATGGGCCGCACCTGCCAGCCGCTGCGCGGCTGCACGTCGAGATAGCCTTCCTGTTCGAGCCGGTGCAGCGCCTGGCGCACCGGCGTGCGGCTCGCGCCCATCCGCGCCGCGAGGTCGTTTTCGCTGAAGCGATCGCCCGGCAGCAGCAGGAACTCGAAAATCTCCTGCTTCAGCAGCCGGTAGATACGCTCGCCCTGTCCTTCCGCGCGGCGTTTACCGGGTTGTTCTGACGTTTGCAGGGTTGGCTGCATGTGCGTTCTCTCTGTTTGTGCTGGCGGGGGGGCGTTGCCCGCCCGCCCTCGGCCTGTTCGGGCTTCGCATTCACTATCAACTTGCGATATCGAGCCACAGCAGCGCGTCGCCGGGACCCACAGGCCGCCCCTGCTGGCAACTGATGCGCGAGACGGTGCCGTCGCAAGGCGCATGGACCATCAGCTCCATTTTCATCGCCTCCACGACCACCAGCGGCTCGCCCTGACGCACACTCTGGCCCGGCTCGACGAGGATCTTCCAGATATTGCCGTTGAGATCGGCGCTCACCAGATGACCGGACTGATCCTCTTCAATCACCTCCTCGGCCTGCAGCGCCCGCTCCACCGCCGCGCTCTCCTGCGCCTGCCAGTGCGCCACTTCGGCGCTGAAGGCCGCCTGCTGGCGTTCGCGGAACGCGGCGATGTCGTCTGCATTTTCATCAAGGAAGCGGCGGTACGCGGCGAAATCGAATTCGCTCTCTTCGATGCGGATCTGCGCGCGGCCTTCGCGGAAAGCGTCGCGCAGCGCCGTTAGCTCCGCCTCGCTCACCGGGTAGAAGCGCACCTGGTCGAAAAACGTCAGCAGCCATGGCGCCTCGCCAAACTGGGCGTTTTTCAGGAATTTGTTCCAGATAGGCAGCGTGCGCCCCACCAGCTGATAGCCGCCGGGGGAGTCCATGCCGTAAATGCACATATACATGCCGCCGATACCCACGGTGCCTTCGGCAGTCCAGGTACGCGCCGGGTTGTATTTCGAACTGAGCAGGCGGTGGCGCGGGTCAACCGGCACCGCGCAGGGTGCGCCGAGGTAAACGTCGCCAAGCCCCAGGACAAGATAGCTCGCGTCGAAAATGATCCGCTGCACCTCATCACGGCTGGACAGCCCGTTGGCGCGGCAGATAAAATCGGCGTTGTTGGGCAGCCACGGCGCTTCGCTTCTCACCGTTTGCTGATAACGCTCCACGGCGGCAAGGGTCGCGCTGTCTTCAAAGGCCATTGGCAAATGGACGATGCGCGAGGGGATTTTCAGCTCGCTGACGTCGCCGAGCTGCTTCTCAAGGCCAAGCAGCAGCGTCATCAGTTGCGTTTGCGAAATGCGCTGGCTGTCGTAGCGAACCTGTAAAGAACGCACGCCCGGTGAAAGCTCCTCGACGCCCGCCACGCCGCTTGCGCGGATCGCCTGCATCAGCAGATGCACCCGCAGGCGCAGCGCCAGATCCATCACGTTGTCGCCGTACTCGATCAAAATGTAGTTATCGCCCGCCTGTCGCCACACCGCGGCAGGCAGCCCGTTCTGCGCGGGCACTTCGGCTAAAATCGCCGCGCTCGAGGTGGCAAAGGGGGTCGTGGAAATACGGCCATCCGGCAGCGCGCCCACGGCGCAGAGGTTGGTTACCGCCACCTGCTGCGCTATCTCCAGCGACTGGGCGTGCTCAAAGCTGACGGGGTGAAAGCGAATGCGATCGCCAGGCTTTACCTGCCCCACCTTCCACAGCTCCGCTTTCGCGATAGTCACCGGACAGACGAAACCGCCGAGGCTTGGGCCGTCACGGGTGAGGATCACCGGGAAATCACCGGTAAAATTGATCGCCCCGATGGCGTATTCGCAGTCATGCACGTTTGACGGGTGCAGCCCCGCCTCGCCGCCATCCGCCCGGGTCCACTCCGGCTTCGGCCCCACCAGCCGCACGCCAAGGCGGTTAGAGTTGTAGTGCACCTGCCATTCGGCGTCGAAAAAGGCGTTCATTGATGCCGGGGTAAAGAAATCCGGCGCGCCGTGCGGCCCGTAAAGCACGCCGATATCCCACACCTCGCCATAGTGCGGCAGCAGCGCCGGTTCCGGCTTTTGCGGCAGCGCGATGGGCGGCGGCGTGGTGCAGGCGGCGAGTTCCGGGCGCGAGATAGCCAGAATGTCCGCCACCTTCAGCGTGCGTCCGGCGTGGCCGCCAAACTGCCCAAGGGCGAAGGTGGAACGGCTGCCGAGGTAAACCGGCACGTCGATGCCGTTGCGCACCGCAAGATAGGTGCGACAGCCCGCGCGGGCGCGACCGAGCGTCAGCGTCTGCCCCGCTTTCACCACTACCGGCTGCCAGTACTCCACCGGCTCGTCATCCAGCGTCGCCGGGCAATCGGCGCCCGTCAGGGCGATGGTGGCGTCGCTGTGAAAACGCAGCGTCGGCCCCTGCAGGGTAAATTCCAGCCCGGCGGCGTGCGGATGGTTGCCGACAATGCGGTTAGCCAGCCGGAAGGCGAAATCGTCCATCGGTCCCGAAGGCGGCACGCCGATATCCCAGTAACCGGTGCGGCCCGGATAATCCTGCACGCTGCTCCAGGTGCCCGGCTCCAGCACTTCGATGGCGTGGGCCTTATAGCTCACCTCATCGAGCAGCCGCGTCCACATGACGCCCGCGTTGAACTCCGGCAGCGTCACAATCTGGCGCAGGTAATCGAGGTTGGTGGCGATGCCGTGCAGGCGGGTGGCGTTAAGCGCGGCGTTGAGTTTTTCAAGCGCCTGCTGGCGGTCTTCGCCGTGCACAATAATTTTGGCGATCATCGGATCGTAAAAGGCGCTCACCTCCGAACCGGTTGATACCCAGCCGTCCACCCGCACATCGGGCGGGAAATGCACATCGGTCAGAACGCCTGGGCTTGGCTGAAAATTTTTCAACGGATCTTCTGCATACAGGCGCACCTCAATGGCCGCCCCCTGCGGCGCGCGGCCGAGCGCCGCCCACGCCAGCGGTTCGCCCGCCGCGACGTTAATCATGCATTCGATAAGATCCAGGCCGGTGACGCACTCGGTCACCGGGTGCTCCACCTGCAAACGAGTATTGACCTCAAGGAACCAGAACTCATCGCTACGCGCGTCGTAAATAAACTCCACGGTGCCTGCGCTGCGGTAGTTGACCGATTCGCCAAGGGCGACCGCCGCCGCGTGCAGCGCGTCACGCGTCGCCTGCGGCAGGCTGGGCGCCGGGGTCTCCTCCACCACTTTCTGGTTGCGGCGCTGCAGCGAACAGTCGCGCTCGCCGAGCGCCGCCACGCGTCCTTTACCATCGCCTAAAATCTGCACCTCAAGATGACGGGCGCGATCGACGAAGCGCTCAAGGAAGACGCCGTCATCGCTGAAAAACTGCTGCCCCTGGCGCTTCACGCTTTCCCACGCTTCCCGCAGCGCAACGTCATCGTCGCAGCGGGTCAGGCCGATGCCGCCGCCCCCGGCGGTGGTCTTCAGCATCACCGGATAACCTATCTCCGCCGCCGCAAGGCAGGCTTCTTCCAGCGTCTGCAAAAGCCCCGTGCCGGGCGTCATCGGCACCCCGGCTTTGCTGGCAAGCGCGCGGGCGCTGTGCTTTAAGCCAAAGTCGGCAATCTGTTGCGAGGTGGGGCCGATAAAGACCAGCCCGGCCGCCTCGCAGGCGGCGGCGAACTCTGCGCGTTCAGAGAGAAAACCGTAGCCGGGGAAAATCGCCTGCGCCCCGCTCGCTTTCGCGGCGCTGAGGATTTTATCGACGTCGAGATAGCTTTCGCTCGCCTTCTCGCCGCCCAGCGCGATGGCGACATCGGCATCGGCAACGTGTTGCGCGTTGCGGTCCGCATCGGAATAGACCGCGACGCTTTTGATGCCCATTTTCTTCAGGGTGCGAATGGCGCGACAGGCGATTTCGCCCCGGTTGGCGATTAAGACGGTGGTAAACATAAGCTCTCCTCAGGCGCTCTGGTGACGGGCGAGCCAGGCTTTCCAGCCGCCCCAGGGGGTGATATCCGCGGCGTCAGTCAGCGCCTGCGGCTCGCAAATAAACCCTTTCACCAGGCGTCCGTCGGCAAGCGTGAGCGTGCCGATGCCAAGCGGCGCGGGGATCTCCGCCACAAATTCCCCAAAGCGGGCGAGCGGAATGTCCCACAGCTCCACCGCAATCGGCGCCCCCCCGGACATGCGCGCAAGGCCTGGCTTCGGCGGCGTGGTATTGGCAAGCGCATAGAGCCGGTAGCTGGCGTCGGTGGTGGTCTCTTCAATAAAAACCGCGTCGCGGGTGGTGAGCTGGAAATTAAGCGGCATGCCGCGCAGGTGCGCGCCGACCACCG
Source organism: Franconibacter pulveris (assembly GCF_056780215.1). Classification (NCBI taxonomy): domain Bacteria; kingdom Pseudomonadati; phylum Pseudomonadota; class Gammaproteobacteria; order Enterobacterales; family Enterobacteriaceae; genus Franconibacter; species Franconibacter pulveris. The sequence continues at coordinate 2,283,457 of NZ_CM165555.1, read as the reverse complement.
CCAGGCGAACATGCGCGTCGCTGCGCAAGGCGGGCTGCGGCGCGGGCAGCGCTTTGTTCGTCGCGCCGAGCGGCAGCATCACGGCCTGCTGCCAGAGCATGCCGAAGTGGGCCAGCGCCGCGTCGCGCCAGGCAGGGGCAATCAGCGTGATGCCCGCCGGCAGGCCGTCATCGCGGAAATCGCCCGGCAGCGCCAGCGCGCAGAGGTCAGCAAGGTTGGTGAAGTTGGTGTAGTAGCCAAAATGCGAGTTGTAGCGCACCGGCTCCTCTTTCATCTCTTCGAGCGTATGGATGGTTGGCGATGTCGGCACCACCAGCGCATCGAAACCGGAAAGCTGCGACTGAATGAGGCGTGAAAGCGCTGCACGGGCGTACTCGGCCCGCCAGGCGTCGCAGGCGCTATAGCGCAACCCGCTTTCCACAATGCCGCGCACTGTCGGGTCCATCGCCTCTGGCTGGCTTTGCAAAATGGAGCCTACCGCCACGGTGCGCTCCGCGACCCATGCGCCGGCGTAAAGCTGCTCCGCCAGTTCGCGAAACGGCGTAAAGTCAATCGGCACCAGCTGCGCGCCAAGCGCTTGCAGACGCGCCACGCTGTTTTCAAACGCCGCCTGACTCTGGCTGTCGCCGTAGAACTCCAGCGTATCCGGGATGGCGAGACGGGGCGTGGCGGCGAAACGGGCGGGCGCCGTGTGCGGGTTGGCGCGGGAATAGGCATCCTGCTCGTCGTAACCGCCCGCAATGCGCGCCACGGTATAAGCATCTTCAACGGTCAGTGCAAAGACCGAAACGCAGTCATTCAGGCGGCAGGCGGGCACCACGCCGTGGGTGGAGAGCCAGCCTTTGGTGGGTTTTAGCCCGACAATATTGTTAAAGCCCGCCGGGACGCGCCCGGAACCGGCGGTATCGGTGCCCAGTGCGAAAGCCGCAAGGCCGCGGGCGACGACCGAAGCGGAGCCGGAACTGGAGCCGCCGCTGACGTAATCGGCATTAAACGTATTCGGCACCGCGCCATAGGGCGAACGGGTGCCGACCAGCCCGGTAGCGAACTGGTCGAGGTTGGTTTTGCCAATGGCGATGGCGCCTGCGGCCTTGAGCTTCGCCACGACGGTCGCGTCCTGCTCTGCCAACCGGGTAAAGGCGGGGCAAGCCGCGCTGGTGGGCATATCCGCGACATCAATATTATCTTTCACCGCGAAGGGCACGCCGAAGAGCGGGAAATCCTCCAGCGTTTTTTCACCCGACGCCAGCGCCGTTAACAGGCGCTCAATCTGGCTTACGATAAGCGGCTGGGTGGCTTTGAAGATCCACGCCGGATCGTTATTTTCTTCGGTTGGATTAAAAGCGGCGTAGATTTCCGTAATACATTTTGGGTCGTGAAGAAATTCCTTGCGCCATTCAGTAAGGGTTAATGGCGAAAAAAGCGGTTGCGCGATTGTCATCTGCTGGCATCCCATCTGGTATACAAGATGAGATAGCTTTAGCAATTACAATGCCATAATTAATAAAGCAATATTTTTCAATCAGATATACAAATCCAATGAAAACGTAGATTTATTTATTTTTATTACAAAGCATGAATGAAAAGGAATCAGGTGCGGCAATAGTGCAGCGGTGCTTCATAAACGTGCAAGGTATTCAAACACAGCAAAGCGACATGGATTGCCACGCCTACGAATAACTTTTTCTTAGCGAAGAGGGTGCGAAGGAAATATAAACGCTATGGCTGAAATGATGTATTCGTTGAGAAACAGACGACGCGGCGTTTAGTCCCTCTGGCAGGCGAGTTAACCCACCGGCAAATCCGCCTGTTTCCCTCACCCCAGCCCTCTCCCCAACGGTGCGAAAGGGAAAACCCGGCGACTGGCGCTGCATTTGCTTATCCTGCAAATCGTGAACCTTTTCCCTGCCTGCAGCCATTTTTAACCTCAATGAAATATTTACATCACAGCGAGGTTTTTAGTCCGGCCTCGAAATCGCCTTCCGGGCTGACAGATGGCCGGGGCTGGCCGTCGGGAACGGCCAGAGGCGGGTCGGCACACGGACAAAAACGCCGGGAGCGTTTTTGAACAACGCAAAGCGTTGGCCCCGAAGGGGCGAGGCCCATGGATGGGCCGAGTAAACACCGTCCTGCCGACCCGAAGCCAGATGACAGGCCGGAAGGTTTGCCCCGGAGGGGTCGATTTTGCGAGCCGGGAGCCGGGGTCGCCAGGGGGCTGGCGGCGAAGCCCCCTGGCACGTTCGCGTGAGGAAAGGTGACAAATGAAAACAACCTTCCAGCGAACGTAACCTTTCACCGCCCGCACATTTGCACGTTGTAAAAAGCCAACCCGTCCCGGGTAACCCAACGCCTGAGCCACGCCTCCTTGTTCCCCCCACCCCAACGGGACGAGCAAGACCCCCCCAGCGAGTAGCGCTGCGCTTGCCCACACTACGGTACTCTCCCTGCAACAGCCCGAGCCAGCCAGCGCCGACCGTTATAAACAAAAAAGGCGAATAGCTCACGCTATCCGCCTTGCAAAACGCTTTATCTGATCCTCCCGCGGGAGAACGCGCCCCTTACCAGACCTCGCTCGCGATGCCGGTCACCAGGCGCACTTTATCCCACTGCTGCTCAACGCTCAGGCTGTTGCCCTCTTCGGTGGAGGCAAAGCCGCACTGCGGGCTCAGGCACAGCTGGTTGATGTCCACATACTGCGCCGCTTCTTTCAGACGCGCCTTCACCAGCTCCGGGTTCTCCAGCTCGCCGTTTTTGGTGGTAATGAGGCCCAGCACCACCTGCTGCTTGCCCGGACGGATAAAGCGCAGCGGCGCGAAATCGCCGGAACGGTCGTTATCGTACTCAAGGAAGAAAGCATCAATGTTCACCGTGCCGAACAGCACCTCCGCCACCGGCTCGTAGCCGCCTTCGGAGATCCAGCTTGAGCGGAAGTTGCCGCGGCATACGTGCAGGCCGATGGTCAAATCTTCCGGTTTGCCCTCCAGCGCCTTATTGAGCACGCGGGCGTAAATCTTCATCAACTCGTCCGGGTCTTCGCCGCGTTCGCGAACTTTGGCGCGCTGCTCATCGGAGCAAAGGTACGCCCAGACGGTGTCGTCCAGTTGCAGGTAACGGCAGCCTGCGTCATAGAACGCGCGGATGGCGTCGCGCCAGGTGGTGGCGAGGTCGTCAAAATAGTCGTTGAGATCCGGGTAAACGGTGCGGTCGATGGCTTTCGCGCCGCCGCGGAAATGCAGCACGCTCGGGCTCGGGATGGTCATTTTCGGCTCGGCGTTGCCGCTTACGCTCTTCAGGTAACGGAAATCTTCCAGCATCGGGTGGTTGCCGAAACTGACCTTGCCCACCACGCGCACGCTTTGCGCTTTGGTCTGAATGCCATTGAACTGAATGCCCTGCTCCACCTCATAAAGCTCCACGCCCTGAAGTGCTGCGAAGAAATCCATGTGCCACCAGGCGCGGCGGAACTCGCCGTCGGTCACCACGTGCAGTCCGCAGGCGCACTGCTGGGCAACGCTTTCACGGATAGCCTCATCTTCCACTTTACGCAGCGCAGCGGCGTCAATCTGGCCGGCGGCGAACTGCTGACGCGCCTGTTTGATGGCGTCCGGGCGCAGAAAACTGCCGACTACATCGGCGCGAAACGGGGCGTGTTGACGTTGCATTTTTTTCTCCCAACCCTGGCTTACTTAGTAACGCAAGGTGATAGTTGACTATTTGAACTTTTGGCCGTCTGGATGGCTATATGTCCAAAGAATGACATGCGCGACGCGCATGAGCAAACGAGGAAATTTCATGGGTGTTGAAAAAAATTCATCTAAAAAAATCCCCACCGAAGTGGGGAAAAAGAAGGCACATAACGAGAGAAATTAAGGATTGGGTTTCGCATCGCTGTCGGTTACGCCAGGAATGGGCTGCGTCGGGCGCTTGTACTGGCCATTCAGGGCGTCAACGCCGCTCTGCGGCTTCGCTATTTCCCGTAAGTCTTCACGGGATTTGCGGATCTCCTGAGTATTGACATTAAGCTTTTTATCGCGCTCGCTGACCAGTTCCGGCTTCGCTTCGCCGTCGCGGCTGAACGACCAGGCAAGCATCGGCGGCCCCAGCGGCAGCGCCGTGCCCTGTTCGCCTGGCGCGCCGGTATGCCAGACGTGCCAGGTTTTGCCGTAGCTGTTCATTTTATCTTTCATCAGACGGTGCTCGGCAAGTTTAGGGATGCCTGGCGCGATAAGCTGCCCGCTGAGAATTTCGCCATTATGCGGGTGCCAGTACTGGCGCTCTTCCTGCGGCAAGGTCGCGAAAAGTTTTTCCGAGATAATATATTCCACGCCGGTCATATTGGCGTCTTTGGTATTGCCGTCAAATAAAACGCACTGGGCGAAATCCTGATTCACCTGATGGCAATAATGATGCGCTTCCATTTGATTTTCAGGGTTATCTTTCATGGGATGAAAACCCACCAGATAAATATCGAAATCGCTTAACGGCGATTTACTTTGCAGCAGCGCTGCCCCGCTTTCCAGCACATGGGTGGTGGTGCTTTTATTTTCACCCGGCGGTGAGGTTTTTTCTGCGAACCCGGAAAAGGAAACGGCAAATAAAGTTAACGCGCCGTACAGAGGCAAATAAGTTTTCATCGTTATCACTGTCTGTATAAGTAAGGGGCTGCTGAACGTAAACGGCCTCCGGTATGGGCAGACCCATACCGGAGGAACGTTAAGCCAGTCCAGACCGGCTCAGGCTTCAGGATGAAGAACGGCTGCTGTTCTTACCACCTTTACGGCCTGCTTCCGCGGCGCGCTCGCGGTCGTTTTTAAAATTCCCGCCGCTATTCTGCCCGCCTTTACGGCCTGCTGCAGATGCACGCTCACGATCTTGCGCAAAATTACCTGAACCACCACGATGCTGAGTCATAATATCTCCTCCTGGATCATCAGAATTAAATTCGCGTAAGCACTATTGCGTAACGCAGAAATAACTATAGGTAGGCTTCCCCGTTTCGCAAGTTACATAAGCCAGCGAAATCTTTTTCCAGGACTTTTCCCTAATACCCGCACCCTAAACTTTTTCATGGCTCATGATAAATAACGACATTTCTCATACTCTTTACTTAAATTAAGATTGTTCCTAAAAGCAAATCTTAATTATCTGGCGCTTCCCTTAGTGGCTATTATTAATGCCGACGTCATCTCGTTGCGTTAATTCCCGTGAAAGGAGCGATTAATGAAACAGAAATGGTATTGTTGCCCCGCATTGCGTCGCAAAGACTGTTTTATGGTGATGGCTATGGGTCAGGATGTTTTTTTGCTGTTTAAGCGAGGCGGTTCGCTGCGCCGGTCCCGCGAATGGCTGTCGCGGGTTAAGGAGAAGTTTATCCGGGTGGGCTGAGCAGTGTGGATAACCCTGCTTTCTGCGGGGTTGCAGGCAAAAGCGCTATCTCGTTTAATGCATAGCGCTTTTGTTAACTCAGTGACTATTATGATCGTTCGTCCCCACCAGCACTGGTTCACCCGCCTTTTTGTCTGGCACGGTTCCGTACTGGCTAAAATTTCTACCCGACTGCTGCTTAATGTTGCGCTTTCCGTCACCGTTATCTTTTTTCTACCCTGGTATGAAGCCCTTGGCATTAAGCTCACCATTGCCCCGTTTAGCATTCTTGGCGTCGCTATCGCCATCTTCCTCGGCTTTCGCAACAGCGCCTGCTATGCGCGCTATACCGAAGCGCGCCTGATCTGGGGGCAATTAGTGATTCAGAGCCGTTCGCTACTGCGTGTTTCCCGCACTCTGCTGGCGGCCCACCCGCAGGAAATCCGCCATCTGGTTAACCTGCAGATCGCTTTTTGCCACTGTCTGCGTCTGACGCTGCGGCGCAAAAAGCTGGATAACGTGCTCGATCGCTACTTAAGCCAGGCGGAACTGAATGCCGTGCTGCACAGCCACTCCCCCTGCAACCGCATCATTTTGCTGATGGGCGAATGGCTCGCCGCTCAACGGGCCCGCGGCGCGCTGTCGGATATTCTGTTCCAGAGCCTGGATAACCACCTGAACGAGCTTTCCGGCATTCTGGCCGGCTGCGAGCGCATCGCCAATACGCCGCTGCCCTTCGCCTATTCGCTTATCGTGCACCGTACGGTCTATCTGTTCTGCATTCTGCTGCCTTTCGCGCTGGTGACCGACCTGCACTTCATGACGCCGTTTGTCTCGGTCTTTATCTCGTATACTTTCCTTTCGCTCGATACCCTGGCGGAGGAGCTGGAAGATCCCTTTGGCATGGAAGATAACGATCTGCCGCTCGATGCGCTGTGCAATGGCATAGAGATAGATTTGCGCGAGATGATAAGCGACGAGCACAAGCCGGAAAAAATGCGCCCTGACCGCCGCTACCTGCTCACCTGATTCATCATTACCAGTAATAAGTTACCGGCAATTATAGTTAGCAAGTTATAAATTCTGTGCTACTTTCCTCCTTCACTTCCTGAGAAGTTGTCTGTAAACCCCGCCCTCCTTGCACCGCAAAGACCGGTGCAAGGAGACATTGCTCTCTCTTGATTTTTCGGCAGTTTAAGGAATCGACATGTCGCATTTCACGATTGAAATGTTGTCCGATCAGTGCGGTGTTACCACGCCCAACCTGCGCGCCTGGCAGCGCCATGGCCTGCTTAAGCCCGCCCGGGCCAGCAACGGGAAACGTTATTATGACTACAGTCATTTGCTGCGTATTCAGCTTATCCTCAAATGGCTTAATGAAGGGGTGCCGATAACGGAACTGGCTCGCCTGCTGAAAGGCGAACACGCGACGCTGAGCAGCCAGTGGGAGCTCTATCAGGAACATCTGCTTTCCGCGCTGGAGAACCCCGGAACGGAAAAGTTGCGCGCCCTGTTGCGCCGTTATGGCCGGGAATTGCCCGCGGGCGCGCTGCTGGATAAGGTGATTTGCCCGTTGCGCCTCTGGCTGCGCGAAGGCGCCAACGCCACGCAGATGACGCGCCGCGCGCGGTTTGATACCCAACTGGTAGAATACGCCGCCTTTGTCTTACAGGGATTGCGCAAGCGCCCGGCGGATACGCTGGTGATGATCCCGCTGAATATGGAAGACTCGCTCGCTATCTGGCTGGAGGCGATTCGCTTCTCCGGCGAAGGCTTTCGCATCGACCTGCTCGCGCACCCGGTCGCCCAGCCGGATCTTGATGAGTTTCAGGCTGAACACTATCTCCTGTGGAGCGACGCGCCGCTCACGCCGCTACAGCAGGTGCTTTACCAGCAGTGGCAGAATGAAGGGCGCCCGCTCTTTACCGCAGGCGTCGGGTTTAGCGCCCCGGCGCAAGCCGAAGCGCCAGTCAGCGAAGCGCAAGCGGATATGTCAGACGCAGGCTGACATAGACTCCTCGCCGGCGAAGGCGTACCCTTCGTCGGCCCAGCCCGTAAGCCCGCCAATCATTATCTTTACCGGCAGCCTAAGCCGCGCAAGCCGCAGCGCCGCACGGTCAGCCCCGTTGCAGTGCGGACCTGCGCAGTAAACCACAAACAGCGTGCCTTCCGGCCATTCCGCCATGCGTTCCGCCGTCATCGCTCCCCACGGCAGGTGTTCTGCGCCAGGAATATGTTTACGGGCAAAGCCCGCCTCGCTGCCTACGACATGCAACAGGACAAAATCTTTTTCGCCCATGCGCATCGCCGCATGCACATCGGCACAGTCGGTTTCTACGCTAAGCCTTGCCAAAAAGTGGGCTTCGGCACTGGCGGAAGGGGCGGCGGAAAACTCGGTTACATAGCTCATTGTCTGCTCCTGCTGGTTTGTGTTAACAATACCTTAACTCGCAGGCGCGACGATGACCGCCCTGCCCGCTGCCAGAAATCGCAAGGATTTTGACAATCATGCACCAACCTTTAACCAACCCGCTGGTCGTGGCGCTCGCCTATGACGGACTCTGTACGTTTGAATTCGGCGTAGCCGTGGAAATTTTCGGTCTGCCGCGCCCGGAGATGGGGCCGCAGTGGTATCGGTTTGCGGTGGCGAGCGTCGATGAAGGCCCGCTTCGCGCCACGGGCGGCGTCAAAATCATGACCGATGGCGGGCTGGAGTTGCTGGCGCAAGCGGGAACCATCGTCATCCCCGGCTGGCGCGGCAGCGAGGCGCCGGTGCCGCAGGCCTTGTGCGACGCGCTGCAGCAGGCGCACGCTCGCGGCTGCCGGATTATCTCTATCTGCTCGGGCGTGTTTGTTCTGGCGGCAAGCGGGTTGCTTAACGGTCGGAAAGCGACCACCCACTGGCGTTATCTCGACGCGCTAGCCCGCCGTTATCCGCAAACCGACGTGGTGCCGGATGTGCTCTATCTCGACCAGGGGGATGTGCTCACCTCCGCAGGCAGCGCGGCGGGCATCGATCTCTGTCTGCATCTGGTGCGGCGCGACTTCGGACGCGAGGCGGCAAACAGCGTGGCGCGACGCTTAGTGGTGCAGCCGCATCGCGACGGCGGCCAAACGCAACATCTGGAACGCCCGGTGCCGCGCGCCCGAGAAAGCCAGCGGCTCGGCCTGCTGTTTGATTTTCTCCACCAGCAATTAGCGCATAACCACACGGTGGCGGCGCTGGCGGAAAAAGCGGGAATGAGTCCGCGCACCTTTTTACGCCGTTTCCAGGAGGCGACCGGCACCACGCCAGGCCGCTGGCTGCTTAACGAACGCCTGCTGCGCGCTCGGGAGCTGCTGGAAACCACCCGCTTCTCGCTCGAGCAGATAGCCGGTGAAGTGGGATTCGGCAGCGCAACCACCCTTCGCTACCACTTCCAGCGTCAGTTCGCACTTTCCCCGATGGGCTACCGTAAACGATTTGCCGCCCGTTAAGGCAAAAAAAAACCGCCAGCGAAACTGGCGGCAATGCTTGCATGGATAAATTTATTATTACCGTGTGCATGAATCGGCTACGGTTTGAGGTGACGATCTAACCTCTGGATCCTCACTCTGACACAGTTTTCCTTAACCGCAGCTAAACGAACCTGATGGAGGCCCCATGCAGGACTGGAACCCCGAGCTTTATATGCAATTTTCAGCCGAACGCACCCGTCCGGCTCAGGAGTTGGTGGCGCGTATCGCCGCGCGGCTTAATGTTAAGCAGGCGTACGATCTGGGCTGTGGGCCTGGCAACAGTACAGAATTGCTGCGCAAAGCCTGGCCGCAGGCGAACATTACCGGCGTCGACACCTCACCCGCGATGCTTGCGAAAGCCCGCCGGGCGTTGCCGGATTGCCACTTCGTCGAACAGGATGTGCTGCGCTGGCGGCCCGACGGGCCGGCTGACCTTATCTATGCGAATGCTTCGCTGCAATGGCTGCCCGATCACGCCTCGCTGTTTCCCCGGCTCGCCAGCCTGCTGGCGCCGCAGGGGGTACTGGCGGCGCAGATGCCCGACAACTGGCAGGAACCTACCCACGCCGCTATGCGGACCGTCGCAAAGGCGATGGGGATGACGGTAAAAGAGCGAGAGCCCCTGCTTGCCGTGGAAGCCTATTATGATTTGCTGAGCCAGGCGGGATGCGAGCTGGATATCTGGCGCACCACCTATTTTCATCTGATGCCCTCTGTCGACGCGATAGTGGAGTGGCTGCGCGCAACCGGCCTGCGCCCTTTCCTGGACGCGCTGGATGAGACCGGACAGCAACATTTTCTTGACCGCTATCGCCTGCTGCTCTCTCAGCACTATTTGCCGCGCGGCGATGGCCGGTTATTGCTCGCTTTCCCGCGGCTGTTTATCGTCGCCCATAAGAAATAGCCTGTCGTTCAGGCAATAAAAAAGACCCCGCAGGGTCTGCTTTTTCCTTTTCGGTTTCGGTGCGCTTCGGCGCACCGTTACGTCAAGCCGCTGTGGATTAACCGTGTTTATACGGGTCCACTTCATCATCTTTACTGTCGTCCCGTTTACGCGGAATCTCCCCTTCCTGACCGGGGTTATCCCGCGTTTTCTTCACCGATTCGGGAGCGGACGGCGCCTTCTCTTTATCTCCTTGCGGGGAGTTTGCACGTTCAACCATAAACACCTCCTGACTCGTTATGTTGTCCTGTAAGTGTAGGACAAACTTACCGCTTATGCGGCCAGACGCCAGGCGCTGTATAAAAGAAGGCGACGGCGCTCAGGCTTATGAGCCCGTTACGGAATCATTGCCGGAGCTGGTGGTGGATGACATCGACGTGCCTATCTGTTCAGCCTGCGCGCCGGACCCCGGACGGGCTTTGCCGAGCATCGGCTCTTCGCCCAGCAGGTCTGGCTGCTCTTTGGCGGTGAACTGGCCTTTACCATCAAGCGATGGGCCGTCGCACCAGCGGCCCTGCGGCAGCGGTTTGTCCAGCGACGTGTTAAGGCAGTAATAGGAATGCTCGTTTGCTTCCAACTCCTGCGGGAAGCTGTTCGGGATGGGCAGCGAGGCAGAAAGCCCGCCCATATCTTCAATTACCGCCAGCCACTGCTGCTGATGCATGGTGTCGCGGGCTATCAGGAAGGAGAGAAAATCTTTCATCCCTTTATCTTCCGTCAGGTTGTAGAGACGGGTCGCCAGTACACGGCCAGTCGCTTCTGCCGCGACGTTGGAAATCATATCCGCCGCCACGTTGCCGGATGCGTAAACATGGCTCATATCAAACGGCACGCCGTTGGCGTTAACCGGCAACGCCGCAAGTCCTGACGAGAGCACATGGCGCGGGTTCATGCCGCCCAGAATGGCGTTGACCACCGGATCTTTGGCTGACGCTTCCTGATAAGAGAGCGGCGCGCCTTCCAGGTTCAGCGCAACCGCGTGGCCAAGCATTTCAATGTGCGCCAGCTCTTCGGTCGCGGTCGAGATCAGCAAGTCTTTGATGCGAGCGTCGCCGCGGGCGCCCATCGCCTGAAAGAAATACTGCATAGCGACGCGAATCTCCCCTTCAACGCCACCGATAGCCTGCTGCAACAGCATGGCGAATTCCGGATCGGGTTTTTCCACGCGAACGGGATACTGAAGTTTCGAAGAGTGATGAAACATACTACCTCCTGTCTGTGGTTATTGATTTTGAGAAACAACTCCACAAGCCTGGAAGCGCCCTTATGAATTAGCAAACACAGATGAGAACTATTTTCATTAACGAGGCGGCGGCGCGGCACGCTTTAACCGGGCGTCGCTATGCGTTTTTTGTCTGATAGTTAACAGATTTTTTTGAAACGAAACGCTTAAAAATTTAGTAACAAAAAAGAGGCGATCTCATTGCGAAACAACAGCCGAACCAGCAGTTTTCGTTATGTTTTTGGGCCGGTAGCGCAGAAATCGCGCGCTGTACAGCCGAATCACAGTTGCGCCTGAATGTCACCGGCTCCCGCCATTTTTGAGCAAAATTCCTAAAGCAGAGCGGCATTCTGTGACCAAGACTTATTACTACAAAACGAAGAGCAGGCAGCAAACGACATGAACTGATGCAATGTGACCCGTGGATTCCGGCAGGATCCCGCCAATGGTGGAGGTGAAGAATGATGAACCAACATCTGATGAAAAAAGCCCGTCGCGCCGCGCGCGAAGCGATAACAAAACGTAACTCCCGCAAGTGGGATGAGGCGAATCGTATGATGCGCCAGGCCGCCGCCGGGGCTTTCTGAAGCCTGAAAAATGAAACGCCGAAGGGCGGCGCTCTGCAAAACACGGTTGAGGCGATACGCGTTTATCCGTTACAGAGCATCAAAGCATAAAAACCGGGCTGCACGCCCGGTTTTGCTTTATCTGATTCTTTTTTAATACTTTTGGCGGATATCCGAAATTTGCCGGTGCGGTAAAGTGGCCTTCGTAGCGATTTTGCATTTGCATACCCCGGAGCCGGCGGATTTCACTGCTCCGGGGCCTTTTCTCTCGCGCATGGTGCGATGTCGCCTCCCCTGCTTCGCAGGCATAAAAAAACCCGCCTGTCAGCGGGTTTGAGGTTTTACCCCTCCCGGCGCTTATCTCCGGCACTCACTTAAGTGGCTTAGCTCTGTAAGGGGTGAAGCAATAGTGCCAGATAAGATTTATCCGAACAACGCTCATGTTTTCGTATTACTACCTGGATCACGCTTCATACTGCAAACAGCCTGCTTCACTTCAGTAAAAAGCGTTTTCTGCGATGAAATCGGCTTAAGTAAGCAGACTCGTGCGATAACCGGAAAGCATCCAGAGTGACACGTGCATAAAAAAGCCACCCGAAGGTGGCCGTTTGCTCTGGTGAGGGTTAAATCAACTTTATTTTTACGTCATAACCTGCAAGGCCAGTCATCGTCTCACGCGGGATCAGTTCAATCTCGGAGACTTCTTTTGCAGAATGCTTACGCAGCTCGGCTATTTTCTCGGCGATCAGCGCCGAGATCTCCTCTTCAGCCTGCCGTTTAAGTTCGTCAATATTCATTTTGACCTCGTCTGGTTATTCATCAGAATCAATGCGCCAGTACGGTGTAGATTCCTTTATCTCTTAAAATGCAACCGCTTATAAAGTATAGACGATTGCCAGGGGTGCTGTTTGCCAAAGGCTCGCCTGGCGCAGGATAAATATTTTTTGCGTGATAACGCCGCTGCCGCCTGCGGGATTTTCTTAACAGTTTCAGGCATTGAGGGTACGGGGGAGAGATAGCGCGACGCTTGTTGGCGGTAACTTAAGCATATTCTGTAAGCCGCATTGATGCTGATGAACCATACTTAATGCAAACGGCATATTTCCTTTTCACCCATTTTAACGAAGGAGGAAGGTATGCAGTCTGTGAAACAACAAGATGTGATGTCATTGCAAAATTTCGATTTTCTGGCGCTAAGCTTCGCCCAAATGCAGTCTCAGGGGAGACGTGTGGATACGGAGGCCATAACAGGCAATATGGACAGGGATGGAAAAACGTGGTTTCTGAAGCGTTACAATTACTATCTCAACCATTTACGTAACGAAGCGCTGACGGAATAACACCCGGCGGGTAGCGAAAGCTGCCCGTTTTTATATCTGACGCTCGCTCAGTCATCCCCTTCAATGAGAAAACCCGCCTGCCGTATCGCCGTTTTACAGTCACTGACGCCTGCGGCGTACCCCGCCTCGATTTCACATACCGGGCTTGCGCTGATGAATGGCAGCTTAACGGGCGTCATCAGTTGTTTCTCAAGCGCGGCTATTTGCCGTCGCGCCTTCAGCAATTCCGCCGCCATCGCCGCATAGTCAGCAAGGCCTGGCGCGGCGGCTTCTGGCTTCGCATCAGCTACCGCTTGCAAACGTTCATTACTCAAAGCAGCCATCGTCATAGCCTTTGCGTGTGGGTAGGTTTTATCTGCGTAACGGCCTACGTTTTATGTCAGCTTCCCCGTAAGCGCGGCTTTTTTTCCTGCATGGGCGGAGGCGGCATAGGCATCCAGTGCGTCACCTCAAGCCCGTAGTAGTTCAAACCGCCTATCAGTATAGGATCGCAGAAGCCGCTTTTGGGGTTATATTTCGCCACGCCGACCCCTTCAATCGTGTTCACTATATAGCTGAGAATGTGTTCCGAAACGTCAGGCAATCTGTATCTTACCGGTGTCCACTGCATGGCCTCACCCCCGTCATTTCTGGCTCAGAGGGAAGTATAAAATTGCATTCCGGCCCGCCCGATTCATGCCTTTGTATTAGTTCTGCTAACCTGTGAGTCGTATCGCTTAACCGGGGTAATTATTGCATTCCTGCATAGTAAGCCTGAAAGCAAATTTTATCGCGACACCGTGACCCGCGTCGTTTTCATTGCCAGAGCATGGGGTTTAATCGCTCCCGGGAGCGGACAAATCGGTCTCAGCCGCCCTGGAATGAGTATCTGTGGAGGCGGGTATCATGCGTTATTTTTTAACAACGGTAACGCTCTATAAAAGCAAATAACCCTGACTTAAAGACCAGGGTGTTGCTGCCGATTTCTTTTAGCAACAATATTGCGGCGCTGAGTATAAAGATATCACCCGCTTTTCTTTATAAAAGTCCGCAACGGATATGTTAAAAATGTCAGAAAGGCGAACCCATGCCGTATCTCGGCGTTCTTATATTACTCGCCAGAACTTTAATATCCTTTTGCAGAAGGATATAAGCGTTTGTATTAAGTTTTTTTACCAGTGAGTTTACGCACCCTGCATCCCCGACAAGGAAGTGCTCTATTTTTTCCTGTCCTTGTTGTGAGCATACATAGCGGGAAGGAATTTGCCGCCTGTCGACGTGAAGCTGGATTGGCTCTGCCGGGCATTTGCCTGATGATATATAAGAGATAGTAAGGTTTGCAGTCTCAAATCCGGGCTGTGAGATACTTACCATAACCGGGCTACCGTCAGCCTTTTCGGTAACATTATATAAAACGGCATCTTTTTCATACCATACATTGTATTCATGGTCTTGTGCGGTAGCGTTAAAAGTGTGGCTTATCAATAAGGCGAAGCCAAACAGTTTAAATAAATTTATCATTTTTTATAATTGCTGTTTAAGACTGGCTAATCATTAAAAAAGCACTGCTAACATTCAAGCAAATAAGATGCTTCCTACCATTTTTTGTAGCCCGGTCAGCATAGTGATTTACCCGGCATAACGATTTAGCTGCCCTGCTTTAGATGATGCCCGCATGCTGGTTTAAAAATAGGATTAACTATTTAATAACGTGAGCATAACAGCGTGCATGGACAAGAGGAGATCCTGAGAGAGTAGCGGGTGATTGCCGTGCGCAGAGAAGTATATAAACTGTAATTTATGCCAGCGTCTTATTGATTATACATTGGGTAGAGGTGTGAATAGCTGCCTTTATTTTTCTCGGCCTGGTTCAGTATTGTTCGCCTTTTTACTGGCTGGTGGCCGTGCAAATACATAAAAAAACCGGGCATGACGCCCGGCTTATCATTTCGCTTAAAACGGAATTTACTCGCTCAGCCCACGGTTTTTCAGCATCGGCTCGATAAGCGGATCGTGGCCGCGCCAGTCGCGATAAAGCGCCTCTAAATCCGTGCTGTTGCCGCGAGATAATATCGCATCGCGGAACCGCTGGCCGTTCTCAGGCGTTAATCCGCCCTGTTCCACAAACCACTGGTAGCCATCGTCCGCCAGCATTTGCGTCCAGAGATAGGCGTAATAGCCCGCCGCATAGCCGCCGCCGAAGATATGCGCGAAATAGCTGCTGCGATAGCGCGGCGGGACGGCGGGCAGCGCCACCTGCTCTTTTTCAAGCGCAGCAGCTTCAAAATCCGCTACATCGCCCACCTTCGTTTGCGGCGCAATGCCGTGCCAGTTCATATCGAGCAGCGCGGCGGCCAGCAGCTCGGTCATATCGTAGCCCTTGTTGAACTGCACGGCGCGCAGGAGTTTTTCCCGCAGCGCCTCGGGCATCGGCTCGCCGGTCTGGTGATGACGGGCATAGCGGGCGAAGACCTGCGGATGACTCGCCCAGTGCTCGTTGATTTGCGACGGGAACTCGACAAAATCCCGCGGCGTGTTGGTGCCGGAGAGCGTGGCGTAGCGCTGGTGGGCAAACAGACCGTGCAGCGTGTGGCCAAACTCGTGGAACAGGGTGATAACATCATCCCAGGAGATAAGCGCAGGCTGCCCTGCGGCCGGTTTCTGGTAGTTACAGACGTTATAAATCACCGGCCGGGTAGCGAACAGGGTGGATTGTTCGACAAAGTTGCCCATCCACGCCCCGCCGCTTTTGCTGTCGCGGGCAAAGAAATCGCCGTAAAAGAGCGCCAGCCCCTCGCCGCTTTTATCGAAAATCTCCCAGACCCGCACATCCGGATGATAGGGCGGAATGTCGAAACGCTCGGTGAAGGTGATGCCGAACAGATCGCTTGCCGTGCGAAATACCCCTTCGGTGAGCACGCGGTTCAGCTCGAAGTAAGGCTTAATCTTCGCTTCATCGAGATCGTATTTCGCAAGACGCACCTGCTCAGCATAAAAGGCCCAGTCCCAGGCCTGCGCCTGAAAACCGCCCTGCTGCTCATCAATCACCTGCTGAATGTCCGCCAGCTCCTGGCGGGCGCGGGCCGTGGCGGCAGGCACAATGCCGCGCATAAAGCGCAGCGCCGCTTCCGGCGTTTTGGCCATCTGGTCGGCGATTTTCCAGCTGGCGAAATCGTCGAAGCCCAGCAGTTGAGCCTGCGCGGCGCGCAGTTCGGCAAGGCGGGTAACGATCGCCCGGGTGTCGTTAGCGTCATTTTTTTCGCTGCGCGACCAGCCCGCCTTAAACAGCGCTTCGCGCGTCGCGCGATTTGCCAGCGACTGCAGCGCCGGCTGCTGGGTCGTATTTAGCAAGGGAATGAGCCATTTATCCTCCAGCCCTTTCTCTTTCGCCGCCTCCCGGGCCGCGAGTATTTCCGCCTCGCTTAAGCCCGCCAGCGCCTGCGCATCGTCCACTATCAGTCCACCCGCTTTGGTGGCGGCAAGCAGGCGGTTATTGAACTGGCTGGTGAGCTGCGCCGCTTCTTTATTAAGCGCCTTCAGCTGCGTTTTTTGCTCCTCGCCAAGCGTGGCGCCCGCGAGCATAAACTGCTGCCAGACGACCTCCAGCAGACGACGCGATTCCTCATCCAGACCCAGCTCATGCCGCTGCTGGTAAACCGCATCAAGGCGGGCGAAAAGGCGGGCGTTAAGGTGAATGTCATCGGCCAGCTCCGCCAGCTCGGCGGAAAATTCTTCATCCAGCTTTTGCAGGTAGTCGTTGGTGTGCGCCGAGGTCATGGCGAAAAAGGTGCTGCTGACGCGCCCGAGCATGCCGCCGCTCTTCTCAAGCGCCAGGCAGGTGTTTTCAAATGTCGGGGCATGCGGGTTCGCGGCGATAGCGGCGACCTCCTGGCGCTTGCGCCGCACCGCCTCATCAAACGCCGGGCGGTAGTGCTGATCGGTTATCACATCGAAACGCGGCGCTTCATAAGGCAGCGTGCTTGTTTCAAAAAAAGGGTTTTGCTCCAGCATGGTCACTCCCGTTTATGCAGTGAGGATTAAGCTAGCTTATGCATCCCCCTGATAAACAGCAATGATTTCTCCGGCGATAGCGACCGCTATCTCCGCTGGCAGCTTGCCTTTCACATCCGGCAGCCCCACCGGGCAGCGCAGCTGTGCAAGCTGCGCCTCGCTGACGCCTTTGCCGGCGAGGCGATAATCGAAACGCTGGCGCTTCGTCTGCGAGCCGATAAGCCCGACATATCTCGCGTCGCCGCGCTTCAGAATGGCTTCGGTGAGTTCGAGATCGCGTGGGTGAGAATGGGTCATCACCACGTAATAACTGCCCGCCGCGCTTTGCGTTACCGCATCAACAGGCTCTTCCATCTGGCGTGTCGCCACGCCTGGGGGGATATGACTGAACTGTCCTTCACGCTCGTCCACCCAGCTGATGCGTAGCGGCAAGGTGGCGAGCAGATTCACCAGCGCCTGGCCGACGTGGCCCGCGCCAAAAACGATAACCTCGGGCTGCGGGCGCAGCAGCGGTTCGAACAGCACGGTGGTCATGCCGCCGCAACACTGCCCCGCCCGGGCGCCAAGCTGGAACGGCTCGCAGCGCGGACGCGTTTCGCGGTTCGTTAACATTTCGCGGGCAATCTGCACACACTGGTGCTCCAGATTGCCGCCGCCGATAGTTAAAAAGCAGCCGTCGCGGGTAACCACCATTTTGGTGCCGCCGCTGCGCGGCACCGATCCTTTCTCGTCCAGCAGCGTGAGTAAAACACACGGCTCGCGTTTTTTTCGCAGGTCGGCCAGCACCTCCAGCCAGTCGTCAAAATGCATCTGTCTCCTCCCGCTGCGCCTGCACAGCCCAGAAGACGCGCTCCGGGGTCGCCGGGGTATCCAGATGAGGGTGTATGTTGTAACTACTAATGCTTGATATCGCGTCCTGTATCGCGCACCAGACAGAAATTCCCAGCATAAACGGCGGCTCGCCTACCGCTTTTGAGCGGTAAACCGTCTCCTGGGCGTTAGCATGGTGCGCCAGCAGTTGAACATTCAACACAGGCGGCACGTCGCTGATGGCCGGAATTTTGTAGCTCATCGGGCTGTCCGTCACCAGTCTGCCTGTATCGTCCCATACCAGCTCCTCGGTAGTGAGCCAGCCCGCGCCCTGTACAAATCCGCCCTCAATCTGGCCGATGTCGATAGCCGGGTTCAACGAGTTGCCCACATCGTGCAGGATGTCGGTGCGCAGCAGCCGGTACTCGCCGGTCAGGGTGTCGATGAGCACTTCTGAACAGGCCGCGCCCCAGGAGAAGTAATAGAACGGCTCGCCCTGCCCAGACTGGCGGTCGTAATGAATGCCCGGCACCTTGTAAAACCCGGTGGCGGAGAGCGGCACCTGGTTGAGCCAGGCAAGGTTCGCCACCTCCGCAAAGCTGAAGTAACACCCCGCCGCGCTCACTACGCCGTTGCTGAAATGCACTTCCTGCGGCTCGCAGCTATGCAGGCGGCAGAGCATCTCCACCAGCCGGGTTTTAAGCGTCAACGCGGCTATCTCCGCCGCTTTGCCGTTGAGATCGGCGCCTGAAGAGGCCGCCGTAGGCGACGTATTGGGCACTTTGCCGGTGCTGGTGGCGGTCACCTGAATGTTTTCCAGCGGCAGCTGCAGCACATCCGCCACGACCTGCGCCACTTTGGTGTTCAGCCCCTGACCCATTTCGGTGCCGCCGTGGTTAAGCTGTACGGTACCGTCGGTATAGATGAGGATCAGCGCCCCGGCCTGGTTGAGAAAACTGGAGGTAAACGAGATGCCGAATTTCACCGGCGTAAGCGCCAGCCCGCGCTTCAACACCGGACTGTGGGCGTTAAACTCGGCGATGCGCTCGCGGCGCGTAACGTAATCAGCGGATTGAATAAGCTGCCCGGTGATCGTCTGCAGTAAATTTTGCCGCACCGTCTGGCCGTAGTGGGTGACGTCGCGGCCCTCGCCCCCGTAATAGTTGCGCAGGCGCACCGTTAACGGGTCAAGACGCAGCGTGCGGGCGATACTGTCCATAATCTGTTCAATCGCCACCATGCCCTGCGGCCCGCCGAAGCCGCGATAGGCAGTATTAGAGGCGAGGTTGGTTTTACAACGGTAGCCCGTCACTTTCGCGTCGCCCAGATAGTAGGCGTTATCGGCATGAAACATGGCCCGGTCGCAAATAGAGCCGGAGAGATCAAGCGAGTAACCGCAGTTGGCGGCAAGTTCGATTTTCACGCCGTGCAGCACCCCTTCGTCAGTAAAACCGACCTCATAGCGAACAAAAAACGGGTGGCGCTTGCCGGTGATGCGCATGTCGTCACGTCGGGCGAGCCGCAGCTTTGCCGGCCTGCCGGTAAGCGCCGCCGCCAGCGCCGCGTGACAGGCGATACCCGCCGCCTGGGTCTCCTTGCCGCCGAAGCCGCCGCCCATACGGCGCATATCGACCGTTACCTTATTCATGGTAAGGCCCAGCACCGAGGCCACCAGCTTTTGTACCTCCGTCGGGTGTTGCGTGGAGGAGAAAACCTGCACGGCGCCGTCTTCGCCGGGCAGCGCCATGGCGATTTGCCCTTCCAGATAAAAATGCTCCTGGCCGCCGATATGAAACGCGCCCTGAAGGCGGTGCGGCGCCCGCGCCAGCGCGCTGTCAGCGTCGCCGCGCTGCTGCACGTGCGGCGCCTCCACATAGCTTTCCCGCGCCAGCGCGGTTTCAACATCCAGCACTGCCTCAAGCGGCTCGTAATCAATCACCGCGGCCTGCGCCGCCGCTCTGGCCGCCTGCGGGGTTTGCGCGGCCACCATTAATACCACCTGGCCGTGGTACTCCACTTTTTCTCGGGCGAACAGCGGGTCGCCGGGCGCCAGCGGGCCGATATCCAGCTCGCCCGGCACATCCTGCCAGCTAAAGACCCGCACCACGCCCGAAACGGCGTAACAGGGCGCCGTGTCCACATGCAAAATTTTGGCGTGCGCATGCGGGCTCAGCACCGGGCACAGGTGAAGCAGGCCAGGCGGCGCAAGCTTATCGTCGATATACTCCGCCTGGCCGCACACCTGTTTATCCGCGCTTTCATGCTTGCGGCTGCGTCCGACGCCGCCCGCCAGCTCGCGCCGGAACTGTTCGATAAGCGCCTGTTCCGAAAGCCGCACAGGGTTAGTAGACATAATCGGAGACCTCCAGCGCAGCGGGTTGCGTTTGTTGCAGGTAAAAGCGTCTGAGCAGGTTTTGGGCGACTGCCAGGCGGTAAGCGCCGCTGCCGCGAAAATCGGTCAGCGGCTGGAAATCAAGACTCAACGCACGCCCGGCGGCGTCAAGAGATTCACGCGTGAACGGCTGGCCGATAAGCGCCGCTTCGGCGTTCAGCGCCCGGGCAGGCACGGCGGCCATCCCGCCAAAGGCAAGCCGCGCGGCAGTAATCACGCCCTCTGCAATATGAATGTTGAACGCCGCCGAGACGGTGGAAATATCATCCTCATGCCGCTTAGAAACCTTCCATGCGGCAAATAAAGGTGACACTGTCACCAGAGGAACGGTAATCGCTTCAATAAACTCGCCAGCCTGCAAGGCGGTTTTGCGATAGCTCAGGAAGAAATTATCCAGCGGCAAACGACGCTGCGTCTCGCCGCAACGCAATAGCAACGTGGCGTCGAGCGCCAGCAGCAGCGGCGCGATGTCGCCGATGGGTGAGGCGTTAGCCAGGTTGCCGCCTGCGGTGCCCTGATTGCGCACTGGCTGAGAAGCAAAGCGTTCCAGCAACTGACTAAAAGCCGGAATGATATCGACAAGCCGTTCGCGGCAGGCGTTGAGGCTTGCCGCAGCGCCGATAACAACTCTCTTATCGTCAATCTCGATGCGCCTGAGTTCCGCCACCTCGCCCAGGGAGATCATGAGCGGCAGCGTCTGGTGCTGCTGCGTAATGGCGAGCGCCAGGTCGGTGCCGCCTGCCAGCAGACGAGCCTGCGGATGGCGTTGATAGAGCGATGCCAGCTCATCCACCGTTTTGGGCGCAAGCACGCGGTTGCGCCAGGCCAGTTCATCTGTGGCGTGGGAAGCTAAGGCTTACAGCCGCGCCACGGTCTGCGCTTCCTGCTGCGTGAAGATATCGGGCTCGCTGAGCGCGCAGGCGCGCTGCGCGGCTTCGATAATCGGCCGGTAGCCGGTGCAGCGGCAGAGGTTGCCGCCGAGGTGCTGCTCTACGGTGCGACGGTCGCTCCCTGCCCTTGATTTTTGCAGCGCAAAGGCGGACATCACAAAGCCCGGCGTGCAGAAGCCGCACTGCGAGGCGTGATTATCGGCAAAGTGCTGCTGAACGGGATGCAGCGCGCCGTTGTGCGCCAGGTCTTCCACCGTCAACAGCTGTTTGCCGTTGAGCTGGCTTACCAGCAGCAGGCAGCTGTTGGCGGTTTCATAGCGCATCCGTCCCGCTTCCACACGCCCGAGCGCCACGGTGCACGCGCCGCAGTCGCCCGAGGCGCAGCCCTCTTTGGTGCCGCTGCGCCGGGCGGTTTCCCGCAGCCAGTTGAGCACGGTGGTATTCGGGTCAGTCTCTTCCAGCGTAACGAGCGTCTGGTTTTGCAGAAAACGGATCATGCCGCCACCTCCAGCGCGTCACGCTGCCAGACGCATTTGCCGTTCACCCAGGTGCGCCAGATGTTGCGGTCGTCGCCAAGCGTCATCAGGACGAAGAGCTTCTCGTAAATGTCGCGGCTGTTGTTAAAGCGCAGCGTTTGCAGCGGCGTGACGGCCGGGTCGAGCACCACGAAATCCGCTTCTTTGCCAGGCTGGAAATTGCCAATTTTGTCATCCAGATCCAGCGCATGCGCTCCGCCGAGAGTCGCATGGTAAAACGCTTCGCTGGCGCAGAGCCGGTAGCTTTGCAGCTGCGCCACTTTGTAGGCTTCGCCAAGCGTTTGCAGCATGCTGAACGTCGTGCCTGCGCCGACATCGGTGCCGATGCCCATACGCACCCGCTTTTGCTGACAGGTCTGCAGGCGAAACAGCCCGCTGCCTAAAAAGAGATTAGAGGTGGGACAGAACGCCACCGAAGAGTCCGTGTTGCGCAAGCACTCCCACTCCTGCTCCGCTAAATGAATGGCGTGGGCGAAGACGCTGCGTTTGCCGGTGAGCTGGTAATGATGGTAAACGCCAAGGTAGCTTTCATGCTCCGGCCACAGCGCCTGCACCCAGGCGACTTCGTCCAGGTTTTCGCTTAAATGGGTATGCAGCCAGGTGTCGGGGTACGCTTCGCGCAACGCCTGGACCGCCGCCAGCAGCTGCGGCGAAGACGTGGGCGCAAAGCGCGGCGTCAGCGCATAGCCAAGCCGTCCGTTATTGTGCCAGCGCTCAATAAGTTCACGCGTTTGCTGGTAACTCTGCTCTACGCTTTCCGTGAGATAGTCCGGCGCGTTGCGGTCCATCATCACTTTGCCGGCGATAAGGCGCATCTCCAGCCTCTGCGCGGCGCTGAACAGCGCATCCACCGATTGCGGATGCACGGTGCCAAAGACCAGCGCGGTCGTCGTGCCGTTCGCCAGCAGTTGATTCAGGAAAAAAGCGGACATCCGCGCCGCGTGATCCGGGCTGTGATACTGCCCTTCAACCGGAAACGTGTAATTCTCAAGCCACGTCAGCAGCTGCTCGCCGTAGGCGCCAATCATTTCGGTCTGCGGGTAGTGGATATGGCTGTCGACAAACCCCGGCACGATCAGCTTGCCGCGATAGTCGAGATAATCCTGCTCATGGCGCAATTGCGCGCGCGCCTCTTCCCAGGGCAACAGGCTGACGATGCGCCCTTCGTCGAGCAGCAGCAGGCCATCCTCTATATTGCGGGCGCGTTGCGCAATCGCCTCCGCCCCCTCCGCGACGGCGGTAATATCGAAAAAGTGGCCGCGAATGGCCGTGGTCCAGGGCATCGCCATAGCAATTCCTCATCGAATGCGTTTTATGTTTACGTCGCAGGTGACTTGATAAGAAAGCTTTTGCAAAGTCGATGCCAGTTTTGTTTTTTATTAATATCCTTACATAACAATAACATGCCTCGCTTTTCTTTTCGTTGCGCAACAAATCCCAGTGCAGAAAGGGTGGCAAACGGTTGCGAAATTAAGCAATCGGTTTCGATTTAACATTCCACGCTGACGCTGCACCATTGCTCTGCGCGTTAAGCGCGCATTTGCACCATCGCAATGCAAGACACGGGGAAACATAAACTTCCTTGACCGACAGCGGAATGGGCGTGCTAAGGTAATACGACACAAAAAGCGTTGAGGAACAGAGAGATGATTATTCTGGTTACCGGTGCGACGGCGGGTTTTGGCGAGTGCATTACCCGTCGTTTTATTCAAAATGGTCATAAAGTCATCGCCACGGGGCGCCGCCAGGAGCGGCTGAAGGAGCTGAAAGACGAGCTTGGCGATAACCTCTTTACCGCGCAGCTCGACGTGCGCAACCGCGCCGCCATCGAAGAGATGCTGAGCAGCCTGCCGCTGGAGTGGCGCGAAATCGACGTGCTGGTGAACAATGCGGGTCTGGCGCTGGGTCTCGAACCCGCTCATAAAGCGAGCGTGGACGACTGGGAAACCATGATCGACACCAACAACAAGGGGCTGGTCTATATGACCCGCGCAGTGCTGCCGGGCATGGTGGAGCGCAACCGCGGCCACATCATCAACCTGGGTTCGACGGCGGGCAGTTGGCCTTATGCGGGCGGCAACGTTTATGGCGCGACCAAAGCGTTTGTTCGCCAGTTCAGCCTTAACCTGCGCACCGACCTGCATGGCACGGCGGTTCGCGTGACCGATATTGAGCCGGGTCTCGTGGGCGGCACCGAGTTCTCTAACGTACGCTTTAAAGGCGACGACGATAAAGCGGGCAAAACCTATGAAAACACCAACGCCCTGACGCCGGAAGATGTGACCGAGGCGGTCTGGTGGGTTGCTACCCTGCCTGCGCACGTTAACATCAACACGCTGGAAATGATGCCGGTCAGCCAGACTTACGCCGGGCTTAGCGTTCACCGCAAGGCATAAATCGCTTTCCCTCCCCGGCCGCGCGGGCCGGGTATGGGCGGGGTAATAAAAAAATGGTAAATTGAATCGGTTACTCGCTGAAAAAGTAGAAATCGATGGCCGCTGAAACCCCGCTTAACCCCACCCAACCGGTGAACCAACAGATCTATCGCATTCTGCGTCGCGATATCGTCCACTGCCTTATTCCCCCCGGTACGCCGCTTTCGGAAAAAGAGGTTTCGGTGCGCTTTGATGTTTCGCGCCAGCCGGTGCGTGAAGCGTTCATTAAGCTTGCGGAAAACGGCCTGATTCAAATCCGCCCGCAACGCGGCAGTTTTGTGAATAAAATCTCGCTCTCCCAGGTGCGCAACGGCTGCTTTGTCCGCCAGGCGATTGAGCGCGCGGTCGTGCAGCGCGCCGCCACCATGATTACCGATGCTGACCTCTACCAGCTGGAGCAAAATCTCAACCAGCAACGCACCGCCATCGACCGCAAACAGCTTAACGATTTCTTCCTGCTTGACGACGAGTTTCACCATAAGCTTGCCCAGATGGCGGACTGTCAGCTCGCCTGGGATACGGTGGAAAACATCAAAGCGGCCATCGACCGGGTGCGCTACATGAGCCTTGACCATGTTTCCCCGCCGGAAATGCTGCTGCGCCAGCACGCCGATATCTTTCACGCCCTGGAAAAACGCGACCCGCAGGCCGCTGATGACGCCATGCGCGTACATTTGCAGGAGATAAGCGAGTCGGTGCAGTTAATCCGTCAGGAAAACCGCGACTGGTTTAGCGAAGAGTAACGCCTGTGATGTTCATCACACAAATGCGTCGGTTTTGATCGAGATTAACGTTTTTCGCCGCTCGCTTTTTAAAATGGGGCTCGTCTGAATTGCCGACAATCGTTCAGAGGAGAAACCACAATGATGACATACGATCGTAACCGCAATGCAATCACCACCGGCAGCCGCGTCATGGTAAGCGGCACCGGCCAGACCGGCGTGATTACCGCCATTCACAGCGAAGGCCTGAGCGCCGAGCAGGTTCGCCGCGCCAAAACGGTGGAAGTGGAAGGCTGTGAAGGCAAATTTGAACCGGTTGAGCTGATTCGTCTTGGTTTGCATTAATCGTGGTAAATGCCGCTGCGGCGGCATTTTTTCTCACGCTCCCCGCTCCCTTTTATCCGCTATTTCCGGATATTGGTCTTACGCTGTGTTCAGACGCTGAATGGTAGGCAGCGCGACGCGTAAAATACAATGCCGCCCAAAGACGGCATTGCCAACGGCCTCAGAAAAGCGGTTTCGCGTACTGCGCCACCGTGGCTTTCGCCCCTTTCTGCAGCAGTAACTTATAAGCCTCGGTGACCTGCGCAACAAATTCCGACTGCGTCGCCAGATCGTCGCCGAAGATAGCCTTCAGCCCCAACAGCGCCTTAACGCGCGCGTCGCCCTCGTCGCTGCCGCGCACGGCCTGCTGAATGGCGTCAAGCAGCGGGTCGCAGACCTCTATCGCCTCTCCCTGCTCATCCACGCCGCCGACGTAGCGCATCCAGCCCGCCACGCCGAGCGTCAGCAGATCGTGGCGGCTGCCGTTCGCCCGGTGCCAGCGAATGGAATCGAGCCAGCGCTGCGGCAGCTTCTGGCTGCCGTCCATGGCGATTTGCCAGGTGCGGTGGCGCAGCGCCGGGTTGCTGTAACGTTCAATCAGCAGACGGGCGTAGTTCGCCAGATCAACCCCCTGCACATTTAAGGTCGGTGCCTGCTCTTTGAGCATCAGCGCGTGCGCGGCGCGGCGGAAATTATCATCTTCCATGCAGGCGTTAATGTGCTGATAACCCGCCAGGTAGCCAAGGTAGGCCAGGAACGAATGGCTGCCGTTGAGCATGCGCAGCTTCATCTCTTCAAACGGCACCACGTCGCTAACCAGCTCCGCGCCGGCTTTTTCCCACGCCGGACGGCCCGCCACAAAGTTATCTTCAATCACCCACTGGCGGAACGGCTCGCAGGCAACGCCCGCCGGGTCGCGCACGCCGGTGAGCTGTTCGATTTTATCCAGCGTTTCGGTTGTGACGGCGGGAACAATGCGGTCCACCATCGTGGAAGGGAACGTGACGTTCTGTGCAATCCACTGGGCTAAATCCGCATCCAGCGCGCGGGCGTAAGCCAGCACCACGTTGCGGGTGACATGACCATTTTCCGGCATGTTGTCACACGACATAACGCTAAAAGGCGCAAGGCCCATCTTCCTGCGCGCCGCCAGCGCGGCGACGATGACGCCCGGCGCAGATTTCGGCTGCTGCGGATTTTTAAGATCGGCGGCAATCAGCGGGTTATCCAGCATCAGCTCCCCCGTTGCCGGCGCGTGGCAGTAACCCTTTTCGGTAATGGTCAGCGAGACGATAGCGACCTGCGGCTCGCACAGCGCGTCCATGACGCGCGCAAACCCGTCGGCCTGCGCATGCAGCGCTGTTTTCACCACGCCAACGACGCGGGCGCGCCAGGCGTCGGCCGACATCTCCGCCACGGTATACAGGCACTCCTGATGATTCAGATCCGCAATCTGCTGCTCGCCGCCGATTAAATTGACCTCGCAATAGCCCCAGTCACTGTTGTGCTCCGCCGCAAGAATATCGGCGTAAACGCCCTGATGGGCGCGATGAAATGCGCCAAAGCCGAGGTGCACAATGCGCGCCTGTAATGTGCTGCGGTCATACGTCGGCACCGCCGCTTTCGCAGATAAAAGTTGATTTTTCATGGTTAAAACTCGTTTTTATGAAGAGAAATCGTCATGACGCAGAGTACGCTGCGGGGCGTTTCGCTCTATGATTTACGACAGTGTTTTAAGACTACCCTGACTAGAATGGTAACAAAATATTTCTGCGGATAACCAAAGCCGGGGTTATCCCCGGCTTTGGATCTATTTACCGTTTACGGTAACGGCGTGTTTTACGCGCTTCGCCACGGCCGGGCTTGCTATCGCGTCATCAAGGATAGCCAGGTCGCGGTCGCGTACTTCCGGCATCAGCAAGGCCGCCGCCAGTCCGGTAATGGAATACGCGATAAGCATCGCCACGACAGGCCACCAGGCGCCGGTCATGTTGCAGAAGATCCCCGCCAGCAGCGGGCCGAAGCCGACAGCGATAAGCCCCGCCGCCTCTTTCGCCATCGCCATGCGGGTGAAGCGGTTACGCGCGCCGAACAGCTCCGCCAGCGTAATGTTTTCCAGCGCAAACAACCCCAGCACGGCAATGTTATGAATCACGATAAGGCAAAGCATAATGGTGCCGGGCGCGTAGGTTTTATCCACGATGATGGCGATCATCGGGTACGCCAGCACAATGGCGGAGATATTGAGCACAATATAGGGCAGACGGCGCCCGACTTTATCCGACAGCCAGCCCAGCAGCGGGATGGTAAGAAAGCCGATAAAAGAGCTAATCATCAGCGCATCGGTGGGGATGCTTTTATCAAACAGCAGCGTCTGCACCAGATAGCCTGCCAGGAAGGTTTGCAGCAGGCCGGAGTTGCCCGCCTGGCCGAAGCGCAGGGCGCTGGCAAACCAGAAGGCGCGGCTTTTGAAGATGGCGGAGAAGCTGCTATCCGCAGCGTGCGGCGCCGGTGTTTCGTTGGCCTGCTCAAATACCGGGCTCTCTTTGAGGTGCATACGCAGCCAGATAGCAAACCCCATCACCACCACGCTAGCCAGGAACGGGATACGCCAGCCCCACGCCACCAGCGACTCGCGGTCAAGCGCAAAGAACATGACCGCCCAGATAGCCGTAGCGCTCAGCGTGCCGCAGTTCGTCCCCATCGCCACCAGCGACGAGATAATGCCGCGACGGCCTTTGGGCGCATATTCTGCAAGCATGGTGCCCGCGCCGGAAATCTCTGCCCCCGCGCCGAGCCCCTGCACAATGCGCAACGTAACCAGCATCAACGGCGCGAAAATGCCTATCTGCGCATAGGTCGGCAAAACGCCGATAAGCGTAGTGCAAATCCCCATCATGGTGATGGTAATAAACAGCACTTTCTTACGTCCGATGCGGTCGCCCATGCGGCCAAAGAAGAGCGCGCCGACAATGCGGGCGACATAACCCGCGCCGTAGGTGCCCATGGCGAGAATAAGCGCCATGGCGGCGGACTGTTCAGGGAAAAAGATTTCATGAAATACCAGCGCCGCGCCCAGCGAGTAAAGCTGGAAATCCATAAACTCCAGCGCCGTGCCTAGCCAGCCGGAAACCGCAGCTTTCACCAGATCGGCAGTGCTTCTTTCATTACCCGGGGCGTGCGCCTGTTGATATTGGCTCATAATCGTACTCTCTTTAAGGTCCCCACGGACAACCGACTCGCAGGAAGACGGGGTTATTCACTGAACTTCAACAACACCTTGCAGCAGGATTTCTGGTCTTTTTCGAAGACCGTCATCGCCTCGCCCACCTGCTGGTAAGGGAAACGGTGGGTGATCAGTTTCTCCGGCGCGATGCGCTTCTCCTGTAGCCATTTGATCACTACAGGAAACTTGTTGGCATTAAGCCGCGAGGAGAAAATCGACAGCTCTTTGCCGGTAATGCCTTGCTGCACCACCTGGCTTGGTTCGCTGGAAAAGCCCATGATGACGATGCGCGCCGCAGGCGACGCCAGAGCGATCGCCTCCTGCAGGATCGAGGGATGACAGGCGGCGTCGATAATCAGCGTGGGCTTAATCTGCGCTCGCTCAAACCAGGCGGAGAGCGGCGCCTTGCCGTTATCCACGATATGATCCGCACCACAGTGTTTCGCCATCTCCAGGCGTTCCGCAATACGGTCCGCGACAATCACCCGCTTCACGCCGTATACGCCTTTCAATGCCTGCAGAGTGGTAAGCCCCATTGGCCCGGCGCCGAAAATCAGCGCAATATCCTCTTCACGCGGTTGCACCTGGGCGGTGACGTTAGCGGCGATGGTGAATGGCTCCACCATTACGGCGCTCTCGTCGGGCACCTCATCAGGAATGCGGTGGGCGTTTTTAGCCGGGACCACCGCGTATTCGCTAAAGCCGCCATCACGATGTACGCCCAGCACCACCAGCGCAGCGCAGACGTTGGGTTTACCTACGGAACACGGGTAGCAGTGGCCGCAGCTAATGACCGGGTCGACCGAAACGCGCTCGCCGATGCGTGACGTTGTCACACCCTCGCCCACCGCATCGATAACGCCAAAGAATTCATGTCCAATAACGCGCGGGTATTTAGCAAAGGGGTTGTGGCCGTGAAAGATGTGGCTGTCGGAACCGCAAATCCCGGCGAGCTTAACCTTTACCCGCACTTCCCCTGGCGCAGGCTCGGGCAAAGGCCGGTTTTCGATAACCATCTGTTGCGGTTGCTGTACCGTGATGCTTTTCATTTTCGCTCTCCTTACCAGTTCCACAGCGTGCCGTCTTCAAGGCGGGCGACAGGCAGATAAGCCGGGTCGTAGGGGTATTTCGCCGCCCGCTTTTCGTCGAATTCGATCCCCAGGCCCGGCTTCTCGCCCGGATGCATATAGCCGTTGTCGAAGCGCCAGCTGTGCGGGAAGACTTCCAGCATTTGCTCGGAGTACCCCATGTACTCCTGTACGCCAAAATTCGGCACCCACAGGTCGAAATGGAGCGCGGCGGCATGGCAAATCGGCGACAGATCGGACGGGCCGTGCGAGCCGGTGCGCACCTGGTAAAGCGAGGCGAAATCGGCGATGCGGCGCATGCCGGTAATGCCCCCCGCGTGGGTAATGGTGGTGCGAATGTAGTCGATAAGCTGCTCTTCAATGAGTTGCTTGCAGTCCCAGATGCTATTAAAGACTTCGCCCACCGCAATCGGCGTGACCGTATGCTGGCGAATCAGGCGGAAGCAGGCCTGGTTTTCCGCAGGCGTTGGGTCCTCCATCCAGAACAGGCGGTAATCTTCAATGCTTTTGCCAAAACGCGCGGCTTCAATCGGCGTCAGGCGGTGGTGCATGTCGTGAAGCAGGTGCTCATGGAAGCCGAACTTGTCGCGCACCGCAGCGAAGAGTTTCGGCGTGAAGTCGAGGTATTTTTCGCTGGACCAGAGCTGCTCTTCCGGCCACTCGCCTTTCGTGGCGGGCTCGTACGCCAGCCCTTTGCCTTTCGCCATGCCGTAGGTGGTTTTCATTCCCGGCACGCCGCACTGTACGCGAATCGCCTTAAATCCCATCTCTTTGTGGCGCGCGTAGTCATCCAGAACTTCATCAATGCTGTGGCCGGTGGTGTGGCAGTAAACCATTACGCCCTCGCGCGAAGCGCCGCCGAGCAATTGGTAAAGCGGCATATTGGCGGCTTTGGCTTTGATGTCCCACAGCGCCATATCAATGGCGGAGATAGCCGACATTGTCACCGGGCCGCGACGCCAGTAAGCGCCCTTATAAAAAAACTGCCAGATATCTTCGATGCGCTGCGCATCGCGCCCCACCAGCTGCGGACAGAGGTGATCGCGCAGGTAGCTGGCGACAGAAAGCTCGCGCCCGTTGAGCGTGGCGTCGCCAAGCCCCGTCAGGCCATCTTCGGTGGTGATTTTCAACGTGACGAAGTTGCGGCCCGGGCAAGTGACAAAGACTTCAGCCTTACTGATTTTCATGAATACCTCGTTCTGAATGGCGCATTCAGGCCTCTTCTGAATACGCAATGAGCAACTGACCTAACTACCATACAAGTTATATTAAGAAAAAAATGCGTCCCGGCTCACAAAGCAAAAAGGCGGATGACGCGCAGAGGCGTCCCCCGCTGCGCCTTGTTTCAGGCTCGCCCCCAGCCTGCGACGATAATCAGCATGCCGCACAGCGCCACGCCTGCGCCCAGCCAGTCGTAAACGCTGAGCCTGACGCCGTCCACAACGCGCAGCCATAACAGCGCGGTCATGACATAGACGCCGCCGTAGGCCGCATAGACTCGTCCACTCGCCGCCGGATGCAGCGTAAGCAGCCAGACAAACAGCGCAAGTGAGAGCGCGGCAGGCAGCAAAAGCCACGACGACGCGCCCTTTTTCAGCCACAGCCACGGCAGAAAGCAACCGACGATTTCCGCCAGCGCGGTGACGAAAAAAAGCAGCGTTGTTTTGATCATATTGAGGTCCATCATGGATAATTATCACTATCGCCGGGCGCTGTGCGCGCTAAAAAGGCGGTGATATAGTAAAGCCTGCCGGTTAACCGGCAAGTGTTGCTTCATATAAAAGGAAACCGCAATGAAAACTCTCCTTCGCCACTCCCTGCTGATGGCGCTGGTGGCCGGCGCGTTCAGCCTGGCGTTACCGGCGCAGGCGGAAACCAGCAAGCTGATTATCGAATCTGGTGACAGCGCGCAGAGCCGTCAGAACGCCGCGATGGACAAAGAGCAATGGAATGACACCCGTTCTTTACGCCACAAAGTGAATACCCGCGCCGAAAAAGAGTGGGATAAAGCCGATGTCGCGTTTGATGGTCGCGACAGGTGCGAGCAAAGCGCCAACCTCAACGCCTACTGGGAGCCTAACACCCTGCGTTGTCTTGACCGCCGTACCGGTCGCCCGCTCGCGCCCTGACGCCAACGCCAAAGGCTTCCGCCCGGAAGCCTTTCTCTTCGCTAAAAAGGATTTGTCATGTCTGAACTGACTGTGAAACTGCGCCCGCTTGAGCGCGAAGATCTTCGCTTCGTTCATCAGCTTGATAACAATGCGAGCGTTATGCGCTACTGGTTTGAAGAGCCGTACGAGGCCTTTGTCGAACTCTCCGATCTCTACGATAAACATATCCACGACCAGAGCGAACGGCGGTTTGTGGTGGAGTGCAACGGCGAGAAAGCGGGTCTGGTGGAGCTGGTTGAAATCAACCACGTACACCGCCGTGCGGAGTTTCAGATAATTATTTCGCCCGACCACCAGGGCCGGGGGCTTGCTTCGCGCGCCGCGAAGCTTGCCATGGATTACGGCTTTACGGTGCTCAATCTCTATAAGCTGTACCTGATTGTCGATAAAGAGAACGAGAAAGCGATTCACATCTATCGCAAGCTGGGTTTTCAGGTGGAAGGCGAACTCATCGACGAATTTTTTATCAATGGCGAATACCGCACCACTATTCGCATGTGCATTTTCCAGCATCACTATCTGGCGAAACATAAAACGCCCGGCAGCAGCCTGCTGAAGCCCACCGCGCAATAAAGCCTGCCGCGTTGCGGCGGGTCGCGCTTCGCTTCACCGCCCTGCGCTTCTTTCGAAGCGCGGGCAAGCACAACGACACCTGCCCGCGAGACGCCAATCTTAATAATACTCAATGGTGTTTTCGATGGTGTACTTATGGTGCACCGGCGGGGTGGCGCTCTCGTCAGTAATCTCCAGCTCGCAGCTCACCGGATTAAAATGGTTGTCGTAATCGCAGGTCTGCTTTACACGCCCCATGGTCTTATCGTTAAGCGTGCTGACAGCCGTGTAATCGAGCTTTTTACGGTTATCGGCAACGGTGGAAGCCACCGTCAGCCTGAGTTTATCCGCCACGGTCGTTTTGCCGAGCGGGTAGCCTTCCGCATCGTAACGGTAATCGATGGTTGTGCCTTTACCGCGCGCCTTCACTACAAAACCGCTGTCGTTAGTGTCGTAAACGACGCCCGCCGCCGGCAATTCCGCCAGCTGGCATTTACCCTGCAGCTTTACCCGCTTCTCCTGCGAGGCGGCGTCAAGGTAGTAGTTCGCGTTCAGCACCAGCGCCGCGCCGGAGTTATCTTCAAGGTTATGAAACTCAAGCGTGTCGAAGCACCCCTCCTGCGAGAGCGTGCCGGTTACCCGCTTCGCCACCTCGCCTTTTTCATTCATTAGCGTCTGGCTGAAATCTTTAACCGGGCCGCGCAGAGGATCAAAGTCAAATTCATTCGAAAAGCTCGCCATTTCCGGCGTAAAGGCCTGCGGGGTGGAAGCACCGTCGCAGCCTGCCAGCAGCCAGAGGGCTGAAAGCGTTATCAGGGCTCGTTTCACGCTAATATCCATTCGTCCTGTCAGGGGGTTACATACACGTTAATACAAGGATTTACGTTCTGTCTGCTATGCTTAGTTTAACCGCTTTGCACAGAAGGAGCGCAATATGAAACGTCACGTTCTGGCCAGCACTGTTCTGCTTATCGCCGCCGCGCCTGCGCTGGCGCAGCAAAATTCTTGCGAACGGGTCAGAGATGAAATCCAACAGCGAATCATCAATAACGGCGTGCCGGAGTCGGGTTTCACCCTTTCCATTGTGCCTAACGATCAGGCCGATAAGCCGGATGCGCAGGTCGTCGGCCACTGCGCTAATGATACACAAAAGATCCTCTACACGCGCACCAGCAGCGGCAACGCAGCGAGCGCCGCGCCAGCCCAGGAAGGCGCCCCCAGCGAACCGCAATAACGTTCCGGGCGCCTGCGCGCCCTTTTTGTTTTTTAATTCCTCCCTTCTTTGACCATCGTTAATACTCCCTACCCCATAATGGTTAATACTCCCGCCGCGCGTCGCAGGTGCTGACGTCATTAATAACGCTAAAAACGCCTTCACACCTTCCTTTTGCAGGAAGCACTAAGGAGTGAGCATGTCGAACTTTCAACACCCCGGCGGGATAAGCCGCCGTACCCTTGTAAAAACCACCGCCCTCGGCGGCCTGGCCCTCGCCGCTGGCGGATTTCCACTTCCCTTTATCCCGAAAAGCGGCGCGGCGCAGACCAGTCCGCCGCCTTCGTCGCCCGAACGTATTGTCTGGAGCGCTTGCACAGTCAACTGCGGCAGTCGCTGCCCGCTGCGCATGCACGTTGTTGATGGCGAAATACGCTACGTTGAGACGGACAACACCGGCGACGACAACTACGACGGCTTGCATCAGGTGCGCGCCTGTCTGCGCGGTCGTTCGATGCGCCGCCGGGTTTATAACCCCGATCGTCTGAAATACCCGATGAAACGGGTGGGTAGACGCGGCGAAGGCAAATTTGTCCGCATCAGCTGGGAGGAGGCTTTCGATACGCTCGCCAGAGAAATGCAGCGTATCATCCAGACTTATGGCAACGAGGCCATTTACCTGAACTACGGTACCGGGACACTCGGCGGCACAATGACCCGCTCATGGCCGCCCGGTAAGACGCTGATAGCGCGCCTGATGAACTGCTGCGGCGGCTATCTCAATCATTATGGCGACTACTCTACCGCGCAGATTGCCGCCGGGTTGAATTACACCTACGGCGGCTGGGCGGAAGGCAACAGTCCCTCTGATATTGAAAACAGCCAGTTAGTGGTTCTGTTCGGCAACAACCCCGGCGAAACGCGCATGAGCGGCGGCGGCGTGACGTACTATCTTGAACAGGCGCGTGAGAAATCCAACGCCCGCATGATAATTATCGACCCACGGTACACCGACACCGGCGCCGGGCGTGAAGATGAGTGGATCCCCATTCGCCCGGGCACCGACGCCGCGCTGGTTTCAGGACTCGCCTGGGTGATGATTACCGAGAATCTCGTCGACCAGGCCTTTCTTGATAAATACTGCGTTGGCTATGACGAAAAAACGCTGCCTGCGGGCGCGCCCGCCAATGGCCATTACAAAGCCTATATTCTCGGCCAGGGCGACGACGGCATCGCGAAAACACCGCAGTGGGCCGCCGCGATTACCGGCATACCGGCCGCGCGCATCGTGAAGCTTGCGCGAGAAATAGCCGGCGCGAAACCCGCTTTTATCTCTCAGGGCTGGGGCCCCCAGCGCCACTCAAATGGCGAACTGGTCTCCCGCGCTATCGCCATGTTGCCTCTTCTCACCGGCAACGTCGGCATTCACGGCGGCAACAGCGGCGCGCGGGAAGGCGCTTACGCCATGCCGTTTGAACGTATGCCGACGCTGGAAAACCCGGTACAAGCCAGCATTTCGATGTTCATGTGGACAGACGCCATTGTAAGGGGACCGGAAATGACCGCCCTGCGCGATGGCGTTCGCGGTAAAGCGAAGCTGGATGTGCCGATTAAAATGATCTGGAACTACGCCAGCAATTGCCTGATTAACCAGCATTCGCAAATCAATCGCACCCATGAGATTTTGCAGGACGACAAACTGTGCGAACTGATTGTGGTTATCGACAATCACATGACTTCATCGGCGAAATATGCCGACTTGCTGCTGCCCGACTGCACCGCCTCTGAGCAGATGGATTTTGCCCTGGATGCCTCCTGCGGCAACATGGATTACGTCATTTTTGCCGATCGGGCCATCACGCCGCGCTTCGAGTGTAAAACGATTTATGAGATGACCTCTGAGATTGCTAAACGCATGGGCGTTGAGCAGCAGTTCACCGAAGGACGCACGCAGGAAGAATGGCTTCGTCATCTTTACGAGCAATCCCGCGAGGCGCTGCCGGAGCTGCCGGGCTTCGATACGTTCCGTCAGCAGGGCATCTTCAAAAAACGCGATCCGGACGGTCATTTTGTCGCTTACAAAGCGTTTCGCGACGACCCGCAGGCCAACCCGCTGAGCACGCCCTCCGGCAAAATTGAAATTTACTCCAGCCAGCTTGCGCAGATTGCCGACAGCTGGACGCTTGAAAAAGGCGACGTTATTCATCCTCTGCCTGTTTATAGCCCCGGTTTCGAGCACTACGACGACCCGCTGCGCGAGAAGTACCCGCTGCAGTTGACCGGCTTTCATTACAAAGCGCGAACCCACTCTACCTATGGCAACGTCGACGTGCTGAAGGCGGCCTGTCGCCAGGAGATGTGGATGAACCCAATCGATGCGACACCTCGCGGCATTATCAGCGGCGATACGGTGCGTATTTTCAACGATCGCGGCGAGGTGCGTATTGAGGTGAAGGTCACGCCGCGCATTATCCCGGGGGTCGTGGCGTTGGGCGAAGGCGCATGGTACGACCCGGACGCGCAAGGCATTGACCATGCGGGATGCATTAACGTTCTCACTACCCAGCGTCCCTCGCCGCTCGCCAAGGGCAACCCTTCGCACAGCAATCTGGTCGAAATCGAGAAGGTTTAAGGAGTAACCGATGACTACCCAGTATGGCTTTTTTATCGATTCCGCCCGCTGCACAGGCTGCAAAACCTGCGAGCTGGCGTGCAAGGATTACAAGGACCTTACCCCGGAGGTGAGCTTTCGCCGCATCTATGAGTATGCGGGCGGCAGCTGGCAGGAGGATAACGGCGTCTGGCGCCAGGATGTGTTCGCCTACTACCTCTCGATTGCCTGCAACCACTGCGCCGACCCGGCCTGCACGAAAGTCTGCCCGAGCGGCGCGATGCACAAGCGCGACGACGGCTTTGTGGTGGTGGATGAGGATATCTGCATCGGCTGTCGTTACTGCCACATGGCCTGCCCTTATGGCGCGCCGCAGTACAACGCGCAGAAGGGCCACATGACCAAGTGCGACGGCTGTCATGAGCGGGTGGCGCAGGGGCAGAAACCCGTCTGCGTGGAATCCTGCCCGCTGCGCGCGCTCGATTTCGGCCCCATCGACGCGCTGCGCCAGAAGCACGGCGCGCTCGCGGCCGTCGCGCCGCTGCCCGCCGCGCGCTTCACGCAGCCGAACATTGTAATTAAACCCAACGCCGGCAGTCGGCCCTGTGGCGACGCCACCGGCTACCTGGCCAACCCGAAGGAGGTGTGAGATGGGCAACGGATGGCATGAATGGCCGCTGGTGCTGTTTACGGTGCTCGGCCAGTGCGTGGCGGGCGGGCTTATCGTGAGCGGCTTCGGCTGGCTGGCGGTGGCGCGCGAGCGCCCGGCAAGAACCCGGCTGGCGCGGGCGATGTTTCTGCTGTGGCTGTTGATGGGCGTGGGCTTTCTCGCCTCGGTGATGCATCTGGGCTCGCCGCTGCGGATGTTCAACTCCCTTAACCGCGTCGGAGCGTCTGCGCTGAGCAACGAAATCGCCGGCGGCGCGCTCTTTTTCGCGGCGGGCGGGTTGTGGTGGCTGGCGGCGTTTCTGGACAAACTGCCGGCGGCGTTCGGCAAAGCGTGGCTGGTTATCAGCATGGCGCTGGGGCTGGCGTTTGTCTGGATGATGAGCCGGGTCTACCAGATTGAGACGGTGCCGACCTGGCGCAACGGCTATACCACGGTTGGATTCTTCCTCACCGTCCTGCTGGGCGGGCCGCTGCTCGGCGCGCTGGTGTTGCGCCTGGCGCGGGTGCGCGTCAACCCGGTGGGTTTCGCAAAGGTAAGCGCGGCGGCATTGTTGCTCAGCGTAGCGGTCATCGTGATGCAGGGCCAGACGCTTGCCGCCATACACAGCTCGGTGCAGCAGGCGGCGACGCTGGTGCCGGATTACGCCTTATGGCAAACCGCACGCCTTGCCATGCTTGCGCTGGGTTTGGGCTGCTGGCTCTGCCCGCTAATCCGACGTACTGAGCCGCGTACCCTTTCCCTTATCGCAGGCTTCGTGCTGGTGTTAACCGCAGAGATAGTGGGCCGCATTCTGTTTTACGGGCTGCATATGACCACAGGCATGGCGATCGCAGGATAATTCTGGCGCGGGGCTAACCCGCGCCGCTTAAGAAGGTAAAAGCAGTGAAGACGACGCTGAACGACATCGCCCTTTGCGCCCGCGTACTCGGCGCGCTTTTTTATTATTCACCCGCTTCGGCTGAAGCCGCGCCGCTGGCGCAGGCATTGCGTCACGAGAACTGGCGCGCGCAGTGGCCCCAGGCTGTACCACAAGCAATAACCTGTGGGTTTCGCGCGCCGGAAAGCGAAGAGACGCTCGAGCAGGCCTGGCAACGGCTGTTTATTGGGCCGTGGGCGCTGCCCGCGCCGCCCTGGGGCTCGGTCTGGCTTGACCGGGAAAGCGTGCTGTTTGGCGACTCTACCCTCGCGCTGCGCCAGTGGATGCGGGAGAACGAAATAGACACCGGGGCGGCAAGCAACGAGCCCGAAGATCATATCGGTCTGCTGCTGCTAATGGCGGCATGGCTTGCAGAAAACGGCAGAGCGGAGGCGCTGGAGCAGCTGCTGGCCTGGCACCTGCTGCCCTGGGCGGGCCGCTTTCTGCAGGTGTTTTGCGAAAACGCCGGTCACCCTTTTTACACGGCGCTTGGCGAATTGACGCGCCAGACGCTGGCAGGCTGGCGCGAAGGGCTGGTCACGCCCGTAGCGGTAAAACCGCTCTACCGTTGAGCGCATGGCGGCCTTAACTCAGTGAAAGCGCGTCCAGAGCGCAATCAACAGCCAGGCGCTCAGGCACCAGAGCGCCACGGCGCCTGCCAGCGCCAGCGGCGCCCGCATCATGGCGCTGAAGACCCACAGCGAAGCCAGATAGACAAAATAGGGGATAATCGACCACATGCCGAAAATCACGGTGGCGCGCAGCGCTTCCACGCCGCGCTCTGTGACGACGATATAATGCGCAATCAGCGCGAAGGTCGGAAAAAGCGGGATCAGTCCGGCAATATAATAATTTTTCGTCTTCGCCAGGATCCCAATCACCACCACCACCAGCGCGCCAATCAGCGCTTTTATCAGTAAACCCATCGCCCGCGTCCCGGCTTTAATCTGTAAGAGACGTGAAACTATCACACCTTACAGGCCGCAGAAAAATGAAACCTTTTCTGCTGCTTATGCGATGCGCTTTCTCATTATGCTTGTTTATTTATTCAGCAACTTTATTGTTACTAATATAAATTACTTTTCCCGAACTGTTACGGTGTCACTTTGGCCTGCCGCTTTTTAAGATAATTCTACTCATAAGGAAATAAGCGAGACGACATAAGGTATAACGCTTATTACTACGGAGAATATACGCCTGGAGCGCTCCCGCTCCGACTGGAATCCTTCCCATTGCATTGCTATAGCACTTTACACCGTGGTGAAACACGGGATAACAACAGGCAATACTTTTGTTGCCCTAAAACGTGCATACAGGGAGCGCGCCATGCAAACGGCTTCACTTGCTAAACGTACTTTTCTCGCGGTCGCGGGATTGCTTATCGCCGTCGGGTTGCTGGTCTGGGGCATTGGCCTGGACGTTATCAAAACCCGTCAGGAAGATTTGCTTTATCTGGGTAAACAGCATCTGTGGCTGGTTTTTAGCTCCATGGCGCTGGCATTGCTGGTCGGCATTCCGAGCGGGATAGCGTTAAGCCGACCCGCCGCGCGTCGCTGGGCGGAATATGTCATGCAGATTTTTAACGTCGGCAATACCCTGCCGCCGCTTGCCGTGCTGGCGCTGGCGATGGTGATTATCGGCATTGGCGACAAACCGGCCGTTGTGGCGCTGTTCCTCGCCTCGCTGCTGCCTGTCGTACGCAACACGTACGCGGGGCTATGCGCCGTGCCGGGTTCGCTGATTGAAGCGGCCAACGGCATTGGCATGACCAAACGCCAGCGCCTGTTGCAGGTCGAGTTGCCGAACGCCTGGCCGGTTATTCTCTCTGGCGTGCGCATCGCGACCGCCATTAACGTCGGCACCGCCCCGCTCGCCTTTCTTATCGGCGCCAGCAGCTACGGCGAGCTTATCTTCCCGGGAATTTACCTGAACGATTTCCCGACCCTTATCCTTGGCGCGTCGGCTACCGCCCTCTTCGCCTTGATCCTGGATATGGCGCTGGCTGCGCTGGGCCGCCTGCTCAGTCCGCACACCGCCTGAAATAAGGAGCGTTGAGATGAAACTACCCCGACTGTGCGCCCTGCTGGCCGCCGCCATGCTCTTTACCGGCGCGGCGGCGGCGGCCCGTCCGCTGGTGCTGGCGTCGAAAGGCTTTACCGAACAGCATATTCTTTCCGCCATGACGGTGGAGTACCTGCAAAAGAAAGGCTTCCAGGTGGAGCCGCGCACTAACATCGCTGCGGTGATTTCCCGTAACGCGATGGTCAATAAACAGGTGGACATGACCTGGGAGTATACGGGCACCTCGCTGAGCATCTTTAACCGCATTAAGGAGCCGATGACGGCGCAGCAATCTTACGACACCGTAAAAAAGCTCGATGCGAAACTGGGGCTGGTCTGGCTGAAGCCCGCAAAGATGAACAATACCTACGCCTTCGCCATGCAGCGTAAGCGCGCCGAAGCCGAGCAGATAACCACGATGTCGCAAATGGTGGAGAAGATTGAGCAATTGCGCAAAACCGACCCGGATAATAACTGGCTGCTGGGGCTGGACCTGGAGTACGCCGGGCGCAGCGACGGCATGAAGCCGCTGCAGCAGGCCTACAACATGCCGCTTGACCGCTCGCAAATCCGCCAGATGGACCCGGGCCTCGTCTATAACGCCATTCGCGACGGGTTTGTCGATGTCGGTCTGGTCTACTCCACCGACGGGCGCGTGAAAGGGTTTGATCTGAAAGTGCTGGAGGATGACAAGGGGTTCTTCCCAAGCTATGCCGTCACGCCGGTCGTGCGCAAAGAGGCGCTGGAGGCTAACCCCGGCCTTGATGAGGCGCTCAATACCCTTTCCGGTCTGCTTGATAACGACACCATCACTACGCTCAATGCGAAAGTGGATATCGATCACCAGTCGCCGCAGCAGGTCGCCCACGACTTCCTGCGCAGCAAAGGTCTGCTTTAAGGAGAGCCGATGGATACCCTTCATTACATGATTGATAACGCAGGCTACCTTGGCATGCTGACGCTGCAACACCTGTGGCTGGTGCTGCTCGCGGTAGGCCTGGCGATTCTCACCGGCGTGCCGCTTGGCATCCTCATTGTGCGTCATAAATGGCTGGCGACGCCGGTGCTGGGTCTCGCCACGCTGCTGCTGACCGTACCCTCCATCGCCCTGTTCGGGTTGATGATCCCGCTTTTCTCGATGATAGGCCAGGGGATCGGCGCGCTGCCCGCCATCACCGCCGTCTTTCTTTATTCGCTGCTGCCGATCGTACGCAATACCCATACCGCCCTCGACAGCCTGCCGCCGGGGCTGCGTGAAGCGGGCCGCGGCATCGGCATGACTTTCTGGCAGCGCCTGCGCTGGGTGGAAATTCCCATGGCCCTGCCGGTGATTTTCGGCGGTATTCGCACCGCCGTGGTGATGAATATCGGGGTAATGGCTATCGCCGCCGTGATTGGCGCGGGTGGTCTTGGCCTGCTGCTGCTCAACGGCATTGGCGGCAGCGATATCCGCATGCTGATTGCAGGCGCCTTAATGATTTGTCTGCTGGCGATTGTGCTCGACTGGCTGCTTCACCGCCTGCAAGTAATGCTTACGCCTAAGGGGATTCGATAATGATAAAGCTGGAAAACCTCACCAAACAGTTCACGCAGAAGAACGGCCAGACCGTGAACGCGGTCGACAACGTTAACCTGAACGTGCCCGAGGGCGAAATGTGCGTGCTGCTCGGCCCCTCCGGCTGCGGCAAAACCACGACGCTTAAAATGATTAACCGTCTCATCGCCCCTACCAGCGGCAAGATCCTCATCAACGGCGAAGACACCACCGATCTTGATACCGTGACGCTGCGCCGCAACATCGGCTATGTCATTCAGCAGATCGGTCTGTTTCCCAACATGACCATTGAAGAGAACATCACCGTGGTGCCGCGCATGCTGGGCTGGGATAAGGCGAAGTGTAAAGCGCGCGCCACCGAGCTGATGTCGATGGTGGCGATGGACCCGAAACGCTTTCTCAACCGCTATCCGAAAGAGATGTCCGGCGGGCAACAGCAGCGTATCGGGGTGATTCGCGCACTGGCGGCGGATCCGCCGGTGTTGCTGATGGATGAGCCTTTCGGCGCGGTCGACCCTATCAACCGCGAAGTTATCCAGAACCAGTTTCTGGAAATGCAGCGCCAGTTAAAGAAAACCGTGATGCTGGTGAGCCATGATATTGACGAAGCGCTGAAGCTTGGCGACCGCATCGCCGTGTTCCGCCAGGGAAGAATCGTTCAGTGCGCCAGCCCTGACGAGCTGCTGGCGAAGCCGGCGGACGAGTTTGTCGGCTCTTTCGTCGGCCAGGACCGTATCCTGAAGCGTCTGCTGCTGGTGCAGGCGGGCGATGTGACGGAGGCGCAGCCGACCATCACCGTGCGCCGCTCCACCTCGCTTGCTGAAGCCTTCGCCCTGATGGATGACAACGATATGCGCTCGATTACTGTGGTGGATGAAAACGACAAGCCGCTCGGCTATGTCAAACGCCGGGAGGCGCGCGGTGCGACCGGCGTATGCGCCGACCTGCTGCATCCGTTTCGCGTCACGGGCAAAGCGGAAGATAACCTGCGCGTCGTGCTCTCCAGACTTTATGAGCACAACACTGTCTGGATGCCGATTGTGGATGAAGAAGGCCGCTACAGCGGAGAGATTTCGCAGGATTATATCGCCGATTACCTGAGCTCGGGCCGCACCCGCCGGGTGCTGAACACCCCTGCCGGCTAAGCGACGTAGCCCCTAAAAAAAACGCCTCCCACGGGAGGCGTTTTTTGATGTCGGAAACAGGTCAGACGGCTTTCGCGCACGCCGTCAGCCCCAGCGCGGAAATATCCACATAGTGGCTCAGCTCGCGCTGCTCGGCGCGCGGCAGATAAGGCAGCTCGCCCACCAGCGGACCAGGCAGCTTTTTGCTCAGCACGTCGATGATTTCCGCGTAGTGCGCCAGGCCTGGATTAATACGGTTCGCCACCCAGCCGATGAGCGGCAACCCATCGTTAGTAATGGCCTGCGCGGTTAACAGCGCGTGGTTGATGCACCCTTCCTGAATGCCCACCACCATCAGCACCGGCAGCTGTTCCTGCACCACCCATTCCGAAAGCGGCCGCAGATCGTTCATCAGGCTGCGCCAGCCGCCGGTTCCCTCTATCACAACATGGTCGGCCTGAATGCTCAGGCGCGCCAGGCCGTCGGAAAGCAGGGTGTAATTAATCGGGCAACTGTGCGCCACGCTGCTCTCATCTTCGCTCAGGGCGATGGGGTTGATGGCGTGGTAAGGGAGATCGAGGGTTGAGACGCTTTGCAGCACCAGGGCATCCCGGTTGCGTAATCCTTCCGGCGTCTCTTTGCTGCTTTTGGCGACAGGCTTAAACCCCACCACGCTTTTGCCGCTGGCGGCCAGGGCCTGCAGCAGCGCGCGCGACACCACTGTCTTCCCGACAGAAGTATCCGTACCGGTTATAAAGAAACGCTTAAGCATCACTGACTCCACGGTTATGCTCAGATAAATACAAACGAGAATAATTCAGTGGCGAAAGTGTAAAATAAGACGGTTGGCCTCAGATTGAGGTAGCGCAATTTTTGGTGGATGAGGTAAAAATTGTTACCCCTGCAACAGACGAATCAATAACGAACCGTTATACATCGCATCTTTCACCAGCGCGGCGCCCGCCATGGTGCCCCGGTTAGAGAACTGCGTGCTCTCTACGCTGATATGGCTGCTGTAGGCTGGCAATGCCTGCTGGCGAATGCA
Organism: Franconibacter pulveris; assembly: GCF_056780215.1. Classification (NCBI taxonomy): domain Bacteria; kingdom Pseudomonadati; phylum Pseudomonadota; class Gammaproteobacteria; order Enterobacterales; family Enterobacteriaceae; genus Franconibacter; species Franconibacter pulveris. The sequence continues at coordinate 2,240,193 of NZ_CM165555.1, read as the reverse complement.
GTTTTCAATGGCGGGAAAGAGAATATCGGCCGCGCGGTTTAGCGGCGAGCCGATGATTATCTTCTGCGGATTAAACAGGTTGACCATAATGGCCAGAATGCGCCCGACGTTGGTGCCGACGCCGAGGATAATGTCGCGGGCCAGCAGGTCGCCGTGCAGCGCCGCGTCGCAAAGCGATTCCACGCTAAGCGGCTGGCCATGCAGCATAGAGCCCATCGACTGATTCATCCGCTGCTGCGCCAGCTCCAGCACGCTGTCGATGCTGGCGATGGTTTCCAGGCAGCCGTGGTTGCCGCAATAGCAGCGTTTGCCGTAAGGGTCTACCTGAGTGTGGCCTATTTCGACCAGCGAACTGCTGCCCGCGTGCAGCAATCGCCCGTCGGTTATCACCCCGGCGCCCACGTTGTGGTCAATAACCACCTGAATGACATCCCGCGCGCCGCGCGACGCGCCAAACAGCGCCTCGGCCATAGTCCAGGCGCTGATATCGTGCTGAATAAACACCGGCACGCCGGTATGCGTTTCCAGCGCCTCGCCGAGCGGCATATCGGTGATGTCATAGAAAGGCATCTGTCGGACCAGGCCGCTTTCGGTATCAATCACGCCCGGCAGCGTAATGGCGATGGCGGTAAGCCGCTCCAGCTTCTGCTGGTGACGAATGAAAAAGGTATCGACATGCTGGATGATACGCGCAAGCAGCGGCGCTTCGGCCGTCAGGGGCAAATCGAGCTGCTCTTCCACCACCAGCTTGCTGCTTAAGTCACGCAGCGCGAGGTTGATTTCGCCGCGGTTGATGCGCACCGAAAGGTAATGCCAGGCCTCGGTTTCCACCGCCAGCCCAACGGCAGGCCGTCCGCGGCTGCCCGGCTCCTGAATTTCCGTCTCCTGCACCAGATGCGCTTCGAGCATCTCACGAACAATTTTGGTAATGCTGGCGGGCGCGAGTTGCGCGAGGCGAGAGAGGTCGATACGTGACACCGGGCCGAGCTGATCGATCAGACGATAAACTGCGCCTGCATTGGTTTGTTTTATTTGATCAATATGGCCCGGCTGGCTATCAGCAACCACGTCTTGCTTCCTTATTTTCACGCTGCGAAATAAACCTTCGGCTATGGTGAAGCACTTATACACATATCGTCAAATATTTCACCATGCTTGTGATTTACCGCACATTTTTGAGCGCCCTCGCCGTGGGAGCGAGCGTTAATGCCGCTTCGCTGACCAGCGTTATGAAGCGCTCGCTGGCGGCGCTTATCTCATGGTGCTTCGACCAGACCAGCCACATCTCCGATACCGCGTCCGGCTCTTCAATCGCCACCCAGCGCATCTCCTCCAGCCGCACCCGCTGAAACGAGGCGGGCAGAATGGAGACGCCAAGCCCCGCCGCCACCAGCCCGATGATGGTCATCGCCTCCCCCACCTCCTGGGTTATCTGCGCCTTCACGCCGTAGCGGCGCAGCAGACCGATAATGTCGTCATAAAGCCCGGTGCCGACGTGCGGGTCAAAAAAGACGAACGGCTCATCCGCCAGCTCGCGCAGCGAGATTTTCTCCCGGGCGGCCAGCGGGTGTTCGCGGTGGAGCATCGCCATCAGCGGCTCGCGCAGGATGAGCTTCCAGGCCAGCGTATCCGGCAACGGCGTGTTGCGCATCAGCCCGACATCCAGCGCGCCTTCGTTAAGTGGCGCTATCTGCGCGCGGGTGTTTATCTCCAGCGTCTGCAAATGCACGTCCGGATAACGCTTACGAAAAAGCGAAAGGCTGTCTGAAATGGCGCGGATAAAAGGCGCGGAGGAGGTAAAGCCGATGCGCAGCTCGCCCGTCTCCCCCGCGTGCAGACGTCCGGCGCGCACGGCGGCGGCCTCCACCTGGCTTAAGATTTGTCGGCTGTCGGCCAGAAACTGCAGCCCCGCCGCCGTTAAGCTGACGCTGCGGTTGGTGCGCGCCAGCAACCGGGCGCCAATCTGCGCTTCCAGCAGCTGGATCTGCTGGCTCAAAGGCGGCTGGGAGATATTCAGCCGGGCGGCGGCGCGGCCAAAATGAAGTTCTTCGGCGACTGCAACGAAGTAGCGTAAATGACGCAGTTCGATATTCATATTTTTAAAATATCATTTGAGATTATTAATATATTAGACAGAAGATTACCCACTTTCTACCCTGAAAAGAAGGCGATACCCGTGGCCTGCAACAGCGGGGATGATGATTCAGGACATAACTTTGAGCCGTACCACTACAGCCAGCGAACTGACCCCCGCTCGCGCTGACGTTCAGGGCGTGAAAACGCCGGTCACCCACATCAAGCGCGGCACGCCGCTGTTTATGCGCGTCACGCTGGCCCTCTTTTCGGCGGGCCTCGCCACTTTCGCCCTGCTCTACTGCGTACAGCCTATTCTGCCGGTACTCTCGCATGAGTTCGGCGTAACGCCTGCCGAGAGCAGTATTTCGCTTTCTATCTCCACCGCCATGCTCGCCGTCGGCTTGCTCTTTACCGGCCCGCTGTCCGACGCCATTGGCCGTAAAAATGTGATGGTGACGGCGCTGCTGCTCGCCTCGTGCTGTACGCTGCTTTCCACCCTGATGACCAGCTGGCATGGCATTTTGTTAATGCGCGCGCTGATTGGCCTCTCCCTGAGCGGCGTGGCGGCGGTGGGCATGACCTATCTTTCTGAAGAGATCCACCCAAGCGTGGTCGCCTTCTCGATGGGGCTTTACATCAGCGGCAACTCCATCGGCGGCATGAGCGGACGACTGCTGAGCGGCGTGGTGACCGATTTCTTCGGCTGGCGCGTGGCGCTCGCCGCCATCGGCTGCTTTGCCCTCGCGGCGGCGCTGATGTTCTGGAAAATCCTTCCCGCCTCGCGCCATTTCCGCCCCTCTTCCCTGCGCCCGAAAACGCTGTTTATTCACTTTCGCCTGCACTGGCGAGACGAAGGGCTGCCGCTGCTTTTCGCCGAAGGTTTTTTGCTGATGGGCGCGTTCGTCACCCTTTTTAACTACATCGGCTACCGGCTGATGCTTTCGCCCTGGCACCTGAGCCAGGCGATGGTGGGGCTGCTTTCTGTAGCCTATCTCACCGGCACCTGGAGTTCGCCTAAGGCGGGCGCGATGACCGCGCGCTTTGGCCGCGGCCCGGTGATGTTAGCCTTTACCGGCATAATGCTCTGCGGCTTGCTGATGACGCTCTTCTCCTCGCTGTGGCTGATTTTCGCAGGCATGCTGCTCTTTTCGGCGGGCTTTTTCGCCGCCCACTCGGTCGCCAGCAGCTGGATTGGCCCACGGGCGAAGCGCGCCAAAGGCCAGGCCTCTTCGCTCTACCTTTTCAGCTATTACCTGGGTTCAAGCCTCGCCGGCACGCTGGGCGGCATGTTCTGGCACGCCTGGGGCTGGAGCGGCGTGGGCGGTTTTATCGCCCTGCTGCTGGTGATGGCGCTCGGCGTCGGCGTACGTTTGCACCACCGCGCCCATTAACGGGCGGCGGGCCTCGTGTTTCAGCGTGGTTAATGGTAGTTTCTTGCTTTGCCCATTCTGTCACGAGGCCTTATGAAAATGACAAATTATCAGCAGCTTACCCGCACTTTCCTGCGGCTCTCCCGCTTCTCTCATCTCTCCTCCATCGCCAGCTGGGATATGTTCGCCATGATGCCGCCCGGCGGCAGCCAGGCGCGCGGCGAAGCGCTGGCGGAGATGAGCGTGCTTACGCACCAGATCCTCACCGATAAACAGGTTGGGCAGTGGATTGACGGCGCGGAGCAGGAAAACCTCAACGACGTTGAGCGCGCTAACCTGCGGGAAATCAAACGTCATTACGAGCAGGCCTCGCTGCTGCCGGAAGCGCTGGTGGAAGCGAAATCGCTGGCGGGCAGCCGCTGCGAACACGCCTGGCGCACCCAGCGTCCCAATAACGACTGGGAAGGCTTTTCACAAAACCTGAAAGAGGTAGTGAAGCTGAGCCGCGAAGAGGCGAAGTTGCGGGCTGAAGCGAAAGGCTGCTCGCGTTACGACGCCCTGCTCGATATCTTTGAGCCGCAGATGACCAGCGCGCGCCTCGACGCGCTTTTCGGCGATCTCAAAAGCTGGCTGCCGGACCTGCTCGCCCGGGCCACAGAGAAGCAGGCGCAGCGCGCGCTTATCGCCCCTGAAGGGCCTTTCCCCACCGCCACGCAGCGCGAACTGGGGCTGGAAGCGATGAAGATGCTCGGCTTCGATTTTAACGGCGGACGGCTGGACGTGAGCGCGCACCCTTTCTGCGGCGGCGTGCCGGAAGATGTGCGCATCACCACCCGTTATAATGAAAACGAGCTTTTCAGCGCGCTGTTCGGCGTTATCCATGAGACCGGCCACGCCCGCTATGAGCAGAACCTGCCGCGCGAATGGCCGGGCCAGCCGGTACAGCTGGCGCGCTCCACCGCGATTCACGAATCGCAAAGCCTGTTCTTTGAGATGCAACTGGGCCGCAGCGAGGCTTTCCTTACGCGTCTTTTACCGCACATTGTTCAGCGCTTTGGCGACCAGCCCGCTTTCGCGCCGGAAAATTACGTGGCGTGGAACCAGCGCGTGAAGCTAGGCTACATTCGCGTGGACGCCGACGAGGTAAGCTACCCGGCGCACGTCGTGCTGCGCTATGAGATAGAGCGCGCGCTGATCGACGGCGATATCGAAGTGGAAGATATTCCGGCGCTGTGGGATGAGAAAATGCAGGCGTGGCTGGGGCTCTCCACCAAAGGCAACTACCGCGACGGCTGCATGCAGGATATTCACTGGACCGACGGCGGCTTCGGCTATTTCCCGTCGTACACGCTTGGCGCCATGTATGCCGCCCAGCTGTTCCACGCCGCCCGCGCCGCGCTGCCGCAGCTTAACGCCGATATCGCCCAGGGCGATTTCAGCGCGCTGTTCGACTGGCTGCGCCAGAATATCTGGCAGCACGGCAGCCGCTTCTCCACCTCGCAGTTAATTACCAACGCGACGGGTGAAGACCTCAGCGCACGTTATTTCCGGGCGCATTTAGAGTCGCGCTATTTGTAAGCGTTGTACCTGGCGGGTGGCGCTGCGCTTACCCGCCAGTTGCAATCCCTCCGGCCTCATCAAGCTATGACGTTACATGCCCACACTAAAACGCAAACACCCGCACGCTAACGGCAATCCAGTGAAAACTCGCTCAGCCGATTGACCTTTGTCGCCTTACTTGAGGGAAAGGCTGGCTGGCGCTGAAGACAGCGCAGAGGAGCGCCGGATAAGCCGGACACTTAGCCCGGCGCCGCTGGCGAGGCAGACCGACATCGCCAGAAGCGCGACGATAAAGGCATGGGTAATAGTGGCGCCGCTTTTACCGTTGTCCAGTAGGCTGTAAAAAATGCCGCCGATTACGGCGACGCTCAGCGCAGTGCTGATTTGTAGCGCCGAGCTGGTCACGCCGGCAATCATGCCTGAAAACGCTGGCGCAACGCGGCCGGTCACCATCCGCACAAGCGTAGGCATCGCCAGCCCCTGGCCAAGACCGGTAACAAAAAGCAGTACGGCGAGCGGCAGCGTAGCCGGCGGGTTGCCCGCCTCGGTATTGGCAATCAACCATGCCATGCCTGCTAACCCCAGGGTCTCGCATCCCATTCCGATTGCGCTCAGATAATTTCCGACAAAACGCCTCAGGTAAGGCGTCAGCAACGGTCCTATCAAAAAGCCGACGCCAAAGGGCAGAAATACCAGGCCCGCGGTCAGGGCGTTTAGCTGCAACGCGCCTTGCAGATAAACAGAAAATAAAAGAAAGAAGGCGCCGATGGAATAAAGCAGCAAAACGATCGCCAGCCCCTGGCCCAGGCCCGGCGCGCGTAACACGGTCGGATCAAGCAGCGGCGAGCCGCCCTTCTGGCTAAGACGACCTTCATAACGCCATAACAACGAGGCCAGCAGCGGGAACGCAAGAAATGACAGCCACGTCCACCAGGGCCATCCCGCCTCACGGCCTTCAATCAACGGCACAATCAGCGCGCTCAGCGTAATGGTCGCGAGCAGCATGCCGACGGGGTCCAGTTTCTGTGCAGATTGCGCCCGCGTCTCTTTCAGCAGCGGCAGGCCAAACAGAATGACCAGCAGCGCCACCGGCAGGTTAACGAGAAAAATAGCCCGCCACCCCAGGTGAAACAGGTCCGCTGAAATCAGAATGCCGCCCAAAACCTGTCCGATAACCGAGGCCAGGCCAAACACGGCGCCATAGATACTCAGCGCTAACGGTTTTTCCGCTTCCGGGAAAATGGCCTGTACGGAGGCCAGCGCCTGGGGCGCCATAATCGCGGCCGTGGCGCCCTGTAAGATGCGTCCGGTAATCAGCACCCACGGTGACCAGGCTAAACCGCACAGCAGCGATGCAGCGGCAAAACCGATAAGCCCAAGAAAGAACATTTTTCCGCGACCATAAATATCGCCCAGCCGACCGCCGGTAATTAATGTCACCGCATACACGGCAGCATAGGATGAAATGACCAGCTGTTCAGCGGAGGAAGAGGCGCCCAGCTCGCCCTGAATGGCAGGCAGCGCAACATTGACAATAAAAAAATCGAGCGGCGGCAAAAATGCGCCGACCAGTAAAATGACAAACATTGCCCAGCGACGCGGCTCGGCTTGCGGACGGGCAATGCCTGCCCCAGTCCCGCTGGAGCCGCCGGTCACAATGGCAACGTTGTCTTTTGATTTGTTCATCTCTTCCGCTTCCTCTATTGCCGCCCGGGGCGCCTTAGTTGAGGAGGCTATAGTGATATCGACAAAGTTGTTTTGGAACTGACACTTTTGTATATTCGATGTTCATTTTTGAACGGCGAGACGATGGCATGGAATGGAGCGACGTCCGGGTATTTCTTGCAGTCCTTCGCAAGGGCTCTTTCGGTGAGGCAGCCCGAAGCCTTGGCGTGAGCCATCCGACCGTTGGACGCCGGATAAAGGCGCTTGAGGTTGAGGCGCAGCAAGCGCTATTTCGCCGGACAAGGGATGGTCTGGTGCTGACGGACGCCGGCGACAGGGTTCTTGCGCTGGCAGAAGCGGTGGAAAACTCCGCGCTGGCGATGGAACGTCGCCTGGCAGGTAATCACGAACGTCTGGAAGGGATATTGCGGATATCTTCAGCGGAGTGGTTTGCTAACTATGTTCTGGCGCCTGTCCTGTGCGAGCTGACGCGCCGCCATCCGGCGATTGTGCCGGAAGTCATCGCAAGCTACCGCTTGCTCAATCTGTCGCGCCGTGATGCCGACATCGCGTTTCGCATTGTTCCCTTTACCGAACCGGATATTGTCCAGCGCCGCCTGATGAGCATCCCCTATGCGCTGTATGGCACGGCGGAAACCGCGCATATTGCGCAACAGAACCCGGCCGCCGTGGGGCTTATTCTCATGAACACGGCGCAATCCCACTTTTCTGACGTCGCCTGGCTGCTCGACAGGTTCCCTCTGTCACGACGTGTGTTCACCAGCACCAGCCGGGCCGTTCAGGCGCAGATGTGCCAGCGGGGAATGGGGATTGCCGTGCTGCCGCGGCCGATTGGCGACGCCATACCCGGCTTGCAGAGCATTCCCATGCCGGAGCCGCCGCCATCCAAAGATATCTGGGTGGGCTATCACTCTGACCTCCGGCATATGGACCGCCTGCGGGTCATGCTGGATATCGCCGATGCGATGCTTGCCGATCCCGCGACGGCAGCAACGTGAACCTGTCGCACGCGCGGCCATCCCGGGATGGCCGCCGTGTCATCCCTTAAACCTGTGTCATTCCTCCATCAACACAAATCTCGGCGCCTGCAATATAGCTGCTCTCATCACTGGCGAGGAAAAACGCCGCGTTTGCCACCTCTTCAGGCCGGGCCATTCTGCCCAGCGGTATTGCGCTGGTTAACCCTTTACGCACATCATCAGAGACAGCGGCCATCATGTCCGTGTCTACCGGACCTGGCGCGACTACGTTAACCCGGATGCCGCGCCCGGCAAGTTCACGTGTCCAGGTGCGGGCAAAAGAGCGCAGTGCAGCTTTGCTGGCTGAGTAGACGCCATATCCCTGCGTGCCGATAACATCAGCAATTGAACCGATGAGTACGACACTGCTGCCGGGTTTCAACAGGGGCAATGCTGCCTGCAGGGCAAAGACGGGCGAGCGAACATTCAGGCCAAACGTCTTATCAAAATGCGGCTCATCGATTTCTTCAAGCGTGGCGTATTCCGAGATGCCAGCGTTGATGACCAATATATCTATCTGACCCGATTTTTCTGCAATCGTCTGCATGATACGGCTCAGTTCGTTCTTCTGGCTGACATCTGCCCGCAGTGGCATCGTGGTACCGGCTATTTTGCTTTTAGCGGTTTCAAGCTCTTCATCTCGTCTTGAGGTGAACCAGGTGACCGCCCCCTCGGTTGCGAAACGTTGGCTAATAGCCAGCCCAATTCCTTTCGCGCCGCCAAGCACCACAGCGACTTTTTTTTCAATGTTGCCCATCTGTTTTCTCCGCTTCAGGTCGAAAACCAATGGTATAAAATCTATACTTAATATCAATTACGCACTTTGCCTATACCAACGATAAGTGACTATATCGCCATGCCAGAGATAAATAACAACTGCCTGAAAGACATAGGAAAAACCCGCCCGGTTTTAGAAAACATCACCAATAAATGGTCGATATTAATTCTTACGGTGCTGTGTACTGAACCTTGCCGGTTCAATGAAATTCGCAGACGCCTGAACGGGATTACCCATAAAGCGCTGGCCGATGCGCTGAAACGCCTGGAGCGCAACGGTTTAGTGAATCGTCAGGTTCTGCCAAGCTCTCCTGTGAGTGTGGAATATTCTATTACGCCACTGGCGCAGTCATTGCAGCAGCCTTTTATGGCGCTGACGAATTGGGCGCTGGAGTTCGGTCCGGCCATGGAATTAGCCCAGGTTGAGTACGATCGTGCTCATGCAGATGAAAAATTGCTGCGCGATTCCGCCTGAACCTCTGAATCATCACAGGGGCAGCGGTGGCCCGCCACGGGAGTGATGAGAAATCATCAAGGCGCAGATTTATGATGAGCAAGGGCTTCGTCGGTTACTGCTGCGTTGAGACAACGCGGGCCGCCAGGATCAGGACGTACTGCGCAGTCACCCTGCCGTTGTCATTCCGGCAATGCAAAAATCGGTGGCGCCAGGGCGCCAGAAATGCGGGCTGTCCGTTTTGCGCCAGAAGCGGTCCTTCGCACTCTCTGCGCCATGCAGCCTGTCGAACCTGCCTGCGTTAATTCCAGTGCGGCAGCGTGTGACGGCCCACAGGCGAGCAGCGAACGGCACGCTTACCGTAAAGGTCGTCGCCCGTTCTTCAGCACGCTCAACAGCGACACTCCCGCCGTGGTTTTCTGCAACCCTTTGAACAAAGGGTTGCCCGGGCGCAGAACCCTGATCCCATCGAACAAGCCGGTTACTTACCGGATTGCGTCGACATCTGCTGGGCGGACTTCAGGTGCTGCTCAACGACCGGCGTATGCGCGTCGGCCAACGCCTTCACGTCCGAATCCTTAATACTCCCGGCGTCACGCTTAAGCGTCGACAGCACCATCTGGTGGTCCTTCATGCCGGCGTTTTCCATATACATCTTGTCAAAGGCGTCGCCGCTCTGTTTTTCCAGCTGGGCGGCCATGGCCTTGTGACTGGCGTCCGGCTCAGTCGGCAGCGTCACGCCTTTTTGCTGTGCGACCGCCTGTACTTTGGTCAGAGCGCCGCCATGGTCGTCAACCATCTTCTGCGCGAAGGCTTTGACGTCGCTGCTTTGGGCCTTGCTCAGGGCTATCTTCGCAGCAGCGATTTCATTGATATTGGCCTGCGCCATGTCCTTCAACGCTTTTTCGTCGCCGGCGCTGAGCTTAGCGCCCGATTCGCTCTGGCCTGCAGCGCTATTTTGCGCGGCGCTCGTCGCCTGGGCTTGCACGCCGACAGTGCTGAACATTGCTACAACTGCCGATACGGCCAGCAGCCCTTTTAACGTTTTATTCTTTTGCATTTTGTTCTCCTGAGGGTCATAGGTAAGGTTGGCGTCAGGTTAGTCACCGCGCGCAGCCTCGTCGATAAATGACAACTGCAATGGTCAGTATAGTGCATCAACAATTCGAGGCAGCAGGTTACGCCAGGTCTTCCACGGAGGGCGACAGGAAATAACGGCGAAAGCGAAGCGGAAATTACATAATGCGGCGTTTAAGACGAAGGTCGGATTTTGGGCATCCCGCGCATGAACGCGTGCCACTTATCCGGTGGATACGAGAAGCCATAAGCGCCGACGCACGCCTGCTTTCCCGCCTGTCGGGGCGCGGAAGCTTCAATACCTGCAGCGCCAGGAGAAGCATTACGGGCTATGTGCGGAGGAATCGTGTATGGTGGCTGCCCCTCCATCAGGAATTATTCAATGTCACAACGCAAAGACGCAAAAAATAGCCGTAATTATCTCGTGAAATGTACCTGCCCTCATTGCAATCAACAGTCAGAACACAGTTTCTCCCGGGTCCAGAAAGGCGCAATGCTCATGTGCCCTCGCTGCAGTAAGCTTTTCAGTCAAGGTAAAACTGCTTTCGCTTAATCCCCTGTCGGGTCATTAACGCCCGGCTACAGCACAACGCGCCCTGCCCCCTGAACGTAGTGTGAGTCACAGTGACCTGAGGCTCAGGCAGGCGCTGGTGCTGAACGCCCACAGCAGCCTGGCTTGTGGGTTTCGTTGCGGGAGTTTGAAAAGCGTTGCGCACGAATTGTCAGAAAAAACCGGGCTATGCCCGGCTTTTTATTTTCGCCCTCTCCTGCTTACTCCCTAAGCGCCTGGTTTTCAGCCCTGGCTTGATAAGCGAAGGGTGACTGCGCCCGCTCAGTGAGGCGAAAACGCGCGTTAAGCAACCAGTCAGTCAATGCGCTTAGTTACCCGTCAGAACGGCCGTTTTTTGTGGATACCACCAGGCGGAGAATGAGGGCCGAATCTCATCCATGCCTGGCTGACCATTAATAAAATCGTCGGGATAGTAGCCAAGGCTACTGGCGCCGCTTATCTCCAGTTGGTCCATCCATTGCGCCAGCTGTTTGCCACTTATCCTTCCCTGGTTTTCCGCCTGCCGCCAGTTTCGCGCCTGGAGTTCAAAAATGGTTTTGCGCAGCGCATCAGGGTGCCGATTCACGGCCGTCACCAGACTATCAAGCCAGGCGCCGCTTTCGTTAAGCGGCACGCCTTCCCTCAGCGGCATCGCCATCGGCGCCGTCCAGTCGTAGGTGGTCAGATAGTCGTTGAGGTTTTGCGCATACCGGGATTCGCTCTGCGGATCGAGCACCGGCGTGGCGTAGATGTTGCGCGCCGTTCTGACTTGCGGACCGCGAATCGCATGGACGGTCTCTGTTAACGATTTCGTGAAATCGATAAGCTCCCGGCTCTTGAAGCGCGTCCAGCGCGCAAACTCCTGCGGGTTGTTGCGAATGTCGGTGATGGAGCCTTTAAAGCCCGCCTGATGATAGGCGGTCATGGCGTCCGGGCTGGCGTCTTCAAATTCCGTCAGCAGCGCATCGTCATGGAAGAGAACGCCGGCAAAGTTGGAATAGCGGGCCAGGTCTTCATAGATTTCAGTGATTCGCTGGCGCGCCACGGCGTTAAAGGGCGACAAGCGTTGGTACTCTGTTGGGTCCATTTTCACCGTACCGGTTTTCGGGTCCCAGACCTGCACACGCGGCAACGACTTGTCCAGATTGAAGGCCAGCACCGGCATCGAGGCATAGACTTTCGCCCCGGCCCGGGTTTGCAACTGCCACGCCACAAAGTTAAAGAGGTCGGAGCGAACCGGCAGCCAGCGGTTCTTAAAATAGACCTCTCTGGCCGTACCGTCGCCCGTCGGGTCGGCGTACGCCTGGAGAAAAACATGTGACGCTCTCATGTCATAAACGCGCTGGATAAGCTTGTCGATGTTCTTTTTCTGCTGCGCCGGGTTCGGGTCGTATACATCATCCAGATCGATATGCATCACCCGCATGGAGTTAGGCTCGCGAACGCTTATTATCCCCTCGGCGAAGTTTTGGAGCGAAGGATTGCCGTTAATAAGCTGGCGAGGAATGCTGTCCAGATGGTTCACATTGCCAAGACCATCCTCAAGGGTAAAGGCCATCTGGTAGCCATGCTGTTTAATTATCGACAGCGACACGCCGTTGGCCGCGCCATAAGGCCAGACCCAGGCGCGCGGCGCTTTACCGGTCACTTCCTCGATTTTGGCGGTGATGGTGGCTACATCCTTATCGATACGCGCCTGATACTCTTCATCCGTCTCATACTGGCCGGTCTTTTTGTTGAACATGCGGTTCGCGACCGCAGGCTGCGAACTGCCCTGCGGGTTAGCCACGCCGCCATAGTGCGAAGCCCAGGTATGCGAACCGATTTCCACCAGCGGCGAGCGGCTCACTTCACGCACCATATCCCAGGTGGCGAACTTCTCGCGGGCGGTCGGCAGGCCGCCGAAGTCGACCTTTTTGTTCTCCGGCGTGCTGACCCAGATGCCGACCGGCGCCCACAGGGCGGGCCAGTTATAGGCTTTCAGCAGCGGCCAGACGCGGGTATAGAAACTGCTGTAGCCGTCATCGAAGGTCAGCAGCACCGCTTTTGGCGGCAGGGGTGCGCCGCCGTTGCGGGCATCGAGGATCTGCTGCACGCTCACCGGCCGGTAGTCGTTGCGCTTAAGCCAGACCATCTGATCGTTGAGCGCGCTGGTGCGCACTGACATATAACGCTGGTCCGCCCCGTCATCTTCCACATCGTGATAGGCAATGACGAGGAAACTGTTAGGCGGCCAGGGCCGGGACGCTATCGGCGCAGGCCTCTTCGCCGGGGCGATAAAGCGCGAATTACCCGAATGGCTACAGGCGGTGAGCAGCACCCAGGCCGCAATCAGCAGACTCGTAAGCAGTAAATATTTGAGCATGATAACGCCCTCAAACCTGATATTTGTATCAACGGATACGGGCTGCTGCATTCACTTGCGACGCGGCGGCACAGTGTGCTCTGCGAGGGGCAGCTTCGTCGTTAGTTGCGTTAAAACCGGACGTGGCGCCCGGCTCCGGAGGTTGTAAGTCTCTGCTTGCGCGTTATTCCGTACGCAGCAGCCTGCATTTGAATGGGTAGACAGCTCAGGAGGATGTTGTGATGGCGAATGTCTTATCGTTTTACGGCCAGAGCTGGGTCTGCGACACACCCGCCAAGCCAGACATCATCAAATATGACAGGGCTTGAGGGTGTATTCAGCAAGTGAAACTGGCTGAAGAATATGCGTTGCTAACCGGAGTGGCACTAATAGAAACGTCTTATTCAGGGCAGGCTCCACCCAGGAGAAAAGTCTTACCCGGTAGTTTCATTAGCGGAGTTCATTGTCGATGACGGTTTTGCGACGGTCTGAACGCCGCCCCCTGGTTTCGCTGCAACATGTTTTCCAGGATATTAAAACTGCGCGGCGCATTGCTTATTAAATGATGTACATACGAAGATATTGCTTTTCAATTGCTGCTGACAGTGAGCTAACGGCCATGCGCCAGAAACGGACAAGGCGCAACTCAACAATATTACGCGCTGAGCAACAGGTTAATTCAAAAAGACAAACACCGTTCAAACGCAGAACATGTTTTTTTATATAACGCTTGTGAACGCATTACGTTTTCCCAAATAGTATTATGGCCAGCCCCGGAAATAGTCAGCAGTTCCTTTCTGCAAGCGCGAGATGCGCAAGCCACGAGTTTATCGGGTATTTCAGCCGGAATAATTGCGTCATTCTCTGCGGCAATCACAAGCAAATTCCCGGTGAACTCTGCGGCTATCGACCAGGCGTCCGTTTCTTCCCAGCTTCGGAACTTGCGTATAATTTCAGAAAAATCAGGACCGAATTTAACCTTACAGGCTAACGTTGAATAAACGCCAGGGACCATGAGGATAAGAGAGTGGAGTTTGATTGTTTTACTAAGATGCAGAGCGTTATAGGCTCCCATGCTTACCCCCATACAGCCTGTAATAGGTTGATCATGAAAAGCAATAACCGCTTTTGCCTGCATAGTACGGCTAAAAAGAGAAGACGCATGAATATCACCGCCTGTCTCACCATGACCTATAAAGTCAAATAGCGTCGTGCCAAAGCCTAACGTGTCCATCAGAGCACGATATTTATAGAAAATCTTTCTGTCTTTACCGCCGCCATGGAGCATCAGGATATGTCCATTACGCCCGAAAGTACTTTCAGCACAAATCGTCGTCCCCTGGAAAGGCACCTTGAAAGAGCGGCTTAACATCATAAAGGGATATTTTTTGAAGTATTGATTTCTTTGTTTTATCAAACATGATAGTCAACTGCAATCCAGCGCCAACCGGAACCGTCTGCCGACGCCAGCAGCCTGCTGCGCTGGCGGCCAGGGCTTATCGCTGCGGCGGGCGGCGGCCTGATTTCGCTGCTGGCGTACGGCATTATTATTTACGCCATGGCGAGCGCGCCGCTGGGGGCCGTGTCGGCGCTGCGTGAAACCAGCGTGCTGTTTGCCGCGGCACTGGGTTAGCTGGTTCTCGGCGAAACGCTGACGTGCAGAAAAATAGCGGCGTGCACAGTGATTGCCGCTGGCACACTGATAATGGGTTAAGTCAATCAGGAGAACTAACGATGTCACATCCGACAATAGCGTTGATTGGGCCTGGGGCGATTGGCACGACCATCGCCGCGATGCTGCATGAAGTGGGCCGCACGCCGTTACTTTGCGGGCGTTCCGCGCATCAGCGCTTACTTTTGCGTTACGACGAGGCCGACATCGTTGTTCCAGGCCCGGTGTTAAACTCTCCGACAACTCTCAACTCGCCCTGCTTTCTGGTCTTTGTCGCCGTGAAAACCACGCAAAACGCCGACATCGCCGGCTGGCTAAGCGCGCTGTGCGATGAAAACACGGTCGTCTGCGCGCTGCAAAACGGCATCGAACAGAAAACCCAGCTTGAGCCCTGGGTCAATGGCGCAACGGTGTTGCCGTCAGTGGTCTGGTTCCCGGCTCAGCGCGAGCCGGATGCGTCGGTCTGGCTGCGTGCCAAACCGCGTCTGACGCTGCCGGATCTCCCGCAGGCAAACCGTGTAATTGATGCACTGAGCGGCTCGCGCTGCGCAGTCGAGCTGGCGGCGGATTTTTCCTCCGTCGCCTGGCGCAAGCTGCTGCAAAATGCCGTTGCTGGTCTGATGGTGCTTGCGAACCGCCGTGCCGGCATGTTCTCACGTGAAGATATCGCCGGACTGGCTCGGGCGTATCTGTATGAGTGTCTCGCTGTCGCCCGTGCCGAGGGGGCGGTGCTGGACGACGGGGTGGTGCAGGAAATCATTGTGAATTTGCAGCGTGCGCCTGCGGATTTAGGCACCTCGATTCTCGCCGACCGTCAGGCCAACCGCCCACTGGAGTGGGACAGCCGCAACGGCGTGATACAGCGCTTAGCTCAGGCGCGCGGCATCGCCGTACCCATCAGCGATGTGCTGGTTCCCCTGCTGGCGGCTGGCAGTGAAGGGCCGGGTTAACGCGCAGAAGCAGCCGGTTCATAAACCGCTATCTGTCAATAGCATCTTTAACCGGGACTGTTGGCGCTACTACAGTTAAATAGAATATCCTATGAAAGAGCTTATTAAAGCGCGTTTACTTCTGGCGGACCTGAAAGAAATCGATAAGCATTATGAAGAGACAGGTTTTAGCACTATGACAAGTATCGTCATGTTTAAACAGGTGCTTATCGCTACGGCCAACCTGGTTGATTTTGAACAAACAATCAAGCCGCTTTATGCTAAGCATCGCCACCTGTCAGCCTCATACAGCGACACAGCCAGAGAGTTTGAGTTTGCTAAGTACCTAAGAAATAAATTTGTCGGACACATCAAGCCCGAGCTTATTGAAAAAGCGGTAGAATGGCGGCCTGAACTAAATTACCTGCTCAAGAGAGACGATGCGCAGAGCATGTATTTCATGAATTTATTTGTCCTGGAAACAGCCATAAATACCTATGTTAACGTTGATGGAACCCATAAAGTTTTTGATTCCAACATAGACCTGATTTACACGCCCGATCTGGACAGGTTCGTCGTTTTCCTGACTGGTATTGTCAAAGCGGGTATAGCCTATCTTCAAAGCTCATCGCGACACTGAGCGAAGACATTCAGTTCCCTGATGAAAATAAAATGGATTTGAAACTATGGGTTGCCGCAGGCAGGACGGAGTTCAAGTTCATCAGAAAATAGACTTGCCATATAATAACTTCCGATATCCATACTGATCCTTATTAGCGCTGGCCTGGGAATAACGGATATTGCGGGCCGTATTCGTAGTCGTGCGGGCCTGGCTCAACTGTCCAAAAAGGACGCCCGCTAATGGTCTTCGGGCCGCGCTCGTTTACGATGTCCTCTACGTCTTGGATATGATCCGGCATTGTTGCCAGTAAAATTTGATCTTCGGGTGTCAGCGTCACAGTTGCACCGTTGAGACGGCTATAAAGATCGGCAAACTTTTTACCCGTGCCGTGTAATCGGTGCTCCGCTACGCTGCGAATTGCATGCAAGTCCAGCTCCGCCGCTTCCATGCGATCCATGTATAACTGCATTTCCTTACGTAGTGCGCTCAATTCGCGGGCTTTAATAAATCCGTATGCGTACCCGCTCAGGGCGATAACTACAATGATTGCTGAAACTGCCATTTGTTTACTCTCCAGTGGTAGCTGTCTTTTCGGCTCTGCGTCTCGTTGATGTGGTAACAGGGCGCAGTTTGGAGGTGTGCTAAACGTATAATAATTTGCGATATCCAAACTGCCCCCCAAATAGTGCCTGAACAGCATAAAGCCGCTTGTATACCAAACACACTTAAGGCCGGGTTATTCCGTAAAGGTCAGCAAAACCGAGCTGTCCGTTTTAGCTATAAAGGCGCTTATTGAACTTCCATCCTTAACCCAGCGTTTACCGAAAACAGGATCGTCGGATTGACGGTAGCCTAACGATATCAGGTAGTTTTCCAGCGCGCTGGTGGCAACGTCCGGCTTATACTCAATTTCATCAACTTGCGGTGAGTTGCCGTCGGCAGCACGGTAATGAATAACGCGAGCGTCATCCAATTGCGGCGCACTTTTGATTGAATCCGGCGCAAGTAATTTGAATTTCAGCCAGTCCGTCTTTGTGTAATCGGCACTGTCAGAAAGCATCACTGAGCCAATCTGGTAGAGTGGAACCATAAGCAGAATGATAACGGCTATAAGTGCGCCCTTTAACTTTATGCTCATTTATATTCCCTCATGGGCGCATTCCCAATATTCATATGCGCCCCGTTATTGGTTATCACCTTCACCGCACCGCCAGAAAAGCTATTGTAAGGGGTAATAGAGGTCATAAACGCAGGGAGTGAACCAAAATAAGGTTTAGCGTTGTTGCCTGCTGTTGGGGCCGGGAAAAGGAGCGGGCGAAACATCTTATTTTTGTAATTCCCGATAGGGCCATAGTGATCCCATCGCTTGAGCGCGTCCTCTTTGCTGACAATCCGTAACTGCGCGAAATAATTCATTGGCCGTACTACGCGGTAAAACCCCAGCAGGTCCGATACCAGGTCTTCTGCGCTGTATCCGCTATCCGTTGTCCAGCTAAAGGGTAAAGACGCCTGAAGAGATTCAAATTGCGTACCCGTTCGCATCATCATTGCCAGAACTATGCTGTGTTTGACCTGTTGGCTTAATCCTTTTCTTACCGACCAGCGGATATGGCGCCCTATCCCCACTGCGTGACGAAACTTATACATCGACTGCGAATAAATCACCTCGTAGTCGCTTGCGCCTTTCTCGCCAGCCTCCATTTACGCTAGCGTCCTGCGAATGTCTTCCCCACCATCATGACCTAAATCTATCCAGCCCAACACTTCCGAATATACCAGGCCGAATTTGGCTACTGGCAGCTTAGAAAGCTCAATGATATCCCCTCTTTTACTCACCGGTTTTCATCCATTATCGCGGTTGGTTTATTGTACGTTTGCTCGGATTATAAAGAATGCAACCCGCTCTATTTCAGATAAATCTCACCTATGGTGTAAGTGCTTTACCGCAACTGTTTGCTGGTAAAGCAGCGTTAACTTCTGCGCTGGTTAGCCGTGTTCCGGCGGCGCTGGAACTGGCGCAGCTTAATTTAGCGCATGCCACCGTTCGGTCGCCGGTTGCGGGCTATGTCACCCATCTTCGGCTGCGCCCTGGCGACTACGCCACGGCGGGAGAAACCAAAGTCGCCATCATTGATGCGCACAGTTTCTGGGTAGTGGGCTATTTCGAAGAGACCAAACTGCGTCATATTCGCGTGGGCAACACGGCGCACATTTCGCTGATGGGCCAGGCGCCAGCGATTGCGGGTCATGTGGAGAGTATCGGTCGCGGAATCGGTGACAACAATGACGAGACGGGCGGGCTCGGCCTGCCGGATGTCGAACCGACATTTAGCTGGGTGCGGCTAGCGCAGCGCATCCCGGTTCGCATTCATATAGACACGTTGCCGGAGGGTGTCGAACTGGTCGCGGGGTTATCCGCCAGTATAGCCATCACGCCATAACAAACGTCATCTCTCCTTCGACGGTTTTCGGGGCAGGCGGCCTGAATAACCTATGCTGGCTCTCTTTAAAAAGAGTACGCCTCCGTCGCCGAACGACAGAGGCGTTCTTGCAAAGCCAGGCGTGCAACAAGCCTGGCCCGACGCCGCCGCGGCTTAATGCAGGCAGCAGTTTTTATACTTTTTGCCGCTGCCGCACGGGCACGGGTCGTTACGGCCCACTTTCGGTTCGGCGGTCACCGGCGTTTGCCGCATTTCAGGCTGCGAGCGCCAGTACTGATAGAGCTGCAACGCGGCCGGTCCGATGGCTTGCTGGCTCTGCTCGTACGCCTGCTCCGTCATCTGCTCAAGCGTTTGCACATTCTCTTGCTGGCCGTGCAGGGCGATGGCGTCCAGCGCCGGTTTCATCTCCTGTGCAAGCGTTGACCAGTCGTCCAGCGCCACGCCGCGCATATAGCCGAAACACCAGTCTTCCACCACCACATACTCCCGGCCGTTTTCTTCACGGTAGCCAAACAGCGGTTCGAACTGGTCCGGCGCATCGCTTAGGCGATCGGCGATATCGTTCATATGCTGGAACGTCAGGTTCATAAAGCGCGTCATCTCGCGCTCGGAAGACCAGCGCGGGATATGCTTCTCGCCGCCCCACAGCGCCGTCAGCCACTGTTCGGGCTCTATTTCACGCGGGCCGGAGAGCAGCGCCGTGAGCATGCCGTCCAGCTCAGACACATCCAGCACGGAATCGTCGTTGCCATATTTCGCCAGCAGCTCGTCCAGCCACTCCAGCTCTTTTTCGTTAAGCGGACCTTGATTCATAAATCTGCCTCCTCAGGCGTGTTGACCTTTTTTCGGCATCTGCCGCTTTCCTGTTAAAACGGGCGGGATGATAAACGCATTGCGCCACAGAGAAAAGGCGGGCGGCTCAACGCGTTGCGGTTGTACATATCGTTACAGGCCGATACCAATCTCTCACTGAAGCCGTCCGCCCCGCCGCTTATAGTCTGACCCTACGCCCGCGCTTGCGGGCATACCGCGTTCGCGGTTATCGCGTATTACAGGAGGCCGGAATCATGCGCCGTTACCGGTTTGAGTTCATTCTGACGTTACTGATTCTTTGCGGCGTGATTGCTGGCGTTTTCTATTTATAAGCGGGCTAGTGCGCTGATTTTATTCCCGCTTTCACCGCGTCCCGTCTATAGTTACAGGGCAGGGTTACTTCTATAATCATAATTGCCCACCAGAGAGTGATATGCATAAAACCGTTGTCTTATTGCTGGGAACGTTTTTTCTGCCGGTCTTTTTCGCCAGTGCGGATGTCGGCGAAGCGCCGGAGGCGACAAATGAGATCGCCACGCTTTTTTTTGGCCATGACGACCGCGTGCGCGTTGAAAAACCCACCGACGCGCCGTGGGACGCTATCGGCCAGCTGGAAACCGAAAGCGGCAACCTGTGCACCGCCACGCTTATCTCCCCTCACCTTGCCCTGACCGCCGGCCACTGCCTGCTGACGCCGCCGCGCGGCAAAATCGACAAACCGGTGGCGCTGCGCTTTGTCTCGCTGAAGGGGCGCTGGCGCTACGAAATCCATGATATTGAAGGCCGGGTTGAATCGTCGCTGGGGAAGCGTCTGAAAGCGGACGGCGACGGCTGGATCGTGCCGCCTTCCGCCGCGCCGGATGATTTCGGCCTGATTGTGCTGCGCAATCCCCCGTCCGGCATTACGCCGCTGCCGCTGTTCACCGGCGATCGCGACGCGCTGACCGAGGCGTTAAGCAAAACGGAGCGTCGCGTTACCCAGTCGGGTTACCCGGAAGATCATCTGGAAACGCTCTACAGCCACCGTGATTGTCTGATAACCGGCTGGGCGCAGCGCACCGTGCTCTCTCACCAGTGCGATACCCTGCCCGGCGACAGCGGCTCGCCGCTGATGCTCAATACCGGGACAGGCTGGCAGCTTATTGGCGTGCAAAGCTCCGCGCCGGCGGCAAAAGACCGCTACCGCGCCGATAACCGCGCTATCTCAGTGACCGGCTTCCGGGAGCGCCTCGAGGCGCTCGCCAGCCGCTAGCGGTTTATCGCCCTGCTCCCGGCGCAGGCGCAGCAGCGCCTCTATCGGCATCGGCTGGCTGAAATAGTACCCCTGCAGCGCGTCGCAGCCCGCCTGCCGCAGCAGATGCTTTTGCTGCGCGTTTTCCACCCCTTCGGCGGTAACCGCCATGCCGAGCGCGGTGGCGATGCGGATAGTGCCGCTCACCAACGCGGCGGCCTGCGGGTCGCTATCCACCCGCCCCGCCAGGGATTTATCAATCTTGATGGTATCGAAGTTAAAGCGCCGCAGATAACCGATGCTGGAATAACCGGTGCCGAAGTCATCCAGCGCGATGGCGGTGCCGAAGCTTTTCAGGTTGGCGATGGCCGCCGCCGCCCGTTCCGGGTTCTCCAGCACGTACGTTTCTGTCACTTCCAGCTGCAAACGCGCCGCCGGGAAATGGTTCTCGCGCAGCCCGCGGGCAACCTTGTTTTCAAACTCCGGGTCGCGAAACTGGGCGGGTGAAATGTTCACCGAAAGCTTGAGATCGTAAAGCGGCTGCAGATCGCGGCAGGCGCGGCGCAGCACAAATTCCCCCAGCGCGTGGATAAGCCCGCAGGTTTCGGCGATGCCGATAAACGTATCGGGCGGCAGCGGCCCCGCCGGGCGGCGCGGCCAGCGCATCAGCGCCTCCACCCCCGCCATTTTCTCGCTGCAGGCGTCAACGATGGGCTGATACCAGACTTCAAACTCATCCCGCTCCAGCCCGTTGCGGATCTCGTTTTCGACGCGAAGCTGGAACTCGCGCACCCGGTTAAGTTCCCCGTCATAATGCATCACCCTGCTCTTGCCGTTGAGCTTGGCGTGATACATGGCGATATCGGCCCGGCGAAACAGCTCTTTACTGGTGCAATCCTGCAACGAGCCGGAAGCGATGCCGATGCTGGCGCTAAGGTGAATGGCCCGCTCCCCCAGCCGCACCGGCGCGTTCAGGCTTTCAAGCACCTTATTCGCCCAGGCGACGGCTTTTTCATGCGCCGCGTCTCCCTCCTGCAACAGGGCGAACTCGTCGCCGCCCATGCGCGCCAGCATGCCGCCTTCCGACACGTGCTGGCGAAAGGTATCGGCAAGCGTGACAATAAGCTGGTCGCCGGTATCGTGGCCGTAGATATCGTTGACATCCTTAAAGCCGTCGAGATCAACGAACACCACGCTTATCACTTCGCTTTCCGCGCGCTGGCTGCTTTGCTCCATCCGCTCTATCAACGCCCGACGGTTCGGCAGGCGGCTTAGCCAGTCCAGACGCGCCACTTCCCGCGCCTTTTTCTCGCCGCGCGCCAGCCGATAGAGCCCTACGCTGCTGAATAATATAAACAGCAGGATCAGCCCCACGGCGGCGATCACGATTTGAATAAAATTGCCGGAAGAGGCTTTCGCCGCTTCGGCGCCCGGCTGCGTGGGCCGCCAGTGCAGATAGCCAAGCGTTTCCCCCGCCGCGCTTTGCAGCGGCACGCTGGCAGGCGACATTTTTTGGGCACTAAAAGTCAGGTCCGACGCCTGGAAGGTTTCCCCAAGCTCGCGCAGCAGCCCGGGGTTGACGTGACGGGTAAGCAGTAAATAGCGCCGCGTCCGTTCTCCTGCCTGCAACGGCCCGACTACCGGACGCACCAGGCCAATCGCCACGAAGGCGACGCCTTCCCGGGTGCGCGTGATTCCGGAATAAACGACCTTCTTATCGCGCAGCGAACCGGCGTGCTGGCGGATAATCGCCCCCAACCCCTGGCCGAAAAAATCGAGCCGCTTTTCGCTTGCCGTAGCGCCCCTGAATGCGCCCCAGAGTATGTGGAAATGTTCATCGAGAATAAACGTGCCGTCATAGAGGTTGCCGACTTTAAATCCGGCGCCCCAGGTGCTGTAAAGCCAGCTTTCATTAAGCGCGGGACGATAGAGTTCTCTCGCGGCGTCGTCCCAGACGGCGTTATCGATGACCAGCGCCGACATTTTATTGACCGTGGTCTGAATGGCGCCTTTTACCGAAAGCGCGGTGCGATGTTCGTCTATTTCGTTCGTTTTGCTGCTGATTAAGTTGAGTGAAAGGTACAGCAGCGCCACCACGGAAACAATCAATCCAACGCCCGACAGAAATATCATCACAAAAAGCGCCCATGCGCTGGGCACCATACGACCCCGGAACGGCTGATGCATCGGTTTTCTTTTTCTCGCTTCCGATAACTTTTTCAGAATTCATATATATACATTAGCAAAACATCGTTCCAGCTAATCTAATTTACCGTCAGCGAGACGTTTCGCCGTCACGGAGTTCTGACGGCGATCACATCAGGCGAGCTTAATCACCACCATACCGACCAGCAGCAGCGCAAGCCCCGCCCAGCCTTTGCCGTTAAGACGCTGGCCAAACAACACCCAACCCGCCGCGACAGTCGCGGCGATGCCAAAGCCGCCCCACAGGGCGTAAGCCACTGACAGTTCGATGCCTTTTACCGCCTGCCCGAGCGCCGCGAAGGCGCAAAGCACCGCCGCCAGCGACAGCACGCCATAAACCGGGCGGCGAAAACCGTCTGAAAGCTTAAGCCAGATATTGGCGATAATTTCGAGCGCGATAGCCACCAGCAGCCAGGCGCCATGGATCCATTCAAAGACCATGCTGCACCTCCTGCACTTTTTGCTGTCGGGTGCCGGTTTTAATCAGCGCAATTCCGCAAAGTAATATCACCAGCCCGATAATTTTATTTGCCGACAGGCTCTCATTAAATAACAGCACGCTGAAAAGCGTAATTAACACGATGCCGACACCTTCCCACATGGCGTAGGCGACGCCGAGCGCAATTTTTTTAACCGAAAAGGCGAGCAAAATATAAGAGAGGGAAATCATCACCATCATTAGAATAAAACCTGCCGGCGAGTCGCCCTGACTTGCCCATTTTAATGACAGCGTGCCGGTTATTTCAGCCACAATGGCCAGTGCTAATAAAATCCAGTAAAACATGCTTTCTCTCCTGCTTGAGAAGCGCGCCTGTGACCTTTCGCCACAGGGCAAAAATCGATAAAACTACGCGATAAGCCGCATCGCCAGACGGCGCGGGCAGAAGAGAAAGTGACTACAGCGCGCTGCGCCAGTGCTGCTCGCCGTGATGAAGAGAAAATGAAAGTGAAGAGGTGAAAAGCGAAGCGTTCTTCCTGAATAACCTGCTCATATAAATTCAATTTATCCGCGATGTTGCTTCTCGTCGTTGCGGATGAAAATTGTCTCCGGTAGTTAAACACGCCGTAATTAATAACATGCGGCTTTGCTTAACTCAACTGTCTTGCATTTCTTTACGTTTGAGTTATTTCTCAATTAAGCCTATTATTTTGTTAATATCCTTTTATAAAAATGTTTTTGTCAGGCTTTTTAGGTTTACTTTTTTCAGCACCGAGGATTTCCGTTCGTTTTTCCCCTGTGTTTTTTAACATCTCGCTGGACGCGCTTTCTCTTTTTCGCCCCGCTCATCTTTTGCGCAGACAACTAAACTCAATGAGATAGTTTTCAGGGCGCGCCGCTGCGGGGCTCCTTATTTTTCCTTTTTCGAGGTTGGTTTATGGTCAGAAAAAATCTGGTTAACGCCACTATCGTCATTACGGGCGCCTCCAGCGGTTTTGGGCGCGGCGCGGCGATACGGCTGGCGGAAATGGGCGCAAACGTGGTGCTGGCCGCCCGGCGCAAGGCGGAGCTTGAAGCGCTCGCCGCCGATATCGCCGCCTCTGGCGGCAAGGCGCTGGCGGTGGCGGTGGACGTAAGCGACCCGGAGCAGGTAGCGACGCTTGCAGACAGCGCCATCCAGCGTTTCGGTCATATCGATATCTGGATAAACAACGTTGGCGTGGGGGCGCTGGGCTTTTTCTGGCAGATCCCGGTCGCCGACCACGCGCGGCTTATCGACGTCAATCTGAAAGGGCTTATCTACGGCGCGCATGAAGCTATCAATCATTTTATTTCGCAGGGGTTTGGCGTGCTGGTTAACGTAGGCTCTGTGGACAGCGAAGTGCCGCTCGCCTACCAGGCCTCTTACGCCGCGTCCAAAGCGGCCGTGCTGAGCCTGAGCCGCACGCTGAATGAAGAGCTGCAGCTCAATCAGTTCAAAGAGATCAAAGTAGCGACCGTCATGCCCTGGGCGGTAGATACCCCCTGGTGGACGCATGCCGCTAACTATACCGGCCACGCGCCGCGCATGGCGGCCATGGATGACCCGAAAATCGTCATCGACGCGCTGGTGGAGGCCTGCCTGAACCCGAAAGAAGAGATGCCGGTAGGCTGGAAAGCCCACGCCTCGACGATTTCCCACAACCTCTTTCCGGATACGACGGAAAAAATGTCGGCCAATGTCGCCCGACGTTCAATTGAAAAAGCGCAGTCGCAGCCGCACAGCACCGGCGCGATTTACGAGCCGATGAAAGGCACGGCGACGATTGAAGGCGGCATCCGGGCGCGGATGAAGCAGGAGGATGAAAAGAAATAAGCTTTCAGGGAAGCAAGCGACCGCCGCTGCGGTCGCTGAACGGACGCGGCGCTTTACGCCGCAATGCCCCTTTCATAAATACGCCATTAAACCGGCAGCGCTGTTTTCGCCCGCCCGTTAAGGCGAAAGTAAATATGCTTTTCGTCTGATAACCCGCCGCTCAAAATAGTGCCGCGCGTTTCTCTCTTTTTTATCGGCGACTTTTTGCTTTTCATTTCAAACGGTTAGTTTTATCGGCTGACTAAAGCGAAGCGGCAGCCATTGCTAATCGCGGTGAGCCAATTATACTGGTTATACATACAGTATAAATAATCAGGCCGTTAATATGGATTGGTATAAGATTGACGCCTCCGCTTCACTTGATTTGCCGTTTTACTTAGAACGGATTTCCGCCGGCTTTCCCAGCCCGGCGCAGGATTATCTGGATGGCGCGATTGACCTGGTGCGCCAGCTGGTCCCGCATCCTTCCGCCACCTATGTGCTGCGGGTTACGGGAGACTCCATGCGCGACGCCGCGATAGTTGAAGGCTCGCTGCTGCTGGTGGATTTCAGCCTGCAGCCGCGCCATGGGGATATTGTGGTCGCCCGTCTGGATGACGGTTTTACCGTCAAGCGGCTGCAACTCTGGCCCCGCCCTCGCCTGTGGCCGGAAAACCCCGCCTACGCCCCGATCCCGCTGCATGAAAATGCGAACGTAGAGATAATCGGCGTGGTGACAACGGTTATTCAGACGCTGCAAAACCCGGTGCGCGCGCGTTAGCATGCCGGGGCGTTCGGGCAAGGGCGACCTGAAAGGGCCAAACGGGAGGCGAGGAATCGTCAGACGGCGCTGTTTGCCCGCCGCGGCCCTCAGACCTCAACGGAGCGTAATTTATCGCCGTAAGCGCCCGTCGTTTTCTCGCTTTTCTTTTTGTCGGTGATAATCATATCGATGTCATCAATGCCGCAAACGTGCGAAAGCGCGCGATAGCCGATTTTCGATGAATCCGCCAGCACCACCCGCGTTTTGGCCGCCTTAAGAATGGCCATTTTTGTTGGCAGCTCAATGGCATTGACGTTAGTGATGCCCGCTTCGGGATGCACCCCTTCGGCGCCAAGAAAGGCCCAGTCGGCGTAAACCTCGCCGAATTTTCGCGTGGTGTCCGGGCCCACCAGGGTATAGGAATTGCCAACGACCGCGCCACCGGTGACGTTCAGGTTAATGGCCGGATACTGGCTTAACAGCATCGCAATGTTCAAATCGTTGGTGATGACCGTCAGGTTCTTTTTGCTGGTGAGCTGTTCGGCCAGTTCATAGACCGTTGAGCCGTTATCCAGAATCACCGACTCCCCATCCGCAATAAGCGAAGCGGCATATTTACCGATGGCCACCTTCTGCTCATGATGACGATGTTTACGGATGCTGTAAGGCGTATCCTGCTCTTCCGATAAGAGAACGGGCAGCACGCCGCCATGCGTCCTGATAATTCGCTGCGTTTTTTCCAGATGAATTAAATCCCGGCGGATCGTTGAGCTGTCCACAGCAAAGGCTTCCGCCAGCTGGTTGGCATTCAGATAGCCCGTCGCACTCAGCAGGGAAAGGATCTTCTCCCGTCGCTCTTTTGCCTGCATTACTCCCTCCCTTGCACAGTTAAGTGCAGTCGATTTTACCACATTATTCAGCCGGGTAGCCCTTGCGCCCGCGCTTTTACCGAGTTGCCTCACAAATCAGTAATAAGTTAACCCTATCACATAATCGATATCGTGCATTGACTTGCACGATATCGTGCATATAGGGTGTAACGGTTCTGTTAACGTTATTGAAGAGGTTTCCATGTCTACGCCCTATGAAAATGATATCGCCATGCAGCCGCAAGCCATCAACGCGCAGCTCGCTAACCCGCTGCCGCAGGCGCTGCATGATGTGCAGCTTGCCAGTTACGACCGGATAATCCTGACCGGCATGGGATCGTCTGACTACGCGCTGATCCCGGTTGAGCGCGCGCTGGCCAACCGCGGCTATCCGGTCTGGCGGATTGACGCCGGCCGGTTGCTGGATATGCCCGGGCTTATCACCGAAAACACCCTGCTCTGGGCGACCTCCCAGTCCGGGATGAGCGGCGAAGTGGTCGCGTTGCTGGCGCAGGGCAACCGTCCGCGCACGTTGATTGGCTTAACGAACGATCGGGAAAGCGTGCTGGCCAAAAAGGCGGATATCCTCGTGACGCTGGAGAGCGGCGATGAGGCGACCGTCAGTTCCAAAAGCTATCTCAATACCCTGATTGCCTGTCACCGGGCGCTCGCCGTCCTGCTGGGGAACGACGACGCGCAGGCCTGCGCCGCGACAACACAGGTGCTTGCCGCTGTGCAGTCGCTGGTGGGCGAAAGCGAGTCCGTGGTTGATATGGCAGAGCAACTCTTCACGGCCCCCCGCCCCCGCATTGCGTACATCGGCACAGGATCGTTTGCCGCCAACGCGCTGACCGGGGCGCTCATCACCAAAGAGGCGTCGAAAGTCAGCGCCGAAGGGTTTATTGGCGGCGAGTTCCGCCATGGCCCGCTGGAAACCTCCGGCGAAGGCATGCTGGCGGTATTGCTTGGCAAACCGGGCGATGAAACGCTGGAAAAACTCGCCGCTGAAATGCTGGCGAACGGCACCCAGGTGGTGACCATCGGGTCGGCGCCTTATGCCGGTTCGCGACTCTTGCCCGTGCCGGAGGGCGACGAGCTGGGCCAGCTGCTGTGCGGGTTTATCTACATTGAACATCTGACGGTGGAGCTTGCGAGAAAGAACGGCTTTATTCCGGGGCATTTCCTCTATGGGCAAAAAATTACGGTGGCGGTATGAACCCTTCAACATCAACGGTAACGGCGGGTATCGATCTCGGGGGCACGGGCACCCGCATCATCATTCGCGGTGAAGAGGGAACGATAAGCACACGGACGGTTCCTACTGTCCTGTTCAGCAACATCGAACAAAGCCAGCGCGCGGGGGCGCTGGCATCACACGTGCTTGAGCTGGTTCCGCCCGGCATGACGCTTGTCAGCCTCGGCATCGGCGCCAGCGGTCCCGTCGATACCGACGCCGGCGTCATTACCAATAAAGATACGCTTGAATGCTTCTCCTTTTTCCCGCTTGTGGAAGCGCTTCGCAACCACCTGCAGGTCAAGGTCAGCATTGATAACGACGCGGTTGCCGCCGTGCTTGGCGAATATCACTTCGGTGCGGGCATCAACAGTAAACGCTTGCTGATGGTAACGCTTGGCACGGGCATCGGCGTCGCGCTGCTGGAAAACGGCAAGCCGTTTCGCACCAGTAACGGCGCGCATCCGGAAGCGGGACATATCCCGATTTCCGGCAACCCTGCGCCCTGTTACTGCGGGTTGCACGGCTGCTGGGAAACGCTGGCGTCGCGAAGCTGGCTTCAGCAGAACCTCGAGCGCCTGCTGCCGGGCATCGCTTTTGAAAAGCAGGATCTGAATTTTTATCGCGAGATGGCGGCGCAGCGCGACGAGGTAGCGGCGCTGTTTCACCGCTACGGGAATTATCTGGGCCGGGGCCTGGTTACCTTATTAACGCTATATGGACCCGACCTGACTATCCTGAGCGGCAGCGCCGCCCATTATTACCCGCTGTTTAAAACGGGGCTTGAACAAGCGTTAACCCGCTCGGAAGCCTATGCCATTAATACATTGATCGTACCGTCTGAATTAGGAGACGTTGCTGGCGCGCTGGGCGCGACGGTTATTCCGTCTTTGAACTAAAACAACTTTCTTACTTATGGCAGGTGAATATCATGGTGCATTCACAAAATAAACACGCGTTGAGCAAGCCTGTAAAAATAAAGACCAGCATTTTTATCATACTCTCCGTCATTATTTCTTCGGTCGGCGGCATTATATTTGGCTATGACACCGGGATTATTGGCGGGGCGATTGTCTATATCGGCAAAGAGTTTCAAATAAACGATCTGATGCAGGGCGTAATTGTCAGCACCTCGTTATTAGGTGCGATGATTGGCGCGCTCGCCGCCGGGCCGCTTGCCGATAAATATGGCCGAAAGCTGGTGCTGTTTATTTCCGGCCTCTTTTTCGCCATCGGCGCGGCGGGTTCCGGCTTCAGCCACAGCATTGAAGCGCTCACCGTGGCCCGCATCCTGCAGGGCATTGGCGTAGGGGCCTCGTCGGTTCTCGTCCCGGTCTATATCGCCGAGTTGTCGCCAGCTAAAATCCGCGGCGTTCTGGTCACCTCTTTTCAGCTGATGATTACGGTAGGAATTGTGCTGGCCTACGGCGTTAACGCCGGTGCGGAAAGCAGCGGCGGCTGGCGGTTTCCGGTAGGCGTAGCCGGCGTTTTCGGCGTCATGCTGGCGGTGGGCGTCATGTTTGTGACGGAGTCTCCCCGCTGGCTGATTGCCGTTAAACGTCGCGACGACGCGTTCGCGACGCTTAAGAAGCTCAGAGGAACCGCGAGCGTTGAGGCGGAAATGCAGGAAATTGAACGCCTGGAAATCATTGAGCAGGATACTCTGCGCTGGCGCGATTTATTGCGCGGCCACGTGCGGCCAATGATAATTATCGGCGTTCTGGTCGCTTTCTTTTCCAACGCCTGCGGCATCAACCTGGTTATCTATTTCGCCCCGCAAATCCTGCAATCCAGCGGCTTTACCTCCTCGGTATCCTGGATGGGCACCATCGGTTTAGGCATTGCTAACGTCATTTTCACCGTCGTGGGCATGCTGATTGTCGACAAAGTAGGTCGCCGTCCGCTTTTGATAGCAGGCGCCATTGGGTTAACCCTCAGCCTGGTTATTCTGGCGGTGCTGTTCTCCGTCCCGGCGTTCCCGGGCAGCAACTGGCTCGCGCTGGCTTCCCTGCTTTTTTATATTGTGATGTACGCCATTAGCCCCGGGATGCTTGGCTTTTTAATGATCTCGGAAATATCGCCGCTAAGAGCGCGCGCAAAAGTCACCAGCCTTTCCATTTTTATTATCTTTGCGACCAACCTGGTTATCGCCCTGCTCTCTTTACCGATGTTAAATGGCCTGGGCGTCTCGCAAACCTTCTGGATATTCTCTGCTATCTGTGTAGCGTTCACCTTATTCAGTTTTTACGTGCCGGAAACAAAAGGAAAAAGTCTGGAAGAGGTCGAACTCTGGTTTAAAGAGAAATACAGCGTAAATCAGGAAACCCATAAAGCCGTCAATTAATTTTCTTACGACGTTAAAAGAGGCTTTATTCTTTATTACATCGAGGCGTATATGCAGCCGGGTCTGTTTATTCCCGCTGTGAAGGATTTTTACGCCTGAATGATGCCATTAAACAGGCCTGCCCGCGGCAGGCCTGCGTTATTATCGCCACTCAACGACGCTGGATTTAAATCCTCAGTGGCATTGCGCGTTTAACGCTCTGCGAAATTAAGCAACGCTTCGCCATCCAGGCGGTAGCGCACCCATTCGCTCTGGGGCAGCGCGCCGATGCTGAGATAAAAATCAATCGCCGGCTGGTTCCAGTCGAGCACGCTCCACTCCAGTCGACCGCACTTGCGCTGTACCGCCAGACGGGCGATGTGCTTGATTAGCGCTTTGCCCGCCCCCTGGCCGCGGGCGTCAGGCGAGACATAGAGATCTTCCAGATAAATGCCGTTACGGCCAAGCCAGGTGGAATAGCTGGTAAAGAAGACGGCATAGCCTATCGTCACGCCATCCGCTTCGCAGATCAGCGCTTCCGTTTTACTCTGCGCGCCAAACAGCGTCTCGCGGATCTCCTGCGGGCTGGTCACCACCTCTTGCGGCGCTTTTTCGTAAACCGCCAGTTCGTAAATCATGTTGTAAATCACTTCTGCGTCGGCGGGGCGCGCTTCACGGATGCTGATACTCATGGCTTTTCCTGTCTTTCCTGAATTGAGGCTGACAAGCATAAGCGCTATTGTGCCCTGCATGAAGTGCAACTATCTCAACAAAAGATGAATGTTATGCATCCGGCGCTCCGAAAACTCGATCTCAACCTGCTGCCTGTGTTTGATGCGGTGTTTCGCCACCGCTCGGTGAAACGCGCCGCGGATGAACTCTTTATGAGCACGTCGGCGCTCAGCCATGCCTTATCAAGACTGCGCGCCTTTTTTAACGACCCGCTGTTTTACCGTGAGGGGCACAACATGTGCCCCAGTGTTTATGCCTGCGAGCTGGCGCCGTCGATAGCCGCAGCGCTGGGCGCGCTGAATCAGCAGCTTTCGCCCCGCCCCGCCTTTGATCCCTCCACCAGCCGCCATTGCTTCCAGATTGCCATAACGGACTACACGGCGTTCTGCATCTTCCCCGCCCTGATAAGCGAGCTTGAGCGCAGCGCGCCTGGCGTGCGCTTTGAGCTGCGCTATTTGCCGCACAGCCCGGCGCTGAACGAACTGCTCGCCGGCGAAGTAGACCTGGCGCTGGGTTTTAGCGCGCCTGACGACGTCACGCCGCCTGAACTGGACGCGATTGACTGGTTTGAGGATGAGTATGTGGTCATCAGTCACGCCCGCCGTACGCGCATAACGCTGGATGACTATCTGGCGGCCCGCCATCTGGTGGTCACCCCGTGGAATGAAAGCCAGGGCATTCTGGATTTACAGCTGGAGCGCATGGGCTATACGCGGCAGGTCACCCTGAAAACGCCCTCTATGCTGAGCGCGCCGTTTATTGTCGCGCAAAGCGATCTGTTGATGGCGATGCCCCGCTTCGCCGCCGCCCGGCTGGCGCCAGCGGCCGGTATCACGCTGTTTGCCCTGCCCTTCCCCGTGCCGCCTTTTGAGGTGAAAATCTACTCGCATCAGCGCAGCGGCAAAAGTGAGGCCACAGACTGGTTAAAGCGCGTGCTGCGAAGCCTTATCAGCTAGCTATCCGGCAAAATAAGCGAGGGGCATCTCATTGTTCTGTATTTAAAAAAGGGCGCAAAAACAGCTAGCCATAACGGCAGCGGGACAGTAGGTTTTATCAGCGCGCTAAATAAGCATCGCCACCTGCAAAACGCTATAAAAGGAAACGCGTATGACGCATTCAGACAGCACTCTGCCCGTTGGGTATTCCCGTGTCGCGCCCGGCCACGTCGCAAGCGTGGTGACCAGCCTCGAAATGCTGAGCAAGCCGGAAACAACAACCGCCCCGCTGCCCGCGGGGGTCACGCTGGTAAAGCTGCGCAACCCGGAGCTTGAGGCTTACCGGGCTCTGTTTCGCCAGGTTGGCTCCGCCTGGTTATGGTACTCACGCATTCTGATGGAAGATGAGAAGCTTCGCGCCATCCTGAACCGCGAAAGCGTGGATGTGTATGTGATTAAAGAAAAAGACGAGGATATCGGCATTCTGGAGCTTGATTTCAGCGAGCCGGACGCGTGCGAACTGGCGTTTCTGGGGCTGACGCCGAATACGACCGGCAAAGGCTTTGGCCGGGCCATCATGAATCAGGCCATCGACCTTGCGTGGTCGCGACCCATTAAGCGCTTCTGGGTGCACACCTGCACGTTCGACCACCCTTCGGCGCTGGGCTTTTATATCCGCTCCGGCTTTCGTCCTTACGCGGTGCAGGTGGAGGTGCAGGCAGACCCGCGCCTGACGGGGCACCTGCCTGCCGACGCCGCGCCGCATATTCCGGTCATCAGGCCCGCTCAATAACGCAAAAGCCAGTCCGGGACTGGCTTTCAAAGGGATAAGGCCCGTCTACCGCGCCCGGAACATAATGGTATCCGGCGTAAAAGAACCATCATCCTGTATAGCGAAGTACGTTTTGACGTCATCGGAAACGGTTTGCTGCAGCAGGCGAATCGCCTCCACCAGCGCGGCGGGCGTTTTCATTCGCTCAACCCAGGCGCCGAATTCCAGCGCCTGGCGGCCCGCCACCATCTCCTGCACCGTCATGCCGCTCTCGTTGACCAGCCGCAGCCACTCTCCCTGGGAATAGTTATGCACATGCGAAGGGTCGCGCAGCATCTCCACCGTCTGTAACCAGACGTCGCGCACCGGCTGGCCGGGGGACGCGATGTCCATCAAAATAAACTCGCCGCCCGGCTTCAGCACCCGCTTTACCTCGCGCAGCGCCATGCCAACGTCGTGCCAGTGGTGGGCGGAATAGCGGCTTATCACCACGTCGAAACTCGCCGCCGGGAAAGGCAACGCCTCCGCCTGGCCCTGGCGGGTGGCAATATTATTTAACCCCCGCTCCAGCGCCGCCTGCCGCACCACGGCCAGCATGCTCTCTGACAGATCGTAAGCGGTGACATGCGCCGCTTTTTGCGCGGCGGCAAAGCTGGCGTGCCCTGCCCCACAGCCGATATCCAGCACCACGGCGTCCGGCTTATCGCTGAGCCAGACGGCCAGCCGCTCTAAGTCTTTACCCTGCGCATGCACGCTGCTTTGCAGGTAGGCCTGCGCCTGGCCGCCAAACTGTGCGCCGACTAATGCTTCGTGTGTTTTTGCTGTCATTTTTATCGCCTTATGGTGGGGAAAAACGCTCTGTGAAATGACTATACTGCGCGCTTTATACGGGTACAATATTGCTACTTATACTGGTATCAGGGAGTACCACGCATGGAAACCACCCCGCTTTCCGGCCCGAAAGCGTTGGGCGCGTTTTTACGCACCCAGCGGGAAAACACCTCGCCCGACATGCTCGGGTTGCCCGTGACGGCAAGGCGACGCACGCGCGGCCTGCGGCGCGAAGAGGCGGCGCAGCTCAGCGGCATCAGCACCACCTGGTATACGTGGATTGAGCAAGGCAGAGAAATCTCTGTTTCTGCGCAGACGCTTTCGAATATTGCGGCGGCGCTGAAGATGAAACCGGCGGAAAGAAACTATCTTTTTCGCCTCGCGCTGCAAAACGACCCGCTCGAAGAGGCGGTGCCGGTGGTTGAGGAGGCGGTGCTGGCGGCGGTGAATCGGGTGAGCGAGCCCTGCTATCTGCTGGATTTAACCTGGAACATGCTGGCGTGGAACCCGCAGGCGCAAGCGTTGTTCAGCGGCTGGCTCGATAACGACGCCGGGCCGAATATGATGCGGTTTATGTTTCTGCATCCGCTGGCGAAGCAACTGGTGATGGACTGGGAGACGCGCGCCAGCCGCATCGTGGCGGAGCTGCGGGCCGACGCCATGCACTACCCGCATGATGAAACGCTTAACCGCTTTGTGCGCCAGATGACCCAGGAGAGCGCGCCGTTTCAGGCGTTCTGGCAGCGTCAGCAGGTGATTACGCGCGAAGGGGGCGAGCGCCTCTTCCGGCATGTGCAGCAGGGCCTGGTTTCTTACCGCCAGGTCAGCTGGCAGCTCGCCAGCAACCGCACGCTGAAGATGATTATGCTGCTCTCTGACGAGGCGGCGCAGCGCTAGCGCCGCCTCCCGGATAACCCGCGCACGGCTTGCGCGGTCAAAAGGGGCGTTATGGGATTACCGGCGCTGCTCAAGCTGTTTCCTGCGCTTCTGGGAATACATCACGCTGTCGCTCTCTTTTACCATCTCGTGCAACGAGTGATATTTTGCGGCGTCGCTGTCGAGAATGCCGTAAGAGTAGTTGATGTTATAGGGCTTGCCGGCGCGCTGGTTATGCGCCTCCAGGCTTTCGTGAAGTGAAGCCAGAAAGCGCCGGGCGTCGCTATGGCTTGCCAGCAGGACGGCGAACTCATCGCCGCCGAGTCGCCCCACGACATCTGTCGGGCCAAGATGCTGTTGCAGATGCGTCGCGAAAATCTTCAGCACCTGGTCGCCCTCCGCATGGCCCCACAGGTCGTTAATCGGCTTGAACTTATCCAGGTCAAAAAAGAGCAGGCTGAAGGAAGCGCCGTGATTTCGCAGGGCGTGAAAGCGTTTTTCTGCGCGGCGGTAAAAGCCGCGGCGGTTAGGAATACCGGTCAGGCTGTCGGTCATCGCCATGCTGATGACCTGAAACTCATCCTCCACAATGAACGCCAGGTCCTGCAAAGAGGCGATATCCTCCTGACTGAATGCGCGAGGCGTTGAGTCAACCAGGCAAATCGTTCCCACTATAGCGCCATCCGGCAGATGCACCGGGTAGCCTGCGTAAAAGCGAATATAGGGTTCGCCGGTCACCAGCGGGTTGTCGTAAAAACGCTCATCCTGGCGCGCATCGTTAACGATAAACGGACCTTTCTGCAAAATAGCATGCCCGCAAAAAGAGACGTTTCGCGACGTTTCTCGCTCGTTAAGCCCCTGGCAGGCCAACAGCCACTGCCTGTCGCGGTCAAGCAAACTAATGAGCGCGATCGGCACCTGAAAAAGTTTTTTCGCCAGCCGGGTTAAGCGTTCGAAACGCTCATCGTCCCGGGTATCCAGCAGATCCATCATGTAGAGCGATTGCAGCCGCTCCTCTTCATTTTCAGGAAGACCGGGAAACTTCATCATTACACTCCACATCAATTACGGTGCGCACGCCTTCGTAACAAAAAAACGAACCTGCCAAAAATACCTCAGGTGAAACGGCAGGTATAGAAAGGAATACGCCACCCTTTATGGAAATGTGGCTTCGATCCGCGTCCTGATGCTCTGCTGGCGCATTACCCGCACTGACAATGCGGCCATGCTGGGTTGCATGACGGCAGGCTCGTTGAAGGTGTAAGCAGTGATGAAGGCCATCGCATTATGCCGGGTTAAGCCCGTCTGGCGCGAAAAGGTCCCCTTTCTGCTAATGGCAGGGCCTGAAGCCTAGCCGTCAAGCCCGCGTGCGGCCTCCTGAAGCCGCAGAAAACTCGCGTAGCGTCGCTGGTGACGCTCGC
This sequence comes from Franconibacter pulveris, assembly GCF_056780215.1. Taxonomy (NCBI): domain Bacteria; kingdom Pseudomonadati; phylum Pseudomonadota; class Gammaproteobacteria; order Enterobacterales; family Enterobacteriaceae; genus Franconibacter; species Franconibacter pulveris. Next base: position 2,204,338 of record NZ_CM165555.1, on the reverse strand, counting down.
TGCAGGCCACCGCGGGCGAATATTCCCCGGCAACGGCGCAAAGGCGGCTCATCCCGTCGCTAACCGATTCAACCACGCCGCCTGCGACCGCAGCCAGAATAGCCGAGCCGAGCAGCACCGGCTCGCGGGCTTTGGTGGCGATAACCGTCCGTCCGGTCGTGTCGGCCAGCAGTTGCCGGATAAGGGGATGTTGACCGGCGCCGCCGCTTATCACAATAGCCTGGGTATCCACGCCCGCCTGCTGCTGAACATCCATAATCTGGCGCAGCCCGTAGCCAATACTGCAAATGCCGGCGACGTAGAGCGACAGCAGGCTTTCCGTTTCGTTTTCCATCCCGAGGCCAGCAATCACCGCCCGGGCATGCGGGTCGGCAAAAGGCGAACGGTTGCCAAGAAACTCCGGCACGACGTGGATCCCCTTCGTGCAGTCCACCGCCCCGGACGCCGAACCGGCATTTTCGAGCACGCGGTCCGCCAGCCAGACCGGCAGCGGGACGCCGAGCTGATTTGCCTGCGCCTGGGCGTCGCGCGCTGCCGGATGCAGCGACAACAGCCTGTCGATGGCCGCCCCCGCCGCGCTCTGCCCCCCTTCGTTCAGCCACATGCCCGGCACCATGGCGGAATAGTACGGTCCCCAGATGCCGGGAATAAAGACCGGTTCGCGGGTTGAAGTCATCGTGCAGGAAGAGGTGCCAAACACATAGGCCAGGTTCCCGGCGGGGCCGCCTTTTACGCCCGCCGTCCCGATGCCGCCCGCATGCGCATCGATAATGCCGGCGGCGACGGGCGTGCCGGGCAGCAGCCCAAGCTGGACAGCGGCCTCTTCGGTCAGGCCGTTTGCGCAGCGCGTTCCGGGTTCGACAATATGCTGGCCGATGCGGCTGAACCCTTCGTCAGCCAGCTCCTCAAGACCAACCTGGCGGAAATAGCTTTCGTCCCAGCGTTGCTCATGACTGAGATAAGTCCACTTGCAGGTGACGGTGCAGCTGGAACGGGCAAGGTCGCCCGTCGCCCGCCAGGTAAGAAAATCAGCCAGGTCAAAAAACTGCCACGCGTTGTCATACGTTGCCCGACGGTGCTCTTTCAGCCAGAGGAGCTTAGGGGTTTCCATTTCCGGCGAAATAATGCCGCCCACATAGCGCAGCACCGGGTGTTTCAGCGCAGTAATCCGCTCCGCCTGCTCAGTGGCGCGATGATCCATCCAGACGATGATATTGCGATCCGGGTCATTGCTGTCGCCCACCGCCAGCGGCGCGCCCCCTTCACCCAGCACCACCAGCGAACAGGTCGCATCAAACCCAATGCCGGCAACCTGGCCGGGCTTTACGCCAGCAAGCCCGAGCGCCTCTTTTACCGCATCGCAAACCGCCTGCCAGATGTCCCGGCTCGACTGCTCAACCGCCTGTCCATCGCCATAAAACAGGGAAATATCCCGTTTCGCCGTCGCCAGCATCTCGCCTTCGGCGTCGAACACCCCGGCGCGCGCGCTGGCGGTGCCGACATCTACGCCAATAAGAATGTTTTCGTCGGCGTTGCCCCTGTTCTGCGCTTCGTTATTCATCTTTGCTCCGTTGTCGTCCGGCCAATGGGTTACGGTGTCACTTTATAGATCCACGCTGTTAGGCAGAATGACCAGATCGCGCACCGTGACGTTTCGCGGTCGGGTCACCATAAACAAGATAGCCTCCGCCACCTCTTTCGGCTGCATCAGGCTGCCGTTCGCCAGCGCCTCTTCCATTTTCTCTTTCGGCCAGTCATCCAGCAGCGCGGTCACTACCGGGCCGGGCAGCACCGCCCCCACGCGTATGCCATACTTCGCGACCTGTCGACGCGTGGTGTGAACAAACGCCTGAACGGCAAATTTAGAAGCTGTATAAATCGGCTCCCAGATAACCGGCACGACGCCCGCTATCGAGCTGGTGAAGATAATGTCGCCCGATTTTTGCGCGATCATATGCGGCAGCACCGCGTGCACGGAACGAAACGCCGCATTGATATTCAGGTTGAGCATGCGGTCCCAGTCGTCCGGGTTGCCCGCTTCAATCGGCCCACCCACGTAGGCGCCGGCATTGGCGTGGAAAATATCCAGCCCTCCTGCCGCATCAAGGATGCCCTGCAACATGCCGGAAACCTCCTGCGGCTTCAGCAGGTCGATAACCAGCGCAAACGCCCCGTCGCCCATCTCGCGGGTGAGTTGCTCCAGCCTGTCGCGCGCCCGGTCAATCAGCACCACCTTTGCGCCTGCGGCGAGAAAGGTGCGGGCGCACTCAAGGCCAATGCCTGACGCGGCGCCGGTGATGGCGACAACTTTATTCTCAAAGGGATCAAGCATGGGTTTCTCCTGTAAAAGCTCAGGCGCGGCCGTGCGAGACGCGCGTGCGCCGGGCGAGGGAATCGACGATAACGGCGATAGCGAGCACGCCGCCCGTAATCATGTAGCGCAGGGAAGACGGCAGGTTCAGCAGCGTCAGGCCGTTAGAGATAGACTGAATGACGATAATCCCCAGTAGCGCGGACCAGGCGCTGCCCCGCCCGCCGAACAGGCTGGTGCCGCCAATCACCGCCGCCGCGATGGCGTTAAGGTTCACGTCGCCCGTCCCCGCCTGCTGGCTGGCGGAGGCGAGCCGGGCGGCGGCCAGAATTCCGCCTGCGGTGGCAAAGGTGGTGCAGAGCATAAACGCGCTAATGTAAATGGCGCGCACGTTGATGCCCGAACGACGCGCCGCCTCGCGGTTGCCGCCGATAGCGAACATCGAACGTCCCCATTTGGTGCGCTTAAGGGCGTAGTTAAGCAGCGCCGCAAACACCACGAACAGGCCGAAAATCCAGGGCACGCCGCGCCCCAGGTTGAGGTAAAACACGGCGAATTCAAAAATGGCCGTCAGCACAATGGCGCGAATCAGCAGCGCGCTCATCGGCTCCGAAGAGAGGTTGACCTGCTCGCGTCGGGCGCGGGTTTTCAGCCCCTGCGCTATCATCACCGCCCCTGGGATCAGGGCCGCCAGGTAGGCGAGCGCATCGGGCATCACCATCACCTGACCAAAGCGCACCAGCGGCGAAACATAGGGCAAGTTAATACTGCCGGACGGCCCCAGAATATAAAGCTGCATCCCCAGCAGGGCCAGCAGCCCGGCAAGCGTCGCGACAAAGCTTGGCATGCCGAGGCGGGTATAGAGCTGGGCGTAAACCAGGCCTACCAGCGCCCCGGTTATCAGCGCCGCCACAATAGCCCCCGCAACGGGCCACCCGTGGTTGACCCACAGCACCCCGATAATGGCGGAAGCCAGGCCGCTCATCGAACCGACGGAAAGGTCGATTTCGCCAAGCATCAACACGCACACGATGCCAAGCGAGATAAACCCGACGGTGGCGCAGTCAAACAGCATATTCACCAGATTATTAGGCGCCAGGTAAACCGGGTTAAGCAGGCTGAACGCCGCCGAGATAAGAATCAACCCCAGCACCACCGGGATCATCCCAAGGTCGCCGCTTTTAATCCGGTCGATAAAGGTATAGAGAACGGCGGTAAGACCCTCCTTATGGCGCAACCGTTCATCGCTGCGGTCGAGCGCGGCGCGCGGGTTTGGGGCAGGCGTTTTTTTGGCAGGCGTCGTCATGGGCTAACCTCCCTTCCGGCGGGATGGGGGGCCGATTTTCTCTCCACCCGGCGCGATACGGCGTTTTCCGTGGCGCCGGTAATGGCCGCCACCAGCTCCTGGTTCGACGCTTCTGGCGTAAAGATGCCGGTGTTGCGCCCCAGGCGCAGCACCACGATGCGGTCCGCCACCGCCCGTACGTCCTCCATGTTATGGCTGATAATAATCACCCCCAACCCGCGGGCGCGGATGCGCTCTATCAGGTTGAGCACTTCGGCGGTCTGGGCGACCCCCAGCGCGGCGGTAGGTTCATCGAGCATCACGATTTTCGGATCCAACAACAACGACCGGGCGATGGCGACCGTCTGCCGCTGGCCGCCGGAGAGCGAGGCGACAGGCTCGCGCACGGAAGGAATACGGGCCGCCAGCTCCTGCAATAGCGTCCAGGCGCGCACCTCCATCGCCACTTCATCCAGTTGCCAGGCGGAAAGCTCATGGCCTAAAAACAGATTGGCGACCACATCCAGGTTTTCGCACAGCGCCAGATCCTGAAACACCGTGGCGATGCCGTACTCCAGCGCTTTGCCCGGGCTGTCGAGATTCACCTCCTGCCCTTCAAACTCCACCCTGCCCGACGTCGGCTGATGCACGCCAGCCAGGATTTTAACCAGCGTCGATTTGCCGGCGCCGTTATCGCCCACCAGCGCCACCACTTCGCCGGCGTAAATTTCCAGATCGATATCCGTCAGGGCCGATACGGCGCCGAAGTTTTTTGAAACGCCGCTGAGCTTCAGTATCGGTCGCCCATGACCGGACGCCTTGCCTTCATTCACCATAACGCCCCCTGACATGGATGGCGGCAGACCCGGCCTTTTCCCCGGGCCTGTCGCCCGTGACTTACTGAATGCCTAACGCTTTGCAATCCTCTGCATACTCGCCGGTACAGACCTGGGCAGGGGTCTGGATCTTCTTATCGAAGATTTCCGCTTTGATGTTTTCTTTCGTCACCACCGCCGGGGTAAACAGCTGCGAAGGCGTGTTGTAGAGCGTGGTGGTGGCTTTAGGCGATTTCCCCTCCACCAGCGCCATCGCCGCATTGGCGGCGGCGGCGGCCACAATCTCGGAGGGTTTGGAAATGGTGTTGTACTGGTCGCCTGCAATAATTAACTGCAGCGCCGCGATAGTGGCGTCATTGCCCGTCACTGGCGGCAGCGGCGTGACGCCCGCGGCTTTAAAGGCGGCGATGGCCCCGCCGCCGGTGCCGTCGTTGGCGGCGACAACGCCTTTAATCTGATCGCCGAAGCGCGTTATCTGCCCGGCGGTCCACTCCTGCGCTTTGGGCGGCGCCCAGTCTGGCGTGTCATACTCGGCCAGGGTTTTGTAGCCCGATTCTTTAAGCCCGCGATGGATGCCGTTGCGAATCAGCCCGGCGGCGGCATCGGTGGGCGAGCCGTTTATCTGCAATACGCCCGCGCCCTGCGGGACGCCTGAGGCTTTAAGATGCACGACCAGCGATTCAGAGATGGCGTAGCCTATCCCTTCATTGTCGAAAGAGACGTAGAAATCCGCGGGTCTGTCCGGGATGGGGCGGTCATAGGCAATCACTTTGACATCCTGTGAATGGGCGATTTCCATCAGCCCCGCCGCCGCCGACGAGTCAACCGGATCCAGCACCACCACCTTCGCCCCCTGCGCAATCACCGAGTTGAACTGCTGCTGTTGCAAAGAGGCGCTGGCGTTGGCGTTCTGATAGATGACTTTACAGTCGGGGCAAAGCTTCGCCATTTCCGCTTTAAAGCCCGGATAGTCATGCTGCTCGTAGCGGGTGGAGGCCTGATCGGGCATCAAAAAGGCGACCGTGGCGGACTCCGCCGCCCGGGCGCTCCCCGTCGCGGACATCATTATCGCTGCCGATGCCATCAGGATCGTGCGGTAGCTCATTTTTCTTCTCCTCAAGTAAGCGGAACGCAGTGCAACGTGCGCAGGCGCCGGGCCTGCAGGTGTCCATGGCAAACGAGAGCGACGGGGAAAGGAACGGCGGGACAGCAGCGGGCCTGGGTTACACCACAGACTCTCCCCGGACGGGCAGTTTCCTCAACGGAGTCAGCGCTGTGAATTCACATTTTATTTACTTTGTTAATACATTAGCGCAACCATCTGGCGATGATTATCGGGAACCCGGTTTTGGTTAAGCCCGCGGCAAAAGAGTTGTAAATGTGTGACTGAAAGCGGGAAAACAGCAAAAAAATCAACCGCTTCGGCTGAATAAAAAAGGCGCCACGCAGGCGCCTTTGTCGCAAACGAAAACGTTATTTCAGGCGGAAAGCCACCACGCTGTCGCCCGCTTTGGTGCCAAGCGAGCCATGGCCGCCAGCGGCAATCACCACATACTGCTTACCGTCTTTGCCCATATAGGTTGACGGCGTGGCCTGCGCGCCGGCGTCCAGCTCGGTTTGCCACAGCAGCGTGCCGGTGCGGCTGTCGTAAGCGCGCAAGAAGTTATCCGCCGTCGCGCCGTGGAACACCACGTCGCCTGCGGTCACCAGCGGCCCGCCGTGCGCCACCATCCCCATTGGGAAGCCAATCGGGAAGCGGCCCGGCAGGAAGGTGGTGTTGAGGTTTTTGGTTGTGCCGACGCGGCGCAGCCACTCGGTTTTACCGGTTTTCAGGTCAACCCCGACCAGGCGGCCCCAGGGCGGCGCGATGCACGGAATGCCGAGGCTTGAGGCCAGTTGCTGAATATGGATAGCGTAATCGCCCTGGAAGTTTTCGTTCCAGTACGGCTGGCCGTCCTGGGTGAACTTACGCGCGGTCGCGGTTTCCGGGGTGCGTTTAATCAGCGTGTATTTGTAAGCCAGACGCACCGGCGAGGCGATAAGCAGCTGACGCTCCGGGTCGATGGCGACCGAACCCCAGTTGAAGACGCCGATGTTGCCCGGGAAGATGATAGCCCCCTGCTCGGTGGCTGGCGTCCATGGATTGCCGTCATAGCGCAGCTTTTTGAAATCGAGACGGCAGGCCATCTGGTCAAACGGCGTGATGCCCCACATCGATTTTTCAGTCAGCGGCTGCGGAATAAAGTTCAGGCTGGAGACCGGCTGGGTGGGAGCAAACGTCTCGCCCGGCACGCCGCCTTGCGTAGAAACTGGCGCTTCATTGACCGGGTATACCGGTTCGCCAGTCAGACGGTTAAGCACAAACAGGTTGCCGGTTTTGGTCGGCAGCACGACAACCGGCGCTTTTTTGCCCTGGTAATCGATATCCAGCAGCGAAGGCTGCGACGGGTTATCGCGGTCCCACAGGTCGTGACGGGAACTTTGATAACGCCACTTGAAGGCGCCGGTGTTGAGATCCAGCGCCACCAGCGCATCGCGGAACTTTTCCGTGTTGCTGTTAGCGTCGCGCTCAATGCCCAGCTCATCCGGCGAGGCGTTGCCGAACGGCACATAAACCAGCCCGTTTTTCAGGTCGGCGCTCAGGGTGCCCCAGGCGACAGGCGTGTCGTACGGGTAAGTTTTATCTGCGGCAATCGGCTGGGTATTCTGCGGGTTAGCCGGGTCGAAGTTCCAGACCAGACGGCCGGTCACGGCGTCGTACGCGCGGATAACGCCAGACGGGTTGCCGCTATTAAAGCCGTTATCCATCACCGAGCCGCCGACGATAACCAGATTGCCCGCCACCAGCGGCGCAGCGGTCTGCATCAGCGCGTGCGGGCGGACCTCGCCCATATTGGCATGCAGGTCAACCACGCCGTTGTTGCCGAAACCGGCGCACGGCTTGCCGCTGTCGGCATCCAGCGCTACCAGCTGCGCATCGGTCGTGGCGTTGAAAATGCGCTTGCGGCAAAGTGCCGGCTCAGCGCTGGTTTGCGCCGCTGCGCCAGCCGCGCTTTCGTAATAGCTTACGCCGCGACAGGTTTGGTGCTGTTGCAGGTAAGAGCGATCCTGCGGCGGCACGTGCTTCCACTTCACCGCGCCCGTCTGCGGGTCCAGCGCATGTACTTCGTTATGCGGCGTACAGAAATAGAGCATGCCGTTGACTTTCAGCGGCGTGGCTTCAAAGGTGTATTCGGTGGCGTCGTCGCCTTTGCGCAGGTCGCCGGTGTGGTAAGTCCACGCGACCTCAAGGTCCTTCACATTCTCGTTGGTGATTTGCCTGAGCGACGAGAAACGCAGGCCGTTGGTGGAGCCGCCATAGGCGGTCCAGTCGTTGCCGGCGACGTCAGCGCCAGAGGCGGCGCGTTGGTTAGTGATAGCGCCTTCCTGCGGAACGGGGTCGTAGAAGCACAGGCCAATCACCAGCGCAATCATCACCGCCACGGTGGCGCCCAGGAAAGGATGGAAGCGGCGTTCGCGGTTTGTCAGCGCGCGCACGCTCCAGGGCAGCGCCAGCCACAGGCCGATAACGCCGAAAAGGTCGCCGCGAGGGATCCACTGCCACTTGTCAAAACCGACTTCCCAGATAATCCACAAAAGGGTTATCCACATCAGCACGGCATAGAACGTTAACGCGCTGCGTTTGTTTTTAAACAGCAAAAAGGCGGTCGCCAGCAGCCCGACCGCCATCAGTGCATAGAAGGGGCTGCCGCCTGCGAGCAGCAGTTGGCCTCCCATAAAGAGCAGAGCGAGCCCAACAAGGGCAATCACTACGCCGGAAATTTTGTTAATCATACTTCTCCCTGATCTAAGAAAAAAATACAAAAATTTTACAAATTTTACGTATCTATGATACGTCCATCACAAATTAGTTAAAATTGGAATTCTGAAATTGGGTTAGCAATTTGTGCGGGCAAATGTTTTATAAGAGGTGAAATGCCGGTCCATTAATCATCAGGGCTATAAAAAAGCCAGTCTGAGACTGGCGTTCGGGCAAATAAAACGGTTTCAGGTGCTGGCGCGCACGATGAGCCGCCAGTCCATCATCACCCGCTCGGTCGGCGCATGCGGGTTATCCATTTTTTGCTGCAACAGGCTGAAGGCTTTGCGGCCGATATCGCGCGAAGGCTGCGCGATGGTGGTGAGCGGCGGCGACACCATTTCCGCAAGCTCCGTGCCGTCGAAGCCCGCCACGGCGATATCCTGCGGCACGCGCAGCCCCGCCTGGCGGATGGCGGACATCGCCCCTGCCGCCAGCGTGTCGGAGATGGCAAACACCGCGTCCGGGCGCGTCTCTTCTTGCAGCAACGTTGCCATCGCCTGCTTGCCGGCGCTGAAGCTCAGCGCGCTGGCGTACGTTATCGCCTGCCACTCCAGCTGGCGGCTTCGCAGCTCCTGCTGGTAACCCTGCTGGCGCAGCTGGGCGTATTTGTAACTGAGATCGTGGTTAATGAGCGCGATGCGCTGACGTCCGCTCTCCACCAGGTGACGCACCAGCTGGCGCGACGCGTCGACGTCGTTAATGCCCACGCACGAGATATCCCCTGCGTCCGCATATTCAGCGCACTGCACCCAGGGCGTGTCGCCAATCAGCTGGGTGAGTTCCGGTAATGTGGTGAACGCATCCATGGTGATAACGCCATCGACAATTTTGCCCGAGAGCAGTTGCAGGCTGGAGCGCGAGCGCCGGATATCGGAGCCGGAGTTGCACAGCAGAATACGGTAGCCCTGCTGCTCCGCCTGCTCCTCAATGCCTTTTACCAGCTCAGCGCAAAACGGGTTGGTAATGTCTGAAACCAGCACCAGCACCATTGAGCTGCGCGCGGTGCGCAGCTGTCGCGCTAACAGATTCGGTTGATAGTTACTGGCCTTGATCGCCTGCAGGACTTTCTCGCGGTTCTTTTCCTTTACGGTGTCGCTGTTGTTCAGCACGCGTGACACCGTAGCAACCGAAACCCCCGCCAGCCGGGCGATCTTTTGAATGGACATGGTGGTAACACTTCCTGGGAAAAACGGGTAGTAAGCAGGCTACCATAAATTCCGGTGCGGCAAGAAGTTAGCCCGGCGCGCTGAGCCGCCGGGCCTCGTCAGTATTGCACCTTAACCCAGCGCTGCTGCTGGTGGCTCTGCAAAATCGCCTCGACGACCGCCATCACCTGCGCGCCGTCGTGGAAGGTGGCGAAGTCCACCGCCCCCCGTTCAGGCATGCGTCCCTTTTCCACCGCCTGATAAAACGCCGCCATCATGGCGCGAAACGCGTCCGGCCAGCCTTCGATATGGCCGCCGGGAAAGCGCGCCCGCGCCGCTACGTCGCCGTTAAGCAAGGAAGGATCGTCTGAGAGGATCTGATTGGCGCGGCGGCGATGGCCTATCCACATCTGCTGCGGCGTCTCCTGGTCCCAGGCAAGCGACGCCGCGCTGCCGCTCACCTCCAGGCTCAGGCGGTTTTTACGCCCGGCGGCCACCTGCGACACGCTGAAGCTCCCTTTCGCGCCATCCTCAAAACGTAGCAGCACGAAGCCCATATCTTCGGTGGTCACGGGTTTCTCGTCATACTGCGCCGCCTGCTGCTGCCCGCCGAAGGTGGCCGCGCCCTGCAGGCTTGCCTTGCGGGTTGGCCAGACGATAGCGAGGTCCGCCATCACCTCAACGATTTTACGCCCGGTAATGAACTGCGCGGTGTCGCACCAGTGGGAACCGATATCGGCGACCGCGCGCGAAGCGCCGCCTTTCCCGGCCTCCACTCGCCAGTTGTAGTCTGTCTCTTCCAGCATCCAGTCCTGCAAGTAGCTGCCTTGCACGGCGAAAAGACGGCCAGTTTCGCCGTTTCTCACCATGCTTGCGGCCTGCTGCACCATGGCGAACTGGCGATACACGAAGCTCACGCCATGCGCCACGCCCGCCTCTTCTGCAAGACGCACCAGCGCCCGGGCCTCCTCCAGCGTCATGCAAAGCGGTTTTTCTGAAAAAACATGCTTGCCGGCCTGGATAATCTGGCGGTTTATCGCCGCGTGCAGATGGTTCGGCGTGCAGTTATGCACCACATGCAGGTCAGGGTGTCGCAGAAAAGCGGCCACATCGCTGTAGGCATGGGGAACGTGAAGCTGCCGGGCGTGCGCGTCGGCGCTCGCCTGGTTTGAATCACAAAGGGCCACCACCGCGACGTTGCCGAGGCGGCGCAGCGCCTCAATGTGCGCCGGGCCGATGAACCCTGTGCCGATGATACCGACGTTTATCATTTCTCCCCTCCCTGAGCCAGCCCCAGTTGGGCGCGCACGAGCGCGTCGTCGCTCTGCTGGGCGGCGAAATCATCAAACGCCCGATCCGCCACCGGAATAATGTGCTGGCGGATAAATTCCGCCCCTTCGCGCGCGCCGGTGGCGGCGTCTTTCAGGCAGCACTCCCACTCCAGCACCGCCCAGCCGTCGTAGTCATACTGCGCCAGCTTGCTGAAAATGGTCTTGAAATCGATCTGCCCGTCGCCCGGCGAGCGGAAGCGGCCCGCCCTGTCTATCCAGCGCTGGTAGCCGCCATAGACACCGCTGCGGCCATTTGGCAGATACTCCGCATCCTTGACGTGAAACGCCTTGATTCGCGCGTGGTAGATATCGATAAACTGCGCATAATCGATGTGCTGCAAATGCAAGTGGCTTGGGTCAAACAAGATGCTGGCGCGCGGGTGGTCGTTTACCGCGCCCAGAAACCGCTCAAACGTGACGCCGTCATGCAGATCTTCCCCCGGGTGGATTTCGTAGCAGAGATCCACGCCATGCTCGTCAAAGCAGTCGAGAATGGGCCGCCAGCGGCGGGCCAGCTCGGCAAACGCTTCGCTCAGCAGCTGCGGGTTGTGCGGCGGCCACGGATAAACGTAAGGCCAGGCCAGCGAGCCGGAGAAGGTGGCGTGCGCGCGCAGTCCCAGCTTTTGCGATGCGGCGGCGGCTTCCCTGACCCGCTGCGTCGCCCACTGCGTGCGGCTTGCGCTGTCTCCCCGCACCGCGGGCGGCGCGAAGTTATCAAAAGCGACGTCATGCGCCGGGTGCACCGCCACCAGCTGGCCCTCCAGGTGCGTGGACAGCTCGCTGATGACAAGCCCGTGCTCTGCAAGCATGCCCGCCACCTCGTCGCAATAGGTCTGGCTTGCCGCCGCCTGGCTCAGGTCAAAAATAGCCGGATGGTTGCAGGGGATTTGCAGCGCGTTATAACCCAGCGCCGCCGCCCATTGCGCCAGCCCTTCCAGCGTATTGAACGGCGCCTGCGGGCCGATAAACTGCGACAGAAAAATCCCCGGTCCTTTTAATGTTTTCAAAAACCACCTCCTGAAAAGGGTTAATCGCGGTACTTAAAGGTAAAGAAGAAGAGAATGGCGATAGCGGCGGCGGCGATGGCCGGGATCCACCAGAACAGCGCCCAGTTTTCAGCGGTTGGCTGCCCCGCCACCAGGTTGTTATAGAGCGCGCCGGAAATTTGTGAGCCGAGCAGCATGCCGATGCCGTAGGTAAACATCACTACCATGCTCTGCGCCTGGCCTTTCACCTGCTCGCCCGCCACGCGGTCGGTGTAGATGAATCCCACCACGAAGAAAAAGTCATAACAGACGCCGTGCAGCAGAATGCCGAGCAGGATAAGCATGCGCGTCTCATCGCCCATTCCCATAGCGAACAACGCGTAGCGTACAAACCAGGCGAACATGCCAATCAGCAGCATGTACTTCACCCCGAGGCGACGGAACAGCAGCGGGATAACCAGCATGAAGAAGATTTCCGACATCTGGCCGAAAGACATCAGCGTGCTGACGTTTTCCACGCCCGCGTCGGCAAGCCAGGAGGCGGTAAAGGCGTAATAGGTGCCAAGCGGTATGGAGATGAGCGTGGCGCAGAGGCCGAAGATAAAAAAGTGGCGCACTTTCAGCAGCGCAAAGGCGTCGGCGCAGAACATATCGCGCACTTTAAACGGCAGCCCTTTCGCCGGCGCCGGCGTGTGCGGCAGCGTCAGGCTATAGATGGCGAGGATAACCGAACAGACGGCGGCGAGCGTAAAGATAGAGACGCTGGCGGCGATGCCGGTAAAGCCGATAAATATGCCCGCCACAATCCAGCCGATGGTGCCGAACACGCGCACCACTGGAAAGCTCTTCTCGCTGTTCGCAAGACTATGGAAAGCGATGTTATTGGTGAGCGCCAGCGTCGGCATATAGCAAAGCGTGTAGCCGAACAGCAGCGCAATCAGCAGCGCGCCGTTTTCCGCAATCAAGGCCTGCGGCACAAACCACAAAATGACCGCGCCCGCCAGATGCATGACCGCCAGCACTTTCTGCGACGGGAAAAAGCGGTCCACCAGCATGCCCAGCACAAAGGGGGAAAGAATCGAGGCGATAGGCCCGGCGGAGAAGGCGTCGCCAATCAGTAGCGACATGTTGTGCTGCGACATCACCAGCCCCAGGGTGACGGACCAGCTTCCCCAGATAAAGAACTGAATAAACATCATTAACGACAGCCGCGGGACCAGCATGCGATGCGTTATTGCCCCGGATTTCGTACCTTGCGTTGCAGTCACCATATAAGCCTCACAGAGGAAAAGTAATCGATTACAAACAGCGGCAAGCTAAAAGTAATCGATTACTTTTGCAGGCGTCGTCGTTTTGATCACAATTTTGAAACAAGAAGAACTGTTTTCTTTTTAACCAATCTGCAAGTTGCAAACAGCGGCCCGGGAGGCGACGCGGTTAAGGCGGGCGAAACGAAAATCGGCAGAGAAAGGCTCACGGGGGGCCACCTCCTCCCCTGCTGACCGGGTGGGTAAACGTGATGATTTACGCCAGAAAAACAAGGCCCGCTAACGCCGACGCGATAGCGTAATCTTTGGCGAATTCCTTCAGGGCTTCGGTGTTTTCCCGAAAGTGGTTGAGCATCTTTTCTACCGCTTCCGCTTCATCTTCAGCGCTGGTTTCAAAAGGCAGTTTTCTCATCCCCTGCGCCGCTAACCTCTTTTTTTCATCCGGCGTTAATGTCGCTTTTTCATAGACGTTTACGGTGATGTCGCTTGAGTAAAAAAGGTACGTTTTCACGATCTGTCCTTAACGCGTTATCCCTTATTGGCAGACCGTTAATAAAACAGCCATTCATCCAGCCAGTCGAGCGTTTTACGGTTGAGAAGCGATCGGCTTCGCATTTCGCGATGCGATGAAAAAGCGCAGGCGGACGAAACAGGCGTCAACGCCGTGGTAATGCCTCGCCGCATTATGATTCACCCGAACAGGCTAAGCCGGGAGCGCCTCCCGGCTTATTGCTCAGCGCTGGCTGCTGTTTCGCCAGTGCTGTTCGCAGCGTTCGCGGGCTTCGGCGTTCAGGTCGCGCAGTTCAGGCAGGCTGTCGCTGGTGCCATAATCCATCGTGCTGGCCGCCTCTTCCCGCTCCTCTTTCGCGGCGAAGCTCAGCGTTTCGTCACGCTTGCGCCAGTCGCCGCCGTTTTGCTCATAGATAAGCGCATAAGTCGGCGTCTTTTCGTCGCTGCCGTAAATCTCATATTTGCGGGTTGGCGCATCTTCAGGACCAAACTGAATCGTATCGATAAGTGTTGAATCGGCCATCGTTTTCTCCTCTGTGGTTAAGGAGTAAGGGTAGCCTATCGCGCGCAGTGCTGCGGGCCGACGCAGTTCAGCGGCGGCGGACCGCCCGTCCCAGCAGCTTAACCTGCGCGGCCTCCAGCGCCAGCTGCACCGCCCCTTCCACCGTCGCCTGCGGGCCAAACTGCGTGGCGGCCACCGTGGTATGCGGCGAAAAGGCGGCCAGGGTTTTGCGCACCGCGGCGACGATAAGCCAGTTCGCCCCCACGCTGCCGCCCATGACTATCATCGCCGGATCGAGAACCGCCACCAGTCCGCAGGCGAGAAAGCCAATCTGCTCGCCATACTGCGCTATCGCCTGCATCGCCATCGGCTCGCCGCCCGTCGCCCGCTCCAGCAGCGCGTCCATGGAGCGCACCATCGGGAGCGACGGCGCGCGGCGGGCGTTCAGCCGGTCGAGAAAACCCTGCTTCGCCAGATGCCGCTCCAGCATCAGTTCGCCCGGCGACTCCTGCTCGCTCCAGGGAAACGGGATATCGGCTATCTCGCCCGCCCCGCCCCGCGCGCCATGTATCAGCATGCCGCCGCTGTAAATGCCGCTGCCGATACGCTCGCCGATTTGCAGAAAAACCACGTCTTTTAGCCCTTTCGCCATTCCCAGCCGCACCTCTGCCGCCACGGCGCAGTTAACGTTGTTTTCAACGATGATATCCACCCCCGCAGGCAGCGCCAGACGCGCCAGAATCGCCTCGGGCGACAGCCCCGCCTGCGAAGGCCCCTCCCGCCCCGAAAGCTGAATATCGGGACGAACCGGTTTAGAGAGCGCGACGGTTATCGCCAGCAGCGGTCCGAACGCCGTAAGCTCCTGGCGCAACGCGGCGATGGCGTCGGCCGCGGCCTTAACCAGTTGAACGGAAGCGGCATGAACAAACTGCCGCAGCGCCAGCTGCCGTCCATCCAGGCTGCGGGCGATAAGCATCGCCTGGCTGTTGCCGATATCCGCGCCCAGCACCCAGCCCGTTTGTTGGCTGAGCTGATAAAGCTGGGCGCCGCGCCCGGCCCCTTCAACGACCGTGATAAAGGCGTGACGCTGAAGTTCCTGCACGCCGGATGACACCGTGCTTTTGCTCATGCCGAGCCGCGTCATCAGCTCCGACTGCGTCGCGCTCCCCTCGATGATAAGCGACTCCATCAGCAGCCGGGCGCGCACGCTGAGCGTCGGCAGGCCGGGCGAGGCAGCCTGCGGCATGGCCAGTTGCGCGGTCTGGTCGAGAAAAGCCTGCGCCAGCGCCAGCGCGCCGGGCCGGTTCAGCGCCTGCGCCTGCTTCGCAAGCCCGGCGAGCAGCGCTTCGCGCTCAAACCCGCCTGTTTGCCACCAGGCGTGCAGCCGGGCGAGATCGCGCTCCGCCTCTGGCTGGCTGAAAAAATCGAGCAGACAACGCCCCGGCGAAGCGAGCCAGAGCCGGGCCGTGAGCGGCGAATCTTCCGGCTGCGGGCCAACGCCGGAGACGGGCGTTACCGTCACGCCGGGCAACTGCAACGGGCGGCGGCGCGGATGCACCACATAAAGCGCGGCGCAGGCCGTCGGGTCTGGCTGCATGGCCGATGGCCCCGCCACTACGCCTTGCGGGAAGAAATGCCCGACTATCTCCCACAGGTAGCGCCTGGTCAGGGTTTCGGCGGGCGTATGAATGTCGCCGCTGTAAATGCCCCTCGCCAGACGCTGAAGACGACCGCGCCGCAACGCCCGGCTAATCACCGCGGCGTCGTGCTGAGCGGCAAAGACCAACGCGGGCCAACAAGAATTCGCCATACCCTTTCCTTATTCATAAACCGCTACGGAGCGAACGGGCCGCCTAATCGGTCAATATTTTGATAATCCGGTCAGTTTATATGCATGAAAAGCGTCACGCTGGTCAAGTTATCACGTAACGCGGTAGACCGCTGTCGTGACCGCGCTCACGATTATCGGGGCAGCATCAATATAATAAATTGAAAATAAAGCAATTAAATAACCATGGCTGGCAGCGCGGCGGCTGTGCGAAGGTGTCTGTGAAGCAAAAACAACCATCAGAACAGAAAAGAGACCCAACCGCTTATGACCGATAACGAAATCTTAATTCCCTTCGCGCAGGGGGTGACGCAGCAGGGCGACGCCTTCGCGCAAACCCTGGCGCGAACGCAGGCGTGGATAGCGTCGCTGGATACTGAAGCGATGCGCCGCGACACCCTGTTATTTGCCGGTATTGGCGCGTCCTATGCCGTGCTCGCCTCGCCGGTGCACGCGCTGCGAGCCGCCGGGATCCGGGCGTTTCGCTCCAATGGTGATGATATGCCCGCAGGCGCCCCGCCGCTTGCCGACTGGTATATCGGCGTCTCACAGAGCGGACGCAGCCCGGAAGTGGTGCGCATGCTGCAACAGCAGCGACACGAGCGGCGGCTGGCGGTGGTCAACCAGGCCGACTCGCCGCTGGAGCGCATCGCCGCGAAGCCGCTGTGGCTCGGCACGCTAATCGATTCGGGCATGTCCTCGGTCGCGTTGATGGCGACCAGCGTCAGCCTGGGGCTGCTTACCGATGCGCTGATCGGCCGCGATACGCAGGCAGACTGGCAGCGTTTGCCTGAGCAGTTGACCGCGCTGCGGCCCGCCGCCGATGCGGTTATTGCGCGCTTCGCCGCCCGGCTGCAGGATGTGGGCTGTATCGATCTGGTCGGCGCTGGCGGCAGCCTGAGCGCTGCGGAACAGGGGGCGTTGCTGCTGCGCGAGGGCCCGAAGGCCGCCGCGATGGGCATGGGCACGCGCCACTATCTGCACGGCATGACCGACGCGGTGGGCAATACCGCCCACGTGGTGATTGGCGGCGAACGCGAAGTGTTGCTGGCAAAACAGATGGCGGCGTTTAAGGTGCCGGTGCTGCTGATTACCGATACCCCGCAGACGATTCCGGGCGTTGAGACGCTGACCTTCCCTTCCCTGCCGCCTTTACAACGGCTGACGCTCGAGTTGCTGGCGATGGAGCTGCTCGCCATTCATCTTGGCGCGGTGCTGGGCCGGGATATCGATGCCGGCATTGTGGAGCGAATCGATACCAAAATAAGCGGAGCAGGCTTATGAACGCCAGCTGGTTAGGAATGGACGTCGGCGGCAGCAAAATTCAGGTGCGCATTGAGGACCGCAGCGGCAGGCTGCTGTTTGACCAGCAGTGGCCCACCGGCCCCTGGAGCGGCGAGCCCTGGTCGCGCAAATCCGCGCGCATGGCGGAGCTGATTGCCTTTGCCTGCAAGCAGGCGAAGCTAACCGCGCCGCCCGTGGCGGTAGGCATCGGCGCGCACGGCTGCGATACCCCCGAAGAGTGCGCCGCCATGACGGCGTTAATGGCTGACCGCCTGCCCGGCTCGGTATGCCAGGTGGTGAATGACGCGGCGCTGGTGGCGTTAAGCGCTTATGGAGAACCCGCGGCGGGCCTGATTGCCGGTACCGGTTCGGTGGCTGTCGCCCGGGGCGCGGACGGCGGCTGGCTGCAAACCGGCGGCTGGGGCTGGGTGGTGGGCGATGAAGGCGGCGCCAGCGGCCTGGTGCGCGCGGCTATCGGCGCCATTCTGCTGGACTGGGACGGCGGCTGCCAGGACGATCCGCTGACCACCACGCTGGTGGAAGCCTTCGGCGTCGCGCACCTGCTGGACCTCCCGTCGCAGCTGCTGCGTAAGCCCGCCAGCGAATGGAGCCGCCATGCGCCGCTGATTTTCGACTGCCTGCCGCGAGATTCGCGGCTCGCCCGCCAGGTGGTCGACGCGGCGGTGGTGTCGCTCACCTCGCTGATACTGCGCCTGCGCGAGCGCGGCGCGACGTTTAATCAGGTTATCGCCGCAGGCGGCGTCATTCGTCACCAGCCAGTTCTGTTCGGCCTGCTGGCTAACGCGTTGCGCCAGCATGATGCGGGTTTATCGCTCTCCCTGTTGCAGGCTGCGCCGGTAAGCGGCGCGCTGCGCCTGGCGCGGCAGATAGCGCCCGAGGCTTCCTTATCTTCTCCTCTGCGAGGTGCATGATGTCCCAGTATGAAAGCGAAGCCGCTCCGGCGGCCAGCAAAGCGTGGCGTTTCCCGAGCACGTACACCGTTCTTATCGTCATTACCGTCGTGGTCTGGCTTCTGACCTGGATAATCCCCGCCGGGCATTATCAAACACAGGATGGCCGACCGGTAGCGGGCAGTTTTCAGGTGGCCGCCAGCCCGCTTTCGGCGCACCAGCGCGTGAAGGAGCTCTTCCTCGCGCCGGTTAACGGCCTCTACGGCATTGAAAACGCCGCCGGGTTCGTTGGGCCTTATGAGAGCGGCAGCGTTTTCGGCGCCATCGGCGTCTTCTTTTACGTGTTATCGCTCGGGGCGTTTATTGTCACCACCACCAAAACAGGGGCCATCGACGCCTGCCTTGGCCACGTGGCGCAGCGCTTCCGGCGGCGCGGCGGCTTGCTTATCGCCATGGTAATGCTGCTTATCGCCATCGGCGGTTCCACGTACGGCATGGGCGAGGAGACGCTGGGCTTTTACGCGCTGCTGGTGCCGCTGCTGCTGGGGCTGGGGTTCGACCGCATGACGGCGGTAGGGGTAATCCTGGTCGGCTCGGTGGTCGGCAACATGAATTCCACCGTTAACCCGTTTATGACCGGCGCCGCCTCGGCGGGCGCAGGCGTGCCGATGGGCAGCGGCATCGGGCTGCGGTTTATCATGTTTCTCGCGCTCACCGGGCTCGCCATTGCCTATGTGGTTATTTATGCCCGGCGCGTACAGCGCAACGCCGCCCATTCGGTGGTGGGCTTCACCGATGAAGATCGCGAGCTGGCGCAGGCGCGTCTGCAATTGCCGCAACCGATGACGGGCCGACAGAAAGCGGTGATGGCGGCCTTCGCCGCCACCTTCGCGTTTATGATTTTCGCCATCATTCCCTGGGCGCAGGTAATTGTCGGGCCGCAGGCGGCGTCGTGGCCCTGGCAGCTCGACTGGTATTTCCCGGAGCTGACCGCGCTGTTTCTGGTGATGTCCGTGGTCACCGGGTGGCTTGGCGGGCTGCGCGGCAACAACCTGTTTAACGCCATGCTGGCGGGCATTGCGGACTTCATGGGCGCGGCGCTGGTCATCGTGCTGGCGCGCGGCATTACCGTCATCATGCATAACGCGCAGATAACCGATACCGTGCTGCACTCGATGGAGAGCGTGGTCAGCGGCGCCTCCTCCGGCCTGTTCGCGGTTATCATGTACCTGATTATCATGCCGCTCTCCTTCCTGGTGCCAAGCTCGTCGGGCCTTGCGACGCTCGCCATGCCGGTGCTCGCCCCGATTGCCGATTTCGCGGGCGTTGGACGAGAAATCGTCGTGACGGCGTATCAGGGGTCAGTGGGCGCTATCGCGATGATCTCCCCCACGTCGGCCATCGTGATGAGCGGACTGGCGCTGGCGAAAGTCAGCTACCCGCGCTACCTGATGTGGGTGCTGCCGCTGCTGGCGATGCTGGCTGTCGCCACCTGTCTGTTCCTGGTGGTCGGCGCGGCGTTATCCTGACGGCGCATAAACCAAACCCGGCCTTCCGCCGGGTTTGCTGACTGTTCTTCTGCCGCCCGCTTTTATGGCTTTTGCTGAAAAACAGTCAAAACAGCGCCCCTGGCGCTTTCCACGCGATTTCCCCTGCGATTTTACTTACCCCGAAAGATGCCCCTATAATGCGCCCCTTTCTGCGGCGGCGATGATATTTAAACAAAATTTGCCAGCCCGGATAAAAGCCCCGGCGCTATGGGGCGGTCCTGACGGGGCATGACAAGGCCTCGCCAGTAAAGCAGTCACAGCAATGACTTAACAACACCAGAAAGCGGTTTACTTATGATTTCGGCAACACAAGAGAAGAGCGAAGGCGCGGTCCGCGCGGGCTGGAAATGGCGCGACAATGTCTGGGCGCTGGGGCTTTATGGCACGGCGGTAGGCGCAGGCACGCTGTTCCTGCCGGTGGAGGTAGGCACCCAGGGGCCGGTTATTTTTCTGATGATGCTGCTTGCCGGTCTGCCGCTCTCGCTGATGCCGCACCTGATGCTGTGTCGCGTTTATATGAAAGAGCAGCCGACGGCGGGCTCATCGCTGCCGATTTTCGGCTCCTTTTTTAAGGGCAAAGGGGAGCTTGCTATCATGCTCTTTTACTGCCTGGCGTTCTTCCCGGTGACGCTGGTATTCGGCGTGGCGCTGGTTAACGCGCTGGATAATTACCTGAGCGCTCATCTGCACGCGGCTCACCTTTCCCGCGGCCTGCTCGCTTTTCTCGTCGTCGCCGGGATTTACGCGGTGCTGAGCAAAGGGCGCGACAAAGTGGTCGGCACCATGAGCGCGCTGGCGTTGCCGTTTGCCGCCTCCATTTTGCTGATAGCCCTGCTGCAAATCCCCCACTGGAATATAGCGAACCTGGCGGGCGTGATGAACAAAGCGCACGCGGCGCCCCTTTCAGAGACGCTAAAAAGCATCTGGCTGACGCTGCCGCTTATCACTTTCTCGTTCTGCTGCGCGCCGATGGTTTCGCCGCTGACCTCTTACTACCGTGAACGGAAAGCGGAAGGCGAGCGCAAGGCGCTGTTGGTTATCCGCATGGCCTACGGCGCGATTTTCTTCAGCATCCTGTTCTTTGTACTGAGCTGCGTATTAAGCATTCCGCACGACAGCTTCGCGCAGGCCAAAGCGCAGAACCTGAACGTGCTGTCGGTGGTGTCGGCGGAAGGCTCGCAGCTTGTCTACCTGCTGGCGCCGTTTATCGCTATTGTGGGCATGACCAAATCGTTTCTCGGCGTGGGGCTTTCCGTCACCGAGACCTTCGCGCAGCTCATTACCGAAGCCTCCGGCACCAAGGGCGCGGGCGGCAAGCGTATTGCTTACCTGATTATGTTCGCGCTGACCTTCGGCATTGTGTACGCCAACCCGAACGTCATTACGCTGATTGAGACCTTCTGCGGGCCGCTTATCGCCATTATTCTGTTTCTGATCCCGGCCTGGCTTATCTATACCCGCGCCGAACTGCGCGAACTGCGCGGCGTAAAAACCGCCGTTATCGCCCTGGCCGGCGTGGCGACGCTTTCCGCCCTGCTCTATTCGATGGCGTAACGCCGTTCAGGTTGCATTAAGCCCCTCGCAGAGGGGCTTTTTTATCGCCCCGATTTCTCCCGACGCTAACTTAATACGCCGCGACCTCCCGCGCCATTTCCCGCGAATAGCGCTGGCTGCCGTTAATCAGCATGCGGGTGTAGGCGGTAGCGACGTCGCCGCTGACCAGCGCTTCCACCGTAAGCGTCTCAAGAATTTTGCCGTACTGCATCACCGCCACCTTCTGGCACAGATGGGCGATGACGCCAAGGTCGTGCGTTACCATCAGATAAGTCAGGTTCGCCTCCTTCTGTAGCTCGGCCAACAGGTTGAGGATTTCCGCCTGCACCGACACGTCCAGCGCCGAGGTCGGCTCATCCAGCAACAAAACCTGCGGCTCCAGAATCAGCGCCCGCGCAATCGCCACGCGCTGGCGCTGACCGCCGGAAAGCTGGTGCGGATAACGGTCGCGAAACGCCCTGCTGAGGCCCACTCTGTCCAGCAGGCTGTTGACGCGGCGGTCACGCTCGGGAATGCCGTGAATCAGCAACGGCTCTTCGAGGATATCGCTGATGGTATGACGCGGATGCAGCGAGCCATAAGGGTCCTGAAAGACCATCTGCACCCGCCGACAACGCTCGCGGCTGATGCGCTTTTCCAGCGGAACGTTATTGATAGCCAGCTCGCCTCGCCAGTGGGTGAACAGCCCCGCGAGGCACTTCAGCACCGTGGTTTTTCCGGAGCCGGACTCGCCCACCAGCCCGTAAATCTCGCCGGGCCGCACCTCAAAAGTGACATCATGCAACACCTGGTTCTGCCTGCTGCCCTCGCCAAACGTCAGGTTAAGATGGTTGACTGTTATCATCTGCGTCTCCTTAGTCCGTAAGCCAGCTCGCCTGGCGTTGCAGAACCGGTAACACCGCGCGGCGGCGGTGAATTTCCGGCAGGGAGTCGATGAGTCCCTGGGTATACGGGTGTTGCGCCTTGTGCAGATCGCAGGCGGCGAGCGATTCCACCACCCGCCCGGCGTACATCACCAGCACCCGGTCGCAAAAGCTGCGCACCAGGTTGATATCATGGCTGATAAAAATAAGCCCCAGCCCGCGCGACTGCACCAGGTCATCCAGCAGCCCCAGCACCTGCAGACGTACCGAGACATCCAGCGCCGAAGTCGGTTCATCCGCTATCACCAGTTCCGGGTCGGTAATCAGCATCATGGCTATCATGATGCGCTGCCCCTGCCCGCCGGAAATCTCATGCGGGTAAAGCTGGTAAACGCGCTCGGGCTGACGAATGCGCACCACCTCCAGCATCGCCAGCGCTTTCTCTTTCGCCTGCGCTTTACGCCCGCGATGGTGCGTAAGCCAGGCTTCGGCGATTTGATCGCCCACGCGCACCACCGGGTTCAGCGAATACTTAGGGTCCTGCATGATCATCGATATCCGTTTGCCGCGGATCTGGCGCATTTGCGCCTCGCTGACCGTGCGCAGGTCGATATCGCCGAACTGCATTTTCTCGGCGGTGATGCGGGTTTTCTTCGGGTGCAAATGCAGCAGCGCCCTGCCCACGGTGGACTTGCCGGAGCCGGATTCGCCGACAATCGCCAGCTTCTCGCGCCCCAGTTGAAAAGAGACGCCGCGCACCGCGTGGGTCACCGCCGCGCCGTTGCTGAAATCGACATGCAGATTGCGGACATCGAGCAAGGGCGAATTAGTCGTTGCGAGGATCGAGGATGTCACGTAAGCCGTCTCCTAAGAAGTTAAACGCCAGGCTATTGATTAAAATCGCCAGCCCTGGAATGGTCACCACCCACCAGCACTCCATCATGTAGGTGCGCCCGCTTGAGATCATGGCTCCCCACTCCGGCTGCGGCGGCTGCGCGCCGAGGCCCAGGAACCCAAGCCCGGCGGCGGTCAGGATTATCCCCGCCATGTTCATGGTGATGCGGATAATGACCGACGGCAGGCAGAGCGGCACAATGTGGCGCCACAGCACGCGCACCGGCGACGCGCCCTGCAGGCGCACCGCGGAGATAAAATCCGCCTGGCGCAGCGAGAGGGTTTCCGCCCGCGCCAGACGCGCTATCGGCGGCCACGCGGTGAGCGTAATGGCGATAACCACATGTTCAAGCCCCGGGCCGAGCGCGGCGACAAACGCCAGCGCCAGCACCAGGCTCGGGAAGGAGATGAAAATATCCGTCACGCGCATTAACACCATATCGACCTTGCCGCCGAAATACCCCGCCGTCACGCCGAGCAGCAACCCCAGCGGGCCGACGGTAACCGAAACCAGCAGCACGATATAAAGCGTAATGCGCGAGCCGTAGACCAGCCGGCTGAAGATGTCGCGCCCGAACTCGTCGGTGCCGAACCAGTGCTGCGCGTTAGGCGCCGTCAGCGCGTTGTTGAGATCCTGCACCAGCGGGTGCCAGGGCGCGATGAGCGGCGCGAATATCGCCACCAGCAGCAACAGGGTAATAATCCCACCGCCCGTCGCCGTCAGCGGATTGCGCGCCATTTTGCCAAGAAAAGCGCCGGTCAGCCGCAGCGCGCGCGTTACCCGCCGACGCCCTTCCCGGCTTTTGTGGCCAAGGGGCGAATCCAGAAAAACCGTCATGATTTGGTCCTCGGGTCAAAGAGTTGATAGAGCATGTCGGAGAGCAGGTTCAGCATCACGAAAATGACGCCCACCACCAGCACGCAGCCCATCACGGCGTTCATGTCGCCGAGCAGCAGGCTGCTGGTGAGGTAGGAGCCGAAGCCCGGCCAGGAGAAGACCGTTTCAATCAGCACGGCCCCTTCCAGCAGCGAGCCATAAGCCAGCGCCACCACGGTTAAAAGCTGAACGAGGATATTGCGAAAGGCGTGGTTCCAGATAACCTGCCGCTCCGTCAGCCCCTTTACCCGGGCGGTGATGATGAACTCCTGGGAGAGCTGCGCCAGCATAAAACTGCGCGTCATCCGGCTAATGTAAGCCAGCGAATGGAAGCCCAGCAGCGCGGCGGGCAATATCAGGTGGTTGATGGCGTTCCAGAAAACGGCGGCATTGCCGGCCAGCAGCGCATCGACGGTTATCAGCCCGGTGCGCCGCGGCACGATGCCGTCGAGACCGAGATCGAGCCTGCCGGCGCCGCCCACCCAGCTCAGCCAGGCGTAAAACACCAGCAGCCCCATCATCCCTACCCAGAAAATCGGCGTGGAGTACCCGGCGAGGCTAATAATGCGCACCACGTAATCCGTCACGCTGTTGCGCCTCGCGGCGGCCAGCACCCCCAGCGGGATGCCCAGCCCTGCGCCGACGATAATGGCCATGGTCGCAAGCTCAAGCGTTGCCGGGAAGACGCGGATAATGTCCTGCGCCACCGGTTTACCGGTCAGCAGCGCGTTGCCCAAATCGCCGTGCAGCAGGTTCGTGAGGTAAATGCCAAACTGCGTCGCCAGCGATTTATCAAACCCCAACTGGTGGTAAACCTGCTGATAGGTGCTCTGGTCGGCGTCCGGCCCGACAATCGCCAGCACCGGGTCGATGGGCATCACCCGGCCGATAAAAAACGTTAACAGCAGCAGGCCGAAGAGCGTCACCATCACCTGCATAACGCGGCCTGAGAAACGCCTGGCGCGCGTGCCAGGGGCGAGAAGTGCGACGGTCATGGTTTCTCTCCTGCGTTGGTTTTATCCACTTCACGCAGAAACGTGGTGGCGGAGGGATGCGGCTGGTAGTGCTTAACCTCGTTGCGCACCACCACTGAATCCACCATTTGCGAAAGCGGGATGAGCGCGGGGATAAGCTTATCGTAGCGGGTCTGGATAGCCTGATAACCAGCCACCTGCTTTTGCGGGTCGCGCTCAAGCAGCGCGCGGTCAATCATCTCGTTGAGCTGTTTGTCGTAAAAGCCGGTGCGCCAGCCCTGAAAGTTGGTGAGCCGCGCGGCGTCGCTGTTATCGGGGTTATAAACCAGCGCGCGTAAGCTTGAGTGCGGATGCGGCTCCATGCCGCTGCCGCCGCGACCCACCAGCATGTCGAATTTACGCTCGCGCATCGCGCCGTAAATCTGGTTGCCGGTGCCGGTGATGATTTTGGCGTTGATGCCGCCCTGCATCAGCGTGGACTGCACCGCAATGGCGATATTGAGAAAGGGCTGGTCCGCCAGCACGCGAAGCGTGGTATCGAACCCGTCCGGGTAGCCCGCCTCCGCCAGCAGTTTTTTCGCCCGGGCAATATCGAGCCGGTAGCCTGGGTCCGGCAGCGTGGAGGGCATGCCGCTTTTTATCGGCCGCTGGTGCAGCACGCCGTAGCCCGGCATCAGCGCGTTGTTGATCCCCTGATAGTCAATGAGATAGCGCACCGCCTCGCGCACTTTGGGATTGCTGAAGTGCGGCTCTTTCATGCTCATCGCCACGTAATAGACGGTGCCGCGCTGCACCGCGTCCACCGTTAAGGCCGGGTCATTGCGCAGGGCGTTGATGTCGGAAACCGCCATGTTGCTGGCGATATCCAGATCCCCTTTCTCGATCATCAGCCGCAGGGTCTGGGACTCCTGGAAATGGCGCAGCACCACGCGGCTCATTTTCGCTTCATCACGCCAGTAACCGGGGTTGCGCTTCATGCGCAGCACATCTTTCGCCTGCCAGCTCTCCAGAATAAACGGTCCGGAACCCGCTTCATTGGTGGTCAGCCAGCGGTTGCCCCAGTCATCGTTCACCGCATGCCGGGAGACTGTTTTGCTGTCCAGCACCCCCAGATTGCCGAGCGCGGCCAGCGAATAGAGGACGAGCTGCGGATCGTTGGCCTTCGGCAAGACTATCTGAAACGTATGCGCGTCAGGAGCGCTGACCTGCTGGTCGATATTCTTTTTGCTGAAGCCGTAGGATTTCCACACCGACGCCTGCGCGAGATTGAGGTGGAGAATGCGGCGCATCGACCAGACCACATCCTGCGCCGTGAGCGGGTTGCCGGAGTGAAACGTCACGTCATCACGCAGATGAAACGTGAGGGTCTGCCCGTCCGGGCTGACTTCCCAGGCGTGCGCCAGCGCGGGTTTAACGTGAGTGAGCTGCGTCGGGTCCAGCTCTACCAGCGAATCGTAAAGATTCACCACGATGCCCACCACTTCGTTGCCGGTCATGGCCGCCGGGTCGAGCGTCAGCAGGTTGTTCATGTTCATACCGATGATGAGCTGATCGGGCGGCGTTTTCGCTATCGCCGCCCCACTCCCCATCATCATGGCGAGCGCGAGCAGGCACGCCCCCAGCGAGGAAGTTCTGTTCATAGGTATACCGTTTTGTAGGGTAAGGGTTGCCGGGCAGATGCCCGGCATGATTTTGTTATTCGTCAGTCGTGGCTGAGGGTGTTCGCTTCGATATAAGCAAAGTTGATGTCTTCACCGAGCCCGGGGCGCTGCGGCAGGTGGACAAAGCCTTCATCGTCCATCGGGTCGACCAGCGTGTTGAGATAAGGCGCCGGCTCGTCGTAATCCAGGAAAGGATGCAGCAGCCCGCGCTCGTACCAGCGGCAGTTGCGAATAGCGCCGATGACCGCGAGGCTCGCCGCGCCGTTGCCGTGCACTTCGCAATCCATGCCGAACGATTCCGCAAGGCTCGCCACTTTCAGGGTGGGCGAGATGCCGCCTACGCCGTTGGCGCCTGCGCGAAGAATGTCGCACGCCCCTGCTTTCACCCAGTCCGCCCGGCTGTGGTGTTTGCCGCCGAGGCTTTCCGGCCCGATGACGGGAATAGACAGGTTTTCCGCCAGCCAGCGGTAGGAGTCCATGCTCTCCTCCTCCATCGGCTCTTCAAACCAGGCGAAGTTGAGCTTTTCCAGCGCCTTGCCTATCCAGAGCGCCTCGGTGCGGCTGTACCAGTGATAACCGTCAATCATCAGGTCAATATCGGGTCCCACCGCTTCGCGCACGGCGGCGCAGGCTTTAACGTCCATTTTCGGGTCAGGCGCGAAAGAGACAGGCGGCATCCAGGTATGCAGCTTGATGGCCTTATAGCCGCGCGCCACCAGCTTTTCGGCGAAAGCGGCATACTCATCCGGGGTGGAAAGGCCGCCTGCGAGGTCGTCTCCGCACATGGTGCTGCCATAGGCGGGCACTTTATCGCGAAAGCCGCCGAGCAATTTATAAACCGGCATGTTGAGCTTGCGGCCGATTAAATCCCACAGCGCCTGTTCCACAAACGACAGCGCGCGTTCAGTGAGCTGGTGCGCGCTGCCCCGCTGCCAGTGCGCGAGATCCTGCCAGATGCGTTCGCGGTTAAACGCCTCCTGACCGACCATGACCTTGCGCAAAAAGGTGTTGACGACAAAGGGGCGCACCACTTCCGGCGGCGCAAAAGAAAACCCCTGCGTGCCGTCGTCGGCGGTAATCGTCAGCATGGCCATTTTCGCCATACTCTCCGGGCCCGGGTGCGAATGCCCGGCGCTGTCGGAAACCCGGCGCGAGAGGTACTGGAAGAGGGTAACGTTTACAGATTCAATTTTCATGGTCGGTCCTTAAAAAGGCAGGGTAATTCATGTTCTGTTTATCAGCCTTGCGGATTACCGCAATCGGCAAGCAGGTTTTAAGTAATTAAAAAGCCGTTTCAATGCTCAATCTAGGCACAAAAAATCACCATGTCCTCGGAAAATGTTCACTAACAGACGGTGATTTTTTGGGCGACAGCACGAAGTTAAGTGATGGTTTTCACAAAAGAAGTGCAAAGTGTGAGATGGGTCAGACCAGGCCGGGAGCGGGAAATTAGCGCCCCGTCACATCAGGCGGAAGCTCAGGTTTTCATCCCCTCTGGCGCTTGCTGCTGGCGGTTTCGGCGCCGTTTTTTTCTCAAGCGCGGGAACGGTGCGTGGCATTTGTTGCTTTTATGTTTCATTTAAGTTAATCGCACCCCCCTTTTACCCGCCTGTTCTGCTATAACAGGCGATGCCCTGCCTGCGCAGAGGAGGCCGGGCAAAGGAACGCTACGTTGAATTTTTCGCAGTAAAAGGAAGAGATACCGGTATGCCCGTGAATTTTGACCTCAATGACCTTTACGCGTTTCGGGCCCTGGTGGAGTACGGCAACTTTCGGCTGGCGGCGGAGTCTATCTGCCTTTCGCAACCGGCGCTCAGCCGCCGCATTGATAAGCTCGAAAGCGCGCTGGGATTAAAGCTGTTTGAAAGGACCACCCGGCGGGTGACGCTCACGCTCAAGGGGCAGGCTTTCGCCGAGCGCTCGGGCCAGTTGCTGGCGGATTTTGAAGCGGTGATGGCGGACCTCAGCGAAGTCAGCTTAGCCCGCACCGGGCTGATTACCGTCGCCTGCGTCCCCTCTGCCGCTTACTACTTTATGCCGAACGTCATCCGCAGCTTTCAGGCCAGGTATCCCCGCGTGCGCATCAAGCTTATCGACAGCAGCGCGGGTAACGTTTACGACTCGGTCATGAGCGGCCAGGCGGATTTCGGCATTAGCTTTTCCGGCAGCACGCAGCCCGATATCGAATTTCTGCCGTTGCTCAACGATGAGTACGTGGCGGCATGTCGGCCTGAACACGCTATCGCCGGTAAAAAAAGCATCACCTGGCAAGAATTTTACCGGCACGACTGGGTTGGGCTGGATAAAACGTCGGGGAACCGCACCCTGCTCGACCAGGCGCTGGCGGAGATTGCGCCCGAGCGGCCCAGCATCTGTGAGACGCGCCACGTGACCACCATGCTCGGCATGGTGGAAGCCGGGCTCGGCATCGCCGCCGTGCCCGCGATGTCGATGCCGCTGTCCGCGCATTCCGCGCTGACGAAAGTCGCGCTTACCGGGCCGGTCGTCACGCGGACGGTCGGCCTGCTGAGAAGAAGCGGACGCATGCTTTCCCATGTGGCGCAGGAGCTGGAAAACACCCTTATTGAACGGTATCGCTCGCTTTGACGGCATGCTTCGCCTTCACGGAACGAAGGCCGGTTGACTGCACGACGTTTTGCACCTCCGGCGAGGACAAATAGCGTAGCAAATCCGCCGCCTCATGACGATTTGCCGAGGTGGCAGTCACCGCACCGGCAAACCGCGTGGTGTATTGCACCTTTTCCGGCAGTTCGCCAATGAAGGTCACGCCCGGCACCGGCAGCAGCTCGCTCACCTGCTGGAAACCCAGCGCATACTCGCCTTTCGCCACCACCGAGGCCACCGGGATCCTGTCAATCCGGTGCGCTTTCCCTTTCACCTCGTCTTCAATGCCAAGCCGCCGGAACAGCTGCTCGCTGACATACCTGCCGCTGGCGCTGTCGGAGTAGGCTATCGAGCGGGCGTTGCGTAACGCGGCGCGGAGTTCATCCTCGGTTTGAATGCTCACCGGCGTCGCGCCCTGCTTTATCACCGCGCCGACAAGCGAATCCGCCAGCTCTACCCGCGAGCCGGGCAGGGTCTGGCCCTGCGCGGCGAGTATTTCCAGCGCGCTTCCCACCATGATAACCACATCGGCCTGTTCGCCCCGCGCCAGCCTTTGCGGAATGGCCTGCGGCGTATCGCCCATGGACGGGCCTGCAACCGTGTGAAGGCGAACCCCTTCCCGCGCTGCAAAACGCGGGGCGAGGGTTTCCCAGGCCGCCTTAAAGCCGCCGGAGATCATAACGGTTAACGCTTTCGCCTGCAGCGCCGGGCTGCTGGCCAGGACAACAATGAACGCCGTAACGCGCCAGTAGATTTTCACGGTGGTTCTCCTTAACCGAACGTTTTACGGGCATTGGGCAGCGGCAGCGTGCTGCGGCGGTATAAAAAGAGCGTCGCCAGCAAAGCGCATACGGCGGCGAAGCTCATCCAGTACCCCGGCGAGGCTTTGTCGCCCGTGTACTCAATCAATGCGGTAGACATCACCGGCGTAAACCCGCCGAACACCGCCGTCGCCAGGCTGTAGGCAAGCGAAAAACCCGCCACCCGCACCTCCGCTGGCATAATTTCGGTAAGCGCCGGGATCATCGCCCCGTTGTACAGACCGTAAATAAACGAGAGCCACAGCAGCACGGCCAGCATCATGTAAAAGCCCGGCGCGCCCGCCAGCAAACTCAGCGCCGGATAAGAGGTGGTCAGCGCCAGCAGCGTCATGGCGATCAACACCGGCTTGCGGCCAAAGCGGTCGGACAGCGCCCCACCTACCGGCAGCCAGAAGAAATTGGACACCGCCACCAGCAGCGTGACCAGCAGGCTGTCTGAGGCGCTGAGCATCAGCACCTTTTTGCCAAACGTCGGCGCATACACGGTTATCAGGTAAAACGCGGTGGTGGTCATGGCCACCATCAGCATGCCGGCGATAACCACCTGCCAGTTATCGAGCAGCGTTCTGAACGCCTGCCCCATGCCGGGATGGCTGCGGAGCGCGTTAAACTCCTGCGTTTCTGCAAGCTTGCGGCGAAGCAGGAAAATAAACGGTACGATCAGGCAGCCAAAAAGAAACGGGATGCGCCAGCCCCATTCGCGGATGGCCGTTTCCGCCAGCAACGCGTTGAGCGCGAAGCCCATCGCCGCAGCAACCATAATCGCCACCTGCTGGCTGCCGGACTGCCAGCTGGTGTAGAAGCCTTTACGCCCCGGCGTGGCGATTTCCGCAAGATAAACCGAGACGCCGCCCAGTTCCGCGCCTGCGGAAAAGCCCTGCAGCAGGCGCCCCGCCAGCACCAGCAACGGCGCCCAGAAGCCGATGCTCTCGTAAGAAGGGATAAGCACAATCAGGAAAGTGCCGGTCGCCATAATGGAGAGCGTGACAATAAGCCCTTTGCGTCTGCCCACCTTATCAATGTATGCCCCCAACACCACGGCGCCGACTGGGCGCATCAGGAACCCGGCGCCGAACACCGCGAAAGTGAGCATCAGCGAGGCGAACTCGCTGCTCGCCGGAAAAAAGGCGTGCGCAATGTAGGTGGCATAAAACCCGAACAGGAAAAAATCAAATTGTTCCAGGAAGTTACCGGAGGTGACGCGCAGGATAGCGCCAGCGCGCGCCCGGGCAGTTAACGGTAAGGAAGCGGTTTGCATCTGAGTCTCCATTTATTTACGACGCTTTTGCTGCGCCTGATTTGAAGACTGGACCAGGGTTGCGAAGTTAATAAGTGCAATAAATCAATCGACCCATGCGCGGGCTGCATTAATTCACCGCATCCGTGAATAAACTTAATGGTTTACAGATATTTACGCTGGCTGACACAGGTTTAATCTCCGCCTGCCCGTGCCAGATGGCTTTTCCATTTTGTGACGAAATTCATACAGGAATGCGCATTCATGTAACGTCAATTTAACAAAAAGACCATAAGAACGGCGGCGCGGTTGTCCAGTTTAATTAACCTGTTGTCCAGCCCGATGCAGCGCCATTGGCGACGACTCAGCAAAATGGCATGACGTTAAGAGGAGATAACCATGCTGAGTCAACCGGAAAACAAATACCGTCCCTGGCCCCCCCTGAATCTGCCCGATCGCACCTGGCCGGAAAAGCGAATAACGCACGCGCCGCGCTGGTTATCGACGGATTTGCGCGATGGCAACCAGGCGCTGGCCGAACCGATGGACAGCGAGCGTAAGCTCCAGTTCTGGAACTTATTGCTGGAGTGCGGCTTTAAGGAAATTGAGGTGGCGTTTCCTTCCGCCTCGCAGACGGATTTCGCCTTCGTCCGTCAGCTGATTGAGGAAGCGCGCATTCCTGACGATGTCACCATTCAGGTATTAACCCAGGCGCGTGACGAGCTTATCCTGCGCACCTTTGAAGCGCTGCGCGGCGCGAAACGCGCCACGCTTCATCTCTATAACGCCACCGCGCCGCTGTTCCGACGGCTGGTCTTCGGCATGGAGAAACAGGAGATTGTCGCACTGGCTGTCAACGCTACTACCCTGATTCGCCAGCAGTGCGAGCGGTATCCGCAAACGTGCTGGCAGTATGAATATTCGCCCGAAACGTTCTGCTTTACGGAGCCCGAATTTGCGCTGGAGATTTGCGAAGCGGTGGCGGATGTCTGGCAACCCTGCGCAGAGCGCCCGATGATTATCAATCTTCCCGCGACGGTCGAGGTGAATACGCCCAACGTCTATGCTGACCAGATTGAGCATTTCTGCCGCCATTTTTCACGGCGCGACGAGGTGTGCATCAGCGTTCACCCGCACAACGATCGCGGCACCGGCGTGGCCTGCGCCGAGCTTGCAATGATGGCGGGCGCCGATCGCGTTGAAGGCTGCTTATTTGGCAACGGCGAGCGCACGGGCAACGTCTGCCTGGTGACGCTGGCGATGAATTTATACAGCCAGGGCATCAGCCCGGGGCTGAGCTTCCATGACATGAACAAGGTGGTTGAAGTGGTCGAAAGCTGTAACCAACTGCCGGTTCACCCGCGTCACCCCTGGGCGGGAAGCCTGGCGTATACCGCCTTTTCCGGCTCGCATCAGGACGCCATCAAGAAAGGGTTTGACGCCCGCAAAGCGGGCGACCGCTGGGAAATGCCCTATCTGCCTGTCGATCCGCAGGACATCGGTTGCAGCTACGAAGCCGTTATCCGGGTCAACAGCCAGTCCGGTAAAAGCGGCAGCGCCTGGATAATTGAGCAAAACCACGGCCTGAGGTTGCCCCGCGCGCTGCAGCAGGATTTCAGCCAGCATGTGCAGCGCGAAACGGATAGCCATGGCCGCGAGATGACGCTAAACGCGTTATGGCAGCTCTTTCGCACGCGCTACGGGCTGGTCCCCCAGCCGCCGCTCGCCCTGCGCGACTACCGCAGCGAAAGCCAGCAAAACGGCCGTTTAAAACTTCAGGCCACGCTTACGGTTAATGGCGAGCAAAAGAAAATCGAGGGATACGGCAACGGGCTGCTCTCCGCCGCCGCCGCGGGGCTGGCGTCGTTAACCGCGCAGCCGCTGGTGATTAAAGACTATCACGAGCATACGCTGGGGGAGCGAAGCGACAGCCGCTCGGTCGCCTATATCCGCTGCGAGTTCGCGGATGGCGGCAGCCGCTGGGGCGTGGGCATCGACAGCGATGTCTCGCGCGCTTCGCTGCAGGCGCTGTTCAATGCGGCGATAGCGCAGGATTAATCATTAAAATAGTCGCTGGGTGACACGCCCATCACCCGGCGGAACATGGTCGTGAACGCGCTGTGGCTGCCGTAACCCAGCTCCAGCGCAATCGCGAGCACGGATTGCCCCTGCGCCAGGCGAATCAGCGCTTCCATGAGTTTTGCCCGCCTCACCCATTCGCTCCAGGTCAGCGCCGTTTGCTGCTGGAAATGGCGGTTCAGGGTGCGTTCGCTCATGTTTACAAGACGCGCCGCGCGCTGGCTGGACCAGTCATCCGCAGGCCGCGCCTGCATGCTTCTGCACAGCTGGCGCAGTATCGCGGTTTGCGGCTCCGCCAGACCAAACGGCAGCACGGCCATTCCCCGTATCTCATCCAGAATCAGCTCATAAATACGCTCTTCGCGGCTGCCGCCGACATAGTGTTCAGGAAGCGCCAGCGAGGCCACGATAAGCTCCCGCAGCAGCGCGGAGATTTGCACTATCTGGCACGCGGCGGGAAGGTCGGCCCGCGCGAGCGGATCGATAAACAGCGTTCTGGCCGCCACCTGTCCGGTAATACGAAGCGCATGCCGCGTTCCGGCTGGCAGCCAGACGCCGCGGCCTGGCGGGATCACCCAGCATCCGCTCTGCGTATCGACACGCACCACCCCGCTGATGATATGTAAAAGCTGTGCGCAATCATGCTGATGCCAGGGTTCGGTGGCCCCGTGCGGGTAATCATGCGCCACGGGAACCAGGGGGCGATGGACAAACGAAAGCGAGGCGCTGGATTGCATAGGGTTATCGGTAATCGGTAGCAGATAAAGTGACAGAGGCGCTGTCTGGCTGCGCCCCGTTTTAAAATATTGAAGAGTCATAACAAATTTTTTCGAAAAAGTCAGGCCGGACCTCTCGCCAGGCCTTCGAAGGCGTCAGGGCGCGCAGTTCGCTTTTAAAAAATCAGTAAGGCGACAACCTGAGCCTGTTTCCACCTGAAGCGGTAACTCGAGGCTGCGGCAATAATGACCAGGCGCGCGCGCTGTCGCGGAATAATCAGAAAGCACGAATTTAAAGCGCGCCGATCATGGCAAAGTGTGAAATATGAACGCCAGCCAGAAATTTAAACTGCCACTGGAAATGGCTTAAAGAACCGCTTCCTGCATAATTTCTTTGTAACCACGCGGGCATAACAATGTCATGCGCTGAAGTGTCAGCTCAATCATTCACCCTCCCTCACTTATATCGGTCAGGAGATTTCTCATGAGCTTTGTTACCACGAAAGACGGCGTTGAAATTTTTTATAAAGACTGGGGTCCGAAAGAGGCGCAGCCCATTATGTTCCACCACGGCTGGCCGCTCTCCGCTGACGACTGGGATACCCAGATGCTTTTCTTCGTCGCAAAAGGCTACCGCGTGGTGGCGCATGACCGCCGCGGCCATGGCCGCTCCTCCCAGGTCTCCGACGGTCACGATATGGACCATTATGCCGCCGATGCGTTTGCCGTAGTGGAAGCGCTGGATCTGCAAAACGTTATTCATATCGGCCACTCCACCGGCGGCGGCGAAGTGGCGCGCTACGTCGCCAAATTCGGCCAACCCTCCGGCCGGGTCGCCAAAGCCGTACTGGTTTCTGCCGTACCGCCGCTGATGGTGAAAACCGACGCGAATCCGCAAGGGCTGCCGCTGGAGGTGTTTGATGGCTTTCGCGCGGCGCTTGCCGCCAACCGCGCCCAGTTCTTCCTCGATGTGCCCGCCGGCCCGTTCTACGGCTTCAACCGGGACGGCGCCACCGCGCTGGAAGGCGTTATTCAGAACTGGTGGCGTCAGGGCATGATGGGCAGCGCCAAAGCCCATTATGAAGGTATTCGCGCCTTTTCCGAGACTGACCAGACGGAGGATCTCAAAGCCATCGAGGTTCCTACCCTGGTGCTGCATGGCGAAGACGACCAGATTGTGCCGATTGCGGATGCGGCGTTGAAATCGATTGAGCTGCTAAAAAACGGCACGCTGAAAACCTATCCAGGGTTTTCTCACGGCATGCTGACGCTTAATGCGGATGTGCTGAACGCCGACCTGCTGGCGTTTATCGAGAAGTAGTCTGCCTGCGACGAGGCGGGACAGCGTCCTGCCTCGTCGATGTTTTCGTTTAAACCGGCCTGTTAAGCGGCATCCCGGACGACGGGCAATCTTCACCCCGGCAACGCAATCGCCAGGCAGAAGGATGAACGGGTAAATTTCCTGGCGTGGCTGCATCCGAATGAGGAAGCAGTGGCGGATTAAGCTCTCATTGCCGTCGTGCCTGAGAAAAGGCGCCATTAACTGTGCTTGCTGATGAACCGCGCGCGCCAGGGTTTTAATACTAACAGCGCCAGCCCGGCAGTGATGAAATCAAGGGCTATCGCGCAGCTGAAGACAACATGCCATCCCTGGGTGTGTTGATACAAAAGCGCGGCCAGCGGCCCGCCGAAAATCGAGCCGATGCCCTGCGAAATATAGAGCCAGCCGTAGTTTGCCGCGGCGTGTTTGCTGCCGAACGTATCGGTCAGCGTTGACGGGAATAGCGAGAAAATCTCGCCCCAGCCAAAGAAGACGACGCCGGAAAGCAGCACAAACAGCATGGGGTCTTCACGACAGGCGAGCCATAGCGTCATCGCGACGCCTTCCAGCGCGAAGGCGATAAACATGGTTTTTTCCCGGCCATAGCGGTCAGAGATAAAACCAAACAGCGGACGCGTCAGGCCGTTGGTGAAGCGGTCAATGGTCAGCGCCAGCGGCAGCGCCGCCATGCCAAACACCACCGCCTTGCTGATGCCGAAATCGTCGGCAAAGATCGCCATCTGCGACGTCACCATCAGCCCCGAGGTCGACATCATCGCCATCATCGCAAACATCAGCCAGAACAGCGGCTGGCGCAGCATTTCGCGCGAGGTGAACTGCTTCGCGCTCTGCGCCACATTCTTACTGGCGGGCTGCGACGCTGTGGTCGGCGGCAGCTTTAGCCCCTGGCTTGCCAGAAAGCCGACAAGGGCGAAAATAATGCCGAAAACCGTCATGGTCTGCTCAAGGCCGTAGCTGCCAAGCGAGAGCGAAATCGGGAAGGTGGTCAGAATCGCGCCCATGCCATAGCCCGCCGCCACGGCGCCTGCCGCAAAGCCGCGCTGCTGCGGGAACCATTTCACCATCAGGCCGACAACGCCGATGTAGACGATGCCGGTGCCCAGCCCGCCCATACCGCCGTAGACCAGCCAGAGCGCCGTCAGGCCGTTGATATGCGCAGACAGCACCCAACTGCACCCCGCCAGGATCGTGCCGATGGAGATAAGCAACCGGGGACCGAATTTCTCGACAAGGCGCCCCTGGAACGGTGAAAAGAAGGTCTGAAGAATGATAAGCAGGGAAAAGGTCACCTGCAGTTCGGGTAATCCCACACCCAGTTTCTCAGTGAGCGGGCGGGTCAGCAGCGTCCACACATACTGCGGGCTGGATATGGATGCCATACAGATCAGGCCAAGAACCAGCTGCGTCCACTTACCATATTTGGGGGCAACCAACGGTTCGCTAAGAACGGTCATAATAATCTCCAGTAGCCGGGTGATGTCGCGTTATGAAGAGACGGCCCGCAGGGCGCCATCCCTGAAAAGCTGTTCATGTCATGCAGAGAAAGGGGTTACCCGCGCGCGACGTCGCCACCGTGATGTCATCGGGGGCATTGCATGACGCCTTGTCGACAATGGCGTATACAGAGAAAAAGCACGAAGCGTGCCATTTTAATTAATGTCTATCTATCAATAGCTTAAATAAATAATACTGCGCGCGGGGAGAAAAGCGCGGCTGTACGCGTTGCACCGGAGCGGTGCGAATGTGTGATCCCGGTGCGTATCATCAGCGTGCGAATACAAGGCGCCGGAGGTTAAACGTGGAGGCGTTTTGGCTTGCCGGGAATCGGCGCAAGGCGAACCGGCGCGAGGGCATGTGGAAGGGATTTATTCGGTTTACGCAAGGAAGGGATGCCAGTAAAGCTACGCTTAATCTGTGCATCCTGTAAGACGGTGTAAAAGGCCGTGTTGGCGACGAGGAAAACAATGAAAAAAGGCCTTCTGGTTATCTTTACCCTGGCGGCGTTCGCTGCGAATTCTGTCCTGTGCCGCATAGCGCTCAAAGAGGGACATGCCGATCCCGCGACGTTCAGCAGCCTTCGCCTGCTCGGCGGGGCGGTAGTGCTGCTTTTTTTCCAGCTGGCGGCCCGTGGCGGGCGCGGCATTCAGTGGAA
Source organism: Franconibacter pulveris (assembly GCF_056780215.1). Taxonomy (NCBI): domain Bacteria; kingdom Pseudomonadati; phylum Pseudomonadota; class Gammaproteobacteria; order Enterobacterales; family Enterobacteriaceae; genus Franconibacter; species Franconibacter pulveris. The sequence goes on along the minus strand of NZ_CM165555.1, from coordinate 2,166,934 downwards.
CGTAGTGAATGCGGCTCTTCTTACCGCCTACGCTTTCCTGTTTTCACTCGCCTATGTTCACCTTAATACCGCCACGGGCGCACTGCTGCTTTTCGGCGCCGTTCAGGTCTGCATGATCCTGTGGGGCATCATCCAGGGCGAAAAACCGGGGCGGCGAAAAATAGCCGGTATTGCCGTGGCCGTTACAGGCATGGCGGTTTTACTGCTGCCGGGCGCCAGCATGCCCTCGCCGATACCGGCAATCATGATGATCGCCTCCGGGCTGGCGTGGGGAGCCTATTCAGTAAGGGGTAAAAAGGTGGCGGACCCCACTGGCGCCACCACCGGTAATTTTCTTCTGAGCGTGCCGGTCATCGCCTTGCTGTTTATGCTGTCGCCGGAGCAAAAGAGGGTGGATGGCGATGGCGTGGCGCTGGCGCTCGTTTCGGGAGGCGTCGCGTCGGCAGTAGCCTATGTTCTCTGGTACCGCATTGTGCGTCATCTCACCTCGACCACCGCCAGCACCCTTCAGCTGAGCGTTCCTTGTCTCGCCGCGCTTGGCGGCGTCTTCTTTTTGAAAGAAACGCCAGACCTCAGGATGATTTTCGCCACCGCGCTCGTCATCACAGGGATCGTTATGGTAATCGCGTCGGACCGGGTCGCCGCGCGATAACGGGCAGAATCGTCTTCGGCTAAATGAAAGCGCGAGTCGTTATGTTCCGGCTGCCGCTTTACGACGTGGCGGCGCTGCGGGCTTTACAAATAACTGGCGGCAATAGTCTGCTACCTCACTACGCCAACTGCTAAGCTAATTTTTGCAGTTCAGACTCGGGTACAGATGAATAAACCGCGCCCGGGTCTGCTTTTCAGAATCTCTTTTATAAAGTTGGCGATGCCGGCGGGTCGCAAAGAACCGAAATCAATTCTGATGGCAGGATAACTGAACTCACGTTCAAAGGCGGTAAACGATCCTGAGCGTTTGTCTCTTTATCGTCATGCGCGACGATGGGATACGCGCTGTCTGGTATGACATTCATCGTCGTAAATGATGAAGCCCAACAGACCGATTGCCGCCCGGAACGGTGCAAGAGGAGTCATCGTATGGCTTATCATCATATTCTGGTTGCAGTCGATCTTTCTCCCGAAAGCCAGTTGCTGGTCCACAAAGCCGTTGCGCTGGCGCGTCCCTGGGGGGCGGAACTTTTTCTTATTCACGTTGATGTAAATTATAGCGAAATTTACAGCAGCCTCGTCGAAGCGGAATTTCGCCGCGAACAGGAGGCGATTGCGCAGGAAGCCCAGCAGAATCTGAACCTGTTAGTGGATAAAGCGGGCTATCCCATCCGGGAAATCATTAACGGTAAAGGCGATTTAGTTCAGGCGCTGGATGAAGCTATCCATCAATATGGCATTGACTTTGTCGTATGCGGTCATCATCAGGATTTCTGGAACACCTTAAAATCGCCTGCGCGCCAGCTTATTCATCGTTTGCATGTCGACATGCTAATTGTGCCGCTGCGCGAGGAAGACGAGGAATTCTCAGGAATGAGCCTGTTTTAATCTGCTTTCAAAAAAAGAAAACGCCAACTTTTATGGCGCAATGATTGTGACACAGCGACCGTTATTTTCGCCGTTTCTTCGCCCGGTGAGTCGCGAATGAATAAGCGAAAAAAAGCCGATAATGCCCTGCACTATCGGCTTTTTACCATCCCATTACGGCCACGTTATTTAATTTCCTTTTCAATAAACAAAAGTCGAGTTGTTATTTTCCGGTTTATTACTGCGACGCCACGGCATGCAAATAGTTCTGATGCGGGCTGCCTGCGCGGCCCCGGTACGCGCTGTGCGGTGATAAAAATGCGTTACTGGCTAACCGTTCGGGCCGCTAAATCATGCAGGCTACCGAGAGTATTTTTTCTTGCCGGCTCGGCGCGCTCAGCACCATGGCAGCAATATGACGGGGGCTGAAGGTTAAGGCTTTTGACGATGCCGAGCAGCGGCTGCGCGTATTTTTCGCTCTGCTCATTTCGCAGCAAACGGTGAGTATGGTTTAGCAGGCAGGCAATAAAGCGCGCCCGTAACGTTTGTTTTCCTTCCCCTTCTTCACAAAGCCAGGTGGCCAGCGGCGCCAGGATAAAGGCTTTTATATCTTCCGGGCTGTAGGTGCTATAGAGTTTCCAGATAAAACCGTCGCGCGTTTGGTCAGTGCCGAACTTAAGCTGGAAGATAAACTCCTGACGACGCTTTTCCCAGCCGCTCGGCCGGTACTGCCATGAATCATGCAACAGCGTATGAATTTCGCTAAGCGTATCGCCCGACGAGGTCAGCGCCCGAATAACCCGGATTTGCGCGACCTGCGCCTCGCTGTAGCCTTTCGCACAGGGAGAAGGAATGAGTGACGCAAAGCGCCAGTATTTTAACGTGGCAGGTAAAACATCGACCATATTGCAAACCGTTGAAGCTGAGATAAACACGTGCAGAACCCTCTATAGATTAAAAGTTGCGCTATAGTGGCGACAATTCCCTGCCTGTAAATTGACCAGAATCAAACATAGTTTCTATACGTTATTATTCAATTTTTATTAAGACAATTCTTAGAAAAAAAGCGGCACCTTAACGATGCGGATTTTTATAAATAAAAATCAACGATTTATAAAAACCCCCTTCCCTTTTTCTCTTTCCGTAAACATTGCTTGATCAATGTCAATCGCTCAATAAATAACCAAGGTAAACTTTTGATATCTATCTCCGGTTGACGGTTTTGGACCGGGCGGGAGCGGGTTGTTCGAGCCGTAACAGACCAGCCGTGACGCCCGATGCTGTCGGCGCATCCGGTAAGGACGCTACGATGCGGTAAGCTTTGTCCGCTCTGGCGCGGCAGGAAAACCCGCTGCCATACGGACGCGTATGACAGGAGCCGTATCATGGCTTACAAACATATTCTGGTTGCAGTAGACCTTTCTCCCGAAAGTCAGTTGCTGGTCAGTAAAGCGGTTTCGCTGGCTAAGCCTTACGACGCCAAAGTCTCCCTGATCCATGTTGAGCTGAACCAGACCGGCCTTTATACCGGCCTGATTGAAGCTGAGCTTGGCTATTCTCAGGAGCGCATCTCCTATGAAATGTTTCAGGGACTTAAAGCATTAGCCAGCGGCGCGGGCTATCCCATCAACGAAACCCTGAACGGCAGAGGCGACCTGGCGCAGGTGCTGGCAGACGCGGTGAAAAAATACCATGCCGATGTCGTGGTCTGCGGTCACCATCACGATTTCTGGAGCCGGCTGATGTCCTCCGCGCGACAGCTGATTAACAATGTGCATGTCGACCTGCTGATTGTGCCGCTCTATGAACAGGACGATGACGACGACTAACTCCGCTTTAAAAAAGCCGGTTAACCCCGGCTTTTTTATGGCCTGTCACGCAGGCGCTGCCGCCGCGCCGTCAGGGTGCGGCAAGGTCGATTTTCACTGCGCGCGTTTGCCAGATGTTCTCGCAATACTCTTTAATCGCCCGGTCGGAGGAGAACGCGCCTGAACGGGCGGTATTGATAATCGACATGCGCGCCCAGCGTTTTTCATCGCGCCAGGCTTCACTCACACGCTGCTGACACGCCGCGTAGTCGGCGAAATCCGCCAGCACCAGAAACGGATCCGCATTCAGCAGATTATCCAGCAACGGGCGAAACATCGTCTTGTCGCCGCGCGAAAAACGCCCCTGCGCAATCTCATCCAGCACCTCGCGCAACGCCTCATCCGCCTCCAGATAGTGCCCAGGCTGATATCCCGACTGCTGCAGCGCCCCCACCTGCTGCGCCGTCATTCCGAACAAGAAAAAGTTGTCTGTGCCCGCCTGCTCGCGGATCTCAACATTTGCGCCATCGAGCGTGCCGATGGTTAGCGCGCCGTTCATCATAAATTTCATATTGCCTGTGCCCGACGCCTCTTTTCCCGCCGTTGAGATCTGCTCGGACAGATCCGCGGCCGGATAGATCATATGGCCGTTCTTAACGTTGAAATCGGGATAGAAAACCACTTTTAGTCGATCGCGTGTCGCCGGATCCTGATTAACCACCTCGGCGATGCCCGAGATCAGCCGAATCATCAGTTTCGCCATACCGTAGCCGGGCGCCGCTTTGCCGCCGAAAATAAAGCAGCGCGGCGCGACATCAAGCGTCGGATCGCGGCGCAGGCGCTGATACAGGCTGATGATATGAAGGGCATTGAGATGCTGGCGTTTGTATTCATGAATGCGTTTCACCTGAATATCAAACATCATCTCCGGCGGGACCGCGATGCCGGTGATGTTGCCGATGCGCGCCGCAAGCTTCGCTTTGTTCTCGCGCCGGACCGCACGCCAGGCGTCGTGCAGCGTGGCGTCGTCGGCATGGTCGGCCAGCGCGTCGAGGTGGGTCAGATCGGTTCGCCATTTCTCCCCCAGCGTGTCGTCAAGCAGCCGCGCCAGCCCCGGGTTGCTCTGCATAATGAAGCGGCGCGGCGTGACGCCGTTCGTGACGTTGAGAAAACGCGACGGGAACATTGCGGCGAAATCACGCAAAATCGTCTGTTTAAGCAGATCGGAATGCAGCGCCGCCACGCCGTTGACCTTGTGGCTACCGACGGTAGCGAGATGGGCCATACGCACGTTTTTATCCCCCTGCTCGTCAATGAGCGACATGCGCGCTACGCAGGCGTCATCGCCGGGCAGCGCACGCCGGACTTCATCCAGAAAACGCTGGTTAATTTCGAAAATGATCTCAACCAGGCGCGGCAGCAGGCTTTGCATCAACGGCAGGCTCCAGGTCTCCAGCGCCTCCGGCAGCAGCGTGTGGTTGGTATACGCGAAAGTCCGCTGGGTGATGGACCAGGCATCCTCCCACGAAAACAGACGTTCATCAATCAGCAGGCGCATTAACTCCGCCACCGCAATGGAAGGATGCGTATCGTTAAGCTGCGCGGCGAAACGGTCGGCAAAACGCTCGACGGGCGTGTGGCTTACGTCCATCAGGCGCAACATATCCTGCAAGGCGCATGAGACGAAAAAGTATTGCTGCGCGAGGCGCAGACGTTTACCGCTCTCCGGTTCGTCGTTCGGATAAAGCACCTTTGAAAGTGTCTCCGAGACCACTTTTTCTTCCACCGCCTCATAATAATCGCCGGCGTTGAAATCATCGAAATCGAAAGATTCCACCGCCTCGCTCTTCCAGAGCCGCAGCACGTTGCAGGTATTGACGCGGTATCCCTGCACGGGCACATCATACGCCACGCCTTTCACCTGCCTTGCCGGAACCCATTCCACGCGTAATCTTCCCTGCTCGTCGTTCCACATGCGGGTGTAGCCGCCGAAGCTAACGTAATAGTTGATGTCAGGCCGGATAATTTCCCAGGGCGTGCCCATTTTCAGCCATTTGTCGGTGCGCTCCACCTGCCAGCCATCGACAATATCCTGGTCAAAAATGCCGAATTCGTAGCGGATGCCATAGCCTATCGCCGGGATCTCAAGACTGGCGAGCGAGTCGAGATAACAGGCCGCGAGCCTCCCCAGGCCACCGTTGCCAAGCCCTGGCTCTTCTTCAATCGCCAGCAGCGCATCGAGGTCCTGACCGAGCGAGTCCATGGCCTCCCTCGCCTCTTCCTCCAGCCCCAGGTTAAGCAAATTGCAACCGAGCTGCGGGCCGATAAGAAACTCGGCTGACAGATAACAGGCGACTTTGACATGGTGTACGGCGTAATTTTTCACCGACTCGGCCCAGCGCGCGAGCATGCGATCGCGCACCGTATAAGCAAGCGCCATATACCAGTCCTGGGGTGTCGCGATATCGGGGTAGCGGGCCTGACGGCAGATAAGGTTGCGGACGACATCGTGCTCAAACGCAGCTTCGCTTGCCGCGTCGGATGCAAGCGCTATGGAGGCAGAGGCCTGTGCGACAGGAGTATCGTTGTTCATATCGTTATCTCGCATTGGCGCGTGCGCCAGTACCAGCGTATGACGATCCCTGTGTTTCTTTTTGCGCTGTCGGGACGCAGGCGCGAAAGTGGCGTGCCGGGAAAGCGTATTCGGGCGCAGAACGACGTCGCGCCCGGGACGGAGCATAATGAGGACGCCTGCAATGGGTTGCCATCGCCCAACGGACATTGCGCCGCCGGTGCGCCTCACGGGAAGCCATGGTTTGCGCTCCCGTTTTTATTATTCGGTTCGTTGTTCTGCCCCGCGTTAAAGCAGGTCGCAGTTATCTGTTATCAACATAGTAAACGCCCTGGGCGATAGCAAATGCGTCAAGGACGGCCGTTTTCAACCATACCGCGATTATTTTGCCAGCCGCTGCGCCGTGGATTGCATATTTATGCCTGTCCCGTTATTCACTAAAAAATAGTGATATCCAGCGTGATGCTGCGAAGGGAACCGTTATTCGACGGCGCGGCTATTCACCCGAAGCCGTAATGGCATTGTGAATAAACTTCTTATCAAGCAGATACAAAAGCAGAGAGACTCTACGCCCTGTCCGCTCCGCCGTATCGGGCGGCAGATTATAACGTAAGGAATAGCGTTTACCGTTATTGTCATAAAACTCCACGTCCAGAACCGGCATGATAAGCGCAGGAAGTTTTCGGTATCTGAGCACGATTTGGGAGTCGCCCATTTTCATGTGGGTGGTCATAACGCTCTGTTCGGCAAGCGTCGGCTGGCGAGTATGGTCTGGCGTAACGGTGATTATCTTCATTTCATAATCTTCACAAGCGAGCTACCAATAAACGGCGCGGAGGAACCTGGCGGCTTCCTCCCGATTTATCAACAACCGAAAATGTATCCGGGCACTCTTGCTATGAGATCGTGATTATTTATAGAACAGGCAAAATAATTTTCAAGCGAGGCAATGAGGTGTTTATCAGGCGCATTCGCTATTGGGATTACAGTTAACCGGGCGCGTTTTCAACCCGGCCCGGAAATAACGATTCCCCTCACCCGCCTCGCTTTATTTGTCTGAGCGACGAGACGCATGCGCTGCGGGCGTGGGCGTTTTCAGGATTAACCGCGCACTATCACCGCTCAGCGCGCGCACTCTGGCTGACCTGCCGCAAGCGGGTCAGGCTGAAGACCAGCGCCAGCAGGGTAGCCGCCAGCGCCAGCCAGAGCGCTATCCGCACCGCCTGCTCCTCCTGAGCGATACCGCCGTCGGGGGCAAAGACCGCAAGCATGACTCCCACGAAGGCGGCGCCCAGGCACTGGCCGAAGGTGCGCATAATGGCCAACACGCCAGATGCATAGCCGCTGTGCTGGCGCGAGGCGTTAGCCAGCATCTCCCGGTTATTCGGGCTTTGAAAACAGCCGAAGCCAATACCGCAGATAAACCCGCGCAGGCTGATATCCCACGCATGCGCGTTATCCGGCAGTTGCGTCAGCAATAGCAGCCCGAGACTAAACAGGCACAGCCCCGAGGTGGCGATAACCGCTGGCGTATAGCGGTCGGCAAGCCGTCCGGCATGCGGCGCCACCAGAATGATGCCCACCGGCCAGGCGGTGAACAGCAGCGCCGAGTCGAACGCGCTATAGCCATAGACGTTCTGGAACAGAAACGGCAGCGCCACAAACGTCATCCCCTGGCTGACAAACGAAGCCAGCGAGGTCAGCGCCGCCAGTGAAAAACGGGAGGAGGCAAACAACGCGGGCGGCAAAAGCGGCTGCGGCGCGCGGCGCAACCGATGCGCAAACGCCGCAGCGGCCAGCAACGCCGCCAGTCCGTAAGCGAGCGCTACGGGCAACGCCTGGCGGTGAGATAACGCATCGCATGCCATCACCGCCGCGCCCAGCAATAGCGCCGAAAGCAGCGCCCCCGGGGTATCAAACGGCCCGCTCGCGATCGCCCTTTTGCCAGGAATAACGCGCAGCGTAAAGGCCAACGCGATGATGCCCGGCACAATATTAATGGCAAACAGCCATGGCCAGCCGAACCCCGCCAGCAACGCGCCGCCGCACACCGGCGCGAGGGCGGTGACGCTTGCTATCAGCAACGCGTTGAGGCCGAGAATGCGCCCGAGCAGCCGGTCAGGAAAAACCGAACGCAGAATAGCGGGCGCAATACTGAGCGTGGCCGCTCCGCCGATGCCCTGCAGAACACGCATCGCCACCAGCATGGTTAACGAAGACGACAGCGCGCATCCGAGCGAGGCCAGCGTAAACAGCGTCAGCCCGAAGGCGAACAACAGGCGAAACCCCAGCCTTGTCGCCAGCGCGGCGAAAATAGCCAGCGTCATGGCGGCCGAAAGCAGATACCCGTTGGCTATCCAGACCGCGCCAGCGGCGGACGCATTTAGCGCGCGGGCCATCTGCGGCAGCGCAATATTCACCATCGAACCGTCGAAAACCGCCATGGTGGTGCTTATCATCACCGCTATCATCGCCAGCGCCCGCTGACGACCCGGCAAACCTTCATCGCCGGATTTGTTTGAAAATAACTCCATGTATGCCTCTGCTGCTGTTTGTGCTTGCGTTCACTCTACTTCCAGGGGATATATGGCGGAAGACGCAACAGTTGCAGTTATATAATGCAGCAGACGCCATACAGGCTTATACCCGTGGAATCAAAAGACGATGGATGAACCCGACCTCAATTTGCTGTTCGCCCTGAACGTATTACTGGCGGAAGGCAGCGTGGCGGCCGCGGCCCGGCGGCTTGGGCTTAGCGCGTCGGCCATGAGCCGCACCCTGAGCCGACTCAGGGAAACCACCGGCGACCCGCTGCTGGTGCGGGCGGGACGAAATATGGTGCTGACCCCGTATGCCCAGGCCATTCGCGAACGCACGCAGAACGCGGTTTTTGCGGCGCGCGCCGTGCTGCGCCCCGCCTCGTCAACGCTGGATATCGCGAACCATGAGCAGATGTTCACCATTCGCGCTAACGATGGTTTTGTGGAAGCTCTCGGCCCGGTTCTGGTCGCAGAAGCCGCAAAAGCCGCGCCGGGCGTGCTGTTGCGCTTTGCATCCAAGCCGGAAAAAACGGACAAACCGCTGCGGGAAGGACGGGTTGATCTGGAAATCGGCGTGCCGGGCGAAATGGGGCCGGAGATCCGCCTGCAACTGCTGTTTCGGGACCGGTTTGTCGGCGTGGTAAACCACGGCCATCCGTTGGCTGCAATGGCGCAGGTGACAGCCGAACATTACGTCGCCTGGGGGCATGTGGTTGCTTCGCGACGCGGCTTGCTGACCGGGCCGGTAGATGAAGGCCTTGCCGAGGCAGGGTTAAGCCGCAAAGTCGCCGCCATCGTGCCCGGTTTCCCCGCCGCGCTGGCCGTGGCGCGCAACACCGATCTCATCGCGCTCGTTCCCGCCTCGTTTCTTATTAATCATCCGGCGCGCGACGCCCTGTCTGTTTTTGAGCTTCCCGTAAAAACGGCGGCGATTTCGATATCGCAGATGTGGCACCCGCGCTCCGAAGTAGACCCGGCGCACCGCTGGCTGCGGCAGTTTATGCTGAAGGTTTGCCGCACCCAAGTGCCGCAATGGGATAAATAACCGCCAGGTTTCATCGCAGGCGGCTTTACCCTTGTCGCCATGCGATTTATCTCTGAGGCGGCAGGGTCCGGATCTTTTGCCGATACCCCCTCCCCTGACTATGCCGAACCGGTAATCATAATGTCGTCATGATTTGGTCGGGGAATAAACGTCGTAGCGGCGGACATCTGCCTGTTTTGCTAATGCGAAAATGGCGAGTAAATAGCGAAGCGGGACCCGAAGACATCAGGAATATTTAACCCGCCCTGTTAAAACAGAGACGGGTCTATACCAGGAATTGATCGTCACGCTCGTTTGCAACCCCTGCCAGTGTAATAAGGATAATGCTTCACGCCGTGTCCCCTGATCCGCCAGGATAGTATGGTACTGACTGAAAATACGCTGCCTTTCGATCTCATCCATCACGCGTTTACGTTCGAGCAAAAAATTCAGAGCGGTTTTAAAATAATGATCTGCACAATCCTCATTTATCTTCAGTCACTTTCAGTACCATCGAATGTCCTTCCAGCTCAATCACCCGTGCCTTGTCCGGATCGAGGTCATCCCGCGCCAGCACCAGCCGCCAGTCGTTCTTACGTGCATCAGGTGAACGGAACTGTGCCACCAGCGCCACATACTGCGCCTTTTCATCCAGCGGCATATTCAGCGATACCGACGCGCCTGGTCGTACCCATACGTCTTTTTCAGCCAGCAGGTCTGCACCCAGCGTCATACCGGCATCGGACTGAAGCGCAGCATAGTCCGCTTTATCGAACGTCTGCCGGTCTTTGAGCTGATATACCCATACGTCGGTCGCCAGCGGCATCCCGTCTTCATCGGGATTAAGAGCCGCACGGGCTGTAAGGTCGAGATGCAGGGTTTTCACCTGTTTGTAAAAAATGGCCTTTGCCACTGACGTTGTGCCGTCGCTGACACGCTGGGTCAGGCCACAGCCGGTTAACGTAAAAGCCAGCAACAGCAGTAGAGTAAGTTGTTTCATCATTGTCCTTTCAATCTTCAACCTCAGTCACCTCGCGGCGGACGGGGTTCTTTTGCAGTCCTTCGTAGCGGCCAAGTTTAACCGTTACTACTTCCGGCATTTCCGGGTCCGGTCCGGTATCGTCCTGGTCATGGCCCAGCAGGAATGAATAGCCCATGTAAACGCTGTCCTCGCGTTCACGGACGGACAATCGCGGTGCAGGCAATAGCCTGCGGGGAAAGGTCAGAGAGATCCGGGCGTCATAGCGCCAGCCCAGGTAGACCCGCAGCAGTGAGAGTAAATCGTCATACAGCGAGCATTTTGGCGGCATCCAGCCCCGCACATCGGCTTTGCTTTCGGTATACAGCCAGATTTCAATCGTGCTGTTCACATCCCAGGCAAAGCCACCCATCACCGGGCGGTCATCCAGGACAAATCCGTCCCCGTTCGCGCTCAGGGTCAGTTCAGGGATTGCCACTTTCCGCTTATAGCGCGGTATCACCGTAACGGTGGTGTCCGACGTAATCATCTTTACCACCGAGGCGACACCTTCCGCCGTACGTCCCGGCACCTGAAGGGCGGGCAGCATCCCGAGAAAGCGCGACAGCGGAGTGTCCAGATGTTCAGCCGTACCGGGAATACCCAGCCCCGCCAGCCCCAGCAGGCACTGCGAAATCCGGTCTGTTCCGCCGTCTTCAAACGACGCCGGGTAGCTGTGCTTACGCCAGATGCGGTAAAATTGCGTTATCAGGCGGTGGTTGAAGATGTCGAGGAAGTGCTCCACCGTTTCATGGCCGTCACGTCGCTGCGTGATGTCATCGATATACACCGTGGGCAACGGTGACGTGATGCCGTACAGCCCCATAAAGGTGGTTCTGACCGTGGGCGGCGAATCCGGATTGTCATCGGGGTTGCATTCAATGCCACTGAACTCGCTTGCCGGAAAGCCCATTCCTGCATACGGGCGCAGACGCACCGGGTCATCGCCGATACGCCAGCTGCTTCCCAGCGGCGGATACTCAGGATGCGTCATTTCCAGCCACTGCAGAAAGCGGTAGAAACTGGTGTAAGGCAGGCGTTTACCTGAAGTCTCACTCAGCCTTGTGAAGCTGACTGATGGTTTTCTTTCCATCGCAGGCAGTGTCCTGTCGGTTGCAGTATCAGGGTGAGTCGGTTAAACAGGTGCATATCGGCGTATTGTGCGAAAAAGCGGTTCAGCAGGCCGCCAAACAGCCATACGTCGCCTTCGCCTGCGAAGTGCGTGGTATCGAGAGTCACTTCAATATCCACGCCCCGTATCAGGCCACGCTTCCAGTATTCGAGGCGGTGGTGTTCAACATTCAGGATGCCCTGCAGGCGGCGACGGTTGTTATCGTTATCTGTCCAGTCATAGAGCGCCAGGGTATTACGCAGCACCTCTGTATTGTTCATCATCCACAGAAAACTGCTCCCGAGCTGGCTCAGCAGCTTCCAGTGAAAGCGGTTCTCGTTCGGCGGGTAGCAGGGCATAGACGGCGGACAGAGATTGCGCACGCGAACCGGGGTCTGCTGCGTACCGGCAAGCTGGTCCAGCAGGATACTTTTCAGGGTCATACGCGGCAGGCTGCCATTGGTCCCTATGAGACTCAGCGCCAGCGGCTCGTCTGGTAACAGGCGCTCCCGTTCAAATTCTTCGCCGCCGAGAATCAACCGGGTTTCCGTACGGCCTGACGGCCCCCGCAGCACGCGGGTATGAAAATACCGGGGTGGACGTTCACGCCGGAGCATGCCGCCCCGCTGTTCAAACAGACGAAACGAGGTATAACGCGGTGCATCCTCTTCAAACGAGGCGGCTACCGATTCCACTGCAAAGATTTCGGTATGCGGGTCGTCATCGCGTAATGGCTGGAGCCGGTATTCCGTCTGCTCTGCATTAATCGCCAGCGGATGTGCATCCAGGCGGAACAGGTTCACCACCGGCACGCAGTGCAGACGCAGGTTCTCTTCGCTGACGGTGAAGTCGTGCGGCCAGTGCTGCGTGAAACGGAACTCCAGCTCAAACCAGGGCAGCGTTTCAGGCCAGGCAACCTGTTCCAGCCCTTCCAGAGAGACAAACATAAACTTCTCGCGGAAGGTGAAGTATTCCAGCAGATGCTGATAGCCGCTGTACTCACTCTTCTCCACCTCCCACAGGTGCGCATCGTCATCAAAGGCGCTGGCGCGAAAACGCAGCGGTAAAGGATTACGGTCCACATTGCCGGGCATCCGGATATACGCCTGTGCCACCCGACGGGTCAGAAACAGGTGCAGCAATGAGGCCAGCGGCGCATCGCCGTTCAGGTAGACAGGCAACGCGGAAAGGTCAAGCCGTTGCCAGTCGGCCGTGTTGCCGCAGGTAAAGTGCAGACGCAGGGCATTTACACCGTCCGGCTCGGTATAAATACTCGCCTTCTGAAGGGCAAGCGGTTGCAGGGTCAGTGGTCGCGTGGTGCGGTAGCGACAGCGTACCCGGTTAGCTCCCACCGGTGCAGAAACCACTTCGGTATGCATGAGCACTGTGTCGCTGTGTTTGAGCGCATCCGGCTCCGGCGAGATTTCCACCACGCACATTGACGGCAGCGGACGCAGGTAATGCGGCCACAGCAGGCTGATAACCCCTTCCGTCAGTTCGGGGTAATCATCATCGAGCTTCTGGCGCACACGGCCCATCATGAAGGCAAAGCCCTGAAACAGTCGCTCGACTGACTCATCCATCGCCCCGTTCATTGTCAGTCCCATTTCACGGGCTTCTTCCGGGTGTAATTGAGCAAACTCCCGCGCCGCATCACGCAGATAGCGCATCTCGGTATCGAAGTAGCGGAGGGTTAAGTCTTCCATTACTGGTCGCCTCCGGCATCTTTTCCTGTATAACCCGCTGCCGTACTGTCCGTCTCGACAAACACCTGCTGCGGTAGTCTGAACCCTTTCAGTCTCAGCAGCGCCAGCGGGCCCTCGCCTGCATCCGTACGCAGCATCATGTTCAGCGTGTCGCCGTCCGCCGTTTTCCAGCTCAGCACATAAGTACTGTTGTCCACAGCCCTCACCTGCGCCTTATCCAGCAGACGGATAAAGCCCCAGCTTCCAGGGTAATCGGCAAAAATACGCTCACCGGTGTTCACGCTGGTCCAGGTCAGGGTGGTGCGCGGTTTCCACTGGCTGTCTGGCCACACGTAGGGCTGCCAGCTCTCCACCTGGTTGTGGTAATCCAGTTTTTGCTGGTCGAGGAACAGCGTGGTCTGCATCACGTCACGGGCCGGTTTACCCATCAGTTGAAAATGCACGCTGGCATCGCCGCCGGTGAATACCACATCGGCCAGTTCGCTGAGCGCATTCAGCGCATCCAGAAATTCCCGATTAAAGTGCAGCCCCTGACTGCTGATGGCATCGGGCACCCAGCGACGACCTTCCTTATGCAGCACGCCGCCAAGGCTGGTTTTCACAAACTGGGTGATACGCCCGGTATCGTTGCGCAAGTACTGCGAAAGCAGTGGTAATGAGGCTTCACTCTGCTTATTGGGGGTAAACGGCCAGCGGTCGTTAAAGTCATGCTGCCAGTCGTTGACGATGGTCTGTTGCCACTGGCTGTTGATGCTCCCGGCCGTCGGGGCCAGCACCTGCTGCCAGGCCTGTTCCATCGGCTGCACAAACAGCGTCTGACCAAAACCGCTCCACTCCTGGCCGAGACTGGCTGCTACCAGACTGCCGTAATCACGGGTGTCAGTCACATCCACCGATTTCCCCTGAAACACGGTCTGCGCCAGCGCCTGCATCATCGCCTGCGGGTCAGCGGTGTTCGTCACCTGCTGGAGTTTAAGGCGCACACGGGTGACGCGGGTCAGGAAGGTCTGCAGGCTCAGGCTGTCGCCGCCGTTCTGGTTACTCAGTAATGCCAGCGCCGGACCAAAGGTCGCATCCAGCGGGCCATGCGGTCCAGCATTCTGGTCGATGGCTTTTGCGTTATCGCTGTGCAGCAGATTCTGCGCCGATTTCACCAGCGAGTCGGACAGGGCTTCCTGCGACTGGCCGGCACGCCCCTGCTCGTTCAGGGTGTTCATCAGCGCCACCAGCGGCGACTGGCGTACGTCGGCGAGCACCGTTAACTGGTCAATCGCATCCGACAGCGTGGCGGCGTTCTGCCACTGCAGGCTGTTGAGGAAGTTGAGCCACGCCCCGGCATAGTCGGTAAAGTAGCGTTCCGTCAGACGCGCTTTAAGCGCGTCCGGTGAAATATCCGAGGCCACCTGATGTTTGCTCTCACTCAGCACCCAGTCAATTTCATCCCGGCGCTCATTCACCACTTTATCAATGGCGGGCTGCACGGCGTTGTCCCAGGCGTCACGGGTGAACATCCCCGGCACCACCTCATCGGTGGTAAACAGCCGCGAGGCATCGGTATCACCGGTCATATCGGAGAGGCGCATATCGGCATAGTTATGCGACACTTGTGCCAGCATCTTCTGGTACAGCGCCGCTTCGGCATTACGCTGCCCAATCAGGCGTAACAGGGCGCTGCGTGTAGCGGAAATCAGCTGAGGGTCGACGGGGATTTTCCACTCCGGATGAGATGGCAGGTTTTGCGCCATAAAGGTCAGCTGGCGCGGCCCCTCATACTGCCATACGCCGGGTGCCACACCGTCACGGCGCGGCCAGAGGGTCATCACCGTTGAGGTGAAGAAACCGGCGTCCATCTTCTCCGGGCGGCTAAACATTAACAGAGCCTTCAGCCAGTTATAGGCATCCCGGCTCAGCTTCGCCCGCTGGTCGCTGTCGGCAGGCAGCGCATTCCAGGCGGTCAGCGTGTCGCGCAGTTTTACGGCCGTGGCATCCCGTAATAATGGTAACGCGCTGCGGGCATACGCTGTCCACAGACGGGCCAGCAGGTCATTATTCTGACTCTGACCAAAGCGGCTGTACCACGGCACGCCGTGCTCACTCCGGTACTGCAGGCGCTCTATCTCTCTTTGCAGTTCGTCCAGTGCACCCAGGCGTTTATCCGCGTTCTGGTGTTCATCACGGGCCGTCGCTGCCAGCTGCTGTGCGTCGGTAATCTCCTGACGGTTGGTATGCCAGGAGAACAGCACGCCCGCGCAGGTCAGACCGAGGGCCACCAGCACCGCCTGATACAGCGTGCGCTCCCAGGCCATCCCGGCACGCTGGATTTTAAGCCCCGGTAAATCGTCCAGAATGGCGTTCCAGCTGTTATCCGGTAGCCAGCGCTGTTTGTCGGTTCCATCCTTCGGGTAAACCGGCGGACTGAACATTACCCCGCGCAGCGGCACCGCATAGGGGCCGGTAAGCAGCGACACGCTCAGCGCGTGAAAGCGCTCCGCCATGCCGTTGCGCAGTTGCCAGCCAAGACGCAGCAGAAAATCATGGGCGTGATTCGCCAGCCCCTGCTGTACGCCCGGTGCCATCAGCGTGCCCGGCAGGGATTTCAGCGCCGCCACCAGCTCCGGCGGTGTGGTATGGGGTCCAAACAGGCACCCCACTGATTGGGTCGCGCGGCCTTCCTGCGGCCACGCGCTCTTCTGCACTTCCCACAGATACAGCGGCACGCGCCAGCCCAGCTTTTTATAGCGTTCATTCAGCTGGCGAACGATTAAATCGCCCTGCATCGCCTGACGCAGCTCGCCGTCATAGACCAGCACTATCGCGCTGACCGCACAGCGTTTGAGTTTACGCAGTACCGCGATACGGGCGCTGTCGGCTCCCGAGAGCAGACTCCCTCCCCATACGGCGACGACATTATTGGCTTCCAGCCAGCCTGCCTCGGCGATACCCGGTACGGCCAGATTTGCCTGATTTGGCGAACCACAAATCACAATGAAGCGCACCTTTCTGCGCCAGTTAAGCCCGTAGTGATGCTTTAGGTAATCACGCATCTCCGTGATATACGCGGGCGTGGAGACTTTTCCCTGCCGCGCTGTGTTTTGCCTGTCATCGTCTGACTTTGGCTCCCGCTGCTGATACAACCGGTAACCAGCCATTACGGCAGTCAACAACGCCTGAACGCCCAGCCAGACCAGGCCCATCTGTGCAGGAGAAAGTCCGTAATGTTTGCCCAGCAGCCATACCACTCCGGCAGACAACACTCCCGACACCAGCGTAAACAGGGTTGCCCCCGATGGTCGCCAGACCTGTCCCTTAAGCGACATTCTCACCTCCACTGCTGACACTCATTAAAAACGCCTCACTTCCCTTCGCCAGTGCCAGCACCTGTGTTTCACGGGTATGCTCTGCCATCTGTATTGCCTGCGTGACTGCAAACCATGTTTCACTGTCTTCCGTCTCGCCCAGCCAGTGAGGCAGATATTGCTGAGCCGGTGATACGGGTGGAATGACTGCCGCTTCCTCTTTTGCCGCGACAGCCTTATGCCGCTGGCTCAGGGCGACCATCAGACGGCTGATATGTGGCTGAGTGACCGCGTCAGACCACACGCCCTTCATCGTATTACTGACACACTGGTATTGCAGAAACTGCCGGAGATCACCGTCAGGTAACGAGTTATCAGTGGGGAACACCCGGTGCAGCGTGGCACAGGGCCGCAGCCCGGTACGGGTATCCGGATGAGATAACAACCAGGCCACCGCTCCCTGAGTGCCTTCGCTGTCGTTAGTCCAGTTATGACGGATAATGAGCCAGCCCGAACGCACCGCATTGTTCTGTTGCCAGAGCGTCATCTGGCGGCTGAAAGGCTCAGGCTTCATTTCCGAAAGCTGGATCGAGGAAAGCGGCAGTGACAGCGCCGCCCACACCGACCGGAAACATTGCCAGTCGTCCTCTGACGCGCCTTCCGGCAGACAGATCGTCAGTGACTGGTTGCGGGTGAAAATCTGTAGTGCCACACGCAACGGGGTTAGCAACTCGGTAAACAGATACGTGGCTCCCGGACAATCAGGCAGGCGCAGCGGAGCATCGACAGTCACCGGCTCACCGCTGTCCTGCGGTGTCCGCACCTGTTCAGGGAAAAGAGTACTGACGCCTGAAATCACCATGCCTTCCTGTGCCCACGTCTGCCACTGTGCTTCCAGCATGGCGTTGTACTGCGTGGTGGCATCAGCGTGTTCCAGGAGTACGCCGTAACGATACATCCACCAGCCAGCAATCCCGGCAAACAGCAGTATCAGCACCACCACACCGACAAAGGCGTAAACCAGCACCCGTGGGTCGTGCAGCCAGAAATAAATACCGCATCCGGCCATCACCACGGCGGAGCAACTTAACATCAGCGCCCGCCACAAGCCTGACCACGACGGTGCAGCAGGCCAGTGAACTGCATCCGGCGAGGGGATTTTCCATGCCATCAGATTCAGTTCCCCAGAATGCCGCCTGTGGCGCTGGCGATCACCGTGCAACCGCACTGGCACAGCGCACCATCAAAAGCAGCCTGTTCACTGTCTGACTGCCATTCCGCCGATGTCCCCACAATCCGGTTAACGCCATGCCCTTCAATCGGGCAGGACACCAGATCGTTGAGTAATGCGGCTTTGATACCGTCGATAATCATGGTGGAAGAGGCGGAGATCACTTCCCCGCCACTGCTGAGTTTGTCATGAAGACGAATAATGCCCTTTCCCATCGGAAATCCTTTTCAGTAGTAATAGAAGTAGTCTCGCCAGGCATTACGATCCGGCATTGGCCTGGAACCTTTTAGCGGAGGTTCGCTTTTTAACCTTTCTTTTGTTTTTTCCGGCAAATTAACCCATTGAGGATCAGAAAACCCCAGTGCGGAAAAAATAGATTCAGACAGCAAAATAACGGGACCGGGGTTCTTTCTGATACTGCGCATGGCGAAAAGATAGGCCATCGCTAACATGAAAGCGAAAACACCAGCACAAAAGGCTATACCTTCCCAGTCAACGCCACGAATACGAAGATATGTTAAAATAACCAGAAAAATGCTTCCTATCCCCATGACCGCATATTTGCCGAAACTGATTTCAGCTTCCCTTCCAGCCCCACAACGAGGTGTCATAGAAATAGTCTGAATTTCAGGAATCATTAATGCGTAAGTTACATAGTGATCCCCTTGCCCCATCACAGCCATTTCTACGAAGTCACTGGGTTGAGCATTTGTTTTTCCCAGCCAGCCATGAAAGGGAATACCGTTAATCTTTCCACGAACAAAATCACAGCGATCATCCTGGCGAACATCGCTCTGTCCCGTTACTGCTGAGCCAGCAGCATTACCAGTTATAGCCAACAACAGCTCCCCAACCTGATTTCGCTCCACCTCACGGGCAAACGTTTCGGGGTCATATTCCCGATCGGTAAAGTAACCAATCACTTTCTGCACACTAAATTCTTCCAGCACACCGCTGACCTTAAACAGCGGCTGACGCGGTGGAAGTTCTGGTGGTGGTGGTTCTGTTGCCAGAATGGCTTCAAGTCGGGTTATCTCAACAGAAGCTTGTGCATTTTCCTGTTCGATTTTTTGAGGTTCACATTCATTAGGATGCTCAACCATCCATTTGTTATTAACTTCAATAATTGTTTCGCAATGGCTTTTCTTACGCCTAATTTCGTCAAAATCAATGTACTCATCTGAAAGCTTTCTGTTTGTTGTCATAGTACTGCTCCCAGCGCTTTCTGAAACTCTTCCTGCTGTTCGTTATATGCCTTGTCACGGGGTTTTTGGGGACCAATCTTCCAGGTGCTCTTCAGTTTGTCTTCAGGCTTAAGTCCGAACACACCTTCCCGGCACCACTTCTGCAGATCATTGCCATAGTAATAATTTATCAGTTGCTCAATAAGAAACATGCCGACCATGACTTCCCAACTGGCAAGAACACCGATAGCTTCTGCAAAATCACCAGTGACAAGAAGTTTGTCATGCAGACGAATAATGCCCTTTCCCATCAGAAATCCCTTTCAGTAGTAATAGAAGAAATCCATCCAGGCACTGCGAGAGGATGGCATCTCACGGTCAGTAACAGGTGACATTTTTTTAGCTTGTTCTTTAGTGATCTTTCGTAGATCCACGCGGCGAGGCTCAGTGAAGTTCAGCGCTGTGAAAATAGACTCAGCAAGAAGCGTTGACGGATCTGGACCTTTTCTGATGCTTAAGACGGTGTATATACCAGCCACTACCAACATAGCGGCAGCAATAGCCAGGCAAAAAAAGACCGCCTTCCAGTCCGCGCCGAAAAATTTGAGAGAAATAAATAAAACAGCGTAAATCCCGGCCATAACAGGTGCACTACGATGAAGCTCAAAATAGATATCACCCTCACGCCCACACTCACACTGCGGCGTCATGGTTATTGTTCGGAGCTCAGGGAGGGCTATTGCATATACAACATAGTGATCGCCTCTTCCCATCACGGCCATTTCCACATAGTCACCGGCTCGGACATGAGTCTTCCCCAGCCAGCCGCTAAATGGCACGCCATTAATCTTCCCACGAACAAAATTACAGGCATCTTTTATCCGAATCTTACTCTGCCCTATTACGGCAGAACCGGCAGCATTTCCCGTTACCGCAAGTAAGAGGCTTCCCACCTGCTCACTTGCCTCCTGTTTGGCAAATCCTTCAGGATCATATTCGCGATCGGTGAAATAACCGATCACTTTCTGCGCACTAAATTCTTCCAGCACACCACTAACCTTAAATAAAGGCTTACGCGGTGGTAGCTCTGGAGGTGGTGGTTCCGTTGCCAGGATTGCTTCCAGTCTGGTTATCTCAGCAGAAGCTTGTTCATTTTCCCGTTCAAGCTTTAGGGGATCACATTCGTCAGGATGCTCAATCACCCATTTGTTATTAACTTCAATGATTGTTTCGCAATGACTTTTCTTACGCCTGATTTCATCAAACTCAATAAACTCTCCCGAAAATTTCCTGTCCTTTGTCATAACACAGCCCCCAGTGCTTTTTGATATTCTTCCTGTTGATTGTCATACTCCTTATCCCGAGGCTTTTTGGGGCCTAGTTGCCAGGTACTCTTCATTTTGTCACCTGGCTCCAGCCCGAATACGCTCTCCCGACACCACTTTTGTAGATCATTGCCATAGTAATAATTAATTAACTGTTCAATCAGAAACAAAGCGATCATTGCTGCCCAACTGGCAAGAACACCGATAGCTTCTGCAAAATCACCAGTGACAAGAAGTTTGTCATGCAGAGGAATAATGCCCTTTCCCATCAGAAATCCCTTTCAGTAGTAATAGAAGTAGTCTCGCCAGGCATTACGATCCGGCATTGGCCTGGAACCTTTTAGCGGAGGTTCGCTTTTTAACCTTTTTTTTGTTTTTTCCGGCAAATTAACCCATTGAGGATCAGAAAATCCCAGTGCGGAAAAAATAGATTCAGACAGCAAAATAACGGGACCGGGGTTCTTTCTGATACTGCGCATGGCGAAAAAATAGGCCATTGATAACATAAATGCGAAAACACCAGCACAAAAGGCTATACCTTCCCAGTCAACGCCACGAATACGAAGATATGTTAAAATAACCAGAAAAATGCTTCCTATCCCCATGACCGCATATTTGCCGAAACTGATTTCGGCTTCCCTTCCAGCCCCACAACGAGGCGTCATAGAAATAGTCTGAATTTCAGGAATCATTAATGCGTAAGTTACATAGTGATCCCCCTGCCCCATCACAGCCATTTCTACGAAGTCACCGGGTTGAGCATTGGTTTTTCCCAGCCAGCCATGGAAAAGAATACCGTTGATCTTTCCTCGAACAAAATCACAACGATCATCCTGTCGAATATCGCTCTGTCCCGTTACCGCTGAACCTGCGGCATTTCCCGCCATCGCCAGTAAAAGGCTCCCCACCTGATTACTGGCTTCCTGTCGTGCAAACTCCTCGGGATCATATTCACGCTTGGTGAAATAGCCGATCACTTTCTGCACACTAAATTCTTCCAACACCCCGCTGACTTTGAACAAAGGTTGACGAGGAGGGAGTTCTGGCGGCGGCGGTTCCGTTGCCAGAGTTGCTTCCAGTAGAGGGATTTTGTCCTGTTGAGCTTTTATTACTTGTTCAAAACTAGCGCGAAGAGTCGGATCTTCATTAATAGCATCCTGTCTTACACGTATTTCAATTTTGGCATTGGATAGTTCTCTTTTAACTTCATCAAAATCAATAAACTCATCAGAGGACTTTCTATTTGTTGTCATAGCACCGCTCCCAGCGCTTTATTAAACGCTTCCTGCTGATTATCACATTCTTTATTGCGGGGGTTCTTAGTCCCCAGCTGCCACGTGCTCTTCAGTTTGTCATCCGGCTCAATCCCAAAAACACCTTCCCGGCACCACTTCTGCAAGTCATTACCAAAGTAATAAATAATCAGCTGTTCAATCAGGAATATGCCAATCATTGCTTCCCAGCTAGCAAGAAAACTGACGAATCGTCCAGCAGCAATTGCGCCTAATTTGGACGATAACTGAGCTAATCCTCCTCCCTCAAATAACACCGTCTCGGAAAGGACCTGAAGCAAGCCACTGGCACCTTTAAAAGCTACGCCAGCATCTACAGCCGTTTTTCCACCATTAAGTCCAACAAAAATCCATCTGGTATGTTCAGATCTTATTTCGGAGATCAAATCCACGGCATCCAGAGCCAGATTAATCACCGCAGCACCGGTTCCAGCGGTGACTCCGACAAACTTCACACTTGTGGTTCCTGCTCCATTCTGAATTCCGTGTTTAACCGCCGGTTCCATAATCTCTGTGGTTGTGCTCACGGTCCCAAGGAAAGCGGACGCTATCTGCGCATGGCTTTTCGTATCCCCTTTGCTCTCCTGCAGCTGATTTTTGAATTCCAGTCCGTTGAAGAACAACGCCAGCAATTTGATCCGGGCCCCTTTCAGGGCGCTTTCGCCTTCAGCACTCTGGGCAAATTTGTCAAAATCACTTTGATAGCGAGTTCTGAGTTTCCGCCGTTCAGCCGTTCCCGAATACTTCATATCCTCCAGGAGCTGTCTTCTGAACGCATCGCCATCCTGTATCTGCCCGAGAGACAGCTGCACCGCATTATCAAACGACACACCGGATACCACCTGGAACAACGATTTCGTCAACAGCTCGTTTAATCCGTCCAGCGTTTTCCCCAGACGGGTGAAATTAAAGAAGCGATCGCCAAATGTGCTCAGGCGACGGTCGCAGTACAGCATCATCCGCGAGAACGATGAAGACGGCGTGGCGGGTCGCTCCAGTGCCTCATTGGCACCGGCATATGCTTCATTCAGCTTGCCTGCCAGCGGGGCCACCGCCGCCAGGAAGGATGCTTCGTCCACTTTCTCTGTTTTTCCGTGACTCTTCGCCAGACTCTCCAGATAGGCGGTCATATCGGCTATCACATCGGGGTTATTAAGCAGCAGCGAGCGCCAGACCAGGTTACTTTCGGATTTCGCGGAATACTGGTTTATCAGACTGTCCAGCCACTGTGCGCCGGTATCGGTCAGGTTCAGCGAGGCCAGCGCATAATCCACAATTTCGCGATAGCTCAGGTTGTCCTCCACACTCGTGGAGTAAAAATCCTGGGTACAGGCAATAAACTGTGGTGTTGCCAGCCAGGCAATACGCAGACGGTGCAGGGCTTCCATCCGGGTGGCTATCACCTTACAAAACTGTTCATAGCAGGCGTTGAAGGCATTTATCTTGTCGTGATTCAGTTCTGCGTCATACCTCGCCCAACTGGTCGCCAGCGCTTCATCACCCGCCTGTTCTGATAACAGTTGCGCCCGCCGCAACAGGTCATTCAGTGCCGACTGACGTTGCGCGTCGGCCCCCGGAACGATGGTTACACCGGAGACCTTATCCATGCCGTAATTTGCAGTACTGCTGAAGGCATCCAGTGTGTGCTTTTCTGCCAGCGCTTTTTCCATCTGCTGAATCTGGTTGCGGGCACCAGCCAGTGACTGCACACTCATAAACTCAATCGACAGCTCGTCCAGCCAGCCCGCGTGCAGGGCGGCCATATCATCGCTGAATCCCGCCAGCTCATGGGCAATGCCCGACGCATCATCCAGCGCCACCACCAGCTGGGTTATGGGTTTGTCGTAGCGGTTAACCCCGGTGCCCTGTTTCTGCATGGCGTCTATTGTCCGCTGCGCCTGTTCACAACGGCGGCGGATCCACGGCGTCAGGGTGCCCTGAGCCCGAACTTCGCCTTCATCAAAATAAAACCACGGTGATGCGCTGTCCGTGCGGCTGATACGCCGTACCGGCGGGTTATACGGCAGCGTCAGCACAGGACAGGCAGGGCCAGGCGTCATGTAGTCGGCTATTTCATTGAGCACCTCAACGCTTGCCTGGGCAACACGCTGTTCGTTAGCGGGCGTGGTCCACTGCCAGTATTCCACGCACTGCATCCGTTTCTTACGGGCGCTCGCATCAGAGCCGTAGCGCTCCAGCGTACCGGTCCGCCATTTGGCTGATGTGAATGCAATCCAGCAGTTGCCCTTCAGGGCGGCCGGACTGAGGATGAGCATCTCCAGACTGGTGGGGTTATGGCACGGCATGGTGCAGTCAGATTTTTTCTGCGACCGTGCATACGCAGCAGAGGGCTGTTTCCACAGGCTGCCGTCTTCCGCCACCGACCAGCCCTCCCACTGACGGTTACTTTCGTAATACACATACACAAAGCCCTGGCGCAGGGCGCGCAGCAGATAGTCATATCCGTCACCGGCGGGGAACGGTGTGTCCGGCTTCGCCCAGGCCGGAACGCTGGCCGACAGCCCGGCAGGCACCACGGCATAACGCACCGGCAGTATCGCCGGACCGGATATCTGGCAGTGTGTGCAGGGTTTCGGCCCCAGGGGAGAGGTGGTCATACAGGGCTCCTTGCGTCAGATGCGGACGCGTTCGTCTCTTCGGTGTTCAGGTCGTGACAGAGCAGTTGCCAGTCCCGGTCAGACAGTGCGCCAGTGCAGGTGGCGTAATCCGTGCCCTGCTCCCGCTCGCGTGGTGAAAGCAAAATCTTCATCCGGGGATGCATATCCAGTTCAGGATGTAACCGCAGGCAATCGAGCGCCAGCGCCTGCTGGTCGGTATCGTTGTCAAAACCGTGCAGTTGCTGCGCTCGTTTCAGCGCCCGGCGGATAATCGTGACTGCAGTGGCTTCATCGTGACGGGGCTTGTTGATATGTGCCTGCCGATAGCGTTCCAGGACACAGACGATTTTACCGGTCTGGCTGATGTGAATTTCATCCTGCGGGTTCACCATCAGGGAGAACGTCATATACGGGTACGGCGACGGAGAATGGTCGTGGCTCACCAGGCTTCCATCACCGTTCAGGTAGTGCCAGCCGGAGAGTACGCCCAGCCAGCGTTCGCGTTGCAGGTCGTCCAGATGTGACCACAGCACACTGTGTATCGCCGGGTCGTAATATCGCAGCAGTATCTGTTGTCCGGAAATCAGCCGCTGAATGGCCGTGTGACCGAGTTGTTTTGTCACGACAGCTGTGTCGAAGGGGCTGGTCAGCCAGCCACAGACTGCACGGCCTCCGCCATTGCACAGACGGTCAGGATGCTGTTCTTCCAGGGCATGACGGACGCTGCTCAACAGCAGGGCCTGGTGGGTAGCCTGTGTCAGGTCAAGTGGTATGAGCCAGGGATGGCGGTCCATGCTCAGGTTACGGTGCGGCAGCGTCACCGGCACCGGACGCTGGTCCACCAGCGCACGGATAAACGGGTGTATCACATCTTCCGGCAATGCCTCCCTGTCAATGAGCAGGTAGACATATTCCTGACGTTCAGTGATCGCGGCCTGTAGCTGAGTCAGCAAAACGTCCGCCTGTTGCGCGACGGCCTGCGGACTGAAATTGTACATGATAGTCACAGGATCGTCCTCACAGTGGCTCAGCCGCATCTTTCGGTGCCTTCATTGTTGAGCAGCACTCCGGCAGGCTGATGCTGCCCTGCATGGATGCTGCCCCGAGTTTCTCCAGCGTTCCGGCCTTCACCGTCACGTTCCCGGAGCCGCCCAGGGTGATACTCCCGCCTTTCATCTGAATCCACGCGCCACCGCATTCCAGCAGCAGTTCGGTTTGTGCGGACACAGTGACTTTGCCGCTCTGGCTGCTTATCTGCATATCCTTCATCGCCAGCAGGTCCAGCGCATCGCTCTGTGCCTGAATCTCCACCTTTCCGGCAGCGGCGAACAGTTTGATGCCGAGCTGTTTCGCAAACAGGCTGAGGGTCTCGCTCACGGCGATACGCAGCTTTTTGCCAATACTGATATCCGCATCCTGGCCGGTGGTGGCAATCAGGTTCTGACCGGCAGCAAGCTGGATGCTGGACGGGGTAACCTGGGCGATACCCGACGGGGCCGAGAGCAGTAGCGCCTGCTGTTGCAGGTTCTTCAGGGTGCTGTTGAGCAGGTCGGTCTGTTTCTGCACGTCGGCCAGTTCGGCTTTTGCCATTTCTGCGGCAGCACGAAGACTGGATGCTTCCTGTATTGCCGCTTCCAGCTCGCTGACCGCTGACTGCATATCGAGCATCGGACCGTCAGCCTGTTGCTGGCCGTCGGCGGTGATGAAAATACCTTTCGCGGCGCGGAACACACCGTGGCCGTCGGTGCGCAGTTCAGCCCCTTCACCGCGAAGCCGCCTGGCATCCGAATCCTGGACGTTAAATCCCAGGTTTAATTGCGTCTTACCGGAATGTGGCGTGGAGAGGTGGATATTCTCTTTCCCGCGCTCATCCTGCAGGCGCATTTCATTGGCTGCTGGCGTGAGAAGGATGTTGCGTTTGTAGTTCTCAATGGTGACGTGGTCAGGATGACGCGAGTCATGCAGCGACCAGGCAATAAACGGTTTGTCCGGATGACCGCCGTCGAACATCACCGCCACTTCCGTACCCTGAATCAGCGGCAGGTGCAGACCGAAATTGTCACCGGCGTAATCACGGGCGCGACGCAGCCACGGGCTTTCACCGCCCTGCGGCCACGAATCTTTGTCGAAGTCAAAACGGACCCGGTAGCGGCCCATTTTGTCGATATGGCTGTAGATATCACTGCTTTGCGAACTGGTGATACGCGCCGTCAGCGGGACGGTGATACGGGCGCGGGGTTGTTCCGGCGGACGGAAGCTGACGGCATCCCGGTATGCGATACCTTCCGCCTTCAGTTTATAGTGCGAGTCACGGCTGGCCGACGATTCGATGGTCGTGACCAGCATCCCGTTTGCAAAAGCCTGTGAGGTGTCACCCTCTGCTTTCAGTACCTGACCAGGGGCAATCAGCGTGGAGTTGCTTTCGAGGCTCAGGCGGTGCTGGCGGTTCAGCTGGCGTTCGTGGCGCAGGCGGGCGTAGAAATACCCACTTTCAGTGTTATTGCTGTCCGGGCGGGTATACTGCTCACCTTCGCTCAGGTAACCATCGGTATAGTGGTAATCGTTGCCGTAAGTGGTTTTGTCATCGTCGTGGGTCAGGTCGGCATCCGCATTCATGATGGCGTCAGCGGTGCGGTAGTTATAGTCATGCGTACTGACTGAACGTTCCGTCACTGCGTGATGCGCCTGTAAATTCCACACCGATTCCGCACGGTTATCGTGCATACCTGCCGGGTTCACCGCCGGGACGCTTACGTCATACTGCCAGCCCTTTCCTGAATCACCGAACAGCACCACTTCATGCCCGGTTTCACTGCCCTGGGTGAAGTTAAACCAGATGCCGACCTCGCTGAGCAGGCGGGCGATAAACTCCGCATCGGAGAGCATGAACTGGGTGATAATTTCCCGTGACGGATACGTATTGCTCAGGCGGAACTCAAACAGCCAGCCCGGCCAGTTGTGGTTTTCCCGCAGGATTTTTTCCACCACTTCCGGAACGGACAGGTTCTGGTAAATGGCGCTGCGGCGGCTGTTATCAAGCAGGGAGAGGCGCGGCTCAAACGTCAGGCTATAGGTCGCTTCGTCAGCGGAGACGGAAAGGCGCGAGAAACGGGTAATGACACCATAAACGGTGCGCTGCACTTCCGGGGCAATGGTCCGGCGAAAGGCCGCCTGCGGCAGGGTCTGCATAATGAAGGTGACGTTCTTCATCAGCATCACCGACGGGTCAATGTCCTTATCAGCACTGGTCAGCACCACGTCATAACGGTAGCGGGTGCTCAGCCCTTCCCGTCCCTGAAACGACTCCACGTCAAGCGGCGCGGTGCAGCCTTTCACCTTCAGGTGATAGCGGTTAAGGGTCAGGGCATCCAGAACGGGAGAGGCAGTGGTCATCGTGGCTTCCTTGTGCTGACCCGGCACCCGATGCGTTCCATGCCGGGGACGATTATGTTGCTCAGCCCGGCAGGACTGACCTGAGTAAATGCTGTAATGAAGACTGCAGACCCAGTATCAGCCCGGCAGTGACCAGCAATGCCAGCGTGATATGGGCCATACGGGTGTGGAGCAACCTGCCACGTACCGTCGGACGCCGCTCCACCACCAGCGGTGCAGACAAAGGCCGGTCACCGGCTGGCACCAGCGCATTCAGTGACTCTGCCAGTTCCGCAGTCTTCTCCCGTCGGGCATGGTCCGGGTATTTATCCATCCAGCGCTGGCTGTAACCCATGCCATACAGGCGCTGATAAAGCACCAGCAGGCGCGGGTCCGGCACGACTTCACGCAACAGTGCACGCGTGCGTTCCGGCATCACTTCCCCGGCCCGCAGCTGATGCACAAACACCGACTGCAGGGGACCATGCAGCCAGACGTGATTATCTTCAGAGGAAGCACTGTTCAGCACCGCGTCATCCAGCATGGCGCACTGCGCATAAATCACATGGTGAATAAAGTCGTCAGATTCCTTTGCGGCTTTCAGCCTGTCCTGTACGGTCTCCACCAGCGTCATTGCGCGGTTATACAGCGCCTCGTCACGCACCAGTGCAGGCTGATGGTGAATATCCATCACGAACAGATAAGTGTCCTGCAACAGAGTGTCGATATAAAGGCTGGCACTGCCGCTAAATGCGGAATGAGATGAACTGGCTGATAAATCCAAAATAAGTCACATCCTGTGCTGGGTTTCTTTTTCGCCAAGCTTATTCCTGTTTAAAAACAGATCAATAAGGTGAAGCGTAACAAAAAGTATCAGAATAATGTCTTCTTCACGAGTACACGCAATTTGTCTGGCATTAATTGATGTCAAAATTCTTTTTTTGCATAGCCCAGAAATATTAATTTCCAACGCAATTTATTTACATCATGGATTAATCAATATAAAAACACCCATCGAATGAATGTATAATCCGTTTTTTCTAAAACATGATGAAATTATTCATGGGTTTTGAATATAACACCTAATGGCTCTGCTGGGTCGGCTATATGTATTCTTAGGTTCTGGCATGCAGGTTAAATGTCGTATCGGACTCTTCAGACGGTGTGAGCTTTACAGCCTGCCATCCGCAACGGTCCAGCATGGTCTGCAATCCAGTAACAGCTCCCGAAATACGGATCTGCACACCGTTAGCGCCAAACGCAACATCACGCCAGGTTTCAGCATCCCGACAACATTGACCTGCAGATTAAATGTTACTGCGTAGTGACCCTCCTCGTGCATAGCGGACCTGTGCCCCACCCGGCCTTCCGCTTCGTGCCAGGAGCGGACATTCCTGGCCACGCGATGTGATACTCTGCGGTTAAAAGACGTTGGGAGGTTCGAATGTTTGCTCGTAACCTTACCGATGCCTCGCATCTGCTGCCTGCACTGAGCAATCCGCCCTGCATTATTCTTGGTCTCGGCGAGCCGTCGATGGCGCACCAAACTCATGACTACTGCCTGCTCGGCTGGCAGAGGCGGAGCAGCTGTACGCGGAAATCATTCAGGACTGGATGGATTAGTGCCGCTGCCGGGTGAGCGTCCGGCAGCGTTTCAACTGTGCATATGGGTCATCCCGGCAGAGAAGCCTGCCCGCACATCATCACGTCTTCGAAGCCTCTGCAGCAAATGGCAAATGCCTCGATTAAGTCTATTCGGCGAAGTCCTGTGCCTCGGTTGCCAGTAGCGCCCGATGCAGCGTTTCAACGGTGACGGCAAACGGCAGGCCATTCAGGCTTTTCTGCGGGAAGCGGATATCGGCGGCAATCTGCGCAATGCGCGCCGCTCTGTCGCCCTCCAGCGCGGGCAGTCGAAGCGGGCTGCGGTAGAGTTTCAGCAGGTATAGCAGCTGCGCATTCGGCTGACCGTACTCCACCAGCGACTGAAGCAGCAGGCTGAATCCGACTTTTTCGCCGTGCAGCCAGTCGTGCAGCTCCGGCTGATGAGTCAGCGTATCGTGGATCACGTGCGCCAGCCCCGGCGTATTCAGCTCGCCGCGCACGCTGTTGGCTAATCCGGCCAGCACGATATTGGCCTCAATCACCTTTTCCAGCGCTGGCGTCACCTGCTGCTGCTCATTCGCCACGATCGCCTCTTCGCCCCAGTGCAGAAACGTATCGTACGCCTGCCTGGCCGCCAACACTTTCACCTCCAGCGCCAGATGGTGCGGGTTATGCCGCTGCCAGGGATCAAATTCCACCCATTTCGCCAGCGCATCGACGATGCCGGAGCGCAGATAGCGCACGTCGGCGCGGGTGATGATTTCGCTGTCGACCAGAATCAGCGCAGGCATGGCGTTCAGTGCCCGGCTGTCGAGATGGCCGCCTTCTTCATTGTAGATAATCGCCAGCGGCGACCAGGCGGCGCAGGTCGCCGCCAGCGTCGGTAGCGCAATCAGCTGGCGATCGCCCAGCGCATCGTTAACGGCTTTCGCGGTATCCAGCACGCGCCCGCCGCCGATGGCCAGAATGCCTTCCGCGCCCTGCTCCAGCAGGTTATGGCGAAACCGGGCGATGGTCGCATCGGTGCATTCGCCGCTTAAATACTCCACCTGCCAGCGCACGCCTTCCCGGTTCAGGCTCTCCTCCAGCATCGGGTTCACTGCCCGCCAGGCCTGCGGCGACGTGAGAATGCGCAGATGATCGACCAGTGGACGAATGCGTTCCCCGACCTGGTGGACCAGGCCCGCCTGCTGGATGTAGTTGCCCGGCGACTTGATAGTGAACTGCGCGCGCGTTGATAGCGGTTGAACTGTGCTCATGGCATCCTCCGATGACAATAAAATCTGTGACGGGCTACGTGACTACGGTTCCTGTGTTGTCTCGCTGGTCAAGACCACAAACGTCGGCGGCAGCCAGGCCGTCACCTCCGGCAGCGGTTCGTTAAAGCGGACAATTTCCACGAAGCAGGTTTGTGCCGTACTGCCCTGGCCGAGCCGGGAACTGCCGATGTCGGTGGTTAACACGTTCGGGTTGCCGTGTTTATCCAGCGAGCGGTTTTCCTGCGCATTCAGCGGATCGTACCAGGCACCGGTGGAGATCTGCACCACACCGGGTCGGATATCCTCGGTGAGATGCACCCCAGCCAGCAGCGCGCCGCGATCGTTAAACACCTTCACGATATCGCGCTCGCCGATGCCGCGCGCGGCGGCGTCCTGCGGATGCATCCACAGCGGCTCGCGACCGTTAATTTTGGTCTGCTGACTGACCGAACCGTGGTCGTACTGGCTGTGCAGCCGTGTGCGCGGCTGGCTGGACAGCAGATGCAGCGGCCAGCGCTGGCGCATTGCTTGCTGGGCATTCTGCTCATCCGTGTGCCAGTAGGCGTGGCCCGGCGCTTCGCGGTAGCCAAAGGCGGCCACCGCCGCTGAAAACAGCTCGATTTTACCCGACGGCGTGGACAGCGGCGCGGCTTCGGGATCGTCCCGGAAGGCCTTCAGCAGGATCTGCGGCACGTCGGGTGCAGCGTATTCCAGCTTGCCCTGCGCCCAGAAGTCCTCGAAGTCTGGCAGTTGAATGCCGTCCTCTGCGGCCCGCGGCCGGGAATCCTGGTAAATCTTTTCCAGCCAGCCGCGCACGCTGTACCCTTCGGTAAACTGTGCGGTGAAATCCAGCTTTTCGGCCAGCGCGCTGAAGATGGCGTAATCATCACGCGCTTCCCCCTGCGGCGGCAGATGCTGGCGCATGGCGATCATGAAGCCGTCGTTGCTGGCGCTGCCGATATCTTCACGCTCCAGTGACGTTGTGGCGGGCAGTACGATATCGGCGAATTTGGCCTGCGCGGTCCAGTACTGTTCATGGACGATCACCGTTTCCGGCCGCCGCCAGCCGTCGATCAGCCGGTTGAGATCCTGATGATGGTGGAAGCTGTTGCCGCCCGCCCAGTAAACGAGGCGGATATCGGGATAGGTTAGGTTCTGGCCGTCGAATTCGTAGTTTTCGCCGGGGTGCAGCAACATATCGGTGATACGCGCCACCGGAATACGCGTGCTGACCGCGTTGCGGCCCACAGGCATACGCGGACCAGAGAAGCGCCGCCGTTCGGCACCGGCCAGATTCGTCGAGGCATAGCCAAAACCGATGCCGCCGCCGGGGGTGCCAATCTGCCCGAGCAGCGCGGTGACCGCCACCAGCGCCCAGTAGGCCTGCTCACCCTGACGTGCACGCTGCACCGACCACGCCATATTGATCATCGTTTTCTTCTGCGCCATCTGTCGCGCCAGCTGGCGGATGGTGTCCGCCGGCAGCCCGGTGATGGTCGCCGCCCACTCAGGGGTTTTCGTCTCGCAGTCATCCTCGCCATGCAGGTAAGCCGCAAAGCGATCATAGCCAACCGTACAGCGGGCGATAAAATCCTGATTAACCAGCCGTTCGGCAATCAGCACCTGGCACACCGCCAGCAGCAGCGCGGTATCACTGCCGGGCTGGATCGCCAGCCATTCGGCATCGCGGACAGCGGCCAGATCGTTGCGCACCGGGCTGACGTTAATAAAACGGCAGCCGTTGGCGCGCAGGGTTTGCAGCCAGTGGTCGAGGGCGTGATCGTTGGCTCCGCCGCCGTTGACCTGGGCATTACGCAGCGGCAGGCCGCCGATGGCAACGAAGAGTTCGCAGTGTTCAGCCAGTACCGACCAGTGGGTGTGCTGGCGCTGAAGATCGTCGAGATCGCCTAGAATATGCGGCAAAACGCGCTCTCCGGCGGCGATACTGTAGGTATTGGTGCTGGCGGTATAGCCGCCAAAGTGATTGAGGAAGCGGTGCAGCTGGCTTTGCGCATGGTGGAAGCGCCCGGCGCTCGACCAGCCGTAGGAACCGCCGTAAATCGCCTGATTGCCGTAGGTGTCTTTTACCCGCCGCAGCTCACCGGCCACCAGCGACAGCGCCTGCTCCCAGCTCACTTCCACAAAGGGTTCTTTACCGCGCCCCTCACGGTTGGCGGGCTTGCCCTGCAGGTAGCCGAGCCGCACTGCCGGCCGCAGTACGCGGCTGTTGCCCTGCACCGCGCCCGGCATCGAGAAGCCAATCTTCGACGGATTGCGGTCCCACTCAACGGGCTCGACAGCAGTCAGCACGCCGTTATCAGTGGTTACCCGATAGGTGCCCCAGTGGGTCACGGTCAGTCGTTTATCGGCTTCGGCCTGCTGGCTCATGGTGCGCTCCGGGATGTCAATGCATGGTCATACCGCCAGTGACGTTAATCGCCTGGCCGGTCATATAAGAGGACAGCGGACTGGCGAGAAACAGCACCACGTTGGCAACGTCCTCAGGCTGCGCGGTGCGCCCCAGCGGCACCTGCGAGCAGTCTTCAGCATAGATATCTTCCGCCGTCAGCCCACGCAATTTACCGCCCAGCTCCCGCTCGTGCCATTTCATCGCCGTTTCAACGATGCCAGGGCACACGGCGTTAACGAGGATGTTGTCACGAGCCAGCTCTATCGCTGCCACTTTGGTTAAACCGAGTACCGCATGCCTGGAGGCGACGTACTGCCCCATCAGGCGATAGCCATTTTTTCCCGCCTGCGAGGCGATATTGATTATGCGGCCATAGCGCTGGGGCTTCATCAGTGCAATCGCGGCCTGCGAAGCGTAGCCGACGCCCTTGACGTTAACGTCGAGGATGCGCTGCCAGGCTGCCTCATCCAGCTCGTCGATGCGGCTCATCGCCGATACGCCGCAGCTGTTAACCAAAATATCCACACGGCCAAACTGCTGCTGCGCCGCCGCAATCAGCTCGCCTGCCTGTTCAGGTCGGGAGATATCACAGGGCAGCCACAGCCAGCGATCGCCGGTTTCCCGCGCGGTGATGGCGATGTCGCCTACCACCACGCTGGCACCGGCCTGATGCAGCAGTTCGGCGATCGACCGCCCGATACCCTGCAGTCCGCCGGTGACCACCGCCGTCTGCCCCCGCAGATCGATGGCAACCATCAAACCACCTGGCGGGAAAAGGCGTCGGTGCTGATCCCGGCCGCCAGTACCTGGCGCGCATACTCTTTCGCCGAGAACAGCGAGTGGTCGCGATAGTTACCGCACTCCAGCGGCGTAACCGCCGGGACGTCGGTGGCATCAACGACGCGCTCCAGCACGCGGGTGAGCGCGGTAGCGATGGTTTTTGGGTCGCGATTATCCCACAGGATTAAATAGAAACCGGTGCGGCAACCCATCGGGGAAATATCGATCACGCCATCCAGCTCTTCACGCAGGCCGAAGGCCAACAGGTGCTCCAGCGTGTGCAGTGCAGCGGTCGGGATAGCATCCACGTTCGGTTGCAGCAGGCGCAGGTCGTATTTTTCCACCACGCTGCCCAGCGCGTGTTTTTCATTGCCGGCCACCCGCACATACGGGGCGATGACTTTGTTATGGTCGAGGGTAAAGCTCTCTACTACTGGCATACTGTTTCTCCTTACGATTATTCGCGACGTATCCGGCGCGCCAGTCGCGTGCCGAAGGTCTGTAAAAGCTGCACGATAACGATCAGCACCAGCGCGGTGGTGAGCGTGGCAAAGGCATCAAAACGCTGATAGCCGTAGGTAATGGCCAGATCGCCGATGCCGCCGCCGCCGACGGTGCCGGCCATCGCGGTGGCACCCAGCAGGCCGATCGTGGCGGTAGTCAGTGCCAGGATCAGCGATGACGCGGCCTCCGGCAGCATAAAGTGCCAGATGGTTTGAAAGGTGCTGGCCCCCATAGCGTTGGCGGATTCAAGAATGCCGTCATCTACCTCCAGCAGAGAACTTTCCACCAGCCGGGCAATATAGGGAGCGATAAACACCACCAGCGGCACAATCGCGCCGGGGGTGCCGATGGTAGTGCCGACCAGCCAGCGGGTGACCGGAAGAATGCTGATTAGCAGGATGATAAACGGCAGGGAACGCAGGATATTGACCACGGGATTGAGGATCTGGTGCAGCGCCACGTTGGGTAAAATGCCGCCGGGGCGGCACAGCACCAGCACAATACCCAGTGGGATACCGAGCAGCGCACCAAATCCCAGCGAGACGCTGACCATAATCAGCGTGTCGTACAGAGCCAGTAGAAACTGATCGCCGGTTACGGCGGTATCAATAAATTCAAACATCGCTGATTTTCACTCCTGCGTCATGGAGGTAGCGGATTGCCGCATCAATGTCCGCCGTTTCGCCGCCGATCTGCACGATCATAAAACCGAGAATGGTGCTCTGAATTTCAGACATGTTGGCAAACAGGATATTGACCTCCACCGGATACTCGCGGATCAGCCGGTTAACGATCGGTTGCTGCGCGGTCTGACCGACGAATTCCAGCCGCACTGCCCGGCTCTGGCTTTGCTGCCTGATGCGCGCCACGGTCTGTTCCGGCAGGCGATCGTGGATCACCGACTGTACAAAGCTGGCGGTGACCGCCTCCTTAGGCTGGCCAAACAGATCCAGTACGCTGCCCTGTTCAACCACTTGCCCCTGTGCCATCACCGCGACCTTGTGGCAGATTTTCTGTACCACCGACATTTCGTGGGTAATCAGCACAATGGTGATGCCGTAGCGGCGGTTAATTTCCTGCAGCAGCAGCAGGATCTGCACGGTAGTGTGCGGGTCCAGGGCCGAAGTCGCTTCATCACAGAGCAGAATTGACGGATTAGTGGCCAGCGCGCGGGCAATTCCCACGCGCTGTTTTTGCCCACCGGAAAGCTCATCGGTATAGCTTTCGGCTTTATCACTGAGGTTCACGAAAGCCAGGAGCTCGCTCACCCGCTCGCGAATAAAGGCTTTATCGCGCCCCTGTAAGATCAGCGGTATCGCCACGTTGTGAAATACCGTGCGCGAGTTCAGCAGGTTAAAGTGCTGAAAGATCATGCCGATATCTTTCTTCACCTGGTTCAGCTGTTTCTTACTGATGCCCTGCAGCGACAGATCGTTAATCAGCACATCGCCCTGAGTAGGCGCTTCCAGATGGTTAATTAAGCGCAGCAGCGTACTTTTTCCCGCCCCGCTGGCACCGATTACGCCAAAGATATCGCCCTGATTAATCGTCAGGTTGACGTTATCCAGCGCAAGGAAGCTTTCTCCCTTGCGGGTAAACCTTTTGCTGACCGCGTTAAAGCGGATAATGGGCTGGCTCATTTGAAATAGCTGGGCTGCAGGTAGCCGTTGTATTGCGAATGGCTGGTGATATAGGTTTTAAACTCGGCGGAGTGGTAGCCCGCCACGATGTCTTTGGCGAACTGAGCGTCTTTATTTTTCCCAGCCACCGTGACCACGTTGATAAACTGGCTGGTTGGCGTTTCCAGTTTCAGTGCAGAGCTTAATTTCATTCCGCTGGAGACAGCAAAGTTCCCCTGAATCAGGCCGAAATCAACGTCCGGCAGCGCGCGAACCTGCTGGGCGTTATCCATTTCTTTCAGCACGATTTTGTAGGGATTTTCGCTGATCGCTTTCTGTGAGAAGGTCGCCGGGTCGATATCGGCCTTGAGCTTAACCCAGCCGAGGCTTTGCAGCACCAGCAGAGCGCGGTATTCGTTAGGTGCCTGGTTTGGTACTGAAATCACCGTGCCCGGCTTTGGGGTGTCCAGCGTGTTGAGCTTGCCGGCATAGAGGCCCATCGGTGGGGTTGGCACCTGCACAATGCCGACGTTATCAATCCCCAGACGTTCGTTGACCGATTTTAAGTAAACCGGGTGCTGCATAATATTGGCTTCAATATTACCCCGCGCCACCGCATCATTGACCTGAATACCGTCGCTGAAATCTTTATACTCGACTTTATATCCCTTCTTGATCAAAAAAGGTGCAACACCATTTTGAAACTGTTCTTTATAAGGGCCGGGGTTAAAACCCACACGAATTAATTTATCATCGGCATGCGCTGTCGAAGTAACTACAGCAGAAGACAATAAGGCAACAACCAGTCCGCTAATCAATGACCTGCGCATAGAAATACTCTCTCCGGTAACGAGTTGAATATAAAATAAATGATTCCAATATATTCAGGATATTGCAACGAAAGGGAATTCTGCTCAATATATTTATTGTGATAACCTTATCCGTTTTTTGTTATTGCGATTTTTGTATATCCTTATCAATTTTAATTTTTTTCCTGCCGAACAATTTCATTTTATGCGGTGACAGGCTATGCCATAGTCCAGGTATTATTTTTTTATCGAGATGTATTATGCCGGTATTTTCTGCTTCACCCCTGCTGGATCAGTTAGAAGAGAATCTGTTTAGTGCGCTGGAAAAGATGGCGGCACAGATAGATACCTCACAGCGCCCGCTGATTGACCTTTCTTCCGGCAGTCCGCGCCAGCCCACGCCGGCAGCGGTGGTCGCCACGCTGCAATCCGCCGCCGCGCAGCCAGAAAACCACGATTACCCATCGTTCTGGGGCAAGCCCACGCTGCGCCAGGCGATAGCCCGCTTTTATCAACGTCAGTACGGCGTAGAGCTGGACCCGGACAGCGAAATTGCCGTTTTCCACGGCTCGCATATCGGCGTGACCGGCCTGCCGCGTGCGCTGCTCGCGCCCGGTCAGTATCTGATTTCGACCAATCCCTGCTACCCCATTTACCGTTCGGCCGCCGCGCAGGCCCAGGCAAAGTTCTACGGTATTTCGCTGCACGCCTCAAACCAGTTTCTGCCGGACTTTACCAAGGTGCCGAAAGCCGTCACTCAGCATGCCGGGCTGCTGATGCTGAACTATCCCCACAATCCCACCGGGGCGGTGGCCACCCCGCAGCTGTTTGACGATGCGCTGGCGTTCGTGCAGCGGCTGAACATTCCGCTTCTGCACGATTTCGCCTACTCGGCGATTGGCCGCCATGCGCAGGACGCGCCGCCGAGCCTGCTGTCGCAGCCGGAGGCTAAAGAGTGGAGCGTGGAAATCTATACGATGTCGAAAACCTTCCTGATGGCAGGCTGGCGCTTTGGCTTTGCCGTCGGCAATGCCTCGGTGATTAGCGCATTTAAAAAGCTACACACCCACAGCTACAGCACGGTGTTTGGCGCGGTGCAGGATGCGGCAATTACCG
Source organism: Franconibacter pulveris (assembly GCF_056780215.1). Taxonomy (NCBI): domain Bacteria; kingdom Pseudomonadati; phylum Pseudomonadota; class Gammaproteobacteria; order Enterobacterales; family Enterobacteriaceae; genus Franconibacter; species Franconibacter pulveris. The sequence continues at coordinate 2,129,220 of NZ_CM165555.1, read as the reverse complement.
CGCTGGATCTGCCGGAGAGCGAGGTGGCGGAGTTTGCCGCACTTTACCACCACCGTCGCGAGCGGGTTATCCGCGCGCTGGAAGCGATGCGCTGGCCGGTGGATGCCCGCCAGGGCACCTTCTTCCTCTGGCTGTCGGTTCCGGCGGGCTACAGCTCGCAGCAGTTCACTGAGCGCCTGCTGCGCGAGGCACAGGTACTGGTTGCCCCAGGACACGGTTTTGGCGCAGGCGGCGAAGGGTTTGTACGCCTGAGCCTGACCGCCAGCGACGAGGCGCTGGATGCGTCGCTGAAGCGGATTGCGGCGCTGAAATTATTCAGCTGAGCCGGACACTTGTTAGCAGGTGGGCACAGGAGCCCACAACCTGCAAGCAGCAGCCTGACGTGTAGCAGTCTGCATCATGGCTTCAGCATAAAACTCACCGGCTAAATAGGTGTGCGGAATGTTAATTTCACGCCGCGAGCGCGCAGAGTTCTCTGGTTTCGGTTCAGCGCATCGATCGTTCTGTCCCGACTTGAACGAATGTGCGCGCTGATAAGAGAGCATGCTGTTGCGATATCATCCTGTGTCAGGGCGTTTACTAATGCGTGATGTTCTTCCCACGCTGGCTGTTCGCTTCCACTGTCGAGCCAGCGGGCCCGTGACAGCTGCTGCAGAACATCTTTAAGGCTTTCAGTAAGAAACTTATTCCCTGCCAGGCTTGCCAGAGCAAGATGAAACTCCGTACCGGCACGGCTCAGTGCGTCTTTCGACGCGGATGTGCTATCAGTTTCTAATAGTCCGGTAAGTGACTGCAGCTGTTCATCCGTAATTTTCCCTTCAGCCATACGGAGTGCGGATACCTCCAGCGCTTCACGATAATCAAACAGCTGACGAATTTCTTCTGGTTCCACAGGTGCTGTCATCCAGCCACGTCCTTCACGACGCAGGAGGCCTTCATTTGCCAGCCTGATGAAAGCGGCCCTTACCGGCGTTCTGGATGCGCCAAAGGCTGCTTCAGCCCACCGTTCTGTGATGCGTTCACCAGGGCTTATATCCAGATTCAGGATCATTTCCCTTAGCTGGAGCAGCGTCCGGCAGGCATTCGATTTGGATTACAACCTGATAGTTGCAGCCGACTGTTGTGCAGATGCCGACGAAGCCACCCATTCAGTTCTGACCAACAGCATACTGCCGCAGCATGCTGAAGTGCAGACGGCAGACGAGCTAATAAAGAGAATGATCGCCGGAACGAACTGATATCTGAAAAGCTGCCGACGCAGCTGGTCATCATTTACAGCAATGTCCGCTTCTCGCTCTTCGCGGACATATTAACGACCCTACCCTATAATCCAGAACGCCCAAAAAAGGTTCTGCTTTGAGGTTTCCGCCATGACGCCTTTTCATCAACTCACCGCCACCAGCCTGCGAGGTCAGCCCATCTCTATGGCCGACTATGCGGGTAAGCTGGTGCTGGTGGTCAATACCGCCAGCCAGTGTGGCTTTACACCACAATACGCAGGCCTTGAAAAGCTCTATAAAAAGTATGCTGACCGGGGGCTGGTGGTGCTTGGTTTCCCCTGCAACCAGTTCGGTAAGCAGGAACCGGGCAACGCCGACGACATTGCCCAGACCTGCCACATTCACTACGGCGTGAGCTTCCCGATGTTCGAGAAAGTGGAGGTCAACGGCGCGGCAACACACCCTGTGTTTCGTTACCTGAAAGACGAATTGCCCGGCGTGCTGGGTGGGCGAATAAAGTGGAACTTCACGAAGTTTCTGGTCGGACGCGACGGCAAACCGCTCAGGCGTTTTGCACCGATCACCACCCCGGAGAAAATGGAAGCCGCTATCCTTGCGGCACTTGAAATCTGAGCGCTTAAGGCGAACCCTTCACTTAAACCTCCAGCCCTGCCCGATATTGCCCCCACTTCAGCACCGAGTTAACACCAATGGAGAGGAACGGCTCCGGCGGTGTCTTGCTCGGGCCGGGTGAGGCGACGAGAAAATCGATCAGCTCGTTGCGCTCGCCCGCGATCATATCAGCCAGCAGTTTGCCGGTGGCGGTGCCGCGGGTGATCCCAGGACCATTACAGCACAGCGCGCCGTACACGTTTGGGGCCAGTTGGCCGAAGAATCCTTCTTGGTTTTCCGACAGGCAAATCGCCCCGCTCCAGGAGTATTCGAAATCGACCCGGTTGAGCATCGGAAAGCGGCGCTCAAAGGATTTAAGGTGATTGGCGATAAAGCCATCCCCCAGAAAAACAACATTACCCTGTGGCTGCATCAACCGCCTTTATATCCGTGCGTATTTATTTACACTGACTGGACGGGTGGCCATTTTTTGTACAAATACATTAATTTTAGCGTCCCTTAAATAGCAGCGCCGCCCCTGCTTAATCAACGTTTAAAATTGGAAATGATTAACTCATTGATTTTAATAAGTTAAAGTATGCATACATTTATTACATCAATAATATCCGGGCGGCATATATAAATAGCAGGTTAACTAAATTATAATTCTTTTATATGCGGTAGAGCGTTGAGGTTAGAATGCGGTTTATTGTTATGTTGTTAAGCTTCCTGGTCTCCACACAGGTCTGGGCTGGTGAACTCTCCAGGCCTGCTGGTAAAGTCCTTTTAACCCTGTCCGGTAATATAGAAAATAAAAATGAAGACGGGAAAGCCGTTTTCGATATGGCCAGCCTTGAGAAACTGGGTCTGGTAAGTTTCCAGACCACCTCACCCTGGTATAATGGGCGCACTGCCTTTACGGGTATTCCACTGCAAAAGCTCATGGATTATGTAGGGGCAAAAGGTACTGTTGTTAAGGTCACGGCGCTCAATGACTACACCACCGTTATCCCGCTCAGTGATTTCAGGAAATACAATGCCATCCTTGCGACAAAAATCAACGGAGAATATATGCGCATCCGTGATAAAGGCCCGTTATTCATTGTATATCCCTATGACAGCCTGCCTGAACTGAATAATCAGATTTATTATTCAAGGTCAGCATGGCAGGTCAGCATGATGAATGTTGAGTAGGAGTTCAGTCGCGCATCATGAACAGAATACTGGCTGGCATCATATTTTTCCTTTTTATATCCACCGGGTATATATCTTTTCTGGTGCATGAAAGGCAACAAGAGTTACAGAAACTGACTCATTACACCGACTCATGGTCTGCTGCTCAACTGGTATCACAATATTACCGATTCGAATCATGGCTTGGTCTTTACACTATCGATGATACGATAAAAATCGATGATGTACGCCTGCGTTTCGACATTATGCTCAGCCAGAGTGATTTACTGGAAGAAGGCGATCTGGGGCGTTATATAGAAAGCAATAAAACGCATTATGAACTGGCTTTACAACTTGAGAAGATTCTTAAATACCTGGACGGTCATCTTGAGAAAATGAACCGTGCAGAACTGCAGGCCTACCTGAAAAAAATGCATACGCTTGATGCGCCACTCGGCCGCCTTTCCTCTGGCGCATTAAACAAGGATGTTAACTCGATTAATAACGCCAACCTCAAAATCCAGACGCTTTATTATATTTATTCAGCGACTTCCGTGCTGCTGATAATACTGAGCGCGATACTGGGCGTGCTGATATTTTATCAGAACAGAAATATTCTGAAGGCGCATCTTCAGGTTAAAAGCCTTGCTGAAGAGCTCCAGAAATCGAAAGAAAAACTGCAAGTGCAAAATGCAAAGCTAGAATATGACGTTTATCATGACTCTCTTACCGACATGAATAACCGCCAGCTTTTCTGGGAAAACTTAACGACAAAAATCGCGCTGGCAGAAAAAGATAATAGTGCTGTGACCGTCATGTTGTTTGATTTAGACCGATTCAAGGAGGTGAATGATACGTATGGTCATGACGCTGGCGATATGTTATTACGCCAGATATCCCACCGCCTGCTGTCGATGAGCCTGACGTCAGATACGCTTTATCGCCTGGGTGGCGATGAGTTTGCGTTTCTCTCGAGTGGCCTGACAGAAAGCAACGCTGTTTCGCGAGCTCAAAAAATATGTGACTCTATTAACCAGCCCTACACGATTTATAACACCATCATAAACATAACCACCTCGGTCGGCATTGTTATCTCAGAAACTGAACGCCGCTCCGACTATCTCTATAAATTTGCCGATCTGGCCCTTTATGAAGCCAAAAATGAAGGCCCCGGTAAGATAAAAGTCTTCCGGCGACGCATGTTAGAAAAGCTGCAAGAAAGCAGAACCCTTGAGCATGACATGGCAATGGCGTTAGTGAAAAAAGAATTCGTCGTTTATTATCAGCCTATTGTCGATTCGTTCAGCCAGGAAATTTACAGTTATGAAGCCCTGATCCGTTGGGTACATCCTCATAAGGGCCTCCTGTCGCCGGATAGTTTTATTCCTGTTGCTGAAAAAACAGGAATGATTAACGAGATGGGCAAATCCGTGCTTGAAATGGCCTGCCGGGAAGCGGCATCCTGGGCGGTGCCGGCTAAAATTTCAGTGAATGTCTCTCCTGTTCAGCTAAGCAGCAAAGCCTTTGCCGGAATGGTGCTGTCTATTCTGAAAGAAACAGGGCTTCCGGCTGACCGTCTTGAACTGGAAGTAACGGAATCCTCTCTCTTTACTGAGAGCGCGACACCGATGAATACCCTTAACAAGCTCAGAGCCATGGGCGTGAAAATCTCCATCGATGATTTTGGTACCGGGTACTCTTCTCTTTCGCGGCTGAGTCGCCTTGCCTTCGATAAAATCAAAATAGACAAGTCCTTTGTGCATTCGATATCTACCCAGGAAGACGCCCTTAATATCATCAGGCTCATCACTGGCATGGCGAAATCCCTCAATATGAAGGCTATTGCAGAAGGCGTTGAAACAGAAGAACAGCTCAATAGCCTTCAGGCACTGGGCTGCGATTTCGCCCAGGGATATCTTTTTGGTAAACCTCAGCCTTGTATTGCTGGGGAAATCAGAAACGGTTAAATCACGCACATTCCTCTTGCCCTGGTAAAAGCGCTGCGGGCAAGCCTTGCGAAACGCTTTTGCAGCGAGGCGGATGATGCCCCATTCGATGGGCTCTCTGTTATTCAAGGGGAAAGGCTTCGCTAACGATACCTTCTAACGTTCGCTTCTCGTTCATAGCGGGCCTGCGCCCCACCCGGCCGTTCCCTTTGTGCCAGAAGCGAACGTTAATAACATTGCGATATGTTACTTTATGGGGAGCAGGTTACTGCTTTTCGCTCCATCCGGGATTCAACGCCACGCGATTTTTTGCCTTAATCTACAGAGGACGTTGCGACTTTCATGCTACGTTTTTCCACAAGTAGCATGTCACGCTAACATCCCTAAACTCAACGGGATATATGCAACCTGAATACGGAGCACTTGATGGTCACCACACATGTTTTTATCGCGGTCAGTCTTGATGGTTATATCGCCCGGCAGGATGGCGATATCGACTGGCTGTTGCAGCGCGATGACCCGACAGAAGATCATGGCTATGCCGCATTCATCGCGGACATAGATTGGATCGTGATGGGTCGAGGCAGCTATGAGAAGGTGCTGACCTTTGACGAATGGCCTTATGATCGCCCCGTGCTGGTGCTCTCCCGACAGCTAACCGGTACCCCCGTGCCCGAGAAGCTGAAGGGCAAAGTGCAGTTCTCTAGTCGCACGCCAGCGGAGGTGCTTGCTGACCTGGCGGCGCAGAACGTGCATCGCGTCTATATCGATGGCGGGCAGGTAATACAGTCTTTCCTGCGTGAAGGTCTTGTCGCCGATATCGTTATCACTACCATTCCTGTCCTGCTCGGTTCGGGAAAGCCGTTGTTCGGATCCCTGACTGGGGATATAGATTTGACGCTGTTATCAAGCCGCAGCTTCCCTTCGGGTCTGGTGCAGTCGCACTATCGGCTGACGTCATAAACTGCATATAAACATAGCGGCGGCCTCCGCTAAAACGAGCGTACCGACCTGCTGCCAGCGGCACTGTTTTACTTCAACGACCTTGCTTCAGCTCACTGAAAAAGGAGCGAACTGGAAAACGGATCGATAAATCCCGAAATGTGGCACGTGCCGATATCTTCGCTTACATTGAAGCGTTCTACAGCCTGGCCCGGAGCCACAGCCATCTGTTGCGGACATCCGCAACTTTATGTTGAACAGAAGGTTAATGCTGAGATTAGTCAAAATAGGGTCTTAGAATTTCTTCCGTCCAGTTCATAAAAGCCTTTACACGCTGCGACAAATTACGCCGGTGCGCGATGACAAAAGATGCAGTGAGCGGCTCGGGGCGTAGATCAGGAAGGATCTCAATCAGGGCGCCGCGTTGGATATGCGGTAAGAGTGAGGAATAACCGCCCTGAATTAAGCCTAAACCCGCCAGCCCTGCCTCATGATAAGCCGGTACGCTATTGACTCTCACTATGCCAGGTAACATGAGCGATTTATAACCCTCGCCTGTCGGGTACTCCCACCCGTCAGGTTTCGAACCAAAATTTCGCATGTAATGCACCATTCGGTGTCCCTGGCGGAGAAGATCGTCAATCGTCTGTGGCATACCCACGCGCTCCAGATAGCCCGGGCTTGCTGCATTGATCATGCGCAGATGCCCCAGCGGTCGGGCAATAAGCGTTTCATCCACGATGGGCCCCAGACGAACAACGCAGTCAAATCCTTCCTGCACTAAATCGACACGGCGATCGGTACTTGAAAGCTCAAGCTCCAGTTCAGGATGGGCATTCAGCCATTGCGGCAGAGCCGGGATCACCACGCTCTGCGCCAGCACAGCCGGCATATCAACGCGTAACCGTCCCCGCAGCGGCATACCCTCGTCGGCGAACATTGACTTCAGCTCTTCTGCTTCTGACAACAAGTCACGCGCGCGCGAATAAAAAGCGCGCCCATCTTCTGTCAGCTGCACGGTCCGCGTTGTCCGGTGCAGAAGCGTAGCCCCTACATCCTGTTCGAGCTCACGGACCACCAGCGAGGCACGTCCTTTCTTGATACCCAGACTTTCAGCCGCCTGAGTAAAGCTCTTCATTTCTGCAACACGCGCAAAAATAATCAGCGCATCGAGATTCTTCATTGTTCATTTCCAGGGTAACAGTGCGTCATTTTTAGGGCTATTTATGAAGATATTAATACTTAATAGAGTGTATTCACACTGCCTACCCCGCGTAGCGCCCCTTGCGGCGCAGTATTGAAGGCCAGGCCTTTAAACCGCTTCAGCGCCTGGGTTTACGCTGAAATAAACCACCCTTTACGAAGGATAAAGAGAAATGAATAAAGGTTATTTAATCGCTCACGTGACTGTTTCAGACCCTGCCGCATACGCTGAATATGCCCGAGCTGCCGGCGAGGTAATAAAGGAGTTCAATCCGAAGATAATTGTCTGGTCCGGCCAGTATGAAAACCTTGAGGGAGAATCTCATGAACGGCATGTCGTTATTGAGTTCGCTTCCTTTGCCGAAGCCAAACGTTTTTATGAAAGCCCAGGGTATCAGGCAGCAAGATCACTACGGGCAGGGGCTGCGACCGGGACGTTTGTATTGGTTGAAGGAGCCAGCCTGTAATACCACGGGCTATCATCTCCGCTTCTCGCTCATAGCCCTTTTATGTGCCCTCCTCGCCTTAAGAGAAGCCCTTTGAGCCCCACTATCCGGTCTTCCGCCAGCTAAGCGCCTTGCTGGCGCTGGCGCGAATTCGCCGCAAGCGAGAAACCCGCCAGCCGCGCCAGACATTCCCTTATGCGGGATATAAAAAAGCCGACGACATCGCTGTCGTCGGCTTTATCAAACCTGTCGGTGCGATCAGGCGTTCTGCAACTGCCGTCCACAGGCCATCACGCTCGCCAGCAGAACTTTCACATCCTCCAGGCAAACGGTCGGGTTGAGCAGCGTCAGCTTCAGGCAGGTTACGCCGTCCGCTTCCGTAACGCCAACGTTGGCGCTGCCGGAGGCGAGCAGCGCATCGCCGATACGCTGATTCAACAGCGCAACGCCCGCGGCGTCGCCGTTTTCCGGGCGGAAACGGAACAGAACGCTTGCCAGCTGCGGCTGCATCACCAGCTCCAGCTGCGGTTGCTCAGCAACAAACTGCGCCACCTGCTGCGCCAGCGTCACGCCATTATCAATGATGTCGGCGTACTGCTTTTTACCCAGCGCTTCCAGGCCCATCCAGAGTTTCAGCGCATCGAAACGGCGGGTGGTTTGCAGCGATTTCGACACCAGGTTCGGCACGCCCTGCTCTTCGTCAAAGTCTGAGTTCAGGTACGCCGCCTGGTAGCGCATCAGCTGATAATGACGCGCCTCTTTCAGCAGGAACGCGCCGCAGCTGATGGTCTGGAAGAACTGCTTGTGGAAGTCCAGCGTTACGGAATCCACGAGTTCAAGGCCATTGAGGAAGTGGCGATATTTCTCGGAAAGCAGCAGCGCGCCGCCCCAGGCCGCATCCACATGCACCCAAATCTGCTCTTTAGCGGCCAGCGCGGCGATTTCCGCTAGCGGATCGATAGCGCCTGCATCTGTGGTGCCCGCAGTCGCGACGATGGCCATCACCTGTTCGCCATTGGCTTTCGCCTGCGCCAGCTTCTCCGTCAGATCGTTAAGATCCATACGCGAGAATTTGTCGGTTTTCACCTGCGTCACCGACCGGTAGCCAAGCCCCATCAGCGCCATGTTCTTCTGCACAGAGAAGTGTGCGCTTTCGGAACATAACACCTTAATTTTACTGAGGTCGCCGGTCAGGCCGTGCAACTGAACGGAGTGGCCCTGGCGGGCGAAAAAGGCGTCGCGCGCCAGCATCAACCCCATCAGGTTGCTTTGCGTACCGCCGCTGGTGAAGACCCCGGCGTCGCCCGCCGGGTACCCTACCTGCTCGCGCAGCCACTCAATCAGCTTGATCTCGATGATGGTCGCCGACGGGCTCTGATCCCACGAGTCCATGCTCTGGTTGGTGGCGTTGATCAACACTTCCGCCGCCTGGCTAATCACCAGGCTCGGGCAATGCAGGTGCGCCACGCACTGCGGGTGGTGTACGGACAGGCTGTCTTTAAGGAAATACTCGACGGCGCGCTCAATGGCGGCCTGGTTGCCCAGGCCCTGCTCGCTAAACTCTAACCTGATGCGCTCACGTAGCTCCGCGACAGTTTTGCCCTGGTACATTTCAGGCTGCTTAAGCCACTGCACCACCGCGTTTGTACTCTGCTCAATCGCCTCCTGATAGGCGGCGATGCTCTGTGCAGAGCCCGACAGAATCGGATTTAAATCAGACATGCTTGCATTTGCTCCGATTAAACAGGCTTCACGCCGGCATTCAGCAGCGCGCTTTCAAACTTATCGAGGAACACGTCCAGCTCGGCGTTGCTGATAAGCAGCGACGGCAGCAGACGCAGTACGCTGCCGCCACGGCCGCCGCGCTCGAGGATAAGCCCCGCTTCGAAGCATTTTTTCTGCAGCAGCGCAGAGAGTTCGCCATCCGCCGGGTAGCAACCCATGTGATCCTGCGCTTCGTGCGGTTTAACGATTTCAATACCAATCATTAAGCCCAGACCACGTACGTGGCCAATAACCGGGAAACGCTTTTGCATTTCAGCCAGCTTGCCTTTCAGCCATTCGCCCTGTTCAGCGACTTTATCGGCAATGCGTTCTTCTTTGAGGATCTTAAGCGTGGTGAGGCCGGTCGCCATCGCCAGCTGGTTGCCGCGGAACGTCCCGGTGTGATGACCCGGCGCCCAGGCGTCGAACTGCTTTTTAATGCCCAGCACGGCCAACGGTAAACCGCCGCCTACCGCTTTCGACATCACGATGATGTCCGGCTCGATGCCCGCGTGTTCGAAGGCAAAGAACTTGCCGGTACGGGCGAAGCCCGCCTGGACTTCATCCAGGATAAGCAGAATGCCGTGCTCCTGAGTCACTTTACGGATGCGCTGCAGCCACTCGGCCGGCGCCGGGTTCACGCCGCCTTCGCCCTGCACCGCTTCGAGAATAACGGCAGCCGGTTTACGCACGCCGCTTTCCACGTCGTTTATCAGGTTTTCGAAGTAGTACGTCAGCGCTTTCACACCGGCTTCGCCGCCAATGCCCAGCGGGCAACGGTACTGGTGCGGATAAGGCATAAACTGCACTTCCGGCATCATGCCGTTAACGGCTTCTTTCGGCGACAGGTTGCCGGTCACAGAGAGCGCGCCATGCGTCATGCCGTGATAGCCGCCGGAGAAGCTGATAACGCCGGAACGGCCGGTCACTTTTTTCGCCAGCTTCAGCGCCGCTTCAACGGCATCCGCGCCGGAAGGCCCGGTGAATTGCAGGCAATATTCTTTCCCCTGACCCGGCAACAAAGAGAGCAGGTAAGCGGAAAATTCATCTTTTAACGGCGTGGTCAGGTCAAGCGTATGTAACGGTAAGCCACTGGTAATGACGCTTTGGATGCTTTGGATAACCTCTGGGTGGTTATGACCCAGCGCCAGCGTTCCGGCGCCCGCAAGACAATCAAGGTATTCTTTATTTTCAACATCGGTTATCCAGACGCCCTGCGCTTTAGCAATCGCTAACGGCAATTTGCGCGGATAGCTTCTGACGTTAGATTCAAACTCAGCTTGTCTGTTAAGAAAGGACTCATTGCTTTGCGGTAATGAATTAGCACTTAAAGAATCAATACGGACTTTATCCGTCATCATATCTCTCCTACAACCTGGCGTTGTTTTAACACCGGGTTGGATAAGGGTTTAAGGGGGTAAAAAAAGCGCGGCTAATATATGTGTTTTCTTTACCGCACACAATCTTATATTTTGTGTGGGCTTAAAAAACATTCTCTATAAAAATCAAAGGCAAAAAATGTTGACGCGCGTAATTTGCACAGCGTGAATTGTAAACAATTCTTTTCAAACCTTATTTCCGGCCAGATTCTGTACAACTTAATGATAAGCCAGAAATTTTACTGACGTCGGCTTTTACTGTTATTAAACGTAAATTTTGCTGGCGGCTCGTTAATAAATACTGTTACTTTCCATCGGTTTATCGTAAATCTTCAGGAAATTATCGATCCGGCGGGTTTATTCACTTACTATGCCCGCGTTTAAAAAACCTCTAAGCCAAAAAGGAAGCGTCTATTAACCATTAATACGCATCACGCCCGGCCCCCGTGAAAGGCCATATAGGTTATCGCCAACGGGAGAAAACGCTGGGTTTAAAACAGAAATGTTCGCGGGCGGACATTTCGTAAGGTGAAGATGACTTCCCTTATGCCGAATGAAAATTTTCATGCCATCAACGTATGGCGCCCTGATATGAGATTGTTATGACTCGCATTTATCCACACTTCGTCGTTGCCAAATTTGGCGGAACCAGCGTCGCTGACTTTGACGCGATGAGCCGTAGCGCCAGCCTTGTCCTTGCTGATAAAAACGTCCGTCTGGTTGTGTTATCCGCCTCCGCTGGCGTCACCAATCTGTTAGTCGAACTGGCAAGCGGTCTTGAAAGCCGTGTCCGGCTGGACAAAATTGAAACCCTGCGCTCCCTGCAATACAACATCCTTTCACGCCTGAAACAGCCCGAAGCGATTGGTCAGGAGATCGATCGTCTGCTCGATAACATCCATCGCCTGGCTGAAATGGCGGCCGTTGCCCGTTCCGCCGCGCTGTGCGATGAGCTGGTGAGCCACGGGGAGATGATCTCTTCCCTGCTGTTTGTAGAGGTATTGCGTGAACAGGAGGTGGAAGCCCAGTGGTTTGATGCCCGCAAAGTGATTCGCACCGATGACACGTTTGGCTGCGCGGCGCCGGCGATAAGCGCCATCGCCGCGATGGCGGAAAACCACTTACGTCCGCGTATCGAACAGACGCTGGTCGTGACGCAGGGGTTTATCGGCAGCGACGCGGCCGGACGCACCACTACGCTTGGTCGCGGCGGCAGCGATTACACCGCCTCCCTGCTGGCGGAGGCGTTGCAGGCTTCACGTGTGGATATCTGGACGGATGTCGCCGGGATCTACACCACCGATCCCCGCATCGTTCCCCAGGCGAAGCGTATTGATAACCTCTCGTTCGCCGAAGCCAGCGAAATGGCGGCCTTTGGCGCCAAAGTGCTGCATCCGGCGACCCTGCTGCCCGCAATGCGCAAAGATATTCCGGTTTTTGTCGGCGCCAGCAACAACCCGTCAGCGGGCGGCACGCTAGTTTGCCGCGATGTGGCGACGCCGTCGCGTTATCGCGCCCTGGCCGTGCGCCGTCAGCAGACGTTATTAACATTATCCAGCGTAAACGCGCAGCCCGCGCACCGCTTTTTAGCCGACACGTTTGCGATGTTATCGCGTCATGAAATGGCGTTCGATCTGGTGACGACCTCGGAAACCAGCATCGCGCTTATCCTCAACGCCACCAGCGCCACCTCAGGCGAGGCCGATACGCTGACCACCGCGCTGCTCACCGAGCTGTCGTCGCACTGCCATGTCGAGGTCGAGACCGGGCTGGCGCTGGTCTCGCTGATTGGCAATGGGCTCTCCGAGGCCGCGGCGGTGTGCAAAGAGGTCTTTGCTGAACTGGAAAACCACCCGGTGCGGATGATTTGCCACGGCGCGTCTCGTCATACGCTCTGCTTCCTGCTGCCAGCGCCATTCGCAGACAGCGCAGTCAAGGCGTTGCACCGTAGCCTGCTGGAATAACCGCCAGGAAAAGCGGCCTGCGCCAATACCGCCCTGGCCAACACGGCGGGCGCGAAAAGGCCGCTTATCACAGCGACCTGCGCCCGCAATGATGTGGCGCGTTAAAACCGGGCCATGCTTCTGGCCCGGTTGCATTTCGCCTCACCAGGGCCAGGCCCTGTTTTCATAATCAATGAAAAGATGCTTTTTATCGTGACGGTGTTGTTCGATGACGTTAAGCATGCCTTTCACGCTCGTCCCGACATCAATCTCCGCCTCGACGGCGCCATCCAGCGTTCCCATTAAAGTGGCGACCCAGCCCGGGTGAAGCGATATCACTGTCTGATCCCCCTGCCTGATGTCCATATAGAGACAGCGCGCCAGCATATTCAGCGCCGCCTTACTGGCCCGGTAGAGTTCCAGCGCGGCTACGGGTTCGGTATAGCCTGCTATGCTGGCGCGGTGCGACGACATAAACACCAGCGTCCCTTCAGGCTCAAGCAACGGCAACAGATGCCTTGCCAGACGCGCCGGGCCAAAAGCGTTGGTCATCATGATTTGCCGGAACTCGGCATCCGTTGCCTGCATGACCGACTGGTGTAGTGGGCCATATATGCCGGCAACCATAAAAATGATGTCGAATCTGCTTGCTGCAAGCCTTGCGATAAGCGGGGCGATATGCGACGCCTCCGTCACGTCCAGCGCTCCGGTAGCGAGTCTGTCCGGGTATGCCGCGCTAAGGGCGTTAAGCGACGCCCGCTCAGCCGTAGGTAAATGGGTGGCGAAAACGTTCCACCCCTGTTGCAGGTACGCTTCCACCAGCCCTAATCCCAGCCCCTTATCGGCGCCAGCGATTAAAATGCTTTGATCTTTCATTCAATTCTCCTGCTTACTGCGCGGTATAACCGCCATCAGCCATCAATACGGTTCCTGTAACAAAGCTGGCTTTCGGCGAAGCCAGCCAGACAATGGCTTCGGCGATTTCCTGCGGCTGCGCCACGCGTCCAAGCGGGTGCGCGTGGCCGTAACTGGCAAGCGTTGCGCGGCTGTCTTCGACGATGCCGGAAAGCATATCGGTTTCGACAACGCCGGGCGCCACGGCATTAACGCGGATGCCCTGCTCCGCCGCTTCCAGCGCCAGAACCCGGGTTAGCTGGGCAATGGCGCCTTTGGATGCGGAGTAGGCCGCCGTGGTCTTCATGCCGACCACGCTAACGATGGAGGCTACATTGACGATGGCCCCCTGCTGGCGGGGTTGCATCGCCTTAAGCGCCTCTCTGCAAAAGAGAAAATACCCTCTGGCATTAACCGCCATAATGCGGTCCCACTCTTCCGCCGCGGTTTCCGTCGCGGGTTTATTCAGGGTTATTCCCGCGTTGTTGATAAGCATATCCACCTGCCCGAACGCCGACTGCGCGAACGCCACCGCGCTGACGACATCCTGCTCGCGGCTGACATCGCAGACCTGGGTGATAATCCGCTCGCCCTGCGCCAGGGAATGCACGGCGGGGTCAATATCCAGCGCCAGGATCTTCGCCTCATGGCTGATAAGCAGGTTTATCGTTGCCTTACCGATATCGCCTGCCGCCCCTGTAACTACCGCAACCCTGTTCTTTAGCCCTGCGTAATCGGTCATTGTTTATTCCTCCGGAATGGGGGCACCTCATTGCACTGCACAGCGTCTTGCCAAAATGATGGCTGGCCGCGAAGCATGGTTTTAATAAGCCAGCCAGACGACTCAGGCGGATGCCGCCTGAGATCGCTTCCTGACTTCGTTGGGAAAAGGATAAAAAACCCGCCCCTTTGCAACAATGACACTGGCTGTACAAACATTGCCTTTTCCTGTCAAAATCTCGCTGGCAACGTTGTTTTCAAGCGCGTAAATTATCTTTTTTTCTATTTCAGGAGGCGTCGTGTCCGGGCTTACATCAGCGCTCACGCAAAAAATGATTGCGGCTTTCCTGGCGCTGACGCCGGAAGAAGGGTATTCGCGAACCTGCATGAACGAGATAAAGCTGTTGCGGGTTAATGAGTCCATGCCGCACACGCCCGTGCTTTATGAGCCGTGCATCGTCATCGTCCTGCAGGGGAAAAAAACCGGGCTGCTGGGTGGGCAAGAATTTGCCTACGATCCGCAACACTATCTGGTCGTTTCCGTCCCTCTCCCTTTTACCAGCCAGACGGTCGCAAGCCAGGAGACGCCGCTTCTGGCGATGTCGATATCGCTTAATGTCGCGGTGATTGCCGAAATACTGATTGAACTGGGGGAGCCGCGCGCCAGTGGCGATGAAAAACCGGGGCCGCTCTTTTCTTCCCCACTCGGCGATGAACTGACCGATACGGTTTACCGTCTCCTGACCGTGGTCTCTGATGAGGTGAAAGCCAGGGTGCTGGGGCCAGGTATTCTCAAAGAGCTCTACTATCGGGTGTTGATGGATGAACAGGGCGCCTCCGTCAGAGCGGCGCTTTCCGGCAAAGGGCATTTCAGACAAATTGCGGCGGCTATCCGCACGCTGCATACCCGATTTATGGATAACCTTGACGTCGAGGCGCTGGCAAAGGAGGCGGGAATGAGCGCCCCCTCTTTTCACCGTCATTTCAGGGCCTTTACCGGCACCACGCCTATGCAATATTTGAAATCCATCCGGCTGCACCAGGCGCGCTTTCTGATGGTAAAGCGAAATATCACGGCCAGCGAAGCGTCTCTGAAGGTGGGTTACATCAGCCCGACACAGTTCAGCAGAGAGTTCAGGCGGTTCTTTGGACACCCGCCGCAAAAGGAAGCGCAGCGTTTACGGTATCTGTTGAAAGTCAAAGCGGAGTCGTACTGGCCAGATTAAGATGCCGCATCGTGCGCCGATATGTCTGACTGCCATTGCCCTGCCCGCATGAAAAGCGCCTCACGCCGTCGCGTTCTTCTTTTGCATGACGGCAGGTTCCCCGCCTTCGCGCCAACCGAGGCGGGGCTGCCGGCAATGCTCAGGGCCGCGCGGCGGTGCCGTCCGGTAAACGGGCATTGGTCCACTCCGGGATGCCGCCGGAGACCGGGTATTTCGCTGCCTCTTTCAGATTGATATCGACGCCCAGCCCTGGACGGTCGCTCAGGTACGCATACCCTTTTTCCACTTCCGGACAACCGGGGAAGACCTCCATCAGCGCGTCGTTCACCGGGGTATACTCCTGCACGCCAAGATTGGTGATGCTCAAATCGATATGCAAATTGGCGGCCACCCCGACCGGTGAAATATCGCCAGGGCCATGCCACGCCGTGCGCACGCCATAAAGCTCGGCAAAGGTCGCCAGTTTTTTAGCAGGCGTAATGCCGCCGATAGTGCTGACGTGGCAGCGGATATAATCGATAAGCTGGTTCTGGATAAGCGGCTTCCACTCGTTGATCTGCGTGAAGAGCTCGCCCATCGCTATCGGCGTGCTGCTTTGCGCGCGCATTTTGGTAAGCCAGTCGATATTTTCCGGCGCAACCGGGTCCTCCAGGAAAAACAGCTGATAAGGCTCCAGCGATTTCGCCATTTGAATGGCAGCTATCGGCGTAATCCTTTCATGAACGTCATGAATAAACTCTACGCCGAAGCCAATCTTATTGCGCAGATGCTCGAACAGGCGCGGCACCGCCCGCGCATAGGCGTCCGGGTCGAAGTAAACGCCCGGCGTCCGGGCGCGCGGCGAGGCTTTCGGCTGAATATTACGGGCTTTGGCAAGCTTACCGGCGATAAGCCGCAGGTCATCGGTGCCCGCTCCGCCATACATCCCCATCTGGCAACGCACATACTGATACCCCTCCTCCATACGGGCGAGAATGGCCTCTTCCACCTCCACCTCGTCAGCGCCGTCGCAATGACGATAGAGCGCCACCCCGTCGCGGCACTTACCGCCGAGCAGTTCGTACACCGGCAAACCGGCCACCTTTCCTTTCAGGTCCCACAGCGCGATGTCCACTCCGGATAAGGCGTTATTCATCACCGGGCCGTTGCGCCAGTAGCCGCTAACCGCCGCCGACTGCCAGATATCTTCAATGCGGGCGGGATCTTTGCCCAGCAAAAAGGGCTTCATGTACTTGTCGATAGCGGCGGAAACGGCATGAATACGCTGAGTAAACGTGGCGCACCCCAGGCCGTACAGCCCCGGCTCGCTGGTTTCAATTTTCACGACCACCAGGTCAATGCCGCCCGGCGCCGTCAGTATCGTTTTTACATCCGTTATTTTCAGGTTGCTCATGAAGTTCCTCGCGTATCTTGTATGATGTCCTACATGTTAAAAATATTAAAAAGCCCGAGGCGGGCTTTTACAGACAATCAGTTGTGGCGTACGTCTTTAATGGCATGCACGTTATGGGTCATAGCGCTGTTAAGCGTCTCTGTCGCCAGCGACGCATCGCGGTTTTTCAGCGCCATATAGACTTTGATGTGCGCCTCTACGCTCTCAAGCGTTATTCCCAGCACCCGGTTTAGCTCTTCCAGGTAGTGAACATAGATGCCCTTCAGCGATTCCATTACATGAATGAAGATAGAGTTATGGGAGGCTTTAACAATCGCCAGGTGGAAATCGTAGTCCGCCAGCGAATATTTTTTGTAGTCATCCTTGTTAACCAGCATGCGGCTTAGCGCCTTTTCAAGCTCCTGAATATCCTCGTCCGTGGCGTTCTGCACGGCGAGTTCCATGCAGCGAAACTCCACCGTCTGGCGAAACACCCGCATATGGTCAAACTCTTCCTGGGAAAGATGAAGAATGGGCTGGTTATCATTAAACGCGCCGTAGCGCGCCGCATCGCGGGTCACATATGTCCCCTTCCCCTGATGCGTAATCACAACGCCTAAATCACGCAGCTTCTGAACAGCGCTCCTGACGCTTACGCGGCTTACCTGAAACGTGGCCGTCAGTTCCGCTTCGGAAGGCAGCTTACAGCCAGGCTCCCAGACTCCCTCCTGGATGTTCTTTTTCATCTGCTCATAGATAACATCTACAATGTTATGCTTTTGCACACTTTCCAGCGTCACGTCTTTAGCCTTTATTGTACTTGTCCTACATGTTCGAATTTTTAACGCGTCCGGCTGTTTATGACAAGATAAATTTTGCGCGTCGTTTTGCCGCCCTGGCGCTAAGTTAATAAATATGATTTAGTATCAATAATATAGTGAAAATCCACGCAGCTTTTCCGCCTGTCCTTGTTAAATATTTGTGAGTTAACCGTCATTTTCTCACCTCCGCAATTGCCGTCGCAGCCCGCCTCCAGTACAACCATTATCATTAACTTGTTAGTCATGTTACATGAGGAAAAAATGGGCAATCTTTTCGATCTCACAGGTAAAACGGCGCTGATAACAGGATCCACCCGCGGCCTGGGCTTCGCTTATGCCGCCGGGCTGGCGAACGCGGGCGCTTCGGTTATCCTGAACGGCACCAGCGAGCAGCATATGGACAAGGCGCTGGCTGAGCTTAACGCACAGGGTTTCAACGCCCGCGGTTTTCTCTTTAATGTCGCCAGCGAAGAGGAAATCGAGCACGTCTTCAGCCAGCTTGACGCGGAAAATGTGCATGTCGACATCGTCATTAACAACGCCGGCATTCAGTTTCGCAAGCCCATGCTGGAGCTTGCGCTGAGCGACTGGCAGCGCGTGCTGGATGTAAACCTGACCAGCGCTTTCCTGGTGGCACGCGCTGCGGCAAGACGCATGGTGGCCCGTAAAAGCGGCGGGAAAATCATTAATATCGGCTCGCTCACCAGCGAAGCCGCAAGGGCGACCGTCGCGCCCTACACCGCAGCCAAAGGCGGCATCAAGCTTTTAACCAAATCCATGGCGGCGGAATGGGCGGCTTATAACATCCAGTCCAACGGCATCGGCCCGGGCTATATCCTCACCGACATGAATGCCGCGCTGGTCGAGAATAAAGAGTTTGACCAGTGGGTACGCAACAGCAACCCCTCCGGCCGCTGGGGCAAACCCGAGGAGCTGATTGGCACCGCTGTCTACCTCGCCTCTTCCGCCTCCGACTATGTGAACGGGCAAATGATCTACGTCGATGGCGGCTGGCTCGCCACCCTTTAATCGCCGGCTCGCTTCCTGCGCTGAACGCCGGGACGCCGCCTGCCGCTGACTGAAAAAAGGCTAACGAATGAACGCTAAACCTACTCGTACCCGATTCTCAGTGCTTACCCTGCTGTTTATTGTTACCGCTATTAATTATATGGATCGGGCGAATCTCTCTGTGGCGGGCTCGCACATTCAGGGTGAATTCGCCTTATCGGCCACCCAGCTTGGCCTGCTTTTTTCGATGTTCACCTGGTTTTACGCCATGAGCCAGATCCCGGTGGGCTACCTGCTCGACCGGATCGGCTCCCGCTGGCTCTACGGCAGCGCTATTGTGCTCTGGAGCGTATTCACGCTGCTGATGGGTCTGGCCTCTCACCATTTTTTCACCACCGTCACGGCGTCATTCATGATGTTGCTGGCCTGTCGCGCGCTGGTGGGCATCGCGGAAGCGCCCTCGTTTCCCTCTAACACCAAAATTATCGCGACCTGGTTTCCTGACCACGAGCGAGCCCGGGCGACGGCAACCTATTCCAGCGCGCAGTACATCGGCCTTGCGCTGCTTACGCCCGCGCTCTCGTTTATCGTTAGCCGCTGGGGCTGGGAGATGTCGTTTTATATTTCAGGTCTGGTGGGCATCGTCTTTGGCATTTACTGGCTTATCGCCTATCGCGACCCGCAGCACAGCAAACGCGTCAACCAGGCGGAGCTGACGTTGATTCGCCAGGGCGGCGGCTATGGTTCAGCATCTCAGGGAACCGACAGCCGCGTCGACTGGCCCTCCGTGCGCTACATCTTACGCCAGCGCACCACCTGGGGGCTTTTCATCGCGCAGTTCGCCGCCTCGTCCACGCTCTATTTCTTCCTGACGTGGTTTATCGTTTATCTGGAAAAAGGATTGCATCTCTCTATCGACAAAGCGGGTATCGGCGCGATGTTCCCTTATCTTATGGCGATGGCTGGCGTGCTGTGCGGCGGCACTCTGAGCGACCTGTTGCTAAAACGCGGCCGCAGCCGCACCTTCGCCCGCAAATTACCGGTAATGACCGGCATGCTGCTGACCTGCTCCATCGCGCTGGTTAACTTCTTTCAGGAAAGCCCGGCGATCGCCATTGCCATTCTCTCTGTCGCTTTCTTTGCCAACGCTTTCTCGAATCTGGGCTGGGTGGTGTGCAGCGATGTCATTCCCCGCCATCTGATCGGCACTATCGGCGGCTTTTTGAATATTTTCGGTAACCTTTCCGGGATCGCGAGCCCCATCATCATCGGGGTGATCCTGCAGCGCACCCAGAATTTCCAGTATGCGATGTGGTATATCGCCGCCGTTGCCCTGGCGGGCTTTCTCGCCTACCTGTTCCTTGTCGGCAAAATTGAGGTCATGACGCCGCCCGAAGCTGAGCAGGAAGCCGGGGAAAAGGAAAAATTTAACACACCGTCTAACGCGTAGAGGGACATCATGCAGAATAAAACTGTTAAAGCCGTTATGGTCAAAGGGGCGCGTGATGTGCGCCTGGAAACTCACACTCTCGCCTGGAATGAGGATCAGGTTCTGGTCAAAGTAGAGCGCGGGGGCATTTGCGGCTCTGATATCCACTATTTCCAGCATGGTCGGGCTGGCATGTCCGTGCTCAAATCGCCGATGGTGCTGGGACATGAATTTGTCGGCATCATTGAGCAAGCGCCGCGTGAAAGCGCCCTGAAACCCGGCCAGCGCGTGGCCATTAACCCTTCCCAGCCCTGCCAGCAGTGCGACATTTGCCTCAGCGGCAAACAGAACCTGTGCCGCGCAATGCGCTTTATGGGCAGCGCACAGTTTTATCCGCATGTGAACGGCGGATTCGCGCAATATGTCGCGGTTAATCCGGCGCAATGCGTGCCCTACTCCGAAGCCGCAAAACCTGAAACAATCGCTTTCGCCGAGCCGCTCGCCGTCTGTATTCATGCCGTTAAGCAAGCGGGCGATCTGACCGGCAAGCGCGTGCTGGTCACCGGCGCAGGGCCGATTGGCTGTCTGGTTATCGCAGCGGCGCTTGCCTCTGGCGCAACCGAAGTTATCGCCACGGACATCAGCGCACGCTGTCGGGCGCTGGCGCAGGAGATGGGCGCGTCCTGCGCGCAGGATCCGCGTGACGAACAGGTCATTGAGGCATGGTCGGCGAATGGCGGCGCGTTCGATGTCTGTTTTGAAGCCTCCGGCGCCTCTTCTGCGGTGGCGTCGGTGGTGGGCTATACCCGCCCCGGCGGCATTATCGTGCAGCTCGGCATGGGTGCGGCTGAGGTAAACTACCCTGTCGGGCCGCTGCTGGTGAAAGAGATCCAGCTGCGCGGCTCGTTCCGCTTTATCGACGAGTTCACTACTGCGGTCAGATGGCTGGAGGCAGGGAAAATCAACCCGCTGCCGTTACTCTCTGCGCAATTAAACATGGAAGAGGCGGTCGCCGCGCTGGAACTCGCCTCTGATAAAGAACGCGCGGCGAAAGTACAGCTGGTATTCTGACTTTAAACCTCATAAGCCGCGCCGTACGCCACTGCGCGGCTTATCTTTTCTGTAAACGCCCCGCTACGGCTGCCATGTCAGCTCGTCCCCGGCCATTTTCTTATCCAGATAATACGCCGCGCTGATAAGCGCCAGATGAGAGAGCGCCTGCGGGAAATTACCCAGCGCGTTGCCGAGGGGATCAAATTCCTCCGCGTACAACCCCAGATGGTTGGCGTGGATCAGCACTTTTTCGAATTCGATGCGCGCCTCTTCTAACCGGTCGGCGCGGGCGAGGCATTCGACATACCAGAACGAGCAGGCGACAAAGTAACCCTCTTCGCCGTGCAGCGAATCCGCCGGCGTTTCGCTGGCGATATAGCGGCGCACCATGCCGCCGCGCACCAGTTTGTTTTTAATGGCGTCGAGGGTCGCCAGCCAGTCGGGGTCCTTGGCGCTGACGAAGCGAAACAGCGGCATCAGCAGCATGGAGCCATCGAGATCGGCGCCATGGCGGGTCGAGGTAAAATGGCCGAGATCCGGGTTCCAGAAGTGGGTCCAGATATCTTCGCGGATAGCCTGGCGCACGCTTTCCCATCGTTCATAAGGCATCGACAGCGAGCGTTTAGCGCCAAGGCGCAACGCCCTGTCGAGCGCCACCCAGCACATCAGGCGCGAGTAGAGAAAGTGCTCCGGCTCGCCGCGCATCTCCCAGATCCCGGCGTCGGGGCTGTTCCAGATATCGCAGACGTGATCGACCAGCCGGATAACGTGCTGCCAGCCGCGATGCGGTATGCCGTCGCCATATTTTGTCGTGAGATAAAGGGTGTCCAGCAGCTCCCCGTAGATATCCAACTGGCGCTGCTGGTAAGCGCCATTGCCGATACGCACCGGCGTTGAACCGAAGTGGCCTGCCAGGTGCGGCAGTTCGTGCTCCTGTAAATCGGTGCCGCTGTCCAGCCGGTACATTACCTGCAATCTATCCGGCTCAAACTGGCTGTTCTCCATGCAGGTGCGCACCCAGTGGCCGAACGCTTTTGCTTCATCAATATAGCCAAGACGGATAAGCGCATAGCAGCTAAAGGACGCGTCACGGATCCAGCCGGCGCGGTAGTCCCAGTTGCGCTCGCCGCCGATAAGCTCCGGCAGACCGAACGTGGCGGCGGCGGCGATGGAGCCATGTCGTGTTGAGCTTAAGAGTTTCAGCACCAGCGAGGAGCGGATCACCATCTCCCGCCAGCGCCCGCGGTATTTGTTTTTGCCGACCCACTGCTGCCAGAATGCGAGGGTATCGTGGTGCAGCCGTTCCACTTCCTGCTGCCCCTGCGCCGTCACGGCTTCGCCGCCGAGAATAAAAAAAGCCTCTTCGCCGCAGCGCAGCGTGAACTGGCTGTGCACTGCCCCCTCTTCAGCGGTCAGCGGCACAGAAGCGTTCAGCGTGACGGTTTGCTGATTCTCCGCCTGCCAGAGGGCGGTGTTTTCCAGAACCTGTATATCGGGCGTAAGCCTGGCGTAATCAAACTTCAGGCTACAGCGCATGGTTAATGTCGCCTCGCCCTGCGCCACTTTGACCCGGCGCACAATGCAGGGCTGCGCCTCCACCGAGGCCTGCACCGGCATAAAGTCGTTCAGCTCAACGACGCTGTGCTGCGATAGCCAGCGGGTTTGCAAAATATTGCTGTCCGGCAGATAAAACTGCACGGAACGCCACCCTTCCCCTTGCGGCGAAAGCGTAAACGCGCCCGCGCGCTCGTTATCCAGCAGGGCGCTAAACAACGAAGGGCTGTCGAGTTCCGGCCAGCACCAGAAATCGATAGCGCCTTGCGTGGTGACCAGCGCGCAGGTTCGCAGGTCGCCGATAATACCGTGCTTGCAGATGGGGCATGGAGAGGAGCTGGCGTCGTTGGCAGTCATGTGTTATCCGGCGCAGGGAGAGGCAGTCGTTCAGCAAGTATAGTTGCGGATTCCGGCGGCTTTGCGCTAATGCGAAAAGTGGGATCGCCCGCTGAACGACAGCCGCGTCTCAACCTCTCTTCATCAGGCATCATCGCTATCGGCTGAGAGCGTCAGCGGCTTATTCTCCTCCAGCTCCTCACGCCGCGCCGCCAGCGCCTTGCTAATCGACTGATAAGCGGTGCTGCCAAGCGCCAGCCGCAAAGGCGGCGCGGGCAAATCGGCCGTCAGGATAATGGCCTCCACCGTTTTCGCCGCATCGCCTTTAATGGCAAAGTCGCCCGAGGCGATGGCGCGGCGCATCTCGTCTGCGGGCGTATTCTCATAGCAGGGCAGCGGCGCGGCCTGGTCAAGACCGGTTGCGAAACTTGTCGCGGTCGGGCCTGGCTCGACTATCAGGAAATCAATGCCAAACGTCGCCACCTCCTGGGCCACGGATTCGATAAACCCTTCAATGCCCCATTTGGTCGCGTGGTAGAGGCTAAAGTTGGGGTAGGCTATCTGCCCGCCTTCAGAGGAGATTTGCACAATTCGCCCGCCGCCCTGCGCGCGCAGGTAAGGCAGCGCGGCGCGGATAAGCTGAATGGAGCCGGTCAGATTGGTGGCTATTTGCCGCTCGATTTGCGCGTCGCTCACCGCCTCCGCCACGCCAAACAGCCCGTAGCCCGCGTTGTTGACCAGCACGTCAATGCGCCCCGCCTGGTCAAAAGCCTGCTTCAGCGCAGCCCGCGTCGCTGCGGTATCGGTGACATCCAGCATCACTATGCGCAACTGCTCGCCATAGCGCGCCTGCAAATCATCCAGCGCGCCGGGCCTGCGCAGGGTGGCGATAACGCTGTCGCCGCGCGCCAGCAGACGCTCTGTCAGTAAACGGCCAAGGCCGGTTGAGGTGCCGGTAATAAACCAGGTTTTTGCCATTTTTCCGCTCTCCTGTAGTAAAAACGTACGCCTTTGAGCTTATGCCAGTATGATTGTCAAAATAAGCCACGCTAAACTGCATGAGGAGGTGAAATGCATTCACCAGTTAACCGGCCTACGCTTGCCGATCTCAAAGCTTTTATGGCGGTGGCAGAAGCGCGAAGTTTTCGCCGGGCGGCGGAACTGACTGGCGTCACCCGCTCTGCGCTCAGCCATGCCATTAAGGGGCTTGAGGCGCGGCTGGGCGTTCGTCTGCTGCACCGCACAACCCGAAGCGTGGGCTTAACCCAGGCGGGCGAGCAGCTGTTAACGCGCATCGCGCCGCATATTGCCGGGCTGGAGCAGGCGCTTGAGGAGACAGCCGACACGCAGGGGCAGCTGATAGGCACGCTGCGCATCAACGGCAGCGAAGAGGCGATTCGCCTGTTGCTTGCCGCCGTCGTGCCCGCCTGGTTGCGCCGTTATCCTTCGGTAGAGCTCGATTTAGTGGAAGATGGCCGGCTGGTCGATATTGTCGAACAGGGGTTTGACGCCGGCATACGGCTTGGCGAAGCCGTACCGGCGGATATGGTCGCCGTGCGCATCGGGGATGCGCAGCGTTTTGTCACGGTCGCGTCTGCGGACTACCTTGCCCTGCACGGTTCGCCGCTTACTCCGCAGGATCTTTCCCGGCACGTCTGCATTCGCCAGCGGTTGCCGGGCGGCAAGCGTTACCGGTGGGAATTTGGCCAAAAAGGTGAAGAGGTGGCGGTCGATGCGCCTGGCGTCCTGACCCTGAACAATTCGCGCCTGATGGTGGATGCCGCCGCGGCGGGCCTTGGCATCGCGTATGTGCCGGAGCTCAGCGCGCTGGAGGCGTTAAACGCCGGCAGGCTGGTCAAGGTGTTAGAAGCGTGGTGCCCGGAAATCCCCGGGCTGTTTCTTTACTTCCCGGCGAACCGCCATATTCCCGCCAGCCTGCGGGCGTTTATCGGGATAATCAGGGAATACAACGCGGGCGACCTGCCTCGCACGTCCCAAAGAGAGAGTGATGAATAAACCTGTTATTGCCTGCCTGGACGCGTCGTCTGCCGCCCGTTCCGTATCCGACTACGCCGCCTGGGCGGCGGCCACGCTCGGCGCGCCGCTCGCCCTGCTGCATATGCTGGCGGACGTTGACCGCCCTGACGTCATGATCGGTGAAACGTCGCTGACAGCGCAGCTCGGGGAAATCGAAGCGGAGCGGCGGCGGTTACGCATGGCGCAGGGCCAGGCCTTGCTGGCTGAGTGCGCCGCGCGGCTAAAACCGTCCGGTTATGAGACGGCGCAACGGCTGCAAAAACAGGGCTCGCCTGCCGAAATCCTGCAAGAACTGACGGAAGCGCGCCTGCTGGTGCTCGGCGATGATGGCGCGCGCCACCCGGTCGGCAGCCCGCTGGAGAGCCTGATTCGCCTGCATCGCGGAACGGTGCTGGCGGTGCCGGAGACCTTCACGGCGCCATCCCGCGCCCTGTTTGCTTATGACGCCAGCATTGAGTGCCGCAGACACCTGGCGCGCCTGACGGCGAGCCCGCTGCTCTACGGCATGGAATGCCATATTGTGATGGTAAACGGCAATGCCACCGCGCTTCAGAATGCCTTTGAGGCATTACATAAAGCGGGCATCCAGGTGCAGGCGTTTATGCTGGAGGGGACCTCGGTGGCCGACTCGCTCTGCCGCCATGCGCAAGCGCATAACATCGACCTTATCGTGATGGGCGCCTGGGGACACTCGCAGCGGCGGCGCTATTTTATCGGCCGCCACGCGGCGGAAATGCTGTTCCGCCGCCGCCTGCCGCTGATGCTGCTGCGCTAAAAACGCGGCCGCCGGGCCACGTTTTGCCGCTATTTCGCTGGAAACATAACCGCCAGCGAGTCGAGGAAATGGTATTTTTCCGGCCTCAGCGTGTTAAAACTTCTGCCGCCATCCTCTTCTTCGCGGATGTTGACGTTTCCCGCCTTCAGTTCCGTCAGCATCCATGCCAGGAAAGCGTCTAAATCCGGCGCTACGGCAATTTTTCGCGCTTCATCACGACCAAAGTTGATAACCTGCCCCGGGGCGCCCAGCACGTCGGGATCGAGATCGATACCCAGATAATTTCCGCCCCAGTCCGAGGCGAAAGGCACCCATCGCGGATTGCTGTATTCGCATTTAATATGCCCCCGGGGCGTGGACGACATGCCGCTGTTCATCTCTGCCCACTCCAGCGGCGAAAAGCTTTCGGCAACCTCCCGCCAGCTTTTTAACTCCTGCATCACCTGGTCGAGCGGCAGAAAACTCAACCCGTACCACGGACCGCTGTTCGCCGCCATTTTTTGTCCGTCGTGCCAGCGATAAAGCGAGAGAAAGGCTGGCGGAAGCGGCGCGCCAGGCAGCATCGCCTGAAGGGCTTCCAGCGTTTGCGCATCGGCGCCCGGGTTAAGATCCGCCGCCACTTCAGGCAACGTTTCCGTTAGCCATCGTTCCAGTTCATCAAGTAATTGCATGGTTTTCCCTTTTTGCCTGCGTCAGCCCGTATCGTGAAGCGCTGCGCATGAATGATCAACCTGTTGTTTGGCAGCCGCAGCTCATGCTGGCGGTTCGGCCCGGCTGGCAGGTCTTTTTCCGTATTAGCTAAAAAAATCCGTAAAGCGCCTTGATTATCATCGGCTTTCAAGAATACTGTATATAAAAACAGTATTCAGGAGCTTACTATGGATGGCGCAACCCGATTCCGCTTTCCGCCAGGCGTTATCCGCCCGGCGGCCCTTCGCTTTGCCGCTGGCGCGCTGAGACAAACTACACGGGCACAGAACCATGTACGCTCTCATTGACGTTAACAGCTTCTATACCAGCTGCGAGACTCTCTGGCGGCCGGATCTGCTTAACAAGCCGGTGGTGGTGCTGTCGAACAATGACGGCTGCATTATTTCCCGCTCGGCGCAGGCAAAGCGGCTCGGCGTCCAAATGGGCGCGCCTTACTTTCAGCAAAAAGCGTTGCTGGAGCGCGAAGGCGTGGTGGTCTTCAGCAGCAACTACGCGCTTTACGGCGACATGAGCCAGCGGGTAATGACCACGCTTGAAGCGATGTGTCCGCGGGTCGATGTCTACAGCATCGACGAAGCCTTTGCCGATTTAAGCGGCATCGGCGACCTGGAAACCTTCGGCCGTGCGATTCGCGACACCGTCTATCAGCATACCCGGCTGACGGTGGGCGTCGGCATTGCGCCAACCAAAACCCTCGCCAAGCTCGCTAACCATGCGGCGAAAACCTGGACCAAAACCGGCGGCGTGGTGGACCTCTCAAGCCCGCTGCGCCAGCGCAAGCTGATGGCCCTGTTGCCGGTGAGCGACGTCTGGGGCGTGGGGCGTCGTCTCTCGGCGCGCCTTAACGCCATGGGAATTGAGAACGCGCTGCAACTCGCGCAAAGCGATATTGGCTTTATCCGTAAAAATTTCAGCGTGGTGCTGGAGCGCACGGTCCGCGAGCTGCGGGGCGAGTCATGTCTGGCCTTTGAAGAGACGCCCGCCACAAAGCAGGAGATAATCAGCTCCCGCTCGTTTGGTACAAAGGTCAGCGACTATAAAGCGGTGCGCGAAGGCATCTGCACCTGGGCGGCGCGGGCGGCGGAAAAATTGCGCGCCGAAAGGCAATACTGCCGCTACGTCAGCGCTTTTCTGAAAACCAGCCCGCACGACGCCCATGCCCCTTACTACAGCAACCGCGCCGGCATCACCCTCTCCACGCCCACTCACGACACCCGCGATATTCTCGCCGCCGCCGTCCGTTGTCTGGAGGCTATCTGGCGCGAAGGGCTGCACTATCAGAAGGCCGGCGTCATGCTGGGGGACTTTTTCAGCCAGGGCGTGGCGCAGCTCAATCTTTTCGACCCCTATGCGCCGAAAGCCAACAGCGAAGCGCTAATGACGGTGATGGATAAGCTTAATCAGCAGGGCAAAAATCGCCTCTGGTTCGCCGGCCAGGGCATCACGCAGGCGTGGGGAATGAAGCGCGAATACCTCTCGCCCGCCTGGACCACCCGGCTGAGCGACGTCCCCGTTTGCCGCTGATTTTTACGTCCTGCCTGGATATAGCGCAAAAAAAGCGCGCCCTTACGCGGGTAGACTTGAGGAAGAAACGCGAAAAGCCGTTTCGTTACCGGAACTTATAACGTAAGGAGGCAGTTTATGGACCGTATTATTCAGTCACCCGGCAAATACATCCAGGGCGCAGGCGTGCTGGCGCGCATAGGGGAATATATCAAACCGCTGGCGCCTACCTGCCTGGTGGTGGGCGATAAATTCGTGCTCGGTCTGGTAGAGGAGCAGCTTCGTGACAGCTTCGCACAGGCGGGCGTGAAAGCGGAAATCGCGCCGTTTGGCGGCGAATGCTCGCAAAATGAAATTAACCGTTTGCGCACGCTGGCTGAGGCCGCACGCTGCGGCGCGGTGCTGGGCATCGGCGGCGGTAAAACGCTCGATACCGCCAAAGCGCTGGCCCATTTTATGGCGCTGCCGGTGGCGATTGCGCCCACCATCGCCTCTACCGACGCGCCCTGCAGCGCGCTTTCCGTCATTTACAGCGACAGCGGCGAATTTGAACGCTACCTGCTGTTGCCTGCGAACCCCAATATCGTGGCGGTGGATACGCAGATCGTCGCGGGCGCCCCGGCGCGTCTGCTGGCGGCGGGCATTGGCGACGCCCTCGCCACCTGGTTTGAGGCGCGCGCCTGCGCACGCAGCGGCGCAGGCACCATGGCAGGCGGACGCAGCACCCAGGCCGCGCTCGCGCTGGCGGAACTTTGCTATAAAACGCTGCTGGCCGAAGGGGAAAAAGCGATGCTCGCCGCACGTCAGCATGTAGTTACCGAAGCGCTGGAGCGCGTAGTGGAAGCGAACACCTATCTCAGCGGCGTCGGTTTTGAAAGCGGCGGACTCGCGGCGGCGCACGCGGTGCACAACGGGCTCACGGCAATTCCCGACGCTCACCACTATTACCACGGCGAAAAAGTCGCCTTCGGCACGCTGGTGCAGCTGGTGCTGGAAAACGCGCCGCAGGAAGAGCTGGAAGCGGTTCTGCGCCTGACGCATGCGGTCGGGCTGCCGGTCACCCTCGCAGAGCTTGATATCAAAGAAGATGTGCCAGCGAAAATGCGCCTCGTGGCGCAGGCGGCCTGCGCCGAAGGCGAAACCATCCACAATATGCCTGGCGGCGTAACGGTAGACCAGGTTTACGCCGCGCTGCTGGTGGCGGACCAGTATGGGCAGCAGTGGTTCAGTGCGCGAAGCGTATAAAGCCGTCTCTCCCGGCGGGCGGGCGCAGCGCCATCCGCCGGGTTATTGTTCGCTCCGCCTTTGCGGCGTTCGGGCTTCACCCTCGCCTCTTTAAGGGGCGCCGCCGCTTGCCAAAACGGCTCAGCAAAGCGCCCCGCCTTTGTGCTAAGCGCTCCGCCTTTATGCTAAGGGCTCCGCCCCGTACGGCGACAATCCGTCACGCGTCGTTAAAAGGCGTTTCCCCTTTCAGCACCGCGTCAATCACCTGCAACGCGCCGCTGTCGTTGTTAGAACCGGTTGCGTATTTCGCTATCGCTTTCACATCGCTCACCGCGTTATCCATAGCGAAGGAATAGGCGGCAAGCTGTAACATCTCCACGTCGTTGCCGCTGTCGCCCACCGCAACGCACTGCGCTTTTTCCACGCCCCAGCGCTTCATCAGGCGCAGCAGGCCGCTGGCTTTATGCGAGCCGGGGATGATTAAATCGACAAAGCCGTAGCCGCTGGTCACCGGCTTCACGATGCCATCCAGCGTGTGGTGCAGGCTTTCCACCAGCGAAGGAATTTCCGCATCCGGCAGATTCAGCGAAAACTTGAAAATAACATCGTCGATTGCGTAGAGATCTTCTACCGGTTGCAGGCGATGGTAGTGTTTTGCCATCAGGCTGACGAAAGCCTCCGGCGCGCCCGCCTGGTAATATGCGCTTTCCAGGCCGCAGACCACGAAGTTAATCCCCTCAAACGCCGAGAGCGCGTCAATCACCGCATGATATTGCTCACGGGTCAGCGCGCCGTGGTGAACGCGCTCGCCATGGTCGTAAACCAGCGCGCCGTTCTCCGCGACAAATGAGATCTCGTCACGAATTTCCGGGAAGAAGGAGATAAGCTGGTAATACTGGTTGCCGCTCGCCACCACAAACTGGATATCCCTTTCCTTCAGCGCGTGATACTGCTGCAGGAACCGCGCCTTGTCGTAGGTTTTTTTGTCGTTCAGAAAGGTGCCGTCCATATCAACCGCGATGAGCTTGATTTTCATACTGCCTCATTGATTCGTTAACTCAGTCACAGAACATGCTAGCATTCTTTAATTGAAGAAACATATGAATAAAAGGCTAATCATCTTCATTTGAAATGCTTATCAGTCAGTGAAAACACGGGCGAACAAGGCTTGCAGAAGCGATAGGCCTTAAAACAAAACGCCCGGCGATAATAGCCGGGCGCATGAATAAGCCGCATGAATAAGCGTAGAAACCTAACCCTCCTGCTGCGCGTCCTGCTCGTCGAAAACCTGCTGCGCCAGATGCATCGTGGCGTTAGCGGCAGGCAGGCCGCAATAGAGCGCGGAGTGCATGATCAGCTCTTTTAACTCCTCCCGCGTGACGCCGTTGTTAAACGCCGCGCGCAGGTGCATTTTCAGCTCCGCTTCGCGGTTCAGGGCAATCAGCATAGCGATGGTTATCATGCTGCGGGTATGGCGGTCGAGGCCAGGGCGCGTCCAGGTTTCTCCCCAGGCGTAGCGGGTAATAAAGTGTTGAAACTCGTCGTTAAGCGGCGTCAGGTTGGCCAGCGTACGATCCACATGCGCGTCGCCCAGCACCGCCCGACGCACCGCCATCCCCTGCTCGTAACGTTCCTCATCCTGCATGCCGTGCCTCCTGACTGAGTAAAAAAGCGATTAACGCGTCGTTAAATGCCTGCGGCGCTTCGACATTCGATAAATGCGAAGCGGGCACTATCGTAAGCTGCGAACCGGCGACCTGCTGCTGAAGAAACTCGCCGTCGGCGACGGTGGTCACCGGGTCCTGCTCCCCGGCGATAACCAGCAGCGGCAGCATAATCGCCTTGAGTTCATGGCGCAGATCGGCTTCGGCCAGCGCCTCGCAGCAGGCGGCGTAGCCTTCGGCGTCGGAACGGGCGAGCTGGTCAATAAGCGGCTCGATAAGCTGCGGCGAGCGGTGACGGAACGCCTCGCTGAACCAGCGCTGCGCTGCGCCTGCGGCAACAGTGGCCATCCCTTCCTCACGCACGATACGGGCGCGATCCAGCCAGCCCGCCGGCTCGCCAATTTTCGCCGCGCTGTTGGCGATGGTAACGGAAAGCAGGCGCTCCGGTGCAAAACGCGCCAGCCACAACCCTGTCAGCCCGCCCATAGAAATGCCACAGAAGTGCGCTTTTTTAATGCCGAGAGAATCCAGAAGCGTAAGCACATCGCCGGCCAGCTGTGACAACGTCACCCGCCCCTTTTTGGCGGTTTGCCCGTGGCCGTGGGTGTCGTAGCGCAGCACGCGAAAGCGCGCTGTCAGCGCCGCCAGCTGCGGTTCCCATAAGGAAAGCGTGGTGCCAAGCGAGTTGGAGAGCACCACTACCGGCGCCCCTTCAGGCCCGTCGAATTGATAATGAAGCGTCATAACGATTCCTTGTAACGCGCCAGCACCTGGCGGATAAAGACCGGCGCGCTGCCGGTCGCCTCCAGCGGCGAAAGCAGGCGTGCGATCTCGTCTTCGGAAAAATAGCGGCGGATAAGCGCGTCATCGACCAGCAGCGTCTGCAGCGCCACGCCTTCATCCAGCGAACGGTGGCAAAGCGGCTCCAGATGCTGGTGCGCCGCCTGTTTGCCGATATGCTCAGCAAGCTTCAGCGTCACCGGCTCGGCCACAATCAGCCCATGGGTGATGCGCAGGTTTTCGCGCATTTTTTCCGGGAAGACCTGCATCTCGCGGATCAGCTCAAGGCTGGTCTGCATAACCCCGCCGGCAAGGGTAATAATGTCCGGCAGCGTCTCCCACTCCGCCTGCCAGCCGCCGAGCGCCCTTTCATGCTGCTGTAGCTGGCTTGCGTAAAGCGTCGCCATCAGGCCAGGCAGCCGCGTGGTCGCCGTGAGGATAGCCGCGCAGGCGACCGGGTTGCGCTTGTGCGGCATGGCGGACGAGCCGCCGCGCCCTTGCGCTACCGGCTCCGCCGCTTCCCCGACTTCGGTCTGCATCAGCAAGGCGAAATCGCTGGCGAACTTGCCAAGCGTGGCGGCGACGCCTGCATACCAGCCGCCCACCTCCAGCAGCCTGTCGCGCTGGCTGTGCCAGGGCGTATCGGGAAGCGAGAGCGAAAGCGCCGAAGCCAGCGCCTGCGCCACCTGCGGCCCTTTCTTCTCAAGAGACGCCAGCGTCCCCGCCGCGCCGCCAAACTGGGTCGCCAGCGCGCGCGGACGAATTTCTTTCAGCCTTTCCTGCCAGCGCAGCAGCGCATCCAGCGTGCCCGCGAGCTTCAGTCCGAAGGTGGTGGGCAGCGCATGTTGCAGCCAGGTGCGCCCCGCCATCACCGTTTGCTGGTGGCGCGCCGTCTGCTGCGCCAGCGCGGCCAGCAGATCCTTCAGCAAAGCTTCGGTTTCCGTAAAGGCGTCGCGCAGTTGCAGCATCAGTCCGCTGTCGATGATGTCCTGGCTGGTGGCGCCCCAGTGCACATAGCGGGCGGCTTCGTCATCCGCAGCCTTTACGCAGGCGGTAAGCTGCTTGACCAGCGGAATGGCGAGGTTGCCCGCGCCCGCCGCCGCCTGCGCCAGCGCGCCGAGGTCTAATTGCGCGACCTTGCAATGGTCCGCTATTACTGCCGCCGCTTGCGCAGGCACAATGCCGCACTGCGCCTGCGCCTGCGCAAGCGACGCCTCGACATCCAGCATCCGCTGTAGCGTCGCTTCGTCGCTGAAAAGCGGCGTCAGCCTGGAAGGCCGCAGCAGCGGGGTGAGAAGTTTCATTCCGGCTCCTTAAACGCGTTCGATAATAAGCGCTATGCCTTGCCCTACGCCGATGCACATGGTGCACAGGGCGTAGCGCCCGCCGGTGCGCTTAAGCTGTAGCGCGGCGGTCATGGCGATGCGGCCGCCGGAAGCGCCAAGCGGGTGGCCGAGCGCGATAGCCCCGCCGTTGGGGTTAACATGCTCCGCCGCATCCGGCAGCCCGAGGTCGCGCGTCACCGCCAGCGCCTGGGCGGCGAACGCTTCATTAAGTTCGATAACGTCCATCTGATCAAGCGACAAACCCGTTTGCGCCAGTACTTTACGCACCGCCGGCGCCGGGCCGAAGCCCATAATGCGCGGCGCCACGCCCGCTGTCGCCACGCCAGCCACCCGCGCCAACGGCTGCAAACCGTGCGTACGCATCGCCTGCTCGCTTGCCAGCAACAGCGCGCAGGCGCCGTCGTTCACGCCGGAGGCGTTGCCTGCCGTCACCGTGCCGTCCTCCCGCACCACCGGCTTGAGCTTCGCCAGCGCCTCGCGCGAGGTGGCGCGCGGGTGTTCATCGCGGGTAAAGCTGAGCGGCTCGCCTTTGCGCTGCGGAATAAGCACCGGGATCAGCTCGTCGTCAAACAGCCCCATCTCCTGAGCCCGGGCGGTGCGAAGCTGGCTGCGCAGCGCGAAAGCATCCTGGTCTTCGCGGCTGATGCCAAAATGCGCGGCGACGTTCTCCGCCGTTTCCGGCATGGAATCGACGCCATAACGCGCTTTCATTAACGGGTTGATGAAGCGCCAGCCGATGGTGGTGTCTTCAAGCGCCATACTGCGGCTGTAAGCGCTCTGCGCTTTGCCCATCACAAACGGCGCGCGGGACATGCTCTCTACGCCGCCCGCCACCATGAGATGCGTTTCGCCGCTTTTAATGGCCCGAGCCGCCACGCCGATGGCGTCGAGGCTTGAGCCGCACAGGCGGTTGACGGTGCTGCCCGGCACCGTTTCCGGCAGGCCGGCCAGCAGCAGCGCCATGCGCGCCACGTTGCGGTTATCTTCCCCCGCCTGGTTAGCGCAGCCGTAAATCACGTCGTCAATCAGCGCCGGGTCAAGGTTAGGGTTGCGCTCCAGCAGCGCTTTTAACGGCAGCGCCGCCAGGTCGTCGGCGCGCACGCCAGCCAGCGTTCCGCCAAAGCGGCCAAAGGGGGTGCGTACCGCATCGCAAATAAAAGCCTGAGTCATTATCGTTCCTTACGCGCTCTGCGCCAGTTGCCCGAAGCTGAGTTTGACCGGCGTCAGCCGCTGCAGCTCTTCAAAAGAGAGGCCGTTGACGATTTCACGCACGACCGGCCCTTCAGGGGTGATATCGATGACCGCGAGGTCGGTATAAATGCGGCTGACGCAGCCGACGCCGGTAAGCGGATAGCTGCAGGCTTCCACCAGCTTGCTCTCGCCTTCGCGCGTAAGCAGCTCCATCATCACAAAAACCTGGCGCGCGCCGATGGCGAGATCCATCGCACCGCCCACCGCCGGAATAGCGTCCGGCGCGCCGGTGCTCCAGTTCGCCAGGTCGCCCGACGCGGAAACCTGATAGGCGCCGAGCACGCAAATATCCAGATGCCCGCCGCGCATCATGGCGAACGAGTCGCCGTGGTGGAAAAAGCTGCCGCCGGTCAGCAGCGTGACGTGCTCTTTTCCGGCGTTGATAAGCTCCGGATCTTCCTCCCCTGGTGCGGGCTTCGGCCCCATGCCGAGCAGGCCGTTTTCGCTGTGCAAGAAGATCTCTTTATCCGCGGGCAGGTAATTGGCGATGCGGGTCGGCAGGCCAATGCCTAAATTCACATAAGCCCCTTCCGGGATATCGCGCGCCACGCGCTGCGCCATTTCGTCACGGGTGAGTCGTTTCATCAGTGAATGTCCTTATGCGCTCTGCGCCAGAGTGGAAGCCGGCTCCAGCGCCACCACGCGCTGCACAAAAATGCCGGGGGTGATGATGTGCTCGGGGTCAAGCTCTCCCAACGGCACCAGCTGGCTGACCTGCGCGATGGTCGTGGTGGCGGCCGTCGCCATGATAGGCCCGAAGTTGCGCGCCGCCTTGCGGTAGACCAGGTTGCCCCAGCGGTCGCCCTGGAAGGCTTTGATAAGCGCGAAGTCCGCTTTCAGCGGGTATTCCAGCACGTAATGGCGACCGTCGATTTCGCGGGTCTCTTTGCCTTCGGCGAGCGGCGTGCCGTAGCCGGTAGGGGTAAAAATGGCGCCAAGCCCCGCCCCCGCCGCCTGAATGCGGGCGGCCAGGTTGCCCTGCGGCACCAGTTCCAGCGCCACTTTGCCGCGGCGATAGAGATCGTCGAATACCTGGGAGTCTACCTGGCGCGGGAAGGAGCAGATCATTTTGCGCACCCGCCCCGCCTTCAGCAGCGCCGCCAGCCCCACTTCGCCATTGCCGGCGTTGTTGTTGATGATAGTGAGGTCGCTCGCCCCCTGGGCTATCAGGGCGTCAATCAGCTCGGTGGGCTGGCCAGCGGGGCCGAAGCCGCCAATCATGATGGTGGCGCCGTCCGGGATCCCGGCGACAGCCTCTTCCAGCGAGGGCACGCTTTTATCAATCATCCTCTGCTCCTTGATGTGCGATCATCGCACCGTTATGCGTTGTTCGAACAAAATGTGACGCCGCTAACGAGTCCGGTCAAGGGCGATAATCGAAATATGGTGCGATAATCGAACATGGGTTATCTTTGTTCGCAGAGTGTGATCGAGCGCGTAATCAGGAGAAAAATGATGGCGATACACCCGCAAGACCGCCTTAGCGGCGACGCCGACCCGTTTAAGGGCGACCCGAATTTTATGGCTTCGCTGGCGCGGGGGCTGGAAGTGATTCAGGCTTTTACGCCGCAGCGGCGGCTGCTGTCTATTTCGCAAATAAGCCAGAAGACCGGCATCCCGCGCGCCGCCGTGCGTCGTTGCCTCTACACGCTTGGCAAGCTCGGGTTTGTGTATGCGGAAGACGGCAAAAACTATCAGTTGCGCCCGCGCATTCTTTCGCTCGGCCACGCCTATCTCGCCTCGACGCCGCTGGCGCGCGCCGCCCAGCCGGTACTGAAGCAGCTAAGCGAAATGCTCAATGAGTCCTGCTCTATCGCCACGCTGGACGGCGACGACATTCTCTATATCGCCCGCGCTTCCAGTTCGCGCATCATGACTATCGATCTGGATATCGGCAGCCGTCTGCCCGCCTGGTCCACTTCCATGGGCCGCGTGCTCTTAAGCTACCTTCCGGAAGAGCAGTTAAACGCGCTGCTTGGGCGCATCACGATGATCCGCTATACGCCGCAAACGGTGGATTCGGTGGCGAAGCTGCGCGAAGAGCTGAAGCGGGTGCGCCAGCAAGGCTATGCGCTAAACGATCAGGAGCTGGAGATGGGGTTGCGGTCGATTGCGGTGCCGCTGATGAACCCGCAGGGGGGTGTGGAAGCGGCGCTGAACGTGGGGGTGCACGCGGGGCAGGTTTCCGCTGAAGAGCTGCGAACCCGCGTGCTGCCGG
This sequence comes from Franconibacter pulveris, assembly GCF_056780215.1. Classification (NCBI taxonomy): domain Bacteria; kingdom Pseudomonadati; phylum Pseudomonadota; class Gammaproteobacteria; order Enterobacterales; family Enterobacteriaceae; genus Franconibacter; species Franconibacter pulveris. The sequence goes on along the minus strand of NZ_CM165555.1, from coordinate 2,092,670 downwards.
AACTGCAAAACGCCGCCCGGGAGCTGGCGTTGCTGCTGGATTAACGGCTGCGCTTGGCGTGCCGTTCCCAGTTCTCCTGTTTGGCCTCGTCCGATTTTTTCAGCGCCACGTAGCAGGCGCCCGCGCCGCCGTGGTGCGCCAGCGCCGTGCAGTAGGCCTGCACTTCATCGAACTCTGTCAGCCAGCGCGCCAGATAGCTGCGCACAATATTGGCGTGCGACTTATCTTCCCGCCCTTTGCCGTGAATGATGAGCAGGTTGCGAAGGCCGTCGCGGCGGGCCTGATGGATGAAAGCGAACAGCTGCTGGCGGCACTGCTCCACCGGCTGGCGCAGCAGATTGAGGCTCGCCTGCTGGCTGTATTTGCCAAGGCGCAGCTTCTCCAGTACGCCGTTTTGCAGCCCTTCGCGTTTAAACTCCAGCGGCTCGGCGAGCGGGATGATGTCAAGAAAACCGGTGGTGAGAAAGTTATCCAGCTGCAGCGCGTCCAGCCGCTGCGGGGCGCGGTTTTTCACCGGCTTCACCCACTGCGTGGATTCACAATTTTTAAGGGGTTTGACATCTTCCATGGCGTCAAGAAAAAGCGATTTGTCGTCAGGGTGCACGGTCAATCCTCCGGGTACTGCGCAAAGGTTCACACTATAACCCTCCCCCGCACGCGGCTCAACGCTGCCGCGCCCGGAAAAAGAGGACCGCTAAGAAGCCACAATTATGGATGTAAAACCAGTGAAATTCTTCTTAAGGGCGCTTTTTTGGCTACCTTTTGAGCAATGCGCAGTGAAAAACAGGAATAGATAAATAAATGTTAACTATTTGTGAAAGATGTCACTTAACGGTCATCACGTCCCGCCTGAAAAGCGCGTATATATATTCTTACCCACAGTGTACGGAATAAGTGTGGGGCAAGGTCCCGGAAGCACTGCTGTGTCCTGTAGAGCCTGGCTGATGTCGGCAGGCTCTATTTTTTATGGGCGGCATTCACGGCGAAAGGCGGTGATAAGCGCGCTGGTGAGCGGCGTTGGCGTGGTGTCGCGCCGCTGGATCAGGTAGTAAGCGGCCTTCGGCAGGCTCTCCGCCACCGGAATTTGCGTAAGCCGCGGCGCCAGCAGCGGGTCCGCCCCCAGCTCCTGCGGCAATATCGACACAAAATCGCTCTGCGCCACCAGGCTTATGCAGGAAGAGAAGGTTTCGCATACCACGCTGATGCGGGGCGCCTGCGCCCGGTGGTGAAAGAGATCTTCCAGATGCTTGTAGTAGCTGCCGCGCGGGGTCGGCATCGTCCAGTCATAAGCCATTAGCTCATCAAGCGAACGGGCCGCCGCCGCCGGATGCCCCTGGCGGGCAAAGACGGCAAACGGCTTTTCAAACAGCTTTTCAAAGGTGAACTCTCTGTCGTACGGCCCCTGATAATAGGTGTTGATAGTGAAATCGAGTTCGCCCTGGCGCAGCTCGTTAATCATCGACACCAGTTGCCCTTCCATAATCCTGACTTTGACCTGCGGATGCTGCTGGTGAAAGCGAGAGATCACCGCTGGCATCAGGCTTCGCGCCACGCTTGCGCCAAGGCCGATGTTTATCTGTCCGGCAAGCTGCCCCTGGCGCTGGCGGATATCCTCCTGCGCGGCGCGCAGCTCTTCCAGAATCAGCCTCGCGTGCTGATAAAAACTCTCCCCGCATTCTGTCAGCGCTACCCCCTGGCTGCGGCGAATAAACAGACGCGCGGCTATCCCTTCTTCCAGTTCCTTGATCGATTTGGTTAACGCAGGCTGGGAGATATTAAGCGTGCGGCTGGCGCTGCGAATGCTGCCGTGACGGGCCACTTCCACAAAGGCGCGGATCTGGTGAAATTTAACCTGAAAAGACATCCCTACCCCGATAACCATTGTTTATCAGACAAAAGAAACTGGCATCTACTGTAAAGCAAAGGCTTGTGTCAGGGTAAGCCTCGAACGGTAAAAACGTATGAATAGCGCTGAGTGATAAGCAAAAGCTATCACAATGTGAGCTGGCTCACCTATTTTGCTGATACAGGAAAAGAAAACGTTATGGAACCTATCGCCGATTACCTTCGCTCCCTTGCGCCGCAGATGCAGGCGTGGCGTCGCGATTTTCATCATTATGCCGAGTCGGGCTGGCTGGAGTTTCGAACCGCAAGCCATGTGGCGGAGATCCTGCACGGGCTGGGTTATCAGCTTGCGCTGGGGCGCGATGTGGTAAACGCCCAGGCGCGGATGGGCCTGCCGGATGAGGCGACCCTTGCCCGTGAAGAGGCGCGCGCCCGCGAACAGGGGGCGGTGGAACGCTGGTTGCCCGCCTTTTCCGGCGGCTTCACGGGGCTGGTCGCCACCCTGGCTACCGGCCGCCCCGGCCCGGTTATCGCCTTTCGCGTGGATATGGATGCGCTGGACCTCGACGAGCGGCTCGATGAGAGCCACCGTCCTTTTCGGGAAGGGTTCGCGTCATGCAACCCCGGCATGATGCACGCCTGCGGCCACGACGGCCACACCACCATCGGGCTTGCGCTGGCGCACGTGCTGAAGAAGTACGAAGCGCAGCTCAACGGCACCATCAAGCTTATCTTTCAGCCTGCCGAGGAAGGCACCCGCGGCGCGCGCGCCATGGTGGCGGCGGGCGTGCTGGATGATGTCAATTATTTCACCGCCGTGCATATCGGCACGGGCGTCCCTGCGGGCACGGTGGTTTGCGGCAGCGATAACTTTATGGCGACCACCAAGTTCGACGTGCGCTTTACCGGCATGGCCTCTCACGCGGGCGGCAAACCGGAACAGGGCCGCAACGCCCTGCTGGCGGCGGCGCAGGCGGCGCTTGGCCTGCATGCTATCTCCCCGCACAGCGAAGGCGCCTCCAGGGTGAATGTCGGCCTGTTGCAGGCAGGCAGCGGGCGCAACGTGGTGCCGGCTTCAGCCACCATGAAAGTGGAAACCCGCGGCGAAACGGAGGCGGTCAACGAGTATGTGTTCGAACGCGCAAAGGCGGTGATTGAAGGCGCGGCGGCGATGCACGGCGTGGAGCTGGCGATGCGCATGATGGGCGCGGCCACCAGCAGTCGCCCAACGCCTGAGTGGGTGCAGTTTATCCGCGAACAGGCGTTGCAGTGCGCAGGCGTAAAAGAAGCGGTGGAGACCGTGAAGGGCCCTGCGGGTTCGGAGGATGCGACGTTAATGATGGCGCGGGTGCAGGCGCGCGGCGGCAAGGCCTCTTACGTGGTGTTCGGTACTGAGCTTAGCGCCGGGCATCACAACGAGCGGTTCGACTTTGACGAGCAGGTGATGGCGGTGGCGGCAATGACCCTCTCGCGCCTGGCGCTTCACTTTCCCTGGCAGCGGGGTGTGTGATGGATAACGTTTACGCATTTGTTGACGATGCGCTGGAGACGCGCCGCGACGATTTTATCGCCATTGCGGATGATATCTGGGATCACCCGGAGACCCGCTTTGAGGAGCGCTGGTCCGCCGCGCGACTGGCGCAGGCGTTAGAGGCGGAAGGCTTTATCGTCACGCGCAACGCCGGCAACATCGAAACTGCTTTTGTCGCAAGCTTCGGCGAGGGCAAACCGGTTATCGCCCTGCTCGGCGAGTACGACGCGCTGGCGGGCCTGAGCCAGCAGGCGGGGACCGCCGAGCCCTGCCCGATAACGCCAGGCGCCAACGGCCACGGCTGCGGCCACAACCTGCTCGGCACCGCGGCGCTGGCAGGCGCCGTGGCGGTGAAAAACTGGCTGGCGCAGCATGGCGGCGGCACGGTGCGCTTCTATGGCTGCCCGGGGGAAGAAGGCGGCTCCGGCAAAACCTTTATGGTGCGCGAAGGGCTTTTCGATGACGTCGATGCCGCCGTGACCTGGCACCCAGAGGCGTTCGCCGGGATCTTCAGCACCAGCACGCTGGCCAATATCCAGGTGGCGTACCGCTTCTCCGGCATCGCCGCCCACGCGGCGAACTCGCCGCACCTCGGGCGCAGCGCGCTGGATGCAGTAACCCTGATGACCACCGGCAGCAACTTCCTCAACGAGCATCTTATCGAAAAAGCGCGCGTGCATTACGCCATTACCGATACCGGCGGCATCTCGCCTAACGTCGTTCAGGCGCAGGCGGAAGTGCTTTACCTGATTCGCGCGCCGGAGATGGCTGAGGCGCAGCGCATTTACGCGCGCATCAACAACATCGCCGAAGGCGCGGCGCTGATGACCGAAACCACCGTACAGGCGCGTTTTGAAAAAGCCTGCTCCAGCTACCTGCCAAACCGCACGCTGGAAGGCGCGATGTACGACGCGCTGCAGCATTTCGGCACGCCGCGCTGGAGTGAAGAAGAGCGCCGTTTTGCCGGAACCCTTCGCGCCACGCTCAGCGAGAATGACCTGCAAAACAGCCTCAACAATATTGCCAATACCGGCGGCGAAGCGGGGAAAGCTTTCGCAAAAAAACATCGCCACACGCTGCTGATTGACGAGGTCGCGCCCTGGGCCGCCACCGATGCCGTACTGGCGGGGTCGACAGACGTGGGCGACGTGAGCTGGAAGCTGCCGGTAGCGCAGTGCTTCAGCCCCTGTTTCGCCATCGGCACGCCGCTGCATACCTGGCAGCTGGTAAGCCAGGGACGCACCTCGATAGCGCATAAGGGCATGCTGCTGGCGGCAAAAGTGATGGGCGCCACGGCAATACGCTTGCTACAGGACGCGACGCTGTTAACGGCGTGCCGACAAGAGCATCAAGAGACCGTTAGCGAGCAGCCTTACCACTGCCCGATACCGAAAAATGTGACACCGTCACCTTTAAAATAATAAAACACAAACACAACAACGCAAACACAACGACAACCCGAGGAGCGCCCATGAGTATCTCTTCCATACCGACGGACACCCCTTCCGGCAAGCTGTATGGCTGGGTGGAGCGTGTGGGAAATAAAGTCCCGCACCCGTTTCTGCTCTTTATCTATTTGATTGTGATTCTGGCTGTCTCCACCGCCGTGCTTTCCGCCTTTGACGTGGCGGCGCGCAACCCGGCGGACGGGAAAATGGTGGCGGTGAAAAACCTGCTCAGCGCTGACGGGCTGCACTGGTTTTTGCCTAACGTCATTAAAAACTTCAGCGGCTTCGCCCCGCTCGGCGCGATTCTCGCGCTGGTGCTGGGCGCCGGTCTTGCCGAACGCGTAGGACTGTTGCCTACGCTGATGGTAAAAATGGCCTCCCACGTCAGCGCGCGTTACGCAAGCTACATGGTGCTGTTTATCGCCTTCTTCAGCCATATCTCGTCTGACGCCGCGCTGGTTATCATGCCGCCGATGGGGGCGCTTATTTTTCTCGCCGTCGGCCGTCATCCGGTGGCGGGACTGCTCGCCGCTATCGCAGGCGTCGGCTGCGGCTTTACCGCCAATTTGCTTATCGTCACGACCGACGTGCTGCTTTCCGGCATCAGCAGCGAGGCGGCGCGAAGCATCGACCCGGCCATGCATGTCAGCGTCATCGATAACTGGTTTTTTATGGCAACCTCAGTGATTGTGCTGACGCTCACCGGGGGGTTGATAACCGATAAGCTCATCGAACCGCGCCTGGGCCGCTGGGAGGGTAAAAGCGATGAAAAGCTGCAAACACTCACCTGTGAGCAGCGGCGCGGCTTGCGGGTGACAGGCGTGGTGGCGCTGCTGTTTATTGGCGTCGTGGCCCTGCTGGTGGTGCCGGAAAATGGCCTGCTGCGCGACCCGCTGAAGCACACGGTGCTGCCCTCGCCCTTTATCAGCGGCATTGTGCCGTTAATCATCCTGTTTCTGTTTGTCATCTCGCTCGCTTACGGCATCGCCACCGGCAAAATCCGCCGTCAGGGCGACCTGCCGCAACTGATGATTGACCCGATGAAAGAGATGGCCGGTTTTATCGTTATGGTGTTCCCCCTCGCGCAGTTTGTGGCGATGTTTAACTGGAGCAATATGGGGAAATTCATGGCGGTGGGGCTGACCGATATGCTGGAGAGCGCGGGGCTCAGCGGCGTGCCGGCGTTTGTCGGCCTGGCGCTGCTCTCTTCGCTGCTGTGCATGTTTATCGCCAGTGGTTCGGCAATCTGGTCGATACTGGCGCCGATTTTCGTGCCGATGTTTATGCTGCTTGGTTTCCACCCCGCCTTCGCCCAGGTACTGTTTCGCGTGGCGGACTCCTCGGTTATCCCGCTGGCGCCCGTTTCGCCTTTCGTGCCGCTGTTTCTCGGCTTTTTACAGCGTTACCGTCCGCAGGCGAAGCTTGGCACTTATTACTCGCTGGTGCTGCCGTACCCGCTCATTTTTCTGGCGGTGTGGTTAGTGATGCTGGTGGCGTGGTATTTTATCGGCCTGCCAATTGGGCCGGGCGTCTATCCGCGCCTGGGATAAGCGAGGGAAAAATGCTGACGTTTCTGGAAGACAAAATAGCGACGCCGCTGGGCCCGCTGTGGGTAATTTGCGATGAGCAGTTCAACCTGCGCGCCGTGGAGTGGGAAGAGCACAGCGACCGAATGGAACAACTGCTGGTTATCCATTACGGCGCGCAGGGCTTCAGGCGGGCGGCGAGCGAGAACCCTGGCGGGCTTAGCGATAAGCTGCGCGACTATTTTGACGGCAACCTCAGCATTATCGATACGCTGCCGACCGCCACCGCAGGCACCCCCTTTCAGCGGGAAGTGTGGAAGCGGCTGCGCGATATTCCCTGCGGCCAGGTGATGCATTACGGTCAACTGGCCGAAGCGCTTGGCCGCGCGGGCGCCGCGCGGGCCGTAGGGGCGGCCAACGGCGCGAACCCTGTCAGTATCGTCGTGCCTTGTCACCGGGTAATCGGGCGCAGCGGCGCGCTGACCGGTTATGCGGGCGGCGTGCAGCGTAAAGAATGGCTGCTGCGTCACGAAGGTTATTTCCTGCTTTAAACAAATAATTCGTCTGCTAATTATACATTTACTTGAATATCAAGGGCATGACGCAAAAAAGCGCATGCCCTGTTTCATAAATATCTGATTGATGTTTCACCACACTTACGTCGTGGACAAAAGGATGTTAAAATTGACCGATATCAATTACGGCTTGAGCAGACCTATGATCCCGGAAAAGCGAATTATTCGACGCATTCAGTCTGGCGGTTGTGCCATCCATTGCCAGGATTGCAGTATTAGCCAGTTATGCATCCCTTTCACGCTGAATGAACACGAGCTGGACCAGCTTGATAACATCATTGAACGTAAAAAGCCGATTCAGAAAGGCCAGACGCTGTTTAAAGCGGGTGATGAACTGAAATCGCTCTATGCTATCCGCTCCGGCACCATTAAGAGCTACACCATCACCGAACAGGGCGACGAGCAGATAACCGGCTTTCACCTGGCGGGCGACCTGGTGGGCTTTGACGCTATCGGCACTGCGCATCATCCGAGTTTCGCGCAGGCGCTGGAAACGTCAATGGTGTGCGAAATTCCGTTTGAAACTCTCGACGATCTCTCCGGCAAGATGCCAAGCCTGCGCCAGCAGATGATGCGACTGATGAGCGGCGAGATCAAAGGCGACCAGGATATGATCCTGCTGCTTTCCAAAAAGAACGCGGAAGAGCGCCTCGCGGCCTTTATCTACAACCTCTCCCGCCGTTTCGCCCAGCGCGGCTTCTCGCCGCGTGAATTCCGCCTCACGATGACGCGCGGCGATATCGGCAACTACCTGGGCCTGACGGTGGAAACCATCAGCCGCCTGCTGGGCCGTTTCCAGAAAAGCGGCATGCTGGCGGTGAAGGGAAAATACATCACCATCGAAAACGGCGATATTCTTGCCGAGCTGGCCGGGCAGTCCCGTAACGTCGCGTAATTTCACTCTTTTGCCGGGTCAATAGAATTTCCTGATTTATTGATCCGGCAATAATTTCCCCTCTGTTTCATTCAACATATATGGGTTACTCTTGTCTTACAGACTGTGGTTACGCAGTTGTAAGGAGAACCTGTATGGCAAAGTATCAAAACATGCTGGTGGCCATCGATCCTAATCAGGATGACCAGCCGGCGTTACGGCGTGCAGTTTACCTGCATCAACGGATTGGTGGCCGAATCAAAGCCTTTTTGCCGATCTATGACTTTTCTTACGAAATGACCACCCTTCTGTCTCCCGATGAGCGCACGGCGATGCGTCAGGGGGTCATTAGCCAGCGTACCGCCTGGATCCGCGAGCAGGCGCAGTACTACCTTGAAGCGGGCGTGCCAATCGATATCAAAGTGGTCTGGCACAACCGTCCTTTCGAAGCGATTATTCAGGAAGTGGTGAGCGGCAAGCACGATCTGCTGCTGAAAATGACCCACCAGCACGACAAGCTCGAATCCGTTATCTTCACGCCGACCGACTGGCATCTGCTGCGAAAATGTCCCTGCCCCGTCTGGATGGTGAAAGACCAGCCCTGGCCGGAAGGCGGCAAAGCGGTGGTGGCGGTCAATCTCGCCAGTGAAGAGCCTTATCACAACGCGCTCAATGAAAAGCTCATTCGTGAAACAGTGAAGCTTGCCGAACAGGTTAACCACACCGAAGTGCACCTGGTGGGCGCTTATCCGGTCACGCCTATCAATATCGCTATCGAACTGCCTGATTTCGACCCGAGCGTGTATAACGACGCTATCCGCGGCCAGCATCTGCTGGCGATGAAAGCGCTGCGGCAGAAGTTTGGCATCAGCGAGAAGATGACCCATGTGGAAAAAGGACTGCCGGAGGAGGTTATCCCGGATCTGGCCGAACATCTGGAAGCGGGCATTGTGGTGCTGGGCACCATCGGCCGCACCGGCATTTCCGCCGCGTTTCTCGGCAATACGGCTGAACAGGTTATCGACCACCTGCGCTGCGACCTGTTGGTTATTAAGCCCGACGACTACCAGACGCCGGTGGAAATCGACGACGAAGACGACTAACGTCGCGGCGCTGTAAAGCAAAAGCCCGCCTGTGCAAACAGACGGGCTTTTTTAATGCCGCGCTTTCGCTGCACCAATAAAAAAACCGCTCCGAAGAGCGGTTCCGTGATCAACAAAAACGATTACAGCGCTTTGAGGATCGCATCCACGCTGGCTTTGGCGTCGCCAAAGAGCATATGGGTGTTATCCTTGAAGAACAGCGGGTTCTGCACGCCGGCGTAACCGGTATTCATCGAGCGCTTAAACACGATGACGTTCTGCGCCTTCCACACTTCCAGTACCGGCATGCCGGCAATCGGGCTGCCCGGATCGTCCTGCGCCGCCGGGTTCACCGTGTCGTTGGCGCCGATTACCAGCACCGTGTCGGTGTCGGCGAAATCGTCGTTGATTTCATCCATCTCCAGCACAATGTCATAAGGCACTTTCGCTTCGGCCAGCAGCACGTTCATGTGGCCTGGCAGACGTCCCGCAACCGGGTGAATGCCGAAGCGCACGTTGATGCCGCGCGCGCGCAGTTTTTCGGTGATTTCGGCCACCGGATATTGCGCCTGCGCCACCGCCATGCCGTAGCCCGGCGTGATAATAACGGAGTGAGAGTTCTTCAGCATGTCCGCCGTCTCTTCCGCGCTAATTTCACGGTGCTCGCCCACTTCATCGCTGCTGGTGCTCGCCACGCCGTCTGAGCCAAAGCCGCCTGCGATGACGCTGATAAACGAGCGGTTCATCGCCTTACACATAATGTAAGAGAGGATGGCGCCCGACGAACCGACCAGCGCGCCGGTGACGATAAGCAGATCGTTGCTGAGCATAAAGCCCGCCGCCGCCGCCGCCCACCCTGAGTAGGAGTTCAGCATGGAAACCACAACCGGCATATCCGCGCCGCCGATAGAAGCGACCAGATGCCAGCCGAACGCCAGCGCGATAATGGTCATCAGCAGCAGCGCCAGCACCTGCAGGCCCACGCTTTCAGTACGCACGAAGACGACCAGCAGCACAAAGGAGACCACCAGCGCCGCCAGATTCAGCTTGTGGCGGTTCGGCAGCATCAGCGGTTTGGACGAAATTTTGCCGCACAGTTTGCCGTACGCCACGATGGAGCCGGTAAAGGTCACCGCGCCGATAAAGATGCCCAGGAACACTTCCGCCAGGTGGATATTCACCAGCACCGGGTCCAGGCCCGGATTATGGTGCAGGTAGCTGTTGAAGCCCACCAGCACGGCAGCCAGGCCGACAAAGCTGTGCAGAATGGCGACCAGCTCCGGCATCTGGGTCATTTCCACTTTCTTCGCCAGATGCATGCCGATGGCGCCGCCGATAACCATGGCGATGATTATCCATACCACGTTGCCGGTTTCCGGCCCGAGGATGGTGGCGATAAGCGCAATCGCCATGCCGGCGATGCCGAAGCGGTTGCCCTGCTGAGAGGTTTCATGCTTCGACAGCCCCGCCAGGCTAAAAATAAACAGGATCGCGGCAACAATGTATGCTGCGGTAACTAATCCTCCAGACATGTGTTACCCCTTAGTTCTTCCGGAACATTTTCAGCATGCGCTGAGTGACGGTGAAACCACCAAAAATGTTAATGCTGGCGATAAGCACGGCGATAAAGCTAAAGAAGCTGACCCAGCCGCCGTCGCCAATCTGCAGCAGCGCGCCGACGACGATAATGCCGGAAATGGCGTTAGTAACCGACATCAGCGGCGTATGCAACGCATGGGAAACGTTCCACACCACGTAATAGCCCACCACGCAGGCCAGCGCGAAGACGGTGAAGTGCCCCAGGAATTCCCGCGGCGCCACATCCGCCAGCCAGCCGAAAAGCACGATAGCCAGCGCCATCAGCGCGTATTTCCGCCACGGCGAGGCTGGTTTCACCGGCTCTTTGACCGTTTCGGTCTGTTTTACCGCCGCCTGAGGCTGTGCGGAAACCTGAATCGGCGGCGCGGGCCAGGTGACTTCCCCTTCGCGAATAACCGTTACGCCGCGCACCACCACATCGTCAAAATCCACCACCACGTTGCCGTCTTTTTCTTTGCACAACAGCTTAAGCAGGTTCACCAGGTTGGTGCCGTAAAGCTGAGAAGACTGGGTCGGCAGACGGCCCGGCAGATCGGTATAACCGATGACTTTTACGCCGTGAGGAGTGACAAAAATCTCGTTCGGGACGGTGTATTCGCAGTTGCCGCCGTTCTGCGCGGCCAGGTCGACAATCACGCTGCCCGGCTTCATGGAATCGACCATTTCGCGGGTAATGAGCTTCGGCGCCGGTTTGCCCGGAATAAGCGCGGTGGTGACGATGATATCCACCTCTTTCGCCTGGGCGGCGAAAAGCGCCATTTCCGCTTTGATGAACGCCTCGGACATCACTTTGGCGTACCCGTCGCCGCTGCCCGCCTCTTCTTTGAAATCCAGCTCGAGGAACTCGGCGCCCATGCTCTGCACCTGCTCCTTCACTTCCGGCCGGGTGTCGAAGGCGCGCACGATAGCGCCAAGGCTGTTCGCCGCGCCGATAGCCGCAAGACCCGCAACGCCCGCGCCAATGACCATCACTTTCGCCGGCGGCACTTTCCCCGCCGCGGTGATCTGGCCGGTAAAGAAACGGCCGAACTCGTGAGCGGCTTCAACAATCGCCCGGTAACCGGCGATGTTGGCCATGGAGCTCAGCGCATCGAGCGACTGCGCGCGCGAAATACGCGGCACGGCATCCATCGCCATCACGGTTACGCCGCGCGCAGCCAGCTTTTCCATCAAGGCCGGGTTTTGCGCCGGCCAGATGAAGCTTACAAGCGTTGTGCCGGCTTGCAGCAGCGCGATCTCCTCTTCCAGCGGCGCGTTGACCTTCAGGACCACGTCCGACTGCCATACGGTTTCGCTTGTCGCCAGCTCCGCGCCTGCCGCAGCAAACGCCTCGTCGTCGAAACTCGCCAGTTTACCCGCGTCATGTTCAACGGCGACGCTAAAACCCAGTTTTAATAACTGCTCCACGGTTTTAGGCGTTGCCGCGACGCGGGTTTCATTGGCCAACCGCTCTTTTGGTACACCAATACGCATAGTATTCCCTTCCATCGGTTTTGAATGATGGTCTGCCACTCGTTTTCATAATGAAGACGGCTCGCGCCGCTTCGGCCAGAAAATCAATCTGTAACAAACTTTCTATAACCTACTGAAATTAGCGCCCCCGATCCACCACAGGTTGCGGGTATTTTTGCGTTTATCCGCAAAAAGGCAGTCATGCGCGCGCATAACAGGGATTTTTGCTTTAAATCACGATGAGAAAGCCGATATTCCGCTTAAGCGCAACGGTAAAACATGATTCTGCTCGGGCAGGAATGCGTTCCTTAACAAACCTTTAACTTAAAAAGTAATAACCTTTATCAATTTTTCCGGTCAGTCGCCTGTTTTTGACATCTATTGGCAAATGTTATTCCGCGCAACCGAAACGCCGCATTGAGTGTGAAAAATGGCGCAGACAGCCAAACCCAATCAATGCAATAATCAGCGGCTAACCGTTAATGTACACAGGCAGTATGAGTACCTTTTTTGCGCATGGCGAAGGATTATTTTTATGAAGCTTAAGTACACTCTTCTGGCGTCCGCGCTGTTTTCCGTGACCACGCTGTCCGCTCAGGCGGCCACCGAGTTAACGCCAGAACAGGCCGCTGCGGTAAAGCCTTATGACCGTATCGTTATCACCGGTCGTTTTAACGCCATCGGCGAAGCGGTTGACGCCGTATCGCGTCGGGCGGATAAAATGGGCGCCGCCTCTTTCTATATTCTGGATACCAACGACACCGGCAACAGCGGCAACTGGCGCGTAGTAGCGGACGTTTATCATGAGAACGCGCCGAAGGCCGAAGAGACAAAAAACCGCATCATTAACGGCGTGATGGAACTGCCGAAAGATCAGGCTATCGCGCTCGAGCCTTACGATACGGTGACCGTTCAGGGTTTTTATCGCAGCCAGCCTGAAGTCAACGACGCCATCACCAAAGCAGCAAGCGCGAAAGGCGCCGCCTCGTTTTATATTGTGCGCCAGGTAGACGCCAACCAGGGCGGCAACCAGCGCATCACGGCTTATATTTATAAAGCTGACGCGAAAAAACGCGTGCTGCAAAGCCCGGACGCTATTCCGGCTGATTCCGATGCAGGCCGCGCAGCGCTGGCCAAAGGCGGTGAAGAAGCGAAGAAAGTGGAAATTCCAGGCGTCGCCACCTCTGCCGCCCCGAGCGCTGACGTGGGCCGTTTCTTTGAAACGCAGGAAAGCAAAGGCGGTCGTTACACCGTCACGCTGCCGGACGGTAAAGAAATTCAGGAAGTGAATAAAATTACCGCCGCGCAAATGGTGCCTTTTGACAGCGTTCAGTTTACCGGTCATTACTCAAGCATGACGGAAATCTCGTACCAGGTGGCGAAACGCGCCGCGAAAAAAGGCGCTAAGTATTATCATATTACTCGCCAGTGGGAAGAGAAAGGCGGCAACCTGACTATCAGCGCCGACCTCTACAAGTAATTCCACTCCCCAGAAAGACGGCCCAGGCCGTCTTTTTTTCTCTTTCAGAAGATTTTAGCGCCCCCTCTCATTGCATGCCTTGTCTGGACTCCGTAAAATCGCGCGCCTTAGCGTGATCCACCATTTTTATGCGCTCTGGCAAAATAATTATTCTGGGTCCTTCTCTTTAAACAACAGGATACCTATGGACAAAAAACTTGGTCTCGCCGCGTTAACCGCGCTCGTTTTAAGCTCCATGCTGGGCGCGGGCGTCTTCAGCCTGCCGCAAAATATGGCGGCCGTCGCGGGGCCTGCCGCGCTGCTGACTGGCTGGGCGATTACCGGCGCAGGCATTTTGCTGCTGGCGCTGGCGATGCTGTTTCTGACCCGCCTGCGCCCGGATCTCGACGGCGGCATTTTTACCTATGCGCGGGAAGGATTCGGCGAACTGGTGGGTTTTTGCTCTGCCTGGGGCTACTGGCTGTGCGCGGTTATCGCTAACGTCTCCTATCTGGTGATTGTCTTTTCCGCGCTGAGCTTTTTTACCGATACGCCTGAGCTGAAGCTTTTTGGCGACGGCAATACCTGGCAATCCATCGTCGGCGCGTCGGTATTGCTGTGGGTGGTGCACTGGCTGGTGCTGCGCGGCGTACAGACGGCGGCCAGCATTAATATCGCCGCCACGCTCGCGAAACTGCTGCCGCTGGGGCTCTTTGTGGTCCTCGCCATCATCGGCTTTAAGCTTTCTACCTTCAGCCTTGATTTCAAAGGCGTTGAGCTGGGCGTGCCGGTCTGGGAGCAGGTGAAAAACACCATGCTCATTACGCTGTGGGTGTTTATCGGCGTGGAAGGCGCCGTGGTGGTTTCCGCCCGCGCACGTAATAAAAGCGATGTCGGCATGGCGACGCTGCTGGCCGTGCTGGCGGCGCTGGCGGTTTATCTGCTGGTCACGCTGCTGTCGCTGGGCGTGCTGGCGCGCCCTGAGCTGGCGCAGATGCGTAACCCCTCGATGGCCGGACTGCTGGTGGAAATGATAGGGCCGTGGGGCGAGGTGATTATCGCCGCCGGTCTGATTGTCTCCGTCTGCGGCGCTTACCTGAGCTGGACCATTATGGCGGCGGAAGTGCCGTTGCTTGCCGCCCGCTATCGCGCTTTCCCTAAAATTCTGCTGCGTCAGAATGAGAACAACGCGCCGGCGGCCTCTTTATGGCTTACCAACGCCAGCGTGCAGGTTTGCCTGGTGCTTATCTGGGCGACGGGCTCGGATTACAACACCCTGCTGACCATCGCTTCAGAGATGATTCTGGTGCCTTATCTGCTGGTTGGCGCTTACCTTGTGAAGATTGCGAAACGTCCTTTGCACAGGCTTACGGGTGTCGGAGCGTCCATTTATGGTTTATGGTTGCTGTATGCCTCAGGCCCGATGCACCTGCTGCTCTCGGTTGTGCTTTACGCCCCCGGCCTGCTGGTTTTCCTGTACGCTCGCCGTACGCACCAGCATGACGTGGCGCTGAAATCGCACGAGCGCGTGTTTATCGGCCTGTTGTTAATCGCCGCGCTGCCGGCCACATGGATGCTGATGGGGTAACCGCCCCATCGTCGTCACTGACGAGGAGTGCTTATGGGCAAAAAATTGGATCGTCCGATAGTCATTACCGGCGGAGGCCGTCGCATCGGTCTCGCGCTGGCGCACCATTTTCTGGCGCAGCATCACGACGTGATTGTCAGCTACCGCACCCGCTACCCGGCTATCGACGTGCTGGAAGAGACGGGCGCTATCTGCATTCAGGCCGATTTCTGCACCGATGAAGGCATTCTCGCTTTCGCCGACGCCGTGAAAGCGCGCACCGATCGTATTCGCGCGCTGCTGCATAACGCCAGCGCCTGGCAATCGGAGGGGAATGGCCTGTCGCCGGCCAAAGTGCTGCATGAAATGATGCAAATTCATGTGCACGCCCCTTACCTGCTGAACTTTGCGCTGGAAGGGCTGCTGCGCGGCCAGGGCCATGCCGCGGCGGATATCATTCATTTCACCGACTACGTCGTCGAGCGAGGCAGTGAGAAACATATTGCTTACGCGGCCAGCAAAGCGGCGCTCGATAACCTCACCCGCTCGTTTGCCCGCAAACTGGCGCCGGAGGTGAAAGTCAACGCCATCGCCCCGTCGCTGATTCTGTTTAACGAAAACGACGATCCGGAGTACCGTCAGCGGGCGCTGAATAAGTCGCTGATGAAAATCGCGCCGGGCGAAAAAGAGATAATCGACCTGCTCGATTATCTGCTGACCAGCTGCTTCGTTACCGGTCGCAGCTTCGCCGTCGATGGCGGCCGACAGCTGCGCTAAGCGCGGTTTATCATTGGTTGATGGAGCGCAGGCGGCGTCCGGTGTATGTTAAGCCTTTTACGCTAAACGCAACGGTATATGGCTAAAATAGTCTTTGTCGAGGATGACCCGGAAGTCGGCTCGCTGATTGCCGCTTATCTGGGCAAACATGATATTAACGTGGTGGTGGAAAGCCGCGGCGACCGCGCTGAAGAGGTAATCCAGCGCGAGAAGCCCGATCTGGTCCTGCTGGATATTATGCTGCCCGGTAAAGACGGCATGACGCTCTGTCGGGACTTACGCCCGAACTGGCAAGGCCCCGTCGTCCTGCTGACCTCGCTTGACAGCGACATGAACCACATTTTGTCGCTGGAGATGGGGGCAAGCGATTATATTCTTAAAACGACCCCACCCGCCGTGTTGCTGGCGCGTCTGCGTCTGCACCTGCGCCAGGCGCAGCCGCAAAACCCGGAACCCCTCTCGCTTAAACCCCACAAGGCGCTGCGTTTCGGCGCGCTGTGTATCGATCCGATTAACCGTCAGGTTACGCTGGACAATGACGTGGTCGCCCTTTCCACGGCGGATTTTGATTTGCTCTGGGAGCTGGCGACCCATGCCGGGCAGATTATGGACCGCGACGCGCTGCTGAAAAACCTGCGCGGCGTCAGCTATGACGGCCTCGATCGCAGCGTGGATGTAGCGATTTCCCGCCTGCGCAAAAAGCTCAACGACAACGCCACCGAGCCGTTTCGCATTAAAACCGTACGCAATAAAGGCTATCTTTTTGCGCCGCACGCCTGGGAAAGCGAGGCGTAAAACGCACCCGCCGCGCCAACAGGCGCGGCGGGGTCCGCTTGCGCGTCAGATTTGCGCCTGGCCGCCGTCCACAAAAAGCTCAACGCCATTCACAAAGCTTGCCTCGTCAGACGCCAGGAACAATACCGCTTTGGCGATCTCTTCCGGCTGGCCGACGCGCCCGGCCGGGATCTGTTCAGCAAGCCACGCTTTGGTGCCTTCGGCCTGGTCGCCGCCGCCGAACAGGTCGTTCAGCCCCGCGGTTTCGGTCACGCCGGGGCTGACGGCGTTAACGCGAATGCGGCGCTCTTTAAGATCGAGTATCCAGTTGCGTGCGAAGCTGCGCACCGCGGCTTTGGTCGCCGAGTAAACGCTGAATGCCGGCGTGCCGGAAATGCTGGTGGTAGACGAGGTCAGCACGATAAGCCCCGCCATCGCGCAGCAGCGGCAGCGCTTTCTGCACGGTAAACAGCACGCCTTTGACGTTGGTATCGAACGTTTCCTGATAATGCGCTTCAGTAATAGCGCCCAGCGCGGCAAACTCGCCGCCGCCCGCGTTGGCGAAGACGACGTCGATATGGTTATGCTGTTTCTGCACGGCGTCATAAAGACGGTCGATATCACCAAGCTGGCTCATGTCGCCGCGCACGCCGGTCACTTTCCCCTCGATGCGGCTTACCGCCTCATCGAGCGTGGACTGGCGGCGGCCGGTGATAAACACAGATGCGCCCTGCGCTGCAAACGCTTTGGCGGTAGCGAAGCCGATGCCGCTGGTGCCGCCGGTAACGATAACCACTTTGTTGTTGAATTGTTGGCTCATTTTTCTTTCCTCAGGTGAGAGTGGATGATGACCGTTCGTCATGGAGAGAAGAATAAGCGCTTCCCAAAGGTGTGAGTAGTAGGACAAAATGGCACCCTGCGTTCTGAATAAGGAACGATAATGCAGACTGACCTTAACGATTACTTTTACTTTGCCGAAGTGGTGACCCATGGCGGGTTCGCGGCGGCCAGCCGGGCGCTGAAACAGCCCAAATCAAAACTGAGCCGCCGTGTGGCGGGCCTGGAAGCGCAGCTTGGCGTGCGCCTGATTGAGCGCTCCAGCCGCCGCTTTCGCGTAACGGAAGTGGGCCAGGCGTTTTACGACCAGTGCCGGGCCATGCTGCTGGAGGCGGAAAAAGCGCAGGCGCTGATTGCCGAAGCACAGGCGGAACCGCATGGACTGGTGCGTTTCAGTTGTCCGACAGGGCTGGTGGAAGTGATTTCCGCCGTGCTGCCCTCTTTCATGAACCGCTTTCCTAAAGTGAAGCTGCAAATTGTCGCCGTGGACCGGGCGGTGGATTTAATCCGCGAACGCATTGATGTTGCGCTGCGCGTGCGTACTGAACTGACCAGCGACGCTGAGCTGGTGATGCGCTCGCTGGGCTATTCGCGCCGTATACTGGTTGCAAGCCCGGCGCTTGCCAGCATGCTGGATGGCAATATCGACGCCTTGCCCTTGCAGCCTACGCTTGGCACCAGCGACGAGCCGGGCGAATTAACCTGGCAACTGGAGCATGAGCAGGGCAAAAGCTGCCTTATCCGCCACGAGCCGCGCATTAGCTGCGCCGACTTCGGCGCCATTCGCTCGGCGGCGATGGCCGGGCTTGGCATTGCATTATTGCCGGACCATGTGTGCGCCGCGCAACTCGAGCGCGGCGAGCTGGCGCAGGTATACCGCGGCTGGCAGGGCCAGCGCGGCATCGTTCACCTGGTCTTTACCACCCGGCGCGGTCTGCCGCCCGCCGTCAGGGCTTTTATCGATCATCTGGCGGTGAATTTTCCCCTTGCCCCTTCGGCAGGCAAATAACGGACGTTACTATGACGGGTCGGGAGATGTCATGAAGAAGCTGTTCATCCAGTTTTATCTGCTGCTGTTTATCTGTTTTCTGGTGATGACGCTGCTGGTGGGGCTGGTCTATAAGTTTACCGCCGAGCGCGCCGGACGGCAGTCCCTGGACGACCTGATGAAAAGCTCGCTCTACCTGATGCGCAGCGAGCTGCGGGAGATCCCGCCGCGCGACTGGAATAAAACCATCAAAGAGCTGGACCTGAATCTCTCTTTTAAGCTGCGCATTCAGCCGCTCGCCAGGTTTCATCTGGACGACGCCACCATGCAGCGTCTGCGGGAGGGAGAGATCGTTGCGCTGGATGATGAGTACACCTTTGTACAGCGTATCCCGCGCAGCCATTACGTGCTGGCGGTGGGACCGGTGCCCTATCTCTATTTTTTGCACCAGATGCGGCTGCTGGACATCGCGCTTATCGCCTTTATCGCCATTTCGCTGGCCCTGCCGGTGTTTATCTGGATGCGTCCGCACTGGCGCGACATGCTGAAGCTGGAATCCGCCGCTCAGCGGCTGGGGGAAGGCCATCTTGACGAGCGTATTCACTTTGAGAGCGGCTCCGGTTTTTCTCGTCTCGGGATAGCGTTTAACCAGATGGCGGACAATATTAACGCCCTGATAGCGAGCAAAAAGCAGCTTATCGACGGGATTGCCCACGAGTTGCGCACCCCGCTGGTACGCCTGCGCTACCGGCTGGAAATGAGCGATAACCTGAGCGCCGACGAGGCGCAGGCGCTTAACCGCGACATCGGTCAGTTGGAGGCGTTGATTCAGGAGCTGTTGACCTATGCGCGCCTCGACAGGCCGCAAACCGAGCTGCACGTAAGCCAGGTCGATTTGCCGCGCTGGCTGGCTGAGCGGGTGGCGGAAACGCGCCAGATGCATCCGCACCGTGAACTGGAACTTCACTTGGGCAACATGGACGCGTATGGGCTGGTAGATATTCGCCTGATGGAGCGCGTGCTGGATAATCTGGTTAACAACGGGCTGCGTTATAGCGAGAAGCGCATGCGTGTGAGCCTCGACCAGCATAACCAGCGCGCTTGCCTTGCAGTGGAAGACGATGGGCCCGGCATCCCTGAAGCGGAGCGTACGCGGGTGTTTGAACCGTTTGTGCGGCTCGATCCGAGCCGCGACCGGGCTACCGGCGGCTGCGGGTTAGGGCTTGCGATTGTGCAGTCTATCGCGACGGCGATGGGCGGCTCGGTGAGCGCAACCACGAGCGACCTTGGCGGCGCCTGTTTCTGCTTCTGCTGGCCGATTGAGAAAGCGGCAGCGCCCGCGGCCGACAAGAACGAAACGGTAGTGTAAAAAGCGTAAGCGTCGCCTGTTCCGCTTATCCCCATCCTCTCCCCAGGGGCGATAAGCGAGCCCGACGGGCGGCGCTGCGCTGACCCGCTCTGTATATTGCCCGCCTGTTCCCTTTTCCCTGAAGGATAAAGGGAAAAACCCGACGGGCGGCGCTGCGCTGACCCGTTGTGGATTTCATCGGCCTGCTCCTTTGCGCTGGTAGCGCCCGCTTTTGCTTCTGTTCCTTGCCAGACTTTTACCGCGCTGTGGCCTAAGCCGGCGAAACTGTGCTACAAATAAAGTATGTTGTAACTAATGAGGTTTTATTATGGCCCGTTACGATCTGGTTGAGCGCCTCAACACCACCTTTCGCGAACTGGAGCATGCGCTGATACAAATGCGCGAAATATTAAGCGGTTGCCGCCTGCTGGCGGGCCGCGTTTTTGAGCTGCCGGAAATTGAAAAAGGCAAAGAGCACGATCCGCTGCTGACTATCGCCGTCACGCAAAAAGTGGGCAAGGCAGCACAGGAGGCGGCGCTTCGTCATTTCACACACCTGTTTATTCAGCAGCAGTCGGAAAACCGCAGCAGCAAGGCGGCGGTACGTCTGCCAGGCGCCGTTTGCTTTAGCGTAAACCACCCGCAGTATGAATCGCTCCACCAGCAGGCGGAACAGATTAATCAGCTCAAGGCGGAATTTGAAAATATCATTACCGTGGAATCGGAACTGCCCTCGGTGCAGCGTTTTGAGTGGGTGCACCGCCATCTGCCGGGATTGATCACCCTGAATGCCTATCGCCAGCTTACGCTGCTGGATAACCCCGCCACGCTGCGCTTCGGCTGGGCCAACAAGCACATCATCAAAAACCTCACGCGCGATGAAGTGCTCTCAATGCTTGAAAAAAGTCTGAAGTCGCCGCGTGCGGTGGCGCCCTGGAGCCGCGAGCAGTGGCATGAGAAAGTGACGCAGGAATATAACGACATTGCCGCCCTGCCGGAAAAGGCGCGTCTCAAGATAAAAAGGCCGGTCAAAGTGCAGCCGGTGGCGCGGGTCTGGTATGCCAATAACCAGCGGCAGGTGCAATACGCCTGCCCTTCGCCGCTGATTGTGCTGTGCCACGAAGAGCGCGGCGCAAAGGTGCCCGATATCGGCGAGCTGCTTAACTACGACGCGCAGAACGTGCGCCATCGCTTCAAGCCGCAGGCGGAGCCGCTGGAGTTGCTGATCCCCCGCCTGCACCTTTACCGGGCGCGCTGATTAGCGCTTCATGCTGCCGACCATCTCTTCAGGGCGCACCCATTCGTTGAACTCCTCCTCGCTGAGATAACCAAGCTTCAGCGCGGCGGCCTTCAGGGTCAGCCCCTCTTTATGGGCTTTTTTGGCGATTTCCGCCGCCTTGTCGTAACCGATATGGGTGTTGAGCGCCGTCACCAGCATCAGCGACTCGTTCAGCAACTGGCTGATGCGTTCGCGGTTAGGTTCAATGCCGACGGCGCAGTGCTCATTAAAGCTCTCCATGCCGTCGGCCAGCAGGCGTACCGACTGCAGGAAGTTATGGATAACCATCGGGCGGAAAACGTTGAGTTCGAAGTTGCCGGAAGCGCCGCCCATGTTGACCGCCACATCGTTGCCCATCACCTGACAGCAGAGCATGGTCATCGCTTCGCACTGGGTCGGATTCACCTTGCCGGGCATGATGGAGGAGCCGGGTTCGTTTTCCGGAATGGTGATTTCGCCAATGCCGCAGCGCGGGCCGCTCGCAAGCCAGCGCACGTCGTTGGCGATTTTCATCAGCGAGGCGGCAAGCCCTTTTAGCGCGCCGTGGGCGTGCACCAGCGCATCGCAGGTCGCAAGCGCTTCAAATTTGTTCGGCGCGGTGACAAACGGCTGGCTGGTAATTTCCGCCAGCGCTTTTGCTACCCGCTCAGCGTATTCCGGGTGGGTGTTAAGCCCGGTGCCGACCGCCGTGCCGCCAAGCGCCAGCTCGGCCAGATGCGGCAGGCTGTTGTCGATGTGCTTCAGGTTATGCTCAAGCATCGCCACCCAGCCGGAGATCTCCTGGCCGAGCGTCAGCGGCGTGGCGTCCTGCAAATGGGTGCGGCCGATTTTGACAATATCGGCAAAGGCGTTCGCTTTCTCGCTCAGCGTCTTGTGCAGCACTTTAAGCTGCGGTATCAGCTGTTCACGCAGCGCGATTACCGCCGCGACGTGCATTGCCGTCGGGAAAACGTCGTTTGAACTTTGGCTTTTGTTAACATCGTCGTTCGGATGCACTTTACGGCCCATGCCGCGTTCGCCGCCGAGAATTTCGCTTGCCCGGTTCGCCAGCACCTCGTTCATGTTCATGTTGGTCTGGGTGCCGGAGCCGGTCTGCCAGATGGCGAGGGGAAATTCATTGGGGTGCTTGCCCTCCAGCACCTCATCCGCCGCCTGAATAATCGCGTTGCCGCGCTCTGCAGGGAGCAGGCCGAGATCCATATTCACTTTTGCCGCCGCGCGCTTGGTCAGCGCCAGCGCCTGAATCAGCGCCACCGGCATTTTCTCTGTCGAGATGCGAAAGTGCTCCAGCGAGCGCTGCGTCTGCGCGCCCCAGAGTTTGTCCGCCGGTACGTCAATTGCGCCCATGGAATCTTTTTCACTGCGATGCGTTGCCATGACTTTCTCCATTCACATAAAAGGGGCGTCTCTGCATTTCAATGCAGGGACGAAGGTAAAGGGATCAGACGTTGCTCACACGTAAACGGGTGTTGTGATAATGCGTTACAGGGTAGTTCAGCTTTGCGCCCTCAGCGAAACGCGCAAAGAAAAAAGCCGCCCGCAGGCGGCTTAAACATCACTTCAGACAGGCGGAGCACTGTCCGCTCTGGATCTGTTTAAAGAAGTCGTTGCCTTTGTCATCCACCAGGATAAACGCCGGGAAATCTTCCACTTCAATTTTCCAGATGGCTTCCATCCCAAGCTCCGGGTATTCCACACATTCCAGCTTTTTGATGCTGCTCTGCGCCAGCACCGCCGCCGGGCCGCCGATGCTGCCAAGGTAAAAGCCGCCGTGCTTGTGGCAGGCGTCCGTCACCTGCTGGCTGCGGTTGCCTTTAGCAAGCATGATAAGGCTACCGCCGTGGGATTGCAGCAAATCGACGTAGGAGTCCATACGCCCCGCCGTGGTCGGGCCAAGCGAGCCGGAGGCGTACCCTTCCGGCGTTTTCGCCGGTCCGGCGTAATAGATGGGATGATCTTTGACATACTGCGGCACCCCTTCGCCGTTATCGATGCGCTCTTTCAGTTTCGCATGAGCGATGTCGCGCGCCACGATAATGGTGCCGGAAAGCGACAGGCGGGTGGAAACCGGGTACTGCGAGAGCTGCTTGACGATCTCGCTCATCGGGCGGTTGAGGTCGACGCGCACCGCTTCGCCCTCGCCTGCGCGGCGCAGTTCTTGCGGGATATATTTGCCAGGGTTATTTTCGAGCTTCTCAATCCAGATGCCGTCGCGGTTGATTTTAGCTTTGATGTTGCGGTCCGCCGAGCAGGAGACGCCCATGCCCACCGGGCAGGAGGCGCCGTGGCGCGGCAGGCGAATAACGCGAACATCATGCGCGAAATACTTGCCGCCGAACTGCGCGCCGAGCCCCAGCTTTTGCGCTTCCTCCAGCAGCTCCTGTTCAAGCTGCACATCGCGAAACGCCTGGCCGTACTCGTTCCCTTCCGTCGGCAGGC
Organism: Franconibacter pulveris; assembly: GCF_056780215.1. Classification (NCBI taxonomy): domain Bacteria; kingdom Pseudomonadati; phylum Pseudomonadota; class Gammaproteobacteria; order Enterobacterales; family Enterobacteriaceae; genus Franconibacter; species Franconibacter pulveris. The sequence goes on along the minus strand of NZ_CM165555.1, from coordinate 2,069,270 downwards.
CGTCATAATATTTCGTCGAGGCGAGCTTCACGGTTTTCAGGGTCGCTTCCGCCGAGGTGCCGCCAATGACAAACGCCACGTGATATGGCGGGCAGGCCGCCGTGCCGAGGCTGCGCATCTTCTCCACCAGGTAGTTTTTCAACTTGCCGGGGCTTAGGAGCGCTTTGGTTTCCTGATAGAGGTACGTTTTATTGGCTGAACCGCCGCCTTTCGCGATACAGAGGAATTTGTATTCGTCGCCGTCCACGCTGTAGAGGTCAATCTGCGCCGGCAGGTTGGTGCCGGTGTTGACCTCTTTGTACATATCCAGCGCGGCGTTTTGCGAGTAACGCAGGTTATCTTCGGTGTAGGTGTTGTAAACGCCGCGCGCCAGCGCCGCTTCATCGCCGCCGCCGGTCCAGACGCGCTGGCCTTTTTTGCCCATGATGATGGCTGTGCCGGTATCCTGGCAGGTCGGCAAAATGCCTTTGGCGGCGATTTCCGAGTTGCGCAGGAACTGCAGCGCCACATATTTATCGTTTTCGCTGGCTTGCGGGTCATGCAGGATATCCGCCACCTGCTGCTGGTGCGCCGGGCGCAGCATAAAAGAGGCGTCGTGGAAAGCGTGCTGCGCCAGCAGCGTCAGCGCCTGCGGGTCGACCTTCAGCACTTCCTGGCCTTCGAACTCAGAGACTGAGACATAGTCGCGGGTCAGCAGGTAGTACTCGGTATCGTCTTTTTTTAGCGGAAAAGGGGGCTGGAACACAAAGGGTTTATTTGACATTGCTCTCTCACTTACAGCTTCAGCTAAGTAATTATTCGTTCAGCACTTCATGTGCGATGACAAAAAAGCGAGTGGCACCATCGTACACAATTTTTTAACAAAAACTGAGACTAATACGACTTTTTCCCGGGCAGGGTTACTTGAATCGCTTTTATTGCTTTAATACCTGAACTTTTTTCTACCTTCTTAAAGGGCTTAAGAATGAAAAAACTCATCAACTCAGTGCAGAACTATGCCTGGGGAAGTAAAACGGCGTTGACGGATCTCTATGGTATCGCGAACCCGCAAAACCAGCCGATGGCGGAATTGTGGATGGGCGCGCACCCGAAAAGCAGCTCAAAAATTCAGGACGAAGCGGGCGATATCCGCAGTTTACGTGATGTGATTGAAGCCAATAAACCGGCGCTGCTGGGCCAACACGTCGCAGAGCGCTTCGGCGAGCTGCCGTTTCTCTTTAAGGTGCTCTGCGCTGACCAGCCGCTCTCCATTCAGGTGCACCCTAACAAGCAGGCTTCTGAAGAGGGTTTCGCGCGGGAAAACGCGGCGGGCATTCCGCTGGACGCCGCCGAGCGCAATTATAAAGACCCCAACCACAAGCCGGAGCTGGTTTTCGCCCTCACCCCGTTCCTTGCGATGAACGCATTTCGCGAGTTTAGCGAAATCGTCTCGCTGCTGCAGCCGGTCTCCGGCGCGCATACGGCCATCGCCCATTTCCTGGAAAACCCGAATGCGGAGCGCTTAAGCGAGCTTTTCGCCAGCCTCCTCAACATGCAGGGCGAGGAGAAATCCCGCGCGCTGGCGGTGCTGAAGGCGGCGGTGGCAAGCCAGCAGGGCGAGCCGTGGCAGACCATTACGTTCATCGAACAATTCTACCCCGACGACAGCGGGCTCTTCTCTCCGCTGCTGCTGAACGTGGTCAAGCTCAACCCCGGCGAAGCGATGTTCCTGTTCGCCGAAACGCCGCATGCTTATCTGCAGGGCGTCGCGCTGGAAGTCATGGCGAACTCTGACAACGTATTGCGCGCCGGGCTGACGCCGAAATATATCGATATCCCTGAGCTGGTGGCGAACGTGAAGTTTGTCGGCAAACCGGCAGGCGAGCTGCTGACCCAGCCCGTGAAGCAGGAGAGCGCCCTGGACTTCCCTATTCCGGTGGCCGATTTCGCCTTCTCGCTGCACGACCTCAGCACCCATGAAACGCCCCTTGCCCAGCAAAGCGCCGCTATCCTCTTTTGCGTCGAAGGCGAAGCGGTGCTGCGCCGCGGCGATGAGCGTCTGGTGTTGAAGCCGGGCGAATCCGCTTTCGTGGCGGCCAATGAATCGCCCGTTGCGGCAAGCGGCGTGGGCCGTCTGGCGCGGGTTTACAATAAGCTCGACTAAGTTACTGATCTTTTAGACAAGGATTGCTAAGCTTTACCTATTCTTTGCACCGAGCCAGGCGTCCTGCGCCTGGCTTCTCATTTAGGGATAAATAGCTATGAAAAAGTCTCTGGTTGCCGTTGGGGTGATTGTCGCCCTCGGCGTCGTCTGGACCGGCACCGCCTGGTACACTGGCAAACAGCTCGAAAACCGCATCGGCGAAATGGTTAACGAAGCCAATACGCGCCTGCAGCAAACCATGCCGGAAGCCGGGCTGCAGGTGAGCTATCAGCATTACCAGCGCGGCCTGTTCCGCAGCCACCTGCAACTGGTCGTGAAACCTGTCGCTAACCAGGCGAACGCCTGGCTGAAGCCAGAGCAAAATGTGGTGATTGATCAGGTTATCGACCACGGCCCCTTCCCTTTCGCCGAACTGAAAAAATTCAACATTCTGCCGGCGATGGCTGCGGTGGTTTCCACCCCGGTCAACAATGCCACCACCAAACCGCTGTTTGATATCGCTAAAGGCGAAGCGTTTGTTCGTGCGCAAACGCGTGTGGGCTACAGCGGCGATACGTCGACGGATTTCAACTTCAGCGCGCTGAATTACGAAAGCCCGACCGAGAAAGTGGCCTTCAGCGGCGGCGATTTCACGCTGGACGTGGATAACGAAGGCAGTCTCTTTACGCTGAAAGGCAAAGCGGAAAGCGGCCTGATTAATGCTGTCAACGAATACAACCAGCGCGTGCAGTTTACCTTTAACGGCCTGGATACTGATGGTTCCAGCAAGCTCACCGCCTTTAACGAGCGCGTGGGCAGCCAGAAGCTGACGCTTGATAAACTCGCTGTCGCTATCGAGGGCAAAGAGCTGGCGGTGGTGGATGGGCTGAGCTTTAACGGCAAATCGGACGTGGCGAAAGATGGCAAAAATATCGACAGCCAGATCGATTACCAGATGGACAGCCTGAAAATTCAGAATCAAGACATGGGCAGCGCGAAGCTCACCATGAAGGTGGGGAATATTGACGGCGAGGCCTGGCACCAGTTCAGCCAGCAGTACAACGCGCAGAGCCGCGCGCTGCTCGGCCAGCCGGATGTGGTCAATAACCCCGAGCTCTATCAGCAAAGAGCGACGCAGATTTTCTTCGCTAACCTGCCTGTGCTGCTTAAAGGCGAGCCGGTTATCACCATCGCGCCGCTGAGCTGGAAAAACGCCAAAGGCGAAAGCACGTTCAACCTGTCGCTGTTCCTGAAAGATCCGGCGAAGGCGCCTGCCGCCGCTGCGCCCGCTACCCCGGCGCAGCAGGTTGATCGCCTGGTGAAATCGATGGAAAGCAAGCTGGTTATCCCGACCGACATGGCGACCGAGTTTATGACCCAGGTCGCGAAGCTTGAGGGTTACCAGCAGGACGACGCGACGAAACTCGCCAGTCAGCAGGTAAAAGGCATGGCGGCGATGGGCCAGATGTTCCGCATCACCTCGATGGAAGATGACAACATCGTGACCAGCCTGCAATACGCTAACGGTCAGGTGACGCTGAACGGGCAGAAGATGCCGCTGGACGAATTTGTCGGCATGTTTGGCCTGCCGGGCGACGTGGCGCCGGGCATTCCGGGTCTCTCTCCGGAACCGGCGCCAGTCCCGGCGCCTGCGCCTGAGCAAACCCCGTCTCCTGCGCCTGCTCCCGCGCCAGCCCCGGCCTTAACGCCGGACCAGCAGCCTGCGCAAACGCCTGCGCCGGTTCCGGCTCCCGCGCCGGACGCGGTGCCGACGCCCGCCCCGCCCCCTGCGCCGACGCCAACCGTACCGCAGCAGTAAAACCACGGCCTCTGCGGAGGCCGTTTTTATTTACGCGTGACAAGGCGGGGCGCGATAATTTGGCTTTTGATGGGCTCTTCAGCGTACTGAATACGCTGCATGATGCGCTCCGCCACGCTGCGCCCCATTTCGCGGGCGGGCGTGAGAACAAAAGCGCCGGGAATATCGTCCAGCCTCTCCTCTTCCACCTCGGCAAAGGCGGCCAGCGCCACGGTGCTGTCGAAATAGCTTTCAAAGCTGTCTTCACCGCTCTGCCGCCCGGCCCGCAGCAGGCCGAACCAGGCACCCATGGCGACGGTGGCGTTATGGCAAAGTACAGCGGAAATAGTCGGGTTGTGACGCAGCAGCGCATTTATCGCCTGCGCCGCCTGGTTCTGGCTCGGCTCGCACTCAACGATCCATTCACTGTGAAACGGCAGACCGTACTGCAAAAGCGTGGCGCAGTAGCCGCCCAGACGCTCCGCGCGGGTGAGCGACGAACTGCGGCCGCCAAGCCATGCGATGCGCTGATGGCCACGCTTAATAAGATGCTCCGTTAAGCGCTGCGCCGCCTGGTGGTTATCAGGGCGAATGTTATCCGCGTCGTCAAGGTAACTGGCGCGGGAAGCGAAGACCAGCGGCACGCCAAGCCGGTTCGCCTCGTCGCGCAGCGGCGCGCCTTCGCTCGCCGCGCCGGCAATGACTATGCCGTCCACCCCTTGCTTCATTAGCGCTTCAAAGCCCCGGCGCATACGCTCGCCGTCGCGCCCGCCCTGCGTGAGAAAGAGCATGCGCCCCTGCGCCTCCAGCGCTTCGGTCAGCCCCGCCGTCAGCTCCGCATAAAAAGGTGTGGTTAAATCACGTACGATGAGACCAATCACCCCGCTCTGCCCGCCGCGAAGCGCCGCCGCCTGGCGGTTGCGCACAAAACCGAGTTGCTCAACGGCTTCGTTGACGCGCTGCCCGGTCGCGCTGGAGATGCGGCCTTTGCCGCTCAGCACCAGCGAAACGGTGCTGACAGACACCCCCGCCGCCAGCGCTACGTCATTGATGGTGATTTTTTTCATCTGCGTCATTCACGTCATCCCTTTCCTGCTGCATCCGGTAAAACGTTTTATCAAGCTTGTTTTATCATCGCCCAAAGCGCGAAGAAATCTGTGAGGTAAAGCGCATTAAAATTTGATAAAACGATTTACCTTGCTCGCCGTGGTCAAACTTTAACGCTTTCGGACGCGCAAGGAGTCGTTTATGGCGGCGAGTACCTCACAACAACGAGTCACATTATGGGAGTTCTTCCAGCAACTGGGCAAAACCTTTATGTTGCCGGTGGCGCTTCTCTCCTTCTGCGGCATTATGCTCGGCATTGGCAGCTCACTGAGCAGCCATGATGTCGTCACGCTAATGCCGTTCCTCGGCCAGCCGGTATTGCAGCTTATTTTTACCTGGATGAGCAAGGTAGGCTCCTTCGCTTTTAGCTTCCTGCCGGTGATGTTCTGTCTCGCTATTCCGCTGGGGCTGGCGCGCGAAAACAAAGGCGTGGCGGCGTTTGCGGGGTTTGTGGGCTACGCGGTGATGAACCTGGCGGTGAACTTCTGGCTGACGGCGAAAGGCATTCTGCCGACCACCGACGCCGCCGTGCTGAAAGCGAATAACATTCAGAATGTGCTGGGCATTCAGTCTATCGATACCGGCATTCTGGGCGCGGTGATCGCGGGCGTTATTATCTGGCGGCTGCATGAACGCTTCCACACGATTCGCCTGCCGGACGCGCTGGCCTTTTTCGGCGGCACCCGCTTTGTGCCGATTATCACCACGCTGGTGATGGGGCTGGTGGGGCTTGTCATCCCGCTTATCTGGCCGTTCTTCGCCAAAGGCATTAACGGGCTTGGCTATATTATCAACAGCGCGGGCGACTTCGCGCCGATGATTTTCGGCACCGGCGAGCGCCTGCTGCTGCCCTTCGGCCTTCAGCACATTCTGGTGGCGCTTATCCGCTTTACCGAGGCGGGCGGTACGCTGGACGTGTGCGGCCACACCGTAAGCGGCGCGCTGACCATTTTCCAGGCGCAGCTCACCTGCCCGGAAACCCACGGCTTTGCCGAGAGCGCTACGCGCTTTTTGTCACAGGGTAAAATGCCCGCTTTTCTGGGCGGCCTGCCGGGGGCGGCGCTGGCGATGTACCACTGCGCGCGGCCAGAGAACCGTCATAAAATCAAGGGCCTGCTTATCTCCGGTGTTATCGCCTGCGTGGTGGGCGGCACCACCGAGCCGCTGGAATTCCTGTTCCTGTTTGTCGCGCCAGCGCTCTATCTTATCCACGCGCTTTTAACCGGGCTTGGCTTCACCATGATGGCTATCCTTGGCGTCACCATCGGCAATACGGACGGCAACATCATCGATTTCGTGGTTTTCGGCATGCTGCACGGCCTCGCCACCAAATGGTATATGGTGCCCGTGGTCGCCGCGGTCTGGTTCGCGGGTTACTACGCCATTTTCCGTTTCGCCATTACCCGCTGGAATATCAAAACGCCGGGGCGCGATGTGGATACTGCGCCAGCGGCGGAAAAAGTGGCGGGCGCGGTGGGTAAATCGGGCTATAACGTGCCGGCTATCCTCGCCGCGCTCGGCGGCGCGGACAATATCGTAACGCTTGATAACTGCATCACCCGCCTGCGCCTGTCCGTGAAGGATATGTCGCTGGTGGACAGCGCCGCGCTGAAAGCGAACCGCGCCATCGGCGTGGTGCAGCTTAACCAGCATAACCTGCAGGTGGTGATTGGCCCGCAGGTGCAGTCGGTTAAGGATGAGATGGCGAGCCTGATGAACACGGTTCAGGCCTGAGCAACCGCGGCGCAGCAGTAAAGTTGCGCCGCAAATAAGAGGTGTTATGTTCGATTTCTCGCAAACCGTGGACAGGCACGGCACCTGGTGTACCCAGTGGGATTACGTTGAAGACCGCTTCGGCGCGTCCGACTTGCTCCCCTTCACCATTTCCGACATGGATTTTGCTACCGCCCCCTGCGTGCTGGAAGCCGTGGCGAAACGCCTTGAGCACGGTGTGCTGGGGTACAGCCGCTGGAAAAACGACGATTTTCTGAGTGCCGTAACGCACTGGTATCAGCGTCGCTTTGCCTGCCGGATGGACGCCCAAACGCTGGTTTACGGTCCGTCGGTCATTTATATGGTTTCGCAGCTTATTCGCCAGTGGTCCGCGCCCGGCGAAGGGGTGCTTATCCACACGCCTGCTTATGATGCCTTCTTCAAGGCGATAACCGGCAACGACAGGCAGGTATTAACCGCCCCGCTGCGCTCAGTTGAAGGCGGCTGGCAGTACGACGAGCAGGCGTTTGAAGCGCAGCTCGCCCGGCCAGACTGCAAAATTTTGCTCCTGTGCAGCCCGCATAACCCCACGGGGAAAGTCTGGAGCCGGGCGGAGCTCGCTACCATGGCGGCCCTTTGCGAAAAGCACGGAGTGCGCGTGATAAGCGATGAAATCCATATGGATATGGTGTGGGGAAACACGGTTCATACCCCCTGGAGCGAGGTGGGCGGCGAACGCTGGGCGCTTCTAACCTCTGCTTCCAAGAGCTTTAATATTCCGGCGCTTACCGGCGCCTATGGTTTTATCCCGGATGCGCAGGAGCGTGAAACTTACCTGAACGCGCTCAAGGGCCGCGACGGGCTCTCCTCGCCCGCCGCGCTTTCGCTGGTCGCGCACATTGCCGCTTATCGTCACGGCGAGCCCTGGCTCGACGCGCTGAGCCACTATCTGGAAGGCAACCTGCGTTTTGTTGCTGAGCAGCTTAACGGCGCGTTTGCGCAACTCAACTGGCGAGCGCCGGAAGCGACTTATCTCGCCTGGCTTGATTTGCGCCCGCTGGCGCTTGACGATCGCCAGTTGCAAAAGTCGCTGATTGAGCAAGAAAAAGTCGCCATCATGCCCGGTTATACTTACGGCGACGAAGGCTTGGGCTACTTGCGCCTGAACGTTGGTTGTCCACGCGCGAAAGTTGAAGATGGCGTGGTGCGCCTGATTCGCGCAATAAGTCGCCAGTTATAGATAGTAAAAGCCCTTTCTCGCCCTGAATTGTTGCGCAACGTAGCTTTCGGGGCGGAATTATTTTTATAATGGTATGCACTTTATTCTAAAAAAAGAGTGCCATCATGATTGATACCCGCCTTCCGCTAACCGATCTTCATCGCCACCTTGACGGCAATATTCGCGCACAGACTATCCTTGAGCTGGGTCGCCAGTTTAACCTCGAGCTGCCCGGCGCTACCCTTGAAACGCTGCGCCCGCACGTGCAAATCACCAAAAACGAACCGGACCTCGTAAGCTTCCTGGCGAAGCTCGACTGGGGCGTGAAGGTGCTGGGCTCGCTGGAAGCGTGCCGCCGCGTGGCCTGGGAAAACGTGGAAGATGCCGCGCGCAACGGTCTGCACTATGTTGAGCTTCGTTTCTCGCCGGGTTATATGGCGATGACGCACCAGTTGCCTGTCGCAGGCGTAGTGGAAGCGGTGATTGACGGCGTGCGCCAGGGCTGCCGCGATTTCGGCGTTGAGGCGCGGCTGATTGGCATTCTGAGCCGTACTTTCGGCGAAGAGGCGTGCGTGGCGGAGCTTGAAGGACTTCTCGCCCACCGCGACCATATTACCGCGCTCGATCTGGCGGGTGATGAACTCGGCTTCCCGGGCAGTCTTTTCTTGAGCCACTTCAACCGTGGCCGCGATGCAGGCTGGCGCATCACCGTGCATGCCGGCGAAGCGGCGGGGCCGGAGAGCATCTGGCAGGCTATCCGCGAGCTTGGCGCCGAGCGTATCGGCCATGGCGTAAAAGCGGTGGAAGATCCGGCGCTAATGGATTTTCTTGCAGAGCAAGGCATTGGCATTGAATCCTGCCTCACGTCCAATATTCAGACCAGCACCGTCGCTTCGCTTGAAAAGCACCCGCTTAAGCGTTTTCTGGAGCACGGCATTCTCGCCACTATTAATACTGACGATCCCGGCGTTCAGGGCGTAGATATCGGCCACGAATATACCGTTGCGGCGCCTGCCGCCGGGCTGAGCGCGGCGCAGATCCGCACCGCGCAGGAAAACGGCCTGAAAATCGCGTTCCTTAGCGCTCAGGAAAAACAGGCGCTGCTGGACAAAGTGCGCGCCGCCTGACGCGCACCGCCAGGCGCTATCAGGAAGCCGCCGTCTGCGCCTGGCGCTTCTCTTTCGCGGTGCGTCTGGCGTAACGCTGCGCCAGCACCGCGCACACCATCAGCTGGATTTGATGGAAAATCATCAACGGCAGCACCATCATCCCTACCTGGCTTGCCGGAAACAGCACGTTCGCCATCGGCACGCCGTTAGCGAGGCTTTTCTTCGAACCGCAGAACACGATGGTGATTTCATCGGCGGTATTAAAGCCCATCAGCCGCGCCGACCAGGTGTTGATAACCAGCACAATGGCGAGCAGAACCAGCGAGCAGACCAGCACGCTCAGCAGCGCCAGCCCGTCCACCTGATGCCAGATCCCCTGCACTACCGCCTCGCTGAAGGCCACATAAACCACCAGCAAAATGGAAGAGCGGTCGGTGTAGCTAATAAGTTTTTTATGTCTGTCGACCCAACGGCCGATCAACGGGCGAGAAAGGTGCCCGACCACGAAAGGCAACATCAGTTGCAGAACGATTTTGCCGATAGCGTGCAGCGTATCCGTTTCCCCCTGATGCGCCTGCATCAGCGCGCCTACCAGCACCGGCGAGAGAAAAATGCCCAGAATGCTGGAGGCTGAAGCGCTGCACACCGCCGCGGCGACGTTGCCGCCGGCCACCGAAGTAAAAGCGATCGCGGACTGTACGGTAGCAGGCAGAGCGCAGAGATAAAGAAAGCCCATATAGAGCGACGAAGGCAGAAGCGTGGGCGTAAGAAACTGCATTGCCAGGCCCAACAGCGGAAAGAGCGCGAAAGTGCTCAGGAAGACCACCAGGTGCAGCCGCCAGTGGCCCATCCCCGCAACGATAGCCTCGCGGGAGAGCTTCGCGCCATGCATAAAAAAGAGCAACGCGATAGCGGCAGTGGTGAGGTATTCGAACCCGGTTTTTACCTTTCCTTCGCAGGGAAACAGCGAAGCGATAACCACCACCACAATCATTATTAGTAAGAATTTGTCTATTTTCAGTCGCTGCAGCCAGCTCATGAGCGCCTCCCACCTCGTAAAGCGAAAAAACGCGCCGCTGAGGGCGCGTTATAAAAGTTGAAACGATAAATCAGGCAAGCGACAGCGTGGAGCGGTGTTTCGCCGACTCAATGCCCAGTTCCAGCAGCTCCATAATCTGAATTGCCTGACGGGCGGGCACCGGGTTCTCGCCCTGTCCGTTCAGCGCGTCGCGCACGCCCGCGTAGTACGCCGGGTAGTTGCCCGGCACCGTCAGCAGCGTTTGCTCGTCCAGCTCCTCGCCGTGCGCCACCGTTAACACGCCGTCGCGCATATCGTAGCCCCAGTCTTCCTGCGGCGGTCGTTCACCCGCTTTGAGCCTGTCCTCCTGCGGGTCGAGGCCGAACTTCACGTAGCTTCCCCGCGCGCCATGCACGATATAACGCGCCGATTCCGCCGCCGCCAGCATGGTGCCGTGCAATACCACGCGACGTTGCGGATACGAAAGAATGGCGTGGAAATAGTCGGTGGTCTGCGCCCCTGGACGCAGCTGCGCCAGATCGACCGTCATCGTCACCGGAAGACCGAAGAGATTCACCGCCTGGTCCAGCAAATGCGGCCCTAAGTCATACCAAATGCCGCTGCCCGGCCCCGCCTGCTCGCGCCAGCGGTCACGCACCTGCGGACGGTAGCGGTCGAAGTGCGATTCAAAATAGGCGACTTCGCCTAGCGTACCTTCGGCAATCAGCTTCTTCAGCGTCAGGAAATCGCTGTCCCAGCGGCGGTTATGGAACACAGAAAGCAGCAGGCCGCGGCTTTTCGCCAGCGCATCCAGTTCGCGCGCCTGTGACAACGTCACGGTGAAGGGTTTATCTACAACCACATGCTTGCCCGCTTCCAGCGCGGCTTTCGCCAGCGGAAAGTGGGTATCGTTAGGGGTGGGAATGACGATCAGATCGATATGAGGATCGTTAAACAGTTGCTTAGGTTCGGCAACCACCGGCACCGATGGCCAGTCGGCATTGACTTTAGCGGCATCGCTGCTGGAGATGCCCGCAAGCGTCATGCCCGGCGTGCCGGCAATCAGCGGCGCGTGAAACGTTTTACTGGCGTAGCCATACCCCAGCAATCCGACCCGAATAGTGTCGCTCATCTCTTTTCCTCTGCTTAGTGGACAAGGCTATTTCACACCAAACCCCTGCGCGCTACAACACGTTAATAAAGTGTTGACCCGGCCGCTTTTTTCGCCAGCTAACGCGCGCTCAGGTGGAAAAGTGATTCTGCTCGCATTTCTGAAACCGGTTTCGGAAACCGGTTGCAGCGTCAAACGCCCGCTGTCTACACTGCGTGTAAACTAACCCCCTCAAGGAGTGAAACAATGTCTCAATTTCCTGAACATTTTCTCTGGGGCGCCGCCACGGCAGCGTATCAGGTTGAAGGCGGTTTCGACGCCGACGGCAAGGGTCCTTCCATTTGGGATACCTTTGCCCATCAACCCGGCGCCACTTACCAGGGCACCAATGGCGACGTCGCGGTCGATCATTATCACCGTTTTCGCGAAGATGTCGCGCTGATGGCCGAAATGGGCATGCAGAGCTACCGCTTTTCCATCTCCTGGCCTCGTCTGCTGCCGAAGGGTCGCGGCGAGGTGAACGAAGCGGGTGTCGCTTTTTACAGCGAGCTTATCGACGCCCTGCTTGAGCACAACATTGAGCCGATGATCACCCTTTATCACTGGGACCTGCCGCAGGCGTTGCAGGATGAGGGCGGCTGGGAGATGCGCTCGACCGCAGAGGCGTTTGTCGAGTACGCGCGTCTCTGTTACGAGCGCTACGGCTCACGCGTTAAGCTCTGGGCGACCTTCAACGAAACCATCGTGTTCATCGGCCATGGCTATATTACCGGCAGCCATCCGCCAGCGGTAAAAGATCCAGCGCGCGCCATTCAGGCCTGCCATCACGTCTTCGTCGCGCATGCGCTGGCCGTCAAAGCGTTTCGTGAAAGCGGCATCACGGGGCAGATTGGCTTCGTCAATGTTCTGCAACCGCACACGCCGTTGACCGATTCGCCAGAAGATAAAGCCGCCGCCGCGCTTGCCGACGGTATTTATACCCACTGGCTTTACGATCCGGTATTGAAAGGCGAGTACCCGGCGGAGCTGGTTAGCCAGACCCAGGCGCTGTGGGGGGTGCCCCGCTTCGCGCCGGGCGACGACAGCCTGCTGAAAGAGAACATCGGCGATTTTATCGGCCTTAACTATTACCGTCGCGAAACCGTCGTGGCGAATAATGAAGAGACGCAGTTGAAGGCCAACCACAGCGGCGAGCGCAATAGCGGCCACGAATTTGGCTTTAAGGGCTTATTTAAGTTTGTCCGTAACCCGAACGGCGTCTACACCGACTGGGACTGGGAAATCTGGCCGCAGGGCTTAACCGACGGCATTATGCAAATTAAAGCCCGCTACGGCGACGTGCCGATTTATATCACGGAAAATGGTCTCGGCGCGAAAGACCCTATTATTGATGGCGAAATCGTCGATGACGCGCGAATTGATTATTTGCGCATGCATGTCGACGCCATGGAAGACGCCATGCGCCAGGGCGCCGATGTGCGCGGTTACTACCCCTGGTCATTTATTGATTTATTAAGCTGGCTTAACGGTTATCAGAAACAATATGGTTTCGTCTACGTCGATCACCATGCCGGCCTCGCCCGTAAACGTAAAAAGAGTTTCTTCTGGTATCAGAAGCTTATTGCCAGCCGCGGCGAACAGCGTTAATCTTGCACTCCGTCAGGCGCCATCCGGCGCCTGCACTCTTTAAATGAAAGAAAAATCTTAAATGTCCCCTGCGGCGTTTAAGAATTCTGCGCCCCTGCTTGTTTCCATTTATTATTTATCCGGCCCCAGCGGTCCGGTTTACTACGCTTTTTTTTATTTCTGTTACGCGGATACTTTTAAACATGACAGTTCAGGACTACTTATTAAAATTTCGTAAGATCAGCTCGCTCGAAAGTCTGGAAAAACTGTTCGACCACCTCAATTACACCCTTACCGATAATCAGGAGATGATTAATATGTACCGTGCCGCGGATCACCGGCGCGCCGAACTGGTGTCCGGCGGACGGCTGTTTGACCTTGGACAGGTGCCGAAATCGGTCTGGCGTTACGTGCAATAATCACTACAGGTAGCATTCAGGACGAAAATCCTTATAATTCTGGCACTGTATTTTGTTCGTTGTCATTCATTGGCTCAATGCATAACCCGGGAGGTAACATGACCGCCACGCCTGCAATGCGCATCGGAGGTTGGTTACTGGCGCCTCTCGCCTGGCTGCTGATGACGCTGCTTAGCACCACTATCGCCGTGGCCTTTTACCTGTTGGCGATCGCCTCGCCGCAAACGCATCAGGCTCTGGCCGCGCAAAGCGCGTCGACAGTGGCGCTGTGGTATTTCTCGTGCGTTTTCGCGCTGGCCATCTGGGGCTATACCCTGTGGCTGGCGGTGATGTTTTTTAAACGCCGCGCAGGCGTGCCAAGGCATTACATTATCTGGTTGCTGCTCACCGTTCTGCTGGCCATTAAATCTTTTGCCTTCGCGCCAGTGAGCGACGAGCTGGCGTTGCGTCAGCTGCTGTTTCCGCTGTTGGCGGCAGCGCTGCTGGTGCCTTATTTCAAACGTTCGAAGCGCGTGAAGCAGACGTTTGTTAACGCTAAATAACCTTACACATTCTCTGTTGTCGCTCCCGGCGCATTGCCTGATAATGAGCGGCTTTTTTCGTTTCAGGTCGAATAATGTCTGACTACTTACTCTTATTTGTCGGAACGGTACTGGTAAACAACTTCGTACTGGTGAAGTTTCTCGGCTTATGTCCGTTTATGGGCGTCTCTAAAAAGCTGGAATCGGCTATCGGCATGGGGATGGCGACGACCTTCGTGATGACGCTCGCCACGATTTTCTCCTGGATTATTGACCACCTGATTCTGGTGCCGCTCGGTCTGGTCTACCTGCGCACGATGGCCTTTATCCTGGTTATCGCGGTGGTGGTGCAGTTCACCGAAATGGTGGTGCGAAAAACCAGCCCGGCGCTCTATCGTCTGCTCGGTATCTATCTGCCGCTTATCACCACTAACTGCGCGGTGCTGGGCGTGGCGCTGCTGAGCATTAATCTGGGGCATAACTTTCTGCAATCGGCGCTGTATGGCTTTTCCGCCGCCGTGGGCTTCTCGCTGGTAATGGTGCTGTTCGCCGCCATTCGCGAGCGTCTGGTGGTTGCCGATGTGCCGCTGCCGTTTCGCGGCAACGCCATCGCGCTGGTCACGGCCGGGCTGATGTCTCTGGCCTTTATGGGCTTTAGCGGGCTGGTGAAGTTCTGATGAATATGATTGTCATTGCCGTCGTCGCTCTCACGCTGCTGGCGCTGGTGTTCGGCATGCTGCTGGGCTACGCCTCGCGTCGCTTCGCCGCCGAAGAGGACCCGGTGGTGGACCAAGTCGATGATCTGTTGCCGCAGAGCCAGTGCGGACAGTGCGGCTATCCGGGCTGTCGTCCCTACGCGGAAGCGGTGGCCAATAATGGCGAAAACATTAACCGCTGTGCCCCTGGCGGCGAGGCGGTGATGCTGAAGATAGCCACGCTGCTGAACGTTGAACCGCAACCGATTGACGGCGACGCCGCGCCGGAGCCGGCGCGCATGCTGGCGGTGATCGATGAACCTAACTGCATCGGCTGCACCAAGTGTATTCAGGCCTGCCCGGTAGACGCCATCGTCGGCGCCACGCGCGCCATGCACACCGTCATGAGCGATCTCTGCACCGGCTGTAACCTGTGCGTAGACCCCTGCCCGACTCAATGTATTGAAATGCGCCCGGTCTCACCGACCCCGGACAGCTGGAAATGGACTTTAGAGACGATTCCGGTGCGCATGATCCCAGTGGAAAACCATGCTTAAGTTATTTTCTGCTTTCAGAAAAGAGAAAATCTGGGACTTCGACGGCGGCATTCATCCGCCGGAGATGAAAACCCAGTCCAACGGCACGCCGCTGCGCCATGTGCCGCTGCCAGGCCGTTTTATTATCCCGCTGAAGCAACATATCGGCGCGGAAGGCGAACTGTGCGTTAAGCCCGGCGATACGGTGCTTCGCGGTCAGCCGCTGACGCGCGGCCGCGGACGAATGCTGCCGGTGCACGCGCCCACTTCCGGCACCGTCGTTGCCATCGCCCCCCACTCCACCGCGCACCCTTCCGCGCTGGCGGAGCTGAGCGTGATTATCGAGCCCGATGGCAAAGATGAGTGGATAGCCCGCGAAGGCTGGGCCGACTACCAGAGCCACAGGCGCGAAGCGCTTATAGAGCGGATTCACCAGTTTGGCGTGGCCGGGCTTGGCGGCGCGGGTTTCCCTACCGGCGTTAAGCTGCACGGCGGCGGCGATAAGATCGAAACGCTGATTATCAACGCGGCGGAGTGCGAACCTTACATTACCGCAGACGATCGGCTGATGCAGGAGTGCGCCGCGCAGATTATCGACGGTGTGCGCATTCTCATGCACATTCTGCAACCGCGCGAAGTGCTGATTGGTATTGAAGATAACAAGCCGCAGGCTATCTCGATGATGCGCGCCGTGCTTTCGGGCGAGCATGATATTCGCCTGCGCGTGATCCCCACCAAATACCCTTCCGGCGGCGCGAAGCAGCTTACGCAGATCCTGACCGGCAAGCAGGTGCCGCACGGCGGGCGCTCGTCCGATATCGGCGTGTTAATGCAGAACGTCGGCACCGCTTACGCTATCAAGCGCGCCGTTATCGATGGCGAGCCGCTGACGGAGCGCGTCGTCACGTTGACCGGTGAAGCGGTTTCCCGCCCCGGCAACGTCTGGGCGCGCCTTGGCACGCCGGTGCACCATTTGCTGGAGTTCTGCGGGTTTATTCCCACCTCCGGGCAACTGGTTATCATGGGCGGCCCGCTGATGGGCTTTACGCTGCCGTTCCTGGACGTGCCGGTGGTGAAAATCACCAACTGCCTGTTGGCCCCCTCGGCAACCGAAATGGGCGAGCAGCAGGAAGAGCAACACTGCATTCGTTGCAGCGCCTGCGCGGATTCCTGCCCCGCTGACCTGCTGCCGCAACAGCTTTACTGGTTCAGCAAAGGGCAGCAGCACGATAAAGCGACGGCGCACAACCTTGCCGACTGCATAGAGTGCGGCGCCTGTGCGTATGTTTGCCCGAGCAACATTCCGCTGGTGCAGTATTTCCGCCAGGAAAAGGCGGAGATCCGCGCCATCGCAGAAGAAGAGCGCCGCGCCGCCGAGGCGAAAGCACGTTTTGAGGCGCGCCAGGCGCGTCTGGAACGTGAAAAAGCGGCTCGCCTTGAGCGTCACAAACAGTCCGCTGTACAGCCTTCCGGCGAGAATAAAGATGCCGTCGCCGCCGCCCTTGCCCGCGTTCGCGCCCGTAAAACCGACGCTGCCGAACCTGTGGTGGTGCAGGCAGGCGCTAAACCGGATAACAACGCGGTGATCGCTGCCCGTGAGGCGCGTAAAGCCGAAGCGCGCGCCCGTCAGGCTGAGAAAGCGCAAGCCGAAATGGCGGCGAACAGCTCCGTTCCTGCCGTCGAGGCGACCGAACCGCAGAGTATCGCCGACCCGCGCAAAACCGCCGTTGAGGCCGCCATCGCCCGCGCCAAAGCACGTAAAGCGGCGCAGCAGGCTGATGCCCAACCAGTACAAACAGAGGCGGCGGCAACCGAAGACGCCGCCCCGGTCGACCCGCGCAAAGCCGCCGTTGAGGCCGCCATCGCCCGCGCTAAAGCGCGTAAAGCGGCGCAGCAGGCTGATGCGCAACCGGTGCAAACAGAGGCGGCAACCGAAGACGTCGCCCCGGTCGACCCGCGCAAAGCCGCCGTTGAAGCCGCTATCGCCCGCGCCAAAGCGCGTAAAGCGGCGCAGCAGGCGGATGCGCAACCGGTGCAAACAGAGGCGGCGGCAACCGAAGACGCCGCCCCGGTCGACCCGCGCAAAGCCGCTGTTGAGGCCGCCATCGCCCGCGCCAAAGCGCGTAAAGCGGCGCAGCAGGCTGATGCCCAACCGGTGCAAACAGAGGCGGCGGCAACCGAAGACGCCGCCCCGGTCGACCCGCGCAAAGCTGCCGTTGAAGCCGCTATCGCCCGCGCCAAAGCGCGTAAAGCGGCGCAGCAGGCGGAAATGAATACAGCAGAAACGGAAATTGCAGCAGCAGTGAAAGAGGCGGCGACACCGGCGCCCGTCGACCCGCGCAAAGCCGCCGTTGAAGCCGCTATCGCCCGCGCTAAAGCGCGCAAAGCGGCGCAGCAGGCGGACGCTGAAAACGCGGCATCGGATGCCGCTAACGAAGAAGAAGCGGAAGATCCCCGTAAAGCTGCAGTTGCCGCCGCGATTGCCCGGGTACAGGCTCGCAAAGCCGCTCAGCAGGTTGTTAACGAGGAATAAATGGTTTTCAGAATCGCAAGTTCGCCCTACACGCACAATCAACGCCAGACATCGCGCATTATGATGCTGGTGACGCTCGCCGCCGTGCCGGGCATCGCCGTCCAGACCTTTTTCTTTGGCTATGGCACGCTTATTCAGGTGCTGCTGGCGATAGCCAGCGCCCTGCTCGCCGAAGCGCTGGTGCTGCGCTTACGGAAAATGTCGGTGAAAGCCATTATTCGCGATAATTCTGCGCTGCTGACCGGGCTGCTGCTTGGCATCAGCATTCCGCCGTTAGCGCCATGGTGGCTGGTGGTGCTTGGCACTGTTTTCGCTATTATCATCGCGAAGCAGCTCTACGGCGGCCTCGGGCATAACCCTTTCAACCCCGCGATGATTGGCTACGTGGTGCTGCTTATCTCTTTCCCGGTACAGATGACCAACTGGCTGCCGCCGCAGCAGATCGCCGCCACCGTTCCGGGGCTGGTTGATGCGCTGCAGGTGATTTTTCACGGCGTGACAGTCAACGGCGATACCATGACGCAGCTGCGCATCGGCATTGATGGCGTAAGCCAGGCCACGCCGCTGGATACCTTTAAAACCGGCCTTCATGCCGGCCATCCGGCGGTGGAACTGCTGCAGCAGCCGATTTACGGCGGCGCGTTAGCCGGGCTTGGCTGGCAGTGGGTGAACCTGGCTTATCTGGCGGGCGGTCTGTTCCTGCTCTGGCGCGGCACCATTCGCTGGCATATCCCGGTCAGTTTTATCGCCACGCTCATGATTTGCGCCACGCTCGGCTGGTGGCTGGCGCCGGAAAAATTCCTCTCGCCATTGCTGCACCTGCTGTCGGGCGCGACCATGCTTGGGGCGTTTTTCATTCTTACCGATCCGGTGACGGCGTCAACGACCAACAAAGGCCGCCTGGTTTTTGGCGCGCTGGCAGGTCTGCTGGTATGGCTTATTCGCAGCTTTGGCGGCTATCCGGACGGCGTGGCTTTCGCCGTGCTGCTGGCGAATATCACCGTGCCGCTTATCGATTATTACACCCGTCCGCGGGTCTACGGTCATCGCTAAGGAGCGCCTGTGCTGAAGACGATACAAAAACATGGGACGACCCTTGCGGTATTCGCCGCGCTGACCACCGGCTTAACGGCGATGGTGAATGCGCTCACCAAAACGACTATCGACAACCAGGCCGTTCTCCAGCAAAAACAGCTGTTCGACCAGGTGTTGCCTGCGGAACTTTACGATAATGACCTGCAGCAAAGCTGTTTCGTGGTAAGCGCGCCTGCGCTGGGCGCGGGTGAAAAACAGCTGTGGGTTGCCCGTAAAGGCGATACGCCCGTCGCGGTAGTGATGCAGGCAACCGCACCGGATGGCTATTCTGGCGCTATTCAGCTGCTGGTCGGCGCTGATTTTCAGGGTAAAGTGCTGGGTACCCGCGTTACCGAGCATCATGAAACGCCAGGCCTTGGCGATAAAATCGAAACCCGCATCAGCGACTGGATCACCCATTTCGCTGGAAAAGTGATTCAGGGGAGCGATGATGCGACCTGGGCGGTAAAAAAAGATGGCGGCCAGTTCGACCAGTTTACCGGCGCGACCATCACCCCGCGCGCGGTCGTAAACGCCGTGAAGCGCGCCGGCCTTTATGCCCAAACGCTGCCGCCGCAGCTTGCCGCCCTTCCTTCCTGTGGAGAAAACCATGAATGACGTAAAATCGATTCTGGTCAATGGCCTGTGGAAAAACAACTCAGCGCTGGTGCAGCTGCTGGGGATGTGCCCTCTTCTGGCGGTGACCTCCACTGCGACTAACGCCCTGGGTCTGGGCCTTGCCACCACGCTTGTGCTGACGCTGACTAACGCTTCGATTTCCGCCTTCCGTAAATGGATGCCTGCGGAAATTCGCATCCCCATCTACGTAATGATTATCGCCGCCGTGGTCAGTATTGTTCAGATGCTGATTAACGCTTACGCGTTTGGTCTTTATCAGTCGCTTGGCATTTTCATCCCGCTGATTGTGACTAACTGCATCGTCGTGGGTCGTGCAGAAGCGTTTGCAGCGAAAAACGGGCCGCTGCTGTCGGCGCTGGACGGCTTCGCCATCGGCATGGGCGCTACCGGCGCGATGTTTGTGCTGGGCTCTTTACGTGAAATCCTCGGCAACGGCACGCT
Organism: Franconibacter pulveris; assembly: GCF_056780215.1. NCBI lineage: Bacteria > Pseudomonadati > Pseudomonadota > Gammaproteobacteria > Enterobacterales > Enterobacteriaceae > Franconibacter > Franconibacter pulveris. The sequence continues at coordinate 2,049,589 of NZ_CM165555.1, read as the reverse complement.
GTTTGACGGCGCAGACGCGCTGCTGGGCGGCTGGGCGAAGGCGCTGCGCGTGGAAGTGTTTCATACCGATACCCCGTTCCTGCTGGCGATGCTGCCGCCGGGCGCCTTTATCGGCCTTGGCATGATGCTCGCCATTAAGTATCTGATTGATGAAAAAATGAAGGCGCGCCGGGCGGCGCAGGCTGCGATTGTGGCGGGCAAAACGGAAAAAGCCTGATGAACAAAGCGAAACGCATAGAAATACTTTCGCGCTTGCGCGCGAACGATCCGCACCCTACGACCGAGCTGAATTTCACCTCCCCCTTTGAGTTGTTGATTGCGGTGCTGCTTTCCGCACAGGCGACGGATGTTAGCGTAAATAAAGCGACCGCGAAGCTCTACCCCGTCGCCAACACGCCGCAGGCGATGCTGGACCTCGGCGTGGAAGGCGTAAAGGAATACATCAAAACCATCGGGCTGTTTAACAGTAAAGCGGAGAACGTGATTAAGACCTGCCGCATTTTACTGGAACAGCATGGCGGCGAAGTGCCGGAAGATCGCGCTGCGCTCGAGGCGTTGCCAGGCGTCGGGCGTAAAACGGCAAACGTGGTGCTGAATACGGCTTTTGGCTGGCCGACTATCGCCGTGGATACGCACATTTTCCGCGTCTGTAACCGTACCCAGTTCGCGCCAGGGAAGAATGTGGAGCAGGTGGAAGAAAAGCTGCTGAAGGTGGTGCCTGCGGAGTTTAAAGTTGATTGTCACCACTGGCTTATCCTTCACGGTCGCTACACCTGCATTGCCCGTAAGCCCCGCTGCGGCTCCTGCCTGATTGAAGATCTCTGCGAATATAAAGAGAAAGTCTATTCATAATGCTTCGCCCGCGGCGTTGCGGGCGAATGTGAGCTTTCTCACTGAACATTTTTCACGCTTTACAACTTATTAGCCTTTATTTGGCCTCATCGCTGCTGATTAAACTCGGCGCTAAACCACCTTCCCAGGTTAAACGTTTTTTTTCGACAGGAAATTTCTATAACTTTGTGACAAAAATCACATCGATAACATCATGTTAATTTTCTGTTGTGAAAGAGCGGCAAAATACCGCGCATAGCCTGCGATGGCACGCTTTTTTACCGCACATCTGTCGGCATATTCGCCTCAATCAGGTCGTAATCACTGGCGCGCGGGCAAATCAGCAGAACATATAACCTCTCCACCACCTGAGGCGGGCAAAATCAGATAAAATATCTGATATTGAGGTTAACAAAAAATTTAACGCTAACTTCGGTTTTGTTTTTGCGGGCAATATCCTGGCTGAGTTAAATGTAACGGATTATTACAAAGGTATTGCCTGACAGCCCAGGATAGTGAACATTACCCGCCGTTTCTCACCCTAATAAAAATAAAGCGCATGCTGTACAGGCAATGCGCCGACAAGACTCCCGTTAATACGGGACGTAAAAAAAGAGGTATATGTGTCGACTGCAAACAATAAACCAGCAGAAAGCGTGAGCATTAACGCTTTCAAACAACCGAAATCGTTCTATCTCATTTTCTCTATCGAATTATGGGAGCGTTTTGGTTACTACGGCCTGCAAGGGATCATGGCCGTCTACCTGGTGAAACAGCTGGGTATGTCCGAAGCGGATTCCATCACTCTGTTCTCCTCTTTTAGCGCACTGGTATACGGCCTGGTCGCCATCGGCGGCTGGCTCGGCGATAAAGTGCTCGGCACTAAACGCGTGATTTTCCTTGGCGCGACCGTGCTGGCGATTGGCTATGCGTTAGTGGCCTGGTCTGGTCACGACGCCGCTGTCGTCTATATGGGGATGGCAACTATCGCGGTAGGTAACGGCCTGTTTAAAGCCAACCCGTCCTCGCTGCTCTCTACCTGCTATTCGAAGGATGACCCGCGTCTCGACGGCGCCTTCACCATGTACTACATGGCGATTAACATCGGCTCCTTCTTCTCTATGCTGGCCACACCGTGGCTGGCGGCGAAGTTTGGCTGGAGCGTGGCTTTCGCACTGAGCGTGGTCGGTATGGTGATAACCATTATCAACTTCGCCTTCTGCCGTCACTGGGTGAAAGAGTACGGCTCGAAGCCGGACTTCCAACCGCTGCACTTCGGCAAGCTTATCGCCACTATTGCGGGCGTGGTAGTGCTGGTCGCTATCGCCACCTGGCTGCTGCATAACCAGGGCATCGCTCGTATTGCGCTGGGCGTTATCGCGCTGGGCATCGTGATTATCTTCGGTAAAGAGGCGTTCGCCATGCACGGCGCCGCGCGTCGTAAAATGATCGTCGCGTTTATCCTGATGCTGGAAGCGGTCGTGTTTTTCGTGCTTTACAGCCAGATGCCAACCTCGCTGAACTTCTTCGCGATCCGTAACGTTGAACACGCTATTCTGGGTATCGCGTTCGAACCGGAACAGTATCAGGCGTTGAACCCGTTCTGGATAATGGTAGGCAGCCCTATTCTGGCCGCGATTTATAACAAGATGGGCGACCGTCTGCCGATGCCGCATAAATTCGCTATCGGCATGGTGCTGTGCTCCGGCGCGTTCCTCGTGCTGCCACTGGGCGCGAAGTTCGCCAGCGACGCCGGTATCGTCTCGGTGAACTGGCTTATCCTGAGCTATGCCCTGCAGAGCATCGGCGAGCTGATGATCTCCGGTCTGGGTCTCGCGATGGTCGCGCAACTGGTGCCGCAGCGCCTGATGGGCTTCATCATGGGCAGTTGGTTCCTGACCACCGCCGGGGCGGCGATTATCGCCGGTAAAGTGGCCAACCTGATGGCGGTGCCGGAAAATGTTACCGACCCGCTGATGTCGCTGGATGTTTATGGCCGCGTATTCATGCAGATTGGCATCGCAACGGGCGTTATCGCCGTGCTGATGCTGCTGACCGCGCCAAAACTGAACCGCATGACGCAGGATGACGACAAAGCGGCAACAGCTTCCGAAACCGCAACGGCGTAATTCTCATCACGAAACCTTTTTCAGCCGCTAACCTTTGGGTTAGCGGCTTTTTTTTTGCCCCGCCGGGCACTACGATACTGTGATAATTCATCGCTAACGAGGAGCGACTCATGAAGCTGTTTTACAAAGCAGGTGCCTGTTCCCTTTCACCCCATATTGTTTTACGCGAATCGGGTCTCGATTTTACGCTGGTGAAAGTAGACCTGGCGGCGAAAAAAACCGAAAGCGGGGATGACTATTTCGCCATTAACCCTAAGGGGCAAGTGCCGGCGCTACAGCTTGATGACGGCTCGATGCTGACGGAAGGCGTGGCGATTGTGCAGTATCTGGCGGATAAAGTGCCGGACCGCCAGTTGCTGGCCCCGGCAGGCAGCATGACGCGTTACCACACGCTGGAATGGCTTAACTATATCGCCACCGAGCTGCACAAAGGCTTCTCTCCGCTCTTTCGCCCGGATACGCCGGAGGAGTACAAGCAGACCGTGCGCGGCCAGTTAGAGAAAAAACTGCAGTATGTTAATGAGGAGCTGACGGATAAGCAGTGGTTGATGGGGCTGCGTTTTAGCGTAGCGGATGCTTATCTCTTTACCGTGCTGCGCTGGGGAAAAGCGGTGAAGCTGAATTTTGACGGGCTGGATAATATTGAGCAGTACCTGGCGCGCATGCAGGCGCGTCCCGAGGTCGCGGCCGCGCTGGCGGCGGAAGGGCTTTGATGTTGACCGCTCTCCTGTGACGGGAGAGCGGCTTATCTTTTTACAGCGCGACGGCGGTAAAATAGTGCTCCGGTTTTGCGATGCCATCCTGCGCCGCAACCACCTGCAGTTCATACTCGCCCATGCGCTTCGTCGTCACCATCACCTCGTAAACAGCGGCCGTCACGTGCTCCAGCGCGTCGCGAAGGCTTGCGCCCTGCAGCAGTTTCACCAGCAACAAACCGCTTGTGACATCGCCTACGCCGACGGGCTGACGCTCACCGAAATCCACCAGCGGGCGGCTGATGTGCCAGGCTTCGTCCTTTGTCACCAGCAGCATTTCAAAGCGATCTTTATGGTAGCCCGCCCGCGCCAGATGTTTCACCAGCACGATTTTCGGCCCCAGCGCGATCAGTTCTCGTGACGTTGTCACCGCCTCGTCTACCGAATTTACTGCGTGACCGCTCAGCAGCTCCAGTTCGATTAAGTTCGGCGCGATAATATCGCTCGCCGGGAGCGCATAACGGGCATGGAATTCCGCTACGCCTGGCGCCACGATACAGCCTTTTTCAGGGTGCCCCATGACCGGGTCGCAAAAGTAGAGCGCCTGCGGATTGGCCTTTTTCACCTCGCGCACAATGCCAAGAATATGCTCGCCCTGCTCGGCTGACCCCAGATAACCGCTCAACACCGCATCGCAGCGCTGCAGTTGACCGATGGCGGCGATGCCCTGCACGATTTCGGTCAGGTGGGCTGGCGGCATCACCGAGCCTGTCCATTGTCCATACTGCGTGTGGTTGGAAAACTGAACGGTATTCAGCGGCCAGACGTTGGCGCCGAGACGTCGCATGGGAAATTCAGCCGCACTGTTGCCGGCGTGACCAAACACCACATGAGACTGGATGGCGAGGATGTTTTTCATGTTGCTTCCGGATGAATTGCAGGTGATAGCGAAAAATAAAGGGCGTGGTTTCCCACGCCCTTGCTTGCTGAATATTATTTCCAGCAGACGAGGCAGTAATTCTTTTTACCGCGGCGCAGCAGCGTATAGCGCCCGAACAGGCGGTCGGCATCGCTGAAGGTGTATTCCGGGTCTGACTGTTTTTCACCGTTGATGGTGATGGCGTTAGAAGCGATGGTTTTACGCGCCTGCCCGCGGGAGGGCTGCAGTTCGGAATCGACCAGCGCCTGCTGGAGATCCGCTCCTTTTTCCATTTCGACCATCGGCACGCCGTCCTGGGCGAGCTGTTCGAAATCCGCCTCGCTCAGGTCGCTCAGGGTGCCGTTGAACAGGCTTGCGGTAATGCGTTTTGCCGCCACCAGCCCCTCTTCGCCATGTACCAGGCGAGTCACCTCTTCCGCCAGCACATACTGGGCGCGCGGCGCTTTACCGCTGTTCTTATCTTCCTCTTCCAGCGCGTTGATCTCTTCAATGCTCATGAAGGTGAAGAACTTCAGGAAGCGGTAAACGTCGGCGTCCGCCGTGTTGATCCAGAACTGGTAGAATTTGTACGGGCTGGTTTTCTTCGGATCGAGCCACACCGCGCCGCCTTCGGTTTTACCGAACTTGGTGCCGTCTGATTTGGTAATCAGCGGTACGGTCAGGCCAAAGACCTGGTTCTGGTGCAGACGTCGGGTCAGGTCAATACCGGAGGTGATGTTGCCCCACTGGTCGGAGCCGCCGATTTGCAGCGCCACGCCGTGCAGCTTGTTCAGGCAGGCGAAATCGTAACCCTGCAGCAGGTTGTAGGAGAACTCGGTAAAAGAAATACCCACATCATCACGGTTCAGGCGCTGCTTCACCGCTTCTTTGTTAATCATCTGGTTAACAGAGAAGTGCTTGCCGATGTCACGCAGGAACGTCAACACGTTCATGTTGCCGAACCAGTCATAGTTATTGGCTGCGATGGCCGCATTTTCGCCGCAATCGAAGTCAAGGAAAGGGGCAACCTGACGACGGATTTTCTCCACCCACTCCTGCACCGTGTCTTCGGTATTCAGCTTACGTTCGGTGGCTTTGAAGCTTGGATCGCCGATAAGTCCGGTTGCGCCGCCCACCAGCGCGACCGGTTTATGGCCGGCCATCTGAAAGCGCTTGAGGCACAACAAGGGAACCAGATGGCCCAGATGCAAGCTGTCAGCGGTAGGATCGAAGCCGCAATAAAGGGCGATTGGCCCCTGCGCCAAACGCTGCGCTAATGCTTCTTCATCCGTTACCTGAGCCACAAGGCCCCGCTCCTGCAATTGCTTGATCAAATTGCTGCTTGCCATCAATTTCTCCATCTGTTTACGACTGCACCTTTGCCGGTACACGGCTTTTCGCCCGCTGGCGAATACGTTTAAAATTCAGGGAGGCATAGAATAAAGCGCTGTGCCCGGTTGCGCCAGCGCTTCGCACAAGAAAATCCCTCACTCAGGGGGCGAGACGATCGATTTTCCAGCCCGCGCCTTCGCGCTGGTATAAAAAGCGGTCATGCAGGCGGTGTTCTCCGCCCTGCCAGAATTCCATCTGTTCAATCGAGACGCGAAAACCGCCCCAGAAACTCGGCAGCGGGATCTCCCCCTGCTGGAATTTCTGTTTGAGTTCAAGAAACTTACTCTCCAGCACGCCGCGTGCGGAAATGCGGCTCGACTGTTTCGAAACCCAGGCGCCAATCTGGCTGTCGCGGGGGCGGCTGTGGAAATACTTCATCACGTCAAGCGTAGAGAGACGCTCCGCTTTTCCGATAACCATCACCTGACGCTCCAGCATATGCCAGGGAAACAGCAGGCTCACGCGCGGGTTGTGTTCAATATGATGCGCTTTACGACTGCCAAGGTTGGTGTAAAAAACCATGCCTTTTTCGTCGTAATGCTTAAGCAGGACGATGCGCTGGTAAGGTTGGCCGGTTTCATCTACGGTGGCGACCACCATGGCGGTCGGGTCGGCAAGCTGCGCTTCGCAGGCCTGGGCAAGCCAGCGTTCAAACAGAGGAAGCGGTTGGTCGGCGAGGTCGCGGCGGCGCAACCCGCCTTTGGTGTATTCGCGGCGCAAATGCGCAATCTTTTGCAGAGAATCGTTATCAGACATGGCGTTACTAAACGTAATCGTTGGGTAGAGCTATTGTGCGCTCCACCCGGTTAAATCTCAACGCCTGGGATTTTGCAACTGGCAATTATGCAGCACAACGCGATCTTTTTCGTAAACGTCCGCCGTATCGCCCTTCGACCAGAAAACGTAAATGCCGTCGGTATAACGCGCGCCAGAGGCGGAGAGCCCCTGCTTGAGGCGCAAGGATTTATCGTTATAGATAAAGCTCACTTCCTGGCGAGTGTTATTGAGCGAAACGGTCAGCGGCTTTTCATCGCACTGGTATTCAAGCTTATCCGTGTGCATACGCTCAACCATATTGTTGTAATAACTACAGCCGGCAAGAAGCGAGGGAAGTAAAACAACAAGCAGTTTTTTCATGGGGCTATCCTGATGACTTTCTTTTTACTTAGGGAAGCGGTATTCATCCTGTTTCAAAGGCAGTCTATCGGCTTCACCCCATGGGGTGAGTCGGCTAAATCCGATTCTGAAGCGGGTTTGCGGGGAAAATGGCGCCCAGCACGCTTGCCTGCGAAGCGCCGGTGACCGACGGCAGGTTGCCTGGCAATCCGGAAAGCGTGCGAAAAGCAAGCCAGGCAAAAGCCAGCGCTTCCATATCATCGCCGCTGATGCCCATCTCATCGGTAGTCGCAACCTCAATGCCTGGCAGCAGCCCAGCCAGTCGGTTCATCAGCAGCGGATTTCGCCCGCCGCCGCCGCACACCAGCAGCCTTTCCCCCCCGCCGCTTAACAGCACTTGCTCAGCAATGGTGGTGGCCGTTAATTCCGCAAGCGTTGCCTGCACATCCTGCGCCGCCAGGCCGGGGAAGTGCGTCAGTTGCCGTTCAAGCCAGCCGTAGTTGAAGTATTCACGTCCGGTGCTCTTGGGCGCAGGCTGCGCGAAGTAAGGATCGCTGAGCATATGCTGAAGCAGCGGAATTATCACTTTGCCGCAGCTTGCCCACTGGGCGTCTTTATCATAGGCCTGCCCGCGCTGGCGCCAGATCCAGGCGTCCATCAGCATATTGCCGGGACCGGTGTCATAACCGCGCACGGGTTGATCGGGAAACAGCAGCGAGAGATTGGCGATACCGCCAATATTGAGCACCATGCGGCGCTCGACAGGATGCGCCAGCAGCGCGTGGTGAAAGGCGGGCACCAGCGGCGCGCCCTGCCCGCCCAGCGCGATGTCGCGGCGACGAAAATCGCCCACCACGGTTACGCCGGTGCGCGCCACAATCTGATTATTATCGCCGATTTGCAGCGTATGCGGCGCGTCGCCGCCCGGTTCATGCCAGACGGTCTGACCGTGGCAGCCGATAGCCATCACCTCTTCAGGTTTCAGCCTCTCCTGCGTCATTAACGCCTGCACCGCGTCGGCGAACAGTCTTCCCAGGCGCGTATCAAGCTGTCCCAGTTGCGAGAGCGTCAGCGTCTGGCCCTGACAGACGGCGAGAATATCCTGCTTAAGCGCGAGCGGGATAGGCCAGGTCAGGCTCGCCTGCTGGGCGACCATGCGTTCGTCGATCGCCGCCAGCACCACATCCACTCCGTCCAGGCTGGTGCCAGACATTACGCCAATATAGCGCCCCGATTTCATAGGCTTTCCTTAAAGGTTGACGGGTTGCCCGACCCGGCGTCAGGCAATTTGTTGTGTTAATGATAATTATTCACCTGAATGGCGCAATAAAAACGCGATGCAGTTTAAAAGGCGTTTACCCTGCGTTAAACCGGGTACTTTTACTATTTTTACATGGGAATGCATGAACAATATGAAACGTGGCCGTTTAATGCCATATAATTTAACTATCATGGATGCTCATCGGAGCATTGTTTGTAAACAGGAGATTTGCATGATTTCACGTGTGCTGGTGGTCTCGCTGGTGGGCTTAACGCTGGCGGGTTGTGTTAATAATGATAGCCTTTCAGGAGACGTTTATACCGCATCTGAAGCCAAGCAGGTGCAGAATGTCAGCTACGGCACCATCGTTAACGTGCGTCCGGTGAAAATTCAGGGCGGCGATGAGAACAACGTCATCGGCGCGCTTGGCGGCGCAGTGCTGGGCGGTTTCCTCGGCAATACCGTCGGCGGCGGCTCCGGGCGTTCTCTCGCTACCGCAGCAGGCGCAGTAGCGGGCGGCGTCGCAGGCCAGGGCGTCCAGGGCGCGGTGAACAAAACCCAGGGCGTTGAGCTGGAAATCCGTAAAGATGACGGCAACACCATTATGGTTGTGCAGAAACAGGGCGATACCCGCTTCTCTGCCGGCCAGCGTGTTGTCCTGGCCAGCAACGGCAGCCAGGTTACAGTCTCTCCCCGCTAAAATAAAAGCGACCTGCATGCAGGTCGCTTTTCTACGCATTAACCGCAAACCGAGGAACTATCCTCTCTCCTGAAGCTCGTTGATATTCTTCTCCAGACGACCAATCAGGTTCAACAACGTGTTGAGTTCCGCCTCACTGATGCCGGAGAGAATTTCGCCGCGCGTTTTACGGATCACATCTTCCATCTCTGTGATGATAGGCCGCGCTTTTTCCGTCAGCTTGATGCGTTTTGCTCGCCTGTCGCTTGCGCAGGTGTGACGGGAGATCAGTCCCTTTTCTTCGAGCTGATCGAGCGTGCGCACCAGCGATGGCTGCTCAATGCCGATCGCTTTGGCGAGCTGTATTTGCGACTGGTCAGGCGGCAGCTCATGAATGTTATGCAGCGTGACCCAGTGCGTTTGCGTGAGTTCCAGAGGTTTGAGGCGATGGTCAATCAGAGCACGCCAGATGCGCACTAACCGTGCCAGATCAGAACCTAATGGCGATTCCAATTTCATCTCCTTATAATTAGCTTGCTAAGTTATTGTACTGATTTTAGACTAGTGTGCAGCATTTATATAACTAAAACAAATGTCTTACTTTTGCGACTATCGCAGCGGCAATTATAATCAATCTATATCAGATGAACGAAGCCGCCACCCCGAATCGCTGCTCAAAGGATTATCAACCGTGTCGTGGTCTTTTCTCGCATCAGGCATGCCCCTCCAGGATTTAGTCGCAGGCGCATCCGTCTATTTTCCTCCCCTTTTCAAAGCGGTCATTATCGGCTTTTTTATCTGGCTCGCGCTTCATCACCTCTTGCGCGACTGGATGTATTCCGGGGAAATCTGGCACCCCACGTTAATGGACTTATCGCTTTTTACCCTTTCCGTCAGCCTTGGGCTGCTGATCCTGCTAGTGTGGTAAACCATGCGCCTGAAAACGTTAAAATATTTCTCGACGCTGATTGTCTTTGCCGCCGCGCTGACGGCCGGTTGGCTACTCTGGACTTATTACATGCAGTCGCCCTGGACGCGAGACGGTAAGGTTCGTGCGGAACAGGTTAATATTACGCCGCAAGTTTCCGGCACGCTGACGCGCCTTGCGGTGCGGGATAACCAGTTGGTGAAAGCAGGCAGCGTGCTTTTTACTATAGACGAAACGCCGTACCGTATTTCTGTTTTGAACGCGCAGGCCCAACTTGCCCGCGCCAGTTCGGAGGTTGCGAAAGCGCATTCAGAGGTCGCGAAAGCCAATAACGAGGCGAACCGCCGTCGCCATCTGCCACGCAATTATATTTCTGCCGAAGATCTCGATACCGCGAATATCAGCGTGGAAGCCGCGCAGGCAAGCCTCGAGGCGGCAGAAGCGGATCTGAAAGCGGCGCAGGCGGCGCTTGAACAGGCGAACTGGCAGCTTTCGCAAACGACCGTAAAAGCGCCGGTGGACGGCTGGGTCACTAATCTATCAAGTCGCGCAGGTAACTACGCCACCGCCGGGCAGCCGGTTTTCGCGCTGGTCGACAGCCGCTCCTTCTATGTGGTGGGCTACTTCGAAGAGACCAAGCTTCGTCATATTCGACCCGGTATTCCCGCTCGCGTGACGCTCTACAGCGGCCATCAGCAGTTGACCGGCAAGGTGGACAGCATCGGGCGCGCCATTTACGACCAGAGCGTGGAGAGCGACAGCGGGCTGGTCGCGGATATCAAACCCAACGTGCCCTGGGTGCGACTGGCGCAGCGGGTGCCCGTTCGCATCGCGCTCGATCCCGTGCCAAACGAATTGACGCTGGTTTCCGGCACCACCTGCACCGTTTCCCTCGGGCCGTAGCGCCATGAAGCCCGACTGGCTTGCCTTGCGAAACACACCCTGGGGGAAAGCCAACCCCGGCCAGTGGCGTTATGCGCTGCGTAACAGCATTGCAATGTGTCTGGCGCTCACTATCGCTTACGTTCTTGAGCTTGATGAGCCTTACTGGGCGATGACTTCCGCCGCCGTAGTCAGTTTCCCAACCGTCGGCAGCGTAATAAGCAAAAGTCTCGGACGTATCGCAGGCAGCCTGCTGGGCGCCGCCGCTTCGCTTATGATTGCCGGACACACGCTGAACGACCCTTGGTTTTTTACCTTCGCCATGGCGGCCTGGCTTGCGTTCTGTACCTGGGCCGCCAGCCAGTTTCTTAACAACGCCGCCTACGCCTTTCAACTTGCGGGCTATACCGCCGCCATCATCGCCTTTCCACTGGTCAACACGGTAGAGACAACGCAACTGTGGGATATCGCTCAGGCCCGCGTTTGCGAGGTTATCGTCGGTATTTTGTGCGGCGGCTTTATGATGATGCTGTTGCCCGGCAACTCCGATGGCTCGACGCTACTGACGGCGCTGAGAACTATGCAGACGCGGCTGCTGGAGCACGCCAGCCTCCTCTGGCAGCAGGAGACGACGGATAACATTCGCACCGCCCATGAAGGGCTTATCGGCCAAATCCTCACGCTTAACCTGTTGCGGATTCAGGCCTTCTGGAGCCATTACCGGTTCCGGCGGCATAACATGTTGCTTAATTACCTGCTGCACCAGCAGTTAAGACTGACCAGTCTTATCTCCGGCTTGCGCAGGCTGCTGTTGAACTGGCCTGATGCGCCGCCGTCTCTCTGGCCGCAATTGCAGACGTTGCTGCAGGCGCTGGCGCGACCGGGCGCGAGTAAATACAGCGTGTCGAAGATCCTCGCGCAGTGTTATCCCACCAACGCCGATGATTTTCGCCATCAGGCTTTCTGGCACCGGCTGCGCCATTTTTGCTGGGTGTATCTCGACAGCGCTCGCTGGCTGCATGAAGTGGAGGATCACGCGCCGGAACGCGTCGCCTCGCCTCCCGCCGCCCCCGCTTTCGCCCGGCACGCGGATAACATTGAAGCGTTGTGGAGCGCGTTGCGCACCTTTTGCGTGATTACGCTTCTCGGCGCATGGTGCATCAACACGCAGTGGGAATCTGGCGGCAGCGGCGCGCTGACGCTTGCGGCCATCAGCAGCGTGCTCTATTCCGCCTCGCCATCGCCGCACAACTCTTTGATGCTGCTGCTGCGCACGCTGGCGCTGCTCTCTCTTTTTAGCTTTGTGGTGAAATTTGGCCTGATGGTGCAGATAACCGACCTGTGGCAATTTTTGCTGTTTTTGCTGCCGCTGTTAACCACCATGCAGCTCATGAAGCTGCAACAGCCGAAGCTTGCCGGGCTGTGGGGACAACTGATCGTATTTATGGGCTCGTTTATCGCCGTAACCAACCCGCCCGTTTATGACTTCGCTGATTTTCTTAATGACAACGTGGCGAAAATCGTCGGCGTTGCGCTCTGCTGGGTCTCTTTTGCGGTGCTGCGGCCCGGCTCAGACCAGCGAAAAGGCCGTCGCCATATTCGCGCCTTGCGGCGCGGTTTTATCGACCAGTTAAGCCGCCACCCGGCCCAAAGCGAGAATGGCTTCGAATCGCTGGTGTATCACCATATCAGCCAGCTCAGCAACAGTAAGGAGGAGAGCGCGCGTCGCTGGCTGCTGCGCTGGGGCGTAGTCTTGCTTAACTGCTCGCATGTGGCGTGGCAATTACGCGGCTGGGAAGCCCGTTCGGACCCTTTATCACGCGTTCGCGATAACTGCATCGCAACGCTAAGAGATGTGATGAGCGAAAAAGGCGTTCAGCAAAAGCCGCTGGCGGTCGCGCTGAACGAACTTGAGCGGGTGTATACGGTGCTTGCGAAACATCATCAGCCGGATGCGCGACGGCTGGCGCAGCTTATCTGGCGGCTGTGGTGCTCGTTATCTCAACTGGAACAAGCGCCGCCGCCGAGCAACCCCAGCGACAGCGCCACGCGACTTACTTGATAACGCCGCAGGCGTAACGTTCGCCGCCGCCGCCCAGAGGTTTGGGATGATCGGACATGTTATCGCCGCCCACATGCACCATCAGCGCTTTATTTTTTATTTCATCCAGCGATTTAAGGCGCGGCGCGGTAACGGGCTCGGTCGCTTTGCCGTCATTATTAACCTGCAGCGCAGGCAGGTCGCCTAAATGACCCGGACCTTTAGGCCCAAGATGCTTACCGGTACTTTGCGGATCGTAATGGCCCCCCGCCGCTTCCGCCGCCGCAGGTTTGCCCTCCTTCATGGCGGGTTCGCAAGAGCCTTTGGCGTGGATGTGAAAGCCATGGTCCCCGGGCGGCAAGGCCTTGAGGTCGGGGGCAAACTCCAGCCCGTTATCGGTTTCGCTGATTTTTACCGTGCCGATGGACTGACCAATCCCCTGAGGAGTGACGAGGTTCATTTCTACTTCTTCACTTGCCGCCTGGGCCGCGCCGCAGGCGAGCAGTGCCAACATTGCCAGACTAAAACGCTTCATGTTGCCTCCTGATCGGTTTTCTCGCTGGTAAGTCTATACCAGAGAGGGAGTTTTCACCGGGAGGCAATCTCTTTTCAGCATTAAGGCACGTCGTAACCGAGCGCCGCTTTACGGATGCGGAACCACTGCTGGCGCGTCATATCGAGCGAAAGCGCCGGAATGGCGGCGCGCACGCGCTCAATCTTACCGGAGCCGATTATCGGCAGCGGCTGGGACGGCAGACGCATAACCCAGGCGTAAACCACCTGTTCAATCGTTTCCGCGCCCAGTTCCTGCGCCACGTTCTGCAGCTCGTCACGCAGCGGCTGGAAGGCGGCGTCGTTAAACAGGCGTCCGCCGCCAAGGCAGGACCAGGCCATCGGACGAATGCGCAGTTGCTGGAGCTGGTCCAGCGTGCCGTCCAGCAGCAGCGGCTGGTGGACTGGTGAAATTTCCACCTGGTTGGTGGCAAGCGTAAACGGCAGGCGCGATTGCAGCAGCATAAACTGCGCAGGAGTAAAGTTGGATACGCCGAAGTGGCGTACTTTGCCGCTCTGATGCAGCGCGAGAAAGGCTTCCGCCACTTCGTCGGCATCCATCAGCGGGTCGGGACGGTGAATAAGCAGCAGGTCCAGAGAGTCGGTGGCCAGGTTTTTCAACGAGGTCTCAGCGCTGCGCAGGATATGCTCACGGCTGGTGATATAGTGCCCGAGGGTGTTTTCTTCCTTCGCCGTCGTGGCTATCCCGCATTTGGTGACGATTTCCATACGTTGGCGCAGGTGCGGCGCCAGACGGAGCGCTTCGCCAAAGGCGGCTTCGCACTGATAGCCGCCATAGATATCCGCGTGATCAACCGTGGTGATGCCTAAATCAAGGTGCGCTTCAATGAAGCTGACCAGCTCGCGGGCGGAGAATTTCCAGTCCATCAACCGCCAGTAGCCCATCACCAGGCGGGAGAACTCCGGCCCCTGTGGCGCAAGGGTAATACGTTGAACCATCTCTCTTTTCCTCGGGATAAAATAAACACTGCGCCGGAGTATACGATAGTCGCAAGATTAAAACAGTGAAGGCTGCTGGGGTTCTTCGGGCGGCTCGGGTTTAGCCGCGCGCAGCTTACGCAGCAGGCGCTGGCGGCACAACCGCAGTACTTCCTGCTTTTGCGCGTCGCTCATCGTCTGCCAGTTAAAACGCTCATCCCGACTGCGCTGGCAACCGCGGCAGAACCCGCGCTCGTCGCTCTGGCAAATACCGCGACAAGGGCTGGGAACGGGGAAAAATTCAAGCTGCTCGGCCACAACGGCTCCTCATTAACAGAGTTGCTACAATTGAAGCCTCTCTTTTGTACGCTTGCAAGCCTGTAGCGGGTAAAGTGCGCGTTTGCACCACCGCCTTCCTTTTATTAAGCGCCGCAAAGCGTGACAACGTCACCTGTTGCGGACCATTGATTTATTGATGCAGGCTTGCATTAGACCGAATGGTCTAGTACGGTAATGCCCATGAAAACGCATGACACTGATACCCGCGAACACCTTCTTGCTACCGGCGAGCAGCTATGCCTGCAGCGCGGTTTTACCGGCATGGGGCTGAGCGAACTGTTGAAAACCGCAGGCGTGCCGAAGGGCTCGTTCTACCACTACTTTCGCTCTAAAGAGGCGTTTGGGGTAGCGATGCTGGAGCGGCACTACGCGCATTATCATGAACGGCTGCGCCTACATTTCGACCGCGCGGATCGCACCTGCCGGGAGAAGATCCTCGACTGGTATCAGGAGACGCTGCGTCAGTACTGTCATCAGGGCATTATTAGCGGCTGTCTGACCGTAAAACTGTCGGCGGAAGTATGCGATTTATCAGAAGATATGCGCAGCGCGCTGGATAAAGGCGCCGCCCAGGTTATCGCGCTTCTCGCGCAGACCCTTGAGCGCGGAATGGCGGAAAAAAGCCTCAACGGCGCGAATGATGCGCAAACGCAGGCGCAGGTGCTGTATGTCTTGTGGCTCGGCGCCAGCCTGCAGGCCAAGATTTCCCGCAGCGGCGTGCCGCTGGAAAGCACGTTAAAACATGTAGAACAGATTCTTTGAGCGCCCGCTCAGGCAGGCGCTTTTTATTTCCCTTGTTACTAGACGACCGGTCTACTCAGGAGACATTATGCCGTCCGAAAAACTGTTTACCCCGCTTAAAGTGGGCGCTGTTACCGTACCAAACCGCGTCTTTATGGCGCCGTTGACCCGTCTGCGCAGCATCGAGCCAGGCGATATTCCTACCGCAATGATGGTGGAGTATTACCGCCAGCGCGCCAGCTCCGGTCTTATCATCAGCGAAGCGACGCAGGTTTCCGCTCAGGCGAAAGGTTATGCGGGGGCTCCAGGTCTGCACAGCGATGAGCAGGTTGCGGCATGGAAAAAAATCACTGCGGCGGTACATGAAAAAGCAGGCCACATCGCCGTACAGCTCTGGCACACCGGCCGCATTTCCCACAGCAGCCTGCAGCCTGGCGGCGAAGCGCCGGTGGCTCCGTCCGCTATCAACTCCGGCACGCGTACTTCTCTGCGTGATGAAAACGGCAAAGCTATCCGCGTAGACACTACGACGCCGCGCGCGCTGGAAACGCACGAAATTCCGGGCATTGTCGACGATTTCCGCAAGGCGGTAGGCAACGCGCGCGACGCCGGTTTCGATCTGGTCGAGCTGCACTCCGCTCACGGCTACTTGCTGCACCAGTTCCTCTCCCCGAGCGCCAACCAGCGTACCGACCAGTATGGCGGCAGCGTAGAAAACCGCGCGCGTCTGGTGCTGGAAGTGATCGACGCGGTCAGCAAAGAGTGGAGCGCCGATCGCATCGGCATTCGCCTGTCGCCTGTCGGCACGTTCCAGAATGTCGATAACGGCCCGGATGAAGAAGCGGATGCGCTTTACCTGATTGAAGAGCTCAACAAACGCGGCATCGCCTATCTGCACCTGTCCGAGCCGGACTGGGCGGGCGGCGCGCCTTACAGCGATGAGTTCCGCCAGAAAGTGCGCGAGCGCTTTGACGGCGCGATTATCGGCGCTGGCGCTTATACCCGTGAAAAAGCCGAAGCGCTGATCGAAAAAGGATTAATTGACGCCGTGGCTTTTGGCCGCGACTACATTGCGAACCCGGACCTGGTAGAACGCCTGCGCAAAAAAGCAGCGCTCAACCCGCAGCGCCCCGAATCCTTCTACGGCGGCGGCGCGGAAGGCTACATCGATTACCCGACACTTTAATCCCTTCATTGATAGCGGCGTTCTTTCGCCGCTATACTCATAACAGTGATTTAACAAACCACGACTTACATTTCATAGATTTAAGAGGACATTATGCGCTTACTTCACACCATGCTGCGCGTCGGCGATCTGCAACGCTCTATTGATTTCTACACCAACGTGCTGGGCATGAAGCTGCTGCGCACCAGCGAAAACCCGGAATATAAATATTCTCTGGCGTTTGTCGGTTATGGCCCGGAGAGCGAAGAAGCGGTTATCGAACTGACCTACAACTGGGGCGTGGAGAGCTATGAGCTCGGCACCGCTTACGGCCACATCGCCATTAGCGTGGAAAACGCGGCGCAAGCCTGCGAGCGCATTCGCAACAACGGCGGCAACGTGACGCGTGAAGCGGGCCCGGTAAAAGGCGGCACTACCGTTATCGCGTTTGTGGAAGATCCGGACGGCTATAAGATTGAGCTTATCGAAGAAAAAGACGCCGGTCGCGGCCTCGGCAACTGATCCTTCCTGGCGGGCCTTCGCGCCCGCCCTGCTGCATCCCGTCCCGAAATTTGCCATAATACGCGCTGCTTCAACTCCCCATTATATGAGACCCTGATGTCCGATACCCCGCAACTTGCAGGTCTGTGCGACCGTTTTCGAGGCTTTTACCCCGTCGTCATCGATGTGGAGACTGCCGGATTTAATGCCAAAACCGATGCGCTGCTGGAAATTGCCGCCGTCACCCTGAAGATGGACGAACAGGGCTGGCTCTCGCTGGATGAGACCCTTCACTTTCACGTCGAGCCTTTTGAAGGCGCTATTTTGCAGCCGGAAGCGTTGGCCTTTAACGGCATCGATCCGCACAATCCGCTACGCGGCGCCGTGAGCGAATATGACGCGCTGCACGCTATCTTTAAAATGGTGCGCAAGGGGATGAAGGAGAGCGACTGCAACCGGGCGATTATGGTGGCGCATAACGCGACGTTCGATCACAGCTTTATGATGGCGGCAGCGCAGCGCGCCTCCCTGAAACGCAACCCTTTTCATCCGTTCGTCACTTTTGACACGGCGGCGTTAAGCGGCCTGGCGCTGGGGCAGACGGTGCTGGCAAAAGCCTGCACCGCGGCGGGCCTTCCCTTCGATACCACCCAGGCGCACTCCGCGCTTTACGATACCGAGCAGACGGCGCTGCTGTTTTGTGAAATCGTTAACCGCTGGAAGCGGCTCGGCGGCTGGCCGTTGCCTGCGGCTGAAGACACGCCATAAAAAAAGCGACCCGGTGGGTCGCTTTTTTATTACATCGGCTTATTCAGCATCCGGCGTTTCAGATTTGTACTTCGCCGCGGTTTCTTTAATGAGCTGCTGCAGCTCGCCGCGCTGATACATTTCGATAACGATATCGCAACCGCCGACCAATTCGCCATCTACCCACAGCTGCGGGAAGGTCGGCCAGTTAGCGTATTTCGGCAGCTCGGCGCGGATATCCGGGTTTTGCAGGATATCTACGTAAGCGAAGCGCTCGCCGCAGGCGGAAAGCGCCTGCACGGCCTGGGCGGAGAAGCCGCAGCTTGGCAGCTTCGGCGAACCTTTCATATAAAGCAGGATGGGGTTTTCGGCGATCTGGCGCTGAATTTTTTCAAGGGTTGTGCTCATTGTCTTGCTTCCTCAAGCTTCTTAACGGCAGGAGCTTTTCATTGTAACGGCCGGGCGCAGATTTTGCGCTGGCCGCCACGCCCGTAGCCGGGGTTAAACATTCATTAAGAATAACACTTTTATGCCGCCGATCGGCATACTATCTTTGCCGACAGCTCGCTTTACATACCGACAACGCGACGCGGGAAAGCGAAAAAATGCGCATTTTTTTTGCGCTTGATAACGAAACGTATCGATGACGGCAAATGGCTATTAACTTTTGTCATTTTTTTAGATTAGAATCGGCTGGTTTTTAAAAAATCATACGCGGGCACGATTGCCGCCATCATCAGGGGAATGCTCAGTGGCGCGGATTAATAAAATCACCATCACGCTCTGTGCTCTATTTTTTACCAGTCTGACACTGAGTCCGTTAACGCACGCTTCAGAAAACGCGCGTCCGTCGGCTATTCAAAAGGCGCACAGCGCTAAAACTAAGAAGAAAAGCAGCCAGATTAAGACCACCAGCAAGCAAAAATCCTCAGGCAAAACTTCCACTAAGCGCGTCGCCTCTTCTTCCAGCAAAAAAATCAAAGCGTCAGCATCCGGCAAAACACTTGCGCGGCGCGGTAAAATCTCCTCTTCTGACTTAACGCTGAAAGGCAAAAAAGCGCAGACGCTGGCCTACACCGAGCAGTGCACCAAACGCAAAGGCCATAAAAAACGCTGTGTGAAAGTTAAATCGGACCAGCCGACTACCATCGCCGCAGCGCATAAGCTTCGCGTGCAGAAAGCGCAAAAAACGGCGCTTACCAAGCTAATGGGCCAGATAGGCAAGCCTTACCGCTGGGGCGGCTCCTCGCCGCGCACCGGCTTCGATTGCAGCGGGCTTATCTACTACGCCTATAAAGATTTGGTGAAGTTCCGCATTCCGCGTACCGCTAATGAGATGTACCACCTGCGCGACGCCGCCCCGGTTGACCGAGGCGAGCTGGAGAGCGGCGATCTGGTCTTCTTCCGCACTCAGGGGCGCGGCACCGCCGATCACGTGGGCGTTTATGTCGGCAACGGCAAGTTTATCCAGTCTCCGCGCAGCGGTCGGGATATTCAGATAACTTCACTGAGCGAAGATTACTGGCAGCGTCACTATGTTGGCGCGCGTCGGGTGATGACGCCGCGTACCATCCGCTGAATTTTAAGCACAAAAAAAGGGAAGCCTGCGCTTCCCTTTTTTATTTATTCCGCCGCGAAGGCTTTTTCAGCATTGCGCCGTGAGGAGAAAAGGACCAGCAGCAGTCCCAGCGCGGCGATAATCGCCCCCATTAGCGGTACAACGCTGTAGCCAAGACCCGCCTGGATAACCGCGCCGCCTGCCGCCGCGCCCAGCGCGTTGCCGAGGTTAAACGCGCCGATGTTCACCGAAGAAGAAAGGCCCGGCGCTTCGCTCGCCACGCGCATTACGCGCATCTGCAACGGCGGCACTACGGCAAAGGTCGCCGCCCCCCAGATAACCATGCTTACCGCTGCGCCCACCTCGCTGCGCGCCAGCAGCGGGATAGCGGCCATAATCACAATCAGCAGCAGCAGGAATCCTTTAAGCGTGCCGTTCACCGAACGATCCGCCAGACGCCCGCCAAGGTAGTTGCCAATTGAGAAGCCTACGCCAATCAGCACCAGCATGCCGGTAATAAATGCAGGCGTAGCGTCGGTCACTTTATGCAGCACTGGCGCAATATAGGTGTAAAGCGTAAACATCGCGCCGGCGCCAAGCACCGTCGTCAGCAACGCGCTGACCACCTGCGGGCGCATCAGCACGGCCAGTTCGCTCTTAACATCGGGGCGCTCGCCCGCGCTGCCTTTCGGCAAGGAGAAAAAGAGGCTTATCATAGAGACGACGCCCAGCCCGGCCGTCGCCAGGAATGACATGCGCCAGCCGATAACTTCGCCAAGCCAGGTCGCCGCAGGCACGCCGCCGATGTTGGCGATAGTCAATCCCATAAACATGGTCGCCACCGCGCTCGCTTGCTTATGTTTCGGCACCACGCTTGCCGCCACGACGGAACCCAGCCCAAAGAAAGCGCCATGGTTGAGGCTGGTGAGGATGCGCGACGCCAACAGCGTGCCGTAATCCGGCGAAATGGCCGAGAGGACGTTGCCGACGGTAAAAATCGCCATCAGGAAGATAAGCGCGTTGCGGCGCGAGCGGTGCGAAAGCAGCAGCGTCATCAACGGCGCGCCAACCATCACCCCTATCGCATAGGCGCTAATCAACATGCCGGCGGCGGGTATAGACACATCAACGCCTTTCGCGATAACCGGCAGCAACCCCATCGGCGAGAACTCGGTGGTGCCGATACCAAAAGCGCCAATCGCCAGCGCCAGTAAAGGAAAATTAACTCTCATGCAAAACTCCAGACAAAACGAGAGAGCGTCAGCGGCTGTTGCGCAACTGACAAGAACGGAATGCCAATCAGCATGTCAGATATAGCTTTGGGACAGAAGTCACAAGAATCGCAAAAGATATTTGCGATTTTGTTAAGGGTGTAGCTTTTTTGTTATTTGCTAATGATTACCCGAACGGGCAATAAAAGAAAGGACAACGTGGGGATTTATAAGGAAAAATGATGAGGAGAGGGAAAGTTAACCCCTCTCCCGGCAAGCGAATCAGTGCATTACCGCCGTCAGCGCCGAAGCCACAATCAGACCCAGCACAACGACGGTGGTGACTAGCGAAAATTTCAGTTCGGTACTCATTTGTTCTCCTTTTTAACCCTACAAAAAGCGGGTGCGCTTCATTTTTACATAGTCGGACGCAAAAATCCTCTTTGATTTAGTCTGATATGCGTTTTCCCTCTTCCCCTTTTGCGCAAGATCGGCCAAAATTCTCGGCTAATTTATTATGTACCGGCCATTACCCCCCTCTCCTTCCAGCCGAACTGGCTTTTCCCGGCCTGATGCAACGTTTTCGTTGCCGCAAGGGGGTAGCGTAGGCAAACGTTTAACCAACGTTTTTTCAGGAAGTTAGGGCATGGTCTGGAGTGACAACTAATGGCAACAATTAAAGACGTCGCGAAGCGAGCAAACGTTTCCACTACAACCGTATCACATGTAATTAACAAAACCCGTTTTGTCGCGGAAGAGACGCGCAACGCGGTATGGGCGGCCATTAAAGAACTGCACTACTCGCCGAGCGCCGTGGCGCGCAGTCTTAAGGTTAACCACACCAAATCCATCGGTCTGCTCGCCACCAGCAGCGAAGCGCCCTATTTCGCAGAGATCATCGAAGCGGTGGAAAACAGCTGTTTCGCCAAGGGTTACACGCTGATTCTTGGCAACGCCCATAACAACCTGGAAAAACAGCGCGCTTACCTGTCGATGATGGCGCAAAAGCGCGTCGACGGTCTGCTGGTGATGTGCTCCGAATACCCGCAATCGCTGCTCAGCATGCTGGAAGAGTACCGTCACATTCCTATGGTGGTGATGGACTGGGGCGAGGCGAAAGCGGACTTCACCGACTCGGTAGTCGATAACGCCTTCCAGGGCGGATACATCGCCGGGCGCTATTTAATCGAACGCGGCCATCGCGAAATCGGCGTTATCCCGGGACCGCTTGAGCGCAACACCGGCGCAGGCCGCCTGGCGGGCTTTATGAAGGCGCTGAAGGAAGCGATGATCTCGATGCCGGAAAACTGGATTGTCCAGGGCGACTTCGAGCCGGAATCGGGCTATCGCGCCATGCAGCAGATGCTTTCGCAGCCGCACCGCCCCACCGCAGTCTTTTGCGGCGGCGATATCATGGCGATGGGCGCGATTTGCGCCGCCGACGAGATGGGGCTGCGCGTACCGCACGATATTTCTATTATTGGCTATGACAACGTGCGCAACGCCCGCTATTTCAGCCCGGCGCTGACCACTATTCACCAGCCGAAAGAGACCCTCGGCCAGACGGCGTTCAACATGCTGCTGGACCGTATTGTCAACAAGCGTGAAGAGTCGCAGACCATTGAAGTGCATCCGCGTCTGATTGAACGCCGCTCCGTGGCGGACGGTCCGTTCCGCGACTATCGCCGCTGATCCCTTCGGGGGCCGGCTAATCCGGCTCCCGCAACCACTCCCGATTCAACGTCTCGCTGTCTCCCAGATACGCCAGTAGCCACTGCAACGCTGGCGAGGCGTCGTTTTGCCGCCACGTCAGGCAGCAGGCAGCGTCCGGGAACGGGTTTTCCAGCGTCAGCGCTCGCCACTCGCCGCGCTTAAGCCACGGGCGCGCGAAATGCGAAGGCACCATGCCGACGCACAGACCCGCGCTCAGGCAATCCGCCGCCGAAGGCCAGTCCGGCACAATCACCCGACGCTGGTTATCCAGCAGCCAGGTAATGCGCTTGGGCAGCGAACGCGACGTATCCTCCAGCACCAGCGAGGGCCATTCGCGCAGCTGGTCGTCGCTAAGCGGCGCGTTCTGTTGCGCAAGGGGGTGCTGGCTTGCCACCACGCAATGCCAGCTCAACATGCCCATATCCCGAAACGCGTAGCGGCCGCCTACCGGAATCGCCTGCGTCGCGCCAATCGCCACCTCCACGCGTTCATCCGCCAGCGCGTCCCAGACGCCGTTGAAAACCTCCTGCGAAATTTTCAGTTCGACATCATTAAAATGCCGATAGAAATCCAGCACCAGCTGGCGGGTGCGTTCGGGGCGGACAATGTTATCGACAGCGATAGAAAGCTGCCCGCGCCAGCCGTTGGCTATTTGCTGGCACTGCTGACGCGTGATCATCATTTTTTTGATAACAGAGCGCCCTTCTTTTAAAAACCAGGCGCCGGCGGGCGTGAGCACTACGTCACGATGGCGGCGCTCGAAGAGTGGCACCGCCAGCCATTCCTCCAGTTGCCGCACCGTATAGCTCACGGCTGAGGGCACGCGGTGCAGCTCCTGCGCCGCCGCGCTGAAACTCCCGCTGCGAGCAACCGCATCAACCACTTCCAGAGAATATTCGGACCACATGTTATGCCTGCAAAATTTTTGAATGCAATCGCCAAATATTAGCGTTTCACATTGCAGGCTGCACTCTTTACACTCGCGGTCTTCGTTAAAGCGTCATAAGAGGAACTTATGCAACCCTCGAAAATTTTTCTTGTCTGGCTGGCCGGGCTTAGCGTGCTCGGCTTTCTGGCGACCGATATGTATCTGCCCGCTTTCGCCGCTATTCAGCAGGATCTGCAAACGCAGGCGGCGGCAATCAGCGCCTCCCTGAGCCTGTTTCTGGCGGGTTTCGCCGTGGCGCAGCTGATCTGGGGACCGCTTTCAGACCGCTTTGGCCGTCGTCCCGTTCTGCTGACGGGCCTCGCCATTTTCGCCGTCGGCTGCATAGGTATGCTGTGGGTGGAAAACGCGGCGGCGCTGCTGGCGTTGCGCTTCGTGCAGGCGGTAGGCGTGTGCGCCGCCGCGGTTATCTGGCAGGCGCTGGTCACGGATTACTACCCGGCGCACCGCGTTAATCGTATTTTCGCGACGATTATGCCGCTGGTGGGGCTTTCTCCGGCTCTGGCGCCGCTGCTGGGCAGTTGGCTGCTGAACCATTTCGAATGGCGGGCCATTTTCGTCGTACTGTTCGCCGTGACGCTGCTGCTGATGTTGCCAGCACTGCGCCTGCAGCCGCGAGTAAAACCTCATGCTGAGCCGCAGGCGGAAAAAATCCGCTTTGGCACCCTGCTGCGCTCATCCGCTTATCGCGGCAATGTGCTTATCTACGCCGCCTGCTCCGCCAGCTTTTTCGCCTGGCTGACCGGCTCACCCTTTATTCTTAGTGAAATGGGCTACAGCCCTGCTGTAATTGGCTTAAGTTATGTGCCGCAGACGATTGCCTTTCTTATCGGCGGCTATGGCTGCCGCGCTGCGCTGCAACGCTTGCCGGGCGCGCGGCTGCTGCCCTGGCTGCTGATAGCGTTTGCCCTGAGCGTGGCGGCGACCTGGGCGGTGGGGTTGTATGAAAACGCGACTCTGACGATGCTGCTCATTCCCTTCTGCCTGATGGCGATGGCGAATGGCGCTATCTATCCGATTGTCGTGGCGGCGGCGCTACAGCCGTTCCCACAGGCTACCGGTCGCGCGGCGGCGTTGCAGAATACGCTGCAACTGGGGCTCTGTTTTATCGCCAGTCTGCTGGTTTCCTGGCTGGTCGCCGCGCCGCTGCTTTCCACCACCAGCGTGATGTTAGCGACGGTGCTGCTGGTGGGCTGGGGCTATAAAATGCGGGGGCAAAAGAGGGCGGAAACTGAGCGACAACACGCGCCTTCTTCGTCACACGCATCATAACGGCATCGATAATGTCACATTTGTGTAATTAGGTTGCTAACAATATTCGGTTGAATCATCAGAATTTGCCGCCTATACTGATTCGCGGCTTTGCAATAAATCTCATAAATATTATGCAGTAACGGGAGCCGGAGCGCTCCCGTTTTGCTATGGAAGGCTTTTCTGGCAAGGGTATTCTCCCTTCCTCTGTTCTACGTCGGATATCAGGCACGCGGATTAGTCCGTGAGATTTCTCACAAGCCTCAAATTGCGACTACGCTGTTTGAAGGTTCTGATCACACAGGTGATGGAGAAGCTATGAGTTCATCGTGTATAGAAGAAGTCAGCATCCGGGACAATGAGTGGTATCGCATAGCAAGCGAAATGCTCAACCGGGCCGGCATAATCATTAACGGCCCCGCCCCCTCTGATATACAGGTTAAAAACCCCAATTTCTTTAAACGCGTTTTGCAGGAAGGTTCGCTGGGTCTTGGCGAAAGCTACATGGATGGCTGGTGGGAGTGCGAAAGACTCGACCAGTTCTTTACCAAAGTGCTGCGCGCCGGGCTGGAAAAACAGCTGCCCCACCATTTCAAAGATACGCTGCGCATTCTTGGCGCCCGCCTTGTTAACCTGCAGTCGAAAAAACGCGCCTGGATTGTCGGCAAAGAGCACTACGACCTCGGCAACGATCTCTTTACCCGCATGCTCGACCCGCACATGCAATATTCCTGCGGCTACTGGAAAGAAGCGGATAATCTCGTCGACGCCCAGAACAATAAGCTGAAGCTGATTTGCGACAAGCTGCAATTGCAGCCTGGGATGCGCCTGCTGGATATCGGCTGCGGGTGGGGCGGGCTGGCGGAGTTTGCCGCGCGTAATTACGGCGTTTCCGTGGTGGGCGTCACCATTTCCGCTGAACAGCAGAAAATGGCGCAGGCGCGCTGCCAGGGGCTGGATGTGACGATCCTGCTGCAGGATTATCGCGACCTGAACGATGCGTTTGACCGCATTGTGTCTGTCGGGATGTTCGAACATGTCGGCCCGAAAAATTACGCTACCTATTTTGACGTGGCCGACCGCAACCTCAAGCCGGACGGTATTTTCCTGCTGCATACTATTGGTTCGCGTAAAACCGATAACAATGTCGACCCGTGGATCGATAAATACATCTTCCCGAACGGCTGCCTGCCTTCCGTGCGGCAAATTGCCGACGCCAGCGAGCGCCATTTCGTGATGGAAGACTGGCATAATTTCGGCGCGGATTACGATAAGACCCTGATGGCCTGGCATGAGCGTTTCCTGAACGCCTGGCCGGAAATTGCAGATAACTATTCCGAGCGATTTAAGCGGATGTTCGTTTATTATCTGAACGCCTGCGCTGGCGCATTCCGCGCCCGGGATATTCAACTCTGGCAGGTGGTCTTCAGCCGCGGCATTGAAAACGGATTGCGCGTCCCCCGCTAAAAATAAACCCCGGTAAGCCCGGGGTTTATTTTTATTAAGATTTTACTTATTTAGGTTCTTCGTTAACCGCCAGCGCTGCGGCTGCCGCTTCGCGGCTTGCTAATACGCGCTCGACCGTATCCACAACCGCCTGCGTTTGCGGGTCGATTTCAATATTCACGCGCTGCCCCAGCTTTTTCGCCCCTAACGTTGTACGCTGCAGCGTTTCAGGAATTAAATAGACGCAAAAACGCGTCGGCGTCACCTCGCCCACCGTCAGACTAATGCCATCCACGCCGATAAAGCCTTTGTGCAGAATATACTTCATCAGCGTCGGGTCCTGTAATTTAAACCAGATCTGCCGGTTATTTTCCGAGGTCAGGATTTTAGCGACTTCCGCCGTAGTCATAATATGCCCGGACATTAAATGACCGCCGATTTCATCGCTGAATTTCGCGGCTCGCTCAATGTTCACCACGTCGCCTTCCTGTAAATCGCCCAGGTTAGTGATGCGCAGCGTTTCTTTCATTAAGTCGAAGCTGATGCGGTTGCCGTTTATTTCCGTGACAGTCAGGCAACAGCCGTTGTGCGCAACCGAGGCGCCGGTCTCCAGCCCCGGCAGGAGCGCCTCCGGCAACTCCACAACGTGGGTGCGAAAGTTCGGTTTTTCATCAATGGCGACCACTTTACCGGTGCCCTGCACAATGCCTGTAAACATATTAACCACTCCTGAATTCGATAAAACGGCGGTTTTTCGCCGCCACCTGCATATTGAGCACAATAACAGTTGGAAATTCTCCTTGCCAGCCTGTAGCGGGAATAGCGCATTATTTCACTGGCTTAATAGTGAACTCCCGCTACAATAGTCTGACTCATTCCCCTGCAATTTCTTCTTGCTGCCAGTTAAGGCGGCTTTTTTGTCTTTCAAATAACTACAAAATACAGGTGTTCACGTGCAGAAGTATTTCATCGAAGCGCGTCAGTTATTAGCACTGGCAATCCCGGTGATCCTTGCGCAAATCGCCCAGACGGCGATGGGATTTGTCGATACGGTTATGGCGGGCGGATATAGCGCCACCGACATGGCCGCCGTCGCTATCGGTACCTCTATCTGGCTACCAGCCATTCTTTTTGGCCACGGCCTGCTGCTGGCGCTTACGCCAACCATCGCGCAGCTTAATGGCTCCGGTCGCCGCGACCGCATCGCGCATCAGGTGCGCCAGGGCTTCTGGCTTGCCGGTATGGTATCCGTACTGGTGATGGTCGTGCTGTGGAACGCCGGCTATATCATTCACGCCATGCATAATATCGACCCGCAACTGGCGGATAAAGCGGTCGGTTATCTGCGGGCGCTGCTCTGGGGGACGCCGGGTTATTTATGTTTCCAGGTGGCGCGTAACCAGTGTGAAGGCCTGGCAAGAACCAAACCCGGTATGGTGATTGGGTTTATCGGTCTGCTGGTGAACATTCCGGTTAACTACATTTTTATCTACGGCCATTACGGTATGCCGGAGCTTGGCGGCGTGGGTTGCGGCGTGGCGACCGCAGCCGTTTACTGGGTGATGTTCGCCAGCATGCTGTTGTATGTTAAGCGCGCTCACGCGATGCGCGATATTCAACATGCGCAGCATTTCGGCAAACCGGACTGGGCGGTCATTAAACGCCTGACGCAGTTAGGCTTGCCGATTGCGCTGGCGCTGTTTTTCGAAGTTACGTTGTTTGCCGTCGTGGCGCTGCTGGTTTCTCCGCTCGGCATCGTCGATGTCGCCGGCCATCAGATAGCCCTTAACTTCAGCTCGCTGATGTTTGTTTTGCCAATGTCCCTTGCTGCGGCAGTCACCATTCGGGTGGGATATCGTCTGGGTCAGGGATCGACGCTGGATGCGCAGACATCCGCCTGGACGGGCATTGCCGTCGGCGTCTGCATGGCCGTCGTCACCGCGATTTTTACCGTGGTAATGCGCAAACATATCGCCCTGCTCTACAACGATAATCCGCAAGTCGTGGCGCTGGCCTCGTTCCTGATGCTGCTGGCGGCGGTGTACCAGATTTCCGATTCTATCCAGGTCATCGGCAGCGGCGTGCTGAGGGGATACAAAGACACGCGCTCCATTTTCTTTATTACCTTTATCGCCTATTGGGTGCTGGGTTTGCCGAGCGGCTATGTGCTGGCGCTGACCGACCTGGTGGTGGAACCGATGGGGCCTGCGGGGTTCTGGACCGGCTTTATTATCGGGTTGACCAGTGCGGCGATCATGATGCTATGGCGCATGCGCTATCTTCAGCATCAGCCTTCGTCGGTTATTTTGCACCGCGCGGCGAGGTAATCGGCGGCGCTGCGCTGACCGTCTCAGGGGCGAGTGCTGGCGCCGCCCCGTTATGCGCAGCGGCGTGAGATAAACAAGGGGTGAAGCTTTGCGTCCACCCCTTTAATACGATGCGCAGACGCGCGCCGCCACCGTAATCCGATCACTTTCTCATCATTCTGTGCACTTACGCGGCAATCGCGCTAAATCTCCTGAAAAATTACCCTTTTGCTCTTGCCAGCCGCCGGGGCTGCCGTTAATATTCGTCCCCGCTGTCACATAGCAATGCGTTCATAGCTCAGTTGGTTAGAGCACCACCTTGACATGGTGGGGGTCGTTGGTTCGAGTCCAATTGAACGCACCATCTTCTTAGTGCGTCCGTAGCTCAGTTGGTTAGAGCACCACCTTGACATGGTGGGGGTCGGTGGTTCGAGTCCACTCGGACGCACCAAATCAAATCGTCCCTTTCTTTTCGATTTCTCGCGTTTTCTGCACGCTTTCCCGCAAAGCTCGTTTTATCGCTGACGTTTTTGCTTAAACAAGCGGATCACGGCCTCGCGTCGGGAATAGACTGCCATTTGCCCAATACGCCGAAGCCGAGTCCTTTGGTTCACTTGCCGCTAAAAGCTTCCAGGCAAGCTATTGCGCCGCCCCGCCCTGACGGTCCTTCAGCAATGCGTAACGGCTCAATAGCTGCTGCAAATGCATTTCTGTCTGTTGATACAGCGCAGCAGGCGCAACCGCATTATTTTGCTGCGCATCGATCTGACGCAGCTGCTCCTCCACCGGCGGGGTTGCCGACAGCGATTGCTGGATGGCAAACACCATTGTTTTTAGTTCGCTTGCCGTTAAATATTTGCCGCGCCGCTCGTCCAGGGCGTTAAGCCGCTGCGCCAGCTGTTGCAATTGTTCCATACCCTGATGCCAGCCGTTAAGGCTCTCCTGCGTGGAAGCCGCCGCCGTTAATTGACGCTGCCATTGCTGAGAAAGTTGCTCAACCGCTGCGTCACCGGGCTGGAGAGTGTGCGCCTGCGCTACCAGCAGTCGGGCGTAGCGGAACGTCCAGTCCGGCGGCAGACGGGAAAGTCGCACCAGCTGTCGCGCTGTTCGCGCTGCGATATTCGCCGGCGCGCCCTCTTGTTTCAGCTTTTGCTGTTGCTCGCGGGTCAGGACTTGCGCAAAAGGCGCGAGCGACGCGTTTAACTTGTCGCTCAGCGGCTCGGCGCGGTTGAACAGCCGCCACCCTCCTGCCGCCGCGCCCATCGCCATCAGCATAGCGAGCATCCCGGCGACAAAGGGTTTTACAGGCGATACACGGCTATTTTCAGTCTGCGCCTTTGCCGCCGGCTCAGGCTGGGCCACAAACACCCACCGCACGGTGTCCTCTTTTTCAGGCAATACCGGGTCATTCAGCGCGCAAATTGGTAAGGCACCCCCGGGGTCAGAAGAGGTTTCGCCAGCGTCAGCGTTACTGTTCTCCAGCCGCACTGCGGCGTTGTGCAGCTGCGTTCGCAGCGTTTCCAATTGGCTGAGATGTTTAAGCTCGAGTCGCTGAAGCACCTCTCCCGTGCGGGTAAGATGCTCCTCAGCCTGATAGAGTTCGCTCAAATCCGCCCATTTAAACGTCAGCGTACGTAGCGCTTGCTGGAGGCGCTGGCTCAGGCTGCTGACAATTTCCATTCTGGCATGGACCGGCTGCGGCCAGAGATTTTCCCAGTGGTAGCTGATAAGCGCTTCCAGCATAGCCAGCCCTTCGTTCAGCCCGAGCAGACCCGCAAGCCGGGTGCGAGCGAGCGTATACCAGGCGGTGGTTTGCAGCTCCACGCCATTCAACTCAAACAGCGACAGGCAAAGTTGTTCGACTTTACGCCAGTCCACGTCGGGCCGCGCCGGGTGAGACAGCTTGCTGAGCTCTTCGTGAAGCAGGCGGTGCCCGGCAAGCGGGCGGGGGTCGCCGCCTGTTTTCAGGCGACGCGGGGTAACAGGCATCGTAAATTCCTTAATTAAGGTGACAGCGCGGCGCAGGCGTTAAAAATACGCTGCATGTCGTTGAACACGGCGAAAATGAGCGGGTTTTTCTGGTGATCCTGCTGTAAATGCAGCGCCCTTCAACGTTGTCATCGCGTATTTCTTACAGGGAGGAGGCATTATATTGTGTAGGCATAATCATTTATCTTTAAACGGTTGTAATATCGGCCGGGTATTATGAGCCTGACTCGACTCCAGGAGCATAATTGCGATTTCCCCTTCCGTGATTGGCATAAGACGACAAAGCAGAGAAAAGCGCTGCGGTTATCCACACCGCATCTCATCGCATCCGTAACGATAATTACGTCTTTCGCCAGGTTATTACGACCAGACATTTACCTGCTTCGCTTTTGGAAAATAATAAATGCAAAAATATAAAAAGCGTTTGCAAATAAGACTTGCCAGTGCGGCCTTTACCAGCCCTTGTCGGCAACACAAAAGATAAGCGCAGCAGGCTCGCCGCGCTGCTCCTGTTTTCTTATAGTAATCATTGCCGTATCGTAACACCTAAGGTTTTACTCAAGTAAAACAAATGCATGTAAGGCGCTTTTTTCAGATTCTGTCTAAGCTTATTCAAGCAATCGCTCTCACGTGATAATCCATACGGCCAATTATCCCTGTTAGCGGCAAACGGAATTTTTGCTTAATGACCGTGGCGGGGGCCGGCCCCAAAGCCGTTTCCGCTCATGGCCCGCCGCCCACAGAACAAACAGAATTAATCATTAATCGCTTCACCCCGAGAATAAATACCGGGCAATTATTTATGCCAATAATAAATATGAGAATGTTTTAATAAAAAGCCCACTGCGAATCGAAAATATCCACCGCATCAGGACGACGACATTATTCAAATAGCGTAAGGAGTGAATATGAATGGCAAACAGCGGGCTTAACCCCGCCGCCAGCAACGGGAAAGAAGAACAGGCAAGGGGCTTACTTTATTACAGCAACACGATAGCCTGCCGTCGTTTCTTTGACAATGGGACGCAGCGGCAGGTTAGCAGAATGATTTTATAAACGATGCCGCCTGCGTTGAGCCGGCTCGTCTGCAAGCGGCATTTCTCAATCGCCCGTACGCAACCGGCTACCAGGCGCACTGTTAGTCTATTTACTCTCGCTCTGCACCACATAACGCGTTGCCGCAAAGCGGTTGAGGATGAGGTGCACCAGAAAGACCATCGTCAGCGTCACCAGCAGCGATACTGTCACAGAGCTAATGCGGTAAAGATCACTAAAGACCAGGTCTTTATCCGGGTGCATATTCTGGCCGAACATAATGCCAAGCGTGGTAATGCAGGAGAACCCGACGCCCGCGCCCACTTTCTCCATCACATGCAGCCGGGCGCTGAAGGCGAAACCGAGCGCGATAAGCGGCATCATCAACAGCATATGACTGCTGTGATCGTAAAGCACCAGCTGCACCACCAGGATATAAAGACACCCCAGCACCACGCCAACCACCCGCCATATTGAGCTCAGCACCGCGCCGCGGTAGCTCATCGGAAAGAGGATAAGCACGCCCGCCATCAGCGCCGAAAGCGAATCGCTCAGGTCGCACATCTGGAAAACGACAAAATTGAGCGTCGCCACCGTGCCGGAAAGCAGCGACTCATGGCGCACGCGGGCGGCGTCTTTTTCAATCAGCGGCGGACGCCCGCGCGGCTCCACATCCGGCAACAGATAGTGCATCAGCGCGCTCAGGCACACCGCCAGCACGCTGGCTTCCATATTAGAGAAAAGCAGCGTATGCCAGTCGTTGCCCGGGTAGCTCATAAAGTTGAGCATCGTGCTCTGGCAGACTACGCCCATTGAGCCGAACAGGAATAGCGGCCCCTTGCTCATAAAGCGAAAACGCATGACATAGAGCGCAAACACCACGCCGGTCATGATGAGCGGCCACTGCGAAAGCCAGCCGATAATCAACACCATCTCCACGCAATTGATAGCCGCGCTGAAGATAAACTGCTTCGCCACATGGCGGTTAAACACCGGCACCAGCGAAAGCAACATGATCGGGTAGACCACGAAGAAAACGCCGTACTGCACGTTGTAAAAACTCGACAGACTTAGCGCCATCACCCCCGCCACGACAATGCGCAGCGTCTGACGAAAATCATTCGCCGTGTAAACGATATTGCCATGGGGGGTGAACACCCGCGCCAGCGTGTTAATAGACATAATGCAGCAGGCTCACCAGACGAATTTGCAGCCCGGAGAAAAAGCGGGCGAATGGCCCTTCGCTGTTATAGAGCTGAACGGTCGCGCGAGCGCCGGTCGGCAGCGATTTCGGCAGCGGCTCGTCGAGCGCGACGTGAATGCGCATACGCTGTGCGTCGCGCACCCAGCGGTTGGACTCTTCCGGCTGTGAAAGCTGGCCGTTCACCGCTTCCTGCCCCGCCAGGATGCCCGCGTCGTGGCTGGTGACGTGCGCGTGAAAAACGTGGCCCGGCAGCGCATCGAACACCACGGCGGCATCGGTTCCATTCTGCGTATGACGCAGACTTTTCTCCCGGAAATCGGCCACGATATCGGTCTGGTTGCTCACCAGCGCCAGCGCCGGCGAGCCGGCGGAAGCGTACCAACCGGGGCTTAACTGCATGTTGCTCACCATACCGTCGGCTTCGGCGCGAACTTTCGTCCAGCCGAGATTAAGCTGTGCCTCTTCCAGCGCATTGCGGTATTTCTGCAGCGTTACGTTGCGGCTGTCGTCGCGCTCGCCGCGCGCAATCGTTAGCTCGCGGATTTTCGCCGCCAGTTCATCTACCGCCTGCTCGCTGGTCTGCCAGGTGGTGCGCGTTTTATCCAGATCCTGCTGCGAGACGTTCTGCTGGCCGCTTAAGCGCAGATAGCGCTCAAAGGTCACTTTGTCGTTATGGGCGGTGAGCTGGGCGGTTTTTAAGCTCGCCTGCGCGGCAAGGATTTGCGCATCCAGCTGCTGATTGGTCAACTGCGCCTGTTGCAGCGCGATTTCCGCCCCCTGCACCTGGTTAAGGAAAGGCGCCGGGTCCAGCTCAAACAGCACATCCCCCTTTTTCACCGGGCTGTTGTTATGCACGTGCACGGCGGCGACATAACCCGATACGCGTGAGGAGACAGGCGTCACCACGCGCATTACGGTGGAGTCCGGCGTCAGCGGGATCCAGATATCCGCCAGGATGAAGTAAACAAACATCAGCAGAAAGGTGGCAATACTAACCCTTACCCAGCGGGCAAATTTTTGTTCCGGAGTCATCATGATTATTTAATTGTTATGGCTATCTTCTTCGCGAATCGTCCGCAGATTGCGCGCGATGTGATTTAAGGTTTGGCTGAACGTTTCCATATCCAGCGCGGGAATGTTTTGCGACACGCGAGCCTGGTAGGTTTCAATCACCTGTTTCAGCCTGTTTAGCACCTTCTCCCCTTCGGGAGTCAGCTTCAGCAGGCGGCAGCGTTTGTCATAAGGCGATGTGGCGCGCAGCAGGTAGCCCTGGCTTTCCAGCTGTGTCAGGGTGCGCATTAGCGGCGGCAATTCGATGCCCTGTACTGCCGCCAGTTCGCTTACCGAGACGTTATTCCCCAGCTGGTGAAGCTGCATCAATACCGTCCAGCTTGACTGCGTCAGGCCAGTATCGGTAATAGCGTGATCAATCGTGGCGCGCCACTGGCGCACAATCATCGCCATACGCATGCCCATCGGCCTGCTGGCGAAGCGTTCATCTTCAGTCACGGGTTTTCCCTCCGGTAAGCGGGCAGGAAAAATAATACTTATCAGGGTAGGTATCAAGAAACAAAGAAGGAATAAAGCATGGATTGTATAAAGCGGGCGATATAAAAGAAGAGGCGCCCAAAGCGCCTCTTTAATGATGAAATTTACGAACAGGTTAATGCATTTGCCAGTTAAAATCCTTTATGGCAGGCAATGTCCATCAATTCGCCCTCGGAAGGCGAGCCGTAAACATATCCCG
This sequence comes from Franconibacter pulveris, assembly GCF_056780215.1. Taxonomy (NCBI): domain Bacteria; kingdom Pseudomonadati; phylum Pseudomonadota; class Gammaproteobacteria; order Enterobacterales; family Enterobacteriaceae; genus Franconibacter; species Franconibacter pulveris. The sequence continues at coordinate 2,015,326 of NZ_CM165555.1, read as the reverse complement.
TATACCAGTTGACATAAACCCGCTGGCCATTACTGGGGTTTGTTTCCTTTGTCCAGTCCGATTCAATAGGGCTGGAATGGCCCCAGGAATACTGACTAAGCGCTCCCCACTCTCCCCACAACGATCCCACTGCGCGCGTTGCTTTCCCCTCAATTTGACCATTGGAAAGCACCGTGTAGCTTGGCACCTCCAGGTTTTCCTCCGCGCAATAACGCTCTGCGTCCGACGGGTTGGTGCTGCTATGATTCAGCTCCTTGATCCAGTGTTGTAAGGTAAAGGTATACGTCAAGGGTTGGCCGCCCCATTTCGGCATAGCGGTAACGGTAACGGTATTGCTGCCGCTTTCCGGCGTTGCCACCATTTGCACTTTGCCGGTGGTATCCGCTCTTATCCATTCATAGTGATCGGTAGACCAGGTGTAATTGGCGTTATTGGCAACATCATCGTCAATGACCAGTTGGAAAATCGCTGTGCGAAAGCCGGTCTTAGGGAAGCCGCTTACCACGTCAAAAGTATGGCCGCCAGCAACTATCTGGGTAAACGCCTGCGCATAGAATGTCACCGTATTTTGCTGTCCGCTGTCTTGCGGATTGACAGTCGCACGGGCCGTTACGGTCACTTCTTCACCATACAGATCGGTGAGCGAGACCACCGCGTTCCCCGAGCTATCCGTTATGGCGGTTGTCGCGCTCAGCACTCCCTTGCCGGTTTTGCTAAAGGCGACCTCGCTGTTTGCCACCGGCGCGCCGCTGCTATCAGTCACCGTCGCCGTAAAGGTAATGGGGTTGCCATTGGCATCTTGTCCCCAGCGGCTTGGCTGCAGCTTCGTGACGTTGATGACCAGAAAGTTTGCCTTTTTGGTTAACGTGCTGGCGTTATCCAGCGTCGCAGTAATATCAACGTTCCCTCCGATGTTGTCCGTCATCGTGACGTGCGCCTGACCATTGGCGTCCGTAATGCCCGACGGGGTCAACACCACGGAGCTTCGGCTCGCGCTCCAGGAGACGTTCTGCCCCGGCAGGATATTGCCCTGCGCATCTTTAACCGTTACCGTCGCCACATTTTGCGCGACCCCATCGGCGCGTACGTTATCCGGAGAGATAACCATGTCGGCGATCGTGGCGGTTGATGTATCGGCAATAAACTGGCTGACCGTCGATTTGTTATTTCCGTTGGGCAGACTGGCTTTTAGCGTAACTTGCTGCGCGACGGTATCCGTAAAGGTGACGCTGGCTTTACCTTCGCTATCCGTTTTTCCGGATGGCGAGAGTTGCACGGTCGTTTTATCGGCAATCCAACTCACATCCAATCCGGACACCGGGTTTTTCTGACCATCGACCACCTGCACGGTAGCCTTGTTCGCCGCGACGCCATTGGCCTTGCTGCCATCGACATCCAGCGTCATCGTCTGAATCGTGGCGCTGGACGCGTCAGCGACAAAGGTCATCGGTTTACTTTGCGTATCGCCATTAACAGCGGCGCTAAGGGTAACTTGTTCCGCTTTAGTGTCGGTGATCGCAACCGTCGCCGTACCATCGGCTGCCGTTACGCTCTCTGGCGCGGAGGGTTTCCCGTTTCCGGTGACAGTCCAGGTAACGGTCAGCCCGGAAAGCGGGTTGCCATTAGCGTCCACGACTGTCACCTTGCCGGCATTGGTCGCCGCGCCATTCGCCAGCGCGCCGGATGTGACGGCCAGCTCGCCAATTTTCGCGCTGCCGTTATCGCCAACAAAGGTACTGGACTTCGTCTCGCTGATAGAAGAGCCAAGCTGAACGCGCACGTTAACGGCTTCCGCTTTGGTATCGGTGAACGTTACGCTTAATTTACCGTCACCATCGGTGTTGCCGATTTCAGTGGACAGACGCGCTGAGCCGCTAATGCTCCATGTCACGGAAGCATCAGGAACAGGGTTATTGTTATTATCGGTGACAATAACCGTCGCGGAGTTGGTATCGGTACCGTTAGCCAGCGCTCCGCTGGTTACGCTATAGCTTTTAATGTGCTCGCTTGCGGTATCTGCGACAAATGACGACGAGGCGGTGAGGTTCTGTCCGTTATCAAGTTGCGCTTTGAGCAGGAAAGTTTGGGCGACCGAACTGGTATAGCTGACCGTAGCCTTTCCGCTATCGTCTGATTTTCCGCCCGACGCAAAAACGACGCCTGCTTTGTCGCTGCTCCAGGTGACTTCCTGGCCGGCGAGCGGGTTGCCCTTAGCATCCTTAACATACACTTCTGCGGTATTTGCTTGCGTACCGTCGGCGGGGCTGCCGTCTTTGGTGACGTTTAAATTTTGCAACGTCGCCGTCTGCTGGTCAGCAACAAAATGGCTTTGCGTCGTCAGGTTACTGCCATTATCCAGTTGCGCTTTAAGGGTGACGGTTTCGGCAACCGTATCGGTAAAGGTTTCTACCGCTTCACCTTTGTCATCCGTAACCGCATCAGACTTGAAAGAGACGGTGCCTTTATCAGACAGCCAGTTCACATGCATACCGCTAACCGGGTTGCCGTTGGCGTCTTTAACGGACACCTTCGCGGCGTTAGTCGCTATGCCGTCTGCCACGCTATTGTCCCGGATCAGGGTCAGCTCCTGCAGCGAGGCGGAGCTGTTATCGGCAACAAACTGCTCGACTAACTGCTGGTTGTCGCCATTCTCAAGCGTTGCGGTCAGCGTTACGCTTTCTGCAACGGTATCCGTGAAGACGACGTGCGCTTGCCCTTGCCCGTCCGTTTGCGCCTTCACGTTCCCTTTCGCTTTTCCTCGTTTTTTCGCCTGCGTTGAAAGAAATGCGACGGTCGATTTGTCCGCTGCCAGCGAAACCGTCATGCCGCTAACCGGGTTGCCGTTGGCATCCGTTACGGTTACCAGGGCGGTATTTGGCGTCGAGCCATTGGCGGGGCTGCCGTTAGTTACGGCGATGAAACTGGCTATTTTCGCCCCCGCCGCGTCAGACACAAAGGTGCTTTGCTGCTCGGCGGATAACTCGCCGGCATTCACTTTTAGCGTCACCTGCCCGGCTTTGTCAGAAACAAATTCCGCACGGGCCTGACCTTTCTCATTGGTTGCGGTATCAGAAACCTTCAGGCGCGCGGGTGCTGAGAGCGTCCAGCTCACTTTGGCATTGGCGATGGGGCGGTTATTCACATCGGTAACCGTTGCAACTGCGCTGTTAGCCATAGCGCCATTCGCTACGCTGCCGTCTTTATCAGGCGTTAACGTTAAATGACTGACCGTGACAGGAACAAAATGGCTTGCCTGAGTCGCCGATTTGGCGCCGCTGGTGGCCGTAACCTGTACGGTTTCTTCAGCAACGTTAGTCAGGTTTACCGTTGCCACCCCCTGGCTATTCGTGACGGAAGCAAACGCACTCAAGGTCGCCGAACCCGTTACGGACCACGCGACAGGCGCATTCGGCACTGGCGCGTTATCGCTGTCCGTGGCGACGACTTGCACCGTGTTTTGCGCCAGACCGTCAGCAGGCGCGTTGTCCGTTATAGCCTGTATGACAAGCTTATTAACGCCTTCAACCCGCTTTTTCTTATACTGAAGAATGATTTCATTATTGCGTTCAACCAGGTCGTACCGGCTTCCCGCCAGGGTGCGCAGCAGACGCACGTTATCCGGATCAAGCTGCTCACGCCAGCTTTGTCCGGGTTGATAGCGCAGATTGAGCTGAAACTGAGTATCATCCATGGAATCCTGCCCTTTGCGGTAGTTAGCCGCCAGGGAGATCAGGGGCACTGGGGTATAACTCAGGCCCACCGTCACGGCAGAGGGGTTATTTTGCAGGTGATCGGTATCGAACAGCGCGACATCCTTGCCATAATATTGTTCATAGACAAGCTTCGCCCCCATCTGAGGCCAGGCGGGCATGTACCCTTCCGCTCTGATGTCAAAGCCATCGGCCGGCTTTTCATAGTACCCGTCTAAATCACGGGAATCGTGCCATTGCGAGGTGCCGATATAATTGTTAGCGCTAAGCTTCAGGTAGTTGGTCCACGCCTCGGCGCCGAAACCGATGCGGCGGTTTTTACCGGTTAAATCATCATCGAAAAAAACGTTGCCGCCTAACATCCAGTTTTCAATATTGTAAGTGCGAACGCCGCTACCTATATTGCTGGTTACTCTCCCCTCCGGCGCACGCAGGCCAAATTGAGTAAACCATACTGATTTCGCATTATCGTAAAGGGGCAAAAGCATATCAAACGAGCTTTGATCCCAATTGCCATCATTATCGACATTCAAATCCAGCCGGGCAGTGCCAAACTGATTTAGCCATTTTTCAGCATCAGACGCCGCTTTTCCAACCGCCATTGCTTTAGCCGAGCTTTCAACCCCGTCCATACCGTCGTTAGCCATTATATTAGCGAATCGACTTACCGGTTCTGAATATTCAATGGGATCGCTTTCCAGATTATCTTTCGCTGCAACAGAAGGCGTGGAAAAGGAAGCAATAATTGGGAACAGCGCCTGCAAGCCGATCTGCCCCCAGGCAAAGATTTTGATGCTGCGATCTCTTCCTTTAAAAAAAGAATACTCCATCTTTTTAACCCTAAGATTTATATACTCACAAAGTGTTATTAACACCGCGATTAAAATTCAAGCTCGCGTCCGCTCCGGATGGTGCTGATAAGCCAAATACTCCTTTCAGATGATTCCAATAAAACATGCCCCTTCAAACAACAAAAATATATATAAACCTAAAATCATTTCGCCCACAAATATTCCGTCATTAAAATACAAAATTGGCATGAATTTATGTATAAATATTTAAATCAGCAATAATATATTAAGTCTAAAGCCGTCTAATATGACTCAGGTCTTTTAGTGCATCGTTGAAAAGCAAATTTTGCGCTCCACGCCAACTTTTAATTGTTATCGTACTGGCCAGGAAACACAGACAGTGAATGCATGGTAATAGACAAACTCAAAAATTTTTCGCCACTGGGATGATAATTGCTTAGGAAACAAACATTAAGGGAGATAAGAGTATGAGTTTCTTGTTAACGAAAAAGCTAAAGTATTTTATGACAGTGATGGAAAAGCGTTGCTTGACCAAAGCCAGTGAGGAGTTGTTTATCACGCGTTCGCCTTTGGGAAAAGCAATTAATGAGCTCGAAGCCATACTCGGCAATAAATTATTTATCCGACAGCATGGTCAGCTTGAGCCGACCGAGTTTGCATTAGCCATACATGCCGAAACAGAACCACTTTACAGAAGGATTGTTGAGCTTGAAAAACGTCTGACGACAGTCAATGTGTCAGGGGACATCACTATTATCTTTGATAGTCACTATCCCGGCAACCTCATGGATGTCATTACATGCAGTTTAAAAAACAGCAGTATCAAGTGCCATTGCAGTACGATGGAGTTAGAGCAATCGATGTTTGATAATAATGAATTTGACAGAGATACGCTGATTATAAGCCATCGTAGTTATGAGCATGACGGAAGCATCTTATCCGAATGCCATCCCAGCAGTGGTCTGGTCTTACTCATGAGTAAGGAGATAGAAGAACACCAGGAAAGGCTATCATGTACGCCCATTTTGCTAAGACAAAATACCGACAGTTACGCTCCTTATATTATAAAGGAACAACTGGAACCGCTTTTTGGCACGCCATTAAAGGTAAGGTTTCATAAAGGCACGCTTGTCGACTTCTTAATGATGACGGCAAACGGCGAAGGCTTAATGATACTGCCGATCAAAGTCTGTGACTTACTGAAGGTAAACAGAAGCAATGCCATCTTCCTGAATGATTATAGATTCAGAACATATTATTACCAACCCTTTGCGAAGAAGGCTGGAAGCCAGACGGATAAGGCGATAAAATACATCAAGGATTTACTGTAATATTATTTTGAGCGCTCATATTAAAACCCAGACGGCAGCGATTTTATTTTTTTAAGGCGCCCACGCTCTATAATAATATAATTGCCTTTTTTCAATTCAGAAAGCACCATCATGGTTCCACTCTTCGAAAAACCAGACCGTCTGGTAATATAATCGCAGACGTTTACCTGCCCGCGCAATTCAGGGTTATTGTCAATCTCCCTTAAATAATATTTAATAACGCTGTATAAATCACAAGATAACATAACTTGTAGCTTAATATTTAACAGCGAAGCTGTGTACTGCATTATAAAATATAAATCCTCCCATAAGTTAGACGCTGAAATAAAACTATAAAAATCGCTTCGCTTACAAAGCAAATAAGAAAAGCGACTATCACGTGTAAATTCAAGATCAATATAGTTAAGTTCAGGCAATAAAAAAATAATATATGGTCCGGTCATTTGACCTAAAATAATTTTGTCGCTATGCCGCTGTAACCCCCACTCACCCTCAATAATCACCATTACGCTATCATTATCAAGTAAGCCCATATTCTCTTTATTACCATCAAATACCCGTACGCGTGAAATAATACTCACAGAGCACATTAATTTATTTACAATATTATTGATATGCTTCTGCGGCTTATCCATAACTGCTCCGTACTAAGTAATATTCCTATAAGAGAATTTACTTGCGCAACGGGAAGTAATCAACGTTCATAATATGGTTATACAAAAAAAGTTTTCAAAGATGTCAAAAAACCTCAAAATATTTCAAAATGTTTTATCGCATACTGGCAACGCAGCTTCAACGCTGAGAGCTTATTTAGATCTTTCTCAAAAAAATTACAGGCCAGCCGTCCCTGCGGGAAACAAGCGTCACAGATGATTACTTATTAACTGCGCCATTCCAGCGTCGATTCAATCGTGTAGAAGCGTGCAGGAAGAAGGCATTCAGAGGTTGTGCTTATAAAATATGGCAATAAAAAAAGCAAAGCACAATTTGACCAGTTTTGCGTCACAATTTAGCCGCTCAATGATATTTAGCCAAAGTATTATTTTCCCCGATACATTGTCGTATCGTACTTAATCAAAGGAAAAAAAAATGGCTAATACCATTGTGAGTATTGTTCCGGTTCCGGCTTCGGTTGCAAACGATGGCTCAGAAAAGTCTAAGGTAAGCGCGACAGTTCAGACTGATGGTTCTCCTGCTCAGGCTGGCGTGGATGTCATCTGGGATATTTCCGGCGGCGACGGTTCCACTTCGTCCACCACCGATGATACCGGCGTGGCGACAATCGATGTAACGGCGAAAGATGGCGCGGCAACGATTACCGTTACTGCTTCAACGGCAGATGATCCGACCGGTAAGAGCACGCTTATTACCACTTATGTGCCGCTTAAAGCGCCAGTTGTGCTGAATGCCAGCGAGGAAGACGAATGGACGCTTGACCATTATGATATTGAGTTCGGCGTGCAGGTTGAAATTCCTTATTACAACAACGTTAAAGTTGACCAGGACGTAACCTTCTATTGGGGCGATGCGTGGAGCACCTCATTCTTCGTCACCGAAGATAATTTACCGCCTTATATTCTGGAGATTCCCTCAGACTTTACGGTTAATGGCGAATATGATGTTTATTATGATGTTCGTGATAATGCAGGTAACCCGCCGGTCTCCTCCAGTCATTTGGCGATTACTGTCGATGATGAAGGAAGCCTGACGCCGGTTCTGGTAATGCCGCAAGTCGCGGAAGCCGATCCGTATATTAATATGTCGGATGTCGCCGATGGCGTTTCTGTTCTGGTGAACTACCCCAGCATGGCGGAAGGCGATGCTATCTGGTTGTACTGGGTAGCTTATGATTCTCAGGGCCGTAAAATTGAGGCTGCTTGCGATAGCCAGCAGTATGAGGTAATCGCGGACCAGAAATCAGTTACCTTCACCATTGAACAAACTAAGTTCTACCCGAATGGTATGGGCTATGAAGGCTATGCTGAGGCCTATTACACGGTGCTGCCTGCTGGCGCCACTGCCAAACAACTCTCTGACACTTGCCGGTGCCTCGTAGACACCGTTCCTGCTTAACTAACCGGGTCCCGGCCTTGCGCCGGGACATTCCCTGAATATCCGGAATATATTCATTATCAGCTTAATGGACTATACGTTTGGACGCTGTCTATGTCTATTTTTCCTCTGACAGAGCTATCCCATGTCGCCAGCTCGGTTGCAAACTTTAACGTTGTTTGCAGTAAGGTCTCTTTATTCTCAGGGGCACTCTGCGGCGCGTTAATTTACATGTTAAACTTAACAGACATTAGTTTATCGCGTCGTATTTTCTACTTCTTAATTTCATTTCTACTTGCTATTAACTGTGCCGAAGTCGCTTCGCACTTGCTGGTAACGATCATAGCCAAATTTATTAACCCGCCACCCCAGATTAACTGCGCATTTTCCGCAGCGCTGATGGGTGCGGTTGTCGTAAGGGTAATTAATGTAGCCGCAGATAATATCATCAAATACTTTCCCGGCAATAAATAAAGGATCGCTTATGATGCCCCATATAATTATCGCTGTTTTAGCTCTTAATTTAATGCTGTTACATACTATTATTTCAAGGAGAAAGATCCCCAAAAGTAAAAAGGCATTACAGCTTCTTTATTGGTGTAGTATCGTCATCCTTTGTATGTCGGTTGTCCGGCTTGCTGATGGCCGCGTCACCTGTAGCGTTTTTAGCACCCTTTTTCTTGTGACTGTCGCGCTTCTTTTATGGTTACGCGCAAGCCAGTAAATAAAAATGGAGAAGTTATAATGGGCGATTTATCTCTTCATTTTAGCCGGCGCGAATTCGCCTGCCATTGCGGATGCGGGTTTGACGCTGTCTCACCAGAATTGATAGACATCCTGGAGCAAGCCAGGTGCTACTTTGCATCACCAATCGTGATAAACAGCGGTTGTCGGTGCGCGCAGCACAACAATGCCGTGGGGGGAACGCCAGGTAGCCAGCACCGGCTTGGCACCGCTGCGGATATTGTTGTTACTAATACGCCTGCCGCAATCGTAGCCGACTATTTTGAAAAAACGTACCCGGCACAGTATGGTATCGGTAGATATAAGACGTTTACACACATAGACGTTCGCAAAAACAGCGCCCGCTGGTCTTAGCAACATCCGTCCTGATAACCACCGCACAGTAAAGCGTAGGGTGCTTTCACTCTACGCTTATTCTTTAATAACGACATATTCTCTACAACGACCTGTCGAGACCGGCCAGAAAAAGCGATCATGCGCGTATGGAGCCAGGCTAGATCCGCTCAGGCAGGTAATAAACCGAGACCAGCATGCCTTTTTTCAGGGCGATATACCCCTTTTCGACAAGTAATGACAGCGTTCTGTAGATCATGCTTCTTGATAAAAAAGTGCTGTCTTTTATATAGCTTATGACACCAATATCATTCTCATAAAACAACTCTTTATTGCGATAATACTCCAGCAATTTCATCTTTATGGCATGATAAGAGTCCTTTCCAGTTAAATATCGGTCCCGATAGAGCATGTAGCATAGATGGGAAGAAACCGTTTTAGCTACCGACTTCCATAGTTCATGTTTGTTTATCAACCGGGTCGCCCCGGCCTGGGAGATTTTATAACCATTACCGCGATTAAGCGTTTTGAAGTAATAGCCTCCGGGCATGTCAAGCAAACGCCCCAGCCCAAAAATAACAGGCGCTGCGGTCATGCCAATTAATAAATTGTCACACGCCCTACGAATTTCAATGCTTTGATCTGTAAGCAACCAGATACTTTGCTCTTCTGCCCTTAATATCGTCCCGGCACGTAAACTCACGGTCTGTGCATGGGGCGCTAACTTTTCAATTATATCGGCTTGCTCACTATAATATTTTTTCCAGTCAAGTATTGAATAACTTTCTACGCCATCCCAGTGTCTGGCATAAGGTGAGACAATATCATCCTTTTCGTTCACGATAATCCCCTTGTGTTACCACGCCACGCTTTCATTCCCTGCCTGCCGCAGAGATCTCCTTCCTGTTATTCCTGTATTAGCCATTTTTCTTTTCACTCTACACCCTGCGTTTTTATTGCGTTTATTCGCAGGTTTATCGCTCAGTACAAACCATTATATATTTTATATAATCGCGGCATGCTCCGCACCCCTAACTTATGCAGTACATTATATTTATAGACGCTAATTGTTTTAGGGCTTACGCTCAGGTGGCGAGCCAGAAAATCTGGCGTATGTCCTTCGCAGAGAGAAATAAAGAAATCCATTTCCCGTCGCGTAAGACGCTCAGTCACTTTTTTCTTTTTTGCCTGAAAATCAAAACGGTATTTCTCTTCTACTAATGCCTGAATATGCTCTTCCATTTGCGAAACCGTGACTGCCGGGTTAATGACCTTACCGGCGATATCAGAAATAATACGTCTGTTTTTACAGACCGCATTACCAATGAGAATCATACCTACCGCGGGTCTGTGCGAAAGAAACCACTCGCGAAACCGCAGCCAGTCAACCAACTGTTCGCCATTACCATAAAAACCGGTTATCGCCCCAACCACGTTAAGTGTCGTTATGTAATGTTGTAATTTACTTAAGGTATGACAAAACAACAGTTCAGAACCCGCTATATTCATTCCTTTCGTCAAATGAACAATCCCATCCAGCCAATATTTGTTTGCTGACATAACAACCACATACCGCTTTTCAACCTTATTATGCTTAAATGTTGTTAAATATTGACTCATGCAACTTCCTCTTTGCGAATCGGGGCCATTACAAATGTCCATCTGAATATGCAAAAACAGGGCGGAGTAACTTTTATCTAACGAGCAGTCCTCCTGAAGAAATCTCAGGCTACGTAAATTTTCCCTGGGGGCAACCGTCGCCCGCACGGAAAATGTTAAAAATCGTTTTCCTATAAACACATTACGGCGGCATTCCTGCTGAATAATACAGGCAGCTCAAGGAAATTCTTTAAAAATCAATCACTCCGAATAAAGCGCAGCCGATACAATTTACCGTCTAAAACTTATTATTTTGGAACAACTCTATTGAGAAGTATTACTTTACGTTGCTTTTCTTAATGCTCTGGCCGATTACTCTCTTTATTTCGCCACTTAAACAAGGCTAAACATTCACAGTGCATTCCTTTCTGACACCGCCTGTTATTCTACATTTATTTTCCTGATGCGGGTCGGCTCTACAACCCATCACCACCCTTTTTAACAACGCAAAAAATAGCCAGCAATGTTCCTTTTTTGGAAAACCTTACAGGATGAATTTATTTACGCTCTCTTCTGTTAGTTAATCAAACAATGGATAGCGATATGAACTATACCGTTTTGCCCGGTCCTGATTTACCTCAGATGAGCAACGATGGCTACATCAACAGCACGGAACTGCTAAATGACGGCGGCGTGATTGTTGAGGTCAATGCCTATCCCACAGCTAAATCCGGCGACTATATCAATCTTTACTGGGACGGCCGCTTTAGCGCCTCGCAATATATTGACGATCCGGATCAGTTTAGCTGGCCATGGTCCGTCATCATTGCTGCGGGCGAAGCGCCTGACGGCCCTCATCAGGCCTATTACACCGTTACTGATGTCGCACAAAATCCTTCGGCGTCGCCAATTTCACCGGCGGTGGTAGACAGAAACCATACCGAGGGTTTGCCGCCGCCGCGATTCCCGGATGCCAATGTTAGCAATGTCATTACTTATGATTCTGTTATTGCCAATAGCGGAACGCATATTCACGTGCCTTTTACCTCAGGCATTTTTGCTATCGGGAACACGGCTTATGTTTACTGGCGTGAGCTGGATAGTTACGGCAATACGGTGCCGGGAAGCGAGGTTAACTTCACGCATATTATTGAAAGTAAAGACATGAGCAACGGTTTCGAGGTGCTGGTGCCGGCGCCTTATATTACGCTCATTCAAACTTTCGCCACCGCCCAGGCCTGGTATTCTATCGTCCCGCCGGATGACGAAGCGCAAAGCTCGCAAAATGCTACCGTCACCGTGAATATGACCGGCACCGCCTCTTATCCCGCCCCTTATATTCCGGCAGGCAACGACGGCTGGATCGATTGCAGCGAAATCATGGCTGATGGCATTGAGGTAACCGTGCCCGGCAACAGCCAGTTTGTCGCAGGCGGCCTCGTTACGGTTTTCTGGCAAGGTTTCGACGCTTCAGGCGCCTCGCTTCCCGACGCTGTCTTCCAGTTATCCCATACGCTAACCGCGAATGATCTCTTGCAAGGCTTTAGCGTCACCGTGCCGACAGAATTTATTCTGCCGATCGGGATTGGTTACGCCGAAGCCTGGTATCAGGCTTCAGCCCCTTCTGTTCCCGGCTTTTCAGCGGTTAAAACTGTTGAAGTCGACAGCGAGCATTGCACGCTTTTACCCGCGCCCGTTTTTCCGGATGCGCTGGACGATGGCGTCATTAACAGCGACGAAGTACAGGCCGACAGCGGAACGACGATGACGATTAGCTACCCGGATATGCGCGCGGGCGACATCGTGACGGCCTTTTGGTTTGGCTATAAATCTTCCCCGGCGTCCCCCCTTCCCGGCACCAGTTGGACGCAAACCCGCACCCTCACCTCACAAGAAGCGCAGGCGCAGCAGGCGCTCTTCCATATAGCCACAGAGTTCATTACCCCCATCGGTAATGGTTATGCACAAGGGAGATATCAAGTGATGTTTGAAAATGGCGGAATCGCCTCTTCAGCCAGCCAGACGGCGGCAATCAATGTCGATGCAGCTCAGCAGCTCCAGATGAGTTGTTCCACCGGCGCCCCCTGGTTCGACCCAACCGTATACGTCAGGCCGATGAATCAGGTTACGCTTTCAGGCCCTCCGGGCGCCGACATTAGCCTTTCACTGCCGGATTCGTCAGACGCTTTCTTTTACCCGGACGGCACCAATGTGACCACGCTGAGGCTTGATGAAACCGGACGTGGCGCCATACAGGTGTATTGCTTTTCCACGGGCGGCATTACGGTCTACGCCTGGATGTTAACCAACCCAGCCGTCAACGCCACCGCCAATATGACCTTCACCGAGTGGCTAAATGGCAATGGCGAACTGAAACAGTATGGTTTCTCAAGCGGCGCGATAGCCGACGGGAACTCCCTGTGCAGCGTTTACCTGAAAACCGACCCCAGCTCTCAGGCGCAACAAGCGAGACTGGTTCTGCAAGAGCCGACCTCCGCCCTCATCATCACCTCCGGCACCCAGCAAGCCTGGGTAGACATCAGCCTTTATCACGCCGGCAGTTTCGATGTGATCGACAGCGCGCCCGAGGCAGTGAACTTCACCCTTTCCTTGCCTGATTCCTCCAGCGCGTATGCGGTGGGTTCGTTAACGTTCAGCCTTTTTAGTGCATTGCAACACGTCTAATCGGTCATAAAGGAGACCAACTATGAACTTTCACCTTTCTTCTCAGCAGGCGGCCGGCAGCCTTATCTTCTATACCCAGCCCAATTTTGGCGGACAGAACGCCATTGATGTCTTACATGGCGAAACCGGTGATATTGCTAATCGTTCGGGGGAATGGCTCTACCGCTCTGTTGCGATGGCGAATATGCACGCCTTCGCCTTTAGCGACGTTAACCCGGCGGACAGCAGCATCAATTACCTTAATCATATCGAGACCATGCTCAGCGCCAGCTGCGCAGATTTACAAACGTTATGGCCGAGCGCTCAGGTTCCGCTGCATTATCTCGGCGTTGATCCTTCGCTGGTCGTTCCCGTCTGGTTACATATTGACGCCAGCCAGGATGTCCCTCACGCCATAGCAGCGCAGTTTGTCGTAGGCGTAAGCACCACCCAGATAAGCGCGCTCACGCTCCCTGGCAGAGACGGCATGCTTGGCTTACCAGGCCGCACCGACGGCAGCGCTGTTTCCGCCTACTGCCCCTTTGGTGATTATGACCCTTCTACCGGTCAGGTGACCTGGTCGGGTAATGGCAATATTGTGCTGGAATACCGCGGCGGCCAGATAACTATACTGACTTATTCCGGCTTCCCTGATGGCTGGAGCTTTAGCGAACCCAAACAAAATACTGACGGCAGCTGGGTTGTGGAACTTAACGCAACCGTAGTGCCGGATTCGCTTATCATCAGCTCGCTCTATACCGACAAAAACAGCATCAAGAATGACGGTATCGATGCCGCGACGTTTACCGCTACGGTTATCGATACCCTCACCCAACTTCCCGCCAGCGGCCAGACCGTCTACTGGCATACCACGCTTGGGTCGTTAAGCTCCTCCTCCACTGTCACCAATGCGCAAGGGCAATGCACAAACCAGCTGACCTCGTTAACTACCGGCACGGCAACCATTACCGCCAGTCTTGATAATGGCGATAGCCGCGCTGTTAACGTTGATATCAGTGCAGGCGAACCGCTTTTGCTCATCCGCGGCGCAAGAACCAGCCTGCGCGCTTCCGGTCAACGTCAGACCGGCAGACTGGTTGCGCTGGATGCGCTTACTTTGCTTCCTGTATCGGCCACATGGCGTTACCGCAACGCGTCCACCTCAACAGCCGCAAGCGCCTTTCTTGATGTTGCGCCTGAACAATATCTGGATGTCAGCCTGCCGTCGGGTGAAACCGTTACCCTTAATCCTTCCAATATTATTGGCAATGGCGAATGGACTGACGACAGTACTTCCGCAGGCGCTTTTGCCGCTCGTCTTAATAACGGCAGCTGCGCCGGATGGGGCGTTGCGGGCTGGGGCGGTTATTCGCCGTCGATGCAGGTGAATTATGGCGTCGCCTGCCCGGCTGCTACCTTTTACGCTTTCAGCGCCCTGCGATCCGACGGCTCGATATTCTCCTGGGGTGACAGCAATGAAGGCGGCATGCTGCCGGCAAACATTGCGGTATTAAATAGCGTACTGGAAATAAAAGGCTCCCGCGGGACCTTTGCTCTGCGCTCCAGCGTGCCGCCCTATATCCAGAGCTGGGGCTGGGGTGTAGACACCACGTCAGCCATCAATCTGACCGTGCCGCCTTATATTGCCAGTATGTACGACATTAAGTCGCTGTTTGCGAACGACAATGCTTTTGTCGTTATTAACAATAGCGGGCAGGCCTTCGCCTGGGGCGATGCGGACGCAGGCGGCGCTATCAGCCAGCATGCCGGCGCATTACGGGGGATTTCTGATTGCTGCGCTTCCCGCCGCGCCTTTGGCGTTATCGCCCAGGGCACCATTGCAGCCTGGGGCGATGAAGATTATGGCGGAAACGGCGCCGAGGTCGCTTATGTCAGCAATGCCTTGCGCCTGGTCGCGACAGAGAGCGCGTTTACCGCTTTGCTGACCAGTGGCGCTATTGTCTGCTGGGGCAATCCTGAATATGGCAATAACCTGCCAGACGCGTATCGTTACCGTACCGATATTCTTGACGTAAAAAGTACTTATGGCGCTTTTGCCGCGCTTTGCGCCGACGGGACGGTGATTAGCTGGGGGAACCCGCTATATGGCGCCAACAGCGCATCAGTCGCCAGCCAGTTAAGGGATATCGTTGCGCTTAGCGCTACTTCTGGCAGTTTTGCCGCGCTGACCCGTTCTGGTCATGTCGTCACCTGGGGTGATTCCAGTACGGGCGGTAACTCGACTGCGGTTGCGGGTCAATTAACCGACGTTTGCGCTATCTATTCCAACACGCATGCTTTTGCCGCCTTGAAAGCGGATAACAGCGTGGTGGTATGGGGCGACCCTGCATCAGGCGTGAATGATTTCCCATCGACGATTAACGGCAATATCTCTTATCGGGCTGAATAACTTTAAGGTGAGGGAATGCTTTCCCTCACCTTATCTTTACTTGCAAAAATAACACTGCCTTTATTTTCAATTAAATCGAGGAGGCGCTAATCCGGAATACACCTTATCTCTGGTCATTATAATAAACCTTTAACCTTATTTAATAACAATCATGATTTACCAAGGACACTTTATGAAAAAGTCTACCTTTACACTGTATCTCTCGCTTATTTTAGCCGCCACCGGCGCGCAAGCTCAGACGCTAAAAGAAGCAAAAGCAGAATATTTAAAAACGCATCCCGCCCGGCTGGCCAGACCCAGCGGCCAACAAACAGCGGAATATCTTAATACTGACTATGCCGATACCGAGAAGGATTGCGGCTCAAGCAGTACGCCTGCGTTTTTATGTTCTGGCAACTTAATTCGCGGTACCGATGATTTTTCCACGCAATTCCATGCCTGGGACCCCAGCCCCTCATCGCAATCCAGCGGCGGGGTTTCATTTTCTTATTTACGGGCTGATTCTAAATTCAGTTCTGTTGCTTACGATTATAATAATGGCTTTATTTTTTATCCCTATTTCTGGGCGCCCGACAACGAAGGCATCGACACTAATATTGATGTTATGTGCGCCTTCCCCGTAGATGGCTGGACTGTCTACCGCAGCGACGCGGGCTGCGGCGCGTCCAGCGACTACCCGCAAGAAAGCGTGCCGTGTCAGGAGCAGGGAATCTACACCGCAGACCAGTGGTATACCCATTTTGAAAAAGGTGGGGAAAATCATCTGTATATGTGTGGTTTTACCACCAGCGACTATAGCAGCGAGGACACTGCCGCAGGCTTTTATCAAAGCATTTTGAGCAGGGCTAAAATCGAGAGTAAATATTTCTCGGAGCAAAATGAGCTGCGGCTGGCTACATGGGCGCAAGGTAAACAAGATTCTCTGCCCATCGAAGCGTTCTTCTATATTGTGGAAAGCAGTTCCGGTCTGGATAGCGCACGTAAAAATCAGCAGGATTTTTATAACACCACCACCAACCACATCTGGGTACCGGTTATTAAATTAACACTGCCGCAGTCGCCGGGGGGAAATGCCGTATTCAGCTACTCCGCTGCCGATCAACTCATTCCGGAGCCGACAAGCCATTAATAAAACAACACGTTTATTTTCTTTGCGCTAAATAAACCAATACATCATTAACCTTGAAAGAAAGGCGGGAGCGCTTTGCCGATAATCCTGACAATACGCTCTCGCTTAAAATAATTAGCGTGGCTTTTTCAGGCCACAACTTCACACAGCATTTTATTAAAGGTGATTTATGCTACTTAAAATAACCGTAATTATTTTACTTGCTGCGCTGGCTTCATTTAATTTTAGCGAGGCGGCGCAAACCAATGGTCCAGACATTGCGAAAGCTATAACCGACAGTTACAACGCCACCCCTGCTGATTGCGGCTCTTCGGCCCAGCCTGCTTATTTATGTTCCGGCGTCTTTATTCGCGGCACCGATGTTTATTCGGATCAGTACCATACATGGGACCCGAGTCCTGCCTCTCAGGAAAGCGGCGGGGTTTCATTTTCATGGCTAAGAAAAGATGCGAAATTTAATAAACTCGCTTACTCCTATAATAATGGCTTTATTTTTTATCCTTTCATGAACGCGCCGGCGGGTAAGACAACCTCTATCGATGTGCTTTGCATCTGGCCGATCGATGCGGCTTCAGAATACCGAAGCGACAGCGGTTGCGGGCCCAGCTCTCAGTATCCGACGCAAAGCGGTCCCTGCCAGCAGCAAAATATCTATACTGCCGAACAATGGTACGACCATTATCTGGAAGGCGGCAGAAGCCATCTTTACCAGTGCGGGTTTGAAACACGCAGCAACAGCGTTTATGACCGTGCCGATGGATACTACCAGGCGATACGTAGCATGGCGTTGATCAGCGATGAGTCGTTCAATGAGCAAAATGAATTGCGTCTGGCGACCTGGGCTCAGGGAATGCAACGCACCTTGCCGATCGAGGCTTTTTTCTACATTAGCGGCACTTCCGGGCTGAGCAGCGCGCAGAGTAACCAACTGGATCTGTTGCGAAGCACGGATAACGCGGTCTGGGTGCCCGTCATCGAACTGAAGCTGCCTGCATCGCCAGCAGAAGAGGCCCAGTTTATTTTTAATGAGGATGATCAAGCTATACATGTGCACTAAGCGCCAACGTGTTTAGCTTGCGATTAATCGCCATCCCCTGCGCTTCGATCAGGCCGGATAATCAACTCAATCCGTCCATTACCTGGCGAAAGGGGATGGCGCGCTCTTTTCACGCTATCGCAATTAACCCAGCGCGGTCTCCCGCAAACGGGTTTTTAGCTTGTTGTACTCCTCAATCACATACTGCTCGGCGCTTCGCTGGTCGGCGATGGCTTCCACCCGAACGGCGCAGTACTTGTACTCCGGCGTTTTGGTAATGGGGCTCAGGTTCTCCGCCACCAGCTCGTTGCAGGCGCCTATCCACCACTGGTAGGTCATATAAACGGCCCCTTTATTGGGCCGGTCGCTGACCTGCGCGCGGGTGATAACCTTGCCTTTGCGCGAAACCACCCACACCAGCGCTTCGTCCTCAATACCCAGTTGCTTCGCGTCAGCGGTGTTGATCTGCGCGTAGCCAGGTTCGTCGGCGAGCGCTGCCAGCGCCGCGCAGTTGCCGGTCATCGAACGACACGAGTAATGCCCCACTTCACGCACCGTAGAAAGCACTAATGGGTACTCCTCCGTCACCCTGTCAAGCGGCGGCGCCCAGTCGCAGGTGAAGAACTGCCCAAGGCCGTTCGGCGTCGAGAAGGCCTTTTCAAACAGATAATCGGTGCCCTGATCGGCGTCCGACTCATCGCGACACGGCCACTGAATGTAGCCAAGCTCGCCCATTTTCTCGTAGGTGGCGCCATAGAAGTCCGGGCAAAGATGACGCAGCTCGTCCCAGATCTCCTGCGTGTTGTTGTAGTGCATCGGGTAGCCCATGCGGGTGGCGATATCGCTGATTATCTGCCAGTCCGTTTTCAGGTCCCACTTCGGCTCCACCGCCTTAAAGAAGCGCTGGAAGCCGCGGTCCGCCGCCGTATAAACCCCCTCATGCTCGCCCCAGGAGGTGGAAGGCAGGATGACGTCCGCCGCCGAGGCGGTTTTGGTCATAAAGATATCCTGCACGATAACCAGTTCCAGATCCGCGAACGCCTGACGCACCGCCGACAGTTCAGCATCCGTTTGCAGCGGATCTTCGCCCATGATGTACGCCGCGCGTACCTCTCCATGCGCCACCCGGTGCGGCAGCTCGCTGATGCGATAGCCGGTGTGCTCGGGAAGCGACGCCACGCCCCAGGCCTTCGCGAACTTCTCGCGATGCTCAGGGAATTTCACGTACTGATAGCCTGGATAGGTATCGGGCAACGCGCCCATGTCGCACGCCCCCTGCACGTTGTTTTGCCCGCGCACCGGGTTGACGCCCGCGCTCGGTTTGCCGAGGTTGCCGGTGAGCAGCGCAAGGCTCGTGAGCGAACGCACCGTCTCAACGCCCTGATAAAACTGGGTGACGCCCATTCCCCAGAGGATCGCCGCACTTTTCGCCTGCGCGTACATGCGCGCCGCCTGGCGAATATCCGCCGCGCTAACGCCGGTGATGCTTTCCACCGATTCCGGCGTATAGCCCTCAACGATTTTGCAGTACTCCTCAAACCCTTCGGTGCGCGAGGCCACGAAGGCGCGATCGTAAAGTTCTTCTTGCACAATCACGTGGCCCATGGCGTTGAGCAGCGCAATGTTGGAGCCGTTTTTCAGCGCCAGATGCATATCCGCAATACGCGCGGTCTCTATTTTACGCGGGTCGCAGACGATAATTTTCGCCCCTTTTTTCTTCGCCTTAATAACACGGTTGGCGACGATAGGATGCGAATCCGCCGGGTTGTAGCCAAAGACAAAAACTAAATCGGTATTTTCAATGCCAACGATGGAGTTGCTCATGGCGCCGTTACCGACCGACTGGTGCAGACCTGCAACCGAGGGGCCGTGTCAGACGCGCGCGCAGCAATCGACGTTATTCGTGCCGATAACCGCGCGGGCAAATTTTTGCATCACATAGTTGGTTTCATTGCCGGTGCCGCGCGACGACCCGGTGGTCATAATCGCATCCGGTCCATACTTCGCTTTGATGGCGGAAAGCTTTTCCGCCACGTAATTCAGCGCCTCCTCCCAGGAGACCGCCTCCAGCTTGCCGCCGCGTTGACGGCGTATCATCGGCGTTTTCAGGCGCGGGGTGAGGATCTGGGTATCGTTAATAAAATCCCAGCCGTAATAGCCCTTCAGGCATAAATCACCCTGATTGGTTTTCCCCATCGCCGCTTCCGCCTTAACGACCTTGCCGTTATCGACCACCAGGTTGATTTTGCAACCCGACGCGCAATAGGGGCAAACCGTGACGACTTTTTTCATCCGTAGTGCTCCAGTTAGCTCAATAATCCGCAGACCGGGTTCGGCCTGCTTATCTGAATGTCTTAATGCAGAAACCGTGCCAGCCGCCCACAGGCGCGAAGGCCGCGTAAATCGGGCCGCGACCGCTGTCGCACCGCCGCCCTTCGTCAAAAATGACGTGTCGAACGCTTAACTCACCGCCAGCGCGTCATAGCCCTTCAGGCGATAGTTAATAAAGGAGACCAGCCAGCAG
Source organism: Franconibacter pulveris (assembly GCF_056780215.1). Classification (NCBI taxonomy): domain Bacteria; kingdom Pseudomonadati; phylum Pseudomonadota; class Gammaproteobacteria; order Enterobacterales; family Enterobacteriaceae; genus Franconibacter; species Franconibacter pulveris. The sequence continues at coordinate 1,994,982 of NZ_CM165555.1, read as the reverse complement.
AGGAGAAACAGACCGACCACGACAAACCCGGCGTCGCCGAGGTTGTCGTTCACCCGCGCCACCCAGGCCCAGACGCCGCCGGACAAGCCGAATTTATCCATCAGCAACCCCAGCGCCTCCAGCCCGCCGATAAACAGCGCCACCACCACCGAGCTGCCGGTAATGGTCATGTTGTAATAGAGCTTGCGCTGCGGCTTGTTGAAGGCCCAGCCATACGCCCCCACCATGACGAAATTATCGAGGGTGTCGATAAGCGCCATGCCGCTGGTGAATAGCGCCGGGAAAACCAGAATCGACCACATCGACATGCCGTGGCTGGCGCTGGCGGCGGAGATGCCGAGCACGCCAATTTCCGTTGCGGTATCGAACCCCAGCCCGAAGAGAAAACCCACCAGATACATATGCCAGCTTTTGCCCACCAGCCGGAAGGCGGAGCGGAAAAGCCAGCTCATCGCGCCGCCGCTCACCGCCTCCCCGCCTGCCGGCGCTTCACCGCGTTTAAGCTTGCGAAAGCTTTGCCAGACGCCGCGTAAAATCACGAGGTTCACCAGCGCCATCGCCAGCAGAAACGCGGCGGAAACGGCGGTGCCAATGACGCCGCCCACGTCGTGAAACCAGGCCAGATCCTCTTTAATAGCGGCGGCCGTGGCGGCAATGGCGATGGAGGCGAGCACCACAATGCTCGAGTGTCCGAGCGAGAACCAGGCGCCGACGCCAAACGGCCGCTGGCCGCGCTGCATCATCTTGCGGGTGACGTTATCAATCGCCGCGATATGGTCGGCATCCACGGCGTGACGCAACCCGTAGCCCCAGGCGAGCAGGCTTGCCGCCATCAGCGTCGGGCTGTCGTGAAAAGCGAAAAGCGCCCAGCCCCAGGCGGCCAGGTTGGCGAAAATCAGGGCGCTGAACAGCGCCAGCGCGCGCGGATTGTTGCTTAGCAGAGTTCTGTACATCGAAGCTATCCTGTGGGTTAAGAAAACGTGGCGGCGGCGATCGCCGCCTGACCGAACGCTATCGCGCCGTCGCCTGCGGGCAGCGCTCGCGGCAGCAGCAGCGTGAAATCGTGCAGATAAAAGGTGAGCCGCTCGCGCAGCAGCCGGTTGTGCAGCACCCCGCCGCCGCAGGCGATAACGCTCAGACCCTGCGCCCGCGCGTGGTGGCGGGCAAGCGTCGCCAGTCCCTGCGCCAGCGCGTCGTGGAAGGCCCAGGCGCGCGCGCAAGCAGGCGCATCGAAGCGCAGCCACTGCGCCCAGAAGGCGGCCATGTCCAGCTCGCCCTCCACCAGCGGCAACGTCACCGGGTGGGTTACCGCCCCGCCCCGCGTCGCCAGCGCTTCAAGCAGGCAGGCGGCTTCGCCTTCGTAGCTTTGCGTTTCCCCCACGCAGCCCAGCGCGGCGGCGACCGCATCGAACAGCCGCCCGCAGGAAGAGGCCCGCGGCGAATTCACCTCTCTCGCTACCGCGCGCGCCAGCGGCCGCCAGGGTTTCGTCAGCAGCGCGGCGGCCTCCGGCAGCGTCTGCCAGCCGGGCACGAACGCGAGAAACTGCGCCAGCAGGTTGCGCCAGGGCTGGCGGGCCGCAAGGTCGCCGCCGGGCAGCGCAACGGCGGGCAGGCCGCCCAGCCGCTCGCACTGGCGGTAATCCACCCGCAGACACTCCCCGCCCCATAACTGCCCGTTCGCGCCCATGCCGATGCCATCCAGCGCAAGGCCGATAACCGGCCCGCCCTCCAGAGGCCAGCGGTGCTCCGCCAGGCAGGCGGCGAGATGGGCGTGGTGATGCAGTACCCGCTGCACGGGCAGCCCCAGGGTTTGCGCCAGTTGCGTGGTGCGATAGCCCGGGTGCGCGTCGGTGACGACCCGCTGGGGGTGAAAGTCATATATGTCGCTCAGGGTGTCGAGCGCCTGACGCCACTGCGCCTCTACCCCCTCTTCGCGCAGGTCGCCCAGGTGCTGGCTCAGCACCGCCTCGCCGCCGCGCGCCAGGCAAAAGGTGTTTTTCAGATCGGCCCCCAGGCAAAGCATGGGCGGCGCCTCGCGAAAGCCCGGCGGCAGCGCGATGGCGTCCGGCACGAAGCCCCTGGCGCGACGCAGCACTTCACCATCGGCACGCATCACCGCGTCATCCATCCGTTGCAGAATGTCGCGGTTGTACAGCAAAAAACCGTCCGCTATCGTCGCCAGCTCGTCCAGCGCCTGTTCATTGGTCAACGCGGGCGGACGGCCGTTAAGGTTGCCGGAGGTCATCACCAGCGGGCGCGCCAGCGCCTGCATTAGCAGATGCTGGAGCGGGTTTGAAGGCAGCATCACCCCCACCTCGTTCAACCCCGGGGCGATGGCGCCGCATAACGCGGGCAACGCCTGTTTATCCACCAGCACGATGGGCGCCGCAGGGGTAGAAAGGCGAGCCTGGATAGCGGGCGCCAGCCCGGCGGCGTCTGGCAGCATGACCGCCAGCGGTTTCGCCGGCCGACGCTTGCGCGCCCGCAGCTGCGCCACCGCCGCCGGGTTTTGCGCATCGCAGGCCAGGTGAAAGCCGCCTGTCCCTTTCACCGCGACAATACGCCCGGCCTCCAGCGCCGCGATAGCAGCCTGCAACGCCGCCTCTTTCTGCGCCCTTTCCGCGCCTGCCCGCCAGAAAAGCTGCGGACCACAATGCGGGCAGGCCACCGGCTGGGCGTGAAAGCGCCGGTCAGACGGGTCGGCATACTCGCGGGCGCACGCCGCGCAAAGCGGAAAGTCCGCCATCGCGGTAAGCGGGCGGTCGTAGGGCATGGCGCGGATGATGGTAAGACGGGGGCCGCAGTGAGTGCAGTTAATAAAGGGATAGCGGTAGCGGCGGTTGGTCGGGTCATTCAGTTCGCGCAGGCAGTCGGGACAGGTAGCGGCATCCGGGACGATGTGCGTCTGCATCGCGCCGCCCGCGCTTTCACGGATGGTGAAGCCCTGCGGCGGCTGCGGCCACTGATACGCCTGCGCCTGCACGCTGTCAATGCGCGCCAGCGGCGGGCAGTGGGCATAAAGCGCGGCGATAAACGCCCCTTCTTTATCCGCCAGACGCACCTCGACGCCAGCGGCGTCGTTGCAGACGTCGCCTGTCAGGTTAAGCTTGTGGGCCAGTTGCCAGACAAAGGGGCGAAATCCCACCCCCTGCACCCTGCCCTGAATACGTAAAACTGTGCCGTTGCTGTTCATCTTGTCGTCAAAAAAAGGCGCGGGCCAACACGGCCCGCGCTATCAGGAAACACTTACGCGTCGACGGTCTCCCGCAGGCGGGTTTTCATGCCGCTGTAAGTGGTTTGCACAAAGCTTTCCGCCTGGCGCTGATCGGCTATCGCCTCGACCTTCACCGCGCAGTATTTGGTCTCCGGCGTGCCGGAGATCGGGTCCAGGTTGTCCTGGGTCAGCTCATTGCAGGCGCCTATCCACCACTGGTAGGTCATATAAACCGCGCCCGGGTTGATGCGCTCGTTGACCTCGGCGCGGCTTATTACCCTGCCGCGACGCGAGCTCACCCACACCAGCTGGCTATCCCGCACGCCGAGCATTTCCGCGTCCTGCGGATGCATCTGCACAAAGCCCGGCTCATCGGCCAGCGTCTGCAACGCCGCGCAGTTGCCGGTCATCGAGCGGCAGGAGTAGTGACCCACTTCGCGTACGGTGCAGAGCACCAGCGGGTAGTCGCTGTCAGGCCGTTCCGCGGGCGCGCGCCAGGGAGCGGCGAATAATTGCCCTTTGCCGCTCGGCGTGGCGAACCGGTTGTCCTGGTAAAGATAGGGAGTGCCGGGATGATCGAGCGTCGGGCACGGCCACTGCACATGGCCCATGTCGCCCATTTTTTCGTAAGTGACGCCGTAGAAGAGCGGGCACAGTTCGCGCATTTCGTCCCAGATCTGCTGGTTCGAGTCGTAATACATCGGATAGCCCATTTCACTGGCGATAAGACTGATGATTTCCCAGTCGCGCTTCACGTCATACTGCGGCTCCACGGCTTTTTCAAAGCGCTGAAAGCCCCGGTCGGCGCAGGTAAACACGCCGCCGTGCTCGCCCCAGGCGGTGGCGGGCAGCAGCACATCCGCCGCTTCGGCGGTTTTGGTCATAAAGATGTCCTGCACCACCACGAAATCGAGCGCCGCGAAGCCCTCGCGCACGAGGCCGAGATCCGCTTCCGTCTGCAGCGGATCTTCCCCCATGATGTAATAGGCTTTGACTTTGCCCTGCAGCGCCAGGTGTGGCACCTCGGTAATGCGCACGCCGGTCTGGTCATCCATGGCGGCGGGATCGATACCCCAGGCGCGGGCGAATTTCTCGCGCACCTGCGGGTCGGTGACTTTCTGATACCCCGGGAAGAAATCGGGCAGTACGCCCATATCGCACGCGCCCTGCACGTTGTTCTGCCCGCGCACCGGTCCGACGCCGACATGCTCGCGCCCAAGGTTGCCGGTCAGCAGCGCAAGGCTCGCCAGCCCTTTCACCACGTCAACCGCCTGGCCGAACTGGGTGACGCCCATGCCCCACATGATGGTGGCGGACGGCGCGGCGGCGTAAGTGCGCATCGCCTGGCGAATCTGTTGCGCGCTAAGGCCGGTAAGGTGCGCCACCGCTTCCGGCGCGTACGCTTTCACCGCCTCGCGATACGCCTCCAGCCCTTCGGTGTAGCGCGCCACGTACTCTTTGTCGTAAAGCTCCTCTTCCAGCAGCACATAGCCAAAGGCGTTGACCAGCGCCATGTTGCTGCCGTTTTTCAGCTGCAAATGCTGGTCGGCGATGCGCGCGGTCTCGATTTTGCGCGGATCGCAGACAATAATCTTCGCCCCGTTTTGCTTCGCTTTCAGTACCCGGCGCGCCACGATGGGGTGCGAATCGGCGCAGTTGTAGCCAAACACCAGCAGACATTTGGAGTTTTCGATATCGCTGATGGCGTTGCTCATCGCGCCGTTGCCAAGCGTCGCCTGCAAACCGGCTACTGAAGGGCCGTGGCAGACGCGGGCGCAGCAGTCGACGTTATTGGTGTTAATCACCGCGCGGGCAAACTTCTGCATCACGTAGTTGGTTTCATTCCCCGTCCCGCGGGAAGAGCCGGTAGTCATAATGGCGCGCGGGCCGTGCTCCGCCTTAATTTGCGCCAGGCGCTTCGCGGTGTAGCGAATAGCCTCTTCCCAGGAGACAGGTTGCAGCTTGCCGCCTTTTTCATAGCGGATCATCGGCTGGGTCAGGCGCGGGGTCAGCAACCGGGTATCGTTAAGAAAATCCCAGCCGTAATACCCCTTCAGGCAGAGCTGGTTTTCATTGGTTGCGCCCGGCGCGGCTTCAGCGCGGACGATTTTGTTGCCATCGACGACAAGTTTCAGTTTGCAGCCCGCACCGCAGTACGGACAAACGCTGGTGATTTTTTTCATCAGTAACAGACCTGTTAAAAGGTGAAAGCGCGGCTTAAAAAGCCAGATGGGTAAAGTTGTCCAGCGCGGCGCGGCGGCGACGCTCGGCGCTAAGCTGGGCAAGCTTGTTGCGGTCAACGCAGACGATGGCATTGGTCGGGCAAGCCTGAATGCAGGCGGGTCCCTCTTCGCGGTGGTAGCAGAGGTCGCATTTGTTAGCTTGCGCTTTTTCCGCCAGCACGTTCAGGCCCGCCCCGCTGTTGCGCACTACCGGGCGAACCACCACTTCCATCGCGCCATATGGACAGGCGACGACGCAGGTTTTGCAGCCGATGCAGCGCTCCTGGTGGACATGAACAAAATCGTCGTCGCGGCTGATGGCGCCGTTCGGGCAGACGTTGGCGCAGGGCGCGTCTTCGCACTGGCGACACATCGTGGCGGTAGAAACATTGACGCCTTTAATGACGTGAATGCGCGGCAGGAAGGTTTGTGGTGTCAGCGCGGCGCAGTCCTGTTCCGGCTGATGGGAAACGACGCACGCCACCTCGCAGGTGCGGCATCCGATGCATTTACTTGAATCAGCGATGATGAAGCGGTTCATCATAGTCTCCGGCTGTGGATTAACCCTCACAGGTATTCACAATCCGTGCCAGATTTTATTATGCTGATTTTAAAGGAGATTTATTAAGAGGCGGGTTTGACGCAACGTGTCATCGACATTAATGACGAAGCAAATGACGGCGAGCGGGCAACAAAAAAGCGGGTTTCAGGACCCGCTTTGTCGTTTTTTAGCTGAAATTTACGCCCACAACTCCGCTTCTGCTTGGGCGGCTTTCGTTGCCTTTATCTGCCCCTGCATACGGTAGAAGTTGTAACGCTCAACAAACCAGGCGGATTGCTCCTTGCTCATATTACCGGTGACGGCGCGAATATCGATGTGTCGTCCTTGTCCGTTCATACGGGCAAAACTGCTAGCCAGAAAATCAAAATTAGTTAACGAATAGATATCGTGTCTGTTCATCAGTTTCTCCCTCCACTCCTTCAACTGTATACGAAGCGCGCTGCGTCTGGTTTTATTCGGACGATTCCTGGTCAGAAACGCCAGTTTCGGACACTTCTGCGAGGCGCGCCATCACACGGAAGTGTGGACGTGGTGAAAGGGGTGAGTCAGCGAGGCGCAAGATTTAGCGGGTTTTCTCCTTCGGGCCTTTGGGGAGAGGGGTGCAGGCGCTGCGTTTTACTATTTGGATATATGCGCGGGCGGTGAAGGGTGGCGTTTTATGACATGCATATGTGCGGGCGATGAAAAGTTACGTTCGCCGGGATGTTGTTTTCATATGTCATCTCTTTTCACGCGAACGTGTTAAGGGGGCTCGCCGCCGCCCGTGGGTTTTCTCCCTCGCCCCTTTGGAGAAAGGGTCGGGCTGAGGGGCGCAGGCGCTGAGCCTTACTCCCTCAAGATATATGTTCGGGAGGTGAAGGGTTCCGTTCGCCAGGGCGTTGTTTCATATTTCACTTTTCCTCCCGCGAACGTGCCAGGGGGCTTCGCCGCCAGCCCCCTGGCAACCCCGGCTCCCGGCGCGCAAAATCGCCCGCTGAAGCGGGAAACCTCATCTTTTCCCCGCTGGCTTCGGGTCGGGCATGACGGCACGTCCCTGTGCCGACATGCCCTCGCACCGGGTCCGACCGGTGCGCCCCGGCCATCGTGAAAAAGCTGAGGCGATTTTGAGGCCGGATTCAAACCCTCCGCTGCGGGATTTTTATTTTGGTTACAGGAGATGCTTCGCTTTAACGGCCGGGGTACGGCTGCGCCGTCATTTCCCCTCACTTCGGCCCTCTCCCCGAGGGGGAAGGAGAAAACCGGAGAGTGGCGCGGCGCTTGCTCACCCCCCGAACCACCAAAACGTGTCCTGTCCTACAGCGACACCACCACGACTGTTTTAATCAACCTGTCAGCGATGACATTTATCCGGCCTCAAAATCGCCTTCCGGGCTGACAGATGGCCGGGGCACGCCGGAGGGAACCGGCGTGAGGCCATGTCGGTGCAGGGATGCACCGTCAGGACCGACCCGAAGCCAGATGACAGAACGGAAGGTCTGCCCCGGAGGGGTCGATTTTGCGTGCCGGGAGCCGGGATTGTTAAGGGGGCGGCGGCGAGCCCCCTTAACACGTTCGCGTGAGGGGAAACGATATATAAAGACAACGCTCTGGCGAACGGAACCCTTCACTGCCCACACATACTCACATAAGAAAACGCAACATAGCGGTTGGCGCTACGCCTCCCCGCCAAGGGCAACAAATCCCCCACTCCCCTGCCAGTCGGCCAGCCGCTGATAAACCGTCTCCACGCTGCGTTTCACCGCCTCGGTCATCGGGTAATAAAAGCCGACAATATCAGGCTGAATACCGAGGAAAAGCACCTCGCCCACCGCGTCCTGGAGCTGCTCCACCAGATAGTTGAGCGGCATGTTGTGGGTCGTCATCATGAACATGTCGGCAATGTCGTTCGGGTCGATAAGCCGGATATCGCCGGGGTTCAGCCCCATGTCGGTGGCGTCGACTATCAACAGCCGGTCCGGGCGCAGCGCGCGGATGGCGCCAATGTCGTTTTCCGGCGCGCTGCCGCCGTCTATCAGCCGCCAGTTTCCCTGCGGTGCGGCGCTAAATTTCTCCGCCAGCAGCGGCCCTGCGCCGTCGTCGCCCATCATGCTGTTGCCCACGCATAACAAAACGTCAGTCACGATCCCTCCTTACCATGACGTAGACCGCCGGCTCCTGTTGAATCGCCTGCAACAGGCTCAGCAGCTCACGGCTCCAGGCCTGCTGCGACGCGCTCTGGCGAGGCAGCGCTTTATCAAACGCGGTCGCCAGCAGCGCCACATGACTCTGGTCGATAACGATTTCGCCGTAGCGCGGCACGCCTTCCATCTTGCGCCGCGCCTCGCCCGGCTCAAGCGTGCCGATCCACGTCTGATAATCCGCAAACGGGCAGACCAGCGTCGCCTTCAGGCAGTCGATCACCCCTAAATGGTGGCCAATCGCCAGGCTGTAGTAGATAACCTGCTGCGCCTGCGGCGGCGTGGCATCGTTCTCGTCGATAAACTTGCGGCTGAGCCGGCTGAATACCACCTTTTCCGTCATCCGATGCGCTCCCGATCCACCACCTCATTGAGGCTGCGCACTATCTCGCTCAGGCGCGGATCGTTTTCCTGCTCCAGCCAGCGCGCCACGCTGTTATGTCCGTTCGCGAGGTGGCGCATAAAGTCGTCGGCAATCTGGCGGCCGTAGCGGTAACCCGCGAGCCGCCGCGCGGCGCGGTCCACCCTCACCCGCAGCGGCTGCACTATCTCCGGGTGCAGGATCTGCGCAGGCTGGTTATCTTCTTCGCCCGGCAGGCGCGCATGAATTTTCTGCTCCAGCAGCCCCAGCGCCATGGCGAAGCCATACAGCGTGGCGGCGGGGGTCGGCGGGCAGCCGGGAATATACACGTCCACCGGCACTATCTTGTCCGTGCCGCCCCACACGCAGTAGAGATCGTGAAAGATGCCGCCGCTGTTGCCGCAGGCGCCGTAGGAGATACAGATTTTCGGGTCGGGCGCCGATTCAAAGGCGCGCAGCGCGGGCGAGCGCATGGCGCGCGTCACCGCGCCGGTAAAGAGCAGAATGTCGGCATGGCGCGGGGAAGGCACCACTTTAATGCCGAAGCGTTCGGCGTCGAACAGCGGCGAAAGCGTGGCGAAAATTTCAATCTCGCAACCGTTGCATCCGCCGCAGTCCACCCGGTAAACGTAAGCGGAGCGCCGGATATTTTTCAGCAGCGACGTTTTCATGCGCGCGATAGATTCATCAACGGTGAGCGGCGTTGGTATGTTGTTCTCGTCGCGAGGGCCGAGCAGATTCATCAGATGGCCTCCTTCAGTTCGCGGGTCAGATCGATGCGATCGGACGGCGCAAGCCCCTGCTGGCGCTTGCAGTCGGGACAGGTTTCAACGCTTTCGCGGTGGCGCTCGGCGCGGGCATCGCCATTGTGCGCCAACAGCGCAATCACATAATCAATCTCCTTTTGCACCGCGAACGGCTGCGCGCAAACGCGACAGCGGCAGACAGCAAAACGCGCCTGCTGGAGAAAATCCTCCTTGCGCCAGACGGCGAGCTCATACTCCGGCGTCAGGCGAATGGCCGCCGTCGGGCAAACCTCTTCGCAGCGACCACAGAAAATGCAGCGGCCGAGGTTGAATTGCCAGGCGAGCTGCCCCGCCGCGAGGTCGGTCTCTACCGTCAGGGCGTTGGAGGGGCAAGCGTTCACGCACGCGGCGCAGCCGATGCACTGCTGCGGGTTATGCTGCGGCTTGCCGCGAAAGTTTTTATCGACCGGCATCGGCTCAAGCGGATACGCGCGGGTCGCCACGCCGGTTTTTAAGGCTTTTTTGATAAAGGTAAACATGCGGGCCTTCCCCTATTTCAGCGGCGAGTTTTTGCGCTCAATGCTATAGCGCTCCAGTTCTTTGTAGGGCACCACCTGGCTTTTCTTCTTGCGCACGTCCACCACCGTCATGCGGTCGGTGCAGGAGTAGCACGGGTCGAGGCTGCCGATAATCAGCGGCGCGTCGGAAACCGCGTTGCCGCGCAGCATATAGCGCAGCGTCGGCCAGTTGGCGTAGGTCGCCGCCCGGCAGCGCCAGCGGTAGAGCTTCTGGTTGTCGCCGGTCATGCTCCAGTGAATGTCGTCGCCGCGCGGCGCTTCGCAAAAGCCCAGCGCGAAACGGTTCGGGATATAGGTAAACCCTTCCACCATCAGCGGGCCGCCGGGCAGGTTATCAAGGCCGAAGTCGATCAGATTAAGCGCGGTGAAGACCTCGTTAATGCGCACTTTAAGGCGCGAGATAACATCGCAGCCCTGCTCGCTGTGCACCTCGACCGGCAGCAGCCCATAGCCCGCAAAGGGGTGATCGGCGCGGGTGTCGCGGGCATGGCCGCTGGCGCGCACCATCGGGCCGACGTTGCTGAAGTCGCGGGCGATCTGCGGGTCGAGCCGCCCCACGCCCACGGTGCGCTGCTCTATGTTCGGCGTGCTGAGTAACACATCCACCAGATCCTTAACCTCGCGGCGCATCTGCTGCGCCAGCTGACGCGTCTGGATCATGTCCTCTTTCAGCAGGTCGCGGCGAATGCCGCCAATCAGGTTCAGGCCGTAAGTTTTGCGCGCGCCGGTCAGGATCTCCGCCATTTTCATGGAGGTTTCGCGCACGCGGAAAAACTGCATAAAGCCGGAATCAAACCCGACGAAGTGACAGGCGAGGCCAAGGTTCAGCAGATGGCTGTGCAGCCGCTCCACCTCCAGCAGAATGGCGCGGATCGTCTGCGCGCGCTCCGGCACAACGATGCCCATCGCGTTCTCTACCGACGTGGTGTAGGCGGTGCTGTGGGCAAAGCCGCAGATGCCGCAGACGCGGTCGGAAAGAAAGGTCACTTCGTTGTAACCCATGCGCGTTTCGGCAAGCTTCTCCATGCCGCGGTGCACATAAAAGAGCCGGTAATCGGCGTCGATAATATTTTCGCCGTCGACGAACAGCCGGAAGTGGCCCGGTTCGTCCGAAGTGACATGGAGCGGGCCAATCGGCACCACGTTGTTTTTGGCGTCACCCAGCTCGTTAATGAACTCGTAGGTCTCTTTATCGCTGGTCGGCGCCGGGCGCTGGCGGTAATCCATGCTGTCTTTACGCAGCGGATAGAGCGAGTCCGGCCAGTCGTCCGGCAGCACAAGGCGGCGTTCGTCCGGCAATCCTGTCGGCACCAGGCCGTACATGTCGCGCACTTCGCGCTCGCCCCAGACGGCGGCAGGCACGCGCGGCGTAACGGACGGGAACTCCGGTTTATTCGCATCCACCTCCACCCGCACCGTTATCCAGCATTTTGTCCCCTGCTCCATGGAGAGCACGTAATAGACCGCAAAGCTGCCGCAAAGCTTGCGCTCGTCGTTGCCAAACAGCACCGACAGCCAGCCGCCCTGCTGGTAGTAGAGGAACTCCACCACCTCAGGCAGATAATTGAGCTTCACCGTCACGGTAAGCTGGTCGCGGGTTTGCCAGGCCTCATCCAGCACCACGCCGGGAAACGCCTCGTGCAGCGCGCGCAGATAGTGTTGACCCACTTTTTCTTCAGACATCGTTCAGTTCTCTTATCACGCCGCCAGCAAGGAGACGAAAGCTAAAAAGGCCAGGCCAAATCCGGCCCAGGTGACGCGGGAGGCGGCGCCAAAGCGCAGGCGCGCCATGCTGTTTTCAAACAGCGCGATGATGAGCACGCCAGACAGCAGCTTCGCTACCGCCGCGACGACAGCCAGCAGAAGGCCGCCCATGCTGAAATGCGTCATCTGCCCCCAGGGCAAAAACACGCCGACGAACATCTGCAACACCACCAGTTGCTTAAGGCTCACGCCCCACTTAAGCAGCGCGAAGCCCGCGCCGCTGTACTCGGACAGCGGCCCTTCCTGCAGCTCCTGCTCCGCCTCGGCTAAGTCGAACGGCAGCTTGCCCATCTCAATAAACGTGGCGAAGGCGCAGGCGGCGAGCGCCAGTAGCAGCGGCAGGCTGCGGGCGACGGGCCAGTGGTAAACCATCGCGGCGATATGGCTGATATGCGTCGAGCCCGCCACCTGCGCCGCCGTCCACAGGCCGAGCAGCAACATCGGCTCTACCAGCACGCCGAGCATCGCCTCGCGGCTCGCCCCTATCGCCGTAAACGGGCTGCCGGTATCCAGCCCGGCGATGGCGAAAAAGAAGCGGGCGATGGCGAAGAGATAGATAAGCGTGATGAGGTCGCCAGCGCCGGGCAGCGGCGAGGCGAGCGTCACCACCGGCAAGGCGGTGGCGATGGTGAACATCACCGCAATCATCGCCAGCGGCATCAGGCGGAACACCCATCCTGAGGCCGCCGGGGCCACGCTCTGGCGGCCCAGTAGCTTGAAGAGATCCCGATACTCCTGCATCACGCCCGGGCCGCGGCGGTTATGCAGCCGGGCGCGGCAGACGCGCGTGACGCCGGACAGCAGCGGCGCGCAGGCAAAAAGAATGAGCGCCTGCGCCAGAGGGAAAATAACGTTCTGCATTTCAGACTCCCCGTGAAACGACAACAACCAGCAGCACCGCCAGTTCGATAACCGCCAGGCGGCGGCACAGCGCCGGACTGGCGTTGCGCCAGCCCGGCGCCACCAGACTCATGGAACGACGAAGCGCGATGACCGGCGCGAAGGCGGCTCTCACCGGCTGGGCGAAGCCGTGGGCGGTAATCACCATCGCCGACTCGTGTTCATAGCCGCAAACCCAGGCGCCGCCGCGGGTGCGGGCGGGCAACCTGTCGCCTTTCAGCAGCGTCAGCAGCAGGAACGGCAGCAGCAGCGAGCCGAGCAGCAGCAGCGTTATCATCGGTTGTGAAACGCCGGTGTGAGCGGTGACCAGCGGCAGCGGCACGGCGTTATGCAGCAGCGGCAGCAGCCAGGGCGCGCCAACGCCGCCCGCCACGCAGCAGAGCGCGCAAAGGACCGCGCTCAGCGTCATCGGCCAGGGCGCAGGCTGCGCGTTTTCCGCCTCTGCGGTTCTCGGCGCGCCAAGGAAGGTGACGCCGTACACCTTCGCCATGCACATCACCGCCAGCGCGCCGGTAATGGCGAGCCCCACCGCCAGCAGCGGCCCGCACAGGCGCGCGGCAAACGGCGCAAGCTGCCCCAGGCGGAAGAAGGATTGATAGATAACCCACTCCCCGGCGAAGCCGTTCAGCGGCGGCAACGCCGCCATCGCCATCAGCCCCACCAGCATGGCGAGCGAGATAACCGGCATCCTTTTGCCGATGCCGCCGAGCTTTTCAATATCGCGATGCCCGGTGCGAAACCACACCGCGCCCGCGCCCAAAAAGAGCGTGGTTTTGAACAGGCTGTGATTAAAGAGATGGTAAAGACCGCCGGTCATGCCGAGCGCAATCAGCACCGGCTCGCGAAGCGCCAGGCCGGTAAGGCCCGCGCCAAGGCCCAGCAGGATAATGCCGATATTCTCAAGCGTGTGATAAGCCAGCAGGCGGTGGATGTTGTGCTCCATCAGCGCGTAAAGCCCGCCGATAAAGGCGGTCAGCATGCCAAGCAGCATCACCAGCACGCCCCACCACAGCGGCAGCGCGCTGTCGATGAGCGACATCATCAGCAGGCCGTAAAGCCCCACCTTCAGCACCACGGCGGAAAAGAGCGCGGCGGCCGGGCTCCCCGCCCTGGCATGCGCCTGCACGACGCCGCCATGCAGCGGCACGAGGCCCGCCAGCAGGCCAAAGCCCGCAAGCCCCAGCAGACGAATGCTGTCGCTAAGCGGCTGAGCGGCGGTGAGTTCATGCAACTGCGTAAAGTTCAGCGTGCCATACTGTCGCCACAGCAGCCCGCAGGCAAAAACGAGCAGCAGCGTGCCGCAGCGCCCGAGCGCGAACCAGAGTTTGCCTGCGCCGCTCTCGCCCGTCAGGAAAATGGCGGCAAGGCTCATTATCTCCGCCATAACCACCAGGGTGGCGAGGTTATCCGCGGTCACCGCAAGCGTGGCGGCGGCCAGCAGCAGGTTCAGCAGCCAGCCTTCGGTTCGCGGCGCGCCCTGGCGGTCGCCCGCAAGCTGAAAGAGGCTGACAAAAAGCCCCGGCAGGCCGAAAGCCAGCAGCCAGACGCTGTTGAGCGGCCCCACCTGTACGGTGAAATGCCCCGCGCCGAGCGCAGCGATGGTCGTCGGGCGCAGGCCGCCCAGCACCAGCGCCCCCGCCGTCAGCGCACCAAGGCTGCCGAGCAGCCCGCTCGCCGCCGCGACAAACGCGCACAGCGGCTTATGCGGGCGCAGCAGCAGCGACAGCAGCGCGCCGCCGAGAAATGCTGCCAGCGCCCCATTCAGTAAAGTCACTATGCTCATGCGTTTCCTCTGTTTATGTCAGGCAACTGCGACAGATCGCCGAAGTCGGAATAAAGCGTCAGTTCGCGTTTGCGGCGGCTGGCGCGGGCGATGTCGTGGTTATCGACAAGCCTTAACGCGTTGGTCGGGCAGGTGCGCACGCACGCCGGGCCCGCGTCGTCGAAGGCGCATAAATCGCACTTCACCGCCACGGCGCGTATGCCGGGCGTCCAGTCGAGAAAGGCGCCGACGTGGGCCGGCGCCGGGGGCGCCGGGGGCGCCTTCGGGCTATTGACGTTGGCGGGAACATGCAGCGGACGGCTGCCAGAGAATTCAATCGCGCCAAACGGGCAGGCAATGCCGCAAAGCTTGCAGCTTACGCACAGGCTCTCATTGAGCTGGACCGCCCCCGCCTCGCGGTTAATGGCGTTTACCGGGCAGACCTGGGCGCAGGGCGCGTCTTCACAGTGGCGGCAAAGCTGCGGCGCGGAGTCTTTTTCATTGCGCATCACCTGCAGGCGCGGTCGGGACTGCAAACCGTGCAGGCGGTGGGTCTCTGCGCAGGCGGCCTCGCAGGTGCGACAGCCGATGCAGAGCGAAGAGTCAGCAAGGATAAAACGATTCACCAGTCATTCCTCAGGTGAGACATTTTTGACGAAATGTGTCGACGTCGACAGTCGCCGACACGTAAACGTGTCAGGCCACGTCAGGCTTGCGTGGGTTCGCCAGCAGCGCGCTGATGCGCAGCGGCGCATCGCCCTGCACCGCCTCATACAGCCCTTCGTAAACGGCGCTGATTTTATTGAGGTAATGCTCAAGCACCCGCTCGCGGTCGCGGATATCCACCGCGCCGTCGAGCAGCCCGTTCTGGTCCAGCCGGGCGCTGGCGATGCAGGCCTGCTCGCGCCCGTCGCGGCTCTCTACCAGGTAGTTAATGGTGTGGCAGTTAAAGCCTTCGGCCTGCTCCACGCGGATAACGAAGTGGTCGAAAAGAAAGAAGCTGAGCCCGGTCTGCGGTTCGCAGCCCATGGCGTGATGCAGCTTGTGTTTCGACAGGGTGATGGCCTGGACCAGGGTATTGCAGTAGGTATGCCAGTGCGACTGCAGGCTGCGGTGACGATCCGCGATAAATTCTGCTTTCTGGCTTAGTTCGGAAAGGATCATGGCGTAACACTCATTTACGGGTAGTAGCCCCGTTTAGCATGAACCGTGCCATTTTTTATCTTATTGAATTTCAATATTTTTATTTGCAATGACAGCGCCTGCGCGCTGTCATGACGTGTCATTTCGACAGCCTCGACACCCTTTCCGCCGACACCGTTATCCCTCTGGCACCGTTATTGCATCGCCCGTCCAGGGCGTCAGCCCATGGCTTCGGAGGTTTTATGCATGAACTCACCCTCTGCCAGCGGACGGTAGAAATTATTGAACAACAGGCGCAGCGGCTCGGCGCGCGGCGGGTGACCGGCGTCTGGCTGGAAATCGGCGCGTTTTCCTGCGTTGAGCAAAGCGCGCTGGCGTTCTGCTTTGAGCTGGTGTGCCGCGATACCTGCGCGGAAGGCTGCGCGCTGCATCTGGCGCAGCAGGCGGCGGAATGCTGGTGTCATGACTGCGAGCGGCATGTTCATCTGCTGACCCAGCGCGTCAGGCGCTGTCCGCAGTGTAACGGCGTGAACCTGCGCATCGTCGCGGACGACGGCGTGCAGATCAAACGCCTGGAAATCGAACAGGAGTAGCTATGTGTACCACCTGCGGTTGCGAACACGGCAACCTTTATATCGAAGGGGATGAACGCAACCCCCACTCGGCGTTTCGCGCCGCCCCCTTCGCCCCGGCGGCCCGCACTCAGGCCGCTATCACCACCGTTAATCTGTTTACCCCCGCCGTCGCCCCGCAGGGCGATCTGCATTACGGCTGCGGCGAAGCGGGCACCCACGCGCCGGGGCTAAGCCAGCGCAAGATGGTGGAGATTGAAATTAATGTGCTGGAGAAAAATAACCGGCTGGCGCAGCGCAACCGCCAGCGCCTGAACGAACGGCGACAGCTGGGGTTAAACCTTGTTTCCAGCCCCGGCTCCGGCAAAACCACCCTGCTGACGGAAACCCTGAAGCGGCTGCGCGGTAAAACGGCCTGCGCCGTCATTGAAGGCGACCAGCAAACGGTGAACGACGCCGAGCGCATCCGCGCGACCGGCACGCCCGCGCTTCAGGTGAATACCGGCAAAGGCTGCCATCTGGACGCGCAGATGGTGGCCGACGCCATGACCCGGCTCCCCCTCGCTGATGGCGGCATTCTGTTTATTGAAAACGTCGGCAACCTGGTCTGTCCGGCGGGGTTCGATCTTGGCGAGCGGCATAAGGTGGCGGTGCTCTCCGTGACCGAAGGCGAAGACAAGCCGCTTAAGTATCCGCACATGTTCGCCGCCGCCTCGCTGCTGCTGCTGAATAAAATCGACCTGCTGCCTTACCTCGATTTCGACGTGGAAAAATGCCTGGCCTACGCGCGCGAGGTCAACCCGGATATCGACATCCTGCTGGTTTCCGCCACCAAAGGCGACGGCATGGCGGCCTGGCTCACCTGGCTGGAGGCGCAGCGATGTGCATAGGCATCCCCGGGCGGATTTGCGAACTGGGCGAGGGCAACCTCGCCCGCGTTGAGGTCAGCGGCGTGAAGCGCGAGGTGGATCTTACGCTTGTCGGCGCCCATGACGAACACGGCGCGCCGCGTCTTGGCCAGTGGGTGCTGGTGCATGTCGGCTTCGCCATGAGCCTGATTAACGAACAAGAGGCGCTGGATACCCTCGACGCGCTGCAAAACATGTTTGACGTGGAGCCGGACGTCGGCCCGCTGCTCTACGGCGAGGAGACGCGCTGATGCGCTATGTGGATGAATACCGCGAGCCGCAGCGGGTAATGCAGCTTATTGACAGGCTGCGCGAGCGGGCGGCGCGGCTACCCTGGAGCGCCGAACGGCCGCTGCGCATTATGGAAGTGTGCGGCGGCCACACCCACGCCATTTTCAAATTCGGGCTGGACCAGTTGCTGCCAGAGAACGTTGAGTTTATTCACGGCCCCGGCTGCCCGGTTTGCGTGCTGCCGATGGGGCGCATCGACAGCTGCATTGACATCGCCGAGCGCCCTGGCGTTATCTTCTGCACCTTCGGCGACGCCCTGCGGGTGCCGGGGAAAAACGGCTCGCTGTTGCAGGCGAAAGCGCGCGGCGCGGATGTGCGCATCGTCTATTCGCCCCTGGACGCGCTGAAGATTGCCGAAGAAAACCCGCAGCGCGACGTGGCGTTCTTCGGCCTGGGTTTTGAAACCACCATGCCCGCCACCGCCCTGACGCTTCGGCAGGCGAAAGTCCGCGGCGTGGAGAACTTCTTTTTCTTCTGTCAGCACATCACGCTGATTCCAACCCTTGCCAGCCTGCTTTCGCAGCCGGAAAACGGCATCGATGCGTTTCTCGCGCCCGGGCATGTCAGCATGGTTATCGGCACCGCCCGCTACGATTTTATCGCCACGCAATATCAGCGGCCGCTGGTCGTGGCGGGCTTTGAACCGATGGACTTGCTACAGGGCGTGCTGATGCTGGTAGAGCAGAAAATCGCCGGGCGGAGCCGGGTGGAAAACCAGTACCGCCGCGTGGTGCCGGACGCGGGCAACCCGGCGGCGCAGCAGGCCATCGATGATGTCTTTTGCGTGGAAGGCGACAGCGAATGGCGCGGGCTCGGCGTGATAAACGGCTCGGGGGTGAAGCTTCGCGACGCGTACCAACGCTTTGACGCCGAGGCCCGCTTTGCGCCCCGTAAGCACCAGGTCAGCGATGACCCGCAGGCGCGCTGCGGCGAGGTGCTGACCGGGCGCTGCAAACCCGCGCAGTGCCCGCTGTTCGGCGCGCGCTGCAACCCGCAAAACGCTTTCGGCGCGCTGATGGTCTCCTCAGAAGGGGCTTGCGCGGCGTGGTATCAGTACCGTTCTCAGGAGTGTGAAGCATGAACACCATTACCCTCGCCCACGGCAGCGGCGGCCAGGCGATGCAGCAGTTAATCGGCCAACTTTTTATGCAGGCGTTCGCTAACCCCTGGCTTGACGAACAGGAAGACCAGGCGCGCCTGCCGCTCGCGGAGCTTACCGCGCGGGGCGATCGCCTGGCGTTTTCCACCGACAGCTACGTCATCGACCCGCTTTTTTTTCCCGGCGGCGATATCGGCAAGCTCGCCGTCTGCGGCACGGCTAACGACGTGGCGGTCAGCGGCGCGCTCCCGCGCTGGCTCTCCTGCGGCTTTATTCTTGAAGAGGGGCTTGCGCTGGCGACGCTTGAGCGCGTGGTGAACAGCATGGCGGCCACTGCCCGCGAAGCGGGGATAGAGATTGTGACCGGCGATACCAAGGTGGTGCCGCGCGGCGCGGCGGATAAGCTTTTTATCAACACCGCCGGGCTGGGGGCGATTCCGACGGCGATTCACTGGGGCGCCGCTTCGCTGACGCCGGGCGACGTGCTGCTGGTTTCCGGCACGCTCGGCGATCATGGCGCTACTATCCTTAACCTGCGTGAACAGCTGGGGCTTGAAGGGGCGCTTTCGAGCGACTGCGCCCTGCTCTCGCCGCTGATTGAGGCGCTGCGCCCGATCCGGGGCGTGAAAGCGCTGCGCGACGCCACCCGCGGCGGCGTTAACGCGGTGATGCATGAGTTCGCCGCCAGCAGCGGCTGCGGCATGGCGCTGCAGGAGAAGGCGTTGCCGCTCAAGCCGTCGGTGCGCGGCGTGTGCGAGCTGCTGGGGCTGGACGCCCTTAACTTCGCCAACGAAGGAAAGCTGGTGATTGGCGTGGCGCGGGAAGCGGCGCAACAGGCGCTGGCGGTACTAAGGGCGCATCCGCTGGGGCGCGACGCCGCGATAGTCGGCGAAGTCACCGCCAGCGCGGGCGTGCGGCTTTGCGGGCTCTACGGCGTGAAGCGCACGCTTGATCTGCCGCACAGCGAACCGTTGCCGCGGATCTGCTAAAGCCTGTTCCTGCGCAAAAAACCATTAATTAGCCTTTAGTTATTATAGTGCTTTGCTTGTTTCGCCTTTTGCGAAACCTTTCCGGATGAGTCTAATGTCATACACTCCCATGAGCGATCTCGGCCAGCAGGGGCTGTTCGATATCACCCGCACGTTATTGCAACAGCCGGATCTCTGCGCGCTGGCGGAAGCGCTGAAAACGCTGGTGAAAAGTTCTGGCATGGCGGATCGGGTTAATATCCTGCTTTACCACCCTAAGCATCAGCGGGTCTGCTTTTACAGCGTCGATAACCTCGGCAAAGCGGTGCAGTACGAAGATGAAACCGTGCTTTCCCACGGTCCGGTTCGCCGGGTGCTCTCCCGCCCGGAAGTGCTGCATTGCGACTATCAAGAGTTCGCCGATACCTGGCCGCCGCTCGCGGCTCTGGCCCTCTACCCGCCCTTCGGCCACTATTGTCTGGCGCCGCTCGCCGCCGAGGGGCACATTTTTGGCGGCTGCGAGTTTATTCGCAACGCCAACACGCCGTGGAGCGAAAACGAGTACTCCCGGCTGCAAACCCTGACGCAAATCGTCAGCGTGGCGGCAGAGCAGATCCAGACGCGCGTGGGCGATAATCAGAATTACCAGTTGCTGTGCCGGGAGCGGGACGACTTTCGCATTCTGGTGGCGATTACCAACGCCGTGCTGTCAAAACTGCATCTCGATGAGCTTGTCACCGAGATCTCCCGCGAGATTCATTACTATTTCAACATCGACTCGGTCAGCGTGGTGCTGCCCTCGCCCCGCAAGGGCAAGCTCACCATCTGGTCCACCCACTACGTTGACGAAGCCGCGCCGCTGCACGATCAGAGCGAAGTTACCGCAAAAGGCACCCTTTCAGAACGGGTGCTGAAGAGCCGCGAAATGCTGCTGGTTAACCTGCACCAGCGCGACGAACTCGCCCCTTATGAACGCATGCTGTTTGAAATGTGGGGCAACCAGATCCAGACGCTCTGCCTGCTGCCGCTGATGTTTGGCGATAAAATGCTCGGCGTGCTGAAGCTTGCCCAGTGTGAGGAGCATATTTTCACCGCCGCCAACCTGAAGCTGCTGCGCCAGATTGCCGAGCGCATCGCCATCGCGGTCGATAACGCGCTCGCCTACCAGGAGATCCACCGGCTGAAAGAGCGGCTGGTGGATGAGAACCTGGCGCTGACCGAGCAGATAAACAACGTACCGGCGGATTTCGGCGAGATTATTGGCCGCTCTGACGCGATGACCGCGGTGATGAAGCAGGTGGAAATGGTGGCGAAAAGCGACAGCACGGTGCTTATCCTCGGCGAAACCGGCACCGGCAAAGAGCTTATCGCCCGCGCTATCCACAACCTCAGCGAGCGCAACGGGCGGCGGATGGTGAAACTCAACTGCGCCGCGATGCCTGCGGGCCTGCTGGAGAGCGATCTTTTCGGCCATGAGCGCGGCGCGTTTACCGGCGCCAGCGCCCAGCGTATCGGCCGTTTTGAGCTGGCGGACAAGAGCAGCCTGTTTCTTGACGAGGTGGGCGACATGCCGCTGGAGCTACAGCCGAAGCTGCTGCGCGTGTTGC
The DNA here is from genome assembly GCF_056780215.1 of Franconibacter pulveris. NCBI lineage: Bacteria > Pseudomonadati > Pseudomonadota > Gammaproteobacteria > Enterobacterales > Enterobacteriaceae > Franconibacter > Franconibacter pulveris. The sequence goes on along the minus strand of NZ_CM165555.1, from coordinate 1,974,108 downwards.
AGGAGCAGGAGTTCGAGCGGCTCGGCAGCAACAAAGTGATTCAGACCGACGTGCGGCTTATCGCCGCCACTAACCGCGACCTGCGCCAGATGGTGGCCGACCGGGAGTTTCGCAGCGACCTCTATTACCGGCTGAACGTTTTTCCCATCAACCTGCCGCCGCTGCGCGAGCGCCCGGAAGATATCCCGCTGCTGGTAAAAGCCTTCACTTTTAAAATCGCCCGTCGCCTCGGGCGCAGCATCGACAGCATTCCCGCCGAAACGCTGCATGCCTTAAGCCAGATGGAGTGGCTGGGCAACGTGCGCGAGCTGGAGAATGTGATTGAGCGCGCGGTGCTGCTGACGCGCGGCAATGTCTTGCAGCTTTCGCTGCCGGAAGTGGCCTTCACCGCGCCGAAGAAAGCGACGCTGACGCCTGCGACCGACGAGATGCGGGAGGGCGAAGATGAGTATCAGCGCATTGTGCGGGTGCTGAAGGAGACCAACGGCGTTATCGCCGGGCCTAAAGGCGCGGCGCAGCGTCTGGGGGTGAAGCGCACCACGCTGCTTTCACGCATGAAGCGGCTGGGGATAGAGAAGGATGCGCTGTAGCGCTGCCCTAAGGGGTGGGGACCTGGCGGCGCGGCTTAAGGGGGTTGCCCCTTCGTCCCTGCCTTCATCGCCTGCGCGGGTTTTCTCCCTCGCCTCTTTGAGGAGTGGGGCGGGGTGAGGGGGTAGGCGCTGAGTTTTACTGTTCCGGGATATATGTTCGGGCGGTGAAAGGTTACGTTCGCGGAATGCTGTTTTCATATGTACCCTCCTTTCACGCGAACGTGTTAAGGGGGCTCGCCGCCGCCCCCTTAACAATCCCGGCTCCCGGCGCGCAAAATCGCCCGCTGAAGCGGGAAACCTCATCTTTTCCCCGCTGGCTTCGGGTCGGGCATGACGGCACGTCCCTGTGCCGACATGCCCTCGCACCGGGTCCGACCGGTGCGCCCCGGCCACCGTGAAAAAGCTGAGGCGATTTTGAGGCCGGATTCACCCTCCGCTTCGGCGTTTGATTCTGGTTGCAGGAGATGCTTCGCTTTAATGGCATGCAGGAAGTTTTGCAGGGCCAGTCAGCAAAGCGCCACTTGCTCTGCAATACGATACGTCCCTGCCGTCCTTTATCCTCAACCCGGCCCTATCCCCAGAGGGGCGAGGGAGAAACCCCGGCGACTGGCGCGGCGCTTGCTCACCCTGCGAAGCACAAAGAGTATTTCCGCCTCACAGCGAGACCTTCATAACGCTTTTCATCAGCCCACCAGCGATGATTTTTATCCGGCCTCAAAATCGCCTTCCGGGCGGGCAGATGGCCGGGGCTGGCCGTCGGGAACGGCCAGAGGCGGGTCGGCACACGGACAAAAACGCCGGGAGCGTTTTTGAACAACGCAAAGCGTTGGCCCCGAAGGGGCGAGGCCCATGGATGGGCCGAGTAACTGCCGTCCTGCCGACCCGAAGCCAGATGACAGAACGGAAGGTTTGCCCCGCAGGGGTCGATTTTGCGCGCCGGGAGCTGGGGTTGCCAGGGGGCTGGCGGCGAAGCCCCCTGGCACGTTCGCGTGAGTGGAGATGACATATAAAGACAATGCTCTGGCGAACGGAACCCTTCACCGCCCACGCATATTCATCTCAGAAAACGCCAACCCGTCCCAGGAAACTTAACACCTGAGCCGCCTGCTCCCCTCACCCCAACCCTCTCCCAAAAGGGGCGAGGGGGAAACCCACGGGCGGCGAGCCCCCTTAACACGCTCGCGTGAAGGAAGGTGCATATGAAAACAACACTCCGGCGAACGGAACCTTTCACCCCCATCACATATTCACCTCAGAAAACGCCCACCCGTCCCGGGGAAGCGCAGCGTCTGCGCCGCCTGCTCTCCCCTACAAACGAACCCCTTGACTCCTCTCAAAACCGATTAAAATTAATACTTATTACAGACGCGGGAGTACCCGTAACAAAGCAGGCGCCGGAGCGCCAGGAGAGGGCTATGCAACAACCTTTAATCGGCGTGACCGCCTGCCGCTGGGAGCATAACGGTCAATATTTCCATGTGGCGGGTGATAAATATCTGCGCGCGGTAGTGTTTGGCGCCAGCGCCCTGCCGGTTATCGTGCCCGCTTTTGGCGACCTTATCGCGCCGGAAAGCTGGTTCGCGCGGCTCGACGGCCTGCTGTTTACCGGCTCGCCAAGCAACGTGAACCCCGATCTTTACGGCCATACGCTGCACATGCTGAACACCCATAGCGACACGGCGCGCGACGCCACTACCCTGCCGCTGCTTCGCGCCGCCATTGAAGCGGGCGTGCCGCTGCTCGCTATCTGTCGCGGCTTTCAGGAACTTAACGTGGCGCTGGGAGGGACGCTGCATCAGGCGGTGCATACGGCGGGACCATGGGCGGATCATCGGGAAGATCCCAACGCCGACCTGGCCGAACAATATGGGCCAGCACACATCATTCATACCGAGCCGGGCGGCGTGCTGGAAGAACTTGGCCTGCCGCCAAAGTTTGAGGTGAACTCGCTGCATACGCAGGGAGTTGAAACACTGGCGCCGGGCTTGCGGGTAGAAGCGCGAGCGCCGGACGGACTGATAGAAGCGGTATCGGTGGAAAGCGCTCGCGCTTTCGCGGTCGGCGTGCAGTTTCATCCGGAGTGGCAGGTGCAGCATAACCCGCACTATTTGACGCTGTTCCGCGCCTTTTCTAAAGCCTGCATAGCCCGCGCCACGCAGCGGGCGCGGGGAGAAGTTTAATCACGCCTGCCGGGCGGCGCTGCCTGCGCTTCTCACCCTGCCCCTCTCTTAAGAGGGGCGAGGGAGAAAAACGCGCTATGTTCAGACTCATCCCCCAACTGCAACCATGGCGGTTGGCGCTACGCTGACCCGGGAAACCCAGCGCCTGCGCCGCCCTCCTACTCCTCCACCCGTTCGCCCTTAAACATCGGCGGCGGCTGGCGGAAACGGCGGGTAAGCCATGTCAGGTAACCCACGCCGAGCGCCGCCCAGATAAGCCCCATCACCAGCGAGCTTTTCTCCAGGTTTAGCCACAGCACCGCGACCGTCAGCGCCCCTACCAGCGGCAGGATCAGGTAATGAAACTTATCGCGCCAGGTTTTGTTGCGCCCTTCGCGCAGGAAGAAGTGGTTCACTACCGAAAGGTTTACGAAGGTAAAAGCCACCAGCGCGCCGAAATTAATCAGCGCCGTGGCGGTAACGAGATCGAAAGAGAGCGCCGTCAGCGCCACAATGCCCACCAGGATAACGTTCAGCGCCGGAGTGCGCCATTTCGGGTGCACGTAACCGAACACTTTTTCCGGGAAGACATTATCGCGCCCCATCACATACAGCAGGCGGGAGACGCTGGCGTGCGAAGCAAGCCCCGACGCGAGCGTATTAACGAACGTACAGCAGAGGAAAATAGACTGGAACAGCTTGCCGCCAACGTAGAGCGCAATCTCCGGCAGCGCGGCGTCCGGCTCTTTAAAGCGGCTCATGGTCGGGAAAAAGAGCTGAATAAAAAACGACGCGGCAATGAAGATAACCCCGCCATAGAGCGCGGTGAGGAAAATCGCCCGCGGGATCGTTTTACCGGCGTTAGGCGTCTCTTCCGAAAGCGTGGTAACGGCGTCAAAACCCAGGAACGAAAAGCAGACTATCGTCGCCCCGGTAATGATGGGGATAAGCTGCGCGTTTTCGCTGACAAACGGTGAAAGCGACCAGACCGTGCCCACGCCCTCGCCTTTATGCAACCCGTGCACCACGAGGAAAATAAACACCGCGATAATCGCCACCTGCACGCCCACAAACAGCGTGTTGAAGTTCGCCACCAGGTTGACGCTTTTGAGGTTGGCGACGGTCATGATGCCGACATAAAGCACCACCCAGATCCATTGCGGCACCTCCGGGAACATGGCGGAGAGATAGAGCTTCGCCAGCAGGACGTTGATCATCGGCAGGAAAAGATAATCCAGCAGCGAAGACCACCCTACCAGAAAGCCCACGTGCGGGTTGATAGCCTGTTGAGCGTAGGTATAGGCGGAGCCGGCGGTGGGAAAACGCTTTACCAGCTTGCCATAGCTGACCGCGGTAAAGAGCACGCCCGCCAGCGCCACCAGATACGAGGCGGGAACATGGCCGTTGCTGAGTCCCGACACGATGCCGAACGTATCGAATACCGTCATCGGCGTCAGGTAGGCGAGCCCCATCATGACGACCTGCCAGAGCTTAAGCGATTTGCGCAGCTGCGGTTTTGCCTCCGCCGCCGCGACGTTGAGATCGTAGTTAATCGCCATGCCGGTTCCCCTCTTTTCCCTCTGCGACAGAGGCGATGGGGAACCCGTCAGGCAAACGGGGGAAGAAATGACTCAGGGAGAACTTGCCGCTGAAGGCGGCACAGCGGTTCGCCGGCCCGTATTTACTGCGGCTCAGGCGAAGGCCTGTGCGCGGCGGATAGACATAAACATGCACCATCTCTTTTTCCTCGTAACGTATCCTGAACGTCGTAGTCAACCGTGGTCGCGCTTAGCTCCTTCGCGCGACACCGGAAAAAGCCGGCCTGTTCCGCCCGGCAACGCTCGCCGCTATCTTCCACAGAAGCGGCCTGTTATTTCTGTTTGTCGGACTGCGGCCTCGACAGGGTATTACGGGTAAAAGCTTCCCGGCCTGCGCAACAGAGGCAGGGAAGCGAGGTTGATTATCAGCGGAAAATCAGGCGTTTTTCAGCATCCACTCAATTTCTGTTTCTGTGATTAAACGCTCAAACTGGATAAGCTCATCGTTCTTGCAGGCGTGGAACACGTCGCAGAAGCGGCCGCCGAGAAGTTCTCGCATGGCCGGATGAGCCTGGAATTCGTAAAGCGCGTCGCTTTGACGAATCGGGAATGGCGCACCCTCTTGCTCAAGACCGTTACCCTCGACGGCCTCCGGCAAAGGGAGGTCATTATCCAGACCCTGCAGGGCGCCCGCAAGTACCGCGGCCATAACGAGATAAGGGTTAGCGTCCGCGCCGGCTACGCGGTATTCAACGCGGTGGCTTTCGCGCTCGCCACAGGGGATGCGCAGCGCGACGGTGCGGTTGTTGTGGCCCCAGGAGGCCTGGGTCGGCACATACATGCCTGGCTGAAAACGGCGGTAGGAGTTTACGTTGGGGGCGAGCAGCGCCATCGAGGCGGGCATCAGGTCAATCATCCCTGCCAACATCTTCTTTAATACCCCGGAGTCTTCGCCTTCGGCGTCCGCCAGCACGTTGACGCCTTTATCATTCACCACGCTAATATGAATGTGCATGCCGCTGCCGGCGTGCTCTTCGTAGGGCTTGGCCATAAAGGTGGCCTGCATGCCGTGCTTTTCCGCCACCTGACGCACCAGGCGCTTGAGCGCCAGCGCGTGATCGCAGGCCTGCAGCACGTTACTGGTGTGATGAAGGTTGATTTCAAACTGCCCCGGCGAGGCTTCCGCCACCGCGCCGTCGGCGGGAATTTGCTGCAGGCGCGCCAGCTCGTCGATATCGCTCAGCACATCGGCGAAACGATCAAGGTTGTCGACGGAGTACACCTGGTTTTGGGTGTTACGGTCCTGCGTGCCGGGCGCGCAGGGCGGCTGAAGGTAGCCTTCGGCGTCGCGCTGGCGGTCAATTAAATAGAACTCCAGCTCTACCGCTACCACGGGGAACAGCCCGCGCTGGCGCAACTGCTGCCAGAGTCGGTTAAGCACGTTCCGTGGCTCAACGTCAAAGGGAGTACCATCTTCATCCTGCATCGTCAGCAACAGCTGACCTATATATTCAGGATCGGTGGTCGACGGCACCAGCGTGCCGGTTACCGGCACGCAGCGGCGGTCTGGTTCGCCAAGCTCCTGCCCTAACCCTGCCTCTTCCACCACGTTGCCTAAAATGTCCATCGCGAAAACCGAGGCCGGGAAGTAGCACCCTTTCTCTACTTTGCGCAGGCCTGCTACGGGAATGCGTTTGCCGCGAAAACAGCCGTTTAAATCTGTGAGCATGACGTCGATATGTTCGGTCAGAGGGTAGCGCTCCAGATAGGCTTTTACTTCGCGAGCAAACGCACTGCTTCGCCTCTCTTCATTGTGCTGCATGAAATTCTCAACTTCTACGATATTGGTTTCCATGATTCACCGCCGTTATTGCCAGGAGTCCCGGTCTGTTGACTGCGACCGTTCGATATAATTTCCACTTTTAAAATTTAGATGCAACTGAATTGTTTTTCAAATGTTAAATTGAGTTTGAATTTTAGTTACGGTGTTGCTAGATTGAGAAAATATTGAACAGCAGGCGAAGCATGACCGTTATTTGTAAATAATTTAGTCCATCAGGCGAGGGCAAAATGGGCAATATATTTGACAGACCTCTCATTGGAGTGGTGATGTGCAGGAACAGGATAAAAGGACATTTAAGTCAAACCCTGCAAGAAAAGTACCTGAATGCCGTGCTCCACGCGGGCGGCCTCCCCATCCCTTTACCGCACGCGCTGGCGGAACCGGAACTCCTGACTACCCTTCTACCGCAGCTGGACGGCATTATGCTGCCCGGCAGCCCCAGCAACGTTCAGCCGCACCTTTATGGTGAAAACGGCGATGAGCCTGACGCCGACCCTGGGCGAGACACATTGAGCATGGCGCTGATTGAAAGCGCGCTCGAAAGGCGCATCCCCCTTTTCGCCATCTGCCGGGGCCTGCAGGAATTGGTTGTCGCCACTGGCGGAACGCTATATCGTCGGCTGTTTGAGCAGCCGGAGCTTCTGGAGCACAGAGAAGATCCGGAACTGCCTTTGGCGCAACAATATGCGCCCTCTCATGAAGTTCAGGTACAGCCTGGCGGCTTAATCTCCCGCCTTGTACCGGGTTGCAACAGGTTCTGGGTAAACTCATTACACGGCCAGGGCGTGAAAACGCTGGGCCCGCGCCTGCGCGTGGAGGCAAGGTCAACCGACGGGCTGGTGGAAGCCGTGAGCGTCGAAGACCACCCTTTCGTGCTCGCGGTCCAGTGGCATCCTGAATGGAAGAGTAATGAATATGCCCTCTCCCGCCTGTTGTTCGAGGGTTTTATCACCGCCTGTCGGGGATACCGGGCAGAATTACGACCGCCCGCCTGACACTGACTTAAGGAAGCGAAAATATGAGCGATATCACCCTGGCGCCGGGGAAGCGTTTAGCGCAGATCCGCCAGCAACTGGGTTTGTCGCAGCGCCGCGTCGCTGAACTATCGGGATTAACGCACAGCGCTATCAGCACCATTGAGCAGGATAAAGTCAGTCCAGCCATCAGTACGCTGCAAAAGCTATTGAAGGTCTACGGGCTGTCGCTGTCGGAGTTTTTTGCTGAACCAGAGAAACCGGACGAACCGCAGGTTGTTATCAATCAGGAAGATTTGATTGAGATTGGCAGCCAGGGCGTCTCGATGAAGCTGATTCATAACGGTAACCCTCATCGCACGCTTGCGATGATTATTGAGACTTACCAGCCCGGCACCACGACCGGGGAGAGGATTAAACACCAGGGGGAAGAGATAGGCACCCTGCTGGAAGGCGAGGTGGTGCTGGCGATTAACGGCCAGACGTACCGCCTGGTGGCAGGACAGAGCTATGCCATTAACACCGGCATACCGCACAGCTTCAGCAATACCTCGGCCGGGATCTGCCGCATCATCAGCGCGCACACGCCCACCACCTTCTGATAGCCGGAAAGCGCGTTTCCGGATAACGAAGCAGGCCGGAAGCGCCTCCTCGCAGGCGACATAACGTAAAAAAGCAGGCCCGGGATTTTTTTAAAAAAATCTCCCGCGGCCCCGCTTTGACCAAATTCCGTGACGTACCGGCGGAACGATTCGATAACACGTTGAATTTCAAAGGAGAGCTTATGGAGTTTCATCATTTGCCTTACTGGCGGCAGCAGGCGGAACGGCTCACGGTTCAGGGGCGCCTGTTTATTAACGGCGAGTACAGCGACGCCCTGGGCGGCGAAACCTTCGCCACCGTCAACCCGGCGACAGGCGAGAAGATCGCCGCGGTCGCGCGCGGCAAAGCGGAAGACGTTAACGCCGCGGTGAGCAGCGCGCGGGCCGCCTTTGAGCGCGGCGACTGGTCGCAGGCCTCGCCCGCCGTTCGCAAGCACGTCCTGAACGCGTTCGCGACGCTTATGGAACAGCATCACGAGGAGCTGGCGCTGCTGGAGACGCTTGATACCGGCAAGCCGATTCGCCATAGCCTGCGTGATGATATTCCCGGCGCCGTGCGCGCTATTCGCTGGTATGCCGAAGCGATTGATAAAGTCTATGGCGAAGTCGCGCCGACGGGCGGCGGCGAGCTGGCGCTGATTGTCCGCGAGCCGGTGGGCGTGGTCGCCGCCGTAGTGCCCTGGAACTTTCCGCTGCTGCTCGCCTGCTGGAAGCTTGGCCCGGCGCTCGCCGCCGGCAACAGCGTTATCCTTAAGCCTTCCGAGAAATCGCCCCTCACCGCCCTGCGCATCGCGGCGCTCGCTAAAGAGGCGGGGCTGCCGGACGGCGTGCTGAACGTGGTGCCGGGCTTCGGCCACGAGGCGGGCAGCGCGCTGGCTCAACACCCGGATGTGGACGCCATCGCCTTTACCGGCTCCACGCGCACCGCGAAGCAGCTTTTAAAAGACGCGGGCGACTCCAACATGAAGCGCGTCTGGCTCGAAGCGGGCGGCAAGAGCGCTAACATCATCTTCGCCGATTGCCCGGACCTGAAAAAAGCGGCGGCGGGCGCGGCGGCGGGCATCTTCTATAACCAGGGCCAGGTCTGTATCGCCGGTACGCGGCTGTTGGTGGAGGACAGCATTCGTAAAGAGTTTCTGCAACTGCTCGCCGAACAGGCGCAAGCTTTCCGCCCCGGCGACCCGCTCGACCCGGACTGCGTTATGGGCGCCCTGATTGACGACGTTCACGCGCAAAGCGTGCGCGACTACATCCAGCTTGGCCTTGAGCAAGGCGCTCAACTCTGGCTTGACGGGCGCAACACAGGGCGCGCCGCCTGCGTCGGCCCGACCATCTTTACCGGCGTGGAAAATACCATGCGCATCGCCCGGGAGGAGATTTTCGGCCCGGTGCTGGCCGTCACCGCCTTTAGCGGTGAAGAAGAGGCATTGCGGCTTGCCAACGACAGCGACTACGGCCTGGGCGCCGCGGTCTGGACGCGGGATCTCTCCCGTGCGCACCGGCTATCCCGCAGGCTGAAAGCCGGCTCTGTCTTCATCAACAACTATAACGACGGCGATATGACCGTACCGTTCGGCGGCTACAAGCAGAGCGGCAACGGCCGCGATAAGTCGCTGCACGCGCTGGATAAATTTACCGAACTGAAAACCATCTGGATTGCCCTGGAGCCTTAATCATGGAACACGTAAAGAGCTATTACGCCGCGAGCGCCAATGCCCATGCCCCGTATCCGACCCTGACGGAGTCACTGGAGTGCGATGTTTGCGTGGTGGGCGGCGGTTATACCGGTCTCTCCTCCGCCCTGCATTTAGTCGAGCAGGGTTATAACGTCGTGCTGCTTGAAGCGGCGCGCATCGGCTTTGGCGCCAGCGGCCGCAACGGCGGGCAAATTGTTAATTCATACAGCCGCGATATCGACGTGATTGAAGCGCGCTACGGCGCGCAGACGGCGCGGATGCTCGGCAGCATGATGTTTGAGGGCGCGCAGATAATCCGCGACCGCATCGCCCGTTACGATATCCAGTGCGACTACCGCCAGGGCGGGCTGTTTGTGGCGCTCAACCGTAAACAGTATCTGGGGTTGATTGAGCAGAAAGCGAACTGGGCGCGTTACGGTAATAACCAGCTTGAGCTGCTGGATGCGGACAAGGTGCGCGACGAAATCGCCAGCAACCGCTACAGCGGCGCGCTGCTCGACCACAGCGGCGGTCATATTCACCCGCTGAACCTGGCGCTGGGCGAAGCGGAGGCGATTCGCCTGCAGGGCGGACGCATTTTCGAGCAGTCGGCGGTAGTGAAAATCGAGCATGGTCAGCCCGCCGTCGTCAAAACCGATAAAGGCCAGGTGAAGGCGCGCTATGTCGTTGTGGCGGGCAACGCCTACCTCGGCAGCAAACTCGAGCCTGCGCTGGCGCGACGCAGCATGCCGTGCGGCACCCAGGTGGTGACCACCGAGCCGCTGGACGCCGATGTCGCCGCCTCGCTGCTGCCGAACAACTACTGCGTGGAAGACTGTAACTATTTGCTCGACTACTACCGCCTGACGGCGGATAACCGGCTGCTTTACGGCGGCGGCGTGGTTTACGGCGCACGCGACCCGCATGATATCGACAGGCTGATTATGCCCAAGCTGCTGAAGACCTTCCCGCAGTTAAAAGGGGTAAAAATCGACTATCGCTGGACGGGCAATTTCTTGCTGACGCTCTCCCGCATGCCGCAGTTCGGCAGGCTTGAGAACAATATCTATTACATGCAGGGCGACAGCGGCCACGGCGTGACCTGCACCCACCTTGCCGGCAAGCTTATCGCCGAAGCGCTGCGCGGCGATGCGGAACGCTTCGACGCTTTCGCCACCCTGCCGCACTACCCCTTCCCCGGCGGGCGCTCGTTCCAGATCCCGTTCACCGCCATGGGCGCGGCCTACTACAGTTTGCGGGACCGGCTGGGGGTATGACGCTCGCGCAGCGGCGCAGACGCTGGGTTTCTCCCTCGCCCCTTTGGGGAGCGGGGTGCAGATGCTCAGGTGTTGAGTTTCCCGGGACGGGGTGGCGTTTTATGACGTGCATATGTGCGGGCGATGAAACGTTACGTTCGCCAGAGCGTTGTTTTCATGTGTACCCTTCCTTCACGCGAACGTGTTAAGGGGGCTCGCCGCCGCCCCCTTAACAATCCCGGCTCCCGGCGCGCAAAATCGACCCCTTCGGGGCAAACCTTCCGTTCTGTCATCTGGCTTCGGGTCGGGGTGAGGGGCGCAGACGGCGCAGACGCTGGGTTTCCCGGGACGGGGTGGCGTTTTATGACGTGCATATGTGCGGGCGATGAAAGGTTACGTTCGCCAGAGCGTTGTTTTCATATGTCATCTCTTTTCACGCGAACGTGTTAAGGGGGCTCGCCGCCGCCCCCTTAACCATCCCGGCTCCCGGCACGCAAAATCGACCCCTTCGGGGTAAACCTTCCGGTCTGTCATCTGGCTTCGGGTCGGTCCTGACGGTGCATCCCTGCACCGACATGCCCTCGCACCGGGTCCGACCGGTGCGCCCCGGGCACCGTGAAAAAGCTGAGGCGATTTTGAGGCCGGATTTACACTCCGCTTTGGCGTTTGATTCTGGTTGCAGGAACTGCTTCGCTTTAATGGCATGCATGTGCCGGCATGCCTTCGCACCGGGTCCGACCGGTGCGCCCCGGCCATCGTGAAAAAGCTGAGGCGATTTTGAGGCCGGATTCACCCCCTCCGCTTCGGCGTTTGATTCTGGTTGCAGGAACTGCTTCGCTTTAACGGCTATGCGGGGAGTTTGCAGGGCTAACCAGCAAAGCGCCACTTGCCCTGCAATGTGATACGGTCATGCCGTCATTTCCCCACACCCCGGTCCTCGCCCCCGAGGGAGGAAACCCCGCGAGTGGCACTGCATTTGTTCATCAATGAACCACCAAAACGCATCCTGCCTTATAGCGACAACACTATGACTTTTTTCATCAGCCTGTCAGCGATGATTTTTATCCGGCCTCAAAATCGCCTTCCGGGCTGACAGCTGGCCGGGGCACGCCGGAGGGAACCGGCGTGAGGTCATGTCGGTGCAGGGATGCACCGTCAGGACCGACCCGAAGCCAGATGACAGACCGGAAGGTTTACCCCGAAGGGGTCGATTTTGCGTGCCGGGAGCGGGGATTGTTAAGGGGGCGGCGGCGAGCCCCCTTAACACGTTCGCGTGAAGGAAGGGTACACATGAAAACAACGCTCTGGCGAACGGAACCCTTCACCGCCCACGCATATTCACTTTATAAAAGGCTAACCCGCCCTGCGTGCGGCTCTGCCAACCCTCTCCTGCTCCCCGCAATAAAAAAAACCGCGCCTGAAGAGGCGCGGCTTTCACCACGTTTTACACTACTTTCTCATCAGAAGCTGATTTTCAGCGTCACCTGACCGCCGTAGCCGCCGGTGCCGGCATCATCCAGCGTCTGGGTATAGCCCGCGCGCACCCCTAAGGTCACGTTATCGCGGATCTGCCCGTCAAGCCCCACATCCAGCGCGGCGGCAGTGCCGTCCTGATCCGGGCTGAAGGTGGCTTCACTGTTCGCCACCCCCGGCGCGCCGACGCGCAAATCGCCTTTCGAGTCGAAAGTCTGGATGAAGGACGGGCGCACCCACCAGCTCACCGGCGGCGGGTTGCCCGTCGCCTTCAGCGTCGCGTTGTTGCCAATACGCAGCCCCGCACGCACCTGCTGGCTGTGCGCGTCGCCGAACTTGATATCCGCCATGTCATCGCCGCCATCGTTCAGATCCACGCTGCGATACTGGTACTGCACCTGCGGCTCAAGCACCAGCCCCGCGCCAACCTCGAACGGCAGGCCGGTTTCGAAGGAGCCGACATAACCCCAGCCGTGCGTCTTCATGCCATCGCCGTCACGCGGGTCGGTGTCGAAGTTATGACGCGTACCCTGCGCCACCACGTCGAACCACCAGCCGCGCTCATGTACGCCGTTGAAGTAAAGACCCGCGCTATAGGCATCGTCTTTAACCGTACCCGCTTTGGAGTCGTTCGAACGCTGCACGTCCACTTTAGACAGGCCCGCCGCGCCGTAGATGCCAACGCTCAGCGCCATCGCGCTGTCGGCATTCTGCCAGAGATCGCTACCAATCTGCAGGAAGGTGTAGCCGCCCTTGCTGTCCGGCGTATTGCCGCTGCGCAGGTCGTCGCTGCCGTGGTCGTGGCTCAACTGCCCGGCCTGGAAACGCGCCCACATATTGCTGCCACTTTCTGTCGCCGCGCGAGCCGCGTAGCGACGGCTGTCCAGCGAACCGAGCAGCGCGCTGTCATAGTCCATCGCCTGCGCAAAAAGCGAGTTGTAGAGATAGACAGCTGAACGGTAGTTCTGCGCTCCGCGATCCCCGGCGCTGGTTGCAGCGGTCGTCAGATACCAGCTCTCATCCGCTGCGCCCTGACGCAGGGTGTAGTTATAAGCCCCCGCCTGCAGCGTGCCCGCCATGCTGAAGGCGTCATCGGCAGTGGTGGCGCCGTTAATGGCGTTGACCACCTGAATGCCTTCGCCCGTGGTGCTCGCCCCAAGGCCGCCCAGGTTGCGGATAGCGAGCTGCGTGTTGCCGGTCGCCGTGCCGCCGTCAATCACCAGGCTATCGGTGGTGGCCGCATTACCCGCAAAGAGCGTGTTGAGCGTGATGGTGCCGCCATTGCCCACCAGGTTGGTGACCGTCAGGGTTTTCGGTACGAATGCCCCGGTGGGCGCCTGGTAATCAATGGCGCCGCCGAGCGTCAGGGTATTGAGCAGCGAGTCGCCGGTCATCAGCCAGCTCGAGCCTGCGTCAACCGTCAAATCGGTCGGGTCGATGGCGCCGGTCAGCGACGTGCCATTGGTTAACTGCAACGATGTGCCGAGCTGCGCAACGATATCCGTAACCGCCTGCAGGCCGCTGAAGACCAGCGTACCGGCTTGCAGATAGGTCCCGCCCGCCTGGTTCAGTACGCCGCTTAAGGTCAACTGGCCATCGCCTTCTTTATAAAGGCTGCCGCTGCCGGTTAGCGCGCCGCTGTAGCTGCTGTCGGTGGTGTCGGCGGTAATGCTCAGCACGCCCGCATTATTAACATCGCCCGTTAAGGCGGCGCCGTCGTTAAGCTCGGTAAAGCCCGTTAAAGTGCCGCCTGCCGCTACGTTGAGGCTGCCGCCCGCGTTTACGGTGGTGTTGTTAGCCGTGCCGTCCGCGCTCACCTCCAGCGAGCCGCCATTTTCCAGCAGCAGGCTGTCGGCCAGCTTATCAGCGATAGAGAACTCGCCGTTGCTGCTCTCGCCGTCTACGGTAGTATCCGTCGTGGCCACCAGCGCCGCGCCGCTGTTCAGCATGATGTTGGTTGCGCTGGCACCGCTCGCCAGCGCCAGCATCCCGCCCTGCTCGATGGAGGTGAGATCGACCACGCCGCCAGCTTTTACCTGCTGCGCGCCGCCCTTGCTCACGGTCGTGGCGACGGCGGTGCCGCCGAAGGTGACGCTCTGGGTGCCGTTCTCGCTAACGGTGGACGAGGCCACTTCGCCGCCTGCATTAACCACCTGCTCGCCTGCCACGATGTTATCCACGACGATAGCGCCGTCGTTGACATTCTGGATCCCGCCCGCCTTGATGACGGTCGAGATAACGGTGCCGCCGCTGTTGACGTTCTGCGTACCGCCATCGTTAAGCGTGGTGCTGACGGCGGTGCCGCCGGTGAGAACGTTCTGAATGCCGCCCAGGTTAATCTGCGTGTCGTACGCGGTGCCACCGTTCTGGATATTTTGCACGCCGCCCTGATAGACAGTCGTGGAGGTCGCGGTGCCGCCCTGATAGATCTGCTGCACGCCCTTGTAATCCACCCCAGTGTCTTGCGCGTTGCCCCAGACGCGTTGTACGGCGCCATTGACCAGCACGGTGCCAGAGGCGTTCGCCCCCGCGCCGACATTCTGCGCGCCGTCACCGATAAGATGGGTATCCAGCGCGCTGGCGCCGCGGGCCAGGTTCTGGATCCCTCCACGGATAAGGGTATCGCTCACCTGCGCGCCCTCGCTCACCATCTGCAGGCCGCCCGTCTCAACCACCGTCGAAATCACTGTGGCGCTGGCGTTCACCACCTGCTGGCCGCCGCTGTCGATGGTGGTTCCGTTCGCCGTGCCCGAAACGTCTTGCAGACCGCCATCGCGAATGAACGTGAAGTTGGCTACCGCGCCGTCCAGCACTGACTGGCGTCCGCCGTTATAGACAGAGTTGCCATTCGCCGTGCCTTCCAGTATTTGCAGACCGCCGTCGATAAGGGTGATATCCGCCAGGCCGCCCGCTTTCACGTTCTGGATGCCGCCGCTGTAAATCACGCCGAAATCCGCTTCGCCGCCAGCGTTAATGTTCTGCACGCCGCCGTTTTCAACGCGGGTATCTACGGCCAGGCCACCGTCGCCGATATTCTGCGTGCCGCCGAGCATACGGGTTTCAACCGCTTTCGCGCCGTTATTGATATTCTGCTCGCCGCCGTTCATCACGGTGGAGATGGCCGCCCCTGCGCTGGTGACGGTTTGTTTGCCGCCGGCATTGATAACCGTATTACGCGACCAGCCATACGGGTCCACCAGCTGCTGGCCGCCATTGTTGATAACCGCAGCGTCAGAAAGGCCGTCCACGCGTTGTACGCCGCCGCTGTTAACCAGCGTGCCGCGCGCCTGGCCGCTGGCCGTCACCAGCTGTACGCCGCCGTCGCTGATGCTGGTGCCGGAGGCTGTGCCTTCCACCAGCTGCGTGCCGCCGCCGAAGACGGTGCCGTCGGAAGCCGCGCCGCCCAGGCTAATGTGCTGAAGCCCGCCGCTGTTGACGGTGGTGCTGGCGGCCAGGCCGCCCCGGTTGACCAGTTGCACGCCGCCGTCGCGCACTACGGCGGAAACAGCCGTGCCATCGACGCTCTGGGTGCCGCCGCTGTTGACCTGGGTGTTATTCGCTTTACCGGTACTCATCACCAGTTGCGTGCCGCCGTCGCTGATGCTGGTGCCAGACGCGGTCCCTTCCACCACCTGCTTCCCGCCGCTAAAGATGGTGCCGTCGGATGAGGCGCCGCCCTGCTTAACGTGCTGGAGACCGCCGCTGTTGACAATGGAACGGGTCGCGAGCCCGCCGCTGTTCACCAGCTGCACGCCGCCGTTGTTCAGCACGGAGGCGATAGCGGTGCCGTCCACGCTCTGGGTGCCGCCGCTGTTGACCTTCGTACCGGTCGTTTTACCGCTGGTCTGTACCAGCTGCACGCCGCCATCGCTGACGCTGGCGCCGGACGCGGTGCCAGCCACAACCTGCTGCCCGCCGCCGAAAATGGTGCCATCCGACGCCGCGCCGCCAAGGTTAATGTGCTGGAGACCGCCGCTGTTCACGATAGCGTCGGCGGCCAGGCCGCCGCTGTTCACCAGCTGTACGCCGCCATTGTTCACTACCGATGAGGTTGCGGTGCCGTCAACACGCTGCAAACCGCCCTGATTGATAAGCGACCCGGTGGCGCTGCCGCCCGTCATCACATGCTGCACGCCGTTCTGGCCAATCACGGTGCCGCCCGCGAGCCCCGCCACACGCTGGATGCCGCCCAGCAGCAGAGAGCCGGAGGCCGCCGCCCCTGCGCGCACCGACTGAATGCCGCCAGTGTTTACCTGCGTATTGTTGGCGTGGGAGCCGCTTTGCAGGATCTGCAGACCGCCATCATTGACGATGGAGCCATTGGCCGTGCCGTCCACATTCTGCAGACCGCCGCTGTTGACGCGCGTGCCGGTGGTTTTACCGGTGACGTGAACCTGCTGCATGCCCCCTGCATTCACAATGGTGCCCGAGGCCGTGCCTTCCACCACCTGGGTGCCGCCTGCCAGCAGCCCATCGGAGGCGGCGCCGCCCTCGTTGATGTGTTGCAGGCCGCCGCTGTTGACCAGCGAACCTGCCGCCAGACCGCCTGCCTGCACTAACTGCACGCCGCCATCATTCACCACGGCGGAGATTGCCGAGCCATCGACCGCCTGAGTGCCGCCGCTGTTGATAATGGTATCGGTGGCCTTGCCAGTCTGTTGCACCTGTTGCGTGCCGCCCTCGTTGACGCTGGCACCGGACGCCGTGCCCGCAACGACCTGGGTGCCGCCGGAGAAAATGCGCCCATCGGACGCCGCGCCGCCTTCATTAATGTGCTGGAGGCCGCCGCTATTGACAATGGAGCCCGCCGCCAGACCGCCGCTGTTGACTAACTGGATGCCGCCGTCGTAAACCACCGATGAGGTCGCGGTGCCGTCCACGCGCTGCAGGCCGCCGTCATTAATGAGCGAGCCGGTAGCGCTGCCGCCTGACTGCACATGCTGCACGCCGCCTGCGCCGATAACCGTGTCCGCCGCCATGCCAGCCAGCTCCTGAACGCCGCCAAGCAGCGTCGCCGCCGCTGCCGCGCCGCCTGCCAGCACGTCCTGAATGCCGCCGGTGTTCACTACGGTGCCGGTGGCAATACCGCCACTGCGTACTTGCTGAACGCCGCCATCGTTTACGGTGGCGGCAATTGCCGCGCCGTCCACATCCTGCAGGCCGCCGCTGTTAATGGTAGCACCGGTCACTTTGCCGGTGGCGTGGATCTGCTGAACGCCGCCCGTATTGATGAGCGTATCGGAAGCGGCGCCTTCCACAACCTGCGTGCCGCCGAAGAGAATGCCGTCGGAAGAGGCTCCGCCTTCGTTGATATGCTCAAGCCCCCCCGCGTTGACAAGGGTGCCAGCCGCCACCCCGCCGCGATGGATCAGCTGCACGCCGCCGTCGTTCACCACGGCGGAAATCGCCGAGCCGTCCACCGCCTGGGTGCCGCCGCTGTTGATAATGGCGTTCACCGCTTTACCGGTTTGCTGTACCTGCTGCGTGCCGCCTGCGTTAACGCTGGTGCCGGACGCCGTACCGGCAACAACCTGGGTGCCGCCGGAGAAAATGCGTCCATCCGAGGACGCGCCGCCGAGATCGATATGCTGTAAGCCGCCGTTATTAACGGTGGTATTAGTCGCGAGACCGCCGCTGTGCACCAGCTGCGTGCCGCCGTCGTTCACCACAGCGGAAACCGCCAGGCCGTCCACCGTCTGGGTGCCGCGGTTATTGATAATAGCGCCGGTTGATTTGCCGGTCTGCTGCACCAGTTGGGCGCCGCCGTCGTTCAGATGCGTGCCGGTAGTGGTTCCCGCCACCACCTGGTTCCCGCCGCCGAAGACGGCGGTATCGGATGCCGCTCCCCCCAGGCTTACATGCTGAAGACCGCCGCTGTTAACCACCGCGCTAATGGACAAGCCCTGATTCTCGACCAGTTGCGTGCCGCCGGTATTCACCACCGCAGCGGTGGCGGTGCCTTCCACGCGCTGCAGGCCGCCTTCGTTGATTAACGAGCCGCTGGCGTTAGCGCCTGTCTGGACGTGCTGTACGCCGCCCTTGCCAATGACGGTGTCGCCCGCCGTGCCCGCCAGCTCCTGTACGCCGCCCAGCAGGACAGAGCCGGAGGCCGCGCCGCCGAGTTTCACCTCCTGGACGCCGCCGTCACGCACCACCGTGCTGTTAGCGTGACCGCCGCTTTGCACCAGCTGAGTACCGCCTGATTTCACGGTCGCGGAATTCGCCGTGCCGCCGACGTTTTGCAAGCCGCCGCTGTTGACCTGGGCATCGACAGATTTACCGGTCGCCTGAATTTGCTGCACGGCACCTGCGTCAATCTGCGTGTTCGACGCCGTGCCTGCCAGCAACTGGGTGCCGCCGAAGAGATGGGCATCCGCCGAAGCGCCGCCTTCATTCACGTGCTGCAACCCGCCGCTGTTGACCTGCGTACTGGTGGCGAGACCGCCGCTCTGGATGAGCTGAGTGCCGCCCGCTTTAACGACCGCCGCAATGGCGGTGCCTTCCACCGCCTGGGTGCCGCCGCTGTTGATTTGGGTGTCGCGCGCCTGGCCGCCCAGCTGTACCTGCTGCGTGCCGCCGTCGCTAACGCTGGCGCCGGAGGCGGTGCCGGAGACCTGCTGAATGCCGCCGCTGAAGATGACGCCGTCGGAAGCCGCACCGCCGGCGCTGATATACTGTACCCCGCCGTCGTTAACGGTGGTGCTGCGGGCAAAGCCGCCGCTCTCGACCACCTGGTGACCGCCATTATTCACCACCGCGGAGATAGCCGTGCCGTCCACGGACTGCGTGCCGCCGTTGTTAATCAGGGTGTCGATGCCGGTTCCCGACGCCAGAATGTGCTGTTCCCCGCCGTCGCCCACCACCGTGGTCGTTGCCGTACCGGCTACGCTTTGCACGCCGTCAAAGATAACCGTATTGCTTGCTTGTCCGTCGCTCTCTACCCACTGAACGCCGTTGTTGATAGTGGTGTCCGCGGCGCTGCCCTGCTGGCGCACAATCTGCACCCCGCCGTCGTCAAGCGTCGTCTGTTGCGCCTGACCGCCTGCGACAATCTGTACGCCCTGGTCTGAAATCAGGTGCCTGGTGGTGACGCCGCCCGCCAGAACATTCTGCGTGCCGCCCTGCACCACTTCATCCTGCACGGCGGAGGTGACATCCGTCGTAAACGCCAGCGCGGCGGAGCTGGCGAGCGCTGAACCCACTGCCGCGGAAATCAGCACCGCGCCGCTGGCGCGCTTGCCTTTCGCCCGGGTTAACTCTGAAACCACGATAAACGCGCGCTGAACTTCACTCCACACCAGCCGGTAGCTGCAGTTGAGACTTTTCTTCATTTTGATGTCCTCGGGGACCCGTTCTCATCGGCCGTCAGGCGGCGTGCTGATCGGGGTCTGCCAATGCTGTTGTTTTGATGTCAAAGGGATTGCTTCGCAGCGCTATCAGCCGACGTAGCTGGCCGATAACCTGCTTGCCTGTAATAAAACGCGTGCACTCGTACTGCCGGTCCGTGCCTTTGTGGCGCGGACACCAGAAATAGTCCTGATGGTCGAAATCGAGCCGCACGTCATCCCAGCAGCCATTGCAGACGTGGGTATTGATGACGCGCCAGGGGGTATAAAACTCGCTGTTGGGTAGACTAAAGCCGCTTATCAGCACCACCGGGGTGCGGCTTGCCCAGGCAAGCCAGGAAAGCCCGCTGCCAAGGCCGATAAAAAAATCGGCATGTTCCAGCAGCGCCACGCGATCGCGCAGCGGCAGATTGCCGGTAAAATCTTCCACGCCGTGGGGAATTTTGTTCCAGACGTAGCCGCGCCCCACCACCTTCTCTTTGTCGATACAGATAACCCGGTACCCTTCGGCTTTAAGGAAATCGATGACCTCCTGCCAGCCGCTGCCGTTGTTCCAGAACTTCGCCTGGCTGGTGGACTGGGTGGCGATGCAGACATAGGGTTCGGCTATCTGGCGCGGGGAGCGCGGGGAGCGGGTGCGCAGATCGGGGATAATTTCGTCGGGATCGACGCCAAGAATATGCCCGGCGGTGCGGTGCAACCCCACCTGGCGGAAATCGTAGGGTTGGCGGTCCAGGTCGCCATGAAAAAAAAGCCCGACGCGATACGTGGCGTATGGCGCCTGCGCCTCGCCCCGCTCGGCCTGCCAGGTTTCTGGCGTAAAGAAATTAAGCTCGGGATAAGCGGGTCTGAAGAGATCAAGAATAGGCTGCGCCAGCGTGCAGTCGGTCTGACAGCGCCAGGTTTTGCGAAAACGTTCGGCGTAAGGCACCCAGCCTATCAGATCGCCCAGCGTGCCGGTGGGAAAGGAGATCAGGACGCGTTGGCCGCGCAGATCGAGCGCGTGGTCAAGCAGCGGGTCGCTCTCCCCCTTTCGCCAGACGCGTAGACGAAAAGGCACATAATATTTTTTGGTGCTGATAACCCAACCTTGAATAATATCGTTGGCGAAAAGCACATTTCCCGTTTCGTCGTCGCTTATTTCCACTCGCCAGTTGCCCTGGGGCAATAACAAACGTGCGCCGTCATTGAAATCAAATAAAATGCCCTCGGGCCCCTGCTGCGTAGGTAGCTCTGGAGGCAATATGAAAGCGTGACCATTACTGGCAGATGCGGAATTCGTCATCACCCTACCTTCCTAACTCTTCAGGAAATATCTTAAATAACGCTTTGGCTTAAATTATGGCGATCAGGCAGAAGCCATCCTCCGGACGAGGTTGCCCGGAAAGTTATTTATTTCTGCTTTTGGTTCATCCATTACCACGCGAAAAGTTGGCTTAAGTGTAGTGATGACTTAACTTATTGCAAATTCTTACGTTTTGTTAAATAACTTAATAATCAATAACTTAAGATTACTACCAATTTTGGTTATTTTTTAAAAATCCTTTAATTACAATAAGTTAATAGCAAGAAACACACATTAATTTAGGAATATCCTTAACCCAAACTCACTAAAAAACAAAGCTCAGATCACATTCCAGAATATATTCTTCTCTTTTTATTTTTGTGGTTCAGATATTTTTTTAGTGTTCAATAAGAATTGAACCTAAAACAAAAGAAAGCAGCCTAATAAATAGAAAGCTGATTTTCCGGTTGCGTTCTTTTTGAAACTCATCAGCGCTACGCCCTGGCCTGCAAGATATTTTGCCAGATGCAGCAAACCCGCTGTTTGTGAGCGCTAAGCAGCCGAGCCTTTGCGAACACAATTAATGTGAAATACGCGACAGATAAAAAGGCTAATTATTAATCGTTAATTAAATGCTTTTGTCGGTAATAGCGTCGCTTTTAACCCTAAACCGTATCGCTTATTTTGACTGCCAACGCTTTCTTAATAGGCCTGTAACTCGCAGGCAACACAACAACCGCACCGCGCTAATTTGTATTTTGAAACAGCGTTTTTAATTCCTTTCCTGCCGTATGGCAGCTATAATGCCGCCACTTTATCTTGAATGGTTTCAGCGCATTGGACTGTCGCAACAATTACAATCAAATCCGTTCATCCCGGCTGGCTGAAGCGCAAGCACACTTTCCCCTGCACGCCTGGTTGATGTCACCTATTCTTATTAGGCTGTGGCATTACCGGGTGAGCGACACAGATTCACAAGCCACGGCGAAGCGCGCCGCGGTAACGCATTTTTCCTATCCTTCATCAACTAAAAGATTAAGACTGTCATGAAAAAGACGAAAATTGTTTGCACCATCGGCCCGAAAACCGAATCCGAAGAGATGCTGACCAAGATGCTCGACGCGGGCATGAACGTGATGCGTCTGAACTTCTCCCATGGTGATTATGCCGAGCACGGCCAGCGTATCCAGAACCTGCGCAACGTGATGGAAAAAACCGGCAAGAAAGCCGCCATCCTGCTTGATACCAAAGGCCCGGAAATCCGCACCATCAAACTGGAAGGCGGCAATGACGTTTCGTTGAAGGCGGGCCAGACCTTTACCTTCACCACCGATAAATCCGTCGTCGGCAACAGCGAAACCGTAGCGGTAACCTATGAAGGCTTCACCAGCGACCTGCAGGTGGGCAATACCGTGCTGGTGGACGATGGCTTAATTGGTATGGAAGTGACCGCCATCGAAGGCAACAAGGTTATCTGTAAAGTGCTGAACAACGGCGACCTTGGCGAAAACAAAGGCGTCAACCTGCCGGGCGTCTCTATCGCCCTGCCCGCGCTGGCGGAAAAAGATAAGCAAGACCTGATCTTCGGTTGCGAACAGGGTGTGGACTTCGTCGCCGCGTCCTTTATTCGTAAACGTTCAGACGTGGAAGAGATCCGTCAGCACCTGAAGGCGCACGGCGGCGAAAATATCCAGATCATCTCTAAAATTGAAAACCAGGAAGGCCTGAACAACTTCGACGAGATCCTCGAAGCTTCCGACGGCATCATGGTTGCCCGCGGCGACCTCGGCGTTGAAATCCCGGTTGAAGAAGTTATCTTCGCGCAGAAGATGATGATTGAAAAATGTATCCGCGCGCGCAAAGTGGTTATCACCGCGACGCAGATGCTCGACTCCATGATTAAAAACCCGCGCCCGACCCGTGCGGAAGCAGGCGACGTGGCGAACGCCATCCTCGACGGCACCGATGCGGTTATGTTGTCTGGCGAGTCTGCGAAAGGGAAATACCCGCTGGAGGCGGTCACCATCATGGCGACCATCTGCGAACGTACCGACCGCGTAATGACCAGCCGTCTGGACTACAACAACGACAGCCGCAAACTGCGTATTACCGAAGCCGTTTGCCGCGGCGCGGTAGAAACGGCCGAAAAACTGGAAGCGCCGCTTATCGTGGTTGCTACCCAGGGCGGTAAATCGGCCAAGTCCGTACGTAAGTACTTCCCGAACGCGACTATCCTTGCGCTGACCACTAACGAACAGACCGCTCGTCAGCTGGTGCTGAGCAAAGGCGTTATCGCGCAGCTGGTAAAAGAGATCGCTTCCACTGACGATTTCTATCGTCTGGGTAAAGAAGTGGCCCTCTCCAGCGGCCTGGCTAATAAAGGCGATATCGTCGTGATGGTTTCCGGCGCGCTGGTGCCAAGCGGCACCACCAACACCGCTTCTGTACACGTGCTGTAATAATATTTCATCTTATTATTTCGTTTAAGAAGGCGTCGCAAGACGCCTTTTTTTATTTGTTCGCTACGACGCTTTTAATAAAAACTCAAACAATATTTAACTATTTGCCCGTCCGTTGCGTGTGTGTTTATCTAAGAAGAATCCGATGAAACCGCGCTGTTTTATCAGAGTTTTTTTAACTCAGGGGTTAAAGTCGGTGTTTCTTTGAGCGAACGATCAAAATTAGGTGTATTCCCATCAAAAAAATATTCTCAACCCAAAAAACTTTGTGTAATACTTGTAACGCTACATGGAGATTAACTCAATCTAGAGGGTATTAATAATGAATCGTACTAAACTGGTACTGGGCGCGGTAATCCTGGGTTCTACTCTGCTGGCTGGTTGCTCCAGCAACGCTAAAATCGATCAGCTGTCTTCTGACGTTCAGACTCTGAACGCTAAAGTTGACCAGCTGAGCAACGACGTGAACGCAATGCGTTCTGACGTTCAGGCTGCTAAAGACGACGCAGCTCGCGCTAACCAGCGTCTGGACAACCAGGCTACTAAATACCGCAAGTAATAGTAGTTTGATTGAAAAATGGCGCACACAGTGCGCCATTTTTTTTGCCCCGCTTCTGCGCCTTCCCGACGACCTCCTCCTGCACGGCCTCCCTGCCCTCTGATAATCGCGTTACTGCACAAGCGTCACGCTATGCGTACTCGCCACGGGCGTCCCTTCCGCCTGAGTCACGGGCGCAGGCTGCGGCGTCGCCTTGACGCTCTGCATGCTGTTTACTGGCGCAACGGTCTTCGGCGCGCTCTGCATGGCGCTGACAACAACCGGCACGCCTGCTCGACGCGTTATCGCGTTATCGACGGCCATGGCGTCTGTTGCGGCGTCATCGATAAACCTGCCGAAGCTGGCGTTGATGGCGATAGGCAGCGTCTGCGGGTTATCCCAGTCGTTTTGTGAAAGCGGCTGATGCACTTCCACATAGCGTTTGCCATCCGGTTCTTGTGAATATTTTACAGGCTCATTGATGATTTGCACGCGAGTGCCCCACTCAACCTGGCTGAAGAGCGATTTGATATCTTCCGCCCGCATGCGCATGCAGCCGGAACTGACGCGCATACCGATGCTTCTGCGCGCATTAGTGCCATGAATAAGATACTCTCCGCCGCCCTGCTCCAGGCGTAACGCATAACGTCCTAAAGGATTATTGGGTCCGGCAGGAATGACCGGCGGCAGCTTTATGCCCTGGGCAAGCGATCGGGCGCGGATATTGGCCGTCGGCGTCCAGGTCGGGTTCGGGATTTTCTGGATGATGCGCGTCACCATAATCGGCGTATCACGGCCCTGTTGGCCTATCCCCAACGGATAAACCTCTACGCGATTTTCCCCGGGCGGATAGTAATAAAGCCGCAGCTCCGCCAGGTTTACCACTATCCCTTCGCGCGGCGTATCGGGCAGCAGCATTTGTGAAGGAATGACCAGCTCTGAACCCGGTTTTGGCAGGAACGGGTCGACCGTATTATTGGCCTCTAGCATCAGCAATACGCCGGTTTTAAATTTCTCGGCAATGTACTCAAGATCTTTTCCATCATTCGGCACGGTATAGATTTGTTTCTGGCCGATAAGACGGCTGCCAGGCGGCGGCAGAGGATAATCCACCGCATAAACTTCAGCGGCGCCCAGAAGAGTGCAGGTAATAAGAGAGAACAAGAACGCGCGTTTCATACTGAATTCCTGTATTCACCGGCTAAGCCGGAATGCTGAAAGACGAGCGGGGTAAAAAAGTACCCCGCGTAACAGGATGAAAGCTGTTCTTTTGAGTTTAGCTAAGATTAATCGCTTTAGTGCGAATGGCGCGGAGCATCGCTTCAAGGCCCTGCGAACGGGACGGCGTAAGATGCTGAGTCAGAGAGAGTTTTTCAAACCAGGGGCGTACGTCGAAAGCGACAATATCCTGCGCGGTCATCTGCTGATATAGCGAAAAAACCACGGCGATAAGCCCTTTGACAATAGCGGCGTCACTGTCGCCTTCAAGCTCAATAATACCGTCTTCACGCTGGTTCATTACAATCCAGACCTGACTCTGGCAGCCCGCAATACTATTTTGCGGATTATGCGCCTCTTCGCTCAGTAGCGGCAGCCGCTGCCCGAGCTCAATAATATAGAGATATTTCTCTTCCCAGTTGGCGCAGCGGCTGAAATTGCGCAGCAACTTATCTTTATCCGGCAACGTAGCCATGCGTTTCTCCCTTTACCCCAATAAACGATGAATGCGGATGAGGCCAGCCACCAGCCGGTCCACCTCTTCTTCGGTATTGTACATGGCGAGCGAAGCCCGGCACATGGCCGGCACGCCGTAGAAATGCATCAGCGGCATGGCGCAGTGGTGCCCGGTGCGCACCGCGATACCGTAATTATCCAGGAAGCTGCCGACATCATAAGCGTGGTGTTTGCCAAGGTTGAAAGCGATAACGCCAAGCCGCGAATCGGGGCCGTAAACCGTTAAATCCGGCACGTTTTTCAGCTGCTCCAGCGCGTAGCGCATCAGCGAACGTTCATATTCGCCGATCTCTTCAAGGCCAATCGCCTGCACATAACTCATCGCCGCCCCAAGGCCGATAATGCCTGCGGTGTTAGGCGTGCCCGCCTCGAAGCGCCACGGCGCGGCGGCATAGGTGGTGCCTTCGGTCAGGCTTACCTGGGCTATCATCGAACCGCCCCCTTCCCACGGCGGCATCGCCTGTAAAATAGCCTCTTTAACATAGAGGATGCCGATGCCGGTCGGGCCGTAAAGCTTATGCCCGGAGAAGACATAGAAATCGCAATCCAGCGCCTGCACATCGACTGCGTGATGCATAACCGCCTGCGCGCCGTCAATCAGCACCTTCGCCCCGACGGCATGGGCGGCGCTGATGATCTCCTGGATCGGGTTTTCCGTGCCCAGCACATTGGAGACATGGGTTATCGCAACCAGTCGGGTCTGCTCGTCAAGCAGCCCCGGCAGCGCTTCCATTTTTAACGTGCCGTCCTGATTAACCGGCAGCACGCGAAGCTCGGCGCCTGCGCGTTCGCACAGCATCTGCCAGGGTACGATGTTAGCGTGATGCTCCATCGTGGAGATGACGAGGTTATCGCCGGCGCGCAGCTGGCTTTTACCCCAGCTGTTAGCGACCAGGTTTATTCCCTCTGTCGTGCCGCGCACGAAAACAATCTCTTCCGGCAGACGAGCGTTGAGAAACTTCGCCGCCTGCGCGCGCACGTTTTCCATCCGCTGCGTCGCTTCAGCGCTCAGCGTATGGATGCCGCGATGCACCGCCGCATAGCCGTGACGATAGAGATCCGCCTCGGCGTCAATCACCGCGTTAGGCTTTTGCGCGCTGGCGGCGCTGTCGAGGTAGGCCAGTGGCTGGCCGTTCACTTCCCGCGCCAGGACGGGAAAGTCGGCGCGTACTTTCTCCACGGAAAAACTCATGCCTTGCCCCCTGCGAGGCGCTGGCCGATACGCGCCAGAACCTGCTGTTTCAGCGCTTCGTCGTGAATGCTCTCGGTGAGCTCTGCGGCGAAAGCGTAAATTATCATCTGCTGGGCGGCCGCCTCGTCAATCCCGCGTGAACGCAGGTAGAACATCTGTTCGTCGTCGATGCGACCGACCGTCGCGCCGTGGCTGCATTTCACGTCATCGGCGTAAATTTCCAGCTGCGGTTTGGTGTCCACTTCCGCCAGCTTGCCGAGCAGAAGGTTGTTGTTGGTCATCTGCCCGTCGGTTT
The DNA here is from genome assembly GCF_056780215.1 of Franconibacter pulveris. NCBI lineage: Bacteria > Pseudomonadati > Pseudomonadota > Gammaproteobacteria > Enterobacterales > Enterobacteriaceae > Franconibacter > Franconibacter pulveris. Next base: position 1,947,148 of record NZ_CM165555.1, on the reverse strand, counting down.
TGATAGCGTGCTGGGCCACTTTAATGAGGCCGTTAAACACCGCGCGGCCTTTATCGCGCACGATGGTTTTATGCAGCTGACGGCTGTTGCAGTAGCCTTTGTTATGCTCAAGCCAGGTACGGGTATCGCATACTTCGTTGTTAACCGGCAGCGCCAGGCTGTTCATGCGAAGCGTCGTGTTTTCGCCATCCAGCCGCGTGCTGGTGTGGTGGCGCGTGACGCCTGCGCCCAGCAGGAAGCTGTTGCTGTACGCGCCGGCATCCTGCCCAAGACAGATATCATTATGCGCGAAGTGGAAGCTTGCCGGGTTTTCAAACGCCAGCTTGTAATGGTGAAGGTGGCTGTTGGCGGCCACCTGCATGGTTAAGCGCGCGCCGGTAAAGTGCCGCTTATCATCCAGGCTTACGTAGTGCTCGATGACCGTGGCCTCGGCCCCTTCGGCAAGCTCAATGTGATGACGGTAGTGCACCGTGTTCATCTCATCGCTCTGGCTGCCCCGGCTGATATGCATTAACAGCAACGCTTTCGCCGGACGCTGATTGCGGGCCACCCGAATACGCGTCGCGCTGCGGGCAAGGCTTTCGGTGAGGTGCAGAAAGAGTTCCGGCTGCACGGGCGCAGGCAAACCTTCGCGCGCTTCGTCAATGACGACCTCAAACCCGCTCGCGCTCAGCTCATCGCTCAGTTCAGGCGCAAAGCGGCCATCGACAAACACCAGGCGCAGCGCGTCAACGCTCAACGACAGCGCGTCGCGCTGTTCAGCGCTTACCGGCTGCGGCTGCGGCGCGACGAACTGATTGTTAAGCAAACCTTCCAGCGGCGTATATTTCCAGTGCTCATGCTTGCGCGTCGGCAGGCCGGCGCGCAACAGCTGTTGCAGGTGCTGCTGCGCATATTCAGAGCGCTGCCCTCCCTGCGTTTCAAACAGGCGATGCCACTGCTGCAGCGCGTTACTGCTGTTCTGTAAGCCAGCCATAGCCCTGCTCCTCCAGCTGTTTAACCAGCGTGAAATCGCCTGACTTCACGATGCGGCCTTGATAAAGCACATGGACGAAATCCGGCTTGATGTAATCAAGGATACGCTGATAGTGGGTAACAATAATGAAAGCGCGCTTGCCGTCGCGCAGGCTATTTACGCCATCCGCCACGATTTTCAGCGCGTCGATATCCAGCCCTGAGTCCGACTCGTCAAGAATGCAAAGCTCAGGCTCCAGCACCGCCATTTGCAGAATATCGTTACGCTTTTTCTCACCGCCGGAGAAGCCGACGTTCACCGAACGGGTGAGCAAATCTTCCGGCATCTTCAGCAGTTTTATTTTCTCTTCCATCAGATCCTGAAAATCGAAGCGGTCAAGCTCTTCCTGGCCGCGATGCTGGCGCACGGCATTCAATGCGGTCTGCAGGAAGAACTGGTTGCTGACGCCCGGGATCTCGACCGGATACTGGAAGGCCATAAAGATCCCCTCGCCGGCGCGCGCTTCCGGCGACAGTTCAAGCAGATCTTTACCTTTGAAATGCACTTCGCCGCCGGTCACTTCATAATCTTCGCGCCCGGCAAGAGTGGCGGAAAGCGTGCTCTTACCGGAACCGTTCGGCCCCATGATGGCGTGCACTTCGCCCGGACGCACCTCCAGATCAAGCCCACGGAGGATTTGCTTGTCTTCAACGCTTACCTGTAAGTCTTTAATGCTTAACATGTCTTATCCTTTCTCACGCCTTAGCCGACGCTGTGCTCAAGGCTAATGGCCAACAATTTTTGTGCTTCAACGGCAAATTCCAGCGGCAGCTCCGAGAAGACGTCTTTACAGAAGCCGTTCACGATCATGGAGATAGCATCTTCTTCGCTAATGCCGCGCTGCAGGCAGTAGAAGAGCTGGTCTTCGCCAATGCGTGAGGTGGTCGCCTCGTGTTCAAGCTGGGCGCTGTTGTTGCGGCACTCCACGTACGGGAAGGTATGCGCCCCGCAGTCTGCGCCAATGAGCATCGAGTCGCACTGGGTGAAATTGCGGGCGTTGGTCGCCGTCGGCATGATTTTCACCAGCCCCCGGTAGCTGTTCTGGCTCTGCCCCGCCGAGATGCCTTTCGAAATAATGGTCGATTTGGTGTTTTTACCAATGTGGATCATTTTGGTGCCGGTATCCGCCTGCTGGTGACCGCTGGTCAGCGCCACGGAGTAGAACTCGCCGATGGAGTTGTCGCCCCGCAGGATAACGCTCGGGTATTTCCAGGTGATGGCCGAGCCGGTTTCCGACTGCGTCCAGGACATCTTGCTGTTTTCGCCTTCGCACAGCGCGCGCTTGGTGACGAAGTTCAGGATGCCGCCGGTGTTGTTGTCGCCGGGGAACCAGTTCTGCACCGTGGAGTATTTCACTTCCGCATCTTTATGGATGATGACTTCCACCACCGCCGCGTGCAGCTGATAGCTGTCGCGCACCGGCGCGGAGCAGCCTTCGATATAGCTTACGTAGCTGCCTTCATCCGCCACCAGAATGGTGCGCTCGAACTGGCCGGTTTTTTCCGCGTTAATGCGGAAGTAGGTGGAAAGCTCCATCGGACACCGCACCCCTTTCGGCACGTAGATAAAGGTGCCGTCGGAGGCGACCGCCGCGTTCAGCGCGGCGAAGAAGTTATCGTTCGAAGGCACCACGGTGCCAAGGTATTTCTTCACCAGCTCCGGGTGGTCATGAATGGCTTCGCCGAAGGAGCAGAAAATAATGCCCTGCTCCGCCAGTTTCTCACGGTAGGTAGTGGCGACCGAAACGGAGTCGAAAATGGCGTCCACCGCCACTTCCTTGCCTTCGCGCACCGGCACGCCGAGCTGGTTGAATGCTTCTTCTACCTCGTTCGTGAGATAGGCGTTGCTGCCGGTTTGCTGCACCGCGCCGGGCTCTGAGGCGCAGCTGTCATCGCAATTACCGCAGGAGGGCGCGGAGTAATAGCTGTAATCCTGATAGTTCAGCTTATCGTAATGGGCATGCAGCCAGTGCGGCTCTTCCATCTCCAGCCAGGCGCGATAAGCGCTCAGGCGAAACTCCAGCATCCACTCCGGTTCATTACGGCGCGCAGAAATAGCCCGCACCACCTCTTCGTTGATGCCTTTCGCCAGCTCATCGGTCTGCAACCGGGTGAAAAAGCCCTCTTTGTAGTTCAGGTGGCCGCCGGTCCAGGTTTTTACATCGTCAGTTGCTTCAGTATTACGAGACATAAGTTACCGCCTAAACCCCAAAACTTTCGCCGCACCCGCACTCGTGCTGCGCTTTCGGGTTATTAAATTTAAATATCTGGTTTAATCCTTCGCGTACGTAATCCACTTCGGTGCCGTCAATAAATGGCATCGCCTGGAGCGACACGTACAGACGCGCCCCGTCTTGTTCATAGACCAGATCGTCTTCTTTCGGCTCGCTTACCGTATCAAGCACGTAGCCAAATCCTGCGCAGCCCGTCTGCTTGATGCCAAGGCGCACTCCCAGCAGCTCCGGTTTTTGCGCCATCAGCGAACGGATATGGTCAGCAGCGGCAGGCGTCATGGTCAGCCCCAGCCAGCTGAAGTCTTCCGGATTGAAGGTTCCTGAATGTAATTCCATCGCGCTACCTCACAATTGATTGCCTTTCAGGCGATAACACCATGTTAGTGATAATAATTATCACTTCAACCTCTGTTGAACAGGGGTATTCGCTAAAAGGCACTTTTTAAGCACTTTTATTAAGCATAGACCCTACAGCCAGGGTTAACAGTGCGGGATATTTTTAAGTAATAGGTTGATTTATAAAGCGATAAAAAGAGGCAACCAGAACGGAGGGGTAAAAAGGTAAAGATGTATAGAAAATGTCTATTTAAGAAATAGGGGAAGAAGCGGCGGGTTAGAGCGGCGTAGCGCTGATTAACGCAAACCTTTTAAACCCCTGAAAAGTCAGCGCTAATGTCAGTTAAGCAAAAGAATATCGGGTTCGGAATAATTCAGGCGAATAGGCGTGGTCACCCCTCCGCCAGCGAGGAGAATGTCATACCGCAGCGCTTTACCGTTTCTTCAGCAACAAGCCGCTCACGAATAAGCTCATGCCGCCCAACTACTGGTACGTGAAATCAACGCTCATCACTGATAAAAAGGTGCCCGCCGTTGCATTCCCTGTTGGCGTAAACATCCGGGCCGACAAGGGAAAGGTAGCGCTGCGCGTGGCGGTATCGACCTTCACCTGTACAGCGCTATTCACACTGTAGATGGCATTATGATCGCGACTCGTCACGCGAAGCGCGATGTTGCCGCTGGTGCCGCTGTTTTTCCAGGCGCTGCTATCCTGTGAATCGGCCGTACCGGTTAATTTTGCGGTGACGCTGCTGGTGCCAGCCGGACAATTTGTTACGTTCAAATCAAAATCAGCCCACTTACCGCCATCGCCAGCCGCCAGTAAATGTTGCTTTGTGTCTTGTCCCAGATCGATAGTTTGCGTCACGGTATTGGCATCAACCGTACACGGGCTGGCCACGACCTGCCCCGTCACGGTAATTGTCGGGTCCGCTTTCACGGTCACAGGCAGTATCGCTATCGCGAAAGAGATAAAAACGTGTTTAAAGGACATAATCCACCCGTAAAAAGTACAATCTGGCTTAAATGGGCCGGCATATAAAACGCCATTAGTTGTATTGCATAGTGGTGACAATCACGGCGTTAATGGAGCCCGGCATTGCCCCGCCGGCGCTGGAATAAGCTTTTGCTTTCATTGCAATGGAGGCGGTTCGGTCAGCCTGCACTGTCTGGGTAATGGTTGCGCCATTACCGATTGCATTACCTGTGCTGACTTGCGTTAATTGAACCGCCAGATTCGTCGCCGTGCCGGAATTCTTATAATAACTACTGCCTGCGACGGTATCGGGAGTACCTGTAAAAGTGGTTTTTACACTGCTGGTGCCGGCCGGGCAGTTGGTAATAGACAATGTAAAATCAATGGGCGCGGACGACGAGCCTGGTGACGACAGCGCCGTCGCCTGAATATTGCCAAGATCGACGGTTAATCCGGTACTCCCTCCATTAACGATACAGGGCGAGGCAATAATATTTCCAGTTACGTTGATATTAACGTTATCCGCTGCGATAGCCGAAAGGGAACAGGCTGCGATTAATATCGCTGCCAGTGTTTTTATTTTCATTGCGTCTCTTCTTTACTGGTAAGTAATAGTTAACGTTGCAGAAGCATTGGCGCTTCCCGTGGTGACACTGGTTCGGGTCTGGTAATAGCGCGCCACTAGCGGAAATATCTCCTCTCCGCCAGACGATTTTTTCAGCACAATACGGTTATTCAGCGCCAGCGGAGTGCCTTTATATAAAAGCTGCACGCCAACGCCTTTAGCCACGCCGGCATTGCCCTGGCCTGACAACGCCAGTACGCCAGGCGTCGAAACATCCGGATTTTGCTTGCCGCTTAGCGAAACGTTTATATTGGCGCCGGGGTTACAATTGAGCCCCAGATATTGCGTATTCTGCGCGCCAGCCGGTGTGGTTCCTGGCGCTGAGCCAAATGACGAGGCGGGAATATTGCCAATAGGGAAACTCATATTTGGCGTTGAGAGGGAACAAGCGAGCGTCGTGATAGTCCCTCCGGTAATATTAAACGTGCCGATATAAAATTGATTAAACATAGAAGTATCGGCAATGACACCGGTGCGAATAGCGCCTGATTGTGCAGGTTCAGACGTTTTTACCAGCTCGAACTTATATAAGTTAGTCGAGTAGGTGCCAGTGTTATCATTCCACCCGTTAATTTCAATAGGAAAGTAGTGATGAAAATCGCCACCGGGGCCGTTTTCTGACACCCTGATGCCATATCCGCTTACGCCTATTTGGTAAACATTATTCCCAAACGAGGTTAATCCTGTATACATCACTTCGTGATAGGTATTCATGGCAGGGCCGGTACAGGTAAAGTTAATATCGCCGAGCACGCTTTGCGTTGCCACCACCGTTCCCGCAGGCACATCGCGCTGCACAGTGACATTGCCGAAATTAATATTCTTGGTATAAGCGGCAATATTATTCACACAACCGGCAAAAACATTTATTGAACTTAATGTTAACAGAATAAAGATAATACTCTTAAGACTCTTCATCGGATTACCTGTTGGCACACTGTATTAATCATTGCCAGACCATTAACTACCTGGGTTGAGTTAAGCGAGTAAGTCGCACGACATTGCTGCTGGCTCTCTTCTCCCCACTTGACAAGCAGTTCTCCCTGCTCGCTTAATCCGGTCAGGTAAGCCTGACCGTTATCGCCCACGATAGAGCTGGCTTTTGAATCGTTAAGCGTAACGATGGCGCCGAAGGGTACAGGAGTTGTGTCGTTACGCATCAGCGTCAACAGCGCGCGCCGTCCGACGCTTGCTACATAGTCTGCCCGGACGATGGCGCCACGGGTTGGCACTACCGTACGCGTCGTTAATTCCAGCTCGACATCATCTGGCATATTTTCAGGGTCGAGCGTGATATCATTTTTGCGATAAACAGAAAGGTTGTTGACCACGGCATACCCGCGATAATCGGTCCTGGCCCCCGTCTGGTTCTGAATATTGACGTCATGCGCGCCCGGCGCTTTAATCAGCACGTTCGTTTCGCCCAAGGGTTGAGACAACGTTACCCCATTCGCATGCGCCACAACGCCGCCCTGCAGGCCGTAATTCAAGCGGTCATTATTTTTATCGTAGCTATAACCTGCCGTGAATTCGCCATAAGCGCCTTTATAGTCGCCATTCACCAGCCCGCTGTTGCCAACGCCGTCAGATCCATACCCCTGCTGAACGTTCCAGTTCAGCGAGTGGTTTGCGAATGCTGTACCGTTGATCCCCACGCTGTGGGTGGTTCCGCCATATTTACTGCTATTAAGGCTGTAATTAGCCCATGTTTGCGGCAGGAATTTCTCCAGCGGGACGCTGATATTGAACGCCAGCAGCTGATCTTTATCGTAAGTGACCGAGTCGCTATACGCGTCTGGGTTGCCGTTTTCGCTGTAAGTCCAGCTCAGGCCATAACTAATACTGTGCCAGTAGTTGTTATATCCCACGCTATAGCTATTCATGGTTTTGCCGGTATTCCAGTAGTCTTCGCGTACCGCGCTAAGCGTGACCGAGCCCAGACTGGAACCCAGCGACTGGCTCATGGTTAACTCCATGCGGTTGCGCCGCCGACTCTGCAAGGCGGTGTCGTCCCCCCATGAATCCAGCACTTCCTGCATACCGTAGTAGCCGCGTGTGGAATAGCGGTAACCGGCGATAGCGAAGTTGGTTCCGGTATTGGCAAAGTTCTTACTGTAGCGTGCGCGCCATGACTGACCTGAAGCGCTGTCGGCATTCTGAGGTTTTGACCATGCCTGGGTCACATCGGCGGATATCGCGCCGAGGTTACCCATGTTTTTGCCGACGCCTGCCGCCAGCGAACGATAATGGCTTGATGCCTCTACTCCGCCATACACAGTGAAGCCGTGCGGCAGACCATATATTCCGGTCATCTGGCCAAACGGCGTCTTGTCCACGCTGCTGTTATATGAGCGGTACTGGCCCCCGGTAACGGCGTATTTCAAACGGCCTTCGCGCTGTAATACCGGCAGCGAAGCAAAAGGTACCGTGAAGTGCTGCTCGCTGCCGTCGGCCTCTTTAATGGTCACCTCAAGGTCGCCTGCGCCGCCGGTCGGGTACATGTCACTGATTTCAAACGCTCCCGGCGCTACGTAGCTTTGATAAATTTGATAGCCATTCTGCCGAATAGTGACTTGCGCATTGCTGCGCGCAATGCCGCGAACAACCGGTGCGTAGCCCTTCAGCGAATCGGGCAACATATCATCATCAGAGGCGAGTTGGCCGCCGCGAAAAGGGATGCTGTCGAAGACATCAGAAGGCGATGAACTGTCTCCAAGGGTCATCTGCGCCTTTAGTGGAATAATGGCGCGCTGGGCATAGGTATAGACCGTATCCCATTTATCCTGGCCGCCGGAATCCCGCGACCAGGTGGTGTAATTCCTGAGCCGCCATGGCCCAACGTTCAGCCCGGGCCGCAGGTTGGCATACTGGCTGCTGGTATCGCTACCGTTTCCGTTGCGCGTTCGATTATTTGCCCCGCTCAGCGTGTAATTCAGCAGCGCGGCGCTAATGCCTTCATCCCACATTTCAGGCGGTACGGTTCCCCTGGCCTGCATGGCGATGGCGGCCTGCGGTATGCTGACCACCAGGCGCTGGGCGCCGAACTGAAACTCTGTCGCAGCAAGCGGAATGGCCTGCAGGTTCGCACAGCCGCCGTTTCCCTTTTCTAATTCAGGAAACAGCTCGGTTTTAACACCCCAGGCCTTTAATTGTTCTATGGAAAGACATGGCACGAGTTGCTCATCGCCATTGCCCTTTTTAACGGCACTGAACTCAATGTCGCTGGTGTCAACTATCTGATCGTTAAGAATAATATCAACATGGTATTTTCCCGGCGCCTGGTCACCCGACTCGAAAGCCGTCAAATCCGCTTTGCCTGCGTCAGGGCTGCCCAGCTCAACCAGCTCCGGATTAAAATAATCATCCGCATAAACGCCAGGTGCAGCCCCCGCGAGCGCGATAGCAATAAGAAATGCCAGTCTGGCGGGTTTAATATTGTTATATTCCCTAACCATCATCATTTAGGTCACCTTCAGAGCAGAGTCGCCGTTTAATTTATTTTTTACAGGGTTGCCTTATGCGCTTCTCCGACTCCGCCATAATCATTAATGACTTTATATGTCACCCTGGTATCGCTAATGCCAGCGGGTAAATTAAACTTCGCCGTTGCATGGGGCAAAACATAAGAGACGTCGTCTAGTTTTTTTCCGCCGACGCTAATCTCGTTAAAATTAATGATGTAATCGCCGGGGTTCTTAACAACAAGCTGATTCCCCGAGCGCTGCCAAAGCAGTTGCCCAACTAATTCCTCAGGCATTTTTGTTTTTAAAGCCGCCGGGCGATAAATGAGTTTTATACGTGTCTTAACAGCAATCTGCAGGGTGTTATCTTTCTTCGAGGCGGACGGTATTGCCTTAATATTTAGCCAAAACAAACTTTCTCTATCTTGTGGCAAAGCACCCGTTAACACGACCCTCTCCATATTCTGCTGTCCTTTATCCAGTCGATACAGGGGAGGCGTAATAACGAATGGCGCCTTCTCAGCACCGCCATTTAGCGTATCAATCCAGGACTGAATCAAATAAGGTGAGCTGTCTGGGTTATTGACGCTAATAGACGCTTCCTTTTTATTGCCATCATAAATAACACGGGTGCCGCCAATAATTACCCCGGCATTAGCCGCAGAAATACCCGCAGCGATTACTGCAAAAGCAAGAAGCGTTTTTCCAGGAAAGTTCATGTCATACCTCGCTAGAGAAAAAGGGGCCGGGTGCGGCCCCATACCCTTTTGCGCAAAAAGATTACTGATAATCTACGGAGAAATTTGCGACAGCATTTGCCGGACCGGCGGTAACGCCAGCAGCAGTCGCTTCATACTGAGCATAAAAATTCAGCGTGTTGTCGCCGGCATCAGTGAGGTTATAAACATAGCTATTGGTGCCAGACAGCGGCAGGTCGGCTTTGTCCGCGGTCATCAGATTAATCGCGACGTTAGTGGCTGCGCCGGCTACTGAGCTGTCGATGGCAAGCAGGGTTGAATCTTTGGTTTCTGGTGTACCATCAAAACGCACTTTCGCGCCGGTTACGGTAGCCGGGCAGTTTTTCAGGACGATATTGAATTTAGTCGCTGCCGTTTTATCCCCCGCCTGAGTAAATTCAGACTTATTATAAGCACCCAACTGAACGGTCTGATTCTGTGTACCGACATCAACATCGCAGGCGGCATCAATAATTTTGCCCTGGAAGTTAACCGTACCCGCATTAGCAAATGCGCAGGAGGCAGACAACACAGCCGTTGCAGTGAAAGCGACAGCAGCTATATACTTTTTCATAACGTAATTTCCTTGATGACTTTATTAATTACCGGAGTTAAGGCAGCAGCATGCTGATGACATTGAAATGCCATTTGCGGCACAACCTTATTTTTGACAAGCAGCAAGATGCAAGCGGCAGCATTATTACCATTTAGAACTACGCCAAAAAGCACTAATGATATCTTTAGCTAAACATGAGCTTGCTGCGACTAAATTCATAGAAATACTTTTCCGGAACAAACTCATTATAAGTCTATTTTTAGACTATGGATTAAGCAATTTTAAACAATAAAATCAGCCTATTCAAAAGTTGGCATCAATTCTACACACCATAACGGCGAACGATGAAAACAAATCTCAGCAGGCAATAAAAGAACCCACCCTTTATATATAGCGAAAAAACAATGGGTTAAATAATCAAATATTTAAACCTTACAGACTTTTTTAATTTTACTTAACTCTAAATTAAGTTATTTAAATGGCCATGCGGTTTTAATCAGTTTAATCTTAAGCGCCCGTGTTTATGCCATGGAGAATAGTAGAATTTGCCTTTCAGGCGCAGCATTTCTCTTAGGTATATCCAGGGTCTTACCAGGTTCAGAACGGGGATTTTATTGAAATGGAGGCGGGCAGACAGCTGACGATTAACCAGCCGCCAGCAAAACAGGAAGAATAAAAGTTAGTCATACTTGTGCATGTTGTTTTAGGCGCACACGACTGACAAAAGCCAATCACGAAGGTGAAGCCTGTAGTGCTCTCCTTGCTTGCGCCTCTTTTTCATTACATGAAGGATAAAAAAGAAGCGGCCTCAGGCCGCTTCAGAGAGATTCACACCACCGCCGTTGTTAACCGCGCCGTACAGCAAAGCCTGTCCCGCTCGTCAAAGATGTCAATCTGCCAGACCTGATGACGACGCCCGGCATGCAGGGCGCGGCAGACGCCGCGCACCAGTCCGCTACGTACGGAGCGCAGGTGATTGGCGTTAACCTCAAGGCCCACCACCTGCTGTTCCCCTTCGGTGCAGAGATAGCCCGCGACCGAGCCAAGCGTTTCCGCCAGCACCACCGATGCGCCGCCGTGCAGCAGGCCGAAGGGTTGATGGGTGCGGCTGTCCACCGGCATCGTCGCTTCAAGGGCGTCGTCGCCAAGGCGGATAAAGCGAATATCCAGCAGCCCCACCATATTCCCCTGCCCCATGGCGTTGAGGGCATCGAGCGTCGCGCTACGTTTCCAGATCATGGCAGAAACTCCAGCAACGCCTGTAGCGGATGACGCACGCCGTTGCCTTCAATGCGTTTTACCTGGCTGCGGCAGGAATAACCTGTCGCCAGACAGCGGTTGCGCGGCAGACGTTGCATCGCCTGATGCCAGGAAAGCTCATAAATGCCGAGCGAGCGGGCATGGTTTTTAACCTCGTGTCCGTAAGTTCCGGCCATGCCACAGCAGCCCACATTCACGCTTTCAAGCTTCGCGCCGAAACGGGCGAAGATCTGCGCCCACTGGCCGGGCGCGCCGGGCAGCGCCGTTACTTCGGTGCAGTGGCCGAACAGGTACCACGGCTCGCCGCTCACCGGCAGCGCTTCGCGTTTTTCTAAAGCCTGCGGCAGCCATTCATGCACCAGCATAACGTGGAAATCGCCGCGCTCCGCGCCCAGCGTTTGCTTGTATTCATCGCGATAGCACAGCACCAGCGCCGGGTCTACCCCAACCATCGGCATGCCGAGCGCCGCCACGCGATTTAAAAACTCCGACGTTTTTTGTGCGGTACGGGCGAAGCGTTGCAGGAAGCCCTTGATATGCTGCGCCTTGCCGTTGGGCGAGAACGGCAACACCACAGGCTGGAAGCCAAGCTTTTCCACCAGACGAACAAAGTCCGCCACGACCTGCGCGTCGTAATAGCTGGTAAATGGGTCCTGCACCACCAGCACGGTATGGTTACGCGCCTCCTGAGGGAGCTTCTCGAGCTGTTCCAGCGTCATGTTGGCGGAGCGGTGCCCTACCAGCTGTTGCTGAAGCGTCGGTGTGGAAAGCGGCGGCAAATCGACCATGCCGATGTGCTTTTCGGAAAAATTCCGCACCCAGGGCTGGCTCATAAAGAAGTTGAAGGTCTTTGGCGCGCGGGCCATCAGCGGCGCGTAGCTCTCAACGGTCGCCACCAGATGGTCGCGAAGCGGGCGCAGGTAGCGGGTGTGGTAGAGCTGTAAAAAACGCGAGCGGAATTCCGGCACGTCGATTTTTATCGGGCACTGGGTAGAGCACGCTTTACAGGCGAGACAGCCGGACATCGCCTCCTTCACCTCGTGCGAGAAGTCATACTCCCCTCTGTTGGCATGCCAGCTGTTGCGGGTGCGCGCAATCAGGGTGCGCAGGCTGGCGCGTTTTTCCGGCAGCGCTTTTTCAAGTTTCAGCGGGTCGATGCCGCGGTCTGAGAGCAACCGCAGCCATTCACGCACCAGCGTCGCGCGGCCTTTTGGCGAATGAATACGGTCGCTGGTGATTTTCATCGACGGACACATCGGGCTTTTCACGTCGAAGTTAAAGCACAGGCCGTTGCCGTTACACTCCATCGCGCCGCGCCAGGAGGTGCGTACCGCCAGCGGGATCTGTCGGTCATACGTGCCGCGCTTCACCGCATCGACTTTCATCATCGGCGCGTCCAGGCCCATCGGCGGGCAGATTTTGCCTGGGTTAAGCCGGTTGTCCGGGTCAAAAGCCGCCTTGATGCGTCGCAGTTCGTTATAGAGCGTTTCGCCGAAAAAGGCGGGGCTGTATTCGGCGCGAAAGCCTTTGCCATGCTCGCCCCATAACAACCCGCCATAGCGGGCGGTGAGCGCCACCACTTCATCAGAGATGCGCTTCATCAGCATCTCCTGCTGCGGGTCGCACATATCCAGCGCCGGGCGCACGTGCAAAACGCCCGCGTCCACATGGCCGAACATGCCGTAGCTCAGGCCGTGGCCATCCAGCAGCGCGCGAAATTCGGCAATGTAATCGGCCAGGTGCTCCGGCGGCACGCAGGTGTCTTCGGCGAAAGGAATCGGCTTGGCGAGCCCTTTGGCGTTGCCAAGCAGCCCTACCGCTTTTTTGCGCATCGCGTAAATACGCTCGACGCCCGCCAGTTCGCGGCAGACCTGCCAGCCGATTACACCCCCTTCGCCTGCGGCCATCAGCCCGTCCAGACGTTCGCAGAGCGCCGCCACGCGGCCCTCAATCAGCGCCTCGTCGTCACCGGCGAATTCCACAATATTCAGCCCGAGCATCTCTTTATCCGGCACGTCGGTTATCAGCTCACGCACCGAGTGCCAGACGATGTCTTCCCGCGCCAGATTAAGCACGCGAGAATCCACCGTTTCAACGGAAAGCGCCTGCGCTTGCACCATAAAGGGGGCATTGCGCAGCGCCGAGTCGAAGGAGTCGTATTTCACGTTGACCAGCTGGCGGACCTTCGGCAGCGGCGTGATATCCAGCCGCGCTTCGGTGATAAACGCGAGCGTGCCTTCGGAGCCGCAGAGGATGCGCGTCAGGTCGAACTCGGTCAGATCGTCGCTGAAGACATGGCGCAAGTCATAGCCGGTCAGGAAGCGGTTGAGTCTGGGAAATTTATCGAGGATAAGCTGGCGCTGCTCGCGGCAGCGCTCCAGCACGGTTTTATAGACGCGTCCGATAGCCGTTGCGTCGCGCCCCAGCGCTTCGGCAAGCGGCGTGGCGATGGCCTGCGTATCCAGAATGTCGCCGCCCAGCAGCACCGCGCGCAGCCCAATCACATGGTCGGACGTTTTGCCGTACACCAGCGACCCCTGGCCGGAGGCGTCGGTATTGATCATGCCGCCAAGCGTGGCGCGGTTGCTGGTGGAAAGCTCCGGCGAGAAGAAATAACCGTAAGGCTTGAGAAATTCGTTAAGCTGGTCTTTGATGACGCCCGCTTCCACCCGCACCCAACCCTGTTCCGGGTTGATTTCAATAATACGGTTCATGTGGCGGGACATATCGACGATGATGCCCTGGTTGAGCGCCTGGCCGTTCGTGCCGGTGCCGCCGCCGCGCGGGGTGAAAACGAGCGATTTAAAACGGGGCTCGGCGGCGATGCGCGCTATCAGCGCCACATCGGCCGTTGAGCGGGGGAAAAGAATGGCATCCGGTAGAAGCTGGTAAACGCTGTTGTCGGTCGCCATGGTGAGGCGCTCCGCATAGCTGGTGGCGGTATCGCCGGTAAATCCATTCTGCTCCAGTGCCTGCAAAAAATTGAGCACCAGTTGTACAAGCCCCGGCGCCTGAGAAATCTGTGGGATCATGAATCGTTGACCCTGCCTGACGTTTGAAATGTTGATGAGTTATCGTTTGCGTTGTGCCTTCAAGGTTGTATCACATTTCTTGCCTGGACGCCTGCAAGAATTGGCAGCAGCATTCGCCTGTCAAAAACGCCTGAAATACTTCATCATTTAAAGACCGATGGGCCTGCAAGTGCCATCGCCGCTCGCGCCTGGCGTAAGGCGCATTAATTAAGGTGAATGTGGTTTATGTTAAAACTTCGTCAGCCCATGGACGTGCCGCAGATTCTGTTGTCCGTGCTGTTTTTGTCGGTGATGATTGTCGCCTGCCTGTGGATCGTCAGGCCTTTTATTCTCGGTTTCGCCTGGGCGGGAACCGTGGTTATCGCCACCTGGCCGGTGCTGCTTCGCCTTCAGCGGCTGCTGTGGGGCAAACGCTCGCTGGCGGTGCTGGTGATGACCCTGCTGCTGATTCTACTGTTTGTTATTCCGATAGCGTTGCTGGTCAACAGCGTGGTGGATAACAGCGCGCCCGTTATTAAATGGGTCAGCTCCGGCCAGATGACGCTGCCCGATCTCGTCTGGCTGAACAGCATTCCGATGGTGGGCGGCAAGCTCTACCTTGGCTGGCATAACCTGCTTGATAGCGGCGGCAGCGCCATCATGGCGAAAGCGCGGCCCTATATCGGCACCACCACCGGCTGGTTTATCGGCCAGGCGGCGCATGTTGGCAGGCTGCTGATGCACCTCGGCCTGATGCTGCTTTTTAGCATTGTGCTTTACTGGCGCGGCGAACAGGTAGTGAACGGCATTCGGCACTTCGCCTTCCGCCTCGCCTCGAAACGCGGCGACGCGGCGGTGCTGCTGGCGGCGCAGGCGATTCGCGCCGTGGCGCTTGGCGTGGTGGTTACGGCGCTGGTGCAGGGCATCCTTGGCGGCGTCGGCCTTGCCGTTTCCGGCATTCCCTACGCGACGCTGCTAACCGTGGTGATGATCCTGACAAGCCTTATCCAGATAGGCCCGCTGCCAGTGCTGGTCCCGGCGATTATCTGGCTTTACTGGAGCGGCGACGCCACCTGGGGCACCGTGCTGCTGGCCTGGAGCGCCGTGGTAGGCACGCTGGATAACTTTATCCGTCCGGTGCTGATACGCATGGGCGCCGATTTACCAATGATTCTTATCCTTTCCGGCGTTATCGGCGGGCTTATCGCGTTTGGCATGATTGGCCTGTTTATTGGCCCGGTGGTGCTGGCCGTTTCCTGGCGGCTCTATTCTGTGTGGGTTCACGAGGCGCCGCCGCCGCAGACCCCGCCGGATGAGGCCGTGGAGGAGCTCGACGGGCCGGAAAACGAGGCTGTGAACAAATAACATTCAGGCGGGGAAACCCGCCTTATTCTTAAGCTGAACTTATCAATTATAAACGCCTGCTTACTGGTCTGACCCTTACCTTTCCTCTTTACAAGCTGACACACAACGCAGATCATTCACCGTTATTAAACTATTGAGACGAATCTGATCGACGTCAAAACGGCAGATGCCTACTATAAAGTCACGGTTATAAATCAACCCCTTGATTTATAAACATGGAAATCCCCTGAGTGAAACGAATTGCTGTGTGTAGTCTTTGCCCATCTCCCACGATGGGCTTTTTTTTATCCTTCTAGCGGTTATTTTCCGGCCAATAGCTGACATCACAGTGGCTCAGCATGTTCCACTGCTGGCCCAGAACCCGCGTTTCGCCCCTCACCGCGACGGTTTTTATCGCCCGAATGTCAGCGCTTGACGCGCCAACGCGCAGCTCAAACTCACCCGGCTCCACGATGCGCTTGCCGTCGCGACGGGTAAAATTGAGCATGTCTACGGGCAACGAAAAAGTCAGCCGCGCCGAGGCGCCTGCTTCGAGCCTTACGCGCTGAAAAGCTTTTAGCTCTTGCACCGGACGCACCATTGACGCGACGTTGTCGCGCACATAAAGCTGCACCACTTCGCTGCCCGCGCGCTCGCCCCGGTTAGTGACCGTTACAGAAACGTTGATAACGCCATCTTTTATCGCCACCTCATCCTCCGCCAGCGTCAGCGGGCTATAGTCGAACTGCGTCCAGCTCAGACCGTAGCCGAAGGGATAGCGCGCGCCAAAGTGGAAGGCGAACGGCGTACCGCCGCTTTTCAGCTTATGGTTGTAGTAATAGGGCATCGCCCCGGCGCTTTTGGGCGCGGAAACCACCAGCCGCCCCTGCGGCTCGGCTTTGCCGGTGAGCACGTCGGCAATGGCGTGACCGCCCTCCTGGCCCGGCGCCCACGCCATCAGCAGGGCGGCGACGCGAGATTCCAGCCCGCCCAGGTGATAAGGCCGTCCGCCGGTCATGACCACCACCACCGGTTTGCCTGTCTCCACCAGCGCCTCCAGCAACGTCTGCTGCACGCCAGGCAGCGCCAGGCTGTCGGTGTCTGACCCCTCGCCCACCGTGCCGCTCTGGAACAGCCCGGCGAGATCGCCCACAAAGGCCAGAACGATATCGCTCTGCTGCGCCTGCGCCACCGCCTGCGGAATCAGGCTCTGATCGAGTGATACAGGCGAAGACTGCATCGGCTTATTGCCGCTGTCGCCCGGAAAGACCGGCGCGCCCGCCATCCGTTTTTCAATGATGTGGCAGCCTTTGGCGTAGCGCACCTTCTCCTCGCCCAGTTGTTCCCGCAGGGCCTGCAATGGCGTGGTGACCTGCGTCGTTTGCTCCAGCATATCGCTGATGATGAGATGCACCGGGAAGCTGTAGCCGCTCAGCAGCGCCAGCGGGTCATCGGCGGTCGGGCCAATCACCGCCACGGTCTGGTTTGCGGCGAGCGGCAACGCGCCGTGGTTTTCCAGCAGCGTCAGCGAACGGGTCGCCACCTCGCGGGCTATCGCTCGCGCGTCCTCGCTTTGCAGCGCGACGGCGTTTTCATCGGCATAGGGGCGCTCGAACAGACCGAGGCGAAATTTCTGCGTCAGCACGCGTGCCACAATCTCGTCAATTTTCTCCATGCTGATAAGCCCGCGCGCCACCGCTTCAGCCAGGTGGCGCGCGCAGTCGTCTTTCGGCAGTTCAATATCCAGTCCGGCATTGAAGGCGAGCGCGGCGGACTCCGCGCCGTCGTGCGAAACGCCGTGATGCTGGTGCAGAAGACTCACGCCGCCGTAGTCGGCAACGATAATGCCGTCAAAGCCCCACTGGTTGCGCAGCACGTCGGTCAGCAGAAACGCGTCGCTGTGCCCCGGCTGATTGTCGATATCGTGATAGGCCGGCATCACCGAACCGGCGTGCGCCAGTTTTACCGCCATCTCGAAGGGCAGCAGGAAAGTATCATTCAGTTCGCAGAAGCCCAGATGCACCGGCGCGTGGTTGCGCGCCCCTTCGCTGAACGAGTGCCCTACGTAATGTTTCAGGGTCGCCAGCAGATCCCGGGATTTGCCCTGTAACCCCTGGACGTAGCGCGTGGCCATCACGCCCACCAGCCAGGGATCTTCGCCGAAGGTCTCTTCCGTTCGGCCCCAGCGCACGTCGCGCGAGACATCCAGCACCGGCGCCAGTCCCTGATGGCAGCCCGTGGCGCGGGCCTCTGCGCCAATGGCCGCCGCCGCGCGCTCGACCAGCTCCGGGTCCCATGTCGAACCATAATTGAGCGAGGAGGGAAAAAGCGTGGCGTCTTTACAAAGCAGACCGACTAAACACTCTTCATGAAACATCGCCGGAATGCCGAGCCGCGTCTCTTCCACCAGTGTGCGCTGTAGGCAGTTTGCGGCGCGCACGCCCTCCCTCGCCTCGACAATGTGCGTGCCGAGCGGCCGGGTAATCTGACCTACGCCGCGCTGAAGCCGGATGGCGAGATCCGTCTGTTCGCTGACGCCGGCAAAATCGTCGCTCAAATCGCTGCGCTCGCGGTGATCGCCATCCGGGGAGAGAATCAGCCAGTACGCGTGCATCTGCGCAAATTTCTCCTCCGGGGTCATACGCGCCAGCAGGTCAGCGACGCGTTCGGTTACCGGACGTTGCGGGTCTTTATAGATCTCAGTCATCAGTTACTCCTGTACGGCGGGATTAAGTGAAGGCGTTTCTTCGCGTGTTTTGCGCTTGCGGGCCAACGCTTCGGCGATATCGGCCACGCGGCGGCTGCTGAGCCGGTAAAAACAGAGCAGCAGCGCCATGCACAGAAAGAGCGCGCAGGGAATCAGCGTGAACAGCGCGTTGATGGTGGTCAGCACGACGGCGCTTTGCGCGGTCTGGTTAGGCAGATAATCCACCATCCCCAGCACCCATCCCACGACAGCGCCGCCCAGCGCCAGGCCAAACTTGATGGCGAACAGCGCGGTGGAGAAAACCAGCCCGTCGAGACGGCGGCCGCTGCGGTGCTCTTCATGATCGACAACGTCAGAAAACATGGTCCACTGCAGCGGGGTGGTCAGGTTCTGAATAAAGCTGAAAAAAATATTTATGGTGAATATGAGCCAGACGGCGCCAGGCGGGATAAAAAAGATAATCGCAGCCAGCGCCACAAAGCTAATAATGGTCCACTGATATGCGCGCACCCGGTCAAATTTCCCTAACAGGCGCTCAGATAATAAAGCGCCGGATAAATTCGCTATCATCCCGGAAACAATAAACGCAAAGACCAGATCGGGGCGCAGCATGACATATTTCACGTAGTACATCGTGGCTGAACCGCGCGTCACCACCGCCGTTAATAGCAGGATGTTAAACACAAAGATAATTCGCCACTGGCTGTTGGCCGCCAGCAGTTTTAAATCTTTGAGCAGCGAAGCGGAATTATCATTGCCGGGCGCATAACGCTCGCGAGTCATAAAAAAGCAGCAGTAAAACAGCGCCACGCCTAACAGCCCCATCAGCCCCATGGCGAAGAAATAGCCTTTTTGCGCGTCGCCCTCACCCAGCCATTCCACCAGCGGCAGCGCTATCACGGTCACTATCAGCCCGCCGATAAAGGAAAGGCCGAAGCGCCAGGATTGCAGCGAATGGCGCTCGCGCGGGTTGAGCGTCAGCGCGCCGGGCATGGCGCAGTAAGGCACGTTAATCGCGGAATAGACCAGGCTCAGCAGGCTATAGGTGGCGCAGGCATAGACGATTTTCAGCGTCGGGCTGAGCGGCGGCACATAGAAGGTCAACATGCAACTGACGCCAAAAGGAATGGCGAACCACAGCAGCCAGGGGCGAAAGCGCCCGTGACGGGTTTGCGTGCGGTCCACCAGCGCGCCGATGCAGGGATCGATAAAAGCGTCAATCACCCGCACCAGTAAAAACATCGTCCCCATAATAGCGGCGGGCAGTCCAAATATATCGGTATAGAAATAAGCGAGAAATAACGTGGCGGTTTGCCAGACCAGGGCGCTGGCCATATCGCCAAGCCCGTAGCCTATTTTATCTTTCGTGGTCAGCACAGAGGAGAGCGTCATTATTATTTGCCTTTTATCAGGTTAAAAAATTCAACCCGCACACCAACAGACCGTGCGATGTGAGGCTAAGTATTAATAAGCCCAGGCCGCTCAACAATTGCTGTAATTACCAGACAGATTACGTTTTTTTGCTTTTTCTCCTGACTGTGACGTGGCGCAAAAATATAAATTCGGTGAATAAAAAAGGCCCGCAAAGCGCGGGCCTTTTGCAAAGTGCGAGATTTACTTATTGAGTTCAGCCAGGCCAAGCCAGGTTTGCACCACGGTATCCGGGTTCAGCGACAGGCTGTCTATCCCCTCTTCCATCAGCCAGGCGGCGAAATCTTCGTGATCCGACGGGCCTTGTCCGCAGATGCCGACATACTTGCCCTCTTTTTTCGCGGCGCGGATAGCCATGGAAAGCAGCGCTTTCACCGCCTCGTTGCGTTCGTCGAAGAGTTCAGAGACCACGCCGGAGTCGCGGTCCAGGCCCAGCGTCAGCTGCGTCATATCGTTGGAGCCGATAGAGAAGCCGTCGAAGTGCTCGAGGAACTGTTCGGCCAGCAGGGCGTTGGAGGGAATTTCGCACATCATAATGACTTTCAGCCCGTTTTCGCCGCGCTTAAGCCCCTGGCGCGCCAGCTCTTCCACCACCGCTTTCGCCTGCTCCACCGTGCGCACGAACGGGATCATTATCTCTACGTTGGTCAGCCCCATCTCATTGCGCACGCGTTTGACCGCCTCGCACTCAAGCGCGAAACAGTCGCGGAAGCTGTCCGCCACGTAGCGGCCTGCGCCGCGAAAGCCGAGCATCGGGTTCTCTTCATCCGGCTCGTAACGTTCGCCGCCCACCAGGTTGGCGTATTCGTTCGATTTAAAGTCGGAAAGGCGCACGATGACCCGTTTCGGGTAAAACGCCGCGCCGAGCGTTGCGATGCCTTCGGTCAGACGGCCGACATAAAACTCCCGCGGGTTGTCGTACCCTTTCATCATCTCGCGGATGTCGTTCTGCAAACCCGGCTCCTGCTGGTCAAACTCCAGCAGCGCGCGCGGATGCACGCCAATCATGCGGTTGATGATGAACTCCAGGCGCGCCAGTCCCACCCCTTCGTTAGGCAGACAGGCGAAGTCAAAGGCGCGGTCCGGGTTGCCGACGTTCATCATTATCTTCAGCGGCAGATCCGGCATGGTGTCCACGCTTGAGCTTTTCACGCTGAAGTCGAGCAGCTCGGCGTAAACATAACCCGTGTCGCCTTCGGCGCAGGAGACGGTGACGTTTTCGTCATCTTTCAGTCGCTCGGTGGCGTCGCCGCAGCCGACTACGGCCGGGATGCCGAGTTCGCGGGCGATGATGGCCGCGTGGCAGGTGCGCCCGCCGCGGTTAGTGACAATCGCCGCCGCTTTTTTCATGATAGGCTCCCAGTCCGGGTCGGTCATGTCGGTCACCAACACGTCGCCCGGCTGAATGCGGTTCATTTCGCTGATGTCGTGAATCACCTTCACCGCGCCCGCGCCGATGCGGTGGCCGATGGCGCGGCCTTCCGCGACGATTTTCCCCTGAGAGTGCAGTTGGTAACGCTCCATCACCTGGCCGCGCGAACGCACGGTTTCCGGGCGCGCCTGCACGATAAACAATTTGCCGGTGTGGCCGTCTTTCGCCCATTCGATATCCATCGGACGGCCGTAGTGTTTCTCAATCTGCACCGCCTGCTTCGCCAGTTCCTGCACCTCTTCGGCGGTGATGCAATAACGGTCGCGGTCAGCTTGCGGTACATCTTCAATACGCACCTGCTTGCCGTGCTCCTGGGTTTCGCCGTAGACCATACGGATTTTCTTCGAGCCCAGCGTGCGGCGCACAATCGCCGGACGCCCCGCTTCGAGGCCCGGCTTATGCACATAGAATTCATCCGGGTTGACGGCGCCCTGCACCACCATTTCGCCAAGGCCATAGGCGGCGGTGATAAACACCACCTGATCAAAGCCCGACTCGGTATCAATTGAGAACATCACGCCGGAGGCTGCGCGGTCGGAGCGCACCATGCGCTGTACGCCTGCGGAGAGCGCGACGCCGCGATGGTCGTAGCCCTGATGCACGCGATAAGAGATAGCGCGGTCGTTAAACAGCGAGGCGAAGACATGCTTTACCGCCACCATTACGGCGTCGATGCCCTGCACGTTCAGGAAGGTCTCCTGCTGGCCTGCGAAGGAGGCGTCCGGCATGTCTTCCGCCGTGGCGGACGAGCGTACGGCGAACGACGCATCCGCATCGTCAGCTGAAAGCTGCTCATAAGCCTCGCGGATAGCCTGCTCCAGCGCTGGCTGGAAAGGTGTGTCGATGATCCACTGACGGATCTGCGCGCCCGCTTTCGCAAGCTCGGACACGTCGTCAATATCGGTTTTATCCAGCAGTTCATAGATACGCTGGTTAACGCCGCTCTGGTCGAGGAACAGGTTAAACGCCTCGGCAGTGGTGGCAAATCCATTCGGTACGGAGACGCCCATGCCGGAGAGGTTAGTAATCATTTCACCCAGGGAGGCATTTTTGCCCCCAACTCTGTCTACATCATTCATGCCGAGTTGGTTGTACCAAAGCACCAGCGGTGACGAGCCATTGTTGGTCATCGAACAATCCTTTTGTGATATTTGAACGGGGTTACGAAACACCTGACAACAAATTTAGTCTGGCATAATTATTCCGCAGCGGAAAACGGTGAATCGTTCAAGCATATTAAAATTTTTAATTTTCAGACCACTTCACATTAATTTCAGACCACTTTTCGTACTAATTCTAAGGCATTGATTAAGAAGAAATCATTAATAAAATAAAGGACTATGCGCCGCTTCGAAAAAATGAATCACACTTTTCATTAAATATAAAAACCGCGTTTCATTTTATAAAAATGAGATAATCGCTATGCTTTAGCGGCCTGTCTTAAATTATGCTTAAGCCAATTCTTAACTTTTTCAGGATGTCGGCAATGGACAATGTGGTTGATCGTCATGTTTTTTATATCTCCGATGGCACCGCCATCACCGCTGAAGTGCTGGGCCATGCGGTGATGTCGCAGTTCCCGGTTTCCATCAACAGCATTACGCTGCCGTTTGTTGAAAACGAAAGCCGCGCCCGGGCGGTGAAAGATCAGATTGACGCCATTTTTCAGCAGACCGGCCTGCGCCCGCTGGTCTTTTTTTCGATTGTGCTGCCGGAAATACGGGCCATCATTTTGCAAAGCGAAGGCTTTTGCCAGGATATTGTGCAGGCGCTGGTGGCGCCGCTACAGCAGGAGCTCAGGCTTGACCCGACGCCGATTGCGCACCGCACCCATGGCCTGACCGCCGGCAACCTGACCCGCTATGACGCCCGTATCGCCGCCATTGATTACACCCTGGCGCATGACGACGGCATTTCGCTGCGCAACCTCGACCAGGCGCAGGTGATCCTGCTGGGCGTTTCCCGCTGCGGCAAAACCCCAACCAGCCTTTATCTGGCGATGCAGTTTGGCATTCGCGCCGCCAACTACCCCTTTATCGCCGACGACATGGATAACCTGACGCTGCCGGCGGCGCTACGCCCGCTGCAGCATAAGCTCTTCGGGCTGACCATCAGCCCGGACCGCCTGGCGGCGATCCGCGAGGAGCGGCGCGAAAACAGCCGCTACGCCTCTATGCGCCAGTGCCGCATGGAAATTACGGAAGTGGAGGCGCTCTACCGCAAGCATCAAATCCCCTACCTCAACAGCACGAACTTTTCCGTGGAAGAGCTGGCGACCAAAATCCTCGACATTATGCAGCTAAGCCGCCGCATGTACTAGCAAACTAGTTCACCGATGCGATCGTTTATGGTAAAGTCCCGAACATCTGGCTGATACGCTTTCTCGTTTCTTGAAATCAGGAGCGATTCGTTTATCGTGATGGCCATCACTTCCCGGCGCTGTAGCCGGGAAGCAACCACTTTCGAGACACCCAATGAACAAAACCGATGAACTGCGCACGGCGCGCATCGACACCCTTGTGACGCCGGAGGAGCTGGCGCAACGCTATCCCGTCACGCCGCAGGTGGCGGAACATGTCACTCTCGCGCGTCGCCGTATCGAAAAAATCCTGAATGGCGAAGATAACCGCCTGCTGGTGGTGATGGGTCCCTGTTCCATTCACGATCTTTCCGCTGCGCTGGAGTATGCGCAGCGCCTGCAACCGCTGCGCGAAAAATACCAGTCGCAGCTCGAAATCGTCATGCGGACTTACTTCGAGAAGCCGCGTACGGTGGTCGGCTGGAAAGGATTGATTTCCGACCCGGATCTCAACGGCAGCTATCGGGTTAATCACGGCATTGAGCTGGCGCGCCGTCTGCTGGTGCAGATAAACGAGCTTGGCGTGCCGACCGCCACCGAATTCCTGGATATGGTGACCGGCCAGTATATTGCCGACCTGATTAGCTGGGGCGCTATTGGCGCTCGCACTACCGAAAGCCAGATTCACCGCGAAATGGCTTCAGCCCTCTCCTGCCCGGTGGGTTTTAAAAACGGCACGGACGGCAATACCCGCATCGCAGTGGACGCCATTCGCGCTTCCCGCGCCAGCCACATGTTTCTCTCGCCGGACAAATATGGCCGCATGACGATTTACCAGACCAGCGGCAATCCCTATGGTCACATCATCATGCGCGGCGGAAAGCAGCCTAACTACCACGAAGCGGACATCACCGCCGCCTGCGCCGCGCTGCGTGAGTTTAATCTGCCGGAGCGGCTGGTGGTCGACTTCAGCCATGGCAACTGCCAGAAGCAGCACCGACGCCAGCTGGAAGTGTGTGAAGAAATTTGCCGCCAGCTGCGCGCCGGTTCGCAGGGCATCGCCGGGGTGATGGCGGAGAGTTTCCTGGAAGAAGGCACCCAGCCGGTCGCCGCCGGGCAACCGCTGGTTTACGGCAAGTCCATTACCGACCCCTGCCTCGGCTGGGAAGACAGCGAAGCGCTGCTCACGATGCTTGCCGACGCGATGCAAAGCCGCGCGTAAACCTCCAGCAAAAAGGCGCCTTGCGGCGCCTTTGTTTTAGCTTGAACAGCTGACCTCAAGCCTTTTGCCCCAGTCTGGCGGCCGATGGGTGAAATCATCATCGCGATCCGCAAACGGGTTTTGCAACGCCTCGCACAGTCGCGCCAGCTCGCTGGGGTCATCTTTTTCCGCCCCCTCGATGGCCCGCTGAGCCAGCCAGTTTCGCAGCACAACCGCCGGGTTTACCGCTTTCATTGACTGCTGGCGTGTTTCATCCGCCACCTCATCCTCTTGCAGACGCTCGCGATAACGGCCAAACCAGCTGTCGAAGGCCGCCCGGTCGATAAACTCGTCGCGCAGCGGCGAGGCGGCGGAAAGCTGCTCCGTCTGGCTCAGCATACGGAAAGTGCGGGTGTAATCGCTGCCCTCGCGGGCCATCAATGAGAAGAGCTCCGTCAACAAATCGTTATCCGCCATCTGTTCGGTATGAAAACCTAACTTCGCGCGCATTTGCTTGCCGTAAGCGCGTATCAACGCCATCTGATAACGCTCAAGGCCGCTGTTCAGCGCGTCCACGTCAATAAAAGGCGACAGCGTTTGCGCCAGTCGTTGCAGGTTCCATAACCCGACGCCAGGCTGATTATCGAAAGCATAACGGCCCTGATAATCGGAGTGATTACAGATAAAATGCGGCTGGTAATCGTCCAGGAAGCCGTAGGGGCCGTAGTCGATAGTGAGCCCCAGAATAGACATGTTATCGGTGTTCATGACGCCGTGGGCGAAACCGACGCTTTGCCAGTGGGCCATCAGCGATGCGGTGCGATCCACGACCTCATTGAACCACAGGAGGTAGCGATCCTGTTCCTGCGCAAGGTGGGGAAAATGGTGAAGAATGACGTAATCAGCCAGTTGCTGCACCTTTTCCGGCTCGCGGCGGTAGTAAAAGTGCTCAAAGTGGCCGAAGCGAACGTGACTTTCCGCAAGACGCATTAACATCGCGCCGCGTTCGATGGTTTCTCGCCGCACCGGCGTATCGCTGGTGACAATAGAAAGCGCCCGGGTTGTGGGAATGCCAAGATAATGCATCGCCTCGGAGGCGAGGAACTCGCGCACCGTCGAGCGCACCACGGCGCGGCCGTCGCCCATGCGGGAATAAGGCGTCAGCCCTGCGCCCTTCAGGTGCCAGTCGAATTTACGCCCGTCGGGCAACTGCTGCTCGCCAAGCAAAATGCCGCGCCCGTCGCCCAGTTGCCCGGCCCAGACGCCAAACTGATGGCCGCTGTAAACCTGGGCGAGCGGGGCCATGCCCGGCAGCAGCGCTTCGCCGCCCCAGACCCCGGCGGGCTGGTCTGGTGTGAAAAGAGAATCGTCAAGCTGCAGCGTCTTCGCCAGCGGCGCGTTGTGCCAGAGCAGGCGGCTATTGTTCAACGGTGTTGGGGAAAGCTCGGTATAGAAACCTGGCAGCTCGTCGCGCCAGGTCGATACAAATTGGGGGTTTTCGCTCATGAGGCCTCCTGCCCTAAGTGTAGTGCCTTAAACGTCAGGCAAACACGGTTATCGCGCAGGGTTATTCAATCAGCGACGCCAGCGAAGCGGCCATCACTGGCGGCCACAGTCTGCCTTGCACCGCCCCCACGCCAAGCGCGATGGCGTGACGACGGGCGATTTCATTGTCGATGCCCGGCAGAATCAGCGTGTCGCAGCAGGGCGAGATCTGCTTAATAATGGCGGAAATAAAAGGCTCGAAGGTGGAAGGCGAAAGCTGCCGGTTAATAAATTGCTTATCAAGCTTAACCCGACGATACATGCCTTCATACACCGCACGGCTGGTTGCCCCGCCCGAGCCATAATTCGCCAGCAGCAGCGGGTGGAGAGCCTGGAGCGCGTTCAGTTGCGGATGCGCTTTGCCCGCGTTCAGCCCGGGGTAATCTTCGGTAAGGCTAAACTCCAGAAACGGCAATTCGCTGACTCTTTTCTGTAGCGCCACGCCGCTTAACAGCGCGCTGACGATAATTTCGTCCACGCTGACCCACGCCAGCACCTGATTTTGTATAAAAAATTCCCGGTGTTGTTCCAGCAAACTAATAGCTTCATAAAAAAGGATGAGTCGCTGTTCCGCAGTAATACGAGAAAGCACGAAGCCAGGCGGAATACGCACCGAGGCGTTGTCGCTAATAAAGTCAGCGAGGAGCTCTACGCCCAGCAGCGAGTGATCTCCCCGCCGTACAGGGAGAAATAAATACTGCGAGTGATATTTGACGTCGAGCGAAACAATCATTATTCACGCTCCGTCTGGTAAGGTAATAAGCAATGTGTATGTTGCATATCACAACGGTGCAACCAGACTGATTTTATTGCAATAATTAGCACGCTCTGTCCTTAGAGTTTCAGAATTATCCTTAGCTTCTTTTAGCTTACTCTGTTTATTCGTCAATAGACAAACAGACTGAAAATTTAGGCGATAATATAAATAATTTGTAAGATATCGATTACAAATGGACTTAATTTATTTACCGTCGAGAAAGCGCATAACTATTTTTTAACGCCACTAATAAAACGCAGCCTAATTGTTTAACGCTTTTTACGGGACGTAGATTACCGCCCCGCTATTTCATCTATTCCGGCTATCAAAAGAATGGTTTGAGGTAGTCCCGGTTCTGCGTTAATACCTCTTCCAGCACATCGGCTGCAAGCCTGGCGTCGCCAACCAGCGGGTTAACGGTAAGCGCCAGCAGCGCCGCCCGTTTATCGCCATTAACCGCCGCTTCAATGGTCAGCCGCTCATACGTTTTTATCTGCGTTGTCAGGGCGTGCATCGCGGGGGGCAAGGCGCCAAACACCAGCGGCTTCGCGCCTGTGGCATCGACAACGCAGTTCGTTTCCACCACCGCATCCTCCGCCAGCCCCTGAATGGCCCCACGGTTCGCGGTATTCACCACCAGTTGCGCGCCGGTATCGTTATGGATCGCCGCGATTAATTCCAGCGCGACCTGCGAATAGAACGCCCCGCCGCGAAAGCGTAACGCTTCCGGCTTGTGGTCGAGTTGCGGATCGCGATATTGCCTGAAAAGCGAATCTTCAACTTCCATTACCTGTTCAGCGCGCGTGCCTGCGGCTTTGGCGGCCGCCTGCTCTTCCTCAAGCATTTCGCGAGTGAGATAAAAATAACGGTGATAGGGGCATGGGATAGCGCCAAGCGCTCGCAGCAGCGCGGCAGGCCACGGCGCTTCTTTGATGTTGTTCATGGTCAGCGCCGCGCCGTTGCACAGCTTATCGATAACCTCCTGCGTACGGTTTTCGCCGCGCACATGCACTTCATGCACCCACACCATATGATTTAAACCAGCGAACCGCAGGCGCAACGCTTCAAACGGCTCCCCCAGCATATGGGCAAGCATATGGTGCATGGTGACCGGCACGTTGCACAGGCCGATGATTTTCGCCTTCGTGTGACGCTGCACCGCTTCGGTCACGATAGCCGCCGGGTTAGTGAAGTTGATAATCCAGGCCTCCGGCGCCAGGGCTTCAACTTTGCGGGCGATATTGAGCATCACGGGAATGGTGCGCAGCGCCTTGGCGAAGCCGCCGACGCCGGTGGTCTCCTGCCCAATAAGGTTGTACTTCAATCCCAGACGTTCATCCGCGGCGCGCGCCTTCAGCTGGCCTACGCGCAGTTGCGTTAATACAAAACTCGCGCCGCGAATCGCCTCGTCCGGCTGAAAATGAACCGTCACCTTTACCGCTTCCATGCCGTTCTTCGCCAGCATCCTGCGGGTGAGCGCCGCGATAGTCTCCACTTTCTCGCGCCCCTGCTCTACATCCACCAGAGCCAGCTCGCGCAGTTCGACTGCCTCCCGACGCGCAATTAAGCCTTCCACCAGCTCTGGCGTATAGCTGCTGCCGCCGCCGATAACCGCAATTTTGATTTTGTTACCCATTGCTGCTCCTTCACCTGATAGCTCTCGTCATTGCCCGCGATGCGCGAGCGCCCGCTAAGCGTAGCGTCAGGTGGGTTAACAGGAAGAGAGCTGGCCGCCATTGTTACAAAGTCGGGCCAGCGAAAGCGGGAAGTGTGAAGAGAAACGCCCGCCGCACGCGACGGGTGAACATCAGATACGGCGCGCCTGCCAGAATTTTTTGCGCCAGTAGACGTTATCGAGCGACGAGCGGATCACGCCCTGGCTGGTGGAGGCGTGGATAAACTGATTATCGGTATCATAAATGCCAACATGCAGGCCGTTCTGCCCGCTGCCGGTTTTGAAGAAGACCAGGTCGCCCGGCAGTAAATCATCTTTATCGATCTCGGTGCCGATTTTCGCCTGCTGGCGCGTTTCCCGCGGCAGCTGCAACTCAAACTTATCGCGAAAAGTCAGCATGACGAAGCCGGAGCAGTCCACCCCTCCCCGGCCCATGCCGCCATATCGATACGGCGTACCGCGCCAGTGGCTGAGCTGATCGTTCAGGCCAGCGATAACGGTGATGGAATCAGAGAGCCGTGGATTGGGAGGCGGTGCGCGATGATGGCTGCATCCGGCCAGCACCAGCGTCGCCACAACGATTAACCAGAGCCGCATTTTCAGGCAAATCCTCTACCCTGTTTTTATTTTGGCTAATGTAGCCTGCCCCGGCGCGCCGAAGCAAGACAGAGAAGCGCCTAAAGCGGGCAAATGAGCATACTGTGACCTTCCACCTGCAGGCGACGAAACGGCAGGCCATAAGCGGCGCCGAGCAAGGCTGGCGTGAGCACGTCGTCGCGCTTGCCTTCGGCTATCAGCTTGCCGTTACGCAACAGCCAGACCCGGTGGGCATGGCGCAGCGTATGGTTGAGGTCGTGGCTGCTTGTCACGACCGTTACGCCCG
Organism: Franconibacter pulveris; assembly: GCF_056780215.1. Lineage (NCBI taxonomy): Bacteria > Pseudomonadati > Pseudomonadota > Gammaproteobacteria > Enterobacterales > Enterobacteriaceae > Franconibacter > Franconibacter pulveris. The sequence continues at coordinate 1,917,664 of NZ_CM165555.1, read as the reverse complement.
CTTCGCACAGCTGGTAAATCACTTTATCAAGCGCCGCCTGCTGGGCCACGTCCAGGCTGTTCATTGGCTCATCGAGCAGCAGCAGTTTGCCGTGCGGATTGGTTTGCGGATCGATTTGCAGCACGACGGCGGCGAGCCGTACCCGCTGCCATTCGCCGCCGGAAAGCTGGTTAACCGGCCGGGTGAGCTTGTCGCCAAGCCAGAGCGACGCGGCGACGTCGGTCATTCTTTTTTCATTCGGACTGGCGTGCTGATGCAGCGCCAGATAATGCCAGACGGGCATGGCGAAGGGCGGCATCTGCTGCTGCGCGAGATAGGCGCGATGGCGGGCAAGCCGCTCGCTGCGCCACGCGCTCAGCGGCTCGTCAACAAAATCGATGCTGCCCGCGCCGCTGGTAATCCCCGCCATACGCGAAAGCAACGTGCTTTTCCCTGCGCCGTTCGGCCCGACCAGATGCAGTAATTCGCCAGGCTTGACGCTGGCGGAGAACGGCTCCAGACGGCCGGACACCGCCACATCGCGCAATTGCATCAGCGCCATCGTTTATTTCGCCAGCGCGACTTTGATAGCTTCCATCACGATAGGATCTTCCGGCGTCATATCTGGCGCGAAGCGCTGGACCACCTGCCCATCGCGGCCAACCAGGAATTTTTCGAAATTCCACAGAATGTCATCCGGATAGAGCGGCGCGCGCCCTTTGCTGGCCAGACGCTCATAAAAACCGCTTGATTCCGGCGCGACGGCTGTCGGGCAGGCGGCAATCAGTTTCTGGTAAAGCGGGTGACGGTTCTCGCCATTCACATCAATTTTGCTGAACAGCGGAAAGGTGACGCCGTACGTGGTGCTGCAAAACGTTTTGATCTCTTCTTCGCTGCCAGGCTCCTGACCGAGGAACTGGTTGCAAGGGAAAGCCAGCACGCTGAAACCCGCCTCTTCCCAGGCCTTATGAATATTCTCTAACTGTTCATACTGCGGCGTCAGGCCGCATTTGGAAGCGACGTTGACAATCAGCAGCACCTTACCTTTCCAGCGTTCGAGTGACGTGGTTTCCCCGTCAATGGTGGTCACTTCGGTGTTCAGCACATCGTGTTGCATAGCATCCCCTTAATGGTGGTGTGAGGAACTTAACGTCCAGCCCTTAATAATAGCCAGATAAATACCGGCGCGCCCAGCGTTGCGGTGACGACGCCTATCGGCAGCTCTGCCGAAGCGAGCGCCAGCCGGGCGATAACGTCAGCCGCCAGCAGCACCGCGGCCCCCGCCAGCGCGCAGGCGGGCAACAGGACGCGATGGTCGGTCAACCCGCATAGCCGCAACACGTGCGGGATAACAAGCCCGATAAAACCGATAGCGCCTGAAAGCGCTACGCTTACCCCCACCAGCCAGCCCGTCGCGATAACCAGCAGGTTGCGCCATAGCCACACCGGCAGGCCGAGCTGGCGCGCGGAGGTTTCGCCCAGCGCCAGCATATTGAGCGGCAGCGCCTGGCGGCAGACCCATACCATGACCGGCAACAGCGCAGCCATAAGCCAACCGTGCCGCCAGTCAACTCCGCCGAACCCGCCCATCATCCAGTACATCAGCTGGCGCAGATCGAGACTGGTGGAGAAATAGACCGCCCAGGTCATCAACGCGCTGCAAATGATGCCCAGCGCCACGCCCGCCAGCAGCAGTCGGCTATTAGAAAGATGCCGTCTGGCAAAACGCAGCAGAATAAGCGTGATAATCAATGCCCCGCCGATGGCGCACAGACCGAGCGCCCAGCCGGGCAGCGCGCCGTGGCCCAGCAGCACGGCGGCGATTAGCCCGACGCCTGCGCCGTTCGACACGCCAAGCAGCCCGGGTTCAGCGAGCGGGTTTTCAAACAGCGCCTGCATAATAGCGCCGGAAAGCGCCAGCGACGCGCCTACCACCAGCACCGCCAGCGTGCGCGGCAGACGAATTTGCCAGACAAATAGCTTACCGCTTTCGCTAAACCAGTCCGTCGGCCCCAGCCATTTGTCGCCCACACAGAGGCTGCACAGCATCGCAAGCAGCGTGAACGACAGCAGGCTCCACAGCCAGCGCTGCTCGCGCTGGCGTTGTTGTTCAATAAAAGAGAGCATGAATGAATTGGTCGTTATGATCGCAATCCGTTGATTCTACGGCCCTGCGACCGCCCACAAAAGAAAAAAGGCCGCACGATGCGGCCTTTTTGACTAGGTCAGATTACTCTGTCTTCGGCGAAGCGTTCTCAACCCGGCTTTTTAACTTCTGACCGGGTCGGAAGGTCACCACACGGCGCGCCGTAATGGGGATATCTTCACCGGTTTTCGGGTTGCGTCCGGGACGTTGGTTCTTATCTCGCAGGTCAAAATTACCAAAACCGGAGAGTTTCACCTGTTCGCCATTTTCCAGCGCGCGACGGATCTCCTCGAAAAACAGTTCCACCAGTTCTTTGGCGTCCCGCTTGCTAAGCCCAAGCTTATCAAACAGATATTCTGACATTTCCGCTTTAGTAAGCGCCATAGGTTCAATCCCTCAATGATGCCTGGAATCGCTCTTTTAGTGCCTCTACACATCTCGCAACAGTAGCGGCAATATCCTCTTCTTCGAGTGTACGGCTGGTATCCTGAAGGATCAGGCTGATGGCAAGGCTCTTGTAACCCTCCGCAACACCCTTACCACGGTACACGTCAAATAAGTTTACGCCAACTATCTGATTTGCGCCAACTTTCTTACATTCGGCCAAAATATCTGCTGCCGGTACGCTTTCAGACACGACCACAGCGATGTCGCGGCGGTTCGCCGGGAAGCGAGAAACCTCGGCGGCCTGCGGCACGATACGGTCCGCTACCTTGTCCCACAGCAGTTCAAACACCAGCGTGCGGCCGTTGAGATCAAGCTTACGCTCGAGTTCCGGATGCACAACGCCAATGAAACCAATGCGTTCGCCCTTTAAATAAATGGCAGCACTTTGGCCAGGATGCAAGGCCGGATTGGCTTCTGCCTTAAATTCAATTTCAGATAATTTACCAGTAAGTTCCAGAACAGATTCCAAATCGCCCTTCAGATCGTAGAAATCCACTGCGCTTTTCGCCTGATCCCAGTGCTCTTCATAGCGGTTGCCGCACAGCACGCCGGACAGCATAAGATCCTGACGAATGCCGAGGTCCGCCTGCGTATCAGGCACAAAGCGCAGGCCGGTTTCGAAAATACGCACACGATTCTGCTGGCGGTTCTGGTTGTACACCACCGTACTGAGCAGGCCGGTCCACAACGACAGGCGCATCGCGGACATATCGCTGGAAATGGGGCTTGGCAGGATCAGCGCTTCTTCGCCGGGGTGCAGCAACTGCTGTACTTTCGGATCGACGAAGCTATAGGTGATCACTTCCTGATAGCCTTTATCCACCAGCATCGTTTTCACGCGCTTAAGGGAGAGGTCCGCTTCACGGTGGCTACCCATCTCCAGCCCCGCCTGCACCGGCTCGTTCGGGATATTGTCATAACCATAGACGCGAGCGACCTCTTCCACCAGGTCTTCTTCGATTTCCATATCGAAACGCCAGCTCGGAGCAGCGGCCTGCCACTCGTCCTGACCTTCGGTGACTTCGCAGCCCAGACGTTTAAGAATGTCGGTGACTTGCTCGCCTGGAATCACATGGCCAATCAAACGATCCAGTTTGCTGCGACGCAGGGTAATGGTCGCACGCTTCGGCAGATGCGCTTCGCTGGTTACATCCACTACCGGTCCCGCTTCACCGCCGCAGATGTCGATCAGCAGACGGGTAGCTCGCTCCATGGCTTTGTATTGCAGCGCCGGATCCACGCCGCGCTCATAACGGTGAGACGCATCGGTGTGCAGACCGTGGCGACGGGCGCGACCGGTGATAGAGAGCGGATTAAAGAACGCGCACTCCAGCAGCACATCGCGCGTTTCGGTGTTCACGCCGGAATGTTCGCCGCCAAAGATGCCGCCCATCGCCAGCGCTTTGCTGTGGTCAGCGATAACCAGCGTATCTTCATTAAGCTTCGCTTCGTTGCCGTCCAGCAACACCAGCGTTTCGCCCTCTTTCGCCATCCGCACCACAATACCGCCTTCAATGCGGTTCAGGTCGAATGCATGCATCGGCTGCCCCAGCTCCAGCAGCACATAGTTAGTGACATCGACAACCGCGTCGATAGAGCGGATGCCGCAGCGGCGCAGTTTTTCACGCATCCACAGCGGAGTCGGCGCAGAAACGTTGATGCCTTTTACCACGCGACCCAGGTAACGCGGGCAAGCCTCAGGGGCGTCGACGCGGATAGACAGCGTGTCGTTTACAGTCGCGGCGACAGGCGCCATTTCCGGCTCGTTCAGCGGCAGCTGGTTCAGTACCGCCACATCGCGCGCCACGCCAACGATGCCGAGGCAGTCGGCGCGGTTCGGCGTTACGCTTATCTCAATAGTATTGTCGTCAAGCTTCAGATACTCGCGGATATCGGTGCCGATCGGCGCATCGGAAGGCAGTTCGATAATCCCGCTGTGATCGTCCGAAATACCCAGCTCGGAGAAAGAGCAAAGCATGCCTTCTGAAGGTTCGCCGCGAAGCTTCGCCGCCTTGATTTTAAAATCGCCCGGCAGAACCGCGCCGATCGTCGCCACGGCGACTTTCAGGCCCTGACGGCAGTTTGGCGCGCCGCAGACGATATCAAGCAGACGTTCGCCGCCGACGTTAACTTTCGTTACGCGCAATTTGTCTGCGTTCGGGTGCTGGCCGCACTCTACCACTTCACCCACGACCACACCGTGGAAAGCGCCGGCAACAGGGTCAACGCCATCGACTTCCAGCCCCGCCATGGTGATTTGGTTGGCTAACGCTTCGCTGTCCAGGGACGGGTTAACCCACTCGCGTAACCACAGTTCACTGAATTTCATTGTTTTTTCCTGCCCTTATTTAAACTGTTTGAGGAAACGCAGATCGTTTTCGAAGAATGCGCGCAAATCGGTAACGCCATAGCGCAGCATGGTCAGGCGCTCCATTCCCATGCCGAATGCGAAGCCGGAATAGACTTCAGGATCAATGCCAACGTTACGCAGCACGTTCGGGTGCACCATGCCGCAGCCCAGCACTTCCAGCCACTTGCCGTTTTTACCCATCACGTCCACTTCAGCGGAAGGTTCGGTGAACGGGAAATAAGAAGGACGGAAACGAATCTGCAAATCTTCTTCAAAGAAGTTGCGCAGGAAATCGTGCAGCGTGCCTTTGAGGTTGGTGAAGCTGATATTTTTGTCGACGATCAACCCTTCCATCTGATGGAACATCGGGGTGTGAGTCTGATCGTAATCGTTACGGTAAACGCGGCCCGGCGCGATGATGCGGATCGGCGGCTGCTGATTTTTCATGGTGCGGATCTGCACGCCGGAAGTCTGCGTACGCAGCAGGCGGGTCGCGTCAAACCAGAAGGTATCGTGGTCAGCACGCGCCGGGTGATGTCCCGGAATGTTTAATGCGTCAAAGTTATGGTAATCGTCTTCGATTTCCGGCCCTGTCGCAACGGTAAAGCCCAGCTCGCCGAAGAAGCTTTCGATACGGTCGATGGTGCGGGTAACCGGGTGCAGGCCGCCATTTTCCACACGGCGGCCCGGGAGCGATACGTCGATGGTTTCCGCAGCCAGACGGGCGTTTAGCGCCGCGCTCTCCAGCGCTTCTTTACGGGCGTTCAGCGCCTGCTGAACCTGCTCTTTGGCTTCGTTGATCACCGCGCCCGCAGCCGGACGCTCTTCCGGCGGCAGCTCACGCAGGGTGGTCATCTGAAGGGTCAGCTGCCCTTTTTTCCCTAAATATTCGACGCGTACGTTATCTAACGCGGCAACATCCTGGGCATCGTTAATGGCTGCCTTAGCACTGGCAACCAGCTCTGCGAGATGTGGCATGGTGTTCCTCATTAATAGTGGCGTTGTGCCGTAATCATTAGTGTTCTGCAAAACCATCAGGCAATAAAAAAGCCTCCACAAGGGAGGCTTTTGGCGCTATTTTCCGTTTCTTCTTTCACGCGCTAGCCTCCTGAAATCAGGTGCTAAAGTAAAAAAAGAAGCGGAAAAGAGCAGCATTCATGCTTGCAGTTACCTTATGTTCACGTCTATTTGCGTCTATTGAAAGGGCTAAGCGAACAATTGTCAACGTATTGAACCAGTTAAGTTAAAAGAGGGAGACAAGCTCCCTCTTTCAAACTGGCTTACGCCAGAGCTGCTTTCGCTTTTTCAACCAGGGCAGAGAATGCCACTTTGTCGAATACGGCGATGTCAGCCAGGATCTTACGGTCGATTTCAACAGAGGCTTTTTTCAGGCCGTTGATGAATTTGCTGTAAGAGATACCGTTCTGACGTGCTGCTGCGTTGATACGTGCAATCCACAGTTGACGGAACTGACGCTTTTTCTGACGACGGTCACGATAAGCGTACTGACCAGCTTTGATAACAGCCTGGAAGGCAACGCGGTATACGCGAGAACGCGCACCGTAGTAACCTTTAGCTTGTTTCAAAATTTTCTTATGACGTGCACGTGCAATCACACCACGTTTTACGCGAGCCATGGCTCTCTCCTGTATCTATATTCTGATGTTGCCTTACCCCGACGTGTCGCTGCATTGCGATAACGCTGGGCTTTCGGCGATAAAAAAGTTAAAGGTTAACGGCTTATGCGTACGGCAGGCACGCGATTACCAGACCCAGATCGCCTTTAGAAACCATGGCTTTCGGGCGCAGGTGACGTTTACGCTTGGTTGCTTTTTTGGTCAGAATATGACGCAGGTTAGCGTGCTTGTGCTTAAAACCACCTTTACCGGTTTTTTTGAAGCGCTTAGCAGCACCGCGTACGGTCTTAATCTTTGGCATTTTATTAACTTCCACTTCGCATTGTTGATAAACGAAACCCAGGCGAACAAAACCTGTGAAGCCTGGAGGCCTCACAGGAAATGTTACTTGATGGCCTTACTGTTTCTTCTTAGGAGCGAGCACCATAATCATCTGGCGGCCTTCGATCTTCGTTGGGAAGGATTCGACTACTGCCAGTTCTTGCAAATCGTCTTTCACGCGATTAAGCACTTCCATACCGATTTGCTGGTGGGCCATTTCACGCCCGCGGAAACGCAGGGTGATTTTGGCCTTATCGCCTTCTTCGAGAAAGCGAATCAGGCTGCGGAGTTTTACCTGATAGTCGCCTTCGTCAGTACCAGGACGGAATTTGATTTCCTTAACCTGGATAACTTTCTGCTTCTTCTTCTGTTCCTTAGAAGACTTGCTCTTTTCATAGAGGAATTTGCCGTAGTCCATTATGCGGCAAACTGGCGGCTCGGCGTTAGGGCTAATTTCAACTAAATCGACCCCGGCTTCTTCAGCCTTCTCAAGAGCTTCTCTCAGACTGACAATACCAATCTGCTCGCCATCCAGACCTGTTAAGCGAACCTCTTGTGCGCGAATCTCACCATTGATGCGATTAGGGCGCGCCGTTTGAACTCGTTTTCCGCCTTTAATACCTTATTCCTCCAGTTGATGAAGATTGCGGCTGCGAATCTCTTGCTGCAGCTTCTCAATCACGTCGTTCACATCCAGGCTGCCGAGGTCTTTGCCACGACGGGTGCGGACGGCCACTTTGCCAGCTTCGACTTCTTTGTCGCCACAAACCAGCATATAAGGGACACGACGTAAAGTGTGCTCGCGGATTTTAAAGCCAATCTTCTCGTTTCTCAAGTCCGCTTTTACACGAATGCCCGCATTTTGCAGTTTACGAGTCAATTCGTTAACGTATTCAGACTGTGAGTCAGTAATATTCATCACCACAACCTGAACCGGCGCGAGCCATGTCGGGAAGAACCCGGCGAACTCTTCGGTCAGGATGCCGATGAAACGCTCGATAGAACCCAGGATGGCGCGGTGAATCATAACCGGCACCTGACGTTCGTTGTTTTCGCCTACATACGATGCGCTAAGGCGCGAAGGCAGTGAAAAGTCTAGCTGAACTGTGCCGCACTGCCAGGCGCGATCGAGGCAGTCGTAGAGCGTAAACTCAATTTTCGGACCATAGAACGCGCCTTCACCCAGTTGATATTCAAACGGGATGTTGTTCTCTTCCAACGCCACAGCAAGATCCGCTTCCGCGCGATCCCACATTTCATCGCTGCCGATACGTTTTTCCGGACGAGTAGAGAGTTTTACTACAATCTTCTCGAAGCCGAAGGTGCTGTACATATCGTAAACCATGCGGATACAGGCGTTCACTTCGTCACGCACCTGCTCTTCTGTACAGAAGATATGGGCGTCATCCTGCGTGAAGCCGCGTACGCGCATCAGCCCGTGCAGCGCGCCTGACGGCTCGTTACGGTGACAGCTGCCGAACTCCGCCATACGCAGCGGCAGATCGCGGTACGATTTCAGACCCTGGTTGAAGATCTGGACGTGGCCTGGGCAGTTCATCGGCTTGATGCAGTATTCACGGTTCTCGGAAGAGGTGGTGAACATCGCATCTTTATAGTTATCCCAGTGACCGGTTTTTTCCCACAGGACGCGGTCCATCATAAACGGACCTTTCACTTCCTGATACTGGTACTCTTTGAGCTTGGAGCGAACAAACGTTTCCAGTTCGCGGAAGATAGTCCAGCCGTCATTGTGCCAGAAAACCATGCCCGGCGCTTCTTCCTGCATATGGTAGAGGTCAAGCTGCTTGCCGATTTTACGGTGGTCGCGCTTGGCGGCCTCTTCCAGACGCTGAAGATAAGCGTTCAGGGCTTTTTTATCTGCCCAGGCGGTGCCGTAGATGCGCTGCAGCATTTTATTGTTGCTGTCGCCGCGCCAGTAAGCGCCCGCGATTTTCATCAGTTTGAAATGGTGGCAGAAACGCATGTTCGGCACGTGCGGTCCGCGGCACATGTCGATGTATTCTTCGTGATGATACAAGCCCGGCTTGTCATCATGAGCGATATTTTCATCAAGAATGGAGACTTTATAGTTTTCGCCGCGCTGTGCGAAGGTTTCGCGCGCTTCGTGCCAGCTCACCTTTTTCTTGATGACGTCGTAATTTTTCTCAGCAAGCTCGTGCATACGCTTTTCGAGCGCGTCGAGATCTTCCTGGGTCAGCGTGTGGTCCAGATCAACGTCATAATAAAAGCCGTTGTCGATAACCGGGCCGATCGCCATTTTGGTGTGCGGCCAAAGCTGCTTAATGGCATGGCCCAGCAGATGCGCACATGAGTGGCGAATAATTTCGAGACCGTCTTCGTCTTTAGCCGTGATAATGGCGAGCTGGGCATCGTGTTCAATCAGATCGGAAGCATCTACCAGTTCACCGTTCACGCGGCCGGCAATGCAGGCTTTAGCGAGACCCGGACCAATGTCCAGAGCGACATCCATGGGGCTGACGGCATGATCAAAATGGCGTTGGCTACCATCAGGAAGCGTAATAACAGGCATGTTAAATCCTTATTCACAGTGGTGCCCCGCACGAAAGAGCACATATGAGAGTATGAAAATAAAAAAATTACCGGCCAGTAAGGTGGGTTTTCCGCTTCACTCTGCGGAATCTGCGCGGGGGAATAATATGCCTGCGCCCTCACCTGCTTACCGATAAGGTCGCTGTAAATAGTACACGCCTTGCCGGTTTGTTAAAAGCCCGGCTTGTTCAGCCGGGCTTCGCGGGAGAATATCTGTCCATTACAGGACAGATAACAGGCTTACTCGTTAATGTCCGGATGTTGCTGCACCAGACGCTGACGTTTTTCCTGCAAATCAGAGATCTCTTTATCAATATCTTCAATTTTCTGTTCGATATTGTCGTGGTGCTCCTGCAGGATTTCACGCGCTTCCTGAATATCCGATGCGGCGGGCGTCGCCCCTTTCAGCGGGCGGTTTGCCGTCTCCTTCATCGTAATGCCGGTAATAAGGCCGATAACCGCGATAACCATCAAATAATAGGCTGGCATCATCAGGTCTTCTGAGCTTTCCACCAGCCAGGCGGCAAGCGTCGGCGTCAGGCCGGCAATCAACACCGAAATGTTGAAGGCGCTGGCAAGGGCGCTATAACGAATGTGCGTCGGGAACATCGCCGGTAAGGTTGAAGCCATTACGCCGGTAAAGGCGTTCAGGATAACCGCCAGCATCAGCAAACCGGCGAAAATCAACCCAATCACATTGCTATTGATAAGGGTGAACGCCGGGATAACTAATACAAACAGCGCGATACTGCCAATAATGACAAACGGGCGGCGGCCAAAGCGGTCGCTCAGCAGCCCCATTACCGGCTGTACGAACAGCATCCCCATCATGATAGCGATGATGATGAGCACCCCGTGGCTTTCGGAATAGTGCAGGTTATGCGACAGGTAGCTTGGCATGTACGTGAGCAGCATGTAATAGGTCACGTTAGTCGCGATAACCAAACCGATACAGGTCAGCAGGCTGCGCCAGTGTTTTGTGGCGATCTCTTTAAAGGAGACTTTCGGCCCATCCTGCAGCCCCTGGCGATCGCCCTGCTCGAGCTTATCAACGTGCTGCTGAAATGCCGGCGTCTCTTCAAGCGCATGGCGCAGATAAAGGCCGATGATGCCTAGCGGCAACGCCAGGAAGAACGGAATACGCCAACCCCAGCTCTGGAAGTTCTCTTCGCCGATGATGGCGGAGATCAACACCACGACGCCCGCGCCCAGAACGAACCCCGCTATCGAGCCAAAATCGAGCCAGCTCCCCATAAAACCACGCTTGCGATCGGGGGAATATTCAGCAACGAAGATGGATGCGCCTGTATATTCCCCACCGACGGAAAAGCCCTGCGCCATTTTACAAATTAATAATAGAACCGGCGCCCAAATACCGATCGTTGCATACCCGGGAATTAAGCCGATGCAGAATGTGCTGATCGACATAATAACAATAGTAATAGCAAGGATTTTCTGTCGGCCATATTTATCGCCGAGCATCCCAAAGAAAAGTCCGCCGAGGGGGCGAATAAGGAAAGGAACGGAAAAGGTGGCAAGCGCAGCTATCATCTGTACGCTTGGATTCGCCTCCGGGAAAAACACTTTACCCAGCGCATAGGCGACAAAACCATAAACACCGAAATCAAACCACTCCATCGCATTGCCAAGCGAAGCTGCTGTGATGGCTTTGCGTAATTTTGCATCATCAATAATCGTTACGTCGCTAAGCGAAATAGGCTCAACTTTTTTTCTTTTTAATTTCATATCCATCCTCTTTAGAATCGCTCTCTGACCCGGCGGCATACGTCCTGCATGCGCGTATTTTACCGACTGCGGCCCGCCTCCTTAGCGATAAAGAAACCTGAACGTTCGGGCTCCCTTTAAGAGCGTAGCAGGTTTACCCCTGCAGGTTGGTTACAATGCATCCAATCGAAAAAGCGTAGACGGTTTCGGATGCCTGAGCCTTTACCCTACCAGCGTTTAAATTTGTGATCAAATTCACAAAATGTGGGGGTATTTATTTCAGCGCACTTTTGCCATGACCGTGATACAGGTTAATAAAACGCGCTTTACGCATTAAAACCGGTCGGCAGTTGTAAAAGAAGAAATGACGAAATTACTGGCAGTAAAGAAGACAGGATATAAAAACAAAATAATAAAAAACCGGACGTTAAATTCCGGTTTTTTATATAAGGCGTAACCCAGACGGCTTGCAGTTAACACGCCTAAAAGCAAAAGGTCGGGTTATTAAGACCATTCACCCGCCACTAATTTATGAACATCAAAAGCGTCATTCATGGACTGGCCGGTAGAGGCAGCACCAGGTTGAATATTCGAACCGGCTTCCACATCTTTGACATTCCAGGTGCTGGAAGGCGCGGTGCGGGTATCAGTTGCGGTTTCGGCCGCAAAAGCGCCGAATGAGAGCGCGGACAGCACAACGGCTGCGGCTATGGTTTTCATCATATTCATCATTTTCTTCTCTTATTTTTTTGAATCAGGTTAAACCGTGCGGTAATAAAACCGCTGTGATCAGATTGTAGATCCAGCTCACATTTTTGCCCACTCAAATTATTTGTCATTTCGTGTCAAATTAATTGAATGTTTTATGGCGGGGCTAATTATGGAGAGGATATGAAGAAACAGGTTTTTATATTTTCCAGACTAAGCGACCAGGTTGAAATGCAACTTTAAGAATTAACTTAAAAAATCAGGCCGGATAAACCGGCCTGTTGTTTTACATCTTATAACCGAGCGTAACCGAGGTACGAGTGTCGGTATGCTCAGGCGCCGAAGAAGGCGGCTGGGAGTTCCAGGTAACGTTATAAGCGACTTTAAGACCAAAATGCGCGTTGATAGCGACATCAAGCGCAGTCTCGGAGTTCACGGTGGTATCGTCAGCGCCAAAGACGGAGACGCCCTGGGTAAATTTCGTGTTATCGGTAAGCTGCCAGGCATAGGTGCCGGAAGCGTAGCCGAGACCCTGAGTCTTGGTGTCGCCATTGGTGTATTCGTCGTAGCGAACGCCCGGACCAAATTCGACACGAAGACTATGCACCGGACCGTTAAGCAACTGGCGACCATAACCCAGCGTTGCTACGTCGCGCTCGCGATAGCCATTGTAACGGTCGGTCAGCCAGCTCGCCTGGCCGAACAGGTAATCCAGATCGGTTACGTTGTAGCGGCTACGGCCGCCCACCGCATATTTTTCTGAAGAACGCTCATCGTTAGAAGAGGTATTGCTGGCATTGCCCCACAGCGACCAGGCTGTTCTCTGACCGTACCAGGTTAGCGTACTGTCGGCGGTTAAAGAGGAGCTTTTCGTGTTGCCTGACTGGGCCAGATAACCGGCGTTCAGGTTGCCTTCGAAAGCTTTTTTAGCGGTGGAAGGATCGTCCATGACAGTAAAAACGGTGTTGTCCGCGATTGCGAACTGACTCACAAGCGCGCCCCCCGCAAGCAGCATAACTGCGGGTACTGTCTTCAAAAGCTTCATTTATTTTTAGGTCCGTACAACAAAAAAAAGAGACCGATAAGGTCCTGGAATGTTTTCCCGGAATCAACGACATAAGGCTCGTCGAAAGGTAACAAATTATAAAAAGGCCCGCATAACATGGCAATAAATTCTTATCTCTATTTTTGAATAAGAGGGATCTTAAAACTGCTTTTATTTCATAAATATAGCGCCGATGAAAAAACGTGCTTTATTTGAGAAATCAGCGTGTTAATTCACACCCTAACCCGATATGGAGTGCTACGCTTACCGCAGCCCATATAAAAAGGAGGTCACATGGTACGCATTTATACGCTGACGCTGGCGCCTTCTCTCGACAGCGCTACCCTCACGGCGCAAATTTATCCCGAAGGCAAGCTTCGCTGTAGCGCGCCGGTTTTCGAACCCGGCGGCGGCGGAATTAACGTCGCGCGCGCTATCGCGCATCTTGGCGGCAAAGCCACCGCGATTTTCCCGGCTGGCGGCGCCACCGGCGAGCACCTCACGGCCCTGTTGCTGGATGAACACGTCGCGGTACAAACCATAGAGGCAAAAGACTGGACGCGACAAAACCTGCATGTGCACGTAGAGGCAAATGGCGAACAGTACCGATTTGTTATGCCCGGCGCGGCGCTCAGCGATGAGGAATTCCGCCAGCTCGAAGAAAAAGTCATGGCCATTGAAGCGGGTTCCATTCTGGTGATAAGCGGCAGCCTGCCGCCGGGCGTGAATGTCGCCAAACTGTGTGACCTGATTAAAGCCGCCCAGCGACAAAACATACGCTGCATTCTCGACAGCTCGGGCGACGCGCTGGCTGCGGCGCTGGAGATTGGCGATATCGAACTGGTGAAGCCCAACCAGAAGGAACTTGGCGCGCTGGTGAAACGCGACCTCACGCAGCCGGATGACGTACGCCAGGCGGCGATGGAACTGGTCAGGCGCGGCAAGGCGCGACGTGTCGTGGTCTCGCTTGGTCCGCAAGGCGCGCTGGCGGTAGATGAACAGGATTGCGTACAGGTGGTGCCGCCGCCGGTGAAAAGCCAGAGCACCGTGGGCGCGGGCGACAGCATGGTCGGCGCGATGACGCTCAAGCTTGCCGAAGGCGCTTCGCTGCTGGATATGGTGCGCTATGGCGTGGCCGCAGGCAGCGCTGCCACACTGCACCAGGGCACCCAGCTCTGCTCGCGCGAAAACACCGATAAGATTTACGACTACCTGAAGGGTTAGCTTCCCCTTTTCCTTTCCATCGCGCCGGGCCGGCATTCGCCTGGCGGTTGCAACAGTGAGGTAAATAATGAGCAGCGGAGACATTACGCGCTATGTGGTTACCCTGAAATATCAGGAGCACAGCCTTGCGGATATTAATGAGCTTACCAATGAGCTCACCCGGGGCGGTTTCCAGCTCACCATGAGCGATGAAGAAGGCAAAATTCATGAACTGGGCCCCAACACGTTTGGCATGATCAGCGCGCTCAGCAAAGAGGAGGTGTTGGAAATGGCGCGCGGCCTCGGCGAAGTGGCGCTGGACAGGCAACCTGAGGTGGAGATAACCACCTGGGAGGAGTGGCAAAAAGCGACGTAACGACCACGGCGCAAAGCGAGTCAGGGTGTGCGTCAGCTCGACGTTTTCGTTCGCCCTATTGCGCTAACCTGATGATCTGACTGATAACCCGGGAGAGAAGCGTCATGTGGCAAGCGATTACGCGGTTATTGAATGAGCAGCTGGGTGAAGGCGAAATAACCCATCGGGAGGAGTTGCCAGGAGGTGAAATCCACGCCGCCTGGAAAGCGACTTTCGCAGGCCGACCGGTATTTATTAAGTGTGACGATCGAGAGCTGTTGTCCGTTTTTACCGCCGAAGCGGATCAGCTCGATCTGCTGGCGCGCAGCAAGACGGTAACGGTGCCGGAAGTTTACGCCGTAGGCAGCGACAGGGATTACAGCTTTCTGCTACTGGAATACCTCGCTCCACGTCCGCTTGATGCGCATAACGCTTTTCTTCTGGGGCAACAGTTGGCTCGCCTGCATCAGTGGAGCGAACAGCCGCAATTTGGCCTTGATTTCGATAACGATCTTTCCACTACGCCGCAGCCCAACGCCTGGCAGCGTCGCTGGGCGACCTTTTTCGCCGAGCAGCGCATCGGCTGGCAGCTTGAACTGGCGGCGGAAAAAGGGCTGGAGTTCGGCGATATCGACCTGATTGTCGATGCGGTGCATCAGCAGCTCGTCGGCCACCAGCCTCAACCCTCCCTGCTGCATGGCGATCTCTGGTCCGGCAATTGCGCGCTCGGTCCGAACGGGCCCTATATTTACGACCCCGCATGTTACTGGGGCGACAGGGAATGCGACCTCGCGATGCTGCCGCTGCATCCGGAACAGCCGCCGCAACTCTACGACGGCTACCAGTCTGTTGCGCCATTGCCGCCCGACTTCTTAACGAGACAACCGCTTTATCAGCTTTATACGCTGCTTAACCGGGCAATACTCTTTGGCGGGCAACATCTGGTCACGGCGCAAAAAGCGCTGGAGAGGATTTTAGCGGCCTGACAGCGCCCAGGTCAGCCACTCCTCAATGGAGTGGCTGACGCATCAGAGAAAACCAAGCAGCGAGAAGAAAAGGTAACCCAGCACGATGACGATGACCGGCAGGATATAAAGCGGGAAGATTTGCAGAAAAATGGTGTGCCTTGGCACCACGATTTTAGACTCTATCTGTTCGCGGCTAAGCCCATCTGCGCCTTTTGCCCGCTCAAGAATTAACTGGTCTTCCACCCCTTCGCGCAGAAAGCGCGCCTGACGGCTCATGCGCGCGCCGCTGGCCTGAAGTGCAAGGCCGACAAAAATGAGCGCGAAAATCACCCAGAACAGAATATTGGCCTGATGCCGGAAGTCGGGCAGCGGCGAGTTATACCAGAACAGGTTCAGAAACGGCGTGTTAAAACGCATCATCTCAATCATTACATGAGCAAAGTCCATCATCACCGCATTGATGCCCGGCTGCTTGTCGCTGTGCTCATACATAAATTTCAGAACAGAAATAACCGTGGAAATCGTCGCCAGAATAAAGATAAGCCACCCGGCAATGCGTTTTACTACGGCAATGCGTCCAGCTTGTTGATACGTCATGCTTTCCCCTTGATTGTGACGTCACATTGTCGCTTTAAGTCTACCTTCTCCCTGCGCTTTTCGCTGCACTTTCCAGGCGGGAAGACAAAGCAGTAGCCATACTTCGTTTTTCAGGCTATTGATAATCCTTCTTAAACAATCTGAAAGGAGTGCAGCCGATGTCGACCTCGCGCCAAATCCTCGCCGCGATCTTTGATATGGATGGATTGCTGATCGATTCCGAACCCCTGTGGGACCAGGCGGAACTGGAAGTGATGAAAACGCTGGGCGTGGATATCTCCCGCCGCCATGAATTGCCCGACACGCTGGGGTTACGCATCGATCTTGTCGTGGAGCTCTGGTTCGCCCAACAGCCCTGGAATGGCCCGTCGGTGGCGGAAGTGACGGAGCGCATCATTAACCGCGCCATCACGTTGGTGGAAGAAAAACGCCCTCTGCTGCCAGGTGTGCATCAGGCGGTAGCCCTTTGCAAAGCGCAGGGCCTGAAGGTAGGTCTGGCCTCCGCTTCGCCTTTGCGCATGCTTGAACAGGTGCTGGACATGTTTGAACTGCGCGACCAGTTTGACGCCCTCGCCTCGGCGGAGCACTTGCCGTACAGCAAGCCGCACCCGCAAGTCTATCTTGATGCCGCCGCGAAGCTTGGCGTAGACCCGCTGACCTGCGTCACGCTGGAAGATTCCGTTAACGGCATGGTGGCAACGAAAGCCGCGCGCATGCGCTCCATCGTCATCCCGGCCCCGGAAAACCGCGACGACCCCCGCTGGGCGCTGGCTAACGTGAAGCTTGACTCGCTGGAGGCGCTGACGGCAACGCATCTGCGCGGTTAAGCGGTTACCGCTGAAAAAGGGCACGCCGCTGCCCTTTTTTATTAAGCCCATCAAAATTTATAAAACAGCTTTTCAATTCGATTTGTGTTTTATCACGCCCCTTCCTATGCTTCTCGCAAGCTCACCCACGGACCATTTCATCACCATACAGGGGCATCTATGATTCTTGACGCTTTTACGCTTGCAGGGAAAGTAGCGCTGGTTACCGGCTGCGATACGGGTCTGGGACAAGGCATGACGCTGGGCCTGGCTGAGGCGGGCTGCGATATTATTGGGGTCAACCGCAAAGCGCCGCAGGAGACGGCGCAGAAAGTGCAGGCGCTGGGCCGCCGCTTTCACGCCATTCAGGCCGACCTCGGCCGCCAGGACAGGCTGCAGGATATCGTTCGCGAAGCGGTTGAGAAAATGGGGCGGATAGACATTCTGGTCAACAATGCCGGCACCATTCGCCGGGAAGAGGCGCTCAGTTTTAGTGAAAAGGACTGGGATGAGGTAATGAACCTGAACCTGAAGTCGCTGTTTTTCCTTTCCCAGGCCGTGGCGAAACAGTTTATTAAGCAAGGCAGCGGCGGCAAGATTATTAATATCGCTTCAATGCTCTCTTTTCAGGGCGGCATACGGGTGCCTTCTTATACCGCCTCGAAAAGCGGCGTGCTGGGTCTGACCCGACTGCTGGCGAACGAATGGGCAAAACACGGTATCAACGTCAACGGCATCGCACCGGGCTATATGGCGACCAATAACACCCAGGAGCTGCGTGAAGACGCAGCGCGCAATCAGGAAATCCTCGACCGCATTCCCGCCGGACGCTGGGGCAAACCGGAGGATTTACAAGGGGCGGTGGTGTTTCTGGCTTCATCCGCTGCCGATTATGTGAACGGGTATACGCTGGCTGTGGACGGAGGCTGGCTGGCGCGCTGACTGCGGGCGCGGATTGTGACAAAGAGTTACACCGTCACCACTTCCGTCTACTGTATAAAACTCCTATACTGGATGAATTGACAGTTACGTTGGGTTTTATCATGACGGCGGAAGGCCACCTGCTTTTTTCCATTGCCTGCGCGGTGTTCGCCAAAAACGCCGAGCTCACGCCTGTACTGGCGCAGGGCGACTGGTGGCATATTGTTCCCTCGGCCATTCTCACTTGCCTGCTGCCGGATATCGATCACCCTAAATCGTTTCTTGGGCAGCGGCTTAAATGGATATCGAAACCCATCGCCCGCGCTTTTGGACACCGCGGCTTTACTCACAGCCTGCTGGCCGTCTTTGGCTTGCTGACGGTGTTTTATCTGCAGGTGCCGGAAAGCTGGATTGTTCCTGCCGACGCGCTGCAGGGCATGGTGCTGGGCTACCTGAGCCATATTCTCGCCGACATGCTAACCCCTGCAGGCGTGCCGTTGCTGTGGCCCTGCCGCTGGCGCTTTCGTTTGCCTATCCTGGCGCCGCAAAAAGGCAACCAGCTGGAGCGCGTATTGTGCATGGCGCTTTTCGCCTGGGCGGTCTGGATGCCGCAAGGCATGCCCGAAAACAGTGCAATTCGCTGGTCATCTCAGGCGATCAATTCGCTGCAAAACGGCTTTAATCGGTTTATTCATCACCAGACAGGACAATAAACCAGCAAAATAATACCGCACGGAATAACCTATTCTTTTTGGATATAAGGAACTCGCAACGCTTCTGATACCCTTTGCGGCATAAAGGCATGCCATTTTACGCATGCCCGTCATAAGAAATCAGGAGAAACGGGGATGAACCTTCCATTAATCGCGAACGTTGTCGCGTTCGTCATTCTGCTGCTCTTGCTGGCGCAAACGCGCCACAAGCAGTGGAGCCTCGCCAAAAAAGTATTGCTCGGCCTGGTCATCGGCGTGGTCTTTGGCCTCGCGCTGCAGCTGATTTACGGCGCGCAAAGCGATGTGCTGAAAAGCTCGATCCAGTGGTTCAACGTGGTCGGCAACGGCTATGTTCAGCTGCTGCAGATGATTGTTATGCCGCTGGTCTTCGCCTCTATTCTGAGCGCCGTGGCGCGCCTGCATAACGCCTCTTCCCTTGGCAAGATTAGCGTACTGACTATCGGCACCCTGCTCTTCACGACGCTTATCGCGGCGCTGGTGGGCGTTTTTGTCACTAACCTCTTTGGCCTGACGGCGGAAGGTCTGGTGCAGGGGAGCGCGGAAACCGCTCGCCTGAACGCTATCCAGACGAACTACGTTGGTAAAGTGGCGGACCTGACTGTACCGCAGCTGCTGCTGTCGTTTGTGCCTAAAAACCCGTTCGCCGACCTCACTGGCGCAAACCCCACGTCGATTATCAGCGTCGTGATTTTTGCCGCTTTCCTCGGCGTGGCCGCGCTTAAGCTGCTGAAAGACGATGCGCCGAAAGGCGAACGCGTGCTGGCGGCCATCGATACCCTGCAAAGCTGGGTAATGAAGCTGGTGCGTCTCGTTATGCAACTGACGCCTTATGGCGTGCTGGCGCTGATGACTAAGGTGGTTGCAGGCTCCAATCTGCAGGACATCATTAAGCTCGGCAGCTTCGTTGTCGCCTCTTACCTGGGGCTGGGCATCATGTTTGTCGTGCATGGCATTCTGCTTGCGGTTAATGGCGTCAGCCCGCTGAAATATTTCCGCAAAGTCTGGCCGGTACTGACTTTCGCCTTTACCAGCCGCTCAAGCGCAGCGTCCATTCCGCTGAATGTGGAAGCGCAGACGCGTCGTCTGGGCGTGCCGGAATCGATCGCAAGCTTCGCCGCCTCTTTCGGCGCCACCATTGGACAGAACGGCTGTGCGGGTCTCTACCCGACTATGCTGGCGGTAATGGTTGCCCCGACGGTCGGCATTAACCCGTTCGACCCGATGTGGATAGCAACGCTGGTTGGCATCGTCACCCTGAGCTCCGCAGGCGTAGCGGGCGTGGGCGGCGGCGCCACCTTCGCGGCGCTGATCGTGCTGCCAGCGATGGGACTGCCGGTAACGCTCGTCGCTCTGCTGATCTCCGTTGAACCGCTTATCGATATGGGCCGTACGGCGCTGAACGTGAGCGGCTCAATGACCGCCGGCACGCTCACCAGCCAGTGGCTCAAGCAGACCGACAAAACGGTTCTGAACAGCGAGGAAGAAGCCGAACTGGCTCACCGCTAAGCGATAAAAAAGCAAAAGCCGCCTTCAGGCGGCTTTTTTATGCCTGAAGCAGGCTAAACGTCCGTTTCCTGACGCATCTGTGTAGCCCAGCGTTGGGCGGCTTCAGGCACGCCGAAGGCGGGGGAGCGGCGAAAGTGCTCGCCCACCAGCACAAACGCGACGTATTTGCCACGCAGCAGGTACACATCCTGAAAACCCTCCATGCGCACGGCATGATCCGGCGGAGCCGGCTCCACGCGGGGTACATAGTTGATGATGGGACGATTCTGTTGACGAAGTGGTTTCATAGGCGTCGGTTTTTTACTCTTAACAATTCCATAAACAGGAAAAAACTATCATAGCGGATTGTGGCCTGCGGCGTCGCGCATAGCGTGCTTCAACGCGCCTCAGATGATGTTTTTCACGCCGTTTTGCCGTCTGGCGCAAGCGCTCGATTCCCTTCCCTGTTCTATAGTTAGAAAGCTTTTGAACACAAAAAAGCCGCCTTTCAGCAATGAAAACAGGAGAAGCGTTCAATGTCGCAAGATGAGAAAAAACCACACCATCATGAATCGCCGGTGCATGACGCCGATGAGTCGCGTCCCGGCCTCGATTCCCTTGCTCCGGAAGATGGTTCGCACCGCCCCGACCCGGTTCCTACCCCGCCCGGAGAGCAACCCACCGCGCCCGGCAGTCTGAAAGCGCCGGACACCTCTAATGAAAAGCTTAAATCACTGGAAACCTTTCGCAAAGGAAGCGAAAACTTTCCGCTGACCACTAACCAGGGCGTGCGCATCGCCGACGATCAGAATTCCCTGCGCGCAGGCACGCGCGGCCCTACGCTGCTGGAAGATTTTATCCTGCGGGAAAAAATCACCCACTTTGACCATGAGCGTATCCCGGAGCGTATCGTCCACGCCCGCGGCTCGGCGGCCCACGGTTATTTTCAGCCCTACAAGAGCCTGAGCCATATCACGAAAGCCGATTTCCTCTCCGACCCTGATAAAATCACCCCTGTCTTTGTACGATTCTCTACCGTTCAGGGCGGCGCAGGCTCGGCGGATACCGTGCGCGATATCCGCGGTTTCGCAACGAAGTTTTATACCCAGGAAGGCATTTTTGACCTGGTCGGCAACAATACGCCGGTGTTTTTCATTCAGGACGCCCATAAATTCCCGGATTTCGTTCACGCCGTGAAGCCGGAGCCGCACTGGGCTATTCCACAAGGCCAGAGCGCCCACGACACGTTCTGGGATTATGTCTCGCTGCAGCCTGAGACGCTGCATAACGTTATCTGGGCGATGTCCGATCGCGGCATTCCGCGCAGCTACCGCACCATGGAAGGCTTCGGCATCCACACTTTCCGGATGATTAACGCCGAAGGCAAAGCGACCTTTGTTCGCTTCCACTGGAAGCCGGTGGCGGGGAAAGCGTCACTGCTGTGGGACGAATCGCAAAAGCTTACCGGCCGCGACCCCGATTTCCATCGTCGCGATCTGTGGGAAGCTATCGAAGCGGGCGACTTCCCGGAATATGAGCTCGGCCTGCAGCTTATACCGGAAGAAGATGAGTTCAAGTTTGATTTCGACCTGCTGGATGCCACCAAACTGATTCCGGAAGAGTTGGTGCCGGTGCAGCTGGTGGGCAAAATGGTGCTCAACCGCAACCCGGATAACTTCTTCGCCGAGAACGAACAGGCGGCATTCCATCCGGGCCATATCGTGCCGGGGCTGGATTTCACCAACGACCCGCTGTTGCAGGGCCGCCTCTTCTCCTACACCGATACGCAAATCAGCCGTCTCGGCGGGCCGAATTTCCACGAAATTCCGATTAACCGCCCTACCTGCCCTTATCACAATTTCCAGCGGGACGGCATGCACCGCATGGATATCGACACCAATCCGGCAAACTACGAACCCAACTCAATCAACGACAACTGGCCGCGCGAAACGCCGCCGGGGCCGAAACGCGGCGGGTTCGAGAGCTATCAGGAGCGTATTGAAGGCTATAAAGTCCGCGAGCGCAGCCCGTCGTTTGGCGAATATTACGCGCATCCGCGCCTCTTCTGGCAAAGCCAGACGCCGGTTGAACAGCGCCATATTATCGACGCTTTCAGCTTTGAGCTAAGCAAGGTCGTGCGTCCCTATATTCGTGAGCGCGTGGTGGATCAGCTTTGTCGCATCGACATTTCGCTGGCCCAGCCAGTCGCTGAAAATCTGGGGATTGAGCTGACGGATGAGCAGATGCATATCGCTCCGCCGAAAGATGTTAACGGCCTGAAAAAAGATGCCTCGCTTAGCCTTTATGCGGTGCCGGGCGGCTCGGTAAAAGGCCGCGTGGTGGCGGTCCTGCTTAACGATAAAGTGAATGGCGCCGAGCTACTCTCTGTACTGCAAAAGTTAAAAACGCACGGCGTGCATGCAAAGCTGCTCTACAAACGCATGGGTGAAGCGGTGGCGGATGATGGCTCACGAATTCCGGTCGCGGGCACGTTCGCCGGCTCCCCGTCATTAACCGTGGATGCGGTGATTGTGCCAGGGGGCGATGTCGCTTCGATCCTTGATAACGCCGATGCCGCGTACTACCTGATGGAGGCCTACAAGCACCTTAAGGTTATCGCGCTGCTCGGGGAGGCCCGTCAGTTCAAACCGTTCATTAAGGTTCCGGATGCGGGCGAGGAAGGCGTGCTGGAGGCGGATGACGCGACAGGCAACTTTACCGACGATTTTGTGAAGCTGCTGGCGGGCCATCGCATCTGGTCGCGCACCACGAAAAGTCTCACCATCCCGGCTTGATCGCGGTTATCTTCCCCCTCCTTTCCCGGAGGGGAAAGATAATAAAAAAACCGGCCGAAGCCGGTTTTTTAACCCTGAGCGCTTACTTTTTCGGCGCCTGCGGGTCGGTGTCATACTCGGCGCAGGTCTGGTAGCCGGAGTTCAGCACGTGGCCGGTATCGTCGAGCGCGACGAAATAGGTTTCGGTTTTGCCGTTACGTTGACCCAGGATATAGGTCTGGCAGGTGCCACGAGCGTGGATCATGGTCACTTCAGAAGAAGGCTGACCGGCAATCTGGCGAACCTGCTCACGGCTCATGCCTTTTTTCACATCCTTCACAACCGGCTGCGTGAACTGATCGGTCGTCCGGTCATAAGCCGTACAGCCCGCAAGCATAGTCATAACCGCCGCTGCACTTAAAAATCCTGCAAAGTTCTTTTTCATTTTGTCGTCCTCTTTTCTCAGCGTGTGGAGTAAGCCTGGAATAGAAACGAACATTTATCAACTTGTTAGCGATAAGCGAAGCGAATTAGGATTATTCCCTTATCGACAGGAGGGAAAGAGAAAACGCCGCAATTAGCAGCGCTCACGCCATCTGTAGCGGTACGAAACTTGTCGTTTTGCCGTCAAAGGGTTAGCTTTAACAAATCCTGTTTTTTCGCCTGCGCGTTGCAGGTTAACCACAACCGGAGGGGTTAAATGTCTTTGCAGCAAGAGATTATTCAGGCGCTTGGCGCGAAACCGCAGATTGACGCCCGCGAAGAGATCCGCGCCAGCGTCGATTTCCTCAAAAGCTACCTCAAAACCTATCCGTTTCTGAAAACCCTGGTGTTAGGCATCAGCGGCGGCCAGGACTCCACGCTCGCAGGCAAGCTGAGCCAGACGGCTATCAGCGAACTGCGTGAAGAAACCGGCGACAGCAGTTACCAGTTCATCGCCGTGCGCCTGCCCTTCGGCGTGCAGTTTGATGAAAAGGATTGCCAGGACGCGCTGAACTTTATCCAGCCGGATAAAGTACTGACGGTGAATATTAAGGAATCTGTGTTGGCGAGCGAGAAAGCGCTGCGCGACGCGGGCATTGAGCTCAGCGATTTTGTGCGCGGCAACGAAAAAGCGCGCGAGCGTATGAAAGCGCAGTACAGCATTGCGAGCATGACCAAAGGCGTGGTGGTGGGCACCGACCACGCGGCGGAAGCCATTACCGGTTTCTTCACCAAATATGGCGACGGCGGCACCGACATTAACCCGCTGTTCCGTCTCAACAAACGTCAGGGCAAACAGCTGCTTAAAGAGTTGGGCTGCCCGGAACATCTCTACCTGAAAGTGCCGACCGCCGATCTTGAAGACGATCGCCCCTCCCTGCCGGATGAAGTGGCGCTGGGCGTGACTTACGAGAACATTGACGATTACCTTGAAGGTAAGCAGATCGACGAAAATCTCGCCAAAACCATTGAAGGCTGGTATCTCAAGACGGAGCATAAGCGTCGCCCGCCGATCACCATTTTTGACGACTTCTGGAAAAAATAATCACGCAAGGTGGCTTCGGCCACCTTTTTTATGGAAAGCGTATGCCTGAGTCAGCCCCTTCTCTTCCCGCCCATCCGGTTTCAGCACAACGCGCCACTCTTGCAGGGCTGATAGCGATTCTCCTCTGGAGCGCTTCCGTCGGCCTGTTTCGCAGCATCGCCGAGCAGTTCGGTCCGACCGGCGGCGCCGCGCTTATTTACACGCTCAGCGCCATTTGCCTTTGTCTGGCGCTGGGGTTGCCGCGCCCGCGTCAGTTACCGGGACGGTATTTGTTTATCGGCGGCGCGCTTTTCGTCGGCTATGAAATCAGTCTCGCTCTCGCCATTGGTCTTGCCCACACCCGAGCGCAGTCGCTGGAGCTTGGCATGATCAACTATCTGTGGCCGAGCCTTACCGTTCTGCTGGCGCTGTTTTTAAACGGCCAGCGCGCCTCGTGGCTCATCTGGCCCGGCTTAGCGCTGGCGGTTGCAGGCGTCGCGCAGGTGTTGAAAGGCGACGGCGACTGGTCGCCCGCCCTGCTGTGGGCCAATATGCAGGATAACCCCCTCGCTTATGGTCTGGCCTTTGCCGCCGCGCTTATCTGGGCGCTTTACTGTAACCTCACGCGCCGCTGGAGCGAGGGTAAAAGCGGCGTGGCGCTTTTCTTCTGCGCGACGGCCATCGTCTTATGGGTTATGTTTTTTATTACGCCGCAGCCCGCGCTGCACTTTTCGCTGCCCGCCTCGTTACAGTTGCTGTTTATGGGGCTGTCGACCGCTATCGCTTACTCCGCATGGAATCGAGGCATAAGCCACGGCAATATGACCCTGCTCGCCACCGCCTCGTACTTCACGCCGGTGCTTTCCGCGCTGCTTGCCAGCCTCTGGCTCGGCCTGACGCCCGGCTTCGGCTTCTGGCAAGGAGTGGGGATGGTAGTGCTTGGATCGCTGGTCTGCTGGCTTGCCACGCGCAACCGCTGAACAACATGCCGCTTTTTCAACCAGACATTCCCTGATAGACTGGATAAGTAAACAGTATTCAGGAGAGTAATGAGTGGTAAGGCGTACTGGCGCGCCAAGGCTCGATTTTGAAGCCGCGGCGATTTATGAATACCCCGAGCATCTGCGTCCCTGGCTTGACGATCTGCCCAAACACCCCGGCGTGTATGTTTTCCATGGCGAAAGCGAAACCATGCCTCTTTATATCGGTAAAAGCGTGAATATCCGCAGCCGGGTGCTCTCTCACCTGCGCACCCCGGATGAAGCGGCGATGCTGCGCCAGTCCCGGCGAATCACGTTTATCCGCACGGCAGGCGAGATAGGCGCGCTGCTGCTGGAAGCGCAGATGATCAAAGAGCAGCAGCCCTTGTTCAACAAACGCCTGCGCCGCAACCGTCAGCTCTGCTCGCTGCGCCTGAACGGCGCGAAGCCGGAAGTGGTGTATGCCCGCGAGGTCGATTTCTCCAGCGAGCCCGGGCTTTATGGTCTTTTCTCCAGCCGCCGCGCCGCGCTGCAAACGCTGCAGTCGCTGGCTGATGAGCATCAGCTTTGTTACGGCCTGCTGGGGCTTGAGGCGTTAAGCCGCGGCCGCGCCTGCTTTCGCTCGGCGCTTAAGCGCTGCGCGGGGGCCTGCTGCGGGCGCGAGAGCGAAGAGGCGCACAATGAGCGGCTGATGGCGGGCCTGGCGCGCATGCAGGTGATCTGCTGGCCGTGGCAGGGCCCGGTGGGGCTTAAAGAGAGCTTCGGCGAGATGACCCAGTACCATATCATTCATAACTGGTTCTGGCTCGGCTCGGTCAACACGCTGGATGAGGCGAAAACCATCAGCCGCGCGCCGCAGGGCTTCGACAACGACGGCTATAAAATACTCTGCAAGCCGCTGATTAGCGGCCAGCACGATATCGTCGAACTGGCGCGCTAAGCTTCAGAGATAGGTGATTTCGCTAAACAGCAGCTGGCCTTCCGATTTCAGCAGCCGCAGCGTATGCCTTCCCTCCTGCCACCAGGCCCCCTGATCGGCGGTGAGCAGCTTATCTTCAAGCTGCCACGCGCCGCTAATCACGTACACGATTCCGCCGCGCGAGCTAAACGTGGTAAAGGTGCGGTCCGCTACCCGCACGTTGGCCTGACAGCGGTCGCGGCGGGTCATAACGTTGAAGTCCAGCGACATTCGCCCTTCCGATAACACCGCGCGTACGGTCTGTTCTCCTGAAAAGGCGAATGGCTGATGGCGGCGTAAGATATGGCGAAACGCATTGCCGCCATCGAGCGTAACCTCCCCGCCCTCCAGCAGCGTGACAATCCGGTCAACCTGCGGAAAAGGGGCAAACTCGCCATTGCTGGACAGGGAGGCAATACTGGCGCGCCAGTTGAAATCACGGGTAGCGGGCGGAAAGCAGCAGATTTCGCGCGTTTCTCCCGCGCCGTTTCGCCATAAATTGACCGGCATTTTTTTAATATCAAAAAATTCCATTACCACTCCTGAAAACACGCGTAACGCGCCAGGGCCCCGCGCAAGAAGGACGGAGCGAAAAATATTATGGGTATAAACAAAACCTGTTATCGGCAGCGCCTGGCCATTGCTGCAGGGCCGGGAGATAGCTACACCGCTTATCTTTTTAACATTCTGATAACGATGAAGTTTTGATGGACGCTGGCCAATGAGAATAACGATCTGCCAGCCGCAGGCAAGAGGGAAACGCAAAAAGAAAACCGCCGGTCCTGTTCACAGCATCGTGGTGCGCTATGAACAAGACCGGCGGTCTTTAAGAGGTCGCTGTCGTTATTATTCAGCAGCTTCCGGCATTTTACCTTCCGGAGCCGGACGTTCTGTCAGACGCTTCTCAAAATTGGCATTAAATTGCTTTTTCTGCTCCGGCGTCAGGATGTTATAGATTTTATTCTGGGTTTCCAGATGGGCCATCATGCGCGCTTTGTTCTGCTCGGCCATTTTATCTACCTGCGCCTGCGCTTTCGCGCGGTCGAAGCTGTCGCTGGCTATCAGGTTGTGCATTTCACGACGTTCTTCCAGTGACGGACGCTTGAACTTCTCACGCTGCGCTTTATGGATATCGCGGATCTGCTGCTTTTGCGCGTCGGTCAGGTTCAGGCCTTTTAACATCATCTCATTGTGCGGACCGCGCGGGCCTTTATGATGCTGCATCGGCGCGCTGTCGGTGGTGGTTGCGGACGTGGCGGTATCCGCCGCATGTGCCAGATTAGCTGCGCCCAGAGCCAGAGTGGAAGCAACAAAAATCGCAGTTAATTTACGCATAATATTGTCCTTACTTTGTTTATTCGGCGACAGGGTTTGTCGCGTTGACGAGAATGAGTTTAGGGCTTATTACGTCAAGTAATCAGAGCCACAGTAAAACAATGAAAGGATAAAAAACAAGAAATAATCAATTATGAAGAAAATAAGGATAAAGCGTGGAAAAGCACAAGAAAATATAACAACACACTGATTAAGAAGGAAATGTGCAGAAAGTATAAAGGCAAGGCGCTGCAAAAGAAAGCAACAAGCCAGGAATATTCCGCAAAAAATTTGATCCCGCTCTAAATATAAGCGGGCCCCTGAACGGAGCCCGACATTATTTCATTTCGATGAGCATTAATCCCGCCCGCATCCCGGTCGCCACCGAGGGGTTGGGAAATAAAACATATTCGCAATCGTGCTTCACTTCATAACGCGTATCGCTATCTTCCGCCAGCAAAGTGCCGCGCGGAAAAGCGGTGAAGTTGAGCGTCTGGCCGGTCATGTGCAGCACGAAGCTGTCGCTATGCCGGGTGATTTGCTGCACCACTTTGTAACGCAGCGGCGGGGCCTGCGCCGTCGGCGCTTCGCCGCCGCACAACAATGCCGCCAGCGCCGTTTCCGTGACCGCGAACTGCGACAGGTCGTTTTCACCGAACGGCTGCGCCTTGCCAAGCTCCAGCGTACAGCTCAGCGTGCCGAAGTGTTCGCTGCTGAAATGGGTAAAGGTGCCGCCCGGCGCACGATGGAAGACCAACGCCTGCAGCCCGGCGCAGCCCAGCCAGGCGAGATAAGCCTCGTCGTAGGGCAGCGGGCGCGCAGGCAACACGCCAAATCGCGGATGGTAAGAGCCGCGAATGGCAGTGTGCATGTCCAGATGCCAGCGCAGCTTCTCCTCGCCGCTTGCGAAAAATTTCTCCAGCGTATGCTCAAGCACATTGGCCCGCTGCGTCTCTACGCTCTCGGGGAACTGTTGCCAGCGGCCGCCGAACATCCGGTTCATATCGCTGTGCAGGTAACGCTTGCCGCTGCGCAGCGCCGACGGGTTGCCAAGCACGACCAGCAACCGCCACTGGAGCGCCAGCTCGCCGTCAAAGAGCCGTTTCAACAGCCTGTCGAGGATCTCCACCGGCGCGGTCTCATTGCCATGAACGCCTGCCGAGAGGATAAGCGCCTTTTCCACCGGCTGAAGGGGCGTCAGCAGCAGAATGCCCTCATCCCACCACTGCCAGCGAAAGTGCGCCGTCTCGCCCTGCCTCTGCCCGGGCGCTTTGCCCTTGAGCGTGTGCGCCAGAAAGTCGCGCATCGTGCCTCCTTATTAACGCTGGAATGGATAAACTGACCCTAAGTGTAGCAAGCGGGTCAGTTCTTCCAGCGCCTCCCTGCCCTCGCGCAGCAGCTGCGGGTCGGCGAGATCCGCCTGCGTCAGCCGGTCGCGGTAGTGTTTCTCTACCCAGCGGGTAAGCGTTTCGAACAGCGCGTCGTTCATCATAACAGCAGGGTTAACCGCCTGGCGCTCCGCGTCGTTCAACACCACGCGCAGGCGCAGGCAGGCGGGACCGCCGCCGTTGGCCATGCTTTCACGCAGGTCAAACACCTTCAGCTCGTTTATCGGGTTGTCGCTGGCGACCAGCGCATTCAGATAGCGCCAGACGCCTTCATGCTGGCGCGACTCCTCCGGCAGCACCAGCACCATTGAGCCATCGTCGCGGCTTAGCAACTGGCTGTTGAAAAGGTACGTTTCCACAGCGTCCTGCACCGAGACCTGGTTCGTCGGCACTTCGAGCGCCATAAAGCCCGGCACTTTTGCGCGCAGTTCGCCTAACACATCTTGCTGATGAAGAAACGCCTGCTCATGGCAGAAAAGCACCTGTTGATTGGACACGGCGATAACGTCGTTATGAAACACGCCCTGGTCGATGACCGCCGGGTTTTGCTGGGCGAAAATCAGCTGCTTCGGGTTAACCTGATTTACGCGGGCCACCGCCTGGCTTGCCTCCAGCGTCTGACGCGCCGGGTAGCGGGCCGGGATAAGCCCGCCGCTCTCTTCGCGGCCATAGACAAAAAGCTGAATGCCCGGCTCGCCGTAGTCGCCGCCGAGGCGGTTATGGTTAGCCGCCCCCTCGTCGCCGAACATCGCCACCTGCGGCAGCGCCGGATGAACGGAAAAATGCGCTTCATCGCGAAAAATGGCGCGCAGCAGCCGTTCGGTAGTGGGCGCTTCGCTGGCGCGATGGAATTTATTGTTAAGATTGGCGACGGTCAGGTGCACTTTGCCATCCAGCGCATCGGCGGAAGGGCAAACCGTCGCGGCGTTAGCCACCCACATCGAAGAGGCCGAGCTCGCGGCGCTCAGCAGGTGCGGCGCCTGCCGCCAGGCTTTCTCCACGACCTGCTCGTCTGTGCCGTTAAAGCCCAGCAGGCGCAGCGCCTCGACGCCAGGACGCTCCTGCGGCGGGATCACCGCCTGGGCGAAGCCCGCATCCGCAAGGGCTTTCATCTTGCGCAACCCCTGAAGCGCGGCGAGTTTCGGGTTAGAAACCTGGTAGCGGTGCTTCGTAGAAGCTTCGTTGCCAAACGACAGCCCGGCGTAGTGGTGGGTTAAGCCCACCAGCCCGTCAAAGTTAACTTCGCGCGCTTTCATGCCTGCTCCTTAGTGAAATCCAGCCCCGGGCTTAAGGTTGCCGGCAGCGTAAAGCTCGGGCTTTCCAGCGAGGCCATCGGCCAGGCGCAATAATCCGCCGCGTACCACGCGCTGGCGCGGTGGTTGCCGGACGCGCCCACGCCGCCAAACGGCGCGGTGCTCGCCGCCCCGGTAAGCGGCTTGTTCCAGTTGACGATGCCCGCCCGCGCTTCCAGCAGCAGCTGTTCAAACTGCTCGCGGTCGGGTGAAATCAGCCCGCTCGCCAGCCCGTAACGGGTATCATTGGCCATGCGAATGGCTTCATCAAAGCTGTCGTAGCGATAAACGCAAAGCAGCGGGCCGAAAACCTCTTCATCCGGCACGTCGCGCGCTTCGCTCATGTCGATAATGCCAGGCGTGAGCAGTGAGCTGCCCGCGCGCAGCAGCGTTGGGGTCAGCAGCGGTTTGCCGCCGCGCGCCAGATGCCCTTGCCAGGCCTCCAGCACCCGCTCCGCCGCCTGCACCGACACCAGCCCGCCGATAAACGGCTGCGGTTCGGCGTCCCAGCGGTCGGGCTGAATGCGGCGGCTGATTTCCACCAGGCGCGCAAGAAATGCGTCGCCCGCGTCTCCCCGCTTCACCAGCAAACGACGCGCGCAGGTGCAGCGCTGACCGGCGGTAATAAAAGCGGACTGAATAGCCAGATGCACCGCGCCGTCGAGATCCGCGGGATCTTCCACAATCAGCGGATTGTTGCCGCCCATCTCCAGCGCCAGGATTTTCTCCGGCTGCCCGGCAAGCTGGCGGTGAAGCTGGTAGCCGGTATTCGCGCTGCCGGTAAAGAGCAGCCCGTCAATATCGTGTTGCGAAGAGAGCGCCTGGCCGGTTTCGCGCCCGCCCTGCACAAGGTTCAGCACGCCTGCCGGCAGCCCCGCCTGCTCCCAGAGTTTCATCACCGCTTCGCCGGTGTGCGGCGTCAGCTCGCTGGGTTTGAAAACCAGCGTATTGCCCGCAAGCAGCGCAGGAACGATATGCCCGTTCGGCAAGTGGCCCGGGAAATTATAGGGACCGAACACCGCCAGCACGCCATGCGGGCGATGACGCAGCGAGGCGGCGCCGTCCGGCATCGGGCTGTGCTGTTCGCCGGTGCGGGTCTGGTAAGCTTTTACCGAAATGCCCACTTTATTGATCATCGCCGTCACTTCCGTCGCCGCTTCCCAGCGCGGTTTACCGGTTTCCCGGGCGATGATTTCAGCGAGCTGCGCTTTGTTCTCATCCAACAAAGCCGCGAACTTTTCCGCTATCGCCTGACGCCCGGCGAAGGGGCGCTTCGCCCAGCCGGGAAAGGCTTCGCGCGCGCTTTTGCACGCCTGCGCCACCTGCTGCGCATCCGCCGCTTTACCCTGCCAGAGCGTTTCGCCACTGACCGGGTTGGTTTTCTCAAACCCCTCGCCGTTGCCGTTCAGCCACTGGCCGTTAATCCACAAACTCATGCTTTTTTCTCCTCAGGGCAGAGACGAACCAGACGCACGGTGTCGCCGGGACGACATTTCAGGGCGTCGAGGGTAGCGCCGTCCAGCACCAGCCGCTCGGTATGGGGATTCGCGCGCACCAGCATCACGCGGAACATGTCGTAATTTTCATTCGCCACCATGCAGGCGGGCAGATCCTCGCCCGTGGCGGGCTGGCCTTCCGCCACTTCCACCAGTCGGCTTTTACGGATAGCGCGCACCCGGTCGACATCGCACTCCAGCGTCGGGCCGCCGTCGAAGATATCGACATAGTTGCGATAGCGGAACCCCTCCGCTTCCAGCACCGCGCGAGCCGGGGCCGTTTGCGGGTGCACCTGACCTATCACCGCCTGCGCCGCCTCGCTCAAAAAGTGAGTGTAGATCGGGTGTTTCGGCATCAGTTCAGCGATAAACGCTTTCTGCCCGGTGCCGCACAGGTAGTCGGCGCGGCTGAACTCCATGGAGAAGAAGCGCTGGCCGAGGCTATCCCAGAAAGGAGAATAGCCATGCTCATCAATGACGCCGCGCATCTCCGCCACCACCTTTTCATTAAACCGTTCGCGAAAGGCGGCCATAAACATAAAGCGCGATTTCGACAGCAGATAGCCGTTGCCCTCTTTACGCCACTGCGGGTCGAGAAACAGCGTGCAAAGCTCGCTGCTGCCGGTGTGATCGTTACTTAAAAAGAGCGTCGGCAGCGCGTTATAGACATTCAGCTCTTTTGAGGCGTGCACCAGCGTGCCGACGCGGTAGTTATACCAGGGATCGTTCAGCCCCACCGCCACCTCAATCGCGCAGATGCCCGCCACCGCGCCGCTTTGCGTATCTTCCAGCACGAACACATAGCCCTGGTCAGCTTTCGGCAGCGTGCCGCGCCAGGTTTGCAGCGAGCGCTCAATGCGGGCGCTAAGGGTCGCTTCATCGACCGGCAGCGAGGTAAGCCCCCCGCCCGTTTTCCCGGCAAGCGCAAGCAGCGCGCCAAGGTCGTTATGCTCAATAGGGCGAATCACCATCATGATGAACCCTCCGCAAGAAAGCGGCTGCACGCGCGGGCGAAGCGTTCAAGCCCGGCGGCGATCTCCGCTTCGCTGATATTAAGCGCGGGCGCGAAGCGCACCACGTTGCCGCCGGCAATCAGCACCATGACCCCTTCCTGTGCGGCAAGCGTAGAGATGGCTTTCGCTTTACCGGCATACTCATCGTGAAGCACGCACCCGAGCAGCAGCCCGAGACCGCGAACTTCTTTAAACAGCTTCAGACGGTCATTCAACGCAGTAAGCTGTTCAATAAAAGCGTGATGCCGCGCTTTCACGCCCTGCAACGTTTCAGGGGTGTTGATAAGCTCCAGAACACGCCCCGCCACCGCGCTCGCCAGCGGGTTGCCGCCGTAGGTCGTACCGTGGGTGCCAACGCCCATGACCTTCGAGAAACGCTCGGTGGTAAGAATGGCACCAATCGGGAAACCGCCGCCCAGCGCTTTGGCGGTGGAGAGCACATCCGGCGTTACCCCGTAGTGCATATAAGCGTAAAGCGAACCGGTGCGCCCCACGCCGGTCTGCACCTCGTCAAAAATCAGTACCGCGTTGTGCGCGTCGCACAGTTCGCGCAACCCTTGCAGAAAAGCGGGGTCGGCCGGCACCACGCCGCCCTCGCCCTGCATCGGTTCGACAATCACCGCGCAGGTATCGTCATTGATAAGCGCGCGGGCGGAGGCGAGATCGTTATACACGGCGTGAGAAATCTGCGGCGGCAGCGGCGCGAAATCCTGAGAATAAGCTGGCTGGCCGCCCGCCGAGACGGTAAACAGGGTGCGGCCATGAAAAGCGTTTTTGAAAGCGACAATGCCGCTTTTCTGCGGACCGACATTATCGTGGGCGTACTTGCGCGCCAGCTTCAGCGCCGCCTCGTTGGCCTCCGCCCCCGAATTACAGAAGAAAACGCGATCGGCGAACGTGGCGTCGATAAGCTGTTTAGCCAGCTTCAGCACCGGCTCGTTGGTATAACCGTTACCGGTGTGCCACAGCCTCGCCGCTTGCGCCTCCAGCGCTTTGCGCAGCTCCGGGTTAGCGTGCCCCAGCGCGTTAACGGCGATGCCGCCAGCAAAATCGATATACTCCTTGCCTTCCTGATCCCACAGCGTCGAACCTTCAGCCCGTACCGGAATAAACGGCGCCGGCGCGTAAACCGGGATCATCCATTCATCAAAGTTTTGACGGGTAATTGACTGCGACATAGCGACCTCTTCCGGTAAATTAATGGTTGTCGATTTGTTAATAAATATGATGTGTTTGCGCTCTTACAATAGATTGCAGGCTTCGTGCCAGCCAGCCGCAAAAATGCATAACTGATATCAGCGCGATGAAAATCAACAACTTACGAACCAGAATTATTCACTATTAGTGCATAAACAGTGCATATTAACGTGATGCGCTGCGGTTGCAGAAAAATAAATAAGCAATGTTATGCATAAACCGAATATCCTTCTGGATTTGTGATCGCAGGCAGGATTCAGATGAAAAAAGCGCCCTTTTTTAGGGCGCCATGCGCTGAAATGGGGCGCTATGCGCCGAAACGGGGCATCACGGCGAAACCGAGCCATTCATCTGAGCAATTAAAAGGATTGCCGCAGGGGGGCAGCGATGCGGGGGCTTTTCTGGTATTCTCTGACGCCTGACTTTCCGCAATGTGGCAGCGACTATGAAATTTGTCTCTTTTAATATCAACGGCCTGCGCGCCCGACCCCATCAGCTTGAAGCGCTGGTGGAGCAGCATCAGCCTGACGTCATCGGTCTTCAGGAAACGAAAGTGCATGACGATATGTTCCCGCTCGAAGAGGTAGCAAAACTCGGTTACAACGTTTTCTACCACGGCCAGAAAGGGCATTACGGCGTGGCGCTGCTGACAAAAGAGACGCCGGTCGCCGTGCGTCGGGGCTTTCCGGGGGACGATGAAGAGGCGCAGCGCCGTCTGATCATGGCGGAGATCCCGTCTGAAATCGGCAACATTACGGTAATTAACGGTTATTTCCCTCAGGGCGAAAGCCGCGACCATCCGACGAAATTCCCGGCTAAAGCGGCGTTTTATCAAAACCTGCAGGCTTATCTGGAAAGCGAGCTTCAGCGCGAAAACCCGGTGATTATCATGGGCGATATGAATATCAGCCCAACGGATCTGGATATCGGCATCGGCGAAGAGAGCCGCAAACGCTGGTTGCGCACCGGCAAGTGCTCATTCCTGCCGGAAGAGCGCGAATGGATGGGCCGCCTGCTGAACTGGGGTCTGGTGGATACTTACCGCCATGCTAACCCGGAATCGACCGACCGCTTCTCCTGGTTCGACTACCGCTCGCGCGGCTTTGACGATAATCGCGGCCTGCGCATCGACCTGTTGCTGGCAAGCTCGCCGCTGATGGAGCGTCTGGTGGAAACCGGTATCGACTACGATATTCGCGCCATGGAAAAACCGTCCGACCATGCACCGGTGTGGGCGACATTTAAGCTTTAAGCGTCGCGATAAGCGTGCTCGCCTTTCTTTCAGGGTGAGCGCGCAAAGCGAAATCCACAGCCTACTCTGTCCGTCCCGCTCGCCGTCTCTCCCCTGAGGGGAGCGGTAAGGCGAGCACGGGCGTCTCTTTTTTCATCTTAAGCTTATGAAAACGATTGATGTTGTCGCCGCTATTATCGAAAAGCAGGGCAAAATCCTGCTGGCGCAGCGGCCAGCCAGCGGCGACCAGCCGGGACGCTGGGAGTTTCCCGGCGGCAAAGTGGAAGCGGGAGAAAGCCAGCCGCAGGCGCTGGCGCGCGAGCTGGCGGAAGAATTAGGCATTAAGGCGCACGTGGGCCGCTATGTCGCGAGCCACGAGCAGGAAGTCAGCGGCAGACGCATCCGTCTGCACGCCTGGCATGTGGCCGATTTCGCAGGCATGCTGACCGCTCACTGCCACAGCGCGCTGGTGTGGTGCGACCCCGCCGACGCGCCGCGTTATGATCTTGCTCCGGCGGATATCCCCCTGCTCGCCGCGTTTATGGCTGCACGCGACGCCAGACCAGCGGGTTCGTGCTAACCGTTTTTTCATCGCGCTGGCATTGCAGCATGACGCCCTGGGCATTGACCACCGCCCCTTCCGAATAGTTTTGATCCTGATAAATACAGCACTGGTTACAGGGCGGCGGGCGATGACCGCCGCTGCTGAACACTTCCGGCGGTACGGCAACGCCAATATCCGACGGGTAGCTCTCCTCGGGATACCCGTCGGAACCAGAATGATAACGCTCTCCCGCTGCGCAAAAGCCCGACAGCAGCAGTAATCCTCCCGCCAGCACTACGTTTATCCTGTGCATGCATTTTCTCCTGATGATTACGGTTACGCCGCGCCGTTAACCGCTACTGCGCCATATCTCACAAGCTTCGTCAATATATCGCTTTTTGTCATAAGTTTTCATGATGATAACAAAAAAAAGCCACCGGACAGCCGACAAATTTTGCTTGCTTTATCGCCTTAACTGAATGGTATAGTCGCCGGGCTGGCGCATTTTTATTCATAAATTCCACAAATAAAATCATTTATCTATAAAAGGAGCTTATACCTTATGGGACAACATCTTACTCTGGAGCAGTTTCTTTCCTCTGCGCAGCAGCGCGACCCGCACCAACCGGAATTCGCCCAGGCGGTGCGCGAAGTAATGACCACCCTGTGGCCTTTTCTGGATAACCACCCTCACTACCGCGACCACGCTTTACTGGCGCGCCTTGTCGAACCGGAGCGGATTATTCAGTTTCGCGTCGTATGGGTAAATGATCGTAATGAAGTGCAGGTCAACCGCGCCTGGCGCGTGCAGTTCAACTCCGCCATCGGCCCCTATAAAGGCGGCATGCGCTTTCATCCATCCGTGAACTTATCGATTCTGAAATTCCTCGGTTTTGAACAAACGTTTAAAAATGCGCTGACGACGCTGCCCATGGGCGGCGGCAAAGGCGGCAGCGATTTCGACCCGAAAGGCAAGAGCGAAGGTGAAATCATGCGTTTTTGCCAGGCGCTGATGACCGAACTGTGGCGCCACCTCGGCCCGGATACCGACGTTCCGGCGGGAGACATCGGCGTAGGCGGGCGCGAGGTCGGCTATATGGCAGGCATGATGAAAAAGCTCAGCAACCACAACGCCTGCGTCTTTACCGGCAAAGGGCTCTCTTTCGGCGGCAGCCTGATTCGCCCGGAGGCGACCGGCTATGGGCTGATTTACTTCACCGACGCCATGCTCAAGCAGCACGGCATGGCGCTTGAAGGGATGCGCGTGGCGGTCTCCGGCTCCGGTAACGTTGCGCAATACGCTATTGAAAAAGCGATGCTTTACGGCGCGCGCGTCATCACCGCCTCCGATTCCAACGGCACGGTGGTGGATGAAAGCGGCTTCACGACGGAAAAGCTGGCGCGACTGGCGCAGATTAAGGCAAGCCGCGACGGCCGCGTAGCCGATTACGCGCGCGAGTTTAAGCTGACATATCTGGAAGGCAAACAGCCCTGGAGCGTGCCGGTGGATATCGCCCTGCCCTGCGCTACGCAAAATGAACTGGATCTCGAGGCGGCGTTAACGCTCATCGCCAATGGCGTAAAAGCCGTGGCGGAAGGCGCGAATATGCCCACCACGATTGAGGCTACCGACGCGTTTCTGGCGGCGGGCGTGCTTTTTGCTCCAGGAAAAGCGGCCAATGCGGGCGGCGTCGCCACTTCCGGGCTTGAGATGGCGCAGAACGCCGCGCGTATGGGGTGGAAAGCAGAGAAAGTGGACGCCCGCCTGCACCACATCATGCACGACATCCACCACGCCTGCGTGACCTATGGCGAAGGCGAGCGCCAGGTAAACTATGTGCGCGGCGCCAATATCGCGGGCTTTGTGAAAGTGGCGGACGCGATGCTGGCGCAGGGCGTTATCTGAACGGCGGGTAATAAAAAAGCCTGCGTCGGCGCGACGCAGGCTTATCAAGGTCAGCTAAGCAGGTTGCCATTTACAGCGAACCGGGGAGACAATGCGCCCCTGCGCTTTCAGGTTCTTGAACGCCTTATCGATGGCTTTGCGATCGAGCTCGCAAACTTTTTCAACTTCACCCGCCGAAACCGGCTTGCCGGCCTCTTTCATCAGTTGCAGTACTTTCGTTTCATTGTCCATTGAAAACACCTGTCGCGTTATCCGTTACGCCGCACCCGCGGCGCCGACATGATAAAGTAAAACCACACTTAAACAAGGGGCTTATTCCGCCGCGTCGCCCGACGCGGGCGCGCCGGTTTTTTTACTGCGTCCGCCGCCTTTCTTGCCGCCTTTAAATTTTCGCTGCCCTTTGGCCTGCGGCGCCGCGAGGCCGCGGAACTGGCGAACCGGCGCGCTGCGCGCCTGGTCTATCAGCGCGTAGAGGGTTTGCACCAGCGGCGCCATAAAGTCCTGATAGCGGCACTGCTTCTCGCTGATTTGCGTCAGCGTCGATTCCCACTGCGCCGTCATGTCCGGACGCGCCGCCAGCTCCGGCAGCGCATGGATAAGCGCCCGGCCCGGCTCGGTCGAGCGAATATAGCGCCCCTGCTTCTCCAGAAAACCGCGCTTAAACAACAGCTCGATAATCCCTGCACGGGTGGCCTCTGTTCCCAGCCCATCGGTGGCGCGCAGGATTTTTTTGAGATCTTTATCCTGCACAAAGCGGGCGATGCCGGTCATCGCGGAAAGCAGCGTGGCGTCGGTGAAATGGCGCGGCGGCTGCGTCTGACGCTCCACCACTTCGCCATGCTCGCACAGCAGCTCATCGTCTTTGGCGACCACCGGCAAAGGCGAACCATCGTTTTCTTCATCCCGCTCCTTCGCCCCAAGCAGCGTGCGCCAGCCCGCTTCCGCCAGAAAGCGCGCTTTGGCGATAAACTTGCCGCCTGCGATATCAAGGTCGATAACGCATTTGCGAAATACCGCGTCAGCGCAGAACTGCATCAGGTACTGGCGGGCGATAAGCCCGTACACTTTCGCCTCGCCGTCGTTAAGCGAAACGGAAGCGCTGCGGGCTGTCGGAATGATAGCGTGGTGCGCATCGACCTTTTTATCATCCCAGCAGCGGTTACGGCGCTCCGGATCCACCGCCGGCTGCGGCAGCAGATCGCTTGCGTGAACGCCAATCGCCTTCATCACCGCGTGCCGTCCGGCAAAATGCTCTTCCGGCAGGTAGCGACAGTCGGAACGCGGGTAGGTAATCAGCTTGTGGGTTTCATAGAGCTTCTGGCAGATATCCAGCACGTTCTGCGCCGAAAAACCAAAGCGCTTCGCCGCTTCAATCTGTAATGCCGAAAGGGAAAACGGCAGCGGCGCGGCTTCCGATTCGCGCTTATCGCTGTAGGCCGTTACCCGCGCGGGCTGCCCGGCGATACGCTTCACGACATGCTCAGCAAGCGCGCGGTTAAGCAGCCTGCCCTCTTCATCCTGGTGCGGCTCGCACGCCTCGCTGGGCTGCCA
Source organism: Franconibacter pulveris (assembly GCF_056780215.1). Lineage (NCBI taxonomy): Bacteria > Pseudomonadati > Pseudomonadota > Gammaproteobacteria > Enterobacterales > Enterobacteriaceae > Franconibacter > Franconibacter pulveris. The sequence continues at coordinate 1,878,515 of NZ_CM165555.1, read as the reverse complement.
GATGGCGACAAAGCGCTCATCCTTCGGCGTGACGATATGCGCTTTCACTTCGAAATAATCTTTGGGTATGAAATTTTCTATCTCTTCGTCGCGCCTGACTACCAGCCCCAGCACCGGCGTTTGCACGCGCCCAACCGACAATACTCCCTGATAGCCGGCATTTTGCCCAAGGAGGGTATACGCGCGGGTCATGTTGATGCCATACAGCCAGTCAGCGCGGGCGCGGGCCAGCGCAGAAGTGCTGAGCGGCACAAACTCGCGGTTTTCACGCAGACGGGAGATAGCGCGCTCCACCGCCTGCGGGTTGAGATCGTTTATCAGGCAACGCTGTACCTGCTTGCGTTTTTCCGCCGGCAGCTGCAGGTAGTCCAGCACTTCGTCTACCAGCAACTGTCCTTCGCGGTCCGGGTCGCCCGCGTGCACCACTTCGCTCGCTTCGCGCAGCAGCTTTTTAATCACGTTGAGCTGTTTGGTCACCGAGGCGCGCGGCTGCAACTGCCACTTTTCCGGCACGATAGGCAGGTCCGCCAGGTTCCAGCGCCCATAGCGACTGTCATACGCATCGGGTTGCGCCTGCTCAAGCAGGTGGCCCACGCACCAGGTCACTACCTGGCCGTTTCCGCATTCGATAAAACCATCGCCTCTGCGGTGCGGCTTAGGCAGCACGTCGGCGATGGCGCGCCCGAGGCTGGGCTTTTCGGCGATAAACAACCGCATGGCGTTAGCGGATCTCAATCATCGGACGGCCCGCGCGGGCGTCTCTCAGTTCGCCGATGGCGCTCAGCGTAATGCCGTGCTCCGCCGCGATGGCAGCCACTTCCGCTTCGGCTTGCGGCGTGACGGCCAGCAGCAGGCCGCCGGAGGTTTGCGGGTCGCACAGCAGGTTGCGCCAGGCTTCCGGCATCTCGCCCATCAGATGGCCGTAGCTGGCGAAGTTGCGCGCCGAGCCGCCCGGCACCGCGCCCTGGGCAATATAGTCTTCCACACCCGGCAGCTTCGGCACCTCCTGATACCAGATTTCCGCCTGCACGCCCGCCCCCTGGCACACTTCGCTCAGGTGGCCAAGCAGGCCGAAGCCGGTCACGTCGGTCATCGCCTTCACGCCTTCAACCCTGGCGAAATCCGCCCCCGCTTTGTTCATACGGCACATCACTTCAGCAGCCAGACCCTTATGCTCATCGCGCAGCAGCGACTTTTTCTCGGCGGTGGTCAGCACGCCGATGCCGAGCGGCTTGGTAAGGAAGAGTTTGCAGCCCGCTTCAGCGGTGCTGTTTTTCTTCACCCGCTCGGTTGGCACGACGCCGGTCACCGCGAGGCCGAAAATGGGTTCAGGCGCGTCGATGGAGTGGCCGCCTGCGAGGCTGATGCCCGCCTGCTGGCAGGCGGCGCGGCCGCCTTCAATCACGTCGCGGGCAATTTCCGGCGCCAGCGTGTTAACGGGCCAGCCGAGAATGGCTATCGCCATGATCGGTTTGCCGCCCATGGCGTAAATATCGCTGATGGCGTTGGTGGCGGCGATGCGGCCAAAGTCAAACGGATCGTCAACGATAGGCATGAAGAAATCGGTGGTGCTGATGATGCAGGTGCCGTTGCCCAGATCGTAGACCGCGGCGTCGTCGCGGGTTTCGTTGCCCACAAGCAGGTTCGGGTCGACAAACTTCGCCTGCTCGCTGTGCAGGATGGTCTCCAGCACTTTCGGGGAAATTTTACAACCGCAACCGGCTCCGTGGCTGTATTGCGTCAAACGAATAGCTTGCTCACTCATGGACCTCTCCTGTTGATGAACGGTGTCGCACCCTGCGGGCGGGACGACGCGCGCCTATGGTAGCGCCAGAAAGAGAGAGTGATAAGTATGGCTGTCTGAATTGCGCCGCTTTTGCTCACAATCCAGACAGCCAGAGGCGTTTTTATTAAAAATGGCGAACAAAAGGCGCGGTATCAGGCACGCTGATGGTGGTGGAGGCTTTCAACTGCGGGGTGCCGAGATAGAGAAAACCAACAATCCGATCCTGCTCGCGGCATTCAAACGCTTCGCGAACCTGCGGGCTTTCCGTTAGCGCGCCGCTGCGCCAGATGCCGTTGAAGCCCTGGGCCAGCGCCGCCATCTGCATCGCCATGACCGCGCAACTGGCAGAAGCCACCTGCTCCCACTGCGGCACTTTCGGGTGCGCTTCGCAGTGCGCGACCACGGTGATAATCATCGGCGCGCGAAACGGCGCGTTGCGCGCTTTCTCGATAGCCTTTTCATCCTGCCCGGTTTCCCGTGCGGCTTTTTCCAGCAGCTGACTAAAGCGCTCACGCCCTTCGCCTTCGATAATAAAGAATCGCCAGGGCTGCAGGGTGCCGTGATCGGGGGCGCGCATCGCGGCGCGCAGGATATTTTCCAGCGCTTCCCCCGCTGGCGCAGGTTCGGCCAGCCGGGAGGCGCTACGGCGGTTAACGAGCAGTTCAAGTGCGTCCATCAGGTCTCTCCTGTCATGCATTTTGTTTACAAAATTAACACAGCGCCCTCTTTTGTTACAGCATCGCCCCTCTTTCCTGCTGACAAGCCGCCTGCCTCTATTTACACTTTGAGCGCCCCCGCGTTTGAGGCGGGCGGCTTACGGGATACCCCCGTTCACACGATTAGGGAGAGGACATGCGAACCCTGTGGCGAATTATTGCCGGCTTTTTTAAGTGGACATGGCGTCTGCTCAATTTTATCCGCGAACTGGTGATGAACCTGTTCTTTATTTTGCTCATCCTGGCAGGTGTCGGCATCTGGATGCAGCTTGGTGGCGGCGAGTCATCGCAGCCGGGTCGCGGCGCACTGCTGTTGGATATTACTGGCGTGGTGGTGGACAAACCGTCGGTCAACAACAAGCTTGGCGCGCTGGGCCGCCAGCTGTTCGGCGCCAACTCCGACAGGCTTCAGGAAAACTCGCTGTTTGATATCGTGGCCGCGATTCGCCAGGCGAAAAACGACCGCAACATCACCGGCATCGTGCTGGATCTGAAAGATTTCGCCGGGGCCGACCAGCCCTCTATGCAGTATATCGGCAAGGCGCTGCGCGAGTTTCGCGACAGCGGCAAGCCGGTGCTGGCGGTAGGCGACAGCTACACCCAGGGCCAGTATTACCTGGCGAGCTTCGCCAATAAGATCTGGCTGTCGCCGCAGGGCGAAGTGGATCTGCACGGCTTCGCCACTAACGGGCTTTACTATAAGTCTCTGCTCGATAAGCTGAAGGTGAGCACCCACGTTTTCCGCGTCGGTACGTATAAATCCGCCGTGGAGCCGTTTATTCGTGACGATATGTCGCCGCAAGCGCGGGAAGCGGATAGCCGCTGGATTGGCGAACTCTGGCAAAACTATCTCAATACGCTGGCGGCCAACCGGCAAATTCCTGCCTCGCAGGTCTTCCCGGGCGCGAAGGGGCTGCTGGCCGGGCTGCAAAAAGCGGGCGGCGACACGGCGAAATATGCGCTCGACAATAAACTTGTGGATGCGCTTGCCTCCAGCGCCGAGGTGGAAAAAGCGCTGGTTAAGCAATTTGGCTGGAGCAAAAAGGATAAAGATTTCAGCGCGGTAAGCCTTTACGACTACCCGGTGAATAAACCGACGCAGCAGGGCGCGTCCGTCGCCGTAATTTTTGCTAACGGCGCGATTATGGACGGCGAAGAGACGCAAGGTAATGTCGGCGGCGATACCACCGCCTCGCAGATCCGCGACGCGCGCCTCGACCCGCAGGTAAAAGCGATTGTGCTGCGCGTAAACAGCCCCGGCGGCAGCGTAACCGCGTCGGAAGTCATCCGTTCTGAACTGGCGGCCGCCAAAGCGGCGGGCAAACCGGTGGTGGTTTCAATGGGCGGCATGGCGGCTTCCGGCGGCTACTGGATTTCGACCCCTGCGAATTACATTGTGGCGAACCCCAGCACGCTGACGGGCTCTATCGGCATCTTCGGCGTGATCAACACCATGGAAAACAGCCTCGACGCTATTGGCGTACACACCGATGGCGTGGCGACGTCGCCGCTGGCGGATGTGTCCGTCACTAAGGCACTGCCGCCGGAAGTGCAGCAAATGATGCAGCTCACCATCGAAAACGGCTATCAGCGCTTTATCAACCTGGTGGCGCAGTCGCGCAGCAAAACGCCGCAGCAGATTGATGAAATTGCCCAGGGCCACGTCTGGACCGGCCAGGATGCGAAAAACAACGGTCTGGTGGACAGCCTCGGCGACTTCGACGACGCGGTGGCGAAGGCGGCGGAGCTTGCGAAACTGAAAAGCTGGCACGTCGATTATTATCAGGACGAACCCACCTTTATGGATATGGTGCTCAGCGGCGTAAGCGGCTCGGTACAGGCGATGCTGCCGCAAGCGTTGCAGGCTTATCTGCCGGCACCGCTCAGCGAGGCGGCCAAAACCGCGAAGGCGGAAAGCGATAAGCTCGCCGCCTTCAATGACCCGCAAAACCGTTACGCCTTCTGCCTGACCTGCGGCAACGTGCGTTAACGCTATCCCGGCCCGGCTTTTGCCGGGCTGTTTTTTTCTCCCCGCGCCACTATACTGCGCCTGTTTATGCACAACCTAAGCGATACCATGCAAAAGAAATCGATTTACGTTGCCTACACCGGTGGCACCATCGGTATGCAACGCTCTGAACAGGGTTACATTCCGGTCTCCGGCCATCTGCAGCGCCAGCTCTCCCTGATGCCGGAGTTTCACCGCCCCGAAATGCCGGATTTCACCATCCATGAATACGCCCCGCTGATGGATTCCTCGGACATGACGCCGCAGGACTGGCAGCATATCGCCGATGACATTAAAGCCCACTACGATGATTACGACGGCTTTGTTATCCTTCACGGCACCGACACCATGGCCTTCACCGCCTCGGCCCTCTCCTTTATGCTGGAGAACCTCAGCAAACCGGTTATTGTCACCGGCTCGCAGATCCCCCTTGCGGAACTGCGCTCGGATGGGCAAATCAATCTGCTGAACTCGCTTTACGTCGCGGCGAATTATCCCATTAACGAAGTCACGCTCTTTTTCAATAATCGTCTCTATCGCGGCAACCGCACCACCAAGGCGCACGCGGATGGCTTTGACGCCTTCGCCTCCCCTAACCTGCCGCCGCTGTTAGAAGCAGGCATTCATATACGTCGCCTGAATACGCCGCCTGCGCCTCACGGACACGGTGAATTGCAGGTACACCCGATTACGCCGCAGCCTATCGGCGTAGTTACCATCTATCCGGGCATTTCCGCGGATGTGGTGCGAAACTTTCTGCGTCAGCCGGTGCGCGCGCTTATCCTGCGATCGTATGGCGTGGGCAACGCGCCGCAGAACGGCGAATTCCTCAAAGAGCTGGGTGAAGCGTGCGCGCGCGGCATTGTGGTGGTCAACCTGACCCAATGCATGTCCGGTAAAGTCAACATGGGCGGTTACGCCACCGGCAACGCGCTGGCGCATGCGGGCGTTATCAGCGGCTTCGATATGACAGTGGAAGCGACGCTGACTAAACTCCATTACTTACTGAGCCAGGGGCTGGATGCCGGCGAAATTCGCGAAGCGATGATGCGCAACCTGCGCGGCGAGCTGACCCCGGACGAATAAGGAGGCTTTCATGACTGCACGCGCCCTGCTGCTGGTGGATTTGCAAAATGACTTTTGCGCTGGCGGCGCGCTCTCCGTCCCGGAAGGCGACAGCACGGTGGACGTGGCGAACGCGCTGATTGAGTGGTGTAAGGCCCGCGATATCCGGATTGTGGCAAGCCAGGACTGGCATCCGGCGAACCATGGCAGCTTCGCCTCGGTGCAGGGAACCGAGCCCTTTACCCAGGGCACGCTTGACGGTTTGCCGCAAACCTGGTGGCCCGACCATTGCGTGCAACATACCGAAGGGGCGGAACTGCACCCGCTGTTAAATAAAAAAGCCATTGAAGCGGTGTTCTACAAAGGCGAGAACCCCACTATTGACAGCTACAGCGCTTTTTTCGATAACGGCCATCGCCAGAAAACGGCGCTGGACAGCTGGCTTCGCGAACGCGGCGTCAGCGAGCTGGTAGTCATGGGGCTTGCAACCGACTATTGCGTGAAATTCACCACCCTGGATGCGCTGAAGCTTGGCTATGACGTAAACGTTATCACCGACGGTTGTCGCGGCGTTAACTTACAGCCGCAGGATAGCGCCCGCGCGTTTATGGAAATGGCGACGGAAGGCGCAACGCTCTACACGCTGGATGACTGGCGGGAAACGCAGGGTTAACGCCCCGCGCCGTCGCGCTTCTTTTCAGGCCAGTAAAAAAGCCCTCCGTACGGAGGGCTTTTTCGTTCAGCAACGTGTTCAGCTTTGCGTTCAGCTTACTCGGGCTTTATCCTGGCAATAGCAGGCGGCACAATGCCGAACTCTTCTTTAAGCTGCTGTTTGCTCTTCATGACGATAGCGCCGTCCGTGCCGATGGTCATATGCTGCGGCGCCGTGTTGTTGCGCATTTGCCACATCATCACCAGTTGCAAACTGTTCTCTTTTTGCTCCGGCGTCAGCGCCACGCCATCAGGCCATTTTCCCAATTCCACCGCCGTGGCGAGGCGCTGATAAACTTCCGGCGTCATGCTGCTGATGAGGTCATCCAGGTTCATAAAAGCAAGTCTCCAGGAATAATTTGCTGAATCGATTCTTCAGCCTTTAATTTGCTCGCTGCCGTCGTCGTCAGAGAAGCTCAGCGAGGCGGAGTTGACGCAATAACGTTCGCCTGTCGGCTGAGGGCCATCCGGGAAAACGTGACCTAAATGCGCGTCGCAGGTGCCGCAACGGATCTCGATACGCTGCATGCCGTGCGAGTAATCATTGAGATAGCGGATAGCATTTTCGCTTACCGGCTCATAAAAACTCGGCCAGCCGCAGCCAGAGTCATATTTGGATTGCGAGTTAAACAAAGGCGCATCGCACACCAGGCAGTGGTAGACGCCTTCCCGCTTGTTATGCAGCAGACGACCGGTGAACGGCGGCTCGGTGCCGTGGTTCTGGGTGACATAAAACTGCATTTCCGTCAGGGTTTTCTTCAGTTCATCCTGGGAGTTTTGATTGGCCATAATTCACATCTCGGGGCAGGGTTAAGCAGTCACATTATCTGGCAGATTCTAACAAAACATTAACAGTGACGTGTCATCTTTTAGACTAAACTTAGCGCTGAAAGAAAGCCCAGGGGCTAAATGTGATGGCGTTCACGTTTTTGGTTTAATGGGCCTTTAAAATTCACCGCAACGTCCCAATGTGGGTCTGTAGCCCAAAAGGAATAGTGAGCGAGTCAGTCGAGCAAAGGTTGTGCACAGGATTGATTTGTCGCAATGATTGACACGATTCCGCTTGACGCTGCGTAAGGTTTTTGTAATTTTACAGCCAACCTTTTATTCACTAACAAATAGCTGGTGGAATATATGACTATCAAAGTAGGTATCAACGGTTTTGGCCGTATCGGTCGCATTGTTTTCCGTGCTGCTCAGAAACGTTCTGACGTGGAAATCGTTGCAATCAACGATCTGTTAGACGCTGAATACATGGCTTACATGTTGAAGTATGACTCCACTCACGGCCGTTTCGACGGTACCGTTGAAGTGCAGGACGGCCACCTGATCGTTAACGGTAAAAAAATCCGCGTTACCGCTGAAAAAGACCCGGCTAACCTGAAATGGGATGAAGTGGGTGTTGACGTAGTCGCTGAAGCAACCGGTATCTTCCTGACCGACGAAACCGCTCGTAAGCATATCACCGCTGGCGCGAAAAAAGTGGTAATGACTGGCCCGTCCAAAGACAACACCCCGATGTTCGTACGTGGTGCCAACTTTGATAAATACGCAGGCCAGGACATCGTTTCCAACGCATCCTGCACCACCAACTGCCTGGCGCCGCTGGCTAAAGTTATCAACGACAACTTCGGCATCATCGAAGGCCTGATGACCACCGTTCACGCTACCACCGCTACGCAGAAAACCGTTGACGGCCCGTCTCACAAAGACTGGCGCGGCGGCCGTGGCGCGGCTCAGAACATCATCCCGTCCTCTACCGGCGCAGCTAAAGCGGTAGGTAAAGTTCTGCCGGAACTGAACGGCAAACTGACTGGTATGGCGTTCCGCGTTCCGACCCCGAACGTATCCGTTGTTGACCTGACCGTTCGTCTGGAAAAAGCAGCAACTTACGAGCAGATCAAAGACGCGATTAAGAAAGCGGCTGAAGGCGAAATGAAAGGCGTGCTGGGCTACACCGAAGATGACGTGGTTTCCACCGACTTCAACGGCGAAATCTGCACCTCCGTATTCGATGCCAAAGCAGGTATCGCGCTGAACGACAACTTCGTGAAACTGGTTTCCTGGTACGACAACGAAACCGGCTACTCCAACAAAGTTCTGGACCTGATCGCTCACATCTCCAAATAAGACGAGATGAGAATCTGATCCTAAGGGCGACTTCGGTCGCCCTTTTTTATGGCTTCGAGACAGAGGATTGCCCGAAATGATTAATAAGATTTTTGCGCTGCCGGTAGTTGAACAAATTACGCCTGTCCTTTCCCGCCGCCAGCAGGATGAGCTGGAGCTGATAGTGGTGGACCACCCTCAGGTGCGCGCCTCATTTGCGCTGCAGGGCGCGCATTTGCTCTCCTGGAAACCGGCCGGCGAAGAAGAAGTGCTATGGCTGAGCGACATTACGCCATTCAAAACTGGCGTGGCGCTGCGCGGCGGCGTGCCTGTCTGCTGGCCGTGGTTTGGCCCGGCGGCGCAGAAAGAACTGCCCTCTCACGGCTTCGCCCGCAACCTGCCCTGGTCCTTAAGCGCCCATAATGAAGACGAAAACGGCGTCGTGCTGACGTTTGAACTGCACAGCAGCGACGCCAGCCGTCAGTACTGGCCGCACGATTTCACGCTCTACGCTCGTTTCAAAGTAGGCAAAACGTGTGAAATGGAACTGGAAGCGCACGGCGATTTTGAAACCACTTCTGCGCTGCACACCTACTTCAACGTGGGCGACATCAGCGCGGTTAAGGTCAGCGGCCTTGGCGACACCTATATTGATAAAGTGAACGGCGGAGAACAGGGCAAACTTGGCGATGGCGTCCAGACCTTCCCGGACCGCACCGACCGCGTTTATCTGAACGCCGAAGCGTGCAGTCTGATTCATGACGCTGCGCTCAAGCGCTGTATTGAAGTGGTGCATCATCACCACAGCAACGTGGTGGGCTGGAACCCGGGCCCGGCGCTCTCTGTCAGCATGGCGGACGTACCGGATGAGGGCTATAAGACCTTTGTCTGCGTGGAGACCGCCTGCGTGACGACGCCGCAGAAAACAAGCGCTGAGAAACCTTCCCGCCTGGCGCAGACGCTGCGCGTAGTGAAAAAAGGGTAAGCCTCTCTCCCCTCGCCTCCCGGCGAGGGGAAAACGCGCTTACACCACATCCAGCCGCGTTTTTCCTTTTGGCGCCGGAAATGCGTTATCCAGCCGGGCCAGTTCGTCGTCGCTTAAGCTTATCTCCAGCGCGGCCGCGTTTTCTTTCACATGCGTTACGCTGCCCGCTTTAGGAATAGCCATTACCCCCTGATGACTGATAACCCACGCCAGCAGCAGTTGCGCTACGGAAATGCCGCGCTCGCGGGCAATATCATTCACCACCGGGTCATGCATCAACCCTTCGCGCAGCCTGCCCGCCTGCGCCAGCGGGCAGTAAGCCATGACCGGTACCTGATGCTGCTGGCACCAGGGCAGTAGGTCATGTTCTATGCCGCGGGAGGCGAGATGATAAAGCACCTGATCGGTAACGCACTCGCTGCCGCCGCCGATGCGCCAGAGCGCCTGCATATCGTCATAATCCAGATTAGAAACGCCCCAGCGGCGGATTTTCCCCTGCTGCATCAGCGTCTGCATGACGTCGACCGTCTCTTCCAGCGGGATATCGCCACGCCAGTGCAGCAGGTAGAGATCGAGATAATCGGTGCCGAGTCGCTTCAGGCTCGCTTCGCAGGCGGCAATGGCTTTCGCTCCGCCCGCATTCCACGGATAGACTTTGGAAACCAGAAACACATTGTCGCGCAGTCCGCGTATCGCCTCGCCCACTACTTTTTCAGCGCCGCCTTCGGCATACATCTCAGCGGTATCGATAAGCGTTAAACCGAGGTCGACGCCCGCGCGCAGTGCATCCGCCTCGCTCTTGCGCTGGCTCGCCTTTTCCCCCATGTACCAGGTTCCCTGGCCGATAGCGGGCAGCGCCAGCGCTTCTGGAAAGATAACCTCTTTTTTCGCCATCACATCCTCCGTAACCGTCGCCTGTAAAAATTGCACCACGGAAATGCAAACGGGGCGCGAACGCCCCGTTATTAAGCAATATATGCACTACACAGGATCAGAAGGTGTAAGTCACACCCGCTGATAACAGACCCGCCCAGGATTTATCCACCATCGGGCTGTCTTTGATCTCGTCGCTAAGACGGGTATAGCGCCCGGAGCCGTAAACTGTCCAGTTATCCGACATACGATAGCTGGCGGTCAGCTCAACATACGGGTTCCAGCCATCTTCCGGATCGTAATCATCAAGGCCGCTGCGGCGAGACTCGTTGCGGCTGACGCCGAAGTAGTACTCGTTCATGTTATCGCTGTTCCACTCCGCGCCGATGCCAGGCGTCAGCGTCAGGTTGCCGTTGGTATAGCGATAAAGCCAGGCGATATCCCAGAGGATGCCGTTGTTGTTATCCAGCGTGTCGCCTGCAAGAGAGGTGCGCAGGAAACCGTACTGCGTGAGGTGAGTGTAGGAAAGGCCCGCCATTAAGGTGGACTTGCGTTTATCCAGACGGCGAAGCTGGTCGTCATCGCTGTCCTTCGGCTTGAACTGAAACGGAAGATAATAGGCCATAATGGAGAGCTTATCCGTCTGGTCGTTCCAGACGTAATAGCCCGCGCCGAGGCCACGAACCCAGAAGTTATCTCCTTCGTAATTGATGACCGGAATAGGCACAACTTTCTGGTCATACTCTTTGTAGGGGGTGTCCGCCCAGCCCGCCCCTACGCCAATTGACAGCGGGCCTTCAGCCAGCGCCGCAGCGCTCATTGACGCCATCGCGACGCCTAATGCCAGAAATTTGAATTTGCTCACAATCCATTACGTCCTTTCATCAAATAATCAGCGAAGTGAAGTGTAACCGCGCTACCCCCTCATCCCAAAATTTTTCATCACTCTTTACATCACGCTAAACTTGGCAGGTTTACAAAACATCGTGACAAACGACTTGCAGTTTTATGACTCGTTGATGAATCAGCGCTTTGCCGCTTAAGTTGATAATGAAATGCTAAGGATGAGTTATTGATATGTATTTGAAAATCGCGTAAAGCGCCAGGCAAGTTTTATAAATGCCATCTACGCTTTAACTTAAGAAGGTGCATTACCCTGACCGCAGTAGCACAGCGCAACGCGCAAAAACGCATCAGTTGGCATAAGGGTTGCTGTACTCAGAATACGTCTTCCGGGAGCCTCCACTATTCATATGAACGGCTCTTAAACCTGTGCTAAAACGAAAGGACGGCATGCCATGAATATATTCGATCATTATCGCCAGCGTTATGAGGCTGCCAAGGACGAAGAGTTCACACTGCAGGAGTTTCTTACCGTTTGCCGGCAAGATCGCAGTGCTTATGCCAACGCGGCAGAAAGGCTACTGATGGCCATAGGTGAGCCAGTGATGGTGGATACTGCCCAGGAACCGCGGCTGTCCCGTCTCTTTTCGAACCGGGTGATTGCACGTTACCCGGCGTTTGAGGAGTTTTACGGCATGGAAGACGCCATTGAGCAGATTGTTTCTTACCTGAAACATGCCGCTCAGGGGCTTGAAGAGAAGAAACAGATCCTTTATCTGCTCGGTCCGGTGGGCGGCGGTAAGTCGTCGCTGGCGGAGCGTCTGAAAGCGCTGATGCAGCGCGTACCGATTTATGTGCTGAGCGCCAACGGCGAACGCAGCCCGGTCAACGATCATCCGCTGTGCCTGTTCAACCCGCAGGAAGATGCGCAGATACTTGAAAAAGAGTATTCGATCCCGCGTCGTTACCTCGGCACTATCATGTCGCCGTGGGCGGCGAAACGGCTGCATGAGTTTGGCGGCGACATCACGAAATTCCGCGTGGTAAAAGTCTGGCCTTCCATCCTCGAGCAAATCGCGATTGCGAAAACTGAACCGGGTGATGAGAACAACCAGGATATCTCCGCGCTGGTGGGGAAAGTGGATATCCGTAAACTGGAAAACCACGCCCAGAACGATCCGGACGCCTACGGCTACTCCGGCGCGCTCTGCCGCGCCAACCAGGGCATCATGGAATTCGTGGAGATGTTTAAAGCGCCTATCAAGGTGCTGCACCCTCTGCTGACCGCGACGCAGGAAGGCAACTACAACGGCACCGAAGGGATCTCCGCCCTGCCGTTTAACGGCATTATCCTGGCGCACTCCAACGAATCGGAATGGGTGCAGTTCCGTAACAACAAAAACAACGAGGCGTTCCTTGACCGCGTTTACATCGTTAAGGTGCCTTATTGCCTGCGCATCTCTGAAGAGATCAAAATTTACGAAAAGCTGCTTAACCACAGCGAGCTGACCCACGCGCCCTGCGCGCCGGGCACCCTGGAAACGCTGGCCCGCTTCTCGATTCTTTCGCGCCTGAAAGAGCCGGAAAACTCCAGCATCTATTCCAAAATGCGCGTCTATGATGGCGAGAGCCTGAAAGATACCGACCCGAAAGCGAAATCCTACCAGGAGTATCGCGACTATGCGGGCGTGGATGAAGGGATGAACGGCCTCTCGACCCGTTTCGCCTTTAAAATCCTCTCACGCGTCTTTAACTTCGACCATACCGAAGTGGCGGCCAACCCGGTCCACCTCTTCTATGTGCTGGAGCAGCAAATCGAGCGCGAACAGTTCCCGCAGGAGCTGGCGGAGCGTTACCTTGAATATTTAAAAGGCTATCTGATCCCGAAATATGCCGAGTTCATCGGCAAGGAGATCCAGACCGCCTATCTGGAATCCTATTCCGAATACGGGCAGAACATCTTCGATCGTTATGTCACGTATGCGGATTTCTGGATTCAGGATCAGGAGTACCGCGACCCGGATACCGGCCAGCTGTTCGACCGTGAATCCCTGAACGCGGAACTGGAGAAAATTGAGAAGCCGGCGGGCATCAGCAACCCGAAAGATTTCCGCAACGAAATCGTTAACTTCGTGCTGCGCGCCCGGGCGAATAACAGCGGCCGCAACCCGAACTGGACCAGCTACGAGAAGCTGCGCACGGTTATTGAGAAGAAAATGTTCTCGAATACCGAGGAGCTGCTGCCGGTAATTTCATTTAACGCTAAGACCTCGACCGACGAGCAGAAAAAACATGACGATTTTGTCGATCGTATGATGGAGAAAGGCTATACGCGTAAGCAGGTTCGCCTGCTGTGCGAATGGTATCTGCGCGTACGTAAATCGTCATAACCACAGCGGTCCGACACAGGCCGCAGGCGTGACCTGCGGCTTTGCTGCGCTGGCATATATGCAGTCTGGGGGAGATATGGCCTATTTTATTGACCGGCGGCTTAACGGCAAAAACAAGAGCATGGTGAATCGCCAGCGCTTCTTGCGCCGTTATAAAGCGCAAATCAAGCAGTCGATTTCCGAGGCCATCAACAAGCGTTCGGTAACCGACGTGGAGAGCGGCGAGTCCGTCTCCATTCCTACGGAAGATATCAGCGAACCGATGTTCCATCAGGGGCGCGGTGGCCTGCGCCACCGCGTTCATCCCGGTAATGACCACTTTGTGCAGAATGACCGCGTGGAACGCCCGCAGGGCGGCGGCGGCGGTTCAGGCAGCGGCCAGGGCCAGGCAAGCCCCGATGGCGAAGGCCAGGATGAGTTTGTCTTTCAGATTTCGAAAGATGAATACCTCGATCTGCTGTTCGAAGACCTTGCCCTGCCTAACCTGAAGAAAAACCAACACCGGCAGCTTAACGAGTACAAAACCCACCGCGCGGGGTATACCTCTAACGGCGTGCCGGCCAACATCAGCGTGGTCCGTTCGCTGCAAAACTCGCTGGCGCGCCGCACGGCGATGACCGCAGGCAAGCGCCGCGAACTGCGCGAGCTTGAAGAAAGTCTGGATGAAGTGGCGAAGAGCGAACCCGCGCAGCTGCTGGAAGAGGAGCGCCTGCGCAAAGAGATTGCCGAGCTGCGGGCGAAAATCGAACGGGTGCCGTTCATCGACACCTTCGATTTACGCTACAAAAACTATGAGAAACGACCGGAGCCTTCCAGCCAGGCGGTCATGTTCTGCCTGATGGACGTTTCCGGCTCGATGGACCAGGCCACCAAGGACATGGCCAAGCGCTTTTATATCCTGCTCTATCTCTTCCTGAGCCGGACCTATAAAAACGTCGAAGTGGTCTATATCCGTCATCATACTCAGGCGAAAGAGGTGGATGAGCATGAGTTCTTCTATTCGCAGGAGACGGGGGGCACCATTGTTTCCAGCGCCCTGAAGTTAATGGATGAGGTCGTTAAGGAGCGTTACGACCCGGCGCAGTGGAATATCTACGCCGCGCAGGCTTCCGACGGCGATAACTGGGCTGACGACTCGCCGCTGTGTCACGAAATTCTGGCGAAGAAAATCCTGCCGGTGGTGCGTTACTACAGCTACATTGAGATTACCCGCCGGGCGCATCAGACCCTGTGGCGCGAGTATGAACATTTGCAGGCGACGTTCGAGAATTTCGCTATGCAGCATATTCGCGACCAGGAAGATATTTACCCGGTATTCCGCGAGCTGTTTCATAAACAATCGAGCGAAGCCTATAATTAACCCTCTAAAGCCAGCGCCAACCCGCTGGCTTTTATTTATCAGCGATTTAAGCGTTGCTCTTTGGCTTATTTAAGCATCGCTAAATAAATGGCGATAATTGGCGTTAAGTTCGCCCTGATAATTAATGTTAGTTCAATAACCTGCATAAATAATTGCACCGGTCATTTCATTCGTTATAGTGCTAATGTTTCAGGCTCCATCACGCTGCGCTTCAGGATGATATGCTTCATGCTTCGCCGGATTAATCTCACCTTCAGCCATATGCTGGTTACGCTTTTAGCCATTTTATCCAGTCTGGCGTTGATGCTGCTCGTCGCCCAGACGATCGCCTGGCGCCTTAGCGAAGCGAAAGTGGAAGCGTTCAGCACAACCGTGCTTGAGCGTAGCGTTTACCTGTTGCGCCAGGCGCAGGGCATCGCGCAGCAGAACGCCCGCAACGGCAGTACGCCGCCGTGCAGCGAAGCCGATCTCAGTCGTCTGCGTTCCCTGCTGTGGAATTACCAGTTGATAAAAGATGTGGGCCGGGTGAATCAACAGGGCCTCATTTGCTCTGTTTTATGGGGACAAGTCACTCCGCCATTACCGCTTATGCAAAAAGGGGAGCCGACAAAACAGCTGGCCGGCGCCACGTTTTTGCATTTGCCCGTTGCGAACGGCGTTGAAGCCACGGCGCTGCGCCGTCACGGGCTTATCGTTTTTCTCTCCCCCTTCGCGTTTTCACGCTTTGAAAGCGATCCCGACACCGCGTTATTCAGCGCGCTGGCCATGAATAAAGCGGGCAATGAACGCTATTTTTCCGTCGGCAGAGGCGCAGATGAATTAAGCCGGGCGCTTAACGGGCAAAGCCGCTGGAATTACATCATCAAAAAAAGCTGCAGCCCGCATTATGATCTCTGCGCCATCGCCGGCGCCCATGCCGCCGGTTTTTTTAACGAGTCGCCCATTATCATTGGCTTTATGCTGTTTATGTCGGTCTTTACCGGCACCCTTATTTCACTGTGCTGGCATTTCTGGCGCAGTAAGAAAACGTCACTCTCCGCCAGGTTACAGCGCGCGCTGGCGCAAGGTCGGCTGAGCCTGGTGTACCAGCCGGTTTTTGAAATACAAAGCGGCACGATGAGCGGCGTGGAAGCGCTGCTGCGCTGGGAAGATGACGATATGGGCGCGATATCGCCCGAGGTGTTTATCCCGCTGGCGGAAGAAACCGGGCTGATGCGCCAGATAACCGAGTATGTTACCGCCAGGGCACTCAGCGAGATGGGCGAGCTTATGCAGCGCCACCCTTTTACGCTAAGTATCAACATAAGCCTGATGGACCTGTTGGCCGACGACTACTTGCATTTTCTGCGCGAACATGCCCGCCTGCAGGGCGTAACGCCTGGGCGGGTAATTCTGGAAATAACCGAACGCCAGGGCGGGAATCTGGAGAATATGTCCTGCGCTATCGCCCGCTTTAAACGCGCGGGTTTTCTTATCGCGCTGGATGACTTCGGCACAGGGTATTCGACTATTTCCTGGCTCTCGCAGCTGGATGTCGATGAGATAAAAATTGATAAAAGCCTTAGCGACTCTATTACCACCCACTCGCTGAATAAAACCCTGCTGATTAATTTGATCTTGCTGCTTAAATCGATGCCACAGAAAGTGGTCTTCGAGGGGCTCGAAGAAGCGGAACAGGTTAATTATTTACGTTCACATTTCCCTCAAAGCTACGGCCAGGGCTGGTGGTATTCCCGGCCGCTCGATAAAACCTCGCTGCAACAATTTCTTGCGCCTGGCAAATAAAAACAGCAGCCTGAAAGGCTGCTGTTGTTTTCCACGCTACAGGATTTACTTACGGTCCTTATCGTGGCTATGTTGCCCCCCTTTCTTGCCCGCTTCGGAAGCGCGCTCAGGGTCGTTTTTAAAGTTGCCGCCGCTGCGCTGGCCGCCCTTGCGGCCCGCTTCAGAAGCTTTCTCGCGGTCTTCGGCAAAGTTGCCGGAACCGCCACGATGTTCTGCCATATCCTACCTCCGGAAACCCGATTTTGTTACCTGGACAGATGACGCATCGATGAAGTCAATAAAGCTTTATTAACCGTCAGGCTGAAGCGTGAAATAAAAGCGCTCGCCGCCGCTCCTTTTTATTGCCGTCCTGCGCCGCTTGCTATAAATAAGAGAGAAACCCTCCTGATTTATTCCGTTACCGTTTTGAATGGCATACCCGGCTTGCAAAAATAATGTTTGCCCATAGCCAAAGCGTTATTTTCGCCAGCCATTCCACGATAATACAGTTCGCTCAGGTAAGCCAAACGTGTCAGGTCATTTTCTTACGCTCATTTCGCCATCTCTTTTATTTTGAGAGCTATTTTCTTTTGCCCGTTACGGGAATATTGCAAACCTCAGTCGCGCTGCGTATCGTAAACAGCACAATAATCAGTCAGCAACGGGCGGAAAAAATAATGGCAGACAACGGCGTGGCGGTGCATGAACAACTGGTGGCGTTGCTAAAAGATAACGAAGCGCGTTATCGGGTAATGGAACATGAGCCAATGGGCAAATGCGAAGCGGTTTCACTGCTTCGCGGCACCGCCCTGGGCCAGGGCGCTAAGGCGCTGGTTTGCAAGATCAAGGGCAACGGCGTGAAGCAGCACGTGCTGGCGATTCTGGCAGCGGACCAGCAGGCGGACCTGACCTTGCTGGCGCAACATATCGGCGGGCTGAAAGCCTCCCTCGCAAGCCCCGCGGAGGTCGATGCGCTAACGGGCTGCGTCTTCGGCGCCATTCCGCCCTTCAGCTTCCACCCAAGCCTGAAGCTGGTCGCCGACCCGCTCATTTTCGAGCGGTTTGATGAAATCGCCTTTAACGCCGGTCTGCTGGAAAAATCCATTGTGATGGATACCGCCGACTACCTGCATATCGCCCGCCCGGAGCTGGTGGAATTTCGCCGCAGCTAATCGCTTAACGCTGCGACGCGAATCGATAAAAACCACCGCTGCGGCTTTTCTGTTTTTCTCTTAAACGAGGTTCAGCAAGGAGCTGGTATGTTTGACAGCACGCTGCTGATTTTGCTGGCGCTGGCGGCGCTCGGCTTTATCAGCCATAACACCACGGTTGCGATTTCCGTTCTGGTGTTGATAGTCATCCGCATGACGCCGCTGCAGCAGGCGTTTCCATGGATTGAAAAACAGGGGCTCACCCTGGGCATTATCATTCTCACCGTCGCCGTGCTGGCCCCTATCGCCAGCGGCACGTTACCCGCCTCCACGCTGTTTCACTCTTTCCTGAACTGGAAGTCGCTGGTGGCTATCGCGGTGGGGATTTTTGTCTCCTGGCTTGGCGGGCGCGGCGTCACGCTGATGAGCGGCCAGCCCACCATTGTGGCGGGCCTGCTGGTGGGCACCGTATTAGGCGTGGCCCTGTTCCGGGGGGTGCCGGTCGGGCCACTCATCGCTGCGGGGTTAGTCTCTTTACTGATTGGTCGCCAGTGAACGGCGCGAAAAGCGTCGTGAAACCAGCAGGCCGAGCGCGCTGCACAGCAGGTAATAGACCACGCCGGTAAAGATAAACAGCGCCGCCGGGTAGACCTGCACGCGGTTATTAACCTGCCCGGCGACGGTGGTAAGCTCCGGCACGTTGACGATAAAAGCGAGCGACGTGTCTTTCAGCAGCGCGATAAGCAGCCCGATATACGACGGCAATACGTTGCGCAGCCCCTGCGGCAGCAAAATAAACCGCAGCATTTGCCCGCTGCTGAAGCCACCCGCCAGCGCCGCTTCGCGCTGGCCTTTCGGCAAGGCCTGCAGCCCGGCAAGCGTGGTATGCATCACTGAAGCGGAAGTAAACCAGGCCAGCGCCAGCGTTACCGTCACCGCCCCCGGCATCTCTCCCCCCGTCAGCATCGGCAGCAGAAACCAGAGCCAGAAGATAACGAAGATGAGCGGAATGCCGCGGATTAACTCTGCCCACAGGAACAAGCCTCGCCGCACCGCGCCGCCGTAGCGCCAGGCCAGACAGGCAAGCGCGATGCCGCCGGGAAAGGCCAGTAGCGCCGCGCCGCAGGTCATCAGCAGCGTCAGCAGCACGCCGCCCGGCTCCCCTTGCGCCATCCGGCCCCACAGCAGGTAGTCCAGGTTATCGGCAATTACCGTAATGTTTTCTATCATGCCGCCCCCCCTTGTCTACGGTCGCCGCCTGACGGGCCAAACCAGGCAAAAAGCCAGCCCATCGCCAGCCCGAGCAGCAGGTAGAGCGCCGTGCCGATGGCGAACGCTTCCAGCGCGTGGGCGTTGTAGCTTTCAATCTGCCGCACCTGGTAAGTGAGCTCGGCAAAGCCGATGCCGGTCGCCAGCGAAGAGAGCTTCATCAGGTTGAGGTATTGCCCCACCACCGGCTGCCAGGCGTTGCGCAGTCCCTGCGCCAGCAAAATCCAGCGAAAAATCGCCAGCTCGCTAAACCCCTGCGAGCGCGCCGCTTCAACCTGCCCTTTTGCGACAGCCTGAAGCCCTGCGCGGATCTCCTCTACCAGAAAAGCCGCGCTAAAGAGCCCCAGCGCCCAGGCCGTGCAGAGAAACTCCGGCGTAAACCACCAGACATCGCCGGGCAAAATGCTCCACGCATGCTCATCGTTAACCACCCCGCGAAACGCCTGCGGAAGAAAATTCCAGGCGGCGAAATACCAGAACAGCAGTTGCACCAGCAGCGGCGTATTGCGAAACAGCGAGACCCATGCCGCCACCAGCCCGCGTCCTGCCGGCCCGCCGGCCAGTCGCAGCGCCAGCAACAGCACGGTAAGCAGGGTGGCGAGCAGCATGCCCGCAAGCGTTACCCAGAGGGTGGTAAGAAAACCGGAAATAAGCCACTGCAGCGGCTGCCCGCTCAGCACGCCATGCCAGTCAAGGTGCAGATTCATGCGAGGTCCTTACGCTCCAGGTGCAGCGGGTCGAGCACTTTTTGCAGGAAGCGCTGCGCGCGAGGATGCGCGGGAGCGGTGAAAAACTGCTGCGGCGGCGCCTGCTCCAGGATCTCCCCGCCATCGATAAACACCACCCGGTCGGCGATTTCCCGCGCAAACTGCATCTCGTGCGTTACCACAATCATGGTGATGCCGCTGTGGGCCAGCGTTTTCATCACAAAGAGCACTTCGCCTATCATCTCCGGGTCGAGCGCTGAAGTCGGCTCGTCGAAGAGAATAATTTGCGGCTCGCTGGCGAGCGCCCGCGCGATGGCCACGCGCTGTTGCTGTCCGCCGGAGAGCTGGGCGGGCAACTCGTCGGCTTTATCCTGCAAACCTACCTGCGCCAGCAGGCCAAGCGCCCTCTCTGTCGCTGCCTGCGGCTTCCAGCCGTGGACATGGGTTAACGCCAGCGTGACGTTCTCCAGCGCCGTCAAATGCGCGTAAAGGTTGAACTGCTGAAAAACAAAGCCGACGCGGCTTCGCAGCGCGCGCAGCGCCCGGCCGCTCAATCCGCGCGTGGGTTTGCCGTCGATATAAATCTCCCCTTCGCTCAGCGGCTCAAGCTGATTGATAAGCCGGATGAGGGTCGATTTACCGGAGCCGGAAGGGCCAAGTATAGCCACCACTTCGCCCGGGTTAACCCTGAGGTTGATGCCGTTCAGCACCCGGTTGTCGCCGTATCGTTTAGTCGCGTCGCGAAACTCAACGCTTGCCTGCTGCAAATGCGAAAAATCCGCGGCTCGGGCCGCGGACTGAGAAAAAAACGCCATATTACTTCGCTTCTATTTTGAAATTACGCGGTTGCGGCGTTTTGGTCGCAGGGCCGAACCAGGTATCGTAAATCTTCGCCGCTTCGCCGCTCTGTTCAAGCTTCACCAGCTCGTCATTCACCGCTTTCAGCAGCGCCGGCTCGCCTTTTTTCACCCCTACGCCGATATCCTCTTTGCTGAGCAAATCCGGCAGGATTTTAAACTGCGCCTTGTCCGGCGCTTGCGCCAGCAGCCCCGCCAGAATGGTGCTGTCCTGGGTGATGGCCTGCACGTTGCCGTTGCGCAGCGCCGTCAGCGCCAGCGGGATGTCGTCATAAGAAAGGACGCGCGACTGCGGGAAGCGCTGATGCAACGCCTGCTCGCCCGTGGTTCCCTTCACGGCGCCGATGCGCGCTTTGCTGTAAGCATCAAGCTTATCGGGCGACTGCGCCGGCACCAGGAACTGCTGACCGGTCACAAAATAGGGCGTAGAGAAATCGACCACCTGCGCGCGTTCCGGGGTAATGGTGATATCCGCGACGATGAGATCCGCTTTGCCGGATTGCAGCAGCGGGATACGGTTCGCCGGGTTGGTGGCCACCAGCTCCAGCTTCACACCAAGGCTTTTCGCCAGCGCGTTCGCGAAATCGACATCGTAACCAACGATATTATGGGTTTTGGGGTCAATCGAGCCAAACGGCGGGTTGGCGTCAAAGGTCGCCACTTTTACCACGCCCGCTTTTTTAATATCGGCGAGCTGGTCGGCCTGCGCTGCGCCGGTGAAGCCCGCCAGCGCCAGCAGGGCCAGCGCCACGATCTTTTTCTGTGTGTTAAGTACGGCTGCCATAGGTTTTCCTTGATATCCCTGTAGTTATTACGTCCTCTCTACGTTCCCACAGCGCGCTCCATCCTGGAAATTCCTTAATCGGCAATAGATATGCGCAAATGTTATTAAGCACAACGGCTTAAAAGGAAACGCTTATGACAGGGCGCAAAGCAGCATAACCCACTGCCAGCCGGAGAAAATTTACCCGGCAGGCAGCCGTTTTTTATGAAGAAGAGGACGGCGTCTGCGTGTCGCGCAGGTAACGCCCCGGCGTCTGGCCCAGCGCTTTTTTAAACATCGTGATAAACGCGGTGGTGGAGTCATAGCCCAACGCCTGCGCCACCTGAGTGACCTGTTGACCATTAATCAGCAACCGCAGCGCGACGATGAGCTGCAGTTGCTGGCGCCAGCGGCGAAAGTTTAACCCGGTCTCTTTCACCACCAGACGGGCCAGATTACGCTCGCTCATGGCGAACTGCGCCGCCCAGGCGGCAAGCGTGCGCCGGTCGTCCGGCCGCGCCGCCAGCGCTTCGACCATGACGCGAATTTTAGGGTGTCGGGAAACCGGCAACTGGAGTTGCTCAACCGGCTGGCGGGGAAGCTCATCGAATAGCACCTGCACCAACCGCGCGGTCTCCCCGGTATCGCACGGTGCTTTACGACGCTCTGCGAGCGTCAGGATAAGCTCGCGCACCAGCGGGGAGACTTTCAGGGTGCAGCAGGTTTCAGGCAGCTTAACCGCGCCCGGTTCGATAAACAAAAAGCAGAGCCGGGCCTGCGCCGTAGCCCGGTTGCTGTGGGCAAGGCCGCCGGGCAGCCAAACCGCGTACTGCGGCGGCACCATCCAGACGCCCTGCTCCACTTCGCAGGCGATGCCGCCGTGCAGCGCCAGGATAAGCTGCCCTTTGCGGTGCTGGTGAAAGGGGATCTCTTGCTCGCTTTCGCCCACGCGTATGCGAAACGCCACCGCCGGGTCGTGGTGGAGGTCCGGGTTATACCCCTCGAGTGCTAATCCCTGTTCCATTGCAGTTGTCCGAATTTAGCGATTTTCTGGCATTTTAGCTTGATTCCATTCAGGCGAAGAAGCGCTATGCTCTGCATCACGTTTTTTTGCTGAGAAAGCCTGATGACTTCCACGACGCTTGCCCGTCCCCGCGCCCTGCTTTTGCTGGCGGGCATTTTGACTCTCGCCACCACGCTTCGCGTGACGTTTACCGGCGCGGCGCCGCTGCTGGACGCCATTCGCGACACGTTTACGCTCTCTACCGCCAGCACGGGCGTGCTGACCACGCTGCCGCTGCTCGCCTTCGCCGTGGTTTCGCCGCTGGCGGCGGGCGTGGCGCGCCGCTTTGGCATGGAGCGCAGTTTATTTGGCGCGATGCTGCTGATTTGCGCCGGCATCGCGCTGCGCTCAACGGGCGGCGCGGCCGGGTTATTCCTTGGCACCGCCGTCATCGGCTGCGGCATTGCGCTCGGCAACGTCCTGCTGCCAGGCATGATCAAGCGCGATTTTCCAGGCCAGGTGGCACGCCTCACCGGCGCCTATTCTCTGACGATGGGCGCGGCGGCGGCGCTGGGTTCGGCGCTGGTGGTGCCAGTTGCCGCGCTCGGTTTTGGCTGGCGCGGCGCGTTACTGGCGCTGATGGTCTTTCCGCTGCTGGCGATGCTGCTGTGGCTGCCGCAGCTGCGGCAAAAAAGCGCCTCGACGGTGCGCGGCCCGGCGCCGCGTGAACAGCGCGCGCTCTGGCGCTCGCCGCTCGCCTGGCAGGTAACGCTCTTTCTTGGCCTTAACTCGCTTATTTATTACGTGGTGATAGGGTGGCTGCCCAGCATGCTGATTAGCCAGGGCTACAGCGAGGCGCAGGCTGGTTCGCTGCACGGCGTGTTACAGCTGGCGACGGCGGCGCCCGGTATCGCGGTGCCGATTATCCTCTCGCGTTTGCGAGATCAGCGAGTCCTCGCCGTTGGCGTATCGCTGCTTTGCGCGGTAAGCGCGCTGGGGCTGTGGTTAACGCCGGGTCACGCCAGCCTGTGGGTTGTGCTGTTCGGGTTTGGCTCCGGCGCGACCATGATCCTGGGCCTGACGTTCATTGGCCTGCGCGCCAGTTCTGCTCATCAGGCGGCAGCGCTTTCGGGTATGGCGCAATCGGTGGGCTATCTGCTGGCGGCGGGCGGCCCGCCGGTTATGGGGAAACTGCATGATTTACTGGCAAGCTGGAGCCTGCCGCTTATCCTCTGCGCGCTGCTGTCGATAATCATGGCGACCTTCGGCGCGTTAGCCGGACGCGACAGAGAGATTCACGTCGGCTAACCGAGCCAGGGGCGCGCCCCTGGCTTTACCGGCTTAACGCTGGGCGGCGCGTAAAAAGGCCTGCACCAGCGGCGCGGGGCGTCCGGCCAACGCCGCGCGCTCATGCTGAAACAGCGTGGCGACGAAGAATGGGTGCGTCACCAGCTCAACCGCGCGAATCTCCCCTTCGCTGTCCCAGCCAGTGACCTTCAGCGACTGCTGTTCGAGCGCCCCGGCAAACAGCGGCGCAATGCCGTAGTTACAGTGGTAGCCCTCTTCTATTTCCAGTCTGCCGTAAGCTTTCGCGATGAGCGTATTGGGGCGAAGCTCAATGGCGTCGTTTTTTTCCACCAGCGAGCAGGTTAGCGGCGCGATCACCAGCCGCCCTTCGCTGTGCGTTTCCGCATGGGCGGCGTCGTCCCAGCCCATGACGTTGCGAGCGTACTCGATAATGGCGTGCTGAAAACCGCCGCAGGTGCCAAGGAACGGCACGCTGTTTTCGCGGGCGTAGCGGATAGCGTGAAAGGCCCCCTCTTCGTTCTTATAAGGGCTTGCTGGCACCACCCAGATGGCGTCATAGCCAACCAGGTCTTCCTGGCTTGCGACATCCGGCGTGGCGAGCCAGTCGTAGTCGGCGTTCACCTCCAGCACTGCGGCGGCGTCGTCTATCGCCAGCGGGATAGCCTGATGCGCCAGCACGTCGGGGTTATAGTCGCCAACCAGAGCGATACGCAGAGTGGATTTCAGGGGAGAGCTTTCCATGAGGAGTTCCTTATGCAGAGATCGGTGATGCACAACATAAGGAACCTCAGCATACAGATCTGCGCGCAAGCTAACAACACCAAAAAATAGCAGGGTTATCAGGCAGATTGCCGTTTGTACCCGGGCGATGGCGGGGAGTAACATGGCGTGATGAACACGACAATGCTGATAAGCGCCTGCCTGATGGGGTTTCGCGTCCGCTATCACGGTCTCGATAAACCGGTTGTTCCCAACACGCGTTCGCGCTGGCAGCGGGGAAAAGCGAAATGATCGCCACAAAACGAGTGTATGAAGCGCCGGACCCGCAGGACGGCTACCGCGTGCTGGTAGACCGCCTCTGGCCGCGGGGCGTGAAGAAAGCGGCGCTGAAGTGCGACGAATGGTGCAAAGCGATAGCCCCTTCCGACGAACTGCGCAAAGCGTTCCACGCCGAAGCCATCGATTTTTCCGCTTTCAGCGAAGCGTATCGCCGCGAGCTTGAGGCGTCGCCAGAGGCGGCCCGGCGGCTTGCCGCCCTCTCCCGTACGCAGAGGCTGACATTGCTTTATGCCGCGCGGGACACAACGCAAAATCACGCCCAGGTGCTGGCGGATTTTTTACGCGAACTGGCTTAGTCGCTGCGACAAAAGAATTAGCCTCACGCCGGGCTGGCGCTGCCATACTGAGAAAGGTTCGATGGAGGAGAAAGAGATGGCGGCGCGTTGGTGGCAAACCGGACTGGTGGTCTTGGGCGGACTCGTCTGCCTGAATTTATTGCAGAATGGCGTTTCAGCGGGGCTGTTTTTCCTGCTGGCGATGGGACTGATTTTTCCGCTGGCGGTCTCGATACGTCTGCACCAGCTCACCGAATCAGGGCTGGTGCTGATCCCGCTTGAATATCTGGGCAGCCAGAGCGCACAGGACGGATCCCGCCAGGCGCGGTTTCGCCGCAGCCTGACTAACCCCTGTTTTTTCAGCCCCGACCGGGCCAGGCAGTTTTTCGCCAGCGCGCTGGGCGTGCGGCTCGCGCTTCAGGTGGGCATTATGGCGATGTTGCTGGTGCAGTCGCGCATGCTGACGCCGCCGCTCGCGCTGCTGAGCGTGGGGCTGGGCGCTGGCTGGCTGCTGTATGGCATGGCGCGCTCCTGCGTCAGTCTGCATGCGGTGCTGAACCGCAGCTGGAGCGTGGAGCAACTGGTTTCCGATAGCCAGAGCGAATGGTATCGCGCCTACCTCTGGTGGCAGAACGCGCGCACGCCAGCGCTGGATACGCTGCTCGGCCTTAGCTGAGGGAAAGCGTCTCTTCTTTCGCCGGGGAAAAATCGCCCTCCAGCGGCATTAAATGTTCGGCGCGCACAAAGGCAAAGCCGTGCTGCCGGTCAAACGCCACCACATCGCCTGTCACCAGCCACAGCGCCCGCCCGCCCTGTTGCGGCATCTGGGTTGTTACGCCATTTACGGGATTGATAAAGCGCTCGCCCGGCTGGCACAGCGCAAAAAGCTCAACGGATTTACCGATATTCACCCGCCCGGCGGCGGTGCGCGCGCCAATAATCATGGCAAGCGAGCCCGGTTTTAACTGGAACATTGCTTCACTCACAAGAACAGAAAAAGAACGCGACGATCAGAACATTCCTAAAGGCTCTTGTAAATAATGCGTGCGCCGCAGGCCGCACTTTTTTATCGCCTGGCGATAAAATTCACTATTTCTCCATTTTTGCAGGGGGATGCTGTTTTACGCTCAACGGGTTCTGTCGTTGAACCACAGGACGCCATTCTCAAATTTATTGAGTTAATGTTGCCCCGCGCACCCTGCGGGGCATTTTTTTGCAAGCCGCGGAAAGCAACGTTGAGCTTTCAGGTTTTATCCCAGCCCAGTCGCTCACGGATGACGCGCCGGTATGGCGTTTCAAGCTGCGCCGGAACCTGCTCGATATAGGCGCGGGCGTGCTCCCGCACTTCGCCCTGCAGGCTGTCAAGGTACGCGACAGCCTGTTCCGCCGTCGGGATCTGTCCTTCGTTGTGCCCCACCCGCGGCGGCAGCGCCGTCCAGATAAGCGCGTCGATATTGCGCTCGCGCGCCCAGCTGGCAAGCTCTCCTGTAGCTTCGTGATGAATAAGCAGCAGACCGGTGCCATCTTTTCGCTCCGGCGGAATGCCCTCCCTTTCTCGTAGCGCAAGCGTGGCCTCCTCCTGAGAATTCAACGCAAGCTGCGCCCAGAAAACCGGCACCCGCGGCGCATTCAGGCAGATAGCGGTGGCCAGTTCGCCGCCGTCGCTCATGCGCGAGAACTCCACCGGCAACAGCGGTCCATCCTGCCGCCACGCTCCCGCTACCGGCAGCGGGCCCGGCTTCCAGATAAGCGACCCCCACCCCAGACAAGCAATATTCATCGGTACCGCTCCTTACGACAAAACATTAGCGTTCTCTCTATTTATAGCCACCAGGGCGAAGCGCAGAGTAAGAAATAAAAAAACAGGCGACGGCGCGCGCTTTAAAAAAGAGGTTGCATTCCCATCTTTACCTTTGCGATGCGCGCGTTTATAGTGCATTCCCGCTGTATATAAACCCAGTACCAGAGGTTCCCTTAATGTTTGTTGAACTTGTCTATGACAAACGTAACGTTGCCGGTCTGCCCGGCGCCCAGGAGATTATCCTGAACGAGCTGACCCGCCGCGTTCACCGCATTTTTCCTGACGCAGACGTGCGCGTAAAGCCGATGCAGACTAACGGCCTGAACTCCGACGCCAGCAAAAATGACCGCGAAAAGCTCAACCGCATGCTGGAAGAGATGTTCGAGGAAGCGGATATGTGGCTGGTGAGCGAGTAATCTGCGCGCTTCGGCTTCTCTTCGCTGATAATCCAGGGCGGGCCTCGCTTTGTTCCCGCCTTTGCGGTTTGCCTCTGTTGATTCGCTTCCTGCGATTTCTGTTTCCCCTGCTGATCTGTTTATCGCGCGGCTAAAAACGTGCGCGGCAAGGCTATTCCTGCCCTTATGGGTTGCAGGTGTTTGTTCTTTAATGGCATAAAAGCGCCTCCTTTAGGTAAACAGAACAAGGACGCAGAAGAATGAGAAAGACAACGCTGATTTTGATTGTGGTGGCGGCTATCGCCTGGGCGGGCGTGGGGCTCGGCTGGTGGTAACGCCAGCCTGCCATTTATAGTGGGCAGACAAT
The DNA here is from genome assembly GCF_056780215.1 of Franconibacter pulveris. Taxonomy (NCBI): domain Bacteria; kingdom Pseudomonadati; phylum Pseudomonadota; class Gammaproteobacteria; order Enterobacterales; family Enterobacteriaceae; genus Franconibacter; species Franconibacter pulveris. The sequence continues at coordinate 1,850,950 of NZ_CM165555.1, read as the reverse complement.
CACCAGCCGGGCGCTATACTCCAGAGACAAACAAAAAAGACCCCGTGTATTCTCCCGGCCTGGCCGGGTTTTTTTTAGCTGTTGTTGGCTAAGCGTTACGCCTTTTCAAGCGCAGCCTGAATGGCATCGGCCAGTGGCGCTATCTCTTTGGCGACCGACTGCAAATCATATTCGGTTCGCGCGCCGGAGATGCCGTTTCCTGCGCCTACCGAAGCTTTAGCGATCTCCAGCGCCGCCGCGACAGCCAGCTGCCGTTTTCTTTGTTCATCGGTGGCTCGCTCGCCGTAATAGTTTTCCAGCATCGTTTTCTCCCGCAGTCTGAAATCCCCAGGCATTAACTTACAACGTCTCGATAAGCGCAAACCTTTCAAAAACCAACTCCATGGCAGGCGCAAACGTCCCTTCACGCTCAAAGAACGCCCGGTGCGCATCCTGCCAGTAACGCAGGCTTAAATCGCCCTCGCCTTCCTGTTGCGCCAGCTCAGCCGTAACATCGCAAAAGCGGATAAGCTGCATAGCGACCGTACGAATTACGCATGCCGGCTGCCGCGCGCCATTGAGCACAATGTGATAGCTCCCCACCCACGGACGAAGTTGCTCCCGTTCAAAGGCAGCCAGCGAGCAGCAGGTCGCTTTTTTCTTACCTGAGATTACCAGCGCTGCCAGCTCATCGGCCATGGTGGCGCCGTCGCCAAACGACCACCAGAAAGCGTGAGGGTATTTCTGGCGCAGCGCGTCCTCTGTCATCATTCTTGTCATTCCCTTTGTCTGAACAAAGCGTACAGCGCCCCATTAAACCGCAGGCTGGTTGATTATTCACCTACGAAATATAAGGGCGTGAGCTATCGGGTACAGGCTCTCGACGTCACCCGCGCGTCCATGGGGCTTAACCGGGTCGCTGTTAGGGCACAAAAAACATAGGGGCATAAAAAGGTTTACAACGGAAATGAGAATGATTATATTTTGCGTATCGAGTAGTTGAGTGTTTCACTCAGGTATTCGATACGACATTGCTCACATTGCTTCCAGTATTTCTGGCCCGCCTCGTTATCTGTGCGGGCTTTTTTTTATCTGTTTTCTAAAAGGTTGTTCTGTAGCGTTACCATTAAAAAAATGAATTCGGCCGCGCTTGTTTTACCCTTATTAATAACAGGGATAAATAATCACCGGAGAAATTTAAGGCGCAACGGTAAATCGCACTTTCGTCTGAATAAGCGGTCTAATAAAACGCAATTCGCCGTAGCGCATAGCCGTAAGAAACACTGACCTTTCCTGACAAATTTATCCGTAACCGGTTGCAAGATATTTAAGTTGGGTAATTAAGAGATTACGCTCGCAAAATTGCATGTACGACACGGCAAATAACAACCTAACGTAAATTAACCGACTTTTAGCCTATCTAATTACCTCAAACTCAGCCAGACTAAGAGTTCTGGAATACTTCCTGTATTCCTCCTGACTAAGGTCTCTATGAAATATTTCAATACTGAAACGGTATGCGCCATGACAGGCGTATTGCCGACTACGCTTAAAAACTGGAAGCGGGCAGGTTTAATCACGCGCGCAGAAGATCTTAAGCGCGGATATAGCTGGAGCCAGTACATCAGAATTAACCATATCCTTGTCCTGACTTCTCGCGGCGATACCTTACGCGAAATTTATAATCTGATTTATGCCCCTCGCCGTTATCACCACAGCGGCTGGAGCTACCGGCAGGAAGAGTTGCTGATGTTACTCAGCTGTGCTGATGATGTCGCGCTGGATAAATATTTACGGCAAATGATGCGGGATTACAGCAGCGAGGATTGCGTAAATTATTTATTGAAACCGCTCAACGTTCTGCTGCATGAAGAGCATTGTCCCGGCAACGCGTTAAGAAAAGCCTTATTTCAACGCGTTATCATGCAGCAGGCGCTGCGCGACATAAAGGCAATTGGCAGACAAAAAGCGGCCCCGCTTTTTCTGGAGGCCATTAGCGTCAACGATGAAAACGAAATCTGGCTGGAAGCCATCCGGCTGACGGGGCTCGGCTTCCGGGTTGAAATATCGCCTCAGCCGGGCGCCATGCCTGCTGTCGCGACCCGTCGTTATGAGCATCATTTTATGTGGTGCGGCGCCGGGATTAGCAAAACGATGAAGCGTTATTTTCAGCAACGTCTTGAAGAAGGCGAACCCATTATGCTTTGCGGCCCCGATAAATCCGTACATGCGTAAAAAACGGGTTATTGCGATACATCGAATGAAAACCGCCTTTGGGCGGTTTCGTTTTTTGCAACCCGCCATTTCTTGTAATGCCCGTTTGCTGGACGCGCCTGCGCAAAAAACGTAACGTCAAATTTTTAAAGGTGGCGAGCGAAAGATGATTTCTAAAGCAACGGCGGAGCATTATCACTGGGGAGAACAATGCGACGGCTGGCATCTGCTCAAACGGTCGGATATGAGCATTATTCACGAGCGTATGCCGCCAGAGACAAAAGAGGTTCGCCATTATCATTGCCAGTCGCGGCAATTTTTTCTTGTGCTGAACGGTGAATTAACCATGGAGCTGGAGGGAGAACTGCATACCCTTAGCGCGCATCAGGGCATTGAAATTCCGCCGCAGGCAAAGCATCAGGCGCAAAATCTCAGCCCACACGCAGTAGAGTTTGTGGTTATTTCCCATCCGACGACGCGTGGCGATCGTATTGATATTGCATAACGGCGCCTGATGGCGCGTCGGCAAATTTTCCTCTCGCCCACGCGCTTGCAAAACACGCCTACCGCGTCGCGCGCTGCTTTTTCTGGGCGTATAAATACCAACAGGTGGAAGAGAGACAAAGCGCATAGCCGAAAAATTCCACGCCTTCTTCCACCATATTTTTGACCAACCGGTCATACCCTTCCTGCATCAGCTGCTGCCAGAGAAAATGCATGCCGAAAAAACGGGAAAAAACCAGAATGCAGAGCAAGCCGGAAAACATCATGCCGTAGGCGGGATGGCGCATAAAGCGAGCCAGCTGGCGCGCCGTATCAACAGGCTTCCTGGCGCAGTAACCGATGCTCAGAAGCGCGGCGAGAAGCGCGAACCAGACCCATGCGCCGTGCCGGATTTGGTCAAAGAGAAAATCCATTTCGCGAATTAGCATACAGCCAAAAAAACCGGCAATCAGTACGGCGCCTTGTCTGATTTCACCTGGCCTGGCGCCATAACGGAGAAACAGTATTACCGTGGCCGCCAGCATGAGCTCCTGCACAATTTCAGTGGCGGACGTTTCTTTAATCCCATCCTGTAACCAGGCGATATCAATATACAACGCGCTGATGGTGAAAACGACAAGAAAAGCAGAGGCGAAAAACGCGAGAATATTTTTTAAAACAAATGCCATAACCATTCACAATTAAGTAAATACTTAATTGTACTGATATTATTACTTAAAGGTTCGCGATAAGTGCGTAATAAAGAGCGTAACGTTAATAAGCTGCTGCTTAATGCCGCTTTTTGCCAAATAATATTATGGTATCGCGGCCATTTTTAGACTCAGCATTAAGCGGTAGCGACAATGCGGGAGCAACCGGCTTGCTTACCTGTCTGCTGGCGGCATCAGCGGGCCGCTCAGCACGGTGGCTTCCTGGCGGGTGGCAATAAAATCGGAAGCGCCCGTAAAATGCCAGACGCCCCTGATGCGTTCCCCGGTCAGATAATCCAGGGTTTCTTCATCAGCGTACCAGGCTACCAGCTTGGTCCCGGCGTAAAGCACCCAATAAAATCCTTCTTCCATACTTACCTCCGTTAGCGCAGGTTCTTTTTATCGGCAGTATAGAACTACGTACAAGGACCGGGACGTGAGCCGGATCGACTCCTGTTCCAGCCATCTAAAAAGGTTCATAAATCCTGGTTTCCAGGGCTGCGTCTGTCCCTCTGCTACACTTAAAACTTACCGAGTAACGTTTCAGGAGGGAAAGATGTTTGGTAAAGCCGACGATAAATTGAAAGAAGTTTCAGGTCTGGCCCAGGAAGCTTACGGGCGCGCAACCAACAGCCATCATGATGAAGCAAAAGGCGCTGCGCGCCGGTATGCAAACCAGGCAAGTTACGCCGTGCGCGATGCGGCTGACACCGTACGCGATCAGGTGACGTCTAATCCGTTAAGCGGCCTGGCGATTGCAGCCGCCGCAGGCGTTGTCTTGGGTTACCTGTTGGCACGCAAATAATTTCTCAGGGCCGCTATGCGGCCCTGCTTCTTTTCCCGCCCCGCTGTCATCGCGCTTCTTTCTCCTCTGTCAATCCATAAGTTTTTGTTATCTGACGCCTTTCATGTGCGCCGCGTTCTCTTACGTCGCTTTTAAGCGTGAAAAAGATATATTCTACAGCCTGTAGCTTTATAGTTATCCGTTTGTTTTTAAAAGAAAAACAAGAAAAGGGCCGATGCAGATTATTCTTACTTCCCTAAGCGCAATCAGCTTCTATATTTAATCGTGTAGCAACGATGCAGTAGCATTTAACGCTACTTTTACTTTCCTGGAAGAAAAGAAAATCTGGAGGTTTATATGGCCGAACATCGTGGTGGTTCTGGTAACTTCGCAGAAGATCGTCAGAAAGCTTCTGAAGCAGGTAAAAAAGGTGGTCAGCACAGCGGCGGTAACTTCGCTAATGACCGCGAAAAAGCCTCTGAAGCAGGTAAGAAAGGTGGACAGAATAGCCATGGCGGCGGACGTAAGTCTGACTAAGTGCGCTAAATAGCTACCTTTCAGGGAAAGAAAGTGTATAAAGCCTCTTCCTGGATAAAACCTCCAGGGAGAGGCTTTAACGTTATGGCCGCCTGCTTGTTCGATCCCCCCTCTTCTCGCCGCCTCATCCATAACTTAATTTGATGCTTGCCATCGTACGCAAGCGCAGCTATTGTTGCCGCGCCGCGCCGGTTGCTATCGCTGATTATTCGTCCTCTGTACGCTGCGGCTTGCGGTGGTCGTCATGGCTTAGCGTGTCGTCTTCCTCATAAGCGTTGCCTCCCTTCGGCGCCGCCTCGGGCAAGCCTTTGCTCGCCTCGCCTTCCTCTTTACGATGCGTATTGGAATCTTTGTCGACCATATAAACCTCCTGGCATGTTGGAGAAATAAGTGTAGCTGAGAACCCCGTTTTGCCCGCTAATGGGGCCTGGTAAAAAAGCCAGGCAGAGCCTGGCTTGCGCAATTATTCTGGCGCGTTGCCGCCGCCCTGCTGCGAAGGCCACTTCCAGCCGCGCACCTCCGGCAGGTCTTCGCCATATTCCCGCACATAACGGTGGTGAGCGGCTATCTTCTCCTGCAACTCATCCAGGATCTCATCCGCCTGCCCCTGTAATTTGTCAACGCGCAGAATTGCCGCCTGGGCCAGATGGAAGCGGTCGAGCTCGTTCATCACGGTCATATCGAAAGGCGTGGTGGTGGTGCCTTCCTCCATAAAGCCGCGAACGTGGAAGTTGCGATGGTTATGGCGCAGGTAAGTCAGGCGGTGGATAAGGCTCGGGTAGCCATGGAAAGCGAAAATAACCGGTTTATCTTTGGTAAAGATCTCATCAAACGCTTGCTGACTCAGGCCGTGCGGATGCTGCTCCTGGGTCTGTAGCGCCATCAAATCCACCACGTTAACTACCCGCACGCTCAGGTCCGGCAGATAGTGGCGCAGCAAGTCGACGGCGGCCAGCGTCTCCATGGTCGGCACATCGCCTGCGCAGGCCATCACCACGTCCGGCGCTTTGCCTTGCTGCTCATTGCCCGCCCAGGGCCAAACGCCAAGCCCCACTTCGCAGTGCTTCACCGCCTCGTCCATGGTCAGCCACTGCGGCTCAGGCTGCTTGCCGGCCACGATGACATTAATGCGGTCCCAGGTTTTCAGGCAGTGGTCCGCCACCCACAGCAGCGTGTTGGCGTCAGGCGGCAGATAAATGCGCACAATGTCCGCTTTCTTATTCGCGACATGATCCATAAAGCCCGGATCCTGATGGCTGTAGCCGTTATGGTCCTGTCGCCAGACATGGGAGGAGAGCAGATAGTTAAGGGAAGAGACGGGTTCGCGCCACGGCAGCTTGCGTGTCACCTTCAGCCATTTGGCGTGCTGGTTGAACATCGAATCGACAATATGGATAAAAGCTTCGTAGCAGTTAAACAGGCCGTGACGGCCCGTTAACAAATAGCCTTCGAGCCAACCCTGACACTGGTGCTCGCTCAAAATTTCCATCACGCGGCCATCCGGCGCCAGTTGCTCGTCGTAAGGCTCAACCGGCTCCTGCCAGGTGCGGTTGGTCACGTCAAATACGTTGCTAAGGCGGTTGGAGGCGGTTTCATCCGGGCCGAAGAGGCGGAAGTTATCCTGGTTACGCGTGAAGATATCGCGCAGGTAACTGCCCAGCACTTCGGTAGACTGAACCTGCGGCTCGCCCCGGGTCGTCACCTCGACGGCATAATCGCTGATAGCCGGGGTTTGCAATTCGCGCCGCAGCCTGCCGCCATTGGCATAAGGCGTTGCGCCCATGCGTTTATCGCCCTCTGGCGCCAGCGCCCGCAGCTCGGGCTTAAGCCTGCCCTGCTCGTCAAAAAGATCTTCGGGGTGATAGCTGCGCATCCACGTTTCCAGGATCTGGCGATGTTCGTCATTCTCCCGGCAGGAGGCGACAGGCACCTGATGCGCGCGCCAGAAACCCTCCACTTTTTTGCCATCGACCGTTTGCGGTCCCGTCCAGCCTTTAGGGCTGCGCAGAATGATCATCGGCCAGCGTGGGATAGCCTGCGCCTCGCCGCCGCTGCGCGCCTGCTGCTGATAGCGGCGGATGTTGTCCAGCGCCTGGTCCAGCGTCTGCGCCATCTGCCGATGCATTTTTTCCGGCTCGTTGCCGCTGACGAAAAACGGCTCGTAGCCATAGCCGCTGAAGAGTTGCCGCAGGTCGTCGTCGCTGGCGCGTCCGAGCAGGGTGGGATTGGCGATTTTATAACCGTTAAGGTGCAAAATGGGCAGCACCGCGCCGTCGCGCGCGGCATTGAGGAACTTAATGCCGTGCCAGCTTGAAGCCAGCGGCCCGGTCTCGGCTTCGCCGTCGCCGATAACACAGGCGGCAATCAGATCCGGATAGTCAAATACCGCGCCAAAGGCGTGCGAAAGCGAATAGCCTAATTCGCCGCCTTCATTAATGGAGCCCGGGGTTTCCGGGGCTGCATGGCTTGGAATGCCGCCGGGAAAGGAGAACTGCTTAAAAAGCTTTTGCATGCCCGCGGCATCTTCGCTGATGTCCGGGTAGATCTCGCTGTAGCTGCCTTCAAGCCAGGTGTTCGCCACCATCCCCGGCCCGCCGTGACCGGGTCCGCAGATGTAAATCATCTCAAGAGAGCGGCGGCGAATGACCCGGTTGAGGTGCGCATAGATAAAGTTAAGCCCCGGCGTAGTGCCCCAGTGGCCGAGCAGGCGGGGCTTGATGTGCTCGGGACGCAGCGGCTCGCGCAGCAGGGGGTTATCCATCAGGTAGATTTGCCCAACGGACAGATAATTGGCGGCGCGCCAGTAACGGTCGAGCAACTGCAGTTCTTCATTAGCGGCTGACGGTGAAGATGGTTGCGTCATGCTTTCCCTCCGGTAGTGGTTATGCAGACGAGGGGCGCTCGCCCCTGCGCAATCGAATACTGCTTTAACCCTACTAGAAGAATGGCGGACTGGCGAAAAAATGGCGGCGATTCAACGGGGCGGATAAAACGTTCTCTTTTGCACGCTGCTGCGCAAGGGCGTCTGCCTGCGTGGCGAAGCGTCGTTAAAGGGGTCCGCCGGCGAGGACTCGAACCTCGTACCCCCTGCTCAGTTGACAGTTACTCTTACCTGGTGAGCTACCGGCGGAATACGTTTATTGTGTCTGGATTAAGCCCCATTAATCGATTTAATCATGGCGCGGATAATTAGCTAAGCCACTGTAGTTATAGCGTTAACAGAAGGGGCTGGTTAATGAACAGGTTTTGTTCATATCAATAAGCATGTCTTAAGAAACAGCAAAGCGCAAATGACTGCCACGCATTTTGTTTTACAACCCCCTGAAATTGTACAAATAATTTCTATATGTACAGGCTTGCGCTTATTAGTTGCGCATCATGAAAAAAAAGCTAAAAAAAACCCGCCTGAGCAGGCGGGCAATATCAGGAATAACTCTAAACAAGAGAGGAAAACCGACAAATTAAACATAGAGGGTTACGCCAGATATTCAACACTTAACCCAAATTAATGGGTCGAATATTAATTTATTTAACCATTTTTACCTTTCATCGCTTTCTACTAATGCGTTTCTACTCCTCAGGGAGTAGTTATTGCCGCTTCACGGCGTATCGTGCACTGTCCCTTACAGCGCCAATCCCGCACCGTCATCTCTGGCTGGTTTGCGCACTGGCGACACTATGCAGCCACAGGCAAATGGGCAGCCACAGGCAAATGGGCAGCGACAGGCAAATGGCGTAACGGTCTGCTGTCAGGGGTTTTTGCTGGCGGGCTTCGCTTTTATAGCACCTTTTATTTGCATCCTTATTAACGCGCCGTTTAGGGTATGTTGAAATACATGCAGTCTAAAAAGGGTATTATCGGCGCGGGACTGTCTTCAGAAATAAAAAACCTGGAGCGAATGCATTATTTTAGCACCCGCCTTCATGTAACCCCCCCCTTAAAATCTTCCACGTTTACTATAAAACCAGAACTTTTCTAACCGATTGTTTTTAATAAATTTATAAAGGAAAGTATTTGTTTCTTTTCATTATCGCTATTTCTAAATAAACCCTAAACGGCCCCACCAATTATTTACGACTTCTGTTAAGCTATTAAATGGCTGTCCTTATAATCATCACAAACCCAGAATGAGATGATTATTTTGACTGACAGCAACCTGCCTTTTTCCTGCGCGCCGCAGCCGGGCGAGCACCTTATTACCGCGCTCGTTACCGGGAAATGTATCCCCGGCCCTGTCTGGAGCAAGTGGGATTACCGGCTGAAATTTTTGCTTCGCTCCCTGCTCTTCTACTCTTCTACGCGGCGGATGCTTTCCGGCCTCGCGCAGCGGGCCGATTTTGGGCAACTGCTCCAGTCGCAAATTACGCTGCCTGGCAAAACCCATCGTCTTTATCTTGTTCGCGGTTTGTCGGCGGGCCAGCGGGCCGAGGCCATACTCAGCCACTACCAGTTTTTGAGCACATTGCCGACGTCTCTTGCCAGCGCGTTTACGGCAATATCAGAGACGCCGTTGTTGCAAGTTCAGGGTAAAGAAGAAACCGCCTTCACCCTTAGCGCCTCCTGCGCCAGAAAGGCGGAGCGCGAAGGCGAATGCACGCTCTGGCTGCGCGATGCAAACCAGACCCTGCTTGCCAGCCTGACGTTCAGCGTCACGCGTCGGCAAAAGCAGTGGCAGCTGGTTATCGGCGGCTTACAAGGGCCGCGCCGTAACGTTACACATGAAGTGATTAAACAAGCGACGCGCGCCTGCTATGGTTTGTTTCCTAAACGGCTGCTGCTGGAATTTCTCTGGCAACTCGCGGCGCTTACGGATATCCGCGCCATCTATGGCGTCAGCAACAACGGGCATGTGTTTCGCGCGCTGCGTTACCGGTTCAGCAAGGGCCGCCATTTCCATGCCAGCTACGACGAATTCTGGGAATCGGTGGAAGGCGTGCGTGAAGATGCGTTTCGCTGGCGTCTGCCGCTGCAGCTGGAGCGAAAAACGCTGGAGAGCATTCCCAGCAAAAAACGCGCGGAGTACCGTCGCCGCTTCCAGTTGCTGGATAGTATGCGCGCGCAGCTAAGCGCGCGGTTTGCGTCACGCCTCTGATAACGACAAGGCGTTCTCCAGCTTTGCGCGCTCCCTCAAGCAACGGGCCAGTTTCAACGGCCTGCTTCAGGCGGCGCGTTTCCCCCTGCGCTTTCATAAAGTAAATACTGACGTAACCATCTTCCCGCCACGCCGGGCGGCGTTCGCTTGTTCCATAACAGATCAATAGACAACGCCCGCGGCCAGCCTGGCACAGGCAGCGCGACCAGGCTACCAGGCACGGCGAATTCCGCCACCAGCGCGCAGGGCAAGGTGCACCAGCCAAAGCCTTGTACCGCCATGCTGAGCAGCATCAGATAGTTTGGCGCCGACCATACCGGCCCACGGCAGAGGTTATCAGGCCTTTCCAGATAGGTATTCAGCTGCAGTTCGCGCCAGGCATGAAGTTCATCAAATGTAATTTGCCTGCGCTGCGCCAGCGGATGGCGCGCGGCGACATAAATAGCCATATGGGTCTGGCGCGGCAGGCGGCTAAAGCCGATGTCGACCGGATAACTCTCCCTCGCCTCTATTAAGCCGGTCTGCGCGCGCCCTTTCTGCAGCAGATCGATGACGTCCTCATCTTCCCCAATCAAACACTCGAATTCGGTATGGGGAAAAGCGCTGTCGAAACGGGCAAGTAAGTTTTCCAGTACTTTAGGGTCCAGGGTATCGGAGAGCACGAACGACAGGCGCGGCTCCGTCTCGCCAGCTAAGGAGATAGCCAGCTCGTCCAGCCTTTCGCTGGCGGCAAGAATCGCCTGGACGTAGCCAAATACCTGATGTCCCTGCTCGGTCAGCACCGGTTGCCTGGCAGAACGGTCAAACAGCGTCACGCCCAGGTCGGCCTCCAGATTGGCGATGGCTGTACTGATAGTGGACTGATTTTTACGCAGCCTTCGCGCCGCCGCAGAAAACGACCCGGCGGCAACCGTTTCTACAAAGGCGGTCAGAGCTTCGGGAGAGTAACGCATGAAGTATCGCTTTTATCGATGGATTCTATCTTTAAGTTATCATCATCATCGATAAAATCGGAACCCTTGTTGATTAATCCTGCACGAAAAGGCGACCGAAAATGCAAACTTCCGAACCTGAAAAGCGCGCCCTTGCGGAGCGCGTATTCCATGCCGTCTGCTTTGAAGGCATTGCCACACTCATTCTTGCTCCCACCGCCGCCTGGCTGATGGGACGCAAGGTGATGGAAATGGGCGGGCTGACCGTTTTGCTGGCCACCGCCGCCATGATCTGGAACGTTATTTACAACGCGATATTCGACAGACTCTGGCCTGCGCACCGGGTCGCCCGCACGGCAAAAGTGCGCGCGCTGCATGCGGCAGGCTTTGAGTGCGGGTTTATCGTGATTGGCGTATCCATCGCCGCCGGTTTCCTGGGTATTTCCCTGACAGAAGCGTTCCTGCTGGAGATAGGTTTTATTCTCTTCTTCCTGCCCTACACCATGCTTTATAACTGGGTATACGACATCCTGCGGGCGCGGCTGATGCAACGTCGCAGAAACCGAAACCGCAAAGATGCGACCGCATGACGAAAATGAAGCGCAGAAGCGTCCTTTTTATTCACCGCAATCCTCCTTTGCAATCAGGACACCGAAGGCGAAAGGCAACAAAGTGAGCGACGTAAAGACAAGGATGTCAACCAGCGCCCAGGCTCCCCGCATAATCATTTCACTTTTTTCATGGCCGGATTAATGCAGAGACTGCCGTTTCATTGAGGTAAATAGTGAGTGCAGAATAAACAGGCGCTGCGCAATGAGAGCCTTTCCTCTGGTTCATTTAAATGTAACGCGGATCCTGTTTAAGACTTACTGATATTGCCTCTGACATTGAAAGGGTTAGTATGTCTAAAAAACAGGAGGCAGTTATGAAAAATGTAATTATTAGTATGATTGCAAAGATCTCCAAAATGGATGCGGAAGCCAAATTACTCACAGCACAAGTTGAAGCTCAATCCTTGCTCCTCAGCGCCATGCTTTTAACGTTAGGAAAACAGGGCGGCGCCGACGAGATGGTTGAAAGCGTAAAAAAAGCAATTAACGCAGCCCTGGACTCCTCAGACAGTCCCCTTAAAACAGACGCAGAGCTTCTGCTTACCCAGTTTAATGAATTGCTTTCCATAACCACACTGCTGGAGACAAAAGACCCTGAAATAAACCTTGAAGCGCTGCAAGAAATTCCTTCCTTACCGAGTGACAATAAAAGCACTTAAATCACTCGCCATACTTTAAATTACCCCTGCTGATTTACGCCTGCTCTTTTATCGCTAAGCATGCTTGCTTATACCCATGCTTATGGCTAACACTCTTTTCAGGGGCGCTCATAATTATGCCTGATGATGCATATTATCCTGCTGCCGTAAACGTTACGTCTGGGGGTACGGGATGCTGTGGCTCATTACAAAATATGCAATTACGGCAGGGCTTGTTGTTTTAATCTCTGAGGTTGCTAAACGCAGCGATCGCCTTGGCGGCCTCATCGCCGCACTGCCGCTGGTCACGGTTCTGGTCCTTGTCTGGATGAAACTCGAAGGGCAAAGCCAGCTAAAAATTGCCAACCATGCCTGGTACACGTTCTGGTATGTGGTGCCCACCCTACCCATGTTTATTCTGTTTCCTTTTCTTTACCAGCGGCTTGGTTTTTGGCTTACCCTGGCGGCCAGTTGCGCGACGACCATGCTGGTATTTATCGGCTGGGCGGCCTTGCTGAAAAGGTTTGGCATACATCTGCTATAAGCGCTGTGGTTTTTTACCTCTATTGAATGGGGATCATACGCACCTCTCCATTGTGAGGGCCATAAAAAAACCGCCCGTGGGCGGTTGGTATCATTTTTTTTCCAGAGATTCTGCTATCCGTCGCAAGTACTCATTGTTCTTAAATGTCACCATGATGCACTCAAAAAAGATACGGGCGAAGACAGCCATAATCAGCAACATGATACCGGCGGCGTTAAATCCGCGAGTAAAAAAGGTTAATACCGCTGCAATCACTAAGAATGCCAGAGTTATTATGTAAAGCGCACTGATAATTCTTGGGGTTATTAACTTATCAAAACTAAACATTCTGAAATCATCCTGATTTAAAAAAGAAAACATAGTATGGCTTCACGCCTGTTCCTACAACCCTGAATTCAGGGGATTCACAAACGCGAAATGATATGTTTTGCCCCTGTCTTAATATTAATGCGTGGAAAAACATAAATGCGCACAATGCATTGATAAAAAAGCATCTTAAAATAAATTTCCTGCGTTGAAGTAGCGTATAAGCCTGGCCGAAAACCCTTTTTTCGATGACGGATGACCCGAGGCTTTTTCTGGCGTTCCTCCAGCGGCCCAGCAAAAGGGGGTAATTTTTGATAATTAATGAACCGTATTATACCCGGCTTGCCGACGGCACTGACTCAGCCTTAGCGCGTGATGATACTGACTGGCAAGAAATCCGGTATAAAAAAAAAGCCAGCCCGGTGAGAGCTGGCGATTAACACACATGCAGCTTTATTCCGTGCCGGAAACCATTCGATAGACCACAGCTGGTTGTAGTGGTCCGCATGGAACAGGAGACAAACTCTTGCCGATGCGTTCTGATACACGGGTTTTACCAGATTGCAGAATTATTAGCCTGATTTAGCTAATGTCAATCCTCAGCAATGGCGAAAAAGCATTCTGGTGACGATTCGTTTATCAAGCATGCCCGCCTGCGGCCAACGATAGGCGAAGGGGCAACGCCATCCCCGGAACCCATTTTACGAACGCACATAAAAAACGGGAGCGCGATGGCTCCCGTTCTTCGTTAACCCGCCAGGCGGTGGAATAATCAGCTGCTATAAAGCCCCAGAGGGAAACAGCGTTTAATTTGAGATTCAGCTTTAAAAATAACAGGTCCGCCGCCAGCGTATTACAACGTCATTCGATACCGAACAACATCATCAGTTGCAGCAACCTTGTCATATAACTTACGGGCCGGATTACCGGAACGGGTAAACCAGTAGACTTTCGCCCAGCCTTCACTGATGGCTTCATTACGAAGATGTTCAAGCACAGCCTTGCCAATCCCCTTCCCGCGTAAACCATCCATGACAAAAAAATCCTCAAGGTAGCAAACCGGCTTATTGTAGTAGGTGCCTTCATGTAACACGCACATAGCAAAACCAACAACATTTCCATCGAACTCAGCAAGACGACAAAGAACAGGCGATGCCGGGTCAAGAGCACGCGTCCATGTATGTTGCGTAATATCTTCGCTAACGGAGCCACTACTGATACTGCTATAGCTATTCCAGAGAACCAGCCATGCATCAAAATCGCAGGCCTGCGCTTTACGGACCACAATGCTCATGTTTTATCTATGCCCAGAAAAAATTCAGAATAAAAATATACTCCGCACCCAGCCTCTGATAAACCAACCAGATTAGGGGATGGCTCCGCATTGAGAGCATCATCCAGCGCAAGCAGCAATTTTTGTAAGGGTCATCCTCAGCACGGCAAAGTAAATGAACATGATGGTCTGGGCATTAAGCTCAACAATGTCTCTGCCGGGCTGCTCACTTGAGATTCGTATTTGCCTGGAAACTTTACGGCTAACCTTGTTACGCAAGAGGCGAAATCGGCGCCTGTGTGTCCATACGATATGATAGTAAAAACACCAAAGCACATGAGATGTTTTCTGGAGTCTACGTATGGTTAAGCCCTTATCAGTTATAGAAATAACGAATGCAGATTTTCCTGTGCGTAGCATTGTTGGCAGAGCCAACCTGTTGCTGACCACCTAAACAGGAGGTGCTGTTTAGAGGTATATAAAAAAACGGGAGCGCAATGGCTCCCGTTCTTCATTAATCCGCCAGGCGGATTACATGTTCGCGATGATCGCGTCGCCAAACTCTGAACATTTCAGCAGCTTAGCGCCTTCCATCAGGCGTTCGAAGTCATAGGTCACGGTCTTGTTGTTGATAGCGCCTTCCATACCTTTGACGATAAGGTCAGCCGCTTCGAACCATTCCATATGACGCAGCAGTAGTTCATAGGAAACTGTATTGCTCTTTGATATAAAAAGATATTCTTTAAAAAATTTTAATTTAGCTCACCCTTTCATCGATATCTTAAGTCACTGATTTCTCGTAACCTCTTCTGTGTTTTGATAACCGTTTTTCGGCTCTTTCCAGACGTAGCAATGATGGTAAAAACCCTGTCGTTTTGTCCTCCAAAGGACGCGCGCGAGACCCACGATTTAGAAGAACGTAGGTCTATTTTTAACGTACTGTAACTACACTGTTTTTCCGCGTTCGCTTCGATCACTGTGTCGCTAATTGTCGTTATTTGTCTTTCCGGATCCGTTCGCGGCGGCCGGTCACGACACATTTACGACACAAAAGCGACACAGCCTTTTCCCTAATTAGCCCGGGCTACCGGCACATCAGCAAGGTGCGTCGTGTAGCACGGCGACAACATTTCCCTCCGCATCTGCCAGGACTGCGTTATCCCCTGACCGGCAAAATACAGCGTGCCCTTTCCGTCTTTCATGTTCAGCGTGTCCATTACTGACATCAGCGCGGCGCTGTTTGGCTTCGGTGCGTTATCGTCGAAAAGGTTAAGCTGCGCCACACCCTGGCTGAAGAAGTCGCCAAGCATCACGCCTGCTTTCTGGTACCGAAAACCGTCGCGCCAGATATGGTCGAGGCAGCGAACGGCGGCATTGATAATATCGCGGGTGTCCTGGGTGGGTGTAAGCAGCCGCTGGCCGACGCTATTCCCGTAAAAGGGATCGGCGGCATACGGTGAGGTTTTAATGAAGGTGGAAATGTAGCGGCAATACTGATGCTCACTGCGCAGTTTCTCCGCCGCGCGCGCCGCATACGAACAGACTGCCTCGCGCATACGCTGATAGTCGCTGACGCGCTCTCCGAACGAGCGGGAACAGATAATCTCTTGTTTTGCTGGCGCGAACTCTTCCAGCCCGAGGCAGCTTTCGCCGCGAAGCTCCCGCACCGTTCTTTCCAGCACCACGCTGAAGTGTTTGCGGATAAAACGAATATCGGTATCGCACAGATCAAGAGCAGTTTTAATGCCCATCGCTTCAAGTTTTTTGCTGATGCGCCGGCCAATGCCCCATACATCCTCGACAGGAACCAGCGCCATCAGCTTTCGCTGTCGTGTCTGGTTCGACAGGTCAACCACTCCACCGGTTTTGGTCCACTTCTTCGCCGCATGGTTCGCAAGTTTCGCCAGTGTCTTTGTCTGGGCAATTCCTACGCCGACAGTCAGCAGCGTATGCTGACGAATAGTGGCACGTATCTCCCGCCCGAACTCGTCCAGGTCTCGACAGTTTCTTACCCCGATCAGATCGCAGAAGGCCTCGTCGATGCTGTAAATTTCAACCCGGGGGCACATCGCCTCAAGCGTCGTCATCACCCGTTGCGACATATCGCCATAAAGAGCGTAGTTACTGCTGAACACCACAACGCCGTGCCGGCGAAACAGCTCACGCTGTTCGAAATACGGTGCGCCCCGCTTAATCCCTATAGCTTTCGCTTCGGCAGAAAGCGCGATAACACAGCCGTCGTTATTGCTCAGAACCACTACCGGCTTATGTCTCAGATCCGGGCGCCACGCTGTCTCACAGCTTGCATAGAAGCTGTTCACGTCCACCAGCGCAAACATCACAGCACCGGATTTTCATCAGTAAACGCGATGGCGCCGTTCACGAAAAACGTCACCACTCCCACAACATTCACATCTTTTAGCGCGTCGCCTTCAATGCTCTCGCCATCTTCAGTTATCAGCACACCGCCCATTATCACAGCGAACTGCAACTGACCGAGCGCGGCCACCAGCACGCGCGCGCCTTCCTTCGGCATCATATCGGGCTGAATGATTGCGTAGCCGGATGGCGTTTCTACAAGACATGAGCTGCGGTTAACGCCGCAAATTTCTTCTAATTTGAGTTTTGGTACTGCTGCGTGCATTGTTATCCTCCCCTGATAAAATACTGTTTATATTTACAGTAGTTTTAAAAGAGAGGAGGATCAAGCTATAGCAGCCTATTGATCCGCGCTCAAAGCCCCCTCAAGCTTTGTCTTTTTATGGGTATGATTACGTTTTGTTCCAATCTTTGATATGAGCATCTTCCCTACAGAAATGAAGGTTTTTTCTATAAGATGATGCACAAAGTAAGCGAGAAATAGCGACAGGATGACCAAATATATAACCTGAGAAAACCCTTTCTGATTATTGAATAGAGTAAAGACTTCAGGGTTTTTACGAAATATTTCAATCAAAATCGCATGTGTTAAATACAATGAATAAGACACGTCGCCTAAAAAGCTCAAAGGTTTAATGTCTCTTAAGTTGTTATTCATTTCAAATATTAGCGCCGACACAACCAAAGCAAAACACCACGCGCCCCAAAGAAGCGGGCCATGTCCGTACACCTGAACAGAGAGAATTACCAAGGACGAAATCAAGAAAAGAAATAATGAAAACAGGGTTAAAGTACGTTTAATTCTATCAGATAAGGTAATTGACTGAATAAACAAAATTAACTTATACGCAACAAGCCCGTAAATGAAATTGATAAATAGAGGTGAAGATAAGAAAGTTAATGGAGCGTGCCAAATAGTCCCGGTCGCAAAATTATTACTGTTGTATGCGAGAAGAGTTACCCCTCCTGTGTAGTAGTACTGAACGCCCAAGACAAAAAGCAGTATCAATCCGGAGCAGATAAGCCATCTGAATCTGTGAGACAGGACAAAAGAAAGCAGGAATAAAGCATAGAATGCTATTTCGTAGCTGAGTGTCCAAGCGGGTCCTAAGAGATTATATCCGAAAAAAGGTGATCCAGCATCATAGTTAGTGTTTAAAGGTATTGCAGATCGCAGCAGAAATGAAAACCCACCTTGATTGCTTATAAATAGATATGTCACAATCAAAGATACAAATAAAAGCGGATATATCCTGAAAAATCTTCTTAAGAGATATTTTAAGGGCATAAAGGATTCTTTTCTCTCAGTTGAATAACAGATGATAAAGCCACTAATGATAAAGAATAAATCTACTCCAAAAGCCCCGCTATTAAATAGCATATCCCCTAAATCTTTTTGCGCGTATACATCATTAAGCGTGGCCTTAAGATGATAAAAAACAACCATCAAAGCCGCTATGCCACGAAGATAATGTATACTTTTTACTTTCCCCAGAACCACAGTAAACACCATATGATAGTAAAAATCCCATACTATTACTTATATGGCTAACTTACAATTCTCAAAAGCTTCTTATTCATGGTGTTATAATAAAAATGAAACACTGTATATATTAACAGGTATATCAAGCATATCAGGGTTAAACTCGGCCTATGCTCTGGCTTTTGCTGTTGATTCAGCCTTAACTTGGCTGTAACATTCTAGCTTTATAAGAGGTAAGTTTTATGAGTACATTTGCAAAAGTAAGCCATTGGTTTATCAGGGCAATGGGTGTGACATGCCTGCTAATGCTAATAACAGGCATGTCTTCTGCGAAGGGCTTCGTTGGTATTGATGTTGCAATGATAGCTATCTGGTTGTGGGATGAGTATTCGCTATGGAAGCACAAGCAATAGCTATTTACTGGGGAATAAATCCTCAAGCTTGCTAATTCTGGCCTCCAGTTTCTGCCGTTCTCTTCGCTGATATGCAGCTTCTAACCACAGACACTGGTCTGAACGAATGCCCCAGCGGTTTCCCGCCGGTGTAACCAGCACTCTACCCTCAGGCTTTACAACCTCTGTCCAGGCTTCTTTCTTGACGATTAACTGCATTGATACATCCAAAATAGAAGAATACTCGGCAGGATGCTCAACCACCTCCTCAGGGATAATATCGTACTGGTCTTGCCATTCATCGTAACAGAGCAGGCCAAGGCGAGTCCCGTCGATTCCTTTGGAATCAAACGCATCTTTAATTTGTTGTGCAATAACGCCAAAATGCCAGCGCGCGTCAGCCTGCCCCTTTTCTTTAATAGAATTCAGCCACTGAAAAGCGATTATTGATACATCGCCCCACGCATCAAGTATTGCATCTTCGTCATTAGCCATGGTTTTCGATAGCTCTGACGCAGTGACTGGCTGTGATTTTTCGCGGCCGTCTGAAGTATTAATTGAGCCGGTGCCAGCAAAAACAGTGCTCCAGCGGTTTACGATATCACCTAACGGAGTAGAATTATCATTGCCAGGGGTTAGCGCTCGCTGGGATACTGCGGCAGGCTTAATCTGGAGACGCACCTCATTTCCGGATACAAATTTTAAGCCAGTGTCGCCTGTTGTACCTAAATAAGTCCCGTTTGCGTCAGTTGTCACGAAACCGTAAAAGTTACCAGTCGCTCCGCCGCGCCAGTTTATAGCATTCGTTAGTTGTGATGGATCTACGCCAAATCCTGCGGCACCATTCTGGAACATCTTGCCAAGATTGGGCGCATAATAGCCATAGCCATCCATCTGTCTGACATTTATAGCTACGTTCGCTCCCTGAGCCGCCTTTAAATGCTCAATATAAACTCCACTCTGTTCACCTATTACGCCAGTGCTTCCAAGCAGTACATCATTAATATACACACCTTTACGATTAAGTATCGTCCCGGTTCCATTATGTGAAGGGGATGAATAAAATCCCTGCATATTTTCCAGAGAGCCGCTCCCGGCGTAATTAATACGATCCTGAAAGCTGTAAGCGTGATTTTGAGCGTGGCCGCCAGTTATGATTAGCGTTGAATCAAAAGCTCCATACCCGCCATAATCAGAAGCCTGATTAATAACTGTCTTATCTGCGAAGGCGTGGCAGTTTGTAGGAGCGTTATCAATACGACGCGCAATGTTTATGGCATCTCTTAGCGAATCAGGTGACGGCCATGTAGCACCTGTTACGCCGACTGGCTGGTCGCCAACTATAAGATTTCCGTACGTGGTTGAGATGCGTAAACCGCCGGACATTATGTCGCCCCGCTTGTCTACTGCATCCGCAACTAAATCCACGCCACCAGGCGCAGCAAGATTTGCTCTTAAAGATGCATCTCCGACTGATACCCAGGACCCCTTTCCTACACCACCGGTATTTTGTGGCGTTGAACCATCTGGCACTTTTTTTGGAAACGCACCATCCCATCGATAATACTCACCATTGTTCGTGTCGCGCAAAACCTGATTCGGAAGCGTGATATTTGCGCCCGCCTGAAATGAATCCAGAGTGATATATCCGTATTGAGAGATAGCTTGCTTACTTATTTTTTCCTGTCCATATCGAGTGATACGCTGCCTGCCAAACCTGTCAGGCCAATATTCTTTTTGCATATCATTTTCGAAGTGATCCATGTTTTCGGCATTATCGAATAAATCGCGCGGATCAGAAGAACCAAGCGGATTACGTGTATTATAAGTGGTCATGCTTGCTCCGGACATAAAAAACCCGCCTTAGGCGGGTCGTGTTTTCCGTTAGTGTTAGACGGCGGCGCCAGGGTAGTTCGCGTCGTCAAACTGGTAAAAAAGCGGTGAATACTGAGCAGCTGTAAGCTGGCAGGTACCATCTGAAGAAGGATCAATGCTGCTGATAATTGCGTCATAACCAACACGCTTTGACGAGCAGAACACCAGCCGCAGCGGCTCAATGTAAGGACTATCCATGTCCCACTCATCCAAGCGAAGCGCGCTGCTCTCCGGTATCGTCAGGGTGAATTCATCCACCCGCTGAGGTATTAGCAGCACAGACGCGCTACCGTCCTGAAAGCGTAACACGCAACGCGGGTTTTCAAACGTCCAGTCAAGTGGCTCGCTGACTTTCAGTGTCACGGTTTCGCCGTCACGGCTCATATCCGTAATAAGACAGCTGATGGTCTCGCTGCCGGGAATGTCATCGGTCAGTACCAGACGGTCACCGAACTGATAACACAGCGCATCCAGTTCCGTGGCGGCGGAATGCGACAGGTGCTGATAGATGTATTTCATCAAACGACGCATGCCGATGCGCCACGCGCGGTCTGCGTCAATAACGCCGTCGAGTTTGTAATCCTCAATTTTACGTGGCGTGTCACTACCAAAGCGACACTGAACAGTTTCTTCCGCCCACGTCACCGAGCTGATAAAAGTCACATCGACTGCATCAAAATCATCTTCCGTGGGCGCCGTAAAAGCGGTCTGCATCGTATCTGTCGTTTCCTGCGGGCTTACCACCCCAGACCATGCTTTTATCCCTTCCCTTCCAACCGAAGCCAAGCCATCTGACAGTAGGAAATAGCCCATCCCCGCATTACAGATTTTTTTCAGAATATCGAGCGCGGAGGATCCAGACTCGCTGGCTGAGTAATCGAAAGTTTCACCGCGTGGCGTCCACCAGGCAGATTCGATCGCTGCGATACCATCACCATCAATCTGGTCCTCCCGCATGCCGATGCTTGTCAGCACATGCCAGATAGCGCCGCTGATGCTGCGCGACGGGAAATGCTCATAACGGCGCTTAGCCGTTATGCTTATCCGCCGATCAGATTGAGCAGCCAGACGTGAGCCGGTACGGATTGTCAGCGCAATGGTCGTAACGTCATCATAGCGGATTGGCCTGCTGGAAAGCCTTGCACGCAGCGCCTGCCAATAAACCTGATCGCGGGTGCTGCTGCCAGCAGGCGGTTCTGTGCGGCGCATGCGTACCTCATATTGTCCGCGTGCCACGTCAAGAACCTCCGTAAAGCCTATCTGATCCTCCGTTTTCCGGGTGTAGCTGAACGCCTTTTCCTGCCAGTCCTCTTGGCTGCCCGCGGGACGGTATTGAACGACCACAACCACGGTCTTGTTTCTCTTTTTTCCTTTGTCGTTGTACTTCACCAGACCATTCTGGAAGTTAAGATTAATTTCCAGCCGATCGGTGGTTTCCCCGTCCGGGCAGGAGAGAAACGGGCCTATCCAGTCGTATTTATCGTTTACGCCAGTGACTGACGCATCCAGCAAGGTGCGGCTGACAAATCCAGGCCAGGTAGCATCTACACTGGTTATGTTATTACCAGAGACTGCCACACGAGCCACTGTAATTGTCAGCCCATCGATAGCTGTAATCTGATACTGGTAATTCGCCGGCGAGAGGCTGAACCTTTGCTGTCCGTCCGGCAAGCCAGCAAATTTCCCGCCGCCGCTGGCATAGGAAAGCCGGATATTAGCCATACGGCCAGCAGCGCCCCCGGTGGATGCCACACCTGTTACAGAAGATGGTGCACTTCCGAATACCGCCACCGGCAGCGTACTGTAAGTAATGACACCGCCTGCAAACGGGCTGGATTCTTCACTGATGATAATGCGGCCTGACCTGTCATTTGCTACAAGCCCGGAGCCGGTTAGCTGGCTGGTAATTGCCGCCACCAGCCCGCTCATGTTGACATAGTTCGCCGTCAGCGAAACGGGCCAGGTGCGCCCCTTCCACGTAAAGGAAAATGTCTGCGGTGACGTGCTGAAATTATAGGTCTGCGGCGCCGCGCTGGCGGTAACCGACGCGGTACTGCCTCCGACACCCGGAACTGGTGCTATAGCGGGCTGATAGGAATCAACCACCAAATCGAACTGATCGTTGTTGATGCCGAGCGTTACCGGCATGCCAGCTACCGGCGCGATTTCTGATACGGAACCAGATATAACGCTGTAACCTTCGATTGTGGTCACGGTGTAGGTATCAGGCGCCTCGATATCAATGAGCGTGCCGGTAACCCAACCAAGTGGGATTTCCGTTTCGCTGTCATCGTCATTATCAGGCGAAGAGCCAATCAGCGTCACGGTACCGCCAGATACCAGCACGGCGTCAGCTGTGATACTTGCCGTTTCAGGCCCGCTGGAGCCAAGGTCAAGTCCTGCCGTTCCGGATCCAGTATTGCCCACCTCCGTTGAGTTGTACCAGTTTTCGGAGCGCGGGTCGGCCGACACATCCGCGCCCGGTTGATAGATGGTATAGGTAACATCTTCACCAAAGCTGAGGACGGGCGTGGCGCCGATGCGGATATCATCCATGCTGATGTCGTCAAACTCCCCAACACCAACGCAGAGAAACATGGTGGTTATCATGTCACGCTCGTTACTGAACCGGCTCACCGGCTGCACGACATAATCCGGATAAATGCGGTACAGGCCAAACACCTCGCGAATAGGGTCGCCCAGGCGCGCCGTATTGGCTTTGGCCGGATCGAGGGAAATCTGATCACCCTGCCCTGCAGCACTGAAGCCTCCTTTATCCATCGTGGACATCATGTAAATCGAATAAGCTGCAGATGCCACCGCCACCGCCACGGCAGACCAAGCAACCCAGGCGGGAACCGCCGGCCCGTAGGGGACAGGATAAATCCGGACGTCACTGTCAGCATGTAACTGACATTGCGGCCACGACTTCGGCGGCACCGGTGTGCCATTAACCTCAACAGCTATCGGGTGCTGAGGTCTGTTTTGTGCGTAGCATGCGACGTTTTCCATTAGCCACTGGTGAAGCGTAATAGCGCCGTTTTTGTGCGTTTCCAGCGGCTCACCCGGAAGTCGTGAAGGGAAAATTCGGATTGTCACTCGTAATACTCCACTTTCGAGTAAAGCCGCTCAAAGCGTGCGAGCGGCAGCACAGTCACATTGCGATGGGGATTCGACTCCATTACCTGAAGCATGCTGTCAAGACTAATCACAACACCCAAGTGATCGATAACGCCACCGGAATAACACGCGGCAACAGCCCCCTCTTTCGCCTCTGTCCGGCGAACAGTCCGGCTGAAATCAGCACAGAGACGTGCCATTGTATCCCCCTCTCGGATCACCCCCTCGAAAACGGGCCACCCTGGCAAACCAAGGTCTTTTCGTACCTCATGCACGACCCCGTAGCAGTCGAGAACGGGGTAGACGCGGCCTCCCATCTGCCAGATGACAGAACGGTATTTATCGATATCAAGCATAAGAACCTCAGAGGTAACGCAGACCTGGATAAGCAGGGAGGGTGTAACGGTAGCGCGGCCAGGCAAGGTCCAGCACGTTCATATAGCCCGCCGTAATCTGCACTTCGGTTGCTGTCCAGTATCCGGACTTAATCGATAGTGTGTACGGGCGGCCTACCGGCGCGCTCAGGCTTGTCGAGATGTAAAGCCGGTAGGTCAGCGTGGCGCCGGAAAGATTCTGAAGCGCATCCCGGATAGCTCCGGAAACCGTGCCGGTGACATTGCTTATAGCGAATTTAAGATCCTGCGTGCCATCGTCATTGCGTGCCGGCAGCGCGATATCTATTCCACAGGCGACGAACGTTACCAGTTCTCCACCCTCAGTAGTTGCGGTTATATCGTCCCATCCACGGGTGAGGTAATACAGCTTGTCACCGATGTTAATCTGCAGCGTCTCAATGAGCACCTCATTCCCGCCCGAGGCATAAAGCCGGTTTAGTACTGTCATACTTAAGGCCACTCCCTGTTTAATGCCAGATCGATTATGTCCGAACCGGTGATAAAGCTAAGGAAATTGCCCCAGCCAGGCGGAAGTAACGGACGTTCACTCAGCTCGAGCTGAGCCGAATAGCGCCAGAAATTGCCACCCTCCAGATCCGGGCCTTCATAGATATCCGTGAACCGGCACACCTTCGGCGATTCACCGCCAGGCGTTCGCAGGTTCATATTAAACCAGGCCGCGCCATCCATAAGCGCATCGCGAAACCAGGCTTCGAACGCCTGCGCCTGCTTGTCAGTCAGCAACCATGACACGTTCGCAACAGTCGGCGTTGAGATGTAGCGTCGGCGCTGCCTGGCACGCCCGCTTGCCATTTCTGTACGTACCAGCGGGCTGACAGGTCGCAGGCCATAGCCTTCCTGCAGAGGAACTGGAAGTTCATTATGCGGATAGTTAATAGTGGTGGTGATAGCCATCAGCGTTTCTTCCTCCCAACCGTCCAGGCACTGTTAAGCGCTTTGGAAGCTTTTCCGGTGCCCGCAGCCAGATCGTTGGTTGTCATCTGATAACCCAGACTGGCACCGCGCGTTACTGCGCTTTCAATAAGCGCTAGGGTGCGCTGATCAGGATCGCCATGCACTTCAACGGGAATGGTGATGTTCGAAACCTGACCACCAATGGATTGCTTGCCCACTCGATCAAGGGTTGCATCAAGTTTCGCGCTGGTCCTGGCTGTAGTGACACGCTCCCCCTTCTGCAGCAACCATGTACCCGTTTCCGGTACTGAATCGATGCCGTCATGCGCTTGGCCTTTAAGCGCGGTGCTGACGCCAATCATCAGCACACCTGCCGCCGCAGCTGCGGCTGTTGCCTGCGCTGGCGCAACGGCCGGGCCAACGTAGGGAACTCCTATCCATTGCGTGAAGGCGTTCAGCGCTGCCATTGCAACCTGAGCAGCGGCATATTGAAGCAGTGCTGTACCCATTGACTGAATAAAAGTGGCCGCAAAGTCTTTCACGTTCATTTTGCCAGTCTCGGCCCATTCAACAATCATGTCCGTGAGGCTGCTGAATGCCTGCGCGCCGACCTGCTGCATGCTGCTGTACAGGTCCATAGAAGCTTCAATTTGCGTAGCCAGACCCGATACAAATCCGGCCGTGCCATCGTTTCGCAACTGGTCTAACTTGGCGTAATAGTCCTCCTGAATTTTCAGACGTTCTTCCAGCGCATCGTTTAACGCGGAAGTCTCTTTTTCGTAGAGATACTGGGTAATGTCACCCGCCTGGTATTGCTTTTGCAAATCGCTTTGTCGCGACAGGAAATCAGCCTGTAGCTGCAGGCGTTCTTTCATGCGCCCGCGTTCCTGCTCTCCAAGCCAACCGCCAGAAACATCGATATCGAGAGAAGATTTCGCGTTCTGGTTAGAAGACTGCAGACCAGACACGTACTCGGCAAGCTTCTGGTTTTCCTCATTCGCCTTGCGGACACCATTAAGGCGGTCGATTTCAGTCGCCAGTTGCTCAAGTCGGGTTTTCTGCGCGGCGTTAAGACCCGCGAGCTTGCCATCGGCGATGTCGAACTGGAGCTTTTGAAGTTCAGTCACTTCAACGGTTTTCTTACCCGTAATGTCGATTAGCGCAATCTGGCGCTGGTAAGCCATCTCAGCGGATTTGAAAGCATTCTCAAGCTTTTTAGCTGCATTATCCGTTGTCGGCTTGCCGTTAGTTTCACCGGCACCGAGCTTAAATCCAGTACTGGATGTGCTACTTACGGCTGCAGTGTTGACAGGCAGGCTAGTCTTGAAATCTTTAACATCTGCAAGTCTTTCACGTAATTCAATAAGCTCTTTTCGGCGAGAGTCCGTATCCATCCCGATCCGATTTATATCCGCAAGAACGCCCTTATCGTTCAGATCCGCTTCCAGGTTCTTTATTCGACGCTCTATTTCAATGCGCGAAGCATTCGCGGCGACCTGTTGACCGCCCTGGAAGTTTTCAATCAGGCGACCCAGCTCTGATGCCGCCTTACCAAGCCATCCAACAAGAGAAGCAACGCCACCCACAATGTCAGATAAACCCTGTAAAACTGCCGGGTCGGTAAAAGTTGTTTTAAGATCATCCAGACCGTGCTGGAGTGGTGACAGGTCAACCTTCGCCAGACCTGCAGCAATCTCCATTTTCAGACCTTTTGCCTGCGCCTCTAGATCCTGAAATATCTGATTCGCCTTCAGAAGGTCATCAATAGATTCCTGATCCGGAGCAACACCATAGTCTTTCGCCAGTTGAATAAACTGCGTTAGTTTCTGGTTATTGTTATCAAAGAGAGGCAATAGCTTGGAAAGGTCGTTGCCCAGACTTTCCAGAATATTGATCTTTTCAGCATTGGTGTTAATTTTCCCAAGGGCTTCCCCAATAGCTAGAAGTTGCTTATCTGGTGTGACTTTAGAGAGCTTCTCGGCAGAAAGCCCCAGGGCATTTAGCGCATCGACCGCTTCACCCGATTTATTCAGAACTGCGTCACCGATTTTATCGCCAATGTCCTTGAAGATATCAGCTATCTGATCGCCTGATACACCGGCCTTTTCAGCGGCAAATTGCCATGCCATCAGTTCCTGAGTGGATACGCGCAGCGACTTCGCCCACCTGTCTGTTTCAGTGATTTGTTCAGAAGTGGATTTGAGTAAGGCAATGCCGGCCGATGATACGGCAACTGCAGCGCCCGCTGCGGCGGTTCCTATGGTGGCAATGGCAGAGCCAGCCGCTTTCACATCTGACTGAACCTTTTTTCGCCACTTTTCAGACGAGCGCTCTGCTTTATCCATGCCAGCAACAAAACCACCTACCCTGGCGATCAGGTCTATCGTCAGGGTTCCAAGGGATTTACCGGCCATATAATCTCCATAAAAAACCGCCAAGCGGATATTTTTATAATCAGGTCTGATGCGATATTTGGTACCGCCTGGCCATTAACTCCATGACTTCATGGCTTCTTCGAGAGAAACGGGCGGCTCTTCGATATGGGGAGCAAAATCGCTTATGCGGAAAGAAGGGGTGTCTTTCCCTTTATTGACGTTGGCTATAACAGACGCTACAAGTGCGGCCCCCCATTCGGTACGCATTACGGGATTCAGGCTTCCATATTTGATACGGTATCTGACCCAGAGCTGGTACTCCCGGAAACTGAGGGCTTCCTGTGCTTCCGCGATGGTTCTGCCGCCAATTCCGTTGAGGACGAGCTCGCACCAGATTTCATCTTCAGCACTGAGTTCGTCTTTCCCAGTTCGTTGACCTCCTGGATAGCCACCAGAAGCGCTACAGTAAGCGAGCCATCCAGCGCGCCGCGCTCAGGATCCGCCTCGCCGGTAATATCTTTAGCGGTAAACACAGGATTACCTTGTTCATCACAGATTGCAGCGGCAATGTAACCTGCCACACCGTCAATTTTACCGGCACCGGCTTGAATGCCCTGCGTCGCGGCATGGTATCCAGCAGGGCGAATGTAGACCGTTGCCGTAAGCTCCGTGTCCCCCTGCTTCCAGGTAATTTCTTTTTCTACTGGCCGGCCGGTAAACGCGCCCGCTTTTTTCAGGTTATCGAGAGTAAGCTGCATACCAGTCTTTCCTTTCATCAATAAAATAACGCGGGGCCGCTAACCCCGCGCTGGTTAACTGCCCGCCTGTACTTTCGGGACCCAGACAGCCGGTCCGGAACGCTGGACAGAAGCAGAGGTAGCCACGACAGCATTTGCCGCGAAATCAAACGGGAAGTCCGTTACCTTGCCTTGGAAAACAAACCAGGTGCGGTCCTCGGGAAGTGAAAGACCCTCCACTGCTTCCGGATCAGAACCTGTAGCAACAGAGGGAACTGATTCGCCGTCTGACCAGCCAACGGCCCAGGTAATATCTTCCTGGTCATCAGATTCAGACATACGATGCAGCATAAGGTGGCTGGCATTTGCCGGATCTGCGTTGAGGGTAATGGTTGCCGCGCCTGGCGTGCGCAAACCTTTTTTATAGCGCCGCGTGCTGCGTTCACTCAGGCAGGTGTCTTCAATCTGATCGGCAGGGTTCCCGCCCGGGTTAAACGCGGTGATGCACTCCACTTCGCTTACGGCACCATTTGCCAAAACGAAGAGCTGCGTGCCTTGTGTCACTACAGACATAATTATCTCCGGATATAAAAAAACCGGCTCAGGGCCGGTGTTTGAGGGTTATCGCCTGACTATCCAGTCAACATCGAAGGAGTAGCGGTAGCGCCTGGTTTCGGGGTCTTTCTCCTGCCCTCCCCAGCGCGTTATGTAAGCATGCGGCTCAATGGCGTCCCGCAGCGCGGCGGCCACGGCGATCACCTCATCCACCGTGTCGGCGTAGGCATCCACCTGCAGGGTGAACGAGTCGACATCGGGCCTTTGCTTTAGGTAATTCTCCGGAGAGCCGCTGACGTTCTGCCAGACCACGTAGGGGTAAACAACAGCATCATCCTGGAGGCCGAAGGGATAAAGGCGCACAGGGTCAGTTCCCAGTAACGCCGTTACCGCCGGGCTGGCAGCGCAGACGGAAAAGATGGGCGCGATCATGGAGGCACTCCTTTCTTCTGCGCGCGCTTAATGGCGCGGTCGATGGCCTTTTCATATTCGGTGGCGAAAGTGTTTACCACCTCGTTAATACTGCTTTCCGCCGCCGGGCGCATGAAAGGCTGGGCGCGCATTTTCTCGGTACCGAACTCAATCAGGCGCCAGTGTGGGGTCGGCGCGTTCTCGCTGAGGTCAGGATGATTTTTCAGCACGGCGCCGTGCAGTACCCCGATGCGAAAGCCCAGGTTACCGGTTGTTTTGAAAAGCCTGCCGTTCCAGCGCATCGCCACGTTAGCGGCAATGCTGCGCCCGGTTTCCGGGTCGTCGATGCGGCTGGCGTTTTCCTTTGCCTTATCGACAATAACGTTGCCGGCGCGACGGAGCGCCGCCCGCCCGCCGCGCCGCCGCAGGTCATCGCTTATACTGTCCAGCTTGCCCAGCAGCAAATCGAGCCCGGTAATGCTGAAATCAATGCCATCAGCCATCGTTAACCCCCCGGGAGCATGGCAGCGTCAGATATTCGCGCCCGCTTTTGTCGTCCTCCAGCACGCCCTGAATATCGTAAACACGATCACGGTAAAGAATGCGGTGCTTATCCGTGACGTCATCACGCCAGCGGATGGTGATCCGCGTCGTTACCTCATTCTGACCTGCTTTCGCGGCCACAAAATCCCGTGCGGAAAGGTCAGTAACGTTAGCCCACAGTTCGGCCACATCAGCCCAGCCATTAACAACGGCGCCGGTGGCCGGGCTCTGCGTCTTAACCGGCTTCTGTAGTGTGATGCGCTTGTTGAGCTTTCCGGCCTGCATACTCACCCCCCGGGCTTACCGCTAAGGTAAGTGTGCTGTGGAAATTCAGCTTCATTCTCTTCCGCTACCATTGACTGGTAGATCACCGCCGTCAGAGCCTCGTTTGACTCCGCCAGTCGGTTCATCGCTGCTGTCTGGGCTGCCATTGCCGCCAGCAGCTGGTTTACCTGTTGATCGTTCATAGGCGATTTTCATCCACTTTTTCAGCCACTCGCGCCGGGCGGCGCATCCGGAGCAGGCCATCAGTGCCATCTCCTGTGCCGTATCAGCAACGCCTCAACGCCCAGCGGCGTTTCTGTAAGGTTCTGCGCTGCGGCCTCACGATTTGCATACCAGTGACCAATCAGCAACAGCATTGCCGCCCAGATGCCGGAAGTAAAAAGAACCTCACGGGGAGGCTCTTTATCTTCCACTGGCGGTGTCATCGTTTCCACCAGCGCGCCGTCGCAGAACTGCTCAACGTAATCGACGGCCGCTGATGCATAGGCAGCGATAAGCGTATCCTCAGAGTCGCTGTCAACCCTCAGATGCGTCTTTATCTGCGCCATCTGCTCCGCGCTTATTTCCACCTTTACCCCCGGTTTTGGCTTTTTCGGGTTTTTCAGCATCTGGCGTTTCCGCCTTTTCAGGCTCAACCTCTTCGGCCAGATGCATTTTCACCAGCACCTCGCCAATCTCCTTTTTCACGGTGCGGGTTTCGCCCTGTGAAACGGTGCCTAGGTGGTAGTGCGAGAACATACGGAGTGCTTTAATTTTCATGCGGTAAACGCGGCCATTGCTGACCGCGCCCTACTGTTATGCGCCAGAGGAAACGGTCATGCTGCCGGTGACAATTGCCGCCGGGCGGTAGTGCGCCAGCGCCAGGCGCTCTTCACACAGGATGGTCAGCATGTTCTTCACGAAGTTATCGCGGTCCTGGTTGCTGATCTCGATGGTGGCATCCATACGGTCCCAGACCTGAGACGCCAGACCGAACGAGCCGACGGTGAACGTGCCCGCCGCCTGCGCGGTGGTGGAAACCACCGGCAGACCCCACAGAACTTTCGAGGCAAACGCCTGCGGGCCGCCGAGAATGTAGTTGCCGTTGGCATCCTTCAGCAGCGCGATGCGGTGCCAGTCGCGCGGGTTCAGGATAATGCCGTCCGCTTCGAACTCACTCAGTGACACCTGGTAGATGGCGTGGGCGAGAATATCTGCGCCATTGTCGCCATCCGCGTTCAGCTCGGTTTCGTAGTCAGTGCCTACCGTGTTAAGGCCCAGCAGGTTATCGCCGGTACCGTCGCCGTTGAGCATCTGGTTTTCTTCCACCAGCGCCAGGCCGTACATCATGCGGGAATTGATGTAGGACTGGAGCGCCGGGGCATCATCCATAATCTGGCGGGATGCCTGCATCCAGTGCGCGATGGTTTTCACGTTCGCCATTTCTTTGGTGAAAGTGAGGTTACTTTCCGGCTTCAGGGCACCTTCCGCCACTGGCGCCGCGGCGTTGGTGAAGATGTTTTCACGGACGTATTCCAGAGCGTTACTGGTGATGCGCCCCTGCGCCAGCAGATCGCGGACGGTCAGGCGGCGCAGGCCCGGCGTGAGGATGCCCGGTACCTGCTGTGGCTGCACCAGTGCACCGGCAGAGGCCGCGCCTGAGCCGAGTGCTTTATCAAAGCTGGTTACTTTCGTTTTGGCACGATCGCCGTTCCAGTTTTTGATGAGCTCTTCAGAGACACGCTCAGAGAAAGACTTCTTCGCAGTCTGATCCGGCGCGTTGCCGGCAAGCTTTTGCTCGAGGTCGAAGAGACGCTGGCCGGACAACTTCAGTTCGTCCTGGGCTTTGGTCAGGTCTTCCTGAAGCTGCTTGTTAATCTGCCCGTTCTCCTGAATAGCCTTGCGCTGCTCTTCGATCAGGTTTTTTACTTCAGTCTGGGAATTTTCAATCGCTTTCTGAAGGGTTGCTAATTCACTCATGGATAGCTCCGTTAATTGGTCCGCAGGGTAGCGGCAAAGGAAGTAATGCGCTGCGTCAGCGCGTCAATGTCGCCGCCGTCGAACTCGCTTCGACCTGCGGACTTCACGCGGGCGATGAACGCCTGCGCTTCAGCGCGGGTCAGGCCGACTGAATCCCTCAGCCAGCCTTCCGCGTCACGAATGGTTTTGATTCCGTCGATACTTTTCATGGCGGTCACGCCCGCCAGCTCATTGGCCGGAAAAGTGCAGACACTGATTTCCCGCAGATAGGAGATGTTTTTGAAGATGAGGCCACTGGTACCGACGGTGTAATCGTCCGGCCCGACCGAGAAGCCCACCGACATACCTTCGACGGTACCGTGCTGCATGGCGGCTTTCAGATCTTCAGAGATGCTCAGGCCGGGCGTGAGCTGGCCGCGCACAAATAAACCCTTTTCGTCTTCGTGCAGCGCATCCCATTTACCCACCGGGATAGCACGCGTCTGGTGATTGAAGAACATCGCCACCTTGCGGCTCTGGCTGGCGAGCACGCTACTGAATGCACCGGGCAGGATGATGTCGCCGTCAGAGTCAGTGTTATTGAACACCGAGGCATACCCCTCAAAGGTCCCCTTGCTGCCGTCGCCGGTGAACTTGATTTCGGTCTGGTCGAACGCCAGCGTTTTGTGAATATCAGGCATCTTGGCCCCCATAAAAGTCAGGCCCCGTCATTGCGGGGCCCGTTGTTTGTTCCGAGGTCGGTAATGGGTATGTTCTGCGACTGGCGCGTCGCCACATCGCCGCCGGGCAATGGCGGGAGGTTGTCCAGCCTTCGAACTTCGTTAACAGTGCGGATACCGGTATTAACCATGATCTGCATAAACGAGGCACGGCTTGCCGAGTCGCCGCGCAGCAGGCCGTCGAGGTTGTGCTCGGCGTGAATTAAGCCCTGCTCCGACTCCTTAACAATCCAGCGCTCAATGCTGTACTCCCAGCGGTCAAGGTAGGGTTTAAGGGTGTATTGCAGGAAGCCCAGATTCTGCTGCTCGATGCCGCTGCCCCATGACGTGGTTTTCTCAACATCACCGACCAAATGCGGCGGCACGCCGTAAAAGCGCGCCAGCTCCGCCACCTCAAATTTTCGCGCTTCAAGCATCTGCGCATCCTGCGGGCTGATACCGATAGCCTGGGTGGTAAAGCCACTTTCGAGGATCCAGAGACGTTTCTTCACCGGGCCGCCGGCAATTTCCCGGAAGTTCTCCTCAAGCTGACCGCGCTGCTCTTTAGTGAGCACCTTGCCATCTGTCATCAGGATTTGCGGAGACTTGGCGCCGTTAGCGAAGAAATCCCGCTGCTGGTCTTCCATGGCAATAGCAACACCCGCCGCTTTCGCACTGAACGCCAGCGGCGAAAGCCCGGTCAGACCGTTAAAGCCAAAGCCCTTGAGGTGGAAAATCTCTTTCTGGCTAAATTCGGCGTACTCAGTGTCTCGCCGGTAGCGGTAGACAATGCGTTTTCTGTCTTCCAGACGCACTTCCATGTTGGCGCTCATCAGCGGGATCAGGCTGATTACATCGCCCGCCCGGTTGCGCTCAATCAGCGCATAGGCGTTGCCGTAGGCGCAGAGTTGCATGGTCATGGCCTCGCGGAACTCCAGCGCGGTCATAAAGTTATTGGGCCGGAAGCGCAGCAGCTGCGCCAGCGGGTGTTTCGGATCCGCCTTGCTGCGCTGCCCGTCCTTCGTTTCGTAAATATCCAGCGGGAGGCTGGCGGTTACGGTGGAAATCAGCCGGATACAGGCCCAGACGGTACTGATCTGTAGCGTTCGCTCGTCCGTTACAACGGACTCTCCGACGGTGCCGCTCGCTGACGTGCCCGCCATCTGCGAGCCGTTATCGGGCGTCACCAGGCGCCCGCCTGTAAAGATTGCAGCCATGCGCGCCCAGAATGGCGATCGTGTCCGCAGGTCAATGCTGTAGTCGGTATCTGCCATGCTAGATGCTCAAAAAGTTGTAAATGAAATCGTTGACGTCGCCCTGGTCCTCTACCTCATCGCTGGTCTGCGCGCCGATGGACATCGCCAGCGCAACCATGCCATCAATGCGCCCGCTGGATTTGCCTTTCACAAACTTGCGGTTGCCGGCGGGGTCAGTAATGACCGTGGCGTTCTTGGCGCACATTTCGAGGATGGGATGGTTTCCGTGCTTCAGTTGCGCGCCGAGCAGTTTAGCTTCCAGCTCCCTGAGCGCCGGTGACATGGAGACAAAGCCCTGGCCGAATTCCACGAACCGCTCGAGCTCTACCTCAGTGAAACCAGCGTCAATCAGGTGCGGGCGAAGGAACCGCATGTTGTAGCGGTCGAACGCCAGCGCCCTGACGTTGCAGATGTCGAAAACGCGCCGCAGCTCGCGGGCAATAAAGGCGTATTCAATGGCCTTGCCGGGCGTCGTGTTAAGAAAGCCCTGCCTGGCCCAGATGTCATAGGGAACACGGTCGTTTCGCGCCTTGTCCGCAAGCCCTTCCTCGGGCAGCCAGAATTTACAGTGCACATCGCCCTGCGTTGTATTGAGCACCAGCGCGGTCAGGTCCGACACGCTGGAAAGGTCCAGCCCGCCCCACACGGTTTTACCAGTGAGATCGTCCGGTTCTTCTTTGTTCATGTGCCAGACGGTCTGGCTGACGAACGGGCTTTTCGCCTCGACGCGACGGTTAAGCACCAGGTTCTCAAACTCTGCCTGGCGCGACGGCAGGCGCTTCGCGCTGGCCGCCATATCCAGCACTTCTTTCTGGTTCATGAACACATCGAATGCCGGGTTTGCCAGCCTGATGGCTTCAACCGAGAAAGGATCGATATCTTCCGGCGCAGTCTGGAGCCGTACCACCGTCCGCGGATCGGCACCAGTCAGGCCATCATCAATCAGCAGGCTGAGCAGGTCGCTCGCATCGGGCGCCTGGGTACTGATAATGATGGAGATGGGGTTATCCTGAGCGGCGGTCGCGGTTTCCAGTGCTTCATAAAGCGGGTCTCGCGGCCCGCGTACCTGCCCCAGCTCATCGTGCGCGACAAAGCGCGGCGAAAAACCGTAGGCGGTTGTGGCCTCGGCGCTCAGCGCACGGTAATAAGAGCCCAGCTCAGGGCAGTGAATTTCCTTCGCCGAATCCTTGATAGCCACATACTGCATCAGCACCGGGTTCATCCGGCACATCTTGGAGGCAAGGTTAAACAGAATGGCCGCCTGGTCTCGCGAGCGCGCGGCAGAATACAGCTGTGAGTTAGGCGCCGCCTCCGGACCCACCAGATAGAGCAGCATCAGCATGGCGGTTTCAACGGTTTTGGCGTTCTTGCGCCCGCGGCTGATGATCGCCCGGCGCGTGCCATGCTTGTTGTCGAAAATGGCCCTGAAATCATCCTTCATAAACTCAGCCATTTTCAGTGGCTGGCCGACGAACTTACCTTCAGGAATAACGATGTTTCTTTCGCACCAGAGGATATTCCTCTCGGCTCTTGTCAGAGTTTTTTTAGCCATCAAAGAGCCTTAATCAATTTCCCAGGGCTTTTTCTCCCGCGCCATATTGTTGTTAGCGCGGCCAACCGTCTTGGGATCGGCAGTCGCCTGGCGGGTAATTCGAAGGCGGGTCGCCAGGGAGGATGCGGAGCGGACCTCGCGCTCGCGCATCGTGAGCAGCTTGTCGTAGCGCTTCAGCCCGTCTTCACGTGACAACCACTCCATCTCGAATTCTTCAATCTGGGTGGTGAGCAGCCGGGCCTGCACCACATGACGGCAGTACATTTCCATCATGTCGCGGTGCGTTTCGGTGAATGAGCTGGCCGGGTTGTCATTGACCAGCCGGATCCAGACGTTTATCTCCGGGTCGCTGAGGTGTAACGACGGCTGCAGCCTGCTTTCAGCCAGGGCCGGAAGCGAGACGGCCGACGTCGCGGCAAGAGATTTTCTGCCTCGCTGTGCCATCGCATTTTTCCTTTTTTTCTGGACGTTTTTAAAAAAAAGACTGAGGGCGCGGTCTTTAAAAATTTGCCGCCAGACTTTTGCCCCTCCCCCCTGCCTTCATGCCTAGCAAATGAGAATCAGTCTCATTTCTCGATGATCCGCAGGTTTTCGGGGTAAGGACGGGCTGGCGCCAGTCGTTCACCAATGCCGAGCGGGAAAGTCAGGCTGACCGTCGGCAGCATCTCGCCAACCTCATGGCTGAAGGTGATCGCAGTGACGGCATTGAAGCTCACACCATCAATGCTCAGCTCCACCAGCTTGCCGTCGCGGTATTCAATCTTCAGGTCTTTCATAAGATTTAACCTTCCATCTGCATCTGAGCACCAATGAAGCCGAAAGCAATGGTTGCCTCGCCTTCTGGATACTCAGCAATTACATCACGAAGCTTTTGCTCGGCCTCTTTCACTTTTGCCTGCTGCTCTTCAGATAGCGAAGCAATTAGACCTTTGAACATAAGCAGCGTCTGCTCGTCGTAATTCATTCGATGCTCCTGTTACCAGATAACCCGGCCGTCACTGTCGAACTCTGTTACCGTTCCGCCCTTCTCAAGGCGTTGCTTAACCGAGTCGTGGCAGCGTTTGCATAAACTTTGTAAATTTTCCGGATCATGGAAGAGTGTTTCATCGCCCTTGTGTGGGGTGATATGGTCAACGATGGAAGCGGACACTACCTGGTTTCGCTTGAGATGAAACTCGCAGAGCGGCTGCTTCTGCAACTGATGGTAGCGGAGCCGGTACCAGCGTTTCGTGTTATAGAGGTGATGCCATGGTGAGTTAGAAGCCATACGCCGGACCGTTAATAGAGACGTCCATAAAAGCCCCTTAGCGACCGCGAAGGTCATTCCAGAGCAACCCACCAGGCTTCACTGCATTTTTGATCGCATCGTTAATTGCATCGTGCAGCCCTTGTTGATGACGATTCGTTAAGGATACCTGTGCATTGAGGGTGGTATTGATAGATTTGAACAAATCGCTTTCGCGCACGGCATCAAGCACCGCTTGCTCAGAGGTGAGCAGTGGGCCGGAGTCGCGGCGCTTCACAGCGTGGCTGACCGTGTTGTTGTGCAGCGGAGAGAACATCATCAGGCGCTCTGCTGTGAAAGCGCCTTGTGATGGTCACAAAAAACCGCCCGGAGGCGGCTTCTGTTCATTCTGGCTCTTTATCACCAGATTCTGGTGCTGAGCCAGGATCATCTTTTTTGGTTGTTTCTGACTGCTCCGGCTTATCGTCATCTACATTGTCCGGGATGGGGCTAAGGTCAGGATGGTCACCATTAACTGGACGGTCAGTCATATGAACCTCTCTTTTCACTTAAAGGATCTTAAGTCTAGTCAATTCAGGAGCCATGCCAAAATATGTCGGTGTAATCAGCATCGGTACGTTTGAAAACGCAACTGGCGGTGCTAGCTATAAGCCAAGCCAATTAATAAGAAGCCGTAAACTAACAAAAGCACGGAATGCCAACACTAAAGATGCATTTGATTTGTAATTTATCAGAGAGCTGTTATTGTTGCCCCGCTGTTAAAGCAAGAAGCACATAAAAAAGATTGACTCATAATTGCCTCCGCACCGGAGGCTTTTTTTTGCCTGTTTTTTATCAGTAATTTTGAATTCATTATTCTCAGTTAGTGCATAAGGCCCTTACTGTTAGTCAACGAATTATCTAATAGTCCTTATCTGAGAATTAGCTGAAGCCGTTGATAATGCTTATACATAAAACAAATTTATCCCTCTGGAAACACTTCAAAAGATAGCGAATAGTTATAACGTTAGACTATGTGTGGCCATTGGCCCCCTTCTGGTGTTTCAACAGAGGTTTCACCAGAAGGGCTGTTTTTCTGCAATTACTTCACCGCGTTATACCAGACCTGCCAGCGATACTTATCAAGCCGAAGCTGGCGCAGACATTCTGCCGTCTCAACATCAGCCTGCAGGTCTTCGTCGCTGTTCCTGCCAGCATCACTTGCCTTGCACGGCTCCTGCATCAAATCCGCTGATGGAGTTGGCAGCGTCGATAGCTCGCTGGCGCAGCCGGACAGACTCATCATCAAAATCACAGCGGGTACGATTCGGGTCCTGAACATATTTCACCACGTCGCGGGTTATGGTTCGGTAGATGACTTTGCCTTCACTGGTGGCCTGCGCCGCTTTTTGCTCGCCCGCCTGAATGATTTTTTCGGCATTCTGTTTCTTTTTGGCCGCCAGCGCATTGATATGGTCAGCATGTGCATACCAGCCTTTGCGGTAGCGTATTTCACCGTAGCCAACTGCCAGCAGAACCAGTGAGAGGAAAACAAGCAAGAGCGTTCGAAGGCTAAATGTCATCTTTGCTCTCCGCCAGGCACATGGAGCGCTCCATTTCGCGCCGGTTCTGCAAGCCCTTCCACTTCATACCGCCTGCATAGACCCAGCGGCGCATTTCTTCGCACGCGCCAGCCTGGTCGCCGCGGTTCAGCTTGCGAAGCAGAGTTGATTTAGAGAAGGCATCCGCACCAACGTTGAACACGAAGCTGTAGAGCGCCGCGCGCTGGTATTCGCCGAGCGGAACCTTAACGAGTCGGTCAACTGTCTTTTTAGCGGGTTGCAGGTCTTTCCAAAGGAGTTGGTCGCATTCGCGGTCGGTGTATTTCTTGCCGATCACGATGTCGCGGCCCGTATGCCCGTCACAAACTGTCCAGACTCCGGCAACGTCTTTGTAGGCTTCATACTTGCGCCCTTCCACGCCGTCCTGACCGCCAAGGAATACCGTTGCGATAGCGATAGAGCCAGCACCCGCCACGGCAATAAGCTTGTTACGTAATGAAGCAGATATTGCCATGGTTATTCCTCTTTGACTTGTTGAGGACCAGCGGGCCAGCGCTCATAAGCCTGAATCTGAGCCATCGTCGTTTTGCGCTTGTAATACCAGTTGATGCCGAAGGTCATAATCGCGACCACGATGCCAACGATAACGCCGACGGCGCTCCACTCGTCAGGACTGAGCCGGGTAAGCAGACTATTGGCTACCGTCCCGGCAGATGCGCCGTAAGCAGCGCCCGTAGCCAGTTTGCTCATATCAAACATTTCTCTTACCTCCGTTTGGTGGAGGCTGTGCGTAGTGAGGGAATGGCCGTCAGGCATTCGTTACAGGAGTTGAATTAGCGCTGATTGCCTGCGGCCAAAGAAAAGCCCGGATGAACCGGGCGGAAATCGGGAATAAAAAAAGCCAGCCCGGTCAGAGCTGGCGATTAACACACATGCAGTCTTTTTTCCGTGTCGGAAACCATTTGATAACCACATCTGGCTTTAGTGGTTCGCATCAGATGCAATGAGGGAGTCTCTTGCTAACGCGTTCAGATACACGGGTTTCACCAGATAGTTAATTATTAGCAGACAAATATTACCGTCAATAATACAAAGCCATTAAAGACGTAATGGTTACTGCGCAGCGGATAAAAAAAGGCCAGTTCACAGAGAACTGGCCGAGTATCAGGATTAACTCAAGTAAGCTAATTATGACGTGGCGCCGGGGTTGGGCCGGGGAGATGTTGTCGCCACGGTTAAAATATAGATGCCCGGATAAGCGAAGGGGTGACTCCGCTCACAGAGCGAGTAAATCTTTATTCATGCTGGTGGCTGTAACGGGCCATCAAGTACCGAAGCCTCTTCTTTCATCGCTATCCAGCCGCTGGTTCCGGCAAAATGCCAGACGCCGTTAACTAATTCACCTGTCTCATGGTGCCGCGTTTCTTCCTGCGAGTAATACGCCACCAGCTTTTCGCCAGCGTAAAGCACCCAGTAAAAGCCCTCTTCCATCCCTGCCTCCAGTAATTGTTAAGCACAAAGCCAGACGGTGGAATTATAGAGTGCAAGGAAATCTGCACGAGGAAAGCGAATCGATTCTGTTGCCTGGTTCACATAGCCATCAATGAAGCACTTGCAATAAAAAGGCCCGCCGAAGCGAGCCTTTAAATAGCTTGTGCATTGTTACGCTGCGTGCAGTTCCAGGGACTTGCCCAGCGCCGCCAGCGCCTTTTGTACCGTGTCGATCTTTGTTGAGTGGTGAAGGTCAAAAAGTCGTGTCACTTCCTGCTTTTTAATCCCCATGCGCGCCGCCAGCTCAACCTGAGTTAAGCCGGAAGCAAGAAAGGTATTAAGCAGCAGCACCTTCGCCGCCACGCTGGCGGGCACATCAACATAATCACCCGTTACCGTCGACGGTGCAGGCACTGGCCGGCCATCCTCGAAATAAAAGTCGAAGGATGTCACCAGCGCATCAAGCGCCATCGCCAGCGCCTCTTCCCGGTCGTCCCCCTGCGTCAGAGCTTCGGGAATATCCGGGAAAGATACAACGTAGCCGCCAGTATCCGGCTCAAGGTTTACGGGGTATCGCATATTGTCTCGATGAAGCTTTGCCGAGTAACCAGCCCCGAAGGGCTGGTTTGTTATTTAAGGCCTAACTGCTTGATTATCGCCTTTCGCAGTGGTTCTTTTAGCTCAGCGCCGGGATGCCGTGGCATTACGCTTACTTTCCCGTTGTATCTCAGTTTCAGATGGTTTGTACCGTTTGAAACCTCGACCCCCTGAGCTTCAAGCCACCGCCTGAACTCGTTTTGCTTCACCGCTCCTCCATTCTGTTGAACATGTGATTATAGTAAGCATTTATGCTTACCAAGTCAACAGAATTGTTTACCCGAAAACGAGATAAATTAGGTTTTTGAAATAAAAAAACCCGCTTCGTGTGAGCGGGTTTTGAACGGTGGATATACAATGCCCATCGTTAATGTCAAATCTAAGCAAAAACGGCAAACATTGCAAGTATCGTGATGCTAAATGTTGTGATTTATATCAAAACCCCATTATTGGTTACGCGTTTAAGCTGTGCATCGCTGTAGCTTTCCTCTTCAAAGCACTTGGTGACCAGGCGCTCATAGAAAGGCTTCCAGTTATAACGCCATGTGCGCTCTGGCAGCGCAGGCAACTGAGCGAGGATGCCACGATAAGCAACTGAGGATTTCGGCCTGCTGTACCCCCTTCCTTCGCAGCGTTTGCATTCCTTATAAACCGGCACGCCCTGAAATTCGGTCTCTTTCCTGTCGAGTGTTTTCCCGGTACCGCCGCACTGGCAGCGCTTACTGATTTTCCCGCTGCCCTTACACTTGCTACATAGCTGGTGGTCAACGTCTGTTACTTGCCGGAATTTTTCGAAGTCCGACGGTGATTGCCGCAGATCTTTAGCCCACTGCGGCAGACGCATCGTGTAGTGGCTTTTCGTAACTGTGGTCGTTTTTGTTACCAGCCCCTTGCCGCTGCACTTTGGACACTCGTAAGAATCCGCAGCAGATGAGGCGTAATCGTTATAGGCGAACGTCGCGAGGATCCGCATACAGAGAGGGAACTTCTTCCCGGCGGCGCGGCGCAGCGCCAGCGGGGCTTTTTCTTTGGCGTACTCCGAGAGCCAGGCGATTGCCGCTTCCCGGTCCTGCTGGCTTACAGCGGCTTTACCCAGGAACATAGCCAGGCCTATGCCTGCCTCGGCCTGAGTCATACCCAGCGCGGCCATAACATCCGTAACGGTTAACTGCTCGCTTGCTGTAGCGCGCGGGCTGTCGGAAATGTGCATCCCTTTCGGGGCGAAAAATTTAACGATGCCATCTAAGTTCATGCGGTGGTCTCCACTCCACTACGCCAGAACGCCGATTGCCAGCGCCCTGTCTAAAAAACGAAAAATCAGCTCAAGCTGCGAGCCGTATTTCTCTTCGAATGCCACGGGGTCCCGGTGAAGCTCGTCGTGATGCTTTCTGCACAAAGGCAACACAAAGAGGTCATGGGCTTTTGTACCCATTCCACCCTGCCCGTGGCCTATCAGGTGGTGGGGGTCGTCTGCCTGCTGGTTGCAGCACGCGCACGGCTGCTGCTTAACCCAGCGGGTGTAATTCGGGTTTTCCCAGCGGCGACGCTTCGGTCGAAGCATGAAGCTTTCCGGCGACTCCGGGTCAACCTTCAGCGCCAGCAGCTGCGGCTGTTCGTCCTGCCCCGCCTGCGGGGTTTCGTTGCTACTGCATTTCGCCGCGGCGCCAGCACGCCAGGCTTTTGCTCTGAGAACTTCCGTTACAGGTAGCGAGGGAACCAGGTCAATTTCGCGGGTCACTGACTGAATTGGTTCCGCCGGCAGCCGCAGCGCGCGGCGGGTGATGCTGTCCGGCAGCGCGTGAGTTACTTCCTCGCGTAGCGCCCACCAGCAGAGTTCCGGCAGCGTAAGCTCATGCGAGTCATCGAACCCCAGCGCGCCGCGGGCCATCGCTATAACCCAGGCTACCACATTAACCCGGGCTATTTCTGCAAGCCGTTGCGTATGCTGGCCGCTCAACACGTTATCGCAGTGCCAGCACACTCGGATCGCGCCGGGCGCATGGCGAAACGTCTTAAGTTCGTGATGGTGGTAATCGCTGTGCGGGTACTGGCAGCCGCCCTCCTGGTTCATCAGCCATCGCTCAAGTGACGGCACACCACCCGCTGCGCGGATCACGTCTTCATGGATGAAGAAGCCCGACAGCGCGGTATCTTCCGCCAGCGGCTGCCGTGCGGGCGGCAGTGCCCCGGTTGCCAGGTGCGCCATGCTGGCGGGCGGAAGCTCCACCAGCACGCGGCCAGAGGTGAAGATAGGCATCAGGTCAGCGCCCGGGCGCAGCAGCACGATCCCCATGCCGCGCGCAATTTCGGGAGTAAGTAAAGCTCTCACGTTCTCCCCTTAATGTACGGTGTCGAGCAGGCGGAACAGCTCCGGCGCCCGTGATTCAAAGAAATGCGGCTGCGTCTCGCGCGGGTTCGCCGGGCTGGTGATGTTCTTGCCGTACATGCACCCTTTCGCCGTCAGCGACCAGAATTTCTTAATGCCGTTAACACCGGAACGGCTCCGGCGCGTCTTCTGCTCCACAATGCCCAGCTTCGCCAGCTGGTGGTAAACCTGATTGGCGGTCAGCCGGATACCGTTAGCCTTCAACAGCGCGCTGAGTGACTGCGTGGGGCGGCTGCTGCCGTCCATCGCATCCACTGGCGCATCGATGGCGTACTGCGGTGCCAGGTTCGGCAGGCCCGCGGCCTCCTGGAGTTTCTGGCACGCGCCGAGCACAGAGGAATTGGAAAGATTCAGCGAGCGCTGCATGAAATCGAGAAGGATCACACCTGCCTGCATTTTGTCAGCTGCCTGGCTGATTGCCTGCTGGCTTACGGCAGCGTCAAACGTCCGGATCACTTTCAGGTTGAATTCGGGGCTGATCCACATCGCATAGGAATAAACCAGCTCCTTGCAAACAAACGTCCCCTGACCTGCGCCACCTTTGATTACCGATACAGGGATTCCTGTATCGCTCAGTAATTGCACCAGTTCACCGGTCTGCTGGAGGTTGCGCCAGAGCGTTGGCTCATGACGTCGCTCGCCTCCAGCTGCACGATGCAAATCGTTGAGGCAGTAGCGCCCCTCCGGATCACGGCGAACGGTCACACCATCGATTACCATTAACTGATTCATGCGTTTCTCCACTTAGTCAGGCGGCTGCAACCGCCGGTTCGTATTTACAGATCGTTATTTCGACTTTCCCTTTCTTAACTACTGGCCCCCATTCCACCAGCATGCGGCAAACCTGACTGTCGTCCTCCCAGATCCCCGCATGGGTAAGCGCGTCGAACAGCGCTTTGTTGTAGTTATCGATATCGCGGCGGCGGGCATCCGGCGGGAAAAGAATAATTTCCACCGCCGCCAGCGCGCTGCTGGGTTTAGGCAGTTTGCGGAGCTGCTCGATAATCGCTGCACATGCATCGCTCTGATATGCCCGCCCTTTGGCACTGATGAGATGGCGACCAGCCAGCGGCCCTTTATTCGGGGCGCGCCAGTAGGTGTTAACGCTCGGGGGAAAAGGCAGGGTCAGCTTCATACAGAAACCCCGCGCGATTTGAGAAACGCGAATGACTTCTCCCAGGCTTGCTCTTCTCCAAGCACCATGGAGCGCAGAAGCGCTACGGCTTCCTCCTCAACACTCTGGCCGTTGATG
Organism: Franconibacter pulveris; assembly: GCF_056780215.1. Lineage (NCBI taxonomy): Bacteria > Pseudomonadati > Pseudomonadota > Gammaproteobacteria > Enterobacterales > Enterobacteriaceae > Franconibacter > Franconibacter pulveris. The sequence continues at coordinate 1,807,403 of NZ_CM165555.1, read as the reverse complement.
GTTATGCCGCGTGCCACGCCCGGATCTATACTGATTGCGCCGCGACGCTGGAGTGAGCGCAGCATGTCGCCTGCGGCGTTTGGGGATGTGGCGCCCATGAGGCAAGCCACTTCTTTCTGTGTCGGCGGGTAGCCGTGTTCTTTAATGAAGCCCTTGAGCAGAGCCAGCACCTCCTGCTGGCGAACCGTTAAGCGTTGGGTATTTGTCATGCCACCTGCTCCCGTGTCTCTACTGCGGCCCGAACGCAGGCGCGCAGCACCCGGATGTTGTTCCAGCTTTTGGGCTCAATCGAACCGGCCACCCGCAGGAAATCTTCAATCGCAAGGCCGTACTCCTGCTCTGCCTCATCAGCGACAATCGCCAGGCGCTCCTGCGTATCGTGCCGGGCGGCATCATCTTCAAAGGCGAAATCATTCAGCGCCATAAAGGCCTCGAGCTTCACCTTGTTGTTGTGCTTTCTGATAAGCCCCAGCGCACGGTTAATCACATCCGTTGTCACCGTAACCAGTGATGGCTGCTCTACCGAATCAGCGGCCCAGCTGTGCGCGAAGCGGGATTCATGGAAGGCATATTGCTCTTTCGCACCAAAGGCCGCCTGAGCGCAGGCCCAAACCTCAACGCCGCTTTGCGCCAGAATGCCCGCAGAGCTGAGAGGAAACTCAGGTTCAGAGGGCGGTTCAACCTGCTCTGCTTTTTCCTCAGGCTGCGGATCTTCTTCAACTGCCGGCGTAACGTTTTCAACCACACGTGGCGCCGTGCTCGCCAGCATGCGCTCTGCCTCACGACGAATTTGAGAAAGAAACGCGGCGCCGCGCGCTTCCAGTTCATTACGGCTGATGTAGCTCATCGCCGGACCGCGCCAGGTCTTATCGAATACCACCACAGCACCCGAGAAGAATGCGCCGCTTGGAACCTGCTTTTCATTTTTCGGGATAAACCACTTCGGCAGGTCGAAACCAATACGGCCACGGATAAAGGCAACGTGATCCGCATCCTCCGGCCACCACACCTCACTGGTGGCTGCCTTAATCAGGAATACGTAACGCCCGCCCTTTTCCCGCATCGCGCTGGCGTGCTGCATGATGTAGCGCATACCAGTGATGTATTCGCCTTCGTGCTGCGAAGCGCGGCTGTAAGGCGGGTTGCCATATGCGGCGCCGTTGAGCTCAGCCAGTCTCGCAGACCAGTCCTGCGCCAGCGCGTTATCTTCAGCGGTGTAATACGCCTCGCATTTTGAATTCTCGCCATCAGAAAACAGGTCCAGCACCAGCGGTCCAAACATGGCGTTGATGCCCCAGAATATGTTGTCAGGCGTGCGCCACTGGTCGCCGACTTCCTTAAGCTCGTGTGCCCCGCGGCTGCGCAGTTCGGCAAGCGCCTGGCAATAGGGGTTATGTGTCATCACTGCTCATCTCCTACGTAATTTCCGGCCAGATACCAGGAGCGCTCTTTATGGCTGCTCACAAGTTCGAGACACTGACGGCGGCGGTTTGCGTAATGCTCCCGCTGCTGGTCTGTCTTTGACGCTGCCATAAGGTCAAGGCACTTATCGCCAGCGCGGCGGTAATAACCCTGGCTCAGCAGTCGCTTCAGCTCGGCTTCCAGCATCTGGATTTTGTCGGAGGCGCACAGCGCACCCGGTGCATCTTCAGCGGCTGCGGTATACACATAACGGCCGTCTTCGAAGCGGCGAGTAACCTTTCCGGAAAGGTGCAGGCGACTCACTGAAGTGGTGAGGTTTGTCTTCGCTTCACCTTCAAAAGCCTTCATCAGCTCAGCGAACGCGATGCCCGGCTGCGAGATGATTGTTGAAAGAACCTGATCCTGTAATTTCATCCTCTGAACCCCGCTGGAATTGTCGTGTCTACCTGGCTAACTGCGTTTACGTCTCTTTCACGGCTATGGCCCCATTGCTCGCGTGGCGGACGTTTACGGTCATTCCAGCGCGTAGCATTGAGCAGATAGCCTTCGAACTTGCTCGGGATGAAAAGCGTTTGCGGGCGCATGTAGTCGTACCATTCCGTGTCGCGCCATTGCTCCTGCTTGTAGTCGACGACAAGCTGGAGGTCTCCCACGGTGTGGCCTTCGCGCAGCCGGGCGCGGATGTTTTCGAGAGAGGATTTAGAGTTCTGGTAGCGGGCTCCCGTTACCTGGTTCAGATGTTTCAGAACCTCGATAGCCTGATCTGTAATTTCCTGTTCAGGGTCCGGTAGCGAAGCGCCCGGACAAGAAGGTTTTTTATCTGATGGATCTGGTTTTGAATTTACTGACGGATCCCCGCCAGATTCTGACGGGTCAAAACCGCCAGCCAGACCGGATTTTGACGCCTCAAATTTTGACGGGTCAGATTCTGATGCGTCAGGTTTTGACGTGTCAGAAACTGACAGGTGAGAAAGCGCAGCAGCCTGCAGCTTTGTCACGTTCAGACGGTACACGTTCGAGGCGTTGCGGTTGCCGTTGCGGCGCTGCGTACGAGTAAGCCAGCCCTCTTTCTCCAGCTTCGCGATCGCCGTTCTGATGGTGCTCGGGCCTGCGCCAAGTTGACGCGCAATGGTTTCGATAGAAGGCCAGCAAACGCCTTCATCGCTGCTGAAGTCAGCAAGGCGCGCCATGATAGCGACGCTGGATAACTTCATGCCCGACGCTGCGCAGCCATCCCACACGTAGCCGGTTAACTTAGTGCTCATGCATCAACCCTTCTGAACTTCTCACGGAACCGTTCAACAGGCTGCATGCAGTCGTGCGGATAGCCGGCGCGCCGGAAGATAACCTGTCGTTTTTCACGGTCGTAACCAACGACGTGGACTTCAACGCCGCGCCAGTCGCGGTACCGTCTGTCGAGATCTTGCATACGAGGTTCTTCGCTTTACGGTTGAATGCCCCCACGATGAGACGTGCGCGACTGTGGTTACACGGAACCCAGCGGCCTGATACCATGCGCTCATACCGAAACGACGAGGTACCCTGCACAGGAATAGCCCGTAGTTGCGGTAAGCGGTTATTTATCGTTAAACTGTTCATGCGTTAGTTTCTCCACTGATACGACACGCCACGGCGCCCGGAGCTGCACACTCGCGGGCGTCACTCTTTTCTGGCGCACAAAAAACGCGATACAGCAGCGTTAAGTGTTCCTGCCACTTCTGCATTACCTGGTAACTGTTTTCTTCAATCTGTGCGCGCTCTGCCTGGTCAATTACTCCGTCAGCCGTTGCTTTGCGGATATAGGTCGAATGCTTGCCAATCCACTCGATGGACTCCATTAGACGCTGATTGATGTCGGCGTTATCGACATCCTCGATATCCACCAGCGGTACATTCACGCTGTTTGAATGGCGCGATACAGCATCAGCAATGTGCTTAGTGCCGCTGGCCTGTTGCAGAACCATCGCCCATCCCATCGGGAAAATCTGGTCACCCCCGGTACGCAGGCGGTTAAACAGTGCATCTTCGGTAACACCCAGCCAGTCAGCGGCTTCCGCATACCCACCATGAAGGCTTGAAATGGTTTTCTTTATTGCTGCCACCAGCCAGGCTGGTTGCTTTTCTACTTGCCAGTGCTCATTACCCACGGTTAACTCCTTGAATCTGTGGTTTAACTCTTTACCGTCTCGCTATGTAATTAACGAAACACATCAGGACGGAGCTTTTCTTTAGGAACCCCGGTTAACTTCTCGATAGATACGGTGTGCTTAATGGGTACCTTCTTTTCACGGTGTAGCCAGTTCCATACTTGCTGTTGCTTAACTAGGCCGCCGGCCTCTAAAGAAATTTTTCTGGCTAACTCAGACTGACCACCAGCAATCTCAATAGCCTCAGATAACGCGCTTTGTTCAGGCGTCATAACGGTCCCCTTTACCTATGGTTGAAAGTTGTGAGATACGATGATTGTACAACTATCACAACTTTTATCACAACTTTTAGGTGTTGGAAAGTCAAAACATAAAGTTGTAGTCTCGCCAAAACAAAAGGGGGAGTTGTGGGTACACTTGCTGAACGGCTAAAGAAAGCGCGGGAAAAGGCAGGGCTCAGCCAGCTTCAGTTAGCTGAACGGGTTGGCCTGACTCAACAGTCCATAGCCAAAATTGAAAATGGCGTGACGGAGCAGCCGAGGAAAATTAAACAGTTGGCTCTTGTACTGGGTGTCACTGCTAATTGGTTACAATATGGCGACATTGACGCTAATGGTTCCTATTCAGAAATGATTGTTAAGGAATGGGAAAGTACTTCAGCTGATCCTGATCTTTTTACGGAAATTCCTATTTTGGATATTGAATTATCGGCAGGGAATGGCTGCGAAGCCGAAATCGTTGAATCTGAACTTTCTACATATCCTCTCAGAAGAGATGAGCTTAGGCGAGCAGGTGTTAGCGCTTCGAGTGCAAGAATCGTTAATATTCTTGGAAGCAGCTTGTATCCCGTGCTGACTAATGGAGATAAGGTCGCTGTAGACCTGAGCCAGACGAGTCCAATTAGAGACGGTGATTTATATGCTTTAAGAGATGGCGTATTATTAAGAGTAAAAATACTTATTAATCGGCCAGATGGTGGTTTAATTTTAAGAAGTTTTAATAAAGATGAGTACCCTGATGAAGTACTCACCTATGAAGAGAAACAGGCACGGATTCATGTTATCGGCCGTGTGTTTTGGTCCTCTCGCTCATGGTAAAGCTTCAATAAGCATTTCTTCCGTGATGATTTTTATCTGAGCACCATCATCTCGGTATGTAACTGCTTTTTCAATTTTCCTTCCGTGACTGGAGAAGCGCCAGTCGCGTGAAGATAGCGTCCCTATGACAAGGTAATCTATTCTTTTAGTAACTCCACTACTGATAGTTCCGCCTTGTTTTTGGATTAAATCTTCAATTGCTGATCTTTTTCCTGCTAAGAATATGCCTGTAAGGCAAAATGCTTTCCCGCTAACTTTCACATCAGCAATATCATCTACTGGAAGTCTTGTTGCCAAACCATCAACAGTTCCGCTATCAAGATCGCAACCGGTAAAATCAATAAGCGCTTTATGCAGAACTTCGCTTTCCTGGAGAGTAATTTCGCCATTACTTAAAATATCCTTTACTAAGCGATAAAGCTCCTTTCCTGGATAGTTTGCTTTGAGTGCCCCATTCTGCGTTAACCACCAGTCAAGGTATTTGATCTCTTCCTGGCTTAAAACCCTGTCAGAAATTAACCCCTTACATAGTCCATTCAAAAGATGCAGATCTGACTCGGTAGAATAAAAATCTATCTCTGGAATATCTAAAATTTCAGATTGTACTTCATGAAGGTATTGTTTGAGTTCTTCTCTTTCTTCTGCGGTAATTACTCCATCGTCTAGGATGCTCGCAATTCTTATTCGCAGGCTCTTAATTATTCCATTCCCGATAAGTTGGTCGGCCTCTAACAACCAAGTATCAAGGTAGATAATCTCTTGATCCGTCAAGTTTCCATCCGAAAGAATACCATCGATGATGGATATAAGGTTTGCAAATAGCTTATCTCTGTTGCGCGTGTAGTTAAAAACTTGCTGCTTCTCTTCCATAACACCTCCTTCTTCTTTTTTGCTCATCCTTGCATCAACCACTACTTCAATCAAACCACATAAAGTTGTTGACAAGCGTAACAGCCACAACTACATTACACCTTAAAGTTGTTATAAGCGAACAGGCAGGACGCCCACGAAGTAGCCGCCGGTGGCGCATGAATGACCGGATGATTCGCTGAGACAAATTTAAGGAATGTTGGCGGGAGACATAAAAGCGCCATTACAACTCAGCGCCTTACTAAAGAATTGGATCAGGCCAGACGTTTTCAGTGCTTCTCTTGTTGAGAGTCACTTTGATCGGATTTCTGCAAATTCCGGAGATGCCTTTGCAGCTCTGAAATCAACGTTTCAACCATTTCTGGAGGAAACGCGAAAAATTGAGACCGGTTTTCAGTGTTAGTGCCGTCTGCGGAGTAAGTCAGGTAAGTGAGTTTGAGAGCAAGCGCCTGGTAACCGGGTAAAGGTCCAGCCTTCCAATCGGTAACCGGAAAGACAGAGGTGCGATTCTTAATAGCCATGTGAAAACCTCGTATATGCAGAAGGAGAAACTAAATCCTTAAAGTTAAAGCAACTACCGGATCATACAGCGGAACTAACAATTATTTAAGCTAGCAAAAACTGTAGGTAGTAAATCCTGTTTTGGTAGTTCGCCCTGTTACGTGCAGATACAGCTGCCAGCTTTTTCAGGGCTCAGCATTCTGGCTCCCTACGACCTGGTGCCAGAACCCTGAGGATGATGTTTGGTATCTTTCGGCGGTACAGGTTTCCCTTACTTTCCTGCTACCGCCACTTTTTTACGCAACATGTGAGCGCACCACCGGCCGGACGGCTCATAACCCAATCCGTGCCGGGCACCGTGATAGTCGGTAGCGCGTGCTGGTGCTCTCACATGTTGTGTGGAGAAACTAACTACCGGCGGTGGCAGCCGCCTTTCTGAGGGTAAAACCGATGAGTAATGAACGTTTGACCAAAGTGCCCGAATTCCTGGGCGAACTGGACGGCGGTGTGTTCGAAAACAAAGTCGCCGCTGCGCTGAGTGAAGTTGCGTTCGGCGTGCTGAACAACGGCACCAAGGGGAAAGTTACCGTGACCTTTGAGCTCGACCGCATGAGCAATTCCGTCGAAGAGAAGCGCGTAATGATTAAGCACAAGCTCGCTTATGTGCGCCCTACCCCGCGCGGCAAATCCTCGGAAGAGGACACCACCGAAACGCCGATGTATGTGAACCGCGGCGGCAAGCTTTCCATTCTGCAGGAAGACCAGGGGCAGCTCTTTACCCTGGCCGGCGATCCTGATGCGAAGCTGCGCGCCAAGCAGTAAACCCGACCATTCACCCAGTTAAGGAATAACCATGTCTCACTCTTTAGACGCAACCGCTATCGATAAAATTGCCGATCTGACCCTCTCCCGCTTCATGGAAGAAAAGCTTGAAGGCGTTGACTGCCCTGCCGCCGTTGTTCCGCAGAGCGCCCGAATCGACAGCCTCGAATCCCTTTGCCTGCAGCGCTTCCGTTTCCGCGGCAAAATGGTGACGGCCAGCATTGAAGACTTTGCCCGCTACTCTACCGGCTACGCTGCACAAGGCACCCGTTGCTTTATAAATGCCGATGATATGCGCGCCGTTGCGGTATTTAACCTCGGCACCCTGGATAAACCCGGCCACGCCGACAATACCGCGCTGCTGGCACTGAAGAAGACCGCACCCTTTTCCGCGCTGTTGTGCATCAATGGCGAACGGCATACACAAAAAGAGCTGGCCGAATGGCTGGAAGACTGGTCTGAAAACCTGCTCGGCTTTGACGCGGACGGCCAGCCGATTGATGCGAAGAAGTCGGCAGCGGCGATCCGCAAAATCTCCATCGAGTCTATTCAGAAAGCTGACTTTGAAGATGGCGACTTCAGCGGCAAGCGCTCGCTGATGGAAAGTGTGGAAGCCAGAACGCAGGACATCATGCCGGTAGCGTTTGAGTTTACCTGCGTGCCGTTCGAAGGTCTGGCTGAGCGTCGCTTTAAGCTGCGTCTGAGCATCATCGGCAGCGACCGCCCGGTTCTGGTGCTGCGCATCGTCCAGCTGGAAGCCCAACAGGAAGAAATGGCCGCCGAGTTCCGCGACCTGCTGGTTGAGAAATTCAAGGACAGCCAGGTAGAAACGTTTATCGGGCAGTTCTCAGCTTAATTCGCTGCCTTAAATGCCTCGCCTGAGGGGCATTTAGTGAAGCGTAATTCTTTTATTTATCCCCACCCGGCGAGGGATTCGCTCAACCAAAAATCAGCGCGGTGCAGCGCAAAGTTAAGTGGAGGAACACGCAGTGAATTACGAAATTACTCAGGAGCTAGCCGATGCCAAGCCCCAGGTGAAATACGTTTCATCAATCTGGCAGCGGTTGATTCCTGCCACCAGCAACGACATCTGATTTAATCCGGGTGCAGCCGGTAAAGTGGAGAATAAGCCATGAAGCAAATGCTCACGCTTGAGGAATGGGCAGCAGAGAAATACCGGAGCAGTCCACCAGCTTTGAATACTCTGCGCCGATACGCTAAGCAAAATATGTTTTCCCCACCAGCTATGAAACAGGGTCGCAAGTGGCGAGTAAGGGAAGATGCAGAACTTGTAGGCGAATTGGCTAAGCCGAATATCCGAAAGACTGACTCGCCAATACTTCAGAGGATTCTTGCTGATGGCAGCTCGACCACGTAAAAACAATGTTTTTGTTCCGAACCTTTACCCTCTCTACAGTAGAAAGGTGAACAAAGTTTACTGGCGCTATAAACATCCCGTCACAGGTAAGTTCCATGCGCTGGGTACCGATGAGGCAGAAGCTATAGCGATTGCTACAGAAGCTAACACGCGCCTGGCGGAACAGAGAACCCGGCAAATTCTGGCGATCAGCGACAGGATCGCCACCAGCAAAGGCAAAGCAATCACGGTTTCTACATGGCTGGATAGATACTGGAAGATTCAGGAAGAGCGGCTGGCGACGGGCGACATCAAACTGAACACATTCAAACAGAAAACCAAACCGGTTTCGTTATTGCGAGAGCGAGTCGGTATGAAGCTGCTCCCATCAGTGGATGTTCGCGATATTGCTCAGTTGCTCGATGAGTACGTCACTGCCGGTCAGCCGAGAATGGCTCAGGTCGTAAGAACTGTGCTGGTAGATATTTTTAAAGAAGCGCAGCATGCTGGTGAAGTTCCTCCGGGTTACGATCCAGCTTCAGCAACTAAAAAGCCCCGCCGAAAAATTACCCGCCAGCGCCTCAGCCTGGAGGAATGGCAGCGGATATTCGAAATTGCAGACGCCAACCACCAATATATGGGTAACGCTATGTTACTGGCTTTGGTAACTGGCCAGCGCCTGGGTGATATTTCGAGGATGAAGTTTAGCGATGTCTGGGATGATCAGTTACACGTTATTCAGGAGAAAACAGGAAGCAAAATAGCGATCCCATTATCGCTTCGCCTGAATGCCATTAACTGGAGTTTGCGAGATGTTATAGCGCGCTGTCGGGATTACGCGGTTAGCCCTTACCTCGTCCATTTTTTCAGGGCCACGTCGCAAGCAGAACGTGGCGCACAAGTTAAAGCGAACACGCTAACCATGAATTTTAGTAAGGCTCGGGATAAGGCAGAAATTGACTGGGGGGAAGGAACGCCAGCGACATTCCACGAGCAGCGCTCGCTATCTGAACGTCTTTATAAGGAGCAGGGGATTGACACTAAAAAGTTGCTCGGCCACAAGTCGCAGCAACAGACCGATCGTTACAACGACGACCGAGGGAAGGACTGGACGACGATTGCAATTTAGGTTTTTGGGGTGGGGTTTTGATAACTTGTTTTGATAAAATTTTGATAACCGTTCGAAAACTAATAATAAAAAACGGGAACCATCAGGCTCCCGTTCTTCTTTAACCCGCCAGGCGGATTACATGTTCGCGATGATCGCGTCGCCAAACTCTGAACATTTCAGCAGCTTAGCGCCTTCCATCAGGCGTTCGAAGTCATAGGTCACGGTCTTGTTGTTGATAGCGCCTTCCATACCTTTCACGATAAGGTCAGCCGCTTCGAACCACTCCATATGACGCAGCATCATTTCTGCGGAGAGAATGATGGAGCCCGGGTTCACTTTGTCCTGGCCTGCGTATTTCGGCGCGGTGCCGTGGGTTGCTTCAAACAGCGCGCATTCGTCTCCGATGTTCGCGCCCGGCGCGATGCCGATGCCGCCAACTTGCGCCGCCAGGGCGTCGGAGATGTAGTCGCCGTTGAGGTTCATACAGGCGATAACGTCATACTCCGCCGGGCGCAGCAGGATCTGCTGCAGGAAGGCGTCGGCGATAACGTCTTTCACCACAATCTCTTTGCCGGTGTTCGGGTTCTTGATTTTCACCCACGGGCCGCCGTCGATAAGCTCGCCGCCGAACTCTTCGCGAGCCAGCTGGTAGCCCCAGTCTTTAAAGGCGCCTTCGGTGAACTTCATGATGTTGCCTTTGTGCACCAGGGTAACGGAATCGCGATCGTTGGTGATAGCGTATTCAATCGCCGCGCGCACCAGGCGCTTGGTGCCTTCTTCGGAGCACGGCTTAATGCCGATGCCGCAATGTTCCGGGAAGCGAATTTTTTTCACGCCCATCTCATCACGCAGGAATTTGATAACTTTGTCCGCTTCAGCGCTGTCCGCTTTCCACTCGATGCCGGCGTAAATGTCTTCAGAGTTTTCACGGAAGATAACCATGTCGGTCAGTTCCGGGTGTTTTACCGGGCTCGGGGTGCCCTGGTAGTAGCGCACCGGACGCAGGCAAACATACAGGTCCAGCTCCTGGCGCAGCGCCACGTTAAGGGAGCGGATGCCGCCACCGACCGGCGTGGTCAGCGGGCCTTTGATCGCTACGCGATATTCACGAATCAGATCGAGAGTTTCCTGCGGCAGCCAGACATCCTGGCCGTAAACTTTGGTCGATTTCTCACCGGTGTAAATTTCCATCCAGGAAATTTTACGCTCGCCCTTGTAAGCCTTCTCAACCGCGGCGTCCACGACTTTCAGCATGGCCGGCGTCACGTCCACACCGATGCCATCCCCTTCGATAAAAGGAATAATCGGGTTATTGGGAACATTCAGCTTGCCGTTTTGCGCTGTGATCTTTTGACCTTCCGCCGGAACAACTACTTTGCTTTCCATTCACCTCTCCTTCGAGCGCTTCTGGTTGTGACTCATTTTGTTAATGATTTGTAATAGGCGTGTCAATACTAACTCAATGTTGTGCCCCATGCCACGCTATTGTGATTCCGCTATAATGCGGCAATCCATAACATCTGAAAATAGTATGCAAAAAACTTCTTCGAAAAATCACCAGCTTAAGCGTTTCAGCACACGTCATCGCGCGCAACAGCGCCCGTCCCAAGGGCCGAAGCGCCTGATTCTCTTTAACAAGCCCTACGATGTGCTGCCGCAGTTTACCGATGAGGCGGGCCGGCAAACGCTGAAAGATTTCATTCCGGTGGCAGGCGTGTACGCCGCAGGCCGTCTCGATCGCGACAGCGAAGGGTTACTGGTGCTGACCAATGACGGCGCGCTGCAGGCAAAGCTCACGCAGCCTGGCAAACGCACCGGCAAAATCTATTACGTGCAGGTGGAAGGCGAGCCCACCGATGAAGCGCTGAGCGCCCTCAGAAACGGCGTTACGCTTAACGATGGCCCTACCCTGCCCGCTGGCGTGGAGCTTGTCGACGCGCCGCACTGGCTGTGGCCGCGCAACCCGCCGATACGCGAACGCAAGTCAATTCCCACATCGTGGCTTAAAATCACCCTTTACGAGGGGCGCAACCGGCAGGTCCGGCGGATGACCGCCCATGTCGGTTTTCCCACGCTGCGCCTGATCCGTTATGCGATGGGCGAATACACTCTGGATAACCTCGCCAACGGCGACTGGCGCGAAGTCGCGCTCTGAAAAGTGGCGCTTTGAAAAAGGAAACGCGAATGTTCAAACCTCATGTTACGGTCGCCTGCATTGTGCACGCGAAGGACAAATTTCTTGTTGTTGAGGAAACCATTAACGGCAAAGCGCTGTGGAACCAGCCGGCAGGCCATCTGGAGGCGGATGAAACGCTGCTGGAAGCCGCGCGCCGCGAGCTGTGGGAAGAGACAGGCATTAAAGCCGAACCGCAGCATTTTTTACGTCTGCATCAGTGGCTCGCGCCGGATAACACGCCGTTCCTGCGTTTTCTCTTCAGTATTGAGCTTGAAGATTGTGTGCCGACGCAGCCGCACGACAGCGATATTGACTGCTGCCGCTGGGTCAGCGCCGATGAGATCCTGAACGCGGCAAATCTGCGCTCGCCGCTGGTGGCGGAAAGCATCCGCACCTGGCAGCGCGGCGAGCGTTATCCGCTGTCGCTGATTGGCGCCTTTAACTGGCCGTTTCACTGAACGCGCTTTATCCCCTCCTCGCCCCGCCCGGGGCGTTAAACGCCGTTTCTCCCGCTTATTATTTCTTTACGAAATATTTAACGCCAGCTAAACGTGCTGCGTACCAGCGCTACAATCAGCACTTTCGTTCATCACGCGACCCTCCCCTGTATTTGCCTGCTGCTTTGCCCGCTAAACGCCTCTTTTTTCGCCGTAAGGCGCCATCCGACTAGCGCTAAAGGACAAAAAACAGCCGCCGATAGAACGGTGACAGGGAGGCGTTTATTGATAAGGAATGGCAATGACTTGATAAAGGTTTACTCTGAGGAGCCGTGATGGCCAAAGAATATGTTTCCAGGAAAATGAGTACCCGGGCGCAGATGTTGTTGACAGGCGCCTTAACCATCACGCTGGGTTTTGTGATGACTATCGGAGTACTGAGCTGGCAATCCAGCGCTGAACAAAAATCGCTGGCGGAAAGTTACTTACAGCAGATAGCCCGCAGCGAAGCGCTCAAAATCCAGCAGGAGCTCAACTACGCCCGCGATGTGGCGCATAACCTCGGCCACAGCATCGCGGCCCTGCCCCGCGCCGGTATCACCGACCGCAACGTTGCCAACAAACTGCTGGAATCGGCGCTGCGCGATAACCCTGACTACCTCTCCGTGTCAGTTATTTTTGAAGAAAACGCCTTTGACGGGCGCGATGCGGAATTCGCCGACAAGCCAGCTCAGGCGCCAAAAGGCCGCTACGCCTTCTTTGTGGATCACGACCAGGCGGGCCATTATCAGTTTCATCCTCTGCTCTCCTACCCGACGCCGGGCCAGGGCGATTATTACCTGATTCCGCAAAAAACCCAGAAGGATACCCTGATTGAACCCTACAGCTACGCCTATAACGGCGTACCAACGCTGCTTACGTCGGTGGCGGCGCCGATTATGGTCGAGGGTAAATTACAGGCGGTGGTGACGTCCGATATTTCGCTGGCCTCGTTACAGCAACGAGTGAATCAGATTAAGCCGTGGGAAGGCGGCGGCTACGCCGTACTGCTTTCTACGGCCGGTAAGGTTATCTCCTATCCCGATAAAAAGCTCACCAGCAAACCGTTTCCAGGCGATACCGCAGGTTTTAGCGCGAAAGTCGTCGAGCAGCGCGATCCTGTCCTTGGCGAAGATGCGTTAGTCACCTGGCAGCCGGTGAGCATCGGCAACAGCACCGATAACTGGTATCTGGGCGTCGTGGCGCCGGTAAGCCAGGTAATGGCCGCCGCCAACCAGCAGCTACGAAACGCCATTATCCTGATGGTGGTAAGCATTCTGCTGGTGAGCGCGCTGCTGGGGATAGTCTTCAGCCGCAAAGTGCTTAAACCGCTCGGCGGCGAACCGCGGGAAGCGGCCACCATCGCGCTGGCGGTGGCGGAAGGCAAACTCGATAACGCTATCGACGTGAAAGCGGGCGACAGCGGCAGCCTGTTCTTCGCGCTGCACACCATGCAGGCGCAGCTGCGTCAGATGGTCGGGCAAATCAAAGCGGCCAGTAATTCGGTGCGCGAAGGCGCGGGCGAGATTGTCAGCGGCAACATTAACCTCTCCTCCCGCACCGAGCAGCAGGCGTCGGCGCTGGAACAGACCGCCGCCAGCATGGAGCAGATCAGCGCCACCGTGAAGCACAACGCCGATAACGCGCATCAGGCTACGGCGTTGACGGCGAACGCCACCCAGATAGCCAGCCGGGGCGAAGCGCTGGTAGGCCAGGTCGTGCAGACCATGGCGCAGATAGACGACAGCGCGAAGAAAATCGGCGATATCACCACCATGATCAACAGCATCGCGTTTCAGACCAATATCCTCGCGCTTAACGCGGCGGTGGAAGCGGCGCGCGCGGGCGAACAGGGTCGCGGCTTCGCCGTGGTGGCCTCGGAAGTGCGCAATCTCGCGCAGCGCAGCGCCAGCGCGGTGAAAGAGATAGCCGCGCTTATCGAAGAGTCCAGCCAGCGTGTGGAAAACGGCGTTCAGCTGGTTAACGATGCGGGCAAAACCATGCAGGAGATGACGCAGGCGGTGCATTCGGTGCAGACCATTATTGGCGAGATCGTCAGCGCCTCGGATGAGCAGTCTAAAGGCATAAGCCAGGTGACCATCGCCGTCAATGAAATGGATGGCGTCACCCAGCAAAACGCCGCGCTGGTGCAACAGATGGCGGCGGCGGCCAGCTCGCTCGAAGAACAGGCTCAGCAACTCGCGCAAACCGTCGAACAGTTCACGCTCGACGAACGCTTCGCGTAATACGACGGCGGGGGCTTTTTCAGGTCCCCGTCCCCTTCCCGTTCTCTTCACGCCTCTGCCGCCGCGCTATTCGCAATTATTGCCGCTAAGGGCTTTAATTTGGCCTGCGCGGGCACGGCGGTGCGCGCAGGGGGTGTCTGCGCCGTCAGTGCGTGCTAGAATACGCCGCCTTTGTTTTAAGTCGTGAGTGGTGCAATGTCTGATAACAGCCAGAAAAAAGTGATCGTCGGAATGTCCGGCGGCGTTGATTCCTCCGTTTCCGCCTACCTGTTGCAACAACAGGGCTATAAGGTGGAAGGCCTGTTCATGAAGAACTGGGAAGAGGATGATGGCGAGGAGTATTGCACCGCCGCCGCCGACCTGGCCGATGCGCAGGCGGTGTGCGACAAGCTCGGTATTGAACTGCATACGGTGAACTTCGCCGCAGAATACTGGGATAACGTGTTCGAACATTTCCTCGCGGAATATAAAGCGGGACGCACGCCGAACCCGGATATCCTCTGCAACAAAGAGATCAAATTCAAAGCGTTTCTGGAGTTCGCCGCCGAAGATTTAGGCGCGGATTATATCGCCACCGGCCACTATGTGCGCCGGGCGGATGTTGACGGCAAAAGCCGCCTGCTGCGCGGTCTCGACGGCAACAAAGACCAGAGCTATTTCCTCTATACGCTGGGGCATGAACAAATTGCCCAAAGCCTGTTCCCGGTAGGCGAACTGGAAAAACCCGAAGTGCGCCAGATTGCCGAAGAGCTGGGTCTTGTAACGGCGAAGAAGAAAGACTCCACCGGCATCTGCTTTATCGGCGAACGTAAATTCCGTGAGTTCCTGGGCCGCTATCTGCCAGCGCAGCCGGGTAAAATCGTCAGCGTCGACGGCGATGAAATCGGCGAACATCAGGGACTGATGTATCACACCCTTGGTCAACGTAAAGGGCTTGGCATTGGCGGCTTGAAAGATGGCGGCGAAGAGCCGTGGTACGTCGTGGATAAAGACGTTGAAAACAATATCCTGATCGTTGCGCAAGGCCATGACCACCCGCGCCTGATGTCGGTCGGGCTCATCGCCCAGCAGCTGCACTGGGTGGACCGCGAACCGCTGACGGCTGAGCTGCGCTGCACCGTGAAAACGCGCTACCGTCAGACGGATATTCCCTGCACTATTCGCCCGCTTGACGATGAGCGAATCGAAGTGCGCTTTGACGAGCCGGTCGCCGCCGTGACGCCAGGCCAGTCCGCCGTCTTCTACCTGGGCGAAGTCTGCCTTGGCGGCGGCATCATCGAGCAGCGCCTGCCGCTGCCTTTGTAACCGGTAAACAGCGCACGTAAGGAGGAAGTGTGGCGAAGAATTATTATGATATTACGCTGGCGCTGGCTGGCATCTGTCAGTCTGCCCGTCTGGTGCAACAGCTGGCGCATCAGGGGCACTGCGACAGCGAAGCGATGCGTGTTTCGCTCGGCAGCGTTATCGATCTCAACCCGGCCTCCACGCTCGGCGTTTTTGGCGGCAGCGAAGCGAACCTGCGCACTGGCCTCGAAACCCTTATCGGCGTGCTCAACGCCAGCAGCCGCCAGGGACTCAGCGCCGAACTGACGCGCTACACCCTAAGCCTGATGGTGCTGGAACGTAAGCTTGAAAGCAGCAAAGGGGCGATGGATACCCTTGGCGAACGCATCGCTGGCCTGCAACGCCAGCTTGACCACTTCGACCTTGAATCCGAGACCCTGCTGAGCGCCATGGCGGGGATTTATGTGGATGTCGTAAGCCCGCTGGGCCCGCGTATTCAGGTGATGGGGTCGCCCGCCGTGCTGCAAAGCCCGCAGGTGCAGGCCAAAGTGCGCGCCTGCCTGCTGGCGGGCATTCGCGCCGCCGTGCTGTGGCGTCAGACAGGCGGTGGCCGCCTGCAGTTAATGTTTTCCCGTAATCGTCTGGTAACCCAGGCGAAACAGATTCTTGCTCATTGTTAACCTCCCGGAGTTGTGAATTATGGAATTATCCTCACTGACCGCCGTTTCCCCCGTTGATGGACGCTATGGCGATAAAGTCAGCGCGCTGCGCGCTATTTTCAGCGAATTTGGTTTGCTGAAATTCCGCGTACAGGTTGAAGTCCGCTGGCTGCAAAAGCTGGCCGCGCACGCAGCGATCAAGGAAGTTCCTGCTTTTGCCAGAGAAGCAAACGATTACCTTGATAAAATCGTTGCTCAATTCAATGAAGAAGACGCCGCGCGCATCAAGACCATTGAGCGCACCACTAACCATGACGTTAAAGCGGTGGAATATTTTCTCAAAGAGAAAGTCGCGCAGGTGCCGGAGCTGCATGCAGTGTCGGAGTTTATTCACTTCGCCTGCACCTCCGAAGACATCAACAACCTCTCCCACGCGCTGATGCTGAAAACCGCCCGTGAAGAGGTGGTGCTGCCTTACTGGCGTAAAATCATCGATGCGGTGAAAGACCTGGCGCACCAGTATCGCGATATCCCGCTGCTTTCTCGCACTCACGGCCAGCCCGCCACCCCGTCCACCATGGGTAAAGAGATGGCGAACGTCGCTTACCGCATGGAGCGCCAGTTCCGCCAGCTGGAACAGGTGGAGATCCTCGGTAAAATCAACGGCGCGGTAGGCAACTATAACGCCCACATCGCCGCTTACCCGGAAGTGGACTGGCATCAGTTCAGCGAAGAGTTTGTCACCTCGCTCGGCATTCAGTGGAACCCGTACACCACCCAGATTGAACCGCACGATTACATCGCCGAGCTGTTCGACTGCATCGCGCGCTTTAACACCATTCTTATCGACTTCGATCGCGACGTCTGGGGCTATATCGCGCTCAACCACTTTAAGCAGAAAACCATCGCGGGCGAGATAGGCTCCTCCACCATGCCGCATAAAGTTAACCCGATCGACTTCGAAAACTCCGAAGGCAACTTGGGGCTTGCCAACGCCGTGCTGCAACACCTGGCGAGCAAACTGCCGGTTTCCCGCTGGCAGCGCGACCTCACGGACTCCACAGTGCTGCGCAACCTCGGCGTCGGCGTGGGTTACGCGCTCATCGCCTACCAGGCGACGCTTAAAGGCGTAAGCAAGCTGGAAGTGAACCGCGATCGCCTGCTGGCAGAGCTGGATAGCAACTGGGAAGTGCTGGCGGAGCCTATTCAGACCGTTATGCGCCGTTACGGCATCGAGAAGCCTTACGAGAAGCTTAAAGAGCTGACCCGCGGCAAACGCGTGGATGCCGAAGGCATGAAGCAGTTTATCGACAGCCTTGAGCTGCCGGAGGAAGAAAAAACCCGCCTGAAGGCGATGACCCCGGCCAACTATCTCGGCCGCGCCATTCAGATGGTGGACGACCTCAAGTAAGCCAGCATGCGCCACCTTCGGGTGGCGTTTTTTTTGCCTGTCTGTCTAAAAGGAGAAGGATGATGAAACGCTATCTCGATCTCAGCGCCTCTGAACTGGCGAACATAGAAAAAGCAGAGCTGCTCTATGCCATTCGCGCCAGCGAAGGCCGCATTCTGGTCAGCGAGTGCATCGGGGCGACCCAGCCGCTGCTGAACACCATCACCAACGCCGAGCTGGCGGCAAGCCAGGGCGCCGATATCCTGCTGCTCAACCTTTTTGACCTACAGGCGCCGCATATCGCCGGGCTGCCGGAAGGCATCGCGCCGCAAGAGACGCTGCGCGAGCTTAAGCGCCTGACCGGTCGGGTTATCGGCGTTAACCTGGAAGCGGTAGACCCTGCGCATGCTAACCCTCATAACGCGTTCTGGCAGATGACCGCCGGGCGCGCCGCAACGGTAGAAAACGCGCAAAAGCTGTATGAGATGGGCGCACGCATCGTGGTGCTTACCGGCAACCCTAACAACGGCGTCAGCAACCAGGCCATCGCCGATGCGCTGAAAGCGATTCGCGATGCGGTGGGCGACAAACTGGTGCTGATTACCGGGAAAATGCACGGCGCGGGGATTGTGCGCGAAAGCGGCAGCGCGCTTATCAGCGAGCGGGATATCACGCTGTTTATTGAAAATGGCGCCGACGTGGTGCTGCTTCCGGCTCCCGGCACAATCCCCGGTATGTCGCAGGAGAAAGTGGCAAAGCTGATTGATTTTACCCACCAGCAGGGAGCGCTGGCGATGACCGCCATCGGCACCTCGCAGGAAGGGGCCGAACGCGACACCATCCGCCAGATGGCGTTGATGAGCAAGATGGCGGGCGCGGATCTTCACCATATCGGCGATACCGGCTGGCTCGGACTCGCCCTGCCGGACAACATTTTCACCTATAGCGTGGCAATACGCGGCGTACGCCACACTTATAGCCGCATCGCCCGCTCGGTGCTGCGCTAAGCCGCCCCGGCGGTTTAAAGAATGTTTATCACGCTGGCGGCATAATTAGCGTTACACTATTTATGCAATTGATATAAGAGGATTCACGATGCGCGTGCTGGTTGTGGAGGATAACGCCCTGCTGCGTCACCATCTTAAGGTGCAGCTGAGCGAACTGGGTCATCAGGTCGATGCTGCGGAAGACGCGAAAGAGGCGGATTATTTCCTCAACGAACACCTGCCCGATATCGCCATCGTGGATTTAGGGCTGCCTGACGAAGATGGCCTGAGCCTTATCAAACGCTGGCGCAGCCACGACGTCACCCTGCCGGTGCTGGTGCTCACCGCCCGCGAAGGCTGGCAGGATAAAGTGGAAGTGCTGGGCGCCGGGGCGGATGATTACGTCACTAAACCGTTTCATATTGAAGAGGTGGTGGCGCGCATGCAGGCGCTGCTGCGCCGTAACAGCGGTCTTGCCTCGCAGATTATCTCCCTGCCGCCCTTTCAGCTCGATCTCTCCCGCCGCGAACTCACTATTCACGATAGCCCCATCAAGCTCACCGCGTTTGAGTACACCATTATGGAGACGCTTATTCGCAACGTCGGCAAAGTGGTGAGCAAAGAGTCGCTGATGCTTCAGCTTTACCCGGATGCCGAGCTGCGTGAAAGCCATACTATCGACGTGCTGATGGGGCGCCTGCGTAAGAAGATCCAGGCAGAGCACGCCGGTGAGGTGATAACCACCGTACGCGGCCAGGGCTACCGCTTCGACCTGCGATAAATGAAAACGCTGCTGCGGCATATTCTGCCGCTCTCCCTGCGGGTCCGTTTTTTGCTGGCTACAGCCGCCGTGGTGCTGGTGCTCTCTCTTGCCTATGGCGCAGTGGCGCTGGTGGGCTACAGCGTGAGCTTCGATAAAACCACTTTTCGCCTGCTGCGGGGTGAAAGCAACCTGTTCTATACCCTCGCCACCTGGCAAAACAACCGGCTTAGCGTGGAGATCCCGGAAAATCTGGATATCCAGAGCCCGACGATAGCGCTGATTTACGATGAGAAAGGCCATCTACTCTGGTCGCAGCGTAACCTGCCCTGGCTTAGCAAGAAAATTCGCCCCGACTGGCTTACCGCCAACGGCTTCCACGAGCTGGAGGCCAACTTTCGCGCCAGTAGCGACCTGCTCGGCGCTAACCGCTCCCTGCAAAAACAGCTCAGCGATTTTCGCCGCGAGGAAGATGATAATGAGATGACCCACTCGGTGGCGGTCAACCAGTACCCCGCTACGGCCAGGATGCCCGCGCTGACGGTGGTGGTGGTGGATACCATTCCGATGGAGCTCAAAGGCAGCTACACCGTCTGGAACTGGTTTATCTATGTGCTTATCGCCAACCTGCTGCTGGTGATCCCGCTGCTCTGGCTGGCGGCCTGGTGGAGCTTACGGCCTATCGAGGCGCTGGCAGGCGAGGTGCGCGAGCTGGAAGAGCATCACCGCGACAGCCTCAACCCTGAAACGACGCGTGAGCTGACAAGCCTTGTAAGCAACCTTAACCGGCTGCTGAAAAGCGAGCGCGAGCGTTACGACAAATACCGTCATACGCTGACTGACCTGACGCACAGCCTGAAAACGCCGCTGGCGGTGCTGCAAAGCACGCTGCGTTCGCTGCGCACCGGCAAGCTGGATGTGGAACAAGCGGAGCCGGTAATGCTTGAACAGATAAGCCGTATTTCACAGCAAATCGGTTATTACCTGCACCGCGCCAGTATGCGCAGCGACAGTCTGCTGCTGAGCCGCGAGCTGCATTCCGTTGCGCCGCTGCTGGATAACCTCACTTCCGCGCTGAACAAGGTATACCAGCGCAAAGGGGTCACTATCACGCTGGATATCTCGCCGGAGATAACCTTTATCGGCGAGCAGAACGACTTTATGGAAGTGATGGGCAATCTGCTGGATAACGCCTGCAAATACTGCCTGGAGTTTGTCGAAGTGAGCGCCCGTCAGAGCGATGACCAGTTGCGCCTGATAGTGGAGGATGACGGGCCAGGCATTCCGCACAGCAAACGGGCGCTGGTCTTTGACCGGGGACAACGCGTTGATACGCTGCGCCCGGGTCAGGGGGTGGGACTGTCGGTCGCCCGCGAAATCGTCGAGCAGTACGACGGGGAGATCCTGACCGGCGACAGCGAGCTTGGCGGCGCGCGCATGGAGGTGATTTTCGCCCGTCAGCAGCCGATAGCTGGCGAAGCTTCCGCCAGTTCGCGAAAAAACAACCTAAACAGCCACGCAGAGTGAGCGGCGTCCGTTATAATCCGACTCATATTCTGAGCCTGCGGAACACAATATGGACTATCACGTAGAAATAAACTGGCCCGACTTTATTGAACGCTACTGGCAAAAACGCCCGGTAGTGCTGAAGCGCGGCATTAAAAACTTCATCGACCCCATCTCGCCGGACGAGCTGGCGGGGCTGGCGATGGAAAACGAAGTGGACAGCCGCCTGGTGAGCCATCTTGATGGCAAATGGCAGGTGAGCCACGGGCCGTTTGAAAGCTACGATCACTTAGGCGAAAACGACTGGTCGCTGCTGGTGCAGGCGGTGGATCACTGGCATGAGCCTACGGCCGCCCTGATGCGCCCTTTCCGCGCCCTGCCCGACTGGCGCATCGACGATCTGATGATCTCGTTCTCTGTACCGGGCGGCGGCGTCGGTCCGCATCTCGATCAGTACGACGTGTTTATCATTCAGGGCGCCGGCCGCCGCCGCTGGCGCGTGGGTGAAAAGACGCCGATGAAGCAGCATTGCCCGCACCCGGACCTGCTGCAGGTGGATCCGTTTGCTGCAATCATCGATGAAGAGATGGAGCCTGGCGACATTCTTTATATTCCGCCAGGATTTCCGCATGAAGGCTATTCGCTGGAAAACTCCCTCAACTACTCTGTCGGCTTTCGCGCGCCGAGCGGCCGGGAGCTTATCAGCGGCTTTGCGGATTACGTACTGCAGCGTGAACTGGGCGGCCAGCGTTACAGCGACCCGGATGTGCCGCTGCGCGCGCAGCCAGCGGATATCGTCCCGGCGGAGCTGGATAAACTGCGCGGCATGATGCTCGAACTGATTAATCAGCCGGAGCATTTCAACGCCTGGTTTGGCGAGTTCATCACCCAGTCGCGTCACGAACTGGACGTTGCGCCGCCGGAACCGCCTTATCAGCCGGATGAGATTTACGATGCCCTGAAGCAGGGCGACAAGCTGGTGCGTCTGGGCGGCCTGCGCGTACTGCGCATCGGCGAAGAGGTGTTTGTTAACGGCGAGAAAATCGACAGCCCGCATCGCCCGGCGCTTAACGCCCTGGCAAACCACGTGGTGCTGAGCGACGCGCTGTTTGCCGACGCGCTGGAAGACCCTTCCTTCCTCGCCACGCTGGCGGCGCTGGTTAACAGCGGCTACTGGTATTTCGAAGATTAAGCAACCGGCTTTCGCCCCTCGCTCTTTCCCCGAGATGTGAGGGGCCAGCCTTGACAGGGCGGTTAAGCAACGCGCCGCCCGTCGCGACTTCGAAAAACAGCTATAGCTACGCGCGCTGCGCCGTTAACTCAGCAATGCGCACGATCACCGCCACCGCTTTTTCCATCCCCTCCAGCGAGGCGAATTCATGCTTGCCGTGATAGTTATACCCGCCGGTGAAAATATTCGGGCAGGGTAAGCCCATAAAGGAAAGCTGCGCGCCGTCGGTGCCGCCGCGAATCGGCTTCATTATTGGTTCAATATCGCAATCGCGCATCGCCTGCTCGGCAATGCTGATAATGTGCGGGTGTGCTGCGACCTTCTCGCGCATATTGTAATAGCTGTCTTCTATCGCCAGTTCGATATAGCAATCCGGGTGCAACCCTTTGCCGACTTTTTTGGCGATCTCCATCATCTTGCGCTTACGCGCCTCGAAACCGTCACGATCAAAATCGCGAATGATGTAGTGCATCTCCGCCCGGTCAACGGTGCCTTTAATACTCGTGAGATGATAAAAGCCTTCATAGCCTTCAGTGCACTCAGGGCTTTCATCGGCAGGCACTTCGGCATGCAGGCGAGCGGCGAGCGACAGCGCATTCACCATCACCCCTTTCGCCGTGCCAGGATGCACATTGTTGCCAACAATTTTGATAGTCACCGAGGCGGCGTTAAAGTTTTCAAACTCCAGCTCGCCTATGCCGCCGCCATCCATCGTGTAAGCCCAGCGGGCGTCAAACGCCTCGACGTCAAAATGTTTCGCCCCTTTGCCTACCTCTTCATCCGGGGTAAACGCCACGCGGATATCGCCATGCGGCACATTTTTCTGTTTGAGCGTCGCCAGCGCGGTCATTATCTCCGCCACGCCGGCTTTATCATCCGCGCCCAGCAGCGTTTTGCCGTCGGTGGTAATAAGCGTATGCCCCAGCAACTGATGAAGCACCGGGAACATCACCGGCGAGAGGATCTCTTCGCCTGTCCCTAACGCAATATCGCCGCCGCGGTAGTTTTCCACTATCTGCGGGTTAACGTTTTTGGCGGTGAAGTCGGGGGACGTATCGACGTGGGAAATAAATCCAATCGGCGGCACCGGTTTCGCCACGTTAGAAGGCAGCGTTCCCATCACCGTGCCGTGCTCGCTGAGAGTGACGTTCACCAGTCCCAGCTCCTCAAGCTGGCTTTTCAGCAACCGCAGCAGCTTCCACTGCCCCTCTGTGCTGGGCACCTGACGCACGCCAGGCTTTGACTGGGTGTCCAGAGAGACATACTGCAGAAACCGCTCGAGTAATTTATCCATAGTGTCACCCTCTTGATTTTTGTGACCTCATTATCAATAACCCGCAAATCAGAGTTATTGCGTCAGGTCACTTTTAGCAGGACGGCGGAGGAAATAATCCTCCGCTGAATCTGTTTCTCTTTAGCATCCAGAGCGACGGCTACGCCACCTTTTTATTTCAGGCGGTTTCGCCTGCGGCTGCGCTCCCCTGCTCGCCAAAGCGCTGGCGCATCGCGGTTTCGATTTGCTCAAGGGATTTACCGCGGGTCTCCGGCAGCGCCATGGCGACAAAAATCAGCGAGCCGATATTAATCAGCGCAAAGATAAAGAAAGTGGTATTGCCCGCCACCGCCAGCAGTGGAGGAAAGGCGAAGGCCACAATGGCGTTGCAGATCCACTGGAAAGAGACCGCCGTGCCGGTGAGCGCGCCGCGGACCTTCATCGGGAATAGCTCAGACATCAGCAGCCAGTAAACCGGTGAGATACACATTTGCATAAAGAACAGGAACACCAGGATGCAGCCGAGCGCCAGCAGGCTCTGCGTCATATCCTGCGGCATAAACACCAGCACGCAACCTAGCGCTATCTGCGCGCAGATAACGATTGTCAGACCGGTCATCAGCATGGGACGTCGGCCAAAGCGGCTGACGCCCTTAATACCCGCAATCGCCGCCAGCACCGAAACGATGCCATTGCCAATCGTCGCCGCGATGGACGCGCTGGTGCCCATGCCGGTGGTTTTCAGAATGATGGGCGTGTAGTACATAAAGGCGTTAACGCCGGTGAACTGTAAAACAAACCCCATGCCGGCGCCGGTCAACACCAGGCGAAGCACCCACTTTTGTTTCAGCAATTCCTTTGTTGAAGGCCCCTGTTGCGATTCGCGGGCCTGCTGCTTCATATCCGAAATCTCTTTTTGCACTTCACGCGGGTGTTCACGCAGGGTCTTTAACACGCGCAAGGCATCTTTGACCCGGCCTTCGGCGACCAGCCAGTGCGGCGAAGCAGGAACGAAAAAGGTGCCGATAAACAGCAACACGCCCGGCACCATCGCCAGCGCCAGCATATAGCGCCACATATGCGGATCGTTTAAGAGATAGCTCATCAGCGCGCTGACGATATAGGCCACGAGCTGGCCTGAGACAATCATCAGCTCATTACGGCTGACCAGCGGCGCACGTTTGCGCGGTCCGGCTATCTCGGCGATAAAAACCGGGACGGTAGAGGAGCCGCCGCCTACCGCGACGCCGAGCAAAAAGCGCATCACGATCATGATATTAACCGTGGGCGCAAGCGCCGTACCCAGCGCGCCTAACACAAAGAGCAGCGCGAGGCTGCGTAAGGTGATGCGTCTGCCGAAGCGGTCGGAGAGATAGCCGCTGAGAAACGCCCCCAGCGCAGCGCCGAAAATCAAAGAGGATGTCACTAATCCCTCAGTAAACGGGTTCAGCCCCAGCCCGCCCTGCGCCGCTGGCAATGTCATAAACGGCAGCGCGCCGGAAATAATACCCGTATCGTACCCGTATGCCAGCGAGCCCATTGTCGCCACCAGCACCACAAAAAAGAGGCGCTGGCGGACGCTGCCGCCTGAAGCCTGTTCAGGTCTCTCTTTGTCGTAAGCGTTTTTTTCCATAGTCGTCCTTCCCTGTTAAGGCTTTAGTCTGGCGAAACCCGAAGCGTATGCGCCCGAATTATTAACGTTCCTTATGAATTATAGGCAGCGCCTCGCTTTCAATAGATTTATGTGATGAATATCACTAAATCCCAGAATCCTCTTAGGCGCAGCGCCTAACAGACGAAAGCCGTAAAGCGTGCCAGGCTTTTTGCGAAAAGAAGAAGCGTAAGGGTGTAATCAGGGGCTATTGGTTCTGTTTTTTGCGCCAGACACGCGTAGCGGAAAAAGGAAAAAGCCATTCTATGCGACGGCGCCCCGCTTTTACGGCAGGCAACCGTCGCAAACCGTCACAACCATTGGCGATTTCAATGGTTTGCCGTAGAATGCCTGCCCTTAATTAAGTGCCAAACCCTAAGGTGGTTCATCACAAACCCCGCATCCGGTCAGCTTCCCGGTGCGTTCTTTACGGGACAGAGTTAAAAATTGAATATACAACCACGCGCGCTTTCCCCGCTGCTGCAACTGGCGGGCATTGAAAAAAGCTTTGATGGTAAGCACGTCATTTCTGATTTCTCCCTCACCATTAATCATGGCGAATTCCTGACACTCCTTGGGCCTTCCGGCTGCGGCAAAACCACCGTGTTACGGCTTATCGCCGGGCTGGAGAATGTCGATGCGGGCGAGATAACCCTCGAAGGCCAGTCCATTACTCAGGTGCCGGCGGAACACCGCCACGTCAATACCGTTTTCCAGAGCTACGCGCTCTTTCCGCATATGACGGTGTTTGAAAACGTCGCTTTCGGCCTGCGCATGCAGAAAACCCCGGCTGGCGAAATCGCGCCGCGCGTTACCGAAGCGCTGAAAATGGTGCAACTGGAAGCGTTCGCCGAACGTAAACCGCACCAGCTTTCCGGCGGCCAGCAGCAGCGCGTGGCGATCGCCCGCGCCGTGGTGAATAAACCTCGCCTGCTGCTGCTTGATGAATCGCTCTCCGCCCTCGACTATAAGCTGCGTAAACAGATGCAGAACGAGCTTAAGGCGCTGCAGCGTAAGCTCGGCATCACCTTCGTGTTCGTAACGCACGATCAGGAAGAGGCGCTGACGATGTCCGATCGCATTGTCGTCATGCGCGACGGACGCATTGAGCAGGACGGCAGCCCGCGCGAGATCTACGAAGAGCCGCGGAACCTGTTTGTGGCGAGCTTTATCGGCGAGATTAATATCTTCGACGCCACCGTACTGGAGCCGCTCGCAGACCACCGCGTGCGGGCGAACGTGGAAGGGCGTGAATGTTTCATCACCGTGCCGTTCGCCGTCGAACAAGGCCAGCGCCTGAAGGTGCTGCTGCGCCCGGAAGATTTGCGCGTTGAGGAGATTAACGGTGCCTGCGACGCGGAAGGGTTGATAGGTTACGTGCGCGAGCGCAACTACAAAGGCATGACGCTGGAATCCGTGCTCGAGCTGGAAAACGGCAAAATGGTGCAGGTGAGCGAATTCTTTAATGAAGACGACCCCGATGTTGACCATTCGCTGAACCAAAAAATGGCGGTGACCTGGGTCGAAAGCTGGGAGGTGGTGCTGGCCGATGAAGAGCTCGCGTAAATTCCAGAATGTGGTGATCGCCACGATCGTCGGCTGGCTGCTGCTGTTTGTTTTTCTGCCCAACCTGATGATCATCGCAACCAGCTTCCTGACCCGCGACGACGCGAATTTCGTCAAGCTGGTCTTTACGCTGGATAACTACGCGCGTCTGCTCGACCCGCTCTACTTCCAGGTGCTGCTGCACTCGCTGAATATGGCGCTGCTGGCGACGATCGCCTGTCTGGCGCTCGGCTACCCCTTCGCCTGGTTTCTGGCGAAGCTGCCGGAAAAAGTGCGCCCGCTGCTGCTGTTTCTGCTGATTGTTCCTTTCTGGACGAACTCGCTTATTCGCATTTACGGGTTGAAGATATTTCTCAGCACCAAAGGCTATCTCAACACCTTTCTGCTCTGGCTCGGCGTGATTGATGAGCCGATACGCATTATGTATACCCCCTCTGCCGTGATTATCGGCCTGGTCTATATTCTGCTGCCGTTTATGGTGATGCCGCTCTACTCGAGCATTGAAAAGCTGGATAAGCCGCTGCTGGAGGCCGCGAGAGACCTCGGCGCCGGCAAGCTGCAAACCTTTATTCGCATCATCATTCCGTTGACCATGCCGGGCATTGTGGCGGGCTGCTTGCTGGTGATGCTCCCGGCGATGGGGCTGTTTTACGTTTCGGACCTGATGGGCGGCGCGAAAAACCTGCTTATCGGCAACGTGATTAAGAGCCAGTTCCTGAATATCCGCGACTGGCCTTTTGGCTCGGCCACCAGCATTACGTTGACTGCGGTCATGGGGCTGATGCTGCTCTTTTACTGGCGCGCCGCGCGCCTGCTTAATAAGAAGGTGGAACTGGAATGATTGGCCGACTGCTCAAGGGCGGTTTTATGGCCGCCATTTATGCTTACCTTTATATCCCGATCATTATTCTGATCGTGAACTCGTTCAACAGCTCGCGCTTCGGCATCAACTGGCAGGGGTTCACCACTCACTGGTATAGCCTGCTGATGAACAACGACAGCCTGCTGCAGGCGGCGCAACACTCGCTCACCATGGCGGTGTTTTCGGCGACGTTCGCCACGCTTATTGGCTCGCTGACCGCCGTGGCGCTCTACCGCTACCGCTTTCGCGGCAAGCCGTTCGTCAGCGGCATGCTGTTTGTGGTGATGATGTCGCCGGATATCGTGATGGCGATTTCGCTGCTGGTGCTCTTTATGCTGCTGGGCTTTTCGCTGGGCTTCTGGTCCCTGCTCTTCTCGCACATCACCTTCTGTCTGCCTTTTGTGGTGGTGACGGTTTACTCGCGCCTGAAAGGGTTCGACGTAAAGATGCTGGAGGCGGCGAAAGATCTGGGCGCGAGCGAAGTGACTATTCTGCGCAAAATTATCCTGCCGCTGGCGATGCCCGCCGTGGCCGCAGGCTGGCTGCTGAGCTTTACCCTGTCGATGGACGACGTGGTGGTCTCCTCGTTCGTCACCGGCCCTGGCTATGAAATTTTACCGCTCAAGATCTATTCCATGGTGAAGGTTGGCGTGTCGCCGGAAGTCAACGCGCTCGCCACCATTTTGCTGGTACTCTCGCTGGCGCTTGTGCTTGCAAGCCAGCTCATCCTTCGTGATAAAACGAAAATTCAGGGGACGTTAAAATGATGAAATGGTCACGCCACCTGCTTGCGGCGGGCGCTTTGGCTCTCGGTATGAGCGCCGCGCACGCTGATGACGGCAAAACGCTTTATTTCTACAACTGGACCGAGTATGTGCCGCCGGGCCTGCTTGAACAGTTCACCAAAGAGACCGGCATTAAGGTTATCTATTCGACCTATGAATCGAATGAAACCATGTACGCCAAGCTGAAAACCTATAAAGAGGGCGCGTACGATCTGGTGGTGCCTTCCACCTATTTTGTCGACAAGATGCGCAAGGAAGGGATGATCCAGAAGATCGACAAAAGCAAGCTCAGCAACTTCCATAACCTCGATCCGGCCATGCTGAACAAGCCGTTCGACCCGGCTAACGATTACTCCATTCCCTATATCTGGGGCGCGACGGCGATCGGCGTCAACAGCGACGCGGTCGATCCGAAAACCGTGACCAGCTGGGCGGATCTCTGGAAGCCTGAGTACAAAGGCAGCCTGCTCTTGACCGACGACGCCCGCGAAGTGTTCCAGATTGCGCTGCGCAAGCTGGGCCTTTCCGGCAACACGACCGACCCGAAAGAGATTGATGCGGCTTATAAAGAGCTGCAAAAGCTGATGCCTAACGTGGCGGCGTTTAACTCCGATAACCCGGCGAACCCATACATGGAAGGCGAAGTCAACGTGGGGATGGTATGGAACGGCTCCGCCTTTGTGGCGCGCCAGGCCGGTACGCCGCTTGACGTTATCTGGCCGAAAGAAGGCGGCATCTTCTGGATGGACAGCCTGGCCATTCCCGCTAATGCGAAAAACGTCGATGGCGCGCTGAAGCTCATCAATTTCCTGCTGCGCCCGGACGTAGCGAAACAGGTAGCGGAAACCATCGGCTACCCGACGCCGAACCTGGAAGCGCGCAAGCTGCTGAATAAAGAGGTGGCGAACGATAAAACGCTCTATCCGGATGACGCGACTATCAAGAACGGCGAATGGCAGAATGACGTCGGCGACGCCAGCGCGATTTACGAATCGTATTACCAGAAGCTGAAGGCGGGTCGCTAAGCCTTAGCGGCGGCAACCGTGGCGGGTGGCGCGTTGCGCACCCGCCCTGCGCTGTTGTCAATGTGGAAGATATCGGGTGGGCGCGCAACGCCCCACCTTATTGCATGCCGTTTAAAGCCCCTTTAGCAGCTTATCCACAAACTCCGGCACCACCTGGCTTGCCAGTCCGTAATGCTTCTCTTCAAACTCGCTGCCGACCTGGCTTGGCTCAAGGTTGAGTTCAACGGTATGCGCGCCCTGCAGCTTCGCTTCGTGAACAAAACCCGCCGCCGGGTAGACGTGGCCGGACGTGCCGATAGCGATAAAGACATCCGCCATCGCCAGCGCTTCATAAATGCGATCCATACCGAGCGGCATTTCGCCAAACCAGACCACGTGCGGGCGCAGCGGCGAGGGGAACTGGCAGCAGTGACACTTATCCTGCGCCGTTACGTCGCCTGTCCACGCCAGCACTTGTCCGCTGCGCGCGCAGCGCACTTTCAGCAGCTCGCCGTGCATGTGCAGCACATTTTCGTTGCCCGCTCTTTCATGCAGGTTGTCGATATTCTGCGTTATCAGCAAAAAGCGGTCGCCCAGCGCCTGCTCAAGCCGCGCCAGCGCCAGGTGCGCGGCGTTGGGCTGGATTTCCGATTGCTGAAGCTGGCGGCGGCGCTCGTTGTAAAAGCGCTGAACCAGCTCCGGGTTACGGGCGAAACCTTCGGGCGTCGCGACATCCTCTACGTGATGCTCTTCCCACAGGCCATCCGCCGCACGGAAGGTTTTAATGCCCGATTCAGCTGAAATCCCCGCGCCTGTCAGCACCACCACTCTTGGTTTTTCCATCACTTCCGGCACCCCTGTGTCTCTGAAAAAAATACGCTGGCGCAACCGCTCGCGCAGCCGACGCTTATTCCTTCGAAACCGGCTGAGCCGGTGTTGACGACGCGATAGCATAACCACTCCGGATGTTAATCGGTCAGATGCAGGAAAGCCGCACCGCGCATGCCGCCGGCATCGCCGTGACGGGCAGCTTCAATGCGCGGCGCTTTCGCCACCGGCAATAAATGCGGCGCCAGCCGCTGCGGCAGTTGCTCCACAAGGTAAGTAAAGTTCGACAGGCCGCCGCCCAGCACCAGCAGATCCGGGTCAATGGCGGTCAGCAGGTTGCCCAGACAGACCGCCAGCAGGTCCACAAATCGCTCTACATGTTCGCGCGCCTGCGCATCGTGCTGTTGCCAGCGGTGGATAATTTCGGGCGCGCTTAATGATTGATGGTAGAAGTGTTGATGCAGCCATGCAAAGCCGCCGCCGGAAAGCAGCGTCTCTATGCAGCCGGTTTTACCGCAGCCGCAGCGTATAAGCGGCGTATCGCGCCCGATGACATCCAGCGCATCGACAGGCAACCGCATATGGCCAAACTCGCCGGTAATAAAGCGGCGTCCGCTTACCACCTTGCCGTTATAAACAATGCCGCCGCCCACGCCGGTGCCGAGGATAAGCCCCATCACCAGCGGGTAGCGGCGGAATTCGTCGTCCCAGGCTTCCGACAGCGCAAAGCAGTTGGCGTCATTCTCCATGCGCACTTCGCGCCCCAACAGCGAAGACAAATCCGCCTTCAGCGGCCTGCCGCTGGCGGCGGGGAGATTGGCGGCGTAGAGGGTGCCGTCATCGGTTACCGGCATGCCGGGAATGCCGATGCCGACGCGCCCGACAACAGCAAAGCGGCTATCGGCCTCTTCCACCAGTTCGCGAAGCGCGGTCAGGAACTGCGCATAGCCGCTATGCGGCGTGGCGACGCGCTTTTCCCACTGTAGCCGCCGGTTCTCGTCATAGACGCCAAGGGCTATTTTGCTGCCGCCTATATCGAAGCCGTAGTACATAGCCGCTCCTGAAAGTTATTGTCCGCTCAGTACGCGCGCCGGGTCGATGCGGCTTGCGCGCCGCGCCGGGTACCAGCTCGCCAGCAGGCTCAGCAAGAGCGCCGTCACCAGCACATAAACCACATCCAGCCAGTGAAGCTCCGATGGCAGGAAGTCGATAAAGTAAATATCGCCGGAGAGGAAATGATGGCCGAGCAACGTTTCAAGAAAACGAATAATGCCCGTGAGCTGCCAGGAGGCGAGCACCCCTACGACCACGCCGCTCACCGAGCCAAGCAGCCCCGCCAGCAGTCCATACCAGACGAAAATAGCGCGGATCAGGCCATCCTTTGCACCTAACGTACGCAGCACCGCAATATCGCTGCTCTTGTCTTTTACCGCCATCACCAGCGTAGAGACAATATTGAAGCAGGCGACGCCTATCACCAGCACCATCGCCAGATACATAATGGCGCGGATCATCTGGATGTCGCGGTACATATAGCCGTAGGTGCCAATCCAGCTTTTGATGTAAACGTAAGCGTTAGTCACTTCCCCTGCATCGCGCACCAGCTTGTTAGCGTTAAACACATCGTTAACTTTAATGGCGATGCCCGTGACACTGTCACCCATCTCCAGATACTGCTGCGCGTCCTGCATCGGGATCATGGCGAAGCTGTGATCAAGCTGGCCGCTCAGTTGCAGAATGCCGGCCACATGCAGGCGGACTCGCTTTGGCTGCAGAAGCTTATGCGCAGCGTCAGCGTTGGGAATCATGATGGAGATCCAGTCGCCCTGCTTCACCTTCAGCGCATCGGCGACGCCTTTGCCGAGGATTATCTGCTGCTCGCCCGCTTTAAAGCTCTGCCAGGCATTGTTCTGCACGAAATTCGGCAGCGCGCTAAGGCGCTTCTCCTGCTGCGGATCCACCCCTTTCACCTGGATGGCGCGCAGATTCACGCCGCTTTCCACCAGGCCGGTAAAGTTGATATAGGGCGCGGCGGCGGCAACGCCTTTTACCTTCTCGACTCGTTGCAGCACGTCGCCCCAGCCGTTCCACGGCTGATTCACCGGCTCAATCTCGCCGTGCGGCACAACCGCCAGAATGCGGTTATTCAGCTCGCGCTCAAAGCCGTTCATGGCGCTCAGGCCGACTATCAGCACCGCCACGCCAAGCGCGATGCCGATAGTGGAGATAATGGAAATCAGCGACACCATGCCGCTACGACGGCGGCCGCGGCTAAAGCGCAGGCCGATTAACAGCGATAAGGGCGACATGCTTAATCCGCCCCCATCAGGGTCAGTTCCGTGTTCAGATGGCCGTCGCGCATCTCAAGACGGCGTGACATGCGCTTCGCCAGCTGAAGGTCATGGGTCACCACCAGAAAAGCGGTGCCCTGCGTTTTATTCAGCTCGCCCAGCAGGGCGAAAATGGCGTCCGCGTTGCGGGCGTCCAGGTTGCCCGTCGGCTCATCTGCGAGCACAAGGCGCGGGTTGTTGACCAGCGCGCGCGCGATAGCCACACGCTGGCGCTCGCCGCCGGAAAGCTCGGAAGGACGATGGCCGGCGCGGTGGTCGAGACCAACGGCTTTTAGCATCTCAAGCGCCCGCGATTCGGTCTCCGCGCCTTTCTTTTTACCGATAAGCAGCGGCATGGCTACGTTTTCCAGCGCGGTAAAGTCGGGCAACAGATGGTGGAACTGGTAGATAAAGCCCAGCTCGCGGTTGCGCAGTTCCGCTTTCGCCGCCGATGAGAGCTTGCTCATCGACTGGCCGTTGAAAATCACATCGCCGGAGGTGGGCGTGTCGAGCCCGCCCAGCAGGTGCAACAGGGTGCTTTTGCCGGAGCCGGAGCTGCCAACAATCGCCATCGTCTCGCCCGCATTGATGCTGAAGCTGACATTGTGCAACACGTCCGTTTGCACTTTGCCTTCCTGGTAGCGTTTGCACAGGTTGTCGCACTGTAACAGCACAGTCTTACTCATAACGTAAAGCCTCAGCGGGTTGGGTGGCGGCCGCGCGCCAGGAGGGGTAAAGCGTGGATAACAGCGCAATCGCCATCGCCAGCAGAGCAATGCCAATCACCTGTAAAGGTTCGATAACGACAGGCAGCGCCGCGCCGTCAAGAAACGCGCCGATAATCGGCATTAAATTATTAAGCTGGCTGGCCAGCAGCGCGCCAAGCACGGCGCCGAGCAGCGCGCCGATAATCCCGGCGCTCGCGCCCTGCACCATAAACACCGCCATTATCTGGCGGCGCGTCAGCCCCTGGGTTTGCAGTATCGCCACTTCGCCCTGCTTTTCCATCACCATCAGGCCAAGCGACGTTATGATGTTAAACGCGGCGACGGCGACGATAAGACTCAGCAGCAGTCCCATCATGTTTTTCTCCATGCGCACCGCCTGGAAAAGCTCGCCCTTACGTTCGCGCCAGTCTTTCCACTCCGTGCCCTGAGGCAGCGCCTGCTGGCTCAGCTCGTCGACTTTCAGCGGTTCATTGAGCCACAAGCGCCAGCCGGTAATGTTGCCCGCCGGGTAGCGCATCAGTCTTGATGCGTCCTGAATGTTCGTCAGCATCTGGTAGCCGTCCACTTCACTGTTGGCGGCGAAGGTGCCGATAACGGTAAAGAGACGCTGGCTGGGCACGCGCCCCATCGGCGTAAACTGACTGGCGGAAGGCACCATCACGCGAATCTGATCGCCGCGGTTAACGCCAAGCTGCCCGGCCAGCTGTTCGCCAAGAATGACGTTATATTTGCCTGGCGCTAAGTCGCTTTGCTTAACGTTGACCAGCCAGGGCGTCAGCGGGTCCTGCTGTTGCGGGTCGATACCCAGCATGACGCCCACCGACACGCTGCGGGCGCTTTGCAGCACCACGTCGCCGGTGGTTAACGGCGCAACGCGATTGACGCCCTGCAGCTTCAGACCGTTCGCCGGAAGTTCGTCAGGCTTGATGGAGCCTTTTTGAGAAGTGATAAGCGCCTGCGGCATCAGCCCCAGGATGTTGTTTTGCAGCTCGCGCTCAAAGCCGTTCATCACGGAAAGCACCGTGACCAGCGCCAGCACGCCAAGCGTAATGCCGATGGTGGACAGCCAGGAGACAAAGCGACCGAAACGGTCCGCTGCACGCCCGCGCATATACCGCAGGCCTATAAATAACGCGACAGGTTGATACATGAAATCCGTCTTGTACGGTTGCTAATGCAAAGTGATCAACGATAATAAAGCCCAGATCCGATTTATGGAACCACTAACCCACTCTGTCGCCGGGTTTTTATCCCGGCCTTACGGCACAACCGGAGCGCGTTTCGTCTTCTATGCCTGAACAATATCGTTATTCTCTGCCCGCCAAAGCGGGCGAACAGCGTCAACTGGGTGAGCTGACCGGGTCAGCCGCCGCCTGCGAAGTGGCGGAAATCGCCGAGCGTCATACCGGGCCGGTCGTGCTTGTGGCGCCGGATATGCAAAGCGCCCTGCGTCTGCACGATGAAATTCAGCAGTTTACCGACAGTCTGGTGATGAATCTCGCCGACTGGGAAACCCTGCCTTACGACAGCTTCTCGCCCCATCAGGACATCATTTCCTCCCGGCTCTCCACGCTTTATCAGCTTCCCGCCATGCAGCGCGGCGTGCTGATTATGCCGGTGAATACGCTAATGCAGCGGGTCTGCCCGCACAGTTTCCTGCACGGCCATGCGCTGGTGATGCGCAAAGGCCAGGCGCTTTCGCGCGATACGCTGCGCAGCCAGCTTGACCAGGCGGGCTACCGCAACGTTGACCAGGTGATGGAACATGGCGAATACGCCACCCGCGGCGCACTGCTTGATCTTTACCCAATGGGCAGCACCCAGCCTTACCGTATCGATTTTTTTGATGACGAAATCGACAGCCTGCGCCTGTTTGACGTCGATACCCAGCGCACGCTGGAAGAGGTGGAAGCGATTAATCTGCTGCCCGCGCATGAATTCCCGACGGATAAAGCGGCCATTGAACTGTTCCGCAGCCAGTGGCGCGACCGCTTTGAAGTAAAACGCGACGCCGAGCATATCTATCAGCAGGTGAGCAAAGGCACCCTGCCGGCAGGGATTGAATACTGGCAACCGCTCTTTTTCAACGAGCCGCTGCCGTCGCTGTTTAGTTATTTCCCGAAAAATACGCTGGTGATTAATACCGGCGAGCTGGAAAGCAGCGCCGACCGCTTCTGGGCCGATACGGTGGCGCGTTTTGAGAACCGCGGCGTCGATCCGATGCGCCCGCTGCTGCCGCCGGAAACGCTATGGCTGAAAACCGACGAGCTGTTTGGCGAGCTGAAACAGTGGCCGCGGGTGCAGTTGAAAAGCGATAAGCTCGCTGACAAAGCCGCGCATACGAATCTCGGCTATCAGGGGCTGCCGGATATTGCAGTCCAGGCGCAGCAGAAAGCCCCGCTCGACAGCCTTCGCCAGTTTCTGGAAAGTTTCGACGGCCCGGTGGTGTTTTCAGTGGAGAGCGAAGGCCGCCGCGAGGCGCTGGGCGAACTGCTCGCCCGCATTAAAGTGGCGCCGAAGCGCATCTACCGGCTTGATGAAGCCGCGAATGCCGGACGTTACCTGATGATTGGCGCGGCGGAACGCGGGTTTATCGACACATTGCGTAACCGCGCGCTGATTTGCGAAGGCGACCTGCTGGGCGAGCGCGTTACCCGTCGGCGCCAGGATAACCGCCGCACCATCAACCCCGATACCCTTATCCGCAACCTGGCGGAACTGCACCCCGGCCAGCCGGTGGTGCATTTCGAACATGGCGTTGGCCGCTATGCGGGCATGACCACCCTTGAAGCGGGCGGCATTAAGGGCGAATACCTGATGCTCACTTACGCCAACGACGCGAAGCTTTACGTACCGGTTTCATCCCTGCACCTGATTAGCCGCTACGCCGGCGGCGCGGAGGAGAACGCGCCGCTGCATAAGCTTGGCGGCGACGCCTGGTCTAAAGCGCGGCAAAAAGCGGCGGAAAAAGTGCGCGACGTGGCGGCGGAGCTGCTCGATATTTATGCCCAGCGCGCGGCGAAGAAAGGTTTTGCGTTTAAGCACGACCGCGAACAGTATCAGCTTTTCTGCGAAGGCTTCCCGTTTGAAACCACCCCAGACCAGGCGCAGGCGATCAACGCCGTGCTGAGCGATATGTGCCAGCCGCTGGCGATGGACCGTCTGGTGTGCGGCGACGTTGGCTTCGGCAAAACCGAAGTGGCGATGCGCGCGGCGTTCCTGGCCGTGGAAAACAACAAACAGGTGGCGGTGCTGGTGCCCACTACCCTGCTCGCCCAGCAGCATTATGATAATTTCCGCGACCGCTTCGCCAACTGGCCGGTGCGCATCGAGATGCTCTCCCGCTTTCGCAGCGCCAAAGAGCAGGCGCAGGTGCTGGAACAGGCCGCCGAAGGCAAAGTCGATATCCTTATCGGCACCCATAAACTGCTGCAAAGCGACGTGAAGATGAAGGACCTCGGCCTGCTGATTGTCGATGAAGAGCACCGCTTCGGCGTTCGTCACAAAGAGCGCATTAAAGCGATGCGTGCGGATGTCGATATCCTGACGCTCACCGCCACGCCGATTCCGCGAACGCTAAATATGGCGATGAGCGGCATGCGCGATCTCTCTATCATCGCCACCCCGCCTGCCCGGCGCCTGGCGGTGAAAACGTTCGTTCGCGAGTATGACAACCTGGTGGTGCGCGAAGCCATCCTGCGTGAGATCCTGCGCGGCGGCCAGGTTTATTATCTCTACAACGATGTGGAAAACATCCAGAAGGCGGCGGAGCGGCTGGCGAACCTGGTGCCGGAAGCGCGCATTGCGGTAGGTCACGGCCAGATGCGCGAGCGCGAGCTTGAGCGGGTGATGAATGATTTCCATCATCAGCGTTTCAACGTGCTGGTCTGCACCACCATTATCGAAACCGGCATCGATATTCCAACGGCGAACACCATTATCATTGAGCGCGCCGACCATTTCGGCCTGGCGCAGCTGCACCAGCTTCGCGGCCGCGTCGGTCGTTCTCATCATCAGGCTTACGCCTGGCTGCTGACGCCGCATCCGAAAGCGATGACCACCGACGCGCAGAAGCGTCTGGAAGCTATCGCCTCGCTGGAAGATCTGGGCGCCGGTTTCGCGCTCGCTACCCATGACCTTGAAATTCGAGGCGCAGGCGAACTGCTTGGCGAAGATCAGAGCGGGCAGATGGAAAGCATTGGCTTCTCGCTTTATATGGAACTGCTGGAAAATGCCGTGGATGCGCTCAAGGCGGGCCGCGAGCCGTCGCTTGAGGATTTAACCAGCCAGCAGACGGAAGTCGAGCTTCGCATGCCCTCGCTGTTGCCGGATGACTTCATTCCGGACGTCAACACTCGCCTCTCGTTCTATAAGCGCATCGCCAGCGCGAAGAAAGAGAGCGAGCTGGAAGAGCTGAAGGTCGAGTTGATTGACCGCTTCGGTCTGCTGCCGGACCCGGCGCGCAATTTGCTGGATATCGCAAGGCTGCGCCAGCAGGCGCAGAAGCTCGGCATCCGTAAGATTGAAGCCAACGACAAAGGCGGCATGCTGGAATTTGCCGAGAAAAACCATGTCGATCCGGGTTGGTTGATTGGCCTGTTGCAAAAGGAACCGCAGCACTACCGGCTTGATGGTCCGACCCGGCTGAAATTCACCCGGGAGCTGGCGGAGCGCAAGATTCGCATGGAATGGGTACAGAAGTTTATGCACCAGCTGGCGGAAAACGCCCTCGCCTGATCGTCAAAACCTTACGCGGCGCGTTTTCTACTGACGCGCCGCGTAACTTTACACTCTTTTGCACTCGCCAGGATTTCCTACGCGCTATACCCGCCATACTTCCGGTTAACAACTTAATAATGCTGGATTTAACGCACAGGATAGCTGCGATGACACACTTTGCCGCTTCGCTTTACCGCTGGATAATGCTTATACCCCTTGCCGCGCTCGCGCTTTACGCAAGCGAAGGCAGCGCCAATACCTATCCTTTACCTGCGCCGGGCAGCCGCCTGGTGGGCGAGACGCTTTACCATACCGTTGCCGATGACGGCGGCTCGCTGGAGGCTATTGCCAAACGCTATAACGTGGGTTTCCTGGCGCTGCTGCAGGCGAACCCGGGCGTCGATCCTTACGTGCCGCGCGCAGGCAGCGTGCTGACCATCCCGCGGCAAATGTTGCTGCCGGATGCGCCGC
Source organism: Franconibacter pulveris (assembly GCF_056780215.1). NCBI lineage: Bacteria > Pseudomonadati > Pseudomonadota > Gammaproteobacteria > Enterobacterales > Enterobacteriaceae > Franconibacter > Franconibacter pulveris. The sequence goes on along the minus strand of NZ_CM165555.1, from coordinate 1,769,145 downwards.
GTGAAGGCATCGTCATTAATCTTGCCGAGCTGCGGCTTTATTATTATGCGCCTGGTGAAAACCGCGTCACCGTTTATCCGGTAGGAATAGGTCAACTGGGCGGCGATACGCTGACGCCTACCATGGTGACGCGCATCTCTCAAAAACGTGAAAATCCGACCTGGACCCCGACTGCGGCTATTCGCGCCCGTTATCTCGCTCAGGGCATTGAACTGCCGCCCGTCGTCCCTGCCGGGCCGGAAAACCCGATGGGGCATCATGCCATTCGCCTCGCAGCCTATGGCGGGGTATACCTGTTGCATGGCACAAACGCGGATTTCGGCATCGGCATGCGCGTAAGCTCCGGCTGTATCCGCCTGCGGGACGACGACATTAAACACCTCTTCAGCACCGTGCCGGTGGGAACGAAAGTCACCATTATTAACGAACCGGTGAAAGCGTCGGTAGAGCCGGATGGTCGCCGCTGGATTGAGGTGCATCAGCCGCTTTCTAAGCGCATTGATGACGATCCGAAAACGCAGCCCATCGCGCTGAATGACAAACTCAAGGCTTTCGAAGCAGCGGCGCAAACGCACAGTGAATTCGTCAATAAGGCGCTTACGCTGCGCGCTGGCGTCCCTGTCGAGGTGAGCTCGCCGCCAGAAGATGCTGCTATCGACAAGATATAAAAAAAGGCCCTGCCAGAAAGCAGGGCCTTTTTCATTAGAGGGTACAGATTATTTATAAATGACTGCGGTGCCGTGCAGCGTGTTATCACCGGTTACAGAAGTGATACGCCAGGATTTCGCGCCCATGGCTTCTGCTTTCTGCGATAACGCCTGTTCAACCGAACCCAGGTTGCTGCCGCCCATGGCGGAGATTGAACCTGCTTTATGCTGATCGGCCGGAGCAGACTGCACCTGAACCGCGGCGACGCTTGCGAAAGAAAGGGAACTCAGTACGGCGATAGCGAGCAGGCTTTTGATATTTTTCATGGTTGTTGTCCTGAAATAGAGGAATAAGAGGTCGTTAAACTCATTAAGTTAACGATCGATAGGTAAATGTTAGGCGTGATCCTCATCACAGTCAACAATATTTTATAATGATCATTAATTAATAATTAAACGCTATTATTTTCATATAGATAGACAAATAAAATTTAATCCAAACCCCTTATGGCGCCTGAGAAGTTTTATTTTTATAATGGGTATTCAGAAAACAGACAGAGGTAAACGGCACCATGACAACTGATGCATCGGGTTGCGCAAAAAAAAGCCGTGGCCGACCAAAAGTGTTCGACAGGGAAGCGGCGCTGGATAAGGCCATGGCGCTGTTCTGGCAGCATGGTTATGAAGCGACCTCCCTCGCCCACCTTGTGGAAGCGACTGGAGCGAAAGCGCCTACGCTGTATGCAGAATTTACAAATAAAGAGGGGCTATTCAGGGCGGTGCTGGACCGTTACATCTCGCGTTTCGCGGAAAAACAGGAAGCCCTGCTTTTTGACGACAGTAAGCGCGTTGAAGAGGCGCTGGAATCGTATTGCACGGAAGTCGCCGCCTGTTTCACCAGTACGGATACGCCTGCGGGCTGCTTTATCATTACCACCTCCGCCGCACTTGCGGCCTCTTCTGAAGAGATCGCCAGCGCTATCAAAGCCCGGCACGCGCAGCGTGAAGAAACGCTTTTGCGCTTCTTTGAGCAGCGGCAGGCCCGGGGCGAGCTTCCGGCGTCCTGCAATATTTCCATGCTGGTGCGGTTTGTTTCGTGCATGCTGCATGGGATGTCAGTGAGCGCGCGGGAAGGGGCTAAATGCAATGAGTTGAGAGAAATTATTCAAACGCTAATGCGGCTATGGCCGCAACTGGTTCAAGCCTGAACGGAGCGGCGTTCGCGCCGCTCTTTTCCCTTCCCGCCTCCCCCCGCTCATGAGATAGGCTTAACCTATCTCAACAATCGGCCGCGCTTATCAGCCAAAAGTATGAGATTGACTAGAATTTTAAGCACACGTTTGATTGTTCGTAGGCTAATGATTAGCATCGTTCAGACTTTGCTCTGCACGGCATTACACATCGTCATCAAGACGAGGTCAGGGATGGAAGTTGAGTTTTTGCGAGAGTTCCCAAAAGGATAACAAGAGACGCATTTTGGCTATGCACATTCAGAAGGAAAATGAACATGATTTTGCTATTACCATTACTTAAGGTGTTAATAGTAATAACAGTGTTATTTAGCCTTTGGTTGTTATGTGGTGGCTCGATTCTCTTCGCTTTTGTTTCGATATTGATCACAGGCTTTCTGCTGATCAAGGAACATAACACCATTTGACGCCAAGGATTGCTCGCTTACTCGTTACGGGTAAGCGAGCAATATCCCTGCTTTCCTGCTGCAAAAAAGAACCCCTCTGCCTGAGTACAAGAGGGGTTAAACGCAGAGATCTGCTTCTTACGCTTTATTGTTCAGTACCAGTTGCCCGTTACTGTCGAGCGGGATACGCATTCCCGGGTCGTTATCCATACGGACTTTGCCCTGCTGATCGCCTATCTTGTAGGTCACATCGTAGCCGAGCATTTTTTCTGATTTTTCATAAACCGTTTTGCAGCGTTGCTGCGTAGTGGTGTAGGTGTCTCGCTCCTGCATGGCGCCCTGCACCTGATTGCCAGCATAACCACCGCCCAGCGCGCCGACTACCGTGGCAACATCTTTACCGCGCCCGCCGCCAAACTGATGGCCGATGACGCCGCCTGCTACCGCGCCCAGTACTGAACCGGCTATACGGTTCTCATCCTGCACGGGACGACGATGGGTGACGGTGACATTGCGGCATTCCTGGCGCGGCGTTTTAACGGTTTCTTTAATAGGCGTGGCGGACACCACCTGCGCGTATTCCGGCCCGCGATTAAAGACATTCATACTGGCAACCGCCGCGACGCCCAGTGCTGCGGCCATGCCAATCCCTATACCCGCTAACATTGATTTATTCACAGGAATATCCTCCCGGCTTTGTTACTGCTATCTATTTTGCAACCGGATGTGACGAAAGCCACCAGGAAAAAGGCTAAAAACCGCCACTTTATCGGGTACTTTCAAGGGATTGAGAGAAGTCTGAAGGGAAAATTGTGATTAAGGTAAAATTTTTGACACGTCCCCCTTCACCTGAGCGAAGGGGGCGCTTTCGGTTATTAATGCAGCTTGAGGCGAGGTCGAATCACCCGGTTAATACTGCCTACCAGCATCATCAGCCCCGTTCTAAAGTAGCCGTGGAGCGCTATCTGGTGCATACGATAAAGCGAAATATAAACAAAGCGCGCAATACGTCCTTCCACCATCATCGAGCCGCGCATCAGGTTGCCCATCAGGCTGCCTACGGTCGAGTAGTTGGAAAGCGAAACCAGCGAGCCGTGATCTTTATAAACGTAGGCCTTGAGCGGTTTGCCTTTGATCTGCGCCAGAATGTTATCCAGCGCGCAGTCAGCCATCTGGTGGGCAGCCTGAGCGCGCGGCGGTACAAACCCGCCTTCCGGACGCGGGCAAGAAGCGCAGTCGCCAATAGCGAAAATATCCGCATCGCGCGTAGTCTGCAGGGTAGGCTCCACCACCAGCTGATTAATACGGTTTGTTTCCAGGCCGCCAATCTCTTTCATGAAGTCAGGGGCTTTAATACCCGCCGCCCAGACCATCAAATCCGCCTCAATAAACTCGCCGCTTTTGGTATGAAGACCATTCGCTTGCGCGCTGGTCACCATGGTATTGGTCAGCACGCGCACGCCCATTTTCGTCAGCTCGTTATGCGCCGCACCAGAAATACGCGGCGGCAGCGCAGGCAGGATACGTTCGCCCGCTTCCACCAGCGTCACATTCAGCGCTTCGTTGGTCAGACCCTTATAGCCGTAGCTGTGCAGCTGTTTTACCGCATTATGCAGTTCTGCGGAAAGTTCTACGCCCGTCGCGCCGCCGCCCACGATAGCAATGTTAACTTTGCCGCTGGCGCCCAGATTGGCAGAGTGCTTCAGGAACAGGTTGAGCATTTCCTGATGGAAACGGCGCGCCTGATGCGGATTATCAAGGAATATGCAATTCTCTTTTACGCCCGGCGTGTTGAAGTCGTTTGAAGTACTGCCCAGCGCCATCACCAGCGTGTCATACGCCAGCTTGCGCTCTGGTACCAGAAGCTCGCCCTTCTCATCGCGAACTTCAGCAAGCGTAATGGTTTTCTGCTCGCGGTTGATATCCATAACCGAACCCAGCTGGAACTGGAAATGGTGATTGCGCGCGTGCGCCAGATAGCTCAACGCATCGACGCCTTCATCCAGTGAACCAGTAGCCACTTCATGCAGCAGCGGTTTCCACAGGTGGCTGTGGTTGCGATCGACCAGGGTGATTTTGGCTTTTTTACTGCGGCCCAGTTTGTGACCGAGCTGCGTCGCCAGCTCAAGCCCACCAGCACCCCCGCCGACGATCACAATCTTTCTTAATGGCGTAGTCAACATGACCCCCTTAAAACATTAACCAATTGTTAAGTTAAAGTTATTAAAATAACTTTTAATTAACAACAGGTTAGCCGACTGAAACGTTACAACACGTCTGAGAATATCACGAACGGTGCATTGGTCATACCAAAATTGATATGCATCAATTTTTTCTGCCGAAATGATAAACAAAAGGGCCAGCCGAAGCTGACCCTTTCAGTATGGGATGATAATCGCGCGTTAGCCTAAGGTTTTAAACGCCTTGATGCGCTGTAAGTGCGGAGAAATGTTTTTAAACTTGTGGGTTTGCTCTTCGTCCCAGACGATTTCGTAATAGTGGTGTAGCAAATCCGCCGAGCGCTGACTGTCCAGCGCCTCATCCTGACGGGAGAGAATAACCAGGCAGCGGTCGCGGTTTTTCTCCCGAAAGTTCTCTACGCATTTGGTGGCGATATCCACATACTCTTCCGGACGGTCTATCTTGCCTTCCATATTTTCATAAGGAAACAGGTTCGGGTTGAAAATGACCTGCCGCATGTCGCACAGAAAGCCAATCCGCTCGGCCCAGTAGCCGCCAAGCCCTACGCCACAAATGAGCGGGCGGTCGTCGACGTTCAACTGCAGCATTTTATCGACTTCTTTGAGCAGATGCTGCATATCGTGTTTCGGATGACGCGTGCTATAGCTAATCAAACGTACGTCCGAATCGATAAACTGTAGTTGCAGCACTTTTTCATGATTGCCAGGGCTGTTCGAATCAAAACCGTGTAAGTAGATAATCATCGCATCCTCACCACAGTAAGCGTAAGCGGCCAGCGGCGCGTTATTGCCCCGCTTTATGCGCCTGCCAGCGTGCGTTCAGCGCTTCAAGCTGATTGTGTACCGTTTTCCAGCGCGTTGACGACGTCAATTCCTGACGCGTAAATGAACCTTTATGATACAAATTCGTAACACGTTCTGCTTTGATCGGCGACAGGTTATCCAGCACGCTCACTGCGCCTTTACGATTATTACAGACGAGGATCATATCGCAACCCGCGTCCAGCGAGGCTTGCCCACGCTCGGCGTAGCTGCCCATAATCGCCGCGCCTTCCATTGACAAATCGTCAGAGAAAATCACGCCGTCAAAGCCCAGTTCCTGCCGCAAAATCTTTTTCAGCCAGTAAGGCGAACCGCTGGCAGGCCTTGGGTCGATTTCGCTGTAGATAACGTGAGCCGGCATAATCGCGTCAAGTATGTTGTAACTAATTAGCTCACGAAAGATAGTCATGTCATGCTGACGGATGACTTCCGCCGGACGCGTGTCGCGCGGCGTCTCTTTGTGTGAATCCGCCGTCACCGCGCCATGCCCCGGGAAATGCTTGCCTGTGCTCTTCATTCCCGCTTCCCGCATCCCTTCAATAAAGCGGGCGGCAAGGGCACGCGCTTTTTGCGGCTCGGCATGAAACGATCGCTCGCCGATAGCCGCGCTGATATGGCCGATATCCAGTACCGGAGCGAAGCTGATATCAATATCCATCGCTATCATTTCGCACGCCATCAGCCATCCCGCCTCACGCGCCAGAGCGCCGCCCTCCTCCTGCCCAAGCAGCGCGCCGTAAGCTTGCGCAGCAGGAAGCGCGGTAAACCCTTCGCGAAAACGCTGCACGCGGCCGCCTTCCTGATCAACCGCCACAACCAGATGATTGCGTGAAGCGGCGCGAATTTGCCTTACCAGCTCGCGCAATTGCTCCGGATCGTGGTAGTTGCGCGTAAAGAGAATGAGCCCTCCTACCAGCGGATGCCGAAGAATCTCACGCTCCTCGCCATCCAGCTCAAAACCTGCCACATCCAACATTACCGGACCCACATTGACCTCTCTTTCATCCTGATACGCCGCACTGACGCCATGTGTCGTCCGCCAGTGCGATAAATTGTCGATTGTTCGTTTCACGCCAGCGCAGTTCATACCAACCCGCCATCAGCAGACAGACCCAGAGCCGCCAGCGCTTTACCTGACGTTGCAGCGCTGTCACGCTGAGAGCAGCCAGTTGCGCATAGCTGGCAACCAGCGCCTCTCGTTCTTGCTCCTCAAGCCAGACCGAAGCCAGCTCAAGCGCAATATCGCCGTCGCCTGCATATTCCCAGTCGATCAGTTTTATTCCCCCGGACTGATGCACCAGGTTGCCCGGGTGAACATCCATATGCAACGGCGCAAGCCGCAGCGGCCGTGGTTCACCCTGGCGACGCAGCCTTTTTAGCAACCGCAGCCAACCTGCGGTTCTCCTCGCGGGATCGCACGCCTGCCAGTAATGTTCCAGCAAGGGAAGGAGTTGAATGCGCCAGCCGAAACGAGGCTGTTGATGCAGATGATACAGCAGAGAAGCGAGTTGTGGGACTGGCGGCATAACAGGGTTTATCGCGCCAGGCAGATAATCGGCGACCAGCCAGCCATGTGCAAAAAAATGGGGTTGCGGCGCAAGGCTTGTCGGCATCTGGCGCAACGCTCGGTACAGCCGCGAAAACGTTACGCCGTTTTGCTGAGCGTCGGGTCGCGCGCGCGCAATGAATTCGCGTTCGCCAAGCGTAACGCGCCAGGCGCCGCCGCTCAGTCCTTCAAGCTCAGATAAAACACCGGCGGCCGAAGCCGCCGGGAAATGTCGGGAAAGAAGCGACTGCAGCGTCGCTTTACTGGGTTTGCTGTACCGCACCTTTGCCTGACCAGATAATTTCGCCGGTTTGCACCAGCATCAACTGCATTTGCAATGTCGGCGCGCCGACGCTGCCGCTGGCATTGCTGTAAAGCACATACTGAGCGCCGACGTTACGGGCGATGCCAATCGCTTTGCTACGCGAGCCAAGGCTGTCCTGCGGGGAAAGCCCCAGTTGCTGCTTCGCCATCGCCAGCTGTTGGGCGGAAACCAGAGTAAATTTATTGTTGTTGGCCAGCGCCCCGCGCAGCGCTTCGGTTGCCGCTGAAGTCTGCAGCGAGCCGTTGGTGCGGTTGTTAACGCTGTCCACCAGCAGCACGCTACCGGCATTCACACCCTGCGCCTGCAGCATTTTGCCGACCATCGGCTGCATCGCGCCGCTCCAGTCGTAGGTGCGCACTTTCGGCTCTGCCGGTGCGGTTTCCGCCGGATGTTCAATCGGGCCCGGCTGCGTCGGAACGCTCGGGACGGAAGGCACCGTCGGTACCGGCTGCGTTGGCGGCAGCGGTTGAGTCGGCTGCTGGGGCGTCGGCTGGGCCTCTTCCACTGGCGCAGGCTGCTGTTCGCCGCGCATAATACATCCAGAAAGCAGCATGGCTATGATGCCAGGCAGCACATAGCGATAAAATCTGATCAAAGTTCACCCCTTACAAATAGAGATACAGACGCACCTTACGCGCGCCGTAGAACGACGAACTGGCAGTGACGGTCACTTGCCCTTTCGCAGGCACAATAATGGTTTTAGGTACTTCCAGCGGCTGTACCTCCAGTCCCTTTTCGTCATACCAGTAATAACGATAATGAACGGGGACAGCGCTGTCTCTTTCATTGTAAATCGTTGACGAAGCCGTGGGCCGCCCTTCTGGCAAAGAAAAGTCTGGTTTTTCGGCGGTTATACCGGCAGCCAGCATGCTGGATTCCATTACCAGCGCCTGTTTTTCATTGACCGGAATGGCAGGACGCGAACTGCACCCCGTCGCCACGAAGGTTGCTGCAAGCATCCAGGCAAGGCGAGGAAAGCGCATTTTATGCATCCCGGCGCGTAAGCATCGGCCCCAGCGGACGGCCCCCGAGCAGGTGCATATGAATGTGGTAAACCTCCTGCCCGCCATGACGATTACAATTCATGATCAGGCGATAGCCATCCTCGTCAATGCCTTCCTGACGGGCGATTTTCGCCGCCACGGTTACCATGCGCCCGAGCGCCTGCTCGTGCGCTTCCGTTACGTCATTTACAGTAGGAATCAGGATATTAGGGATAATAAGAATGTGGGTAGGAGCTTGCGGTGAAATATCCCTGAAAGCGGTAACCAGCTCATCCTGCCAGACGATATCGGAGGGAATTTCCCGGCGAATAATTTTGCTAAAAATGGTTTCTTCGGCCATGACACTATCCTTCTACATTAACCTGTGAAGGGAGTATGAGCGAGATATTCCTTATCTTTCAACCTCAACGGACGTTTTCTTTTTTAACTGCTGCCCTTTAAAACAAAAAAGGAGGCTTTCGCCTCCTTTTGTCTCCCCGGATTTTGTTAGCTGTTGCGGATGTAATCATCCATTTCGGTTTTCAGGTTATCGGACTTGGTGCCGAAAATAGCCTGAACGCCGGAACCTGCAACAACTACGCCTGCCGCGCCCAGTTTCTTCAGGCCAGCCTGGTCGACTTTCGCTACGTCGGCCACGCTAACACGCAGACGGGTAATACAAGCGTCCAGGTTAGTGATGTTCTCTTTACCACCGAAAGCCGCCACCAGCGCTGGCGCCATTTCGCTGGATGCGCCAGCTTTAGTTTCTTCAGTTGCGTCTTCACGACCCGGGGTTTTCAGGTCAAGCGCTTTGATCAACACGCGGAACACAGTGTAGTAAACCGCTGCATAACCAAGGCCGACAATCGGGAACAGCCACAGCTTGCTGCCGTTGCCGCTCAGTACGATAAAGTCGATCAGACCGTGCGAGAAGCTGGTGCCGTCACGCATACCCAGAAGGATACAGATCGGGAACGCCAGACCGGCCAGCACCGCGTGGATAGCGTACAGAATCGGCGCAACGAACATGAAAGAGAACTCGATCGGCTCGGTAATACCCGTCAGGAACGAGGTCAGCGCAGCGGAGATCATGATGCCGCCCACTTTCGCGCGGTTTTCCGGCTTAGCGGAATGCCAGATAGCGATAGCAGCAGCCGGCAGACCATACATTTTGAACAGGAAGCCGCCGGAGAGTTTGCCCGCCGTCGGGTCGCCCGCCATATAACGCGGAATATCGCCGTGGAATACCTGACCTGCAGCGTTGGTGAATTCGCCAATCTGCATCTGGAAAGGAACGTTCCAGATGTGATGCAGACCAAACGGCACCAGGCAGCGTTCAACGAAACCGTAGATGCCAAATGCGACAACCGGGTTCTGATAAGCAGCCCATTGAGAGAAGGTCTGAATAGCAGAGCCAATCGGCGGCCAAATAAAGGAAAGCAGTACGCCGAAGATAATCGCGGTCAGACCGGAGATAATCGGAACAAAACGCTTGCCGGCGAAGAAGCCCAGATACTCAGGAAGCTTGATACGATAGAAGCGGTTGAACATATAAGCCGCAATCGCACCTGCGATGATGCCGCCAAGAACACCGGTATCCGCGAGGTGTTGCGCCGCAATTTGTTCAGCAGGCAAGTGCAACACCAGCGGCGCGACCACAGCCATGGTTTTAACCATGATGCCATACGCAACCACCGCAGCCAGACCCGATACGCCATCATTATTGGTGAAGCCCAGCGCCACACCGATAGCAAAAATAAGCGGCATGTTGGCGAAAACGGAACCGCCCGCTTCAGCCATCACATGAGAAACCACTGCCGGCAGCCAGCTGAAGTTTGCAGAACCGACGCCCAGCAGGATACCTGCGATAGGCAGTACGGATACCGGCAGCATCAGCGATTTACCTACCTTTTGCAGGTTAGCAAATGCATTCTTAAACATAATTGAGAGTGCTCCTGAGTATTTGTGCTTTTATACGCGATTCACGCATCAGCCTGTGGGGAGAAACAGGCCATAAACAGGGCATCTGAGTGCCCTTTTATTTATTACACAGAGTAAAATAAATCCCTCTGTGGTTGTTTGACGGTTATCACGTTTCAGAAAATGACGAAGCGAAAACTTGCATATCTTTACAATAAGGGTATCTGAATGTTTCCAGACGAGCGCTCACCGCCTTTTTCGAGGCGGTGAACTTTACTCGCTTTGCTTATTAATTACGAGCTTTAAAATAACTGCGAATTTTCAGGCAGATTGCAGGCGGGCAGCGTCGATATGGAACAGTTGAGAAAAATTCTGCGTGGTGGCTTTCGCCAGCTCATCGACGGAAACGCCTTTCAAAACAGCCATATATTCAGCGACGTCCCTGACGAGTGCGGGTTGATTCTCCTTACCCCGATGCGGTACAGGCGCAAGGTAAGGCGAATCCGTTTCAACCAGTAAGCGATCCAATGGTACATAACGTGCGGCTTCGCGCAGCTGCTCCGCATTACGGAAAGTCACAATGCCGGAAAACGAAATATAGAAGCCAAGATCGAGCAGCTTACCCGCCGTTTCACGATCCTCTGTAAAACAGTGTAGTACGCCTGCGCAGTCCATCGCTTTTTCTTCACGCAAGATAGCTAATGTATCTTCACGCGCATCGCGGGTGTGCACGATGACCGGCTTGTTGAGTTCACGCCCTATGCGGATATGGTTGCGAAATGATTCCTGCTGGCGCGCTTTGGTTTCCGGGGTGTAATAGTAATCCAGACCGGTTTCCCCCATCGCCACGACGCCCGGCTCAGCGGCAAGCGTCCGCAGCGTTTCTACATTGTACTCTTCATCCTGATTTAAAGGATGAACGCCGCAGGAGAACACGACGTTGTCACGCTCTCCCACTAATTCCCGCATTGACTGATAGCCCGGCAGCGTAGTGGCGACCGCAAGGAAAAATTTTACATCCCGCGCTGCGGCTTTCGCCAGAACATCGTCAACGTCTTTATGCAGGGTTTCATAATTCAGGCCATCAAGATGGCAGTGGGAGTCGACTAAAAACATAACGTCTCTCAGATAGCAGATGAAGGGAGAAGCGCGCCGGGGCGCAAGTACCGCTCCCAGGTTAATAACATTTCACTCAGCACCAGTTCGCGGTTAAGACCCGCTACGGTTGTCAGTTGCTCCCGGCAGTGGAATATATCGCTCAACATCGCCTGTAGCACGGCGGCGGAAAGTTGTCTGGAGAGTTGGGAAATGAGCGGCTGACAGTCGGTATTCGTTAGCCATTGTCCCGCCCCCTGCTGAGTTTTGCGTACATCTAACAGGAACGCCGCCAGCCAGAACAGACGCTGGTTTGCCTGCTCATGATTGAGCACCGTCAGCAAGGAGAGCCAGTCGCGACTGTTCAGCGTCTGAGCCAGTTTCTCTATCAACGCATGGCGTTGTTGCCACTGTTCAGGTTGTAACAATGCCAGCGCGGCGGCGGGCGCGCCGCTGCTTAAGCGCAGCGCGGCATTTTGCTCTTCAACCGCGGCCGGGATTTCACGCGCAAGCCAGGCGAGGGCATAGCGCGTTTCAGGCGGCGCGAGATAATAGTAGAAGCAGCGGCTTCGCAGTGTGGCGAGAAGACGTTCAGGCTCACGGCAACCGAGAAAGAACCAGGTATTTTCTGGCGGCTCTTCCAGCGTCTTGAGCAGCGCGTTAGCCGCCGCTTCAGTAAGTTGCGCCGCGTCTTTCAGCCAGACCACTTTCGCTCCGCCCTGCCGCGCCCGCTCATAAAGCTTTTCGGTGATGGCGCGCACGGCGTCAATACCGAGCGTGGCTTTACCCTTTTCCGGCTCAGCCACGTAATAATCGGGATGGGTACCCGCCTGCATCAGTTGGCAACCGCGGCAGTGCCCGCAGCTTTTTTGTCCCTGCGGTTGCTGGCACAGCAGCCAGCGGTTAAGCGCATAGATCAGCGCATCTTCGCCCATACCGGGAAGCGCATGAATCAGCAGCGCATGGTGTCCCCGTCCGGCCTGATAAGCGGAAATTAATTGCTCAAAAGAGGGACGTAACCAGGGATACCATTTCATTACGCCTGCCCCTTCACCCACCGGGTTACGGTTTCACGTACGGCGGCGGTTACCTGTTCCAGCGGCTGGCTGGCGTTGATGGTTTTAATACGGCTATCCGCCGCCGCCAGTTCAAGATAACGGGCGCGCGTGCGGTTAAAGAAATCGACAGATTCCTGTTCGATGCGATCCAGTTCGCCACGCGCTCTGGCTCGCTCAAGCCCGACTAGCGGATCAACATCCAGATATAGCGTTAAATCCGGGGCAAAATCACCTAAAACCGCATCACGCAACGTTGTCAGCAGGTGACGATCGATGCCGCGCCCGCCTCCCTGGTAGGCCTGGGTGGAGAGATCGTGGCGGTCGCCAATCACCCACGCACCGCGAGCAAGCGCTGGTTTGATAACCGTCTCCACCAGCTGCACGCGCGCGGCATAAAACATCAGCAGTTCTGCTTTATCCGTAATGACTTCATCGCCGACCGATTTGATATCCAGAATCAGGCTACGCAGTTTTTCAGCGAGCAGGGTGCCGCCGGGCTCGCGCGTAAAGACAATATCTGTTACGCCTGATTCGCCAAGGGCCTCCACAATGATATTGCGGGCAGTGGTTTTGCCGGCCCCTTCCAGCCCTTCGATGACGATGTATTTACTGCTCATTTTTATCCTTAAGTACTTTCAGGTAATCCTGCACTGCCTTGTTGTGGCTCGCGAGATTAGTCGTGAAGGTGTGACCGCCTTTCCCGTCAGCGACAAAGTAAAGGTAAGGCGTTTTAGCCGGATGGGCCGCCGCTTTCAAGGAAGCCTCGCCTGGAATAGCGATAGGTCCTGGCGGCAATCCGCTGATGACATACGTGTTATAGGGCGTCGGGGTTTCCAGGTCGTTACGCGTCAGTTTGCCGTTATAGCTCGCGCCCATACCGTAAATTACCGTTGGGTCGGTTTGCAAACGCATGCCAACGCGCAGGCGGTTGATAAAAACCGAGGCCACCTGGTCGCGTTCGCTGGCAACCGCCGTCTCTTTTTCAATAATAGAAGCCATTGTAACGAGCTGATTCGGGTCTTTATAAGGCAAGTTCTCTACCCTGCTCTGCCAAATGGCGTCTACCGCTTTGGCCATTTTATGATGAGCGCGTTTTAATATCGCCACGTCAGTGGTATTAGCCGTATAAAGCCAGGTATCAGGCCAGAACCACCCCTCCACCCACTGTGGATTTTCAAGCGCGACGGCCTTAGCAACCGTGGCGTAGTCATCATCTTTTAGCGTGTGTTTAACGTACGGCGCGTCGCGCAGCTGTTTGAGCCAGTCGCTTAAGCGCATACCCTCGACAAAACGCAGCGGAAACTGCGCCTCTTTGCCGCTTGCCAGCAATGCCAGCATCTCCCGAACGGTCATGCCCGGCGTGAAGCGGTACGTTCCCGCTTTAAAGTGGGAAAGTTCGGGTTCTATGCGCAGCAGCCACTGAAAGACACGCGGGCGATTGATAATGCGCTCATCATAAAGCTGCTGCCCCAGCGCCAGCCTGCCGGTGCCGGCTTTAAGCGTGAAGATTTTTTCTTCTTTGAGAGTAAGCGGGCTTCGCGCCAGCTGGCGCACTTTCCAGTACCCTACGCCAGCGGCTATCCCCAGAATAACCAGTAGCAGGATCACTAAGCGCAACAATTTTTTCATTGGATCAAATTACTCACAGTGGGGAGCCAAAAATTCATATAACTCGCGTGAAGCGTATTCAACGCCCTCTGCTCGCCGTACGGGCGCAACAGGCAACAGCGCGTTGCAGATAAGAAGCTCATCGGCCTCTTTCAGCGTTTCGGGTGTTTCGCGCGCTTCCTTCACATCCCAGCGGGAAGCATGCAATAGCGTCAGGATATGCTGGCGCATAATGCCATTAACGCCAGCCTGATCGACATAAGGCGTAAATACCCGGTTTCCTTTACGCCAGAACAAATTAGCCGCACAGCATTCCGTAAGCCACCCTTCGCTGTCAAGCACCAGCGCCTCGTGGGCAGGGGTCTGTTCAAGATGCGCGCGAATAAGCACCTGCTCCAGACGATTTAAGTGTTTGATGCCAGCGAGAGCAGGGTTTCGCCCAAGCCTGACGGGGCTAAGCGTAAGGTCGATCCCTTCCTCTCGCCACTGCGAATAAAAACCGGGAAAAGCGGAAAGGGAAAGTATGCGAGCGGGTTGCTGACATCCGGCCGCGCTATAGCCACGCCCGCCAGCGCCACGGGTAAGGATAACCTTCAGTACGCCCAGCGGACTCGTCTGAGCAAGACTCTTCATCTCCCCGGCGAGACAAGACCAGTCGGGCTGAGTGAGCGCCAGCCTTTCACAGCCCTGACGCAATCGTTGCAGATGCGCGTCGAGCATCTGAACCTGGCCATTAACAACACGAGCGGTAGTGAAACAACCGTCGCCAAATTGAATAGCGCGATCGTTTGCAGGCAATGAATCCTGCCAGGTTCCGTTAATTAAGAACATATCGGCTCCTTTATCGGGTCGCCGGGTAGTGTGGCAGGATGACCAGGGCGGGGCAAGCGGAGAACTCTCAGGAAAAAGGCCCGGATAACCGGGCCTTAAAAGCGGGATTAGATCTTTTTGAAGATTAAAGAGCCGTTAGTACCGCCGAAGCCGAAGGAGTTACACAACGTGTATTCCATACCGGAAACCTGACGCGCTTCATGAGGAACGAAGTCGAGGTCGCAACCCTCGTCAGGATTGTCCAGGTTGATGGTCGGCGGAATAGCCTGGTCGCGCAGTGCAAGGATGGAGTAGATAGATTCTACCGCCCCTGCCGCGCCTAACAGGTGGCCCGTCATCGATTTCGTGGAGCTAACCATAACGCTTTTCGCCGCATCGCCGAAGACCGATTTAACCGCCTGCGCTTCCGCTACGTCGCCTGCCGGAGTGGAGGTGCCGTGAGCATTCACGTAGCCAATCAGGCTCGGTTCGATGGCCGCGTCGCGCAGTGCGTTGGTCATCGCCAGCGCCGCCCCTGCGCCATTTTCTGGCGGCGAGGTCATATGGTAGGCATCGCTGCTCATACCAAAGCCGACGATCTCGCAATAAATTTTCGCGCCGCGTTTTTTCGCGTGTTCGTATTCTTCGAGCACGATAATGCCGGCGCCGTCGCCCAGTACGAAACCGTCGCGGTCTTTATCCCATGGACGACTTGCAGCCTGCGGATTGTCATTGCGCGTAGAAAGCGCGCGTGCCGCGCCAAAACCACCCACGCCCAGCGGGGTGCTGGCTTTTTCCGCGCCACCTGCCAGCATAACGTCCGCATCGCCATAAGCGATGATACGCGCCGCGTGACCGATGTTGTGCACGCCAGAAGTACAGGCCGTGGCGATAGAGATGCTCGGGCCGCGCAGGCCATACATGATGGTCAAATGTCCGGCCACCATGTTAACAATGGTTGAAGGTACAAAGAACGGACTGATTTTACGCGGACCGCCTTGCACCATCGAGCTGTGGTTCTCTTCGATAAGGCCAAGGCCGCCGATACCGGAACCAATCGCTGCACCCATACGGGTAGCATTTTCTTCCGTCACCACCAGACCAGAATCCTGCATGGCCTGTACGCCGGCAACAATTCCATATTGAATAAAGGCATCCATCTTGCGCTGTTCTTTGCGCGAGATAATGTCTTCGCAGTTAAAATCCTTTACTAAGCCAGCAAATTTCGTTGCATAGGCGCTAGTATCGAAATGGTCGATCAGGCTGATGCCACTCTGACCGGCAAGGAGAGCTTTCCAGGTAGACTCTACGGTATTGCCGACAGGAGACAACATGCCCAGTCCGGTCACAACTACACGACGCTTAGACACGTTTGTCCTCCAGGGAGGGAAAAATAAGATACTTGTGGGACAAATAGATAAAACTCAGGCGGTCGAGTGACCGCCTGGAGATGTTCACTTACGCCTGGTGACCGTTGATGTAATCAATGGCAGCCTGAACGGTGGTGATTTTCTCAGCTTCTTCGTCCGGAATCTCAGTATCAAACTCTTCTTCCAGAGCCATTACCAGCTCAACGGTGTCAAGAGAATCAGCGCCCAGGTCTTCAACGAAGGAAGCATTGTTGGTAACTTCTTCCTGCTTAACGCCCAGCTGTTCGCCGATAATTTTCTTAACGCGTTCTTCGATAGTGCTCATACTCTTAAATTTCCTATCAAAACTCGCTTTCGCGATGGTTTTCGTAGTGTATAAAATGTTGAAAAAGATGCAACTAAATCCCGGCAGGTCTTACCACGATTTTACGCTATTTTGAGGGTTTTTGCCCTGATAACGCAAATAATTTTAATCGTGGTTAAACCATATACATTCCGCCGTTGACGTGCAGGGTCTCACCAGTGATGTAACCTGCTTCGTCAGAGGCTAAAAATGCAACCGCGCTGGCGATTTCTTTTGCGTCGCCTAAACGACCCGCAGGAACCTGCGCCAGAATACCCGCACGCTGATCGTCAGACAGCGCACGCGTCATGTCCGTTTCAATAAAACCCGGAGCAACAACGTTTACAGTAATACCGCGGGACGCGACTTCGCGCGCCAGCGATTTACTGAAACCGATAAGACCCGCTTTCGCCGCAGCGTAGTTGGCCTGACCGGCATTTCCCATGGTACCGACCACAGAACCGATAGTGATAATGCGACCGTGACGCTTCTTCATCATAGCTCGCATTACCGCTTTTGACAGACGGAAAACCGATGACAAGTTAGTTTCCAGAATATCGTTCCACTCGTCATCTTTCATGCGCATCAGCAGGTTATCGCGAGTGATCCCGGCATTATTAACCAGGATGTCCACTTCGCCAAATTCTGCGCGAATATTTTCCAGAACGGATTCAATAGATGCCGGATCGGTCACATTCAACATCAGACCTTTACCCTGTGCGCCCAGATATTCGCTAATGGCTTTGGCTCCGCTCTCGCTGGTTGCGGTGCCGATAACTTTCGCGCCGCGAGCGACGAGCGTTTCAGCAATAGCGCGGCCGATACCGCGGCTTGCACCAGTGACCAGCGCGACTTTTCCTTCAAAACTCATGGTTTTCCTCGTTTTATTGCGCAAGTGCCGCTGACAGGCTCGCAGGCTCGTTAATCGCCGCCGCCGTCAGGGTGTCAACAATACGTTTTGTCAGACCGGTTAATACTTTACCCGGACCGACTTCATAAAGCTGCGTTACGCCCTGAGACGCCATAAATTCAACGCTCTTCGTCCACTGGACGGGGCTATAAAGCTGGCGAACCAGCGCATCGCGAATCGCTTCCGGCGCCGTTTCACATTTCACGTCCACATTATTCACAACCGGAATCTGCGGCGCGTTAAACGTCATTTTTTCAAGTTCAACGGCAAGTTTTTCCGCCGCAGGCTTCATCAGCGCGCAGTGGGAAGGCACGCTTACCGGCAAAGGCAGCGCACGCTTGGCGCCTGCGGCTTTGCAGGCGGCGCCCGCACGTTCGACCGCCTCTTTTTGACCGGCGATAACCACCTGGCCTGGCGAGTTGAAGTTAACCGGAGAAACGACCTGCCCTTGCGCCGCTTCTTCGCACGCTTTCGCGATGGATTCGTCATCCAGGCCGATAATCGCAGACATGGCGCCGGTGCCTTCCGGCACCGCTTCCTGCATGAATTTACCGCGCAGCTCTACCAGGCGAACCGCATCGGCAAAACCCAGCACGCCAGCGCATACCAGTGCTGAATATTCGCCAAGGCTGTGTCCCGCCATCATTGCAGGAGTTTTACCGCCCTGCTGCTGCCATACGCGCCAGAGCGCTACGGATGCAGTAAGCAACGCCGGCTGGGTCTGCCAGGTTTTGTTCAGCTCTTCAGCCGGACCGTTTTGGGTCAGCGCCCATAAATCGTATCCCAGCGCGGCAGAGGCTTCACGAAAAGTCTCTTCAATGACCGGAAACTCAGCCGCCAGTTCAGAGAGCATGCCAACGGCCTGCGACCCCTGGCCCGGAAACACAAATGCAAATTGCGTCATGTTTTTAATCCTTATTAATCAAAAACGAACCAGCGCGGAACCCCAGGTGAAGCCGCCGCCGAAGGCCTCAAGCAGCACCAGGTGGCCTGGTTTGATGCGTCCGTCGCGAACCGCTTCGTCCAGCGCGCTTGGCACAGAGGCGGCAGAAGTGTTGCCGTGTCTGTCGAGCGTAACCACAACGTTATCCATCGACATGCCAAGCTTTCTGGCGGTAGCGCTGATAATGCGCAGATTCGCCTGGTGCGGCACCAGCCAGTCCAGCGCAGCGCGGTCGAGTTGGTTGGCTTCGAGCGTCTCGTCCACAATATGGGCAAGCTCAGTCACCGCAACTTTAAACACCTCGTTGCCCGCCATGGTCAGATAGGTAGCGCTGTCCGGGTTCAGACGATCCTGGTTTGGCAGCGTCAGCAGCTCACCGTAGCTGCCATCCGCATGAAGATGCGTGGACAGAATGCCTGGCTCTTCGCTAGCGCCGAGAACCACCGCGCCCGCGCCGTCGCCAAAAAGAATAATCGTACCGCGATCGTTAGGATCGAGCGTACGCGCCAGCACGTCAGAACCAATCACCAGCGCGTTTTTCGCAGCGCCAGATTTCACGTACTGGTCGGCAATGCTTAAGCCGTAAGTAAAACCTGCGCAGGCCGCAGCGACGTCAAACGCCGGGCAGCCTTTAATGCCGAGCAGCGCCTGGACCTGACAGGCCGCGCTTGGAAAAGCGTGAGTCGCGGAAGTGGTTGCGACAATAATCAGATCGATCTGATCTTTATCGATTTCCGCCATTTCCAGCGCTTTCAGTGCCGCCTGGGCACCCATGGTAGCAACCGTTTCGCCTGGCGCCGCAATGCGACGTTCACGGATACCGGTACGTGTGACGATCCATTCGTCAGAGGTATCCACCATTTTTTCCAGATCGGCGTTAGTCCGCACTTGTTGGGGCAGATAGCTGCCTGTACCAATAATCTTTGTATACATGTACGCTCAGTCACTCTTGGGTAATATACCCGTCTTGTTCAGGCCGTTTACGAAAAGCTGCGCCTGCCGGTGTAGATAATTATTTCTTTTCCGGCGTAATTTCAGGCTTCTCGGCTTCCCGCAGCGCAAAACCGGTAGGGTATAAAGATTCCAGGCGAGCGGCAATCCGCTGAGGGACTTGTCGCTGCACCGCCTGCACTGCCTGTTCAATCGCGACAGCAAACGCTCGCTGATTGGCGGCTCCGTGGCTCTTAATTACGGTGCCGCGCAATCCTAACAGACAGGCGCCATTATACTGGTCGGGGTTGAGGTGACTGAATCGCCTGGAAAGGCTTTTTTGTAACCAATGCTTTAATAAAAGCCACCACCACGACCGCTTTTTCCCTTCGCCCTGCGATTTCAGCAGCGAAAGAAACATTCTTACCACCCCTTCCATAGTTTTAAGGGTGACGTTGCCGACAAAACCATCGCACACCAGCACATCGGTTTTGCCGGTCAGCAATTCATTGGCCTCAAGATAGCCTATGTAATTAATTTCCGGCACTGATTTCAGCAACGTTGCCGCATCCCGGATGCTGTCCAGCCCTTTGCTCTCTTCTTCGCCGATATTAAGCAGCGCGACGCGGGGCCGTTTAATGTCGAGTACTTCTTCCGCCATTACCGACCCCATGATAGCGAACTGCGCCAGCATCGTACTGTCGCAATCCACATTGGCGCCCAGATCCAGCACCACCGTTTTACCTTGCTGCTGATGCGGCAGGACGGTCATGAGCGCGGGCCGCTCAATACCTTCAAGCGGTTTGAGCAACAGTTTTGCAAGCCCCATCAACGCGCCAGTATTCCCTGCGCTTATACAGGCCTGGGCGCGACCCTCTTTAACCAGTTCCAGCGCGACGCGCATGGAAGTGCCGCGACTATTGCGCACGGCTTGCGAAGGACGTACATCACTGGCAATAACCGATTCCGCAGGGATAATCTGCAACCTTGAACGCTGCTCGAAATCAGCTTTGGCGAGTAATGGCGTGATGGCGTCGGGATGACCGACAAGAAGGAGGTGCAATTGCGAATTCGCGTCCAGTGCCTGCAATGCTGCAGGCACTGTCACGGAGGGACCGAAGTCCCCACCCATGGCATCTAACGCAAGGGTTAGACGTGTCAAGGTATCGCCTGGTGACGTTAATCCCCCGTTTGCACGGGGAACTGACACTAAGCAGAATCACGCTTGCGCGTGATTACTTAGCGATAACCTTGCGGCCGCGGTAGTAACCATCGGCGGTGACGTGGTGACGCAGATGGGTTTCACCAGAAGTCTTATCTACAGACAGGCTGGTAACAGCGGTCAGCGCGTCATGGGAACGACGCATGCCACGTTTGGAACGGGTTGGTTTATTCTGTTGTACGGCCATGGACCTTACTCCTCAATTACTTACGCTTTAAACTGGCTAATACGGCAAATGGATTTGGTTTTTGTGCCTCTTCAGGCAGTTCGCCAAAGACCATGTCCGCCTCGGACACTTCACAGTGTTCAGAATCATGCACCGGAACTACCGGCAGGGCGAGGATGATTTCATCTTCCACCATTGCCAGCAGGTCGATTTCACCGAATTCGTTAACCTCAATCGGCTCATACGCTTCCGGGAGTGCTTCAGCCTGTTCGTTTGTAGCGACCGGGCTGAAACAATACGTTGTATGGACATCGTGGCTAAACGGTTTACCGCAACGCTGACATTCGAGCGTTACCGTTACCTTCGCATCGCCTTTTAAAACAGCGAGACGTTGGTTATCGATAGCAAACGACATGACGCATTCCACATCGCTGTCCACACTGACCACAGATTCGGCGACACGCTCAACCTGTTCAGGAGTATAGATACCCTGGTAATCAAGGCGTTTTTGAGCCGTACGAACCGGATCAAGAGTCAGGGGTAATTTTACCTTTTGCATAGGGCGCGCATATTAACTTTGTAACGTCATAGAGTCAAAGAAAAAGGCAGCTTTCACTGTCCTTTTGCCATTTATTCGCACACAGGGCGGTCCTCAGTTTAAAATAGCGAATCACGAACCGCTATTTTGGCCGTAAAACTATGACCCCTGTCGTACTTGCTTCCACCTCCCCTTTTCGCCGCCAGTTGCTCGAAAAGTTGGGTCTGCCGTTTGTCACCGCCGCCCCTGAAGTGGATGAAACACCATTGCCGGGAGAAAATGCCCGTCAATTAGTATTAAGACTTGCCAGCGCAAAAGCGCAAGCTCTGGCGAAACAATTTCCTGCACATTTAATCATCGGCTCCGATCAAGTTTGCGTGCTGGACGGGCAGATAACGGGTAAACCGCACAATGAAGACAACGCGATTGCCCAGCTTCGCAAAGCGCGCGGCAATATCATCTCTTTCTATACAGGGCTTGCTTTATACAACTCCGCGAACGGCCATTTACAGCGTGAGTGCGAGCCATT
Source organism: Franconibacter pulveris (assembly GCF_056780215.1). Lineage (NCBI taxonomy): Bacteria > Pseudomonadati > Pseudomonadota > Gammaproteobacteria > Enterobacterales > Enterobacteriaceae > Franconibacter > Franconibacter pulveris. The sequence continues at coordinate 1,747,543 of NZ_CM165555.1, read as the reverse complement.
CGATGTGCATTTTCGCCATCTCAGCGATGCGGAGATTGCCGGTTATGTTCGCATTGAGCGCCCTTTCCAGTGCGCCGGAAGTTTTAAAAGCGAGGGGCTGGGCATTGCGCTGTTCGACCGGCTTGAGGGGCGCGATCCCAATACGCTGGTAGGGCTGCCGCTGATTGCGCTCTGCGCTATGCTGCGTCACGAAGGTTGCAACCCTTTGCTGTAAATAACTCCGCCGCTGCCCAGTTGGATTACATGGCTTCGCGTAAGACCTTCAGGCAGTGGCGCAGTTGAGCATCCAGCGGCGCCTCAACCCGCATCGTTTCGCCGGTATGCGGATGTTCAAAGCGCAGCGCCGCCGCGTGGAGGAACAGGCGGTTCAGTCCGGTGCCCGCCAGTTGACGGTCAAATTCGCGATCGCCATACCGATCGTCGAAAGCGATAGGATGCCCGGCATGCTGCGTGTGCACGCGAATTTGATGCGTGCGTCCTGTAACTGGACTGCAGCGCACCAGCGTAGCATTGGCGTAGCGCTCTTCAACTTTAAAGCGCGTTTCGGAGGGTTTACCCTCCTGACTGACGCGCACGATACGTTCGCCGCTCTGCAAAATATTTTTCAGCAATGGCGCTTGCACGACTTTGACATGAGACTGCCATTGCCCGCGCACCAGCGCGAGATAATCTTTCTGCATCCCTTTCTCACGCAGTTGTTCGTGCAACGAGCGCAGGGCAGAGCGTTTTTTGGCTACCAGCAACACGCCTGAAGTATCACGATCGAGGCGATGCACCAGTTCAAGAAAACGGGCTTCCGGGCGCAACGCGCGCAGCCCTTCGATAACGCCAAAGCTCAACCCGCTGCCGCCATGCACGGCCGTGCCGGAAGGCTTATTCAGCACAAGAATATAATCATCTTCATAAATGATGACGTCGCTTAACGCCGCCACTTTTTGCAAATGCGGCGACACCGCTTCTTCTTCGCGCTCGGCCACGCGCACAGGCGGAATACGCACCTCGTCGCCCGCTTCCAGCTTATATTCCGGCTTGATGCGCTTTTTATTCACGCGCACTTCGCCTTTACGCAAAATGCGATAAATCATGCTTTTTGGCACGCCTTTCAGCTGAGTGCGCAAAAAGTTATCGATACGTTGCCCGGCTTCGTCAGCCGAAACCGCAACAATTTTTACGGATGGAGTCTCTGTTTTCATGGGGGGCGATTCTAAATAGAGCACGCTGATAGCGCCACACATTTTTATGTGCTTATACTTACTGGCAAACCGATTCTCACAGCTTATGTTTTCCGTGCCGGCGGTTAAAACGCCAGCAGGAAATCAGAAAGTTAAAAAACTGTGAGTAACCCGGTGATAAATGGCAAAAGTCAGCTTGCTATAACAAGCCTGGCAATGGAATAATGTTGCCGTTTTCCGTGTTGAGACTTGTTAAGACAAGGAATTTTGCGGAATTACCAGTTTTGCCTGAATGTCCATCCACGCAGCAATGGCGTAAGACGTATTGAACTTTCAGGCAGTTAGCGGGCTGCGGGTTGCAGCCTGGCCGGTAAATGGAAGCTTCTCTGGAGAGTTACTCCCAGGCTGTTCCTTTTTGATAATTGCGCTGTATTTCCAGTTGAAATACAGGCTACCGACACTCTGCGCCTCCTAAGCGTACGACAGCCGTGAGGTTGACGGCGTGAACAGTCACGAGGCCATCGGTTCACTCCCGGTCAACGTCACCATGCCCGCAGCTTTATCGTCAATGTAAGAATAACGAGTAAGTTACGATGAAAAGAATGCTAATTAACGCAACTCAGCAGGAAGAGTTGCGTGTCGCCCTTGTTGATGGGCAACGCCTGTACGACCTGGATATCGAAAGCCCGGGACACGAACAGAAAAAAGCGAACATCTACAAAGGCAAAATCACCCGCATTGAACCCAGTCTGGAAGCCGCATTTGTTGATTATGGCGCTGAAAGACACGGTTTCCTCCCGTTAAAAGAAATCGCCCGCGAATATTTCCCCGCTAACTACTCCGCCCATGGCCGACCCAACATCAAAGATGTACTGCGTGAAGGTCAGGAAGTTATTGTTCAGATCGATAAAGAAGAGCGCGGCAACAAAGGCGCGGCGCTGACCACCTTTATCAGCCTGGCGGGAAGTTATCTGGTGCTGATGCCGAACAACCCGCGCGCGGGCGGTATTTCACGCCGGATTGAAGGCGACGATCGCACTGAGCTTAAAGAGGCGCTCTCAAGCCTCGAACTGCCTGACGGCATGGGCCTTATCGTGCGCACCGCAGGCGTCGGCAAATCCGCCGAAGCGCTGCAGTGGGATTTAAGCTTCCGCCTGAAGCACTGGGAAGCGATTCAGAAAGCCGCTGAGAGCCGCCCGGCGCCTTTCCTGATCCATCAGGAAAGCAACGTTATCGTTCGCGCTTTCCGCGACTACCTGCGCCAGGACATCGGCGAAATCCTTATCGACAACCCGAAAGTGCTTGAGCTTGCGCGCCAGCATATCGCCGCGCTGGGTCGTCCGGATTTCAGCAGCAAAATTAAGCTCTACACCGGTGAAATTCCGCTGTTCAGCCATTACCAGATAGAGTCGCAAATTGAGTCCGCCTTCCAGCGCGAAGTGCGTCTGCCTTCCGGCGGTTCGATCGTTATCGACACCACCGAAGCGCTGACCGCCATCGACATCAACTCCGCCCGCGCCACCCGCGGCGGCGATATCGAAGAGACCGCGTTTAATACCAACCTTGAAGCGGCGGATGAGATTGCGCGCCAGCTGCGCCTGCGCGACCTCGGCGGCCTTATCGTTATCGACTTTATCGATATGACCCCGGTGCGCCATCAGCGCGCGGTGGAAAATCGCCTGCGTGAAGCGGTGCGCCAGGACCGTGCGCGCATCCAGATTAGCCACATCTCGCGCTTCGGCCTGCTGGAGATGTCCCGTCAGCGCCTGAGCCCGTCGCTTGGCGAATCCAGCCATCACGTTTGCCCGCGCTGTAGCGGCACCGGTACCATTCGCGACAACGAATCGCTCTCGCTCTCCATTCTGCGCCTGATTGAAGAAGAAGCGCTGAAAGAGAACACCAAAGAGGTGCATGCCATTGTGCCTGTGCCTATCGCCTCCTACCTGCTGAACGAAAAGCGCGAAGCGGTAAACGCGATTGAAAAACGCCAGGGCGGCGTACGCTGCGTGATTGTGCCTAACGATCAGATGGAAACCCCGCACTACTCTGTTTTGCGCGTGCGTAAAGGCGAAGAGACGCCAACCCTGAGCTATCTGCTGCCGAAGCTGCATGAAGAAGCCATGGCGCTGCCTTCTGATGAAGAGTACGCCGAGCGTAAACGTCCTGAACAGCCAGCGCTTGCTACCTTTGTGATGCCGGATGTTCCGCCGATGCCGCAGGAAAGCGCCGCGGTGGAGAAACCTGCCGCGCCGACCGTCGTCGTAGCCCAGCCGCCGGCGCAACCCGCGCAGCCTGGCTTTATGAGCCGTCTGATTGGCGCGTTTAAAAACCTGTTCGCCGGCGAGACCGCCAGCGAAGCGCCTGTTCAGCCGCAAGAGCAGAAAGCGCCTGCGCAGGAGAAACCGCAGGAGCGTCGCAACAACCGCCGTCAGGGACCGCGTCGCGATCGCAACGAGCGACCCAACCGCGAAGTCCGCGCTGAAAATGGCGAAGCGCGTGAAGCGGCTCGCGAAGAGAACCGCCGTAACCGCCGTCAGGCTCAGCAGCAGAATGGCGAAGCGCGCGAAACCCGCCAGCCGATTGTAGAAGAGGCGGAGAAAGCTAAACCGCGTGAGGAGCAGCAGCCGCGTCGCGAACGTAACCGTCGTCGTGCGGAAGAGAAGCGTCAGGCGCAGCAGGAAGTTAAAGCGCTGACCCGCGAAGAAGCGCCAGAGCAGGAAGCCGCCGAGCAGGAAGAACGCGTACAGGTGATGCCGCGTCGTAAACCGCGCCAGCTTACTCAGAAGATCCGCATTGAGTCCGCCGAATCCGCGCCGGTTGTTGAAGAAGAAGCGGTTGAAGCGGCACCGTCCGCCAGCACTGAAGTCGCCACCATTCCTCTGCCAGCGGTCGTAGAAAACGCAGCCGAGCAGGAAGATGCGGGCGAAGGCCGTGCAGATAACGCCGGTATGCCGCGTCGCTCCCGTCGTTCTCCGCGCCATCTGCGCGTGAGCGGCCAGCGCCGTCGCCGTTATCGTGACGAGCGTTACCCGACGCAGTCGCCAATGCCGCTGACCGTCGCCTGCGCCTCGCCGGAAATGGCCTCAGGCAAAGTCTGGATCCGCTATCCAGTCGCTCGTCCGCAGGATGAAGTGATGGAAGAGCAGTTCGAACAGGCTGCGCCGGACGTTGTTGAGACCCCGGCTGACGTCGCTGCCCCTGCCGCCGCCGCACAGCCAGCGCCGACGAGCGAGCCGGTAGTGGTTGAACCGGTTGCCGACGCGCAAGCCGAGGCGCCGCAGGAGCCTGCAATTGAAACGTCTCACCCGGAAGTAATCGAAAGCCCGGTTGATGCGCAACCGCAGCTTATCGAGCCGCGGGAAGAAGCCGTTGCAGAGCGCGTGATTGAAGAAGCGCAGCCGGCAAGCGAAGCAGAACACGTTCGCGAAGCCCAGGCGGCGGAAATGGCGGAAACCGCGCCAGTCGCCGAGCCGCAGGCGGAGCCGCAAGAAGAGGTGCAGCCGCGCGAAGCGAAGCCGCAAGAGCAGGCGAAGCCGGTTGAAGCAGCGCCTGTCGCGGCGAAACCGAGCGTTGCGGTTGAACGCAACCACGCCGCTGCGCCGATGACCCGCGCTCCGGCGCCGGAATACATCCCGGAGCCGCCGCGTCACAGCGACTGGGTTCGCCCGGCCTTCGATTTCAGCGGCAAAGGCGCTGCGGGCGGCCATAGCGCCACCCATCACGCCTCTGCGCCAGCGGGTCGTCCGCAGGCTGCGGAATAAGCCTTAAACCTGAAAAAGCCGGTCACTGACCGGCTTTTTTATTGCCTTCGATCCGCCGCATGCCTGCCAGCTCCGGCATCGCTTCGCGCATCAGCGACAGAAACTTTCGCAGCCTCGCCGGGTAATAGCGGGCGTAGGGATAAACCAGATACATTGGCAGCGGCGAAACCTGCCATTCAGGCAGCAAATGCACCAGCCGGCCCTGCGCCAGATCCTCCGGTACAACCCAGGCCGACACAATCCCTGCGCCAATCCCGTTCAGTACCGTCCGGCGTACCGCATAAAGGCTGTCGGAGCTTAAGCGCGGACTAATGGTAAAGGAGACGGGCTCACGGGTTTGTCCATGGGTCAACGTCACTTCCCGTCGATAAAAGGTGCTTAGCGCAACCCACGGCAGCGAAGCAAGCTGGCTCGGGTGCGTCATGTCCGGATGGTTGTTCAGCAATTCCGGCGTGGCCACCACAATGCGCGGCACTTCAGCAAGCGGCACGGCGATACAGGTCGGATCGATGTCCGGCCCCACATGAATGGCGCAGTCAATATTTTCACCAATAAAATCGGGCGATTTATCATTGAGCGTCCACTCTATCGCCAGCTTCGGGTGATGGTTAAGAAAGGTGGTAAGCGGCGCGATAAGCTGATCCTGGCCGAAGGCGTGAGGCGCTCGCACGCGTAAAATTCCGACAGGATCGTCCTCCGCGTTTTTCAGCTCATCCTCCAGCGCCGCCCAGTTGCCGATAATGCCCCTCGCATGCTGATAGCAGCGCTCGCCGTCGTCGGTCAGCTTCATGGCGTGGGTGGTACGCAGCAGCAGCCTGGCCCCCAGCAGATCCTCCAGCGTTTTCAGCCTGCGGCTCACGGTCGCCTGCGTTGTGCCAAGCTGTAAAGCCGCAGCGGAAAGCGATCCGCTCTCAATAATACGCACAAAGGTATGCATCAATTCTAACCGGTCTATACGCTCTGATGGCACGCTTTCTCTCCTGGTCATACGTCTGACGTATAACTGTTTTATCATGCCCTGCTCTACCACGCTACCCGATACGGGCCGACAATAAGCGCACATACCCCATGTTAAGGAACTCATTGTGAAACCTGCACACACCGCGCCGCAAACGGCCGCCGCTTCCCTGCCCGCCGGGCTTATCCTGGTGCTGGCGTTCGCCACGGGGTTAAGCGTGGCCTCCATCTATTACGCTCAGCCGATTCTGCCGCTGATGGGCGCCGCGCTTAAGCTTGATGTCAGCGAGATGGGGCTTATCCCCACGCTTACGCAACTGGGTTACGCGCTGGGCATTTTCTTCTTGCTGCCGCTTGGCGACCGCTACGACCGCCGCCATCTTATTTTGCTGAAATGCGCTTTGCTTGCCGTGCTGCTGGCGCTCTATAGCTTTTCAGCAAGCCTTACAGGGCTGCTCGGCTTAAGCTTGCTGGTGGGTATGGCCGCCACGGTGGCGCAGGATATTGTCCCCGCCGCCGCTATCCTCGCCCCTGCAGGCAAACAGGGCAAAATGGTCGGCACGGTCATGACGGGCTTGCTGCTCGGCATTCTGCTCTCCCGCTCGGTCAGCGGCCTGGTGGGCGCGGCGTTTGGCTGGCGTGTCATGTATCAGCTGGCGGCGGTCAGCATCGCCTTTATCGGCCTGCTGCTCTGGCGCGTACTGCCGCGTTTCGCCGCGCATTCTGAGCTTGGCTATCCGGCGCTGATGACATCGCTGGTAACGCTGTGGCGCCGCTACCCGGCGCTGCGTCAGGCGGCGTTTGCCCAGGGCTTTCTGTCGATTGGTTTTAGCGCGTTCTGGTCAATGCTGGCGGTCATGCTGCATAACAGTTACCACGTCGGCAGCGCCGCTGCTGGCGCCTTTGGTCTGGCGGGCGCGGCGGGCGCGCTGGCGGCTCCGCTCTCCGGCACGCTTTCAGACCGCTTCGGTCCGCAAAGAGTCACGCAGCTTGGCGCCGCGCTGGTCAGCCTCTCTTTCGCCCTGATGTTTACGCTGCCGCTCTTTGGCCCCGGCATGCAGCTCGCCATTATCGCGATTGCCGCCATCGGTTTTGATTTAGGATTGCAGTCAACGCTGGTCGCGCACCAGACGCTGGTTTATAGCCTGGAGCCCGCCGCACGCGGTCGCCTTAACGCCCTGCTGTTTACGGTGGTGTTTATCGGTATGGCGCTGGGCTCCATACTTGGCAGTAAAGCCTATACGCTTGCGGGCTGGCCTGCCGTGGTCGCCCTCGCCACTGTGGTAAGCCTGATAAGCCTTGGGATTCGCCTTGCGGGAAAACGCGCGCCGCTTAGCGCTGCGGCCACGCGCTGAAGATAAAAAAAGGCCCGCTCCGGGGTGCGGAAGCGGGCATATAAAGCATGCCCAGTTTCATGACATGCTCCAAATTTTTAATTTTTATTTATTTAGCTGAAACAGCGACATGCCCTGCATGTCGCTGAACGTTTTATAGGAAGCCTGAAGCGCCGCCTGCTGCATGGTGTACGAAGAGATAACCGCGTTATAGTCAACGTTTACCAGATCGCTCATTTGTTGAGTCAGCGTCAGTGTTCGGTCATCGCCTGAAGCATCAAGCGCCGTAAGTTCACTGAGTTGCGTTCCCAGTTCCGCGCGCACAGTTAACACATTATTGTAGGAGTTTCGCATTCCGCGGTTAGCGCTATCGATTACCGCTGTGAAGGCTTCACGCGCCGTATCGTCACCATCTTCAATCGGCGTTTTGAGCGCAGTAATTGCTTTATCAAGCGTTGCAAACATATCGCTCTGTACAGAACCATCTGGCTCTTTTACTGCGTTGCTGGTCGCGGTTTGAAATACTTGATTCCCGGTATGGCCGATGATCATGCTCCGCGCTGTATCGACAGTTTGGGTGATTGCCTCTTCCCCACCAGCATAAGTCACACCGCTTGCACCCTCGACAAAAGGCGCTGATTCGGTTTTATAGCCTGCAAAAATATAGCGACCATTACCATCAGTGCTGTTTGCCAGATTTAGCAGTTGATCTCGCAACCCTTGCAGGTCAGTCGCCAATGAAGCGCGGTCGTCATTACTGAGCGTACCATTGCCTGCATTAACCAGCTTTTCCTGTACGCCTTGAACTGCTGTTGTTACCTGCCCCAGAATATTCTCTTCTAACGAGACTTTCTGCGTAGCGAAAGTACGCGCAAGTTCATACTGACTGTTCTGCGCCTGCGCCTGTGAGACAACGACCGCCTGAGATGCGGCGATAGGATCGTCGGAAGGTCTGTTCACACGCTTGCCGGTGGACATCTGCTCGCCATAGCCAAGCCATGCGCTTTGGCTATCGGTAATGCCGCGCATGTTTTGCTGATACATCATCTGGGTGCTGATACGCATCGCGTTATTCTCCGTTAGCGAATCGACAGCAGAGCGTCGAACAGGGTGGAAGCGGTTTGTAACACTTGCGCGTTAGCCAAATAGTATTGCTGGAAACGCTGAAGGTTACCGTATTCTTCATCGAGGTTAACCCCCGAAATAGATTGCTGCTGGTTGCTAAGCTGCGTGACGACATTGCTTTGCGTTGTGCTGGTGACTTTCAGTGTGTTGGTCTTGTTTCCCACGTCACTGACCAGTGCGGCATAGGCGTCGTTAAACGTTTTATTGCCACCCACCGCTTTGCTGCTTTGCAGATTGAGTAATGCCTGGCCGTTACGGTTATCGCTTTCGCCCGCGCCCGCCTCGCCTGCGAGAGCAATTTTTGACTCATCTTTAATAGCGACGCTCATATTCACAATGGCGTTAACAACCGGTTTCACCGTAAAGGTATCATTCGTCGCCGCGCTGCCGCTGATATCAACCTTCAGGCCATCAAACTCAAGGCCAGTATAAGGACCGCCAGCCGGCGTCTGGGTTGCGGTTACGGTGGTATTGTCGGACAGACGCGTTACCTGCCAGTCGTTACCATCAAATACAACTTTGTAGTCGGTCGCCTGAACCTGGGAACCGTCAGTGATGGAAGCCGTCAGCGTAGCGCCTGGCGTCTTGCTGTTTTTACTGTTGCTCAGTACCGCAGGGCTACCAATTTCAAAGAAATCACCGCCATCTGCCCCGCTGGGATCAACACCTTTCTTATGCTGATTGTTAAATGCATCAGCAAAAGAGAGCGCCAGTTGGTTGAGAGAGTTACGCGTCTGATCGAGATCCTGAGAACGGAATGTCAGCATGCCGCCCAGCGTACCTGTTGTAATTAATTTCTCTGGAATCTCAATGTTGCCTGCGGTTTTGTCGACATAAGCAACCGTAACGCGAGACGGATCGTTGCTGGAAGACACTGCGGCAAGTTGATTCGCTGTGCTGCCCTGCACCAGTGAGTAGCCGTTACCGATAGAAATGTTATAAGTGCCGCTATCCTGCACGCTAACTTCTACGCCCACGACTTTATTGAGTTCGCTAACCAGTTGATCGCGCTGGTCAAGTAAAGCATTTGGCGAAGCGCCTGCTCCCGCTGCGGTCAGCTTAGAGATCTGATCGTTCAGATTCGCTATCTGTTTAGCGTAGTTATTCACCTGACTTACACTTGAGGAAACGGCTGTATTAACCTGGCTATTCTGATCACGCAGATATTGATCTGCCACTTTAAACTGGTTAACGAGGCCTTCCGCTTTACCCAGCAGAGTTTGACGTGCAGCCGGGTCCTCAGCGTTGCTTACCAGCGTTTGTAAGCTGGTGAAAAAACCCTGCAAAGAGGTTGAAACAGTATTGGTGCTGCCAGAGAACATATTGTCAATTTTTGACATTTGTTCATAACGTGACGTCAATCCGCTTCCCTGGCTTTCAGCACTGCGCAGCTGATTAGTAATAAACGCATCGTACTCACGCTGCACGCCAGAGACATAAACGCCATTGCCGGTATAGCCACCCGCGCCCAGCGTACTGTTGGCCGACGCTAAAATGGTGTTCTGACGGGTGTATCCCGCCACGTTATAGCTGGAGATGTTGTTGCTGACAGTATTCAGCGCAGCCTGGGCTGCGCTAAGGCCACTCATGGCGCTGTTAATTAAGCTACCGGACATGGGGGTTCCTTATGAACATTCTGACTCGGGGTCCTGTCGAGAAGTATCGGCAGGATGCGAAAAAACTTAAGCGGTTTCAGAAAAGCGTCGACAAATCGTTGTTGTAAGCTTTGCTCACTTTCTCGGACATCGATTTAAGCTGCTGAATCATCGACGTCAGCTTACGCGCGTAGTTCGGATCGGTCGCGTAGCCGGCGTTCTGCAACGCCTGCGCGCCCTGCTCCGCCGTCGCGGCGTTGGTCACCGCTTCGTAGCGCGGGTTGCGGGTCAGCAGCCCGACATAATCTGAAAGCGCTTCGAGATAAGAGCTGTAAACGCGAAACTTCGCTTTTACCTTTTTCGCTTCGCCGTTTTCATATTCGGTGGTGGTGATTTCCGTCACCGGCCCTTTCCAGCTCGACGTAGCTTTCACGCCAAAAAGGTTAAAGCTTGGCTCGCCGCTCTCGGTGCGAATTTGACGCTGTCCCCAGCCCGACTCCAGCGCCGCCTGGGCGAGGATAAGATGATGCGGAATGCCGCTTTTCTCGGCGGCGAGACGCGCAGGCAGGGAGAGCTGGGCGAGGAAGTCTTTGCTGTCGCCGGAGAGCGGCTCGTCATTAGAAGGCGCTTTCGGCACGGCGCTGCGCACGATTTGCGTCAGCGTCTGGTTGCGGTACGTATTTACGGTGTCGATATCAAACTTCATCGGCGCCGTCTGCACTGAGGCGTCGTCCGGCGCGCTTGCCTGCTGCTCGCCGCCCATCTGTTTCACCATCATGTCCGCAAGCCCAAGCCCTTTGCCCGACGTCATCTGCTGAGCAATCTGCTGGTCATACAGGCTGGTGTAAAGCCGCGTCTGATCGCTGCTGAACAAACCATCTTTCGGCAGCGCCTCACGCATGCTTTTTAGCATCATCTGCACGAACATCCCTTCCATCTGCCGGGCCACATCTTTGATATTGGCTTTTGGATCCTGGCCCGCTTTGGCTTTTAGTTCATTTAATGACTGCGCGTCCCAGGCCGCGCTGGTCATCAGTCGGGTGTCGTTCAGCATGAGACTGTCCTTTAAAAGTTAACCCGCTCTCGCGCTTTTACTGCCGCTCAGGCGGGAAGAACATAAAACTGCGGCCTTCACCCCAGAGGCGAAGGCCGTTATAGCACTTAGATGATTTCCAGTTTGGCGCGCAGGCAACCAGCGCTTTGCATCGACTGGAGAATCGACATCAGGTCGATAGGCGTCGCGCCCAGCGCATTAAGCGCCCGCACAACGTTGTTGAGGCTCGCGCTCTCGCGCACCGTCTGCAGCGAGCCGCCGCTCTGGCGCATATCGATTTGCGTCTGCGGCGTCACGACGGTCTGCCCGCCGCCAAACGGTGTATCCGGCTGGCTGACGTTCGCCTGACGGTTAACCGTGACGGAAAGATTGCCCTGCGCCACGGCGCAGGAATCGAGCATCACTTCGCGATTCATCACCACCGAGCCGGTGCGGGAGTTGATAATGACTTTCGCATCCTGCACCGCCACGTTCACCTCCAGGTTCTGGATATCCGCCAGCATGCGCACCTGCGAGCTGCCGCCCGTCGGCACGCGTACCTGCACGGTACGGGCATCCAGCGCAGTGGCGCTGCCGTAGCCGCGGGCGCGGTTGATGGTGTCGGAGATCTGCTGCGCCAGGGTGAAGTCTTCATTATTAAGCTGCAGGTTGATGGTGTTGCCATTACCGAACTGACTTGGCAACTCGCGCTCAATGATAGCGCCGTTGGTGATGCGCCCGCCGTTCACCTGGTTGACCTGCACGCTGCTGCCGCCTGCGGAGGCGCTCGCGCCGCCGATTAAAATGTTGCCCTGCGCCAGCGCGTACACCTGGTTATCAACCCCTTTTAGCGGGGTCATCAGCAGCGTACCGCCGCGCAGGCTTTTGGCGTTGCCCATCGAGGAAACCACCACATCGATGGTCTGCCCCTGGCGCGCAAAAGCCGGGAAGCTTGCGGTGACCATTACCGCCGCCACGTTTTTCAACTGCATGTTGGTGCCCGCCGGCACGGTGATGCCGAGCTGGGAGAGCATGTTGTTTAAGCTCTGGGTGGTGAACGGCGTCTGGGTCGTCTGGTCGCCCGTCCCGTCAAGGCCGACCACCAGGCCGTAGCCAATCAGGGAGTTTTCTCGTACGCCCTGCACGCTTGTCAGGTCACGAATGCGGTCCGCCTGCGCAAGCGTCGCGACCAGCAGAAGCATGACCCCGAATAGGGATTTAACCATGTGTCACCTCGTTACATCGGCGATAAGTTGAGGAAGAAGCGCTGCAGCCAGCCCATATTCTGCGCTTCGTTGATATAGCCGTTGCCGACATATTCGATTCTTGCGTCCGCCACCTGCGTGGACGGTACGGTATTGCTGCCGCTGATGGTGCGGGGGTTGACCACACCGGAGAAGCGGATGAATTCTGTGCCCTGGTTGATGGCTATCTGTTTTTCGCCCACCACGTGCAGGTTGCCGTTGGCCAGCACCTGATCGACCGTGACCGTCAGCGTGCCGCTGAAGGTGTTGCTGGCGTTGGCGCCGCCTTTGCCGTTAAAGGCGTTGGAGCCCGAGGAATCGACGTCGGCGCGCGCATTGCCGAACAGGCCTTGCAGGTAGCGCGGAACGGTATCTAAACCAAAGCTGGTTTTGCCGTCGCGGCTGGCATTCGCCGACGAGCTTTTGCTGGCGCTGACGTTTTCCTGCAACTGGATAGTCAGCGTGTCGCCGATATTGCGCGGACGACGGTCTTCAAACAGCGGCTGGTAGCCGTAGTTAATAGGCTGAACGGACTGGAAAATCGACCCGTTAACCACCGGCGCGGGCGCGGGCGCGGGCTGCGCGGTGGTAGCCCCCTGAACCAACGGGGTGGAAGGCACCCAGGCGCAGCCTGAAAGGGTCAGCGCGAGCGCAATCGCGTAAGGATAAAGTGGCGCACCGGTTTTTTGCATGGCATTCATCTTGAGTTCGGGTATCCGGCGCGGCTTACGCCGCGCCGAAGGGACCTTAGAGTTGCGTCAGTTTTTGCAGCATCTGGTCGGTCGTGGAGACCGCTTTACTGTTGATCTCGTAAGCGCGCTGCACCTGGATCATGTTTACCAGCTCTTCCGCCACGTTCACGTTAGAGGTTTCAACATAACCCTGATACAGCAGACCGGCGCCGTTAAGGCCCGGGGTGCTCTCGTTCGGCGCGCCGGACGCCTGAGTTTCGGTATAAAGGTTTTCACCGATGCTCTCGAGACCGCTGTCGTTCATAAAGGTGGTCAGGTTGAGCTGGCCTACCTGTACCGGGTTGGCCTGGCCCTGCTGCGTCGCGCTCACCACGCCATCACGACCAATGGTAATGCTCAGCGTATTCGCCGGAATGGTAATGGCAGGCTGAACCTGGAAACCACCCGCCGTCACCAGCTGGCCGTTCTGGTCAACCTGGAAAGAACCATCGCGGGTGTACGCCGACGTTCCGTCCGGCAACAGCACCTGGAAAAAGCCCTGACCTTTAATCGCAACATCTTTGCTGTTGTTAGTCTGGGAAAGGTTGCCCTGGCTGTGCAGACGCTCGGTAGCCACCGGGCGTACGCCGGTGCCTATCTGCAGGCCGGAAGGCAGCGTGGTCTGCTCGGAAGACTGCGCGCCTGGCTGGCGAATCGTCTGGTAGAGCAAATCTTCAAAAACCGCGCGCTGGCGCTTAAAACCATTGGTGCTGACGTTCGCCAGGTTGTTGGCGATAACGTCCATATTGGTTTGCTGGGCGTCCAGACCGGTTTTGGCGATCCATAATGAACTGATCATAGTGGCGTCCTGTTTCTTAACTTATTGACAGCAGCTGGTTAGCGCGCTGTTCGTTATCATTGACGCTGGAGATGACTTTCATCTGCATCTCGAAGCGGCGGGCGTTGGCTATCATGTCGGTCATCGCTTCAACCGGCTTGACGTTGCTGCCTTCCAGCACGCCTGGCATTACGCGTACCGTAGCGTCGGCCTGCAGCGCCGTGCCGCGCTGGGCCTGCGCCTGCGGGCTGACGCGAAACAGGCCGTCATCGCCGCGCACCACGTCACCCGCTTCGGCTTTCACCAGCTTCAGGCGGCCGACGGGCGCCACGGTATTCGCCGGATCGCCGGGGTTAAGCGCGGAAATCGTGCCGTCCGCCGCGATAGTGATTTGCGAGCCTTCCGGCACGGCAATCGGACCGCCCTCGCCCATGACCGGGTTGCCCTGAATGGTCAACTGCCCGGTCGGCCCGACCTGGATGTTGCCGTTGCGGGTATAGGCTTCGCTGCCGTCAGCGGCCTGCACCGCCAGCCAGCCATCCTGCTGCACCGCCACGTCCAGCGGACGCGAGGTGTAGTTGAATTCGCCCTGGCTCATATTCGCGCCGGGCGTCGAGGCCGTCACAAGCGTTCGGGTATTGAGCGAAAGCCCTTCCACCGGCACCGCGCGCAATGCGTTAAGCTGAGCGCGAAAACCTGGCGTAGAAGCGTTGGCGAGGTTGCTCGCCGTTACCGCCTGTTGGTTCAGCGTCTGGCTTGCCGCGCCCATCGCGGTATAGATTGCGTGATCCATTAAGCCCTTCCTTCACTCACTTAGCGCAGGTTAACCAGCGTGTTGAGGATCTGATCCTGCGTTTTGATCGTCTGCGCGTTGGACTGATAGTTACGCTGCGCAACGATCATATTCACCAGCTCTTTACTCAGATCGACGTTGGAAGCTTCCAGCGCGCCGTTGGTCAGAGAACCGAAGTTGCCGGTGCCCGCCGTGCCGAGCAGCGCCACGCCAGAGGCGTTGGAAGAAGCCCAGACGTTATCGCCCTGTGAGGACAGCCCTTCCGGGTTCGCGAAGTTCGCCAGCACAATCTGACCCAGCAGCTGCTGCTGTTCGTTAGAGTAAGTACCGACGAGGGTGCCGTCGTCGTTAATCTGGTAGCTCACCAGGTCGCCCGGCTTATAGCCGTTCTGGGTGGTAGAGACGATGTTGTTAGAACCCGTGTTCTGCTGCATGGAACCAAAGAAGTTCAGCGCGAAAGTCGCAGGCGTCGCACCGTTTATCCCGCCGGTGGTGACGTTAAAAGACGGCGGGTTGGTGACCGTGCCTGCGGCTGCGTCAGCGGCAGTCGCGGCAAGACCGGTCAGGGTGCCGTTTTCGTCAAACTTCATATAAGTATTGGCTGCGGTGCCGGCTACCCACGGGGTGTTAACGCTGGAATCCTGCGTGTAAACCGCCCAGGTGTTGGCGTCGGTTTTCACGTAGAAGACGTTCATGTCATGGGCGTTACCCTGGCTGTCGAATACGGTAACGGAACCTTTTTTGTTATAGGTATCGGAATCCGTCGGATCGAACGGGGTTTTGGTCGGCAGTTTGTCGGTGGAGTTCAGGTTAACCACCATTTCCGCCGTGGTGGTGGTTTTCGCCGCCATCAGGGTGTTCGGAACGGTCAGTCCTACCGGGTTTGCGCCCTGCTGAATAGTCGGCGGCGTGCCGGTTGCCGGGTAGCCGGTTAACTGCAGGCCCTGCATGTTCACCAGGTTACGGTTTTCGTCCATCTTGAACTGGCCGTTACGGCTGTAATAGACCGAACCGTTGCTGTCTACCAGACGGAAAAAGCCGTTCTGGCTGATAGCCACGTCCAGGGCGCGACCGGTATTGGTGGTCGTACCGTCGCTGAAATCCTGGGTAATGCCCGCCACTTTCACGCCGAGACCCGCTTTTGAGCCTGCGAACATGTCGGCGAAGGAGACAGAACCCGATTTAAAACCGTAGGTCGCGGAGTTGGCAATGTTGTTGCCAATTACGTCCAGGTTGGTGGCCGCGGCATTCAGGCCGCTGACCGCTTGAGAAAACGCCATGTCTTACTCCTGATAATGGTTGAATCAGATGATTTGTCTGACTTCGTCGAGGGTGGTGGTGCCGTAAGTACCTAAATCCAGCAGGCTGCCGTTGGCGCTCTTCGTTACGCCGTTGACCAGCGCGAAGTTGAGCGGCTGGGCGACCAGCTGCGTGCCGTTGCTGCTGGCGGAAATGGAGACGTTGTAAGCGTTATCCGGCGCGGTCGTTCCGTCGTTTAGCTTGCCGTCCCAGCTAAAGGTATGGACGCCCGCGCTCAGCCCGCCGAGTTCAATCGTGCGCACGACTACGCCGCTCTTATCAGTAATGGTGGCGGTCACTTTATCGGCAGCCTGCGCCAGCTCCACGCCAAACGGCGTAGTGGTTTCGTTACCGGCAAGAATGGTGGTGCCCGGAACCATGACGCCATGGCCGATAAGGGTGCTCGCCTGCAGCGACTGGTTGTTGTTGAGCTGACCGGAAACGGCGCCAAGCGTGGTGTTAAGTTTTTCAATGCCGCTCACGGTGCTGATTTGCGCAAGCTGGGTGGTCAGCTCGTTGTTCTGCAGCGGGTTGGTCGGGTCCTGGTTTTTCAACTGGGCCACCAGCAGCGTCAGGAAGCTGCTCTGCAGGTCCGAGGCGCTGCTGCCGGAGAGACCGTTGGCGCTGCTGGTGCTGGTCGCGCTGCTGATGCCGCTGTTAGTCGGGTCGTTAACGTTTACGGAAATCGACATGCCCTTCTCCTTTATTGACCGAGGGTGAGCGTTTTGAGCATCAGGGATTTCGTGGCGTTAAGCACTTCCACGTTAGCCTGATAGCTGCGGGAAGCGGACATGGTGTTCACCATCTCGCCGACCACGTCCACATTAGGCATGCGCACGTAACCCTTGGCGTCCGCCAGCGGGTTGCCTGGCTCATAGACCAGTTTGTCCGGCGCCTGGCTTTCCACGACGTTAGTCACCTTCACGCCGCCTGTCGGCGAGCCTGGCTGGGCGTCAACCTGAAACACGACCTGTTTCGCGCGGTACGGCTGACCGTCCGGTCCGGTAACGCTGTCGGCGTTTGCCAGGTTGCTGGCCGCCACGTTCAAGCGCTTGGACTGCGCGGTCATCGCGGAGCCGGCAATATCAAAAATATTCAGCAAAGCCATCCGTTATCCTCCCGATTGCAGCACTGACATCATGCTTTTGATTTGACCGCCCAGCACCTGCAGGTCGGACTGGTATTTCAGGCTGTTGTCCGCAAACTGCGTGCGCTCACGGTCCATATCCACGGTGTTGCCGTCCATTGCGGGCTGATCGGGGATACGGTAGAGCAAATCAACATTCGGCGCGGTGTTCGTCTGGGCAGGGATATGACGGGCGGAGGTCATCGACAGTGCAATGGAACTTCCTTCCGTGCGGCCCCGCTCCATCACTTTTTTGAGTTCACTGGCGAAATCAATATCCCGCGCCTGATAACCTGGGGTGTCGGCGTTGGCGATATTGGAGGCCAGAATCTCCTGACGCTGGGCGCGCAAATTAAGCGCTTCTTGCTGAAAGCGCAGCGCGGCGTCGAGTTTGTCGAGCATGATTCCTCCGCATAGCATGGTGATGATGCACAGCTTACTGGGTGAGCGCCCTCCCTTATCGTTGGAATAAGCGCAAAATGCGTCGCTATTTGTTGCCTTGAAGGAAAACGAGTGCGGGTAAAATCATCGCCATTCCGCTAACGGAGACGCGCCATGAAACGCCTGAAACTCTGCTGCGCAGCGCTAATGTTGCTAAGCTCGCCCCTGTTCGCCGGGACGCTGGAAGCCCAGCTGATGCCCTTTTTCGCCGCAAGGCTTGCCGGGATCAGCGATGAGGTCAGCGTAACGGTCAAAACCCCGGCCAATTTGTGGCCTGCCTGCGAGCAGCCGCAGTTCAGCCTGCCGGGCAATGCGCGGCTGTGGGGCAACCTGAGCGTGCAGGCGCGCTGCGGCGGCGATAAACGGTATTTGCAGGTATTCGTTCAGGCGACAGGCGAATATGTGGTGGCGGCGCAGCCGGTGGCGCGCGGCAGTCGGCTCGACAGCGCGTCAGTGCGTTTAATGCGCGGTCGCCTTGATCAACTCCCTCCCCGGGCGATGCTGGAGTTGAATCAGGCGCAGGATGCGGTTACGCTTCGCGACCTCGCGCCAGGACAACCGGTATTGCTTTCCATGGTGCGCCAGGCATGGCGAATCAAAGCGGGCCAGCGCGTGCAGGTTATAGCGCAAGGCGAAGGCTTTAGCATTAACAGCGAAGGTCAGGCGTTAAACAACGCGGCGGTTGCCCAGAATGCCCGGGTACGTATGGCTTCGGGCCAGGTGGTGAGCGGTACGGTCGGCTCTGATGGGAATATTCTGATTAGTCTATAATCTTCATAAAGATTCGCTGTCCACTGCCGATAAATAAGCAACACCTAAATGACAGGCTCTGCGCCGCGAGCCACCTCAATGAGGACTTAACAATGAGCAGCATTGAACGCACTTCGCCTTCTAAACCGATCAGCGCCGTACAGGCACGTGAAACCAACGAGGCCGCGCCACAGAAAACCCGTACCGAAAAAGCGACTGCCGCTAACAGCGCCAGCGTGACCTTAAGCGATGCGCAGGCGGCGCTGACGCAGCCTGGCGCAAGCGACATCAACGTAGAGCGCGTGGAAGCGCTGAAAACCGCTATTCGTAACGGCGAGCTGAAAATGGACACCGGCAAAATCGCTGACGCGCTGCTCCAGGAAGCGCGGAGTTACCTGCAGAGTAAGTAACGATATGAGTCGTCTGTCAGAAGTGTTAGACCAAATGACCGTTGTCCTGACCAGCCTTAAAGAGGTCATGGACGCGGAACAGCAGCAATTGTCAGCGGGCTATGTGAACGGCAGCGCGCTGCAGCGTATTACAGAAGAAAAAAGCTCCCTGCTCGCCACGCTCGACTATCTTGAGCAGCAGCGGCGCTCGCAG
Source organism: Franconibacter pulveris (assembly GCF_056780215.1). Taxonomy (NCBI): domain Bacteria; kingdom Pseudomonadati; phylum Pseudomonadota; class Gammaproteobacteria; order Enterobacterales; family Enterobacteriaceae; genus Franconibacter; species Franconibacter pulveris. Next base: position 1,728,801 of record NZ_CM165555.1, on the reverse strand, counting down.
CAGGCTACCGCCTCCGCTAATGACGCTGACGCTCAACGCTGGCAGACGATTACGCAGAAAACGCGTCACCTGCGCGACATTAATCAGCACAACGGCTGGCTGCTTGAAGGGCAACTGGCGCGCAATAGCCAGGCGCTGGCAATCCTGAAACCACATCAGGAGCCGGGCCTGTACGGCGCCAACGGACAGACCGCCAGCGCGCAGCGCGGCGGCAAAAAGATTTCGATTTAACATTGCTATCAATGCAAAAGGCGCCTCAAAGGCGCCTTTTTTGTTGGTCAGCACAGGGCTAATGATGAAGGGAACCCGACACGCTGACCCGCGCAGCGCCGCGCGGGCAATAAAGCGTTATTCGCTATCGGCGCGCCTTACGCCGTGCGCCGCGCGAAATCCCTCACCCGGAAGCCCAGCAGCCCCAGCGTGATGAAGTAGGCCGCCACCCCGGCTACCACCACCGCCATCAGCCGCAGCAGGCGCCAGGGCATCGAGCCTGTCGCCCAGTCTGGCATGAACTGCATTATGCCGAGCAGCGCCGCGGACATGACGAGCACGGCAATCACCAGTCGCGTCAAAAATGCGCCCCAGCCAGGCAGCGGCGTGAAGATGTTGCGCTTGCGCAGCTGCCAGTAAAGCAGCGACGCGTTCAGACAGGCGGCAAGGCCTATCGAGAGCGAAAGCCCGGCGTGTTTCAGCGGACCGATAAACGCCAGGTTCATCAACTGCGTCATAATCAGCGTCACGATGGCGATTTTCACCGGCGTCTTGATGTCCTGACGCGAATAGAAGCCTGGCGCCAGCACTTTCACCACAATCAGCCCAATCAGCCCTACAGAGTAGGCGATCAGCGCCCGCTGGGTCATGGCGGCGTCAAAAGCGGTGAATTTGCCGTACTGAAACAGCGAAACGGTGAGCGGTTTGGCAAGGATGCCCAGCGCCACGGCGCTTGGCAGCGCCAGCAGAAAGCAAAGCCGCAGGCCCCAGTCCATCAGGCGGTTATATTCGTCATGGTTGCCGCTGGCGAAGCTTTTCGACAGCGAAGGCAGCAGGATAGTGCCGAGCGCCACGCCGAGCACGCCAGAAGGAAACTCCATCAGACGGTCAGCGTAATACATCCAGGAGACGGAGCCGGAAACCAGAAACGAAGCGAAAATGGTATTGATAATAAGCGAGATCTGGCTGACGGAGACGCCAAGGATGGCGGGCCCCATCTGGCGCAGCACGCGGCGCGCGCCCGCGTCGCGCAGGTTAATGCGCGGCAGCACCAGCATGCCGATTTTTTTCAGATGCGGAAGCTGATAGACCAGTTGCAACACGCCGCCGACGGTGACCGCCCAGGCCAGCGCCAGCACCGGCGGGTGAAAATACGGCGCGGCGAAAAGCGCAAAGCCTATCATGCTGACGTTCAGGAAGGTCGGCGCAAAGGCGGGTACCGAGAAGCGGTTCCAGGTGTTGAGGATGGCGCCGGCAAGCGAGGCCAGCGAAATCAGCAAAATATAGGGAAAGGTGATGCGCAGCAGCTGCGAGGTCAGCGCGAATTTATCCGCCGTATCGGCAAAACCCGGCGCAGTGACCAGGATGACCCACGGGGCGGCCAGCATTCCCGCGACGGTCACGATGGCCAGCGCCAGCGTCAGCAACCCGCTGACGTAAGCGACGAACACCCGCGTGGCGTCTTCGCCCTGCTTGCTTTTGTATTCGGCGAGAATAGGCACAAAAGCCTGTGAAAACGCCCCTTCGGCAAAAATACGGCGCAACAGGTTAGGCAGCTTGAACGCCACAAAAAAGGCGTCGGTGGCCATACCGGCGCCAAACACCCTCGCCACAATGGCGTCGCGCGCAAAGCCAAGCACGCGGGAAAACATGGTCATTGAGCTGACGGCGGCCAGCGATTTTAATAAATTCATCGGGTTGGTGGTCCACAAACACTAACGCCTGCAAAGCAGGCGTCGGGGCGTTGAGCGAAGCGCTTAGTCTACTCAACTGCCGGGGAAATACTACCGGCAGTTGTTACGAGGGATTATTCGCTTATCGCCTCCCGCCAGAGTTTCTCGACGATCCGCTGGGCAAGCAGCGCCTGGTCGCCTGCCGTTTCCGGAACAGTCTGATTCGTCACGCAGTCGATGAAGTGACGCGCGCAGCCGGCAAACCCGCGTTGCTCCAGGGTGCTCTGCCAGCCCGGCACCGGGCTGGTTACGACGCCCGCGCCGCGCTCTTCGCGCCATTCACGCATATCGGTGACTTCATAAAGGCCGCCGTCGGTCACCGCCTGTACCCATTCGCGCTGGCTTCCGGCCCGCCGGTGCATGCTGGTGGTGATTTGCAGGCGATCCCGGGCGAAGTGATGTTCCGCATACAGCATTTCGCCCTGCTCATTGGCCAGCAGCGCGCCGCTCTGAAGCGTTCCCTCGCCGCCTGCCAGCCACAGCGCGGTATCCACCACATGCAGATAGTCGTCAAGTAAGGTAAAACGCAAATCATGCGGGCCGACGCTGTCGGCGCGGTGTTTATCCATACGCAGCGAGGCGGCGTCTGTGAGGCGCGCTTTCAGCGCCTGATAGCGTGGGGCGAAGCGTCGGTTGAAGCCCACCATCAGCGTTAGCTTTTTACGGGCGGCCAGCGCCACCAGCCGTTCGGCGTCCGCCAGATTTTCCGCGAGCGGCTTATCCACGCAGACATGCGCGCCCGCATTTAACAGCTCGCTCACTACCTGATAGTGGCTGCTGGTGGCGCTGTGCACGAACACGGCGTCGCACTGCGCGGCGAGCGCCTGCAGCGAGTCGACATAAGGCAGGCGATACGCCTCGCAAACGGGCAGCGCTTTCGCTTTATTCGGCGAAAAAGCGCCGGTTAACCGCCAGTCTGCGGCGTGAGAAAGCACCGGCAGCCACGCTTTTTGCGCAATGCCGCCAAGCCCTACCACGCCGATGCGAAGTTTGCTCATATCAGTCTCCCAGGTGGCCCAGCAGCGCTTCGAGACGGGATTTCAACTCCGCCACTTCCGCTTCCAGCGCCTCGACGCGCTGCGTCAGACTGTCCGCAGGCGCGCTGACCGCCTCCACGGCGGCGACCAGCGTTTCCGTTTCGCCGCTAAAGAGGTGCATATAGCGGCTTTCACGCTTGCCCGGCTCGCGCGGCAGACGCGCGACAAAGGGGCCGTCTTCACGGTTCGCCAGCCCCTCCAGCGCGCTTTCCACTTCAGCCATGTCGGCAAACTCATACATGCGTCCTACCCGGCTGCGCAGTTCGCCCGGCGTTTGCGGTCCGCGCAGCATCAGCGTGGCGACCAGCGCCACCTCCTGCGGCGACAGCTTCAGCGCGCCGAATTCGGAATTGCAGAAGCGCTGCTCATATTTGGTGACGCGGTTGCCAAAACCGCTGACGGTGCGCAGGTAGTGGCGCTTGACCAGCTCATCCAGCGCATCCTGCACGTCGCGCTCTGAAAGGCTCATTACCGGCTCGCGGTTGGTTTTTTGGTTGCAGGCGGTGACCACGCCGTTAACCGAAAGCGGATACTGCTCGGGCGTGGTGACCTGCTTTTCCAGCAGGCTGCCGATGACGCGAGCTTCCACCGCGCTTAACTGATGTTTCATCTTTGCTCCTTAACGACCCGGGGTCCATTCTCTGGCGGTAAGCGCGGTTAACACATGGTCGCGCCACACGCCGTCAATCAGCAGATAATCTTTGGCGTAGCCCTCTTTTTCAAAGCCGAGCCGGGCGAGCAGATCGCCGCTGCGCTTATTGTGCGGCATGTAATTAGCCATAATGCGGTGCATATGCTGGGTGCGTTGCATATAACGAATGGCGGAGGTGAGCGCTTCAAACATCAGCCCCTGCCCCTGCCACTTTTCCCCCAGAGAATACCCGAGGTAGCAGGCGTGAAACGAGCCGCGCACCACATTGGAAAAATTGGCCACGCCGCGGATCGCTTTTTCATCCGGATCGAGCAGCGCGAAATAGAAAGCGCTGCCCTGCTTATGCAGTTCGTTGATCATGCCAAGGCGGGCCTGCCAGCCGGAGGGGTAGCAATGGCTTTCGTCACGCACCGGCTCCCAGGGTTTTAAAAACTGGCGGTTTTCAGCGTAATAATCCGCCAGCCGCCAGGCGTCGCGGTCATGCACCAGCCGCACCACCAGGCGATCGGTCGTTAATCGTACTTTCGGCACGTTACTGCGGTAGCCAAACATTTATCACCCACTCCTTCGTCCACAATAAGCCACACGGCGCGAGCGGCGATACGCCGCTGTCTCATGCGCGGTAAGTTAACTATACCTGTGCGAGACAAAACAGGGAAAACAACAACATACCATTTTCCGCACCCCGCGGCGCTATTTCGATTAACGTCATCAATTAAACATCTGGATCGATAAAAAAATATTATTGTTTTGAATATAGGAAAGTCTAAGACGCACCCGCAAAATAGAGCCTTATCTTTGCGTTTTCCCAGGAGGGGAAATGGCCAGCGTGTCGCAGGCAAGGAGCCTGGGTAAATATTTCCTGCTGATTGACAACATGCTCGTGGTGCTGGGCTTCTTTGTCGTCTTTCCCCTGATTTCTATTCGCTTTGTCGATCAACTGGGCTGGGCCGCGCTGATGGTCGGCATCGCCCTCGGCTTGCGTCAGTTTATTCAGCAGGGGCTTGGGATCTTCGGCGGCGCGATAGCCGACCGTCTTGGCGCCCGGCCGATGATCGTCACCGGCATGCTGATGCGTGCGGCGGGTTTTGCGACGATGGCGGTCGCCCAGGAGCCTTGGATGCTCTGGCTCTCCTGCATTCTCTCCGGCCTTGGCGGCACCCTGTTTGACCCGCCGCGCTCGGCGCTGGTAGTAAAACTGGTGCGTCCGCACCAGCGCGGGCGCTTTTTTTCTCTGCTGATGATGCAGGACAGCGCGGGCGCGGTGATTGGCGCTCTGCTCGGCAGCTGGCTGCTGCAGTATGATTTTCGCCTCGTCTGCGGCGCAGGCGCGCTGCTGTTTGTGATTTGCGCGGGCTTTAACGCCTGGCTGTTGCCGGACTGGAAGCTGTCGACCATCCGCACCCCTTTGCGCGAAGGGATGAGCCGCGTGCTGCGCGACAAGCGGTTTGTCACTTACGTGCTGACGCTCACCGGCTACTACATGCTGGCGGTGCAGGTTATGCTGATGCTGCCGATTATGGTCAATGACATCGCCGGCACGCCCGCCGCCGTGAAATGGATGTACGCCATCGAAGCGACGCTTTCGCTTACCCTGCTCTACCCTGTCGCCCGCTGGAGCGAAAAGCGCTTTCGTCTGGAACACCGTCTGATGGCGGGCCTGCTGCTGATGACGCTGAGCCTGCTGCCGATAGGCCTGGTGGGCAGTTTGCAGCAGCTATTTACCCTGATTTGTCTGTTTTACATCGGCTCGATTATCGCGGAGCCGGCTCGGGAGACGCTCGGCGCTTCGCTCGCCGATTCCCGCGCCCGCGGCAGCTATATGGGCTTCAGCCGCCTTGGCCTCGCCTTTGGCGGCGCGCTCGGCTATGCGGGCGGCGGCTGGCTGTTTGACGCCGGCAAAACGTTGCAGCAGCCAGAGCTGCCCTGGATGATGCTCGGCGTTATCGGCGTAGCGACATTCTTTGCTCTGTGGTGGCAGTTCAGCCAGAAGCGCCTCGAGCCGACCATGCTTGAACCGGGCAGCTAATTTGCCCCGCCCTGGCTTCTCTTCCATACTGAAGGCACGGACGCCATAACAGGAGGAGAAACGTGAAGCTATATATTTACGATCACTGCCCGTTTTGCGTGAAGGCGCGCATGATATTTGGGCTGAAAAATATCCCGGTTGAGCTGAACGTGCTGCTCAACGATGATGAAGAAACGCCCACCCGGATGATCGGTCAGAAGATGGCCCCGATTCTGCAAAAAGATGACAGCCGCTATCTGCCGGAAAGCCTCGATATTGTTTACTACGTCGATAAGCTCGACGGCAAACCGCTGCTCACCGGGAAGCGTAATCCGGCCGTTGAAACCTGGCTTCGTAAAGTAAACGGCTACGTCAACCGCCTGCTGCTGCCGCGCATCGCCAAAGCGCCTTTTGATGAGTTCGCCACCCCACAGGCGCGGGCTTACTTTGTGAAAAAGAAAGAGGCGGCGATTGGCGCTTTCGACGAGCATCTTGCCCACTCGGCAGGGCTTATCAAGAACATCAACGATGATTTGCGCGATCTCGATAAGCTGATTAAGCAGCCTAACGCCGTCAATGGCGAGCTCTCAGAGGATGATATTCATCTCTTCCCGCTGCTGCGTAACCTGACGCTGGTGGCAGGCGTAGAGTACCCGACCCGCGTGGCGGATTACCGGGACAATATGGCCAAACAAACCCAGGTCAATCTTCTCTCCTCAATCTCTATTTAATCCTTATGCCGGTGGCCGCCACCGGCTTTTTCAGCCTTTTCCGCTGGCGACACTTATTCTGGCGCGACATGCTGCTTTGTGTCAGGATCCCCTGGCACGGACTTTGTGTACATGTCGAGGAATGAGATGAAGAGCTTTATTGTCGCCGCCGCGCTGGTTGTCAGCGGTCTGCTGGCAGGGTGTAACCAGTTAACCCAGTACACGGTTACCGAGCAGGAAATTAACCAGGCGCTGCAAAAGCGCAATAATTTCTCGCGTGATATTGGCGTGCCGGGCGTGGCGGATGCCCACATCGTGCTGAGCAACCTGGCAAGCCAGATTGGGCGTGAAGAGCCGAACAAAGTCACGCTGACCGGCGACGCCAGTCTGGATATGACCTCCCTTTTCGGCAATCAAAAAGCGAACATGAAGCTGACGCTGAAAGCGCTGCCGGTCTTTAACAAAGAGAAGGGGGCGATTTATCTCCAGGAAATGGAGGTGGTTAACGCGACGGTGCAGCCGCAAAAAATGCAGGCGTTGCTGGAGACCCTGACGCCTTACCTTAACCAGTCGCTGCGCAGCTATTTCAATCAGCACCCCGCTTATGTGCTGAGCGAAGATGGCAGCGAAGGCGAAAAGCTGGCCAAACGCTATGCCAAAGGGCTGGAAGTGAAGCCGGGTGAAATCGTGATCCCCTTTATAGACTGAGTCTCCGCGCCGGGGTGATGGCCCCGGCGCGAAGCACGAAAAGGGTGCAAACGAAAACGTTTCCGCTTATCCTTAGTGCCCGGCGCAAATCCAGCCATTTTTGTCCTTCTAGCCGGAGCATTTCATGACTGAACAACCCCAGGTGTTAACCATCCGCCGTCCTGACGACTGGCATCTCCATCTACGCGATGGCGAGATGCTGCAAACCGTTCTGCCTTATACCAGCGAGACCTATGCGCGCGCCATCGTCATGCCGAACCTGGCTCCTCCGGTCACTACCGTGGCGGCGGCTGTCGCTTATCGCCAGCGTATTCTGGACGCCGTCCCCGCAGGCCATACGTTTGAACCGCTGATGACCTGCTACCTGACCGACACGCTGGATGCCGACGAACTGGCGCGCGGCTTCGAGGAAGGGGTCTTTACGGCCGCCAAGCTCTATCCGGCGAACGCCACCACTAACTCAAGCCACGGCGTCACCAGCATCGACGCGATCATGCCCGTGCTGGAGCGCATGGAGCGCCTGGGCATGCCGCTGCTGGTGCATGGCGAAGTGACTCACGCGGATATCGATATTTTCGATCGCGAAGCGCGGTTTATCGAAACGGTAATGGAACCGCTGCGCCGCCGCCTGCCGGGGCTGAAAGTGGTGTTTGAACATATCACGACCAAAGACGCCGCCCAGTATGTGCGCGAAGGCAACGAGCTTCTTGCCGCCACCATTACGCCGCAGCATTTGATGTTCAACCGCAACCATATGCTGGTTGGCGGCGTGCGCCCTCACCTCTATTGCCTGCCCATCCTTAAACGCAGCGTTCACCAGCAGGCGCTGCGCGAACTAGTGGCGAGCGGCTTTGAGCGCGCTTTCCTCGGCACCGACTCTGCGCCGCACGCCCGCCATCGCAAAGAAGCCAGCTGCGGCTGCGCCGGATGTTTTAACGCGCCTTCCGCGCTGGGCGCTTACGCCACGGTGTTTGAAGAGATGAACGCGCTGGCCCATTTTGAAGCGTTCTGTTCGCTCAACGGCCCGCGCTTCTACGGCCTGCCGGTAAACGAAGACACTATCGAGCTGGTGCGTGAAGAGGTAGAGATGCCGCAAAGCATCAGCCTTAGCGACGACAGCATCGTGCCGTTCCTGGCCGGTGAAAAAGTGCGCTGGTCCGTGAAACGTCAGGCATAAATCTTATTAATCGCCCCCCCTGTTGCAAGCCATCGCAATTATCTGTATAAATATACAGTATCGTTAACAGGGGGTTTTTATGCGTGTAGAAGTAACTATCGCCAGAACCACAACGCTGCCGCCTGGCGCTATCGACGCCCTGGCCTGCGAGCTTAGCCGTCGTATTGAACAACAGTTCCCCGACTTTGCAAACCGCGTCCAGGTGCGCTATGCCGCCACCAATAATCTTTCGGTACTGGGCGCAGGCAAAGAAGCGAAAGATCGGGTCAGCGAAATTCTTCAGGAAACCTGGGAAAGCGCTGAGGATTGGTTTAGCGAACCCTGACTTAACCTAAATTTCTCTTATGGTGTCGTTTCCGGGCTTCGCCGCCCGGCTTTTTTTATTTCTGCTATTATTAATAAAGTGCTTTTCAGCATATCCTTATTGATCCTTCCTTTTCACGTCTGTTATTGAATAATTTGCCGTTTTATTGTTCAAATAAATCAATTATTTCAAAAAATGTGTTGCAGGGTATTTATTTTTGCCTCTTTTTAGCATATTGATTGATATACTTAGACAGCTTCAATAAAACACGCATTGAAACCTCATGAGCCGTTGTCTTTAAGCACGTACTAAGGGGGTTATGATGGAAAAAATTAATGAAGTTATTCAGACACATCCCCTTGTTGGATGGGATATCAGCACTGTAGATAGCTACGATGCCATGATGCTAAGGCTGCATTATTTGACTTCCAATCCGTCTGACCATGAAGAGACGGAAATAGGCCAGACGTTATGGCTAACCACCGATGTAGCCAGACAATTTATTTCCATTTTAGAAGCTGGCATTGCAAAAATTGAATCCAGCGAGTACCAGGAAAATGATTATCGCAAGCATTAGTCTGATGCTTCCCTTATAACCATCGGGCGCTCTTCGGAGCGCCATTATTATTTTTAGCCTTGTGCAACCTTCCCGCCTTAATTACTCTGCTAAGTAACAACCTATGCGGAGCACCTCCATGCAATACGATTTGATTATCATTGGCAGCGGTTCGGTTGGCGCAGCGGCAGGCTATTACGCCACCCGGGCAGGGCTGAATGTCCTGATGACGGACAGTGGTCATCCGCCGCACCAGCAAGGCAGCCATCATGGCGAAACACGGCTTATCCGCCACGCTTACGGCGAAGGTGAAATCTATGTCCCGCTGGTGCTGCGCGCCCAGGCGTTATGGGATGAGCTTCAGTCCCTTACCGAAGCGCGTATTTTTCAGCGCAGCGGCGTCATTAACCTGGGCCCCGCCCATTCTGAATTTTTGCGCAACGTAGCGCAAAGCGCTCAGCGCTGGCAGTTGCCGCTTGAGACCTTCAATGCCGAACAACTCATGGCGCGCTGGCCGGAATTTCGCGTGCCGGATGATTATATCGGCTTGTTCGAACCCAATTCCGGCGTGCTTTACAGCGAAACCGCTATCGCTAACTATATTCGCCTTGCTGAAGAGGCGGGCTGCGCCCAGCTCTTTAACTGCGCGGTCACCGCAATAGAGCCTCAGGCGCAGGGAGTGCGCGTAGTTACCGAGGATGGCGAATACGAAGGGCGCAAGGCGCTGATCAGCGCAGGTACGTGGGTTAAGCGTCTGGCGCCGCAACTGCCCATTACGCCGGTGCGCAAGGTGTTCGCCTGGTATCAGGCTGACGGGCGCTACAGCGTTAATAATCGCTTTCCCGCCTTTACTGGCGAGATGGCGAATGGCGACCAGTATTACGGCTTCCCGGCGGAAGATAACGCGCTGAAAATCGGCAAGCATAACGGCGGTCAGCCTATCAATTCCGCGCAAGAGCGCAAACCTTTTGGCGCAGTGGCGACCGACGGCGCCGAGGCGTTTCCTTTCCTGCGCCAGCATCTGCCTGGCATCGGCGGCTGTCTGCATGGCGCGTCCTGCACCTATGATAACTCCCCGGATGAAGATTTTATCGTCGACACCCTGCCTGATTTCCCGCAGGCGATGATAGTGACCGGCCTCAGCGGTCACGGCTTTAAATTCGCGTCGGTGTTGGGCGAGATTGCGAGCCAGTTTGCCGCGGATAAACCTGTTGAGTTTGATCTCACCCCTTTTAGCCTGTCGCGATTCAAATAAACGCAGCGGCCTGCGGGCCGCTTTTTGTTACTCTGGAACAAGGCGCTAATGGTTAAAAGGACAGGTATGCAGCGGCTGATTCGTTTTCTGGTAAACAATGTTCGGGAACATTTGCTGGTTTATCTGGCGCTTTCTGCTCTGTTGGCGCTGCTGGATCTGCTGTGGATTTACGCCGGTTAGCGCCATTAACTATTCAAAATAACTGACACACAGCTTACAAAAATTGACAACAAGCATGATTATTCTGTCGCTATTTTCTTTTTATTATATCTAAATAACCGTAATTTACTGTTTTAAAGCTAAATCTCAGAGGTTATTTACCGTTTATCCGTCTTTCAATAGCCCAAATTTATCAATCAAATTTTCTGAATTAGATTGTTGATTTTTTTGGTTTGCTTTTGGAACCTTCAACGGTCACTGTGGCTGCATCTTATTTATTAACGGATGCGTAACAATGCAGTGGCGTAACACACCGTCGCAATATGGACATTTATCAGTACTGCTTCACTGGCTAATGGCGCTCGCCGTTTATGGCATGTTTGCGCTTGGGCTGTGGATGGTGACGCTTGGCTATTATGATGTCTGGTATCACCGGGCCCCGGAACTGCACAAAAGTATCGGCATCGTTATTTTTCTCTTTTTACTGGTGCGGGTTATCTGGCGCTTTGTTTCGCCGCCGCCTCCCCCGCTCTCTTCTTATTCCCGACTGACGCGCGCGAGCGCCGTCGCCGTTCACGTGCTGCTCTATCTGTTGCTGTTCGCGATTTTGCTGAGCGGTTATCTGATTTCGACCGCCGAAGGCAAACCCGTCAGCGTGTTTGGGCTTGTTGAAATCCCGGCTATCTTCAGCGGCGCGGGCGAACAAGCCGATACGGCAGGCGATATTCACCTCTGGCTCGCCTGGAGCGTAGTGCTGCTCTCGGTGCTCCACGCTTTCGCCGCGCTGAAGCACCATTTCATCGATAAAGACGTTACCCTCAAGCGTATGCTCGGGAAATCGTCGCATTAACCAAGGAGTGATAAATGAAAAAAAGCCTGATGGGGTTAACGCTCGCCGCCCTGTTCTTTACTACCGGCTCCGCTGTCGCGGCCGATTACAAGATCGATAAAGAGGGCCAGCACGCCTTCGTTAACTTCCGTATTAAGCACCTTGGCTACAGCTGGCTCTACGGCACCTTCCGCGATTTCGACGGCACCTTTACTTTTGATGAGAAAAACCCGTCGGCGGATAAAGTTAATGTCACTATCAACACGACCAGCATCGATACCAACCACGCCGAGCGTGATAAACACCTGCGCAGCGCGGAGTTCCTGAACGTAGCCAAATTCCCGCAGGCGACCTTCACCTCCACGTCTGTGAAGCAAGATGGCGATGAGCTGGACATCACCGGCAACTTTACGCTTAACGGCGTGACTAAACCGCTGACGCTGGAAGCCAAACTGATTGGCCAGGGCGACGATCCGTGGGGCGGCGTTCGCGCAGGCTTTGAAGCGGAAGGGAAAATTAAACTCAAAGACTACAACATTACTACCGATCTCGGCCCCGCTTCTCAGGAAGTTGACCTGATTATTTCGGTCGAAGGCGTGCGCCAGAAGTAATTCCGTTTGAATTGCGCTAAAAAAAAGCCTCCCTGCGGAGGCTTTTTTTATTGCGGATCGGGAATGCCGAGTACGGTATTCAAGCGGCCACGGGATTTGTTAAAGATTTTATTGCCGTTTTCGCGACCGGCGCGGCGGCGGCGCTGCTCTTCTTCCGGCAGCGCGCTCTCATCGCGGCAAAGCTCGCTGCAGCAGCCCTGAAACTTCTCTGCGCAGGTCGGACACTGAATAAACAGCAGATGGCAGCCGTCATTCTTGCAATTGGTGTGGCTGTCGCAAGGCGCGCCGCACTGATGGCAATGCGCAATCACATCATCAGAGATGCGCTCGCCCATGCGCTCGTCAAAAACGAAGTTTTTGCCGACGAAACGCACCGGCAGGCCCTGCTCGCGGGCTTTGCGGGCATACTCAATGATGCCGCCTTCGATGTGCCAGACTTTATTAAAACCGTTGTGACGCATCCACGCGCTCGCTTTTTCGCAGCGAATGCCGCCGGTGCAGTACATAACAATTTTCTTGTCTTTATGCTCCTGCATCATCTCCACCGCTTTCGGCAACTGCTCGCGGAAGGTGTCCGCCGGGATTTCCAGCGCGTTTTCGAAGTGCCCCACTTCATATTCATAGTGGTTGCGCATATCGATAAACACCGCGTCGGGGTCATCCAGCATGGCGTTCACTTCCGCCGCCTTCAGGTACTCGCCAACGTCGCTGGCGTTGAAGGTTGGGTCATCAATGCCGTCCGCTACGATGCGGTCGCGCACTTTCATGCGCAGCACCCAGAACGATTTACCATCATCGTCCAGCGCAATGTTCAACCGCAGGCCGTCCAGCGCCGGGTCAAAGCCGTACAGCAGCGTGCGAAACGCTTCAACCTTGCTTTGCGGCACGCTGATTTGAGCGTTGATCCCTTCATGGGCAAGATAGACGCGACCGAAAACGTTAAGTTCGGTAAACGCTTTATAGAGGTTATCGCGAGTCGCTTTCGGGTCGGCGATGGTGAAATATTTATAGAATGAGATAGTGGTGCGCGGCTCGGTTTCCGCCAGCATGCGCGCCCTCAGCTCCTCATTCGAAATGCGGTTGTGTAACACTGGCATGGTGTACGTATCCTGCAATCGTTAGGGGAATGAAAATCGGCGGGCATGATATAGCAATTACCGCTAATTTACATCCATGAATTTTGCGCTACATTTCCATCACTTTGTTTCTGCAGATTTCTCTAAACTGGCGTGAAAACCACCGCCTGTCGTCCATGAATTTTGGCAGGACGGAAAATAATGTCACAATGTCTGCGACAAGTGGACTTGCCTGCAACCTAATGGAATTTTCATGACGACCCATTTACCCCAATTCAACCGCGCTCTGCTGCATCCCCGCTACTGGCTGACATGGCTTGGCATTGGCGTGCTTTATCTCGTCGTGCTGCTGCCTTATCCGGTGATTTACCGCCTTGGCTGCGGCATGGGCCGTCTGGCGATGCGAGTGATGAAGCGCCGCGCCCGTATCGCCCACCGCAACCTTGAGCTCTGCTTCCCGGACATGAGCGAAGCGGAACGCCAGAAGCTGGTGGAGAAGAATTTTGAATCCGTCGGCATGGGCCTGATGGAAACCGGCATGGCCTGGTTCTGGCCGAACTGGCGCGTGGAGCGCTGGTTTGATGTCTCCGGCGTGGAGCCAGTGAAAGCGCTACTGGCGCAGAAACAGGGGATTTTGCTCATCGGCGTGCACTTCCTGACGCTTGAGCTCGGCGCGCGCATCTTTGGCATGCATACGCCGGGCATCGGGGTTTATCGCCCCAATGACAATCCGCTGCTTGACTGGCTGCAAACCTGGGGACGCCTGCGCTCTAATAAAACCATGCTCGATCGTAAAGATCTCAAAGGTATGATCAAGGCGCTGAAAAGCGGCGAAATTATCTGGTACGCGCCGGACCACGACTACGGCCCGCGCAACAGCGTTTTCGTTCCCCTTTTCGCCGTCGAACAAGCCGCCACCACGTCCGGCACCTGGATGCTGGCAAAGATGTCTAAAGCCTGCATAGTGCCTTTTGTACCGCGCCGCAAGCCTGGCGGCAAAGGCTACGAGCTGTTAGCCCTTGAACCGGAGTGTCAGCCGCCGCTGGGCGATGCCGAAGAAACGGCAGCCTGGATGAACAAAGTGGTGGAGAAATGTATTCTCATGGCGCCGGATCAGTACATGTGGCTGCATCGCCGTTTTAAAACCCGCCCGCAAGGGGTGCCTTCCCGCTATTAATTCCACTGCCCCGGCCAAATCCAGGCCGGGGCAGCGTTTCCCCGCTCAGACGCAGCGTTTCTCTCTAAGACGCTGATGTTGCGCATGATATTTCCCCCCTTTTTTTCGCTTTCTTATTTGCAATTATGGATCTTCGTCTATCCTTTCCTGAAACAACCATGTCTGTTCAGGGAGAAAATTATGTCCATGTTTGCAACGCTTGAAGAAGCCATCGACGCTGCACGCGAAGAGTTCCTCGCCGACAATCCGGGGATGGACGAAGAAGATGCGGTTGTCCAGCAACTCAACATCCAGAAATATGTTCTGCAGGACGGCGAGATAATGTGGCAGGTCGAGTTCTTCGCCACCGACGAGGAGCAAGGCGAGTGCCTGCCGGTACTGAGCGGGGAAGCGGCGCAGAGCGTCTTTGACGGCGACTACGACGAGATTGAGCTTCGTCAGGAGTGGCTGGAAGAGAACACGTTGCATGAATGGGATGAAGGGGAATTTCAGCTTGAACCGCCGCTGGATACGGAAGAAGGTCGCACCGCGGCGGATGAATGGGATGAACGCTAAGCGTTATTCATAGGGGCCGTGATGCATGTCTATCGGCAGCAATAGCGTGTCGAAGACCAGCGAGAACGGCAGATCCAGCACCGTGACATAACGCCACGCGGAATCTCTTACGTCCCACTGCACGCCGGGGTAATACTGGTTGCCATGTCCCTGCCCCGGCACCGCGCGACTGATTATGCTGCCGCATCCGCTCAGCAGACAGGCCGCCAGAACAAGCGCCACTGCTTTCAAACCACACCTCATCATTCTTCGTTTCCGCTAAGTATATGTCGTAACCCGTCAGGTGAAAAAAATGCCGGCCATTGAGGCCGGCATTTTCACACGAGGTTTTGCTTATCCGCGTGTCTTCAGCGCATGCGGGTTAAGCTGTAACGCTTTGTAATGACTCACCCAGGAGGAATAGCGTTCCGGCGCCGACCAGACGCGATAGTGCAGCCGCGCCATAGTCACCGGGTCGCTCAGCAGCACCAGGCGACGGTCACGGTTGAGTTTATCCGGCGTTTCATTCAGCGCCTGCTCAACGTGACGGTCACGAGCAATTTCCAGCACATGGCTTGCACGGTGACGCGCGGTGGCCATCGCTGTCGCCAGCGCATTGAAGGATGGATGGAATACGGCGTGCATAAACCCATCTTCCAGCGAACGGCTGCGGTTCTGCTCCAGATACTTATCGGTATCCACCAGCACCTGCGGCGGCGAATACTCTTCCGGGATCAGGAACAGTTTCCAGCGTTTTGTACGCAGTCCCACCGTTGAACGGCTTGAAATAACCGACACAAACGGCGACAGGATCAGCGAGAAAACGATAGGCGCCAGCCAGAAGAGGAAGCGCAGATCGAGCCACGCCATCCCCACCGCCCAGACCAGGCCCAGCAGCAGTTGAGAACCATGGCGCATGAAGGCTTCGCCCCACGGAGTGGAGTCATCATCACGCTGCGGCGAGTTCCATACCACTTCCCAGCCAAGGAAAGCGCTGACCACGAACACGGTGTGGAACAGCATGCGAACCGGCGCCAGCAGTACCGAGAAAAGGACTTCCAGCAGCAGCGAAAGCGTTACGCGCAAGAAGCCGCCATACTCTTTCGAGCCTTTGCACCAGATAAGCACTACGCTCAACAGCTTCGGCAGGAACAGCAGCACCATGGTCGAGGCGAACAGCGCAATCGCCAGTTCTGGACGCCATTGCGGCCAGACCGGGAAAAGCTGACGCGGCTGGAGGAAGTACTGCGGCTCAGTGAGCGCATGCACCACCTGAAGCGCCGTGGAAAGCGCAAGGAACAAGAACCAGAGCGGCGCGGAGAGATAAGACATTACGCCGGTCAGGAACACCGCACGGTGAACCGGGTGCATCCCTTTCACCAAAAACAGGCGGAAGTTCATCAGGTTGCCGTGGCACCAGCGGCGGTCGCGTTTGAGCTCGTCGAGCAGGTTCGGCGGCAGTTCTTCATAGGAGCCAGGCAGGTCGTAGGCAATCCAGACGCCCCAGCCTGCGCGGCGCATCAGCGCGGCTTCCACGAAGTCGTGCGACAGAATGGAACCGGCAAAGGAGCCCTCGCCCGGCAGCGGCGCCAGCGCGCAGTGCTCGATAAACGGCTTCACGCGGATAATGGCGTTGTGGCCCCAGTAGTGCGACTCGCCAAGCTGCCAGAAATGAAGGCCAGCGGTAAAGAGCGGGCCGTAAACGCGGGTCGCGAACTGCTGGCAGCGCGCATAGAGCGTATCCATACCGGAAGCCTTCGGCGAAGACTGGATGATCCCGGCGTTCGGGTTCGCTTCCATCAGGCGCACAAGGCCGGTCAGACAGTCGCCGGTCATCACCGAGTCCGCATCCAGCACGACCATGTAGCTGTACTGGCTGCCCCAGCGGCGGCAGAAGTCATCAATGTTGCCGCTTTTACGCTTCACGCGACGACGACGGCGGCGATAGAAGATTTGCCCTTCGCCCTGCACTTCGGCAATCAACTCCATCCAGGCTTTTTGCTCAGCCACGCAAATATCGGGGTTGTAGCTGTCGCTCAGAATGTAAACGTCGAAGTGCTGCTGTTGCCCTGTCGCTTTCACCGACTCCCACGTCGCGCGCAGCCCCGCGAAAACGCGGTCCACGTCTTCGTTGCAGATAGGCATAATTAGCGCGGTGCGGTGCTCCGGGTTGATCGGCTCATCGCCCACCGTTGAGGCGGAGATACTGTATTTATCGCGCCCAATCAGCAGCTGCAAAAAGCCCATCAGCGCGGTCCAGAAACCGGCGGAGACCCAGCAGAAAAGAATAGCGAAGAGGATAAGGATGCCGCTTTGCAGCACATAAGGCAGCAACTGCATAAAGGAGACCCAGATATCCTGGCCAATCATATCCGCCGGATTGATGAGCGCCCAGCCCTGGTACGGAAGGATAGTCTTCATATACCAGGTGGCGACCACGGTCTGGGAGAGCGTCAGCAGCAGCAGGATGTAACGGCGGATGGTGCCGACGGTACGCCATTTCTGCTCAGCGACTTGCTCCTCTTTTGAGAGGCGCGACATGTAGCGCGGCAGCACTTCGCGTCCGCGCAAGCGATCCCAGAAGCGTCCAATCGGGTTGGTGCGCCACGGGTCGGGGAACATAGAGGAGCGTTTTGCTTTCGGCATCGCCTCCAGCTGAGTACGCCCCTCGTCATCCTTAATAAGCTGCCCTTGCGCCAGCGACTCGGGCCAGCTGTGCTCAAGGCGCGCCTTTACCGAGCCCAGCGGCGTATCATCGTCCCGTTCGTAAACGCGGCCTTCGCCCCCAAGCGCCTCGTGGACGCCGCGAAGGCTGGCGTCCGGCAGCGCCGCTTTCTCAGCGGCGGAAAGCGGCAGCAGGTTAATATACTCAGTCAACTTATTCATTGGCAGGTAGCTGATAGCTCCAGGTTTCACTCAGCGTCTGGTCGCCGTTCATCAGCGCAGCACGCATATCAGTGGTTTTCTTCGCGTCTTTGATTTTCACGCGCAGCGTCATGCGCCAGCCCTGAGTGACCGGGTTATAACGCACGTTGCTGTCAACGATCTCGCCGTTGTCGCCAATGCTGGTCTGCGCGGCGACAGGGGTCTCCGGCGGCAGCGCTTTCATATCTGCGCCTGCGAAATCCACAATAAACGCGATAGTGCCGTCCGGCTGGCGGATAAGGTTGGACTGCTTCACATCGCCCGTGGAGCGACGCGTCTGCAGAACATAAGCATTATCGGCGGCATGGAGTTTATCTTCATCGCGGCTAAAGGTGATGGTGTACTTGAAGTTCATCTCCTTGCCCGGTTCCGGCAGTTGATCCGGCGTCCAGTACGTCACGATGTTGTCGTTGGTTTCATCGTTAGTGGGAATTTCCACCAGCTCGACTTTACCCTTGCCCCACTGCCCCTGCGGCGTGACCCAGGCGCTCGGGCGCTGATCGTAACGATCGTCCAGATCCTCGAAGCGGTTAAACTCGCGGCCGCGCTGCAGCAAACCGAATCCCTGCGGGTTTTCAGTGCTGTAGCTGCTCACCGCCAGATGACGCGGGTTGTTCAACGGACGCCAGATCCACTCATTATTGCCAGCGTGAATGGAAAGACCGTTGGAATCATGCAGTTCCGGACGGAAATTGGTATTCGGCGACGGTTGGTTCGGCCCAAACAGGAACATGCTGGTCAGCGGCGCGACCCCAAGCTTGCCGACTTTGTCGCGCAAATAGACTTTCGACTGCACGTCCACCACCGTATCGCTGCCAGGCTGAATAACAAAACGGTAGGCGCCGGTCGCGCGCGGGGAGTCCAGCAGCGCATAAATCGTCAGGCGCTTGTCGTTGGGTTTCGGACGCTCAATCCAGTACTCGCGAAAGCGCGGAAACTCTTCGCCAGAAGGCAAGGCGGTGTCGATAGCCAGACCGCGCGCGGAGAGACCATAAACCTGGCCCTGCCCTATCACGCGGAAGTAGCTTGCGCCAAGCATGCTGACAATCTCGTCGTTCTTATCTTTGCTGTTGATGGGATAAAGCACTTTAAAGCCCGCAAAGCCTAAATCTTTTACGGTCTCTTTATCATGCTGCACATTGCCGAAATTAAAATAATCCGGGCTGTACTTGATTTTGTGCACCGCGTTGGCGGTCACTTCGTTCAGAGTGACAGGCACGTCGAAGTACATACCCTGATGGTAGAATTCGAGTTTGAACGGAGTCTTTACCTTGCTCCAGTAGGCTTTGTCGTGATTGAACTGGATCTGTTGATAGTCCGCATACTTCATATCGCGGAAGACGGAGGGCAGGTTGCTTTTAGGTGCTTCGTAGCTTTTACCCGCTAATGATTTCGCTTGTTTTGCGACATCATCGATAGTGAAGGCCCAAACCGAAGTGGTATAAAGGGACAACATCACTGCCGCACCCAACCAGCGCATTTTCATCATTTGTGGTTTATGTTTCATATTAACCAGCACATCCCCCTTTGTGTGCTTCAATCAATCCGATCCATTTTAATGGAAACTTCAGCTTTCCGACAACACAATCACCGCTTTGTTCAGCCGCTGGCTCAGGTATTAAGCAAATGAAAGCGCGTGACTTTCGCTTTTGGATTTTGTCCTGGAGACAGGTTGTCGGCGTTGGTGTAGGGTTGCCGCCGAATCTAAACATAAACCGTCCCTGGGATAAGACGAATAGTCCGAGAATTACCGGAGTTATATGACTAACACATCCGCACAGCGCGAGTTTTTCCTCGATTCCATCCGCGCATGGTTAATGTTATTGGGGATCCCGTTTCATATCTCGCTTATCTATTCGAGTCACCAGTGGCACGTCAACAGCGTCGCCCCTTCCGCCTGGCTGACGCTGTTTAATGATTTTATTCATGCCTTCCGCATGCAGGTTTTCTTTGTTATCTCAGGTTATTTTTCTTACATGCTGTTTTTACGCTATCCGCTTAAGCGCTGGTGGAAAGTCCGTGTAGAGCGCGTTGGCATCCCGATGCTGACCGCCATCCCGCTTCTTACCCTGCCGCAGTTCCTTATGCTGCAGCATGTGAAGGGAACGGCCGGAAACTGGCATTCGCTGTCGTGGTATGAAAAATACAATACGCTGGTCTGGGATCTTATTTCCCACCTCTGGTTTTTGCTGGTCTTGATAATACTGACCACGCTGGGGCTGGTGCTTTTTAAGAAATTCAGCAAACAGAAGGAAAAGCCGCAGAGCGATTTCTTCGCGCGGTTAACGTTAGGCAAGCTGTCGTTTATTTTTCTGCTGCTGGGCGTGCTCTACGCCGCGCTGCGCCGGGCTATCTTTATGATTTATCCCCCGCTGCTGAGCGACGCGCTGTTTAATTTCGCGTTTATGCAAACCGTTTTTTACCTGCCTTTTTTCCTGCTTGGCGCGCTGGCGTTTAAGCATGAAAGAATCAAAGCGATGTTTACTACCCCTTCGCCGGGGTGCGCCATCGCGGCGGCCATCGCTTTCGGCGCTTATCTGCTGAATCAGCGCTTTGGCAACGGCGACGCCTGGCTGTATGAAACGGAAAGCGTGATTACGATGCTGATGGGCTTGTGGATGGTGAACGTCGTGTTCGCGCTGGGCCATCGCCTGCTGAACGTGAAGTCTTCCCGCGTTACCTATTTCGTTAACGCCTCGCTGTTTATTTACCTGGTGCATCATCCGCTGACGCTGTTTTTCGGCGCGTATATCACGCCGCATATTGCCTCAAACACGCTGGGCTTTATTACCGGCCTGATCTTCGTAATAGGCATTGCGCTCATTTTGTATGAACTGCATCTGCGGGTAACGCTGCTGCGTTTCCTCTTCTCCGGCAAACCGCAAAACAAAGCGGTGAGCCTTACCTCTGCCGCGAATGAGTGATGTTCTGGCGGGCCTGGTAACGTTGCAGGCCCGCTTAAAGTAACCACTCCACCGGCAGCCAGGAGGCCAGGCGCACCAGCAGACGCTGGCTGAAGCGGGTTTTCGGCTCCTTTTTCAGCACCTTTTCCTCTCCGTCCTGATGCTCAATCCAGTTAATGCGCCCCCAGCGGTCAAGGCGCAGCTGCCAGGCCGCCTCCCGCTGGTTGCGGATAAAACGCTGGTGAAACAGCTTCGCCAGCGGCTCGCTCTGGATGACAAAACCCATCTCGGTATTGAGCATGGCCGACCGGGGGTCGAAGTTAAAAGAGCCGATAAAGACGTGGTTTTCGTCCACGCTGAAGGTCTTGGCGTGCAGACTGGCGCCGGAATTCCCGGTCAGTCCGCGGTCGCGCTGCACCGGCCCGGTTTCACGCGTAGGTTTAAGCTCATAAAGCTCAACGCCGTGACGCAATAATTTTTTGCGCCAGCGGGCATAGCCGGCATGTACCACCGCCACGTCATTAGCGGCCAGCGAGTTGGTTAATACTGCGACTTTCACCCCCTTGCGCCGCAGCGTCAGCAGCAACGCCACGCCCGAACGGGTCGGGACAAAATAGGAGGAGATGATGTCGATCGATTTTTCCGGCTGGCCGATAAGATTCATCATGCGCTGCGGCAGCAACGTGTGTTCTCGGGCCTTGCCCTGCCCTTTGCGCGGATCGTCGCTGACCAGACGGGTTTTCGCCCAGATAAGCGGCAGCGTGCGTGATTCAAGATGCGTTGCGAAACGGGTGCTGGAGAGCCGGTCCAGGTAGCGTTTGGCAATAGGATCGGTTTTCCAGTCTTCCGGCAACTGAACCCGGGCGTCAAGCTGTTCGTCATTCACATCCAGCACTTTCTGCAACGTGGAGACGGAACCGCTGCGCCAGTAGCGCTCGAAATCCTTTTCCACATCGGCCACCACCGGCCCGATGGCCAGCACGTCGAGGTCGGAGAAAAGCGGCTGCTCCCCGGCGCCAAAATAGGCGTCCCCCACGTTGCGCCCGCCGATAATGGTCACTTCGCCATCCACCGTAAAGCTTTTGTTATGCATACGGCGATTAAGCCGCGCGAAGTCGGTGAGATAACCTAACGCGCGCAGCGTGCGGAATGAAAACGGGTTAAAGAGGCGCACTTCGATAAGCGGGTGCGCATCCAGCATGCGCAGCGTGCTGTCGAGGCCCAGCGTATTGTTATCATCAAGCAGGATGCGCACCTTTACGCCGCGCCGGGCGGCGGCAAGCAGCGCGCTGAAGAGCAACCGTCCGGACATATCATCTTCCCAGATGTAGTACTGGACATTAATTGTCTGCTCCGCCATGCCCGCGAGCAGATAGCGGGCGGCGAAAGCGTCCAGGCTGTCATCAAGCGGATGCAAGCCGCTGTTGTGGGGATGCTGCGCCGTCGCAGGCGCAATCGCACGCCCAAGGCGTGTGCCATGCGGCTCAGACCGGGAATCGTTGGGTAAGTAACCTTTGGTAAAGTCGGGCGTTTTCTTCGTCATAGCAGACAAAGTATACCTGCTCCGGTAACGGGTGCCTGGTGAGATAATCCGAAACGGTGTCCATGGCGATTTGCGCAGCCGCCGCTTTCGGATAACCATAAATGCCTGTACTGATAGCCGGAAACGCCACGCTGCGATATCCATTTGCGCTCACCAGTTGCAGGCTGTTGCGATAAGCATCGCCGAGCAGCTGCGCCTCGTTGTCGCTTCCGCCCCGCCATATTGGCCCGACGGTATGTATCACGGCTTTTGCGGGAAGCTGCCCCGCCTCGGTAATCACCGCGTGACCAGGCGCGCACTCGCCCTGCTGCTGGCGAACCACTTTACAGGCGGCGAGCAGCGCTGGCCCCGCTGCGCGGTGAATGGCGCCATCGACGCCGCCGCCGCCCAGTAATGAAGGATTAGCGGCGTTCACGATAACGTCCACTTCCATGGTGGTAATGTCGCCTTCCTGTACATGTATGCGGTTTTGCATGGTGACCTCCTCACTTGACGCAATGATGTTAGTGTAGATCACGCATAGGGTCTGCCGCAGTCGATAAGCGAAACCGTAGTGCGTTACTGGTAGCTTATCTGCAACACGCCCAAACGGTGTGAAGCATCCAGCCACTTCATCTTCGCTGAGGCGTTTACCTGCTTGAGATTTACCTCTGCCGATTGATGAAGCGCCAGCGTCTGCCGCTGCATTTTTCCATCCTTAAAGCAGCTAAATATCGCCTTTCGCGCCTGGTTTTCCACCTGGCACCCCGCCTCGACGATGTCCCCCCTAAAATGAATAGTCCCATCATTTGCCGCAGCCGCAGTGACAACAGTAGAGAGGATAAGCAGCGCGCCGGAGGTGCTTTTAACGAAGGTTAACGTTTTCATTTACAGGGCTCCGTGTCGGTTTTGCCGTTTGGCTGTCTCACTTAACCGTAGACGTAAACTGATGTTAGCGCGCTGCCCTGATTGTCGGTTTTCCGGCGCCGCGCTCATTTTCTCTTAATGGATTCAGCAAGGACGCAACGGGCTCTTCTTTGCGTTAAATGGGGTTCAGACCCTGCCTGGCGGCGACCATTGGCGAGAAAGATGCAGCGCCTGCCCGTCGGTGACCGTCACGGTAACCACGACCTCATCGCCCTGCCCGGCGGAAAAGCGGATCTGCGAAAGCGCGTAAGGTTCCCCGGCTCTGATATTCACCCAGGCGTTTTGACGAGTGGTGCTGTTGCCTGCCGCGCCGTGGCGGGATGTCTCCATCTGCACGCGACACTGACAGTCCTGCGTGAGCGTAACCTGAGGTATGACAGTCCATGTATCGCCCTGTTGCTGGGCATCAAAGCCAATCTGGCTGGTAAGCGCAGCCAGGAGTATCAGCGTATGCATTTTCTTCTCCCGAAAAAAAACAGGGCGCAGGCCCTGTTTTTTTACATGTGTTTCTACAGGTACGATTAGTACTGCGCAGCGGTAGCCGAGTTGAAAGCGCCCACCTGAGTCACGTAAACCTGAGAAGAAGAAGCAGTCTGGTTAACGGTGGCGTTGTTGAAGTGGCCATCCTGGTCAACAGTAGTGGCAGAGTTACGGCTGCTCCACTGGTTAACCGTCGCGTTGTTGTGGAAACCATCCTGGGTGACGGTTACGCCGGAGTCAGAGCCGCCCCACTGGTCGATAGAGGCGTTCTGGCCATAGCCGTTCTGGGTCAGCTTGATGAAGCTGTTGTCAGAACCCTGACCGGTTTCAGCGTTGTGGTTGCCGCCGCGCTGTTTGATTTCAGTGGTTGAGTGATACGCGTCAGACTGCAGTGCATTAGCATGGTTGCTGGTGCCGTACTGATAAATTTTCAGGCTTGAATCTTCACCATATTGATGAAAAGGTGCTGCCAGTGCGCTCCCAGAAACTACCATTGCTGCCAGTGCTGCGACTTTGAAAAATTTCATGGTTTTTTCCCCATAGGATTGACGTTAAATAAGCCTAAAACGGCATTCAGCGCTGAATTACGCGAACTGCCATTTGCGACTGCTTTTGCACTACAACTGCGGATTTTTGCGTACCTGACTGGATAATATCTGCACGGTTGGCCGTACCTTTTTGAATAACCAACGCAGAATTATCGTAACCCTCTTGTTTAACGTTCACTTCATTGCCGTAGCCCTGTTGTGAAACGTAAGCAAGATTGTAATACCCTGATTGATCAACGTTTGCGCGGTTGGCGACGCCAGTTTGGCTAATCACCGCCTGCAATTTATTGCCATCCTGGCGAACCCAGGCGTCATTGTTTCTGCCTGTCTGACCAATAATCGCGGCCTGATTTAACGAGCCTTTGCTTATTTCATTCACGGCAAAGTTATATTCCGAAGCAGCAAGATCAAAATGACTTGCATGAGCTAAACCAGGCACACCCAGTATTGTTAACATCGTAAACAGCAATTTGTTTTTCATGTCTCCACCCTGGACCTGGTTGTTTATTTCGCGAAATAAACAACATGCCAACGACTAATAAGTAATCACAACAATTCATTTGATATTGCTGCGCTACGGAAATGAGTATGTCCACCGACGCGTTTTTTATATCTCACCTGCGAGTGGTATTTTCATTGCAGCCGTCATACCAAAGCATGAGGTTGTTTTTAAAGCGATTTCTGGGAGGGTTGCTGATATAGCGCTAAAAGCTGTTTTTGTTTTGTCACTTTGTCTTCATCAAGGTGACAACTCCGTGGTGTTAGCAAGTCTCAGCAAAAATTAAGATAATTTTGGACAGTTGCCTGACACACCTCCTTTTTTTCTTAAGGTAAACTTCGCGTAAAGCCATCATCAGAAAGAGGGGTATATCTTTTGAGGGTTACCACTTACCTGTAATTTATAAAAACATTTAAAATCAAATAGTTAAGTTTTAATGCCGCTTAATCAAAGCGATGCAATTAGTTAAAAATGTACAACTTTTCCATCAAAAACTAATATCGAAAAAATGGCATTGTTAACATTTCAATATGTTGAGTTACATTTGCTTACATCTTTAACACTTGCTTTAAGATTGGCAATGACTAGATTGAACTCATCAGAACTTTCTTGGTTTTAACATTTTCACGCCCTCCCAGGGCCTGATGTTTTGTTATTAACACACGCAGCAGTGCATTTTTCCAGTAACCTCTGGCGGATTGCTTTTATTTGCAATCTATTGCCGGGAACCAAATATAAAGCGCGGAGTTTTCATCATGTTTAATGAAGTCCATAGTTTACCTGTTCAGACTTTAATGCTGATCACTAAACCATCGTTACAGGCGACAGCCTTATTACAGCACCTTAAGACTTCTTTAATGCTCAATGGTAAGTTACATAATATTCAGCGTTCACTGGATGAAATACCAGTAAATAGTCTCATTCTGCTGGATATGATGGAAGCAGATAAGAAACTGATTAACTATTGGCAGGAAAATCTGGGTCGCCGGAACAACGTTAAAGTGTTGCTGCTCAACACGCCGGAAGAATACCCCTTCCGCGATATTGAAAACTGGCCGCACATCAACGGGGTTTTCTACTCAAACGAAGATCAGACGCGCGTAATCGAAGGGATGCAGGGCGTGATGCGCGGCGAATGCTACTTTAGCCAGAAGCTGGCGAGCTATCTTATCACCCGCTCCGGACATTACCGCTTCAATAGCGCGGAGTCGGCGCTGTTGACGCACCGTGAAAAAGAGATCCTCAATAAATTGCGTGTCGGCGCCTCGAATAATGAGATTGCCCAGTCGCTGTTTATTAGCGAAAACACGGTCAAAACCCACCTCTACAATCTGTTCAAAAAGATTTCGGTGAAAAACCGCACCCAGGCCGTCTCCTGGGCCAATGACAACCTCAGACGCTAACATCATGAACAAGTTAACTGGCTGGTTACTGGCCGCAGGGATCCTGTGCGCCACCGGCGGCGCGCGGGCGCTTGAAGTGGAAGTGCCCGGTCTGTTAACCGATCACACCGTTTCGTCTGTCGGCCACGATTTTTATCGCGCTTTCAGCGATAAATGGGAAAGCAGTTACAGCGGGAACTTAACGATTAATGAGCGACCCAGCGCCCGGTGGGGCAGTTGGATCACTATTACCGTCGAGCAGGATGTAATTTACCAGGTTTTTTTATTCCCGACGAAGCGTGACTTTGACAAGAACGTTGACCTCGCACTGGACCAGACTCATGAAGCGTTGCAGCGTCGACAAATTGATAAAGCATTATTAAGCACCGGCGATTTAACAAAAGATGAATTCTAACGTTTATTTCACTTCAGGAGGCTGTCATGCGGGTCGCATATGCGGTTATTACCTTGCTGTTAGTATCACCGCTGTCGTGGGGCGGAAATATGGTTTTTCAGTTTCGCAACCCTAATTTCGGTGGTAACCCCAATAACGGCGCTTTTCTTCTTAATGAGGCGCAGGCGCAAAACTCTTATAAAGATCCCAGCTATGACGATTATGCAATTGAAACGCCGTCAGCGCTGGACAACTTTACCTCAGCAATTCAGTCGCAGGTGTTGGGCGGCCTGTTAACCAATATTAATACCGGGCAGCCGGGAAGAATGGTGACTAACGATTACATCGTCGATATTGCTAACAGAGACGGACAGCTGCAGCTCAATGTCACCGATCGTAAAACAGGTAAAACCTCAACGATTCAAGTTTCGGGCCTGCAAACGGGAACCACTGATTTTTAGGCCCTGTTAATTTTTAAAGGATGACTATCATGCAGCGCTTATTAATACTTCTTGCCGTCACGTTGTTAAGTGGATGCCTGACCGCTCCGCCAAAAGAAGCGGCAAAGCCTACCTTAATGCCGCGGGCGCAAAGCTACCGTGACTTAACGAATTTACCCGACCCCAAAGGTAAGCTTTTTGTCTCGGTTTATAATATTCAGGACGAAACTGGCCAGTTTAAGCCTTATCCGGCCAGTAACTTTTCAACCGCCGTACCGCAAAGCGCCACGTCTATGCTGGTCACGGCGTTGAAAGATTCCCGCTGGTTTATTCCGCTGGAGCGTCAGGGATTACAAAATCTGCTTAACGAACGCAAAATTATCCGCGCGGCCCAGGAGAACGGCACCGTTGCGGAAAACAACCGCATGCCGCTGCAATCGCTGGTGGCCGCTAACGTCATGATCGAAGGCTCGATTATCGGTTATGAAAGCAATGTGAAATCGGGCGGCGTTGGTGCGCGCTATTTCGGCATTGGCGGCGACACGCAATATCAGCTTGATCAAATTGCCGTTAACCTGCGTGTCGTTAATGTCAGCACAGGCGAAGTGCTTTCGTCGGTGAATACCAGTAAAACCATTCTCTCTTATGAAGTGCAGGCGGGCGTATTCCGCTTCATCGATTACCAGCGGTTGCTGGAAGGCGAAATTGGTTATACCGCGAATGAACCCGTTATGCTCTGCCTGATGTCAGCGATTGAAACCGGGGTAATTCATTTGATAAACGACGGTATTAACCGCGGTCTGTGGGAGCTGAAAAATAAGGACGATGCGAAAAACACCATTCTTGCGAAATACCGCAGCATGGCGGTGCCGCCAGAGTCCTGAAAACGTCCTGACAAAATTAAAAAACCAGCGCAAGCTGGTTTTTTTATGCCTTACGCGGCTTGCGTACTTTTAGCGGCAAGCCGCGCCGCCAGCCAGTTACCGCTGCTTTTCATTGCAAATCCAAACAGCAAACCCAGCAGTAAAGCGGGCGCCACGCTCTTCCATTCCCCCTGCGCGGCAAACGTGGCGCAAGCGCCAATAAAGGTTCCCGGCACGAAAGAGAGAAGCATGTGTCTTGCCTGCATGCACATTAAAAAGGCGACGATGCCCGTCATGGCGTAGCCGAACAGCTCCGCATGCGGCGCCAGTGCGCCGCCGCGAATAATCACCTGCGCCCAGGCGACGCCGCTCAGTAAGGTGCAAAGCGTAGTGAAAAAGCCCGAGAGGCCAGGTTTCGGACAGGCAAACCAGGCGGTGCAGCCAAGGAAGCCTGCCCAGCCGGGCAGACCAAAACTCACCGCCGCCCAGCCCCAGAGGGCGGAAAGCAGGCCAGTCGTAAATGCGAGAGGGAAGAGTCTATTCATGGCGGCGTATACTAGCAGAAGGCCGCCGCACCAATGCGAAGTAACGCACAAAAATTGTAAAGTGAGGTTATTAATTACATTTTATTTGTGATTTTAATCACAAAAAACCGGGCATTCGCCCGGCTCTCTTATTCTTCCTCTTCCTGCAACTCTTCCCACATCGCCTGAATGGCATCGCGGGTTAACTGCGCGAAAGTTCGCCAGAACGCGCTGGCCGCATGCGCTTCCACCTTGCCCAGGAACGCGCCGCACCAGGGCAGCAGATAGTTATCGAATAAGGTTTCCAGCGCCTCGCTTTCATCATCCTGCGCCTGATCTTCAAGCCAGGAAGCCGCCAGCAGCAGCATGCCAAAGTGGTCTGCCGGCGCGTCGGAAAGCGGCATGCCGCGCTCGCTCAGAAACGCCCTCACCTCTTCTTCCTTCGCCCCCTCTTGCCATGCGGAACGCAACGGCGATACGCGGCGCTCATCACCGGTAAACAGCGTACGGTAATCCGCCGCCACGTCTTGCGCGTTATAGCTTTTTTGCAGACGCGCCAGCAGCTCATCCTGCTCAAGCGGCCAGCTCTGGGCCAGCTTGCCTTCGGCAATCAGTGACCAGACCGGGGCAAGCACCGCATCCTGCGGTTCACGGTACCAGAGGGAGCCAAGCAGACGGCAGATAATCGAAAATTCATTCATGAAACAGATCCATTGGGTTTATTAAAAGGCGGCGAATTCGGCGATGGGCGCCATGCCGCGGGATTCGAGGAAATTAAGCAAACGGCGCGGCGTGACGTTAAGAATGCGATCCTCGGGGAACGCCACCTCGTCGAGAATTTTGCGACACTCCTGAAAATCCCCCAGCGTAAAAGCGGTATGAGAATCAGACCCCAGCGCCAGCCAGCCGCCTGCGTCGCGCACCGCTTCGGCAATGGCGCGGCAATTCGGTCCGCTACCCTTGCGCGAATGCGTAAAGGAAGAGTTATTCAGCTCCAGCGCCACCTGATATTTAGCGGCGGCGGCAGCTATCGCGGGAATATCGACCGGGAACTTCGGGTTGCCCGGGTGGCTGATGATATGCACGTTGCCGCTCGCCATAGTGGCGATCATCGCCTCAGTGTGAGTGGCTTTATCCTGCGGTGGAAACACCGGCTCGTGGAAGCCCGCCACGATCAGATCGAGCGAATCCAGCATCGGGCCGGTGCAGTCTATCTCGCCTGCGGTATTTTTAATATTGGCTTCGATGCCGCGCAGGATGCCAACGCCATCCACCACGCGCGGCCAGATGCGCATGTTGATAAAGTGCCAGTAGTGCGGCGCGTCGGCCATATCAGGACCGTGATCGGTAATGGCGAACAGCTGAATGTTTTTTTGCTTTGCCGCAGCGATATAGTCGTGAAGGTTACTGTAAGCGTGGGTACTGGCGACGGTATGCATGTGCAGGTCAACGGGATACATGGCGCTCTCCTTTCAGTTTTGGGCAAGGATAACAGGTATCGGCGTTGAGGTTTAGCCTGAAAGCCCGGCAGGAAGGCCGGGCACGGGTTTAGTAGCCGCGTTGGAGGTCGACCTGGCCTGTAGGATGCTGGCCTTTATCAAGCTGAATAATCGTTGACGAAATAAACTCCACCGCTTGCGCCGGACGTGTTACCGCCGCGACGTGCGGCGTCATCGCCACGCGCGGGTGCCGCCACAGCGGGCTTTCCGCCGGCAGCGGTTCGCGGGAGAAAACATCCAGCATTGCGCCCTTAAGCTTGCCGCTATCCAGCGCCGTCAGCAGATCGTCTTCTACCAGATGTACGCCGCGGGCAAGGTTAAGCACGTAAGCGTTATCCGCCAGCTGGTTTACTAATTCGCTGTTGATAATGCCCACCGTTTCCGGCGTATTAGGCAGCAGGTTAATTAACACGCGCGTATTATTCGCAAACGCGCTCAGCTCTTCCCTTCCGGCGAAGCTTTTTACGCCGGAATAATTTTTATGGCTGCGGCTCCAGCAGCGAACCGGGAAACCCCAACCGACCAGGCTTTCCGCAACCTTCCCTCCCAGCACGCCTGCGCCCAGAATGCCGATAGTGAAATCTTCACGCTCATAGTCGGCCAGCGGTTCCCATTTCGCCTGCAGCTTCAACGCCTGGTAATCATCAAAGCGGCGGAACCAGTGCAGCACCTGGCTTACTGCATATTCCTGCATTTGCTCCGCCATGCCGGTATCTTCAAGCCGGAACAGCGGCACGCCTGCGGGCAGCAAGTCCGGGTCCGTTTTTAGTTTGCTGAGGATGGAGTCTACGCCGGCGCCCAGGGCGAAAACCGCTTTTAGCCCGGTGCGCCCGCGTAACATTTCGACCGGCGGATGCCAGACCAGCGCGTAATCTGCCGGGCCGTTATCGCCGGAGCGCCATTCACGTATCCGGGCGTGAGGAAGCTGTCGTTGCAGCAGGGATATCCAGTGGTTAGCGTCAAAAGTGGGATGGTAAAAAATGATGTCCATGGCTTCTCCTTTTTCCCCAGGATTACGCGAAAGCGTTGTCGTTGCAAGACTATTGCCATAAAAACAGGCAATTTGTCTTTTTAAGAAGCATGTTGCTGGAAGTTTGAGTAAACGCGCCGGAAATTCCGAAAAGTGTATTGACTGGCGTTAGCCTTTTCCCTACATTAGCGCCCGTCCCGAGCATATCGGGAAGACAATATGGTGAGGTGTCCGAGTGGCTGAAGGAGCACGCCTGGAAAGTGTGTATACGGCAACGTATCGGGGGTTCGAATCCCCCCCTCACCGCCATATTTAAAGAAGAAGCTTGGGTTAACGCCCAGGCTTCTTTGCTTTTATATCGCGTCCACCCGGGGGGATGAGAAGCCCCGACCGGGGGTCGACAGGCGGTTTACCGCCTGGACGGCAGGACCGCTTGCGGGCATGCCGCCCGTAGGGCGAGCGCCAGCGAGTCAATCCCCCCCTCACCGCCATATTTAAAGAAGAAGCTTGGGTTAACGCCCAGGCTTCTTTGCTTTTATATCGCGTCCACCCGGGGGGATGAGAAGCCCCGACCGGGGGTCGACAGGCGGTTTACCGCCTGGACGGCAGGACCGCTTGCGGGCATGCCGCCCGTAGGGCGAGCGCCAGCGAGTCAATCCCCCCCTCACCGCCATATTTAAAGAAGAAGCCTGGGTTAACGCCCAGGCTTCTTTGCTTTTATATCTCGCCGAGCCGGGGGATGAAAGGTTCACGGGCCTTCCCCTAAATCTGTAGGCGATATGAAACGGTGTGGATCGTTCCGTTCGCTTATGCCCAGGCTTTTTATGGCACGCTTTCTCACGCGAACGTGCAAAGGGGGCTCGCCGCCGCCCCCTTTGCAATCCCGGCTCCCGGCGGAAAATCGCCCCTGCGGGGAGACCTCCGCTTTTCCTCTCCGGCTTCGGGTCGGGCATGACAGTGCGTCCCTGCACTGACATCCCCTTGCACCGGGTCCTCCGGTGCAACCCGGCCTCCGTGGAAAAGCGGAGGCGATTTTGAGCCGGGCCCAAACCCTCGCTGTCAGGCTTTTTGGATAACGATATGCGTTGGCCCGAAGGGGGAAGCCCACGGACGGGCCGGGTAACGGCGAGCGCCAGCGAGTCAATCCACGCTCTCACCGTCGTATTTAAAGAACAAGCCTGGGTTAACGCCCAGGCTTCTTTGCTTTTATATCGCGCCCACCCGGGGGGATGAGAAGCCCCGACCGGGGGTCGACAGGCGGTTTACCGCCTGGACGGCGGGACCGCTTGCGGGCATGCCGCCCGTAGGGCGAGCGCCAGCGAGTCAATCCCCCCTCACCGCCATATTTAAAGAAGAAGCCTGGGTTAACGCCCAGGCTTCTTTGCTTTTATATCGGCTTCAGGTTTATGGCAGGCGAGCCGCACATACCCGCCTCACCCCTTCTCTCAACGTTGAAGCGAAGGGGTTTCTCCGGCTTAAAAAATCGCCTCAGCTTTTTCTCGCAGGCCAGGGCACGCCCGAGGGACCGGGCGTGAGGGCTCGTCGATACAAGGATGTATCGTCGTGCCCGACCTGAAGCCGTAGAGGAAAAGCTGAGGTCTCCCCGCAGGGGCGATTTTCGGCCGGGAGCCGGGATTGTTAAGGGGGCGGCGGCGAGCCCCCTTAACACGTTCGCAGGATAGAAGCTGACATATGAGCGCAGCACCCCGGCGAACGGAACATACCACTGTGTCCACCTATACCCCTCTCCCCGACGGAGCCAGGGAGAAAACCAGCCTCCCGGCAAACGGAACATACCACCGGGCCCACATCTGCCCCTCACCCCAACCCTCTCCTCCTCGCCGGGGAGGAAGGAAACAACCTGCGCAACGGAAGAGACTACGCTTAGCGCCGCGCGCCTGAGGTTTCCACAGGCACAGCGACTTTCTCCATCGCAATCGGAATGCTTTTATAAGCCGGAATGCCGCTCTGGGTATCATGGCTGTCCAGCGGCACCAGTACGTTCGCTTCCGGGTAGTAAGCGCCAACAGAGCCGGGAGCCATATCAATAACCACAATAGTAAGGTTCTGCATCCGGCGCGACGTAGGGTTGCCTTCAGGATCGAGAGCGACGATATTGACCTGATCGCCAACCCGTAGCTGCCGTTTCTCGGCTTCATCCGGGTTAATAAACAACACGTCCCGCCGCCCTGTCACACCGCGGTAGCGATCGTTGAGACCGTAAAGCGTTGTGTTGTATTGATCGTGACTGCGAAGCGTCGTGAGCACCAGATCATGACACTTCAGCGAGCGCGGATCTTCATTAATCCCCTGCATCACTTTGAACTGCGCTTTCCCGGTTGGCGTATTCCAGAC
The DNA here is from genome assembly GCF_056780215.1 of Franconibacter pulveris. Taxonomy (NCBI): domain Bacteria; kingdom Pseudomonadati; phylum Pseudomonadota; class Gammaproteobacteria; order Enterobacterales; family Enterobacteriaceae; genus Franconibacter; species Franconibacter pulveris. The sequence goes on along the minus strand of NZ_CM165555.1, from coordinate 1,695,834 downwards.
ACGCTCCGAAGCGGCATTGCGCAGCCGGAAACCGCCGGGCTTTTTCACGCGTTCGTTATAGTTGGCGAACGCCGGGAACACTGCCTCTATCTTTTCGCGGATAAAGCTGTAATCCCCCACCAGCCTGTCCCAGTTGACCACGCTGTCAGGCAGCGTCGCTTTCGCAATGCCCGCCACCAGCGCGGGTTCAGATTTCAGGTGCGGCGAAGCGGGTTTCAGCGAACCGCGCGACGCGTGCACCATCGACATGGAATCTTCTACCGTAATGCTCTGCGCGCCGGAGGCCTGCTCGTCAATCTCGGTGCGGCCAAGCACTGGCAGCAGATAGTTATGCTTACCGAGCAGCAAATGCGAACGATTAAGCTTAGTCGCCATATGTACGACCAGGTCGAGGTTGCGCATGGCGGGAAAGGTAACCTGCGGGTCAGAGATGGCTTCGGCAAGGTTACCGCCCAGGCACAGTAACGCTTTGGCTTTGCCATCGCGCATCGCCTGGATAGCCGCTACCGCGCCGTGTCCATGTTTTTGCGGCGGCTTAAAGCCAAAGACGCGCTCAATGCTATCGAGCAACTCTTGCGACGGAATTTCAGTGATCCCCACAGTGCGATCGCCCTGCACATTAGAGTGACCGCGCAGCGGACAGATGCCGGCGCCTTTTTTACCGATATTGCCGCGCAGCAGCAGGAGATTAGCGATTTGCTGAACATTCTGGGTGCCATACTGATGCTGCGTGATCCCCATACCGTAACAGACGATCGTGCGTTGAGCATTGGCATACAGGCGAGCGACATGCTGGATCTCTTTACGCTCCATGCCGGAGACCTTCAGAATATGGTCCCACTCGGTCGCGTCGAGATCCGCCTTCAACGCCTCGAACCCCTCGGTATGCTCGCGGATAAAAGTTTCATCCAGCACCCCCGGCTGGCCTTTTGCCAGGCGTTCTTCATGCATCGACAACAAAATTTTCATTACGCCTTTCAGCATGGCTGCATCGCCGCCGACGCGCACTTTGTAATAAGTCGAGGCGAGCTCCGTGGAGCTTAGCGACAGCATTTCGATAGGGCTTTGCGGCGAGGTAAAGCGCTCAAGGCCGCGCTCGCGAAGCGGGTTGATGGCGACGATAGTCGCGCCGCGTTTTGACACTTCACGCAGGGTGCCAAGCATGCGCGGATGGTTGGTGCCCGGATTATGACCGATGCAAAGCACCAAATCGCAATGATTGAAATCTTCCAGCTCCACCGTGCCTTTACCCACGCCGATGGATTCCGGCAAACCTACGCTGGTCGGCTCGTGGCACATGTTCGAGCAGTCCGGGAAGTTATTAGTGCCGTACTCTCGGGCGAAAAGCTGCCAGAGAAAAGCCGCTTCGTTCGATGCGCGCCCGGATGTGTAAAACTCCACGCTGTCAGGATCGTCATAGCGTCGTAGATGGTCGCCAATCTCTCTGAAGGCGGTTTCCCACTCGATGGGCTGGTAGGTGTCGCTTGCCGGATCGTATTTCATCGGGTGCGTCAGGCGTCCCTCGCCTTCCAGCTCAAAGGCGTTACGCTCCCACAGTTCGCTTACGGTGTGCGCGGCGAAAAATTCCGGGGTGGTGCGTTTACTGGTCGCTTCCCAGGTAACCGCCTTGGCGCCGTTTTCACAAAACTCAAATGAGGAGCCGTGTTGCGGGTCCGGCCAGGCGCAGCCGGGGCAGTCAAACCCCTGCGGCTGGTTAACCCTGAATAAAGCAATCACGTCTTGCTTCACCGACATTTGACCGCGTATTGCGTCAGCAACCGCCTTCAACGCTCCCCAACCGCCTGCTGAGCCGCCATAAGGCGCAATACCGATAGTGCGATTTTGCTCTTTCATAATGCTCCACATCGTCCGTCTAATAGTTTGGTCTTAAGCCTGGTACAGAAAACGCGATAAGCGAAGCACAGGCTTGCTTATCCGCTGCTGATTTACGCAGGCTGACGTGAACGGGAGCGTTGCGCTTACTTGCTCTACGAAGGCGTTTGCGAATGTTTCTGTCCGGCGCGCTCACGGGCATTGATGGCAAAGAGCCATTTCGTTTAACCCTTAACCGAACGATTAAGAAAGAAAAAATTCTGCTTGACCGATTTTATGCTCCCCCCTATAGTAGCGCCCCGTTGCCCCCGACGAGTGGGCAGCAGACAATATGGTGAGGTGTCCGAGTGGCTGAAGGAGCACGCCTGGAAAGTGTGTATACGGCAACGTATCGGGGGTTCGAATCCCCCCCTCACCGCCATATTTAAAGAGAGAGCCTGTACGAAAGTACGGGCTTTTTCGTTTTTATATCTCGCCGAGCCGGGGGGATGAGAAGCCTCGACCGGGGGTCGACAGGCGGTTTACCGCCTGGACGGCAGGACCGCTTGCGGGCATGCCGCCCGCACAAAAACGCCGGGAGCGTTTTTGAACAATGCGAAGCGTTGGCCCCGAAGGGGCGAGGCCCATGGATGGGCCGAGTAACGGCGAGCGCCAGCGAGTCAATCCCCCCCTCACCGCCACACTCAAGGCGCAACCCCTACTCGCTTAAGCGGCGGGAGGCGGCGCTTAGCGGTATAAAGCATGGCTCGTTATGGCGAAAGGTAGAAAAACCATCCGCCAGAACGCATCGTCCCCTGAGCGAAAGGCAAAAAAAACCCGGCGTTACCGCCAGGCTTTTTCGCCTTACCCGCTTCGTTATTGCAGAAACTCGGCCTTATGGGCTTCAAAATCTTTCATACATGCGTCCATAAAGCCGCGCGTGACCTCGGTCACTTTCTGGTAATTGTTCGCCTGCCACTGGGCTAACGGCGCTATTACTGTCTTTGGATAACACAACACCGAGGCAGAGGCTTCTTTGCCATTTTCCAGCGCGGTTTTTGTGCGGCTGATCGCCGCCTGATAGTGAAGTTCGTAGTTGTCGCCGCCGGAGAGGTTTTCATAAACCAGCATCCAGTCATAAGGGCGAATCTCAATCGGGTGTTTTATCTCTCCGGCGGGCAACTTCGCCATATCTGCCTGAAGCGCTTTCTTCACGCCATCAGAAAAATAAGCAAGCGTTGGGTTATGCATCGTGGCGATCGGGGTACCCACCAACTGGTATTTTGTAAACCCTGACTCCTGGGCGCTGCCCGCCGCCAGGCTTGCAATAAATTGCAGGGTTTTAAGCGCAACCACTTTGCTGGTGTCGCTGCGGGTAATATAGCGCAGCGAAGTATCGGTTGGCTGGTGCGTATCGGTTCTGAGCTGCTCGTAGCTTTGAATCGACAATATCGCTCCCCTGTCCCCTTGCAGGGTGCTGGTGCTGACCACCTTCTCTTCTGGCGGCAACGGTTTATTGCTGCACCCGGCTAAGGCCAGCGAGAAAAGCAAAAAGGGAAGCGAGAAAGAAACTTTCATAACGATATCCTTACCAAAACGTATTTAAATACAGCCATTTATTTATTTTTATGGCGCTTTGCGTTAAGGGTTATCGGCCAGGCGATAAAAAATATAAGGATAAAGGCAAGCAAATATTAGGGGCTTTACAAAGGAAAACCGGCGCCTGTACGGACGCCGGTTTGTATTTTTTCACCAGCAATGTTAATCGTAGGCGTTGAGCGTACGCTGGCAGAGTGCGGAGCGGACACAATCGTCTTTGGTGAAGCGCACCACGCCGATCATGTCATCCTCTTTGAAACGCGCCAGCGCATCGCTCAGGCCGGACTGCACGCCGGCGGGCAAATCGCACTGGGTAATATCGCCATTGACGATAACGGTCACGTTCTCCCCGAGGCGGGTCAAAAACATTTTCATCTGCGCAGCGGTAACGTTCTGAGCCTCGTCCAGAATCACTACCGCATTTTCAAATGTACGTCCGCGCATATAGGCGAACGGCGCAATCTCTACCTTGCCAATTTCCGGTCGCAGGCAGTACTGCATGAACGAGGCGCCAAGGCGGCGCACCAGAACATCGTAGACCGGACGGAAATAAGGCGCGAACTTCTCAGAAATATCGCCGGGCAGGAAGCCGAGGTCTTCATCGGCCTGCAGTACCGGGCGAGTAACAATGATCCTGTCGACATCCTTGTGAATCAGGGCCTCAGCCGCCTTCGCCGCGCTGATAAACGTTTTGCCGCATCCGGCTTCGCCGGTGGCGAATATCAGCTGTTTACTCTCAATAGCTTCGAGATACTGCGCCTGAGCTTCACTGCGCGCCGCTATTGGCGATGTATCGCGACTGTCCCTTGCCATGCCAATAGCTTCAACGCCGCTCATCTGCACAAGCGAAGTGACCGACTCCTCTTCACGCTGCTTGTGGCTGCGTGAATCCCGTCTTAACACCCGTTTTGCTTCACGACGAGCTTTGATCACTGCTTTCTGTCTTCCCATGGATGGCACCTTGTTAAGTAGGTTTACATTGCCCGCGTCGTCACTGCCGACGCGATTATGCGCACGAACAACGTAGGTTTGGCTTCCTTGTAAGCCATGATTGCCGGAAAAAGACGCAGTAGTACGGCTACGCGCACCGCTTACTGCGTCGGTTGAATGTGAGGAGGAAGTGGAATGTCTGGATGAAGAAGTGAAGACGATTTTGCCGGAGGTAGTATCTCCGCGCCGGGCTTTGCGGGGGGTTTTATGTTTTAGTCCATCACGGGACACTACCATTCGCGATCTCCATAGTGAAAAAACTGTTCACAACCGGGAACTACCGCATCTGCTCTAAGTACATCAAATTTTTTCATAAAAGCAACATAGATTTTACTTATTTTTAACTTTTTAAGTCTTTTCTGACGATGCACTTTTTATGACACAGAAATATTACAGAAAAGTATCAACACTATAGTCATAGTAAAATTCTTATCCCGGCTGCGCCAGTAAAGTGTTAACAAATGAAACAGAAGATGTAAGAAGGTGTCCCCGCCTGACGCGGCGGGGAGAGGGGTCAGGCCTGCAGCAGCCCTTCGGCAAGATAATGCGCGTTATCACTAACGCCCGGAAGGGCAAAGAAATAACCGCCGCCGATGGGTTTCACATACTCTTCCAGCGCTTCGCCGTTCAGCCGTTTCTGGACGCTTAAAAAGCCTTTTTCCAGGTCATGCTGATAGCAGACAAACAGCAGCCCCATATCAAGCTGACCGGAATTGGTGACGCCGAGCGAGTAGCTGTAGCCCCGGCGCAGCATCAGGCTGGACTGGGTTTCCGGCGTGCGCGGGTTGGCCAGCCTGATATGGCTATCCAGCGCGATAACCTCGCCGTCCGGGTCGCTCGCGTAGTCCGGCACGTCGTGCTCATGCTGCATGCCAAGCGGCGCCCCGCTGTGCTTTTCGCGCCCAAAGATGGTTTGCTGCTCCTTAAGCGGCGTGCGGTCCCAGAACTCGACATGAAACTGAATGATGCGCACCGCCTGATAGCTGCCGCCTGCTGCCCAGGCGGGTTCGCCCTGATCCGGCGTCACCCACAGGATGTTGTCCATCAGTCTGGCATTCTGCGTATCCGGATTGGCCGTGCCATCCTTGAAGCCGAGCAGATTAATCGGCGTTTCTTTACCCCGGCTGCGCGCCGCGTGGTCGGAGATAAACCCCTCCCGCTTCCAGCGCACGCTCAGGAGATCCGGCGTGTGTTTGATAATGTCGCGCAGCGCGTGAATAACCGTATCCTGGGTATTGGCGCAAATTTGCAGCAGCAGATCGCCATGGCAGAGCGCCGCATCCAGCGAATCGTTCGGAAAACGCGTCATCTTTTGCAGCTTTTTCGGCATCTGCGCCGCCAGCCCGAAGCGTTCGTCAAACAGAGAATGACCGACTGAAACGGTAATCGTCAGGTTATCCGGCGCGATAACATCGCCAAGAATACCGGAATCCATCGGCGGCAATCGCGGGTTGGGCGTTTGCGGCGCCGGACCGCCTTCGGTTAAGAAAGCGATACGCTTCGTCAGCAGACGAAACAGGCGCTCCAGATCGGCCTTGTCCGCGGCCAGCACATCGAAAGCCACCAGCATCATGGCGGCCTGTTGCGGCGTGACGATGCCCGCCTGATGCGGGCCGTAAAAAGGCTGCTTTTCCTGACGGCCATCCGGCGAGAGCGTGCCTGGCGGCGCTGAAGGCTTAGCGCCGTGCGCCACCGGACAGCCGCCCGTAACGGCCAGCGCCCCGCCAAGCAGTCCGAGCCCTTTCAGCAGTCGACGACGCGCCGGCTCCGGCGCGTTCGGGTGTTTTGTCGCGTCGTTCATGCTTTAGTCCAGACCGAGCACGCCACGCAGCAGGGAGAGGTCTTCAGCCAGCGCCGTCACCGGCCCTTTCAGCGCGTTACGATCGGCGTCGGTCAGCTTGTCGTAAGTTTCAAACCCTTCTTTGGCGCGGTACTTCGCGAGGATGGTATTGACCTTCTTAAAGTTGGCGTCCACTTTCGCCAGCAGTTCCGCGTTGTCTTTTTGCAACTGCGGACGCAACAGCTCGACAATCTTCTGCGAGCCTTCCACATTCGCCTGGAAATCCCACAGATCGGTGTGGCTGTAACGATCTTCTTCACCGCTAATTTTGCTCGCCGCCACTTCTTCAATCAGCCCGGCCGCGCCGCCTACGACTTTACCCGGCGGGAAAGCGAGCTCGCTGATGCGTTTTTGCAGATCCTGAACGTCGCGGTAAAGCTGGTCGGCATAGGTATCCATTCCCTTCACGCTGTTATCGCCAAACAGCGCTTTTTCCAGACGGTGGAAACCGGTGAATTTCGGGTCTGCCGCTTTCTGCTCATAATCGTCCTCACGGGCATCGATGCTGCCGTCGAGGTCAGAGAAAAGCTCGGCGATAGGCTCAATGCGCTCGTAATGCTGGCGCGTCGGGGCGTAAAGCGATTTCGCTTTTTCGATGTCGCCCGCTTTCACCGCGTCGGTAAAGGCTTTGGTGCCTTCCACCAGCGCGGCGGTTTCGGCGGTAACATACGCTTTATACTGGGTGATGGCGCCTTCAAGCGACATCAAATCGCTTTTCGCCGCTGGCTGCGCGCCGCCCGCTGCTTTCACGATGAGCTTGCCTTTAGGGTTGCTCAGCAGGCCGCAGGTCATGTCATATTCGCCTGGCTCCAGGTTCGCCGTCATTTTCTGGCTGAAGCCTGGCGCAATGTTCTCGCGCTCTTCCACGACCATCACCCCTTTGAGGATCTCCCACTCCAGCGCTTTCTGGCTGTGGTTGAGGATCAGGAACTGGGTTTTGCCCGCGTTGACGGTAAGCGTCATCGGCTCGCACTGCTTGTCGTTTACCGTGACCTTAACCTGTGGAATATCAGCCGCGTTGACGGCAAAGGCGGAAGATAAGAGCGCAAGCGTCGTCAACTGCAGCGCGCTGCGGCGAAAGTGTCTCGTCATGACCATTCCCTATAAAAGTATGTTGTAACTAAAAAGGCGCGACGCGCCTGTTATAATCAGTTTGCGTTGCCGGAAGGCTGCGCCACCACGCGGGTCGGCATAAAGAAAATAGCCAGCGCGGGCAGCAGATAAATCAGCCAGACCGCCACTTCGCTCACCGTGGGCGCTTCCTGGTAGCCGAATACCGACTCCAGCAGCGTGCCGAAGAGCGAATGCGTGCTCAGCACCTGGCTTAGGTCGAAAGCCACCTCCTGAAAGCGGTTCCACAGCCCCGCCTCGTGAAACGCGCGAATGGCGCCCGCCGCCAGCCCCGCCGCTACCAGCAGAATAAAGAGGCTCGTCCATCTGAAAAAGGTCCCAAGGTTAAGGCGGATGCCGCCCCAGTAAAGCAGGAAACCGAGCACCACTGCCGTCGCCAGCCCCAACATGGCGCCAAGCGGCGGCCAGACGCCGAGATCCTGGCCAAAGGCCGCCAGCAGGAAAAAGACCGACTCCAGCCCTTCGCGCGCCACGGCGAAAAAGACCATCAGGATCAGCGCCCAGCTTTGGTTGCCGCCGCGCTTGAGCGCCTTGTCTACCGCCTGCTCCAGCTCCCCTTTCACGTTGCGCGCCACTTTGCGCATCCAGAAAACCATATAAGTGAGGATCAATACCGCAATCACCGCCACGATGCCTTCAAACAGCTCCTGCTCTTTTTGCGGGAACTCGCCGGTGGTTTCGTTGATGAAAATACCCAGCCCAAGGCAGAGCGCGGCGGCGAGAAACACGCCTATCCACATGACGCCAAGCCATTGCCCGCGCTGCGTGCGCTTCAGGTAACTGGCGATAAGGCTGACAATAAGCGCAGCTTCCAGCCCTTCGCGCAGCATAATAAGAAATGGAACAAACATCCCGGCACCCTTAAGTGTGAAATCAGGTCAACTGTTGCAAAGAAAGGTAAATGTGAGTGAAAGTGATTATCATTAGCAAAAGAAGAAATACAAGCAAAATGTGCCGGGAATTATGACGAAGTGTAAAAGTTGCGAAGTTGAGTAATCACGCTGTCGGATTATCCCGCTCTCACGCGTGTTCGAACCGGTAATAACGCCTGTGCAACATGCGCAAATATGGCCTCGCCTTCGCAAGCGCCTTCCCATCCCCGCTTATTCCGTTTGCCAGATAACGATGCGGGAAATTATGCTTAGCGCGCTGTTTACCGGCCGTTTTATCTGTGGCTAACTATTTTTCTTTCAATCACCTGCGTAACTATGACAACTCTATTGCACTTTATTTTCGCCGCGGCGGCTATCCTGGCGCTTGCCTGGCTTACAAGCTTTGACCGTAAAAACATCCGCGTTCGTTATATTCTTCAGCTTATGCTTATCGAAGCGGCGTTCGCCTGGTTCTTTTTGCATGCGCAAGCGGGGTTATGGCTGATTCAAAGCGTCGCGGGCGGCTTCTCTTCGCTGCTGCATTTTGCCGCTGAAGGCACCGATTTCGTCTTTGGCGGCATGAGCCAGAAAGGCCTCGCCTTTGTGTTTCTTGGCGTGCTCTGCCCTATCGTCTTTATCTCGGCGCTGATTGGCATTCTGCAACACTGGCGCATCTTGCCGGTGTTCATTCGCGTTATCGGCACCTTGCTTTCAAAAATCAACGGCATGGGCAAGCTCGAGTCGTTCAACGCGGTGAGTTCGCTGGTGCTCGGCCAGTCGGAAAACTTTATCGCTTATAAAGGCGTGCTGGCGGATCTCTCTTCGCGCCGTCTGTTTACGATGGCGGCTACCGCCATGTCGACCGTTTCGCTCTCTATCGTCGGCGCCTACATGACGATGATCGAGGCGAAATATGTGGTCGCGGCATTGGTGCTTAACCTGTTCAGCACGTTTATTATTCTTTCCGTCATCAATCCGGCGCGCCCGCACGACGAACCGGAAGTGCGGCTTGAGAAACTGCATGAGTCCCAGAGTTTTTTTGAAATGCTCGGCGAGTACATTCTTGCGGGCTTTAAGGTGGCGATGATTATTCTGGCGATGCTGATTGGTTTTATCGCCATTATCAGCGCCGTGAACGCGCTGTTTCTGGCGCTGTTCGGCCAGAGCTTCCAGCAACTGCTTGGCTATGTGTTCTACCCGTTAGCCTGGCTCGTTGGCATTCCGGCGGCAGACGCCCTGAAGGCGGGCGGCATTATGGCCACTAAACTTGTGGCGAATGAGTTTGTCGCCATGATTGAGCTGCAAAAAATCGCCGCCACCCTGTCGCCGCGCGGTCTTGGCATTCTGTCGGTGTTTCTGGTGTCGTTTGCCAATTTTGCCTCTATCGGCATCGTCGCGGGCGCCATAAAAGGGCTAAACGAGCCGCAGGGCAACGTGGTTTCGCGCTTTGGCTTGCGCCTGGTGTATGGCGCAACGTTAGTCAGCCTGCTTTCCGCCGCGTTCGCAGGCCTGGTGCTGTAAGCAAAAGGCGGGACCTTCCCCGCCTTTATCTCAAAACTGTACGCACACGCTCTGATCCACCCGCATAACGGATTCCTGCGCAAAACGGGTTTTATATATCGCGCGCAGGGCTTCTATCTCCCGCTCGCTTGTGTCGTTGCGGTCATGAATGAGCACCAGCGCCTTGCTCGGCTCGCGCGCCACGTTGCCATCGCTGCCCAGCCACTGGCCGCGCGCGTCAAACACCGTCAGGCCATCGCGAAAGCGCGGGGTGACGTCGGTATCGACAAAACCTTGCCACTCCTTGCCGGTGATAGCCGGGCCAGCGGGCCGGCTGAGGCCAAAATAGAGCGTGGTCTGCATCATGCGATTTTGCGCCGCGCACGCCTGCTTCGGCTCCGCTTCGCCTGAATGCGCCGTGCAGCCTGTCAGCAACGCCGCAAGCGTAAGGCCTAACAACGCTTTGCCAGTCATCTTTTTCCCTGCCTTTTAGTGATGGGTGGAAAACAGGATGAAATAACACTTTGCCGCGCCAGGCAAGGGATGCCTTAGACTATTTTTTTGATTACAAACAAAAAACCCGCCTTTCGGCGGGTTTGCTTGCGAAGGCTTAATCAGCCTGCAGTTTAGAAGGCGGCGCGGTGTGGTATTCCGCGTCCGCTTTTTCAAAGCGGGACCGCATCGTGACGGACGGCGCTTTGTCCAGCAGACTAAAGACCACGATGCCAAGGCTTGCGAAAACAAAGCCCGGAATGATTTCATACAGGTTCAGCCAGGCGAACTGCTTCCAGACGATAACGGTCACCGCGCCGATAATCATGCCTGCCAGCGCGCCGTTGCGGGTCATGCGCGACCACATCACCGAGAACAGCACTACCGGACCGAATGCGGCGCCGAAGCCCGCCCAGGCGTAGCTCACCAGCCCAAGCACGCGGTTTTCCGGGTTCGCCGCCAGCGCAATGGCAACCAGCGCCACCACCAGCACCATCAGACGCCCCACCCATACCAGCTCTTTCTGCGTCGCGTTTTTACGCAGGAAGGCTTTGTAGAGATCTTCAGTAATCGCGCTGGAGCAGACCAGCAGCTGGCAGCTCAGGGTGGACATCACCGCCGCGAGGATAGCGGAGAGCAGAATGCCGGCGATCCACGGGTTAAAGAGAATTTGCGCCAGCTCGATAAAGACGCGCTCGCCGTTCTGGTTCACCGCCGCCGCCTGCTCCGGGTGGTTGTTAAAGTAGGCGATGCCGAAGAAGCCCACCGCCACGGCACCCGCAAGGCAGAGGATCATCCAGGTCATGGAGATGCGACGCGCGTTAACAATGGTGTGATGAGAGTCCGCCGCCATAAAGCGCGCCAGAATGTGCGGCTGGCCGAAGTAGCCAAGCCCCCAGCCCATCAGCGAAATAATCGCCACCAGGTTTAAGCCCTTGAGCATATCGACGTTCTCGATGCTCTTTTGCTTGATAACCATCAGCGAGTCGTCCAGGCCGCCGACGGCGAGAATAACAAACACCGGGGTCAGGATCAGGGCGAAAATCATCAGGCTCGCCTGCACCGTGTCAGTCCAGCTTACCGCGAGGAAGCCGCCGATAAAGGTGTAGAGAATGGTCGCCGCAGCGCCTGCCCACAGCGCGGTTTCATAACTCATGCCGAAGGTGCTTTCAAACAGGCGCGCGCCTGCCACAATGCCGGAGGCGCAGTAGATGGTGAAGAACAGCAGGATAACCAGCGCGGAGATGATGCGCAGCACGCGGCTTTTATCTTCGAAACGGCCAGTGAAATAATCCGGTAACGTCAGCGCGTTATTGTTCGCCTCGGTGTGCACGCGCAACCGCCCTGCCACCAGCTTCCAGTTGATCCAGGCGCCCAGCGTCAGGCCGATGGCAATCCAGCTTTCTGAAATCCCGGAGAGGAAAATGGCGCCAGGCAGGCCCATCAACAGCCAGCCGGACATATCAGACGCCCCTGCCGACAGCGCCGTTACCACGCTGCCAAGGCTGCGCCCGCCAAGGATGTAATCGTCAAAGTTTTTGGTCGAACGCCACGCAATAAACCCTATTAATATCATCCCAAAGATATAAACAAGGAAAGTCACCAGCATAGGTGTACTCGCTGTCATTTCACTTCTCCGTCTAATCTGGCCAGTTTCGGCTTGTCACCGCCGGAACGCAGCGGTGCTGTTATCGTCGTTTTCGTTTCGCGGCAGTATCCTGCCGGAAGCGGTTTTCATTCACAATCGATTTAACACACCATTTACAACAATTACATCTCTGCTAAAAATGCCATTTTGCAGGAGGTTGCACTCGCTCACGCTTTTAGCGGTTGCACCACCAAAAAATGTTAACCAGGCCCGGAATATCAGCTTATAGCGCGGTGGCGTCTGAGCGGTCATAGCAATTTCATATTTAACATTTCATTCATTTTTGAGCTTGCTGGCGAGGTCACATTTAACATGGTTGCACAAAGTTGCAACATGATGGATAGTGCCGGATAACGTTAACCGCAGATAAAAACGCGAAGAAAACAGGAGCTAAAGGCATGGGCACCACTACCATGGGGGTCAAGCTGGATGATGCAACCCGTGAGCGCATCAAAGCCGCCGCAACCAAAATAGACCGCACGCCGCACTGGCTGATTAAGCAGGCTATTTTCAATTATCTTGAACGACTCGAAAGCGACGATACGCTGCCGGAGCTGCCTGCCCTGCTGGCGGGCGCGGCCAATGAGAGCGAAGAAAACATCGTCCAACCGGAAGAGACGCATCAGCCCTTCCTGGAATTCGCCGAGCAGATCCTGCCGCAGTCGGTCAACCGCGCCGCAATAACCGGCGCTTACCGCCGTGCGGAAACGGACGCCGTGCCAATGCTGCTTGAGCAGGCGCGCCTGCCTGCGCCGGTGGCGGAGCAGACGCATCAACTCGCTTATAAGCTTGCAGAGAAGCTGCGCAACCAGAAGACCGCTTCCGGGCGCGCGGGCATGGTGCAGAGCCTGCTGCAGGAGTTCTCGCTCTCTTCTCAGGAAGGGGTGGCGCTGATGTGCCTTGCCGAAGCGCTGCTGCGTATTCCAGATAAAGCGACCCGCGACGCGCTGATCCGCGACAAAATCAGCAACGGCAACTGGCAGTCTCACATTGGCCGCAGCCCTTCGCTGTTTGTTAACGCCGCCACCTGGGGTCTGCTCTTTACGGGTCGTCTGGTCTCCACCCATAACGAAGCCAGCCTGTCGCGCTCGCTCAACCGCATCATCGGCAAGAGCGGCGAGCCGCTTATCCGCAAAGGCGTGGACATGGCGATGCGCCTGATGGGCGAGCAGTTCGTGACCGGTGAAACCATCGCCGAGGCGCTGGCCAACGCCCGCAAGCTCGAAGAAAAAGGGTTCCGCTACTCTTACGATATGCTCGGCGAAGCGGCGCTGACCGCCGCCGATGCGCAGGCTTACATGGTCTCTTACCAGCAGGCGATCCACGCCATCGGTAAAGCCTCTAACGGTCGCGGCATTTATGAAGGCCCGGGCATCTCCATTAAGCTTTCGGCGCTGCACCCGCGCTACAGCCGCGCGCAGTATGACCGCGTAATGGAAGAACTTTACCCGCGCCTGAAGTCGCTCACCCTGCTGGCGCGCCAGTATGACATCGGCATTAACATCGACGCCGAAGAGGCGGACCGCCTGGAGATCTCCCTCGACCTGCTGGAAAAACTCTGCTTTGAGCCGGAGCTGGCGGGCTGGAACGGCATCGGGTTTGTTATTCAGGCTTACCAGAAGCGCTGCCCGTTTGTGATTGATTACTTAATCGATCTCGCTACCCGCAGCCGCCGTCGCCTGATGATCCGTCTGGTGAAAGGCGCTTACTGGGACAGCGAAATCAAACGCGCCCAGATGGAAGGCCTTGAAGGCTACCCGGTTTACACCCGCAAGGTTTACACCGATATCTCCTACCTCGCCTGCGCGAAAAAGCTGCTGGCGGTGCCGAACCTTATTTATCCGCAGTTCGCGACCCATAACGCCCATACGCTGGCGGCGATTTATAACCTGGCGGGCCAGAACTACTACCCCGGCCAGTATGAATTCCAGTGCCTGCACGGCATGGGCGAGCCGCTCTACGAACAGGTGGTGGGGAAAGTGGCGGACGGCAAGCTGAACCGGCCGTGCCGTATTTATGCTCCGGTAGGCACGCATGAAACCCTGCTCGCCTATCTGGTGCGTCGTCTGCTGGAAAACGGCGCCAATACCTCGTTCGTCAACCGCATCGCCGATACCACGCTGCCGCTGGATGAACTTGTGGCGGACCCGGTCGCCGCGGTGGAAAAACTGGCGGCGCAGGAAGGGAAAGCGGGCCTGCCGCACCCGAAAATCCCACTGCCGCACGATCTCTACGGCGAAGGCCGCATTAACTCGACAGGGCTTGATCTCTCAAACGAGCACCGTCTGGCTTCGCTCTCCTCCGCGCTGCTTAACAGCGCCGCGCACAAATGGCAGGCGCTGCCGGTGCTGGAAACCGCGGTGGAAGCAGGCGAGCTGACGCCGGTGATTAACCCGGCGGAGCCGAAAGATATCGTCGGCTACGCGCGTGAAGCCACCGACGCGGAAGTCTCGCAGGCGCTGGATAACGCCGTGAACAGCGCGCCAATCTGGTTCGCCACCCCACCGCAGGAGCGCGCCGCCATTCTTGAACGCGCCGCCGTGCTGATGGAAGACCAGATGCAGACGCTTATCGGCATCCTGGTGCGCGAAGCGGGCAAAACCTTCAGCAACGCCATCGCGGAAGTGCGCGAGGCGGTAGACTTCCTCTATTACTACGCAGGCCAGGTGCGCGACGATTTCGATAACGAAACCCATCGCCCGCTCGGCCCGGTGGTCTGCATCAGCCCATGGAACTTCCCGCTCGCTATCTTTACCGGCCAGATTGCCGCCGCCCTCGCCGCTGGCAACAGCGTGCTGGCGAAACCGGCGGAGCAAACGCCGCTGATTGCCGCTCAGGGCGTAAATATCTTGCTGGAAGCGGGCGTACCGGCAGGCGTGCTGCAACTGCTGCCTGGGCGCGGCGAAACGGTCGGTGCGAAGCTGACTGGCGATGAGCGCGTGCGCGCCGTGATGTTTACCGGCTCAACGGAAGTGGCAACCCTTCTGCAACGCAACATCGCCACCCGCCTTGACCCGCAGGGCCGCCCGACACCGCTGATTGCGGAAACCGGCGGACTGAATGCGATGATTGTCGACTCCTCCGCCCTGACCGAACAGGTGGTGGTGGATGTGGTCGCTTCCGCGTTCGACAGCGCCGGCCAGCGCTGCTCCGCCCTGCGCGTGCTCTGCCTGCAGGAAGATATTGCCGATCACACGCTGACGATGCTGAAAGGCGCGATGGCGGAGTGCCGCATGGGCAACCCAGGCCGCCTCTCCACTGACGTCGGCCCGGTTATCGACGCTGAAGCGAAAGCCAATATCGACCGCCATATTCAGGCGATGCGCGCCAAAGGCCGCAATGTCTTCCAGGCGGTGCGTGAAAACAGCGTTGATGCGCGCGAATGGCAGGCCGGCACGTTTGTCATGCCGACGCTTATCGAACTGGAAAGCTTTGACGAACTGCAAAAAGAGATTTTCGGCCCGGTGCTGCACGTGGTGCGCTACAGCCGCAACAATCTCGACGGGCTGATTGAGCAGATCAACCGCGCAGGTTACGGCCTGACGCTTGGCGTGCATACCCGCATTGATGAAACTATCGCCCAGGTGACGGGCGCGGCGAAAGTCGGCAACCTCTACGTTAACCGCAATATGGTTGGCGCGGTGGTGGGCGTGCAGCCGTTCGGCGGCGAGGGGCTTTCCGGCACCGGCCCGAAAGCGGGCGGTCCGCTTTACCTCTACCGCCTGCTGGCGAACCGTCCGCCGCACGCGGCGCTGACCACCTTCAACCGTCAGGATGCGGTGTATCCGGTAGACACGCAGCTTAAAAACGCGCTGACGCAGCCGCATCAGGCGCTCACCCAGTGGGCGGCGGGACGCCCGGACTTTAAAGCGCTATGCGAGAAATACGCCGAGCTTTCGCAGACCGGCGCGCAGCGCGTGCTGCCGGGGCCGACGGGCGAGCGCAATACCTGGACGCTGCTGCCTCGCGAGCGCGTGCTGTGCGTGGCGGATAACGAGCAGGACGCGCTTGTCCAGCTGGCGGCGGCGACCAGCGCAGGCAGCCGCGCGCTGTGGCCGGACGACAAACTGCATCGCGAACTCGCGAAACAGTTGCCCGGCGCGGTACAGCAGGTTATCGACTTTGCGAAGCCGGACCATCTGATGAGCCAGCGTTTCGACGCGGTTATCTACCATGGCGATTCCGACCAGCTGCGTAACCTGTGCGAACAGGTAGCGGGCCGCGAGGGGGCGATCGTGTCGGTGCAGGGCTTCGAGCGCGGGGAAACCAACCTGCTACTGGAGCGGCTGTGGGTGGAACGCTCGCTCAGCGTCAACACCGCGGCGGCGGGCGGCAACGCCAGCCTGATGACAATCGGCTAAGAACTGGCTACGCTAGCAAGGCTCCTGTTTCAGGAGCCTTTTTTTATGGAGAGAACCCATGAAACGACTCCCGCTCTACCTGCTTGCCTTGCTGAGCGCCCCGGCGCTTGCCGACAATTGCGAAAAGGCGACTACCCAGACGGATCTCAACGTTTGCGCCGCCGCGGACTACCAGCAGGCGGATACCGCCATGAACGCCAGCTATAAAAAAGTGATGGAGCGCGCAAGCGTTGCGCAGCGCGACTTGCTGAAAAAAGCGCAGAACGCCTGGCTTAACGTGCGCGACGCCGACTGCGCCTTTGTCAGCTCGGGCGCCAACGGCGGCAGCGTGCAGCCGATGATAGAGAGCCAGTGCCTGGCGGATAAAACCCGCGAGCGCGCCGCGTTTCTCGAGTCGTTAACCCAGTGCGAAGAAGGCGACGTGAGCTGCCCGCTGCCGCCTGCCCCTTAACGCGGACGGATGCCTTCTATCACCATTCGCTGTACGTTTTCCACGGTCTGGCGAAAGAAGGCGTCATCCTGCAACGTCTTTCCCGTCACCGCTTCCACCTGGGTGGCGAAATCGGCGTAGTGCTGCGTGCTGGCCCAGATCATAAAGATCAGATGATGCGGGTCTACGGGGCCAATTTTACCGCTCGCCACCCAGCCTGCGATAATCGCCGATTTCTCATCCACCAGGCTTTTCAGGTCGCCGGAAAGCTCCGCCATCAAAAGCGGCGCGCCCTGTAGCATTTCCAGGCAAAACAGCTTCGAGGCCTGCGGGTGATCGCGGGAGACTTCAAGCTTCAGGCGAATGTACTCGCCTATCGCCGCCAGCGGTTGCAGGTCGGCGCGAAACGCCTTCAGCGGCGCCAGCCAGATATCCAGGATCTGTTTAAGCACCGCGACGTAGAGCGCCTCTTTCGACGGGTAGTAATAGAGAAGATTGGTTTTAGAAACGTCCGCTTTTTCAGCCACCTGCTCGAGGCTGGTGCCATGAATGCCGAACCGTGAAAAATAGTCGAGCCCTGCGGCCAGAATCGCCTGCTTTTTCGCCGCTATCGCTTTTGAGCGCCTGCCCAACTCTTTAACCGCGCCTTGCGCCATGCGCTCTCTCCTTTGCGTTTTGCCTCAAGCATAGCAAAAGCCCCCCGCCGCCTGCACCCTCATCGCGCAGCGCTGCCTGTTTTCTGTGCAGCCTTTTTGACCGTTTAGTCCACTTTTTTACGGTTAAATTTTCAACATAGCAGCAACGTATTGATAACAATGAGCCTTTTAAAGCTGGCATACCCCTTGCACTACCTCTTTCGAGCGAGGCTTAACGGAAAATGCAGGACGCAGCGCCGCGCGAGATCCCTTTCCGACTTTGATGAGGTTCGCGATGAAAATTGGTGTGTTTGTTCCTATCGGCAACAACGGCTGGCTGATTTCCACCCACGCTCCCCAGTACATGCCGACGTTCGAGTTAAACAAGGCGATTGTGCAAAAAGCGGAGCAGTACCATTTCGATTTCGCCTTGTCGATGATTAAGCTGCGCGGCTTTGGCGGCAAAACCGAGTTCTGGGATCATAACCTGGAGTCTTTCACCCTGATGGCCGGGCTTGCGGCGGTCACCTCGCGCATTGAGATTTACGCCACCGCCGCCACCCTTACCCTGCCGCCCGCCATTGTGGCGCGCATGGCCTCGACTATCGACTCCATCTCCGGCGGGCGCTTCGGCGTGAACCTCGTTACCGGCTGGCAGAAACCGGAGTATGAGCAAATGGGCCTCTGGCCGGGGGATGACTACTTCTCCCGCCGCTACGACTACCTCACCGAATATGTGCAGGTGCTTCGCGACCTGTGGGGCACGGGCAAAAGCGACTTCAAAGGCGATTTTTTCACCATGAACGACTGCCGCGTCAGCCCGCAGCCGCAAAAACCGATGAAGGTGATTTGCGCCGGTCAGAGCGATGCGGGCATGGCGTTCTCCGCTGCGCACGCCGATTACAACTTTTGCTTCGGCAAAGGGGTTAACACCCCCACCGCGTTCGCGCCAACGGCGGCGCGGATGAAAGCGGCGGCGGAAAAAGCCGGGCGCGAGGTCGGCTCTTACGTGCTGTTTATGGTGATTGCCGACGAAACCGACGACGCGGCGCGCGCCAAATGGGAGCATTACAAAGCGGGCGCGGATGAAGAGGCGCTGGCGTGGCTTACCGAGCAGAGCCAGAAAGATACCCGCTCCGGCGCCGATACCAACGTGCGCCAGATGGCGGACCCGACGTCGGCCGTCAATATCAACATGGGCACGCTGGTGGGCTCTTACGCAACCGTAGCACGGCTGCTGGATGAAGTGGCGACGGTGCCGGGCGCGCAAGGCGTGCTGCTGACGTTTGATGATTTCCTGACCGGCGTGGAAACCTTCGGCGAACGCATCCAGCCGCTGATGCAGTGCCGCGCCCATATTCCGCAAATCACAAAGGAGGTGGCGTAATGAAAAGCCTGACGCTGAAAGCCCGCCCGGAAGCCATCGAATTCACGCCGCAACAGAGCGCGCTGATTGTGGTGGATATGCAAAACGCCTACGCAAGCCAGGGCGGTTATCTGGATCTCGCCGGGTTTGACGTTTCCACCACGCAACCGGTTATCGAAAAAATCAACGTCGCGGTGGCCGCTGCGCGCAAGGCGGGCATGACCATCATCTGGTTCCAGAACGGCTGGGACAGCGACTATGTAGAAGCAGGCGGCCCCGGGTCGCCCAACTGGCACAAGTCTAACGCGCTGAAAACGATGCGCAGCCGCCCGGAACTGCAGGGCAAGCTGCTCGCAAAAGGCGGCTGGGATTATGAACTCGTGGACGAGCTGAAGCCGCAGCCGGGCGACATCGTGCTGCCGAAACCGCGCTACAGCGGCTTTTTCAACACGCCGCTCGACAGCATCCTGCGCAGCCGGGGGATCCGTCACCTGGTGTTTACCGGCATCGCCACCAACGTGTGCGTGGAATCGACGCTGCGCGACGGCTTTTTCCTGGAGTACTTCGGCGTGGTGCTGAGCGACGCCACTCACCAGGCGGGCCCGGCGTTCGCCCAGCAGGCGGCACTGTTCAACATTGAAACGTTTTTTGGCTGGGTCAGCGACGTCGCTACCTTCTGCGACGCGCTCGCCCCCGCTGCCCTCGCCCGTATCGCATAAGGAGCCATCATGCCAAAACAGGTCATTATTCCGCCGGGCACAACAACGCCCATCGCCCCTTTTGTGCCAGGCACGCTGGCTGACGGCGTGGTTTATGTCTCCGGCACGCTGCCGTTCGACAAGCTCAATAACGTGGTCTATCCCGGCGACCCAAAGGCGCAAACCCGTCACGTGCTGGAGACGATACGGAGCGTTATCGAAACCGCGGGCGGGACGATGGAGGACGTGACGTTCAACTCGATCTTTATTACCGACTGGAAAAACTACGCCGCGATTAACGAGGTTTACGCCGAGTTTTTCCCGGGCGATAAGCCTGCGCGCTTCTGCATTCAGTGCGGGCTGGTGAAACCCGACGCGCTGGTGGAGATAGCGACGGTTGCGCACATCGGTAAGCAGGGGTAAGCCATGAACCTGACCCTCACCCCGGCGCCTTACCCCGGCGCGCCGGTGCTGGTTCTGATAGCGGGACTGGGCGGCGCGGGCGGCTACTGGCTGCCCCAGCGCGCCGCGCTTGAGCCGCGCTATCAACTGGTGGTGTACGATCAGCGCGGCACCGGCAATAACCCGGCCACGCTGCCGGAAGACTACAGCATGGCGGATATGGCGCGCGAGCTGCATGACGCGCTGCTCGCCCATGGCATTACCCGCTTTGGGGTCATGGGCCATGCGCTTGGCGGGCATATTGGCATGCAGCTCGCCCTTGATTACCCGCAGGCCGTCACGACGCTTGTCATCATCAACGGCTGGCTGCGTCTTAACCCGCATACCCGCCGCTGTTTCGCGGTGCGTGAACGGCTTTTACGGGAGTGCGGCGCGGCGGCGTATCTTGAGGCGCAGCCGCTGTTTCTCTACCCGGCTGACTGGATGGCGGCCAACCAGCCGCGTCTGGAAGCGGAAGAAGCGCTGCACAACGCCCATTTTCAGGGTGCGGAAAACCTGCAACGCAGGCTGGCGGCGCTGAAAGCCGCCGACTTCAGCCAGACGGCGCAGGCGATTGCCCAGCCCACGCTGCTTATCTGCGCCCGCGATGACCTGCTGGTGCCCTGGAACTGCTCGGCGGCGCTGCATGACGCGCTGCCCGACAGCCGCCTGGAGGTGCTGCCCTGGGGAGCGCACGCCTGCAACGTCACCGCCAGTGGCCCGTTTAACGAACTGGTAAAAACCTTTCTGGCGGCGACCCTGACGATGCCGCCTGTCGCTAAGGAAACTGTATGAGTGAAGCCGTAAGCATGAGCGCGCTGAATACCCTGTTTACCCAGGCGCGTACCCATAACGCCTGGCTGGAGAGGCGGGTCAGCGACGAACAATTGCAGGAGATTTATGCGCTGGCGCGGATGGCGCCCACCTCCGCGAACTGCTCGCCGGGACGATTTCTGTTTATCCGCACCCCGGAAGGCAAGGCCCGGCTTAAGCCGGCGCTCTCCTCCGGCAACCTTGAGAAAACGCTGTCCGCTCCGGTCACCGTCGTGGTTGCCTGGGATGCGCAGTTTTACGACAAGCTGCCTGAGCTTTTTCCCCATGGCGACGCCCGCTCGTGGTTTACCTCAAGCACGGCGCTTGCCGAAGAGACGGCGTTTCGCAACAGCTCGCTGCAGGCGGCTTATCTGATAATGGCCTGCCGGGCGCTGGGGCTGGACTGCGGGCCGATGTCCGGCTTCGACCGCGATAAGGTAGACGCGGAGTTTTTCGCGGGCACGACCTGGAAAAGCAATCTGCTGATCAATATTGGCTACGGCGATGCCAGCCGGGTTTACCCGCGCCTTCCGCGCCTCGCTTTCAACGATGCCTGCGCGCTTTTATAGGAGAACGCCATGTCGGCGCCAAACCAACAACAGTTTCGTGATGCCATGGCGCGCCTCGGCGCCGCCGTCAATATCATTACCACCGCTGGCCCGGCGGGCATGGCGGGCTTTACCGCCTCCGCCGTTTGCAGCGTAACGGACAGCCCTCCGACGCTGCTGGTCTGCCTGAACCGCGCCGCCTCGGTATGGCCTGTCTTTAGCGAAAACCGCCAGCTTTGCGTTAATACCCTCGCCGCCGGACACGAGTCGCTCTCCAACCTTTTCGGCGGCAAAACGCCGATGGCGGAGCGCTTTACCGCCGCCGAGTGGCGCTATGGTGTCACTGGCTGCCCGCGGCTTGAAGGAGCCGTGGTCTCCTTTGACTGCCGGATAAGCCAGACCGTCAGCGTCGGCACGCACGACATTCTGTTTTGCGAAGTGATGGAAATAGCACGTAACGACGACACCCACGGCCTGGTGTGGTTTGACCGGGGTTACCACCAACTGATGCGGCCCGCCTGTTAGCCGCCCTCTTCTGCGCAGGAGTTTCACATGTCACACACCTGGTTTCCTCAATGGCGTAAACACACAGCGGGTGAAGTGGTGGCCCCGGACGAAACGCTCCCTCTCGGTCAGACGATGGTCATGGGCGTTCAGCATGCGGTTGCGATGTTCGGCGCCACGGTGCTGATGCCGTTGCTGATGGGGCTTGACCCGAACCTCGCCATCCTGCTTTCCGGCATCGGCACGCTGCTTTTCTTTCTGGTGACCGGCGGTCGCGTGCCAAGCTACCTCGGTTCGAGCGCCGCATTTGTCGGCGTGGTGATCGCCGTGACCGGCTTTAGCGGCCAGGGGCTGAACCCCAACCTCAGCGTGGCGCTGGGCGGCATTATCGCCTGCGGCCTGCTTTATACGCTGATTGGTTTTGTGGTGATGAAATCGGGCACCCGCTGGATTGAACGGCTGATGCCGCCGGTAGTGACCGGCGCCGTGGTGATGGCGATTGGCTTAAATCTCGCCCCCATCGCGGTGAAAAGCGTCTCCGCCAGCAGTTTCGACAGCTGGATGGCGGTGATGACCGTGCTCTGTATTGGTCTGGTGGCGGTTTTCACCCGGGGCATGGTGCAACGTCTGCTGATTTTAATCGGCCTGATTCTGGCCTGGGCGCTTTACGCCGCGCTGACCAACGGTCTCGGACTCGGCAAACCGGTGGATTTTTCACCGGTCGCGCAGGCCGCGTGGTTTGGCCTTCCGCACTTCACCGCCCCCACGTTTAGCGGCCAGGCGGTGATGCTTATCGCGCCCGTTGCTGTGATTCTGGTGGCGGAAAACCTCGGCCACCTGAAAGCGGTGGCGGGAATGACCGGGCGGAATATGGACCCGTACATCGGACGGGCGTTTGTCGGCGACGGGCTGGCGACGATGCTTTCCGGCGCAGTGGGCGGCAGCGGCGTGACCACCTATGCGGAAAATATCGGCGTGATGGCGGTGACAAAAGTTTACTCGACGCTGGTGTTTGTCGCCGCTTCCGTCATCGCTATGCTGCTGGGCTTTTCGCCTAAATTCGGCGCGCTGATTCATACCATTCCCGGTCCGGTGATTGGCGGCGCCTCGATAGTGGTGTTTGGGCTGATTGCCGTCGCGGGCGCGCGCATCTGGGTGCAGCATCGCGTGGATTTAAGCCAGAACGGCAATTTAATTATGGTGGCGGTCACGCTGGTGCTGGGCGCCGGGGATTTTGCGCTGACGGTGGGCGGCTTTACGCTTGGCGGCATTGGCACCGCGACGTTCGGGGCGATTTTACTTAACGCGATTTTAAGCCGGCGCGCACATACTGTCGTCGAAGCGGATATCGCGCCGCAGGAACCGAGCGTGGGCCAGACATTCCCGAAATAACCGATAAGTAAAAAAACAGCCGCCGGGCGAACCCGGCGGCGTTGGGGCAGCTATCAACCATTAATCGTCAGATATCGCGGCTAATCGCTTGAATAGTCATTAGCTGTTGCTGCTGCGGCCGCCGCCATGACTATTTTTGCCCCCTTTTTTCCCAGCTTCAGATGCGCGCTGCGGGTCATTTTTGAAGTTCCCGCCGCTGTGCTGGCCACCTTTACGACCTGCTTCTGATGCTCTTTCACGATCTTCTGCGAAATTACCTGAACCACCACGATGGTTTGCCATTTCAGACCTCCAGATATGTGAAATCATTAGACATCATACTGCATTCAGTAAAAGAGGATCCTTTCACCTGGCGACAACAGGTCGAAACCTTTTATCATTGCCGCGTGATCTGAAGCTTAGTGCAGCAGTCGCGTTTGGTCGGTAAACGGTAATATTCTGCAACATCAAATTGACCAAACGGCGAAATTTTTGCCGCTTCCATCTATAAGCCGTTCTTATGATTAACAAAACGTAATTATTTTGACATGTTTCTAAATATAACAAAGCAAACAAACGTTATATTTTCTTAAAAATCAATTAATTGGTTTGCTACCTTGGCACTCTGCCCATCAGCGCTTATCTTTACTAGAGCGCAGCGATAACGCTGCTGACGGTTCCCCGTAAAAAAGCCTTAAAATTTAAGGAGTCAGGTCAATGGTTAAAGTACTGGTGCTTTATTACTCAATGTACGGACACATTGAGACCATGGCGCATGCGGTAGCGGAAGGCGCAGAAAAAGTAGAAGGCGTGGAAGTGACCATCAAGCGCGTGCCAGAAACCATGCCGCCTGACCTGTTCGCGAAAGCCGGCGGGAAAGCGCAGAACGCACCGGTAGCAACGCCGCAGGAGCTGGCGGATTACGACGCCATTATCATCGGCACGCCTACCCGTTTTGGCAATATGTCCGGCCAGATGCGCACCTTCTTTGACCAGACCGGCGGACTTTGGGCTTCTGGCGCGCTCTACGGCAAGGTAGCCAGCGTGTTTAGCTCCACCGGCACGGGCGGCGGCCAGGAACAGACGATTACCTCCACATGGACTACGCTTGCACATCATGGGATGGTAATTGTGCCCATCGGTTACGGGGCCCAGGAACTGTTTGATATTTCCGCGGTGCGCGGCGGCACGCCTTATGGCGCCACGACTATCGCAGGCGGCGACGGTTCGCGTCAGCCAAGCCCGGAAGAGCTGGCCATCGCCCGCTACCAGGGCGAATACGTGGCCGGCGTTACCGTAAAACTGAAAAGCTGATTCAGCACAGGAGGAAACTATGCCAACACAAGAGTCGAAAGCTCACCACGTAGGAGAATGGGCCAGCCTGCGTAATACCTCCCCGGAAATCGCCGAGGCGATCTTTGAGGTAGCGGATTACGACGAAAAAATGGCCGAGAAAATCTGGGAAGAAGGCAGCGATGAAGTGTTGATTCGGGCTTTCAAAAAAACCGACGCCGACTCGCTCTTCTGGGGCGAACAGACCATCGAGCGTAAAAACGTGTAATGCGCCCTGTTGCCGTTGCGGCAAAGGGTTAAGCCACTCTGTGCGCCGGGTGCGACACCGCTGGCGCAGAGAAAAACGGGGCCTGATGGCCCCGTTTTTCTGTTTTATAAACGCATACCTGTCTTATTTTTAGCCAAACAGCGGCAATTTATAGGCGCGGAAACAGGTAATGTTGTAGCGGTACATTGAGGGGTCGTCCTCTCTGCGTCTGGCAAGGCCCGAGCCGATGGTTATCTCAAGCAAGACCTCGCCCTGCGCGGTAAGCTCGCGCAAAGGCAGCTTGCCTTCCGCGCTTCCATCCCAGCTCTGGTAATCGACATCGCTGTAGCCCGGATCGCAGGTTAAGGTCAAACCGGTGTCGTCGAACGTCGCCCCGCCGTAACAGACGACCAGGTTGCCATTAGGCATCAGCTGTTTCGCGCCGCATAAGCTGCTGTAGCCTTCCGGACCGGAAAAATATTCGTTGAGCTTCTGGACCGTCATCGTCGTTAAATCGATACGGTAATTCCCTACCCGGCTTTGGTTATTCCATGGCGCAATGCTCTGCGCATCATCTCTTGAAAGGTAATTGCCATTATTAAAAATCGAGATATCGATAATGCCGGGCGCGTCGTTAGGGATCTCCAGCACGTTGTGCTGTCCCCAGTTCCAGAATTCGAGATTCGCTTTTTTAATCTCTTCAGGCTGGCTGAAATCGTAAAGCGGCGCCCCTGACGCATCGACGGGCGTCAGTAAGTAAGGCTGATAATCCGCAGACCAGGCTTCATGGGTGGACATAATAAAACGCAGTTGACCGGTTTCCACTTCAACGCCAAAGATGGCGCTTTGATTACGTCCTGAGGTGACCAGAATATTGTTGGTCTCATTGATATAGCACTGATTCACATGCAGCCAGTCTACGCTTCCGTCCGCTGAAGGCGGGTTAGAAGGACGGCATGGACGGGTGCGATCGAGCACTTTCGTCATGTCGTAATAGTGTGTTTCAAGACCGGTGCGCAGATCGATTATCGACACGCCATCTTCGATAGTGGTATCGCCATCCGGCCGCGTGCCCGGGGCATATTCAGACGCGCCCACCAGCGAACCGTCAGACCGTTGCCATAAAGAATGATGCAGCGCGTTATCAAGCATATACATGGTATGCACGCGGCCCATCATATCGAACTCATACATTTGCAAATAGTTATTCTGCGCGATAGCAGAAGATAAAAAATTACCGTTGGCGATGCGCAGCAAATTATTTGAAGGCATATCCTTGGTTGTAAACCAGCGAACATTCGCCTGATGATCGAGTGCAATATTATTACGATCAAAACACGAAATAAAATATAGCCCCTGCGCAAGCATGGCGGGATCGCTCGCCGGGACTTTCAGCGTAACCTGAGGAAAGAGATTATGTCCGGCGGGATCCTGCGCATCCGTCGGCGGCAACGGTTCGGTAAGGACTTGCCATGTGGTGGAGCCAGCCGAAGAAATCAGCGTGATGAGATTAACGTTGTCCGCCAGCAGGCCAGCGACAGGAATGAGGTTCGCTCCCGCAACCACCTGCTGCGTAAAAGTCAGCACGGGCGCGCGCTCGTTTTGGTCAGTCACGGAAATATGTAGCGTTTCTGCCTTTTCTGACCATAAGCCAATATAAAGGCTTAATGGCGCGGTGCCATAGGGGTTCAGCGTGAGGAGAGCATTATTCTGGTTATGGGTCGCGTTAATTTCAGTGAATAGCGAAGAATAAATCTCATTATGCTTCATCACGATACTGTTAGTGGTATCAATGCCCTGATTAACGGGCGGGCGAGGAAGCGGCAAAGCAGTGCTGTGTAGCGTCATAATACGATCCTTAATAAATAATTATGTTCGGCATAGTGCTCTTTTCATAGAAACCAGGCCAGGTGGCGCCCTGTGTTGGCTTTTATTTTCAACGTCAGTGAATCAATGTGTTTTCTCCTCCTCTTAACGCTTATTAAAAATTGCTTTTAAAAGCACCTGCAAAAATATTACGTCAGCCAATAAGTCAAACTGTTAATCACCCCGCAAAAAACACCGTCAAAGATGGCAAAATAAACGCCATTCGCGGCTATAAAATGCCCCATACAGTGAAAAATTTAGCGCTGATTTTATTTTCCGCTCTTAATAATTCAATGAGATACAAGTGGAATATCCACACTTTTTGTCACTCTGGCGCTTATATGCCAGCGCCCCTTTTAGCGTGTGATTATTATCACAAACGGAGCCAGAACCGCTCTATATTATCTACGCGGCCAGAACCACTATAATAAGGAAATTATCTATGAGTTTGATAAACGCGCAGCACAAGCGCGCCGGCGTTCTTTCGCTTATTACCTCTGCAGTGACTTTACTGTTCAGCGCGCAAACGCAGGCGCTGGATTTGGAACTAAAAAATGCGTATGGCTCGGCGAATGCGGGATATGCGAACTGGAACAGCGGCCTTGAAAATACACACCGGGGCGAAGTCTGGAAATTAACCGCCGATTTCGGCGCAATTTTTAATAAAGGCGAATTTTATTCCTTTTATGAAAATAACGTCCTTAATCATAAAATCGCCGGACAGAACTATGTTTTATCGGCGCAAACACATATTCGTCTGTTCAATTCTGACTACAGCCTGATGGGGAAAGTTTACGGCCAGTTTGATAATACCTGGGGAGACGATCTCGACATGATGTACGGGCTGGGTTACCTGGGCTGGAGCGGCAAATGGGGGTTCTTTAAACCGTATATCGCTTTCCATAACCAGTCTTCCGATTATAAATCACAGCGGCTCGGCGGCCGCAGCGCCAGCGGTCGCAATGGCTACGTGGCAGGCTGGACCACCGCTTATTTTTTCAAACTCTGGGATCAATCTTTTGTTCTGTCTGACTGGCATGAGTTTGAGTTCGATCGCAACGACGCCTATGCCGAACAGCAGCACGGCGCTAACGGCATTAACGGCGGCCTGACTCTGGCCTGGAAATTTTATCCGCACCTTAAGGCCAGCGTGACCTGGCGCTATTTCAAAAACAAATTGGGCTACGACGGTTTTGGCGATCAGATGATCTACATGCTGGGTTACGAGTTTTGATTTTTCCACAATAAGGACATCAACATGCAAAAGCGAATGCTGGCAAGCCTGGTCAGCCTGTTACTGGCGGGCAGCGCGATGGCGCAAACCGCACCGGCCACGTTATCTGACAAACCGGCTAAACAACCTAACGTTATTATCATCATGGCGGACGACCTCGGCTATGGCGACCTGGGCGCTTATGGTCACCCCATCGTGAAAACGCCTAATATTGACAGGCTGGCGCAGGAAGGGATGCGCTTTACGGAATATTATGCCCCGGCGCCGCTCTGCTCCCCCTCTCGCGCGGGCTTGTTAACAGGACGCACGCCGTTTCGTACCGGCATACGCTCCTGGATCCCCTCAGGCGGTAAAAACGTGGCGCTGGGCCGTAATGAAAAAACCATCGCCAGTTATTTAAAAGAGCAGGGTTACGACACGGCGATGATGGGCAAGCTCCATCTCAACGCGGGCGCCAACCGCACTGACCAGCCGCAGGCCAAAGATATGGGCTTTGATTATTCGCTGGTGAACGCCGCCGGTTTCGTCACAAGCGATCTGGATAAAGCGAAAGAGCGTCCGCGTTATGGCGTGGTTTATCCCAACGGTTTTTACCGTAATGGCAAACCCATCGGCACGGTAAACCAGATTAGCGGCGAGCTGGTCAGCAGCGAAGCCATCCACTGGTTAGACAGCCGCAAAGAGAAGAAACCGTTTTTCTTATACGTCGCCTTTACCGAGGTGCATACCCCCCTCGCCTCGCCGCAAAAGTACCTTGATATGTATAAAGACTACATGTCGAGTTATGAACGACAGCATCAGGATCTGTTCTATGCCGACTGGGCGGACAAACCCTGGCGCGGCGCAGGCGAATATTACGCCAATATCAGTTACCTCGACGAACAGGTCGGCAAAGTGCTCGATAAAGTGAAAGCCATGGGCGAAGAGGACAACACCATTATTCTCTTTACCAGCGACAATGGCCCGGTCACCCGCGAAGCGCGAAAGTGGTATGAGCTGAATATGGCGGGCGAAACTAACGGACTGCGCGGTCGCAAAGATAATCTCTGGGAAGGCGGCATCCGGGTTCCGGCCATTATCAAATATGGCAACCATATCAAGGCGGGCGCGGTCTCCGATACGCCAGTAACCGGGCTGGATATTCTGCCGACGCTTGCGGATATGCTGCACTTTTCGCTGCCCACCGACCGCGCTATCGACGGGGAATCCATTAAGCCGGTGCTGGAGGAGCAGCCGCTCACCCGTCACAAGCCGCTTATCTGGGCCATCGACATGCCCTATCAGGATGACCCGACCGATATGTGGGCGATACGTGAAGGCGACTGGAAGATGATCTTCGACCGTAACGCTAAGCCCAAATACCTTTATAACCTGAAAGCCGACGCCGGCGAGGTAAACAACCAGCTTGGCAAACAGCCGGCGCTTGAGAAACAGTTCGTGGCTGACTTCACACGCTATAAAAATGACATCGATAACGATTCGTTAATGCGCGCCCGTGGCGAAAAACCGGAACCCGTAGACTGGAACTGATAACCCATCTGTTCAACGTAGCGCCTGCTCTGCGGCTTTACGACCGTGGAAAAGGCGCTGATTATTTCTTGCGATGGATGAATATCGTGATAAAGAAAAGCTGTCATGTTATGGCCAAACCGACGGGCGCGGCCTGTAATCTTGGATGCGATTACTGCTTTTATCTGGAAAAGGCGCAGCTTTACCCTGGCCGTCAACAAAAGCGAATGGACGACGCTACGCTTGAAATATTTATCGAACAGCATATTAAAGCGCAGCAGACTGAAGAGGTGGTATTTGCCTGGCAAGGCGGCGAACCGACGCTTGCCGGCCTCGACTTCTATCAACGCGCCGTGGCTTTACAGGAAAAATATGCCCATGGAAAGCGAATCATTAATACCCTGCAGACTAACGGCATGTTGATAAATGACGCGTGGTGCCGTTTTTTACACAAGCATCAATTTCTTATCGGCATCTCAGTCGATGGCGATGCTGAACTGCACGACGCCTGGCGAAAAACCCGCGCAGGAAAACCGACGCATGAGCGGGTGGAAAACGCGATTCGCCTGCTGAAGAAGCATGACATCGAATTTAATACCCTGACTGTCGTAAACAATATCAATGTGCATCATCCGCTGCGCGTTTATGACTACCTCAAACAGGTAGGCAGCCGCGATATGCAATTCATCCCCTTACTGGAGCGTCACTACCCCGCCGGGGAAGATGAAGGTCTGGTTCCGCCCGATTACCAGGGCGAAGCGGTCATCGCGCCCTGGTCGGTTCCCGGCGCTGAGTTCGGCGTTTTTTTAAAAACGATCTTCTACAGCTGGATCCGGCGGGATATTGGCGAGATAAGCATTCAGCTTTTTGATCAGGCCTTCGCCGCCTGGTGCGGTTTGCCTGCGCAGATTTGCGTCTTTGCCGAGCGTTGCGGCAGCGCGCTGGCGATGGAAATGAACGGCGACGTTTATCAATGCGACCATTATGTCTGGCCGCGCTACAAGCTTGGCAATATCCACACCGCTTCCATAACGGAAATGCGCGATAGCAGCGCGAATCAGGACTTTGCCCGCGCAAAAAGCCTGACCATGGCCAGCGACTGCCGTGACTGCCCTTTCACCTTTGCCTGCTATGGCGGTTGCCCGAAACATCGCATCCTGCGCTCTGCTGCGGGTGAACAGAATATCAACTATTTCTGCGCCGGTTATAAAGCCTTTTTCCACTACATCACGCCCTATATGCTGATGCTGAAATCCCTGTGGGAAAACGGACGCTCGCCGGCTGAATTGAAAACGCTGATTACCTGAGTGAGTAAACGATGGCCGCCGCCGATATCTTTCGCTATACCGACGTTAACTCCTGCAAAACTTTTGGCTGTCGAAATT
Source organism: Franconibacter pulveris (assembly GCF_056780215.1). Taxonomy (NCBI): domain Bacteria; kingdom Pseudomonadati; phylum Pseudomonadota; class Gammaproteobacteria; order Enterobacterales; family Enterobacteriaceae; genus Franconibacter; species Franconibacter pulveris. The sequence goes on along the minus strand of NZ_CM165555.1, from coordinate 1,665,249 downwards.
TTGGCGTAATGAACAGCCCCTCTTATGCGCAGCGCGGTGAGAATATTCTTTGTCAGGCATGCGGATTTCATTTTCCTGTTATCAGCGCAGCGGCTTTCAATGCATTTAAAGCCCAGGCTAACCGGGGCTATCACGGCGTGGTATGGGCTTGCCCATACTGCGGTAAACGCGACGGATTGGCCCGCAACGGCTATGCGGGAAACGGTCAACAGCGCGTGCGCTGCGCAGGCTGCCGCAAAACCTTCGTCTTTTATGAACGCCCTCGCGTCGCGCCTCACCTTTCGCAACTCGCCGATATGATTCGCGCCGGTCTGCCGCTGCGCGAGCGTTCCGGGTTTAGTCCTAAAGCCACTGGGCGGGATTTACAGCAGCTGGCTTTTACCGCGCGGGTCAGCCCCTTCCTGGCGCGCCCCTTTACGCTGGAGGCGACGTTTGCCACCGCGACCTTCAGCATTAATTTTAACGGCTCGCCAAATCGTCTTTACGTCATCGTGACCGTAGAGAAAAAAAGCGACAGAGTGATAGCCCTCACGACCAATTATGCGCTGCGCTCCGCCCCTATCCCTTTCGAGTACCGCTACAGCGCCAATGAGGAAGAGCTGCTGGCTTCGCAAGAGCCGGTCGCCAGGATCTTCGCGAAAGATCGTTTAATGGGCCGGCGCGCCCTTTTTTTCGATGCCCGCTATGGCGCGGCGCGGCTAAAAAGTAACGATGCGGGGGCTATCGTAAAACCCGTGCTGGCCGCTTATCGCCACTTTGAAATAGTAAAGTCGTTAACGCAAAGCACCGTTTTGTATGTTCAGCATTATATAGAGCATGAGTGTTTTCTTTATGGCGGCTGCCTGATGGCGAACCGGGATGACGTCACCAGCGGACATTGCCACATCGCTTTTGTGCATGAAAAGGGAACAAGAGCGCCGCAGCGGCCTTTTCGCTCCGACATCGTCACCTCCAGCATTATCTGGAACGATGTCTGGCGCTGCTTTTCCCAGCCCGATTATCAAATGGCGGTGTGTAGCCTGACAGGGCCACAACGCATTAGCGAATTACGCGAAGCCACGCTGCAACCCGCGCATCGCTTTATCGATTTTATTCGCCGCCACCCCTTTTATCCGCAGCTGCTTCGCCTCTCGCCGGCGAACGTCGGCGCGGTACTGGAGTTTCTGGCGACGGATTACAACTGCGGCGTGGTAAAGCCTGAGGCGCTGCGCTGAGACAATTCTTAAAGATGATTTGCGCGCTAAGGGAAAAACTACACTTCTTACGTGTACTTACTACTCCCGGTACGCATGACATAAGTGGATTCCCTGATAATGTTAACCTGCCTGCGGGCAGGTTTTTTTTCGCCCAGGGTTCTATAAGCCCTTTCCCGGTTTTATAATAAAACCATCACTTTTCCCAAGGTCTGTTTATGAAACGTAAAAGCTTAGAGGACAGCCGGTGTCCGGTAGCGCGTTCACTCGACATCATTGGCGACTGGTGGTCGCTGTTAATTGTTCGCGACGCCTTGCGCGGCCTGACCCGCTTTGGCGAATTTCAGAAAAGCCTCGGTATCGCGAAAAATATGCTGACGGTGCGCCTGCGCCAGCTTGTTGAGGAAGGCATACTTGAGATGCGCCCCGCTTCAGACGGCTCCGCCTGGCAGGAGTATGTGCTTACCGAAAGAGGCCGGGCGCTGCAAACCGTGCTGGTGGCGCTTTCGCAATGGGGCAACGAGTTTCTGTTTGAGGGGTGCGAAAAAGGTAGCGTACTGGTAGACAGCACTCATCAGCGCCCGCTGCGCCCCCTGCAACTGCTGGCCGAAGATGGCCGGGAGCTTACCCCCGGCGAGGTGCAGCCGCTTCTTCCTGACGCCACGACCATCGCCTGAATTTTCAGGCGATACCTTTCCCCTTTCCGCTCTTCAGGCAAAACACAAAAATATCGTCCAATTTAGTTGCATTATTAAACCTATTAAGCCAGGATGCATTTAGTTTCATAATGCAACCTATCCCAGGAGAGTATCATGACAGCATCCCGTTCCACCGCACTGATTACCGGCGCCTCTTCGGGCATTGGCGCCGTTTATGCCGACCGCCTTGCCGCCCGGGGTTATGATTTACTGTTGGTCGCACGTCGGGAAGAACGCCTGCACGAGCTGGCCGCGCGGCTACAGCAAACTTATGGCGTAGAGGTTAAAACGCTTCGCGCAGACCTGACGCAGGAAAGCGATATTCAAACGGTGGAAGCGACGCTGCGCGACACTCCGGCGATTTCTTTGCTGGTGAACAACGCCGGAACCGCGCAGATGGGCTCTTTTCTCGCCAGCAACGCGCAGACGCACCAGGACATTATTACGCTAAATATTACGGCCCTGACCCGGCTGACGCTGGCGGCGCTGACGCGCTTTAATGCGCAGGATCGCGGCGCCATTATCAATATCGCCTCGGTGCTGGCGCTCCATGCTCGCGACACCAGCGCGCTTTACAGCGGCACCAAAGGGTATGTGCTTAATTTCACCCGTGGCTTGCAGGCTGAATTTGCAGGTACTGGCGTGCGCCTGCAGGCGGTGTTGCCTGCGGCTACGGCCACGGAAATCTGGGAGGTTTCCGGCGTTTCGGTAGACCTCCTGCCCGCGGGTTCGGTGATGAAAACAGAAGATCTGGTGGATGCGGCGCTGGCGGGTTTCGACGCTGGCGAAGCGATTACCATTCCGCCGCTGCATGACGAAGCGTTGTGGCAGCGTTACGAAGAAGCGCGCCTGGCGGTTTTTTCCGCCGTCGGTACCGGCATACCCGCGCCACGCTATGTGCGTTAATCAGGACCGCCACCGGGACACCGGTGGCGTAATTTTGGCGGTTAATCTTCTGCGGCGCGTACTGGCGTTTCCAGTTCATTCACCCAGATAACCAGCAGACGCCATGAAACCGCCAGCACCGCCGGGCCAATAAACAGACCAACGATGCCGAAAGCGAGCAACCCGCCAATAACGCCGCCGAGAATCAGCATCATCGGCACATCGGCGCCGCGACGAATCAACAGCGGACGCAAAATATTATCCATACTGCCTACCGCAAGGCTCCAGACCAGCAGCAGCGTCGCCCAGCCTGCTTCACCCTGCCAGTAGAGCCAGGCTGTTGCCGGCAGCATGACGATTATCGGGCCTAACTGCGCAAGGCAAAGAATAAAAATCACCACGGTGAATAGCAGCGCGCCAGGAATGCCGCACAGCGCCAGTCCGACACCGGCAAGCGCTGACTGGCAAACCGCCGTCACGACAATGCCGGAAGCCACCGCCCGGATGGTCTGCCCTGCCAGCGTCACCGCGATATCGCCGCGTTGGCCTGCGAGGCGGCGGGCAAAACGGCTCATCGCCCCCGCCGCTTTCTCTCCATTCATATAAAGCAAGGCGCTGAGCGCCAGCATAATAATGCCGTTAATAATAAGTTGCCCGAGATGGCCCAGTTGCGTAAGCAATACGAGCGCCGCATGGCGCAGCCATGGCTGAAGCTGGGTAATAAGCGTATGTCCGCGATCGGCCACCACCGCCTGCCAGCGCGAGTAAAGCCGCGCGCCGATAAACGGCACGTTGTGCAGAAAATCGCCGCTTATTAACAAGGGAAGCTTATCTGAGTCGAGCCACTGGCTGAGCCGGGCGCTGATATCCATCAGGCTGCTCGCCATAAACAGCAGCGGTATAACAAACAGCGCAACCAGCAGTAGCGACATCACCAGCACGGCAAGCGAACGACGTCGCCCTAACCATGCCTGAATGCGAAGCATCACAGGCCAGGTAGCGATAACCACCAGCCCCGCCCAGACCAGGCTGATTAAAAAAGGGTGCAGCAGCCAGAGGCTGGCCGCCAGCATGCAAAGCACCGCAAGGCAGCCGAAAATAATGCGTGGGAGGTCGTACTTAGGTAATACCAGCGACATGTTAGTTCAATCCTTAATAAAAACGCGGCGCTGTACGCCGTGAATTACCCTGCCAGACTGACAAGATTTAATAGCAGCGGATTAAATCACTTTAATAATGGCAGAGGCTGAACATAACGGGCGAACCTTCCCTCAGCAAAGGAATTTATCGGAATAGAGTAATTATTTATTCACCTCACTTATGTTGATTTATTATTTATATAAATAATAAATCATTCTCTTTTTTTATTACAAAAACTGGGTTTGTACCGCGACAAATAAGCGCTAGTATTCGCAGCGCCTGAAGGCGACGAAGAGCGCTTCGGGTAAACCCACTGGTAAAATAGATATTTTCAGAGACTCCCATGAGTAATTTTATTCTATTCCCACAGATTCACGCCGCGCTGGAATGGCTTAAAGGCCACAGCAATGTACTTTTCCAGTTTAGCTGGAACATTATCGCTGCTTTTATTTTACTCTTTATCGGGAAAATGCTTTCCCGATTACTGGCCAGCGGGCTGGAAAAACTATTAGTCCGCCGCCGGGTTGATATTACCGTCGTCCATTTTTTTACCGCGCTGGTTCGCTACATTACCCTTGCCTTCGCCGTGGTGGCGGCGCTGGGCCGTCTGGGCATTGAAACCTCATCGATTATCGCCGTGATTGGCGCAGCTGGCCTGGCGGTGGGGCTGGCGCTTCAGGGGTCGCTTTCCAACTTTGCCGCCGGAGTGCTGCTGGTTTCGCTACGTCCCTTCCGCGCCGGCGAACATGTGCAGATTGGCTCGGTAGCAGGGACGGTTGAAAAAGTGCATATTTTCTCCACCACGTTGCTGACTGCCGACAGTAAGGAAGTGGTCATCCCCAATGGCAAGATCATCGCCGATAGCATTGTTAACTATTCCCGGCATCCCTTCCGTCGTATCGATTTGGTTATTGGCGTGGGCTATCAGAATCGTATCGCCGATGTGAAGGCCGTTATTACGGCAGTGATTAAAGCCGATACGCGCGTGGATAAAAGCCGGGATATGACTGTGCGACTGGGTGAATTAGGCGCCTCCTCGCTAAACTTTTTTGTCCGCGTCTGGGTGCGGAACGGCGATTACTGGAGCACCTATTACGATTTGCTGGAAAACATTAAAGAAGCGCTGGACGAAAATAATATTGATATTCCGTACCCGCAGATGGATATCCGTATGGTTAACAGCGTGACAGAATCACAAACGTTAAGCCTGGTGAAACAGCAGGCCAGCTTATAAATCAAAACGATTTTCTGTTATGAATGCCGGTAACGCTCTCGCATGAGCTTACCGGCATTTTTATCGCGCTAAGAAGGATCGGGCTTTTGTTTACAAGACCCGTTTTTTAAAACAGCCGGTTTGCAGCGCGCAGCGTAACGGGAGAAGACAGTACAGCGGGGAGGCAATGGTTCAACAGCCTGCATAACGAAAAAGGGGATGCCTTTCGGCATCCCCTTAAATTTGATGGCGGAAGCGCAGAGATTCGAACTCTGGAACCCTTTCGGGTCGCCGGTTTTCAAGACCGGTGCCTTCAACCGCTCGGCCACACTTCCGCAATGACGCGAACTATAAACATCCCCATGCGGCCTGTAAAGCCCGAATGCGTTCGATTGCCGCAAAAACAGACAAAAAACCATTATTCGCCTGAAATAACAACAAAGTGAACAGCTTTGCAGCAAAAAAATCAGGCCCCGTGACGAGGCCTGCAGCTTTAATGCTTCAGGATGTACATATCTTTGGTATAGAAATACCCAAGGTTGTTCGAGTAAAACCCGCCGACCCAGGGTTTGACCAGATGCGTGCGCACATAGTGGTAGAGCGGAATGGCAGGCGCTTCCTCAGCCAGAATGGTTTCCGCCTGCTGATAGTCTTTGCCACGCTCCGCCGCATCGGCCGCTTTCGCCGCATTCGCCAGCGCGTTGTCATAATCCGCGTTACTAAAGCGGGAGGTATTCTGACTGTCGCCGGTGCGGAAGTTATTCAGGAAGGTGGAGGCATCATCGTAATCCGCGTTCCAGGAGTAGCGCACCACCTCAAAATTACCGGTGTGCTTGGTATCCAGCATGGTTTTCCACTCCTGGTTTTGCAGCTTCACCTTCACGCCCAGGTTTTTCTGCCACATAGAGCTTGCGGCGATGGCGATGCGCTGGTGCGATTCCATCGTGTTATAGAGCAGGTTGAACTGTAACGGGTGCTGAGCGTTGAAGCCCGCCGCCTCCAGCAACTTTTTCGCCTCGGCAATGCGTTTCTCTCGCGGCCAACTGGCGTAGTCCGGCGGGGCGATTTTGGCGCCGCCGATTTCCGGCTGGCTCAGCACCCAGGCGGGACGCTGCCCCTGGGCCAGCACCTTATCGGCGATAATGTCTTTATCCAGCGCCATATTGAGTGCGCGGCGTACGCGGGCGTCGTTAAACGGCGGGCGCGAAGTGTTGAATTCGTAATAGTAGGTCGCGAGCAGCGGCGAGACGTGTACCTCATCCGGCAACGTTTTCTTTAGCTGGGCGAACTGGTTAATAGGAATAGTGTTGGTGATATCAATTTCACCCGCTTTATAGCGGTTAACGTCGGCGGTTTCCGAAGAGATGGGCAACCAGGTGACTTTATTGATGACGGTGTGGGCATCATCCCAGTAGCGCTTGTTACGCTCCCCCACCACTTTTTCATTGACGACCCAGTCAACCACTTTATAAGCGCCGCTGCCGACAAAATGCTCCGGCCGCGCCCATTTATCGCCGAAGCGCTGTACCGCCGTTTTATCAATCGGCACCAGCGAGGGGTGAGCAAGCATTGAAAGAAACGCCGCGGTGGGCTGAGTCAGCGTCACCTGCACGGTGTTATCATCCAGCGCTTTTACGCCAAGCGCCGAAGGCGGCTTTTTGCCGTTAGCGATATCCGCCGCGTTTTCAATATTCATGTTCGCCGGATAGCTGGCATAAGGAGAGACCGTTTTCGGGTCGACGAGTCGTTGCCAGCTCCAGACGATATCCTCCGCCGTCATCGGCTCGCCGTCAGACCAGGTAATGCCTTTTCGCAGATGGAACGTCCAGACGGTGTTATTCTGGTTGTCCCACTTTTCCGCGAGCCGCGGTTCAATAGAGCCGTCGCGCTTTACCGCCACCAGCCCTTCAAATACGTCGCTGATGATATTGAACTCGACGTCGCTTTCCACTTTATGCGGGTCCAGCGAGGCGGGTTCACTGCCGTTATTTCGCACCAGCTCCTGCGTTTGCGCCAGCGCAGCGCCCTGCGGCACGGCAGCGGCATAAGCGCCGGAGCAGGCAACGGCGATCCCCGCCGCAAGTAAAGCCATCAATCGTGATTGTTGATTCATTTTGTTTTACGCGCCTTTTGTTATCAATAAGGGGTCGTTAACACTCTTAGTTGCGCATAGCAGCGAAAGCAATAATTTTCAGTCACCTATAAGAGGGAGATCTGATTATTTATTGGTAGTTGACCTCCGTCAGGCGTAAGCTTTTTTGCAGCTGTAAACCGCTTGTTTTTATTCGGATAAAACTGAGTAAAGATGGGTAAAACCGCTTTTGCCGCCGGGCCTTCTGGCTCTATGCTCAGCCACTGATTCCCTGCAATGTGAGAATGACTCATGGATCGCATAATTACCTCTGCTCGCGACAGACAGTCGCTGCTCAGCACCCATAAAGTGCTGCGCAATACTTATTTCCTGTTAAGCCTGACGCTGGCGTTCTCTGCCATTACCGCCACCGCCAGTACGGTGCTGATGCTGCCCTCGCCAGGGCTTATCCTGACGCTGGTCGGAATGTATGGTTTGATGTTCCTGACTTACCGTCTGGCGAATAAGCCCACCGGCATTCTGGCGGCGTTCGCGTTCACCGGCTTCCTCGGTTATATCCTCGGTCCTGTGCTGAATACTTATCTTTCAGCAGGCATGGGGGATGTGATAGCCCTGGCGCTGGGCGGCACCGCACTGGTGTTCTTTGCCTGCTCGGCTTACGTACTGACCACGCGCAAGGATATGTCCTTCCTCGGCGGCATGCTGATGGCGGGCGTGGTTGTAGTGCTTATCGGCATGCTGGCGAATATTTTCCTGCAGCTGCCGGCGCTGCATCTGGCTATCAGCGCGGTGTTTATTCTGATCTCATCTGGCGCCATCTTGTTTGAGACCAGCAATATCATTCATGGCGGCGAAACCAACTATATCCGCGCAACGGTCAGCTTGTACGTTTCGCTGTATAACATTTTCGTCAGCCTGCTCAGCATTCTGGGCTTCGCCAGCCGCGATTAAGCGTCACTGACTCTCTAGCCTGGCCCCGCACTTCGCGGGGCTTTGTTTTTGGCGGGCGGAAAATTTGCTACACTGCACGCCGTTTGACGAACGGGTCCGGAATGTATGTTGACGTTTGAAGGCAAAGAAATAGAGACCGATAGCGAAGGCTATCTGAAAGAGACCACGCACTGGAGCGAAGGGCTGGCGGAAGTCATCGCCGAAAAAGAGGGCATCACCCTGTCGCCAGAGCACTGGGAAGTGGTGCGCTTCGTGCGCGAATTTTATCTGGAGTTTAATACTTCACCGGCTATCCGCATGCTGGTAAAGGCGATGGCCAATAAGTTTGGCGAAGAGAAAGGCAACAGCCGCTACCTTTACCGTCTGTTCCCGAAAGGCCCGGCTAAGCAGGCGACCAAAATCGCCGGCCTGCCTAAGCCCGTGAAGTGTATTTAATAGCGAATGCCGAAGTTGGTCCATTCGCGGCCGGGCTGATGCGGCTCGGTCAACACTTTTTCCACCCGGGCGCTGCGCGGCCCGCCCGCCTTCAGCCAGGCGATGAGTTGTTCCACTTTTTCCGCTTCGCCGCAGGCGACAACCTCAACGGTGCCGTCGTCCAGATTACGGGCATAACCGGTCAACCCCAGCCGCTGCGCCTCATGCTGCGTGCTGTAGCGAAAGCCAACCCCCTGAACGAGGCCGTGAACCCAGGCAATAGTACATACTGTCGACATATCCTCTCTCCTTAAACTGGCGGGCTTAATTGCATTTCCCGGCCAGAGTCAGGAGAATGTCGCCCATTTTCTTTACAGAGCAGCATAGCAAATTATGAGTGTACGTTTAGTGTTAGCCAAAGGGCGCGAGAAATCTCTGCTGCGCCGCCACCCCTGGGTCTTTTCCGGCGCCGTAGCGCGTCTTGAAGGCAAAGCCTCTGCCGGTGAAACGGTCGATATCGTCGACCATCAGGGTAAATGGCTGGCGCGCGGCGCCTTGTCCCCGGCTTCGCAGATCCGCGCCCGCGTCTGGACGTTCGATCGCGACGAAACTATCGACATCGCCTTCTTTACCCGTCGCCTTCAGCAGGCGCAGCAGTGGCGCGACTGGCTGGCGGAGCGCGACGGTCTCGACAGCTATCGCCTGATTGCCGGCGAATCGGACGGCATGCCGGGCGTCACTATCGACCGTTTTGGCAACTTCCTGGTGCTGCAGTTGCTTTCCGCAGGCGCCGAGTATCAACGCCCGGCGCTGGTTTCCGCGCTGCAGGCGCTCTATCCGCAGTGCGCGATTTACGATCGCTCCGATGTGGCGGTACGTAAAAAAGAGGGGCTGGAATTAGCGCAAGGCCCGGTCAGCGGCGACCTGCCGCCAGCGCTGTTGCCGATTGAAGAGCATGGCATGAAGTTGCTGGTGGATATCCAGCGCGGACACAAGACCGGGTATTATCTCGACCAGCGCGACAGCCGCTTTGCGACCCGCCGCTACGTGGCCGATAAACGCGTGCTGAACTGTTTCTCTTATACCGGCGGCTTTGCGGTGTCCGCGCTAATGGGCGGCTGCAGCCAGGTAATTAGCGTAGATACTTCGCAAGAGGCGCTGGATGTCGCCCGGCAAAACGTTGAACTGAATGGCCTTGATCTCAGCAAAGCGGAATTCCAGCGTGACGACGTTTTCAAACTGCTGCGCAAATATCGCGATCAGGGCGAGAAATTCGACGTTATTGTTATGGACCCGCCTAAGTTTGTGGAAAATAAGAGCCAGCTGATGGGCGCCTGCCGCGGCTATAAAGATATTAATATGCTGGCTATTCAACTACTTAACCCAGGCGGCGTGCTGCTGACTTTCTCTTGTTCAGGCCTGATGACCACCGATTTATTTCAGAAAATCATCGCCGATGCCGCAACAGATGCTGGTCGTGATGTACAATTTATAGAGCAGTTCCGTCAGGCCGCTGACCATCCCGTGTTGGCGAGCTACCCGGAAGGGCTTTATCTGAAAGGGTTTGCCTGTCGCGTCATGTAACTTGAAAGAGAAAAAGTTGCCCGCATATCTGTGCGGAGTAACGTTTTCCGGGAGGGGACTATGATAGCCAGCAAATTCGGTATCGGTCAGCAGGTCCGTCATTCTCTGCTGGGTTATCTGGGGGTAGTGGTGGATATTGATCCTGAATACTCTCTTGATGAACCCACAGCGGATGAACTGGCCGTTAACGCCGACCTTCGCGCCGCCCCCTGGTACCATGTGGTAATGGAAGATGATGACGGCCAGCCCGTTCATACTTATCTTGCCGAAGCCCAGTTAAGCAGCGAAACCCAGGCTGAACATCCCGAGCAGCCTTCGCTGGATGAACTGGCGCGAACCATACGCCAGCAGCTTCAGGCGCCGCGACTGCGCAACTAAGTAAAAACCCGGCAAAGCCGGGTTTTTTGTTATTTCGCCAGTCCCAGGCGGGGAATTTCAATCGCCGGGCAGCGGTCCATCACGACATTAAGCCCGGCGTCGCGCGCCAGCACCGCCGCCTGTTCGTTAATCACGCCAAGCTGGAGCCAAAGGGTTTTCGCCCCTATCGCTATCGCCTCTTGCGCAACCCCCCATGCGGCTTCCGAATTACGGAACACGTCCACCATATCGACTTTTTCCGGGATCTCCGCCAGCGTGCCGTAGCCTTGCTGGCCCAGCAGCGTCTTGCCCGCCACTTTCGGCGACACCGGGATGACGTGATAGCCCTGGTCAAGCAGGTAGGCCATGACGCGGTAGCTTGGACGGTCGGGTTTGTCGCTCGCCCCCACCAGCGCGATGGTCCGGGTGTTTTTCAAAATACCTGCAATATCAGCCTCTTTCATATTCCCCTCCCCCTCGGATAATAGAGCAAGTGTATGCCAAAGACGCCCTTCTCTCCATCATTCCCATACGGATGCATGAGGGCTTTTTCTCTTCAGGCTGTATAGGTTATGAAGCGTTATTTCTGTAAAAATTTGACACATCTTAAGACAACAAAGGCACTGGTATGAACAGGGGTTAACCATGAGATTTGGCCTGATCGCGGCATTCCTTTTTACGGTGTGGATACCGGCTTCAGGCTATGCCACCACGCTTCACCTTTCAGGCGATGTGGATCTGCTGGTGCTGGACGGCAAGAAAGTCTCAGGCTCGCTTTTGCGAGGCGCCGACAGCCTTGAACTGGATAACGGGCCGCACCAGTTGGTGTTTCGCCTGGAAAAAACGGTGCATACCTCTTCTCATGAACAGCGGCTGTGGATTTCTCCCGCTCTGATTGTCAGTTTTGATACGCGCGACGTAAGCCAGGTTAACTTTAGCCTGCCGCGAATTGAAACCGAACGGGAGAGCCAGCGTTTTGATACAGCGCCGCAGCTGCAACTTCTGGACGGTTCGGCTAATGATATCCCCATTAAGCTTGATGTGCTGCCGGTTACCGATTCCGCTAACGGGCTCAATTATGAACGCGATGTCCGCCGTTATAACCGTTCCGGTAAAGCCGCCGCCATGCCGCGCTTCGTCAGCATGGTTGCGGACGACAGTACGCTGCTTTCAGGCATCTCTGAGCTTGACGCGCCGGTTTCGCATTCGCAAACGCTGACCGAGCAGCGCCTGAAATACTGGTATCAGCAGGCGGATGCGACCACCCGCTCCCGCTTTATGGAGTGGGCGAAACAGCAACCTTCCTCCTGATTTCCGTCACATAGCGGCGGCTTTTTGCTGCGCTTCGCTTGCAGCCCTGGCCACTTTCAGTAAGCTGTAGCCATTCTTACTTTCTGGAAACCGCTATGGAATTAACCACACGCACTATCGCCGCCGAGAAGCACATTGCGCTGGTGGCGCACGATCACTGTAAATCGACGCTGATGAAGTGGGTTGAGCAACACAAAGCGATCCTTGAACATCACACGCTCTATGCGACAGGCACTACCGGCAACCTTATCCAGCGCGCTACCGGGCTTAATGTGAACGCCATGCTGAGCGGCCCGATGGGCGGCGACCAGCAGGTCGGCGCCATGATTTCCGAAGGAAAAATCGACGTACTGATTTTCTTCTGGGACCCGCTTAACGCCGTACCGCACGACCCGGACGTCAAGGCGCTGCTGCGGCTGGCCACCGTCTGGAATATCCCGGTCGCCACTAACGTCTCTACAGCCGATTTTATTATTCAGTCGCCCGACTTTCGCAATAGCGTGGCTATCCAGATTCCGGATTACGCGCGCTACCTCGCCGAACGCCTGAAATAAATTACGGTTTTCGCGCCACCGGTACGCCGAGCTGATGTAATTCGTCGACGAAACAAGATGGCGCCTCTTTATCATAAAGCAGCCAGACGCGATGACGCGCCCGGGTTAACGCGACATAAAGCAGGCGCCGTTCCTCGGCATCAGGGAAATCTTCCGGCTGCGGCAACAGCGCCTGTTCCATGACTGATTCGCGCGCAGGCGCCGGGAACCCCTCTCGCCCTTCCTGCAAACCAACGATAATCACGTAATCCGCCTGTTGGCCTTTGCTGGCGTGAATCGTCATAAACTCAAGCGGCAGCTTAGGCCAGCGCGTCGCCGCTTTATCCAGCTCCGCCGGGCGCAAATGGTGATAGCGCGCCAGCACCAGCACCCGCTCGTGCGGTTTCACAAAACCGCTCAGCTTATCCAGCAGCGCTTCAAGCATATTTTGCGCCAGCAGCGTTACCGCTTTTTTATCTCCCGGGGTCAGGCTGTTCAGCGGCTTCGCCAGTTGATGTGGGTTTTGCTGCACAAAACGATTGGCGATTTCGCCAATACGCTGGTTGAAGCGATAGGTGGTGTCGAGAGCGCAATTGTCCCCTTCGCCAAAATGATGAGCGAAAGATGTCGTCAGCAGCAACTCTGCTCCGCTGAAGCGGTAAATAGCCTGCCAGTCATCGCCTACGGCGAAAAGCGAGGTGCCGGAATTTTGACGACGCAACGCCGCCAGCAGCGCCGCGCGCTGGGGAGAGATATCCTGAAACTCATCCACCAGGATGTGCTTCCATGGGCTAATAAAGCGGCCTTTCTCCAGCACGTTGATAGCCTGATGAATCAGCCCTGAGAAGTCGACTGCGCCCTCGGCTTTCAGCGCGGCTTTCCACGCCTTTAGCAATGGCGCCATCAGTTTCACGCGCTTCTGGAAGCCATCACGCACCGCTTCGTCGGCATCCGCAATCATCTCCGCCTGCGAGCCGCCATGCATGCGCATCAACCCCAGCCAACGGTCAAGCCTGCCCGCGAGCCGCCTTGCGAGACGATCGTCCTGCCAGAAATCGCCCTCCGGCAGTTCCCACTCCAGTTCCTCTTCCAGCCATAGCCGCCAGCCTTTCGCCTGCGCTTTTTTCTGCTGGCACTGCTCACGCCAGGCGTCAATCAACAGCGCATGACGCGCTTCAGTGTCATTCTCAAGCTCGCTGACCTTTGGCGCTTTTTTACTCCCCTGCTGGATAATGTGCAGCGCCAGCGCATGGAAGGTACGGGCGCTAATCTCTTCGGTATGCAGCCGCTCCCGGATGCGCTCATCCATCTCCTGCGCCGCTTTACGCCCGAACGCCAGCAGCAAAATCTGCTCAGGCAGCGCTTCGCCGCGCGTCATCAGCCAGCCTGCCCGGGCCACCAGCACGGACGTTTTACCGCTGCCAGCGCCTGCGAGCACAAGCAGCGACGTTTCGCCATTCACTACCGCACGCGCCTGTGAAGGGTTAAGCGGCGCGCTTTCGACGCTTGCGAAGAAATCAGTATATTTTTCAAGCATCTTTTCCGTATAAGACTGGTTATGCGCCAGCCGCGCGGCGTCTATATTCGTTAACCATGTCTGGCACTGGCCCCAGAGGTCGCGGCAGTTATCGAATTCTTCCAGACGCGACATCGGCAATGGCAACGCGCTAAAAGCATCGCGAATGCGCTGTTGCACGCCTTCCACTTCCTTGCGCCGCAGCCATTTATCTTCACCCGTCTGCGCCGCGATGCGTGTAAGCTCAGCCTGAAGCACGCCCGCCGCCACTTCGCTCATCTCTTCGCTCCACTGCTGCCAGAGCGCCTGCAAATGATGATAAAAGCGCTGCGTATCGCTCCACTCGGTGCCATGCAATCGCACCACTTTATTGTCCGGCAATACAAATTCCAGCTCGCCCCATACCAGACCGCGCTTGCAGTTAATGGCTAATAGCTGGTTAAAAGGCAGCAAGTATTCATGCCGATCGCCGGAAACTTTGACCCCTGCGGAGAGAATTTCCACCCGGTCGTAAGGGTGCTGAGCGAGACGTTTTCCCAGAGAAGTTGCTTTCAGTTCCATGAGGCTGCCAGAGAGACTTTTAGAGTGCATGCAGTTTACCCTCCGCGGATATGACGCTCCAGACCCAAAACGCGTTACAATTGCTGTGGTTATTGTTTTTCTTTCGGCACGCACACAGAGGTCCTATGCGTACTGTTCTTAATATTCTTAATTTTGTATTGGGTGGTTTTCTGACTACGCTCTCCTGGCTGCTGGCGACGGTGGTAAGCATGGTGCTGGTAATTACGCTGCCGCTTACTCGCTCCTGTTGGGAAATAACCAAGCTATCGCTGGTGCCTTACGGCAATGAAGCGATTCATGTCGATGAACTGCGTCCGGAAAGTAAAAGCGCTGTGCTGAACGCAGGTGGTACGCTGCTGAATGTTTTCTGGCTGGTGCTGTTTGGCTGGTGGCTCTGCCTGCTGCATATCACGACCGGCATCGCCCAATGCCTTACGGTGATTGGCATTCCGGTGGGTATTGCGAATTTTAAAATTGCCGCCATTGCGCTCTGGCCGGTCGGGCGTCGCGTGGTTTCCGTAGAAACGGCTCAGGCGGCCCGTGAAACTAACGCTTATCGCCATTTTCAGTCGAAGTAAGGATCGGTCGCCATTATGTTGAGCCCCCTGCTTCGCCGCTATACCTGGAATAGCGTCTGGCTTTATAACGTGCGCATTTTCATCGCGCTTAGCGGTACGGCGGCCCTGCCGTGGTGGCTGGGCGAGGTTAAGCTGACGATTCCGCTAACGCTTGGCGTGGTAGCCGCCGCGCTCACCGATCTCGACGATCGGCTGACCGGTCGCTTGCGCAATTTGATTATTACGCTGATTAGCTTTTTTATCGCCTCCGCTTCAGTGGAACTGCTTTTTCCCTGGCCGTGGCTGTTCGCGTTGGGGCTAACGCTCTCTACCAGCGGTTTTATTTTGCTGGGCGGCCTGGGTCAGCGCTACGCCACTATCGCTTTTGGCGCGCTGCTTACCGCCGTTTATACCATGCTCGGCGTTTCGCTTTATGAGCACTGGTATCAACAGCCGTTGCTGCTGTTGGCCGGAGCGGTCTGGTATAACCTGCTAACGCTGGCAGGCCATCTGATTTTCCCTATCCGCCCCCTGCAGGATAACCTTGCGCGCTGCTATGAACAGCTGGCGCACTATCTGGATATCAAATCCCGCTTCTTTGATCCGGATATTGAAAACGAAAGCCAGGTGCCGATGCTTGACCTCGCCATGGCGAATAGCCAGCTTGTGGGGACGCTGAACCAGACCAAAGCGTCGCTGCTTACGCGCCTGCGAGGCGATCGCGGACAACGTGGAACGCGCCGCACGCTTCACTACTATTTTGCGGCGCAGGATATCCACGAACGGGCCAGCTCATCTCATATTCAGTATCAGGCGCTGCGTGATAAGTTTCGTTACAGCGATATCATGTTTCGCTTCCAGCGGTTGCTTTCGATGCAGTCCCGCGCCTGCCAGCAACTGGCGCAATCCATTCTGTTGCGTACCCATTATCAGCACGACGTTCGCTTTGAGCGGGCGTTTAGTCATCTGGAGGCCGCGCTTGACCGCGTCCAGGCGTCCGGTACGTCTGCCGCTGAAATGAAGGCGCTGGGTTTTCTTATCACTAACCTCAGGGCTATCGATGCGCAACTCGCCTCTATTGAATCGGAGCAGTGGCTGGAAACGCCCCGCAGCGAGAATGAAAACCGCCTGGCGGATGACAGCCTGCACGGGTTCAGCGATATTCGCGAGCGCCTAAGCCGTAACCTTACGCCGGAGTCGGCGCTGTTTCGTCACGCTGTGCGTATGTCTGTCGTGCTCTGCGCGGGTTACGCCTTTATTCAACTGACAGGTCTGCACCACGGCTACTGGATCCTCCTTACCAGTCTGTTTGTTTGTCAGCCCAACTACAATGCCACCCGGCACCGTCTGGCATTACGCGTCATCGGTACGTTGATTGGCGTTGCCCTGGGCCTGCCCATTCTCTATTTTGTGCCTTCGCTTGAAGGACAATTAGTGCTGATGGTGGTGACAGGGGTGCTGTTTTTTGTTTTCCGCACCGTGCAATACGCTCACGCCACCATGTTTATTACGCTGCTGGTGCTGCTCTGTTTTAACCTGCTTGGCGAGGGATTCGAGGTCGCGCTACCGCGTATTGTAGATACCTTGATCGGCTGCGCCATCGCCTGGGCTGCGGTGACGTTTATCTGGCCTGACTGGCGCTTCCGCCGTCTGCCGCTGGTGCTGGAGCGCGCCCTGAATGCTAACTGCCGCTACCTGGACGCCATTCTTGAACAATATCATCAAGGGCGTGACAATCGCCTGGAATACCGTATCGCACGTCGTGATGCGCACAACCGCGATGCTGAACTGGCGTCGGTGGTATCAAACATGTCGAGCGAACCGAAAGCGACTCCTGAACTTCGGGATGCCGCGTTTCGTTTACTCTGTTTGAACCATACCTTTACCAGTTATATTTCAGCCCTCGGGGCGCATCGTGAGAAGCTTGAACGGACGGAAGTTCTGACCCTGATTGATGATGCCGTTTGCTATGTGGATGATGCGCTGCATCATCAGCCTGCCGATGAAGTAAAAGTCCAGCACGCGCTTAATGACCTGGCGCAGCGCATCAATCAGATTGAACCCCGTCCGGATAGCAAAGAACCGCTGGTATTGCAGCAAATAGGCCTGCTTATTTCCCTGCTGCCGGAAATAAGCCGACTTCAGCAGCAGATACCTCAGGAGTGAAGCGGTTTCGAGTAATGTTGAAACCACTCGTTAAGTTCCCGGCGAATATCCGCCGGGAGCGCCGCTTCATGCGTTTCGGACAGGGCGCCTTCAAGCGCATACAGTATTTTCAGTCCCAGATTCTTATTAATCTTCCGTAGCCTTAACCAGCTTTCTTTAGCCCCGCAGGCGCGTAGCATTTCAACGTTTTTGATGCCGGCCTCCCACAGCAGCGTTTCCATTTGCAGTGTGAGATTGGGTAAATCCTTTAATCGTCTCTCTGTCTCTCGCTGCGCGCGTTCATGCTGTGCCCCTACAAGAGAGATCCAGGCTTGTTCACGCAGTTGAACGGGGTTATTCCAGAGCGTGTCCCCGACAAGATAATAATTTAAGGCTATTGAACGGCCGCGACGCGTGAACGTTAGCTGTTCAGCATTGCGCATCCAGCTTTGTTCTGCGCAAAGGACACTCATCCTTAGGTAAAAGCCCCCATTGGCTACCATGCCGAACATGGTGTTTTCGATCGATAAGCCATAGCCGCCAAACAAGGCACGGCTGCGGATTTAGCCCAGAGATGAAAGCGCACTCTGTACTTTAAAGATAGTATCTTTAGAAATTTTATTCATGATTATCCCTTTCATATCAAACACTAATGAAAAAATTCCCTCTTAGTTCTTCCGCTAACTGGAACATATGCAACTTATCTCTCTTCGGCAATCCTAAAGTCACCATTGCATTCGATTGCAAATCAAAATTGCGAGGCGCTTTCAGAAATTTAGGTTGATCTTTGTCCCCACCGGCAGTACTGTATATGCATACAGTAACCTGCGGAGCTGGACCTCTTATGTACTTTTCTCAACATCAACATCGCGCAGTAAATGGTCGCCAGATGGCTGCTAACACGGCAAACACAATGGCAGACGTAGAAATGAAAGGGTTGATAAGTGAAGTGGTGTATCGAGAAGACCAGCCGTGGATGACACAACTGGTTTTATTGCCGCTGCTTCAGCAGTTAGGCCAGCAGTCTCGCTGGCAGTTGTGGCTGACGCCGCAACAGCGCTTGAGCCGTCAGTGGGTTCAGGCATCGGGTTTGCCTTTAACGAAAGTGATGCAGGTCAGCCAGATGGATCCCCAACTGACTATTAGTTCGATGATTCGCGCGCTGGAAACAGGAAACTATAGCGTGGTGATAGGCTGGCTATCACGCGATCTTAGCGATGATGAATATCGTCGCCTGACAGAAGCGGCGGAAAAGGGAAGCGCAATGGGCTTTCTGATGCGCCCTACCCTGCCGACTCATGAGGGTCATCGACCTCGCTCAGGGTTAAAAATTCACTCAAGTTTGTATCATTAAGTTAATTTAAGACTAATCTTAGCATCATTTTTTGCCCCTTACAGAGGCCTTGCCAGGTCATTAGCATGAAGCGCAATTAGCGGGCTGGGCGGGTTTTAGCCGTGTTTTCAACGGCTAAATAAGTTCCTAAAATGTTAAAAAATGTGTTCGCAAGCGCTTTTTTTCATGGGTCTGACGGAGTTCACACTTGTAAGTTTTCAACTACGTTGTAGACTTTACCTCGCCAGGGTTGCTCTCATAAACCGAAAATATCGGTAGAGTTACATATTGAGCAATAACCCCGGTGAAGGATTTAACCGTGAACTTTTCGATCTGTTCATGGCCTTTTTGGATGATAACGAGGCGCAAAAAATGAAAAAGACAGCTATCGCGATTGCAGTGGCACTGGCTGGCTTCGCTACCGTAGCGCAGGCCGCACCGAAAGATAACACCTGGTATGCGGGTGGTAAGCTGGGTTGGTCCCAGTTCCACGATACCGGTTGGTATGACAGCTCCCTGAACAACGACGGCCCGACTCATGAGAGCCAGCTCGGTGCAGGTGCGTTCGGTGGTTACCAGGTTAACCCGTACGTTGGTTTCGAAATGGGTTACGACTGGCTGGGCCGTATGCCGTACAAAGGCGACACCATCAACGGCGCATTCAAAGCTCAGGGCGTACAGCTGACCGCGAAACTGGGTTACCCGGTAGCTGATAACCTGGACGTGTACACCCGTCTGGGCGGCATGGTATGGCGCGCTGACTCCAGCAACAGCATTGCTGGCGACGACCACGACACCGGCGTTTCTCCGGTCTTCGCTGGCGGCGTAGAATGGGCGATGACCCGCGATATCGCTACCCGTCTGGAATACCAGTGGGTTAACAACATCGGCGACGGCAACACCGTTGGCGTTCGTCCGGACAACGGCATGCTGAGCGTAGGTGTTTCCTACCGTTTCGGCCAGCAGGAAGAAGCTGCTCCGGTAGTTGCTCCGGCTCCGGCTCCGGCTCCGGAAGTACAGACCAAACACTTCACCCTGAAGTCTGACGTTCTGTTCAACTTCAACAAATCTACTCTGAAACCGGAAGGTCAGCAGGCACTGGATCAGCTGTACAGCCAGCTGAGCAACCTGGATCCGAAAGACGGTTCTGTAGTGGTTCTGGGCTTCACCGACCGTATCGGTTCTGACGCTTACAACCAGGGTCTGTCCGAGAAACGTGCTCAGTCTGTTGTTGACTACCTGATCTCTAAAGGTATCCCGTCCAACAAGATTTCCGCACGTGGTATGGGCGAATCCAACCCGGTTACCGGCAACACCTGTGACAACGTGAAAGCGCGTGCAGCTCTGATCGACTGCCTGGCGCCAGATCGTCGCGTTGAAATCGAAGTTAAAGGTATCAAAGACGTTGTAACTCAGCCGCAGGCTTAAGTTATGCGTTAAAAAAACCCCGCTCCGGCGGGGTTTTTTATTATCAGCGATCCGCTTTTTTAATCATCTGATTTCTTACCTAACAGCGCCTGTAAGTCCTGCTTCAGATTCGACATCTGACTTTCATATTTTTCTTTGCGTTCTGCATCTTCAATTAACTGTACGATGGTTTCAGAAAGCGTAATGCCGCGACGCTGCGCAAGACCTGCCAGTCGTTGCCAGACCATAAACTCCAGATCGATTGATTTCTTACGGGTGTGCTGATGTTCAGCATTAAAATGACGCTTACGGCGGGCGCGTATGGTCTGCTTCATTCGGTTAAGCAGCGCCGGGTTAATATGTGCGTCTATCCAGCCAATGACGCGCACAGGGTCGTTTTCCATCGCCAGTAAAAGGTTTACCGCTTCTTGAGCCGCGCTGGCTTCCTGGTAACGAGTGATAAGTTCCCCTTCCCGGTGTTTCTTTACCAAGTATTTCCACTTCCAGCCGCTTTCAAGGTTTTCCAGTTGTTGATATTTCATTGCGATCTCAGGGTGACCGTGTAACTTGTTTCAGGATAACAGTTTTTCTTCGTTTCGCTGAAATGAATTGAACTACCGTGAACCTGTCACCGTTTATGGTAAGGCAGTGGGGGATTAACCGTGTGCAGGCGGAGCCATTGCGGTATAATCGCGCTTTTGACCATCAACCCAAAAAAGTAAACTTTGACCATAAATCGACTTTCATGGCGTGCGCTGGTTCCTGATACTGAACAATATCAGTCACTATTTGCACAGCCCTTATCCGACACGGAAAATACACTGGAATTCGACACCCTACAGTCTCGTCTCTGTTATGGCCTGTCGCAACTCTGTCATCCTCGTTCTGCTTCTTCTTATATGCTGGTTAAAGCGCCGGAAGAACACGATTACCTTAAAATTATCGCCGCTGCGGCGCGTAGTCAGTTCACCTTGCCGGAACAGCATTTTGGCGGTCATTATCAGATTGAAAGCAATAAGATTGCTTTTCTGCCAGCCAATAACCAGACGGGTGACTTTTGTACCACCGGCGAAGTGATCACTGCCGACTGGGTCGAAACCGAACAGCTGTTTGGTTGCGTCCGCCTGTTTAATGGCGAGATTACGCTGGAACCGGGACTTGTCCATAAGGCGAACGGCGGCATTCTGGTTATTTCGCTTAAGACTCTGCTGTTACAGCCCCTTCTCTGGCTGCGTCTTAAGCAGATAGTCACCCTCTCGCGCTTTGACTGGCTCTCGCCGGATGAGACACGCCCGCTGCCTGTTTCAGTGCCTTCGCTGCCGCTGCAGTTAAAAGTGATTCTGGTAGGCGAGCGCGACTCCCTTGCTGATTTTCAGGAGATGGAGCCCGAACTCGCGTCTCTGGCCGTTTATAGTGAGTTCGAAGAGAACCTGCAACTCGCTGATGAAGAATGCATGGCGAACTGGTGTCAATGGGTGCGCAGCGTAGCGCAGGAAGCCGCTCTTCCTTCGCCAGCGCCTGATGCGTGGGAGGCGCTTATCCGTGAAGCAGTTCGCTATACAGGCGATCAGGAGACGTTGCCGCTCTGTCCTCTATGGCTTACCCGTCAACTGAAAGAAGTTGCGCCCTATTGCGAAGGCGACCATTTCTCCGGCGATGAGATGGTGCAAAT
Organism: Franconibacter pulveris; assembly: GCF_056780215.1. Lineage (NCBI taxonomy): Bacteria > Pseudomonadati > Pseudomonadota > Gammaproteobacteria > Enterobacterales > Enterobacteriaceae > Franconibacter > Franconibacter pulveris. The sequence continues at coordinate 1,643,687 of NZ_CM165555.1, read as the reverse complement.
GCTTGAGCAACGCGCCTGGCGTGAAGGCTTCCTGCCGGAGCGCATGCAGGATGAGATCCTGCTTGAGCAAATCCTGGTTGAAACGGAAGGCGAGCGGGTTGGGCAGATTAACGCGCTCTCGGTCATCGAGTTTCCGGGCCATCCGCGCGCGTTTGGCGAACCTTCGCGTATTAGCTGCGTGGTGCATATTGGCGACGGGGAATTTACCGATGTGGAGCGCAAGGCGGAGCTTGGCGGTAACATCCACGCCAAGGGCATGATGATCATGCAGGCGTTTTTAATGGCAGAGCTGCAGCTTGAACAGCAAATGCCCTTCTCCGCCTCTTTGACCTTCGAACAGTCCTACAATGAAGTAGATGGCGACAGCGCTTCTATGGCTGAACTCTGTGCGCTGATAAGCGCGCTGGCGGACGTTCCGTTACATCAGCATATCGCGATTACCGGCTCGGTAGATCAGTTTGGTCGCGCGCAGCCTGTTGGCGGGTTAAATGAAAAGATTGAAGGTTTCTTTAACCTCTGCCAGCAGCGTGGGCTTACTGGCAAGGAGGGCGTTATTATTCCGCTTGCCAACGTACGTCACCTTTGCCTCAACAGTGAAGTGCTGGAAGCGGTCAAGAACGAGCAATTCTCGCTATGGGCTATTGATGATGTTACCGATGCGCTGCCGCTGCTTACCACCCTGCCGTGGGACGGTGAAGGTAAGACAACGTTAATACAGACGATTCAGGAGCGGATTGCTCAGGCTACACAACTGGAAGCACGCCACCGTTTTCCGTGGCCGCTGCGCTGGTTAGGCTGGTTCAGCCGTAACTGATCGGACTTGTTCAGCGTACACATGTTAGCTAACCTGCGTCCCTCACTAAAATAAGGCTGATTTAAGACATGGTAGACAAACGCGATTCCTATACGAAAGAAGATCTTCTTGCCTCTGGTCGCGGTGAACTGTTTGGCGCAAAAGGCCCGCAGTTGCCGGCTCCGAATATGCTGATGATGGACCGCGTGGTCAAAATGACCGAAACCGGCGGCAACTATGATAAAGGCTATGTTGAAGCCGAACTCGATATCAATCCGGATATGTGGTTTTTCGGTTGCCATTTTATCGGCGATCCGGTGATGCCAGGCTGCCTCGGTCTCGATGCGATGTGGCAGCTGGTCGGCTTCTATCTGGGCTGGCTCGGCGGCGAAGGTAAAGGTCGCGCGCTGGGCGTGGGTGAAGTGAAATTTACCGGTCAGGTACTGCCTAGCGCGAAAAAAGTAACCTACCGCATCCACTTCAAACGCGTTGTAAACCGCCGTCTGGTAATGGGTATTGCTGATGGCGAAGTGCTGGTTGATGGTCATCTGATCTACAACGCAACCGATCTGAAAGTCGGTCTGTTCCAGGATACTTCTTCGTTCTGATAATCCCCCAGAACAGCGAAACCTCCGCAATGCGGAGGTTTCTTCCTTCTAAAGAGACAGGATCAGGCAATTACGGCCCTGTCCTCCATGGCTTCTCGCCAGCCTCCCAGCCAATGAGACTTTTGATTCAAAGCCTGATAAGGACACATTTCTTTTGATCGTCCGGTCATACCGGCTTGATAACCGCGTTGATGAGCCCGTTCCAGGCGATCTCGTTTTTGTCTCTTCATGCCTCGTTTCCCTCATTTTCAGTCTGGTGGAAAGAAAACAGTGATTACAAAATGTGCAACCACCCCTTACCAATACCTGCAAAAGCATGAGTCGTCAACGCGCAAAATTCACGCCAATGTCATATTTGTGAGCTATCAGAAAAATGCTTTGTACAAAGCGCGGCGGGATGTTCAGGTATCATATTAAGGGCAAAAGAAAAGCCGCTGCCAGATAAGTCGTTCCCGCAGCGGCTTGAGACCAGATTAAATCTTCTTATGGCAGGCGAGCTACTTCGCTGGCAATACTTTGTGCTGCCTGCTGCCAGCCGACCCCCAGCGCTTTAACCATAGCGTCATACCCATCCTGTTGCTGCTTGAGCTCAATATGGAAAGGTCGCTTAAGCAGCTGTCCCTGATGGTTGAGCAACCATTCGCCGCTCACGATAACGCGTCCGTCATAGCGTCCATGGAAGCCCGTCACATTGACGTTAAGCGTATCCTGTTCGCTGCCGAGCGGTTGAGCGGAGACCACCCAGCCAGGCAGTTGCCCGGTCAGGTTAGTCACCAACGTGTTGCGCAGTTGCTGGTCGAGCGGGCTGGCCCAAAGGTTGCTGTTAGCAATGTTATATTGCACCTCGGTCGTCTGGTACGCTACGCCGTTGCCAGCCAGGTAATCAGGAACGGCGACCTGCTCTACCCACAGCAGACGGTTGCTGTCGGTTGCGGCGCGCTGCGTGACCGTCTGCGTGGCGGCAGGCAGTTGATACCAGATAGTGTCATCCGTGCTGCTGCACGCGCTCAGCGCAACAGCCATGATGACCGGGAGCCACTTTTTCATTCTTTTGCCCTCTTCGGCTGCGGATCTTTTTTATTCTTCGCTTCAAACACCAGCGCGTTGCTCTTCTCATTAAGGGTTCGCAGAACCGGCTGCAGCTCGCGCAATACCTGATCGAGGCGCTGCATATCGGCCACCATCTTGTTATAGGCGGCAGAACCAGGCTGGAAGCCCTGCATGCTGCGGTTAAGCTCGCGCAGAGTACGTTGCATATCCGCAGGCAAATTCTGCGTCGATTCGCTGGCGGTCAGCTTGTTGAGATTATCAAGCGTAGTCTGGAGGCGACGCATGGTACGCTGGCTTTCGCTTAGCGTATTGGTGGCCTGCTGGATCATCGGATTGAGCGGCAGATTGTTAATCTTGTCCAGCGTATCCATCAGGCGCTGTTGGATTTGCGCCAGCCCACCGCTGACGGTTGGAATAACCAGATAATTGTTAAACGACGGCATCTGCGTTACTGGCGGCGCTTTCGGATAGAAATCCAGATCGATATAAAGCTGCCCCGTTACGAGGTTGCCGGTTTTCAGCGAGGCGCGCAGACCGCTTTTAACCACGTCCGGCAGATGCTTGCCAATTTCCGGATCTTCGCCAAATTGATTAGCCAGCCGCTCCGGCTCAATGCGGATTAAGACAGGAATACGATAATCTTTCCTGACAGCTTGCGTCATACCGGGAACAAAGTAGGGAACCTGGGCGACCGTCCCCAGACGAATGCCGCGGAACTCGACTGGCGCTCCGGCCTGCAGACCACGTATGCTGTCGTCAAAGAACAACAGGTAGTCGATATGATCGGTATAGAGCGACTCCTGGATGCTTCGCTGATCGTCGAATAATTTGAACTCTGACTTCTCAGCCACCACCTGACCAGGCTCCCATCCCTCCGGCACGTCGAAACTGACGCCGCCGCCAAAGAGTGTGGTCAGGGAACCCATCTCCACACGCATGCCGGAAGCGCTGAGATCCACCGCAATGCCGCTGTCTTTCCAGAAGCGTACATTGCTTGTCACCAGTCTATCGTTAGGTGCATTGATAAAGAGTTGATAACTGATGGCGCGCTTTTGCGGATCAAAAGTACTGGTTTCCACTGAGCCTACACGATAACCACGGAACAGTACCGGGTCACCGGGCGTTAATTGTCCCGCTTTGTTGCTGTCGAGAATCACGCGGATCCCTTTTGCATCTGGCGGCGCCAACGGCGGCGAGTCCAGCAGATTATAATTGTCCGGCTGCGCTCCCTTAGTGCCTGGCTGCAGTTCGATATAGGCGCCTGAAAGCAGCGTCCCAAGCCCACTGATGCCCTCACGCCCTACCTGCGGTTTTACTACCCAAAAGACAGAGTCTTTATGCAGCAGCTTTTCCATATCGGGGTTCAGGCGCGCTTTGATTTCCACATGGTGGAGATCATCGGTCAGCACGGCGCTTTCCACTATCCCGACATCCACGCTGCGGCTCTTAATCGCCGTTTTTCCGCCTTCGATCCCTTCCGCATTGGTGGTGATAAGCGTAACTTCCGGCCCCTGATGGCTGTAGTGATAGAACAGAATCCAGGCGCCAATCAACGCCGTTACGATGGGGAATATCCAGACCGGCGACCAGTTTTTCACCTTCTGCACTTTGGCTTCCCCGCTAGTTTTTTCCATGTTCCGAAGACTCCTCATGGTTTACATCTGGTTCGCGATCCCAGGACAGACGCGGATCGAAGGTCATGGCGGCAAACATCGTGATGATAACCACCATAGCGAACAACACTGCGCCCCAGGCAGGATAGATATTCATTAGCGCCCCCATGCGCACCAGCGCAGAAAGCACGGCGATAACAAATACGTCTATCATTGACCAGCGACCAACGAATTCGACAACTTCATAAATCAAATGCATTCTCTCGCTATCGCGCCGCTTGCCGTGCCCTTTGGCATCCCAGCATAGCCAGGCGATGGCGATCATCTTTAAAGTGGGCACCATGATGCTGGCGATGAAAATCACCAGCGCGACGGGATAAGAGCCATCGCTCCAGAGCAATATTACCCCGGCCATAATGGTGGATGGCATTTCGTCGCCCAGCAGGCTGGTTATCATAATCGGCAGGATATTGGCAGGCAGATAGAGCAAAACAGCGGTGACAAGCAGCGCCATTGTCCATTGCAGACTGTTTTTACGACGCACATAGCCTACCGTATGGCAGCGCGGGCAGCGCTTTTGCTCAGCAGGCAGAATGGCGGTACAGCAAGGACATGAGCGCAGCCCCTGACGAATACCGGGCACGCCAGTCTGAAACGCGCGCTCAATACGCGGCGCCGGCGCGATGTCGTCCCACAGCCATCGCCGGTCAACACACTGAAAAGCGCGTAATTGCAGCAGGCAAAAGAAGCACCAGGCAGGAAAACTTGTGCCGACACCGATATCTCCATAAGCCATGAGTTTAACGAAACTCACCAGCACGCCTGCCAGAAAAATTTCCGCCATGCCCCAGCTTTTTAAGTCGAATAAGACTCGCGCCATGCCGCGCTTCAGCGCGGCAGGAAGCGGCACCCGGTTCACCAGCAGCAGAACAGCTATCAGGCAAAATGTCGGCACGCATTGTACAAACACCAGGAAAAACGTGCCGAGGCTTGCGTAATCTTCAGAGAACATGACGCCAGGGATTTCCAGCAAATCCACTTCGCTGGTCACCCCCGCCACTTTCATATTTACGAACGGAAAAAGGTTGGAGAGCAGCAGCATAAAGAGCGCTACCAACGCATAGGCTGAAGGGCGCTGGCGCGGCTCATCCCATTGCGTGGTAAGCGTTGTGCCGCAGCGCGGACACGCCGCTTTGCGTCCATTCTCCAGCGTCGGTATCTTCACCAGAAGATCGCACTGTGGGCAGAGTATATGCGCTGAAGCGTGATGGTGCTCATGCATGCCGGGGCTTCCTTATTTACTCACCGTTTTTCAGAGACTCCAGGTATTCCCAGCGTTCAAACGCTTCCTCCAGCGCTTTTTCCGCCGCCGCCAGCTCCTCCAGCACGCGCTGCGTGACATCGTGCGGCTGGTTAAAGAACGCCGCGTCGCTAACCTGCGCCTGCAGAGCTTCCATCTCCGCCTCCAGCTTTTCCAGCCGCTCAGGCAGTTGTTCCAGTTCACGCTGCAAGTTATAGCTTAGTTTGTTAGCGGCGCGTTTGACAGTTTCCGGCTTTGCGGCGGGCGCTGGCGTTGTTTTTTTCTGCGTCGGCTCACGCAGTGCAGCGCTTGCGGCCTGCTGACCGCGCGCATCATGATAGCCGCCGACATACTGGCCGATGCGACCTTCCCCCTCGAAAATCCAGCATTCAGTCACCGTATTGTCGACAAACTGGCGGTCATGGCTAACCAGCAGCACGGTGCCCTGATAACTGTCGATGAGCTCTTCAAGCAGCTCCAGCGTTTCCACGTCGAGATCGTTGGTGGGTTCGTCGAGAATCAGCAAGTTGCTGGGTTTGAGGAACAGGCGCGCCAGCAGCAGGCGGTTACGCTCGCCGCCAGAGAGCGCCCGGACCGGCGTCATGGCGCGTTTCGGGTGGAACAGGAAGTCCTGCAGATAGCCCAGTACGTGACGCGGCTTACCGTTGACCATCACTTCCTGTTTGCCTTCGGCCAGGTTGTCCATCACGGTTCTTTCCGGGTCCAGCTCTGCGCGATGCTGGTCGAAATAGGCGACTTCAAGTTTGGTGCCCACATGTACGCGGCCGCTGTCCGCGTTAAGCTGGCCGAGCATCAGCTTAAGCAGCGTGGTTTTGCCACAGCCGTTAGGGCCAATCAGCGCGATTTTGTCGCTGCGCTGCACCTGGGCGCTGAAATCTTTCACCAGCACCCGGTCGGCCAGGCGATAGCTGACCTCTTCCAGTTCGAAAACAATTTTGCCTGAACGGGTCGCCTCTTCCACCTGCATCTTCGCGCTGCCCATCACGTCGCGGCGTTCGCTGCGTTCGCGGCGCATCGCTTTTAGCGCACGGACGCGACCTTCGTTACGGGTGCGGCGAGCTTTGATGCCCTGGCGGATCCACACCTCTTCCTGCGCCAGCTTGCGATCGAATTCCGCGTTTTGCAGCTCTTCCACGCGCAGCGCTTCTTCTTTAGCGAGCAGATATTTATCGTAATCGCCAGGATAAGAGACCAGCTTGCCGCGATCCAGGTCAACGATGCGCGTCGCCATGTTGCGAATAAAGGAGCGGTCGTGGGAGATAAAAACAATGCTGCCGGAGAAGGTTTTCAGGAACCCCTCCAGCCAGTCGATAGTTTCAATATCCAGATGGTTAGTCGGTTCGTCGAGCAGCAGCACGCGCGGCCCGCTGACCAGCGCGCGACCAAGCGCGGCTTTGCGCAGCCAGCCGCCGGAAAGCGAGGCGAGCGGCGCATCGGCGTTCAGACCGAGTTGCGCCAGCACTTCGGTGATGCGGCTGTCAAGCTGCCACAGGCCGTGATGATCGAGCATTTCCTGCACCTGGGCCAGTTCAGCCAGGTTTTTCTCACTCGGATCGCTCATCACGTTATGGGAGAGCTCGTGGTAGCGCTTGAGGTATTCCGCCTGCGCTTCCACCCCTTCGGCAACAAAGTCGTATACGCTGCCAGCGACGTCGCGCGGAGGATCTTGTTGCAGACGAGCCACAATCAGATCCTGTTCGTAGATAATTCGGCCATCGTCCAGCGGCACTTCGCGGTTCAAAATTTTCATCAGGGTCGATTTGCCGGCCCCGTTGCGCCCGACCAGGCAGACGCGCTCATTTTCCTCGATATGCAGTTCGGCGTTATCGAGAAGCGGCGCATCGCTGAAGGAGAGCCAGGCGCCATGCATACTGATTAAAGACATACTTCGTTATTCCTTACCGGCGTGGGTGACCAGCCAGCAATTGTGAATGTGACGGTTACGGGCAAAATCCTGCGACTGGGTTTTCTGCGTAATTTCCTGCGCCTGAAGCCCCAGCGCCGCTATACCCTCGTGGTCCATGCGAAAGCCGCGCTTGTTGTTGGAGAACATAATGGTGCCGCCTTTTCTTAACATCCGCTTGAGATCCTTCATCAGTTGCAGATGGTCGCGCTGCACGTCAAATGCCTCATCCATACGTTTTGAGTTAGAAAACGTCGGCGGGTCGATAAAAATCAGATCGAACTGTTCATTCGCTTCACGCAGCCAGCTCAGGCAATCTGCCTGAATAAGCCGGTGCGCGCGCCCGCTTAACCCATTAAGGCGCAAGTTTCGCTCTGCCCACTCCAGATAAGTGCGCGACATATCGACTGTGGTCGTAGACCGGGCGCCGCCCAGGCCCGCATGAACGCTGGCGCTGCCGGTATAAGAAAAAAGATTCAGGAAATCTTTGCCTTTACTCATCTCGCCCAGCATACGGCGGGCGATGCGGTGGTCGAGAAACAGGCCCGTATCAAGATAATCCGTCAGGTTTACCCACAGACGCGCGTTATATTCCCGCACCTCCATGAATTCGCCCTTCTCCGCCATCTTCTGGTACTGGTTCTTGCCTTTCTGACGTTCGCGGGTTTTCAGCACCAGTTTATTCGGCGCCAGGCCCAGCACGGAAATCGTCGCGGCGATAACGTCGAACAGGCGCTGGCGCGCTTTCGCCGGGTCGATGGTCTTTGGCGGCGCATACTCCTGAATCACCACCCAGTCGGCATAGCGGTCTACCGCCACGTTGTAGTCCGGCAGGTCGGCATCATAAATGCGATAGCACTCAATCCCCTCCTGCTTTGCCCATTTGTCCAGCTTTTTAAGATTCTTGCGCAGGCGATTGGCATAATCTTCAGCCAGTTGCGCAGGCTCCGCGCCTGCCGCGGTTTCCGCCAGCTGATAGTTTTTCTGTACGCAGTCGAGCGGGCCGTTCTTCGCTTTAAACTGGCGGTCGGCGCGCAGCTGCAAACAACTTAATAACTCCGGCGAGGCGCTAAAGAGGGAAAGCGTCCAGCCGCCGAACTGGCTTTTCATGGTTCGGCCAAGCAGGCTGTGCAGCGCAATCAGCGCGGGTTCGCTTTCCAGGCGCTCGCCGTAAGGCGGGTTGCTGATAACGGCGCCGTGCGGCCCTTCCGGCTGCGGGTTTTTCAGCTGCGCGACATCCTGCACGGAGAAAGCAATAAGATCCGCAAGGCCGGCGCGACGGGCGTTAGTGCGGGCGCGTTCAATGACGCGCGGGTCGTTATCCGATCCATAAAAGCGCGACGCGTATTCGCTAAGCCCGCGGCGGGCGCGGACTTGCGCTTCGGTTTTTACCGCTTTCCACGTGTTTTCGTCGTGCTGCGACCAGCCGGTAAAGCCCCAGCGGGTGCGATGCAGGCCCGGCGCGCGATCGGTGGCGATCATGGCCGCCTCAATCAGCAACGTGCCGGAGCCGCACATCGGGTCGAGCAGCGGCGTGCCCGGCTGCCAGCCGGAGCGCATGACAATGGCCGCCGCCAGGTTTTCTTTAATCGGCGCCTGACCTGTGCGATCGCGGTAGCCGCGCTGATGCAGCCCTTCGCCGCTAAGGTCGATGGCGATGCTGGCGGTTTCTTTATTCAACCAGACGTTGATGCGCAGGTCCGGCGCTTCGCGATCGACCGTCGGACGCGGCAGATTTTTACGGGTAAAGGCATCGACGATGGCGTCTTTCACCTTCATCGCCCCGTACTGGCTGTTGCGGATGGTGTCGTTCAGACCGCTGAAGTGAACCGCGAAGGTAGCATCCGGCGCCAGAAGCGAGGTCCAGTCGATAGCCTGAACGCCCAGATAGAGGTCCAGGTCGCTGTAAACTTTGCATTCGCCGAGCGGCAGCAAAATACGTGAAGCCAGACGGCTCCACATCAGGCTCTGGTAAAGCAGCGTAGTGTCGCCTTCAAAATGCACGCCACCCTGAACCACCTGACAGCGCTCGGCGCCGAGGCTCTCCAGTTCAGTTTTTAACAGCTCTTCCAGACCACGCGCCGTACTGGCAAACAAAGAATTCATATTGTCACTTCGTTAAAAAGAAAATTGTTGCGCATTATAGCTAATCCACCACGCATGTCATAAAGTTGCCCTTTTATTTGTTCAGGCATGGAGGGCGCAATGATCGCATTGTCACGGCTTTATATTCACCCGGTAAAATCGATGCGCGGTATTCAGCTGTCGCACGCGCTGGCGGATGTCAGCGGCCTCGCTTTCGACCGCATTTTTATGGTGACCGAGACGGATGGCACCTTTATTACCGCACGCCAGCATCCGCAAATGGTATTGTTCACCCCCGCCATGCTGCATGACGGCCTCTACCTTGCCGCGCCGGACGGCAGTTCCGCGACGATTCGCTTTGCCGACTTTGCGCCTGAACCTTCGCCTACCGAAGTGTGGGGCAACCACTTCACCGCGCTGATCGCGCCTGCCGCCATTAATCGCTGGCTGAGCGGATTTTTCGGGCGTGACGTGCAACTGCGCTGGGTCGGCCCGGCGCTTACCCGTCGGGTGAAGCGTCACCAGGAAGTGCCGCTCTCCTTCGCCGACGGTTACCCCTACCTGCTCACCAACGAAGCCTCGCTGCGCGACCTGCAAAACCGCTGTAAAGCAAGCGTCGCCATGAACCAGTTTCGCCCAAACCTGGTGGTCAGCGGCGCCGGCGCCTGGGAAGAAGATAGCTGGAAAGTCGTGCGCATCGGCGAGGTGGTCTTTGATGTCGCCAAGCCCTGCAGCCGCTGCATTTTTACGACCGTCAGCCCGGAAAAAGGACGTAAACATCCCGCTGGCGAACCGCTGGCGACGCTGCAAACCTTCCGCACCGCCCAGGATAATGGCGATGTCGATTTTGGCCAAAACCTGATTGCCCGCAACAGCGGCATTGTACGCGTAGGCGATGAAGTAGAAATCCTTGAGCGCAAACCGGCAAAACGGTACGGCGCTGGTGAAGTGGCGGAAAGCATCGCGACGCAAAGCGTACCCGAAGGCGTGGTAGAGATTGAATGGCAGGGACAAACCTTTCGCGGCAACAACCAACAGATACTGCTGGAACAGCTGGAGCAGCAGGGCATCCGCGTCCCCTACTCCTGTCGGGCGGGCATTTGCGGCAGTTGCCGCATTACGCTTGTCGAAGGTGAAGTGCAGCCGCTTAAGCAGAACGCCGTTCGCAACGACGGCACTATTTTATGCTGTAGCTGCGTGCCGCGCGGCCCGGTAAAGCTTGCGGGTTAAACGGCTTGATCGAGGCTGAGGCTTTCCGGCACCGCCTGAAGCTTCAGCCTGTCGTTCATGATTTTAATCGCGTCGCCAAGCTGCATAGCGCGCCCGGCGAGATTCAGCGCAGGCTGCGCCAGCAGGCAAAGCGTCGCGTTCTCGCCCGGCTCCACCACCAGCAGGTTTACCGGCTCAGAGGTATCGCTCAGCCAGACGCAAGCGGCGTCGCCACAGCGCGGCGTATCGCTATCGCCATGAGAAATAAAGTGCCAGCTTTTCGGCATTTGCGGCTTAAGAAAGCGGATAGCGACCAGCGCGTTCAGCACCAGCTCCGCACGCTGCTCGGCGCTAAGCAGCAGGTCGCGGCATTTTTCTTCGAAGGAAAAATAGAGGGCGGCGTCATCAACGCAAAAGCCAGCGGGTGAGAAGGCATCCGGCGTGAGCATTTTACGGGCGAAGCGTGAGCGAAAGATCATGCCATTGGCCAGATCGAGCATCATCCGATCGTGCTCTTCATCAAAATACCAACGCCAGTTATCGTCCGGCTTAATCCGCATAATTTGCCCCCAACCGCTTAAATGCCAACGAATATCTCTCTTTTTGCCGCTGCGTTTATTCTCTGAAAAAACAAAATAGTACAAAAGTATAAATAAGCAACATCTGGCGGACTATAAAACAACCAGGGCTGAAAATAAAGCCCTGGTCGGTCTGAAAAGGGCATGTTCAGAGGTGGGTGACAATCTCTTTAATCAGCGGCGGGCCTTTAAAAATAAAGCCGGAATAAATTTGTACGAGCGTAGCACCTGCGGCCATTTTCTCGCGTGCGGCAACGACCGAATCAATCCCGCCGACGCCGATAATCGGCAGCGCGCCTTTTAATTCCAGACTCAGGCGACGAATAATTTCCGTGCTTTTTAACTGCAGCGGCCGACCGCTCAACCCGCCGGTTTCATCACAATGTTTCATTCCCTGAACGAGGCTTCGGTCGAGCGTCGTATTTGTGGCAATAACCCCATCGATATTATGGCGAACCAGACTGTCGGCCACCTGAATTAATTCTTCTTCGGTCAAATCCGGGGCAATTTTCACCGCCAGCGGCACATATTTATGATGACGGTTTTGCAGGTCGCGCTGCTTTTCTTTAATCGCCGAGAGTAAATCATCCAGCGCTTCGCCATATTGCAGCGTGCGTAACCCGGGCGTATTAGGCGAAGAGATATTGATCGCGATATAACCGGCATAGGGATAAACTTTCTCCATGCAAATCAGGTAGTCATCTTTGCCCTGCTCAACCGGCGTGTCTTTATTCTTGCCGATATTAATCCCCAGCACGCCGTCGAAATGCGCCTTTTTGACATTCTCGACCAGGTTATCCACGCCGAGATTATTAAAGCCCATGCGGTTAATTAGCCCTTCCGCTTCCACCAGACGGAAGATGCGCGGCTTGTCGTTGCCCGGCTGCGGGCGCGGCGTGACGGTGCCAATTTCGATGGAACCAAACCCCATTGCGCCAAATGCATCAATGCACTCGCCATTTTTATCAAGCCCGGCGGCAAGACCCAGCGGATTTTTAAACGTTAATCCCATGCAGGTAACCGGCTTTGTCGGCACAGACTGATGCACCAGCTTTTCCAGCGGCGTACCCGTTACGCGGCGTAACTGTTGAAAGGTAAATTCATGAGCGCGCTCGGGGTCGAGCTGAAAAAGGGCTTTTCGAACGAAGGGGTAGTACATGAACTCTCCTGGATTCCCGGTGTGCAAACCGGGGCGCTATTATCCGCGATTGCTTTCACAAAGTGAATTGACCTGCGGCAAAAAAGCGCCCCGCCAGGCAAACGTTTTCCTTTTTTCGGCTGCTTTATGCGTTTTTTGGCATAGCGTCGCCGGAAATTTTAGTTAGTGACGCCTGCGGCTTCTGACACTATTTCATCAATTGTTATCAATGTTACCCAAAAGCAAACAATTGGTTATAAGGAGCCGTCATGCGAGTCATTACTCTGGCCGGAAGCCCGCGCTTCCCCTCACGCTCCAGCGCTTTACTGGAGTATGCCCGGGATAAGCTGAACAAATCGGGCGTGGAAGTGTGTCACTGGCATCTGCAAAACTTCGCCCCGGAGGATTTGCTCTATGCTCGCTTTGACAGTCCTGCGCTGCGCACGTTGATTGAACAGCTGGAAGGCGCAGATGGGTTGATCATCGCCACCCCCGTCTATAAAGCCTCTTTCTCCGGCGCATTGAAAACGCTGCTGGATCTGCTGCCCGAACGGGCGCTGGAGAAAAAGGTGGTATTGCCGCTCGCCACCGGCGGCACCGTCGCTCATCTGCTCGCGGTGGATTACGCCCTAAAGCCTGTTTTGAGCGCATTAAAAGCGCAGGAGATCCTGCATGGCGTGTTTGCTGACGACAGTCAGATAAAGGATTACCAGCATAAGCCCGCTTTTACGCCCAACCTGCACCAGCGTCTGGATGCTGCGCTGGAAACGTTCTGGCAGGCGCTGCACCGCCGCGAAGTCAACGTTGCTTTCCCTTTTGCTGAACAAGGAGCGATTCATGCTTAATTTTCTTCGCCGCGCGGCGCTGGTAGGGCTGCTGGCGCTGCCTTTAACCCTTAACGCCGCTGAAACGGCGCCGCAGGCGCTGAGGATTGGTTATCAGAAAGGCTCGGTCAGCATGGTGCTGGCGAAAAGCCACCAGTTTTTAGAAAAGCGCTATCCAAATACCCGAATCAGTTGGGTTGAATTCCCGGCCGGGCCGCAGTTGCTTGAAGCGCTGAACGTCGGCAGCATCGATTTAGGCAGTACGGGGGATATTCCGCCTATCTTTGCCCAGGCGGCGGGTGCGGACCTGGTCTATATCGGTTCCGAACCACCAAAACCGAAAGCCGAGGTGATACTGGTGCCGGAAAACAGCCCGTTGAAAAGCGTGGCGGATCTGAAAGGCCATAAGGTGGCGTTCCAGAAAGGCTCCAGCTCACACAATCTGCTGTTGAGGGCGCTGCAAAAAGCGGGACTCTCATTTAACGATATCCAGCCAGCCTTCCTTACTCCCGCCGATGCCCGCGCCGCTTTTCAACAGGGCAACGTAGACGCCTGGGCTATCTGGGACCCGTACTATTCCGCCGCGCTGCTGCAGGGCGGCGTGCGCGTGCTGACTGATGGCAGCGACCTGAATCTGACCGGTTCGTTTTACCTCGCTGCTCGCCCGTATGCTGAGAAAAACGGCGCTTTCCTGCAAAGCGTATTGCAGACCTTCAGCGAGGCGGACGCGCTGACGCGCAGCCAGCGCGATGAAAGCGTGAAGCTGCTGGCGCAAAGCATGGGGCTGCCGGAGCCGGTTATCGCCAGTTATCTTGATCATCGCCCGCCTACCGCCATTAGGCCAGTAAATGAAGAGACCGCCGTGCGTCAGCAACACACCGCCGATCTGTTTTATGACAACCACCTGGTGCCGAAAAAAGTGGATATCCGCACCCGCATCTGGCAACCCGCAGAGACGAAAGGAGCTAAATCATGAGTCTGAACCTGTTCTGGTTTCTACCCACCCATGGCGATGGCCATTACCTCGGCAGCGATGACGGCGCGCGCCCGGTGGACTACGGCTACCTGCAACAGATAGCGCAGGCGGCGGACCGACTGGGCTTTACCGGCGTGTTGATCCCGACAGGCCGCTCCTGCGAGGATGCGTGGCTGGTGGCGGCATCAATGATCCCGGTTACTCAGCGGCTGAAGTTTCTGGTGGCGCTGCGCCCAAGCGTGATATCACCGACCGTCGCAGCGCGTCAGGCGGCTACGCTCGACCGGCTTTCCAACGGACGAGCGCTCTTTAACCTGGTGACAGGCAGCGACCCGCAGGAGCTCGCCGCCGACGGCGTCTTCCTCGATCATACTGAGCGCTATGAAGTGTCGGCCGAGTTTACCCGCGTCTGGCGCAGGCTGCTGGAGGGGGAAACGGTGGATTATGAAGGCAAGCATATTCGCGTACGCGGCGCAAAGCTGCTTTTCCCGCCCGTGCAGCAGCCGCGACCGCCGCTCTACTTTGGCGGCTCGTCCGATGTGGCGCAGGACCTGGCCGCTGAACAGGTCGACCTCTATTTGACCTGGGGCGAGCCGCCGGAGCAGGTAAAAGAGAAAATCGCGCAGGTACGCGCTAAGGCAGCGTTGCACGGGCGCAGCGTGCGTTTTGGCATTCGTTTACACGTAATTGTGCGTGAAACTAACGAAGAAGCCTGGCGGGCGGCCGATCGGCTGATTGAAAAAGTGGATGACGAAACCATCAGCAAGGCGCAGGCGGCGTTAGCCCGCACCGATTCCGTCGGCCAGCACCGTATGGCGGCGCTGCACAACGGCAAACGCGACAACCTTGAAATCAGCCCTAACCTCTGGGCGGGCGTCGGGCTGGTGCGCGGCGGCGCAGGCACGGCGCTGGTGGGCGACGGCCCCACGGTGGCGGCGCGCATTAATGAGTATGCCGCGCTGGGTATCGACAGCTTTATTCTTTCCGGCTATCCGCATCTGGAAGAGGCTTACCGCGTAGGCGAACTGCTCTTCCCGCATCTGGATATCGCTATCCCGCAAGTGCCGCAGCCGCAGAGGTTGCAGCAACAAGGCGAGGCCGTGGCCAATGAATTTCTGCCGCGCCGGGTAGCGCAAAGCTAAGGAGGACGGCATGGCGACGACTTCACGCAAGTGGCTCTACCGGGCCGCGCCCTGGCTGCTGCCGATAGGCATCATTGTTATCTGGCAATTCGCTTCGCAAACGGGCTGGCTCTCCACACGCATTTTACCCTCCCCGGAAGGGGTGGTGGAGGCGTTCTGGAACCTTTCGGCGAGCGGCGAGCTCTGGCATCACCTCGCCATTAGCGCCTGGCGAGCGCTGATTGGTTTCTCGATTGGCGGCGCGATTGGCCTGGCGCTCGGTCTTATCAGCGGCCTTTCACGTTGGGGAGAACGGCTGCTTGATACCTCTATCCAAATGCTGCGCAACGTGCCGCATCTGGCGCTTATCCCGCTGGTTATCCTCTGGTTCGGCATTGATGAGAGCGCCAAAATTTTCCTGGTGGCGCTCGGAACGTTTTTTCCGATTTACATCAATACCTGGCACGGGATCCGCAACATCGACCACGGGTTGCTGGAAATGGCGCGCAGCTACGGTCTTTCGGGCTTCAGCCTGTTTGCGCAGGTGATCCTGCCAGGCGCCCTTCCCTCCATTATGGTCGGCGTGCGCTTCGCGCTGGGGTTGATGTGGCTGACGCTTATCGTGGCGGAAACCATTTCGGCGAATGCCGGCATCGGCTATCTGGCGATGAATGCGCGCGAATTTCTGCAAACCGACGTGGTGGTGGTCGCCATCATTCTTTACGCCCTGCTTGGCAAGCTAGCTGACATAAGCGCCCAGCGGCTTGAGCGTCTCTGGCTGCGCTGGCATCCGGCCTACAGGCAACAGGAGAAAACCGCATGAATACGGCAAGGCTGAATCAGGGTACGCCGTTGCTGCTGGATGGCGTAACCAAACGTTACGGCGACAAAACCATTCTTGATGGACTGAACCTGCATATTCCCGCCGGGCAGTTTGTGGCGGTGGTCGGGCGCAGCGGCGGCGGAAAGAGCACGCTGCTGCGCCTGCTCGCGGGGCTTGAAGAGCCGGACGGCGGCGTTTTGCGGGCGGGCAATGCGTTGCTCGGCGAAGCGCAGGAGGAGACGCGCCTGATGTTCCAGGATGCGCGCCTGCTGCCCTGGAAAAAAGTAATTGATAACGTTGGGCTGGGGCTAAGGGGCGACTGGCGGCCCACGGCGCGCGAGGCGCTGGCGGCCGTCGGGCTTGAAAGCCGCGCCAGCGAATGGCCGGCTGCGCTCTCAGGCGGACAAAAACAGCGCGTGGCGCTTGCCCGGGCGTTGATTCATCGCCCTGGTCTTCTGTTGCTGGATGAACCCCTTGGCGCGCTTGATGCGCTCACCCGACTCGAAATGCAGGCGCTTATTACCGCGCTCTGGCAGCAGCATGGTTTCACCGTTCTGCTGGTAACGCATGATGTAAGTGAAGCGGTGGCGATGGCGGACCGGGTGCTGCTGATTGAAGACGGGAAAATTGGTCTCGATCTCCCGGTTGAACTCGCGCGTCCCCGGCGCACCGGCTCGCCGCGGCTGGCGGAACTGGAAGCAGAAGTGCTGGAGCGGGTAATGCGCAAAAGCGAACAGGAATTTGTGGCGCGGCGCGTCAGTCACGGGTAAGAAAAAGCCCTGCGATATGCAGGGCTTTTTGTATTACGCCAGCGCCTTACTGATTTTCTCGTAGAGATCGCCAGAAAGGTTCGGCAGCGCCCTGAGCGTTTCCAGCGCGGCGCGCATCAGCGCCTGACGGCTGGCATCATAGCGCTTCAGGCGGATGAGCGGCTCTATCAGGCGGGAGGCCACTTGCGGGTTGCGGCTGTTGAGCTCGGTGAGCATTTCCACCATAAACTGATAGCCGCTGCCGTCCTCGGCATGGAACGCCGCCGGGTTGCTGCCTGCGAATGCGCCAATCAGCGAGCGTACGCGGTTCGGGTTGCCGAGGCTGAACGAACGGTGGTTGAGCAACTCACGCACTTTTTGCAGCGCATTTTGCGCCGGGCTGGTCGCCTGCAGGATGAACCATTTGTCCATCACCAGGCCATCCTGATGCCATTTCTCGTCGTACTCCGCCAGCAGCGCGTCGCGGCAAGGCAGTTGCGCCCCGACCGCAGCGGCCAGCGCGGCCAGCGCATCGGTCATGTTGTCCGCGGAATGATACTGCTGGCTGACCAGCTTGTCGGCCAGTTGGACATCGCCAAACGCCAGATAGTGCAGGCAGATGTTACGCAGCGCGCGCTTGCCGATGTCAGCGTGATCGACGCGGTAGCCTTCGAGCTTCGTGGCGTTGTACACCGCAAGGAATTCATCCGCCAGTTCGGTCGCCAGCGTGCGGGTCAGCGCCTGATGCACCGCCGCGATAGCCTGCGGGTCGATAGTCTGGAACAGCTCGGCCATCTCATTTTGCGACGGCAGCGTGAGAATTTCCGCCGCCAGCGCCGGGTCGATAGTGTCATCCAGCAAAATGGCGCGGAAAGCGTCCGCTACATGCAACGGCAGCGAAAGCGGCTGCTGCTGCTGGAAGCGAGCCACGTTTAGCTTGATGTACGTCGCCAGCAGGCTTTGCGCCGCGTCCCAGCGGGAGAAATCGTTACGCGCGTGGCGCATCAGGAACGTGAGCTGCTGATCGCTCCACTTATATTCAAGCTTCACAGGCGCGGAGAATTCGCGCAGCAGCGAAGGCACGGGCTGGCACGGCACATTGTCAAAGACAAAAGTCTGCTCCGACTGGGTCAGGTTCAGCACGTTCGATACCGGATGGCCTTCACGCTGCAAAGCGATAACCTTGCCTTCGTGATCGTAGAGTTCGATATCGAACGGGATATGCAGCGGCAGTTTCTCTTGCTGATCCGGCGTCGGCGGCGTGTGTTGCGTCAGCTTCAGCGTATATTGCTCAGCCTGTGGATCGTAATCGTCCTGCGCCGTGACAACCGGCGTGCCGGACTGGCTGTACCAGCGGCGGAAGTGTGAAAGGTCAACATTTGACGCGTCCTCCATCGCCTGCACAAAATCGTCGCAGGTGGCGGCACTGCCGTCGTGGCGCTCAAAATAGAGCTGCATCCCTTTCTGGAAATTCTCTTCGCCGAGCAGGGTATGCATCATGCGAATCACTTCCGACCCTTTTTCATAAACAGTCAGAGTGTAGAAGTTGTTCATTTCGATGACCATATCCGGGCGGATCGGGTGCGCCATCGGGCTTGCGTCTTCAGCAAATTGTAAACCGCGCATGGTGCGCACGTTGCTGATGCGGTTAACGGCGCGGGAGCCGAGATCCGAACTGAACTCCTGGTCGCGGAAAACGGTCAGCCCCTCTTTCAGGCTGAGCTGGAACCAGTCGCGGCAGGTGACGCGGTTGCCGGTCCAGTTGTGGAAATATTCGTGGCCGATTACGCGCTCAATGTTCAGGTAATCTTTATCGGTTGCCGTTTCGGCGCGAGCCAGCACGAATTTGGAGTTAAAGACGTTAAGGCCTTTGTTCTCCATCGCGCCCATATTAAAGAAGTCCACCGCGACTATCATATAAATGTCGAGATCGTACTCCAGGCCAAAGCGCTGCTCGTCCCACTTCATGGAGTTTTTCAGCGAGGTCATCGCCCAGCTGGCGCGATCGAGATTGCCGCGATCGACGAAGAGCTCCAGCGCGACTTCCCGCCCTGAACGGGTGGTAAAGGTGTCGCGCAGCACGTCGAAATCTCCCGCTACCAGCGCAAACAAATAGCACGGTTTAGGGAACGGGTCCTGCCACTGCGTCCAGTGACGACCGCCTTCCAGCTCGCCCTGGCCTACACGGTTGCCGTTGGAAAGCAGGAAGGGGTATTTGGTTTTATCGGCGATGATTTTCGTCGTGAAACGGGCCAGCACGTCCGGGCGGTCCAGGTACCAGGTAATATGACGAAAGCCTTCCGCTTCGCACTGTGTGCAGAGCGCTTCGCCCGACTGATAAAGCCCTTCCAGCGCGGTATTGGTCGCCGGACTGATGGTATTGACGATTTTAAGGGTGAAGCGCTCCGGCAGATTCTCAAGGACTAACGCGCCCTCTTCCAGTCGATAATCCTGCCAGGGAGCATCATTAATATGTAAAGAAACCAGGGTAAGGTCTTCGCCGTCGAGACGCAGCGGCGGCGCGTCGGCTGCATTACGGCTAATCTGGCTTACCGCTGTGACCACGGTTTGGGCGGCATCCAGTTCAAAGGTCAAGTCAATATCGCTGATGAAATAGTCCGGCGCACGGTAGTCGTGGCGGTATTTGGCTTGTGGCTGTTGAGTCATATAAAACCTTATGCATGGTTTGTATGGTTACGCCTCAGTCTATTCCTGTTGCGATAATGTTGCCATGCAGAATCTTTATCTTTTCCGTGGCCCCATGCAGCTTTGCTACATTTAGATAACATAGGCACAAAATGCCCTCGACCTGCGACAGGGGTTGTGTTGTGATCCTGCTTCAATAAACCGATAATCAGGGTATACTCCTGCGTCTTTATCTGCTTAGCCCTTGATGGAAACGCTCCTGTGAGAGGATGCCATTTCGCACCATGACACAATTCGCTTCCCCCATACTGCAAACGCTGCTGGACACCGATGCCTATAAACTGCATATGCAGCAGGCGGTATTCCACCACTATTATGATGTGCATGTCGCAGCAGAATTTCGCTGTCGTGGTGACGACCTGCTGGGCATTTATGCTGAGGCTATCCGCGAACAGGTGGACGCCATGCAGCATCTCGCGCTTAGCGAAGAGGAGTTCCAGTGGCTCTCCGGCCTGCCTTTCTTTAAAGCTGACTACCTCGACTGGCTTAAAACATTCCGCTTTGACCCTTCGCAGGTCGATATCAGCAACGATAACGGTAAGCTGAATATCCGCTTAAGCGGGCCATGGCGTGAAGTCATTCTGTGGGAAGTGCCGCTGCTTGCGGTTATCAGCGAACTGGTGCACCGCTTCCGTTCCCCTGATGCGAACGTCCAACTGGCGCTTGAGCACCTTGAAAGCAAACTCGCTGATTTTCGTACTCTGACCGCTGACCTCGACCTCAGCGCATTCCGTCTGATGGACTTCGGCACCCGTCGCCGCTTCTCCCGCGACGTTCAGCAGGCCATTGTCGAACGTTTGCAGCAGGAACCCTGGTTTATCGGCACCAGCAACTACGATCTCGCACGCCGTCTTTCGCTCACGCCAATGGGCACCCAAGCGCACGAATGGTTCCAGGCGCACCAGCAGATTAGCCCGGTTCTTGCTAACAGCCAGATCGCGGCGCTGCGGGCGTGGCTTGATGAGTACCCGAACCAGCTCGGCATCGCGCTCACGGACTGCATTACTATGGATGCTTTCCTGCGCGATTTCGGTCCTGATTTCGCTACCCGTTATCAGGGCTTGCGTCATGACTCGGGAGACCCGGTGCAATGGGGCGAAAAGGCTATCGCGCACTACGAGCGCCTTGGTATCGACCCGCTCAGCAAAACGCTGGTGTTCTCCGATAACCTCGATTTGCCGAAAGCTATCTTGCTTTATCGCCACTTCGCTTCACGCGTTCAGCTCGGTTTTGGCATCGGCACCCGACTGACCTGCGATATTCCCGGCGTAAAACCGCTCAACATCGTGATTAAGCTTGTGGAATGCAACGGCAAACCGGTGGCGAAGCTCTCCGACAGCCCTGGCAAAACCATCTGCCACGACAAAGCGTTTGTACGCGCGTTGCGCAAGGCTTTCGACCTGCCGCAGGTTAAAATCGCCAGTTAACCCCTTCCGGGAGCGGCTTCGCTCCCGAATCCCCCTCTCCTTTCCGATTTCTTTGTTTCACGCCGCGAATTCTGCTTGTCTGATGGCGCGCGCCAGGTAACATAGATAACCCCCCTCGTTGGGGCTAAAGGATTTTATGTTTGACCATTAACCAGAGAGAAAATTATGAGCGTTGTGCCTGTAGCCGACGTACTCCAGGGCCGCGTAGCCGTTGACCAAGAAGTCACCGTGCGCGGGTGGGTGCGTACCCGTAGAGATTCAAAAGCTGGCCTCTCCTTCCTCGCCGTCTATGACGGTTCCTGCTTTGATCCCGTACAGGCTGTCATTAATCATTCTCTGCCCAATTACAATGATGAAGTGCTGCGCCTGACCACCGGCTGCTCCGTGATTGTGACCGGCGTGGTGGTGGAATCGCCAGGCCAGGGCCAGAGCTTTGAGCTGCAGGCGACGCGCGTTGAAGTCACCGGGTGGGTCGATGACCCGGATACCTATCCGATGGCGGCAAAGCGCCACAGCATCGAATATCTGCGTGAAGTGGCGCATCTGCGCCCGCGCACCAATATGATTGGCGCGGTTGCCCGCGTGCGTCACACGCTGGCGCAGGCGCTGCACCGTTTCTTCCACGAGCAGGGCTTCTTCTGGGTTTCAACGCCGCTGATTACCGCCTCCGATACGGAAGGCGCAGGCGAGATGTTCCGTGTTTCAACACTGGATCTGGAGAACCTGCCGCGTACTGGCGAAGGCAAAGTCGATTTCGATAAGGATTTCTTCGGTAAAGAAGCGTTCCTCACCGTTTCCGGCCAGCTCAATGGCGAAACTTACGCCTGCGCGCTGTCCAAAATCTATACCTTCGGGCCGACTTTCCGTGCGGAAAACTCTAACACCAGCCGTCACCTGGCGGAGTTCTGGATGCTGGAGCCGGAAGTGGCGTTTGCCGATCTGAACGATGTGGCAAGCCTCGCCGAAGCGATGCTGAAGTATGTGTTCAAAGCTGTGCTGGACGAGCGCATGGACGACATGAAATTCTTCGCCGAGCGCGTGGATAAAGATGCCGTTGAACGCCTGCAGCGCTTCATTTCCGCCGATTTCGCCCAGGTGGATTACACCGACGCGGTGGCCATCCTTGAAAAGTGCGGCGAGAAGTTTGAAAACCCGGTTTACTGGGGCGTGGATCTGGCTTCCGAGCATGAACGTTATCTGGCCGAGAAACACTTCAAAGCGCCGGTCGTGGTGAAAAACTATCCGAAAGATATTAAGGCCTTCTATATGCGCCTTAATGAAGATGGCAAAACCGTGGCGGCAATGGACGTGCTTGCGCCAGGCATCGGTGAAATCATCGGCGGCTCCCAGCGTGAAGAGCGTCTGGATGTGCTGGACGCCCGCATGGAAGAGATGGGCCTTAATAAAGAAGATTACTGGTGGTATCGCGATCTGCGCCGTTACGGCACCGTACCCCACTCCGGTTTCGGCCTGGGCTTTGAGCGCTTAATCGCTTACGTCACCGGCGTACAGAACGTGCGTGACGTTATCCCCTTCCCGCGCACCCCGCGTAACGCTAACTTCTGATTTTTCTCTAAGGGCCAGCTCGCTGGCCCTTTTCATTCCTGCATCCACTCGCTTCAAACAGAAATATTTTCCAACATAATTAAATCCACACAGACATTGCAACTTTACAAAACCGCACGCTATAGCATATTTGCTCATCTTTTACACAGCCATCCAGCCATCTAAAGACCAGAGATAAGAAAAGGTGAGATGAGTATCATTCTTGCATAAGCAAAGGCTTTTGCTTAATTAACTATAAGCAATTCATATATATAGATAAGAAATGCGCAAAAACCATTCACCTAAAGAATGAAATTTGAGATGGTTCACAAAGTTCCCGAAAATACATAAATTCTTACACAATATTTCTTTTTGTTACTGCTTTTAGATATTTGTAGCACTTTCAGGCTAGCGAAACGTGAATATGAATGGAAAGATGCCTTCAGACACAGAAAGACACCAAACTCTCATCAATAGTTCCGTACAGAATTATTGACGGCAGTGGCAGGTGTTCATAAAAACCAATGAGGGTAATAAATAATGATGAAGCGCAATATTCTGGCAGTGGTAATCCCTGCCCTGCTGGTAGCCGGTGCAGCTAACGCTGCAGAAATCTACAACAAAAACGGCAACAAACTGGATCTGTACGGCAAAGTAAACGCTGAACACGATTTCGTTACTTCTGGCGACAACACCAATAACGCTGACGCCACCTATGCCCAGTTGGGTTTCAAAGGCGAAACGCAGATTAACGATCAGCTGACCGGTTTCGGCCAGTGGGAATACCGTACCTATGCCAGCGCTGCTGAAGCTGAGCAGGGTCAGAATAACGCTAACCGTACTCGTCTGGCTTTTGCTGGTCTGAAAATTGCAGATGCAGGCTCCATCGATTACGGCCGTAACTACGGCATCGTTTACGACGTAGAATCTTTCACTGATATGGCGCCGACCTGGTCTGGCGAAACCTGGGGCGGCGGTTACGTTGATAACTTCATGACCAGCCGTTCTACTGGCCTGCTGACCTACCGCAACAGCAACTTCTTCGGTCTGGTTGACGGCCTGTCCTTCGGCGTACAGTACCAGGGCAAAAACGAGCGTTCCGATCTGCGTCGCGCCAACGGCGACGGCGTTGGTTACTCTCTGGGTTACGATTTCGGCGAAGGCTTCAGCGTAATCGGTGCTTACAGCAACTCTAACCGTACCCTTGGCCAGAAAGAAGATGGCAAAGGCGATAACGCTGAGTCCTGGGCTGTTGGTGCCAAATATGACGCTAACAACCTGTACCTGGCGACTGTATACGCTGAAACGCGTAATACCAGCATCCTGTCTGACAGCAGCGACACCATTTACGATGTTGCTAACAAAACTCAGAACTTCGAAGTTATGGCACAGTATCAGTTTGACTTTGGTCTGCGTCCGTCTCTGTCCTATGTTCAGTCTAAAGGCAAAGACCTGACCGGCGTTGCGGGCGGCGATGCTGACCTGGCTAAATATGTAGAAGTGGGTGCGACTTACTACTTCAACAAAAACTTCAACGTTTCTGCTGACTACCGTATCAACCTGCTTGATGAAGATGAGGCTGCTCGCACCGGCGGCGGCTGGGTTGGTTCTGACGACCAACTGGGCCTGGCAGCAGTTTACCAGTTCTAATCAGCACAACCTTGTTGTCTGAGAGTGAAAAAACAGGGCTTCGGCCCTGTTTTTTTATGGGCGAAAGCAAAAACGTTTATCTTTTGCGATCCCGCTAACTTTTCAGGGCAAACGGTTGGCATTTTGTAAATCTCCCGTTAACCTGATAGCGAATTTCCCTTCTGACATCACAATGGAATCCGTCATGTTTGAGAATATTACCGCCGCCCCTGCCGACCCTATTCTGGGCCTGGCCGACCTTTTTCGCGCCGACGATCGTCCCAGCAAAATCAACTTAGGGATCGGCGTTTATAAAGATGAAACCGGCAAGACGCCGGTGCTGACCAGCGTTAAGAAAGCAGAGCAGTATCTGCTGGAAAACGAAACCACGAAAAACTATCTCGGCATCGACGGTATTCCTGAATTCGGCCACTGCACCCAGGAGTTGCTGTTCGGCAAAGGCAGCGCCATTATCAATGATAAACGCGCCCGTACGGCGCAAACGCCAGGCGGCACCGGCGCGCTTCGCGTAGCAGCGGATTTTCTTGCTAAAAACACCAGCGTAAAACGCGTATGGGTAAGCAACCCGAGCTGGCCGAACCATAAAGGCGTGTTTAATTCCGCCGGTCTGGAAGTGCGTGAATACGCTTACTACGATGCGCAGAACCACGCGCTGGACTTCGAAGGGCTGATCAACAGCCTGCAGGAAGCGCAGGCTGGCGACGTGGTGCTGTTCCACGGCTGCTGCCATAACCCGACCGGTATCGACCCGACGTTGGAACAGTGGGAACAGCTGGCGAAGCTTTCCGTTGAGAAAGGCTGGCTGCCGCTGTTCGACTTCGCTTATCAGGGCTTTGCCCGCGGTCTGGAAGAAGATGCGGAAGGCCTGCGCGCGTTTGCAGCGCTGCATAAAGAGCTTATCGTGGCGAGTTCCTTCTCGAAAAACTTTGGCCTGTACAACGAGCGCGTAGGCGCCTGCACGCTGGTTACTGCGGATGCGGAAACCGCCGACCGCGCATTCAGCCAAATGAAATCCTGTATTCGCGCTAACTATTCCAACCCGCCAGCACACGGCGCGGCGGTAGTCGCGACTATCCTCAGCAACGACGCGCTGCGCGCTATCTGGGAACAGGAACTGACCGACATGCGTCAGCGCATTCACCGTATGCGTCAGCTGTTCGTTAACACGCTGGCGGAAAAAGGCGCCGATCGCGATTTCAGCTTCATCACCAAACAGAACGGCATGTTCTCGTTCAGCGGCCTGACCAAAGAGCAGGTGCTGCGTCTGCGCGAAGAGTTTGGCGTTTACGCTGTGGCGTCGGGTCGTGTGAACGTGGCAGGGATGACGCCGGATAACATGGCGCCGCTGTGCGAGGCGATTGTCGCTGTGCTGTAAGCGAACGCGCATAAAAAAGGCCGCATTACGCGGCCTTTTTTTGTGTTACCAGACAGGCTGTTCATCCTGCAAAAACGGATTATGCAGACGCTCATAGCCGAGCGTGGATACAGGGCCATGTCCGGGAATAAAGGTGACATCATCGCCCAGCGGCAGCAGTTTACGCTTGATAGCGTCAATCAACTGGCCGTGGTCGCCGCGCGGAAAATCGCTGCGGCCTACTCCGCCTTTGAAAATCACATCACCGGAAACCAGCAGACGCGATTTTTCATCGAAAAAGACGATATGGCCAGGCGTGTGGCCCGGGCAATGCAGCACCTGTAACGTGATGTTGCCAACGTTAACCGTATCCTTTTCGCTAAGCCAGCGGTCCGGCGTCAATGGCTGACACTCATCCAGACCGAACATTCGGCTTTGCTGCGGCAAGCCTTGCAGCCAGAACTCATCTTCTTTTTCCGGGCCGACAATCGGTACGCCGTAATGCGAAGCGAGCTCCGCCGCCGCGCCGACATGGTCGAGATGGCCATGAGTTAACAGGATTTGCTTGACGGTGACGTTACAGGAAGCCACCTCCACCTTAATGCGCGCCGCGTCGCCGCCTGGGTCCACCAGCGCCGCCTCGCCTGTTTCCTCACACCAGATTAACGAGCAGTTCTGCGCGAACGCCGTTACCGGAATAATATGATGGTTCATACCGCTCCTTTACCCGGCTCGCGCCGGAACCGTATTATTTACCAGTGCCTTACCGGCCCGGTATCAATATGCACAAAGTTACTGCTGGGGTAATATCCTACACCACCTGAGCGCAGAGATAACGCGGCTTTGCGAATATTGCTGAGCGAAATGCCTTCAATATGGAAGTCCATCGCCTGGCCTTTGGTGTGGTAGCTGTTTTTTGCCACACCGCGGCTGTGGGCGCGCAATTCATTGTTGGTATCACGTGAACGATAACCGGAAATTAGCTGTACCGGTCGACGAGTGCCAAGCAGTCCCTGCAGGCGATAAAGCTGGTCAAACAGAGCGGGGTCGATGGCTTTTACTTTATTCGCGCGGAAATCACGGAAGAAATGATTAAGCTTTGCTAATTCATCCTGAATATAGCCCCGGCCATCGAAAAACTCGGCCTTGATCGACTCCCCGGTGTGGAGATTATTCAGCGTTAAAATACGCGGACGTGGCGTCGAGAGGGTTGCAAAAGCGGGCGTCGGCAGGATAGCGGCCGCGCCCAGCGCAGCGCCACCTAACGCCAGCAATTTGCGGCGATTAGCGTCAATATTATCCATGATAAAAGTCTACAAGTCTGGGTGATCGTTTAATGCACTTCTGGCGCAAGAGAGCGCACCATAACTGTCGTAGAAGAACTCGTCAAGACAGGCGAAACCCAGTAAAAACGGGCCTTGCAGCGATGCAGGCCCGTTTTTTTCTCGTTATTCTGACGCTTAACTTTTTGACGTCGCTGAAGTTAGCGGATCAATTTTTCAGCTTTTGACAAGATTTGTGCGCCCGATCGCGCGGTCTGATCATAATTGTAAATATCTGTACGATACTGGGTACGGCCATCTTCACCGACAAAGGCGGTCAGATAATAAAGGTTGACCGGGATAGACTGCCGGATATTGACGTAGCGCGTATTGCCCTCCTTCAGCGCCGTGGAAATCCGCGTGTCGTTCCAGCCCGCATCCTGCAAGAGCATGTTAGCTAACTCAGATGCTTTATTAACGCGCACGCAGCCGGAGCTCAGCGCCCGTACATCCTTCTGGAAGAGATTATGGTTCGGCGTATCGTGCAGGTAAATCGCATCGGAACTGGGCATATTGAACTTATAGCGTCCCAGCGAGTTGTGATCGCCCGGCGCCTGCTGGAAGCGGAAAGGCAGGTTGCCCGGCGTAATGGTGCCCCAGTCGACCATATAGGGGTCTATCACCTCAGCATTACTGCTCCAGCCTCGCAGCACCGTGTAGTTATGACGCGCCAGATAGCCCGGGTCATTCCACACCTTCGGCAGGATATCCTTGCGGGCAAGCGTTGGCGGCACGTTCCATGGCGGATTGACCACCACGTTGTTAAGCGCGCTGCTCATTAATGGCGTTTTCCGGTCCGGCCTGCCGACAATCACTTTTGAAGCCAGCACCTCTGTGCCGTTCTGGTAATAAACCAGCGAGAATTCTGGAATATTGACCATGATGCCGGTGTTGAGTTTGCCAGGCAGCAAACGCAGGCGTTGGATGTTAAGCGCCAGCAACCCGGCGCGCTGCGCGGGGCTGACGTTGAGCCAGTCGCGGGTGGACTGTCCAATCACGCCATCAGCGCCCAGTCCCTGCCACTTCTGGAACCGTTTTACCGCCGCCACAAGTTCACTATCGTAAATGCCGCGGGTTTGCGCCGCTTTCGACTTCGCGCCGCGCGGCGTTTCGCTAACGGCGGAAGGGCTAACTACCGCGTTATCGGCGCTGGCATCCCCTGGCAGCACGATTTCCGGCCCGCCATCAAGCATGCCGTTACGCTGGAGAATTTCACGCAGCGCGCCGATATCATTGCTCCACTGGCCAGGGCTTAGTTTAGCTTTGCTTACCAGTTGCGGCCATGGACGGTTGTCCGCTACCAGACGCAGCAGGGATTCATGCATAGCGGCATATTGCGGATGCTGCGGAGCAAGCGAGGCGACAAACGCCTGCAACGAGCCATTATCCAGCGCCGTTTGCCACTGGTTGATAACAGAAAGCGGCGGCGTTTCCGCCTTATAAGGTTTGCTGCTGTACAGCCAGCGGTTGCCCTGGGTGGGAATGCCTGCCACGAACTGTAAATAGCCCATCATGGCGTCTGACAGCACAATATCGCGCGCCATGCCCGTGACGGCGGGATCGGTAAGTTGCTCAATCCAGGCGGTGAATTGCGGCTGGAAGCCCGCGATGGCCACTTCCGCCAGCTGCTGCTGAAAGGCTTGTACCGCATCGCGATTTTCCCACATGGGTTTCATTTCGCGCGCGGCATAGAGCGCGGAGAGCGCGTTCAGATAAACCGGTTTATACCCCGCCGGCAATTGCGATTCGATTTGTGAACGGCTTTGCGCAGCGGACATGCCCTCATTAAGAGGTTGAATGCCAGCCATCATTGCCGTCGAGGCAGCCTGGGCGAGCGGTTGCGCAAGCGCTGTCGGCTGTACGCCCGCGGTCGCCGTACTGTCACTCGGCACGACTTCAGGCTCGTCGGCCTGAACACTAAACAGCGGAGCGAAACCGAGGGCCACGCACAAGCTAAGCGTCGACCATCGTAACCGTTGCATATTGTTAAGCACCATCCCTTGCCCCCTGTTTAATCACATCATTGGGTTTGCGAGCCAAACCGCAAACTTATTTTCAGTATATAAAGAGAAAAAACCATTTGCCTGACCAAATGTAAAGATAATTAAAGATTTTACGCTACAAAAAAAGCGGGCCGCAGCCCGCTTTTCCGATTATGGCTTATCAGGAAACATCGGCCGTTCCAGCCAGCGCTTCGCCAGGTTCGTTTTGCTGTAAGGCAAAACCGCGCAGCCCCACCACATGAACATGTTCATGATTCTGGAACACTTTACGCACCAGTTTATAGGTGGTGCCTTTTTCCGGGCTGATGTTCTCCGGCGCCGCGATAATGAGCTGCATTTCCAGACGCTCGCACAGTTCAAACAGCGTGGCGATAGAACGGGCATCGAGACGTGCCGCTTCATCCAGGAAAAGCAACCGGCAAGGCGAGATATCTTTGCCGCGCAGGCGGCGCGCTTCATCTTCCCAGCTCTGCACCACCATCACCAGAATCGACATACCGGTACCGATAGCCTCGCCGGTGGACAGCGCCCCGCTCTCCGCACGCAGCCAACCGTCGGAACCACGGTTAACTTCGACCTCCATCTCAAGATAGTTACGGTAATCGAGCAGCTCTTCGCCGATGGTTTGCGCTGTGCGCTGCCCCATATCGATTTGCGGATTCAGGCGTTGATAGAGCTTTGCCAGCGCTTCGGAGAAGGTCAGGCGGCTGCTGTTGAACAGGTCCTGATGCTGCTCGTGCTGCTCGGAAAGCACATCCAGCAGCGTGGCGTGCGTCTCACGCACGTTCACGTTCAGCCTTACGCTGTTTACCTGTCCGAAGGAAACGCTCTGCAACCCCTGGTTCAGCATGCGGATACGGTTCTGTTCACGCTGAATGGTTTTACGAATAATATTCGCCGCGCTGCGGGAGCTGATCGCCAGTTTCTGCTCGCGCGAAGTGAGCTCTTCGGTCAGGCGGCTCAGCTCAATCTCCATCTGCTCGATAGCTTCCACCGGGTCGTCGGTGCGAATAATATCCTGGCGGATACGCTCGCGCAGATGCTGGTAAACGGCCACGAAGAACTGGATTTTACGCTCCGGACGTTTCGGGTCTTCGGACATGCGCAGCACGTCGCGCAAATGCTCGTTATCCGCCACCGCCAGACGCAGCGCGCCAAGCGCTTTATCCGACATGGAACGCAGCTCGTCGCCGGAAAGATAAGCAAGCTCCCGGCGATGCAGACGGCGTTCAACGCCGTTATCTTTCACCAGACGCATTACAGCGCACCAGCCCGCTTTGGCGCTTACCACCTGTTCGCGCATTTCAAGATAGTCGCGCTCCAGACGTTTGAGTTTGCGAGTCAGGTTATCCATTTCCGCTTCACACAGCGTCAGCTGTTTTTCCAGCTGATTGCGGCGCGAACGGTTGTTGCTGAGCTGCATATGCAGTTCGTCGCGACGCAGACGGGCGCGCTCCTCCGCGCCCGGATCGGCGCGCACGCCGATATCCTGCAGCTCTTTGTGCAGGTCGCCCAGCAGCTCTTTTTTGGTGTCGAAGGAGCTTTTCAGCGATGCCAATACCTGATGATACTGGCTGAGCTGGGCGGCGTGGGTACGCAGCGCGTCGCGCGCGCGGGCGCGCTCCGCCTCCGCCTGCTCAAGCCGCTGGCGCAGCTTCTCGTTAAGATCGCTGTTGCCGCTTAGCATCTCCGCCGAATCGCTGTAGCTGAAATGCGCGCGTCGCTGCACCACTTCGCTCAGGGCGAACGCCTGCTGGCGGGCGTCACGCTGCACCTGGCGCGCGTATTCATAATCCTCTTTAAGCTGCTCAAACTGCTCCGGGTCGCTTTGCAGCACGGAAAGCAGCGGCTCAAGCTTCGCCAGCTGATTACCATGCTGCTGAATAAAGCGGGCCGCTTCCTGCGCTTCGTCCAGACGCTCATGAATTTCGTCCACGCGGTCGGCCAGCGTCTCGTCGCCCAGCAGGTTCAGACGCGGCAGCAGGCGGTTAAGCTGGGCCACGCCCTCTTTCGCCTGTTCGAACTGCGCGCGCTGTTGCTGATTGTCATTTTCATGCTGGCTGATGGCGCGTTCAATTTCATTACGACGCGTGTTAAGCGCGCGGACTTCCGCTTCCGGGTCCGCTTCGAAGGCGACCGCCAGATGCTGGCCGACAAAGCGGCTGAAGGCCTGATGCAGGCGCTGGGTTTTCTGCACGTCAAAAGAGAGCGTGGCGTAGCGTTCGGCCAGCGACTCGCGTTCGGCATGCAGGCTTTCAATACGGCTCTCACGCGCGGCGCGGCCAAAAAGCGGCAGCTCCGGGAAACGAGAATAGCGCCACTGGCGATCCGCCACTTTCACGACGACGGCTTTTTCCAGCTCTTCAACACTAAATACGCTGTCGTCAAAAGACTGCGGATCCCCCTCGATCAGGTAGAGATCTTCCGGGCAGTCCGCGAGTCCGTCGAGCTGCTCTCGCACCAGAGAAAGATCCGGCACCACGATAGCGTGGCGTGAAGGACCATAGAGCGCAGAGAAGTACGGCGCATCGTCGAGCGACACATCGTCATAAATTTCTGAAAGCAGCACGCCGCCGAAGCGTTCCGCCAGCGTATTCAGGCGAGCGTCATCGGCGCCGCCGGGCTGGCTCAGGCGTTCAATTTCCTCATCGACCGCGCGCTTGCGGGCGCCGACTTCATCACGCTCAACAATGGCTTCGCGCTCGCGCTCCAGCAGTTGCTGAAGATATTCGGTGACCTGCTGGCCCGATTCGAAAATTTCGCCGCTCTGCTCGCTAATCTGATTAAGGCTGTTTTGCGCCGCCAGCCAGACTGGCGCGCGGCTGTTCAGGCTCTTGATGCGCGCCTGCAGTTGCTCCAGTTCCTGACGTAACGTCAAACGCTGTTCACTGGCCTGCGAAACGCTGTCTGACAGCGCGGCGATTTGCGCTTCCAGTTCCTGATGCAGCGCTTCAAGCTCGTCCGGCTCATAATGTCTGCCCTGACGCTTGCAAAACTCCGCCAGCAAACGCTCCGCCTCCTGCTGCTCGCGCAGGCGCTGCTCCAGTTCCGAAAGGCGCATGCGCAGCGGCTGCACCTGTTCGGTAAGGTGGCGCTGCTGGCTGGCGTCGCGCAGCAGTTCCCGGGCTACGCTCCAGGCATCGGCGCGGCTGACCGGCCCGTTAATGGCCGTCACCAGCTGATACGCCTGCTCAAACTGGTTATGCGCCGCCTGCACGACGCTCATTTTCTGCTCAAGCGTCAGCAGTTTTTCCGTAGCTTCCTGCTCTTTCGCCTGGAAAGTCTCCAGCCATTCGGCGGCGCTGTCGGCGTTAAGGTCAGGCAGATGGCACAGTTCGCGCGCGCGGTTAAGCGCCGTCAGCGCCTGTTGATACTGTATAGCGCGAGTCTGCTGAACATCGAGCGCCTGCTGATAGTCGGCAAGCTGGCTCTTGAGTTCATCCACCTCAAGCTCGGCGGCTTCGGCGCGGGCTTCATTCTCTGCCTGCTGCTCGGCGGCTTCCGCCACCACTTCGTTCTGCTCTTCCAGACGCATCTGCAGTTCGTCGAGATCCGCTTCGTAACGCTCGATTTTCTCCTGCTGACGCAGCGCGGTCTGCACCAGATTCAGATGGTCGCTCGCCGCCTGGTAATCGGTCTCAAGGTCACCTTCCGCACCGGCGTGTTCCGCCAGCTCGCGCGCCATATCGACATGCTTATACTGCTCGGCCACCAGTTGCTTACGGCTGGTGAAAAGTTCGCGTCGGTACTCAATCGCCTTGTCGAGATGAATGCGGCGCTCGTTGGCGTGACGCATATAGTCCGCCGCCACGTAGTTAGTGGCTTCGGAAATCAGGTGCTTGAAGAGGTCGCGGTCAGACTGGGTGACGCGAATGGCTTCCAGCGTCAGGCGGTTCTCACGCAGCGCCGCCTCCATATCCTGGAAGGCTTTACGCACGCCGCTGTTTTCCGGCAGCAGGTAATCGCGCAGCGAGCGGGTAATGGCGCTGGAGATGCCGCCATAGAGCGAGGCTTCAATCAGGCGGTAATATTTGCTGCGGTCTGAAGCGGAACGCAGGCGACGCGCCACAATGCCTAAATCGAACATCAAGGAGTGATAATCGGTAATAGAGTTGAACTGCTTAAACTGCACCCCCTCCATCGCGTCGATTTTCTCTTTCAGCTCGTTTAGCGACAGCACGCGCGCCTGACGTTCATTCAGCGTTTCAGTCAGCAGCTGCGTCGGCAGCAGGCTGCTCGGCAAGCCCTGAATAGCGAAAGGTTTGATATCTACTTTACGGTCGCGCCCGGCCACCTGTTGCAGGCGAACGCCCACCAGCACGCGTTGGTGACGCGAATTGATAACGTCCAGCACCGAATAGCAGACGCCCGCTTTAAGCTTGCCGTGCAGGCCCTTATCACGAGAGCCGGATGTCGCGCCCGCTTCGGTGGTATTACGGAAGTGAAGCAGCGTCAGGTCCGGAATCAGCGCGGTGACAAATGCCGCCATCGTGGTGGATTTCCCGGCGCCGTTGCCGCCGGAAAGCGTGGTCACCAGTTCATCAAGATCAAACGTACGGGCGAAAAAGCCGTTCCAGTTGATAAGCGTCAGTGAGCGAAATTTACCGCGTTCAATCATTCTCTTCCTCTCCGCGTTCCGTCTGGTTGTCGTCATTCTCGTCGTTGAGTTGCAGACTGCTCTCAACCGGCATCGCTTCGCCGTCGCGGATCATGCGCAGCTGCGCTTCACGCGGATCGTCGCCGCTGCGCACATCGGCGCCAAAACGGAAGACGGATTCGGTAATGCGGAATTTGCTGCTGTCGTGTCCCATAAACCAGACCATCCCCAGGCGGCGCAGGCGGTTGAGCGAAGAGCGCACCTTTTCCTGCAGCTTCTGCCTGTCGAGATCGGAGCCGGTAGAGCGGTTATTTACTAACTTCAGCAGCTTGCTTTCATCCGCCAGCGCCAGCAGCTCGTCATAGAGTTCCTGCTGGGTGAAGATGCCTTCGTTGGCGAGGCGCTCCGGACTCAGATAGAGGTAGCAAAGGATTTTGCCGACCATCATGTCGAGTTCGGAAAGCACCGAACGGGGAATCAGCGTCGTGGAGCGAGGGCGTAAATAGAAAAACCCTTCCGGCGCGCGCACCAGCTCTACATTGTAGCGGCCATAAAACTCTTCCAGCTCGTGCTGGAAGTCCATCAAGAAAGCGTGATTATCCAGCTCTTCCAGGCCAACGTGACGCCCGGCGCGAAGCTGGCTGTCGAGCGCCGGAAACAGCGGGTTCGCCAGCGCCTGCGCCAGCTTAACCGGCATCACTTGTTCAATATTTGTCAATGACATGCGCCTGTACCTTGGCTCCGTAATCATTAATGAGCTGCCATTTCGCCGGCAGCCCGGTAAAGTCAGCTTCCGCCACCCCAAGCCGCACGGCCTGGTCGACGACGATACGCGCCACATCGAAATGGCGCGCGCGTGGGAATTGCGCCAGATAGTCGCGCATCACTACGCCGAGATCCAGCGGTTGCTGTCTGGATTTAAAGACCTCAAGCTGCGCTTCTATCATCGCCGCGAGCTGTTCGCGGATCTCGTTAAACTCTTCAAACTCCAGATCCGGCGGCAGCTCACCGGTAACTTCGTCATCGCGCAGCGCCATCTCTTCATCGCGCATATCAAGCAGACGCTCGGCATTGGCGTGGGTCAACGCCCACGGCGCGTCGAAATAGCTCTGCACCGACTGGCGCAAACGCTGGGCGAAGACGCGGTTTTTATCCATATCAATGGCGGTGCGGATAAACTTATGCACGTGGCGGTCATAGCCAATCCAGAGGTCAATGGCCTGCTGACCCCAGCTAATAATGCGGTCGAGTTTGCTTTGCAGATCGAAAACCAGCCGGTCGATAAAATGCAGATCGTCGCGGCCTAATGTCGCCTCCTGAATCATCAGCAGGTTTGCCTGCAGCTTATCGCCAGCCGCTTCCAGCGTATCCTGCAGTTCACGCAAGGTGCCGGAGGTTTCGGACAGCAGCAGTTCACAGCTGGAGATAGCCGCGCGCCAGTCTTTATTAAGCAACTGCGCGATATCGTCCTTCACCAGTTGCTGCTGCTCATCCATGATGCGCTGGGTTAAATCGATGCTGTCGAAAATTTCCGCGACGGAATATTTAAGCGGCGCATAAACGTTGCGATGCCAGTGAAACTCATCGCCGTTTTCCTGCGCGGCATCCGCGGCGCGTTTCAGCTCGCCGGCTACAATGGAAAGCTGCATGGAAAGACGCAGCGTGGAAAACTCGCGCTGGCGGATGTAGTAGTCGGTAATACCGATACCGAGCGGCGTAAGACGGTAAATGGCGTTTCCTTCCGCCTGTTCGCTGGTGAAACGGTTGAGCAAGCGCTGGCGCACCATATCGTTGATGGCGTTGTTCGCGCGCTGGGTTACCGTTTCCGTGGTCTGTTCAAACGCGTCGCTGACGTGACGAAACGCGTCCACCAGCTCCCCTTCGCTCATTTCGCCATCCAGACGTTCGCCGTTAAGCGTGGCCACCGCCAGCAGAAAAGCCAGTCGGTCAACCGGAAGCTGGATGGAAAAATCATTTTTCCTGGCCCAGGCAACCAGTTCGGGGACTGTCTGGGAAAAAGTACTCATAGTTTATCCTTGGATCTCCGGCTTAAACGCAGTGACGTGGATATAGCGGCCCAGGCTAACCCAGGGCTCCTGTCGGCAGTAACGCGTTTCAAGCTCAAGCAGCGTGTCGTACTCGTCGCGCTGCTGATGTTTTTCACGCAGGTAGTCATGGAAAACCCGTACGCCGGTTTTGCCGGTAATCTGCCAGCCAATCTCTTCAAGCCAGCGATAGACCTGCTGCGGCTCACGCGGATAATCCGGTGAAAGGGAGCGTTTTTTCTTTTTGGGCATCCCTTGTTGCACATAGGCGAAATTGCCCGCCACCATGTTATGCATCAGCAAGCCATGCGCGTTATAGAACATCAAAGAGAGCGCGCCGCCGGGGGCGAGACAATGCCACAGGCGCTCCAGCGCCACTTTCGGCTCCGCCACCCATTCGAGCACAGCGTGAAACAATATCAGATCAACCGGGCATTCTAAATGTTCAGCCACATCCTGAGCGGCGCATTGTACAAAATGCATGTTCTCGCTCACACCTTGCTGCTGCGCATGCAGGCGCGCGCGGGCAAGCATCTCAGCGGAGAGATCGCAAAGCACAACCTGGTGGCCCCGCGCCGCCACGCGGCAGGCAGTTTGCCCTTCTCCGCCGCCGGCATCAAGGACGCGCAGCGGGCGTTGCGGCAGGCGGTCAAACAGCGCGTCAAGATCCTGCCAGAGGATCGCCTGGCGCAGTTGCCCTTTTGTTGTACCGTATATGTTGCGCGAAAATTTTTCGGCAATGTCATCAAAATTGCGATCCCGCATAGGTACAACTCCACCCAAAAAAGGTTTTCGACAAAGGCGCTATTTTGTCATAGCCGTGAGGAGAATGAACCCATTCGGTGTAAGATCGCGGGCGTTTGCCTGCCGTATGGTTAAAAAAGGAACCGCACCCATGCTGTTTACGCTGAAAAAATATCTTGGCGGCCTGATGCTGCCCCTTCCCTTCTTATTGCTGGTCATGGCGCTGGCGTTGGCGCTGCTGTGGTGGAGCCGCTGGCAGAGAACCGCTAAGGGTTTGCTGACCGTAAGCTGGCTTGCGCTGTTTCTGCTTAGCCTGCAACCGGTCGCGGACGGCCTTCTTAAGCCGATTGAAAGCGCCTATCCTACCTGGCGTGGCGAAGAAAAAGTGGATTATGTGGTGGTACTGGGAGGCGGTTATACCTGGAACCCGCAGTGGGCGCCAAGCTCAAACCTGATTAATAACAGCCTACCGCGCGTAACCGAAGGGGTGCGGCTGTGGCATGCCAACCCTGGCGCGAAGCTGGTGTTTACCGGCGCGCCGGCAGTGACTAACCCGGTAAGCACTGCCGAAGCAGGCGCTCGCGTTGCCGAAAGCCTCGGTGTTCCCCGCAGCGATATCATTACGCTTGATACGCCAAGGGATACGGAAGACGAAGCGGCCGCCGTGGCGAAAGCTATCGGCCAGCAGCCTTTCTTGCTGGTGACCTCCGCCTCGCATCTGCCGCGAGCAATGCGCTTTTTCCAGCATCAGGGGCTGAAGCCTATCCCCGCGCCAGCAAACCAGATGGCGGTAGAATCGCCGCTCAATCCCTGGGAGAGAGCGCTTCCCTCGCCGCTATGGCTGATGCATAGCGACCGGGTAGGTTACGAGACGCTTGGCAGGATCTGGCAATGGCTGAAGGGGGCGTCAGGCGACCCAGGGGAGCAGTGATTTCGAGGCGGTATCGAAGGCGGCGCGGTTCATGCGGCCCGTTTGCAGCAACTGCGCCACTTCGTCCCACAGCACATAAAGCCAGCGCCGCCAGAGAAAAGATTCCGCCACCGGCGCCCGTTGCAGGTAATGCCAGAAAAGACTTTCCGCCAGCGGCGTGTCGAACAGGCGAAATAGCTCATATTCGCGCGGCGCCCATAAGACAACGCCCGGGCTGACCATCGCCAGCAGTTGATCGCTTCTCGCATCTTTCAGCATGCTGCGCAGGCTGAAATGACCATGTATCAGCACGCAGTTATCGCTAAAACCGGCGAACATCTCGTCCAGACATTCGCGTGTGCGAAAAAGCATACGGCGATCCTGCATCGTCAGCCCAGTGTTTTTATATTGATTCAGGGTGCTCCAGAGCACTTCGACGCGCTGACGATACCATGAAGGCCAGATGTTCTCCTGTGTGCTGTCGACGTTGCCCACGCAGCCGTGGCTGTCGACCCGATGCCAGGCAAGCAGCGCCTCGACAATCTGATCTTTGAGCTGCTCCCAGCGTTCCGGGGTGCGGGAAGGCGCTTCTACCGGCACGCCGCGCAGTCTTTCCATCAGCAGCACATCCGGCCCGGGGTGCTCTTCATGCGTCATGACACCATAAACCACCGGCATGCGCACCGTGCCGGAGCGCGCTAGCATAGAGATTTTCCAGGCCAGTTGCCTTGCCAGCCCGGGCGTAGTGAAGCTTCTTGCCAGCAGCGGCATTGGATTGCCGTGACTGTCATACAGCGACCAGAGCGCCGTATCCGGTTTCTCGGTTATGCACTCCAGACGGCTTAGCTTCTCGCCCAGCAGATGGCTCAGTTCCGCGCGCAGTTGCTCCATTTTCCGTTACCCTTATAAAGACTGGTACTTTTTATAATGGGCGTCCTTTAGGCGGATGTCATCTGATGAGATCAAGAACCTGGCAGATTAGCGCTTAAACGATACAGCGGCAGATGGCCAGTGAGCTTATTGATCTTCTTTTTGGGGCCAAGCAAGCCCACCGCCGCAAGGTCAATGGATTCGCTCCGCGCCTGGGCAATCCGCTCGCCATACTCTTCGTATGTTTTGCAAGACTGCGCTAATGTGCTGAAAGGCATAACCAGAATATCGGGGTCGGCTAAGGCGCGGGACAGCGTAGTAGTGAGCGACTCCTCCTGCGTCAGCAAAATGGGCAATGGGGCATAAATCACGCCCGGATAAACCACGCCATCTTTGCTCTGCATTTCCGGCCCGACAAGATTTTCCACCTGTCTGCCAAGGCTCACGCCAATAACGCTTGCCGCATTGATAGCGAGTCCGGGGCTTAACGTTTTTTCTACGATGATGGCGCATTTGTGCAGGCTTGCATCGAATTTCATCTCGTTATCCTTAAAGTCTTTTGATCGCGTTCAGGAGAGAGACAGTGTGCCGCAGAAAAGCGGGTAAAACTGACCTTATGTTGTTATCTTTTTCTTCAATGAGGTAAAAAATTCCCACAAAAGCCGATAAAGAGAAATATATGTCCGAATCTGATTTAACGCCGACTGACATCGCGCTGCTGACGCTGTTACAAAAAGACGCCCGTATGACCAACCAGACGCTGGCCGAGGCGGTAAATCTTTCCGCCTCGCCCTGCTGGCGTAAGGTACGCAAGCTTGAAGAAGAGAAAGTGATTCAGGGTTATCACGCCGCGCTGGACAGACGTAAAATCGGCCTTGGGGTAATGGTCTTTGTTCGCGTCAGCATCGACAGCCACAGCGAAGCGCAAGCGCGCAAATTCGAACAGGAGGTTATGGAGCTGGAAAATGTGGTGGCCTGCTACAGCATCGGCGGCGACGCCGATTTTCTGCTGCAGGTGGTAGCGCAAAACCTGGACGCCTATTCCGATTTCGCCATGTCGGTGCTGCGCCGTCTGCCGGGCATTAAAGCGATGCAAAGCATGTTCGTATTAAAAGAGATTAAGCCTTTTACGACGTTGCCGGTCGCCTCGCCCCGACGATAAAAAACCGGCCCTGTGGCCGGTTTTTTTATCGCATCGCTTTACGAACACGCTCGAGGTCTTCTGGTGTATCGACGCCCGTGCCCGGCACTTCCTGCGCGACGTCCACATGAATTTTTTCGCCGTACCAGAGCACGCGCAGTTGCTCAAGCATCTCAATGCGCTCAAGCTGGCTTGGCTGCCAGGTAACATAGCGGCGAATGAACCCGGCGCGGTAGCCATAGATACCAATGTGGCGCAGCAGCGTATCGCCAATACTCTCCCGCGATTGCGCGAAGCGGTCGCGATCCCAGGGAATGGTGGCGCGGGAGAAGTAGAGCGCATAGCCTTCAGCATCGCGCACGACTTTCACCGCGTTCGGGTTGAATGCTTCTTCCGCGGAGTCGATGGGAACGGCAAGCGTCGCCATGCCGGCCGCGCTTTTGGTCAGGTTATCAGCCAACTGGCGGATGATAGCTGGCGGAATCGCCGGCTCGTCGCCTTGTACGTTAACAATGACGGTATCATCCGCGAAGCCGCATTTCTCCACTACCTCAGCCAGCCGTTCGGTGCCAGACTGGTGATCGGCGCGCGTCATGCACACCTCGCCACCAGCGGCTTGCACTGCACGAGCCACCTCTTCATGATCGGTGGCGACGATAATGCGTTCAGCGCCAGATTCGCGAGCGCGTTCCAGCACATGCACAATCATCGGCTTGCCGTTAATATCCACCAGCGGCTTGCCCGGCAAACGCGTGGAGGCGTAGCGGGCAGGTATGATAACGACGAAACTCATGGGTTTGTCTCTTCAGCAGTCAGCGAGCGGGCTTCATTTTCCAGCAAAACAGGAATGCCGTCGCGCAGCGGAAAAGCCAGGCTGTCCACCTTACAGATGAGTTCCTGTTTTTCCTGATTAAAGTAGAGTTTGCCGTTACAAACCGGGCAAGCGATGATTTCCAGTAAACGATGATCCATAGTTCCTCCTGATAACGCGGAATATTAATGCCCAGAGGATATCACAAGCGTTTTATCCGCCGCGTCAATTTCCCATTCCTTATTCCAGCGTGACGCCAGCGCCGCAGGCAGCGAGCCGCAAATAACCTGCTTCGCCCCCTGCCAGCGGGCAAAATCGCCGATCGCATTTTCTAACCCAGCCAGTAGTCCGGCGGAAGCTTTAACGCCCTCTTCCAGATAAAGGCTAATGACCTCAAGCTGCTGGCGCTGGCGATGCATTTTGGCATCCATTCGCCCCACCAGCGCCCCCTGATGCAGCAACGGCAGGACAAAATAGCCATACTGGCGTTTCTCCGCCGGGGTATAACACTCCAGGCGGTAAGAGAAATCAAAAAACTGCTCGGCGCGCTTGCGGTCCCAGACGACTGGATCAAAGGGCGACAACACCGCGCTGTGCGTAGCGTTGAGTTTATTCTCCTGCGCCTGCGGCAATAGCGGCATGAGCGATTGATGCAGCCACATCGTGCCAAGCCGCTCGACGTCTACCTCTACGATGCGTTCTTCTCGCTGCCACGCTTGCAGAAGCGGTCGGATATTAACGTTGCGCAGGCGATAATAGTCCGCTAACCAGTCGGCGCGAAAAATACCGAGGCTACGGGCGCTGTTTTCCAACATTTTTACCTCAGCCTGCGCTTGTTCAATCAGATGCAGCGCATCATCCCAGTGCGGCAGAACCCGGGAAGTCAGATCGTAAACCCGCTGAAAGTTGCGCCGCTCCACGACCATGACCTTGCCGGCGGTAAATAAGCCTTCCAGATGTTTTTTATGCGGTTTCCAGGCCCACCAGCCGCTTGCGCCTTTGCGCGGATGCTCAAAATCCGCTGAGCGAACAGGACCGTTCTGCTCGATATGCTCTATTAACTGCGCAATCTCCTGCGCATGCGCCTCCATCCATTCCGGACGATATTTCCAGCCCATTTTTTCCGGGTTCAGCATGCGGTGACGCACCAGCGCAAAATCGCTGCGCGGCAAAAAGCAGGCTTCATGCGCCCAGTACTCCATCAGCTCGCCGCGCGCCAGCGCCTCGTCAAGCCACACATTCGGGAAGCTGCCAAGACGGCTGAAAAGCACCAGATAAGGGCTGCGTGCGACGATATTTATCGTATCTATCTGTAGCAGCGACATGCGGGAAACGGTGGCGAGAATATCATCAGGCCGGGCGCGACGGCGGGGCTTTTTCAACAGCCCTTGCGCTGCAAGGTGTAGATGCCGCGCCGCGCGCAGCGAAAGATTTATTTGGGTCATAGCATCGGCTTCCTGTCAGAAAAGGTACGAAGCCGATATTCAGGCTAGCGCACCAGAGAGAGCAGAGAATCCACGAGTTTATCAGCCTGCGGACGGGCGAGCGCGGCGTCAACCGGCAAGTACCACCAGTCTGGATGCGCAAACGCACGGCACTTTACCGCATCTTTTTCCGTCATCACCAGCGTCTGCCCTTCGTTAATAAACGAAGCGACCTGCGCTTCGGTCAGAGCCTGATGATCGGCAAGGCTGATGGTTTTTACGGGTTGCACGCCCGCCTGTTCAAGCGTTGCGAAAAAGCGCGGCGGATGACCGATACCCGCCATCGCAACGACTTGCGGCAGACTATCGACTGAACGCTTTTCACCCGTCAGCAGATTAATGGCAAGGCCTGGCTTAAGCGCCATAGCGATTTCGCTTTGATGCGCCTCACCGCCATTTGTAATAACCGCATCCACACTGCGAAGCCTCCCTGCTCGCTCGCGCATCGGGCCTGCCGGCAACCACCAGCCATTGCCAAAGCGACGCACGCCATCAATTACGACAATCTCTTTGTCCCGGGCTAAAGCGTAGTGCTGGAGCCCATCATCCGTAATAATGATTTGCAGCGGATGCTC
Organism: Franconibacter pulveris; assembly: GCF_056780215.1. NCBI lineage: Bacteria > Pseudomonadati > Pseudomonadota > Gammaproteobacteria > Enterobacterales > Enterobacteriaceae > Franconibacter > Franconibacter pulveris. The sequence goes on along the minus strand of NZ_CM165555.1, from coordinate 1,601,712 downwards.
GGCCAGTAGTGCTTTTACTGCATCGGTCCGTACCGGAGAAACCGCGACAGGCGCTCCCGTGCGCTGAAAGATAAGCACCGGTTCGTCGCCCGCTTCGGCGGTAGAGGTATGCGTGGTTAACAGCAGGGGATACTGTGCGGCTTTACCGCCATAACCGCGCGACACCACGCCAACGCGTACGCCGCGCTGCTGCAACTGCTCCACCAGCCAGACGACGACCGGGGTTTTGCCATTGCCGCCTGCTGTCAGATTCCCCACTACCACTACCGGTACCGGCGCACGCCAGACGGTGCGTAAACCCAGCCGGTAACTTAACCGGATGAGGCCGCTCACCAGGCCATAGAGCCAGGAGAGCGGCAATAACAGCAGCCAGAGCGGCGACTGACCGGACCAGATACGTTCAATCATTCGCCGAACTGCATTTTGTGAAGTTGAGCGTAAACGCCGCCGTGAGACAGCAACGCCGCATGGTTGCCGCGCTCAACAATACGTCCATCTTCCACCACCACGATTTCATCAGCTTGTTCAATGGTAGAGAGTCGGTGCGCGATAACCAGCGAAGTACGGTTCTTTTGCAGTTCATCCAGCGCCGCCTGGATGGCGCGCTCAGACTCGGTATCCAGCGCGGAAGTCGCCTCATCCAGGATAAGGATTGGGCTATCGCGCAAAAGTGCCCGGGCAATCGCGATACGCTGGCGCTGCCCGCCAGACAGCAGTACGCCATTCTCACCGATGATTGTATCCAGGCCGTTATCCATCTTATTGATGAAATCCATCGCATAGGCCATACGCGCCGCTTTTTCGATATCTTCACGGCTGTACGCTTCCGTACGGGCGTAAGCGATATTGTTTGCAATGGTATCGTTGAACAGATGCACGTTTTGCGAGACCAGCGCCACCTGATTACGCAAGGAGGAGAGCGTATATTCACGCAGGTCATGCCCGTCCATCAGTATTTCGCCGTCATCAATATCGTAAAAACGGGTAATGAGACTGGCAATGGTGGATTTGCCTGAGCCGGAACGACCAACGAGCGCCACGGTTTTCCCCGCCGGGATAGTCAGGTTGATATCGCGAAGCGCGGGGGTATCACGTCCAGGATAAGTGAAAGTGACATGGCGAAACTCCAGATCGCCTTTTGCACGCTCAATGACGCGCGTACCTTCATCTTTTTCCTGCTCGCTATCCAGAATAGCGAACAGCGTCTGGCAGGCAGCCATGCCGCGCTGGAACTGCGCGTTAACGTTCGTTAGCGATTTCAGCGGACGCATGAGCGCGATCATGGATGAGAAGACAACGGTGATGGTCCCTGCGGTTAACGTCTCCATTACGCTCGGGAAACTTGCGGCGTAAAGCACAAAGGCTAGCGCCAGCGAAGCGATAAGCTGGATCAGAGGGTCGGAAATGGAAGAGGCGGAAACCATTTTCATCCCCTGCAGACGCATTTTGTTGCTGACTTTGGCGAAACGATCGGCCTCTACCTCCTGACCGCCAAAAATCAGCACCTCTTTATGCCCTTTCAGCATCTGTTCAGCGCTGGTGGTGACTTGTCCCATCGTGTTCTGCATGTTTTTACTGATGCTGCGAAAACGCTTTGAAACAACGCGAATAGCAAAAGAAACGATAGGCGCCAGCACAATAAGGATTAGAGAAAGCTGCCAGCTGTAATAAAACATCATGATAAACAGGCCGATAATCGATGCGCCTTCACGCACTACGGTAATCAGCGCGCTGGATGACGAAGAGGCGACCTGCTCGGAATCATAAGTAATGCGGGAGAGAAGCGTACCGGTAGACTGTTTATCGAAGAAAGCGACAGGCATGCCCATCATGTGATTGAACAGGCGGCGGCGCATGGTCATTACCACTTTTCCCGACACCCATGAAATGCAATAGCTTGAAATATAACTGGTTATACCCCGAAGAAGCATTAATCCTATCACAACCAGCGGCATCCATAGCAGCACAGAGCGGTCTGTTTTGCCAAAACCTTCATCCAGCAACGGCTTGAGAAGCGACAGCATATAAGTATCGCTGGCGGCGTTGAGGATCAACGCCACCGCCGCCACTATCAACCCCGCTTTAAAAGGCGCGATAATGGGCCAGAGACGGCGGAAGGTCTGCCACGTGGAAAGATCTTTATCGTTATGCATTCATAAAACCAGCATTTGTTGAAATAGCCGCATATTCTACCTGTTATCCGCAGGTGCGCCAAACCACTGATGATACCAGCGGGGCAAAATTTGCTCGCGTAACCCTTTTATTTGCCAGCCTTCTGGTGAAAAAAACACCGTTATCTGACCCGATTGCGCCGTATCGTGCCACCGATAGCCATGCCGGGCATAACGCCGGGTTACTTTCACTGATGGCAAACGCCAGGCGTTATAGCGCGATACAGAGGCCAACGCCGCTTTCCCGTCAACCATAGACAACAACGTGTCGCTGGAAGAGGTCCTGCTGCCGTGATGAGGCACTACCAGCACTTCCGAACGCAGCGCCTGACGGTAGTTTTTTAGCATAGCCAACTCCGCCGGAGCTTCAATGTCCCCTGTCAGCAATACGCTGTTGCGCCCATCATCTATCTTCACGACGCAAGAGCCGTTATTACCTGCCTGAACAGCACCAGCCAATGGCCAGTGCGCCGTAAAATGCAACCCTTCCCAGCGCCATGTTTCGCCGCGCCAGCAGGGCTGATGGCGGGCCCAACCCAGCGCGCTGCGAACCATAAGCTTAGGCCAGACGCGTAATAAGCTTTCCAGCCCGCCGCGGTGATCAAGGTGTTCATGACTAAGAATAACGCCGTCGGGTTGCAGATTATGCCAGCGCAGCCAGGGGATGATGGTCTGCAGGCCGCTGTCCCCGCCTGGCCAGCCGTTTCCCGTGTCATAGAGCATTGCTCTACCGTTGCGCTCGATGACCACCGCCAGCCCATGGCCTATATCAAGCATATGCAGCGACCAGTCCGACTTTTTATGCACGCACCAGAGCGGCGCTGCCAGTAGCGCGATCGCGGCGGCGGCGAGCACTGGCGAGAAAAAATGAAAGCGCAAGCGCCAGAGCACGATGCAAAGCCACGGCGTCAACGCCAGCCAGCGATAACGCTCATCCACATCAAGCCATCCTTCGGGCAGCCAGCGCAAAAAGTTGAACAGTGTTTGTAATAGCGTATCGGTAAGCCGCCATATCCCCTGCTCTGCCCATTGCCAGCTGGTAAGGTTTATCGCCATTCCCGTCAGGATAAGCGGTACTGCGATAAAGGTAATGACAGGCACGGCTACCAGGTTTGCAACCAGCGACGTCAGGCTGACACCGTGAAAAAGTACAAGCTGAATGGGCATTAGCAGTAACGTAATGCCCACTTGTAAATGCGCCAGTTCCAGCAGAAAGCGCAACCAGGATCTTGCTGGCTTTAGCGTGAATGGCATCCACTGATACCAAAAGATAAGCGCAGCGACCGCAAAGGCGGATAACCACAGGCTTTCTGAAAGTACAGCGGTCGGTTCAATAAATAAAATGCCCGCCACACAACATAACCAGACTTGCCATGCGTTCCAGTTCCGGCCGCTAAGGCGCAGCAGGCTCCAGATGAACATGGCGACCAGCGTTCGTACGGCTGGCGGATTACTGCCTGCCAGCCACGTATAAACCGAAGCGCTGACCAGCAGCATGAGTAGCGGAAACCGATAGCCTATCCGATGCGCCGGCAAAAAAAGTTGCAGCAAACGCGCCAGCAACCAACCGAGCGACCCGGCAAGACCGATATGCAACCCTGATATCGCCATCAAATGTGCGGTTCCGGTATTACGCAGCAGTATTTTAACTTCCGGGCCGAGCGTGAGGCGCTCGCCAAACCCCAGCGCGAGGATAACGTCCCGCCATACATACGAAGTAAGCGAAGCGCTTACGGAAGCGATATACCTCGCTCGCAAGCTGCAGTCGCCGCTGATAATTTGCGCATCAATGATGCGACCAGTAAGCGGCAAACGTTGCGCCAGTGCGTAGCGCTGATTATCAAAGCCGCCTTCGTTCAACTGACCGTGCACCGGGCGCAACCGCAACGTCATCCGCATCCGCTGCCCGGCGCAGGCTTGTTCAGGCAAATAACTACCACGCAGCATTACGCCCACCGATGGAAAAATCCATCGGTTATTAAGTTTGTTAATCGCTACCTGGTGCTCTGTTGCGCCATCGGTACGGATGACGACAGCCTCTACGTGCTGGTTGCCAGTCAAAAGCGAACTGAAAGGCCAGACGAGTTCTCTGGCAGCAAGCACCGCCCAGCAGAAAAACAACGTGGCAAAGGCGGCGAATTTCATTCTGCCGGGCAACCAGCGGCAGCCGATGCATGCCAGTAACGCCCCGGTAACGGCTATCCCTTCGGCAGGTAGCACAGGAAGAAACAGTAGCGGTAGCGTTCCAAGTATCACGCAAACGCACAGTGCAGGAAGAGCAATCATGACGACCTCCTTATCTGCAGGCAGTCTGATTGGGCGGTGAGAAGATGTCAGCGAGAAAAAAGTAAGTCTGCGAGATATCGCGAGAGGTTATGGCGCATTTGCAACGGTTGCGTTAAAAGCTGCGGCTTCGCTCCTGTATAAGCGCAGCGCAAAAAAAATCGGCACCCTGAGGTGCCGATTCTTATTGTTTAAGCCTAAGGCTTAACCATAAATGTTGGCGCGGTCACGCAACTCTTTGCCTGGTTTAAAGTGCGGAACGTACTTACCTTCCAGTTCTACTTTATCGCCAGTTTTTGGGTTACGCCCGGTGCGAGGAGCGCGATAGTGTAAGGAGAAGCTGCCGAAACCCCGGATTTCAATACGCTCGCCCTGTGCGAGAGTAGAGGCCATATGTTCCAGCATCTCTTTTACTGCATCTTCCACCGCTTTCGCCGGGATATGGGAGTGCTGGCTTGCAAGTCTTTCTATGAGTTCTGACTTGGTCATGTTTCCTCCGGTTTTCTTCCATTACGGAAAATTATTACAGCTATCATCGAACAAGGGCGGCCGAAGCCGCCCTGATTTAGCGCCCGGACGATTACTCGCCTTTAGCTGCTTTGAACGCTTCAGCCATAGCGTTGGAGAAGTTGCCGTCTTCCTGCTTGTTAACAGAAGCGATTGCATCTTTCTCTTCAGCTTCGTCTTTCGCACGAACAGACAGGCTTACTACGCGGTTCTTACGGTCAACGCCAGTGAATTTCGCTTCCACTTCGTCGCCTACGTTCAGAACCAGAGTAGCGTCTTCTACGCGATCGCGGGAAGCTTCAGAAGCGCGCAGGTAGCCTTCAACGCCGTCTGCTAATTCAACTGTAGCACCTTTCGCGTCAACTGCCGTTACTTTACCAGTAACGATAGCGCCTTTCTTGTTCAGCGCGACGTAGTTGTTGAACGGATCTTCAGCGAGCTGTTTAACGCCCAGGGAGATACGCTCACGCTCTGCGTCAACCTGCAGAACAACGGCTGCGATTTCGTCGCCTTTTTTGTATTCACGAACTGCTTCTTCGCCTGCAACGTTCCAGGAGATGTCAGACAGGTGAACCAGGCCGTCGATACCGCCGTCCAGGCCGATGAAGATACCGAAGTCAGTGATAGACTTGATTTTACCTTCAACGCGGTCGCCTTTGTTGTGGGTCTCAGCGAACTGCTGCCACGGGTTGGCTTTGCACTGCTTCAGGCCCAGGGAGATACGACGACGTTCTTCGTCGATATCCAGAACCATAACTTCCACTACATCGCCCACGTTAACAACTTTGGACGGGTGAATGTTTTTGTTGGTCCAGTCCATTTCGGAAACGTGTACCAGGCCTTCAACGCCTTCTTCGATCTCAACGAAGCAGCCGTAGTCGGTCAGGTTGGTCACGCGGCCAGTCAGCTTGGTGCCTTCCGGGTAACGCTTAGCGATAGCAACCCACGGATCTTCGCCCAGCTGCTTCAGACCCAGAGAAACACGGGTACGCTCGCGGTCGAACTTCAGCACTTTAACAGTGATTTCGTCGCCCACGTTGACGATTTCGCTCGGATGCTTAACGCGTTTCCAGGCCATGTCAGTGATGTGCAGCAGGCCGTCAACGCCGCCCAGATCAACGAATGCACCGTAGTCAGTGAGGTTCTTAACGATACCTTTAACTTCCATGCCTTCCTGCAGGTTTTCCAGCAGTTGATCGCGCTCTGCGCTGTTTTCAGATTCGATAACGGCACGACGGGAAACAACAACGTTGTTGCGCTTCTGGTCCAGCTTGATAACTTTGAACTCAAGCTCTTTGCCTTCGAGGTGCAGGGTGTCACGAACCGGACGCACGTCTACCAGGGAACCCGGCAGGAACGCACGAATACCGTTCAGCTCAACAGTGAAGCCGCCCTTGACTTTGCCATTGATAACACCAGTAACGGTTGCAGCTTCTTCGTAAGCTTTTTCCAGCATCAGCCATGCTTCGTGACGTTTTGCTTTTTCACGAGACAGCAGGGTTTCGCCGAAACCGTCTTCTACTGCATCCAGAGCAACGTCAACTTCGTCACCAACCTGGATTTCAATTTCGCCCTGAGCGTTTTTGAACTGCTCTGCCGGAATGGCGGACTCAGATTTCAGACCGGCGTCAACCAGTACTACATCTTTGTCGATAGCAACAACAACGCCGCGAACGATAGAACCCGGGCGGGTTTCGATTTCTTTCAGGGATTCTTCAAAAAGTTGAGCAAAAGATTCAGTCATGTTTAATCTTCAGAGTTTAAATTAACGTCCACCTGGCTTCATGCTGGATGGGGTTGTTTCACATACCCGCTGCCAGTCCCTTGCAACGGGGGTACTGCAAATTCTGTCGCTTTACTTTGCGAGCGCCAGCTTTTCGCGGGCGTAATCAAGCGCCTTTTCAATGACTTGCTCGATGCTAAGGCGGGTGGAATCCAGCACTAAAGCATCTTCAGCAGGCACCAGCGGCGCCACTGGCCGGTTACGATCGCGTTCATCGCGCTCTTTTATCTCGGCCAAAAGGCGTTCAAAGTTAACACTAAACCCCTTTTCCTGCAACTGCAGCATACGGCGGTGCGCGCGCTCTTCCGAAGAGGCGTCGAGGAAAATTTTTACTGGCGCATCAGGGAATACCACCGTTCCCATGTCGCGTCCGTCGGCGATAAGGCCAGGGTTTTCACGAAAAGCGCGCTGGCGCCGCAACAACGCTTCGCGTACGCGTGGGAAAGCGGCGACTTGCGAAGCGGCGTTCGCCACTTCCTGAGTGCGAATTTCGCCGCTAACGTCTTCTCCCTCAAGGATCACTTCCAGCTCGCCGTCTTGCGCGATAAAACGCACATCCAGATGGGCTGCCAGCGGAACCAGAGCCTCTTCGGAAGTGACGTCGACATGATGGTGCAATGCCGCCAGCGCCAGAACGCGATAAATCGCGCCTGAATCCAGCAGATGCCACTGCAAGGCTTCAGCCATAGCTTTACACAGCGTGCCCTTACCAGCGCCACTTGGGCCATCAATGGTGATTACCGGGGCGGATGCCGTCATCTTTTTCTCCTTCAATAAATGGCAGGCCTGCAACGTGAACGGCGCGCATTATACGCCGCTGCGCAACAGACTGTTATCTTTGCGACAAAATATCGTCGTTAGTGAGGCTGAGTGTAGAAGAATTGGACAAAGGCGATGTAAGGATATGTTATGAAAAAACCGCATCGCAGGATGCGGTTTTTATGCTGTTAACCTGTTCAGGCTGGCGTGCTGATGCGAGCAAGTTGATCGAAATAATCGGGGAACGTTTTCGCCGTGCATTTCGGGTCGAGAATAGTCACAGGCGTGTCTGAGAGCGCCACCAGCGAGAAACACATCGCCATACGATGATCGTTGTAGGTGCCGATTTCCGCAGCCTGAAGCGTCGCCGGCGGCGTTACGCTAATGTAATCATGCCCCTCCACCACCACTGCGCCCACTTTACGCAACTCAGTCGCCATGGCCGCCAGGCGGTCCGTCTCTTTGACGCGCCAGTTATAAATGTTGCGCAGCGTCGTGGTGCCTTTAGCGAACAGCGCGGCCGTCGCGATGGTCATCGCCGCATCCGGAATGTGGTTCATATCCATGTCGATAGCGTTCAGTTCGCCGCGGCTGCAGGCGATGTAATCGTCGCCCCAGGTAATTTTAGCGCCCATCTTTTCCAGCACGTCGGCAAAACGAATATCACCCTGCACGCTGTTGCGACCAATGCCGGTCACCTTCACCGTGCCGCCTTTAATCGCCGCTGCCGCAAGGAAATAAGAGGCCGAAGACGCATCGCCTTCCACCAGATAATCGCCCGGCGACTGATAGTGCTGACTGCCGCGCACAACAAAGCGCTGATAGCCCTGGTTTTCGACCTCGACGCCGAAAGTTTTCATCAGGTGCAGCGTAATGTCGATGTAAGGTTTCGAAACCAGATCGCCTTTAATAGTGATAGTGGTGTCGTTCGCCGCCAGCGGAGCCGTCATTAAAAGCGCAGTCAGGAACTGGCTGGAAACGGAGCCGTCCACCTCCACCTGCCCGCCATCGAACCCGCCGCGCAGTCGCAGCGGAGGATAATTTTCTTGTTCCAGATACTCAATTTGCGCGCCGCCCTGACGCAGCGCGTCGACTAAATGGCCAATCGGACGCTCTTTCATGCGAGGTTCGCCAGTCAACACGACGTTATTGGCGCCAAGGCAGAGCGCAGCGGCAAGAGGACGCATGGCGGTCCCGGCGTTCCCAAGAAACAGCTCAAGCTCCCCTTCAACCTTCAGTACGCCGCCCTGCCCCGTCACTTCACAGCGAGTGCGATCTTCAGAGAGGGTATAAGCCACACCCAGCGCGTTGAGCGCATTGAGCATATGACGGACATCATCGCTGTCCAGCAGGTTGGTTAATACCGTAGTGCCCTGCGCCAGCGCCGCCAGCAGCAAAGCGCGGTTGGAGACGCTCTTCGAGCCGGGAAGATTGATAGCGCCATCCACCAGCGCGATGGGTTGTAAGGTCAGGGATTCCTGCATGCGTTGCAAACTCTCACTAAAAACAGAATAAAAACCCCGCGGTTAGCCGCGGGGAAGAAGTAAAAGACAAGGATTAACCGTGACGGCGTTCGAAATCAATCATGAAATCCGTCAGAGCCTGAACACCTGCCAGCGGCATGGCGTTATAGATAGAGGCGCGCATACCCCCCACCACGCGATGGCCTTTAAGCGCGTGCAGCCCGGCTGCGAAAGACTCCTCGAGGAAGACTTTATCCAGCGCGCTGTCGGCAAGCTGGAACGGCACGTTCATGCGAGAGCGGTTAGCAGGCGACACATCGTTGCGATAGAAACCGCTCTTATCAATCACGCCATAGAGCAGATCTGCTTTCTGCTGATTAATCTGGTCGATAGCCGCTACGCCGCCCTGTTTCTTCAGCCATTTAAATACCAGCCCCGCCAGATACCAGGCGAAAGTCGGCGGCGTATTGAACATGGAGTCATTGTCGTTCAGCACGGTGTAATCAAGGATTGACGGGCAGGCATTATGCGCTTTACCCAGCAAGTCCTCACGCACCACCACCAGCGTAAGGCCCGCCGGGCCGATGTTTTTTTGCGCGCCCGCGTAAATAACGCCATAACGGCTGACATCCAGCGGACGAGAAAGGATAGTGGAGGAGAAATCCGCCGCCACGATCGCATCGCCAAAATCGGGCGTTTCTTCAATGGCGATGCCGTCAATGGTTTCGTTCGGACAGTAATGCAGGTAGGCCGCATTGTCAGAAAGCTGCCATTCGCGCATCGGCTTAATAGCGCGCAAACCGTCAACGGTGACTTTGGCGTCAATGACGTTCGGCGTGCAGTATTTTTTCGCTTCTTTGACCGCGCTCGCTGCCCAGTAGCCGCCGTCAACGTAATCCGCCGAGGTTTTGTCGCCAAGCAAGTTTAACGGCACGCCGGCAAACTGACCGCGACCGCCGCCATGGCAGAATAAAACTTTATAGTTAGAGGGAATTTGCAGCAGATCGCGAAAATCTTGCTCCGCCTCTTCCGCCACTCCGATAAACTCTTTACCACGGTGGCTGATTTCCATCACCGACGTACCTAAACCCTGCCAGTCGACCAGCTCCTGTTGAGCCTGTTTAAGCACTTCAGCCGGTAACATTGCCGGACCAGAACTAAAATTGTAGACCTGACTCATTTTCCCTCACCACATATAAAGCAATACGTTTTTCCTGTGGATATCGGTTTTATCATTCAGGCGCGGGCGCTGCAATGGGTAATCCCGGACGGTCGATGAATGTGCGCTAAATCACACAACAGATTCCTCCAGCGCAGTGAAGGATAACGGATAAATCCGCTGTCAGGTCACGCGCCTAGCGGTGCTCGCTTTAACCCACGCGTGATGTTTACAACGCGGGCAATGCTTGCGGTCACCAGCACTGAATTCCATAACCTCACTGCAATTCATGCAGGCGTAATAACCCGCCTCCGGGATAACGACAAACCGCTCGCGACAATAACTCGGAAGAATAGAGAGTCCAGGACGCACCTCTTCATCAGGGTAGAAATAAACGCTTATCTGGCCGTTGGTTTCGAGAATAGCGAGCCGGACCTGACCTAAATGCTCAACGCCCCGCAGGCGCAACTCCATAAAAAACTCAAATTCCGTCATGTTTTCATGTTTGAGCTTTTCCCAGGCAAGCTCCCCCTCTTCGATGATGTTGCGCGGTTTTCCCTCAAGCAGATCTTCCATTTTTTCGCTGTGCGCCATCAGCCACATCGCCAGGCGATAAAGCAGGGCCAACGTGACGAAGACCACAAAAACCGGCACCATCGGCACGTCATCATAAAACGCCACGTCGCCTGCCGCCGAGCCAAGCGTCAGGATGATTAACACTTCGAACAGTGACATCTGGCGCACGCCGCGCCGTCCGGTAAGCTTGAGAAAGATAAAAACCAATATAAAGGTATAGAGACTGCGCAGCGCTACCTCGCCTAAAAATTCCAGCGGGGCTTTGTCCAGCGCCATTCGATGCAAGTCAAAAGCTTTCATATTTTATTGCCATAACAGTAGGTTACTTTACCCAAGCATAGCGCGAAGATTTATTTTTGCCTGCCTGCGGCCTGCGATAGCGCAAGTAAGGTAAAACCCGTATCATTGCGCGCTTTGCGTACGATAAAAGTGGATCCCATGACTCAAACCTTCATTCCCGGCAAAGACGCCGCTCTGGAAGACTCCATCGCTCGCTTCCAGCAAAAACTCACCGATCTCGGTTTTAATATCGAAGAAGCTTCGTGGCTCAATCCGGTGCCGAACGTCTGGTCTGTGCATATTCGCGATAAAGATTGCGCGCTGTGCTTCACCAACGGTAAAGGAGCGACAAAAAAAGCGGCGCTCGCCTCCGCCCTTGGCGAGTACTTTGAACGCCTCTCCACTAACTACTTTTTTGCAGATTTTTGGCTGGGCGACACGATCGCCAACGGCCCGTTCGTGCATTACCCGAACGAAAAATGGTTCGCTATTCCGCAGGACGACAGTCTGCCAGACGGGATACTGGACGCGCGCCTGCGTGATTTTTACGATCCGGAGAACGAACTGACCGCCAGCATGCTGGTGGATTTGCAGTCGGGTAATGAAGATCGCGGGATTTGCGCCCTGCCTTTTACGCGCCAGTCTGATGAAGAGACCGTCTATATTCCGATGAATATCGTGGGCAACCTTTATGTGTCTAACGGTATGTCGGCAGGCAACACGCGTAACGAAGCGCGCGTACAGGGACTTTCAGAAGTCTTCGAGCGCCATATCAAAAACCGCATTATCGCCGAGAGCATCAGCCTGCCGGAAATTCCCGCCGAGGTGCTGGCGCGTTATCCAGGCGTGGTTGCAGCAATAGAAAAATTAGAAGCCGAAGGCTTCCCGATTTTCGCCTACGACGGCTCGCTGGGCGGCCAGTATCCGGTTATCTGCGTCGTGCTGTTTAACCCGGCTAACGGTACTTGTTTCGCCTCTTTCGGCGCGCATCCTGATTTCGGCGTGGCGCTTGAACGTACCGTAACCGAGCTGTTGCAAGGCCGCAGCCTCAAGGATCTGGATGTCTTTACACCGCCGACATTTGATGATGAAGAAGTCGCTGAACATGCTAACCTCGAGACGCACTTCATCGACTCCAGCGGCCTGATTTCCTGGGATATGTTCAAGCAGGACGCCGATTATCCGTTCGTTGACTGGAGCTTCGCCGGCTCCACTGAAGAAGAATTCGCCACCCTGATGGCCATTTTCCAGGCGGAAGACAAAGAAGTTTATATCGCCGATTACGAGCACCTTGACGTTTACGCTTGTCGCATCCTCGTACCGGGCATGTCTGACATCTACCCTGCAGAAGATTTGCTGCTCGCTAATAACAGCATGGGCGCTCACTTGCGCGAAACGCTGCTCGCCCTGCCAGGCAGCGAGTGGGATAAAGAAGACTATCTGAACCTCATCGCGCAGCTTGATGAGGAAGGTCATGACGATTTTACTCGCGTGCGCGAACTGCTGGGTCTGGCGACCGGCAAAGATAACGGTTGGTACACATTGCGCATCGGCGAACTGAAAGCGATGCTGGCGCTGGCGGGCGGCGATATGGATCAGGCGCTGATCTGGACTGAATGGACTATGGAGTTTAATGCCTCTGTCTTTACCGCCGAGCGCGCTAATTACTACCGCTGCCTGCAAACTCTGTTGCTGTTGGCGCAGGAAGAAGATCGTGAGCCGCTTCAGTATCTGCATGCGTTTGAACGTATGTACGGCAAAGAGGCGGTAGAAGCGGCCAGCGCGGCGGTAAGCGGCGAAGCGCCTTTTTATGGCCTGCAGCCTGTTGACGCTGATTTGCATGCGTTCCCTGCGCATCAGGCGCTGCTCGCCGCTTATGAAAAATTACAGCGCGCTAAAGCATCTTACTGGAACGTTAATTGATATAACGCATATCTATAATGCTTTCATAAGCGTATGTTTAATTAATAAGACGGGGCAATTTTATTGCCCCGTTTTTTATTCTTATCGAAATTAATTCTTATGTAATTGTTAAGTTAAATTAAGGTGAAAAATTAATTTAACCAACGTGTCCTTTGTTACCTTTTTTCGTCAATACTACATATTGATTAACGATTTCAAAGGAGGCCGCAGAAAATAATTCAACTCTTATAATAATTTTTAAAATATTTTTTTATCAGGATAATCAATTAGTTAATCTGAAAATAGCCTATCCCCATGCTGTTTTCAGGCCTATAAACCTGGCGAGTTATGATCCACATCAAATTTTACTCTATAATGCTTTGTTAGTATCTCCTCGCCGACTGAATAAAGAGAGAGTTAGTGTGAAAGCTGACAACCCTTTTGATCTATTACTTCCAGCTGCGATGGCGAAAGTTGCCGAGGAGGCTGGTGTCTATAAAGCAACGAAACATCCGCTGAAAACCTTTTATTTGGCGATAACGGCAGGTGTCTTCATCTCCATTGCTTTTGTTTTCTATATTACCGCTACGACAGGCGCCGCCACGATGCCCTTTGGCATGGCGAAACTTATCGGCGGCATTTGTTTCTCACTTGGCTTAATTCTTTGTGTTATTTGCGGCGCCGATCTCTTTACCTCGACCGTTTTAATCGTGGTAGCGAAAGCCAGCGGCCGTATAACCTGGGGTCAACTGGCGCGCAACTGGTTAAACGTCTATATCGGCAACCTGATCGGCGCGCTTCTCTTTGTTCTTCTGATGTGGCTGTCGGGTGAGTATATGACCGCTAACGGCGCGTGGGGACTTAACGTCCTGCAGACGGCAGACCACAAATTGCATCACACCTTTATTGAGGCTGTGAGCCTCGGCATCCTGGCGAACCTGATGGTCTGCCTGGCGGTCTGGATGAGCTATTCCGGTCGCAGCCTCGTAGATAAAGCTTTCATTATGATTTTGCCGGTTGCCATGTTTGTAGCCAGCGGCTTCGAACACAGTATCGCGAATATGTTTATGATCCCGATGGGCATCGTTATTCGTGATTTCGCCAGCCCGGAATTCTGGACCGCCGTCGGTTCGTCTCCGGACCAATTTTCTCATCTGACTATCATAAATTTCATCGTGGATAACCTGATTCCGGTGACAATCGGTAATATTATCGGTGGTGGTTTATTAGTCGGATTGACGTACTGGGTCATTTATCTGCGTGGCGACGACCATCATTAATGGTCATTCCAGGCAGTAAATAAAAAATCCACTTAAGAAGGTAGGTGTAACATGTCCGAGCTTAATGAAAAATTAGCCACAGCCTGGGAAGGTTTTGCTAAAGGCGACTGGCAAAATGAAGTCAACGTACGTGACTTCATCCAGAAAAACTACACCCCGTACGAGGGTGATGAGTCCTTCCTGGCAGGTGCAACTGATGCAACTACCAAGCTGTGGGACAAAGTAATGGAAGGCGTCAAACTGGAAAACCGCACTCACGCGCCAGTCGACTTCGACACTTCTGTCGCCTCCACCATCACCTCTCATGACGCGGGCTATATCAACAAAGCCCTCGAAAAAATCGTCGGTCTGCAAACTGAAGCGCCGCTCAAACGCGCCATCATTCCGTTCGGCGGTATCAAAATGGTGGAAAGTTCCTGCAAAGCGTACGAACGCGAGCTGGATCCGGCACTGAAAAAAATCTTCACTGAATACCGTAAAACCCATAACCAGGGCGTATTCGACGTTTATACGCCGGATATCCTGCGCTGCCGTAAATCTGGCGTGTTGACCGGTCTGCCGGATGCCTATGGCCGCGGCCGTATCATCGGCGACTACCGTCGCGTTGCGCTGTACGGTATCGACTACCTGATGAAAGACAAATTCGCGCAGTTTGCTTCTCTGCAGCAGGATCTGGAAAACGGTGTAAACCTCGAAGCCACTATTCGTCTGCGTGAAGAAATTGCTGAACAGCATCGCGCTCTGGGCCAGATCAAAGAGATGGCGGCGAAATATGGTTGCGATATCTCCGGTCCGGCAACTAACGCGCAAGAAGCAGTACAGTGGACCTATTTCGGCTATCTGGCGGCGGTAAAATCTCAGAACGGTGCGGCAATGTCCTTTGGTCGTGTCTCCACCTTCCTGGATGTTTACATTGAGCGCGACCTGAAAGCAGGCAAAATCACCGAGCAAGACGCTCAGGAAATGATTGACCACCTGGTCATGAAACTGCGTATGGTTCGCTTCCTGCGTACTCCGGAATATGACGAGCTGTTCTCTGGCGACCCGATCTGGGCTACCGAGTCCATTGGCGGCATGGGCGTTGACGGCCGTACTCTGGTGACAAAAAACAGCTTCCGCTTCCTGAACACCCTTTACACCATGGGGCCGTCTCCGGAACCGAACATCACTATTCTGTGGTCTGAAAAACTGCCGCTGAATTTCAAAAAATTCGCTGCGAAAGTCTCCATCGACACCTCTTCTCTGCAGTATGAGAACGATGATCTGATGCGTCCGGACTTCAACAACGATGACTATGCTATCGCTTGCTGCGTAAGCCCGATGGTTGTTGGTAAGCAAATGCAGTTCTTCGGCGCGCGTGCAAACCTCGCTAAAACCATGCTCTATGCCATTAACGGCGGCGTGGATGAAAAACTGAAAATGCAGGTTGGTCCGAAATCAGAACCGATCAAAGGCGATGTGCTGAACTTCGACGAAGTGATGGAACGTATGGATCACTTCATGGACTGGCTGGCTAAACAGTACGTTACCGCGCTGAACATCATTCACTATATGCATGATAAGTATAGCTACGAAGCGTCGCTGATGGCCCTTCATGACCGTGACGTTATCCGCACCATGGCTTGCGGCATCGCCGGTCTGTCGGTTGCTGCTGACTCCCTGTCCGCTATCAAATATGCGAAAGTGAAACCGGTTCGCGACGCAGATGGCCTGGCTGTGGACTTTGAGATCGAAGGCGAATACCCGCAGTTTGGTAACAACGACGCTCGCGTGGATGACCTGGCGGTTGACCTGGTAGAACGTTTCATGAAGAAAATTCAGAAACTTAATACTTACCGCAACGCTATCCCGACTCAGTCTGTTCTGACCATCACCTCTAACGTGGTATATGGTAAGAAAACCGGTAACACCCCGGATGGCCGCCGCGCTGGGGCACCGTTCGGACCGGGTGCAAACCCGATGCACGGCCGTGACCAGAAAGGTGCTGTCGCCTCTCTGACCTCCGTTGCTAAACTGCCGTTCGCCTACGCTAAAGATGGTATTTCTTACACCTTCTCAATCGTGCCGAATGCGCTGGGTAAAGATGATGAAGTGCGTAAGACTAACCTGGCGGGCCTGATGGATGGTTACTTCCACCATGAGTCCTCTATTGAAGGTGGTCAGCACCTCAACGTTAACGTCATGAACCGCGATATGCTGCTGGATGCGATGGAGCACCCGGAAAAATATCCGCAGCTCACTATCCGCGTATCCGGTTATGCTGTGCGCTTTAACTCTCTGACTAAAGAGCAGCAGCAGGACGTTATTACCCGTACTTTCACTCAGACTATGTAATTTAAGGTTTGACTGAAAAAGCGTACAATGAAGGCTCCACCTTTGTGGGGCCTTTCTTATACCTCCCCGCTCCCTGCGAGCCGTTTTTGCAGATCGCTATTCTATAATTTAGTTATCTGGCAAAAGAGACTCGACGCGGCAACGAGACCGCGATCACAAGGCCCGTAATCGGGGCCAAAACTGGAGAAACACCGCAATGTCAGTAAATGGTCGCATTCACTCCTTTGAATCCTGTGGCACCGTCGACGGCCCGGGCATCCGCTTTATCACCTTCTTTCAGGGCTGTCTGATGCGTTGCCTTTACTGTCATAACCGGGATACCTGGGACACCCATGGCGGTAAAGAAGTGACAGTTGAAGAACTGATGAAAGAGGTTGTGACGTATCGTCATTTTATGAATGCATCTGGCGGCGGCGTTACTGCATCCGGCGGTGAAGCGATTTTACAGGCAGAGTTTGTACGCGACTGGTTCCGCGCCTGCAAGCAGGAAGGCATTCATACTTGCCTCGATACTAACGGGTTTGTTCGTCGCTACGATCCGGTGATAGACGAGCTGCTTGAAGTTACCGATCTGGTGATGCTCGATCTCAAACAAATGAACGATGAGATCCACCAGAACCTCGTAGGCGTTTCCAATCACCGTACCCTGGAATTTGCCCGCTATATTGCCAACAAAGGCATTAACACCTGGATTCGCTACGTTGTGGTGCCGGGCTGGTCAGATGATGATGATTCAGCGCATCGTCTTGGCGAGTTTACCCGTGATATGGGCAATATTGAAAAAATCGAACTGTTGCCCTATCACGAATTAGGCAAACACAAGTGGGTCGCTATGGGGGAAGAATACAAACTGGATGGCGTTAAACCGCCCAGGAAAGAGACCATGGAGCGCGTTAAAGGTATCCTTGAACAGTACGGTCATAAGGTCATGTACTAAGCGCGTTAAATAAGCGCGTTAAAAGTAAAACGCCCGCGATTGCGGGCGTTTTTGTTATCAGGCATGCGCCACTGGCGTCGGATGTTCGCCCGCTTTGCGCAGGAGCATCATCAAATAGATGAACGACACGCTGGCAATCATCACAAACAGCAGACTGTCGGAATAGCTCTGCATCAGCGAGGCCGTTAGCGTCGGCCCCAGCAGGCTACCGATGGTGTAACTCAGCAGCAGCGCCTGATTCATAGCCACCAGCTGATGCGGCGCCACTTTTTCACAAGCCCAGGCCATTGCAACCGGGTAAAGCGTAAAACCTGCTGCGCCAAGCACAAACAGGGTCGGCCCCATGGCGGCGTTGCTCAGCATTGCCATGCAGCCCATGATGACCACAAACACTTGTACGCGCAGAACCAGCAGACGGCCGAAACGATCCGCCAGCTTACCTACCGGCCATTGACCAACAATGCCGGCGCTGACCATTACCGCCATCCAGAAACCGATACCGGAATCGCTTACGCCTTGATGGTTAAGATAGAGAGGCATCAGGCCGTAGAGCGAACCCAGCACAATTCCGGAAATAATACAGCCATTAACGCCCAGACGCGCATGACGCAGGCGCAGCATAGGCCAGACATGGGTTGTTTCCTGCTGCTGCTCGCCATGGTCATTTACGATGCGAGTAAAGATAAGCGGCAAAATACCCGTAATAATTATTCCGGTAACCCATGGCAGCACATTCATCAGCTCAGTTGAAACCTTGCTGACCAATAACTGTCCAGCGACAGTGCCGACGTAATAAACCATCATATAAGCGGCAAGCAGTCGCCCTCGGTTGCGCGACGTTCCGCTGCACATCAGAGCGCTTTCCACCACGACCCAAATCATGGCGCACCCTACCCCGGCAATGAAACGCCAGGCGAACCAGCTCCAGAAGCCCACCATTAGTCCCAGACCAGCACACCCGGCAGCAAAAATAATCGAGGCGATATAGTAGCTGCGGTTAAAACCCAGCTTTTTAATCAGAGCGCCCGTAATAAGCGTGCCGAGTAAATTGCCGGTGAAATAAGAGGAGCTGACCATACCCACCTGCCAGGTAGGCAGATTTTCATGGGCGAGCCAAAGCGGCACCAGCGTATTTAAAACCGCTATCGCCAGGGTCAACAAAAGCAGGCCACAGAGCAGAAGCAGCACTGGCCGGGTATAGATGGACATTGGAGCTAAACCGTGAGGATTAAAGAAAATTCGTGCGCATCATGCCACTGGCGCAACTAAAGTCAATGTGCCGCTGCGCCCCATTAACACGATTTGTTTACTAACGATGAAGAGTATTGATTCTGCGCCGGGCTTTAGCGAAGCACTGACTATTTAACTCGTTGTTATGGAAATCTTTATCAGAAAAGAACAGCGAAAAATCAGAAGAAAAAATTCATCGAACGCAGCGCTGTTTTACACAAGCAAAAGTCATAAAAAAAGCGCCCGCAGGCGCTTTTTATTAACCGGTAAAGTTAACCGATAAATTCGAGACCCTTCATATACGGACGCAGCACTTCCGGGATTTCGATGCGGCCATCCGCCTGCTGGTAGTTTTCCAGCAGCGCGACCAGCGTACGGCCTACCGCCAGGCCAGAGCCGTTAAGGGTATGCACCAGACGCGTTTTCTTGTCAGACTTGCTGCGACAGCGCGCCTGCATACGACGAGCCTGGAAATCCCAGACGTTGGAGCAAGAAGAAATTTCACGGTAGGTGTTCTGCGCCGGCACCCAAACTTCGAGGTCATAGGTTTTGCAGGCGCCAAAACCCATATCGCCCGTACAGAGCAGTACCTTACGGTACGGCAGGCCAAGCAGTTGCAGCACCTTTTCCGCATGCCCGGTCATCTCTTCCAGCGCGTCCATGGAATCTTCCGGACGAACAATCTGCACCATTTCGACTTTATCGAACTGATGCATGCGAATCAGGCCACGGGTATCACGACCATAAGAGCCCGCTTCTGAGCGGAAGCACGGCGTGTGCGCGGTCATTTTAACAGGCAGCGACTCTTCTTCCAGGATCTCATCGCGCACGAGGTTAGTCAGCGGCACTTCCGCAGTCGGGATTAACGCATAGTTGCTGCTGTCTGCCTCTTCTTCCAGCGGACGAGTATGGAAGAGATCGCCCGCAAATTTCGGCAACTGCCCCGTACCATATAGCGTGTCGTGGTTAACCAGATACGGTACGTAGTTTTCGCTATAGCCATGCTGTTCGGTATGCAGATCCAGCATGAACTGCGCCAGCGCGCGGTGAAGACGCGCAATCTGCCCTTTCATCACCACAAAACGGGAACCTGTCAGCTTAACCGCGCTGGCGAAGTCCAGCCCGCCGTGCATTTCGCCCAGCGTAACGTGGTCGCGTACGTCGAAATCGAACTCGCGAGGCGTGCCCCAGCGGCTGACTTCTACGTTGTCGTTTTCATCTTTGCCAACCGGCACGCTATCGTCCGGCAGGTTCGGGATAGTCAGCGCGATGTCGCGAATTTCCGCCTGCAGCGCGTCAAGTTCGGTTTTGGCGGTATCCAGCTCTTCGCCCAGCTTGTTGACTTCAAGACGCAATGGCTCGATATCTTCTCCGCGCGCTTTCGCCTGGCCGATGGATTTCGATCGCGAGTTACGCTCAGCCTGCAGGTTTTCAGTTTTAACTTGTAAAACCTTACGACGCTCTTCAAGAGCGCGCAGCTTATCTACGTCCAGCTTAAAGCCCCGGCGTGCCAGTTTTTCAGCGACTGCGTCTGGCTCGGTACGCAGCAGATTGGGATCGAGCATGCTTATCCTGTGCTTATCGAATTGAAATGGAAGGCGACCGCAGCCTGCGGACGCGCAAAAATACAGGGATAACCTTACCGCAACGCATGCGCTAGCGGTAGCGTTTTGTGGGGCTTTTCTGATCCTGCTCAGCAAGCCAGGCGAGCTTTTCGCCAATCTTGCCCTCAAGACCTCTGTTTGTCGGCTGATAATAGCGAGTTTGTGCCATTTCGCTGGGGAAATACTCTTCACCTGCGGCATAAGCGTTAGGTTCGTCATGGGCGTAGCGATATTCCTGCCCATATCCCATTTCTTTCATTAATTTGGTAGGCGCATTGCGTAAATGCACAGGCACATCGTAATCGGGACGCTCGCGAGCATCGCGTAACGCCGCCTTAAAGGCGGTATAGACGGCATTGCTCTTCGGGGCACAGGCGAGATAAACAATCGCCTGCGCGATTGCACGTTCCCCTTCCGCAGGACCAACGCGAGTAAAACAATCCCAGGCGGAAATCGCCACCTGCATGGCGCGCGGGTCGGCATTGCCGACATCTTCCGAAGCGATAGCCAGACAGCGGCGCGCCACATAAAGCGGATCGCCGCCTGCGCTAATTATTCTTGCGTACCAGTAAAGCGCCGCATCAGGAGCGGAGCCGCGCACCGACTTGTGCAGGGCTGAAATCAGATCGTAAAAGCGATCGCCTTTATTATCAAAGCGCGCGCTGCGCTCGCCAGCGATTTCTGTCAACAGCTCAGGCTTCAGCACGCGCTTGCCCGCATCGTCCGCTTCCGCCATGTCAGCCATCATTTCCAGCGTATTAAGGGCGCGTCGGGCGTCGCCGTTAACCAGTTCGGCTATTGCCCGGCGGGTCTCTTCAGGCAGAACGATATCCTGCCCGCCATAACCGCGTTGGCTATCGTTCATTGCCTGCTCAAGCACCTGCTCGATATCGTCTGTGGTCAGCGATTTCAGCAAATAGACGCGGGCCCGGGAGAGCAGCGCCGAGTTAAGCTCAAAGGAAGGGTTTTCTGTGGTGGCGCCAATAAACGTGATGGTGCCATCTTCAATATGCGGCAGGAAAGCATCCTGCTGGCTTTTATTAAAGCGATGGACCTCATCCACAAACAGGATTGTACGCCGACCTGCGTTACGGTTCTGACGCGCGCGCTCGATAGCTTCGCGGATCTCTTTTACCCCCGAGGTAACCGCAGAGATACGCTCCACATCCGCATTAGCATAGCGGGCAATCACTTCCGCAAGGGTTGTTTTGCCGGTGCCTGGCGGCCCCCAAAGGATCATTGAATGCAGGTGCCCGGCCTCGATAGCTCTGGGCAACGGTTTGCCCGCCGCCAGCAGATGCTGCTGACCGATATACTGCGCTAAGTTTTCTGGCCGCATACGAGCGGCCAGAGGCTGAAAAGCGTTATCGGAAAAATCGAGCGACAGATTGCTCACCCGCACCTCTATTTATTTACGCTGATCGTCAACGGTTACGCCCTGCGGCGGCGTGAAAGTAAACTTGCTCATTTCCACCGTGCCGTTCTGCTGAGCCTTCAGTTGATAACTGCTGCGCTGATCATCCTGTTCGACCGCGCTGAATTGATGAATGGTGCCATCACGCCCGACATTGATAGTAAATTGCTTCAGATTGCCGCTGGCATTCTTTGGCGTGAGCACAAAATCATCACCGTTCTGTTTAATATTATACTGCTGCCAGTCGGCGGTCTGGTTACGAGCAATCAACATAAACGGCGTATTGCTGGTTGCGTCCTTAAGCCAGGTCGCGCTGGCCTGCTCTACAAACGGATTATAGAACCAAAGCGTTTTTCCGTCTGAAACCAGCACGCTTTCGTCGGGCTGGGTCATATGCCAGTTAAATAAATTAGGGCGTTTTACCCATAAATCGCCCTGGCCTTCCTGCACTGCCGCGCCGCTGCCGTCGGTAACTTTTTGTGTGAAGCTGGCGTGGAAGCTGCTCACCTTATCGAGGCGGGATTTCAGATCGCTGGCGGCATCCGCCCAGACGCTGCTTACAGTAAAGGCAGAAAGTAAAGCACAGGTAATGGCGATTTTTTTCATTGTTATTCCTCAGATTCGCGAATTCCCGATGCGGGAAAACTTTCTGTCGGTAACTGTAGCCAGATAAGCGCAACGGCCGACAGAAGAAAATGCTGATTTTTTGCTTGCTTACCTAACTTTGCAAAAAACCTTATCAAGAGTCTAATAAGAAGCGCCTCGCATTGTTAAAGGATGGCGAGGCGCACCGGCGTTATTCAAAAGGTGGAGGCGCGAGCACTTCACGGTTGCCATTATGGCCCTGTTCGCTGACGATACCCTGCATTTCCATCTGCTCAATAATTCTCGCCGCACGGTTGTAACCGATACGGAACTGACGCTGAACGCCGGAGATAGAGGCTTTGCGTTTTTCCACCACAAAGGCAACAGCCTGGTCGAACAGCGGATCGAGTTCTTCGCCGCCGTCAAAACCGCCGCCACCGCCTTCGCTGTCGCCGTCGGAAGTAATGCCTTCGACATACTGTGGACGACCGCGCGCCTTCCAGTCCTGTACGACTGCGTGAACTTCCTGATCGCGTACAAATGCGCCATGCACACGTACCGGGATAGAAGAGTTCGGGCCGGAATAGAGCATGTCGCCCATACCAAGCAGCGATTCCGCGCCGCCCTGGTCGAGAATAGTACGTGAGTCAATTTTGCTGGATACGGTAAAGGCGATACGCGTCGGGATGTTAGCCTTGATAAGGCCAGTAATCACATCCACAGAAGGACGCTGGGTCGCCAGTACCAGGTGGATCCCCGCCGCACGCGCTTTCTGCGCGAGACGTGCGATCAGCTCTTCCACTTTCTTGCCTACCGTCATCATTAGATCGGCGAACTCATCCACCATCACCACGATATAAGGCAGTTTCTCAAGTACCGGATGCGTGGCGTCCATACTGTCGCCCGGCTTCCAGTAAGGATCCGGGATTGGACGGCCCATGCGTTCCGCTTCCATGATCTTCTCGTTGTAACCGGCAAGGTTACGCACGCCAAGCGCCGACATCAGCTTGTACCGCCGTTCCATCTCATTAACGCTCCAGCGCAGAGCATTGGCGGCGTCTTTCATGTCGGTGACCACTTCCGTCAGAAGGTGAGGAATACCTTCATAAACAGAAAGCTCCAGCATTTTCGGGTCGATCATGATAAAGCGCACCTCTTCCGGCGTCGCTTTATAGAGCATGCTGAGGATCATGGCGTTAACACCAACCGATTTGCCTGAGCCGGTGGTGCCCGCCACCAGCAGGTGAGGCATTTTCGCCAGATCGGCCACGACGGGCTCGCCCGCAATATCTTTACCCAGTACAACCGAGAGCGGTGAAGGGTTATCGCGGAACTTATCGCAATCCAGGACTTCACGCAGATAAACCGTCTGGCGCTTTTTGTTAGGTAACTCAAGCCCGACATACGGTTTGCCCGGTATGACCTCGACTACACGGACAGCGACCGTCGAGAGAGAACGAGCCAGATCGCGCGAAAGGTTAGAAATACGGGCGGCTTTAACGCCTGGTGCCAGATTCAACTCAAAGCGCGTGATAACCGGGCCTGGCGAGTAGTTCACCACGTCAGCTTTAATGCGGAAATCCGCCAGACGCGCTTCCACCAAACGCGCCATCTGTTCCAGCGCGAACGTATCCACCGGCTCCACCTCAGCAGGCGGAGATGACAGCAGATCCAGCGAAGGAAGCGGCGTGGTAGGTTTATGCGTTGGTCGCGCTTCGCCGTTACGCATCAGCAACGGATGGATAAGCCCGCCGGATGAGGAAGGCGCAGGCTGTTGCGACTGAGATACCGGCTGCTGCGGCTGAGCCTGGTAAGCAGGCTGCTGAACCGGCTGTTGCGGCTGAGCCTGATAAGCAGGCTGCTGAACCGGCTGTTGCGGCTGCGCCTGATAAGCAGGCTGCTGAACCGGCTGTTGCGGCTGCGCCTGATAAGCAGGCTGCTGAACCGGCTGTTGCGGCTGAGCCTGATAAGCAGGCTGCTGAACCGGCTGTGCAGGCTGAGCCTGATAAGCAGGCTGCGGCGGCTGCGTCTGGTAAGCAGGCTGCTGAACCGGCTGTGCAGGCGGTTCAACAAAACCGGGCGTAAATAGGGGTTCGCTCGGGCCGTCGTCTACCAGTACTTTGGTTGGCGAGAAATCAAAATCATCCAACGAAAAAGACGCTGCGTCCGGCGGCTGTTGCGCAGCATAGCGTTGCTGCTGCGATGAGGCGAACTGGCGTGCCAGCTCCGCCTGCTCAGCTGCATCGTCATCTTCCTGCGCCTGCTCAGCAGCAAAAGTTTCACCGTAACGCTGCTCTTGTGAAGAAGCGAACTGGCGCGCCAGTTCATCCTGTTGCAGCGCTTCCGCTTCTTCATCGGTCATGTGCGTCTGTTCGGTCTGACGTCGCTCAGCTTCACGCGCCTGCTCTTCCGCCATGCGCTGTGAAGGCAGCTTGATGCCATAAGAAGCAAGCTCGCGGCGAGTAGGAACGCGTACGCGATTCGGGCGAGGCAACTGCGGGCCAATGCCCTCTTTTACTTGCGGACGAGGCGCATCGCTGGCGATGCTAAAGAGAGGCGCGGCGACCGCAGCAGCGGCCGCGGCTTTCGCCGCTTCTTTTACAACCGGTGCGGCAGAGACGGCTGACAAATCAATCGATTGTGCCTCATCCATACCGAATGGCACGGACGAAGAAACGGACGGCGCAGTAAAAGCAGCTTTGGCGGCAGGCGCTGGCGCGGCTTCCGGCTGAACCGGATCCGGCACAGGCTGATACCAGGCTGCCAGTTGCTCACGTTCGCGAGCGCGTTGCGCCTCTACCTCTTCAAAATGGTAGAGCGGCGGCCGGACAGGTTTGGTTTCCTGCGATTCGGCGACAGGTTCGTGTACTGGCGCAACAGGTTCTTCCCAGGCGTGGTGAGCCTGCTCCTGCGCAGGTGCTTCCCAGGCATGTTGACTCACCTGAGCGTGAACAGGCTCATCCCAGGAGTGAGAAGAAGGCGCCGATTCAGGTTGTGCAGGCGCGACAGACGGCTGCCACTGTTGCGTGGAAGCGTAATCCTGCACGGGTTCGTTCCAGGGCTGATGCTGCTGCGGCGTTTGCGGCTGCATGGCGCCCGGCTGGGTGAGATAGTTTTCCGGCGCGGGCGCGATAACCGGCTCCGGCCCCTGTACCGTCGGCGCATGCTGCCACGCCACAGGAGACGCCTCCATGGCGCTTTGCGGCGCAGCGGTAGCAACAGGCGCAGCGGGCGTCACCGCCTCTTCGGGCGCGGCCCAGGCCTGCGCAGCGGTAGTTGCAGCCGCGGCGGCGGCGATCGGCTCGGTTACCGGATAGCCATTAAGCAGCGGATCGCTTTCATCGATATAATCTTGCGTCACGCGATGACCGGAAAAGAGCACGTCATCCGGATCGGCGGCAACGCCGCGCGCGGTGTAATGCACCTCGTCTTCATCATCCATGCGTTTGCCGGAGAAAAGCGCCGCATCGGTTTTACGCCCGACAGGGTTCGCGAATTTCTCAGCGAGGCGTTGACGACGGGCTAATGCGCCACGAAGAATACGGGCGCGGCGGGACTCGCCTTTCGCCTTAACAGGCGCACGCTCGTCCTCTTCATCATGATCTTCGTCTTCATCTTCGTATTCGTAATCATCATCCTGCCAGGTGTCATCACGACGGGTACGGTTACTGGCGAAAGTCAGAACGCTTAACACGACGCTACCGATTTTTTCCGCGATGCTGACCCACGACCAGCCGGTAAAAAGCGTCAGACCTGCGCCCCAGACGCATAAAAGCGCGATGGTGCCGCCGCTGCTGTTAAGCAGCGGCATCATGGCGGTGCTGAGCAGACTGCCGATGACGCCGCCAGAAGCGAAATACCAGATATCGTCGACGTTAATCGCCGCCAGCCCGCAGGAGGTGAGGATAAGCGCAATCACGCCGATCAAACGCAGCGAAACGGCGAAATAGTCAATGTAATCATCGTTGCTGCGATGGCGCCAGGCAAACCAGCAGCCGCCGACAATAATCACCGGGATGGTGTATGCCATTACGCCAAAGACGAAAAACAGCGTATCGGCAAGCCAGGCCCCAGGCGCGCCGCCCAGATTATGGATGGGTTCATGCCAGGCGGTTTGCGACCAGCTTGGGTCGGAAGGATTGAAGCTCAGGAGCGCGGCCATCAGCCAGACGGCAAACAGCACGACGAGAATTAGCATCGCCTCGAGCAAACGGCGACCGCTGCTTAACTTTGTCAGTGTGACTTCTTTGTCTTCGGTGTATTCCTGGCTCAAGAAAGGCTCTCCAGGTCCTTATTACTAAAACGGACAACAGCGCCGGGTTACCCCGACACTGTCGCTGTATGGATTAACAGGAGTGTACTCAAACTGCGCCCGGTTTGCACCACTTGCGCATTAACGAGTCTTGATAACCAGACGATTGCTCTGTTTAACCTCTTCCATTACTACGTATGTGCGCGTGTCGTTCACGCCAGGCAGACGCAGCAAGGTTTCACCGAGTAATTTACGGTACGCGGACATATCCGGCACACGCGTTTTCAACAGGTAGTCGAAATCGCCAGATACCAGATGACACTCCTGAATTTCTTCAAGTTTTTGCACTGCGGCGTTAAATTGCTCAAACACATCCGGCGCGCCGCGATTCAGAGTAATCTCAACAAAAACCAGCAGTGATGCATCCAGATAATGCGGGTTCAACAGCGCCGTGTAGCCCTGAATAAAACCCTGTCTTTCCAGACGACGAACGCGCTCAAGGCACGGCGTCGGTGAAAGTCCCACTCTTTTTGAAAGCTCGACGTTAGAAATACGCCCATCCTTTTGCAGCTCATTAAGAATGTTACGATCGATACGGTCGAGATCTTTGCCAGGGCGCTTCTTGCTATCTACCATTATTATTGTCTCTCTGTATTCCTTCCCTACACCTGCCACTACCCTGTTCACGTCACTGTTCAGGGTCTAATGTAAGAAGACCGTTGCCCACGGGCAGCCGCTGACATCACGCATGGCGTCTGTCCACACCATGCGTAGATTTCAATGACCCGGATAAATTGCACGCCTCTTTGTGCGCTAATGCGCTTAAGCCAGAGCAAATGCTATTTTCTTCCTCGAATGTTTTCGCAAAAGCGCAGGGGATTGTCAAAGCAAAACATCTTTTTTTAGTAGAACGTGCCAGATACTGATAACGACCAGCGATTATTCCTCATTTTATCACCTGATAGCGTGGCGATTATTAGAAGTAAATTTAATAATCAAAACGGGTGATATTTACGCATTCATCGGTCCGTTCTATTACACATATCGTTAACAAAATTGTTGCGCCCTTTTTTTACCCCGCCAAATTCCCTACAATCCAGCCCATTGTCTGCCAACAACAATGAGGATCTCATGGGCACGGCTAAACATAGTAAGCTGCTTATTCTTGGCTCTGGCCCCGCGGGTTATACCGCTGCGGTCTACGCTGCGCGCGCCAACCTGAACCCGGTTCTGATTACCGGTATGGAAAAAGGCGGCCAGCTCACTACCACCACAGAAGTGGAAAACTGGCCGGGCGACCCGCACGATCTCACCGGGCCGTTGCTGATGGAACGTATGCATGAGCATGCGGCGAAGTTCGAGACGGAAATTCTCTTCGACCATATCAATAAAGTGGATCTGCAAAACCGTCCGTTCCGCCTGACGGGCGACAGCGGCGAATACACCTGTGACGCGCTGATTATTGCCACTGGCGCCTCCGCCCGTTATCTGGGGCTGCCTTCAGAAGAAGCATTCAAAGGCCGCGGCGTTTCCGCCTGCGCTACCTGTGACGGCTTCTTCTATCGCAACCAGAAAGTCGCGGTTATCGGCGGCGGCAACACAGCCGTGGAAGAAGCGCTTTACCTGGCGAATATTGCTTCCGAAGTGCATCTGATCCACCGCCGCGATACTTTCCGCGCGGAAAAAATTCTTATCAAGCGTCTGATGGATAAAGTGGAAAGCGGCAACATCGTGCTGCACACCAACCGTACGCTTGAGGAAGTTACCGGCGATCAGATGGGCGTGAGCGGCCTGCGCATTCGCGATACCCAAAATAGCGATAACGTCGAGTCGCTGGAAGTGGCGGGCCTTTTTGTGGCTATCGGTCATAGCCCGAACACCGCTATCTTTGAAGGCCAACTGGAACTGGAAAACGGCTATATCAAAGTGCAGTCCGGTATTCATGGCAATGCGACTCAAACCAGCGTGCCTGGCGTTTTCGCGGCAGGCGACGTGATGGATCATATCTATCGTCAGGCGATTACCTCCGCCGGCACGGGCTGTATGGCCGCGCTGGACGCAGAACGCTATCTTGACGGCCTGGCCGAAAACAACAGCTAATTCTGCGTGTTGAGCAAGGCGACTAATCAGTCGCCTTTCTTTTGCCCCCGTTGTAACATTGCGTGCACCTCCGCCGCCCGGCGGACTTAATGGACTTTCACCTGCTTATTGCACGCCATGAATAAAACCCGTCAACAAGAACTGACACGCTGGTTAAAACAGCAAAGTGTGATTTCCCGCCGCTGGCTTAATCTGTCTCGCCTGACAGGCGTTATTAGCGGCGTGCTGATTGTCGCTCAAGCCTGGCTGCTGGCTTATCTGCTCAACAGCATGATCATGCAGGCCATCCCTCGCGAGGCGCTGCTATTGCCATTTGTGCTGCTGGTTATCGTTTTTATTCTGCGCGCCTGGGTAGTCTGGCTGCGGGAGAAAATCGGCTTTCGCGCGGGTCAGCACATTCGCGCGCATATCCGAAGCCTTGTACTAGACCGTCTACAGCAGGCGGGGCCAGCCTGGATTCAGGGGAAACCCGCAGGCAGTTGGGCCACGCTTATCCTCGAACAGGTAGAAGATATGCATGACTTTTATGCGCGCTACCTGCCGCAAATGGCGCTGGCGGCCAGCGTACCGCTGTTGATTGTGCTGGCGATTTTTCCGTCTAACTGGGCGGCGGCGTTGATTCTGCTCGCCACCGCGCCGCTTATTCCGCTCTTTATGGCGATGGTGGGAATGGGCGCGGCGGACGCCAACCGTCGTAATTTTCAGGCGCTGGCCCGTCTTAGCGGCAACTTCCTCGACCGGCTTCGGGGTATGGAAACGTTGCGCCTTTTCAACCGGGGAGCGGCGGAAACCGAGCAAATCCGTCGCGCTTCTCAGGACTTCCGTCAGCGGACAATGGAAGTGCTGCGCCTCGCCTTTCTTTCATCCGGCGTACTGGAATTTTTTACCTCGCTCTCTATCGCGCTGGTTGCGGTTTACTTTGGTTTTTCTTATCTCGGCGAGCTGAATTTCGGCCACTATGGCGCAGGCGTTACGCTGGCCTCCGGCTTTCTGGCTTTGATTTTAGCGCCGGAATTTTTCCAGCCGTTACGCGATCTTGGCACGTTTTACCACGCTAAAGCCCAGGCCACAGGCGCGGCCGACAGCCTGAAGACGTTTCTGGACACGCCTCTACAGCATCCGGAACGCGGTACGGTTGAGTTGCCTGCCACAGGCGCCGTCGCGCTTGAGGCAAAAAACGTCGTGATTTTGTCAGCGGAAGGGAAGCGTCTGGCCGGTCCGCTGACTTTTTCTCTGTCTGCGGGACAGCGCGCTGTCCTGGTAGGCCAGAGCGGCGCGGGAAAAAGTTCGTTGCTCAACCTGCTGTCCGGCTTTTTGCCTTATGAAGGTTCTGTTCTCGTTAACGGTACGGAACTGCGCGAACTGACGCCTGAAAGCTGGCGTCGCCAGCTGAGCTGGGTGGGCCAGAACCCGCAATTGCCCGCCGCCACGATCAGGGAAAACGTGCTGCTCTCTAACCCGCAGGCCAGCGATGCCGCGCTGGATGCGGCGCTGGAAAAAGCCTGGGTGAAAGAATTCCTGCCGCTGCTGCCTGAAGGGGTGGATACGCCGCTCGGCGATCAGGCCTCGCGCCTCTCGGTAGGTCAGGCGCAGCGGGTCGCCGTTGCGCGCGCCCTGCTCTCGCCCTGCGGCCTGCTGCTGCTTGACGAGCCAGCCGCAAGTCTGGATGCCCATAGCGAGCGGCGTGTAATGCAGGCGCTGGACGCCGCGTCAACGCGACAAACTACGCTCATGGTAACGCACCAGCTTGACTACCTCGCGGCCTGGGACACCATCTGGGTCATGCGCGACGGCCTGATTATCGAGCAAGGCGATTTTGCAACGCTTGCCGCGGCGCAGGGTCCTTTCGCCGCGCTGCTGGCTCATCGTCAGGAGGAGATTTAAATGCGCGCTTTGTTACCTTACCTTGCGCTCTATAAACGCCATAAATGGCTGCTGATGCTGGGCATTGTATTGGCCATCGTTACGCTGCTGGCGAGTATTGGTTTGCTGACGCTCTCCGGCTGGTTTCTTTCCGCCTCAGCGGTGGCCGGCGTGGCGGGCGTATACAGCTTCAACTATATGCTGCCTGCCGCAGGTGTGCGTGGCGCCGCGATAATCCGTACCGCCGGTCGCTACTTCGAGCGGCTGGTAAGCCACGACGCCACATTCCGCGTGCTGGAACACTTGCGGGTATTTACTTTCAGTAAGCTGCTGCCCCTCTCCCCCGCCGGGCTGGCGCGCTTTCGCCAGGGCGAATTGCTGAACCGGCTGGTGGCGGATGTCGATACGCTCGATCATCTCTATTTGCGGGTTATCTCGCCCTTAGTGGGCGCCATGGTGGTGATTGGGGTAGTTACGCTGGGTTTGAGCCTGCTGGATACCACGCTCGCGCTGACGCTGGGCGGCATTATGCTGACCACGCTTACCCTCTTGCCTCCCCTTTTCTATCGCGCGGGTAAACCGACAGGCGAAGCGCTGACCCATTACCGCGCCAGCTATCGGCAGATGCTTACCGCCTGGCTCCAGGGCCAGGCGGAGTTAACTATCTTCGGCGCCAGCGACCGCTATCGTGATGAGATGGAAAATAACGAACTTGCCTGGCATGAGGCGCAGCGTCGCCAGGCGGGCCTGACGGCGCTGTCTCAGGCGGTGATGCTGCTTATCAGCGGCGTAGCGGTTGTGCTGATGCTCTGGATGGCTGCAGGCGGCGTAGGGGGTAACGATATGCCAGGCGCCCTGATCGCCCTTTTCGTTTTCTGCGCGCTGGCGGCATTCGAAGCCCTTGCGCCCGTTACCGGCGCTTTCCAGCATTTAGGCCAGGTTATCGCCTCAGCGCGACGCGTTACGCAGGTTATTGAGCAGGAGCCGGATGTCATTTTTCCAGACGGCGCTCAGTCTGTTCCTGAGCAGGTAGCGCTGACGCTGGACGACGTCTCTTTCAGCTACCCGAACCAACCGCAGCCTGCGCTTCGCGGCGTTACGCTCCATCTTGAAGCGGGCGAACATCTTGCCCTGCTGGGCCGTACAGGCTGTGGCAAGTCGACGTTGCTGCAACTGCTCACGCGCGCATGGGATGTCTCGTCCGGGGCGCTTAAGCTTAACGGCGAGCGGATAGAAACATTCAGCGAGGCCACGCTTCGCGCCGCCATCAGCGTGGTGCCGCAACGCGTTCACCTCTTCAGCGCGACGCTGCGCGAGAATTTGCTGCTCGCCGCTCCTGCTGCGAGCGACGAAGCGCTGCGCGCCGTACTTGAGCGGGTTGGTCTGGAAAAGCTGCTGGAAGATAGCGGGTTAAATGCCTGGCTTGGCGAGGGCGGCCGCCAGCTTTCCGGCGGCGAGCTGCGCCGTCTGGCTATTGCGCGCGCGCTATTGCATGATGCGCCGCTGCTGTTGCTGGATGAGCCGACTGAAGGGCTGGACGCCGAAACGGAAAGCCAGATCCTTGATTTGCTTGCTGACGTATTGAAAGCAAAAACAGTGCTGATGGTGACGCATCGTTTGCGAGGTTTAGCTCGTTTTAACCGAATAATTGTGATGGACAACGGCGAAATTATTGAGCAAGGTAATCACGCTGAATTAATGGCGTCAAAGGGGCGTTATTACCAGTTTCGCCAACGCCTGTAGACTATGATTGAACGATTACTTGCCGCGTAGTATGGAGACATGAAGTCATGCGTCTGGTGCAGCTTTCTCGTCATTCTATCGCCTTCCCTTCGCCTGAAGGCGCGCTGCGCGAGCCCAATGGGCTGCTGGCGCTGGGTGGCGATTTAAGTCCGGCGCGTCTGCTTATGGCCTATCAACGCGGCATCTTTCCCTGGTTTTCGCCGGGCGACCCTATTCTCTGGTGGTCGCCCGACCCGCGTGCGGTGCTTTTCCCTGACCGGTTTCACTTAAGCCGCAGCATGAAGCGTTTTCACCGTCAGTCACCCTACCGCGTAACGCTGAATTATGCGTTTGACCGGGTGATTGAGGGCTGCGCGGAAGATCGCAGTGACGGCACATGGATTACGCCGGAAGTGGTTATCGCCTGGCAAAGACTGCATGAGCTGGGACATGCGCACTCCATTGAGGTCTGGCAGGAAAAGGAACTGGTGGGCGGCATGTATGGCGTCGCTCAGGGCGCGCTGTTTTGCGGCGAATCGATGTTCAGTCGTCGGGAAAACGGTTCTAAAACGGCGTTGCTGGTCTTTTGCGAGTATTTTATGCAACAAGGCGGTCGGCTTATTGATTGCCAGGTGCTCAATGCTCACACCGCCTCGCTTGGCGCAACGGAGATTTCCCGGCGCAGCTACCTGAACTGGCTCGATGAATTGCGTCTGCAGCCCTTGCCAGGCGCGTGCTGGGTGCCTAAAACGCTTTTTACCGGCGCGCGCTGAGCAATGTTTTCGGCACATTTTTTGTCAGGGTGTTATACTACAGCACGCAGAATTAATCAGCGCATTTTCCCTCCGCCGCTTGGGACTGGCAGGCATCAGGTAACGCCCTCACCGTTTATCTCATCGCTCCCGTTTATGCCAGCGCCGTCCGTGCGAGGGAGCTTCGCGCAACGCTTACAGAATTAACCTTGCGGTGAATTTGCCCGCAAAATCTTTACTTAACAGGTGAACTTCGGCATTATCTTGCCGGTTCAAAACTACGGTAGTGATACCCCAGAGGATTAGATGGCCAAAGAAGACAATATTGAAATGCAGGGTACCGTTCTGGAAACGTTACCGAACACCATGTTCCGCGTTGAGCTGGAAAACGGTCATGTGGTAACGGCCCATATCTCCGGTAAAATGCGCAAAAACTACATCCGCATTCTGACGGGCGACAAAGTGACTGTTGAACTGACCCCGTACGACCTGAGCAAAGGCCGCATTGTCTTCCGTAGTCGCTAAGCATTTCCGCGCGCCGCTGCGGCGGTGACGCCAGAAAACAAAAAGGCCGGGATAATCCCGGCCTTTTTTATTAGCTTGCGCTATCAGTGCGCCGTTTCCGGCTTGTGTTTCTGCGCGCCGTGGAAATTGTAGGTTAACTGGTCTTTCTCTTTATCCAGCGCCACAATCACCTGGCCGCCATCCACCAGCGTACCGAACAACAACTCGTTCGCCAGCGGTTTCTTCAGGTTGTCCTGGATGACGCGAGACATTGGACGCGCGCCCATCGCACGGTCATAGCCTTTATCCGCCAGCCAGTCGCGCGCTTCCTGACTCACCTCAAGCGACACGCCTTTCTGGTCCAGCTGCGCCTGGAGTTCGACAATAAACTTGTCGACCACCTGATGAATCACCTCGGTTGAGAGATGGTTGAACCAGATGATGTTGTCCAGACGGTTGCGGAACTCCGGCGTAAACACTTTCTTGATCTCTTCCATCGCGTCGGTGCTGTTATCCTGATGGATAAGACCAATCGACTTACGCTCGGTTTCACGCACGCCGGCGTTGGTCGTCATCACCAGAATGACATTGCGGAAGTCCGCTTTGCGGCCGTTATTGTCGGTCAACGTGCCATTGTCCATGACCTGCAGCAGCAGGTTAAAGACATCCGGATGCGCTTTTTCAATCTCATCAAGCAGCAGTACCGCGTGCGGATGTTTGATTACCGCATCGGTCAACAACCCGCCCTGATCAAAACCAACGTAACCCGGAGGCGCGCCAATCAGACGGCTCACCGTATGACGCTCCATATACTCGGACATATCAAAGCGCAGCAGCTCAATGCCCAGGGCTTTGGAAAGCTGCACCGTCACCTCGGTTTTCCCTACCCCGGTCGGCCCGGCGAAGAGGAATGAACCAACGGGTTTACGATCGTGTCCCAGTCCTGCGCGGCTCATCTTGATGGCTTCGGTTAATGCCTCAATGGCTTTATCCTGACCAAATACCAGCATTTTCAGGCGATCGCCCAGGCTCTTGAGCGTATCGCGGTCGCTTGCCGAAACGCTTTTTTCAGGGATTCGGGCAATGCGAGCAACGACTGATTCGATGTCCGCCACGTTGATGGTTTTCTTACGTTTGCTGACTGGCATCAGACGCGCGCGCGCGCCCGCTTCATCAATAACGTCAATTGCCTTGTCAGGCAGATGGCGATCGTTGATGTATTTCACCGCCAGCTCCACCGCTGCACGTACCGCTTTAGCGGTGTAACGTACATCATGGTGCGCTTCATACTTCGGCTTCAGGCCATTAATTATCTGTACCGTTTCATCCACGCTTGGTTCAGTGATGTCAATTTTCTGGAAGCGACGCGCCAGGGCGCGGTCTTTTTCGAAAATGTTGCTGAACTCCTGATAGGTAGTGGAACCCATCACGCGAATTTTACCGCTTGAGAGCAACGGCTTAATCAGGTTGGCGGCATCCACTTGCCCGCCGGACGCGGCGCCCGCGCCGATGATGGTGTGGATCTCGTCAATAAACAGAATGCTGTTGCTATCCTGTTCCAGCTGTTTAAGCAGCGCCTTGAAGCGTTTTTCAAAATCGCCGCGATATTTCGTTCCCGCCAGCAGCGAGCCGATATCCAGCGCGTAGATGGTACAGTCAGCCATCACTTCCGGCACGTCGCCTTGTACGATGCGCCAGGCAAGCCCTTCAGCGATAGCGGTTTTGCCTACGCCGGACTCGCCCACAAGCAGCGGGTTATTTTTACGGCGACGGCAGAGCACCTGAATGGTCCGCTCCAGCTCTTTATCACGCCCAATCAGCGGGTCGATGCCGCCGACGCGAGCAAGCTGGTTAAGATTGGTGGTGAAGTTTTCCATACGCTCCTCCCCGCCTGCTTGCTCTTCGCTAACTGGATTAGTGTGATCGGACGACGGGTTAGGTTCGTCCTTACGGGTGCCGTGGGAGATAAAATTCACCACGTCCAGCCGGCTCACTTCGTGCTTACGCAACAGGTAAGCCGCCTGGGACTCCTGCTCGCTGAAAATCGCCACTAAGACGTTTGCTCCCGTCACTTCGCTGCGACCGGAAGACTGGACATGGAACACCGCGCGCTGCAGCACGCGCTGGAAGCTAAGCGTCGGTTGCGTGTCGCGCTCTTCTTCACTGACGGGCAGTACGGGTGTGGTTTGTTCGATGAAGGCCTCAAGTTCCTGACGAAGCGCCACCAGATCTACCGAGCACGCTTCCAGCGCCTCGCGAGCCGATGGGTTACTGAGCAAAGCCAGTAACAGATGCTCGACGGTCATAAACTCATGTCGGTGCTCGCGCGCTCTGGCGAAAGCCATATTTAAACTGAGTTCCAGTTCTTGGTTGAGCATAGGCACCCCCCTCAATTGTCTGCCTTATTCAGGCTTTTTCCAGCGTACACAACAACGGATGCTCGTTTTCCCTCGCGTATTCGTTCACCATGGCCACTTTCGTCTCCGCGACCTCTGCGGTGAAAACGCCGCAGATGGCTTTTCCCTGATAGTGAACTGTCAGCATCAGTTGCGTTGCACGTTCTACATCATAAGAAAAGAACTTTTGTAGCACGTCAATAACAAATTCCATCGGCGTGTAATCATCGTTCATTAATATAACTTTATACATAGATGGCGGTTTTAGCGCTTCGCGCAGTTCATCTTCCGCCAACTGGTCAAAATCTAACCAACCTTTCGCTTTACCCATTGCCAGTCGTCATGATGTGGTTAACGGTTTTGCCAGGCATCGCCTGACGGTTCTGGTTGAGTGAATACGCACCCTGAATCTACCTTAGCAGCCCGATAACAATCCCCTATTACTGCCATTCGCGAGCTCTGTCACATTAACGAAAATAGCGTTAACTGCTTCAAATTTTTGATTCATTTTTACTCGACTCACCCCTGTGGACGCTTGACGCAAAGCTTGATTTATCTAAATTGTACAAGCGTGAGTTGGCGAGGTTTTGAACAGCCCGCCCTTACCCACCGGTTCATTCCATCTTACTCAATAAGACTTATGAAGGATGTCGAAGCATGGAGACGGGTACTGTTAAATGGTTCAATAACGCCAAAGGCTTTGGTTTCATCTGCCCTGAAGGCGGTGGCGAAGATATCTTCGCGCACTACTCCACCATTCAGATGGATGGTTACAGAACGCTAAAAGCCGGACAAATGGTCAGGTTTGATGTACATCAGGGCCCAAAAGGCAACCACGCCAGTGTCATCGTGCCCTACGAAGCAGAATCGGTTGCGTAACTCTTCTGTTTCATTGTGTACATCCCGCACTTAAAATGCCAGTCCAGATGACTGGCATTTTTCTTCACTCTCGCGCCAGCGCGTCGACAGGGTTAAGCCGTGCGGCGTTGCGCGCCGGCAGCCAACCAAATATCACGCCTGTCGCCGTAGAGCAAAGAAACGCAGTGGCCAGCGCCAGCGGCGAAAAACCGATTTCCCAACCTGGCAGGAAGAGCTGAAGCAGGAAGGCTATCAGCAGCGAGAGCGTAATGCCGAGCGCGCCGCCAACGAGGCAGACCAGCACCGCTTCTATCAGGAACTGCTGCAACACATCGCCTGCTCTGGCGCCTACCGCCATACGAATACCGATTTCCCGCGTACGCTCGGTCACTGACACCAGCATGATATTCATCACCCCGATGCCGCCTACCAGCAAAGAGATGACCGCCACCAGAGTCAGGAAGAGCTGAAGAGTACGTGTGGTCTTTTCCGCCGTTTTCAACAGGCCATCCATGTTCATAGTGAAAAAATCTTTCTTGCCGTGGCGCAACGTTAACAACCGGGTCAGCTGCTGCTCCGCTTGCGCGCTGTCATAACCTTCATTGACGCGTACCGTAATGGAGTTAAGCCACGATTGTCCCATCATCCGTCCGGCCATGGTGTCATAAGGCAGCCAGGCGCGCAGGATTTTGCTGCTGCCGAACATCGATTGCTTCTCTTCGGCGACGCCAATGACCGTCGCAGGCATATTGCCGACCAGGACGATTTCTCCTGTCACGCTCGCTTTATTGGGGAAAAGCTGGCGGCGGGCGTTCTGGTCCAGCACCACGACCTGGGCGCGCCCTTTTAATTGTTCCTCGTTAAAGGTATTGCCTTCGCTGAAGGTCATCCCATAAACGTTGAAATACTGCCCGCTCACGCCGTTTGCGCTGGCGGCCACATCCACATTGCCATAGCGCAGGCGCACGTTTTGCGAAAGCGCAGGCGTCGCGGAGCGCACCCAGGGCTGCTTCGCTATGGCCGTTAAATCGTCATATTTCAGCGCCTGCTGATACTGCGGATCGTCGTCGCCAAAATCTTTTCCAGGATAAATATCAATCGTGTTGGTTCCTATCGAACGGATATCCTGCAGTACCAGCTGTTTCGCCGCGTCGCCCACCACCACAATGGAAACCACCGAAGCGATACCGATGATAATGCCGAGCATGGTAAGCAGCGTGCGCATCTTATTAGCCGCCATCGCAAGCCAGGCCATGGTCAGGGCCTCGCGAAAGCTGCTGACGAACTGCTGCCATGCGCCGGATGCCTGCGTCTCTTCATTGAGCGCCTTCGCTCGCGCCGCAGGCTTGCGAGGCGAAGGATTACTGATAATCTCGCCGTCGCGAATTTCGATGACGCGCTCCGCCTGCGCCGCCACGGTCGGATCGTGGGTGACGATAATCACCGTATGACCGCGATCGCGCAGTTGCTTAAGCGTTGCCATCACCTCTTCGCCGGAGTGGCTGTCGAGCGCGCCGGTAGGCTCATCCGCCAGAATGACCTGACCGCCGTTCATCAACGCGCGGGCAATACTGACGCGCTGCTGCTGACCGCCAGAAAGCTGCGAAGGCTGATAGTCGACGCGCTCAGCCAGCCCCAGCCGGGCAAGCAGGTCGCGGGCGCGCTGCTGACGCAGCTTTCGACCAAGCCCGGCGTAAATGGCGGGCACCTCTACGTTTTGCGTCGCCGTCAGATGCGAAAGCAAATGGTAGCGTTGAAAGATAAAACCAAAGTGCTCGCGCCGCAGCCGCGCCAGTTCATCGCCGCTTAACGTCGAGACATCAACGCCTGCCACCCGGTAGCTGCCGCTGGTCGGGTTATCAAGGCAGCCGAGAATATTCATTAGCGTCGACTTGCCAGAACCGGAAGCGCCGACAATCGCTACCATCTCGCCTGCTTCAATGGAAAGCGAGATCCCCTTCAGCACTTCAACCTGCTCTTCCCCGGAGGGATAGCTGCGGCGGATCGCTTTTAGCTCAAGCAACGCGCTCATGGCGCGCTCCCTTCGGCGGCGCGTCCGGTCACCACCTCATCGCCCTCTTCAAGCCCCTTCACCACTTCGACCTGCGTATCGTTGCGCGCGCCGAGGGTGACTTCGCGCTCGCGGGTTTCGCCGTTACGCAACAGCGTCACTTTATAGCGGTTATCGCCCACCGGGTCGCCCAGCGCGGCCAGCGGAATGGTCAGAACATTTTTCACGCCGCTCAGTTGAATATGCACCTGCGCGGTCATCTCCAGGCGCAACACGCCCTGCGGGTTCGGCACTTCAAAGCGAGCGTAATAGAAGATAGCGTCGTTAATTTTCTCCGGGGTCGGCAGAATGTCTTTAAGCGTGCCCTCATAGCGAGTCAGCGGGTCGCCCAGTACCGTAAACCAGGCTTTCTGACCGGGTTTGAGATGAATAACATCCGCTTCTGAAACCTGCGCCTTGACCAGCATGGTGCTGAGATCGGCGAGGGTAAGAATATTCGGCGCCTGCTGCGCCGCGATGACCGTTTGCCCCTGCAGGGTGGTTATCTCCGTCACTTCGCCCGTGATAGGAGCCGTAATGCGCGTATAGTCGAGATTGGTTTTCGCGGTATCCAGCGAGGCCTGGTTACGCTTAATCTGCGCCTCGATGGTGCCGACCTGCGCCTCTTTTACCGCAAGCTCGGTTGCCGCAGTATCTAAATCCTGGCGTGAAATCGCCTGCGTCTGCGCCAGTTGACGCTGGCGGGCAAGCGTGACTTGGGCAAGCTTCAGCTCCGCCGCCGCCTGGCGCCGCTGCGCGCGCAGCTCCATCAGCGTGGCTTCCACCTCTTTGATCTGGTTTTCCGCCTGCTCAGGATCGATAACGCCCAGCAGCTGATCTTTCTTTACCTTATCGCCAATGCTAACCGACAGCGTTTTTAGCTGCCCGCTGACTTGCGCGCCCACATCCACTTTGCGCAGGGCGTCCAGCTTGCCGGTGGCGAGCACGCTCTGGGCCAGATCGCCTTTGCGCACAATCATGGTCTGGTACTGCGGCAGCGGCGCATTAAGCGCTCGCCAGAGCCAGATGCCTGCAATCAGCACCGCCAGCGCCAGCAACAGATAGCGTTTTTTAATTTTTCCCTTAATTTTCATAATGGTCCTGATTATCTGAACGGGCTATCTTACTTTGCCGCTTAATTTTAAACAGAATCTCAACGAAACCCTACCTGCTTAATCAGGTCGCTGGCGCATTGACATTACGTTGAAGGAGGGGGCGGTGAAATAAAGGCTATGTCACTCAGGGGCCTTTATTATGTCCACTCTCGCTGAATTTACCGCTCAAGCCCGGCCGCGCAGCGCCTGGCAACTTTTCCTGCAGCTTGCTCGTGGTCGCTGGGCGCCAGGCCGCGCCTGGGAAAACCCGCGTTATCGCCGGAAGTTTACGGCACGTTCGCTTGCTACGCCATTTCGAACCTGGCAACTGCTGAACAGGCTGGCGCGCCAGCCGATGCTCGAAGCGCTGCTACGCGCGCAGCCGGGGCTGCCCTGCCGCCTGCACCGGCCGTATATAACGCCCGCGTTTTCTCGCCGCGCCGCATTGCAGGCGATTACATTCCATTATGAAACCATCGCCACGCTACTAACGCCCGCCTGCTTCGCGGCGTACCTCTCGCGCCCGGGCGCCGTGCTGGCAACCCTGACCGCCAGGAATGAGGCGCGTTACCACATTTACCTGAGCGCGGTCGCGGATCTTGATAAAGAAGGTGAAGCCACACTGCTGTTTCGTGACGAGCAAGGCGTGACGCTTGCTGAACTCACCTTCACCCTTTGCTCGCTGAACAATAAAACCACGCTGTTTATCGGCGGATTGCAGGGCGCTAAAGCCTGGGTAGAGCACGACGCTATCCAGCAGGCGACCAAAGCCTGTCATGGACTCTTTCCTAAGCGTCTGCTGCTGGAGAGCGTTTGTCAGCTGGCGCAAAAATGGCATGTCGAACAAATACTCGCGGTAGGCAACAGCACGCATATTTACCGCAGCTGGCGCTATGAGAAAAAGAAAAAAGAGAAGCTGCACGCCGATTACGACAGCTTCTGGCTTTCACTGGGTGCGCAGCAAGAGCGCGGAGGCTTTTTTAAACTGCCCGGACAGATCCCTCGCAAACCCATGGAAGAGATAGCGAGTAAGAAACGCGCCGAGTATCGCCGCCGCTATGAACTGCTCGACAGCCTGGAAATGCAGCTCCGGGCTTAATCAGCCCGGCCGCGGGCCAGCCAGATGACGCGCGAGAACATCTTGCGCAGCAAGGGCGGAATGGATTCCACCCCGCGTTTTCCCGCCTCCACCGCGACCTCTATCGCCAGATCGGGTTTAGAGGCGCGATGGATGGCTTTCACAATTACCCGCCGGGGTTTGATGTGGATATTTTCGGGTATTTGCGCGATTCGGTGATAAACATCGGCAAACCCTTCGCGGTACATGAAATGTTCCATATCCAGCGCAGGTAATGCGGTTAAATGTTCTCGCTCCTGAGCGGCATCGTTATTCACTAAGCTTCGGACCGTGGCGGCGTATTTCTTACCCGCTTCGTCGCCATCCACCAACACGTGCCATTCAATGCCCATGCGCCTTGCGAATTTGACCAGCGGTTTTAAGCCCGACTGCGCGAATTCAATGACTTTTATCCCTTCGGCATCGAAATGGTGACCACACTGGCGCGCCAGTTCGTTCATCACCCAGACTTCCGTTTCCCCTTCCACCAGCAGCCAGCAGCGGGCAAACAATGAGGAGGGTCGATTGAAACGAATATGAAACGCGATGCGGCGGCTATCTTCCGCATTCATGCCGGACGGCCCTAACCGCCAGGCGACGACCTTACCGCCGTCGCGTACCAGACGGCAGACTTCCTCAACAGGCGTAAGCGAAAGCAGTTCGCCGGAATTAGTCGTGGTCACCTTCTGCAGCGGCAACAAATTCAGCAAATGCCAGGCGACGGAGAGCATAATCGGGTGCAGCCGCGTCTCGGGGTCTTCCACCAGCAGCAACGGGCGGGCGTCGCGGTCGAGCGCCGCGCTGCCCTTGGCCTGCAACAGCGTTGAGAACAGCCCGAGCAGGATGATTCTGTAAGAGCGCGTCCCGGGGCGGTCAATCATGCGGTTGATAATATCCAGATAGCGCCAGCTACGCTGTTCATCATGCGAGCGGCGGCGCATCAGCCGCTGACGCGCCTGAACGCTGCTCTGCTCGGAAAAATAGTGCTCAAGCAGTTGCACCATAGCCGAAAGTCCCTGCCGCAGTTGCGAATCGGTCAGGTTTTGCGGATGGGCGACAAGCTCCCGGGCCATAAAATCAAGCTGCCTCGCGGTAGTTTCCACTTCAGGCTGCGGCGGGATGCCATTGTCGTGAATACGGCGCATAAAGCGGGCGTCACGCAGCCGCAGCACCGGGTTTAACAGCGTCAGCCGATGCGCCAGCTCATCAATATTCTCAAGCCCCAGCTCCTGCCCCTGCTCATTCAGGAAGCTGCGCAGCGTAATGACGGTACCCTCTTCGGTAAGCCCGCCTTCCAGGCGGTAGAAAATACGCTGATAACCGTCGTCGCTTTTCACCCAGACAGCCTTCAGCGGCCTGTAGCGTCGCCCCTGGTAATGCCCTGGCGCGCTTT
Organism: Franconibacter pulveris; assembly: GCF_056780215.1. Taxonomy (NCBI): domain Bacteria; kingdom Pseudomonadati; phylum Pseudomonadota; class Gammaproteobacteria; order Enterobacterales; family Enterobacteriaceae; genus Franconibacter; species Franconibacter pulveris. The sequence goes on along the minus strand of NZ_CM165555.1, from coordinate 1,559,345 downwards.
CGCGAAAGGTAAGGATAATATGTAGATGGCGCTCGCGGCCGTTGATGTCGCCAGGCGGAAACCAGAAGTCATTGCGGGTAAAAGAATAAAGAGAGGGTTCGGGCGAAAGAATAAGGGTCAACGCGTCAAGCAGGCTCGATTTCCCCCAGGCATTTTCACCGATCAGCACATTATTGTGCTCAAGCGTCAATGAAAGCCGATTAATACCACGAAAACCGACGATTTCTACCCGCTCAAGAAACATAGCCCCTCCAGGTTCTTTTTTCTTCCGTCACGCTACCGGCAGTATAGCGGCTATCCCGAGGGCGAACACACCGGCGGTTTCCACGCTTGCGAAACGCACCGCAAAAAAAGAGTTCTAATGAAAAACTATGGAGCAAGGTCCAGCAATGTTTCCCGGCCTTAAAATTAAATAATGGTGATATTTACACAGGCGCGGCTTTAAATTAAGCAAAGTAAATAATGTCTTTTTCTTAAAATAATTTATTAAAAAAAGCGCATCTGGTTTCTCGTTATAAATATTCCTAGAATGGCGCGCTTTTAAAATCCTGCTCGCACGAACAGGAATCCTTTCGCCATATATAAAGTTAGCTATCCATTTACATAGAGGGAATTATGAATAAAAAATTAGCGGCCGAATTTTTCGGTACCTTCTGGCTGGTCTTTGGGGGTTGCGGCAGCGCGGTGCTGGCGGCAGGCTTCCCTGAACTGGGAATTGGTTTCGTCGGCGTCTCGCTGGCGTTCGGTTTAACCGTTCTTACTATGGCGTATGCCGTGGGCCATATTTCCGGCGGTCATTTTAACCCGGCCGTTACGCTGGGCCTGTGGGCAGGCGGACGTTTCCCCGCAAAAGATATTGTAAGTTATATCGTGGCGCAGGTTATCGGCGGTATCGTCGCCGCAGCGGTGCTTTATGCTATCGCCAGCGGCAATATGGGATTTGATGCGGCGGCCAGCGGCTTCGCCTCTAACGGGTATGGCGAACATTCGCCGGACGGCTATTCCCTGCTCTCCGCCGCAATTATCGAAATTATCCTCACCTGCTTCTTCCTGTTAATTATTCACGGTGCAACGGATAAAAATGCCGCGGCGGGTTTTGCCCCCATCGCGATTGGCCTGGCGCTGACATTGATTCATCTCATCAGCATTCCGGTGACCAATACTTCCGTGAATCCGGCTCGCAGCACCGCGGTGGCGATTTTCCAGGGCGACTGGGCATTACAGCAGCTTTGGTTATTCTGGTTGATGCCGATTATCGGCGGCATGCTCGGCGGTTTTATCTATCGCACGCTGCTGGAAAAACGCAGTTAATCTTTTTAGGCCTGAAAGCCTTCAGGCCTGTTACGTTTTCTTCTACTACCTCTTTGGCGGTAGCCTGCTGCCGCCAAAATTGCGCTAAATCAATCTCCCTGCAAGTTGCCTCAGAAAGCGCTTTTCTCCCTGTTACGACACGCCTAACCTTAAACATGCATATTAAATATAACTTTAAGGTGTGAACCATGTTTTGCGTGCAATGTGAACAAACCATACGTACTCCGGCAGGCAACGGCTGCGCTTATGCGCAGGGCGTCTGTGGGAAAACCGCCCAGACTTCCGACTTACAGGATCTGCTTATCGCCGCCCTGCAAGGGCTGTCGGCGTGGGCGGTAAAAGCGCGGGAGCTTGGCCTCATCGATCATCACGTGGACAGCTTCGCGCCGCGCGCTTTCTTCTCTACCCTGACCAACGTTAACTTCGATTCGCCGCGTATCGTCGGCTATGCCCGCGAAGCGATCGCCCTGCGCGAAGCGCTGAAACAACAGTGTCTGAATCTGGACGCCAGCGCCCGAGTGGCGAACCCGATGGCGGAAGTCCAGCTTATCAGCGACGACCTGGGCGAGCTCCAGCGCCAGGCGGCGGCGTTCGCGCCAAACATCGATAAAGCGATCATTGGCGAAAACATTCTCGGCCTGCGCCTGCTCTGCCTGTACGGTCTGAAAGGCGCGGCGGCCTATATGGAACACGCGCATGTGCTCGGCCAGTACGACAACGACATCTACGGCCAGTACCACAAAATCATGGCGTGGCTCGGCACCTGGCCCGCGGAGATGAACGCGCTGCTGGAATGCGCGATGGAAATCGGCCAGATGAACTTCAAGGTGATGAGCATCCTGGACGCGGGCGAAACCGGCAAATATGGTCACCCGACTCCGACGCAGGTGAACGTAAAAGCGGTCGCGGGCAAATGCATTCTGATTTCCGGACACGATCTGAAAGATCTTTATAATCTGCTGGAACAGACCGAAGGCACTGGCGTCAATGTTTACACGCACGGCGAAATGCTGCCTGCGCATGGCTATCCGGAACTGCGCAAGTTTAAGCACCTGGTCGGCAACTACGGCAGCGGCTGGCAGAACCAGCAGGTGGAATTCGCCCGCTTCCCGGGCCCGATTGTGATGACTTCCAACTGCATTATCGACCCGACCGTTGGCAGCTACGATGACCGTATCTGGACCCGCAGCATCGTCGGCTGGCCGGGCGTGAGCCATTTAGAAGGTGACAACTTCGCGCCGGTGATTGCCCAGGCGCAGCAGATGGCGGGCTTCCCTTACAGCGAAATTGAGCACCTTATCACCGTTGGTTTTGGCCGTCAGACGCTGCTCGGCGCCGCCGACACGCTGATTGACCTGGTAAGCCGTGAAAAGCTGCGTCATATCTTCCTCGTGGGCGGCTGCGACGGCGCACGCGGCGAGCGTAGCTATTTCACCGATTTCGCCGCCAGCGTGCCGCAGGATTGCCTTATCCTGACGCTTGCCTGCGGTAAGTACCGCTTTAACAAGCTCGATTTCGGCGATATTGAAGGGCTGCCGCGTCTGGTGGACGCAGGCCAGTGCAACGATGCTTATTCAGCCATTATTCTCGCCGTAACGCTTGCGGAAAAACTGGGCTGCGGCGTGAACGACCTGCCGCTTTCGCTGGTGCTCTCCTGGTTTGAACAAAAGGCCATCGTTATTCTGCTGACGCTGCTGTCGCTTGGCGTAACGAACATCGTCACCGGACCTACCGCGCCAGGCTTCCTGACGCCGGACCTGCTGGCGGTGCTGAATGAGAAGTTTGGCCTGCGCTCGGTCACGACCGTAGAGCAGGATATGCGCGAGCTGCTGGGCGCATAAGGAGAAAATACGATGACGATGCCGACTCCACAGTGCCCCTGGCGCATGCAGGTGCACCATATTCGCCAGGAGACGCCCGACGTCTGGACGCTGTCGCTGCTGTGCCACGATTTTTACCCCTACCAGGCCGGTCAGTATGCGCTGGTGAGCATTCGCAACCGTGCGGACGTGCTGCGCGCTTATACAATATCGTCCACCCCTGGGGTAAGCCCGTTTATTACGCTGACGGTGCGCCGCATTCACGAAGGCGAAGGCTCCAACTGGCTGACGCGGGAAGTGAAGCGCGGCGATTACCTGTGGCTTTCTGACGCGCAGGGGGAGTTTATCTGCGCCGATAAAGCAACCGAGCGTTTTCTGCTGCTGGCAGGCGGCTGCGGCGTAACGCCGATTATGTCAATGCGCCGCTGGCTGGCGAAATATCGCCCGCAAGCTGACGTTCAGGTGATTTACAACGTGCGTACGCCGCAGGATGTAATTTTCGCTGAAGAATGGCGGGATTACCCGGTCACGCTGATTGCGGAAAGCGCAGGCGTGCCGGGCTTTACCGAAGGACGGCTGACCCGCGACATGCTTTTGCAGGTGCCGGATCTTGCTGCCCGTACGGTGATGACCTGCGGCCCGGCGCCTTATATGGCGTTCGTCGAGCAGGAAGTGAAAGCGCTTGGCGTCACGCGCTTTTATAAAGAGAAGTTCTTTACGCCGGTTGCCGAGGCCGCCGCCAGCGGGCTTAAGTTCACGACGATTACGCCTGCCCGCGAGTTTTATGGCCCGGTCGGCACAACGCTGCTTGAAGCGATGGAAAGCAATAAGGTGCCGGTGAATGCCGCCTGCCGCGCCGGCGTTTGCGGCTGCTGCAAAACCCGGGTGGTATCCGGCGAGTACCGCGTGACGAGCACGATGACGCTGACCGAGGCGGAAATGGCTGAAGGGTATGTGCTGGCCTGCTCCTGCCACCCTGAGAGCGATCTGGTGCTGGCCTGAGGTTTAGCGCTCATGGTGGGTGGCGCTGACGTTCACTCACCAGCCCCGCAACGATGAGATAATAAAGGCTCCTTACGGAGCCTTTTCTTTACCGCCAGCCAGCATTCCCCGCCAGCGAATACCGCCCAGCCCCCAGGCAGGCCACCGCCAGCGCGCCGATAAAGAAATAGACAATGTTCTCTATCGCCCAGGCGCCGGTTTTATCCAGCATCCAGGTTTTATCAAACCCCACCAGCAGCCAGGCGACAATCATGGTAAACGCCACCAGCAACGCCGCCGGGCGGGTCAGGATTCCCAGCACAATCAGCAACGGGGCCGCAACCTCGCCTGCCAGCGTGCCATAAGCGATAAATTCCGGCAGCCCGTGGGCCGCCAGCAAACTCTGTATGCCGCCTACCCCGTCAAACAACTTATGCAGCCCGTGAAACAGCATTAACCCGCCTACCGCCAGGCGCAGCAGCAGTTTTCCGGCATCGTTTTTATCCAGGGCCCGGTTAAAGGCCGCAAGTGCTGAAGTCATGTTTCCCCCTGATTTCGTTCATCATTATTTTATTAACCGTTACGGTTAAACCTTACCGAAATTAAGGGTTTTCATCCGGGGTTGCCAGCGAAATGAACTAAGCTTTCAGGCGGTATCACATTCACTTCAGGGAGTAACGATGAAACAGACAGTGGCTGCATACATTGCAAAAACGCTTGAACAGGCAGGTGTAAAACGCATCTGGGGGGTGACCGGCGACTCGCTGAATGGCTTAAGCGACAGCCTTAACCGCATGAAAACTATTGAATGGATGTCCACGCGCCATGAAGAGGTGGCGGCTTTCGCCGCAGGCGCCGAAGCGCAGCTGACGGGCGAGCTGGCGGTTTGCGCTGGTTCCTGCGGCCCTGGCAACCTGCATTTAATCAACGGCCTGTTCGACTGCCAGCGCAACCATGTGCCGGTGCTGGCTATCGCCGCCCATATTCCTTCCAGCGAAATCGGCAGCGGCTATTTTCAGGAGACGCACCCGCAGGAGCTGTTTCGTGAATGCAGCCATTATTGCGAGCTGGTGAGTACGCCGGAGCAGATCCCCCAGGTGCTCGCTATCGCCATGCGCAAAGCGATTATCAACCGGGGCGTGTCCGTTGTGGTGTTGCCGGGGGATATCGCGCTGCGCCCGGCGCCGGATGGCGCGAGCACCCACTGGTACAGCGCGCCGCAGCCGGTTATCACGCCGCAAGAGGCTGAACTTAAGAAGCTCGCGCAGCTGCTGCGCTATTCCAGCAATATCGCGCTGATGTGCGGCAGCGGCTGCGCTGGCGCGCATGAAGAGTTGGTGCAGTTCGCCGCGACGCTCAAAGCGCCCATTGTGCACGCCCTGCGCGGTAAAGAGCATGTCGAGTATGACAATCCTTACGATGTCGGCATGACCGGGCTTATCGGCTTCTCGTCCGGCTTCCACACCATGATGAACGCCGACACGCTGGTGCTGCTCGGCACGCAGTTCCCCTATCGCGCCTTCTACCCCACGGATGCGAAAATCATCCAGATAGACATTAACCCCGGCAGCATCGGCGCTCACAGTAAGGTGGACATGGCGCTGGTGGGGGATGTGAAAGCCACGCTGCAGGCGCTGCTGCCGTTGCTTGAAGAGAAAACCGACCGCAGTTTTCTCGACAAGGCGCTGGAGGATTACCGCAAGGCGCGTGAAGGGCTTGACGATCTGGCGAAGCCGGGCGACAAAGCGATTCATCCGCAATATCTGGCGCAGCAGATAAGCCATTACGCGGCGGACGATGCCATTTTTACCTGCGATGTCGGCACGCCCACCGTCTGGGCCGCGCGCTACCTGAAAATGAACGGCAAACGCCGCCTGCTCGGCTCGTTTAACCACGGCTCCATGGCCAACGCCATGCCGCAGTCTATCGGCGCTCAGGCCGCCGCGCCGGGCCGCCAGGTCGTCGCTATGTGCGGCGACGGCGGCTTCAGCATGCTGATGGGCGATTTCCTCACCCTGGCGCAGCTCAACCTGCCGGTGAAGATCGTGGTCTTCAATAACAGCGTGCTCGGCTTTGTCGCGATGGAGATGAAGGCGGGCGGCTACCTGACGGATGGCACCGAACTGCACAGCACCCACTTTGCGCGCATCGCCGAGGCGTGCGGCATAACGGGCATTCGCGTAGAGAAAGCGGAGGAAGTGGACGAAGCCCTGCAGCGCGCCTTCTCTATCGACGGTCCCGTTCTGGTCGATGTGGTGGTTGCGAAAGAGGAGCTGGCGATGCCGCCGCAGATCAAACTGGAGCAGGCCAAAGGCTTCAGCCTTTATATGCTGCGCGCCATTATTAACGGGCGCGGCGACGAAGTTATCGAACTGGCGAAAACCAACTGGTTCCGGTAAAAAAGAGGCATCTCCCTTCCCTGAAAAAGGAAATGCCGTGATTGACTTACGCAGCGATACTGTCACCCGCCCGGGCCGCGCCATGCTGGAGCGCATGCTGGCCGCCCCGGTCGGGGACGACGTTTATGGCGACGATCCTACCGTTAACGAACTTCAAAATTATGCCGCACGCTTGAGCGGAAAAGAGGCGGCGCTGTTTCTGCCTACCGGCACGCAGGCCAATCTGGTGGCGCTGCTGAGCCACTGCGAGCGCGGCGAAGAGTATATCGTCGGCCAGCTTGCCCATAATTATCTCTATGAAGCCGGCGGCGCGGCGGTGCTCGGTAGCATCCAGCCGCAGCCCATTGAGGCCGATCCGGACGGCACGCTGCCGCTTGATAAAGTGGCGATGAAAATCAAGCCGGACGATATTCACTTTGCCCGTACGAGGCTTTTAAGCCTTGAAAATACTCACAACGGCAAAGTGCTGCCGCGCGACTACCTGAAGAAGGCGTGGGAATTCACCCGCGAGCGCAACCTGGCGCTGCACGTCGATGGCGCGCGTATTTTCAACGCGGTGGTGGATTACGGCTGCGCGCTGGAAGAAGTGACCCGCTACTGCGACACTTTTACTATCTGTTTGTCAAAAGGGCTCGGCGCGCCGGTGGGTTCGCTGTTGCTCGGCAACCGCGACTACATCAAGCGCGCAACCCGCTGGCGCAAAATGACCGGCGGCGGCATGCGTCAGGCGGGCATTCTGGCGGCGGCAGGCCTCTATGCGCTGGAGCATAACGTGGCGCGCCTGAAAGAAGACCATGACAACGCCGCCTGGCTTGCCGGCGCGCTGCGCGAAGCGGGCGCCGATGTCCGTCGTCAGGATACGAACATGCTTTTCGTGCGCGTCCCGCAGGAGCGTGTGGCGGAGCTGGGCCAGTATATGAAGGCGCATGACGTGCTCATCAGCGCAGCGCCCGTCACCCGCCTCGTAACCCATCTGGACGTTAACCGGGACCAGCTCGGCGAAGTGGTCCGCCTCTGGCAGGCTTTTTTCAGCCGCTAAGGAAACGCTATGCACGAGCCGCAGCCTGTGCTGGTGCTGGGCGCCAGCGGCTATGTCGGCCAGCACCTCACCCGTCGTCTGAGCGCGGCGGGTTATCCGGTGCGCGCTGCGGCCCGGCATATCGAACCGCTGGAGAGACTCGCTCTCCCGGGCGTTGCCTGCCACACGCTGGATCTGCAGTGGCCGAAAGGGCTCCCCGCCCTGCTCGCTGGCGTAGATACGCTCTATTACCTGGTGCACAGCATGGGCGAAGGCGAAGCGTTTATCGCCCATGAACGCCAGGCGGCGCTCAACGTGCGCGACGCGCTACGCGAAACGCCGGTGCGCCAGATAATCTACCTCAGCTCGCTGCAAACGCCGCCGGGCGAAACGCCCTCCGATCACCTGCGCGCCCGTCAGATGACGGCGGATATTCTGCGCGACGCGGGCGTCCCGGTGACAGAACTGCGCGCCGGAATCATCGTCGGCGCCGGTTCAGCCGCTTTTGAAGTGATGCGCGATATGGTGCACAACCTGCCGGTATTAACGCCGCCGCGCTGGGTTCGTTCACGCACCACGCCGATTGCGCTGGAGAATTTGCTCCATTACCTGCTTGAACTATTACATCGTCCCGCCGCCGTCCATCGGGTTTTCGAAGCCGCCGGGCCGGAGGTACTGAGTTATCAGCAACAGTTTGAACGCTTTATGGCGATAAGCGGACAGCGCCGTCCGCTTATCCCTTTGCCGCTGCCGACAAGCTGGATCTCCGTCTGGTTTTTGAACGCTATTACGTCCGTCCCGCCCTACATCGCCCGGGCGCTAATCCAGGGGTTAAAGCATGACCTGCTGGCGGATGATCGGGCGCTGCGTGAGCTCATCCCCCAGCGGTTGATAAGTTTTGACGAGGCCGTGCGCGCCACGCTCGAAAAAGAGACGCAGCTGGCTAATCGCGACGACTGGGGCGACGATCCGCTGGCTTGCGCCCGCTGGCGCGCTGACTACGGCTATTATCCAAAGCAGGCGGGTCATACGGTGCACACCTGCGCAAGCCTCGGCGCGTTATGGGAAGTGGTTAACCGCATCGGCGGGCGGGAGGGCTATTTCTTTGCTAATGTTCTCTGGCGCATCCGGGGCGCGCTTGACCTGCTTGCGGGCCACCGGCTTCCTCGCGGCCGCCCTGCTCGCCCTTATCTGCAAACCGGCGACGCCGTGGACAGCTGGCGCGTGCTGGTGGCCGAGCCGCAGGCCCAGCTGACGCTGCTTTTCGGAATGAAAGCGCCAGGGCTGGGGCGGCTGGTTTTTACGCTGCGTGATAAGGGAAGCTACCGCACGCTCGACGTACGCGCCTGGTGGCATCCGCACGGCATGGCCGGGCTGCTTTACTGGCTGGCGATGTTTCCGGCGCACCTGTTTATCTTTCGCGGTATGGCGCAGCAGATTGCGCGGCGAGCGGAACGAATAACTTCTGAAACATAAGCCTGCATGCGGATTCTTACGCTTATCCCATTGCATAGCGGCGGATTTAACGGAAGAATGCGCGGCACAATCTTTTCTGCACAGTGAGTCGACATGAAGGTACTGGTCACGGGCGCCACCAGCGGTTTAGGCCGAAACGCGGTCGAGTTTTTACGTCGTAAAGGCCTTACCGTTCGGGCTACCGGCAACAACGAAGCGATGGGCAAGCTGCTGACCAAGATGGGCGCGGAGTTTGTCCATGCTGACCTGACGGATCTGGTCTCTTCGCAGGCCAAAGTGATGCTGGCCGATATCGACACGCTGTGGCACTGTTCCAGCTTTACCGCGCCCTGGGGCACCCAGGAGGTTTTCGATCTCGCGAATGTGCGCGCCACCCGCCGTCTGGGCGAGTGGGCTGTCGCCTGGGGCGTGCGCAACTTTGTGCATCTTTCTTCTCCGGCGCTCTATTTTGACTATCACCATCACCTGGACATTCAGGAAGATTTTCGCCCGGCGCGCTATGCCAACGAGTTCGCTCGCAGCAAGGCGGCAAGCGAGGAAGTGATTCACCTGCTGGCGCAGGCCAACCCGCAAACGCGCTTCACCATTTTGCGCCCGCAAAGCCTGTTCGGGCCGCACGATACCGTTTTCTTTCCCCGTCTGGTGCAGATGATGCGCCATTATGGCAGCGTGCTGCTGCCGCGCGGCGGCGAAGCGCTGGTGGACATGACCTACTATGAAAACGCGGTGCATGCGATGTGGCTCGCCAGCAGCAGCGAATGCGATACGCTCGCCTCCGGCCGGGCCTATAACATCGCCAACGGCGAACCTCGCCCGCTGCGGGTTATCGTACAAAAGCTTATCGACGCGCTGGGAATAAGCTGCCGCATTCGCTCGGTGCCCTACCCGATGCTCGATTTGGTTGCGCGAAGCCTGGAGCGCATGGGCAACAAAGCGGCCAAAGAGCCGGTGCTAACCCACTACGGCGTATCGAAGCTGAATTTTGACTTTACGCTGGATATCCGCCGCGCCGAAACGGAGCTTGGCTATCAGCCGGTGGTGTCGCTGGATGAAGGGATTGAACGCACCGCCTTCTGGCTGCGGGATCACGGAAAGCTGCACCGGGGATAAGCAATATGGCGCAGCGCCAGGCGGGTGCTGCGCTTACCCACCCGACAAAATACAAAGCTTATTTCTGTTTTTACCGCCTCATCACCCTCACTTTCTTATTCAAACAGTCAACGATGTGGTTCATCCGGCCTCAAAATCGCCACGGCTTTTTTCAGGGCGGACGGCCCGCACCGGTTGTTCAAAAATGCCGGGAGCACTGGCCCCAAAGGGGCGAGGCCAATGGATGGGCCGGGTAGGCGCCGGGAGCCGGGATGGATAAAGGGACAGCGCGCCCTTAACACGTTCGCGTAAAGGAAGCTGACATAAGTAAGCCGTACTCTGGCGAACGTCACCCTTCACCGCACCCGAATATATGCCGCTAACAGGTAAGGCGGATAAGCGCAGCGGCGAACATCGCCTTCACTTCCCGCACGCTCACCCCTGCCCATATTTTTCCAGCAGCGCCTGTGCTATCGCTTCAGTTTCGGCATCCGCCAGGCCATCGTACCGCGCCGGGCGAAAATGCATCTGGAACGCGGTAATCACCCGCTTGCGCTGCGCGTCGGTCAGTTCCGGCTTCACCTCGTAGCCATAGCGGTCGAGCAATGTCAGCAGTTCAGCTTCGGCCACCGGTTCATAAGGCGCACGGCCCGCCAGGTAAAAAGCGACGCGGTCTGAATTCGGCCATGCGCCGATGCCCTGGGCGGCCAGTTGCCGCCAGGGAAAGAGCGGGCCCGGGTCGTCTTTACGCTGCGGCGCAACATCAGAGTGCGCTACCACGTTGGCGGGGTTAATCTGGTAGCGCTGGATAATATCGCGGGCGAGTTTCGCCAGCACCGCTATCTGCGGCGCGCTGAAAGGGGTGAAGCGTTTCTGCCCCGCCACGTTCCGCCAGCCGCGGTTTTCAAGCTCGATGCCGACAGAGGTATCGTTAATGCGCGTCGCCCCTCGCCAGTAGCTGATGCCCGCATGCCAGGCGAGATCCCGCTCCGGCACCAGTTGCCAGATAACCGGCTTGCCGCTTTTTTCCGGCGGAATGGCGGGAATAAGGTAATGCGAGCTTACGTTGCGGTCGGTAAGCGTGGCGAGCGAGCTGTCGAAATCATCCGCCGTATAGTGAATAACCAGCACTTTTACGCGCGGATACGCCGCCTGCGCCTGCCGCCGGACATCCACTTGATAATCGCCGCGATCGAGTATTCCCTTTTCGCCCGCGCACCCTGCGAGCAGCGCCGCCACAATAAGCGGCCAACAAAAACGCTTCATCGACGGGTTTTCACCGCCGTGCCGGTGACGCTCACCATCAGCATGCTGCTCTCTTTGCCCACGGTTTCGTAGTCGATATCAATACCGACCACCGCGTCCGCGCCAAGGGCAGCCGCCTGTTCGCCCAGTTCGCGAAAGGCGATTTCCCGCGCCTTGCGCAGCTCTTTTTCATAGGCGCCGGAGCGGCCGCCGACGATATCGCGAATGCCGGCGAAAAAGTCGCGAAAGATGTTGGCGCCGAGGATCGCCTCTCCGGTGACCACGCCGCAATACTCAACGATGACCTGTCCTTCAAGCGTAGGGGTGGTGGAAAATTGCATGGGTTTCTCCTTTTGGCTATCAATGCGTTAGCAGACAATACCAGACGCAAACTGGCGACGATACGCTATGCTAAAAATGTCCTGTGACAAGAAACGTAGTCCTGCTTACGAGAATAAGGAAATGAAAATGCGCCATTCCGCTCTGTTTTTAGCGCTGCCTTGCGCTCTGATGCTCAGCGCCTGCACCACTCCCGTCACTCCGGCGTTCAAGGATATTGGCTCGCGCAGCGGACCCTGTGTGCAAGGCGGCCCCGACGCCGTCGCGCAGCAATTTTACGACTATCGCATCGCGCATCGCAGCCAGGGGTTAAACGATCTTAGCGCCCTGCGCCCTTACTTAAGCGATTCGCTTTATGAACAGTTGCAGAGCGCAAGCCGTGAGAACCAACCGCAAAATGCTTTCCTGCGCAGCGACCCTTTCACCAGCCGCACCGACGCCGCGCAAACCGCGAAGATCGACAGCGCTTCCCGCATCCCCAATACCGATGCGCGCAATATTCCGCTGCGCGTGGTTTTCAACCAGGGGAGCCAGCAATGGCGGGATGAAGTGCTGATGATCCGCGAAGGCCAGTGCTGGGCGGTAGATGACGTTCGCTATTTGGGCGGCGCCGTACATGCCCCTTCCGGCACGCTGCGCCAGTCGCTGGAGCATCGTTAAGCGGCCTGCGGGGGCGGACAGAGGTTCATGTAAATAGTCTGGCTTAGCGCCGTTACGCCGACATTTATCCTTGCCTCCTACCCGCCCCGCTATTTTGTGCTAAGTTTAAAGCGGTTATCTGGATGATTTTAAGTTTTAACGCACAAATATTGCATAACTATTCTGCTGGCGATACTATTCGCGGTCTCAATTGCTATTCAACTGCTACGCATGAGTATTCAACTAAACGGCATTAATTGTTATTACGGCGCTCATCAGGCGCTGTTTGATATCACCCTCGATTGTCCGCAGGGCGAAACGCTGGTGCTGCTTGGTCCAAGCGGCGCGGGCAAAAGCTCGCTGCTGCGCGTACTCAACCTGCTTGAGATGCCGCGTTCCGGCCAACTCAACATCGCGGGCAACCGGTTCGACTTCTCAAAGGCCCCTGGCGATAAAGCGATTCGCGAGCTGCGTCAGAATGTGGGCATGGTTTTCCAGCAATATAACCTCTGGCCGCACCTGACCGTGTTGCAGAACCTCATCGAAGCGCCCTGCCGCGTATTGGGCTTAAGCAAAGAAGAGGCGCGCAAGCGCGCCGACAAGCTGCTTGAGCGGTTGCGCCTGACGCCATACGTTGATCGTTATCCGCTGCATCTCTCCGGCGGTCAGCAGCAACGCGTGGCCATTGCCCGCGCGCTGATGATGGAGCCGCAGGTTTTACTGTTTGACGAACCTACCGCGGCGCTGGACCCGGAGATCACCGCGCAAATCGTCAGCATTATTCGCGAGCTGTCGCAAACCGGCATTACTCAGGTGATTGTGACGCACGAAGTGGAAGTGGCGCGCAAAACCGCCAGCCGCGTGGTCTATATGGAAAATGGCCATATCATTGAACAGGGGGATGCGAGTTGCTTCACCCACCCGCAGACCGATGCGTTTAAACACTACTTATCTCACTGATGCAGATCGGGAAAATGACAATGAAAAAAGTATTACTTGCCGCGCTGCTTGCCAGCGTCAGCCTTTCCGCCACCGCAGCACAGACCATTCGTTTCGCGACCGAAGCTTCCTATCCTCCGTTTGAGTCGATGGACGCCAGCAATAAAATCGTCGGTTTCGACGTGGATCTGGCGAACGCGCTCTGCAAAGAGATTGACGCTACCTGCACCTTTACCAACCAGGCATTCGACAGCCTGATCCCGAGCCTGAAGTTTAAACGCTTCGACGCGGTGATGGCGGGGATGGATATTACCCCAGAGCGCCAGAAGCAGGTGCTGTTCACCACCCCGTATTATGACAACTCTGCGCTGTTCATCGGCCAGCAGGGTAAATTTACCAGCCTTGAACAGCTGAAAGGCAAGCGCGTGGGCGTGCAGAACGGCACGACTCACCAGAAATACATCAACGACAAACACCCGGAAATTACTACCGTGCCGTATGACAGCTACCAGAACGCGAAGCTGGATTTGCAAAACGGCCGTATCGACGCGGTGTTTGGCGACACGGCCGTCGTTACCGAATGGCTGAAAGCGAACCCGAAACTGGCCGCCGTGGGCGACAAAGTGACGGATAAAGCTTATTTCGGCACCGGTCTTGGCATCGCGGTACGTCAGGGCAACACCGACCTGCAGCAGAAATTCAATACTGCGCTGGAAAAGGTGAAGAAAGACGGCACCTACGACGCCATCTACAAAAAATGGTTCCAGAAGTAATCGCCTGAATGAACGATATGTTTCCTTTAGCAAGCGCCGCCGGGATGACCGTCGGCCTTGCCGTTTGCGCGCTTATCATCGGCCTCGTGCTGGCGATGATTTTCGCCGTCTGGGAGTCGGCGAAATGGCGGCCGGTGGCCTGGATAGCCACCGCGCTGGTGACCATTTTGCGCGGCCTGCCGGAAATTCTGGTGGTGCTGTTTATCTATTTCGGCTCCTCCCAACTGCTGCTCCTGCTCTCCGATGGTTTCAACATTAACCTCGGGTTTGCGCAAATTCCGGTGCAGATGCAGATTGAGAATTTCGACGTCAGCCCGTTCCTGTGCGGCGTTATCGCCCTCTCCCTGCTCTATTCGGCTTATGCTTCGCAGACCCTGCGCGGCGCGCTTAAAGCGGTGCCGGTCGGCCAGTGGGAATCGGGGCAGGCGCTGGGATTGTCTAAAACCGCGATTTTCTTTCGCCTGGTGATGCCGCAGATGTGGCGCCACGCGCTGCCTGGCCTCGGCAACCAGTGGCTGGTGCTGCTGAAAGATACCGCACTGGTGTCGCTGATTAGCGTTAACGACCTGATGCTGCAAACCAAAAGCATCGCCACCCGCACCCAGGAGCCTTTTACCTGGTACATTATCGCAGCGGCGATTTACCTGGTTATTACGCTTATCAGCCAGTATGTGCTCAGGCATATCGATCGTCGCGCCACGCGTTTTGAACGGAGACCAGGCTAATGCTGGATTATTTACCTGAGCTCCTCAAAGGGCTGCATACCAGCCTGACGCTGACCGCGGCCTCTATTGTCGTCGCGCTGCTGCTTTCGCTTATCTTCACCATCATCCTGACGTTGAAAACGCCGGTACTTGTGTGGATTGTGCGCGGCTACATTACGCTTTTTACCGGCACGCCGCTGCTGGTGCAGATCTTCCTGATTTACTACGGACCGGGGCAATTTCCTTCATTGCAGAATTACCCGGCGCTGTGGCATTTGCTCTCCGAGCCCTGGCTGTGCGCGCTGATTGCGCTTTCGCTCAACTCGGCGGCCTATACCACGCAGCTGTTTTACGGAGCGATCCGCGCGATTCCCGAAGGCCAGTGGCAATCCTGCGGGGCGCTGGGGATGAGCAAGAAAGACACGCTCGCTATTTTACTGCCCTATGCGTTCAAGCGCGCGCTCTCGTCTTATTCCAACGAAGTGGTGCTGGTGTTTAAGAGCACTTCGCTCGCTTACACCATCACGCTGATGGAAGTGATGGGCCACGGGCAACTGCTGTACGGACGCACCTACGACGTGATGGTGTTCGGCGCGGCGGGTGTTATCTACCTCATCGTCAACGGCCTGCTGACGCTGCTGATGCGCCTGGTTGAACGCCGCGCGCTGGCGTTTGAACGCCGCAGTTAACCCCCTTTCAGCAGAAGGGGGCTGCCGTTGGCTGCGCCGTGTCCTTTCCTGACGTTCTGGCGGGTAGCGCTTCGCTTACCCGCCCCACTCAAAGCTCGTTTATCCCCAGACCCGCCTTAGCGAAGCCCCCATCTTCCCCCTCTCTCGTCCAGGAAGAGGGGTTGCATGTAAAATAATTATACATTTTTATTGCATATAAATTCATTAAATGGCATGGTGTTTTCACGCCGGGCAAACGGTGACATAAAACAAGATTGACAGACGGGAGCTTCACGATGAAAAAACTCATTCTGGCCGCCATGCTCGCTGGCGCCGCATTCCACGCCGCTGCGGCAGAAAAAATCAGCTTCGGTTCTTCCGCGACCTATCCTCCTTTTGAGTCGCTGGATGCGAACAACCAGATTGTCGGATTTGATATCGATCTGGCGAAAGCATTATGCAAACAAATGCAGGCAGAATGCACGTTTACCAACCACGCTTTCGACAGCCTGATCCCGTCGCTGAAATTTAAAAAATATGACGCCGTGATTTCGGGTATGGATATTACGCCGGAGCGCCAGAAGCAGGTCGCGTTTACCGCCCCTTATTACGCTAACTCCGCCGTGGTTATCGCCAAAAAAGGCGCCTATAAGTCCTTTGCCGACCTGAAAGGCAAGCGCATCGGCATGGAAAACGGCACCACGCACCAGAAATACCTGCAGGATAAGCACCCGGAAGTGAAAACCGTGGCGTATGACAGCTACCAGAATGCGATTATCGACCTGAAAAACGGTCGCCTGGATGGGGTGTTTGGCGATACCGCTGTGGTAAACGAATGGCTGAAGAACAACCCGCAGCTTGGCACCGCGACCGACAAAGTGACCGACCCGCAATATTTCGGCACCGGCCTTGGCATTGCGGTACGCCCGGATAACGTGGCGCTGCTGAAGAAACTGAACGACGCGCTGGCCGCCATTAAAGCGGACGGCACGTATCAGAAAATCAGCGACCAGTGGTTCCCGCAGTAACGATAACCACGCATGGTAAGGCCCGCGCTACGCGGGCCTTTATTTTTCCCGCAGAAACAGCATCAGCGCTTGCGCCAGCGCTTCGGGGGCTTCCTCCGCCATATGGTGCCCGCTCGGGATAGCCCCGCCCCGCACATCGTCAGCCCAGTTTCGCCAGATAGCCAGCACATCGCCATAGAGATCGACCAGGTCGTCTTTTTCCGACCACAGGCAGAGCGTCGGGCAGCGGATTTTACGTCCCGCTGCGCGGTCCGCCGCCTCATGCTCACGGTCAACCGTTAATCCGGCGCGGTAATCCTCAAGCATGCCGTGCACCGTTGCCGGGTCATGGATGGCGCGGTGAAAATCGGCGTACTCGGCGTCATTCATTTGCGCTGGCCGCCCGCCATACCAGGCGTCCGGGTCGGCCAGAATGGCCCGCTCCGGTTTATCCTTTTGCGCGAAGAAAAACCAGTGGTACCACTGTCGGGCGAACTTTTCGTTGCAGCGCTCCAGCGCCTCCAGAATCGGCACGCTGTCCAGCACCGCAAGGCGCGTGATGATGTGGGGAAAATCGAGCGCCGCGCGGTACGCGGTGTAGCTGCCCCGGTCATGGCCGACAATGGCGAAACGCGGGAAGCCCAGCGCTTGCATCAGTTCAACGCAGTCCTGCGCTTTGGCTCGTTTCGCGGAGCCGGCGTGATCGCGCGTATCAACAGGCACAGAAGACTGTCCGAAGCCGCGCAGATCGGGGCAAACCACGGTGAACTGCTTCGCCAACAGCGGCGCGACCTTCGACCAGGTCATATGGGTGCGCGGATGCCCGTGCAGCAGCAATACCGGCGGGCCGTTGCCGCCGTAGCGTACGTTCAGCGTGGCGTGGTTAACGGCTATCTTTTCATGTATGAATCCTTCGAACATCCCCTGCCCTCTTCGCAACGCATCTGCATTGAGTATAGGCGTCAGCGCGCCTGGTTTTTGCGGTACTGGAGCGGCGTTTCCCCAAGCTTCTTGCGAAAGCAACTGATGAAATAGGTGGTATCGGAGAAGCCCACCCGGGCGGCAATTTCCGCCACGCTATACGAATGATGGCGCAGCAGTTCGCACGCTTTGCGCAGCCGAAAGCTGGTCAGATAATCATGGATTTTTTCACCGGTCTCCTGCTGAAAGCGCCGGGAGAGATAGCTGCGCGAGCGTTGCAGCTCGGCCGCCGCCTCGGCCAGATCGAATTTGCGCGCATAGTTCTCCTCAATCCAGTACATCACATGGGTTGCGAGCATGTTGCTGCCCTGCGGCGGCGAAGCGGGCTTTTCCGGCAGCAGGCTGAGCAGATGCAGCACAAAGCAGGCAATGTGCTCATGCTCGCCGCCGCCCCGGGAGAGCAGCGGATCGTAGAGCGCGAAAAGGGGCTCAAGTTGCGCAGGCGAGGCGGAGAAATCAAACACCGCCGCCTTCGCGCCGCGCTGGCTAAGGCGCTCAAGCTTAGCCTGACGCAGGGGAAAAGCGGCAATCAGCCTGAGCGCCGCATGGTGGTCAAGGTGAATCACCGTGCGCCGGTAGCGCTCGCGTTCGCTCTCCTCAACCATCACTTTGTGCAGCGACATCGGCGGAAAAATAAACAGCCGGCCCGGTCGCATTGTGTATTGCTGATTATCCACCATGACCACGCCGTACCCCTCCTCCACGAACAGCAGTTCAAGGCAAGGATGCCAGTGATGATAGCGAATAGAGTTCGCGTAGAGCCTGCTGAAAGAGATCAGGCTGTCGTTCAGGGCGACCGCCTCCAGCAGTGATTTTTCGCAGTGGATTTTCACAAAACGCTCCGTTTGCACAGGACAACAGATTTCAACTTTTAGCCGAATGCCACGACTTATAAACCACAGTTTTAAATTTTTTCAAACGCTGTCTTATGCAATACGCGACCCTGTGACGCAGCTAACATTTAGCCCCCACTCCGCTTACCTATTCTTTCACCCATTCTGCCGGTGCCTGCCGGTGCAAGGAGGTGAACCATGGCCGTTGAGAAACAGCATACTAATCCGCTCGCCAGCCGCGAGGACGTGGCGACACTGTTGAAATCATTGCTAAAACCGCTGAACGGGCAGTTAGAGCCGGGCGAAAGCGGCATCACGCTCGGGACGACCTGCGCCCATTACGGACCGGATATCGCGCGCATGGAGGGGTTATCGCGCGCGCTGTGGGGGCTGTTTCCGCTCATGGCCGCCGGCGAAGGCGCGCAGGAGAGCGAAAAATACCTGGCGGCGATCCGCGCCGGTACGGACCCGCAGCACCCCGGTTACTGGGGCGCGACCGGGCCATACGATCAGCGGCTGGTGGAGATGGCGGTCTATGGCCTGGGCCTGGCGCTGCTGCAGGAAAAGCTCACCAACTGTTTTAACGAACGGGAGCGGGACAACCTCTACCGCTGGCTAAGCCAGATTGGCGATGCGCAAATGCCGGACAGCAACTGGAACTACTTCGCCATTATGGTCGAGCTGGGCTTTAAGCGCGCCGGTCTGCCCTGGCGGCGCGAGGTGATTGAGCGCCGTTTTACGAAAATGGAAGCCTATTATCTCGGCAACGGCTGGTATTCCGACGGCCCGGGGCGCCCCAAGGACTATTACATCTCCATGGCGTTTCACTTTTACGGCCTGATTTACGCCACGCTGATGAAAGATGACGATGCGGCGCGGGCGCTAACGCTTCGCGAGCGGGCGCGGCTGTTCGCCCAGGACTTTATCACTTTCTCCGATGCCGGGGGCGCCTCCATTCCCTTTGGCCGCAGCCTGACCTATCGCTTCGCCATGGCGGCGTTCTGGAGCGCGGTGGCCTTTTCGCAGCTGGAGGTTTATACGCCGGGCATTGTGAAAGGGCTGGTTTTGCGCCATCTGCGCTGGTGGCAGCAGCAGCCTGTTCTTGACCGCGACGGCATCCTGACGCTCGGCTACGCCTACCCTAACCTTGCGTTCTGCGAAGATTATAATTCGCCAGGCTCGCCTTACTGGGCGCTGAAGATCTTTCTGGTGCTGGCGTTGCCGCAGAGCCACGCTTTCTGGCAGGCGGAGGAAGAGGCGCTACCGCCGCTTCGCACGCCGCGCGCGATTAAAGAGGCGCAACAAATCGTCGTCCACAGCGAGGATTCGCGCCACGCCTGGCTTTTGACCTCCGGTCAGCTTGAGCTGAATAACTACGTGAATACCGAGGCGAAATATACAAAGTTCGCTTATTCGAGCCGCTTTGGTTTTACGATTGAGCGCGGGCGTTACGGCATTAAGCACGCCGCCTGCGATTCCATGCTGTTGTTGAGCGAGGAGGATGGCTACTACCGGGGCCGCAGAGAGTGCGACGAGGTCGTTACCGGCGAAGATCATATTTTCTCCCGCTGGTCCCCCTGGCGGGACGTGCATATCTCCACCTGGCTTGTTCCTTGCGAGGAAGGGCACGTGCGAATTCATCGCATTGAAAGCGCGCGTAAATTACAGGTCGTTGAAGGCGGCTTCGCCGTGATTTCAAGGCCCGGCGCGACGCAAATACAGCATCAGGATCGCGCCGCCATGGTTGCCGCGCCCAATGGCTACAGCGCCATTGCCGATATTTCTCCGACGCTTTGCCGCCGGCCCGAAACGGTTATTACGCCACCCAACAGCAGCATTATGTTTGCTGAGTGCGCCGCCATTCCCTGCCTTAACAATGATATTGAGCCGGGCTTAACCTGGCTGTGCTGCGCGGTGGCGGGCAGGGTTGAAGCCCCTGTTGATAGCCAGCAGGCACCGCGCCTGATTATTGAACCGCACTCGCTGCGCCTGGCGTTCGCCACCGGCAATAAGGACATTGCCTTGCCGCTTTACTCCTGAAAATAACAACATCTCTTACCCGAGGCCCTTATGAAAAATATTACCGCTGCAAACAAGACGGAATATTTCAAAATTAGCAGTTTTATCTTTCTCTATTTTTTTACCTGGTCTGCCAGTATTGGCTTATTAGCCATCTGGCTTGGCCAGAAAACCAACCTCAGCGGCTCGGTGATTGGCACCGTCTTCGCGGTTAACGGTATTTTTTCGGTGATATTAAAACCGGTCTATGGCTATATCCTCGATAAAATCGGCATGAGCAAATACCTGCTCTATTTTGTGGTGGCGATGTCCGCCCTGATGGCGCCGTTTTTTATCTATGTTTACCAGCCGCTGCTTATTTCTCACACTCTGGCGGGCATCATCGTCGGGGCGATTTATTTAAGCTTCGCCTGGTACGCGGGCGTCGCCGCCTGTGAATCCTATACCGACCGCTATAGCCGCCTGAACGGCATGGAGTTCGGCCAGATCCGCATGTGGGGGTCGCTCGGCTGGGCGGTCGCCTCGTCATTCTCCGGCCTGCTGTTTAACCTTTCGCCTGCCTATAACTTTATCCTCGGCAGCGTCGCGTCGCTGGTGATGCTCGGCGTGCTGATGAGCCTGAAGGTGAGCGTGGCGACCTCGCATGCCGCCAGTGTGCTCTCAACGCAGAAGATTGAGATTAGCGACGTCTATGCGCTACTGCGAAGCCGCAAGTTCTGGGCCTTCTGCCTGTATGTGGCTGGCGTCGCCTGGATGATGTTCATCGCCGAGCAGCAGTTCTCGCGCTACTTCGTCACCTTCTTTGACGATGTAAAGCAGGGCAACGCCGTGTTTGGCTACCTCGGCACCGTGCAGTCCGGCATGGAGTTCGTGATGTATATGGTGATCCCGGTTTTCGTGAATTACGTGGGCGCTAAAAAGGGGCTGCTGATCGTGGGGTTGGTGGTGGGCGCGCGGCTGATTATTTCCGGCCTGTGCGACTCACATCTGCTTATTTCGGTACTCAAGCCGCTCTACGGGCTGGAGATTTGTCTGCTGCTGGTTTCGGTTTTCAAATATATCGCTGAGCATTTCGATAAGCGCGTCAACGCCACCATGTATCTGCTGGGCTACCAGGCGATGCTGTATGTCGGCAACGTGGTGGTCTCTTCGCCCGCGGGCTATCTCTACGACCGCATCGGATTTGAACAGACCTACATCCTGATGGGCGCAATAGCCCTCACCTTTACGCTGATTTCCGTCTTCACCCTTTCCGCCTGCCAGAGCAAGCGCGCGGATGCCGCCCATACCGCCGCCGCGGTCAAAAACTGATTTATCAAGGAGCCTGTATGCTGCATCAGATAGCTTTTGAACCGTTAAACCACCCGCCTGCCTCGGCAAGCGATATCGTCCGGCTGCGCGATACGCTGGGGCAAACCCGCGAGGCGGTACTGGCACGCCTTCGCGCAAATCTTGCCGCCTTTGGCGATAAATTTCCTGCCGAAACCTGCGTAAATGGCTACTATCCGCTGACGGAAAACGTGGAGTGGACAACCAGCTTTTGGACCGGGCAACTGTGGCTTGCCTGGGAGATGTCTGGCGAAGAGGCGTTCCGTGAGGCGGCGCGCAGGCAGGTGCGCTCGTTCGGGCTTCGCATCGCGGGCCGCCACGATACCAACACCCACGACCTTGGTTTTCTTTATACCCTCTCCTGCGTGGCGGACTGGCGGCTGAACGCCAGCCGCGAAGCGCGCGGCTTCGCGTTGCAGGCCGCCGAGGCGCTGCTGGAGCGTTATCATCCGAAAGCGCAGATAATCCAGGCCTGGGGCGATCTGGACGACCCCGAGCAGGCAGGACGCATGATAATCGACTGCACCATGAACCTGCCGCTGCTCTACTGGGCGAGCGAACAGACCGGCGACCCCCGCTTCGCGAGCGCGGCGCGGGCGCATGTTAACCAGTCCGCGCGTTTTCTGGTGCGCCCGGACGCTTCGACCTACCACACCTACTATATGGACCGCCTCACCGGCGAGCCGCGCTTTGGCAACACGCAGCAGGGCTATGCGGACGACTCCTGCTGGTCGCGCGGCCAGGCCTGGGCTATTTACGGCTTCTTATTGAGCTTTATCTATACTGGCGACAAAGAGATGGTGAGGCTTTCGAAAAAGGTGGCGAACTATTTCCTTAACCGCCTGCCGGAAGATGGCGTTTGCCACTGGGATCTCGCGCTCCAGGGCACTGACGCGCTGCGTGATTCCTCCTCCGCCGCTATCGCCGTTTGCGGATTGCTGGAGCTGGTTAAGCACCTGCCGGTGTCCGACCCGGACCGCGCGGTATATCAGGCGTGGGCAACGCATATGCTCTCCTCGCTGAACCAGCATTATCTGGCGAAGCCCGACGACGCATGCAACGGGCTACTGAAGCATTCGGTTTACCATCTGGCGAGCGATAAAGGAGTGGATGAGTGCTGTAGCTGGGGAGATTATTTTTATGTCGAAGCGCTGATGCGCGCATCCGGAAGCTGGAAGCTGTACTGGTAGCGGCGGCAAAAGCCGGTGGCGAAGCCGCCGCCAACCCTTTGCGGGACCGGTGATTTACTCGCGCACCAGCAGCGTTAACACTTCGTAATGCGCGGTATGCGGGAACATATCGAACAGCTGCACGCGCAGGATGCGATAGCCTGCAAGCAGGGTGATATCTTTCGCCATCGTCTGCGCGTTACAGCTCGAGTACAGAATAAACGGCGGCGCCATGCGGCTTAAGTAGTCGCAAAGCTCCTCGCCGATACCGCGCCGCGGCGGGTTCACCACCACCAGATCGGGAACGCTGCCCTGCTCTGTCGCAAACCGGGTGGAATCCAGCGCCTGGAAGCGCACATCCTTCAGCCCGAGCATCCCGGCGGAGCGTGTTGCGCAGGCGATAGCCTCAGGGGCTATCTCAATCCCCGTAAGCGTCATCGCGGGCGTCGCGCAGTGCAGGCCAAAACCGCCCACGCCGCAAAAGAGATCCCACATATGCCGCACCGGCAACGCCCGCACCCAGTCGCGGGCGGTAGCATAGAGCTTACCGGCGACGTCCGGGTTGGTCTGGAAAAAGCTCTGCGGGCGGATCCAGAGCGGCACGCCATTGAAGTTTTCCGCCAGCGCCTGCTGCTCCGTCAGCCAAATCTCTTTCTCACCTTCCATTATCGCCATATGCACCGGCTGAATATTCACGGAGATAACCTTAAGCTGCGGCAGTTGCGCCTGCAGCCAGGGCAGCGCGGCGCGCAGTTGCTCAAGCCTGGCTTCCGAACGCAGCACAAAGCGCAGCATCATGCCGCCGTCCAGCGTACTTTGCGTCAGCAGCAGGTACTTTAATTCGCCACGTTTACGCGCCACGTTATAAGGGGTTAACCCGGCGCGGGCGATAAAGGGTTTCAGCACGGCGAAAACGGCATAAAACGACGCGGGATAGAGCGCGCAAGAGGTGAGATCCTCCGGCGTGCCGTCGCGGCGCAGCATGCCGAGCAGCGGTTTTTCCACGCTGCCGCTCACCACCATTTTGGCTTTATTGCGAAACGCCTCTTGCGGTCCGCTGACCGGCTCTGCCCATTCGCCCACGTGATGCTCCGCCAGCAGCTGGCGTAAGTCGTTCATTTTGGCGGTAAGCTGAGTCGCCATCGGCTGTTCAATCCAGGCGCAGGATCGGCAGCGCCCGGCATCAAAGAGTGCGCAGTGCATAGCAAAAAACCTTAAGGAAAACGCGGACCGGCGATTCTATCACGCCTGGCGGGTTACTGTAGCTGGAAAAATCGTCGGCTGGGAGAGGGAACAAAGAGCAGAAAGAGCACCAGCAGGTCCGGCAATTTTTGCATCACCAGGGAGCGGAAAATTTCCCGTTTCGACTCGCCGGCGATGCTGAAAAGCTCCGGATAGCCCCAGCCCAGAGAAGCAGCCCAGAGATAGCTGGCGGCGATAATCTGGGTTAACAGATAAACCCAGCGTCCCCAGCTGCGTCCTTTGAGAATGACAAACGCGCAGCGGAATTCCACGCAGAGCATTAGCAGACTGCCAAGGAAAATCAGGGTCAGGCTCCAGGTTTGCACGCTGCGGTGGATAAAATCCATCGTGCCGCGCAGGCCGAGCAGGTTAAAAAGCAAAAGGAGATCGACACACCGGGTGGTGATAATCGCTATCGCCGCCACCTGCACCAGCGTCGGGGCGTTCATTCTGGCATGTGAATTTCGCGGTTTGCTGAAAATGTCCAAATCTCGCCTTCCCTGTGATACAGCGCCGCGGCTCGCGCGGCGCTGGAGGCACATGATTGCAGATTTTAGGTCGCTCAGCTATGCCTTGCACGCTGGATGTCGCGCAGTCGCTGCTTTTCTGCCCGGGCCATAAAGAACCAGGCGATAAGTCCGATTATTCCGACCACGCCGAGGATAATCGACGCCAGGGCGTTGATCTCCGGATTCACCCCCATGCGAACGCTGGAGAAAACCAGCATCGGCAGTGTGGTGGCGCCGGGGCCGGAGACAAAGCTTGCGATAACCAGATCGTCCAGCGAAAGCGTAAAGGCCAGCAGCCAGCCGGAAACAATCGCCGGCATGATCATCGGCAGCGTGATGACGAAAAAAACCTTCAGCGGCGTAGCGCCAAGATCCATCGCTGCTTCCTCAATGGAACGATCCAGTTCGCGCAGGCGGGAGCTAATCACTACCGAAACATAGGCGGTACAGAATGTGACGTGCGCCAGCCAGATGGTGAGCATGCCGCGATCCGAAGGCCAGCCGATGGCGTGGCCCATCGCCACAAACAGCAGCAGCAGCGACAGACCGGTAATAACATCCGGCATCACCAGCGGCGCCGTCAGCATAAACGCGAAACCGTTTGAGCCGCGAAAGCGGCCAAACCGCACCATCACCACCGCCGCGATAGTCCCCAGCACCACCGCCATCGTCGCTGCGCAGGCGGCGATGGTCAGGCTCAGCGTCACGGCGCTTATCATCGCCGAATCCTGAAACAGCTCGCTGTACCAGCGCGTCGACCACCCCGCCCAAACCGTGACCAGCTTCGAGCTGTTAAAGGAGTAAACCACCAGCATCAGCATCGGCGCATACAGGAATGTAAAGCCGATGATGAGGATCAGGATGCGCCAGGGAGAACGCACAACAGGCAGATTATTCATGCGTGGTCCCCCATGGTTTTGTTCTGATACTTATGGAACCACATGATAGGCACGATCAGCACCACCAGCATGGTTATCGCTACCGCCGACGCCACCGGCCAGTCGCGGTTATTAAAGAACTCCTGCCAGAGCACGCGGCCAATCATAATGCTGTCCGGCCCGCCCAGCAGCTCCGGGATAACAAACTCGCCTACCGCCGGGATAAACACCAGCATAGAGCCGGCGATAATCCCGCCTTTGGTCAGCGGCACAATCACGCTGAAGAACGTTTTCAGCGGACGGGCGCCGAGATCCAGCGAGGCTTCCACCAGCGAGTAGTCGATACGCGTCAGCGCGGTGTAAATCGGCAGCACCATAAACGGCAGATAGGCGTAAACGATACCGATATAAACCGCGAGGTTGGTGTGCAGGATGGTTAACGGCTGATCGATAACGCCGAGCCACAGCAGCACGTTATTCAGAATGCCGTTCTCTTTGAGAATGCCCATCCAGGCGTAGACGCGAATAAGAAACGACGTCCACGACGGCAGGATAACCAGCAGCAGCAGGATGTTGCGCGTGGAAGGCTTGCTGTGCGCCACGGCCCAGGCGAGCGGATAACCGAGCAGCAGACAGCAAATTGTCGAAACCGCCGCCACCTGCAGCGACTGCAGGTACGCCTCATAATAAAGCGGATCGTCCGTTAACTGCAGGAAGTTGGCGAAGTTGAGCAGAATCGAAGCCTGCCCCTCTTCCCAGCTCACCAGATCCGTATAAGGAGGAATAGCGCGCGCCATCTCCGCCAGGCTGATTTTAAATACAATCAGAAACGGCAGCAGAAAGAGCAAAATTAACCACAGGTAAGGCAGCGCGATAACCAGCTTACGGCCATGGGCCATCTGCAGGCGGGCGAGCCAGAGCTTAGCGCCGCCGGGCTTCACGTCGGCGGCAGGTTCGCCGTGGCGTTCAAACGTACTACTCATTTCGCCTCCTTAAACCGTCAGAACCACGCAGCTGTCCGCATCCCAGCAGAGGCGAACTTCATCGCCCCAGGTCGGCGCGCCTTTGCGATAGCGGTGATCGTTCTGAAGCTGGGCGCTGATCATCTGCCCGCTTTTGAGCCGTACATGATAAATAGAGAGGTCGCCGAGGTAGGCGATGTGCACCACTTCGCCCACCGCAAAGTTGTAGCCATCCGCAGGCGGTTCGTCGCAGAGCATCACTTTTTCCGGACGCAGCGCAACATAAACCGGCACGCCGTCCACGACCGACGCATCCGGGTCCACTTTCAGCGGGTGAAGCAGGCCGGGCGAATCAATCACCAGACCGTCTTCCTGGCGCGCTTTCAGCAGCCCCTCGAAGACGTTGACCGAGCCGATAAATTCCGCGCTGTAGCGGGTGGTGGGATGCTCATAAATCTCTTCCGGCTCGCCGATTTGCACAAACTTGCCGCGGTTCATGATGGCGATGCGGCCCGCCATGGTCATCGCCTCTTCCTGATCGTGGGTCACCATTACGCAGGTCACGCCCACGCGCTCCAGGATATCCACCACTTCGAGCTGCATGCGGTCGCGCAGTTTCTTATCCAGCGCGCCCATGGGTTCATCAAGCAGCAGCAGTTTCGGGCGTTTCGCCAGGCTGCGGGCGAGCGCCACGCGCTGGCGCTGGCCGCCGGAGAGCTGGTGCGGCTTGCGTTTGGCGAACTCCTGCATATGCACGAGGCTTAACATCTCCTGCACGCGGCTGGCGATTTCCGCTTTCGGCAGTTTGTCCTGCTTAAGGCCGAAGGCGATGTTTTGCTCCACGGTCATGTGCGGGAAGAGCGCGTACGACTGGAACATCATGTTGATGGGCCGCTGATAGGGCGGCACATGAGAGAGGTCGACGCCATCCAGCATTATCTGCCCGGTGGTCGGTTGCTCAAAGCCCGCCAGCATGCGCAGCAGCGTGGATTTGCCGCAGCCGGAGGCGCCAAGCAGAGCGAAAATTTCGCCTTTATAAATGGTGAGGCTGACATCGTCTACGGCGTGCTGGCCGTCGAAAGATTTGGTCAGGTTGCGGATTTCCAGCAGCGGGGTAAGCGCCTTGCGGGTTTTCGCCTGGGGGCGAGGGGTAGCATCAGTCACGATTTGCTCTCCGGCAAAACAATAAAACGGTGCGGGCAATGCCGCACAAACGTCTGGACAGAGGCTTGCGACCTCTGTCCAGAAGGGGCGTTAACGCCCGGAGCGGTACCGTTACGCAAAAGCTGGTTTATTTATTTACCACTTTTCACTTTAGTCCACGCGCGGGTTCTTACGCGGTCAATCTTCGGCTCCTGCACCTTAAGTGTGAAGAGCTTGGCAAATACATCGGCAGGCGGGTAGATGCCCGGATTGTCGCGTACCTCTTTGCTCACCAGCGGCGTGGCGGCCTTGTTGCCGCTGGCGTAGTAAACGTGGTCGCTGATGTGAGCCATCACATCCGGGCGCATCAGATAGTTGAGGAACTGATAGGCTTCATCGGTGTTTTTGGCATCTTTCGGCATGGCGAAGACGTCGAAGAAGGCGAGCGCCCCCTCTTTCGGGATGGTATAGGAGATATTCACGCCATTCTTCGCCTCTTTGGCGCGGTTAGCCGCTTGCCATACGTCCCCTGCCCAGCCGATAGCGACGCAAATGTCGCCATTCGCCAGATCGTTGATGTACTGAGAGGAATGGAAGTAACGAATGTTCGGACGCAGCTTCAGCAGCAGATCGGTAGCAGGACCGGTGTAGTCATCCGCTTTGGTGCTGTTCGGGTCTTTGCCCAGGTAGTTCAGCACGGTGGCGAAAATTTCTTCCGGGGCGTCCAGGAAAGAGACGCCGCAGCTTTTCAGCTTAGCGAGGTTTTCCGGCTTCAGCACCAGATCCCAGCTGTTCAACGGCACGTCGGCGCCAAGCGCCGCTTTGACTTTATCGACGTTATAACCAATGCCCGTCGTCGCCCACAGGTAAGGCATGGCGTATTTGTTATCCGGGTCGTGTTTCGCGACCAGCTTGAGAATTTCCGGATCGAGGTTTTTCCAGTTCGGCAGCTTGCTCTTATCGAGCGGCTGGAAGACGCCTGCCGTAAGCTGGCGCTCCAGGAAGCTTGCGGAAGGGACGACGAGGTCAAAGCCGGTGCTGCCCGCCATCAGTTTCCCTTCAAGCACCTCGTTGGAGTCGAACACGTCGTAAACCACTTTAATACCGGTCTCTTTGGTGAAGTTTTCGACCGTATCCGGCGCAATATAATCAGACCAGTTATACACATGCAGCGTCTTTTGTTCGGCCGCCATGGCGGTGGCGGAACATGCCATCAGCACACCGGCAACCACACCCGACAACCATTTTTTACCTTGGGTGGACATATCTGTTTCCTTCTGAATAAAGGGTAAAAGCCCGTTGAGCGAGCTAAATTTACGCATTTAGACATATGCAAAAATCATGCATATCTGTTCACCTGCACAGAAAAAGGACCGGAGGACCTTCGGCAGACGTTGCACGCTTTTCAAACCAGCGCAAGGATAACTGTAGCCCGGTCCCGAGGCTATAGCCCGGTATAAAAAACGCCTTTTATCAATTTTTTAGGCTGAATCGCTCTATGTGATAAGCCAAACTGGCGGTTGAAGCGGTGAAAAATGCTTGAAGAAGAGGCTGGGGACAGAATAAAAAATCAAATTTAGCAGCCGCCCTGGTGGCGACTGCGCTAATAAGAGGCGGGATCAGTGAAGAAAATGGTTATTCACTACGCGGTCGCTTTTTTCCTCTTCCTCAGGCGTGTAAAGCAGCTGCTGCGCGCGGGCTTCCAGAATCACCATGGAGATCTGCTGTTCGCTCTGGCGGAAGAAAGCGGCGAACTGCTCTTCGCTGACGCCCACCTGGGCATGCAGCGCCTGGCAGACGACGAGTTTGGGCAGGTTATCATCCTGAATATCGAGAAACGCTTTTAGCGTCAGCGAACCGGCGTTAATGGCAGAGAGATCCGCGGCCACCGCCAGCAGCGCCGAAGGCTTGACTTCCGCCATGGCGGAAAAGAGCACCACGTTATCGAGCAGATCGATCTTCGCGTCGAAAACGCCGTCGAAATCCTGCATGTGAGGAAGGTGCAGCGCCTGGCAGGTATCGCACTCGAAGAAGCTCACGCCGAGACGGTCGAGCCAGCGGCGCAGGGTGTCCAGAGTCGGGACGACGAGTGAATGCATAAAACCGGATACCTCTTTCAGTAACGATAAAATCAAAAGAGGATAGCTTACGCAAATTCCTCCTTCCATACCACGATTAGCCGCTTATCCGCCCATTTTCAGGCAAAAGTCGGAATTCGCATGCCGCTCCACCCACTCAATCATCCTGGATGCGACATCAATGCCGGTGGTGTTCTCAATCCCCTCCAGCCCCGGCGAGGCGTTAACCTCCATCACCAGCGGCCCGCGCTCGGCGCGAAGAATATCGACGCCCGCCACATCCAGCCCCAGCGTGCGCGCCGCCCGCAGGGCGATTTCACGCTCTTCAGGCGAGATATCGGCAATGCGCGCCACCCCGCCGCGGTGCAGGTTGGAGCGAAAATCGCCCTCTTTCGCCTGCCGCTCAATCGCCGCCACCACGCTGTCGCCCACCACCAGACAGCGTATATCCCGCCCTTTCGCTTCCTTTATATATTCCTGCACCAGAATATGGGCGTTCAGCCCGCGGAAAGCGTCAATCACACTTTCCGCCGCCTGGCGGGTTTCCGCCAGCACCACGCCGATACCCTGTGTGCCTTCCACCAGCTTGACCACCAGCGGCGCGCCGCCCACCATGTCTATCAGGTCGCTGGTGTCATCCGGCGAATGCGCGATGCCAGTCAAAGGCAGGTCGATGCCCTGACGCGCCAGCAGTTGTAATGAGCGCAGCTTATCGCGCGCGCGAGTGATAGCCACCGATTCGTTCAGCGGGTAGCTGCCGAGCATTTCAAACTGGCGAAGCACGGCGGTGCCGTAGAAGGTGATGGCGGAACCGATGCGGGGAATGACTGCATCATAATGGGGCAACTGGCGGCCTTTATAGTGCATGGCCGAAGCCGCCGGGTTGATAGTCATATAGCATGACAGCGGGTCGAGGATCTCAACCTGATGGCCGCGGCGCATGGCCGCTTCGCGCAGGCGTTTACACGAATAGAGCGTACCATCCCGGGACAAAATGGCGATTTTCACCCTGCACCTCTCTGAACAAACATAAATGCCCGCGTATCATACACCCCCCGCGTTTCGCAACGAAGGGGGACGCGTCAAATGGGTTAGCGTGTTGCCCAGCCCTGCTTGTGCAGGTAATCGAGAATAAAAGGACGGCTCTCTTTGATAATGGTGCGACGAATATGATCGCTCCAGGTATCGCGACGGGTATTACTGCCGCGGCTCAGGTAGTAGTGCGCCAGTTCCTCGTCATAGCGGGCAAGCGTCGCCTCGTCTACCGGCTGATAGCTGTTTTCATGCACCACCAGCGAGGCGGGAAGACGCGGCTTCACCTGCGGGTCATCCGCCGGCCAGCCGAGGCACAGGCCAAACAGCGGCAGCACATGCTTTGGCAGCTTAAGCAGCTCGGTTACCGCCTCGATGCTGTTGCGAATGCCGCCGATATAAACGCCGCCTAACCCTAAAGATTCGGCCGCCGTCAGGGCGTTTTGTCCCATCATCGCGGTATCCACCACGCCCAGCAGCAGCTGTTCGGCAAGCCCGAGCTGCGCGTCGGGGCAGATTTGCAGATGGCGATTGAAGTCAGCGCAGAAGACCCAAAACTCCGCCGCCTGAGCCACATGCTGCTGGCCGCCGGTCAGCGTCACCAGCGTTTCACGCAGCGCCGTATCGGTAACGCGAATAATTGAGCTGCACTGCAGGAAGCTTGAGCTTGAGGCAGCCTGGGCGCTGGCGATAATCGCCTCACGCTGGGCTTCGGTGATCGGTTCGTGGGTGTAGTGGCGAATGGAACGGTGGGCGCGTAAAAGATCAATGGTCGGCGTCATCGCGTTTTTCCTTATCCTGGTGAGCGGAAGGACCGGAGCCCGCGTTCATCAGCCGCGGCGCCAGCTGGCGCGCCAGCGCAATCATCAGCGCCACTGCCGCAGGCAATATCAAAGCCACGCCCGCGAAAAGCATTCCCACTATCGCCGCGCCGCTGTTAAACGGCGCAGGCAGCGTCACGTACTGGTTAAATGAGAGTAAAGCCAGCAGCAGCAGCGCCATCCCCACCGCTTCCAGCAGCAGCAGGGATTTGGGAATGACGGGTGAACGCATGGGGAACTCCGGTCGTCAAAGCTCGAAAGTATAACCTGATATTCTGGCGTTGCTTTTAGCCTGAAGAAGCGTTATCAGCGCGTTTCGTAAGGCGCTGCGATAAAAAAACCGGCTTCAGAGCCGGTTTTTCGCCGCATCGTAATGCTTAATCAGCGTCAGTAATAAGAGATAGCACAACGCGCCCAGCGTGCACCAGAAGACCGCGCCGAAGGTCCACGCCACTTCCTGCCAGAACGAGCGTTCGCTTTCGCGCCACATCAAAAACAGCAAAAGACAGAGCGGCGAAGCGAGGATGGCGCCAAGCATCGGTTTCACAACCCGGGCGTTGCGGCAAAACACGCTCGCCACGATGCCTGGCAAAATAAAGAAAAGCATGCCCAAATCCATTCTTCCCTGTATAGGGGAGCCACGGGTTAAAAGCCATTTATGGAAAATGAACACCACAATAAACAGGACGAAACAACAAATGGTCCCCGCCCAGCTTTGTCTTCGCATCAACAGATATCCCCTTGATAATGCCTGTATCGGATTTACTGAAAGCCGCCTTTCAGGGCGCCCAGTCTGATAAAGCGTGGTAGCTATCCTTGCCAAAAAAACGTACTCTATAAGTACACTATTCTTACTAGCCGTTGATCTTCATTGCGATTAAACTAGCCGCTGCGTAATGTTCCGCAGGTGATTTCAGGGCGTGTGAAAATAAGAAAAAACCCTGTCGTTATTGGTGGAAACCTTAGCGCAAAACCCCACCCCTTTCAACAACTTACTAGTAAACAAGAAGTTATCCTCAGTGAATATAAACGTCGCAGATTTGTTAAATGGGAATTACATCCTGTTATTATTTGTGGTGCTCACACTCGGCTTGTGCCTCGGGAAAATACGCCTTGGCTCGGTGCAACTGGGTAATTCCATTGGCGTTTTAGTGGTCTCTTTATTATTAGGCCAGCAGCACTTCGCGATTAACACGAACGCGCTTAATCTCGGCTTTATGCTGTTTATTTTTTGCGTAGGAGTTGAAGCCGGACCCAACTTTTTTTCCATTTTTTTTCGCGACGGTAAGAATTATCTGATGCTGGCGCTGGTTATGGTCAGCAGCGCTCTGCTGATTGCGCTGGGCCTTGGCAAACTTTTTGGCTGGGATATCGGCCTGACCGCCGGGATGCTGGCGGGTTCAATGACCTCAACGCCGGTGCTGGTCGGCGCGGGCGATACGCTAAGGCATTCCGGCATGAGCAACGACCAGCTGGCGGCGGCGCTCGATCACTTAAGCCTCGGCTACGCCCTGACCTATCTTATCGGTCTGGTCAGCCTGATTTTCGGCGCGCGCTATATGCCGAAGCTTCAGCATCAGGATTTACAGACCAGCGCCCAGCAGATAGCGCGCGAGCGCGGGCTGGATACCGACGCTAACCGCAAGGTTTACCTGCCCGTCATTCGCGCTTACCGCGTCGGGCCGGAGCTTGTCGCCTGGGCGGACGGCAAAAACCTGCGCGAACTCGGCATTTATCGCCAGACCGGCTGTTACATCGAGCGCATCCGCCGCAACGGCATTCTGGCGAACCCGGATGGCGACGCGGTGCTGCAGATGGGCGATGAGATAGCGCTGGTGGGCTACCCGGACGCGCACGCCCGCCTTGACCCAAGCTTTCGCAACGGCAAAGAGGTGTTCGATCGCGATCTGCTCGACATGCGCATCGTCACCGAAGAGATTGTGGTGAAAAACCACAACGTCGTCGGCCGCCGTCTGGGGCAGATTAAGCTTACCGATCACGGCTGCTTCTTAAACCGCGTGATCCGCAGCCAGATAGAGATGCCTATCGACGACAACATCGTGCTGAACAAAGGCGACGTGTTGCAGGTGAGCGGCGACGCGCGACGCGTAAAAACTATCGCCGACCGCATCGGCTTTATCTCCATTCACAGCCAGGTGACCGACCTGCTGGCTTTCTGCGCCTTCTTTATTGTCGGCCTGATGATAGGGATGATCACTTTCCAGTTCAGCTCGTTCAGCTTTGGCATCGGCAACGCCGCCGGCCTGCTGTTTGCTGGCATCATGCTCGGCTTTCTGCGCGCCAACCATCCAACCTTCGGTTATATCCCGCAGGGCGCGCTGGTCATGGTGAAGGAGTTCGGCCTGATGGTCTTTATGGCGGGCGTGGGCTTAAGCGCGGGCAGCGGCATCGGCCGCGGGCTTGGCGACGTGGGCGGACAGATGCTGGTGGCGGGCCTGCTGGTGAGCCTGCTGCCGGTGGCTATCTGCTTCCTGTTTGGCGCTTACGTGCTGCGCATGAACCGCGCGCTGCTGTTTGGCGCGATGATGGGCGCACGCACCTGCGCGCCGGCGATGGAAATCATTAGCGACACTGCACGCAGCAATATTCCGGCGCTCGGTTATGCCGGCACCTATGCCATAGCCAACGTGCTGCTGACGCTTGCGGGAACGCTGATTGTGATAATCTGGCCGGGTCTTGGCCTCTGAGAAAGAAAAATAAGAAAATTTTTATGAACGGCAGAACTTTTCGCTTTAGCGTCAGTCTCAATTAGTGCCACTGCTTTTCTTTGATGTCCCCATATTGTGGAGCCCATCAACCCCGCCATCTTGGTTCAAGGTTGATGGGTTTTTTCTTGCCTGAAATCCCCAAAAGCGCAGCACAGCAAGCCTTGATAACGTTCTGGGTTTACCCTTTAACTTTGTCTACAGCCCAGGCGATGAGATACGCCAGTACAAAAAAACCGATAAATCCGCTGAGCTTCCCTCCCCACCCCTCCAGCACAAAAAGGCTGGCAAACGCGGCAACTGAGCAGATGCCGGTTGATAACGCTTCAACCAGGTTAGCTGACGCGATGCCAATGCGTTTGTCGGCAGAGTTCCTTTTGCGCATTATTCATTACCCATATGTTCCTGCAGCGCTTCGCCATAAAAGTAAACCTGACCGAATGCTTTCGCTACGTCGGGAAGATATTACCCAACACTGTTTCTCTGGTTTATTGTTATCGCATTGAATAATAACTACGTGTTTATTTTTTAGCTCTTGCTAAACCGCTTCTGCATGATAAAAAATCCAGACAGCGGGAGTCGGTGAACAAAGCAAAATCAGGAGAAAGGGATGAGTTCAATTACGGAAATGATTAATACGGAGTTTTCTAATGCTCCTGTGGCGACGTTTATCGCCCTGCTCACCTTTGTCGGCGCAGCATTTAAGCTCATCATCAAAATAAAAAATACGCTCTCAAAAACCGAAGAAGAAAATACCCGAACATTAACGCTTGCCGGAATCCCTCTCTTTTGGTTGCGCTTTTTCCTTATTTCTCTTTCCACCAGGAAAACACCAGAAGTTAAAAAACTAGATAAAGCAATGGGTTACATTGCGCTCCTGCTCTTCCTCGGATCGTTTTTATTTACCGGGCCCATTCTTGTTCGCACGGTTAAAACGCCTGAAAACCACACATTGCTAATCTGGAAAGCCACCGGAGAACTTTTTTATATCTCTGACGCCAAAGCGAAGGAATCCACGCTTTTCTCGCCTCCTGCATGGCAGATTAAAAAATCGGATTGCCCGGCGAGTGATGCCCCCGCTTTAAGCCAACACGCCACGCCGTCGCCGGAGGTCGCAAAGGGGATTTGCGACCTGTTTATAACGCAGGAAGGCCGGGAGTATTTAACCCGCTCGATAAAAACATATCCAAAGGGCAAACAGTTTGTTTATGTCATGCTGCCTTTCACTGAGCTTGTATTATTATGGATGGCCGCAGGCTGCGCGTTGCACCTTTATTACAGTGCAAAGCTAAGAAAATATATTTTAGACGAGCAGGAAAAAGCGTTGAGCTATGTAAGGTAAGCGCTGGCCTCCTTTTCAGAGAAGCGCTTACTCCACTGGCGCTTGCCGTTATATTCTCGTTGCTGCTATGAAAACAGCCTATTCCACCCGCGCGAGCCTCAACACCATCTCCCGAATCTCCGCCTCGCTCAGCGGCTTTCTGTCGACCACATAATGCAGCGTCATTCCCTCGATGAACGCGTCCAGCGCACGCGCGGTGATGGGGTCGAACCAGACTTCGAGGATCTGCTGGCTGCGCTGCATCCACGCCTGCATGATGGCCTTTAACGCCGGGCGGCGGTTGGCATAGGCGTAAAGCTGGTACATCAGCTCCATATTTTCCGGCGTGGTGATTTGCGCGCCGCAAATCACCTGCGTCAACGCCTCGCACGCTTCCTGCGGGCTGGCGGCCTTCGCCAGGTAATCCTGGTAGGTTTGCGACATGTCGCGGGCGAAGCCGCTCAGCGCTTCCTCCAGCAGGGCGTCGATACCGGTAAAGTAGTAAGTCATTGAGCCGAGCGGCACTTCCGCCCGCTGGGCGATTTTGCGATGCGTAACGCCGCTAATGCCATATTCCGCAATGGCTTCAAGCGTGGCGCGTAAAATGCGCTCGCGGCGCGGCGGTTCCCCGATGGCGGATAAATTCATTACTCTCACTCGCTAAGTCGTCATGTACAAATGTACACTTCGTTGCTACTGTTGTCTTACCTTTTCTGTCGTCAGGGATGCTTATGTCGCCACTCTCAACCCGCCAGGCGCTGCGTCGTCGCACCTGGTCACTGTTTATCTTCTTCTTTCTGCCTGGTCTTATCATGGCGTCATGGGCCACGCGTACTCCCGCCATCCGCGATGTGCTGGCCGTTTCCACGGCGGAGATGGGCGTGGTGCTGTTTGGCCTCTCCGTGGGCTCCATGAGCGGCATTCTCTGCTCGGCCTGGCTGGTGAAGCGGTTTGGCACGCGTAAGGTCATTCGCGCCGCCATGCTGATGGGGGTGGCTGGCATTATTATCATGAGCAGCGCGCTCTGGTTCGGCGTCGCGCTGCTCTTCTCCTTAGGGCTGGCGGTGCTCGGCGGGGGCCTGGGCTCGGCAGAGGTGGCGCTGAATGTCGAAGGGGCGATTGTTGAGCGCGAACTGGGTAAAACCGTGCTGCCGATGATGCATGGTTTTTTCAGCCTCGGCACGCTGGTGGGCGCAGGCATCGGCATGACGCTGACGGCGTTAAATTTTCGCGCCGACTTCCATATCCTGCTGGCGGGGCTGGTCACCATCGTGCCGGTTTTCATCGCGCTGCGCGCCATTCCTGAAGGGGTCGGCAAAGAGAGCGCCGAAGAGAAAAAACAAAACGCGATCAACCGCCGCCCCTTTTATAAAGACATCCAACTGCTGCTGATTGGCGTGGTGGTGCTGGCGATGGCGTTTGCCGAAGGGTCGGCCAATGACTGGCTGCCGCTATTGATGGTGGACGGCCACGGCTTTAGCCCCACTTCCGGCTCGCTTATCTATGCAGGCTTTACGCTTGGCATGACGCTGGGCCGCTTTTTCGGCGGCTGGTTTATCGACCGCTACAGCCGGGTGGCGGTGGTGCGCGCCAGCGCCCTGATGGGCGGGCTTGGCATTGCGCTGATTATTTTTGTCGACAGCGCCTGGGTTGCGGGCGCATCGGTGATCTTGTGGGGGCTTGGCGCCTCGCTCGGCTTCCCGCTGACCATTTCGGCGGCAAGCGACACCGGTCCGGATGCGCCAACGCGCGTAAGCGTGGTCGCCACCACCGGCTATATCGCTTTCCTGGTGGGACCGCCGCTGCTCGGCTTCCTCGGCGAACACTATGGCCTGCGCAGCGCGATGCTGGTGGTGCTGAGCCTGATTGCCATCGCCTTCCTGGTTTCCCGTGCGGTGGCGAAACCCGAGCGCGCCGAATGGCAGGAAGAGGAAAACGCCGCGTGCCGCTAGCGGCGGCGCTATCCTTTCAGCAGCGCCAGAATGGTTTCCGGCGCTTGCCTGGCCTGCGCCATCAGCGCGCTGCCCGCCTGTTGCAGGATTTGCGCCCGGGTCATGTTGCTCACCTCCTGGGCGTAATCCGTATCTTCAATGCGGCTGCGCGCCGCTTCGGTCGCCACCTTTCCTTCCAGCACCGTGCTTTTCGCGCTGGCAAACGCATTAGTGAGGCTGCCGTAAGTGCTCCGGTAGCCGTTCACCTTCTCCAGCGCCGCGTCGAGTTTGCCCATCGCCTGGCTGGCGTTTTGCTGATTATCAAACTTCAGGTCGCTGATACCCAGCGTGACCGTATCGGCTGGCGTGACGGGAATAGTTTTGGTTTCAAGCGGTTGGCCGAAATCGGCGCTGACCACAATTTGCGTCTCGCTGCTGGTGGGTCTGGTATCCGGCGCCTGCGTAGGTGTCGGAAGCTGGCTCCATGTCATGCTGCCAGTAAAAGAACCGGTGCCCACCACCATCACAATCAGGTCTTCGGTCACGCTATCAATAGCGATTCGCTCTTTATAATGACCCGGCGAAACGGTGCCATTGTTGGGCCAGCCGGTTGCCGGGGTTTCATACCGGTCTCCGTCGCCGCTATAGGTAATATTCATCCCGTTCAGCGATGCGGTCACGCTACCGTTAAGGTTATAAAACGCGCCTCCCTGGGTCAGGTGCGCATCGTTGTAAGTCGCGCCGGCAGTAAAGCCGTTCTCTTCGGTAATGATTTTCATACTGGCATCGGCGGAATTATTTACGCCATTGCTTCGCCAGGTAAAATCGCGAGTGGCGCCATTCCCATTAATGGGCGTGCCTATCAAATGGCTCCCATCACGGCTAAAAATCTGCAAATCGTCATCCATCCAGCCGGAATCGATTTCGAGCTCGATATCTTTCGCCCCGGCGGGGATATAAGCGAAAGGCACACGTCCCGAAGTAAAAACATAACCTTGTCCTGCTACAGGCAGACGTTGGTTAACCGTCGGAACCTCACCCAACTGTACCGGTGGAGGCGCTGGATGGCTTGCCGCCGCCAGCGGGTATTTGCCGAACACCGTCGTACCGTAAGCAATTTGGTCGATGGTTTCGCTTATCTTCTGGAATTCATTCTGAATACTGGCGCTGTCTTGCGGCGAGAGCGTGCCGTTTGCCGCCTGCACCGCCAGCGTTCTGGCGCGGATGAGCAAATTATTAATCTCATCCAGTCCGCCTTCCGCCGTTTGCATCAGGCTGACGCCATCGTCGATATTGCGCGCCACTGCGCCGCTGGCATTGATATTCGCGCTCATGCGGTTAGCGATAGCCAGCCCTGCGGCGTCATCGCTGGCGCTATTAATGCGCATACCGGAAGCGAGCCGGGTGATAGCCTGACCCAGCGCCGATTCGCTGCTGCGTTGTTGTGCCGCCGCATAAGGGGACATCAGGGAATAAAGGGTCGTCATGCTCTTTTAGAAAACACACTATAGTTGCCGTCATGACTACTATCGGCCTGACTGAAACGACGCTTTAGCGAAAAATTTGCATTAAGTAAAAACTTGTTAATTAACCAGCGCTTATGAAATAGCGATCCGAAGGACAGGGAAGCCTGCCCAATCCGCCAAACCGTTAAGGAGTCTTTATGGGTGTAAAAATGATCGCCGTCGACATGGATGGCACCTTTCTCAGCGACGCCAAAACCTATCACCGCGAGCGCTTTCTTGCGCAATACGCCCGCATGAAGGAACAGGGGATCCGCTTTGTCGTCGCGAGCGGCAACCAGTATTACCAGCTCGCGTCGTTTTTCCCGGAGATAGCCGAAGAGATTGCTTTCGTGGCGGAAAACGGCGCCTGGGTGGTATGCGAAGGCGAAGATCTGTTTAACGGCAAGCTCACCAAAGGGCAGTACGACCAGGTTATCGACCATCTGCTGACGCTGCCGAAGGTAGAAACTATCGCCTGCGGCAAGCGCAGCGGCTATACCCTAAAACATTACGACGACGCGTTTAAGCGCATGGCCGCCACCTATTATCACCGGCTGGAATTCGTCGACAGTTTTTATGGCCTGGACGACACCTTCTTTAAATTCGCCCTTAACCTGCCGGATGACGATTTATTAAAAACCATGGACGCGCTGACGGTAGCGTTTGAAGGCATCGTAACGCCGGTTTCCAGCGGTCACGGCTCTATCGACCTGATTATCCCCGGCCTGCATAAAGCCAACGGCCTGCAGATGCTGCAAAAACGCTGGGGAATAAACGACAGCGACGTGGTCGCTTTCGGCGACGGCGGCAATGATATCGAGATGCTGCGCCACGCGGGCTTTGGCTTCGCCATGGAAAACGCGCCGGAGAAAATCAAAGCGATAGCGCCTTACCGCGCGCCGCATAATAACGAACAGGGGGTGCTGGAAATTATCGACAAGGTGCTGAATAAGGAAGCGCCCTTCCAGTAACGCAAAGGCCCTCGCTGGAGGGCCTTTTTCATAGTGATTTATTGCGGCTGGAGCGAATTCCCGACCGTTTTATCCTTCAGGAAAATGACCATCATCCCCAGCCACAGCAGGCCATTCAGCAGATTGAAAAGGCTAAACAGGCCATTGCCGCCCGCCAGATAGGCATGCTTGCTGACTTCGATGCCGACGGTGAAAATCAGCATCTGCAACATGCCCATCGCCGCGGAAACCGTGCCCTTGCTGATGTCGCTGGCAAAAAGCGTCAGGCGCACCAGGCCTGCGTTGGCAAGGCCGATGCCGAAGGCGTAAACGCTAAGTCCCGCCGTCATCCACAGGTAAGCGTGGGAGGAGAGCAGGGTCGCCAGCGCCGCTATCACCAGACCAAGAGTGATGGGCCAGCCGCCAAGAATAATCAGCGAACGCACGGTGCGTCGCGAAGTGAGTTTCGCCAGCGCCAGATTGCCCGCGATCAGCGCGCCGAAAATCGGCACCTGCAGCAGGCCGTATTCATAGCTGCTGAGCTGCTCGCCGCTGATGATGATAACCGGCGACTGGGCAATCCACGCCAGCAGCGGCAGGCTCACAAAGCCTGTCGCCAGCGCGCCCGCCACAAAGCGGGCGTTTTTCATCACGGCTTTATAGTCTCGCCCAAGCTCCTTGAGCGAAAGCTTTTCGCCAAGGCGGGTGGCGGTTTCCGGCATGGCGCGCCACAGGCCGTAATAGGCGATGGCGGCAAGCACCGCGAAAAGCACGAACATCATCTCCCACGGCGCCATGTGCACCCAGGCGGCGCCCACCAGCGGGCCGAGCAGCGGGGCTATCAGCGCCACGTTCGCCATCAGCGCGGTGATTTTGATGCACACCGCCTCTTCAAACGACTCCTGAATCGCGGCGTAGCCGACCGCGCCGATAAAGCAGAGGCTGATGCCCTGTAAAAAGCGCAGCGCGGTGAACTGCTCAATATTTTGCGCGAGCAGCGTGGCAAGGCAGGTCACGATAAACCAGACCACGCCGGTGAGCATCACCGGGCGGCGGCCGATGCGGTCCGACAGCGGCCCCAGCAGCCATTGTAAGAACATCCCGCCCGCCAGATAGGCGGTCATGGATGTCGGCACCCACTCCATGCCAGCCTGGTATTGCTCCACCACGGCGAGCATACCCGGCTGGATCATGTCGTTGCCGATATACGTTGAAAATTCATACAACACCAGGCACAGCGGGAACAGCAGCGCCTGACGACCAAGACGCTTTTTCGTCATTGTTTTATTTTGCATTAGCGATCCATCCAGAGAAATCGCGCTGAGTGTAATGAAACGACCGCAGCAGTCATAGTGAATTGTGTGCGACGTTAGCCGATAACGCACAGAGTTACCGTCATTTAAGTTTATTTTAAGCTGCGCCCTGTACGCTTATGGCAGGCGCGGGTAACGGCTGTATGACAGAAATAAGACAATACCGCTTTACCCTTCGCCGGTCGGTTTCTAAGGTTATTCGCTTTACTGGCGGCCTGTTTTTGCGCCGCGTTTGCCGCCCTGCTTTGGGCCTCTTTTTTGGGTTGATAAGGAACCAAAACCGCGATGATGGAAGACCTCAACCACCAGCTCTTTCTGGCGATTAACGCCACTCCCGCCTCCCCCGCCTGGCTGCTTGCCCTGGCGACCTTTATCGCAAGGGAGCTGATTTACGGCGTGCCGCTGCTTTCAGCGGCGCTCTGGCTCTGGGGCCCCGGGCAAAAGCTTAGCGCACAGCGCCAGCTGGTGGTAAAGATTGCGCTGGCGCTCGCCATCAGCGTCTTTCTCTCCTGGCTGATGGGCCATCTATTTCCGCACCCGCGCCCGTTTGCCGAAGGGGTCGGCCACCAGTTCCTGCACCATTCGGCGGATGACTCTTACCCA
This sequence comes from Franconibacter pulveris, assembly GCF_056780215.1. NCBI lineage: Bacteria > Pseudomonadati > Pseudomonadota > Gammaproteobacteria > Enterobacterales > Enterobacteriaceae > Franconibacter > Franconibacter pulveris. The sequence continues at coordinate 1,517,592 of NZ_CM165555.1, read as the reverse complement.
AGCAACCACGGCACCGTGAGCTTTACCTTTGCGCTGGCGTTTCTCTGCTGGCACCGGGTGTGGTCAGGGCTGGTGCTGCTGGCGGTCGCTTGCGCTATCGCCTGGTCGCGCATCTATCTGGGCGTACACTGGCCGCTGGATATGGTGGGCGGTTTGCTGCTCGGCATGCTCGCCTGCCTGGCGGCGCAAATGGTCTGGAACGGCTGCGGCGAGGCGCTCTACCGCCTGCTGCGCCAGCTTTACCGCCGCTGCTTCGCCCTGCCCATCCGCAAAGGCTGGGTACGTGACTAACGCCTCTGCGACGGGTAAAATCGCCCGATTCACTGGCGAAGCGTGGTTCACGCCTCGCCAGTTTTGGTTAAGCAGAGGACGAAATGGAAACACGGCGCGACGAGCGGATAGGGCAACTGCTGCAGGCGTTAAAACGCAGCGATAAGCTTCACCTGAAAGAGGCGGCCACGCTGCTTGGCGTTTCAGAGATGACCATCCGCCGCGACCTGCAGCGCAACGACGCGCCTGTGGTGCTGCTCGGCGGTTATATCGTGCTGGAACCGCGCAGCGCAGCGGTCAGCCATTATCTGCTGAGCGATCAGAAAACCCGTCTGGTTGACGAAAAGCGTCGCGCCGGCCGCCGGGCGGCGGAGCTGGTCAGCCCGCATCAGACGCTCTTTTTTGACTGCGGCACCACCACCCCCTGGATAATCGACGCGCTGGACAACGACCTGCCCTTCACCGGCGTCTGCTATTCGCTTAACACGTTTCTGGCGCTACAGGAAAAACCCGCCTGCCGCGTGATTCTCTGCGGCGGCGAGTTCCACGCCAGCAACGCTATCTTCAAACCGCTTAATTTTCGCGAAACGTTGCGCAACATTTGCCCCGACATCGCCTTTTTCTCCGCCGCCGGTCTGCATCTGCACCACGGCGCCACCTGCTTTAATCTGGACGAACTGCCGGTAAAACAGTGGGCGCTGGAGATGGCGCAGCGGCACGTGCTGGTGGCGGACAGCAGTAAATTTGGCAAAGTAAGACCCGCCTGCATGGGGCCGCTGGAGGCCTTCGACACGCTGGTGACAGACGCGAAACCGGAAGCGAAATTTATCGACTGGGCGAGAGAGTCTGGCGTGACGCTGCTCTGGTAAACGCCTCCCGCCAGACGGGAGGCGACATGCTTAAGAGAACCAGCTGCCGAACCACTTGTGGAATTGCATCAGCACGCGATCCCACAGGCGGCTTAAGAAGCCGCCCTCTTCCACCGCCTCCATCACCACCAGCGGACGCTGTTCAATGTTCTGGCCGTTGAGCTGGAAGTCAATCGTGCCCACCACCTGGCCTTTTTTCAGCGGCGCGGTGAGCTGCGGCTGCGTGAGTTTCCAGGTCGCTTTCAGGTTTTTAAGCTGGCCTTTCGGAATGGTTATCGACCCCGCTTCGCCTGCGCCCAGTTTGGCTTCGCTCTTGTCGCCAAACCAGACTCGCTGGCTGACAAACGTCGCATCAGGTTTGATGGGCGTTACGGTTTCATAGAAACGAAAGCCCCAGGTCAGCAGCTTTTCCGACTCGCGAAAGCGAATGCCGTCGGTTTTGGTGCCCAGCACGACCGAAATCAGGCGCATATCGCCCTGCGTGGCCGAGGCCACCAGATTATAGCCCGCCCCCGCTGTGGTGCCGGTTTTCATCCCATCCACGTTCAGGTTGGTGCTCCACAGCAGCCGGTTGCGGTTAGGCTGGCGGATATTATTGAACGTAAACTCTTTTTCTTTATGAATGGCATATTCATCCGGCACATCATGAATTAGCGCCTTGCCCAGCAAAGCCATATCGCGCGCGGTGCTGAATTGCCCTGGCGCATCCAGCCCGTGTACGGTTTTGAAGGTGGTGTTTGTCAGTCCCAGCCGCTGCGCATAACCGTTCATCAGGCCGACGAACGCATCCTGGCTGCCCGCGACATAATCGGCGATGGCGATGCTGGCGTCATTCCCGGACTGGATGATCACCCCTTTATTCAGCTCGGAAACCGGCACCTGGTCGCCTGGCTTTAAAAACATCAGCGACGAGCCGCGCAGCGCCGGATTGCCGGTCGCCCAGGCGTCTTTGCCGATGGTGACCTTATCATCAAGATGAATTTTGCCCGCCTTCAGCGCCTGGCCTACCACATAGCTGGTCATCAGCTTGGTCAGGCTTGCAGGGTCGAGCTTTTCATCGGCGTTGCCTTCCGCCAGCACCTTGCCGCTGGCGTAATCCATCAGGATCCAGGCCCTGGCTTCCATCGCCGGCGCGGCAGGCGCCTGCGCCTGCGTTTGCTCGGCCTTTACGGCAGGAGCCAGAGCGAGTAACAGAACGGAGCCCGCCATCACAGCGCGCGCAAAAGGGGGGAGAGAGAAAGGGTTGGTAAGTGCCATCCGAGTATCCATTCCAGAAATCACGTCAAAATAAACGCATCGAGTGAAGTTGTGAGTAATAACGCACATTAGCTCGTAATGAAACAGTAAGCGGGTAAAGTTTTTTCAAGTGTAAGTGAGATCGGGTTGTTACTGACCGATTTTTGCGAAGGTTGCGAAAAAGTGGGCTTTATCTCACCATAGGTATTTCCCACTCTGTGACCTACCCTCTTCATAAGGAGCGAACCATGATTACCGTCTGGGGCAGAGAAAACTCCACTAACGTCAAAAAAGTCCTCTGGTGTCTGGAAGAGCTGGAGCTGCCCTACAACCGTATCCCCGCCGGCATGCAGTATGGGATTAACCACGATCCCGATTATCTGGAAATGAACCCTAACGGCCTGGTGCCCTGCCTGCGCGATGATGAAACGGGGCTGGTGCTCTGGGAATCGAACGCCATTGTTCGTTATCTCGCCGCGCAGTACGGCCAGCGCCGTCTGTGGCTGGACAACCCGGTGGAACGCGCGCAAGGGGATAAATGGATGGACTGGGCGGCCACGATGCTGCCGCCGCCGCACCGGGGCCTGGTGTTTAGCCTTGTGCGCACGCCGCCGGAAAAGCGCGACCCGAAGCTGATTGAAGAGAGCGCCCATAAGTGCGACGAACTGCTTGGCATTCTCGACGCGGAGCTGGCGAAAACGCCCTGGCTTTCGGGCGAAGCGTTCGGGCTCGGCGATATTTCACCCGCGCCCTATATCTACAATCTGAAAAACGTCGGCGTTGAGTTTACGCCGCGCCCGCACCTGGACCGCTGGTATCAGCAGCTGAGCGAGCGCCCGGCGTTTCGCAAAATTGTGATGATCCCGGTAAGCTGAGATCACGAAGCGGGGCTGATTTTCAACAGTTGCCCGTCCGTTTCGTCCGTCAGCACATACACATAGCCATCCGGCCCAACGCGCACATCGCGAATGCGCGCGTTGCGATCGCCCAGCAGGCGGCCATCCTCCTTAACGTTATTGCCGTTCACGCTCATCTGAATCAGGTTTTTATCCTTCAGCGCGCCGATGAACAGTTTATTTTGCCACTGCGGGAAAGTGCTGGCGTGGTAAAACGCCATGCCGCTGACGGCAGGCGAATCTTTCCAGTAGAAAATGGGTTGCTCCGTGCCAGGCGCGGTGCCGCCTTTTGCTTCAGGTATCGGCAGGCCGCTGTAGTTAATACCCCAGGTGGCGATGGGCCAGCCGTAATTTTTGCCCGCTTGCGGAATGTTAATTTCATCGCCGCCGCGCGGGCCGTGTTCATTCAGCCAAAGCGCATGGCTCCAGGGGTTGAACGCCATCCCCTGCGGGTTGCGAATGCCGTAAGACCAAATCTCCGGGCGCACGCCCGCTTTGCCAACGAACGGGTTATCCTGCGGCACTCGGCCCTCTTCGGTCAGGCGCACCAGTTTGCCCTGCAATTTGTCGAGCTCCTGCGCGGTAGGCCGCTGGTTGTTCTCCCCGAGGGCGATAAAAAGATAGCCCTTGCCGTCAAACGCCATGCGGCCGCCGAAGTGGTTGCCGACAGAGAGCTTCGGCTGCTGGCGAAAGACCACGGTGAAATTTTCAAGCCGCTGCATATCATCGCTCAGGCGTCCGTAACCGACCGCAGTGCCCGCTTTGCCATCCTCGCCAGCTTCGGCATAGCTCAGCCACACTTTGCGGCTTTGCGCGAAATCGGGCGCCAGCACCACGTCAAGCAGGCCGCCCTGCCCCTGCGCCCAGACTTTCGGCACGCCGCGAACAGGGGCGGAAAGCCCTTTGCCCGGCTGCCAGCGCTTCAGCTCGCCGCCTTTCAGGGTTATCAATATGCCCTGATCCTGCGGCAGGAAAGCCAGCGCCCAGGGATGTTCGAGCCGGTTTTGCAGCACCTCCACGTTAACTTCAGCGGCATGGAGCTGCGATGCGCCAAGCAGCGCCGCAGCGGCGAGCCAGGTTCGGGGCGAGAGCAGCGGCATAGCAATCTCCTTTATCGGTTGTCCCGATAAGGGTAGCCAGCAGCGGCAACGACGGGTTTACTTTTACAAAAACTTAAGCAGGACGGGGGAGTCGCCTCCCCCGGATTTCAGGCTTCTGCCGGTTTTCTGAGGTCGGTCAAAAGGTGTGTGCAACGCTGCAGCGTGATAACGGCGCGTTCAAGCTTCTCGGCGTCGACGGTGATATAAAACGGACAATCATGCTGCCCTGTCATCAAACATACCGCAGCGCCGGAAAGCGCATCCAGACACTGGGTAAACGCGGTCAGCTCCGTGCTTTTTTGCGTCTGCTTCAGGAGCGCGTAGTGACGACGGTATTCCTTACAGAGATCAAAAAGGTTATCCCTCAGGTAGAGACTTTCAGCGACCGACATATACCCCTTTGCTTTCCTCAGTTGTAGATAAGCCATGAGGTCAACTTTTGCGATGATCGTCTTTTTCAAGAGATCATGCCGGACTCTGTCAGAGATCATACATATTCCTCCCTGTGGCACATCGGTGGATCAAGGCAAGCATATGGTCACTTTTTGTGCGGAATTATGCGCTGGGTCAATATTTCGACACCTATTAACTTTCTTTACATTTCGATAACGTGACGGGAGGAACGCGGCGCGGCGTCATTTTTTGCGAAGCGAGATCTATACCAGGCGGAATAAACAGGGCAAGCGAACCGTTAATTTTGTGCTCCGTTCAGGGTTATCGGAACGGGTTTCAGGAGGCGGCGATGGCGCTTAAAAACGCGGCATAAACGAAAAAGCAAAACGGCACGTTAACGATAAACAAAATGAACAACCGGGGAAAAGGTCATTAATTTTGGCTACTTTCACACTTTACCAAAAATAAAGACACAGAAAAGATAAAAGCAGGTCAGCAATAGCGCGGGCATTTCCGTTGAAAGAATATTCCACTGCCTTATTATTTTTATTCGCTTACTTTCCGGCACGTTTACCTGCCGATAAAAAATTATTTAGCCAGTTGGAGCGCTGCGTTTAAGACTACGACTTTTTCATGATTTTATCACTGGAGAACATCATGAAATGCAGAATTACATAAATACACATCTTTACTGAAAGCCCTGTACTACTGTGAAATTATCGAGCCGGAAGGGAGATATGCTATGTATCAAAAAATTTTATTATGTTCTGGCCTGGCTATACTGGGATGCCAGCATCATCCACAGTCTGATAATACCCACACGATCGCCACGTTTAATGAGCAGCAAATGATTGACGTCAGCGGCGATGCCTTCCTGCGTTTATACAATACCAAATCCATGGATGAAGGACGGGTGTCGCCCTTTATTAATCTGGAGGAGTTATGCTCGCGATACGCTCCCGACCTTGCCCCGTCGAAAAACAAAAACAGGTTTATCGACGCCATGCGTGAAGGTTTTTATTCCCGGTTTAAGCCGATGATGAAAACAGAATATGATAAGGAGGCGTATATGAATATGTCTGTAAGCTTTGTGAGCGTAGCTTTTGATATTTGCGAAAGCGCTTATCAGCGAAGCCGGGCATAGTAAATAAACCTGAGAGCATAGATTGGTTAATATCACTTTACTGTACTCAGTATGGCTGACAGAAAATCGGTGCCCCCCCGAAGACGCCATAATTAATGACATGGGTTTTTCTTAGCGGCGATGAATAATCGTTAACGTAAATACATCCTTTAATTACCTGTGCCAAAATAGCTAATCATCCCGGCAGAATTAATGCAGAAATAATTAGCGGACTGGTTTAGGTTTCTTTTAATGCGACGATTTTGCGAAAAAATGGTAATAAAAAAGGGCAGGCCTTTCTCCTCCTCTTCCCCCTCTGACGCAGAACCACGGCGGCGGCCGGGGTTAGCAAGAATTCCGTCACATATAGCTGTAGCGTTTGCGCATGATGTATACTCCGCGTTTTCCCGAGCAATGTATTGTATAAAAAATGTCCAAGATTGGTTTCATCTCATTAGGCTGCCCGAAAAACCTGGTGGATTCTGAGCGCATCCTGACCGAACTGCGTACCGAAGGCTACGATGTCGTGCCGAGCTATGACGATGCCGACATGGTTATCGTTAACACCTGCGGTTTTATCGACAGCGCCGTTCAGGAGTCGCTGGAAGTGATCGGCGAAGCGTTAAACGAAAACGGCAAGGTGATTGTGACCGGCTGCCTCGGCGCGAAAGAAGATCAGATCCGCGAAGTGCATCCGAAGGTGCTGGAAATCACCGGACCGCACAGCTATGAGCAGGTGCTCAAGCACGTTCACCACTATGTGCCGAAGCCTAAGCACAATCCTTTCTTAAGCCTGGTGCCGGAACAGGGCGTCAAGCTGACGCCGCGCCACTATGCTTATCTGAAAATTTCCGAAGGCTGCAACCACCGCTGCACCTTCTGCATCATCCCGTCCATGCGCGGCGACCTCGACAGCCGCCCGATTGGCGATGTGCTGGCGGAAGCGAAGCGCCTTGTGGAAGCGGGCGTGAAAGAGCTGCTGGTTATTTCGCAGGACACCTCGGCTTACGGCGTGGATGTAAAACACCGCACCGGCTTCTGGAACGGCGAGCCGGTGAAAACCAGTATGGTCAGCCTGTGCGAGCAGTTGGCGAAGCTCGGCGTCTGGGTGCGCCTGCATTACGTTTACCCTTACCCACATGTGGATGAGGTGATCCCGCTGATGGCGGAAGGCAAGATCCTCCCCTATCTCGATATCCCGCTGCAGCACGCCAGCCCGCGCATTCTGAAACTGATGAAACGCCCGGGTTCGGTAGACCGTCAGCTTGCGCGCATTAAACAGTGGCGTGAAATTTGCCCTGAGCTGACGCTGCGCTCCACCTTTATCGTGGGCTTCCCGGGTGAAACCGAAGAAGATTTCCAGATGCTGCTCGACTTCCTGAAAGAAGCGCGTCTCGACCGCGTCGGCTGCTTTAAGTACAGCCCGGTGGAAGGCGCAGGCGCGAACGATCTGCCGGATCAGGTGCCGGAGGAGATCAAAGAAGAGCGCTGGAACCGCTTTATGCAGCTTCAGCAGCAGATCTCCGCCGAGCGCCTGCAGGAAAAGGTGGGCCGCGAAATCCTCGTCATGATCGATGAAGTGGATGAAGAAGGCGCCATTGGCCGCAGCATGGCGGACGCGCCGGAAATCGACGGCGCGGTTTACCTTAACGGCGAAACCAACGTGAAACCGGGCGATGTGGTTCGCGTGAAGGTGGAAAACGCCGATGAATATGACCTGTGGGGCAGCCGCGTTTAAGGCTTGCCGCTGAAAAAAAGGCTGCCGGATGGCAGCCTTTTTTATTAGCCCTTGAGCCTGGGGTCGAGCGCGTCGCGAAGGCCGTCGCCCAGCAGGTTAAATGCCAGCACCGTCAGGAAAATGGCGAGGCTTGGGAAAATAGCCACATGCGGCGCTATGACCATATCCGCGCGCGCCTCGTTCAGCATCGCGCCCCACTCCGGCGTCGGCGGCTGTGCGCCAAGGCCGAGGAACGAGAGGCTTGCCGCCGAGATAATCGAGGTGCCGATGCGCATGGTGAAATAGACCACAATGGACGACACCGTGCCCGGCAGAATGTGGCGAAACAGAATAGTCGCGTCGGAAGCGCCGATGCTGCGCGCCGACTCGATAAACGTCTGGTGCTTCAGCACCAGCGTGTTGCCGCGCACCAGGCGCGCAAAAGCCGGGATGCTGAAAATCGCCACCGCGATAATAACGTTCGCCATACCGCTGCCCATCACCGCCACCACCGCAATGGCGAGCAAAATGCCCGGAAAAGCGAACAGCACGTCGCAGATGCGCATAATAATGCGGTCCCACCAGCCTTCGTAATAGCCCGCCAGCAGCCCGAGCACCGTACCGATAAGCGCGCCGATAAGCACAGCGAACACCCCGGCCGCCAGCGAAATCTGCGCGCCGACCAGCACGCGACTGAAGATATCGCGCCCAAGCGAATCGACGCCGAACCAGTGCAGCATCGACGGCCCTTCGTTGAGCCTGTCGTAGTCAAAATAGTTTTCCGCATCGAACGGCGCTATCCAGGGCGCGACTATCGCAAGGACAATCAGCAGCAGCACAAACGCGCCGGCGATAAGCGCCACCGGCTGGCGTTTGAATCGTCGCCAGAATTCATGCCAGGGCGTGCGCACCTGCTGCGGGCGTATTGTCGGCATGGCGTTGAGAATGGCCTGTCGGCGCCAGTTGAAAAGTCGCATCCTTACTTGTACCTGATAGCCGGGTTAATGGCGGCGTAGAGCACGTCCACCACTAAGTTGATAAGAATGAATTCCAGCGAGAAGAGCAAAACTTCCGCCTGAATCACGGGGTAATCGCGCATCTCGACGGAATCCACCAGCAGACGACCAAGCCCCGGCCAGTTGAACACCTTCTCCACCACAATCGAACCGCCCAGCAGAAAACCAAACTGCAGCCCCATCATGGTGATCACCGGGATCATGGCGTTGCGCAGGCCATGTTTCAGAATCACCCATTTCTCGCTCACCCCTTTGGCGCGAGCGGTGCGCATATAATCCTCGCCCAGCACGTCCACGAACGAGGCGCGGGTGAAGCGCGCCATCACCGCCGCAACCGCCGCGCCAAGGGTAATAGAGGGCAAAATGTAGTGGCGCCAGCTGTCGGCGCCGACGGTCGGCAACCAGCCCAGCTCCACGGAAAATACCTGCATCAGCAACATGCCGAGCGCGAAGGCGGGAAAAGAGATGCCGGAGACGGCGAGCGTCATGCTGATTCTGTCCGGCCAGCGGTTACGCCATACGGCGGCGATAATGCCGGCGAACAGCCCGAACAGCACCGCCCAGACCATGCTGGCGACGGTGAGCCAGAGCGTCGGCATAAAGCGGCTGGCTATCTCCTCCGACACCGGGCGGCGTGACACCAGCGAGTTGCCAAAATCCCCCTGCGCAACGTGGCTGATATAGTGCCAGAACTGCTGCCACAGCGGCTGATCCAGCCCCAGTTGCGCCCGCACCAGCGCGATAACCTCAGCATCGGCTTCCGGCCCGGCGATTAAGCGCGCCGGGTCGCCTGGCAGCATATGTACAAATAAAAACACCAGCACCGCCACGATGAGCAGCGTCGGGATAAGTCCCAGCAGGCGTTTTACAACGTAATTAAACATGCGCAGCCCTGTCTCTGTCCTGCATAGCGTCTCCTTAAGCTAAGTTTACCCGTAACATAGATAAATGCGCGTTTATAACGGTCCGCTGCGGCGAGTGGCGCTTCGCTTACCGGCCTGATAAGGCGGCGCGGCTAAGCGTTATTGCCCCTGTGATGCCCCTTGCCTCTCGCCCCCGAGGCGAAAGGGAGAAAAGCGCGTTGCTCGCCGCCTTTCTGCCCGTCTCTTCGCCGCAGGGATAAATAAGCAAAGCGCCGCATACCCGCTCGCCGACCGGTCCCCTCTCTCTGTTGGGGAGAGGGTCTGGGTGAGGGGCGACGCGCTCTCTTATTTCAGATCCGCATTCTCGAAGCTAAACCCGGTGTCCGGCATGACGTAGAAGTCGGTCAGGGATTTACTGTGGGCGGAAACCAGTTTCTCTACCACCAGCGGCACCCAGGGCGATTCTTGCCAGATAACCTGCTGGGCATCTTTATAAAGCTTCGCTTTCTGAGCGTTATCGGTGGTTTTCAGCGCGTCAGCGAGGTCGCTGTCCACCTGCTTGTTGCTGTAGAAGGCGGTGTTAAACAGCGTCGGCGGCCAGTTCTGGCTTGCGAAAAGCGGCGAAAGCGCCCAGTCCGCTTCGCCCGTTGACGCGGTCCAGCCGGTATAGAACATTCGCACCCCGCTCTCTTTCTGGCCCTTGCCTTCCACTTCCGCCGCGCGCTGCCCGGCGTCCATCGCCGTGACTTTCGCCTTGATGCCCACCTGCGCCAGCTGCTGCTGCGTAAACTGCAACACTTTCTGCGCGGTGCTGTGGTTGTGAGACGACCACAGCGTAGTGCTAAAGCCGTTCGGGAAGCCCGCTTCCTTCAACAACTGACGCGCTTTAGCCGGGTCGTACGGCCAGGGTTGAAATTCCGCGGCGTAAGCGATGGAAGGCGGCACCACGCCCGTGGCCGGGGTGGCGTAACCGGCGAACGCCACTTTCACCAGCGCCTGACGGTTGATGGCGTAGTTAATCGCTTCGCGCACTTTCGGGTTGTCGAACGGCTTTTGCGTCACATTCATGCTGATATAGCGCTGCATGATGGAAGGCGAAGCGACCAGTTCGAGCTTGTCGTTTTTCTCCAGCACCTTCGCCTGCTCATAAGGGATCGGGAAAGCGAACTGCGCCTCGCCGGTTTGCAGCATCGCCGCGCGGGTATTGTTGTCCACGACCGGGCGCCAGGTGATGGAGTCGAGTTTCGGCAGCCCCTGCTGCCAGTAGCTGGCGAATTTCTTCACCTTCACGAAATCCGTCTGGTTCCAGGTCACCAGCTCATACGGGCCGGTCCCTACCGGGTGAAAGCCAATCTCCTTGCCATATTTTTGCAGCGCGGCGGGCGAAATCATCGCCGTGGCCGGATGCGCCAGGATATTGATAAAAGCGGAGAACGGCTGTTTTAAGGTGATTTTTACGGTAGTCGGGTCCAGCGCCTCGGTGCTGGCGATGTTTTTATAAAGGTTGTAGCGCTTAAGGTGGTTATCCGGGTTGCTGGCGCGGTCGAGATTCGCCTTCACCGCCGCGGCATCAAACGCGCTGCCGTCCTGGAACTTCACGCCGGAACGCAGCTTGATGGTATAAACGAGGCCATCGTCAGAGACGGTATAACTTTCCGCCAGCACGTTCTGCAGCTTCATGTCTTTATCAAGACCAAACAACCCCTGGTAGAACGACTTCGCCACCGCCTGCGACAGCGTATCGTTCGCGTCATACGGGTCGAGCGTCGTGAAGTTCGAAGCGACCGCCACCACCACATCTTTGGCGGCGAAGGCGGGCGCGGCGGCCAGCGCAGAAGCGACGCCCACGGCGGCGAGCCATTTACGCGTTGTGTGTTGAGTCATATTGTTATTCTCCTTATTGTCCCTGCCTTGATGAATTAATAGTGGTGCGAAGCGCCGCCAATCGCGTGACGCGCCACAAAATGGCCCGGCCCTACCGCCACCAGCGGCGCGACGAACGGCTCGTCGCCGCGCTTGCGGGTGGCGCTTGGGATCTCATCGGACAGCAGCACCGGCTGGCGGCGCGGATGATCCGGGTCGGCGACGGGCACCGCCGCCATCAACTTGCGGGTGTAGGGGTGCTGTGGGTTTTCAAACACCGCCCGACGCGGCCCTATCTCCACAATTTGCCCGAGGTACATCACCGCTACCCGATGGCTGATGCGCTCAACGACAGCCATATCGTGCGAAATAAATAAAAAGGCGATGCCGAATTCGCGCTGTAAATCGAGCAGCAGATTGATAATCTGCGCGCGGATAGAGACATCAAGCGCGGAAACGGACTCGTCGGCGATCACCACTTTCGGGTTCAGCGCCAGCGCCCGGGCGATACAAATACGCTGCCGCTGACCGCCGGAAAACTCGTGCGGATAGCGCCAGGCGTGCTCGGGCTTTAAGCCAACGCGCTCCAGCAGCCAGGCCACGCGCTGCTGCGCCGCCTCGTTGCCCATCATCTTGTGCACCAACAGCGGCTCCATAATGGAATAGCCCACGGTCAGGCGCGGGTCGAGCGAAGCGTAAGGATCCTGAAAGATAATCTGGATATCGCGACGCACCGGCTGCAGGGCGCTCTGGGGCAGCGTATCGATACGCTTGCCGGCAAAGGTGACGCTGCCGCCCTGGGTTTCCACCAGCCGCAGCAGCGCGCGCCCGGTAGTGGATTTACCGCAGCCCGACTCCCCCACCAGAGAGAGCGTTTCGCCCGGCCAGAGATCAAAGCTGACTTTTTCCACCGCATGCACTTCGCTTTTTACGCGGTTGAGAATGCCGCTGCGCACCGGGAAGCGGGCCACCAGCTCCCGCACCTGCAGAATAGGACCGCTGTCGGGCAATACCGTATCCTGCGCGCTTTCAGGCAGCGCAATGCCTGCGCGATCGCGAAAATCCTGCGGGAATTTTTGCGGCAGGTCGGTGCCGTTCATGGCGCCAAGGCGCGGCACCGCCGCCAGCAGCTTTTTGGTATAGGGGTGCTGAGGGGCGCTGAAAATCTCCCGCACGCTGCCGGTTTCCACCGCTTCGCCCTGATACATAACCAGCACGCGGTCGGCCATATTCGCCACCACGCCCATATCGTGGGTGATAAAAATCACCCCCATCGCCATCTCTTCCTGCAAAACCCGAATAAGCTGGAGGATTTGCGCCTGGATGGTGACATCCAGCGCCGTGGTCGGCTCGTCGGCTATCAGTACCGCCGGGCGGCAGGAGAGCGCCATGGCTATCATGACCCGCTGGCGCATGCCGCCTGAAAGCTGATGCGGATAGCGCTCAAGAATGCTTTCCGCTTCGGGAATGCGCACCAGCTCCAGCATGCGCTTCGCCTCCCGCAACGCTTTCTCGCGGCTTAATCCCTGATGCAGGCGGATAGACTCGGCTATCTGCTCGCCCACCGGAAAAACCGGGTTTAACGAGGTCATCGGCTCCTGAAAAATCATCGCCATGTCAGCGCCGCGCACCGAGCGCATTTGCGACTGGCTCATTTCCCGCAGATCGATGACCTGTTTATTACGACGGCGCAGCAGTAAGCGCTCGCTCTGCGTCTCTCCGCCTGCCTGTTCGATAAGGCGCATCAGCGAAAGCGCGGTAACCGATTTGCCGGAGCCGGATTCGCCGACGATGGCGAGCGTTTCGCCGCGCCGCAGGTCGAAAGAGAGCTGGCGCACCGCGTCGGTAACCTGCTCCTGCTGGCGAAAACGTACCGTTAAACCGGTAACCGAAAGCACCTGATCTTCAGGCAATGCGTGACTGTATGGCACCGGAACTCCTCATTCGCGATAGATCCCAACGCAGGGCGCATCGCCCACGTAACCAAAACCGCGATACATTCCCTCGCTGTTGAAGGGCATCGCCACGTTGCCTTCACGGTCGATAGCAATAACGCCGCCGCTGCCGCCAAGGGCCGGCAGCTTCTCCATCACCACCCGCTCGCTCGCCTGCTGCAGGCTCAGCCCGGCGTACTCCATCAGCGCGGCAATGTCGTAAGCCGCAAGCGTTCGGATGAAGGTTTCGCCCGTACCGGTGGCGGAAACCGCGACGCTGGCGTTATTGGCGTAACAGCCCGCGCCAGGCAGCGGAGAGTCGCCTACCCGGCCTGGCAGTTTATTCGTCATGCCGCCAGTGGAGGTGGCCGCCGCCAGATTGCCGTGCTCATCGAGCGCCACGGCGCCGACGGTGCCGAACTTCTGCTCTTCATCCAGCGGACCGCCATCGTGATCGAGCAGCGTCTGGTCCTGCGCTTTAGCGCGCTCAAGCTGTTCCCGGCGTTCAGGGGTAGAGAAAAGCGAAGGCGAGACGGGCGCAACGCCATGGTCAAAAGCAAACTGCTCCGCGCCCTCGCCAATCAGCAAAACGTGAGGGCTTTGCTCCATCACCAGGCGAGCGGCCAGCACCGGATTGCGCAGGCGGCTTACGCCCGCCACCGCGCCCGCTTTCAGGGTATGACCGTCCATGACGCAGGCGTCCAGCTCATGCGTGCCCGCGCGGGTAAAAACCGCGCCGATGCCAGCGTTAAACAGCGGGCACTCTTCGAGCAGACGCACCGCTTCGGTCACCGCATCCAGCGCGCTGCCGCCTTGCGCCAGTATCGCCTGCCCCGCCTCGATGACGCCTGAGAGCGCCTCAATATACCGTTGCTCTTGCCCGGGGCTCATTTGCGCCCGGGCAAGGGCCCCTGCCCCGCCATGTATGGCGATTACCGCTTTAGCCATTGATCCACGCTCTGATTTTGTGACACGGCCGTACTTTTTTTATAAATATCATTATCGTTGCCGCGACTTAATATGAAATTTGAATATAGAAAGAGCCCAATGTGATGTAAAGCCCGCGCGCGGCTCACGACGCGATACCTGCCTATCTCTTACCCTTTCTGCCATAATGGGCGCTTTCCTTTTTCCCGCGCAGGAGTAATAAGATGGAACCTACCGCCGGACTGATGGCGCTCGACGTCGCCCTTGAAAAGATGCTGTCGCGTCTTTCCCCTCTTACCGAATCCGAAACCTTGCCGCTGCTGCGCTGCTTCGGCCGCGTGCTGGCGCGCGATATTGCTTCGCCCCTCGACGTGCCGGGGTTTGATAACTCCGCCATGGACGGCTACGCCGTGCGCTTAGCCGACCTCGCGCTGGAAAAACCGCTGCCCGTGGCGGGCAAGGCGTTCGCCGGCCAGCCGTTTCGCGGCGAATGGCCTGCGGGCAGCGTTATCCGCATCATGACCGGCGCGCCTGTGCCTGCGGGCTGCGAGGCGGTAGTGATGCAGGAAGAAGCCGAGGTTACGGAGGCGGGCGTGCGCTTCAGCGCAGCGGTTCGCGTCGGACAGAATATCCGTCTGCGCGGGGAAGACATCGCGAAAAATGCGGTGGTGTTAAAAGCGGGCCAGAAAATGAGCGTGGCGCAGGTGCCCATTCTCGCCTCGCTGGGTATCGCCGCCGTAGAGGTAGTGCGAAAAATTCGCGTGGCGGTCTTCTCTACCGGCGACGAGCTGCGCCTGCCGGGCGAACCGCTGGGCGAAGGCGAAATTTACGACACCAATCGCCTGGCGGTGCATCTGATGCTCGAACAGCTCGGCTGCGAGGTGATTAACCTCGGCATTATCCGCGACGACCCGGCGGCGCTTCGCGAAGCGTTTATCGAGGCGGACCGTCAGGCGGATGTGGTGATAAGTTCCGGCGGCGTCTCGGTGGGCGAAGCGGATTACACCAAAACCCTGCTGGAGGAACTGGGCGAAATCGGCTTCTGGAAGCTCGCCATCAAGCCGGGCAAGCCCTTCGCCTTTGGCCGCCTGCCGCACAGCTGGTTCTGCGGCCTGCCGGGCAACCCGGTTTCCGCCGCCCTCACCTTTTATCAGCTGGTGCAGCCGCTGCTGCTGACGCTGTCCGGCGCTGAGCCGGTTGCGCCGCGTCGTCTGAAGGTGCGCGCGGGCGGTCGCTTTAAAAAATCACCAGGCCGCCTCGACTTTCAGCGCGGCGTGCTGCGCACCGGCGAGGACGGCCAGCCGGAAGTGGTAACCACCGGCCATCAAGGCTCGCACATTTTTAGCTCTTTCAGCCAGGGCAACTGTTTTGTGGTGCTGGAGCGCGAGCGCGGCAACGTCGAGCCCGGCGAGTGGGTGGATGTCGAGCTCTTCAATCATCTGTTCGGAGGCTAACCGTGGAAGCGCTGACCGACGCTGAAATGCTGCGCTATAACCGGCAGATTATCCTGCGCGGCTTCGACTTTGACGGCCAGGAGCGGCTGAAGGCGGCGCGGGTGCTGGTGGTGGGGCTGGGCGGGCTCGGCTGCGCCGCCGCGCCTTATCTTGCCGCGGCGGGCGTGGGCCGTCTCACGCTGCTGGATTTCGACACCGTGGCGCTCTCTAATTTGCAGCGCCAGATTTTGCACCGCGACGCCGCTGTCGGTACGCCGAAAGTGGATTCTGCTCGCGCCATGCTGGAAGCTATCAATCCGCACGTCGCCATTGAAACGGTTAACGCCATACTGGACGACGCGGCGTTCGGCGAGCTTATCGCCCGCCACGATTTAGTGCTCGACTGCACTGACAACGTGGCGGTGCGCAATCAGCTTAACCAGGGTTGTTTTACCCATAAGGTGCCGCTGGTTTCAGGCGCAGCTATCCGCATGGAGGGGCAGATAAGCGTTTTCACTTATCAGCCTGATGAGCCCTGCTACCGCTGCCTGAGCCGCCTGTTTGGCGAAAACGCCCTGACCTGCGTGGAAGCGGGCGTCATGGCGCCGCTGGTGGGGATTATCGGCTCGTTGCAGGCGATGGAAGCCATTAAAGTGCTGGCGCAGTACGGCGAGCCGTGCCGGGGAAAAATCGTCATGTACGATGCCCTGCGCTGCCAGTTCCGGGAGATGAAGCTGCCCCGCAACCCCGCCTGCGAGGTGTGCGGCGGGCAGTAAGAGAGTATCAGGCATGCTTATTGCGCGCCTGGCCGAAGCGCTTATCCGGCCAGGCGCGAAAACCGCCCCCGTGGCGGTTTTTTTGTGGGCTTAGTCATAGAGGCCGTCACGTTGCACCGCGGTGTGGCCCTTGCCGGGGCGGATGCGGCGAACCGAGTCGCGCACCACCAGCGTGCCGTTCAGCAACAGCGTGCCGCAGGCCGCCTGCGGGCGAACCAGCCGATGCTGCAACATCCGCACCGCTTCTTCTCCCAGTTCGTCGCGCGGCACATGCACCGCCGTCAGCGGCACATCCTGAATCGCCGCCAGGTTAAAACCGTCAATGCTCATCACCGAGATGTCCTGCGGCACCCGCAGCCCCGCTTTTTGCAGGGCGTTCACCGCCCCCTGCGCCATAAAATCGCCCCCCACCAGCAGCGCGCTGGGCAACGGCCCGGCAAGGGTCGAGAAATACTCCGCCACCAGCGCTTCGCTCTCTTTGGCGCTGAAGCTTTGCGCGGCAATGAGGTTCCGCTCTTCATCGAAGCGCAGATTGTGCGCCTCCCAGGCATCCCGGATGCCCGCCAGGCGAAGCTCCATGGTGTAACGGCGCAGGCAAAGCAGATTCACCACCTCCCGGTGGCCCATTTCAAACAGATAACGCGCGGCGAATTCGCCAATCAGGCGGTGATCCGGCGCCACTGCGGGCAGGCGCATCCGGCTGTCGCGGCTGTTAATTAACACGCAGGGCTTCCCCAGGTCGGCGGCCAGATCGTGGATATGCGGATCGTCAATGCCCAGCAGAATAGCCGCCTCGGTTTCCGCTTCGTTCATGCGGGCCAGAAACAGGTTGGCGTCGCTGTCATTCTCCTCCAGGGCGCAGTAGCGCAGCCGGACTTCATACGCGTCCAGCGCGCTGCTGATGCGCTGGATAACGCGGTGGTAAAAGATGTCGGAGCGTTCATCAAAAGCGCGCTGCGGCGCGAACACCACCAGGCTGTTGAGCAACATTCTGCCTGCGGCCATGTCGTCCATCACCCCAAGCTGCGCGGCGCAGGCGCGCACCTTCAGCCGCGCTTTTTCGCTGGTATTGGCTTTGCCTGCCAGCACGCGCGAAACGGTGCTGACAGAAAGCCCGGTTTGCGCCGCGATTTCGGCGATTTTTAACTTTTTACTCATTTTGTGATCCATCTCCAGTTGTGAAATGAATAAATTTTCATGAGCGAAAAAGCCTGTGATAGTGGGCCATGAAGTCACTCATTTCAGCGACAGAAAGAGTTTATGAGAATTTTTGCATAAATTACACTACTACCATTCCAGTCCTTCCCCTACTCTCAAATCGTGACCCGCTTTTTGTCGCGCCACTTTTCGTTTAACCCTACATAAATCGCGTTGATTCAAAGAGATAACTAAATCTCTGCCGCCTTTGCCGCAAGGACGAAGGCGCACAGTCCGAACAGGTACGCCAACGCCAACCGAACGTGGAGAGAGAGATGAGTCAAGGTATCAATCAGGAGATGACGGCGGTGAAAAGCAAACGCGTCATCCGCAACCTGCGCTGGTGGGTGTTGGTGCTGTTTTTAATGGGCGTTACCGTTAACTACATTACCCGCAACTCGCTGGGCATTCTGGCGCCGGAGCTGAAAACCAGCCTCGGCATTACTACCGAACAATATTCCTGGATAGTCGGCGCGTTCCAGCTCGCCTATACCCTTTTTCAACCGCTGTGCGGCTGGCTTATCGACGTTATTGGCCTCAAGCTCGGCTTTCTGATTTGCGCCTCGCTCTGGGCGCTGATGTGCATTCTTCACGCTGGCGCGGGAAGCTGGCTGCATTTGGCCATTCTGCGCTTTTTGATGGGCGGCGCGGAAGCCGCAGCCACCCCGGCTAACGCCAAAACGCTGGGCGAATGGTTCCCGAAAAAAGAGCGTCCGGTGGCGGCCGGCTGGGCTGGCGTCGGTTTTTCCATCGGCGCGATGCTCGCGCCGCCGATTATCTACTTCGCGCACGCCACCTTCGGCTGGCAGGGCGCGTTTCTTTTCACCGGTATTCTGGCGCTGGGCTGGGTAATTTTGTGGTGGCTCTTTTATCACAACCCGGAGCAGCACCCTCGTCTTGGCAAAGAAGAACTGGCCTTTATTAAGCAGGACAACGAGCCGCCGGCGGTGAAGCTGCCGTTCTTCACCGCGCTGAAGACCGTGTCGAAAAACAAGCGCTTCTACGGCATCGCTATCCCGGCGTTTATGGCGGAGCCCGCCTGGGCGGTAATGAGCTTCTGGGTGCCGCTTTATCTTGCCAAAGAGCACGGCATGGATCTCAAGCAAATCGCTATGTTCGCCTGGCTGCCCTTCCTCGCCGCCGACCTGGGCTCTGTCGCCAGCGGCTATCTGACGAAGCTTTATGTGCGCTGGTTTGGCTGCACCCGGGTTAACTCGGTGGTGGCAAGCTCCGTGACGGGCGCGTTCCTGATGGTCTCGCTGGCGATTGTCACCCTCACCCGCGACCCGTACATCACCATTGTGCTTATCTCCATCGGCGGTTTCGGCCACCAGATTATCTCCTGCATGCTGAGCGCGCTGGTGGTGGAGTCGTTCGATAAGGGCCAGATGGCGACGGTGAACGGCATGCGCGGCTCCTGCGCGTGGATAGCCAGCTTTATTTTCTCGCTGATTATCGGCGTTACCGCCGACAAAATCGGCTTTAACCCGCTCTTTATCGCCATGGGCTTCTTCGACCTGATTGGCGCCTTCTTCCTTATCGCTTTTATTGCTGAACGCCGCGCAAAACGCGCCTGAAATGGATAGTTAAGATGAAAACGCTCAAACACTGGACATTAACGCAGTCAGACAAGCACCACGTCGAGTTAACGGTGGATGGAGAACATCGGCTCTGCCTCTATGTGCTGGAGCACGGGATGTTCCGCGTGCTGGTCAAACGCCGCGGCGAACTCGCCCTTAACCGCACCTGGAGCATCGCCCCGCAAAAAGATGTGCCCTGGGAAGGACGCGAACGGGAAAGCGTTGCGGGCTTCAGCCTGCCTGGCTTTACGCTGGAAGAGACGCCGGAGCGGCTGGTTATCGCTACCGATAAGCTTCGCGTGACGGTGCATCAGCCGCTGTGGCTTGAGTGGCACTACCGCGACGAGGCGGGCGACTGGCAATTCCTGACCGCCGACCGGCGCACCAGCGCCTACCTGCTGAACGCGCATGGCGACGGTGTGGCGCACTACCAGCATCGTCAAAAAACGGACCGCTTTTACGGGCTTGGCGAAAAAGCCGGGCCGCTTGAGCGCACCGGCAAGCGCTACGAAATGCGCAACCTGGATGCGATGGGCTACAACGCAGCGAGCACCGACCCGCTCTATAAACACATTCCGTTCACCATTACGTGCCGTGATGACGTCAGCTTCGGCCTCTTTTATGACAACCTGAGCAGTTGCTGGCTTGACCTCGGCAATGAAATTGATAACTACCACCAGCCCTATCGCCGCTGGCAGGCGGAAGCGGGCGATATCGACTATTACCTGTTCGTCGGCCCACGCGTGCTGGATGTGACGAAAGCGTTTGTCCGCCTCACCGGCAAAACCTTCTTCGGGCCGAAATGGAGCCTTGGCTACAGCGGCTCAACGATGCACTACACCGACGCGCCGGACGCGCAGAACCAACTGATGAACTTTATTCGCCTGTGCGAAGAGCATGCGATTCCGTGCGATTCATTCCAGCTCTCCTCGGGCTATACCTCCATCAATAACAAGCGTTACGTCTTTAACTGGAACTATGACAAAGTGCCGCAGCCGAAAGCGATGAGCGGCGCG
Source organism: Franconibacter pulveris (assembly GCF_056780215.1). Taxonomy (NCBI): domain Bacteria; kingdom Pseudomonadati; phylum Pseudomonadota; class Gammaproteobacteria; order Enterobacterales; family Enterobacteriaceae; genus Franconibacter; species Franconibacter pulveris. The sequence goes on along the minus strand of NZ_CM165555.1, from coordinate 1,497,383 downwards.
TTTCACGAGGCGGGGCTGAAGCTTGCCGCCAATATCAAGCCGTGCCTGTTGCAGGACCATCCGCGCTATAACGAGGTGGCGAACAAGGGGCTGTTTATTCGCGATTCCGAAAGCGACGCGCCGGAGCGCTCAAGCTTCTGGGACGATGAAGGTTCGCACCTCGACTTCACCAACCCGGCGGCGATCGCCTGGTGGCAGGAAGGCGTAACGAGCCAACTGCTTGAGATGGGCATCGATTCGACCTGGAACGATAACAACGAATATGAAGTGTGGGACGGCGAAGCGCGCTGCCATGGCTTCGGCGCCCCCATCGCCATTAAGCATATTCGTCCGGTAATGCCGCTGTTAATGATGCGCGCCTCGATGGAGGCGCAGCAGCGCTTCGCGCCGGAAAAACGCCCCTATCTGATTTCCCGCTCCGGCTGTGCGGGCATGCAGCGCTATGTGCAGACCTGGAGCGGCGACAACCGCACCAACTGGGACACGCTGCGCTATAACATCCGCATGGGCGTAGGGATGAGCCTTTCAGGGCTTTACAACGTAGGTCACGATGTGGGCGGTTTTTCAGGCGATAAGCCGGACGCGGAGCTGTTCGTGCGCTGGGTGCAAAACGGCGTTATGCACCCGCGTTTCACCATTCACTCCTGGAACGACGACCAGACGGTTAACGAGCCGTGGATGTACCCGGCGGCGACGCCTGCCATCCGCGCGGCGATTGCGCTGCGCTATCGGCTGCTGCCTTATCTTTATACGCTGCTGTGGCAGGCGCACGCCGACGACGAGCCGATGCTGCGCCCGACGTTTCTCGACCACGAGCATGACCCGCAAACCTTCGCTGAATGCGACGAGTTTATGCTGGGGCGCGATCTGCTGGTGGCAAGCGTGGTGGAACCCGGTCAGCGGGAGCGTAAGCTGTGGCTGCCGGATAACGCCACGGGCTGGTATGACTTTAACACCGGCGCCTGGTATTCCGGCGGTCAGTGGGTGACGCTTAACGCGCCGCTGGAAACCCTGCCGCTGCTGGCGCGTGCGGGCGCGGGCCTGCCGCTCTCTTCCCGCCTGCATCATGTCGATGCGCAACGCGACGACAAGCGTGAGTTAGCACTTTTTCCGCTGAAAGGCGCAGGCGAAACAAGCGGCCAGCTGTTTGAAGACGACGGCGAATCCTGGGGATATAAAGAAGGCAATGCGCTGTGGGTGAACTGGCAGATGAAATGCAGCGCCGATGAAATTCATCTGACGTTCTCCGCCACCGGCGACTACCGCCCGGCGTGGCGCGAACTTCACGTCACGCTGCCGCCCGGCGAAACTCGCCGCCTGGTGATTAACGGCGAAGAGACGGATGCCTGGGCGCTCTGACGGGGCGCAACGAGAAAAGGCGGGCCAATGGCCCGCCTTTTTTATGGCGTGGAGCGTATCGCGGCAAGGCGGCAAGCCTGCAAATCCCCGGGAGCTTACTCAGGTAAGTGACCGGGGTGCGCAGGCGCTGCCAACGCCGCTGCGGCGCGAAAGACGACGGGAAAGTTATTCGATGCCGCGCTCCACCGCTTTCCCTGTGGATTTCGTGTTGCGGCAAGGCGGCAAGCCTGCAAATCCCCGGGAGCTTACATCAGTAAGTGACCGGGGTGCGCAGGCGCTGCCAACGCCGCTGCGGCGCGAAAGAGGACGGGAACGTTATTCGATGCCGCGCTCCACCGCTTTCCCTGTGGATTTCGTATCGCGGCAAGGCGGCAAGCCTGCAAATCCCCGGAAGCTTACATCAGTAAGTGACCGGGGTGCGCAGGCGCTGCCAACGCCGCTGCGGCGCGAAAGACGACGGGAACGTTATTCGATGCCGCGCTCCACCGCTTTCCCTGTGGATTTCGTGTTGCGGCAAGGCGGCAAGCCTGCAAATCCCCGGGAGCTTACTCTGGTAAGTGACCGGGGTGCGCAGGCGCTGCCAACGCCGCTGCGGCGCGAAAGACGACGGGAAAGTTATTCGATGCCTTTGCTGCGCAGATAATCTTCATACCCACCGGAGAAGTCCACCACGCGCTCTGGCGTAATTTCCAGTACGCGGGTCGCCAGCGAGCTGACAAACTCGCGGTCGTGAGAGACGAAGATCAGCGTGCCCTGATACATTTCCAGCGCGGCGTTCAGCGACTCGATGGATTCCATATCGAGGTGGTTGGTCGGTTCATCCATGATCAGGATGTTCGGTTTTTCCATCATCAGCTTGCCGAACAGCATACGGCCCTTCTCGCCGCCGGAGAGCACTTTCGCTGGTTTTTTAATGTCGTCCTGGCTGAAGAGCAAACGGCCCAGAATGCTGCGCACCGCTTGCTCGTCGTCCCCTTCCTGCTTCCACTGGCTCATCCAGTCGAATACGGTCAGGTCGTTTTCGAACTCATATTCATGATCCTGGGCGTAGTAGCCAATCTGCGCGTTTTCAGACCATTTAACGGTGCCGTTATCCGGCTGCAGTTCGCCTACCAGCGTTTTTAACAGGGTTGATTTACCCACGCCGTTAGCGCCCAGAATGGCCATTTTCTCGCCCACTTCCAGCAACAGGCCGACATGTTTAAACAGCGGGCCGTTGTCGAAGCCTTTGGTCAGCGCTTCCACTTCCAGCGCATTACGGAACAGCTTCTTGTCCTGCTCGAAGCGGATAAACGGGTTCTGACGGCTCGAGGCTTTCACCTCTTCCAGCTTGATTTTATCAATCTGACGGGCGCGGGAGGTCGCCTGACGGGACTTAGAGGCGTTGGCGCTAAAGCGGCTAACGAAGGATTGCAGGTCGGCAATCTGCGCTTTCTTCTTGGCGTTGTCCGCCAGCAGGCGTTCGCGCGCCTGGGTCGCCGCCGTCATGTATTCGTCATAGTTGCCCGGGTACACGCGCAGCTCGCCGTAATCGAGATCCGCCATATGGGTGCAGACCATGTTCAGGAAGTGACGGTCGTGCGAAATGATTATCATGGTGCTTTCACGCTCGTTCAGCGTCTGCTCCAGCCAACGGATGGTGTCGATGTCCAGGTTGTTGGTCGGTTCGTCAAGCAGCAGGATATCGGGGTTGGAGAAGAGCGCCTGCGCCAGCAGCACACGCAGCTTCCAGCCTGGCGCCACTTCACTCATCGGCCCGTAATGCTGCTCCAGCGGAATGCCCACGCCGAGCAGCAGTTCGCCCGCGCGGGCTTCCGCGGAGTAACCGTCCATCTCGCCATACTGCACTTCAAGGTCGGCCACTTTGTAGCCATCTTCCTCGCTCATCTCCGCAAGGCCGTAAATGCGGTCGCGCTCCTGCTTCACTTCCCACAGCTCGGCGTGGCCCATGATCACGGTATCCAGCACGGTGTACTGCTCAAAGGCGAACTGATCCTGGCGCAGCTTACCGATGCGCTCGTTAGGATCGAGGGAAACATTACCGGCGGAGGGCTGGAGATCGCCGCCGAGAATTTTCATAAAGGTGGACTTGCCGCTCCCGTTAGCGCCAATCAGGCCGTAACGGTTGCCGCCGCCAAATTTGACGGAAATGTTTTCAAATAGCGGCTTACTGCCGAACTGCATGGTGACGTTGCTGGTAACTAACACGGGATTGTCCTGCGAAAAAGTGTGATAAACCCCGCAGTATGCCACAACTCCTAATTTAATTCGCCCGGTGAATGAGGCGGCTAAAATGTAAACGAGGGAAAAAAATGTGATTTCATACACATCTGAATTCCCAGGGGGGGAGAATGCACATATAATGCGCTCCCGTATCGGTTTGTCCCTTTAATACACGGCCAGTCTGGCACACAACTTCGCATAAGATGAATATGAAATTACGTACGCTTTTAGTGGCAGCTTTTGCTGTTGTCGGTTTTTGCAAAACCGCCGCTGCCGTGACTTATCCTTTACCAACGGATGGCAGCCGCCTGGTTGGTCAAAACCAGATTATTACCATTCCTGAAGGCAACAACCTGCCGCTCGAAGATTTCGCCGCGCAGTATCAGTTGGGCCTTTCCAACATGCTGGAAGCCAACCCGGGCGTGGACCCGTACCTGCCGAAAGCCGGTACTATCCTGAATATTCCGCAGCAGCTGATCCTGCCGGATACCCCGCACGAAGGCATTGTGATTAACAGCGCCGAGATGCGTCTGTACTACTATCCGAAAGGCACGAATACGGTCATCGTCCTGCCTATCGGTATCGGCCAGTTGGGTAAAGATACCCCGATGAACTGGGTCACCAAGGTGGAGCGTAAGAAAGCGGGCCCGACCTGGACGCCGACGGCCAAAATGCATGCGGAATACGCCGCCGCGGGCGAACCGCTGCCAGCCGTTGTACCGGCGGGTCCGGATAACCCGATGGGCCTGTACGCGCTTTACATCGGCCGCCTGTACGCGATTCACGGCACTAACGCCAACTTCGGTATCGGCCTGCGCGTGAGCCACGGCTGCGTGCGTCTGCGTAACGACGACATCAAGTTCTTGTTTGAAAACGTGCCGGTCGGCACCCGCGTGCAGTTTATCAACGAGCCGGTAAAAGCAACCACCGAACCGGACGGCAGCCGTTACATTGAGGTGCACAACCCGCTCTCCACCAGCGAAGATCAGATAAACAACAACGAAGTTGTGCCTGTCACGCTGACCAGCGCGGTGCAAAATGTCGCCAGCCAGTCCGACGTCGATCAGAACGTCGTAGAGCAGGCTATCCAGAACCGCTCCGGTATGCCGGTGCGTTTGAACTAAGCTTACCGATACGCATTAATGAAAACGGCGGGTGCATAACCCGCCGTTTTTTTATCCGTGGTTCACCACAATAATGCCGCCGTGGTCGTAGCGGTAATGGCAGTGCGCATATTCCAGCGGCGTGCCGTCATCCAGATAGACCACCTGCTCAACCTCAAGCACCGGGTCGCCGGGTTCGCAATTGAGGTAGCGCTGATCCTGTTCATTGGGTTTTAACGCCCGCACCACGCGCCAGGAGCCCATCAGCTTCAGAGCCAGCGTCTCCTGTACGTAGCGGAACACCGAGCTTTCGAGATGGCTTTTGTTAAGCCCCGGCACCAGCTGCACCGGCATCAGCGTGAACTCCAGCGACACCGGCTCGCCATCCAGCAGGCGCAGGCGGATAAAGTCATAGACCGGCGCGTCGGCGTCAATCAGCAGCGACGCCTGTTCTTTTTCGTCCGGAAAGCGCAGCTCGAACTTAATCACCTGGCTTGTGACGGTGCCGACATTCTCCCAGGTTTTGGTGGCGCCGAAATAGTCGCTGCCCGGCAGATCCCATTGCGAGAGTTGCAGAAAATTCTTGCGGATAAAGGTGCCGAGCCCCTGGCGCGTATAAACCAGACCTTCAACGATTAACTGGCGCATCGCCTGTTGAATAGTCATCCGGCTGGTGTTGAACTCCTGCGCCAGCGCGAACTGGTCAGGCAGCGGCAGGTGGGCAGGGTACTGCCGGCTCATGATGCGCTTTTTGATTTCCCGCGCGATAGTGATGTATTTCGCCGCCATCCGCCGTTCCCTCTGTTGTGCTGATTATTCCGCTATCCCACTGTTTTTTAAAGCCACTCGCTCGGCAACTTTGAGGAAAGGCAGGTAGAAGAATACACCAAAGACGATGATGATCAACTGAACCACCACCGCCCGCCAGTCCCCGGCGGTCGCGAGCCAGGCGCTGAGCACCGGCGGCGTGGTCCAGGGGATCATCACCACGCAGCGCGACATCAGACCGAGGCTGGTGCAGACCCAGGCGAAGAGAATACCGATGGCGGGCAGCAGCACGAACGGGATCATCAGCGGCAGGTTGAAGACAATCGGCAGGCCGAAAATGACCGGTTCGTTGATATTGAATAGTCCGGGCGAAATGGCGAGCCGCGCCACCTGCTTCGACGATTTCTGTCGGGCGAAGATAAAGATGGCGATAAGCAGCGACAGCGTGCTGCCGGTGCCGCCAATCATGCCGAACGTCGGCACAAAGATGTTGTTGATGATATGCGGAATGGGCTGCCCGTTGGCGAAGGCCAGCATATTCTCGTTGGTGTTGATCAGCAGAAACGGCTCCAGCACCACGCTGTTGACCACCGACTGGTGAATGCCCAGCGTAAACAGGAAATTGCCGAAGCTGTAAATAAAGAGCGTGCCGGGCAGGCTGGTGTTCACCAGCCGCAGCGGCTGCTGAATAAGCGTGGTGATGAGATGAATGAGATCGGTGTGCAGCACGGCGGCCAGCAGCGCTGCGATAATGGCGAAGCTCGACAGCGTGAGGATAGTCGGCAGCAGCGCCGAAAATGATTTGCTCACCGCGGGCGGCACGTTCTCTCCCAGCGAAATATTCAGCGCGTTGATGCCTGAGATGCGGATAAACAGCTCGGTAGCCACCAGGCCAATCAGCACGCCGGCGAAAATACCGGTCGAGCCGATGTTGGCGTAGGAGAGCGCCTGAGTCACGCGCACCGCGCGCTCGCCGCCCTCCGGCACCAGCTCCAGCCGCAGGGGCATCATGATGATAAAACTGCACAGCGCAATCACCACCGCCGAAACCGGGTTATCGAAATTGCGGTTGCGCGCCAGCGCCCAGGCTACCATCGGTGCTATCAGCAGCGCGGCGATGTTCAACGTGCCGTTGATAATCGCTTCGCCCCAGATTTTAAAGCGCGCCAGCGTTTCGCCCTCCAGCACCCAGGGAAAGACCACGTTATTGATAAGCACCGCCAGGCCGGCAAGGATAAAGACCGGCATCACCATGGCGAAGGCGTCACGCAGCGAACGCAAGTGCACCTGTCCGGCGAGGCGGGCGGAATAGTCGACGAACCTGTCGACAAAGGACTGCATCTTCGGTGTTATGTTTGCTTCAGACATTATCAAGCTCCCCCTGTTAATCAGCCGCTCACCGCCCGCTCGCCCGTTACAACGCCTCGCCGTTGCTGCGAATCGCCTGTTTCAGCCACGCGTAGCTCTTTTTGGGCACCCGTTTAAGATCTTTGAGGTCGTGGTTTTCCCGGTTCACATAGACCACGCCGTAGCGCTTGCGCATATCGCCCTGCGAACTGAGGATGTCGATAAGCCCCCATCCGAGATAGCCCAGCACCTGCGCGCCATCGCTGAAAATGGCCTCTTTCATCGCCTGAATATGGTCGCGGTGGTAGGCGATGCGGTAGCTGTCTTCGACAGGGTTGACGCCATCCCAAGACTCAATGACGCCGATGCCGTTTTCGATAGGGAAGACCGGCAGCCGCCAGTCGTTGTAATAGCGGGTGATGATGGTGCGAAAGCCGAGCGGGTCTATCTGCCAGTTCCATTCCGTCGCCTTCAGATAGGGGTTCGGCTTATCGCCGTACAGCAGGTAGTCGTTAACCGGCGCGTCGTGCGGGATGGCGTCGCTGTCGAGGGTTTTGCTGGCGTAGTAGCTGAAGGCCATAAAGTCGTTTTTCATCTGCTCCAGCCGCGCCAGATCCTCTTCGCGGAAGATATCCTGAAACCCTTCCCGCGCCGCTACCGCCATGACCGCCGGGCTGTAGCCCTGGCCTGCGAAAACGCGCAGCAAATTCTGATTGAGAAATTCGTCATACTGCTGGGCGCAGAAAACGTCCCGCGGTTTGCAGGTCGCCGGGTAGACAAGCTGGTGCGCCAGCATGCCGCCCATGAGCTTGCCTGGATAGTTTTCGTGCAGATAATGGGTAAGATGGCAATGCGCCATCATCACGTGATGCTGAATTTGATAGAGCTCGCGCAGCGTCTTTTCGCCGCTTAAATAGCCCGCCACCTTAAACGCCTCGGGCATGTGGTAGATATTCTGTTCGTTGAAGGTAAGCCAGTAGGTCACCCGGTCGCCGAAGCAGTCGATCATCTTGCGCCCGTAGCGCACAAAGGCCTCCATGACCTTGCGGTCGGTAAAGCCGTTGTATTTGCGCGCCAGCGCCAGCGGCATATCAAAGTGATAGAGGCAGATCATCGGTTCGATGCCGCGCGCCAGCAAGCCGTCGATAAAACGTTCATAAAAGGCGATGCCCTGCGGGTTGAACTCGCCGTCGCCCTCCGGGCAGACCCGGCTCCAGGCTATCTGAAAGCGGTAGCAGTTCATGCCCAGATCCTGCATCAGGTCGAAGTCCTCCTCGTAGCGATGATAGGAATCGGTGGCGACTTTCCAGTCAGACGCGAATTCGCTGGCTTCACGGATGTCGTAAACCGACATCCCCTTTCCTTCTTCATTCCACGCGCCTTCCGTCTGCATGCTGGAAACGGAATTTCCCCACAAAAAGCCTTCTGGCAGTTTCTGCGTCATGCTCGCTCTCCTCGTAGTCATGTAAAGTCATTAACGGTATATGACTAGTCATATAGACGATGACGATAACTCAAACAAAAAGCACGTGGCTATTTTGTGAACAGAGTCGAAAAAGCGCAGCATAAAAAAGGCGGCGAGGTTACCCTCGCCGCCTGAGCGGGTGTGGTGAAAAATCAGGAAGGTGTTAGCTGATTGCGGCGGTATTCCCCCTGCCGCTCCAGCATCCAGCCGGGGTATTCAGGCGGCAGGGCGCTGACGGCGTTGAGCTGCGTAAGTTCGTCTTCGTTCAGATGAATTTCCGTGGCGGCGATATTGTCGCTAAGCTGTTCCGGCCGTTTGGCGCCAATAATCACGCTGCTGACCACCGGCTGGTGCAGCAGCCAGGCCAGCGCGATTTGCGCTACCGATACGCCTCGCGCGTCGGCGATAACGCGCATCACGTCCACGCAGTCAAAAGCGCGGTCTTTATTGACCGGCGGGAAGTCGAAATTCAGGCGGCGCGACCCGGCTTCGCCCTCGCCTTCACGGCTGTATTTGCCGCTCAGCAAACCGCCCGCCAGCGGGCTCCAGACCATTAATCCCAGCCCTTCGCTTTGCAGCATCGGCGCCAGTTCGCGCTCAAGATCGCGCCCGGCTATGGTGTAGTAAGCCTGAAGCGAGGCGAAGCGCTCAAGCCCGAGACGCTGCGAAATGCCCAGCGCCTTCATGATTTGCCAGGCTGCCCAGTTGGAGACGCCGATATAGCGAACGTGGCCGTGCCGCACCAGGTTATCCAGCGCGTAAAGCGTCTCCTCGACGGGCGTGGCCGGGTCGAAGCCGTGCAGTTGATAGAGATCGATATGATCAAGCTGCAGGCGCTGGAGGCTCTCCTTCACGCTGTTCATAATGTGATAGCGCGACGAACCGCGTGAATTGACCCCTGCGGTGCCGGTTTCGCCAAAAACTTTGGTGGCAACCACCACGTTTTCCCGCGGCACCTGAAGATTTTTCAGCGCCTGGCCAGTAATGATTTCCGAGCGTCCTTCCGAGTAGACATTCGCGGTGTCAATGAAGTTAATACCCGCATCCAGCGCGCTGCCGACCAGCTTATCCGCTTCGCTCTGCCCCAGTTGGCCGATTTTGGCCCACATGCTTTCACCTTCGCCGCCGAACGTCATGGTGCCAAGACAGAGTTCGGAGACAAACAGTCCGGTATTGCCCAGTTTGTTATAACGCATAGAACAGCCCTCGTCGGTTAATCGATGTCAGGAACCCTTATCGTTATACACGTCCGGGTAAAAACAGAGAGGGTGAATTTCTGCTCATCTCTTGCCTAATCCTCTGAACTTAGCCGCGCGGCGCTTCGCCAAAGACAGCGTAGTCCGGCAACCGCACATTCTGGTAAGGCTCCCAGCCGCCGCCAAGCGCTTTGTAGAGCGCCACTAAATCAAGGCTGCTCTGCACCCGCGCCTGGGCGCGCTGCTCTTCAGCCTGCGCCAGCTGGCGCTGGGCGTCGAGCACGTCAAGGAAGGTCGCAATGCCCTTGCGATAGCTGTCGTTGGCCAAATCAAAAGCGGTTTGCAGCGCTTCGATGGTGTTATTCAGCCCCGCTTCGCGCTGCTGGTCGGTGCGATAACTCACCAGCGCGTTTTCCACATCGGAAAGCGCGGTCAGCACCGTCTGGCGATATTGCAACACGGCGGCGCCCTGCTCGGCGCGGGCGACCTTCACGCTGGAAACCAGCCGTCCGCCCTGGAAAATGGGAATGGAAAGCTGCGGGCCGAAACTGTAGAAATGGCTGCTCCAGTCGGTCAGATAATCCGCTTCGCTGTTGCGCAGGCCAAACTGCCCGGTAAGGGAAAGGCTCGGGAAAAGCTGCGCCACCGACACGCCGATCTGCGCGGTGGCGGCGTGCAGGTTCGCCTCCGCCTCACGCACGTCAGGGCGACGGCGCGCAAGCGTGGAGGGCACGCCGACCGGCACAATTTCCGGCAGTTTCGGCAGCGGCTGTACGTTTTGCAGCTCGCTGTCGAGCGCGCCCGGCGGCTTGCCGAGCAGCACCGCCAGGCCATTCATCGCCTGGCGCGCCTGCGCCTGATACTGCGGCAGTTGCGCCTGCAAATTGCCGAGCTGGGCGCGGGCGTTCTCCACGTCCAGCTGCGGGGAAAGCCCGCCGCGCTGGCGGCTTTCGGTCAGCTCCAGCGTCTGCTGCGCCGAGGCTATCTGCGCATTCAGCGTATTGATGATGCTCTGCGCGCCGCGCAGCTGTAGCCAGGCGCGGGCCACTTCCGCTTCAAGCGAGACCAGCGCGTCGTTGCGCTGTTCAATCGCCGCCTGCTGCTGCGCCTGCGCCGCTTCCACCTGACGCCGCACCCGGCCCCAGAGGTCAATCTCCCACTGGGCGTCGAAGCTGCCCTGATAAAGGTTGATGGGCTGGGTCAGCGGCCCCAGCGCGCCGGCGATTTGCGGGTCGACATCATCCAGTTGGCCGTAAACATCATGCGATTTCAGCTCTCCCTTCAGCCCCAGCTGCTGGCGCGTGGCGCGAAGGTTGCCGTTGACCGCCGGGTAAAATGCGCCGCCCGCCTGGGTAATTTGTTCACGCGCGCCGGCGATGCGCAGCACCGTTTGCTGCAGCGACAGGTTGCCGGCAATCGCGCGCTCAATCAGGCTGTCCAGCTGCGGCGAGTTAAACGCGCGCCACCAGCGGGGATCGGGGGCAGTCGACCGCGCTCTGGAGGCGACGCCCGCTTGATTCTGTCGGGTGGTTTCGCCAAACGCGCCGGGGGTGACGGGCTTTGCGCCCTGATAATCCGGCCCTACGGCGCAACCCGCCGCCAGCAAGGCAAGCGCGGCGATGGCGGGTTGAAAAATCACTCTCCTGGACATGTTAATGTGCTCCTGCGGCGCCTTCGCTCTTGATGGGCGAAAGCAGTAAACAAAAAGGAATCAACAACAGCGCCACGACGCTCAAAATAGTAAAGACATCGATGTAGGCGAGAATGCGCGACTGGGCAATCATCGTTTTATACATCTGACCGGTGGCAATGCCCGCCGGATCGCCCGCCAGGCTGGTAAAATTACGTATCGCCTCCGCCGAATGGCGTATCGCCTGCTGAAACTGCTCGTTAAACGACGACGTGTGGTAGCTCAGATAGGCGCTGTGCGCCTGCGAGCGCTCCGTAATCGCCGCGGTGGAAAGCGATATGCCGACGGAGCCAGCCACGTTGCGAAACATCGTAAACAGCGCGGCGGAATCGGCGTTCAGCTGCCGGGGAATGGTGATAAACGCGATGGTGGTCAGCGGCACGAACAAAAAACCAAGCCCGATTGACTGGGCGCTGCGAAAAAGCACCAGCGTTTCAAAATCGATATCCGCCGTGAGCGTTCGCGACCAGAAAAACGATGCGGCAAGGCAGGCGAAACCGAAGGCGATGATATACCGCGTCTGCACTATCGGCATTAGCTTCAGCACAAGGGGAATCGTTAACACGATGAGCACCGCCCCGGGCGAAAGCACCATCCCGGACCAGGTAGCGGTATAGCCCAGATCCTGCTGCGCCAGCTGCGGAATAACGACCGAGCTGCCGTAGAGGATCATCGCCATGCCCGCCATCAGCAGACTGGAGACGGCAAAGTTTTTATCCTTCATGCAGTGCAGGTCAACCACCGGCTTTTTGGCATAGATAAGCCAGAAAATCGCCCCGATGATGCCGATAAGCGTCAGCACCGCAAAAGTGCGAATGAAGTTCGAGAGAAACCAGTCTTCATCTTCGCCGCGGTCAAGCATCACCTGAAGGCAGCCGAGGCCCAGGGCTATCAACCCGATCCCGGTCCAGTCAACGGTCAGTTTCTCTTCGGATTTGCGCTCCCAGGGCGGATCTTCCAGCAGCTGATAGATAGCCAGCACGGTAATAATGCCGACCGGGATATTAATAAAGAAGACCCAGCGCCAGGAGTAGTTGTCCGTTATCCAGCCGCCAAGGGTCGGCCCCAGCACCGGGGCAACGATAATGGCGATGGAGGAGAGGCCGAACGCCTTGCCGCGATCTTCAGGCTTAAAGTAGTCGAGCAGCACCGACTGCTGGGTAGGCTGTAGCCCGCCGCCGAAAAACCCCTGCAATATACGAAACAGGATAATTTCCCATAGCTCAGTGGCGATACCGCAGAGGAATGAACAGACGGTGAACATCACAATGCAGATAAGGAAAAACTGCTTGCGGCCAAACAGGCGGCTTAAAAACGCCGAAATCGGCAGCACGATGCCGTTCGCCACCAGATAGCTGGTGAGCACCCACGTCGATTCGTCGTAGCTTGAAGAGAGCGAACCCGCCACGTGCGGCAACGCCACGTTCACGATGGTGGTGTCGAGAATCTCCATAAACACCGCGAGGGTGACGACTATCGCCACCGCCCACGGGTTGCTGGCGGGTTTCCAGTTCTCGTGGCCGTGCTCGCTCATTCCACCGTCACCTTAGGTTCCACGGAAAGCCCGAGCGGCAGCGGCCTGTCGGCGCTGAGTCCTTTATCAATCACGATTTTTACCGGCACGCGCTGGACGATTTTGACAAAGTTGCCGGTGGCGTTTTCCGCCGGAAACGCGGAGAAGCGCGAGCCGCTGCCCTGCTGGATACTGTCGACATGCCCTTCCAGCTCCATATCCGGGAAGGCATCCACCGACAGCGCGACTTTGTTGCCAGGGCGCATGCGTTCAAGCTGCGACTCTTTAAAGTTCGCCACCACCCAGATATGGGGGGAAACCACCGAGAAAAGCGCACTGCCCGCCTGCACCAGCGTGCCGAGCTGCACGTTACGCTTTGTGACGTAGCCGTCAAACGGGGCGCGCACTTCGGTATAAGAGAGGTTAAGCTCCGCCGTCTGCAGCTGGGCGCGCGCCTGCTCGACCTGTCGCTGACGAGCCTCGACATTGGTCTCCTGCTGACGGATTTGCAGTTTAACCTGCTCGGCGACCTCCAGCTGCGCTTTGGCATTGGCCAGGCCCGCTTCGGCGCTGCGCAATTGCGCGCTGGCGGTATCGATATTTTGCTGCGACGTGGCGCGAGGGTCGACGCCGCGCTGGCGTTTATATTCGGCGCGGGCGTTAGCGAGATCGGCCTCGGCCTTCAGTACCTGCGCCTGCGCCTGATCCCGCTGGGCGGGATATTGCACTTTAGCCAACGCCAGCTGCGCTTGAGCCTGATGGAGTTGGGATTCGGCAAGGCCAACCTGCGCGCGGGCCTGATCGCGCTGGGCCAGCGCGTCGCGCGGGTCGATAACCACCAGTAAATCGCCCTTCTTCACCAGCTGGTTGTCTTTTACACGCAGGTCCGTCACATAGCCCGCTACTTTTGGCGCTACGGTCACGGCGTCGCCTTCCGTGAAAGCGTCGTCGGTGGTCTCTTCGTTGCGGGTCATAAACCACCAGACCAGCGCCACGATAACCATCACGATAACCACGATGCCAAGAATGATTAACGGCTTTTTACCGGGCCGTTTGCGCCCGTTGTCGCCGTTTTTTCCCTCTTCGCCCTGTTTGTTCTCTTTTTTCTCTTCGTCCTGACGAGATGCGTCGTCAGGCTTCTTGTTGTTCTCAGCCATATGCCAGCAACAGTCCTGTCAGTTAACTACGTCACAAAAGCGTCGTTAACTAAACGTAGGACGTAGCTATACATTTTCCAGGAAAAACTGACAAATAAGCACTATCTGAGAAAAAGCAGCGACAGCAGGCCATACCCCACCAGCGCGGACCAGACGAGCAGCGGCAGAGAAAAGAGATGGAAGCGCCACCAGATGCGACGGTTATTCGCCATGCGCAGCGCAATAATATTGGCGAGCGACCCCGGCAGCAGGCCAAACCCGCCGATGTTAACCGCCCAGGCGAGCAGCGTGGAGGGCGGCACATAGTTGAGCAGCAAAATAGTGCCCGGCACATTGCTGATTACCTGCGACAGGCCAATGCCGAGCAGATACAGCCCGCCGTGGGAAAGCGTCGACACATTCTGCATTCCCTGTAGCAGAGGAAGCTGGGTGAGCATGTGCACGTCGATAAACATCGCCATGAAAACCAGCAGCAGGCTCCAGTCGATGCTGACCAGCACCCGGCGCGCCAGCAATGCAAAACCGGCGGCCACCAGCAAAACGCCCCACAGTTCGAGTTTAAGCTCAAGCGCAACGAGGAAAACGACATAAAAGGCCAGGCAGCCCCAGACCAGACGCGGCTGCCAGGCGGGGCTTTTCTCCCGCGCCTGATAGTCGAGCTTTTTGGCCGGGAAACAGAACCAGCAAAGAAGCAACAGGCTGGTTACGAGCGCCAGCGCCAGCGGCGCCATCTGCCAGACAAACGCGGCGAACGATTGCCCCGAACGCCCCCAGAGTAATATGTTTTGCGGATTGCCTATCGGCGTCAGCAGCGACCCGGCGTTAACCGCCAGCGCTTCAAAGATAATCAGCCGGTTAACCGGAATATTGCACAGCTTCTTTAAGGTGAGCGTCAGCGGCACAATGATGAAGAGCGCCACGTCATTAGTTAAAAAGGTAGAAAGCAGCGCGGCGGCGCAGACCAGAAACAGCGCGAGCTGTCGTTCACTGGCGAAGCGGCGCACCATGCGACGGCCGAGCACGTCAAAATAGCCGCTCAGCTCCACCCCTTTGGTGAGCATCATCAAACCCGCCAGCGTCAGGATAGTATGCCAGTCGATAGCGGAGGCCCACTGCCGCGGCGCGAAGGGCGTGGCGACAAGCAGCGCGGCGCCAACGATAAGCAGCAGTTGTAAGAAACGATCGTGCAGGAAAGGACGCGCCAGCGTTTTAATCATTCGTGGCCAAACCCATGTTGCTCGCTGAAGCGGCGAAAGATCTCAAGCGTCTCTTCGCTGACATGATGCTCCATCCCTTCCGCGTCGCGGCGGGCCGTGTCAGGGTTTACGCCCAGCGCCAGCAAGAAGTTTTCTACTATCTGGTGGCGCTCGCGGCTCTGCTGGGCCAGCTTTTCGCCCTCGGCCGTTAAGAAAACGCCCCGCCACGGGATCTGCTCGATAAGCCCCACGGTGGCGAGCCTTTTAAGCATTTTCGCGACGGTAGGCTGCGAGACGCCGAGCCGCGCCGCCATATCAACCTGACGGGCCTCGCCCACTTCCCGGATAAGATCGGAAATCAGCTCGACATAATCATCAATGAGCTCACGCCGGTGGGCTTCTCGCACCTGGCGAAAACCTTCAACATGCTCTTCAACGTTAACCAGTTGCGTCACTTTTGTGCTGCTGTGCTTACCTGCCCGACGGCTCATTCTACTTCCTCATTTCAGTGGCGCATTGTTGGGATGCTCTACGGTGCGCCCATTGTAAACCACACCTTCGCCAGCACAAAAAATTAACGAGTTAGCCGTAGCTATAGAATATAGCCTGTGCTATATCTGTATGTAATGCAAACAGCCGATCAGGGATCGTTGGGCTGGCTGTTTACACGAGGAGGCGTGTTATGAACGAATTTAAGAGGTGTATGCGCGTGTTTAGTCACTCCCCTTTTCAGGTGCGGCTGCTGCTGCTGAATTTACTGTGCGATTATCTGGGCGGAAAACCGCAGCCGGAGCAAACGCCGCCTCGTCAGAAGTAAGCGCTCGCAAGAAGGTTTTCTGATGACCCCGTCATCGTTTTGTCATTTGTCTGACTTATTTTTTCTGGTTTTTTCTCGTCACGTTGGCCCTTTTCCCGCTTTTTCGCCGTTTTTGTAATCTCCCTCGCAAAACAGTTTGTTAGCGCCAGTTGATCTTCTTATTCTTCGGCTTTATCTTCTTGCAGCCTTGTCAGCACAGCGGCTCCCGGATGTGAATTTCTTCCTTTCCCTTTTCCGACCGCAAAGCACGACAGACCCTCTACGCCAGGGTTAGCGCATGGCGTCTCGTTGAACCTGAATATGAATTTAACCGTTAAAGATACGCTGGCTGCGCGCGGCATCGCGCTCGATCCGTGGGTGGGGTTCTACTTTCTGCAATCCTTGCTTATCAACACTGCGCTGGGTTATGAATTCAGCCTGCTTTACGCCGTGGCTTTCAGCTGCGTGCTGTTGCTGCTCTGGCGCATTGCGCCGCGCGTGCAAAAAAATGTGCTGGCGCTCTGTTCGCTGACGGCGGCTTTCTATTTTCCCTTTGGTCAGGCTTATGGCGCGCCGAACTTTAATACGCTGCTGGCGCTGCATTCCACCAATATGGAAGAGTCCACCGAGCTCCTGACCATCTTCCCGTGGTACAGCTACCTGGTTTCGCTGTTTATCTTCGCGCTCGGCGTTATCGCTTTTCGCCGCAAGCCTGCCGCAAAACAGCCGTGGCGTTTTACCGACCACCTTTGTCTTGCCGTAAGCGTGGCGGCTTTTTTTGTCGCGCCGCTGCAAAATCTTGCCTATGGCGGCGTCTTTAAGCTCAAAGACACCGGTTATCCGGTGTTTCGCTTTGTTAAAGATGTGGTGGTTAATAATGCTGAGGTGATCGACGAGCAGCAGCGTATGGCTGCGCTGTCGCAGGTGAAGGATTCCTGGAACGTGCTGGCGGTGAAGCCGAAGTACCATACCTATGTGGTGGTGATTGGCGAAAGCGTGCGCCGCGACGCGGTCGGCGCGTTTGGCGGCCACTGGGATAACACCCCTTTCGCCAGCCACGCCAATGGCTATTTTTTTACGGATTACGTCGCCGCAAGCGGCTCCACGCAAAAATCGCTGGGGCTGACGCTCAATCGCGTGCTCGACAATAAGCCGCAGTACCAGGATAACTTCGTCACGCTTGCCAATCGCGCCGGTTTTCAGACCTGGTGGTTCTCTAATCAGGGTCAGATTGGCGAGTACGATACCGCCATCGCCAGTATCGCTAAGCGCGCCGATGAAGTGCAATTTCTGAAAAGCGGCGATTTCGAAGCGGATAAAAATACCCGTGACGATGCGCTTTTAAAGATGACGTCGCAGGTTTTCGCCACGCCGCGTACGCAGCCGCAGCTTATCGTGCTGCATCTGATGGGCTCGCATCCTCAGGCCTGCGACCGCACGCAAGGCAAATATGAGGTGTTCGTTCAGTCGAAGGAGACCTCTTGCTACCTTTACAGCATCACGCAGACCGATCATCTGCTGGAGCAGCTTTATCAGCAGTTGCAGAACACCGGGCAAAGTTTCTCCATGGTCTATTTTTCCGACCACGGTCTGGCCTTTAAAGAGCGGGGTAAAGAGGTGCAGTACCTGGCGCATGACGATAAGTTTCAGCAAAATTTCCAGGTGCCCTTTATGGTGCTTTCCAGCGACGACACCGCGCATCGCCTTATTAAAGCGCGCCGCTCAGCCAATGATTTTCTGAGCTTTTTTGCCCAGTGGACGGGGATTAAGGCAAAAGAAATTACGTCGAAATATAAGTTTATTTCGTCGCAAAAAGCGGGGCCGGTTTGGGTGACTAACTTTAAACTGCATAAGGTAAGCTATGATCACCTGGGCAGCGATATTTTTGAGACGAAAACACGCTAGCGTTTTACGCACAGGTTGCAGGCAAAAAAAATCCGCCCGGTGAGGCGGATTTTTTATCATCGCAAAGCGAATTAGAAGCGGTAGCCCACGCCTGCGATCCAGGTGCCAACATCGGTGTTGCGGATGCGGCTCTGCTCGTAGGAGAAGTCCAGAGCAACGTTTTCAACCGGGTTGAACTGCAGACCGGCGCCGTAAGAGAAACCGTAGTCGCTGGTGTCGCTGGTTTTGGTCGGGTAGTCGGTGCTCTGGAATTTACCATAGCCAACACCCACTACGCCGTAGATGCTTGCCCAGTCATTGATGCGGAAAGCCGGACCCGCAGTCAGACCATAGTACTGGCCTTTGTTGTACAGGCCGTTATCGGTACGATCTTTTTCGGTATAGGTGAAGGAACCGATTACGCCCAGCGGGTTGCTGTCATCGAACTCATAGCGGTATTTCAGGTTGAAACCGTTCATTTTGTTCATTACGCCCTGCGCGTCGCTCTGAGCATAGCCACCGGAAACGGTAGCGGTACCGGCAACAGCGGAACCCGCGGAAACGGCCAGAACACAAGCCAGTGCTGAAAGACATGCAATTTTTTTCATAACCACCTCAAATGTGCTTCAAGTAAGTCCTAAGTTTTTAATATACCAAAGACGGGTGAGAAACTCTTTGTGATTCGCGTTGTCTAACGCGTCTTTTGGTGTAACAGAACATTTCCATATGCTCCTATCTTGTTCAATATCCAGCGTTTTAACACGTGGGCCTCATTATGGATGCCCGTAGCGTTAACCATCATCCAGATTATTCCTAAATGGAATGGAGAAATAATGAGCGATGCGGCGGCCATGGTAGCGATTTTCCCGGCGTGATTTTTCAATAAAAGTTCAACCAGCACCGTTTTATTTCGCTTAAACTCAGGCCTTTACTTATCACTGACAAAAATTGACAGGAACAGGATGCCTACGTTGCCCCGCAAAATGCCCGTCTGGATGCCCATAGTGGTAATACTGGTCGCTATGATTTCGATTCAGAGCGGCGCCTCACTCGCTAAATCGCTTTTTCCGCTGGTCGGCGCGCCCGGTGTTACCGCCCTGCGTCTCGCGCTGGGCACTCTTATTCTGGTTATTGTCTTCAAACCGTGGCGCCTGCGTTTTACGAAAGCGCAGCGCTTGCCTTTGCTCTGTTACGGCCTGTCGCTGGGCGCGATGAACTATCTGTTTTACCTGGCGATTAATACGGTGCCGCTTGGCATTGCGGTGGCGCTGGAGTTTACCGGGCCGCTGGCGGTCGCGCTGTTTGGCTCGCGCAGACCCATCGATTTCGTCTGGGTCATTCTGGCGGTGCTGGGGCTGTGGTTTCTGCTGCCGCTCGGTAAAGATGTCGCGCATGTCGACCTGTTTGGCGCCGCTTGCGCCCTGGGCGCGGGCGCTTGCTGGGCGCTTTATATTCTTACCGGCCAGCGCGCCGGCGCGGATCATGGCCCGGCGACCGTCGCGTTAGGCTCGCTAATCGCCGCAGTGATTTTCGTGCCTGTTGGCGCTTTACAGGCGGGCGAGGCGCTGTGGCACTGGTCGCTACTGCCTTTAGGGCTTGCCGTTGCGGTGCTTTCCACCGCGCTGCCCTACTCTCTTGAAATGATTGCGCTAACGCGTTTGCCCACCCGTACTTTCGGTACGCTAATGAGTATGGAGCCAGGGCTTGCGGCGCTCTCCGGAATGGTGTTTCTGGGCGAAAGCCTGACGTTGACGCAATGGCTGGCGCTGTTGTCGATTATCATCGCCTCTGTTGGCTCGACGCTTACCCTTCGCCGCGAAACGCAGCTCAAAGAGGTTGATATCAATTAACCTTTCTTATTTATTTTCGCCCGCCTCGCTGACGGGCGGAAATAATTTCCCCGCTTAAGCAACTTATATTTCCTGCCTGGTTTGTTGTAGATCAATAAATAATAAGAATATGAAATCATGTTGCTGGCGGAATTAAGATTCATCCGCAACGAACATGATAACTATTTGATTATAAAGAAAAATAAAAGCAAGTTTGCTTCCGCTATTTAACCAATAGGTATATTCAAACCTGCACGTCGGGGAACCGATGCTATACTTATTTCCGGTAAATTGATTGGGACACCAACATCAAGAGGATATGATTATGAGTACCGCTAAACTGGTTAAATCTAAAGGTTCTGATCTGCTCTACACCCGTAACGATGTAGCAGATGAAGACAAGAAAGCCACCGTCGAGCTGCTCAATCGTCAGGTTGTTCAGTTTATTGATCTGTCGCTGATCACCAAACAGGCTCACTGGAATATGCGCGGTGCTAACTTCATCGGCGTTCATGAAATGCTGGACGGTTTCCGCACCACGCTTACCGAACACCTGGATACCATCGCTGAACGTGCCGTACAGCTGGGCGGCGTTGCCCTGGGCACCACGCAGGTCGTGAACAGCAAAACCCCGCTGCAGAGCTACCCGCTTGATATCCATACCGTGCAGGAGCACCTGAAAGCCCTGGCCGACCGCTACGCTATTGTGGCGAACGATGTTCGTAAAGCGATCAGCGAAGCGAAAGACGAAGATACGGCAGATATTTTCACCGCGGCTTCCCGCGACCTGGATAAATTCCTGTGGTTTATCGAATCTAACATCGAATAAGCCAGACGCTTTGCTTATGCCCTTTCCCGTTCGGGAAGGGGCTTTTTCTTTTCTCTTTGCACTAACTAAGTGCAGGCTTTTGTTTCACATTCCCCCTTTCCGTTATTTTTTTGTAACTAATCCCTCACACAATCGTTAAGTAACGATTGTTTTCAAACCGTAATCTGCGCTAATAATGCTCAACCCTTGCGGCCTGACCGTCACGCACCATTTTGGTGCCTCATTGTGGTGCAAAAAGTCGGTCCAGCGCTGTTCCTGGTGCAATGCTTGTTTTTCTTACGGCTGGAAAAACAGTGGGTTGTAAAACTGGCACGATTTTTTCATACTGCACCCGTCTCGCAGGGGATCGCCCCGTGGATTAAAAAAGGAAATGCTATGAAGTCTGTTTTTAAAGTTTCACTGGCTGCACTTACCCTGGCTTTCGCGGTCTCTTCCCAGGCTGCGGATAAACTGGTCGTGGCGACCGATACGGCATTCGTTCCGTTTGAATTCAAACAGGGCGACAAATATGTCGGCTTCGACGTGGACCTGTGGGCCGCTATCGCGAAAGAACTGAAGCTTGACTACACCTTAAAGCCGATGGATTTCAGCGGCATTATCCCGGCGCTGCAAACCAAAAACGTCGACCTGGCGCTGGCGGGCATCACCATCACTGAAGAGCGCAAAAAAGCGATCGACTTCTCCGACGGCTACTACAACAGCGGCCTGCTGGTGATGGTCAAAGCGAACAATAACGATGTAAAAAGCGTTAAAGATCTCGACGGCAAAGTGGTGGCGGTGAAGAGCGGCACCGGTTCCGTTGATTACGCGAAAGCGAATATTAAAACCAAAGATCTGCGTCAGTTCCCGAACATCGATAACGCGTATATGGAGCTTGGCACCAACCGTGCTGACGCCGTGCTGCACGATACGCCGAACATCCTTTACTTCATCAAAACGGCTGGCAACGGTCAGTTTAAAGCGGTAGGCGACTCTCTGGCGGGCCAGCAGTATGGCATCGCTTTCCCGAAAGGCAGCGATGACCTGCGCACCAAAGTCAACGGCGCGCTGAAAACGCTGAAAGAGAACGGCACCTATAACGAAATCTATAAAAAATGGTTCGGCACTGAACCGAAATAATTATTCTTAAAGCTATAAGCACTCAGTCAGGGGCGGCTTTCGCCCCTGCTGTTTTTGAACCACGGTAACACAGGAAATCATCATGCAGTTTGACTGGAGCGCCATCTGGCCTGCCATTCCCCTCTTGCTTGAAGGCGCCAAAATGACCTTGTGGATTTCGGTCCTCGGTCTGGTCGGCGGTCTGATAATCGGTCTGGTGGCCGGTTTCGCCCGCAGCTTTGGCGGCTGGATAGCCAACCATATCGCCCTGGTATTTATCGAAGTGATCCGCGGCACGCCGATTGTCGTGCAGGTGATGTTTATCTACTTCGCCCTGCCGATGGCGTTTAACGATCTGCGCATCGATCCGTTCACGGCGGCGGTAGTGACCATCATGATCAACTCCGGGGCGTATATTGCGGAAATCACCCGCGGCGCGGTGCTCTCTATCCATAAGGGCTTTCGCGAGGCGGGCCTGGCGCTGGGTCTCTCCCGCCGGGAGACGATTCGCCACGTTATCCTTCCTCTGGCGCTGCGCCGTATGCTGCCGCCGCTCGGCAACCAGTGGATTATCAGCATTAAAGATACCTCGCTCTTTATCGTTATCGGCGTCGCCGAACTGACCCGCCAGGGCCAGGAGATCATCGCCGGCAACTTCCGCGCCCTGGAAATCTGGAGCGCCGTTGCGGTTATCTACCTGATTATCACCCTGGTACTGAGCTTTATTCTGCGTCGTCTGGAAAGAAGGATGAAAATCCTGTGATTGAATTTAAGAATGTCTCCAAGCACTTTGGCCAAACCCAGGTGCTGCACAATATCGATTTGAACATTAAGCAGGGCGAAGTGGTGGTCATTATCGGGCCGTCCGGCTCCGGTAAATCCACACTGCTGCGCTGCATTAATAAGCTGGAAGAGATAACCAGCGGCGACCTGATCGTCGATGGCCTGAAAGTGAACGATCCGAAAGTGGACGAGCGCCTGATCCGTCAGGAAGCGGGCATGGTGTTCCAGCAGTTTTATCTCTTTCCGCACCTGACGGCGCTGGAGAACGTGATGTTCGGCCCGGTGCGCGTGCGCGGCGCGTCTAAAGCGGAGGCGGAAAAGCTGGCGAAAGAGCTGCTGGCGAAAGTGGGGTTAGCCGAGCGCGCGCACCACTACCCTTCCGAACTTTCCGGCGGCCAGCAGCAGCGCGTGGCGATTGCCCGTGCGCTGGCGGTGAAGCCGAAGATGATGCTGTTCGATGAGCCGACCTCGGCGCTCGACCCGGAACTGCGCCATGAAGTGCTGAAAGTGATGCAGGATCTGGCGGAGGAAGGCATGACAATGGTTATCGTGACCCACGAAATCGGCTTCGCCGAAAAGGTGGCCTCGCGCCTCATCTTTATTGATAAAGGCCGCATTGCCGAAGACGGCAACCCGCAGGCGCTTATCGAGAACCCGCCCAGCGCGCGTTTGCAGGAGTTCCTGCAGCACGTTTCTTAAGGTTTTCTGCTAAGGCAAACCCTCTCATCCGAGAGGGTTTTTTCTTTCTGTTCTTGTCCTTAGGCGTTTACCCGGTTTCGCTTCGCTTATCCGCCCACAGAAGCACAATCTCAGGGCCAGGCGGGGTCCATAAATCCTGACGCCGGTACGCCGCCTTTCCCGCCAGAAAACTCCCCATTTCCTCGGCTCGCTTGCCTGCGCACTATACTTATCTTCTTTGCTTCCCACCTTTCTCATCCGGAGGATGCCGTGCCGTGGATTGTGTTGCTGCTCGTCAGCGTGTTTAGCTTTTCTGCTCAGGCGGTTAGCCTGCCTGCTGCTGCCGTTGCCGCCTCCTCTACGCACAACAGCCAGGCCGCGCCGCCGGAGCCGGACGCTGAGAAAAAGAAAGCCGCTTACGCTGCGCTTGCGGACGTGCTGGAGAATGAAAAATCCCGTAACGAATTAATCAGCCAGCTCCGGCAGGCCTCGACAACGCCTGCAAACGAAGCCACGCCGGCCATCACGCCGCCGGTTGAGGAGGAAGAGGAGAAAACGGTGCTGGAGAACGTAACGGAAGTGAGCCGTCACTACGGCGGCGAATTCTCCAGCCGCTTCGCCCAGCTCTACCGCAACATCACCGGCGCGCCGCACAAAACTTTTAACCAGAAGACCTTTCTCAACGCCCTCACCCATTTCACCATGCTGGCGGTCTCGGTCTTCGCTTTTTACTGGACGCTTCGCGCCTGCGCCATACCGCTTTACCGCAAAATGGGCGAATGGGGAAGGCGCAAGAACAAGAACCGCGCCAACTGGCTTCAACTGCCGATAATGATTGTGCTGGCGTTCATCATTGACCTGGCGCTCCTCGCGCTGACGCTCTTTTTAGGGCAAATGTTTATCGACCTGATGAACGCCGGCAGCCGCACCATTGCCCGTCAGCAGGGGCTCTTTCTTAACGCGTTCGCGCTTATTGAGTTTTTTAAAGCCATCCTGCGGCTTATCTTTTGCCCGCGCGTGCCGACCCTGCGGCCCTTTGGCATTAGCGACGCCAGCGCCCGTTACTGGAACACGCGCTTAAGCGGCCTGAGCAGCCTGATTGGTTACGGGCTGCTGGTGGCGGTGCCGATTATCTCGGCGCAGATCAACGTGCAGATAGGGGCGCTGGCGAACGTGGTCATTATGCTGACCATTACGCTCTGGGCGCTGTGGCTCATTTTCCATAATAAGCGCGAAATCCAGCAGGATTTGATCCAGCTGGCGGACCGCTCCCTCGCCTTCTTCAGCCTGTTTATTCGCGCCTTTGCGCTGGTCTGGCACTGGATCGCCAGCGCTTATTTCATCGTGCTCTTCTTCTTCTCGCTGTTTGACCCGGGCAACAGCCTGAAATTTATGATGGGCGCCTCGCTGAGGAGCCTCGCCATCATTAGCGTGGCGGCGTTCATCTCCGGCGTGCTGTCGCGCTGGCTGCAAAAAACCATCACATTATCGCCAGAAGTACAGCGCAACTACCCGATGCTGCAAAAGAGGATAAACGGCTGGCTATCCGTGTCGCTGAAGCTGGCGCGTATTCTGACCGTCTGCGTGGCCGTCATGCTGCTGTTAAACGCGTGGGGGTTGTTCGATTTCTGGCAGTGGATCACGCGCGGCGCAGGCGAGAAAACGGTGGATATTCTTATCCGCATCCTGCTGATTCTCTTCTTCTCCGCCGTAGGCTGGACGCTGCTGGCGAGCCTCATTGAGAGCCGGCTGGCGTCAGACATTCATGGCCGCCCGATGCCAAGCGCCCGCACCCGCACGCTGCTGACGCTGTTTCGCAACGCGCTGGCGGTGATCATCAGCACCATTACGGTGATGATTGTGCTTTCGGAAATCGGCGTGAATATCGCTCCGCTGCTGGCAGGCGCAGGGGCGCTCGGTCTGGCGGTGTCGTTCGGTTCGCAAACGCTGGTGAAGGACATTATTACCGGCATCTTCATTCAGTTTGAAAACGGCATGAATACCGGCGACCTGGTGACCATCGGGCCGCTCACCGGTACGGTCGAACGGATGTCGATTCGCTCTGTCGGGGTACGCCAGGATACCGGCGCATATCACATCATTCCGTGGTCCTCTATCACCACGTTCGCTAACTTTGTGCGCGGTATTGGCTCGTTTGTGGCGAACTACGATGTCGACAGGCATGAAGACACGGAGAAAGCGAATCGGGCGCTGCATGCCGCCGTGGAAGAGTTGATGGAAAGAGAGGACATTCGCATGCTGGTGATTGGCGAGCCGAATTTTGCCGGCATCGTGGGCCTGACCAATACCGCGTTTACCATTCGCGTCACCTTCACCACGCAGCCGCTTAAGCAGTGGACGGTGCGCTTCGCGCTGGACGGCATGGTGAAGAAACACTTCGATCTCGCAGGCGTGCGCCCGCCAGTCCAAACGGTGCAGATGGTTCAGCCTGCGCCCGATGCGGCCCAGGCGGCGAGAGCGCAGAATGCGGCCATGGGCGGCAACGGCGGCGTACTGCCGCCTGCCGACCCGAAAGTGTGATTAACGAAAACGGCTCTGCGCCCAGCGTTCGCGCTGGGCATCGTTCTGGAAACTCCAGGCGATAAAGCGGCTCTGCTTCTGACCCTGCGCCATCTCTTTCTTCACGACCTTGACGGCTCCCGCCTGCTGTAACGCGCGATAGAGGGCGGGCAAGTTGTCGCCTTTCGAAACCAGCGAGGTAAACCACAGCACCTGACGGGCGAAGTGTTTGCTCTCGGCGATCATTTTGCTGATGAAAGCCACTTCGCCGCCTTCGCACCACAGTTCCTGCTGTTGGCCCCCGAAATTCAGGTCGGCGCCCGCAAGCCCAAGATTGCGGCGTTTGCGTTCGCTGCCCGCCTGCGCGCTTTGCGCCGAATCGTGGAACGGCGGATTGCAGAGCGTGGCATCATAAAGTTCGTTTTTATGAATAATGCCGTCAAAGATGGCGTCCGGTTGTTTTTGACGGCGCAGGCGAATGGCCCGGCTCAGCCCTGGGTTCGCCGCAATAATCGCCTGCGCGCTGCGAAACGCTTCGTCGTGCGTTTCGCTGCCGGTAAAACGCCAGCCATACTCATACTGGCCGATAAGCGGGTAAATGCAGTTCGCGCCAACGCCGACATCCAGCACGCTCGCCTGCGCGGGTATCGCCCCGCCGTTGCTTTCGGCAAGCAGATCCGCCAGATGGTGGATGTAATCCGCCCGGCCCGGTACCGGCGGACAGAGAAAACCTTCAGGAATATCCCAGTGCTGCACGCCGTAAAAGTGGGCCAGCAGCGCCTTGTTAAGCGTCTTTACCGCCTGCGGATCGGCAAAATCGACCGTCTCTTCGCCCAGCGGCGAGAGGCGCACGTAATCAGCGAGCGCGGGGCAGCTCTGCTTAAGCGCGGCGAAGTCATAGCGGTTGTGGTGACGGTTGCGGGGGTGCAGGCCCGGTTTACGGTTCATCGGCTTTCTCCTGTGTGGGCGCGTAAGATACCTGCTGCGGCCAGGGCGGTAAATAAGTGGGGGAAAATTTGCCTCTCCGGCTATGATAGTTTTTTTGTTTACAGGAGCGCGCTATGTCGGAAAAACGTTATTACTATGAACCTGCTCGCGGCCACGGCCTGCCGCACGACCCGCTGAACGCCATCGTCGGCCCTCGCCCCATCGGCTGGATTGCCTCGCTTAACGCCGACGGGCAACGTAACCTGGCCCCGTACAGCTTTTTTAACTGCTTTAATTACCGTCCGCCGATCATCGGCTTCGCCAGCAGCGGCTGGAAAGACAGCGTGCAGAATATCGTCGAGACCAAAGAGTTTGTCTGGAACCTGACCACCCGCGCGCTGGCGGTGCCGATGAACGAAACCTCCGCCACCCTGCCCCGGGGCGAGGATGAGTTTGCGCGGGCGGGCTTAACCGCTGCGCCGTCGCGTCTGGTGAAAGCGCCGCGCGTGGCGGAAAGCCCGGTGAATTTCGAGTGCCGGCTGTCGCAGTGCATCCAGCTGACCTCCGCCAATGGCGAGCCCATAGATTCGTGGCTGGTGCTGGGCGAAGTGGTGGCGGTTCACATTGACAAAACGCTGCTGGAAAACGGCATTTACCAGACCGCAAAAGCGCAACCGGTTTTACGCGCCGGCGGCCCCAGCGCCTACTATGCCATTGACGAAGCGCAGCGCTTCGACCTGGTGCGCCCGGACGCCCGCTAACCGTGCGCTAAAGCCCGCCGCGGCGGGCTTCTCTCTGCAGAACCCCCCTCGTTTTGCTATAATTATGGCTCTGCTTAACGATTCAGGAGGTCTTATGGCTTCAGGTTGGGCAAACGACGGCGCGGTGCAGGATCAAATCGACAGCACCATAGAAGATGCTGTGGCGCGGGCGCGGCGCGATCTGCCGAAGGGCGAAAGCCTGGAATTTTGTGAGATGTGCGATGAGCCAATTCCCGAGGCCCGGCGTAAAGCCATCCCCGGCGTTCGCTTGTGCGTTAACTGCCAGCAAAAGCAGGACGAACACCGTCAGCGCTTTTCGCCGTATAACCGTCGCGGTTCGAAAGACAGCCAGCTGCGTTAGCGCGCTATCCGGGATGGCGCCCTTTCTCAAACCTACCCTTTCTTTTTAACGGCTCAACACAGGCCCTGCTCTCAGGGGTAAGGTAAATGCCTGTAAACCCTTTTACAGCGCACGCCCGGGCCTGCTGTTGTTGTTTTACCGGTTCAGATAAAAGCCCGACAATACAGTCACCTGTATGTGGCTGATTTGTAAAGCTGCCTAAAGATATATTGTTCAAAAAATAAGCATAACTTGATCAATTTTTTGCGCCGATGGCCATGCAAGCCCCTCCTACACTTACAGAGCTAACGTTGTGTTCTCGTCTCTCCCGGGAGGAGGTCAAAATGAAAAAATCGCTTTCGCTCTGCGCTGGTCTGGCTTTCGCCACGCTCTCTTTTTCCGCGTTCTCCGCGCCGCAAATGCTGGACAATAATAACCAGCAGTTGCGTCCGGCGGGCACCGTATCCGCACAAGGCGCCCTGTCGCTGGACGATCTGGAAGATAAACTGGCGGAAAAAGCGCGCCAGGAAGGCGCCAGGGCCTATAAAGTGGAATCGGCTGGCGGCGAAAATCAGATGTACGGCACTGCCACCATTTACAAATAATCATCACGTTCCGGGCCCGCCTCAAGGCGGGCTTCGTCTGTCTGGCATAAGCCGCCCTGACCGCAGACATACCGGGTTAACAAAAGAGAGGGCGAAGCGTGCTATTACGCTTTACGAGACGCAGGCGTGAAAAAATGCGGCTTTCTTGCGGGGTAACCAATTGATTAACAATTATATTAACGATGATTCAAATTTTTAGAACAACCCTGTCAATTCTCTTCGATTTAATGTTTCGTCTTAAACGTCAATAATAAACACATCGACGGAACAACGTCACCACAACAGAATAAACTTCGAGAAAAAGCGCATGAAAACCGTAAAATATGCTGCCGCCGCCCTCCTTCTGTCCGCCGTTTCCAGCGCTTTTGCCGCCCAGGCTGTTAACCCTGCCGACGCACAGAACCTGCACAAAATCGGCGTGGTCTCGGCAACCGGCGCGACGACTCTTGATGGTCTGGAAGCCCGTCTGGCTGCCAAAGCCGAAGCGGCAGGCGCGAAGGCTTACAGCATCACCTCAGCCAACAACAACAATAAACTCAGCGGCACGGCGGTTATCTACAACTGATTTACCCTCAACTCTGACTCTGTATTAACCCTGTTGTTACCCTTTTGCCCGCCGCATCTGCCGCGGGCTTTTTTATGGGTATCAGAACGTCTCGTTGATTTTTATCCGCGCCGCGTCCATATCCGTCGCCTCTCCCGTCGCCACAAGGCAGCAGGCGAGCTGGGTTTTAATCGCTTCCGGCACCGGCTCAAGCCCGGCGGCGCAGCGCTCGGTCCAGCGCGCGGTCACTTCCGCCTCTTTCGACGCGGGCAAGGCTTCTACGCTGGTCTGGGCGTGACGTTCGCACAGCACCCGCTCGCCCGCCTCATCAATCCACGTTATCTGCGGGCAACGCTGCGGATTCGCATAAACTTCGCCTTCCGTGCCGTGCATCAGTAACGCGCGTCCGCCGATATCGGCAAAAAAGGCGGCGACCCGGCCAACATATTCCGGGTGTGAAACGCTGGAAAGCCGCAGCGCGCTGGCTTCAGCAAACGGCGTGGCGAGCTTCGCCAGCGTATGGGCGCTGTTGCGCACCCCCAGCCGCCAGCGCATGCCAAGCTGTTTTTCCAGCGGCGGACAGAGCGCGCTTACCGGAATATAAACAGGACGATGGCTTTCAAGCTTCGCCTGCGCCTGGCCTGCATGATGCGTTGCTTCAATGCCCATCAGGTTAAAGATGGTTTCCGTCAGCACCCGTGTCGGATCTTCGCTTACGCCATGCACCACCACCGGAAAGCCAAGCCGGCTTAGCAGCATCGCCAGCAATGGCGTCAGGTTCGCCTGCTTTCGCGCGCCGTTATAGCTTGGGATGACGACAGGCATGGGACGCGCTACCGGCGGCGTCAGGCGCCAGGTGTGCTGCTGCATCGCTTCATAAAAGCCGCGCATTTCGGCTTCGCCCTCGCCTTTAATGCGCAGCGCAATCAGGATGCCGCCCATTTCCAGGTCCGGCACCTCGCCGTTGAGCATATGGTTATAAAGGCTGCGCGCCGTATCGAGGTCGAGATCGCGGGCATGGTTTTTACCCCGGCCGATCTCTTTGATTATGTTGCGAAAATCCATAGCGTTTCTCCAGGCTGTCTGGGTAAAACTATAATCCGCGCAAATAAGATATCGCCAGCTATTTTTCTTTTCGCTTTCGACTGCCTTTTACAGGCGAACGCCGACGCGACGAACCGGCTTTCGTTTGCGGGCGCGGCAGGCTTTTCACTTCCGGCGCTTCAGGCTGTTCAATGGGGAAGACCGGCAGCGCGTCCAGCAAGCGCTTGCCGTAGCTTTTCGTCAGCAGACGGCGGTCATAAATCACCACTTCGCCCCAGCAGGCGTGGCTGCGAATAAGCCTGCCGACCTGCTGAATCAGGTTAAACGAGGCGGCAGGCAGGCTTTGCACTTCAAAGGGGTAGCGGTTGAGGCTTTTTAACCATTCGCCTTCCGTCACGACCACCGGACTGTCTACCGGCGGGAAGGCGATTTTATGGATGTGCACCTGGCTTAGCAGCTCGCCTTTTAAATCGAGCCCTTCAGCGAACGATTGCAGCCCCACCAGCACGCTGGTCTCGCCCTGCTCCACCCGTTTGCGGTGCAGCTCTACCAGCCGATAGCGCGGCTGATCGCCCTGCACCAGCAGCGTCAGGCGCAGGTCGGTCACGTAAGAAAGAAACGTCTGCATGGCGCGGTTGCTGGCGAACAGCACCAGCATCCCTTTATGCTCGCCCTTCGCCAGTTCGGCGCGGAAAAAGGCGGCCATCTCGGCGAGATGCAGCGCCTCGTGCTCCATCAGCGGTTCATGCTTCAGCCGCGGAATAACGATTTTTCCCTGCTCAATATGATTAAACGGCGAGTCGAGGCTCACAAACCTGTCGCCCGCTTTCTCTTTAAGCCCGCTCATCTCCTGCAACCGAGTAAAGCTGTTAAGCGAACGCAGCGTGGCGGAAGTCACTATCACATGCGGCACCTGCCGCCAGATAAGCTTTTCCAGCTGATCGCTAACGCGAATACCAACGCAGTGGAAGAAAATGTGCGGCTGCCCTTCCCGGGTTTCGCGCGTCACCCATTTCGTCACCGGCGCGCCGGAAGCCTGCGCCATCGCGGAGAGCCGCCACAGCTTGCTTTGCGCTTCAAAGTGTCCAAGCGCCCGGTTCATCTGCAACAGCACCCGATGCAGGCGCACAATGTCATGACTGCCGGTTTTCTCGCTCAGATCGTTTAAAAACAGCTCGGCAAGACCGCGCAGCGTGTCGGTGAGCTTCGCCAGCTGCTGGCAAATCACCATCACCTCTTCGGGCAGCTCGCCCATCGGGAAGCGGAACTCGCTCTCTTCGCCCGGCGGCAGATAAAGCGCGAGGATACGGTTGAGTGAAGCGATAAGCTCATAGACCTGTTCGCAGTGGTCCGCGAGACGCTCCGGCACGGCCAGCGGCGGCACGGTTTTCGGGCGGAATTGATCCATGCAGGTGGCGATGAGCTTGCAGAAAAGATCGAGCTGCAGACGGTTCCAGGGGGCGGTGATTTCCGCGCTCATCTCCAGCGCGTCGCGGGCGACATCCGGCAGATGGTGGCCTTCGTCCAGCACCAGCAGCAGGTTTTTCGGCTCCGGCAATACCGATTCGCTCTCCATCGCCGCCATCACCAGCGCGTGGTTGGCCACCACCACTTCCGCCTCCTGAATTTCGCGGCGCGCCACAAAGAACGGGCACTCCCGGTAGTATTGGCAGTTGCGGTTAAGGCAGCTCGCTTTATCGGTGCTGAGGCGCGCCCACAGGCCGTCATCGATAGCCTGATCGGTGTGGTCGCGCAGGCCGTCCCACTTGTAGCTGTCAAGGTCCGCCTTAAGCTTCGCGCAGCGCTGCTGCTCCTCTTTGCTGTTCGGCGTCAGCTCGTCGTCGAGAAACGCCAGCAGGTCTCCCTGGGCGGCGGTATCGGTGGAAAGCGCGGCGAGGTTGCGCGGACAGACGTAACGCCCGCGACCGAAGGCCGCGGTAAATTTCAGCTCCGGGATGATTTTGCGCAGCAGCGGCAAGTCTTTGCTGTAGATTTGATCCTGCAGCGCCACGTTCGCCGTGCTCACCACCAGCGTTTTTTGCTCGTCGCGAGCGATGGCGATGCCAGGGATAAGATAAGAAAGGGTTTTCCCGACGCCGGTAGGCGCCTCAATCGCCAGATGCCGCCCCTCATCGCCGCCGAGGGTTTTCGCCACTTCGGCAATCATCTGCCGCTGCGGTGGGCGCGGAATAAAGTCCGGGATCTGCTGCTGTAGCGCCTTATACCAGGCGGCGATTTGCGTTTTTTGCGTGCCAGAGAGGGCCATCGGGGAAACCAGATACTGTATAAACAGCCACTATTGTGGCACTTTTTCGCCCACGGCTGAACCCTTTTTTATTGGCGCCGAAGGTGCGGGTTTTCATTCTACTTCTCTGCGCAGAGGACTCGGGTGAGGAATATGTGAAGGCGGTGAAAGGTTCCGTTCGCCGCCGCGTCGCGTTAACCTGGAGTCGCGCATCCTGCGAATGTGTTAAGGGGGCTCGCCGCCCCCTTAACCATCCCGGCTCGCGGCAGAAAAGCAGCCGCGGAGGAAAAACCCTTCGCATTCGCGTCGGATTTTGGGGTTCGGGCTCTTCGTAGTGTGGGTCAGCGAAGCGCCACCCGCCCCTGCGCAGATAATTCCCTTATCCCCAAATGCAAAAAAGGTGGATGCGCGATGCGCACCCACCTTTTGCTGTCGACCGGGTTAACCGGTCCTTAACGCTTTACTCGCCGGACGGTTTGCGCGGCGCGCGGCGGCGACGAGCGCCTTCGCCGCCAGTGCGCGCGCCGTTGTCGCCCAGGCGACGCGGACGATCGCCTGCGGGCTTGCCTTCAGCGCCCTGACGGCGCGGGCGCTCGCCAGCTGGCTTTGCGCTTTCACCCTGCGGACGACGTGAACGTTCGCTTGCCGGTTTGGCGTTTTCTCCGCCTTCGCGGCGCTGCGGCTGACCGCGGCCGCCGCCCTGCCCCCGACCGCCGCGCTGCTGCTGGCGACCGTTGACGATAGGCTCCGCTTTGATGCTCGGGTCCGGCTCGAAGCCCGGGATCGCCAGGCGCGGAATTTCACGCTTGAGCAGGCGTTCGATGTCGCGCAGCAACTTATGCTCGTCCACGCACACCAGCGAAAGCGCTTCGCCGGTCGCCGCGGCGCGGCCGGTACGGCCGATGCGGTGCACGTAATCTTCCGGCACGTTCGGCAGCTCGTAGTTCACCACGTGCGGCAGCTCTTCAATATCCAAGCCGCGGGCGGCGATATCGGTCGCCACCAGCACGCGCAGGTCGCCGGACTTAAAGTCCGCCAGCGCCCGGGTGCGCGCGCCCTGGCTCTTGTTGCCGTGAATGGCGGCAGAGCGAATGCCGTCTTTGTTGAGCTGTTCGGCAAGGTGGTTGGCGCCATGTTTGGTACGGGTAAAGACCAGCACCTGCTGCCAGTTTTCTTTGCCGATAAGGTAAGAGAGCAGCTCCCGCTTGCGCTTCTTATCAACAAAATGCACCTGCTGCGACACCTGCTCTGAGGCGGTATTGCGCCGAGCCACTTCCACCTCTTCCGGGTTGTGCAGCAGCTTTTCCGCCAGCGCTTTAATGTCGTCGGAGAACGTAGCGGAGAACAGCAGGTTCTGGCGTTTAGCGGGCAGCTTCGCCAGCACGCGGCGAATATCGTGGATAAAGCCCATGTCGAGCATGCGGTCCGCTTCATCGAGCACGAGAATTTCCACGTGGTCGAGCTTCACCGCGTTCTGGTGTTCAAGGTCAAGCAGACGGCCCGGGGTCGCCACCAGCACATCCACACCGCCGCGCAGCTTCATCATCTGCGGGTTGATGCTCACGCCGCCAAACACCACCAGCGAGCGAATGTTGAGATATTTACTGTAATCGCGAACGTTTTCGCCCACCTGCGCCGCCAGCTCGCGGGTCGGGGTGAGGATCAGCGCGCGCACCGGGCGGCGGCTTTTAGCGTGCGGTTCATTCTGGGTAAGACGCTGCAGCAGCGGCAGCGTAAAGCCCGCCGTTTTACCGGTGCCGGTCTGGGCGCTCGCCATCAGATCGCGGCCGGACAGCACCACCGGGATCGCCTGGCGCTGAATGGGGGTCGGTTCGTGGTAGCCCTGTTCGGCAACCGCGCGAAGAATTTCCTGGCTTAAACCAAGTGAATCGAAAGACATATCTATTCCTGACTCGTCCCGACCGCAGAGGGTGTAGTTTCAGGGAGTCGAATGGCCGTCTGGCCGGAGCGGGACACAAACCACAATGTCGTGAAGGGCCGGAGTGTAGCAGTTTTTGTGAAGTACCGCATAAATTCTCATGCTTGCACCGCCTCGCAAAATAATTCGCTGGCGCTGGACGACGAATAAATCTTATACATAATCTTAATCAATCGATTGATTAACTTTGTGGTGCCCTATGAATAATTCCTCTTCGCCCTCCACCCAGCGCGGAGAACAGGCGCGAAACCAGCTTATCGCCGCCGCCATCGCTCAGTTTGGCGAATACGGTCTGCACGCCACCACGCGCGACATCGCCGCCGCTGCGGGGCAGAATATCGCCGCCATTACCTATTACTTCGGCTCGAAAGAGGATCTCTACATGGCTTCGGCGCAGTGGATAGCGGATTTCATTAGCCGCAACTTCCGCCCTCAGGCCGACGCCGCCGACGCGCTGCTTCGCCAGCCCGCGCCGGAGAAAGCCGCCATACGCGCCCTGATAGACGACGCTTGCCGCCAGATGATTCGCCTGCTGACGGCCGACGAAACGCTAAACATCAGCAAATTTATCTCCCGCGAACAGCTCTCCCCCACGCCAGCCTATCAACTGGTGCATACGCAGGTTATTTCCCCGCTGCACGAACATTTCACCCGGTTAATCGCCCGCTATACCGGCTGCGATGCGCAGGCCACCGAAACCATTTTGCACACCCACGCGCTGCTCGGCGAGATTCTGGCGTTTCGCCTTGGCCGGGAAACGATCCTGCTGCGTGCGGGCTGGACACAGTTTGATGAAGAGAGAGCCGCGAGCATTCACCGGGTGGTGGCGCGCCATATTGACTGGATTCTTGATGGCCTGACGCAAGGAGAGAAACCATGAAGAACAGAAAGCCGCTGTGGCTAATTTTGCTTGCGCTAGCCGTGCTGGCGGCCGCCTGGGGCGGCTGGCGCTGGTATGAGAGTCGACAGCGCGAGACGCTTACGCTATACGGCAACGTGGATATCCGCACCGTCAACCTGAGCTTTCGCGTCGGCGGGCGGCTTAGCGCGCTGGCGGTAGATGAAGGCGATACGGTAAAAGCCGGGCAGTTGCTTGGCGAACTCGACAAAGCGCCGTATGAAAACGCGCTGTTGCAGGCCGAAGCCAATGTCGCCACCGCCCAGGCGAAATATGAACTGGTGATGGCCGGCTACCGCGCGGAAGAGATAGCCCAGGCCGCCGCCGCGGTGCGCCAGGCGCAGGCCGCCTACGACTATGCGCAGAACTTTTTACAGCGCCAGCAGGGGCTGTGGCAACGGCGCGTTATCTCCGCCAACGACCTGGAGAATGCCCGCTCCTCGCGCGACCAGGCCCAGGCGCAGCTCAAATCGGCGCAGGATAAGCTAAGCCAGTTCCGCGCCGGGAACCGTCCGCAGGAAATCGCCCAGGCGAAAGCGAGCCTGCAACAGGCGCAGGCGCAGCTCGCCCAGGCGAAGCTTGATCTGCACGATACGCAACTGGCGGCGCCTTCCGACGGCGTGCTGCTGACCCGCGCCGTGGAGCCGGGCACGATGTTAAACGCCGGCGGCACGGTGTTGACCGTCTCGCTGACGCGCCCGGTCTGGGTGCGCGCCTATGTCGACGAGGTGAATTTAAGCCAGGTTCAGCCGGGCCGGGAGGTGTTGATCTACACTGACAGCCGCCCCGATAAGCCCTACCACGGCAAAATCGGCTTTGTCTCCCCCACCGCCGAATTTACGCCGAAAACCGTAGAAACCCCGGATCTGCGCACCGACCTGGTTTATCGCCTGCGCATTATCGTAAACGACGCGGACGACGCGCTGCGCCAGGGCATGCCGGTGACGCTCGCCTTTAGCGACGGGGCGCGCGATGAACGCCGTTGAGAACGCCATTCGCCTGCACGGGCTGGTTAAGCGTTTCCCGGGCATGGAGAAACCCGCCGTCGCCCGGCTGGATGCGGAAATTCTGCCGGGCGGCGTAACCGGGCTGGTGGGGCCGGACGGCGCGGGAAAAACCACCCTGATGCGCATGCTGGCCGGGCTGCTGCGTCCGGATGAAGGCGAAGCGCAGGTGGCCGGGCTCGATCCGCTGCGCGACGACCACGCCCTGCACGCCATACTCGGCTATATGCCGCAAAAATTCGGCCTGTATGAAGATTTAACGGTGCTGGAGAACCTGAATCTCTATGCCGACCTGCGCAGCGTCACCGGTGAGGCCCGCCGTGAAACCTTCAGGCGCTTGCTGGCGTTTACGGCGCTTGGTCCCTTTACCGGGCGTCTGGCGGGCAAGCTTTCCGGCGGCATGAAGCAGAAGCTCGGCCTCGCCTGCACGCTGGTGGGCCAGCCGAAAGTGCTGCTGCTTGATGAGCCCGGCGTCGGCGTCGACCCGATTTCACGGCGTGAGCTATGGCAGATGGTGCACGAGCTGGCGGGCGAAGGCATGCTTATTCTCTGGAGCACCTCCTATCTGGACGAGGCTGAACAGTGCCGCGACGTGCTGCTGATGAACGAAGGCGAACTGCTTTATCAGGGCGAGCCGAAGGCGCTTACGCAGCAGATGGCCGGGCGCAGCTTTCTGATGACCAGCCCCACAACCGGCAACCGTCAGCTGTTGCGCCAGGCGCTAAAGCGCCCGGAAGTGAGCGACGGCATGATTCAGGGCCGTTCGGTACGCCTGATTTTGCGCCGGGAGGCGAACGCGCAGACGCTAAAACAGGCGCTGGCGCCGATCCAGCTTGAGGAGACCGCGCCGCGCTTTGAAGACGCGTTTATCGATCTTTTAGGCGGCGCCGGCTCGCGAGAGTCGCCGCTCGGCGCCATCCTGCATACGGTTGAAGGCGAGGCTTGCGAGACGGTCATCGAGGCGCGCAGCCTGACCAAGCGATTTGGCGACTTCGCCGCCACCGATGACGTGAGTTTTACCGTTCAGCGCGGCGAAATTTTCGGCCTGCTCGGCCCTAACGGCGCGGGCAAATCCACCACCTTCAAAATGATGTGCGGCTTGCTGGTGCCCACATCAGGTAAGGCGCTGGTGCTGGGTATGGATCTGAAAACCAGCTCCGGCAAAGCGCGCCAGCATCTGGGCTACATGGCGCAGAAATTCTCGCTTTACGGCAACCTGACGGTAGAGCAGAACCTGCGCTTTTTCTCCGGCGTTTATGGCCTGCGCGGCCGGGCGCAGAACGACAAAATCGCCAGCATGAGCGAGGCTTTTGGCCTGAACGCGATTTTTCGCCAGCCTACCGACGCCCTGCCGCTCGGCTTCAAGCAGCGGCTGGCGCTGGCCTGCTCGCTGATGCACGAGCCGGACATTCTCTTTTTAGACGAACCCACCTCCGGCGTCGACCCGCTCACCCGCCGCGAGTTCTGGCTGCATATCAACAGCATGGTGGAAAAAGGGGTGACGGTGATGGTAACCACTCACTTTATGGACGAGGCGGAGTACTGCGACCGCATCGGGCTGGTCTATCACGGGCAGCTTATCGCCCACGGCACGCCGGATTCCCTCAAGCGCGAGGCGGCGCAGAGCGAGCAGGAAGACCCGACCATGGAGCAGGCGTTTATCCGGCTGATTGAGCAATGGGATAAGGAGCATGCGAAATGAGCGCTCACTCACAGGCGTTTTCCTGGCGACGCGTCCGCGCGCTGTGCGTCAAAGAGACGCGGCAGATCCTGCGCGACCCCAGCAGCTGGCTTATCGCCATGGTTATTCCGCTGCTGCTGCTTTTTATTTTCGGCTACGGCATAAACCTTGACTCCAGTCGCCTGCATGTGGGCGTTTTGCTGGAGGAGCGCAGCGAAGAGGCGCTGGATTTTACGCATGCCATCAGCGCCTCGCCCTTTATCGCCCCCACGGTCAGCAGCAATCGTCAGCAGTTAATCAACCTGATGCAGGGCGGAAAAATTCGCGGCATCGTGGTTATTCCGAACGACTTCGCCGCCCTCATGGCGCGCAGCGACGATACCGCCCCCGTGCAGGTGATAACCGACGGCAGCGAGCCCAACACCGCTAACTTCGTGCAGGGTTATCTGCAGGGGATCTGGCAAATCTGGCAGACCCAGCGCGCGCAAGACCGGGGCGAAAGCGTCGAGCCGCTTATCGATGTGCAGTTGCGCTACTGGTTTAACCCCGCCGCCATCAGCCAGCACTTTATTATTCCCGGTGCGGTGACCATCATCATGACGGTGATAGGCGCTATCCTCACGTCGCTTGTGGTGGCGCGTGAATGGGAGCGCGGAACCATGGAGGCGCTGCTTTCCACCGAAGTGACGCGCACCGAGCTGCTGCTCTGCAAGCTTATCCCCTACTATTTCCTCGGCATGCTGGCGATGCTGCTTTGCATGCTGGTCTCGGTCTTTATTCTGGACGTGCCTTACCGCGGCTCGCTGCTGTTGCTGTTTCTTATCTCCAGCCTGTTTTTACTCAGCACGCTGGGCATGGGGCTGCTTATCTCGACGCTCACCCGCAATCAGTTCAACGCCGCCCAGGTTGCGCTGAATGCGGCGTTTCTGCCGTCGGTCATGCTCTCGGGGTTTATTTTCCAGATAGACAGCATGCCTGCCGCCATACGGGTGGTGACCTGGATCATTCCGGCGCGCTATTTCGTCAGTACCCTGCAAAGCCTGTTTCTGGCGGGCAATATTCCGGCGGTGCTGGTAGTCAATACGCTCTTCCTGGTGGCTTCGGCCGTGGTGTTTATCGGGTTGACCTGGCTTAAAACCCGTCGGCGGCTCGATTAAGGAGGCAGAATGTTTTATCGCTTATGGACGCTTATCCGCAAAGAGTTGCAGTCGCTGCTGCGCGAGCCGCAGACCCGCGCCATCCTCATCATGCCAGTCTTGCTGCAGGTGCTGCTGTTCCCTTTCGCCGCCACGCTTGAGGTCACTAACGCCACTATCGCTATTTATAACGAAGACAACGGCGCGCACTCCATCGAGCTGACGCAGCGCTTCGCACGCGCTAAGGCTTTCAGCGAAGTACGAATGCTCAACAGCGCGCAGGCGATCCGCCCGACGCTCGACACGCAAAAAGCGCTGCTGCTGATCCGCTTTCCGGCGGACTTCTCCCGCAAGCTGTCGCGCTTTGAACCCGCGCCGCTGCAAATAATCCTCGACGGGCGCAACTCCAACAGCGCCCAGATAGCGGCCAACTATTTGCAGGAGATAGTGAAGGATTACCAACTGGAGTTGCTGGAGGGCAAGCCGAAGCCGAACAACAGCGAGCTGGTGGTGCGCAACTGGTATAACCCGAACCTGGATTACAAATGGTTCATTGTGCCTTCGCTTATCGCCATGATAACCACCATCGGGGTGATGATTGTCACCTCCCTTTCGGTGGCGCGGGAGCGCGAACAGGGCACGCTCGACCAGCTGCTGGTCTCGCCGCTGGCCACCTGGCAGATTTTTGTCGGCAAGGCGGTGCCGGCGCTGGTTGTGGCGACCTTTCAGGCCACTATCGTGCTGGGCGCGGGCATCTGGGGCTATGACATCCCCTTCTCAGGCTCGCTCGCGCTTTTTTACTTCACAATGCTTATCTACGGGCTGTCGCTGGTGGGCTTTGGGCTGTTGATTTCCGCGCTCTGCGCGACGCAGCAGCAGGCGTTTATCGGCGTGTTTGTCTTTATGATGCCAGCGATTTTGCTTTCCGGTTATGTCTCGCCGGTGGAGAACATGCCGGTGTGGCTGCAAAACCTCACCTGGGCGAACCCGATTCGTCACTTCACCGATATTACTAAAGCGATTTATTTAAAGGATGCGAGCCTGGAGATTATCTGGCGGAGCTTGTGGCCGCTACTGGTCATCGCGGCCACAACGGGGTCAGCGGCCTACGCGATGTTTCGGCGCAAAATCGCCTGAATGGCGCTTACGCTCTTTTACCAGCAACGAGACCAGCGCCGGGCCCGCCAGCATGGCGAGACCCGCCAGCGCCAGCAGCCAGTTGTTGTGCAGAACGCGGGAGAGCAGCCACAGCGCGATAAGCGACGTGCCGAAATACCAGGTGGTGGTGAGCTCTTCCAGAAAATCGCCCACATCGCGCCAGAGGCCTTCATGGTGGCGTTGCAGCATCAACATCAACAGCACCGTCACGCCGTAAAGCAGGCATAAACCCAGCCCGACGCGCACCAGCGAGCCGCTAAGCCAGCCGGCGACCAGAAGCGCGATAACCGCCAGATGCAGAACAATCTGCCAGCAACTCAGGCCCGTTACGACGCGAATTTGTTGTTGCCACCTCATGGCTTCCATCCTCCGGGATTTTTCACTGATAACTGAGAGTACCGCACTTTACGGAAAATTCCGTAAGCCCGCACCTTTTTGTGACTAAGACTACACTTTATTTCCATCAGGACAGCGAAACGTGACGGGAGAAACATGGCAGGGAAAACACAGCGATTTTCATTCAAAGTGCTCACCATCAACACGCACAAAGGATTTACCGCTTTTAACCGGCGCTTTATTTTGCCGGAACTACGGGATGCGGTAAGGACGGTTTCCGCAGATATTGTCTGCCTGCAGGAAGTCATGGGCGCGCATGAAGTGCATCCTATGCACGTCGAGAACTGGCCAGATACCACCCATTATGAGTTTCTGGCCGATACGATGTGGAGCGACTTCGCCTATGGGCGAAACGCCGTTTATCCGGAAGGGCATCACGGCAACGCGGTGCTCTCCCGCTTTCCGATTGAGCAGTATGAGAACCTGGACGTCTCGGTGGATGGGCATGAAAAGCGCGGGTTGCTGCACTGTCAAATCTCTCCCCCCTCGTTCGATAAAACGCTGCATGTTATTTGTGTTCATTTGGGCCTGAAGGAGACGCATCGTCAGGAACAGCTCAACATGCTGGCGGAGCTGGTGAACAGCCTGCCGGATGGCGAGCCGGTAGTGGTAGCGGGCGATTTTAACGACTGGCGACAGCAGGCGAACCGCTTTTTGCATCAGCACACGGGGCTTGATGAAGTGTTCACCCGGGCCTATGGCCGCCCGGCGCGCACATTTCCGGTTCGCTTCCCGCTGCTGCGCCTCGATCGCATCTACGTGAAAAACGCCACGGTCAGCGCCCCGACCGCGCTGCCGCTGCGTACCTGGCGACACCTTTCCGATCATGCCCCTCTGGCTGTGGAGATTCATCTATGAAACCCACCTGGCGCGATGGCAACCGCATACAGTTGCTCGAAAACGGGGATGAGTACTATCCGGCGGTGTTTGCCGCCATCAACAAAGCGAAAAGCAAAATTTTTCTCGAAACCTTTATCTGGTTCGAGGATGAGGTCGGCCGACAGCTGCACGCGGTGCTCCTGCGCGCGGCGCAGCGCGGCGTCAGCATTGAAGTGCTGCTGGACGGCTACGGCTCGCCGGACCTCAGCGACAGCTTCGTCAACGAGCTCACCGCCGCAGGCGTGATATTCCGCTATTACGACCCGCGCAAGCCGCTGTTCGGCATGCGCACCAACCTCTTTCGCCGCATGCACCGCAAAATCGTGGTGATAGACGGCGAGGTGGCTTTTGTCGGCGGCATTAACTACTCCGCCGAGCATATGTCCGACTACGGACCGGAAGCGAAGCAGGACTACGCCGTGCGGGTGGAAGGCCCGGTGGTGCAGGATATCTACCAGTTTGTGCTAAGCAACCTGCCGGAAAACGAGCAGGCGAGCCGCTGGTGGCGGCGTCGGCGTCAACAGGCGGCGGACAACACCACGCCGGGCGAAGCCCAGGCGCTGTTTGTCTGGCGCGACAACGAAGAGCACCGGGACGACATCGAACGTTATTACCTGAAAATGCTCGCCAACGCGAAGAAAGAGGTGATCATCGCCAACGCCTACTTCTTCCCCGGCTACCGTCTGCTGCACGCCATGCGCAATGCGGCGCGGCGCGGCGTGCGCGTGAAGCTAATCGTGCAGGGTGAGCCAGATATGCCTATCGTTAAAGTAGGCGCGCGACTGCTTTACAACTATCTGGTGAAAGGCGGCGTGCAGGTGTTTGAATATTTGCGTCGCCCGCTGCACGGTAAAGTGGCGCTGATGGATGACCACTGGGCAACGGTCGGCTCAAGCAACCTTGACCCGCTGAGCCTCTCTCTCAATCTGGAGGCGAACCTTATCATCCATGACCGGCATTTTAACCAGACGCTGCGCGACAACCTTAACAGGCTTATCCGCGAAGATTCTAAACGGGTTGATGAAAGCATGCTGCCGCGGCGTACGTGGTGGAATCTGACGAAAAGCGTGCTGGCGTTCCACTTTTTGCGCCACTTCCCGGCGCTGGTCGGCTGGCTGCCTGCCCACACACCGCGGCTGGCGCTGGTTAACCCGCCCGTGCAACCTGAAATCGAGACCCAGGACCGGGTTGAGACGGATAATCCGGGAGTAAAACCCTGATGGCGAAATCACATCCGAAATGGCGTAAAGCGAAAAAGATCCTCACCTGGCTGTTCTTTATCGCCGTTATTGTCCTGATTGTGCTTTATGCGCAAAAAGTGGACTGGGAAGAGGTATGGAAGGTTATCCGCGATTACAATCGCACCGCGCTGTTAAGCGCCATCGCGCTGGTGATTGTCAGCTATGTGCTGTACGGCTTTTACGACCTGCTCGGGCGCGCCTACTGCGGCCATAAGCTGGCCAAAAGGCAGGTGATGCTGGTGTCGTTTATCTGCTACGCCTTTAACCTGACGCTCAGTACCTGGGTGGGCGGCGTGGGGATGCGCTACCGGCTCTATTCACGGCTTGGGCTGCCAGGCAGCACTATCACGCGCATCTTCTCGCTCAGCATCACCACCAACTGGCTTGGCTACATTCTGCTGGGCGGGGTGATCTTCAGCATCGGCGTCGTTCAGTTGCCCCCACACTGGTATATCAATGAAAGCACGCTGCGCATTATTGGTCTCGCGCTGCTGGCGTTTATTGGTTTTTATCTCTGGGCCTGCGGGTTTGCAAAACGCCGCCATATGACCATCAAAGGACAGAAGCTGGTCTTGCCGTCGTGGAAGTTCGCTATCGTCCAGTTGCTTATCTCCAGCGCGAACTGGATGGCGATGGGGGCGATAATCTGGCTGTTGCTCGGCCAGCAGGTGGACTATTTCTTCGTGCTGGGTGTGCTGCTGGTGAGCAGCATCGCCGGGGTTATCATCCATATTCCGGCGGGCATCGGCGTGCTGGAAGCGGTGTTTATCGCCCTGCTGGCGGGCGAACATGTCAGCCATGGCGCCATCATCGCCGCCCTGCTCGCCTATCGCATGCTCTATTTCTTCGCTCCGCTGCTCATCGCCATCATCTGTTATCTGGTGCTGGAAAGCCGCGCGAAGAAGCTGCGGGCGAAAAACGAGAAAAAGCTCGCCAGCGCAGAGCAGAAGTCCGGCACGCCGGATGAGAACCGGGTGGAGAGCCATGCGAAAGAGGCGCGCTTTACGCCGAGAGAAGGAGAGGTAAAAGGGTAAGCGCGGCGCTCAGGCGACAAGCTATAAGGCGGGTGGCGCGACGCTAACCCGCCCTGCAAAACCAAAACCGTTCTCCTGCCACCGCGGCAATGCCCTCCCCACGCTGACTACGGCGGCGCCCATTCAGGGCCGCCTGTGGGAATGCCCGTCGCTGACGTGTGGCCTTTCGCGCCGGGT
This sequence comes from Franconibacter pulveris, assembly GCF_056780215.1. Classification (NCBI taxonomy): domain Bacteria; kingdom Pseudomonadati; phylum Pseudomonadota; class Gammaproteobacteria; order Enterobacterales; family Enterobacteriaceae; genus Franconibacter; species Franconibacter pulveris. Next base: position 1,453,940 of record NZ_CM165555.1, on the reverse strand, counting down.
CACACGTCAGCGCGCACCTTGCCCCGCGCATAAAAAAACCCTCCGCAGAGGGTTTTTATCCATCAAAACAGCCTACCGCCGGTTACCGAAAATACGCAGCAGCATCAGGAACAGGTTGATGAAATCGAGGTATAGCGTCAGCGCGCCGAGAATCGAGTACTTACGCAAATGCCCGCGATCGTTAACATCGATCTCCGCCCCAAGGCTTTTCAGCTTCTGCGTGTCATACGCCGTCAGGCCCACGAAGACGATAACGCCGATATAGGTTACCGCCCACATCAGCGCCGTGCTCTTCAGCCAGAAATTCACCAGCGAGGCGATAAGAATGCCTATCAGCGCCATAAACAGCATATTGCCGAAGCCGCTCAGGTCGCGTTTGGTGGTGTAGCCGTAGAGGCTCATCGCGCCAAACATCCCCGCCGTCACGACGAAGGTGCTGGCGATAGAGGCATAGGTATAGACCAGAAAGATACTGGCGAGCGTTAAGCCGGTGAGCGCCGAATAGAGCATAAACAGCGCGGTCGCCACCGCCGGGCTGAGCTTATGCACCAGCCCCGACAGCACAAACACGACCGCCAGCTGCGCGATAATAAGCCCGAAGAAAGTGATGCGGCTTGAGAACACATACATCATCACGGCGGGTGTATTAGCGGCATACCAGGCGACGAACGCAGTGAGCAACAGCCCACAGGTCATCCAGCCATACACTTGCGCCATAAAAGTCTGCAACCCCGCGCGGGGCTGAACAATGGTGTCACTTGAACGTGGATATCGGTCCATGACGGCTCCTCTTAACGATAAAAACCGGGCTTGCGCCCCCTGGTAAAAGCCTGGCACATTCTGCGAAACCCGCTTACCAGCGCTTCGCCGCCTGCTGGTCGCTCTCGCGGGCTTCTACCCAGCGGTCGCCTTCCGACGTGGCTTCCCGCTTCCAGAATGGCGCGCGGGTTTTCAGATAATCCATAATAAACTGCGCGGCTTCAAACGCCTGGCTGCGGTGGGCGCCGGTTACGCCGACAAACACAATTTCATCCCCCGGCCACAGTTCGCCAATACGGTGAATCACCGACACACGCTGCAGCGGCCAGCGCGCTCGGGCATCCGCGACAATCTCCGCCAGCGCCTTTTCCGTCATGCCCGGGTAGTGCTCAAGCGTCAGCGCGCTCACGCTGTCGCCAAGATTATGATTGCGCACCTTACCGGTGAAGGTAACCACGGCGCCGTCTTCATCGCACTGGGCAAGCCACTGGTACTCTTCGCCTACGTTGAAATTTTCACGCCCGACGCGAATACGGGTTTCCATGGTCAGCCTCCGGTTACCGGTGGGAAAAAGGCCACTTCGTCGCCCGCTTTCAGCGGATGATCGAAGGCCACCAGCGTCTGGTTGACCGCCGCCAGCAGCTTGCCGGGCTCCAGCGCCAGCGCGAAGCGGTCACCGCGCGCGGCGAGGTGTGCGCGCAGCGCCTCAACGTTTACGAAGTCCGCTGTCACCTCCAGCGCATCGGTCGCGACCAGCTCGCGCACCTGCGCGAAAAACAAGACTTTAATCATTATCATTCACCTGAAAATCGCCTGACTTGCCGCCGCTTTTCGCCAGCAGCCGCACCGGGCCAATGACCATATCTTTCTGCACGGCTTTGCACATATCGTAAATGGTCAGCGCCGCCACCGACGCCGCCGTCAGCGCCTCCATTTCCACGCCGGTTTTACCGGTCAGGCGGCAAAGCGACGCAATGCGTACGCGGCTCTGTTCCGGCTGCGCCTCTAACTCCACTTCCACTTTGCTAAGCAGCAGCGGATGACAAAGCGGGATCAGCTCCCAGGTGCGTTTGGCGGCCTGAATGCCGGCGATGCGGGCGGTGGCGAACACATCGCCCTTGTGATGGCTGCCGTCGATGATCATCGCCAGCGTTTCCGGACGCATGGCGACGAAGGCTTCGGCGCGCGCCTCGCGCACCGTCTCCGCCTTGGCGGAAACATCAACCATATGGGCTTCGCCCGCGGCGTTAATGTGGGTCAGTTGCGACATAGCTTACTTCTTGAGATGAGGATGGAAATTACAGGGACGAGTGCGGGCGTCGAGCTGCGGCACGATGATGTTTTCCCAGGCCGTGCGACACGCTTTCGTGGAGCCGGGCATGGCGAAAATCAGCGTCTGGTTGGCAATGCCCGCCACGGCGCGCGACTGCATCATCGAGGTGCCTATCTCTTCAAAAGAGAGCATGCGGAACAGCTCGCCAAAGCCCGAGATTTCGCGGTCGAACAGCGGCAGCAGCGCCTCAGGCGCGACATCGCCTGCGGTAAAGCCGGTGCCGCCGTTAATCAGCACCACCTGCACCTCATCAGAGGCTATCCAGGCGGAAACCTGGGCGCGAATGGCATACAGGTTCTCTTTTACGATGGCTTTCTCCACCACCTGATGCCCCGCCTCAACGGCGGCATCGCGCAGGAAATGGCCGGAGGTGTCTTCGTCTTCGCCGCGACGGCTGGAGACGGTAAGAATAGCGATACGCGCCGGGATAAACGCCGCGCTAACCTGGCTCATGCTCTACTCCTTGTAAAAAAGGTTAACCGCCGATATAGGACAGATTCTGGGTAATGCCGGTGTTGCCGTCATGCAGGAAATGGGTCTGCTTTTTATAGGTCAGCGCCTCTTCGATGCGGGCAATCAGCGCGCCCTGCTGGCTGTCATCAGCAAGCAGCTCGCGAAGCGACACGCCGCCATCGCCGAAAAGGCACAGATGCAGCTTACCTGACGACGACACGCGCAGCCGGTTGCAGCTGGCGCAGAAATCTTTGTCATACGGCATGATAAGGCCTATCTCCCCTTCGTAATCGGGGTGGCAGAAGACCTGCGCCGGGCCGTCCGCCCGGTTGCGAAGCTGATGGATCCAGCCGCGTTTGAGCAGTTCGTCGCGAATGGTCGCGCCGGAGATATGATGCTCCCGAAACAGCGAGCCGCCCTCGCCCGTCTCCATCAGTTCGATAAAGCGCAGCTGAATGCGGCGCGGCTTGATCCAGGCAAGAAAGGTGTCGAGCTGATGGTGGTTAACATCGCGCATCAACACCGTATTGACCTTCACCCGCTCAAAGCCCGCCGCAAAGGCGGCGTCTATCCCCGCCATGACCTGACGGAATTTATCCTGCCCGGTAATCGCGTGAAACTGACGGGCGTCGAGACTGTCGACGCTTACGTTAATAGCGGTGAGCCCGGCGTCGCGCCACGCTTTTACGTCACGCGCGAGGCGGTAGCCGTTTGTGGTGACCGCAATCTGACGGATGGCGGCGTTTTCACGCACCGCGGCGATGATGTCGGTAAAGTCGCGGCGCAAGGAGGGCTCGCCCCCGGTCAGGCGCACTTTTTCGGTGCCCAGCGCGGCGAAAGCGCGCGTCACGCGGCGAATCTCATCGAGCGAGAGGAAACTTTTGTTGGTCGCGCCTGCGGGCTTGTAGCCATCCGGCAGGCAGTAGGTGCAACGAAAATTGCAGACGTCGGTAATCGACAGGCGTAAGTAATAAAACTTACGCGCAAAAGCATCGGTAAGTTGAGAAACCATGTACACCTTTCCAAATACGGGAGATGCAGTCATTTCTTTCTGCACCCTGGTGGCGTCGCCACGGCCAGAGCGCCATATCGCAAGGACTTAGGCGCAAAGGCTTAGAGTGTTGTTTCAATTTGCTGAAACGTGGTAATGGCGATAGTAGCGCGTGAAACCCAGTTTCGCCAACGCCGATTTTCGCTATATAAACGCATACATAGCGCTTTATTCGCCACATTTGGCATCAGAATACGTAAAAGTCATCTTTTTGCCTTGATACACGTCATTTTAAGGCGGATGGCGGATCGTTTTTCGCCGCACTTTACGTTAACGTAGGCCGTTTTTTGGGTTCATAAGGATTAGGTATGCGCAATCGCACTTTTGCGGACCTCGACCGGGTGGTGGCGCTGGGTGGCGGGCACGGCCTTGGCCGGGTGATGTCGTCGCTCTCTTCGCTGGGTTCACGGCTTACCGGCATTGTCACCACCACCGACAACGGCGGCTCCACCGGACGTATTCGCCGTTCCGAAGGTGGCATCGCCTGGGGAGATATGCGCAATTGCCTTAATCAACTCATTACCGAGCCGAGCGTCGCGTCGGCGATGTTTGAGTACCGTTTTGGCGGCAACGGCGAACTTTCAGGCCATAACCTCGGAAACCTGATGTTAAAGGCGCTGGACCACCTGAGCGTGCGGCCTCTGGAGGCGATTAATTTAATTCGCAACCTGCTGAAAGTGGACGCCTTCCTGATTCCGATGTCGGAACAACCGGTAGATTTGATGGCTATCGACGTGGACGGCAATGCGGTCTACGGCGAGGTCAGCATCGACCTGCTAACCCAGCCGCCTAAAGAGTTGATGCTCTATCCTAAAGTACAGGCGACGCGGGAAGCGATTCAGGCCATCGGCGAAGCGGATTTACTTATCATCGGGCCGGGAAGTTTTTATACCAGCCTCATCCCGCTGCTGCTGGTGGAGGACCTGGCGCAGGCGCTGCGCCGCACGCCCGCGCCGATGGTTTATGTCGGCAACCTGGGGCGCGAACAGAGCGCGGCGGCGGATAATTTACCGCTGGAAGAGAAGCTCGCCGTAATGGAGCAGTATGTCGGCAAAACGGTTGTGGATGCGGTGGTGGTAGGTCCGCAGATTGACGTGAGCGGCGTTAAGAACCGCATTATTGTCCAGCAACCGCTTGAGGCGACCGACATCCCGCATCGCCACGACCGCCATCTGTTGCGCATTGCGCTGGAAAAAGCGATTCAGGAGCTGGGATAAAGTTTAGCGTGGTTAGCCGTAACGGAAAAGGCGGGTGAGCTCATGGCCACCCGCCTTTTTTGTAAGCCGCCGCTCAACGCCACAGAAGACGCCTTCGCCTTCTTCAGAAAGGCAATCAGGACGCGGCGATAAACAGCTCGCGCAGTTGATGCAGTTGATCGCGGATCTGCGCGGCTTCTTCAAACTCCAGGTTTTGCGCATGCTGCAGCATCTGCGCCTCCAGCTGGTGAATTTTTTGCTGCAGCGCTTTCGGCGTCAGCGCCAGTTCCGCCGCTTCCACATCGGCTACGCTGCGACCTTTGCCACGGCCCTTCGGCTTAGTTTTGGCGATGCTTTCGCCAAGCGCCAGAATATCCACCACCTTCTTGTTCAGGCCCTGCGGCACAATGCCGTGCTCTTCGTTATAACGCTGCTGCTTCTCGCGACGTCGCTCCGTTTCGCCAATCGCTTTCGCCATCGACGGCGTAATTTTATCGCCGTACAGAATCGCCTTGCCGTTAACGTTACGCGCCGCGCGGCCGATAGTCTGAATCAGCGAACGTTCGGAGCGCAGGAAGCCCTCTTTATCCGCATCCAGAATCGCCACCAGCGATACTTCCGGCATATCCAGCCCCTCACGCAGCAGGTTGATGCCCACCAGCACGTCAAATTCCCCCAGACGCAGGTCGCGGATGATCTCCATGCGCTCCACCGTGTCGATGTCGGAGTGCAGGTAGCGCACCTTCTCGCCGTGCTCTTCCAGGTATTCGGTAAGATCTTCCGCCATGCGCTTGGTTAACGTTGTCACCAGCACGCGCTCGTTGATAGCCACCCGCTTGCGGATTTCCGACAGCAGGTCGTCTACCTGGGTCGCCACCGGACGCACTTCGATAATCGGATCAAGCAGCCCGGTCGGGCGCACCACCTGGTCGACGATTTCGCCGCCCGATTTTTCCAGTTCATAGTTGCCAGGCGTCGCCGACACGTAAATCGACTGCGGCGCCAGCGCTTCAAACTCTTCAAACTTCAGCGGACGGTTATCCAGCGCGGAAGGCAGGCGGAAGCCATACTCTACCAGCGTCTCTTTACGCGCCCGGTCGCCGCGATACATGCCGCCAATCTGCGGAATAGTAACGTGCGATTCGTCAATCACCAGCAGGCCGTCGGCCGGCAGGTAATCGAACAGGGTTGGCGGCGCTTCGCCCGGTCCGCGCCCCGAGAGGTAGCGCGAGTAGTTTTCGATGCCGGAGCAGTAGCCCAGCTCGTTCATCATTTCGAGGTCAAACTGGGTGCGCTGGGTCAGGCGTTGTTCTTCCAGCAGCTTGTTATTGGCAAGCAGCACCTTACGGCGGTCCGCCAGTTCGACTTTTATCTCTTCCATCGCCTGCACAATGCGCTCGCGCGGCGTAACGTAGTGCGTTTTCGGATAGACGGTGAAACGCTGGATAACCGACTCTACCGTGCCGGTAAGCGGGTCGAACAGCGACAGGCGCTCCACTTCTTCGTCAAAGAGTTCTACGCGCAGCGCCAGATCATCGGATTCCGCCGGGAAAATATCTATCACTTCGCCGCGTACGCGGAAGGTGCCGCGCTGGAACGCCTGATCGTTGCGGGTGTATTGCAGCTCCGCCAGACGGCGCAGGATATCGCGCTGGTTGATTATCATGCCCTTCGTGAGGTGCAGCATCATCTTCAGGTACAAATCGGGGTCGCCCAGACCATAAATGGCGGAGACCGACGCCACGACCACCACGTCGCGGCGCTCCAGCAGCGCTTTGGTCGCGGAAAGGCGCATCTGTTCGATGTGCTCGTTTACCGACGCATCTTTTTCAATAAAGGTGTCGGAGCTCGGCACGTAGGCTTCCGGCTGATAGTAGTCGTAGTACGAGACGAAATATTCCACCGCGTTATCCGGGAAGAACTCTTTCATCTCACCGTACAGCTGCGCCGCCAGCGTTTTATTCGGCGCCAGCACCATCGTCGGGCGCTGCAGGTCGGCAATCACGTTGGCCACGGTAAAGGTTTTCCCCGAACCGGTTACGCCAAGCAGCGTCTGGTGAGCCAGACCATCTTCCAGCCCCTCTTTCAGACGACGAATCGCCTCCGGCTGATCGCCAGAGGGTTTAAAAGCGGAATTGAGTTTGAAAGGTTTGCTCATGAAATGACTACCTGATGCAGATTTGGGCGGGCCGGAGGTGTAATTTTACTCGCAGGCGAAATTTTTGCCAGCACTAAATACTGTATGAAAAACCAGTGCCGGGTGAGCAAAATTTTGTTACGCACCGTTTCTGCCGTCTGGTCTGCTTCATTTCCCCCGCCACCTGAAGAAAAAACCAGCGAAACGCGGTTATCCCCAAAAGTTTTGCCCTTTTAACATTTGTCAAGCGAGGCTGTGATAGTTTTATTGCAGCAGGTGACACTTTTCTGACGGCCATTGATTTTATTTAACCTGCTGTAATTTAAAGGATATTTTTTTGAGACGGCTTTCGCGTCAATCCGGCGGGAACCCGCATCCGCTCTCGCTTGCCGGGTGTTTTCTAACTCTAATGCACAAGGTTATCCACAGGAATAGTGGATAACTACCCTCAAGCCATTGTCTGCGCCGCTCCGCGAAAACCCTGCATTTTGTGTAACGAGGCGGAAAAAATTTTTTCTTGTCGGCTTTAGACGTCTTTTGGCACTTTTTGTTCAGCGGCCAGGCGTGATTATGGTCACATAACGCCCGACAACCGATTAAAAATTAAACGCAGCGCTGCACCAGGGCGGCGAGTTTCTTACCTTCTCAGGCACTCTTAAAGTGCACCCTTCAGATAAAGTGCTAGCCCAGGATCGCTAACCCACCCTTTTTTATCAGCTTAATCTCAAAGAACACGATATTTCGCCCTGGATTCCGGCGCTGGCAAGAGAATTGCAACGTAACCGTACCGGAACTCGACCCTTTCTCCCTGTTTGGGAGAAGCGACGCAGGATGCTGGTGATCTGGTGAATAAAACGCTCGTAACGCTGCGCAGTCAGCGAAGTGATTATCTCTTCACCCTCTCAGAAAGGAGTTTGCTATGTTGAGTTTACGTGCTGTGAATCAATACTACGGCACGCAGCACACGCTGTGGAATGTCGATTTAGATTTGCTGCCGGGCGAGTGCACCTGCGTAATGGGCGCGCCGGGCATGGGTAAAACGACGCTTGTGAATTGCATTGCAGGCTACCTGCCCGTGCAGAGCGGCAGCATGACGTGGCGCGAGGCAGGTAAGCCCCCGGAGGAGCTGTTAACGATGCCGCCGGAACACCGCGCCGCGCTCGGCATCAGCTTCCTGCCGCAGGACAGGCGCATTTTCTCGCAGCTTACCGTTGAGGAAAACCTGCGCATCGCCATGCTGGCGGCGGCGGATAAGCCAGGCCCGCTGCCGGAGATGATTTTCGATCTTTTCCCCGACCTTTATGCGCTGCGGCATGCGCGCGGCGGCGAGCTGTCGGGCGATAACCAGCAGCAGCTGGCGCTCGCCCGGGCGCTGGTAAACCAGCCCAGGCTGCTAATTCTGGACGAGCCGACGCGCGGCGCCGGTCAGAATGTGATTCAAAAGCTAAGCCTGCTGATAGTGCGCTTAAACCGCGATTTCGGCCTGACCGTGCTGCTGGTGGAACAGCAGCTGTCGTTCATTCGACGGGTAGCAGACCGCTTCTGCCTGCTGCATCGCGGCCGCGCCGTCGCCCGGGGGAGCGTGGCGCAGCTTGATAACGAAAAGCTGGCGCACTGGATAACGCCGTAAAGCCTGGCGCCGCTTTAGCGCCTCTTCAGCGCCTCCAGCGAAAGATAACGGCCGAGCGGCTGATGCTCGGCCCGCTCCCCAAGCCACGGGATCTCCCCAAGACACGGCGCAGGCAGCAGCCTTTTAAGCGTCGCCATATACTCCTGATGGCGTTTGCCTGGCGGCTGCACGTCGTTGGCAATCCAGCCCGCGAGCGGCAGCCCGGCCGCCGCGACCGCCTGGGCGGTAAGCAGCGCATGGTTGATGCAGCCAAGCTTCACGCCTACGACCAGAATCACGGGCAATTGCTCCTTCACGACCCAGTCGGCGAAAGTGGCGGTTTGCGAAAGCGGCGTAAACCAGCCGCCAGCGCCTTCTACCTGCACCCAGTCGGCGAGCGGCTCCAGCGCGGCAAGCCCGACGGAGAGCGTAGCGAAATCAATCGGTCTGCCCTCTTCCTGGCTTACGATATGCGGCGACGTGGGTTCCAGAAAGGTGAGCGGGTTAACTTGTTCATAGCGCAACGCCACGCTGCTGTGGCGTTGCAGCGCCAGCGCGTCGCTGTTGCGAGCCCCTTCTTCTGTCATTTCGCTGCCGGACGCCACCGGCTTGTAGCCTGCGGTGCGGTAGCCCGCAAGCGCCGCCGCCTGCAACAGCGCGCAGCTCGCCACGGTCTTGCCCACTTCGGTATCGGTACCGGTAATAAACCAGCGTTCAGTCACGTTCAATCACTCCAAAAATCAGATGGTACGAGAGCGGGAAACCGCCCGCTCGCTGCGGCCAGGCGAGCGTCAGCCGCTGCAGCTCCCGGCGCGTCAGGGTGCGGTTTTGCCGCCCGTCATGCAGATGCGTCGCGCCAATGCCTTTGAGCGACCGCATGGCGCTTAAGGCGTCCGGAAAAGTCAGGGTAATGCGCTCCTGAAAGAGCGCCACGCGGCTTTCCGGGCAGGCGCGGGCTATCGCGTCGGCGGATAAAAAGCGGTTAGCGTGCGGATTTTCATCCACGGCCCGCCACGCCTGATGCAGCTCCGGCAGCGATCCTTCCACCAGCGTGCTGAAGGCGATGCGCCCGCCGGAGCGGGTGACGCGATAAAGTTCGCCCAGCCCCCGGGAGAGGTTTTCACACCACTGCACCACCAGGTTGCTCCAGACCAGGTCAAAGCTTTCACTGGCGAAGGGCAGCGCTTCGATATCGCCCTGCGCATAGCGGTGCGCCGTCTGCTGCCGACGCGCCTGTATCAGCATCTGCGCGCTGAGATCCACCGCCGTCACCTCGCTTCCCTGCTCACGCCAGCGGCGGCTGAACGCGCCGGTGCCGCAGCCCGCGTCAAGCACCTGGGTGAAGGCCGCGCCCTGCAGGCAGGCCAGCAGCCGCTCGCCGCTCAGGCGCTGTAGTTCCGCAAAGCGGTCATAGCTTTGCGCCGCGCGGCCAAAGGCGGCCGCCACGGCGCGTTTATTCACGGCAGGCGTCATAGAGGGCCTCCAGCAAGGCGTCGATATCGTCATTTTCATGGGCGGCGGTGAGCGTGATGCGAAGCCTGGCGGTCCCCGCCGGCACCGTAGGCGGACGAATCGCACTGACCCAGCAGCCGCGCTCCCGCAGCCGCTGCGCCAGCGCCTGGGTGCGAAGGTTATCGCCCACAATCAGCGGCTGGATGGCGGTGGCGGATTCTGCAAGCGTAAGCGGTAGCGCCGCAGCGCCCGTGCGAAAGCGCGTAACGTTATGAGCAAGACGGCTACGCAGCGCGTCGCCTTGCTGAATCACGCGCAGCGAAGCATGCAAAGCAACGGCCTGAGCGGGCGGCATGCTGGTGCTGTAGATAAGATGGCGGGCAAACTGCGTCAGATAATCGGCGAGCGAATGGCTGCACAACACGGCTGCGCCGCTCACGCCGAAGGCCTTGCCGAAGGTGACGATCAGCAATTCGGGGCGAACCTGGCTTGCAAAACAACTGCCGCGCCCGCCTTCGCCCAGCACGCCGACGCCGTGCGCGTCGTCCACCATCAGCCAGGCCTTCGCCTCACGGGACGCCTGCGCAAGTTGCGCCAGCGGCGCGCTGTCGCCATCCATGCTAAAGACCCCTTCCGTCACCACCAGCGTTTGCCCGTCGCACGGTTTCGCCAGCAGATTTCGCAGCGCCGCCGCGTCGTTGTGCGCGAAACGCCGCAGCCGCGCCGGACTGTGGCTTGCCGCCTCCAGCAGCGAGGCGTGACTTAAGCGGTCCGCCAGCAGGCGGTCCTCTTTTTGCATCAGCGCGCTGATAACCGCCTGATTAGCCGCGAAGCCGGAGATGAACAGCAGCGCCCGGTCGAAACCGAGCCACTGCGCCAGCGCCGCTTCCAGCCCGACGTGCTCGCGATGGTAGCCGGTCACATGTCCGGAACCGCCGCTCCCCACGCCATAGCGCTCCGCCCCTTGCCGCCAGGCGCGGATCACGTCCGGGTGCTGGCTCAGGCCGAGGTAGTCATTGCTGGAAAAATTGCGAAAGCGTTGTTCGCCGCGCACCAGCCAGCGCCCGTTCCCCTGCTCGTTTGGTTCACGGGTGCGAAAGGCGTGGTTTTCACGCCGCTCGTTTAAGGCGGCGTCGATTCGCGCCTGCCAGCTCATACTGCCGCCGCGTTGTAGTACTGTTGGTTGTCCGCGTCGCGCAGGGCATGCTCCAGGCGCTCCTGCTGCTCGTTGTCGCCGGCCAGCACCGCGGTCTGTTGCGGATTAAGCCCAAGCTTGCGGAAAAGCTGTAAATCTTTGTCCTCTTCCGGGTTCGGAGTGGTGAGCAGCTTGCAGCCATAAAAAATGGAGTTGGCGCCCGCCATAAAGCACATCGCCTGCGTCTGCTCGCTCATCTGCTCGCGGCCTGCCGAAAGGCGCACGTAAGAGGTTGGCATCATGATGCGCGCCACGGCGATGGTGCGAATGAAATCGAACGCGTCAACGTCCTCGTTATCGGCAAGCGGCGTGCCTTTCACCTTCACCAGCATGTTGATTGGCACGCTTTCCGGCGGCGTAGGGAGATTCGCGAGCTGCAGCAGCAGCCCCGCGCGGTCGGTGACGGTTTCGCCAAGGCCCACGATGCCGCCGGAGCAGACTTTAATGCCGGCGTCGCGCACTTTGCCGATGGTGTCGAGACGCTCCTGATAGGTGCGGGTGGTGATAATGTTGCCGTAAAATTCCGGCGAGGTGTCGAGGTTGTGGTTGTAGTAATCCAGCCCCGCCTGGCCCAGGCGCTGCGCCTGCGATTCGCTCAGCGTGCCAAGCGTCATGCAGGTTTCAAGCCCCATCGCTTTAACACCCTGCACCATTTGCTCCAGGTAAGGCATATCGCGGTCGTGGGGGTTTTTCCACGCCGCACCCATGCAAAAGCGCGTGGAGCCTGCGGCTTTCGCTTTGCGGGCGGAGTCCAGCACCTGCTCGACCTCCATCAGCCGCTCAGCTTCCAGGCCGGTTTTGTAACGCGCGCTCTGCGGGCAATATTTGCAATCTTCCGGGCAGGCGCCGGTTTTGATGGAAAGCAGCGTGCTGACCTGCACCTGCCGCGGGTCGAAATGCTGGCGGTGAACCTGCTGCGCGTCGAAGAGCAGCTCCAGCAGCGGTTTTTCAAAAAGGGCGTTAACTTGCGACAAAGTCCAGCGTGCGTGGTGAGCCATCGGGGCGTCTCCAAAGTTTTTTTTCGTTGGGGTTATAGATATACTTGTAAACCTAAATCTTTTTAATTTGGTTTACAATAGCACTTATGACCCCTGACGATCTCGCCTTCGACCAGCGACATATCTGGCACCCCTACACTTCCATGAGCGCCCCGCTGCCCGTTTATCCGGTCACGTCCGCCGAAGGCTGCGAGCTGCGTCTCGCCAGCGGCGAAAGGCTGGTGGACGGTATGTCTTCCTGGTGGGCCGCCATTCATGGCTATAACCATCCGCGCCTTAACGCGGCGCTTAAACGTCAGATTGACGCCGTTTCACACGTGATGTTCGGCGGCATTACTCACCCCGCCGCCGTAGCGCTCTGCCGTAAACTGGTGGCAATGACCCCGCAGGCGCTGGAGTGCGTGTTTCTGGCGGATTCCGGCTCGGTGGCGGTGGAAGTGGCGATGAAAATGGCGCTGCAGTACTGGCATGCGAAAGGCGAGCCGCGTCAGCGCTTTCTCACCTTCCGCAACGGCTACCACGGCGATACGTTCGGCGCGATGTCGGTCTGCGACCCGGACAACTCCATGCACAGCCTGTGGAAGGGATATCTGCCGGAAAACCTCTTCGCGCCCGCGCCGCAAAGCCGCTTCGACGGCGAATGGGATGAGCGCGACATGGCGCCTTTCGCCCGCCTGCTAGCGGCGCATCGTCACGAGATTGCGGCCGTTATTCTGGAGCCCATCGTGCAGGGCGCAGGCGGCATGCGCATTTATCACCCGGAATGGCTTAAGCGCATCCGCAAGATGTGCGACCGCGAGGGCATACTGCTGATCGCCGATGAGATAGCCACCGGCTTTGGCCGCACCGGCAAGCTCTTCGCCTGCGAGCATGCGGGCATTACCCCGGATATTCTCTGCCTTGGTAAAGCGCTGACCGGCGGCGCCATGACCCTTTCGGCGACGCTCGCCACTCGCCATGTCGCCGAGACCATCAGCAACGGCGAAGCAGGCTGTTTTATGCACGGCCCGACTTTTATGGGCAACCCGCTCGCCTGCGCCGTGGCCGCGGAGAGCCTGGCGCTGCTCGAAGAGGGGAACTGGCGCACGCAGGTCGCCGCCATTGAGCGACAGCTGCGCGAAGAATTAACCCCGTGCCGCGACGAGCCGGGGGTGGCGGACGTTCGCGTGCTGGGCGCTATCGGCGTAGTGGAAACCCGCCAGCCGGTAGAGATGGCGGCGCTGCAGCGCTTTTTCGTTGAGCAAGGGGTCTGGATACGTCCCTTCGGCCGCCTGATTTACCTGATGCCGCCTTATATCATCACGCCGGAACAGCTCACGAAGCTCACCCGGGCGGTGCGCGAAGCGGTAAAAAACCCGGCGTTTTTCAGAGCGTGATCCTGCCGCCGCGCCCGGCGAGCGGGAGAGTGATGCACTACACTTCAGGGATTTGAAGCAGAAAACCAGGAGGAAACGATGAAGATTCTGATGGTGCTGACCTCTCACGACAGGCTTGGCGATACCGGCAAAAAAACGGGCTTCTGGCTCGAGGAGTTCGCCGCGCCCTGGTACGTTTTCCATGATGCGGGCGTGGAGGTGACCGTCGCCTCGCCGAAAGGCGGCCAGCCGCCGCTTGACCCGAAAAGCGACGAACCGGATGCCCAGACCGAAGCCACCGTTCGCTTCCGTAAGGATAAAACCGCACAGGATGCCCTCGCTAACACGCTGAGACTCGAGGATATTAACGCCGACGATTATGACGCGATTTTCTTCCCCGGCGGTCACGGCCCGCTCTGGGATCTTGCAGACCACCCCATATCCATCGCGCTGATTGAGCATTACTGGGCCAGCGGCAAGCCAGTGGCGGCAGTCTGCCATGCGCCTGGCGTGCTGCGTTACGCCAAAAAACCGGACGGCTCGCCGCTGGTTGAAGGCAAGCGCGTAACCGGTTTTACCAACAGCGAAGAGGAGGCGGTGGGCTTAACTAACGTGGTGCCGTTCCTGGTGGAAGATGCGCTGAAAGAAAAAGGCGGGCAGTTTGAACGCACCGGAGACTGGGGCGAGTACGCGGTGACCGACGGTCATCTCGTTACCGGACAGAATCCGGCCTCGTCCGCGGCGACTGCCCAGGAGTTACTCAAGCTGTTGGATCTCTGAACAGGAGCAACAATGAAGTTAATCAGCCACGATATCAAAGAGGGCGAAAAGCTGCCGGCCCGCCATGTCTTTAACGGCATGGGTTATGAAGGCGACAATATCTCCCCGCATCTGGCGTGGGACGAGGTGCCGCCGGGCACCAAAAGCTTTGTCGTCACCTGCTACGACCCGGACGCCCCTACCGGCTCCGGCTGGTGGCACTGGGTGGTGGCGAATTTGCCCGCCGATACCCGCGTGCTGCCGCAGGGCTCCGGCTCCGGCCAGGCGGAGCTGCCGGACGGCGCTATTCAGACGCTGACCGATTTTGGCAAAACGGGCTACGGCGGCGCGGCGCCGCCGAAAGGCGAATCGCACCGCTATATCTTCACCGTTCACGCGCTTGACGTAGAACGCATCGAGGTGGATGAACACGCCAGCGGCGCGATGGTCGGTTTTAATGTGCATTTCCATCGACTTGCCAGCGCCTCCCTTACCGCCCTCTATATCTGATCCGATTTAAAGCCGATTGTCACAATCGGCTTTTCGTTTCGCTCAACTTAGTATAAAAATGCAGGCTTTCGTGGATATCCTCTTTTTACTTTGCTAAGCAAGGAGCAACCCTTGAACACATTTTCGGTTTCCCGTCTGGCGCTGGCGCTCGCTTTTGGCGTGACACTGAGTGCATGCAGCTCAACGCCGCCGGACCAGCGTCCCTCTGAGCAGGCCGCCCCTGGCACCGCGTCCCGTCCTGTGCTTTCGGCTGACGAAGCGAAAAACTTCACCCCGGCGCGCTATTTCGCCGCGCTCGATCCGAATGCGGCCGCGTGGTCTCCTTCCGCTATCCGTCTGCCGCAGCAGCCCGATTTCGTGGTCGGCCCGGCGGGCACCCAGGGCGTGACCCACACCAGCATCCAGGCGGCGGTTGACGCGGCGATCGTTCGCCACTCCACCAGCCGTCAGTACATCGCCGTCATGCCGGGAACCTATGAAGGCACCGTTTATGTGCCAGCCGCTTCCGGCAGCGTGACGATTTACGGCACCGGCGAGAAACCGATCGATGTGAAAATTGGCCTGGCGCTGGATTCTGAAATGGACGCCAATACCTGGCGCCACACCGTTAACCCGTCGGGCAAATACATGCCGGGCAAACCGGCCTGGTATATGTTTGATAACTGCCAGAACCGCCGCTCCGGCGCTGTCGGCGTGATGTGCTCCGCCGTAGTCTGGTCGCAGAACAATGGCCTGCAGTTGCAGAACCTGACCATTGAGAACAACCTCGGCGACAGCGTGGACGCGGGCAACCATCAGGCGGTGGCGCTGCGCAGCGACGGCGATCGCGTGCAGATTGACAAGGTGAACATTCTGGGCCGCCAGAACACCTTCCTCGTGACTAACAGCGACGTGCAGAACCGTTTCCTGACTAACCGCCTGACCCGCACTCAGGTTACCAACAGCTATATCGAAGGCGATGTGGATGTGGTGGCCGGCCGCGGCGCGGTGGTGTTTGATAATACCGAGTTCCGTCTGGTGAATTCCCGCAATCCGCAGGAAGGCTATGTGTTCGCGCCAGCGACGCAGCCGAACCTGTTCTACGGCTTCCTCGCGGTGAACAGCCGCTTCAGCGCTTCCGGCAACGGCGTAGCGCAGCTTGGCCGCGCATGGGATCTTGAGGCGGGCGAAGGCGGTTACACGCCGGGCCAGACCGCTAACGGCCAGGTCGTTATTCGCGACAGCGTCATCAACGAAGGCTTTAACGTGGCGAAACCGTGGGGCGACGCGCTCGGCTCTAAGCGTCCGTTCACCGGCAACACCGGCACGGCGGACGATAAAGGCAACGTGCAGCGCGACCTTAACGACGCGAACGCCAACCGCATGTGGGAGTTTAACAACCGCGGCGTAGGCAGCCAGGTGGTGGCTGAGCCTAAAAAGTGATCGGTCTGAAACGGTAAAGAAAGGGGGGAGTTATCCCCCCTTTTTTGCTGCGACCTGTTGCGTTATCGCAGAGACTGCATCACCCCGTTGCAGCAGGACAGCAAGGCGCAGCAGGAAGCGGGGCGTTCACTCCATGCGCCTGCACGCGACGCCCTTAACACGCGCATTTCCGATGGCGTGCCCCTGCTCGCCGTCGCCAATGACAATGTTACGTATGCAGACGTGCAAGGCGTTCAACTAAAAAACCTCGCCGCGGCGAGGTTTTTTTATTATGCCTCCTGGGCGTTAATCGTCACCCACATTGGCCCCTGGCCTACGGCGTAACGCGCTTTTTCCTGCAACAGCCCCTGTGGCTCTTCAATGGCGTAAAGCGCGATATGGTGCGATTTCTGTCCGGCGGCAATCAGGTATTTACCGCTGTGGTCGATGTTGAAGCCGCGCGGCTGGGTTTCGGTGGGCTGATGCCCTTCCACCGCCAGCACGCTGCCATCCTCCGACACGCTGAAAATGGTCAATACGCTTGCGGTGCGATCGCAGGCGTAAAGATGGCGTCCGTCCGGCGTAAGGTGAATATCCGCCGCCCAGCGGGTATCGGCGAAACCGGCAGGCATCATATCCAGCGTCTGCACGCACTCAATGTTGCCGTGCGGGTCGTTCAGCGCCCAGACATCCACGGAGCTGTTCAGCTCGTTAACGCAGTAGGCAAATTTACGGTTCGGATGGAACACCATGTGGCGCGGGCCAGCCCCTTCCACGGTGGTGACTTCCGCCGGGGTTTGCGCGACCAGCTTGCCATCGTCGCTGAGCGTGAACAGGCAAATGCGATCCTGCTTAAGCGCCGGTACCCACAGCGTGCGGTTATCCGGCGAGATGTTGGCGGAGTGGCAGCCCTCAAGCCCGTCGGCCACGTCGGCTACTTCACCTGGCAGGCCGTCGTTTAAGCGGATCACCGCAACGTTGCCTGCGTTATAAGAGGCGCT
Organism: Franconibacter pulveris; assembly: GCF_056780215.1. Lineage (NCBI taxonomy): Bacteria > Pseudomonadati > Pseudomonadota > Gammaproteobacteria > Enterobacterales > Enterobacteriaceae > Franconibacter > Franconibacter pulveris. The sequence goes on along the minus strand of NZ_CM165555.1, from coordinate 1,436,731 downwards.
GAACAGGTAGCGCCCGCTATGATCGGTGGAGATATGGGTCGGGCTGCCCGGCAGCGCCGATTCGCCCGCCTCGCTCAGCGTGCCGTCGTGCGCCGCGATGCGGTAGGCGATAACGCGAAACTCGGGGCGTACGCCGACATAAAGAAAACGCTTATCGGGGCTGATTACCATCGGCTGCACCTGGCCTGGGGCGTCCACCACTTGCAACAGCGTAAGATCCCCTTCGGGGTTAAGTCGCCAGACGTGGATTTGCTGGCTTTCCGGGCTGGCGGTATAAACGGTCTGTTTCATGAATACTCCTTTCCTCACTGCAACTTGAAGGTCTGCCACAAAGGGTAGCGTGTTTTAGCAAGCGATGCCGAAACGCGCCGCAGGGTTTTGCCCGCTGCGGCTTGCGGTGTACCATCAGGACAACCTGTATGATTCGACAACCTCTGGAAACGTAAATGACGTACCGTGTAATTGCCCTGGATCTGGACGGCACCCTGCTGACCGCGCAAAAAACGCTGCTGCCGCAGTCGCTCGAGGCGCTTAAGCGCGCACAGGAAGCGGGTTATCAACTGCTTATCGTCACTGGCCGCCATCACATCGCCATTCATCCTTTTTATCAGGCGCTGGCGCTGGATACACCTGCAATTTGTTGTAATGGCGCTTATTTGTATGATTATCCAGCGAAAAAGGTGCTGTCGGCCACGCCGCTGGCGCCGGAAAAAGCGTTGCGTTTAATTGATTTGCTGGATGAGCACCACATTAACGGCCTGATGTACGTAGATGACGCCATGCTCTATGAAAATCCGATGGGCCACGTCATGCGCACCGAAAACTGGGCGAAGAGCCTGCCGGAACACCAGCGCCCGGTCTTTCGCCAGGTGCCCTCGCTGCGTGAGGCGGCAATGCAAGTGGACGCCATCTGGAAGTTTGCGCTGACGGACGGCGATATTCCGCGCCTGCAAACGTTCGCCCTGACGGTGGAGAAAGAGCTGGGCGTGGAATGCGAATGGTCATGGCACGATCAGGTGGACGTGTCGGCGCGCGGCAACAGCAAAGGGGCGCGCCTTGCAGAATGGGTCGCTTCACAGGGGCTGAGCATGGACCAGGTGGTGGCTTTCGGCGACAACCACAACGACATCAGCATGCTCAAAGCGGCGGGTCTGAGCTTCGCCATGGGCAATGCGGATGATGTGGTGAAGGCGAGCGCCAGCCGCGTTATCGGCCCGAATACCGAGCCGAGCATCGCCCAGGCCATCTATCAGCACCTGCTGTGATCAGGTCGTTATCGACACGCTTTTGATCTGCGCGTAAAGCCACAGGCCCGGCTTGATAGCAAGCTCGTCCCGCGCCCACGGGCTGATGCGCGCCCACAGCGTACGAGAGCCGACTTCAAGCTGCACTTCAACCTGGCCTTCGTCGTCATAGCACTGCGCCACTTTCGCCCGCAGCACGTTGCGAATGCTGCTGTGCGGCGAAGGCTGCAGCACCAGCGACACATCGGAAGCCTGAATGCGGATGCGCAGCGCCGTCTGCAACGGCTTATCGATACGGTTAACCCACAGGTGCTGGTCGCCCAGCGCCAGCGCTGTCATAGCGTAGTGCGGATGCTGTTCCAGCACCGTCACTTTCAACACGCTGCTCTGCTGCTCTTTCGGTAGCCACGGGTTCATCACCCGGCTGCCCCAGACCTGTTCCAGATTGCCGAAGGCTTTGACCTCGCCGTTATCCAGCACCAGCACTTTGTCCGCCAGATGAAGAATTTCCTCCAGCGAGTGGCTGACGTAGAGCATCGGCGTGTTGACTTCGCGAGCGAGGCGTTGCAGGTAAGGCAGCAGTTCGCGCTTGCGCGGGATATCGAGCGAGGCCAGCGGCTCGTCGAGCAGCAGTAATTCCGGCGCGGTCAACAGCGCACGGCCAATCGCCACCCGCTGCTTTTCGCCGCCCGACAGGCTGGCGGGAAAACGCTCCAGCAACGGCTCAATGCCCAGCAGCGCCACCAGCTTGTCATACTGCGCCGCCATGCTTTTCGCCATGCCATATTTCAGGTTGCCGCTGACCCGGTAGTGAGGAAAGAGCCGGGCATCCTGAAAGACGTAACCGATGCGCCGCTTTTCCGGCGCCAGGAAAATGTTTTGCGCCGCGTCGCTCAGCACGCGGTCATTAAGCGTGATGCGCCCCTGCTCCGGCCGCGTCAGGCCGCTGATGGCGTTGATGAGCGACGTCTTGCCTGCGCCCGAGACGCCAAATATCGCCGTAATGCCGCTGCCCGGCAGCGTTTCGTTGAGGGTTAAGCGGTGATCGCCAAGCGTCTGGGTAAAGTTAAGCTCCAGCATTTCACCCTCCCGTCCGTTGACGGCTGCGGCGCGCCAGCCATTCGGAAACCAGCAGCGAACAGAGCGCCAGCACAATGGAGATAATGCACAGCCGGGCCGCCGCTCCTTCCCCGCCCGGGGTCTGGATAAGCGTATACATCGCCGAAGGCAGCGTGCGGGTTTCACCGGGAATATTGGAAACAAACGTAATGGTGGCGCCGAATTCGCCGAGCGACCGGGCAAAGGCCAGCACCGTGCCGACGATAATTCCCGGCAGCGTCAGCGGCAGCGTAATGGTGAAAAAGACGCGCCAGCGCCCGGCGCCCAGCGTGCGCGCCGCCTGTTCAAGCTTCAGATCAACCCCTTCCAGCGCGAGACGGATAGCCCGCACCATCAGCGGAAAGGACATCACCGCCGCCGCCAGCACCGCGCCGCGCCAGCTAAAGGCCAGAGTGAAGCCAAACCAGTCGTAGAGCCATTCGCCGATAACTCCCCGGCGGCCAAAGGCAATCAGCAGCAAATAGCCCACCACCACCGGCGGCAGCACCAGCGGCAGGTGGATAAGACTGTCGACCAGCGACTTGCCGGGAAAAGAGCAGCGCACCAGCAGCCAGGCGAACAGAACCCCAAAGGGCAAACTAAAAAGCACCGCAAGGGAAGAGACTTTCAGGCTCAGCAGCACCGCCTGCCATTCGGGGTCCGTCAACATCATTGGCTGGTTGTAAATCCGTAACGTTTAAAGATGACAGCGGCCTGCGGCCCCTGCAGATAATCATAAAAGGCGCTCACTGCGGGACTGTTGCGCCCCGCCACTATCGCCAGCGGGTATTCCACTTTCTGGTGCGAGTTTTCCGGGAAGACGCCCACCACTTTTACGCCTTTGCTGGCCACGGCGTCGGAGCCGTAAACCACGCCGAGCGGCGCTTCATTGCGCTCCACCAGCGCCAGCGCGTTGCGTACGTCTTGCGCCGGCGCGAGTTTCGGCGAGAGGGTCTCCCACGCGCCCAGTTTTTGCAACGCCTCTTTGGCGTAAATGCCTGCCGGTACGTGCGCCGGGTCCCCCACCGCCAGACGCTCGCCTTTCAGCAGGCTCTGCCAGTCGGTTTTCTCGTTAATGGTGATTTCACTCTGCTTGCTCGCTTTGGGCGCCACCACCACCAGGCTGTTGCCGAGCAGAGTTTTACGGCTGGCGGTATCGATAGCTTTTTTCTCCACCGCGTAGTCCATCCACTTCTGGTCGGCGGAGATAAAGATATCCGCCGGCGCGCCCGCTTCCAGCTGGCGGGCAAGCGTTGAAGAAGAGGCAAAGGAAGAGACCACATCCACCTTTTTCTCTGTGTTGTATTGCGTGGCGATCTCCTGCATCGCGTTTGTTAACGAGGCGGCGGCGAAAACCGTAATTTTACCGTTATCCGCCAGCGCCTGCCCGGTCAGGGTGGCCGTCAACGCGACGCCGAGGGTGAGTTTTGCCCAGAACTGTGCCATGTGCTTCTCCTGTGAGTGTCGTTATATACGCAGTAATATAACGACCATCCACCGCTTTTCATAGCGGTTATCGGCGGCGCGGGAGGGAGCTTTATAGTAAAACGCCCGGCTTAGCCGGGCGTTTCGAAATCAGCGGTGCTGTCTTGAACGGTCTTTGTGACCAATAGAGGAGAAGACGTTGAACACTTCACCCAGGCCGTAAATCGCGCCCAAAATAATCGCCATCACGACGGGCACCATGATTACGGCGAAAACCAGACTTTTCAACAACTCGAGCATGGTTGTCTCCTGAATATGAACAAAGGGTTATTCTAGCGGCATTAACGCAAAACGCACTGCTCTTTTGTGCCATTTGCACCCGCTTACGCCTTTCCTTCACAATAGCCTTTTTGCGCAGGACTCCTCTCATGCACGCCGACATTCTTCTCACGTTGAAACTTCAGGACCGCCTGTTTGCCGATCCGCGCCGCATCGCCCTTCTTAAACAGATAGAACAGACAGGCTCCATCAGCCAGGGGGCGAAGCTTGCAGGCATCAGCTATAAAAGCGCCTGGGACGCTATTAACGAGATGAACCAGCTAAGCGAGCAACTGCTGGTTGAGCGCGCCACCGGCGGCAAAGGCGGCGGCGGCGCAGTCGTGACGCATTACGGGCAGCGGCTAATCCAGCTTTACGATCTGCTCGGGCAGATCCAGCAAAAAGCCTTCGATGTGCTGAGCGACGATAGACTGCCGCTCGACAGCCTGCTCGCGGCCATCTCCCGCTTCTCGCTGCAAACCAGCGCCCGCAACCAGTGGTTTGGCACCGTGGTGAAGCGCGAGCGCGAAGCGGTACAGGAGCAGGTCGCGGTTTTGCTGGCCGACGGCGTAACGCGCCTGAAGGCGGCGGTCACGGCCCAGAGCGCCGCCCGGCTGGCGCTGGATGAAGGACGCGAGGTGCTGATTCTGCTAAAGGCGCCCTGGGTGCAGCTCACCCGCGATGAAGAGGAAGCGAGGCTTGCGGATAACCAGCTGCGCGGCGAGATTGTGCAGCTTACGCATGACAGCGCGCACAGCGAAGCCGTGATACACCTGCCGGATGGACAAACGCTGTGCGCCACCCTCCCCTTAACGCAGGCGCAGACGCTGGCTTTGCAGGAAGGCGAAGCGATAACAGCCTTTTTTAACGCCGATAAAGTGATAGTCGCCACGCTCTGCTAAAACGCCGCCTGCGGTTGACAACGAGGCCAACAGCACGTATCCCTGTAGTTTTCTGCTGCAATAAATGGGATAAAACATGTCATCGTTGCAAATTCTGCAAGGCACGTTTCGCCTGAGCGATACGCGCGTGCTCGATCTCGCCAGTCTGACCCTGCGCAAAGGCGAAAGCTGGGCGTTTGTTGGCGCTAACGGCAGCGGCAAATCGTCGCTGGCCCGCGCGCTGGCGGGCGACCTGACGCTGTTGAAAGGCGAGCGGCGCTCTGATTTCTCGCGCATTAACCTGCTCTCCTTCGAGCGGCTGCAAAAGCTGGTGAGCGACGAATGGCAGCGCAACAATACCGACCTGCTTAGCCCGGGCGAGGAGGATACCGGGCGCACGGCGGCGCAGATTATTCAGGAGGACGTTAAAGACGATGCGCGCTGTCGCGAACTGGCCGCGCAGTTCGGCATCGAGCCGCTGCTGGCGCGCCGCTTTAAATACCTCTCTACCGGCGAAACGCGCAAAACGCTGCTTTGCCAGGCGCTGATGGCGCAGCCCGACCTGCTGATTTTCGATGAACCGTTTGACGGCCTGGATGTAGGTTCGCGCGAACAGCTGGCCCGCCTGCTAGGCACGCTTAACGATCAAGGCTACACGATCGTGCTGATCCTCAACCGCTTTGATGAGATCCCAGACTTCGTGCAAAACGTCGGCGTACTGGCGGAGTGCACGCTCATCGATACCGGCCCGAAAGCGGCGCTGCTGGAGCAGGCCCTTATCGCCCAGCTTGCCCACAGCGAAAAGCTTGCCGGCATCAGCCTGCCGGAAGCGGACGACCCGGCGGCGCGCCAGTCGCTTTCTGCCGACGAGCCGCGCATCGTACTGCGATACGGCATCGTCTCTTATGACGATAAGCCTATTCTCAACAACCTGAGCTGGACGGTGAGCCCTGGCGAGCACTGGCAAATCGTCGGCCCTAACGGCGCGGGAAAATCGACGCTGCTGAGCCTTATTACCGGCGATCATCCCCAGGGTTACAGCAATGATTTAACGCTGTTCGGCAGACGGCGCGGCAGCGGCGAAACCATCTGGGATATAAAAAAGCATATCGGCTACGTCAGCAGCAGCCTGCATCTGGATTATCGCGTCAGCACCACCGTACGCAATGTGATTCTTTCCGGCTACTTTGACTCTATCGGCATCTATCAGGCGGTTTCCGACCGCCAGCAGAAGCTGACCCGCCAGTGGCTCGATATTCTCGGCATCGATAACGCCACCGCCGACGCGCCCTTTCACAGCCTCTCCTGGGGCCAACAGCGGCTGGCGCTGATTGCTCGCGCGCTGGTCAAACACCCGACGTTGTTGATTCTCGATGAGCCGTTACAGGGGCTCGACCCGCTCAATCGCCAGCTGGTGCGCCGCTTTGTCGACATTCTGATTGGCGAGGGCGAGACGCAGCTTTTGTTTGTTTCTCATCACGCTGAAGATGCGCCGCAGTGCATTACCCACCGGCTGACTTTTGTGCCTGAGGGGGACAGCTATCGCTACCAGAGCGAGGAATTAAACGCGTAACGCACGGGAGCCAAAGGCTCCCGTTTTCTTTTGCCGGATATTTTCAGACAACCCGCAGTCTCTCATCTGCAACGTCCTGTTTTATAATGCTCAACTCGCGCTTTTTACAGGCGCGCAACTGCGGTGTAAACGATTTCACTAATTTATCGCATATCACACTTTTCGCCTCTCTGTTATGCTATGGTTAATAGATAACATAAGCCTAATGGAGCGAAAAATGCGTGTTCTGGTAACAGGTGGTAGCGGTTACATTGGCAGCCATACCTGCGTGCAATTACTGCAGAGCGGCCACGACGTGATTATTCTTGATAACCTTTGCAACAGTAAGCGCAGCGTGCTGCCGGTTATCGAACGTCTGGGCGGCAAACATCCGCTGTTTATTGACGGCGACATTCGCAACGAAGCGCTGCTTACCGAAATTTTTCACGACCATCAAATCGACGCGGTGATTCATTTCGCGGGCCTGAAGGCGGTCGGCGAATCGGTCAGCAAGCCGCTCGAGTATTACGATAACAACGTTAACGGCACCCTGCGCCTGGTCTCCGCCATGCGCGCCGCTAACGTCACTAACTTTATCTTTAGCTCCTCCGCCACCGTTTATGGCGACCAGCCGAAAATCCCTTACGTGGAGAGCTTCCCCACCGGCACGCCGCAAAGCCCGTACGGCAAAAGCAAGCTGATGGTCGAGCAGATCCTCGCCGATATTCAGAAAGCGAACCCGGAATGGAGCGTTGCGTTGTTGCGCTATTTCAACCCGGTTGGCGCGCATCCGTCGGGCGACATGGGCGAAGACCCGCAGGGCATCCCTAATAACCTGATGCCTTATATCGCGCAGGTGGCGGTGGGCCGCCGCGAGTCGCTGGCTGTTTTCGGCAATGACTACCCGACGAAAGATGGCACCGGCGTGCGCGATTACATTCACGTTATGGACCTGGCAGATGGCCACGTCGCCGCCATGCAGAAGCTTGCCGGTAAACCGGGCGTACACGTCTATAACCTCGGCGCGGGCGTCGGCCACAGCGTGCTGGATGTGGTAAACGCGTTCAGTCAGGCGTGCGGCAAGCCTGTCGCTTACCACTTTGCGCCGCGTCGCGACGGCGACCTGCCAGCCTACTGGGCGGACGCCAGCAAAGCGGATACTGAGCTGGACTGGCGCGTGACCCGTTCGCTTCAGGAAATGGCGGATGACACCTGGCGCTGGCAGTCTCGTCACCCGCAGGGCTACGAGGAGTAAAAGAAAAAATGGAACAGTTTAACCCTGTCGATCACCCGCATCGTCGTTATAACCCGCTGACCGGCCAGTGGATCCTGGTCTCTCCGCATCGCGCCAAACGCCCGTGGCAGGGCGCGCAGGAGACCCCGGCGAAACAGACGCTGCCAAAGCATGACCCGGACTGCTATCTCTGCCCGGGCAACACCCGCGTGACCGGCGATAAGAACCCGGATTACACCAGCACCTATGTGTTTACCAACGACTTCGCCGCGCTGATGACCGACACGCCGGACGCGCCGCAGAGCGCCGATCCGCTGCTGCGCGTCGAGAGCGCTCGCGGCACCAGCCGTGTTATCTGCTTTTCGCCCGATCACAGCAAAACGCTGCCTGAGCTTTCGCTTCCTGCGCTGGAAGAGGTGGTGAAAACCTGGCAGCAACAAACCGCTGAACTGGGTGAAACCTACCCGTGGGTGCAGGTTTTCGAAAACAAAGGCGCAGCCATGGGCTGCTCGAACCCGCATCCGCACGGCCAGGTATGGGCGAACAGCTTCCTGCCTAACGAAGTGGCGCGGGAAGACGCCTTACAGCGCGACTACTTCGCGCAGCAAGGCTCGCCGATGCTGGTGGATTATGTACAGCGCGAACTCGCCGACGGCAGCCGCACGGTGGTGGAAACCGAGCACTGGCTCGCCGTGGTGCCTTACTGGGCGGCATGGCCCTTTGAGACCCTGCTGCTGCCCAAGGCCCATGTGCTGCGCATTACCGATCTCAGCGAGGCCCAGCGCAGCGATTTAGCGCTGGCGCTGAAAAAGCTGACCAGCCGCTACGACAACCTGTTCCAGACCTCTTTCCCCTATTCCATGGGCTGGCACGGCGCGCCGTTTAACGGCGAAGAGAATTCCCACTGGCAGCTGCACGCCCATTTCTATCCGCCGCTGCTGCGCTCCGCGACGGTGCGTAAATTTATGGTCGGCTATGAAATGCTGGCGGAAACCCAGCGCGACCTGACGGCCGAGCAGGCCGCCGAGCGCCTGCGCGCGGTCAGTGATGTCCATTTTCGCGAATCCGGAGAATAACAATGAGTCTGAAAGAGAAAACCGCATCCCTGTTTGCTGAAAAATTCGGCTACCCTGCCACCCATCTCGTTCAGGCGCCGGGACGCGTTAACCTGATTGGCGAACACACCGACTATAATGACGGCTTCGTGTTGCCCTGCGCCATTGACTACCAGACGGTTATCAGCTGCGCGAAGCGCGACGATCGCACCGTGCGCGTTATCGCTGCGGATTACGAAAACCAGACGGATGAGTTCTCCCTCGACGCGCCGATTCTGAGCCATGACAGCCAGCAGTGGTCTAACTACGTTCGCGGCGTGGTGAAGCATTTACAAAAGCGCGACAGCAACTTTGGCGGCGTGGATATGGTCATCAGCGGCAACGTGCCGCAGGGCGCGGGCTTAAGCTCTTCCGCTTCGCTGGAAGTGGCGGTCGGCACCGTTTTCCAGCAGCTTTACCATCTTAAGCTGGACGGCGCGCAGATAGCCCTTAACGGCCAGGAAGCGGAAAACCAGTTTGTTGGCTGCAACTGCGGCATTATGGATCAGCTTATTTCCGCGCTCGGTAAAAAAGATCACGCGCTGCTTATTGACTGCCGCTCGCTCGGCACCAAAGCGGTGCCTATGCCAAAAGGCGTGGCTGTGGTTATTATTAACAGTAACTTTAAGCGCACGCTGGTGGGCAGCGAGTACAACACCCGCCGCGAGCAGTGCGAAACCGGCGCCCGCTTCTTTACGCAAAAGGCGCTGCGCGACGTAAGCCTCGAGCAGTTTAACGCCGTGGCGAATGAGCTGGATCCGGTGGTGACTAAGCGTGTTCGTCATGTGCTGACGGAGAATGCCCGCACCCAGGAAGCGGCGCAGGCGCTGGAAAAAGGCGACCTCAAGCGCATGGGCCAACTGATGGCGGAATCGCACGCTTCCATGCGTGACGACTTTGAGATAACCGTGCCGCAAATCGATACGCTGGTGGACATTGTGAAATCCGCCATTGGCGACGAAGGAGGCGTGCGGATGACCGGCGGCGGCTTCGGCGGCTGCGTGGTGGCGCTGGTGCCTGAGTCGCTGGTGCCTGCGGTAAAAGAGGCCGTAGAAAACCAATACGAAGCGAAAACCGGAATTAAAGAAACCTTTTATGTGTGCAAACCTTCAGAAGGAGCAGGTCTGTGCTAAAAGAGACGCCGCAACTCGCCCCTGACGGGCAGCCTTACCGCCTCTCCACCCTGCGCAACAGCGCAGGGATGGTGGTCACGCTCATGGACTGGGGCGCCACGCTGCTTTCCGCCCGCGTCCCGATGACTGACGGCACCGTGCGGGAAACGCTGCTGGGCTGCGCCAGCCCCGAAAATTATCCGCAACAGGATGCTTTCTTAGGCGCATCGGTGGGCCGCTACGCCAACCGTATTGCAAAAGCGACCTATCAACTGGACGGGCAGACCGTCAGCCTGCTGCCAAGCCAGGGTGAAAACCAGCTGCACGGCGGGCCGGAAGGGTTCGACAAACGACGCTGGCGTATTGTTCGCCAGAACGAGCATGAAGTGCTCTACAGCCTCGATTCGCCGGACGGCGACCAGGGCTTTCCTGGCGAACTGCGCGCTACCGCCCATTTCAGGCTGACGGATGAGAACGCGCTTTGCATTGAATACCGCGCTAAGGTTGATAAACCCTGCCCGGTTAACCTCACCAACCACGCCTATTTCAACCTGGACGGCGCGCAGGATGACGTGCGTGAGCACCGCCTGCAACTTTTCGCCGACCACTATCTGCCGGTGGATGCCCAGGGCATTCCCCATAGCGGCCTGAAAGCGGTAGCAGGCACCAGCTTCGATTTTCGCCAGCCGAAGAAGATAGCCGCCGATTTCCTGGCGGATGAAGATCAGAAGCTGGTAAAAGGCTACGATCACGCCTTTTTGCTCCAGGCTCAGGGCGACGCCAGCCAGCCTGCCGCGCAGGTCTGGTCCAGCGACAACAAACTGCAGATGACGGTATATACCACCGCCCCTGCCCTGCAGGTCTATACCGGCAATTTCCTGACCGGCGTGCCGGCTCGCGAGCAGGGCGAATATCAGCCCTATCAGGGGCTGGCGCTGGAGAGCGAATTCTTGCCCGACAGCCCGAACCATCCGGAATGGCCGCAGCCGAGCCCTGTTCTGAAGCCCGGCGAAGATTATCTGAGCGTCACGGAATACCACTTTCTGCCGCTATAAGACGCAAGCCCTCGACAGAGGGCTTTTTTTCACCAGATTGCTGATAAACGCGCCATCTCGCTGTAAAAATCTAACCCCCGCTTCACAACCGCCTTACACTGCGCCGCTATTTTCGCTATGTTAAAGGTTTAGCGTTGCCGCTGGCTTCACCACGGCAATATAATGATAACTGTTATCATTCAATCAGGCTTATGAAGGAGTAATACTATGGCTGTTACTAAGCTGGTTCTGGTTCGTCACGGTGAAAGCCAGTGGAACAACGAAAACCGCTTTACCGGTTGGTACGATGTCGACCTGTCTGAAAAAGGCGTGAGCGAAGCGAAAGCTGCGGGCAAGCTGCTGAAAGACGAAGGCTACAGCTTTGACTTTGCTTATACCTCCGTGCTGAAACGTGCCATCCATACGCTGTGGAACATCCTGGACGGGCTGGATCAGGCCTGGCTGCCGGTTGAAAAATCCTGGAAACTGAACGAGCGCCACTATGGCGCGCTGCAGGGCCTGAACAAAGCGGAAACCGCTGAGAAATATGGCGACGAGCAGGTTAAACAGTGGCGTCGCGGCTTCGCGGTCACCCCGCCGGCGCTGACCAAAGACGACGAGCGTTTCCCGGGCCACGACCCGCGCTATGCGAAACTCAGCGAGCAGGAGCTGCCGCTGACTGAAAGCCTGGCGCTGACCATCGATCGCGTCATTCCTTACTGGAACGAATCCATTCTGCCGCGCCTGAAAAGCGGCGAGCGCGTGATTATCGCCGCTCACGGCAACTCCCTGCGCGCGCTGGTGAAATACCTGGATAACATGAGCGAAGAAGAGATTCTCGAACTGAACATCCCGACCGGCGTGCCGCTGGTTTATGAGTTCGACGAGAACTTTAAGCCGATTAAACACTACTATCTGGGCAACGCGGATGAAATCGCAGCGAAAGCCGCGGCCGTAGCGAACCAGGGTAAAGCGAAGTAATCGCTCGGCGAAATGAGAAAAGGCGTGGTGAAAACCACGCCTTTTTTATTGGCCGCTGACGGAACGGGGTACGGCCGCCCCGCCAAACAGAATTAACCGCGACGCGCTTTAACGGCTGCGGCGAGCTGGCGCAGAATGGCATCGGTGTCTTCCCAGCCAATGCAGGCATCGGTCACGCTTTTGCCGTAAACCAGCGGTTCACCGCTCTCAAGGCTCTGGTTGCCTTCCACCAGATGGCTTTCAATCATCACGCCGATAATCGCTTTCTCGCCTTTCGCTATCTGCTGGCAGACATCCGCGCCCACATCCATTTGCTTTTTGAACTGCTTGCTGGAATTGGCGTGGCTAAAATCAATCATCACCTGCGGCGCGAGGCCTGCCTTAGTCAGCCCCTCTTTCACTTGCGTGACGTGAGTTGCGCTGTAATTCGGCTCTTTGCCGCCGCGCAGAATAATATGGCAGTCGCTGTTGCCGCTGGTGTTGACGATAGCGGAATGGCCCCACTTGGTCACGGAAAGGAAACAGTGCGGCGCGCCCGCTGCGTTAATGGCGTCAATCGCGACTTTGATAGTGCCATCGGTGCCGTTCTTGAAGCCCACCGGACAAGAGAGGCCGGACGCCAGCTCGCGGTGCACCTGAGATTCCGTCGTACGCGCGCCAATTGCCCCCCAGCTCATCAGGTCCGCCATATATTGCGGCGTGATCATATCGAGGAACTCACCTGCCGCGGGCAGACCAGTGTCGTTGATATCCAGCAGCAGCTTACGGGCGATGCGCAGGCCGTCGTTGATCTGGAAGCTGTTATCCATGTGCGGGTCGTTAATAAGGCCTTTCCAGCCTACCGTGGTGCGCGGCTTTTCAAAGTAAACGCGCATCACCACTTCCAGTTCGCCTTGCAACTCTTGACGCAGCTTCAGCAGACGAGAAGCATACTCTTTCGCCGCGATCGGGTCGTGAATAGAGCAAGGCCCAATCACCACCAGCAGGCGGTCGTCGTTGCCGCGCAAAATCTTGTGGATGGCCTGACGGGCATGAGAAACCGTCTGCGCCGCTTTTTCTGTCGCCGGAAATTTTTCTAACAGGGCGACCGGTGGGAGTAATTCGTTGATGGCTTTAATGCGTAAGTCGTCGTTCTGATAATTCATGTTCGTTCCAGTGGGGCTCTACATTTTTATAAAGTTGCAATCCCCTCAATCTATCTCGTCACGTCCGAAGTGTAAACGCGCTTTTACACTTCGACAGGAAAATTCCTGGAAATGAGTGATTACTCGCCAAAGAGTAGCGAAAAACGAGATCGCGTCTACACTTTTTAACTGTTAACACTCTGTTTTTGCTTTATTTCCCGATCACGTTCTGCTTTACGAGGCGGAAGTGGTTTTTTCAACCACCTTATGGGTGCTGAGCAAACAAACCTGTCTCAGTGCACTGTTGGAAGCGATGTCCAACAACAACGATCAGAACAGGAGTATGACATGAATAAATTAGCCTCATTAATCCTGACTACGACACTTACTCTGGCTAGCGGCGCGGCACTGGCAGCATCAGGCGGTGCAGGCGGCGCTGGTGCTTCTTCTGCAGGTGGCGGTAACGGCCAGTCTAATCAGGCTGCTGATGCCGGCCAGGTCGCGCCGGGCGCGAAAGAGAACCTTGCTCCGAATGGTGTGAATAACAACAACATCAATACCGGCAGCGGCACGACCGGCACGACCGGCACGACCGGCTCTGGTACAGGAACGAGTTCCGGCGCGATGGGCTCGGGCACAGGAACCAGCTCCAGCAGCAACACGAATTCAGGCTCCACCGGTACGCTTTCCGGCGATGGCATGACTACCGATGAAGTCCATAAAAACAGCATGTGTAAAGACGGTCGCTGCCCGGACGTGAACAAAAAAGTTGAAACCGGCAGCGGTAATAACAACGACGTCAACACCAAAACCGACGGTACGACGCACTAAACTGTCGGGCTATAGCAAGTCAATAGTTAATAAAGGAGAGCTTATGCTCTCCTTTATCTTTTCGGATTTTTAAACTGCTCTGCCGCGTTATAGACTGGCTAGCGACTTTTCGAACTGAAAATTATAACAACTGATTTGAGGCTTATTTGCTATGGCGCATTCACACTCCCATGCTCCCCAGTCGCAGGATGCTAACGCCCGACGGCTTTTCATCGCCTTTGCCATTACCGCCGCTTTTATGGTGCTTGAGGTTGTTGGCGGCCTGCTCTCGGGCTCGCTGGCGCTGCTGGCGGACGCCGGCCATATGTTGACGGACGCCGCCGCTCTGCTGGTGGCACTGCTGGCGGTTCAGTTTTCCCGCCGGCCGCCGAACCCGCGGCATACCTTCGGCTGGCTGCGCCTGACCACCCTCGCCGCGTTTGTTAACGCGCTGGCGCTGCTGGTGATAACAGCGCTTATCGTCTGGGAAGCTGTTCAGCGTTTTTACCATCCTCGCCCTGTGGCAGGCGGCGCGATGCTGCTCATCGCTTTTGCCGGACTTATCGCCAACCTGGCCTCGTTCTGGATTTTGCATCGCGGCAGCGAAGAGAAAAATATGAACGTGCGTGCCGCCGCGTTGCATGTTCTTGGGGATTTGCTGGGGTCGGTTGGCGCGATAGCGGCCGCACTGATTATTCTCAGCACGGGCTGGACGCCTGTTGACCCGATCCTCTCTATCCTGGTTTCGTGTCTGGTGCTGCGCAGCGCCTGGAATCTGTTAAAAGAGAGCCTGAATGAATTACTGGAGGGGGCGCCGAAAACCTTTGACGTACGCGGCCTCAAGCGCGAGCTTTCCCGCGCCATCCCGGAAGTGCGCGACGTACATCATGTTCACGTCTGGCTGGTCGGCGAGCGGCCTTTAATGACGCTGCACGTGCAGGTTATCCCCCCGCACGATCACGACGCCCTGCTTGGCCGCATTCACCATTTTCTTTCCCACAAGTACCAGGTAGAACACGCTACGGTACAAATGGAATACCAGCCATGTAGCGGCGCGAATTGCCATCTCAACGAACCGCAGGCGGCGCATTCACACCACCACGGCCATCAGCATTAATGCGCCAGCGCCCGGGAGCCCTGCTCACGGGCGCTTTTGATCCACATGCGGCTACCGTTAAGGGCAATGAAAGTCAGCAACAGGTATTCGAGCGACATGGCATAGACGCCCTGGCGTGCGAAAATCACCACGCTGATAACATTAATAATGACCCACAGCAGCCAGTTCTCGACATATTTGCGGGTCATCAGGATCATCGCCACGATAGAGAGCACCATCATGCAGGAATCCCAAAACGGGAAAGCATCCGGCGCAAGCGCAGGCATGGTCACGTTTAGCCCCATCCCCTGCATTATTGTCACCGCCACACGCGTGAGAAAAGCGAATACCGGGTCAATCCAGACTGTCATCAGCCCAATGGCGAGAACGCATCCTGCAAGCCAGCCCATCGCTTTTGGCATGGGTAGCCACCGTATGCGTAGCGCCGCTTCGTGGTCGTTCGTCTGGCGCGACCAGGCGTACCAGCCGTAAATATTGGCGGCGAAGAAGAAGAGTTGCAGTAGCAAACTGGCGTAAAGCTGGATCTGGAAAAAGATGATTGCAAAGAGCGTTACGTTAACTAAACCAAACGCATAGTTGCTGATTTTCTCAAGGCTTGCCAGCCAGATGCACAGGAGCCCGGCGAGCGTGCCGACCGCTTCAATCCAGGACAGATTGTAACCACCGGCGCCGAGCGGGATGTGAATGAGAATGTTATTAACGCTAAAAAAATCCATATTTTCCCCTGAGCGTAAACCGCTTTTGCGTTGTCCGGCCTGCCGGGCGTAGGCGACAGGCCCTTGATTTAAAACTAACCTAACCCCGAAGTGTAGCGGCAAAATCCAGCATGCGGTTAAGCGGCAGCAACGCGCCCTCACGCAGTTTCGCATCAACGTGAATTTCATGCATCGCCCCGCCCTGCTCCAGGCCTTCGGCAATGGCTTTTAGCCCGTTCATCGCCATCCAGGGACAATGAGCGCAGCTGCGACAGGTAGCCCCCTCGCCCGCAGTCGGCGCTTCCAGCAGCTCTTTTTCCGGCACGGCCTGCTGCATTTTGTAAAAAATACCGCGATCGGTCGCTACGATAAGCTGCTTGTGCGGCAAGGTTCTGGCGGCATTGATAAGCTGGCTGGTCGAACCGACAGCATCGGCCATTTCCACTACCGCTTGCGGCGACTCGGGGTGCACCAGCACGGCGGCATCGGGATAGAGCGCTTTCATTCGCGCCAGCGCCTGGGTTTTAAATTCGTCATGCACAATGCAGGCGCCCTTCCAGCACAAGACGTCGGCGCCGGTTTGCTTTTGCACGTAGCTGCCAAGGTGCCTGTCCGGCGCCCAGATAATTTTTTCGCCAAGGCTGTCGAGATGCTCGATCAACTCGACGGCAATGCTTGATGTTACAACCCAGTCCGCGCGCGCTTTAACCGCAGCGGAGGTATTAGCGTAAACCACCACGGTGCGATCCGGATGCGCGTCGCAGAAGGCGCTAAATTCGTCAATCGGGCAGCCTAAATCGAGCGAACATTCCGCCTGCAACGTCGGCATCAGGATGGTTTTTTCCGGGCTGAGGATTTTGGCGGTTTCCCCCATAAAGCGAACCCCGGCGACCAGCAGCGTGCTGGCCGGATGTTTTGCGCCAAAACGGGCCATTTCCAGCGAGTCGGAAATACAACCGCCCGTTTCTTCAGCCAGCGCCTGAATCTCGGGGTCGGTGTAATAATGTGCCACCATCACCGCGTCGCGCGCTTTAAGCAAACGCTTTATTTTTTCACGATAAAAGGCTTTCTCGTCCAGGCTCAGCGGCGCGGGCTTCGGCGGGAAGGGGTAAATAGCGGATTGCGGATCAAACATCACACTCATCATGCTGTCTCGTTTTGCTGACTTAACAAGATTGCCTTCATATAGCTCGCGCAGGCAAAGATAAGTCGATCGTGTTTTATATACTAAACAAGATAGCGGATTGACGATCAAAAGTCACAATAAATAAGCGGGTGCGGTTTAGCAGACAGCGTTTCACTTAGCCCGGGTTATAAGGCAAGACTGACAGGCAAGCCAGCCTGACAAGCACTGCGCTCATAGCGGCGTCGCAGGGAGAACAAGGTAGGATAGAAAGCAAAAAAGCGCCTTTTTATACTGGTGGGTCGTGCAGGATGACTTCGCCCTTCGGGCCATTGCCGCAAGCGGCAATGTTGCCTCGCTAAAGCTCGGCTCGAACCTGCGGCAGGTTCGAATCATTACCGCTGCGCATAGCAAAAAGGCGCCTTTAGGGCGCCTTTTTACACTGGTGGGTCGTGCAGGATGACTTCGCCCTCCGGGCCATTGCCGCAAGCGGCAATGTTGCCTCGCTAAAGCTCGGCTCGAACCTGCGGCAGGTTCGAATCATTGACAGCTGCGCATAGCAAAAAGGCGCCTTTAGGGCGCCTTTTTACACTGGTGGGTCGTGCAGGATTCGAACCTGCGACCAATTGATTAAAAGTCAACTGCTCTACCAACTGAGCTAACGACCCCTTTCGGGTTTACTGCTCGGGTTTCTTTCAGATGGTGGGTCGTGCAGGATTCGAACCTGCGACCAATTGATTAAAAGTCAACTGCTCTACCAACTGAGCTAACGACCCATTCGGGTGTTACCTGAAAGACGTACTGCTGTACCACTCGGTGCTGGAATGGTGGGTCGTGCAGGATGATTCGGCTTCGCCTCGCCCTTCGGGCTGTTGCTTTGCAACGTTATCCTTTACGAACTCGCTATCCATACTGCTTTAGCGAGTGGTGGGTCGTGCAGGATTCGAACCTGCGACCAATTGATTAAAAGTCAACTGCTCTACCAACTGAGCTAACGACCCGCGTGGTGGGTGATGACGGGATCGAACCGCCGACCCCCTCCTTGTAAGGGAGGTGCTCTCCCAGCTGAGCTAATCACCCGATATTACGCTGGAAAGGTGTTTCCACCTTTAATGTGGTGGGTCGTGCAGGATTCGAACCTGCGACCAATTGATTAAAAGTCAACTGCTCTACCAACTGAGCTAACGACCCACATTTTTGCTGCTACAGGCTTGTTTCATATCCCGTGGCAACGGCGGCATATATTACTGATTTAAGAATCTGACGCAACTAAAATTTCGATACAGATCACTCAACTGCTTAGTAATCATGCGGCGAGACCAGAAAACCAACGCTTACTGGTCAAGCCGCACGCATTACATGGAATTCAGACGCTTTTGCGCCTGCTTCGCGCCGTCGGTGCCAGGGTATTTGGCGATAACCTGCTGATAAACCGCCTTTGCTTTCGCCGTATCGCCTTTATCCTGCATGATGACGCCGACTTTAAACATGGCGTCAGCCGCTTTCGGCGACTTCGGGTAGTTCTTCACCACCGATGCGAAGTAAAACGCCGCATCGTCTTTTTTACCCTTGTTGTAATTCAGCTGTCCCAGCCAGTAGTTCGCGTTAGGCTGGTAAGTGGAATCCGGGTATTGCTTGATGAAGTTCTGGAACGCAACGATAGCCTCGTCCTGGCGCGATTTATCCTGCACCAGCGCGATGGCCGCATTGTAATCGGTATTGGCATCGCCGCTCTGCACAGGCGCCGCTGCTGCCGGCGCGCTGGCTGAACTATCCGGCGCTGCCGGAGCCGCACTATTTTGGGTGCCGCTGGCTCCCTGTGTCGCCGACCCGCCGCTGCTCAGGCTATCAATCTGCAAAAGGATCTGCTTTTGGCGTTCGACAATCTGATTCAGCTGATACTGATTTTCCTGAATCTGACCGCGCAGGGAATCAATATCGGACTGGTTATCGGAGAGCTGTTGCTGAAGTTGAGTTAAAAGCTGGCTGTGAGCGTTAGAGATACGCTCAAGTTGCGTGACGCGGTCTTCGACCGAGCCTGAGCCGACGCTACTGATTGGCGCCTGAGCAAAAGCGGCCCAGGGGGCCGCTATGCCAACCAGTAACGACAGACCCAACAGGTGATGTCTGAAGTTACTGCTCATGCGAGTCTCTTAGTAAACCAGTACAGCGCGACGGTTTTTAGCGTAAGCCGCTTCGTCGTGACCCAGTACTGCAGGTTTTTCTTTACCGTAAGAAACGATGGAGATCTGGTCTGCAGAAACGCCTTTACCTTGCAGGTACATCTTAACGGCGTTAGCACGACGCTCGCCCAGGGAGATGTTGTACTCCGGGGTGCCGCGTTCGTCCGCATGACCTTCTACGGTCACTTTGTAAGACGGGTTGCTACGCAGGAAGTTAGCGTGCGCATCCAGCATCGCAGCGAAGTCAGAACGGATGTCATACTTATCCAGATCAAAGTAAACAATGTTGTTCTGCTGCAGCTGCTGCATCTGCAGGCGAGCCTGCTCTTCAGAAGACATGTTGCCGCCGCCGTTAGCATCCATACCAGTGCCGGCACCCAGCATGCCTTCGCCGCTCTGGTCGTTGCTTGCGTTCTTGTTGGAAGAACACGCCGCGATTGCCATAACAGGCAGAGCCAGCATCAGCCCTTTCAGCACTTTGTTCAGTTGCATTTCTTTGATTCCTTTAATAATCAATTATTTATTATCACAGATACGGCGACCAGGCCGGGAATTTAACCTGACCATCAGTTGCCGGAAGACGCGCTTTGAAACGCCCATCTGTAGAAACCAGATTCAGCACGGATCCCATCCCCTGAGAAGAGCTGTAGATAACCATAGTGCCGTTAGGTGCCAGACTTGGCGTTTCATCCAGGAACGTGGACGACAAAGTTTGTACGCCACCCGTTGCCAGATCTTGTTTAGCAATGTTCTGAGCGCCGCCGTTGGAGCTCACCATCACTAAGAATTTACCGTCGGAGCTGACATCCGCATCCTGATTCTGAGAACCTTCCCAGGTCAGACGCTGCGGCGCGCCGCCGTTAACGTTAACTTTATAAACCTGCGGACGACCTGCCTGGTCAGAGGTATAGGCCAGGGTCTGGCTGTCCGGGAACCAGGTCGGTTCGGTATTGTTGCTGCGGCCATCCGTCACCTGACGAATCTGACCGGAGCCGATATCCATCACGTAAAGGTTCAGGCTACCGGTTTTAGAGAGCGCGAACGCGAGCTTGCTGCCATCCGGCGAGAAAGCCGGCGCGCCGTTGTGACGCGGGAAGGAAGCAACCTGACGCACGGCGCCGTTGGAAAGCGTCTGGATAACCAGCGCGGAACGGCCGCTTTCAAAGGTAACATAAGCAACTTTGCTGCCATCCGGAGACCAGGCTGGAGACATCAGCGGTTGCGGAGAACGATGAACCACGAACTGGTTGTAGCCGTCATAGTCAGATACGCGCAGCTCATATGGGAACTGACCGCCATTGGTCTGCACGACATAGGCGATACGGGTGCGGAACGCGCCTTTAATGCCAGTCAGCTTTTCAAAGACTTCGTCGCTTGCAGTATGACCTGCATAACGCAGCCACTGCTTATTCACCTTATAAGAGTTTTGCGCAAGCACGGTGCCCGGGGCGCCGCCGGTATCCACCAGTTGGTAAGCAACCGTGTAGCTGCCGTCACCGTTCGGGGTAACCTGGCCTACTACTACCGCGTCAATACCCAGCGCCGACCAGGCAGCAGGCTGCACTTCCTGGGCGGAAGCGGGCTGCTGCGGCAGACGGGAGCGGTCGAGCGGGTTGAATTTACCGCTGTTGCGCAGGTCGGCTGCAACAATGCCGCCAATATCTTCAGGCGCGGCGCCCGGACCTGCCCATTTAAACGGAGCAACGCCAATAGGACGCGCCGAGTCTACCCCCTGGGTAATCTCAATACGGACTTCCGCGTGCAGCACCGCTGCCCACAGCATCAAAAAACTGAATGCTAATCGTAATGCCTGCTTCATCATATCTCCCTTATCCGGACAGAAAGCCCACGATAATTTAGCAGAAGGTTAACAAACTTCATTTCAAACACTTTCACCTCTGAAACTCACCTTAGTACGATTTTCCCCGCTTGCGCGGGGAAATTGTGGTCAGGGCTTAAAGTCCAGCGGTGCATTTTTAAAGACTTCATAAACAGCCTGGCTCGGCGGCTTCGGAATTCTTGCCTGGCGAGCAGCGGAAATCGCCGCCTGGCAGAGCGCCGGGTCCCCCCCTTCCGACTGGATATCAAGCAGCAGACCATCAGGTGCGAGTTTCACGCGCAGCGTACAGGTTTTGCCTGTATAGGATGACGCATCGTAAAACTTACTCTCAATGGCAGACTTAATCTGCGAAGCATAGCTGCTGATATCGGCGCCGGAGGCGCCATTGTTTTTACTATTACCTGTCCCGGCAGGCGCTGCATTAGTTCCCTTCGCCCCGCCGCCGGATTTCGGCGTATTCTTACCGGAGCTGAGATCGCCAAGCAAATCATCGACCCCTGCGGCAGCGGCGGCTTTTTCCGCTGCAGCTTTCTTCGCGGCAGCGGCTTTTTCCGCTGCGGCTTTCTTCGCGGCGGCGGCTTTTTCCGCTGCGGCTTTCTTCGCGGCGGCGGCCTTCTCGGCAGCGGCGGCTTTTTCCGCAGCCGCTTTTTCCGCGGCGGCTTTCTCAGCCGCAGCCGCCTTCGCCGCGGCCGCTTTTTCTGCTTTTTCAGCAGCTGCTTTCTCAGCTGCAGCTTTCTTCGCTGCTTCAGCAGCCGCTTTTTTCTCAGCATCCTGCTGCGCTTTTTTCGCCGCCTCTTCCTGCGCTTTCTTCTCAGCCGCTTTTGCCGCTTTAGCCGCCTCTTCCTGCGCCTTCTTCTGCGCGTCTGCTGCGGCCTTCGCTGCTTCTTCCTGCGCTTTTTTCTGTGCGTCCGCGGCGGCTTTTTTCGCTGCTTCTTCAGCGGCTTTCGCCTGAGCATCCGCCTTCGCTTTCGCTTCGGCAGCGGCTTTCGCCTGTGCTTCAGCTTGCGACTTCGCCTCCGCCGCCGCTTTCGCCGCCGCTTCCTCAGCCTGCTTCTGCTGTTCCTGAGCGCGTTTAGCCGCCTCTTCTGCTTGCTTTTGCTGCTCCGCCTGCTGACGCGCTTGTTCCTGCGCTTCGAGACGTTCTTTCTCAAGCTGCTTCAGGCGCTCTTGCTCGGCGGCCTGCTTCTCCTGAAGCTCCTCCGCCTGCTGCTGCGCCTGCTTTTCACGCTGCTCGGCGGCGCGGCGCGCGCTCGCCTGCTGCTGTTGCTGACGGTTGTATTGCTGCACCACCGCGCCGGGATCGACCATGACTGCATCAATGGCCGACCCGCCGCCGCCGCCGGCAGCTTCGTCAATGTGCTCATCAAACGAACTCCAGACCAGCAGTGCAATCAGCAAGACGTGCAGCACCACTGAAATGATTATCGCTCGTTTCAGCTTATCGTTTTGTTCGGTTGCCTTTGACACTCTCGGTTCCCAAAAACTGTTCACCCGTTGCGTAAAACGCTTAAATTGGCTGCGTCATTAACCCGACAGATTTCACACCCGCCTGATGCAACAGGTTCAGCGCTTTAATAATTTCATCGTAAGGGACATCTTTAGCGCCGCCGATAAGAAAGACCGTTTTCGGATTCGCCTGCAAGCGACGCTGGGCTTCCGCCACCACCTGCTCCGAAGGCAATTGATCCATACGATCTTTTTCAACCACCACGCTGTACTGCCCAACCCCGGAAACTTCGATGATGACGGGTGGGTCGTCATTGGTGCTGACAGTTTTCGAATCCGTGGCGTCCGGCAGATCCACTTCCACGCTCTGGGTAATTATCGGCGCCGTTGCCATAAAGATGAGCAACAGCACCAGCAACACGTCCAGTAGCGGTACGATGTTGATTTCAGACTTCAGATCGCGACGACCCCGTCCACGTGTTCTGGCCATGGTTTACCCCTTGCTGCTTTCGCTGCTGGTAAAAGCCTGACGATGCAGAATAGCGGTGAACTCTTCCATAAAGTTGTCGTAATTCAGTTCCAGCTTGTTCACGCGCTGGTTCAGGCGGTTATAAGCCATAACGGCGGGAATTGCCGCGAACAGACCGATAGCGGTTGCGATCAGCGCTTCCGCGATGCCCGGCGCCACCATCTGCAGGGTCGCCTGCTTCACTGCGCCGAGGGCGATAAAGGCGTGCATGATCCCCCACACGGTGCCGAACAGACCGATATAAGGACTGATGGACCCTACGGTGCCAAGAAAAGGAATATGAGTTTCCAACGTTTCCAGTTCGCGATTCATGGAGATGCGCATGGCGCGCGAAGCCCCTTCGACAATCGCTTCCGGCGCATGGCTATTGGCGCGATGCAGACGGGCGAACTCTTTAAAACCTGCGTAAAAGATTTGCTCCGAACCGCTCAGGTTTTCACGACGGCCCTGGCTTTCCTGATAAAGGCGGGAAAGCTCAATGCCGGACCAGAACTTATCTTCAAATGCTTCCGCTTCGCGGCTCGCCGCGTTGAGAATACGCGTTCGCTGAATGATAATGGCCCAGGAAGCGATGGAAAAACCAATTAAAATCAACATGATAAGTTTGACCAGAAGGCTTGCCTTCAGGAACAAATCAAGGATATTCATGTCAGTCACTGCTTGAACTCCGCGACAATAGACTTGGGAAGCGCACGAGGCTTCATTAAGAGTGGATCAACGCAGACAATTTGAACCTCCGCTTCGTTGAGGAGGGTATTGTCGGCATTGACTATCCGCTGCGTGAAGATCAGTGAAGTCCCACGCATCGATGTAATTTCAGTCTGGATTTCGAGTAAATCGTCGAGTCGGGCAGGCGCAAAATACTCAAGCGTCATCTTGCGTACGACGAAGGCCACGCGCTCAGCCAGCAGCTCTTGCTGACTAAAGTGGTGATGGCGCAGCATCTCTGTGCGTGCTCTTTCATAAAAAGCGACATAACTGGCGTGATAAACCACACCACCGGCATCGGTATCTTCGTAATAGACCCGGACCGGCCATCGAAACAGCGTTGTGCTCACTCTACATCCCGGTAATGCAATTAAACGCTGCTTACTATACGCAAGAGGGTGTAGGTTTGGAATGGGTTGAAGTAAACGGAGAGTAAATATTTATGGGCCTTTAGCGGCCCATAAATAACAGTGGCGAGTTGTTGCTCAAAAGAAGAAAAAGAGCAGCCCGGCGAACAGCACAAGGTCGGCGATAAGCGGGAAAAACAAGGCTTGCCAGTAGCTTGCGCGCAGCCTGAACCCCGTACCGTGAATCACCCCTGCGCAAACCGCCCAGATAAGCAGCAAGCCATGCCAGATCTCAAGCTCGCTGGTCTTGGCCGCAAAGCGGGTCGGGTCCCAGAATACGCAGCCGGCGAGGGTTAGCGCCATAATTAAGGAAAGAGCCCGCAAGGGGCTCTTATCCATAACTGCATAAAGCTTCGTGATGACGTTAATCATCAGTGCTCTTCTTTACCGGCTTTGACCGCTTCAACATGCTCAAGCGCAAGCGCAGTAATCACCCCAAAAGCACAGGCAAGAAGCGTGCCTAAAATCCATGCGAAGTACCACATAATCAGCTCCTTACTTAGTACAAAGAGTGGGTATTGCTTTCAATATGCTCTTTGGTGATGCGACCGAACATTTTCCAGTAACACCACGTGGAGTAGAGCAGAATAATCGGTACGAACACGGCGGCCACGTAGGTCATTACAGTTAGCGTCAGCTGGCTTGAGGTGGCGTCCCACATCGTCAGGCTGGCGTTCATCATAATGCTGGACGGCATGATGAACGGGAACATCGCAATGCCTGCAGTGAGGATAACGCACGCCAGCGTCAGTGAAGAGAAGACAAACGCCCATGCCCCTTTCTCCAGACGCGAAGCCAGAATCGTCAGTACCGGCAGCACTACGCCCAGCGCAGGGAGCGCCCACAGAATCGGCATGTTATTGAAGTTCGCAAGCCACGCGCCCGCCTCGCGGGTCACTTCTTTGGTCAGCGGGTTAGACGCCGCATGAACGTCAATAGTGGACGTGACAACATAGCCATCGATGCCAAACACAACCCAAACGCCCGCCAGCACGAAGCACACCATCATCACCAGCGCGGAGAGTTGCGCCGTATTACGCGAACGAAGGTGCAGTTCGCCGACGGTGCGCATCTGCAGGTAAGTCGCGCCCTGAGTAATGATCATCGCCACGCTGACAATACCCGCCAGCAGACCAAACGGGTTCAGTAACTGGAAGAAATTGCCGGTGTAAGTCAGGCGCAGATACTCATCTACCGTAAACGGCACGCCCTGCAGCAGGTTGCCGAACGCCACGCCGATAACCAGCGGCGGCACGAAGCTGCCTGCAAAGATGCCCCAGTCCCACATGTTGCGCCAGCGGGTGTCTTCAATCTTCGAGCGGTAGTCAAAACCAACCGGGCGGAAGAAGAGCGACGCCAGCACCAGGATCATCGCCACATAAAAGCCGGAGAACGCGGCGGCATATACCATCGGCCAGGCGGCGAACAGCGCGCCCCCCGCCGTGATGAGCCATACCTGGTTGCCGTCCCAGTGCGGCGCGATGGTGTTAATCATCACGCGACGCTCGGTATCGGTCCGTCCCAGCACGCGGGTCAGCATGCCGACCCCCATATCAAAACCATCGGTGACCGCAAAACCGATCAGCAGAATGCCGACCAGCAGCCACCAGATAAAACGCAATACTTGGTAATCGATCATTTTCCCTCTCCTCGCTTAGCGTGCCGGCTGAGAAGCCACGGTGGACTCTTCATATTCCCGAGAACCCGTGTTGGGCTGCTCATGATGGTAGCGACCGGTTTTCAGGCTGCTCGGTCCCAGGCGGGCAAATTTGAACATCAGGAAGAGTTCAGCCACCAGGAAAAGCGTGTAGAGCCCGCAAATCAGCACCATAGAGAAGATGATGTCACCCGCAGTCAGCGTTGAGTTCGCCACCGCCGTTGGCAATACCTCGCCGATAGCCCATGGTTGACGGCCATACTCTGCGACAAACCAGCCCGCTTCCACTGCGATCCACGGCAGAGGAATGCCGTAAAACGCCGCGCGCAGCAGCCATTTTTTCTCACCGATACGGTTACGAATGACGCTCCAGAAAGCGGCGCCGATAATAAGCAGCATCAGCACGCCGCAGGCGACCATGATGCGGAAGGAGAAGTAAAGCGGCGCCACAGCCGGAATAGAATCCTGGGTTGCCTGCTTAATCTGCTCTTCGGTCGCGTCAGCCACGTTCGGGGTGTAGCGCTTAAGCAGCAGACCATAGCCCAAATCTTTCTTCACGCTGTTGAATTGGTCGCGTACCGCCTGATCGGTAGAGCCGCCGCGCAGCTGTTCCAGCAGCTGATAGGCTTTCATGCCGTTACGGATGCGCGCTTCGTGCTGCACCATCAGATCTTTCAGGCCGATAACCGGCGTATCGACGGAGCGGGTCGCGATAATGCCAAGCGCGTAAGGAATTTGAAGCGCGAAGTGGTTTTCCTGCCCTTCTTGATCCGGAATACCAAACAGCGTGAACGCCGCTGGCGCCGGCTGGGTTTCCCATTCCGCTTCGATCGCCGCAAGTTTGGTTTTCTGCACGTCGCCCATCTCATAACCGGATTCGTCGCCCAGCACGATAACGGAAAGCACCGCCGCCATGCCGAAGCTCGCCGCTATCGCGAAAGAGCGTTTAGCAAAGGCGAAGTCGCGGCCTTTCAGCATGTACCACGCGCTGATACCGAGGATAAACATCGCGCCGGTGCAATACCCTGCTGCGACGGTGTGAACGAATTTCACTTGCGCTACCGGGTTCAGCACCAGTTCGGAGAAGCTCACCATCTCCATGCGCATGGTTTCAAAGTTGAAGTCGGAAGCAACCGGGTTCTGCATCCAGCCGTTCGCTACCAGAATCCAGAGCGCGGAGAGGTTAGAACCCAGCGCCACCAGCCAGGTCACCGCCATATGCTGCACTTTGCTCAGACGATCCCAGCCAAAAAAGAACAAGCCGACAAAAGTGGACTCAAGGAAAAACGCCATTAATCCTTCAATGGCCAGCGGCGCGCCAAAAATATCGCCCACGTAATGAGAATAATAAGACCAGTTAGTCCCGAACTGGAACTCCATGGTCAAGCCGGTCGCCACGCCCAGCGCAAAGTTGATTGCAAACAACTTGCCCCAGAACTTGGTCATATCTTTATAAATTTGTTTACCAGAGAGGACGTAAACCGTTTCCATAATCGCCAGCAGGAACGCCATACCGAGCGTCAGCGGCACAAACAGAAAGTGGTACATCGCGGTCAAGGCAAACTGTAAGCGCGACAGTTCGACTATATCTAACATCTTGACTCCTTGCTCTTCGCATGAAGACTTTGAATGCGGCTCCCGTTACCGGTTTCCACAACGCATGCCCCAATAGAAATACATTTGCTTCCGGTACGCCAAAGCCGCATCACGGAGGTGATGTAAGAAAACTGTGGCGTTAGGTTACAAATACGTTAAATAAAACAAATTGATTCGACAAATATATTACGCCGCAAAAACCTTACAATAAACAGGTTTTATTAAGCTTATTTGCGTTTCTCGAAGTTGATCAATTTATACCGAATTTCCTATAAAAGCGCCATATTGATTTACCGCAATTAATAGAAATTTCACTCATTTCATTTCGTTCAAAAAATTGATTTAAATCAATTTTCAAAGCCAATGTTAATTTTAAAGCCGCTTGGGTTACATCGGTAAAATCGTTGTTAATTAAATGTTCATTTCAATGCAATGGTAAGTTAGCTAATTTAACCTTGTCATGACTTTTCGTTATTTATTAGCGTGCGGCTTTTCTTTAATTAAAAGTTGAGACAATGTTAACTTAGTCACATATTTAAGCCTTCTTTTTACCGCCCCGCGATATAGCAAGTTCATTCCATTAATGCAGCATTTAATTAACAATTAAACAGCTGTGATGATTCGCGTTAACCTCTTTTTTTCCTGATAAACGGCGCTTTTATCTTTCCTGCATCCCTTATTTTTTGCCCGTTAAAATTCAACAGCCTGCCTTTTTCGCTCGCTGCGCACAAAAGTTTTACTTAAAACAGCTTTTTTTTGCCAAAAAGGAGCGTTAACAAAATTGATGGATAACGCGGCATGCGCCAGCGACTGGCGCGGTACGGCCACAGAAAAACGTCAAGCAACGCTATTCGCCCCTCCCCTGCGAGATAATCAAATCAGGTTATGGAAAAACGCGGTGGCGGAGAGTAAACGCTATTGCGCGCCTGTCGTGGCAGTTCTGCCTGTCACGACGCGCCTTGGAGTCAGGGCATAAAAAAGGCCACCCGGAGGTGGCCAACCATGTCGAAAGATGGAATCGGACTTCTTGTTTCCTCGGTAACGAGGAAACGGTTTATTTCAGGATAGTGCTCAGCGCGTCGCCGATGTCGGCCAGGCTGCGAACGGTTTTCACGCCAGCCGCTTCCAGAGCAGCAAATTTCTCGTCCGCTGTGCCTTTGCCGCCTGCAATGATGGCGCCCGCATGGCCCATACGCTTGCCTTTCGGCGCGGTAACGCCCGCGATGTAGCCGACAACCGGCTTCGTGACGTGATCTTTAATGTACGCCGCCGCTTCTTCTTCCGCGCTGCCGCCGATCTCGCCGATCATCACGATAGCTTCCGTCTGCGGATCCTCCTGGAACAACTTCAGGATATCGATGAAGTTGGAGCCCGGGATCGGGTCGCCGCCGATGCCTACGCAGGTAGACTGGCCGAAGCCGTAATCGGTAGTCTGCTTAACCGCTTCATAGGTCAATGTACCAGAGCGGGAAACAATGCCCACTTTGCCAGGCTTATGAATGTGGCCCGGCATGATGCCTATCTTGCATTCGCCTGGGGTAATAACGCCCGGGCAGTTCGGACCGATCATGCGCACGCCTGCTTCATCAAGCTTCACTTTCACGGTCAGCATATCCAGCGTCGGGATACCTTCGGTGATGGTGATAATCAGCTTAATGCCTGCATCGATAGCTTCCAGGATGGAGTCTTTACAGAACGGCGCCGGAACGTAAATAACGGAGGCGGTAGCGCCTGTCGCTTCGACGGCTTCACGCACGGTATTGAACACCGGCAGGCCCAGGTGAGTGGTGCCGCCTTTGCCCGGCGTTACGCCGCCGACCATCTGGGTGCCGTACGCAATCGCCTGCTCGGAGTGGAAAGTCCCCTGGCTGCCGGTAAAGCCCTGGCAGATGACTTTGGTGTTTTTATCAATTAAAACAGACATTATTTCCCCTCCACCGCAGCAACGACCTGCTGCGCAGCATCCGTCAGGCTTGTCGCCGCAATAATATTCAGGCCGCTTTCAGCAAGTTTCTGCGCGCCAAGTTCAGCGTTGTTGCCTTCAAGACGCACCACCACCGGCACGTTTACGCCCACTTCTTCCACCGCGCCGATGATGCCGTCGGCAATCAGGTCGCAGCGTACGATACCGCCGAAAATGTTTACCAGAACGGCTTTCACTTTGTCGTCAGACAGGATGATTTTGAACGCTTCGGTCACGCGCTCTTTGGTCGCGCCGCCGCCCACGTCAAGGAAGTTCGCCGGCTGGCCGCCGTGCAGCTTAACGATGTCCATGGTGCCCATCGCAAGGCCCGCGCCGTTCACCATGCAGCCGATGTTGCCATCCAGCGCCACATAGTTCAGCTCCCACTGCGCAGCGTGCGCTTCGCGGGCGTCTTCCTGGCTGTGGTCGCGCATTTCACGCAGATCCGGCTGGCGGAACAGCGCGTTGCCGTCCGCGCCCAGTTTGCCGTCGAGGCAAATCAGGTCGCCCTGTTTGGTGATAACCAGCGGGTTAATTTCTACCAGCGCCAGGTCACGCTCAAGGAACAACGTCGCCAGACCCATGAAGATTTTGGTGAACTGCTGAACCTGCTTGCCTTCCAGGCCCAGTTTGAACGCCAGCTCGCGGCCCTGGTACGGCATGGGGCCAGTCAGCGGATCAAGCGCCATTTTGTGGATCAGGTGCGGGGTTTCCTCCGCCACTTTTTCAATTTCCACGCCGCCTTCGGTAGAGGCCATAAAGACCACGCGACGGGTGCCGCGGTCGACAACCGCGCCAAGATAAAGCTCTTTATCGATATCGGTTGCGCCTTCCACCAGGATCTGGTTTACCGGCTGGCCGTTAGCGTCTGTCTGGTAGGTCACCAGACGTTTGCCCAGCCACTGCTCAGCGAAAGCGCGGATCTCTTCCTTGCTCTTAACCACTTTCACGCCGCCCGCTTTACCGCGACCGCCTGCGTGAACCTGACATTTAACTACCCACGGACCTGCACCGATTTTAGACGCGGCTTCTTCTGCTTCACGCGGGGTAGTACAGGCATAACCCACCGGCGCCGGTAAGCCATACCGGGCAAACAGTTGTTTCGCCTGATATTCGTGTAAGTTCATGTGTTCTATCCATTAAGACTTAAGAGCCGTTACGCTCGGGTACTGACGCCGCCCCTTCCGGAGCGGCCACAGGGTAAAAGTCGGGAGCGCGCTCCCGCGTTGCTACACGTCCAGCAGCAGACGAGTCGGATCTTCCAGCAGCTCTTTGATGGCCACCAGGAAGCCTACCGATTCGCGGCCGTCGATCAGACGATGATCGTAGGAGAGCGCCAGATACATCATAGGCAGGATCTCGACCTTGCCATCTACCGCCATCGGGCGATCTTTAATGGCATGCATGCCGAGGATCGCGCTCTGCGGCGGGTTGATGATAGGCGTGGACATCAGCGAGCCGAAAACGCCGCCGTTGGTGATGGTGAAGTTGCCGCCAGTGAGATCTTCAACGGTCAGCTTGCCGTCACGGCCTTTCACCGCCAGGTCTTTGATGCGTTTTTCAATATCAGCCATGCCCAGCAGGTCAACGTCGCGCAGTACCGGCGTTACCAGACCGCGTGGCGTGGAAACCGCCATGCTGACGTCGAAGTAATTGTGGTAAACCACATCTTCGCCGTCGATAGAGGCGTTAACTTCCGGGTAGCGCTTGAGCGCTTCCACGACCGCCTTAACGTAGAAGGACATAAAGCCCAGGCGGATGCCGTGACGCTTCTCGAAGGCATCGCCGTACTGCTTGCGCAGATCCATAATCGGCTTCATGTTCACTTCGTTGAAGGTGGTCAGCATGGCGGTGGAGTTTTTCGCCTCCAGCAGACGCTCCGCCACACGCTTGCGCAGGCGGGTCATCGGTACGCGTTTTTCTGAGCGGTTGCCAAGCGTCGGCTGCGCTGCGGCAGGCTGCTGCTCAGGCGCTTTGGCGCTTTGCGCCGGCGCGGATTTCGCTTTCGCCAGATGCTTTTCGACATCTTCACGGGTCAGGCGGCCGCCTACGCCGGTGCCTTTGATGGCGCTGGCGTCAAGGTCATGTTCGCTCAGCAGGCGGCGAATAGCCGGGCTCAGCGCGTCATTGTTTTGTTCTTCCAGAGAAGCTTGTTGACGCTGCGCAGGCGTCGATTCTTTAGCGTCGGCTTTGGCGCTGCTCTCTTTGCCTGCGCTGTTACCCTCACGCAGGCGGCCGAGGATCTGGCGAGAGGTCACGGTGGTGCCCTCTTCTTCCAGCACAGCATCCAGAATGCCGTCAGCCGACGCCGGTACTTCCAGTACCACTTTGTCAGTTTCGATTTCTACCAGCACTTCATCGCGAGTGACCGCATCGCCTGGTTTTTTATGCCAGGTGGCGACGGTTGCGTCAGCAACGGATTCAGGCAGGTCGGGAACAAGAATATCTACGCTACTCATTATTTATCCTTTTATTAATCGACGTTCAGCGCGTCATTAACCAGATCTTGTTGCTGTTTCTGGTGAACGGACATATACCCTACCGCCGGAGAGGCGGAGGCCGGGCGGCCTGCATAACGCAGCGCGGACCCAAACGGAATCACTTCACGGAAGTGGTGTTGGCTACAGTACCATGCGCCCTGGTTAAGCGGCTCTTCCTGACACCAGACGAAGTCATGTACGTGCGCGAACGGCTTAAGCGCCTCCTGCACCGCCTGGTGCGGGAACGGATAAAGCTGCTCGATACGGACAATGGCCACATCTTTTTGATCGTTTTTGCGGCGCTGTTCCAGCAGGTCGTAGTAAACCTTACCGGAGCAGAGCACCACGCGTTTCACTTCTTTCGGATCCAGCTCATCGATTTCGCCGATAGCCGGCATGAACGTGCCGTTCGCCAGCTCATCAAGGCTTGAAATCGCCAGCGGATGACGCAGCAGGGATTTCGGCGACATTACCACCAGCGGACGACGCATACCGCGCAGCGCCTGGCGACGCAGCATGTGGTACACCTGCGCTGGCGTGGAAGGTACGCAAACCTGCATATTCTGCTCAGCGCACAATTGCAGATAACGTTCCAGGCGTGCGGAGGAGTGTTCCGGCCCCTGGCCTTCGTAGCCGTGCGGCAGCAGCATCACCAGGCCGCACATACGGCCCCATTTCTGCTCGCCGGAGCTGATGAACTGGTCAATCACCACCTGCGCGCCGTTGGCGAAGTCGCCAAACTGCGCTTCCCAGATGGTCAGCGTGCGTGGCTCAGCGGTGGCGTAACCATATTCAAACGCCAGCACCGCTTCCTCGGAAAGCACGGAGTCCCAGACTTTGAACTGGCCCTGCCCGTTATGCACGTGCTGCAGCGGCGTATAGGTGGAGCCGTTGGTCTGATTGTGCACGACCGCGTGACGGTGGAAGAAGGTGCCGCGACCGGAGTCTTCGCCCGACAGACGCACCGGAATGCCTTCATCAACAAGCGTAGCGTAAGCCAGATTTTCCGCTCCGCCCCAGTCAAACGGTTTTTCGCCGTTCGCCATCGCCTGACGGTCGGCATAAATTTTCGCTACGCGCGACTGCATTTCGATGCTATCCGGCACGGTGCTAATGCGCTTAGCCAGCTCCTGCAGCCGCTTCATCTCAACCTTGTTCGGGTAGCTTTCGTCCCACTCATGGTTGAGGTATGGCGACCAGGTAAAGGAGTGCATGTTCATCGGTCGCCACTCTTTCACCACGCATTCGCCGGCATCCAGCGCGTCGCGGTAGAGATTGACCATTTCGGTCGCGTCTTCCAGCGTCGCCACTTTTTCCTGCTCTAACTGGTCGGCATAGAGTTTGCGCGGGGTCGGATGCTTTTTAATTTTCTGGTACATCAGCGGCTGGGTTGCGCTCGGTTCGTCGGCTTCGTTGTGGCCGTGACGGCGATAGCACACCAGGTCAATAAAGACATCGCGTTTGAACGTGTTGCGGAAATCGAGCGCCAGGCGAGTAACAAACGCCACCGCTTCCGGGTCGTCCGCGTTCACGTGGAAAATCGGCGCCTGCACCATCTTGCCGATGTCGGTGCAGTACGGCGTGGAGCGCGCATCCAGCGGGTTGGAGGTGGTGAAGCCCACCTGGTTGTTGATTACGATGCGAACGGTGCCGCCCACTTCGTAACCGCGCGCTTTCGACATGTTCAGGGTTTCCTGAACCACGCCCTGGCCGGTAACCGCCGCGTCGCCATGGATAGTTATCGGCAGCACTTTGTTGCTGCTCGGTTCGTCCAGACGATCCAGACGCGCGCGCACGGAGCCCATCACTACCGGGCTTACAATTTCAAGGTGCGACGGGTTGAACGCCAGCGCCAGGTGCACCAGGCCGCCTTCGGTTTCGATGTCGGACGAGAAGCCCATGTGGTATTTCACGTCGCCGGTGCCGAGGTGCTCTTTGTGTTTGCCTGCAAACTCGTCGAAGAGATCCTGCGGTTTTTTACCCAGCACGTTAATAAGCACGTTCAGACGACCGCGGTGCGCCATGCCCAGCACCACTTCACGGGTGCCGCTTTTGCCGGCGTGGCGAATCATCTCTTTGAGCATCGGGATTAACGCATCGCCGCCTTCGAGCGAGAAACGTTTCGCTCCCGGGAACTTGGCGCCCAGATAACGCTCCAGCCCTTCCGCCGCGGTCAGTTCGCCAAGAAAGCGCTTTTTCTCTTCCACGCTAAAGCTTGCGTGGCCCACCACCGATTCAATGCGCTGCTGGATCCAACGCTTCTCTTCCGTGGAGGTAATGTGCATGTATTCCGCGCCGATGGAGCCGCAGTAGGTCTGCTTGAGCGCCTCGATAAGCTCGCCGAGCTGCATCGCCTCTTTGCCGCCAGCGAAGGAGCCTACGTTAAAGGTTTCCTGGAAATCGGCCTCGGTCAGGTTATGAAACGCCGGGTCGAGATCGGCTACGCGATCCTGTTTCCACAAACCCAGCGGATCCAGATTAGCCTGCTGATGACCGCGAAAACGGTAGGCGTTAATCAGCTGCAGGACTTTAACCTGCTTAACATCAGCGTCAGGGTCGGTAATCGAGGAAGTGTAACGTGAGGCATCCTTCGCCAGGCGACGAAAATAATCACGCGTTTTGGAATGGAATTGATCCGGTCTGGCTCCGGTGCCAGGCAACTGCTGGAACATGGAGCGCCAGTGGGCGTCCACTGAATCAGGATCGGTTAAGAAGTCTTCATAGAGCTGTTCTATCCAACTCTGGTTCGAGCCAGAGAGATAAGAAGAGTCCAGCCAGGCTTGCATTGCGCCGTTCTGCATCGTGATCCCTTAAGCATCAGTATGCTTATTTCGCCGTGGATAACTACAACGTACGCGGTAAGACGCACGTCCCAGGGTTCACTTGCGAGCTCTTCTTTGTGGGGCCCGCGAAGGAACCTTTAAAAACTGCCATTAATCTTCTGCCTTCAGGCTGCGGCTGCGTTGGCTGCCTGAGCTTACCCCGGTCACATAGTCCACTATGCTCCCGGGGATGCGCTCAGTTGCCGCCTTGCCTCGCGCTGAACGCATCGATTACTGGTGCTACTACAATTAGCGGTTTTTAAAGGTTTCCTGCTTACGCTTTATACTGCCGGGAGCCCAGGCTCCCGGCATATTTCGGTCAGTTACGCACCGCGCTGCAGCAGCATCGATTTGATGTGCCCAATGGCGCGCGTCGGGTTTAAGCCCTTCGGACATACGCTGACGCAGTTCATGATGCTATGGCAGCGGAATACGCTGAAAGCATCGCTCAGGCCATCGAGGCGCTCGTTGGTTTCCGTATCGCGGCTGTCGATAAGGAAACGGTACGCCGCCAGCAGCCCTGCCGGCCCGATGAACTTGTCCGGGTTCCACCAGAACGACGGGCACGAGGTCGAACAGCAGGCGCAAAGAATACACTCATAAAGACCGTCGAGTTTTTCACGCTGCTCCGGCGTCTGAAGATGCTCACGCGCTGGCGGATTATGCCCATTATTCAACAGGTAAGGCTTAATCTTCTCATATTGGGCATAGAATTGCCCCATGTCCACCACGAGGTCGCGAATAACCGGCAAACCGGGCAGCGGACGGATAACAATTTTCTGCTTGCCGTTGCCGAGGGCGGAGATCGGCGTGATGCACGCCAGACCGTTTTTACCGTTCATGTTCAGGCCGTCGGAGCCGCAGACCCCTTCACGGCAGGAGCGGCGAAACGCCAGCGTAGGGTCCTTCTCCTTCAGCAGCATGAGCGCGTCCAGCAGCATCATGTCGCGCCCTTCTTCCTGCTCCAGGACGTAATCCTGCATGTGCGGCGCGTCGTCGACATCGGGGTTATAGCGATAGATAGAAAATTCGAGTTTCATCACCGTCTCTCCGCAATTAATAAGTACGCACTTTCGGCGGGAACGCCGGACGCAATTTCGGCTCCATGTTCACCTCGCGGCGGGTCATGGATTCGCTTTGCGGAAGGTACAACGAGTGGCACAGCCAGTTTTCGTCATCGCGATCCGGATAATCGAAGCGGCTATGGGCACCACGGCTTTCGGTACGGAAGTTCGCAGAAACAGCGGTGGCGTAAGCGGTTTCCATCAGGTTGTCGAGCTCCAGGCACTCTACGCGCTGGGTGTTGAACTCGCTGGAGGTGTCGTCCAGACGGGCGTTTTTCAGGCGCTCGCGGATCGTTTTCAGCTGCTCAAGCCCTTTCGCCATGGCATCGCCTTCGCGGAACACCGAGAAGTTATGCTGCATGCACTCCTGCAGCGCTTTGCGAATTTCCACCGGATCTTCACCGTTGCGGTTGTTGTTCCAGCGGTTGAGACGTTCAAGAGACATTTCCACATCAGAGTCGCTCGCATCGCGAAGCGGCCCCTGCTCGGCGATAGACTCCTGCAGATGCAGGCCCGCCGCGCGGCCGAAGACCACCAGATCGAGCAGCGAGTTGCCGCCGAGGCGGTTGGCGCCGTGCACGGATACGCAGGCGATTTCGCCTACCGCGAACAGGCCTGGGATCACCACATCTTCGCCCTGCGCGTTCACGGTCAGCGCCTGGCCGGTCACTTTGGTCGGAATGCCGCCCATCATATAGTGACAGGTCGGGATAACCGGAATCGGCTCTTTTACCGGGTCAACGTGGGCGAAGGTGCGGGAAAGTTCCAGGATGCCCGGCAGACGGGACTCCAGCACCTCTTTACCCAGGTGGTCGAGCTTCAGCTTGGCGTGCGGGCCCCACGGACCGTCGCAGCCGCGACCTTCGCGGATTTCTATCATGATGGAGCGCGCCACTACGTCGCGGCCCGCCAGGTCTTTGGCGTTCGGGGCATAACGCTCCATGAAGCGCTCGCCGTGTTTGTTCAGCAGATAGCCGCCTTCGCCGCGGCAGCCTTCCGTCACCAGCACGCCGGCGCCCGCGATGCCGGTCGGGTGGAACTGCCACATTTCCATATCCTGCACCGGTACGCCCGCGCGCAGCGCCATGCCGACGCCGTCGCCGGTATTGATGTGGGCGTTGGTGGTGGACTGGTAAATACGGCCTGCGCCGCCCGTCGCCAGCACGGTCGCGCGGGCTTTGAAGTAGACCACTTCACCGGTTTCGATGCACAGCGCGGTACAGCCAACCACCGCGCCATCCTGGTTTTTCACCAGATCCAACGCATACCATTCGGAGAAAATCGTGGTGTGGTTTTTCAGGTTCTGTTGATACAGGGTATGCAGCAGAGCGTGGCCGGTACGGTCTGCGGCGGCTGCGGTGCGCGCCGCCTGTTCGCCGCCGAAGTTCTTCGACTGACCGCCGAACGGACGCTGATAGATGCGGCCATCGTCCAGACGGGAGAACGGCAGCCCCATGTGCTCAAGCTCCAGAATCGCTTCCGGGCCGGTTTTGCACATATATTCGATAGCATCCTGGTCGCCGATGTAGTCGGAACCTTTTACCGTGTCGTACATGTGCCATTCCCAGTTATCTTCATGGGAGTTGCCAAGCGCTACGGTAATGCCGCCCTGGGCGGAAACGGTGTGCGAACGAGTAGGAAACACTTTAGAGAGCAGCGCACAGGTCTGGCCGCTCTGGGAAATTTGCAGCGCCGCGCGCATGCCTGCGCCGCCTGCGCCAATCACTACAGCATCAAATTCTCTGACTGGTAAATTCATTACACACCCCACACCACAACGAATCCATAAATAACGTAAACCGCAAGCGCAACCACGATAGCCAGTTGCAGGAACAGACGAAGCGCGAGCGATTTAACGTAGTCCGTTAATACCTGCCACATGCCAATCCATGTGTGGACCAGAATCGAGATAAGCGTGAGCAGGGTAAAAACTTTGGTGAAGGTGGAGGCGAAGAAACCGCGCCAGATCTCATAGGTCAGCTCGCCGTTCATGGCGAAAAAGCCGATCATATAGATGATGTAGAGCGTAATAACGATAGCAGTAGCGCGAACGAGGATGAAGTCATGTACGCCATTGCGTCCCAATGCGGAGGCGTTGCTTACCATACGAGGACTCCTGCGAGAATTGAAAGCACGACAGTAATAACAAAAGCAACACGCGCGGAGCGTTGGCCCGCGGCGAAAGTCTCTTCCAGATAGTTAAAGTCCATCAGCATGTGGCGAATGCCCACGACCACGTGATAAGCCAGCGCGGTGAGGATGCCCCAGAGAATGAACTTAACGAAGAAGCTGTCCATGATGGAGGACGCGGCCAGAAAACCTTCTTGAGAGGAGAGCGAAAGCCCGAGCAACCAGAGCAGAATGCCGACAGCGACAAACGTGATCACGCCGGAAACGCGGTGGAGGATAGAAGCAATCGCGGTGACAGGAAACCGGATCGTTGTGAGATCCAGGTTAACAGGTCTTTGTTTTTTCACCTTTTTTATCATGAATAGCGCCCACATGCTTTTCTTATTGTTTCCTTCCTCCGGTCTGCAGGCGGGTCAGACAGCGTCACTTTTCTATAACTCTGCGTCATGCAAAAACAACTGCTTCCAGTGTTAAACGAAGGGTTACTACGCTGGGTGGCTCGCGGCGGCAGGGTGTTCCGGAGACCTGGCGGCAGTATAGGATGTTCACAATATCATTACAATTAACATACAAATACTTTGGCCGCTTTTGGTCGGAACAGTGACCAGGATCACGATAACAACATAATTTTAATTTTTAATCATCTGATTTGACAAATGTTAAACAAAATTGTTACAAACATCACCAGAAAAGGCATATAATTCGCAAAAGTTATGGCATTACACTTTCTGCTGAGAATAAGTTATGTAACAGTGTAGTGCTATTGACCGAAGTTATTTAGCCCGGTATTAGTGATACACAGATTTAAAGAATCCCGACTGCTAACACGCTGATTTGCGGTAGTTTCACCGGGTTCTGAATAGTTGCCTGCAAGCCGCCCATCGCTCTGTACCCTGGTTTCCTCCTCACACAGAGCTGCGCGCCCTACAACAAACTGGCAATATTCTCCCTGAAAGTGAATGTAAAAAAGTTGTTAGGAGTCTTAAGCAAATAAGGCGCTAAGGAGACCGTAAATGGCTGACAAAAAGGCAAACATCACTTATAACGGTGACGCTGCTATTGAACTGGATGTGCTACAAGGCACGCTCGGTCAGGATGTAATTGATATCCGTAGTCTTGGTTCTAAAGGTGTTTTTACTTTCGACCCGGGTTTTACCTCCACCGCATCCTGCGAATCAAAAATCACCTTTATCGACGGTGACGAAGGTATCCTGCTCCATCGCGGTTTTCCCATCGACCAACTGGCCACCGAATCTAACTATCTCGAAGTTTGCTACATCCTGCTCTACGGCGAAAAACCGACCCAGGAGCAGTATGACGAATTCAAAGTGACAGTAACCCGCCATACCATGATTCATGAGCAGATTACGCGTCTGTTCCATGGCTTCCGTCGCGACTCTCACCCGATGGCGGTGATGTGCGGCGTGACCGGCGCGCTGGCGGCGTTCTATCACGACTCGCTGGATGTGAATAACCCGCGCCACCGTGAAATCGCGGCGTTCCGTCTGCTCTCCAAGATGCCGACAATGGCGGCGATGTGTTACAAATATTCTATCGGCCAGCCGTTCGTTTATCCGCGCAACGACCTCTCCTATGCAGGCAACTTCCTGAATATGATGTTCTCCACACCGTGCGAACCTTACGAGGTGAACCCGGTGCTGGAACGCGCGATGGATCGCATCCTTATCCTGCACGCTGACCACGAGCAGAACGCATCTACCTCCACCGTCCGTACCGCAGGCTCTTCCGGCGCTAACCCGTTCGCCTGCATCGCGGCCGGCATCGCCTCCCTGTGGGGACCGGCGCACGGCGGCGCCAACGAAGCGGCGCTCAAGATGCTGGAAGAGATCAGTTCTGTGGAGCACATTCCGGAATTCGTACGTCGCGCGAAAGACAAAAACGACTCTTTCCGCCTGATGGGCTTTGGTCATCGCGTTTACAAGAACTACGACCCGCGCGCTACCGTCATGCGCGAAACCTGCCACGAAGTGCTGAAAGAGCTGGGCACCAAAGACGACCTGCTGGAAGTGGCGATGGAGCTGGAAAATATCGCCCTGAACGACCCGTACTTCATTGAGAAGAAACTCTACCCGAACGTAGACTTCTACTCCGGCATCATCCTGAAAGCGATGGGCATTCCGTCTTCTATGTTCACCGTGATTTTCGCCATGGCTCGTACCGTTGGCTGGATAGCCCACTGGAATGAAATGCACAGCGAAGGCATGAAAATTGCGCGTCCGCGTCAGCTCTATACCGGCTACACGCAGCGTGATTTCAAATCAGACCTGGAGAAGCATTGATCGCCTGCGGTTAATGCTTATCAAGAAAAACGCGCCTTCGGGCGCGTTTTTTTATGGCTGTTCTGTTAGTGCTGGCACGCCGGGCACCAGTAAAAAGGCCGCGAGGAGAGCGTGGTTTTTTCAATGATCCCCCCGCAGCGTCGACACTTTTTCCCTGCCCGATGGAACACCTCGAAGCGAAACAGCGCGCCGTGGTGTTTGTTTTCATCCGCCTGCCCTCGCGTCTGGTAAGAGAGGCGTGGAATGGCGAGGCAGGCATGCGCGAGCGCATCCAGCTGCGCTTCGCTCAGCGCCGCCGCCTTATGACGCGGCGCAAGCTGCGCCTGCCAGAGGATCTCCACCCGCAGATAGTTGCCAAGCCCCGCCAGAAACGCCTGGTCGAGCAGTAAGCCGCTGAACTGGCGACGGCGAAAGCGCGGGCTTAACAGCCGGGCCTTAACCTCTTCCACCGTTAAAGACATATCCAGCACGTCCGGCCCCACCCGCTGCAAAAACGCGTGCGCCGCCACGCCTTCGGCATCCAGCATTTCTATCTCCGAGGCGCTGTAAAGCAGCACGGCGGCCTCTTTGGTTTCCAGCCGCACCCGCAGGCTGCGCGTGGTCTGCGGCGTTTCACCGGCCTTCACCACTCGCCATACGCCATACAGCTGGTTATGGCTATAAAGCGTTAACCCATTGGAGAAGTGCGTCAGCAGCGCTTTACCCCGCGTTTCCAGACGCTCCACCCGTTCGCCGACCAGCGAGGCTTCGAACGTTTTCAGCGCGGGAAAGGCAAACCAGACGTGCGTTAACGGCTTGCCTGCGACAGCCTGTTCAAGCTTATCCGCCGCGCGACGGATTTCCGGTCCTTCCGGCATGCTTCATCCTTTTCGTTTCGGGCTGACGCCGCATGGCGCCGCCCCTCGTTTTACGTTTTATGCTCCTGCATAACCTTAGCCGTAAAACGCCGCGCATGCTTAACGGCCGATGCCGCTTCAGTATTTATCCCGCAAACAAAAACCGCCGTTGGCAGACGGCGGTTCAGGGCGTTACTCCAGCGCCAGCAGCGCGAAGCTTGCGAGCCAGTGTCCGCCGCTGTAGTGGCTTCCCACCACGTGTTCAACGCTCGCCGAAAGATGGCGCGCCACCGCCTCTTTTAACGCGGTCTGCGCCGCATGGTTTTCCGGCAACGCCTTCGCGATGTGCTTCATGCACCAGGCGCGGCTGAGGTTAAGTCCGTCAAGATGAGCGATTTTCGGATCGGTGCGATCGCTCACCTGCGCCGGGTTCATCAACGCCGAAACCGAGGCCGCCTGCGGCAGGAAAGCATCAAACCACGCCGGGAAGTTATCCGCCACCTTGCTCATCAGCAGCGCTTCGGTCAACGAGCCGGAAATATACTCATCGCCGCCCGGCTCGTAGTGCGCCGGATAGTGTGTATCGTGAAGATAATAACGATTAGCCGCGTCCAGTATGGCGCTTTCCAGAGCGTTGTCTTCCAGCGATCGCGCATAATCCAGCCCCAGCGCCAGCGCAAAAGCCGTGTTGTAATGCGTACCCACGCGTATCGGGTATGTCAGCTTACTAAGGTAATCCATAAGCCTCGCGCGAATATCCTGCGTGAGCGGCTCCAGCGTCTGATGCCAGCGTTCGGCCTGCGGCAGCGAAGCCTGCTTCAGCTCCTGGGCCAGCGCCAGCAGCCAGCCATAGCCATAGGGACGCTCAAACGAGGCGCGGAACGGCGCGGTAAAATAGGCCAGCTCCTGCGCCACGTTCTCGTCGGTAACGTGCTCGTCAAACAGGGCGATAATCTCCTCGCGGCACGACAGTTGCGGGTAAAGGCGCAAACAGCGCAGCAGCAGCCAGTAACCATGCACCGCCGAGTGCCAGTCAAAGCAGCCATAAAAAATGGGATGCAGTTCGCGGGGCGGCAATACGTCACCATCATCATTGAGCAAGTGCATAATGTGGTTCGGGTATTCCTGACGCAAATAGGTTAAAGGCATCCGGGCGAAGGCGTCAGCCTGATGTTGCGTTAATTCCATAACAGCTCCTTAGGTACACCGCGCCGCCCTTAGCGAAACACGAGGAAATACATTAACAAGACATTCACCGCCAGCAGCGGCAGCGCGGTGGGGATCTGAACTTTAATAACCTGATATTTATCCTTCAGCTCCAGCAGCGCCGCAGGGACGATATTAAAATTCGCCGCCATCGGCGTCATCAACGTGCCGCAATAGCCGGCATACATGCCAATCGCCAGCAGCGGAGCCGGGTCGCCATGATGGTGATGAATCAAAAACGGCAGGGCGATGCCGGCGCTTAATACCGGGAAAGCGGCGAAGGCGTTGCCCATAATCATGGTGAAGAGCGCCATGCCGATGCAGTAAATCACCACCAGCATGAAGCGGTTTTCCGGGTCGACGAACAGGCTCACCACTTTTTGCACCGAGTCGCCCGTGTTCGCCGCCACAAACACGCCGCCAAGCATAGCGAGCATCTGCGGCAGAATAATCGCCCAACCGATCGTATCCACCAGCCGGCGGGACTGGCGAATCGCATGCAGCGGCGTGCCGCGCGTCAGCCACCAGCCGGTCAGGATAGCGGCGATGCATGCCACGCTAAGCGCAGCGAGCGTCAGCTGTTTCTGGTCGAGCAGGAAAACGCCGCCGACCGCGACACCTTTCAGGAACAGCGTGCCCAGCACCGTCACGACAGGGATCATCAGCGCCGGCAAAAAGAGCCAGTTCTTCAGACGTTCAGACGAAGCGACGCGCTCAGGCTCGGTGGACATTTTGTAATGCCCCTTCCCGACCAGGCCAAAACCGGCCAGCAGGGCGATGACGATAACGCCGCCGCCGATAATCCGGTACGCCAGCGATTTACCAAGCTCCTGCACCATTAAATCGCCAAACAGGAAAATCCCGCCGAACAGAAACCAGAACAGCGCGGTGGTAAAGCGTTTCGGGTTGCCGCGGTCGCGCAGCGTCATCACTACCAGCAGCATAACGATAAAGCCGATGAGGTAATAAACGCGGTTGATGGTTATCAGCGTACTCATTGCGCTACCTCCTGCTTGCCCTGCTCCGCTTTCCAGGCCATCACGTCGCGGCGGATGCTGGCATCCAGACGCAACAGACGAATCATATGGATAATCAGCGCCGCGATAGCGGTAGGAATCGCCCACAGGCCGATGTGCAGCGGCTCAATGCCCGTAATGCCGTTCTCTTTCAGGAAAGCGTCAATCAGCAGCACCGCGCCGAACGCGATAAAAATATCTTCGCCAAAGAACACGGCGATATTGTCGCAGGCGGCGGCGTGGGCTTTGATTTTGTCGCGGATATGCTGCGGCAATTCGCCATATTCGTTAAGCGCCGCCCCTTCCGCCATCGGCGCCAGCAGCGGGCGCACGGTTTGCGCGTGACCGCCAAGCGACATCAAGCCCAGCGCCGCCGTCCCTTCGCGCGCCACAAAATAGAGCATCAAAATACGCGCCGAGGTTGCGCTGGCGATTTTCGCCACCCAGGCCTGAGCGCGCTCTTTGAGCCCGTAATACTCCAGCAGGCCAATGACCGGCAGGATCAAAATAAACGTTGCCAGCGAGCGGCTGTTAACAAACTTCTCGCCAAAGGTTTCCAGCAACATGCCGAAATCCATGCCGACCAGCAACCCCGTCGCCAGACCCGCGACCACCACGACCAGCAGCGGGTTGAAGCGCAGCGCAAAACCTATAACCACTATCGGTATCCCGATAAGCGGCAACAGTGTGGAACTGTCCATAAAACGTGACCCTATCTAAAGTGAGCGTTGCACGCCGAAGGCTATTTTTTTAATACTTCCCATCAGGGCGAAGCGTGTGGCATTGCGGCGAACGGTTGTTGTGTATGTACGACAGGTCCTGTGAATGCGCGAAACCTGCGCAGACCCTGAGTCAAAAAGCTATATCCGAACGCCCATAATATGTAAACAATTTATCAATAAAATGTTTTTATTTTATCCGTTCGGTTTTATATTTTTTGCTAATAATCACATTTATGTAAGGGAAGTTATGGCCCGGAAAACTGCTTCTGCATCAACGAATAACGACGATATCAGCGATGGTCGCATCGTCTCTTCCCGCCACCTGGTTTCGGAGCGCTGCGCGGAATTATCGGAGCTGGAATATGCGCTGATCATGACCAGCAACGCGTTTAACAAATGGATGGTGCGCTGTATGACCGCTGCGGGCGAACCCGATATGGGCGCGTTTGACGTCTCGCTCCTGCATCACGTTAACCACCGCAACCGCAAGAAAAAGCTCGCGGATATCTGTTTTGTGCTGAATGTAGAGGACACGCATGTCGTGACTTACGCGCTGAAAAAACTGGTTAAGGCAGGTTATGTGACCAGCGAAAAGGTGGGTAAAGAGCTCTATTTTTCTACCACCGAGGAGGGAAAAGCGTTGTGTATGCGATACCGGGATGTGCGCGAAGCCTGCCTTATCGCTATTCAGGTGGAAAGCGGCATACCGGGTTCTTCCATTGGCGATACGGCCCAGCTGCTGCGCACCATCTCTTCGCTTTATGATACCGCCGCGCGGGCTGCGGCTTCGCTTTGAGCACATGCCCGCCGCAAGCGACGGGCTTTTAGTGACCGGGCGTCTTTAACCCGCGCTGATCGCAATCTGGCGCTGTTCGAAAGCCTCGCGCAGCCGACGCGCAAACGCCAGCGCGTGCGCGCCGTCGCCGTGCAGGCAGACCGTCTGAGCGTTGACTTTCGCAAAACCGCCTTCCCGGCTCCGTACCTGGCCGTTGAGCACCATGTCAAGCGTACGCGCTACCGCCTCGTCGTCATCCTCAATCAGCGCGCCCGGCTCGCTGCGGGGCACCAGCGAACCATCCGCCAGATATCCCCGGTCTGCGAACACCTCTTCCCGGGTCGCCAGGCCATAATGCACGCCCGCGCGAATTAGCTCGCTGCCCGCAAGGCCCACCAGGATTAAGCGCGCATCCAGCGCTTTCACCGCGCGGGCAATGGCATCGGCCAGTAGCGGCTCCC
Source organism: Franconibacter pulveris (assembly GCF_056780215.1). Taxonomy (NCBI): domain Bacteria; kingdom Pseudomonadati; phylum Pseudomonadota; class Gammaproteobacteria; order Enterobacterales; family Enterobacteriaceae; genus Franconibacter; species Franconibacter pulveris. Next base: position 1,391,748 of record NZ_CM165555.1, on the reverse strand, counting down.
GTGCCGCCTGGTTGTAAAGCATGCCATGGGGCTTCACATGCTTCATCACGCCTCCTTCGGCACGGGCGATAGCGGCTAAGGCGCCCGCCTGGTACAGCGTCTGGGCATAAACCGTTTCTGGCGGCAGCTGCATCGCCGTACGGCCGAAATTCTCGCGATCGGGAAAGGAAGGATGCGCGCCGATAGCGACATGATGCGCCAGCGCCAGCCGCACGCTTTCCCGCATCGTCTGTGCATCGCCCGCGTGAAAACCGCAGGCGATATTGGCCGAGGAGATAAGCGGCATCAGCGCGCCGTCATCGCCGCAGCCTTCACCGAGATCCGCGTTCAGGTCAATCTTCATCATTCAGTCGCCAGGCCAGTTGATCGAAATAACGCTGCTGATCTTCACGCGCCGCCAGCGCCTCCTCCAGTGTGCACTGCACGAAGTGAATCGGCTCGCCCAGGCGCAACTGCGCGAGTTTATAGAGATCCGCTTCAATAACGCACGCGATGCGCGGGTAGCCGCCGGTGGTCTGAGCGTCGTTCATCAGCACGATAGGTTGGCCGTTGTGCGGCACCTGCACCACGCCCGGCATCAGGCCATGAGAAGCCAGCTCGCGGTCGGTAGTGCGCGCCAGCGGCTGGCCGTTCAGCCGGTAACCCATGCGGTTGCTTTGCGGGCTGAGTTGCCATGGCGCGCGCCAGAACGCTTCCTGCGAAGCGTGTGAAAACTCGTGATACTCCGGCCCCGGCAGCGCACGGATACGGTTGCCCCAGAACAGCGGCTTCACGCCACGCGATTCGCGGAAATGGCGCGCGGAAGGCAGCTGCGCCAGTTCGTCGCCGTCGCGCAGCGGGCGTCCGTGAAAACCGCCGAAGCCCGCTTTGAGATCGGTGCTGTAGGAGTTCATCACTTTCGGCACATCCAGGCCGCCTGCCACCGCAAGGTAGCTGCGCATGCCATGCTGCGGGGATTTCAGCGTCAGCGTCTGGCCGGCTTTCGCCGCGATGCGCCAGCTTGTCCATACCGCATGCCCATCCAGTTGCGCCTCGCAGCCCGCGCCGGTTAAGGCAAACCAGCAATCTTCTGTAAACTGCACGCGAAATTGGCCGAGCGTTATCTCCAGCGCCGCGGCGTCCGGGTCATTGCCCACCAGAAGGTTGGCGATGCGCAGCGCGGGCGTATCCATGGCGCCGCTGCGGCTTACGCCGAACTGACGCCAGCCAAAGCGTCCGCTGTCCTGTACCGTCGTATGCATTCCGGCACGAAGTATGATTAACATACGCCCTCCTTTTGCGGCACGAAGCGCACGGTATCGCCGGGCATCAACAGCCCTGGCGGCTCCTGGGTGGGATCAAACAGCGCCTGCGGCGTGCGGCCGATTATTTGCCACCCGCCGGGCGTGGGCAGCGGATAGACGCCGGTCTGGTTGCCGCCGATGCCGACCGAGCCGGCCGGCACGCTCAGGCGCGGCTCCGCACGCCTGGGCGTAGCGAGCGCGGCAGGCAAGCCGCCAAGGTAAGGAAAACCTGGCTGGAAGCCGACAAAATAGACGACATACTCCCCGGCGGCGTGCTGTTCCACGACCTGCTTCTCGCTTAGCCCCGTGTGGCGCGCCACGTCGGCCAGATCCGGCCCCATGTCGCCGCCGTAAATCACCGGCAGGGTTACCTGCCGCGAAGGCGGGTCCATCGCTTCGCTCTCTTCCCACCAGCGTTGCAGGCGCTCAATGGCGTCCAGCGCCAGCGCTTTTGGCTCCCGCAACACAACGGTGATGTTATTCATGCCCGGAATGGTTTCCACCACCGAAGGGACATCGGCCAGACGCTGCGTCAGCCACCAGATACGGCGCTGGCTTTCCAGCGTGACGGGCGGCTCAAGCTCCAGCACTACCGCGCTTTCACCCAACAGATAACAACGTGCTCTTTGCACTTAAGCTCCCCTTTATGCCGGGTTCGGGATATCGATGAACGTCACATCGAGATCGGTTTCTTCCTGCAGCCACTCGCTCAGCGCGCGAATGCCGCCGCGTTCAGTGGCATGGTGACCTGCCGCATAGAAATGCAGCCCCTGTTCACGGGCGGAGTGAATAGTCTGTTCAGAAACCTCGCCCGTAATAAAAGCGTCCACGCCGAAACGCGCCGCCGCATCAATAAAGCTCTGACCGCCGCCGGTGCACCACGCCACGCGTTTGACCTGCGCAGGCCCGGTATCGCCGCACCAGAGCGGACGACGCCCGAGCCGCGCCTCAAGCCAGGAGGCGAATTCCAGCCCGGGCACCGCCATAGAAAGCTCGCCCCACAGCACCAGCGGCTCGATTTCGCCTTTCACTTCAATCCCCAGCAGACGCGCCAGCTGCACGTTATTCCCAAGCTCCGGATGCGCGTCCAGGGGCAGGTGCCAGCCGTAAAGGTTGATGTCATTAGCCAGCAGCGTTTTTAAGCGGTTGCGCTTCATGCCGCGAATGACCGGCGACTCGCCTTTCCAGAAATAGCCATGATGAACAATGACGGCGTCCGCCTGCTGGCGCACCGCCTCATCCAGCAGCGCCTGGCTTGCGGTCACGCCGGTGATGATTTTGCGGATCTCGTCGCGTCCTTCAACCTGCAGGCCGTTTGGCGCATAGTCGCTGAAGCCTGCGCTGTTGAGCTTCTGATTGATTAGCGTTTCCAGTTCGGTATTTTTCATCATCGTTCTCTTAATGCGTTTTCCGTGCAGCCTCGTAGGCCGCGAGCGTGGCGGCGCGAGCCGCTTTGTGATCGACAATCGGGCGCGGGTAATCAAGCCGCGCGCCCCGTTTCTCCGCCCATGCCCAGGGTTGATGCACCGCCTTGTCGGGAATATGGCGCAATTCCGGCAGCCAGCGGCGAATAAACTCGCCCTGCGCATCGAACTTCTCGCCCTGGGTCGTGGGGTTAAAAATGCGAAAATAAGGCGCGGCGTCGGTGCCCGTTGAGGCGGCCCACTGCCAACCGCCGTTGTTCGCGGCATAATCGCCATCAATAAGTTGCGTCATAAAATAACGCTCGCCCCGCCGCCAGTCGATAAGCAGATCTTTTACCAGAAAGCTGGCGGTTATCATCCGAAGCCGGTTGTGCATCCAGCCCGTTTCATTCATCTGGCGCATGGCGGCATCGACAATCGGATATCCCGTTTTGCCTTCGCACCAGGCCTGAAAGTGGTCGTCGTTTTGCTGCCAGCGCACCTTGTCCGTCCAGCCGATAAAGGGCTTGTGGCGGCTGAGCGTCGGCCAGGCGGTCAGCAGATGGCGATAGAAATCACGCCAGATAAGCTCGTTAAGCCACACCGCGCCGGGACCGCCTTCCAGCGCGCCTGGCTGTTCGGCCACCAGCCGGTGCAGGCACTGACGCGGCGAGAGCACGCCCAGCGCCAGCCAGGCGGATAACCGACTGGTGCCGTCGCGGTCCGGGAAATCACGCTCGTCGGGATAGCGCGCCGCCTTCTGCTGGCAGAAATGGCGCAGCCGCGCCAGCGCCGCCTGCTCGCCTGCCGGAAACAGCGTCTCATCAACCGCGTGTTGCGGATAATCAAATGGCTTTAGCGGCGAGACAGGGATGAGCGCCCCGCCTTCCCGCGCTTTCGGCGCGTGCACGCACTCCGGCAGGCCTTCCTGCAGGCGGCGAATAAACGCCCGGCTGAAAGGGGTGAAGACTTTGTACATCTCGCCGTTGCCGGTCGTAACGCTGCCTGGCGGCAACAGCACGCTGTCGTCAAACCCCTGACAGACCACTTCGCCCTCCAGACGTCGCTCCACTTGCCGATCGCGGCGATGCTCGTTCAGCTCATACTGGTAGTTATAGAAGAGCGCGTCGACCTGATGCTCCGCGCAAACCTGTTTTATTTCCTCTACAGACTCAGCAAAGGTGGCGACTTCCCGCACGTGCAACGGAATGCCCCGCTCCGCCAGGGCTGTCTGCAGCGCCTGAAGGTTCTGCCAGAGAAAAGCGGCCTGACGGGGCGCCATCGCGTGGTCTTGCCACTGCTGCGGCGTGGCGATGAACAGGCCAAGCACGGCGGCGTTTTTATCGCGGCAGGCGGCGGCCAGCGCCAGATTGTCGTGGATGCGCAGATCCGCGCGAAACCAGACCAGATGGGTGGTCATAACACTCCTGTTTTAATGGCCGTAACGCAGACGCAACGCTTCCGGATAGGGTTCGAAATAGCGCTGCTGGTCAAGATAGGCATCCGGGTATTCTGCCATATAATGTTTCAGCAATGTTACCGGTGCGAGCAGGGGCTGCGTTCCCTGGCGGTAGCGGTCGATAAGCTCGGCAAGCTCCTGGCGCTGACGTGCGTTGAGGTGCGGGCGGAAATAGCCCTGCACATGCATCAGCACATTGGTGTGGTTGCGGCGGGTCGCCTGATGCGACAACAAATCCATCAGCCGCTGGCGATACTCAACGAAATACGCCTCCAGGTTTTCCCACTTATCTATCGCGGCGACAAAACGCCCCAGTTCGCGGTATTGCGCCTGCGAATGCGCCAGCAGCAGCAATTTATAACGACTGTGGAAAGCGATAAGCCCGCCGCGGGTCAGCCCGTTTTTATGGAGTTCGTTAAGTTCAAACAGGGTATAGATGCGTTCGACAAAATTTTCCCGAATCAGCGGGTCGTGCAGTCGTCCATCTTCCTCCACTGGCAGCCAGGGGAATTTACGCATCAGGGCTTCGGTATAGATGCCGCGCCCGGCCTTACGGTTATTTTTTCCCTCTTCGTCATACACGCGTACCCGCTCCATACCGCAACTGGGGGATTTGGCGCAGACGATATAACCGCAAAGATGCTCAAAACGGGCGATGCGCTCCTCTGCGAAATCCTGCATCGCGGCGGTTAAGTCGCCTTCCCGCTTATCGCTAAAGCGTAGCGCGACGCCGCCTGCCGACAGCTTAACCAGCCGCAGCGCAGGACGCGGCACCGGCAGGCCGATAGCCATTTCCGGGCAAACAGGCTCAAAGCGCACCCACGGGGCCAGTTCATCGACGGCAAAAGTAAGCCGCTTATGCCCACCATCAAATCTTACGTTGTCCCCTAACAAACAGGCGCTGATGCCAACAGGGATTTTTTCACTCATAACCGCTCCTTACGCGCTACATCTTCCAATTGTAGCCAGGCCAAAAAGAAAAAGGCCGCCCGAGAGGGCAGCCTTAACGCTACTTGACCTGCGTGATGACGGAAAGCAAAAACGTATCGCCAGAAACAATAATATTTCCCTCTTCCACCGTCATCACACCATCAACAACGAGACGACAAGAGATTTTGCTTCATTACGCGGTCCCCCGCTGTTAACCGTTTCGCCTTCTTAGCGACAGTGATAACGCAGCGAATGGCGGCACACCAAGCCTGCGCTGTAAAAGACCGCCAACCCTTCGGCAATAAAAAAACCGCCTTTACGGCGGTTTTTTCGGCTGGTATTGACTGGCTTAGTAAAAGTCGCAGGCAGCCTGTTCAGATTGCGCCATCCAGACGGGTTTATCGCTGGTTTTCGCCCAGACGCGGTGCAGATAGCTGTAAAAACGAGCGCGATCTTTCCAGAACAGCATGACCGGCAACGCGAGCACGCCCGCAACAATCACCAGAGCGCGACGCAGGAAGATCCGATGCGCTGGAAATTCTTTATATAAAGACATAGGTTTCTCCCCTTTAAGTGACCCGGCGAAAAAGCGCCGAAAAGTGATAAGTGGTTAGCTGGTTAAAATAGTATCGTTTTGTTTGTAATTTTACTACTCCTCCGACCACTATTTCTGGCCTATGAGCGCGATATTTACATTTCTCCCGTAAATAAGTTACAAAACGGTTAAATAAATACTAACCCTTAGTTAAATAATGGTTTTTGCTTTTTTTATATTTTTTTTACACCCCGCCGCGTTTTTTTTGCGACATCTTTGCGCGCGAATTTCTAAGCTCACGCCATCCTGAATACCCCACTGGAGGTGGATTGTGAGTGCAGGCGTGATAGCTGGCGTGGTGCTGGTTTTCCTGTTGCTGGGCTACCTGGTGTATGCCCTGGTTAAAGCGGAGGCGTTCTGATGGCGGCTCCCGCTTTTTTACTTATCGCCAGTTTTCTGCTGGTGCTTCTGCTGCTGGCGAAACCGCTCGGCAGCGTGCTTGCGCGGTTCGTTGAAGACGGACCGCTGCCTGTCGTCGGCAAAGTGGAGAAATGGCTCTGGTCGTTTACCGGCGTGGGCAACGAAGAGATGAGCTGGAAGCGTTACCTGCTGGCCATTTTGCTCTTCAACACGCTGGGGCTAGTCGTGCTTTTCGCCATTCTGATGCTGCAAGGTTCGCTGCCGCTAAACCCGCAGCAGCTGCCTGGCTTAAGCTGGCATCTGGCGCTCAACACGGCCGTCAGTTTTGTGGCTAACACCAACTGGCAGTCTTACGCGGGCGAAAGCACGGTCAGCTATTTCAGCCAGATGGCCGGGCTGACGGTGCAAAATTTCCTCTCAGCCGCGACCGGCATCGCCGTGGTGTTTGCCCTTATCCGCGCCTTTGCCCGTCATTCCGTGACGACGCTTGGCAACGCGTGGAAAGACCTTACTCGCGTTACGCTCTGGGTATTGCTGCCGATATCGCTGGTTATCGCCCTGGTCTTTATCCAGCAGGGCGCCATTCAGAATTTTGCTGATTATCAGCCTTATACCTCGCTGGAAGGGGCGAAACAGCTGCTGCCGATGGGGCCTGTCGCTTCGCAGGAGGCTATCAAGATGCTCGGCACCAACGGCGGCGGTTTCTTTAACGCCAACTCTTCGCACCCTTTTGAAAACCCGACCGCGCTGACCAATTTCGTGCAGATGCTGGCGATTTTCCTCATCCCCGCCGCCTTGTGTTTCACCTTTGGCGAAGCGACCGGCGACGCTCGCCAGGGGCGCGCCATTCTCTGGTCGATGAGCATTATCTTCGTCGTCTGCGTCGCGGTGGTGATGTGGGCCGAAACCCAGGGCAACAGCCATTTCCTGACGCTCGGCGCGGATAGCGCCATTAACATGGAAGGTAAAGAGAGCCGCTTCGGCATTCTGGCGAGCAGCCTCTTTTCCGTGGTTACCACCGCGGCGTCCTGCGGCGCGGTCAATGCGATGCACGACTCCTTCACCGCGCTTGGCGGCATGATCCCGCTGTGGCTGATGCAGATTGGCGAAGTGGTCTTCGGCGGCGTGGGCTCCGGGCTTTACGGCATGCTGCTGTTCGTGCTGCTGGCGGTGTTTATCGCCGGGCTGATGATTGGCCGCACGCCGGAATACCTTGGCAAAAAAATCGACGTACGCGAAATGAAAATGACCGCGCTGGCTATCCTGGTTACGCCTGCGCTGGTGCTGCTCGGCACCGCGCTCGCCATGATGACCGACGCCGGACGCGCGGGCATCTATAACCCAGGCATCCACGGCTTTAGCGAAGTGCTTTACGCCGTCTCCTCCGGCGCCAACAACAACGGCAGCGCCTTTGCAGGCCTGAGCGCCAACACGCCGTTCTGGAACCTGCTGCTGGCGGTTTGCATGCTGCTGGGCCGTTTTCTGGTCATCATTCCGGTGATGGCGATAGCGGGCTCGCTGGTCGCGAAAAAAGCGCAGCCGGCGGGCGTCGGCACGTTGCCCACGCACGGCGCGCTCTTTATCGGCCTGTTGATCGGCACAGTTCTGTTGGTCGGCGCCCTGACCTTTATCCCCGCCCTCGCCTTAGGCCCGGTAGCGGAACACCTTTCTCTTGTGAAATGACCATTGCGGAGTCGCTATACATGAGTCGCAAGCAACTGGCGCTGTTTGAAGCATCCCTGCTTCGTCAGGCGCTGATGGATTCGTTCAAGAAACTGAGCCCACGCGTGCAGTGGCGTAACCCGGTGATGTTCATTGTCTGGCTTGGCAGCCTGCTGACCAGCGTACTCGCTGTCGCCATGGCCACAGGCCGCCTGCCCGGAGAGGCGCTGTTTACCGGTGCCATCAGCCTGTGGCTGTGGTTTACCGTGCTGTTCGCTAACTTCGCCGAAGCGCTGGCCGAAGGCCGCAGCAAAGCGCAGGCCAACAGCCTGAAGGGCGTAAAGAAAACGGCCTTCGCCCGTAAGCTGCGCGCGCCGCAGCATGATGCGCAGGTAGACCATGTTCCCGCCACGGATCTGCGTAAGGGAGATATCGTGCTGGTGGAAGCTGGCGACATTATCCCCTGCGACGGCGAAGTGATTGAAGGCGGCGCGTCGGTGGATGAAAGCGCCATTACCGGCGAATCCGCGCCGGTGATTCGCGAGTCGGGCGGCGACTTCGCCTCGGTGACCGGTGGTACGCGCATTCTTTCCGACTGGCTGGTTATCCAGTGCAGCGTCAACCCGGGCGAAACCTTCCTCGACCGGATGATAGCGATGGTGGAAAACGCAAAGCGCCGCAAAACGCCGAACGAAATCGCGCTGACCATTCTGCTGGTGGCGTTGACGATAGTCTTTCTGCTGGCGACCGCGACGCTTTGGCCATTCTCGCTGTACGGCGGCACGGCAGTCAGCGTGACAGTGCTGGTGGCGCTGCTGGTGTGCCTTATTCCCACGACTATCGGCGGGCTGCTGTCGGCTATCGGCGTCGCCGGGATGAGCCGCATGCTGGGGGCGAATGTTATTGCCACCAGCGGACGCGCAGTGGAAGCGGCGGGCGACGTGGATGTGCTGCTGCTTGATAAAACCGGCACCATTACGCTTGGCAACCGTCAGGCTTCCGCTTTCCTGCCTGCGCCTGGCGTAAACGAACAACAACTTGCCGATGCCGCGCAACTCGCATCGCTTGCTGACGAAACGCCGGAGGGCCGCAGCATTGTCGTGCTGGCGAAGCAGCGCTTTAATCTGCGCGAACGCGACGTGCAAAACCTGCACGCCACGTTTGTGCCCTTCACCGCCCAGACGCGCATGAGCGGCATCAATGTCGGCGACAGGATGATTCGCAAAGGGTCAGTCGACGCCATTTGCCGTCACGTCGAGGCCAACGGCGGCCACTTCCCGTCGCAGGTGGATACGCTGGTTGAAGAGATTGCACGCCAGGGCAGCACGCCGCTGGTGGTGGCCGAAGGGGCGCACGTGCTCGGCGTGATTGCGCTTAAAGATATCGTAAAAGGCGGCATTAAAGAGCGCTTCGCACAGCTGCGCAAAATGGGCATCAAAACGGTGATGATCACTGGCGATAACCGCCTCACCGCCGCCGCTATCGCCGCCGAGGCGGGCGTGGATGATTTTCTCTCGGAAGCGACGCCGGAAGCGAAGCTTGCGCTTATCCGTCAGTATCAGGCGGAAGGCCGGCTGGTGGCGATGACCGGCGACGGCACCAATGACGCCCCCGCGCTGGCGCAGGCGGACGTGGCGGTGGCGATGAACTCCGGCACCCAGGCGGCGAAGGAAGCGGGCAACATGGTGGATCTCGACTCCAACCCCACCAAACTTATTGAGGTGGTGCATATCGGCAAGCAGATGCTGATGACGCGCGGCTCGCTCACCACCTTCAGCATCGCCAACGACGTAGCGAAATATTTCGCTATTATTCCGGCGGCGTTTGCCGCCACGTATCCGCAGCTTAACGCGCTGAACGTGATGCATCTGCACTCCCCCGCTTCGGCCATCCTGAGCGCGGTCATTTTCAACGCGCTCATCATTATTTTTCTTATCCCGCTGGCGCTGAAGGGCGTGAGCTACAAACCGCTGAGCGCTGCCGCCATGCTGCGCCGCAACCTGTGGATATACGGGCTGGGCGGGCTGGTCGTGCCCTTTATCGGCATCAAAGCTATCGATCTGCTGCTCACCCTGTTTGGTTTAGTCTGAGGAAATAGTTATGACGATGTTACGTCCCGCCATTATGCTGCTGCTGTTGCTGACGCTGATTACCGGTGGCCTCTATCCGCTCGTCACTACCGTCCTCGGGCAGTGGTGGTTTAACGCGCAGGCGAATGGCTCGCTCATCGAGCAAGCGGGAGAAATCCGCGGCTCGCGGCTTATCGGTCAGGCGTTTAGCGAAGCGAAATATTTCCAGGGCCGCCCCTCCGCCACTGCCGAAGCGCCGTATAATCCCATGGCGTCCGGCGGCAGCAACCTCGCGGGCAGCAATCCGGAGCTCGATAAACAGGTGCAGGAGCGAGTGGCGGCATTACGCGCCGCTAACCCGCAAGCGACGCCCGTAGTGCCGGTGGAGCTGGTGACCGCCTCCGCAAGCGGCCTGGATTATGGTATTTCGCCGCAGGCCGCCGCCTGGCAGATCCCGCGCGTCGCCCGCGCCCGCCAGCTTTCCGTTGAACAGCTAGCGCAACTGGTGGCGCAAAACACGCAAACGCCAATGCCGGGTTTTATCGGCCAGCCGGTAGTGAATGTGGTGCAGCTCAACCTCGCGCTGGATGCGCTGCAAAAATAAAGGAAGGGATATGACCGAAGAACCGACGCGTCCGGACCCGGATCGCCTGTTAAGCCAGGCGAGCGACAGAACGCGGGGCAAACTCAAAATCTTCTTCGGCGCCTGCGCGGGCGTGGGCAAAACCTACGCCATGCTCCAGGAAGCCCAGCGCCTGCGCCAGCAGGGGCTGGACATCCTGGTGGGCGTAGTGGAAACCCATGGCCGCCAGGAAACGGCGGCCCTCCTTAAGGGGCTGGCTATCCAGCCCCTTAAGCGTATTCAGCACCGCAGCCGCACCGTGCAGGAGTTTGATCTCGACGCCGCGCTGGCGCGCCGTCCGGCGTTGATCCTGATGGACGAACTGGCGCACAGCAACGCGCCGGGCTCCCGTCACCCCAAGCGCTGGCAGGATGTGGATGAGTTGCTCAACGCTGGTATCGACGTTTTCACCACCGTTAACGTCCAGCATCTGGAAAGCCTGAACGACGTGGTGGGCGGGGTAACCGGCATTCAGGTGCGCGAAACGGTGCCCGATCCTTTCTTTGACGCCGCCGACGAAGTGGTGCTGGTGGACCTCCCTCCCGATGATCTGCGCCAGCGCCTGCATGAAGGCAAAGTTTACATCGCAGGCCAGGCGGAGCGCGCCATTGAGCATTTCTTTCGCAAAGGCAATCTGATCGCGCTGCGCGAGCTGGCGCTGCGGCGTACTGCCGATCGGGTGGACGAGCAGATGCGCGTCTGGCGCGATAATCAGGGGCTGGAAAAGGTCTGGCATACGCGCGACGCTATTTTGCTTTGCATTGGCCACGGCAGCGGCAACGAGAAGCTGGTGCGCACCGCCGCACGCCTCGCCGCCAGGCTCGGCAGCGCCTGGCACGCCGTCTATGTGGAAACGCCGCGGCTGCATCGCCTGCCGGAAAAATCCCGACGCGCCATCTTAAGCGCGCTGCGCCTTGCCCAGGAGCTGGGCGCGGAAACCGCCACGCTTGCGGAATCGGAGGAAGAGAAAGCGCTACTGCGCTACGCGCGGGAACATAACCTTGGCAAAATTATCATCGGCAGGCGCAATCGCCGCCGCTGGTGGAACCATGAAACCTTCGCCGAACGGCTGGCGCGCCATGCGCCGGACCTCGACTTGCTTATCGTCGCGCTCGATGACAAGCCTCTCGCCAGCGAGCCTAAAGCCTCTGACGCGCGGCCCTTTACAGAAAAGTGGCGCATACAAATTCGCGGCTGTCTCGTCGCCCTGCTGCTTTGCGCCTTAATCACGCTGGTGGCGAATCAGTGGCTTTCGGCCTTTGACGCTGCCAACCTGGTGATGGTCTATCTGCTGGGCGTGGTCGTGGTCGCCCTCTTCTACGGGCGCTGGCCGTCCGTACTGGCGACGGTGATTAACGTCATCAGCTTCGATCTCTTTTTCATCGCCCCGCGCGGCACGCTGGCGGTCTCCGACGTGCAGTATCTGCTCACCTTCGCGGTGATGCTCACCGTCGGGCTGGTTATCGGCAACCTGACCGCGGGCGTGCGCTACCAGGCGCGAATAGCGCGTTATCGGGAGCAGCGCACGCGCCATCTTTATGAAATGTCGAAAGCGCTGGCGGTGGGCCGTTCGGCGCAGGATATCGCCGTGACCAGCGAGCGCTTTATCGACTCCACGTTTCATGCCCGCAGCCTGATGCTGCTGCCCGATGAGCACGGTAAATTGCTGCCGCCCGTCGATACCGCCAGCATCAGCGCATGGGATGAGGCCATCGCCCGCTGGAGTTTCGACAACGGCCAGCCGGCAGGTGCCGGCACCGACACGCTGCCCGGCGTGCCGTATCAGATCCTGCCGCTGCGCACCGCGCACAAAACACACGGCCTGCTGATTGTCGAACCTTCGAGCCTGCGCCAGTTGATGATCCCGGAGCAGCAGCGTTTGCTGGAGACCTTCACCCTGCTTATCGCCAGCGCGCTTGAGCGGCTGTGGCTGACTAAAAGCGAGGAGCAGGCGCGCATGGCGAGCGAGCATGAGCAACTGCGTAACTCGCTGCTGGCGGCGCTTTCTCATGATTTACGCACGCCGCTTACCGTACTTTTCGGCCAGGCGGAGATCCTGACGCTCGACCTCGCCTCCGAAGGCTCAAAGCATGCCCTGCAGGCCAGCGCTATTCGCCAGCATGTGCTGAACACCACGCGGCTGGTGAATAACTTGCTGGATATGGCGCGCATTCAGTCCGGCGGCTTTAATCTGCGCAAAGAGTGGTTGACGCTTGAGGAAGTGGTCGGCAGCGCGCTGAAAATGCTGGAGCCAGGCCTTGGCGGTCGTCACATTGAACTCGCGTTGCCGGACCCGCTGATGTTGATTTACGTCGACGGCGCCTTGCTTGAGCGCGTGCTGATTAATTTGCTGGAAAACGCCGTGAAATATGCGGGTTCAGGGGCGCACATCGGCGTGCGGGCCAGCCGTCGGGACGAGCAGCTGGAGCTGGAAGTCTGGGACAGCGGGCCGGGGATCCCGCCGGGTCAGGAAGCGGCGATTTTCGCGAAATTTACGCGCGGCAATAAAGAATCCGCCATTCCCGGCGTGGGGCTCGGTCTCGCTATTTGTCAGGCTATAGTTGAGGTGCACGGCGGCATCATTTACGCTAAAAACCGCCCTGAAGGCGGCGCAAGCTTCCACATCGTGCTGCCGCAGCAGCGCCCCCCTGAGCTGGATATTCACGAGGACATGTGATTAGCGTACTGATTGTCGAAGATGAGAAAGAGATCCGCCGCTTTCTGCGCGCCGCGCTGGAAAGCGAAGGTCTGCGCGTTCATGAAGCGGAAACGCTGCAGCGCGGGCTGATTGAGGCCGCGACCCGCAAGCCGGATCTGGTCATACTCGACCTTGGCTTGCCCGACGGCGACGGGCTGGATTTTATCCGCGACTTTCGCCAGTGGAACCAGCGCCCGGTGATTGTGTTGTCAGCGCGCAGCGAAGAGGAAGATAAAATCGCCGCGCTGGATGCCGGGGCGGATGACTATCTGAGCAAACCGTTCGGCATCGGCGAGCTGCAGGCGCGGCTGCGCGTGGCGCTACGCCGCCATGGCAGCTCAACCGCGGACGATCCGGCTTATCACTTTTCCGATATTCATGTCGATCTCGCTACACGGCGCATTCTGCGCGGCGAAGAAGAAATTCACCTGACGCCCATCGAGTTTCGCCTGCTGGCGGTGCTGCTGAATAATCACGGCAAGGTGCTGACGCAGCGGCAGCTTTTAAGCCAGGTCTGGGGGCCGAATGCCGTGGAGCATAGCCACTATTTGCGCATCTATATGGGCCACCTGCGCCAGAAACTGGAAAGCGATCCGGCGCGTCCGCGCCATCTGCTGACAGAAACGGGGATTGGCTACCGCTTTATGCTGTAACGCGGACATAAAAAAGGGAGCGACAAGCGCTCCCTTTTTTTTATTCAACCCATCAGGCGTTTTTCAACACTTCGCTGACGATCTCCACCGCTTCTTTCTCAATCTGCTTACGGTGTTCCGCGCCGAGGAAGCTTTCACAATAGATTTTGTAAGCGTCTTCCGTGCCTGACGGACGCGCGGCAAACCAGCCGTTGTCAGTCATGACTTTCAGCCCGCCAATGGAAGCGCCGTTGCCCGGCGCGGCGGTCAGGCGCGCGGTGATAGGGTCGCCCGCCAGCTGGCTTGCGCTGACCATTTCCGGCGACAGCTTAGAAAGCGCCGCTTTTTGCGCGGACGTGGCGGAAGCCTGCAGACGGTTATAGCTCGGCGCGCCGAAGCGTTCAGCCAGCTCATCGTAATGCTGCTGCGGGTTTTTGCCGGTGACGGCGGTGATTTCCGCCGCCAGCAGGCACATGATGATGCCGTCTTTATCGGTGGACCACGGCGTGCCGTCAAAACGCAGGAAGGAGGCGCCCGCGCTCTCTTCGCCGCCGAAGCCAAAGCTGCCGTCGTAAAGGCCATCAACGAACCATTTAAAGCCTACCGGCACTTCCACCAGCTTACGGCCGAGATCGTTCACCACGCGGTCAATCATCGCGGATGAGACCAGCGTTTTACCGACAGCCACCTCGTTGCCCCACTGCGGACGATGCTGGAACAGATAGTTAATGGCGACCGCCAGATAGTGGTTCGGGTTCATCAGCCCCGCCGGGGTGACAATGCCGTGACGGTCGTAATCCGGGTCGTTGGCAAAGGCCAGATCGAACTTATCACGCAGCGCCAGCAGGCCCGCCATCGCAGACTCAGAGGAGCAGTCCATACGGATAACGCCATCTTTATCAAGGTGCATAAAGCGGAAAGTCTGATCGACCTGATCGTTAACAATGGTCAGATCCAGCTTGTAGTGCTCCGCAATACGCTTCCAGTATTCGATACCGGAGCCGCCAAGCGGGTCAACGCCGAGCTTCAGGCCCGCTTTCTGGATAGCCGCCATATCGACGATATCCGCCAACCCTTCGACAAACGGCTGCACCAGGTCTTTTTCCTGAATGCGGCCGCTGGCCCAGGCCTGGTCAAGCGGCAGGCGTTTAACCTCTTTCAGGCCGTTCGCCAGCAGCGCGTTTGCACGATCTTCCACGACTTTGGTTACGTTAGTATCCGCCGGGCCGCCGTTCGGCGGATTGTATTTGATACCGCCATCTTCCGGCGGGTTGTGAGAAGGAGTAATGACAATGCCGTCCGCCTGAGCGCCGCCATTTTTGTTGTGGACCAGGATAGCGTTAGAAACCGCAGGCGTTGGCGTGTAACCATTATTTTCCTGCACGATGATATCGACGCCGTTCGCGGACAAAACTTCCAGCACAGAGATAAAGGCGGGCTCAGAGAGCGCATGGGTGTCTTTACCCACATAGCAAGGGCCGGTAATACCGTTTTTGGCGCGCTCTTCGGCGATGGCCTGGGCGATAGCCAGAATGTGCTGCTCGTTAAAGCTGTGACGTCCCGCGCTGCCGCGATGACCGGAGGTCCCGAACTTCACCGCGTGCTCAGCGTTGCCGACTTCCGGCTTCAATACGTAGTACTGCGCGGTAAGCTGCGCGACGTTAATCAAATCACTTTGTTGCGCGGGTTGACCCGCACGGTTATGCATTGCCATGGCCTGATCCTTCTGACGCTTGTGTTAGATGGTGCCGCAAACCTTTTCAATTAATTCCGCCGGGAACTGCATGGTCTGCATGATATGTTCGATCATGCTGCATTTGCGGCCCGTATTCGTATTAGTAATAACCCAGTATGGCGTGCCCGGAACATGTTTGGGCTTGGTCTGGTTGCCGCTTTGCAGCAGCGTTTGCTCGTCACCGGCGAAATAGACGCGGGTGCGGCCATGCAGCGACTCGGTGGCTTCGGCAAACGCTTTTGCATCCAGTGAATAGAGTGTAGACAGCACCAGCATGAAACGATTGACCGCTCGCTTCTGTTCTGCGTATTCGTCCGATAAAAGCAGCTCTCGCATAGCGCGAACGCGGTCTTTGGCAGGGTTCGCCGGCTTTTCGGCAACGGCTGCGTTGACAGGCGCGCTCTCTTTCGCCTGAGCGGCAGCGGCTTGCGAGCCGGCGGCGACTTTCAGCATGCGCCGTAAAATGTCGGACGCGCTTTCGCCAATGTGCTGAGTGTGGCTGGCAATGTAGCGATACAGCTCGTCATCAACTTCAATCGTTTTCATCTTAATCCAGTGCAATATCTTTTCTGAATACAAGTCGTTGGGATTATAGAAGTAAAACCCAACAGCGGATAGCGTCACACCTGGAGGGGCGGCAAAAGTCGGAATTAACTGGCTCCTTGCAGCCGGACGGCAGAATGGTCAACATGATACCCTAACCTTTCAGATGCAAAAAAAGAACTTTGCCATGAAATTGAATACCCGAATGCAATCTGCGCAACAACCGAATAACAATTCGCCTGTCGTTTTGATTCACGGCCTGTTTGGCAGTCTGGATAACCTCGGCGTGCTGGCTCGCGATCTGGTGAAAGATCGCGACGTGCTGCAGGTCGATATGCGTAACCACGGTCTTTCGCCGCGTAGCGATGAGATGACGTATCCCGCTATGGCGCAGGATATTGTGGAAACCCTGGATGCCCACCAGCTTGATAACGCGGTTCTTATCGGGCACTCCATGGGCGGCAAAGCGGCAATGGCCGTGACCGCGCTGATACCGGAGCGCATCGTCAAACTGGTGGCGATTGATATCGCGCCTGTCGACTATCAGGTACGACGTCACGATGAAATTTTCGCCGCCATCCGCGCGGTAAGCGACGCGGGCGCCGCGACGCGCCAGCAGGCGGCCGCCATTATGCGCGAGTACCTCTCTGAAGAGGGCGTCGTTCAGTTTCTGCTGAAATCTTTCGCTGACGGTGAATGGCGTTTCAATGTGCCGACGCTTTGGGAGCAGTATGCCCACATTGTTGGCTGGCAGGAGGTGCCGGCGTGGCATGGCCCTTCGCTGTTTATCGCTGGCGGCGCTTCGCCTTACGTACAGGAAAAGCACCGCGAGGCCTTGCTTAAGCAGTTCCCTGCGGCACGAGCGCATGTCATTGCCGGCGCCGGGCACTGGGTGCATGCCGAAAAGCCCGAAGCCGTATTGCGCGCCATTCGTCGCTTCCTGGAAACTGATTAAAAACAAGGCGACTGGCGCTAACATGCCGCTAACGCGTTGGCGCGCCTCGTTCCCTGATGTATGATGGCGCGCTGAATGACACCCGGGCATCCGCTCCGGCAGCCTGTTTCCCCTGTCAGTAGTCAAATCATGGCCAAAGAACAAACGGACCGTACGACATTAGATCTGTTCGCGGACGAGCGTCGCCCGGGTCGCCCGAAAACCAATCCGCTGTCGCGTGACGAACAGTTGCGCATCAACAAACGGAACCAGCTCAAGCGCGACAAAGTTCGCGGGCTTAAACGCGTAGAGTTAAAACTTAACGCGGAAGCGGTTGACGCCCTGACGCAACTGGCGCAGGCGCGCAACATGAGTCGCAGCGAATTGATCGAAGAAATTTTGCTGGCACAACTCAAGGCGCTGAATAGCTGAGCCCTTAAGACCCTTTTTCTTGTATGGAAATGTGTCAGAGTGTGCACCCCACCGTGATAGCAGTTTCCGCCCTCTTCTCTGTTCTGCTATGATTGCCCTATCTGTGGGCATTTTGCCACTACCATATCATTAGGATTCAAGAGGTTATTTTTCTCATGGCAATCGTAGGCATTTTTTTCGGCAGCGACACCGGCAACACCGAAAATATCGCAAAAGTTATTCAGAAACAGCTCGGGAAAGACGTTGCTGAAGTGCACGATATTGCCAAGAGCAGCAAAGAAGATCTGGAAGGTTTCGATATCCTGCTGCTTGGCATCCCGACCTGGTACTACGGCGAAGCGCAGTGCGACTGGGATGATTTCTTCCCGACCCTTGAAGAGATTGACTTCAATGGCAAGCTGGTCGCGCTCTTCGGCTGCGGCGATCAGGAAGACTACGCGGAATATTTCTGCGATGCGCTCGGCACCATTCGCGACATTATTGAACCGCGCGGCGCCACTATTGTGGGTCACTGGCCGACGGAAGGTTACCACTTTGAAGCCTCTAAAGGTCTTGCCGATGACAATCACTTTGTTGGCCTTGCCATTGATGAAGATCGTCAGCCCGAACTGACCGCTGAACGCGTCGAAAAATGGGTTAAGCAAGTTTCTGAAGAACTGCACCTGCAGGAAATCATTAACGCCTAATCGTGAAACGGCGATAAATGTATTTTTTATCGCCGTTTTCACTTCATTGATAGATAAAAGCGATAAAAATGATTGCTACAAATTTTTAACTTTTATCCGCATATCTGTACAATACCCTTCAGGATTATCGGGTAACGAGACGGCAAGCGCCGCGCTCGCCACGTTTTGAAAAGCACTATTGCTGGACGCTTGCGGTTTTCATTTGGGCCTGTCAGTTCTATAATGAGTCGCATTCATCTTCAGCGCATCCGATCTTAAGCTCTCCGGAGCACACCGTTTAGCAACAGGACAGATTCCGCATGACTGACAATAACACCGCATTAAAGAAGGCTGGCCTGAAAGTCACGCTTCCTCGACTGAAAATCCTTGAAGTGTTGCAGGAGCCAGTAAACCATCATGTCAGTGCGGAAGACTTATACAAGCGCCTCATTGACATGGGCGAAGAGATTGGTCTCGCGACCGTTTACCGTGTGCTGAATCAGTTTGACGATGCGGGTATCGTAACGCGTCATAATTTTGAAGGCGGCAAATCCGTTTTCGAACTGACTCAACAGCATCATCATGACCACCTGATCTGCCTCGACTGCGGCAAAGTTATCGAGTTTAGCGACGACTCTATCGAAGCGCGTCAGCGTGAAATCGCTTCCCGCCATGGCATTCGTCTGACCAACCATAGCCTCTATCTCTATGGCCACTGTGCCGATGGCGACTGCCGCGAAAACGAGCACGCGCACGACACAAAGTAAGCGAAAATAGCGTTCCGTTTTTACTTTTTGTTAATAAGCCGACATAGTATGTCGGCTTTTTTTACACCTTTATCAGGCAGACGCGACGCTAATAGTCCATTTTCTTGATGCTTGCTATTTTAATATACTGGTCAAGAACTTATTTTATCTTATCTTTTTCTTACTTTTTATTTTCAGAAAAAGTAAATTATTTTACCATTCAATCAGTTACCTCCCTTAAGCGCCCCATTCGGGCTTGCAACGCCACTGGCCTGTATTGCAGTAAAAAAATCAACTCTATTAGAATAGCCCCTCGTTATTTATTCCAATAATATACTTATATATAGGTCGCCGTTATGGTAATACCTCAGAAACCCCTTGCCGAAATTTATCGCCTGTCCGATATCTTTAATGGTTACGGTAACTGGTATCGCGCAGAGAAAAATACGTCTATTCCAACGCGTGAAGGCTTTGTTTGCATTATTCGTGGTGGCCTTTTTTCCGTATTGCGTAAAAGCGATAGATTACTGATTGAAAAATGTAGCGCCCCGTCTATTCTGGGCGTTGCGCGTAATCTTAATAATAAAAACTATTTCAGAATTCAGGCCGATGCTGAGTGCCACTACCAGCTCATTCCTTTTGATAAATTTCTGAGCGAAATAGAAAACCATCAGTGTCAACCACAGTTATATAAGGTACTGGCCTGGTCTATCGACTTACTCTGCCATCGTGAAGAATTATTGCTTGGGCATAATAGCTATCTCATGATTAAAGGCAATCTGGTCACGCTTGCCGCCATGGATGAATTTATGCGAAATAAAATTAACGTAGCCGATTATATCGTTAAGCGAACCAACCTTTCTCGCAGCATGGTGATGAAAACGTTGTCGCAGTTGCGGCATGATAACTATGTAGAAATAAGTAAAGGAAAATTAACCGGGCTGCGTACGCTGCCAGAAAGCCTGTAAGCTTTTGCAGAAAGATAAAAGCCCGCCATCAGGCGGGCTTTTTATTACGGTGCTATTTAACGCTATCGACGCGGCTGTAGCGTTGACCATCCGGGCTTACCGCGCGAATCTGCACTTCGCCCTCTACCTGCGGTCGCGCGTTATTGTCATAGCGTAGCCAGCTTTTACCGTTATCCGTGGAGTATTCTGCACCCAGCCCCGGCAGGCTGGTGTTTATTTCCAGTATGCCTTTTTCCACTCTGGCGCCCGGCACCGGCAAACGATACTGGATGCCCGCTTTATCCAGTTTCGCCAGCTCCCGGTGGCCTATAAGGCTTGCAAAGCGGGCCCAGTCTGACGCGAGGGCTTTTTTATCCACCCACTGCGTTTCCTGGCCCTTATACTCGCGACCCGCCTGATAAGCCTGCTCCCAGGCGGCGCGATGCCATGCGCGCTCAGCGACAACAATAAGCCTTGGATAGATCATGTACTCCATCTGTTTATCGGTACGAACGACTTCGCTCCAGAGCTGAGCGGAAAGGCCCAGCGCGCCCGGCCAGGGCTTATCAGATTTCGCACTGAAGGTATTGCCATCGCGATCAACGGAAGTTTCCGCATTCTGCGGCAGGTTGTCTGGCGCAAAGCTGAAGATTTTACGCTCGTCGCTGAACCGCGTTCCCCAGTAATAGCCGCTCTCCGCCGGATTTACCTCATAGGGGAAATCCAGATAGAGGTAGTCAGGGTTGGAGACGATAACCCTGAAACCTTTATTCGCCCAGTCGTTTGCCGTATCAAAGCCGCCCCAGAATAGCGTGTCCCAGAAGTTAACATTAACCTGACGGGTACTGAACGCGCTGGCGTCTTTCGCATCTTTCAACCCATCCTGCCAGGCCTGCATGACGCCGATGCCGTGCGCATTTACCAGCTTGCTGATCTCAATGCCAAAGTAGCTGGAGAGGTGTTCAACGTCCGCCACCTCGCCCCGTTCAAGCAGCTTTTTACACGCAGGTGATTTTTCCCACGGCTTATTTTGTTTACTCAGATCGATAATCCCCTTCCCCTCTTCCGGATGGGACTTGTCGGTATACCCTGTTCCCAGGTAGATATTCTTCGCCTCGTCGCCGCCGGCGTGCCAGACGGTTAAAGGTTGCCCCGCCTCTTTATGCATCAACTGAACCTCAGAGATGACTTTGTCGACGAAGTTGCGTGACGAAGCGAGACAAGGATTCAGATAACCGGTTCGATCGTAATACTGAACGCCTGTCGTGTTTGAGGTGTCGGCGGGATCCAGCAGGCGGTAGTGGTTTGCTTCCTGCGCTTTTCCCGCTTCCATTAAACGGGCATAGCGCGCTTCCATCGATACCACGGCCGCCCTCGCATGCGCGGGCATATCAATTTCAGGGATAACCTCGATATGCCGCGCAGCAGCGTATTTCACAATCTCAATATAATCAGCGCGCGTGAAGTAGCCGCTGCCGTTGTTATTGCTTTCAGGCCCCGAACCCAACTGCGGCAGAAGGCAGCGTTTTTCACTGAGGTCATGGCAGCGTTTCGCCCCTGTTTCGGTCAGTTCCGGCAGTCCGGGGATTTCCAGGCGCCAGCCTTCATCATCGCTCAGGTGGAAATGAAACTTGTTGAGTTTATAAGCGGCCATTTGATCCAGCAGACGCAGCACCGCCGCTTTTGAATGGAAATTGCGTCCGACGTCCAGATGAATAGCGCGCCAGCTGAAGCGAGGCGCATCGCTCACTTCAAGCGTAGCGATTTGCGGCTCACCTTGCGCCGGGAGCAGTGAGAGCAAAGATTGCAGGCCGTAGAAGACGCCAGCGGCGTCGTATCCCGTCACCCTTGTCTCCTGCGGCTTGATTTGTAAACGGTAAGCGCCGGATACCGCCTCAGGTTTCTGAAATTCGCCTGGCGCAACGAGCGTCTTAACCGGATAGCCCTGACCGGTTTTCACGCCGAGCTGCGCGAAACGCGAAGCCACCGCCTCGCGGGAAGCAGGCGCCAGCGAAGCCAGGTCGAGCGCGACCCCGCGGCTTAAGTCCACATTTTCGGTATGCACCGTAACCGTTTTAGGGGTAGGAACAATCTGTCCTCGCAACGCGGCAGCATCCGGTAAAGCGACATCGCTATTTTTGTTATAGCGCGCCTCTGCGGTCATCAGCACATTTTTATCATCCGGCGTGCGCTTCCACTGTTCACCGAGCGGGCTGACAAACCGGGCCAGTTCTTCCGTATCGGTGTTGGCGATAATAACGGGACGACTGTCGTCAGAGGTGACATACCAGCGAGGAAGCACGTCGGTAATAAAAAGCTGCCAGTACTCATTAATAATCGGAATAGTGATGGACTGGTTTGCCGGAAAGCCCGTGAACTTATCGGTGGGTTCAAGCTTATGCAGATCGCCCATGACATGGGTGACCTTAAACTGTTCATTATCCACCTTCAGGATTTGCCGGATGCTGTGAAACCAGATAGTCCAGTTTCTGTCGGCTAGCGCATCGCCATGGTTAGTTAAGGTGATAACGGCTTTACTGCAGGCGGCCCAGTCAGCGCCGAGCGCCGCGCAGTCCACCCCGTGTTGCTGCGCGTGGTTATCCTGCACAGCATAATTAAGCGTAAACTGACTCAGTTTATTCGCCAGTTCCTGGTCTGCCCAGGCGCTGCTCATTAGTCCGGCCAGAGCGAGCGCTAAAACACTACGCTGTAATCTCTTCATTTTGTTCCCTCAGAGCGAGATAGCATTAATGAGTATGAAGCGAGAAGCATCAGAACAGGGTGAACGGCGCAATGAACATAAATTTCACGTCGCGTTCGTCCTGAAAAATATTGCCATAGCCACCACCGTAACTGGGAATAGCGGAGTGGTTGTCATACTGCGTGAAATGCAGCTTAAACGTGGCGCCTTTAGCGCGCCCTTCTACGAAGGTATAAATTGCATCAAGGCTGTAAGCCGATTCCTTAAGACGATAATCAGGATCGTAATAGCCATCGCGGGTCGGCGCGGAACCGGGCTTAGCATCCCAGGCGTACGCGTAAGACGCGCCGACAGACCATCCCGCCAGCTTCAGGTGGGTAAGGTCATACATAGCGCCGACGAACAGCGCCTTCTCACCGTTGGCGTTAAAGTCAGAACGGTTATCCCACCAGATATCCAGCCGACCGTTTGATGAGGCGTAGGTTGGCGTCATGCGTTGCAGAAAGTAGCCTTGTTGCCCGTCGGCTTTGACCCAGGTCCCTTCCAGACGCAAATCAACCGGCCCCATCCTGTAGCCAAAGGTCAACGCCTGCAGCCATGCCGTGGCGTCATAAATATCGTTGCCGGAACCGTCGCTTACTTTGTCGCGGGCGCCGTAGAATTGATAACTGGCGGCGAGCGGCCTTCCCGCAATATCAAATTTATAACTGGCTTTAGCAAAGTACTGGTCAATGTAGCCTTGCGCCTGGCCGAAAGCCGCTTCGAGAATAAAGTTATTTTTGAAGTCATACTTCGCGCCTAAAGAATGGAGATAGTCGACGCGGGTCGCTTTATCGTTCTGGTAAAATTTATCCATTTCAAGATGCCACGGCGCTTTATAAGCGTTGCTCCACATATATGAGAAGCTGAGCAGGCCCGCCTCGCCGTAGTCCGCGCTGGCCCCCGCCTCCGCGCCCTGATAAGTGCCCGGCATAAAGCTCCAGTGCGGCGCCAGAAGCGTTTGGCCGGAGGGCTGGAGATATCCGGCGCGTGCCCATAAGGGGCCATATTTAAATTTCGCGGCGGCTTTATAAAGGCTTATTCCGCTTTTATCACCGGACCACTCTTCATCGTAAGCTTTATTGCTGGATGAAAAGGCGATTTCATTTGGATGCGCGCTGTCGCCATTTTCCGCCATTTCAATTGCCGTGAAGAGCGCCACGTCAACGCCGAACAGATCTGCCGCATAGCCTGACGAAAAATCGAGATTGCCATTCCAGGTTGAATGAGAGAGATTGGTTTTATATTTATCCTCTATGACATCCTTGCGGTCTCGTTCTCGCTGCCAGTAATAGAGGCCGCCTGTCAGCGTTGAATCATCAATAAAGCCTGTGGAATAAACAGCGGGAGTAAAACTCAAAGTAGATAAAGCGCTTACGCTCGCCAGTAATAATAGCCGCGCCCTGCGCCACCTTATAAAAAGAGGCATATTAAATTCCTTCTCAATGATTACCTTATAAAAAAAATTCTCACACAGAACAAATGCATGTTTATGATTTTTTTAACACTATCGAATAGTATTTTTCGTGACATGAATTATCAATCTTTTGTTTGCACAGCATTGCCAGAATATGACACCAAGCACAAATAAATACTCTTGCGCTTTTATTAAAATAAATGCTTTATGCAATAACTTTATTTATTAAGGCCTTGCATCACCACAATCTATATTGATGGTTGCTATGAGTTAATTTAGATGAATTTATAAAGATTATAATTAGTAAAAACTGCCCGATTGTTTTTAATAAAAAGCCGAATCAGCGCTGCGGAAATGAAAAACGCCGCATTGCGCGGCGTTTTATTTTGCAGTTCGACTTATTCGCCGATTTTAGCCCAGGTATCGCGAAGCCCTACCGTGCGGTTAAAGACCAGCTTATCGGCTGAGGTGTGGCGGCTGTCGAGGCAGAAGTAACCTTCGCGCTCGAACTGGTACGCCTTACCCACTTCCGCCTCTTTCAAACCCGGCTCTGCAAAGCCCTGTTTGATAACCAGCGACTCCGGGTTGATGGTCGAGAGGAAATCGTCCGCTCCGCCCGGGTTCGCCACGCTAAAGAGGCGGTCGTAAAGACGAATTTCTACCGGCAGCGCGTGCTGTGCGCTAACCCAATGGATAACGCCTTTCACTTTGCGGCCATCCGCCGGATCTTTACTTAACGTTTCGGCATCGTAAGAGCAGTAGATGGTGGTGATGTTGCCTTCCGCGTCTTTTTCAACACGCTCAGCTTTAATGACGTAAGCGTTGCGCAGGCGAACTTCTTTACCCAGCACCAGGCGCTTGTACTGCTTGTTGGCCTCTTCACGGAAATCGGCACGATCGATCCAGATTTCGCCAGAGAACGGCACCTCGCGGCTGCCCATTTCCGGTTTGTTCGGATGGTTGGGCATGGCGACCTGTTCAGTCTGGCCCTGCGGGTAGTTCTCAATCACCAGCTTAACGGGATCGATAACGGCCATCGCGCGCGGCGCGTTTTCGTTGAGATCTTCACGGATGCAGGCTTCCAGCGCCGCCATCTCGACGGTGTTATCCTGCTTGGTTACGCCGATGCGTTTGCAGAACTCGCGAATAGCAGCGGCGGTATAGCCGCGACGGCGCAGGCCAGAAATGGTCGGCATGCGCGGGTCGTCCCAGCCTTCCACAATTTTGTCGGTCACCAGCAGGTTAAGCTTACGCTTGGACATCACCGCGTATTCAAGGTTAAGACGCGAAAACTCGTACTGGCGCGGATGCACCGGAATAGTGATGTTATCCAGAACCCAGTCATAGAGACGGCGGTTATCCTGGAACTCCAGCGTACACAGCGAATGGGTAATGCCTTCCAGCGCATCGGAAATGCAGTGGGTAAAGTCGTACATCGGATAGATGCACCACTTGTTGCCGGTCTGATGGTGCTCAGCGAATTTAATGCGGTACAGCACCGGGTCGCGCATGACGATAAACGGCGAAGCCATATCGATTTTCGCGCGCAGGCAAGCGGTGCCTTCGGCGAATTCGCCGTTGCGCATTTTCTCAAACAGCGCCAGGTTCTCTTCCACGCTGCGATCGCGGTACGGGCTGTTTTTGCCCGGCTGCGTCAGCGTGCCGCGGTACTCGCGGATCTGCTCCGGCGAAAGCTCATCAACGTAAGCGAGGCCTTTATTAATCAGTTCGATCGCATAGCTGTGCAGCTGGTCAAAGTAGTCAGAGGAATAGCGCACGTCGCCCGACCAGTGAAAGCCCAGCCACTGCACGTCGTTTTTGATTGACTCGACGTATTCGATGTCTTCTTTAACCGGGTTGGTATCGTCGAAACGCAGATTGCACTGGCCCTGGTAATCCTGGGCGATGCCGAAGTTCAGGCAGATAGATTTTGCGTGTCCGATATGCAGATAGCCGTTCGGCTCCGGCGGAAAACGGGTGCAGATGGTAGTGTGCTTACCACTGGCCAAATCTTCATCGATGATCTGGCGGATAAAGTTAGTCGGGCGGGCTTCAGCCTCACTCATCGTAGATTCCTCAAAGCGTAAACATCAGTTAACGCAGCATGATCTTATAAGCAGAGACGGGAAACAACCTTTAGTTGAAGAAAATAGGCGCCTCCCTGCGGTAGCGTAGATTTTTACAACAAAAAAAGCGGCGAGGAATTTCCCCGCCGCTTGAGGCGCCCTAAAACCCAACAGCGTTACTTGCCTTTAATCTCATAAAGCGGCGTCTCTCCTGCAACAACCTGCCCCTGAGCTTTAATGACCAGACCGCCGAAGTCGTCGATGTTGCTGCACACGACCGGGCTAATCATTGAACGGGCATGGGCATTGAGGAAATCGAGATCCATTTCCAGCACCGGCTGGCCGGCAGCCACTTCAGCGCCCTCTTCCACCAGACGTTTAAAACCCTGGCCGTTCAGCGCTACGGTGTCGATGCCCATATGAACAACAATCTCCGCGCCTTTTTCTGTTTCCAGACAGAACGCGTGGTTGGTATTGAAAATCTTCACGATGGTGCCGGCAGCCGGGGAAACAACGGTTTTCTCCGTTGGCTTCACCGCCACGCCATCACCTACCGCTTTGCTGGCAAACGCTTCATCCGGCACCTGTTCCAGCGCAACAACCTCGCCAGTCACCGGAGAGAGCAGTTCAGCAACCGTGACGGCGGTAGCGGCCTGCGGAACCACTTGCGGTTTAACCCCTGCGGCAGGCGCTACGGATGCGCTGGCGGCAGCCGGGGCAGAGGCTGGCACGGCGCCGACCGTTTTCATCGCGTTCGCGATTTTTTCTGCCATAAAGCCCACGATAATCTGCACGCTGGTTTTGTTCAGGCGAATCACGCCCGTCGCGCCAAGGCGTTTCGCCAGCACTTCGTTAACCTGAGCGGAGTCTTTTACGGTCAGACGTAAACGCGTAATGCAGGCGTCAATGCCGGTGAGGTTATCAGAGCCGCCGATAGCCGCGACATACTGACGCGCAAGGCCGGTGACATCCTGGTCTTTATCGCCGCTGACGTTAACGTCTTCGCCGTCTTCTTCGCTTCCGGCTACCGCCAGTTCACGGCCCGGCGTCATCAGGTTAAACCTGGTGATGGTGAAGCGGAACACCAGGTAATAGATAACGAAGAACACCAGCCCCTGCGGGATCAGCATGTACCAGTGCGTGGCCAGCGGGTTACGTGAAGAAAGCACCATATCCACCAGCCCGGCGCTAAAGCCGAAGCCGGCAATCCAGTGCATGGTCGCCGCGATAAACACGGAGATACCGGTCAGAATGGCGTGCAGCACATAAAGCACCGGCGCTACGAACATGAAGGAGAACTCCAGCGGTTCGGTAATGCCGGTGAAGAAGGCCGCAAACGCGCCCGCCATCATAATACCCAGCACTTTAGCCTTGTTTTCCGGACGCGCGCAGTGGTAAATCGCCAGCGCCGCGCCCGGCAGACCAAACATCATGATCGGGAAGAAGCCCGCCTGATAGCGGCCGGTAATGCCGACAACCGCTTTCCCGGCCTCGATAGACTGCGCGCCGCCAAGGAAGTTCGGGATGTCGTTAATACCGGCTACGTCGAACCAGAACACGGAGTTCAGCGCGTGGTGCAGGCCAACCGGGATAAGCAGACGGTTGAAGAAAGCGTAAACGCCTGCGCCAACAGAACCGAGTTTCTGGATATGCTCGCCGAAGTTCACCAGGCCATCAAACACAACCGGCCAGATGTACATCATGATGAAAGCGACCACGATCATCACAAATGAAGTGAGGATCGGCACCAGGCGGCGACCGCTGAAGAACGAAAGCGCTTTAGGCAGTTCGACGGCGCTAAAGCGGTTATAAAGTTCGGCCGCGATAATCCCGACCATAATGCCGACAAACTGGTTTTTGATTTTGCCAAACGCCGCTGGCACCTGGTCCGCCGGGATTTTCTGGATCATGGCGACAGCCGCAGGCGAGCAGAGCGTAGTTAAAACGAGGAATCCGACAAAGCCGGCCAGCGCAGCCGCGCCGTCTTTATCTTTAGACATGCCATACGCGACGCCGACCGCGAACAGCACGCCCATATTGTCGATGATTGCGGAACCGGACTGGATAAAAAACGCAGCCAGCGCGTTGCTTCCACCCCAACCGGTAGGGTCAATCCAGTACCCTACCCCCATCAAAATTGCTGCGGCAGGCAGCGTAGCCACGGGCACCATCAGCGCCCGGCCTACGTTTTGCAAATAACCTAGAATACTCACTTTATTCCCCCTATGAGGCCCCGATGAGGCTCGTCAAAGCAGTGTTTTTATAATACGACCCACCCTGATTAAGCGGCGACGCTTCACTTCACCTGTGGAGTGTGTGAAAAATTAATTCGCCTCGCAAATTAAAAGGGTGCTGTTTGTGATTTTTATCACCAAAATTTGCTTTACCATTTCCCCTTTACTGGCTAACTCGCAAAACTTATTTTATCATTCGAAAAATCAGGACGGATTGATCCCTGAGCCCGATGAATATGGTTTACCCTTACCTTATCCCGCTTTTCAATCCGCGCCATTTATGACTTACAACTTACGAGGTGAATGATGAGACTTATCCCCCTGGCTAGCGCACAGCAGGTCGGCAAATGGGCAGCACGCCATATTGTTAAGCGCATCAACGCAGTTAACCCAACCGCCGATCGCCCGTTCGTACTGGGCCTGCCAACCGGCGGCACGCCGCTCGAAGCCTATAAAGCGCTGGTAGAGATGCATAAAGCGGGCCAGGTGAGTTTTAAACATGTGGTCACTTTTAACATGGATGAATATGTCGGCCTGCCGAAAGAACATCCGGAAAGCTACCACAGCTTCATGCACCGTAATTTCTTTGATCATGTTGATATTCCTGCTGAAAATATCAACCTTCTTGATGGCAATGCGCCTGATGTTGACGCAGAATGTCGCCGTTATGAAGAGAAAATTCGCGCCTATGGCAAAATTCATCTCTTCATGGGCGGCGTTGGCAACGACGGACACATTGCTTTTAACGAGCCGGCCTCGTCACTCGCGTCCCGTACCCGCATTAAAACCCTGACGCATGACACCCGCGTGGCAAACTCCCGCTTTTTCGGCGGCGATGTAAACCAGGTGCCGAAATACGCGCTCACCGTGGGCGTCGGCACGCTGCTGGATGCCGAAGAAGTGATGATCCTGGTGCAGGGGCATGTGAAAGCGCAGGCGCTGCAGGCGGCGGTCGAAGGCAACGTAAACCATATGTGGACGATTAGTTGCCTGCAACTGCACCCGAAAGCGGTCGTGGTTTGCGATGAGCCGTCCACCATGGAGCTGAAGGTGAAGACGCTGAAATACTTCACTGAGCTCGAAGCTGAAAATATTAAAGATCTTTAAGCGCATTTATACCGGGGGTCACTATGTATGCCTTAACCCACGGCCGGATTTTCACCGGCCATGAAATTCTGGACGACCATGCGGTAATTATCGCGAATGGCCTTATCGAGCGCGTTTGCCCGCTGGCGGAATTACCGGCCGGCATTGAACAACGCGACGCCGGTGGCGCCATTATTGCCCCCGGTTTTATTGATGTGCAGTTAAACGGCTGCGGCGGCGTGCAGTTCAACGATACCGCCGAAGCCGTCAGCGTCGAGACGCTGGAAATTATGCAGAAAGCAAACGAGAAATCGGGCTGCACCAGCTATCTACCGACGTTGATTACCGCCAGCGACGACCTGATGAAACAGGGCGTGCGCGTAATGCGCGACTATCTGGCGAAAAATAAAAACCAGGCGCTCGGCCTGCATCTGGAAGGTCCGTGGCTGAACATCGTCAAAAAAGGCACCCATAACCCGGCTTATGTGCGCAAACCTGACCAGGCGCTGGTTGACTTTCTGTGCGAGAACGCCGATGTCATTACCAAGCTGACGCTCGCGCCGGAAATGGTCGAACCGGAAGTGATTCGCCAGCTTGCCGCGGCGGGCATCGTCGTCTCCGCAGGCCACTCCAACGCCACGCTGAAAGAAGCCAAAGCGGGTTTTCGCGCCGGTATCAGCTTCGCCACGCATCTGTTTAACGCCATGCCTTATATTACCGGTCGCGAGCCGGGCCTGACCGGGGCGATTTTCGACGAGCCTGATTTATACTGCGGCATTATCGCCGACGGGCTGCATGTCGATTTCGCCAACGTTCGCACCGCGAAAAAGGTAAAAGGCGACAAGCTTTGTCTGGTGACAGACGCAACCGCACCGGCGGGCGCGAATATTGATGAGTTCATTTTTGCTGGTAAAACCATATACTTCCGTAATGGACTGTGCGTGGATGAGAACGGGACGCTGAGTGGTTCCGCGCTGACGATGATCGAAGGCGTGCGCAACCTGGTCGAGCATGTCAACATCGCACTGGATGAAGCGCTGCGCATGGCGACCCTTTACCCGGCCCGCGCTATGGGCGTGGATAAGACGCTAGGGACAATCGAAGCCGGAAAAGTGGCTAACCTGACCGTCTTTACCCGCGATTATAAAATCACCCGGACTCTCGTTAACGGCAACGAGGTCTTTACTGAGTAAGAACAGGCATGACGACTGGCGGACAGGCTCAAATAGGTAACGTTGATCTGGTAAAACAGCTTAACAGCGCGGCGGTTTACCGCCTTATAGATCAACACGGGCCTATCTCGCGTATTCAGATAGCGGAACAGAGCCAGCTTGCGCCCGCCAGCGTCACCAAAATTACTCGCCAGCTTATTGAGCGCGGCCTTATCAAAGAAGTGGATCAACAGGCTTCCACCGGGGGCCGCCGCGCTATCTCCATTATTACCGAGACGCGTCCCTTTCACGCCATAGGCGTGCGTCTAGGCCGCAACGACACCACCCTGACGCTATACGACCTGAGCAGCAAAGTGGTGGCGGAAGAGCATTATCCTCTGCCTGAGCGCACCCAGGAGACGCTGGAGCATGCGTTGCTCAATACCATTGCGCTGTTTATCGAAACGCAGCAGCGTAAAATTCGCGAGCTTATCGCCATCTCCATTATCCTGCCCGGCCTCGTGGATCCGGAAAGCGGCGTAATTCGCTATATGCCCCATATTCCCGTGCAGAACTGGGCGCTGGTGGAGGCGCTGGAAAAGCGGTTTAACGTGACTTGTTTTGTCGGTCACGATATCCGCAGCCTGGCGCTGGCCGAGCACTACTTCGGTGCAAGTCAGGATTGCGAAGATTCCATTTTAGTGCGCGTTCATCGCGGCACAGGCGCAGGCATTATCTCAAATGGCCGCATTTTTATTGGCCGTAACGGCAATGTCGGCGAAATCGGCCATATTCAGGTCGATCCGCTCGGCGAGCGCTGCCACTGCGGCAACTTCGGCTGCCTTGAGACGGTGGCGGCAAACGCCGCCATTGAGCAGCGCGTGCGTCATTTGCTGGAGAAAGGCTACCAGAGCCGCGTCACGCTTGATGAATGCAATATCAAAGCCATCTGCAAAGCCGCCAATAAAGGCGATGAACTGGCCTGCGAAGTGATTGAACAGGTAGGCCGCCATCTCGGAAAAACTATCGCTATCGCTATCAATCTGTTCAACCCGCAAAAAATTGTCATCGCGGGTGAGATTGTCGAAGCGGAAAAAATCCTGTTGCCTGCGGTTGAAAGCTGCATCAATGCCCAGGCGCTGGCGGCGTTTCGTAAGAACCTGCCGGTGGTGCCTTCCACGCTGGATCACCGCTCAGCCATCGGCGCTTTCGCGCTGGTGAAACGGGCCATGCTTAACGGTATGTTATTGCAGCGTTTGCTTGAAAGTTAACAGGGTTTCAACCTTAACCAGGCTATAGTTACGCCTTTCTTTTCTTTGAGCCAGAGTAGTCGATGACCATCCAGAGCGTAATTTGTGATATTGATGGCGTGCTGATGCACGACAACGTTGCCGTCCCGGGCGCCAGCGAATTCCTCAACCGCATCCTTGAAAAAGGGATGCCGCTGGTGCTGCTGACAAACTACCCTTCCCAGACAGGACAAGACCTGGCTAACCGGTTCGCCTCCGCAGGGATTGATGTGCCGGACAGCGTTTTTTATACCTCTGCGATGGCGACGGCTGATTTTCTGCGTCGTCAGGAAGGGAAAAAAGCCTACGTTGTCGGCGAAGGCGCGCTCATTCACGAGCTTTACAAAGCAGGTTTTACGATAACCGATATCAATCCCGACTTTGTCATCGTTGGCGAGACGCGCTCCTATAACTGGGAGATGATGCACAAAGCCGCTTTCTTCGTGGCTGGCGGCGCGCGTTTTATCGCTACCAACCCGGATACGCACGGGCGGGGATTTTATCCGGCCTGCGGCGCGCTGTGTGCCGGCATCGAAAAAATCTCCGGTCGTAAGCCTTTTTATGTCGGCAAGCCGAGTCCGTGGATAATTCGCGCCGCGTTAAACAAGATGCAGGCGCACTCAGAGCAGACCGTCATCGTCGGCGATAACCTGCGCACCGATATTCTGGCGGGATTTCAGGCGGGTCTGGAAACGATTCTGGTGCTTTCCGGCGTTTCAACGCTCAATGATATCGACGCTATGCCGTTCCGCCCCTCCTGGATTTACCCTTCCGTTGCCGAAATCGACATCCTCTGATCTCTCCAGCCGCGTGATGCGCGGCTGCCGTTTCATTAACGCCTCCCTGCCCTTGAAAAGCGGCATTCAATAAAAACGCTCGTTAATTGACGATTCGCTAATTTTGCTGCGCTAAACATAACCTTTTTTCACTATCCGCTAATCGTCACTGCATTATTTCTTTTCGCAGCGCTAAAGCGCTTGCATTGACCTGGGCGTATACGGCATTTTCTTTAGTAAGCAAGGCGCGCCGCGGCGAGAAAGAGAAAAATGACGCAGCGCGCCGACAACAAACGCAACATCACCGCCAGGGTTAACGGAGAAGTCTATGTGTTCTATTTTTGGTGTGCTGGATATTAAAACTGACGCGACAGAACTGCGTAAAAAAGCGCTGGAGCTTTCCCGTCTGATGCGCCATCGCGGCCCTGACTGGTCGGGCGTTTATGCCAGCGATAAAGCGATTCTCGCTCATGAACGTCTTTCCATCGTCGACGTTAACGCGGGCGCGCAGCCGCTCTACAACCAGAAAAAAACGCACGCGCTTGCCGTTAACGGTGAAATTTACAACCATCAGGCGCTGCGCGCCGAATATGGCGACCGCTACCCTTTCCAGACCGGTTCTGACTGCGAAGTTATTCTCGCGCTGTATCAGGAAAAAGGGCCGGAATTCCTCGATGAGCTGCAGGGCATGTTCGCCTTCGCCCTTTATGACAGCGAGAAAGACGCTTATCTGATTGGCCGCGACCATATCGGCATCATCCCGCTGTATATGGGTTATGACGAGCACGGCAACCTTTATGTGGCCTCCGAAATGAAGGCGCTGGTGCCGGTATGCCGCACCATCAAAGAATTTCCGGCGGGCAGCTACCTGTGGAGCCAGGACGGCGAGATTCGCCCTTACTATACTCGCGACTGGTTCGAATACGACGCCGTCAAAGACAACGTGACCGACAAAGCGGAACTGCGCCAGGCGCTGGAAGATTCCGTTAAAAGCCATCTGATGTCTGACGTGCCTTACGGCGTGCTGCTTTCCGGCGGCCTGGACTCCTCGGTTATTTCCGCTATTACCAAGAAATTCGCCGCGCGTCGCGTGGAAGATCAGGAGCGTTCCGAGGCCTGGTGGCCGCAGCTGCACTCCTTCGCTGTGGGTCTGGAAGGTTCACCGGATCTGAAAGCCGCGCAGGAAGTGGCTAATCACCTCGGCACCGTGCACCATGAAATTCATTTCACCGTGCAGGAAGGTCTGGACGCAATTCGCGACGTGATTTACCACATCGAAACTTATGATGTGACAACCATTCGCGCCTCCACGCCGATGTACCTGATGTCCCGTAAAATCAAAGCCATGGGCATCAAGATGGTGCTTTCCGGTGAAGGGTCGGATGAAGTGTTCGGCGGTTACCTCTATTTCCACAAAGCGCCGAACGCCAAAGAGCTGCATGAAGAGACCGTGCGTAAGCTTCAGGCGCTGCATATGTTTGACTGCGCCCGCGCCAACAAAGCGATGTCCGCCTGGGGCGTGGAAGCCCGCGTGCCCTTCCTCGACAAGAAATTTCTGGATGTGGCGATGCGCATCAACCCGCAGGACAAAATGTGCGGCAACGGCAAAATGGAAAAACATATTTTGCGTGAATGTTTTGAATCTTATCTGCCGGCGAGCGTGGCGTGGCGTCAGAAAGAGCAATTCTCCGACGGCGTGGGTTACAGCTGGATCGACACCTTAAAAGAGGTCGCGGCGCAGCAGGTTAGCGACCAGCAGATGGAAACGGCGCGCTTCCGCTTCCCTTACAACACGCCTTCGTCTAAAGAAGCGTATCTTTACCGTGAAATCTTTGAAGAGCTCTTCCCGGTGCCGAGCGCAGCGGAGTGCGTGCCGGGCGGTCCGTCTGTCGCCTGCTCTTCTGCTAAAGCGATTGAATGGGATGAAGCGTTCAAAACGATGAACGATCCATCAGGCCGCGCGGTAGGTGTTCACCAGTCCGCTTATAAGTAAGCGAAACTCTCTTCATAACGGGCCTCCTGAGGGCCCGTTTTTTTTCCCAGCGATCGGGCAGCGGCGTTCTCTTTTTTATTCTCTGTACTGATAAATAAACAATAATTGCCGAATATTGCGTCAAGCTGTTCGCAAGCTAGTCAAACAGTCACATTCAGGCCATTTTCACCAAAAAAGGTGTTGACGCTGCCAGGCCCAATACGCATAATGCGCCCCGCAACGCCGATAAGGTAACGCGAAAAAAGATGGCTACGTAGCTCAGCTGGTTAGAGCACATCACTCATAATGATGGGGTCACAGGTTCGATTCCCGTCGTAGCCACCATCTTTTTTGCGGGAGTGGCGAAATTGGTAGACGCACCAGATTTAGGTTCTGGCGCCGCAAGGTGTGCGAGTTCAAGTCTCGCCTCCCGCACCATTTCCGTTAAGCGTTGCACGGATGGGGTATCGCCAAGCGGTAAGGCACCGGTTTTTGATACCGGCATTCCCTGGTTCGAATCCAGGTACCCCAGCCATTTTTCTTCGACTCTTGCGTTTCAAACGCGTTAGTCGTTGGGGTATCGCCAAGCGGTAAGGCACCGGTTTTTGATACCGGCATTCCCTGGTTCGAATCCAGGTACCCCAGCCAGTCGATGCAGGCTGGTAAAGCAACACAATTTGGCTACGTAGCTCAGCTGGTTAGAGCACAGCACTCATAATGCTGGGGTCACAGGTTCGATTCCCGTCGTAGCCACCATTTTCTTGGGGTATCGCCAAGCGGTAAGGCAGTGGATTCTGATTCCACCATTCCGAGGTTCGAATCCTCGTACCCCAGCCATATTAAAAGACGTCCAGGAAACTGAACGCACCCTGTTGGGGTATCGCCAAGCGGTAAGGCAGTGGATTCTGATTCCACCATTCCGAGGTTCGAATCCTCGTACCCCAGCCACTTATTAAAAAAGCCCGCTTTTGCGGGCTTTTTGCTTTTCTGCGTTTACGGCTGTTACAGGGCTAACCCATACATCCTTTTGCTTCGCTTTCCACTCTCCTCCGCCAACGCGGAGGGAGCAATGCGCCTAAAAAGTATGTTGTAACTAAGGACCGTCAAACTACGACAATCCCAGCGCATATTTCAATGCCTGCCGCTTCAGCACGCCTGCGCGCTGCGCCGCCATCAGACCAAGATTTCGCAGCATGCGTACTGGCGGTAAATCATTGCTGAACCCGGCGTAGAAGAGATCCATACCGCTTTGCATAATAAAGTTATCAATCTGTCTGCGCCGTTCGAAACGCTTAAGTACCGGCTCCGTTGACCAGGCCTCGCCATTACCGCGCGCATTGATAACCACGTCCAGCAACGCTTCAACATCGCGATACCCCAGGTTTACCCCCTGCCCCGCCAGCGGGTGGATGGTATGCGCCGCATCGCCAATCAACGCCAGACCAGGCTGGACATAATGCAGCGCATGACGGCGGGTCAGCGGAAAAGCGCCGCTGGCGACAGGCGTCACTTTACCAAGGCGAGCGGGAAAAGATTTTTCTATTTCCCGCTGCAACTGCGCCATACCCAGCGTTTGCAACTGGCGGATCCGCGCAGGGCGGTCGTACCAGACCAGCGAAGCCCAGTTATCAAACAACGGCAAAAAGGCGTGCGGTCCGTTGGGCGTAAACTGCTGCCAGGTGCTCTCTCCCGGCGCCGCTTCGCACTGAACGGTAATCAGCATGCAGGCCTGATTATAATGCCAGGCGTGTAAACCAATGCCCGCCCATTTGCGCACCTGGGAGTTAGCGCCGTCGGCGCCGATGACCAGCTTCGCGTCGAGCGTAAGCCCATCTGCCAGCGTCAGTTCATACCCTGCGCTGCGCTGGCGCATCTGTGCGAGCTGCGCCGGGCAGTGGAGCGTCACCCTGGGGTGCGCCTCCAGCGCTTCCCAAAGCGCACGCTGCAGCACATTGTTTTCCACCATATACCCTAGCTCGGGCAGCTTCAGTTCATCGGCGTTAAACACGACATGCGCGCTTTCCCACTCCCAGGTTTCAAGCTGCCGGTAGGGATGGCTTCGCATGGCTTTAACCGCCTGCCAGACGCCGAGACCTTTGAGCAGGTCGACTGAAGCGCTGCTGATAGAAGAGATGCGGATATCAGGCGCGCCTGCCGCATCAAAAGCAGGAGGCGCGACATGGTCAATCACGGCAACCTGAAAACCGTTTTGCGCCAGTCCCAGCGCCGCCGCCGCGCCGACCATGCCTGCGCCGACAACGACGACTTCAATGGGTTGATTTATCATGGGCTTTTATCCTTAAGGTATATCCCTTAAGTTTACCGGATTTTTCGCCGCTGTAAGCGTTCCTGCGCAATACTGGTCACGAACACGCCAAAGCATTACAATACGCGCCCTGCATTCCTGGCTTTAACTGAGCAATGGCAAGTCGATGACAAAAAAACTGCATATCAAAACCTGGGGCTGTCAGATGAACGAATACGATTCATCGAAGATGGCCGATCTGCTGGATGCCACCCACGGCTATGAGCTGACCGATGTGGCTGAAGAAGCGGATGTTCTGCTGCTGAATACCTGTTCAATCCGTGAAAAGGCACAGGAGAAGGTTTTCCATCAGTTAGGTCGCTGGAAAACGTTAAAGGAAAAGAATCCGGATGTGATTATCGGCGTCGGCGGCTGCGTAGCCTCTCAGGAAGGCGATCATATTCGTGACCGCGCCCGCTATGTCGATATTATTTTCGGGCCGCAGACGCTGCACCGCCTGCCGGAAATGATAAACCAGGTGAAAGGCACCCGCAGCCCGGTGGTGGATATTAGCTTCCCGGAAATTGAGAAGTTCGACCGCCTGCCGGAGCCGCGCGCTGAAGGCCCGACCGCTTTCGTTTCCATCATGGAAGGCTGCAACAAATACTGCACTTACTGCGTGGTGCCTTATACCCGCGGTGAAGAGGTGAGCCGTCCGAGCGACGATATCATACTGGAAATCGCTCAACTGGCGGCGCAGGGCGTGCGCGAAGTGAACCTGCTTGGCCAGAACGTCAACGCCTGGCGCGGCGAAAACTTCGATGGCACCACCGGCACCTTCGCCGATCTGCTGCGACTGGTCGCGGCTATTGATGGTATCGACAGGATCCGCTTTACCACCAGCCACCCGATCGAGTTTACTGATGACATTATCGAAGTGTATCGCGATACGCCAGAGCTGGTGAGCTTCCTGCATTTGCCGGTACAGAGCGGCGCCGACCGCGTGCTTAACATGATGGGACGCACCCACACTGCGCTGGAATATAAAGCGATTATTCGCAAGCTGCGCGCTGCGCGTCCTGATATCCAGATAAGCTCCGATTTTATCGTCGGCTTCCCGGGCGAAACCCAGCAGGATTTCGAGCAGACCATGAAGCTGATTGCCGAAGTGAATTTCGACATGAGCTACAGCTTTATCTTCTCGGCGCGCCCAGGCACGCCGGCTGCCGATATGGTTGACGATGTGCCGGAAGAAGAGAAGAAACAGCGTCTTTATATTCTGCAGGAGCGCATTAACCAGCAGGCGATGGCCTGGAGCCGCCGTATGCTAGGCACCACCCAACGCATTCTGGTTGAAGGCACTTCACGTAAAAGCATCATGGAGCTTTCAGGCCGTACCGAGAATAACCGCGTAGTGAATTTTGAAGGTACGCCGGATATGGTCGGTAAATTTGTCGATGTGGAAATCACCGAGGTCTTCCCGAACTCGCTGCGCGGTAAAGTGGTGCGTACCGAAGAGGAGATGGGCCTGCGCGTGGCGCAATCCCCTGCCGCCGTTATCGCCCGTACCCGTAAAGAGAACGAGCTCGGCGTCGGCATCTACCAGCCCTGATTTCCCCGCTTTATCAGACCGTATGCGCATAATGCGCGCATACGGTCATTTACATTCGCTACACTTGTATTCTGCATCCCACACCCAAATATCAGTGCTGTCGCTTGCGCCTTTTTCCCTCGCCGTGAATAATTTCGACAGGGCCTGAGAAAATCAGCAGGCATCATTGTTCACCCTAACTGGCCCTGTGTGACCAAGAGGATAAGTTTGAATATCGAAACACGTGAAATTACGCTGGAACCCGCAGACAACGCCCGTCTGCTTAGCCTTTGCGGACCGTTTGATGACAACATCAAACAGCTGGAGCGCCGCCTCGGTATCGAAATCAACCGTCGCGATAATCACTTCAAACTCACCGGACGCGCGATTTGCGTCAGCGCCGCTACGGATATCCTTCGCCATCTCTACGTGGATACCGCGCCTGTGCGTGGGCAAATCAAAGACATCGAGCCGGAACAGATTCATCTGGCCATCAAAGAGTCTCGCGTACTGGAGCAAAGCGCGGAGAGCGTGCCGGAGTATGGCAAAGCGGTCAACATTAAGACCAAACGCGGCGTGATTAAACCGCGTACGCCAAACCAGGCGCAGTACATCGCCAATATTCTCGATCACGATATTACTTTCGGCATCGGCCCGGCGGGTACGGGGAAAACCTACCTTGCGGTTGCCGCCGCCGTAGATGCGCTGGAGCGCCAGGAGATACGCCGTATTCTGCTGACCCGCCCGGCGGTAGAAGCCGGTGAAAAACTCGGCTTCCTGCCAGGCGATCTTAGCCAGAAAGTGGACCCGTATCTGCGTCCGCTCTATGACGCCCTGTTCGAAATGCTTGGCTTTGAGCGCGTGGAAAAGCTCATGGAGCGCAACGTGATTGAGGTCGCCCCGCTCGCCTATATGCGCGGACGCACCCTGAACGACGCTTTCATTATTCTCGATGAGAGCCAGAACACGACCATCGAGCAGATGAAAATGTTCCTGACGCGTATTGGTTTTAACTCCAAGGCGGTTATCACCGGCGACGTCACGCAGATTGACCTGCCGCGCAATATGAAATCGGGCCTGCGTCATGCGATTGAAGTGCTCTCGGAAGTGGAAGAGATCAGTTTCAATTTCTTCCTCAGTGAAGACGTGGTGCGTCATCCGGTTGTCGCGCGCATAGTGAATGCTTATGAAGCCTGGGAAGAGGCCGACCAGAAACGTAAAGCGGAACAGGCCGCCGAACGTAAACGTGAAGCGCAGGCGCTGGCCGCCGGTGCGCAGGAGAATAAATGAGTCAGGTAATGCTCGATTTGCAGGTCGCCTGCAAAGACGCATCCGGTTTGCCCGAAGAAGCGCAGTTTCAGCGCTGGCTGGATGCCGTTATCCCGCAGTTTCAGGAAGAAGCGGAAGTGACGGTCCGTCTCGTGGACGAGGCAGAAAGCCACGATCTCAACCTGACTTATCGCGGCAAGGATAAGCCCACCAACGTGCTCTCTTTCCCGTTCGAAGCGCCGCCTGGCATCGAAATGCCGCTGCTGGGTGACCTTATCATTTGCCGTCAGGTGGTCGAACAGGAGGCGAAAGAGCAGGAAAAACCGCTGGAAGCCCACTGGGCGCACATGGTGGTGCATGGTAGCCTGCATCTGCTGGGCTATGACCATATCGAAGATGACGAAGCCGAAGAGATGGAAGGCATCGAAACCGAGATAATGCTTGCCCTGGGCTTTGACGATCCGTACATTGCCGAGAAAGAGTAATCTGTGCGGCAGTTCGCTGCCGCCAGCGTTTTCTGCCGTTGCGGCGCGTTTTGTCCGCCGCTTGCGACACATCCACTAACATGAGAACCTTGAATTAACGCCATGAGCGACGACAATTCACACAGTAGCGACTCACTTAACACTAAAAAGGGATTTTTCTCCCTCCTT
Organism: Franconibacter pulveris; assembly: GCF_056780215.1. Classification (NCBI taxonomy): domain Bacteria; kingdom Pseudomonadati; phylum Pseudomonadota; class Gammaproteobacteria; order Enterobacterales; family Enterobacteriaceae; genus Franconibacter; species Franconibacter pulveris. The sequence goes on along the minus strand of NZ_CM165555.1, from coordinate 1,351,544 downwards.
CTGAGCCAGCTTTTTCACGGCGAACCGAAAAACCGTGACGAGCTGCTGGCGCTGATCCGTGATTCCGGGCAGAACGAGCTTATCGACGAAGATACGCGCGACATGCTTGAAGGGGTAATGGATATCGCCGACCAACGCGTTCGCGACATCATGATCCCCCGTTCCCAGATGGTTACCCTGAAACGCAACCAGAGCCTGGACGAATGCCTCGATGTCATCATCGAGTCCGCCCACTCGCGCTTTCCGGTGATCAGCGAAGATAAAGATCACATTGAAGGGATCCTGATGGCTAAGGATCTGCTGCCGTTTATGCGCAGCGACGCCGAGCCGTTCAGCATGGAAAAAGTGTTGCGCCCGGCGGTTGTCGTGCCGGAAAGCAAGCGTGTCGACCGCATGCTGAAAGAGTTCCGTTCTCAGCGTTATCACATGGCTATCGTCATTGACGAGTTCGGCGGCGTTTCCGGCCTTGTGACCATCGAAGATATCCTTGAGCTCATCGTCGGCGAAATTGAAGACGAATATGACGACGAAGAGGATATCGATTTCCGTCAACTCAGCCGTCATACCTGGACCGTACGCGCCCTCGCGCCGATTGAAGATTTTAACGACACTTTCGGCACGCAGTTTAGCGACGAAGAAGTCGATACCATCGGCGGTCTGGTGATGCAGGCCTTTGGTCATCTGCCGGCGCGTGGCGAGACCATTGAAATTGACGGTTATCAGTTCAAGGTCGCGATGGCTGACAGCCGCCGCATCATTCAGGTTCACGTCAGAATACCGGACGACTCGCCGACGCCAAAACTGGAAGACTAATGGAATGGCCTTTGCCTCATTGATTGAACGCCAGCGCGTGCGTCTGCTGCTGGCGCTGCTTTTGGGCGCCAGCGGAACGCTGGCCTTTTCCCCTTACGATTTCTGGCCCGCCGCCCTGATTTCCCTGATGGGTCTTCAGGGGCTGACGTTTAACCGTCGACCGCTACAGAGCGCCGCTATCGGCTTTTTCTGGGGGTTTGGCCTGTTTGGCACGGGCATTAACTGGGTCTATGTCAGCATCGCGACTTTTGGCGGCATGCCTGGCCCCGTTAACGTTGCGCTGGTTATCCTGCTCGCCGCCTATCTCTCGCTTTATACCGGCCTTTTCGCAGGCCTCCTCTCGCGCCTGTGGCCGAAGACAACCTGGTGGCGCGTGGCGATTGCCGCCCCTGTGGTCTGGCAAATCACGGAATTTTTGCGCGGCTGGGTGCTGACGGGCTTCCCGTGGCTGCAGTTTGGCTACAGCCAGGTGGACGGACCGTTGAAAGGACTTGCGCCGCTGCTTGGCGTTGAGGCGATTAACCTCCTGCTGATGGCGGTAAGCGGCCTGCTGGCGCTGGCGCTGCATGTCCGTCGCTGGCAACCCGCGCTGGCGGCGCTTATTCTCTTCGCCCTGCCCTTCCCGCTGCGCTATATCCAGTGGTTCACGCCGCAGACCGATCGCGCTGTAAACGTTACGCTGGTGCAAGGGAATATCCCGCAGTCGCTCAAGTGGGATGAAAAAGAGCTGCAAAATACGCTTGAGATTTACATGAACGGCTCGCTGCCGCAGATGGGCAAATCTCAGTTGATCATCTGGCCGGAGTCCGCCATTCCCGATCTCGAAATTAACCAGCAGCGTTTCCTGACGTCGCTGGACGAGATGTTGCGGGAACGCAACACTTCGCTTATTACCGGCATTGTGGACGCGCGGCTGAACCCGCATAACCGCTACGATACTTACAACGCCATTATTACGCTTGGCGCAGGTAACGCTTATAGCTATAGCTCTGCCGACCGCTATAACAAAAACCACCTGGTGCCTTTTGGCGAGTTTGTGCCGCTGGAGTCGATTCTGCGCCCGCTGGCGCCGTTCTTCGACCTGCCGATGTCTTCCTTCAGCCGCGGCCCTTATCTGCAGCCGCAGCTTCAGGCGCACGGTTTTAATTTAACGGCAGCTATCTGTTATGAAATCATTCTCGGCGAGCAGGTGCGCGATAATTTCCGTCCCGATACCGATTTCCTGCTGACGATTTCGAACGACGCCTGGTTCGGCCACTCTATCGGTCCCTGGCAACACTTCCAGATGGCGCGGATGCGGGCGCTGGAGCTTGCCCGTCCGCTGCTGCGCAGCACCAATAACGGCGTGACAGCCATTATTACCCCAACCGGCGAAGTGCAGGACATTATCCCGCAGTTCACCCGCGAAGCGCTGACCAGCACCGTTACGCCGACCCGCGGGCTGACCCCTTACGCCCGCTTCGGCAACTGGCCGCTATGGGCGCTTACGCTTATCCTTGGCTTTAGCGCCGTGCTTTATAATCTGCGCAGCCGTAAGCGCGGTTAAGCCCCTCTTCTAAGGCCAGCTATGCTGGCCTTTTTCATTTCTGGCATACGCTTTGCTTATTAACTTCAGACACATTGGCTGATTTGTCCTGCGGCGGGCGCTTGCCCGGGCAACTGCACCAGAGCGGCACAGCTCAGGCACTAAAACAGTGCAAGGCGCTATTTTTGCCTCTGAATGGTGCGGCGCACTTCGCAAAAATAAACAAATAAAGAGCAGATTATTTACATTCAGCCAAGCTAAGTGTTAACAACACAGTTACAACACTGCACGATTTTGTAGCAGAACATAACAACACACCATCACTATTGGGTATCAATGGCGCTTCTGGCGCCACGATAAAGGAGTTGGATATGCAATTACGTAAACTGACCACAGCAATGCTGGTAATGGGGCTTAGCGCAGGCGCTGTGCACGCGCAAGAGGCCGCTACCGGACAGAGCACGCTGGATAAAATCAACGCCAACGGGGTAATTGTGGTCGGCCACCGTGAGTCCTCAGTCCCTTTCTCTTACTACGATAATCAGCAGAAAGTGGTGGGATACTCTCAGGACTATTCCAACGCCATCGTTGAAGCGGTTAAAAAACAGCTCAACAAGCCAGACCTGCAGGTCAAGCTCATCCCGATCACCTCGCAGAACCGTATTCCGCTGCTGCAAAACGGCACGTTCGATTTTGAATGCGGCTCCACCACCAATAACCTGGAGCGCCAGAAGCAGGCCGCTTTCTCCGACACTATCTTTGTCGTCGGCACCCGTCTACTGGTGAAAAAAGGCGGCCCGATTAAAGATTTCCCGGATCTGAAAGGCAAGGCGGTGGTCGTGACTTCCGGCACCACCTCTGAAGTGCTGCTGCACAAGCTCAATGATGAGAAGAAAATGGATATGCGCATCATCAGCGCGAAAGACCACGGCGACTCTTTCCGTACCCTGGAAAGCGGACGTGCGGTAGCGTTCATGATGGACGACGCGCTTCTGGCGGGCGAGCGTGCAAAAGCGAAGAAACCGGATAACTGGGAAATCGTCGGCACGCCGCAGTCAAAAGAGGCTTACGGCTGCATGATGCGTAAAGGCGATGCGTCGTTTAAGAAACTGGTAGACGATACTATCGCGCAGGCCCAGACCTCTGGCGAAGCGGCGAAATGGTTCGACAAATGGTTTAAGAACCCGATTCCGCCGAAGAACCTTAACCTGAACTTCGAGCTGTCTCAGGACATGCAGACGCTCTTTAAAGAACCTAACGATAAAGCGCTTAACTAATTACAACCATTAAGGGGCGGGACACCCTGCCCTCTCGATTGACGAATGAAGCCCGGACAGACTATACGTTGGATGGCCGTTCCCCATCCGGCGCGAAAAGAGAGGCTTCTCATCAATCTTCGGGGGTAGCGCTGCTACCCCTCTTTTTTCGGAGTACGTTATGTCTATAGACTGGAACTGGGGAATTTTTCTGCAGCCCGCCCCGTTCGGCAACACCACCTATCTGGGCTGGCTATGGAGTGGTTTTCAGGTCACCGTCGCCCTGTCGGTTACCGCATGGATCATCGCTTTCCTGGTCGGCTCCCTGTTTGGCATTCTGCGCACCGTGCCTAATCGCTTTTTATCGGGCATCGGCACCTGCTATGTGGAGCTGTTTCGCAACGTTCCGCTGATAGTGCAATTCTTTACGTGGTATCTGGTTGTACCGGAGCTGCTGCCTGAAGATCTGGGCATGTGGTTTAAAGCCGAGCTGGATCCGAACGTGCAGTTTTTCCTCTCTTCGATGATCTGCCTGGGGCTGTTCACTGCCGCCCGCGTCTGCGAGCAGGTGCGCGCCGCTATTCAATCGCTGCCGCGCGGCCAGAAAAACGCCGGGCTCGCGATGGGTCTGACGCTGCCGCAGACCTACCGCTATGTGCTGCTGCCCAACGCCTATCGCGTGATAGTGCCGCCGATGACCTCGGAGATGATGAACCTGGTGAAAAACTCCGCCATCGCCTCGACTATCGGTCTTGTGGATATGGCGGCCCAGGCGGGCAAGCTATTGGACTACTCCGCTCACGCGTGGGAATCCTTTACCGCCATTACGCTCGCCTACGTGCTTATCAACACTGTCATTATGCTGGTGATGCATCTGGTTGAACGCAAAGTCCGCCTGCCGGGCAACCTGGGAGGCAAATAATGTACGAGTTTGACTGGAGTTCTATCGGCCCGGCCCTGCCCTATCTGCTTCAGGGCATGCTGATTACGCTAAAAATTACTATCACCGCTGTGGTTATCGGCATCGTATGGGGCACGCTGCTGGCGGTAATGCGTTTGTCGAGCGTTAAACCCATCGCCTGGTTTGCCAGCAGCTACGTCAACGTCTTCCGCTCCGTCCCGCTGGTGATGGTGCTGCTCTGGTTTTATCTGATTGTGCCGGGCTTCCTGCAAAATGTGCTGGGTCTGTCGCCGAAAACCGATATTCGCCTTATCTCGGCGATGGTGGCTTTTTCCATGTTTGAAGCCGCTTACTACTCCGAGATCATCCGCGCCGGCATCCAGAGCATTTCGCGCGGCCAGTCCAGCGCCGCGCTGGCGCTCGGCATGACCCACTGGCAGTCGATGAAGCTCATCATTCTGCCGCAAGCTTTCCGCGCCATGGTGCCGCTGCTGCTCACCCAGGGCATCGTACTTTTCCAGGATACCTCTCTGGTTTATGTACTGAGCCTGGCGGACTTTTTCCGCACCGCGTCCACTATTGGTGAACGTGATGGCACCCAGGTCGAGATGATCCTCTTCGCGGGTGTGGTTTACTTTGTTATTAGCCTGAGCGCTTCGCTCCTGGTCGGCTGGCTGAAGAAAAGGACTGTGTAATGATTTCCCTGAAAAACGTTTCGAAATGGTATGGTCAGTTTCAGGTGCTCACCGACTGCTCCACAGAAGTGAAAAAAGGCGAAGTGGTGGTCGTCTGCGGCCCCTCCGGTTCCGGCAAATCCACGCTCATTAAGACAGTTAACGGCCTTGAGCCGGTGCAGAAAGGCGAAATTGTCGTTAACGGCACCAAAGTCAACGACAAGAAAACGAATCTTGCCCAGTTGCGTTCTCATGTGGGCATGGTGTTCCAGCACTTTGAACTGTTCCCGCACCTGTCGATTATCGAGAACCTGACGCTCGCGCAGGTCAAAGTGCTCAAGCGCGATAAAGAAGCTGCACGTCAGAAAGGGCTGAAGCTGCTGGAGCGCGTAGGCCTTTCCGCTCACGCCAATAAATACCCGGCGCAGCTTTCCGGCGGCCAGCAGCAGCGCGTGGCTATTGCGCGCGCGTTGTGCATGGACCCGGTCGCTATGCTGTTTGACGAACCGACGTCGGCGCTGGACCCGGAGATGATCAACGAAGTGCTGGACGTTATGGTGGAACTCGCCAACGAAGGCATGACGATGATGGTGGTTACCCATGAAATGGGGTTCGCCCGTAAAGTGGCTAATCGCGTTATCTTTATGGACGAAGGGAAAATTGTCGAAGACTCGCCGAAGGAAGATTTCTTCGCCAATCCCCAGTCAGAGCGTGCGAAAGATTTCCTCGCGAAAATCCTGCACTAAATCTTGCCGTGCGCGGGTCTGGGCCCGCGCACGGATTGCTCAGGGTTCGAAAGGACGGCGCTGGAACTGGTTATGGCCGCACTTCGGACAAACGGGTAAAACTTCCGGCGTATAAAACGCCAGATGATGATGACAGTTTTCGCACACCAGATTGCCAAGCCCCACCACTTCGCCGCTGTGATAAACGCCATGGTGGTTCAGGTCCTGGAACACTTCGCGCCATTCAAGCTGCGTTTTATCGGTAATGTCCGCCAGCTCCTGCCAGACGCTCTCTTTAATGACCCGCATAAAAACGCTGTCGGTAAAGTCGTCGTCACGGCTTTCGTTATAGCTGCGGGCAAACTCTTCCAGATCGCGCCGCACCGCGCGGGTTACCTCCTCTATTTCCGTACGCGTTAATTCGCCGGTTCGCGCCACCTGTTGCCTGGCGCTGGCCACCAGCGCATCAATATCGCGTTCGCCATTGCGTACGCGTTCGGTGAGCGAGGCCACCAGTTCCCGGTAATATTGAGCAACCTTGTTCATCGCCTTTTGCCTCCTGAGTGGGTAACCTCTTCTAATGATAGACCTTAATCGGTCCGCGCTTTGTTAGCCTGAGCACAGCCGCAGGTAAATTCCTGCAAAGGCCATCGGTTGCCGGCCCGTTGAAAGGCTGTTGCGCTGCGCCCTAATCGGCTATGCTATGCGGATCTGAAACAACACACGTATACGCTACATTTGTAGCGGGTTTGAAAACAGGACTACTGGCTGCCATGCAAGAGCAATATCGCCCGGAAGAGATAGAATCCAAAGTACAGCTTCACTGGGAAGAGAAGCGCACGTTTGAAGTGACCGAAGACGAGAGCAAAGAGAAGTATTACTGCCTGTCGATGCTTCCCTATCCTTCTGGCCGACTACACATGGGCCACGTCCGTAACTACACCATCGGCGACGTTATCGCGCGTTACCAGCGCATGCTCGGTAAAAACGTGCTGCAGCCGATCGGCTGGGACGCCTTTGGTCTGCCAGCTGAAGGCGCCGCGGTAAAAAACAACACTGCGCCGGCGCCGTGGACCTACGACAACATTAATTACATGAAGAACCAGCTCAAGATGCTGGGCTTCGGTTATGACTGGAGCCGCGAGCTGGCGACCTGTACCCCGGAATATTACCGCTGGGAGCAGAAGTTCTTCACCGAGCTTTATAAAAAAGGCCTGGTTTACAAAAAAACCTCAGCGGTGAACTGGTGCCCGAACGACCAGACCGTTCTTGCGAACGAACAGGTTATCGACGGCTGCTGCTGGCGCTGCGATACCAAAGTCGAGCGTAAAGAGATCCCGCAGTGGTTTATCAAAATCACCGCTTACGCCGATGAGCTGCTTAACGATCTGGACAAGCTCGACCACTGGCCCGATACCGTTAAAACCATGCAGCGCAACTGGATCGGCCGTTCCGAAGGCGTAGAAATTACTTTCGACGTGCAGGATAGCGACGAGAAGCTGACGGTTTACACCACCCGTCCGGATACTTTCATGGGCGTGACTTACCTCGCGGTCGCCGCAGGCCATCCGCTGGCGCAGCAGGCGGCAGCCTATAATCCGGCGCTGGGTGATTTTATTGCGGAATGCCGTAACACCAAAGTGGCGGAAGCCGACATGGCGACCATGGAGAAGAAAGGGGTCGATACCGGTATTAAAGCGATTCATCCGCTGACTGGCGAAGCCATTCCGGTCTGGGCGGCTAACTTCGTGCTGATGGAATACGGCACCGGCGCCGTGATGGCCGTTCCGGGCCACGATCAGCGCGATTACGAATTCGCCTCTAAATATGGTTTGCCGATCAAGCCGGTTATCCTGGCAGCCGACGGCAGCGAGCCGGATCTCAGCCAGCAGGCGCTGACGGAAAAAGGCGTGCTGTTTAACTCCGGCGAATTTAACGGTCTCGACTTTGAAGCCGCGTTTAACGCTATCGCCGACAAACTTGCCGCTAAAGGCGTCGGCGAGCGCAAAATCAACTACCGCCTGCGTGACTGGGGTGTTTCCCGTCAGCGTTACTGGGGCGCGCCAATCCCGATGGTCACGCTGGAAGATGGCACGGTGATGCCGACGCCGGAAGATCAGCTGCCGGTTATCCTGCCGGAAGATGTGGTCATGGATGGCATCACCAGCCCGATCAAAGCCGACCCCGAATGGGCGAAGACCACCGTTAACGGCCAGCCGGCGCTGCGTGAAACCGATACCTTCGACACCTTTATGGAGTCCTCCTGGTATTACGCGCGCTACACCTGCCCGCAGCACGATAAAGGCATGCTGGATCCTAAAGCGGCCAACTACTGGCTGCCGGTGGATATCTACATTGGCGGTATTGAACACGCCATCATGCACCTGCTCTACTTCCGCTTCTTCCACAAGCTGATGCGCGATGCGGGCATGGTGAACTCTGATGAGCCAGCTAAGCAGCTGCTCTGCCAGGGCATGGTGCTGGCGGATGCCTTCTACTACGTGGGCAACAACGGCGAGCGCATCTGGGTTTCTCCGAAAGACGCCATCGTTGAGCGCGACGAGAAAGGCCGCATTGTGAAAGCGACCGACGCCGCGGGTCATGAGCTGGTGTACACCGGCATGAGCAAAATGTCGAAGTCGAAAAACAACGGCATCGACCCGCAGGAGATGGTTGAGCGTTACGGCGCGGACACCGTTCGCCTGTTCATGATGTTCGCCTCCCCGGCAGACATGACGCTTGAGTGGCAGGAATCGGGCGTGGAAGGGGCTAACCGCTTCCTGAAACGCGTCTGGAAGCTGGTTGCGGAACACACCGCGCGCGGCGTTGCGCCGGCGCTGGATGTGGCTGCGCTGAGCGAAGATCAAAAAGCGCTGCGCCGCGACGTTCATAAAACCATTGCTAAAGTGACCGATGATATCGGCCGTCGTCAGACCTTTAACACCGCTATCGCGGCTATTATGGAACTGATGAACAAGCTGGCGAAAGCGCCGCAGGAAGGCGAGCAGGATAGCGCTCTGCTGCAGGAAGCGCTGCTGGCGGTAGTGCGTATGCTTAACCCGTTCACGCCGCATATTTGCTTTACGCTGTGGCAGGAACTGGGCGGCGAAGGCGATATCGACAACGCGCCGTGGCCGCAGGCTGACGAAAGCGCCATGGTGGAAGACACAACGCTCGTGGTCGTGCAGGTCAACGGCAAAGTGCGCGGCAAAATCACCGTTCCGGCAGATGCTACCGAAGAGCAGGTTCGCGAACGCGCCGGCCAGGAGCATCTGGTGGCGAAATACCTTACCGGCGTTACCGTACGTAAAGTGATTTACGTGCCGGGTAAACTGCTGAACCTGGTTGTAGGCTAAGCGCAGGAGGAAGCGTGCGATATTTTATCGCTGTAATGATGAGCCTGGCGGTGCTGGTCACCGCCGGATGTGGCTGGCACCTGCGCAACACGACGTCGGTGCCGACGCAAATGCAGAAACTGATCCTGGATTCTGGCGATCCGAATGGCCCGCTGACGCGTGCGGTTCGCGAGCAGCTGCGCCTTAACGGCGTAGAAATTGTCGAGCCGAGCGCGGTACGCAAAGATATTCCGTCGCTGCGTCTTGGCGGCGCGTCGCTGTCGCAGGATACCGCTTCGGTATTCCAGAATGGCCAGACCGCGGAATACCAGATGGTAATGGTGGTCAATGCTTCGGTTCTGATCCCGAATCACGATATTTACCCTATCAGCACCAAAGTGTATCGCTCGTTCTTCGACAACCCGCTGACGGCGCTGGCGAAAACGGCTGAACAGGAGCTGATCATTCAGGAAATGTACGATAAAGCTGCCGAGCAGCTGATTCGTAAACTGCTGGCGGTTCACGCCAAAGATGTTGCCGAAACGCAGGAAGCGCAGAAGCCGGTTACGGTGACTAATCCGCCGACCGCGCCGGTCGCCTCTTCTGGCCGCGTCTCCACTACGCTCTGATGATCAAGCTTTACCCTGAACAACTCCACGCGCAGCTCCATGAGGGGCTGCGCGCGGCGTATCTGTTGCTTGGCAACGACCCGCTACTGCTGCAGGAGAGCCACGACGCCATCGTCGCTTCAGCGCAGCAGCAGGGTTTTGCCGAGCACCATCGCTTTATTCTGGACGCCAGCACCGACTGGCAGTCGATCTTCTCGTTATGCCAGGCGATGAGCCTCTTCGCAAGCCGACAAACGTTACAGCTCACGTTGCCGGAAAATGGCCCGAACGCGGCTATCAATGAACAGCTGTCTACGCTGGTCTCTCTGCTGCATGACGACCTGCTGCTGATTATTCGCGGCAATAAACTCACTAAAGCGCAGGAAAACGCCGCCTGGTTTACCGCGCTGGCGAATCGCGCCGTACAGGTTACCTGCCAGACGCCCGAACAGGCGCAGCTGCCGCGCTGGGTGGCCGCCCGGGCGAAGCAGATGAACCTGCAGCTTGATGATGCGGCGAATCAACTGCTTTGCTACTGCTATGAAGGCAACCTGCTGGCGCTCTCCCAGGCGCTGGAGCGGCTTTCGCTGCTGTGGCCCGACGGCAAGCTGACCCTGCCGCGTGTCGAGCAGGCGGTCAACGACGCCGCGCACTTTACGCCGTTTCACTGGGTCGACGCTCTGCTGGCGGGAAAAAGCAAGCGAGCCCTGCATATCCTGCAACAGTTGCGCCTTGAAGGCGCCGAGCCGGTGATTTTGCTGCGAACCATTCAGCGCGAACTGCTGCTGCTCGTCACCCTGAAGCGTCAGTCTGCTGCTACGCCGCTGCGTAACCTGTTCGATCAGCACCGCGTCTGGCAAAACCGCCGTGGGCTTCTGACCGAAGCGTTAACGCGACTTGGCGACGATCAGCTCTGGCAGGCCGTTCGCCTGTTGACGCAAATCGAACTGACGCTTAAGCAGGATTACGGCCAGTCGGTCTGGGCAGAGCTCGACAGCCTCTCTCTGCTACTCTGTCATAAACCCCTGGCGGACATATTTATTGATGGCTAACGCGGCTGGCAAATTACAGGCTTATTACGGCGGCACCTTCGATCCCATTCATTATGGCCACCTGCGTCCAGTAGAAGCGCTGACGCAAACGGTGGGGCTTGAGCGTGTTGTCATCATGCCGAACAACGTCCCGCCGCACCGTCCGCAGCCGCAGGCCAGCAGCGAACAGCGTAAGGCGATGGTGGCGCTGGCGATTGCCGACAATCCGCTCTTTGCGCTGGATGGCCGGGAGTTGCAGCGCGAAACCCCGTCTTATACTGCCGAAACCTTCCGCCAGTTGCGTGAAGAACAGGGCGAGGTGCGTCCGCTGGCCTTTATCATCGGCCAGGACTCTTTGCTTTCTCTGCCGTACTGGTATCGCTACGAGCAATTGCTGGAGCGATGCCACCTTCTGGTATGCCGCCGTCCCGGCTATCCGGTGCGCATGCAGAATGAAGCGCAGCAGCGCTGGTTAGAAGCGCGCCTTACCCGTGATATCGCCCTGCTTCATCAGCGTCCCGCCGGACAAATCTTTCTTGCCGACACGCCGCTTTTTGATATCTCCGCCACCGATATTCGCCACCGTCTGGCGGCAAATCGCCCCTGCGATGAGATAGTCCCCCCCCGAGTCCTTGCCTACATCCGCGAGCATCATCTTTACCGTTAACCGATTCCGCGCACATCTTTAGCCAAAGCCGCCGCCCTGTCGTTTTGCGGTGATAAACTGCATACAGATAAAGCGAGGAGAAGAAGAATGAAACTGTGGCTGGTGCGTCATGGGCAAACCGAAGCTAACGTGGCCGGGCTTTACAGCGGCCATTCGGAAACGGTGTTAACCACAAGAGGTATTCAGCAGGCGCAGGCCGTGGGCGAAATGCTAAAAGCGGCGCCGTTTGATAAAGTCCTGTGCAGCGCGCTGGGCCGTGCGCAGCATACGGCGAAGCTTATTGTCGCAGGCCGCAGCCTGACGCCGGAAGTCGAACCCCTGCTTAACGAAATGCATTTCGGCGACTGGGAGATGCGTCATCACCGTGATTTACAACGCGAAGACGCGGCTAACTATGCCGCCTGGTGCGCCGACTGGCAGAATGTCGTACCCACCAACGGCGAAGGTTTTCAGGCGTTTTCTCTGCGCGTAGAGCAACTCATCGCCCGTCTTCATACCATGAACGATGCGCAAAACGTCTTGCTGGTAAGCCATCAGGGCGTGTTGAGCCTGCTCATCGCCCGGTTGATGCAAATGCCCTCCGCTTCGCTGTGGCACTTTCTTATCGAACAGGGCGCATGGAGCATGCTGGAGCGATTCGATAATTTCGTTACTTTACGCACGCTCAACAACCGCGCGCCGTGGCAAGCCAACCTCCTGCCCGCCGTCTGATTTTACTTACGGGCATGGCGCATCAAGGCGATAGTCGCATACGCCCATTGACACAGCGGGGGATGCTGCTATTCTCCGCTGCCAGACTTTCTCCCGCCGCACGCGCCTTTCTGAAATTGTTTTACAAAAATGGCGATGCAAACTCTTGCCAGCGGTGGGATGATAGCCCACTTCTGTCCGCAGACCGGCCAAATGCGTCCGGTACGGCTACCAGAACAATCAAATCAAAGACGTGGCCTCCATGTCTGTTAACTTTTCACTCTCTCAGGGGGAAAACTTGCAGGGTAAAGCACTCCAGGATTTTGTTATCGATAAAATCGACGATCTGAAAGGTCAGGACATTGTCGCCTTAGACGTTCAGGGTAAATCCAGCATCACCGACTGTATGATAATCTGCACCGGCACCTCCAGCCGCCACGTCGTCTCTATCGCTGACCACGTTGTGCAGGAATCCCGCGCGGCCGGCCTGCTGCCGCTGGGCGTGGAAGGCGAAAGCGCCGCAGACTGGGTGGTGGTTGACCTGGGCGATGTCATCGTACACGTCATGCAGGAAGAGAGCCGTCGCCTGTACGAGCTCGAAAAGCTCTGGGGCTGACGGGTGAAGCTGCAGCTGGTTGCCGTCGGCACCAAAATGCCCGACTGGGTGCAAACGGGCTTTATCGAATACCTGCGCCGTTTTCCCAAAGACATGCCGTTCGAACTGGTGGAAATTCCCGCCGGTAAACGAAGCAAAAACGCCGATATCAAGCGCATCCTCGATAAAGAGGGCGAAATGATGCTGGCGGCGGCAGGCAAAGGCAACCGCATCGTCACGCTGGATATTCCAGGGCAGCCCTGGGATACGCCCCGCCTTGCCAAAGAGCTGGAGCGCTGGAAACAGGATGGGCGCGACGTCAGCCTGCTGATTGGCGGGCCGGAAGGTCTGGCCCCCGCCTGCAAAGCGGCGGCGGAGCAGAGCTGGTCGCTTTCGACCTTGACCCTTCCCCACCCGCTGGTGCGGGTGCTGGTGGCGGAGAGCCTCTATCGCGCGTGGAGCATTACCACCAATCACCCTTACCATCGTGAGTAACGCTACCAGGTAGACTAAGCAGCGGATGAAATTACAGAATTCTTTTCGCGACTATACGGCTGAGTCCGCGCTTTTTGTGCGCCGGGCCCTTGTCGCCTTTGTGGGGATTTTGCTGCTTACCGGCGTGCTGATCGCCAATCTTTATAACGTGCAGATCGTGCGCTTCAACGACTACCAGACGCGCTCGAACGAAAACCGCATCAAGCTGGTCCCCATTGCGCCAAGTCGCGGCATTATCTATGACCGCAACGGCATTCCTCTGGCGCTCAACCGCACTATTTATCAGGTTGAGATGATGCCGGAGAAGGTCGATAACGTACAGCAAACGCTTGAAGCGTTACGCAGCGTGGTCGATCTTAACGATGAGGATATCGCCAACTTCAAAAAAGAGCGCGCCCGCTCGCACCGCTTCACCTCAATTCCGGTGAAAACCAACCTGACGGAAGTCCAGGTGGCGCGCTTTGCCGTTAACCAGTACCGCTTTCCCGGCGTGGAAGTGAAAGGCTACAAACGCCGTTACTATCCTTACGGCTCCGCCCTCACCCACGTGATAGGTTATGTCTCAAAAATAAACGACAAAGATGTCGAGCGGCTCGATAAAGACGGCAAGCTCGCTAACTATGCCGCCACGCATGACATCGGCAAGCTTGGCATTGAGCGCTATTACGAAGACATCCTTCACGGCCAGACCGGTTACGAAGAGGTTGAAGTCAACAACCGCGGCCGCGTGATTCGCCAGCTTAAAGAAGTGCCGCCGCAGGCAGGCCATGACATCTATCTGACGCTCGATCTCAAGCTGCAAAGCTATATCGAAACCCTGTTGCAGGGCAGCCGTGCGGCAGTCGTCGTAACCGATCCCCGCACCGGCGGCATTCTGGCGATGGTCTCTACGCCAAGCTATAACCCGAACCTGTTTGTTGACGGCATCTCCAGCAAAGATTATTCGGCATTGCTCAACGACCCGAACACGCCGTTGATTAACCGCGCCACGCAGGGGGTTTACCCGCCGGCTTCTACCGTGAAGCCTTACGTGGCGGTTTCCGCGCTGAGCGCGAATGTTATCAACCGTAACACCAGCCTGTTCGACCCGGGCTGGTGGCAGTTGCCAGGCTCTGAAAAACGCTACCGCGACTGGAAAAAATGGGGCCACGGGCGGCTTAACGTCACCAAATCGCTTGAAGAGTCGGCGGATACCTTCTTTTACCAGGTCGCTTATGACATGGGCATCGACAGGCTTTCCGAGTGGATGAACAAATTTGGTTACGGCCACCTTACCGGTATCGATCTTGCCGAAGAGCGTTCAGGCAACATGCCGACCCGTGAATGGAAAATGAAGCGCTTTAAGAAGCCATGGTATCAGGGCGACACCATTCCGGTGGGTATCGGTCAGGGTTACTGGACCGCCACGCCGGTGCAGATGAACAAAGCGATGATGATTCTGATTAACGACGGCATCGTCAAAGTGCCGCATTTGCTGATGAGCACTAATGTCAACGGCCAGCAGGTGCCCTGGAAGCAGCCGGAACAACCGCCGGTAGGCGATATCCACTCCGGCTATTGGGAAATCGCGAAAGACGGCATGTATGGCGTGGCGAACCGCGCCAACGGCACAGGCCACAAATATTTCGCCAGCGCGCCTTATAAAATCGCGGCCAAATCCGGTACCGCGCAGGTGTTTGGCCTGAAGGCCAACGAAACCTACAACGCGCATAAAATTTCCGAGCGTTTGCGCGACCATAAGCTGATGACCGCCTTCGCCCCGTATGACCACCCGCAGGTGGCTGTGGCGATGATCCTGGAAAACGGCGGCGCCGGTCCGGCGGTAGGCACCATCATGCGTCAAATTCTCGACCATATTATGCTCGGGGATAACAACACCGACCTGCCGAGCGAGAACCCGGCTCAGACGGCGGCTGAGGATTAATTACCATGACCGACAATCCCAATAAAAAGTCGCTGTGGGATAAAATCCACCTCGACCCGACTTTTCTGCTGATTATTTTTGCGCTCTGCTTTTACAGCGCGATGGTTATCTGGAGCGCCAGCGGCCAGGATATCGGCATGATGGAGCGCAAGATTGGCCAGATTGTGATGGGGCTTATCATCATGATCGTCATGGCGCAAATCCCGCCGCGCGTTTATGAGGGCTGGGCGCCCTATCTCTATATCTTCTGTATTATTTTGCTGGTGGCGGTGGACGCCTTCGGCGCCATTTCAAAAGGCGCGCAGCGCTGGCTTGACCTGGGCGTCGTGCGCTTTCAGCCCTCGGAGATAGCGAAAATCGCGGTGCCGCTGATGGTGGCGCGCTTTATTAACCGCGACGTCTGCCCGCCTTCGCTTAAAAATACAGGCATCGCGCTGGTGCTGATTTTTATGCCAACGCTGCTGGTAGCGGCGCAACCGGACCTCGGCACCGCCATTCTTATCGCCGCTTCCGGGTTATTCGTGCTCTTTCTCTCCGGCCTGAGCTGGCGTTTAATCGGCATCGCGGTCCTGCTGCTGGCGGCTTTTATCCCGATTCTGTGGTTCTTCCTGATGCACGACTATCAGCGTCAGCGCGTTATGATGCTGCTTGACCCGGAAAGCGATCCGCTCGGCGCGGGCTATCATATTATCCAGTCTAAAATTGCTATAGGCTCCGGCGGCCTGCGCGGCAAAGGCTGGCTGCACGGCACCCAGTCGCAGCTGGAATTTTTGCCTGAGCGTCACACCGACTTTATCTTCGCCGTGCTGGCGGAAGAGTTGGGGCTGGTGGGCGTACTGATACTACTTGCGCTCTATCTGCTGCTGATTATGCGCGGCCTGTGGATAGCCGCTCGCGCGCAGACCACCTTCGGACGCGTAATGGCAGGCGGCCTGATGCTGATTTTGTTTGTTTATGTCTTTGTAAATATTGGTATGGTGAGCGGTATCTTGCCGGTGGTAGGCGTACCGCTGCCGCTGGTGAGTTACGGGGGCTCGGCCCTTATCGTGCTCATGGCCGGGTTTGGCATCGTGATGTCGATCCACACCCACAGAAAAATGTTGTCGAAAAGCGTATAAGAGGTGCGCAATGCGTAAGCAGTGGCTTGGCGTCTGTATCGCCGCAGGATTACTGGCGGCTTGTACTACCAGTGACGAGGGACAACAGCAGGCGCCTGTTGCGCCGCAACCGGCGGTCTGTAACGGGCCTGTTGTGGAAATCAGCGGCGCGGAGCCGCGCTATGAGCCGCTGAACCCCTCGGTTAACCAGGATTACGAGCGCGACGGTAAGCGCTATAACATCGTGCAGGATCTCTCCCGCTTCAGCCAGGCTGGCCTTGCGGCTATTTATGACGCGGAGCCTGGCAGCAACCAGACCGCATCCGGCGAACCTTTTGACCCCATGCAGCTGACCGCCGCGCACCCTACGCTGCCGATCCCAAGCTATGCACGCGTCACGAACCTGGCGAACGGCCGTATGATTGTGGTGCGCATTAACGACCGCGGGCCGTATGGCAACGATCGGATTATTTCGCTTTCTCGCGCCTCGGCAGACCGCCTGAACACCTCTAATAACACCAAAGTGCGGGTCGACCCGATTATCGTCGCGCCGGACGGTTCGCTCTCCGGTCCTGGCATGGCGTGTACAACGGTCGCCAAACAGACTTACGCCCTGCCCGCTCGTCCGGACTTAAGCGGCGGCATGGGCAGCGCGTCGTCAGCGCCAGCGCCTCAACAGCCGCAGGGCGACGTCCGCGCCATCAGTAACGATACGCTGCAAAGCGATGATGCGACCGGTGCGCCCGTCAAAAGCAGTGGCTTCCTCGGCGCGCCTACCACGCTAAACAGCGGCGTGCTGGAAAGCGAGGCGCCGACGCAGCCAGTTGTCGCCCCTGCTGGCGCTGTCGCCGCCCCGACAACCCAGCCGGCGGCAGCGCAGCCTGTCGTTGCCGCGCCGCAGCAAACCGCCCCTGCGCAGCCTGTTGGTCAGCCTGCCGCACCGGTTATCGCCCCTGGCTCCGTTCAGGGCAGCGTGCCGGGCGCTGCGGCCCCCGCCGCAGCGAGTGCTGCCGGAACGGCAGCCGCAGGCTATGTGGTCCAGGTGGGCGCCGTCAGCGATGCGGGTCGCGCCAGCCAGTGGCAACAAAAGCTGAGCCAGCAATTTTCGGCGCCAGGCCGGGTCAACCAAAACGGCGCAGTTTATCGCGTTCAGCTTGGTCCTTTCGCCAGTAAAGCCGAAGCCAGCGCGCTACAGCAACGGCTGCTAAGCGAGGCCCAGTTGCAATCTTTCGTCACTAACGCCGCCGCACAATAAAACGTGAAGGGCTGGCTTGCCGCTTTGTCAGTTAAGGTAAAGGCCATTAACAAAGTCATGAGCAAAGTCGGATGCCAGCCCAAAACGCATTTGTTATAGTAAGGCACTTTTTTTCATTTTCATCACGGATGTCGTTGTTCTGACCATGAAGACCACTCTCTCCGTTCGTTTTATGCAGCGCGTTGCGCTCGCGACCGCGTTTTCTGTCGCGGCACTTTCTACCGCTCACGCTGACGATCTTAATATCAAAACCATGATCCCAGGCGTGCCGCAGATTGATGCCGAGTCGTACATCCTGATCGACTACAACTCAGGCAAAGTGCTGGCCGAGCAGAACGCCGACACGCGTCGCGACCCGGCGAGCCTGACCAAAATGATGACCAGCTATGTCATCGGCCAGGCGATGAAAGCCAATAAATTCAAAGAGTCCGATCTGGTCACCATTGGCAATGATGCGTGGGCCACCGGTAACCCGGTGTTCAAAGGTTCGTCTCTGATGTTCCTGAAGCCCGGCATGCAGGTGCCAGTTTCACAGCTGATTCGCGGTATCAACCTGCAGTCGGGCAACGATGCTTGCGTAGCGATGGCGGACTATGTCGCAGGCAGCCAGGATGCTTTCGTCGGGCTGATGAATAACTATGTAAACGCCCTGGGCCTGAAGAATACCCATTTCCAGACGGTGCATGGCCTTGATGCTGATGGTCAATACAGCTCCGCTCGCGACATGGCGCTGATTGGCCAGGCGCTTATTCGCGACGTGCCGAACGAATACTCCATTTATAAAGAAAAAGAGTTCACCTTTAACGGCATCCGCCAGACCAACCGCAACGGTCTGCTATGGGATAACAGCCTTAACGTGGACGGCATTAAAACCGGCCATACCGATAAAGCAGGCTATAACCTGGTGGCATCAGCGACTGAAGGCCAGATGCGCCTGATTTCCGCTGTGATGGGCGGCCGCACCTTTAAAGGGCGTGAAGCAGAAAGTAAAAAACTGCTGACCTGGGGCTTTCGCTTCTTCGAAACCGTGAATCCGCTGAAAGCGGGCAAAGAGTTCGCCTCTGAACCGGCGTGGTTTGGCGACAGCGATCGCGCTTCGCTTGGCGTGGATAAAGACATTTACCTGACCATTCCGCGCGGCCGCATGAAAGATCTGAAAGCAAGCTATGTGCTGAACACCTCTGAACTGCACGCGCCGCTTGCTAAAAACCAGGTGGTGGGCACCATTAACTTCCAGCTCGACGGCAAAACTATCGACCAGCGCCCGCTGGTGGTGCTGGAAGAAATTCAAGAAGGCAATTTCTTTGGCAAAATCATTGATTACATCAAACTGATGTTCCATCACTGGTTCGGCTAAAAAATGACCACTTGAAAGCCTCAGATTTGTCCCCATATACTAGGCATCAATCCAACTCCCGCTACGGCGGGAGTTATTATTTTTTGACGTAACGCTGGAGCTGACATGAAAACCAAACTTAACGAACTGCTTGAGTTCCCTACCCCCTTTACTTACAAAGTGATGGGTCTGGCGAAGCCTGAGTTGGTTGATCTGGTCGTTGAGGTTGTGCAGCGCCACGCCCCTGGCGACTACACGCCGCAGGTTAAACCGAGCAGCAAAGGGAACTACCACTCGGTTTCTATCACCATTAATGCAACGCATATCGAGCAGGTTGAAACGCTCTATGAAGAGCTAGGCAATATCGAAATCGTCCGCATGGTGCTGTAATCGCGTCGCCCGGCCATAGCCGGGCAATCTCCCTCCCCCGGCTGTGATATACTCCCCGCACCTTATTCCTTCCGGAGACGCTGTTTTGTTTCAGGATACCCTTCTGATACGCCAGCTCGGCCTGCAGCCTTATGAGCCTATATCGCAGGCGATGCATGAGTTTACCGACACCCGCGACGAGACTACCCCAGACGAAATCTGGCTGGTCGAGCATCAGCCTGTTTTTACCCAGGGGCAGGCGGGCAAAGCGGAGCATGTTTTAATGCCGGGCGATATTCCGGTTGTTCAAAGCGATCGCGGCGGGCAGGTTACCTATCACGGCCCCGGGCAGCAGGTGATGTATGTGTTGCTTAATCTTAAACGCCGCAAGCTTGGCGTACGCGAGCTGGTGACGCTTCTGGAGCAAACCGTCGTTAATACCCTGGCTGAGCTTGATATTGAAGCCCATCCTCGTGCGGATGCGCCTGGCGTCTATGTGGGCGAGAAAAAGATCTGTTCGCTGGGGCTGCGCATCCGTAAAGGCTGCTCTTTTCACGGCCTGGCATTGAACATTGATATGGATCTTACGCCTTTTTTACGCATCAACCCGTGCGGATACGCAGGCATGGAGATGACGCAAATCAGCGCGTTGCGCCCGGGCGCGAGCATCGAAAAAATCCAGCCGCGCCTGGTCCATCACTTTTTAGCGCTGCTTAACAATCCCGCCGCGAAATATATTCCTGCTTAAAATTCTATTCAGGCCGCAATGCGCTATTGCGGCCATTCGCGCCGTTTATTTGTCGCTTTACAATCTGTGATGGATTATATATTTTCTTTTCGCCTGAACGAGCAATTATTAATTCAGGCAATAAATAATGACAGTGCGGTCAATGCGAGAATAATCTGAAAAATCGTTTTTCCTGCTTGCCGTTAGCGGAAAGTCCTATTCACTTAAATAGTGAAACGACACGTCAACGGCTTTATTGTCTGCTTAATCGCCAATTTATAGATTTAATAAATATAATCAATTTATTATATGTTTTATCACTGTATTTGGAGCGTAGCGTGGAATTCAACCATCCCCCGGAGCACCCCGGCGCCAGAAAAAACGATGCGAACAAACCGCAAATATTCCAGACGCTGCGAAATATCGATCTCAACCTGCTGACCATTTTTGAAGCGGTTTACGTTCATAAAGGGATAGTGAACGCGGCCAGAATATTGAACCTGACGCCTTCAGCGATTAGCCAGTCGATTCAAAAATTACGGCTGATATTTCCTGACCCGCTCTTTATCCGCAAAGGCCAGGGCGTTACGCCGACCGCCTACGCCTCTCATTTGCACGAGTATATCAGCCAGGGGCTTGAGTCGATTCTCGGCGCGCTCGACTTCCACGGCGAGCATGATAAACAGCGCACGCTCAGTATCGCCACTTCGCCTTCGGTGGGCGCGTTGGTTATCCCTCAAATTTACCAACTGATTCAGCAAGTCAATCCTAACCTGCAAATCCGCAACATCCCGCTTACCGATACCGAAGCGCAGCTCAGCCAGTTTCAGACCGACCTGGTCATTGACGCCAGCTCATGGTCCTCACGCACCCTGAGCAGCCACGTGTTGTTTAAAGACCGTGTCGTAATGGTATGCCGTCGCGGCCATCCCTGCAGCGAAGCGCCTGTTTCCATGGAACAGCTGCAGCGCTACGGTCAAACCCTTATCATGATGCCAAACGAAGCGCTCAGCAGCCTGCGTAAGCAAATTAACGCCCTGCTGCCTAATCGCAACGTCACCTTTAGCAGCTACAACATGGTGACCATAGCCGCAATCATCGGCAGCAGCGATCTGATAGGCTTTATGCCCGGCAGGCTGTATGAAATGTTTAAAGAGAGCTGCCAGTTAAGCGAAGTGAAAAGCGAAATTTTGATTGATGAAGGCGTGGATATTTCCCTGCATTACAACAAGTTCAGCCTGCGCGACCCGGTAGTGCAGAGCGTCATTGAAGCGCTGGTGGAAGGCTTTGGCAAGCACGAATAAGGGCTCATGGATATCAGACGCCTGCGTACAGGCGTTTAACCCACATAAGGGCACGAAATAACAACTATTTTACAATTCTTTCTCTATTTCCCGTGCCCGCAGGCTGATTTCTGCCTGTTACTAATGATATACTGCGTGCCGCTAATTCAAAAATAGTTGATAAATACAACGTTTGCTTGAATTGAGACGCTTTCCTTCGTTATCCGCAACTGGAACACGCACGCTATGAGTAAACCCATTGTGATGGAACGCGGTGTGAAATACCGCGATGCCGATAAAATGGCCCTTATCCCGGTTAAAAACGTGGTTACAGAGCGCGAGGCACTGCTCAGAAAGCCGGAGTGGATGAAAATCAAACTCCCTGCCGACTCTACCCGTATTCAGGGAATTAAGGCGGCGATGCGCAAAAACGGCCTCCATTCCGTCTGCGAAGAGGCCTCTTGTCCGAACCTTGCGGAATGCTTTAACCACGGCACCGCCACCTTTATGATTCTGGGCGCTATCTGCACCCGTCGCTGCCCGTTCTGCGATGTGGCCCATGGCCGACCGGTCGCGCCAGATGCTAACGAGCCGCAGAAGCTGGCGCAAACCATCGCCGACATGGGTCTGCGTTATGTTGTTGTCACCTCTGTTGACCGCGATGATCTGCGCGACGGCGGTGCCCAACACTTTGCGGACTGCATCAGCGCGATTCGTGAAAAAAACCCGAGCATCAAAATCGAAACGCTGGTGCCCGATTTCCGCGGCCGCATGGACAAAGCGCTGGACATCCTCACCGCTACGCCGCCGGATGTGTTTAACCACAACCTGGAAAACGTGCCGCGTCTTTATCGCCAGGTACGTCCGGGCGCCGATTACGCCTGGTCGCTGAAGCTGCTGGAACGCTTTAAAGAAGCGCACCCGGATATCCCGACCAAATCGGGTTTGATGGTGGGTCTTGGCGAAACAAATGAAGAGATCGTTGCGGTAATGCGCGACCTGCGCGCCCACGGCGTAACGATGTTGACGCTGGGCCAGTATCTGCAGCCAAGCCGTCATCACCTGCCGGTACAGCGTTACGTAAGTCCGCAAGAGTTTGAAGAGATGAAAGCGGAAGCGCTGGCGATGGGCTTTACCCACGCAGCCTGCGGCCCGTTTGTTCGTTCCTCTTACCATGCTGATTTGCAGGCGAAAGGGATGGAAGTCAAATAACAGCGTAACATCCTGTTACTCTCGGGCTTTCACCCACAAAAAAACCGGCCGCTTAGCGCCGGTTTTTTTATACCCCTTAAACGGGCAGTACGCAGTTACTCTTTGTGAGAGAGACGCTCTGCGGACGCGTCAGCCGCCGGGGCGTTTTTCGCGCTGGCGTCGTCGTCGTTCATCGCTTTCTTAAAGCCTTTGATTGCAGCGCCAAGGTCACCGCCCAGCGTGCGCAACTTTTTGGTACCAAACAGCAGGATCACCAGCGCGGCGATCACCAGAAGCTTAGTAATACTAATTTCACCCATACATACCTTCTTTAAAAAACTGGCGCTTAAATGGCCACCCGAAAGCCCGCACTTATTAACGGACATTTGAGCCCGACACACAATAGCAATCTGTAACAAGGTGAATCAAGCGTTGCGTAAAAAAACATCACAACAGACTCGGTGGAGCGAAGCGGCGGTTTTTCAGCACCGGTAATCTTTCCCGCACCTGCGCAACGCGCTGCGAAGAAATCTCAGCAAAAACCATCTCCGGCTCCTCGGCTGCGGCGGCGATGGTAATGCCGAAGGGGTCTACTATCCGGCTATGGCCGATATTCTTATTGCCGCACTCGCCCGCCGCCGCCAGATAGCAGGTTGTATCAAGCGCCCTGGCGGCAAGCAGCGTCGCCCAGTGATGCTCTTTGTGCGGGCCGCGCACCCAGGCGGCGGGTAACGCCAGCACCTCAGCGCCAGCTAACGCCAGGCTTAGCGCCAGCTCAGGAAAGCGCAGGTCATAACATGTCATTAATCCGACTTTCATGCCCGCGACTTCAATCAGCGGAGGAACGGTCTCACCGGCGTCGACATATCGCGACTCTTGTACAGAAAACGCATCGTACAAATGGAGCTTTTCGTACCGCACGATAATTTTGCCGCCTCTGAGCCCCAGCAGCGTGTTTGCCGCTCTTCCGCTGGTTGTGGGCACATGCACCGTCAGAAGCGTCGTGAGCGCGTTTTTACGGCTCTCCTCGCGTAATATGCGTATGTACTCGCCATCCAGCGTCTGCGCTGATTTCACGGATAAATCCGGGTCGCTGTCTTCACGCGCCAGCAACGCCTCCGGCAAAACCAGCAAATCGGCGCCCTGTTTTGCCGCTTTAGCCATCATCTCCACACAGGTCAGCGCGTTCTTCTGCCAGTGCGGCGTAACGGCGAACTGCCCAACAGCGATTTTCATTATTTTTCTCCCGTACGCTTTTTTAACGAGTATATCGGGGATAGCCAGGCTGTGCGGAGCGGCGGTAGACTTTAGTTTCTGAAATTTCTGCTGATGGATCTTAACGTGGTAAATATTTTACTGGCCGTTTTTATCGGCGGCGGCACGGGCAGCGTGCTGCGCTGGTGGCTAAGCCTGCGCCTTAATCCGCTGCATCATGCCATTCCGCTTGGCACGCTGACGGCAAACCTGGCAGGCGCATTCATTATCGGCGCAGGGCTTGCCTGGTTTAACCGCCTGACGCATATCGATCCTGTGTGGAAACTGCTTATCACCACTGGCTTTTGCGGCGGCTTAACCACCTTTTCTACCTTCTCCGCGGAAATGGTGTTTTTATTGCAGCAAGGACGTTTTGGCTGGGCCGCCTTGAACGTGGCGGTAAACCTGGCGGGCTCGTTTACGATGACGGCGCTCGCATTCTGGATCTTTTCCGCCGCCAGCGCCCATTAACGTTTACATCTTAATCCAGTCTTAATCTTTCTCTGCCACCATGGCGGCATCGTCATTTTGAGGTGTCGCCATGAAAGAGAATTTGCAAAGCCTGGGGGCCATCCTGCTGAGCGTGCTGGTCGTCGCCGCCTTCTTAAAAACGTTTTTGTTTTACTGAAGGCTGCCGAAAAAGAGGCATAAAAAAACCCGCCAGTGGGCGGGTTTTGAAATTCTTGCTGACGCTTACAGAGCGATTACGTTAGCAGCAGAAGGGCCTTTGGCACCGTTAGTGATTTCGAACTCAACGCGCTGACCTTCAGCCAGAGTTTTGAAACCATTGCTCTGGATTGCAGAGAAGTGTACGAACACGTCTTTGCTGCCATCTTCCGGAGTGATGAAACCAAAACCTTTGGATTCATTAAACCACTTAACGTTACCTTTAATCTTAGACATCAAAATTACCTTTACATGAAAAAACGACACAAATGCTGTGTCGGGTATCAGTACATCAATTGTGATGGCTTTTGTCCAGTCGAACTTTGCTAAAAAGTGATAAAAGTCGCCAACTTTTTTTCCGCCCTGCTTTTAACCCTTGTTTTTACAGGGATTGAAGTGTGACGAAGGCCAAATTTTTTTTAGGTTACTGAAACGTAAGCCGCAACCAGGCAAAGTAGACGTTGCCGTTGTTATAGGTTCCGGGAATGTAAGTCATCTGAAACGTCGCCGGTCCGTATCCTACAGACGCCAGGGGCAAGACCAACGGAACCGGGATATAGTTCCAGTTCTCACGCATCGTTACGCCCACGGTATAGCCAAGCCCAAGCCGGAAATTATCGTCAACAAGCGGGCGCCATGTAGCTTCCCAGCCATAGCCGGCGATGGGTTCCCACTCGTTAAATGAATCCTTAAACGCCATGGCGTACAGCCCGTGCCAGTTGCCTTTTTCATCCCAGCGCGACTGGCCGAAACCGGCGCCCCAGGGTCGCTCATTGTACCTGTCGGTTTTCTCTTTATCGTAAGCGAAGCGCGCATGCCAGGTGATAACGGGCAGATAGCCGTCATAGTGCGCAGGCTCATTCCACGTTTGCGCAATATTATTCTTGAGCGTTGTAAAAGGCTTAGGCAGGCGTTTATTTTCCGCTGCGCTGGCGTTATCAAATGAAAACAAGAGAGGAATAAGAAGGGTTACCGCTTTTTTCATCAATTAAGTTCTTACTTATAAAATATGTTTCAGGCCAACCTTAGCAAAGGTTAACTAAATAATAGCTTAACCACAGCGAGCTTAATCCGAAATTAGCTTAGAATAATGATTATGCTTTGACTGAGAGTGATAAAAAAACCGCCCCTTATGGAGCGGTTAAAAGCTATTTTCGCCGATGAATAAGAAAATAGAGCGCGGGAATAACCAGCATGGAAAGCAGCGGCGCGGTCACCATGCCGCCTATCATCGGCGCAGCGATGCG
The DNA here is from genome assembly GCF_056780215.1 of Franconibacter pulveris. Classification (NCBI taxonomy): domain Bacteria; kingdom Pseudomonadati; phylum Pseudomonadota; class Gammaproteobacteria; order Enterobacterales; family Enterobacteriaceae; genus Franconibacter; species Franconibacter pulveris. The sequence continues at coordinate 1,325,880 of NZ_CM165555.1, read as the reverse complement.
GCGCATCACCTCTGCGCCGCTTCCGTCGCCCCACATGATGGGCAATAGCCCCGCCATGATGGTGGCGACCGTCATCGCCTTGGGCCGCACCCGTAGCACCGCGCCTTCGTGAATAGCAGCTTCAATATGTTCGTTATTTTCAGACGTCTGCGAGGTACGTTGTTTCTGCATCGCCTGATTAAGGTAAAGCACCATAATAACGCCAAATTCCGCCGCAACGCCTGCCAGCGCGATAAAACCCACCGCTCCGGCAACGGAGAGATTATATCCGAGCAACCAGAGCAACCAGATGCCGCCAATAAGGGAAAATGGCAGCGTTCCCATAATTATCAGGGCATCGCTCAGTCGTCCAAAAGTGATATAAAGCAGAATAAAAATAATCAGTAAGGTGAACGGCAGGACGATTTTCAGCTTTTCGGCGGCGCGCTCCAGATATTCAAATTGCCCCGACCAGGCAAGCGTCACCCCCTGCGGCAGTTTCACCTGCTGCGCAACGGCCTGCTGCATGGCGACGACGGCAGAGCGCAAATCACGCCCGCGCAGGTCAACGAACACCCAGCTGGAAAGACGTGCATTTTCGCTTCTTAGCATCGGCGGCCCTTCAACAAGGGCTACCTCCGCCAGCTCACCCAGCGTCACCTGCGCGCCGCCTGCGGTCACTACAGGCAACTCGCGCAGCTTCTGCACATTGTCGCGCCATTCGCGCGGATAGCGAACGTTAATGGGGTAGCGCTCCCGCCCCTCCACCGTTTGCGCAATATTGTCGCCGCCGACCAGGCTCTCCACCATCGATTGCAACTCTTTTACCGAAACGCCATAGCGCGCGGCTTTGCGTCTGTCGATGGAGATATCAACGTAGCGTCCGCCCGTCAGCCGTTCCGCCAGGGCCGAGGTTACCCCTGGCACATTTTTCACCGCCTGTTCTATCTGCTGCGCCACCCGTTCAATATCCGCAAGCGAATTGCCGTTGACCTTAATGCCCACCGGGCTTTTAATCCCCGTCGCCAGCATATCGAGGCGGTTGCGGATAGGCGGCACCCAAACGTTAGCGATGCCGGGCACCTGCACCACACGGTCCAGCTCCTCAACCAGCCTGTCCATGGTCATACCAGCACGCCACTGCGCGCGCGGTTTAAAGCGAATGGTGGTTTCAAGCATCGTGAGCGGCGCCGGGTCGGTCGCCGTCTCCGCCCGCCCCGCCTTGCCGAATACGCTCTCTACCTCCGGCACCGTTTTAATAAGCCGGTCGGTCTGCTGAAGCAGTCGGGCCGCTTCGCGGGCCGAGATCCCGGGCAGTGTGGACGGCATATAGAGCAAATCGCCTTCATCCAGCGGCGGCAGAAACTCGCTGCCGAGACGGCTGAGCGGCCACAGCGTAACCAGCAGCAGGGCAAATGCCAGCGCCAGCGTCGCCTTCGGCCAGGCCAGCGCTTTATTGAGCAACGGCTCGTAAGCGGCGATAAGCCAGCGGTTAAGCGGGTTTTCTTTTTCTGTACGAATGCGCCCGCGAATAAACGCGCCCATCAGCACAGGCACGAGCGTAATCGCAAGCCCGGCGGCGACGGCCATCGACCAGGTTTTGGTAAAGGCGAGCGGCGAAAACATGCGCCCCTCCTGCGCTTCCAGCGAAAAGACCGGAATAAACGACAGCGTAATAATCAGCAGGCTGCAGAACAGCGCAGGCCCGACTTCTGCCGACGCCTCGGCGGCGATACGCCAGTAGTCGCCGCCGCGCGGCTCCTGCTCCGGATGCTCCCGCCGCCAGTGCTCAAGCGCTTTATGCATGTTTTCAATCATCACGATGGCGCCGTCGACCATCGCGCCAATAGCGATAGCGATGCCGCCAAGCGACATGATGTTGGCGTTAATGCCCTGGTAATGCATCACCACGAAAGCGCCCAGGATCCCGAGCGGCAGTGAAACCATGGCCACCAGCGCCGAGCGAAAGTGGAACAGAAACAGGGTGCAGACCAGCGCTACCACGATAAACTCTTCGATAAGTTTATGGGTGAGCGTGTCGATAGCGTGTCCGATAAGCGTCGAGCGGTCATATACCGGCACAATCTCTACGCCTTGCGGCAGCGTGCGCTGAATATCAGCAAGCTTCGCCTTCACGGCGTTAATCGTCTCCAGTGCGTTTTTACCGTAACGCATCACGATGATGCCGCCCGTCGCCTCCCCTTCGCCATTCAGCTCCGCCACGCCGCGCCGTATCTCCGGCCCATGACGCAGGGTGGCGACATCGCCAAGCATCACCGGTACGCCGTTGCGGTTTATCACCACCGTGTCGCGCAAATCATCAAGGCTCTGAATATAGCCCGTGGAGCGCACCATATATTCCGCTTCGCCCATCTCCACTACCGCGCCGCCGCTCGCCTGGTTGCCGCTTTGTATGGCGTCGATAACTTGCTGATGCGTAATGCTTAACGCGCGCAGCTTCTCGGGCAGCAGAACGACCTGATACTGGCGCACCATCCCGCCCACGCTCGCCACTTCAGCCACATTGGGAACGGTTTTGAGTTCATACCTCAATGTCCACTCCTGCAACGAGCGCAGATCGGCGAGGCTATGCGTGCCGCTGCGATCCACCAGCGCGTATTCATAAACCCAGCCTACCCCGGTGGCGTCCGGCCCGAGCGAGGCTTTCGCCTGGGCGGGCAATTGCGACTGCACCTGGCTTAAATATTCAAGCACCCGCGATCGCGCCCAGTAGAGATCGGTGCCGTCTTCAAACAGAATGTAAATGTAGGCGTCGCCAAACATGGAAAAGCCGCGCACGGTCTTCGCGCCCGGCACTGAGAGCATGGTGGTGGTAAGCGGATAGGTCACCTGATCTTCTACAACCTGCGGCGCTTTTCCCGGGTAGCTCACCCGCACAATGACCTGGACATCCGAGAGATCGGGCAAGGCGTCCAGCGGCGCCCGCATGAGAGACCAGACGCCCCAGACGGCCAGCCCCAGCGTCGCCAGCAGCACCAGCAGACGGTTTTTCAGCGACCAGCGAATAACAAGCGCGATCATGGCTTCGCCTCCCCGGCAGGCATGAGGTGGGTAATCACCGCTCCCGCTTTCTCATCAACGGTAAAATGAAAGGTCACCTTGTCCCCTACCCATATTCCCGTAACGGGGCGCGCAAGCGCGAAATCCATGGTCATCGCCCCCCAGTTAAGCGCCGGAATGGGGCCATGCGCGAGGGTGACGCTGTCTGCTTCCAGCGCTTTCACTACGCCCTCGCCGGCATAGCTTGCGCTCATGTCAGCCTCTTGCGGCAGCGCGCTGCGCAAACTCGCTTCGGAATCGATAAGGAACTGACCGGAAGTGACCACTCGCTCTCCCTCCTTGAGTCCGCCAAGCACTTCCACAAAACCGTCGCTACGCATGCCTGCCGTCACGTTAACCGGCGCAAAGCGCCCTCCCTCCTGCGCCACCAGCACCCGACCGCCACTGCCGGTCTCAATCAGCGCCTCTTCGGGAATAGCCAGCCGGGAGGGAATGGCCGTTTCCTTAGCGCGTTGCACAGTCAGGTACATGCCGGGCCGCAACTTTTGCTGCGGGTTATCCAACACCACCCGCGCTTTTCGCGTGCGCGTTCCGCTCTCAAGCGTTGGCAGCAGTTCGCTTACGCGGCCGGTAAACCACTCGCCCGGCCAGCTTTCGCTGCGGGCGACCACTTCACTCGCGGGTTCCAGCGCTTGCGAGGCGGGGTAATCCACCACCAGCCAGACAGAGTCCAGGCCTGCTAACTCAAACAGCGGCGCGGTCGCCGCTACCTGCGCCCCTTCCCGCGTTTCAAGTTTTGTGACATACCCATTCCGGCTGGCCCGCAGGGTCACACGCGGTTGCGGTTTGCCGCTGCGCTCAACGAGCGCGATCACCTCCTGAGGCATAAACTGCAGCGCCAACCGTTCACGGGCAGCATTGCTCAGCGCCGGGTCGCCAAGCTGCCGCACCGCCAGATAAGCCTGCTGGGCCGCCGTCCACTGCGGGATCCAGAGTCTTGCCAACGGCTCGCCCGCTTTAACCTGTTGCCCCGTCGCGCGAACAAACAGCTTTTCCACCACGCCGGTCGCCGTAGCGGGCACCACCTCCACGCTGCGCTCATCCTGCTCTACGGTGGCGAAAGCGGAGAAAGGCGACGTCAGCGCGCGCCGTTCGACTGGCGCGGTGCGCATGCCAAGGTTTTGCTGCTGGCGGGCGTCCACCGTCACGCCGCCCTGCTGCGTCTCTTCATCGGCGTAGCGCGGCACCAAATCCATTTCCATAAAAGGCGATTTGCCTGGCTTATCGAAACGCTGGCCTGGCACCATGGGGTCATACCAGTAGAGCACCTGACGCTCCGGCTTCTGGCTTGCGCCTTCAGACGCTTGCTCACGACCAGCCCAGTAGCCCGCCGCCGCCGCTATAAACAGAGAGAGCGCTAACGCGATTAAGGTTAATTTTTTCATTGTGCTAACGCCTCGGGAGTGAGGTAACGAAGGGCGACCCAGCGGCTGGCGAGCGCCTTTTCGGCGCTGATGGCGCTGGTTTCGCTGTTGAGCACGTCGCGTCGCGCCGCCAGCACGGCGGCAATATCGCTTTCGCCTGCGCGATATTGCGCTTCCAGCAAGGTAAGCCGCTGGCGCTGCAGCGGGACTATCTCCTGCTGCTGACGAGTCCAGAGCGTCTGCGCAGCCTGATACTCCGCAAGCAGCGTGCGCACCCGGGCTATCTCATCCCTCGTCACCTGCGCCAGCTTGTCGTTCGCCTCATAAGCGCGGGAGAGATCGGCGGCGTAATCCTTTTGCTGGCGGTGCCCCTGGAACAGCGGCAGATCGACGGTCACCATAATGCCCGCCATATCCTCTTCCCGTTGTGCACGTTTGCCGTACCACACCTCCACCCCGACATCCGGTTTTGCCGCCACCGCAGACTGGGCGGAGCGGGCTTTCGCAACCTCCGCTTCCCGTGCGGCAAGCGCAAGCTCCGGGTGCTGCGCGATCGCCTGTTCAAGCGCGGCAGGGTCGGCGGGCAACCGCTGATAGCGCGGCAGCGGACCGCGCGTATCAGTAATGTCCTCGCCCGTTAATTGCAGCAGCCGCGTTCTGGCAAGCGTAACGTCGCGCTCAGCAAGGGTGACATTATCGCGAAGCGCCGCCAGCGCCATCTGCAGCTCCACCACGGACGCGGCGGACGTTTCCCCGGCGCCGACCCCCGCTTTCTGTGCCGGCAGCTGGCGTTCGGTTTCCACAACCAGCCGTTGCGCCGCCTGCAGCGCTTTTTGCGACAGGGCGAGATCACACCAGGCCTGCGCCGCATCGCGCTGCAGGGCGGCGAGAATGACATCCGCTTTCGCCCGGACGCTAGCGGATTCGGCGATAAGGGTCTGGGCTTTGCGTTCGCGCTTTTCGCTGCTGACATACTCCTGCATTACGCCGATACGCTGCATGGTCATGCCGTCGCGGGTGAAGCGACGGGCATTGCCGCCCTCCACCGGCACGTTTTCAATACCGACTTTCAGTTTCGGGTCCGGCAGTTCGCGCGCCGAGTCCGCCATGGCGCGCCAGGCGCGTTCCTCGTTGCGGCTGGCGGAAAGCCCGGCGGAGTAGCGCTGTGCGGCGCTCAGGGTTTGCTCCAGCGTCCACGGCGCCGCCTCTGCGGCGGAATAGACGCAGGCGAGCACGCCCCCTGCGAGCCAGAGGCTCAGGGTTGTTAGTTTCATCACGCCTCCGTTTTACTTCGCAGGCGTTGCGGAAATGAGCTGGTATCCTTCGGCCGTCTGGCGGAAGGTGAACGCCACGGCATCGCCCGGTTTCAGCGCCACCGGCGTGGTGGGCTGGGCGAACGTCATGGTCATCGGCGGCCAGTTAAGAGCGGGGATTGCCTGATGGGCGATAGCGACGCCTTGCGCGTCCGCCTTCTTCACAATGCCCTGAGAGGCGTATACGGGCGCGTCAGCTGGCGCCATCTGATGCATATCATGATGATGGGACGCGGTAAACGCGGAAAAGGAGGTCAACGCGGCAACGGCCGCCAGTAAAACGCAAAGCAGTAAACGAGACATAATTTTCTCCAGAATTCAGTCGGTAAAAGGGCCTGAGCCCGGTAAAGGCACGACAGTTCTGGATCTATTCGCGAAACCGGCAAAAACGAAGCGTTGCCGGCGGCCCTGCTGCGGGAGGTGTAAGCGACCAGTGAGAAGCGGTTGCGGGCGGGCAAGGCGGCTGCGCCACGGCCAGCGTATCGGCAACCGGCAGCGCCGCCAGAGAGAGATGCACGGTCTCTTTTTGCGCGAGATCCGGCACGCAGTGTTTTTCACAGGCGGCGGGTTTCGCGTGAGCGCCGGGCATCGCCGGGCTTTGCAGATGCCCCATGTGCTGCGCCATGACCGTATCGCCGCTAATCGCCAGTCCGCAATCATGGGAGGCGAGAGCAAGCTGGCTGCCGATAAACAAAAAGCCCAGCGCCAGCAGCAGCCTTATCAGGTGCAGCCGGAGCGCGCGCAGACTTTTGGTTCTGGCAAACAGCGTTAGCATAAATTCACTTTATGAATAGAAATTATCGGGAGTATAACGAGGCGAGATTCACTTAGACACGCCTTTTTAAGGCTTTTACATATGGCCCGCTAAAAAACACGTTTAATTAACATTCAGGCTATTTTCCCAACGGCATTATTTACCTGTTCGCTAACAATTGACGCACGCTAATAACCTCCCTTAGGTGAAACTGGCCCGTATAATTATTTACTTACCTCTTCCGCTACGGTACAAAATTGCACGTAACCACGCTTTTCGTTGATTTTTATCAGCTAAACGCGTTGAAGATTTAGGCACATTCGTTGCGTTTCTTCCCCCTTTCTTATTATGACTTGTTATTCGGGCGCCCTGTCGCGGGCCGCGATTAGCAGAGGAATTTATGCAAATACTTCTGGAGCTTTTTATCGGCGTCATCGTCATTGCCGGTGTGGCGCGTTATATCATTAAGGGCTATTCCGCCACCGGCGTGTTATTTGTCGGCGGCCTGCTCTTATTAATCCTCAGCGCGCTGATGGGTCATCAGGTTTTACCGGCCAGCAGCGAGTCCACCGGTTATACCGCCACCGATATCGTCGAATATGTCAAAATCTTGCTGATGAGCCGCGGCGGCGATCTCGGCATGATGATTATGATGCTGTGCGGGTTTGCCGCTTACATGACCCACATCGGCGCTAACGATATGGTGGTTAAGCTCGCGTCAAAGCCGCTGCGCTACATCAACTCCCCTTATCTGCTGATGATTGCCGCCTATTTCGTCGCCTGCCTGATGTCGCTCGCCGTCTCGTCAGCAACCGGCCTTGGCGTGTTGCTTATGGCCACGCTCTTTCCGGTGATGGTGAACGTCGGCATCAGCCGCGGCGCCGCCGCCGCCATTTGCGCCTCGCCTGCGGCTATCATTCTTTCGCCCACCTCCGGCGACGTGGTGCTGGCCGCCAAAGCCGCCGAAATGCCGCTTATCGATTTCGCGTTTAAAACCACATTGCCGATTTCCATCGCCGCGATTATCGCCATGGCGATTGCTCACTTTTTCTGGCAGCGCTATCTCGATAAAAAAGAGCAGGTAAGCCACGAGATGCTGGACGTTAGCGACATCGAAACCACGGCGCCGTCGTTCTACGCCATCCTGCCCTTTACGCCTATCCTCGGCGTGCTGATTTTCGACGGCAAATGGGGGCCGCAACTGCATATCATCACGATTCTGGTGCTGTGCATTTTGCTGAGCGCGGTGATTGAATTTTTTCGCGGCTTCAATACGCAAAAGGTCTTTTCCGGGCTTGAGGTCGCCTACCGCGGCATGGCGGACGCGTTTGCAGGCGTGGTGATTCTGCTGGTCGCCGCCGGCGTTTTCGCGCAGGGGTTAAGCGCCATCGGCTTTATCGAAAGCCTTATCTCTATCGCCACCTCGTTTGGCTCCGCCAGCATTATTCTGATGCTGGTGCTGGTGACGCTGACCATGCTCGCCGCCATGACGACCGGCTCCGGCAACGCGCCGTTTTATGCCTTCGTGGAGATGATCCCAAAACTTGCCCACAGCTCCGGCATCAACCCCGCCTACTTGTCGATTCCTATGCTGCAGGCCTCCAACCTTGGCCGCACCATTTCACCGGTTTCAGGCGTCGTGGTCGCGGTGGCCGGGATGGCAAAAATTTCACCTTTTGAAGTGGTGAAGCGCACGTCAGTTCCGGTTGTCGTGGGTCTGCTCGTGGTGATTATCGCCACTCAACTGCTGGTGCCTTCCGCCGCGCTTGCGCAGTAACGCCGGTCGTGATGAAAAGCGCCTGCGGGCGCTTTTTGTGTTTAAATAAATAGTAATAATTAAACGCTTTCAAATATTGAGAAACAGAATGTTCAGGATGCGAAACGTAGCCCTTTGCGGGCTGATGTTGTCAGGATGGCATATCGCCCAGGCGGCGGAAACGAAACCGCTGATGGCGGAAGCGAAGCCGCTGGTGGCGCAAAAATACCAGGATTTTGACCGCTATGTGCTGGCGCTCTCCTGGCAAACCGGCTTTTGCCAGAGCATGCATGACCGCAAGCGGGACGAACCTCAGGAGTGCAGCACGCAAAAAGAGCAGGACGATAAGCGTACTTATCTGACCGCGCACGGCCTGTGGCCCGGCCTGCCGAAATCTATCGCCGCGCGGGGCGTCGATGAACGACGCTGGATGCGCTTTGGCTGCGCCACCCGCCCGATCCCGGATATGCCGATGGCAAGCCCGGCCAGAAAATGCGCCGCCGCGGAAACCGGGCTGTCGCTGGAATCCGCCGCGCGCCTGAGCGAAGTGATGCCCGGCGCAGGCGGCGACTCCTGCCTTGAACGTTACGAATACGCCAAACACGGCGTCTGCTTCGGCTTCGACCCGGACGCCTATTTCGGCGCCATGGTGCGCCTGAACGGCGAAATTAAGCAGAGCGCGCTCGGCGCTTTCCTTGCCGACAACTACGGTAAAACCATTCGCCGGGCGGATTTTGATAAGGCGCTGGCCAGAGCCTGGGGTAACGGCAGCGTTAAAGCGGTGAAACTCACCTGCAACGGCAACCCTGCCTACCTGACCGAAATGCAGGTATCTCTTAACGCGGCGAGCATCAATGCCCCGCTCTCGCCCGCCTCCTTCGCCCCGCAGCCGCATCCCGGCAACTGCGGCAAGCAGTTTGTGCTGGATGAAGTGGGCTATTAAGACAAGACGCGCTTCGGCAAGAGGTTAAGCCGAAGGCGTTTGCAGGGCGCAACGCCTTCGGCTTTATGTTTCTATCCCTCGTTGGCCTCGCGCCAGGCTTTCACCATTGCCGGCGTAATGTCCTCTTTATAGCAGAGCGGCGATTCGCCGCCCGGTCGGCTCCAGGCGCTGCGCCCGCCACAGCTGCGGCCGTTGCGCATGCTGTTATAAGGGCACGGGCAGTTGCCGGAATAGTCCGCTATCGATTCCTTAATCATTTGGGCTTTAACCTGGTCGTCACTGAGCCGCGCCTCGGCAGGCGACGTCCACAAAGCGGCGGCAGCGAACGTCGCCGCGATTAGCACAACAAGACGCATTGGTAACTCCTTAAACCGTCATTTCGGCTTTCCGCCGTGATGGTATAGCGGAAACCTGTTTTTATCTGCGCCTGGAAAAGGGGGGGCGCCGGGCAATAAAGCTCACAAGGGCGGGCTGCATGACCTGCTGCATAGCTGGCTGCGTCGCCGCGGCAACCCCTGCGAGGGCTTATTGATGGCAGGCAGTGTCGCGAAATATAACGCCGACAGTATTAACGTCGGTCAAGAAAGGGAAAACCAAACGGAATAATGCTTTCGAGGTAGGTCAAACTCAACGCAAATAATGGCTTTGCGCATCAGATTAATCAAAAAATATAATTACCGAGAGGGACTATTTAATAAAGGCGGGGTTGAAAAGAGTCTACCGCAATACGAAATAAAAACGCGGCAGCCTTTGGCTGCCGCTGAATATCCGGAAAATCAGCTGAATTTATACACCCGCGCTTCCCAGGCGCGCAGGCGGTAACCCTCTTCCCACTCGGCGACGTTCGCCAGGACACATTGCGCGCCCTCAAGCGTTAACGCCTCTTCATCCCAGACTGCCGCCTTGCCCGACATATTGCACAGCACCACGAAGCGCTCGTCACCGTAGAGACGGCTGTAAGCGTAAATCTGCTCGTGATCGTCCAGCAGCAGGTCGTAGCGGCCGTAAACCAGCGCTTTTTCCCGCTTGCGCAGGTGGATCATCTGGCGATAGAAGTTGAGCACCGACTGCGGATCGTGCAGCTGGTTCTCTACGTTTATCATTTCAAAATTCGGGTTTACCTTAAGCCAGGGTTCGTGGGTGCTGAAGCCCGCGTGCGGCGAGCTGTCCCACTGCATCGGCGTGCGCGAATTATCGCGCCCGGTGCGGGTAAGAAACGCAATAATTTCCGCATTGCTCATCCCCATCCGCTTAAGGTCTATGGCTTTGTTTTTCGCCGACACGTCGTCAAAATCCGCAAGACTCGCAAAGCGGGTATTGGTCATGCCGATTTCCTGCCCCTGGTAGATAAAAGGGGTGCCCTGCATCAGAAAGTACATCGCCGCGATGCAGGTGGCGCTTTCACGCCAGTGATGCTCGGTATCGCCCCAGCGCGAGGTAATGCGCGTTACGTCGTGGTTCTCTACGTAGAGCGCGTTCCAGCCTTTACCCTCCAGCGCCTCCTGCCAGCCGGTGAAGATTTTTTTCAGCACGGCGGGCGTTGGCCGCAGCCCCGCCTGCGGCTCCCACAGGCGCACATGCTCAAACTGAAACACCATATTGAGCCGCCCGCGGTTCTCCCCCACCCACTCTTCAGCATGCACCGCGTCCAGGCCGTTCATTTCACCCACGGTCACGATGTCATAGTGGTTAAAAACGTTGCCGCAGATATCGTCCACATAGTCGAGCAGGCCGTCATAGTTCAGATGGCTGATCATTGAGGGCGCATAGGGCAGGTTCTCCGGGTTCGGCACGTCGGCGAGCGTCGGCTCTTTTTTCAGGTGCGAAATGGCGTCGATGCGAAAGCCGTCGATGCCTTTGTCGAGCCACCAGCGCATCATCTCGTAGACCGCCGTGCGCATCTCACGGTTTTCCCAGTTGAGATCGGGCTGTTTGCGGCTAAAGAGGTGCATGAAATACTGGTTGGTCGCCTCGTCATACTCCCAGGCGGAGCCGTTGAAGATGGATTCCCAGTTATTCGGCTCGGCGCCGTTTTTGCCGTCGCGCCAGATATACCAGTCGCGCTTCGGGTTATCTTTCGATGCGCGTGATTCCAGGAACCAGGGGTGTTCATCGGAGGTGTGGTTCACCACCAGGTCAAGGATAAGCCGCATGCCGCGCGCATGGGTCTCTTCCAGCAGGCGGTCGAAATCGGCCATGGTGCCGAACTCTTCCATAATGGCGTGATAATCGCTGATGTCGTAGCCATTATCGTCGTTCGGCGAGCGATACATCGGACATATCCAGATGAGATCGATGCCGAGGTCTTTTAAGTAATCCAGCTTTTCGGTCACGCCGTTTAAATCGCCGATGCCGTCGCCGTTGCTGTCCTTAAAGCTGCGCGGATAGACCTGATAAGCCACCGCTTCTTTCCACCAGCGCTCGCGCACCGGCGTGATTGCCTCACCCATTAAGCCTCCCCATTACGAATAAGCAGCGCAAAAGATTCATACGGCTGTAACTCCAGGCTCACGGCCAGCTGATCACGGGGCGCGTAGTTGCTGATTAAACAGTCGCCGTGCCAGCTCTGCATCTGCTCAGGAATGGGCAGCGTGAGGTGGTTGCCGAAAAAGTTGTTGATGACTAACAGCAGTTCGCCTTCGTAGCGACGCACCCAGGCAAACACTTCCGGGTGGTCGGCAAAGAGCATTTGATAATCGCCATAGACCAGTATCGGATACTGCTTACGCAGCGCCACCAGCTTCTGGTAGTGCCAGAGGATGGAGTCCGGCTCGCTGAGCGCCTGGGCGACGTTAATGGTTTCATAGTTGGGATTAACGCCGAGCCACGGCGTGCCGGTGGTGAAGCCCGCGTTGGGGCTGGTGTCCCACTGCATCGGCGTGCGGGCGTTGTCGCGCCCGTTGGCGTAGATGCCGGTCATCATTTCATCATGAGCCACCCCGCTTGCCACGCGCTCGCGGTAAAGGTTCAGGCTTTCGATATCGCGGTACTCTTCAAGGGTCGAAAAGCGCACGTTAGTCATGCCTATCTCTTCGCCCTGATAGATATAGGGCGTCCCTTTCAGGCAGTGCAGCGCGGTGGCGAGCATTTTGGCGGACACCTCGCGGTATTCGCCATCGTCGCCGAATTTCGACACCGCGCGCGGCAGATCGTGGTTGCTCCAGAAAAGCGAGTTCCAGCCGCGGTCGGCGAGCGCCGTCTGCCAGGTGTCGATGCTCTGCTTGAAACGCGAAAGCTCAAACGGCCGGCTGCGCCATTTGCCGTGCACTTCATCCCAGGTTTGCTTGATATGGTCGAACTGAAAGACCATGGAAAGCTCTTCCCGCGCCGGGTCGCTGTAGAGCAGCGCATCTTCCGGCGTGGCGCTCCAGGTTTCCCCGACGGTAATGGAATCGCGCGGGCCGAAGGTGGCGCGGTTCATCTGGCGGATCAACAGGTGCAGGTTTTTGCCGTTGGCCATGATCTGCTTATCGACCTCTTTGCCGATAAGATCGATAACGTCCATGCGAAAGCCGCCGATGCCGCGATCGAGCCAGCGGTTCATCATGGCATGCACCTCTTCATGCACGCGGGGGTTGTCCCAGTTGAGATCGGGCTGACGCACCGAAAACTGATGCAGGTAATATTCGCCGCTCGCGTCGTCATACGCCCAGCCGCTGCCGCCAAAATAGGATCGGAAGTCATTAGGCGGCCCGCCGTCCGGCGCCGGTTTGCGCCAGATGTAAAAATCGCGGTACGGGTTATCAGTGCCCTTTTTCGCTTCAATAAACCAGGGGTGTTCGTCCGAGGTATGGTTCACCACGAGATCCATCAGGATATGGATATCGCGCGTCTTCGCTTCCTGAATCAGCCGCTCCATCTCCTCCAGGGTGCCGAACTCGTCGGCGATATCGTCGTAATCGGAGATGTCATATCCGTTGTCATCCATCGGCGATTTGTAAACCGGGGAGAGCCAGATAAGGTTAATGCCAAGCTGCTGGAGATAGTCGAGTTTGCTGATGATGCCTGCCAGATCGCCCACGCCGTCGCCATTGGCGTCCATAAAACTGCGCGGGTAAATCTGGTAGACCACCGCGTTGTGCCACCATTTCTTGTCGATTGCTTTCATCGCGCTCCCTTCAGTCAGTGCCGTTGTTGCGGGATCTTCAGCCGTGGAAACGCCACGCCCGAACTATCAAATAAATAGCAATGCTCGGGTGAAAGCCTTAGCCCTACGTGCTGTTCGGGCTGCACTTCCAGCCTTTCAGTATGGCGCATCACCAGCGGTTCTGCGCCGTAGCCGCCGTTTACGTACAACAGCGTCTCGTTGCCCATATGTTCGACAAACAACACTTCCCCTTCCACATCGGCCCCGGCGAGATCCACTATCTCCAGATGTTCCGGGCGAATGCCAAGCCGCACCGCCTCGCCGTCGCCCGCCCGGCGCGCGTCCACCGGCAGCCGGATGCGCTGACGATTCTCAAGCTCCACCTCGCAGTCAAACTCGCCGCCGCGCAAGAGCTTGCCATGGATAAGATTCATTTTAGGCGAGCCGATAAACTGGGCGACAAAGACGTTTTGCGGCGCGTCGTACAATTCAAGCGGCGTGCCGACCTGCTCGATTCGCCCCTGGTTGAGCACCACGATGCGATCGGCAAGCGTCATCGCTTCAACCTGATCGTGAGTCACGTAGAGAATAGTGGCGTTAATGCGCTTATGCAGCGCCGCAATCTCCATGCGCATCTGCACGCGCAGCGAGGCGTCGAGGTTAGAGAGCGGCTCGTCGAAGAGAAACAGGCTTGGCTCGCGGACAATCGCCCGCCCTATCGCCACGCGCTGGCGCTGGCCGCCAGAGAGATCCTTCGGCCGCCGGTCCAGCAGATGCTCCAGTTGCAGAATGCGCGCGCTCTCCTGCACCCGCTCGTCTATCTCTTTTTGCGAAAGCTTCGCCATCTCCAGCGCGAAGGCCATATTCTGGTAAACCGTCATGTGCGGGTAGAGCGCGTAAGACTGAAAAACCATGCCGATGCCGCGCTCGGAGGGCGAATCATCGTTGACCCGCGCGTTATCGATAAACATGTCGCCGTCGGTTATCTCTTCAAGCCCCGCCACCAGGCGCAGCAGCGTTGACTTTCCGCAGCCTGACGGCCCCACCACCACCACGAACTCGCCGCTGTTGATCTGCAAATCGAGCGGTTTGATCACCTCCGCATGGGAGCCGTAGCGTTTTTGTATTTTCTCTAAGCGTAATTGCGCCATGGTCTACCCCTTAATCGCGCCGCTGGTCAGGCCGCTGACGATGCGTTTCTGGAACACCAGCACCAGGATGATGATAGGCAGCGTCACCACCACCGATGCCGCCATAATGCTGCCCCACGGCAGCTCGAAGCTTGACGCGCCGCTAAACAGACTGATGGCGACCGGCACGGTGCGCTTGTCGCCGGAGATAATAAACGTGAGCGCGAACATGAATTCGTTCCACGCGCCGATAAACGCCAGCAGGCCGGTAGTGACCAGCGCTGGCGCCAGTATTGGCGCGAAAACGCGGCGAATAATAGTGCCGGTTTTCGCGCCGTCGACGATGGCCGCCTCTTCAAGCTCCACCGGAATCGACTTCATAAAGGTGGTCAGCACCCAGACGGTAAAGGGCAGCGAAAAGGTGGTGTAAGAGAGCACCAGCGCGCCGAGCGAGTCATAAAGCCCGAGAAAGCGCACCAGTTCGAACATGCCGGTGAGCACCGCCACCTGCGGGAACATCGATACGCAAAGAATGGTGAACAGCAGCACCTTGCGCCCGCGAAACGGCACCCGGGCCAGCGCGAACGAGGCGGTAATGGAGACCAGCAAACAGAGCCCCACCGTCACCGTCGCCACCAGCACCGAGTTAAGCAGGCTGCGGGCGATGCCGTTATCTACCAGCGCCACCACGTAGTTATCCCAGTGCCAGCCAGTGGGCAGATAGGAAGGCAGGAAGAGTTCCTGGCCGGTGCGCAGCGAGGTAAGAATGGCGTAGTAAAACGGGAAAACGCAGAACAAGCAGGCAAGTAGCGCGCCGAAGAAAATCAGCGCCTTAAATGCCGCCTTCCGCTGCCAGCGGGTGGTTTTCATCAGCGTTTCTCCTTCTCGTTAAGCCGTGAAACGCGGATAAAGCAGGCGGCAATGCCCGCCACCATCATAAAGACCAGCACCGACGCCGCCGAGCCGACGCCCATATCCTGATAAGAGACGATCTGTTCGCGGGCATAGCCGGAAATAGACATCGTCGCCTCACTGTTGGAGGTCAGCACGTAGATAAGGTCGAAGACGCGCATGGCGTCCATGATGCGAAAAATCAGCGCCACCACCAGCGCGGGCATAATGAGCGGCAGCGTGATGCGCTTAAAGCGCTGCCACGGGCTCGCGCCATCCACCTTCGCCGCCTCATAGAGATCCGCCGGAATAAGCTGCAGCGCGGCAAGCAGCATCAGCGCCATAAACGGCGTGGTTTTCCAGACATCGGCTATCACCACCGCCCACATGGAGAGCGAAGGTTCGGCAATCCAGGCGAGATGGGAAGGCAGACCAATGGCGCCAAGCAGGTCGTTCACCACGCCGTACTGATCGTGGAACATCCAGCCCCACATCTTGGCACTGACGATGGTAGGGATCGCCCAGGGCACCAGAATGGCGGTGCGCACCAGTCCCTGGCCGCGGAATTTTTCATTCATCAGCAGCGCCAGCAGCATGCCGAGCAGCAGCTCCAGCGCCACTGAGGTAAAGGTAAACCACAGGGTGTTGCCTACCGCCTGCCACCAGAGCGGGTCGCTCAGCACGCCAATGGCGGTGTCGTCGCGCATCGCGTAATAGTTGGCGAGGCCGACCATTTCATACTCGCCGGGGTTATCCAGCATGGCGTTGGTAAAGCTAAACCAGATGGTGCGAAAGAGCGGCCAGCCCGCCGCCAGCGCCAGCAACAGTAGCGCCGGCAGGATAAGCCCCCACGCCACGCGACGGCGGCGCTGATGCCAGGTGAGCTTGCGGGCAGGCGCAGTAACAGGTTGCGTAAGGCTATCGGATTTCATAAGCGCTCCGTAGTCAGAGAAACAACGGTTATTTCCTCCGGGCAGGCCCCTCGCCCCGGCCCTCTCCCTTTGTGCGAAAGCCCCGAAAATCGGGTCTCGCTTACCTGCGGGTTCCCTCGTCCCGTCTAAGAGAGGGTCATGGCGAGGGGCTATTGCGGCAAAACCTTACCGCCAGCCGGCGCCTTTCACCCGGTTAAGCCGCCGCTCCAGGTCCGCCGCCGCCTTCTTACCATCCTCTTTGCCGTTCAGCACGCTGAAGGTCACATTGAAAATGGCGTTGGAAACGCGCGGATACTGGGCTTTGGTTACCGTCGCCGGGCGCGGCGCGGCTTTGGCGAAAATATCGCGGAACATGGTGAGCTGCGGCGCCATGGCCAGCACTTCTTTATCTTCATAAAGCGCGACGCGGGTAGGCGCATGGCCGATGATTTTCAGGCGCGTTTTCTGCGAATCGTCATCGGTAAGGATTTTCAGCAGCTCAATGGCCGCCTGCGGGTTTTTGGTGTTGGCGTTAACCGACCACTGCCAGCCGCCCAGCGCCGTGGCGCTCTGTCCCCCTTCGCCTGCTGGCAGCGGCGCGACGCCGACTTTGCCTTTCAGCGGGCTGTCTTGCGCCTGCGAGAGCTGCCAGACGTAAGGCCAGTTGCGCATAAAGAGCGCGTCGCCATTCTGGAAGACGGTGCGCGACTCCTCTTCTTTGTAGCCCAGCACCCCTTTCGGCGAGATGGTGCCGATCCAGCTTTTCGCCATATCAAACGCCCGGGCCGCCTTCTCGTTATTGATGGTCACGTTCCCTTTTTCATCGACAAAAGAACCACCGCCGTAAGACTGCACCCACTCCAGCGCGTTGCAGGTCAGCCCCTCGTAAGATTTGCCCTGGAAAATGTATCCCCAGAAGTTCTTGCGGCCCGCCTTGCGCTCTTCAGCCTGAATTTTGGTGGCGATGCGCGTCATCTCTTCCCAGGTTTTGGGCGGCTGCTCGTTATATTTCTCCAGCAAATCTTTGCGGTAAAAGAGCACGCCGGTGTCGATGTAGTTAGGGATAGCCTTCAGGCGGCCGTTAACCGTGTCGTTCTGCCACGGCCCTTCGAAGAACTGATCTTTCTGATTGCCCATCGCGTCGGTGAGGTCGAGCGTTTGCTTATCGAGCAGCCCCACCCAGATAGTGTCGGATTCAAACACGTCGACCGCTTTTTCATCTTTCGCGGCGAAAAGCTGCTGGAGCAACGCCAGCTTTTCATCCGAAGCGGCCGGGAATTCGATAAATTCAAGCTGGTTGCCGGTCTGCTTTTCAAACCGCTCTTTGATGTACTGGCAATATTGTTTACCGCCGGGTGAAACAGGACATTCCATGCGCAGGGTATCGGCAAAAGCGAAATGGCTGGTTCCCGCCAGCGCCAGGGTTATGACACTTAACGTCAGCTTTTTCATCATTTCCTCTTATGAGCTGTAGTCAGACAGAGGTGGCGTTGCGCCGCCGTAATCGGAAAGGTGTACAGAAAATCACCTATAAAAAAGCTAGTTAATGAAAGCGTTAAGCGGCAAAGATCATGAATATTCGCTGCTTAAAAGCTGGATATGGCCGACATTTCTGCGCATTTCATCAAAAAAAGGTGCGCAAAAACGGCGAGATGAACTATGAGACGTTTGCAGCGCCGCGGCGAGAGGCAGAGAGCGGTTTTACGACTAAAATTTATCCTTTCCGGACCGGTTAAGGGATAAAAGGCGGAGTTTGAAGTCTGTCGCAAAATGTTAATAAACATGTCGAGGGTTATTTACATCACCTTGCATGTTACCGATATCATGTTACCGGTATCAGAGAAGGCAACGCTCCGGCAATCCGCCTCTCTACTCTACTTCTGAGGAAAAAATAAAGATGACGGAAATAACTGCTGTTTACGGCGCGGGGACCCTGCTCGGTATCGCCGCCGCCGCAGTGGCCCTTCTGCTGGTGCTCATCATGCGCTTTAAGGTGCATGCTTTTCTGGCCCTGACGCTGGTGAGCATCGTGGTGGCGCTGGTCACCAGAGTGCCGTTCGATAAAATCGTGCCAACCATTCTGACCGGCTTTGGCAGCACGCTTGCGGGCGTGGCGCTGCTGGTAGGCCTTGGCGCGATGATTGGCCGCCTGCTGGAGGTTTCCGGCGGCGCGAAAGTGCTCGCCGATACGCTGATTAATAAATTTGGCGAACATCGCGCGCCGTTCGCCCTCGGCATCGCCTCGCTGCTGTTTGGCTTCCCTATCTTCTTCGACGCAGGCCTGGTCGTGATGCTGCCGATTATCTTCAGCGTGGCGAAGCAGTTCGGCGGCTCAACGCTGAAATACGCCTTCCCGGCGGCAGGCGCCTTTGCCGTTATGCATGCGCTGGTGCCGCCGCATCCGGGCCCGGTCGCCGCAAGCGAATTGCTCGGCGCCAACATCGGCCTGCTGGTGATTCTGGGGCTTATCGTCGCCCTGCCAACGTGGTACATCGGCGGCTACCTGTTCGGTCTCTATGCCGGTAAAAAGTTTAACGTGAAGCTGCCCACCTCGTTCCTGGGCGACGTGGAAGTGGATAAAGACCATCGTCCGCCTTCTTTCGGCATGGTGCTCACTATCCTGCTGCTGCCGCTGGCGCTGATTTTCCTTGATACCGGCCTGAATACCGCCAAAGTGCTCGGCTGGGTAAGCGGCGACAATACGGTGGTCAACTTCCTGCGCATGCTCGGGAAAACCCCGGTGGCGCTGCTTATCACCGTCTTCTTTGCGCTGATGGTCTTTAGCCGCAACCACAGCCGCCAGCATCTGGAGAAAATTTGCGACGGCGCGCTCGGCCCCATCTGCGGCATTATTCTGGTGACCGGCGCGGGCGGCATGTTCGGCGGCGTACTGCGCGCAAGCGGCATTGGCGACGCGCTGGCGGGCGTACTCTCCGATACCGGCATGCCCGTTATTCTCGCGGCGTTTGTTATCTCTACCGCGCTTCGCGTGGCGCAGGGCTCCGCAACGGTCGCGCTGACCACTACCGCCGCGCTGGTCGCGCCGATGGTGCAGGCCACACCTGGCTTAAGCCAGTTCGACCTTTGCTTTATCGTTATCGCCATCGCAGGCGGCGCGACCGTGCTGTCGCACGTGAATGACTCCGGCTTCTGGCTGGTGGGCCGCTTCCTGGAGATGGACGAGAAAACCACGCTGAAAACCTGGACCGTAATGGAAACCCTGCTCGGCTCCATCGCCTTTGTGCTGGCCGCTATCGGCAGCGTGCTGCTCTAAGGCGCGTTCTGTGAGCTGAGTCACTTTAAACGGCGGGCGCGGCTCAGTATCATCCCCTCAAGGAGACCCTCATCGTTTTGGCGGTGGGGGTTTTTCTTTGGACACCTTTTAGCGGCCTGGCCGTAAGTATCGACATGGAGTAAATATGTCCCGACCTGCCATTATCATTAACGAACTCGACGCCGAGCGTCTCGATATGCTGCTGGAGAAGCCCGCCTTCGCCGGTTTGCCTGTCGCTCAGGCGTTAAACGAGGAACTTGACCGCGCGCAGATCTGCCGCCCGCAAGCGCTGCCCGCCGATGTGGTGAGCATGAACAGCCAGGTCAAATTTCGCGACCTGACCAGCGGCGAGGTCTATCTGCGCACCCTGGCTTACCCGGCGCAGGTGACCGACAGCACGTCACAGCTCTCCGTTATGGCGCCGGTGGGCGCGGCGCTGCTGGGGCTGCGCGTGGGCGACGCCATCCGCTGGCCGCTGCCGGACGGCAGCGAAACCCATCTTGAGGTGCTTGAGCTGCTCTACCAGCCTGAAGCGGCGGGCGAGTACCACCGCTAAGCCTGTTCAGAGGATGCCCCGCATCCTCTTTCCGTTTTTATCGAGCGTTTACGACGCTGCGCGCCCTTCAGCGAACCCTCAGCGCTTTTGCTTTTGACAGGCAAAAAAACGCCGCTGGCGATGCAGCGGCGCGACGGGTTACGGCTGTACCGGGTTTAGCGGCTCCAGCGGCGTATTGCTAAGCGCGCTCGCGCGTTCGCGGGCGGCTTCCGGCGTGGCGGCGCCCGGAACAAGAATAACCTTGCGGCACTCCTCTTCTTTCTTATCGAAAACCTTATAGCCGTGCACCGCATCTTCCAGCGGTAAATAGTGGGTGACGATTTCTTCGGGCTTCAACAGCCGTTTTTCAACTAACGGCAGTAGCTCCGGCAGCCATGCCTGAACGTGCGTCTGGCCCATTTTGAACGTCAGCCCTTTGTCGAAGGCGTCGCCAAACAAAAAGCCGTGGATAAAGCCCGCATACACGCCCGGCACGCTGACTATCCCGCCGCGGCGCACCGCCGCAATGCACTGGCGCAGCGCTTTACCGCTGCTGCCTTCAATTTTCAGGTTGCTCAGCACGGTTTCGGTCAGGCTGCCTTTAGCCTCAAACCCGACGGCGTCAATGACGGCGTCAACGCCGCGGTTGCCCGTTGTGTTTTCGATGATAAACGCGGCCGGATCGTCGTTATCGTCAAAGTTAATAGGAATAGCGCCGTAGCGTTCTTTGGCGAATGCCAGGCGGTAATTATTGTGGTCGATACTAAAGATCTGCTCCGCCCCCAGCAGGCGGGCGCAGGCGGCGCAGAGCAGCCCCACCGGACCGGCGCCGAAGATAGCGACGCTGGAGCCTTTTTCTACCTGCGCGTTTTTTACCGCCTGCCAGGCCGTAGGCAGAATGTCGGAGAGAAACAGCACTTTGTCATCCGAAAGCACCGGCGGCACTTTGAGCGGGCCGACGTTGCCTTTCGGCACGCGCACATATTCCGCCTGCCCGCCCGGCACGCCGCCATACAGGCCGCTGAAGCCGAAGAGCGCGGCGGGCGACGTTATCGCTTTTTTGTTAAGGATGGCGCCCCGCCCGGGGTTGGTCGTTTCACAAGCGGAATATTGGTGGAGCTTACAGAAAAAACATTCGCCGCAGGCGATAACAAAAGGGATCACCACGCGGTCGCCTTTGCGCAGGTCTTTCACGTCGCGACCGGTCTCTACCACCTCCCCCATAAATTCATGGCCAAAGATATCGCCGTGGCTCACCTGAGGGATCTTGCCGCGATAAAGGTGCAAATCGGAGCCGCAAATCGCAGTGGCGGTGATGCGTAAAATCACATCATCCTGCGCTTCGATAATGGGATCCGGGACGTTTTCAACTTTGACATTATGAGGGCCGTGGTACGTCAGCGCTTTCATGTCGACCTCCTGGCGGATAAGTGAATGGTGTCGCAAGGCGATGAGCCCGGCAATTATTCAAGGGTAGACGGGGTAGCCGCGAGCTTGCACTGTTACCTACGCTGGGGTATTGGCGGTTTAAGAATAATCCTGGTGAACAGCGCGGCGCTGAGATGCATGTCTAATTGAGCCTGCGTAAGGCCCGTGAAACGTCTTGTTCGCCGCATTGCGGGCAGTCGCGCCCTCCTGGCGGAGAGCGCTGCGACGCAAGCATGACGGAATAATCAAACCTTCTGCGTTAAAAATAAAAAAGCCGCCCCGGAGGGCGGCTTTATCAGCGCAGGCTGTCTTACTTTTTTTGATTATGCCGTCTTAGTGCGAATCAGATAATCAAAGGCGCTGAGCGAGGCTTTCGCCCCTTCGCCGGTGGCGATGATTATCTGCTTGTACGGTACGGTGGTGCAGTCGCCCGCCGCGAACACGCCTTTCACGCTGGTTTCGCATTTGGCGTCGATAATGATTTCGCCCATGCGGTTGCGCTCAACGGCGCCTTCCAGCCAGGTGGTGTTCGGCAGCAAACCAATCTGTACGAAGATGCCCGCCAGCTCCAGGTTATGGATAGAGCCGCTCACGCGATCCTGGTACTCAAGACCGGTCAGTTTGGTGCCGTCGCCTTTCACTTCGGTGGTCATGGCGTTCAGAATGATGTCGACGTTTTTCAGGCTGCGCACTTTATCCTGCAGCACCTGGTCGGCTTTCATTTCCGGCGCGAATTCCAGCAGGGTGACGTGTTCAACGATGCCTGCGAGGTCAATCGCCGCTTCCACGCCAGAGTTGCCGCCGCCGATAACCGCTACGCGCTTACCTTTAAACAGCGGGCCGTCGCAGTGCGGGCAGTACGTCACGCCGCGGGTGCGATACTGCTCTTCGCCCGGCACGCCCATGTTGCGCCATTTTGCACCGGTGGCAATGATGATGCTGCGCGCTTTCAACACCGCGCCAGAAGCGGTTTCAATCTGATGCAGGCCGCCTTCAGTCGCCGCCGGAATCAGCTTCGTGGCGCTCTGGGTGTCGATAACGTCGACTTCATAGTCGTTAACGTGCGCTTTCAGCGCGCCAGCCAGCTTCTGGCCTTCGGTTTTCGGCACGGAGATATAGTTTTCGATATCCACCGTATCCAGCACCTGGCCGCCGAAACGCTCGCCCATCAAACCGGTACGGATGCCTTTACGAGCAGAGTAGACCGCCGCCGCCGCGCCCGCCGGGCCGGAGCCGACAATCAGCACGTCGAACGCGTCGCGTTTGTTCAGCGCTTCTGCCGCGCGTTTTTCCGCGCCGGTATCCACTTTAGAAACGATTTCCGCAAGCGTCATGCGGCCGGAACCGAACTCAACGCCGTTCAGGAACACCGCCGGAACGCCCATCACATTGCGATCGGTGATTTCGTTCTGGAACGCGCCGCCGTCAATCGCCGTGTGCTTGATGCGCGGGTTCAGCACCGACATCAGGTTCAGCGCCTGCACCACGTCCGGGCAGTTATGGCAAGAGAGCGAGTAGTAGGTTTCGAACTCAAAGTCGCCATCCAGCGCGGCTATCTGCTCCAGCATCTCTTTCGCTTCTTTCGACGGGTGTCCGCCGGTCCACAGCAGCGCGAGAACCAGAGAGGTAAATTCGTGACCCAGCGGGGAACCGGCGAAACGCGGGCCCTGGGTAGAACCTGGGTTAGTAATCAGGAATGAAGGTTTGCGCACGGCCAGCGTGTTGTCTTCTTTGAAAGAGACTTTATCTGACAGTTCCGCGATTTCAGCCAACAGTTCCTTGATCTCTGCCGATTTTGCGCTGTCATCCAGCGTGGCAATCAACTCAACAGGCTTTGTCAGTCGCTCAAGATAGGCTTTGAGCTGGGTTTTCATGTTTGTGTCGAGCATTGTTAATCTCCTGGGCTTAAAACATCATCATGCAAGCTGCCTTTTGCGGCTGCCTGAATGCAACTTGAATCATGGTGTGCGGGATAAAAATCGGGTGCAAAACTGCACCCGATATAAAGCATCTATTTTTCAAAGCATTTTCGCTTCAGAGCAAGGCGGCGAGCGCTCAAGTCCCCGGGAGCTTACTAAAGTAAGTGACCGGGGCGCGAGCGTGAAGCCAACGCAGCTATGACGCGAAAGCCGAAGAAAAATTAGATTTTGCCGACCAGGTCGAGGGAAGGAGCCAGAGTCGCTTCGCCTTCTTTCCATTTAGCCGGGCAAACTTCGCCTGGGTGAGCGGCAACGTACTGCGCTGCTTTGATTTTACGCAGCAGGTCAGACGCGTCGCGGCCGATGCCTTCAGCGGTAACTTCAATAGCCTGAATGATACCCTGCGGGTCAACGATGAAGGTGCCACGGTCAGCCAGGCCTTCGTCTTCACGCATGTTTTCGAAGTTACGGGTCAGGGCGCCAGTCGGGTCGCCGATCATCGCGTATTTGATTTTAGCGATGGTTTCGGAGCTGCTGTGCCATGCTTTGTGGGTGAAGTGGGTGTCAGTAGAAACGGAGTAAACGTCTACGCCCAGCTTCTGCAGTTCTTCGTAGTGGTCTGCAACGTCGCCCAGTTCAGTCGGGCAAACGAAGGTAAAGTCAGCCGGATAGAAGAAGAATACGCTCCAGCGGCCTTCAGTGTCTTTCTCGGTGACTTCGATGAATTCACCGTTTTTGAACGCCATGTTTTTGAAAGGTTTGATTTTGGTATTAATCAAGGACATCTATACTTCCTCCGTGTTTTCGATGTGTGTAAGTTATCGAAGTTTATTGATTGGTGCCAATGCGTTTGCATTATCAAATCAATAAGTGATAGCTAACAACCCACCGCTAACCGATTTGTGAACTAAACCAGGCCAACGCCCGCCATGTGCTGCCTTTTACGCAAGCGTAACGCGAAAAACAAAAAAGCCGCCCGCAGGGCAGCCTTCTTAGCGGTAAACCCCGCAACGAAATTCAGCGCAACGCGAGCCTACCAAAAGGCACCGGCAGCGCCAGCGATTAAAACACTCCCTTTTTCAAAGGGCAATCGGGACGATGAAAACTCCTGCCTATGACTGTGACAGGAATCGCTTATCAATGCCCTGCGCCCTTTTTAACGTTAAGGACTTTATGATGAAACGCCTGCTGCTGCTTTCGACCCTGCCCTTCTGCGCCAGCGCGCTGGAGCTGCCCGCCCCGGTGAAAGCAATAGAAAAACAAGGGGTTACTATTATCAAAACCTTTCCCGCCCCTAACGGCATGACGGGATACCTGGGCAAATACCAGGAGATGGGCGTGACCATTTATGTAACGCCGGACGGCAAGCACGCTATTTCCGGGTACCTTTATGATGATAAAGGGGTCAACCTGAGCGAAAAACGCATTGAGCAAGAGCTCTACGTGCCCGCCGGGCGGGAGATGTGGCAGCGGCTGGAAAAAGCGAAATGGATAAGCGACGGCAAGGCCGACGCGCCGCGCAAAATCTATGTTTTCGCCGACCCTTTCTGCCCTTATTGCCGCCAGTTCTGGCAGCAGGCGCGCCCCTGGGTAGAGTCTGGCAAAGTGGAGCTGCGCACGCTTTTAGTCGGCGTGATAAAACCGGAAAGCCCCGCTTACGCCGCCGCCATTCTGCGCGCCGAAGACCCGGCGCAAGCCTGGCGGGCCTTTGAGCAGTCCGGCGGTAAAACGGCGCCGGCGCTGCCGACGCGCGTACCCGAGGAGCAGGCGAAGGCGGTTAATATGAATCAGAAATTAATGGATGAGCTTGGCGCTAACGCCACTCCCGCTATCTATTACATGAATGAAGATAATGTGCTGCAACAGGTAGTGGGGCTACCGGATGAAGAGAAATTTGCCGCCATGATGGGAAAATAAACCTATGTCTTATTGATAAAAAACAAAGCGGCGTTCATTGCCAGCGCACTTTTTATAAACTCAGCTATGCTCTTAAAAGAAATTAACGAAGCGCGAAACGCTTTTTGTAATTGCTGAGGCTGGCAATGGCTAATCTTCAGGATTTAAAAAAGTTTGACCTCAATCTGCTGGTCATCTTCGAATGTATTTATCTGCATCGCAGCGTCAGCAAAGCGGCTGAAGCGCTGTTTCTTACCCCTTCGGCGGTCAGCCAGTCGTTACAACGCTTGCGCAATCAGCTTAACGATCCGCTGTTTATCCGCTCCGGCAAAGGCATCAGCCCTACCACCGTAGGCACGAATTTGCATATTTATCTTGAGGATAACCTTAATCAGCTGGAGCAGACGATCAACATCATGCAGGGCGCGCCGCTGCGCAAAAGTTTTGTTATTTATTGCGCCCAGTCGCTCGCTATCGATTTTTTCCCGACGCTTGCGGAAAAGTTTTTTCAGCAAAGCGATTACGAGCTGATTCATTACGATTCAGCGCTAAAAAATGAGACGGCGGAAGACCTGCTTATTTATCGCAAAGCGGATGTGATTATTGGACTGACGCCTATTCTTAGCCATTCCATTATTTGCAAATCCTGTTATAGCGAAGAGACGGTGCTGGTATGCGGCATGGAACATCCGCGCCTGAAGGAAAAAGCCGATGCCGTGATGCTGGCGCAGGAGAAATTCACCCTGTTTCAGGGCACAGGCCAGGGGCAAAAAGATTTCCATGTGAAAACCGACGAGGCGCTGCCGGAGCGCAGGATAGCCTTTCGCAGCAATTCCGCTATGTCGATTCTCGCGATGATAAGCAAAAGCGAACTGGTGGGAATTCTGCCGCGCTCCACTTACGAACGTTACAAGTCGCTGTTCCCGATTAAGCGCCTGGATATCGCCTTCACGCTGCCGAAAGTGGAATATTACATGGCCTGGAACCGCGCTGCGCTGGCGAATCCCGCCGTTACGCAGCTTATCGCCGATATCGAAGGCTATTTCGCCACGCGAAACGCGTAACCCCGGCCTGCGCCGGGGAGCGCGTTAAATGGCGGCGAGTTTTTCCGCCGCAGCGAGCAACGTCGCTTCCTGTTTGGCGAAGCAGAGGCGAATGAGCTTATGCGGGAACGGATCGGCGCAGAACACCGAAAGCGGAATAGCCGCTACCCCTACCTCTGTTGTCAGCCACTGGCAAAAGCTGACATCGTCCATGTCAGAGATAGCGCTGTAGTCCGCCAGCAGGAAATAGGTTCCCTCGCAGGGCAAAATCTCAAAACGGCTGTTCGCCAGCGCCTGAACAAAGCGGTCGCGGCGGGCCTGATAGAACGCCGGCAATTCGCGATAATGCGTCGGCTGGCTGCGCAGCATATCGGCAATCGCCAGCTGCGCGGGCGTATTCACCGCGAACGTTAAATACTGATGTACCTTGCGCAGCTCAGCGCTGAGCGCCGCGGGCGCCACGCAATAGCCCACCTTCCAGCCGGTCATATGAAAAGTTTTGCCGAATGAGGAGACGGCGATGGCGCGCTCGCGCAGCTGCGGATGCGCCAGCACGCTGGCGTGCCCTTCTTTCGCAAAGCAGATGTGCTCATACACTTCGTCGCTTAACACATAAATTTCACGCTCCGCGATGGCCTGCCACAGCGCGGCGAAATCCTCTTTTTGCCAGACGGTAGCGGAAGGGTTGTGCGGCGTGTTAAGGATAACCAACCGCGTACGCTCGCTCAGCAGCGAAGCGAAATGCGCCCAGTCGACGCGAAAATGCGGCGGCTGTAGCGCCTGGCGCTTCAGCACGCCGCCTGCAAGCTGCACCGCCGGGGCGTAGCTGTCGTAGCTTGGGTCGAAGCAGACAACCTCATCGCCCGGGCGCACCAGCGCGGTAATGGCGGCATAAAGCGCTTCTGTCGCGCCCGCCGTTACGGTGATATCGCTTGTCGGGTCGGGATAGTGGCCGTAAAGCTCTGCGGTCTTATCGGCAATGGCTTCGCGAAGCGGTTGCACGCCAGTCATCGGCGCATACTGGTTAGCGCCCTGCGCCACATGGTAAGCGAGCCGCTCCTGCAGGTAACGCGGGCCGTCAAAATCGGGGAACCCCTGGGAAAGATTAATCGCGTTATGCTGCTGCGCCAGCGCGCTCATCCGGGTGAAAATCGTGGTGCCGAGAGAAGGCAGTTTGCTCTCGGGAATCAAAGGCTTAATGCTCATTATTGGTTAACCTTTTGCGCCTGTTTCTGTTTACCCTGTGTTGCCGCCACTATAACACGATGTTAAGCTTTGGCAATCAAGACGCTTAGACGTCTAAACCATAACATTATTCCTGCCGCCACCACGCCACAAGGAAAGCTATGACACAACACCTGCAACTGGCCGCGCTTGTCGAAGCGTGCCACTGGATAGGCGCCAAAGGCTGGGCTCCGGCCACCGGCGGCAATATGTCGGTGCGCGAAGACGCCCGCTGGTGCTGGCTCAGCGAGTCGGGCAAAGATAAAGGCAGCCTGACGGCGGCGGATTTCCTGCAAGTGGAGATAGCCACTAACAAGGCGCCGTCCGGGCGCAAGCCCTCCGCCGAAACCGGTCTGCATACCCTTATTTACCGCCTTTTTCCTGACGCCGCCGCCGTGCTGCACGTGCATACCGTTAACGCGACGGTGCTTTCACGCGTGGAAAAAAGCGGCGAACTGCGCCTGAGCGGCTATGAAATGCAGAAATCGCTCAGCGGCCAGACGACCCATCTCGATACTCTGCCCATCGCCCTTTTCGATAATGACCAGGATATCGACGCGCTGGCCGGGCGCATTGAGGCTTACAGCCGCGAAAACCCGCTGCGCTACGGCTTTTTGCTGCGCGGCCACGGGCTAACCTGCTGGGGACGCAGCGTGGAAGAAGCGAAGCGCCATCTGGAAGGGTTGGAGTTTTTATTTGAATGCGAAATGCAGCGCAGGCTGCTGGAGAGAAGATGATCCGCGCCATTGTTACCGATATAGAAGGCACAACCAGCGACATCCGTTTCGTGCATAACGTGCTGTTTCCGTATGCTCGCGAGCGGCTGGCAAGCTTTGTTCAGGCGGGCGTTGATAGCGAACCCGTGCGCGCAATCCTGGATGATTTACGGGCGGAAATTTCACAGCCGCAGGCGACCCCGGACGCGCTGATTGCCGTGCTGCTCGGCTTTATGGAGGAAGATCGCAAATCCACCGCCTTGAAAGCGCTGCAGGGACACATCTGGCGCGACGGCTACGTCAACGGCGATTTTACCGGTCACCTTTACCCGGACGTGCTGCCCGCTTTCCGGCAATGGAAATCGCAGGGGATTGATCTCTATGTTTATTCCTCCGGTTCCGTCGCCGCGCAGAAACTGTTATTTGGCTACAGCGACGAAGGTGATATTACTGGGCTGTTCAGCGGTTATTTTGACACGCACGTTGGCGCGAAGCGGGAAACACACTCCTACCGCAACATAGCGGAGCAGATTGGTTTACCGCCGGCGCAGTTGCTGTTCTTATCCGATATCCGCCAGGAGCTGGACGCCGCGCGCGAAGCGGGCTGGCAAACGGTGCAGCTAATTCGCGGCGAGGCTGACCATGAAAGTCGCCATCGTCAGGTTTCCCGTTTTGATGACATTCACCCGGAGCAGACTTCTTTATGAGCGCACTGACAATTTTTACCGATAAGGAAGCCGGCGAGCCGCTGTTCCACAGCCGCGACGCCGAGGCCATTCGCGAAAAACTTAACGCGCAGGGCGTGCGTTTCGAGCGCTGGCAGGCAGACCGTGACCTGGGCGCCAACCCGGACGCGGAAACCGTGATTAAGGCGTATCAGCACGCCATCGACCGTCTGGTGGCGGAGAAAGGGTATCAGAGCTGGGATGTGATCAGCATGCGCGCCGACAACCCGCAAAAAGCGGCGATGCGCGAGAAATTTTTAAACGAGCACACCCACGGCGAAGACGAAGTGCGCTTTTTCGTGGAAGGCGCCGGGCTGTTTTGTCTGCATCTCGACGGCCACATCTATCAGGTGTTGTGCGAGAAAAACGATCTGATCTCCGTGCCCGCCGGCACGCCGCACTGGTTCGACATGGGTTCCGAGCCGCACTTTACCGCCATCCGCATTTTCGATAACCCCGAAGGCTGGATAGCGCAGTTTACCGGCGACGATATCGCGCAAGGCTATCCACGGCTGGCGTGACCGGGCCGTAGGGGGATTCGCGCTTTTCCCCCTCACCCCGACCCTCTCCCCAGAGGGACGAGGGAGAAAACCCGCGAGTGGCGCTGCGCTTACGCGCCCTCCTGACCAACAACACGCATTCTGCCCTACAGCGACACCACCTCAACTGTTTTAATCAACCTGCCAGCGATGACGTTTATCCGGCCTCAAAATCGCCTTCCTGGGGCAAGCCGGAGGGAACCGGCGTGAGGGGGAGATGACATATAAAACAACGTTCTGGCGAACGGAACAGTTCACTGCCCGAATATATCCCGGAACAGTAAAACTCAGCGCCTGCGCCCCTCACCTCGGCCCTCTCCCCAAAGGGGCGAAGGAGAAAACCCGCGAGTGGCACGGCGCTTGCTCCCCCCTGAACCACCAGAACGTGTCCTGCCCTACAGCGACACCACCACAACTGTTTTAATCAACCTGTCAGCGATGACGTTTATCCGGCCTCAAAATCGCCTTCCGGGCGGTCAGATGGCTGGGGCTGGCCGTCAGGAACGGCCAGAGGCGTGTCGGCACAGGGATGTGCCGTCGCGTCGACCCGAAGCCAGATGACAGAACGGAAGGTTTGCCCCGAAGGGGTCGATTTTGCGAGCCGGGAGCCGGGATTGTTAAGGGGGCGGCGGCGAGCCCCCTTAACACGTTCGCGTGAAAGGAGGGTACATATTCAACCTCCGCTCCGGCGAACGTAACCTTTCACTGTCCATGCTGATATCCAGAGGGAGTAAGGCCCAGCGCCTGCGCCCCGCTGAATGGCGTCGTCTTACCCCAGCATGTCCTTCAACACGGGTCCTATCGCCTCAAACGCCTGCGGGCTGATGATATCCACGTGCGCGCAGTCTACCGGGTGAATGGCCGTTTCGCGCGTCCATGGCGCCCAGACCTGGCGCGGATCCATGCCCGGCGTGACGGTGCGCTGCGCCACAAACAGCGTCGCTTTACCGTCAAAACGCACGCTTTCCGCTGTCGCCAGCAGGCGCACCGCGTCGGCGTAGTTGCCTTCGATAGCCTCAAACAGACGCGCCGGGCCTTGCCCCTGTTGAGCGGCGATAAACGCTTCACGCTCGCGCTCTATTTCCGCCAGCACCGCCGGGTCGAGCTCATTCGCCCCCTTCTGCGCCCAGTTTTGCGACTCCGGCGGCCAGGTGTCGAGCAGCCCAAGGAAAGCCACCTCTTCACCCGCCGCCTTCAGGCGCGCGGCAATACCGTGCGCCAGCGTGCCGCCAAGGGAATAGCCGAAGAGATAATAAGGTCCGCGGGGTTGCAGTTCGCGCAGCGTGGCGAGATGGGCGTCGCAGACATCAGCGACCGACGCGGCCTGCTGCATCGGGCCTTGTGGTCGCGGCGACTGGATGCCGGTGATGGACCAGCGCGGGTTAAGCCAGCGCTGCAGCACGCTGAACTGCCAGGCGAAGCCGGAAGCGGGATGGAAACAGAAAAGCGTCGGGCCGCTGCCCTGGCGAAGCGGCAGAACGGCCTCAAAGCCGGCCTGCTCCGCCTGCGCCTCGCTCTGGCCGCTTGCGAGCAGCGCCGCCAGTTTTTCCACGGTCGACGCGGTCATCACCTGCCCTACCGTTACCGGCAAGCGCAGCGTGCGCTTAAGCTCCGCGGCAAGCCGCATGGCGAGCAGCGAATGGCCGCCGAGGGCGAAGAAATCGGCCTGCGCGTCGTTGATGTCGATACCAAGCAACGCAGAAAACGCTTTCGCCACTGTCGTTTCAAGACCCGGCGCAGGGCTGCGCCCCGTCGCGCTGGCCTGCGCCTTCGGCAGCGGCAGCGCTTTGCGGTCAAGCTTGCCGTTAGCGCTGAGCGGCAACGAAGGCAGCTGAATCAGCAGCACCGGCACCATATGCGCAGGCAACAGCTCGCTTAAGCGTTCGCGCAGCGCAGCCGTATCCAGCGGCAGGCCGGAAGCGGAAACCAGATAGCCCACCAGTTGGCGCGCATCGCCGCCGTTCGCCGCGTTTTCATTCAGCACGCAGGCGTGGGTCACCGCCTGCGCCACGTCCGGCAGTCCCTGCATTATTTTGTCGATTTCACCCAGCTCGATGCGCTGACCGCGAATCTTTAGCTGGTCGTCGCTGCGGCCCAGGTATTCCACCGCGCCGTTCGCCAGCCACCGCGCCACATCGCCGGTGCGGTACATCCGCGCGCCTGGGGCGAACGGGTCGGCGATAAAGCGGCTGGCGGTAAGGTCCGGGCGCGAAAGGTAGCCCTGCGCCAGCTGAATGCCAGTGAGGTAGAGATCGCCGGCAATGCCAGGCGGCACCGGGCGCATCGCCGCATCCAGAATACGCAGGCCGGTATTCCAGACCGGAAAGCCGATCGGCACGCTGGCGCCCGTGACGTTCGCCAGCGCGTCGCCGAAAGCGGGATACCAGCTCACGTCCACCGCCGCTTCCGTCGGCCCGTAAAGGTTATGCAGCGGCG
Organism: Franconibacter pulveris; assembly: GCF_056780215.1. Lineage (NCBI taxonomy): Bacteria > Pseudomonadati > Pseudomonadota > Gammaproteobacteria > Enterobacterales > Enterobacteriaceae > Franconibacter > Franconibacter pulveris. The sequence goes on along the minus strand of NZ_CM165555.1, from coordinate 1,293,936 downwards.
CGGCGGTCAGTTGCTCCCACTGGCGACAAAGCCCGGCAGGCAACGCCTCTCCGCTGCAGAAAACCTGGCGCAGCGGCGCACAGGAAGCCACGGCTTCTGGCGTCGTCAGCGAGGCGACAAACGCGGCGAGCATAGAGGGCACGAAGTGCGTGGTCGTCACCCGCCAGCGGGCGAACAGCGCCTGCAACGCCTGCGGGTCGCGATGCGCCTGCGGCGGCGCCATCACGAGGCGTGCGCCCACCAGCAGCGGCCAGAAGAACTCCCATACCGAAACGTCGAAGCTGCACGGCGTCTTTTGCAGCACCACGTCATCCGCGCCAAGCGGATAGTGGTTCTGCATCCACAGCAGGCGGTTGACGATAGCCGTCTGGCCTACCATCACCCCTTTCGGCCTGCCGGTGGAGCCGGAGGTGAAAATCACATAAGCCGTGTGCTCCGGGCGCGAAAGCTGAAGCTCCTGCGGCGCGTTGACGTCAAGCGGTTCGGTGTAGCAGAAACTTTTCAGCCCCGGCAACCCGCTAAAGCGCGGCTGCTCTTGCGGCGTGGTGATAAGCAACCGCGGCGCGGCATCTTCCAGCATCATGCGCAGACGATCGTCCGGGTAGCCGGTATCAAGCGGCAGCCAGGCGGCGCCCGCTTCGACAATCGCCTGCAAGGCGAGAGAAAGAAAGACCGAGCGCGGCAGCGCCACCGCCACCACGTCGCCGGGACGTACGCCCTGCGCTATCAGTTCAGCCGCGAGCGTCAGCACTTGCTCGCGCATTTTGCGGTAGCTGAATTGATACTGTTCATCCGCCAGCGCCGGCGCCTGCGGCGTGGCGCTCGCCTGACGCGCCAGCAGGCTGCTTAAGGTCTCAACCGGCAGCGCCATGGCGGTGTCGTTGATCTGCCGAAGCAGCTCTGTCTCCGCAGGCAACAGCAGCTCCGCGTCGATGCAGCGACGCTGCGCATCGGCGGCAAACTGCGCGAGCAAAAGCGGCAGGCGCGCCAGATGCCCTTCCAGCGTCGTTTCGTCATAGCGTTCGGCGTTGGCCAGCAGTTCCATGGCGACCGCGCCCTGCTCATCCACATAAAGCGCGATCTCGATATCTTTCACCGGACCGGAGGCAAGCTGATGGGTAATGCCCTCAATGCCGTCGAAATCCAGCCGGTAGTCGAACATCTTCAGGTTCAGCACCGGGCCATAGAGCGGCGCCTCCTGAGTAACGCGACCGGCGTCGCGCAGCACCTGCTCCGCGTCGTAACGCTGATGACGGCGCAGCCGCTTTAACTGCTTCGCCAGGCTTTCGGCAAAAGCGGGCAGCGTTTGCTGCGGCGCAATGCGCACCGCGAAAGGCAGCACGTTCAGCACCGGGCCGGTCGCAGTCAGCGCCGCAGAGCCAATACGGCGCATAAAGATAAAGCCTGCGCTGTAATCGCGCCGCCCGCTCAACCTTCCCAGCCACAGCGTGACCAGCGCCAGCGCCATATCGGCCGGGGAAAGCGCGCCTGCCTGGCGCATCAGCTGGCTGAATGCGCGCGGGTCAAAGCGCACCGTGCGGCGGATAAGCGCCGTGGTGGAACTCTGCCCGGTAAGCGGGTGCGAAGAGAGCGTGGCGGGCGGCGGCAGCTCGCTCAGTTGCTGCGCCCAGAAAGCGGCGTCTCGGGCAAAGGCGTCGGATCGCTGGTAACGGGCATACTCCTCCACCACCTCGGCGAAAGGCGTGAAGGGCGACGGCGACGGCGTTTCGCCTTTGCGCCAGGCGCGATAAATATCGGCGATCCGGCGGGTAATGGCGGTAAAACTGAAGCCATCTACCACTATGTGATGATAGCGCTGATACCAGAACCAGCGGTTGTCGGCTAAACGCAACAGAACGTGATGATAAAGCGGTTTACCGCTCCCCACGCGCAGATCCTGGTCGAGGTCGTCGCGCATGCGCGCGAGCGCGGTTTGCTCCGGCGCGGCGTCGTTTCGCAGGTCGATAATCTCGGGCGAGCGGAAAATAAAGCGCGGGTCGATGCGCTGGCTGACCACGCCGTCGCGCTCTTCAAAGCGCATCCGCAGCGTGTCGGCTTCCGCCATGCCCGTGACGATGGCGCGGGCAAGCAGGGCGGCGTCAAGCTCGCCATTAAGCTCAACATAGTGCGCCACGCTCCAGGCGTTGCGCTGGTCGGAAAGCTGCTCCGCCATCCAGATGCCGGGCTGCGCCGCCGCCAGCGGCAGTTCGCGTTGCTGTTCCGTCACCGGGGAAAGGATTGTATCGGTCATGATTTACTCGCTCGCGACGGGGACAAAATGGGTTGGCTGAAGGGTCTGCCAGCGCGCGGCGAGCCAGCGCTGGCACTCTTCCTGCGACTGGGGTTCGCACACCACGCGCCAGCCTTGCGGCAGCTGGCAATGTTCCGGCCAGAGGCTGAACTGCCGGGCGCTGTTTTCGAGCAGGTAAAACCGCCCCTGCGGGTCATCGAAGGGATTTGCAAATTCCATACATACTCCTGTCTTTAAATACGCGCCTGCGGTTCGGTAAGCGGACGCCAGAGCGCGCACAGCCCTTCCATCAGCCCGCCCCGCCAGCAAAGCGCGTCGTGTCCGCCGTCAACCTGACGCCAGAAAAGCGGCTGCTGGGTGTGTAGTAAGGAATAAAGGCGCTGGTTGGCCTTATGAATAAGCGGCTCGTGAATGCCCGCCTCAAGAAAAATACGCAGCGGCCGCGCGTCGAGCCGGCCTTCAACCAGTTGCTCCACCAGCCAGCCATCCTGCGCGCCGCCGCGGTTCGGCCACCAGAAGGAGCCGGACTGGCTCAGCACGTTGCCAAAGCGCTGCGGCCAGTTGAGCCCGGCGTAAAGCGCGGCGAGGCCGCCAAAGCTCTGCCCCGCCACCACCGTGGTCGCCGCTTCATCGCGCCAGGGCGCGATGGCCTGCACCTGCGGCAACAGCTCTTCCTGCACCGCCAGCCAGAAATCGGCATTGCAGGGCAACTCATGGCTGCGATGAACGTTGTCGATGACATCAATAAGCAGGTAAACCGCAGGCGGCAGTGTTTTGTCGTTAGTCAGCGCCTGCAACGCGGGAAAGATGGGCTGGCTCTCGGCCCAGAACTGGCCGTCGAGCAAAATCGCCAGCGGGCGCTGCTCAGGCTGCGCTTCACCGGTGGTGAAAACCCAGATGCGGCGGCTGTTAGCAAGACGATGACTGCGCCATTGAATGCAGCGCGGCGGATGATGAGGCGTGTGCGGCTTATCCCATCCGGGCTGCGGCGGCGCGCCGGGCAGATGCAGCGCCGAGACCGGATGGCCGCGTCCGCCGCGCCAGCAGGTCGGGTTGAAGGGGTCGGCGATAGCGCCTGGCAAGAGTTTGCCCCAGCCTTCGCGCAGCGCCGCGCGGTCTGGCGCCTCGCCGGCAAAGACCTCGGGGGCGAAGTCATCCGTACGCTCAGAGGGGATCAGGCAGTAGCTGCCGCGCCAGCGGGCGTTGAGGGTGATTTGCCAGCGCCAGGCGTCGGTGCCGGGCACGCGCGTCAGGCTTTGCGGGCGGGAAGACTTATGGTGATCGGTCAGGCCGGTGATATAGAGCCAGACGCGCTGTACGCGCGAGCTTTCCTCGCTCCCCGCCGGATCTCGCCACCAGAAGGTCACGTTACACTCGTCATTCGCCCCGCAGACGATGTCAGGGATCCCCTGCGCCTGCTTCGCCTGCCACCAGGCTTCACTTCCCGTTGCGTGCGCCGTCACTTTATTAACCCCTTGTTAATTATGGCAAAAGCCGTTCCTGCCAAGAAATTCATGATAATATTATTGATAATTATTTGCATTTGCAATAGCGTATGGGCGCGCTGTGGGAAGCGCATAAGGTATTCAGAAAATGACGAAAACCGCCTGATGCTTTGGCCTCATCGCTCCAGGATGAGTGACGCATTGCAGGCCGCACCGGGCATTATCCACGCTGCGCCACGCCCTTTGGGTACGGAACACATGGTCGGCAGCGCAGAAAAGCAGGACATAAAATGAATAAGAAGATCCACTATTCCCTCGCGATGTTAATCAACATGGGAATCTATGGCGTTGCGCTGTCAGCAAATGCCGCGCAGACCGCTGCTGTTGATAGCGAAGCAGCTCCCGCCACCGGTGATGACACCATTGTGGTCACCGCCGCCCAGCAAAACCTGCAGGCGCCTGGCGTTTCCACCATTACCGCTGATGAAATCCGTAAAAACCCGCCAGCGCGCGACGTTTCTGAAATCATCCGCACCATGCCGGGCGTTAACCTGACCGGCAACTCCACCAGCGGCCAGCGCGGCAACAACCGCCAGATTGATATTCGCGGCATGGGGCCGGAAAACACCCTGATCCTGATTGACGGCAAACCGGTGACCAGCCGCAACTCGGTGCGTCTGGGCTGGCGCGGCGAGCGCGATACCCGCGGCGACACCGCCTGGGTGCCGCCGGAAATGATTGAGCGCATCGAAGTGCTGCGCGGCCCGGCGGCGGCGCGCTACGGCAACGGCGCGGCGGGCGGCGTGGTGAATATCATCACCAAACGCAGCAGCGACGAATGGCATGGCTCGTGGAACACCTATCTCGACGCGCCGGAGCACAAAGACGAAGGCTCCACCAAACGCACCAACTTCAGCCTGACCGGCCCGCTCGGCGGCGATTTCAGCTTCCGCCTGTACGGCAACCTGGATAAAACCCAGGCCGACGCCTGGGACATCAACAAAGGCCATGAGTCTGAACGTACCGGCAGCTACGCCAACACGGTGCCTGCCGGGCGCGAGGGCGTGATTAACAAGGACATTAACGGCCAGCTGCGCTGGGACTTCGCGCCGCTTAACTCGCTGGAGCTGGAGGCGGGATACAGCCGTCAGGGTAACCTGTATGCGGGCGATACCCAGAACACCAACACCAACGCGCTGGTGAAAAAGAATTACGGTAAAGAGACCAACCGGCTTTATCGCCAGAACTACTCGCTGACCTGGAACGGCGGCTGGGACAACGGCATCACCACCACCACTTATGCGCAGTACGAGCACACCCGCAACTCGCGCAAAAACGAAGGTCTGGCGGGCGGCACCGAGGGGATTTTCTCCAACGAGAATTTCTCCAATATCGACCTTAGCGACGTGCTGCTGCACAGCGAAGTTAACCTGCCGCTCGATCTGCTCGTTAACCAGAACCTGACGCTCGGCACCGAATGGAACCAGCAGCGCATGAAGGACCTGGCGTCCAACACCCAGTCGCTGACTGAAGGCGGCACCATTGGCGGCGTTGACGCCACCAACCGCAGCCCCTACTCCAAAGCGGAAATCTTCTCGCTCTTCGCCGAAGACAATATGGAGCTGACCGACAGCACCATGCTGACGCCGGGCTTGCGCTTTGACCATCACACTATCGTCGGCGATAACTGGAGCCCGTCGCTGAACCTGTCCCAGGGGCTGACGGACGATATTACGCTGAAAATGGGCATCGCCCGCGCCTACAAAGCGCCGAGCCTGTATCAGACCAACCCGAACTACATTCTCTACAGCCGCGGCCAGGGCTGCTACGCCAGCGCCGGCGCCTGCTACCTGATGGGCAACGACGACCTGAAAGCGGAAACCAGCATCAACAAAGAAGTGGGGCTGGAGTTTAAACGCGACGGCTGGCTGGCGGGGGTAACCTGGTTCCGTAACGACTACCGCGATAAGATTGAAGCGGGCTACTCGCCAATCGGCAAAGCGTCGAAAGCGACAACGGACGTTTACCAGTGGGAAAACGTGCCGAAGGCGGTGGTGGAAGGTCTGGAAGGCAGCCTCAACGTGCCGGTCAGCGACACGGTGAACTGGACCAACAACTTCACCTACATGCTGCAAAGCAAGAACAAAACCACCGGCGACCGTCTGTCGATTATCCCGGAATATACGCTGAACTCGACGCTGAGCTGGCAGATTCGCCAGGATATCTCCGTGCAGTCCACGTTCACCTGGTACGGCAAACAGCAGCCGAAGATCTATAACTACAAAGGTGAGCGCGCCACCGGCAGCGAAACCAACGAGGTGAGCCCTTACAGCATCGTTGGCCTGAGCGGCACCTGGGATGCGACCAAAAATGTCAGCCTGACGGCGGGCGTGGATAACCTCTTCGACAAGCGCCACTGGCGCGCAGGCAACGCGCAGACCACCGGTAACGACACGACGAAGTCGTATATGTACGGCGCAGGCGCGGAAACGTACAACGAATCAGGCCGCACCTGGTTTGTTAGCGTCAACACGCATTTCTGATAGCCTGGCGTGAAAAATAAAAGGCGGGGGGCGACTCCCGCCTTTTTGTTGAGTGTTGTTACACTAAACCCACGTTCTCCCCTCGCGCAGTTTACCGTTATGCAAACCCAGCTCCGCCCGTTTACGTTCGCCGGCCACACGCTGTTTCGCGTTGATTTCGACCCGGCGACGCTGCACCCCGCTGACCTGTTCTGGCTGGCGCACCACGAGCAGATAACGCGCTTCGCGCCGCGCAGACAGGCCGAACACCTGGCCGGGCGGATAGCGGCGGCGGCGGCGCTGCGCCATGCCGGAAGCGACAACCCTGCGCCCGGCATTGGCGCGCACCGGGAACCGCTCTGGCCGCAGGGGTTTTGCGGCAGCATTACCCATACCGCAGGCGTGGCGATAGCGGTGGCGGTAAAGCGCGACAACGCAACACAGGGCATCGGCATCGACAGGGAAACGCTGCTGGATGAGCGCAGCGCGCCCGATATCGCCGAAGGCGCGCTTCATGCTGGCGAGCGCGAGCGCCTGCGCCAGACCTCCCTTCCCTACCCGGTCGCCGTCACGCTGGCGTTTTCCGCCAAAGAGAGTCTTTTTAAAGCGCTGTTCCCGCAGGTGAAAACCCGGTTTGGCTTTGAATGCGCGCAGATTGTCGCCCTCGCCGGACATCAGCTTCAGCTACGCCTCACGCAGCCGCTGGCGCCTTTTCCCCGCGGCGCGGTTTTTACCGCTCACTGGCAACCAGAACAGAATGCGCTGATAACGCTGGTGCGCCTGTAACTTCAGATTCTCCCGATACCGCAACCCGCCCGCGCAGGCGAAGGTAGCAGCGTTGGCTGGGCCAATGCGTCGGCGGCCGTGCCCGCAACCCGCCCGCGCAGGCGAAGGTAAGCGCGCCAGATTGTTGTTTATCTGGCGTTTATCAGGAGAAAAAAATGAAAAAAATCGCCATTGTGAGCCTGCTTTTATCGCTCGCCAGCTTAAGCGGCTGCGTTTACCACCATCATCATCACGACGGCCACCGTCATCATCATGGCGATCGTCACCACGACTACCGCCGCTAGCCTCTTCTTCGCCCCGCCTGTTTACGCTGAACCGGCGGGGCTTGCCCGTTTCTCCTGCCGTCTTGCCTGTTCCTGTCGCGCGGCAAAACGTTGCACAAAACGCATCGTTATGTTGCAAATATTTCAATGACTAATAATTGCCTCCGTCACGTATTGCCGATACAAAGAATAACGGCGTGATGCAGCCTTTAGCGCTGCTTCCCCAGGTTTTATCGCACCAGCAACGAAACCCCCGCCCGTTCCTCTTCCCCGTTTAACCGGCCCACCAGAAAGCCGGACGGGAGCAGAAATAAACACAACATCTATTTTCAGGAGCAAGCATGACGGTAATTTCCCGTACAGAGGTGGTCTATGCGATGTCGCGCGACAATGCCCCGGTGGCGACAGTCGCAAGCGGCAGTGAAGTCACATTCCAGACCTGTGACTGTTTTTCCGACCAGATAGCGAGCGCCGATGCGGCGTTCACTGAACTGGACTGGCAGCGCATTAATCCGGCGACCGGCCCGGTCTATGTCGAAGGCGCCAAAGCTGGCGACGTGCTGCGCGTGGATATCCAACGCATCGCCCTTACCCACCCTCAGGCGGTGATGGTGACCGCGCCGCAGCTTGGCGTGGTGGGCGATGAGCTGGAAAAGCCGCAAATCACTATCGTCCCGATTGAAAACAACGAAGCGCTGCTGCCGGGCGGCGTGCGCGTGCCGCTTAACCCGATGATCGGCGTGATTGGCGTGGCGCCCGCAGGCGAGCCCATCTCCTGCGGCACGCCGGACAGCCACGGCGGCAACATGGACTGCAAAGTGATTGCCGAAGGGGCCACGCTTTATCTGCCGGTGAATGTCGATGGCGCGCTGTTCGCGCTTGGCGACCTGCACGCCGCCATGGGCGATGGCGAGGTTTCCGTCTGCGGCCTGGAAATTCCCGGCGAGGTTACGGTAACCCTGAGCGTGGTGAAAAACCGCCCGCTGCCGACGCCGATGCTGGAAAACGCCGACGCCCTTTATACGCTCGGCTCCGCCAAAACGCTGGATGAGGCCGCCTCGCTCGCCACGCGCAATATGGCGCACTTTGTTGCTGATAATGCTGGCATGACGCTCGACCAGGCGATCACGCTGCTGAGCATCGCGGGGGACCTGCAAATCTGCCAGGTGGTGGACCCGCTGAAAACGTGCCGCTACGCGCTGCCGAAAGCCGTTGCCGCACAGCTGAATTTGCGTATTGAGGGTTGATCGATGTCCGTTGAACAATTTGGCTATAAGCAGGAGCTGCACCGGGCGCTGACGCTCAAGGACCTGCTGATTTACGGCATGATTTTTATGGTGCCTATCGCGCCGTTCGGCGTGTTTGGCTATGTCTGGGACGGCGCGCAGGGCATGGTGGCGCTGGCCTATCTCATCGGCATGGTGGCGATGTTTTTCACCGCCATGAGCTACTGGTCGATGTCGCGGGCGTTTCCGGTCTCCGGCTCGGTCTACGCTTACGCCCAGCGCGGCATACATCCGACGGTGGGCTTTTTCGCCGGCTGGCTTATCCTGCTGGATTACATTCTGGTGCCTTCGCTGCTCTATATCGTCAGCGCCGCCGCGCTGTCGCCCATTTTGCCGGGCGTGCCTGCCTGGGTTTGGATTGTAGGCTTTATTGCGGTGAACAGCGTTATTAACCTGCTCGGCATTTCGTTTACCGCGAAGGCCAACAAATACATTCTGGTGGCGGAAATTATCGTGCTGGCGGTGTTTGTCGTGCTCGGTCTGATAGCCCTTTACTCCGGCCAGGGCGCAGGGCACCTGACCTTAAACCCGCTTTACAACGCCGACCATTTTAACCTGCCGCTGGTCATGGGCGCGGTCTCCATCGCCGTGCTCTCCTTCCTCGGCTTTGACGGCATCTCCACCCTTTCGGAAGAGACCAAAGGCGGTGTGGATACGGTGGGGAAAGCCTCGCTCGGCGCGCTGATGCTGGTGGGCGTGCTGTTTATACTGCAAACCTGGATTGCGGCTGACCTCGCGCAGGGCATGAACTTCTCAAGCCTCGATACGGCGTTTTACGACACGGCAAACCTGGCGGGCGGCGCCTGGCTGAAACAGCTGACCATCTGGTCGACGGCGCTCTCCTGGGGCATCGCCAACGCGCTGGTAGCGCAGGCGGCGGTGTCGCGCATTCTGTTCGCCATGGCGCGCGATAAACAGCTGCCGAAGCTGCTCGCTAAAGTGCACCCGCGCTTTAAAACGCCCTACGTCAGCACGCTGATCGTGGCGGCGATTTCCATCGCCTCCGGCCTTTATTTCAATGGCAATATCGACAACCTGAGCCGGCTGGTGAACTTCGGCGCGCTGATGGGCTTTTTACTGCTGCATATCTCGGTAATTAACCACTATATGCTGCGCAATAAGTCGCGCAATCTGCTGCTGCATCTTATCTTCCCGCTGATTGGCTTTTTCATTATCGGCTTTGTGATTTACGAGATGGACAGCCAGGCGAAAATCCTTGGCCTGAGCTGGCTTGCCATCGGCGTGATTTACTACCTGGTGATGCGCTTTACCCTCAAGCGCGACGTGGTGCTGGACCTCGACAACTAACCTTCCCTTCTGGCTCCGCCATCCGGCGGGGCCCTTCTCACCGCTATACTTTCTCTTATTCACGGGATAACGCGCGCTTATCCTGCCCCGCTATGCTGCCTGAGAAGGAGTCGCCATGAAACTTTACGCTTACGACCACTGCCCCTTCTGCACCCGCGTGCGCTTTATCACCGGCATCAAAAATATTCCCATCGACGTGCGTTATCTGCTCTGGGACGATGAGCAGACGCCCACGCAACTGGTGGGAAAAAAAGTGGTGCCGATTTTCGATGACGGCGAAGGCACGGTGCTGGCCGACAGCCTGGCGATTGTCGCCTGGCTCGATAACCACTGCGGCGAACCCATTCTGCAAGCGGAAAACCGTCCGGAGGTGGACGCCTGGCTAAGCGACGCGATGCTGCCGCTGCAAAAAATCGGCTATCCGCGCTGGCCGACGCTGCTGCTGCCGGAGTTTCAGGCCGCCAGCGCCCGCGACGCCTGGAAAGCGGCGAAGCAGAGCGAAATTAACGGCTTTGACGAGGCGCTGGCTGAAACGCCCGCGCTGGTGGAGCCGATTTTTACGCTTTTCGAACGCGCCGAAGCGCTGCTTGGCGACGCCATCGATGCGCAGCATCCGGTGAGCTATACCGAAATCAAGCTCTTTACTGTGCTAAGAGGCTTTACCTGCGAGCCGTCGCTGCGCTGGCCGCAGGCGTTGCGTAAATGGCTGGACTTGCGCTCGCGCCACAGCGCCGTGCCGCTGTTCTGGTCATGATCAGGCGACGGTGCGCGGGGTAATCACGCGCCGCGCGCCAAGCCAGTGATCCTGCCAGAAGGGATTGTCGAGGGAGCTGATGCGGATCGTCTCGCCGGTGCGCGGCGCCTGAATAAACTGCCCGTCCCCCAGATAAACGCCGACGTGATCCGCTTTGCGGCCGTGATGAATATGGAAAAAGACCAGGTCGCCCGGCTTTAACTCTGAAGCCGTCACCGGGTTGCCGCGCCGGTCGTGATACATTGCATTGGCCGTACGCGGCAGCGACGCAGACAGGTGCGCGTTATAGGCGTAAAACACCAGCCCGCTGCAATCAAAACCTTCACGCGGACTCTCCCCGCCCCAGACGTAGGGTTTGCCGAGCTGCGCTTTCAGCCGGGCGAGGATTTTCTCCCGCGTCTCATGCAGCGCGTCGGTTTCCGCAAGCCCCGTGCCATCCTGCAAATGGAAATAGCGTTTGCTCGCTTTCGTATCGTAAGAGGCGTTCAGCAGCGAACCATTTACGTCGAAAGCGTCGTAGTGAAAAAGTGTCCTTGCGCTCAAAGTACGGCTTCCCTGCTGATGATGCGTATGTGAAACCGCTTTTTTCGCATGGTGATGCGGCTTTGCCCACAGAGGCATGCTGACGGAAACCGCCATCAGCAGAGTGATGAGTCGTATTTTAGTCTTGAACATAGCGATGAATTACTTACCCGTCGGCGGCGTGATATGCCCGCGCCTGATGAAAAAGAAGAAAGCGCCTGTAGCGCTCAGAAAACAGACTATCATCGACGCGGCGCCAGCGGGTTTAGCGCTTCCTGAAAGTGACGTTAGTTTTATTTCATCTGCAGGCATTGCTTCACTATGTGAAGCAAATCAGCGACCTGTTTTATGACCCTCTTCACGCAACCTTCTCCTGCGATAGCGTCGCGGCCCCGGCTCCTTAACACTGCATAACAACCCGGCGGTACGGGACTTCACCCGCTAACCCCCCAGCGCGCGATGCGTTGCTCAGGAGAAAACATGAACACGACCGACACCCGTTACGTTGCAGGCTACCCGGCGGCCAGCCCGCAGGAAGGACGGCAAAGCACCTTTAAAATCATGACCTCGGCCGGCGTCGGCCATTTTATTGAATGGTTTGATTTCGGCCTCTACGGCACGCTGGCGGCCATCATCGCCAGCAACTTTTTCGCCAGCAGCGACCCGACGGTCGCCCTGCTGAAATCGTTCGCCGTATTTGGCTCCGGCTTTTTAATGCGCCCGCTGGGCGGCCTTTTTTTCGGCTCGATGGGCGACAGGCTGGGGCGGCGCAAAGTGCTGGTGACGGTCATAACGATTACGTCGGTCTCCACCTTTGTGATGGGTATTCTGCCCACTTACCAGCAGGCGGGGATAATCGCCCCGGTCTTACTGGTGCTGACCCGGCTGGTGCAGGGGTTCGCGGCGGGCGGCGAGAGTTCGGGGGTGATTACTTACCTTGCCGAAAGCGCTAAGCCGCACCGTCGCGCCACGCTGACCTGCTGGAGCGAGAATTTCAGCTTTATGGCCTTTGTCTGCGGCTCCGGGCTGGTGCTGGCGCTGACCCACTGGCTTGGCGAGCCCGCCATGAACGACTGGGGCTGGCGCATCCCCTTCCTGCTGGCCGCGCCGCTGGGGCTGGGCGGATTCTATATGCGCCGCAATATGGAGGATTCCGCCGCGTTTCATGAGCTGAAAAAGAGCGGCAAACTTGAGCATTCGCCGCTGCGCACCACGCTGAAAACGTCTACCCGGGCGCTGCTGTTTTGCGTCGGCTTTGTGGTGGTAAAAGCGGTAAGCAGCTGGGTGTTGCAATCGTTTATGCCCGGCTATCTCTCCACCTACCTCAATTACAGCCGCACCGACGCCTATCTCATTACGACGCTTGGCCTTCTGAGCGTGGCGATAGCGATGCCCGTTACCGGTTATCTCTCCGACAGGCTGGGCCGCCGCCCGCTGATGCTGATGGGCTGCGGCGGTTTTATTTTGCTGACCTGGCCTGCGATGCTGCTGATGGCGCAAGGCTCCGTACTCGCATCCGTAGGCGCGATGAGCATGTTGGGCATTTTCGTCGCGCTGTTTAACGGCGGCTGCGGCGCGGCGATGGTCGAGCTTTTTCCCACCGCCATCCGCTATGGCAGCATCGCTATCGCTTACAACATGACGGTGGCGCTGTTCGGCGGCGTCACGCCGCTCGCTTCGGCAAGCCTGATTACCTTCACCGGCAACCCGCTTTCCCCCGCGTTTTATGTGATGGCGACGGCGCTTATCTCTTTTATCGCCGTTCTGCTCGCGAAAGAGACGGCAGGCAAGACGCTGGATTAATTCCCACAACTGGAGTGCGTAATGAAGATTGTTGACGTGCAGTGCTTCCCGCTAAAAATCAGGCCGCAGGAGATTTACCTTGGCGGCAGGCCGGATGACGAAGCCGCAGACTATTACTACCGCCCGGAATACCGCTGCGTCTATTCCCGCAAGATGGAGACGTGTCTGGTGAAAATCACCAGCGATGACGGGCAGGTCGGCTGGGGAGAGGCGCTCGCTCCGGTGGTGCCGCAGGTTATCGCCCAGTTGATAACGCATCTGTTTAAGCCGCTGCTGCTTGGCGCCAGTCCGTTCGACAGCGCGGTGCTGAACGCCAGAATGTACGACTCGATGCGCGATCGCGGGCATGTCGCCGGGTATCACATCGATGCGCTGGCGGCCGTGGATATCGCGCTGTGGGACCTTAAAGGCCGCCTGTTGGATCTGCCCGTCCACCAGCTGCTGGGCGGCAAGTTTCGCGAAAAGGTGCCCTGTTATGTTTCGGGCCTGCCGCGCCCAACGCTTGAAGAGCGCTGCGCGCTGGCCCGCGAGTGGCAGGCGAAAGGCTTTAACGCCATCAAGCTGGCGCTGGGCTACGGCGTGAGCGAAGACCTGGAAAACGTGCGGGCTATCCGCGACGCGCTCGGCCCGCAGGCAACGCTTTTCGTGGACGCTCACTGGAACTACAGCGTCAGTGAAGCAGCGCAGCTTTCGGCGGGGCTGGATGCGCTTAACGTCAGCTTCCTTGAAGCGCCTTTGCTGCCGGAGGACGTGGCCGGGCACGCCGTACTGCGCCGTAAAAGCGCCGTGCCCATCGCCCTTGGCGAAACCGAGCGCACCTGTTACCAGTTCCGTCCTTTTATTGAGCAGCGCGCCGTCGACATTCTTCAGCCCGATGTGGGCCGTACCGGCATTACCGAGCTGATGCGCATCGCGACCCTTGCGCAGACCTGGCATCTGCAGGTGGCGCCGCACTTAAGCGTTGGGCTTGGCCCCTGTATTGCCGCGTCCATCCACGTGGCCGCCGCCCTGCCGCATCTCTTTATGCTGGAATATCAGCCGCCTGTGCTGGAGGTGGCTAACAGCCTGTTGCGCCAGCCGCTGCGCTGCGAAGCGGGCCACTATGCGCTGGCGCAAGGCGCCGGGCTGGGTATTGAAATTGATGAACAACGCGTACGCGAATCTGTCTGGAGTGACGTATGTTAAAAGGTAATGTTCCTATTCTCGCCACCGCGTTCGACGAACAGGGCGCGGTGGACCTGGCCTCTATTGAAAGGCTGGTGGGCTTTCTGCTTAAGCAGGGCATAGACGGGCTGGCGCTGTTTGGCAACGCGTCGGAAGGCTATGCGCTGACGGGGAAAGAAAAAGCGGCGATTTTCCGCACGGTAAAAGCGCTGACCGGCTCTCTGCCGCTGGTCGCGGCGGCTGGCGGCGGATCGTCACAGGCGGCGGTTGAAGATATTCAGCGCATCCAGGCGTGGGGCGCGAACGTGGCGATGGTAAACCCGCCAGCCGTGGTGAAACCGGGGCCGGAAGAGATTTACCGTTTCTACAGCGACATCTGCCGCCAGTGCGATATCGACATCATGATCCAGGACGCGCCGCTGATGACCGGTGTGAATATCCCCGTGGCGACGCTGGTCCGCCTGTGCGAAACGCACCCACAAATACGCTATATCAAAGTCGAACAGCCGCCCACGACGCTGAAGATAACCGAGCTTAAAACGGCGCTGCGCGAGCGCGTCGGGCTGTTTGGCGGCCTGAACGCCGGTTTTCTCTATGAGGAGCTGGCGCGCGGCATTATCGGCACCATGCCGGCCTGCGAATTCCCGGAGGTGATTAACGCCATTTTGCAAGCCTGGCCGCGCGACCGCGACGAGGCGCGCGCGCATTTTTATCGTTATCTGCCGTTTCTGCGCTATGGCGTGCAGCCGGGCATCGGCGTAGCGGTGCATAAAGAGATCCTCTACCGCTCCGGCCTCTTTGCCGCCCGCACCGTGCGAGACCCGGCTAAAACGCTGGATGAGACCACGCGCGAGGAGCTTTGCGACATCACCAACCATCTGCCGCTGGCGATTCTGGAGCGCGCGCGATGAGCGACTATATCGCCGTTGACTGGGGCAGCAGCAATTTTCGCGCCATGCGCGTAAGGCGCGGAGAAGTGGTGCGCAGCGTGGCGTCGCCAAAAGGGGTGGCCCGCGCGCCGCGCGAAGCGCTGGGAGAGATTCTGCGTGAAGAGCTGGCGCGCCTTGGCGACGAATATGACGCCCGCACGCCGGTTATCCTGTGCGGCATGATAGGCAGCAATATCGGTATTATCGACGCGGGTTATCAGTCGCTGCCGCTGAGTTTCGAGGCGTTGACCGCGCGCGGCGTTGTGCTGGAAGGGGTGTTGCCCAATCCGTTGACCGTCAGGCCCGGCATTTGCAGCCGGGCGGAGCATGAGATCTGCCGCGGCGAAGAGATGCAGCTGGCGGGGGCGCTGACGCTATGCGACGCCCGCGTTTTCGCCGCCGTCGGCACCCACAGCAAATGGATAACCGTCGATCGCGCCCTGCAAAAGGTGGTCAGCCTGCGCACGCTAATGACCGGCGAGCTTTATGACCTGGTGTTGAATCATTCCGTGGTGGGACGCGGGCTGCCCGAACAGCGCCCGGATGTCGGCCGTTTTCAGGACGGCGTGGAAACGGCCATCGCCATTGCGCGGGGCAGCGCCGAACTGGTTAGCGAGCTGTTCCGCTGCCGGGGCCGCTATATCTTAGGCGAGATTGACGCCGCCTGCGCGAGCAGCTGGCTTTCCGGCCTGCTCATCGGTCATGAAATCCTGAACGGCCATCCCCGCGGGGAAGCGGTCTGTTTTATTGGCGCTGCGCCGCTGCTGCGCCACTATCAGCAGGCGTGCAAACTGCTCGACCTGCCCTGCCTGACGCTTGAAGCCGAAGCGGCGCTGCTGGCCGGACTGAATAAGGTATTTAACGATGCTGTTTAACGGACGCATTATCGCTATCTTACGCGGCGTAACGCCGGATGACTGCGTGGCGCAGGTCGACGCGCTGGTGGACCATAATATTGTCGATGTGGAGATCCCGGCCAATTCGCCCGACTGGACGCAAAGCATCCGGCTGATTAAGCGCCATTTCGCCCGGCGGGTGAATCTTGGCGGCGGCACCATTATCACCCCTACGCAGGCGGCGGCATGCGCGCAGGCGGGCGCCGATTACGCGCTGACGCCGAATCTGGATGAAAACGTGGTGGAGACATGCAGAGCGCAGGGGCTGAAAATCTGCGCGGGCGTCTATACCAGCACCGAGATTTTCGCCGCCTGCGCGCTGGGGGTGGACGCGCTGAAAATTTTTCCGGCGGTGACGCTGCCCGCCAGTTGGCCCCAACTGATTAAAGGGCCGCTGTCGCAGGCGGTGCCGTTTTGCGCGGTCGGGGGGATTGATGAGAATAATATGGCCGCCTTTTTACAGCATTACGACAGCGTAGGCATCGGCTCCGCGCTCTATCGCCCGGGCCAGGCGGCCAGCGTGACCCGTCAACGAGCCGCTTCGCTTGTCCGCTAGCCGCCGCTGATTTTTTGCGCCGCCGAAACCAGAAATGCTTTAAGCGCCTCCAGCTCAAGCTTTTCTCCGCTCAGGTTGGAAAGCGCAATCGCCGCCTGCATGCCGGGAATGATGCAGGCCATGCGATACTCGCCGTCCGGCCAGGCTTTCACCAGTACCTGATGACGCCGCGCCGCGTCGATATCCGCCCTGATAAGCTGAAAATCGTGTATGCCGATAAGGTCGATAATTTCTTCATCGCTGCGCGCCGCCAGCAGCTTAATGCCGATAACCGAGTCGACAACCGGGTAAGAATCGTAGTTGCCGATAGCCCTGGCCACGCTTTTTCCCTGTCGCGTGTGGATGAGATAGACCACCTCTTTGCCGCTCAGTATGCCAACAACAATAGAAACGGGCTGGCTGCCAACCTCTTCCAGCGTCTCCAGCACCGCTTTGTAAAAGGCGGAGTTATGGATAACCTGGGCGGAGAAGCGGTGTATGCCTGGGCCGAGCGAATATTTCCGCTTTTCGTTGCGCTGCACCATCTCCAGCGCCAGCAGGGTTTGCATCAGCCGCGTGACTTTGGCGGAGTCGAGCGTCAGCTGACGGCCTATTTCACGAATGCCGGCAGGCGCGCCGAGGCTCGCCAGCAGGTTAAGACAGCGAAACGCGTCATGAACCGAACGCAGCAGCATTCCGCCCCCACTCAGCGCGCGTGAAACGCCGAGAGCGGCTCTTTTTGCCGTCCCTGCGCATCGAAGTTTTCCGGCGCCAGCCAGCCGCTCAGCGCGGCGTTTCGCTGCGGCCATTCGCCGTCGATAATGGAAAACCACTCGCTGTCGCGATTGCGGCCTTTGCGCACCATCATCTGCCGCAGGCGCCCTTCAAAGGTAAAGCCGAGCCGCAGCGCGGCATTATGCGATGCGGTGTTCAGCGAATCGCATTTCCATTCCACCCGGCGATAACCCTGCTCAAACGCCGCGCTTAACAGCAACCAGACGGCTTCGGTGCCAAGTACGCTGTTTTTCATGCGCGGCGACCAGGTGACGTGGCCTATTTCCACCGTGCCGTTGCTGGTATCAATGCGCATAAAGCACACCAGCCCTACCGCTTCACCGCGCTTTTGTTCTACCACGGCGTAAGGCACCAGCGTCGGGTCCGCCGCTTTCCCTTGCACCCAGTGCCAGGCCGCCTGCGGCGTATCGGGGCGCGAAGAGGCGAGCCATGTCCAGTCCCGCTCGTCGGGCGCAAGCTGGTACGCCTCGAAGAGCTGCTGTGAATGGCTCTGCGCATCCAGCGGCTCAAGACGGCAATAACGACCGACCAGCGCCGCGCGCGAAAGCGGACGCGCGCCCTGCCATTCCGGTACTGGCGCGCCGACGACCTGGTGGTAATGGTTTAGCTCTGTCACGGGGAGTCCTTGCGGGTGTGGTTGTTAATGAATTGTTGTATCAGGTAACGCATTGGGAGAAAAGCGATTGTCGAACACACGCGCAAGCTAAACGGGTTGCCGCCAGCGCGGCGTGAGCGTTTATCCACTCTTTTCGCTGAAAGACTGGCCTGGCATCCCGTCGCGCTTTTGCGCAATTTCTGAAGGCCTTACCCTCGCCTGCGCGCGTCTTGCCGGGCAGACAACTCGGTTTTATCCGAGCCGCTTCAGCGCAACCAGATGATTTCACGTGACTATACTTGCAGAAAAGCTTTACCCCGCAGCCGCGGTTCTGGCTGTTATAAAATGAGAAACGCCTATGCCTCTGAAACCTTTTAACGCCTCCGATCCTTTCACCCTCGGCATTGAGCTGGAGCTGCAGGTAGCCAGCCCGCCGGGTTACAACTTAAGCCAGGATTCCTCCACGCTCATCAGCGAGCTGGAAGGGAAAATCAGCGCCGGGGAAGTAAAACACGACATCACGGAAAGCATGCTGGAGATAGCCACGGGCGTGTGCAAGGACATTAACCAGGCCAGCGCCCAGTTCGCCGCGCTGCAGCGCGAGATCCTCATCTGCGCCCAGCAGCATCATCTGGTGATCAGCGGCGGCGGCACGCACCCGTTTCAGAAATGGCAGCGTCAGGAGGTGTGCTCAAGCGAACGCTATGCCCGCACGCTGGAGCTGTTCGGCTACCTTATTAAACAGGCGACGGTGTTCGGCCAGCATGTCCACATAGGCTGTCGCACCGGCGAAGAGGCTATTTATTTGCTGCACGGGCTGTCGCGCTTCGTGCCGCATTTCGTCGCCCTTTCCGCGTCGTCGCCTTATATGCAGGGGTCAGACACCGGTTTCGCCTCGTCGAGGCTCAATATTTTCTCCGCTTTCCCGGATAACGGCCCGGCGCCTTTTGTGGAGAACTGGACGCAGTTTGAAAAAATGTACGCCCGGCTGGAAGGCACCGGCGTAGTGGAATCGATTAAAGATCTGCACTGGGATATCCGGCCAAGCCCCGGTTTCGGCACGGTTGAAGTGCGGGTGATGGATACGCCGCTCTCCCTGTCGCGCGCCATCAATATTGCCGGTTTTATCCAGGCTATCGCGCACTGGCTGCTGGAAGAGCGCCCGTTTAAACCGAAGGCGGAAGACTATCTTATCTACCGCTTCAACCGCTTCAGCGCCTGCCGCTACGGGCTGGAGGGCACGCTAACGGATGTCTGCACCGGCGAGCAGCGCACCATCGGCGAGGATATCCTGCGCATGCTGGACAATATTGAGCGCTACGCCGCCGCGCTCAACGGCCAGAGCGCGCTGGAAGGCATTCACCGGTACGTAAGAAATAACGACAGCGACGCGCGCAGCATGCGCGAGTTTATGTCTGACGGGATGTCGCTTTCAGAGCTGGTGCGCCATAACGGCGAAATCTGGGCGGCGGAGCTTTAATTGCAGGCGGCTTCTCCGGCGCAGCGGGCGGTTTCCGTCGCCGGAGAAACGTCTTTAGCTCCGTTCAATCGAAAACCAGCGCCGCCAGACAAAGCGGATAACCAGATATTCGAGCGCGCCAAGGAAGAGAAACCAGGCGCAGAAAATAATGGTGTAAAGCTGACCAAGATCCTGCAAATGGAAGGTGGCGATAATGTTCTGCGCGAGCGACAGCGCCAGCACGGGCGCAGGCAGCAGCAGACAAGAGAGAAAGGCCAGCAGCAGAATGCCGCCAGCCACCATCAGAGATTCAAGCGGATGCTTCATGGGGGATTACAGTCTGAGTTGAAAAGGCGCATTGTCGGGGAATTCGCCCGGCCTTGCAAACTCAGCCGTTCGCCTGCCGCCGGTAGCTGCCCGGCGACAGCCGAAAATGGCGGGTAAAGAGCCGCGTAAACGTCTGCTGTGATTCAAATCCATACTTAAGCGAAATATCGAGCACTCTCTCGTCGGTGGCACGCAAATCGCGCGCGGCGAGATTGAGCTTTTTCTCGCGAATATAGCGCCCCAGACTTTCCCCTTTGTGATGGTGAAACAGGCGCTGCAAATGCCATTTAGAATAACCGGCGTGGCGTGCGACATCGTCAATGCGCAGCGGCTTATGCAGATTGTCGTCGATCCAGCCGGTGAGGGTTTCTATAACCTGAGCGGGCAGTTCCATACAAGCGTCCCTCTGTTTTTAGGTTGAGTGTTAACGTGGCTCGACGGTTTCGTCGTCTTCCCACCACGCGTGAAAATGCTGCTGCGTGTCCGTCAGGCGAACCGGCTCGCCGGGGCGCGGCGTCAGCAGCTGCCAGGGCTTATCCTGGCTTGCGGCCGCCAGCCGTTTTAACGGGTCGTTCCAGGCGTGCTTCGCCATGGCGAAACGTCCGTTATGGCCCGGCAGTACGCGCTTAGCGCCGAGATCCTGCGCGGCCTGCGCCGTCTCTTCCGGCATCATATGGATCTGCTTCCAGTCGCGGTCATACTGACCGTTTTCCATGATAGCCAGATCCACGCCGCCAAACCGTTCGCCGATGGCTTTGAAGTGCGGGCCGTAGCCGCTGTCGCCGCTGTAGTAGAGCTTTTGCTGCGGCGTCTCAAACAAAAAACTTGCCCACAGCGTCTGGTTGCCTTTCAGCCCGCGACCGGAGAAATGACGCGCAGGCAGCGCGTAGAGCGTGAGGTCATCAGCAATGCTGACCGACTGTTGCCAGTCCAGTTCTTTGATGCGCGAAGGAGAGACGCCCCAGGCTTCAAGATGCGAGCCCACGCCGAGCGGCGTTACCACCTGACGGATTTTCGGGCGCAGCGCCCGGATGGTGGCGTAATCCAGGTGATCGTAGTGATCGTGCGATATCACCAGCAGATCGATTTCCGGCATGTCGTTAGCCGACCACGGATAGTCGCCGGTGAAAGCGCGGTTGAAGAGCGCAAACGGCGAAGCGTAGCCGCTGAAAACCGGGTCGATGAGAATACGTTTTCCCGCGAGTTGTATATACCAGGAGGAGTGGCCGAGCCACAGCGCCACCGCTTCGTTTTTGTCGAGCGAGGCAATGTCAGTGTGCACCAGCGGAAGCGGACGCGCGGGCTTGAGGTTATCGATGCGCTTAAAGAGAAACTCGCCCCACGCGGCCCACTGGTTGCCTTCGCCGGTAAACACGCGCGTAGGTTCCTGATTCTGAAACTGACCGTCGCGATAGTGCGGCGAGCGTTCAATCAACGCTTTGCGCTCGCCTTGCGGCGCGGCGCCAAAACCGGGCGCGAGATAAAGCGCCAGGGCGCCTGTTGCTGCAGCTAACATAATGATGACTCCAGTGACCCAGAAACGTAGCGGTTTTCTCATGGTGGCCCTGCTTCTCCCGAAAGCGTCATAGCCCGGCGTAAGCCGATATAATCCCTTTTAAAACAGGGTCATTTATCCACAGCAGCGCATCGCGCCTTGATAATGAGTGAGTAAACACTCATTATAGAAAGCAAAGCTGACCCGTCAAGACGTTTTTACAATGTGACTTATCGCCTTGCGACGGGCCGGAGAGTCTGGTTCAATTCGCGTTTTCGAAAAAAAGAGGTAGAAGCAGTGGCTCGTCCCCGTAGTGAAGATAAAAAGCTGGCGTTACTGGAAGCGGCCGCCGAAGCGATTGCCGAAGCGGGCATTGGCGCCTCCACCGCGCTCGTGGCGCGTAAAGCTGGCGTGGCGGAAGGCACGCTTTTCCGCTACTTCCCGACGAAAGACGATCTTTACAACGCGCTCTATCTGCATCTTAAACACGGCTTTTGCCAGCCGCTGACCGCCAACCTTGACCGCAGCGTCGAGCCGAAGGCCATCACTCGCTATATCTGGGAAAGTTATATTGAATGGGGCCTGCGCAACCCGCTCGCTAACCAGGCGATGCGCCAGCTCGCGGTGAGCGAAAAGATAACGGAAGCAACTCGCCAGACGGTCAACGAGATGTATCCGGAGCTGCGCAACCTGTGCGAGCAGTCCATCGCCCCTGTGTTTCTCTCTACCCCCTGGCGCGCTTTTGGCGACGCCCTTTTCTTTACGCTTGCGCAGACCACTATCGATTTCGCGTCCCGTGAACCGGCACGTGCTAAGGAGTTGATCGCCGTAGGTTTCGACGCCATGTGGCGCGCCCTTGGCGTAAATTAATCGCGCCCGCGGGCGCGGCTTCCTCTCTTTTTCTGACTTGTGACACAACCTGTCGCATTCCCGCCGTTTACTCTATTTAAAGCTTCATTTCTAAAACCAGCGCGCCGTTTGCTAAATAAGCACGGGAATGTTGCGCTTGTCACTGTAAGCACCCGCAAAGGAATGAGATTTATCTTAAACTGGTTAGGCAGGATTAACCTGACAGGAGAAATAAGATGGAACTGAGTAAGGAAGCCATCCGGCGGTTACTGGCGGCGGACATTGAAGTAAGCATTATGGGCGGCTGCTACCAGTGCGCCACGGCACGCGCGGTGTTCTATCACCATACGATTGAGTTAACGGTCGAGGTAACGCATCCGCTTCTTGTCTGGCAGTGCGGCAACCGCGACAGCGTGCAGCTAGTGAAGCATGAGAAAAATGGCCGTAGCGTGCCCATTACGCTGGTTAAAGCATTACAGGATAAAGTGACGCAGATGCGGCTTGCCGCCACGATGAGCGACGAAATGGCAAGCGATCTGAGCGAGCGCAACCGTCAACAAATCGACGCGCTGGAACGCCAGTTAAACGTGAAAAGATAAGCTTAATAATTCGAAAAAGCGTGTGAAGGACAGTACGGCTTCGTCATAGCTGACACAAGCGCGAAGCTTGGGTTCAGGCGCAACGCCTGAACCCTTCGGCAAACGTCAGGCGGTCTGCCAGGAAGCGGTGACCTCATCCTTGTTTTTGTTCAGCAGGATTTTGTCGTTCTCAATTTTATCGACCCAGCTCAGCGGGATGTAATGGTGAACGCCGCCCGCTTTCGGGTCGCTTTTGGCCAGCTTGATTTTATCTTCGCCTTCGAGATGGTCGACAATACCGACATGGCTACCACAGCTGGCGATAACTTCGGCGTGTTCGCGAATTTCGTTTTTATTTACCATATTTCCTCCTGTCGATTAGGTAATAGTCAGTATAGACAGCTTAATCGCAATAAAAGGCGTTATTAATATTCTGTAATACTTCCAAATCCCTTTAAGATTATTCTATTACCGTTCACGCGAAGCGTTATCCGCCCTGGAAAGCGTCAACAGGCTGAAACACGCCCGCGCCAAAAGCAGACTTCCCCTCTTCTGCCATAATAAACAGGACGATAGCCTGAGGCTCAGGGACGACGCGCTTTCGTCGCTGACGCTTTTTTGAAATGACTAAAAAGGAATATCCATGTTGCCAAGAGGCTTTTCTAAGTTTTTCTTTCTGCTCATCCTTGCTGTCGTCACGCTGGCCTTCATGACGATTTTGCGGCCCTACGCTTCGGCAGTGCTGTGGGCGGCTATCCTGGCCGTTATCTTCTATAAAACCAAAGAGTGGATCCGCCGGGCGACAGGCGGGCGGAACAATCTGGCTTCGCTGCTGACGCTGCTGCTTATCTGCCTTATCGTTTTTACCCCGCTGGCTATTATTTTCTCTTCGCTGGCGACTGAATTTAACGTGGTTTACCGCAATCTGCAGGAAGACAACACCTCAATGTCTGTTGTCTTCGCCGATGTTATCCGCCATCTCCCCGCCTGGGGCCAACATCTGCTCGCCGAATATGATCTTGACGATGTAGGCGAGATACAGCGGAAACTTTCCGCCGCCGTAATGCGGGGCAGCCAGTTCCTGGCGGGCAGCGCGCTGGCCATCAGCAAGAACACCTTCGGTCTGGCGATAGGTTTCGGCGTGATGCTTTATCTGCTCTTTTTCTTACTTAAAGATGGCGCGCATCTGGTGGCGCTGATCCTGCGCGCCATCCCGCTGGAAAACCGGGTGAAGTATCGCCTGATTTCCCGCTTCGCCACCGTTGCCCGCGCCACGGTAAAAGGCACGGTGGTTGTGGCGGTGATCCAGGGCTTCCTTGGCGGCGTCGCCTTCTGGTTTCTGGGCATTCAGGGGAGCCTGTTGTGGGGCGCGCTGATGGCCTTCTTCTCGCTGGTACCTGCGGTTGGCACCGCGCTGGTGTGGATACCCGCCGCCATCTATTTATTCGCCGTCGGCGCGCTCTGGAAAGCGATAATCCTCGTCGCCTGGTTCGTGGTCGTGGTCGGGCTGGTCGACAATATCCTGCGGCCTATTCTGGTAGGTAAAGACATTAAGATGCCTGATTATTTAATTCTGGTCGCCACCCTCGGCGGGCTGACGGTTTACGGCATTAACGGCTTTGTGATTGGGCCGCTGATTGCCGCGCTGTTTGTCACTTGCTGGCAATATCTGGCGGAACCGGACCGGGAAGAAAAGGTCAGTAAATAACGCAGAGCCTGCGTTCGCAGGCTCCCGTAAGTGGTTTGTTGCATAAAGGGCTATGCTTAGACAAACGTTTATGACAGAGCGCCTCTTATGCATCAAACCGATCCAACCATGCTCATTCTGCTCTATTTTGTGCTTCCCGTCTGGTTGCTGGCGGGCATCAGCGACTGGCTTTGCCACCGCAGAACCCATATCGAAGCAACTACCGGCGTGAAAGAAACCCTGATTCATATTCTGATGTTCATCGAGGTGGGCGTTCCTCTGCTGGCGGCATTGCTTTTGCAGGTAAACGCGCTGCTTATCGGCGTTATGATCGTCTGCTTTTTTCTGCACGAAGCGACAGCGCTGTGGGATGTTTCCTACGCCGTGACCGCGCGTGAGGTTTCGCCTGTCGAGCAGCATGTGCACAGTTTTCTTGAAATGGTGCCGCTGATGGCGCTGTTGCTGGTTATCGCCAGGCACTGGGAACAATTTTTAGCGCTGTTTGGCGCAGGCCCGGCGCAAGCGGATTACAGTCTGTCGCTGAAAGAGGAGATGCTGCCGATGGGGTATATTGTCGCCATCTTCAGCGCCATTTTGCTGCTGGAACTGCTGCCCTATTTTGAAGAGCTGAAGCGCTGCTGGAAAAACCGAAAAAAAGTGACGGGATAAGCGTAGATGGCGCGCCCTGCAGGACTCGAACCTGCGACCCACGGCTTAGAAGGCCGTTGCTCTATCCAGCTGAGCTAAGGGCGCATCGGGAAGATGCTTTCACGGTAAGAAGATTCTTCAGCGCCGTGAAACGCGTGGAATTATACGGTGAGCGCCTTGTGAGTCAATGGCTTTCCGACTGCCCGCCTGCCTTTTAAGCATAAAGGCGCTTTCGGGACTGACAGCGCGGCCCGCTTCTGACAAAATATCAACATCCCCTCTCTTTTATCATTACAGATGGAATCCTCTCTCTGATGGCAGCAAAGATTATTGACGGTAAAACGATTGCGCAGCAGGTACGACACGAGGTTGCGGAAAAAGTACAGGCGCGCCTGGCGGCCGGAAAGCGTGCGCCAGGTCTCGCCGTTGTGCTGGTAGGCGCGAACCCCGCTTCGCAGATTTATGTCGCCAGCAAACGCAAGGCGTGCGAAGAGGTCGGTTTTCTCTCCCGCTCTTACGATCTGCCGGAAACGACCACCGAAGCGGAGCTTCTTACGCTTATTGATGAACTGAACGCCGATGCCGCTATTGACGGCATTCTGGTCCAGCTGCCGTTGCCGGCGGGCATTGACAACGTGAAAGTGCTGGAGCGCATCGCGCCTGATAAAGACGTGGATGGTTTTCATCCTTACAACGTGGGCCGTCTGTGCCAGCGCGCGCCGCGCCTGCGTCCCTGCACGCCGCGTGGCATCGTTACGCTGCTGGAACGCTACAACATCGATACTTACGGGCTGAATGCCGTAGTCATCGGCGCGTCCAACATTGTCGGCCGCCCGATGAGCATGGAACTGCTGTTGGCAGGCTGCACCACCACCGTCACCCATCGCTTTACCAAAAACCTGCGCCACCATGTAGAGAATGCGGACCTGCTGATCGTTGCGGTGGGCAAACCCGGCTTTATCCCTGGCGAGTGGATTAAAGAGGGCGCTATCGTCATCGACGTGGGCATCAACCGTCTTGAAAACGGCAAAGTGGTTGGCGACGTGGTGTTCGAAGATGCCGCCGCACGCGCTTCCTACATTACTCCGGTCCCGGGCGGCGTGGGTCCGATGACCGTCGCTACGCTCATTCAGAATACGCTGCAGGCGTGTGTTGAGTACCACGACGTAGAAGGAGCATAAGATGGCGACGTTTTCTCTTGGGAAACACCCGCACGTTGAGCTGTGCGATTTGCTGAAGCTGGAAGGCTGGAGCGAAAGCGGCGCGCAGGCGAAAATCGTTATCAGCGAAGGCCTGGTGAAAGTGGACGGCGCGGTGGAAACCCGCAAGCGTTGCAAAATCGTTGCCGGACAGACGGTCACGTTTGAAGGACAAAGCGTCACGGTTGTCGCCTGACTTAGCTTAAAGAAAAACCCGCCGGATGGCGGGTTTTTTACAGGGCGAGCAACGGTCTTCTGAGCCGTAGGTCAATACTTGGTTACGCCTGCGGCGGCTGGCCGTTAGAGGCCGTAAGGCCGCCATCCACCGGCAGATTAACGCCTGTGATATAGCGCGCGTCATCGCTTGCGATAAACGCGATAGCATCGGCGATATCTTCCGGCTCGCCTGCACGTTTAAGCGGGATCCGCTCGTAAAATTTTTGCAGCAGTTGCTCGTTCTGCTTCATCTCTTCAGTCAGCTCGGTAAAAGTAAAGCCCGGGCAGATAGCGTTAACGCGCACGCCGTCAGCGCCATAGTCCATCGCCAGTGCGCGGGTAAAGTTGGTGACGGCGCCTTTCGCCGCGTTATAGACGCTCATGCCCCAATCGCCGCCAAGCCCGGAAACCGACGAGATATTCACCACATTGCCTTTGGTTTTAAGCAGTTCTGGCATGAAGTAATGCGTGCAGTAGAAGACGCCGTTAAGATCGGTCCCCATCAGCGTCGCCCAGTCATCCAGCTTGATTTCATGAATGCGCCCCTGGACGATTACGCCAGCATTGTTGACCAGCACGTCCACGCGGCCATATTCCTCCACCACGCGCTGCGCCAGGTTTTGTACCTCATCAGCATTCGAGACGTCGCAAGGAACAACCAGGTGTTTACCCTGCGCAAGCGTAGCCGCCACCTTCTCCAGTTTTTCCGGGGTGCGCCCCACCAGCACGACGCTTGCGCCTTCGCTGGCAAAGCGCTTCGCCGCGCCTGCGCCGATACCCGAACCTGCGCCCGTAATGACCACTACTTTCTGCTGAAAACGTGCCATATAACCTCCTGTTTGTTCTGCGATGATGCATTTAATAACTTTATTAAGACTGGCATCCAGCGAGCGCATCGCAAGGCAGCAAACGGAATTTGCCGTTAACTCATTGAATTACTGCAGAAAGAAAAATTTAAAAAAATGTGACCAACGGCACAAATAAGAGAGTCGCGTGGTCTTTGGCAGGCGTAGAGGGCAGGAGAAAAAGACCCGGCCGAAGCCGGGTTAAGGTTATTTCGCCGCGGTTGTTGGCTGAACAACGCCGGCGGTTACGTCGACAATTTTAATGTCATAAACCATCGTTGAGTTAGGCGGAATAGCTGGCAACCTACCCTCTTCGCCATACGCGAGTTCGGGCGGCACCACGATGCGCACTTCGCCGTGGTTGTTAAGCACGGACAAGGCGGATTTAAAAAGCGGCGGGTAGTTATTAAGCGGTAGCGCCAGAACCGTGCCCTTTTGTGACATGTCATTGATGACTTTGCCATTTGTCAGGCTTTCTCGAATAACTACGCCGACCGTGTCGCTATTTTTAATTTTGCCGCGTCCTTTGTCGGCGATCAGATAGTAATAACCCATTGAGGCCTTTTTCACGCCCGGCTGTTTACTGAATTGGGTCATGAACCGATCGCCTTCGCTGTTAGCCGCTTTTTTAACCTTCGCTTCTTTCGCGCCGGACGTTTTGTCCAGTTCCTGAAGCACGTTAATCAGCTTATCCTGCGGGACTTTCAGCTGGCCGTTGATCATGTCCGTCGCGCCGCTCAGCACCTGCTGACGGCCGATGTGGTAGCCGTAGCCCTCTTTGCTTTTCATCATGCCTATCATTTCCTGCGCCCAGAAGGCGCCAAGGGCATAATCGCGTATTTCATCATTGCTTTGCGGTTTGGCGGCAACCGTAGCGGCTGGCTTCGCTTTTTCCAGCGCAGCCAGCTGTTTGTTTTTCTCTGCAAGCTGCTTGCTGGCATCCTGCCATTGGGTTTCCAGCTCATCCGCTTTTTTCTGGCTTACTTTCAGGTTTTGCTCAAGGGTGGCATAGGCTTTCGTTTTGGCCTCCTGAGCCGCGGTCAGCTCCGTGACTTTATTGGTCAGTTCACCGCTTCTCTTCTGGCTCTCCGCCAGTTGCTGCTGTAATTTTTCGGTCGCCTGAGTGCCTGCCGCTTGCGCGGTAGTAAGGGCAGCAATCTCTTTTTCCAGCGCCAGCGACTTCTTCTGGCTTTCGAGTAGCCGCGCCTGCAGCTTGTTGCTTTCCTCAGCTTTGGCATTTTGCGCAGTAGTCAGTTCAGCAACTTGTCCTTTTAACTTCTGCGTCTCTTTCTGACTCTCAGCCAGCGACTGCTGTGCGGTAGCCAAGGCCTGGGCTTTGGCGCCCTGTCCTGCCGTTAGCTCTGCAATTTGTTGTTTAAGCGTAAGGATATCCTCACCGCTGGCAGTAAGGGCCTGCTGAAGTCTGGTTAACTCCTGCACGTTCGTCCCTTTTGAGGAGGCAAGGTCTTTAACCTGCGCTTTCAGCGCCTGCGCCTCTTTCTGGCTGGCGGTCAGCGCCTGCTGAAGCTTGCTGCTCTCTTCCGCATTCGCCTTATGGTTGCCGCTAAGTATGGCAATCTGCTTTTCCAGCGCCTGCGCTTTTTTCTCGCTCTCTGCCAGAGCAAGCTGGAGCTTGTTGTTCGCCTGCGCTTTATCCTCGTGCGCACTGCTAAGCGTGGCGACCTGCGTTTTTAACGCCCGCTC
Organism: Franconibacter pulveris; assembly: GCF_056780215.1. Taxonomy (NCBI): domain Bacteria; kingdom Pseudomonadati; phylum Pseudomonadota; class Gammaproteobacteria; order Enterobacterales; family Enterobacteriaceae; genus Franconibacter; species Franconibacter pulveris. The sequence goes on along the minus strand of NZ_CM165555.1, from coordinate 1,265,075 downwards.
CTCTTGCTGGCTGGCGGTCAGCTGCTGCTGGAGCCTGCCGCTTTCGTCAGATTTCATTTTCTGCGTTTCGGTGAGCGCGGCGATTTGTTTTGCCAGCGCCTGCGCTTTCTGTTCGCTTGCCGTCAGCGCCTGTTGCAGCCTGTCGCTCTCCTGCGCCTGGGCGTCCCGAACGCTGGTAAGGGCGGTAATCTGCGCTTTCAGCGCCTGTGCCTCTTTCTGGCTGGCGGTCAGTTGCTGCTGGAGACTGCCGCTTTCGTCAGATTTTGTTTTCTGCGTTTCGGTGAGCGCGGCGATTTGTTTTGCCAGCGCCTGCGCTTTCTGCTCGCTTGCCGTCAGCGCCTGTTGCAGCCTGTCGCTTTCCTGGGCCCGGGCGTTAGTGAGAGCAGTAATCTGCGCTTTCAGCGCCTGCGCCTCTTTCTGGCTGGCGGCCAGTTGCTGCTGGAGACTGCCGCTTTCGTCAGATTTTGTTTTCTGCGTTTCGGTGAGCGCGGCGATTTGTTTTGCCAGCGCCTGCGCTTTCTGCTCGCTTGCCGCCAGCGCCTGTTGCAGCCTGTCGCTTTCCTGGGCCCGGGCGTTAGTGAGAGCAGTAATCTGCGCTTTCAGCGCCTGCGCCTCTTTCTGGCTGGCGGCCAGTTGCTGCTGGAGACTGCCGCTTTCGTCAGATTTTGTTTTCTGCGTTTCGGTGAGCGCGGCGATTTGTTTTGCCAGCGCCTGCGCTTTCTGTTCGCTTGTCGTCAGCGCCTGTTGCAGCCTGTCGCTCTCCTGCGCCCGGGCGTCCCGAGCGCTGGTGAGAGAGGTAATCTGCGCTTTCAGCGCCTGTGCCTCTTTCTGGCTGGCGGTTAAGTTGTGTTGAAGCTGCGCTAATACCTGGGCGCTGCCGCTTTTCGCCGCCGCCAGTTCCGACAGCTGTTTTTCCAACATCTGAGCACGGGTTTCGCTTTGCGTCAGCTGGTTTTGTACCTGCTTAACCTGCTGCTCTTTATCGGTCTGCGTCTGAGCCAGCTGTGCGATTTGCGTTTCCAGCGATTGGTTTTTCTTCTGGCTTTCGGTCAGGGACTGCTGGAGACGGGTTATCTGCCCCGCTTTTTCATCCTGCCCGGAAACGGTAGCGGCAAGCTGCGCTTTTAATGCCTGCAACGCTTTCTCATTTGCCTGCAGATCCCGGCGCGCCTTATCAAGCGCCTCTGCCCGGGCATTACGCGAAACGCGCAGTTCAACAATTTGTCTTTGCAGCTCGGCGCTGAATTGCTGGCTTTCAGCCAGTTTCCTTTGAAGCTGCCCATACTCTTGCGCTTTAGCAGCGCGTGAGCCGGAAAGCTCAGCGAGGTCTTGCTGCAATTGTTTGTTTTGCTGCTGGCTTTCGGCTAAAGCCTGCTGCAGACGCATCGAAGACTGCGCATCGTTATTCTGCCCCTGAGTCAGGGCACTAAGCTGCTGTTGCAAAGCGGCAGCCTGCTTTTCGCTTTCCGCTGCGGCCTGTTGCAGAGCGGCTTTCTCCGTCTGCCATGTGCCTTTCGCGCTGGCGAGCTCCGCGCGCAGGCTCTCTATTATCGCCTGTTGATCACTTGTCGCCGTTGAAGAAGCAGCCTGCGTCGGCTTTTTAGGGCGGGGTTTCTTTGTGGATTTGCCGGAAGGGCGTACTGTCGGTTCCGGCAAAGGGATCGGTTTGACCAGCAATAAATCGGGTATACCGCTCGACTGTGCGGTAATGGCATCCAGAGATTGCAGTGTTTTTTCGTGATTGCTGGCCTGAGCATAAGGCGCGACTGAGGTGCTAATCGTCAGAGGTAATACAAAAAAAAAATGGGTTTTAACTTAAACCGTTTCATCTCACGCTTTCTCCACGGCTAATTAAGCCCTGCTGGATAGCTTGCTCTATATCGTTACATAATTTTTGCGTTTTATACTTATATAACGCATCGAGCGTATCTCGCGTCTGCGCATTAATATCGCCGCGTACAGCGCTATAAGTGGAAGCATTGCGCAAAAGCGTTTCGAAGGCTGCTTTTTTAGCGGCATAAGCCGAGGAACTGATTTTTGCGAGCGCGGCGAGTTCACGCTGACATACCGTCGCTGAACCTTCGCCAGCGCTCGGCTCCTCTGCTGCGGAAGGAGTCGCTTGCGGCGCGGGCAGCGAGACGGCCTGTGAGGGCGCTGGCGCAACCTTTTGCACAACGTGATCAGGTTCCTGCAGCTCGCCAGACTGACAGCCGCTTATAAGTAATACGCCTGCCACAACCAGCACGTTTATTATTTCCGCCACAAAACATTTTTTAGATTTATAGATAATATGCAAAATATTACTCCATTGAATATTGCGAACCAATGTAGCGATGAAATTCCTTTCGCCGACTAAAAAGAGATAAACAAGATTATCCACTAAATATCAGCGTAAAAACAATCCTGGAAATTATAGGAATTCACCAGCAATATTCACGTTAACTATTTTAAAACCTTAATTAATTATTAATAATTATATTTTCATAAATATATTCTTATTTATTCGTTTCCATTACTCTAAAAACGCCAGCCAATCCGTTTTTACCCGATCTTCAGAGAAGCGCCGGAGAGCGCGCCGCCGCTTCTCTGCCCTTCTTTGATCGCCTTTCCTCTCTTCCAGACCACATTTTCTGATCAACTTCAAAGAATCGGAATTTCTTCTGACCGGGCGTTAAATTTCTGTTGCGCAGTTTGCGTGCACTGTAACAGCATAAGTAGAACGTTCTAGTAAAACGTTCTACTTAGATAAAACAGGGTGAAAAAGCCCGTATATATCGTCTGTCGGGGGAAATCAGCATGAGTCTGATGTCAGGGTTGGTTAAATCGCTTTCAAAGCTTTCGATGATTGGCCGCGCGTTGATGCTGCCAATTTCGCTGTTGCCAGCGGCGGGTCTGCTGCTGGCGTTCGGTGATAAGTTTCACTTGCCGCTGATGATGAACGCAGGCGGGGTTATTTTTGATAACCTGCCGGTGCTGTTCGCCATTGGTTCAGCCGTAGGTCTGGCGGCGGAATCCGGCATCGCCGCGCTTTCGGCGGCGGTTTCGGTGTTAATTGTTAACGTCACCATCGGCACCATGCTCGGCATCACGCCGGAAATGGCGGCCAACGGCGGCAAATATGCGCTGGTCATTGGCATCCCGACGCTGCAAATGGGGGTGTTCGGCGGACTTATTTGCGGCATTCTCGCCGCGTGGTGTTATAACCGCTTCCACACGCTGCAGTTGCCGGAGTTTTTGGGCTTCTTTTCCGGCAAGCGCTTTGTCGCTATCGCCACCGCCTTGCTCTCCTTCCTGCTCGGGCTGGTGCTGCCCTACATCTGGCAGCACATTCAGGCGGGCATCGATGCGCTTTCCGTTGTGGTTAACGGTGACAACCAGGCGGCTTCGACCTTTATTTTTGGTCTGGTAGAGCGCGCGCTTATTCCGCTTGGCCTTCACCATATCTGGTATCCGTCGTTCTGGTACTCCTTTGGCGATTACACGACCCAGTCGGGCCAGTTGATCCATGGCGATCAGACCATCTGGTTCAAAATGCTGGAAGAAGGCGTGAAAAGCTTCAGCAGCGACAGTTACCAGAACGCCGGTAAATTCCTGCAGGGCGAGTACCCGCTGATGCTGTTCGCTCTGCCTGCGGCTTGCCTCGCCATGTACCACGAAGCCAACACCAAAAATAAAAAGATCGCCTCCGGCATTCTTTTCTCCGCCGCGCTTACCTGTTTCCTGACCGGGATCACAGAGCCGGTTGAATTTACCTTTATCTTTGTGGCGCCTGTGCTGTATGTCTTTAACGCCATCATGGCCGGGCTTTCCTATATGTGCATGTACCTGCTGCACGCGCATATTGTGAAATCCTTCTCCGCCGGGCTTATCGACTATATCTCGTTTGGGATCCTGCCTTCGTTCAACGGTTACGAGACTAACTACCTGAACGCGGTCATCGTCGGCATCCCGATGGCGATAATTTATTACTTCACTTTCCGCTTCGTTATCCGCCGTTTTGATGTGAAAACGCCGGGCCGTGCGGATGTGGCGGCAAACGCGGATGATAAAACCGACGCGGAACTGGCGAACGATATTATCGGTCTGCTGGGCGGCGCTGAGAATATTTCAAGCGTTGGCTCCTGCATCACCCGCCTGCGTCTTGAAGTGGCGAAGCCGGAGTGTGTGGATCGCGACGGCCTGAACAGCGTAGGCGCGCGCGGCGTGGTGTTCGTTGGCGACAGCGGCATCCAGGTTATCTTCGGCGCCCGGGCGCAATTTATCGCCCAGACCATGTCGGGCATGCTTGGCCGTTAAGGACGCGCCGTTGCCTTTGCAAGCCTCCCGTATCGCTACGGGGGGCTTTGTGGTATCTAACGGATTAAAAAAGCAGAAGGGATCAGATGAAAAAAGTCAGCATTATCGACGTCGCTAAACGGGCGGAGGTTTCGGTTTCTACTGTCTCGTTAGTGCTGCGCCAGAAAGGCAAAATCTCAGAGGCGACGATCGCCCGCGTGCAGGCCGCCATTGAGGAGCTCGGTTACGTCCACAACGTAGCGGCGGCGAACCTGCGCGCCAGCACCTCGAATCTGATTGGCCTGATTGTGCATGACTTTAATGATGCTTTTTCGACTCGCGTGACGGCAAGCGTGGTGCAGGCGCTGGAAGCGCAAGGCTTTATGGTTTTTCTTACGCAGCCCTCAGACAACCCGCAGCGGCTTGAACAGTGCCTGCTCTCTTTTACGCGACAGGGCGTGGCGGGCGTTATCTATCTGGCGGCGAATGCCACCCGCGACACCCTGCCTGAAGTGATTGAAAACTGCCCGCTGCCGCTGGTGGCGATTTCACAGTCGCCGCTGCAAAGCGCGCGCGACCTGGTCATGCGAGATAATCGCCAGGCGGGCGGTCTCGTTACCCGCTATCTGATTGAGCGCGGCCATCGCAATATCGCTTATATCGGCGGCGGTAAAGATTGCCTGATACGCCAGCAGCGGCTGCTCGGCTACCAGGCGGCGTTGAAGCAGTACGGTATGCCGTGGCGTGAAGAGTTTGCCCCAGCCTGCGCCGATGAAACCCATGCCGCAAGCCTCGCCACGCGGCATTTGCTGGAAGCAAACAATAAAATTACCGCCCTGCTCTGCCACTCGCCGAACGCCATTATCGGCTGTATCGACGGGATCCAGCAGGTCGGGCGCACCGTTGGCAAAGATGTGTTCCTGACCCAGCAGGTGTCGCTGGCGGGATTTGAAGACATGATGCACGTAAACCTCACCTCGCCCTCTTTCACCTATGTCTCCTCCGCAAGCGATGAAACCGGACGCCAGGCAGCCTCGCTGATGGTTCGCAAGATTCGTGAGCCGGAGCTGGCGGCGCAGCGCATTACGCTCTCGGGTCAGTTGGTGGTGCGCGGCTCCGCCTGAATGAAGAAACAAACGCCGTCAGAATGGTATAAAGAAAAAGTGTTGAGCGGACAAGCCAGCCCTGCCGGACCGAGTAAGCGCTCAGTAAACAGAGCATGACCTTTTTACGCCGCGCATAAAAAAGCGGCTTTCGCCGCTTTTTCTTATTTACGTCGCCAGGTGGTGCCCTGCGGTCCGTCTTCCAGCACGATGCCCATCTCGTTTAAGCGGTCACGCGCCGCGTCCGCCGCCGCCCAGTCTTTCGACTTACGCGCTTCCAGACGCTTTTGGATCAACGCTTCTATTTCCGCCACCTCAGCGTCGTCCGCCTGCGCGCCGCTTTGCAGGAACTGCTCCGGGTCCTGCTCCAGCAGACCCAGCACGGCGGCAAGTTTACGCAAATGCGCCGCAAGATGATTCGCCGCCGTTTTGTCTTCCGCTTTCAGGCGATTCACTTCGCGCGCCATGTCGAACAGCACCGAGTAGGCTTCCGGGGTATTGAAATCGTCATCCATCGCCTCACGAAAGCGTGTTTCAAAGGCGTCGCCGCCCGCAAAGAAAGACTCGCCGCCCGGTTCGTCCAGACGTTCAGTGCCGCGCAAGGCGGTGTAGAGACGCTCCAGCGAGGCGCGCGCCTGCTTTAAGTTCTCTTCGCTGTAGTTCAGCTGGCTGCGGTAGTGGCCGGACATCAGGAAATAGCGGATAGTCTCGGCGTCGTAATACTTCAGCACGTCGCGCACGGTAAAGAAATTGCCGAGGGATTTCGACATCTTCTCGCGATCCACCATCACCATGCCGGAGTGCATCCAGTAGTTCACATACTCGCCGTCATGGGCGCAGGTCGACTGCGCGATTTCGTTTTCATGGTGCGGGAACATCAGGTCTGAACCGCCGCCGTGAATATCGAAATGGCTGCCGAGCTGCTTGCAGTTCATGGCGGAGCACTCAATATGCCAGCCCGGACGCCCTTCGCCCCACGGCGACGGCCAGCTCGGCTCGCCCGGCTTGGACATCTTCCACAGCACGAAGTCCATCGGGTTGCGCTTCACGTCCGCCACCTCAACGCGCGCGCCCGCCTGCAACTGCTCCAGATCCTGACGAGAAAGCGCGCCGTAGTTCGGGTCGGTCGGCACGGAGAACATGACGTCGCCATTCTCCGCCACATAGGCGTGTTCGCGGGCGATCAACTGCTCCACAAGCTCGATAATTTCAGGAATATGCTGCGTGGCGCGCGGCTCGCTGTTCGGGCGCAGGAGATTCAGCGCATCGAAATCTTTGTGCATCTCGGCGACCATGCGGTCCACCAGCGCGACAAAATTTTCGCCATTTTCATTCGCTCGTTTGATGATTTTATCGTCGATATCGGTAATGTTACGCACGTACTTGAGGTTATAGCCAAGGAAACGCAGGTAGCGCGCCACGACGTCGAAAGCGACAAACGTACGGCCATGGCCGATATGACAGAGATCGTAAACGGTAATGCCACACACATACATGCCGACTTCTCCGGCATGGATAGGTTTGAATTCCTCTTTTTGGCGACTCATTGTGTTGAAGATTTTTAACATCAGGAGATTCCGTATCAGTGTGTGGTAAAGACGAAAAGCGCTATGTTACCTCATAATTCAAACCGGAAGGAGCACACTTTGCAAGGTGATCGCTACCTGCAAGTTATGCTATAACAACAGCCTGACGTCGCCTGCGCAGCAGGCTTCAGCACTACTACACAGAACAGGATGCAAGCATGGTTACTTTTCACACCAATCACGGCGATATCGTTATCAAAACTTTTGACGATAAGGCGCCGGAAACTGTTAAGAACTTCCTGGACTACTGCCGCGAAGGTTTTTACGACAACACCATTTTCCACCGTGTGATTAACGGCTTTATGATCCAGGGCGGCGGTTTTGAGCCGGGCATGAAGCAAAAAGCGACCAAAGACGCTATCAAAAACGAAGCGAACAACGGTCTGAAAAATACCCGTGGTACGCTGGCGATGGCCCGTACTCAGGCGCCGCACTCCGCTACCGCGCAGTTCTTCATCAACGTAGTGGATAACGACTTCCTGAACTTCAGCGGCGAAAGCCTGCAGGGTTGGGGCTACTGCGTATTCGCCGAAGTGGTGGAAGGCATGGACGTGGTCGACAAAATCAAAGGCGTGGCGACCGGCCGCAGCGGCATGCACCAGGACGTACCGAAAGAAGACGTGGTAATCGAGCGCGTGACCGTCAGCGAGTAATCGTGGCCACACTCTTTATCGCAGATCTTCATCTGTGCACAGAAGAACCGGCGATAACCGCCGGTTTTCTGCGTTTTCTGGCAGGCGAAGCGCGGCAGGCCGATGCGCTTTACATTCTCGGCGACCTGTTTGAAGCCTGGATTGGCGACGACGACCCGAACCCGCTGCACGCGCAAATCGCCGCCGCCATTCGCACACTGGTTGAAAGCGGCGTCCCCTGTTATTTCATTCACGGCAACCGGGATTTCCTGCTGGGCAAGCGCTTCGCCAGGGAAAGCGGCATGCAGCTTCTGCCGGAAGAAAAAGTCCTCAACCTGTACGGCAAACGCGTGCTTATTATGCATGGCGACACCCTCTGCACCGACGATGTGGGCTATCAGGCATTTCGCGCCAAAGTGCATCAGCCCTGGCTGCAAACCCTGTTTCTCGCCCTGCCGCTGTTTATACGTAAGCGTATCGCCGCAAAAATGCGCGCCGGCAGTCAATCCGCCAACAGCGTCAAAGATATGGCTATCATGGATGTGAACCCGCAAGCGGTAGCCGACACCCTTGAGCGCCACCGCGTCCAGCACCTGATACACGGCCACACGCACCGCCCCGCCGTTCACGCGCTGACGGCTAACGGCGAGCCCGCCTTTCGCTACGTTTTAGGCGCCTGGCATACGCAAGGCTCCATGATCAAAGTCACCGCCGAAAACATCGAACTTATCGCCTTTCCGTTTTAACTTCTGCATGCCATTTTTGCCGCCGAGACAGCCGCGCAACCGTTTTCCTTGCCGTAAAACCGTGCTATTCTCGCACTCCTCGTAACGACGACTCGTTGTTTTGTCCGCACACCCCACAGGAGTTTTTAGACGTATGTCTTCAGGCAACCATCCGGCGCGTATCGCCATTGTCATGGGTTCGAAAAGTGACTGGGCCACCATGCAGTTCGCCGCTGAAATTCTTGATGCCCTCGACGTTCCCCACCATGTAGAAGTGGTTTCCGCCCACCGCACGCCGGACAAGCTGTTCAGCTTCGCCGAAGCGGCTCAGGTGAACGGCTTTCAGGTGATTATCGCGGGCGCGGGGGGTGCTGCGCATCTGCCTGGTATGATTGCGGCGAAAACCCTGGTGCCGGTACTGGGCGTGCCGGTGCAGAGCGCGGCCCTGAGCGGCGTCGACAGCCTCTACTCCATCGTGCAGATGCCGCGCGGCATTCCGGTGGGCACGCTCGCCATTGGCAAAGCGGGCGCGGCCAATGCCGCCTTGCTGGCGGCGCAAATTCTGGCGCAGCACGACGCGGCGCTGTTAAACCGCCTCAGCGCCTGGCGTCAGCAGCAGACGGATGAAGTGCTGGAAAACCCGGACCCGCGAGGTGCGGCATGAAACAGGTTTGCGTTCTCGGCAACGGCCAGCTTGGCCGTATGCTGCGCCAGGCGGGCGAGCCGCTGGGCATTTCGGTCTGGCCCGTGGGGCTGGACGCTGAACCGCAGGCGGTGCCTTTCAGCCAGAGCGTGATCACCGCGGAAATTGAGCGCTGGCCGGAGACTGCCCTTACCCGCGAGCTGGCGCGTCATCCGGCGTTTGTTAACCGCGACGTCTTCCCGATTATTGCCGACCGCCTGACGCAAAAGCAGCTTTTCGACAAGCTGAACCTGGCCACCGCGCCCTGGCAGTTGCTGTCGCAGAAAAGCGAATGGCCGGCGGTGTTTGACCGTCTTGGCGAACTGGCGATAGTTAAGCGCCGCGTCGGCGGCTATGACGGGCGCGGCCAGTGGCGTTTGCGCGCTGATGAAACCGCGCAACTGCCAGACGACTGCTACGGCGAATGCATCGTTGAACAAGGCATTAACTTCACGGGCGAAGTATCGCTGGTTGGCGCCCGCGGCCACAATGGCGACACGGTCTTTTATCCGCTGACCCATAACCTGCATCAGGAAGGCATTCTGCGCACCAGCGTCGCCTTCCCGCAGGCAAGCGTAGAGCAGCAGGCGCAGGCGGAAACGATGCTCTGCGCCATTATGCAGGAGCTGAACTATGTGGGCGTGATGGCGATGGAGTGCTTCGTGACGCCTGCCGGCCTGCTGATTAACGAGCTGGCGCCGCGTGTTCACAACAGCGGCCACTGGACGCAGAACGGCGCCTCCATCAGCCAGTTTGAGCTGCACCTGCGCGCCGTGGTGGATTTACCGCTGCCGCAGCCGGTGGTCAACAGCCCTTCGGTGATGGTGAACCTGATCGGCACCGACCTTAACTACGACTGGCTGAAGCTGCCGCTGGTTCACCTGCACTGGTACGACAAAGAGGTGCGCCCGGGCCGTAAAGTGGGCCACCTGAACCTGAACGACAGCGACACGGCGCGGCTCTGCGCCACCCTGGAAGCACTGGTGCCGTTGCTACCGCCGGAATACGCCAGCGGCATCGCCTGGGCGCAGATGAAGCTGGGTTGAATAAAAGCGGGCCGCAAAGCCCGCTTTTTTTAACCCCGACGCCTGACGGCGCTGCGCTTACCCGCATTTTGCCAAAGCTGCTTATTCCCCCAGCGCCTGCACTAAATCGGCAATTAAATCATCGGCATCTTCAATGCCCACTGAAAGGCGGATCAGCTGCGGCGTAATGTTGTTGGCGAGCCGTTGCTCAAGAGGAATAGACGCGTGCGTCATAAAGAACGGCTGGCTGACCAGGCTCTCCACGCCGCCTAAGCTTTCCGCAAGCGTAAAAAGGCGCAGCTTTTTGATGATTTTCGCCGCCTGGCCTTCATCGCCTTTCACCACCACCGAAATCATGCCGCCCGGCCCGCGCATTTGCTGCTGTGCAAGCGGATGCTGCGGGTGCGTCTCAAGCCACGGAAAGAACACTTTTTCCACCTGCGGCTGCTGTTCAAGCCAGCGGGCGATTTTCAGCGCGTTGGCGCTGTGCTTTTCCATCCTCAGCGCCAGCGTGCGGATGCCGCGCAGCGTCAGGAAGCTGCTGAACGGGTCGAGCACGCCGCCCACCGCATTTTGCAGGTAAGCGAGCCTTTCACGCAGTTCAGCGTTATCCCCCACCACCGCCAGTCCGGCGACCACGTCGGAATGCCCGTTCAGGTATTTGGTGGCGGAATGCACTACGATGTCGAAGCCCAGCGACAGCGGGCGTTGCAGGGCGGGGGAAGCAAAGGTGTTATCCGCCACGCTGATAACGCCATGGCGTCGGGCGATGGCCGCGATAGCCGCAAGGTCAGCCAGCTTGAGCAGCGGATTGGTCGGCGTCTCCACCCAGACCATTTTCGTTTCCGGGCGAATAGCCGCCTCGAGGGCTGCCAGGTCATCCGGCTTCACCCAGCTCACCGTCAGCCCGGCGGTGCGCTTGCGCACATTTTCCAGCAGGCGATAAGTGCCGCCGTACACATCGTCAATCGCCACAATATGGCTCTCTTTATCCAACAGCTCCAGCACCGTGGAAATGGCCGCAAGACCGGAGGCGAAAGCGTAGCCCTGCGCGCCGCCTTCCAGCTCTGCGATAGCGCGCTCCAGCGCATGGCGGGTTGGGTTGCCGCTGCGCGAATATTCATAGCCGGTATGCTGCCCCGGCGCGGGTTGGGCGTACGTAGAGGTGGCGTAAATCGGCGGCATGACCGCGCCGTGCTGGTCGTCGTGAGTGCCGCTGTGCACGCTCAGGGTGGCGAAATTATCCATGATAAAGCTCCTTATGATTCAAGCCGGTTGCGCCAGACGTTCAGCACGTCGGTGCGGGTAATAAGCCCGAGGAAACGGTCGGCGTCGGTCACTACCGCCACCAGCCCGCGGGAGAAAACCTCAAACAGCTCGCGCTCGCTGGCGCCCTTGTCGAGCGTTTCGACGCGCGGGTTCATGGCGCGGGAGACTGGTTCAAGAAAGCGCGCGCTGTCGCCGCGCACCGCGTTAAGCAAATCCCACTCATCGACGATGCCGACCATGACGCCGCCTTCCAGCACCGGCAGTTGAGAAATATCGTAAAGCCGCATGCGCGCCAGCACCGTCGCCAGCGTGTCGTCGGGCGCGGCGGTCACTGTCGCCCCTTCGTCATGGCGAAAAGCGATGAAATCGCGCAGGTCGCCGGTTGAGGGTCGCTGAAGCAATCCCTGCTGGCGCAGCCAGTCATCGTTAAACATTTTGGAGAGGTATTTGTTGCCGCTGTCGCAGGCGAAAGTGACCACCCGCTTCGGCGTAGTCTGGGCGCGGCAGTAGCGCAGCGCGGCAGCGAGCAGCGTGCCGGTAGAGGAGCCCGCCAGGATACCTTCGGTTTTTAATAGCTGGCGGGCGGTATCGAACGCCTGCGCATCGGAAATGCGATAAGCGCGGCGCACGCCGTCAAGACGCGCGAGCGGCGGTATAAAGTCTTCGCCAATGCCCTCCACCCGCCAGGAGCCCGCCTCGCCGTGGCTTCCCTGCTCCACTTCATCAGCAAGGATCGAACCCGCCGGGTCGGCGAGAATAAATTCCGTTTCAGGCGAATGCTGGTGAAACCAGGCCTGCAACCCGCCGAGCGTACCGCCGGAGCCGACGCCCACCACAATGGCGTCGATTTTCCCCTCCGCCTGGGCATAGAGCTCCGGGGCGGTAGTGGTTTCATGCGCCAGCGGATTGGCGGGGTTGTTGAACTGGTCGATATAAAACGCCCCGGGCGTCTCCTGCGCCAGGCGCTTCGCATAATCCTGGTAATAGGCGGGATGGCCTTTGTTCACGTCTGAACGGGTAAGCCGCACCTGCGCGCCCAGCGCCCGCAGGTGATAAATCTTCTCGCGGCTCATTTTGTCCGGCACCACCAGAATCAGCTGATACCCTTTTTGCGCGGCGATAAGCGCCAGCCCCAGACCGGTGTTGCCCGCGGTGGCTTCAATAATGGTGCCGCCGGGCGCGAGCCGTCCCTGGCGCTCCGCCTCGTTTATCATCGACAGCGCTACGCGATCTTTAATAGAGCCGCCGGGGTTCTGGTTCTCAAGCTTAAGCAGCAGCTCGCAGGGGCCGGTGTCGAGCTTTTGCAGCCGCAACAGCGGCGTGTTGCCAATCAGCTCGCTTACGGTATGGGCTATGGTCATTGCAGTCATCCAGTAACAACGGTATTGCGCAGATGATAGGACCGCGTTTTTTCGCCGTTAAAGAACCTTTACCCCACTTTTAGAACCAAATGGAATATTCTGTGCTGTTTAGCCATCAGGAAGGAAAGCGGTAAAGTCGTCTGGAAATATCGACGGCTAAAAAACCGTTAAACCGGCGTTTTTTGTGGCGAAATCGCCGCTTTTTCACCGTTCTATTGCCATTGCGCGCATGTTATTTACCGAAATTTAGCTAAGCGCTTTACGCCGCTGTTCAGTCAGACAAGCGCAAAGTTTCTCCCTCCCGCCGTTCTGCGGGCGTAGAATGGCGCGGTTATGACGTTCAGGGGAGTTAAATGGAACAGAAGTTAACGGCGCGGCCCGACACCAGCGACTACCGCGCCCTGCTCGCGCAGGCGACGCCGCTTATCGACGTGCGCGCGCCGGTCGAGTTCACCCAGGGGGCGTTGCCGTCGGCCCTTAACCTGCCGTTGATGAATAACGAAGAGCGCGCCGCCGTCGGCACCTGTTATAAGCAGCAGGGTCAGCAGGCGGCACTCGCGCTCGGCCACCGTCTGGTGCAGGGCGAAACGCGCGAGCAGCGCCTGGCGGCCTGGAAAGCCGCCTGCCTGCGCTATCCGCAAGGTTATCTCTACTGCGCCCGGGGTGGGCTGCGTTCGCACATCGTCCAGCAATGGCTGAAAGAGAGCGGCGTGGACTATCCGCTGGTTATTGGCGGTTACAAAGCGCTGCGCCAGGCGGCAGTCGACGCCATTGATGCGCTGGCGCGCCGTCCGCTGGTGCTGGTGGGCGGCTGCACCGGCAGCGGCAAAACCCTGCTGGTGCGCGAGATGGCGACGGGCGTCGACCTGGAAGCGCTGGCGCGCCATCGCGGCTCGTCGTTTGGCCGCACGCTTACCGCCCAGCTTTCACAGGCGAGTTTTGAAAACTGCCTTGCAGGCGACCTGCTGGCGCGTGAGGCGGTGTGGCAAACGCTGCCCTCGCCTTTCTGGGTGCTGGAAGACGAAGGGCGCACGATCGGCGCAAACCACCTCCCCGCCGCGCTTCGCGAGCAGATGGCGCGCTCGCCGGTCGCCGTTGTGGAAGAGCCGTTTGAGCGACGCCTTGAGAGGCTCAGGCAGGAGTATTTTGTCGCTATGCAGCAGGCCTGGTGCGAGGCTTATGGCGAAGAGGCGGGCTGGCGCGAGTTTGGCGATTACCTGCATCAGGGTCTGTATGCCATTCGTCGTCGGCTGGGGTTGCAGCGCTTCGCCGCGCTTGCCGACATTCAGGCGCAGGCGCTTTCGCGCCACCAGCAGACGGGCCGTCACGAGGCCCATTTTGACTGGCTGATCCCGCTGCTGAAGGAGTACTACGATCCGATGTACCGCTATCAGCTGGAGAAGAAGTCAGCGAATATCGTCTTTCGCGGCGACTATACGCAGGTGAAGGCGTGGCTTGCGGAGCGCTACAGCGGATAACACAAGGGGCAGACCTCCTGCCCCAGGCATCAATGCCGGTCGCGCTTGTCGGCGCGTTTCGCCAGCCAGTCGCCCAGCATTTGCACAACCTGCACCAGAACGATTAGCGCCACTACGGTGACGATCATCACCTGCGTCTCATAGCGGTAATAGCCGTAGCGGATCGCCAAATCCCCCACCCCGCCGCCGCCAACGATACCCGCCATCGCCGAGTAGCCTATCAGGCTCACCAGCGTGATGGTCAGGCCGCGCAGCAGTCCGGCGCTCGCCTCCGGCAGCAGCACGGTGCAGATAATGCGCATCGGGCTTGCGCCAAACGCCTCGGCCGCTTCGATAATTCCCCGGTCCACCTCGCGCAGCGCCCCGTCCACCAGGCGCGCGTAAAAGGCGATGGCGGCGACAGAAAGCGGCACCGAAGCGGCTATCGGCCCGATGGTGTTGCCAAGCAGAAACTGCGTCAGCGGCAGCAGCAGCACCAGCAAAATGACGAACGGCACCGAACGGATGATATTCACCAGCACGGAACTCACCACATTCACGACGCGGTTTTGCCAGAAGAGGCGACGGTCGGTCACGAAAATAAGAAAACCAAGCGGCAGCCCGCCGACGATAGCCAGCAGCGTGGAGATGCCCAGCATCTGGAAGGTTTCGTTAAACGCGAGGCCCAGGTCGGCCAGTAAATCATCCATTAATCACCTCCACCTGCGCCGTACGCGCGCGAATGTGCTCCACCGCCGCCGCTACCGCTGCCGGGTTATCCTTCGCGGTGAGCTGCACCACTAAAATGCCGAGCGCCTGCTCGCCGATATACTCGATTTTGCCATGCAGGATATTCACCGCCACGCCGAAGTTTACCGCCGCTTCGCAGAGCACCGGCTGCTCGGCGGAGTCGCCCACAAACAGCACCTTCAGCAGCGACCCTTGCAGGTGCTGACGCAGGCTGCCTGGCAGCGTCAGGTTGAGCGTGTGGGAGACTAACTGTTGGGTAAAGGGATGCTGCGGATGGGCGAAGATATTAAACACCTCGCCCTCCTCCACCACGTTGCCGCCGGACATCACCGCCACGCGGTCACAGATCGTTTTGACAACGTTCATCTCGTGCGTGATCAGCACAATAGTAATGCCGAGCTGCTCGTTGATCCGCTTCAGCAGCGCGAGGATCGTGGCGGACGTTTCCAGATCGAGCGCGGAAGTGGGCTCGTCGCACAGCAACACGTCCGGGTGGTTGGCGATAGCGCGGGCGATGCCGACGCGCTGTTTCTGCCCGCCGGAAAGCTGCGCCGGGTAGCGGTTCGCTTTGTCGCTAAGCCCCACCAGCTCCAGGATTTCCGCCACGCGCGGGGCGATTTTCGCCCGCTCCCATCCCGCCGCCTTCAGGCTGAACGCCACATTTTGCGCGACCGTTCGGGTATGCATCAGGTTGAAATGCTGAAAGATCATGCCGATACGCTGGCGCGCCTGGCGCAGCGCCGCGCCGCGTAGCGCGGAAATCTCGGTGCCATTGACGGTAATGCTGCCTTCGCTCGGGCGCGTTAAGGCGTTCAGCGTGCGCAGCAGCGTGCTTTTCCCGGCGCCGCTGGTGCCGACGATGCCAAAGATTTCGCCGGGGGCGATGCGTAAGCTGACGTTATCAACCGCGCGCGTGGCAGGCCCGCGCCGGGAGGCGAAATCGACGCAGACGTTGTTAATTTCAATCATGCGGAACCTCAATAAACAAAACGCGGGCAGGCCGCAAAGCCTGCCCGCGCAAAAGCGATGCGCTTACTGTTTTTTCGCCGCCGTCATCCAGTCCGGCTGCTGAAACGCGTTATAGATGTTTTTCGGATCGTTGATCACCGCGGCGTAAGCCGGGGATTTCACGACCGTAACAATATCTTTCGCGAAAGGTTTGTCCGCATCTTCCGTGCGCACCGCGATAATATTTTTCAGGCTCTCATCCAGCTGTTCCTGCTTCAGGGCAGTAGAGAGCTTAAGGCCGGCGGCGATAGCGAAGTTGCCGTTTACCAGCGAAGCGGTTACGCCATCCAGCGTGCGGGGCAGTTGCGCGGCTTCCAGCGGCTTAAAGACCAGCCCCTTCGGGTTGCTGGCGATATCGCGCTCGGAAGCTTTCGTCGGGTCAATATTCTCTTTGATGGTGATAAGCCCGAGCGACTGCAAAAAGCGCAGGCCGCGTGCCAGGTTGGTCGGGTCGTTGGAAAGCGTAATGATGTCGCCTTTTTTCAGCTCGTCGACGCTTTTGATTTTGCGCGAATAGAGCCCCATCCCTGCCGTCGGCACGGTAATCAGCTTCGTGAGCTTCAGCCCTTTGTCGGCGGTGAATTTTTCAAAATAGAGCGAGTGCTGGAAGAGATTGGCGTCGATGCTGCCGTTGGCGAGCGCCATGTTCGGCTGCACATAGTCGCTGAACTCGCGCACCACGACTTTATAGCCTTTCTCTTTAAGCGAAGGGGCGATGGCCTGCTTTACCATGTCGCCATACGGTCCCGGCGCCACGCCGAAAACGATAGTGTGCGGGTCGCTGCCAGCATGTGCGAGCTGTAGCCCGCAGGCCAGCAAAAGCGCGCCGGTTGCGGCGCGAAACGAGTGACGCAATCCCATAACTTCTCCATTTAAAACGTTGCGTTGCTGTGTGGTGCGCCGTGCTATGCGGCGCAATCCTTTCTTGCCCTGTGGATAAAGGCCTCGCTTAACATGGCACAGATCGCAAGCCGCTGTCCTTGAAATTATTTCAAGATGTAGCCGGATATGTCGTTGAATAGAGAGCAATAAGGTTATGCATTTTGTGAATTTGCATAGCAGGAGAACGGGAAAGCGCCGGACGGGCGGATGCCTGCCCGGCGTTGGGGTTAAACGCGTTGTCGCTCCGTCAGATAAAAGCGCGCCGGGCGCGCGGTTTAGAAGTCGTAACGCAGACGCACCAGGTCGTCGGTGCTCATCAGACAAGTAGCGGTAAGTTTGATCAGGTACATCCTGATGAAGTAGAAGACCTTAACGATAGCCTTTATTTTATAGAGGCCGGGCTGATTACTTTTGTAACGTCTCGTTGGGAAAACCAAAAGGTAGAAGTGCGAGCTGAGTTTACTTATAACGAAGTAACATACAATCTCAAGGTAACTGATTACAAATGGCTAAATTATTTTGAAGATAAAGAGGTAGGCCGCTACATGAGGCCTAATTGTTTTATAACTGAGAGCCTTGCATCAGAAGCATTTGAAAATGCTGCAGGAAAATTTCACTACAAACTAATAGCTGAGATAATTTAATGAAAGTATTTTCAATTGGATTTACTGAAAAAACTGCTGAAAATTTTTTCACCCTGATTAAGTCACAGCCAATTAAAACTCTGGTTGATGTACGGTTAAATAATGTATCGCAACTTGCTGGTTTTGCTAAAAAGAAAGACCTCGAGTTTTTCCTTCGTGAGTTGTGCGGAGTAAAATATGCACATGTTCCCGACCTTGCACCTACCAAAGAGATGCTCGCCCCTTATAAAAAAGGTAATGTCTCATGGGAGATTTACGAAGATAATTTCTTGAATCTTATGGCAAAAAGAAATATCGAGCGTATAGATAAGAGCTTAATCTCCGACGGTTGTTTGTTATGTAGTGAGCATAAGCCCCACCACTGTCATCGTCGTCTTGTGATAGAATATCTGAACAAGCATTGGGATACAGATTTTGAGGTTAAGCATTTAATATGATGAAAGTACTGATTATGTATCATCCTGATTTTGCTTCAAAGGGTAAGTTTGAGCGAAAGCTTACCCGTATCCTCTCCAAATCGAGTGAATACCAAGTATTCTATTTTGAAGATAACCAGAATTTGATATATAACTATTTTTCTTCTGATTTGATTTTTAAACTTGAACCTGACCTCCTTACAGATGCTTTTAATCTTGGTTTAACCCACGCTGTTCTTATCGATTCAGCTTTGAAACCCGAGTTCACGACAATTTATGAAACGTTATCATCACACTTTCCTGTAAGGTATATAAAAGATAAAATTACTTTTGTATCCAATAAAGACAGGGGTGAACACTTCGATGTTTATTGCGGTCGCGGTACTTTATGAGGTAATCCCTATGCGATTGGAGCCGATGGTGATCGTGATGAAGTTATAAGAAAGTTTAAGTATGACTTTGATCGAAACTTTTTAAAAAGTGGAGAGGATTTTAAAGAGAATCTTAAAGCACATCGAGGTAAAATTCTTGGATGCCATTGCAAACCATATCCGTGCCACGGAGATGTGTTTGCCAAATATTTAAATGAATTAGATGATGGTGAATGAAGCCGCTTCACAGCAGCTTAAAGCTATATAAGAGATATAACCTTAGAGAAACTCACACCGCGATATAGATAGCATTGTACCGCCGATATCCCTGCATCCTGTAGTACTGGTATCTCCTGCCGATCCTCTACTTCTTCTACAATCACATACGGGCAGTACTGCATGATGTTCTTCATTAGTATGTTGAAGGTGGGTTTCTGTACCTCATGACGATAAAACGTCCTATCCAGTTTCACCGCCTCATAACATCCGGTAGTCAGTGCGGCGACATTAGCACGGCCTGAACCAGGATCATCAAGGAACAAGCGATAGCCAACGTTTAACAGTGTTTTAAGTACCAGATGTTCAATACCCATTTCAAACCCTTCAAAGTCTTCTGAGATCCCAAGCCTGATAAAGTCCAGTCTATCCAGTAGTTGAATAATTTCCCTGTCAAAGACACATAGCCGTGCCTGTATGGTATCAATGTTAACGGTACAGAAAAGCCGGTGATCTCTGAAACAGGCAGACCTACCCTCACTAAACATAAGTATTTAACCCATTGAATATTGAACATTTTATTTTATTTTTAGTGATTTATTCTATTACCTCCTGCTCGTACTGATACTCCAGCGATAGATACATCTTGTTTATCATTCAGAGACTTATTACTGTTATGTGAGATATGGATAGGGAGAAACGGGAAGGATTCATGAGCTACAACTCGCTTATACTGAATAAAATTGATGCTGATCGCTACATGGCTAACCTGCTGGACAGGAGCCTTGACGCTGTACAGCAGCAGGCCGTACAACAAGCTAAAAATATCTACTCAGGGGTGGAAAGGCTTTCGTGGTATAGCTCTTGCTTTATGGATAACTACTAGGACGTTTGTACACGCTTAAAGCAAGAAGATATTAGATTTGCTAAGGCAATATTTACATTAGCAAAACACATTGATGTAATTAGAGAGATGATTGAAATATATGTTAACTATATGTTTGAGAATCTCTCTGATCAGCGAATCAGAAATATTACACGAATATTGGCTATGTCCGGTACGTTCGTTACATCTTCAACACTGACAAGATTATCTATTGCTTATTCTGTATCTGCTCTGGTTGCTTCAAGTTTAGGGATGAGAGTATCTGTTGAGGGGGCTTTAACTACTTGGGCTACGAGGGGCATTGCCCTGGTTGGTGCGTATGGGTATGTACAGATAGCTTCTCAGGCTGCCGAACGGCTCTTACATAAACACGGTCGGTACTACAGAGATCTCTACGGTCGCGATCTGGAAATGTTATATTTTCTTATTGAGCCCATCATTGAACGTGTAGATGCTAATAACCAGTGGCAGAAGACTGATCAGGACATTGTATCTGACATTATAAGGTTAATCAGATGAAGAGAATGTTAAAAGTATTTTGGGATGATTTACATAGATTAATCTTTAGAGTTTATTTGCCTATTGGTGTTTCAATAATATTTTTTATTATTGCGGCTAATTATTGGGAAGATTATGCTCATATATCATCATTCATCTTCCTGATAGTTGCTTTTATTGTCAGTGATAAACTGTTCAAACAGAAACGTTAAGTCCTTATCATGTATGCATATTCTTTTTAGAAATGGATTTTATCGACAACCCCATTAATACCGTACATACAGTATTAATGGGAGAGCTAAGAAATGGGCAATAAGAACGGTTACAATCCATCCATACGTAGAGGTGTTCACCAGTTCTCAAACAATGGGATATGGTTCACGGTCTGTTATTGGGGGAGTGCTCTTGAGCAATTCAAATTTGGTGAAAAGTAAGGCTGAATGGATTTCACCGCATACTGCCCCACCGGGAAGTATAACCGGCGAAGTACTCAATGCCCCAGGCGCCGCCCGCAAAATAATCATTCACCGCGACTTTTTTGGTGGTCATGAAGCTCTGATACCCGCCGCCACCTGCGGAGAGAGTCCAGTTATCCGGCTTACAGCTCAGCGCGACGAATACTGCCGCCAACGGTGAAGTTAAGCCGGCTCAGCGGATTGCCCGCCTGCGGGTCTTGTTTAAGAACGGTGATTTCCGCCTGAGCGGCGCAAGAAAGCAGTGCCACTGCCGCGCCGACGGATGCCGCCAGCGCTTTCATTTTTATAGTCATTCTATTCCCTTGATAAATTGCCGTATAACATTTAGCAAGCGAATAATAACCAGGATTAACCCTGCCGTGTTGGCGGTTTTTTACTAAATCGTGCTACTAAATATCAGATTTTTATTATCTGGTGCTGCTAAAACACGCTACGACGGTAGAAAAATCGGCGCAGCGTGTCCAAACGTTAACCAGCGAACTGGCGGAACAGCGCCCGTCCTTTTAACAATCGCACGCCAAGCCAGCCGCCGCAGAGCGAAAGCAGCAGCGCGCCGCAAAGCGGCAGGATGCCCCACAGCCGCCAGTCCGGCTCCCACGGGAAATCAAACACCCGGGTTTGCAATATCCCGAGCGCCGTTTCCGCGCCGATGGCCGCCACCAGCCCCGCCACCAGCCCAAGAACGGCGAACTCGCACCACAGCGTGGCGCGCAGCAGCTTTTTGCCTGCACCCAGCGTACGGTAAACCACCAGTTCCTGATGGCGCTGACGCATGCCCACCTGAACCTGAGCGAGCAGCAGCAGAATGCCGCAGACGGTGACCAGCACCACCATCACTTCCAGCGCCCGGCTCACCTGCTCCAGCACCTGGCCGACCTGGCGCAGAATAGCGCCGATATCCAGCAGCCCCACCGTCGGGAACTCACGGTTAAGCTGCGCCAGCATGGTGTTGCCGTTTTCCCAGCGGAAGCTGGTAAGCCAGGTTTGCGGCTGGCCGTCGAGCGCGCCCGGCGGGAAGATAAAATAGAAGTTGGGCCGCAGGCTCTCCCAGTCGACTTTACGCAGGCTGGTGACTTTCGCGGTGAAATCCTGCGTATCGCCGGTGAAGGTGACGCTGTCGCCGATATGAATATCAAGGCGCGCCGCCAGCCCCTCCTCCATCGACACTTCGCCCGCTTTCGGCGGCCAGCGGCCAGCGGTGATGGGGTTATGTTCCGGCTTCCGGCTCTGCCAGGTGAGGTTAAGCTCGCGGTTAAGCGCCTCATCCTGGTTGCCTGCAGTGGCGACGCCGTTAATCTGCGTCAGCCGCGCCCGCACGATGGGATAAAACGATTCGGGGGCAATTTGCCGTTCGGCAAGAAACGCCTTCATTGGCTCAAACTGTTCCGGCGCGATATTAATCAAAAAATAGTTCGGACTTTCCGGCGGCAGTTGCTGCTGCCAGCGGTCGAGCAGGTCGCCCCTGAGCACCAGCAGCAAAGCCAGCAGCATAAAGGAGAGCGAGAACGCGGCGAGCTGGCTGAGCGTCTGCCAGGGTTGACGCAGCAGGCGGTTAACCGCAAGGCGCAGCGGCAACGCCTTGATAGTCAGCCTCTTCAGCACCCGCAACAGCCCCCACCCCACCAGACCGCAGAGCAGCGCCAGCACCACGGCCCCTGCCAGCACCGACCAGAGCAGCATATTGCCGCCCATCAGCCAGGCGAGCAGCGCCACGACCACCAGCGTAATAACGGGCAGATAAACCTTCAGCGGCCAGACGTTGGCCACCGCGTCTCGTCTTAATACCCGCAGCGGCTGGGTGGCGAGCAGCAACCGGTACGGGCGCAGCCCCACCAGCAGCGAAATCACCCCCATCGACCCCACCGCCCACAGCCACGGCCAGAAGCTCGCCGCAGGCAGGTCGGCGGGCAACACCGGTTTGAGCAGATGCATCAGCACCGCTTCAAACACTTTTCCCGCCAGCCCCCCGGCCACGGCGGAGAGCGTGAGCACCAGCAGCCACTGCCCGACGATAAGCTTGCGCAGCGCGGCGCTGTCCGCGCCGAGGGTCTTGAGAATAGCCACCAGATCGTAACGGCTGCGGCAGTAGTGCCCCATCGCCACCGCCACGGCGGCCACCGCCAGCAACAGCGTCAGGAGCGCCGAGAGCAGCAGGAATTTTTGCGACCGCTCAACGGATTTGCCCAGCGCCCCGTCGTCTTCTTCCATGCCGTACCAGCGATGCTCGGGTTTGAGCTTCGGCAGTAGAAAATCTTCGTAACGTTTAATCTGCGCAGGCGTGCCGGCGAATTTATAGCGCCACATCAGGCGGCTGCCGGGCTGCACCGCGCCGGTTTTTTCCACGTCATCAAAATGCATCAACAGCCGCGGCGCCATCTGGAAAGGGTTAAAGCCCGCGTCCGGCTCCTGGATAACCGCTCCCGCCACGGTAAGCGTGGCGTCGCCCACGTCTATCCTGTCGCCCGCCTTCACCCCGAGCAGCGCCATCAGCCGGGGCGCCAGCAACACCCGGCCCGGCTGCGGCTTCAGATTCGGCGGGTCGGTTTGCAGCGCGCCGTAGAGCGGATAAACGCTGTCTACGGCCTTCACGCTGGCGAGCTGCGGCGCTTCGGCGCCGAACGTCATGGTGGTGAAAGAGAGCTGTTTGCCCGCCTGCAAGCCATCGCGCTTAGCCTCCAGAAGCCAGGCCTCCGGCACTGCGCGCGAGCTTCTCAACGCCCGGTCGCCTGCAAGAAATTCCCGGCTCTGCTGACTTAAGCCTTTTTCCATGCGGTCGCTGATGGTGCCGAGCGCCAGCACGCAGGCCACCGCGAGGCTGAGCGCCAGCCAGACTATCAGCAATGAGGGGGAGCGCCATTCGCGCCAGAACCAGCGGGCTATCATGCTTCCTCCCATAATTTGCCGTCTCGCAGGCGCAGGCGTCTGTCGCAGCGCGCCGCCAGCTCCGGATCGTGCGTGACCAGAATCAGCGTGGTGGCGTAATCGCGGTTTAAGGAAAAAAGCAGATCGGCGATGCGATCGCCGGTGTGGCGATCGAGGTTGCCGGTGGGCTCGTCGGCGAAGAGCACCGAGGGGCGGCCGTTGAAGGCGCGGGCCAGCGCTACGCGCTGCTGCTCGCCGCCGGAAAGCTGCGCGGGCAGATGGTCAAGCCGCTTGCCAAGGCCGAGCTGCTCAAGCAACCGCTTCGCCTGTTCGCGGCTCGCCTTGTCGTTTTCGCCCCGCAGCAGCGCGGGCAGCTCGACGTTCTCCAGCGCGTTAAGCGTTGGGATCAGCATAAACGACTGAAATACAAAGCCGACATGCTTCGCCCGCAGACGGGCGCGCGCCTCTTCGTCCATGTCATGCAGCGGTTCGCCAAGCAAGCGCACCTCCCCGCTGCTGCCGTCGTCGAGCCCGGCCAGGATTGCGAGCAGCGTCGACTTGCCTGAGCCCGACTCGCCAATCAGAGCGATGGTTTCGGCTGGTTTGACAACCAGCTCAACTCCGGTGAGGATGGAGAGCGCGTGTTCCCCCTGACCGACGGATTTAAAAAGATGATGAACTTCAAGGCTGTTTTCCGCTGGCATCTCGCTTTCCTGTTGTTTGTTTTTGTCAGTTTTCGCGCCGCGGCGGCGGACACGCTGCTGGTTCTTGGCGACAGCCTGAGCGCGGGCTATCGCATGGCGGCGAACGCCGCCTGGCCTGCGCTGCTTAACGATAAGTGGCAGCAGCGCGACACCCGCGTGGTGAACGCCAGCATCAGCGGCGACACCGCGCAGCAGGGGCTCGCCCGTTTGCCCTCCCTGCTTGAACAGCATAAACCACGTTGGGTATTGATAGAGCTTGGCGGCAACGACGGCCTGCGCGGTTTTGCGCCGGACGCCATCGCCGCAACCCTGCGCCAGATTATCGAGCAGGTAAAAGCGGCGGGCGCTGAACCGCTGCTGATGCAAATTCGCCTGCCGCCCAACTATGGCCGTCGCTATACCGAAAGCTTCAGCGCCATCTACCCTGAACTTGCGAAAGAGTACTCCGCTCCGCTGCTGCCTTTTTTTATGGAGGAGATCTACCTTAAACCGCAGTGGATGCAGGATGACGGCATTCATCCCAATCGCGACGCGCAGCCTTATATCGCAGACTGGATGGCGACGCGGCTGGCCCCTTTAGTTAAACACGACTCCTGACCCTGAGGGGCCAGAAGCGGGTAAAGTTATGCAAAAATCACTCTTAATTACAGGATGTTCCAGCGGCATTGGCCTGGCCAGCGCCATCGAATTACAGCGCATGGGTTTTCGCGTGCTGGCCGCCTGCCGCAAGCCGGAAGATGTCGCGCGTATGAACGCGCAAGGGTTTACCGGCATACTGCTGGATCTCGATTCGCCCGCGAGCGTCGAGGCCGCCGCCGCCGAAATTATCCGCCTTACCGATAACCGTTTGTACGGCATTTTTAATAACGGCGGCTTTGGCGTTTACGGGCCTCTCGCCACTATCAGCCGCGAGCAGATGGAGCAGCAATTCGCTACGAATTTCTTCGGCGCGCACCAGCTCACCATGCTGCTTTTGCCCGCTATGCTGCCGCACCAGGAAGGGCGCATCGTCAACACCAGTTCGGTGATGGGACTTATCTCCACGCCAGGGCGCGGCGCTTACGCCGCCAGTAAATATGCGCTTGAAGCCTGGTCCGACGCCCTTCGCATGGAGCTTCGCCACAGCGGCATTAAGGTGAGCCTGATTGAGCCAGGTCCCATCCGCACGCGATTCACTGATAACGTTAACCAGACGCAGACGGACAAACCGGTGGAAAACCCGGGCATCGCCGCACGCTTTACGCTGGGACCGGAGGCGGTAGTGGCAAAGGTGCGCCATGCTTTTGAAAGCCCGCGGCCCAAAATTCGTTATCCGGTCACGATGGTGACGCACGCCGTCAGCCTGCTTAAGCGCCTGCTGCCCGCCCGCGCGATGGACAAAATTTTACAGGGCTAAGTTGAAGGCGACGCGCTCGCCCCCATGTAAAAAAGAAATCGACAACAGAGAGTGACTCATGTCCGTACAGAATATTGTCAACATTACCGAAGCGAACCTGCACCAGACGCTGGAGCAATCCGTCTCCGTGCCGGTGCTGTTCTATTTCTGGTCCGATCGTAGCCAGCACTGCCAGCAGTTGACGCCGGTGCTGGAGAAGCTGGCCGCGCAGTACAGCGGTCAGTTTATCCTCGCGAAAGTGGATTGCGACGCCGAACAGATGGTCGCCGCGCAGTTTGGCCTGCGCGCCATTCCTACCGTTTATCTTTTCCAGAACGGCCAGCCGGTAGACGGCTTCCAGGGGCCGCAGCCGGAAGAGGCTATCCGCGCGCTGCTTGAAAAAGTCTTGCCGCGTGAAGAAGAGCTGAAAGCCCAGCAGGCGATGCAGCTGATTGAGCAAGGCGACCACGCCGCCGCGCTGCCGCTGCTGAAAGAAGCCTGGCAGATGTCGAACCAGGAGAGCGAAATCGGTCTGCTGCTCGCCCAGACGCAGCTGGCCTTAAGCCGCGCCGATGAGGCCGAAGCGGTGCTGAAAACCATTCCGCTGCAGGATCAGGATACTCGCTATCAGGGTCTGGTGGCGCAAATCGAACTGCTGCGTCAGGCGGCGGATACGCCGGAGATCCAACAGCTTCAGCAGCAGGTACAGCAAAACCCGCAGGATGCGCAGCTCGCTGCACAGCTGGCGCTACAGTTTCACCAGGTGGGCCGCAACGAAGAGGCGCTGGAGC
This sequence comes from Franconibacter pulveris, assembly GCF_056780215.1. Lineage (NCBI taxonomy): Bacteria > Pseudomonadati > Pseudomonadota > Gammaproteobacteria > Enterobacterales > Enterobacteriaceae > Franconibacter > Franconibacter pulveris. Next base: position 1,239,081 of record NZ_CM165555.1, on the reverse strand, counting down.
TGCTGTTCAGCCATTTGAAAAAGGATTTGGCCGCAGGCGACGGCCAGGTGCGTAAAACGTTCCAGGAGATTCTGGCCGCGCTCGGCACCGGCGACCAGCTGGCTTCTAAATATCGCCGTCAACTCTACTCCCTGCTGTATTAATACCTCTCGTCAATACCTGGATTCGGATGACGATGGGCGCTGCGCCCGTCGTCGTCCGGCGCTACAATAAGCAGCAAAATGACAGGAGGTTTTTTAATGCTTATCGTTATCCCGGTTCTTATCTTCGTCGCGCTGGTGATTGTCGCCGCCGGCGTCAAAATTGTGCCGCAGGGCTACCAGTGGACGGTAGAACGCTTCGGCCGCTACACCAAAACCCTGCAGCCCGGTCTTAGCCTCGTCGTCCCCTTCATGGATCGCATAGGCCGTAAAATCAACATGATGGAGCAGGTGCTGGATATCCCCTCTCAGGAGGTGATTTCAAAAGACAACGCCAACGTTACCATTGACGCGGTCTGCTTTATTCAGGTTATCGATGCGCCGAAAGCGGCTTATGAGGTGAGCAACCTTGAGCTTGCCATTATCAACCTGACAATGACCAATATTCGTACGGTGCTCGGCTCAATGGAGCTGGACGAAATGCTCTCGCAGCGCGACAGCATTAACACGCGCCTGCTGCACATTGTGGATGAGGCGACAAACCCCTGGGGCATTAAAGTCACGCGTATTGAAATTCGCGACGTGCGTCCGCCCGCTGAGCTTATCGCCTCGATGAACGCGCAGATGAAGGCCGAGCGCACCAAGCGCGCCTATATTCTGGAAGCGGAAGGGGTGCGCCAGGCGGAAATCCTGAAGGCCGAGGGGGAGAAGCAGTCGCAGATCCTGCGCGCCGAAGGCGACAGGCAGTCCGCTTTTTTACAGGCGGAAGCGCGGGAACGCTCCGCGGAAGCGGAAGCGCGCGCCACGCAGATGGTGTCCGAAGCTATCGCCGCGGGCGATATTCAGGCGGTAAACTATTTTGTCGCGCAGAAATATACCGAGGCGCTGCAGCAAATTGGCTCGGCTAACAACAGCAAAGTGGTGCTGATGCCGCTGGATGCCTCCAGCCTGATGGGGTCTATCGCCGGTATTAGCGAGTTGATTAAAGAAAGCGGCAACGAGCGGAAACGGCCATGATCGCGCTTTTTTTCGAGCATCCTTACGCTTTCTGGCTGAGCCTCGGCGGCCTGCTGCTCGCCGCCGAAATGCTCGGCGCGAGCGGCTACCTGCTGTGGAGCGGCGTGGCGGCGGTGGTCACCGGGCTGCTGGTCTGGCTGCTGCCGTTCGGCTGGGAGTGGCAGGGCCTCTGCTTTGCCGTGTTGACCGTACTCGCCGCCCTGCTCTGGTGGCGCTGGCTCGCACGGCGCCCGCAACCCCGGGCTAACGCCGCGCTCAACCAGCGCGGCCAGCAGCTTATCGGCCAGCGCCTGCAACTGGACGCCCCGCTTAGCAACGGTCACGGCCATGTCCGCGTGGGCGACAGCAGCTGGCCGGTTATCGCGAACGAAGATATGCCGGCAGGCGCGCTGGTGGAAGTCATCGCCGTTGAAGGCATCCGCCTGCGCGTACGTCGCCTTACTCAGAGTACCCCGGCGTCATAAAAAAATGGGCAGCCGGTTACTGCGCTGCCCCAATATGCTGCACTCAACATCTTGTGACTTCCCTGCCTTTTTTCAGAGAAATTTTTTAATTTCGAAATGGGTGGCATCCGGCGCCATGCTGAACGTTTTTCCCCACGTAAAACCGTAATACTGAAAAACCGGCGCCAGCGGCGCGCAGGAAATCCCGTCCATGCCGTCGTTCTGATTGATATCCAGCGCCAGCCCAAAAGCGTGATTAGAAGGCAGCGAACTAAAATAGCCGCTGGTTGGTCTTCTTAAGCGCATCTTAAATACTGAGTTGCATTGCGTAATAATGTCCAGCAGCCCTTGTTTTTCTATTTCCGCAAACACCGTCAGTAATTGTTTATGGGCTTTTTTATGAAAAAAGAGATCGCTGTCAGAATTTTCCCGGCCTTCCAGCTGCGGAATGTGCACAAAGCCAAGCTGCGAAGAGGGTTCAAAGCCCTTGATAAAACTAATAGTATCACCGTACAACGGCGGATTATGGTCGGTAACATAGGTAACCTTGCCTATTAAGGGATGCTCGTAGGAATATACGGACATAATTGCTCCAGACGCTTTTTATAGTCACTCATGTGATGAAATATCTCCGGCATGCAGCGCACTGCATTGCATATCAGGAGGCAGGATATTTTTATTTTTTTAGAATATGAGCAGTATTCCCGCGCAACTAAACCAAAGCCTGCGCAGAAAAATAAAAGCGTTTAATAAAGATCACTATTTATTATTAATCTAAAGCATGATTAGTCATTTTCAATCATACTTTCTTCGCGTTTTTTGCACGTAACAGGCTATCGCCGTGATTTATTTTACCGCGTAATTTTCTGCTGACCCGCTGGGCGCAAAGGATATATTTCACCAAAGCGATGGACTAAAAATAGCCGCGCCAGCATGTAGCCGCGTTATCACTCGCTTTCTTACCGCTTACTTTTCGCTGCGATGGCAGCAGCCGGAAAGCGTATCAATGATTGGGCAGTCAGCGCTGTCGTCGCCGGGGCAAGCCTTTGCCAGCGCCAGCAGATGCAGGCGCATCGACTGAAGCTCTTCAATATGGCGCTCAATCTCCGCCACTTTTTGCAGCGTGCGGGCTTTAACATCCGCGCTGTGGCGGGCCGGATCGTTAAACAGGTGCACCAGCTCCCGGCACTCTTCCAGGTTAAACCCTACCTGGCGGGCCTGGCGCAGCAGCGTTAACTCATCCAGATGCCGCTGGCTGTATGTGCGATAGCCGTTATCGCCGCGCAGCGGCGGCGTCACCAGCCCTTTCTCTTCATAAAAACGAATCGCTTTGCTGGTTAAACCGGTTTTTTTCGCCACATCGCTAATATTCATTATCCCCCCTTGACCTTCCCCTTGATGGAAGGTTTACGCTTTATCACAGTTAAGCAAAACCTTTTTTTGGTCAAGCTCATTGTGAGCAACAGAGGAGCGTTACTATGTCAAACACCATTGAACTGGCCCTGGACGGCCTTTCCTGCGGCCACTGCGTGAAACGGGTAAAAGAGAGTCTGGAGCAGCGCCCTGACGTTGAGCAGGCCGAAGTGACTCTTGATCGCGCGAAAGTCACCACCAGCGCCAGCGCCGATGCGCTTATCGACACGGTTAAACAGGCCGGCTACGACGCGACCCTCGCGCACCCAAAGGCTGAGCCGCTGGCAGAGTCAACGCTCCCGCCGGAAGCACTGACAGCGGCCCCCTCCACGCTTCCGGCAGAGGCGCAGCCTGATGACGACAGCCAGCAGTTGCTGATTAACGGCATGAGCTGCGCCAGTTGCGTCAGCCGCGTGCAAAACGCCTTGCAGGCGGTGCCGGGCGTCCGGCAGGCGCGGGTAAACCTGGCGGAGCGCACGGCCCTGGTGATGGGCAGCGCCTCCGCCGCTGAGTTAGTCGGCGCGGTGGAAAACGCGGGCTACGGCGCCGAAGCGATAGAAGATGACCAGGCGCGCCGCGAGCGCCAGCAGCAGACGGCGGTCGCCGCCATGAAGCGCTTTCGCTGGCAGGCGATCGTCGCGCTTGCGCTCGGCATTCCGGTGATGGGCTGGGGCATGTTCGGCGACAACATGATGGTCACCGACGCTAACCGCAGCCTGTGGCTGGTTATCGGCCTGCTGACGCTCGCGGTAATGATCTTCGCAGGCGGCCATTTCTACCGCAACGCATGGAAAAGCCTGAAAAACGGCGCGGCGACCATGGACACCCTGGTGGCGCTCGGTACAGGCGCCGCCTGGCTTTACTCCATCAGCGTCAACCTCTGGCCGCACTTTTTCCCGATGGAAGCACGCCACCTCTATTACGAGGCGAGCGCCATGATTATCGGCCTGATTAACCTCGGCCATATGCTGGAACAGCGCGCCCGCCAACGCTCATCCAAAGCGCTGGAACGGCTGCTTGACCTTACGCCTCCCACCGCGCGCGTCGTCACCGAAAACGGCGAGAAAAGCGTGCCGCTGGCCGAGGTGCAGTCAGGCATGACGCTGCGGCTTACGACCGGCGACCGGGTGCCAGTGGACGGCGAAATTACCCAGGGCGAAGGCTGGTTCGACGAAGCCATGCTGACCGGCGAACCGGTGCCGCAGCAGAAAGGCAGCGGCGATGCCATTCATGCCGGAACGGTAGTGCAGGACGGCAGCGTGCTGTTTCGCGCCAGCGCCGTGGGCAGCCGCACCACCCTTTCGCGCATTATCCGCATGGTGCGCCAGGCGCAAAGCAGCAAGCCGCAGATAGGCCAGCTGGCGGATAAAATCTCCGCCGTGTTCGTGCCGGTGGTGGTGCTGATTGCCCTGCTCAGCGGCGCCATCTGGTATTTCGCCGGGCCAGCGCCGCAGATTATTTATACGCTGGTGATTGTCACTACGGTGCTGATTATCGCCTGCCCCTGCGCGCTGGGCCTCGCCACGCCGATGTCTATCATTGCGGGCGTGGGGCGCGCGGCGGAATCCGGCGTGCTGGTGCGTGACGCCGACGCCCTGCAACGCGCCAGCGAAGTCGACACGCTGGTGTTTGATAAAACCGGGACGCTGACGGAAGGCAAACCGCAGGTGACGAAGACATTCACCGCTGAAGGTTTTAGCGAAGCGGACGCGCTGCGCCTCGCCGCCGCGCTGGAGCAAGGCTCAAGCCACCCGCTGGCCCATGCCATCCTTGAGAAAGCGCAGGGTATGACGCTGCCTTCCGTTAACGGCTTTCGCACCCTGCGAGGGCTGGGGGTAAGCGGCGAAGCGGAAGGCCGTCAGCTGCTGCTTGGCAACCGTGCGCTGCTGGAAGAACAGCGTGTTGATGCCTCTGCGCTTGCGCAGACGATTGAGCAGCAGGCGGGCTTTGGCGCTACGCCGGTGCTGCTTGCCGTCGACGGTAAGCTGGCGGCGCTGTTCGCTATTCGCGATCCGCTGCGCGGCGACAGCGTGGACGCGCTGGCCCGGCTGCATCGTGAAGGCTACCGGCTGGTGATGCTCACAGGCGATAACCCGGTCACCGCTCACGCTATCGCGAAAGAAGCGGGTATCGACGACGTGATTGCGGGTGTCCTGCCCGACGGCAAGGCGCAAGCGATTATTCGCCTGCAAAGCGAGGGGCGCAAAGTGGCCATGGTGGGCGACGGCATTAACGACGCCCCGGCGCTGGCGCAGGCGGATGTCGGTATCGCCATGGGCGGCGGCAGCGATGTGGCGATTGAAACCGCCGCCGTTACGCTGATGCGCCACAGCCTGCTCGGCGTGGCCGACGCGCTGGCTATCTCCCGCGCTACGCTGCGCAACATGAAGCAGAACCTGCTGGGCGCGTTTATTTATAACTTGCTGGGCATTCCCATCGCCGCCGGGATCCTCTGGCCGTTTACCGGCACGCTGCTTAACCCGGTGGTGGCAGGGGCCGCTATGGCGCTGTCGTCCATTACGGTGGTCAGCAACGCCAACCGGCTGTTGCGCTTCAGGGTGAAGGAGTAAGCCGTTAGCCTGATTGCGCGTTGACGCCAGGCGGTGCGGCTTATCTGTCCTCAGGCAGGCGCTTTGCTGTTTTCTCGCCCTGCCCCTCTCTGCGTTGGCAAGAGAGGGGCAATTCTCTCTTTACCCCTCTCTTCTCTGAGGCGTCGCTCTCCTGGCTGCGAAGCAATTTTCCCGCTTTCAGGTGACGACGGCGATTTGCACCCTCTTCCGCCGCGCGCTAGCATGGTTTTCTTTTGTCAGGGAACGCTTATGGGTCTGTTAAGCCGTCTGATTGCCTTCTTTTCTCCGCTTCGTCCCGCTTATCCCTGGCCCGCGCTGGATGTAACGCTGCCTGGCGGCCGCTACCTGCATCTGGTCGGCAGTATCCATATGGGCACGCCCGATATGGCGCCGCTCTCGGCCCGCCTGCTGGAAAAGCTTAAGCGCGCCGACGCGCTGATTGTGGAAGCGGATATTCGCGGCGATGTCTCACCCTTTGGCAACGAGGCGGTTACGCAGCCGCTGCGCGAAAGGCTACAAGGCGAGACGCTCGCGCAACTGGAAAAATTTGCCGGCGAATTTGGCCTCTCACTCTCCCGGCTGGATGAACAACCCGCCTGGCAAGTGGCGCTGGCGCTGCAGGCGCACCAGGCGCAGCGCCTGGGTTTGCGGCCTGATTTCGGCATCGACTATCAGCTATTGCAGGCGGCGCAACGCTTTTCCGTTCCGGTGATGGAGCTTGAAGGGGCGCAAAGCCAGATAAACCTCCTGCGACAGCTGCCGCAGGAAGGCCTTTCGCTGCTGGAGGATACGCTGACCCACTGGCACACCAACGCCCGGCTGCTGCAGTTGATGATAAGCTGGTGGCTGGAAACGCCGCCTAAAAATACGGACGTTACGCTGCCCACCACGTTCAGCTCCGATCTTTACGACGTGCTGATGCACCAGCGCAACCTGCAATGGCGCGACTACCTCAGCGCGCTTCCCCCGGGACGCTATGTGGTGGCGGTCGGCGCGCTGCACCTTTACGGCGAAGGCAACCTGCCCGGGCTGCTCAAATCGTCCTGAACCCGCTGAGCAAGCTGGTACTATTTTTATCCGCTACAGACCGTTAGGCTGAGGGCAGACGAAGACAAAGGAAGGATGTTATGACTCCCGCCATAAAATTACTCGAAAAACAGAAAGTGGCGTTTACGCTTCACGCTTACGACCATGATCCGCACGAAACCAACTTTGGCGACGAGGTGGTGCGCAAGCTTGGACTGAACGCCGAACAGGTCTATAAAACGCTGCTGGTGGCTCTTAACGGCGATATGAAGCAGCTTGCCGTGGCGGTAACGCCCGTCTCCGGCCAGCTCGACCTCAAGAAGGTGGCGAAAGCGTTAGGGGCGAAAAAAGTGGATATGGCGGACCCGATGGTGGCGCAACGCATCACCGGTTATCTGGTGGGCGGCATCAGCCCGCTGGGGCAGAAAAAGCGCCTGCCGACGCTGATTGACGCGCCAGGCCGCGAGTTCGCCACCATTTATATCTCCGGCGGAAAACGCGGGCTGGATATTGAGCTGGCGGCAGACGATCTGGCGAAGCTGCTGGACGCGCAGTTCGCCGATATCGCCCGTCGCGATTGACTACTGCCAGTTCACCTCGCCCTGCGGTTCAAACGCGCTCGCATCCAGCGGCGAATTTTGCTCAATGAACTGCTTCAGCACTTCCGCATCCACAAAGCCGGTGTTTACGTAACCCGGCTTTTTGTCGATGGCGGGATAGCCGTCGCCGCCGGTGGCGTTGAAGCTGAGCGTCGCCATACGGTAAGTTTTCGCCGGGTCCAGCGGCTCGCCTTTGATCTTGATATCGCTGAGCGCGCCGCCTGAAGCCGTAAAGCTAACACTGGCGAACTGCGGGTAGGCGCCGGAATCGGGCTTCATCTGCGCGACCGCCTTCAGATAATCCGCGACCTCCTGGCCTGTCATATCCACATACACCAGCGTGTTGCCAAACGGCTGCACCTTCAGCACATCTTTATAGGTGATATCCCCCGCCTCAATGGAGTCGCGTATGCCGCCGCCGCTCATGACGGCGAAATCCGCGCTAGTGCGCGCCATCTGGGCGCTGAGGATAAGGTGCCCCATATTGGTCTGCACGAAGCGTACCTTGCTGCGGTCCCCTTCCAGACGAGCATTCACGCTGCCGATTTTCACGCCCAGCTGCGCCTGTCCCTTGTGCTGGAAAGGTGAAAGCAGCGAAAGCATCTGCGGGTTCTCCGGAATTTGCGGGGCATAAAGCACGCGCTCGCTCTGGCCGTTATCCCAGGTGATTTTCTTCTTCAGGTTGATGGGGATCAGCTGGTAGTTCACCAGTTTCATCTCGCCGTTGCGAAACTCAAAATCGGCGCGGCCGACATATTTCCCCCACTCATGGGCCTGCACTATCCAGATGCCATTCTGCTGGTCCGGCGCGCAGGGGGTGCCCGGCACATAATCCGCCTGCTTTTTGTTTTCCGAAGCCATGCAAACCGGATCCTGCGAGTGGCCGCCCACTATCATGGTCAGCGCCCCCGCGGGCAGGCTGCGGGCCAGCTCCACATCCCCCGGCGCGTTAGAGCCATGCTCGCCGTTGTCGTAGTGGCCCATATGGGTGGCGGCGATAATCACATCCGGCTTCTCGGTCTGTTGCAGCTCCTGGATAACCAGCTTCGCCTCGTCGGCAGGTTTGCGAAACTCAATATCGGTGAAGAATTCCGGATTACCGATTTTCGCCGTATCGTCGGTGGTCAGCCCGATGACGGCGATTTTAATATCCTGGCGGTTAAAGAGAGCCCAGGGCTTAAAGAGCCGCTCGTTAGTGCTCTTCTGGTAGATATTGGCGGAAAGGAAGGGAAATTTCGCCCACTTTTCCTGCTGGCGCAGGACGCTTAGCGGGTTGTCGAACTCATGGTTGCCGACCGCCATCGCATCGTAGCCTATCAGGTTCATGCCGCGAAAATCGGGCTCAGCGTCCTGCAAATCAGATTCCGGAACGCCGGTATTGATATCGCCCCCGGAGAGCACCAGCACGCTGCCGCCTTTCGCCGCCACCTCTTTACGCACGTTGTCCACCACCGTTTTTTGCGCCGCCAGGCCATATTCGCCGTAGTCGTTGCGCCAGAAATGGCCGTGATGGTCGTTCGTATGCAGGATGGTGATGTTGTAGGTTTTATCTCGCTCCCAGGCGAATGCGGAACTGCTCGCCAGCCCGGCGAAGATCAGCGCCGCCGCCAAAACCCTGTTGGTACTTTTCATAACAACTCTCCCTGGCACAAAGTAAACGCTGAAATTACAGCGCCCTGAAAGCATAGACAACAGCGTTTTCAGGCGCATGACGCCCCAGAAGAGGAAAAGCGACGATCGGCAGCAACGGCGACAGCGAAGGTTTTTTAACGACGGGTGAAAAAAAGCGCACAGAAAAAACGACGCCGATACCGCTGTGAGCGCGATAGTCTCAGGCCTTGACCTGAGCGCCAGAAAAAAACGGGAGCGTCATCATGCAAAAAGCTCCGCTTAGCATTGGCTTTTAAACGTTCTGGTCATATTTATGCGTGATAAGCGAAATTTATCCCCACCAGCGCCAGGTAAAATTGTTAACGCTTCGTGCTGTTATCAGCGATTATCCAAAGTCTTTTTGCCATAAGCTATGAATATGCCTTGTCGGCACTTTTTTTCGCTTTTGTTTAAAGTTTTATGAGGTATTCACCGATTATTCACAAACGCTGACAGAAAAAGTGTCATAAACTAAAAAACGGAGTTTTGGCTTTTTGCCAAAGCGTGGATTTTTTGCTAACGAAAGGAGACGGAATGCATCACGCCACCCCGCTTATCACCACCATTGTCGGCGGCCTTGTGCTCGCCTTTTTACTCGGCATGCTCGCTAACCGGCTGCGTATCTCTCCTCTGGTGGGCTATTTGCTGGCAGGGGTATTGGCCGGCCCTTTCACGCCAGGCTTTGTCGCGGATACCAAACTCGCGCCGGAGCTGGCGGAGCTTGGGGTTATCCTGCTGATGTTCGGCGTGGGGCTGCATTTCTCTATCAAGGATTTGATGGCGGTAAAGTCCATCGCCATACCCGGCGCCGTCGCGCAGATTGTGGTCGCGACGTTGCTTGGGGTGGCGCTGTCAACGTTAATGGACTGGTCGCTGATGACCGGCATCGTGTTTGGCCTGTGTCTTTCCACCGCCAGCACCGTGGTGCTGCTGCGCGCCCTTGAAGAGCGACAGCTTATCGACAGCCAGCGTGGGCAAATCGCCATCGGCTGGTTGATTGTCGAAGATTTAGTGATGGTGCTGACGCTGGTGTTGCTGCCTGCGGTGGCCGGAATGCTTGAAAAAGGCAACCTCGGCTTTGCCACGCTCGCCGTCGATATGGGCTTTACCATCGGCAAAGTGGCGGCGTTTATCGCCCTGATGATGCTGGTCGGGCGTCGGCTGGTGCCCTGGATCCTCGCCCGCAGCGCCTCCACCGGCTCGCGCGAACTGTTCACCCTCGCCGTACTGGCGCTGGCGCTCGGCATCGCTTTCGGCGCGGTGGAGCTGTTTGATGTCTCCTTCGCCCTCGGCGCCTTCTTTGCCGGCATGGTGCTTAATGAATCGGAGTTAAGCCATCGCGCGGCGCACGACACGCTGCCGCTGCGCGACGCGTTCGCGGTGCTCTTTTTCGTCTCCGTCGGTATGCTCTTTGACCCGATGATCCTGATTGACGAGCCGCTGGCGGTGCTGGGCACGCTGGCGATTATCATTTTCGGCAAATCGCTGGCGGCGTTTTTGCTGGTAAAACTGTTCGGTCACTCACAGCGTACGGCGCTGACCATCGCCACCAGCCTTGCGCAGATTGGCGAGTTCGCCTTTATTCTGGCCGGTCTTGGCATGGCGCTCGACCTGCTGCCGCAGAACGGGCAAAACCTGGTGCTGGCGGGCGCGATTCTCTCCATTATGCTTAACCCGATTCTGTTCGCGCTGCTGGAGCGCTTCCTGCAAAAAACGGAAACGCTGGAAGAGCAGACGCTGGAAGAGGCTATCGAAGAAGAGCAGCAGAACCCGGTGGATATTTGCAACCACGCCTTGCTGGTAGGTTACGGGCGCGTAGGCAGCCTGCTGGGCGAACGGCTGCTGGCGCAGGAGATCCCGCTGGTGGTGGTGGAAACGTCCCGCAGCCGGGTGGACGATTTGCGCGAGCGCGGCATTCGGGCCGTGCTGGGCAACGCCGCGAACGAAGAGATTATGTCGCTGGCGCATCTCGACTGCGCGCGCTGGCTGCTGGTGACGATTCCCAATGGCTATGAGGCGGGCGAAATTGTCGCCGCCGCACGCGCAAAACGCCCTGATATCGAGATTATCGCCCGGGCGCATTATGACGATGAGGTGGATTATATCGCCGAGCGCGGCGCAAACGAGGTGGTGATGGGCGAACGGGAGATTGCCAACACGATGCTTTCGTTGCTGGAGCAGGCGCCGGGGCCGATTACCGCGCCGGAAAAAGCGGCAAGCTGACAACGTAGCGCCTCCCCTCAGCGGGGAGGCGCTAAACGATTACCGCTCCCAGTACGCCTCTTCGAGGCTGTCTTCGCGCTCCGGCAGACCGCGGGTCAGTCGCGGCGAGTGCTGGTTCAGCACCTGATAACTCACGCGGTTCGCGTATTTGCACACTTGCGCCAGCGATGAATAGGTAAGCCAGGTAAACTGATGCTTGCTGGAGTTCGGCACGTTAGCGCGGTGGTAGTTATTGGCGGTAATGTCGTGCAGCAGCGCCGCCAGCGCGCCGTCGCCCGCGCCGTTTGTGTTCATGATTTTCTCCGGCCCACCCATGTATGGGGCGATGTGGGAGAAAATGCGCAGCGGTTGCTGACAATCTTTAAAGCGCATGGCGCGGCTGAATTCATACTGGTTAAATTCGGCAATGGCGCCCGGCAGCAGCGGGTGCTGGGTTTTGCGTTTCGCTTCGTTTTCGGTGAAGCCCGCCATGTAAAGCCCTACCGGCCCGGCGGTGCACAGCACCAGGTCCACCCAGTCCAGCGCCTTATCGGAGGCGAGCAGCGGATCGCTTTCCCCGGTTAACGCTTCCGCTTCCTCTTCATTCATCGCCAGAATGGAAACATGTTCCTTGAGGAAATCACGCCACCACTGCGGGTTATCGGCAATCACATATTTGGTGCCAAGGGTTAACACCACCGGCACGTTATGCTTTTTGGCGTAAGCGATAGCCTGCATCGTGGCGTCCGGCATCGGCTCGCCGGGCTTGCAGCGCACCAGATAAGAGGTGAGCACCAGCGCGGAAGCGCCGGCAATAACCGCTTCCGGAATGCTTTCAGGACGCAGCAGGTTCATGTGGCCGGGGCTGATGGCGAAGGTGCGCTCGCCGTTTTCGCTAATCAGCGTAAAGCAGCGGCCAATCGCGCCGTCCACCCCTTGCAGGTAGTTCAGGTCGGTACGGCTGGAAGTGTTGCAGAGGTAACGGTAGGCGTAGCTGCCAATCTGCACGTTATTGCACATCACGCCCAGCAGCACCGAGCGGTCGTCCGCCAGCACCGAGTAGTTGTGCATGGTGTTGCCGATAGTGCCGCCGGCAAACTGATGGGTGATAAGGTTTTCCCGAACCAGTTCCTGATACAGGGCTTCCGCTACCTCGTCGTCGATAACCAGCGAGTGGCCAAGGCTCAGGCCGTAGCGATGGACGAAATCGTCGTCGACGCGGGCTTCAATATCTACCAGCGTCTGATCGATACCCACCACCCAGGAGGCGCTGGTTTCGCTTTCAGGCTGGATTTGCTGCAGCAGCGGGTCGCGAGCGTTAACGGGGAAGTAGTGTTTGGACTTGCGTTTACCGGGAAATTTCATGGTTCGGGATAGTGATAGCTAATGAGGCGGGGAATGGTAGCACACTCCCCCGCCCAGGCGCGATCAGCGATAGCGCCCGATTAACTCCGCCATCATGGCGATATGAGAAGGCTCGTCATTGAGCGCCGGAATATATTCATACTTCTCGCCGCCGGCGTGCATAAAGATCTCTTTGTTTTGCACGGCTATCTCTTCAAGCGTCTCCAGACAATCCGCCGCAAAGCCCGGACACATCACCTGAATATGCTTCACCCCTTTCTCGCCGAGCATTTTCAGCGTTTCGTCGGTGTACGGCGTAAGCCAGGGTTCGCGGCCAAAGCGCGACTGGAAGGTCATCATCACTTTTTCCGGCGGCAGACCCAGCGCGGAAACCAGCTCGCGGGTCGTGTCGCGGCAGCGCTGCGGGTAGTCATCCCCTTCATTGGCGTAGCGTTGCGGAATGCCGTGATAGGAGAGGAGCAGCAGGTCCGGCTCGCCGTGAATGGCGAAGGAACGACGCGCCGTTTCCGCCAGCGCATTGATATACGCGCTGTTGTCGGCGTAATCGCGAATAAAATTCAGCGAAGGCAGCTTGCGGTAGCGGGCGAAAATGCGCGAAAGCTCATCCCATACCGCCGCCACCGTCGAGCAGGAATATTGCGGATAGAGCGCCAGCACCACAATGCGATCGACGTTCTGATCGAGCAGCTTTTTCACCGCGCTTTCCAGCGACGGCTGGCCGTAGCTCATGCCAAGGACCACCGGCACGTCCGGCAGGGCTTCGGCCAGCGCCTGCTCCTGACGGCGGCTATAAACCATCAGCGGCGAGCCCCCTTCCATCCAGATGGAATTGTAGAGTTTCGCCACGCGCGGCGAGCGCAGCGGCAGGATAACCCCACGCAACAGCGGCCACCAGAGTAAACGCGGCGTATCCACCACGCGTTTGTCGCTCAGAAACTGTCGCAGATAGCGTTTCACGGCGGCGGGCGTGGGAGCATCAGGGGTCCCCAGGTTCGCCAGCAGTACGCCTGTTTTTTCCAGACTCATTACCACACCTTAATCATTCTAACTGGCTGATAATTGTAGCTGATAAGCGCTTAAGATGAACCAATTGCAGCAAGAGGGGAAATGAGAAATTTTCTCACCCGACAGGACGCCGGGTGAGGGAGCGCGATTAGCCGAGGATCTTTTCCAGCTCGGCGCGCACTTCGCTGACCGCTTTGGTGCCGTCAACTTTCGCGTATTTGGTGTGACCCGCCTGCGCTTCTTTCTGGTAGTAGCCGATAAGCGGCGCGGTCATCGCATGGTATTCCACCAGACGCTTGCGCACGGTATCTTCCTGGTCGTCTTTACGGGTGCTCAGCTCTTCGCCGGTCACGTCGTCTTTGCCTTCCACTTTCGGCGGATTGAATTTGATGTGGTAAACGCGCCCGGAAGCGGCGTGTACGCGACGACCGATGATGCGCTCGACAATCAGCTCGTCCGGCACGTCAAACTCCAGCACATAATCAACGTTGATGCCCGCGTCTTTCATGGCGTCCGCCTGCGGAATGGTGCGCGGGAAGCCGTCCAGCAGGAAACCGTTGCGGCAGTCATCCTGAGCAATGCGCTCTTTTACCAGGGCGATAACCAGTTCGTCAGTGACGAGCTTGCCGGCGTCCATAATGTCTTTTGCCTGTTTGCCGAGCTCAGAGCCGGATTTTACCGCGGCGCGCAGCATGTCACCGGTGGAGATTTGCGGAATGCCGTATTTCTCCATGATGAATTGTGCCTGAGTCCCCTTACCTGCGCCCGGAGCGCCGAGCAGAATAATACGCATTGCGTAATTCTCCATACGTTTGGATTTTTACAACGTTATTTGAAGCGAAAACCATACCATTAAAGGCCGTATCACGACAAGGAAGGCGGGCGTGGTGAATGGTTTCATCGCCCGTGCGGATGAGAAAAAATGCGGCTTTGCGATCAAGCGATAAAAAAGCGGGCAAGGCTGACGCCTGCCCGCTTTAGCGGTTATCAATAATGAACGGCCGCAGGGCGGGTAAGCACAGCACCACCCGCCACAGGCGCTATCAGGAAACCAGCAGCTGGTTCATGCGGCGGATAAACTGGTTGGGATCTTCCAGCGTGCCGCGCTCGGCAAACAGCGCCTGGTCGAGCAGCAGCTCTACCCACTCTTTAAACTGCGCTTCATCCTGGGTGTCGGCGGTGCGTTTCACCAGCGGGTGATCCGGGTTCAGTTCAAAGAGGTATTTCACTTCCGGCACCGCCTGGCCCGCCGCCGCGAAGAGCTTCGCCATCTGCGTGCTCATCTCGTCGTTTTCCGTGGTGACGATGGCCGGCGTATCGGTCAGACGATGGGTCAGACGCACCTCTTTCACGCGGTCGCCCAGCAGCGTTTTCACGCGCTCAACAAACGGCTCCAGCGCTTTTTCCGCCTCTTTGGCTTTCTCGTCCACTTCGTCCGCCAGCTTATCCAGCGACTCATCCGCCTTAGCGACAGACTGGAACGCTTTGCCATCAAACTCAGTGAGATAGCTCATCATCCACTCGTCGATGCGGTCGGAAAGCAGCAGCACCTCGATGCCTTTCTTACGCAGCAATTCCAGATGCGGGCTGCTCTTCGCCGCCGCGTAGCTGTCAGCGGTGATATAGTAAATCTTCTCCTGCCCTTCTTTCATGCGGGAGACATACTCTTCCAGCGACACGGTCTGCGCAGCGGAATCGGTGTGGGTGGACGCAAAGCGCAGCAGTTTCGCAATGGCCTGCTGGTTAGCGTTATCTTCCGCCGGGCCCTCTTTCAGCACCAGGCCGAACTGTTTCCAGAAGGTCTGGTATTTTTCAGCGTCATCCTTCGCCAGTTTTTCCAGCATCTGCAATACGCGTTTGGTAAGCGCGGTGCGCAGGTTGCGGGTAACGCTGCTGTCCTGGAGAATTTCGCGGGAGACGTTCAGCGGCAGATCGTTCGAGTCAATCAGGCCGCGCACGAAGCGCAGGTAGTTCGGCATGAACTGCTCGGCGTCGTCCATGATAAAGACGCGCTGCACGTAGAGCTTCAGGCCGTGTTTATGGTCGCGGTTCCACATATCCCATGGCGCCTGAGCCGGGATATAAAGCAGGCTGGTGTACTCCTGCTTGCCTTCCACACGGTTGTGGCTCCAGGTCAGCGGGTCGGTGAAATCGTGGGCGATGTGCTTGTAAAACTCGTTGTACTCTTCGTCCTTGATTTCGCCTTTGCTGCGGGTCCACAGCGCCTGCGCCTTGTTGATCTTCTCCCAGGAAAGGGTGGTTTCGCCATCCTTCTCCTCGCGGGTTTCAATCTCTACCGGCAGCGCAATATGGTCGGAGTATTTGCTGATAATCGAGCGCACGCGCCAGTCGTTGAGGAACTCATCTTCCCCTTCGCGCAGGTGCAGCGTAATTTCGGTGCCGCGGTCGGCTTTGTTGATGTCGGCGACGGTGTATTCGCCTTCGCCCTGGGATTCCCAGAACACCGCTTCATCGGCGCTTGCGCCCGCTGCGCGGGTGCGCACGGTGACTTTATCCGCCACGATAAAGGCGGAGTAGAACCCCACGCCGAACTGCCCGATAAGCTGGCTGTCTTTCGCCTGGTCGGAGCCCATCGACTCCAGGAACGCTTTGGTGCCGGACTTGGCGATGGTGCCCAGGTGATCAATCACCTCGTCGCGGGTCATGCCGATGCCGTTGTCGGCGATAGTCAGGGTGCGCTGGTCCTTATCGAAAGAGACGCGCACGCGCAGTTCACCGTCGCCCTCGTACAGATCCGGGTTCGACAACGCGCGGAAGCGCAGCTTGTCGGCGGCGTCCGAGGCGTTGGAGATGAGCTCACGCAGGAAAATCTCTTTGTTTGAATAGAGAGAATGGATCATCAGGTGCAGAAGCTGCTTTACCTCTGACTGAAAGCCACGGGTCTCTTGTCCTTTCATGGGTGTCATACCTCAACAATACAGACAACATGTCAACGAATGGTGAGGCAGAGATGGGGATGCGTAACGGAGATTTCAAGCGGGGGAACGCAACGCTCCCCCGTTTGTTTAAAAATGAATCTTGTGACGGCCCGCCAGCGAGTGCGAAAGCGTGGTGCCGTCGACCATTTCCAGCTCGCCGCCAACCGGCACGCCATGGGCGATACGGCTGGCTTCCACGCCGTACTGAGCGCAAAGCTCGGCGATGTAGTTGGCGGTCGCCTCCCCTTCCACCGTGGGGTTGGTGGCGAGGATCACCTCTTTGAGCGGCTCGTGTTCCAGACGCTGCTCAAGGCGATCAAGACCGATATCCTCCGGGCCGATGCCGTCGAGCGGCGAAAGATGGCCCATCAGCACAAAGTAGCGGCCGGAGAACTGCCCGGTCTGCTCGATGGCGTGAATATCCGCCGGACTCTCCACCACGCAAATCTGGCCGTTTTCCTGACGACGCGGGTTCGAGCAGATGTTGCAGACCTCCTGCTCGGTGAAGGTGCGGCAGTCGGCGCAGTGGCCGATTTCCGACATCGCGCGGGTCAGCGCCTGCGCAAGGCGCATGCCGCCGCTGCGGTCGCGCTGCAGGAGCGCGAACGCCATACGCTGCGCCGATTTCGGGCCCACGCCCGGCAGGCAGCGCAGCGCTTCCATCAGCTGTGTCAGCAGAGGACTGGTTTGCATCAGAACGGCATCTTGAAGCCCGGCGGCAGCTGCATGCCGGAGGAAACGGAAGCCATTTTCTCTTTCTGCGTCTCTTCAATGCGGCGCGCGGCGTCATTGAAAGCGGCAGCAACCAGATCTTCGAGCATCTCTTTGTCATCTTCGAGCAGGCTCGGGTCGATCTCCACGCGACGGCAGTTGTGCGCGCCGTTGATGGTGACCTTCACCAGACCCGCGCCAGATTCGCCAGTGACTTCCAGCTGCGCGATCTCTTCCTGCATTTTCTGCATTTTTTCCTGCATCTGCTGGGCCTGTTTCATCAGGTTGCCCAGACCGCCTTTACCACCAAACATAAGCTTCTCTCTTTGCTTCAGGTCGCTATCGGTGACCGATACGCGAGGCCAGGGGTTACAACAGGCGACAGCGCCGCCCGTCAAAGGGGACGAATGCTCTCTTCGTCCAGATCCGCGTCGAAAAAGCGCCGCAGCGTCTGGATATTGGCATCCGCGATTATCGATTCACGCGCCTGCGCCAGCTTCTCTTCATAGATAGCCTGCCGCCACTCCAGCGGCGTGCGCTGCGCGAGATTATCATCTTCAATAATAGTCAGTTCAACCGGCGCACCGTATAACACGCCCAGCGCCTCGGCCAGCGTTTTCTGCGCCGAAGCGGAGTTCAGGTGACGCTGGCTCGGGCGCAGATGCAGCGTGATAGTTGCGCCGTCCTGCTCTTTCCAGGCGTTGAGCGCCACCTGCTCAACCAGCTTCGGCACCTGCAGGCGGCTTACTTCAGCCGCCCAGGCGTCGCGCTCAATCGCCTCTTCGGCAAGCTTCGCGGCAAGCTCTGGTGTTTTCTCATGTTCCAGCGCTTGCTTAAGGGCTTTCGGCGTCGCGACCGGCTCCACAATTTTCTCTGTGGGGTTTTGCGCCTTCCAGCGGTACGCCTCTTTCTTCGCCGGTTTTGCCTCTTCAGCCGCCGGGCGCGCCTGAGCGCGCTCGGTCACGGCCGCCAGACGTTCCAGCGCGGAAGTTTTTACCGGCCGCGCGTCGCCTGGCGCTGCCGGTTCACTCTTTTTTAGTTTGGTCGCTCCCTGCGCGCGCTGTAGCTGGCTGCGCGCCTGAAGCACCTGGCTTGTGGTGTCCGGCAGCGGGGTCGCCGCCTCTCGCGGCGGCGGCGCAGGCTTAGGTTCCGGCGTGGCGTTGACTATCGGCAAGTCAACCATTTGCCGCGGCGCTGCCTCCGCCTGCGGTTCCGCCAACGGCGCGCGTGGGTGGAACGCCAGCGCCCGCAGCATGGTCATCTCTACGCCCATGCGCCTGTCCGGCGCCCAGGGCAGCTCTTTGCGGCCAATCAGCAGGGTCTGGTAATAAAGCTGCACATCGGCAGGCGGCACAGTGCGGGCGAGTTCGCGCAAGCGCTGCTCAAGGGCCGCGACATCATTGCCGAGCGCCGAGGGCGACAGCTGCGCCATCGCCACCCGGTGCAGCAGACCGAGCATCTCCACCAGCAGCGATTCCCACTCCACACCGCGCGCGGCGGCGTCGTTAAGCAATGCCATTACGCGATCGCCATTCGCCGCCACCAGCGCCTCAATCAGCGACAGCGCCTGGTCGTCGTCCAGCGTGCCGAGCATCGCGCTCACCGCCTGGGTAGAGACTTCGCCGTCGCCGCTGGCGATGGCCTGGTCGGTCAGGCTCAGCGCGTCGCGCAGGCTGCCGTCGGCGGCGCGCGCCAGCAGTTGCAGGGCGCGCGGCTCGTGAGCTACCTGCTCCTGGGTGAGGATCCTGTCGAGCTGATTGCGGATCTGCTCCACATCCAGCGCCCGCAGATGGAATTGCAGGCAGCGTGAAAGAATCGTCACCGGCAACTTTTGCGGGTCGGTGGTGGCGAGCAGGAATTTAACGTGCGAAGGCGGCTCTTCCAGCGTTTTCAACAGCGCGTTGAAGCTGTGACGCGAGAGCATATGCACTTCGTCAATAAGATAGACTTTAAACCGCCCGCGGGCTGGCGCGTACTGCACGTTATCCAGCAGGTCGCGGGTATCTTCCACTTTGGTGCGCGAGGCGGCGTCGATTTCAATTAAGTCGACAAAGCGGCCCTGTTCGATTTCGCGGCAGTTTTCGCACACGCCGCAGGGCGTGGCGGTGATGCCGGTTTCACAGTTCAGCCCCTTCGCCAGCAGGCGGGCAATGGAAGTTTTCCCTACGCCGCGCGTGCCGGAAAACAGGTAAGCGTGGTGAATGCGGCCCAGCGACAACCCGTTCGCCAGAGCCGTCAACACGTGCTCCTGGCCGACGACGTCAGCAAAGGTTTGGGGGCGCCATTTACGGGCTAAGACCTGATAACTCATGGGCAGGCTCTGAAACGCTGAAAGGTGAATTCTGAAGGGGTAATGCTAACATAGCCCCACCCGATGGGCGAGGCTGATATACACGTCCTGTTTTATGCTTTTGCTTTAATGAAGCAGGATGACGCAATGCGCCGCCGTTTTCCAGGCGCAGGCCTTATCCTGCCTCAATAACGCGTCGCCAGTCAGTGGCCAGGGAACGGCACGAGGCTGTAACAGGTGATGCCCTGCTTGTTCAGACGCGCTTCGCCGCCGATATCAAACAGGTTGATAATAAAGGCTGCGTCGGACACGTCGCCGCCCAGGCGGCGGATGAGCTTCACGGTCGCTTCGATGGTGCCGCCGGTCGCCAGCAGGTCATCGACCACCAGCACTTTATCGCCCGGCTTAATGGCGTCGACGTGAATTTCCAGCTGATCGGTGCCGTACTCCAGTTCGTAGCTCTCAGCGATGGTTTCACGCGGCAGTTTACGCGGCTTGCGCACCGGAACGAAACCTACGCCGAGGGCCAGCGCGACAGGCGCGCCAAAGAGAAAACCGCGCGCTTCGGTGCCCACCACTTTGGTGATGCCGGCGTTTTTATAACGCTCCACCAGCAATTCAATGCTCAGGGCGTAGGCTTTCGGGTCTTCCAGCAGGCTGGTTACGTCACGAAACAGGATGCCCGGTTTTGGGTAATCCTGAATGCTTTTGATGCTGTTCTTAAGGTATTCAAGCTGCTGCGCAGTCGCGGTCATGGATAGTTGCCTGATAAAAACGGTATTACTCACAGGGCGAAAGAAGGAAAAAAGTGAAGTTGTTCAGCCTTTAACCAATCGCGCCTGTACTCGAAAACGCTCGAATTTACTGGCTGCGCGCCGCAATTGCAACAACTGCAACTGCCCTTCAGGGCTTTTGTTGCTTTTCATCAACAACCGGAATGCGCCACATGAAAATCAGCAGTCCGCAGAGGATGACCAGCAACAACATGCGCACCCAAAGAATATTCACTACCCAGAGCGAAATGGCAAAGGTAATGAGGATAAAGGCGACAGCGCGCGGCTTCGCGCCGGGCGGCATGGCGCGATGCTGCTGCCAGAAGCGCAGATAGCCGCCAAACCACGAGCGATAGAGCAGCCAGTCATGAAAACGTGGGGACGAGCGGGCGAAGCACCAGGCGGCCAGCAGCAAAAAGGGCGTAGTGGGCAGCAAAGGCAGCACCACGCCGAGAGTGGCCAGGGCTACCGCCAGCCAGCCGATGATGAGTAAAATGGTCCTTTGCATAAGTCTTCCCACATCAAGAAGAGCGTTACTGTAGCACAGCTCGCCCAGGGCTTTGCGGAGATGAGAATGAAAACGGCCCTATTATTGCAATCGTTACAGGCACATGTGGCGGACCTCGCCGCCCTTCTCGCGCCGCTTGCGCCTCACCAGACGCTCAGCCCCCGCTTTGACCGCCAGCTCTTCCGCGCCCGCGGCACCCGGATCGGCGATTATCTGGCTGAGATTAAGGCGCATCTTACTCAGCTGGAAGCCTTTGTCGCGCAAAATAAAACCGAGCAGGTTGCCTGGCTTGCGCCGCATCTTGCCGGACAGATAGCCGCTTTACAGCGCGAAGCCGCCACCTGGCCGCTTCGCCGCTATGACAGCGCCCATCTCGCGGCTGGCAGAATGAATGCACGACTGTTGCAGCATCAGGACTATGAGCGCAGGCTGCTGGCGATGAAAAACGAGCGCGAGCGGCTACTGGCAACAGAAACGACGCTCAGCGGACAACAGCGTTTGCAGCGCGAGCTGGAGGCGCTGGACGGCCGTCTTGCACGCTGCCGCGCCGCGCTAATGAAAATTGAGCAGGCGCTTTCGCGTATGACGCGCTAATGCTTTAAAGAATGATTCTATAAGGAGAGTGCGATGTCGCTCGATCACGCCCCGGACGAGGTAAAGCTCGCCGTCGACTTAATCATGCTGCTGGAAAACCACCAGATCCCGCCGCAAACCGTGCTGGCGGCGCTGGATATTGTGCGTCAGGACTATTTACGTAAAGCGCAGGAAGCTCGCGAGAGCGATTAACTCACAAGGGCGGCCTGCGCCGCCCTTGTGGTGCTTAACCGGCAAGGCGCTTGTCTTCGCCTGCCTCTTTACCCAAATCGCGTTTCACTTCGGTATGCTGTTCGCCTTTTTTATTGTGCAGGTGAACCTCAAGCTGGTTAAAAGCGATGTTAATGCCGTTTTCACGACACAGCCGGTCAATGGTGCGGTTAAGTTCATCCACCGTGTAGCTGCGATCGCGCAGTTCACGCACGTAAAGGCGCAATTCGTGATCCAGCGTGCTTGGCCCAAAGGTGGTGAAGAAAACCGCCGGTTCCGGGTCGTGCATGACTTTCGGGTGCTCCATCGCCGCCTGCAGCAAAATGGCCTTCACTTTATCCAGATCCGATCCATACGCTACGCCCAGGCGGATCACCACGCGCGTGATCGTATCGGTCAGCGACCAGTTAATCAGGCGCTCGGTCACAAACGCTTTGTTAGGGATAATGACCTCTTTACGGTCAAAGTCGGTAATGGTCGTGGCGCGGATGCGGATTTTGCTGACCGTTCCCGAGAAAGTGCCGATGGTCACCGTATCGCCAATGCGCACCGGGCGTTCAAACAGGATTATCAGACCGGAAACGAAGTTACCGAAAATCTCCTGTAAACCAAAGCCCAGACCAACCGACAGCGCCGCCGCCAGCCACTGTAACTTGTCCCACGAGACGCCGAGCGAGCCGAAGACCGTCATGGCCCCTGCGGCGATAATCACGTAGTTGAGAATAGTGGTGATGGCGTACGAGGCGCCCTGGCGCATTTTCAGGCGCGAGAGCACCAGCACTTCCAGCAGACCCGGCAGGTTGCGGATCAGCGCCCATGCGACGGTGAAGGCCACCAGCGCGAACAGGATGCTGCCCATGGTGACATTTTTCGTGACCGCCGCCCCGGCCTCGGTGCCGTTGTAATGCCACAGCACGATGCTGTCGAGATAGGCGAACACGGTGATTAAATCAGACCAGATAGCCCAGAAGACCAGGCCGAACAGCGCGAACATCACCAGCATGGTAATACGCAACGTCTGCTGGTTAACCTGATCCAGCGCCAGCGCCGTCTCTTCTACCGGCTCCGCCCCTTCGGCGCCCTCTTTCACCATGTTCTGCCGACGCGCGAGGGCGCGGCGGTAGGCGATGCGACGCGCCGCCACGCTCAGGCCGCGCAGCACGGTCTGATAGAGCAGGTTCCAGATAATCACCAGATAAACGGTCTCAATCCAGCGGCCGGCCAGACGCAGCGTGGTGTAGAAGTACCCCGTAACGGTCAGCACCAGCAGCGCCACCGGCACGATAGAGAGCACGGTTACGGTGACCAGGCGCATAGTATGCGACTCTTTATCGCGCCAGCTTTCCCGGCACATTGGCCACACCAGCGCGGCGATAAGCAGCAGGTTGAGGAAGATCATGAACTGGCCGAGCACGTCATCCATCAGATGCAGCGGCGACAGCTCCGCCACGACCGACCAGAAGAGCAGCGGCAGCAGCGCAAGGCTCACGCGCACAATCTGACGACGCCAGTGGCTGGTAAGCGTGGAAGGCATCGCGAAGTGGCTCACCGCCATGCCCTCTTTCTCCAGCACGCGCCAGCAGAGGCCGAACACCAGCCAGAACAGCGCCAGCTCTTTGCTGAAGGCCCACAGCAGGTCGCTGATGTTCAACTGCATCATGTAGAGAATCAGCCCTACCGCGAGAATGATAAGGCAAACCGGCAAAGCGCGGATGAGGTTGATAAGAATGGCTTTTGGCGTATGCAGCTGGCTGTCGTTACGCAGTTGCCCTACTTCGCCTGCAAGTTTCGCGAGGTATTGACGCAGCCAGCCGAAGCGCCAGCGGATAAGCCCGGCGATAAGCAGCAGCGGCAGCCCGGCGAGGAACGCTTTTACCATCGACGGCCAGGCTTTTTCCCAGTTGAACGTCAGCTTCATGCCTTTTATCTGGTCATGCAGCCCTTTCGGGAAGGATTTAATCCACTCCCAGTCCATCGGGCGGTTACTGTTTACCCAGAAGATCTGCTGGGTCAGTATTTCCTGCAGGCTTGTGCTGACGCTCATCAACTGCTGCTGGTTGATTTGCAGATTGATGGCCATCATCAGCTGGTTGCCAAGCTGCTTATTGAGCTGGTCGAGCAGTTCGCGGCGCATATCCACGACCTGCAACAGCGCGTCGTGAACGTCGTCATTCACCTCAGCGGTATGTCCCTCTTCCAGCTTCGCGACAAATGCATCGTTCTGGAACAGCGCGTCGCGCTGCTGGTTGACCTCGAACTGTTCAAGACGCAAATCCGCGATGCGGTTGGTCATATCTTCCAGCTCATCGGCCGAAGGCAGAGTCTGCTGTTGCTGGTAAAGAATGCGCGAAAGCAGCAGGCTGCCCTTGAGCACCGAGATCTGCTCTTTAAGCGTGCGCTCCGACTGTAACGCCCGGTCGAGCCAGTTTTTCACCCGGATATTCTGCTGCACCAGCTCGTTGCCGCTCTGGGTGGCGGTAATAAGCCGCTGGCTCAGCTGATGGTTAACATCCAGCTCCTGCTTAACCAACGGGTTGTTCTGAATGCTGCTGGCGTCTTCCGGGGTGACCGCTTCCTGAGCCGTCTTCTCCGTGATGGTCAGACGCTTACTGTTTACCGCTTCCTGCAACAGCTGAAGCTGGTGCTCAAGGCGGTTAATATGCGCGGTCGTGTAGTCGCGCTGTTTTTGCAGCGAATCCTGAAGCGTGGTGTTGCCCTCCAGACTTTTACGCTGCTGATCTATCTGCGCGTTAAGCAGCGCCTGCTGGGCCAGCAGCAGCGTTTGCTGCGAGGGACGCAATGTCTCTTCGCCCGGCGCGGTGCCGTTCAGACGGTTGCGAAGCTGCTGAAGCTGCTGGGAAGCGGCGTACATGGCGTTCTGTACCCGCTCCGGCTGGGTTTGCAGCGAAACCAGCTGGCTGTTGAAGGTGGAGAGATCCGCCTGCGCGGCCTGTAAATCGTCCAGCACGGAAGTCACTCGCGTTTCCAGCCCGCGCAGCGAAAGCGCGTTCAGCGTCTGGCGCGTGGCGTCGTCGCCGTCCTGGTTATTCAGCGCGTTCAGGTTGTCCGTCGCCTGACGCATTTTTTCCGGCGCCTGGGCCACCTGCTGGCGAAGCTGGACGGTCTCCTGCTTCACGCGCTCGATTTTGTCGAGCGTTTCCAGCGTTTGCGTCAGATCCTGCTGAACGAGCTTATCCTGCGGCGAAAGGCTTTTTTGCTTGCCGAGCGCGTCCAGCTGCGACTGGACTTCCGCGCGCGTGGGCGTCTCGCTGGTAGTCTGCGCAAAAGAGGCGGCGGGCAGCAACGTGCCAAACGCCAGGATGAAGGCGAAAAAAATAACGGAAATAAGGTTCCGAAAAGGGGTGTTGAGCTGCATAGTCGTTGAATGTGTCATTACGGGCTGCGAAAGGGTTTCGCGGCCGCCTGCGTGGCGCAGAGAATACCACGCCTTCCTTTCCTGGAATAGCGAAGCGCCAACCCTCCAGGAGAAATCCGACCTGCTACTTCGCGCGCAGCGTCGGGCAAAATTGATACATCTCGATAAGAATAGCGACGTAGGTGCGCGCTTCGCTTTGTAAATCAAACATCTCCGGCGCGAAAAGCCAGTTTTCCATCAGCCCGGAAATATAACTGCGCATCAGAATAGCGGCGCGACGTACAAATAAAGTCTGCGGCAATAACCCCGCCTGCATGCATTGCTGAAGGCTTTGCTCTATACGTTCATTACTTGCCAGGCAGAGATTGCGATGCGCCTGTTGCGCCACCGCCATTTCGCCGACAAACTCACATTTATGGTAAATAATTTCCATCATCAAACGACGCCGCTCCTCGGCGGCTGTCGCTTCGAGTATATAGACCAGAATTTCCCTTAAAACTGAGAGTGGATCGTCAGGAAATTTTGCCCGATACTCAATTTCAAGATCGGCAATGCTTGCCTCTGATAATTCCCAGATCTCGCTAAATAAATCCGACTTATTTTTGAAGTGCCAGTAAATAGCGCCACGCGTAACCCCCGCGGCCTGCGCGATATCGGCAAGGGAAGTGGCCGAAACACCCCGTTGCGAAAACAACTTTAAAGCCACATCCAGAATATGTTGTCGCGTCGCCAGCGCCTGCTGTTTGGTTTTTCGTGCCATAGGTCGATGAAAACAGGGGAGTCAGATTTACATACATTTATGAATGTATGTACCATAGCATGACGATAATATAAACGCAGCAATGGGTTTATAGACTTTTGATCCATTGATCAATTTTTGGAATCGGACACTCGAGGTTTTGATATGAACAAAAACAGAGGGCTTACGCCTCTGGCGATCGTTCTGATGCTCTCAGGCGGCTTAGCGCTTACAGGATGTGACGATAAACAGGAACAGCAACAAGCGCCGCAAGCGCCCGAGGTCGGTGTTGTAACGCTGAAAAGCGAACCTCTACAAATAACCACTGACCTGCCGGGCCGCACCAGCGCGTACCGCGTAGCGGAAGTTCGGCCTCAGGTAAGCGGCATTATCCTGAAGCGTAACTTCACGGAAGGCAGTGATATTGAAGCGGGTGTCTCGCTTTATCAGATTGATCCGGCGACCTATCAGGCGACTTATGAGAGCGCTAAAGGGGATCTGGCGCGAGCGCAGGCGGCGGCGAATATCGCTCAGGTGACGTTAAAGCGCTACCAGCGCCTGATTGGCACTAAGTACATCAGCCAACAGGATTTTGACAACGCGCAGGCGGAAGCCCAGCAGGCTAACGCCGCCGTCGTCGCAGCCAAAGCGGCCGTAGAAACCGCGCGAATCAACCTCGCCTATACCAAAGTCACCTCCCCTATCAGCGGCCGCATTGGTAAATCCAACGTGACCGAAGGGGCGCTGGTGCAGAACGGCCAGACTACGGCGCTGGCGACCGTTCAGCAGCTGGACCCGATTTATGTCGACGTGACGCAGTCGAGCAACGATTTCCTGCGCCTGAAGCAAGAGCTGGCGAACGGCAGCCTGCAACAGGAAAACGGTAAGGCGAAAGTCGAGCTGCTGACGCAGGATGGGCAGAAGTTCTCCCAACAGGGCACTCTCGAGTTCTCTGACGTGACGGTGGATCAAACCACTGGCTCCATTACGCTGCGCGCTATTTTCCCGAACCCCGATCGCACGCTGCTGCCGGGCATGTTTGTTCGCGCCCGTCTGGAAGAAGGGGTTAACCCGAACGCCATTCTGGTGCCGCAGCAGGGCGTAGCCCGTACGCCGCGTGGGGAAGCGACGGTGATGGTGGTTGGCGCAGGCGATAAAGTCGAAGTGCGTCCGGTTACCACCGCCCAGGCTATCGGCGATAAGTGGCTGGTAACCGACGGGGTGAAAGCGGGCGACCGCGTAATTATCACTGGCCTGCAAAAAGTGCGCCCTGGCGCGCAGGTAAAAGCGCAGGAAGTGGCAGCAAACCAGGAAAACCAGAAACAACAGCAGAATCAGCAACAAGCTGGCTCAGGCGAAGCCGCCAACGCAGGCGGTCAGTCAGAGCAACCGAAGTCTTAACTTAAACAGGAGCCGTTAAGACATGGCTAAGTTTTTTATCGATCGCCCCATCTTTGCGTGGGTGATCGCCATCATCATCATGCTGGCGGGGGCATTGTCCATTATGAACCTGCCCATCGCGCAATATCCTTCCATTGCGCCGCCAGCCGTGACGATTAACGCCACTTACCCGGGCGCTGACGCGAAAACGGTGCAGGATACCGTAACGCAGGTTATCGAACAGAACATGAACGGTATCGATGGCCTGATGTACATGTCCTCCACCAGCGACTCCTCGGGTACCGTCCAGATAACCCTGACGTTTGAATCCGGTACCGACGCGGATATCGCCCAGGTGCAGGTGCAGAACAAGCTGCAGCTCGCGATGCCGCTGTTGCCGCAGGAAGTGCAGCAACAGGGCGTAAGCGTTGAGAAATCTTCCAGCAGCTTCCTGATGGTGCTTGGCATGATAAGCACCGATGGGTCGATGACGCAGGAAGATATCGCTGACTACGTGGGCGCCACCATTAAAGACCCGATTAGCCGTACCAGCGGCGTGGGCGACGTGCAGCTGTTCGGCTCGCAGTACGCGATGCGTATCTGGCTTGACCCAAACAAGTTGAACAACTTCCAGCTCACTCCGGTTGACGTTATCAACGCCATCAAAGCGCAGAACGCCCAGGTCGCGGCAGGCCAGCTTGGCGGCGCGCCGCCGGTAAAAGGCCAGCAGCTTAACGCCTCGATAATCGCGCAAACCCGTCTGACCTCTGCTGATGAGTTCAGCAAAATCCTGCTGAAGGTGAATCAGGATGGTTCGCAGGTTCGCCTGCGCGACGTGGCGAAAGTGGAGCTCGGCGGCGAGAACTACGACGTTATCGCGAAGTTCAACGGCCAGCCAGCATCGGGTCTCGGGATTAAGCTTGCTACCGGCGCGAACGCGCTCGATACCGCAGAAGCGGTTCGCGCGACCATCGCCGAGCTTGAACCTTACTTCCCGGCCGGTCTGAAAGTGGTTTACCCGTACGACACGACGCCGTTCGTGAAAATTTCAATCAACGAAGTAGTAAAAACGCTGGTTGAAGCTATCGTGCTGGTATTCCTGGTAATGTACCTGTTCTTGCAGAACTTCCGCGCGACGCTTATCCCGACCATCGCCGTACCGGTCGTACTGCTGGGCACCTTCGCCATCCTTGCGGCGTTTGGCTACTCGATAAACACCCTTACCATGTTCGGTATGGTGCTCGCCATCGGTCTGCTGGTGGATGACGCCATCGTGGTGGTGGAGAACGTCGAACGCGTCATGGTTGAAGACGGGTTGCCGCCTAAAGAGGCGACGCGCAAATCCATGGGGCAGATCCAGGGCGCGCTGGTGGGTATCGCACTGGTGCTCTCGGCGGTGTTTATTCCGATGGCCTTCTTCGGCGGTTCGACCGGCGCTATCTATCGTCAGTTCTCGATAACTATCGTTTCCGCGATGGTGCTGTCGGTACTGGTGGCGTTGATTCTGACGCCTGCGCTTTGCGCCACCCTGCTTAAGCCTGTGGCGAAAGGCGACCACGGCGAAGGTAAAAAAGGCTTCTTCGGCTGGTTTAACCGCATGTTCGATAAGAGCACGCACCATTACACCGACAGCGTAGGCAACATCCTGCGCAGCACCGGTCGTTATCTGCTGCTTTATCTGATCATCGTGGTGGGCATGGCGTACCTGTTTGTTCGACTGCCAAGCTCCTTCCTGCCGGATGAAGACCAGGGCGTATTCCTGACCATGGCGCAGCTGCCAGCGGGCGCGACGCAAGAGCGCACCCAGAAAGTGCTCGACGAGGTAACCGACTACTACCTGACCAAAGAGAAAGCGAACGTTAACTCTGTCTTTACCGTTAACGGCTTTGGTTTCTCCGGTCGCGGCCAGAACACCGGTATCGCGTTCGTTTCGCTGAAAAACTGGGATGAGCGTCCTGGCGCGGAAAACAAAGTCGAGGCGATTACCGGTCGTGCGATGGGCCGTTTCTCACAGATTAAAGATGCGATGGTCTTCGCCTTTAACCTGCCGGCTATCGTCGAACTGGGCACCGCGACAGGCTTTGACTTTGAGCTTATCGACCAGGCGAACCTGGGACATGAGAAGCTGACTCAGGCGCGTAACCAGCTGCTTGGCGAAGCGGCGCAGCACCCTGACCTGCTCTCTCAGGTCCGTCCAAACGGTCTGGAAGATACGCCGCAGTTCAAGATTGATATTGACCAGGAGAAAGCGCAGGCGCTGGGCGTCTCCATCAGCGATATCAATACTACGCTGGGCGCAGCGTGGGGCGGCAGCTACGTCAACGACTTCATCGACCGTGGTCGCGTGAAGAAAGTGTACGTGATGTCTGAAGCGCAGTACCGCATGCTGCCAAACGATATCAACAGCTGGTTTGTACGCGGCGCTGACGGCCAGATGGTGCCTTTCTCCGCCTTCTCAACCACCCGTTGGGAGTATGGTTCGCCACGACTGGAGCGCTATAACGGTCTGCCTGCGATGGAAATCCAGGGTCAGGCGGTTGCGGGCAAGAGTACGGGTGAAGCGATGGCGATGATGGAAGAGCTGGCGTCTAAACTGCCGACCGGGATTGGCTATGACTGGACCGGCATGTCCTATCAGGAACGCCTCTCCGGCAACCAAGCCCCTGCCCTGTACGCCATCTCGCTTATCGTGGTGTTCTTGTGTCTCGCCGCGCTGTATGAGAGCTGGTCGATTCCGTTCTCGGTCATGCTGGTGGTGCCGCTCGGCGTTATCGGCGCGCTGCTGGCGGCCTCGCTGCGCGGCCTGAACAACGACGTTTACTTCCAGGTGGGCCTGTTGACCACCATCGGTCTGTCGGCGAAGAACGCCATTTTGATTGTGGAATTCGCCAAGGATCTGATGGAGAAAGAAGGCAAGGGCCTGATAGAAGCGACGCTGGAAGCGGTGCGTATGCGTCTGCGCCCGATTCTGATGACGTCACTGGCGTTTATCCTTGGGGTAATGCCGCTGGTTATCAGCTCCGGCGCAGGCTCCGGCGCACAGAACGCAGTGGGTACCGGCGTAATGGGCGGCATGGTGACCGCTACCGTGCTGGCTATCTTCTTCGTGCCGGTCTTCTTCGTGGTGGTGCGCCGCCGCTTCAGTCGTAAGAGCGAAGATATTGAGCACAGCCATCCGGTTGAGCATCATTAATCTAAAAGGCCGCGCAAGCGGCCTTTTCTTTTTAGCCTAATTATCCCTCGCGTTATTCCCGGTTTATTGTTTCCCACTCATCCATTAACATCAGGGTTATTAATATTCGTCATCAATAAATACTAAGATTATTCTCATAAATAAGCCGTCAGTATTAGAGACTATTCCCCAGAAAAGAAGGTTCGGGTTATTTATAGTTAAAAGCCGCATAGCCGAACCGTAAAGGCGCGTACTCTTAACGCGGATATTCAGCTTTGCCTATATGATCAAGAGGCTTAACCGATTAATTGTAATTTTTCGTAATAGCGCGAGGAAAAATCCAAAAGCCTGTTTTATAGTTAAAGCAGATTGAAAATGGAGACCGAAGCCTTCATATAAGTGAAGTATCTGCCCCTCAGCCGTCACGTGGTAAAAATTTTCGCTAAAAAGGGGGTTGCGTATGGACGAATACTCACCAAAACGGCATGATATAGCCCAGCTAAAATTCCTCTGTGAAAGCCTGTATCATGACTGTCTCGCTAATCTGGGTGAGAGTAATCATGGGTGGGTTAACGACCCGACCTCAGCGGTCAACCTGCAGTTGAATGAACTGATTGAGCATATCGCCAGCTTCGCACTTAATTACAAAATTAAGTACGAGGAAGACAATGTGCTGATTGAACAAATTGATGAATATCTGGATGATACTTTTATGTTGTTCAGCAATTACGGCATTAATGCGCAGGATTTGCAGAAATGGCGTAAATCCGGGAATCGCCTGTTTCGCTGCTTCGTCAACGCCAGCCGCGCAAATCCGGTGAGCCTCTCTTTCTAAAACTATTACAAGCAGTTAAGGTGCAACGATGACTACCAAACCACTCACAAAAATTGATTATTTAATGCGTCTGCGACGCTGTCAGACTATCGATACTCTTGAGCGCGTTATTGAAAAAAACAAATACGAATTATCTGACAATGAACTGGCGGTTTTTTATTCCGCTGCCGATCATCGTCTCGCAGAGCTGACCATGAATAAGCTCTACGACAAAATCCCTACTTCAGTGTGGAAATTTGTACGTTAATTTTTTGTAAGTCTTTTAATTTTGAGCATCCTTTAATAAATATAACGCTTTCCGCGTCTCGGGTTGACGTTACGTTTTGCTGTCGCGCCATGTTAGTGTTGAGCCATCTGGTTGATTTACCGTGCCGGGTTTGCCGCTCCATTAACATGGCTCCGTAACTGTTTCTGATATAGCATCAGCGGTTCCGCTCCTCATATTTTTTCTCACTATTTTGTATTACCTTACAGACACCGATAACGGCCCTGGGCAGATACCGTCAGGTAGACAAAATATGAGTGAAGAAAAACGCAAAATGATCGCCGGCGAGCTTTATCGCCCGGAAGACCCAACGCTAAAAGCGGATCGCCTTCGCGCGAGACAACGCCTGCACGCCTTTAATCACAGCGAGCCGGAGGAGAAAGCGTTGCGCAACCAGCTGCTTAACGAACTGCTGGGCGAAGGGAAAAACGCTTATTTTGAACCGCCTTTTCGCTGCGATTATGGCTATAACATTTTCGTCGGCAACGATTTTTACGCCAATTTTGATTGCGTGATTCTGGATGTTTGCCCGGTGCGTATTGGCAATAACTGCATGCTCGCGCCCGGCGTACATATTTATACCGCCACGCACCCGCTGGACCCGGCGGCGCGCAACAGCGGCGCGGAATATGGCAAACCGGTGACGATTGGCGATAACGTCTGGATTGGCGGACGGGCTATCATTAATCCGGGCGTCACTATCGGCCATAATGTCGTTATTGGTTCCGGGGCCGTCGTCACGCAGGATATCCCCGACAACAGCGTCGCCGTAGGCAATCCGGCGCGCGTGATAAAAACGCTTTAACCGGTACAGGCGCCAAACTGTTATAGCTATTTCGGCGCCTTCTGTTACTTTTTAACGCCTCTGCGCGCCAGTAAAATGGTTTCGTCACCCCGTCCTTGCGCAACGCAACAGAAAGGTTTTGCATGACAGAAATACAGCGCCTGCTTATCGCCACTATCGACGAGCTTAATCGCCAGGAAAAGCGCGACAATCGTCCACGCTTCAGCATTAGCTTTATTCGCAACCACCCCTGGCTTTTCATCGCCATGTATGTCGGCTGGCTCGCCACGCTGGCGGTGATGTTGCAGTCCGAAACACTCGCAGGCTCCGTCTGGCTGCTGGTAGTGCTTTTCGTTCTGCTGAACGGCTTTTTCTTTTTTGATGTGAATCCGCGCTACCGCTACGAAGATATCGACGTGCTGGACTTGCGGGTTTGCTACAACGGGGAGTGGTATAACACGCGCTTCGTGCCGCCTTCCCTGATTGACGAGATCCAGCACTCGCCGCGCATCAGCGAAGAGCAAAAAGCGATGTTGAATAAAATGCTCGCCCGAAAAGGCGAACTCTCGTTCTACGATATCTATTCGCTGGATAAAGGCGCCGCACCGCTCCAGGCGTCCATGTCCGCGCCGGTCCCTGCCCGTTAAAATAAAAACCCCCGCCAGCAGGCGGGGGTTTTGTTTAACGCCGTTTTTTTCTGCCCTGCACCGCCTTAAAGCGCGGGTTAGATTTACAAATCACATACAGTCTCCCTTTACGCTTCACAATCTGGCAGTCCGGATGGCGCGCCTTCGCGTTACGTAATGAATTCAGTACCTGCATGGTTTAGCCCCGTTTTGCATTGATAAAGCCCGCATAGCGCTGGCGGAAACGGGCGGCGCTGCCTTCGTTAGCGAAGGTTTTCTGGCGACCAGTGTAATAAGGGTGCGAAGCCGAAGAGACATCAATGGTGACGTAGGGATATGTCACGCCGTCAAGCTCAATCTCGCGATCGGTTTTAATGGTCGAACCCACTTTGAAGTACTCATTCGCGCTGGTGTCATGAAACACCACGGTGCGGTAATGGGGATGAATGTTCTCTTTCATATCCGCCTCATTTGATATGTTATAACGTATCAATATCGTAAGGGCGTTGGCAGACGAATGCAAGGGGCGGAATGTAAAAGCAGAGAAGAAAGGATAAGCGCGCCGGTAAACCCGACGCGCCTGGGATCAGAGACGGAAACCAGCAACCACCAGATCGAGCTGCTGCGTCTGTTCGGTCATCGAATGGGAAGCCGCTGAGACTTCCTGCACCAGCGCAGCGTTCTGCTGGGTCGTGCTGTCGAGCTGGTTAATGGCGATATTTACCTGCTCAATGCCCGCGCTTTGCTCACGGCTGGAGGACATTATCTCGCCCATCAGCGTGGTGACATT
This sequence comes from Franconibacter pulveris, assembly GCF_056780215.1. Classification (NCBI taxonomy): domain Bacteria; kingdom Pseudomonadati; phylum Pseudomonadota; class Gammaproteobacteria; order Enterobacterales; family Enterobacteriaceae; genus Franconibacter; species Franconibacter pulveris. The sequence goes on along the minus strand of NZ_CM165555.1, from coordinate 1,205,659 downwards.
GCGCACGCCCTGCAACAGCTCTTCCATCGTGGCGCCCGCTTCAGTCACCAGTTCTGTTCCCACGTCGATATTGCTGACGGAGGTTTCAATAAGCTGTTTAATCTCGCGGGCGGATTGCGCCGAGCGTTGCGCAAGGTTGCGCACTTCCTGGGCAACGACGGCGAAGCCCCTGCCCTGCTCGCCTGCGCGCGCCGCTTCCACCGCTGCGTTAAGCGCCAGGATATTGGTCTGGAAGGCGATGGAGTCGATAACGCTAATAATATCCACCACCTTGCCGGACGAAGCCTGAATGCTGCTCATGGTCGTCACGACCTGCTTCACTACCTCGCCGCCCCGCTCCGCGACCTGAGAGGCTTCATGCGCCAGCTTGTTGGCATGCGCGGCGTTGTCCGCGTTCTGGCGAACGGTGCTGGTCAGCTCCTCCATTGAGGCGGCGGTTTCTTCAATAGAGCTCGCCTGGTCTTCAGTTCGCGCCGAGAGATCCTGGTTGCCGGTAGAGATTTGCTGCGACGCGGAAGAGATAGCGCGCGCGCTGTCGCCCACCTGACGCAGCATGGTTTGCAGGTAAGCAATCACGCCGTTGAAGCTGTCGATAATGGCGTTGAACTCCGGGCTGCTGGTCGGCTCAAGACGCTGGGTCAGATCCGCCCCGCCAGCGGACAGGCGGCTGATGTTGTGATTCAAATCCGCCAGACGGCGCATCAGCGAGCGAATGAACAGCACCAGCACGCCGAGCAGCAGCAGCGCCATCGGGATCTGCACCATGCTCAGGCGCCCCATGATGGTGCTGGTTTGCTGCGTCAGCAGCGAAGTGGGCAGATCAACGGCGATAATCCACGGGCTGCCTTTAATCGCCTGCAGCATCACCGTATGCGATTCGCCATCGTTGTCGTACTCCTGCTCGCCGCTTTGTCCCGCCTGATAACCGTTCAGCATCGCCTTCACGGTCTGCGCCATCGGGTTTGCGCCCATCTCCGAGAGATTTTTCAGGCTGGCGGTTTTACCAATCTGCTCGGCGTTGCCGACGATTTTACCGTCCGCTTCCACAATCAGCACGCGTCCCTGGATAGCTTCATCCATCTGCTTCGCCAGCTGGTTGAAAAAGCCGAGCGTAACGTCGATGGTCGCAACGCCCCACGGCGCCCCGTCTTTGGTGATGGCCATCGCGCAGTTGGTGCGCGGCTGCGGGCTGGCGTCATCCTGATAGGCGTTAGCCCAGGCGCACTGTCCGGCAGGCGAAGCGAGGCCCGCCTTGTACCACACTTGCTCGTAATAGTTCGGCGCCGCTTCCGAGTTCCAGTACGTATTCACCTCCAGCTGATTGCTGCCGGGGTTGCGGGCAAAGAAGGTGCTGAACTTATTGCGGCCCGCCTCTCGTTTCTCCGGCAGCGGCCAGATGCCGCCGCCAAACACATTCACATCTTTATATTGGTCGACAAGCGCGGGCAGCAGGCGGTCAATCTCTTCACTCTGCATCGCCGCGGCGGTCTGGGTGACGGTGCGCATCTGCGCCTGCACGCGGTTCATCTGCTCAACAATGCTGACGGCCACATTGCCGACCTCATAGCGAATGAGCTGGGTTTCACTGCGTTTGATTTGCGGCGTGACAAAGAAGTGAATGACCAGCATGGTCACCCCCGTCAACACGGCGAAAAAGAGACACAGGGCCACAATAAAACGGGATTGGGTTGTTCTTAACATAATCAGATACCTGCTGGCTGTCTGGCGGTGCGCCTTAGGTGGACAACGGCAGGCGGCGGGTAAACTTGAACGAAAAATAGATCTGCGTAAAAGCTAATGGTTTCAGGCCGAAACTAACCTGCTGATCTGACACAGACCTTTCCGGTTCAATGAAACATTTTGAAATACTTTCGCTTATGCAACGGCTGCAAATGCTTCGAACCCTGCCCGTTCATAACTTAGAAAATAAGGGTATTGGTCGGTAAAAAAACCTTCTGGCAGGGTAGAAGTCACTGCCGAACCAGACCAGAAAGGAAAACTGACATGATACCAAGCCGCTGTTGTGCCCAACCGTTCACTGTCAACCGCACTGACCCTATTTATGCTTACGGAGAACATTATGAGCACCGCTTCCCTCACCGCCCTGCCCCTTCTCGATCTCGCAAGGCTTAACGCCAGCCCCGCGGATAAAGCGGACTTTTTAGCGCAACTGCGCCAGGCGGCCCGCGACATCGGCTTTTTCTATATCACCAACCATGGGATTGACGCCGCGCTTTCGCAACGCGTGCAGCAGGAAGCGCGCCGCTTCTTCGCCCTGCCGGATGCGCAAAAGCAGCAGGTGGCGATGATCCACTCTCCTCATTTTCGCGGCTATAACCGCGCCGCCGCTGAGATAACCCGCGGCAAACCAGACTGGCGCGAGCAGTTTGATATCGGCGCCGAACGCCCTGCGCTGCTGCTGGCGGATAGCGACCCGCGCTGGCGTCGCCTGCAGGGACCGAACCTGTGGCCGGAAAGCCAACCGTCGCTCAAACCGGTGCTACTGCGCTGGCAGAGCGAAATGACCCGGATGGCGCTGACGCTGCTGCGCGCCTTCGCCGAGGCGCTGGCGCTGCCGCATAACGCCTTCGACCCGCTTTATGGCGACAAGCCCAATGAGCACATCAAACTTATCCGCTATCCCGGCAAGCTGCCTTCGCAAAGCAACCAGGGCGTCGGCGCGCATAAAGACTCCGGCTTTTTAAGTTTCCTGCTGCAGGATGAACAAAAAGGCTTGCAGGTGGAGGTGTCGCCGGGCCGCTGGATTGACGCCGCGCCGCTGCCAGGCACTTTTGTGGTGAATATTGGCGAGCTGCTGGAATTGGCCACCAATGGTTATCTGCGCGCCACGGTACACCGCGTGGAATCGCCGCCCGCAGGCCAGGAACGCCTTTCCATCGCGTTTTTCCTTGGCGCGCAACTGGACGCGACTGTACCGGTCTACGCCCTGCCCGAGCGGCTTGCCCGTGAAGCGCACGGCCCGGAGAGCGATCCGCTCAACCCGCTACTGCGTGATGTGGGCTGGAACTACCTGAAAGGCCGTCTTCGCTCGCACCCTGACGTGGCTGAGCGCTATTACCGTGACGTACTGCGCCAGAGCGCGGAAATTATCGCCTGATTAACAATAAGGAAAACGACCTATGAAACATGCCGCATTTAAACTGGCAGGGGCCGCGTTGTCCCTCTCTCTGGCGCTCTCCGCTTACGCCGCCGAGCCGCTGCGCGTTGCGGCGGACCCGGTGCCGCACGCGGAAATCCTCAATTTCATTAAGAAACTCGACCCAAAGCTCGATTTAAAAGTGGTCGAACTCACAAGTGGCGTTAACGCCAACGAGCTGCTGGCGAACGGCGACGTAGACGCTAACTATTTCCAGCATGTGCCTTACCTGAAAGACCAGGAAAAAGCGCTCGGCAAAACCTTCGCCGTGGCGGCCACGGTGCACATAGAGCCGCTTGGCATCTACTCGCACAAGTATAAAGATCTTAAATCGGTGCCGGAAAACGCCACTGTCGCGGTACCGAATAACGTCACTAATTTAAGCCGCGCGCTGTTCCTGCTGCAAAGCCAGGGCTTGATTAAGTTAAAGCCGGGTTTCAACGATCCGGCGAATAATCTCGCCACGCCGAAATCGATCGCGGAAAACCCGAAAAAGCTGAAGATCCTGGAAGTGGAATCGCCGCAGATCCCGCGCTCGCTGGATGATGTGGATCTGGCGGTTATCAACGGCAACTACGCGCTGGAGGCGGGGCTGACGCCAGCGAAAGATGCGCTGGGCCTTGAGAGCGCGGAGCATAACCCCTACGCCAATATTCTGGTGACCAACCCCAATCTGGCAAGCGATCCGCGCATCAAAGAACTGGCGAAAGATCTTCAGTCGCCGCAGGTGGCGGAATTTATTCGCAAGCAGTACAACGGTTCGGTGATCCCGGTGGTGCCGCAGTCATGATGGTTATTGAGCGGCTGAGCAAAGTGTACGCCGGAGAAGGCCGACCGGCGCTGAACGAGGTCTCCTTAACCGTGCCCGACGGCGCCATTTACGGCATTCTGGGCCGCAGCGGCGCCGGAAAAAGCACGCTTATCCGCTGTCTCAATCTGCTGGAGCGGCCCACGTCGGGCCGCATCCTGATGAACGGGCAGGATATCACGCAGCTCACGTCGCGCGAGCTGCGCCAGCATCGCCAGCGCACCAGCATGATCTTCCAGCATTTCAACTTGCTGCATGCCCGCACGGTGGCAGACAACGTGGCGGTACCGCTGGAGATAGCAGGCCAGCCGCGCGCGCAGCGGGAAGCCCGGGTGGCGGAGCTGCTTGCGCTGGTCGGGCTTCACGACAAAGCCCGCGCCTTTCCCTCGCAGCTCTCCGGCGGGCAGAAGCAGCGGGTCGGCATCGCCCGGGCGCTGGCCGCCCGTCCCGACGTTCTGCTGTGCGACGAAGCCACCAGCGCGCTCGACCCGGAGACCACCGCTTCGGTGCTGGCGCTGCTCGCCGATATCAATCGCCAGCTTGGGCTGACTATCGTGCTGATAACCCACGAGCTGGAAGTGGTAAAAGCGATTTGCGACCATGCCGCGCTGCTGGAACAGGGTCAACTGATTGAAAGCGGGAGCCTGAGCGAACTGCTGCAGGCGCCCTGGTCGAGACTGCGCCAGACGCTGGTGCGCGACAGCGTCGCCCAGCAGGCCTTTTTGCGTCGGCATGGCGTTGACGGGAGGACATTATGGGAAGTCGCATGAGCTGGGAGGAGGTCTGGCCGATACTGCTTAACGGCACGCTGGAAACGCTCTACATGGTGGGACTGGCGGCGCTGTTTACGGTGCTGCTCGGCTTACCGGTTGGGGTGCTGCTGTTTATCTCGCGCCGCAACGGCGTCCTGCCGCTGCCCCGCCTGAATGCGGTGCTGGGCGCGGCGATAAACATGGGCCGTTCGCTGCCGTTCATCGTGCTGCTGGTGGCGCTTATTCCCTTTACCCGCCTGCTTATCGGCACCACGCTTGGCAGCACCGCCGCCGTCGTGCCCATTACCCTCGGCGCGTTTCCCTTTTTCGCCCGGGTGGTGGAGAACGCGCTGGACGAAGTGGATAAAGGGCGCATAGAGGCTGTGCTGTCGATGGGCGGCAATATCTGGCACGTCATCGCCAAAGCGCTGCTCCCCGAGGCGCTGCCCGCTATTCTGGCCGGCATCACGCTGACCGTGGTGATGCTGATTGGCTTCTCTTCGATGGCGGGCGTCATCGGCGGCGGCGGGCTTGGCGACCTCGCTATCCGCTACGGCTATCAGCGCTTTAACGACCAGATTATGGCGGGCACGGTGGTTATTCTTATCGCCCTGGTCCAACTGGTGCAATCCTCCGGCGACCGGCTGGTGCGCCGCCTTGCCCATCGCCGCTAATGCTCTCCCCGGCGCAGGCCGGGGGAAGCTTACGCCGCGTCCCGCTTCAGCAGCGTGGTCAGCATGAACTCTTTTTTCTTCACTTGCCCTCTCCCGCAGCGAAATCATGCTTCGCCGCTGTGCAAAAATTTCCCCGGATCGCTATGCTAACGTGAGCCTGATGTTTTGTATAAACATCAACAGGAAGGTTGGGGATGACGTGAAGACAAAACATCGAGTAAGTCTGATTACCGGCATGCTAACGCTGGCCGTACTGCTGCCAGTGCTGTTCAGCATCTGGTTTGCCCATCACCAGGCGGAAAAACGCTTTCGCAGCGAACTGAACAGTTATACCGACCGTACGATACGCCGCACCGGCCAGGTGGAGGAGCAGGCAAAACTCGCGCTGTGGGAGATTAACCGCTTTCAGGGCGAAACCTGCAGCCCTGCACACCTTCAGGCGATGCGTCGACTCACCTTCAGCTTTCGTCACGTTCAGGAAGTGATGTATATGCGCAACCGCACGTTGCTCTGCTCATCGCTTGAAAGCCGCGGCGAGCAAATGCGCTGGCCGCGCCCGGATCGCATCAACGCGGAAGGCTACGCCGTCTGGTTTACGCAAAGCAACGATCTGAATTTTTATCACTATATGGTGGCGCTCGGTATCGGGCCGCATGTTGTCGTGATGGACCCCATGTCGTTTATCGATGTTATCCCCTTCGGCAGTTGGCCTATTGAGGTGGCGCTGATTGGCCTGAATCAGAACCGGGTCATCGCGAGCAGCGTGCGCTTTGATGAGAGCGTCTGGCAGCGCGCCCAGCAGGGAAAGCTCAGCAGGCTTGAATATCAGGGCAATGTTTATCTCATCCGTCGCCAGCCCGAATCCGGCTTTGCGCTGGTGGTCTGGGCCTCGCGCCTGCCGCTGGAAAAAGAGAGCCGCGACCAGATGATGGTCTGGCTGCCGCTCGGCGTGGCGATAAGCGCCTTCGCCGTGGTGCTCATGCTGCGTCTGCTGCGCCGTATCCAGTCGCCGCGCTACCGGCTGCTGGATGCGATTAACGCCTCCGAGTTGCGGGTCTATTATCAGCCTGTCGTCAACCTTTCCAACGGTCGGGTGGCGGGCGCCGAAGCGCTGGTGCGCTGGCCGCAGCCAGACGGCTCCATGCTAACGCCCGATATTTTTATTCCGCTTGCCGAACAAACCGGGCTTATCTCGCGCATTACGCGTCAGGTGGTGCAGAGTGTGTTTCGCGATCTGGGCGACTATCTGCACGTTCATCCCGACATGCATATTTCCATTAATCTCGCGCCGGAAGATTTATTTTCAGATGAGCTGCTCAATTTGCTTACGCCGCTGCTGGCGCGCTGGCAGGTGGAGCCGCAGCAGATAGCGCTGGAGATAACCGAGCGCGGCTTCGCCGACCCGAAAGTCACCTCGCCGGTTATTGAGCGGCTGCGTGAAGCGGGGCATAAAGTTTATATCGACGATTTCGGCACCGGCTACTCCAGCCTGAGCTACCTGCAGGATTTACCCGTCGATATTCTGAAAATCGACAAATCCTTTGTCGACGCGCTGGAATACAAGCAAGTCACGCCGCACATCATCGAAATGGCGAAAAGCCTGAAGCTCGAAATGGTGGCGGAGGGGGTGGAAACGGAAAGCCAGGCGGACTGGCTGCGCCTGCACGGCGTGCAGTACGGGCAGGGCTGGCTCTACAGCAAAGCCCTGCCGCCAGGCGAATATATTGCCTGGTTTAATCAGCAAAACGCCACGCTATTTACGTAACAGTTGCTGTAGCCGCTGCTGCTGGCGGCGCGCCAGCCAGTCCCCCAGCACAAAAAGCTTTATCCCGCGTACGGCGATAAGCGCGCCCCAGATAAGCGTCGGCCACATAAACCAATAATGGCCGGGCGACGTAAACAGGTTAATGAGCGTAAGCCCGCTACAGACCACAAACCAGGTAATAAGCTGCCGCCAGAAGGCGGACTCGCGGGCAAGACGCGCCCGGGCCGCCTTAACGCGCTTATCCAGCGCGTCATCCTGACCGGGCGGCGTGGCCTCCTGGGTCAGCTCAGCGACGTTCACGCCAAAGGCGGCGGCGATGGCGCCCAGGGTGTCCAGGCTCGCCTGGCCGCCGTTTTCGATGCGCTGAATGGTGCGCACGTTTAATGAAGCGAGCTCTGCCAGTTGCTCTTGCGACCAGGCCCTGGCGAGACGCCGTTCGCGAACGCTATTTTTATTCATAAACCCCTCCGGATAACGAGACCTGGCAAGCGTAAAGCGAGGCGTTCGCCAGCGCCACGACACGCACCCGACACCCGCACGACACCCGCCCGACAGGCACGCGGCGGCGGTTTTTCTTCTACGCTGGAAGTATAAGCAACGCGAGGGGTGTCATGCCTGCTTCGAGTGGCGTTTTTACGATGAAGCGATGGCGGAAAACGCTAACGTTTTTACCGTTGAGGTAGTCTACGCGCGGGCGCGGCAGAGCCGCAATGGCCCCGCACGCTGCCTTACGCCGGGGCCGGTCAGTTTCGCACCGCAGGCCTGGTGCCTGACTGCAAAAAGGTTTACTAAAATCTCGTCGCGCTAGTTATCCAGAATCGGCATAAAGCCGCCGTAAATCATCCGTTTGCCGTCAAAAGGCATCTCATCGCCAAGCGCCTTCATGCGCGGGTCCGCCATCATTTTTTCATTGGCGGCGTCGCGCACCTCTTTGGAGGGATATTCAATCCAACTGAATACCACCTCCTCGTTATCCTGCGCCTGCACCGCGCGACGAAAGTCGGTCAGCCTGCCGTCGGGCACATCCTCGGCCCAGCATTCCACGACACGCAGCGCGCCAAACTCCTTAAACAGCGGCGCGGCTTTTTCGGCCAGCGCCTGGTAGGCCGCTTTATTTTCCGCAGGCACCGCCACGACAAAACCATCAACATAGTTCATTTCACACCTCCGTAACGAAGGAACGGGCGGCGAACCGCCCGCGTTGATCGTGCGAGGATAAGTGTAGCGGCGCGCCCGGTTTCACGCCTGTCGCCAGCTGAAGCTGTAATGCAGACGTTCTTCATTGAAAATAAACTCTGGCGCGACGCTGGGGCTCCAGGAGTCGTCACCGCCCACGCCCATATGGAACGCATCAAGATTAAGCCAGACGCCCGCCTCTTCGCGCAGCAGGTGGCGGTGACTGGTCTCTTTAAGCTGCTGCGCGCTGTAGCGGCTCAAACCAAAGTGGAACAATCCCGCTAGCAGGTGCGAGCCGTAACGCAATTCATGCGTATCACAGCGCAAGCCGTTTTCGCCCGGGAAGATATAGGGCGTATGCAGCGCGTTTAACGGCAGCGTCCAGCGCCCCTGTTGCGCCGCGAGGCGTCTGTCGGGGTAGTTTTCATGCGGCCCCAGCCCCAGCCACTGCGCCTCTTCCGCCACTTCCGCAAGCTGGCAGCTCAGGCCGATGCGGGCGGGCGCCGGGATACCCTGGGCGACCTGAACGTCTACGCTGCCGTGCAGCGCGCCGCTGGCGTCAATACGCCAGTTTTTCTCGCTGATGAACAGCGTCTGGCCCGCATGGCGCCAGGCGTGAAGGGTGCGGATAAGCACCTCGCGCCCGGTTGTCACCGCCTCGCAGCGCAGACATTCCGCCGTCATTTCATACATGCCCGCCGCTTTCCAGCGCTCCACCCAGGCGTTCGGGTCAATTCGCGTCGCCTCGCTGACGCCGATGTCGTTATCCAGCGGCGCGCGGGTGAAGTTATCCTTAAGCGGCGACAGCAGCGTCGGCAGGCCGTCGCGCCACCACTGCTCCAGCCAGCCGCTGTGGCGGTTGAAGCACCACTCATTCTCGCCTTGCCGCACGCGCAGCGCGGTTTCGGTAACCTTAAGCTGCGGCGTTTCGCCCTGCGCTACCGGCTCCGGTAAAACCAGCGGCGCCGGCAGCCGCCACTGATCCCACGCGCTGCGATGTCCGGCCGCTGACCAGGCGGTCGCCTGCGGCTGCACCACTTCCACATTCAGCCAGCGCTGGCCGGGCGGCAGGGTTTCAGGCAGAGTCAGCGTAAACAGCTGTTTCCCCTGCGGCGCGAGTTCGAGCGTCATCTCCCCCTGCTCTGCCGTTTCGCCTTCCACTTCCAGCCGCCAGCGCAGCCGTTCGTTATCCGTGCGGCGGAAAAGGTATTCGCTGGTCACTTCCACCACCAGCGGCGTGTGGGAAACCAGACGAAACTGGAAGAACTGCTGGGCGCGCTGCGCTTCATAAAGCGCCGGATGCGGGGTGCGGTCCGGGAAGACCAGACCGTTCATGCAGAACTGGCGGTCATTAGGCGTATCGCCGAAATCGCCGCCGTAAGCCCAAAACGTGTTGCCGTCGGCATCGGTTTTACACAGCGCCTGGTCGACCCAGTCCCAGACAAAGCCGCCCTGCAGGCGCGGAAACTCGCGAAACGCCTGCCAGTAGCGGGCGAACCCGCCGAAGCTGTTGCCCATCGCGTGCGCATACTCGCAGAGGATCAGCGGGCGGGTTTCGCCAGGCAGGCCAATCCACTTTTTCAGCGACCACTTCGGCACCGCCGGAAAAGGCTGGTCCTGGTCCACGCGGGCGTACATCGGGCAGATAATGTCTGTCGCCGCCGTGTTCGCCCCGCCGCCTTCATACTGCACCGGGCGCGTGGGATCGTTGGATTTGATCCACCGGTAGAGCGCGTCGTGATTCGCCCCGTGGCCCGACTCATTGCCGAGCGACCAGATAATAATGCAGGGGTGATTGCGGTCGCGCTGCACCATGCGCGTGACGCGCTCGCTCATGGCGGGCAGCCAGCGCGGATCGTCGGAAAGACGGTTCATCGGCTCCATGCCGTGCGTTTCAATGTTCGCTTCATCCACCACATACAAACCGTACTGGTCGCATAACCGGTACCAGAGCGGGTGGTTGGGATAATGGGAGCAGCGCACGGCGTTGAAGTTGTGCTGCTTCATCAGTTCGATATCGCGGCGCATGGTTTCTTCGTCCACCGCCTGCCCCCGCTCGGGATGGTGCTCGTGGCGGTTTACGCCGCGGATCAGCAGCGGCTGTCCGTTGAGTTTCAGCAGCCCTTCGCTGATCTCCACCTTACGAAAGCCGATGTCGCACGCCTCGGCTTCCAGCAGCGCGTTATGCTCGTCATAAAGCGCCACCACTAGCCGGTAAAGATGCGGCGTTTCAGCGCTCCACAGCAGCGGTTTTTCCACCGGCAGGCGCAGCGTTACGCGGTCGCTCCAGGCGCCGCGCTCATCGACGATCTCGCTGCCGAAGGGGCTGTCGCCCTGCGCCACGCACGCTCCGTCGCGCCAGAGCGACAGCGCCACGCGGCAGGCGGCAACGGTTGGGCCTTCCGCGCGCGCCAGCACCTCAAGCGTCGCGCGGCTAAAGTCCTCATTCAACTGCGTGGTTGCCTGGTAATCCGCAAGGCGGGTGGCGGGCTTGTGCTGTAGCGTGACGTCGCGAAAGATGCCGCTCATGCGCCACATATCCTGGTCTTCCAGATATGTTCCGTCGCTCCAGCGCAGCACCAGCACGGCGAGGCGGTTTTCGCCAGCGCGCAGCACGCCGCTCAGGTCAAACTCCGCAGGCAGACGACTATCCTGCGAATACCCCACCCAGCGTCCGTTGCAGAAGAGGTAAAACGCAGAGTTCACGCCGTCAAAAACAATGCGCGTCTGCCCCTGCGCCAGCCAGCTTTCCTCAACATTGAATGTGAGCGAGTAACAACCGGTCGGGTTTTCTTTGGGCACGCAGGGCGGCGTGACGGGAATGGGATAGGTGACGTTGGTGTAAATCGGCGTATCGAAACCCTGCATCTGCCAGTTGGAAGGCACCGGCATCGCCACTGCTTGCGGCAGATCGGTCAGTAACCAGCTTTCCGGCACCTGTTCCGGCGCGCTGAAGAAAGAGAACCGCCACTGGCCGTTCAGGCTTAGCCTGTGGGCCGAGGCAGACGCTTCACGCGCCGCTTCCACGGTGCGCCAGCTGTGAAACGGCGGGTGGGCATCAAGCCGGTTAAGGCTGGTTACCAGCGGATTTTCCCAGTCGCGGCGGGCCAGCAGCGTCTGTAAAGCAACAGTCTGAGCAGGGGCGGTCATCGTTACCTCATCTATTTTTGCGAAGCGCTCACAATGAAGTCACGATGCACCAGGATCGCGCTCAGGTAAAGCAGGAGATCGTTATCCGTCGAGGAGGATCACAGAAGCATCAGGCGTTTTTCAGCAGCGCCACTTCTGCGGCCAACTGCCGAAGCGCGTGCGCGAGGCGCTGCGCATCAGGCGCATCCTGGCGCGGCGCGGTAGTCCGACGCTCAACCAGCGAGACCGGCAGCACGCGCTGGCCGCCCGCCAGCGGTTGGGTAAGCCCCGCCACCAGCCCATCCACCGCCTGTTCGCCCAGTTCGCGGAAATCCTGCCGAATGGTGGTGAGCGGCGGCGAGTACCAGGCGCTGTCGGCGGTGTCGTCATAACCGATAACCGAGAGCGCCTCCGGCACGTTGATGCTGCGCTCGGCGCAGGCGCGAAGCACGCCCAGCGCCATCTGATCGTTCGCGACGATAATGGCCTCCGGCCGGGAGGCGAGCAAGGCGTGGCACTGCTGGTAGCCGGAGGCGGCGCTCCAGTCGCCCTGCGCCACCGCGCAGGGTTCCAGATCCGCCTGAGAGAGCGCCGCAAGCCAGCCATCGTGGCGCAGGCGCGCCGACACCGCGTTTTGCGGACCGGCCAGGAGCGCGATACGCCTGTGCCCAAGCGCCAGCATATGTTCCACCGCCAGCCGCGCGCCGGCAAAAGCATCGAAAACCAGGCTGCTGACCTGCGCCTGCGGCCCGACATCAAGAAACAGCGTCGGCAGCGGATGGCAGCGCTGCGCCAACCGCTGCGCCTCGTCCTCTTCCAGCGGCACGTTGATAAGCACGCCATCCACCCGCTGCGCCAGCAGATTATCCACCGCCGCGTGGCAGGCTTCGGGAAGGTTTTCATCAAGCATAGAGATGACCACGCTGAAGCCGCGCTGGCTGGCGCGGATTTTCATGGCGGCGGCGATTTGCGAAGGGGCGTGCAGCGCGAGCGTCGTGGTCACCAGCCCGAGCGTCATGGTGGGCTTGCCGGCGAGCTGCTGCGCCACCCGGTTAGGCACGTAGTGCAGCTGCGCCATCGCCTGTTCGACTTTCTCGCGGGTACGCGTTGATACGTGCTCCGCCTGGTTTATCACCCGCGACACGGTCTGGTAGGAGACGCCCGCATGGCGGGCAACGTCGTAGAGCGTAATGGCTTTTGGCTTCATGGCATCGCCGATAAAAGTAAGAGTCTTGCCATTCTAGCGCAATCTGGCGGGCAGTCATGCTACTCTTATAATTACGGCTTTTCTAAATTGTAAAATTAAAAAGAAGTCGTAATTAAAATTACGGCGTCAAATTAACTTCATTCACGCTTAATTTAAAATAAAGAAATTTAATAGCTGTTGAATTAATTTACAGCGCACACGGCCTTTCCGCTTACGGCTATCTTCTGCCGATCATCCATTTTTATACAGCATTATTCTGAATAAACTGCATATAAAGCGGGATAGCTTTCGTGAACATAGATAAAAAACAGGCGCGCTCCGTATAATCTGCTTTACCTGGCGAGCATTATGATAATTACGCCCTGTTTTCAGCATATCTATTGAATCCCATTTAAAAGGAACAAAAATGAAAAAGGATTTATACAAAGATGAAGATTTAAATAAACAGCAAACCGCCCCCATTTTACCGTTGCGTAACCCTCCCCTTTCAGTCGCAGGCATCATCAGCCTTGGCGTGACCTTCTGTCTGCCTTCAGCCTACGCAGAGGAAATGGGCAGCCTGTCAGGTTCGAATATCACCCTTCATGATGGCGATCATATTATCGCGGATAAGCGAGACGCTTATATGGCGTTATACGGTCTGATGAGCTCGCCGAATGACAGAGGAAAATACGACCTGGCAAATAACGTTATTATAAGCGCGAAGGATACTGGAGCGAATGGCGCCGCTAAAGGGATGCAGCTGGAAGCGAATTATAGCGAGGTTAAAGGAAACGCGTTATTTATTGACGTCGAGGGAGTAAAATCGGCCGCCGGGATTGTCGCTCTTGGCAAAAATATGAATATAGACCTGGGAAGCGGCAGCCAGGTGATAGTCAATAAAACCGACAATCTGGTGGCAGGTAGCGGAGGCCTGCTTATCAGCAATGGTTCAGATCTCAACGCTAACGCATTCACGTTAACAACCACGGGCAACTATTTACCAGGCCTGATTATAGAAGATCATGGAAGTCAGGTTAATGTTGGCAGCGAGAGTAAAATTACGACCAGCGGCTCACACAGTTCCAGCGTGTTAGTCAGCGGTCTCAATGGTTCATCTTATGACGGACTGGCGACGTTTACCGCGAATAACCTGGCAATAGCGACAGCCGGCGAAATGTCTCATTCCATAGAAGTGCAAAAATCAGCGAAGGTCGATTTAACCGGTAAAACCGTTATCACGACAGAGAGTTCGCTTTCCAGCGCTGTGGTGAACATGAGCGGCCAGTTTAATGCACAATCATTGATTATCAAGGCGACAGGCGATAACACGCGTGGCGTTGAAACCTATACGGGTTCGCAAACACATATCGGCGCGGGCAGCGCTATTTCAACGAAAAACGCAGGCGGGTTAGTTTCCAGCGCGGCCACAATTAATTATCTGGGAGAAAAAAACAACCATAATAAAATTACCGTTGGCGATTCTTATGGCGCCTCCGCCCAGCAGAACGGCGGACAACTTAATCTCGCTTACACCGATATAGAATTAAACGGCAATAATACCACCAGCATCGGTCTTTGGGCGATGCGCTACGGTATTATTAACGCAAACAACCTTTCTATTTCCGGTCAGCAAGGCATGAAAGGTATTTATACTGAGACGACTGGCCAGGTTAATCTGACTGGCGACACAATAATTGTTATGGGCAATCAGGCGGATATGGCAATCGGCACAAAAAGTACGCCAGGCTATAACCCAGCCCAGGTTAATGCGGTCGGTAAAATGACCTTGTTTGGCGGTATATATTCTTATGGTGGGCTGATTAATGTCGATATGCAGCCTGGCTCAGAATGGCGCGGATTAGCCTATAGCGATCACGTTGATAACGGTGAGCTTAATATTTCATTGGATAATAGCGTTTGGCATGTGGCAGGCAACTCCAACCTCGATAAGCTTATGCTTAATAACGCTGTTATTGATTTTACCCAGCCTGCCAGTAGCGGTTACTCAACACTGACAGTGGCGGACTTAAGCGGCAGCGGCAATTTATTTATGCGCAGTAATATTGCTGGCGAAGGCAATGGCGTGAACAATGCTGGCGATAAACTGATAGTGACAAACAGCAGCGCTGGCGAGCATCGCATCACGGTACAAAACCAGGGCGCTTTGCAAACAAACGGCACGGAAACCTTGACGCTGATTGAGACACCGGATGGCCAGGCGCACTTTTCCGCAACTTCTCAGGTTGAGCTGGGCGGCTATCTTTATGATGTGCGCCAAAACGGCACAAACTGGGAGCTATACGCTGCAGGCGCAACGCCGCCAGATCCGACGCCTGACCCCGAACCGACGCCCGATCCTGAACCGATGCCCGATCCTGACCCCGCGCCGGAGCCTGAACCCGCTCCGCAACCCGAGCCGACGCCAGAACCGGCCCCGGATCCTAAACCTACCAATCCCGCAGACGCCGGAGCCAACTATCTTAATATTGGCTATTTGATGAACTATCTTGAAAATCAAACCCTTCTGCAGCGACTGGGCGATATACGGCAGGAGGCGGGAGACGGCAACGGATGGATTAAAAGCTATGGCGGGAAATTCGCCTCTTTTGCAGGCGAAAAGCTTCGCGCTTTTAGCCTCAAATACAGTGGGGTTCAGTTAGGGTTTGATAAGCGTCTTTCTGAAAGCAGCCCTATGCATTTTGGCGTATTTATGGGGCTCACCCGCGGCACGCCCGATTATCAATCCGGAACCGGGAACGTTCAGTCGCACCATGCCGGCCTTTACAGCACTTTTCTTTCGCAACGCGGGTTTTATATCGACGCCATTGCTAAATTGTCGCGTCTGAAGAATGTCTTCAATGTACTGGATAGCCAGAGCAATACGGTAAGCGGCAGCGGTAATTCCAGCGGCTGGAGTCTTTCTCTTGAAGCGGGACAGCGAATTTATCTTCAGGAGGAGAAGAAAGGGTTCTATATCGAACCCCAGGCGCAGTACACCTATAGTCATCAGCAAGCAGCGCATATTAACGAAAGCAATGGCCTGGATGTGGATCTCGGCAGCTATGCCTCTTCACTTGGCCGCATGAGTATGCTGCTGGGTTATGAGCGTAATACCGGAGCCGTCAAAACCAACGCTTATTTTAAAACTGGCCTTGTGCGCGAATTTTCCGCAGACACCTCATTCTGGTTAAACGGATCGCGTGAACGACACAGCTTTAAGGGAAACTGGTGGAGCAACGGGCTTGGAGTCAGTACACAGATAGAAAATCAGCACGTTTTCTATCTGGAGGCCGACCTCGCAACGGGAAACAAGTTTAACCAGAAGCAACTTAACATGGGCTATCGCTACAGTTTTTGATAGCCCATACCTTGCAGGGCGCATTCATCTTCCTTATGAATTGTGCCCTGCCTGTACGACCCCTGCCACCATAGGTGATTGAGCGCGAAACCACGGCAGGCAGAGCTGGATAAGCGGTCCGATAGTGAGCGCATACAATACGGTGCCAACGCCAAACGTGCCGCCCATCGCCCATCCCGCCAGCAGCACCGTCACTTCAATCGCGGTGCGAATGCTGCGCACCGACCAGCCGGTACGAGCGTGAATGCCGGTCATCAGGCCGTCGCGCGGTCCGGCGCCGAAGCCAGCCCCAATATACATGCCAGTGGCAATCGCGTTTACTGCCACCGCCGCCGCCAGCAGCACGCCGCGGGCAACGAGCGATTCCAGCGGCGGCATTACCGCCAGCGCTGCGTCTGCCGCCAGCCCCAGCACCACCACATTGCTTACCGTGCCGAGACCCGGTCGCTGGCGCAGCGGTATCCACAACAGCAGCACCAGCGCGCCTACCAGAATCATCACCATGCCGATATTGAGTGAAAAAATCCGCGCCACGCCAAGGTGAAAGACATTCCACGGGTCGGCGCCCAGATCGGCCCGCACGAACATCGCCGTGGAAATGCCGTACAGCGCCAGGCCGGTATAAAGCTGAAGCAATCGACGCACCATTTTTTCATCCTCTTTTGCGTGAATGGCTATCACTCTACGCTTTCCGGCCTTACTATTAAGGTCCAGTTTTCAGAAAGTGGACTGCTTATGAGCCTTCGCCGTACCGCCACCGCCTCTCTGTTGCGCCAGCTTGGCCGCTGGCAGCAGGAAAACAGCCGCGCCCCGGTATACCGCCAGTTGGCGGATGCGCTGCGCCTGCTCATTCTCGACGGCCGCCTGCCGCTGGACAGCCGTTTACCCGGCGAGCGGGAGTTGGCCGCGGCGCTCGACGTGAGCCGCACCACCGTCGCCAGCGCGCTGGGCGTGTTGCGTGATGAAGGTTATTTGACGAGCCGCCATGGCTCCGGCTCCGTGACGCAGTTGCCCGCCAGCCGGGAACGCATCCCCACCCGCACCAGCGGCACGCCGCTGCTCGATCTCTCTACCGCTGCCCTCAGCGCCGGGCCAGAAATCCATCATGCTTACCAGCAGGCGCTGATTGCGCTGCCGCCGCACCTTGCCAGCACGGGTTATGACCCGCAGGGCATCGCGCCACTGCGAGCCGCCATTGCGCAGCGTTACCAGGCTCGCGGTTTGCCGACCACGCCGGAACAGATCATGGTGGTAAACGGTGCGGTCAGCGGCTTCGCGCTGGTGTTACGGCTGCTCACAGGCCCCGGCGACAGAGTCGTGGTCGATCACCCCACCTACCCGCTCGCCATCGCCGCCATTCAGGGCGCGTCCTGCCGCCCGGTGCCCGTCGCGCTGCCGCAAACGGGCTGGGATACCGACGGGCTTGCCGCCACTATCGCCCAGACCTCGCCGCGTCTGGCTTACCTGCTGCCCGATTTTCATAACCCGACCGGGCAGTGCATGGATGAGAAAACCCGCGCGCAGGTAGCGCACATCGCCGCACGTACCCGCACCACGCTTGTGGTGGACGAAACAATGGTTGACCTCTGGTATGACGCGCCGCCCCCGCCACCGCTTGCCGCCTTTGATGAAGATGAACGAGTGATTACGCTTGGCTCCGCCGGTAAGAGCTTCTGGGGCGGGCTGCGGCTTGGCTGGATCCGCGCCAGCGCGAAAACCATCGCCTCGCTGATTCAGGTGCGCGATACGCTGGACTTAGGCTCGCCCGTGCTTGAGCAACTGGCGGTCGCTTCACTTATCACGCACAGCGAAGACTTTCTCCCGGCGCGCCGGGCATGGCTGCGTAAACGCCGGGATGACTGCGCGGCGATGCTGGCGCAGCTTTACCCAAGCTGGCACACCGTTACGCCGCCGGGCGGTCTCTCGTTCTGGGTGGAGCTGCCCGGCGCGCTGGCGACGCGCTTTGCCGCCAGCGCCGAAAACGCCGGCGTTCACCTTGGCGCTGGCACGCGCTTTGGCGTAGAGGGCGCTTTTGAGCGTTATCTGCGGCTGCCTTTCACGCATGAGACTGAACTTTTGCGTCAGGCGCTGGAAAGCGTGCAGCCGCTCTGGCTGCAGCTGGAACAAAACGGAAATAATGCGATGCGCCGCGTAGTGTGAACCTGAACCAGATTATTTAGCCAGCCGCATTTGCAATGATAGTGAAGAGAGAGGATGCCGTTGACATCCGTCAACAAAACCGTTGACAGGCGTCAACAACACTATCATGATAGGCAGGAGGCAAATGAAGGGACACCCTGATAAAGATATACGGGCAGCCATCGACTCTGCGTTGTTAAAAGGCTGGTATTTCGTCCAGGGCGGCAACAGTTCGCATTGCTTCGGACGACTCAAGTGCGGCATACCGGAGCACAGGGATCACATGATGAGCATCTGGTTTACGCCCCGGGACCCACGGCGCCACGCCAGACAGATTATCCGGCTGGTGGAGCGCTGCGAGCCTGTTAAGCATTGAGCGCGACAAGGCGGGGCGACCCGCCTTTTCATCACACTGAGAAAAGAGGGATCTATGGCACTTTACAATTTCACGCTTACTCTGTCTGGCGTCACGTCAGACACCGAAGGGCTTGAGGACGCGCTCTTTGCCAGCGGTTGCGACGATGCGCTTATTTGCTTCTATGGCACGTCGGTCTGGCTGGAGTTTGATCGGGAATGCGATACGTTGAGCAAGGCGGTGCTGAGCGCCATCAGGGATATCGAATCGGCGGGCATTAACGCGCGCGTTGAGTCGGTGGATTCCGCACTGGTCGGCCTGAGCGATATTGCCGAACTGACGGGCCTCTCCCGCCAGGCGATAGCGTTGCTGAAAGATGGCGCCCGCGGTTCGCGCAACTTTCCTTCCCCGGTGCAACGCGTAAAGGGGAACTCGCCCCTCTGGCGCTGGAAAACCGTGACGGACTGGCTGGTTAGCGAAGGACGCGTGAGGGCCGATGACCCGCTGGTCAGCAATGCGCTGGTGCTCGACAGCCTGAACCTGGCGTTGCAGCTTCGCGCTGCCCGGGAAAGCGACGACGTCGCGCGCTATCTTGACCTTCTTAACCATCCGGGAAAACGCTCGGCTTGTTGCTGACATCACCGCCTGGCCCCTTTCAGGCATGCAGAATGTTCAACGTTATCCGGCTTAAAAAGACCGTAAGAATAAACAGCAGCCAGGCGCACCACACGCCCATGACAACGTTAAGCGTTATCTCACCCATGGAAAATAAGCGACGCATCACGATACCGGACTCCCGCCACGTTATTGACTGAGAACGAAGCCAGGATAAAACGACAATGTTGCAGGTAAATGATGCAAGAAAATAAAACACAGAAAAACAAATGACGAGCCATAAGGCTCGTCACAAACAGCATCATCCATGATGGCACATTGCGAGATGGTGAGGCGTATTTTTATTTTATGGCTGCATTCTGGCATGCCAGAATGTCGGCTTTGTGGCGTTTTTATGAAAATAATATGTCAGCATTATTGCATTACCATTACGCCTGACGCGGGATCGGAAACCCTTTCACGGAAATAACAAAGACGCCCTCTTCGCGTTTTATTTTTGCGCCTGCATCGCACCAGTCTGAGGCAATACGAAAAAACTCGTCGCTGCCGATGTCCCAACCCAGACGAACTTTTTTCACATAGCCCGAGCGCAGGAGTTCACAGGCTTCGCGATAGGTGGAAGCCGTAGGAAGTGTGGTTTGCGTTTTCATTTTTTCTTCTTCAGCAGTTTTCTTAATGCTTTGATCTCTTTGGGATTGAGAGGGGAGACATCCTCTTCTTCAGTATGCTGGTTATCAATATCTTCATGGCCAGGCTCAGGCGATTCATTGGCAGCGAACAGCGCCTGAGAGAGCAGTTTTTCGGTGACGGCGCTGAGGGTTTCGTTGTTTTGCTCAGCATGAAGGCGGATCTGGTCTTTTAACTCTGCGCTAATTTTAACGTTAAGCACCGCTGTACTCATAAGAAAATCCTTTGAGAAGAAAAGCAGGGAGATATTTAATACCGTAAATAACTATTAATATCCAGCACTAAGACTTACCTGATTCGATTAAGCGCGCATAACAAAAGAAGACAATATTATTGTGACAATAATATGACAGTTAAATGACATTATTAAGACAGTAATAAAGCCAGGGCAATAAAAATAAAGGAAGAACTACATTAGCGAAATTACCGCCCCGCCTGGAGAGGCAGAGCGGTATGCGAGATTATGCCGGGATAAGCTTATCGCGCTTCAGTTGATCAAAGAGCGCGAACAGATCGTCGCGGGTGCAGTGATAAGCCAGAAAGCCCGCTTTGCGGCTTTTGCTCATGTCGGTGAACACTTCCATCGGGCGGCCAAGGTCGGCATCGGTGTGCCACCAGGAGGCCAGTCGGTTGACGTCCGGCTCGCTGAGCTGATGCGCCTGAGCGACCGCTTGCCATAATGCCGGAGCGTTATGGCGCGCCATGCTTGCTTCCAGCGGTTGTTCCGTTTCCGGGAACGGCGCCGCCTCGATACCGAAATAAGCGGCGATTTCCGACCACATCCATTTCCAGCGGAACACATCGCCGTTCACGGTGTTGAAATCTTCGTTTTTCGCCGCAGGCGACGTGGCAGCCCACTCCAGCTGCTCGGCAACCAGGCTCGCGCTGCTCATGTCCGTTACGCCATTCCACTGCGCCGCTGAGCCCGGGAAGACAAACGGCAGGCCGTGGAATTTACACAGCGAGGCGTAAACCGCCAGCGTCTGGCCCATGTTCATGGCGTTGCCAATGGCGTAGCCGATGATGGTGTGCGGACGGTGCACGCTCCAGCTGTAGCCATACTTTTGCGCGCCGGCGAACATCTCATCTTCCTGAGCGTAATAGAAGTTGGCGACCGGCTGGCGGCCCTGCTCTTCACGGAACGGCGTGAGCGGCACTTCGCCTTTGCCGTAGGCGTCGAACGGGCCCAGGTAGTGCTTCAGTCCGGTGACCAGCGCAACGTGGCTGCCGTTGAGCTTTTCACCCAGCGCCTCGATAACGTTACGCACCATGCCGCCGTTAACGCGAATATTCTCTTCTTCATTCGCCTGGCGCGCCCAGACGCTGAAAAAGAGCGCGTCCGGCGTAATCTCTTTCACCGCCTCTTTTACGGACGATTCAGACGTGAGATCCGCCGTCAGGGAGTGGCAGCCCTCTGGCACCGGCGTGCGCCCGCGCGAAAGGCCATAAACGTCCCAGCCCTGCTCCAGTAACCGTTTCGCCGTAGCGGAACCCACAACGCCGCTGATCCCGGCGATAAGCGCTTTTTTCTTCATTGAACTCTCCTTCAGGTAGTGAGATAAAGCTTAATCGGGAATGTGATTCTTATCCCGGGTATAAAATCGCGGCATACGGGAAAAATATTCATCAATCATGATTACCGAAGAAAACCTGAAAGGCATAAGCTGCTTTGTCGCGACCGTCGAGTGCGGCAGTTTTAGCGCCGCCGCCGGACGGCTGAACCTTACCGGCTCCGCCGTGAGTAAAAGCGTGGCGCGCCTTGAAAGCCGCCTGGGCTCGCGGCTGCTTGACCGCACCACCCGCCGCATGGCGTTAACTGACGCAGGCCAGGCCTATTACGACACCTGTCAGCGCATCCTGAGCGAGCTCAGCGAAACCGAAGCGATACTGGCGGCGCAGCGGCGCATTCCCGCAGGCAGGCTGCGCATCGCCCTGCCGCAGACTTTTGGCCGCAAAGAGGCGATGCCGCTGCTTAACCGCTTCGCCAGCGCCAACCCGGAGCTGCGCCTTACCCTCGCCTTCTCCGACCGTTTTCTCGATCTGTTTGATGAGGGGGTCGATCTCGCCGTGCGCATCGGCGGCCCGCTCGACTATCCGCAGACGCTTTCGTCCATGCTGCTCGGTATGGAAAAGCGCGCCTTCTTCGCTGCGCCTGATTACCTCGAGCGGCATCCGCCGGTGCGCAGCGTGGAAGATTTACCGTCGCATCGGGCGATTGTTTATCAACTGGCGGACGGCAGCCATAAAGCCTGGCGCATTGTGCAGGAGAACGGCCAGGCGGTGGACCGCCCCGCGCCGTGGCGCATGGCGGTAGGCGATGGCGAAGCGCAGCTTTCAGCCGTTAAAGCGGGGCTTGGCGTGGCACAGATGGCGACCTGGCTTACCCGTGAAGCCGAAGCGGCGGGCGAGCTGGTGCGGCTGTTGCCGGAACGAGTCGTGGAAGGCTTGCCGCTGATGCTGGTGTGGCCGCGTAAAAAGACATTAACGCCGAAGATGGAAGCGCTGCTGGCAGCGATGCAGGCGCTAAGGATTGAGTAAGGGATAAATGGGTGGGGGCCCTGCCAGCTAACGCTAACTCTTACTTTTCAATCAACCAGAAGCATGTGAAACACGGCCTTTGTACCGCCAGATGAAGGCGCACTCAGGCCATCCCTCTTTAATCGTACTTATTGACTGGCTATCTGCTTTCACATTGACGTGGTCTCTGTTTCAGCATCGTAGCTCGGTATTAAGTTCATGCAGGGAAAACAACGGAGTCGCGTAAAAAGATTGCCGAAGCGAAAGCGTCGCCCGGCAATATTGAGTTAAGTAAAGAAATAAACCGCTCAGGATGCCGGCGGCGTTAACGGCTGAACATCATTGCTATTCACCCAGCCGTGCGTCATTTTTCCACTGTTGCCGGGATACTCAACCTCTGTCCAGCCGCCCTGGGTTTGTATTACCCCAACCACGTCTCCTTTGACGATCCAGGCTTTACGCCGGGTCGCGGCATCAGGCGTGGAGCTTAGATAAGTCCGTGGGCTGCTTACCTGCATCAGCGTTTATTTGAGGATTCTGGGCAGCTCAGACCGGAGGGCTAAAAAATCGCGTTAAGCATTCCACGCAACCACGTCGTCTAACATGAGCTCAAAATTGACAAGGCAGAAACTTCCTGCCCGTCATTTTTATGTGTTTTCGGTAGGAGAAATATTTTTATTAGTCTGCACCTTCGCATTCTTCGCTTTAGGCAACACTTCACAAGCGAGTATTAATCTTTCTGCGTATGAAAACCCAGCTTCGCGTACAGCACTTTCAGTAAACAGCAACAGCCAAACAACCAACATTATTAACGACATTCCTACCGTGATCCATTCACCCGGAAGAAGAACTGATTCTATACCGTTCCCAGAATACAGTCGCAGGCTGAAAGTGTTTATGTTGCCCCTGACAACCACCCAAATTAAACAAAGAAAACATATTGTTACACCAATCCACTTCAAGCCATATCCATTACGCCTGAAGCCGTAGCTGATATTATCTCTGAAGAGTAAGTTAAACTTCCCCTTATCCCTTGTTGCATTTCGCAAGTAGTTACCAGCTGATGCGTAAATTTTATCAGCTTCACATGGATTGCTGCGCTCCTCGTGCTGCGAAGGAAACTTAACTCCTATTTTCTTTGATAGGATAGAGTGATACCGAGAAGTCGATACATCATCAAATGTATCGTTGGCATACCTCAAGACTTGAACTGATGGAGCTCCTCCCCACGATGCCCAGAGGCTTTTCTCCTTCATTTTCCCACGGCGACGAGCAAGTTCTGAAAGTAAAAGCAAACCACCACAGGATAGAATAGCAACTACTAAAGTGTGAAATTTCGATAATTGGTCTTGATACAGGCCGAAGATCATCACCAAGAACGGCGAAATTGCAATAAGTGCCGGAAACAATCGCGCCTGACGTTCATAAGGGTCAGTTACCTGCCCAAGCACTTTAACAAATGACAACGGAGTAGAAGTATCCATTATTCGTCCGTCTCATCATAGAAAGGAACACAGGTTGCCGAAACCCAGCCTGCACGAGCTCCCATGTTATGATGATGGCGAACGTGCGTCCCTTTAGTTTGAATCACCTTAAAACCACGACGAATAAACGCATTTGTCACTACTTTCTTCGGATGCTTTGGTGCTTTGGCACTCGCAGAAACTAACGCAACACGTGTAGGTTCATCAGTTCTCGCCTTTGGTTCACCAATAATGAGGTTGAGCGTCTCAGTTGATACATTATGGCGGCCCCCATGATGGGGTATTTGCGCAAAATTTACTTCATTAGGGAGATCAATGCCGAGTCCCTCTGCATAAGCCGCTGCTTCTCGAAGTGATTGGATACCAGCATCGCCAGTTAACAAATAACCCCGCCCATCCAGTTTTCCGAATAAGATAGCACTGCTCTCATTCTCTGAAGAGGTTTCCACCGACTCAGGTAAATATTCTTTATCCCATGCATCAGCTAACGCTACGACAGCATCCTGGATGACGGTCCCAATGGACTCTGCGATACCCTCCATAGATAGGGCCGATTTTTTCAGCTCTGGCGATTTGGAGAAATTTGGAATTAGCTCATAGACATAACGGCTTCTCAAAGGCGAGAGGACTGTGAATATTCCAATCGTAGAATCAGCGAACGGCTCATAGATGGGGATTTTTTTTGCTATAGCAGCTTGTTCAAGCGCATATGCAGCAGACATTTTTTGCTTCAGCCTTTCCGCCAGGCTGTTGTCTGTCATGCGCCCATCATGAAAGAACTCACGTATTACTTCGCTGTACTCCCACGGGCGATGCATCCATAATTCGCCAACTTCAATATTTTCAATCACATAAACCAAGCCACCAGCATGATCATTATCAGGGTGAGAATTGACAACATAGTCAACAAAATCCACCCCATAGTGATTACGAACATGGTTTACGAGTGCTTCACCATAGCCCTTCGTACCACCATCGTAAATCATAACTTTAGACTCATCGCCTTGCTTCCAACGAATAGCAATTGCATCGCCGCTATGTTCACCTTCACCAACAGGCAAAAAATCAATCTCAATACCATCCGCCATAAAGCCCCCTAAGTGTGGAGAAAAAATTGGCAACGAAACACTGAGTTATGAGATCTCATTAGCTCAATCGTTGTCAGCTTCAACTTAAGTGTGGGCACAAAAAACATTCTCAATGAGAGAAATACTAAAAAGTAAAATATTTCAATTAATTAGGTTTAATCTATTTTCTAAGTCAAGAACTTCAAAAGAATCAATACCAAAATCTATTAAATGCATATAAACAGACGAAAAACACAATTTAAAGCGAAGGTTGACTAAAATCATGGTTTTCGAGTTAGCAGCCGAAAGCGCCGGGCTAAAGAGTCTCAATCAAAGCTATCAATGATGAAATGTCGATACCTTTCCCATATCGGTTATAAGTTATCGTCGCATTCGAGTGACCGAGAACTTGTGAAGCGAACTATTCAGGGAAGCCATTTTGTTTAAATGTTGTGGCGGCGTAGTGGCGCAACGAATGGTACTCAGGCAAACCATGCTTACCCCTGAACCTCGTGAACCAGCGGCTAAAGTAATGACTATAACTGCCGAGGTGCAAGGCCAGCTCAGGGAACAGATGCCCTTTTCTGTCTTTGATGAAATCAAGCAGACCAAGCGCCAATAGTTGAGAATGGATCGGAACGAATCGCCGCGAACTGTCCGTTTTAAGCGTCTGATTCGGATTCAAATTATCAACACGGAAGCACCAAACTCCATCAACTTTCATCACGTCATTGTGGTAAAGCTGGCAGATCTCATTCTGCCTCATCCCCGAATAGCGACCAATCAGAATGATCCACCGCTTCCAGTCCTTCACGCCATGCAAAGCAATCTGCAATCGTTTCAGATCGTTAAGCGAGTATGCAGGACGGCGATCCATCGGTGCTGTTGTTTCCTTAACACCCATCCCCTCAAATGGGTTTCGAATCTCTTCATCTGTGCGAGTTGCAAGCCATTTGAAAAACGCCGCCGCGCTTCTTTTGCTGAAAGGCTCTTTCGTGCAGCCAAATAAGCATTCACGCGCCTGTTTATCGTCAAAATCTCGCGCTCACCCACAGACCCCGTTTTGGCATTGGCGTACTTCTCAAGCTTACTTTTTAGGTTCGGAAATAATGGCTTCTTCTCGTTCACCAGTGCAGGTGTAGCCAGGGCAGAAGATGAGTGTGCCTGGGGAACACAGGCGAAAGGCTGTGAGGTGATGTATTGCTCTGCACGTTTCATAGCTTCACGCTTTTAACGTGTACGCAGAGAAATGCGAATCTCGCGCCGTCTCCGAGGTGTTAAGTAGACTCTACGGTAGTACCAGATTCCGTGACGGGATAGCATCAGATGTGACATTGATTAGCCTTCTAAGTGATACACAAAAGTTGTACCACCAGCAAATCAATGCAAAGTAATGAGATTTTTAGCTATAGAAATCATAGCGTTAGCACAGATGGGTGGGGGCCCTGCCAGCTACATCCCGGCACACACGTCCTTTGCTTTGGCTGCTTCCTTCCGGACCTGACCAGGTAAACAAAGTAGCGTTGCGGGAGAACCAACAGGGCCCCCATTGAGGGCGTCGTTAAACGCGCAGGCGGCATTATGTCGCCTGCCCCCACCAATTGCAAGCAAGCCCGCGCCGGATGCCGGTTTATTGCGCAGTGGCGACGCGCTGAAGGGTTTCCGGCAAGCCAAAATCTCAATCTTCTTTGCTCCCTTCCGCTTTGCGAGCCGCCTCGCATTGCCTTTATTTACCCCTGTAGCACGCTGCTGTAACATGCTCGCGCCACTGGCAAAATCCAGTGGTCGGGATTTGCAGCCCGCTCAACCCAACCTGGCCAGATGCTTTTCGTGTCTGGTTCGCCCTGCTACACCTCAATGGTGGGTCGGGCGAGGGAGCCTTACGGCTCGCCAGTGCAGGTTGGCTGGTACTGCAAACCTCGTTCGATCCACCACCAAAGGAATGCAACCATGAAACAAGACTGGCATCGGGCGGACATCATTGCAGCCATCAAGAAATCAGGTTCTTCGCTTGCCGCGCTCTCTCGTGAAAACGGACTCTCCTCCTCCACCCTTGCTAACGCCCTGTACCGACACTGGCCGAAAGGCGAACAAATTATCGCCGCAAGAATAAAAACACCAGCCAAAGAGATCTGGCCTTCACGCTACGGTGAATAAAAGCGCTATGCGGCGAACCGCTGGGCTCGCCGCTTTTACATCTTATTTAATGTGACTAAACAAATTTTAAAACCGAATACGATTCCTGTAGTCGGCGTATGGCTTTTCGTTTTGTAAAGCTGATAACACGCCAGCCAGGCGAATGCGATTTCTTTATGAGGCGGTTTATCCCCGCTGGCGCGGGGAACACGGAACGCACCATTCAGGCCGAGAGTGGTCTGGAGGTTTATCCCCGCTGACGCGGGGAACATTTACCTATGGCTGCTATCAAGAGCCGGGAATCCGGTTTATCCCCGCTGGCGCGGGGAACACTGAAGCAGGCGATTCATAACTTCGTCAAACTGCGGTTTATCCCCACTGGCGCGGGGAACACTTCGCCGCGTTTACGTAGGCATTTCTCGGTTTATCCCCGCTGGCGCGGGGAACATGAACAGAGAAGTCCTGAAAGAGGTAAAAACCGCGGTTTATCCCCGCTGGCGCGGGGAACACAGCGCTACCCGTCTTTCAGCCTCGGATTGCTCCGGTTTACCCCCGCTGGCGCGGGGAACACACTGCGTATAGAGTGAGGGAGGATGCGATCTATGGTTTATCCCCGCTGGCGCGGGGAACACGTCAGGAACAGTTCACGTTCAATGCTGCGACGCGGTTTATCCCCGCTGGCGCGGGGAACACAAGGCTCCAGCCGACGACGACGCGGGAGCGGCCGGTTTATCCCCGCTGGCGCGGGGAACACGCTGTGGCTTATCAGGCTGATAGCGATATCCGACGGTTTATCCCCGCTGGCGCGGGGAACACGAGGAGTTTAACGCCGGGCGCAAAGGCGTACTCGGTTTATCCCCGCTGGCGCGGGGAACACGCATTGATAAAAGGCTCACGTTTAAAACTACAAGGTTTATCCCCGCTGGCGCGGTTTATCCCCGCTGGCGCGGGGAACACTATTGCTCTAACTGCTGCATAGCCTTGTCCGCCGGTTTATCCCCGCTGGCGCGGGGAACACGCGCGGCGGTGAAGGCGTATAAACAGGAAACACGGTTTATCCCCGCTGGCGCGGGGAACACATAGCAGCGCTGGAAGCCATGGCCGCAGCTCACGGTTTATCCCCGCTGGCGCGGGGAACACATCGCCAGAAATCCAGCACCAGTTTCCAATCACGGTTTATCCCCGCTGGCGCGGGGAACACGTTCCAGGCTCTAGCCATTTCGCGCAAAGTATCGGTTTATCCCCGCTGGCGCGGGGAACACGTATCAAGCTCTGACTCTATCGTCGCCGCGTACGGTTTATCCCCGCTGGCGCGGGGAACACTACTGATATTGTTTACCAATTAAACCACAAAGCGGTTTATTCCCGCTGGCGCGGGGAACACCTGCCGTACCTGCGCCGTGCGGCTCTCCACCGCGGTTTATCCCCGCTGGCGCGGGGAACACATCGCCGCCGCCATTTTTTCGTAGTTCGCCACCGGTTTATCCCCGCTGGCGCGGGGAACACACCTTTATCCCCTCTCGCTGCCGCTCCCTTATCGGTTTATCCCCGCTGGCGCGGGGAACACATTTGATGCAGACGAACTGATTAGCGTTTACGCGGTTTATCCCCGCTGGCGCGGGGAACACGACGTTAAAAGCGGGCGTGCAACTATTGATGACGGTTTATCCCCGCTGGCGCGGGGAACACTCCACCAGCACATGACGGCCCACTGTGCCCGCCGGTTTATCCCCGCTGGCGCGGGGAACACATCAGGCTGACGAGTGCCCAAAAAAAGAAGTGCGGTTTATCCCCGCTGGCGCGGGGAACACGCCTGTATTGCCGTGAGTTTTTTTTTGGTCGTTCGGTTTATCCCCGCTGGCGCGGGGAACACCTCATCGACACATCTAGACGCTGACTGATTATCGGTTTATCCCCGCTGGCGCGGGGAACACAAGGAATGTCGCCGCTTGAGTTTTTAAATTTTCGGTTTATCCCCGCTGGCGCGGGGAACACCAGCGGCACCCGCAAGCCAAGGCGGAATTTCACGGTTTATCCCCGCTGGCGCGGGGAACACATAGCGAGAATTTACGAACCGGGTGTTGCCTGCGGTTTATCCCCGCTGGCGCGGGGAACACATGACAGACAGGCGCTGATTGTGCTCGCCAAGCGGTTTATCCCCGCTGGCGCGGGGAACACAACAGGCTGTAACGTCTGGCTTTTTGCGGGAGCGGTTTATCCCCGCTGGCGCGGGGAACACTCCAGCCTGTAGCCGTGCGCTCCGCCCTCTGCCGGTTTATCCCCGCTGGCGCGGGGAACACCGCTGATGAATAACCCGGGTGCGGTTGTCGAGCGGTTTATCCCCGCTGGCGCGGGGAACACCTGCCGGGCCATTGGCGTATTTTCGCTAACCACGGTTTATCCCCGCTGGCGCGGGGAACACGCCTGTACTGCTGGCGCTGCTGTTTCAGTTTTCCGGTTTATCCCCGCTGGCGCGGGGAACACGCCAATAAGTTTCGCCAGCCGGCGCTGGTTGCCGGTTTATCCCCGCTGGCGCGGGGAACACAAAATTAACAGTCAAAAGGTCGAGCGCTACGACGGTTTATCCCCGCTGGCGCGGGGAACACATTCAGCAGGTTCTGCGGTGTGGTGCCGGGTGCGGTTTATCCCCGCTGGCGCGGGGAACACGGGTGGGGCATGGCGTGCCACCGACGTGCTCGCGGTTTATCCCCGCTGGCGCGGGGAACACCTTTTTGTTCAGGGGCGCAGGGTTTGCGGGTGCGGTTTATCCCCGCTGGCGCGGGGAACACCGACCTATCAAACTGTACGCACGCTGTATTAGCGGTTTATCCCCGCTGGCGCGGGGAACACATGGGCACGGGGTGGGCTGACAGCGCCACTCGCGGTTTATCCCCGCTGGCGCGGGGAACACGCCGCTGGCGTTACAGTTCAGCTCGGGCTCGGCGGTTTATCCCCGCTGGCGCGGGGAACACATGCGTATCATCAACGAGTACAAAAACAGCCGCGGTTTATCCCCGCTGGCGCGGGGAACACCACCGAAAGATGATCGCGACTATCACAGAGTGCGGTTTATCCCCGCTGG
The DNA here is from genome assembly GCF_056780215.1 of Franconibacter pulveris. Lineage (NCBI taxonomy): Bacteria > Pseudomonadati > Pseudomonadota > Gammaproteobacteria > Enterobacterales > Enterobacteriaceae > Franconibacter > Franconibacter pulveris. The sequence goes on along the minus strand of NZ_CM165555.1, from coordinate 1,175,569 downwards.
CGCGGGGAACACGGCAATTTGAAAATAATCGGGTGCCCTGTATTTGGTTTATCCCCGCTGGCGCGGGGAACACAATCAGAAAAAACCTCCAATAAAAAAGGGCCGCGGTTTATCCCCGCTGGCGCGGGGAACACGAAATAAACACGAAACTATATGAAGCAGGTAGCGGTTTATCCCCGCTGGCGCGGGGAACACACAGGCGTTACGTCTAAGGTATTCTCGTTTTGCGGTTTATCCCCGCTGGCGCGGGGAACACGCCGGAGCCAGTCGCGGCCTTGATAAAGTCGGCGGTTTATCCCCGCTGGCGCGGGGAACACCGCAATTCACAGGCGGCTACAACGGCCTGTAGCGGTTTATCCCCGCTGGCGCGGGGAACACACGTGTACGGCCTGCGTGATGGCCTGCGCCAGCGGTTTATCCCCGCTGGCGCGGGGAACACGAATTGCGCCGGAGCCGATTAGCGTGCGCTGCCGGTTTATCCCCGCTGGCGCGGGGAACACCACATTCCCGGCAATGACGACATTGTCCGACCCGGTTTATCCCCGCTGGCGCGGGGAACACCAATAGGTGAATACCTCAAAACTGCAAATAAGCGGTTTATCCCCGCTGGCGCGGGGAACACATAATCAGCGTCGGGATACCAGCTCCCTGACGCGGTTTATCCCCGCTGGCGCGGGGAACACATTGCTATCCCGGTTTCGCTACGGCTGGAGGCCGGTTTATCCCCGCTGGCGCGGGGAACACTTGTATCAACTCGCCCGCAGCGTACCGCCCCGCGGTTTATCCCCGCTGGCGCGGGGAACACTCTTTAACCCACTGATAAAGCCGCAGCTCGCGCGGTTTATCCCCGCTGGCGCGGGGAACACGTATTCAATGTTTAGTTTCCTGTGCTGCTTTTCGGTTTATCCCCGCTGGCGCGGGGAACACACCTCTTCGGCCACCGCTCCCAGCAGTTTACGCGGTTTATCCCCGCTGGCGCGGGGAACACTAACGCCACGGCAACGGGCGGGGTGAATTTCACGGTTTATCCCCGCTGGCGCGGGGAACACCCCCTGGAGTATTCCCTCGATGACGCCCGCTGCGGTTTATCCCCGCTGGCGCGGGGAACACCGATCCGCTAGGTTATGCGCTCTACGCGTTCCCGGTTTATCCCCGCTGGCGCGGGGAACACCGGCAATGAATCTGTTGCATGCGGAAACATCACGGTTTATCCCCGCTGGCGCGGGGAACACTCTTCCAGAACGGCCAGCAATCAGGACGATAACGGTTTATCCCCGCTGGCGCGGGGAACACGGGCGGATATGAGGGGTGGACAATCGTGAGGACGGTTTATCCCCGCTGGCGCGGGGAACACCGGATGACATCGCCGGGATATTTCAGGCAACCCGGTTTATCCCCGCTGGCGCGGGGAACACTGATTGTTACCACCGCGACGACGTGCTGTCAGCGGTTTATCCCCGCTGGCGCGGGGAACACTCGCACCCGTCCCGATTGCGGTGTTGCGTTGACGGTTTATCCCCGCTGGCGCGGGGAACACTACGCCTTCTGCTGGCGTACCAGCCCCGGTTTCGGTTTATCCCCGCTGGCGCGGGGAACACAAAATGTGCATTCCCCGGAAGGCGTCGCCATGCGGTTTATCCCCGCTGGCGCGGGGAACACACTTAAACTATACAATTGTTTTTTATCGTCTTTTTTGACAGACAACAATCTACCAACCTTTTAATTACATCTCCATATTATTAAAGAGCAAATAACCTACTGATTTTCGTGAGGTAAAAATGAAACCAGCCGCAGGCCATCGAGATCTACCGGCACGCGTCGGTTAGCCCCGTAAGTTTGAAAATCAAAACCCGATTCGTTATTTGTCGCCCAGGCCATCACCACATTTCCCGCTTCCGCCAGTTCCGTAATCTGGTGCCAGATCATCTCGCGAACGCGACGAGAAACATCGCCAACGTAAACCCCGGCGCGCAGCTCAAGCAGCCAGACGGCGAGCCTTCCACGCAACCGGGGCGGCACGCTTTCCGTCACCACAACCAGCATGCTCATTAACGACTCCTGAACCCGGCTTCCGCCAGCGATTCCGCCTCCGGAATAGCGGGTGGAAGCATATCGGCGGCAGGCTGCGGCGGTTCAATTTCACCTGCCGACAACACCTCTTCAATAAGCGGGATCAATTTGCCGGTAAGCTTTTCACTGCGGAAAATATCGCGACAGGCCAGACGCACTTCACGATCCGGCTGATCGGGATGACGAGCGGCGATCTCAAACGCTTTCGGCACCACAGCTTCAAACTTGATGATGTCTGCAATGTCATAAACAAAAGAGAGCGGTTTGCCGCTGTGAATAAAACCTATTGCCGGGGCGTAACCCGCCGCCAGCACCGCCGCTTCCGTAATGCCATAGAGGCAAGAGGTGGCTGCGCTGATGCATTGATTAACCACATCGCCTTTCTCCCACGCCTTTGGATCGTACCGGCGTCCGTTCCACTTCACGCCGTAGCGCTTTGCCAACAGAGCGTAGGTCTGGCGCACCCTCGCGCCTTCAATACCGCGCAGTTGCTCAACCGAACGCCGCGCGGGCGGCGGCTCGCCAAAGCGCAGCTCATACATTTTGCGCACCACCTTTAGCCGCAAGGTCTCATCCAGCGCAAGCTTCGCCTGGTAAAGCAGCTTGTCCGCCCGCGCCCCGCCGGGCTGGCCTGAAGCGTAAAGCCGAACGCCCGCTTCGCCCACCCACACCAGCAATGTGCCTACCTGCGAAGCCAGCCGCACCGCCGCGTGAGAAATACGCGTTCCCGGCTCCAGCATGATGCAGGCGACCGAACCCACCGGCACATGGGTGCGTATCCCGGTTTTGTCGACCAGCACAAAGGCGCCGTCCAGTACGTCGAGCTGACCGTACTGAAGAAAAATCAGGGAGGTGCGATCCTTAAGCGGAACAGGGTTCAACGGAACGAAGCTCATTCCCGCCGATCCGGTTTGATGAGCATCAGGCCGCAGCCAAAAGCGCGACATTTGCCGAACCCTAGCGCCATCCGTTCCAGAAAGAACGCTGGCTGGGTCACGCGCAGCACGCCTTCAAAATCCACGCTGCTGAACTGAATAAGCTCCCCACGGGATTTGACGATCTGCTGCTGTCGGTAAGCAGCAATGTTTGCCTGTTCAACACAAAAGCCGCTTTGCTCACCCTGTGCGACAAGCCACGCCAGCGCCGCCTGTTGCTGACTCGCCCAGAGCGCGTTATCGCCCTCGCCGCGCCGCCATTCGCGTTTAGCGTTCATCAACACGTCGTGCCGCTTACCGTTGCGGGTTATCACCGGGTTCGCCCGCAGCGTGAAACGCAGCGTGATGCCTTCTTCAACAGACGGTGCGAAGGGCCGCGTCTGCACATCAAAAAGCGGATGATCAACCTGTGGCGCGGCGGCGGAAAGCAGGTAAAAACAGAACCCCTCCTGCAGCGCTTCACGGCGATAAAGATACTGCCGCTGCGCTGCGCCAGGGAAAAGCTCCCACAGCCACTGGTGCATGACGTACTCGCCGCGCGCCATCATCTCCATCAGCCTTTCAGGGGTAAGCCTGGCGGTGGGGAGCATTATTTTTGAGAGGTACATGGCGCCTCCTGCGTCAGTCGTCCTTGTTTTACGGTTCGGGTATCGAAATCCCAGCGCCTGCGGCTCTGCGGCTGGTCACGCCAGGTCTGGAGTTCGTCAGCCTTAAGCCCATCGTGGTCGCCCTCCCACCAGATCTGCGGATGAAACTGCGCAAGTTGTTTTAGCGCCGGACAAAGCTCGCTTAACGCGGCGCCGTAGCGCGTCTGTGCCTCGCGCAGCACCGACGCCGCCTCGCCTTCGCACAGCTGCGGCCAGAGCGGCAGCCCGAGCGGGTGGCTTTTACGGCCGAGACAGAGCGGAAACACAGGCGCCAGCAAAGCCGCCTGTAACGCCTCCAGCGTGTAAGGCGCGCCAGGGGTTGCCGCCACCGCAACCAGCCAGTAGCCGTCGGTGTAGTAGTCGCGGCGGGAAAGCGTGGTTTCGAGCACGAGCTTGTCACGCAGTTCGTCTTTGCGGGTGAAATAACGCACCTTGCGCGCCTCGCGCGGCACCTGAACCGTATGGTAATCCCGCGCCCAGACGGCAGACTTCCCGGCGCAGACGATAAACTGGTAATGCTGATTAAGCGCGTTCAGCGCCGCGTCATCATCGCGCCGGATGCCGAGGGCGGCGGCAAGCAGCCCCAGCAGCGCCGAACGCCCCGGCAGCGCGCGCGTATGGCGCACTTCGCCAACGGCAATCTCCCCCCAGGAGGCCATTGCCCCCTGGAGCTGGAAAATAAGATAGCGGTTCATGGTCGCCCCTTAAGCGCTAATAAAATCCAGCAGTTGCGCGACAGAACCTTCGCCTTTCACGCCGTATAAGGTCGCGCACGGCGTTTTTTCGCTCCCATAGACTTTATTCATGTTGTCGCGAAGCGTCGTGATGCGGCGCACCGCCTCTTCCAGTTGGTTATTGCCGGTCACCGGCTCCCAGAACGCGGCGGCCAGCGAGCGCGGCTGATCTGTGCTTTTTTCCGCCAGCGCCCAGCTGGCGTATGCGCGGGAGGCGAAGCTGTTTTGTTTGCCGGTCGGGGAGATTTTCAAGGTACATTCGCCGAGCGCGCGCAGCGTTTTCGTCAGCAGCTGTTCGTCGCCGTTGAGGTTTTCCAGCAGGCGATCGCGGTCGATACATATATAGGTGTAAAACAGCGCCGAACCAAAACCGAGCTCGCCGATATGGCCTGCGCCTGCATCCTGCGCCGATGCCTGACGCAGATCGTCAACAGCCGTGAAGAAATCGTCCTCCATCAGGGTCTCGCCCACGCCGAATGCGTGGGCCACCTGACATGCAGCCTCAATGTTATACTCCGGCGTTGAAGCGAGCATGCGGCCAAACAGCGCGATATCGACGGCCATGGCGTCTTTACGCAGGAAGGAAAGTTCATCCGGCGCCGGAGCGCGTTTTTCTTCTGCCAGCGTGCGGGCCAGCGCCTGCACTGCCTGCATCTCAAGCGGGCTGATATGCGCCAGCTGTTCAGTCTCGGTATTGATAAGCGGATCTTTATCGATTTTTGTCTTGTCTTTCTCGCTTTTCACCTTGCCAAAGCAACCGGCGATAGCGCCGCCCCACTCAATGGCTTTTGGCTGCGAAACGCCGCCATCCAGCATAATTTCCGCCGCCTCGCGGCCAATACGCGCGGTGCGGGTGCCGATATGTCCAGCCAGCGCCTCCTCAAACAGCGCGGACGTACGCCAGGCGCGCTTGAGGCTTTGCGAAGAAATACGCAGGCGCGACGCGCCGCCGATAGTAACGGTTTTCGGCGCGCCGGTGTCGTCGCGGTTCAGGTTGGCGGCTGGGTAGGCGGTTAACAGATGAAGCTGAATAAATGTGGTCATAGCGAATGTTCCTTATTCCTGAGTGGCGGCCATATCGGCCGGTAAAGTGGTATCGACGGCATCCGGAGCGTCTGACGGGGTGCCCGCCATGTAATAGTCGAGTGCCCAGCGCACGCGAATGTATTCAGTTGGAGTGCGCTTTTGCGCCGCGTGGCGCGCGTGCGCGTCTTCTTCCGCGCACCAGCGAAACACGCCCTCGGCGAGATCGGGCAGATTGACCGTGCCGCCAAGCAACTGCACCGCGCGACGCAGCTGGCGGAACAGTTCTTCCTGGGTTCGCGCCTGGCTCAGCCGCCGAAAGCGCAGTTCAGACATCACCGGGTTATTGCCATTGGTTTGCCCGAGCTGCGCGGCGAAAGGCTGACGTGTTTCAATGGTTTTAACGTGTGCGGCCAGTGCTGCGACAATGCCGAGCGCGCAAAAACGCCACTCGCGCCCCGGTACGTTCCAGAGCGAGGGGAGACGTGCAACCAATACTCTAAACCCTTCGCTGAGCCAGACGTCGGAAAGCGTATGGCTGCGCCGCAAGCTGGCGCGCAATCGTCGTCCCTGTTGCTCATTAATCAGCGAATGCCACTTCAGCAGCGATTCGCGGTGCGCCTGCGATAACATGCTCACTTAATTTGCCTCCTGCGTTTTTTTAGCCCGCGCGCCTTTCCCGCCAGGCTTAACTTTCGTCTGCGTGAAAAATTTCTTGCGCGCTTTCATGATGTCTGAGAATTCTGTGCGCTCTTGCGGATTGGTCAGGGCACGATCGTCGAAGTAGTGGCGCGTAAAGCGCCAGATGTCGCTGTTCCAGGCGCTCAGCAGCGCGCGGTTGTCGCCCGTCTCGTCGGCTTTCACCGCCTCGACCAGTGCCAGAAACCGCGGCTGCGTCTGCTGCCAGAAATCGATGTCAATAAAACTGAAATCGCCGCGCACGGTGGCATTCTCGCCGTACCAGGCTTCTTTCAGAGCGCTGCGCAACAGGCTGAGCATTCGGGTCGCAAAACGGGCGGCGTCGCTCAGCGTCTGGCGGATAAATGGCAATTTCTCTTCGGGGAGCTGTAGAAAAGGTAAATGATGCTCGTACCAGCAGCTGGCCTTCATGTTGTCGAAGTCATAACCAAAGCACCACAGGCCGGTTTGCGCGCCTTCCAGCCGCTTTTGCTGGCGAATTTTGATAATGCGGGCGGGCTGCTCGTAATTATTTTCGCTTTCGCTCTCCATCATCAATCCCAGCCAGTCGCGCCAGAGCAGACCGCCCGGCTGCGCTTTCACCGAGAACATCTCCCCGCCCTCTTTTTTAGGAACGCGATGCGGCGTAAGCGGATGTACCCAGCCGACGTAGTTGATGCCGTAGTTTTTTACTGTCATCGCCGTTAACAACGCGTCGCCCGGCTCACCACAGAGATCGCAGGCGCCCTGCTGCGTGGCGGAAAAATCAATACGGATACGGCGCGGCATGCCCCAGAATGCCTGAAGCGCGTCGGCCTGTTCCGGGGTCACGATATCGCTCGCCTTTTCGCTGGTGCGGGTCGGCGCAAGCCAGGGAAATACGCGGGCGTCATAGTTTGCGGGCAGCGGCATATGGCTTTCACGCTGCGGCATTACGTTGAGCCACAGCCTGCGCCACAGCGGCGCGGGCTCGCCGTTATAGCGGTGCAATTCCAGCAGCGTGGTCATCGGCCCACCGCCGCGCAGTCCGGTGCGGTAGCCTTTGCCGCCCGCTGGCGCATTTAATTGCAGTGAAAAGAGCGCCAGCGCGGCACAGTGCGGGCAAAGCTTCTCCGTCACACCACGCTTAATAAAGTGGTCTTTATTCAGCCTCAGCGTCTGGGCGCCGGGCGTTTCCGGCAGCAGCAGCGCCAGCGGAACGCTTTCACCATCCAGCGGTTCGAAATCCTGCATAAACGAGGGCGTGCCAGGCCCGAATTCAAACAGCGGCTCTAGCGGCGCGAGGGCATTGCGGATCATCCCGGTTGTTAACCCCTCTTCCCAGATATCCTCCCAGCCTTCCTTGTCCTTCGGCGCCAGCGCGGTTTGCAGCACGCCGAGCAGAAACTGCCAGGCGGCGCCCTGAAAGTCGGGGCGGGGTAAAACCAGCTCCATAATATTTTCATCGGCCAGGTCCATCGGCGCGATTTTTCCATGGCCGCCATCGCGGTAAATAACGGGTAGCCATTTTGTGGTGAGCAAATTGAAATGCATTTAACCTCCTTGATATACAGGCCGTCCGTGGCCTCGCAGTCCGTTAGATATTATTTACGACAAAGGAAAACATAAGCACTACTGTCAACTCCAGCCTCGTAAATATACGAAGCTTACACGCCCACTTTCTGATATGAGCAAAACGAAAAATAAGGTTCATCAATATCTCAGGGAAAAAAATTAACCCGCCAAACATATATCCCTAAAGGGGTATACAATCATAACCCTCAAACTTCCAATGACAATAAGAACTCTTTGATAGAAAGAGCAATTAGGAATAGATAAATAGTTTAGAAAATAACATCCGATAGAATGTGCAGGTTCCCTGATTCCGGGATAAACCCACAATAAGAACACTTGGTATTCGTTCCCCGCGACAGCGGGGCTTTACTGGCATTACTCAACACCTGTCAGACCTTCTTTAGGCGAATACCCACCCGGCAGCAAAATGACCACCGCCTCTTTTTTACGCTGCGTAACGCGCCAGCGTTCCAGCGCCTCGCCAGCCAGCAGCGTAAAGGCGGTTTTGTGCTTATCCCACCAGCTTTTACGCACCCGCAATGCGCTCATCTCCCACGGGTTATCCCCCTGCGCATAGGGCTTAATGTCCTCAGGTGTGCTGTATGCCAGCCAGATATCGACGGTGAGTTCACCGAGGCGCGTAGAAACCTCAGGTCCCCATTGTTTTGCGCTGTTCGGGTCATATCCGCCTTCAAGGTAAATTTCAAAATTGGCGGCAATCGCACGCTGACTGTAATAGTCGGCCATTGCTTTTTCTTCAGAAAGTTTCATGCCTTCCGGCACTTCGCTTTCCTCGCCATAAACGGCCTCAATTAATAAACGCGCCGCTTCCGGCATGCGTATTTCGCCCTGCTCGCGCAGTACGCGCTGGGTTAGCCACAGCCGTGAATGCGCCGGATAAACGTAGCTGGTGTTGCGCATCGCGGAGGTTAACCACTTTTCATCTGGCTGCGCCTGCCACGGCGGCGCCAGAATATCGAGGCGCGGCGCGGGCCTTTCATCCACACCGGTTAATTTAATGTTTCCGTGACCATCGCGAATGTGCCGCTGCATTCTCCCGGCGCGCTGAATTAACAGATCCACCGGCGCCAGATCGCTAATTAAATAATCCAGGTCAATATCTAAAGATTGTTCAATCACCTGAGTAGCTATTATTACTTTTCCGGCGCGATGGTCGGCATTTTCTTTACCAAACCATGCCAGCGTTTTTATTTCCGTAGCAGCACGATCCGTAAAAGCGAAACGACTATGGAACAAAATAATATTTTCTTCGGGAATATTTCCGTTGCGAATTAGTTCGCGGTAACTGCGCACCGCGTCGTCAACCGAATTACGTATCCAGCCAATACAACTCCCTTCCCCCACGACCTTTTCTATTTTATTGAGGCAGGCGGCTTCGTCTTCCATCCAGCCGATGCTGACGCGCCGTTGCACCTGCGGGCGCGTAGCAACGCGATGTCCGCCACTGCCCTGTGCGTGAAGGTGCGTTACCCACGGATAATCATCGAGCCCAGGGCGCACCGGCTCACAGGGCATATTTAACCCTCTGTAAAACGCGGTAGCCAGACGGTCTCGCTGGGTCTGCGAGAGCGTGGCGGAGAGCAAAATCGTGGCGTTGCCGCTGGCGGCCTGGACTTCAACCAGCTTTTCCAGAAGGTGCGACATATAAGCGTCGTAAGAGTGGATCTCATCGGCTATCAGGATTTTGTCGCTCAGGCCCAGCAGGCGCAGATTCTGATGCTTAAACGACATGACTGCCATCAGCGCCTGATCAAGCGTACCGACGCCAGTCTCCGCCAGCAGCGCCTTTTTGGGCGACTCGGCAAACCAGGCGGCGCAGCCTTCGAACGAGGCGACTTCATCGCCAGACTCATTCGCCAACAGCTCGCGGGCCCAGATGGACGCGTTAAAATTCGCCGATAGCCTGCGCGCGCTGTGCGCCAGCGCAAGGCTTGGATGGCTGCCCTCGCGGTAGAGCCGCAGCCAGGCGCGCTCCATCCGCGCATACATCGCGTTCGCCGTCGCCATCGTCGGCAGTCCAATATACAACCCACGAGCATGACCGGCCGCCATCAGCCGATGCGCCAGCACCAGCGCCGCTTCGGTTTTCCCGGCGCCGGTGACATCTTCAAGAATGATAAGCCGCGGGCCGGGCGTGTTGATATCGAGCTCCAGAGCTTTTTGCTGAAGCGGCGTTGGATCGGTAATAAAAGGAAAAAGGGTATCGATGCCTTCAAACGGCGCGACGTCGCTGGCTGCCGGCAACAGGCGCAGCGCATTTTTCGCCTGGTTGACAGCGCGCGCCCAGTAGCTTTCGAGCGGCATTTTACCAGCCGACCAGGGGAAAAAATGATTGCCGGAGCCAGCCCAGTCCGCCAGCACCACCAGCGCCGAAACCAGCCAGCTCAGCGGTAAAAATTGATCTCGCCAGCCCGCTTCGCTCCATGTTTGCGGCAGCGTAACGGACGGAAAGAGTGTATTCACCGCCCGCGCAAAGGCTTGCGCGGCTTCTATATCTTCAGGCAAAAAATCGTTATGGCAGTTTTCGCTTGATACCGGCTGGCCGTGGTGCCCAATTACCACCGGCATCCAGCGCTCGAGCACGCGTTTGCGCAGACGCAGAGAGAGCGGGCTGACGACGCTTGCGGCAACAGTCTCGCTGAGGTGATATTGCCACAACCACATGCCCGTCACGGTGTGATGATGCCGATTTTCGCTGACGTCGCGCTGGCCATGAGCGAGCGCTTCATGGGTATATTTTTGCTGAAACAGACGCGCAAACTTGCCGATGTCGTGCCAGCAAAGCAGCCAGGCGAAGAATTCCGCCGCCGTTTGACGCTCTGTTATGCCCAGCGCGGCGAATATCCCGGCGGCGTTAAACCGGTTCTCCATCACCATTACGTAGCCACATGCCGCCACATCCAGCGAATGCCAGCACAGAAGGTGATAGTCATCGCCTTTATGCTCTTGCCCGTGAGCGGCTTTTCCCCAGTAAGAATAAAAATCCATTTAATTCATCCATGTGCTGTTTCATGAATAAATTATTCTTTTTATTCTGAAATCGAACTGTGAGTAGTGTCGCCAAATAACGGTACATTCATGTATGTAAAAACAAGCGGTTAAGCCTTCCCTCCTCCCCCACTCCTCACTATCCTTACTTTCTCATCTCACGGAGTGCGAATGATGGATAACCCGGACAGTTTCCCGATGCGCGTTTATCAGATTGTCGCGGCCATTCCTGAAGGGTGCGTGACGACCTATGGCGAAGTGGCAAGACTTGCGGGCTCGCCGCGAGCGGCGCGGCAGGTGGGCGGCGTGCTGAAAAGATTGCCGGAAGGCAGCCAGTTGCCCTGGCATCGGGTCGTGAACCGCCACGGCGCGATTTCGCTTACCGGGCCCGATTTACAGCGTCAGCGGCAGGCGCTGCTGTCGGAAGGGGTTCAGGTTTCCGGCAGCGGACAGATAGACCTCGCCCGCTACCGCTGGCGCTATTAAAAACGCCTCCGAAGAGGCGTTAATGTTAACTCAGAACTGCGTGGGAGCCGGAACCGCTGACGAAGGGTTAACCTGCGTTGGCGACGTGCTCGGCACCGTCGTTGCCGCACCGCCGCCTTCCTGTAACGGGATCGCGGTCTGCTGCACCGGCACCAGGTTCAGGTCGATTTTAGTGCCGCCCTGAGTTACCGCCGGTTTAACCTGGTCGGTTACCAGAACAATCTTGTTGTCGATGGTGATGGCGGCGCTCAGCAGAATGCGGGCATTCGGCTGTACGTCGGCCGGATTAAACGGCAATACGAAGCTGAATGGCGCCTGCTTGCCTTCGGTACGTACCGCTTTTTGCGCGATAACGCGGGAAGGCGCGTCAGACTGCGAGGCGTCGGCGAGCGTTACGGTCAGCACGGCATCCGGCGGCAGCGCCACTTTTTGACGGATCCAGACCGTACCGGAGACGTTAGGCTGTTTAATAACCGGCTGTGTCGCCACGCCGGCGGTGTTCGGATTCGGCGCCGGAACCGCTATGTCCGCGCTTTTATCCTGTGCGCAACCCGCCAGAGCAACCGCAACCGCTAAACCACTTAACATGTGCACGAGTTTCATTGCGTTCTCCTTATTTTCAATGCACCAGTGAGCGCGATAACTCACCAGAAGTGAGTGGTCAGAACTTGCTTGTCGTGCTAAGTGTGGCACAGGTCACTGATTTTCGCCTGGTAATCGCCCGCCATTAAGATAATTCCACCCCTCGGACCAGTTGTGGTTCTACGTTATACTCTCGTTACTTTCCCGGCACCGCTGTGCTTTCTTTTGCTGTTGAGGACCCGTTATGAGTCAGGCGCTGAGCAACCTACTGGCATTGTTGAATCTGGAAAAAATTGAAGAGGGGCTGTTTCGCGGCCAGAGCGAAGATTTAGGTCTGCGCCAGGTGTTTGGCGGGCAGGTCGTCGGGCAGGCGCTTTACGCCGCCAAAGAGACCGTTCCGGCGGAACGTCTGGTGCACTCTTTCCACAGTTATTTCCTGCGCCCGGGCGACAGTCAGAAGCCGATTGTGTATGACGTTGAAGTGCTGCGCGACGGTAACAGCTTCAGCGCCCGGCGCGTAGCGGCTATCCAAAACGGCAAACCTATTTTTTACATGACCGCCTCGTTCCAGGCGCCGGAATCGGGTTTTGAGCATCAGAAAACGATGCCTGACGCGCCGCCGCCGGAAGGGCTGAAGTCGGAAACCGATATCGCCCGGGCGCTGGAAAAGTTCCTGCCGCCGCAGGTGAAAGAGAAGTTCCTTAGCGATAAGCCGCTCGAAATTCGCCCGGTGGAATTTCATAACCCGCTGAAAGGACATGTGGCGGAGCCGTCGCGCCAGGTGTGGATCCGCGCTAACGGGGCGATGCCGGACGATTTCCGCGTACACCAGTCGCTGCTGGGCTACGCTTCCGACTTTAACTTCCTGGTGGTGGCGCTGCAGCCGCACGGCGTGGGCTTCCTGGAGCCAGGCATGCAGGTGGCGACTATCGACCACTCCATGTGGTTCCACCGTCCGTTCGACATGAACGAGTGGCTGCTTTACAGCGTGGAAAGCACCTCTGCCTCCAGCGCGCGTGGCTTTGTGCGCGGCGAATTCTGGAGTATGGACGGCAAACTGGTCGCCTCTTCTGTGCAGGAAGGGGTGATGAGGAAGCGCGGTTAAGTTAAGCGGCGACGGCGGCCCGCCCTGCCGTTCAGGCGAGCCGTTTGCTGGCTGAATATGCGAAACGCCACCCACCGTAAAGACGCTGCGCCACTGGCTTTTCCTCTCCCCTGAAAATAAAAAACCTCCCGCAAGCGGGAGGTTTTAACAAGAGAGACGTTTTACTCAGGCGTTGTAGGCATTCTCGCCGTGGCTGTTGACGTCCAGACCTTCGCGCTCCTGGTCTTCCGGCACGCGCAGACCAACCGTCATATCCGCCAGTTTGTAGCCGATGAACGCCACCACGCCGGACCAGACCACGGTAACCGCAATGCTTTCCAGCTGCACCAGCACCTGGTGACCCATGGTCACGCCTTCTGCGTAACCCACGCCGCCCAGCGAGCTTGCTGCGAACACGCCGGTCAGGATGCAGCCTACGATGCCGCACACGCCATGCACGCCGAAGACGTCGCACGGGTCATCAACGCGCAGCCAGCGTTTCAGCATGGTGACGCCCCACAGACCCGCCAGACCCGCCGCAATGCCCACAATCAGAGAGCCGCCGACGCCGATGTAGCCACAAGCCGGAGTCACGCCCACCAGACCCGCGATAGCGCCGGAGCAGGCGCCCAGCAGAGAAGGCTTGCCGCGCAGCGCCCATTCGCCGAAGACCCAGGCGAGAATGGCGGCGGCTGTCGCCACAACGGTGTTCAGGAAGGCCAGACCGGCGATTTCATTCGCCGCGCTGGCGGAGCCGGCGTTGAAGCCAAACCAACCAAAGTAAAGGATCGCCGTGCCGATAAAGACCATCGGCAGGTTATGCGGTTTGAACGCTTCTTTGCCAAAGCCCACGCGTTTACCCACCAGGTACGCGCCCACCAGGCCCGCCACCGCGGCGTTGATGTGCACAACGGTGCCGCCTGCGAAATCCAGCGCGCCGTGAGAACCCAGCAGGCCGCCGCCCCACACCATGTGGGCGATAGGCACGTAGGAGAGCGTCAGCCATACCACTACGAAGATAAGCACGGCGGAGAAGCGAATGCGCTCAGCCAGCGCGCCGACAATCAGCCCCACGGTAATACAGGCGAACGAACCCTGGAACGCCACGTGGATGTACTGGTAGAAGCTGCCCATGAGATCGGTGATGTTAATACCCTTCAGCAGGATCCAGTTAAGGTTGCCGAAGAAGCTGCCGCCGGAGCCAAACGCCAGCGAGTAGCCGTAAACCACCCAGAGAATGCAGACCAGCGCGAAAGTCACGGAGATCTGCGTCAGCATGGAGAGCACGTTTTTACCGCGCAGCAGGCCGCCATAAAAGAGCGCCAGGCCAGGTACGGTCATAAAGAGCACCAGCGCGGTGCAGATCATCATAAAAGCGTTATCCGCTTTGTCCGCCACCGCCGGAGCGGCCATGGCAAGGCCGGGCAGAAGCGAAAGCAGGCCGAGGCCAGATTTCAGTGCTGTGTGTTTCATCTTTTCCATTCCTGTCACGGTTGGCCAGTTACAGTGCCGCTTCGTCGGCTTCGCCGGTACGAATACGAATCACGCGTTGCAGCTCGGCAACGAAAATTTTGCCGTCGCCAATTTTGCCGGTATAGGCAGCTTTACTAATGACATCAATCACTTCATCAAGTTGATCGTCTGCAATAGCAACGTCAATCTTCACTTTCGGCAGGAAGTTAACGCTGTATTCGGCACCGCGGTATAACTCGGCGTGGCCCTTCTGGCGACCAAAGCCTTTCACCTCGGTTACCGTCAGCCCCTGAATGCCAATTGAAGAAAGCGCCTCGCGCACGTCTTCCAGTTTGAATGGTTTGATTACCACGGTAACCAGCTTCATAAATCCCCTCCAGTCGAATTGGGTAATGGCCGCAGCTAACAACTTTGTTAAAGCAAGCGGCGTGCCAGGAATGAAAAAGCGGGAGATTTTGCGCCTGGCAAGCGGGCATTCATGGAGTGAATGAGTAAGAAAAAAGTGTGACCGGGATTCAGATTGTTCCTGGAAAGCAAAAACGCACCATGCTGGTGCAGGGTGCGTTGCATTTTTGCACCAGCAAAGCGAGCGGCTGGCGCGGTGCGTAATTTTAGTGCATCAGGCGATAAGCGACTCTTCCCGCTCGCTCGCTTCCAGCTCTTCGCCTGCCAACTGAAGCTGGTACATCTGCCAGTAACGCCCTTTCGCGGCGAGCAGTTCCTGATGCGTGCCGCGTTCAACGGCCTGGCCGCGGTGAAGCACCATGATCGTATCCGCTTCCACAATGGTGGAAAGACGATGCGCGATGACCACAAGCGTGGTGTGTTCACGGATAGCCGCCAGCGCCTGTTGAATCGCCTGCTCGGTGCCGGAGTCGATATTGGCCGTCGCTTCATCAAGAATCAAAATTTGCGGCGTATCAACCAGCACGCGGGCCATCGCCAGCAGCTGTTTCTGGCCGACAGAGAGGTTATTGCCCTGTTCGCCAAGACGGGTGTGGATACCCTGCGCCATGCCGCGCGCCAGCTCCGCCAGTTGCACCGTCTCCAGCGCCTGCCAGACCTGTTCTTCGCTGATGTCGCGCCCGAGAGTGACGTTAGCGAAAAACGAATCCGCCAGCACCACCGGGTCCTGCTGCACCATCGCCACCCCCTTGCGCAGCGCGCCATGGCTCAGGCTCTGGAGCGGCCGCCCGTCGAGGCGGATTTCGCCGCGCGTCAGCGGGTAATATCCCATCAGCAGGTTCGCGAGCGTACTTTTACCGCTGCCGGTATGGCCCACCAGCGCAACGAAATGACGCGACGGAACGCGCAGGTCGATATCCTGCAAAACCAGACGATCGTCGCGATAAGCGAACGAGACATTATCGACGTCGATCGATCCGCTTTGCAGCGGCCGCTCGTCATCGCCGTAGTTCTGGCGCGGCCTGTCCATCAGCTCGAAGACGCGCTCGCCCGCCACCACCGCCTGTTGCAGCATCGACTGCTGGGTGGTGAGCTCGATAAGCGGTTCGTTAAGGCGCCCAAGATAGCTAATAAAGGCGTACAGCACCCCAACCTCTATCGTGCCGACTGACGTAAAGCCGAACAGCATCAGCAACCCGCAGAGCACCAGCGCGGAAAAGAGGCTTAACAGCGGACGCAGCAGGAAACCATCCAGGCGCAGCGTCTGCATGCGCGCCAGATAGTGCGAATGGCTCGCTTCATTCATCCGTTCGCCAAAGCGCGCCTGCTGGCGAAACTGCTGGATGACGCTCATGCCGTTGATCACTTCGTTAAAGCCGTCGTTGATATCCGCCAGATAAGCGCGCACCCGGCGCACAATGGGCGTGCTATAGCGCTGATAAATCAGCATTACAATCAGCACCGCTGGGAAGATGGTGATAGCCACCAGCGCCATCCGCCAGTCGAGGCTGAACATGGCCACCAGCATCGCGCCCACCAGCGCCGCGCTGCGCAATACCGTTGCGACAACGGTGACGTAGAGATCGCGGATAACTTCGGTGTCGTTGGTCACGCGGGAGATAAGCTGCCCTACCGGCTGGGTGTCGAAGGCGCCGAGCGGCTGGCGCAGCGCGGCGTCCATCGCATCGGTGCGAAGCTGCTGCACCACGCCCACGGCCGCTTCGTTAAACAGCAGCGACTGCCAGTAGTGCAGCCCGGCGGCGAGCAGTTGCAGCAGGAGATAAACCGCCGCCAGCCCGCTGACCAGCGCAAGCGGCATACGATGCTGCGCGACGAGATTGTCAATAAAGTAGCTGATGAGTGCCGGGCCGCTGACTTCCGCGGCGGCGGCAACCCACAGCATAACCACCGCCATCGAAAGCGGTTTACGCCAGGGCTTGCCATACGCCAGCAGGCGTTTTAGCGTCGGCCACAGCTGACCAAAATTACGCATTCATCGCCTCCTGTTGGTTCTCTTCCGGCGCGTCGTCCAGCGCCGCTTCAAGCTGCTGATAGCGGTACATATCGCGATACCAGCCCGGCTGGCTCGCCAGCTGTTCATGCTGACCCCGCTGGGCTACATGACCGTGCTGCAGCACCAGAATTTCGCTCGCTTCGGTCAGCGCCGAAAGGCGATGGGCGCTGATGATAACCGTACGGTCTTCTCCCCACTGGCGCAGGTTGTGCAGGATCTGGTGTTCCGTGCGCCCATCTACCGCCGAAAGCGCGTCATCCAGAATCAGCATCTCTGCGTTCAGCAGCAGAGCGCGGGCAATGGAGATACGCTGCTTCTGCCCGCCGGAGAGCATCACGCCGCGCTCGCCCACTTCGGTGTCGTACCCCTGCGGCAGGCGCAAAATATCTTCGTGCACGCAGGCGAGTTTCGCCACATGCTCAATCTCCTGCTGCGTGGCTTCAGGCTTGCCGAGGGCGATATTGTTCGCCACCGTGTCAGAGAAGAGGAACGGCGTCTGGTTCACAACGGCCAGCCGGGCGCGCCAGTCATCCAGCTTCAGACGAGGCAGCGGGATGTCATGAAAGCGAATCTCCCCTTCATCAACATCAAAATGGCGCTGTATCAGCGTTAACACGGTGCTTTTCCCCGCGCCGGTCGGCCCGCACAACCCTAACATCTGCCCCGGCTTCAGGGCGACGTTGAGGTTTTGCAGCGTCGGCTGGGTAACGCCTGGATAACGGAAGGCGCGGATAGCCACGCGCAGCTCTCCGCGTCCCGGCGGCGCGCTTTCGTCGCCGTCGTGAACCACGGGCGCCTCAGCAAGCATGGCGCGGATGCGGCTGTACGCCGCGCTGCCGCGCTCGACGATGTTAAACATCCAGGCCAGCGCCAGCATCGGCCAGATCATCAGGCCCAGATACATCGTGAAGCTGGTGAGCTGGCCGAGCGTCAGCGTGCCGTTCATCACCATCCAGCTGCCGCCGCCGATAGCCAGCAGGTTCGCCATGCCGATGGCGATGTAAATAGTCGGGTCGAAGCGGGCATCCACACGCGCCACCCGCAGGTTCTTCTGCCCCGTCTCCCGCGCGTCTTCGGCGAACAGCGCCGACTGACGGTCTTCCAGCCCGAACGCCTTGATCATGCGGATGCTGGTCATGCTCTCCTGAGTGCGATCGTTAAGCGTTGAAAACGCCGCCTGCGCCGCCTTGAAGCGGTGGTGCAGCTGGTCGCCGTAGCGCTTAATGACAATGGCCATCACCGGCATCGGCAGCAATGCCAGCAGCGTAAGCTGCCAGCTTATCTGCGTGCTCATGACTATCAGCACCGCGCAGCCCATCACCAGCGAATCCACCAGCGTTAATACCCCTTCGCCCGCGGCAAAGACCACGCGGTCGACGTCGTTGGTGGCGCGCGCCATTAAATCGCCGGTGCGGTGGCGTAAGTAGAACTCAGGATGCTGGCGGCTGAGCTGGCGATAAAAATCGCGGCGCAGCTCTACGGCAAGCTGATAAGACGCGCCGAACAGCAGCACGCGCCAGACGTAGCGCAGCAGATAAACCACAATCGCAATCGCCACCATGACGCCTACCCACAGCAAAATCTGCCCGGCGGTGTAGTGGCGTTGGGTGACGCCGTCCACAATAACGCCCACCAGTTTTGGCGGCACGAGTTGCAAAACGGCGATGATGATAAGCAGGGCGACGGCGCCGAGATAGCGTCGCCACTCCCGGCCGAAGTACCAGCTTAACTGAGCAAATAATCGCAAAACGTTTGTCCTGATTGTCTTTAATGACGATAAGCGCAGGGATGGAGTATAGGTGGCCGCTAAAGGCTACGCCTCCACCGGCAGGGCTGTGGTGTATTTTATCTGCTCCATGGCGAAACTCGAAGTGACCTCGGAAAAGCCCGGCACCTGGTTCACCAGTCGCTTGTAAAACTCGTCATACCGCTTCATATCCGCTACCTGAACCTGCATCAGATAGTCGTACTCCCCCGCCATGCGCCAGAAGCCCAGTACTTCAGGCATGCCGCTGACCACCGAGACGAAATGGCTGTACCACTCGCGGTTATGGTGCTGGGTTTTGATAAGCATAAACGCCGTCAGGCCAAGGCCGAGCTTTTCCGGGTCCAGCAGCGCCACTTTACCCGTGACGTAACCTTCGTCTTCCAGACGCCGGAGCCGTTTCCAGCAGGGGGTTGTTGTCAGATTAACGGCATCGGCGAGCGCCTGCAAAGAGCGGGTGCAGTCGCTTTGCAGCAATGCCAGGAGCTTGCGGTCAATTTTATCTAACATAGCGGCCACCGGGAGAATAATTTTCCCTTATTCAAGCCGTCTGTAGGTGAAATGGCAACGTTTTTCCCCGCGCTCTTCGTTACTCTAAGCACAAATTGACAAACGGATCACGCGCATGACCAGCTCCTGGGTACGCCACGCCATTACTGAAATTAACGCTGATAACCAGCGTTCTGCGGATACGCACCTGCTGCGCCTGCCGCTGCCCGCCTTTCCGGGCATTTATCTCTATCTGAAAGATGAAAGCACCCACCCGACCGGCAGCCTGAAGCACCGCCTCGCCCGCTCTCTTTTTCTCTACGCCTTAAGCAACGGCTGGATAAAAGAAGGCACGCCGATTATTGAAGCCTCCTCGGGGTCGACTGCTGTTTCAGAAGCCTGGTTCGCCCGGCTGCTGGGGTTGCCTTTTATCGCGGTCATGCCCGCCTGTACGGCGAAGCGCAAGGTTGAGCAGATAGCGTTTTACGGCGGCCGCTGTCATTTCGTGCAAAGCGCCTGCGAAATTTACGACGCGTCCGAGACGCTGGCGCGCGAGCTTGGCGGCCATTATATGGACCAGTTTACCTACGCCGAGCGCGCCACCGACTGGCGAGGCAACAACAATATCGCCGACAGCATTTTTCGCCAGATGCGCCATGAGCCGCATCCGGTGCCGGCGTACATTGTGATGAGCGCCGGCACGGGCGGCACTTCCGCAACGCTTGGCCGTTACCTGCGCTACCAGGGACACGACACGAAGCTGATGGTGGTAGACCCGCAAAACTCGGTGTTTATGGATTACTGGCACACCCGCGACAACACGTTGCGAAGCGGCGTGGGGAGTAAGATTGAGGGCATCGGCCGCCCGCGCGTGGAGCCTTCTTTTATTCCGGACGTCGTGGATGAGATGTTGCGCGTGCCGGACGCCGCGAGCGTCGCCGCCATGCAGTGGCTGGAGACGCAGCTTGGCCGCAAAGTGGGCGCCTCCACCGGCACCAATATGTGGGGCGCGTTGCAGCTGGCGGCGCGCATGCGCGACGAAGGCCGCCAGGGGGCGATTGTCACCCTGCTGTGCGACAGCGGCGAGCGCTATCTCGATACCTATTACCAGCCGGAATGGGTGGCGAAAAACATCGGCGACCTGGCGCCGTATCAGGCGGCGCTGGCCTCGCTGCTGGAAGAAAAAAAGCCGGGCTAGCCCGGCTTGCTGGAAATCCTCATCATTCGGGGGAATAAGTAAGGTGTGGTGTATCCAGCCAATGTGTTAAATAGTGTGAAACCGCTTGTCGGCTACAGTGACCTATCACCCGCAGGTGGGGTAAGTCCGCTATCAGCTGCGGCATGGCGTTGCCCATAATCAGCCCATGGCCGACCAGCGAGAGCATTTCGCGATCGTTCATGGCGTCGCCGAACGCCATGCATTCCGCCAACGTATAACCCAGATGCTGGCTCAGCACGGTCAGCGCTGCGCCCTTATTGCATCCCGGCGGCAGCACTTCCAGACAATCTACGGCGGAAAAGCACAGGTGCGCGTCGTTTCCCAGCGCCTCGTTAAGCTGAACGCGCAGGCGACACAGATCGTCATGATCGCCGCAGAAGCAGATCTTCGTCACCCGGTGCGCCGGGATCCGCTTGAGATCCGCCAGTTGATAACGAAAGCCGCTATAGCGGTGCGCGACGAGCAGTTCGGGCATATCGCGGTCGGTAAGCCAGCCGTCATCATTAAAGACGTGAATGCTCGCCTGCGTATCCCAGTGGCTGTGCAGCACCGTTTCCGCTACGCCGGGCGCCAGATCCTGGCTGTGCAGCAGTTCCCCTTCCAGGGTATGAATGCGGGTGCCGTTGCCGGTTATCAAAAACGCTTCCAGAGAAAACTGGCCGAGAAGGGGGCGCATCTCCATGACGTGCCTGCCGGTCGCAAAGGCCAGCGCAATGTCCCGCTCCCTCAGGCGGCGCAGCGTGCTGATAGTCTTTTCGCCCAGCCGATGGTCCGGCATCAGCAGCGTGCCGTCCATATCAAAGGCCGCGAGTTTCGCCATGGTTATCTCCTGTGTGAAGGTGATTGCATGCCGAAAAGTATCGCCTGGTATATACGGAACTAATAGTGAATACTTGCCAAAAACAGTTCCGGGTTTTGTATGCGACTGCTCAATCGATTAAACCAGTTTCAACGGCTCTGGCAGCCTTCGGCAGGCTCGCCTCAACAGACCACCGTGGCGGAACTGGCGGCGCGCTGCTTTTGCAGCGAGCGCCACGCCCGCTCTCTGCTGCGTCAGCTTGAAGAAGCAGGCTGGCTGACGTGGCAGGCGCAGTCAGGCCGGGGAAAAAGAGGCACGCTTACCTTTCTGGTTAGCCCGCAAAGCGTGCGGGCGGGGATGATGGAAAACGTATTACGCCTGGGAGAGCATCACAACGCCCTTGCGCTTGCGCAACTGGCGCCGGAGCAGTTGCGTCATCTGCTGACGCCGTTTCTGGGCGGCCAGTGGCAGAACGACACGCCAACCCTGCGCATTCCCTATTACCGTCCGCTGGAGCCGCTAACGCCCGGCTTTTTGCCAGGACGCGCCGAGCAACATCTGGCAAGCCAGGTTTTTGCCGGGCTGACGCGCTTTGAGGCGGCAAGCCTTCGTCCGCACGGCGACATGGCGCACCACTGGGAGGTTTCCCCCGACGGCCTGACCTGGCGTTTTTATCTTCGCGCCACCCTGCACTGGCATGACGGCAAGCCGGTCGAAACGGCGCAGCTGCTTACAAGCTTTACCCATCTCCTGGCGCTGCCCGCGCTGCGTCAGCTTTTCTCAAGCGTAAAAACGGTCGACTCGCCCCATGCCCGGTGTTTGCGCTTCACGCTCTTCAGGCCCGATTACTGGCTTCCCTGGCGGCTCGCCAGCTATTGCAGTTTTCTCGGGCACCCGGATGATAATCAAACTGGCTGCGGCCCGTTTCGGCTCACGGCTTTTACGCCTGAGCTGGTGCGGCTGGAAAGCCACGAGTTTTACCATCTGCAACATCCGTTGTTGAAGGCGGTGGAATACTGGATAACGCCGCAGCTTTTTGACCGCGCCCTCGGCACCAGCTGTCGCCATCCGGTGCAGATAGCCCTTGGCCAGGAAGAAGAGCTGGCCCATCTGCGTCCAGTCAGCAACAGCATCAGCCTCGGCTTTTGCTACCTCGGCGTGCGCCAGTCCGGACGTCTCTCCATCGCTCAGGCGCGGCGGCTTATCAGCCTTATCCACCAAAGCGGCATGATTGAAGCGCTGCCGCTGGACGAAGGGCTGATTACGCCGAGTCGCGAAATGCTGCCGGGCTGGGAACTGCCGCAATGGCCGCCGCAAGCGGTGCAACTGCCGCCCCGGCTGACGCTCTTTTATCATCTGCCGGTCGAGTTGCATGTTATGGCGCAGCAGTTACGCGAACAGCTGGCCTCTTTAGGCTGCGAATTAACCCTCCATTTTCACGACGCCAAAAACTGGGACGGCTGCGGCGAACTGGGGAAAGCGGATATGGTGATGGGCGACAGGCTTATCGGTGAAGCGCCGGAATATACGCTGGAACAGTGGTTGCGCTGTGACGCGCTCTGGCCGAATTTGCTAACGCTGGCGCAACAGCATCACCTGCTCGCCACGCTGGATTCCGTACAACGCTATCCTGATGACGAAACCCGTAACGCCGCCCTGAAAGCCGTGTTTTATGAAATGATGTCCGCAGGCATCATCACGCCGCTCTTTAATTATCGCTACCAGATAAGCGCGCCGCCGGGGATTAACGGCGTTGAGCTTAACGCGCGCGGCTGGTTTGATTTCACCCGCGCCTGGCTGCCGCCGCCTGCGCAAGGCGAAGAAGCTGGTTAGCATGGCGCTACGGCGCTACCATACCGTTTTTACGATTAAGAACCACAAGGTTGATTATGAAACGTGCCGTTGTTGTCTTCAGCGGAGGACAAGACTCCACCACCTGCCTGATTCAGGCGCTCCACCAGTATGATGAAGTTCATTGTGTGACGTTTGATTACGGCCAGCGTCATCGGGCCGAGATTGATATCGCTCGTGAACTGGCGTCTACGCTGGGCGCACGGGCGCACAAAGTGCTGGACGTCACGCTGCTGAATGAACTGGCGGTGAGCAGCCTGACCCGCGACAGCATTCCGGTGCCGGATTACGACCCGCAAGCGAGCGGCATTCCCAGCACCTTTGTGCCAGGCCGTAACATTCTGTTCCTGACGCTGGCGGCCATTTACGCCTACCAGGTACAGGCGGAAGCGGTGATAACCGGCGTTTGCGAGACCGATTTTTCCGGTTACCCCGATTGCCGCGATGAATTTGTTAAAGCGCTTAACCATGCCGTAAGCCTTGGCATGGCGCGGGACGTGCGTTTTGAAACGCCGTTGATGTGGCTGGATAAAGCGGAAACCTGGGCGCTGGCGGACTACTGGGGCAAACTCGAGCTGGTACGCCATGATACCCTCACCTGTTACAACGGCATCAAGGGCGAAGGCTGCGGCGAATGCGCCGCCTGCAACCTGCGCGCCAACGGCCTTAACCGTTATCTTGGCGATAAAGCGGGCGTTATGGCCGCGCTCAAGCAAAAAACGGGATTACGCTAACCGCGCTTCGCCCGCTTTCAACCGCTCGAACTCTTTGGCGTCATGGCTGCAAAACAGCGTGACGCCAACGTTAGCATCGGTCGCCAGCGCCCTTAAGCGGCGCTGGTTATTCAGCCTGGCGTCTTTATCTTCCTGCATCATCGTCTGGTAAAAGCGCAACCCCGGCGTACAGTGATAAGTAGGCGCCATTTCTTCGCGGAAAAACCACGCATCGCCGCCGTGCAATAGCCAGCCGTCTGGCGTATCTATCGCCACCCCTGCGTGCCCCTGCGTATGTCCACGCAGTGGGATCAGCAAAATCTCCGGCGGCAGGCCTTTTAACTCTCTCACCGACTCAAAACCAAACCACGCTTCGCCTCGGGGCTGATAGCCGTGCCAGCCTGAAATCGCGCCCCACTGACCGGGCCGATAACGCTCGCGCGCCAGCCAGCCGCGACGGTCGCTGGCGGTATCGATTTCAGTCTGCATCAGATGCACCTGAGCGTTCGGGAAATCGCTCAGGCCGCCGGCATGGTCGAAATCAAGATGCGTAAGCACAATATGGCGGACATCACCCGGCGTAAAGCCCAGCGCCGCAAGCTGATATGCAGCCGTAAGCTCTTTACGGTACTGAATATTATTCATTGCCCGGAAAAACCACGGCAGGCGATGGGAGGGCTCCGCCATATCTTCAAGCCCAAAGCCGGTGTCCACCAACACCAGACCATGCTGGTCCGTCTCTACCAACAAACAGTGGCAAATCAGATGCGCGTGCGCGCCTTTGCTGAATCCGTCGTAAAGCTTGCCGCCCAGCGGACACATGCAGCCGCAGTTAAGATGGTGAATCCGCATTGCACCTCCGGTTATACGAGTCAGTAACCTGAAGTATAAGTGGTTAAAAAATATAAGCAGAACGGCAGGGAGTGATTAGTTTTGGAATGGTGGCATGGCGCAATTTACAGACAGGCGGCAGGCTAATAATTTGCTCTGTTGCGGTTTACCACCTGTAGGCGGGGAATGCCAAAGCGAAACGCGCTGGCGTCATTTTCAAGGGGGTTCCCCCGCTTACGCGGGGGACACCAGCCTTCGCAATACCAGCTTATCTACTGGGCCGAGGAGCCAAAAGCCATCAGGCACATGAAAACATTTTTAAGCAATTAGCCTGGTAATTTTTCGAGCTTTTCACGCAGCTCGCCTTCAATCGGCAGCGCTTTTTGCGTTTTGAGATCGATGCAGACAAAGGTGATTAACGCGTCGGCGACCACCTGCCCTTCTGGCTCAAGCGTAATAACCTGGCTCAGAACGCCGCTTTTACCGTTAAGCTGTTTCATTTCGCTGGTGACGGTAAGCAGATCGCCCAGCACGGCGGGACGGCGGTAATTGATGTTGATATTTACCACGACAAAAGCAATGTTGTTGGCCGTCATCCACTGAAAACTTTCTTCCTGCTCAAGGCCATCCCAGCGCGCCTCTTCAAGAAACTCCAGATAGCGGGCGTTATTAACATGTTGATAAACATCAATATGAAATCCCCGTACTTTGATTTGTGTCTGCATAGCGCTTTAACCCTTGTCGTTGTTTTAGTAGATACAGAGGTCACACCACTGGTATGACCTCTTTAGTCTGGCAAAAGTTTTTAACTCTGCAAGGACAAGTTACGGTTAAAGCTTGAGGTTAGGCAGGTTCCTTTCCACCAGCGAATCGCCCATGCCGGGCACCTGTTTTAACTCTTCCAGCGCTTTGAAAGGGCCGTGCTCTTCGCGATAGCTAACGATGGCCTGCGCTTTTTTCTTACCAACGCCGTTCATCGCCTTCGCCAGCTCATCTACCGTGGCGGTATTGATGCTGACGGTGCCTTCCTCGCTTTGCGATGCTTTCTCGCCAGGTGTCAGCGCTTTGCTATCGGCGCTATCGGGTCGGGTTTGCGTTACCTGCGCTTTACCTGCAGAAGGCGCCGCCAGTGAGGTGCTGCTAAGGCCGCAGCCTGCTACAGCCAATGCCAGACAGAGTGCTTTGATTCCACGTTTCATGCTGTTTTCTCCTTGTTTGTTGACAGCAAAGCTACCTTATTGCGCCAGCCGTAACGCGACAAACAGCAATCTTTAAAAATGGAAAAGGCCGCGTAAGCGGCCTTTGTCTGTTGCAGCGTATTGCAAAAATGTGCGAAACGTCTCGTTATTGCTGCTGTTCCGTCACCATGTCGCCCATTTTGATTTTGGCGTCTTTACGCAGGTTGCTCATCAGCGCCTCGAAAGCGACCTGGGCATTATTCTGGGTGATCCCCTGCACCATCGCTTTCTTCTGCTCTTCCGGCAGCGTGCCGCTGCGCACTTCGTCCAGCGCCAGCAGAACCACGTTCCCCTGCATATCGTTGCCCATACCGTAGCTGGGTTTGCCCTCAGCAGGCAGCGGCAGGGTAAAGGCGGTCTGGCTCAGCGGGTCCTGACCGGTGCGGCTCAGCGTTTTCGCTTCGCCAAAACTCAGGCCAGCGGCTTTCAGCGCGTCGTCGCCTTTGCCGTTTTTGAGCGCGCTCAGCAATTTCTCAGCGTCAATTTTCGCCTGCTGTTCAGCTTTCTGATGCTTAACCGCGTCCACCACTTCGTTACGCACGTCCGCCAGCGGTTTTGTCGCTTCCGCTTTGTGATCGGTAACGCGCAGCACAAACGCACGGTCGCCTTCAACGGTAATGATGTCAGAGTTGCTGCCCGGCGTGCCGTTCTCGCCAATCAGGCTGCCGCCGAAAATCGCATCCGCTATCGGTTTGAAGTTCAGCTCCTGCGGCAGATTGTCGTGGCCGAACCAGTCGGTTTGTACGGCCTTAACGCCCGCGGCTTGCTCGGCGCCCACCAGCGATTCATTGTCATTACTGGCCGCCTCGCTCACTTTCTGCTGCAGCGCGAAGTAGGCATCCAGCGCTTTTTCCTGCTTCACTTTTGCGGCAATAGCGTCATGCACTTCGGCAAGCGGCTTCACCTGCGCCGGCTGAACGTCATCCAGACGGACTATCAGGAAACCTACCGAAGACTTGATAACGCCCGAGAGCTGGCCTTTCTCTTTCAGACCGGCGTTTTTCAACTCTTCCGGCGTAGTGGCAGGCTCAAGCCAACCCATGTCGCCGCCGTTGCGGGCAGAAATGATGTCGGCAGATTTCTCTTTCGCCAGAGCAGCAAAGTCACCGCCCTGCTTCAGCGCGTCCAGCACCGCTTTCGCTTCCGCTTCGGTTTTGGTCTGAATGACGCTGTAGCGATTACGCTGCGGCTGGGTAAATTCATCCTGATGCTGATCGTAATAAGCCTGGATTTCCGCATCGCTCGCGGTTTCCGGCATCGCAGCTGCGTCCAGCTTGATATAGCTTACGCGAAACTGTTCCGGCGCCACGAAACGATCTTTGTTCTGCTGGTAGTAGTTATTGATTTCCGCATCGGAAACCTGCTGTTTAGCCGCCAGCGCGTTTACGTCAATGGTGGCTTCACGCACCAGACGCTGCTGAGAAACCAGCGCAGCCAGTTCATCCGTTTCGCCGTTCAGCATAAAGTCGGTGCCGACGATAGCGTTGATCAACTGTTGCGTGGTGAGCTGATTACGCAGCGCCTGCGCGTATTGATCCGCCGTCATTCCCATCTGACTGACAATGGCGTTGTAACGCGTGTTGTCAAACTTACCGTTGCTCTGGAACGCGGGCTGCTTAAAGATAGCTTGTTTTACCTGCTCATCGCTGATGCCAAGACCCAGCTTTTTGGCGTACTGATCGAGAAGGGTCTCGTCTATCATGCGCTGCAGCACCTGCTGGCGCATGCCTTTCATGTAGCTTTCGTTCGCCGCCAGCGCAGAGAACTGATCGCCAAGCTGCTGCTGCATGCGGTTGCGCTCGCCCATGACCGCGTTTTCAAACTGCGCCCGGTTAATCTCCTGGCCGTTAACTTTTGCGGCATAATTATTGTTACCGCCAATCAGGTAATTACCTACGCCCGTCAGAATGAACGAGACGATAATTAAACCCAATATGATTTTGAGCACGACGTGATTAGCCGCCGCGCGTAAATTGTCCATCATGGTGTAACAACACTCCGCTGTAGTGTAACTGGTAAACCCTGCACAGAGACGTATCGCGTCCTTCGGAACACGGCTCTGCCGCTGCGCCCTGAGGCATATTGTGACAAGAAAACGGGGCGGTTGTCAGCCCACGCGCCTCATAAAAATCCGGGCATATAAAAAAGGCACATCTGACGATGCGCCCTTAGTTTCAAAAACCTTACGGGACTTCCGCAAGCGTTTCTTAATTTACCGCGTCTTTAAGCGCTTTACCGGCACGGAAGCCAGGCACTTTAGCCGCTGCAATGGTGATCTCTTTACCAGTTTGCGGGTTGCGGCCAGTGCGGGCAGCACGCTCACGAACAGCAAAAGTCCCAAATCCAACCAGAGCCACTTCGTCCCCCGCCTGCAGAGATTCAGTAACGGAAACAATCAAAGCATCTAACGCACGTCCAGCCGCGGCTTTGGAAATATCAGCGCTTGCGGCAATTTTGTCTATCAGTTGAGATTTATTCACTCTTCTCTTCCTCTCTTTATTATTTATATCGCACCCGATCCCTTCGTAGCGCGACCGCGCAGCAGTTATAACAGGCATGCATCGCCCTTACAACAGTAGTTATTGATGGCACGCCCGGTCAGCAATCTAAATTAGCTATACAAAAAAAAGCTGGCAAGTGACAAATCACTCGCCAGCCCTGTTTTTATCAGTGCTCTTTGCGTCAGGTCACTATTTCGCAGTGACTACCTGCATGCCGAACGGTTCGTTCTGCAGCGCCAGCGTCAGCACCTCTTCAATGCGTTTCACCGGATGGATATCCAGGTCGGCAATGACGTTCTCCGGAATTTCTTCCAGATCGCGCTTGTTGTCATACGGGATCAACACGGTTTTAATGCCGCCGCGATGCGCCGCCAACAGTTTCTCTTTCAGACCGCCAATCGGCAGCACCTGGCCGCGCAGCGTTATCTCGCCGGTCATCGCCACGTCGGCGCGAACCGGGTTGCCGGTCAGGCAAGAAACCAGAGCGGTGCACATGGCAATGCCTGCGCTTGGGCCATCTTTCGGCGTCGCTCCTTCCGGCACGTGAACATGAATGTCGCGTTTCTCGTAGAAATCCCCATTGATGCCGAGTTTTTCCGCGCGCGCGCGCACCACGGTCAGCGCAGCCTGGATAGATTCCTGCATAACTTCACCCAGCGATCCGGTGTAAGTAAGCTTGCCTTTACCTGGTACGCAGGCGGTTTCGATGGTCAGCAAATCGCCGCCCACTTCGGTCCAGGCAAGACCTGTCACCTGCCCTACGCGGTTTTCGTTATCGGCGCGACCGTAATCGAAGCGCTGAACGCCCAGGTAATCTTTCAGATTGTCGCCCGTAATGGTTATCTGCTTAAGCGCCGGATCGAGCAGCAGTTGTTTCACCGCTTTACGGCACAGCTTAGAGATTTCACGCTCAAGGCTACGCACGCCCGCTTCGCGGGTGTAATAGCGGATAATGCCGATAATCGCGCTGTCTTCAACGGTCAGTTCGTTCGCTTTCAGGGCGTTACGCTCAACCTGCTTCGGCAGCAGATGGCGCTTCGCGATGTTAAGCTTTTCATCTTCGGTATAGCCGGAGAGACGAATCACTTCCATACGGTCCAGCAGCGGCGCAGGAATGTTCATGGAGTTAGAAGTCGCCACAAACATGACGTCGCTGAGATCGTAATCCACTTCCAGATAGTGGTCGTTGAACGCCACGTTCTGTTCCGGATCAAGCACTTCAAGCAGAGCGGAAGCCGGATCGCCACGCATGTCGGATGACATCTTGTCGATTTCATCCAGCAGGAAGAGCGGGTTTTTCACGCCGACTTTCGCCATTTTCTGAATAAGCTTACCTGGCATAGAGCCGATGTAAGTACGGCGGTGGCCGCGGATTTCTGCTTCATCACGCACGCCGCCGAGCGCCATACGGACATATTTGCGTCCGGTGGCCTTCGCAATGGATTGCCCCAGAGACGTTTTACCCACCCCCGGCGGTCCCACCAGGCACAGGATGGGTCCTTTGATTTTGTTTACGCGGCTTTGCACGGCAAGATATTCAAGGATGCGGTCTTTCACACGGCCCAGACCGTAGTGGTCCGTATCCAGAATCTCCTGCGCCTGACGCAGATCTTTTTTAACCTTGCTGCGCGCGTTCCACGGAACCTGCACCATCCAGTCGATATAGCCGCGCACCACGGTCGCTTCCGCAGACATCGGCGACATCATTTTCAGCTTCTGCAGTTCCGCTTCGGCTTTTTCCTTCGCCTCTTTCGGCATTTTCGCCGCATCGATTTTGCGCTTCAGCGCTTCGTTTTCATCCGGCGCGTCGTCCATTTCGCCAAGTTCTTTCTGAATGGCTTTCATTTGCTCATTCAGATAGTACTCGCGCTGGCTTTTCTCCATCTGCTTTTTCACGCGGTTGCGGATACGCTTCTCAACCTGCAGCAGATCGATTTCCGATTCCATCATCGCCATCAGATATTCAAGGCGCTCGTTGATATCGGACATTTCAAGCACGGACTGTTTGTCGGCGAGCTTCAGCGGCATATGCGCGGCGATAGTATCGGCCAGGCGCGCCGGGTCGTCGATGCTGTTCAGTGAAGTCAGCACCTCCGGAGGAATCTTTTTGTTAAGTTTGATGTAGCCTTCAAACTGGCTGATCGCGGTGCGAACCAGCACTTCCTGCTCGCGCTCGTCAATAGCCGGCGAGTTCAGGTATTCAGCTTTAGCCGCAAAGTGTTCGCCATTATCCGACAGGGTGGTAATACGCGCGCGCTGCAAACCTTCTACCAGCACTTTTACCGTGCCGTCAGGCAGTTTCAACATCTGCAGAATCGAAGCCACTGTACCTACAGTGAAAAGATCGTTCACACCCGGCTCATCCGTTGAAGCTTCTTTCTGCGCGACGAGCATGACTTTTTTGTCATTGTCCATGGCCGCTTCAAGACAACGAATGGATTTTTCCCGTCCCACGAATAAAGGAATAACCATGTGCGGATAAACCACCACATCGCGCAACGGCAATACGGGGATTTCAATGCGTTCAGAACGCTCAGGATTCATAGAGCTCTCTCTTAGTTTAGTTTCCGCCAGGTGATGGGTGCACGTGAACCCACTTCACGGCATCACCAACAAGTAAATCAGTATATGGGGATGTTTCCCGGACATTCAATGTCAGGATGGCAGGAAAAATAAATGGGGGATTATTTCCCCCATTTATTGTTTAACGGATTGTATAAAGAGGCTATTTATTCGCCGGAGGCTTGCGCTTCCGGTTTGCCGTAAATCAGCAGCGGCTCAGACTGGCCCGCGATAACCGATTCGTCGATAACCACTTTTTCAACCTCTTCCATGGAAGGTAGATCGTACATGGTATCCAGCAGCGCGCCTTCAACGATAGAGCGCAGACCACGAGCGCCGGTTTTGCGCGACATGGCTTTCTTTGCAATGGCTTCCAGCGCTTCGTCGCGAAACTCCAGTTCAACGCCTTCCAGGTTAAAGAGCGCCTGGTACTGCTTGGTCAGGGCGTTCTTCGGCTCTTTCAGGATCTGGATAAGCGCTTCTTCACTCAGTTCGTTCAGCGTAGCGACAACCGGCAGACGGCCAATGAACTCGGGAATCAGGCCGAATTTGATCAGATCTTCCGGCTCGACCTGCGAAAGCAATTCGCCTTCTGTCGCTTTCTGCGATTTACCTTTCACCGTTGCGCCAAAGCCGATACCGGAGCCGGTTTCGACACGGTTGGCGATGACTTTATCAAGGCCAGCAAACGCGCCGCCGCAGATAAAGAGGATTTTGGAGGTATCAACCTGCAAAAACTCCTGCTGCGGGTGCTTGCGTCCACCCTGCGGCGGTACTGCCGCCACGGTGCCTTCAATCAGCTTCAGCAGCGCTTGCTGCACGCCTTCGCCGGACACATCGCGGGTGATAGACGGGTTATCGGATTTACGGGAGATTTTATCAATCTCATCAATGTAAACGATCCCGCGCTGCGCTTTCTGCACGTCGTAATCGCATTTCTGCAGCAGCTTCTGAATGATGTTCTCAACATCTTCGCCCACATAGCCCGCTTCAGTCAGGGTAGTGGCGTCCGCCATGGTAAACGGCACATCCAGCAGGCGAGCCAGCGTTTCGGCAAGCAGGGTTTTACCGCTACCGGTTGGGCCTATCAGCAGAATGTTGCTTTTACCCAACTCAACGCCGTTAGAGCTGTCGCCGTTACGCAGGCGCTTGTAGTGGTTATAGACCGCTACCGCCAGGACTTTTTTAGCTTTTTCCTGACCGATGACGTAATCATCAAGATGGCTGCGAATTTCATGCGGCGTAGGCAATGCGCTACGTTCGCGATGCGGAGCCACTTCTTTAATCTCTTCGCGAATAATGTCGTTACATAAATCGACACACTCGTCGCAGATATACACGGACGGTCCGGCAATCAGCTTACGCACTTCATGCTGGCTCTTGCCGCAAAAAGAGCAATACAACAGTTTGCCTGAACCGTCTTTGCGCTTATCTGTCATGAGTCAAAACCTCTTTTCTGTTCTTCGTGCCGCACGCGACCACGCAATGCCCCATACAGGCGCCAGCCGCCAGGGTGACTAAGGCAGCCGCTTACTAACTATAGTATAGCGGCTGCCTTTGGCGGGCATTAGTTACGATGGGTCAAAATGGAGTCAACCAGGCCGTACTCCACCGCTTCGTTGGCGGAGAGGAAGCGGTCGCGCTCTGTGTCTCTTTCGATTTGCTCAAGAGATTGACCCGTGTGTTGCGCCATAAGTTCATTCATGCGTGCTTTCACTTTCAGGATTTCACGGGCGTGGATCTCAATATCCGTCGCCTGACCCTGATAGCCGCCGAGCGGCTGGTGAATCATCACGCGCGAGTTGGGCAGGCAGAAGCGCTTGCCTTTAGCCCCCGCCGTCAGCAGGAAGGCGCCCATAGAAGCCGCCTGGCCCATACAAATGGTGCTGACGTCCGGCTTAATAAATTGCATGGTGTCGTAAATCGACATCCCGGCGGTAATGACCCCGCCCGGCGAGTTGATGTAGAGATAGATGTCTTTTTCCGGGTTTTCCGCTTCCAGAAACAGCATCTGCGCCACAATCAGGTTAGCCATCTGGTCTTCGACCTGGCCTGTCAGAAAAATGACACGTTCCTTAAGCAGACGGGAATAGATATCGTAAGAACGCTCACCGCGTGAGGTTTGTTCAACCACCATCGGCACCAGCGCCATATGGGGTGCAAATTGATCTCGTTCGCCACTGTATGACATATCCGTCTCCTGGATAAAAATTCTGAGTAACCTGCTGTACTGATCCTACATGAGCCTGCATCAGGATAACGATGCCCTCAGCGGCTCTCAACCTTTACGGACGGATTATCAGTCAGAGTCTTTACACTGCCTAACCCTTTAATGGGGATAAGTTTGGCCTGTTTCAAGCATAACAATCTTTTGCTGTTACGCTAACACCCTAAGGCGCTAATTGGCACCTCTACGCCAGGTTGCAGCATAAAAAAGCCCGTCACCACCGGGTGACGGGCTGATTAAGCGCTTCCTGAGAGAGGAATACGGGCTTATGCCTGCTGGTTCATCAGCTCGTTGAAGGAGGTCGCTTTTTCAGTCACTTTGGCTTTGGACAGCACAGCTTCAACAGCCTGCTCTTCCAGCGCGACATTGCGCATGTTGTCCATCAGCTCTTTGTTTTTGCTGTAGAACTCAACCACTTCGCTCGGATCTTCGTAAGCGGAAGCCATCTCTTCAATCAGAGACTGTACGCGTGCTTCATCAGCTTTCAGCTCGTGGGTGCGGATAACTTCGCCCAGCAGCAGGCCGACGATAACGCGACGTTTAGCTTGCTCTTCGAACAGCTCACGCGGCAGTTCCAGCGCTTGCTTCTCGTTGCCGCCGAAACGCTGTGCAGCCTGGCGACGCAGCACGTCGATTTCGCCGTCGATCAGCGCAGCCGGTACGTCGATTGCGTTAGCATTTACCAGACCGTCGATAGCCTGCGACTTGATGCGGTTACGCACAGCGCCTTTCAGCTCGCGCTCCATGTTCTTACGCACTTCAGCGCGCAGACCATCAATGGAGCCATCTTCCACGCCGAAACGCTTGATAAAATCGGCGGTCAGCTCCGGCAGTTCACGCTCTTCCACTTTCTTCAGGTTGATAGCGAACTTCGCGGCTTTACCTTTCAGGTTTTCAGCGTGGTACTCTTCCGGGAAGGTCACATCGATGGTGAACTCTTCGCCCGCTTTGCGGCCTTTGATGCCCTCTTCGAAGCCCGGGATCATGCGGCCCTGGCCCATCGCCAGCACGAAGTCAGAGGCTTTGCCGCCTTCAAACTCTTCGCCGTCAACAGAACCGGTGAAATCGATAGTAACGCGATCTTCAGCGTCAGCCGCGCCGTCTTTATCTTTCCAGGTCGCCTGCTGCTTGCGCAGGGTATCCAGCATGGTGTCCACGTCAGCGTCAGTGACTTCGACAACCGGCTTCTCAACTTCGATGGATTCCAGACCTTTCAGCTCAACTTCCGGATACACTTCGAACTCAACAGCGTAGGTGAAGTCTTCGCCCAGCTTGTATTCGCCCGGAACGTAGTTCGGCGCGCCGGCCGGGTTGATTTTTTCTTTAATGATAGCGTCAACAAAGTGACGGCTCATCAGATCGCCCAGCACATCCTGGCGAACAGAGGCGCCATAACGCTGAGCAACGACGTTCATCGGTACCTTGCCCTTGCGGAAGCCGTCGATACGAACTTTTTTCGCCACGTTGACCAGCTCGCTTTTTACAGCGTTTTCGATGCTGTCAGCAGGGATAGTAATCGTTACACGGCGCCCAAGGCCCTGAGTGGTTTCAACTGAAACTTGCATCTTGTTACCTCAAAAAATCACAGTGCTCGGTCAACTCTGGAAGCCCTTATGATGGTCATCGCTTCGCAGAACCGGGATCTTTTCTGAATCAGAATCACAATCCCTGTCGCCAGAATCATCCCGAAGACATTCCGAAAAATAAGACGCGCATTATAGCGGCATCCCTGGGGGTAGTCGAGAAAAGCAAATGTACCGCTTTGCGGCTTTTTTCACACTTCCCGGCTCTTTTTTGCCTGAACCGCCGTTAATTCGTGCAAAATTCAGACAAAACAAAACGGCCCGTAGGCCGTTTTACACGTTTAGCTCTGGCGCAACATACTGGAAAAAGCCTCGTCGTTGCAAATTCCTCTGCTCAGGCGATGCTGCCCGCGCCGCGACAAGGGGGCGATGCGAAAACCGTATCCTGCAATCCTTCCCATTCCTTAATAGTGTAGGTATGCAGCGCAAGCGCGTGCACAGTGCCGGCCAGTTCTTCACTTAAGGTGCCGTAAATAAGGCGGTGACGGTTTAAAAAACGTTCGCCCGTAAAGCGATCGCTCACTAACACCACTTTAAAGTGGCTTTCTGAACCAGCAGGAACGTTGTGACGATAGCTTTCATCTACCACTTCCAGAAACACGGGATCAAACGCTGCCCTTAATTTTGATTCTATTTGCTCGCGTACCATCATAACGATCTCCTCGACAACGCTGTGATGCCTGCCATTTCTATAAATGTTAGCCGCATTTGCCGTTTACATAACCGACAGGCAACAAAATTTTAGCTTTTCATTCCATTATTTCGATGAAAGCCTCACGAGGTAAAGCTAAACGGCAGGAGCAAAGGCTTTTTCTTACCAAAAAACAGCTTACTTGCTCAGAAAAAGGCCAACGCGATGAATTTACATCCATTCCCTCTTCCCCTTGCGAATGGCGATGTTATGATGGCGAGAATTTTATTCTTGACAGCCCAAGGTACTTCGAGAGCCACAACATGTTAAAAAAACTCTTTTTCCCGCTGGTTGCCCTTTTTATGCTGGCTGGTTGCGCTACGCCGCCTACGACTATTGACGTTTCACCGAAGATTACCCTGCCGCAGCAGGATCCAAGCCTGATGGGCGTAACCATCAGCATCAACGGCGCCGATCAGCGTCCCGATCAGGCGCTGGCCAAAGTAACCCGTGACAACCAGCTCGTTACGCTGACCGCCTCCCGCGACCTGCGCTTCCTGCTGCAGGAAGTGCTGGAGAAACAGATGAGTTCTCGCGGTTATATGATTGGGCCGAACGGCGCGGTAGATTTGCAGATAATCGTTAATCAGCTGTATGCCGATGTTTCCCAGGGCAACGTACGCTACAACATCGCTACCAAAGCGGATATCTCTATCATCGCAACCGCGAAGACCGGTAACAAGATGACCAAAAACTACCGCGCAAGCTACTCCGTTGAAGGCGCGCTTCAGGCGTCCAATAAGAATATCGCTGAAGCGGTCAACTCTGTCCTGACTGACACCATCGCCGATATGGCGCAGGACACCAGCGTTCACGAGTTCATCAAGCAGAACGCCCGTTAATCACACCTTCACTGGCCCGGCATGCCGGGCCAGCTTTTTATTATGCCCATGTCCAGTCACGCGCTTCGTATCTTTCAGCAGCCTAAATCCGCCATTCTCCTGATGCTGGGCTTCGCCTCCGGTTTGCCGCTTGCGCTGACCTCCGGCACCCTTCAGGCCTGGATGACTGTCGAGAATATCGACCTGAAGACTATCGGCTTTTTCTCGCTGGTAGGGCAGGCCTATGTCTTTAAATTCCTCTGGTCGCCGCTTATGGACCGCTATACGCCGCCGTTGTTTGGCCGTCGTCGCGGTTGGCTGTTGCTGACGCAAGTTCTCTTACTGATTGCTATCGCAGCCATGGGGTTCCTCGAACCGGCCACTCACCTGCGCTGGATGGCGGCGCTGGCCGTCGTTATCGCCTTCTGCTCCGCTTCGCAGGATATTGTATTCGATGCCTGGAAAACGGACGTTTTGCCTGCGCAAGAGCGCGGCGCGGGCGCGGCTATCAGCGTGCTCGGCTACCGCCTCGCCATGCTGGTTTCCGGCGGGCTGGCGCTATGGCTTGCCGACCGCTGGCTTGGCTGGCAAGCGACTTACTGGCTGATGGCCGCCCTGCTTATTCCTTGCATCATCGCCACGCTATTTGCGCCAGAGCCGCACGACGCTATTCCCGTACCGCGCAGCCTTGAACAGGCGGTGGCGGAGCCGCTGCGTGATTTTTTCAGCCGCAATAACGCCTGGTTAATCCTGCTGTTGATCGTGCTTTACAAGCTCGGCGACGCCTTTGCCATGAGTCTCACCACAACATTTTTAATTCGCGGCGTGGGGTTTGACGCAGGCGAAGTGGGCGTAGTGAATAAAACGCTGGGGCTGTTCGCGACCATTATCGGCGCGCTCTATGGCGGCGTATTAATGCAACGTCTGTCGCTGTTTCGCGCATTGCTGATTTTCGGCGTGCTGCAGGGAGCTTCTAATGCCGGTTACTGGCTGCTCTCCATAACGGATAAACATATGGTGAGCATGGCGGCGGCGGTTTTCTTTGAAAACCTCTGCGGCGGCATGGGCACCGCAGCGTTCGTCGCCCTGCTGATGACGCTGTGCAACAAATCTTTCTCCGCCACGCAGTTCGCCCTGCTTTCCGCGCTTTCAGCCGTGGGCCGGGTCTATGTCGGGCCGATTGCAGGCTGGTTTGTGGAAAGCCACGGTTGGCCGAGCTTCTACCTCTTTTCCGTCTTCGCTGCCGTGCCGGGAATTGTGCTGCTGCTGATTTGTCGCGACACGCTGGATTACACCCAGCGAACCGATGGCTTCCTGCAACGCCGCGCTTTCCCGCAGGCTTATCGCTTCTCCCTCTGGTTGCTTGGCGCAGGCGCTTTGCTGCTGGGCATAGGGTTAACAGGCCTCATTGCCAATGCACTGGATCTCATCGTTTTCGTCCATAGCGCCATGTTGCTGGAAGGCGGCGCGCTGCTGGCGGTGGCAGGCGTCGTGCTGGGCGCAACGCTCGACTATCTGGCGCTGCGTAAACAGGCCTGACGGCATTTTTACTCCTTAATGGGTAGTCATAATAAAAAGTTATTTGCCGTGGCAATCACGAAGGGGAATTATAGCGGTGAAATAAGCAACAATTTATTTACCATCATTTTTGTTTTTTTGTGCGACTAAAAACGATGAAAATTAATCAATCGAAAAATATGAATAAATTGCCTTTATCGATTCAGCTCAGGTAGTATTAATTTTAAGTTCTTTAATTGTCCTTTTATTGATAATTAATTGTTAATTATTTGTGTGTTTAAATTCCTGTTTATGCCCTTGCCCCGCCCGTTCCCCCTTTGAAAGCCTCTTTCGTTATAAGCCTTCTCAGCAGGCCATTCATTGTATAAATTTGAAATGCGCTGAAACAGCTGTGACCCATGCGGCAGAAGCCACTAACACGGGCCTGACAGTACTTCAACCATGTTTACAGTAATGTAACCTTCCCGTAAAATGCCGCCACACTTTAAGCGACAATAGAGCCCCCTGAATTGAGGTCGTTAAATGAGACTCAGGAAATACAATAAAAGTTTGGGATTGTTGTCATTATTCGCAGGCACTGTATTACTCAGTGGTTGCGATTCTGCACTTCTCAATCCAAAAGGACAGGTTGGACTGGAGCAACGTTCGCTGATACTGACGGCCCTCGGGCTGATGTTGATTGTCGTTATTCCGGCCATCGTTATGGCGATTGGCTTTGCCTGGAAATATCGGGCAACCAATAAGGACGCTAAATACAGCCCCAACTGGTCGCACTCGAACAAAGTTGAAGCTGTAGTCTGGACCATTCCTATCCTTATCATCATCTTCCTTGCGGTACTGACGTGGAAAACTACGCATTCGCTCGAACCCAGCCGCCCGCTGGCAAGCGATGTGAAGCCGGTTACCATCGAAGTGGTCGCACTGGACTGGAAATGGTTCTTCATTTATCCGGAGCAGGGTATCGCTACGGTGAATGAGATTGCCTTCCCGGCAAACACCCCGGTGGAATTCAAAATCACCTCTAACTCGGTGATGAACTCCTTCTTTATTCCGCGCCTTGGTAGCCAGATCTACGCGATGGCGGGCATGCAGACTCAGCTGCACCTGATCGCCAACGAAGCCGGCACCTATAACGGCATCTCCGCTAACTATAGCGGTCGCGGCTTCTCCGGCATGAAGTTTAAGGCCATCGCCACGCCGGATACCGAAACCTTCAACCAGTGGGTAGCGAAAGCGAAGCAGTCTCCGAACGCCATCAATGACATGGCGACCTACGAGAAACTGGCTGCGCCGAGCGAATACAACAAGGTTGAATACTTCTCCAGCGTCAAACCGGGTTTGTTTAAGGATGTTATTAACAAATTCATGGGACACGGGAAGAGCATGGACATGACCCAGCCGGAAGGGGAACACGCGTCCCATGAAGGTATGGAAGGCATGGACATGAGCAAAGCGGAAACCTCTCATTAAGGGGCCGAGGAATATTACGATGTTCGGAAAACTTACACTGGATGCAATCCCGTACCATGAGCCGATTATCATGGTTACGGTGGCTGCGATTCTCGTCGGGGGACTGGCGTTAGTTGCAGGCCTCACTTACTTCGGTAAGTGGTCTTATTTGTGGAATGAGTGGCTCACCTCCGTGGACCACAAGCGCCTCGGGATTATGTATATCCTCGTGGCAATCGTTATGCTGGTGCGCGGCTTCGCCGACGCCATCATGATGCGTACCCAGCAGCTGCTGGTTTCCGCCGGCGAGCAAGGCTTCTTGCCACCGCACCACTACGACCAGATCTTTACCGCCCACGGCGTTATCATGATCTTCTTCGTAGCGATGCCGTTCGTTATCGGTCTGATGAACCTCGTGGTGCCGCTGCAAATCGGCGCTCGCGACGTGGCCTTCCCGTTCCTGAACAACCTGAGCTTCTGGTTCACCGTTGTTGGGGTTATCCTGGTGAACGTATCGCTGGGTGTGGGCGAGTTCGCGCAGACCGGTTGGGTTGCTTATCCGCCGCTGTCGGGCATTGAGTACAGTCCAGGCGTGGGCGTTGACTACTGGATCTGGAGTCTCCAGCTCTCCGGTATCGGTACAACGCTGACCGGTATTAACTTCTTCGTTACTATCCTGCGCATGCGTGCGCCGGGCATGACGATGTTCAAAATGCCGGTATTTACCTGGGCGGCGCTCTGCACCAACGTGCTGATTATCGTCTCCTTCCCGATCCTGACCGTCACTATCGCGTTGCTGACCCTGGACCGCTATCTGGGCACCCATTTCTTCACCAATGATATGGGCGGCAACATGATGATGTACGTGAACCTGATCTGGGCCTGGGGCCATCCGGAAGTGTACATTCTGGTTCTGCCAGTATTCGGTGTCTTCTCTGAAGTTACCGCGACCTTCTCCAAAAAGCGTCTGTTTGGTTATACCTCACTCGTTTGGGCGACCATCGCGATTACCGTGCTGTCGTTCATCGTGTGGCTGCACCACTTCTTCACCATGGGCAGCGGTGCGAACGTTAACGCCTTCTTTGGTATCACCACGATGATTATCGCCATCCCGACCGGGGTGAAGATCTTCAACTGGCTGTTTACCATGTACCAGGGTCGTATTCAGTTCCACTCCGCCATGCTGTGGACCATCGGCTTTATCATCACCTTCTCCATCGGTGGTATGACCGGCGTACTGCTTGCAGTACCAGGCGCAGACTTCGTTCTGCACAACAGTCTGTTCCTGATTGCCCACTTCCATAACGTGATTATCGGTGGTGTGGTGTTTGGTTGCTTCGCCGGTATGACCTACTGGTGGCCGAAAGCCTTTGGTTACACCATGAACGAAACCTGGGGCAAACGCGCCTTCTGGTTCTGGATCATCGGCTTCTTCGTGACCTTTATGCCGCTGTACGCTATGGGCTTCATGGGTATGACCCGTCGCGTGAGCCAGGACATCGATCCGATGTTCGAACCGCTGATGATTGTGGCTGAAATCGGTGCGCTGCTGATTGCCTGCGGTATCTTCAGCATCATCATGCAGATCTACACCTCTGTTCGCGATCGTGACCAGAACCGTGACCTGACTGGTGACCCGTGGGGCGCGCGTACGCTGGAGTGGGCAACCTCTTCTCCGCCGCCGTTCTACAACTTTGCCGTAGTGCCGGAAATCCAGGAGCGCGACGCGTTCTGGGAAATGAAGAACAAAGGCGAAGCGTATAAGCAACCGACGCATTATGAAGAAATTCATATGCCGAAAAACAGCGGCGCAGGCGTGATTATCGGCTTGTTCAGCACCATCTTCGGTTTCGCCATGATCTGGCATATCTGGTGGCTGGCGGCGCTGGGCTTCGTAGGTATCCTGGTTACATGGATTGCGAAAAGCTTCGATGAAGACGTGGATTACTACGTACCGGTCGCTACCGTTGAGAAACTGGAAAACCAGCATTTCGATGAAATTAGCAAAGCAGGGCTGAAAAATGTCAACTGATTCACTTGCACACTCTGGAGCCCATGCGCACGACGTAGGGCACCACGATGCGGGAGCCAATAAGGTCTTTGGCTTCTGGATCTACCTGATGAGCGACTGCATTCTGTTTGCAACGCTGTTCGCTACCTATGCCGTTCTTGTGAACGGCACGGCGGGGGGCCCGACCGGGAAAGATATTTTCGAGCTGCCGTTTGTGCTGGTTGAAACTTTCCTGCTGCTGTTCTCCTCCATTACCTATGGTCTGGCGGTTATCGCCATGAACAAAGACAACCGCAGCCAGGTTATGGCCTGGCTCGGTCTGACGTTCCTGTTTGGCGCAGGCTTCGTCGCTATGGAAATTTATGAGTTCCATCATCTGATCGCCGAAGGCTTCGGTCCTGACCGCAGCGGCTTCCTGTCCGGGTTCTTTACCCTGGTCGGCACCCACGGCGTTCACGTAACCTCCGGTCTTATCTGGATGGCGGTGATGATGTTCCAGATTTCCCGTCGCGGCCTGAACAGCATGAACCGCACCCGCCTGATGTGCCTGAGCCTGTTCTGGCACTTCCTGGACGTCGTGTGGATTTGCGTATTCTCTGTTGTCTATCTGATGGGGGCGATGTAATGAGTCATTCTACCGATCACGCAGGCGCCCATCACGGCAGCGTAAAAACCTATCTGACCGGCTTTATCCTCTCCATCATCCTGACGGTCATCCCGTTCTGGATGGTGATGAATGGCTCTGCGTCTCACACAGCTATTCTGGGTACCGTCCTGGTCACGGCAGTGGTACAGATTCTGGTTCATCTGGTGTGCTTCCTGCACATGAACACCTCCTCTGAGGAGCGCTGGAACCTGGTGGCCTTTGTCTTTACCGTGCTGATTATCGCCATCCTGGTAGTAGGCTCAATCTGGATTATGTGGAGCCTCAACTACAACATGATGGTTCACTAAGAGCGGCGAGTATGTTTAAGCAATACCTGCAAGTAACGAAACCAGGCATCATTTTCGGCAACCTGATCTCCGTGATCGGGGGGTTCCTGCTGGCCTCCAAGGGCAGCATCGACTATCCCCTCTTCCTCTTCACGCTGGTTGGGGTGTCGCTGGTAGTGGCGTCGGGTTGTGTGTTCAACAACTACATCGATCGCGATATCGATCGCAAGATGGAAAGGACCAAGAATCGGGTGCTGGTGAAAGGCCTGATCTCTCCGCAGGTCTCGCTGGTGTACGCCGCGTTGCTGGGTATTGCTGGCTTTATGCTGCTGTGGTTTGGCGCCAATCCCCTGGCCTGCTGGCTGGGGGTGATGGGGTTCGTGGTCTATGTGGGTGTTTATAGCCTGTATATGAAACGCCACTCCGTCTACGGCACGCTGATTGGTTCGCTCTCCGGCGCTGCGCCGCCGGTGATTGGCTATTGCGCGGTGACCAATGAGTTTGACAGCGGCGCGCTCATCTTGCTGGCTATCTTCAGCCTGTGGCAGATGCCCCACTCTTACGCCATCGCGATTTTCCGCTTTAAGGATTATCAGGCGGCGAATATTCCGGTTCTGCCGGTGGTGAAAGGTATCTCTGTCGCCAAGAACCATATCACGCTTTACATCATCGCTTTTGCTGTCGCTACGCTGATGCTGTCGCTTGGCGGTTACGCCGGCTACAAATATCTGGTGGTTGCGGCGGCGGTGAGCGTCTGGTGGCTCGGTATGGCCCTGCGCGGCTATAAAACCGAAAACGACAAGGTGTGGGCGCGCAAGCTGTTCGTCTTCTCCATTGTCGCCATCACTTCGCTTAGCGTGATGATGTCGGTCGATTTTATGGTGCCTGACTCACATAATCTTCTGACTTACGTCTGGTAAGACGCCAGTCGGCTAAAAGGGTGCTTCGGCACCCTTTTTTATTAGCAGCATCAATAGATAACCTCTGAAATATTTCCTAAATAACCGATTATTTACCCTCCCCCGCCGTGGCACTACACTAGGGCCTGCTTTTTATCTGAGGTGGTAATGAACGATAACAAAATGACGCCCGTCGAGCTGCGAGCGACGTGGGGTTTAGGGACGGTGTTCTCGCTGCGCATGCTCGGCATGTTTATGGTGCTGCCGGTTCTTACTACTTACGGAATGGCGTTACAGGGCGCGAGCGAAGCGCTGATTGGCTTCGCGATTGGCATCTACGGCCTGGCGCAGGCCATCTTCCAGATCCCCTTCGGCCTGCTTTCCGACCGTATCGGCCGCAAACCGCTGATTGTGGGCGGTCTGGCGATTTTTGTGGCCGGCAGCGTGCTGGCCGCGCTTTCTGATTCTATCTGGGGCGTTATCCTCGGGCGCGCGCTCCAGGGCTCCGGCGCGATAGCCGCCGCGGTCATGGCTCTGCTTTCCGATCTCACCCGCGAGCAAAACCGCACCAAAGCGATGGCGTTTATCGGCGTGAGCTTCGGCGTTACCTTCGCTATCGCCATGGTGTTAGGGCCGATTATTACTCATGCGCTGGGGTTGCAGGCGCTCTTCTGGATGATAGCTCTGCTGGCGAGCTGCGGCATCGCCCTTACTCTGTGGGTTGTGCCAAACAGCACCACGCACGTGCTGAACCGCGACTCCGCGATGGTCAAAGGCTGCTTTACCAAAGTGCTGGCGAATCCGCAGCTGCTGAAGCTGAACTTCGGCATTATGTGTCTGCATATTCTGCTGATGTCGACATTCGTCGCCCTGCCCGGCCAGCTTGAGGCCGCCGGTTTCGCCGCCGCTCAGCACTGGAAAATCTATCTTTGCACCATGCTGATTTCTTTTGTCTCCGTCGTGCCTTTCATTATTTACGCCGAAGTGAAACGCCGCATGAAGCGCGTATTTCTGTTCTGCATAGCGGTTCTGCTGATTGCCGAAATCGTGCTCTGGGGTTCGGGACCGCACTTCTGGGAGCTGGTGGCGGGCGTGCA
Organism: Franconibacter pulveris; assembly: GCF_056780215.1. Lineage (NCBI taxonomy): Bacteria > Pseudomonadati > Pseudomonadota > Gammaproteobacteria > Enterobacterales > Enterobacteriaceae > Franconibacter > Franconibacter pulveris. Next base: position 1,131,678 of record NZ_CM165555.1, on the reverse strand, counting down.
GCTTTTCTTTCTCGCCTTCAACCTGATGGAAGCGCTGCTGCCTTCGCTTATCAGCAAGGAAGCGCCGGCGGGTTATAAAGGCACCGCCATGGGCGTCTATTCCACCAGCCAGTTTCTCGGCGTCGCCATTGGCGGCTCGCTGGGCGGCTGGATTGACGGTCTTTTTGATTCCCAGACCGTGTTTCTGATTGGCGCGTTGCTGGCGACATGCTGGCTGCTGGTGAGTTCTACCATGAAAGAGCCGCCCTATGTCAGCAGCCTGCGCATTGCATTGCCTGAAGGAATTGAAATCGACAGCGCGTTGCAGCGGCGCCTGCTGGAGAAAGAAGGGGTGAGCGAGGCGGTGATTGTGCCGCAGGAGCGCACCGCTTACGTGAAAATTGACAGTAAAGTCACTAACCGGTTTGAAATCGAACAGGTTGTCAAAGGAGTATAAAAAAGGGCGGAGTTTCCGCCCTTTTCTTTGGCTTAATCGCGGAAGTTTTTGAACTGGAACGGCTGCCCCAGGTTACCGCCGCGCACCAGCGCCATGGCTGACTGAAGGTCGTCGCGCGATTTACCCGTTACGCGAATTTCTTCGCCCTGAATCTGGGTTTGCACCTTCAGCTTGCTATCTTTAATCAGCTTAACGATTTTCTTCGCTACGCTGGCTTCGATGCCCTGCTTGAGCTTTGCTTCCACGCTCCAGGTTTTACCGCTGTGCACAAACTCTTCCGGCACGTCCAGCGAGCTGTTTTCAATGCCGCGTTTAAGCAGCTTCGCACGCAGAATATCCAGCAGCTGATTTACCTGGAAATCGGACTCGCTCGTGACTTTTATCGTCTTGCTGGCGTCATTCAACTCAAAACTTGCGGTCACGTTACGAAAATCGAAGCGCGTTTCCAGTTCACGGGTCGCATTTTCCACCGCGTTACGCACTTCCTGCAGATCAACTTCCGACACAATATCAAAAGATGGCATGTTTTCTTCTCCCTCTCTTTTTGTTGCGATGCATAATACCCGCAAAGTTGCATAAAACAACCCGTAATCGGGCCGCCAGACGCAGCCTGGTCGACAACGCTATAATAGACGCAGTATAAAACGCCTGGCGCCGTTGCAGGTGGGGAGGAGCAATGAAAATTACCGTACTGGGGTGCGGTGCGCTGGGGCAACTGTGGCTTTCCGCGCTGATAAAGCAAGGCCACGACGTACAGGGATGGCTGCGGGTGCCGCAGCCTTTTTGTCAGGTAAACCTGCGTGAAACCGACAACACGGTGTTCAACGCCTCGCTGATGGCCAATAACCCCGATTTTCTGGCGCAGAGCGACCTGCTGGTGGTGACGCTGAAAGCCTGGCAAGTCTCCGGCGCGGTGAAAGCGCTGGCTGAACGTCTGCCGGCCAGCAGCCCTGTGCTGCTCATCCATAACGGCATGGGCACGATAGAGGAGCTGAAAAGCCTGGCGCAGCCGCTGCTGATGGGGGTAACCACCCACGCTGCGCGCCGTGAAGGCAACCTGATCATTCATGTTGCGAACGGCATTACCCATATCGGCCCGGCCTCCTCCTGCCGTCAGGATTACAGCCAGCTTGCGGTGGAACTCCACCGCGCCTTGCCCGACGTGGCCTGGCATAACGACATCAGCGCCGCCTGCTGGAAAAAGCTCGCGGTAAACTGCGTGATTAACCCGCTGACCGCCCTCTACGACTGCCCGAACGGCGAGCTGCGTCATCGGCACGACGAGATCCGGGAAATTTGCGAAGAGGTCGCGCAGGTTATGGTGAGAGAAGGTCTTCACACTTCGGTCGAAAGCCTGTTCTTCTATGTGGATCAGGTTATGGAGAGCACCGCGCAGAACATCTCTTCCATGCTGCAGGACGTGCGCCAACAGCGGCATACCGAAATCGACTATATCACCGGCTATGTGTTGCGCCGCGCCCGGGCGCACGGGCTAACGCTGCCTGCCAACACTCGCCTGTATGAACACATCAAGCGTAAGGAGAACCATTATGAGCGCATCGGCACTGATCTGCCTCGCACCTGGCACTGAAGAGACCGAAGCGGTCACCACCATCGACCTGCTGGTGCGGGGCGGCATTCGCGTTACGACCGCCAGCGTGGCGAGTGATGGCGATCGGGTCATTACCTGTTCACGCGGCGTGAAGCTGCTGGCGGATGCGCCGCTGGTGGAAGTCGCGGATGGCGATTATGACGTTATTGTTCTGCCGGGCGGGCTGAAAGGGGCGGAATGTTTTCGCGACAGTCCGCTGCTGGTGGAAACCGTACGCCAGTTCCATCTTTCAGGTCGCCTCGTCGCCGCCATTTGCGCGGCTGCCGGCACGGTGCTGGTTGCGCATGATCTCTTTCCCATCGGCAACATGACCGGTTTCCCGGGGCTTAAAGACCGCATTCCGCAAGAGAAGTGGATGGATAAACGCGTGGTATGGGACCCCCGCGTCAAGCTGCTGACCAGCCAGGGCCCCGGCACGGCGATGGATTTCGCGCTGAAGATTATCGATCTGCTGGCGGGTCGCGAGAAAGCGCGGGAAGTGGCGGCGCAGCTGGTGCTGCCGCCCGGCATTTATAATTATCACGACTAATAAAAAAGCCTCCGCAAGGGAGGCTTTTTTTACAGACCATTCATAACGCGTTACGGGCGATACACTTTCACGTTTTTAAAGCCCTGCTCGTGCAGATAGAGCGCCTGCAGGCGGCTCATCACGCCACGCTCGCACCACAGCAGGTACGTTTTGCTCTGGTCGAGGTCGCCGAATTTAGTGCTGAGTTTATAGAACGGCAGGCAGACCACCTCCACCCCTTCTACTTGCAACGGCTTGTCGTCCTGTTCGTCGACAGAGCGGATATCCAGAATCGCGTCGTCAGGGCCAAAACCGTTTACGGTTTCCACCTCCACCACGTCCTGTTCGGTCTGCTCGGCGATTTCACGAATATCGACGTTAGTCGCGTTTTCCACAACGCTATCGAGGATAGAGAAATCGAAGTTCGCCTCTTCCGCTTCAATCTTCGCTTTTACTGCTTTCACGGTCGGGCTTTTTGAAATCACGCCGCAATATTCCGGCATGGTGCGGGCAAAATCTTCGGTGCCGATTTTACGTGCGATATCAATAATATGCTCTTTGTCGTGCGAAATAAGCGGACGCAAAATCAGCGTATCGGAGACATTATCGATAAGGCGCAGGTTGGTCAGCGTCTGGCTGGACACCTGCCCCAGCGCTTCGCCGGTCACCAGCGCCTGCACGCCGTAGCGTTCGGCGACTTTCGACGCAGCGCGCACCATCATGCGCTTGAGCACCACGCCCATCTGGCCGTCGTCCACTTTCTCCAGAATTTCGCCGACCACTGGCTCGAAGTTAATGGCGACAAAGCGAACGCGGTGCGAGCTGCCGAAGCGGCTCCACAGATAATGCGCGACCTGACGCACGCCGATTTCGTGCGCCGCGCCGCCCAGATTAAAGAAGCAATAATGGACGCGGCAGCCGCGGCGCATCAGCATATAGCTGGAGACGCCCGAGTCGAAGCCGCCGGAGATAAGCGACATCACATCTTCCTGCGTGCCGATCGGGAAACCGCCAATCCCTTCGTAACGTCCTTTTACCAGCAGCAGACGATCGTCTTCGATTTCAAGATGCACGGTGACGTCCGGGTGCGTCAGCTTCACTTTCGCCGATTCAATATGCTGATTCAGGCCGCCGCCGACGTAGCGTTCTACTTCAATAGAGCTAAACTCATGCTTGCCGCGACGCTTTACGCGCACGCAGAAGGTTTTGTTCTGGAGCTTTTCGCGCCAGTCGGCGAGCGTTTTTTCGAAAATATCGTGCAGGTCGGTAAAGGGAACATCCTCTACCTCCAGAATATGGTGAATGCCCGGGATGCGGGTCAGGGCGTCACGCACGGCGGGACGCTGGTTTTCATCTTTAGCGCGAACTTCGATGTGGTCCCAGTGACGGACAACAGCGATCTCTTCGCTGTAAGGCTTCAGAACGTTACGAATGTTCCCGGTCAGGATTTTAATAAAGCGCAAACGCACAGATTGGCTTTTAATGGTGATTTCCGGGAACAATTTAATGATAAACTTCATGGCGGCTATGATTCGTTGGCAAGCCCTTTGGGCTTAGAAAGTAGTACCGCAAGGCAACCATCGCGCTTGCATCGTGAGCGCGCAAGTATATCACCATCGTGATGCGACTGCGCACATAACCAACCCACAAGGCGTTATTTGCTAATCAATTCGTCTCCGCTACCATGCAGTGTTGCGAAGATGATAATTAACCCAAGAGTCAGACATTCACTATGCCGAAGAAAAACGAACGCCCGGCCAGCTTTGAAACGGCGCTGGCGGAGCTTGAGCAGATTGTCAGCCGTCTGGAAAGTGGCGATCTGCCGCTGGAAGAGGCGTTAAACGAGTTTGAACGCGGCGTGCAGCTGGCGCGCCAGGGGCAGGTGAAGCTGCAACAGGCCGAACAGCGGGTACAGATCCTGCTCTCTGACAGCGAAGAGGCGCCGCTGACGCCTTTCACTCCGGACGCTGAGTAATTCAATGGATTTTAATCAACAGCTCAAGCGGCAGGCTGAACGGGCCAACGCCGCGCTGCAACACTTTCTTGAACCCCTGCCGTTTCAGAACAGTCCACTGGTTGAAGCGATGCACTACGGCGCACTATTAGGCGGTAAGCGCCTGCGCCCGTTCCTGGTTTACGCCACTGGCGAGATGTTTAACGTATCGCCTCAGGCGCTGGACGCGCCCGCCGCCGCCGTCGAGTGCATTCACGCCTATTCGCTGATGCACGACGATCTTCCCGCAATGGACGATGACGACCTGCGCCGCGGTCAGCCGACCTGCCATATTAAATTTGGCGAAGCCAACGCAATTCTCGCCGGTGACGCGCTGCAAACGCTCGCTTTTTCTATACTTACGGATGCGCCGATGCCCGACGTGGCGCTGCGCGACCGACTGGCGATGGTCTCTGAACTGGCCCGCGCGAGCGGCGTCGCAGGCATGTGCGGCGGCCAGGCGCTGGATCTGGATGCGGAAGGCAAGCAGGTATCGCTGGAAGCGCTTGAGCGCATTCATCGCCACAAAACCGGGGCGCTGATTCTGGCGGCGGCGCGCATGGGCGCGCTTTGCGCAGGCGACGCCGGACGTGAAGCGCTGCCTTATCTTGACCGCTACGCGCAGAGCATTGGCCTGGCGTTCCAGGTACAGGATGACATTCTGGATGTGGTGGGGGATACTGCGACCCTTGGTAAACGCCAGGGCGCCGATCAGCAACTTGGCAAAAGCACCTACCCCGCCCTGCTGGGTCTTGAGCAAGCCCAGGCCAAAGCGCGCGATCTCTGCAATGAAGCCCTCGCGGCCTTGCAACCCCTGGCCGCACAGTCGCTGAATACCGCGACACTGGAAGCGTTAGCGAATTATATAATTCAACGTGATAAATAACGTATAAACACCACAACGAGTCTCTGATGAGTTTTGATACAGCCAAATACCCGACCCTGGCACTGGTGAACGCCACGCAGGAGTTGCGCCTGTTGCCTAAAGAGAGCCTGCCGAAGCTGTGCGACGAGCTGCGTCGCTACTTGCTCGACAGCGTGAGCCGCTCCAGCGGCCATTTCGCCTCCGGGCTTGGCGCAGTGGAACTGACCGTGGCGCTGCATTATGTTTACAACACGCCATTCGACCAGCTTATCTGGGATGTCGGCCATCAGGCTTACCCGCACAAAATTCTTACCGGGCGTCGCGATCGCATCGGCACCATCCGTCAGAAAGGCGGTCTGCACCCCTTCCCGTGGCGCGGCGAGAGCGAGTATGACGTATTAAGCGTCGGCCACTCTTCCACCTCCATCAGCGCAGGCATTGGCGTGGCTATCGCCGCGGAGAAAGAAGGCAAAGATCGCCGTACCGTCTGCGTGATTGGCGATGGCGCCATTACGGCGGGCATGGCGTTTGAAGCGATGAACCACGCGGGCGATATTCGCCCTAACATGCTGGTTATCCTCAACGATAACGAAATGTCGATTTCAGAAAACGTCGGCGCGCTCAATAACCATCTGGCGCAGCTGCTTTCCGGCAAACTCTACTCCACGCTGCGCGAAGGCGGGAAAAAGGTCTTCTCCGGCGTGCCGCCGATTAAAGAGCTGCTTAAGCGCACCGAAGAGCATATTAAAGGCATGGTGGTTCCCGGCACGCTGTTTGAAGAGCTGGGCTTTAACTATATCGGCCCGGTGGATGGCCATGACGTGCTGGGGCTGGTGCACACCCTCAAGAACATGCGCGACCTGAAAGGCCCGCAGTTCCTGCATATCATGACTAAAAAAGGCCGTGGCTATGAGCCGGCGGAGAAAGATCCCATCACGTTTCACGCCGTGCCGAAGTTCGACCCGAAAAGCGGCACGCTGCCGAAAAGCAGCGGCGGTCAGCCGAGCTACTCGAAAATTTTTGGCGACTGGCTTTGTGAAACAGCGGCGAAAGACGACAAGCTGCTGGCCATTACGCCCGCGATGCGCGAAGGCTCCGGCATGGTGGAGTTTTCCCGCCAGTACCCGAGCCAGTATTTTGACGTGGCGATTGCCGAACAGCATGCGGTAACGCTGGCGGCGGGCTTCGCCATCGGCGGTTACAAGCCGGTTGTCGCCATCTACTCGACCTTTTTGCAGCGCGCCTACGACCAGGTTATCCACGATGTCGCTATCCAGAAGCTGCCGGTGCTGTTCGCTATCGATCGCGCCGGTATTGTTGGCGCCGACGGACAAACTCACCAGGGCGCGTTCGATCTCTCGTTCCTGCGCTGCGTGCCGGATATGGTCATCATGACCCCGAGCGATGAAAATGAGTGCCGACAAATGCTTTTCACTGGCTACCACTATAACGACGGCCCCAGCGCGGTGCGTTACCCGCGCGGCAATGCCCTCGGCGTAGCGCTTCAGCCGCTGCAAAAGCTGCCGATTGGCAAAGGGGTTATCAAGCGTCAGGGCGAGAAAGTCGCCATCCTCAACTTCGGCACCCTGCTGCCGGAAGCGGCGAAAGTGGCCGAGGCGCTCGACGCTACGCTTGTGGATATGCGCTTTGTGAAGCCGCTGGATGAAGCGTTAATTCTGGAACTGGCTTCTCGCCATGCATCGCTGGTCACCGTGGAAGAAAACGCCGTCATGGGCGGCGCGGGCAGCGGCGTAAACGAAGTGCTGATGGCCCACCGCAAGCCGGTGCCGGTGCTCAATATCGGCCTGCCGGACTGGTTCATCCCGCAAGGCACTCAGGATGAGGCTCGTCAGGAGATAGGCCTTGATGCCGCCGGTATGGAAGCGAAAATCCGCGCCTGGCTCGCCTGAGCCCTTCCGCCCTCCCCTTTCCGCTCCTGCTATGCTTAAAGGTAACCTTTGTTACCCTATGGCAGGAGTGGAACCATGCAATACAACATGTTAGGAATAACGGATCTCAGGGTTTCCCGGCTGTGCCTTGGCTGTATGACCTTTGGCGAACCCGATCGCGGCAAGCACGCCTGGACGCTTCCCGAAGAGAGCAGCCGCCTTATCATCAAGCATGCCATTAACAGCGGCATCAACTTTTTCGACACCGCAAACAGCTATTCCGACGGCAGTAGCGAAGAGATCCTCGGTCGTGCGCTGAAAGACTTCGCCCGCCGCGATGACGTGGTCGTCGCCACCAAGGTTTATCATCAGGTGGGGGACTTACAGGAAGGGCTTTCACGCGCGCAGATCCTGCGCTCCATCGATGACAGCCTCACGCGGCTCGGCATGGATTATGTCGATCTCTTTCAGATTCACCGCTGGGACTACAACACGCCGATTGAAGAGACGCTGGAAGCGCTTAACGATGTGGTAAAAGCGGGTAAAGCGCGCTATATCGGCGCCTCTTCCATGCACCCTGAGCAGTTTGAGCAGGCGCTGAAGCTTCAGCAGAGCAACGGCTGGGCGCGCTTCGTCACTATGCAAAATCATTACAACCTGATTTACCGTGAGGAAGAGCTGGAGATGCTGCCGCTCTGCCTGCGGGAAAATGTGGCGGTCATTCCCTGGAGCCCGCTGGCCCGCGGCCGTCTGACCCGCCCCTGGGGCGAAGCCACGGCTCGCTCGGTGTCGGATGAATTTGGCAAAACGCTCTATAACGAAAATGATCAGACCGACGCGCAAATTGCCGAGCGTCTGGGACGCATCGCAGAAGATAAAGGGCTGACGCGCGCGCAAGTGGCGATTGCCTGGGTGCTCAGCAAGCCCGGCATCGCCGCGCCGATTATTGGCGCGTCGCGCGAAGAGCAGCTTGAAGAATTAGCGCAGGCGGTGGATGTTACGCTTACCGATAGTGAAATCGCCGAGCTGGAAATGCCTTACCAGCGCCACGCCGTGGTGGGTTTCCGGTAAAAAAGCCTTCCCCCTCCCCTGACGGCGAGGGGGAATAACTCAGAAGACGCCAATCGGCCAATGGTGGCCAATGTAGTAGAGGATCCCGGCCGAGATAACCCCGGCGACAATATCATCCACCATGATCCCCATGCCGCCGTGCACGTTACGATCGAACCAGCGGATCGGCCACGGCTTCCACATATCCAGAATGCGGAAAATAACAAACCCGGCGGCGACCCATTGCCAGTCGCCAGTGGGCAGCGCCATCAGCGTTATCCACATGCCGATAAATTCATCCCAGACGATGGCGCCATGATCGTGCACGCCCATATCTCTGGCGGTCTGATGACAAAGATAAACGCCAAGGCTAATGCCTAGCATTATTACCAGCGAGTAAAGCTGCCAGGGTAAAAAGGTCATCAGATACCAGAACGGGATAGCGGCAAGCGACCCCATGGTGCCCGGCACCCAAGGACTTAGCCCGCTGCCGAATCCCGTCGCCAGCAGATGCCAGGGATTACTGAGTTTCAGGCGGCTTTTCGCCACATCCTTAAGCGGTTTTGAAGTGGTCATAGCCTTTCCAGTTTAGTGTTACCGGCTCGCCGTCGCGCACAAACTGCATGCCTTCCGAAGGCGGCATGACCTGGCCGATACAGGTAAACGGCACGCCCAGATGACCGAGCGCCACATCCAGCGCGCCGCGGTTAAGCTCCGGTACGGTGAAACAGAGTTCATAATCTTCGCCGCCGGAAAGCGCCCAGCGCTGTGCCTGTTCAAGCGTCGTCACGCTGCGCAGCTGTTCCGATAACGGCAGATCGTTGAGTTCTACGCGGGCGCCGCAGTTGCTCGCCTTAAGGATATGACCAAGGTCAGAGATAAGCCCGTCGGAGAGATCGATAGCGGCGCTGGCGCGATCGCGTAGCGCCTGGCCCTGCAGCACGCGCGGCGTCGGCCGCAGGTGACGCTGCACCAGGTAATCAGCGCACTGCGCATCGGCAGCCTGAAGCTGCTTTTGTAAAATCGCCAGCCCGGCGGCGCTGTCGCCCGGCGTGCCGGTCACATAAATCCAGTCGCCCGGACGTGCGCCGGCGCGCTTAAGCGCGCGACCCGCGGGCACCAGGCCGTGAATGCCAAGCGTCATGGCGAGCGGGCCGCGGGTCGTGTCGCCGCCAATCAGCTGCATTTCGTAATAGCTCAATTGCTCAAACAGGCTATCGCTGAATGCCGCAAGCCAGGCCTCGTCCACTTCCGGCAAGGTCAACGCGAGCGTCAGCCACGCGGGCGTCGCGCCCATGGCGGCCAGATCGCTTAGGTTCACCGCCAGCGCTTTATAGCCCAGATCGCGCGGATCGATATCCGGCAGAAAATGGATGCCCGAAACCAGCGTATCGGTGCTTATCGCCAGCGTCTGTTTTTCCGGCACGTTCAGCAGCGCGCAATCGTCGCCAATACCGGTTTCCACATCCAGGCGGGCCGTTCTGACGCGATCAAAGTAGCGAGCAATCAATGAAAATTCGCCGCAAGCCATACGTTATGCCTCAGCAGGAAAAGAAGAAAGGGCCGGAAAACCGGCCCTGAGATTACTTTTTGTGGGGGCGGATCTGCGGGGCGGCTTTATCGAGAACGCCGTTGACGAACTTGTGGCTGTCTTCAGCGCCGAAGGTTTTCGCCAGTTCGATCGCTTCGTTGATGGCGACTTTGTAGGGCACATCGTCACGTTTAGAGAGTTCGAACAGGGCGATACGCAGCACCGCTTTCTCGACCTGGCCCAGCTCTTCGAGCTGACGGGACAGGTAAGGCTTCATCAGCCCATCGAGATATGCGCTGTTGGTCGCCACCCCGGAGAGCAGTTCGCGGAAATACATGACGTCCACATCTTTTACGTCCTGTTCCGCCAGGAACTGGTATTCAACATCAGCGATGTCGTTCTGGGACAACTGCCAGGAGTAGAGCGCCTGGACGGCACACTCACGGGCGCGGCGACGAGCAGCAGGTTTCACGGAATTCCCCTTACAAAATTCAGGCTTGGATAGCTTTCAGGACATTAATCATTTCAAGCGCGGTCAGCGCCGCTTCGGCGCCTTTGTTGCCGGCTTTGGTGCCAGCACGTTCGATGGCTTGTTCAATACTTTCAGTGGTGAGTACGCCAAAGGCTACCGGGATTTCGCTCTCCTGGGCTACGTGAGCCAGGCCATTGCTGGCGCCGCCTGCCACATATTCAAAGTGGGCGGTGCCGCCGCGAATCACCGTACCGAGCGCGATAACCGCGTCATATTTACCGGTTTTCGCCAGCGCCTGCGCCGCGAGCGGCAGTTCATATGCGCCAGGCACCCAAACCACGGTGATATTTTCATCTTTTACCTGGCCGATGCGCTTGAGCGCATCGACAGCGCCTTCGAGCAGGCTGTCGTTGATGAAGTTGTTAAAACGCGCAATGGTGATGGCGACGCGAGCGTCCGGGGCAGCAACGGTAGCTTCAATAATGTTCATACTCTTACCTTAGGGTTATGTAGCCCCCGCAGGGGGGCGGATTTTATCATAATCTTTGCAGCACTGCTTACGTTTTACCGCACCGGTTTCACGCAGGCGTTAAATGCAGACAGATATCAGGGCCAACGGGACGTATCTCGTTGAATGCAAACTGCGGCGCATCGGCAAGCCGCTCAAGGCCTGGCAGTTGAAAAAGGCCGCGCGCATTATCGCCCAGCAGCGTCGGCGCCAGGTAGACGATAAGCTCATCCACCAGCCCCGCCTGCAGCAGCGCGCCCGCAAGCTGCGCGCCAGCTTCCACCCAGACGCTGTTAATCTGCCGCTTGCCAAGCTGCATCATCAGCAGCACCAGGTCGAGGCGGCCGTTATGCTCCGGCACAATCAGCTGTTCGACGCTCTGCGGCCATAGCGCGTCATCCGCCCGGGTGCGCGCAAGCCACGTTTTTCCCGGCTGCTGCACAACGCGATGCTGCGGCGTAACGCGGTTATGGCTGTCGATAATCACGCGCAGCGGCTGGCGAAGATTCTCCTGAGGATAAAGCGCCTGCGTATCTGCGCCGAGCTCTTCCCGGCGCACCGTCAGCGCCGGGTCGTCCGCCAGCACCGTTGCGCTGGTAGAGAGAATGGCGTGGCTCTGCGCGCGCAGACGCTGTACATCGCGGCGCGCTTGCGGTGAGGTTATCCACTGGCTTTCGCCGTTCGCCATCGCCGTGCGGCCGTCGAGCGACGCGCCAAGCTTCAGCTGAATATAAGGAAAACCGGTGCGCATGCGCTTAAGAAAACCTTTATTAAGCCGCTCGGCTTCGCTCATCATCAGCCCGTGGCTGACTTCAACGCCCGCCTGTTGCAGGCGATAAAGGCCACGCCCCGCGACCTGCGGATTCGGGTCTTGCATCGCCGCGACGACGCGGGTTACTCCCGCCGCAATCAGCGCTTCGCAGCAGGGCGGCGTGCGGCCATGATGACTGCAGGGCTCAAGCGTGACGTACGCCGTCGCGCCTCGCGCTTTCTCCCCAGCCATCCGCAATGCATGCACTTCTGCATGCGGTTCGCCTGCCCGCAGGTGAAACCCCTCGCCGACGATGTCGCCATCCTTAACAATGACGCAGCCGACGTTAGGGTTAGGATGCGTGGTAAAGCGTCCGCGGCTCGCAAACTTAAGCGCGCGCGCCATGTAAATTTCATCGGACATGCGTTAATCCTGTAAGCGGGCGATCTCTTCGCCAAATTCGCGGATATCTTCGAAGCTGCGGTAGACCGAGGCGAAGCGGATATAAGCCACCTTATCGAGCTTTTTCAGCTGGTCCATCACCAGGTTGCCGATCATTTTGCTGGGCACTTCGCGCTCGCCGGTGGCGCGCAGGTGCGATTTGATATGGTTGATGGCCATTTCCACGTCGTCAGAGCTGACCGGACGCTTCTCCAGCGCCTTCTGCATGCCGCTGCGCAGCTTGTCTTCATTGAAAGGCTCGCGCACGTCATTGCTTTTTACCACGCGCGGCATAACCAGTTCCGCCACTTCAAAGGTGGTGAAGCGCTCGTGGCAGACCAGACACTGGCGGCGGCGGCGAACCGAGGAACCTTCGCCTACCAGGCGGGAATCAATGACTTTGGTGTCCACAGCGAGACAAAATGGGCAATGCATAGCGCTTCCTGAAAGACAAAGTTAACTTCCCGTAGTTTACCCTGAACTGCCGGGACTACAAAGGCGCAACGTTTTTGAGAATAAATCGCTATGGCAACAAGGGTAGCCCGTTCTACGCTTAGCAGAGGCTATTTTTAAGGAATTTCCATGATGACAAGACGTTACCTGAAGCTGTTAACCGCCGCCAGCGTACTGGTGTTAAGCGCCTGCGCCCCGCAAAGCGAGGTGCGCCAGATGCACCAGAGCGTGAGCACGCTAAACAGCGAAATGACGCAGCTGAAAAAAGAGACCGTGAAAATCACTCAGCAAAACGCACTTAATGCGAAATCCGCCAGCGGCGTTTACTTATTGCCGGGCGCCAATACCCCGGCGCGGCTCAACAGCCAGCTTGGCATGTTGCGTATGTCGGTGAGCAACATCAGCGCCACCGCGAATGGCACGCAGGCCACGCTCAATATTCATGGCGAATCAAACACGGCGCTGCCCTCTTTCACCGGCACCGTTGAATGGGGGCAGCTGCAGGGCACGACCGAAAATTACCAGGAAGTGAACGTGCAGAACCAGCAGTTCAGCGCCCCGGCGAGCCAGCTTGCGCCAAGTGATATCGCCATTCCGCTGATGCTCAACGGTATTACGCCAGAACAGCTGGGTTTCCTGCGCATTCACGATATTCAGCCGCTTTTGCAGGATTAACACATTCACAGGCCGGCAGAGAACCGGCCTTGCGTTTTGTTACAAAGCACAGCACAGAAAGCTTATCCCCCGCCTTGCCTTTTTCGCGCAAATTTCATTCAACTGTCACCCTTTGATGCCGTTTTGTTTGGCTTGAAAAACCAAAGCCGTTAGAATCGCGACGTTCAATGTACGCAAACGTGAACGCAATCGATTACGTACATGAGAAGAATGTGAAACAACACATATTTTTGTGAGCGAGGATTTCTATAATAGGGGCCTCATCCAGACGGTAACGGTTGTTCGCGAATTACCGGGTGCGTTTTACTCTTCCCGCTTACGGGATTTCCTTAAAACAGTGGCATAATTATGAAAAAAATTATTCTGGCTGCCGGTGCTGCGCTGGCGCTTTCCGCTTCTTTCGCTGCAAACGCTGCTGATACCAGCAACAGCGAGTTCGTTTCTGACTGGTGGCACCAGAGCGTTAACGTCGTAGGCAGCTATCACACCCGCTTCGGACCGACTATCCGCAACGATACCTATCTGGAATACGAAGCCTTCGCTAAGAAAGACTGGTTTGATTTCTATGGTTACCTGGACGCCCCGGTGTTCTTCGGCGGCAACACCGACGCCAAAGGTATCTGGAACCATGGCTCCCCGCTGTTTATGGAAATCGAACCGCGTTTTTCTATCGACAAGCTGACCGGCACCAGCCTGGCGTTCGGTCCGTTTAAAGAGTGGTATTTCGCGAACAACTATATCTATGACATGGGTCGCAACGAGTCGGGCCGCCAGAGCACCTGGTATATGGGTCTGGGTACCGATATCGACACGGGCCTGCCGATGAGCCTCTCTCTGAACGTGTACGCTAAATACCAGTGGCAGAACTACGGGGCGGCAAACCAGAACGAATGGGACGGTTACCGTTTCAAAGTGAAATACTTTGTACCGATCACCCAGCTGTGGGGCGGCAACCTGAGCTATATCGGCTTTACCAACTTTGACTGGGGTTCAGACCTCGGCGATGAATCCGGCTATGCCCTGAACGGCGTGAAGTCGCGCACTAACGACTCCATCGCCTCCAGCCATATCCTGGCGCTGAACTATGACCACTGGCACTACTCCGTAGTGGCGCGTTACTGGCACAACGGCGGTCAGTGGAATGATGACGCTGAACTGGCCTTTACCCGCTACAACACCCGTACTACCGGCTGGGGTGGTTACCTGGTGGTCGGTTACAACTTCTGATTTGCCAAAGCCAGCCGTTATCCAGCGGCTGGCTTTTTATTCCCGCTTTTCCCGCTTTTCCCGCTTTTCCCGCTTTTGCCGTCGTAAAAAGTCCTGTAGCGATAAATCCGCGCGTGGCGAAAACGCCCTGCCCGCAAGGCTTATGTCACTGCAGCGATCAAGCCGAAAGCAGCGGTAATCCTCACGGGTTTCGCACCAGCTCACCATGACCCAATGCTCGCCCCAGAAAGACAAGCCGAGCGGATATATATTTCGCTGCGTCGCTCTCCCCTGCTCGTCCTGATAGCGGATATGTAAAACCTGAAGGTTATTAATAGCTTCATGGCAGACGTCAAACCAGCGGCGGACCTGGGGATAGCGATCAAAATCCGGGGCCAGAATGCGGCTTTGTTCGGCGATAAGGCGCCGCTCGGGTGAGAGCACGGCAAGCAGCTTTTCATGAGCTGACTCCGCCGCCTGGGCCATCGCATTCCCGCTCCAGGTTTGCACCATTCTCAGCGCGGCGATCGTCGCTTCCACTTCCCCAGGCGTCAGCATTAACGGCGGCAGGTCGAAGCCAGCAAGCAGGCTGTAACCGCTCCCCGCCTCGCCCCGTACCGGCACGCCGGAAAGCGAAAGGTCCTGAATATCGCGATAAATAGTACGCTCTGAAACCGCTAACCGCTCGGCCAGCAGCCGCGCGGTAACGTGTCGTTTTCCACGTAAAATCTGCACTATCTGAAAAAGCCGGTCAGCTCGTCTGCTCATGGAACGCCTTTTGTTGAAGCCCTGCCCGTTATGCAGGCAGGACTGGCGAGTATATCAGCCGTCAGGCAGGCTGATGCAACCCGACGCGGTTGCCTTCGCTGTCGATAATCATGGCTATCGTGCCGATATCATGCGGCAGCGTCTGTGGGGGCATACAGCAACGACCGCCCGCCTCCTGCGCTTTCTCAAGCGCCGCCTGAAGGTCAGGCGTGTGCAGATAGACCACCGTGCCCTGCTCGCCGGGCGTAAGTCCCGCCATTTTTACCAGCGCGCCCCCGGTTGCAGGCTTAACGTGCGGGAAAACAGCCATGTCGATACCGGCTATCGTTTCGCGTCTGAAAGCAGCATCGAACAGCTTTTCGTAAAAGGCGATAGCGCGATTTAAATCTTCTACAGGAATTTCAAACCAGTTGATTGGGTTATTCATTGCGTTGTTCCTCTGTTGATTAGCGACAAGGCAAGCGTAACCCCCTGCTCCTGACAGCATCCTGTCAGGAGCCTTTTTGCAGACGAAAAAAAACCGCGAAACAGGTTCGCGGTTTTTTCAGTTTCCAGGCCTTACGGCAGGATTGAGGGCTGGTCCGCCCCCTCTTTCTCGACCTTCTGCTGCAGCAGGTGTTCACGCTTCATACCCAGCTTCAGCGCCAGCGCAGAAGCCACGTAGATAGACGACGCGGTACCGATAGAAACACCGATAAGCATTGTCAGCGAGAAGCCCTGCAGCATCGCACCGCCGAAGAGGTAGAGCATCAGGATCACCACAAGCGTCGTGCCGGAGGTGATTAAGGTCCTGTGCAGCGTCTGGGTCAGCGACACGTTAAAGATTTCGTAAGGCGTTCCGCGGCGGATCTTGCGGAAGTTCTCACGAATACGGTCGGAAACCACGATACTGTCGTTCAGCGAGTAACCGATGACCGACATCAGCGATGCGATGATGGTCAGGTCAATCTCAATATGGAAGAGCGACAGCACGCCCATGGTGATCACCACGTCGTGCGCCAGCGCGATAACCACACCCGCCGCCAGACGCCACTCGAAGCGAAAGCCGACGTAAACGAGGATGGAGATCAGCGCCACCAGCAGGGCCATCGCCCCCGCCTGAGCGAGGTCGGCGCCGACGCTCGGGCCGACAAACTCGATACGTTTCACCGCGGCGTTCTGACTGGTGGCGTCGTTAATGACGCTCACCACTTTGCTGCCGAGCTCCTGGCCTCCGGTTTCCCCCTGGGCAGGCGGCATGCGCACCATAATATCGCGGCTGCTGCCGAAGTTCTGCAGCAACGGCTCTTCAAAGCCCGCTTTCTCCAGCGCTTCACGCATCAAATCCATATCCGCCGGTTTTTCCAGCGAAATTTCAATGACCGTACCACCGGTGAAATCCAGCCCCCAGTTAAAGCCGCGCACGCCCATGATGATGATGGAAGCGACGAGCAGCAGACCAGAGATGGCGAATGCCCAGTAGTCCCAGCGCATAAAGTCATAGACTTTACGGCCGTGGTTCAATTGTTCAACGGTATATTCCTGTGCCACAACGCACTCCTCAGATAGACAGCTTGTTGATGCGTTTGCCGCCGTACAACAGGTTTACGATGGCACGGGTGCCGACGATGGCAGTAAACATAGAGGTCGCCACGCCGATGCCGGTAGTAATGGCGAAGCCTTTAATCGCGCCGGTACCCACCGCATACAGGATGATAACCTTGATGAGCGTCGTCACGTTCGCATCAAAAATCGAGCTGAACGCGCCGCGGTAACCTTCATCGATCGCCTGCTGCACCGTACGCCCGTTCTTGAGCTCTTCTTTAATACGCTCGTTGATAAGCACGTTGGCGTCCACCGCCACCGCAAGGGTTAACACAATGCCCGCAATACCCGGCATGGTCAGCGTCGCCCCCGGCAGCAGCGACATGATGCCGACGATCAGCACCAGGTTGGCAATCAGCGCGGTGGTCGCGATAAGACCAAACTTCTTATAGAAGAAGACCATGAAGATAATGGAGACAGCAAGACCGGCGAGGCATGCTTCCAGACCCTGCTTGATGTTTTCCATACCAAGGGTTGGGCCGATGGTGCGCTCTTCAACAATCTGAATCGGCGCAATCAGCGCGCCCGCACGCAGCAGCAGCGAAAGCTGACGCGCTTCGTTCGGGTTATTGATGCCTGTGATGCGGAAGCTGTTGCCAAGACGCGACTGAATATTCGCGACGTTGATAACCTCTTCCTGCTTCACCAGCACCGCGCGGCCATTAGCGTCTTTCTTACCGCTGTCCTTGTACTCCACAAACAGGGTCGCCATCGGCTTGCCGATGTTGTCCTTGGTGAAGTTGGACATGATGTTGCCGCCCGCGCTGTCCAGCGAAATATTCACCTGCGGCTGGTTATATTCATCGGTGCTGGAAGTGGAGTCGGTGATATGGTCGCCGGTCAGGATAACGCGCTTATAAAGCACAACCGGTTGGCCTTCACGCGTCTGTTTCACTTCCGAATCGCCCGGCACGCGGCCGGACGCGGCGGCGGCCTGGTCAACGTTGGTGTTTACCAGACGGAACTCAAGCGTGGCGGTCGCGCCCAGAATCTCTTTGGCGCGCGCGGTGTCCTGAATACCCGGCAGTTCAACCACGATGCGGTCTGCGCCCTGGCGCTGCACCAGCGGTTCAGCAACGCCGAGCTGGTTTACGCGGTTACGCAGGATGTTGATGTTCTGCTGCACCGCATATTCACGGGCTTCTTTCAGACGAGCGTCGGTCATCACCGCGCGCAGGCTGTTGTCGCCCTGGTTGGAGATAACCAGATCGCGGTGGCGACCTGTCAGGTAAGTCACTGCGTTATCACGCGCCGACGCGTCGCGAAACGCGATGGTCACGCCATAGTTATCCGCTTTGCGAACGTTAGTATACGCAATGCCTTTTTCGCGCAGGTCGCTGCGCAGGCCATCGATATTCTGCTCCTGAAGCTTGCCGAGAGCGGTGTCCATATCCACTTCCATCAGGAAGTGAACGCCGCCGCGCAGGTCAAGACCCAGCTTCATCGGTTCAGCGTTAAGCGCCGTCAGCCAGCGAGGGGTTGCGGGGGCGAGGTTCAGCGCGACGACATAGTTGTCGCCCAGCACGCCCATCAGCGCTTCGCGGGCGCGCAGCTGCGTGTCGGTGGAGTCAAAACGGGCGAGAATAGCGCCCTCTTCCAGTGCCACAGACCTGGCGGTAATTTTTTCTTCTTTTAAGGTGTTCTGGACCTGGATCAGCGTTTGCTCACTGGCGGCGACGCCGCGCGCGCCAGTGATTTGAACAGCCGGATCCTCACCATACAGGTTGGGAAGTGCGTAAAGCAGGCCGACGAGAATCACGACGACCAGCATGATGTACTTCCACAAAGGATAACGGTTTAACACGGCAGTTCCCTTTGGGAAAACGAAAGATTACAGCGCCTTCATGGTGCCTTTCGGCAGGACGGCTGCGACGAAGTCACGTTTGATAACCACTTCGGTGGTGTCGTTCAGCGCGATAGCAATGTAGCCGTTTTCAGCCACTTTGGTCACGCGGCCCACCAGGCCACCGTTGGTCAGCACTTCATCGCCTTTCGCGATGGAGTCCATCAGCTTTTTATGCTCTTTGGTGCGCTTCTGCTGCGGGCGCAGGATCATGAAATAGAAGATCAGACCAAAAACCACCAGCATCAGGATCAGTGACATCGGGCTGCCCTGCGACGGAGCACCAGTCGCCGCTACCGCATCAGAAATAAAAAAGCTCATTAAAATTCCCTCATTATTAAATTAATCAACGTTCAACGGAGGCACCGGCCGCCCCTGACGTTGGTAGAAGTCCGCTACGAAGTGCTCTAATTTACCCTCTTCAATAGCCTTGCGTAAACCAGCCATTACGCGCTGGTAATAGCGCAGGTTATGAATGGTATTCAGCCGCGCGCCCAATATTTCGTTGCAACGATCGAGATGATGCAAGTAGGCGCGTGAATAATTGCGACAGGTATAGCAATCACACTCTTCATCAAGCGGCGCCGTGTCGCTTTTGTACTTCGCGTTACGGATTTTTACCACGCCGTTGGTGACGAAAAGATGGCCGTTGCGGGCATTGCGCGTCGGCATGACGCAGTCGAACATATCGATGCCGCGACGCACCCCTTCGACCAGATCTTCCGGTTTGCCCACGCCCATCAGGTATCGTGGCTTGTCCGCCGGGATCTGCGGGCAGACATGCTCCAGAATGCGGTGCATATCTTCCTTCGGCTCGCCGACCGCCAGGCCGCCGACAGCGTAGCCATCAAAGCCTATTTCCACCAGACCCTTAACGGAGATATCGCGTAAATCTTCGTAAACGCTGCCCTGAATGATGCCGAACAGCGCGTTTTTGTTGCCGAGCGAGTCAAAACGGTCGCGGCTGCGTTTCGCCCAGCGCAGCGACATCTCCATCGAGCGTTTAGCGTAATCCCAGTCCGCCGGGTAAGGCGTGCACTCGTCAAAGATCATGACGATGTCGGAGCCGAGATCGTACTGGATCTCCATCGACTTTTCCGGGTCGAGGAAAATAGCGTCGCCGTTGATCGGGTTGCGAAAGTGAACGCCCGCTTCGGTGATTTTACGAATATCGCCCAGGCTGAAGACCTGGAAGCCGCCGGAGTCGGTGAGGATAGGGCCTTTCCACTGCATAAAATCGTGCAGGTCGCCGTGCAGCTTCATAATTTCCTGACCCGGGCGCAGCCACAGGTGGAAAGTGTTGCCAAGGATAATCTGCGCGCCGGTGGCTTCCACCTCTTCCGGCGTCATCCCTTTTACGGTGCCGTAGGTGCCAACGGGCATAAAGGCCGGCGTTTCCACCACGCCGCGATCGAAAATCAGACGGCCGCGGCGCGCGCGCCCGTCAGTAGTTTGCAGTTCGTACTTCACATTTCCTCCAGCATCAGAGAAACAGTCTGATGAGTAAACAAGCGCCGCAGAGAGCTTCTGCGGCGCGGTATGCTGTATAAATTTATCGCCGCTGGCCCGACAAGCGGCTGCGCATCGGCCTTTCCCGCAAGGTTACTCGCCGGGGCGTTCGTTTACGGCCTGCGGATTATGCGTGATAAACATCGCGTCGCCGTAGCTGAAAAAGCGATATTCCGCTTTTACCGCCTCTTTATAGGCGCGCATGGTGTGCTGATAACCGGCAAAAGCGGAAACCAGCATGATAAGCGTCGATTCCGGCAGGTGGAAGTTGGTGACCAGCGCATCGACGACTTTCCACTGGTAGCCCGGATAGATAAAGATTTGCGTGTCGCCGAAGAACGGTTCGATAAGGCTGTTTTTCGCCGCCTGCGCCGCGCTTTCCAGCGAGCGAACAGAGGTCGTGCCCACGGCCACCACGTTGTTGCCGCGCGCTTTCGCCGCCAGCACCGCGTCCACCACCTCCTGCGGCACTTCGGCGTATTCAGAGTGCATGATGTGATCTTCAATGCTGTCCACGCGCACCGGCTGGAAGGTGCCTGCGCCTACGTGCAGCGTCACAAACGCCATCTCGATGCCTTTTTCACGCAGCGCGGCGAGCAAAGGCTCATCAAAATGCAGGCCCGCCGTCGGCGCCGCGACCGCGCCAGGCTTCTGGCTGTAGACGGTCTGATAAAGTTCGCGGTCCGCCTCTTCGTCCGGGCGCTCGATATAAGGCGGCAGCGGCATATGGCCGATGGCGTTGAGGATATCCAGCACCGGGCGTTCGTCGTTAAACTTCACTTCGAACAGCGCGTCGTGGCGCGCCACCATGGTAGCCTGTACGCTTTCATCATCGCCCAGCAGCAGCTCGGCGCCCGGCTTCGGCGCTTTCGACGCGCGAATGTGCGCCAGCACGCGGGTTTCATCCAGCATGCGCTCTACCAGCAGTTCGATTTTGCCGCCGCTGGCTTTACGGCCATACAGGCGCGCCGGGATAACGCGGGTGTTGTTGAACACCAGCAGGTCGCCAGGCTTGAGCTTATCGAGCAGATCGGTGAAAGTGCCATGCGTGAGCTGCCCCGTTGGTCCGTCCAGCGAGAGCAGACGGCAGGCGCTGCGTTGCGGTTGAGGATAATGAGCAATCAGGGATTCAGGCAGTTCAAAGGAGAAATCAGCTACGCGCATGGCAAGAAACTCAGACGTAAAAAAACAAGCGGCTTAGTCTAGTGCCGGGGCGCTTTCCCTGCAACCAGTAAGCCGCTTTATGGCCCATTTCGGAAAAGAGAATTATGAATTTCCTTGCACACCTCCACCTTGCCCACCTTGCTGAAAGCTCGCTGCTTGGCAACCTGATGGCGGATTTTGTCCGCGGCAACCCCCATGACGAGTGGTCTGACGAGGTGGCGGCGGGCATCCAGATGCACCGTCGCGTTGATGTGATGACCGATAACCTGCCGGAAGTGCGCGAGGCGCGAGAGTGGTTTCGCCCACAAACGCGCCGCGTGGCGCCCATCACGCTTGACGTGATGTGGGACCATTTTCTTTCGCGCCACTGGGAGACGCTCTCCCCGGCGCTGCCGCTTGGCGATTTTGTCGCGCTCTCGCGCGAGCAAATCGTTCCGGCGCTGCCCTCTACCCCGCCCCGCTTTGTGAATCTCAATAACTTTCTGTGGTCGGAGCGCTGGCTTGAACGCTACAGCGAAATGGATTACATCGCAGGCGTGCTCGACAGAATGGCTATCCGCCGCCCGCGCCTCGCCGCGCTGGGCGACTCCTGGCACGACCTGGACGCCCACTACGATGCGCTTGAAGCAAAGTTCTGGCAGTTCTACCCGCGCATGATGGCGATGGCGCAGGAGAAAACGCTCTGAGTCAGGCCGCTTTCCCTGCGTTGACCTCCCGCCACAGCCGCCAGGCGAGCAGCAACAGCCCGGCGGCCCCCGCCACCAGCACGCCCCAGATAAGCCAGGTTTGCAGCTGGTTGCGCTGCGCGGCCGGGTCTTTCGCCGTCAGGCGCGCCTCGCCGCCCAGCTCAACCTGCTTACCAGGCTGAGCGTAAGGCAGCGCGTCCAGACGCGCCGCATTATTTCCCTTTGCCGGTATGAGCGCTTGCAATGCCAGCGTCTGGGGCGCCGCCGCGCCGTTGCCCCAGGCAAGCAGGAACGGGCCGTTGCCCTGGGCGTTAAAGATAAGGGTCTTTTCATCGCGCTCGCCGGTCACGTCTACAAGCGAGTCACCCAGGCGCTGGTTGATTGCCTTCACGCGAACGGCTGCAATCGGTTCGCCCTGAAGGGGCACAGACACGGCAGGACTATCCGGAAGACGATAAATCACGGTGCGGGCCAGCGGTCGCCACGGCGATTTTTCATCGCTGCGGTACTCAATTTCCACCGGCATGACGGCATTCTCCTGCGCCGGGCGCAGCGTCAGCGCATCCAGCGGCTGCGGCCGCGCCCAGCGATAGACCGCCGTGTCCTCCGCGGTTTTTTCGCCTTGCGCCGGTAAAGCAATACGCGCCGGTTGCGGGTGCGACGTCTGCCATTCTCCGCTGACGGCGGTGAAATCGAGCGGCACGCTGGCGTTTTTTACAATCACCAGCAGGTACTTAGCGCCGGAAAGCGCCAGCCCTGCGTCAAAGTCCAGCTTATCGAGCAACAGCCGGTTATCGCCGGAGGTCAGGTCCATCAGCGGCGCATCGCTTATCTCCGGCTGCCAGTGGCGCAGCCCTTCGCTGCTGTAGATATCGACGCGCGCCTGCCAGCCCTCACGCTGGCGCGGCCAGCTAAAGCGCAGTTGCTTCAGCGCGCTCCCGGCTTCGCCTTCTCCCAGCGGGATAAGCCAGGTGCCGCTCAGCGTCTCATCGCGTTGGCTGGCGAGGCGGATCTCCACGCCCTCTGGCGTTTTTAGCAGCACGGCGCGGTTACCCTCTTCATCCTTTTGCTGTAAAGGCTGCGATTCAAGTTTATACAACGTCAGCGGCGCCGTTTGCGGCGCTGGCGCAGGCGGGACGGTGGTTTCCAGCGCAAAAGGCAGGCTCGCCCCTTGCTGATTAAAGACCCGGATATCGCGCAGATCCGCCCAGGCGCTTTGTTGATAGACCGCCTCAGGCAGCGGAACCTGATACCAGGGAGAGCCGCCTTGCGCGCTTAGCTCCACGCCGCGCAGGTAATCCTGCGGGCTTTCCGGCGCGTTTTGCCCGTAGCAGACGGCGGAAAACGCCGCCATCGCGCCAATTACGCCTGCGTATAACCTTTTCATTGCGCATCTCCTTGATCCGCAGAAACCGGCTGCGCCGCTTTGGGCGGCAGCGGAGAAAAATAGCCGACAATGAGCACCAGCACCGCCACGCCAATAAAAGCCACGGCGCGCGCCAGTCCGCCGCCGCCCGCGCTGTCCACCAGCATGAGTTTCGCGATGACCACGCCCAGCAGCCCGGCTCCGCAAAACCAGCTCTGGCGCGCGCGACGCCGGGTGGCGCGCACCATTAGCAGCAGCGCGAGCAGCATCCACAGCAAGGCGAAAGTGGTCTGCACCAGCCTTGACCCCCAGAGCGTTTCCATCTGCCAGGGAATGGCGTCAGCCCAGGCGAGGGTCCGCAACACCACGCCATTGCCCCACCAGAAAAGCAGCGCCGGTAAAACCAGCGGCGTCCATGAGGCCGCCTGGCGCAGCCGCGCGGCCCACTCGCGTGAAAGCAGCCGCCACCATACCGCCAGCGCCAGCAGCCCGAACCCGGCGCCGAGCTCAAGCGGGTTGATAAGCGGCAGATAACGCCACGTCGTCATCACGCCATCCATCAGGTTGGCGGTTATCAGCAACAGCAGCAGGCCGGGCGCCAGCGGTAATAAACCAGGCCCGCAGTAAAGCGCAGGCCAGCGGGCGAAGGGCCACCACTGACGGCGAATCGCCTGATTCACCAGCAGCACGATAAGCGCGCTGAACGCCAGTATGATTCCGGCTCGCCACTCCTCGCTGCCCCAGGGCAGACTTTGCGTAAAGCGCCAGATCTCCGCGCCGAACGCCAGCAGCGCTAACCAGAAGAGCGTAAGGTGCAGCCCCTGTTGAAGCCTGACGGAGCGCGCGGCGGCGTCGTTTCTCAGCAGCCATAACGCCGAAGGGAGCGCCAGACACCAGACGAGGCTCGGCCAGCCCGCCCGCAACAGCGTGCCATTAAGCAGCAATTGACAGGCAAGCGTCGCCGCCATGCCCGGCCACAGCAGCCAGACGGCGAGTGAAAGATCGGGCCAGCGGAACCGAAGCGCGCTGAATCGCCATAGCCAGACGGAGAGCGTCAGCAGCGCCAGCATGCAGGCGACGCCAGCGCCCGGTGCGTTAAACGGCCAGCGCGCCAGTTGCAGCAGCGCCGTCAGCCAGAAAAACAGGCCGCCGCCAAGCAGCGTCCGGCTGAGAATGCGTAGCGGCTCTCGCCACAGCCAGCCGCCCGCCAGCCAGCAGAGCGCCAGCACGGCGCTGATAAACGAGGCGTTCAACACCCCCAGACCGTTGCTCCAGGCGTAAACGCCGCTCGCCGCCGCCAGCGCCAGCAGCGCGCTGCCGCTGTAGCTCATGCGCCGCTGCCCCTGCTGCATCCCAAACCACAACAGCCCCAGCCCTTCCAGCGCCCAGGCCATCGCCGTCCAGCGCGCCGACAGCGCGAGCGGGATAGCTAACGTGACAAACGCGCCGCCCAGCGCCAGCCCGCCGAGCGCCAGCATTCTGCCCTGATCGGGATAGCGGCGCAGCGCCATTCTTGCAAGCAGTAAATAGACCAGCCCATAGCCGAGCGCCGAAAAGGCGGGGCCATAAGTCCAGTGGCGCGTAATGGCATATTGCATGCCAAAGCCCACCAGCGGCGGAACGAACAGCAACACGCCGTCGATAATCTTTTGCTGTTTTTGCGCGCGCAGCGACAGCGCCACGCACAGCACGCCGAAAAGCAGAATATTGGCTATCAGGAAGAGCTGGCAACTCAGCCAGTCGCCGGGCTGCCAGGCCCGCATTCCCCACAGACCGGCGACCCCGAATGTAAACAGCAGCCCCAGCAGGTTAAGCTCCCGCCAGTGCTGCCAGAAGCTTATCGCCGCAATGCCGAGCGACAAAAGCAGATAGAACGAGAAGAGCGCGATATGGCTCCCGCCGCCGCTTGAGAGCAGCAGCGGCGCAAGATAACCGCCAAGGCTTGCCAGCATCGCGAGGCTTAACGCGCGCTGCAGCACCGCGAGCGCCACGCTCGCCGCGCAGACGACAAGCATCAGACCGAAGGCGAGCGGCATCGGCAACATCTGCCAGAGCCGGAAAGCGCCAAAGAGCGTGATATAGAGCGCGCCCACTGCGCCGCCCTGCAAAATCAACCCATACAACGGCGCCTTGCGACGTAGCCGCCAGCCGAACGCCAGCAACGCCAGCGCGGCGACGCCCGCGCCCGCCACGCGCAGCTCCAGCGGCAGCAGGTCGCGCTCGACGCCATAGCGCAGCAAAAAAGAGAGGCCGAGGAAGAGCAAAATAACGCCGATTTTGGCAAGCGGATTGCCCTGCATAAACCAGCGCAACAGGCTGGAGAGGAGGCCGCCCATCGCCTGGCCGGAAGCCTCTTCCTGTGGGTTCGCGCCGCGGCGCGGGAAGGCTTTACGCAGGTTTTCTGTCGCCTCTTGCCGTACAACGCGTACCGCCCGCGACCAGACCGGGGACGCCGCCTCACTGGCTGCTGCCGGTTCGGGTGCCGGTTCAGGTACAGCGCTTAAAACAGGCGACGGCGCAGTCTGCGGCGCATCCGCCGTTTCGACGGTGACAGAGGCGTGGCGCGCGGTTTCGCTTGCGGCGGCAGGCGGCGCGGCGGCAAGCCGCGCTTCCAGCTCCTCAACCCGCGCGCGCAGGCGAGCAAGCTCAAACTCGTTACGCCCGCTTTTGTTGAGCGCCATGATGGCAAGCGTCGGCACCACTACGACGCAAAAAAGCCCAAGCAGTGCGGCAAAAACAAAAATCTCATCCATTGATTTCAGACCCTGCGGCGAAAGTGCGGCTACTTTCCCATATCTGAATAAAAAGCGGTATTCCTTTACCGCTTTCCCCCTAAGGCTAGTAGTCTGTGCGCAACACCGCCGCCGTGTTTGCTGAAAGCCGCAAAGACAGCCCGGCTATTTCCCCCGCCCCTTCCAGCAGTTGCCATTCACAACCCGCCAGCAGCGGCTCGTCAAAAAGCGTCACGTCGCAAGCCTCGCCGCGGTTTATCGCCACCAGCACCCGTTCGCGCTGATAAACGCGGACAAAGACGATGACATCCCCTTCAGCATAAAGCACCTGACACCCTCCGGCGCGCAGGGCCTGGCTGCGGCGGCGCAGTGTCGCCATGCGCTGATAAAGCGCCAGCAGCTCGCCGTCCTGCTGCTTTTTATCCCATGGGAAAGGCTTGCGGCAGTAAGGATCGTGGCCGCCATCCAGCCCTATTTCGTCGCCATAATAAATGCACGGTACCCCCGGCCAGGCGAACAGCCACACCACGCCGAGCGGCAGACGTGCGACATACTCGCCCAGCCGCGTTTTAAAACGCGGCGTGTCATGGCTGTCGAGCTGATTAAACATGCGCAACTGCTGCTGGTGAGAAAGCCCGGCGCGGTACTGGTTCATCCAGGCGACGCAGTCGGCGGCGTCCAGATGCTGCGGCTCATCTGAGTTATCTACGCACGCCAGGAAGCTCCACACCGGAATGGAGAAGCCCCGGTAGTTCATCGCCGCGTCCTCGGCATCGTTTTGCAGCCACTGGCGGGCATCGCCGAAGTGTTCTCCCACGATGTAGGCTTGCGGATTAACGGCTTTCGCCGCCTGCGAAATGCCCGCCACATGGATAAGATTGTTTTTCGCCCCGCCCTCTTCGCCAATCATATGCGCCACGTCCAGCCGCCAGCCATCCATGCGCCACGGCTCGCTCAGCCAGTGCTTCACGATGCTGTTCTCGCCTTCATAAATTTCGTCCACCAGCCCTGCGGAGCGGAAGTCGAGCTTGGGCAAGCTTGAGAAACCCAGCCAGTCGAGCGCATGGCCCTCCGGCGAGAAGCTATACCAGTCGCGCCAGGGCGACTGCGGATTATGGCTGGCGCCTTTCGCGTGCGTTTTGTGGCGGTCAAACCACGGGTGCGTTTCGCCGCTATGGTTGAAGACGCCGTCGAGAATCAGCTTCATGCCCGCTTCAAGGGTGTTTTTGCGCAGACGCAGCAACGCCTCGTCGCCGCCAAACTGCGGGTCAACGTGGCGATAATCATGGGTATCGTACTTATGCACGCTCGGCGCGCTGAAGACGGGGTTGAGGTAAAGCGCGGTGACGCCGAGTTTTTTCAGGTAGGGCAGCTTTTCGCTGATGCCGTCAAGATCGCCGCCGTAGAAGGTTGAGCCGCCCTCTTCCTGAGTGACCGGTTCATCCCAGTCGCGCAGCGTGATGTCCCGTTTTGCCGCGTGGTAATAATAGACATTGTCCTGACCAGGCTTGCGCGGTTCGCTGCGGGCGAAACGGTCGGGAAAAATTTGGTAAAAGATTTGATCCTGCACCCAGTGCGGCCCGTCGTCCGGCCTGTCGACGGCGAACATCTCAAGCCTTGCGGGCGGATAAGCGCTAAAGCCCAGCGGCGAAAACCAGCGCTGCCTCGCTTTCCAGAGCAGCTTAAAAGCGTAGCGGCGACGCGGCTGCCCCTCGCTCAGGTCGATGGCCGCACGCCAGGCGCTCACCCCTTTCGCAGGAGAAGCGCGTTGACGCTTCATCTCAACCGCGGTCTCTTCGTTGTCTCTTTCATAACGCATCATGACCTTTTCCGGCAGGTCGTCGCCCGCCAGCCAAAGGGTGATATACAGCCGCGCTTTACGCTCCTGAAGGAATGGCGCAACCGGCAGGTGCCAGGCTTTCAACATTCTACTGCTCCCCGTGTCAGAAAATGCGCTCACCATGCCACACCCGCTTCGCAAAGCACTCCTCACTGGCCGTGATTTTGCCGGAGGAGACGGGAGGCGGAGCCAACTTTCGAAGCGTAGAGCCAAAACAACATCCCCGCCAGGCGGCGGGGATGGAGGAGAGCGGTATCAGGCTGGCAGTCGCGCGGCGCGGCGGCGCTTAAACGCCCAGCCGACCAGCAGCAAGGCAATCCAGGCGAAGCCCACATAGAGCGAAATGCGGGTGTCGGGGTGGTAGCCTATCAGCGCGATGATAAAGGCGAGGAACACCAGACCGACGATAGTCGTCGCCACGCCGCCCGGCACTTTGAACTTCAGCGCCTTAACCTCTTCTTTCGACAGACGACGGCGGAACGCCACCTGCGACAGCAGGATCATTATCCACACCCAGACGGTGGCGAAGGTGGCAAGCGAGGCAATAACCAGGAAGACATTCTCCGGCATCACGTAATTGAGGTAGACCGCCAGCAGCATCGCCAGGCACATCACCACCACCGTCACCCACGGAATACCGTTGCGGGAAGTTTTGGCGAACGCTTTCGGCGCGCTGCCCTGTTCCGCCATGCCGTGCAGCATGCGGCCTACGCCGAACACGTCGCTGTTGATAGCGGAAAGCGAAGCGGTCAGCACCACAAAGTTCAGGATGCCCGCCGCAAAGGTAATGCCCATATGCTGGAAGGTCAGCACGAACGGGCTGCCGTTGGTGCCCACCTCGTTCCACGGGTAGATAGACATAATCACAAACAGCGTGCCGACGTAGAACACCAGAATACGCAGCGGTACAGAGTTAATGGCGCGCGGGATAGATGTCGCCGGGTCTTTCGCTTCGCCGGCGGTGATGCCGATAATCTCAATGCCGCCGTAAGCGAACATCACCATCTGCAGCGCCATTACGGTGCCAACCCAGCCGTTGGCGAAGAAGCCGCCGTTGCTCCAGAGGTTATGAATGCCGGTCGGCTGGCCGCCGTTGCCGATCCCCCAGATGATGATGCCAAAGCCTGCCAGAATCATGATGATAATGGTGGCGACTTTGAAGAACGAGAACCAGAACTCCATCTCGCCGAACACCTTCACGCTCATCAGGTTGATGGCGCAGATAATCAGCACCACGCTCAACACCCAGACCCAGTGCGGCACGGTGGGGAACCAGACGCCCATATAGATGCCGAAGGCGGTCACATCGGCGATGGCGACAATCAAAATCTCAAAGCAGTAGGTCCAGCCGGTGATATAGCCCGCGAGCGGCCCGAGGTTCTCCTGGGCATAGCGAGAGAAGGAGCTGGCCGCCGGGTTATGCACCGACATTTCGCCAAGCGCGCGCATAATGATGTAAGCCGCCACGCCGCCGATAATATAGGCCAGCAGCACGCTCGGCCCGGCCATTTTAATGGCGTCCGCGGAGCCATAAAAAAGCCCGGTGCCGATAGCGGAGCCGAGCGCCATAAAACGGATATGTCTGGTGCTCAACCCGCGTTTGAGCTTGTTGTTTTCCATCGTTCCAATACCACTTAACAAAATAAAAAACCACGGGGCGGGACCCCGTGGTTAAACATTAACCCATCGATTTAGTGGGCGGCGGAGGTGACCTGCCGTCCGGCTGCGCGGTCCCAGACTGCCGTGATGATAACCATCGCGACGGTCGGCAGCAGCCACGCCAGATTCTGGTCGCCCAGCGGCAGGTGTGCGGTCCAGCCGGGGAGTATACCGCTCAACGCCGACGCTTTCACGCCATCAATTAAACCAAACAGCAGGCTGATGAGCATCGCCGGGGCGATAACGCGAGCGGAGCGGTGCCACCACGGACGGGTGAAGCTCAGCACCACCAGCACGATGCATGGCGGATAAATGGCGGTCAGCACCGGAATGGAGATCTGAATCAAATGGCTCAGGCCCAGGTTCGATACCACCATGGAGAAGCCGCCCAGAATAAAGACCAGCGTGCGGTAAGAGAGCGGCAGATACTGGGCGAAGAACTCGGCGCAAGCGCAGGTCAGACCCACCGCTGTCACCATGCAGGCGATGAAAATCAGCGCCGCCAGCAGGAAGCTGCCCGCCCCGCCGAAGGTGTGCTGAACATAAGCGTGCAGGATAGCCGCGCCGTTAGCAGACTGTTCCACCAGCGCAGAGCTGTCGGAGCCCAGACGGAACAGCGCCAGGTAGAGCAGCGTCAGGCCGATGCCCGCCATCAGGCCCGCCCAGATGGTGTAACGCGTCAGCAGACGAGACTCGTTAACGCCGCGGGAGCGAGCGGCATTGACGATAACAATGCCGAACACCATCGCGCCCAGCGTATCCATGGTCAGATAGCCGTTCACAAAGCCGTTGGAGAACGCCGCTTTCTGATAAGCGTCGGTCGCCACGCTGATATCGCCCGCCGGCCAGATAATCGCGGCCACGGCCAGCACAATCAGCGCCACAATTTTAAGCGGCGCGAGGAAGTTGCCGACGGTATCCAGCAGCTTGCCCGGGTAGAGCGACACCAGGATGACCAGCGCGAAGTAGATAAGGCTGTAGATGAACAGCGGCAGCGCGCCGTCACCGGTCAGCGGGGCGATGCCCACTTCAAAAGAGACGGTGGCGGTGCGCGGCGTGGCGAACAGCGGGCCGACGGCCAGATAGGCGACGGTGGCGAGCAGAATGCCCGCGCCGCGGCCAATCGGGGTGCTGAGGCTGTCGATGCCGCCGCCTACGCGGGCGAGCGCCACCACGGTCAGCACCGGCAGGCCCACTGCGGTAATCAAAAAGCCCAGCGCGGCGGTCCAGACGTGTTCACCCGCCTGCAACCCCACCATGGGAGGGAAAATGATATTGCCCGCGCCAACGAATAACGCAAAGGTCATAAAGCCCAGAGCGATAATGTCGCGCGTTGTTAACTTGTGGGTCATAAGATTTACTGCCTGTGGATGTGGTGTTGAAATCGTTGAAATTATTACGTTCGCCGCATGACGAAACGCGGCCATTTCAGACAAAAGACAGCGGGATATGCTTCCCGATTGCGTTGGCGAAGAATTGTTTTTCGATTAACCACGCAAATTCAGTCGGTCTGCCAACGGCAGGGGCGCAATTTAAACGCTTATAACGTTTGAAGGCAATACGGGATCGCAAAACCAGACCATTATTCTGCATGAGTCATTACACGCAGTGGGAAACGCTAAGATATAAAAATAGCACCACCTTTTCGTGCGAACAAAAAATAATCAACAGAGTAAATGCGGTATAAGAAAACGTAATGGAAGGAAAAAAGGCCAGTCAGGCTGGCCTTTGGCAAGCGGCGTTTACAGTACGAAGGAAATTACTCAGCGAGCGCTTTCTCTTTGGCAATCAGCCTTTCGGGCAACAGAAAGGAAAAACGGGCGCCTTTGCCGGGCGCGCTGTCGATTTCAAGCCGCGCGTCGTGGTGGCTGATGGCGTGCTTGACTATCGCAAGCCCAAGACCGCTGCCGCCTGTCTGGCGCGACCGAGCCTTATCAACGCGGTAGAAACGCTCCGTCAGACGCGGAATATGCTCCGCCGCGATGCCCGGCCCGTCATCCTCCACGCTAAACAGCGCGCCGTGCGGCGCACGCTGCCAGCGCACGGTAATATGCGTGCCTTCCGGCGTATGGTTCACGGCGTTATAGACCAGGTTCGACATCGCGCTGCGCAGTTGTTCTTCATTGCCCAGCACCTTAAGCGTGGCGTCAACATCGAAAGTCAGCGCATGCCGCTGCTGGCTGAGGGTTGCCGCCTCGCGCTCCACCACGCGCAGCATCATCGGCACGTCGATTTTTTCATTCAACTGCAGCGTGGGCGACGCTTCAATTTTTGACAGCGTCAGCAGCTGTTTCACCAGCCCTTCCATACGGGACGTTTGCTCGCGCATGGTATGCAGCGCTTTGTCCCGCAGCGGCCCTTCCAGCGTCTGCTCCTGCATCATCTCCAGGTAGCCCTGCAATACCGTCAACGGCGTGCGCAATTCATGGCTGACGTTAGCGAAGAAGTTACGCCGCGCGCCTTCGAGCTGGTGCATCTGCGTCACGTCGCGTGCCACCATCAGCCACTGCTGTTCGCTGTAGGGCATCACGCGAAACTCAAGATGGCGACCGTTGTTCAGCACCAGGTTAAGCGGACGAGTGAAGTTTTTTTCGCGCAGGTAGCGGGTGAACTCCGGGTAGCGCAGCAGGTTGAGGATATTCTGGCCGTTGTCGTCCGGCCAGCGCAGGTTAAGGAGCTGCTGCGCCAGGCCGTTGCACCAGAAGATAGTGCCCTCTTCAGTGGTCAGGATCACCGCATCGGGCAGCGACTCGGCGCCGCTGCGAAAGCGCTTGATAAGATTGCCCAGCTCCCGGCGGCGCTTTTTATTGCGCAACTGCATCTGGTGCAGCCCGTACAGCAGCGGCTCCCAACTTCCTCTTCCCGGCGGCGGCGTCATGCTGCGATCGACCCATAACCACCAGGAGAGGCGCAGCAGGTTCCAGTAATGCCAGATAAGCAGCCCGGTCACCGCCGCCAGTAAAAACCAGGCCACATGGCCGAAAAACGCCCCGAGGATCAGCGCCGGGAGACAACACAACACCAGCTCCAGAGCCAGCCTTTTCCATGACAGCCGTTCGAGCACGGTCACACTCCAGGTTATGAGTTAAAAACGGGTTGAGAAACGATACCCCGTACCGCGCACCGTCTGCACCATTCTGTCATGCCCGCTGTGCTCCAGCGCCTTGCGCAGGCG
Organism: Franconibacter pulveris; assembly: GCF_056780215.1. Lineage (NCBI taxonomy): Bacteria > Pseudomonadati > Pseudomonadota > Gammaproteobacteria > Enterobacterales > Enterobacteriaceae > Franconibacter > Franconibacter pulveris. The sequence goes on along the minus strand of NZ_CM165555.1, from coordinate 1,098,962 downwards.
GCGGATATGCACATCCACCGTACGATCTTCGACATACACATTGGTACCCCAGACATGATTCAGCAGCTGCTCGCGGCTGTAAACACGCTCCGGGTGCGTCATAAAGAAGTGTAATAGCTTAAATTCGGTCGGCCCCATGTCCAGCGGATTTTCGCCGGTCATGACGCGGTGAGAGGTCGGGTCCAGGCTCAGGCCCTGCATCTCGATAACCTCTTCCACCGCCATAGGCGAGATGCGGCGCATAACGGCTTTGATGCGCGCCACCAGCTCTTTTGGCGAGAACGGCTTGGTGATGTAGTCGTCCGCGCCGGTCTCCAGCCCGCGTACGCGGTCCTCTTCTTCACCGCGCGCGGTCAGCATCATCACCGGGATATCGCGGGTCATCGCTTCGCGCTTGAGGTGCTTGATAAACTGAATGCCCGAACCGCCGGGCAGCATCCAGTCGAGCAGGACCAGATCGGGCCAGGGCTCGTTGAGCTGGTTTACCGCACTGTCATAATCTTCAGCTTCAACGGGCTGGAAGCCGTTTTGCTCGAGCACAAAACAGACCATTTCACGAATCGGTGCTTCATCTTCTACGACCAGAATACGTCTCGCCATAATTAGCCCTGTAATATAAAGTCAACATTATCCAATGCGGCGCCATTATGCGTCAGATTTATGACAGATTTATGAAAAGATGACCGTCTGATGACTCCCTCTGCGGCATTTATGACACCCGTCCGGCAAGCCGTTCAGGACACCAGCCCGCCTGCTTGTTTATAATCACCCTCTCGCTTTTTCGCCACAGGGAAATCTATGCGCATCCTCCACACTTCCGACTGGCATCTTGGTCAGAATTTTTATACCAAAAGCCGCGCCGCCGAGCATCAGGCCTTTCTCGACTGGCTGCTGGAGGCCGCGGTGGAACATCAGGCAGACGCCATCATCGTGGCGGGGGATATTTTCGACACCGGCTCGCCGCCAAGCTACGCGCGCGAGCTTTATAACCGCTTCGTGGTGAAGCTGCAGGCCACGCAGTGTCAGCTGATTGTGCTGGCGGGAAACCATGACTCGGTGGCGACGTTAAATGAATCCCGCGAGTTGCTCGCCTGCCTTAACACCCGCGTGATCGCCAGCGCCCAGCAGGATCCGGCAAGCCAGGCGATTGTCCTCAACCGTCGCGACGGCGCGCCCGGCGCGGTGCTCTGCCCTATTCCGTTTCTGCGCCCGCGCGATATCCTGCGCAGCCGCGGCGGCCAGTCCGGCAGTGAAAAACAGCAGCAGCTGCTGGAGGCTATCACGCAGCATTACGAACAGTGCTACAACGCCGCCTGCGCCCTGCGCGGCGAACAAGCGCTGCCCATCATCGCCACCGGCCACCTCACCACGGTGGGCGTGACCAAAAGCGACGCGGTGCGCGATATCTACATCGGCACGCTGGACGCTTTTCCCGCTCACCTCTTCCCGGCGGCGGATTACATCGCGCTCGGCCACATTCACCGCGCCCAGAAAGTGGCGGCAAGCGACCATATTCGCTACAGCGGCTCGCCCATCGCCCTGAGCTTTGATGAAACAGGTAAAGAAAAAAGCGTCTTTCTGGTGGAGTTCGCGGAGGGCAAGCTGCGTGACGTGACCGCGCTGCCGGTGCCGGTAAGCCAGCCGCTCGCGGTGGTAAAAGGCACGCTCGAGGAGATTGCCCAGGCGCTGACCCAGTGGCGCGACGCGCCCGCCGGGCCGAAAGTGTGGCTTGATATTGAAATCGCTACCGAACAGTTCCTGCACGACATGCAGCGCCAGATAACCCAGCTCACCGAAGACCTGCCGGTGGAAGTGGTGCTGCTGCGCCGCAGCCGCGAGCTGCGCGAGAAAAACCTCGGCACGCTGCAAACCGAAACGCTGAGCGAGCTGGGCGTTGAGGAAGTTTTCGAGCGCCGTTTGCAGCAGGAACAGCTGGAAGAAGAGGAGGCGCGACGGCTGCGCACCCTCTTCGCGCAAACGCTGGAAAGTCTGCATCAGGAGGAAGAGGCGTGAAAATTCTCAGCCTGCGGTTAAAAAACCTCAACTCGCTTAAGGGCGAATGGAAAATCGACTTTACCGCCGAACCCTTCGCCAGCAACGGCCTGTTCGCCATCACCGGCCCGACCGGCGCGGGGAAAACCACGCTGCTCGACGCCATTTGCCTTGCGCTTTATCACCAGACGCCGCGCCTGAACACTATCTCGCAGACGCAAAACGACCTGATGACCCGCGATACCGCCGAGTGCCTGGCGGAGGTGGAGTTTGAAGTAAAAGGGGTGGCCTACCGCGCTTTCTGGAGCCAGTACCGCGCCCGCAACCAGCCGGACGGCAAGCTTCAGGCGCCGCGCGTGGAGCTGGCGCGCTGCGATTCGGGCAAAATCCTCGCCGACAAAGTTAAAGACAAGCTCGATCGCATCGCCGCCCTGACTGGCCTCGACTATGACCGTTTCACCCGCTCGATGATGCTCTCCCAGGGGCAGTTCGCCGCCTTTCTGAATGCCGACGCCAAAGACCGCGCCGAACTGCTGGAAGAGCTGACCGGCACCGAGATTTACGGTCAGGTTTCCGCCCGCGTGTTTGAACAGCATAAGCTCGCAAAAGCGGAGCTGGAAAAACGGGAAGCGCAAGCCCAGGGAGTGAAATTGCTGAGCGATGAAGAGCAGCAGCAGCTGCGCTCAGGTTTGCAGGCGCTTACTAATGAAGAAAATGCGCTACTGTCGCGCCAGCAGCAGACGCAGCGCCAGTACGAATGGCTCACGCACGCCGCGAAGCTTGAGCAGGCGCAGGCGGCGGCCCGCAGCGGTGTGGAAAACGCCGCGCGCGCGTTACAGGCCGCCGCGCCGGATCTTGCAAAGCTTGAAGCCGCTTTGCCCGCGGAAAAACTGCGGCCTTACTGGCAACGCTTGCAGGAACAGGAAGCGGCGCACGCCGAAACCCAACGGCAGTACGAAGAAGTAAGCGTTCGCTTACAAACTGCCCGAACCCGACGTCAGCAAATCCGTCAGGTGGCCGCCGACGAGCTTGCGCGCTGCGATGACGGGCTGCGCCAGCTTGCCGCATGGCTTACTGAACATGAACGCTTTCGCCAGTGGAGCAGCGAGCTGGCGGGCTGGCGGGCCGCCTTCAGCCAGCAAAAGCGCGACCAGCAGCAGGCGCAAACGCTGCGCGAAAGCCTCTCGGCGATTGAGCAAAAACGCGCGGCGCTGGCTCCGGTCAGCCTGACGTTATCCCCCGATGAGATTGCCGAACAGCTCGCCGCCAGCACCCGCCTGCGCGCCACGCGGGAAAAACTCTCCGTCCTGCACGCCCAGTTCGCCCCGCTGGCGCAGCGCAAAGCCCGCCAGGCGCAAAGGCAGGCCGCGCTTGAGCAGGAGCTACAACAGCTGGAAGCGCAGCTTGCCGATAAGCGCCAGCGCTACAAAGCCAAACAGGAAGAGGTGGCGCAGGCGAAAAAAGTCTGCGAGCTGGAGAGCGCCATCGCAAGCCTTGTGGAAGAGCGCAACCGCCTGCAGCCCGGCAGCCCCTGCCCGCTCTGCGGCGCGACGGAACACCCGGCCGTGGAGCACTACCAGGCGCTGAAGCCCGATCTCAATAAACAGCGGCTGGCGGTGCTTGAGCAGGAAAAAGATGAGTTGGTTAAAGAAGGCGCCACCCTTCGCGGCCAGCAAGAGAGCCAGTTGAAGCAAAAGCAGCAACTGGAAAGCGAAGCGGCAAGCATTGCACAAGAGGAGCAAGCGCTCACATCGCAGTGGCATGCTCTTTGCGCGGCGCTGGAGATAGCCTTCCTGCCGCAGGACGATATCACCCCCTGGCTGGAGGAACAGGCGCAGCATGAACAGCAGCTTCATCGCCTCCAGCAGCATCAGTTGCTGGAAAACCAGCGTCAGCAAACGCAGCAGCAGCTCACGCAGCTTGAAGCCGCCTGCCAGGCGCAGCAGGAAAGCCTGCATCGACAGCTCAGCGAGCTGGCGCTAACGCCGCCGCAGCCGGGCGACGAGGCGCGCTGGTTCAGCGAACGCGAAGCGGAAGCGAAGACCTGGCAGCAGCAGCAGGAGCAGCAGACGCAGCTGCGCGAAAAACGCGCGCACTATGAAACGCTGCTGGCCGCCCTGCCGCAGGAGCAGGAGGCGCCGCCGCTGCCGGATTCGCAGCGGCAGGCGGCGCTTAGCGAAGGCCAGCAGAGCCACACGCTTTGCCTTTCGCTTGAGGCGCGTAGCCAGGCGCTGCATCAACAGATGCGCCAGGAGCAGGCGCGCTGTCAGCAGGCCCGTGTTGATTTTGAGACGGCGCTGGCGGCCAGCCCCTTCAGCGAACAGGCCGCCTTTTCCGCCGCCCTGCTGGACGAGGCGACGCTTCGCGAGCTGGAAGGGGTGAAAGCGCGGCTGGAGCGGCAACTGCATCAACAACAAACCCTGCTGGAGCAAGCGCAGGCCCAGCTGGCGCAGCACCTTACGCAACGCCCGGCAGAATTAAGCGAGCAAGAAAGCAGCGAAGCATTGCAGCAGGCGCTGGCCTCAGTCGCCGGCATGCTTCGCGACAACGCCAGCCGCCAGGGCGAACTCCGCCAGCAGCTGCGCCAGGATGAGCATAACCGCACGCAGTTGCAGACGCTGATGCAGGAGATTGCACAGGCGACGCGCACGCTGGCGGAGTGGGGACATCTCAATTTGCTGATTGGCTCGCAAAAAGGGGACAAATTCCGCAAGTTTGCTCAGGGGCTGACGCTCGATAACCTGGTCTGGCTCGCCAACAACCAGCTCACGCGCCTGCACGGACGCTATTTGCTCAAGCGCAAGCTTAGCGAGGAGCTGGAGCTGGAGGTGATCGATACCTGGCAGGCCGACGCGGTGCGCGACACCCGCACGCTTTCCGGCGGCGAAAGCTTCCTCGTGAGCCTCGCGCTGGCGCTGGCGCTCTCGGATCTGGTGAGCCATAAAACGCGCATCGATTCGCTGTTCCTTGACGAAGGGTTCGGCACGCTGGACGCCGAAACGCTCGATACCGCGCTGGACGCCCTCGACGCGCTGAACGCCAGCGGCAAAACCATTGGCGTGATAAGCCACGTCGAGGCGATGAAAGAGCGCATCCCGGTGCAGATCAAAGTGAAAAAGGTGAACGGGCTGGGCTTCAGCCGGCTTGCGCGCGAGTTTTCGGTGGCGTAAAAAAGGGCGCGTTAAGCGCCCTCGCTTTTACTCACCGAGCGGCCAGAGCCAGGCCGCGCCGCGCACGCCGCTGGAGTCGCCGTGCCGCGCCTTGCGGATGGGGGTTTCGCACTCGCCGCCAAACACCCACGGCTTGATTAGCTGCGGCACGGTTTTATAGAGTCGGTCGACGTTGCTCATGCCGCCGCCCAGCACAATGACGTCCGGGTCGAGAATATTCACGATATGCGCCAGCGACTTCGCCAGCCGCAGCTCGTAGCGGCTGAGCGCCAGCTCCGCCAGCGCGTCCTGCTCGCTTACCAGGCGAATGATTTCGTTGCCCTTTAACGCATGTCCGCTCAGGCGCTGATAGTCGGTCGCAAAGCCCGTGCCGGAGATAAAGGTTTCGATACACCCCTGTTTGCCGCAGTAGCACGGCACTTCCTCGCGATAGCGCAGCTCATCTTCGTCCATCCACGGCAGCGGATTGTGCCCCCATTCGCCCGCGTTGCCATTGCCGCCGATATGGCTGTGGGCATTGAGCGCGATGCCCGCCCCGCAGCCGGTGCCGATAATCACCGCGAAAACCGTCTGCGCGCCCGCCGCCGCGCCATCCACCGCTTCGGAAACGGCGAGGCAGTTGGCGTCGTTCGCCAGACGGACTTCACGCCCCAGCCGGGCGCTGAGATCTTTATCGAAAGGCTGGCCGTTCAGCCAGGTGGAGTTGGCGTTTTTCACCACGCCGGTATAAGGCGAAATCGTGCCGGGGATCCCTACGCCGACCGTGCCGCGCTCGCCGGTCGCCTCTTCCGCCAGACGCACCAGTTCGGCGATGGTTTCAATGGTCTGTCGATAGTCGTCGCGCGGCGTCGGCAGGCGGTGGCGAAAACGCTGTTCGCCCTGGTCGCTGAGCGCGATAACTTCAGTTTTGGTACCGCCTAAGTCAATCCCAATACGCACGTGTTGCTCCTTATATCTGATGAATTATCAAGAGAGTAGAAGGCGCGCCCCGGAAAGGCAATGAAACGGAACCCCCGATTCGCTATCATGCCCGCTGCGTTTAATAAGCAGGCCGTGGAAAAGATTATGCTGTGGTTCAAAAATGTAATGGTATACCGTTTAAACCGCGACGTTTCCCTTCGCGCGGATGAGATGGAGAAACAGTTAGCGCCCCTTTCCTTTACCCCTTGCGGTAGCCAGGATATGGCGAAAACCGGCTGGGTGTCGCCCATGGGCTCGCACAGTGATGCATTAACCCACGCCGCCAACGGGCAGATTGTGATTTGCGCCCGCAAAGAAGAAAAAATGTTGCCCGCGCCGGTTATCAAGCAGGCGCTGGAAGCGAAAATCGCAAAGCTTGAGGCAGACCAGGGCCGCAAGCTGAAAAAAACCGAGAAAGACTCGCTGAAAGACGAAGTGCTGCATTCGCTGCTGCCGCGCGCCTTCAGCCGCTTCAGCCAGACCATGATGTGGATAGATACCGTCAACGGACTCATTATGGTGGACTGCGCCAGCGCCAAAAAAGCGGAAGATACGCTGGCGCTGCTGCGCAAAAGTCTGGGTTCGCTGCCGGTGGTGCCGCTGACGCTTGAGACGCCCATCGAACTGACGCTGACCGAGTGGGTGCGCAGCGGTAGCGCGGCGCAGGGCTTCCAGCTGCTGGATGAGGCCGAGCTGAAAGCGATTCTTGAAGGCGGCGGCGTGATCCGCTGCAAACAGCAGGAGCTGGTAAGCGACGAGATTGCGGTGCATATCGAAACGGGCAAAGTGGTCACCAAACTGGCGCTCGACTGGCAGCAGCGCATCCAGTTTGTGCTGGCCGACGACGGTTCAATCAAGCGGCTGAAATTCGCCGATGAGCTGCGCGACCAGAACGAAGATATTGACCGGGAAGATGTCGCGGCGCGTTTTGACGCCGACTTCACGTTAATGACCGGCGAACTGGCGGCGCTTATCCAGAACCTGGTGGAAGGTTTGGGCGGCGAAGCGCAGCGCTAATCCTCGTTTTGCGCCACAAAGAAAAAAGCACCGTTAAACGGTGCTTTTTTTACAGGGTTCGGTTATCAAAGGTAGCGGCACAGGTAAGTGGTGGTATCCGCAACCTGCAGGTGAAATTCGCTGTGGCCCGGCACGTTAAACAGCTGGCCCGCTTCGTAGGTTTTCCATTCCGTTTCGCCCGGCAGCAGAACATGCAGCGCGCCGCTTATCACCGTCATCTCTTCCGGCTGCGCGGTGCCGAAGGTGTATTCACCCGGCTCCATCACGCCTACGCTGGCGCGGCCCGTGCTACTGCTGGTAAAACCGATGGATTTCACTTTACCGGAGAAGTACTCATTACTCTGAAGCATGGCCTGGCCCTTTTAAAAATGGTTGGAAAAACAATATAGAGGGCAAGCCGTCGGCCTGTCACGCAAATTGTTAACGCCTCTCAGACCAGCAATTCCGCCGCCAGTCGGGCCACCAGCACATTTGACAGCAGTACTGGCACATCAAGCGCTTTTTGCAGCAGATCGCGGTGTTTTTGATAGAAACCGAGGCAGTCGAGCACCAGCACGTCGGCGCCGCGGCCAATCAGTTCGCGTCCGGCGTTTACCAACTCTTCATCGGTGCCGAATACCGGATTCGCCAGCGCGTAGAACGGCGCTTTCTCCAGCGTCTGCCACTTTTGCGCCTGCACGTTCAACAACTCCGGCACCGGAATGACGACCCCCACCTGATGCCCGTCGACAATAGAAGCCACCAGCGGCGGGATAATACGCTCCGGCTCCAGCAGCATGGAATTGCGCGCTTTGAGGTAGTTGAAGCGGTAGGTGCTCATCAGCAAAATAACGTCGTAGCCCTGGTTATCCAGCACCTCGACCAGGCCCTGCAGCGCCTTCTCCACTTTATTACGAGAAACTTCCGCCGCGCGGTTATCGTTAAGCAGCGTCAGCATGACCTCATCGCCCGGGTCAGGCGAGTAATCCTCCATCACCTCTTCGCGGGTAATCTTCCCAAGCAGGCTGATGTGAGTTATCTGGTCTTCAGAAATGTGTTCGGTTAATAGCGGCAGAACTGCACTTACCGGCACCACACCGACAGTAAGTATTGCCAAGGTTGCACTCATTCTTATTCCGCCTTTCTTAACTCCAGTTTGCTGCGACAGTTTGCTGCGACGCAGGCTACCTGACCTGGCAGGATTTATAGGTGAGATCAAAAAGCGTAGCAGTTTTCCTCTTATGCGCTTCCCGGCTTTTGGCTGCATTCGCCACGAGGCATAACTTAATAGTAACGGATTATTAACGAAGCGAATGGATTAATGGTGTGATAATTCACTGCGGGGACGATTTTTCAGAATCAGGGACAGGGTTGCTAATGCAACCCACTTCCCTTGTCATGGCGGTCAGGTTTTATCCGGGTCTTCATAGCGGCGCTGCGCATCCAGCGCTTCCTGCTCGGTCGGATGTTCGCTGATAAGCGTATTCGGCTCCGGATGATCCGCGCGCAGTTGATACCAGGTGACGGTTTTGTCTGTACCGCCCTTTTCAACGGTAACAATGCGCGATTCGCGGGGGTAAGGGGGTCTTGTCGGCATAATGCTTCCTTTTTATGGTGGAGAAGCAGTAAGTATAGACAATCCCGCAGGTTAGCTTGCCTGAGCCAGACGCAATGCCGCGAGGATGGCCGCGACAACCTGCTCCGGCGCCCGGGCTGCGTTAATCACATGATGAGCGGCCTGACGGTAAAGCGGCTCACGGTCGGCGAGCACTTCGCTTATCTCTTGCGAAACCGGTTTGCCGGTGAGCGTAGGACGCTGCCCCTCTTCCGGAAACGCTTCCAGGCGACGCGCCAGCTCTTGCGGCTCCACCTGGAGATAGATAACCGCGCCTTTTTCGCGCATAAACTGGCGGTTTTCCGCCGCGAGGACCATTCCGCCGCCGGTCGCGACGAGCGTAGAGGGCGCGGTGACGGTTTTAAGCGCCTGCGTTTCACGCGCGCGAAATCCGGGCCACCCTTCGCTTTCTACAATTTCCGCGACTGTCATGCGCGTGCTTTCCAGCAGCCAGTGATCGGTATCGACAAAGGCGTACCCCAGGGCTTTCGCCAGAGCTTTCCCAATGGTGGTTTTGCCGCAACCGCGGGCGCCGACCAGGAAAATGGGTTGGGTCATGGATGGATTATCCTCAGTCGCTGTTGCCAGCGCAGATTAAGCGTAAAGAGTATGACGGGTGCGTCATCATATCATTAAACTAGTACGCAAGACAGGCGTAAAATAAAAGTTACAGCTATGTTTCAAGTGGCTGAATTTACAATTCAATTTCATTTGAAAGCTGGCGTTAGCTGTAAAGCTTATCTGGCACATTCGAGAGCGCCCACCTTACTTGAAAAAGATGGCCGGGCACAAGCCCTGCGGGCAAGCCTTCGGTAACACATTTCTTAATAGCTTTACGAATCAGGCTGTTTACAACCGCCAAATTTTCTCCAGACTTAGATTTATGACTCAATGACAGAGGTGTAAATCATGCAATCGGAAGAACAACGTCTGATTGATGGACTTTTTTCCAGACTGAAAACCACTGAGGCCAACAGCGCGCCGCGCGACGCGCAAGCCCAGCAGCTGATTGAACAACACCTGCGCGAGCAGCCCGCGGCGGGCTACTACATGGCGCAGACGATCCTTATTCAGGAAGCGGCGATTAAAGAACTCAACAGCCGCATTCAGGGGCTGGAAGCGCAGGTCGCGCAGCTGCAGCACGCCGCGAAACAGCAGCAGAGTAGCGGCGGCTTCCTGGCGGGCCTCTTTGGTGGCGGTTCCCGCGCAAGCGAACCACAACCGCAGGCGCAGACGAGTCGCAGCGCAGACCCTATCCCTGGCGCGCAAAACTACCAGGGCGCCGCGCCGGGCAGCTATAACAATGCCCCTGCGCAGGGTTACGCCCAGCAAAACTACAGCGCGCCGCGCGGCGGCGGCTTTATGGCAGGCGCGCTGCAAACGGCGGCAGGCGTGGCGGGCGGCGTGGTGCTTGGCAATATGCTTACCAGCATGTTCAGCCATCATCAGCCGCAAGAGATTGTGAATATTATCAATGAACCGGCGCAACCGGCTGACAACAGCGCGGTTAACGCGGTGGAGGATTACAACCAGGCCGATGACAGCCAGCTCCTGAACCAGGACGCCGGGCTGCAGCAGGACGACACCAACGACTATTACGCCAATGAAGATGTTAATAATGACTTCAGCGGCGATGATTTTGGCGGTGACGACTTCGGCGGCGACGACGACAACTGGGTTTAAGCCTTAACCTTTTTTGCCGCTGAGCCATTTATCGAGCTCGGCGGCAAAACGCTGCCGGTCGCGCTGGCTCAGGCTGTCAGGCCCGCCGGTCTGAATGCCGCTTGAGCGCAGCGTATCCATAAAATCGCGCATCGTGAGGCGTTCTTTAATGGTCGCTTCGCTATAAAGCTCGCCGCGCGGATTCAGCGCCGCCGCGCCTTTCGCCAGCACTTCCGCCGCCAGCGGGATATCCGCGGTAATCACCAGATCGCCCCGCTCGCACAGCCGCACAATTTCGTTATCCGCCACGTCGAAGCCCGCCGGCACGCGCATAGCGCGTATAAACCGCGATGGCGGCACCCGGATATTCTGGTTCGCCACCAGCGTGACGGGGGTTTGCGTGCGCTCAGCTGCGCGGAACAGCACCTCTTTAATAACATTCGGACACGCGTCGGCATCCACCCAGACTGGCATTACGACTCCTGTTTTTCGGCGGGAATAACGGCAATTTTGCCGTTTTTCTCAAGAATGGCGAATTTTATCTGATCCAGCCGCTCAATGCCCTGGCTAGTGCGCGCCGAGCTTAAAATATCCTCTTCGGAAATCCCCGAGCGCCGCATTCGCTTCTCCAGCAGCTTGCCGTTTTCCACCAGTATCAGCGGCGAGCCGTCAATAATAAGATCGAGACGCGGGATCGTATTTTTCAGATAGCTAAAGAGAATATCGAGCACGATCAGGGTGATGATGGTAATCGCCGCGCCGGTCACAGAGAAGTCGTTGCCCAGCAGCGCCTGCTGCGTCGCCTCGCTGATAATCAGCAACAGCACGAAATCAAAAGAATTCATCTCCAGCAGCGTGCGCCGCCCGGCTATTTTCAACACAATCAGCAGCAGCACGTACATTCCCGCAGCGCGAAGTACGCTTTCCATCTTTCTCTCCTAGGGATAAACCCACTGTTTCAGCGTGACGGCGTCAGCGCCTTCAAGCGCAATCCGTGAGGTGAAAAGCCCTGCCGTTTGCGGCTGGGTCATCAGCCAGACGGCATGTTCGCCCGTTTTGGTGGCAGGAAAGGTCAGCAAAATTTCATGCGTCGAGGAGTGCGTGACCAGCGGCTGCGGTCGCAGCGTCTGGATAACAAACTTATCCATGAAGTCGCCGGCAAGCCGCACCGTTACCGGTTTATCAGGCTCGCCTCTAATACGCAGTGTGAAAGGCTCATCGCTCTCTGAGCGCAAAAAGCGCTGATATTCCACCGTAAGCGTCCCCTGCGCGTTCGCCTTTGACGTTTCGCTCAGCCAGCCGTCGGAGAAGCCGCCAAGCAAAGCGATAACCACAATGGTATAAAGCAGCCAGTTGCCGCCGCGCTGTAGCACCCACTCCACTCGCTGGGCGCGCATATCCTCCTGAATCGGATAGTGACGACTGCGGTATTCATCCGTTGTCTTATCCATATCAGCCTCCTGGTTTTTCATTTAAGCCTAGCCGAAGCCTTAACGAATCGCCCGAAAGCGCGTTAAGCTATACCCCTTCTGACTACTTACGCGACAGAAACGGAGTGAAGCTGTGGAAAAGAAAATAGGGTTTATCGGGTGCGGCAATATGGGCAAGGCTATCCTGGGCGGGCTGCTCGCCAGCGGCCAGGCGCGCGCGGACCAGATTTGGGTTTATACGCCGACGCCGGAAAATGTCGCTGAGCTTCAGGAGGCGTATGGCATCAACGGCGCCGGGAGCGCGCAGGAAGTGGCGCAAACCGCCGATATCGTTTTCAGCGCGGTGAAGCCGAACATTACCGTGAAAGTGTTAAGCGATATCGCTTCCAGCTTCAATAAAGAGTCGCTGGTGGTCTCTATCGCCGCGGGCGTTACGCTGGATCAGCTCGCCACGGCGTTGGGCCACGACCGAAAAATCATCCGCACGATGCCCAACACGCCGTCGCTGGTGCAGGCGGGCATGACCTCCATCACCCCCAACGCGCTGGCGACGGCGGACGATATCGACGCCGTGCTGGCTATTTTCAGAAGCTTCGGCGAAGCGGAAGTGGTGGCCGAATACCTGATTCATCCGGTTGTGGGCGTTAGCGGCTCCGCTCCGGCGTATGTCTTTATGTTTATCGAAGCGATGGCCGATGCCGCCGTGCTGGGCGGCATGCCGCGCGCTCAGGCTTATAAATTTGCCGCCCAGGCGGTGATGGGTTCGGCGAAAATGGTGCTGGAAACCGGCAAACACCCGGGCGAGCTGAAAGACATGGTCTGCTCCCCCGCCGGCACGACTATCGAGGCGGTGCGGGTGCTGGAGGAGCGCGGCATGCGTTCTGCCGTGATTGAAGCGATGCAGGCCTGCATGGCGAAGTCGGAAAAGCTCAGCAAAGGGTAAGAAAAAGGCCCCTTCAGGGGCCTTTTTTTATCGTCCGATGTCGCGAAGCTTTTTGCCCGCCATCAGGTTTTTCTCGATATGTTCCAGCGTGACGTTTTTGGTCTCCGGAATAAGCCAGAAGGTGACGCCGATAAAGGCGACATTCAACAGCGTGTAGATCCAGAAGGTGCCCGCCGCGCCGACGTTATCAATCAGCGTCAGGAAGGTCGCGCCGATAATCATGTTCGACACCCAGTTAGTGGTGGTTGAACAGGTGACGCCAAAGTCGCGGCATTTCAGCGGCTGGATTTCTGAGCACAGGATCCAGACCACCGGCGCGGCGCTCATGGCGTAACCGGCGATGCACATCATGGTCATACCGACGGAAAGCCAGGAGATGCCGCGCGAGACGTCGCCGCCATTGACCTGCATCAGGCAGTAGCCCAGCACCAGCGTGCCGATGGCCATGACGCTAAAGCCTATCTTCAGCGCCGGTTTGCGCCCGGCCTTATCCACGGTAAACACCGCGATAAACGTGGCGAGCATAAAGGTCAGCCCCACGACCACAGTGGCTATCATCTGCTGTTCAGTGCTGGCGAACCCGGCCATCTCAAAAATTTTCGGCGCGTAATACATGATGATGTTCATGCCGGTGAACTGCTGCATCGCCTGTAGCAGCATGCCGAGAAAGACGGCGCGGCGCACGTTGCGGTTGGCTTTGAATAATGCCCAACCTCCCTGCTTCACCTTCAGGCTCTCACGAATGTCGTTAAGCTCCTGGCGTGCTTTCTCGGACGTGTCGCGCAGCATGCGCAGCACCTCTTCCGCTTCGATATGCATCCCCTTCGCCGCCAGCCAGCGCGGGCTGTTGGGCAAGAAAATCACCATAATCAGCAGCGCGATGGCGGGCAGCGCCAGCACGCCGAGCATGGCTCGCCAGTTGCCGCTGTAGCTCAGCGCCGTGTCGGATAAAAAGGCGAGCAAGATCCCAAGCGTCACCATCAGCTGATAGAGACTTATCATCTTGCCGCGGACGTTCTCCGAGGCCATTTCAGAGAGGTAGAGCGGCGCGGTATAAGAGGCGATGCCCACCGCCACGCCGAGCACCACGCGGAAAATCAGCAACATCTCAAGCGAAGTGGCGAAAGCGGAGCCCAGCGAGCCGAGAATAAATAAGATTGCGCCCGCCAGCAGGCTATATTTTCGTCCCAGCCGCGAGGAGAGCCAGCCGTTAAAAAGCGCGCCAAGCGCGGCGCCCAACATCATGCTGCTCACCACCCACTCCTGCGCCCGGCTGCTCAGGGAAAAATGGTGAGTAATAAAAGGCAAAGCTCCGGAAATAACGCCGATATCAAGGCCGAACAATAACCCGGCGACGGCGGCGGAAACAGAAACAAAGAGGTTCATGCGGCGCACTTTACGCTCGTGCGCGGTTAATCCAGGCGTGACATCACTTACCGAGGACATCTTTACTTCTCCCGTTGAGAGGCACGTTGCCAACACGATAACGGTAGAAGAATCCTGCAAAGAGAGTCAGGCGTTAAAGCGGCGCAGATATGGATTAATCTGCTGCACACCTCCGTTTTGTGACGCAACCGTCAAAATAAAAGGGCGAGTGGCATCACCTTATCGCTCAATTAATCACCAAAAAGTGTGACTGATGCACAATTAGCCGTTCCGTTGCGTATTTTTGAGCGAACAAGCGGCATGGACGATTATGCAATGAGAAGGCGTTACGGAAAAGCCGCGGCGCGCCTGATATGTCCATAAAAAAACCGGGGCGCTAAATAAACGCCCCGGTGTTCTGGCTGCATAAAAAGCTTCGGGGCGATTACCCCTGCGCCGATAAAATAATCTCCTGCGCATCTTCCAGGGTTAATGGCTGCCGCATTCGCAGCAACAGCGCCGCCGTGCCGGTGTAATAACCGCAGCTGAATACGGCTTTCAGCACGCCAGCCTCGCCATAAAGAGCGATAAATTTTTTCTCTGCAAAGGAGCCGATAAATTTAAAATTATCCCAGTTCTTCGTGTGGCCGAGATATTCATAGCGGGTGCCGTAATGGGTGGTCCAGAAAAAAGGCACACGGTCGAACACCTCATTTTTGCCCAGCATATTGCGGGCGGCGATACGCCCCTGCTGCTGCGCCACGCGCCAGTGCTCAACGCGCCGCACGCCTTCCGGCGCCGGATAGCTGGCGATGTCGCCCACCGCCCAGATGTCGGCACTGGCTTCGAGCCGGTCATTGGTGCGCAGGCTACCGTCCTCTTCCTGCGCCAGCGTATGCGTAAAACCCGTAACCGGTTTGATGCCGGTGGCGAAAACGACCACTTCAGCCGCAACCTGGCGGCCATCTTTGAGCTTCACGCTGTGAACGTGCTCGTCGCCTTCCAGCGCCTGCAGCTCGCCAGTGACAAAACGCACGCCGTTTTGTTCGTGCAGCTGGCGAAATCCCCGCGCCACCTCTTCGCCAAACTGCTTCTCAAACGGCTGCGGATGGCGCGCGATTACCGTGACGTCGATATCCTGATTGCGCAACGCTGAGGCGAGTTCGAGGGCGATAAAGCTGTTGCCGATAATCACTAACCGCTGCTCGCTATTGACCTCCCTGAGCAAGCGTTCGGCCTGCCCGATGCTGCGCAGCACATGAACGCCCTTTAACTGGTTGCCGGGCAACGCAGGGCGCTGCGGCGCGCCGCCGGTCGCCAGCAACAGTTTGTCGAAAGCCAGGGTTTCTCCGCTGGCAAGACGCAGCTCACGAAGCGAAGGGTCAAGGGAGTCGACCTCTTCACGGATAACCTCCACGCCGGGCTGCTGCCAGAAATTTTCATCCAGCGGGTGCGGCACCTCGCTGATTTTCATTTTGCCGGAGGGGACGAATTTGCTGAGCGCGGTGCGGTCGTAGGGCGCTTCGCGCTCCCGGTCGATAAGAATTAACTTGCCGCTGAAGCCTTCGTCACGCAGCGTAATGGCCGCCGCGCTGCCCGCCGTCCCGACGCCGAGGATAACGAACGTTTGCGAGCCATCGCCGCGAATTTGCGGGCGTGAGGCGGGCGACATCGCCTTCGGGCTCACGTAGACCTTGCCCTCTTCCACGCGTACCGGATACTGACGCAGGCTGGAAAGCGCTAACGGCTCGCGCCATGCGCCGTTGCTGATGTCAAACACCGCTTTATGCCATGGGCAGACCAGATGCCCTTCGCAGACCGCCCCTTTTTCCAGCGGCGCGCCCGCATGCGGACATTTGCTCTGAAATGCGCGCACCGTCTCACCGGTGCGGATCAGCACCACCTCGCTTTCGCCCACTTCCGCTTTCTGCGGCTGGCTTTCCGGCAATTCATTCATGCTCGCCACATACTGATAATTCATCGCAATGCACCTCCTGATTGTTATTGTGCGTCGGCGCGGCTTATCCGCCGCGTCGCGAGAGTCGGTTATGTTGCAGCGCTCTTTTAAGCCTGGCAGAGATGACGGGGTCGGCAAACGAGGAGGATCAGGCGGCCACTTCAGTGCGGTTGCGGCCCGCTTTTTTAGCTTTATAAAGGGCGTTATCCGCCGCTTTCAGCCATTCGCGGTAGTGCGTCATTTGCGGCGTGAGCGGCGCCACGCCTACGCTTATGCGCACCCGCAGATCCGGCGCGGAGTCAAAGCGATAATCATCAAG
The DNA here is from genome assembly GCF_056780215.1 of Franconibacter pulveris. Lineage (NCBI taxonomy): Bacteria > Pseudomonadati > Pseudomonadota > Gammaproteobacteria > Enterobacterales > Enterobacteriaceae > Franconibacter > Franconibacter pulveris. The sequence goes on along the minus strand of NZ_CM165555.1, from coordinate 1,082,553 downwards.
ATGTTCATGCACCCGGTGCATGGCGGCGATGGCGCTCTGCACCGACGTGCCCGTCATAAACACCGCAAATTCGTCGCCGCCAAACCGGCCGATGACGTCGGTGGTGCGTAACGTGAGCTGTAAATGCTGCGTGATGGCAAGAATCGCTTCATCGCCGACATCATGCCCGTAGGTATCGTTAATGGTCTTGAAATGGTCGAGATCGATCAACAACAGCGTGGAAATGCGCTGATAACGTCGGCAGTTGTCGAACTCGTTATGCAGCAGATGCTCCCAGTGGCGTCGGTTATAGACGCCGGTCATGCCGTCGCGGGTACTGAGAAGCTGCAGCCGACGCTTGCGTTCGGCCAGGTTGATGGCGGTGCGGTAGGTCACAAAGCCAAAGAAAACCGGGTAAATAAGCAGCGCAGGCAAGCAAACCCACATCTCAAGCGGCGTGGTGGCGATATCCACCGGCAGGTTCGTTATCGCAATCGTCGTAAAGCAGGCCGCCGCTTGCAGCAGCAGGCCGACCAGAAAAAGCTTTACGCCGCCTGCCCCCATATTATTCATGTTGACCATCATCAGAATAAGTATGGAGGGCAGCGCGTTGAGCCCGATTGCGCCGATCCAGACGCCGCCCATCACTGAATCGAACGTCAGGTTGCGCTGTTCGGCGGCCATCGGGTTAGCGGCGCGGTCCGCCAGCAGCCAGGCGACATGCGGCCAGATAAACGCGTAAACCGACAGCACCAGCCACCACCAGGCGGAGAGCGGTTGGGTGAGCAGAATGGGGGCGAGAAAAAGAAAGCTGATGCCGTGGCCTACCGTGCGCGGCGGCCAGATGCGGCGTGCGAAGCGTTGCCCGGAGCGCAGATAGTCATCCGTAAAGCGAGCCTGTTGGCGGGCCTGCCAGGAGGTCCATCGACTAAATATTTGTTGTTGATTCATTTTTTCGGGACGGTTTCGCAACATTTCCCAAAGTATAAGGAGGCGGCAAACGGCCCGAGTATGAAATTTCGGGTGAGCGGTTTTAGCCACTCACCCATATGAACTACCAGCCGGATTGGGCCATACAGTCGCCTGCCGCGCGGCGGCGTTCGTCACCATCCAGCATCTGCGTCTGCGCGCTGCATTTTTTCATTTGCTGCTCATACGGCGTCAGGCTTTTATCGCGAGGCGCGCTCTGGCGGTTTTGCAGGCAGTTGCGAATATAGACCTTGCGGGCGTCGCCGGTGATTTGCGCGGCGGTGGCCTGCTGATTGCAGACGGTGCGCGATGGCGGAAGCATAGCGCCGCGTTCGGCGCTCCAGGTCGGCGCTGGCGAGAGCATCCCCATCACCAGCGCGGTAAGCAGCGTGGTTTTCATTGTTTCTCCTGCAAGCGATAGCCGCGCTATAAGCCTGGTCAGGAGAGCCGGGAAAAACCACCTGGCAGCGTCAGGAATGTCTGCCCGGTAGCATTTTTTATAACAGGCCGGGGCTGGCTTTCTGCTGTAGAAAAGAGGGCTTGATGGGTTAAGCCGCTACAGCGGCCGAGCGCGGGCTGTTGTCAATTTTCACGCCGTGGCGCAAGCGGCGGCGCCAGTAATGAAATCGGGCTTGTGGGGTTTTTATCAAGGGGATAGCGGGTGTGCTGGTCAGTCAGCGGCAGCGCGGCACTACCTTTAAAAAAGCCGCCGGCACCCTCGGCGTCATTGCGCGCTGCCGTTATTTCCGAATCATCGATACCATCGCCAATTCACAAAATACCTTTTTTGCCGACCGATTATTTAATGAGGCGCGCAACGCTTCAGTTTGATCGCTCGTCAGACGGCGCGCGCCGGCTGGCTGAGTAATATCCCTTCGCGCCGCCCGATTATCGAGCCCGGACGGTTTGCATGCGCGACACTGGCCGCAACACAACTCAACGATGATATTAAGGCAATTGCTATCGCGCACTTTTCTACCTTATTTCTTGCCTTTAAAAGATAAAAAAGAAATAACAACAGCGCGACGATAGAATCAAATTATGACGGCATCATGACGAATCATGATGCCGTTAACAGACTAGCTTCTGGGGTGCCGTAAAAGCTTTTTTACGTATTGGTTGAGCAATTCAGTATCGCGGTGCGGAACTTCGCTCGGCGGGTTTGCTTCCTGCAATGCCCCTTCAATGCCCTGAATCAGTGCATCCTGCTCTTTCTGCTCCATATGGCGCAGCATTGCAGTCACGACTATCTCCAGCGCCTCGACCTGGGCCACCAGCTCTTTTGACTCTTCCTCTTTTTGTGCAAGCTTTACCAGCAATTCGGCAATAAGATTTTTCATAACCCAATTCCCTTAGTTAATATCGGGTGAAAGTTATCACCCCGTTTCAAAGTTGCAAAGTAAAAATGAATCAATTTTTATATTAATTTAATGGAAGTGTGGCTCGGCACAAAAACTAAGCAATGACGAAACGTTTCTGTTATTTAACTTAAATTCCTGGCGCAGCTATGCAGATAAAACCCTTCTTTTTGTGTATTGTAATTAAGTAAAATCTATTGCATTAGATATCATTAAGTTAAGTCCCCTTTCGACGCAAAGCGCTCAACCGCCGCTGGCGCAGCGACCATGCCAGCTGCCCCACATTCACCAGCACCACCAGCGCGGTGGCGATAAAGACCCAGCGGTAGCCCGCCATCGCCGAAATGCCCGCCCCCATCAGCGGCCCCAGCACATTCCCCAGATACATAAACGACTGGTTGTAACCAAAAATGCGCCCTGTCACCTGGTCGCTTGAATACTTCACCAGCAGCGTCTGCACCGCAGGCAGCATGGCGCCATCGGCGAAGCCGAGCAAAAAGCGCAGCACAGCGAGCTGCGTTGGCGAGGTGACAAAAGACATGGCGAAAAAGAGCGCGACGGCGAAGATAAGCGTCGCCATCAACACCCGGGCGGTGCCGATGCGGTCGCCGAGCTTGCCAAGACGCGGGGCGGAAATCAGCGCCGAGACGCCTGGCACGGCGGCAATCATGCCGCTCAGAAAGGCGATATTGTCGCTCTGCGGCGAAAGCGCCTTAATAAACAGCGCCAGTATCGGGCTGATGGAACCGTTGCAAAGCTGGATAACCATGGTGGTAATAAAGAGACTGATAACCAGCCCCGGATAAGGCAGCGAGGCGAAGACCGCCTTGCCGGAAAGGCGCTGGGCTTTGCTGCCTGCAGGACGCACGCCTTCTTTTATCAGCAGCAGCGTCACCAGGAAGCTTATCATCAGCAAAAGCGCGGTCACCAAAAAGACGGTGCGCAGACCAAGATGGTCGGCCAGAAAGCCGCCCATCAGCGGGCCGCAAATCACGCCGCTGATTTGCGCCGTGGAGAGCGTGCTGAGCGCCCAGCCGCTGCGCTCGCGCGGCACTTGCGAAGCCACCAGCGCCATGGCGTTGGGAATATACCCCGAGGTCAGCCCCATGATGGCCCGCAGGAAAAAGAGCTGCCAGACGTTGGTGGCGAACGCCTGCAACAGAATCGCTATCGCCATGCCGAGGGAAGCGCGCAGCAGCATCAGCTTGCGGCCTTTGCGGTCGGCCAGGCTGCCCCACATGGGAGAGACGATGGCCGAAACCAGAAACGTGACGCTGAAGGTTAAGCCCGACCACATCGACAGGGCTTCATGGGAGGTCACGCCCAACTGGGCGACATAGAGCGGCAGAAACGGGAGGATTTGACTGATGGCGAGGCCGGTGAAAAAGCAGCCGAACCAGACCGAGATAATATTGACCTTCCAGGATTCCATACGCCCGCGACAAAAAGAATGAAATGAATAAGTCCACCATACCAGCCGCTCTCTTCCTGCGCGTGGCATCCCTTGCGCTCTGATTCATTTCAGGATTTTATCTTTCAGAACGAAGTATTTGTGATATTTATCACATAAGCCGCCGTCACTGCCGCACTTTTCTCTTTAACGGCAGATGCCGAACCCCCGCATGCCTAAGTGAAAATGGTTAGCGTGAGCGGCGTTATAGTCCGGTCCCAGCGAATTGCCGAAGAACGGACAGCTCTGATTGAACAGCGCGTGCAGCGTTTCTCCTCGCGCGTTTTGCTCGTTCCACCCTTTCAGCACGGTGATGTGCTGGCCGTTGGCGAAACGAAAGCCGCTAATATCCAGCGCGTCCGCCGTCGCGTGCTCGCTTAACCGTGCGCCGGGGCGGTTGTAGATATTGCGGCAGGCATAGCTGCCTAAATGATCGATGCGCGTCAGCTCGCTCTTCATGATGGAAGCGGCAACGGGTTTCGCGCGCTGCTGGACATACATGGCGCTGCTCAACGCCAGCGGACAACTGGCGAGAAACGAACTGCTGAGCCGCACGTCGCCAAAGCGGGTGACGCGCACCGGCGCGTCGAGCGGACATTTGCCCGCCACGTTAGTTTGCTCGCGAAAGCTAATCATGCCCTTGTCGCTCGCCTGCCTGAGGATGGCGAGGCAGGCCTGCGGCTCGCTTGCCATCTGGCGCAGCTTATAGCGTGTCACCAGGGTGGGCGGGTCATCGGGCGAGAGCGGCGCAAACGGGTTGTACCAGGCGGGCAGCCAGTTATACAAGCTGTACGCGATAAGCGCCGCTACCCCGACTCCCGCCACTACGCCTCCCGCTTTCGCCATGCGCTCTCCCTTTCTTTGATCTGAATTCTGAGTATAGCCGCCGCTTTCCAGCGTACCGCAGGAAGCGCATGAAACGCGCCTTATCGCGTGCTATGTTGTCAGCTTTCGTAAGCATTCAGGATGGATTGTGTGATGGCAAAACTGCGCGTGGGCATCGTCTTTGGCGGAAAATCGGCGGAGCATGAAGTGTCGCTCCAGTCGGCGAAAAATATCGTCGACGCCATTGATAAAGAGAAGTTTGAGGTTGTACTGCTGGGAATTGATAAACAGGGCCAGTGGCACGTCAACGAGGCGTCCGGCTACCTGCTGAACGCCAACGACCCGGCGCGCATCGCGCTTCATCGCTCAGAGAAAACCGTCGCGCTGGTGCCAGGCCAGACCGAAGCGCAGTTGATTGAGGCGAACAGCCGCCAGGCGCTGGATCAGGTGGATGTGATTTTCCCCATCGTGCACGGCACGCTTGGCGAAGATGGCTCTCTGCAGGGCATGCTGCGCATGGCCAACCTGCCGTTCGTCGGCTCCGGCGTGCTCGGCTCGGCGGTCAGCATGGATAAAGATGTCGCCAAGCGGCTGCTGCGCGACGCGGGCTTAAACGTCGCGCCCTTCGTTACGCTCACCCGCGCCAGCCGCAACCGCGTGAGCTTCAGCGAACTTGAGCAAACCTTCGGCCTGCCGCTGTTTGTGAAGCCCGCGAATCAGGGCTCATCCGTCGGCGTAAGCAAAGTGACCAGCGAAGCGCAGTTTCACCAGGCGGTGGCGCTGGCCTTTGAATTCGACCATAAAGTGGTGGTGGAACAGGGCATTAAAGGACGTGAAATCGAATGCGCGGTGCTCGGTAACGACGAGCCGCAAGCGAGCACCTGCGGCGAAGTGGTTGTCAACGACGAGTTCTATTCTTACGACACCAAATACCTTGATGACAAAGGCGCGCAGGTGGTAGTGCCTGCGGCCATCACGCCGGATATTAACGATACAATTCGCGCCATCGCTATCCGCGCTTATCAGGCGCTGGAGTGCTGCGGCATGGCGCGCGTCGATGTCTTCCTGACCGCGGATAACGACGTTATTATTAACGAAATCAACACGCTGCCAGGCTTTACCAATATCAGCATGTATCCCAAGCTGTGGCAGGCGAGCGGCCTTAGCTACCAGGCACTGATTACCCGCCTTATTGAACTGGCGCTGGAGCGCCACCGCGCCGACAGCGCGCTGAAAAGCGCCATCACCCGCTAACGGTTATTCTTTTGCCGCGTCCGGTTTCTCTTCTTCCGGACGCCGGCGAATAATCAGCCCCGCGAGCCAGAAGCTGATAAGCCAGGTTACCAGCCCGACGGCGTAGTTTTGCCAGCCTTTTGTCTCAACGCCCAGCAGGCCGATAATTCCGTTAAGGATAAAAATAAGCCCGATGGCGAAGGCGTAATAGTGCCAGTCGCGGCGGATTTTCACAGGCAGGTTCATTGCGGCTCCGGAGGAAAAAAAGCCATCATCGCATATCCTTTTCAGGCTGTCTGCGGCCCGGGTCGCGGCAGATGGGGAAAATCTGAAATGTTACCTGTTGATTAATAAAGTTACGTAAATGTGAGTATCGACATAAAACTGACATCCAGGAGTAATCCACCCCTGAAATTACCAGAAATCCGATATTGACATTTGCTAACTCCTGTCACACTCACCTTAAGTCAGCTGGCATAACGCCAGCGTGCAGGTATACCCCTGGAGGTCTGTATGGCAGAGATTATGTTGTCGAAACCTGGCTTCGCCAGGAAAAAACGCGAAACAACCCTGCCTGGCAATATCGCTTATGCCGTGTTTGTGCTGTTCTGCTTCTGGGTAGGCGCGCAAATACTGAACCTGCTGGTTCATGCGCCAGGCGTGTTTGACCACCTGATGCAGATGCAAGAGAACGGCCGCCCCCGCATTGAAATGGGGCTTGCGGTGAGCACGCTGTTTGGCGTGGTTCCCTTCCTGCTGGGTTGTGTTATGGCTGGCGCCTTTGCGCTTTATCTGCGCCTGCGCCAGCGCTTTTTCTAACCCTTCTTCATACAGCGGGCCCGGCGATCGTCCACGCGTTTAGCAAACCAGGCGGTGGTTAAATTGCGGGTAATTTTCGGGCTTTCCAGCTGAATGCCGGGCAGCATCTCCCTCGGCAATTTTCTGCCTGCCTTTTGTTCAGCCAGCTTATACATCTTCTGGTAAAGATCGGTCTCTTCGAAATCCAGGCTGTCGCCTTTGCTGAGCGCGCGGTGAATGGCGCTGTCGCTCATGCCGATTTTGCCCGCGAGCTTGCGTACCGCCAGTTCCGTGCTGCCCGGCTCGTCGCTGTTATAGCGAATCAAATCGCCATCCAGCGCCAGCTTCACGCCGCTCGCCTTGCTGACCGCGTTCTGGAAAGCGGCGTTACGGCTGGCGTACCAGCCAGCGTTAAAGTCTGCAAAGCGGTAAAGCGGCTGCGTGTAGTTCGCCGGGTAGTTAAGCAGATGATAGGTACCGAACCAGAGGCCGCCGCGCCGGGTGAACACCTCCTGGCGTACCGTGCCCTCCATTTTGTACGGATAGCCGCGCTCATGCTGCTCGGCGAAAGCGATACTTACCTGCATCGGTCCGCCAGTGTGCACCGGGTTGAGATTGCCAAACAGGGTCTGGCCGAGCGGCACCATGCCGATAAAATCGTCAAAAATGGCGCTCAGCTGCTTTTCCGTTTTCACCTTATCGAGCCGCTCGCTGTAGCTTTTGCCGTTGGGGGATTTAATCAGCAGCGCCGTGCGCACCACGAAGGCCGGAATATGCAGCTTCCCGGCGCGGCGCTCAATCTCCTTCCAGGCGATGTTGTTGAGGCCGGGCACCGTCGGGTCCGCCTGATAGTTCGCCTCCTGCTCCGCCACGGCCAGCACGGAGCAGATGTTCTCTTCCGTGGCGGGCAGCTTCTGGCTTTCAAAGGCGGTGGCGATATCCTTCGCCCAGCCGTCGCGGTCCTTCACGCTTGCCGGCATTTTCTGTTTCACCACGCTCTTCACATCCAGCGGCTTAACCTTTTCCGCCGTCGGTTCGCTTTTTTGACTGGTGCAGCCCGCCAGCGCGAAAAAAGCGGCCAGGCCAAGCGTGAGGGCGCGCCGCGACGGGCGGGCGATCGGGGGAAGCGCGTTTTCCATACCGTTCCTGTTTCGTGTTAAAAGTCCGCCCGAGCGTAACATTTTCGCAAAAAGCGGAGAATCGGAATCGGCTGGCGTAACGGCATAAAAAAACGCTCCCGAAGGAGCGTTGAGGTTACAGCGCCTGCTGCGGTTCGTTGAGCGGCTCGTTATCCAGCTCGCGCTCGAAGCTGCGCAAACGCTTATAGATGGACATCAGCTCCACAAGCGTCGTCCAGGAGCTAATCAGGTACTGGAACGCGCCGCGCACCTGGCCGAAGACGTTGTTGATCTGCTGCATCAGGCCAAGCGTGATAGCGCCCGAAACAATAGACGGGAAAAGCAGGAACAGGCCAAACACGTTATCTACCTGCAGATATAAAATGCGGGCGATGTTGAAATACATGTAGTGGAAATAGAGGCGGAAATAGTTGCGCCGCACGTTGGCGAACAGCTCGCTCACGGTCGGCGGGGTGGCGCGGGTCGGGTCATCTTCGCCGTAGACCAGCTCTTTACGGTAAGCGGCTTCCACCCGCTGGTTTTTAAACTCCAGCCCCGGCAGCTTAATGCCCACGACCGCCAGCAGCCCGGTACCGAGCAACGACCAGACAATCGCCGCAATCACCAGGCCGTAAGGGATATGCCCGATAATCGGCAACTCCTGCACGTGAGGCGACAGCGCCACCAGCACCGGCAAGAAAGCGATAAGCGTCATCACCGCGCTGATAAAGCTCACGCCCATATCTTCAAGCGTGGAGGCGAAGCGCATGGTGTCTTCCTGCACGCGCTGCGCGGCCCCTTCAATGTGGCGCAAGCGCTGCCAGTGCGCCATGTAATATTCGTTCATCGCCGTGCGCCAGCGAAACACGTAGTGGCTGATGAAAAAGTTATTCAGCACGCCGACTACCACGGCAATCAGCGCGATGCCGAGGAACACGCCGACCTCATGGTAAAACTGCTCGATCTTAACCTTATGGGGCGCGCTTAACGCCGTCTGGATGAGATCGTAGAACGGTGCGTACCAGGCGTTGACCGCCACGCCCACTTCCACCAGAAACCAGGTCACGAAAATAATCAGCGCCGAGCCGAGAATCGACCAGTGCTGCCAGCGGTGTGGGCTGTAGAGCATCCAGAAGAGCGCGAAAACGCCTACGCAAAGCGCGTAGTAGGCGTAAAAGACCAGATAATTCACCGACCAGAAGCGCGCCGCGCTGATGGGGACCTCTTTTTCAGCGCCGGCAAGACGCAACAGCCAGTCGCCGCCGCCCGCCTGCCAGAAAATGACGGCAAGCATCGCCCAAATAAAGGCCGACACAAAGAAGGCGGTCGGCCGGGGGAAAAAGGATTTAAACATCACTACACTCCTGCACTGCTGATTGTTATGGCGTTGCTGCGCTTCATCTTCGCCGTTTTTAACCACGACGGACGTTAGCTTACCTAAAACCGCCCGTAAGGCGCGGTGAATGTTGTTGCTAAAAATAAAAGGCGCCAGACCGCGCTGCGCCTGTTAAGACAAAACGGGAAAAGATGAGTTCGTCCGCCACGCGGCAAGAATAGTTTGGGTGGGAAGCACCTGGGGCGGATTAGCCGGCGCGATGAACGAACGCCAGACATCATTGTAGTGGCGGATAAGCACGTCGGCTGGCGCTGCCGGACGGTCGGCGGTGGTATGGGCGTCTTCTGCAATGGTAATGCGATAACCCCGGCTGACGCCGTTTTTGAGGGTGGCGTCCACGCAGTAATCTGTCGCGCAGCCGCAAATCACAAACTCATCGATGTTTTGCTCGCGCAGCAGCGCGTCGAGCGACGTATTGTAAAACGCGTCGCAGGCGCTTTTCGTCACGTAAAACGCCCCTTCAGGCTGGTTAAGCTCCGCCAGCAGCGCGAACGCCTCGCTCCCTTCCGGCAACGCGTCCTCATCGGCATGCTGAATAAAGATGACGGCGTCAGCCGCCTGCGTCAGCGCATTGATGCGCGCCGCGCACGCTTCGCGGTTAAGGCGCGGCGTGGCGAAGACGCCGTTTTGCATATCAACAACCATAACGACACGTCGGGTCGGCATGAGAGGCTCCATAATGAATTAAAAGGGAAGATTGTAGCCTGGCGCAACGTAACGGTGAAAAAGAGTATGAGGGGAGAAAAGAAAAAGTGCTGTGGTTACTCATCGTTACGCTTTTTCGCGTTTTATGTCGCTAATCGGCCCTTTGCACAACGGCGCAGAGTAGTATAAATAGCCTTTACCCCTTAATGACTGTATGGATCCGTCCGTTGAAACGTTGCTTGCTTTTTCTCGCTGCGCTGAGCGCTGCGGTGTTGCCTGCGGCTCAGGCTGCCCCCGCCTCGCCTGACCCGGTATTTGCTTCCGAAATCGTTGACCGTTATGCCAATCATATTTTTTATGGCAGCGGCGCCACCGGCATGGCGATGGTGGTTATCGATGGCAACCAGCGCGTCTTTCGCAGCTTCGGCGAAACCCGCCCCGGCAATAATGTGCGTCCGCAACTCGATTCGGTCATCCGTATTGCTTCCCTGACCAAACTGATGACCAGCGAAATGCTGGTGAAGCTGCTCGACCAGGGCGTGGTGCAGCTTAACGATCCGCTCAGCAAATATGCGCCTGCCGGCGCGCGCGTGCCGACTTATCAGGGCAAGCCGATTACGCTTGTGAACCTCGCCACTCACACCAGCGCCCTGCCCCGCGAGCAGCCCGGCGGCGCGGCGCACCGCCCGGTGTTTGTCTGGCCGACCAAAGAGCAGCGCTGGAACTGGATTAGCCAGGCGAGCCTGAAGGCGGCGCCAGGCTCTATCGTCTCTTATTCCAACCTGGCGTTTGATCTGCTGGCGGATGCGCTTTCGCGGGCGGCGGGCAAACCGTATCCGCAGCTTTTTGAAGAGCAGATAACCCGCCCCCTCGGCATGAAAGACACCACCTTCACCCCGTCGCCCGACCAGTGCAAACGCCTGATGGTGGCGGAGAAAGGGGCCAGCCCCTGCAACAACACGCTGGCGGCCATCGGCAGCGGCGGCGTGTACTCCACGCCTGACGACATGATGCGCTGGATGCAGCAGTTCCTCGCCTCCGACTTCCATTCACGCGGTGCGCAGGCGGACCGGATGCAGACGCTGATTTACCAGCGCGCGCAGTTCGCCCGCGTGGTCGGTATGGATGTGCCGGGCCGGGCCGACGCGCTGGGATTGGGCTGGGTCTACATGGCGCCGAAAGCGGGCCGCCCTGGCATCATTCAAAAAACCGGCGGCGGCGGCGGCTTTATTACCTACATGGCGATGGTGCCGCAAAATAATATCGGCGTTTTCGTGGTGGTGACCCGTTCGCCCTTAACCCGTTTCGTGAACATGAGCGACGGCGTTAACGATCTGGTTACGGAACTGAGCGGCAACAAGCCCCTGGCAACGCCCGCCTCCTGAATGCCTGTGACGGCGCGGGGTGTCAGCCTGCGCCGTTTTTTTACGCGTCTCCCCTCCCCCGCAAGAAAAGCGCATCAATACCCCGGCCTCGCCGCTCCGTTAATGGCCAGAGTGTCATCTATACTCCTTAGGGTTCTGGTTACAGGAGATAAAAATGAATGATGCTATCGAACGCGCTACCACTAAAGTCAGAGAATACCTTCGTGCGAAAGGCCTGAAGCTTGCCACGGCGGAGTCGTGCACCGGCGGGCTTATCGCCTATTCGCTGTGCGCCACCGGCGACACCACCGATTTCTTCTCCAGCGGCTTTACCACTTACACCAATAAAGCGAAGCAGAATATGCTGGGCGTGAGCGAAGAGACGCTGCGCCTTTATACCGCCGTCAGCGAACAGACGGTAAAAGAGATGGCGCAAGGCGCGCGCGACCGCTCCGGGGAAGATGTCAGCCTGTCGGTCAGCGGCTACGCCGGGCCGGACGGCGGCGAAGACGGCACGCCCGCGGGCACCGTCTGGTTTGGCTGGGCGCTGAACGACGGTCGCGTGGTGGCGGAAAAGCGCCATTTTAACGGCGACCCAAAAACCGTTATCGATCAGGCGGCGGCCTTCGCTCTGGAACGTTTAATCGAACTGTTGAAAGAGCAAGAGTAACCCGCCTTATGGTCTGCCTGTAAACTCACAACATGGACCTGTAAGGCAGACCATACTCCCGGCACAATGACGCCAGTTCATTCAAACACGTCGGGAGAATCACCATGTCACAACGTCTTAACTACTTCCAGGCCGCGGGCGATCTGGCGAAAAAGTGTATGGAACTCAGCGCCGCGCTCAACCAAAAGCCGGTCATCAAAGAGCTGGGGCAGCTTATTATGCTGCGCGCTTCTCAGCTTAACGGCTGCGCCTTTTGTGTCGATATGCACGTAAAAGAGGCGAGAATGCACGGCGAGCGCGAGCTGCGTCTGCATCATGTCGCCGTCTGGCGCGAATCCACGCTCTTTTCCGCCCGCGAACGGGCGGCCCTGGCCTGGACCGAGGCGCTGACCCGCCTGACCAACCAGGAGGTCTCTGACGAAGAGTGGGGCGCGGTGCGCGAGCACTTCAACGAAGAAGAGATTGCGCAAATCAGTTTCCAGATAGCCGCCATCAACAGCTGGAACCGCATGGGCGTGGCGTTTCGCGCGACTCCCGGCTCCGCCGACGCGGCTTACGGGCTGGATAAAGCGGGCCTGAATTAAGCCTGAAGAGCCAGGGATGGCCGTTTAGCGACCATAATCGTAAAACGTCGCGCAATAAATCGGGTAAAATAAGGGTTTTTCTTGCCGACAAAAGATAACCGCCATGTCCGATTTTTCCCTGATTTCCCGTCCGCGCCGCCTGCGCAAATCGCCTTCGCTGCGCGCCATGTTTGAAGAAACCTCGCTGAGCCGCAACGACCTGGTGCTGCCCATCTTCGTTGAAGAGGGGCTGGAGGATTACAAACCCATCGCTGCGATGCCGGGCGTCGTGCGCATTCCGGAAAAATACCTCGCCAAAGAGATTGAGCGTATCGCCAACGCGGGCATCCGCTCGGTGATGACCTTCGGTATCTCCCACCACACCGACGAGTGCGGCAGCGACACCTGGAACGAAAACGGCCTGGTGGCGCGCATGTCCCGCATCGCTAAAGACGCGGTGCCGGAGATGATCGTCATGTCCGACACCTGCTTTTGTGAATACACCACCCACGGCCACTGCGGCGTGCTGTGCGACCACGGCGTGGATAACGACCAGACGCTGATTAACCTCGGCAAGCAGGCCGTGGTGGCCGCACGCGCGGGCGCGGACTTTATCGCCCCTTCCGCCGCGATGGACGGCCAGGTGAAAGCGATTCGTCAGGCGCTGGACGCGGCGGGCTTTACCGATACCGCCATCATGTCTTACTCCACTAAATTCGCCTCTTCGTTCTACGGCCCGTTCCGTGAAGCGGCGGGCACCGCCCTGAAAGGCGACCGCAAAACCTACCAGATGAGCCCGATGAACCGCCGCGAAGCGATTCGCGAATCCCTGCTGGATGAAGCGGAAGGCGCGGATGCGCTGATGGTGAAACCGGCAGGCCCCTATCTGGATATTCTGCGCGATATCCGCGAGCGCACCGCCCTGCCGCTCGGCGCTTATCAGGTGAGCGGCGAGTACGCGATGATCAAATTCGCCGCCCAGGCGGGCGCGATTGATGAAACCAACGTCGTGCTGGAAAGCCTGGGCGCCATTAAGCGCGCCGGCGCGGATCTCATCTTCACCTATTTCGCGCTCGATCTGGCCGAGAAAAACATTATTTAATGCGTTAAAAAGGCGGCTTACGGGCCGCTTTTTTTATTAAGCGCCGCTATTGTCGTTTTTTAACGATCGTTTTTGACCTTTTTCGCTTACCGCCTCGCCGGGAGCCCTTACCATCCCTGCGATTTATGCGCAGAATCTCAGTGGTTAACAATTACGCTACAATGCAGGTTATCTTTCGCCAGCCAGGCGCTATCCCGGGCTAAAGAGAGGTTCTTTAAACCCCTTCATCACACATTCGGTGAAAAAAACCTGAATCCCTCTTTTTTCGCTGCGCTCACGCTGTGATGTTTCCTTCATGCTGCTGACACGGCGCCGTCATCTTTTCTCGTTATGTTCACCTCGTTAACGCGAGGAGAGCCTGGCATGTTCAGTATCGATAACGTCCTGCACGACCTTAACCCCCACGGCAGCACTGCCCCCTGGCTAAAGCGCGTATTAAAAAGCCTGCTTCACGAAGAGGAGTTCCGGCTTTTCGCCGACCGCCACCGTCACCTTAAAGGGCTGGATATGGTGGAACAGGTGCTGGAACACCTGCAGATCCGCTGCGATATCGCGGCAAGAGAGCTTGAGCAAATTCCCGATCGCGGGCCGCTGGTGGTGGTGGCGAACCATCCCACCGGCACGCTTGACGGCCTGCTGCTGCTCTACGCGCTCTCCCGCGTGCGGCGGGATATCAAAGTGGTGGCTAACCGCATGTTGAGCCATCTCGAACCGCTCTCTTCGCTCTTTATCGCCGTGGATAATCTGGGCAATCGCACCCGGAAAAGCGCCATTAAGCAGATGGAAGCGCAGCTTGAGCGCGGCGGCGTGCTGATTTTTTTCCCGGCGGGCGAAGTGTCGCGTCCGGCGACGCAGGGCATTGTGGATAAAGCCTGGAACCCGGGCTTTGTTAAGCTTGCCAGCCGCTATCGCGCGACGGTGCTGCCAGCACACCTGGCCGGGCGCAACAGCCTCGCTTTTTACGGCGCCTCGCTGCTCTCTCCCACGCTCGCCATGCTGATGTTGATTGGCGAAATGTTCCGCAAACGCGGCGCCACGCTGCCTGTGCGCATCGGCGAACGCATTCCCTGGACTTGCTGGCATGAGCCTGACGCCGGGGCGAAAGAGACGGCGGCGCGCTTTCGCCGCCATGTGCAGCAACTGGGTAAAGGCCGCAAGGGCGTTTTTAACAGCGAATGCGCCATCGCCAGACCGGAAGACCGCGCCACGCTGCGCCACGCGCTGGCGCAGGCGGAAGTGTTAGGACAAACCCCTGACGGCAAGACGATTTACCTCTGGCAGCGGCGCGGCGCGGAAGAAGCGCCAGTGCTGCGCGAACTGGGCCGCCTGCGGGAAATCGCCTTTCGCGCGGTGGGCGAAGGCAGCGGCAGACGCCGCGATATCGACCGTTACGACGATGACTATCAGCATCTGATCCTCTGGGATGACGCGGCGCTGGAGATAGTCGGCGCTTACCGTTTCGCCCCCTGCGCCGGGCTGGTGGTGCAGCATGGCTTTGACGCGCTCTACAGCCACACGCTTTTCCACTATGACGAGCGAATGAAGGCGATAGTCAGTCAGGGCATTGAGCTGGGACGCAGCTTTATTCAGCCGCAATACTGGGGACGTCGCGGGCTGGATTATCTGTGGAGCGGCATCGGCGCTTATCTGGCGCGTTATCCGCACTACCGCTATCTCTTTGGCCCGGTCTCTATCTCCGGCGGGCTGCCGCCTGCCGCGCGCGATTTGCTGGTGGCGTTTTACCGGCTCTGGTTTCCGGCCCCCGGGGCGCTGGCCGCCTCCCGCCGCCCTTATCCCGTTTCGCTGCCCAAAGCCCTGGCGCAGTTTAGCGGCACAGATTATGTGGAAGATCTGACGCGCCTGAAAACGCTGCTCGGTAATCTCGGCTGCGCCATTCCGCCGCTCTATAAGCAATATTCGGAGCTTTGCGAACCTGGCGGCGTGCAGTTTATCGACTTCGGCAGCGATCCGGCGTTTAGCAACTGCGTGGACGGGCTGGTGCTGGTGGACTTAACGCGCCTTAAAGCGTCGCGGCGCGAGCGTTACATCAGCGTCCATCAACGCGCGGCGGGCGGTTAAGACAAACGACGCGCTGACGCAGCGCCAGCCTATGCCAGTTCGTTTCCCCGCCGCCGCAGCTGGCTCAGCTTGCGGTACTTTTGCGGCGTCATGCCGACATATTTATTGAAGGTGCTGTAAAAACGGCTGCTGGAGCCAAACCCGGCGGTCAGGGCGATATCCAGAATGGTTTTGTCCGTATCGCTAAGCAGCGCGCGCACGTGGTTGATGCGCATGGCGGTAATGTACTGCTTCATGGTGAGCTGCATGACGCGCTGGAAAATCCCCATCGCATAGTTGGGATTGAGCTTTACATGCTCGGCAATCGCGTCAATGGTCAGCATCTGATCATAATTAACGGCGATAAACTCCAGCATCTGGCTGACGTAAAACTGCGCGTGCCGCGAGACGCTGTTTTTATGGGTGCGCGAGGTTTTGTTCACCAGAATCGGCTGCCAGCCGGAAAGGCTAAAGCGCTTGAGCATCAGGCCGATTTCATCTATCGCCAGCTGGTGTATCTGTTCATTATCGCTGTTGAGTTCGTTCTGCCAGCGCTGCACCTCGAAGGCGCTTAACTGCTGGGCGGCCAGCGACTTAATCACCATGCCGTGAGTAACGTGGTTAATGAGTTCGCGATCGAGCGGCCAGGAGAGAAACAGGTGCATCGGCAGATTGAAAATCGCCATTTGCGTACAGTCGCCAGGCCGCGTCAACTGATGCGGGGTACAGGCCCAGAAGAGCGTGATGTAACCCTGTTTAATGCGCACCACTTCATTGTTTATCAAATACTCCACGTCGCCGTCGAACGGCACATTCACCTCCACCTGTCCGTGCCAGTGGCTGGCGGGCATCGCGTGCGGCGGGCGCAGTTCAACTTCCATCCGCTGATATTCTGAATAGAGCGACAGCGGGCCGCGGGTCTCTTTCTCATCGCCGCTGCACATATCCGGTCTTGCCGGGGATGGCGTCGTTAGTTTTCCCATCTTCTCCCTCTTTCCTGGATTCTCATTTTCATGCAGCGGATGCCGGCTTGCTCTTCCAGTTTAGCCAGTCGGGTTGCCGTTAACTCTGCTAAATCGGCTCTTTTTTCCCGAAACCTCAGATCCCGCGCGCCGTATGGCGCGATCTGAGGTTTCGGGAATGCCCTGCCGGGAAGAGAGCGGATAGCGCAAAAGGGGCGTGCCACGCTAAGCAGACATCACCACACCAGGGAGAAAGCTATGTCCGCTCCAAAAATTACCTTTATCGGCGCCGGTTCCACGGTTTTTGTGAAAAACATCCTCGGCGATGTCTTTCAGCGTCCCGCGCTGAAAGCGGCCCACGTCGCGCTGATGGATATTGACGCCGCGCGGCTGGAAGAGTCGCATATCGTGGTCCGTAAACTGATGGACTCCGTCGGCGCGCACGGGCAGATAAGCTGCCATACCGACCAGAAAAGCGCGCTTGCCGACGCCGATTTTGTCGTCGTCGCCTTCCAGATTGGCGGCTATGAGCCCTGCACCGTCACCGACTTTGAGGTCTGCAAGCGCCACGGCCTTGAGCAAACCATCGCCGATACGCTCGGCCCGGGCGGCATCATGCGCGCGCTGCGCACCATTCCGCACCTCTGGCGGATTTGCGAAGAGATGACGGAAGTCTGCCCCAACGCCATCATGCTCAACTACGTCAACCCCATGGCGATGAATACCTGGGCGATGTACGCCCGCTACCCGCACATCAAACAGGTTGGGCTGTGCCACTCGGTGCAGGGCACGGCGGAAGAGCTGGCGCGGGATCTTGACCTCGACCCGGCTTCCCTGCGCTATCGCTGCGCCGGCATCAACCATATGGCGTTCTATCTGACGCTTGAGAAAAAGTGCGCGGACGGCAGCTACGTCAGCCTCTACCCGGAGCTGTTGCAGGCTTATGCCGAAAAACGCGCGCCGAAGCCTAACCTGCACGGCAACCCGCGCTGCCAGAACATTGTGCGCTACGAAATGTTTAAAAAGCTGGGCTATTTCGTGACCGAATCCTCCGAGCATTTCGCCGAATATACGCCCTGGTTTATCAAACCCGGACGCGAGGATCTGATAGCCCGCTACCAGGTGCCGCTGGATGAGTATCCAAAACGCTGCGTGGAGCAGTTAGCGAACTGGCGCAAGGAGTTAGAGGAGTTTAAAACGGCCGACCGCATCGACGTGAAACCCTCTCGCGAATACGCCAGCACCATCATGAACGCCGTCTGGACGGGCGAACCGAGCGTGATTTACGGCAACGTCCGCAACGATGGGCTTATCGACAACCTGCCGCAAGGCTGCTGCGTGGAGGTGCCCTGCCTCGTGGACGCCAACGGCATCCAGCCGACCAAAGCAGGCCGCCTGCCCGCGCACCTGGCCGCCATGATGCAAACCAACATTAACGTGCAGACGCTGTTGACGGAGGCGGTGTTGACGGAAAACCGCGATTACGTTTACTACGCCGCGCTGATGGATCCGCATACTGCCGCCGTTCTGGGTATTGAGGAGATCTACGCGCTGGTGGACGACCTTATCGACAGCCACGGCAGTTGGCTGCCCGCCTGGCTGCACCGCTAATGCCTGCACGGCAGCCGGGCCAACGAGCCCGGCTGCTTTCGCGCTCCCCCTGCCCGACACTGAAAGAGGCAATCGGTACCCTATGAGTATTTCAATGACAACAAAGCTCAGCTACGGATTCGGCGCGTTTGGTAAGGATTTCGCTATCGGCATCGTCTACATGTACCTGATGTATTACTACACCGATATTGTCGGCCTGTCGGTCGGCATGGTCGGCACCCTGTTTTTGATAGCCCGCATTCTCGATGCGCTGGCGGACCCGATCATGGGCTGGATTGTGGAGTGTACCCGCTCGCGCTGGGGGAAATTCAAGCCCTGGATCTTGATTGGCACCCTGACGAATTCCGCCGTGCTCTACATGCTGTTCAGCGCGCACCACTTCGAAGGCGCGACGCAACTGGTATGGGTCTGGGCGACCTACCTGCTGTGGGGTTTTACCTACACCATCATGGATGTGCCGTTCTGGTCGCTGGTGCCGACCATCACGCTCGACAAGCGCGAGCGGGAACAACTGGTGCCCTACCCGCGCTTTTTCGCAAGCCTTGCGGGCTTTGTCACCGCAGGCGTGGCGCTGCCTTTCGTAAATGCGGTGGGCGGTGCGGATCGCGGTTTCGGCTTCCAGATGTTCACGCTGGTGTTGATTGGCTTCTTTGTGCTTTCCACCTTCGTCACCCTGCGCAACGTGCATGAGGTTTACTCCTCGGATAAACAGGCCGGCGCCGGGAGCGACACGATGGGCCTGAAGCAGATGCTGATGCTTATCGTTAAAAACGATCAGCTCGCCTGTCTGCTGATTATGGCGCTGGCCTATAACACGGCGGCCAACATTATCGACGGCTTCGCCATTTATTACTTCACTTACGCGCTCGGCAATGTCGACCTCTTCCCGTACTACATGTCTTATGCGGGCATCGCCAATTTGCTTATTCTGATCCTGTTTCCGAAGCTGGTGAAACTCTTCTCGCGGCGGATTTTATGGGCCGGGGCGTCGATATTGCCGGTGCTGGGCAGCGGCGTACTGCTGTGGATGGCGATGACGGGTTTTACCCATGCGTTCATCATCTTGCTGGCGGGCGTGCTGTTTAGCATCGGCAAAGCCTTCTTCTGGGTGTTGCAGGTGATTATGGTCGCCGACACCGTGGACTACGGGGAATATAAACTGAACGTGCGCTGCGAAAGCATCGCCTATTCGGTGCAGACGCTGGTAGTCAAAGCGGGCGCGGCGTTCGCGGCGTACTTTATCGCGGTTGCGCTCGGTCTTATCGGGTATGTGCCGAATGCTGCCCAGTCCGCCGGCACCCTGATGGGGATGCAGCTTATCATGCTGGCGCTGCCTGCGATCTTCTTCCTCGTTTCGCTGCTGGTTTACTTCCGCTTCTACAAGCTCAATGGCGATCTGCTGCGCCGCATTCAGATCCACCTGCTGGATAAATACCGGCATGTCGATCGGTCGCCGGCGAAGCCGGATCGGGCGGTCACGGCTGACCAGGTCGGGGCGTAGGTATGGAATGGGTGAAGATAATCGGCTATCTGGCGGCGAGCCTGACCACGCTGTCGTTTCTGCCGCAGGCGATAAAAGTGCTCACCACCCGCAATACGCAGGGCATTTCGCGGATGATGTACGCCATGTTTGTCTGCGGTCTGGTGCTCTGGCTGGTGTATGGGATGTTGATTAACGACATCGCGGTTAGCGCGGCCAATCTGCTGACGCTGCTGCTGGCGTTGCCGATTCTGCTGATGACGCTGCGCCGGGAGTAAGCGCGGCTGAAACGCCACAAAAAAACACCCGGCGAGCCGGGTGTTTTGCGGGGGGACAAACGAATGAAACTTATGCGGCAGGCTGGGCAGCCGGTTTAGCGGCGGTGTGTTTTACCGCTTTTTTGTGATGCTTTTTAGCCGCCTGCGCTTTCTGCTCTACCGGTTTCTGCTCGGTAGTGGCAGCCGCTTTTTTGTGGTGCTTTTTAGCCGCCTGGGCTTTCTGTTCTACCGGTTTCTGCTCGGTAGTGGCAGCCGCTTTTTTGTGGTGCTTTTTAGCCGCCTGCGCTTTCTGCTCAACGGCTTTATTGTGCGCTTTCTTATGGTGCGTTTTCGCAGCCGGGGCTTTCGCCGGCGCGGAAGTGGTGGCGGTGGCGGCCGGAGCCGGCGCAGCAGCGTTATCCGCAGCGAAAGCGGCGGCGGACAGGCCCATGGTCGCAGCAACAATCAGTGCTAATACTTTTTTCATCTCTTTACCCTCAACGTTGTTTTGTTCGCTACCCCACTGCGGGGCCGTTGAGGTCACTATAGAGAAGCCGCGCAGCCGCTTCCGTGAGTGATTGGTATCGGCGTGTAACCGAATGTACAAGGCGGGAGAGCCGCCCCTTTCGGGGCGGAAAACGCGCATCTACGCGCGACGTTGACGGGCAAGCGCGGCGATATCCTGCGGCGTGGTGCGACAGCAGCCGCCAATCAGCTTCGCGCCCGCTTCCCGCCAGGCGGGCAGATAGTGTTCAAGCGTATGGCAGGCGTGGCCGCTGTGGCGCCAGGTTTTACTTGCCGCGTCATACTCCTCGCCGGAGTTGGGGTAAACCACCAGCGGCAGCGGCGTTAAGCTGTGCAGGTGAGAAAGCGCAGCGGTAGTTTTCTCAAGGGCGATGCAGTTAATGCCGAGCGCCACAATCTGCGGATTATCCTTCAGCGCTTCCACCACCTCGCCGAGCGGCGAACCGTCGCTGATGTGCTCGCTGTCGCGAAGCGTAAACGAGAACCACGCGCGGGCCTGCGGAAACTCCGTCAGCAGCGCGGCCAGCGCCCGCGCCTCGGCCAGCGACGGCAGCGTTTCGCAGGCCAGCAGATCCGCCCCCGCCGCCAGCAGCGCCGCAACGCGCGGACGGTGGAACGCGTTAAACGCCGCTTCGCTAAGCTGGTAGTCGCCCCGGTATTCCGCGCCGTCGGCAAGAAAAGCGCCATACGGCCCTACCGAGCCCGCCACCAGCAGCGGCGCGGCCTGCGGCTGTTCTTTAAGCAAGTCCTCCCGCGCCTGGCGCGCCAGCTCCACGCTGCGGGCTATCAGCGCGCAGGATTGCGCTTCATCCAGCCCGCGCGCGGCGAAACCTGCGGGCGTGGCCTGGTAGCTCGCGGTAATGGCGCACTGCGCCCCGGCGCGAAAGTAATCCAGATGCACCTGGTAAATCAGCTCCGGGTTTTCCATCAGCACTTTCGCCGACCAGAGGCTGTCCGCCAGGTTGCAGCCGCGCGCTTCGAGTTCGGTGGCGAGCGCGCCGTCCAGCACGACATAAGGCTGCTGGCTCAACAGCGCATCTAAAGGATTATTCAGTGGCATGGCGCGGTTCCTCACGGGTCTGACGCGTTGAAAAGGCGTGCGTAACATAATAGGCACCATAGCAGAGCGCAACAAAAGGCAGCCCGCACCACAGCGCAATGCGCTGGCTCGGGTCAAACGCCAGGCCCACGCAGGCCACCAGGCAGAGGATAAAGCCCAGTATCGGCGTCAGCGGGAACCACGGCGCGCGGTAGTGCAGTTCATCAAGCGCGCGCCCCTCGGCCAGATGGCGGCGGCGGAAAAGATAATGCGACGCGCAGATGCTCAGCCACACCGCCACCACCGCGAAGCCGGAAATGGCCGACAGCGCAACAAACACCGTATCGGGCGCGATAACGCTTGAGAGCAGCGCCAGCACGCCGCCCAGCATGCTCACCGAAAGCGCGGTCAGCGGCACGCCGCGACGCGTCAGGCGAGAAAAGCAGCGCGGCAGCGTGCGCTCGTTAGAGAGCGACCAGAGCATGCGCCCGGAAGCATACAGCCCGGAGTTCGCCGCCGACAGAATCGCCGTCAGGATGACAAAGTTAAAAATGTCCGCCGCATACGGGATGCCGACCTTTTCAAACACCAGCACGAACGGGCTTTTCACCACGCCCGCCTGGTCCATCGGGATAAGCGCCGCCAGCACCAGCACGGTGCCGATAAAAAAGATAATCAGCCGGGCGATGGTGGTGCGGATAGCCACCGGCACCACGTGCTGCGGGTTCTCGGTCTCCCCTGCGGCGATGCCGATAAGCTCCGTGCCGGAGAAGGCAAAGTTCACCGCCACCATGGTCATCAGAATAGGCAGCACGCCGTGCGGGAACCAGCCTGCCGCCGTGAGGTTGTGCAACAGCGGCGCGGGCGAGCCGTCTTTCATCGGCAGCCAGCCAAACATCGCCGCCCCGCCGAGCACGATAAAGGCGATGATGGTAATGACCTTAATCAGCGAGAACCAGAACTCCCCTTCGGCGAAAAGCCGGGTGGAGAAAACGTTAAGCGCAAAAATCACCACGCAGAAAACAAGGCACCAGATCCAGACTGGCACTTGCGGGAACCAGTACTGCATGCAGAAGCCTGCGGCGGTAAAGCTTGAGCCGAGCGCCACGGTCCAGGTAAGCCAGTAGAGCCAGGCCACCGTGTAGCCCGTGGCCGGGCCGAGGTAGCGCGCGGCGTAAACGTGAAACGCGCCGGTTTCGGGCATGGCGACCGCCAGCTCGCCCAGGCACTGCATCACCAGCCAGACCACCAGCGCGCCGATAAGATAGGCCAGCAGCGTGCCCGCCGCCCCGGTGGTGGAAATAATGTAGCCGGTGTTGAAAAAGAGCCCGGTGCCGATCACGCCGCCGAGCGAGAGCATCACCAGATGGCGGGTTTTCATGGTGCGTTGTAGCTGTTGCGATTCCTGCATATCACCTTCTATACGTTCAGACGTCTAAACATCCATGGAAGAACGTTATACCGATCTGCGCGGCAAATTGCAAAACCGCCTGTTTTCTCAGACGTTACGCCGTCTGTTTTCTGCGCGACTGCGCTATTTTTCGCGTTTCGCTTAG
Source organism: Franconibacter pulveris (assembly GCF_056780215.1). NCBI lineage: Bacteria > Pseudomonadati > Pseudomonadota > Gammaproteobacteria > Enterobacterales > Enterobacteriaceae > Franconibacter > Franconibacter pulveris. The sequence goes on along the minus strand of NZ_CM165555.1, from coordinate 1,059,595 downwards.
CCCATACCGTACATACTTCGCAACATCCCTTTCTGGCGAAGCCCTGATGCCATAGCTACCTTTAAACCACTATAACGAGAACGCATCCCGTCGGGAAAAGACGTTCTCATCAGCTGCGGCGCCGTTCGCCGACAGCCACTGGCAAGGTTGAGGAAGTATAATGAGTGAATCTCTCTGCACCCTGTTTTACGACGGGCGGCCGGTTACTGGCCCTGCGAATGTCCCGTTAATCGATTTTCTGACCGCAGGGGGCCTGACGCTGCCCCACGTCTGTTACCACCCATCGCTTGAACCGATGCAGACCTGCGACGTCTGCTGGGTCGAATACCAGGGCGAACTGGTGCGCGGCTGCACGCTGAAAAGCGCAGAAGGGATGGAGATAACCAGCCGCACGGAAAAAGCCCAGGCGGCGCAGCACGAAGGCATGGACCGCCTGCTGGCGAAACATGAGCTTTACTGTACCGTTTGCGAACACAACACCGGCGACTGCACGTTGCACAACACTATGGCGGATATGCATATCCCCATTCAGCGTTACGAATACCAGCGCAAGCCTTACGTTAAAGATCACTCCAACCCCTTCTACACTTACGACCCCGACCAGTGCATTCTCTGCGGCCGCTGTGTGGAGGCGTGCCAGAACGTCGAAGTAAACGAGACGCTGAGCATCGACTACACCATGGCGCACCCGCGCGTGCTGTGGGACGGCGGCGAAACCATCGCCGGGTCAAGCTGCGTGAGCTGCGGCCACTGCGTGACCGTCTGCCCCTGCAACGCGCTGCTGGAAAAAACCATGCAGCCCGACGCCGGGCCTTTCACCAGCATGAAACAGACGCTCAAGCGCCCAATGATCGATCTCGTGAAGGCGATAGAGAACAGCACCGGGGCGGAAATCATCACCGGCATTTCGGTGATGGACATGCACTGGCGGCAGCCGGAAATCAAACGCACCAAAACCGTCTGCACTTACTGCGGCGTGGGCTGCAGCTTTGAGATGTGGACGCGGGACCGCCATGTGCTGAAGGTGCAGCCGGTCGCCGATGCGCCCGCCAACGGCATCTCCACCTGCGTAAAGGGCAAATTCGCCTGGGATTTCCTGAATGACAAAGAGCGCCTGACCACGCCGCTGATACGCGAGAACGACCGCTTTCGCAAGGCGAGCTGGGACGAGGCGCTGGAGCTGGTGGCCCGCCGTCTGCTGCAAATCCGCGACCAGCACGGCCCGCAGAGCATCGGCTTTATCGGCTCCAGCAAGGCGAGCAACGAAGAGGCTTACCTGACGCAGAAAATCGCCCGGCTTATCATCGGCACCAACAGCGTCGATAACTCCTCGCGCTACTGCCAGAACCCGGCCACCAAAGGGCTGTTCCGCACCGTCGGCTACGGCGGCGACGCGGGCACCATTGATGACCTGCAAAAAGCGGAGCTGGTGATTATCGTCGGCAGCAACACCGCTGAAAACCATCCGGTTATCGCCTCGCGCCTCAAAGCGGCGAAAAAACATCACGGCCAGAAGCTGCTGGTGGTGGACCCGCGCCGCCACGAAATGGCCGAGCGCGCCGACCTATACCTGCGCATCCGCCCCAGTACCGATATGGTCTGGGCCTCGGCGATGTCGCGCTATCTGTTTGACAACGGCTACGCCGATAAGACGTTTCTGGCGAACCACGTCAATCAGGTGGATGAGTACCGCCAGTCGCTGGCGCCCTTCTCGCTGGAGTTCGCCGCGAAAACGACGGGCCTTTCCGTAGAGGAGCTGACCGCCGCCGCCGAGCTTATCGGCAACGCGGGTTCGGTTTGCATTGTCTGGGCGATGGGCATTACCCAGCACAGCCACGGCGCCGACACCAGCACGGCGCTCTCTAACCTGCTGCTGGTGACCGGCAACTACGGCCGCCCCGGCACTGGCGGCTACCCAATGCGCGGCCACAACAACGTGCAGGGCGCGAGCGATTTCGGCTGCCTGAAAAATTACTACCCCGGCTATGAATCGGTGAGCGATGAAAGCGTGCGCGCCAAATGGGCCAACGCCTGGGGCGTTGAGCCGGAGCGGCTCTCGCTTGAGGTGGGTTCGGATAACTTCGAGATGGTCGAGCATGCGCGCACCAGGCAGATTCGCGCCATGTACGTTATCGGCGAAGAGACGGCGTTTTCGGATGCCGACACCACCAACGTTCACGAAGGGTTTACCGACCTCGATTTTCTGGTGGTGCAGGATCTGTTCTTAAGCCGCACCGCGCAGTTCGCCGACGTGGTGCTGCCCGGCTGCCCGAGCGTGGAAAAAGAGGGCACCTTCGTCAACACCGAGCGGCGCATCCAGCGCTTTTACGAGGCGATGGCGCCGCTTGGCGACAGCCGCCCGGACTGGCGCATCCTCACCGACCTTGCCGCGCGCATGGGCCACGACTGGGGCTACACGCACCCTTCGCAGATCATGGCGGAGGCGGCAAGCATCGCCACGATTTTCGCAGGCGTAAGCTATGAGCGGCTCGAAGGGTGGAATTCGCAGCTCTGGCCGGTGAAACCGGATGGCGAGAGCACGCCGCTGCTCTACACCGACGGCTTTACCTTCCCCGACGGGCGCGCCGTGCTCTACCCGCTGGAGTGGCAGCCGCCCGCCGAAGCGCCGGATGAAGAGTATGACCTTGCGCTCAACAACGGGCGCATGCTGGAGCATTTCCAGTCCACCAACCAGAGCGGACGCGGCGGGCGCACGATGTCGCTCTCGCCGGACTGGTTTGTGGAAATCAGCCCGCAGCTCGCCGCCGAACGCGACCTTGCAGAGGGCGACTGGGTGAAGCTCACCTCGCGGCGCGGCTCGCTGGAGGTGCCGGTCGTGGTGACGGACCGGGTAGCTGGCGGCTCGCTCTTTATCTCGATTCATCAGGGCAAGCCGGGCATCAACCTGCTTACCGGCGAACATCACGACCCGGTGGTCAACACCCCGGCCTACAAAGAGCTGGCGGTGAAGCTCGAGAAACTCTCCCGCGAGCCGCATCCCTCTCCCCTGCCCCGGCATAATTTCCGCTATGGCAAGCGCACCCCCATCACCCACGTGCCGGTCGAGGCGAAATGGCAGCGTGACGACTATACCCCGCCGCCCGCACAGGAACCGCATCCGGAGAAATTTTAATGGCTAAATCAATTGAATATCAGGTGGAGCCGCCCAAAATCGGCCCCACCGCCGAGGAAGAACTTCAGCGCCTGTTGCAGACGCTGCATGAGCATGGCGTGCTGCGTCTCGCCAACGATCTGGTGGCGTCCAACAACGAGTGGATGCAGGTGATCGTAAGCGGCCTGAGCCGTAAAGGCTCGCTGAACACCATCCAGAACATCTCGGTGCTGCTGCTGGCGCTCTCCACCATTCCGCCTGAGCGCATGTATAAACTCGCCTTCGGCCTGCGCGATTTTATGGCCGAACTCAGCCGCGAAGAGCAGGAGGAAAGCGCGGGCAACAGCGCGCCTGGCGCGCGCGGCGCCTGGAAAATGCTGCACGACGACGAACTCTGGCAGTCGCTCACGCCGATTCTCAACGGCATGAAGGCGTTCTCCCGCCGCATGGAGGAAGAGGTGGATAAACCGATTTCGTCGTTCAGCGGTAAACCAAGCGACGCCTGAGTTTCTGCGGAGGAAGCATGATAAGCCAGGAGACGGCTTTACTACTGGCGCGCAGTCAGTTCGCTTTTACCATCGGCTTTCATATTGTGCTGGCGGCGTTTACCATCGGCCTCGCGCAGTGGCTGATGCTGCTGGAGGGGCTGTGGCTGTGGCGCAAGCAGCCGGTTTACCTCAACCTCTATAAATACTGGAGCCGGGTTTTCGCGCTTAACGTGGCGGTCGGCGTGGTGACCGGCGTGTTGATGGAGTTCCAGTTCGGCACCAACTGGGGGGCGCTTGCCAGCCGCGCCGGCGCGGTAATGGGGCCGATGATGTACATGGAGGTGCTGATCGCCTTTTTCCTTGAGGCCGGCTTTATGGGCGTGGTGCTGTTCGGCATGGGCAAGGTGCGCCCGTGGGTGCACTTCTTCGCCACCTGCGTGGTGGCGGCTGGCTCCATTTTCAGCGCCTTCTGGATACTTTCCGCCAACTCCTGGATGCAAACGCCCGCAGGCTTCATCACTGGCGCGGACGGCCGTTTTCAGCCCGTCGACTGGTGGGCCGTTATCTTTAACCCCTCTTTTCCGTATCGTTTCGCGCACATGACGATAGCCGCGATGCTGGCTGCCGCCTGCCTGATAGCCGCCGTGGGAGCATGGCACCTGCTAAAGCATCCCGATAACCGCGGCGCGCGGCTGATGTTCTCCTGGGGCCTGTGGTTGCTGCTGGCGGCGGCGCCGCTTCAGGCGGTGGTGGGCGACCTGCATGGCGAGAACACGCGCGATCACCAGCCGGTGAAGCTCGCGGCGATGGAGGGAAGCTGGAATCCGCCGCCGCCAGGCCAGGGGGAACCGCTGCGGCTCTTCGCCATTCCGGATATGCAGGCGCAGCGCAACCATGCCGAACTGGCTATTCCCAATATCGGCTCGCTCTATCTGCGCCATAACCTTTCCGGCACCATCCATAGCCTGAACCAGTATCCGGCGGATGAGCGCCCCTGGGTGCCGGGCGTGTTTTTTTCGTTTCGCGCCATGGTGGGGCTGGGGCTGCTGATGATCTTTTTCGGCGTGGCCGGGCTGGTGACGCGGCTGCGCGGCAAACTGTGGAGTGCGCGCTGGCTGCAGCGCGGCATGGTGGCGATGGCCCCGGCGGGCTTTTTCGCCATGCTGGCGGGGTGGCTGGTGACGGAAACCGGACGCCAGCCCTGGACCGTCTATGGGGTGCTGCGCACCGCGCACAGCGCCTCGCCTGTCGCCCCTTCGCTGGTGTTAACCTCGTTTATCGCCATCGTGTTGATTTATCTCGCTATCTTCGCCATCGGCCTCTGGTTTCTGCTGCGTCTGCTGGGCAGAGCGCCGCAGGGCGATGAGAAAGAAGCCAACGCCGAAGTGGCGGAACAGACCGGAAGCGGCATTACGTCGCAGAGCATAAGAGGACGCTACGATGCTTGAGGTTGCCCTCTCCCTGCCGCCGCTCACGCTGCTCTGCGCCATGGCGCTGGCCTGCGGCGTGCTGATTTACGTGCTGCTCGACGGCACTGACCTCGGCGTGGGGCTGCTGGCGCCGTTTCAGTCCACCGACGCCCGCCAGCAGATGAACCTCACCATTCTGCCGGTATGGGACGGCAATGAAACCTGGCTGGTGCTCACCGCTGGCGCCCTGCTGGCGATGTTTCCCGTCGCCTTCAGCATTCTTTACAGCGCGCTTTATCTGCCGGTTTACATCATGCTGCTGTCGCTTATCGTGCGCGGCATGGCGATTGAGTTTCGCCACCAGCGCCCGGCGCTTTTTGATGCGCTGTTTATTGCCGGCTCATGGGTCGCCTCGTTAAGCCAGGGGGCGACAATGGGCGCGTGGATCGAGGGGATCAGCCATAACGGCCAGCACTTCACCGGATCCGCCATGGACTGGCTCTCGCCTTTCTCGCTTTACTGCGCCGTGGCGCTAAGCGTGGGATACGCGCTGCTGGGCGCCTGCTGGCTTATCTGGCGCTGCGAAGGGGCGCTTGCCACCTGGGGCCGTCGTCAGGCGATGCGGCTTGCCCCGCTTACCGTCCTGCTGCTGGCGGCGCTGGTGGTGTGGACGATGCAGTTGCAGGAGAGCTACCGGCTGCACCTGCTGGCGTGGCGCTACAGCGGGCCGCTGGCGCTGATCGCGCTGCTGGCGCTGGCGGGGCTTGGCGCCGCGCTGCGCGGCAAACGGGCGTTTTTGCCACTGGCCATGACGCTGACGCTGTTTGTCGTCGCCTTCGGCGGCATGCTGCTGGCGGTGTTTCCTTATTTATTGCCGCCCGACCTGCTGCTGACCCAGGCCGCCGCGCCGCCTGCGACCCAGAAGCTGATGCTTATCGCCTTCGGCGCGTTTGTGCCCGTCACGCTTATCTACAACAGTTGGGGCTTTTGGATCTTTCGCGGCAAGGTTCACGCCGCGCGTGAAGAAGAGCGCCCCTGACGCAGCGCCTGCGGCGGCACGCCGAAGCCGCGCACGAAGACCTCGCGCATATGGCGGCGGTCGCGAAAGCCCGCCTCGCGGGCGATGGCGTCCATCGAGAGACGGCTTTGCTCAATCATCAGGCGCGCCGCCTCCAGCCGTAAGCCTTCAATGGCTTTTGCCGGAGATTTGCCCGTCTCTTCGCGAAACAGGCGGCTGAACTGGCGCGGGCTTAAATGCACGGCGCTGGCGAGATCCTCCACCGTCAGCGTGCGGCTTAAGTTTTTGCGCGCATACTCCAGCGCGCTCTGAATACGATCGGACCGCGGCGAAAGCGCCAGCATCTCGGAGTGCTGCGTCTGGCCGCCGGAGCGACGGTGATGCATCACCAGCCGGTGCGCCACGGAGCGCGCCACTTCCGCGCCCAGATCTTTTTCTACGATGCCAAGCGCCATATCCAGCCCTGCCGTCATGCCCGCCGACGTCCAGACCGCGCCGTCGGTAATAAAAATGCGGTCTGATTCAATAAGCGCCGTGGGTACTCTGGTTTTTAACGCTTCGGCGTGCGCCCAGTGGGTGGTGACGCGCTTGCCGTCCAGCAACCCCGCCTCGCCCAGCACAAACGCCCCGGTGCAGATGCCCGCAATGCGGCGTGAATTAAGGCTCGCGGCTTTCAGAAAATCGACCACCGCAGGCGTTGGCGGCGCTTCCAGCGGGTTTATCACCCCGCCGACAAGCCAGGTATCGGCACGCGTTTGCTCGCTTAACGGCTGGCTGCTGACCGTGACCCCGGCCGACGAGCGCACCGCCCCGCCCGCTTCCGACCAGGTCTCCAGTTCGTAAAAAGGCTCGCCGATCACCAGATTAGCGAACTCAAACACCGAGGGCGTCGAGAGCGCCAATAGCTGAAAGCCGTCCGCCAGTAAAAAGCCAATCTTGTGCATGCACGCCTCCGGAGCGAAGAAGAGTTCTCTTTTTACGACAAAATGCGCGTCGCCGAACAGAGGGCGGCGCATTTTTCCTGCTCGCGCCGTTTCGCCCGTTCGGACACCGCCAGGCTTGCCAGCGCCAGCGCCAGCAGCAGCACGGAAAGCCCGAGCAACCCGCCATAGCCGAAACGCGGATAGACCCATGCCGCCACCGCCGAACCAAAGCCGATGCCGCAGAACATAAAGGCGCTGGTGAGCGCGAGCGCAATGCCCCGCCACGGCCCGGCGACCTCCACCACCCGCCGCTGCTGGGTCGGCCAGAGAATATCGGTGGCGAACGCCCAGACGGTGAACGCGGCGAAAAGCAGCGAAAGGTGCGGCGGCGCGGCCAGCATCAGCAGCATGTCGACCATCAACAGCCCGATGCCCGCCACCAGCAGCCTCTCGGCGCTGAAATGACGCGCCGCGCGGGCGACCGCCAGGTTGCCGACAATCCCGGCGACGCCCAGCACCGCCAGCGCCACCGATACATCGTGCGCCGTGCCGTGAAAGCTGTCGCGCACCACCGGGGCGATAAACGCATAGGTGGCGAAGACCCCAGCGGCAATAAAAAAGACCACCAGAAAGGCGCTCAGCAGTTTCGCATTCGTCAACACGTCGCCGATGGTGGAGAGCCGGATGCGCGCGCCCGCGCCCGTTTCCGGCACCGTCAGGCGAATATTCAGCGCCACCAGCAGGCTGACCGCACCCACCGCGCCAAACAGCGCTCTCGGCCCCCAGGCGTCGGCAAGCCAGGCGGCGAGCGGGATGCCGAGCATGCTGGCGAGCGACAGCCCGAACAGCACTTTCGCAATCGCGCTGCCGCGCTCTTTCTCATGCACCAGTTCGGCGCCTAACCCCACCAGCACCGGCCCCATCAGCGAGGCGCCAAGCCCCATCACGATGCGCGACGCCGCGAGCACGCCGTAATCGGGCGCCAGCGAAAAAAGAAACGCGCCGCCGCCGAAGGTCGCTGCGCCATAAAGCACCAGCTTGCGGCGCGGCAGATGGCCGAACAGCACCTGAGAGAGCGGCGCGGCAAGGGCGAAGGTGATGCCGAACAGCGCCAGCAGCCAGGCGCTTTGTGATTCGCTGATGGCCCACTCGCGGGCAATCGGCACCAGGCTGCCGGACACCGCCAGCGAACCGGTGGCCTGTACGAAATAGGCGAAGCTTAACGCCCGTAAGGCCCGGCGCTGGGGCAGTGAAAGTGAAGGTGTCATGCGCGTCTCCCACCTGAGAGCAAGGCCGGGCGCCAGGCCCGGCATGAGAATTAATGAACCGGAATAGGGTTTTCCGCCATCGTCTGGTTGAACTGGTTCACAAGCCCATGTTCGTTGCGGCCAGGGTTGTCGCGCACCGGCAGGACGCGGTCGACAATCGCTTCCTCTTCACCCGCCGCCAGTTTCTCCAGCGTCTCGCGGATGAAATCATCCAGCGGCATGGCGCGCTCGTCGCCGCTTTTGTAGATAAGGTCGGTATCCACCCACGGCGGCGCAATCTCCACCACGCTTACGCTGGTATCACGCAGCAGGAAACGCTGAGAGAGCGTGTAGGAGTGGATAGCCGCTTTGGTGGCGGAGTAAAGCGCGGTGGCGGCCAGCGGCAGGAAGGCGAGCACCGAGCTGTTGTTTATCAGCCACGCCTGCGGCTGCTTTTTCAGGTGGTCGACAAAGGCGGCGCTGACGCGCACCGGGCCTAACAGATTGGTGGTGACAAGCGTCACCGCCTGGTCGTCATCCAGCGCGCCGGCGGCGTCGTCAAACGGCATGATGCCCGCGTTGTTGATAACCACGTTCAGCGACGGGTACTTGGCGATAAGCTGCTGCGCCGCCTGTTTAATCTGCTGCGGGTCGGTGATGTCGAGCTCAACGAAATCCATACCTGGATTCGCTTTGCTGACCGCTTCCAGCAGCGCCCTGCGACGCCCGGAAATAATCACCTGGTTGCCAAGCTTGTGCAGCGCTTCTGCCAGTCCACGGCCAATACCGGATGTGCCGCCAGTGATAAAGATGGTGTTGTTGGTCAGTTTCATGGTTTTTCTCCAGATTTGTTATTGAGCGGCCTGGTAACGAGGCGCGGGTTTATTCACGGAAAGGTGTTGCATCATGGTCTGGCGAGCGGCTTCAAACGCCTGCCATTCGCTTTCGTCCTGCAAAGAGGGCAGCGTAATCAGCTCGCCGCGGTCGAAGCCGACAAGGGCGGCGTCCACCAGCGCCTGCGGCGTCATTACGATGTCGGGATCTAAATGCTCAAGCGCCAGCCCGCCGGTTTCCCAGAAGTCGGTGGCGGTCGCGCCCGGCAACACCGCCTGCACCTGGATCCCCTGGCCGTGCAGTTCGTGGTGCAGCGACTGGCTGAAGGCCTGAACGTAGGCTTTCGAGCCGCCGTAAACGCCGTTTAAGATTTCCGGCGCGATACTAACGATGGAAGCGATATTGATGATGGCCCCCTGCCCGCGCGCCACCATGCCAGGAACAACCGCGTAGGTCAGACGCGTGGGAGCAATGACGTTGAGGTCTATCATCTGCTCCATGCGGTCAATATCGCTTTGCAGCAAAGCGGTATGGGTGCCGACGCCCGCGTTATTCACCAGCAGCGTGATGCTGGCGTCCTGACGCAGCTTCTCTTCCAGCGCGCGCAGCGCCTGCGGGTTGTTCAGGTCAACCGCCGCCACCTCCACGTTCCGGCGCGTTTCGGCGGAAATCTGGCGGGCCTGCTGGTTCAGTTTGTCGCGATTGCGGGCGACGATAATCAGGTCGTAGCCGCGACGCGCCAGGCGGTCGGCGTAAACGGCGCCGATGCCGCTGGACGCGCCGGTAATCACCGCGGTGCCTTTGTGCTCTGCTGCTCTGTTCATGCTGCTTCTCCGGTTCAGGTAAGGTGTTGTTGTGTCGATGAACAGAGATTACGCGAACTCAGCATGACCTGAATGACGAATAGGGTAGTGATTCAGGACATCCTGCAAAAGGTGGCGGAAAACCGTCGCGGTCGGTAAAGGGGTTTATTTACAGGAAGGCTTAATAAACGCAGGCGATAATAAGCAAGGGCAAATGAAAGCCAATGAAAATAATAAAAACAAAATGCGAGGCGGCTCGTAATTTAAAGCAGGACGAAGAATCATCTTCTATTAATAACGGCAAAAGTACGCACTTCGCCGGAAATAAATAGCTGTGATAAGGCGGGTTATTTATTATTTGCGCGGGCGCCTGAGGCTTTCTGGTTTCAGGCAATGTGTGGTTTCCAGAAAGATGAAGGCCCCGAGTTAATCACTTAACCCGAGGCCGACACATGAACCACAAACAGTCATGATGTTAGCCTCTTACTCGCCTCACGGCAAGGAGAAAAGGCTATGAAGCACAACACTTCTGTATGGCGTCTGGTTATCGTCTGCGCGACGGTGCTGGCAATAATACTCCTTACCCGGGAAAGGCTTTACGAACTCCGTTACCGGGATGGGGAAAAAGAGGTAACGGCTTTATTAGCCTGTAAACCCTGAAAGTAAGCGTCTACGCGGGGAGCAATCCCCGCGAATCAGGCTGTCAGGATCATGTCCAACGGCGCCCTTTTTTTTCATTATTTCAATAACGACTTTATGTAAGCCGTTATTTATTTTCGCTTCCGCCCTGGCTTTTTCTTAATTAATTCGCGCCAGGTTAATTTATTCCGCCGTTAATTGCGAAAGGCGGCTGGCGGTGCGCGCAATGTCTTCCTGCTCCACGCCCGCCACCAGCTCCGTAAGCGGACAAGCGGCGGCGATAAACAGGCGGCGTTGCTGGTCGTAGAGCACATCGACCAGGTTGATAAAGCGCTGCTGCGCGGCGGGGCTGACGCGCGCAAGCGGCGGCACGCCGTCAAGGAACCAGCGCTCATGCCCTTCGCACAGCGCCAGATAGTCCATTACCGCCGTGGGCGCCTCGCAAAGGCCTGCAAAGGTGAAATGCAAAAACTCGCCGGGTGCGGAGGCGGCGTGCAGCGTGCGGTGGCCGACAGTCAGCGCAACCGCCCCGGAGGCGTCCGGCAGCCCCAAAGCCTGCCGCCGGGCCGCATTTGCGGGCCACAGATAAGCGCCTTCGCTGAAAACGCCGTGGCCCGCCGCCTGCTGGCGATAATCCCGCGGGCCATTGAGCGCCATAACGGTCATGTGGCGCTCGATAAGCGCAATGGAAGGCACAAAGCGATCGTGATAAAGCGGGTTCGCCAGCAGCGCGCACGGCGGATAGTTTGAGGTGAAGATAAGCGCCACGTCGCGCGCTACAGCCAGCGCTAACAGCCTTTTCACCAGCATCGCGTCGCCGATATCGTGCAGATGGAACTCATCAAAGCAGAGCAACCGCGCCTCGCCCATCAGCTCAAGCAGCGCGGCGTCCAGCCCCTGACCGTTAAGCTGCTGATGCAGTTCGCGAAAGAAGGTATGAAAGTGGGCGCGCTTTTTTTGCGCCAGCGGCAGCGCGGCGAAAAAGCTGTCGACGATAAAACTCTTGCCGCGTCCGGGTTGCCCCCACAGGTAGAGCCCGGCGAAAGCGGCCCGGCGGCGCTGCAACGTTTCGGCAAGCGTCTCCAGATGCCGGATGAGCCGCTGCTGGTCGTTATCAAGCCGAATCCCTTTCTCCTGCGCCTTGCGGTTCATCACGTCGGTAAAGTTCAGACGCGGTTCTTTCAGCAGCATCGCTTTTCTCAATCGTTTTGTGAATGAATTGTTATTTACCCATAAGCGGACGTAATTTTCAAAAGCTTCACCAAAAGGGCGCACGCCCTGCCACTTCACGAGGCAGCGCCTCATACCGACGGTTGAAACGTTGCCCGTTTTGCCGCTGGTACACTCCTTGCAATAGCCCTGCGGGATATCCGTTTATTGGCGAGGTGAGTAATGAGAATGCAAACCGAACAGTCCGGATTAAAACGCACGCTGGGCAGCTTCCGCCTGTGGGGCATTGCCGTGGGGCTGGTGATTTCCGGTGAATATTTTGGCTGGAGCTACGGCTGGTCGCAGGCGGGCACCATGGGTTTTCTTATTGTGGCGCTGGCGATAGCCGCCATGTATTGCGCGTTTATTTTCAGCTTTACCGAGCTGACCACCGCCATTCCCCACGCAGGCGGTCCCTTTGCTTACGCCTACCGGGCATTCGGGCCGACAGGCGGGTTTATCGCTGGTTTCGCGACGCTGGTGGAGTTTGTTTTCGCGCCGCCCGCCATCGCCATGGCGATTGGCGCTTACCTCAACGTGCAGTTCCCTTCACTCGATGCGAAATGGGTCGCCTGCGCCGCTTACGTTATCTTCATGACGCTCAATATTCTGGGCGTCGGCATTGCCGCGACGTTTGAGCTTATCGTCACCCTGCTCGCCATCTTCGAACTGCTGGTCTTTATGGGGGTGGTGTCGCCGGGCTTCTCGTGGAGCAACTTCACCGCCAACGGCTGGGCCGGGTCGGAAACCTTCAGCAGCCTGGCGCTGCCGGGGATGTTCGCCGCCATTCCGTTCGCCATCTGGTTTTTCCTGGCCATTGAGGGCGCGTCGATGGCGGCGGAAGAAGCCAAAGATCCAAAACGCACCATTCCCCGCGCCCTCGGCGGCGGCATCATCACGCTGACCTTGCTGGCGGTAGGGGTGATGATTTTCGCCGGCGGCGTGGGCGACTGGCGCACGCTCTCCAACATCAACGACCCGCTGCCGCAGGCGATGAAAATCATCGTCGGCGCAAACAGCGGCTGGCTGCATATGCTGGTGTGGCTGGGGCTGTTTGGCCTGGTGGCGTCGTTTCACGGCATCATCATGGGATACTCGCGGCAAATTTTCTCGCTGGCGCGGGCCGGTTATCTGCCAGCAAGCCTCGCCAGAATCAACCGTCGCACCCGCACGCCGCACCTGGCTATTCTTGCGGGCGGCGTGGTGGGCATCGCGGCGATTTTTTCTGATTCGCTCATCACCATTAACGGCATGCCGCTGACCGCCAGCATCGTCACCATGTCGGTTTTTGGCGCTATTGTTATGTATATCGTCTCTATGGCGTCGCTGTTTAAGCTGCGCCGCAGCGAGCCGGGGCTGGAGCGCCCGTTCCGCGCGCCGCTCTACCCCCTCGCCCCGGCCTTCGCGCTGGGCATGGCGGTGCTGTGTCTGGCGGCGATGGTTTACTACAACCTGGTGCTGGCGGCCATCTTCGCCGTCATGATGCTGGCGGGCTATCTGTGGTTCCGGCTGACGGCGCGCGCCCGCGCCAGCGCGGCGCTGGACCCGCAACTGCGCGTCGCCTCGTAAGGAGTCACTCGTGTACCAGACTACGCTTGCGCATACGGTTTACCGCTTCTCTTCTCTGAAAGACTTGCTGGCGAAAGCCTCCCCGGCGCGGTCCGGGGATGTGCTGGCGGGCGTCGCCGCGCAAAGCGCCGAAGAGCGCATGGCGGCGAAGATGGCGCTCGCCGACCTGCCGCTGCGCGAGCTGCTCAATAACCCGCTCATCCCTTACGAGCAGGATGAAGTCACGCGTCTGATTATCGACACCCACGACCGCGACGCGTTCTCCCCCATTCATCATTTAACGGTGGGGGAGTTCCGCGACTGGCTGCTGGACGACGCCACCACCTCTGAGACGCTCTCCCGGGTCGCGCCAGGCGTCACGCCGGAGATGGCGGCGGCGGTCAGCAAGCTAATGCGCAACCAGGATTTGATTCTGGCGGCGAGCAAATGCCGCGTCGTCACCCGCTTTCGCAACACCATCGGCCTGCCGGGCCATTTAAGCGTGCGCTTACAGCCCAACCACCCGACGGACGACCTGCGCGGCATCGCCGCCAGCATGCTCGACGGGCTGTTTTACGGCTGCGGCGACGCGGTGGTCGGCATCAACCCGGCGAGCGACAGCCTGCCGGTGCTGGAGCGGCTCAACTATATGCTGGATGACGTTATCAGCCGCTTTGCAATCCCCACGCAGTCTTGCGTGCTGACACACGTGACCAACACGCTCCAGCTCATCGAGCGCGGCGCGCCGGTGGACCTGGTGTTTCAGTCGGTGGCGGGCAGCGAGGCGGCCAACAGCGGCTTTGGCATCAATCTCGCCCTGCTGGAAGAGGCGCGCGAGGCGGCGTTAAGCCTCGGTCGCGGCACGCTTGGCGACAACGTCATGTATTTCGAAACGGGCCAGGGAAGCTGTCTTTCTTCAAACGCGCATCACGGCGTCGATCAACAAACCTGCGAAGCGCGGGCCTATGCGGTGGCGCGACATTTTAAGCCGCTGCTGGTCAATACCGTCGTGGGGTTTATCGGCCCGGAGTATCTCTACGACGGCAAACAGATTATTCGCGCGGGGCTGGAAGATCACTTCTGCGGCAAGCTGATGGGGCTGCCGCTCGGCTGCGACGTTTGCTATACCAACCACGCCGAGGCGGACCAGGATGATATGGATACGCTGCTTACCTTGCTGGCGAACGCCGGGCTGACGTTTCTCATCGGCGTGCCGGGGGCGGACGACATCATGCTCAACTACCAGAGCACCTCGTTTCACGACGCCCTCTATATTCGCCGCCTGCTGGGCCTGAAGCACGCGCCGGAGTTCGCCGCCTGGCTTGAGAAGATGCAGATTATCAACGCCCAGGGGCAGCTGCGGCTGACCGGGGCCAACCATCCGTTGCTGGCGGCGCTGCCGCAGGAGGTATAGCGATGAGCGCCCACGACGCCTGGGATCTGTTACGCCAGTTTACCGACGCCCGCATTGCGCTGGGGCGCAGCGGCGCCAGCCTGCCTACCCGCGAAGTGCTGAAATTCGGCCTCGCCCATGCGCAGGCGCGGGACGCTATTCATCAGCCTTTTGACAGCGAACCGCTGCGCGGCGAGCTGGAGGCGCTGGGCCTGGAAACGCTCACTGTTCACAGCGCCGCCGCCGACCGCGATACCTATCTTCACCGCCCCGACTTAGGCCGCAGGCTGGATGAGGAGAGCCGCGCGCTGCTGGCGCGCCGCAAAGGGAATGCTGACCTGCTGCTGGTGATTGGCGACGGGCTCTCTTCGTACGCCGTGCACCGCCAGTCCGTTGGGCTGATTCGCGCCCTGCTGCCCTATATAGAAACGCTCGGCTTAACGCTCGCGCCGGTGGCGCTGGCGCATCAGTCGCGAGTGGCGCTGGGCGATGATATTGGCGAAGCGCTCGGCGCGAAAGCGGTGGCCATATTGATTGGCGAGCGGCCCGGCCTCTCGTCGCCCGACAGCCTTGGGGTTTACCTTACCTGGAAACCCGAACGTTCGCGCATCGAGTCCGAGCGTAACTGCATCTCTAACATCCGGCCTGAAGGGCTGCCCTGGGAAGCGGCGGCGTTTAAGCTCGCCTGGCTGCTGGAGCAGGCTTTTTTGCGCAGGCTTACCGGCGTGAAGCTCAAGGATGAGAGCGACAACCCGGCGCTGCACGGCAAAGTAAAGCCGCTGCTGCGCTAACCTCCTGCAAAGCGGGGTCGACAGGCGCGCCGTTCTGTGTAAAAACGGTGTTTTACTGTTGAGAAAGGAAGCCGTCATGACAGCGATTCCCGCCGCGCCTGAACTTCATACCGAACGCCTGCTGCTCAAACCGCTCGCGCCGGAAGATGCGGAACAGATACAACAGACGTTCCCCCGCTGGGAAATTGTGCGCTACCTGGTGGCGAGCGTCCCCTGGCCCTATCCCCCGGACGCGGCGCGGCATTATGTGAATAACGTGGCGCTGCCTGCGGCGGCGGAAGGCCGCGGCTGGTTCTGGACGCTGCGTCGCCGCGAAGCGCCGGCGCAGTTGATTGGCGTTATCTGCCTGCTGGATGAGCCGGACAACAACCGCGGCTTCTGGCTGGCGCCGGAGCAACAACGTCAGGGGCTGATGAGCGAGGCGTGCCGGGCGGTGAACGATTTCTGGTTTACCGTGCTCGATCGCACGGTGCTGCGCGTGGCGAAAGCGCAGGCTAACGACGCTTCGCGCAATCTCTCAAACCGAAGCGGCATGCGGCTTATCCGCCGCGAAAAAAAGCAGTACGTCAGCGGCGAGCTGGATTCCGAAGTATGGGAAATTACGCGTGATGAATGGCAGCGAGTAAAGCAGGCGGGTTGCGTTTAAGGGATAACGCCGCGCTGCGCCGGGGCGCAAAGACGGGCGCAGCGCTAATAGTTTTTTATGGCTTCAGTTTAATTTTAGTGACGCTAAACTCTTGAATTACGCTTAAGTTTGTTATTGCAGTAAAAGTGTCACACTTCTCCCCTACTCTAAGATAATTCTTACTTCGTACGGGTTATCTGGTTAATGGATATTCCACTGGCGCTGGCCTCCTCGTCGCAGCAGCTTAACGCCGGGATCCTGCGCATCGCGGTGCCCCACGTCACGCCGGGTTCCACCAATCTGCAGGTGATGGCGCTCTTTAACGAGCACAAATCGCTGATTGGCCTGCCGGTGCTGGAGAACAACCGGCCGATTGGCATGATCAACCGGCACATTTTTCTCTCGCAGATGAGCCGCCCCTTTTTCCATGAGCTTTACGATCAGAAAAGCTGCATCGCGTTTATGGATAAAACGCCGCTTATCGTCGAGGCGGACGCCGGGCTGGAATATCTGGCCGAACGGGTGGTGGAGACAGGCGACAAGGCGGTCGCTGAAGGGTTTATTCTCACCGAAGCGGGCGACTACGTAGGCATCGGCCTTGGCATCGATCTGATTAAAACCGTCTCTGGCCTGCAGGCCCGTCAACATGAGCAGATTATGCAAAGCATCGAATACGCGCGCGTGATTCAGGACTCCATGCTCAACCGCTCGCGCCAGACGATGGAAGCGCACCTGCGCGACTGGTGTCTCTCCTGGTACCCGCGCGACTGCGTGGGCGGCGACATTTACGCTTTCCAGCGTTACGAACACGGTTGGCTGCTGGTGATAGCCGACTGCACCGGCCACGGCGTGCCCGGCGCCTTTATGACCTTTATCTTCTCCTCCGCGCTGGAAAAGGCGCTGACGCAGGCGGCGCCCGACGAGCCGGACCGACTGCTGAGCCTGATTAACCAGTACATCAAACAGACGCTGAGCCAGCTTCAGACCACGCCTAACCATAGCCAGTCGAACGACGGCTGCGACGCCATCGCGCTGTTTGTCGACGCCCGCGACGCGCAGATTGTCTGGGCGAACGCGCAGATGCACGCCTTTGTGCTGGGCGAGGGGGAAGCTGAGGTGGCGCTGCTGGAAGGCGATCGTAAAGGGATGGGCTATATCGACACGCCTGCCGATTTTCGCTGGCAGCGCCATCGGCGCGCGCTTAAGCCTGGCGATCGGGTGCTGATTGTCACCGACGGCGTGACTGACCAGATCGGCGGCGAGCGCAACATTATGTTTGGCAAAAAACGCATCCAGTCGCTGCTGCTGGCGCAGCGTCACCTGCCGATGCGCGAGTTTTCCGACGCACTCTTTGCCACGCTTCGCGACTGGCAGGGCAAACAACCTTCCCGCGACGACATGACGTGGTTTGGCTTTCGCTGGTAAATAAAGAGATGAGTATGAGTGAATTACAGGTAAAAGCAGCGGCGCTGTTGCCGCTGCTTACCCCACAGCGACAGGGCGGCGTCGCCCTCTCCTACACCGGTTTTATTTCGCAGCAGAATATTGTGTCGATGGGCGAAGTGGTCCGCGCCTGGCTTGATGAAAACGAGGCCTCCGCGGCGCTGCGCCGCAAGCTCTTTTCGGTGTTTGTCGAAATGGGCCAGAACATAGTGCGCTACTCCTCTGATGAACGCTTTTTACACAAAGGCGAAGAAGAACTGCGCTACGGCTCGCTCTGCTTTCACACCGACTGCACGCGCTATTACCTCGAAACCGCAAACCTGGTGGGGCCGGAAGAGTCCTCTTTACTGCGCGCCAACCTTGAAGTGCTGCGCGCCATGACGCAGGACGAAATCCGGCAGGCCTGGAAGCGGGGATTGCGCAGCGAAGCGCCGCCCACCAGCAAAGGCGCCAACATCGGGCTGCTGACAATGGCGCGGGACACCAGCGAGCCGCTGGAATACCGTTTACATCCCCTGGCGGCGAGTCATCTGTCCGCCTTTCACCTGAAGGCGACGTTCTGCCATGACTGACACCACCTTAACGCCTGCCGTTGTACTGGCGGCGACCCACTCCACGCCGGAAGTGAATTTTGATTTCGCCGCCCATCGCCTGTGGCTGAAAGGCGAAGCCTATCCGGAAAACGCCGCCGCTTTTTTCCGCCCGCTCATTCAGGCGGTGGAGAACTGGCTTGACGCCTCGCCCGTCGACGCGCAGCCCATTGAGCTGCACGTGGCGCTCAGCTATTTCAACAGCTCCAGCACCAAGCTGCTGTTTGAGTTTTTCGAATGCCTCAACAGCTTCGCGAAGCGGGGCAAACGCTGCGAGCTGCACTGGTATTACGATGAAGAGGATGACATTTCCCAGGAGTTCGGCCAGGAGCTGAGCCTGGACTTCACCTCGCTGTCGGTGCTGCTGAAGCCGGAACTGAACGTATGCTAGATATTAACGAGCTGTTCCAGGACGAGTACGCCGTGCTGGAAGAGGCCCGCCTCGCCGCCGCCAACCCGCAGCTTAGCGCCGACGCCTGTCGCGATAAGCTGTGGCTGATAGCCAAACATTATCAGCGGCTGATTCGCCACTCCTACCGGCTGATTTCCCGCAGCGACCGGGCGGAGCGGGAGCTGACGCGCATGAACGAGCAGCTTCAGAAGCTGGCGCGGCAGCTGGAGTATGAAGCCACCCATGATTCCCTCACCGCCGTCTTTAACCGCAGCGCCATTATCCACCAGATAAACCAGGCGCTGACGCAAGGCAACGTGGGGCTTATCCTGCTGGATATCGACCACTTCAAGCGCATTAACGACGAGCACGGCCACCCTACCGGCGACCGGGTGATCTGCTCGCTGGTGCAAAGGGTGCGCAAAGCCTTGCCCGCTCACGCCGCCATCGGCCGCGTGGGGGGTGAGGAGTTTACCGTGCTGCTGCCGGGCAGCCGCGTTGAAGAGGCGATGATTATCGCCAGCTACATTCACGCTTCGCTGAACGCCTCGCCGCTCGACGTCCTGCCCGAACAGCGGGTGACGGTAAGCCTTGGCGTCAGCCTTGGGCTGCGCGACAGCGATTTCGAAACGCTTTACGGCGCGGCGGACGCGGCGCTTTATGTGGCGAAAAAGCGCGGACGTAACCAGGTGGCGCTCAGCGACACGCTTTTTCGCCCGCCGTCGCTGCCTTTAGCCGCGGGAAAGCTGCGAATGGAGTAACCCGCCGCACGTGGTTCGCCGCGCTGGCGGCGCGTTTCAGGCGGCGCGGATAGCATCGTCAGGACGTGCCGCTGGCGGCGTGAAACTCCGCCGTATCTGTTGTGACATCACTCTTGCGGCTTAAAGCCAGACGGTTCAACGAAAGTGACATCCGTAAAGCCTGGACGCTATCAGTACGATAAGCCCAGCGGGAGGCGAAAAAACAGCGGCGGCTCGCTACGACCCGGTTAATTATCACTTGCCGTAATACATCCCCTCGAGCTTCATGCCGTCCGGGTCGAGGAAAAAGACGGCGTAGTAATCAGGGTAATATTCATCGGCAGGGTCAACGATAGTGGCCTGCTGCGCCTCCAGCCACTGCTGGAGTTCATCCACTTCGGCGCGGCTGCCAAGGGACCAGGCGTAGTGGTGAAAGCCGGGGTTGCCTTTGCGATAAGGCGTTTCTTTTCCCTGCTCATCGGCCTGGTAAATCCACAGGCGCGTGACGTCGTTGCGCCAGCCGATGGCGTTTTCCATCTCGTCCATTATCTCAAAACCCAGGAATTTCATTAGCGGGCCGTAGAAGGCTTTCGAGCGAGCAAAATCGCTGACGGACAGCACCAGATGGTCAACACCGGTTACGCGTGGCATGGGCGGCTCCTTATTTAAGGTAAAAAGTAACTATAGACCGCGGCTCGCGCCCATAAAAAAACCGGCGGCCTGGGCCACCGGTTTTGGGTATATCGCGTTACAGGTAGAGCGACGCTTCGCCCGCCGGGCGGGTCTTGAAGCGGCGGTGGATCCAGAGATACTGCTCCGGCGCGCGCAGGATTTCCCGCTCAATCACTTTGTTCATGTAGCACGCTGCGGCGGCCTCGTCGTCACGCGGGTAATCTTTCAGCTCCGGCTGGATTATCAGTTGATAACCGCTGCCGTCCGCTTTTCTTATCATCACGATAGAGAGCAGCGCCGCGCCGCTCAGGCGGGAGAGCACGAAGGTGCCTTTGGTGGTGGCCGCGTCGTTCACCGCAAACAGCGGCGCGAAGGTGCTGCCGCGCGGGCCGTAGTCTTGATCCGGCGCGAACCAGACCGCTTCGCCTTTTTTCAGGGCGTTGACCATGCCTTTGAGATCTTTGCGATCGAGCATCGCCTTGTTTGACCGCATGCGCCCGCGGGTTTGCGCCCACTCCAGCGCCGGGTTGTTGTGCGGACGGTACATCGCCATCATCGGCCGACAGAGGCCCATAACGCGCCCGCCCAGCTCCAGCGACATAAAATGCACACCGATAACAATCACGCCGCGGTTGCCATCGACCGCCTGTTGCAGATTGTGCAACCCTTCAACGTCAAACCAGCGTTTGATGCGTTTATCCGACCAGAACCACGCCATGCCTGTTTCCAGCAGCGCCATGCCGAGCGAGAGGAAGTTATCGGCAATCAACCGCTCTTTCTCATCGGGTGAAAAATGGGGAAAGCAGAGCTCAAGATTGCGACGCAGAATCTTCTCGCGTCTTTTCAGCACGGGCCGCGCCTTCGCGCCGAGAAAAGCGCCAAGACGCATCAGCAGCGGATAAGGCAACTGCACCAGCAGCCAGAGCAGCCCAAGCCCACACCAGGTAAGCCAGTAGCGCGGATGCAGGAGCGATGAAGAGAAGTGTCCGGTTTTATTCATGATTGACCCTTTATGCCTGTAGCGGTATCGCATAAAGAAACCCTTTCGTTAGCGGTACACTCTGTTTTGTTTGATGTAGACGACAGAAAAAACGCCCGTGCGTGAACCGGCAGTACCCCCTGCGACACGCGGACGCGAAAACATAATGCGCGAATGATAAGTAACCCTGATTAGCTGTTTAAACGTTGCGACGGTCTACGCGACCCGATTTTTTGTCCGCCGTGCGGCGAGAAAAAGGAGGGTTGAGTTGAAAAGACGAGCCACCTGTTTGGGGCGATGCTCAATGAAGCGATATGACTGCGACGATGAAGCCGCCCACCACCACAGTGGGCTTTCCGCCGGTAAAAAGATAGCGAAATTTTGTAAAGTAAGTGAAGAAATTATGAAGCTCTGCGGGTGAAGCGAAGCGCCGGTTTCACCCGCAAGCGGTCTGCTCTGATTTTAACCTTTCGTGCGGTTAAAAGACGTTCAAATAGTGGTCCAGACCGTAGTAAGCCCAGTAGAGCGCGGAAGCGCCGACATAGGCCCAGCATCCCCACCAGGCTATCGGCTCGCGGTCCGTTTTCGCGCGGGGAAGAAAGGCAAACAGATAACACACCGCCGCGATCAGGGCGACAAAGTAAAAGAACTTCATAACACCGCTCCTTATATCCCAAAGAGTTAAGTTTTCAGGATAGACAGCTTTGCCGGGTTACGCCTGCGGCGGCGTGTGGCGGACGATGTTAAACCCTTCATCCGGAGCGGGCGCGGTAAAGTAGCGGGTGATGAGAGTGAACTGAGCGTCGGTAGTGGCGAAATCATGCGTTCCCGCTTCGTTGCGGGCGTGCAGGCGCGCCTTGCACAGCGCTTCCGGCACATCCAGATAATGCAGCTGATGCGCCGCGCCGCTCGCCTCGATGACCTGCTTCATCCAGGCGCGGTTTTCCACCGTATTGGCCGGAAAATCGAGCACCACCGACACGCCTGCGCGCAGCAGCGACGCCAGATGCGGCTGCATCGCCTCCCGAAGCCTTGCGGCATAACGAACGTAATCGGCGACGCTTTGCATCTCCTCGCCATACAGCCGGGCGAGCCAGGCGTCTTCGCTGACGAGCACGGTGCCGGGCTTGTCGGCAAGCGTGGCGGCAAGCGTCGATTTTCCTGAGGCGATTTTGCCGCACAGCAGATGCAGGACGGGAGTGGATGTAACGGACATAGCGACCTCGCGCAGTGAATTTCAATTACCCGATAATAAAGCGCCTGCGCTCTTGCGCCAGCCCCGCAAACGGGTGGGTTTTGTGCTTTTGCCCGCCTGCGGACTATAAAGAAAATAAGACCGTTTCTACGCCCGATTTTTTGCTTAGGTTTACCCGCCTCACTTTAAAAAAGCGTCCGCCGGATTATCTGAACACAGGCGGAAAATTTGACGCGCAGAGAGCGTATTATTCTACAGAGCGTAGCCTCATTTATTTTATTTTCCGCCGCTGCGCTTATAAGAAATAAATAAAGCCATGCATGACCTATTCGCCGTTCCGTTGTTTGATTTACCGTTTGTGACGCTTCTGGCCATACGGCCGTCCGGGCGCTTATGCGTTTAAAATAAACATTGCTTAATAAATTTATCCATGTCTTAATAGCGCCATCGGTTTGGAAAACAGACCTTATGAAAGCAGTTTTAGTAAAGCAGTCCTCAGTTCAAGTGTTATCCCCAGATACCCTTCTTCATGAGTCTTCTCCTAAGCGCCTAATAAGTAACGCTCTGCATAACAGGCCATCATCGCCGCCCTGAGTGGCTCATTAATTAAGGAATTGTCTATGTCTGGTAAAATGACTGGTTTAGTAAAATGGTTTAATTCAGATAAAGGTTTTGGCTTTATCACGCCGAATGACGGCAGCAAAGATGTATTCGTGCATTTCTCTGCAATCCAGAGCGATAGCTACAAAACGCTGGATGAAGGTCAGCAGGTTTCTTTCACCATTGAAAATGGTGCTAAAGGCCCGGCAGCCGCCAACGTTACCGCGCTGTAATAAGCGTGAATTATCGTCGGCGCTTACGATAGCGATGAAGGCAATGACCTGAGCAGTGAAGCGTTGCGATAAGCAATAAACCCGCCCCGAGCGGGTTTTTTATTATCCAAAATTTGTTTTGTCGCGGTTTTAAATATTTCTGTCG
Source organism: Franconibacter pulveris (assembly GCF_056780215.1). NCBI lineage: Bacteria > Pseudomonadati > Pseudomonadota > Gammaproteobacteria > Enterobacterales > Enterobacteriaceae > Franconibacter > Franconibacter pulveris. The sequence goes on along the minus strand of NZ_CM165555.1, from coordinate 1,036,568 downwards.
CCTGCCAGGCCTGTTTACCTTGATAAAAATATCTGCAGCGAATCCCTACCTGTTCAGGTAGTTTAAAGGGGATGTTGTAACTAAATAAAGAAAAACACGCTATGCTGTTTTTTTCTGCTGCCGGAGCCTGAACGCCTATGTCCACCTTTTCCCTTATCGCCATTCCGCTTTTCCTCTGCGGGATGATGATGCTGTTGCTGGCCGCCACGTTCAAAAAGCGCGGTTTTCTTAGCTCGGGGGTTGCCCTGACATCTTCTTCGGTGGTTTTCGCCACACTCGGCATGACGCTTTAGCGGCATGAAAAAGCCCCTTGCGGGGCTATGTTTGTTACGGACTCAGGCACACGCTGACTTCATCTGGTCGCTTATGCGCTTTTCAGCACCTGCTGAATGGCGGAAGAGAGTTCGTTAATTTCGAATTTCGCCACGTAAGCGTTGGCGCCCACTTTGCGCACGTGTTCTTCGTTGGCGCTGCCGGAAAGCGACGAGTGGATAACCACCGGAATGTGCTGCAACCGCGCGTCGCGCTTGATGTTGCGCGTGAGGGTAAAGCCGTCCATTTCCGGCATTTCCAGGTCGGTCAGCACCAGCGCGATTTTATCGTCAATCGATTTGCCTTCCGCCTGCGCCTCGTCGGCCATGATTTTAATTTTTTCCCACGCCTCTTTGCCGGTGGTGTGCAGCAGCGCCGGAATGCCCATCTGCTTAAGCCCCTGCTCGAGCATGGTGCGCGCCACTTTCGAGTCTTCCGCCACGATGGCGACCGCGCCGGGTTTGAGGTTAAAGCTGTTCACGCGCGACTCTTCCGCCTGCGGGCCGCGCGAGGCCGGGATGATGTCATAGAGAATTTGTTCAACGTCCAGCACCAGCGCGAGGTTGTTGCCCTGCTTGTCGCCGTCGATGCAGGCGATGCTGGTAATGTTGCTGCGGCTGCTGACGCCCGCTTCCGCCGTATGCACCTGGCTCCAGTCCAGACGCACAATATTATCGACAGACTCCACGGCGAACGCCTGGGTGCTGCGGGCATACTCGGTAATAAGCAGCAGATTAAGGCCGGTTTCCGGCTTGCAGCCCGCGATGGCCGGCAGGTCGATAACCGGGATAATCTGGTCGCGAATATTGGCCACGCCGAGCAGCGGCGACTTCATGCCGGCCGCTTTCGTCACGGCGGGCATCGGGATAATTTCGCGAAGCTTGAAAACGTTAATGCCAAACAGCTCCGTTTTGTCTTCCTGCGCGTCTTTCCCCAGACGGAACAGTAAAAGCTCAAACTTGTTCGATAAGGCGAGGTTCGCCCTCTCATCAATCTCTTTCTGAAAATTGTCCATCTTTGCCTCTAAGCCATGACAGGGAAGTACGCTCGCGGGCCGAAAGCCGCAGGTCGTCTGTAAGGGTTATCGGCAGAGAAAAGAAAAAGCACAGGGGGATTTTTCGCCAGGTGATATTTATCACGCCAGAACGTAACGGCGTTTTTTAAGCGAAGCAGCAAAAGGGGGCTATTCTTAGAACAAGCAGAAGAAATAAATAAGCCGTTTAATGGCCCTTGCCTGAATAACAGCGAAGCCCGCCCGTCATTTAATTTTTTGTATGAACCATGAGCCAGAAATAAACATAAGGTCCGGAACATGAAAACGCTGCTGATAGCCTTAATAACGATGCTGGCTGGCTGCACCACCACCACGACCACCCTGCCCGTACCGCACAGCAAAGCCGACTGCGAAACCACCGGCATCGGCGGCGACGCCTGCCACCTCACGCCGTCGCAGCCCGCGCTGCCGCCTGTCGCAGATAAATAAAGCTAACGCGAAAGCGTTAACAGGCCTTATAAACCGGTAACCCGGTACGAGTTATCTTTCTGATTTTAACCTACTTATTAATAGGTAATTTCCGCGAAATGTCCTGCCGCTTTGATTTCACGCAATAATCCCCTGCCCTGGGTTGCTATTTTCCCCCGCCGTAAATCGTCATAAAAAATGGGGATAAAATGAACGTCAGCCGCAGAAAGTTTTTTAAACTCTGCGCCGGCGGAATGGCAGGCACAACAGCGGCGATGCTCGGCTTTGCTCCACAACCGGCGCTGGCGGAAGTGCGCGATGATAAATTGCTGCGCGCAAAAGAGACCCGCAACACCTGTACTTACTGTTCCGTAGGGTGTGGATTATTGATGTACAGCCTGGGCGACGGCGCGAAAAACGCCGCCTCCAGCATTTTTCATATTGAAGGGGACCCGGACCACCCGGTCAGCCGCGGCGCGCTCTGCCCGAAAGGGGCGGGGCTGCTCGACTACATTCACAGCGAAAGCCGCCTGCGCTACCCGCAATACCGCGCGCCAGGCTCTGACAAATGGCAGCGCATCAGCTGGGAGGAGGCGTTCGAGCGCATCGCCCGCCTGATGAAAGCCGACCGCGACGCCAATTTTGTTGAGCGCAACGCCGCAGGCGTGACCGTCAACCGCTGGCTCTCCACCGGCATGCTCTGCGCCTCGGCGGCCAGCAACGAAACCGGCATGCTCACCCAGAAATTTGTCCGCTCGCTTGGCATGCTGGCGGTGGATAACCAGGCGCGCGTCTGACACGGACCAACGGTAGCAAGTCTTGCTCCAACATTTGGTCGCGGTGCGATGACCAACCACTGGGTGGATATCAAAAACGCCAACGTGGTGATGGTGATGGGCGGCAACGCCGCGGAAGCCCACCCGGTCGGTTTCCGCTGGGCGATGGAAGCCAAAAACAACAACGACGCCACGCTGATTGTAGTGGACCCGCGCTTTACCCGTACCGCGTCGGTGGCGGATATCTATGCGCCCATCCGCTCCGGCACGGACATTACGTTCCTGTCCGGCGTGCTGCTCTACCTGATAATCCACAATAAAATCAACGCGGAATACGTTAAGCACTACACTAACGCGTCGCTGCTGGTGCGCGAAGACTTCAGCTTTGAGGATGGCCTGTTCAGCGGCTACGACGAGGCTAAGCGCCAGTACGATAAAACCACCTGGAATTACCAGTTCGACGAGAACGGCTTTGCGAAGCGCGACGAGACGCTGAGCGACCCACGCTGCGTCTGGAACCTGCTGAAAGCGCACGTCGCGCGCTATACGCCGGAGGTAGTGGAAAATATTTGCGGCACGCCGCGCGCCGATTTCCTGAAGGTGTGCGAAGCGCTCGCCTCCACCAGCGCCGCCAACCGCACCGCCACGTTCCTCTACGCGCTTGGCTGGACGCAACACACCGTCGGCGCGCAGAACATCCGCACCATGGCGATGATCCAGCTGCTGCTCGGCAACATGGGCATGGCGGGCGGCGGCGTGAACGCGCTGCGCGGCCACTCCAACATTCAGGGGCTGACCGACCTGGGGCTGCTCTCCACCAGCCTGCCGGGCTACCTGACGCTGCCTTCAGAGAAGCAGACCACAGTTGAAAGCTACCTTGCGGCCAACACGCCGAAAGCGACGCGCCCGGACCAGGTGAACTACTGGAGCAACTACCCGAAGTTCTACGTCAGCCTGATGAAAGCGTTTTACGGCGACGCCGCGCAGAAAGAGAACGGCTGGGGCTTTGACTGGCTGCCGAAGTGGGACGCCGGTTACGACGTACTGAAGTACTTCGACATGATAGACCGCGGCCTGGTCAACGGCTATATCTGCCAGGGCTTCAACCCGGTGGCGTCGTTCCCGGATAAAAACAAAGTGGTGGCGAGCCTCAGCAAGCTCAAATACCTGGTGGTGATCGACCCGCTGGTGACCGAGACGTCCAACTTCTGGCAGAACCACGGCGAGATGAACGACGTTGACCCGTCCGCCATTCAGACCGAGGTGTTCCGCCTGCCCTCCACCTGCTTCGCCGAAGAAGACGGCTCTATCGCCAACTCCGGACGCTGGCTGCAATGGCACTGGAAAGGGGCGGACGCGCCGGGGGAAGCGCGTAACGACGGCGAAATCCTGGCCGGGCTGTACCAGCGTCTGCGCGAGCTTTACCGCGCCGAAGGCGGCAAAGGCGTCGAGCCGCTGCTGAAGATGCGCTGGGATTACAAACAGCCGGACAAGCCGGCAGCAGAAGAGGTGGCGAAAGAGAACAACGGCTACGCGCTGGAGGATCTCTATGACCAGAACGGCGTGCTGCTTGCGAAGAAAGGCGAGCTGCTGAGCTCGTTCGCGCTGCTTCGCGACGACGGCGCCACGGCGTCGGCCTGCTGGATCTACGCCGGAAGCTGGACCGCCCAGGGCAATCAGATGGCGAACCGCGATAACAGCGACCCGTCCGGTCTTGGCAACACGCTGGGCTGGGCCTGGGCCTGGCCGCTCAACCGCCGCGTTATCTACAACCGCGCCTCGGCGGACCCGCAGGGCAAGCCCTGGGACCCGAAACGGGTGCTTATCGAGTGGAACGGCACGAAGTGGGTTGGCAACGATGTGCCGGACTTCAACACCTCGGCGCCGGGCAGCGGCGCCGGGCCGTTCATCATGCAGCCAGAAGGCGTAGGCCGCCTGTTCGCCCTCGACAAGCTCGCCGACGGGCCGTTCCCGGAACACTACGAGCCGTTCGAGACGCCGCTTGGCACCAACCCGCTGCACCCGAACGTGGTCTCAAGCCCGGTGGCGCGCCTCTTTGCAGCGGACGCGAAGCGCCTGGGCAACCATAAGGCGTTTCCGTATGTCGGCACCACCTATCGTCTGACCGAACATTTCCACACCTGGACGAAACATTCGCGCCTCAACGCGATTGCGCAGCCCGAGCAGTTTGTGGAAATCAGCGAACAGCTTGCGAAAGCGAAAGGCATCAGGAACGGCGACAGCGTGAAGGTGAGCAGCAAGCGCGGCTTTATTCGCGCGAAAGCGGTGGTGACGCCGCGCCTGCAAACGCTGACGGTGGCGGGCCGCGAGGTAGAAACCATCGGCATTCCGCTGCACTGGGGCTTTGAAGGCGCGGCGCGCAAGGGCTATCTCGCCAACACCCTGACGCCATCGGTGGGCGACGCCAACTCACAAACGCCAGAGTACAAGGCGTTTCTGGTCAACATTGAGAAGGCGTAGGGAGCGAACTTATGTCCATGCAATCTCAGGATATTATCAAACGCTCGGCGACCAACAGCTTCACGCCCCCACCGCGAGGACGCGATGATAAAGAGCAAGTCGCCAAGCTTATCGACGTCACCAGCTGCATCGGCTGCAAGGCGTGCCAGGTCGCCTGCTCGGAGTGGAACGACATTCGCGACGAGGTGGGCCACTGCGTTGGGGTGTATGACAACCCCGCCGATCTCAGCGCCAAATCCTGGACGCTGATGCGCTTTAGCGAGACGCGCCAGAACGGCAAGCTGGAGTGGCTCATCCGCAAGGATGGCTGCATGCACTGCGAAGACCCCGGTTGCCTGAAGGCCTGCCCTTCCGCCGGGGCCATCATCCAGTACGCCAACGGCATCGTCGATTTTCAGTCGGAGCACTGCATCGGCTGCGGCTACTGCATCGCCGGCTGCCCGTTCCACATTCCACGCCTTAACAAAGAGGATAACCGCGTTTACAAATGCACGCTGTGCGTGGACCGCGTGACCGTAGGCCAGGAGCCCGCCTGCGTGAAAACCTGCCCTACCGGGGCTATCCGCTTCGGCACCAAAAGAACGATGCTGGAGAAGGCCGAAGCGCGGGTTGAAAAGCTTAAGGCGCGCGGCTACCCGAACGCGGGGCTCTACAACCCGCCGGGCGTTGGCGGCACGCACGTGATGTATGTGCTGCACCACGCCGACCAGCCGGAGCTGTATCACGGCCTGCCGAACGATCCGCAGATTGATACGCCCATCAGCCTGTGGAAAGGGATCCTCAAGCCGCTGTCGGCGGCGGGCTTTATCGCCACCTTCGCCGGGCTGATTTTCCACTACGTTGGCGTGGGCCCGAACGAAGAGACGGATGACGAGGAGGAAGATCATGAGTAAACGCAAAATGATTGTCAGGACGACCTTCATCGACCGCGCCTGCCACTGGACGGTGGTGATTTGCTTCTTCCTGGTGGCGCTCTCCGGCATCGCGCTCTTTTTTCCGACGCTGCAGTGGCTGACGGAGACTTTCGGCACCCCGCAGATGGGGCGTATTCTGCACCCGTTCTTTGGCGTGCTGATTTTCTTCGCGCTGATGTTTATGTTTGTGCGCTTCGTGCATCACAACATTCCGGATAAACACGATTTGCCGTGGCTGAAAGGGATTGTCGAGGTGCTGAAGGGCAACGAGCATAAGGTGGCGGACGTCGGTAAATATAACGCCGGGCAGAAGATGATGTTCTGGAGCATCATGAGCATGATTTTTGTGCTGCTGGTGACCGGCGTGATTATCTGGCGGCCTTATTTCGCCGACTTTTTCCCGATCAAGGTGGTGCGCTACAGCCTGCTTATCCACGCGACCGCCGCCATTGTGCTTATCCACGCCATTCTGATTCATATGTATATGGCGTTCTGGGTGAAAGGCTCAATCAAGGGGATGATTGTCGGCAAGGTCAGCCGCCGCTGGGCGCAGAAGCATCATCCGCGCTGGTATCGCGCCATTCTCGCGCAAGAGGCGAAAAAGGAGAGCACCGAGGGGCTTTAGGGCGCCGGTGCGCTGAAATGAGAAAAAGCCGGGGAAACCCGGCCTTTTTATTTTAATGCGCAAGATGAACAAGCTGCCCGGCGCAGTCTTCATAACCGCGTTCGGTCAGTACGAAGCAGGGTTCTTTAATGAAGTCGCACAGGTGGCAGACCAGATCAAACAACAGGCCGGTGAGCGGCTTCGTCAGTTGCGGCGTTAAGGCGCGGCTCAACAGCGCCATGTTCAGCGCCCGGCAGTAGCCTGCCAGAATCGGCTCTTCGCTGCCAAGGCACAGGGGAAGCTCCGGGGAAAGTTCGCTTGCAGTGAGCGACGGGTAAAGATGAGCCGGGATGGGCCGCTCCAGCGCCGCCAACAGCGCGTCCAGCGCACAGGCCAGCCTGCCCGCGAACGCCAGAGAAAGCGTGTCGTCGCGGCATTCCAGCAACTCGCTCACCAGTTTCTCGCACAGCGTGGCGGGTGGAAGAAATTCATTTCTGACGTTATCGCACCCTCGCGGAGCGTTGTCTCGTTCAGAAAATCCGGCACGGGCTGAACAGGACAACTGACGGCGGACAGCCGCGCCGTATTGCGCGGATGAAGTTTGGGAATAAGGGTAATCAAATTCAGGGCGAGCGTGTGTGTTACTATTGGCGGTAGCCATAGCTGTTACCTCTTTTAACAGATTGTGGTCAGACGCTCCGGTTGTGGTGGTGCACACCGGAGCGTTGTTTTCGGTTACGTTCGGTTTTATCGTACGTACGTAACGACACCCATCATCTTTATCGCGTACGTACATGTCAACGATCAAACGAGACAAAAGCCCTAAAGGAACCGGTTGGTCCCCTACCTTTCAGATTCGGATTACCCCGGAGCTGAAAGCGCAGTTTGAAGAGGCTGCCAAAGCGCAGGGCATGAGCCTTGGCAACTGGTTTAAAAATCTTGGGCGGGAAGAGCTGAAGAAATTAGGTATTGAGCCGAAAGGGTAATGCAGGCACTTAATAAATTCTGGTAGCCGTCAGTCTGGGTACTTTTATATATATGGCTTTTACCAGGTCATGGCGGTTTTCGCTATGATGAAATGCTCTGTGGCAATTCGGGCATACGGCTATGCAGTTCTCCGTTGTATCTGCGCCCCCGTCAGCCAGTGGGACTACATGATGAACTTCAAGAAAAGGAATACCGTCAGGTGTTTTAAACGGAGCAAAAGAACCACAACATTCGCACTTTCCCTCACTCTTTTTTAAGACCCATGCTTTTACTTTTGGATCACGATAATAAGTAGTTTGGTTGATAAATTTCTTTTCAGGACTAATGAAACCTTCCGGTTTTTCAACTCCCTTAACATATAAGGCAGCCACCTCTTTCTCATAATCCCTGTCTGCGTTTAGATAAATATTTTTTTCATTAAGTACAATAGACTCCCAAAACAGGCGATTAGCATTTTTGCAAACAAAAAGGATTCTTTTAGTTCTGTTGCCTGTTGGCTTTTCATTCATCAGGTTGTTTCCACTTCCAAACATCCCCTGAACTCTTCCTATTGCCGCACGCACTTCTTTTCCTGAAAAATATTCTATATTTATAGACTTATTATTATCAATTATTATTCTTCTGGCTTCAATGTCCGGCATTATTTTCTGTAGAAGAGATGTCACTAAATATGCTTCGATAGTTTTTACGCCGGACTCTTTTAAACGCTCGATTATAAGCTCTACAGCTCTATTATAGTCCCTGTTACGATCTTTCGGCCCCCAGGACTCGATCACTAAACCAAACATCCCTTCTTCAGTTAAAATTTTAACTTCTGAATTCAGCTCATTCCCAAAATCATCAATAACGTTCATTATAATCTCTTTTATTACCATCAACGAAAATAGATTATAATTTAAATAAACAGCATTTTAAATAAAAGATATTTCAATGTTGTCTTGCTTTTTGTTCTATAAGCGACCTTCTGACATTACCGGCCAATACAGCTTCATTCTTTTATTCAAAACCACTTTACTGTTTTATGCTTTGCCTGGACCCTTCACATCATTCCCCGTCCCCTGACTTTCCCCGGCTCATCAAAACTTCTCGTCACAAGAAAGCAAAAGGGCTGCCAGCCTGAACTGACAGCCCGTTTAAAGGCGCTCGCGGTATGCTGACCCATCCTGTAAAAGCGGGGTCGCCCCCGCTTTCGGGTTGCTACTTACCGGATTCGTAAGCCATAAGCGCAACAACCTCCCTGAATCCGTCCTTATAGCGAACGCCGCAGAGCGGGTTTCGCAGCATGAAAACGAGTAATAACAGCGTTACACAGACCATTAATGCTCGTAAGATCCGGGGGTTATGCGGCAGCTTCATAGCGTTGTCTCCTTGCCTTTCGGCTGGTAAGAGGCTACTCTGGATGTGTCGAGCATTCAGAGTGGGCCTCGTTGGTTAATAAAATGACCTTCGGGGCTTTCTTCTTTCTGCCTCAACACTATCCGCACTTCTGCCGACGGCCTGAAGCAAAAAGCCTCAAGCGCCGCCGCTATCATACTCTCCCGGCTCGTTGATACCTTACACAAAACCGCCCTGTTCACCCGCTGCTTTTTCTGAAAAATATCTATTACAGCAATAAGTTACAGGCAATAAAAAAGGAGACCGCAGCCTCCTTTTGTTTATATGAACCGCTCAATCAGAAGCTGTAGGTGCCGCTGACGGAGAAGTTGCGCGGCGCGCCGTATACACCATAGGTGCCCAGGTAGTTGTAATACTCTTTGTCGAACAGGTTATTGAGGTTCGCCTGCAGCGCAAAGTTTTTGGTGACCTGGTAGCGGCTGAAGAGATCGACCACCGCGTAGCTGCCCTGGGTGATGCGCTCATCGCCGTTCGGGCCGGCGACGTCACGCCAGGTTTTGTTCTGCCAGTTCACCCCGCCGCCCACGGCCAGCGCCGGCAGCATCGGCAGCTGATAACGGGTGAAGAGCTTCAGCGTGGTGCGCGGCTGGTCCGGGTTGACCGCCGTGCCGTTGTTCTCTTCCGCCACGTAGCGGGTGGCGCCGAAGGTGAGCTGCCAGTTGTCGGTGAGTGCGCCGTTCAGCTCGAACTCCACCCCGCGGCTGACCGCATCCACAGACTCATACGCTTCCTGACCACCGCTGTTCGGGATGTACTCGCCGGTGCCGACCGGCACCCCTTTCTGCTCGGTGCGGAAGACCGCAAGCGTGGTGGTCAACGCCGTGTTGTTCCAGTCCGCCTTCAGCCCCGCTTCGTAGCTGCGGCCTTTGGTCGGGTCAAGGAATTCGCTGTTGATGTCGCGCTGTTCCGTTGGCTGGAAGATAGAGGTATAGCTGGCGTAGGCCGACCAGGTGTCGTTGATATCGTAAACCAGGCCCGCGTACGGGGTTACGTCATCGAACTGACTGTTGCGGATCTCATCCGGTTTGCGCTCGAGGTTGTACTGCGCGCTCCAGTCGGTATAACGCGCGCCGACGATCAGGTGCAGCGGGTCGGCAAGCGAAAAGCGCGCAGAAGCGTAAAGCGATTTCTGACGAATGGTGTCGCGGCTGTAGAGCGCCCAGTCGGTCCACTGCGGGTCCGCCAGTTGGCTGCCGTCGTTGTAAGCGTTGCCAATCGGAATGATGCCCGCGCTCGGGTAAGAGTTATCATAGTTGTTGCGCTGACGGCTGTAGCTGCCGCCGACCATGATTTCATGCTGACGCTCAAACAGCTCAAAGCCGCCGCGTATGAAGGCATCCACCGCATCCTGTTTGCGGTTGCCGCGGTTCCAGCCGCCCCACGCGCCCTGATACGCCGCCGGGTCCATATAGCCGGTGGAGCGTTCCGGGTAACCGTCCCAGTACATCAGCTTGCTGTCGAAGTTGGTTTCGGTATGCATCGCGTTAACGCGCGCTTCCCAGCCGTCGCCGAAGCGCTGCACCAGGTTGGCGAAGACTTTGCGGGAATCGTTATCGGAATAGGCCCAGTCCGCCGCCGGGTTGAACTCGCGGTCATAATGGGTGCGGCTGCCGTCGCTGTACCAGGTCGGCCAGCCGCCCCAGGTCGGGCTGTCTTCGCTGCTTTCCTGATAGTCGTAACCGAGCGAGAGCGTGGTGGTGTCGGTCAGGTCCGCATCTACGATGCCGTAGAGGAATTTTTTGCGGTAGTGGTTGCGGTCAAGCCAGGTGTCGTTGTCCTGGTAGCCGGCAATGACGCGCCCGCGCACGTTGCCCGATTCGGTCAGCGGCGACTGCAGGTCCAGCACATAGCGCTGCTTATCCCAGCTGCCGTACGTGGCGGAGGCCGAGCCCTGGAACTCTCGGCTGTCGGCGTGCTTGCGCACGAGATTGATGTAGGCGGACGGGTTGCCGGTGCCGCTCATCAGCCCCGCCGCGCCGCGCACCACTTCCACGCGGTCATAAATGGCGGAATCAAGCGCGGTATCGCCGAAGTTCCAGCGGTCGCTGACCGTGGTCGGCAAGTCTTCGTAAGCGTAGTTGTTGATGAAGAAACCGCGCGCGTAGAAGGTGGTGCGGTTGCTGTCGATGGTATTGGTGGTAATGCCTGTGGTGTTGCTCAACACCTCGCCCACCGAGTCGAGATCCTGGTCCTTGATGCGTTGCTGGCTGATAACGCTGACGGACTGCGGAATATCGCGCGGCACCAGCAACAGCTTAGTGCCGGTGGTGGTAGTTTTCACGCTGTAATCGGTTGAGCCGTCGTCGGCGGCGGCCGGGGCGCTGCTTTCCACCACGACGGTGTCTTCGGTTTTGGTTTCAGCGGCCATCGTGGCTGCAGGCAGCAGCGCTAAAGCGATGCTGGCCGCCAGTAGCGAGGGCGCAACGGCAGGCTGAGCCTGCACCTTCCTGGAGCGAATAGTGAAAGACATCATTAACCTTTTTAGTATTTGAAATGATGACGCACCGCCAGCGCAACGGCGATAAGCGCGTGTGTGGTCGTTTTTATGCAAAGATTGCGCATGAAAATAAGAATGAGAAATATACTCATTTGGTTTAATGATGTAAATGTGCGAGACAGAATGTGTACAGCGAAACGCAAACGTTCACAAAAATCGGTAAGCAAGGAGTATCGAGAAAGAAGCGTTGCCGGGCGGCCTGATGTCGCATTTGATGATGCCCGGCGGCGTACCGCCAGGCCAGCGCGTTTAATGGTGCAGCGATAAGCCCTTAATGGCTTTATCTACCGCTTTTTTCGGCCCGCGCAGGGCCAGCCCCACCAGGTTTAAGTTGTCGGCGTCTTCCGCCATAAAGACCTCCCGGTTGGCGGCGTCATGGCCCGTTGAAAACATGGCGAAAACATAAGGCACCAGCGTCAGCTCCCGCTCAACCCCTACCCGGTGCGCCTTTTGCAGGCCCGCAAGGTCGCCTTCAAACACCAGCACGGGTTGCCCAAGCATATTGCCGTACTGGCGGCCTTTGGCATCGACATAGGGCTCTCCCATGGCGTCGGGCGCGGCGCAAGCAACGCCGGTCGCCAGAAAGGCCACGACGTTCAGGCGCTGCCAGACGGCCAGATCGTCACGGACAATAATCGCTACTTTGGTATCAAACATCAGGTTCTCCGGATTCATGGACGGCAAAAGCCCATCATCGGCATTCTGACAGGGTGAAATCTAGAACGTTTGTGCAGGAAGAAAACCGCAGCGCTTGCGCAGAGCGCAGAGGTTCACTGCGCGTTCGCACACTGGCGCTGATAGGCCGCAGGCGTTAGCCGGTAAGCGCGCTGGAACCAGCGACCCAGATGGCTCTGGTCGGCAAAGCCCACCTGCGTCGCCACCAGCGCAGGCTTAAAACCCTGCGCCAGCAGCGTGCGCGCCGTACGCAGCCTTAAGCGCACAAGGTACGTGTGAGGCGATAAGCCGAACGCTTTTTTAAACTCGCGGGTCAGCCGAAAGCGGTCGACGCCTGCGTAGCGGGAAAGCTCGTCAAGGCCGATATCCAGCGCCATGCCGTCATGCAGATAGTCGCGCACCCGCAGCATCTGGCTGGCGGCATCACTGTAAACTGACTGCGGCCGGGTACAGATGTGTTTTGAGAGCAGCGCCAGCAGGTGATCGAGCGTCTGGTCGCGGGCGAGCCGCCCTTCGCCATGGTGGATAGCCGAAAAAGCCTGCACGATGGCGTTATTGAGAAAGCTGTCGTCGGTAAGGGTATGTTTAAACGCCGCCTGTAGCGCAGACACGTCGCCCAGCCCGCGCCGGGCCAGTTTTTCCGCCACCCACGCCTGCGGCAGGTAGAGCATCAGATAAGTGAAGCCTTCCGCGTGCGGGGCGTGGCCGTCATGCACCGCGCCAGGCTCGATGAGAATCGCCCTGCCCGGCGTGCTGGTGTGCAGCGAGCGGTTGCAGTTAAAGCGTTGAAGCCCCTGCTGCGTAACGCCGACCAGAATTTCATCGTGGTCGTGCGGGTCGTACGCGTGGCCGCAAAAATGAGCATGCACGCTCTCTATTCCGGTTTCCCCGTCGCGCTGCAGGTGGATCCAGTCCCGGCTTGCGCCCTGTTGCCCGCCCGTTTTCATACGCCGTGCTCCGCCTTTTAAAAAACGCTGAACAGGAAGTATCCGCATTTGTGGGGCTTCATGCAAAACAGGAGTGGAAAAAAGCGCGGAAGCGGTTCCGCGCTCTGAGGGATTATCGCTGCGCCTGTTTCATGACCTCTTCGAATTTCTCCCACGGGCAGAAGCCGTTAGCGTCGGCCGGGCAGCCGTTCAGCTCAAGCGTCACGCGCTGAGGCGGGCTTGCCAGCGAAAGCGGCGCGGCGTTGCGAAGCTGTTCGGTGCTCTGGTAGACGTACTCCACCTTCATCAGGTTCTGGTTGGTTTTTTCGTCATGCCAGCGCTGGAAAACAATCTTCCCGCCAATCGGCGTGCGCTCGTACTGGTCGTGAAGTTGATAAGGCTTGAAATCGAGCGCCGTCAGCAGCGAGGCGATATTGGAGTCATGCCCCACCAGCACCGTCACCGGCGCGCGCGTTTTGTTCTCCACCAGCGCGCCGTCGATATATTTCACCAGCGGCGCCGCCACGTTGCGCGCCACCTCGGGCGAGGTGAAAAGCGTATCCTGGTAGCCGTTTTTCAGGGCGGAAAGCTGCCGCCACTGTTCTGGCGTTTTGATCTCGCCCCACGCCACCTGGTCTTGCGGGAAGCCTTCGTAATACTGCAGCGTAAAGGCGTCCGCCAGCGAGTTGCCCACCTTCAGCGGCCCGGAAACGCCCGGCTCTTCGCCCGCATTGGCTTTAAAACTGTCTTTGCCGTGAGCCAGGTCGCACTGCTGCTTCTCCTTGCAGGAGGCGGAGTCTTTGTAGTCGGTCACCTGCTCCAGCAGCTTATAGCTTTCGTCCAGCGCATAATTTGCGCGCTGCTTTTCCATCGCCTGCACGGCCTGCTGGCTAAAGGCGCTCTCTTTGTTAGTAATAACCGGGTTAAAGGTCGGGTCCATCTTGCCCATCGCCGCCTGATGATGAACGGTAATGTCGCAGCCGGGGAAGGCGCCGTTAGTAAAGAACTGCGCGGTGGCGACGGTACGCTGAAGGCTGTTGGCGTACACGTAAACGCTCGCCGGCAGCGGGCATTCGTTCTCTTTAATAAGCCCCTGCTGCGCCAGCCATTCGCGCATATAGTGGCCCATATAGACTTCGAGCACGCCGCCTTTGGTGGTCAGCTCGCCGCCCGGCACGTCCCACTGCGGCCATTGCCGGGTAGTGGACTGCTCCAGCACGCTGCCGTTATTGGCAAGCGGCGCGCGCAGGTTGTGGCGGCTCATCATCAGCACCTGTTTAAGCTGGTATCCCTGCGGCGCGTCCTGCGCCTGCGCCAGTGCGCTGGCGGATAAAGCGCTGATAAGCAAAGCGAGTGTTAAACGGGTCATGCAGGCTCCTTTTTTATAAGTAAAGTCACCCGAGAGTATGACGTTTTTGTGACACCCCGCCGTTACCGCGCTCCCATTTAGCCAGACGAAGATCGTATTGATGCGAAATAAGGGCTTAGCGTTGATAAATATCCGGTCGCGCAATTTGCCAGACAAAGTCCGGCGTGTTTACCGCCTTATACCCGACCTTTTCATAGAGCCAGGCGGCGGTGGAGGTCACGAGCATGATGCGTCGCAGTTTCGCCATCAGCGGATGGGACTGGCAGCATTCAATCAGCCACAACCCCAAGCCGCCGCCCTGGTGCTCCTCCAGCACATACACGTCGCACAGATAGCCGAAGGTGGCGAAGTCGGTCACAATCCTTGCAAAACCTATTTGCGCCTCGTCAGCAAACAGGCCAAAGCAGAGGCTGTTCGCCACCGACAGCCGCACGGTCTCTTTATCAATGCCCTCCGCCCAGGAGGAGCGGGTGAGATAAGCGTGGATAGCGTCAATATCGAGCCGCGTTTTATCGGTCGTGATGCAAAAACGCTCGCGGCGCCAGTTAAGCGGTGTGGTCATGTTAATCCTCAGGTTGCTTATCGTTGCAGTTCCGCCACCGTCATGGTGAAGCTCAGCGGCTCGTTGTTTTCATTGGCATATTCATGGGGAACGTCGGTACGCGCCACCGCCGCGCTCCCCTGCGTAAGCGCTGTGCGAACGCCGTCGACAATCAGCGTCAGCGTGCCCTGCTCCACGTGAAAGAGCTCAAACGTGCCCTGCGGGTGGCCTGGCGAAGCGAACCGCTCGCCGGGCGGCAGGCTCCAGCGCCAAAGCTCAACCATATCCGGCCCGCTGCTCCCTGCCAGCAGCCGCGCCGCGCCGCCCTTCTCGCCCGTCCACAGCACCGGAATATCCGCCTCGTCGATCACGTGCACGTGCGGTTTGCTGGCGACATCCACCATCTCTGCCACCGAAACGCCCATCGCCGCCGCCACTTTACAAAGAATGGCGATACTGGGATTGGCCATTCCCTTTTCCAGCTCCACCAGCATCCCTTTGCTGACGCCCGCACGGTGTGAGAGCGCATCCAGGGTGAGTTTCTGCTGTTTGCGCCAGGCTTTAATGCGCAGGGCCACCGCCTCGCTGACCGACTGCACGTCGGCGCCGCTTTCAGTCAGTATATTGACTTTATTGGTCACTAGTCACTACCATGAAATAAATTAGTCATTACAGGATTATCAAATGGTCGCCATTACGCCGTCAATCGATCCCCGTGTTACCGCTCTGGCGCCCGGCTTTCGCGCGTTGAGTATTGCTGTGCAGGCCGCGCCTGTGGTTAACCCGCAGGCAGGCGAAGCCGCGCTTGCCCTGGCCTGCCGGCAGGTGCTGGCCAACGACGCCGCGTGGGCGCAGGCGCACCTGGATGCCTGGGCCCACGTGTTCCGCCAGTTTGGCGCAAAACCGAACCGCACCCCCTGCTCCGCCGAAGCGCTGCGCAAACGCGTGTTAAAAGAGGGCTCGCTGCCCGCTATCGATCCGGTTGTCGATTTATACAACGCCGTCAGCCTTCGCTACGCCATCCCGGTGGGCGGAGAGAACGCCGCCGCCTACGTCGGACAGCCGCGCCTGACCCTCGCCGATGGTCGCGAGCGCTTCGACACCCTGAAAGCCGGCGAGCCCGTTTTTGAATCGCCGGAGCCGGGCGAGGTTATCTGGCGCGATGACGAAGGGGTGACCTGCCGCCGCTGGAACTGGCGCCAGGGCGTGCGTACCCGCCTCGGCGTGGAAGCTCAACAGATGTGGTTTATTCTGGAAAGCCTGCCCGCAATGCCGTTGGAAGCGCTTCATGAGGCTGGCGACGCGCTCACCGAAGGGCTGCGGCAGATGATGCCAGGCGCGCAAATCACTACCACGCTGATTGAAAGCTAAGCAACGCCGCGCGGTGGCGCTGAGTCCTTTTTGGCGGCTATACTCGCCCTGCCCCTGAATACGCTCATTAAAAGGACTGATAATGCTGACAAAAGGTGTAGTACGGCTGCTGGCCGCCGCCGCGGCGTTAGGGAGCGCCACGCTCAGCCACGCCGTCGATTTATCACAGCTAACCGCCGCCGCGCAGCAGGAAGAGAAAACGCTTAACGCCCGCCTCGGCGTGACGGTGCTGGACACCGCCACCGGCAAAACCGCCAGCTACCGGGGCGATGAACGCTTCCCGTTGAACAGCACCCATAAGGCGCTGCTGTGCGGCGCGCTGCTAAAGCAGGCGGACGAGAAAAAAGTCAGCCTCACCGAGGCGGTACGGTTCGATAAATCCCGGCTGGTGGAATACTCGCCGGTGACCGAAAAGCACACCGCCCCGCAATTCATGAACTGGCTGCAATTGTGCAGCGCGGCGGTCAGCTACAGCGACAACACCGCCGCCAACCTCATCAGCCAGAAAGCGGGCGGGCCGCAGGGGGTCAACGCGTTTTTACGCGCCAACGGCGACAAGACAACGCGCCTTGACCGCCTTGAGCCAGCGCTGAACGAAGCCCGCCCCGGCGACGAGCGCGACACCACCACCCCGCAAGCGATAAGCCGGACGCTGCAAACGCTGCTGCTTGGCGATGCGCTGTCCGAAGCGTCGCGTAAACAGCTCATCCGCTGGATGATGGACGATAAAGTCGCCGACGCGCTGCTGCGCAAATCGCTGCCGAAGGGCTGGACCATCGCCGATAAAACCGGCGCGGGCGGCTACGGCTCGCGCTCGATTATCAGCATGGTCTGGCCGGAAAAAGGCGCGCCGCTGGTGGTCGCCATTTATATCACCCAAACTGACGCTTCGCTCTCGCAGAGCAACGCCGCCATCGCCCGCCTCGGCCGCGTCATTTTCCAGCAACATTAAGGCCCTTGCGGGCCTGTTGCCGCCCAGCGCACCGCCCGTCAGAACCGGGGCCCCTTTAATAATCGGTGCGCTTAATCAGCGTGGTGTGGTTTTCGCCATCCTGCCGCGCAATGTTGAATTCATCCACGCTCAGCAGAATAAGCATCACGCCCCGGCCGCTTTCCAGATCCATCTCGCTGTCGCTGCCGATTTTGTTCCACGCCTTCTGGATGGCGCCTTCCGGCATCGGCGCGCCGCCATCGGTAAAATGTACGCGCACTTCGTCAGGCTGGCGCTCAAAAGTCGCGGTAAACGCGCAGTCGCTCTGCTCGTTCAGCGCGTGACGAATGATGTTCGCCGCCGCTTCGCACACGGCGAGATCGAGCGCATAGCGCCACGCGTCGTCCACCGGTAAAGGCGCCATGTGTTGCGCTAACCACTGCGCGATGTCAGGCAGCGAGCTTAGGGCTGCCGGAAACGTCACAGAACCGTTCATAACGTTACGGGTTAAAACGGGACAGCGCCGAGGCGCGGTCGGGACTGATGGTGAATATCCGGTCCATTCTGGTCAGCGCGAACATATTTTTAATGCCGGGATTCAACGCGCAGACCACCAGTTCGCCTTTGCCGTTCATCATCTTGAGCAGCGAAACCAGCGTGCCGAGGCAGCTGCTGTCGATAAAATCGACCCGGGTAAAGTCGATAATCATCGATTTCGGCTCTGCGTTGATTTCCCGCGCCACGCCTTCCCGAAACGCGGCGGAAACCGAGGCGTCAAGGCGTCTTACCGCTGGCGTCAACACGTTAACGGCGGGATGGCGTTCGATTTCGATATTCATTGGGCAACTCCTCTGCGTTCAATAATCAGCAATGACACATCGTCGGTCATCGTTCCGCTGTGGCGGCCCGCGTCGCTGCGCCAGTGGACCAGCTGCTCGCCAAAGCGCGACAGCAGCGCCTCTACCGT
The DNA here is from genome assembly GCF_056780215.1 of Franconibacter pulveris. Lineage (NCBI taxonomy): Bacteria > Pseudomonadati > Pseudomonadota > Gammaproteobacteria > Enterobacterales > Enterobacteriaceae > Franconibacter > Franconibacter pulveris. The sequence continues at coordinate 1,018,360 of NZ_CM165555.1, read as the reverse complement.
AAATCCGGCATGCTGCTGCAGCCACGCTTGCAGCCGGGCCTGGCCAAACTGCTCGCCCGCCGGGTTTTCACATTCGGTAATGCCGTCGCTGAACAGGCATAGCCGCTCGCCCTCATGAAGGGTAAAGGCGGTATCCTCCCACGCCAGATGCGAAAGCAGCCCCACCGGCGCGCCGCCGCCGCCGGTCTCTTTCACTTCGCCGGCCGGGGTCACGATAAAGGGGGTGGGATGCCCCGCCTGACACAGCCGCCCTACCCCGCTGCGCAGGTCGATGACGCCGTAAATCATGGTGAAATAGCTAACGATGTCCGGCTCTTCGCTACAGAACCTCTCGTTCAGCATGCGCACCACTTCCGCAGGTGACGTCACGCCGCCCTGCTCGTCAAACAGAAAACGCTCCACCACGCGCCCGTGTAAAAATTGCCGCGCCACCGCGAGCGACATCATCGCCGCGCCAACGCCATGCCCCGCCACGTCGACAAAATAGAACCCCAGATGGTTATCGAGCGGAAACAGGTTAAAGATATCGCCCGACACCCAGGCGGAGGGCAAAAACAGCCAGTCGGCGAAATAGTCCTGATAGCGCAGCCGATGCGACGGCAGCACCGACTGCTGCAGCCGCGCGGCGGCCTGCAAATCCTGCTCTATCTGCCCCAGCGCTTCGCTTAACCGCGTGTTATGCGCGGCGAGGCTCGCTTCAAGCTCAAGAATGCGGATGCCCGCGTGCAGCCGCGCCCGCAGTTCGCTCTGGTTCACCGGCTTGCTGAGGAAATCGTCGGCGCCCGCGTCAAAGCCTTCGGTCAGATCGTCGGCGCTCTCGCGGGCGGTGAGCAGAATAACGTAAACATAGTGGCCGAATTGCCGCTCGCGAATGGCGCGACAGAGCGTCAGCCCGTCCATCACCGGCATCTCCCAGTCGCTGATGACCATATTGACGGCGGTCTGCGCAAGGATGTTCAGCGCCGCTTCGCCATTTTCCGCCTCGCTGACCTGATAGCCCCATTGCGCCAGCATTTTCGCCAGCAGGCGGCGGTAGACCAGCGAGTCATCCACAATCAGTACATGTTGCGACATCGCGACTCCTTAAAGCGGTAAATACCAGATAAGGCTGACCGTGCCTTCGCGGAATCTGGCGTTGCCATTCTGATGGCCCGGAAAGCGCGTGCCGGCATAATTGGCGTACTGAATGGAGAACGAGCCGGGCGTATAGCCCGCGTAGCCGAAGCTGTAGCTGTAGTCGCCGTTCCAGGGCTGCTGCTGGCTGCGGTCGGGATACCAGAAGGCGGTGGCGCGGATAAAAAAGTGCTGCTTAAAGGTGTAGCCGCAGCCGCCCAGCAAGACGTTTTTATTTTTCTTCAGTCCGTTGCTTTCAACGTCATAGTAGCGAGGCACCCAGCTGTAGCCCGCCTGGCAGATAAGGGAATCGCCTTTGTTAATCAGCAGATGCTTTTCCAGCGGCTTCGGCAGCGAAAATTTATAAGCGAGCGTGACTGCGCCCTGCTCAAAGTAAGTGCGCCTGTCGTTGCCGGAAGGCCAGAAGTGGTTATCGCCATAGTTGCTGTAAACCAGGCTTACCGTGTTGGCGTGCCAGTCGTCATAGCCGAAGCTGTAGCGAAAATCCGTGGTGTAGCGGCTGGTATCGGTGACCGGCATTCGCGTGGTGATATTGGCGAACCAGTAGCTGTAAGGCGAATATTGCAGGCTCAGGTTCAGGGTCTGATTGATCTTCTTTTTCTGTTCGGCGCTTTGTGAGCTGTTCGGAATGGTGACCCACTGCTCTTTCAGGCCCGAACTGAAGCTTAACGCGCCGGAAAACGGCTTATCATTGCCGGAAAAAAGCCGTCCCCAGCGGCTGGTGAAGACCCCCGCCTGCACCGGCTCGCCCTGGCTGTCCCGCAGGGTTTCGTCATGGTTTGTCTGCGTTTGCGCCGCATACGCGGCGGGCGTCGCACTCAGCAAAACGCCTGCCAGCAAGACCTTTTCCCGCATCCTCTTTTCCCTCAGTTGGGTATCCAGCGCGCGCCGACGTCATATTTCGCCATTAACCACAGCACGCCCAGCGCCACAGCATGCACCAGCGTGTTGGTGAACCAGGCTTCGCGCCATAAATCAAAAGTGACCACCTGGCTTACCGCCAGTACCACGTACACATGCAAAATAAAGGTGTAAAGCGAATGCTGCCCCAGCGGGATAAAGAACCAGCCGGCAGCGCGCCAGAGGGGCGTCCAGCAATAAGTGAGCAGCAGGTAGACCGCCACCATCAGGCTGATGTCGTTCAGCACCCGCACCGGGCCAAGGCCGTTTTTCGCAGCCCAGGTGTGGTAAAACGCGTTGAAATCCGCAGGCGAAATAACGTGCATCAGCAAAGCGGGCGGCATAAACGGGTTGGTATGGTTTTGCGCCACGAATGCGAGCGCCAGGGCGATAACCACCAGCACGCCCACCGTGATTTTGCCCGGCGGCGTGCGGGCAAGAGAGAGCAACTCCGCCTTGTACCAGCCGCAGGTCATGCCGATAACGTAGATAAACTGCCAGGCGAGCAGCGGAAAGGCGAACTCAAACTCTGAAACGGTGACGCGCACCGGCCAGCGCTGCCAGAGACAATAGACCGCCAGCGACCCGGCGAGCAGCCAGGCCGCTTTACGCTTAATCAATAGCCATAAAAAGAGCGGGCTGACCAACAGCAGGCAAATATAGAGCCCCAGAATTTGCGTCTGGTGTGGGCCGATTTGCAAATAAAGCACGATGTTAAACCACGTCTCTTTAATTTGCGGCGTGGTGGGAAAAAGCGCCCAGGCGGCGCCGGAGTAGCGGTCGGTAAAATGGGTGACCTCAAAAGTATTAATAAACGGCAGGTGCGTTAACAGATAAATGGAAAGTATGATGATGATATTTACCTGATATATTTTCCACGCCCGCTGCCAGAGCCCCCAGGATACCGTTAATAAATACGCTTTCTGCAAACGCTGGCGGTTTAGCATTCCCAACATAAAGCCTGAAAGAATGACAAACCCTTCCGCCCCGGTGGTTAAACCAAAACGTTCCCAGGTAAATATATTAAATACCGACATCACCTCGGTATGCGCCACCACCATCATCACCAGCGCGATGCCGCGCATAAAATCGATGCGCAAATCGCGTTTGTCCGCCAGGGAATAGCGCCATGGCGTTGATTTCATCAGCCTTTCTTTCGCAAGCGAAGGTGCAGTCTGGCTTATGGACATGGCGATCAGCAGGCCTCAAAAAAACGATGCGGGATATAATTTAATAGCTCAGTTCGCTTTTAACGGCAAAATTCACGCTGTTTTAAAAAGAAAAAAATATATCCTTTAGCGCTGCTAACCATTAAATAAAGCAAAACTGAAAATTCAAATTGATTAGCGTTTCTGGAAAGTTAACGGCAGCCATCTACACTCACTATTAGGTTTATTTTCATCAGTTTTATTAAACACGGACAGGATGAACATTTGCTCTGGCAAATTATTTCTCCATGAATTATTAAAACATCAGGACACCGGTGGCTATGGGGTTTTATTTCTCGCGATTTGAATCACGCTTGCCGCCTGAACCATTGCAAACGCCGCGCTGGGTGAAAATCGCCTGGCAAATACTCGCAGTGGCCGGGCTTATTCTTGGCGCTAACTATATTCGCTGGCGCTGGATGTCCTCTTTGAATATGGACGCCCTCTGGTACGCCATTCCGCTGGCGCTGGCGGAAACCCTCGCCTGGATTGGCACGCTGCTTTTTACTATCAACCTGTGGAAAGAGGTGGACCCGCCGCAGCTCGCGCCGCCCGCCGATATCAACGAGTGCCTCGCGGAGCAGGACCATACCGAGCCGCGCCCGGTGAAGGTTGATCTCTTTATCGCCACCTACTCCGAAGATGTAGAGCTGGTGCGGCTCTCCATTCGCGACGCGCTGAAAATGGCTTATCCCTTTCCGCTGGATTATCGCATACACGTGCTGGATGACGGCCGCAGGCCGGAGATGAAAGCGGTCTGCGACGAAGAGGGGGTGAATTACATCACCCGGCAAACCAACATCGGCTACAAAGCGGGTAACCTGCGAAACGGCCTGGAGCAGACCGATGGCGACTTTCTGGTTATCTGCGACGCCGACACCCGCGTTTTTCCTACCCTGCTCAGCCATACGCTGGGTTACTTCCGCGACCCGGATGTCGCGTGGGTGCAGACGCCGCAGTGGTTCTTCGACCTGCCGGAAGGCGAACGCCTGCCGCGCTGGCTGGCCCGTCGGACGGGCAAACCGGGCTACGCGCTGGGCTGGACGCTGGAGAAAATCGTCGGCCCCGTCACGCTCGGACGCGACCCGTTTTTTAACGATCCGCGCATGTTCTACGACGTTATCCTGCGCCGCCGCAACTGGGCGAACGCCGCCTTCTGCTGCGGCGCGGCCTCTGTCCACCGTCGCGAGGCGGTGATGCAGGCGGCGCTCAGAAGCTATGTGTGGAATGTGGAAGAGGAGATTGAGCGCCACACCCGCGACATCCAGGACCCGGCGATGCGCGAAGCGCTGCAGGAGGCCATGCGCCCGCACGTGGCGTTTGACACCGAGCTGACGCCCTATAAATTTCACGTTTCGGAAGATATTTATACCTCCATCGTGCTGCACGGCGACGACGCGCGCCGCTGGCGCTCGGTCATGCACCCGCGCATTGAATCGAAGATGCTCTCGCCGCAGGATATGCTGACCTGGATAATCCAGCGCTTCAAATATGCCGCAGGCTCGCTGGATATTCTGTTTCACGACAACATCTTCAGCCGCCGCCGCTTTAAGCTTTCGCTGCCGCAAACGCTGATGTACGGCACCACCTTCTGGTCCTATCTCGCCTGCGTCTGGAACACGGTGTTTCTGATCTCGCCGATCGTCTACCTCTTTACCGGGATCCCGCCGGTTTCCGCCTGGTCGACGCCGTTTTACCTTCACTTTCTGCCCTTTTTTATTGTTTCCGAACTGGCGTTTATGTTCGGCACATGGGGGATCTCCGCCTGGGATGGGCGCGCCTCGTACCTGGCTTTTTTCTCCATGAACCTGCGGGCGTTGAACACCGTGCTCAAGGGGGAGCAGATCAAGTTCCACGTAACGCCGAAAGAGCGGCAGACCGGGCGGTTTCTCTACCTGGTGAAGCCGCAAATCGCCATCGTGGCGCTGACGCTCGCCGGGCTTATCTGGGGCGGCGTTCAGGTGGCGCGCGGCCAGGTGGATGACCCGTCGGGCTATGTGATTAACATCTTCTGGGGCGCGGTGAATATCGCCGCCATGCTGCCGCTTATTCTCGCGGCGATGTGGACGCCTGCCGACGAGGAGGCCTCGTCATGAAAACCCGGGAGGCGCTGCTGAGCGCCCGCAGCTATATCACTATTCTGCTCGGCTTTTTGCTTGGCTTCGCCATTGTGGTCTGGGTGGAGCGGCAGATGCCGACTCGCGTGGAGAGCAGCGCGGGCATGACGCTGAGCGAAGATTTCCCGCCGCTGCCGGCGCCGCGCGAACTGAACTTCAACGAAGCGGTCTGGGCGCGGGTCGCCTGGCAATACTTCGTCAACAACACGCAGCCCAATGGCCTCGCCAACGCCCATGACGGCGAACCCTGGCTGAACCTCTGGAGCACCGGCAGCTACCTGTTCGCCGCGCTCGCCGCCCGCCAGCTTGATGTCATCACGCAGGCGGAATTTGACGAACGCATCACCGCCGCGCTGTTCGCGCTGGGCCAGTTGCCGCTGAACGCGCAGGGCCTGCCCGCCGCCTATTACCACGCCGACACGCTTACGATCCTCGGCAAGCCCGACAGCTCCGCCATCGGCATGGGCCGCCTGCTGATGGCGCTGGAAACGCTGCTCTGGCGCTATCCGGGCCATGCGGCGGAGGTGCGGGATCTCTTCAGCCAGTGGCAAACCGGCGCGCTCATCACCACCAGCGCAACCACCCGCGACTCCCTGCCGGTGCGCCACTGGACGCTGGCGACGGACGAACCGCGCAACAGCTTCGGCTACAGGCTTTACGCCAGCCATACGCTGCGGCTTATCGACAGCGCGGCGGGGCTTGCCGTCACCAACCCGCCCGAGGGCCAGCAGATGATGGATATCGACGGCATCATGGTGCCGGACGAGGGGCTGCGCACGCCGTGGGGGCGTCAGCCATCGCTGGTGAGCCTGCCTTATCTGCTCACCGGCCTTGAGCGCGGCTTTGACGCGCAGAGCGGCGAAATCGCCTGGCGCATTATGCAGATTCAGCAGCGCCGCCACAGCCTGCGGGTGCGTAAGCCGCCCATCAGCACCGACTATGCCGAACCGGCGCCCGATTACACCCGCGATCGGCCCAATCAGCCACCGGTTAACGAGCCGCTGCTAAGCGACATGCCGCCGGAGCAGCGCGCCATCACCTCAACCCGCTCCGCCTTCGCCTGGTATGCGCTGTTTCGCAACGACTGGAGCGAGGCGCTGCGCCAGCAGGTGCAGGCGCTGCAGGTGCCGGGCAAAGGCTGGCAGCGCGGGCTGAACCTGAATAACAGCACAAATAACGTCATTGATGCGGATACGAACGCGGTGGTGCTGGAGAGCCTCTCCTTCATCGCGCATGGCCAATTGCTGTGCCTGGCCTGCCTGAACGACACCCCGCCCCGCCCCTCTTCTCTTGCAGGAGCTACGCCATGAAGCTGAACTGTTTGTCCCTGTTTCGCCGGTGGGTCGGCTATGCGGCGCTCGGTCTGTTGTTAAGCAGCGCCCAGGCCGCAACGGAGCTGCCCGCCTCCGGCTATCCGGTGCGCAGCGGCGAGCTCACCGCCCAGGAGATGACGATGGCGAAAAACGCCTGGCAATATTTCGTCGCCAACTATCAGCCGACTACCGGGCTTGTGAACGCGGTAAACAAATACCCGTCCACCACCATGTGGGACAGCGCCTCGTATCTTGCCGCCATGACCGCAGCTCGCGAGCTCGGCATTATTGATAAAGCGGAGTTCGACCGTCGCATGCTGAAAATTCTCGCCACGCTCAACACCATCCAGCTCTATAACAACGAGCTGCCGAACAAAGCCTACAACACCATCAACGGGCAAAAGGTGAACTACCTGAACAAGCCCGGCGATATCGGCTTTTCGGCGCTGGATATCGGCCGCATGCTCTTGTGGCTGAAAATCATCAAAGAGCGCTACCCGGAATATGGCAACAGCGTGGATAACATCGTGCTCGGCTGGGACTTCTCCCACGTCGTCGACCCCTGCGGCACGCTCTACGGCGCGGTAGTTGAAAACGGCAAACCGAAATATGTGCAGGAGGGACGGCTGGGGTATGAAGAGTACGCCTCGGCGGGCTACCAGCTCTGGGGCTTCAACACCTGCCAGGCTAACCGCCCGGAGCCTTACGATCTGGCGGAAATCTATTGCGTGATGGTGCCCTATGACTCGCGCGACCCGCGCCAGACCTATCAGCATAACTATGTCGTTACCGAATCTTATCTGCTGCACGGGCTGGAGCTTGGGTTTGATAACCCCACCGACCGCGACGACAGCCCGCGTAACTTTACCCACCCCTGGATGAAAAACTTCGCCGATCGCGTTTATCAGGCGCAGGAGAACCGTTACGCCATTACCGGGATTTTAACCGCCCGTTCCGAGCACCAGCTCGATAAATCGCCCTACTTTGTCTACGACACGGTTTTCAGCGACGGCTTTAACTGGAACACCATTACCGATAAAGGCCAGTACGTGCCCAATTCGGCGGCGGTGTCGCTGAAAGCGGCGCTGGGCATGTGGGCGCTGTGGGACTCGCCCTACACCGATCGCCTGCTGACCACCATTGAAAACGCCAGCCAGCAAGGGCTTGGCTACTACGAAGGGCTGTATGAAAACGGCGACGGCCCAATCAAGGAGTTCACCGCCAACAACAACGGCATCATGATGGAGGCGCTGCTGTTCAAAAAAGAGGGCAAGCTGCTGCGCTTTAACACCAACCAGCCCAAAAACAAAGATTTCGCCCCGTCGCTGTGGGAGAAAAAGCTGGTCAACCTGTTTGAGGAGAACAACACCCGCCGCAACCGTCCCTTTATCGACCCGACGCCGGGCGTGAAGAACTGGTGCGAGCAGACCGGCACCGCGCTGCGCGCAGCCCCCTCCTGCCAGGCGTGCCAGTGCGCCTCCTGTAAGGACGACGCGCCTGTCAAATTGCCTCCGGTGACCGCCTCATGCTTAAAACAGTAAGCCGCCTGCTGCTGCTGGCGCTCCTGATAGCCCTGCTCGCTTTTGCGTTCGCCGCAAGAGACGGCGCGGGCTGGCGCTGGCTCACCAAAGGAGGCTGGCACACCACGGCGCGCATCAGCGCCCTGACGCCGCAGGAGCGCGAGTGGGCCGCGGTTGCCTGGCGCTACTTCGTCAATAACACCCAGCCGCAGACGGGGCTGGTGAACGGCAGCGACCAGCAGCCGCGCGTTACCCTCTGGCAGATGGGCGATACGCTGATTGCGCTGCTCGCCGCCCGTGAGCTGGGGCTGGTGAAAGAGGCGGAGTTTGACGACCGTCTGACGCGCCTGCTCGGCACGCTCAACCGCCTGATGCTCTCAGACAGCCGCACGCCGGGGCGAATGTACTCCACCCAGTCCGCCACCCTGGTCGATTTCGCCGGCAAGCCGGTGAAAAGCGGCTGGTCGGCCCGCGATATGGCCCGCCTGCTGCTGGCGCTGCGCCTTACCGCCGACTGGGCGCCGCAGTATCAGGAGTACCTTGAGCGCATCGTACTGCGCTGGAATTTCTGCCCGGTTGTCGATAAGCACGGGGAGCTGTGGTCATCGATGCTGGTGGAAGGCGCGCCGACGCTTCGCGAAGAGCTGCGTCTTGGCGAAAGCGAGTATGCCGCCAGCGCGTTTCGCCTCTGGGGATTCGACCCGCAAAAAGCGCTGAACCCACCTTCGCAGAACGTCATCATTTACCAGCGCGCGCTGGCGGTAGACGCCCGCGACCCGCGCACCACCTGGCAGCCTTCGCTTATCTCCACCCTGCCTTACATGCTGCCGGGCCTGGAGTTCGGCTGGCAGCCGCCCGGCATCAACGACGAAATCAGTCAGTCGCTGCGCGAGCGGGCGAACCGGGTCTATCTCACCCAGCAAACCCGCTGGGAAAAAGAAAAGGTGCTGACCGCCCGCGCCGACTATTTTGTCGGCGAAGCGCCCTGGCACGTTGCCGACACCGTCTGGGGCAACGGCTTTGCCTGGAATACGCTTGGCGACGACGGCAAGTATTACCCGCGCCGGGCGCAGGTCACCACCAAAGCGGTGTTCGCGCTGTGGGCGCTCTGGGAAACCCCTTATACCGACGCCCTGATGCGCGTCACGCAGCGGATGTTCGACGACAAGCGCGGCTGGTACGAAGGCCGGGTGGAAGCGACCGGCGATTACAACCGCATGGTGACGCTCTCCACCAACGCCACGGTGCTGGAAGCGCTCTTCTATAAGGCGCACGGCGGCCCTTTGCTGCGCAGCGGGCTTATCGAAAGCGACAGCTACTTCAGCCTGCGGGCGCAGGACACGTTTACTTCGCCGGGCCTCTGCCTGCCGGGCGAGCGCCGTACGGAGGCCAGAAAATGAAATTCTACCGCGACCTGTTTGACGCAAGCCTGAGCCGGGTCTTTCCGCAGGATGACAAAACGCCCTTTTTCAACGCCTTTTACGAGAAATTCATCCATATGTCGCCGGAAACGGAGCGCCATTTCCAGGCGGTGAACGCTGATGACCTGCGCCGCCTTATCCATAAAAGCTTTTTCGCCATGCTGGCGGTGGACGGCTCGCTGTTCGTGCCAGACTTTCTCGAAAGCCTGGCCCGCGACCAGGGCAGCGGCGGGATTGGCCTACCGCCGGGCTTCTTCGCGCTGTGGCGCCAGGCGATGCTCAATACCGTGCGTGAACGCGACCCGCTGTGCGACGAAGAGGTGCTGACCGCCTGGGCGATGTCGATTGCGCCAGGGCTTGAGTATCTGCGCCGCCAGGCGGAGCTGCACTACCAGGCGGGAGCGCGGCCATGAACACCCCGTCGCTGTTCGATCTCAACGCCCTGCCAGCGGCGGTGATGATTTATGACGCCGAAGAACGGCTGGCGGCGTGGAATGAAAACATCACGCGCTTTTACCCGACTATCGCGCCGCATTTGCAAAAAGGGGCCACGCTCTCAGAACTGGCGGTCCGCTTTATTGACGCCGCCTACGATACCGAGCCGGGACGTCGCCAGGCGCTGGCGGCCTCCATCGTCGCCAACTGTCGCCAGGATAACCATTGCGAAGTGCGCCAGACGAGCGAGCGCCGCGTCTTTGTGCAACACCAGCGGTTGCCGGATGGCGGCATCGTCAGCCTGCACACCGACATTACGCGGCTCGACATGGCCCAGAACTCCCGCCAGTTGCTGCATGACGATTTTCTGCTGGCGGCGGAATCCATTCATATCGGCATCTGGGACTGGCAGGTCACGCCCGATATTTTGCAAGTTAACGACGCGCTGCTGATGCTCACAGGCCAGCCGCGCGGCGAGTGGCATTACAGCGCCCGCTTCCTGCTGGGGCTGGTACATGAAGAGGACCGTCCCGTGCTGCGTGAAGCGATGCAGAAGGCGCGCAAACACCACCAGCCGGTGTTTGAGTGTGAGATCCGGGTGCGGCATGCGCAGGGGCACTGGCGCTGGATGCTGCTCTCCGGCCAGGTGATCACGCTCACGATGGACGGCGAAATGGAGCGCGTTATCGGCACGCTGCAGGATATAACCCGGCGTAAAGAGGCGGAGCTTATCGCCATTGACGCCGCGAAAGCCGCCCGCCAGGCAAACGAGGCGAAGAGCGCCTTTCTCGCCAATATGAGTCACGAAATTCGCACGCCGATGAACGGCATTCTGGGGATGACGCAGCTGTGCCTGGAAACAGACCTCAACGCCGAGCAGCGCGACTATTTGACCCTTGTCATGAGTTCGGCGCAGTCGCTTTTGCACATCATCAACGACATCCTGGATTTCTCAAAAATCGAGGCGGGGAAAATTGAGCTGGAGGAGGAGGCGCTGGCTATTCGCCCCTTTATTCAGACGCTCATCCGCCCGCAGATGCCCGCCGCCAGTGAAAAAGGAGTGGAACTGCTGGTGGATATCGCCCCGCAGGTGCCGGACGTGCTGCGGTTCGACAGCGTGCGGCTGCGCCAGATCCTCACCAATCTCTTAAGCAACGCGCTGAAGTTTACGCATCAGGGCGAAGTGCTGCTGGCGATAGAGCCGGATAAACGGGCGGGCCGCTGGCGTTTTCGCGTGCGTGACAGCGGCATCGGCATTCCCGCTGAGAAGCAGCAGCTGATATTTGAAGCCTTCAGCCAGGCGGACAGCTCCACCACCCGGCGCTATGGCGGCACCGGGCTTGGGCTGACCATCTCCGCGCGGCTTGTCGGCATGATGGGCGGCCTGCTTGAGGTGACCAGCGCGCCGGGCCTTGGCAGCGAATTTTCGTTCTCGCTGGCGCTGGAAAGCGCCCTTTCCGTCAGCGACAACCGCAAAGAGCAGCGTTTCAGCGGTGAGCGCGTACTGGTGGTGGACGATAACGCCACCAACCTGCGGCTGCTGAACGCGATGCTGACAGCCATGGGCCTCGCGCCCCAGTGCGTGGATAACCCCCGGGAGGCGCTGGTTCAGGTGTCGCAGCAGCCCCCTTTCCCGGTGATTTTGCTGGATGCGCAAATGCCCGACATGGACGGCGTTTCGCTGGCGCTGGAGCTCTCCGTGCTGCCGCAGGCGCGACAGAGCCGCATCATCATGCTGAGCTCCATGAACCGTCATTTCGACATGAACACGCTTAAGCGCATCGGCATCGCCCATTACCTCCACAAGCCGGTGGATCAGAGCGAACTGCATCAGGCGCTCAGTGCGCTGCTGCGTCCCGCCGCGCCCGCCGCGTTGCCCGCCGCTTCGCCCCAGCCCGCGCCAGGTGAGACGCCACAGCGCCCGCTGCGCATTCTGCTGGCGGAAGACAATCTGGTGAACCAGCGGCTGGCGAACCGGCTGCTGGAGCAACTGGGGCACCATTGCGAGACGGTGGGCGACGGCGCGGCGGCGCTGCGGCTGTGGCAGGAAGCGCGCTGGGATGTGGTGCTGATGGATTTGCAAATGCCCCACATGGACGGCGAAACCGCCATCGCGCTGCTGCGCGAAAAAGAGCCCGCGGGCGCGCGCCAGCCGGTCATCGCCATGACCGCCCACGCCATGCAGGGCGATAAAGAGCGCTGTCTGGCGATGGGCTTCGATGGCTATATCGCCAAACCCATAACGCGGGAAGCGCTGACCGCTGAGCTTAACCGCGTGACGGCGACCGCGGCGCCTGCGTGCGCGCCGAACGCGCAAACGACGCCTGCGGACGAAGGGCTGCCGGAGGAAGCCGCGCTGCTTGAACAGTGCGGCGGCGACCCGCAACTGGTCACCGAGCTGATGGCGATTTTTCGTAGCGAAATAGCCTTGCTGGTGGCGGAAATAGAACTGGCTATCGCCGGTCAGGATCGGGAAGCGCTGCGCCGCGCCGCCCATAAGCTGCGCGGCGAAGCCATCACCCTTGATTTTAACCGGCTGGGCGAGCTGCTGCGCCAGCTGGAAACCGGCGCGAAAACCCTGAGCGAGACACACCTTAACCAGCTGTTACAGGCTTTGCGCCAGGAGCAAACCCGCGTCGTCGCCTGGCTGCAACGAAGAGAGGAGAAGCGATGAGACGTTACGCGCTTGCGCTGTGGTGTTGTGTTACCGCTTTCGCTCAGGCGACCGCGCTGCCGGTCACCTGGTCTCTTGCCGGCGACTGGCGCGCCCATGACGCCAACGACCCGGCCTTTGACGGCGTGCGAGCCCGCGACGACAGCTGGTCTCCTCTGCGCGTGCCCGCCAACTGGTACAGCGCGGGACGCGATCATCAGGGAGCGCTCTGGTATCGCCACGCCTTTACCCTGCCGAAACTTAGCGACGATACGCTGGCGACGCTCACCTTCGACGGCGTGGATTACTTTGCCGATGTGACGCTTAACGGACAGCCGCTCGGCCGCCACGAAGGCTATTTTCAGCGCTTCTCGCTGGATGCCACCGACGCGTTGCGCCGCCATAACCGGCTGGCGGTGAAAGTAGATAGCCCGTTTGAGGACCCAAAAACTATCTGGCCGCTGCATAAAAACATGGTCAAGGGCGTGCTGAACCAGCATGACACGCGCCCCGGCGGCGCCTGGTCGCCGCAGGGCCAGGACGCCAACTCCGGCGGCATCTGGGCGCCGGTGCGGCTGCACCTGAGCCGCGGCGCGGCGATTGACGAGGTCATCGTACGCCCCGACTGGCAGGCGGGCCTGGAGAAACCCCGCCTGCGGGCGGAGATAGTTTACCGCGCCCGCGAAAACCGCCACGCCACGCTGCGCCTGACGGCCTCCCCCGCTAACTTTGCCGGCGACAGTTTTCGTCTTGAGCAGCCCGTGACGCTCAACGCCACCGGCAATACGGCGCAGCGCCTGACAATCACGCTGCCAATGGACGGCGCGAAGCTCTGGTGGCCCGCAGGCTACGGCAAGCCGCATCTCTACCAGATTCGGGCGAGCCTGCACGACGCGCAGGGGGTGATGGACGTGGCGAAAACCCGTACCGGGCTGCGTAAAGCGCAGGAAATGCCCGATAACCAGGGCTGGCGGATTAACGACAAACGTATTTTCATCAAAGGCTCCAACTACATCGGCTCGCCCTGGCTTAGCGAGATGACGGCGAAAACATATCGCCGCGATTTTCAGCTGGTGCTGGCGATGAACGCCAACGCCATTCGCGTACATGGCCACGTGGCGGGACGGCCGCTTTATCAGGTGGCGGATGAGATGGGGCTGATGATCTGGCAGGATGTGCCGCTCCAGTGGGGGTATAACAACAGCGAGGCGTTTGCCGACAACGCCGCGCGCCAGACCCGCGAGATGGTGACGCAGTTTGGCAACTCCCCGGCCATTATCGCCTGGGGCGGCCACAACGAGCCGCCATGGAACTCGCCGTGGATGGAAAAACGCTTCCCGGACTGGCATAACGATCTCAACCGGATGTTGACGGAGCGCGTGGCGGACGCGCTGGCGGAGGACACATCGCGCATCGTCCACCGTTTCTCCGCAGTCGAGGAGCACTACTGGCAGGGGTGGTATTTCGGCACCATGCGCGACATGCTGGCGCCCGCCAAAACCGGCATCATCACCGAATTCGGCGCGCAGGCGTTGCCGGACCTGGCGACGCTGAAAACCATTATTCCGCCGCAGCTGCGCTGGCCCGCCACCACGGCGGCGGACGACCCGGGCTGGACGCGCTGGAAATACCATAACTTCCAGCCGTTCCAGACCTTTAAGTTCGCCCACATCCCGCGCGGCGAGAACCTGGAAACGTTCATCCATAATACCCAGCAGTACCAGGCGCAACTGGTGGCGCTGGCGGCAGAGAGCTACCGACGCCAGCGTTACCAGCCGGTCACCGCGCTGTTCCAGTTTATGTTTGTGGAGACCTGGCCTTCGATAAACTGGGGCGTGGTGGATTACCTGCGTAAGCCCAAGGCGGGCTATTACGCCCTGCAGCGCGCCTATCAGCCGCTGCTGCCCTCCATCGAACCGGTGACCGCCGTCTGGCAAAAAGGCCAGCCCGGCAGCGTTGGGCTGTGGGCCATTAATGACACCTTCGCCGATTGCCGGGCGTGCACGTTAAAGTGGACCGTGACGCACAATAACCGCACCCTGCTGGCGTCGCAGACGCGCCGGACGCTGGCCGCCGACAGCCTGAACAAGATTGAGACGCTGAACATCACGCCGCAGGCGGCGGGCGAGCTTCTGGTGAGCTTTACCATTTACGACGCGAAGGGAAAGGTGGTGGGGAAAAACCGCTATCGCGAAACGGTGAAAGAGTAAGGTTTATCGGGCAATGAACAGGCCGGGCAAGCCCCGGCCTGTATTGTCTGTCAGAAAGCGACGCCGCCGGTGCCGAACGCCTCGCTGTGGATTTGCGCCTGTGGGATCCCGGCGTTAATCAATGCGCGGTGCTGTTCCTGCATAAAAGGGAGAGGGCCGCAGAGATAATAGTCCGCCGTTTTCGGCAGATACGACGGCGGCACCGCGGTGAGATCGAGCCGCCCGTGCAGATGGTAATCCGCGCCCTGCACCTCATGCTCTTTCACCTCTTCATACGCGATAAACACATGCAGATTGCGGTTCTCTTTCGCGAGCGCCTTAATCTCCTTGCGCAAAGCGTGTACGTCGGAACCGCGGGCGGCATGCAGGAAATAGATCTGCTTTTTATTTCGCTCCGCCGCCGCCTCGCCGCCGTTTTGCCCCGGGTGGCTGTGCGGGTCGGCGGTTTCCGCCAGCAGATGGTTGACCATAGAGATCATCGGCGTCAGGCCGACCCCTGCGCTTATCAGCACGTTGTCTTTATCGGGGTTCAGCAGGTAGAAGTTGCCGGTGGGCGCGCTCAGCTCCACCGTGTCGCCTTCGTTAATGGATTTATGCAGCGTGGAGGAGACGTAGCCCGGGTCCTGCCCCGGCGCGCGGGCCTCTTCACGCTTGACGGAGATACGCAGGTAGTTATCGCCGGGGCTGCTGGAGAGGCTGTACTGCCGCGGCTGCTTCATGCCCAGCGCCGGAACGTAAATGCGCAGGGTGACATATTGCCCCGGCTTATAGTCAGGCAGCGCTTTACCGTCTTTCGCCACCAGGTAAAACGAGGTTATCTCCGCGCTCTCCTTGACCTTTTTATCCACCACGAAATTACGCCAGCCGAGCCAGCTTCCCTCGGTGTTCTGGTGCGCTTCGTAGATTTTCTTCTCGGTGGCGATAAAGATATCCGCCAGGTCCTGGTACGCCGCGCCCCAGGCGCCAATCAGCTCATGATCCATGGGGATGGTGAGCACTTCGCTTATCGAGTGCAGCAGGTTTTCGCCAACGATGTCGTAATCCGGCGCGTTGATATTCAGGCTCACATGCTTATGGCAGATAAGCTCAATGACCGGCGCCAGCACGCCAGGGTTATCAATATTCTCCGCATAGGCCAGCACGGCGCCCGCCAGTGCTTTCGCCTGCGCCCCGCTGCGCTGGTGCCCCATATTAAACACCTCTTTTAACTCAGGGTTCTTTCGCAACATGCGTTTATAAAAATAATCCGTTAACGCCACGCCATTCTCTTTAAGCACCGGCACGGTATCTTTCACTAATTGTTTTTGCGTTTCCGTCAACATAGGGCCTCACATTGATAGTTATCGTCATCGTGACGCTTTATAGGGAAGATCTCCTTAATCGCCGTAGGGCTATAACGAGTATAAGAGGAAAAGCAAGGCTCTGCCGGGAAGGGCGCGGATGCGCTGGCGCGCGGCGGCAAATGAAAAAGCTGCCGCCTGGTATGGCATTTGTGGCTGTCATTTTGCTTTTTATTTCGTTACTTAAGTGATGCTCATCAAAAATTGCAGTGCGTTATCAAATTCTTCCTCGCCTGTGCCGATAACGCTCTAAGGCGGAGCATGTCTCACGCCCGAATAATAAATAAAAAGAGGTTTGCATCAGGTGAGCATCATTTCTGTTAAGCATGCTGAGCCGTTTACGGGCCGCATCAGGGAAATTATTAAAAAAACGCTGGCGGTTATGGTATCGCTGCTGGGAGTTGTTTTTCTGGTGGCGATTTTCGCGCTGCTGAATATTGCCAACGACCTGAATGAGCACGCCGACGATCACAGCCGGTTGCTGCTGCGCAAGGCGCTGTTCAGCCGTCAGGAGAGCATTCGTTCCCATCTTCAGGACAACGCCGAATGGGGCGAAGCTTACGAGAACCTGCACCGGCGGGTTAACCCCGCGTGGGCCTGGGATAAGCAGAACCTCGGCGCCTCGCTTTACAGCAACTTTGGGTATGAAGGCGTTTTCGTGATCGACGGGAAAGACGAGACGCGCTACAGCATTCTTAATGGCAAGCGCCAGTCCCGGCCGCTGGCGGACTGGCTGGGAAAGAACCCGACGCCTGAACTGCGCCAGGCGCTGGCGCGCTCGCAAGGCAAACCGGTTTCCCGGCTCATGCTCGCCCAGGGCGAGCTTATTTTGCTGGCCGCCGCCTGGATTACGCCCGGCAGCGATATTAACGTGACGCCCATCCCCGGCGCCGCGTCAATGCTGGTTTTTGTCGATCGCCTCACCTTTAGCAAGCTGCAAAGCATGGGGCTTGAATATGGCATCCGCGATACGCAGGTGAAAACCCCCGCCGCGCCTGCGGCGAACTATCCGCAAGCGAGCCTGGCGCTGCCGGTTTATGGGGGCTATATCCAGCTCGTCTGGCGCAGCGACAACCCCGGCGGCGCGCTGCTGACCTGGGTGCTGCCGCTGCTGGTGTTCCTGATGTTCGCCACGCTGGTGTTCGCCTTTATGCTGATGCGCAATACGCTGTTGAAAGCGCAGCGCAACGATGAAAATACCTTTTTGCTGGAGCAAAGCCGCCTCGCGCTGGCGGCCAGCGAAAACCGTTTTCGCGATGTCGCCGAGGCCGCCACCGACTGGATCTGGGAGACGGACGAGCAGTTGCGCTTCACCTGGATTTCAGAGCGTTTTCCCGCCATTACGGGGCGTCGCGTCAGCGACTGGCTGGGCCAGCCGCTGACGGATTTTTTGCAAAACGACAGTTTCGCGCTGGAGAAGTGGCTGAAAGCGCCCCAGTCCGCAAGCCACCTGACGCTGACCCACTGCCGCTATCTTTCAGGCCAGCAGCGCCAGCGTTACTGCAACCTGACGCTGAAAAACGTCACCATGATGAATGGCCAGCGCGGTTTTCGCGGCACCGCGACGGACGTTACGCTTGAGATAGAAGCGCAGCAGCGGGTCGACTACCTTTCCCATCACGATGAGCTCACCGGTTTGCCGAACCGCGTGCAGATGAAAGCGTTTCTCGAAGGCAAACTGCGGGCCAAACCCACAACAGAGCGGCCGCTCGCCATGATCATGCTGGATCTGGATAAATTTAAACCGGTTAACGATCTCTTCGGCCACGCGGCGGGCGATGACGTGCTGCATGAAATGTCCAGCCGCCTGCGCCGCTGTCTGGGCGATAACGGTCTGGTGGCCCGGCACGGCGGCGATGAGTTTATCCTGATCGTGCCGGATATTCGCAGCCGGGCGGCGGTGGAAACGCTTTGCCAGCAGCTGCTTGCGGCAATCACCTGCCCCTACCAGATTAACGGCCACGAGATTTTTATCGGCGCGAGCATGGGCATCGCGCTGGCGCCGCAGGACGCCACCGACGCCAACGACCTGCTGCGCTTTGCCGATATCGCGCTGTATCAAGCCAAGACCAGCGGACATAACCTGTGGGTGTTTTACCAGCCCGATATGAGCGAGCAGATTGTGCAGCGGCGTGAAATGGAACAGGCGCTGCGCGAGGCGATACGCGCAGACCAGCTGCGGCTGGTTTATCAACCGCGCTACGACATTAAATCCGCCCGGGTTTACGCCGTGGAAGCGCTGGTGCGTTGGCAGCACCCTCGCCTCGGCCTGCTGACGCCGGATCAGTTTATTCCGCTGGCGGAAGAGACGGGGCTGATTATCGAACTAAGCGACTGGGTGATGCTGCAAGCGTGCCGGGCGATGCAGCAAACCTTACCGGAGCTGGCGCTGTCGGTGAATATCTCGGCAAGCGAGTTCCAGACGCCGGGGCTGGTTGAGCGGGTCCATAGCGTGCTGGAAAAGAGCGGCTTCCCGCCCTCGCGCTTTGAAATAGAAGTAACGGAAAACGCCACCCTGAAAGCGCCGGATATCGCGCTGGAGATGATGCGCCAGCTCAAGGCGATGGGCGTGCGTTTTCTGATTGATGATTTTGGCACCGGCTACGCGTCGTTGAGCTACCTGCGAACCTTCCCGTTCGACGGCATTAAGCTGGACCGCTCTTTTGTCATTCCGATGGCCGACTCCGAAAGCGCCCGTCTTATCGTCAAAAACATGATTGGGCTGGGTAAAGCCTATTCCCTTAACGTAACGGCGGAAGGGGTCGAAAACTCGCAGCAGCAAGAGCTGCTGAAAAAATATGAGTGCGACATCCTGCAGGGATATTACATTGGCCGCCCGGCGCCGCTTGAGCAGATCCGGGAGCAGCAGGCGCCCGCCGTCAGCGCCAAAGCGCGCCTTGCACTGGCAAAAACCTGAGCGGCGCGCCGGAGTAAGCAGTCAGGTTCGCTATTGGCTTTTCGCGTAAGCATAAAGCCTGTCGCGGGCGAGGTTTTTCATTTTGACTTCGCACATGATGTCGAAATCGGTAAACGAAAGCGCCCAGTCATTCAGCGTGGGGTTGAAGTAGTAATCGGAGTGGGCGCGCAGTTTGGTTTTCGGCACGCCGAGCGCGGCTTGTTCAGGAAAGCCCTGCGCCGGGATAAGCCCCTCCTGCGAAATGGAGTAGTGCAGCACGGGCCGCACGCCGCGCCAGGAGTCGATAACCTGCGCGATACGCGGGTCGTCAGGCCTGATAAAGGCATTCTCTTTTACCCAGTGGTGGTGAATATCCACCACTACCGGGCAGAGCGCCTGCGCCTGCAAAACATCATCCAGCGAGCAGGAAATTTCGTCGTTTTCCACCGTCAGCATCCGCCTCGCTTCCGGGCTCAGTTTGTTGAACGCGCGCGTAAACCCGGCGAATCCGGCTTTGCCGTTCATGTGAATATTGATTTTAAAATCCTGAAAGGTTTTGCCGTAGCCCATCAGCCGCGCGCAGAGGGCGTGATACTCCACATCCTCTATCGCCCTTTCCACCACGTCCGGGTTATCGGAGGCTAACACGGAATACTGGCCGGGATGAAAAGAGAGCCGGATGTCGTTCGCCCGGGCGAAATCGCCGCAGTCGGCAAACAACGGATAGAGATCGGGCAAAAATTCGTTATACAGCCGCGTCGCCTCCGGCACCGTATACAGCGGCAGCAAATCGCTGCCGATGCGCATCATGCGCAGGTCGGCAGGCGCAAGGGCAAGCTCCTGAAAGATAAGCCGCAGATTGGTGAGGTTGGCGCGGGCGAGTTCATAAAGCAGCGTGGCCCCGGTTTCGTTATCCAGGCTCAGGAATCGCGTGCGGGTCGTCGCTTTGAAAGGAAAAAGTTGTTTCTGTTCAGCGTTTAAAAATTTACAAGCGAAGCCTAATTTCATGATTCCTCCGGATTAGCATGCAATAAGTTTAGCAGTTGCAAACCGGCGGCTGCGGCGCGCATAAAAAAGCCCGAAACGGGTTCGGGCTTTGCCGCGTGCGTGATGAGGCTCAGAAGTTATAGGTTAAGCCCAGGGTATAGCGGCGGCCATCCAGAATGGTGTCGTAGGTGGCGTAATCAATCTGTTTATCGAAAACGTTATAGACCCCGGCGGTGAGCAGCAGATCTTTCGCGGCGTGATAACGCAGCCCCACATCAACCTGCGTGTAAGAAGGCGTGCCCTGCGCCATCGCGGTGCGGCTTAAGTATTCCGAGCTTTTGCCGCGCAAGTTGAGGCGGCTCCAGAAGCCGACATCCGGCGTTGCCTGCCAGTCGAGCGTGGCGTTGAACATATGCTTCGGCATCTTGTTCAGCGGCTTGCCGGAGAACTGCCCGCTTTTTTGCTCCGACTCGGTAAAGGTGTAGTTCGCCGTCAGGTTGAGGTCTTTCACCATCTCCCAGCCGAAGGTGGACTCTACGCCGCGCATGTTGGCTTTATCCACGTTGACGCGGTCGCTGACGAAATCGTAGCGGTGGTTGCCAATCTGACAGGCCGGGTCGGCGCTGCTGTTGCAACGGCGCACTTCGGTGATTTTGTCTTTAAAGTCCGTGTTGAAGAGCGTGACGCCCGCGTTCAGGTTATCGCCGTTATCCCACAGCAGCGCAATCTCTTCGCTCAGGCTCTTTTCCGGCTTGAGATCCGGGTTGCCGACGATAATGCCGTCAAGACGGCCGCCGCCGGTGACCTGTCCCCAGCTTGCGGAAGACTGGCGCAGCTCCGGGGCTTTATAGCCTGCGGAAACGCCCCCTTTCAGGGTCCACTGGTCATTGAGGTGCCAGACGCCGTAGCCGCGCGGCGTCCAGTTGGTGCCGTAGTTCTCGTCTTTATCCATGCGCAGGCCCGCCGTCAGCGTGAAGCTGTCGGTCATCGCCCACTCATCTTCCGAGAAGAGCGCCCAGCTCCAGCGGGTGAGTTTATTCAGGCCCTGCGCCGCTTCCAGCTGGTTGCCGTTGTCGCGCAGCTTTTCATAGCGATATTGCCCGCCTACCGTCAGCGTATGGTCGCCAAGGAAGATCTGGTTCTGGGTGTTGAATGTGGTGTTCCAGGCCTTCATTTCACGTTCCGGGTTGTTCGACGTCTCCTGCTGAATGTAGCTGGTGGAGTTGAAATCGTCGTAGTAGCCGTGGTGCGTCAGCGCGTACGTGGTGTGCTCGTAGCGGGTTTCGCTTTTCTCATTCGGCGTGCAGGTCGCGCCGCGGCACACTTCAGCCGCTGTCGACATGCCCGGCGTGCTGTTGCGGTCCTGCAGTTCGCGGGCGATATCAAGGTCAAAATCGTTTTTGTCATCCGGCGTAACGTTCAGCGTAACGGCGCCGTTGCGCATCCGCTGCTCGTTATAGCCGTTGACAATCTGGTCCTCCTGACGACGCGAGAAGAGCCCGCTCACCTTCACGCCCAACAGCCCGTCGATAATCGGCCCGGAGGCGTAAGCGTTGGTCTGGTAGAGATCGCCGGAATCGCGGTTCTCCTGGAAAGTGGCGTCGCCGTGCACCGAGCCTGTCCAGCTTTTGGTGTTCGACACCTTTTTGGTGATGACGTTAATGACGCCGCCCATGGCGTCGGAGCCGTAGAGCGACGACATCGGGCCGCGAATCACCTCAATGCGCTCGATAGACTCCAGCGGCGGCAGCCAGCCCTGCTCAATGCCCGAATTATCGCTGTTCGGGCGGGTGCTGCGGGTGCTGATGCGCTTGCCGTCCACCAGGAACAGCGTGTACTGGGAGGACATGCCGCGGATGCTAATGTCGCTGCTGCTCGCCCCGCCGGTGACTACCACGCCCGGCACGTCCCGCAGCGCGTCGGTGACGTCGCGATAGGCTTTATCTTCAATCTGTTGTTTGGAAATAACGGAGATAGAAGCGGGCGCATTCTGGATCTTCTGCGCAAAACCCGTTGCGGTAACCACCATCTCGTCTTGTTCAGCGCCGAAGAGGTAAGGCGAAGCCGTGGCGGCGCACAGGGCCGCCGTGATGAGTAAACTGCGGGACATAACGTGTTATCCATTCCATGTAATGAGCGAAAATCCACCAGAATTCACCCTTTTTATTCAACGGGTTTGCGACAGGCTTAGGCCTTTCTGATGGGAAAGCGGCGACAGTGTGCAGAAAAAAATAATTTGTGTAAACAAAAATGATATTGATTATCATTTGTATTGATGCGGTTATTGGCGCGTTCCGCAAGGTGCGAGGGCTGAAAAACAGCGTGTTTTATTGATGCGGTGAGTTAACTGCCGGTTTAACAGGCGGGTGTTTATTCATAACCGGTCTGCGCTTATCCGCCTTACCACTTTTTTCGCAATTGATTAGTTAACTTTACGCTTTCACCTTATTTTAAAGATGATAATGAGAATTATTGTGTTAATATCCGGTTATGTATTGGTAAAAACTGGATGTATGTGGCTGTAATCTAAGGAAGGAATGCCCGGTTGACAAACGGCTGGCCGACGCCCAACCCTGCATACATCCTGATGCCAGGAAAGACTTATGGATCCTATTGTTTACGTTGTAGACGATGATACTTCGGTAAGGCAATCGCTGGTCCGCCTGCTATCAGCGGAAGCGTATCGGGTGGCCGATTTCCCCTCTGCCGACGCTTTTCTGGCGCACGGTTTCAGCCCCGACCCCGCCTGCCTGATCCTGGATATGAACATGCCGGAAGCCGACGGGTTTTCCGTTACCGAAGCGCTCGCAAGGCTCGGCTATTTGATCCCGACGATCTTTCTTACCGGCTACGGCACCATCCCGCTTACTGTCAAAGCGATGAAAGCGGGCGCGTATGAGTTTATGACCAAACCCGCCGTGCCGAATCTGCTGTTAAAAGCGGTGGCGGACGCGCTGAAACTTTCCGAAACCAGAATGGGCGAAACGCGGGAATTACAGACGCTAAAAGCGCATTACGCCTCCCTGACGCCGCGTGAGCAGGAAGTCTTCCAGCTTGCTATCGGCGGCTTGCTCAATAAGCAAATCGCCACCGCGCTCGGTGTGAGCGAAATTACCGCGAAAGTGCATAAAAAACGCGTGATGGAGAAGATGCAGGTTCGCTCGCTGACGGATCTGGTCCGCGCGGCGGAGCGTCTTAATATCGCGAAAACACAAAGCCGTTAATCCATTTGCCGCGGCCTCGCTGCGGCGGTCGCAAACGTTGATACTCCCAGGAGACCTCATGACCACCGACCCCATCGCCGAGCCGCGCGCGCAGCTTAAAGCCCTCTCCTCCACCCTCCGAAAATTGCATAAAGCGCTGGTGGATTTTGAAACCGTGCGCTTTGGCGACCCGGGCAGCGCCTTTGAACATTTGCAACTGCTCACCAGCCACCCGCAGTTCGCCTGGCTGCGACAGATTTCGGAAATCCTGGTGGAGATTGACGAGCGGCTGGATAACAAAGAGGAGCCGGTAGACGCCGCGGCGCTGGAAACCGTGCGTAAAACCGTGGGCGCCCTGCTGGCGCTGGGACCGGAGAACGGCAGCGAGTTTCATCAGAAATACCTCGATGCCCTGCAGGCCTCGCCCCAGGTGGCGATGGCGCACGGCGAGCTGCGCCATCTGCTGGCGGCGTCCCGCCCGTAATAACAAGGCCCGACCGTCGGGCCTTTTACTCATCGTCGCTGTCGGTCGGCAGAATAAAGGTAAAGACGCTGCCGTAAGGCTCGCGCGAGTGCGCCGTGAGCTTCCCTCTGTGCTTTTCAATAATGTCGTGGCTGATGCTAAGCCCCATCCCCATGCCGTGCGCTTTAGTGGTGTAGAACGAGTCAAAAAGCCGCGCTTTCACCTCCGCGCTCAGCCCGCAGCCCGTATCGGCGATATCTAACTGGATCTTGCCCGGCTGCGGGTTCTCAGAGCGGATCGTCAGAATGCGCCCCCGGCTGTGGATCTCCGCCATCGCGTCAATGGCGTTCACAATCAGGTTCAGCAGCACCTGCTGGATCTGCACGCTGTCGCCGTAGATAAACGTCTGCGTCGCCCTGAGCTCATACTCCAGCAGAATTTGCCGCCGCTCCAGTTCGCTGCGCGAAAGGGTCATGATGTGGTAGACGATATGGTGCAGGTTGACCCGCGAATAGCTTGTCGTCTGGTTGCGCGTCAGCGCCTGCAGGCCGCGAATAATGTTCCCGGCGCGCTCCCCTTCGCTGATTATCTCCTCAAGGCTTGCGCGCGCGTTATCCAGCATCGCCGGTTCGCGGCTGAGCCAGCGCAGGCTGGCGCCCGCATTGGCGACGATGGACATCAGCGGCTGATTGATCTCATGGGCGATAGAGGCGGTAAGCTGGCCGACGGTGGTGGCGCGGGACACGCGGGCGAGATCCGCCTGCGCCATGCGCACGGCGTCTTCCGACTGGCGGCGCGCCGTGATGTCGGTGATAACGCCGAAATATTCCGCCACGCTCGCTTCATCGCCCACCGGGTTGCCGACGCCGAGAATGTAGCGGCAGTCGCCGTCGGGGCGAAAAACGCGAAACTCCGCCCGCATCGGCACGCCGTTGCTGACGCTGTCGGTCACAAGCTTGCTGATGCGCGGATAATCTTCCGGATGCACCAGCGTCAGGAAATCCGCCATGGAGAGCGTGCGCTGGCGCCCCGGCAGCCCGAGAATGCGGGCGTATTCGTCAGAGACGAACATCAGGTCCTGCTCAAGATCCCAGCGCCAGGTGCCGGTGTGGCTGATGCGCTCGCCCAGCATCAGCGAGGTCTGGCTGGCGCGCAGCTCTTTTTCCACCCTGCGGCGCTGGATGTTCTCTTCCAGCAGCTCGGCGTACAGGCGCGCCGTCTCCAGCGACACCGCCGCCTGGGCCGCGAGCATGCCGACGATGCGCGAATGCTCGGCGGTAAACATCTCCGGCATCACCCGGTTTTCCAGATAGAGCACGCCCACCATTCGCGCCTGCTTAAACATCGGCACGCACATCACCGCCGCGCCGGAGGTCACCAGGTACGGGTCCTGGCCAAAGGGGCTGAAGATCTCCGGCTTGCTGGTGCGGATCTCCTTACCGGTGCGCATCACCGCGGCAAGAATCGAGAGCGGCAGGTCGGTGGCGCCAGGCGCCTCTTTAACAATGCGCACCTTTACGCCGTCTGAGGAGGTTTCCGCGCAGGCCTGGATTTCGGCAATGTTGCTATCGGAAATGCGAATCAGCAGCCCGCGCTGCGCCCCGGCGCGCTCCAGCAGCATGGTCATCAGCGTGTGGATCAGCCGGTCGAGGTTGATCTCTTCGGTCATGGCGCGGATAGCCCGCAGCGCGCTTTCGAGATCGTGTATCACCTCGTTCTGGGCGAAGGCGATGGTGTCGTAAGGGGTGCTCTGCCCGCCGGGGGCGAGATGCGGATAGCGCCGCTCAAGCTGGCGCAGTTTCGCCGTCGCGCCCCAGCGGCGCCAGGCGCTGAACGCGCTGCGAAAGTAGGCTTCCGAGGCGATGTGATAACCGCAGGTCCTGGCAAAACGCCCGGCCATCTCGCAGGCGAGCCCGTTGATGTGGTGAAACTCCGCGCCGCCGGAGAGCTGGATGGCTTTCTCATAGTGCGCGGCGGCCACGTCGTTCTTCTGCAACAGGCGCGCCAGCTCGGCGGCAATCAGCGCCTCTTTGTCGGCAAAAGTCGCCGGATTATGGCGCGCCCACAGGGCGATTTGCTCATAATGCGCCGTGATTTTCGCCAGCTCCGCCGCGGTCACGCGTCCCGGCGCCAGGGAGAGGGTCAGCGAAAGCGCGCTGTAGAAGTGGTAATCGAGCAGGTGAATATAGCCCGGCACCGCGCTGGCGAAGGGTTCGGCTCGCGCCAGACAGCGGCGAGCGTCGCTGAGCTCGCCCGCCATAAAGTGCGCCATGCCCCGGAAGAGCCAGAACCAGAACTGCGTCAGCGGCATCGGCTGATGCCCTTTTTCGCCCTCTCTTCTCAGCAGCGAATCCGGAAAAAGATCCGTACCGGTAAAGCCGTCGGCAGCGCCGCTGCGCAGCTGCGTCACATAGATACGCTGAAGCTGCAGCAGGATCTCCACATCCGGGAAGCGCAGCTTGCGGATAAAGGTCAGCCCGCGTTCGATGGTGGTCATCACGCTGTCGAGATGCTCGCCGCGCGTGAGGAAATTCATGGTCTGATGGCGGATGATAAAGCAGGCGACGGTCAGGTCGCCCTGCTCCACCGCCGTGGCGAAACACGTTTTCGCGCTCTCCACCGCAAAGCTCAGCGGCTGTTTCCAGGCGCTCGCCAGATCCACCGCCAGCAGCGTTCTGCTTTTAAAAGGGTTGAAGTGGTGCTCCATCACCAGGTCGCGTCCCAGCAGGGCGTAGCGAAAGCCGCTGTTGTACTCATCATAGCGGCGGCCGATAAGCACGCCGTACCAGGCGAGCGCGGAAGTAGAAGCGCCGCACAGGCCGCTGTCGAGCGTCATGTGCATGATTTTACACAGCAGCAGAAAATGCAGCCGTGGCGAGGCGAAGGCCGCGAACATGCTGGCGCTGAGCAGCAGGCTCATGATCGCCTCGGCTTCGCTGTCGCCACAACGCGCCAGCTCGCTGAACGTTTTAAACGGATTTTCACCCGCCCGCGCCTCTATCTCCCGCCATGCCGCCTCGCAGTCGCCGTCGTCGGGGTGACGGTTCAGGTGAACGCCGAAGGCGGCAAGCCACGCCAGCGCCGTTTCAAGCGCCAGCGGCATATCGGACTGCCGCATATGGATTTCCGCCATCATGCAGGCGGCCACCGCTTTTTGCTGCGGACTGCCGCGCGTGGCCATCAGCTGATTGCAGAGCGTAAGCGCGGCAGAGAGGTTGCCCTGCAGGAATTCGCACTCCGCCTCTTCAAAACCAAGCAGGAACGCCTCGTCGGGCGCTTTCACTAACGCATCGTCATGCAGGCTTTTGGCCGTACCCAGATAGCGCACCGCAGAGGCGTAATCGCCCGTGCTGCGCGCCCGCCGGGCGGCGAGCTGGCAGGCCGCCCGGTAGCGGTCGCGCTCCGGCGAAAAGCGGATATGCCGTAGCGCGCGGGTAATATGGTGTACGGCCAGAAAGAGCTGTTCGTTGCTTTCGTTCTGGCTCAGCGCCTCGGTAAAAAGGCGGGCGGCGGCGAAATTAAGCCGTTCGATTTCGTCAGGCTCGAGCAGCGCCTGGGCCGCTTTGTGCACCCGGTCGTGGGTGAAGGCGTATTCATCGCCGGAAAAACGAATCAGGCGCGCGGCGACGGCGGGCTGCAACTGCTCCTGGAGGCATTCCGGCGCAAGGCCCTGCATCTGGCTGAGCAGCGCCAGCTTGCCGGTTCCGCCGACGCAGGCGAGGCAGCCCAGCAAACGGCGTGCGGCCAGCGGCATCTCCTCAAGCTGCTGCAACACCAGGCTCGCCACATTTTCCGTATAGTTGCGCGCCTTGATGGCGGGCAAGTCGTAGTGCCACTTGCCGTGCAGCTTGTTGTAGCTGATAAGCCTGTCTTTGACGATACGCTGAAAAAACTCATGGGTGAAGAGCGGATTGCCGTCGGTCTTTTCATGAATCAGCGCCGCCAGCTCGCCAAGCCCCGAAACGCGGGCCTGGAACAGCTCGGCAAGCCAGCGCGATACCGCCTTTACGCTAAGCGGCGCGGGGCGGATATCCACCAGCAGGCGCGCGCCGGCGCGTAATTTCTCCAGATAATGCGCGGCGTTGCCCGTGGGGAACGCCTCCGGCTCGCAATGCGAAACCACGATCAGCAGCGGCAGCGATTCGCTGTTGCTCACCAGCGACTCCAGCAGATGCAGGCTCGCCGGGTCGATCCATTGCAAATCCTCAATCACTAAAATCAGCGGGCATTCGCGGCTCGAGAGCGCCGCCACCAGCCGCGCCGCCATCTGATTGCAGCGGGCGCGGGCATCCGCCGCGCGGACGTCGGCGGGCATAAAGGTTTTGCTTTCAAGCAGCAGCCCCAGCTCCGGCACCAGGTTCACCGCAAGCCCGGCGTAGCTGCCGAGCGCGTGCGCCAGACGGCGCTTCCAGAGCGCCACCTCCTGCGCGTCAAGCCCTAACAGGTGCAGCGCCAGCGACCGAAACGCGCCGGCTATCACCGAATAAGGCAGCACCGCGGAGTATTGATCCGCTTTGCTGACCGCAAGCAGCGCGGGCTGGTGGCTAAGCTTTCGCAGCGCAGAGGCGATAAGCGAGGATTTGCCGATGCCGAGCGGCCCGCTGACCGCGGCGAGCGTCAGCGTCCCGCTGGCGGCGACCCGCTCAAACGCCGCCGTCAGTTCGTTATCCTGCGGGTGCGCCAGAAACAGGTTATCGGGCCGCAGCCGCGCGGGCACGCCATCCTGCAAGCCCGGGGTGAAGGTCGTAATCTCGCCGTTTTCTGCAAGGTGCGCCTGGCAGCGGCGCAGATCGGCAATCAGCCCTTCCACCGTCTGGTAGCGCCTGTCCGGCGACTTCTCAAGCAGGCGTAAGATAATGGCGCAGAGCATCGCCGGCACGGCGGGACGCACCTCCTGCAACGGCCGGGGCGCGGAGGCGATATGGTGATGCGCCCACTCCGCCTGCCCGCCTTCGCTGAGGTCAAAGGGCAGCGCGCCGGTCAGCAGTTCGTAGAGCACGATGCCAAGGCTGTAGAGATCGCTTCGGCTGTCCACCGCGTCCCGGGTGCGGGCGGTGTGCTCCGGCGACATATAGGCGAGCGTGCCGCCCGACACAATCAGGCGCGTTTGCGTGGCGATATCCGCCGCCCCGCTGGCAAGCCCGAAACCCGCCAGCCGGTAGCTGCCGCCCGGGTCGAGGAAAAAATTGCCGGGCTTGATATCGCTGTGAATAAGCCCCTGCGCATGCATCTGGCGCAGCGGCGCGCACAGACGAATGGCGAGCGAGAGAAAGTCGGCGATGCCGCCCATTTTTAAGTGAGTCGACTGCGCCAGCGTGCGAAAAGGAAACGGCGCGTAAACCAGCGCATAGCGTCCGTGATGGCTGGTGGAGCTGATGGGCTTCACCGCCCACGCCCCGGAAAGCTGCATGCGCAGCGCGAATTCATTTTTCAGCAGCTGGGTCGTCTGGTAAACCGCCTCTTCGCTGGCCGCGGCGGCGCTTGCGAGAATAAAGCTGTCCGCGGCGTGCAGCGGCTGGCACAGCGTCCAGGCGATGCCGCCTTCCTGCGCCAGCGGCGTGAACAGGGTATCGTCAGTGAGGGTGAAAACCTCACCCTCCATCACGCTTGCGGCGGCGGACAGTTTTTCACTCATAGCAATCCTCACGCAGCGAGTTCCCGGCGAATATATTCCAGCAGCGTATCAATATTGATGGGTTTGTGTAAAAACGCGACGGCGCCGCAGCCGAGGGCGTAGCGCTGCATATTTTCATCGCCGTGGCCGGAGATAAATATCACCGGCGGCGGGGCCGGTTGCAGGATGAGGTTTTGGTAAAGCTCAAGGCCGCTCATGCCGCGCAGTTTAACATCGAGAATGAGCAGGGAAGCCTCAGCCAGCGCCGCCTCGTCATGGAGAAACGCCTCCGCGGACTCGAAGGCGCAAGTATCATAACCCTCCGACAGCAGAAGATTGCTAAGTCCGCTGCGAACGGAGCGTTCATCGTCAACAATGACAATGCGTGCTGACAGCGTCATGCTGTGGTCCTCGGTCTGGGCTCACGCGACGGTGAGCGGCGCTCCTTCAGGGTGCTTTTTTGTCTTGCGCAGGCGGAGTGCCGCTGATTTTGGGCACGCATTCATGACGAAACCATGCCAGTGTAACCGGTTGACGGTTAAGCAGCCGTCGGCCTACCGGAATAAGCTGTTCACCCACCAACATGCCGAACAGCCCCAACAGCGCGATGACCGGGGGGGCGGGCGAATGAACCTGCATTGCGCCGTAGATGACACCCGCCAGAAGACCGGTCACCAGGGAAACAAGATAGGATTTCAACATAGTCAGCCTGTCCGTGTATAGCCCGACGCGGGGTTCGCCGTCTGAGAAGGCGCGGCCTGCGAGGCGCGCGGCTCGTTATGCGAGACGAGCGCGGAGGTGACCTGCTCGCCAACCAGCATCCCCAGCAACCCCACCAGCGCGATGGCGGGGGGTGCGGGGGAGCGAACTTTTAACAACGCATAGACGAGGCCGATCAGCACGCCCGCGCCAAGAGAGATAAGCCCTGTGCTCATGGGGTTCTCCGTAAAAAGGGAAAGGCTGGCGCGCGGCCAGCCCTTTCGTCTTATTTGTTGGCCGGAACCGGCGCCAGGGTATGGTGCGAGCCTTTGGCGCGGGCTGGCGCTTTGTGCACCATGGTGTAGGCGTAATCCACGCCCATGCCGTAGGCGCCGGAGTGCTCTTTCACGATGTCCATCACCGCGTTGTACGTCTCTTTATGCGCCCAGTCGCGCTGCCACTCCAGCAGCACCTGCTGCCAGGTGACCGGAATAACGCCCGCCTGGATCATGCGCTGCATGGCGTAGTCGTGCGCCTCTTTGGAGGTGCCGCCAGACGCGTCCGCCACCATGTAAATCTCATAGCCGCCTTCCAGCATGGCGCACAGGGCGAAGGTGTTGTTGCACACCTCAGTCCACAGGCCGGACACCACCACTTTTTTCTGGCCGTTTTTCGCCAGCGCGTCGCGCACTTTCTGGTCGTCCCAGGAGTTCATGGAGGTGCGCTCAAGAATGTCGTGTTCCGGGAAGACATCCAGCAGTTCCGGGAAGGTGTTGCCGGAGAAGCTTTCGGTTTCCACGGTGGTGATGGTGGTGGGAATGTTGAAGACTTTAGCCGCTTTCGCCAGGCCAACGACGTTGTTTTTCAGCACCTGACGGTCGATAGACTGCACGCCAAAGGCCATCTGCGGCTGCTGGTCGATGAAAATCATCTGGCAATTCTGAGGAGTCAGTACTTCAAGCTTTGTGTTGGTCATGAGAATACCCATAGTCGTTAAGTAGCAAGTAAACCGCGAAAGAGAAAGCGGAAGGAAACTGACAGTGACCGGGGTATCGCTCATCTGGCGTAACGCTTTCGCCGGTCCGGCCCGAACGTCGCTGTCGGGACGGATAGTAAAAGTCCTTTTCCGGCAGAACTATTATCTCTGTGTATAACTATACGTTCGTATACCTATACCTTCGTATAACTAGACGCCGTTTTCTCCTGCTGAACATAATCCCGCCAGCTTCGATGCTCTGCTGCGCCAGGGCACACCATCTTACCGTCCGGCGGCGCGCCGCCTTTTGGACGTCTCAGACAGGAGGACTTATGGTTTCGCTCGGTAAAGCAGAGCTGATTTTACTCAACGGCAAGTTTCACACCGTGGACAGGGAGAACCCGCTCGCCGAGGCGGTCGCCATCCGCGACGGCAAGTTTCTGGAAGTCGGCAGCGAAGCGGATGTGATGCAGCACCAGGCCGAAGGCACGAAAATTATCGACCTCAAAGGCAGCACTGCCATTCCCGGCCTCAACGACTCGCACCTGCACCTGATTCGTGGCGGGCTGAACTACAACCTGGAGCTGCGCTGGGAAGGGGTGCCTTCGCTTGCCGACGCGCTGCGGATGCTGAAAGCGCAGGCGCTGCGCACGCCTTCGCCGCAGTGGGTGCGGGTGGTGGGCGGCTGGTCGGAGTTTCAGTTCGCCGAGCGCCGCATGCCGACGCTGGATGAAATTAACGACGCGGCGCCCGACACGCCGGTATTTATTCTTCACCTCTACGACCGCGCCCTGCTTAACCGCGCGGCGCTGAAGGTGGTGGGCTATACCAAAGAGACGCCCAACCCGCCGGGCGGCGAGATCCAGCGCGACAGCAACGGCAACCCCACCGGCATGCTGATAGCCCGTCCGAACGCCATGATCCTCTACGCAACACTGGCTAAAGGGCCGAAGCTGCCGCTGGAGCAGCAGGTCAACTCCACCCGCCAGTTTATGCGCGAGCTGAACCGACTGGGGCTGACCAGCGCCATCGACGCGGGCGGCGGTTTCCAGAACTACCCGGATGACTACGAGGTCATCAGCGAACTGCACGCCAACAAACAGATGACCGTGCGCATCGCTTATAACCTCTTCACCCAGCGCCCCGGCCACGAACTGGAAGATTTCGAAAAATGGACCGACATGCTGACGCCGGGCCAGGGCAGCGACTTCTTCCGCCACAACGGCGCGGGGGAGATGCTGGTCTTCTCCGCCGCCGACTTTGAAGATTTTCTCGAGCCGCGCCCTGACCTTGCGCCGGGCATGGAGGAGGAGCTGGAGCGCGTGGTGCGCCATCTGGTCGAGCACCGCTGGCCGTTCCGCCTGCACGCCACCTATAACGAATCGATAAGCCGCATGCTGGATGTCTTCGAAAGAGTGAACCGCGACATTCCGTTCAACGGCCTGCACTGGTTCTTCGACCATGCCGAAACGGTAACCCAGGCCAACATCGACCGCATTAAAGCGCTGGGCGGCGGCATCGCCGTGCAGCACCGCATGGCGTTTCAGGGCGAGTACTTCGCCGAGCGTTACGGCATGGAGGCGGTGCGCCACACGCCGCCGGTGGCGAAAATGCTGGAAACCGGCGTGCCGGTGGGCCTTGGCACCGACGCCACCCGCGTCGCCAGCTACAACCCGTGGACCGCGCTCTACTGGCTGGTTTCCGGGCGCACCGTCGGCGGCATGCAGATGTATGACGTCAACGCGCGCCTCGACCGCGACACCGCGCTGATGCTCTGGACCCAGGGCAGCGCCTGGTTCTCCAGCGAGCAGGGCAAAAAGGGGCAGATTAAAACCGGCCAGCTCGCGGATCTCGCCGTGCTGAGCAAAGACTATTTCCGCGTGCCGGAAGAGGAGATCAAGGGCATCGAATCGGTGCTGACGGTGGTGGGCGGCGATGTGGTTTACGCCGCTGGCCCTTTCAGCGCGGAGGCGCCCCCTTCCCTGCCGGTGCTGCCGGAGTGGTCGCCGGTGGTCAACGTGCCGGGCCATTACCGCAGCGCGCCGGTGCAGCAACGCCGCGTGGGGCTGACGCCCGCCGCGCACCATTGCAGCGGCCCGTGCGGCGTACACAGCCACCAGCATGACGTGGCGCGCCGCTCCTCCGTTCCGGTTTCAGACGATAACGCCTTCTGGGGCGCGCTCGGCTGCAGCTGCTTTGCCTTCTGACGCCTATGAAAAGTTCATCGGCTGTGCCGCCCCGCGTTGATGCGGGGCTGTTCTTCCTGCGCCTCACCGGCAGCCTGCTCCTGCTTTACGTGCACGGTCTGCCGAAGGTGATGCACTTTGGCGAAGAGCTAACCCGCATTGAAGATCCGTTCGGCCTGGGGCCGTGGGCGAGCCTGCTGCCCGCGATTTTCGCGGAGGTCATCTGCCCGCTCTTTATCATTCTCGGCGTCGGCGCGCGGCTCGCCTGTCTGCCTGTCATCGGCGTGCTGCTGGTGGCGATGCTGGTGGTGCACCCCGACTGGAGCATCGCTGAAGGGCAGTTCGGCTGGCTGCTGCTGATTATCTTCACCACGCTGGCGTTAACCGGCCCGGGCCGCTGGCGGCCAGGCTTCACCCAGACACGGGAGCTGCGGTATGGCGCAGGTAAATGATATCCACGCGGCGACGGCGCAAGCCGCCGCACCGCACCCGGCGCCTGCCTCCTCCTGGCAGCCGCTGCGCAACCGCGTCTTTCGCATGCTGTGGATTGCCACGGTGGTCTCCAACATCGGCTCCTGGATGAACGACGTGGGGGTGAACTGGACGATGCTGACGCTCAGCGCCGACCCGCTCTCCGTGGCGCTGGTCCAGGCGGCGAGCAGCCTGCCGATGTTTCTGTTCGCCCTCCCCTCCGGGGTAATGGCGGATATCGTCGACCGGCGCAAGTATTTGCTCTTTTCGCAGCTCTGGGTGTTTATCGCCGCCGCCGGGCTGACGCTGCTGTCGTTTACCGGCTACGTCACGCCGGGCGTGCTGCTGGTGGCCGCCTTCCTGCTCAGCGCCGGGGCCGCCATGAGCTCGCCGCCGTTCCAGGCCATCGTGCCGGACCTGGTGGAGAAAAACGAACTGGCGCCCGCCGTGGCCCTGAACTCGCTTGGCATTAACATCAGCCGCGCCATCGGCCCGGCGCTGGGCGGGTTTATCCTCTCTCTTGCCGGACCGTGGGTGGTGTTCGCGCTGAATGCGCTCTCCGTGCTGGGCGTGGCGTGGGTGCTGTACCGCTGGAAAACGGAGCCGAACATTCAGCGGCTGCCGCCGGAGCACTTCTTCCCCGCCGTGCGCGCCGGGCTGCGTTACGTTCACGCCGCCCCTGTGCTGCGCAACGTGCTGGTGCGCACCGTGGCGTTTTTTCTCTTCGGCAGCGCCAGCTGGGCGATGCTCCCGCTGGTGGCGCGCCGCGAGTTGGGCCTCGGCCCGGGCGGTTACGGCGTTCTGCTGGCGTTTATCGGGCTGGGCGCCATTTGCGGCGCGGTGGTGCTGCCGCGCCTTCGCCGCCATCTCGACCCGGACCGGCTGATGGTGGCGACCAGCCTGCTGTTCGCGGCAAGCACGCTGGCGCTCGCCTTCGTGCGCCATTTCTGGCTGCTGAACGGGTTTATGTTCCTGACCGGCTTCGCCTGGATTGCGGTGCTCTCCACGCTCAACATGGGCGCGCAGCGCAGCGCGGCGAAATGGGTGAAAGCGCGCGCGCTGGCGGTTTATCTCACCGTCTTTTTTGGTTCGATGACGGTAGGCAGCGCCATCTGGGGACAACTGGCTTCGCACTTCAGCATTCCGTTTTCGCTCTGCGTGGCGACGGTGGGCATGGTGCTGGCGAGCGCGACGACGCTGCGCTGGCGGCTCAATGAGAACCCGGACCTGAACCTCGACCTGCGCGACGTGGATAACCACGCCCGCGAGCTGGACGTGTCGCTCGACCGTGGTCCGGTGATGGTTATTTATGAGTATCAAATTGATGAGGACGACGTGTATGACTTCGTGGTCGCCATCCAGGAGATGCGCCGCGTACGCCAGCGCGGCGGCGCGCTGAGCTGGTCTGTGTATGAAGATATTCAGCGCCCCGGCATGTTTATGGAGACGTTCGTGCTCGGCGCGTGGATAGAGCATCTGCGCCAGCAGGAGCGTCATACGGTGAACGACCTGCTGCTCATCGGCAAGGTGCAGGCGTATCACCGGGGCGGGGAACCGCCGGCAGTTCGCTATCTGATAGCGCCCATTACATCAACGTCACTCCCTTAAGCCTTTTACTCAC
This sequence comes from Franconibacter pulveris, assembly GCF_056780215.1. Lineage (NCBI taxonomy): Bacteria > Pseudomonadati > Pseudomonadota > Gammaproteobacteria > Enterobacterales > Enterobacteriaceae > Franconibacter > Franconibacter pulveris. Next base: position 982,993 of record NZ_CM165555.1, on the reverse strand, counting down.
ATTGAGGATTTGTTATGAGCACGATTAAGACGCAGGATGGCACTCAGATCTATTACAAAGACTGGGGTTCAGGCAAACCGGTACTCTTCAGCCACGGCTGGCCGCTGGATGCGGATATGTGGGACAGCCAGCTGAATTTCCTGGCCGAGCGAGGCTACCGCGTTATCGCCTTTGACCGCCGCGGCTTTGGCCGCTCCGACCAGCCGTGGGAAGGGTATAACTACGATACGTTCGCCTCTGACATCAACGATCTGATTAACCACCTCGACCTGAACGACGTGACGCTGGTGGGCTTCTCCATGGGCGGCGGCGACGTGACGCGCTACATTGGCCGCTACGGCAGCGCCCGCGTCAACGCGCTGGTGCTGCTGGGCGCGGTGACGCCGATTTTCGGCAAAGCCGCCGACTACCCGCAGGGCGTGGATCAAAGCGTGTTTGCAGGCATTCGCGACGGGCTGCGTAAAGACCGCGCCCAGTTCATCAGCGACTTCTCCACGCCGTTCTACGGCCTTAACGCCGGGCAGACGGTCTCTCAGGGCGTGTTGACCCAGACGCTGAACATTGCGCTGTTGGCCTCGCTCAAGGGCACCCTCGACTGCGTTAGCGCTTTCGGGGAGACCGATTTCCGCCAGGATATCGCGAAGGTCGACGTGCCGACGCTGGTTATCCACGGCAGCAATGACCAGGTCGTGCCGTTTGAAAGCACCGGCAAAGTGGCGGCGGAGATGATCCGCGGCGCGCAGCTTACTGTCTATGACAACGCGCCGCACGGCTTTGCCGTGACGCATCAGGATCGGCTGAACGAAGACCTGCTGGCCTTCCTGCAGTCGCTGTAACAACCCGGGGAAAGCTCCCCGTCGGATCTTCATCATTTTCGCTGTTTTAACAGCGCTGGCTTTCTGTCCCACCCGCGCGCCGTCAGGCGGCACGCGGAGCAAAGCCTGTTGCCGGTTCCCCTACGCAAAGGGCAGCCGGCTTTTTTATGGCTGGCGCTAAGCGAGGCTGAGCCGCATCGCGCAGCGCGTGTCATACGCGAAGCCATGCGCCGCTTCCGCCAGCAGCACCGCTTTCAGGCGCGCATCAAGCTCGCTTTCCTCCAGCACGCGAAACCCGGCCCGCTCATAGAAAGGCTGGTTCCAGGGGACGTTTCTGAAGGTCGTCAGCGTCATCGCCGTCACCCCCTCTTTTTGCGCATCGGCGATGGCCCGGTTTAACAGCGCCCGCCCCACTCCGCGGCCCTGTATGGCGCGCGCCACCGCCAGCCCCTGAATATGGCGTTCGCTTCCCCGCCGCTCTGCGATGAGAAAACCCACGGGGCTGTTTTGCTCATCCACGGCCACAATCGAATAGCCGTCGTTAATCCGCTTTCTGTGCTCGTCCTCAGACCAGCCGCCGTCCCGGGCAACCCAGGCGAGCTCCGGCAGCGTCAGAAACGCCTCATCCGCCGCGCTTTCCACCGCAGGCAGCAGCGGCGCATCCTCCGGCGTCGTTTTTCTTATCAGCAACGATCTCTCCTTGTGTAATGAAGCGCACTGTCAGGCCGCGCGCTGTGTTAAAACTATAAACAGAATGAATGGGCGAACGCTGTCGTCAAGCCATACCGCCCCTCGCACCGCTTTTAACTGTCCCTTGTGAAGCAACTGTCATCATTTTAAGGAGTGATTATGAACCTACACGCGTGGCTGAACGCCCTGCATATTATCGCCGGCATGCTCTGGGTCTTCGGCCTGCTGCTGATGGCTTTCGCTTATACGGTAGCGGCGCGCAATCTGCAAGGCCACGGCGCGCTGCTGGAAGGAGTGCGCCGCTGGAGCAGGCAGGTTACTACGCCGTCGATGATTGTGCTGTGGGTGGCGGGCGTGGCGATGCTGGTGATGTACGGCCAGTTTCCCCACGCGTGGCTGGTGCTGAAGATTGTCGTGGTGGTGGCGCTCTCGGCGCTGCACGGCCTGCTTACCGGGGCGCTGCGCCGTCTTAACAGCGGCGAGCGTTCGCGCTTTACCTGGCTTAGCCAGACGCCTGCGCTGCTTATCGCTGCGGTCATCGTCATTATCGTGCTGGCGATCGTCCGGCCGTTTTAAACACCCGCGTCGTGAAAAGGCGTCCGCAACCGGTCGGACGCCCGCGGCTTAAAGAAAGTGAATATGCTTTTTGCCGTGGTAGGGCGAAACTTCAATGCGGGTCTCGACATGAAACACCTCCCGCAGCATCGCTTCGGTCAGCACCTCGTCGGGCGTGCCGCTCGCGACGACCTCCCCTTTCAACATAACGATAAGCGCGTCGCAGAACATGGCGGCATGGTTGAGATCGTGCAGCGCCACGATGCTGGTGACCGGCAGCGCGCTTATCAGCCGCATCAGTTGCATCTGGTGGTGAATATCAAGATGGTTGGTCGGCTCGTCCAGCAGGATCTCTGAAGGCGACTGCGCGAGCGCCCGGGCGATATGCACCCGCTGGCGCTCGCCGCCCGACAGGCTCTGCCAGCCCTGCTCGCTGCGATCGCGCATCTCTACCCGCTCAAGCGCGGCGCTGATAATCGCCTCGTCCTCCTGCGTCCAGGAAGAGAGCGGCGAGTGGTGCGGTATGCGTCCAAGCTTTACCACGTCGCGCACGCGAATATTCGCCTCCGTCATGGTGTGCTGTTCAACAAAGGCGACCCGCCGCGCCACGCTTTTCTTCGCCATGCCGGCGATATCGCGCTCATCAAGCAGCACCCTTCCTGCGCAGGGGCGGCGCAGCCCGGCGAGGATGCGCAACAGCGACGATTTTCCCGAACCGTTCGGCCCCAGCAAGCCCAGCGTCTGCCCGTTTTTCACCTCAAGCGAGACGTTGTTGACGATACGTTTTTTCCCGGCGCGCCAGGAGATATTTTCTGCGCGAATACTCATGCTGCGGTCCTTGAGCGGTATAAAATCACGGCGAAAAACGGCACGCCGACCAGCGCGGTAACCACCCCGACGGGCAGGCTCTGCGGCGCGATAGCGGTGCGTGAAACAATATCCGCCAGCACCATGAAAATGGCGCCCATCATGGCGCACGCCACCAGCAGCGTGCGGTGCAGCGGGCCGAAGAAGTAGCGCATCACGTGCGGCACCACCAGCCCGACAAAGCCTATCGACCCCGCCATGCTAACGATGGTCGCGGTCATCAGCGCGGTCACGGCGAAGAGCATCAGGCGCACATAGCCCACCGGTATGCCGAGCGACGCCGCGGCGTCATCGCCAAAAATAAACGCATCGAGCGCTTTGGCGTAGTAAAGGCAGACCGCAAGCCCCAGCAGGACCACGACCAGCACCAGCTGAAACTCCGGCCAGCGCACGCCGCTGAAGCTGCCCAGCAGCCAGAACATTACGTCGCGCGCCTGCTGCGCGCTGGCGGAGGTGCTGATGGTGTAAGCGGTAATGGCGTTGAAAAGCTGCGACGCGGCAACGCCAGCCAGAATGGTTCGCTCATTGCCGCCCCGCGCGCCGTTGGTCAGCACGGCCACAAACAGGAAGGCGAGAAACGCGCCGGTGAAAGCGCCCGCCGAGAGCGACACCGCGCCGGATCCCACGCCCAGCACCACCACTGACACCGCGCCGGTGGACGCGCCTGCGGAAACCCCCAGCACATACGGCTCCGCCAGCGCGTTTTTCAGCAGGCTTTGCAGCACCGCGCCGCAGATGGCGAGCCCGGCGCCGCTGCAGGCCGCCACCAGCGCGCGGCTTAAGCGGAAATCCCAGATAACGGTTTCATGTATGCGGTTCAGCGGGATAGCGGTAAGCCCCAGCCGGTTAGTGATGGCCAGGAGGGTGCTCTTAAGCGGAATGGAAAGCTCGCCCACCCCGACGCCAAAGGCGATAACCAGCCCGAGCAGCGCCGCCGAGGCGAGAAACAACCCCAGCCGCTGCGCCGTTTTCCGCGCCTGATGCGAAACCGCCGTCATCGTCATTATTTCAGCCCCAGTTTCTCAAGCTGCCCGCCCACCTGCTCCGCGCCGTACAGGGTGCGGATGGTGGGGTTCATCGCCTGGCCGTCCATCACCACGATGCGCCCTTTTTTCACCGCCTCAAGCTGGCTGACCGCCGGGTCGCTCTTCAGGAACGTAATTTTCTCCTGCGCGTTATCAAGCGCCCAGCGGTTACGGTCGAGGTTCGAGACCACAATCACATCCGGATTGGCGGCGATAATGCTCTCCCAGCTTACCGTCGGCCATTCGCTGTCTGACTGTATGGCGTTCTTGCCGCCAAGCAGGCTCGCGATAAAGCCCGAGGCGCTGTTTTTACCACCCACGTAGGCGCCTGAGGAGGGCGAAGCGCTGGAGAACCAGAACAGGTAAGTGGTCTCTTTGCCGGCGTGGCCGAATTTCTCGCGAAGCTTACTTTCACGGGCTTTGAAATCGGCTATCAGCGCCTTGCCCCGCGCTTCGACGTTGAAAATGGTCGCCAGCTCTTCTATCTCCTGGTAGAGCAAGGCCATATTCCACAGCTTGCTGCGGCTGCCGTAGATATCGCCGGTGTTCTTTTTCGTGACGCAGACGCCGGGCGAGAGGTAGCTGTTTATTCCCACCGCCGCGAAATCTTCGCGCTTCGCCACTTTGCTGTCCGGCCCCAGCAGCAGCGGGAGCTGCGCGGCGACAAAATCGGGCGACTGCGCGAGAATGGATTCAAGCGTCGGGATCTCCACCGTCAGCACCTTAACCTTTTCGTTCTGCTTCGCAAGCGCTGGCAGCACTTTCGTCGGCCAGAAGGCGCTGGCGACCATTTTGTCCTCAAGCCCCAGCAGCAGCATTATCTCGGCGGTGTTCTGCCCGAGGGCGACCATGCGCGCCGGGGGCTGTGTAAAGGTGACTTTCTCGCCGCAGTTCTCAAGCGTCAGCGGATAGACTGTCGCAAGCGCAGCGCCGCTGCCCGCCATCAGAAGCCCTGCCGCCAGCAACAGCGTTTTTACCCTTCTCATCATTAACCTTTCTTTTTTATCTATCTCTTACGCCTGCGCCCGTGCCGGAGCAAGCCTTGACCGCCTGGCCTTCGCGCTCGTAGCGGCGCTTTTTTGCAGCCAGGGCCGCTCACTGCGAGGATGTAAATGAAACTCATTCGTAGCGAATGAGCGGTTATACCGGGGCCTCCGGGCCCTGTCAATCAAGGCGCCGCGCCGCTTAAGGGCGACTAAATAGTTTCATTTCCAATTATTTTCAGCATAACGATTGCGCTAACCCAATGCGGCGCAACGCGCCGATTCCTGTTACGCTTTTGCGCCGCTAATGGACAACGCAGATGGATGGAGCATGCCTGCCTTTTTTTATCGCCCCCCTTCACGCCTCTGGCCGCCCTTGTTGTTAGGCAGTCAGCTGGTTTTTAACATCGGCTTTTACGCCGTGGTGCCTTTTCTGGCGATTTTTCTGCGCGACGATCTGCGCCTTTCCGGCTGGGCCATCGGGCTGGTGATTGGCTTACGCACCTTCTCCCAACAGGGGATGTTTTTACTGGGCGGCGCGCTGGCGGACCGCTTCGGCGCGCGCGGCGTTATCCTCTGCGGCTGCCTGGTGCGCATTTCTGGCTACCTGCTGCTGGCGTTCGGCGCCACGCTCTGGCCGATAGTGCTGGGCGCCTGCTTAACCGGCATCGGCGGCGCGCTCTTCTCCCCGTCGATTGAAGCGCTGCTGGCGAAAGCGGGCACGCAAAGCGAAGCGGTGGGCAAGCGCAGCCGCGCCGAATGGTTCGCCCTGTTCGCGGTCTGCGGCGAGCTTGGCGCGGTGCTTGGCCCGGTGCTCGGTTCGCTGCTGGCGGGGTTCGGCTTCCAGCGGGTGGCGCTGGCGGGAGCGGGCGTATTCGTGATGGCGCTGCTGGCGCTTTTCTTCACCCTGCCGCGTACGCCGCGCAAGCAGGCGGCGCTGCACATCGCCCCCTGGTGGCAGACCTTCCGCAACCGCCGTTTCGTGGCGTTTATCGTCGCTTACAGCGCTTATCTTTTCAGCTACAACCAGCTCTACCTGGCGCTGCCGGTGGAACTGCGCCGCTCCGGCAGCAGCGAGACCGACCTCGGGCCGCTTTTCGTGCTCGCCTCGCTGCTGATTATCGCGCTGCAACTGCCGCTGGCGCGCCTCGCCCGACGCTACGGCGCGGCGCGCATCCTGCCGCTGGGCTTTGTGCTGCTGGCCGCCGCCTTTGCAAGCGTGGCGCTGTTCGCCGCCGCCACGCCGCCCGCAGGCTGGCAGCGGTTGCTGCCCGCCATCTGCATGGTGACGCTGCTGACGCTCGGGCAGATGCTGATTGTGCCGGTGGGCATGGACTTAATTCCCCGCTTCGCAAGCGACCAGAACCTTGGCGCGCATTACGGCGCGCTGGCTTCCATGGGCGGCCTTGCCGTGCTGGTGGGCAACTTTGCGCTGGGCGGCCAGCTTGACCATGCGTTGACCCCTTCGCCGCAGGCGGCGCTGCCCTGGCTGTGGCTTGCCGCCGTGCCGCTGTGCAGCGCGCTGGCGATGGTGTTTATCTGTCGTCCGTTTACGCAAGCCGCCCGCGCAGGAAGTCGATAAACGCGCGTACCTTTTCCGACACGTGCCCGGTGTCCGGGTAGACCGCGTAAACGCCCTGCGCCGGAAAGCGGTAGTCCGGTAGCAGATGGCACAGATCGCCGGCTTCCAGCGACGGTCGCGCCAGCCAGTCGGGCAGCAACGCCACGCCGCCGCCTTCCCGGGCGAACGCCAGCAATGCCGAGGCGCTGTCTGCCGACAGCACAGCGGGCCGGGTGATGGCAAAATCCAGCGTCTGCCGCTGCGGGCCGGTGAGCTGCCAGCGCAGAGGCGAAGGCAGACGGCTATGGATTATCCATTCTGCTTGTGCCAGCGCTTCGGGCGAGGCAATGGGGTTCTCTTTCAGCCACTGCTGCGAGGCGACGGGCAACACCTCAAAACGGGTGAGCAGCGCCGCGCGGTAGGTAGAGTCCGCCAGCGTGCCAAGCCGTATCGCCACATCAAAGCGTTCGGCGATCAGATCGGCATGCTGCGACGACGAGACGTGGCGGATGCACAGCGCCGGATGCGCCCGCCGAAACGCCGCCAGCGCCGGAATGACCACCTGCGCGCCATACTCGCTGGTACTGGTGATGCGCAACTCGCCGTGCAGCCCGCCGTGATGACGCTGCGCCTCTTCCCGCATCGCCTGCGCCTCCTGCAACAACGCGGCGGCGCGCCGGTAAAAGGTTTCTCCCGCCTCCGTCAGCGCCAGCCGCCGCGTGGTGCGCAGCAAAAGCGACACGCCTAACTCTTTTTCCAGTTGCCGGACGTTAAAACTCACGACCGCTTTGGTCATCCCAAGCGCGGCCGCCGCTGCCGTAAAGCTGCCCGCCTCCGCCACTGCCACAAAGGCCGCCACCCGCTGCAAATTCAGCATACCTGCCCTGCCGATTGTCAAAATAAGGTTGACAGTGTATCAGCCCGTCCCCCGTTTATCCGCCCTGTACCGCCGCTTACAGTAGGCATCTACCGGAGGAGGCGTTATGTCTTATCGCAGCAAAGTGGCCGTGGTTTACCTGCTCGGCTTTTTCATCGACCTGATTAATATGTTTATCGCGAATGTCGCTTACCCGGCGATAGCGCATAGTCTGCGGGCTTCCGTCGCCGGACTTGCCTGGGTCAGCAACGGCTACATTATGGGCCTGACGCTGGCCATTCCCCTGAGCGCCTGGCTTACGCAGCGGGCCGGGGCGCGGCAGGTTTTTCTGCTCTCGCTGGCGCTGTTTACCCTTGCCACCGCCGCCGCCAGCTTCGCGGGTTCCCTCAGCGCTCTGGTGTTCTGGCGCGTGGTGCAGGGCGCGGGCGGCGGGTTGCTTATCCCGGTAGGCCAGGCGCTGGCCTGGCGGCTTTATGCGCCGCATGAGCGGGCGAAAATCGCCTCGGCGGTCATGCTGGTGGGCCTGCTGGCGCCGGCGCTTTCGCCCGCTGCGGGTGGCCTGTTGATTACGGCGCTCGGCTGGCGCGGGGTCTTTTTCGCCAGCCTGCCGCTGGCGCTGGCCACGCTTGCGCTGGCGTATTGCTGGCTGCGCCGCGAAGCGCCTGCCGACCGGTCGGCCCCGCCAGACGCCGCCGGGTTAGCCCTGGGGTGCGGCGCGCTGTTTCTACTGCTGTTCGGCCTTACGCGCCTTAGCGGCTCGCACGCAACGGGGCTTGCGGCGCTGCTGCTGTTGGCAGGCGGAACCCTGCTTGCGCTGTTTGCGCGCCGCTGTCGTAAACGCCCCGCCCCTGTGCTCAACCTGAACCTGCTGGCCGACCCGCTGCTGCGCTTTTCTATGGCGGTGTACCAGGGCGTGCCGGGCGTGTTTATCGGTATCAGCCTGGTCGCCATGCTCTGGCTGCAAAACCAGCTCGGCCTGACGCCCAGCGCCGCGGGCATGCTGATGATGCCCTGGTCGCTCGGCTCGTTTCTGGCGATTTGCCTGACCGGCAAAACCTTCAACGCCCTGGGGCCGAGGCCGCTGATTATGGCGGGCTGCCTGTTGCAGGCGGCGGGGATCGCGTTGCTCACGCAGATTGAGAGCGGCGAGCAGCACGCCGCGCTGGCTGGCGCCTTCGCACTGATGGGCGTGGGCGGCAGTTTGTGCAGCAGCGCGGCCCAGAGCAGCGCCTTTCTTAACACGCCGAATGCCGCCCTGCCGGACGCCGCCGCGCTGTGGAACATTAACCGCCAGCTCAGCTTTTGCTTCGGCGTGGCGCTTTTTACGCTGCTGCTTGACCAGCTCTGCGCGCACTTCGCGCTGGCGCAGGCTTACTGCTGGACATTCTGGTGCGCCGCGCTGGCGACGCTGCTGCCGCTGCCGCTCTGCTTTCGTCTTGATAACCGCGCGGTTAAGCTGCGCCTTGTACCGAAACAGGAGACCTCATGAACCCTTATTTCACCGAAGTGCTGCAAGCCCATGTCGCGATTGAAGCCTGGCTAGGCAAAGGCGATGGCGACGTGAACGACCTTATCGCCCGCTTTATCCCGGACTATTCCATGATTACGCTTTCCGGCGCGGTGCTGAACCACGACCAGCTGAGCCAGTTTTTCCTGGCGCAGCGCGCCGCAAAGCCAGGCCTGCGCATTGAAGTGGATGAGATGCGCCTGCTCGCCGAGTGGCCGCAAGGTGCTGTGGTGAGCTACCGCGAACGCCAGAGCCTGCCGGGACAGCCCGCGACCACCCGCAGCTCTACCGTCATTTTCACCTTAAAAGAGAGCCAGCCGCTGTGGCGCCACCTGCACGAGACGGCAGAAAGCTAACCTCCCCGGCAGCAAAAGCGGTTTACGCCCATACTCAAACGCTGTGCAGTTTTGCTTTCAGCGAAGGAGGAAGCGATGAATAACATCAGCGGCAAAGTGGTGGTGATTACCGGCGCCAGCAGCGGCATTGGCGAGGCGACGGCGCGGCTGTTGAGCGCGCAAGGGGCAAGCGTGGTGCTGGGTGCGCGCCGTCTGGAGAAGCTTGAAGCCCTGAAGCAGGCGATTACGCAGGCGGGCGGGAAAGCGGAAGTGGCGCAGACGGATGTTGCAAAGCGCGAAGAGGTGCAGGCGCTGGTGCAAAAGGCGCTCGACGCGTTTGGCCGGGTGGATGTGCTTATCAACAACGCCGGAATTATGCCGAACTCGCGCCTCGACCAGCTGCGGGTGGAAGACTGGGAGCGCACCATCGACATCAACCTGAAGGGCACGCTTTACGGCATCGCGGCGGTCCTGCCAGCAATGAAGGCGCAAAAAAGCGGGCACGTTATTACGATTTCCTCGCTTTCCGGCCACCGGGTGCGCCCGACCAGCGCGGTCTATTCCGCCACTAAGTTTGGCGTGCGGGCAATTGCAGAAGGACTGCGCATGGAGATGACGCCGTGGAATATCCGCAGCACGATTATCTCCCCCGGCCCCGTAGATACGGACCTGCCCGGCAGCGTCACGGATGAAGCGGTGGCCGAGCAGGTGCGCAAGGTGCACGAGATGGCCATTTCCGCCGACACGCTCGCCGAAACCATCGCCTTCGCCATCAGCCAGCCGGAGTCGGTAGATATTAACGAGATCCTGCTGCGCCCGACGGCGATGGAGTGAACGTGACAAAAAGCCGGGCTTACCCGGCTTTTTGCGTCACGCGGTTGGCGCTTTTATGCCGCGACGGGCGTCAGCGCCGCCGCCATCGGTTGCTGCGGTTTTTCATTGCCGTTAGTTGGCAGCTGGAAAGTGGAAACGGAGGTGTTCAGCTGCGTCGCCTGGTCTTGTAAAGACTGCCCGGCGGCGGCGGATTCCTCAACCAGCGCCGAGTTGTGCTGCGTCATGGCGTCAATCTGGTTCACCGCCTGGCTCACCTGCTGGATGCCCTCGCCCTGCTCTCTGGAGGCGAGCGCGATTTCGCTGACGATATCAGCGACCCGCTTAATCGCCCCTTTCACGTCACCGATGGTCTCGCTTACTTGCGTCGCCTGCGCGGAGCCGTTTTCGATTAATGAAACCGAGGTGGCGATAAGATCCTTAATCTCTTTCGCCGCCGTGGCGGAGCGCTGCGCCAGCGTGCGCACTTCCCCGGCCACCACGGCAAAGCCGCGCCCCTGCTCACCCGCGCGCGCCGCTTCCACCGCGGCGTTCAGGGCGAGGATGTTGGTCTGGAAAGCGATGCCTTCAATAATATTGGTTATCTCGGAAATTTTGGTTGAACCGCCGCGAATGTCGTTGATCGTGCTGACCATTTGCTGCACGGCAGCGTTGCTGCCGCCAGCAATGTTGTCAGCGTCTTTCGCGAGAATATTGGCCTGGTGCGCGCTTTCCACATTCTGGCGAACCGTCTCCGTCAGTTGGGTCATGGTAGAGGCGGTTTGCTCAATGGCGGCGGCCTGCTCTTCGGTGCGCGAAGCGAGGTCGGCATTGCCCATCACAATTTCGCCAGAGGCGCTGGAAACGGCGCTGGCCGACGCTTTTATGCCGCTCACAATGCCTGCAAGCTGCGACTGCATTTCATTCAGGCTGAACAGCAGGCTGCTGCTGTCGTGCGGCTTTAGCGCCACCGAAGAGGTGAGATCGCCGCTGGCCACTTTTTTGGCGATCAGCGCCGCGTAATCCGGCTCGCCGCCAAGCTTGCGGTACAGGTTGCGGGCCAGGGTCCAGCCCAGCAGGCCGATCACCAGCATCAGCACGCCGCCAATCGCGAGCAACGCTTTCGCGCTCTGCCAGAAGGCCGTGTCGATATCGTCAATGTAATCGCCGGTTCCCACAATCCAGTCCCAGGGTTTAAACCAGACAACGCCGTAGAGCTTTTGTACTTTCTCCGTTGCGCCTGGTTTGGTGCCCCATGCGGTCAGCGTGGCGGTTTCCCGCCCTTCCAGCGCCGCGCGATAGCGTACGCCCGCCTCTTTGCCGCCTTTGGCGTCCACGGTGCCGATACGCTTCGCATCCGGGTGGACGTAGTTGACGTCGTTGGCATACCCCCTTGCCCAGAAGTAAAGCTGGTCGTGCCGCAGGCTGCCGAGAATGCGGCGGGCTTCCGCCTGCGCCTGTTCGCGGGTGAGCTTGCCCGCCTGTTCTTGTTCATAGAGTTTGTCGAGCGAGGACTTCGCCAGCGTCACCAGCGTGGTGACCTGCCCGGTGCGCTCCTGCAGCATGGTGTGTTTGAGGGTGGAAAGGGAGACGGCGGCGAGCGTCGTGACGCCAATCAGCGCCACCAGACAGAGCCAGAGAATGTGGGTACGGAGCTTCATTTTTAGCCTTATGTAAAATTTTATTATTCATATAGTTATCGTCTTGTTAATTAATTGCTTTAACTGGTACAACCACTTAAGCAAGCACGTGCTGAACGGTGCTGATAAGCTGAAATCAACCGGCCGTTACAGGAGGAAGCGATGCGCATTGCGCACATTACCGATATTCACGCCACGCCCGATAACGGCAATCTGGGGCGTCTGCGCCGGGTTATACGCTGGCTGGAGTCGCTCGCGCCCGATCTGCTGGTGGTGACGGGCGACCTGGTGGATGACGGCTGGTATGAGGGATACGCGATCGTCGAAGCCGAGCTGTTGCGCGCGCAGTGCCGCCTTCTGGTGCTGCCGGGCAACTCAGACAGTCGGGAGGCCATGCGCCATGTGTGGCAGGAAACGATGCGCTGGCCGCTCTGCGGCGCGCTGCACTTTAGCGATGTGATTAACGGCGTTCCCGTGATCGGCATCGATACCACCCTGCCCGGTGAAACCCGGGGTGATATCGCCCCGCATCTGACGTGGCTGACGGAAATACTGGCGGGCTTTACGCAGCCCGCGCTTATCTTCACGCACCATCACCTTTTTCGCTGCGGCATCGCGCCGATTGACGAGGTGATGTGCGGCGGCGACACGGCGTTCTGGCAGGTGATAGCGGGCAACCCCGTTGCGCCGCTCGCGGTATGCAGCGGCCACGTGCATCGCTGCATGTCGACGACGATAAGCGGCGTGCCTGCCTATATTTGCGGTTCAATCTGCCCTGCGAATCCGTTATGGCTGGACGAAAGCCGGATACCGCCGGTAACCGACCCGGCGGGGCTAATGATTTATAACTTGCGAGGCGGTGATGTTGTGGCAAGCCAGGTGAGCGTTTAAGAAGGCCAGACGCTTATCCGGTTTTTCACCTTCAGTAAGTATTACAAACGGTTTGCCAGCCCACCTGGTTGCAGTAAGTCGTTTTAGGCAGCGAATTTTGCAGGTTTTGCATGGACTGATTCAGCAGTTGTTGCTGTTGCAAGGCGAGTTGCTGCTGCTGATAAGCCTGTTGCGCCTGCTGCTGACGCTGAGCAATGGCAATGGCATAGCTTTCACAGTCACTTTTTGTTGGCGGCCTGGCTGTCAGTTTTGTCTGTACGCCCGCGTAGACGGCCTGATAGACCACCGGATCGTAGGTCCACTGATTCATATCACTGGCAGTAATATTTTTTGCGGCTGCCGCCGTCTGAATATCCATAAAGCCCTGCTCAACACACTTGTTCGCGGCAACATCATAAAGTGCAAATTGCTGGTAGTTTTGATAGGGGATAACGGGCTTCGACGTCGCGCAGCCAACAAGCATAGTTATAGCTGTGGCCACAAGAATAACGCGTTTCAATGTGCAGTCCTTATCAGCAAGCTTAAGAAGATTCTTATCTACCGGCAGCATCCCTTATTCAAATCCGTAAGTAAATCGCCGCTCCGTTATTGTCCTTCTCTCCCTACTTAAAAAGGTAGGCCCATGCATTCGCTTTTCCGCGTGTAAAAAACAGCGCGATTTCTGCTTACGCAACGGTCTGAAATAGCTAAGCGCAGGTCACCACTACGCCTTGATGAAAAATGAAGTGAGGAAAGGCAGAGGCGGACACGTTAATTATTCATGCCGGCATTGCGTAACAGGGCGATGGATTTTTTGACCGCTTCTGAGCGGATAAGCGGGTGATAAACCATGCATAGCTCGCTCTCTTCAAGGCGGTCCAGCACATCAAGGTAGACCACATTTTCAAGGCGCATCGCGTCGACGGAAGCGGGCACCAGCGCCACGCCTAACCCCGCCGCCACCAGGCTTATCAGCGTTGAGACGTCGCTGGCGTACTGCGCCACCTGCGGCGCGAAACCCGCCTGTTTGCAGGCGTCCTGAAAATATTGCTCAAGGCCGACGCCGCTCGGATCGCGCAGGGAAATCCAGGGTTCATTTTTCAGTGAAGCAAGGTTAAGCGAAGCGGCGTTCGCCAGCGGATGCTGATCGTAAAGCGCCAGCCGCATCTTTTCACGAAACAGCGGCCTGACCGCCAGCGCATCCGGCAGCGTCGCCAGCGGCGCGCGAAGGATAGCCACATCAATGCGGTAACTGAGTACGGCGTCGTAGAGCGTCTGCACATCGCCGGTGGTCAGCGAAACCTGAATGTCCGGCCAGCGGGTGCGGAGCTGGCGCAGCATGGCGGGCAGCCGGTCGTTAAACATCGCGCTGGAAACATATCCAAGGTTCAGCACGCCCTGCTCGCCTCTCGCCGTGCGCCGCGCCTCCAGCACCGCCTGGTCGGCCATGTGCAGCGCCATACGCGTTTTTTGCAGGAAGACCTCGCCCGCCGCGGTGAGCGTCAGCCTGCGGTTAGCGCGGGAAAACAGCGTCACGCCCAGCCTCTCCTCCAGGCTTTTTATCTGCTGGCTCAGCGCAGGCTGGGCCATGTTCAGCCGCTCTGCGGCCCGGTGCATGTGCAACTCTTCTGCCACAACCACAAAATTGCGCAACTGGCGTAACTGCATCTTCTTTACCCGCTCCTTTTTGATAACAAAAACCTTATCAATATCGACTTGCTGATGCAATTGATGCGCAGTTCTGCCGGGAGGATACTGGATACAGTGATTCAGTGAGGTAAATATGAGTAATAAAATCTGCGACTTACGCAGCGCTATTGCACTGCTGCAACAGCATGAAGACCAGTACCTTGAGACGAACCATCCTGTCGACCCCAACGCGGAGCTGGCTGGCGTTTATCGTCATATCGGCGCTGGCGGCACGGTGAAACGCCCTACCCGTATCGGCCCGGCGATGATGTTTAACAACGTAAAAGGCTACCCGGGCTCGCGCATTCTGGTGGGGATGCACGCAAGCCGCGAGCGCGCCGCGCTGCTGCTGGGGTGCGAGGCCTCCGCGCTGGCGCTGCATGTCGGCCAGGCGGTTAAAAACCCGATTGCGCCAGTGGTGGTGCCTGCTTCTCAGGCCCCTTGCCAGGAGGTGGTTTACCGCGCCGACGACCCGAACTTTGACCTGCGCAAACTGCTCCCGGCGCCGACCAACACGCCGATAGACGCGGGTCCTTTTTTCTGCCTCGGCCTGGTATTAGCCAGCGACCCGGAAGACGCGTCGTTAACCGATGTGACTATTCACCGCCTTTGCGTGCAGGCGCGCGACGAACTGTCGATGTTCCTCGCCTCGGGCCGCCACATCGAAGTGTTCCGCAAAAAAGCCGAAGCGGCGGGCAAACCGCTGCCGGTGACCGTCAACATGGGGCTAGACCCGGCGATTTATATCGGCGCCTGCTTTGAAGCGCCCACCACGCCGTTTGGCTATAACGAGCTGGGCGTGGCTGGCGCGCTGAGATCGCAGCCGGTGCAGCTGGCGCAGGGCGTTTGCGTGGCGCAAAAAGCGATTGCTCGCGCGGAGATTGTGATTGAAGGCGAGCTGCTGCCGGGCGTACGCGTAAGGGAAGATCAGCACACCAACACGGGCCACGCGATGCCAGAGTTCCCGGGCTACTGCGGCGAGGCCAACCCGTCGCTGCCGGTCATCAAGGTAAAAGCGGTCACGATGCGCCGGCAGGCTATCCTGCAAACGCTGGTCGGCCCCGGCGAAGAGCACACTACGCTTGCGGGCCTGCCGACCGAGGCGAGTATCTGGAACGCGGTGGAGGCGGCGATTCCGGGGTTCCTGCAAAACGTCTATGCCCATACCGCGGGCGGCGGGAAGTTTCTTGGCGTGTTGCAGGTAAAAAAACGCCAGCCTTCGGATGAGGGCCGCCAGGGGCAGGCCGCGCTGATAGCGCTCGCCACCTATCCGGAGCTGAAAAACATCATTCTGGTGGATGAGGATGTCGATATTTTCGACAGCGACGACATTCTCTGGGCCATGACCACCCGCATGCAGGGCGATGTGAGCATAACGACAATCCCTGGCGTTCGCGGCCACCAGCTCGACCCTTCGCAGATGCCGGACTACAGCCCTTCCATTCGCGGCCAGGGCATTACCTGCAAGACTATCTTTGATTGCACCGTGCCCTGGGCGCTGAAGTCGCGCTTTGAGCGCGCGCCGTTTGCGGATGTCGACCCCCGCCCGTTCGCGCCGGACTATTTGGCAAAACGGGCGAAAACGCAGTAACCCCACGGGCACGCCGCCGCTCCCGCTTTATTCATCCGCTGAATTATGATCTGATGGGCGCATGACTTAATGCTGAAAAAGGATAAGTAGATGTTCGCTAAACACTATTCGGTTGATGAAAAGCATATCGATTTTCAGGGCGTGGTAGACGGCCTTTATTACCCGTTCTACATGGAGTGGGCGCGCCACGCCTACATGCGGGAAGGGCTGGGCATCGATATTGAAAAAGAGTTCACGTCAGGCCGCCTGTACATGGTGCTGGAGTATACGCTGCGCTTTCGCAAGAGCCTGCAAAAGGGCGACGAGATGGAAGTGACCTGCCAGCTTGTGAAAAACGAGAAGCGCAACCGGGTGAACTTCGAGCAGCAGATTCTGGTGGACGGCAAGGTCTACGCGGAAGCGACGTTTGTCGCCACCTGCCTTGAGAACGGCCGCCCCTGCGTACCGGCCGCCATTGCGGACTATCTGGCCGACTAAAACCGCGCCTTTTCTGACCCGGCGGGGTCCCTCACCCCGCCGTTTCGCCACGCTTACTTTTTAATATCCACCTGATAAAAAATGTGCTTGCCGAACGGGTCGATCTCATAGCCCGTCACCTCCTTGCGCACCGGCTCGAAGATGGTCGAGTGGGCTATCATCACCGCCGGCATTTGCTCGTGCATCATCTGCTGGGCCTGCACGTAGAGCGCCGCGCGCTGCGGCTGGTCGGTGATGGCTTTGGCCTCGCCGATGAGCTTATCGAACGGGGCGTAGCACCACTTCGCCGAGTTCGAGCCGCCGTTGGCGGACTGGCAGGTAAAGAGCGGGCCGAAGAAGTTATCCGGGTCGCCCGTCGCGGTGGTCCAGCCCATCAGCGCCGCCTGGTGTTCGCCGCCCTTCACGCGCTTGAGATATTCGCCCCACTCGTAGCTGACGATTTTCGCCTTCACGCCGATTTTCGCCCAGTCGGCCTGGATGATTTCCGACATGCGGCGGGCGTTCGGGTTATAGGGGCGCTGCACCGGCATCGCCCAGAGATCGATGGTGAAGCCGTCCGGCAACCCCGCCTCTTTCAGCAGCGCCTTCGCCTTCTCTGGCGAGTACGCATAATCTTGTAAGCTCTCATCGGCGCTCCAGACGCCCGGCGGCAGCAGGTTTTTCGCCGCGGTGCCGGTGCCCTGGAAAACCGCATCGATAATGGCCGGCTTGTTGATGGCCATCGCCAGCGCCTGGCGCACTTTCACGTTATCCAGCGGCGGCTTCTGGGTGTTGAGCGCCAGGAAGCCGGTGTTCAGCCCCGATTTGCTCATCAGGTTGATATCCGGGTTCGCCTTCATGCGCGGCAGGTCCGCCGGGTTGGGGAAGGCCATCACCTGGCATTCGTTTTTCTCAAGTTTGGCATAGCGCACCGAGGCGTCGGGCGTGATGCTGAAGACCAGCCGGTCGAGCTTCGCCTTGCCCTGCCAGTAGTCATCAAACGCGGTAAAGAGAATGCGCGAGTCTTTCTGATACTGGGTGAGCGTAAACGGCCCGGTGCCGATCGGGTCCATATCCACCCGCTCCGGCGTGCCCGCTTTCAGCATCGCATCGGCGTATTCCGCCGACAAGATAGAGGCAAAATACCAGGCGAGATCGGGCACGAACGGCGCTTCCGGGTGGGCCAGGGTAAAGCGCACGGTGTGGTCGTCTACTTTATCTATCGCGGTGATGAGCTTGCCGAACTCCAGGCTTTCAAAGTTGGAGTAGTTGCCGTTAGAGACGTTGTGATACGGGTGCTTTGGGTCTTTCTGGCGCATAAACGAGAAGATAACGTCGTCGGCGTTAAAATCCCGCGTCGGCTTAAAGTATTTATTGCTCTGAAACTTCACGCCCTTGCGCAAATGGAAGGTGTAAACCTTGCCATCTTCGCTCACCTCCCAGCTTTCGGCGAGGCTTGGCACCAGCTCCGTGGTGCCGGTTTTAAAATCCACCAGCCGGTTGTAGACCGGCACAGCGCTGGCGTCCACGCTGGTGCCGGAGGTGTAGAGTTGCGGGTTGAAGTTTTCCGGTGAACCTTCAGAGCAATAAACCAGAGTTTTAGCGCCAGCCGCCGAGCTGGCTGTCAGAATGGCGAGCGTCAGAGCATGAATCGTGTGCTTGCTAATCATCGTAATTCCTTTATGTTTTTTTACTACGTGCCAAAGGATTCTGATTCTTCGTCACTCATCAATAACATTAAAAACACAACGCAAACACCTGATAACACCAATAGAGAAGGATCCACCATGCCATCTGCGCTCGGTAGTCAATTAACCCAACGCTTCTTTCGCTACCTGGCTATCACCAGCCAGAGTAATGCATCCGCCACTACCCTCCCCACCACGCCAGGCCAGCATGAGATGGCGCGCGCACTGGCGGAAGAGCTGAGAATGCTGGGCCTGGAGCAGATAGAGATAGACGAACACGCCACCGTCACCGCCGTGAAAAAAGGCAACGTGGCGGGCGCGCCGCGCATCGGGTTTATCACCCATATCGACACCGTGGACGTTGGCCTCTCGCCGGAGATTCATCCGCAGATCCTCACCTTTACCGGTGAAGATCTCTGTCTGAACGAGAAAGAAGGGATTTGGCTGCGGGTAAACGAGCGCCCGGAGATCAAGGCTTACCCGAACGAAGAGATTATTTTCAGCGACGGCACCAGCGTGCTGGGCGCCGATAACAAAGCCGCGGTGACGGTGGTGATGACGCTGCTGGAGAACCTGACACCAGAGATGCGGCACGGCGATATCGTGGTGGCGTTTGTGCCGGATGAAGAAGTCGGCCTGCGCGGCGCGAAGGCGCTGGACCTTAAGCGCTTCGACGTGGACTTCGCCTATACCATCGACTGCTGCGAGCTGGGCGAAGTGGTGTATGAGAACTTCAACGCCGCGCAGGCGGAAATTCGCTTTACCGGCGTGACGGCGCACCCGATGGCCTCTAAAGGCGTGCTGGTGAACCCGCTGCTGATGGCGACGGACTTCATCAACCATTTCGACCGCCAGCAGACGCCGGAGCACACCGCCGGGCGCGAGGGTTATATCTGGTTTAACGGTATGCAGGCGAGCCAGAACAGCGCGCTGCTGAACGCCAGCATTCGCGATTTCGACCTCGCCTCCTTTGAGCGCCGCAAGCAGCAGCTCAACGACGTGGCGCAGAAGATTGCCGCCGAACACCCGACCGCGAAGGTGGAAGTGAGCATCAGCGACGTGTACAGCAATATCAGCAACGCGATTGGCGAAGACCGCCGGCCGATTGAGTTGATTTATGAGGCGCTGGATGAGCTGGGCATTACGCCGAAAACCATTCCGATGCGCGGCGGCACCGACGGCGCGGCGCTTTCCGCCAAAGGGTTATTAACGCCGAACTTCTTTACCGGCGCGCACAACTTCCACTCGCGCTTTGAGTTCCTGCCGATTACCTCATTTGAGGCGTCTTATCACGTGGCGCTGAAGCTCTGTTTGCTGGCGGCGAAATAACGTTAAGGGGCCGGGAGACCGGCCTTTTTTATTTCTGGTAGCTGGCTACCTCCGCTTCGCCAGGGTATTTATGTCGCAGGTTATCAACGCGACGCTGTTTCGCTGAAAGTAAAAAAAGGACAGGGTTAAATGAAAGGTTATAACGGCCTGATTATGGCGGGGCTAATTGGTTTGTCTTTACCTGCGTACGCAGACATTACCTATTTCTCATGCGAAACCGGGAAAGGCACGGTCGCGTTGAAAGAAGCGAACGGCGTGCTTCACTACACGATGACCAAAAACGGCAAAGAGGCGTTCAGTTTTGCCTCGAAGGGACAAGATTTTGCCGGCTTTACGTATAATCACTACGCCCGCTACCAGACGGATTACCTGAATGTCTCCTTCAGCAATGACGGATACCGGTATCTGGTGTTCAGCAATGAAGAAGGTAATCAAGAGCGCCGCGGCGTGACGGTCATTAACCTGAAAAACAGCAAAGATTATACTTACGAGTGCACGTCTGCGGCCGTGGATCGCCTGAATGAGTTATCAGAGAAGCTGACGTGCGACATCGACTCGGCTCAGGGGTGCGAGTAGCCCTGCCCTGCTGGCGCGTTTCGGAACGCTCAGCGTTTTACCCGGCGTGCTTCTTACGCTGCCTGCCGTTTTTCATAAAGGCTGTTATCGGGCGTTTGAAGCGTATCCACCAGAAGCGGGGAAGTATCCGCAAGGCAGCGACGGCAAACCTTCCACCATCATGCCGGAAACCCGACAGCTTTCCCGCGCCATCGTCTTCGGCGTACTGCTGATTGGCGCCAGACCCTGTGGAGCGCGTTTGGGGGTTGGGTTTAAGCAGACCGGATATGGCTGAGAGATAAAAAGGCCGGAAATCCCCGGCCCTGCTCTTTTTCCTTCACCGGCTTTTTGCGCCGCCCGGCGCCATCGGCCTTATGGCTTAAGCATAAAGACCACGGTGCCGCGATACCAGGGTGAGGCGTTTAGCTGCGCCTCGGCCTGCGGTTCGCGGCTGCCGTTTTGCACCAGCCCAAGCTTAAACGGGATGCGCAGCCGGGCGAGCGCGGGCAGGTACGCCTGATAATTCGCCACCGTATGCCGCCCCTGATAGCTTTGCACCACCAGCTCATCCACCGGCAGCGCATTCAGCGTGGCCACCTCGCCCGTTTTGGCCCAGTCGAGCAGCCCGGTGACGCCCAGCGCGAATTCCGGCGGCAACTGCTGGCGTAGCTCGCGCAGAAAACGGGCGTAGTCTGCAAGCTGATGCGTCGCCGCATCAAAATCGACCTGCAATCCCACCACGTGATTCCCCGCCGCCTGCCAGCGTTGCATCAGCCGGACAAGCCGCGCCGGGATCGCCTGCGGCGCCTCCAGCGTGGTGAAGCGCACGGTTAGCCAGATGGACGGAAACGTCAGGCGGCTGACCGGCAGCCCGAGGCGCTGAAACACGACCTTGCCTGAGCGCGTCAGCACCTCGCCCTGATGAAGATAGACCGTCTGCGCGTTTCGCAGCTCGTCACTCGCCTTCACGCCGGACCACAGCCAGAAGGCAGCGTGGCGGCTTGCCGACACCGTCTCCGCCGCCTGCGCCTGGCCTGCCAGCAGCGCGGTTACCAGTAGTATTTGAGCTTTTGCGCCCACGGGCTCCCCGGATACTGCGTTTTTAACTGTGTGAACCACCCTTTGCGCTTCAGCTTATCGACCTCTTGCCCGCCGCAGTCGTTCGCCCCGGAGGGGGCATAGCACATGATGGCGCGATAGAGCGCATAGCTTTTATCTTCAGGTTCTGCTTTGGGTGAAGCGATGATGCGCTGGTAATAGCGCTGGCGATCGGACTGGCCGAACGGCTCCTTGCGGGAGATTGCCGCTTCGAGGACGCCGTTGCCCGCACTCTCTTTCCACAAATCAACCTGCGCGCGCGTGGTGCGAAAAAACTCGCCAAGGCAGTTCAGCGCGTGCGGGTCCGCCGCGTTCTTGCTAAGCACGGTGACGGTTTCATGCAGGCTCTGGCAGACATAACCCGGCTCGGTGGTGTCACCGTTCCAGTCGAAAATGCTCAGGTTGACGTCGTCGAAGGCTTCGCCAGTGACCGGCGGCGTAATGGCGCTGGCGAGTTTTTTGTCATTCAGCCAGTCACCGAAGCGGTTTTCGGTTAAATCGCGCACCAGCAGCGTGTGCAGGGCGATGGTGCGCTCCTCGCTGTTCGGCCCTTTTGTCGCCTGCTGGCGCAACAGCTCAGGCGAAGCCTGGGTTTTCAGCACGCGGGAGCGATAGCGCAAACTGGTGACGGCGCTGCCTGGCGCGAACACCGCCGCCGTGTCGCCCATGTAAACCAGCGTGGCGGCGAGCTTAGCCTGCACATACTGCTGCTGCTCGTTATCCTGGCTGAGCTTCAGCAGCCGCAGCCAGAAATCACGCGCGGCGGGCCACTGCTGTTGCGCCATCAACGCCTCGCCGTAGATAACCTGCTCGCTGAAGGCGAGGATATCGTGCGCGGGGAGCGTCTGCGCGGGCGCGACCTCCTGCAGCACAGCGGCGTAGTTGCCCGTCGCCATCCACAGGTTGAGTTGCAGGTTGCGCCACAGCGGCAGCTTGCCGCCCTTTTCAAACGCCGGTTTGCTGGTATTCAGCGCGTCCTGCGTCAGTACCGGTTTATTGTCGCTGTTGAGGCGAAGCGCGCGCAGCAGTTCGATAAAGCTCACCAGCGACGCTTCGGGAAACGCTTCTGTTACAGGTTGCTCGTAGAACTGCATGCCAAAGACATTATCGTATTCGGTTACCAGACCGCGCAGCGCCTGCGGGCTGGCGGCGTGCTGGAACGCCTGCTCGTAGCGTTCCGCCAGTTGCGGCCAGGCCTGCAGATACCAGTTAATGCGGCGCAGCATGCCACGTGCGGAGTCGGCATAGCGCCCCTGCGGCCAGCGTTGCAGATAAGCCTGCGCCGCGTTTTGCGCCTGGACGACATCGTCATGGCTGACGCGCGTCACGTCAAAATCGCCATACTCGCCCGTGCTTTGCTGGCTGCTTTTGTTAAGCGCCGTGCGCATCAGCATGTACTGCGCGGTTTCAGCTAACCATGGGCTATCGCTTGTAACCAGCGCGCTGAACCCCTGCGCAGCGCCTGCGTAATCCCCCTCATAGAACCGGGCGGCGGCGTCCAGATACGCTTTATATAACGCAGGCGCACCGGCCGGGAGCGCGGCTAACGAAGCGCTAACCTGCTCGCTGGTTGCGCCGGATAAAAGCGCCACCCGCGCCTGCGCCAGCGCGTGGCGCTGCTCAGGCGTTAATGCGCCGTCTGCCAGCAGCGCTGCAAAAAACTGGCTTACGCTTTCTGTGTTATTCGAGACAAAGCGGTTTTCCTGCTCGCCGTTGTCGGCGCGCATTGCCTCTGGGTCGATTTGCAGCGCGGCCAGTTGTTCAGCGAGAGCTTTATCTTCGACTGGCGCAGCGTCGGCAGAGGTAGATTGCGGGCTAACGTCATCCCACTGCGGATGATAAGCGAAGTAGAAATCGCGGGAGCGCGTGATATCCGCAGGCATCGGCTGCACGGGCAGCGCGAACGACTTTGCCTCGCTCAGCAAGCGTAGCAGGTTGTCGCGGGAATCATTATCCGGTGCCAGAACAGGAGCGCCTTTCAGCAGACAGGTGTCGTCGCTCCAGGTGCAATCTTCCATATCGGAAGAGGCGAAGGCATGCGGGGTGTGAGCTAACAGCAGACTTACGGTGACTGCAAGGGGGATCTTCCTGACCATAGCGTCAGTCCTTGTGGTTGTTTTTTATGGGGAAGATTTATATAGGGGAATGGTTTTGGCGGCAATGGGTTTTGGGGAGTCTGTTATGAACGAGGCGCGGGCAAGCGTGTTGTCCGTTGCCTGGCTGCAATGTAAACGCTTTTTATATTTAATATTGCAGTGGTGAATAAACTAAAAATGACGAAGCAGACACTGGTTAATCACTTAAAAAAGCGAGTGTAAGCATCAAAAACCTGGAGGCCCGGTAAAGCCGGGTCGTTAATCCTGCTTTAACCATTAAAAAGATAAGTCTCAACGGTGGGAGTAGCAACCGTCATTGTTACTCCCTCTGACCAGAATTATTATTTAGGAATACTGGCCTTCTCGAAAGCTTTAAAACCATCTTCAATGGCAGGAATAATTTCCACCATTTCAAAATAAGGTCTGGTTATAAGTTCCGAGTCCCTTAGCCGCTCAATAGCAAAATAAAATGCCTGCATATCTTCTGCCTGTAACATAGCGACATCAGTACATTTTGTGGTAAACGCCTCGGCGTCAAACATTCTTAGCGTGACTTTATTATCGGACAAAACGGTAGATAATACGCTATCAGCAATGCGGTTTCTTTCAGCGCGCTCCAGACGGAGCCATTCCTTTGTTGTCTTAAGTAAAACAAAAACGGTTATCATAAGTACCTCATGTGTGGAGTATTTAGAACGTTACCATGTTTTTGTTCAGGAAATTTATTTGACGATTCCCCTTTTAGTAACAAAAAATTATTGAACACCCAGGCGTGGCAGGAAATTCCGATCTGTTAATTGCCACACCTAATTGCCACACCGGGAAACGGGGTGCGAGGAACATCTGCCTCTGGCACGACGCGGACAGAAGAGACAGTTTTAATGCCTGCTATGAGCGAGGAGCGGACATTAAGCTACTTAAAGTATACGAAATAGAGAAACTCAGACGCACCACGGAGACTATCTCATCACTGGAGTTGAGCATTAACATTTTTGAATACAACTTATAAGGTTCCTCAACAATTAATGTATTGAAATACCCATAACGTCCACTCCATGCGCATTTCTAGCAGTAACCACGCGGTAAAAGACGCAGGTGACCACTGCATCAGAGGGAGCTAGAGAACGCGTGAGCAAAAGTAATGTAGTCGCATGAACAAGCCAGTAGAGAATTGATACCATTTTAGTAGCCATAAGAGACATTTTCTCATAATTTATATAAGGTATGACTGAGTCACGGCCTGTATAGGCCGATCGATTAAACAATTTTAGTTTGAAAATGTAGAGCCGGAGTAAGAATGTCAATTCCTGATAGCATTGCTGCCAAAATACTTGTTAAATCAGCTAGACATTGCTGCATTTGCAGAAGATTTTCACCATTGCAGATTCAAATACACCATATTGTCGAGCAAAGTGAAGGGGGTTCTAACGATGAAGATAATTTAATATCTATATGTATTTTATGTCACTCCTCTGTTCATACAAAAATGCATATGACTAAAGGATTTAGCAGGGAAGAATTAAAAGGGCATCGCGATGCTGTGTACGATATGGTAGAAAAAGGGAAGCTACCTTTACAGCCTCAGGTGACTGGTGAAGAAATGCATGCACTATCAGCAGTCATCATTGAAACCTTGAAAGTAGAGGGTAAGAGCAAGGAGCTTTCTGATCGTGCAACGAAAATTTTATTGGCGGCAGCATGTGAAGAAAGCCCCGCATTAATAGAACGAACTGATGGGGGTTTTTTTATTACGATCAATAGGCAAAATTTATTCTTTGATTCGAAGGGCGCAAAACAATACCCTGAAGAGATATTTGAACTTGCGCACGCTGGTTTTATGAGCCTTGATGGAGGGCAATCAAACATAACAGATGCTGGTCTTGCCCATGTACATAAGCTCGTAAAAACAACTTCCAAATATGTGGAAAAAAAAGTCAAATGTATGAAATGCAGTCTGCATTTTATTATTTTTTCATGGTTTCCCGACGGGCATCGCGCAGATACGCTTCATTGTCCAGAGTGCGGACAGTCAGAAGGGCTATTTTTGGTTTGGGCTCAGCAGAAATTTGGTTTTATTTTTGACCAAGTTCCTGGTAATTCTGCTTTATGGGATAGGGGTGATTTCACAAAATTATAGCACTGAAGTGCATCATAAATTTTTATTTAGTCACAACAAAAAGTTCTCACTTTTTAAATTGAGTAAGCACAGAATTAAATACCAGCCTAACGTTTGTGCTTACTCTCAATTCTCACATTCGGAGTAAGCAATTTTGAAAAATAATATCGATAAATGTTATGTAGAACTGCGTAACTGTGTTTAAAATCTATTATACCTGCCATCTGAATCATCGTGATTACTTCCCCCAGATTCGAAAATCCGCCTAGGGTCGAAAATTGCTCTACATCAGTGTCCGCTTCTGGCACGAAGCGGACGGGGACGTAGCGCTGATGGGCTGCTATGAGCGAAGAGCGGACTCTGGTATTATTTGCTTGTATTGGTGATCAGTGATAGTGCTTGCTAATATTTGAGCGTATGCAAAAAAACAAACATATCTTTGAAATGTTAATTTGGAACGGGAAAATGGCAAAATTATATGTTATCGACAGATACAATCGCTACCAAGAAAAACAAATTTTATCGCTGAAGAAATTTGATGATATCACACCTATCGAACTGGGGAATTTAGTGATTGAGTTATTCCCTGATGGTGTATCAGATCAAGGTAACTACTATTTCCTTTCGAATGTACCTTATATAGACCCAACGATTAATATAGATTGGTCATTTGAATTTTATCGGCGCGCAAAGTACCCAACCAAACCATCGCGATGGCAAAGCTTATACGCTTGGCAATCCTTGAGTGAAGCGATAGCGTTCAGAAAGTCTAATGGTAGTCCCGATAATCCCATTTATGAGATTGATGTAGATTTAAGTAGATGCCATATCGCGGATATGCGCTTATTAGATAATCCCGACTCTGCACTTGTACATACTTATCGTGCAGAGTTGTATTGGCAGGGACAAACAATACCAACTCATATTGTTCCCGACTGGCCCACTAAATGGGAGGTTCTGGTTCCCTTACCAATCACAATAGGGAAGCAGATTTATTAATATTATCAACAAGAGTTACCTGTTTACTACTCAGGGCTGCTGTTGCAGCCCTGACAATCTTAGATTTCAATCGACTCAGAGATCTCTAACGCATCATCGACTTCAGTGCCCAGGTAACGGACTGTGCTTTCCAGTTTCTTATGGCCCAATAGAAGTTGGATCCCCCAGAGATTCTTGGTTTTCTTGTATATCAGGTAAGGTTTTGTTCTTCTCATGGAATGTGTGCTGTAAAGCGAAGCTTCGAGACCAAGCTTTTTTACCCACCCATGAAAAATTCGGCTGTATTGTCGGGTTGATATGTGCCGGTTAGTTCCGATCCGAGACCGAAACAAGAAGTCTTTACTGTGCAAATTGCCAAGCTTTATCAATGCAGCAACAGCCTCTCTTGTCCCTTTGGTTATCTCAAATTGCACAGGGCTACCGGTTTTCTGTTGCAGCACCGTTGCTCTGCTTGAAACCGAGCTACCATATGCAACATCAGATACTTTGATGTTCACCAGATCGCAGCCTTGTAGCTTACTGTCTAAGGCCATATTGAACAGAGCTAAATCACGCGTTTTACCTTCCAGTTCAAGCCGGATTCGGATCCCCCAGATATGAGATATCTGAAGTGGTCTTTTTTGGCCTATGATACGGTCTTTATTCCACGGTGACGTGTTCATACTCAAATCTCCTGCAATGTGGGAGATTTGAGTATGGTTGTCCCTTATGAGCAAGGAGCAGACAGGGGCCGTTGGTTGTTGTATAACGATTTCATTTAGATTGACAGTGTGATGAGAAAGGAAAGATGGGCAAAGAAAACAGAGATGATTTTTCTTCCAAGACTAAGCAAGCTTTAGCAGCAAGAGCGAATTTTAGATGTTCTTTTACAGGCTGTGCCCAGATTACATGTGGACCCAGTCATGAGTCTAGTTCTGCGGTGAATAACACTGGCGTTGCTTCTCATATTTATGCTGCAGCTCCTGGCGGCAGGCGATACAGAAGGGATATGACCTCTGAAGAACGTTCCGATATCACTAATGGTATTTGGTTATGCGTAACCCATTCTGTAATGATTGATAGAGATGAAATAACATTCACTCCCGAAGTATTATTTAAAATGAAAGAGGAACATGAACGTAAGATTCAACATGAACATTTAAAGTTACCGGAAGAAGCCAAATCCGAGTTGTTTAGGTTAGGTAGTCAATTAATTTTTACTGGAGAATTATTATCAGTTGAACCCACCACATGGAATATAAAAATTGATGAATATATTTCTGGTGATAAGTTTGACATTTTAAATGTGATAAATTGCTTCGACGATCTTACTA
Source organism: Franconibacter pulveris (assembly GCF_056780215.1). Classification (NCBI taxonomy): domain Bacteria; kingdom Pseudomonadati; phylum Pseudomonadota; class Gammaproteobacteria; order Enterobacterales; family Enterobacteriaceae; genus Franconibacter; species Franconibacter pulveris. Next base: position 955,528 of record NZ_CM165555.1, on the reverse strand, counting down.
ATGAAGGAAAATGTATAATTTCAGAATCACTTAGTGATGCCCGTCTACTCACAACTCCCCCTAAAATAGTTTTCACTTCTACTGGCCTAATTTTAGAGTTAAAAGTATCACCAAGAACCAAACGAATTAGTGGTCGTAACCTTGGGGGTGATTTGGCTTTAGATGATAATGGTGATCTTCTCATTGAAAATGGTGATATTAAGATCATTTCAGGCATAGATAGACTATCACAGCATCTCATGATCTGCTTATCAACGCAGAAAGGAGAAGTTTACGGACAGCCTGAAATTGGAGTAAACCTTTCTGAATATTATAAATTGTTCAAGTGCACTACTTGGCTTGAGCGGATTTTAAAACTTGAAGTGATTTATCATTCGGCTTTAGGCCCAGAAAACCATTTGCCGGTGGAAAGACAAACCACTCTTGAGTGTATTGATCGAGTAGAAGATTTTTATATGGTCAGTGACATTTTAGATAAAGATTTTTTTACTGTCTTTATCGGTGTGCAGGTAAAAGATTATGGGCTTTGGGAAGGTGAAGTAAAAATCTATCTTGATAAAAATGCTAAATTGCTATCGATTTGACCGACTAGCCTCATAGATTGATAAACATACATATAAACTTACGCCAAAGTCTGTAATTGGCGCAGAGCGGACAAATTGACAGTCCTGTCTGGCTCCCTCAGAGTTAACCATTAATGTCGTTATACTGCCCGGCATGGTCGGTCAGTCCGAACGAACCGCATCAGTTCCTAAGTTATGGGAGAAGTTTTGGCATTTTGCCCTGTCGTTCATCCCGCAACTGCTTTACCTATTGCGCCATAGTAGAAAGACCAACACTCATAGCAGTGGCCGCATCTTCAACGGTGTACTTCTGGTCAAGGGCCAGTGGAGCGGATTCGTGTTTAAACTCTGCGCTGAAACGTCTTCTTTTCATTGGGACACCTGTATTGTTCTGAGGTGAGGATATCACCTCTTTTCAGGTGACCAACTGCAGTGTGCCACTACAACAGCCAAAGAGACGCTGTGCCGCTATAGCAATTCCATCTACGATTTCGTCTATAAAACGAACAGCAAGCATTGCCAAAGTGTGAAGACGTTCGATAGCAGCGAAAAGTTAAAGCACCGTTGCGGCCTCTTCCCTTAGTGTTATTTAACTAAAATCTAGCCACGTTTATATTAGTGAATTTGTTACATTTGATCGTTTACTTTCCACCCGGCCTTATAGGTACACTTTCTTTATGGATTTTTATAACAACATAAGGAAAAAGAGAAAATGGCTATTCCAGCTTACCTATGGCTTAAAGATGACGGCGGCGCAGATATCAAGGGATCTGTAGACGTTCAAGACCGTGACGGCAGCATTGAGATCAACGGATTCTCCCACAGCTTAAACATTCCCACAGACCCAATGACCGGGAAGATTACCGGGACTCGCAAACACTCCGCGCTGATTATCCAAAAGGAATTTGATAGCTCCAGCCCGTACCTCTACAAAGCTGTTGCCACAGGTCAGACGCTTAAATCTGCAGAGTTCAAATGGTACAAGATCAACGATGCAGGGCAGGAAGTGGAATACTTCAACATGCTGTTAGAAGGTGTGAAGATTGTGGGTGTTTCTCCCGTTATGCACGATACCAAAGACGCGAGCAAGGAGAAGCATAACCACCTTGAGTGTGTCGAGTTCCGTTATGAGAAGATCACCTGGAAGCACTGCGACGGCAATATTATGTTTACCGATAGCTGGAACGAAAGAGCGCAAGCATGAGGTATCCGACATTAGCGGCAAATCCTCACCCGCCGTATGAGTTATCTGCTATAACCCCGCCTGGTGTGAGTGTTGTCAATAACATGATGATGGCTCGCTTTCACCGTGGCCCGTCAGCCCTCACCTATGTCTGGTTTTACTATCAGGTAAGGAATCATGGACCGTGGGACTATAAGCAACGTGGCAGTAAATATGCAGCCTTTGGTAACTTTAACTATGGTGCGGTTGGAGCGGCTGCGGGTATCCCGGATCAGATCTTGCTACGTGGTGCAGGTGCTGCGCAAATTCTCGCAGGTACAAGCCGTCCGGAGTTTGCGGATTATCCAGGGCCCAATTCATATGGTGATGATCCTCAGGATCAGACTTGGATAAGAGCAGGGATAGACTATGCGAAACGTTCGGGTTTTTAAGTGGGTGGTGGTGCTATTGCTCGTCGTGGCTTGCTATGGCGCGTATAAGGCTCTCAACTCGCCAATCGACCAAACTGTTTACAAGGTTGAGAAGGTTAACTCACAGGTGTCACTGTACGTCACAGAGGGCAGCGCAGGTGCTACCACAGCCTTTGTGTACCAGTTTTATTTAGTCCCTCCAAAAGTCACGGAAGCGACTTTCCTGAAAGGTATCGGGGATAAGTATCAGCCATTTTTATCAACGTCTGACGGCAACGCAAAGATCGCGATACGTGATAGTGCTATTCATCTGAACGTGAAAGGCGATGTGTACCGCTTCACCAATGGGGCGAGCTACTCAACCACGATCTATCTGAATGCTTCACCATTCTAAAAGCATAGCCAGCTTTAACGCTGGCTCTTTTCTTCTGATTTCAGACAACAGAAGCCATAAAGCCCCGTTAGTGGTATTAGCAACAAGCGGAGCGTAGCAATTTCATCAGATTGTCAGAAGGATCACACCTTATCAGAGTACTCGTGTACCTTTCGGAACGTGAGCGAAGCGCTGGCAGAGCCGGATCTGTAGCTACCGGGGCATTACCACTATTCACCTGTTTACGCAGCCACAAGGCCGCACATCGGGCTTAAATGCGTTTGATAATCTGCTTCGGGAGGATGTGGAGACGTTGGCAGCGTCATCAGCTTCGAGTTGAGAGCGGTCCGTGGGGACTGTTCACGCTTTGTACCTGTTCGAGCTTTACAACTACAGAACTCCAGGCTGCTACGTACTAACATCCCTGAATAGCCACGATTAACCATACGGCAACTGTTGGTCATAGAATATTGTAAAAAGAGATCGTAGCTTGAGAGCGAAATTATATGTAAATAATTTTTTTAATTATGTTTTCCAATTTAGTGGTAAGGAATCAATAATGAAAAAAATCCTGCTTGGTCTTCTGGTCTTATTAATAGCAGCATTCGCATTTAAATCATGCCTCAGCAGTAAGAGCGCTTGCGGAAGTAACGAAAAAGACGTGCTGAAGCAAAGTTGCGAAAAATTGCTAAACAACAATTGATTATCGCAGGGGGCGATGGAGAGATCCTCGCCCTTGCTACGGGGAATAATTTATTGGCTGCTTTCGGTGTGAGCGAAGCCCTGCCCCAGAGGGGTATAAATGTTTTTCATGGCATTAACCTTTTCGAATCGTTTAGTGAGCTGTCGCGACAAACTTATTTTGAGTGCTCAACATCGCAAGAGCACTCAAGTTATTCACGAACTCAATTTTTTTCATCTGTTAAAGGCCGTACTTCAGGAAACGGCTCATGATCATCTTCGCCTAACAGCTCGGGCTGATACTCACGCCATAGCTGAATCTCCTCCCGCTCAAGTGCCTCTTTTGCTCCCTTACATTGCTGCAACTTATACCCGCGTTTGCTGGCCTCATGCTGATAAGCAGCCATGCGCCGGCTAAAGTCGTTCAGGAACGCGAACGGCACACCATAAGAGCCAGTTTTGCGGATAGAGGGGATAACCTCGCGAAATACCCAATTACTGAAACGATGGGAGAATGTGCCCGGCGTAGTAGCTTTACGGCTGCGGGCGATCAGCTTGTAGAAACCAGATTCAGAGACAGCGCTCTGATTTGGGTTCCCGCGAATACCGTAAGTTAAAGTTACGGTATTTCTCTCGTCATCATCCAGAGCCTGCAACGCCATGCGCGAATTGGATAGTTCCAGCGCCGCGCAAACATCTTTTGCAACGAACCACGGTTCACCGTTGATCTTAACAATACGGACTTTCGCGGCCTCAAATTTAATGACCGAAATATCATCGCTGCTGTTTTCAGGTTGAGCAAAACCCTGCCCGGCTAGGGCATTTTTGTTAGTCATAATAATTTTCCCGGGCTAAGTTACAGTTGAGGTTTTTTGGAAATTAATGCATCACGTTCTTCGATACGCTGGCTTATCCAATCATCAACTTCACTTTCAACAAATGCGATGGCTCGTGACCCAACTTTGACGAGGCGAGGGAAGCGATCTTGAGGTATAAGCCTGTAAATCCAGGTTTTTCCATTACCGGTGCGGCGCATAACTTCAGGCATTTTAATAAGGCGTACTGACATCTATCCTCCTGTCTTCGTGTGGCGTCATCGGTAGACGCCAATAGATTACAGGAGGAATTATGCCGTTCATGTGGAGTAAGGATAAGGCATAGTAAACCTACTGTACCGGTAGAGTGAGTTACCTCTACCCCTTGTTATTTGCTGCAGCTCTAAGATGTCTTAGTATCACATCTTCATTTGTGATTGGTAATGGAGGTATCTCACTTTGACGAGCCATAATACAATCACGCCATTTTTCAGGACTTATTTCCTTGCGTTCTCCACGACATTCCTCAGGATATTTCGATAATAAGCATATAGCATATTTGTATAGTTTCTCCCGATTTATTGCATGACGTTCAGCGCTTTGGTTGTTTTTTTTTGCTTTTTGCACCAAATCGGCAGTTAGGAAAGTCTCATTATCACTACACTCAGGTAGATCGCTGTAGTCACCATTATAGTTTAATAATTTTCTCATCTGCTCTGATGTTATCCACAAGTCATTTGCAGTTATTTCAACATCTGGATAATTTTCTTCATATTCATCGTTATCATCCTCACTATTATTATTATCGGAATGTACCGGCAAAGGAATTAAGCATAAACTAGGTGTGCTTACATCTGTACGATAAAGACCTAAAGAACCCCATAAAAGAGAAGAGCGCCCATAGTTCATTATCGAATTTATTACCGGCAACTGAGGAACCCAGAGACCATAGCCTCTTCCTTTATGACTTTGGGATTGATTCCCTAATGGATTGCCCTTTGCATCTAAACTTTGATAAACCTTGGATGAAAGACGCATTCATCACTCTCTTCATCATAAGCAAGTCGATCAATAGAAAAAGATGTGTATTTTGATAAATATTTTGCAGCAGCTAGTACACTGCCATCATTTTTTAAGGATAAATACCATTCATCCAGTCCATCGGGTTTACCATCGACAAAAAGTACTGAACTTAAACCATCTAACCTAACGCAAAGGATTATTTTCTCGGATAATGCAAGGCTAAGTAGATCCTCATTACTCATCCCCAAGAAATCAGCAGCCCTGTTTAATCGACAAAATGAAAAGGGTATAAAAATATTTTCAGGCATCACACCACCTCATCCCTCTGATTATTCGGATATGTCAGCCCGCAGAGGTATGCAGGTTTTCGGTGACCAGCCTAGACAATGCCTAATCATTGTTCGTCTACTGAAGTCTACTACTGTCAATAAGCACTGTCTATACATACAGTTAGACGCTTTTCCCAAAGGTTCCATGCATAACATTTTCGCCGTTTTCCAACGCTTCCATATAGCCGGCATACCACTGGAGCATTTCACGACGGCCGTCTATGTATCGAGCATGATTGTAAGTGCTGCGGATAGAGTTTTTATCGACTTGTGCCAGCTGCGTTTCTATCCATGCAGTGTTGTAGCTTGTTCGTGCAGATAGTACTCATGGTGTGCCGGAAACCGTGCCCGTTGACTTTTCCGTTATAGCCAATCCGCTTAAAGACTTGGTTTATGCTGACTTCACTCATTGTTTTTCGCGGATCATTACGGCCAGGGAGCATAAGCGGGTAATTGCCTGTTAGCTCTTGGAACTGGCCAATAAGCGTAAGAGCTTGTCTGGACAACGGCACCACATGAGGGCGACGCATTTTCATGCGTGAGGCTGGTATTTCCCAGACCGCCTTACTGATATTGATTTCATCACAAAATGCCCCGCGGAGTTCGCCGGGACGCAAGCCGGTGATAATCAGCAGACGAGCGGCCAAAACTACTAACTTTGAGTCGCCAGTATTTGCCGCCATTAGGTTTGATAAGGAGATACAGACCACCACCATCAGCCAGCTTGTAAGGCTTATCCTTAGGGTTGGCGGCGTCCACCTGCCGAGCGTTTAGTTTAACTTGGGGGTAACTCCTTTAGACCGAACAGCAAATACCCCCATAAGTACCCCCAAACGACCGTAGGTTTCAGGAAACTTTAGTAGACGTAGAAATACTAAAAGGGGCTGTAAAGCTCAGAGTATAAGGGGGTTTCAGTGAACTTTAGTAAATTTGGGGAGACGTTAGAATGGTGCCGGTAATAGGAGTCGAACCTACGACCTTCGCATTACCGAAACTCGCGTAACCACATGAGTTTGTGAAGTTAGATTGTAGGACGCATTTGTAGTAGGTGCTACATGATGAAGTAGTCTTACTCCGAAAGAGCTCAAACTCTTTTACTGCGATCTCCTGATGGCATTTAGATTTTACTTTATACGAGAACAGAACTCTTCCCAGCGAGCGACCAAGGCAATTTTATCAAGTGACAGCACTGTTTGAATTACGTGTCCTTCAAAATCGAGGTAGCTATCAATTGCTCGCTCACTAAAATGAATCGTGAGGGTTTCCGGGTTGACTGCCATATCACCGCGATCAAAAACAGCATGAAGGTCTTTTCGAACAGCAATCCCATTAGCTACCTTCATCGCACCTCCATTACTATGCGGGTGTATATGCGCAGCATCCAATGCGGCACGATACTCAACACCAGTTACAGCACACACATTCAAGGAATTCAGCAATACTGCATTACGGAAGCGAGCCTGACCGAAGCGACTATATGTGTTATAAGTCTTAATCATTGAGCTATTCACCATATCCCGTATCTGATCGGGATGTAGCTCGAAATCAGCTTGATCAACCTGACTCGGTTTTAAGTAAGAGTGGCTTCGTGCTGATCCTCTAACCTCGTTGTAAGTCGAGTAAAGCTCTCCTCTCGTCATTGCTTCGATTCGTGCGGGCTGATAGCCCTCTTTAATCAAGCGACGATAAGCACTTCGGTAGTCTTGTTGGGACTTTTCAGAAAGTAAAACACCGCCTTTTCCATCAAATGAAATTAACCAGAAATCTTCTTGGTTACTGACCTTATTCTTACATGCCTTCAAGTGCCAGCCACCATCTCTCGCCCAATCAGCTCGCTGATTACTATGATTGGTCGTGTCATACCCTAAGCTATTGAGCCAGCTATAAAATGAAGTAAAACCCAAATTCTGAACTTCTAAAGAAGGAATACGCACAACTTGTAGTGTGTGGCGCGGTTTTAAGAGTGGAGCGGATTCGTTCAATGATTTTTCCTAAAGTTAAATACTGCCGTTACTCACTCAAACCGGAAATGCAACTGCGTTCAAATTCCGAAAGGACAAATGAATATCAGTCACTTTCAAGGCTACCCCATCAAGTTCATGTTATATATGATTTTTTTATTACACTTACTTTGACTTAGCCTTGAAAAAAACGCCACCGTAACGCCTACGTAATGCACCTGAATTTTGGTGTTTAATTCACTCTTATATAAACAAAAGGCTGATGAAACGGTAAAAAATTCGCACCCAATAAACACTGTTCATCCATACAGCATCAGAATTCTTAAACTTATACTTGCTCTACCTTCTCAGTTTGTCCCATCGCACCGCTGACACAATGCCCCAATTGCCACTGGCATTAGGCCTACGCCACTTTGCGGTCTCCATGCTACGTAGATACTCAAGTGCTTCGGAAAACGTGCCAAAACGCTTCTGAGCCGTTTTATCACCTACGCCAAACGAACCATCGCGACTACTCGCAAGTCCAGGATTAAAGCACGAGCCATCGGCCGCGTATGGAACCAACAGTTCCGGGTCGTCATCTTTAGATGAGTCAGACGCTAATAACTGCCATGGCTCAACACTCAGAGCGTTAGCCAGCACCTCAATCGCATCAAGAGACGCGTTGGAGCCACCACGTTCAATACGACTCATATAACTACGAGCAAACCCACACCGATCAGCAAAGGCTTCCTGGCTCATTCCGGTGGCAATGCGCAGTTCTTTTACCCGCTCGCCAAACTGTATTCTCAAGGTTTTTTTCATGCACTGAATGTGCAGTTTTGACCACTGTAAGGCCACGCTCCATATGAGACATTTTGAATCTAAAAGCTCTATTTGTGAGCACAATCTCCCTCGCAAGAAGCCTGTATCACTACAGCAAATAGATTCAAAATGAATACCAATAGTGACAAATAGAATCAAACCGTATGATGGTCATCACTGGTTAAGTGTCTCCAGCACTCACTACAAGCTGTGACGTTGTTTGGCAAATGAGGGAATCATGACGGAATCAGGCTTTATATTACCGATGGCAGCGGGAGCCGTGCTTAGCTGGGCCAGTTACAGCATAGTTGCTCACGTTTCAATAAAACGGCAGATCAGCAGCCTACGAGCAATATCATGGGGCATTTTGGGAACTCTCGCTTTGGTGCTGGGAGTGTGTGCGTTTTCTGCTGTGAGTGCAGAACACACAACAGAAAAGCAAGGTGCTGCTTGCTCAGATAATACACCGGAATGCTATGCAAAAGCGCACCACAACCCCGTCAGAGAGTGCAAGCAGGTAATGGACCAGAAAGCGACGTTTCGCCATGTGTGGCAGGAAAGTGAAGCTCAGCCGGTTTTCGGAACTTACTTGTGGCACGACGAGCAAAAGAAAACGATTCAAGCATTTGGACATCAGGCTAAGGCGATTAATAGCCTTGGGATGCAAACACCACTTCAATATTTTTGTGTTTTCAACGCCAATACCGGGGAAGTCATCGCAGCTTCGTTTGAGTAAATACTAGTTTTCAAACTGCTTCATAAATATATGAAGCAGTTTTAGTAATCATAATTATCTGACTGAGGATCTGTCACCGCTAATATCCCAGATTCAGTGATTCCTTTTTTCATAGCATTATAAATTGTCATGAAACTAGGAATCTTCATTAATTTCTTGCCATGAATAAGCTGCGAATCACAATATCCAACAAGTTCCTTCCTACTTGCAGAAAATGGTAACGAATGACTCCGCGGCATGGAATGATTTGTAAGTTGACGTGATCTTTTTTGGACTGCTTTATAAATTTCGTTAACCAACCATCCATCCATTGATTTCATTTGTTCAACGTTGTTAATGATTGGGTAAAAACTCATGATACCTTTGAAATAAATCCTACTACTACGCCCACTCAAATAAGAACGAATCATTTCTTCGTTAAGATCACCATAGAGATACCGTCGGATTTCACATATAGCACTTAGTAGTGCTTCATCCTCATCGTTTGCAGGTATTTTCACTGCTCTAAGAGGGATTGAATTCAATGGTTGAATTAAGTGCTTATAGAGGATGAACGATATTTGTCTTTTTATCTTTATTAAAGATTCTTGTTTTATAGATACATTATCAACTGAAATAGAATAGCCTAAGAATTCGATATGAGACTTTCTGCTTGCTATTTCTGATGGCATTTTTTCATTACATAATAAACTTATACCATCTGACTTATCTTCGTTAATAGCCACACCGGCTTCAATAGAAAAATCAGATATGATATCAAAGGCTTTGCTTATCTTAGAATAATCTTTAGACCAGATGATTGTATCATCAGCATAACGAGCGAACTGTAAACCTTCTTTTTCGAGTTGCTTATCTAATTTCCAACATGTTAAGTTTGCCAAGAATAAAGAAATTGAAGTTCCCTGCGGAATGCCTTTCTCTCTACCATGCAAGAAAGCTTTTATTACATTCCGTTCCTCATTGCTTATCAAGAAACCATTTTGCTCAAACTGAGCATACAGAAACTCATGAGAAATAGTGTCAAAGAATTTACGAAAATCAAATTCAGCGACAAAAATTCTTGAAGAGTGTAATAACTCGACGGATATGTCTTGTATTGCAAAATGGACATTTCGGTCATTCCTGTAAGCGTAGGAAAAAGAACTAAATCTATGTTTATTTTTCTTCAGCAGCCTATGATAAAAAAGAGTAGAAACAGCCGCATCTGGAATCTGATAAATTGAAACCTCTCGACTTCCTCCTGACTTCTTAGGAATACTAGCTAGTTCAGGGGATTGCGGAGCATATGTGCCATCCTTTATTTTCTTTGCAATAGAATGGGCAATACTTTTTGCATGTTTATTTACATAGAAAGGATTGTATTTTTTATCAACTAGCCAGTGATCAGGTTTTTTTACTTGTAATAAATTTGGCGATGTTGTTCGTTCTTTCTTACGATTGTTTTCAATAGCTATCGAATTATGGTAAGCGTGATGTCGCATTGAGAGTTTGGTTGCTTCATCACGAATACTATTAAGTATGCTCTTCTCAAGATCCATTTCGATCAAACGCCTTCATATGAATAATTCGTTCACGGGCTAACCTATGTAAAAGTGAGTCGCTACATGACCTCATCGATAAGCTTTATCTCTTTGAGTTACAAACATGCCAAGCTTCGGCAAGTATAAGAGGCGCCCGCTCTCCCCCTTGGGGAATAAAGAGATTCCACCCCAAATGAAAGTTATTGTCAATAGGCCAAAGAGTTCTTTCCTATAATTTTAAATTTGTGATCGTAGCCCTTGAAACGCCGTATTCACGCGCTAAAGCACTGACACTGGTTCCGCTATTCTTTTTCTCGATAATCGCTCTACGGGCTTCTGGGGCGATTCTCGACGGTCTTCCCAGCTTCTTACCTTCGGCTTTTGCCCGCAACAAACCCGCCTGAGTGCGTTCAATCAACAGGTCACGCTCCATCTCAGCAACCGCTGCCAGCATCGACAATAGAAGCTTACCCGCTGCGGAGGTGAGATCCGTCGTGCCAAGCTGGTGGACAATGACCTTGATATTGCGGTCAGCCAACGCCCTTACCGTCTGGAGAACGTCAATCGCGTCACGTCCCAAACGATCAAGCTTCGCTACCACTAACGTTTCACCATCGCGGATTTTGCTGAGCATTTCAGAAAACGCTTTGCGTTGCACCGCAGGAACCTTCCCGCTAACAACATCAGTAAACCAAAAGTCGAAAGTCCATCCAGCTTGCTCAAGTTCCAAACGCTGGTTCTCAGTATCCTGCTGCGATGTCGAAACACGCCCGTAGCCAAAAATCGCCATAGTCATCCCCTCATCCGGCCCCTGCCAGAAAACGGTGTCAACTTAGGATGGCCTGCCAAAAAAGCCAAGGCTAATTTTCCAACAGAGTGAAAGCACGCGATTGAAAGGTGCCGGAAAACGGTCGTTTGTTGGCACTTCCTGATCTGTTTATACATACAGCAGAGCGTTGCCGCGGAAAACCGGATGACATAACATGAAAATTCTCTGGGCCAAAAAAGGAACAAACATGATTGCTCTCAACACAGTCAAGGGAATCATTGAGATCAGCAGTTGGCATGATATCGTTGAGCGCCCGCATTTTCGCTCAAACATCAACCCTACAAACGTTGACCTTAAAGAGATCATCGGTAGCTACCAATTTCCAGAAGATGTTCCGTGTGGACTCACAACATGTCATCAACCGCATAAACGTGGTTATATCGTAGTGACAAAAGAAGGTTACGAAACCAACATCGGAAAAGATTGTGGCAAAAACTACTTTTCCGTAGATTTCGTCGAAATGAAGACGCGGTTTGATCGAGATGTTAAAACCTCACTACAACGCGACAATATCCGCAAGGCAAAAGAAACAGCACCACAACTCCTTGAGCATGTCGAGGGATTACGGAAACAGCCTAAAGGGGCTGATTGGATCTACTCTCGTATTGAGAAACTCCGCAATCGAGGTGTAATTGGTGAGGCAGCGGCTAACGAAATTCGTAAAATGCTTAAGGAGAGACGTAAAGAGCTACTCTCATCTCGTCTTGCAACGAAAGAAGAAAGAGAGCGGGATTTTTCCATGAATCCGTCTTTGGAGGATAAATACCGTGGCCAACCTTATTACGTTACCATCGTTACAGGCTCGATTAACCACCTCGAAGCAATGTCTAAAGACAATGATCTCAAAGAACTACTGATCCGTGGCGTTACACAAACACTAAGACAATTAATAGATTGTGATGTCGATAATTTGAAGCCTCGTGAACTTGCACAGCTGTCCAAAGATGCAAGCAACATTCAAGCAAAAATTAACATGGCCCAAGAGATCATACCGCTTGCACAAAAATTACTGACAGCTTCAAATCTTGAACCGCTTGCCTTTTGGGTGGAAGAGCATCATGGAGAGCGAGCAGTGGCACCCTTTAAACGCTTTATTGAACAACTCTAAACAAGATAACTCTCTTGCACTGAAGCCTCAAAATGTTACTATCAGTATACATTTTGGGGTTTTGGTATACAGACGCTTACCCAAAATGGCGTATCAACAAGGCTCTGCAACTAGCTGAGCCGGGGTTTAAAGCGGGCGCACCGTTACCCACTGGTCTGGTTCCGAAAGGCGGCGTATGCCAGGGTGCGTGAGGTTGTGTAAGGTGCTGAGTCTTGGACTTGCACAGCCAATAAGAATAGCGAGTTATCATGTTTTGCAAAGGGCTTACGTCGTGAGCCTTTTTTAAAGCAGAGTAGCTCACATCGCCGATCCAAGCAGGGACCCGGAGAAGAGGTTAAAACTCTGGAAGCCTGATTAGCCAAGTGCCTCACTGCAAATCATCGCATTGGCCCTTAGGGCTAGTTTTGCTCCCCAGAAAAGAGGTTTAATAAAACATATAAAACAAAACAGGAAGTTAAGAAGAAATACAACTCAAGAACCAAGTTCTTGTTGTCTTGAAGTTTCAGCTTAGAACCCACCAGAACCCCCAACTCACACGACAAAAGCTACCGAAAAAATTGTCGCGCCGAAAAGTGGATCTCCTAGGTTTGGAAGCGACTCTCAAAGGCGTTGCGTTCAAAAACTTCGGTGGCGACAAAGTCATCCTTATACTTGCACTATAGACGTTGTTGAAAAATCCTCCCCCGCATAGTTGAATAAACCACTTCACAATGATATCCACTACCTTGATAAAAAATGTGCCACGAGGCGACTAACAACGCTTTACAGTCTCTTACGCATAACGCTCTTGCTTTTGTTTAAGCATAATTAGCACTTCTTAAACTACGTGAAACCCAATCGGCACTCCCCATGAACATTAAATCATTTAGCTTTTTAATTTTGCTTAGCGCCCCACTTGCAACTATCGCAGCCGATACAGAAGAAATCAGCCAAAAACTTGATGATGGTTATCGCTACGCATGTAACGCCACCCAAACAGGCGAGGCGGCTAGCGCGTCCTATAAACTTGAAAATTATAGAACGCTATTCACTGGCACTTCTGCCGTAACAGGCTTCAGCCAGATTATGCACGGTGAGATAGACGGTATGGTGGCTGGTTTTTTTAAAAAGGGAATGATCCAAGGGAACACTAGCACCGCTGCATGTGAAACTCCGCAAGACTTGCTGGCAACAACCACACGAGAAGTATACATCCGGCAGGTAAAATTAACTCTGGCATCTAATTTTGATGACGTTCGCTTTAGCCAATATGCAAATCAGGCTTACCCAATATTTGATTCGATACTTGCCGGAAAAATTAGCGAAGAAGAAGCCAGTAGTTCAATAAATAAGATTGCGAATAATGCCATCATTAACAATGAAGATGCTGGTGCCGTCAGTAATGCAACCAATGCCATGAAGGCTGTCGCAAAAGTTCTCGTATCCATCAGAAACGATAAGGATCTTGAACAATTCTTTTCGGACTATATGAAGAATCACAAGTAGCCTTATCGATGGTTGCAACTCCGGGCTTTCTGATAAACAACAGCTTCACCAGTTGCTCTATGAGAGCGCCGCGAATTCTGCACCATGATTTGACTACCTTCTTTAAAAACTCGCCAGAGAGCCTTACAGCGCGTTTGAACCGCATATCGCGGCTTCTGCTTACGGATGACTGTCTGATTAGTGGTAGCTTGATGGCCCAGTCCAGTTTACTTTATTGCTATCAACCAAGAGCCGCCCAAGAGCGACACGGAGATAACACTTGAGAACCGTCGAGATACTGCAATACACCTTACGCAAAGGCAGCGGCGCCACTTTTCATGCCATCATGCAGGAAATCAGCGTTCCCCTACACCAGCGCCACGGGATCGATGTCGTGTCGTTTGGTAACTCGCTTCATGCCCCAGATTGCTACTATCTGATTCGCGCCTTTGACAGTGCTGAAAGCATGGCTACGATTCTTGAAACTTTTTACGCAAGCGATGACTGGCGCAGCGGCCCACGTGAAGACATCATTGGCAGCATAGAAACCAGCATTAAAACAGTGATGAATCTACCGCCGGAAAGCGTGGAAGGTCTGCGGGTGCAATCATAGGTCATCAAGTCTCACCAAACGCGTTTTGAGCGTCTCCAAATTCAGCACTATGAAATCCCCCCTTAATAAAAAACGCGCCAGAACCATTCTGAGCGCGTTAGAGTAAGAGAAAAAGTCAGGCTATTGCGGTTCTTTCCGCGATTTATTGCTCTGCTTAATCCGTAGCGCATCAGCTACCGCATCGACACCATCTTCGCAAACGAATGGTGCAACTTCCGGTAGCCCTAACGTAACGCTCTCAAGCACAGCATAAAGAGTCGCTGGTGGATGATCTTTGCTATATCGGTTCTCTGTCTCGCCAGAACCGCGGATATGTCCAACAAACTGCGCACGCGTCTCGCTGTCGATTCCTGCTTGTTTGAGCCTGGTAGAAAACGTGTGACGGAATGAATGGAAAGATTTCTTGCTATCCTTTTCAAATCCTAATTGCACTTTCAGCAACGAACGGTTAAACCAGTCCGAAGCCTTATCGCCGTATCCTTTTACAGAGTGGTAAGGAAGCTCAGGAAATAAACGCGCATGACCTGCTTTCTTCAATGCTTCGCAATAGCGGATTAATCCAAGTTTGATCAATGTCGGGTGCAACGGTATTTTTCTTCGTGAATTAATCGTTTTCAGTGACTGATCGACACGCTCGTTGCTGATTTCGAAGAAATAAAAACCGACAGCATCCTGCTTAATATCATCTAGATAAAGCTGGCATAACTCATTAATCCTTGCTCCGGTAAAGAATCCGATGAGTGGCAACCAGTAATGAAATGCACGATAATGATGGAAGCGTCCCTCGCTATTTCTATCCACAGTCCCACGTTTAAACCAAGGGCGGTTAAAAATAGCGTGTAAATCCTCATCAGTGAAATCAGCTTTGAAGTCCTGATCCATCTTTTCATTTTCTACAGGTGCGAAGAATTGATTCGCTGGGGACTTAATAAAAATACCTTCTCCATCAGCCCACCTGAAAGCTTCGAAGATAACCCGCATATATTTACGAACGGTGTTATCACTCATTAGAGGGTCGCCATTTTCTTTTGCTTTAACCATCAGCTCATGAATGTCATTGATTTTATATCGGATTTTAGCTAAATCACGCCGTGCAGGTATCGACCTTAGTAAGCTCTCATACTCACGGAGATAGTCACGATCTACTTTTACAAGCTTTGGATCACCCATGACTTCAGCCAGTAGGCTAAAACCTTCCCGAACTCGATTCTCTGCCTTTTCGGTGAATTTCCCTCCGCGCTTGTATCTAATATATTTTTCACATAACTCGCTCATTTTCACTGAGTAGTATTTACGATTTACATATTCATTATCCGGTATTAATGAAGGCGATAATACAGGGGTAATTGCTTTTGGTCTCTCAGGCATGATTGGAGAAACTGCGGTGCTATGTGACAGCCAAAATAATCATAAGCGCTCTGCTTGCACACGATGGATCATTAATGAAGTAGGCGAGATTTCGACACCGGGAAAGTCAACGAACCAAGCGGCTTTGGATGAAGCCTCTGAGGATTTAAATGCGGTTTCTGCATCCAGCGTCTCGCCAGCGATCATCTGACGTAATATACGTGATGAAACCAAGGGCTGAACATAACCGCTCAGAGAACCTCTGATCCCGATGTTAATGGCACTATCGATGATAAATCCAGAAGCCTCAGGATCATCCTTATCAACGAGAGAAAGATCTTCTACATTGTAGGCAGGACGCCCATCAGCAAGCCAAAACAGCGGGATATTCGTATCAAGTAGTCGCTGCGCCACTTGTTGCAGGGAAGCGCTTGTTAAACCGCAAAATTCAGCGAGGCTGATCATTCCTTCTCCAGCCAAAGCAGGCGCACTGCTTACCAACTTTTCTCTATCCAATTTTTGATACTCACCCAGACATCGCTGCCAGACAACCAATAGACCTGCGGCAATCGCTCGCGCTTTTCTGATGTCGTTTGTTTCTGTTGAAGCGTGAATCTCACGCTGTCCCGTGTAGAGACGGTATCGGGCGGGAACTGCAATACGGACAACATAAATACCGCTGCTACGGCGATACAGATTATCACGTTGAGCCATCGGCTGTATGACCTCTATGTAGTAGAGGCTACGCGATTTCACTCTGAATGAATTTAATATTAATTAAATCAATAAGATAGAAGTGACTGGTGCCGGTAATAGGAGTCGAACCTACGACCTTCGCATTACGAATGCGCTGCTCTACCAACTGAGCTATACCGGCCCTGAGAGACGTGTCCACGAGCGTGAAGCACGGTGTAAAAGGGTAAGCAAAAGCGGGTGATGCGTCAATACGGTGTTGTTTCAACCGCCTGTTTTTGCATCACCCTGCCCTCAGTTAAGCACGAATGGTATCGTCGCCAAAGCCAATCCACTTGTAGGTGGTCAGCGCCTCCAGGCCCATCGGGCCGCGGGCGTGCAGCTTCTGCGTGCTCACCGCCACTTCCGCGCCCAGGCCAAACTGCGCGCCGTCGGTAAAGCGGGTGGAGGCGTTCACATACACCGCCGAGGAGTCCACTTCGTTCACAAAGCGATTGGCGTTGCGAAGCGTGCGGGTGAGGATGGCGTCTGAATGCTGGGTGCCGTGCTCGCGAATGTGCTCAATCGCCCCGTCAAGGCCGCTCACCAGCTTCACGTTCAGGTCCAGCGAAAGCCACTCGTCGTCGTAGTTCTCCGCCTGCACCGCCACCGCCTTAGCCGGGCCGTTCGCAAGCAGCGCCAGCGCTTTCTCGTCCGCGTGCAGCGTCACGCCGCGCTCGCTCATCGCCTTGCTCAGCTCCGGCAGGAAACGCGCCGCAATCGCTTCATGCACCAGCAGCGTCTCAACGGTGTTGCAGGTGCTCGGGCGCTGGGTTTTGGCGTTGGCAATAATGTTCAGCGCCGGGGCGAACTCTGCCGTGTCGTCCACAAAAATATGGCACACGCCAATCCCGCCGGTGATCACCGGAATGGTGGACTGCTCGCGGCAGAGCTTGTGCAGCCCCGCCCCGCCGCGCGGAATCAGCATGTCGATGTACTTGTCCATGCGCAGCATCTCGTTCACAAGCGCGCGGTCCGGGCTTTCAATCGCCTGCACGGCGGCGGCGGGCAGGCCGCACTCTTCCAGCGCCTGCTGGATGACTTTTACCGTGGCGGCGTTGGTGCGCCACGTCTCTTTGCCGCCACGCAGGATGGCGGCGTTGCCGGTTTTCAGGCACAGGGAAGCGACGTCCACCGTCACGTTCGGGCGCGCTTCGTAAATCACCCCCACCACGCCCAGCGGCACGCGGCGACGTTCAATGCGTAAACCGCTCTCCAGCAGCCCGCCGTCTATCACCTGTCCTACCGGGTCGGCGAGGTTGCACACCTGGCGCACGTCATTGGCGATGGCGTGCAGGCGCTGCGGGTTGAGGGCCAGACGGTCTAACAACGCCTCGCTCAGGCCGTTGCGGCGCGCTTCCAGCAGATCCTGCTCGTTGGCGAGCAGGATCTCTTGCGCCTGCGCTTCTAAATAATCGGCGATCTTCTCCAGCACGCGGTTTTTCTCGCGCGAGGAAAGCAGCGCCATCTGGTAAGAAGCCGCTTTGGCGGCTTTACCCATCTGTTCAAGCATTGCAGGCTCCTTAGCTGATGATCATGTCGTCGCGATGGACGGCTACCGGGCCATACTCATAGCCAAGAATAGCGTCAATCTGTTGTGAGTGATGCCCGGCAATACGGCGCAGCGCGTCGCTGTTGTAGCGGCTCACGCCGTGGGCGATGTCGCGCCCGTCAAGGCTGCGGATGCGGATGACTTCGCCACGCGAAAAGTTGCCGGAAACGCTCTTAATGCCTTTTGGCAAGAGCGAGCTGCCGCGCGCCTGAATGGCCACCTGCGCCCCTTCATCCACGCTAATTTCCCCTGCGGGCGGCGCGCCGAAGATCCAGCGCTTGCGGTTCTCCAGCGGCGACTGCTGCGGGTGGAAACGCGTGCCCACCGGCAGCCCTTCCATTACGTCGCCAATCACGCCCGGCTTGCTGCCTGCGGCGATAACGGTCTCGATGCCGGCGCGGCCCGCCACGTCGGCGGCCTGCAGTTTGGTGCCCATGCCGCCGGTGCCAAGGCCGGAGATGCTGTCGCCCGCGATAGCGCGAAGCGCATCGTCAATGCCGTACACGTCCTGAATCAGCTCCGCGTCCGGGTTGCTGCGCGGGTCGGCGGTGAACAGGCCCTGCTGGTCGGTGAGCAGCAGCAGCTTATCGGCGCCTGCCAGAATGGCCGCCAGCGCCGAAAGGTTGTCGTTGTCGCCCACTTTGATTTCCGCGGTGGCGACGGCGTCGTTTTCGTTGATGACCGGCACGATGCGGTTATCGAGCAGCGCGGTGAGCGTATCGCGGGCGTTCAGAAAGCGCTCGCGGTCTTCCATATCAGCGCGCGTCAGCAGCATCTGCCCAACGTGAATGCCGTAGATAGAAAACAGCTGTTCCCAGAGCTGGATCAGGCGGCTCTGCCCCACCGCGGCTAATAGCTGTTTGGAGGCGATGGTCGCCGGGAGTTCCGGGTAGCCCAGGTGCTCGCGCCCGGCGGCGATGGCCCCGGAGGTGACGATAACAATACGGTGCCCGGCGGCGTGAAGCTGGGCGCACTGGCGCACCAGTTCGACAATGTGGGCGCGGTTCAGGCGGCGCGATCCGCCGGTTAAGACACTGGTCCCCAGTTTGACCACCAGGGTCTGGCTGTCACTCATGATTCTCTGCCGTTTCAACGAAAATGGAAAAATTCAAACCAAAGAGACGTTGTAACAGGCGCGGCCCTTCTTGCCAACTGCTGCCCGGGAAAAGCGCACCGGATGTTGAGCAGGATCGGCAAGCGTAACGGCGGATATTGACATTTTTATGACGTTTACACTTTTTTAAGCGAATTTAAAATTTTTCTGAATCTGTAATAAATCTTTCATTTCGAACCGTTAAAACGCTCCTTGTTTTTTCACAGGTCTCACGACCCGCGAATATTAGCGCGTTTTACTTATCGGGATTTCAAAATGAAAAAGAGCACTCTGGCATTAGTGATCACTGGCGTAATGGTTGCCGCTTCCGCACAGGCCGCTGAAGTTTATAACAAGAACGGAAATAAACTGGATTTATATGGCCGCGTAAAAGCGGAACACTATATCAGCGATAACGCGTCCGTTGACGGCGACCAGTCTTATATCCGTTTAGGTTTTAAAGGCGCCACGCAAATTAACGACCAGCTGACCGGTTACGGCCAGTGGGAATATCAGGTTGCCGCTAACCGTGTGGAAGGCGACAACACCAACAGCGCCACCAAAACCCGCCTGGCGTTTGCGGGCCTGAAAATCGCCGATTTCGGCTCTATCGACTACGGCCGTAACTACGGCGTGCTGTACGACGTGGAAGCCTGGACCGATATGATCCCGGAATTCGGCGCCGACTCGATGGTGAAAACCGATAACTTTATGACCGGGCGCACCACCGGCGTCGCCACCTACCGCAACACCGATTTCTTCGGTCTGGTTGACGGCCTGAAGTTCGCCCTTCAGTACCAGGGTAAAAATGAGAACGACGGCCGCGCCGCCAGCAAAGCGAACGGCGACGGCTTCGGCGCTTCTCTGACCTACGCGCTGGGCGACAGCGGCGTGAGCGTGGGCGCGGCCTACGCGAACTCTAACCGCACGCTGACGCAGAAGCGCGGCGTGTATGGCCAGGGCGACAACGCCGAAGCCTGGACCTCCGGCCTGAAGTATGACGCCAACAACATCTACTTGGCCGCCATGTATGGCGAATCCCGCAACATGACGCCGTTCTCCGGCACCGCGGTGATTAACGGCGCCAACGCCAGCGTCAGCGGCTTCGCCAACAAAAACCAGGCGTTCGAAGTGGTCGCGCAGTACCAGTTCGATTTCGGTCTGCGTCCGTCCGTGGGTTACGTTCAGTCCAAAGCCAAAGATGTGGAAAACGGCATTGGCGATGTAGACCTGGTGAAATATATCGACGTGGCGGCAACCTATTACTTCAACAAAAACATGTCCGCTTTTGTTGATTACAAAATTAACCAGCTGGATGACGATAACGCGCTTAATCTCAACAACGACGACGTTGTCGCGTTAGGCGTGGTTTACCAGTTCTGATTAATACCCCGGACGCCCTTAACAAAGGGCGTCCAGAATAGATCGTGTGGCTACGATAAAAAATTAACCCCGCTCAATGGCGGGGTTAGTCTTTTATTCAGCGCGCGATTACGCGGTTCTTTTCAGTAACTGCTCGCTGAAATTTTCCGCTGGCTCCAGCGTTAATTCCAGTGAAGCTAACAGCTGGCGCAACCTTTCATGGAAGCCCTGCAACGTTTGCTCAAGCTTCGCGGTCACTTCGCTGTCTTTGATGACGGTCGGAACCCATTTCCCTTCTTTATCAAACAGCCCAAAATGCCAGCTGTAAGTAAAGCCGGTTTCATGGCCTTCCAGCTCCATCCACCATCCCCAGAACTCTCGCTTCTCCGGCGCAGGCTTCACGTTAACGCAAACGGCCAGGCAGTCAAAAAAGAAGCGGTTTCCTTCACATTGCTCTTCCCGGATGTACGGGCCAAGGGCAGTAAATTTCTTGATCAATCGGCTTCTCGGGTGTCCACTCGGTAACGTCATTGCGATCTCCTTTTGTGATGCAACTGTTTTACCAAACCGATGGAATTTAGCAATCAATTAACGCAGTTTATGAATCATCCACCCGGTTATTTCCGTGAGCGCCTTGTCAAAGTTGCTATATACCGGGTTGGAAGCGATTTCCAGCAGCTTGCCATCGGCAGATGACGACGCGATTAAACGCGATTCCTCTTCCGGGCTGAACGGGTCGTCCTGCCAGAAACCGGAAAGCATCGGCGTCGGGCAGCGGCGACCGAGCAGCCCCTGGGTTTTCAGCGAGTAGCGGTTAAGCTCCACGCGCAGCGCGGCGTCGGAGGCGTCATACATGCCGAGGCGGCTTGCCAGCACATCCATATACATTTCCGGCACCTGCGCCTGGCGCGCCGGGTCGCTCAGCAACTGATGCACCACCGGCCCGAGGCAGGCCACCGCCTTCAGGCGCGACGCTTCCAGATACGCCAGCCGCACCGCCACGTTGGCGCCGAAGCGAAAACCAAACGCCGCCACCCGGGTGTGATCCACCCACGGGAGATTCTCCAGCGCCTTCAGCACATGCTGGTGCAGCAGGCTTGAATCCTGGGTGAGCTTCCATTTAGAAGAAAAGCCGACGGAAGGCATGTCGATAGTGAGCATGGCGAGGCCGCGCGGCGCGAAGTAGTGCTCAAAGAGGTGATAGTAGTCGCTTTGCAGGGAATCGAGCCCGCCGCAGATAAGCACCGTCGGGAACGGGCCGTCGCCGCCTTTAGGCAGGTGCAGAAAGCCGTTAATCGGCGCGCCGCCGGGAATAGTAAACTCCAGCTCGCGCAGCTTGCCGGCAAGGCGGGTGGCGGCCTCTTCATAGGCGCGGTTCGCCAGCACCTGCGCCTGCTCCGCCAGTTCATCGCCCTTCAGGTGCGGATAGGCGGCGATGCTGTAGAGGTTCGCCGCTTGAAGCCAGGCTTTGCCGATGCGGGCTTCATCCGTTTCCTGCGCGGCGCGCTGTTGCCACTCCATCGCCTGCTTCGACCACTCATAGATCCAGTTGCCGCCGCGATAGCCGATTACCGTGTCGTACTGCGCCGGATCGGTGCGCTCGGCGTCGCTCAGCACGATGCGCGACTGCACGTCGAGAATTTCCAATGGGTCGACGCCGCGCCAGACCCACATGATGCGGTTGATCATGCGATACCAGTGCGGCACCGTTTTGCCTTCCAGCGTGGATTCAATATGCGGCGCAGGCGCGTGATGCACGCGGCGGACCAGCGTCGAGGTTTCGGGGTGTTTAAAACGCGGCTTGAACAGGGTTTCGCTAAGGTTGGCCTGCGACATAGCTTTCCGGCTCCATGAAAACAACAGGAGCTTTAATTGTACTCGCCCGGGCGCCAAAAAAACAAAACGCCCGGCAAAGCCGGGCGTAAAACATCGTAAGAATGGCGATTAACGGCCGGACAGCGGCGGCACGAAGACCACGCCCATGTCCCACGGCTGTTCAATCCAGGTATCCTGCGGAATGTCGATCACGTAGTCGTCCACCAGCGGCTTACCGGCCGGCTTGGCGAAAATGGTGACGAAACGCGCTTTGGGATACATTTCACGGATAGCGACGGCGGTGCCGCCGGTGTCAACCAGGTCGTCCACCACGATGAAGCCTTCGCCGTCGCCTTCGGCGCGCTTAAGCACTTTCATTTCGCGCTGGTTATCGTGGTCGTAGCTGGAGATGCAAACGGTGTCGACATGGCGAATACCCAGTTCGCGCGCCAGCAGAGCGCCCGGCACCAGACCGCCGCGGCTGACGGCAATAATGCCTTTCCACTGTTCAGAAGGCAGCAGGCGGCTTGCCAGCTTGCGCGCGTGGATCTGCAACATATCCCAGGTGACAACGTATTTTTCGCTCATGTGAAGTGTCCCGGCCAGTTAAAAAAATGGCTTAAAAAGTGTTCAGGGGGGAAATAGGTTGCGCGAGATTATAGAGATCTGGCGCACTAAAAACCAGCCTTGCGCGGGTGCGCCCTGGTTTTTACTCGCTGCGGGCTACATGGCGCAGCATAAAGTGGTATTCTCAGCCCATCGCCCAGGCAAGGCTTGCGGCACATTTCAATGATAACCTGTGACCCGCCAGCGAGGCTTCGCCGGGTCGTCGTCAAGGAGACTTAACGTGTCTGAACTGTCTCAGCTTTCTCCCCAACCGCTGTGGGATATTTTCGCCAAAATCTGCTCCATTCCTCACCCTTCTTACCATGAAGAACAACTCGCCGAACACATCATGGGCTGGGCGAAGGAAAAGGGGCTGTTTGCGCAGCGCGACCAGGTGGGCAACATTCTTATCCGCAAACCGGCTACCGCCGGCATGGAAAACCGCAAGCCGGTAGTACTGCAGGCGCACCTCGACATGGTGCCGCAGAAAAATAACGACACCGTTCATGACTTCACTAAAGATCCTATCCAGCCTTACGTTGACGGCGAATGGGTAAAAGCGCGCGGCACCACCCTTGGCGCCGACAACGGCATCGGTATGGCCTCCGCGCTGGCGGTGCTGGCGGACGACGCCGTTCAGCACGGCCCGCTGGAAGTGCTGCTGACCATGACCGAAGAAGCGGGTATGGACGGCGCGTTCGGTCTGCAGGCGAACTGGCTGCAGGGCGACATCCTCATCAACACCGACTCTGAAGAAGAGGGTGAAATCTACATGGGCTGCGCAGGCGGCATTGATTTCATCACTACCCTTGCGCTTGAGCGCGAAGCGGTGCCGGCGGGCTACCAGACCGTTAAGCTGACGGTAAAAGGCCTTAAGGGCGGCCACTCCGGCGCGGATATTCACTTAGGCCTCGGCAACGCCAACAAGCTGCTGGCCCGCTTCCTGTTCGCTCACGCCAAAGAACTGGACGCGCGCCTGATAGACCTTAACGGCGGCACGCTGCGCAACGCTATCCCGCGTGAAGCGTTCGCCACGCTTGCCGTTCCGGCGAATAAAGCCGATGCGCTGAAAACCCTGGCGGCGGCGTACCTCGATATCCTGAACAACGAACTCTCTGCAAAAGAAAAAAATATCACCGTGCTGGTTGAGCAGGCGACGGCTGAGCACGGCGCGCTGACCGCGACATGCCGCGACGCCTTTATCGGCCTGCTGAACGCCACGCCGAACGGCGTTATCCGCAACTCCGACGTCGCTAAAGGCGTGGTGGAAACCTCGCTGAACCTCGGCGTGGTGACGACCGATGCCGACAAAGCGCAAATCATCTGCCTTATCCGCTCGCTTATCGACAGCGGCAAAGATTACGTGGTGCAGACGCTGGAAGCGCTGGGCCAGCTTGCGG
Source organism: Franconibacter pulveris (assembly GCF_056780215.1). NCBI lineage: Bacteria > Pseudomonadati > Pseudomonadota > Gammaproteobacteria > Enterobacterales > Enterobacteriaceae > Franconibacter > Franconibacter pulveris. The sequence continues at coordinate 931,209 of NZ_CM165555.1, read as the reverse complement.
GCGCCGAAACCGTCGCCAAAGGCAGCTACCCGGGCTGGCAGCCGGACGCCTCTTCCCCGGTAATGGCGCTGGTGCGTGAAACCTACCAGAAGCTCTTCAACAAGACGCCGAACATTCAGGTCATCCACGCCGGTCTGGAATGCGGCCTGTTCAAGAAGCCGTACCCGGAGATGGACATGGTTTCCATCGGGCCGACCATTACCGGTCCGCACTCCCCGGACGAGCAGGTTCACATTGAAAGCGTCGGCCAGTACTGGACGCTGCTGACCGAGCTGCTGAAAGCCATTCCGGCTAAGTAAGCGAAAGCGTGTAATAAGGCGGCCAGCGGGCCGCCTTTTTTCTCTGTCGCGCTTACTCAGCACACTCCCTCGCAGAACGAAAAACCCTGCCTTATCAGGGCGGGGTTTTTTATTACTTCACGGGCGTAAAGCCTTTGCCCGTAAAACAGCGCTGCGGGTTGCCGCGCGCTATCTGATGATGAAACCGCCGCCGCTGCGCCTTCTGCCCGGCGTGCTGCGCTTCCCGCAACGCTTCCAGCTTGTGGGCGATCAGCAGCCGCGCCAGCTTTTTATTGGCGTGCTGGCTGCGCTCTGACTGCACCTTCACGCTAATGCCGCTCGCCAGATGCGTGGCGCGTATCGCCGAGTCGGTTTTATTGACGTGCTGGCCGCCCGGCCCGGAGGCGCGCTGCGCCTCAAAGCGGATGTCGCTTTCCGGCACCTCGCTCACCGGCGTAAACACCTCCGCGCCAATAAACCAGTTTTTGCGGCCATGGCGCGGGCGATAAGGGCTTTCGCACGTCCACTGCAACGTGCCGCGCCAGCGTTCGGCAAGCGCCTGCGCCTGTTCGCCCGTGAGCGAAACCAGCACCGAGCGCAGCGTGCCCGCCACGCGTCCCGGCTCTTCTTCCACCCTGGTCAGCGTTACGCCTGCGGCGCAGGCCTCCTCAGCCAGCCGCGCCAGCGCTTTGCTCACCGCCAGACAGCATTCGTCCGGCCCCTGAGCGGAGGAGAGTTGTAACAGCCTCATTCGCTTCGCTCCCCGCTGGTTTTCAGCGTCAGCACCGGCTTCAGGCGCGCCAGCGGCTTCACCAGCCCGGCGCCCGTCAGACATTCCATCACGCTCTCTATTGATTTGTACGCCTGCGGCGCCTCTTCATAGATAAGCTGGCGGTCGCGGCAAATCACCCGGCTGCCAAGCGGCGTGCGGGCAAGCTGCGCCGGGCTGAATTTCCTGGAGAGCCGCCCTTTGCACTCGGTGCGCATCCATTTGCGCCCGGCGCCGTGAGCCAGTGAATCGAGCGCGTCGCCGCTGTTCAGCGGCTGCACCAGATAGCTGTAATCGCCGCGCGAGCCGGGAATAACAACCGGGCCGCAGCTGGCGGGCGTGGCGCCCTTGCGGTGCAGCCAGCCGGGCTGGCCGTTGAAAACGTACGGCTCCAACAGGTTGTGGTTCACGTCGAGCAGCCGCTCCCCCTCCTCCCTGAAGTGCTCAAGCAGGCGACGGGCGATAAGCGCGCGGTTGGCGACAGCGAACGTAAGCGCGTCGTTATGCTGCGCCAGGTAATCGTTCGCCGCGTCGCTGCCCTCTTCCAGCCCGCTGTGGGAGAAGCGCTCGACATGGGCGCGCAGGATCTGCTGGCCAAGGCCGCGCGAACCGCTGTGCGCCAGCAGCAACAGCTGCTTTGCGTTAATGCCGAGCGCGCTGACCGCCTCGTCATCGTAAACGCTCTCCACCTGCTGCAATTCGGCGAAGTGGTTGCCGCCGCCGACCGAGCCGAGCGAAGCGGCATAGGGGTGCGCCGCCAGCGCCGGTGGCAAAGCCGCTTCCAGCCACTCTGGCGTCGCTGCATCGCTGTAGCTCTGCGCACGCTTTTCCAGCTTATCGAGATTCACTTTGCGGCTCTGCAGCGAGGTTTGCCACAGCCCCATGCCGCAGCCGATATCGTTGCCTACCAGCGCCGGGTAAAAATGGTTAACGGAGAAAAATGCCGCGCCGACGGGATACCCGCGGCCTGGATGCAGATCCGGCATGCCGACGACGCGCGTCATGCCCGGCAATCTGGCAGTGTTTAAAAGCTGCCGGGTGGCGTCGCTTTCGATCCAGAGGTCATCCGACGCAACGTAAGCGACGGCTTCAGATAAGGGACGTATAAAATTGCCCATATACCCATCCTGTAACAGGAAAAAAATAAGGATGTGGCAGACGAAAACCCGGGCAAAAAAAGCGAGGAAATTATTCCTGGGTCAGTCTGCAAAGCGTAATCAGCGGTGAGTAAGTCATGATGTGCCTCCTTTGCAGATGAAGAGAATGGAAAAAAACGGCTTGCATAATAACCACATGGCCACGCAGCCACAACCGCCAGCGGCGAAAAAAGGCGCCTGCCTATTAGTTTAGGTAGGGACAGGCCGGGCTGCATTATGTTGCCGACAGCGTTTTTACCATGCGGTAGTTAATAAACGTTTCTCCGCGCAGCGCCACGGTTTGCGCCTGCTCAATGCTAAAGCCGTTGGCCGCAAAAAACGGCCGCGCGGTGAGGCTCGCGTCGGTAGTCAGACGGGTTAACCGTTGCTGGCGGGCCGCCTGCTCCAGACGCGCCAGCAGCGCGGCGGCAACTCCCCGGCGCAGGGCCTGCGGGTGGACAAACAGCAAATCGATATGCCCTGCACGCTCAAGCGAGATAAACCCAAGCCGCTTTTCACCGTCGCAGGCGACAAAAACGCATGCGCGGGCGAGCCGTTCCCGCCAGCAGGCTTCGTCCACCTGCGCCCAGGCACGGATCTGGGCGGCGTTGTAGTCCCGGCTCGCCACTTCGCTAACCGAGAGAATAAACAGCTGCGCCAGCGAGGGGAGATCCTGCGGCTGGTAGTCGCGAAGGGTGACATTGTTCATCGTGATTTTTCCGGTCGGCTGTAGGGGGAAGCGTAACGCACTGCGTTTGTGTTGTCGTCAGCCCCTCTCCCCGGCGGGGAGAGGGCCAGGGTGAGGGTTTACGGTATACCCGGGGCGGATAACTGCACACCACCGCAGAACACTCCTGCCCGCCCTTAAAGCCCCAGCACCAGCTGACGTTCGATTTGCGGGTCGAGCAAGGTAACGTGCAGCCCCACCAGCCGCACGCCGCGCCCGCCCCGGCGTTCTTCCCACGTTTTACGGGCGGTGGCGAGCAAATCGTCCTTGTTAAGCATCGGCCAGACGTGCTCCTGCGTGGTGAGCTGGAAATCATCAAACTTCAGCTTCACTCCCTGACGGGCGATGCGCAAATCCGGCTGCACGGCGGCGAGGCGGCGCTCCAGCTCCGGGTAAAGGCGCTCGACAATCGCCTCGCACTCGGGCCATTCATGGATATCCTGTGCAAGCGTACGCTCCACCCCTACCGATTTACGCTGCCTGTCGCTGCTTATCTCGCGCTCGTCTATTCCCTGGCTGCGCTCCCACAGCACGCGGCCAAACTTGCCAAAGCGCTTGAGCAGCGCGGCGAGATCGCTGTTTTGCACATCCTCGCAGGTGCGCAGCCCAAGGTTTTCGAGCTTTGCCGCCGTCACTTTCCCCACGCCCGGGATCTTGCCGAGCGGCAGCGTGCGCAGAAACTCCGGCACCTCTTCCGGCGTTATCACATACTGCCCGTTGGGCTTGTTGAGATCGGAGGCGATCTTGGCGAGAAACTTCACCGGCGCGATGCCCGCCGAGGCGGTGAGCTGCAGCTCGTCCAAAATAGTCTGGCGAATCTCTTTCGCCATTAGCGTGGCGGAGCCGTAGCAGTGCGGACTGTCGGTAACGTCTAAATAAGCTTCGTCGAGCGACAGCGGTTCAATCAGCGAGGTATAGCGGGAGAAGATTTCCCGGATACGGGCGGAAGCTTCTTTATAGGCGTCAAAACGCCCCGGCAGCAGCGTGAGATGCGGACAAAGCTTGAGGGCCATGGCGGTGGGCATGGCGCTGCGCACGCCATATTTACGCGCCGGGTAGTTGGCGGTGCTGATTACGCCGCGCCGTTCGCGGCTGCCGCCGATGGCGAGCGGAATATCGCGCAGGGCCGGGTTGTCGCGCATCTCGACAGCCGCAAAAAAGCAGTCCATATCGACATGAATGATTTTACGCATCGCGAAGCCCCGCACTGTATGTTCATACAGTCTGGCAAAAAATGGGCGCGGCGGCAACCACCCTCCATTCGCTGTCATAAAGCTGTGATACCAAGAAGCCTTCGCCACCTGTTGAATAATAAAGATTAAGGGAGAAAAGCATGACCCGAGTTTCGCTTGCCGCGCTGCTGCTTACCGTCTCCGCCCTGGCCTGCGCCAGCCCGCAGCTGATAGCCCACCGGGGCGGCACCGGCGACGCGCCGGAAAACACCCTGCCCGCCATCGAGCTGGCGCTGAAAAACCGCGCCGACGCGGTGTGGGTAACGGTGCAGCTCAGCAAAGACGGCGTGCCGGTGCTTTATCGCCCGAGCGACTTAAGCGCGCTGACGAACAGCAACGGCCCGGTCTCCCGTTTCACCGCCGCAGAGCTTGGCGCCATCGACGCGGGCTGGAAATGGGGCGACACCACGCACCCCTGGCGCGGTAAAGGCGCCACTATCCCGACGCTGGAAGCCGTGCTGCAAAAGTGGCCGCAGACGCCGTTTTATCTCGACATCAAATCGCCGGACGCCGCGCCGGAGGAGATGGGACGACGGCTGCTGGCGGTGCTTGAGAAAACGCGCAGCCTCGGACGCGTGCGCGTCTACTCAACGGAAGACCGGTATATCAGCGCCCTGCCCGCCGCCGTGCCGCGCTTCGTCACCCGCAGCGAAACCCGCACCCGGCTGGCTACGGTTTCGCTCTCGCACCAGTGCCCGCCGCCTGTCGCCGATGAGCAACCGCGCTGGTATGGACTTGAGCTGAACCGCAACGTGGAGGTGGTGGAAAAATTCACGCTGGGCGAAGGCGTCTCCCCCGCGACGCTGACCTGGGATAAAGAGGCGATGGCGTGCTTTCGCTCGCACGGCGAAGCGCACATCCTCTTTTTCGGCGTTAACTCGCCGCAGGACTATGAAAAAGCGGTGGAACTGAACGCCGATGGCGTGATGGTGGATGCGCCGAGTCAGTTCAGCGCCCGCAAGGGTTAACGTTTCGCGCCGCGAAAGCGGCGCGCGTCATCTGAATTTTTACGTTTAAGCCAGACGTTTTTTGCGAACCTTCTGGCTCGCCTCCGGTCACATTACGCAGCGCTTTGGTGGTTTAAGTAAAACTGAAGTGTAAACGCAGCAGTCAACGCTTGCGAAAAATAACAGCGGTGCTAATGTGAGCGCTCCCGAGACAGAATAATCTTATTTTGGGCTCTCTCGCCGTCCTGGCATTGTTACAGATTTATCAAGGAAATAAGCAGTATGCGTAAAATTGCATTGTTTATCGCAATGCTCCTGATGCCGTGCATGTCTTTTGCCAGTTTGCTCAGCAGCGACAGTAACACCCCTATCAAATCAGAACTAAAACAGCAGTTAATGGGTTCGCCGGTCTATATCCAGATCTTCAAAGAAGAGCGCACGCTGGATCTTTACGTGAAGATGGGCGAACAGTATCAACTGCTCGACAGCTATAAAATCTGTAACTACTCCGGCGGTCTGGGCCCGAAACAGCGCCAGGGCGATTTTAAAAGCCCGGAAGGGTTTTATACCGTAGAGCGTCCGCAGCTTAAGCCGGACAGCCGCTTCTATAAGGCTATCAACATCGGCTTCCCGAACGCCTATGACCGCGCACACGGTTATGAAGGGAAATATTTAATGATCCACGGCGCCTGCGTGTCGGTGGGCTGCTACGCCATGACGGACAAGAATATCGACGAGATTTTCCAGTTCGTGACCGGCGCGCTGGTGTTCGGCCAGCCTCGCGTGCAGATAAGCATCTACCCGTTCCGCATGACCGACGCCAACATGGAGCGCCACAAGTACTCCTACTACATCAACTTCTGGAAACAGCTGAAGCCGGGCTACGACTACTTCGCCATGACCCGCCAGCCGCCGGTAGTTTCCGTCTCTAACGGCAACTACGTGGTAAGCAAGCCTATCAGCAGCCAGGTGGTTCACCCGCAGCTGGCGTCAAACTATACGCTCCCCAAGGCAGAATAACGCCCACTCGCCTGGCATTATCTTGTGCCAGGTTTCATTGCCCGTCAGCGGCTGAGTGGCTATCACCGTGACCACATCGTTAGGTGTGGTCTCTTTCTGAAAGTCTATCTCCACATCCTGGTCTAAAAGCTTCGCCACGCCAAACGGCGCGCGCCTTGTTATCCAGAACAGGTTAGTGGAGCAGAACGCCATCACGTAACGCCCGTCCGAAAGCAGCATGTTAAAAACGCCCTTCTTGCGAAGCTCGGTCGCCAGCGTGGCGATATAGCGAAACACCGCCTCCATATTGCCCGGCGTGCGCGGATAGCGCTGGGTCAGCTTGTGCAGCAGCCAGCAGAACGCCTTTTCGCTGTCGGTTTCCCCCACCGGGCGGAACTGACCGGTTTGCAGCGTTTTGTAGCCTTTAAGCTGGCCGTTATGGGCGTAGGTCCAGTTGCGGCCCCACAGCTCGCGGGTAAAGGGGTGGGTGTTTTCCAGCGCCACCTCGCCGCGGTTCGCCTGGCGGATATGCGCGACAACGGAGCAGGATTTTATCGGGTAATCCTGCACTAATTTCGCGATGGGGGAGTTATAGCTCGGCTGCGGATCTTTAAACGTGCGGCAACCTTTGCCTTCATAGAAGGTAATGCCCCAACCGTCTTTATGCGGCCCTGTGCCGCCGCCGCGCTGCACCAGGCCGGTAAAGCTAAAGCAAATATCCGTTGGCACATTGGCGCTCATCCCGAGCAGTTCACACATTTCCACCTCCCACCGCGCTGAAAAGGGGGCCGCGGCCCCCGACTGCCTTACGCCTTCACCATCTCTTTTTCGATAAGCTGGATCAGAATATGGATAACCTTGATATGGATCTCCTGAATACGGTCAGCATAGCCAAAGTGCGGCACGCGGATTTCGATATCCGCCGAGCCCGCCATTTTGCCGCCGTCTTTGCCGGTCAGGGCGATCACCTTCATGCCTTTCTCGCGCGCCGCTTCAATCGCTTTGATCACGTTAGCGGAGTTGCCGGACGTGGAGATGCCGAGCAGCACGTCGCCCTCGCGCCCGACCGCTTCCACGTAGCGGGAAAAGATATGGTCGTAACCGAAATCGTTGCCGACGCAGGAGATATGGCTGACGTCGGAAATGGCGATAGCCGGGTAGCCCGGACGGTTTTCACGGTAGCGCCCGGTCAGCTCTTCGGCGAAGTGCATAGCGTCGCAGTGGGAGCCGCCGTTGCCGCAGGAGAGCACTTTGCCGCCCGCTTTGAAGCTGTCCGCCAGCAGCACCGCCGCGCGCTGAATGGCGTGAATATTGGCGTCTTCTTTCAGGAAATTCGCCAGCGTTTCCGCCGCTTCGTTCAGTTCGTTACGAATCAGATCCTGGTACATGAGGATGTCCTTCAGCATTTAGAAAATATCACTACGCAGTGTACCGGATAGCGCCGAAAGCGAGAAGCGTCGCGGGGTGAGCGCGGCGGCGGTTTTGTTTTTCCGTGCGGCAACAATGTGAGCCAGGTTGTAATTATTTTGTGAACACATTGCTAAAAAACGTCACATCCTCTACAACCATAACATCACAAGTGGTCAGACCTCCTACAAGCCAGGGAGCTTTTCTCTATGATGATTTTGAGTATTGTTGCAACCGTCGTTCTGCTCGGTGCGCTCTTCTATCACCGGGTGAGCCTTCTGCTAAGCAGCCTGATTCTGCTGGCGTGGACAGCGGCGCTTGGCGCGGTGGGCCTGTGGTCCATCTGGGTGCTGGTGCCGCTGGCGATTATCCTTGTCCCCTTCCTCTTTACGCCGATGCGCAAAGCCCTTATCTCCGCGCCGGTATTCCGCGGCTTCCGTAAAGTGATGCCGCCGATGTCCCGCACCGAGAAAGAAGCGATCGACGCGGGCACCACCTGGTGGGAAGGCGACCTGTTCCGCGGCAACCCGGACTGGCAGAAGCTGCATAACTACCCGAAACCGCAGCTGACCGCCGAAGAGCAGGCGTTTCTCGACGGCCCGGTAGAAGAAGCGTGCCGCATGGCGAACGATTTCCAGATAACCCATGAAATGGCGGATCTGCCGCCGGAACTGTGGGCGTACTTAAAAGAGCACCGCTTCTTCGCGATGATCATCAAGAAAGAATACGGCGGGCTGGAGTTCTCCGCTTACGCCCAGTCTCGCGTGCTGCAAAAACTGGCGGGCGTTTCCGGCATTCTCGCTATCACCGTCGGCGTGCCGAACTCCCTCGGCCCGGGCGAACTGCTGCAACACTACGGCACCGATGAGCAGAAAGATCACTACCTGCCTCGCCTGGCGCGCGGCCAGGAGATCCCCTGCTTCGCGCTCACCAGCCCCGAAGCGGGCTCCGACGCAGGCGCTATTCCCGACACCGGCGTGGTTTGCATGGGCGAGTGGCAAGGCCAGCAAGTGCTCGGCATGCGCCTGACCTGGAACAAGCGCTACATTACGCTTGCCCCTATCGCCACCGTGCTGGGCCTCGCGTTTAAACTCTCCGACCCGGACCATCTGCTGGGCGACCAGGAAGAGCTCGGCATCACCTGCGCGCTTATCCCGACCAACACGCCAGGCGTGGAGATTGGCCGACGCCACTTCCCGCTGAACGTGCCGTTCCAGAACGGCCCGACCCGCGGCAAAGATATTTTTGTGCCGATCGACTACATCATTGGCGGACCGAAAATGGCCGGTCAGGGATGGCGTATGCTGGTGGAATGCCTCTCCGTGGGCCGCGGCATCACCCTGCCGTCTAACTCCACCGGCAGCCTGAAAACCATCGCGCTGGCGACGGGCGCTTACGCTCATATTCGCCGCCAGTTCAAAATCTCTATCGGCAAGATGGAAGGGATCGAAGAGCCGCTGGCGCGCATTGCGGGCAACGCCTATGTGATGGACGCCGCCGCCTCGCTTATCACCTACGGCATTATGCTTGGCGAAAAACCGGCGGTGCTGTCGGCGATTGTGAAATACCACTGCACGCACCGCGGCCAGCGTTCGATTATCGATGCGATGGATATCGCGGGCGGCAAAGGCATTATGCTTGGCGAAAGCAACTTTCTGGCCCGTGGCTACCAGGGGGCGCCTATCGCCATCACCGTGGAAGGGGCCAACATCCTTACCCGCAGCATGATGATCTTCGGCCAGGGCGCCATCCGCTGCCATCCGTACGTGCTGGAAGAGATGGCCGCCGCGCAGAACAACGATGTGAACGCGTTCGACAAGCTGCTCTTCCGCCATATCGGCCATGTGGGCAGCAACACGGTGCGCAGCTTCTGGCTCGGCCTGACCAACGGCCTGACCAGCGCCGCGCCGACTAAAGACGCTACGAAGCGCTACTATCAACATCTGAACCGCCTGAGCGCAAGCCTTGCGATGTTGTCGGATGTCTCCATGGCGGTGCTGGGCGGCAGCCTGAAACGCCGCGAGCGCATCTCCGCGCGCCTGGGCGACGTGTTAAGCCAGCTCTATCTCGCCTCGGCGGTGCTCAAGCGCTATGACGACGAAGGTCGCCACGAGGCGGATCTGCCGCTGGTGCACTGGGGCGTGCAGGACGCGCTTTATCAGGCGGAACAGGCGATTGACGACCTGCTGCGCAACTTCCCGAACGGCGCGGTGGCGGGCCTGCTGCGTCTGGCTATCTTCCCGCTCGGCCGCCGTTACGATGCGCCTTCCGACAAGCTTGACCATAAGGTGGCGAAGATCCTGCAAATCCCGTCGGAAACCCGCTCCCGCATTGGCCGCGGCCAATACCTGACGCCGAGCGAGCATAACCCGGCGGGCCTGCTGGAGGCGGCGCTGGCGGATGTGATGGCCGCCGAGCCGATTCACCTGCGTCTGTGCAAAGAGCTGGGCAACAACATGCCGTTCACCCGTCTGGACGAGCTGGCGGCGCTGATGCTCAAAGAAGGTCGCATCAATCCGCAGGAAGCGGAAATTCTGACCCGCGCCGAAGCGAGCCGTCTGCGCAGTATTAACGTAGACGATTTCGAGCCGGAAGCGCTCGCTACCCAGCCGGTAAAGCTGCCGGATAACGTGCGAAACGTAGAAGCCGCCTAACCCTCAGCCCCGCAACATGCGGGGCTTTTTTATCCTACCTTTTGCCTCTTGCTCTTCTTGCCAGTTTGTTCGCCTCTCGTGCTACAGTGGAAACATCGCCCTTTTTACAGAGAGCCTTAATCGTGCCTGGTTTAAAACTCACCCTGTTGCAGCAGCCGCTGGTCTGGATGGACGGCCCTGCCAATTTGCGTCATTTCGATATTCAGCTGGAAGCCATTACCGGACGGGATCTTATCGTGCTGCCGGAGATGTTCACCACCGGCTTCGCCATGGAAGCGGCGCAGCAGTCGATGCCGGAAGCGGAAGTGGTGGCCTGGCTGCGGGAAAAAGCGCAGCAGACTGGCGCGATGGTCGCAGGCAGCGCGGCGCTGCAAACCGAACGCGGCCCGGTGAACCGCTTTTTGCTGGTGGAGCCGGAGGGCAACGTGCATTTTTACGACAAGCGCCACCTGTTCCGCATGGCTGACGAGCACCATCACTACGTGGCTGGCGAAGCGCGTCTGGTTATCGAGTGGCGCGGCTGGCGCATCTTGCCGCTGGTCTGCTACGACCTGCGCTTCCCGGTCTGGTCGCGCAACCGCAATGACTACGATCTCGCGCTCTATGTCGCCAACTGGCCTGCGCCGCGCTCGCTGCACTGGCAATCCTTGCTGGTAGCGCGCGCCATTGAAAACCAGGCTTACGTGGCGGGCTGCAACCGCGTCGGCAGCGACGGCAACGGCCACCACTATCGGGGCGACAGCCGCATCGTCAGCCCGCAGGGGGAGATTCTGGCCGAAGGGGTGGCCCACCAGGCGATGCGCCTTGACGCCGAGCTCTCGCTCAGCGCCCTGCGCGAATACCGCGAGAAGTTTCCCGCCTGGCAGGACGCCGACCCGTTCACGCTTGGTTAAACAGGGGCATGAGCTACTGCCTGCGGTAGCTCATAACTTTGTACTGAATCTCTCTTGCGGGAATAACAGCTATAAAACAGCCCGCATCTATTCCAGAATTCACCATGCCCAGGATTGTAATAAAAGCCTCTCTTTACGCTTACCTTTCGTCATGCTCAATTAACCTTTGGCGTCACGCTTCACTTTACGCAACCCGCGGTTTTACCTGCAATACATAATCAACTACAGCAAGACTGGCGATAAAAGATTGTATCGGCATAGCAATCCTTATCAATTTTTTATAATTACTCCATTAATACTCTCTCAGCGCTTTAAAAACTAAAAACCAGGCAAATTTTGCACTATGAAAAGCACGTCGCAAATATTCTGCCTCGTTATTATTTAAAGGAGGGATCCGCACAAAAAAACAAAGTTAAGAGGCAAAGGAGCGATATTAATAACGCGGTCTTACGAATAATAAGACAAACAAAACTCTCATAACGTTAATTTACTCTATAAAGGATATTCATTATGTCTATTCCAACCCATATCGGAAAACGCGACCCTGAAGACGGAACCTATAATCCAGGACTACAAACAGAAATTGAACCGGTAACGCGTGATAACGCGATTTATAATGCCTTTGTCGCATCAATAACCCCTTCAGATACCTTAGGAAGCGGTACTGAAAAATATCAGCAAGATATTTTTAATCGCGCCCCGTTAAGTGGATTATTTGGCTTCTGGAACACCCATAGCGAAATAACAATTACCGTATCTTCGCAGGATGTTCCTGCAGCGCCGCAAATAACGCATACCTATACGAATCTGCAGCTTAACCAAGCTATTACGCTTCCTGTTTTGGGGTTTGTTGCCAGACCAAAGGTTGCGACTGAATGCCAGGTGGTTATTTCAGATGGCACAAACCAGCGCGAGCTGTCTATTCTCGTTGCGCCTCTTCCTTTAACCGATTCTGAAGCAAATATTACTACTGGCTTCCCTGAAATTAAGGTTAATAAAACGGCAACCCAGAATGACGTTGGCGATGATCTTTACTTTACGGTTATAGCGCCCCAACGCGCGTTTATCGCCTTTGACAGACAAGGCAATGTCCGCTGGTACGTCTGTGCCGGAACTAGCGAGACGCCGCCAGAACTGTGTTTGCCAGTTTATAATAATCTGCGTCTGTCCGATGGAACTTTTATCGGTTCGGATGTCTATCTTCAGCACTACTACCAGCCAGAAAATATGGGAGCCAATGAACCTTTAGGGCAAAGAGAACTGTGGCGATTCGATATCACTGGACGCGTATTAGGTATTTATTTCTTGCGTGACAGGGCGCATCACTCGTTAATGGAACTCGCTGGAGAAAATGCATTACTCTATGCATCAGATTACATTAGCGTCCGTAAAAGCGGCGAAGGTCCAAACCCTGATAATGCCAACCAGGGGCCTTCTTCGGAAGACTGTATCGCGATACTTGATTTATCAACCGGCTACGAAAAAGTCTATTACGATCTTCGTATAATCCTTAATTTTTGGCGTACTCCGGTGCCAATGGATTTATCAGTGCCTTACACTTATGACTGGGCACATGTTAATCAGGTTGTGTTTCACTCTTCTAGTAATCAACTAATTGCCTCTTGCCGCCATCAGGGTGCGGTGATCGGGATTGACAGAGAGACAGGCGCGCTTCGTTTTATTTGCGCGAATCATGATGACTGGCAAGCAACTCAGTCGGGCATTCCTACCACAGACTGGTCGGCATTATTATTAACACCGATTAATCCTGAGACCGGTCTCGCTTACGATCTTACCGATCCCATACAAAAAGAACATGCTGACCGGAATTTCTGGACGTGGGGACAACACAACGTTCAGTTAGTCCCGTCGACGATTTCGGATCCAGCAATAATCGAGTTTTCTGTCTTTAATAACGGAAACTATCGTACACGTGACAGAAGCGTAGGGGTCGTTGCGTCAGAGAACGCCTCACGCTGTTCCCATTACCTGGTTGACTTAACTAATAAACAAGTCAAATTAGAATTTGAATACGGGCAAAACGCGCCAGGCGCAGCAGGATACAGTCCCTACGTCTCAACGGCGAATTTTTTCAATTACCAGGATAATGAAGCTATGCCGCGCTTACTTGCTAATTTTGGGGGAAGCATTTTCCAGGAAAATAGCGCTTATCCGGCTGGCTTACCCGTTACGCTTGAACCAGGCGTTTCTGATGCGCAGGATCCACTTGAAGAGAAGATGGGCTCTTATCAGGGTCGAACACTTCTTCAGGAAGTTGATCTGAATACGTTAAACCCACTATTCGAAATTGAAATGACATCAGGCCAATATAAATTCCCACCCGCAGACGTTGATGATGTCCGAAGAGTCGACCTTTACTCATTTCGTGCGTATAAAATGCCACTTTATTCCTGATACGCTCACGCCATTCATGTAAAGGTGAGCACCCACGCTATCGACAAAGCGCCTGACCGGTCGGCGCTTTAACAGGCACCTGTTCGCTCTTCGCTAAAAAGCCTCTTTGATGACACTATCGTGTCGATAAAGGCTTTTTTATGTTCGTATTTCAGCACATCATCGATAAACATAATGCCCGTTTGAAATTGTGGGATTTCAAAATCCGTTTCGAGGGAGAGAAGCCCGCGACTGACAGCGTCTTTTTCCAGCTGGACAGGTAGCGCCAGGATAGCATGGCTGCGAATAGCCAGATTAATAGCGCTGGAAACTGAAAACACTTCAAAGCGAACCTTAGCGGGTGGAATATGGCAGATGAGCGGATCGTTAAATCCCTCCGCTTCCGATTCATGATTCAGTACAATCCACTCGCTGGCGTTTAACTGCCTCGCAGTGATTTTCCCCTTACCTGCCAGGGGGTGCGATGATGCGCAAAAAAGCATAAACCGCGTCGAAAAAATGGGGATGTGGTTAATATGTGAGATCCGCTTATCCGGTTCTGGAATCGCGCTTAACGCGAGGTCGCATTCACCTTTCAATAAATGTTGCTGCGCCATCACGGTGTTGCTGTTTTTTATCACCATACGAATATGGGGATATAAGGCCATGTACTCGTTCATGAGATTAAACAATACGCCATGGCTCCAGGCATGGCCGCACTCAATGACCAGCGTCTGCCGCTGGCTGTTTTTGATGTTATCAATGTCCAGTAGCGCCTGTTGATAATTTCGGTCCAGCAGACAGGCGTGTTGATATAAGGTTTCGCCGTACACTGTGAGGGAAATTTTTTTGCTGCCTCTTATCAGCAGAGGTATTTGTAGCTCGGTTTCAAGTCGCTGAATATTTTGCGTTAAGGTCGGCTGCGAAATAAACAAGCTTTTCGCCGCAGCGGTAAAGGTCTCTTTATCCACCAGCACCTTGAACTGAAAAATCAATTTATGCAGAAGCATTTTTTTCCCTGAATGCAGACAGAAATAATGGCAAACATCACATTCGGCAAGTGAGGTTATAGAGCACTAGCGTCAGCGCACACAGACAGATTGTGCCGCTGATTAAACGTTTTACGCCTCGCGCTGGCCTGGAAACCACATCAACAGGGCAAGCCATCGCCTGGCGGCGCAGGAGAATGATTAACGTCATCGTTAAGGATAAAAGTACAAAGCTGGCCCCTGCGCCTGTCAACAGCATATTTTCGCGGCTTAAACCACAACGTAGGGTAACCAGCGCCAGTATCAGTACCGAAAAAAAGGTTCTCTGCCAGGACAACAACGTGCGTTCAGGTTGTAACCCCGGATCGCGATTATCTAACTTCGCCATTACATTATCACCATGATAATTAGCACCATGATAAGCGCGAAAGATAAGCCGCTGCTGAGCCAGATAAGCAAATATGGGTAAGGTAATGCCGCCTCCTGCTGCATGGCGCGTTCATTTTTGGCCCAGCGCAGGTAACCATAAACGGCAAGCCCTGCCGCCGTCAGGCTAAGCAGGGTGACGATGATGACTCGCAGGTTGGCTGGCGCCAGGTTCGGCGTTAGCTGATCGATGCCGATCGCGCCCGCCATGAACGCCAGCGCAGTACGCATCCAGGCGAGGAAGGTGCGCTCATTGGCGAGCGTGAACCGATAATCAAGTATTTTTTCCTTTTTCTCCTGAGACATCGCTTTCCCGGCATCCGTTAACATGGTCATTATTTATAGAGGCATCGCGACCGCTGACTTTTACGATAGCGATGCTCTCCGTCACGCGTTAATAAGGCTTGTTAAACAACGAATAAATTTCCGCCCCGTACTCTCCACGCTCATAAAAGGCAACGACGTCCCGTCTGTGAAGCTTTCCTTTATGGCATTGGTACAATTCAGAGAGAAACCGTTTTCCGTCATCACAAACGGCGATCTCAAGCAACAACGCGCGGGTATCCGGATGCATTTCTGTCATCGCCAGCGGACCAAGATAGTCATTTAATATCCGGGCGCGCTCCTTATGTTCTGTGATGATGAATGCCGCGTTAATCTCGTCAGGATTAAGTGGAATGCCAAGACGCACCCATTCATCTGCTGGCGCTTGCGCTTCAGTCAGCGCTTGTGAAAGCTTGCGCAATAATGCGGCTTCAGTTTCGGGGTCGAACAACGGCTGTTCCTGATACGGATCGCAGGATAAATCAAAGAGCAAATTGCCGTGGGCATAAGAACTGTAAAAGCCAGCACAGCCAGGAATTTTAAGCAGCGGCGCGCCGTGTGTGAACCTGAAACCGGCATGTAATGTGGCATTACGTAATTCGTCGACATTAAACATACGCCGCATATGTACAGGCATAAGCGTGTATTCATAAAGGGGCTTATTTTCCGGCGTATGGCTGCCGCGCATATAGACATATCGCCCATTCGTGATGGAGACATGCGCGCCGAAATAGCCAAAAATAATGTTTTGCCGTTTTTGTTTATGCTGTGCAAGCACAGGTAATAAAGACTCTCCCGTCATGCGCGGTGTTTTCTGCAAACCGAAAGCATCAAGCAGGGTGACGGATAAATCGTGCATTTGCGCCAGTTCGCCGCAGGCTTCCCCCGCCAGAGCGGAACGCGGATCCCAGATAAAGAAAGGTACATGCGCAATTTCGTTATAGACAGGCATTACGCTTTTCCCCGACCACTCTTTTTCGCCCAGCAAAAAACCGTGATCGGTATTCACCACCAACATGGTGTCCCGCCACATATCATGCTCATCAAAGAAATCGAGAATTTTTCCCAGATATTCATCGCACATCAGCATCAGCGCCTGGTAATGCTTGCCGTTATTATTTATTTTCTCCTGATTATTGATTCGCTCTGTCGAACTGTACTCCGGCCAATCGTCTTCATTATGCAGCAGCGCTGGGTCAACCATCGCTTTGAAACGATCGGGCACACAAAAAGGCTCGTGAGGATCGAAACTTTCAATCTGTAATAGCCAATTATCCTGCCTGCAATTCTCTACAAGGAACTCCAAACCCGCCTGATAACAACGTGCCTGCGGATAATCCGCTTCACGGTGAAGATAGCTGCGGTTGATCTGATCGTGCAGGATCATATTGCGACGCAGCGGCTCGGCATTTTTCCATGAGTCCAGCTTTTCAGCCCCGGTAAAACCAATCCTGGCCTTCCATAAATCACCCTCCTGACCGCGAATAAACTCATAACTACTATAACGGTTATGATAGGTCGCCCCGCCATCTTCCCAGTAGTGTTGATGGTCGGTAATAAGATGCGAGTAAACCCCGTTTTTTTTCATTATCTCAAAGATGGAGTCGTCAAAAGGCTCTAGCGGTCCCCAGCTTCGATGCAGAAAATTCAGTCTGCCGGTGTGTAGATCCCGCCGGGCAGGCATGCAAGGCATGCTGCCGACATAAAAATTATCAAAGCGTACCGTTTTTTGCGCCAGCCGCTCAAAATTAGGCAATGGCTGGGCGCCGGAATTATAAGGTGGCAATTGGTTGCGACGAAGCGTGTCGAACATTAACATCACGACTTTCATTTTATTCTCCTGAGCCAAGCAGTTTCATACAAATCTCTTTATGCGTTTTGCGATTAAGCGAATAAAAAATCATTGAAAGAAGCGAGATCACCTGCCCACAAACAGGGGTCATCACAATCAGAAACGTCAGACCGTGGAGCGCATGATTACTTTGAGTCGACATCCCTGGCATATAACCAATTAAATCGAGCATGCCGCCCAGCACGAAGGCCCCGACGGCCGAGCCAAATTTATTGGAAAAGGTTAATGTTGAGGAAGCGATGCCCGCCGCATTTCTTTTTGTTTTCCAACGGAGTTCATCAGCGCAGTCGGTAACCATCATCCAGGTAATTAAAGAGCCGCTTTGACAAAGCGCCATAATGCAAGCAAGCAATACTATGGTGTACATGACGCGATCGGGACTAAACGTCATCCATAAGATTAGCGATGGGATAATCGCGATTATACAAATAATAACGAAACCGCTTTTATTGCCGTAAAGTTGCACCAGGACTTTGACCACCAAATACATCGACGCGCCAAATACCATATTGAGTAATGCGCCGGTTGCAATGAGCTGGGGGTCATGCAGTACCCAGGTATAAAATTGCACTGTCACGCCAGAGGTTATAGCGAGCGAAAGCGTATTGGCCGCTGAGGCTAAAGCAAGGCAGGCCAGCGAACGGCTATGGAAGACCAACGCCAGATGTTTGAAGACGGCAATGATAAAGTGGGTGTCGTCGTGTTGCTGACTTGCCTCCAGAGCAGCATCTTCCTTTTGAATACGCTGCCAATTATCTCGCCTGCGTGCGCCCCATGCGCAAACCCAGAAACCCAGCGTAGTGACCACGCCAAATAAAATCCCCAGAAACTCGTAACTATGGCTGTCAACAACCGGTTTTCCTTGCTCATTCACCGTGTGGCTAAATGCGGAGAGGATATAGATGCCGCCTGCGCTGACAATAAACTGCGCGATAATACCGGTAAACTGTTTGAGTAAAACAATATTGCTTCGCTCATTCACTTTTTCAGTAATATAGGCAGTTAAAGAGTGATAGGGAATATTAGAGGCAGTGGAAACCAGCGAGTAAAGTATATAGATAAAAGTAATATAGATGATTCGCCACGTTGGTGATAAATCAGGTGAGATAAAAACCAGCCAGGTTGTTAAGCCGAGCACAGGAGCAGAGGTAATTACCCAGAAGCGATACTTACCAAGCCGCGTCCGGGTCCGGTCCCCAATCGCCCCCATGACCGGGTCGATAAAAGCATCGATGCCCCGGGATGCCAGCGTAATAAGCCCCACGGTGGCCGGATTGATTCCATAGATATCGGACGCATAGGTAATAAAAAAAACCAGCATAGCGTAAAAACTTAGATTTGAAGCAAATCCTCCGCCCATTGCATAACAGAGCTTTTCAGAGATTGTTAACCTTTCCATATCATCCCCTTATGTTTATCACCTCTCTCTTTTAAATGACTCCTGCAACGGGGAATAATTGTTTGTTCTTTATGCCCTATAGAAAAAATCTATATCTCAATAAAAAGCTGGCGTCTCTGCCTTGCAACGTCTTGAATATTCACTCTCTAATTCGCCATGTACAACATTCGCACGTAACGCGACCCGCTTTGCTGGATTGCAAAAATTGTGAGGCCATTAAAAAAGACCGGCAATTCAGAATACAACCTTAATTACCGGTTATTGTAAGTCAGAACCTATTGATTCATTTTTTACCTCGCGCAGCAAAGTTTATATTTTTTGCATTGCTACAAAGACAGGCGTCAGTCGTCTTCTTTCATCCGGGTCATCTGCGCTTCATGGGCAAGAATCGCGATAATTGTGGCAGCGGGATATCCCGCCGCCATAAGATCCCGCATCACGTTCATTTCCCGTGCAATATGCAAAAAGAAATATTTATAACCTGCACATAAGTAATTGTGGCCAGCATCACCGGAGGAGGAAACGGCAAACCGGTGTTTTGGGCAACCGCCGTGGCAGACAAAGCGGAATTCGCACTGACGACATTCGCCTGTCAGCGTTTCACGTTTGGCCAGGCCAAAATCAATGGCCTGCGCGCTGTTGTTAAGCGTCAGGATATCCTGCTGATGAATATTCCCAAGAAGGTGTTCCGGATAAACAAAATGATCGCAATTATATAAATCGCCATTCGCTTCCAGCGCAAAAGCATGCCCGCAGGTGGGCGAATGCACGCAAAGCACCGGGGGTTGATTGCACCATGCCGCCAGCGCCACATCGAACATCTGCACCGAAACCCGCCCCACATCCCGGCGCACCCAGATATCAAAAACGTGACTGAGAAATTCGCCATATTGCCAGGAAGGCACCGTCCAGGGCGCCAGTTTAGCACCGCTAACAGAAGGCTTTGCCAGCTTCAGTAAGGCGGGTTCGGCGTTATGAAGGCGCTCCACCAGAGGGATAAACTGGATATAGCGGGAGCCTGCCGCCAGTAAAAACTCATATACTTCTCTAGCATGCCCCACATTATGTTTGCCGACCACGGTTAACGTGTTGAAGTCCACATGGTGACGTTTCAGCAGCCTGAGCGCGGCCATAACGCGGGTAAACGTCCCTTTTCCGGCTCGCGTCTTACGATACCTGTCATGCAAAGACACTGGGCCGTCAACAGACAGCCCTATTAAGAAGTGATGTCGGGCGAAAAACGCCGCCCATTGGGCATCTAACAGGAGCCCATTAGTTTGCAGGGCATGGCTAATATGCCGCCCTTCGGCGTATTTATTGCAAAGCTCAATGACGCGTTGAAAAAAATCCAGCCCCAGTAAAGTCGGTTCGCCGCCCTGCCAGGCAAAATTAACCTGTGATCCAAGCTGCGCGGCGATGTGCTGGCGAATATAGGTTTCCAGCGTAGCATCAGACATTTGCCAGTTTTTATGGCGCTCCGGGTATAACGCCTCTTTTTCCAGATAGAAGCAGTAATCGCAATTAATATTGCATACCGATCCCCCAGGTTTTGCCATTACGTGACAACCTTTCACTTCCATGCTGATAATTTCCCTGAGCGTTAAGATGACGCGGCGGGACATATTTCATGCCCGCCAGGCATTAAGAAAGGCGAAGGTAACGCTAACCGTCGGCAACTACCTTAGATTAGGTCACATTTTTTGCTGGCAGGAGAAAAAAATGCGAACTGGACCAGCGCCCCGCGAGAAGTTTCCCGCCTGGCAGGACGCCGACCCGTTTACCCTCAGCTCACCGTCTTCGCCCTCCCCCGCGCGGCGAGGGCGACAAACTTGCCGTTAAACAGAATATTCAGCACGAAGGCGACAAGGCAGGTGGCGCTGATGCCCGAGTGAAACAGCGTGCGCACCCAGCCGGGGAACTGGTCGTAAAAAGCGGGCATCACGATGGGGATCATGCCGAAGGCCAGCGACGTCGCCACCACCACCAGGTTCATATTCTCTTTGTAATCCACTTTCGACAGCGTCCGGATGCCGCTCGCCGCCACCGAGCCGAACAGCACTACGCCCGCGCCGCCCAGCACCGGCATGGGAATAGCGGCAACCACGCGGCCTAACACCGGCAGCAGGCCGAGCACGAGCAAAATCACCCCGCCCGCGCTCACCACAAAGCGGCTTTTAACGCCGGTGAGCGCCACCAGCCCGATATTCTGCGCAAAGGCGCTCTGCGGAAAAGAGTTGAACACCGGCGCCAGCGCGCTGGTGAGCATGTCGGCGCGCAAGCCGTTGGCGATGCGCCGCCCGTTAACGTCGGTGCCGACAATCTCCCCCACCGCCATCAGCCCGGCGGTGGTTTCGGTCAGCAGCACTAACACGATCAGGAACATTGAAAGAATGGCGGCGCTGTCAAACACCGGCATGCCGAAGGCGAAGAGCGTCGGCATCGCCAGCCAGTCGCCCTGAAAAACGGCGCTGAAATCCGCTTTGCCGGCGGCGAGGCCCGCCAGCGTGCCGATGACCATCGCCGCCAGCACCGCGATGCGGGTAACGCCGCCGCGCCCAAGGCGGTTGAGCAGCAGAATGACGCCAAGCGTCAGCGCCGCGAGGCCGATATTCGACGGCGCGCCCCAGTCCGGCGCTTTCGCGTTGCCGCCCATCGCCCAGCGGGCCGCCACCGGCATCAGCGACAGGCCGATAACCGTAATCACGCAGCCTGTCACCACCGGCGGGAAGAAGCGAATAATATGCGCAAAGAAAGGCGTAATCAGCAGCCCGAGCAGCGAGGAGGCGATCACCGCGCCAAAGACCACCGGCAGCCCGCCGCCGCCGGAGACGATAGTCACCATCGTCGCCACGCCGGCAAAGGAGACGCCCTGCACCAGCGGCAGCTTTGAGCCGAAAAACGGCAGGCCGAAGGATTGCAGCAGCGTGGAAAGCCCGCTGATAAACAGCGCGGCGGTTACCAGCAGACCGATATCCTCCCCCGAAAGCCCGGCGGCGGAGCCGATAATCAGCGGCGGCGCGATGATGCCGCCGTACATGGTCAACACGTGCTGTAAGCCCCAGGCGAAGGTTTTTACCGCCGGGTAACGCTGGTCTTCCGGGCGCGCGCAGGCGCTTTCTCTGTTCATAGTGCCCTTCCGTTACGTGAGTGAGAATCAGCTGCCGCGGTAGGTGGACCACGACCAGGGAGAGATCAAAAACGGCAGATGGTAATGACCGCCGTCTGCGGCAACGACGAAATCTATCTGCGCCGTCGGGTAGAGCGTTTCGCGCAGGGTCTGGGCGAAATAAAGGCCAATCTCCGCCGTCAGCCGGTAGCGGCCAGCGCTCAGCGGCGCCTGCGTGAACGCGTTATAGCGGCCGTCGGCGTCGGTCAGCGCTTCGCAAAGCGTCTCCCAGCCTTGCGCCGTCTGCTGCTCCAGGCGAAGCGCCACGCCGCTGGCGGGCTTGCCGAGCGCGGTATCGAGAATATGGGTTGAGAGCGAACTCATGGGTGCAAGGCTCCTTCCAGCCGTAACAGGGTGATTTGCCGCAGCTGGTCCAGCGCTTCCGCCGCTTCCTGCTCAGCATCGTTCTCCATGCGGCGCGACAGCTCGCTTAAGATCTCCTCGCCGCTGCGCCCGCTGGCGCGAATAAGAAAGACGCGGCCAAAGCGCGCCTCGTAGGCGGCGTTGCCTGCCGCCAGCGCGTCGGCAAGCGCCGCGTCCCGGGCGTTAACCGCCGCCTGCTCGCCGCGTGAAAGCGCGGCTTCTTTGCTTTCCCCCCGCGCTTTTTCGCCAATGCGCGGATGCGCGCTCAGCGCCAGGTTCAGGTCGTCAAGGCTCCAGCCGCGCGCCAGTGCATCCGCTTCATCCAGCAGGTGGCCGGGCGAGGCGTAAGGCCGTCCCCGCACCAGCGACGCCGTCCAGTGCGGCAGGGCCACGCAGGGAGAGATCATCGCCGCCGCGTCCTCTTCGCTCGCGCCGTTGAAGCGCGCCAGCGGCGAGGCGTGCTGCGCAAGCGTCGTCACCGTCTGGCTCAGGGCGACTAACGCCAGCGCCACGTCCGTTTCCTGCACCGCTTCGGCCGGATGATGGCTGACGCCCCCGGCGCAGCGCACAAACAGCATGCCGACCGGCCAGCGTTCGGCGATGGCGATGGCGTCGTGGCCCGCGCCGCTCGGCAGCCGCAGCGCCTGCCCCTGCGTCGCCTCCAGCGCGCCCGCCAGCATCTCCTGCAGGGTTTGATCGCAGCGTGTCGCCGGGATCGCGTAATAGGTATCCTGGCTGAAGGTGAGCCCCCGGCGGATCGCTATCTGATCCGCCTCTTCCAGCAGGCGGGCCAGCAGCGTTTCCAGCTGCGCGTCGCTGGGGCTGCGGATATCCAGCGTCAGGTTGACCGCGCCGGGAATAACGTTCACCGCGCCCGGCTCGCAGGCGAGCGTGCCGACGGTGGCCACCAGCTCCGGTCCCCAGCTGCGGGTAGTCTGTTCGATAAACACCATCCATTCGGCGCTCGCCGCCAGCGCGTCGCGGCGGTGGCTCATCGGCACCGTGCCGGCGTGCCCCGCCTCGCCCGTAAAGCGGCAGGCAAGGCGTTTCGCGCCGTTGATGGCGGTGACCACCCCCAGCGCCAGGTTTTCGCGCTCCAGCACCGGGCCCTGCTCAATGTGCAGCTCCAGGTAAGCGCTGAAGTCCGCCGCGTTTCGCGCCGCCTCGCCGATGCGCGCAGGGTCAAGCCCGGCGTTGACCAGCGCCTGCGCCACCGTAACGCCCTGCGCGTCCCGCTCTTCCAGCCAGCCTGTGGGCCAGCTGCCGGTCAGCCCGCGGCTGCCAAGCAGCGTAACGCCAAAGCGGGTGCCCTCTTCATCGGCGAAGCCGACAATCTCAATCGCCTGCGCCAGACGCAGGTTATGGCGGTTGAGCCAGTCGACCAGTTCAATCGCGCTTATCACGCCCAGCATGCCGTCGTAGCGCCCGGCGTTGCGCACCGTATCCAGATGCGAGCCGAGCAGCACGGCGCTGGCGCCTTCCGTCGCCCCCTCGTAGCGGCCGCAGATATTCCCCACCGCATCCTGCCAGGTGAGCATGCCCGCGTCGTTCATCCACTGCGCCACCAGCGCGTTGGCGCGCAAATGTTCCGGCGAGAGGTAAACACGGGTGAGCTGCCCCGGCGTTTCGCTGATGTGCGCAAGCTGGTCGCAGCGCTGCATAACGCGCGCGGCGCCGAGGCTCGCCTCGTGGCTGGTCATCAGTGCATTCATACGGCGCTCCGCGCATAAACGTCCCACGCCGCCTGCATCGCCGCGCCCTGGGTGGTTTTAAAGCCAAGGCGGTTGAGCACCGCCTCCAGCGCCGTCAGGGTTTGCAGCACGCAGTCTTTGCGGGCGTTGTAGCCCATGGTGCCGATGCGCCAGATTTTCCCCTGCAACGGGCCGAAAGAGGTGCCAATCTCAATGTGGAAATCTTCCAGCAGCAGCTTGCGTACCGCCTCGCCATGCACCTGCGAAGGGATAACCACGCCGAGCACGTTGTTCATCTTGTGGCGGAGATCGCCGAACGGCTCAAGCCCCATACCCTGAATGCCCGCCAGCAGCGCGTCGCCGTGCAGTGCATGACGGGCGATAAGGTTATCCATGCCCTCTTCCAGCATGATGCGCGCGCACTCGCGGGCGGCGAACAGCATGCTGGTGGCTTCGGTGTGGTGGTTCAGCCGCTCCGGCCCCCAGTAATCCATCACCATGCCGAGGTCAAAATAGTTGGAATAGATCATCTCTTCATCGCCATCCTCATGGGCGGCGGTGCGAATGCCCTCCTCCACGCGCTTGCGGCGGCGGATAGCCTCTTCCATCTGCGCGCTTAAGGTAACAGGCGAGCTGCCGGACGGGCCGCCGAGGCACTTCTGCAAGCCGGCGGAGACGGCGTCCAGCCCCCAGGCGTCGGTTTGCAGCTCGTTGCCGCCGAGCGACGCGGTGGCGTCGGTATAAAAGAGCACGCCGTGGCGACGGCAGATGTCGCCCAGCTCCGCCAGCGGCTGAAGCATGGTGGTGGAGGTGTCGCCCTGCACGGTAAGCAGCAGGCGCGGCTTCACTTTTTTGATAGCCTCTTCAATCTGATCCGGGGTAAACACCTCTCCCCAGGGCGCTTCAATAGCGTGCACCTCGGCGCGGCAGCGGCGGGCGATTTCACACAGCAGATGGCCGAAGCGGCCAAACACCGGCACCAGCACTTTGTCGCCGGGGCGAATGGCCGAGACCAGAATCGCCTCGATACCCGCACGCGACGTGCCGTCCACCAGCATTGTCCAGCGGTTTTGCGTGCGAAAGACGTCGCGGTAGAGCGCCATCACTTCGTTCATGTAGCCGGTCATCACCGGGTCATACTGGCCGACAAGCTGGCTCGCCATGGCGCGCAGCACGCGCGGGTCGGCGTTAATCGGCCCGGGCCCCATCAGCAGGCGGTGCGGCGGGTTGATCTGCGGGTAGTGTGCATTTGCTGACATGAGAAATTCCTTTATGGTCTGGCCGGGCGACATGAAACAAACGATTCGTTAAGACTCATTCTGCAACTAATGTGCCACTGGCAAAAACAACGGAGAAAGCGAGAAAGCTTGCGGCATCCGTTCGGGAAGTGAAAAGGTTCGAAATGACGCGCTGAACCAAAGCGAGACATCCTGGTGGTGCAACTGCACCACCAAAGGGCGTTAACGCTGCTCCAGTTCGTCCAGTTCGCCATAGAGCGCGGCGATATGATGAATGCGCTGACGGCCTTCGCTCAGCGTGTTGTGCAGCACGGCGTTGGCCAGCAGGTTGACGAGGCTCATCGCCCCGCTGTAGCTGTCGAAGGCGGACACGCTGTCGAGCGGCGTGGCGAGATGCCAGCGGGCAAGTGCGCTCAGGCCGCTCGCCTGCGGTTCGCTGATAAGCGCCACCGGGACGTTCTGCTGCTTCAGCTGCGCAAGCAGCGGACGGATAACGCGGGGCCGACGGCGAAACGCCACCACCACCACGCAATCTTCCGCGGTTAAATCCACCAGCTCTTCCGCCAGCGTCTGGCCGGGCTGCGGGATAAGCGTAACGCCGCCCCGGCTTTGCAAGAGTTGCTGGCGCAGATGCAGCGCCACCGGCGCGCTGTTGCGCAGGCCGAGAATAAAAACCCGACGCGCGCTGCCGAGCGCGTCGACCACCCCGGCGAACTGCTGCGCGTCCAGCGCGTTCACCCATTGCGCCAGGTTCGCCATCTCCTGCTTATAGTGGCGCGCCAGCAGCGTGTTGCCCTGCACCGCGTCGCGGTTCTCCGCAAGCGGCATGCCGCTCTGGCGCAGCTCGCGCAGCTCTTCGCGCATCGCCTTATAACGATCATAGCCAAGGCGCTTAAAAAGGCGGCTTACCGTCGCTTTTGATACCCCGCTCAGGCGGGCCAGCTCGACGCTGTTGTAGCTAATCAGGTCGTCGAAATGATCCATAATGAAAGCCGCCACGCGCTGCTCCTGCACGGAAAGCTGGCTGTAGCAGGCGCGCAGGCGCTCGTCTAACTGTTGCATGGCTGCTCCTGTAACTTTCGTTTCATCTTACCCTCGCACAGTGAAACGAATGCGGTCAACCTGGAACAGTTTTTGCCTCACTCCGTACCTGACTTGCCCAAAAGAGAGCAACACGATGCAAAGCAATATGGCCCCTTCCGGCATGGCGGTAACGCCGCATCACCTCGCCAGCGAAACCGCGCTTTCGGTGCTGCGCCACGGCGGCGACGCGATAGAAGCGATGGTGGCCGCCGCCGCGACCATCGCCGTGGTTTATCCCCACATGAACGGCATCGGCGGCGACGGCTTCTGGCTGATTGTGCCGCCGGAGGGCGAACCGGTGGCGATAGACGCCAGCGGCGCGGCGGGTTCGCTCGCCACCCTTGAGTGGTACGCGGACCATGCCGCCATTCCCCATCGCGGCCCTCGCGCGGCGCTGACGGTGCCGGGGACGATAAGCGGCTGGGATGAAGCGCTGAAGCTTTCCGCCCGCTGGGGCGGCGGGCGCTTGCCGCTGTCTCGCTTGCTTGCCGACGCCATCCGCTACGCCGCCGACGGCATTCCCGTTACGCTCTCTCAGGCGCACGCCACAGAGAATAAATACGCTGAACTGGTGGAGATGCCAGGCTTTGCGCAGACCTTTCTCACCCGGGGCGAAACGCCGCGCCCCGGCTCGCGTTTCTGCCAGCCGAAGCTTGCGCAAACCCTGACGCGACTGACCACCGAGGGGCTGGAGAGCTTTTATCGCGGGCCGTTGGCCACGCTGATGGCGCAGGAGATGGCGGAGCTCGGCATGCCGGTAACGTACCAGGATCTCGCCGCCCACCGCGCCCGCCAGCGGGTGCCGCTGCGCCTGCATCACTCCCATGGCGAAATCTACAACATGACGCCGCCGACCCAGGGGCTGGTGTCGCTCGCCATTCTCGGCATTACCGACCATCTGGATATGGCGCACGCCGACGAAGAGGAAACCGTGCACCGTATCGTCGAGGCGACCAAAAAAGCGTTTGCGCTGCGCGATAAGTACATCACCGACCCGCGCCACGTTACGCTGCCGGTGCAAAGCCTGCTGGAGGCAGACAAGCTGGCGGCGCTGGCGGCGGAAGTGGACGACAACCGCGCCGCCGAATGGGGCGCCGGCAAAGGCCCGGGCGACACGGTGTGGATGGGGGTTATCGACAGCAACGGCATGGCGGTGTCGTTTATCCAGAGCATCTATCACGAATTCGGCAGCGGCGTGGTGCTGCCGCAAAGCGGCGTGCTGTGGCAAAACCGCGGCGCCGCCTTCAGCCTCGACCCGGCGCATTTACTGGCGCTCGCCCCTGGCAAGCAGCCATTCCACACGCTCAACCCCGCCGCCGCCCGGCTGGCGGATGGCCGCACGCTGGTTTACGGCTCGATGGGCGGCGACGGCCAGCCGCAAACTCAGGCCGCCATTTTCACCCGCCATGTGATTCAGGGGATGGGATTGCAGCAGGCGGTAAGCGCGCCGCGCTGGCTGCTCGGACGCACCTGGGGCCAGGCGAGCGATAGCCTGAAGCTTGAAGGGCGCTTCAGCGCGCAAACCTTCCAGCGGTTGCGCGAGCTGGGACATGAAGTGGAAGCGCTGCCCGACTTCAGCGAGGCGGTGGGCCACGCGGGGGCAATTGTTCGCCATACCAACGGCATGCTGGAAGGCGCCTTCGACCCGCGCAGCAACGGCAGCGCCGCCGGATTTTAAGGAGAGAAAATGAACGAAACTTTCGACTGGCCGGCTTACATCCGGCTGATGGAACAGCTGCTGGCTGTGCCGCTGGACGATGCCCGGCGCGCCGAGCTTGAAACCCAGCTTTCGCGCATCGCCAGCATGGCCGCACCGCTGCTTGCCTTCCCGCTGGACCAGCGTCAGGAAGTGGCAGGAGTGTACCGGCTATGAGTTTATCCATTAAGGCTATCCGTGAAGGGCTGGCGCAGGGCCTTTTTTCCGCCGCCGAGCTGGCGCAACAGACGCTTGCCGCCATTGAGCGAAGCAACCCGGCGGTGAACGCGTTTACGCACGTTACGCAGGCGAGAATGTTGCAGGAGGCGGCACGCGTTGACCAGCTTCGCGCTCAGGGCCAGCCGCCGCCGCCGCTTGCCGGCGTGCCTTACGCCGTAAAAAATCTCTTCGACATCGACGGCGTAACCACGCTTGCGGGCGCGGCGCTTTTCAGCCAGCAGCCGCCCGCCGCGAAAGACGCGTTCGCCGTCTCGCAACTACGCCGCGCGGGGGCACTGCTCGGCGGGGCGCTGAACATGGACGCTTACGCTTACGGCTTTACCACCGAGAACAGCCATTATGGCGCCACGCATAACCCGCACGACCTGGCGCGGGTGGCGGGCGGCTCCTCGGGCGGCTCCGCGGCGGCGGTGGCGGCCGGGATGGTGAACTTTACGCTCGGCACCGACACCAACGGCTCCATACGCGTGCCAGCCTCGCTGTGCGGCGTGCTGGGGTTGAAACCCACTTTCGGACGCCTTTCGCGCAGCGGCAGCGTGCCGTTTGTCGCAAGCCTTGACCATATCGGCCCGCTGGCGCGTTCAGCTGACGACCTGGCGCAGGTTTACGACGCGCTGCAGGGCGCGGATGAGACAGACCGCTTTCAGTCACCCCGCCCGGTTGAACCGGCGGCAACGCTGCTTGCAGCAGAGACGCCGTTGCGCTGCGCCGTGCTGACAGGCTACTTTGATACCTGGTGCGATGAAGACGCGCGCGCGGCGGTGGCGCAGGTGGCGAAAGCGCTCGGCGCCCAGGAAACGCTGACGCTGCCGGAAGCGGAGCTGGCGCGCCAGGCAGCGTTCTTGCTGACCGCCGCCGAGGGAGGAAATCACTATCTGCCGCGGCTTCGAACCGAGCCGCACCGCTTTGAACCCAACTCCCGCGAACGCCTGCTGGCGGGCGCGATGACCCCTTCGGCCTGGTACACGCAGGCGCAGCGCTTTCGCGGCTGGTTTCGCGACCAGACGCTGGGGCTGTTCGATAATGTCGACCTGCTGCTGGCTCCCGCCACGCCCTGCTGCGCAACGGAAATCGGCGCGGCGACAATGCGTATCAACCATACCGATTTGCCAGTCAAAGCGAGCATGGGGATGCTGGCGCAGCCCATCTCGTTTCTCGGCCTGCCGGTCGTTACCGTACCGGTGATGACCGCGAAGGGGTTGCCCATCGGCGTGCAGCTTATCGGGGCGCCGTGGCGGGAGGCGACATGCTTACAGGCGGCGAAACGGCTTGAAAATCTGGGTGTGGTCAACGTGGAGGTGAAGAGATGAACAGGGATAATATCGATCGCCCGGCGGTGTTAAACGAGGTTCGCGCCGCCTTTTATCGCTACGAAGAGGCGTTGGTCACGAATGATGTGGCGACGCTGGATGCGCTTTTCTGGGTGGACGAGCGTACGGTGCGCTACGGCGCGACGGAAAACCTGTATGGCATTGAGCAAATCCGCGCGTTTCGCGCAGCGCGCCCTTCGCAGGGCTTAGACCGGACGTTACGCAACACCACCATCACCACCTTCGGCGACGAGATGGCGGTCGCCAGCACCGAGTTCACCCGCGAAGGCAGCGATCGCATCGGCCGTCAGATGCAGACGTGGGTGAAGTTTCCGTTCGGCTGGCGCATTGTGGCCGCGCATGTGAGTTTGATGGAATAGCGGCGTTTCGCTGCGGCCCCTCACCCTCTCCACATAGGGGTGAGGGAACCGGTATGCGCCGTTGGTAAGGGCGCTTTCACCGCGCCTACGCTAAAAACCGTATCCATAAAGCCAACCTGCTTTCCGGCGCCTCTCACCTCAAGGGAAAGGGAACCAATATGTGTTACCGGCAAAGCGGGTTTCGCCGCTCTACACGCGCCTCTCCCACATTCGCAAAGCTGACCGACTCCCTCTCCCCGCCGGAAAGGGGGCTGGGGTGAGGAGCTACTTCGCGTAGGGGTGCGTTTTCAGCCAGTGGTCGGCGATATCCTGGCGGCGGCAGACCCACACGCGGTCGTGGCTCTGCACATAGTCCAGAAAACGCTGCAACGCGCGAAAACGTCCCGGTCGACCCAGCAGGCGGCAGTGCATGCCCACCGACATCATCTTCGGCGCGGTCTCCCCTTCGGCATACAGCACGTCGAAACTGTCCTTCAGATAGGTATAAAACTGCTCGGCGGTGTTGAAACCCTGGGCAGTGGCGAAGCGCATGTCGTTAGCATCCAGCGTGTAGGGGATGACCAGATGCGGCTTGCGGCCGCCATCTTCGCATTCCACCTCCGTCCAGAACGGCAGGTCGTCGCCGTAATAATCGCTGTCGTACTGAAACCCGCCCTGCTCCACCACCAGCCTGCGGGTGTTGGGGCTGTCGCGCCCGGTGTACCAGCCGAGCGGCTTTTTGCCAAACAGGGTCTCCAGCGTGTCGATGGCCTGACGCAGGTGCGCGCGCTCCTCTTCCACGCTCATATGTTGATAGTGGATCCAGCGCCAGCCGTGGCTCACCACGTCGTAATCCGCCGCTTTGATCGCCTCGACAATCGCCGGGTTGCGGGCAAGCGCCATTCCCACGCCGAAGATAGTCATCGGCAGGCCCCGGCGTTGGAACTCTTCATGGATGCGCCAGAAGCCCGCGCGGGAGCCATATTCATAGAGCGAGTCCATCGACATGTGGCGATCCGGGTAGCTTGCCGCGCCGATGATATCGGAGAGAAACTGCTCGGACCCGCTGTCGCCATGCAGCACATGGTTCTCGCCTCCCTCTTCGTAATTCAACACAAACTGCACGGCGATGCGCGCCTCTCCCGGCCAGCGGGCATGGGGCGGTTTGCCTGCATAGCCCAGCATGTCTCGCGGGTAAGCTTCATTCAGGTGATGGCGGTGATCCGGTACAGTTTGCATCCTTAGTATCCTCTTAGCTCAGCATTTCAAAACAGCCGGTGAGCGGCTTTTTGTTGGGATACGCGAGGTCGCCGTGTTTACTGGTGCCAAGACCGAGCGACAGCAGGGATTCCACCATTTTCACCGCCGCCGTTACGCCGTCGATGACCGGAATGCCAAGCTCGGCGGTCAGCTCGCGGGCAAGGTTCGCCATGCCGCCGCAGCCGAGCACAATCGCCCCGCTGTGGTCTTCGTTCTTCGCCTGTATACAACGCTCGCGTACTTTCTGCTGAGCAAGACCCGTGCCATCTTCAAGCGCCAGCACCGGTAAATCGATGGCGTGCAGCGCCGCGCAGTGGTGTTCAAAGCCATACTGGCGCAATAAATGGCGGGCGATGATGACCGTGCGCGGCAGCGTGGTGACCACAGAAAAACGCGTCGCCACCAGCGTCGCCATGTGCATGGCCGCCTCGGCGATGCCAATCACCGGCCCTTTCGCCAGTTCCCGCGCCGCCAGCAGCCCCGGGTCGCCAAAGCAGGCGATGATATGCCCGTCGGCGCCCTGCGCCTGACCACGCTTTATCTGCTCAAGCACCCCAACGGCGGCGATAGCTTCGTCGAAATGCCCTTCGATGGATTCCACCCCTTGCGTCGGACAAACCGCCAGAATTTCCGTGCCCGGCATGGCGACAGCGCGGGCCGCCTCGCCGATGGTGCGCGTCATCTCAGCGCTGGTGTTGGGGTTGATAACTTGTATACGAAAACCGCTCATGGCTGCGCCTCCGCCTTGCCAAACAGGCGGGTGAAATCCGCCAGGGTTTCTCCACTGCGTTCAAAGCAGAGGCTTTCTACAATGTGGGTGAAATGGTGCGCCAGCGCGTCCGTCAGCCCGGCGAGATCTCTTTCGCGCAGCAGATCGATAAGCTTTTCGTGATCGTCGCAGCGACAGCCGCGCTGCCAGGGCGATCCCCATGCGGCGATAACCAGTGAGGAGCGCTGCGTAAGGCTTGTCACCATCTCCGTTAGTACGGCATTGCCGGAGATAGCCTGTAGCTGAATATGAAAAGCGGCGGAGTGACGAATTGCCGCCGGGCCGTCGCCGTCGCGGTGCGCCTGCTCTTCCAGCGCCACGACTTTTTCCAGCCCCGCCAGATGAGGCGGCTGAAGGCGGGCAAGCACGTGCGGCAGGTTAGCGCACTCAATGACGCTGCGGGTCTGAAAGATAGCTTTTGACGCTTCCACCGTGGGGCTGGCGACAAATGCACCACGCCTGGGCGTCATTTCGATCATTTGCACCGCCGCAAGGCGCGTCAGCACTTTACGAATGCCGGTGCGGCTAACGCCAAACACCTCCGCCAGCGCCTCTTCCGGCAGCTTGCAGCCCGGCGGCAGCTGGTGCTCGACAATCGCATTCAGCAACGAGTGCCAGATATGCGCTTCTTTATCCGGTAATTCCTGCGGGGCGCTTAAGCCCGTTTCACGCTTCATTTATAGCTCCCGTCTATGGTCGGTTTTCACTTCTTGTATACAACAAATAATTCTCTTGTACACAAAAAAGAAAAAACTGGCCTGGTTCCTGCAAAGAGACTGGCAGACATTTCGTCGCCATTGTTCAGAGGAGCAGATTCCATGCCAAACCATGAGCCCGCAGAAGTGAACCCGAATGCCGGATACAGCCCCCGGCTCTGTAATGACGACCTGGCCCCTACCCGCAACCAGACCTGGTCCTGGTACAATATCTTTTCATTCTGGATGTCGGATGTGCACAGCATGGGCGGCTACGTGGTCGCCGCCAGCTTCTTCACCCTGGGGCTTGCCAGCTGGCAGGTGCTGCTCTGTCTGCTGGTAGGAATTTGCATCGTGCAACTGTGCGCCAATCTGGTGGCGAAACCGAGCCAGATGGCGGGCGTGCCTTACGCGGTTATCTGCCGCCAGGCGTTCGGCGTGTTTGGCGCGAATATCCCGGCGGTGATCCGCGGCCTTATCGCCTTCGCCTGGTACGGCATTCAGACTTACCTTGCCGCGAATGCGTTAATGCTGGTGGCGCTGAAGTTCTGGCCTTCTCTCGCAACCATGACCGAGGGGCATTTCCTTGGCCTTTCGCACTTAGGCTGGGTTTGCTTTGGCATTATGTGGGTGCTGCAGGCGATGGTGTTCTGGCACGGGATGAATGCGATTAAGCGCTTTATCGACGTCGCCGGGCCGGCTGTTTACGTGGTGATGATGGCGCTGGCGGGCTGGATTTTGTATCAGACCGGCTTTGACGGCATCTCCTTTACGCTTGCCAGCAAATCGCTTTCTACTGGCGAGCAGACCTGGCAGATGATTACCGCCACGGCGCTGGTCGTCTCCTATTTCTCCGGCCCGCTGCTGAACTTTGGCGATTTCTCGCGCTACGGAAAAAGCATGGGCGAAATTAAGCGCGGCAACCGCTGGGGCCTGCCGTTTAACTTCCTGCTGTTTTCCATCGTCACCGTGGTGATTGTCTCCGGCACGCAGTCGTTGTTCGGCCAGATGATAACGGACCCGATCGAGACCGTCAGCCGCGTGGGCAACAGTCTCGCCATGGCGATTGGGCTGCTGACGATGATCACCGCCACCATCGGCATTAATATCGTGGCCAACTTTGTCTCGCCGGCGTTTGACTTCTCTAACTGCTCGCCGCAAAAGATTAGCTTTCGCACCGGCGGGATGATCGCGGCGGTGGGTTCCGTTTTACTGACGCCGTGGAATCTGTTCCAGTCGCCCGAGTTGATTCACTATACGCTGGACGTGCTGGGGGCGTTTATCGGCCCGCTGTTCGGCATTCTGCTGGCGGATTTCTACCTGATTAAGCGCGGCAAGGTGTTCGTCGACGACCTCTTCGATGACACGCCGAAAGGCCGCTACTGGTACAAGAACGGCTTTAATCCGAAGGCGATTTTCGCGCTCATTCCATCCGTAGCGGTAGGCCTGATCATCAGCTTTATTCCAGGGCTGCATGAGGTGGCGAACTTTAGCTGGTTTATCGGCGCGGCGCTGGGCGCGGGCTGCTACCGCTGGGTGGCGCGACATGAACGCGCGACGGACGTCAGCGGCTTCCCGGCGCAGGTGGCGATGTCGAAGGAATAACCGAAGGCGGAAAAGACGAAAGCCTGAATCATTGCTGATTCAGGCTTTCTGAATAGTGGCGGAACGGACGGGACTCGAACCCGCGACCCCCTGCGTGACAGGCAGGTATTCTAACCGACTGAACTACCGCTCCGCATTGTTCCCGTTGGGGAACGAGGCGCATATTACGGATTGCCCCCAGGGCCGTCAACGCTTTTTCTCACACTTTTAACCGTTTGCTGCAAATTTCGCCCAGCCGTTGAATTTCTCTTCATTATAGCCCGCCATCAGGCGCGCCACAGGCAGCTGCCGCCCTTTTTCTGCACCAGATCCAGACGCGATTCGTGCGCCATTATCTCTTCATCGCTGGCCCTTATCACCCGCAGCGACGAAGCCTGACGGACAACGCGCTGAATTGCCGCCTCGCCGCCCTGCTGCTGCTGCTGCCCCTCGCCGTCCATAGAGAATTTCAGCGACGTCTGGCCGCCAGTCATCGCCAGGTAGACATCCGCCAGGATTTGGGAGTCAAGCAACGCGCCGTGCAGGGTACGCTTGGTGTTGTCGATTTCGTAGCGCGAACAGAGCGCGTCCAGGCTGTTGCGCTTGCCGGGGAACATGCGGCGCGCCAGCGCCAGGCTGTCGGTAATTTTGCAGAACGTTTCTGTCTTCGGAATGCCCCGGTTGAGCATGCCGAATTCATAATCCATAAAGCCGATATCAAACGAGGCGTTATGGATGATAAGTTCGGCGCCGCGAATATAGTCGAGGAAATCCTCCACCACGTCGCCGAACGTCGGCTTATCCATCAGGAACTCGTCGGCGATGCCGTGAACGCCGAAGGCTTCCGGGTCCACCAGCCTGTCGGGCTTCAGGTAGACATGAAAGTTGTTGCCGGTCAGGCGGCGGTTTATCACTTCGACCGCACCAATCTCAATAATACGGTGCCCTTCATAGTGAGCGCCGATCTGGTTCATACCG
This sequence comes from Franconibacter pulveris, assembly GCF_056780215.1. NCBI lineage: Bacteria > Pseudomonadati > Pseudomonadota > Gammaproteobacteria > Enterobacterales > Enterobacteriaceae > Franconibacter > Franconibacter pulveris. The sequence goes on along the minus strand of NZ_CM165555.1, from coordinate 896,351 downwards.
GTGGTTTCTGTATCGAGGACAATCTGTCTTGTAATAGCTGTGCTCATAGCGCTCGTTGTGTCAGACTTGGGCTTTTAATCACAGGAAGTCTACCAGAGATGCGTAAAGAGGTAGAAATTTTCACCGATGGATCCTGCCTTGGCAACCCGGGGCCCGGCGGTTACGGCGCGATTTTGCGCTATAAGCAGCACGAGAAAACGTTCAGCGCGGGTTATCGCCTTACCACTAACAACCGCATGGAGCTGATGGCCGCTATCGTGGCGCTGGAAGCGCTGCGCGAGCACTGCATTATCACCCTCAGCACCGACAGCCAGTATGTCCGCCAGGGGATAACCCAGTGGATCCACAACTGGAAAAAGCGCGGCTGGAAAACGGCGGAAAAGAAGCCGGTTAAAAATGTCGATCTCTGGCAGCGGCTGGATGCGGCGCTTAGTCAGCATGAGATTAAATGGGAGTGGGTGAAAGGCCACGCGGGCCACCCGGAAAACGAGCGCTGCGATGAGCTCGCACGCCAGGCGGCTAATCACCCGACGCTTGAAGATGTGGGTTATCTGCCCGAAGCGCCCGCGCTTTAAGGTTTACGGTATTGCCTTGTCGCCCCGACGGCGGGGCGCAGTTGCGCTTTGGCTTTGCGCGCTTTCATTGGGTTGAGCGTAAGGGGAATGGTTCGCTTACGGGCCACGATAAGCTGCATACAGCCCAATGCCGGCAGGTGCGTGCTCAGCAATCTGCCGCCCTGCCGGTGCCAGGGCAGCACCTGAAAATTCCCGTGATGCATCACTTCAAAATTTAATAAGGTGAGCCAGTCCAGCTGGCGCATCATGGTGAACATGCGGCTGTTATACGGCATTTTGCGGCGCAGGAAAGGCACCATTTTCCCGGCACCGAGGAGGCTTAACGGACTGAAGCTGCTGAGGATCATCCAGCCGTCGTCAATCAATACGCGATCCACTTCCCGCAGCAGGCGGTGCGGATCCGGGCACCAGGGCAGCGTATGCGCCAGCAGACAGGCATCCACCGACTTTTCGGCAAAGGGTAAATGAAGCGGGTCAGCTTTTACCTGCAACGTTTCCCCTTGCGGGGCAATGTTAACCTGATGTGAAATGGCGCAGGCTTCCGTGCTGACCTCCGCGCTCAGGTTGCCTATCTTAAGCAGATGAAAACCATACATCTTCCCAAGCCATGGCGTAAGCTGCTGCTCCAGCGCCGCGCGGTAAAAGTCGCCCCAGGGCAACTGGCTCCAGTGAGCGGGCGCGGTGAAGGCCGCAGGGGTCCTTGCAGGTTTCATCACTACCTTCCGTAACGTAATGTGAGGTGATTTATGAATCTTAACAGTATTCCTGCTTTTCAGGACAACTACATATGGGTGCTTAACGATGAACAAGGAAAGTGCCTGATTGTCGATCCAGGCGAAGCCGCGCCGGTTCTGAAAGCGATAGAGGAAAACGCGTGGCAGCCGGTCGCCATTCTGCTGACGCATCATCACGATGACCATACAGGCGGCGTTAAAGCGCTGCTGGCGCGCTATCCTGAGCTCATCGTGTATGGGCCGCAGGAGACGGCGGGCAAAGGAACCACGAAGGTAGTCCAGGAAGGCGATGCGGTAGTCATACTGGGGCATGAATTCACCGTTATTGCCACGCCCGGTCACACTTTAGGACATCTCTCTTATTTCAGTTTTCCTTATCTTTTTTGCGGCGACACGATGTTTTCCGCAGGCTGCGGTCGTCTCTTCGAAGGCACGCCAGCGCAGATGTACCAATCATTCCAGAAATTAAATCAGCTGCCGGAAGAAACCCTGATTTGCTGCGCACACGAATATACGTTAAGCAATTTAACGTTTTCAGTGGCTATCCTGCCTGAGGATATGCACTTAACCCAATATTATCGAGAAGTTAAAGAGTTACGTGCAAAAAACCAAAAAACACTCCCCTCAAATCTGAAAAAAGAACGGCAAATCAACTTATTTCTCCGCGTGAATGATATTGATTTAATTAATAAAATAAACACAGAAACAACTTTGCAACACCCTGAGGAGCGATTCGCATGGTTACGGGCAAAGAAAGATAGTTTCTAAAAATTTCTGCTTGTGCTCTGTTGCCTTCAAAGTTATCATCGCTCGTCTTTTAAGCAACTATTGACACACACATGAAGGCAAAAGCGATATTACTCGCCTCTGTCCTGCTTGTGGGGTGCCAGGCAACCAAGCAAGACGCCGGCGTTCAACAGCATGCACAGAGCCTTTCTGCGGCTGGTCAAGGGGAAGCAGGAAAGTTTGCTGGTCAGACTGCGCGATGGATGGACGATGGAACCTTCCTCGCGCAAGATCAGGACCTGTGGTCTTTCATTGGCGACGAGCTAAAGATGGGGATACCGGAAAATGACCGGATCCGCGATCAAAAACAGAAGTATTTGAGAAACAAGAGCTATCTCCACGATGTAACTTTACGGGCAGAGCCGTATATGTACTGGATAGCCGGGCAGGTTAAGAAACGTAACATGCCGATGGAGCTGGTACTCCTACCCATAGTGGAGAGCGCTTTTGACCCCCACGCCACATCGGCTGCGAATGCCGCTGGCATCTGGCAGATTGTGCCGAGCACGGGGCGTAATTATGGTTTAAAACAGACCCGCAATTACGATGCGCGTCGCGACGTGGTGGCCTCAACAACCGCCGCGCTCAATATGATGCAGCGTCTTAACCGCATGTTTGACGGCGACTGGTTACTGACCGTGGCGGCCTATAACAGCGGCGAAGGTCGTGTATTGAAGGCAATGAAAGCGAATAAAGCACGAGGAAAATCCACGGATTTTTGGTCGCTTTCACTGCCACAGGAAACCAAAATCTACGTGCCTAAGATGCTGGCTTTGAGTGACATTCTCAAAAACAGCAAGCGTTACGGGGTACGTTTGCCTACGTCCGACGAAAGTCGTGCGCTGGCGCGCGTGAAGGTCAATAACCCGGTTGATATGGATCAGCTGGCGGAAATGGCTGGCATGCCTGTCAGCAAGCTGAAAACGTTCAATGCGGGCGTGAAAGGCGATACGCTGGGCAAAAGCGGGCCGAAATATGTCATGGTGCCGCAAAAGCATGCTGAGCAGTTGAGAAGCTCGCTGGCGGCCGGCGAAATCGAAGCTATCCAGCCGCAGATGCTGGCGGATGCGAGCCCGGTTGAAAGCCGCACTTATAAAGTGCGCTCCGGCGATACGCTTTCCACCATCGCGGCGCGAATGAACGTTTCGACGAAGGATCTGCAACGCTGGAATAACCTGCGCGGCGCGAACCTGAAAATCGGCCAGACGTTAACTGTAGGCAGCGCCAGCGGCGCGACAAGCCTCGCCAGCAACAGCGACAGCATTACCTATCGCGTACGTAAAGGCGACTCTTTGTCGAGCATTGCGAAACGCCACGGCGTAAACATCAAGGATGTGATGCGCTGGAATAGCGATGCGGATAAATTGCGGCCTGGCGACCAGCTCACGCTCTTCGTGAAAGATAGCGCGACGCCGGACTCCTGATCGTAACGTGTAAACGTTAAAAAGGCACCGATTCCCCCGGTGCCTTTTTTATTGCGCCGCGTTCAGACTAAGCGGGCGACCAGGCGAGTTTATGCCGCCCTACTTCTTCTCAGGCTTGCCCGGGCTGAATTCGACCAGCAACGGGTTATGGTCGGAAGCGCGGGTAACCAGCACTGAAGCTTCATGCACGGCTAACCCACGGTAAAAGACAAAGTCGAGCGGACGGCCAAAGGCGCGACGACGCTGGTCGTCAGTAAAGCGAACCTCACGCAGCGCCATCTCGCGGGCGAAGCGATATAACGCGTTTTTACGCGGCCGGCTCCAGGCGTTGAAGTCCCCCGCCATAATGACCGGACCATTGTGATGCGCCAGCTGATCGCCAATCGGTCCTAACTGTTTACTGTAGACATCCACACCAAGGCTGAAGTTAACCGCGTGCACATTCACCACCATCAGCATGCGGCTATCCGGCAAAGGATAGACCGTTACCAGCGCCGATTTCGCCAGCCGCAGAATAGGCTCCCGCTCACGTAACGGGCAGCAATAAACCGGGTGTGCCGCAGCCAGCGTCATTACGCCGGAGGGGTGTTGCGGCAGCACGAAAGCAGGCACCTGGTCGGCAGCCAGATAATTTTTTGTGGCGAAAGAGACCAGTTCAGGCGTGGTCTGCGCCTCCTGGAGCAAAACCAGATGAGCATCTTTACCAAAGGTCTGTAATACGGATAACCATTCGGCACGCTGCTGTTTGAAGATGTTCCATACCAGCACACGCAGCACATCATGTCCGGGCAACGGTTCCCCCGCTGGCAGCGCCTGGCCAATGCCCGAGAAGGAGCCTGGCGGTAAAATTCGCTCTGCTGGCTGGCCGGCAATGTAGCGCATGGCATAGGTTGTTTTTCGCACGTTTCGCTGAATGCCTCCGTTGAGATAGCCGTCACAATGACGTGACGGCTTATCAGTTATAGGGATTTTAGCTCACAGTTTCAACGCCAGGCAGTGAGGAAATGTACGAACTGACTTTAGCTAAAGTTAACCCAGCGCCAGACGCGGCTTGCTATCGAGACGGCCGCTCAGGCTCACCAGCACCAGGGCGACGGCCACAATTACCGCGCCGATCCACGGCGTCTGGGCAAGCCCGATATGCGCTACCGTCTGGCCGCCTATGACCGATCCCATCGCTATTCCTACGTTAAACGCCGCGATATTCAACCCGGAAGCGACATCGACAGCATCCGGCGCATACTGCTCCGCCTTTTGCACGACATAAACCTGTAAACCCGGCACGTTGCCAAACGCGAAGATGCCCATTACCAGCACGGTCGCCAGCGCCGCATACTGTATGGAAGCGGTGAACTGGAAGACAAGCAGCAACAACGCCAGCGCGGCAAAAATAAACTTAAGCGCAGGCACTGCGCCATGGCGATCGGCCAGTTTGCCTCCCCAGATATTGCCGACAGCAACAGAAACACCATATCCCAGCAGGATCCAGCTCACTGCCGCAGGGCTAAAACCCGCCAGACTCTGCATCATCGGCGCAAGGAAGGTGAACGCAGTAAATACGCCGCCGTAACCCAGTGCAGTTATCGCATAGATAATCAGCAGGCGGGGATGCGTCAGCACGTTAAGCTGTGCCTTAAGGCCCGCGACGGCGCGACCAGGAATGTCATTCGGCACCAGAATCAGGCTGCTGATAAGCGAAATGACCCCAAGCGCCGAGACCGCAAGAAACGTTTCACGCCAGCCAAAGTGCTGCCCGATGAAAGTCCCGAGCGGCACTCCGGTGACCAGCGCGACGGTCAGGCCGCCAAACATAATAGCAATGGCGGAAGCCGCTTTCTCTTTTGACACCAGACTTGTGGCAATAGTGGAACCAATCGAGAAGAAAACGCCGTGCGCAAGGCCTGTTAACACTCGCGCCACAACCAGCGTTTCATAACCCGGCGCCAGCCAGGCGAGCACATTGCCGGCGGTAAAAAGCGCCATCAGCCCGACCAGCAGCTGTTTGCGCGGTACTTTTCCCGTCAGCGCGGTCAATACCGGCGCGCCAACCGCCACGCCCAGCGCATAAAGCGAAACCAACAGCCCCGCAGAAGGCAGCGAGACGCCAAGTTGTTCAGCGATGGTGGGCACAAGGCCAACGATAACAAATTCGGTCGTGCCTATTGCAAAGGCACTGATGGTCAGAGCGAGCAATGCCAGAGGCATAATTTATCTCCATAAGCAGTGGTTCAGTGTTGGCGTGCAGTATGGAGAAATGCTTAAATAACAAAAATATTCAAAATCACAATAAAATTTTGCCGGAGAAGCAACAATGAAGGCGACGTCTGAAGAGCTGGCTATTTTTGTCGCGGTGGTGGAAAGCGGCAGCTTTAGCCGGGCGGCAGAACAGCTACGGCTCGCGAACTCGGCGGTAAGTCGATCGGTTAAGAAGCTCGAGATGAAGCTTGGCGTGAGCCTGCTGAACCGCACGACTCGCCAACTTAGTCTCACCGAAGAAGGCGAACGCTATTTCCGTCGCGTTCAACAAATTTTGCAGGAGATGGCTGCCGCCGAGAATGAGCTAATGGAAACCCGCCACACGCCGCGCGGTTTACTGCGTATTGATGCCGCTACGCCTGTAGTCCTGCATTTTTTAATGCCGCTAATCAAACCCTTTCGTGAGCGCTACCCGGAGGTCACGCTTTCGCTGGTCTCCTCTGAAACCTTTATCAATCTTATTGAGCGTAAAGTGGATGTGGCTATTCGCGCCGGTAATCTTACAGACTCCAGCCTGCGCGCTCGCCCCCTGTTCAGCAGTTACCGTAAAGTCGTCGCTTCGCCTGACTATCTGGATCGTTATGGCGTGCCGCGAACCGTCGAAGATCTCGACGATCATGTTTGCCTTGGTTTTACCGAACCCGTGTCGCTGAATACCTGGCCGGTGGCGCGGCAGGATGGTCAGCTGCACGATATTCAGGTGGGATTATCTTCCAACAGCGGGGAGACAATTAAGCAACTGTGTCTGACAGGCAATGGGATTGCCTGTCTGTCGGACTATATGATTGATAAAGAAATAGCGAGTGGGGAGGTTGTGGAATTGCTCGCTGAGCATCGCTTGCCCGTAGAAATGCCGTTCAGCGCAGTTTATTACAGCGACCGTGCCGTTAGTACACGCATCCGGGCATTCATCGATTTTCTGAGCGAACATGTGAAACAGCCCCGTGAAGGGCTGTAAATAGAGGAGACGCTTAGTCCCACTGGGGCGCTAAACCTTCCGGGCTTACCAGACGCTCGTTACGATCTAGCGCGGCGATGGCGATCATATCTTCCTCATCAAGCGTTAGCTGTTGCGCCTGCAGGTTACTCTGCAGGTTTGCTCGCTTCGTTGAAGACGGAATGACGGCATACCCCAGCGCCAGTGCCCAGGCCAGAATCACCTGCGCAGGCGTTGCCTGATGCTTTGCCGCGATACGGGCAATGGCTTCGTCTTCCAGCGCCTTGCCGTAAGCCAGCGTCATATAAGATGTAACAGGGATACCGTGCGCTTTAGCCCATGCCGCGACCTTTTTATTTTGCAGATAAGGCGAAAGCTCAATCTGATTAGTCGCAATCTGTTCAGCACCGACAGCGGCAATCGCCCTTTCCATTAGCGGGATGGTGAAATTAGAGATACCGATTTCACGCGTCAGCCCTTCTTTCTTCGCTTCAAGCAGCGCTTGCATAAATTCTTCAACCGCCACGGCATCACCAGGCGATGGCCAGTGAATCAGCGTCAGATCGACATAATCAGTACGGAGTTTTTGCAGACTCGCTTTCAGGCTGGGAATGAGCTTTTCCTTGCTCAGATTTTCGGTCCAGATTTTTGTCGTGATGTAGAGATCGCGACGCGCAACGCCGCTCTCTTCGAGAGCCTGACCAATAGCTGCTTCATTATCATAAATTTGTGCGGTATCGATAGCGCGATAGCCCAGCTCAAGGGCGGTTTTAACGGACGCGATGACGACGTCATCTTTGAGACGGAAGGTACCAAGACCAAATGCAGGAACTGTCATAAATCCTCTTTAACTCATTTTCGTTGAGAAAGAAGATTATCGAGGGTCAGCTTTGGAAGAAAAAGATCGCTAGTAGCAGAGGATTATTGCCATTAAAGCAATAATGGGGCTGACAGAAACAAAAAAGCCCTGAGCTAATGCTCAGGGCTTCATAATAAGTGGCGGAACGGACGGGACTCGAACCCGCGACCCCCTGCGTGACAGGCAGGTATTCTAACCGACTGAACTACCGCTCCACCGAATTTTTCTACAACCACCGGTTTGTTGCCCCGGTTTTACTGCTTAATTAGATGCCTGGCAGTTCCCTACTCTCGCATGGGGAGACCCCACACTACCATCGGCGCTACGGCGTTTCACTTCTGAGTTCGGCATGGGGTCAGGTGGGACCACCGCGCTACGGCCGCCAGGCAGATTCTGTTCACCCACCGCTTTCGCCATGAGTGGTTATCCGTCACAAGCTGAAATTTCTCAAATCACGCCAAAACATCTTCGGCGTTGTAAGGTTAAGCCTCACGGTTCATTAGTACCGGTTAGCTCAACGCATCGCTGCGCTTACACACCCGGCCTATCAACGTCGTCGTCTTCAACGTTCCTTCAGGAGACTCAAAGTCTCAGGGAGAACTCATCTCGGGGCAAGTTTCGTGCTTAGATGCTTTCAGCACTTATCTCTTCCGCATTTAGCTACCGGGCAGTGCCATTGGCATGACAACCCGAACACCAGTGATGCGTTCACTCCGGTCCTCTCGTACTAGGAGCAACCCCCCTCAATTCTCCAGCGCCCACGGCAGATAGGGACCGAACTGTCTCACGACGTTCTAAACCCAGCTCGCGTACCACTTTAAATGGCGAACAGCCATACCCTTGGGACCTACTTCAGCCCCAGGATGTGATGAGCCGACATCGAGGTGCCAAACACCGCCGTCGATATGAACTCTTGGGCGGTATCAGCCTGTTATCCCCGGAGTACCTTTTATCCGTTGAGCGATGGCCCTTCCATACAGAACCACCGGATCACTATGACCTGCTTTCGCACCTGCTCGAGCCGTCACTCTCGCAGTCAAGCCAGCTTATGCCATTGCACTAACCTCCTGATGTCCGACCAGGATTAGCTGACCTTCGTGCTCCTCCGTTACACTTTGGGAGGAGACCGCCCCAGTCAAACTACCCACCAGACACTGTCCCCACGCCAGATTATGGCGCCAGGTTAGAACATCAAACATTAAAGGGTGGTATTTCAAGGTTGGCTCCACGCAGACTGGCGTCCACGCTTCAAAGCCTCCCACCTATCCTACACATCAAGGCTCAATGTTCAGTGTCAAGCTGTAGTAAAGGTTCACGGGGTCTTTCCGTCTTGCCGCGGGTACACTGCATCTTCACAGCGAGTTCAATTTCACTGAGTCTCGGGTGGAGACAGCCTGGCCATCATTACGCCATTCGTGCAGGTCGGAACTTACCCGACAAGGAATTTCGCTACCTTAGGACCGTTATAGTTACGGCCGCCGTTTACCGGGGCTTCGATCAGGAGCTTCTCTTGCGATAACCCCATCAATTAACCTTCCGGCACCGGGCAGGCGTCACACCGTATACGTCCACTTTCGTGTTTGCACAGTGCTGTGTTTTTAATAAACAGTTGCAGCCAGCTGGTATCTTCGACTGGTTTCAGCTCCGCGAGCAAGTCGCTTCACCTACGCACCAGCGTGCCTTCTCCCGAAGTTACGGCACCATTTTGCCTAGTTCCTTCACCCGAGTTCTCTCAAGCGCCTTGGTATTCTCTACCTGACCACCTGTGTCGGTTTGGGGTACGATTTCGTGTTACCTGATGCTTAGAGGCTTTTCCTGGAAGCAGGGCATTTGTTGCTTCAGCACCGTGGTGCCTCGTCATCACGCCTCAGTGTTAAAGTGAACCGGATTTACCTGGAACACCCACCTACACGCTTAAACCGGGACAACCGTCGCCCGGCCAACATAGCCTTCTCCGTCCCCCCTTCGCAGTAACACCAAGTACAGGAATATTAACCTGTTTCCCATCGACTACGCCTTTCGGCCTCGCCTTAGGGGTCGACTCACCCTGCCCCGATTAACGTTGGACAGGAACCCTTGGTCTTCCGGCGAGCGGGCTTTTCACCCGCTTTATCGTTACTTATGTCAGCATTCGCACTTCTGATACCTCCAGCAGACCTCACAGTCCACCTTCGACGGCTTACAGAACGCTCCCCTACCCAACAACACACAGTGTTGCTGCCGCAGCTTCGGTGCATGGTTTAGCCCCGTTACATCTTCCGCGCAGGCCGACTCGACCAGTGAGCTATTACGCTTTCTTTAAATGATGGCTGCTTCTAAGCCAACATCCTGGCTGTCTGGGCCTTCCCACATCGTTTCCCACTTAACCATGACTTTGGGACCTTAGCTGGCGGTCTGGGTTGTTTCCCTCTTCACGACGGACGTTAGCACCCGCCGTGTGTCTCCCGTGATAACATTCTCCGGTATTCGCAGTTTGCATCGGGTTGGTAAGCCGGGATGGCCCCCTAGCCGAAACAGTGCTCTACCCCCGGAGATGAATTCACGAGGCGCTACCTAAATAGCTTTCGGGGAGAACCAGCTATCTCCCGGTTTGATTGGCCTTTCACCCCCAGCCACAGGTCATCCGCTAATTTTTCAACATTAGTCGGTTCGGTCCTCCAGTTAGTGTTACCCAACCTTCAACCTGCCCATGGCTAGATCACCGGGTTTCGGGTCTATACCCTGCAACTTAACGCCCAATTAAGACTCGGTTTCCCTTCGGCTCCCCTATACGGTTAACCTTGCTACAGAATATAAGTCGCTGACCCATTATACAAAAGGTACGCAGTCACCCTCTTACGAAGGCTCCCACTGCTTGTACGTACACGGTTTCAGGTTCTGTTTCACTCCCCTCGCCGGGGTTCTTTTCGCCTTTCCCTCACGGTACTGGTTCACTATCGGTCAGTCAGGAGTATTTAGCCTTGGAGGATGGTCCCCCCATCTTCAGACAGGATATCACGTGTCCCGCCCTACTCATCGAGCTCACAACCTGTGTGCCTTCGTGTACGGGACTTTCACCCTGTATCGTGCGACTTTCCAGACGCTTCCACTGACACACAAGCTGATTCAGGCTCTGGGCTGTTCCCCGTTCGCTCGCCGCTACTGGGGGAATCTCGGTTGATTTCTTTTCCTCGGGGTACTTAGATGTTTCAGTTCCCCCGGTTCGCCTCGTTAGCCTATGTATTCAGCTAACGATAGTGCAACGGATTGCACTGGGTTTCCCCATTCGGACATCGTCGGTTATAACGCCTCATATCAGCTTACCGACGCTTTTCGCAGATTAGCACGTCCTTCATCGCCTCTGACTGCCAGGGCATCCACCGTGTACGCTTAGTCGCTTAACCTCACAACCCGAAGATGTTTCCTGAGAATCATCATCGTGCTGCAAGCATTTGAGAGACTCGAACACACTTTCGTGTGTCGTTTCAATTTTCAGCTTGTTCCGGATTGTTAAAGAGCAAATATCTCAAACGTGACTTTACAGTCAGTTTTGAGATATCGGTTGGTTGTGCCTTTCACCCACAGCCAAGCAAGTGGCGTCCCCTAGGGGATTCGAACCCCTGTTGCCGCCGTGAAAGGGCGGAGTCCTAACCGCTAGACGAAGGGGACACGAATGTCACGACTTCGCAGCCGTCTTGCTCATTACATCTATCAGACAATCTGTGTGAGCACTGCAGAGGCAGGTTCTTTAAGGTAAGGAGGTGATCCAACCGCAGGTTCCCCTACGGTTACCTTGTTACGACTTCACCCCAGTCATGAATCACAAAGTGGTAAGCGCCCTCCCGAAGGTTAAGCTACCTACTTCTTTTGCAACCCACTCCCATGGTGTGACGGGCGGTGTGTACAAGGCCCGGGAACGTATTCACCGTGGCATTCTGATCCACGATTACTAGCGATTCCGACTTCATGGAGTCGAGTTGCAGACTCCAATCCGGACTACGACGCACTTTATGAGGTCCGCTTGCTCTCGCGAGGTCGCTTCTCTTTGTATGCGCCATTGTAGCACGTGTGTAGCCCTGGCCGTAAGGGCCATGATGACTTGACGTCATCCCCACCTTCCTCCGGTTTATCACCGGCAGTCTCCTTTGAGTTCCCGGCCGGACCGCTGGCAACAAAGGATAAGGGTTGCGCTCGTTGCGGGACTTAACCCAACATTTCACAACACGAGCTGACGACAGCCATGCAGCACCTGTCTCAGAGTTCCCGAAGGCACCAAGGCATCTCTGCCAAGTTCTCTGGATGTCAAGGCCAGGTAAGGTTCTTCGCGTTGCATCGAATTAAACCACATGCTCCACCGCTTGTGCGGGCCCCCGTCAATTCATTTGAGTTTTAACCTTGCGGCCGTACTCCCCAGGCGGTCGACTTAACGCGTTAGCTCCGGAAGCCACGCCTCAAGGGCACAACCTCCAAGTCGACATCGTTTACGGCGTGGACTACCAGGGTATCTAATCCTGTTTGCTCCCCACGCTTTCGCACCTGAGCGTCAGTCTTCGTCCAGGGGGCCGCCTTCGCCACCGGTATTCCTCCAGATCTCTACGCATTTCACCGCTACACCTGGAATTCTACCCCCCTCTACGAGACTCAAGCCTGCCAGTTTCAAATGCAGTTCCCGGGTTGAGCCCGGGGATTTCACATCTGACTTAACAGACCGCCTGCGTGCGCTTTACGCCCAGTAATTCCGATTAACGCTTGCACCCTCCGTATTACCGCGGCTGCTGGCACGGAGTTAGCCGGTGCTTCTTCTGTGAGTAACGTCAATCGCGATGCGTATTAAGCATCACGCCTTCCTCCTCACTGAAAGTACTTTACAACCCGAAGGCCTTCTTCATACACGCGGCATGGCTGCATCAGGCTTGCGCCCATTGTGCAATATTCCCCACTGCTGCCTCCCGTAGGAGTCTGGACCGTGTCTCAGTTCCAGTGTGGCTGGTCATCCTCTCAGACCAGCTAGGGATCGTCGCCTAGGTGAGCCGTTACCCCACCTACAAGCTAATCCCATCTGGGCACATCTGATGGCATGAGGCCCGAAGGTCCCCCACTTTGGTCTTGCGACGTTATGCGGTATTAGCCACCGTTTCCAGTGGTTATCCCCCTCCATCAGGCAGTTTCCCAGACATTACTCACCCGTCCGCCGCTCGTCAGCGAATCAGCAAGCTGATCCCTGTTACCGCTCGACTTGCATGTGTTAGGCCTGCCGCCAGCGTTCAATCTGAGCCATGATCAAACTCTTCAATTAAAGTTTGATGCTCAATGTTTCTTTATTTCTAAAGAAAAGAACTTCGTAATGAATTACGTGTTCACTCGTTGAGACTTGGTATTCATTTTTCGTCTTGCGACGTTAAGAATCCAGTCCATCTGAGTGCCCACACAGATTGTCTGATAAATTGTTAAAGAGCGGTGCGACGCGGCATTCAGCCTGCTGTCGCGAGGTGGCGTATATTACGCTTTCCTCTTTCAGAGTCAACCCTTAATTTCAGGATTTTTTCTCTTCCGACTCACCGTCGCTGTGTGATGTTGTTCACCAGCGCCGTGTCGATGGAGGCGCATTATAGGGAGCCGTCCGAGGATGGCAAGCGGAAATCTTAACTTTTTTACTGACCGCTTACCATTTAGCCATAACGCCGTTTTTTAACGCGATTTGATAGCCGCTGGCAGTTCTGCAAGGCTATTTATCACCCAGTCTGCCGCATTTTCTGCATCCGACGTGACTGGCTTGCCGCTGCGAACCAAAACTTTCGTTCCCACTCCGGCCGCTTGCGCCGCCAGCATATCTTCCAGTTTGTCCCCTACCATATAAGAAGCAGCCATATCTATATGAAGGAAGTCGCGAGCGGAGATAAGCATACCTGGTTGTGGTTTACGGCAGTCGCAGGCCTGACGAAACTCTTCCACTGTGCCTTCGGGATGATGCGGGCAATAATAGATGCCATCGAGATCGACGCCCCGGTCCGCCAGCGACCAGTCCATCCACTCAGTAAGCTGTTCGAACTGCGCTTCGGTGAAGATACCGCGCGCGATCCCCGACTGGTTCGTTACCAGCACCAGCGCAAAGCCCATCTCTTTAAGCTCGCGCATCGCATCAATTACGCCATCGATAAATTCAAAACGATCGATTTCATGCACGTAACCGTGATCGACATTCAACGTGCCGTCGCGGTCAAGAAAAATAGCGGGTACAGATTTAGCCACCTGAAAAACTCCTGACATATATATTGCGCGTAGTATCGCATGTTTCCAGCAGGGAGAAAGCGCTCATCGCTGTGCACACGATTGATTTAGACGTCTGGATGCCTTAACATCCATCCCGTCTACGGTCACCGCCCGTATCTGGCAGAACAAAATGCCACGGCTAACTCGTATAAGATAATAAATACCTAATGATCAAACTTTCGAATATCACCAAAGTGTTCCAGCAGGGAAACCGAACCATCCAGGCGCTGAATAATGTCAGCCTGCATGTGCCTGCCGGACAAATTTATGGCGTGATTGGCGCATCGGGCGCCGGTAAAAGCACGCTTATTCGCTGCGTTAACCTCCTTGAGCGGCCAACCCAGGGCTCCGTTCTGGTAGATGGACAGGATTTAACGGCGCTTTCTGAATCCGAACTCACCAAAGCGCGCCGCCAGATTGGCATGATCTTCCAGCACTTCAACCTGCTCTCTTCCCGCACCGTATTTGGCAACGTGGCGCTGCCGCTTGAGCTGAACAACACGCCGAAAGAAGAAGTTAAACGCCGCGTAAGCGAGCTGCTGGACCTGGTAGGATTGGGTGAAAAACATGACGCCTGGCCTGCAAACCTCTCCGGCGGGCAAAAGCAGCGTGTGGCGATTGCCCGTGCTCTGGCCAGCAACCCGAAAGTTTTACTGTGCGACGAAGCGACCAGCGCGCTCGATCCGGCCACGACGCGTTCCATCCTGGAATTGCTGAAAGACATTAACCGTCGCCTTGGTCTCACCATTCTCCTTATTACGCATGAGATGGACGTGGTGAAGCGCATCTGTGACTGCGTGGCGGTTATCAGCAACGGCGAACTGATTGAGCAGGACAGCGTAAGCGAAGTGTTTTCTCATCCCAAAACCCCATTGGCGCAGCAGTTTATTCAGTCCACCCTGCATCTGGATATTCCGGACGATTACGCGCAGCGCCTGAATGCGCAGGCAAGCAGCAATACCGTTCCGCTGCTGCGTCTTGAATTTACCGGCCAGTCTGTCGATGCTCCGCTGCTTTCCGAAACCGCGCGCCGCTTTAATGTAAACAACAACATTATTAGCGCCCAGATGGATTATGCAGGCGGCGTGAAGTTCGGCATCATGCTGGCGGAAATGCACGGCACGGCGCATGAAACGGAAGCGGCAATCGCTTATCTGCAAGAACATCATGTAAAAGTAGAGGTGCTGGGTTATGTCTGAAGCAATGATGTGGTTAATGCTGAAAGGCGTGTGGGAAACCCTGGCGATGACCTTTGTTTCCGGCTTCTTCGGTTTTGTGATCGGCCTGCCGGTTGGGGTGCTACTGTATGTGACCCGCCCGGGCCAGATTATTGAAAACGGGAAGCTCTATCGCATTATCTCCGCGCTGGTGAATATCTTCCGCTCCATTCCTTTCATTATCTTGCTGGTATGGATGATTCCGTTCACCCGCGCCATTGTCGGCACCTCTATTGGTTTGCAGGCCGCTATCGTGCCGCTGACCGTAGGGGCGGCGCCGTTTATCGCCCGTATGGTGGAAAACGCGCTGCTGGAAATCCCTTCAGGCCTGATTGAAGCCTCCCGCGCAATGGGCGCCACGCCGATGCAGATAATCCGTAAGGTACTGCTGCCGGAAGCGCTTCCCGGACTGGTGAACGCCGCAACCATTACGCTAATTACGCTGGTCGGCTATTCCGCTATGGGCGGCGCGGTGGGCGCAGGCGGTCTGGGGCAGATTGGCTACCAGTATGGCTACATCGGTTATAACGCCACCGTGATGAATACAGTATTAGTATTGCTCGTGGTATTGGTGTATTTAATTCAATTCTCTGGCGATCGCATCGTCCGGGCTGTCACTCACAAGTAATGTCATACACAACATTAGATAAACTTTTCGAGTAAGGAATGGCTATGTCTTTCAAATTGAAAACCTTTGCAGCGGTCGGCGCCCTTATCGGCTCTCTGGCATTAGTGGGTTGCGGTCAGGAAGAAAAAGATCCGAACCATATTAAAGTCGGCGTGATTGTTGGCGCGGAACAGCAGGTTGCCGAAGTGGCGCAGAAGGTCGCTAAAGACAAATACGGTCTGGACGTTGAACTGGTCACGTTTAACGACTACGTGCTGCCGAACGAAGCGCTGAGCAAAGGCGATATCGACGCTAACGCCTTCCAGCACAAGCCGTACCTGGATCAGCAGATTAAAGATCGCGGTTACAAACTGGTTTCGGTTGGCAATACCTTCGTTTATCCAATCGCTGGCTATTCCAAAAAAATCAAATCGCTGGATGAGCTGCAGCCGGGCTCGCAAATCGCCGTGCCTAACGATCCGACTAACCTTGGCCGCTCCCTGCTGCTGTTGCAGAAAGTGGGTCTTATCAAGCTGAAAGACGGCGTAGGTCTGCTGCCGACCGTGCTGGACGTGACTGAAAACCCGAAAAACCTGAAGATTGTTGAACTGGAAGCGCCGCAGCTGCCGCGCTCCCTGGACGATGCGCAGATCGCGCTGGCCGTTATTAACACCACCTACGCCAGCCAGATCAACCTGACCCCGGCGAAAGACGGCATCTTCGTTGAAGATAAAGATTCCCCGTATGTAAACATGATAGTGACCCGCGAAGACAACAAAGACGCGGAAAACGTGAAGAAGTTTGTTCAGGCTTATCAGTCTGACGAAGTTAACGACGCGGCGAACAAAATCTTTAACGGCGGCGCTGTGAAAGGCTGGTAATGCTTCACACTTTGCCACATAAATAATGTAAGACGGGCCGCGGCCCGTCTTGTTATTTCTGCAAGCTCCTGATTCAATAAACTCTCGTTGATGATTAATTGAGGAAATATTATGCGTGCTTTACCGATCTGTTTACTGGCCCTTATGCTCAGTGGCTGCTCTATGTTAAGCAGATCTCCCGTAGAACCCGTTAAAAGCACAGCAACCACCCCACCCGCTGAAGCGCCTCGCCAGAAAGTTTCTCATCCCGCTCCCGTAAGAATTTATAGCAACGCTGAAGATCTGGTGGGCAAGCCTTTCCGCGATCTCGGGGAAGTGAGCGGCGAATCCTGTCAGGCGACTAACCAGGACTCTCCGCCTAACATTCCTACCGCGCGCAAGCGCATGCAGATAAACGCCTCTAAAATGAAAGCGAACGCCGTACTGCTGCACAGCTGCGAAGTCACCAGCGGAACGCCGGGCTGCTACCGTCAGGCGGTATGCGTCGGTTCTGCGCTAAACGTCTCAGCTAAATGAGTCAGTTCCACTTCGAACAGATAGGCGTTATCCGTTCACCCTATAAAGAAAAGTTCGCCGTCCCGCGCCAGCCAGGACTGGTGAAAGCTGTCGGCGGCGAACTGCATCTTCTTGAGCCCTATAATCAGCCGGATGCGGTTCGTGGTCTGGAAGGGTTCAGCCATGTCTGGCTGCTGTTTGTTTTTCATCAGACAATGGAAGGCGGATGGCGGCCGACAGTGCGTCCGCCGCGCCTTGGCGGCAACGCCCGCATGGGGGTTTTCGCCACCCGCTCCACTTTTCGCCCTAACCCGATCGGCATGTCGCTGGTTGAGCTCAAGGGAATACGCTGCGAAAAAAATCAGGTTATCCTGCAGTTAGGTGGGCTTGATCTGGTAGACGGCACGCCTGTCGTGGATATTAAACCTTACCTGCCTTTCGCCGAAGCGTTGCCGCAAGCCCGGGCGGGTTATGCTCAGGAAGCGCCCGTCGCGGATATGCCGGTCTTTTTTACCGACGACGTTCAGGCGAAGCTGGCAACGCTTGAGAAACAATACCCGTCGCTTGGGCAATTTATTTGCGAAGTGCTGGCTCAGGATCCGCGTCCGGCTTACCGTAAAGAGGAAGATCCGGGTAAAAGCTACGCCGTCTGGCTGCTTGATTTCAACGTGCGCTGGCGCGTGACCGAGCAAGGCTCTGAAGTGTTTGCCCTTGAGGCGCGCTAATTTGTTTTCCCTCTCTTTTGGCAATCCGGCCACGCTGGTAAACTAAACCACTTTTTTGCGCCAGGCCGTCCGGCCTGCTCCGATAGTTCAAATGGAACCGTAACAACATGCGTACTAGCCAATATCTGCTCTCCACTCTCAAGGAGACGCCTGCCGACGCCGAAGTGATCAGCCACCAGCTGATGCTGCGCGCCGGGATGATCCGCAAGCTGGCCTCCGGGTTATATACCTGGCTGCCGACCGGCCTGCGCGTCCTGAAAAAAGTCGAAAACATCGTGCGTGAAGAGATGAACAACGCCGGTGCCATTGAGGTGAGCATGCCGGTGGTGCAGCCAGCCGACCTGTGGCAGGAGAGCGGCCGCTGGGAACAGTACGGCCCGGAGTTGCTGCGTTTCGTCGATCGCGGCGACCGTCCGTTCGTGCTTGGCCCGACGCATGAAGAGGTCATTACCGATCTTATCCGTAACGAGCTGAGCTCCTACAAACAGCTGCCGCTCAACTTCTTCCAGATCCAGACCAAATTCCGCGACGAAGTGCGCCCGCGCTTTGGCGTAATGCGCTCGCGCGAATTCCTGATGAAGGACGCCTACTCTTTCCATACTTCTCAGGAATCCCTGCAGGAAACGTACGATGCCATGTACGCCGCCTACAGCAAAATCTTCAGCCGCATGGGCCTTGATTTCCGTGCGGTGCAGGCGGATACCGGCTCAATCGGCGGCAGCGCTTCCCATGAATTCCAGGTGCTGGCGCAGAGCGGCGAAGATGACGTTATCTTCTCCGACACTTCCGATTACGCAGCAAACATTGAGCTGGCCGAAGCCGTTGCGCCGAAAACCCCGCGCGCCGCCGCCACGCAGGAAATGCAGCTTATCGATACGCCGAATGCGAAAACCATCGCTGAGCTGGTTGAGCAGTTCAATCTGCCGGTAGAGAAAACCGTTAAGACGTTGCTGGTAAAAGCGGTAGAAGAGAGCGCTTATCCGCTGGTCGCGCTGCTGGTGCGCGGCGATCACGAACTCAACGAAGTGAAAGCCGAGAAGCTGCCGCAGGTGGCGAGCCCGCTGACTTTCGCAACCGAAGCGGAAATCCGCGCCGTTATTAATGCAGGCCCAGGTTCTCTCGGCCCGGTCAATATGCCGGTTCCGGTAGTTATCGACCGTTCTGTTGCGGTTATGAGCGATTTCGCGGCTGGCGCTAACATTGAAGGCAAACACTACTTCGGTATTAACTGGGATCGCGATGTGGCGACGCCGGAAGTTGCCGATATTCGTAACGTTGTCGCAGGCGACCCAAGCCCGGATGGACAAGGCACGCTGCTTATCAAGCGCGGCATCGAAGTGGGCCACATTTTCCAGCTCGGCACCAAATACTCCGACGCGCTGAAGGCTTCCGTACAGGGGGAAGATGGCCGCAATCAGGTGCTGACCATGGGTTGCTATGGCATCGGCGTAACGCGTGTCGTGGCCGCGGCGATTGAACAGAACCATGATGAGCGCGGTATCGTCTGGCCGGAGGCGATTGCGCCGTTCCAGGTCGCCATTCTGCCGATGAACATGCACAAATCTTTCCGCGTTCAGGAACTGGCGGAGAAACTCTACAATGAACTGCGCGCGCAGGGCATTGAAGTGCTGATGGACGATCGTAAAGAGCGCCCGGGCGTGATGTTTGCCGACATGGAGCTTATCGGCATTCCGCACACTGTTGTTATTGGCGATCGCAATCTTGATAACGACGAGATTGAATACAAATACCGTCGTAACGGCGAGAAGCAGATGATTAAAACGGGTGAAATTCTGGATTACCTGATCAGCAACATCCGCAAGTAGTGCCGCTTTGTTATACTAACGCCCCGCTCTGTCGGGGCGTTTTTTTATCAATGACAAAGGATGGTCATATGCATCTCAGGCGCGGCGTATTGGGCGTTCTGGTTCTGTTAATCGTTGCGTTAACAGGATGCGCTGTTGATATCGGCCAGGATCCTCTCGCTCCTTCCTCTACCAGAACAATTAGCGTACGGCAGTTCAGCTCCGCGCCCGGGCAGACGTTACGGGTTATCGACGAAACGCAACTGCGAACAGGCGATCTGCTTTTCTCATCTTCGATTGGGTTGACCTCGTTAGGGATTCGCTTTTTCAGCGCATCCGCAGTGAGTCATGTAGCGTTGTATACAGGAGAAGGCCATGTTGCTGAAGCCGTCGGCGCGGGCGTGCATATCATCACGTTAAAGGAGGCGATGGCGCATAGTGATAAACTCTTTGCGTTAAGAATGCCGGGGCTTACAGAGAAAGAAGCAAAACTTATCTCGCAATTTGCGACTGATAAAAGCGGTAGCCGCTATAACTTTTCCGGTATCGCTGGAATGGCGCCTTTTATGGTGACCAGCAAGCTTTGTTCACTCACGCCTTTTTCATCCGACTTTCGACATCAATGCCTGGCAACCCTGGCGAATGTGCAGCTCGCGCCGCCAGAGCGCCCTGCCAACAATCGCTACTTTTGTTCCGAATTTGTCACTGCCGCTTATGCTTATGCCGGTCATCCCTTGACCTCAGCCGCTTCCGGGTGGGTCAGTCCGGCGGATCTGCTCCATATGCGAGAAGGCGATGTAACGTCGCTAAAACCGCTACATCGCCTGCGCTATGTTGGTCATTTAAAAAAAGGAATTTATCTGTCCGCCCGCAGCTATTTTCAGTAAAGGCCTAATCCTGGCAATCTTTATCGCTTTCGAAACGGCTATGACTGTCCACCACCAGCGTCTTTTGCATCGTTCCGCTGTCGGGATTGGGCTCAAGCGTAAAATGCGCCTGCGTTATCAGCAATACGGCTTTCTGTTCGCCGTCCCGCGCCACGGCATAGTCGCGCTCAAGCCGGGCGTTGCTGGAGACGGCAAAACGGCGTCCCGTCGCGCAGTCGGTAAAGGTTGCCGCATCCGCCATATAAAAATACATGCCCTTCATGGCGATGGGCGTCGTCGGCAGCGAGGCGTTTACCGGCGAAAGCGTATAGTTAAGCGTAGAGGAGATGAGTTTTCCTTCGCGGTCGAGCATTTCCAGCTGCTCGCCTTTCGCATGGAAGTAGCGCTTTTCGCCGTCGCTGTCGGTCAGCACCAGCTTATCTGCGGTACGCGCCCAGGTCCCCCAGGAGGCGATAACCGTTGGCTCGCGCGCGCCCAGATAGCGCTCGTTCATAACCCACGTGCCGTCTTTTTCCAGAAAAAGCGACGTTTCGATGCCTTCGCAATCCGCACAGGGCAGGACGCCGCGCCAGCTTTGCTGCATGGGTTTAAGCTCTGGCGAAGAAGCAGGCTGAAGCGTCTGCACTTCAGCACGGTTATTACAGCCAAAAAGCGCCAGCATACTCAGCAGCGCCACGGCGGCGGGCACAATGCTCTTTTTCACCTGATTTCCTTATATTCTGATGGTGAGTGGCTTCTACAGACCGCGAACTTTTCCACGCAGTGCTTTGGTCGCAGACCGCTGTGTTTTCGCCTCGCGGCGACGCACCTTTGACGCGCGCGTGGGTTTGGTAGCTTTTCGACTCTTTTGCGTAACGGTAAGTTCCCGAATTAACGCAATAAGCCGCGCGACCGCCTCTTCCCGATTCATCTCCTGGCTGCGGTGCGTTTGCGCTTTAATAATCACCACCCCCTCTTGCGTAATCAGGTGGTGGCTCGCCGCCAGCAGTCGATGCTTATACTCTTCCGGCAAACTGGACGCGTTGATATCAAAGCGCAGATGAATCGCCGTCGAGGTTTTATTCACATGCTGGCCGCCCGCGCCCTGCGCCCGGATAGCGGTAATGGTTACCTCTTCATCAGGGATCGCGACGCTGCGTGAAATTTCTATCATGAAGCCTGCTGCCAGGGCGTTAGCTGGAGCTCCAGATTATGACGCTCGTCGGAAAGCCAGATAATCCCTTCCTGCAGCGTTGCCTGTAACGACATGGTACGGTCCGCGAGTTCGCTCACCTTCGCCAGCTGTTCGTCATTGATGTACCAGATAGCGAGGTTTTTATACTGGCGCAGCTTGTCCTGGTTCTGTTGCCACCAGACCTGCGCCGCGCGGTCGTTATAGGTAAATAACACGACTTCGCTGGACTGATTGACCGCCTTACGCAGCCTGCGCTCATCGGGCAGTCCTAATTCCACCCAGAGCTCAATGCCCATGTGATCGTTACGCAGCCAGATTTCCGGCTCGTCATCGGCGCACAATCCGCGGGTGAATTGCAGCCGCTCGTCGGCATGGATTATCCATGCCAGCAGACGCAGCATCATGCGCTCCTGCGTTTCGGATGGATGACGCGCCAGCGTCAGGCTGGTTTCCAGAAATTGCTGGCGGTCCAGATCCGCTACGTTAACCGCTGCTTTGTAAATCGTTGCTTTTAATGCCATCACGTCCCCCAGGTTATGCTGGACGCTATTGTAACGGAATAACGGCGGCCTGCCGTAGAATTCCCTGCCCGGGCCTCGTTATCCGTTAATATCGTTCAGGTGACTATGGTATAGTCACCTTGCTAAACAGAGTTTATCTTCGTAGGCTTAGACTTGCATCCCACAACGAAGTCTGTAGTCAGGACTCTGACAGGAGGGCATGTGGATAGTTATTGTGCGTTAATACGCAAGCGCTATGCGGAAATTGCCAGCGGCGATCTGGGGTATATCCCCGATGCGCTGGGCTGCGTGTTAAAGGTTCTGAATGAAGTCGCCTCTAACGATGCGCTTTCAGAGTCGGTCAGGGAAAAGGCGGCTTATGCTGCCGCGAACTTACTGGTGAGCGATTATGTCAATGAATGATGCCTATCAACCCATCAACTGTGACGATTATGACAATCTCGAACTCGCCTGCCAGCATCACTTAGTACTGACGCTGGAACTGAAGAGCGGAGAAATTTTTAAGGCGCAGGCCAACGACCTGGTTTCTCGTAAAAACATCGAATATCTGATTGTCGATGAAGCCGGTGCCCCGCGCGAAGTTCGTCTCGATAAAATCGCCAGTTTCAGTCACCCTGAAATCGGCACCGTCGTGGTCAGCGAGTCCTGATCTACTCAACAAACACAGCAAGGGCAGCCAGCGGGCTGCCCTTTTTTATGGTTTCTGGCTGGCGTAATAGGCCGCAAGATTGTCAATATCGCTGTCAGACAGGCCGCTGACATAAGCCTTCATGATTTCCGCCTGACCGCCGCTGCGCTCGCCCTTTTTATAAGCATGCAGCGCATGAGCAAGGTACTCTGCATTCTGCCCGGCCAGGTTGGGGTAAAGCGGCACCGACACTTTTCCGGTCGCGCCGTGGCAGGCAACGCACATTACCGCTTTTTCTTCACCTGCTTTTATATCGCCCTTTGCCAGCGCCGAGAGACTGCACAGCATTAGCCCCGTCAGCATCGCCCATTTTTTCATTCGTCTTGCTCCTTTCGCCAGTCTATATGCCAGCCTGTTTCCACCTGCGCTGCGCCCTCGCGAGTGACAAAAACGCCAGGGGCGCAGATAAGTTGCTCGCCATAAAAAATCAAAGGCGTAGTGTCGCGCCGCCAGGGGGGAACGCGCAACTCTTGCCAGAGTTTTTTCAGGCTACGCCCCCGTTCGCGACCGGCAATATACAAAAGCCCACTGGCGCGAAAACGCACCGTTACGCGTTCATCAGCCCTTGGTACGCGCACGCGCGTACCCGTGTCGCCCGTTGTCAGTTGGCCCAGCCCGTCCGGCAGCACAAGCGGTTGCCAGGGCTTTTCCCAATCGATGACGCGATCGCCCTGCCCCGGACGCATTGGCACCCACCAGAGCGCCTCCTGATAACGACGCACTTCGTAGCGGCCAAACTGTAAACGCGGACATGCATCTTCACGGCTTTGCGCCACCTCGTCCCACAGCCGTTGCAGCGCGGCGCGGGAAGGCATTTGAGCGCTGTTCGCGGCAAACCAGCGCCGCAGCAGAGCCCCGCGCCGGCTGTCGCTCACCGCGGCAAGCGGAGCAAGACGAAGCTCGCCCTGCTCTCCCGTTAAGGCGGCGAGCTCTTCGCCCAGCAGTTCATCCAGCAGTTGCTCCTGTTCGCCGCAAAGTTGCGCGCTGCGCGCTGCCGCTTCGGCAAAATGGGGCCAACGCGACGCCAGCAGCGGCACTACGCGCAGCCGCAAAAAGTTACGGTCGTAGCTGTCGTCCTGATTGCTCTCATCGTCAATCCACGCCAGGCGATGCGCCTGCGCGTACTGCTCCAGCTGCGCGCGCGAGACGTTAAGCAAAGGACGCAGAATAAACGTCCCGGCGAAAGCAAGTCTCTCCGGCATCGCCGCCAGCCCTGCCGGGCCGCTGCCGCGCTTGAGCGCCAGCAGCAGCGTCTCGCACTGATCGTCCTGATGCTGCGCCGTTACCAGCGCCTCACCAGGCTGCAAAGCGTCAGCAAAAGCGGCGTAACGCGCCTTGCGCGCCTGCGCCTCCAGCCCTAGCCCTTCCTGCTCGAGCTGCACGCGACGAACCGTAAGCGGCACGTTCAGGCCTTCGCAAACCCGCCTGCAATGCGCAACCCAGCTATCAGCATGCGGGCTGATGCCATGATGGATGTGAATGGCGCGCAATGTCAGCGGCGTCCCGGCTTCGCGCAAACGCACAAGCTCATGCAGCAGCGCGGTGGAATCCAGCCCGCCGCTGAACGCCACCAGCAAATAGCGAAAAGGATGCAGCGAAGTGAGTGAAAGAGTGGTCATAACGCAGCGAAAAATGAGGAGAATGCCCGGCACGTTACCGGGCATTGCGGGTTCGGGCAAGTCTTACTGCTGATAAAGCTCCAGCGGCAGGCCGTCCGGGTCGTTGAAGAAGGTAAAACGCTTGCCCGT
The DNA here is from genome assembly GCF_056780215.1 of Franconibacter pulveris. Taxonomy (NCBI): domain Bacteria; kingdom Pseudomonadati; phylum Pseudomonadota; class Gammaproteobacteria; order Enterobacterales; family Enterobacteriaceae; genus Franconibacter; species Franconibacter pulveris. The sequence goes on along the minus strand of NZ_CM165555.1, from coordinate 871,783 downwards.
CAGCTCATCAACGCGCACCGCTTCGCATTTCACGCCGCGGCTTTCCAGATGCGCGGCCGCCTGGTCGACATCCTCCACGCTAAAAGCGAGATGGCGCAGGCCGCAGGCTTCGGGGCGGCTGGGGCGAGCGGGCGGGAACGGGAACGAGAAAAGCTCAATGACATACTGGCCGTTTAACGCCAGGTCGCCTTTCCAGGAGTCCCGCGCTTCGCGGTACACTTCTGACAGCAGCGTAAAGCCGAGAATGTCGCAGTAAAAAGCCTTACTCTTTTCGTAATCCGTCGCGATGATGGCGATATGGTGAATCTGTTTTAAACCCAGCATGCTCTCTCCTTTTGCTTTTTCCGAACGTTAACCAGCCGTTAATAGCAAAACAAGGGGTTAGCTATTTTTTAGGACACGTACACGGTAAACGCCGTCGTCCCCCAGTTTGGCGCCGTGAATATCGGTCTCAAAACCGGGATAGTGTTTGCCGATGGAACAGAGCATGAGCAAGAAATCGAGCACGGCGCGGCTCTCCTGAGTGATCATCTCGCCTGGCATCACCAGCGGCACCCCGGGCGGGTACGGCAGGATCATATTAGCGGAAACGCGGTTGATGAGCTTTTCTATCTCCACGGTCTCTACGTTGCCTTTTACCTGCTGCTGGTACATTTCATGAGGGGTGAGCTTCATTTCCGGCAATACATCGAAAGCGCGCAGCATCAGGCTCGCCATATCATGCTGTTTAATGAGGTCGTGAATGCCGCGCGCCAGCGTCTGGATACGCATGTTGCGATAAAAGTCCGGGTCCTCGGCGTAAAGGTCGGGCAGCATATTTTTCACCCGTAGGTTCAGGTCATAGGCGCGTTTGAACTCAGTCAGGCCGCGCAACAGGCTCATCGCCCGGGTTTTATCAATGCCGATGCTGAATAAAAAGAGCAGATTGTAAGGGCCGGTTTTCTCTACCACCACGCCGCGCTCGTCGAGAAATTTGGCCACCAGCGCAGCCGGGATCCCCTCTTCCGCCATGTTTCCTTGTTCGTCCATGCCCGGCGTAAGGATAGTGACTTTGACCGGGTCGAGATACATGTGGTCATCATCGGCATCGTTAAAACCGTGCCACGTCTCGCCCGGCGCGATGGGCCAGCAATCCGCTTCATTAATTTCTTCCGGCTGCCAGATATCGAAGAACCAGCTGTCTGACTCCTCCCGCAGCCGCTGCACCTCCTTACGGAAATGCAGCGCACGCTCGACCGAACGGTTAATCAATCTTCTGCCCGGATTGCCGCGCAACATCGCCGCCGCGGTTTCGATGGACGCCACCAGCGGGTAGCTCGGCGACGTGGTGGTATGCATCATGTAGGCTTCGTTAAAGGTTTCTTCGTCGTAATCGCCTTTAATATGGATCAGCGAGGCCTGAGAAAACGCGGCCAACATTTTGTGGGTGGACTGCGTTTCAAAGAAGACTTTGCCCGGAATACGCTCGCCGCTCATGCCGCTTTTGCCCTGATAGATAGGATGAAAATGGGTATAGGGCACCCAGGCGGAATCGAAATGAATCGAGGGCACGTCAAGCGTGCGCTTGATCCAGTTGGTGTTGTAAAGCAGCCCGTCGTAGGTGGAGTTAGTGATAACCGCATGCACCGGCCAACTGGCGTTTTTCGTCTGTCCGACTTTCTCTTCAATCGAAGCGCGGCTGAATTCATGCTTTGGAATGCCGCCCAGAATGCCCAGCGCGTTGCGGGTCGGCTTCAGCCAGACAGGCACGATGTCGCTCATCATCAACAGATGGGTTAACGACTTATGGCAGTTGCGATCAACCAGCATCGTGCTGCCGGCGGGCGCGGCATACATGCCGATAATTTTGTTCGACGTGGAGGTGCCGTTAGTCACCATATAGCTCTGCTCGGCGCCGAAGGTGCGGGCGATGTACTCCTCCGCCTCCAGATGCGGGCCGGTATGATCCAGCAGCGAGCCCAGTTCAGTGACTGAGATTGAGACATCTGCCTTCAGCGTATTGCCGCCGAAGAAATCATAAAACAGGCAGCCGACCGGGCTTTTCTGATACGCCGTGCCCGCCATATGACCTGGCGTACAAAAGGTGTATTTGCCCTCTTTCACATAGGTAAACAGCGCTTTAGTAAAAGGTGGCGTGATGTTGTCGAGATACTCATTGGTATATTGCCGGATGCGCGTGGCGATATCTTCCGCCGCGCCTAATGCGTATTCAAAAAACCACAGCGCCATGCGCATTTCGTTAACGCTGACATCGAGCGAGGAATGGGTGTTGATAAAGGCATAAAGCGGCAGGTATTCGTTGAGGCGATTGATTTCGCTACAGAGATCGAGACTGTATTCGTCCCAGTCAAAAATCACGCCGCAGATGCGCGGGTTATGCTCGATAAACTTCAGCAGATCGGTGCTGTTTTTCGGCCAGATAACCTGGAAACCCTGGCGCTGAAGCGCATTCTGAAGCTCGTCAATCGGCTCGTCTTTATAAAATGCGCCGTGCGGCCCCATGATGGCGATGATGTTCACTGCTTACCTCCTGGCAAAAATGCATCTGGTAAGCATAGTTGTTAACGCCAGCGACGGGCGCTGGCGTTACGCGTTTACAGAGCAGTCCAGGAGGGACGAACAGCCAGCTCGCGAAACGGAAATAAAAAAGGCCGACAATCGTCAGCCTTTTAAAGAAGATAAATTAACGCATTAAGCGTAACCGTAGCTCATCAGACGCTGATAACGACGGTTGAGCAGATCTTCTTTACTCAGCACATCGAGATCCGCCAGGTCTGCCAGCAACTGCGCCTTCAGGGAGCCCGCCATCGCTTCCGGATTACGGTGCGCGCCGCCGAGCGGTTCGCCAATCACAGAGTCAATGAGCTTCAGCTCTTTCAGACGCGGGGCGATAATGCCCATCGCTTCTGCAGCGAGCGGCGCTTTATCCGCGCTTTTCCACAAAATGGATGCACAGCCTTCCGGTGAAATAACGGAATAGGTGCTGTACTGCAGCATGTTGACTTTGTCGCCCACGCCGATAGCCAGCGCGCCGCCGGAGCCGCCTTCGCCGATAACGGTGCAGATAACCGGCACTTTCAGGCGGGACATTTCCCGCAGGTTGCGGGCGATGGCTTCAGACTGGCCGCGCTCTTCCGCGCCCACGCCCGGATAGGCGCCCGGGGTATCGATGAAGGTGATAATCGGCATATTGAAACGCTCAGCCATCTCCATCAGGCGCAGCGCTTTACGGTAGCCTTCCGGCGCCGGCATACCAAAGTTGCGACGGATTTTTTCTTTGGTTTCGCGTCCTTTCTGGTGGCCGATGATCATCACCGGGCGGCCATCCAGACGCGCGATGCCGCCAACAATGGCTTTATCGTCGGCGTAAGCGCGGTCGCCCGCCAGTTCATCGAACTCATCAAACGCCAGACGAACATAATCCAGGGTATAAGGGCGCAGCGGATGACGCGCCAGTTGCGCAATCTGCCATGCGCCCAGATCGGCGAAAATCTTTCGGGTCAGCTCTACGCTTTTTTCGCGCAGACGATGCACCTCTTCGTCGATGTTAATATCCAGTTTTTCATCCTGACGGCCTACAGCGGTCAGGGAATCGATTTTCGCTTCCAGCTCTGCAATCGGCTGTTCAAAATCAAGGAAATTCAGACTCATAATATTCCTGTATTAGTCAAACTCCAGTTCCACCTGCTCCGGGCCTGGCAGGCCTCGCGGCTACCGACCCGGTGATTCAGAACCCGGGAAACGTGGATGCATACGCATCAGTCAAATTCCAGTTCCACCTGCTCCGAACCAATCAGGCCACGCAGATCGTTAAGTAAACGATCGCTTGGCGAGACACGCCACGTCGCGCCGAAACGCAACCGCGCACGGGCGTCCGCCCTCTGATAGTAGAGATGTACTGGAATTGTCCCCGAACGATGGGGTTCCAGAGACTGACGGAGACGGTTTAAAAGCTGGTCATCAATTTGCCTGTCCGTCAGCGAGATAGCAAGCCCGCGCGCATACTTTTCGCGGGCTTCGTCAATGTCCATGACTTCGCGGGCGGTCATTTTAAGCCCTCCGCTGAAGTCATCAAAGCTGACCTGTCCGCTAACGATCAGGATTCGGTCTTTCTCCAGCAACTGCTGGTATTTCTCCAGCGCGTCGGTGAATAACATCACCTCCAGACGCCCTGAACGGTCATCCAGCGTACAGATGCCGATACGATTGCCGCGCTTGGTGACCATAACCCGCGCGGAAATCACAAGCCCCGCCGCCGTGGTCACTTTGCCACGTTCGGTCGGATGCATATCTTTAAGCCTCATGCCACCGACATAACGCTCAATCTCTTTCAGATACTGGTTGATAGGGTGGCCGGTTAAGTACAGCCCCAGCGTTTCACGCTCGCCATCCAGCACCACCTGCTCCGGCCACGGCTGACAGCTGGCGTAGGATTGCTCTATCTGCTCGGGCTCTTCCGCCAGTACGCCGAACATATCCGCCTGGCCGATGGCTTCGGCTTTGGCATGCTGATCGGCGGCTTTCAGCGCGTCGCCCAGCGAATTCATTAGCGCCGCGCGGTGCGGTCCCAGGCGATCGAACGCGCCGGACATAATCAGCTTCTCCAGCACGCGGCGGTTCAGCTTTTTGGTGTCCGTACGGGCGCAGAGGTCAAACAGCTCGCGGAAATAGCCGTCTTTGTTGCGCGCTTCAATAATCGCTTCAATCGGGCCTTCGCCCACGCCTTTAATCGCGCCGATGCCGTAAACAATTTCGCCGTCGTCGTTTACGTGGAACTGGTAAAGCCCGGAGTTAATATCCGGCGGCAGCACTTTCAGCCCCATGCGCCAGCATTCATCCACCAGACCGACAACCTTATCGGTGTTGTCCATGTCCGCGGTCATTACCGCCGCCATAAACTCTGCCGGATAATGCGCTTTGAGCCACAGGGTCTGGTAAGAAACCAGCGCATAGGCTGCCGAGTGCGATTTGTTAAATCCGTAACCCGCGAATTTCTCTACGAGGTCGAAGATTTTCATCGCCAGCTCGCCGTCGATGCCGTTATTTTTCGCGCCATCTTCAAAAATGGAGCGCTGCTTGGCCATCTCTTCAGGTTTCTTTTTACCCATGGCGCGACGCAGCATATCCGCGCCGCCCAGCGTATAGCCCGAGAGCACCTGGGCTATCTGCATCACCTGTTCCTGATAAAGGATAATGCCGTAGGTCGGCTCCAGCACAGGCTTCAGGCTTTCATGCTGCCACTGAATATCAGGATAAGAGATGGCCTCACGCCCGTGCTTACGGTCGATAAAGTTATCCACCATGCCGGACTGCAGCGGGCCCGGACGGAAGAGCGCCACGAGCGCGATCATATCTTCGAAGCAGTCAGGCTGCAGGCGCTTAATCAGGTCTTTCATGCCGCGCGATTCAAGCTGGAACACCGCGGTGGTTTCCGAGCGTTGCAGCATGTCGAAGCTTTTTTTATCGTCCAGCGGAATGGCGGCGATATCGATGGGCTCAAGGCCCTGCTTCGCGCGGCGGGCGTTAATCATATCCAGCGCCCAGTTGATGATGGTGAGCGTACGCAGTCCGAGGAAGTCAAACTTCACCAGCCCCGCGTATTCCACATCGTTTTTATCAAACTGAGTAACCGGATGGTGTCCCATTTCGTCGCAGTAAAGCGGCGCGAAATCGGTAATTTTGGTTGGCGCGATAACCACGCCGCCGGCGTGTTTACCGGCGTTACGCGTCACCCCTTCAAGCTTGCGCGCCATGTCGATGAGCGCTTTAACTTCTTCATCGGCATCGTAAATTTCCTGCAGCTGCGGCTCCGCCTCAAACGCTTTGGCAAGCGTCATGCCCGGATCGGGCGGAATAAGCTTGGAGATGCGGTCAACAAAGCCATACGGGTGGCCTAACACGCGGCCCACGTCGCGGATAACCGCTTTCGCCGCCATGGTGCCGAAGGTGATGATTTGCGATACCGCGTCGCGACCGTACATATCCGCCACGTGTTCAATCACCTGGTCGCGCTTCTCCATACAGAAGTCGACATCGAAGTCAGGCATCGAGACACGTTCGGGGTTAAGGAAACGTTCGAACAGCAGGTCGAATTCCAGCGGATCGAGGTCGGTAATCTTTAGCGCGTAGGCCACAAGCGAACCCGCGCCGGAACCACGGCCTGGCCCTACCGGAATGCCGTTATCCTTCGACCACTGGATAAACTCCATAACGATGAGGAAGTAGCCCGGAAAGCCCATCTGGTTGATAACCTGAAGCTCAATGTCCAGGCGCTCATCATATTCCCGACGCTTCTCGGCGCGTACCGCCGGGTCAGGGAACAAAAATTCCAGTCGCTCTTCCAGACCTTCCTTCGATTTCTTCACCAGAAAATCTTCGGTGGTCATATCACCAGTCGGGAACTGCGGCAGGAAATATTCGCCAAGGCGCACGGTGACATTGCAGCGACGGGCTATCTCTACGCTGTTTTCCAGCGCTTCCGGGATATCGGCGAAGAGCTCGCACATCTCTTCTTCCGTACGCATGTACTGTTGCGTGGAGTAAAAACGCGGGCGTTTAGGGTCGTCCAGCGTAAAGCCATCGTGGATGGCGACGCGGATTTCATGCGCTTCGAAGTCAGATGGGTCGATAAACCGTACGTCATTGGTGGCAACAACCGGCAGCCCCTTCTCTTCCGCAAGCCGGACGGCGGCGTGCAGGTAGTTTTCTTCATCAGCACGCCCGGTGCGCACCAGCTCCAGATAGTAACGATCGGCGAAATAGTGCTGATAGAACTCCACGCACTGATCCACCAGCGCGCCGTTGCCGCGCAGCAGGCTTTTGCCCACATCGCCCATTCTGCCGCCCGAGAGTAAGATCAAACCCTCATTCAGCTCAGCCAGCCATTCGCGGTCGATCCACGGGCCGGCGGCGCCGTAACCGCGCTGGTAAGCTCTTGAGATAAGCAGCGTCAGGTTCTGATAACCGGTATTGTTCGCGGCAAGGACGGTCAGGTGGGTGAATTCATCCCCTAACAGTTCGCTCTGGACGTTAAAATCAGCGCCGATTATCGGTTTCATCCCTGCGCCGTGCGCGCCGCCGTAAAACTTCACCAGTCCGCAGAGGTTAGTGAAGTCAGTTATGGCCAGCGCAGGCATGCCGAGCGCGGCCGCCTTTTTTACCAGCGGCCCCGTCTTTGCCAGTCCGTCGATCATGGAATAGTCACTGTGCACCCGCAGGTGCACAAAACGAGGTTCAGCCATCTCTGTTTCCGGTTCGTTGTATCAGTATGTCTTAAGACGCCAGACCCAGCGCGCGTTTAACCGGTGCAAAACTGCGCCGATGATGTATCGTCGCGCCATGCTCAGCCAGCCGTTCAAGATGGAAAGCGGTGGGATAGCCCTTATGTTGGGCGAAACCATATTGGGGAAAACTCAGATCCAGCTCGGCCATTTCGGCATCACGCGTAACCTTGGCAAGTATCGACGCGGCGCTGATTTCTGCAACCCGGCTGTCGCCTTTTACGACAGCCATCGCAGGAACAGGCAATTTCGGGCAGCGGTTGCCGTCAATCAGCACATATTCCGGCGCAATCGCGAGCCCGGCCACGGCGCGCTGCATAGCGAGCATAGTGGCGTGCAGTATGTTCAGCTCGTCAATTTCATGCGGTTCGGCGCGGCCGAGGCTCCAGGCCAACGCTTTTTCACGGATCTCATCAAAGAGCGCCAGGCGGCGCTTTTCAGACAATTTTTTCGAATCGGCAAGGCCGATAATCGGGCGGGCTGGATCCAGGATCACCGCAGCGGTAACGACTGCGCCAACCAGCGGGCCGCGCCCTACTTCATCCACACCCGCCACCAGTTGCGTATGCGGGTAGATAAATTCCATCATCGTGCAAGCTCCAGCACGGCCAGCGCTGCCTGCTCATCGGCATTACAGCGGATCTGCTCGTGCAGTTTTCGGAAAGTGTCGTGCATTTCGTGGCTCTGTTTGCCATCCGCCAGCAGCGGCTGCAGCGCGGCGGCAAGTTTGTGCGGCTCGCACTCTTCCTGCAACAGCTCTTTAACCAGCTCTCTTCCCGCCAGTAAATTTGGCAGGGAGACAAATTCCGTTTTTACCAGCCGCTTAGCGAGCCAGAAGGTAAAGGGTTTCATGCGGTAGCCGACGACCATCGGGCATTTCGCCAGCATACACTCCAGCGCCGCCGTACCGGAAGCCAGCAAAGCGGCGTCGCTGGCTATCATCGCTTCACGCGCATGACCGTCCAGCAGATGCGCAGGCAAGTCTGGTGCCACTTCCGCTTTAATACGCTCAAACTGCTCGCGACGTTTCGCGTTGACCAGCGGCACCACGACCTCAAGCTGCGGATAAACGTTACGCAGCAACTGGGCGGTTTTCAGGAAATCGGCGCTGAGCATTTCCACTTCCGCGCTACGGCTGCCAGGCAGAAGCGCAAGACAGCGCGCGTCATGGGCGATGCCCAACACGTCGCGCGCCGCATTTTTATCCGGGTCGAGCGGCATAGCGTCCGCCATGGTATGACCGATAAAGCGGCACGGTACGTCAAATTTATCGTAAAACGCTTTTTCGAAAGGCAGAAACGCCAGTACCAGATCGGTAGCTCTGCCGATTTTGAAAACGCGTTTTTGCCGCCAGGCCCAGACCGAGGGGCTGACGTAATGAATGGTGCGAATGCCCTGCTTTTTAAGATTGCCTTCGAGGGTGATATTGAAATCAGGCGCATCAATGCCGACAAAAACATCGGGCCTGAGCTCAGTAAAACGACGCGTCAGGTCAGCGCGAATATGCAGCAGACGACGTAGTCGCCCCAGCACTTCGACAACGCCCATCACCGCCAGCTCTTCCATGTCGTACCAGGCTTCGCACCCTTCCGACTGCATGCGTGGGCCAGCCACGCCGACGAAGCGGGCGTCTGGCATTTTTGCTTTCAAGGCGCGGATAAGACCCGCACCAAGAATATCGCCGGAGGTTTCTCCGGCGACCAGGGCAATCGTAAGTGGACGCGCTGCGCTCATTAACGAATTAAACCGCGAGTAGAACGCTCGAAGAAATCCGAGAAGGCTTTGACTTCGGGATGCTGCGCCGCCAGTTCGGCAATCTCCGGCTTCACTTCATCCAGCGTTTTACCGCTGCGATAGAGCAGCTTATAGGCGTTACGAATAGCGTGCAGCGCCTCTTTGCTAAAGCCACGGCGTTTCAGGCCTTCAAGGTTTACACCAAACGGCGTAGCGTGGTTGCCCTGCGCGATTACATAAGGCGGTACGTCTTGCGCCACACCGGAGCAGCCGCCGACCATCACATGCGCACCAATGATGCAGAACTGATGAATCGCGGTCATGCCGCCGATAATAGCGAAGTCGTCCACCGATACGTGACCCGCTAACGTTGCGTTGTTAGCCAGGATACAGCGGTTACCCACTGTGCAATCGTGCGCGATATGCGCGTTGATCATCAGCAGGTTGTCGCTGCCCACCTTCGTCAAGCCACCGCCTTGTACGGTTCCTCGATGAATAGTTACGCTCTCGCGAATGCGGTTGCGGTCGCCAATTTCCACGCGGGTAGGTTCGCCAGCATATTTCAGATCCTGGTTTACTTCCCCGATGGAGGCGAACTGATAGATCTCGTTATCACGACCAATTTTAGTGTGGCCGTTCACGACAACGTGAGACTTCAGTACCGTTCCTTCACCGATCTCAACATCTGGACCGACAATACAAAACGGGCCAATGTGGGCGTTAGCGCCAATAACAGCGCCTTCCTCAACAATGGCGGTAGGATGAATAAAGGCGGATTTATCAATCACGTATCAGGCCTCCCGGCTGCGTGCACACATCATGGTAGCTTCGCAAACCACTTTGCCGTCGACCATCGCCACACCTTTAAAGCGGGTCAGGCCACGGCGGGTTTTCTCGAAAGTGACTTCCATCACCATCTGGTCACCTGGCACAACAGGACGCTTAAAGCGTGCTTCATCAATACCAGCGAAATAGTAAAGTTCACCCGGCTCCAGCTTACCTACGCTTTTAAACGCCAGAATCCCGGTGGCTTGCGCCATCGCTTCTAAAATCAGAACACCCGGAAAAATCGGCTTACCAGGGAAATGGCCCTGGAAAAACGGCTCATTGACAGAGACATTTTTTACCGCGCGCAGGAAACGGCCTTCTTCGAAGTCCAGTACGCGATCTACCAGCAGAAACGGGTAGCGGTGCGGCAGCAGTTCTAAAATCTCTTCAATGTGCAGAGTATGAGTGTCAGTAGTCAAAATACTCTTCCTGTCTAAATATACTGAAAAGGCAATAATAACACGGCCTGCGGCGATCGGTTGATCGCTGGCAGGCCGCGAATCTGGTATGCGCGAAAGCGTAATGCAGATGATTTAGTCTTGTTGATTAACTTTACGCTCAACCGCTTTTAAGCGTTTGCTCATATCATCAATATTCATCACCAGCGCTGCGGTTTTACGCCACACTTTGTTCGGTTGCAGCGGGATGCCTGAGGAGTACACCCCAGGTTCAGTGATGGGACGCATAACCATGCCCATTCCTGTCACTGTGACCTTATCGCAGATTTCCATATGCCCGTTGATAACGCTGGCACCGCCAATCATGCAGTAACGGCCAATTTTCAGGCTGCCCGCCATGATAACGCCACCCGCAACCGCCGTATTGTCGCCAATCACGACGTTATGTGCAATCTGGCACTGATTATCAATAATCACGCCATTGCCAATTATCGTATCGTCAAGCGCGCCGCGGTCGATAGTTGTACAGGCGCCGATCTCAACGCGATCGCCAATAATCACACGACCTAATTGCGGGATCTTCACCCAGTTCCCGCGATCGTTGGCATAACCAAAACCATCTGCGCCGATCACGGTGCTTGATTGAATCAGGCACTGTTCGCCGATTTCAATTTCATGGTAAACGGTAACATTGGCCCAAAGGCGAGTGCCTGCGCCAATTTTAGTATTTTTACCGACAAAACAGCCTGCGCCGATAATCACGTTATCACCCAGCTCAACGCCGGACTCGATAACGGCATTCGCGCCAATTGCTACGTTTTGACCCAGGCGCGCGCTTGCATCAATCACCGCGCTGGGCGCGATATCCTGAGCGGGTTGCGGCGTGGTGTCTAAAATCTGAGCCATACGGGCATACGTCAGGTAGGGATTTTTTACTACCAGCGCCGCGCCTGTGGCAAAAGGAAGATCATCCTGCGTCATGACGACAGCAGAAGCCTGGCAAGCGGCCAAATGCTCACGGTAACGCGGGTTTACCATGAAAGTGATTTGTCCCGCTTTCGCAGATTGCATGGACGCCACGCCGGTGATGGCAATATCGCCATCACCGTGTAATTCCGCATCCAACTGCCGGGCTAAATCAGCCAGTCGAATTGAAGGCATTACTTATTTAACCTGTTTCAGTACATCGGCAGTGATGTCTTTAACATCGCTGCCTGCGTAAGCAACGGTGTTGGCATCCAGAACCAGGTCGATATCCTGATCCGCAGCAACGCTTTTCACTGCGCTCTGGATACGGGTAACCAGTTTGCCGCGTTCTTCGTTAGAGCGACGAGCACGATCCTGCTCGAACTGCTGCGCTTTGCCGGAGAATTCCTGACGGCCAGCCATCACGTCTTTTTCCAGCTTGCTGCGATCGCTGGCTTTCATCGTGGAGCCATCACGCTGCAGGCGCTGCATTTTGGATTGCAGGTCTGTTTCCATACGTTGCAGTTCGCTTGCACGGCCTTTGAACTCATTTTCCAGCGTCTTGGATACGCCAGTTTTCTGAGCGACCTGCTGGAACAGGCTGCCCATATTAACAACAGCAACTTTATCCGCAGCCTGGGCAGAAGCCGCCATTGTCAAACCGAGACCTGCAGCAATTAACCACTTTTTCACAATAAACTCCTTACCATCCCATATGTACCCGAAGGTACTGCTCTTTGCGTGGCTTCGGCGGGTTCATACCCGCCAGACGTCAACGCTACACTGCATAAGCATTCCCTTGCAGCGGACAGTTACCAGGTTTTACCGATGTTAAACTGGAACTGCTCTGCTTTGTCTCCATCGTATTTCTTAAACGGCTGGGCGTAAGAGAACACCAACGGCCCCAATGGCGACATCCATTGTAAAGCTAAGCCTGCGGACATGCGGATATTGCTTGGATCGCTGTAATCCGGTACGCCAGCGGCTCTCATCGCAGCGGTATTTTCCCAGTTGGTGTCCCAGACCGAGCCTGCATCGACAAACAACGACGTGCGCACTGAGTTCGCGTACTTCTCGCTCAGGAACGGCGTTGGGGTAATAAACTCAAGGCTTGCTACGCCCATTGCGTTGCCGCCGACGGCGTCGTCGGAATCACATACTTTACTGGTGTCTGTCGTGTCGCAATTATCCAGTCCCGGACCGCCATAGTAGACCGCTTTCGGACCAATGTTATTGGACTGGAAGCCGCGTACCGTGCTGGAACCGCCCGCATAGAAGTTCTCATAGAACGGCATCTCTTTGCCGCCCAGACCGTCGCCATAACCCCAACGGGTACGACCCAGCACGACCCACTTATGATCTTCGTCGATCGGGAAGTAGGAGGCGGTATCAAGCGTCACTTTATAGAACTCGTTATCGGAGCCCGGAATCGTCACTTTACCGTTCAGGCTAACGCGAGAACCTTCCGTCGGGAAGAAGCCGCGGTCAAGCTTGTTGTAAGTCCAGCCGTAGTTCAGCGTAAAGTCATCCGCCGAGAAGCCGTTGTCATCTGAAGAGGTGGACGTGCTCTGACCGATAGAATCCAGGTAGCGCCACATGGATACCTGCGGCTGCATATTGGACAGGTCGTTATGCACATAACCTAAGCCCAGACGCAGCGTGTTGTATTCATTGATCGGGAAGCCCAGCGTGCCATCTAAACCATAGCTCTTATTGGTATAAGAGGAGAGGTCCGCGTCATCCGCCTGGAAATCGTTATAGAAGATACGCCCGCCAAGACTTACGCCATCGACCGTAAAGTACGGGTTGGTGACAGAAAGCTCAGAGTAAGTCTGGTAGTCGTTCTTAGTGCCGTTAATACCGACGGAATAGCCGGTGCCTAACCAGTTATCTTGCTGTACGCCGACCTGGAAGCTAACGCCGCTTTCGGTGCCGTAACCCACACCGAAGTTGAAGCTGCCGGTGTTACGCTCTTTCACTTTATAAACCACGTCGACCTGATCCGGGCTGCCTGGTACGCGCTGGGTATCCACATCAACCGTTTCGAAGTAGCCGAGGCGGTTTAGACGCTCTTTCCCCTGGTCAACCAGGTTGCTGCCGAGCCATGCGCCTTCCATCTGGCGCATTTCGCGGCGCAGCACGGAATCTTTGGAAGTGTCGTTGCCCTCAAAACGGATTTTACGCACATAGAAACGGTTACCGGAATCCACATTCACATGCAGCTTCACGGTCTTATCCGCATCGTTGATTTCCGGCTGCGTCTGCACGCGCGGATAGGCGTAACCATAACGACCCAACAGTTTCTTGATGTCGTCTTCCATTTTGGTCACTTTCGTGCCGTTGTAGAGCTCGCCCGGTTCCATTTTGGTCAGGCTTTCAATTTCAGCAGAGTGGCCAGCAAGGTTGCCGTTCACCTCAACGCCGGCAATCTTATACTGATCGCCTTCGGTTACGTTGACAGTGATATAGATACCTTTTTTATCTGGCGTCAGACTCACCTGCGTGGAGTCGATATTGAAACGCGCGTAGCCGCGGTCCAGATAATAACTGCGCAGCGTCTCAAGGTCGCCCTGCAGTTTCTGTTTCTGATATTTGCGATCGCCTACAACGTTCCACCACGGCACTTCGTCACGCAGCTGGAAGTGAGAGATAAGCTCTTCAGTGCTGAAAGCGTGGTTGCCAACGATGTTGATCTGCTGGATTTTGGCCGAAACCCCTTCCTGGAAGACCAGTTTGAGATCGACGCGGTTACGCGGTAGCGGCGTAACGACAGCTTTTACGCTGGCGCTATATTTACCAACGCTGTAGTAGAAATCTTCGAGTCCCTTTTCGATATCAGACAGGGTTGTGCGGTCAAGTGACTCCCCTACCCGAACGCCGGAAGCTTCGAGGTTCTGCTTAAGCATGTCATCCTTCACCGATTTGTTGCCGGAGAAGGTGATGCTGGCAATCGTCGGACGTTCTTTAACCTGAACCAACAGGTTGTCGCCGTCGCGCAGCACCCTTACGTCCTCAAAGTTGCCAGTGGCAAAAAGAGCACGGATCGTATTACTGATATCCTCGTCGTTAACCGTATCGCCTGGACGTACTGGCATACTGAGGAGGGCCGCACCAACGGCGACTCGCTGCAGGCCTTCGAAATGAATGTCCTTCACCACGAACCCGTCTGCACCGTATACGGTGGCGCTGCTAAACAGCAGCGACGCTATGAGCAACTTTTTCATCGCCATCGTTGTTATGCGTTCTTCCTAACCTGGCTCTCTTTATAACCGAGAGAAATCATTGAAAAGTGCAAGCCCCATTAACAACACCAGCAAAATCGAGCCAATGCGATAACTAAAGTCTTGAACTCGCTCGGAAACCGGCCCGCCTTTAAGCTTCTCAATCGCCAGAAAAAGCAGGTGTCCCCCATCAAGCACGGGCAGCGGAAACAGGTTGATGATGCCCAGATTGACGCTTATTAGCGCCAGGAACATCAGATAGTAAACCAACCCGTACTCCGCCGACATTCCTGCCCCCTGGGCGATAGAGATAGGCCCACTGAGGTTATTCAGTTTAACGTCGCCGGTTATCAATTTCCCCAGCATGGTTACTGTCAGCTTCATCAGTTGCCACGTTTTATCCGTAGCTTCAGCGATGGCGGCGAACGGCCCATACTGGCGCACTGTTTTATATTCATCAGGCAGCGGGATTACCTTCGGCACTACGCCTGCGAATCCCTCAGCCTTTTCATTACCGGGTTTTGTATCCGGTATCAGCGTTAAAGACAAGGGGCTCCCCTGTCTTTCTATCTCAATTGAGAGCGGCCGCGATGGGTTATCCCGCACCAGGGTGACAAAAGTCATCCACGTTGTCAGCGGCTGCCCTTCGACTTTAACGATCCTGTCTCCGGCTTGCAAACCTGCTTTGCTGGCTGCCGACTGTGGCTGTACCTCTGCAAGCACAGGTTCGATTTTCGGGCCGCGCGGCTGAATGCCAAGCGATGAGACCGGGTCTTCCTTGTCCGGTTCAAACTGCCAGTTGCGCAGGTCGAGCGTTTTCTCCGTACGCGCATCGCTGCCAAAAGGTGCGACGCTTAGCGTTGTTCGCTCGTCCCCAATTTTCGCTACCAACGCCAGGCGAACAGCATCCCAATCTGGCGTTTCGATACCGTCGATGGCTTTTAGTTCCGTACCCGGTTCGATTTGTGCCTGCGCAGCGATGGAGTTGGGCGTTATTTCGCCAATGACGGGCTTAACGCTGGGAATACCGATGAGAAAGACCAGCCAGTAGGCAAAAACAGCGAAGAGGAAATTAGCTATCGGGCCTGCTGCGATTATCGCCGCACGCTGGGCGACAGTTTTGTTGTTGAAAGCCTCGTGGCGCATCTCCGGCGTAACCGGCTCAACACGCTCATCCAGCATTTTGACATAGCCGCCCAGCGGGATCAGGGCAATCACATATTCGGTGCCCTGACGGTCGGTGCGTCGCCAGAGCGCTTTGCCAAAGCCGATGGAAAACCGCTCAACCCGCACGCCAGCTTTTCGGGCTACCCAGAAATGGCCAAACTCGTGCACGGTGATAAGAACGCCCAGTGCAACGATAAACGCCGCCAGATTCCAGAGTATGCTTAACATAAAAATTTCCGTCAGAGGATCCTGAAGACCAACAGCAGCAGGCATGCAAAGACCGGTACCGCCGCCGTCAGGCTGTCAATGCGGTCCAGTACCCCGCCGTGGCCAGGAATCAAATGGCCGCTATCCTTAATTCCCGCTTCGCGCTTAAACATGCTTTCCGTTAAATCTCCCAGTACGGAAGCAAGCGCCGCGACAACCGAACAAGCCAGCAGAACGCCTGGCGTTACGTTCAGATTCGCCCAGATGCCAAAGAGCCAGGCGATAACCGCCGAGGTAAGCAGCCCGCCGATAAAACCCTGCCACGTTTTCCCCGGGGAGACTTTCGGCGCCAGCTTATGCTTACCAAACAGCTTACCAAAAATGTAAGCGCCGGAATCTGCGCCCCATACAAGAAACATCACATAGAGCAGCCAGAGAGAGCCGCTGTACTGACTTGATTCATAGTGCCATGAGCGCAACGCCACCATGCCCCAGAAAAAGGGCACGATAGTCAAGACGCCAAAGATAAGACGTAGCACGCGTGAATGTCGCCAGAAATTCGCCGAGGCCGGATAAAACAGCACGAGCAATAATGCCCCGCACCACCAGGCAAGGGAGGCCCAAAGCGCCACCTGCACCATGGGCAATTCAATGGTGCGTTGGTAATCAGGCAAAATGAACAGCATTAAAGCGAGCAGCAAGCCGCAAAGCACCGCCAGACCAACCCGTTGCGCGCGTGAAGATAAACCGCATAGCTGGCCCCATTCCCAGGCTGCCAGCATGCAAACCACCAGGGTAACGACAGCGAAGCCCATTGGCGGCAGCCAGAAAAGCGCGGCGATAACAACAGGTATTAATACAAAAGCAGAAAGCAGGCGATACTTCAGCAAAAGCTACCCCCATCAGGCATCAATGCCACCCGGTGCAGTACCGCCAAAACGACGTTCGCGATTGGCAAAGGCATTTAATGCACCTTCAAAGTCTTGTTCATCGAAATCAGGCCAGAGAACATCGGTGAAATAAAGCTCCGCATAAGCGATTTGCCACAGCAGAAAATTACTGATTCGATGCTCTCCCCCTGTCCTAATTACTAAATCAACGGGAGCCAGTTCATGCATGCAGACCTGCTGGTTAAGCAACTCTTCATCAATCTCATCCGGGCGTAACTGCCCTTCCTGAACCTGTTCAGCCAGGCGTCTGACTCCCTGAATAATATCCCAGCGACCGCCGTAGTTCGCGGCGATATTCAGCGTCAGCCCGGTATTCTGGCTGGTTAACGCTTCAGCTTTATGGATGCGGTCCTGCAGGCGCGCGTTGAAACGGCTGATATCGCCGATAACCCGCAGACGTACGTTATGGCGGTGCAGGCTTTTCACTTCGCTATCCAGCGCCCAGACAAACAATTCCATCAGCGCGCTGACTTCCTGCGCGGGCCGATTCCAGTTTTCGCTGCTGAAAGCATAGAGCGTCAGAGCATCAATACCATTATTCGCCGCAAAAGAAACCGCGCGGCGAACTGATTTAGCCCCCGCTTTGTGACCAAAGGCTCGGATTTTCCCTTGTCTTTTCGCCCAGCGACCATTGCCATCCATAATAATGGCAACATGGCGCGCACCATGCGCGGGCAAGCTCTCGCTTAAGGGTTGATTAGCAGACAACATAACGCGTATTTATTCCCTGATAAGGATTAAGCGGTACTCAGGAACCTTGAAGCCTCGCATACACAAAAAAGCCGTGACAAACACGGCTGACCCGACCGGAATGGCTCGTTCACCTGCGTTCAGGTGGCGCAGACTATATCACTGAAGCACAACGCTAACAAATAACGTCTCTGCCGCTGTGTAAATGATCATCAGCTTGCGAAGCGAGTCACGAGTTTGTTCGCCGTTTCACGCGCCTTTGCATCAACCTGCAACACCTGCTCCACGCTTTCCGGTTCGTGGAGATCCATCTCGTTAAGCACGGCCTGATTAAGCGCGGCAATATCGGTGAAACGGATCGCGTGCGCCAGAAAAGCCGCTACCGTCACTTCATTCGCCGCGTTCAGCGCCGTCGTCGCCGCCTGCCCTTGCTCAAAGGCGTCAATAGCCAGTTTCAGGCAGGGGTAACGCTGATAGTCTGGCTCGCAAAAACTCAACGTTCCGATGGTGCAAAAGTCGAGCGGATTAACCCCGGAGCGGGCTCGCGAAGGCCAGGCCATCGTATGCGCGATGGGGGTGCGCATATCCGGTTCGCCTAACTGCGCCAGCACGCTGCCATCGGTGTAACGCACCATAGAGTGAATCACCGACTGCGGATGGATAAGCACTTCCATCTGATCGGCGCGAGCGTTGAACAGCCAACGGGCTTCAATATATTCCAGACCTTTATTCATCATGGTGGCGGAATCAACGGAGATTTTTCGACCCATTGACCAGTTCGGATGACGGCAGGCTTGATCGGGCGTCATACCCGCCAGCGCATTCAATGCCGTTTCCCGAAACGGACCACCAGACCCTGTGAGGATAATTGACGAAACGCCATTATCTTCTAACTTAGCGTACCCCAGGTTATGTTGAATTGTTCCCGGTAAACTCTGAAAAATCGCGTTATGTTCGCTGTCGACCGGCAACAGTTGCGCGCCGTTTTGCTTCACGGCGTCCATAAACAGGCGGCCGCAGGTTACCAGCGACTCTTTATTCGCCAGTAAAACGGCCTTACCTGAACCGATAGCCGCAAGCGTCGGCAACAGCCCCGCCGCGCCTACAATGGCCGCCATGACTTGATCCACCTCATCCAGCGCCGCCATTTCGCAGGCTGCCTGACGCCCTGCCAACACCTCGGTACGACTCCCCTGCTCGCGAAGCGCAACACGTACCGCACTGGCGCTAGCCTCATCATCCATTACGGCGTAGCGAGGATGAAATTCCAGACAATCCTCAACCATGCGGGCTACGTTTTTACCGGCTACCAGGGCGGTTACGGCAAAGCGGTCTGGATTATGACGAACAACGTCAAGAGTGCTGCCACCAATCGATCCGGTGGAGCCGAGAATGGTCAAATGCTTCATGAGACGCTCAACAGAGGGAAAGAGAAAGATCCGCGTCGCCGGACGCGCGGCCCAATGCAAAACGCCGTCAGCCAAAACCACAACATGCGGCCTGGCTGTACGGCGTTGTTTACCATCAGCGAGAAATCAGAACTGCATCAGTTCAGTTTCTTTGTCGGCCAGAGCCGCGTCCACTTTTTTGATAGCAGCGTCAGTCAGTTTCTGAACATCGTCCTGCGAACGACGATCGTCATCTTCACTGATTTCTTTGTCTTTCAGCAGCGCCTTCACTTTATCGTTAGCGTCGCGACGCACGTTGCGCACGGCAACACGGGCCTGCTCAGCTTCGCCGCGCACGACTTTGATGAGGTCTTTACGACGCTCTTCAGTCAGCGGGGGCAGCGGAACGCGAATATCGCTGCCCGCAGAGCTCGGGTTCAGACCCAGATCGGAAGCCATGATAGCTTTCTCAACGGCAGGCCCCATGGAGCGATCGAAAACGTTGATTTTCAGCGTACGGGTATCTTCTACCGTTACGTTAGCCAGCTGGCGCAGCGGAGTCGGCGTACCGTAGTACTCTACGACGATGCCATCCAGCAGGCTCGGAGAAGCGCGGCCGGTACGAATTTTGCTGATTTGGTTTTTGAAGGCCTCAACGCATTTTTCCATACGCACTTCGGCATCTTTTCTGATATCGCTAATCACGTTACGAATCCTTGAAAACTGGTTTTAGGCAGGCCATCTACGTTCGCGTCACGGCGTAATACGCGGTGAAGATAAGTATAGACCCGTTTAATTCATGGCAACCTGGCGTTACCTATCATCGAAACCGACTTTTGAAGCGGAATCTTACCCGTATTTCGGGCTCACGGAAATTAATCTGTGATGAGAGTGCCTTCTTTTTCGCCCATGACGACGCGGCGCAGCGCGCCTGGCTTATTCATGTTGAACACGCGAATCGGCAGGCTGTGGTCACGCGCCAGGGTAAAGGCCGCAAGATCCATCACTTTCAGCTCTCTTTCCAGCACTTCCTGGTAAGTCAGCTGCTCATAAAGCGTAGCGGTAGGATCTTTCATCGGGTCAGCGGAGTAAACGCCGTCAACTTTGGTCGCCTTCAGCACCACGTCAGCTTCAATTTCAATGCCGCGCAGGCAGGCTGCGGAGTCGGTGGTGAAGAACGGGTTGCCGGTACCGGCAGAGAGGATCACTACGCGGTTGTTGCGCAGCAGGCTAATCGCCTCAGCCCAGCTGTAGTTGTCGCACACGCCGTTGAGCGGAATGGCGGACATCAGTCGGGCGTTCACATAGGCGCGGTGAAGCGCATCGCGCATCGCCAGGCCGTTCATCACGGTGGCAAGCATGCCCATGTGGTCGCCCACAACGCGATTCATGCCCGCTTTAGCAAGGCCTGCGCCGCGGAACAAGTTGCCGCCGCCGATGACCACCCCGACCTGGATACCCAGCTCAACCAGTTCTTTAATTTCCTGCGCCATGCGATCCAGTATGCTCGCATCAATACCGAAGCCTTCTGCACCTTGCAGCGCTTCGCCACTCAGCTTGAGCAGAATGCGTTTGTAAACGGGTTTTGCATTGGTAGCCATGTTTCTTTCCTGGAACTGTCAACGAATGGGATGATTACTGGCGACATCTTGCGTCGCATTAGCGCCTTTGCTGTATAAGAGCAGGCTGAATTTGTAAGGCAGATAAAAAGGAGCCGCCCTGAGGCGGCTCGCTTACAGCATTAAGACTGCTTGGACATAGCAGCAACTTCTGCTGCGAAGTCAGTCTCAACTTTCTCGATGCCTTCACCCACTTCGAAGCGGATGAAGTTGATAACGTCAGCGTTGTGCTCTTTCAGCAGCTGGCCAACGGTCTTGCTCGGATCAACAACGAAAGGCTGACCGGTCAGAGAAACTTCGCCGGTGAATTTCTTCATGCGGCCTTCAACCATTTTCTCTGCGATTTCTTTCGGCTTGCCAGACTGCATGGCGATGTCCAGCTGTACCTGGTACTCTTTCTCAACCACTTCAGCAGACACGTCTTCCGGCTTAACGAATTCCGGCTTGCTCGCCGCAACGTGCATAGCCAGCTGTTTGATAAGCTCTTCGTCAGCGCCTTTAGCGGAGATCAGAACGCCGATGCGCGCGCCGTGCAGGTAGCTGCCAAGCTCAGCGCCTTCGAGGGCGGCAACGCGGCGAATGTTGATGTTCTCACCAATTTTCGCTACCAGCGCTACGCGCTCTTCTTCAAACTGTGCTTTCAGCACTTCAACGTCAGTGATTTTGCCAGCAACTGCGGCATTCAGCACTTTGTCAGCAAACGCCTGGAAACCGCCATCTTTAGCAACGAAGTCAGTCTGGCAGTTAACTTCCAGAATCACACCGTAGTCGCCTTCGATTTTGGTTTTGATCACGCCGTCAGCAGCCACGTTGCCTGCTTTTTTCGCTGCTTTGATAGCACCGGACTTACGCATGTTCTCGATTGCCAGCTCGATGTCGCCGTTGGCTTCAGTCAGCGCTTTTTTGCAATCCATCATGCCAGCGCCAGTACGTTCGCGCAGCTCTTTTACCAGGGAAGCGGTAATTTCAGCCATTCTATATTCCTCGGTTATCTCATTTGGGGAGATATACCCTACCGGCCTCAGGTTACAGTCTGCGACGTACCATAAAAGCGGGTGGGTATAGGCCTGGCGTGCCCGAAAGGTGTCTGACAAGCCAGACTCAAACAAAAAAGGGGCCTGAAGACAGGCCCCCTAACCAAACTTGTTACTACCTGGTTAATAAGGGCTCAATACG
This sequence comes from Franconibacter pulveris, assembly GCF_056780215.1. NCBI lineage: Bacteria > Pseudomonadati > Pseudomonadota > Gammaproteobacteria > Enterobacterales > Enterobacteriaceae > Franconibacter > Franconibacter pulveris. The sequence goes on along the minus strand of NZ_CM165555.1, from coordinate 850,159 downwards.
AGCGAACCTTATTATTCAGCTTCTACGAAGCTTTCTTCCGCCTGAGAAGCCAGGTCCTGAGAACGGCCTTCGCGTACGGTTGCAGCAACAGCGTTCAGGTACAGGCTAACAGCACGGATTGCGTCGTCGTTACCCGGGATAACGAAGTCAACGCCGTCCGGATCGGAGTTGGTATCAACGATAGCAAATACCGGGATGCCCAGGTTGTTCGCTTCTTTGATAGCGATGTGTTCGTGATCGGCGTCGATAACAAACAGTGCGTCCGGCAGGCCGCCCATGTCTTTGATACCGCCGAGGCTGTTTTCCAGCTTGTCCAGCTCACGAGTACGCATCAGCGCTTCTTTCTTGGTCAGCTTGTCGAAGGTGCCGTCCTGAGACTGAGTTTCCAGGTCTTTCAGACGCTTGATGGACTGACGAACGGTTTTCCAGTTGGTCAGCATGCCGCCCAGCCAGCGATGGTTCACGAAGAACTGATCGCAGCTCTGAGCCGCTTCTTTTACCGCTTCGCTAGCAGCGCGTTTGGTACCGACGAACAGGATCTTACCTTTACGGGAAGAAATTTTGCTCAGCTCAGCCAGGGCTTCGTTGAACATCGGTACGGTTTTCTCAAGGTTGATGATGTGAACTTTGTTACGCGCACCGAAGATGAACGGCTTCATTTTCGGGTTCCAGTAACGGGTCTGGTGACCGAAGTGAACACCAGCCTTGAGCATATCGCGCATGGAAACAGTTGCCATGTTTAAAACCTCTATATAAAAGTATGGGGTTATGCCTCCACGTATCCCATATTGCCGACCCCGAAGGGCACCCCGGAATATGTGCCGATACGTGTGTGTTATTACACAATGTGAGAGTAATCGCCTCTGCACCCGTTTTTGGTACAGAAGTCCGGCGCGCTTTATATCACAAAATCGGCCCAGACTCCAATAGTTGTTCACGCCCTTCCCGCTGAGTGAATCTCAATTTGGCACCCTATGCATGCCCTGATAACATTGATTTCACTTTCACTCTTATTTGTCGGGAATCCGGCAACAGCGGACCTGAATATGGCTATCTCAATTAAAACCCCAGAAGAAATCGAAAAAATGCGCGTCGCCGGCAGGCTTGCCGCCGAAGTGCTGGAGATGATCGAAGCGCACGTCAAACCCGGCGTCAGCACCGGCGAGCTGGATCGCATCTGCCACGACTACATCACAAATCATCAGCACGCGATCTCCGCAAGCCTGAACTACCACGGTTTTCCGAAATCGGTCTGTATTTCTGTCAACGAAGTGGTTTGCCACGGCATCCCGGATGACGAAAAGCTGTTAAAAGATGGCGACATCGTAAACATCGACGTGACCGTGATTAAAGATGAATATCATGGCGACACCTCAAAAATGTTTATCGTCGGCAAACCGACCATTCTTGGCGAGCGTCTGTGCCGCATCACGCAGGAAAGTCTCTATGCTGCGCTGCGCATGGTAAAACCGGGCATTCGTCTGCGCAGCCTCGGCGCCGCTATTCAGAAGTTTGTCGAAGCGGAAGGGTTCTCGGTCGTGCGTGAATATTGCGGTCACGGCATTGGCCGCGGCTTCCATGAAGAGCCGCAGGTGCTGCACTATGACGCGGATGACGGCGGCGTTATCCTGCAGCCGGGCATGACCTTCACCGTAGAGCCGATGGTGAACGCGGGCGACTACCGCATCCGCACCATGAAAGACGGCTGGACGGTTAAAACTAAAGACCGCAGCTTGTCTGCTCAGTACGAGCATACTATTGTGGTGACGGAAAACGGCTGCGAAATTCTGACGTTGCGTAAGGACGACACGATCCCCAACATCATTTCGCATAACGATTAATAAGAAGCCGGCTCAAGCCGGCTTTTTTATGGGCGGCGCATGATGAGTAATAGTTTACCTGAGCAGTATGCGAACACGGCTCTCGCTTCTTTACCGGGCCTGCCAGCCCAACCCGCCACCTGGCCGCAAGAAGCGTTACACTGCGCGGCGATAAAACAGCATCTGGATGATTTTCAACGCTGGCTCGGCGTCGCCTTCGACAGCGGCGTCAGCGCCGAAGATCTTGTCGAAGCGCGTACGGAATTTATCGACCAGCTTCTGCAGCGCCTCTGGCTGCATTACGGTTTTGGCGATACAGAGGAAACGGCGCTGGTGGCGGTCGGCGGTTATGGGCGCGGCGAACTGCACCCGCTTTCAGACATCGACCTGCTGATTTTAAGCCGCAAACGCCTGCCCGATGCGCAGGCGCACAAAGTCGGCGAGCTGTTAACCCTGCTCTGGGACGTGAAGCTTGAAGTGGGCCACAGCGTGCGCACGCTTGAAGAGTGTCTGCTTGAAGGGCTGTCCGATTTAACCGTCGCCACCAACCTGATTGAGTCCCGCCTGCTGATTGGCGACGTCGCGCTGTTTCTTGAACTGCAAAAACACATTTTTAGCGACGGCTTCTGGCCTTCTGAAAAGTTTTTCCCGGCGAAAGTGGAAGAGCAGAATGAACGCCACCAGCGCTATCACGGCACCAGCTATAACCTTGAGCCCGATATCAAAAGCAGCCCCGGCGGCCTGCGCGATATCCATACTCTCCAGTGGGTCGCGCGTCGCCACTTCGGCGCCACGTCACTGCGTGAAATGGTAGGGTTCGGTTTTCTGACGGAAGCGGAGCGCAATGAGCTCGACGAATGTCAGCATCTGCTCTGGCGCATCCGCTTCGCCCTGCACCTGGAGCTGAACCGCTACGACAACCGTCTGCTGTTCGATCGCCAACTGAGCGTCGCCCAGCGCCTGAACTACCAGGGCGAAGGCAACGAGCCGGTCGAGCAGATGATGAAAGATTTCTATCGCGTCACTCGCCGGGTGGGCGAACTTAATCAGATGCTGTTGCAGCTCTTCGATGAAGCGATACTTGCGCTCTCCACCGATGAAAAACCCCGCCCGCTGGATGATGATTTCCAGCTTCGCGGCACGCTTATCGACCTGCGCGACGAAACGCTTTTTATCCGCGAGCCGCAGGCGATACTGCGGATGTTTTACGCCATGGTGCGCAACCGGGACATCACCGGCATTTACTCCACCACGTTGCGTCATCTGCGCCACGCCCGCCGCCATCTTAAACAGCCGCTGTGCTATATCCCCGAAGCGCGTTCGCTGTTCTTGACCATGCTGCGCCATCCGGGCGCGGTCAGCCGCGGGCTGGTGCCTATGCACCGCCACAGCGTGCTGTGGGCTTATATGCCGCAGTGGTCGCACATTGTCGGCCAGATGCAGTTCGACCTCTTTCACGCTTACACCGTCGATGAGCACACTATCCGGGTGCTGCAAAAGCTTGAGAGCTTTTCTCTTGAAGAGACGCGGTCGAAGCATCCGCTGTGCGTTGATTTATGGCCGCGCCTCTCGCATCCGGAACTTATTCTGATCGCCGCGCTGTTCCACGACATCGCCAAAGGGCGCGGCGGCGACCACTCCGTTCTCGGCGCGCAGGATGTCTTAAAATTCGCCGAGCTGCATGGCCTCAACTCCCGTGAAACGCAGCTGGTAGCCTGGCTTGTGCGCCAGCATTTATTAATGTCAGTTACCGCCCAGCGGCGCGATATTCAGGATCCGGAAGTGATCAAGCAGTTCGCCGAAGAGGTGCAGACGGAAAATCGCCTGCGTTTCCTGGTGTGCCTGACAGTCGCTGATATCTGCGCCACCAACGAAACGCTGTGGAACAGCTGGAAACAGAGCCTGTTGCGCGAGCTTTACTTCGCCACCGAGAAACAGCTGCGCCGGGGCATGCAGAATACGCCGGATATGCGTGAGCGGGTGCGCCACCATCAGGTGCAGGCGCTGGCGCTGCTGCGTATGGAAAATATCAACGAAGAGGCGCTGCACCATATCTGGGCGCGCTGCCGGGCGAATTATTTTGTACGCCACAGCCCAAACCAGCTCGCCTGGCACGCGCGTCATTTGCTGAAGCACGACCTCAACCAGCCGCTGATTTTATTAAGCCCCCAGGCGACGCGCGGCGGCACGGAGATTTTTATCTGGAGTCCGGACCGTCCTTATCTTTTCGCCGCCGTGTGCGCCGAACTGGATCGCCGCAACTTAAGCGTTCATGACGCGCAAATCTTCACCACCCGCGACGGCATGGCGATGGATACCTTTATCGTGCTGGAGCCCGACGGCAGCCCGCTTTCCGCCGACCGCCATGAAGCTATCCGTCATGGGCTTGAGCAGGCCATTACCCAGCGAACCTGGCAACCGCCGCAACCGCGTCGCCAGCCAGCCAAATTGCGCCACTTTACGGTGGAAACCGAAGTGAATTTCCTGCCGACGCACACGGAGCGACGCTCATTCCTTGAGCTTATCGCACTCGACCAGCCAGGGCTTCTGGCGCGTGTCGGCCAGGTGTTCGCCGACCTCAGCATTTCGCTGCATGGCGCAAGAATCACCACCATTGGGGAGCGAGTAGAAGATTTATTTATAATCGCGACAGCTGACCGGCGCGCCCTTAATAATGTGCTGCAACAAGAGGTGCAACAACGGTTGACAGCAGCCCTCAATCCAAACGATAAAGGGTAAACCCTTTTTTACATCGTTAAGTGAACCATCAGGAAAGAGCAAATAATGCATCAGCTACAAAATGTTATTGAAACCGCCTTTGAACGTCGCGCAGAGATCACCCCGGCTAACGTGGATACCGTTACCCGTGAAGCGGTGAACCAGGTTATCGCCCTGCTGGACAGCGGCGAACTGCGCGTGGCAGAGAAAATCGACGGCCAGTGGGTCACCCACCAGTGGTTGAAGAAAGCGGTTCTGCTCTCCTTCCGCATTAACGACAACCAGGTTATCGAAGGCGCGGAAAGCCGTTACTTCGATAAAGTGCCGATGAAGTTCGCCAATTACGACGAAGCGCGTTTCCAGAAAGAAGGTTTTCGCGTAGTCCCGCCGGCCGCCGTTCGCCAGGGCGCGTTTATCGCCCGCAACACCGTGCTGATGCCTTCTTATGTGAACATTGGCGCGTTCGTTGATGAAGGCACCATGGTAGACACCTGGGCGACCGTAGGCTCCTGCGCGCAGATTGGTAAAAACGTGCACCTCTCCGGCGGCGTGGGCATCGGCGGCGTGCTGGAGCCGCTGCAGGCGAACCCGACCATCATTGAAGATAACTGCTTCATCGGCGCGCGTTCTGAAATTGTGGAAGGCGTTATCGTCGAAGAAGGCGCTGTGATTTCTATGGGCGTGTACATCGGCCAGAGCACCAAAATCTATGACCGTGAAACGGGCGAAGTCCACTACGGCCGCGTGCCGGCGGGCTCTGTTGTCGTGTCCGGCAACCTGCCGTCGAAAGATGGTTCTTACAGCCTCTACTGCGCCGTTATCGTGAAAAAAGTGGATGCGAAAACCCGCAGTAAGGTTGGCATCAACGAATTGCTGCGCACTATCGACTAACAGCAGTAAAAAAGGCGGGCCTGGCCCGCCTTTTTGCTCTCTGATGGTGGCGTAAAAGGATATTTTCGTGAATTATCTATAGGTTAATGATTCCCCAGGGGGCCCGCTTATGTACGATAATCTGAAGAGTCTTGGCATAACCAATCCTGATGAAATCGACCGTTACAGTCTTCGCCAGGAAGCGAACAACGATATTCTGAAAATCTACTTTCAGAAGGATAAAGGCGAATTTTTCGCCAAGAGCGTGAAGTTTAAATATCCCCGCCAGCGCAAAACGGTTGTCGCCGACGGCGTTGGGCAAGGGTTCAAAGAAGTGCAGGAGATAAGCCCGAACCTGCGTTACGTGATTGATGAACTCGATCAGATCTGCCAGCGCGATCGCAGCGAAGTGGATCTTAAGCGAAAAATTCTGGATGACCTGCGCCATCTGGAAAGCGTGGTCGCCAACAAGATCAGCGAAATCGAATCCGATCTCGAAAAACTTACCCGCAACAAGTAACGCCTTCAGGGCTGGCTTGCCAGCCCCTTTTGTTTTACCGCATCCCAGCTATCCCAACGTGTGCCTACACTTGCTCATCATCCGTATGAGAAAAGCGGCGTCATAAAAAAGGCCGCTCGGGGCGGCCTTTTTAGCGCAATGCCTTTTACTGCATCAACAGGTAGATAGAGCTGTCGCCGCGCTGAATATTCAGCGCCAGCACTGACGGCTTGCTGTCGAGAATTTTACGCAGCTCGGCGATGTTATTTACCGGTTGCTGGTTCGCCCCGACGATAATGTCGCCTTTCTTAAGCCCGATGCGCGCCGCCTGGGAGTTCGCCTTCACGCTGTTGACAATAACGCCCTGGTCTTTGCCCGTACGGTTGCTCATCTCCGCGCCTTCAATGCCGTTGAAGACGGTGGAAGACTCAACCTGAGTCTGGCTGCTCTGCTGCAGCTCCAGGTTAACGTTGACTTCCTTGCCTTCGCGCAGCAGGCCGAGCGTCAGCTTGCTGCCGACCGGCATAGAGCCCACCTGGGCGCGCAGCGCCGCGAAGCTGTTGATAGGCTTGCCGTTCAGGGAGGTGATCACATCGCCCGCCTTCACACCCGCTTTCGCGGCGGAGGAGTTCGGCATCACCTGGCTTACAAACGCGCCACGCTGGGCGTCGACTTTCATCGCTTTCGCCAGCTCAGAGTTCAGCTCGGTGCCAAGAATACCCAGCTCGCCACGGCGCACCTGACCATACTGCACCATCTGCGCAGTCAGGTTTTTCACCATGTTGCTCGGAATGGCGAAGCCGATGCCGATGTTGCCGCCGTCCGGCGCCAGAATAGCGGTGTTAATGCCTATCAGCTCGCCGTTCAGGTTCACCAACGCGCCGCCGGAGTTGCCGCGGTTAATAGCGGCGTCGGTCTGGATAAAGTTTTCGTAGTTTTCCGCATTCAGGCCGCTGCGGCCCAGCGCCGAAACGATACCGGAGGTCACGGTTTCACCAAGGCCAAACGGGTTGCCGATAGCGACGGTGTAATCGCCCACGCGCAGCTGATCGGAGTCGGCGATTTGAATCGCCGTCAGGTTTTTCGGATCCTGAATCTGAATCAGCGCGATATCCGATCGCGGATCTTTACCTACCATTTTGGCGTCGAGCTTACGCCCGTCGCTCAGCTGCACTTTAATTGAGGTTGCGTTATCCACCACGTGGTTGTTAGTCACCACATAGCCTTTCGCGGCATCAATAATGACCCCGGAACCCAGCGCCATAAATTTCTGCTGCTGGCCGCCGTCGCCGCCTTCACCGCCACCCTGACAGAAAGGCGAACTCTGGAAAGGCGAACCTTCCTGGCAGAACGGCGAGTTATCGCCAAAGAATTGCTGGAAATTACGCGGCAGACGCGGCGTATTCACCGTCGTGCTCCCTTCAACGTTAATGCTCACCACTGATGGCATCACTTTCTCCAGCATCGGCGCCAGGCTCGGCATCTGTTGCGAGGTGGCGGAAGAAGATGCAGTCTCAGCGGCGAAAGCGGACACCGGCCCCAGCGCCAAACCCAGACTCAGAGCCAGCGCACTCATTGCTAACGTGGTTTTTTTCATCTTTTCAATCTCAGCTAAAAGTTACGTCAATTACCTGCTGTGTACGTGACAGTAAGAGTGACTTTATAGCGCGAAGTTCCAGCGTTAAGTTTCTGAATAAGTAAAAATTTATTGAGCGTCTTTACAAAACTCGCGCTATTTATTCCACCGCCATCAGGCGTCGATATTCATCCCATGCATATAAATCGGTCATGCCGCTGATATAATCCTGAATCAAACGGCAGCGATAATAATATTCCCACAGGGGATAATCCGCCGCCTCGGGATGCAGATTATTCACCGCTTCAATATAAGCCAGCCGGTGACGACCAGAAAGCTTGTGAAATAAGCGCGTCTCAATCGGTAAACGTCGCACGCCTTCGGTTTCCACCAGCTCGCGGAAATCCGTCAGCGGCAGTTTTAACAGCGGCTGGTAAATATCCAGCAGGCCGCTTATCACCCGGTAACCTTGTAATTCTAGCTGTTCAACGTCGGGGTGATTAAATACGCGACGCACCGCCACGCGCTTATAGAGCTCAAGCAGGCGGCTTGACGGGCTCTCATCCTCAAGCAACGCCTGGTTAAACGAGCCGTCAAAAACAGCAGGCAGGTTTTCAATAAACCGCTGCGCGGCATAGGGCACCAGCTTATTTAGCGTATTGACGCGCAAATACATAAAGAACTGGTCTTCGGCAATGCGCCGAAGCGGATTGGTCTTCGCTTTTTCATAAGCGTTTTCCACTACCTGCGCGAAAAGATCTTCAGGCTCGTGCTCGCCCCAGGATTCATAAAGATGCTGATAAAGCTGCTCGACGGTAAATATGCGTTTCTCTACCGCGTCTTCAAGGTCGGCCACGCAATAAGAGATGTCATCCGCCGCTTCCATAATCCAGGTCAGCGGAAAACGGCTATATTCGCCAAGCGAAAGCTCTTTACGTAGGCGGGAAATATAGCCCTCTTCCGCCAGGTAAAAACCGGGCTTTTTCATCAAATAGCTGTGGCTTTTCGGCACCGGGCCAGCATGCCACGCCGGGCGCGTATATTTTAAAATGCAGCCCACCTGCGCCCAGGTCAGGTTCATGCGCAGCAAAGTATGGACAAGGCGAATGCCCTGCGCGTTGCCTTCAAAATGGCACAAATCCTGGCGTATTTTGCGACGCAGCGCGTTGAGTTCTTCTTCGCCTTCCTGCAGCTTTAGCACCGCGACGGCGCAGCGGTCGTGGCTCAGCGGCTGGCTGGCGGCGTCGACAGGAAAAAGACGCTGGCTGAACCAGTCGTTGATCGCCGCTTCGCCAAAATGGCCGAACGGCGGGTTGCCGATGTCATGCATCAGGCAGGCCATCTCGACAATGCTTTCAAACGGCCCGGTTAGCTCCGCCAGCCCGTATTGTTCAAGCTTGCCCTGCTCTTTCAGCCGGCTTAATACCTCTTTGGCGATATAACGCCCGACCTGTTGCACTTCCAGCGAATGGGTGAGCCGCGTGCGTACTGCGGCGTTGCGCTCCAGCGGAAAGACCTGCGTTTTTTGCTGCAGGCGGCGAATGGCTGGCGAATTGATAACGCGTCCCCGGTCGCTTTCAAAAATGCGCAGGATCTCATGTTCACTTTTCGCTCCCTGCGGCGAGCGATACCGGCGACGCCAGTTTATTTTGTTGCGAAAATCGATCTCAGCCATAGGCTCTCCCGGTTCGCGCGCTTACGCGAATTAAATCCTTGTTGTCTGCCATGATAGACTATCCCCGTTAATCCATCATTTAGCGAGTATCTCTATGAAAGCAGGCATTATTGGTGCAATGGAAGAAGAAGTTACGCTGCTGCGCGACAAAATTGAACATCGTCAGACGCTGAAACTGGCGGGCTGCGAGATCTATACCGGCACGCTTAACGGCGTCGAGGTGGCGCTGCTCAAGTCGGGCATCGGTAAAGTCTCCGCCGCGATGGGCGCGACGCTGCTTCTTGAACACTGCAAGCCTGATCTCATCATTAACACCGGCTCGGCGGGCGGCCTTGCGCCTACGCTCAAAGTAGGCGATATCGTGGTTTCCGACGAAGTTCGCTATCACGACGCTGACGTGACCGCCTTCGGCTACGAATATGGCCAGATGGCGGGTTGCCCGGCCGCCTTTAAAGCGGATGAAGCGCTTATCGCCGCCGCTGAAGCCTGCATCGGCGAGCTCAACCTGCATGCGGTGCGCGGCCTGGTGGTGAGCGGCGACGCCTTTATCAACGGCGCCGACGCGCTTACCCGCATCCGCACCCGTTTTCCGCAAGCGATCGCTGTGGAAATGGAAGCGACGGCTATTGGCCACGTCTGCCATAACTTCGGCGTGCCATTCGTGGTGGTGCGCGCCATTTCCGACGTAGCGGACCAGCAGTCGCACCTGAGCTTCGAGGAGTTCCTCGCTGTCGCGGCAAAGCAGTCCAGCCTGATGGTAGAAACGCTGCTCGCCGCCGTAAACCGTGGCTAAGCGGCCGCTTAACAGGGCGCTCGCCGCCCTGCTTCTTCTCTTCCCGGCGTGGCTGATAGCCGCGCCGCGCGTCATTTCGCTCTCCCCTGCCAATACCGAGCTCGCTTTCGCCGCCGGCATTACGCCCGTTGCCGCCAGCGCTTATTCTGACTATCCCGAAGCGGCGAAAAATCTGGAGCAGGTGGCGAACTGGCAGGGTATGAACCTTGAGCGCATCGTGGCGCTTAAACCCGATCTGGTGCTCGCCTGGCGCGGCGGCAACGCCGAACGCCAGGTCAATCAACTCAAATCGCTTGGCATTCAGGTAATGTGGCTTGATCCGGCAAGCGTGGAGCAGGTCGCGGCGGCGCTTCGCCAGCTCGCGGCCTTCAGCCCTGCACCTGAAAAGGCGCAAGCGGCGGCAACCTCGCTACTTGAGGAATTTACGGCCCTGAAAAAGCACTACGCCGGGAAAGCGAAAAAGCGGGTCTTTCTGCAATTTGGCGGCCAGCCGCTTTTCACGACCAATAAAAGCTCCATTCAGAATCAGCTTGTCGAGGTCTGCGGCGGCGAGAATATCTTCGCCGACAGCCCCGCGCCCTGGCCGCAGGTAAGCCGCGAGCAGGTGTTGATGCGCCAGCCGGAAGCCATCATTACTGCGGGCGATGAAAAGGAAATTCCACAGATAACGCAGTTCTGGCATGAGCAGCTAAAAGTTCCGGTTATTACCGTAAAAGACGACTGGTTTGAGCGCGCCGGGCCGCGTATTATCCTCGCCGCGAAACAGCTCTGCCAGGCACTGGCAGCTACGAAATAACGAGTCGAGGAAAGGAAATGCTGGTTTATTGGCTGGATATCATAGGCACAGCCGTGTTTGCCATCTCTGGCGTTTTGCTGGCCGGAAAGCTGCGGATGGATCCGTTCGGCGTTCTGGTACTGGGTGTGGTGACGGCGGTGGGCGGCGGCACGATCCGCGATATGGCGCTCGATCACGGCCCGGTGTTCTGGGTCAAAGATCCCACCGATCTGGTGGTGGCGATGGTGACCTGCCTGCTGACCATTGCGCTGGTGCGCCAGCCGCGGCGCTTGCCGAAGTGGATTCTGCCGGTGCTGGACGCCGTAGGCCTGGCGGTGTTTGTCGGCATCGGCGTGAACAAGGCGTTTCTGGCAGGCACCGGTCCGCTGGTAGCCATCTGCATGGGCGTGGTGACGGGCGTGGGCGGCGGTATTATTCGCGATGTGTTGGCTCGCGAAATTCCTATGATCCTGCGAACCGAAATTTACGCCACCGCCTGTATTGCGGGCGGCATCGTCCACGCCACCGCGTTTTACACCTTCAGCGTGCCGCTTGAGCAGGCCAGTATGACAGGCATGGCGGTGACGCTTGCCATCCGGCTTGCCGCTATTCGCTGGCACCTGAAGCTGCCCACCTTCGCGCTCGACGACCACGCATAAACAAAAAAGCCGTGTTTCACAACACGGCTTTTTTTCTCCGGCTTACCCGGCGGGATTAGATGCTGAAGGAAGAGCCACAGCCGCAGGTGCTGGTGGCGTTCGGGTTGCTCACCACGAAACGAGAACCTTCCAGCCCTTCGGTGTAATCCACCGAGCCGCCCACCAGATACTGCAGGCTCATTGGGTCAACCACCAGCGCGACGCCCTGTTTTTCGATGGTCATGTCGCCGTCGTTGATCTGGTCATCAAAGGTAAAACCATACTGGAAGCCGCTGCAACCGCCACCGGTGATGTAGACGCGCAGTTTAAGGTTCGGATTCTCTTCATCCGCGATCAGGCTTTTTACTTTATTGGCTGCTGCATCGGTAAATTGCAGAGGCAGCGCTATGTCATCACTCATTTTATGCTCCCAACGAAGACCGCAATCGGGCAAAGAATAACCCGATCTTTAAGGCCATTATCTATTACCCTGGTAAATCGTTCAAGTATTCTGCCCGGCCTGCGCCTGCTGTTCCGCCTGCTGTTTTGCCAGCGTACGGGCAAGAATAGAGGAATAGAGCGGCTTGCCGCCAAGAAACTGCGCCAGCAGCGTAGCGCCAAGGCAGGTAATGATCATTGGCAGAATGAGCTGGTAATTATCGGTCATCTCCAACACCAGCACGATGCCGGTCAGCGGCGCCCGCACGGAGGCGGCGAACAACGCGCCCATGCCGGCGATGGCGAACGTCCCCGCCTCCAGATGATACGCCGGGAACCAGGCCGCGCAGGCCATGCCGAACGCGGTGCCAAGCAGCGTGCCGAGCGCCAGCATCGGGGCGAAAATCCCGCCTGGCGCGCCGGAAGAGAAACAGAGCAGCGTGGTTATCACCCGGGCGATAAAGATAAACAGCAGCATGCCCACGCTAAAGTTACCCGCCGCGGCGATGGGGATAAGGTTAAAGCCGCCGCCCGCCGCCGCAGGCTCAATCAGCGCCAGCACGCCGCACAAGCCGCCAAGCGCGCCGCCCACCAGCACCCACTTCGTTATATTGCCGCCGTGAATACGTTGAAACATATCCTGGGCGCGAAAAATCAGATGGTTGAAAAGCGGGCCTACCGCGCCAAAAATAATGCCGAGCATCAGGTAGAGCCAGAGTGTATTGACCGGCGCGTTAGTCAGCCTGCCGACTTCAATCACTGCGCCTTCGCCATTAAAGAGGCGAAAAACGATGCTCGACATAATGACGCCGGTAAAGACCGCCTTGATGGAGATAAGGTTGTAGCGAAACTGCGGGCGCATCTCCTCAATGATAAACAGGATGCCTGCCAGTGGCGCGTTGAAAGCGGCCGAAAGCCCCGCCGCCGCGCCGGTGGCAAGCAGCGTATGGCGCGCCTCCGCGCCGCGCTGGCGAAACAGGTCCAGCACCATGCGGCCGATATTGCCGCCAATCTGCACCGTCGGCCCCTCGCGGCCCAGCACCATGCCCGCGCCGAGCGTCCCCATGCCGCCGATAAACTTCACCGGCAATACCCGCCACCAGCGCACCGGGCGCAGCTCTTCCAGCGCCCCTTCAATTTCAGGAATGCCGGAGCCGCCCGCCTCCGGCGCGAAGCGGCGCACCAGCCAGTACCCCACCATCGCCAGCAGCGCGGAGGCGATAAACGCCAGCGGCCAGACCAGCCAGGCGCGGTCGGCGACCTGCGCCAGCATGCCGATGCGGTTTTGCTGCACCCAGCCGACGGCCCGTTCAAACGCCACACCCGCCAGCCCCGCAAGCGTACCCACTACGGCCGCCATCAGCAAAATGGCCAGCGGCGTTTTATCGCGGCGGATCAGGTGGCGAATCATCATCATGCGGCGTAAGCGGAGCCGCTGTTGTGCTCTGAAAGGGGAAGCGTGTGGTTTCATGCCGTCATCATTTGTGGGTAAAACAGAATGGAGCGCTATTTTACCCGCCGTCCGTCGCCGCGTCGCATGAAAAATCCCCTGCTATTCGAGCACTTCAATCGGGCAAAACTTTCATAACCTTTATCGGATGCCTTAGAATAGCCCGTTACCCTTTTTCCCGAATCAGGAGCCGATTCATGAGTAAGTCTGAAAACCTCTACGCCGCCGCCCGCGAACTTATCCCCGGCGGCGTTAACTCGCCGGTGCGCGCCTTTACCGGCGTGGGCGGCGTCCCGCTGTTTATCGAGCGTGCGGACGGGGCTTATCTGTATGACGCCGACGGTAAAGCCTATATCGATTACGTGGGCTCCTGGGGTCCGATGGTGTTGGGCCATAACCACCCCGCCATCCGCAACGCGGTCATTGAAGCGGCGCAGCGCGGCCTGAGCTTTGGCGCGCCGACGGAAATGGAAGTGAAAATGGCGCAGCTCGTCACCGAACTGGTGCCGACAATGGACATGGTGCGCATGGTGAACTCCGGCACCGAGGCGACGATGAGCGCCATCCGCCTTGCGCGCGGCTATACCCGCCGCGACAAAATAATCAAATTTGAAGGCTGCTACCACGGCCACGCCGACCACCTGCTGGTAAAAGCCGGCTCCGGCGCGCTCACACTCGGTCAGCCTAATTCGCCGGGCGTGCCGGCGGATTTCGCGAAGCACACCCTGACCTGCACCTATAACGATCTCGCCTCTGTGCGCGAGGCATTCGAGCTCTATCCGCAAGACATCGCCTGCATCATCGTCGAGCCGGTCGCGGGCAACATGAACTGCATCCCGCCGCAGCCCGATTTCCTGCCGGGCCTGCGCGCGCTGTGCGATGAATTTGGCGCGCTGCTGATTATTGATGAAGTAATGACCGGTTTCCGCGTGGCGCTGGCGGGCGCTCAGGCCTACTACAACGTTGAGCCGGATCTCACCTGCCTTGGCAAAATCATCGGCGGCGGCATGCCGGTGGGGGCATTTGGCGGCCGCCGTGAAATCATGGAAGCGCTGGCGCCGACCGGGCCGGTTTACCAGGCGGGCACCCTCTCCGGCAACCCGATTGCGATGGCGGCGGGCTACGCTTGTCTTAGCGAAGTGGCGCAGCCTGGCGTGCATGAAACGCTGGACGATCTCACCACCCGCCTGGCCGAAGGGCTGCGCAAAGCGGCGAAAGAGGCGGGCATTCCGCTGGTGGTTAACCACGTCGGCGGCATGTTCGGCCTCTTCTTCACCGCGGCCGACAGCGTAACCTGCTATAAAGATGTGGTCGCCTGCGACGTGGAGCGCTTCAAGCGCTTCTTCCATCTGATGCTGGAGGAAGGCGTCTACTTCGCGCCCTCCGCGTTTGAAGCGGGCTTTATGTCCGTTGCCCACAGCGAAGAAGATATCAACAACACTGTCGACGCCGCCCGTCGCGTGTTTGCGAAGCTGTAATTTGTCTCGCGATAAAAAAAGGCGGGGACTTCCCCGCCTTTTTATTTGCCTTCACGCCCGCGCTTACCGGCTCTGCTTTCTCAACAGATAAACAAAGTAAGGCGCGCCGATAAAGGTCGCCAGCAGCCCCGCCGGGATCTGATAAGGGAAGATAACCATACGCCCGCACCAGTCGGCGAAGAGCATCAGCATGCCGCCCAGCAGCGCCGAGATAACCAACTGCGGCAGCGCCCGGCGAAAGCCCATCAGCCGGGTGATATGCGGTGCCATCAGGCCGACAAAGCTGAGCGGCCCGATAGTCAGCGTGGCCGCGGCGGTCAGCGCGGCGGCGAGCAGCAGCAGCGCAATGCGGGCAGGCGTCAGCGCCATGCCGACCGCGCGGGCGGTATCGCCGCCAAGCGGCAGGATAGTCAACCAGCGGCGGCAGAACGGCGTCACCGCCAGCAATACCGCCATTACGCCAAGCGTGCGCAGCGCATGCTGCGGGGTCACGCTGTAGGTCGAGCCAGAAAGCCAGGTGATAACCTGCGCCATACGCGGGTCGCCGCTTGCCTGCAGCATCACCAGCATCATGGTGAAGGCGGTACTCAGCGCCATCCCCGCCAGCAGCATGCGGTGCGGCGAGAAGCCTCCGCGCCCGGCGGCGATAAGGATAACGAGCAGCGTGCCTGCCGCCCCCAGGCTACCGGCGGGCAGCAGCCAGGCAAAAGCGTCCACGGGCACGAAAAAGAGCATCAGCACCACGCCGAAGGCGGCGCCCGCGCTGATACCGAGCACTTCGGGACTGGCCATCGGGTTGCCGGTCAAACGCTGAATAATACAGCCCGCCACCGCCAGCATGGCGCCGGCGCTGAGCGCCGCCAGCACCCGCGGCCAGCGCCACGGCATCATCTCATTGAGCAACGAACCGCTCGCCCACTGCCAGCCCTGCGCGTCGCGTCCCAGACAAAGCGCCGCCGCCAGCATCGCAAGCAGTACCACCAGACCCGCTATCGCCCAGCGCAGAAGATGCTGGCGCTCAGCGGGCACGCTGTCGCCTGCGCTCATGTCCGGCGCGCTCATGGTGCGAAGACGCGGCAGCAGCCAAAGCAGCAGCGGCGCGCCAATCAATGCCGTCACCATGCCGGTGGAGATCTCCATCCAGACGCGGGTCAGCCAGACGATGAACTGATCGGAAATCCACAGGATCAGCGCACCGATAAGCGGCGCCAGCAGCAGGCGCGCAAGCAGCCGTCTCGCGCCTAACATTTTGGCAAGCAAGGGCGCGAAAAGACCAATAAAGCCGATAATCCCCACCGCGTTCACCAGCAAGGCGCTGATGACTATTGCAAGCGTCAGCGCCGCCAGCCTCGCCAGCGAAAGCGCAAGCCCCAGGTTGCGCGCCACGCCGTCATCAAGACCCATCAGGGTTAACGGACGCAGCAGCAACAGCGTCAGCATCACGCCGCCCAGCAGCTGCGGCCACAGGCGATTAACGATGCTCCAGTCGGTCTGGTTAAGCGCGCCGCTGCTCCAGAGGAACATGCTCTGCAACTGCTCGTGATGAAAAATCACCAGCAGCTGATTTACCGCGCCGCAGTACAGGCTGACAACCAGGCCCGCAAGAATGAGCGTGACCGGCGAAAGGCGTTTGCCCCACGCTACACCGAACACCAGCAGGCCAACGAGACAGGCGCCTGTCAGCGCGGCGAATTGCATCGTGAAAACGCCGCCCGGCAGCGACCAGAGCGTAACGACAGTAATGCCAAGCTGTGCCCCGGTGGCGACGCCAAGCGTCGTCGGCTCCGCCAGCGGATTGCGCAGCACTTGCTGGAACAGCACGCCCACAAGCCCCAGCCCTGCCCCCACCAGTAGCGAAACCGCCAGGCGCGGCAGCGCGCTGTAGTGGAACAGCATCTGGTTGATGACGTTAACATCCGGCTGCCAGAGCGCCTGGCGCCATTCACCGCGCGGCAGTTGCGCGTTAAGGTTGAACCACGTCAGCGCAAGCGCGGCGATAAAGAGCGCGGCGAGCAAAAGCGTCGGGAAAAGCGCGTGGCGCGTTCTCATGCCCGGCCTCCCAGCGCGTTATCCAGCACGCGGCAAAAGCGCATGGTGGAGAGCGTCGCGCCATAAAACCAGACCGCCGGCACCCGCTGAAAACGTTGGTTGCGGATAAAGGGCATCGCCTGCCACAACGGCGTGGCGGCTATCTGCCCCATCAATGGGTCATCACCGTGTTCGAAGCAAAGCACATCGGCATCCTTGATAGCGGCAAGCTGCTCAATCCCTACGATCGCGCTGCCCCAGAAATTGGTCTCGCCCGTCCAGCCGTTGCGCACGCCCAGCACGTCCATCGCCTGCTGGAACAGGCTGTTTTGCCCAATCAGCAGCACGTGGCGGGCGTCTATCAGCGTCATCAGCACCACCGGCCTTTCGCCTCGCGCGGCGAAACGCGGCTTCATCTGCTGGAGAAAGTTATCAAACTGCGCCAGATGATCGCGGGCCGCCTGCTCGCGGTCGATACGGCTTGCCAGCTGCATCAGCGATTTGCGCGCCATCTCCAGCGGCGCTTTGCCGTCGGTAAAGGCGATGCCAAGGCCCGGCGCGATGCGCGACAGCTGCTCCTGCGAAGGACCATAGCCTGACGACCAGATAAGCAGCGTGGGTTTAATGGCGGTCAGCAGTTCCATATTCGGTTCGGTGCGCAGGCCGACATCAATAACGGAAGCGGGCAGTTTCGGGTCGTTAACCCACAGGTTGTAGTTCGGAATATCCGCGACGGCGTAAGGCGTAACGCCCAGCGCCAGCAGCTGTTCCACAGGCAGCCACTCCAGCGCCACGACGCGTTCGGTAACCGGTTCCGCCGCCCGGGCTTTTTGCATCTGCCAGAGCAGCGGCGAAAGCGCCATCGCCGTCAGCAACCGGCGGCGGCTGAAAGAGAAAGTGAAATCGCGCATCAGTAAACGAAGCTCACCGGCGCAAGGCCCGCCGGATGGGGCAGAATGCCCATCGGAATACCGTAGATCTGCGCCAGGTTTTCGCTGGTCATCAGCGCGTCGGGGCAGCCTTCGGCAATCATTTCGCCGCCGCGCAGCGCCACTAAGTGGTCGCAGTAGCGCGCCGCCATGTTGATATCATGCAGCACGGCGATCACCGTGAGCCCGCGCTGCTGGCTTAAGCGATGGATGAGCGCCAGCACCTCCACCTGGTGGGCGATATCGAGCGCCGAGGTCGGTTCGTCAAGCAGGAGACAGCGGCTGTTTTGCGCCACCAGCATCGCTATCCATGCCCGCTGCCGCTCGCCGCCGGAAAGACTATCCACCAGCCGGTGCGCCAGCGGCTTCAGGCCCACCAGCGTTATCGCCTCCTCCACCAGTTCGCGATCTTTCACGCCGAAGCGCCCAAGCGCGCCGTGCCACGGATAGCGGCCAATCGCCACCAGCTCGCGCACGGTCATCCCTTCTGCGGCGGGCAGTTGCTGCGGCAGATAAGCCACCTCGCGGGCAAACGCTTTGCTGCCCCAGTTTTCAAGCGGCTGGCCGCCCAGTGAAATCTCCCCTTCAGAAGGCGGCTGATGACGGCCAAGCATTTTTAACAGCGTGGATTTGCCGGAACCGTTATGGCCGATTAAGCCAGTAACCTTGCCAGCGGGAAACGTCAGGGAGAGCGGGTGAAGCAGCGTGCGGCCTGGCACACGAAAAGCGACTTGCTTGAGGGAAAAGGTGGTGTCGGGATACGTCTGTTTATCCTGCATAGTAGCCAACTTGTAAAAGGGCACGGCGAACCGTGCCCGAAAACGGATCAGAAGCGGAATGTCGCGGTAGCGGTGACCTGACGCTCCGCGCCCCAGAAGCAGCCGTAAGTCTGGAAGCAGCTGGCGACATATTCGCGGTCGAGCAGGTTATTCACGTTCACCGCAACGCTTGAGCCAGCAAGGCCGAAGCGCGCGAGGTCGTATTTCACCACAGCATCCATGACTGCGGCACTACCAACTTTAAAGGTGTTCGCCGGGTCGCCATAGCTGGAGCCGATAAAGCGGCCGCCGGTGCCGAGAGTCAGGCCGGAGAGCGGGCCGTCGTTAAAGGTGTAATCGCCCCACAGGGAAGCCATATGCTTCGGCACCTGCACCGGTGTATTGCCTTTGTAGTTGGTGTCGGTGGTGTATTCAGCGTCGGTATAGGTATAAGAAGCCAGTACGTTGATATTGGCGTTTACCGCCGCTTTCGCTTCCAGCTCTACGCCGCGAGAACGGATTTCGCCGCCCTGAACAGAGAAGAAAGAACCCGCCGGATCGCCCATCAGGTTATTGGTTTTCGTCAGCTGGTAGACCGCACCGGTAACCACAACCGGCATATCTTTCGGAACATATTTCACGCCAGCTTCGTACTGTTTACCTTTCGAAGGCGCAAAAATATCTCCGCCCGCACCTGTTGTTGAGGCAGGCTCAAACGACTCGCTATAGCTGAAGTAAGGCGATACGCCGTTATCGAACAGGTAGTTAATACCGCCGCGCCAGGTAAACTGGTTATCGTTACGGCTATCTTCCGTACCCGTTGAGCGGTTCAGAGATTTTTGTTCAGCCCAGTCGTAGCGGCCGCCCAGCGTTAGCACCCAGTTATTCCACTGCGCCTGATCCTGCGCATAAATACCGGTCTGTTTTTGCGTGTTTACAATGCTATAGGCCCCTGAAACAACGGGCTCTCTTGATCCAAAATCAAAATTATCATAGCTCGGGTTATAGACATCCAGAGCAGCGACAGAGCCTGCATAGCCAAACCAGGAGTCGATATCATTACGCATGCGCATAAAATCCACGCCGGTCAGCAAAACATGATCAACGTCGCCAGTGGCGAACGTGCTTTGCAATTGCGTATCCACGGAGAAGTTTTGCAGTTTTTCATTATCCGCAACGTACTGCCGCGTCAGGTAGTGCCCTCTTTCAGAGGCTGGAATGCCTGTACACGCCGCATTGGCTGAATTAATCGGATCAGAACACATGCCATAGCCATAGACGCTGTTCTGAGACGTTTTATTCTCTGCGAAGCGCAAATTCTGACGTACCGTGAAAGTATCATCAAAAGCATGGTCAAAACTGTAACCCACCATTTTCTGGTTACGGGAATAGGTATTGTTTTGCGCGCCTTCATTAAAGTCCGTGGATAAACGCTCACCGTTCGGCAGCGGATCGACTGTCCCCTCTTTTGGCAGCCAGCCGTAATACCCCGTATCCGGCTCGTTCTGGAAATAGGAGAGGAAAGTAAAATTGGTTTTATCGTCCGGGCGCCAGGAGAACGACGGCGCGATGGTGTAGCGCTGCTCCTCAGCCCTTTCCTGCTGCGCGTCTGCGGAACGCGCAAGACCGGTCAGACGATAAGAGAACTCACCGTTGTCATCCAGCGAATCGCTGAAGTCGAAGCCGGTCTGGTAAAGGTTATCCGTACCGACCTGGAACTGAATTTCGTGCAGCGGCTCGGTTGTCGGACGCTTGCTGACCATATTCACCAGCCCGCCAGGGTTGCTTTTGCCGTACAACACAGACGTTGGCCCACGCAGCAGCTCTACCCGCTCAAGGAAATAAGGGTCGATAACGGCGTCGTTATAGAAGTTGCCCTGAAGCTTCAGGCCATCAAGATAGTTGTTCTGGCTCTGCCCTTCTGCGGAGAACCCGCGAATGATCAAAAAGTCGTAGGTATTCGAAGCGCCACGGGTAGAAACGTTAACACCCGGCGTGTAACCCAGCGCCTCTTTCACCGACGCGGGCTGGCGAATGTCCATCTCTTCACTGGTTACCACCGAGATAGACTGCGGCGTCTTTTCAATCGGCGTGTCGGTTTTGGTGGCAGTCGCCGTGCGTTTGGCGGCGATGGTCGGCGCCGGACCCCAGGCGCTTTCCTGCGGCGCGGCGGCGCTAACGGTAATGGTATCTTCTTTTTTCGCCGTCTCGGCGGCGGTAGCGGTAACGGCGATGCTGCCGGTTGCCGCGGCAATCAGCACGGCAAGCTTGCGCAGCCGGGTATGAGTAGGCTGAAAGGTGTTGGAACGCGCCATTTTATTTTCTCTGAGTGAAAGTAACGAACGATAACGTAAACGAGAATTATTATTATGAACGCAAGATAATATGCGAAACGCCGTTTATATGGCAAGCGTCAGACGGCCCAGAGATGGCTAAAGGCAGCGTAATTAACCAGCGTAATAGCAGGGAGTTACGAGGTCGCTAAACAGCGGTTACCGGGTGGTAATAGAGAAGATAAAAAAACGCGGCGTAACAGGTTTCCCCATTACGCCGCGTTACCGTTGCGTTCATCGCGAAGCGAGGCGCGAACCGTTAATTACTGCCGAACATATCCTTAATCCAGCCCGCTACGCCGTCGCTCTTCTCCTGCTGCTGCGGCGCCTGCTGTTGCTGAGGCTGCTGCTGCGGCTGCGCCGGAGCAGACTGCTCAAACGGGTTTTCCGCCGGCGGCGGCGCGCTCTGCTGGCAAAGCGCATCCGGGTTGGTGGTCCACACCGGCAGCGTGCGGAAACCGCCGCCGCACTGGAAGTAGCCCATATCATCCACGCCCATCTCGACGATATCTTCCGGCGGCGTCAGCTCCAGCGGCACCGGCGACTGGTTGCTCAGATAGCGCTGGTAAATCGCCATCGCGCCGCTGGCCCCGTAGAGTTTAGTCGGCTGGTTGTTATCGCGACCCACCCAGGTTATTACCACTTCACGCCCGTCGATGCCGGCAAACCAGGTATCGACATTGTTGTTGGTGGTCCCCGTTTTCCCCGCCAGATGCAGTTTCGGGAACTTCGCGGCAAGGGCCCGGCCCGTACCGCGCTGCACCACTTGCTGCATCGTGTAGAGGGTCAGATAGGCCGCCTGCGGCGGCACGGCCTGCTCCGCCTGCGGGAAGCTCTGGAACAGCACCGAGCCATCTTCGGCGATCACCGAACGCAGCACGGAGAGCGAAGCGCGGTTACCGCCGCTGGCGATGGTCTGGAACGCCTGCGCCACTTCCACCGGCGTCAGGTTAAGCGCGCCAAGCAGCATCGCCGGAACCGGGTGCAGCTGCTCTTTCGGCACGCCAAGCTTCGTCCAGGTCTCGGTAACGGCTGGCAGCCCCAGCGCCATGCCAAGGTTAACCGTCGGCACGTTCATAGAGCGGGCAAGCGCATCCACCAGCATCACCTGGCCGCTGTAGCGATGGTCATCGTTCTGCGGCGACCAGACCTGGCCGTTCGGCTGACGCAGCGAAATCGGCGCGTCGGCAATCCAGGTATTCAGGCGATACTGGTTCGGCTGGCTTAACGCGGTCAGGTAAGTGGCCGGTTTCGCCAGCGAGCCGATGGAGCGGCGCGCCTGCATGGCGCGGTTGTAGCCCGCAAACTGCGGGTTCGCGCCGCCGACCATGGCGCGCACTTCGCCGGTCGTCTTGTCGACGACCACCATCGCGGTTTCCAGGTCTTTCAGCTTGCGCTGTTTAATCAGCGCCGGAATGCCTTCCGTCACCGCTTTTTCCGCGGCGTCCTGCGCAACCGAGTCAAAGGTAGTAAAGATCTTCACGCCGGAGAGATCTTTAACCTTGTCGCCCAGCTTGCTTTGCAGCTCCTGGCGCACCATCTGCATAAACGCGGGCTGCGGTGAGATCACCCCGCCGCGCGGCTGCACGCCCAGCGGCCGCGCGCTTAGCATGTCATACAGCTCCTGGTCTATTACTTGCTGCTCCTGCAGCAGACGCAGCACCAGGTTGCGGCGCTCCAGCGCAAGCTTCGGATTGCGCCATGGGTTGTAGAGCGAAGCCCCTTTCACCATGCCCACCAGCAGCGCCTGCTGGTCAAGGCTCAGCTCTTCCACCGGACGGCCAAAATAGTAAAGGCTCGCCAGCGGGAAGCCGCGGATCTGGTCGTCGCCGCTCTGGCCGAGGTAAACCTCGTTCAGATAAAGCTCCAGAATGCGGTCCTTGCTGTAGCGCGCGTCCATGATGAGCGCCATGTAGGCCTCGTTGGCTTTACGCCACAGGGTGCGCTTGTTGGTCAGGAAGAGGTTTTTCACCAGCTGCTGGGTCAGCGTACTGCCGCCCTGCACCGCCCGGCCCGCCGTCAGGTTCGCCAGCACGGCGCGACCGATAGAGTAGACGCTGATGCCGTCGTGCTCATAGAAGTGACGGTCCTCGGTGGCGATAAGCGTATCCACCAGCAAGTCCGGGAAGCCGGTGCGCGGCACAAACAGGCGCTGCTCGCCGTTCGGCGAAGAGAGCATGGTGATAAGCCGCGGGTCAAGACGGAAGAAGCCGAACTGACGGCCGCTGTCCATATTCTCGATAGACTCAAGGCGATCGCCGCTGAAGCTCAGGCGCGCGCGCACCTGTCCTTCTTTGCTGTCCGGGAAGTCGAACGGGCGACGAATCATCTCAATGCTGTTGGCCTGCACGGTAAACTCGCCAGGACGGGTCATTTTCGTCACCTGACGGTACTGCGTGGCCTCCAGCAGCTTGATCATCTCCTGCTTGCTGTAGAGCGAGTCCGGCTCAAGGTTGACCATGCGGCCATAGACAGCCGCCGGCAATTGCCAGACTTTGCCGTCGATGCGGCTGCGGATCTTCTGGTCGAGATAGACGCCGTAGGCGACCATCACCACCACGAGGATCAAAAACAGCTTTAGCAAAAACCAGAGCCAGCGGCGTTTTTTGGCAGGCTTGCGCCCTTTGCCGCCACCGCCGCCGTTGCCCCTGCCCTTCGCCGTTCTCGGCGCGGGTTCTTCATCTTCATACTCATCGTCATACTCCTCTTCCCTGAGCCGACGACGGCTAACTTTCTCTTTTACCGGACGCGCTGGTCTGCCCTTGCGTCCGATAGGTTCGCGGTCATTCCCCGCCATGCTTTTTCTCCGCAGATAATTCAGGCGCAAGGGCCTGATTCTTGTTTCTTCCGCACCCGCGCGAAAGAAGAAAGCTCTCAAATTAAAAGGCGAACGCTCCCGTTGCGTTACGAATACTTCTTCGTGCGGCGCGTGGGTTGCGCATTGGCCGGGTCATCCGGCCAGACGTGTTTCGGGTAGCGTCCCTTCATCTCTTTTTGCACTTCCCGGTAAGCGCCGCGCCAGAAGGCGGCCAGGTCGCGGGTTATCTGCAACGGCCGCTGGGCAGGCGAAAGCAGCTCCAGCGTCAGGGGTACCCGCCCCTGTGCAATGACCGGCGTTGCGGCTTCGCCAAACATCTCCTGCATCCGCACCGCCAGCGCTGGCGGGTTATCGGCGTCATAACGAATGGCTATACGGCTTCCGGTCGGCACAGTGTAATGAGTTGGCAATGCACTATCCAGCCGTTGACGTAATGACCACTCCAGCAGATGGTTAAGCGCCACCGTAAGGTTAAGGTTTTTTAGCGCCCGCAGCGAATGCACGCCGTTCATCTCCGGCAGCAGCCATTTCTCAAGCGAGGCCAGCAGCGCCTCGTCATCCACCGCAGGCCATGGATGCTCCGGCAGCCAGCGGGCGGCGCAGGCCAGACGCAAACGTAGCTGTTCTGCTTCCGGCGTCCAGTTAAGCACCGAAAGCCCTTTTTCGCGAATGCCGTTAAGCATCGCCTGGTGTAGCTCTTCTTCTGAGGGTTTCGACAGCGGCTGCGTCTTGACCACCAGTTGCCCAAGCCGCCAGCGGCGAAACGCCTTCAGCGTTCCCTGGGCTTCGTCCCACTCGACTGAATCGCTCTGCTGCAACAGGTGCGGATAGTCAGCGATAAGCGCGTCGAGGTCGAACGGCAGCGCCAGCAAAATACGCGCGTCCGGCGTGTTGCCGCCCTGCAACAACAGCGGCGCGATAAGCCACTCGTAGCGGGAGAGCGCATCGTCCTGATCGAGCATCGCCCCCATGCCGTTGGCGAGCTGATAACGGCCATCCAGCCCGCGGCGGCGGGCGATGCGATCGCTAAACGCCTGCGCCAGCAGCCCGGCGGCCAGAGAAATGTCGCCTCTACCGCCGGACGATTTTAATCGCTTAAGCAGCTGGTTGCCGCGCGCCTGCCAGTTGCTCTGGTTGCGGGCAAAGGCGCCGCGCAGATCGCTCTCCCTGCCGCGCGGCGGCTCTTCCAGCAGCGCGGCGAGACGGGCGGCGGTAGCCTGTTCGTCCGCATCGCCAGCGCCGACCAGCATTGCGGCCAGACGCGGGTCGTTGCCAAGCTGCGCCATCTGACGCCCGCGCGCCGTAAGCGCGTTGTTCTCCAGCGCACCCAGTTGGCTTAGCAGCGTCCGCGCCGCCTGAAGGTTAGCCGCAGGCGGCGTATCGAGCCAGCTAAGCTCGCTGATATCCCGACATCCCCACTGCAACAGCTCCAGCAGCAGGCCGCTGAGATCGCTTTGCAGGATCTCCGGTTCGCCCTGCGCCGCCGCGCGCTCCGCCTGCTCTTTGCCGATAAGATGCAGGCAGATGCCCTCTTCCAGACGCCCGGCGCGGCCTGCGCGCTGGGTCATGGAAGCCTGGCTTACCCGCTGCGTCACCAGCCGCGTTAAGCCGGTACGGGCATCGAAGCGCGCCACCCGCTCCTGGGCGCTGTCCACCACCAGACGAATGCCCTCAATGGTAAGACTGGTCTCGGCGATATTGGTCGCCAGCACCACTTTGCGAAAGCCCGGCGGCGCGGGCAGAATCGCTTTGCGCTGTTCGCTCAGCGGCAGCGCGCCGTAGAGCGGACAGAGGAGCACATCGGAGGCGACGCGTTCGGTCAGTTGCTCCTGCACGCGCTGGATCTCGCCCACGCCTGGCAAAAAGAGCAGCAGCGAGCCGCGCTCCTCCCGCAGCAGCCCGCTCACCGCCTGCGCCACCGCGTCGTCGAAGCGCTGGTGGGCGCTGAGCGCCTGGTAACGGCGCTCGACGGCAAACGCCCGCCCCTCGGACACGATCACCGGCGCCTGGGGGAGCAGCTGTTGCAGACGCGCGTTGTCCAGCGTCGCCGACATAATCAGCAGCCTGAGATCGTCGCGCAGCCCCTGCTGCACATCCAGCAGCAGCGCGAGCGCGAGGTCCGCCTGCAGGCTTCGCTCATGAAATTCATCAAGGATCACCAGCGAAACGCCATTAAGCTCCGGGTCGCGCTGGATAAGCCGGGTAAGAATGCCTTCCGTCACTACCTCAAGACGCGTATTCGGCCCAACGCACGTTTCAGCGCGCATGCGGTAGCCTACCGTTTCGCCGCACGCTTCGCCCAGCAGTTCGGCAAGCCGTTGCGCCACGTTGCGCGCCGCCAGCCTGCGCGGCTCCAGCAGCAGAATACGCCCGCTCAACCCGCCCTTTTGTAAAATTTGCAGCGGCAGCCAGGTCGATTTCCCGGCGCCGGTGGGGGCGATAAGCAGGGTCTGCGGGGCGTGTTGCAGGGCGGTGAGAAGTTCAGGCAGTACGGCGGCGACCGGCAATGACGACACAAAAGGCTCCAGCGGGTTAACATAATAAGGAGAGCATTGTAGCATCTCGCCTCTTCATTCACCGAGTCACGCTATGTCAGAGTCTAAACGCCTGTTTTTCGCGCTTGAAATACCCGGGGATATTCAGCAGCACATCGTGCGCTGGCGCGCCGAACAGTTTCCCGTTGAAGCGGGGCGCCCGGTAGCGGCGGCCAACCTGCACATTACGCTCGCTTTCCTGGGCGACGTGAGCGAGGAGAAGCAGCGGATACTCGCCGCCCAGGCGGGCCGCATCGCTCAGCCCGCTTTCCAGCTTCGCCTGGACGACGCCGGCCACTGGCCGCGCTCGCGGGTCGTCTGGCTTGGCCCGCGCCAGGCGCCGAGAGGGTTGCTGCAGTTGGCGAATCTGCTGCGCGCCCAGGCCGCACGCAGCGGCTGCGCGCAGTCGCCGCAGCCCTTTCATCCGCATGTCACATTACTGCGCAACGCTCAGCACCGGGTTGCGCTGCCGCCGCCAGGCTTTGGCTGGACGTTCCCTGTTGATGCTTTCGTGCTCTATGAGTCGCTGTTCGAACAGGGACGCACGCGTTACAAGCCAGTCGATCGCTGGTTGCTTAAATAAAGGAAGCGAAATGGAATTTACCCCTCCCCTGCAATCCGCCACGTTGATTAAGCGCTATAAGCGTTTTCTCGCCGATGTGATCACGCCGCAAGGCGAGACGCTGACGCTGCATTGCCCTAATACGGGCGCGATGACCGGCTGCGCCACGCCCGGCGACACCGTGTGGTACTCCACCTCGCCGAACCTGACGAGAAAATACCCGCATACCTGGGAATTAACCGAAACCCAAACCGGTTCGCTTATCTGCGTTAATACTTTACGGGCCAACGCGCTCGTGAAGGAGGCGCTGGTGGAAAACCGCCTGCCGGAACTGGCCGGTTATACCTCGATTCAGAGCGAAGTAAAGTATGGGGCGGAGCGCAGCCGCATCGACTTTATGTTGCAGGCGGATTACAGGGTTAACTGCTATATTGAGGTGAAATCCGTAACGCTATCGGAACAGGGATCGGGCTACTTTCCCGACGCGGTAACGGTACGGGGTCAGAAGCATTTACGGGAGCTGATGAGCGTGGCGGCCAGCGGCGAACGCGCCGTTTTGTTATTCGCGGTGCTGCACTCCGCTATCGGCCAGGTTGCTCCCGCTCGCCATATCGACCCCCGGTACGCCGGGCTTCTGGAAGAAGCGCTGCGCAGTGGGGTGGAAGTGATGGCGTGGAAAGCTTCGCTTTCGGCTACCGCGATGACGTTAACGTCGCCGTTAGCGGTCAACTTATAAACTTTTGATAAGAATTGTTGTTTAACCGTTCTGGTCGCGTATGCGAATACGCTTTTCCTCACAGGGTTGTCAAGTGTAACGTTTAGATAATTGCTATCCGGAAAAGCTTCTGCTATTTATAGCGGCCTGATTTTTCCCCCGACAAGGGGATCGATAGTGCGTGTTAAGGAGAAGCAACATGCAAGAAGGGCAAAACCGTAAAACATCGTCCCTGAGTATTCTCGCCATCGCTGGGGTGGAGCCGTATCAAGAGAAACCGGGCGAAGAGTATATGAACGAAGCCCAGCTGGCGCACTTCAAGCGAATTCTTGAAGCGTGGCGTAATCAACTCAGGGATGAAGTCGATCGCACCGTTACGCACATGCAGGACGAAGCTGCCAACTTCCCTGATCCGGTGGACAGAGCCGCTCAGGAAGAGGAATTCAGCCTCGAACTGCGCAACCGTGACCGCGAACGCAAGCTGATCAAAAAGATCGAAAAAACCCTGAAAAAAGTAGAAGACGAAGATTTCGGCTACTGCGAATCCTGCGGTGTGGAAATCGGTATTCGTCGCCTGGAAGCGCGTCCGACAGCCGATCTGTGCATCGACTGCAAAACGCTGGCGGAAATCCGCGAAAAACAGATGGCTGGCTAACGGCTTACGGTTATCTGACCTTATCACTGGCGGGAGCTTCTCCCGCCTTGTTTTTTTCTGTCTTATGTAAACCATGTCCTCGCAACCCTATATTGGCCGTTTCGCCCCCTCGCCTTCCGGCGAACTGCACTTCGGCTCGCTTATCGCCGCGCTTGGCAGCTATCTTCAGGCCCGCTCACAGCAGGGTCGCTGGCTGGTGCGCATCGAAGATATCGATCCGCCGCGGGAAGTGCCTGGCGCCGCCGGGACAATTTTACGCCAGCTGGAGCATTACGGCCTGCACTGGGATGGCGAAGTGCTGTACCAGTCCGCCCGCCATGAAGCCTACCGCGAAGCGCTCGCCTTCCTGCGCGAACAGGGTCTGAGCTACTACTGCACCTGTCCCCGCAGCCGCATACAGCAAATCGGCGGGATTTATGACGGCCACTGCCGAAACCTGCATCACGGCCCGGAAAACGCCGCCACGCGCCTTGTTCAGCAGCATCCGGTGCTGGCGTTTGACGACCGTCTGCGAGGGCATATTGTCGCCAACGAAGCGCTGGCGCGTGAGGATTTTATCATCCACCGCCGCGACGGCCTTTTTGCTTATAACCTGGCGGTCGTGGTGGACGATCATTTCCAGGGCGTGACGGAAATCGTGCGCGGCGCGGACTTAATCGAACCCACGGTGCGGCAAATTTCGCTTTACCGGCAGTTTGGCTGGCCTGTTCTGGACTACGTGCATCTGCCGCTGGCGCTTAACGCGCAGGGCAATAAGCTGTCGAAGCAGAACCATGCGCCAGCCCTGAGCCACGACGACCCGCGCCCGGTATTGCTGGCGGCGTTAAGCTTCTTAAACCAGCCGGTCACGCAAGCCATGCGGGAGCTGAGTCTCGCCGCTTTGCTTAACGAAGCGGTGCGAAACTGGGCGTTGTCAAGGGTGCCTGCGGCAGCTGCGGTGAATCCGGCATTCTCAAACGCGCCGCACTGAGCTATATTAGCCGCTGTTTTTTGTCCAGAGTCTCACTACCGAGGTGTACTATTTTTACCCGAGTCGCTAATTTTTGCCGTAAGGTGTTAAACCGCGAGGAGAGCGTGGTTGAAGAGGCCACCGTGCAACCAGCCATGACGATTATCCCGCGTGAACAGCACGCTATTTCCCGCAAAGATATCAGTGAAAATGCCCTCAAGGTGCTCTACCGTCTGAATAAAGCAGGCTATGAAGCCTACCTCGTCGGCGGTGGCGTGCGCGATCTGCTGCTTGGCAAAAAACCGAAAGATTTCGACGTCACGACTAACGCCACGCCCGATCAGGTTCGCAAACTGTTTCGCAACTGTCGGCTGGTAGGGCGCCGTTTCCGTCTCGCTCACGTGATGTTCGGGCCGGAAATCATTGAGGTCGCCACCTTCCGTGGTCATCACGAAGAGAGCCAGAGCGACCGCGCTATTTCGCAGCGCGGCCAGAATGGCATGCTGCTGCGCGATAATATCTTCGGCTCGATTGAAGAAGACGCCCAGCGTCGCGATTTCACCATTAACAGCCTTTACTATAGCGTGGCCGATTTCACGGTCCGCGATTATGTCGGCGGCCTGCGCGACCTGCAGGAAGGCGTGATTCGCCTGATTGGCGACCCGGAAACGCGCTACCGTGAAGACCCGGTGCGCATGCTGCGCGCGGTGCGTTTCGCCGCCAAGCTCGATATGCGCATCAGCGCAGAAACCGCTGAGCCTATCCCACGTCTCGCCACGCTGTTAAACGACGTGCCGCCCGCGCGCCTGTTTGAAGAGTCGCTGAAGCTGCTGCAGGCGGGCTATGGCTTCGCCACCTATAAGCTGCTTTGCGAATACAACCTGTTCCAGCCGCTGTTCCCCGTCATCAACCGCTACTTTACCGAGCAGGGCGACAGTCCGATGGAGCGCATTATCGCTCAGGTGCTGAAGAACACCGATACGCGCATTCATAACGATATGCGCGTGAACCCGGCGTTCTTGTTCGCTGCGATGTTCTGGTATCCGCAGCTGGAGACGGCGCAGAAAATCGCCCAGGAGAGCGGGCTTGCCTATTATGACGCTTTCGCGCTGGCGATGAACGACGTGCTGGACGAAGCGTGCCGCTCGCTCGCCATTCCAAAGCGCATCACCACGCTTATCCGTGATATCTGGCAGCTGCAGCTGCGCCTGTCACGCCGCCAGGGCAAACGCGCGTGGAAGCTGATGGAGCATCCGAAATTCCGCGCCGCTTACGATCTGCTGGCGCTGCGCGCCGAGGCGGAAAGTAACGCCGAACTGCAGCGCCTCGCCCGCTGGTGGGGTGAGTTCCAGTCCGCCGCGCCGCCGCTGCAAAAAGACATGCTGAACGACCTTGGCGATGAACCGGAAGCGCGTCGCCGCAACCGTCGTCCCCGCCGTCGCGCGCCGCGCCGTGAAGGCAATGCATGACCATCGCCTATATTGCGATAGGCAGCAACCTCGCTTCGCCGCTCGATCAGGTCAACGCGGCGATTGCCGCGCTCGCGGCGATCGCCCAAAGTCGGTTGCTGGCGCAGTCCAACTTCTACCGCACTCCGCCGCTCGGCCCGCAGGATCAGCCTGATTACCTGAATGCCGCCGTGGCGCTGGAAACCGCCCTCGCTCCCGACGCGCTGCTCGACCACACCCAGCGCATTGAACGGGAGCAGGGTCGGGTGCGCAAAGCGGAACGCTGGGGGCCGCGCACCCTCGATCTCGATATCATGCTGTTCGGCGACGAGGTGATTAACACGCCGCGTCTGACGGTGCCCCACTACGACATGAAAAACCGCGCTTTCATGCTGCTGCCGCTGAGCGAGATTGCGCCCACGCTGCGCTTCCCCGACGGCGCGCCGCTGGCGGGCGTGCTTGCCACGCTTGACCAGACGGGCATTTCCCGCTGGTAAAACCCCCAAAAAAGCCACGCTAAAAGTGTGGCTATCCACGTTTCTGGCAATCGATTACACTACGTTTCATTTTCAAATTTCGGGATTGTTATGAAACCGACAACCATCTCCCAGCTGCGTCGCTGGAAACAGGAAAAGACCCGCTTCGCCACCATTACCGCCTACGACTACAGCTTCGCGAAGCTGTTTGCCGAAGAAGGCATTGGCGTAATGCTGGTGGGCGATTCGCTGGGCATGACCGTACAGGGCCATGACTCCACGCTGCCGGTCACCGTTGACGAGATTGCCTACCACACCCGCGCGGTACGCCGCGGCGCGCCGCAGTGTCTGCTGCTCGCCGATCTGCCGTTTATGGCGTACGCCACGCCGGAGCAGGCGTTTGAAAATGCCGCGACCGTTATGCGCGCGGGCGCCAACATGGTGAAGATTGAGGGCGGCCGCTGGCTCGCCGAGACCGTGCGCATGCTGACCGAGCGCGCCGTGCCGGTTTGCGGCCATCTGGGGCTGACGCCGCAGTCGGTCAACATTTTTGGCGGCTATAAAGTGCAGGGCCGCGACGACGCGGCCGCGCAAACGCTGCTGGATGACGCGCTGGCGCTGGAAGCAGCGGGCGCGCAGCTGCTGGTGCTGGAGTGTGTGCCGGTGGAGCTTGCTAAACGCGTCACCGACGCGCTCTCCATTCCGGTTATCGGCATCGGCGCAGGCAACGTTACCGATGGCCAAATTCTGGTGATGCACGACGCTTTCGGCATCACTGGCGGCCACATTCCTAAATTTGCGAAAAACTTTCTCGCGCAAGCGGGCGATATGCGCGCCGCGGTGCGCCAGTATATTGCTGAAGTAACGTCCGGCGCCTATCCGGGCGAAGAACACAGTTTCCACTGACAGGAGTACGGTTGTGCTGATTATTGAAACCTTACCGCTGCTGCGCCAGCATATTCGCCGCTTTCGCATGGAAGGCAAACGCGTGGCGCTGGTGCCGACCATGGGTAACCTGCACGACGGTCATATGAAGCTGGTGGACGAAGCGAAAGCCCGCGCCGATGTGGTGGTGGTGAGTATTTTCGTCAACCCGATGCAGTTTGACCGCGCCGACGACCTGGCGCGTTACCCGCGCACGCTGCAGGAAGATTGCGAGAAGCTGAACCGCCGCGGCGCGGACATGGTATTCGCGCCCACGCCGGAAGAGGTTTACCCGAAAGGCATGGGCGAGCAGACCTTTGTTGAAGTGCCCGGCATCTCCTCCATCCTGGAAGGCGCCAGCCGTCCGGGCCATTTTCGCGGCGTCTCCACGGTAGTGAGCAAGCTCTTTAACCTGGTGCAGCCGGATATCGCCTGCTTTGGTGAGAAGGATTACCAGCAGCTGGCGCTGATTCGCAAGATGGTCGCGGACATGGGCTACGACATCGACATCGTCGGCGTGCCGACCGTACGCGCGAAAGATGGCCTGGCGCTGAGTTCGCGCAACGGCTATCTCACCAGCGATCAGCGGAAAATCGCCCCTACCCTTAGCAAAGTGATGAACGCCATCGCGCAGAAGCTGCGCGCGGGCGAGCGTAACCAGGACGAGATGCTGGCGGCGGCGGCGCAGGAGCTGAGCGAGAAAGGCTTCCGTCCGGACGACCTGCAAATTCGCGACGCCGACACGCTGCTGGAGCTGAATGACAAGAGTGCGCGCGCGGTTATTTTGATGGCGGCGTGGCTCGGTCAGGCACGGCTGATAGACAATCAGACCGTGGAATTAACCCAGTAGACAGAGGGTATAAAACGGGCAATACTGCCCGGGATAAATTCCTGGTGCGGCGGTAAACGCCGCGCTGATATCGTTCTGGTAAACAAGGTTCTATTTATGATTCGCACAATGCTGCAGGGCAAGCTGCATCGCGTCAAAGTGACTCAGGCGGACTTGCATTACGAAGGCTCCTGCGCCATTGACCAGGATTTCCTTGAGGCGGCGGGTATTCTGGAATATGAAGCCATTGATATCTACAACGTTACCAATGGCAAACGCTTCTCAACTTACGCCATCGCCGGCGAGCGCGGTTCAAAAATCATCTCCGTTAACGGCGCTGCGGCGCACTGCGCGGATGTGGGCGATATTCTTATCATCGCAAGCTATGTCACGATGCCGGACGCCGAAGCGCGCGCCTGGCAACCGAAAGTCGCGTATTTCGAAGGTGATAACGAAATGAAGCGCAAGGCGAAAGCCGTACCGGTTCAGGTTGCCTGAGCTCCTTCCAGGCCCTCTTCGCGAGGGCCTTGTTGTATCTGAGCGTTACCCCTGCGGCTGGTTCGTAATGATTTTCGCCATGGTCTCCAGCGAGTCCGTTTTCAAAATATAGAGCCGCTTAAGCAGGAACGGGTTGTCTCCCGGCTTTACTTTTCCCTTCACCGTCGTGACCGCCAGATGAAAACCGGCGTCGTTGGCCGCCTTTACCGCTTTCTCGTCATAGCCGCCGAATGGATATGAAAGATAGAGCACGTGCGGATTGAACTGCGCCAGCGCGCGGCGCGAACGTTCAAAGTCAAACAGCACATTGTGATAGCTGCGGCTTAACAGAATGGGGTGATGCAGCGCATCGACGCGATGAAGAAAATGGGTGTGGGACTGAATATCGAACACATCGGCTATCTCTCGCAGTTCAGAAACGCTCATAAACTGCAGCGACTTCGGGTCCCAGCGTTGCGGGCGGCCTTTAATGCGGGAAGAGATAATAAAGGCGGTGGCTTTAAAGCCGTACTGCTTCAGTACCGGGTACGCGTAGCGGCTTACCGATTTCAGCCCATCGTCGAAGGTTATCACCACCGCGCGAGCGGGCAGATTCATGCGGTTTCGCACGTAGCCCTCCAGCTGATACATCGACAGCGTCGCATAGCCTCTGTCGCGCAGCCAGGCCATCTGGTTGTTGAACGCGCGCACGGAAGTGGTGGTGGAGGTGTGCCGAAAACGGGTGTTCTCTTCGTCGCGCAGGATATGATGGTACGTCAGCACCGGAATGCCGTTATCCTGCTGCGCGTCAAGGCTGCTGATATAGCCCAGGCGGTTGCCGATGCGAACCTCATACCAGGTCTGGTTCAGACGATCTTTAAGCTTGCCGATAATCGGATAGCGCAGGTTTTCCGCGAGCGTGCCGAACGGCGCGCTGCGGCTGTCCGGGGCGTTATAGACGGTAACATCCTGCCAGGTGAGCAGGTTCTGGTTGCTGAGCGGCTTATTCAGATCGCCCAGCCTGTCCTGCACCCGCTGTTTGCCCTGCACCGGCTCCAGATGCTGTTTATCGATAAACCCGGTGCCGAAGCCGAAACGGAACTCGTAATAGTCCGCCGCCATCGGCGAAACGGCGATAATTTGCCCCTCTTCTATCGTGCCCACCGAGATGACCTGGTCCCCGACCTGCGCCCAGATATCGGCATCCTGCGTGGTTTGCATATATTGCGGCGGCACAGGCTGGCCGACAAACGGGCCTGCGTAAGCGGCGCCTGCGCATAACAGCAACAGGCTAAACAGAAGACGAGTCAACATGATGAAGCACAGAACCAGAGTGAAGCGAGTGGCCGCCAGTTTAACAAACCCACCGGCAATTACAGCGCGTGTTTGAGCACAAAGGGCGGGTTTTTCTGTTGCTGGTGCCAGAGGCTGCTGACGTTTTCGCCGCCCTGCTCCACAATTTTCAAGCGAAAAGATTCGCTGGTCAGCGTTTCTCGCCATGCAACCGCGGCGCCCAGCAGCGCAACCGTCACGCCCGAGATAACTTCACAGTGGGGATGCTTGTGGCTTAACAGCGCGGCGGTGCGATAAGGCGTGCCGCCATTCTCTTCGGTGAAGAAAATAACGCCGTCGCCGCTGTCGGTTTCGTGCAGCGCGTCGCAAAGCATGCGGCTCAGCATGTTGGCGCTTAGCCCTTCCTGCACATTCACCGCCCGGCACTGCGTCAGCGCGCCCGCTTTTTCTTCCAGCGCCGCCTGCATTTCCTGCGCCGCGTAGCCGCGACAGACGATAACCCACCCCAACATAGCGTATCTCCTTATTTCAGGCGGGCAGTTTACCCCAGGGAGAAATCGCAGGGCTGATATGCATCAACAGAAAGAAAAAGCCCTCCGCGACGGGAGGGCTTTTTTTCAGGTGCGCAGACCGCGTCCGCGGCTAATCAAATACCAGCACAGCAGGTAGAAGACGATGATAAACGCCGCCAGTACCGCAACGGTAAAGAGCAGCGGAACATCGCTGATGCCGAGAAAACCGAAGCGGAAACCGCTAATCATGTAGACTATCGGGTTTAAATGCGACAGCGCCTGCCAGAACGGCGGCAGCAGCGTCAGCGAATAGAACACCCCGCCGAGGTAAGTCAGCGGCGTCAGCACGAAGGTCGGGATCAGGCTGATGTCATCAAAGGTTTTCGCGAACACGGCGTTCAGCAAGCCGGCCAGCGAGAAAAGCACGGCGGTGAGCAGCAGCGTCAGCCCGACGAAAAGCCAGGAGTGAACCTGGAACGGCACAAAGAAGAGCGAAACCGCCGTAACCAGAATGCCGACGCAGAGGCCGCGCGCCACGCCGCCGCCCACATAACCTGCGATAATCACGTGCGTTGGCACCGGCGCGACCAGCAGCTCTTCAATATTGCGCTGGAATTTGGCGCTGAAGAACGACGAGGCGACGTTGGCATACGCGTTGGTGATCACCGCCATCATAATCAGCCCCGGCACGATGAACTGCATGTAGGTGAAGCCATGCATTTCGCCGATACGCGAGCCAATCAGGTTGCCAAAAATAATGAAATAAAGCGTCATGGTGATGACCGGCGGCACCAGCGTCTGCACCCAGATTCGGGTAAAGCGGTGGATCTCTTTGGCCCAGATGCTTTTTAGCGCCACCCAGTAAAGCTGCATCATGCGTGGTCTCCTTGTTTTTCGTTCACCAGCGTGACAAACAGCTCTTCGAGACGGTTGGCTTTGTTACGCATGCTTAATACCTGAATTCCCTGCGCCGTCAGTTGGTTAAAGACGCTATTGATCCCCTGCTCACGCAGCACTTCCACTTCCAGCGTAGAGGTATCCACCAGCCGGTACTGGTACCCGTCAAGCTTCGGCAGCGGGCTTTTCGACGCCAGATCGAGGATAAAGGTTTCTGATTTCAGCTTGGAAAGCAGCGACTTCATCGAAGTGTTTTCCACCAGCTCGCCGCGCTGGATGATGCCGATGTTGCGACACAGCATCTCCGCCTCTTCCAGGTAGTGCGTGGTGAGAATGATGGTAGTGCCTTTGTCGTTGAGATCTTTAAGAAAGCCCCACATGGAGCGGCGCAGTTCAATGTCCACGCCCGCTGTTGGTTCATCGAGGATCAGCAGCTTCGGCTCGTGCATGAGCGCGCGGGCTATCATCAAACGGCGCTTCATCCCGCCGGAGAGCATACGCGCACGTTCGTTGCGTTTTCCCCACAGATCGAGCTGATTAAGGTATTTTTCGCTGCGCGCGACGGCTTCGCGACGATCCACGCCGTAGTAGCCCGCCTGGTTGACGACAATCTGCTGCACCGTCTCGAAGGGGTTGAAGTTAAACTCCTGCGGCACGAGGCCGAGCTGGCGTTTGGCGTTCACCACGTCACGCTCAAGATCATAGCCAAACACCCGAACGCGCCCGGACGTTTTATTCACCAGCGAGCTGATGATGCCGATGGTCGTGGATTTGCCCGCGCCGTTTGGGCCAAGCAGCGCGTAAAAATCTCCCGCCTCCACTTTTAAATCAATCCCACGCAGCGCTTGTACCCCGCCTGCGTAGGTTTTCTTTAATTGCTCCAGTTCCAGTGCTATTGTCATGGATATTCGCTTACCTTATTTCGCACAAAAGTTGTGTGGTTTAAAAAATTTTTGAGTTGCCCTATATTACCCCAACGCAATTCTTCGGTTACAGGCCGTTAACCTTTATGAAAGATATCGACACACTCATTAGCAACAACGTCCAGTGGTCCAAAATGCTGGTGGAAGAGGATCCGGGCTTTTTCGAACGACTGGCGAAGGCGCAGAAGCCGCGCTTTCTGTGGATTGGCTGCTCCGACAGCCGCGTGCCCGCCGAGCGCCTTACCGGCCTCGAACCGGGTGAGATCTTCGTTCATCGCAACGTCGCCAACCTGGTCATCCATACCGATCTTAACTGCCTTTCGGTTATTCAGTATGCGGTTGACGTGCTTGAAGTGGAACACATTATTATCTGTGGACACTACGGCTGCGGCGGCGTGCAGGCGGCGGTGGAAAACCCGGAGCTTGGGCTTATCAACAACTGGCTGCTGCACATCCGCGACATCTGGTTTAAACATAGCTCACTGCTTGGTGAAATCCCGCAGGAGAAACGCCTCGACGCGCTGTGCGAGCTGAACGTGATGGAGCAGGTTTATAACCTGGGCCATTCCACCATCATGCAGTCAGCGTGGAAACGCGGCCAGAAAGTGACCATTCACGGCTGGGCCTACGGCATCCACGATGGCCTGCTGCGCGACCTGCAGGTAGCCGCAACCGATCGCGAAACGCTGGAACAGCGCTATCGCAGCGGCATCGGCAATCTTCAGCAAACGCACAATATTCACAAGTAATAGTGATAAAAAAAGGGGCCGCGGCCCCTTTTTTATGCCCGCCGGTTATTCGGCAAGCGGAACCACTTTGCCAATGAATGGCAGATGGCGATAGCGCTGGGCGTAGTCGATGCCGTAACCCACCACAAACTCATCCGGAATGGAAAAGCCGATAAACTCGACGTTCACTTCCACTTCGCGGCGGGAAGGTTTATCCAGCAGCGTGCAGATAGCCAGCGATTTCGGTTCGCGCAGGCTCAGGATCTCGCGCACTTTCGACAGCGTATTGCCGGAGTCGATAATATCTTCGACGATCAGCACATCTTTGCCGCGGATGTCTTCATCCAGATCTTTCAGGATTTTCACATCACGCGTGGTCGACATGCCGCTGCCGTAGCTCGAAGCGGTCATAAAATCGACCTCATGGGAAACCTGCACTTCACGGCAGAGGTCCGCCATAAACATAAACGAGCCGCGCAACAGACCAACCAGCACCATATCGCTGCCGCTGTCTTTATAACGCTCGGTTATTTCACGTCCCAGTTCTGCAACGCGCGCTTTGATGTCCGCTTCGGGGATCATTACTTCTACAGTATGTTTCATATCTATAACCATCTGATTTTAAATTGAAATCATCAAACGGCAGCGTTTCGTTCGCCAGCGCTTATTGATAAGGCAGGCAGTATACCAGCAAAAAGCATTTACGGCAGAAATGCATAAAAAAGCCTTTATTGTGATTCAGATCACACATGTTAATAACTATAATTAGTTGCTACTAAAAATATACGAGTGTCATCATGGCGGAAACAAAAGTAAAACAGTCACGT
Source organism: Franconibacter pulveris (assembly GCF_056780215.1). Classification (NCBI taxonomy): domain Bacteria; kingdom Pseudomonadati; phylum Pseudomonadota; class Gammaproteobacteria; order Enterobacterales; family Enterobacteriaceae; genus Franconibacter; species Franconibacter pulveris. The sequence continues at coordinate 811,814 of NZ_CM165555.1, read as the reverse complement.
TTGCTCGTGACTCTGACAGCCCTGTTCGCAGCACTATGCGGACTTTATTTATTAATTGGCGGGGTATGGCTGGTCGCTATTGGCGGCTCCTGGTACTACCCTATCGCCGGGGTGGCGATGCTGGCGACGGCCTGGCTGCTGTGGCGTCGTAACGCGGCGGCGCTCTGGCTTTACGCCGCTATCCTGCTTTGCACCATGATCTGGGGCGTCTGGGAAGTCGGTTTCGATTTCTGGGCCCTGACGCCGCGCTGCGACGTGCTGGTGTTCTTTGGCATCTGGCTGATTTTGCCGTTTGTCTGGCGCCGTCTCGCCACCCCTGCGCGCCCGGGCGTTACCGCGCTGGTGGTTTCGCTTATCATTACCGGCGGCATGCTGGTATGGGCGGCCTTTAACGATCCGCAAGAGATTCACGGCACCCTTTCCGCCGACGCCACGGCGGCAGCGGCAAGCGGCGCGGCGGCTATTCCGGAAGGCGACTGGCCGGCTTATGGCCGCAACCAGGAAGGCCAGCGTTATTCTCCCCTCAAACAGATCACCGCTGATAACGTCCACCAGCTTAAAGAAGCCTGGACTTTCCGTACCGGCGACCTGAAGCTGCCGAACGATCCGGGTGAAATCACCAACGAAGTAACGCCGATTAAAGTGCGCGACACCCTTTACCTCTGCACCGCACATCAGCGTCTTTTCGCGCTGGATGCCGCGACCGGTAAAGAAAAGTGGCACCTCGATCCGCAGCTGAATACCAACCCGACCTTCCAGCACGTGACCTGCCGCGGCGTCTCTTACCATGAGGCTACCCCGGCTAACGCGACGCCGGAAGTGCTGGCCGACTGTCCGCGCCGCATTATCCTGCCGGTAAACGACGGCCGTCTGTTTGCGGTGAACGCCGATAACGGCAAGCTGTGCCAGACCTTTGCTAACAAAGGCATCCTGAACCTGCAGACCAACATGCCGGTCACCACGCCGGGCATGTACGAGCCGACGTCGCCGCCGATCGTCACTGACAAAGTGATTGTGATTGCCGGTGCGGTAACCGATAACTTCTCCACCCGTGAGCCTTCCGGCGTTATCCGCGGTTTTGATATCAACACCGGCGCGCTGCTGTGGGCCTTCGATCCGGGCGCGAAAGATCCGAACGCTATTCCGGCGGACGAACATCACTTCACGCCGAACTCGCCGAACTCCTGGGCGCCAGCCGCCTATGACGCGAAGCTGGACCTGGTTTATCTGCCGATGGGCGTGACCACGCCGGATATCTGGGGCGGCAACCGTACGCCGGAGCAGGAACGCTATGCCAGCTCCATTGTGGCGCTGAACGCCTCTACCGGTAAGCTCGCCTGGTCTTATCAGACCGTTCACCACGACCTGTGGGATATGGACCTGCCGGCCCAGCCGACGCTTGCCGACATTACCGTGAACGGCCAGACCGTACCGGTTATCTATGCGCCGGCGAAAACAGGCAACATCTTTGTGCTCGACCGTCGCAACGGCCAGCTCGTTGTCCCGGCGCCGGAAAAACCGGTTCCGCAGGGCGCGGCGAAAGGCGACTACGTGACGCCGACCCAGCCCTTCTCTGATCTCTCCTTCCGTCCGAAGCAAGATCTGAGCGGCGCGAACATGTGGGGCGCCACCATGTTCGACCAGCTGGTTTGCCGCGTGATGTTCCACAGCATGCGTTATGAAGGCATCTTCACGCCGCCTTCTGAACAGGGCACGCTGGTCTTCCCGGGCAACCTGGGGATGTTTGAATGGGGCGGTCTCTCTGTTGACCAGAACCGTCAGGTCGCGATTGCCAACCCGATTGCCCTGCCGTTCGTCTCTAAACTGATCCCGCGCGGCCCGGGCAACCCGATGGAGCAGCCGAAAGACGCGCAGGGCACCGGCTCTGAATCCGGCATTCAGCCGCAGTACGGCGTGCCGTATGGCGTAACGCTGAACCCGTTCCTGTCGCCGTTTGGTCTGCCGTGTAAGCAGCCTGCCTGGGGTTATATCTCCGCGCTGGATCTTAAGACCAACAAAATTGTCTGGCAGAAACGCATCGGTACCCCGCGCGACAGCTTCGGCTTCCCGATGCCGGTTCCGGTTCCGTTCACGCTGGGCATGCCGATGCTGGGCGGTCCGATTTCAACCGCGGGCAACGTGCTGTTCATCGCCGCGACGGCGGATAACTACCTGCGCGCTTACAACGTAACCAACGGCGACAAGCTGTGGGAAGGACGTCTGCCAGCAGGCGGCCAGGCCACGCCGATGACGTATGAAGTTAACGGTAAGCAGTACGTGGTGGTTTCCGCAGGCGGCCACGGGTCGTTTGGCACGAAGATGGGCGACTACATCGTTGCCTATGCGCTGCCGGATGACGCGAAATAATCTGCGATAAGCAAAACAAAAGCCCCTCACTGAGGGGCTTTTTTATGGGCATAAAGCAACGAGATAAACCGCGCGTTGCTTATACGCCCGGCATCGCTTTGCCGCCGGGAAAGGCGATAAGCCTTTCGTCGGGCGGGGTAGCGCCGCGCCGCGTCTTGCTTTTTTGGTGCGGCTTCAGCTCACCGTAAACCCTAACATCATGCCCGTATCTTCATGCTCAAGCAGATGACAGTGAGCCATATAGGCATGTTCAGCGGGCGCTACGTGGTCGAAACGCACCAGCACTTCGCTGCGCGCGCCCTCCACCCAGACCGTGTCTTTCCAGCCCGCGCGGTGCGCCGCAGGCGGCTTGCCGTTTTCGGTAAGGATGCGAAACTGCGTGCCGTGGATATGGAACGGATGCAGCATCATGTCGCCTTCGCCCGAGAGGGTCCAGCGCTCATACTGGCCTTTCGCCACGTTGAACGCCGGGGCGTTCATATCAAACGCTTTGCCGTTAATCTTGTTGGCGTTGTGGAAATCCATGCCGTGGCCGTGACCATGATTCATCTGCCCCATCATCTGCATATGCTGCTGATGGCCCGCCAGCGCCTGCTCGCCATATTTCTCCTGCAGCGCCTGCATGCCCATCATGTCGAGCATCGGGTCCATCATCAGCTGTAGCCAGCGCGCCTGTAGCCCGTCGAGCGAAGGCAGCGCGGGCGCCTTAACCAGAGTATCGGGCAGGCTGCCGGAGGCGGGAATGACCAGCGGCTGAATGCGCACCACCGGCTGCGGCTTATCGAACGGCGCTATCGCCATCCCCATCTGGTTGACCGGCAGCGTGATGATGTCGAACGGCTTGCTGTCGCTCGTATCCACCAGCACCTCAAAGCGTTCGCCGGTCAGCATGGGCAGTTCGCTCACCTTAACCGGCTCCGGCAACAATCCGCCATCGCTCGCCACCACATAAAGCGGGCGGTTGTCGCTGGCGGCAATCTTCAGCGTGCGGGCATTGCAGCCGTTTAACAGGCGCAACCGCAGCCAGCCTTTCGGCGCGTTATGTTGCGGATACGCCACGCCGTTGCAGAGCAGCGTATCGCCGAACCAGCCCACCGCCGCGCTCATCACATCCAGCTGATAATCGACGTGGCCGTCGGCGGTGAATTTTCTGTCCTGAATAATAAGCGGCACATCGTCGATGCCCCACAGCTTTGGCAGCATCAGTTGCAGGCTTTCGACATCCTCAATCAACACCAGGCCCGCCAGCCCCATCGCCACCTGATGGCCGGTTTTGCCATGCTGATGCGGGTGGAACCAGCAGGTCGCGGCGCGCTGCTGCGGCGTAAAACTCACCGTTCGGGTCGCGCCTGGCGCAATCACCCCCTGCGGCCCGCCATCCACTTCGCCCGGTATTTCCACGCCGTGCCAGTGCACTGTGGTTTCCTCGGGAAGCGCATTGCGGATATCCACCGTCACCGGTTTACCGGATGTGAGCTTTACCGCCGGGCCGAGCAGGTTGCCGTTATAGCCCCACGTCGCCACCTTCTGGCCGTTGAACTGGCTGGCGCCCGCCTGGGCGGTCAGGCGAATTTTGCTTTGCGCGTCGGGCGTTAAGAGTTCGGGAATGGGTAAGGTCGGGCGTTTTGCCGCAGGTATCACGCGCCCCCAGGCAGGCAGCATGCTGAACGCGCCCAGCGCGGCGCTGTATTTTAAAAAATCACGGCGGTGCATCTTATTTCCTTATCGACGACAGGCATGCCATGAGCTTAAACCTTTCCCCAACGGGAAGGTCAAGTTTCAACGGGAAAAAGCGAGGAGGAGCGCCCGGGCGGCGGTGAACCGGGCGTTGAGTGAGCATGGCGGCTCGGCATTTCTAAGCTGCTTGTGCGGCAGTGAACTGAACTACAGCGTTGCAGGGCTGGCAATATTTTTTCTAAGCTGCCTGTACGGCAGTGAACCCCAAGCCTCCGGCGTGGCAGCAGAAGCTACATTTCTAAGCTGCCTGTACGGCAGTGAACATGGAGTTCGCGCCGCTCGCAAGGATTGAGTTTTTCTAAGCTGCCTGTACGGCAGTGAACTGTACGCTCCGAGCGCTTGCTGGTATGGTGTGTTTCTAAGCTGCCTGTACGGCAGTGAACAAGGCGGAGGCGCGCCAGCGCGGGTATTCGGCTTTCTAAGCTGCCTGTACGGCAGTGAACAAGAGCGGATTTTAGCTAATTCGCTGTATTAACACCAAATACCTTTAATTTGCTGTTGCAGACCCTTTTTTCCGGCGCTTTTATAGCGCCTTTAAAATCAATCGTTTAAAAAACGGCGTTAAAAAAGGGTTTTGGCATGAGAGACAAAGTTAATTTTTCGTGCGCCGTTTCGTTCGCTTTCGCTTTTTGGCGAGGCCGCTTTTTCCTTTCGAAACGCGGCGTTTGCCGCTTACTTTTTCACCTCTGCTTAAATCATCTTGTTTTCATTTTGAAAAGCGCGCCAGGCCGCGTCATACGGGCATTTATCCGCCATAAAAGGGATCAAATATCCTCGTCGCGTCTGAACGAAATGTGCTATCGTTTGGTATCTTTTGGCGAGTGGTAGACGTAATGAACAAGTGGGTCAGGGTGATGTTGCTGGGCTGTCTGATGGGCTTTTCCGCCAGTAGCTTTGCGTTAAGTGAATCAGAAGCGGAAGACATGGCCGATCTCACCGCCGTTTTCGTGTTTCTGAAAAATGACTGCGGCTACCAGAACTTGCCAAACGGGCAGATTCGCCGCGCGCTGGTCTTTTTCGCCCAGCAAAACCAGTGGGATTTAAGCAATTACGAAAGCTTTAATATGAAGGCGCTTGGCGAAGACAGCTATCGCGATTTGAGCGGCATCGCCATTCCCACCGCACGGAAATGTAAGGCGCTGGCGCGCGATTCTTTAAGCCTGCTCGCCTACGTAAAGTAACCCCCTTCCCCGCCCCTTCGTCGAAATAATGACCGTGCATCCACGGTTATTGTTAGCTATTATGTTGCGCCCATTTTCCGAGGGTGTTAACGAAGGAGGTATCAGCCAATGACCGGGAATACGCTGTGGCACGAGACGCTGCACGACAAATTTGGTCAATACTTTGCCGTTGATAACGTGCTTTACCACGAGAAAACCGATCATCAGGATTTGATCATTTTCGAAAATGCGGCTTTTGGCCGGGTAATGGCGCTGGACGGTGTGGTGCAAACCACCGAACGTGACGAGTTTATCTATCACGAAATGATGACCCACGTGCCGCTGCTGGCGCACGGTCACGCAAAGCATGTGCTGATCATCGGCGGCGGCGACGGCGCCATGCTGCGTGAAGTCTCCCGCCATAAAAGCGTGGAATCCATCACCATGGTGGAGATAGACGCAGGCGTCGTTTCATTCTGCCGTCAGTATCTGCCTAACCATAATGCCGGCAGCTATGACGACCCGCGCTTTAAGCTGGTGATTGACGACGGCGTCAATTTTGTTAACCAGACGACGCAAACGTTTGATGTGATTATCTCTGACTGTACCGACCCTATCGGTCCGGGCGAGAGCCTGTTCACGTCGGCATTCTACGAAGGGTGCAAACGCTGCCTGAACCCAGGCGGAATTTTTGTCGCGCAAAACGGCGTCTGTTTTCTGCAGCAGGATGAAGCCATCGACAGCCACCGCAAGCTCAGCCACTATTTTACTGACGTCAGCTTCTATCAGGCGGCTATCCCGACCTATTACGGCGGCATCATGACCTTCGCCTGGGCGACGGACAACGACGCGCTGCGCGACCTGCCCACTGAAACCCTGCAAGCGCGTTTTCACGCCGCGGGAATTCAGTGCCGCTATTACAATCCGGCTATTCATACGGCAGCTTTCGCTCTGCCGCAGTATTTGCAAGATGCCCTGTCCGATCAGGCATCCTAAGGAGGTGATCAAAATTGAAAAAGCTGAAACTGCATGGCTTTAACAACCTGACCAAAAGCCTGAGTTTTTGTATTTACGATATTTGCTACGCCAAAACGGCGGAAGAGCGCGATGGTTATATCGCTTATATCGATGAACTCTACAACGCCAACCGTCTGACTGAGATCCTGACAGAGACCTGCTCCATCATCGGAGCCAATATCCTGAACATCGCGCGTCAGGATTATGAACCGCAGGGCGCCAGCGTCACCATCCTGGTGAGCGAAGAGCCGGTAGACCCGAAACTGATTGATAAGTCTGAACACCCGGGTCCGTTGCCGGAAGCCGTGGTGGCCCACCTGGACAAAAGCCACATCTGTGTGCACACCTATCCGGAAAGCCATCCGGAAGGCGGGCTTTGCACTTTCCGCGCCGACATTGAGGTTTCGACCTGCGGCGTGATTTCGCCACTGAAGGCGCTGAATTACCTCATCCACCAGCTCGAGTCCGATATCGTCACCGTCGACTACCGCGTTCGCGGCTTTACGCGCGACGTGAACGGCATGAAGCACTTTATCGATCACGAAATCAATTCCATTCAGAACTTTATGTCAGAGGATATGAAGTCGCTGTATGACATGGTGGACGTGAACGTTTATCAGGAAAATATCTTCCACACCAAAATGCTGCTTAAAGAGTTCGACCTTAAGCACTATATGTTCCACACCAAACCGGAAGATTTAACCGAAGAAGAGCGCAAGACCATTACGGACCTGCTCTGGAAAGAGATGCGCGAAATTTACTACGGCCGTAATATTCCCGCCGTATAAACGCCAGTGGAGCAGGGACGCTCCACGCCGCCGCGCTTAGCGCTGATTAAGAAAGGCGCGATAAGCCGCCGCTACCTGCAGGAAATCTTCAAGGCCACAGAGCGACAGGCTTTCTTCGTCGTAATAACTCATCCCCTCTTCCATCTCGTCGCCCGAAAACTCCAGCTGATTGGCGCGCACCATCACCTCTTCGCCATCAAGCCACAGCGTGTATTCGTGACCCGTTTTCTGCCACTGACGCTCGCTGCCTTTTACTTCACGCGCCGCCTGCTCCACTTCGTCGAGCAGAGACAAGTTGTCCTTCACTTCTTCGTTAAACCAGTGGCCGACCGCTTCATGCCCCATCGACATGCGCACTTTCACCGAGCCGGTAATATCGCGCAAGAATTCGTAATCCATGGTGTTTTCCTCTGCAAAAGGCAATGCGTGACCGCTGCATTGTACCTGTGTAGTTATTATCGCAGCATGAAAGCGAAAAAAAAGCGGACCGGGCGGCGTCTGGCGAAAAAAGCGCTGACGCCCGCCCTCTGGTCTGGCTGTGCTATGCTGTGACCTTTCTTAACGCCTTAATTCATAAAGACCTATGCAAAAATTGAAAATGACGCTCGCCCGGGCCCTGCTGCTGTGCGCCGTCGCGCTGCCCCTTTCCGCCGCTTATGCGGGCGAAGCGGTGCGGCTTGACTGCCTGACGCGGCAAAACGTGCTGATCTCCTTTTTTAAGTATCACCTCACCACCATGAAGTGGGGCGATCATTTTCAAATCGCTTCCGGTATTCATAAAGCGGAAACGAAATCGGGCAACCGTTACGACGTTATCTCCTTTCGCAACGGCGACGACTTAATCTACTTCCCGGCGAAAGAGAGCTATTTCCTGATTTATGCCGACCAGCAAAAGCCGGAGCGCTGCCGGACGGAAGAGAGTTTTACTTATCCCGTGGTCAGCCTGCCGCGCTACGACGGCAAAGCAAACTCCTGAGGCGATAATGCATAAAAAAAGGGAAGCGCTGAGGCTTCCCTTTTTTCGTGCGGCCCGGCGAACCGGGCACGCGTTGCATCAAACGGCGGTCTGGAAAATCACGCCGTCCGCTTTCTCGGTGTACTGGGAAAGCTGGTCGAAGTTCAGGTAGCGATACGTATCCACCGCGGTCTTATCCACCTGCGCGACAAAGGTCTGATACTCTTCCGGCGTCGGCAGCTTGCCGATAAGCGCCGCAACGGCCGCCAGCTCCGCAGAGGCCAGATAGACGTTCGCGCCGGTGCCTAAGCGGTTCGGGAAGTTACGGGTCGAGGTGGAAACCACCGTCGAGCCGTCCGCCACGCGCGCCTGGTTGCCCATGCACAGCGAGCAGCCCGGGATCTCAATACGCGCGCCGCTCTTACCAAACACGCTGTAGTACCCCTCTTCGGTCAGCTGCGCGGCGTCCATGCGGGTCGGCGGCGCCACCCACAGGCGGGTCGGCAACTGGCCTTTATGGCTGTCCAGCAGTTTACCGGCGGCACGGAAGTGGCCGATGTTGGTCATGCAGGAGCCGATAAACACTTCGTCAATCTTGTCGCCCTGAACGTCAGAGAGCAGGCGCGCATCGTCAGGATCGTTCGGCGCGCACAGAATCGGCTCTTTGATTTCGTTCAGATCGATGTCGATCACCGCCGCGTATTCCGCGTCGGCATCCGCTTCCATCAGCTGCGGATCCGCAAGCCACTTCTCCATGCCCTGGATACGACGCTCCAGCGTACGACGGTCGCCGTAGCCTTCAGCAATCATCCATTTCAGCAGCACGATGTTGGAGGTCAGGTACTCGATGATCGGCTCTTTGTTGAGCTTGATGGTGCAACCTGCCGCAGAACGCTCGGCGGAAGCATCGGTCAGCTCAAACGCCTGCTCGACTTTCAGATCCGGCAGACCTTCGATTTCCAGAATGCGGCCGGAGAAGATGTTCTTCTTGCCCTTCTTCTCAACGGTCAGCAGACCTTGCTGGATGGCATAGTAAGGGATAGCGTGAACCAGGTCGCGAAGCGTAATGCCCGGCTGCATCTGGCCTTTAAAGCGCACCAGCACCGATTCCGGCATATCGAGCGGCATCACGCCGGTCGCCGCGGCGAACGCCACGAGGCCGGAACCCGCCGGGAACGAAATACCGATCGGGAAACGGGTGTGGGAGTCGCCGCCGGTGCCAACGGTATCCGGCAGCAGCATGCGGTTCAGCCAGGAGTGGATAACGCCGTCGCCCGGGCGCAGCGACACGCCGCCGCGGTTCATGATGAAGTCCGGCAGCGTGTGGTGCGTGGTAACGTCAACCGGCTTCGGATACGCCGCAGTGTGGCAGAAGGACTGCATCACCAGATCGGCGGAGAAGCCCAGGCACGCCAGGTCCTTCAGCTCGTCGCGGGTCATCGGACCGGTGGTGTCCTGGGAACCTACGGAGGTCATCTTCGGTTCGCAGTACTGGCCCGGGCGAATACCCGCTACGCCGCAAGCGCGGCCGACCATTTTCTGCGCCAGCGAGAAGCCGCGGTCGCTCTCGGCGACATCTTTCGCCTGACGGAACACGTCGCTGTGCGGCAGACCCAGCGCTTCGCGCGCTTTGGTAGTCAGCCCACGACCGATGATCAGCGGAATACGTCCGCCCGCACGCACTTCGTCAATCAGTACGTCGGTTTTCAGTTCAAAGGAGGCCAGCAGCTCATCAGTGTAGTGATTACGCACTTCGCCTTTGTACGGGTAAATATCGATAGCGTCGCCCATATTGAGGTTCGACACATCGACTTCGATCGGCAGTGCGCCCGCATCTTCCATGGTGTTGAAGAAGATTGGCGCGATTTTGCCGCCCAGCACCACGCCGCCGCCGCGCTTGTTCGGCACGAACGGGATATCTTCGCCCATGAACCACAGCACGGAGTTGGTCGCGGATTTACGGGATGAACCGGTGCCCACGACGTCGCCAACATACGCCAGCGGGAAGCCTTTTTGCGCCAGCGCTTCAATTTGCTTGATAGGGCCGACTGCGCCTGGCTGATCCGGCTCAATGCCGTCGCGGGCGTTTTTCAGCATCGCCAGCGCGTGCAGCGGGATATCCGGGCGCGACCAGGCGTCCGGCGCCGGAGAAAGGTCGTCGGTGTTGGTTTCGCCCGTCACTTTAAAGACGGTAACGGTAATTTTCTCAGGCAGCGACGGGCGAGACAGGAACCACTCGGCATTCGCCCAGGAGTGCATAACCTGCTGCGCATGGGCGTTGCCCGCTTTCGCTTTCTCTTCCACATCGTAGAAGTTATCGAACATCAGCAGCGTATGGGACAGCGCTTTGGCGGCAATCGGCGCCAGCTTTTCATCATCCAGCGCGTCAATCAGCGGGTGAATGTTATAACCACCCTGCATGGTGCCCAGCAGTTCAATCGCTTTTTCCGGGGTGACCAGCGGAGAGGAGGCTTCGCCTTTGGCGATAGCGGCAAGGAATCCGGCTTTTACGTAGGCGGCTTCGTCAACGCCTGGGGGTACACGGTTGGTAAGCAGATCTAACAGAAACTCTTCTTCACCCGCTGGCGGGGTTTTCAGCAGCTCGACGAGCGCTGCCATTTGGGTTGCATCTAAGGGTTTGGCTACAATCCCCTCGGCGGCACGCTCAGCTACGTGCTTACGGTATTCTTCTAGCACGACGGTTCTCCTCGCTCTCATTGTCATATGGGGAGCCAGGCTATTCTCTTCACGCTCCTGTGAGACAGCAGTTTGTAGGGTAAATGCCCGGTTCCGCGTCGGGCAGAATAGCAGGAATTGGGGTCTCTGTTAATCTGTTTACAAAAAAGCAACATTAAATATTTGCTGAATCGTTAAGCAACGCATAACGCGTTTCAGAAGTGAGATTTCAGGCACAAAAAAACCGCCTGACGGCGGTCTTCTTGTTGTGTGCGGGTGGTAGCAGGCACCTTCACACAGGTTATGTGGCAAGTACAACACGAAATGAATCATGCCATCGGTTAAAAAAAGGGGCAAGTCGAACTGTACGATTTGCGCACCGCTTTCGGAATTTACATGTAAGCCAATGCAACGCTTTAAAACGGCTTTCAGCCCTGGAAAAAACGGTTTACCTTGCCCGCTGGCCTGCTTCGCTGGCGTAGCAGCCAGTCACCGGGCCCGGAAGCAGTTCCCTGATCCTACGTGGCAAGTACAACACACTTGCCTGGTTCTGCCTTTCCCGGTGAAGAAGGAATCGACGTAGCCCGCAAGGGATTACGCGCAATGGAAATGCGTTTGCTCTATACGCTTCTCATTGTATTAAGCGCAGCGATGGCGCTGATGCAGGGTGGCTGGAACATTTCAGACATCCACATTCAGTTCATCCTGAACTTAGGCAATTAAGCTCCTGACCGCCCGCAAGGGCGGTCTTTCAGGCGACCTCACAGCGGCAAATTTAATGTCGCTTATAATTGCGCAATAAATACTCACATTTTTATTCGGACAAATGCGGTTCATTGCCAGTTATAGCTAAAACCGTAAAAAAACGAAGGATATACTCGCGGCAACCCAAACGCCTTATGGCATCGCTCTCGTCGGAGTTCCCTATGAAGTTGCCTTTCAAGCCACATCTGTTTGTCCTGCTGTGCAGCGCCGGGCTCCTGGCTGCCTCAGGCGCGCTATTCGTAAAAAGCCAGACGCCTGCGGCTGTGAACGAAAACGCGCCTGCCGCGCCAGCGCAAACTCAGCCCTCTCCCGCCGCGCCGGCACCGAACCAGCCCACTCCCGCAACGCCTGTCGCGCCCACTTACACAGCCGCGCAAATCGACCAATGGGTGGCGCCCGTCGCGCTCTACCCTGACGCGCTGCTGTCGCAAATTTTAATGGCGGCGACTTACCCCGCGAATGTGCTTCAGGCGGTGCAGTGGTCGCGGGATAACCCCAAACTGCAGGGCGATGCGGCGATAGAGGCGGCTAAGAATCAGCCCTGGGACGCGAGCGTAAAATCGCTGGTCGCCTTCCCGCAACTCATGTCATTGCTGGGTGAAAACCCGCAGTGGGTGCAAAATCTCGGCGACGCATTCCTGGCGCAACCCAACGATGTGATGGACTCGGTGCAAAGGCTGCGCGCACTGGCTCAGCAAACCGGCGCGCTGACCTCCACTGCGCAGCAGAAAGTCACCACGACGACAAAAGCGGCAACGCCTGCCCCGCCAAAAGAAGCTAACGGGGCAGCGCCGTCAGCCGCCAGCAGCCCGACGATTATTAAAATCGAACCCGCCGATCCGCAGGTCGTTTACGTGCCGACCTATAACCCGGCGACGGTCTACGGCACGTGGCCGAACGCCAGTTACCCGCCGGTGTACCTGCCGCCGACGCCTGGCGAGCAATTCGGCGAGAGTTTCGTTAAAGGATTGGGTTACAGCCTCGGCGTCGCGACGACCTATGCGCTGTTCAGCAGCATCGACTGGGACGACGACGATCACCATGACGACCATCATCACGGCGGCGGCTATTCGCATAACGGCGACAACATCAATATCAATGTAAATAATTTCAACAAGATAACCGGAGAGCACCGCGTCGATAACACGTTGCGCTGGCAGCATAATCCCGCCTATCGCAACGGCGTTCCCTACTCTGACAACCGTGTCGCCACGCAGTATCGCGCCAACGCCGCAGCAAGCGTAAACGCCGCTTCGCCGCAACCGGTTAACCGGGATAGCCAGCGACAGGCAGCCATGGCGCAGCTCCAGCAAGCCGCCGGTAAAAACCGGACGCCAACGCCACGCCCGGCCATGAAAGAAGCGCAGCGGCAGGCGGCGAATCAGCAGCTCAAGCAGATAGCGCAACGCAATAACTACCGGGGTTACGACACCGATAAACCGCGCGCGCAGCAACAGGCCAACCGCCCGCAGAAAACGCAGCGGGCGAATAAACCCCAGCGTGAAGCCCCCTCTGCGGCGCGTCCGTCACCTCGCTATAACACAGCGCGCGCGAATGCGTTAAGCGGCAACGACAGCCGCTCAGCCAGCTGGCAGGCGCAGCAACAGCGCGGAATGCAGAGCCGTCAATATGCGTCGACAAATCGGGAGCGCGCGCCCGCCAGAGAGCGACGCGCTGAAAACCGCGACGTTAACCGCCATCGCTAAGGGAAAGAAAATGAAGCTAAAACGACTCACTGCGCTGGCGTTGTTCCTGGTCTCAGTTCACACCTTCGCCAACCAACCATTCACTACCCCGGAACAGGCCGCCGATGCGCTGATGCAGGCGATTGAACAGCAAAACGAAACCGCGCTGAATCAACTTCTCGGCGAGGACTGGCGACAATTTTTACCTTCTGAAGGGGTTGATCCCGAGGCCGTTGCGCGTTTTCTGCGCGACTGGAAAACCGGCCATCGTATCGTTCAGCACGGCGATACCGCGCACCTGGTGGTTGGCGATAACGGCTGGCAGCTGCCGATTCCTCTGGTAAAAGCAGCGGAAGGCTGGCGATTTGATATGCAGGCGGCGGAGGATGAAATACTGACCCGCGCCATTGGCCGCAACGAGTTGGCCGCTATCGAGGCGCTGCACGCCTACGTTGATGCGCAACAAAGCTATTACGCAATGCATCAACGCTATGCGCAAAAAATTGTCAGCGCCGTCGGGAAAAAAGATGGCCTTTACTGGCCGGTCAAACCCGGAGAACCCCCCAGCCCGCTTGGCCCCGCCTTTAGCCCAAAAGAACCGGGCATGGGATATCACGGCTACCATTTTCGCATTCTGCCTGATAACCGTAACGGCTTTGCGATGATTGCCTGGCCGGTCAGTTATGGAGAAAGCGGCATAATGAGCTTTATGATTAACGGCGACGACAATGTCTGGCAGGCGGACCTTGGCCCCGACACGGCGGAAAAAGCACAAGCGGTATCGGTCTATAACCCGGATGGGCAGTGGCAGCTTGTGGCGCCGTAGGCGCGTTACCCGACGGGTTTGTTTACGGCGTCAGCCGTAGCCGCGGCGACAGAAGCGTAACACAGCGGCGATAGCCTACGGCTTAACGGACCGCCCGGGTCAGCGGTCCGTTATCGCTACGGTTACAGAATGTTAGCAACCGATTTCGCCAGCTGCGCTTCGAGCTGTGGTTTCGCCTCTTCAAACTTCAGATTAACTTTGTTGGCGGTGGAAACGACGCGGGTCTGGTATTTCGCGCGGTTACCCTGCTCGCTGCTGGTTTGCAGTTTGATGCCGGAGGTTCCCTGACGCAGAGCCGCGATGTTGTCGGTAGTTACCGCTGTTTTGCTGCGCTCTGAAATCTGCAGGTCAGTGACCATGGTGTAGTTAACATCTTCCACCATCGCGTCAGCCGCCAGGCCAATCAGACCCGCCGCCAGGCCTACGCCCAGCGCCGCACCTGACGAGTTGCTGTTATAAGCGGTGATCCCCGCGCCCAGCGCCGCGCCCATTGCCGCCCCTTCGTAACCGCTCTTCAGGTAATTCTGCGATTCGCGCAGATCCATTTTGTCAGCCTTCAGCACGTTAGCCTGTACCCAGTAGTAAGCGGTATCCGGCGAACTGGTCACCTTGTAACCTTTCGCGGAAAGATCGTTTGCAATCAGCGTCTGCAGGTTGCTCATATCTTTATCAGAGGTGTTTTTCACCTGGATATAGACCGTTTTCTCAGAGGAAGGCTCCAGCCAGACGGTTTCGCTCATCTGGGTTTTCACTTCCAGGTTACGCTTTTTCACAGCGGTCGTCATTGCACCGCAACCAGAGAGGGCAAAGGCGGTCAACACCACGCTAACAACAGCCAACTTTTTAAAAGACATAGTTTTTCCTTTTTTGTCGATGAAATCGTCAGAGAGACGAAAAAGAGAAAGCCGGACGCCTGGCGCGCCAGCCAAATGCAGTGAGATTGTGTGTAGAGACCGCACAACGGCGGCACGATTTGAGAGAAGGTCAAAACTCAACGGCATTCCTTGTCCTGCGCATACCTGTCCGTGCGCCGCTAACGGCAACAACAATAAATGAACAGCTCACTCGGTAAACTTGTTTAACGTTATATCGGCAGCGGGAAACGAAGATTGAGAGAAAATTGCCTACCAGATTAGGTAGTTACGCAAGAACGACGCAGCGGGAGAAGTAAGGCGGAAATAAAAAACGCCTCCGAAGAGGCGTTTATCACTAAAGCGAAGAGGCTTATTTTTTCTTCGCTTTCGGGTTCGGCAGGTCAGTAATGCTGCCTTCGAACACTTCAGCAGCCAGACCCACAGACTCGTGCAGAGTCGGGTGCGCGTGGATGGTGAGCGCGATATCTTCAGCGTCACAGCCCATCTCGATAGCCAGACCGATTTCGCCCAGCAGCTCGCCGCCGTTGGTGCCGACAATCGCGCCGCCGATAACACGGTGGGTCTCTTTGTCGAAAATCAGCTTGGTCATACCGTCTGCGCAGTCGGAAGCGATAGCACGGCCGGAAGCCGCCCACGGGAAGGTGGCGGTCTCGTAGCTGATGCCTTTCTCTTTCGCTTCTTTCTCGGTCAGGCCAACCCATGCCACTTCCGGCTCGGTGTATGCGATGGACGGGATGACTTTCGGGTCGAAGTAGTGCTTCATGCCTGCGATAACTTCAGCGGCAACGTGGCCTTCATGAACGCCTTTGTGCGCCAGCATCGGCTGACCGACGATATCGCCGATAGCGTAGATGTGCGGCACGTTGGTGCGCATCTGCTTGTCAACGCGGATGAAGCCGCGGTCGTCCACTTCCACGCCCGCTTTGCCCGCATCCAGGTTTTTACCGTTCGGCACGCGGCCGATAGCCACCAGCACGGCGTCGTAACGCTGCGCTTCAGCTGGCGCTTTTTTGCCTTCCATGGAAACGTAAATACCGTCTTCTTTCGCTTCAACGGCAGTCACTTTGGTTTCCAGCATCAGGTTGAATTTCTTGCTGATGCGTTTGGTGAAGACTTTCACGACATCTTTATCGGCAGCCGGGATAACCTGGTCGAACATTTCAACCACGTCGATCTCTGAACCCAGCGCGTGGTAAACGGTACCCATCTCCAGACCGATGATACCGCCGCCCATGACCAGCATGCGCTTCGGCACTTCTTTCAGCTCCAGCGCATCAGTGGAATCCCATACGCGCGGATCTTCGTGCGGAATAAACGGCAGTTGAATCGGACGGGAACCCGCCGCGATGATGGCGTTGTCGAAGTTGATAACGGTTTTGCCGTTTTCGCCTTCAACTTCCAGGGTGTTGGCGCCGGTGAATTTACCCAGGCCGTTAACCACTTTCACTTTACGGCCTTTGGCCATACCAGCCAGACCACCGGTCAGCTGATTGATAACTTTTTCTTTCCAGGTGCGGATTTTGTCAATATCGGTTTTCGGCTCGCCAAAAACGATACCGTGCTCCGCCAGCGCTTTCGCTTCTTCGATGACTTTCGCTACGTGCAGCAGCGCTTTAGAAGGGATACAACCCACGTTCAGGCAAACACCACCGAGGGTGCTGTAACGTTCTACGATGACGGTTTCCAGACCTAAATCCGCGCAACGGAAGGCCGCAGAGTAGCCTGCCGGGCCTGCCCCAAGTACCACGACCTGAGTTTTGATTTCAGTACTCATCATGACCTCTTAATTTATATCCGGCGGGTCTGACGCTTTTGTTATTACGCCCATCATCCACCGGGACGTTCTATCCGCTCGCATTTTACAAAATTGTTAACAATTTTGAAACAACAAACGGCAAACGAATCCTGTTTAGCAGCCGATAATCTTACGCAACTCCTGAGATTATCAGAAAAAAGCCGGCCGTCAGGCCGGCTTCTTCGCTTACATCACCAGACGGCGAATGTCAGACAGCGTGTTGTTGATGATGGTGATAAAGCGCGCACCATCAGCCCCGTCGATCACGCGGTGGTCGAAGGAAAGCGAGATCGGCAGCATCAGGCGCGGCGCGAACTCTTTACCATTCCAGACCGGTTCCATGGACGATTTGGAGACGCCCAGGATAGCCACTTCCGGCGCGTTGACGATCGGCGCGAAGTGGGTGGTGCCCAGGCCGCCGATGCTGGAGATGGTGAAGCAGCCGCCCTGCATTTCGCCAGCGGTCAGCTTGCCATCACGCGCTTTTTTGGAGATGGTCATCAGCTCGCGAGACAGCTCGATGATGCCCTTCTTGTTCACATCCTTGAACACCGGAACCACCAGGCCGTTCGGGGTATCAACCGCCACGCCGATGTTGATGTATTTCTTCAGCGTCAGACGCTGGCCATCTTCGGACAGAGAACTGTTGAAGCGCGGCATCTGCTCAAGCGCTGCGGCGACGGCTTTCATGATGAAGACAACCGGGGTTATCTTCACATCCAGCTTACGCTTCTCCGCTTCGGCGTTCTGCTGTTTACGGAACGCCTCCAGGTCGGTGATGTCGGTTTTGTCGAAGTGCGTAACGTGCGGGATCATCACCCAGTTACGGCTCAGGTTCGCGCCGGAGATTTTCTGGATGCGGCCCAGCTCCACTTCTTCCACTTCACCAAACTTGCTGAAGTCCACTTTCGGCCACGGCAGCAGACCCGGCAGAGAACCGCCGGAGGCAGCGGCGGCAGGCGCCGCTTCAGCGCGTTTAACCGCTTCTTTCACATAAGCCTGAACGTCTTCACGCAGGATGCGGCCTTTACGACCGGTGCCCTTCACTTTCGCCAGGTTAACGCCGAATTCGCGCGCCAGGCGACGAATCAGCGGGGTGGCGTGAACGTAAGCGTCGTTCTCAGCGAACTCAGACTTGCCTTCCGCTTTAGCCGCCGGAGCAGCAGCCGGTTTAGAAGGCTGTGCAGCCGCAGCTGGCGCCGCCGCTTCCTGTTTAGCCGCCGGAGCAGCAGCAGGCGCAGCGCCTTCCACTTCAAAGACCATAATCAGCGAGCCGGTGGAGACTTTGTCCCCCACGTTCACTTTCAGCTCTTTCACGGTGCCCGCGAACGGCGCCGGAACTTCCATGGAAGCTTTGTCGCCTTCGACGGTAATCAGAGACTGTTCAGCGGAGACTTTGTCGCCCACTTTCACCAGCACTTCGGTGACTTCAACTTCGTCGCCGCCGATATCCGGTACGTTAACCTCTTTCGCGCCCGCCGCCGCCGCCGGCGCGGTTGCCGCCTGCTCGGTAACGGTCGGTTTAGCCTGCGCAGCCGGCGCTTCGCCCGCCACCTCGAAGACCATAATCAGAGAACCGGTGGAAACTTTGTCGCCAGTGTTGATTTTGATCTCTTTAACCGTACCCGCGAACGGCGCCGGCACTTCCATAGAGGCTTTGTCGCCTTCTACGGTTATCAGAGACTGCTCAGCGGTAACCTGGTCGCCCACTTTGACCAGGATTTCGGTGACTTCGACTTCGTCGCCGCCGATATCCGGTACGTTAACCTCTTTTGCAGCCGCAGCAGCCGCAGCCGCCGGGGCAGCAGACTGCGCCGGAGCCGCTTCTTTTTTCTCTTCCTGCGCAGGTGCAGCGGCGGCTGCACCCTCGGCGGAATCGAAAATCATGATCAGTTTGCCGGTCTCGACTTTGTCGCCAACGGAGACTTTGATCTCCTTAACAACGCCCGCCTGCGGAGACGGCACTTCCATAGAGGCTTTATCGCCTTCTACGGTGATCAGCGACTGTTCAGCTTCAACTTTGTCGCCCACTTTGACCAGGATCTCGGTGACTTCAACTTCGTCCGCCCCGATGTCCGGTACATTGATTTCGATAGCCATTCTTCTTTTACCTCTTATGCCAGACGCGGGTTGACTTTATCTGCATCGATGTTGAATTTGGTGATTGCTTCCGCCACCACTTTCTTGTCGATTTCGCCACGTTTAGCCAGTTCGCCCAGTGCTGCTACAACCACGTAAGAAGCGTCAACTTCGAAGTGGTGACGCAGGTTTTCACGGCTGTCAGAGCGACCGAAACCGTCGGTACCCAGTACGCGGTAATCATCAGCCGGTACATAAGTACGAACCTGCTCGGCGAACAGTTTCATATAGTCAGTGGAAGCCACGGCCGGCGCATCGTTCATCACCTGAGCGATGTACGGAACGCGCGGGGTTTCCATCGGGTGCAGCATGTTCCAGCGCTCGCAATCCTGACCGTCACGAGCCAGCTCAGTGAAGGAGGTGACGCTGTAAACATCGGAACCGATGCCGTAGTCTTTCGCCAGGATCTGCGCTGCTTCACGTACGTGACGCAGGATAGAACCAGAGCCCAGCAGCTGAACTTTACCTTTCGCGCCGTCAACGGTTTCGAGTTTGTAGATACCTTTACGGATACCTTCCTCGGCGCCCTGCGGCATCGCCGGCATGTGGTAGTTTTCGTTCAGCGTGGTGATGTAGTAGTAAACGTTCTCTTGTTTCTCACCGTACATACGCTCCAGACCGTCGTGCATGATCACAGCGACTTCGTAAGCGTAAGCCGGGTCGTAAGAGATACAGTTCGGGATAGTCAGAGACTGAATGTGGCTGTGACCATCTTCGTGCTGCAGACCTTCGCCGTTCAGGGTGGTACGACCGGAGGTGCCGCCGATCAGGAAGCCGCGCGCCTGCTGGTCGCCCGCCGCCCAGCACAGGTCGCCGATACGCTGGAACCCGAACATGGAGTAGTAGATGTAGAACGGGATCATCGGCAGGTTGTTGGTGCTGTAAGAGGTCGCCGCCGCCAGCCAGGAAGAACCTGCGCCCAGCTCGTTGATCCCTTCCTGCAGAATCTGGCCTTTCTCGTCTTCTTTATAGTAAGCAACCTGCTCACGGTCCTGCGGGGTGTACTGCTGGCCGTTCGGGCTGTAGATACCAATCTGACGGAACAGACCTTCCATACCGAAGGTACGCGCTTCGTCGGCGATGATCGGAACCAGACGATCTTTGATCGAGTTGTTCTTCAGCATCACGTTCAGGGCGCGAACGAAAGCGATGGTGGTGGAGATCTCTTTGTTCTGCTCTTCCAGCAGAGAACGGAAGTCTTCCAGCGTCGGCAGCTCAAGCTTCTCGGTGAAGTTCGGCTGACGGGACGGCAGATAACCGTGCAGCGCCTGACGGCGTTCGTGCAGGTATTTGTACTCTTCAGAGCCTTCCGGGAAGGTGATGTACGGCAGTTTTTCCAGGTCGGCATCGGCTACCGGAACGCTGAAACGGTCACGAACGTAACGCACGCCGTCCATGTTCATTTTCTTAACCTGGTGCGCGATGTTTTTACCTTCGGCGGTGTCGCCCATGCCGTAACCTTTAACGGTGTGAGCAAGGATAACGGTCGCTTTGCCTTTGGTTTCCTGCGCTTTTTTGAATGCAGCGTAGATTTTCTTCGGATCGTGGCCGCCACGGTTCAGCGCCCAAATCTCATCGTCAGACCAGTCAGCGACCAGCGCGGCGGTCTCCGGGTATTTACCGAAGAAGTGCTCGCGAACGTAGGCGCCGTTTTTGGATTTGAAGGTCTGATAGTCGCCGTCAACGGTTTCGTTCATCAGCTGAATCAGCTTGCCGCTGGTATCTTTACGCAGCAGCTCGTCCCAACGGGAGCCCCACATCACTTTGATGACGTTCCAGCCAGCGCCGCTGAAGATGCCTTCCAGTTCGTTGATGATCTTGCCGTTGCCGGTTACCGGACCATCCAGACGCTGCAGGTTGCAGTTGATAACGAAGACCAGGTTGTCCAGCTTCTCACGGGTCGCGATAGTGATGGCGCCTTTGGATTCCGGCTCGTCCATCTCGCCGTCGCCGAGGAACGCGTACACGGTCTGCGCAGAGGTATCTTTCAGGCCGCGGTGTTCCAGATATTTCAGGAACTTAGCCTGGTAGATGGCGCCAATCGGGCCCAGACCCATAGAAACGGTCGGGAACTGCCAGAATTCCGGCATCAGTTTCGGGTGCGGGTAAGAAGAGAGGCCGTTGCCGTGCACTTCCTGACGGAAGTTATTCATCTGCTCTTCAGTCAGACGACCTTCAAGGAAGGCGCGCGCGTAAACGCCCGGAGAGATGTGACCCTGGAAGTAAACCAGATCGCCGCCGTCTTTGTCGTTGCGAGCGCGGAAGAAGTGGTTAAAGCACACTTCATAAATGGTCGCTGAAGACTGGAAGGAAGCCATGTGGCCGCCGAGTTCCAGATCTTTTTTGGACGCGCGCAGAACGGTCATAATGGCGTTCCAACGGATAGCAGAACGAATACGACGCTCAAGGTCCAGATTGCCCGGGTATTCCGGTTCATCTTCAACGGCAATAGTGTTGACGTAGTTGCTAGCCCCTGTACCAGCCGCTACTTTCACGCCGCCTTTGCGGGCTTCGGAGAGTAACTGGTCGATCAGATACTGAGCGCGCTCAACACCTTCTTCACGGATGACCGATTCGATCGCCTGTAGCCAGTCGCGAGTTTCGATCGGATCCACGTCATTTTGGAAACGTTCTGACATGGGGGTATTCCTTATCTCTCTAATACGTTGATTTGTCTGGAACCTGTCCCATTGCGCTCTTTGTTCTTCATATTTTAGGTTTCTCTTTGTTGGCTGCGCTTCCTCACCCCGGTCACATAGTTCGCTATGCTCCCGGGGATTCGCGCGCTTGCCGCCGCGATATAACCCAAATTATTTGAACAACTAAAAGCACAATAAGACAGGTTCTGCGTTTAGTTGCCGCGCTCTAAAACACTGGCGCTTAGTCCTTACGTTGCTGTAGGCGGCGCAGTGAGCGTTCACGACGACTTTGCTCACGGCTGCGGTCCAGCAAGATTTCCTCAATGAAGGCAAGGTGACGGTGAGACGCTTCGCGCGCCTGCTCCGGCTCCCTCGCCATAATCGCCTCATAAATACTGGTGCGATGGCTGCTGACCAGCGGAAGCATCTCCCGCCGGGCATACAGTAATTCGAAATTCTGGCGAACATTCTGAGCGAGCATCGGCTCCATGCAGCGCAACAAGTGTAGCAACACTACGTTGTGCGCGGCTTCTGTCACCGCAATTTGGTACTTCATCACCGCATCGGATTCCGCATCCAGATCGCCGGACTGCTGCGCCAGCTCAATGGCGTGATGCAACTCGCGAATGCGCACCCGATCCTCGTCCGTGCTGCGCAGCGCAGCGTAATACGCGGCGATGCCCTCCAGCGCGTGGCGGGTTTCAAGCAGGTCAAACTGGGATTCGGGATGATCGGAGAGCAGTTCCACCAGCGGGTCGCTGAAGCTCTGCCACAGACTGTTCTGGACAAACGTGCCGCCACCCTGGCGACGAAGCAGCAGGCCCTTCGCCTCGAGACGCTGGATAGCCTCTCGCAGGGAGGGACGAGAAACGTCGAACTGTTTGGCCAGCTCACGTTCAGGAGGAAGTTTTTCGCCGGGACGCAGCGTCCCTTCGAGGATGAGAAACTCCAGTTGCTGCTCAATCACATCAGAAAGTTTAGGTTGGCGGATTTTGCTGTAGGCCATGTTCCCTGTCTCTGCCATTCGCCCGGAGTCAATTGGTATGACCAATTGCATGTTCGTGACGCTAAAGTAACAAAGTATTCACCTTCTGTCCATATTGGTTTTGATTGAAATCAGGAAAGCAGGCACATTTTAACAACCCTACAGAAATGACGTTTCAGAAATGTAACTTTGAACAAATTAACCATTTACCTCGCAAGGAGTAGTTTTAACTTTGTCGAAACGCACAACTTTTCATTCTGAACCGATTCACCACAGCGTTATATGAATAACCAGGCGTTTTTATAGCTTAATCTTATCCATCGACCTGCAGAGTCCCCGCCCCGCGCCATTTACAAATGGTTTCTTTTTATTCACTCCGACATTGCCCCTCGCGAAAGCAGGTGCATTCGCGGGCGCTTATCACTATTCTTGGCCCTACGGAAGCATTTCTATAAAAATTCCGGTTTTTGCTCCGTAAAGAAAAAACTACAAACGACGGAATTAATAAATTACAGCGGCCACGCTGAAGAGAAACAACCACACACGAGGTTCACTTATGGAAGGTCAACAGCACGGCGAAACGCTGAAGCGCGGCCTTAAAAACCGCCATATCCAGCTTATCGCGCTGGGTGGAGCAATCGGAACGGGGCTCTTTCTGGGTAGCGCATCCGTTATCCAGTCTGCGGGTCCCGGTATTATCCTTGGCTACGCAATTGCTGGCTTTATCGCATTTTTAATCATGCGCCAGCTTGGCGAAATGGTGGTTGAGGAGCCGGTAGCCGGCTCCTTCAGCCATTTCGCCTATAAATACTGGGGCGGTTTCGCCGGTTTCGCTTCCGGCTGGAACTACTGGGTGCTTTACGTTCTGGTGGCAATGGCGGAACTCACCGCCGTCGGCAAGTATATTCAGTTCTGGTGGCCGGAGATCCCGACATGGGTTTCCGCGGCGGCCTTCTTTGTGCTTATCAACGCCATTAACCTGACCAACGTCAAAGTGTACGGTGAGATGGAGTTCTGGTTTGCGATTATCAAAGTGGTCGCCGTTATCGCCATGATCCTCTTTGGCGGCTGGCTGTTGTTTAGCGGCGACGCAGGCCCGCAGGCGACCGTGCGCAACCTCTGGGAGCAAGGCGGCTTCCTGCCGCACGGCACCATGGGACTGGTGATGATGATGGCTATCATCATGTTCTCTTTCGGCGGTCTTGAACTGGTGGGCATTACCGCGGCAGAAGCGGATAACCCGGAAGTCAGCATCCCGAAAGCGACGAATCAGGTTATCTATCGCATCCTCATCTTCTATGTAGGCTCGCTGGCGGTATTGCTTTCACTGATGCCGTGGACGCGTGTAACCGCCGATACCAGCCCGTTTGTGCTTATCTTCCACGAACTGGGCGACTCGCTGGTAGCCAACGCGCTGAATATCGTTATCCTCACGGCGGCGCTGTCGGTCTATAACAGCTGCGTATACTGCAACAGCCGTATGCTGTTCGGCCTGGCGCAGCAGGGCAACGCGCCGAAATCGCTGCTGAAAGTGGACAAACGCGGCGTGCCGGTCAATACCATTCTGGTTTCTGCGGTTACCACCGCGCTGTGTGTGCTGATTAACTACCTGATGCCTGGCGAAGCCTTTGGCCTGCTGATGGCGCTGGTCGTCTCGGCGCTGGTGATTAACTGGGCCATGATTAGCCTTGCCCATATCAAATTCCGCCGTAAGAAAGATAATCAGGGCGTGAAAACCCGCTTCCCTGCTCTCTTCTATCCGCTAGGCAACTGGGTCTGCCTGCTCTTTATGGCGGCGATTTTGGTGATTATGGCGGTAACACCGGGTATGGCGATTTCTGTCTGGTTGATCCCGGTCTGGGTTGCCATCCTGGGCATCGGTTACTGGATTAAAACGCAGCGCAGCGCGAAAACCGTAAAAGCGCATTAATCCATTTTTTGCATCAAAACGCCCCGGTCGGCTTGCTGCCCGGGGCGTTTTCTTTACAAATATTATTTTCAAACGCCGCAGCCTTCGCTTCCCGCCAATCCCCTGTTTATGTTCACGAATAAAGCCACCGATAGCGTAACCCTGCGCCGCGACTGCTTTCTCAGCACAGAATCGTCTTCTGGAGCCGCGCAGAGCCAGTGATTTAACGCACACTTATACAGGTTGAGTACAGTAAGAGGAGGCCGCATGAATGATTCCCCCTGGCCGAACCCGCTTGTGCGTTATCGCTCGGATCCTTCCGTACTGCTGCATGGCGGTCAGTACTACTTCGCGTCGTCGGTCATGGAATATGACCGGCTGGAGCTGCGCCGCGCCCCCTCGCTTGAGGGGCTTAATACGGCGAAACCTGTGGTGGTCTGGCGTAAGCCCGATAGCGGCCCGATGAGCCTGCTTATCTGGGCGCCGGAGCTGCATAATATTCAGGACAAGTGGTATCTCTACTTCTCCGCCACCCCAACGCATGAAATGGAGGGCAACACGTTGCAACATCGCATGTTTGTGCTGGAGTGCAGCGACCCGGACCCGCTTACCGGCAAATGGATAGAAAAAGGGCAGATTAAAACGGCGCTGGATACCTTTTCGCTGGATTCCACCGTTTTCGTGCTTAAAGGCAAGCTGTGGTATGCATGGTCGCAAAAGACGCCCAATATTGAGAGCAACTCCAATATCTACCTGAGTGAAATGGCAAACCCGTGGACGCTGAAAGGCAAGGCGGTGCTGCTGAGCAAGCCCGAATATGAATGGGAAAAACAGGGCTATCCGGTTAACGAAGCGCCCGCGGCAGTGACGCATGGCAACCGCATTTTTATCAGCTATTCCGCCAGCGCGACAGATAAGCACTACTGCTTAGGCCTGCTCTGGGCGGATATCTCTGACGATCTGCTTAACGCCGAAAGCTGGCATAAATCGCCCGACCCGGTCTTTATGACTCACATTGAAAACCAGCAGTACGGTCCTGGTCATAATAGCTTTACTAAAACGCCGGACGGCCAGGATGTGCTGGTTTATCATGCGCGCATGAGTACGGAAGGCGAAGGCGACCCTGCGTATTGCCCGTGCCGCCATACCCGGGCGAAGATTTTTCACTGGGATGACAACGGTATGCCGCAGTTTGGCGTCCCGCCGCCGGATCACCCCTGATGATTAACCTCTGAGCGCGTCCCGGCCTGTTTCCACTGCCGGGCCGCTTTGTTATCTGCTTCACAGTTTGGCTTCGATAGCCCGATTATCCATCTCTGCGCCTTATTACTGCTGAGCACTTTTCTCTCATCGGACCAATACTCCTGTCCATAATTATTCAATGGAGTCACGTCGATGAATAACAACAAGCTGTCGGTAAAAGAAAAAATCGGCTATGGAATGGGCGATGCCGGATGCAATATCATCTTTGGCGCCATCATGCTGTTTGTTAACTATTTTTATACGGACATTTTTGGCCTGGCGCCGGCGCTGGTGGGCGTTTTACTGCTCTCTATCCGCGTAGTCGACGCGGTAACCGACCCCATTATGGGCGCGATTGCGGACCGAACCCGCAGCCGGTTTGGCCGGTTTCGTCCATGGCTGCTGTGGATTGCCGTCCCTTATGCTCTCTTCAGCGTGCTGATGTTTACTACCCCGGAATGGAGCTATAGCAGCAAGGTTGTCTATGCCTTTGTCACCTACTTCCTGCTTTCGCTGACCTACACGGCGATCAACATCCCCTACTGCTCGCTCGGCAGCGTCATCACCAATGACCCGCAGGAGCGCGTCGCCTGCCAGTCTTATCGCTTTGTTATGGTAGGCATCGCCACGCTGCTGCTTTCGCTGACGCTGCTGCCGATGGCCGACTGGTTCGGCGGCGGCAATAAAGCGAAGGGCTACCAGATGGCGATGACCGTGCTGGCCCTGATTGGCATGTGCATGTTCCTGTTCAGTTTCGCCACGGTGCGCGAGCGTATTCGCCCGGCGGTGCCGAGCAATGACGACCTCAAAGCGGACATGAAAGATATCTGGAAAAACGACCAGTGGGTGCGCATTCTGCTGCTGACCCTCTGCAACGTCTGCCCGGGCTT
Organism: Franconibacter pulveris; assembly: GCF_056780215.1. Classification (NCBI taxonomy): domain Bacteria; kingdom Pseudomonadati; phylum Pseudomonadota; class Gammaproteobacteria; order Enterobacterales; family Enterobacteriaceae; genus Franconibacter; species Franconibacter pulveris. The sequence goes on along the minus strand of NZ_CM165555.1, from coordinate 785,364 downwards.
TATCCGCATGGCCGCCACCATGTATTACGTCACCTGGGTGATGGGCCAGAGCACCAGCTTCGCCACGCTGTTTATCAGTCTTGGCGTGGTGGGCATGATGATCGGCAGCATGCTGGCGAAAGTGCTCACCGACCGCTGGTGCAAGCTTAAGGTCTTCTTCTGGATTAACGTCGCGCTCGCTATTTTCTCGGTGGGCTTTTACTTCCTGAATCCGCATGCCACCGCGCTCATCGTGACGATGTATTTCCTGCTGAACGTGCTGCATCAAATCCCTTCCCCGCTGCACTGGTCGCTGATGGCGGATGTGGATGACTATGGCGAGTGGAAAACCGGCAAGCGCATCACCGGCATTAGCTTTTCCGGCAATATCTTTTTCCTGAAGGTTGGGCTGGCGATAGCGGGCGCGATGGTTGGCTTTCTGCTCTCCTGGTATGGCTACGACGCTGGCGCGAAACAGCAAAGCGCAACGGCTATCAACGGCATTATGCTGCTCTTCACCGTAATCCCGGGCGTGGGTTACCTCATTACCGCTGGCGTGGTTCGTCTGCTGAAAGTGGATCGCGACCTGATGAAAACGATTCAGGCCGATCTTGAGAAACGCCGCGTTAACTACCATGAGCTGAGCCATTATCAGGACATCAAGACCGCCGACACAGTAAGGAAAGCGTTATGACCATTTCTGCCTGGCCGAACCCTTTTATTGAGCAGCGCGCCGACCCGTTTATTCTGCGCCACAGCGGCGTTTATTACTTCATCGCCTCGGTGCCGGAATATGACCGTCTGGAAATTCGCCGCTCCGCCACCCTTGCAGGGCTGCGCCACGCAACCCCGGTCGTGGTCTGGCGCAAGCCGGAGCGCGGCCCGATGAGCGAACTCATCTGGGCGCCGGAGCTGCACTTTATTCAGGGCAAGTGGTACATCTATTACGCCGCCGCGCCTACCAAAGCGCTCGATCATCTCAATATGTTCCAGCACCGCATGTTCGCGCTGGAATGCGCCGACGCCGATCCGCTCACCGGCGCCTGGGAGGAGAAAGGCCAGATAAAAACGCAGTTTGATACTTTCGCGCTGGACGCCACCACTTTCGAGCATCAGGGCAAGCGCTGGTATTTATGGGCGCAGAAAGCGCCCGACATACCCGGCAACTCGAACATTTATCTTTGCGAGATGGCAAATCCGTGGACGCTCAAAGGCGAGCCGGTGATGTTAAGCAAGCCGGAGTTCGACTGGGAGTGCCGGGGCTTTATGGTCAACGAGGGGCCTGCGGTGCTCAGACACGGCGAGCGTCTGTTTATTAGCTACTCCGCGAGCGCGACCGATGAGAACTACTGCATGGGGCTGTTGTGGATAGACCTGGCGGCGGAGATAACCAACCCGCATAACTGGCGTAAATCGCCGCAGCCGGTTTTTACCACCAGCTACGAAAACCGGCAGTACGGACCAGGGCATAACAGCTTTACCACGACGGAGGAGGGGCAGGATGTGCTGGTCTATCACGCCCGCAACTACACGGAAATAGAAGGCGACCCGCTCTATGACCCGAACCGCCATACCCGGCTGAAACTCATCAGCTGGAATGAAGAAGGGATGCCGCAATTTGGCATCCCTCCCGCCGATCGTCCCTGACAGCGCGGCACGCTACACCAGCGTGCCGTAAATCGTCAGCAGCGCCACGATAACCACTATCACCAGCGACGCTTTCTTCGCCATCGAGACGGCCGCTTTAGGCGTCTCGATTTTATCGAGATGCGGTTCACGGGCGAGAGAATACTGCGCCAACTGCGTCAACACCTGATACTGCGAAGAGTGGCGATCGCCAAGCGATGAGAACCAGGCGGGCAACGCCTTCTCGCCGTGTCCCAGCAGAGCGTAAACCACCCCGACAAGCCTTACCGGCACCCAGTCGAGCACATGCAGAATCGCGTCGATGCCGGAGTGCAGTCGCTGGCGCGGCGAATGATGACGCGCAAGCCAGGTCTGCCAGGCGCGCAGAAAGGCATAGCCCATCAGCGTGACCGGACCCCATGGGCCGCCCACGACAAACCAGAATAGCGGCGCCAGATAAAAACGGTAGTTAATCCACAGCAGCGCGTTTTGCAGCTCGCGCAAGTATTCGCGCTCGTCACAATCCGGCGGCACGCCGTGAATAAGCGTTAACTCATAGGCCATGTTCTCGCGGGCATGAGCGTCATCCCGGCTGGCGGCCTTCAGGTACGCATGATAATGCAGGCGCACCTGACCTGCGCCGATGCAGAGCAGTCCCAGCAGGATCCAGAACACCAGCAGCGGCACATTAAAAAAGATCCCCTGCAGCGCGCGAACGCAAAGAAAGACGACCAGCATCGCCAGTATCGTCATACCAAGCGTGCGAACCAGCGAAAAGTGGCGCAGGCGACGAAACAGCGCTTCGAGACGGTGGTCAAGCTGCCAGTGCTCGCCAAGCTTAAACAGGCGTTCAGCAAACAGCACCAGCAGCAGCGTAAATAACGTCATCTCATCTCCTTTTCCACCTGACCGGCCAATGCCTCGCGAAAACGCGTCCAGTCAAACGCCGGGCCGGGGTCGGTTTTGCGCGCCGGGGCAATATCGCTATGGCCTGTAATATTAGCGGCAATCTGCGGGTAAAGCGGGATAAGCGCACGGGTAATGGCAACCAGTTGTCGATACTGCTCATCGGTATAGGGCAGCGTATCGGTGCCTTCCAGCTCAATGCCGATGGAAAAATCGTTGCAGCGTTCGCGGCCTTGATAGGTAGAAACGCCCGCATGCCATGCGCGTTTATCAAAAGGAACATACTGCACGATTTCACCGTCGCGACGAATCAGACAGTGGGCGGAAACGCGCAGATGGGCGATGCCGGCAAAGTAAGGGTGCGCATCAGGGTCGAGCGTGCCGGCGAACAGCGCGTCTATCCATGGGCCGCCAAACTCCCCGGGCGGCAGGCTGATATTGTGCACCACCAGCAATGAAGGGGTCTCTTCCTCAGGTCGGCAGTCATGATGCGGCGAAGGCTCCCGCCTTGCCCCCTCCAGCCAGCCATCTCTCAGCTGCATGTAAGATTCTCCTTAATATGGTACTGAAAGTCGCTTCAGAGTAGCATGTTTCACTCTGATGATTAGCCACCAATCTGGAGTTTTATCATGCCGCCTCGCCGCTACAACCCCGACCACCGACGTGACGCGCTACTGGAACGAATCAACCTTGATATCCCGCAAACAGTGGCCCTGGCGCTACGAGAAGACCTGGGCGGCGACATTAACGCCGACAACGATATTACCGCGCAATTGTTGCCGTCAGAGAGTCGCTCTCATGCGGTTGTCATCACGCGCGAAGAGGGCGTGTTTTGCGGCAAACGTTGGGTGGAAGAGGTTTTTATCCAGCTCGGCGGCAATGTAAAGGTAACCTGGCATGTGGAAGATGGCGCCCAGGTGAAAGCGGATCAGCCGCTGTTTGAACTCGAAGGCCCGGCCCGCGTGCTGCTTACCGGCGAGCGCACCGCGCTTAACTTCGTCCAGACGCTTTCCGGCGTTGCAAGCCAGGTACGCGAGTATGTCGCTTTGCTTGCCGGGACAAAAACCCAGCTGCTGGATACCCGCAAAACCATACCCGGCCTGCGTACCGCATTGAAATACGCCGTGCTGTGCGGCGGCGGCAACAACCATCGTCTGGGCCTCTCTGATGCGTTCCTGATAAAAGAGAACCATATCATCGCCTCCGGCTCGGTACGTCAGGCGGTTGAAAAAGCGTTCTGGCTGCACCCGGATGTGCCGGTTGAAGTGGAAGTGGAGACGCTGGAGGAGCTGGACGAAGCGCTGAAAGCGGGCGCCGATATCATCATGCTGGATAACTTCACGGTCGCACAGATGCGTGAGGCGGTAAGCCGTACCGCAGGCCAGGCACGGCTGGAAGTTTCCGGCAACGTCACGTCACAAACGCTGCGCGAATTTGCTGAAACCGGCGTTGATTATATCTCGGTCGGCGCGCTGACGAAGCACATCCGCGCGCTCGATCTCTCTATGCGTTTTCGCTAACTGCCCCGCTTCAGGATGGGCTATCCGCCCATCCTTCTCTCTACTTTGCGAGCCTGCTCGTAAAACCGTTTCGTTCCATTGCAAGCGATTAAAACAGGCTGGAATCATCCTTCCTGAAACCACTTTTGCCACTCGTCTATTACCGCCTCTCTTGTCACAGTATCGCCACTGACAACAAGGAGGAACCATGGAAAAACAAAGAGGTTTTACGCTCATCGAACTGATGGTGGTCATCGGCATCATCGCTATTCTTAGCGCCATTGGCGTGCCCGCTTACCAGAACTACCTGCGTAAAGCGGCGCTGACGGATGTGCTGCAAACCATCACGCCTTACCGCACCGCCGTGGAGCTTTGCGCTATCGATCGTGGCGGCGTCAGTAGCTGCGACGCGGGCAGCAACGCCATTCCGGCGGTCAAAACCACACGCTACATTTCAGAGATGAGCGTGGCGGCGGGCGTCATCGCTATTACGGGCCAGGAAAGCCTGAACGGCTTAACGCTGACGTTGACGCCTAAATGGAACAATAACAACGGCATGGAGTCATGGCAGAGAAATTGCTCCGTGACTGGCGGCGGCGCCCTGCAGCAGGCCTGTGAAGATGTGTTCCGCTTTGACGGGAAATAAGGCAGGCCGATATGAATCAGGATGCATTGAACCGCTTGTGCCAGCGCTACAACGCGCTGGTGTTGGCGGTAGACGAAACGGCGATTTACATCGCCGTAGTCGGTAGCCCGGCGCAGGAGCTAATGGAAGCGTTGCGCTTCGCCACGCAAAAGCATATCGACATCGAATGCTGGTCTGCCGAACGGTTTGAAAAGCAGCAACGGCTCGAAACGCCTTCCGGCTCAAGCCTGCTTACGCAGGAAAGCGGCAGCGCGACGGAGCGGGTCAACCATATTCTGCAACAGGCGCTTTCACAACGCGCCTCCGACATTCATATCGAGCCTGGCGAAACCGCCTGCCGTGTACGGCTGCGTATTGATGGCGTGTTGCAATCCCTTACGCCGCTGTCTGTGGAAACGGGCCTGACTTTAACGGCTCGTCTTAAGGTGCTCGGCAAGCTGGATATCGCCGAGCGTCGTCTGCCGCAGGATGGTCAGTTCACCATTGAGCTTGAAGGTAAGAACGTCTCGTTTCGCCTTTCCACCCTGCCCTCCCGACACGGTGAAAAAGCAGTGCTTCGCGTACTGCAACAGACGGAGCAGGCGCTGGAAGTAGAGGCGCTTGGCATGTCGGCGCAGCAGCAAGCCTGCTTTTCACAGGCGCTAAACTGTCCGCAGGGTTTGATACTGGTCACCGGCCCCACGGGAAGCGGAAAAACCGTTACGCTTTACAGCGCCCTTGGCGCGTTGAATAACCCACAGGTCAACCTTTGCAGCGTGGAAGATCCGGTGGAGATCCCTCTGCCGGGCCTCAATCAGACGCAAATCAATCCCAAAGCCGGGCTGACTTTTCAGCGCGTTTTGCGTGCGCTGCTGCGTCAGGACCCCGACATCATCATGATTGGTGAAATCCGTGACGGCGAAACGGCGGAAATCGCTATTAAAGCGGCGCAGACGGGCCATCTGGTGCTTTCGACGCTACACACTAACTCCACGTCGGATACGCTCGTCAGGCTGGAGCAGATGGGCGTGCCGCGCTGGATGTTAACCTCCGCACTTCAACTGGTTATCGCCCAGCGGTTGGTAAGAAAATTATGTCCTTGCTGTCGCAGCGCCCTGCCAGAGCCGCTGCGTTTACCAGCCAATCTTTTTCCTCGTCCCCTGCCTCAATGGCAAGCTAACGGTTGCGAACGCTGCTACAGCGGTTTTTACGGGCGGCTCGCGCTGTTTGAACTGCTGCCGGTAAACGCTGCGCTTCGTCAGGCAATGCTGGAGGGGTTACCTGCGCGGGAAATCGAAACGCTGGCCCGTCAACAGGGAATGGTTTCACTGTTCGAAAGCGGATGTCTCGCTGTTGAAGAGGGGCTGACAACCATCGAAGAGATTTACCGGGTGCTGGGTTTCCCGGATGGCTAATCAACTCTGGCGCTGGCAAGGGCTAAACACCCAGGGAGAACGCCTGAGCGGCCAGCTCTGGGCAAGCGACCGCCCTCATGCCTTGCTGTACCTCAGCGAGGCCGGGTTGCATCCGCTTTCGTTACGCAAGGCCGCGGTAAATAAACGTCTTTGGCGGGGTACGCACAGTCTGCCGGTTATTCGCCAACTGGCAACGCTGCTACAGGCAGGCGTTTCTCTTACCGATGGATTAGCGTTGCTTGCCCGACAGCAAAGTTCCGTTCAATGGCGCGCGTTGCTGGAACAGATTGCTGGCGAAGTCCATCGCGGCGTAACGCTCTCTCAGGCGATGTCGGCATGGCCGGACGTGTTCACGCCGCTGGCAGTCGCTTTGGTTCAAACCGGCGAGATGACAGGTAAGCTGGATATTTGCTGCGAGAAGCTGGCAAACCAACAGGAAGAGCAGCAGCACCTTCGCCAGTTAGTCGGCAAGGCGCTGCGCTATCCGGTGATTATCCTCATTATGGCGCTGGCGATGACGCTGGGCATGGCGGGGTTTGTACTGCCGCAATTCGCGGCGATTTACGCCTCTTTTTCAACGCCATTGCCCTGGATAACGCGTGCGGTTATCGCGTTTTCTCAGGGGCTTACGCGCTATGCTCCGGTATGGATAAGCGTAGGAGCGCTTTGCGTCGCCGCTATCATATTTTTTCGCAAACGTCCCGCCTGGCGGCTGGCTGAAGAAAAGATGGGGCTTAAGCTGCCGCTGTTCGGTCTGTTGTTGCGTGGCCAGAAACTCAGCCAGATTTATACCGTGCTGACGATGACGCAGCAGTCGGGCATCCCCCTGCTGCAGGGGTTAACCTCGGTTGAAATGACGCTCTCCTCTCCTTTCTGGCAGGCAGCGGTCGCGCGGATCCGCATGAAGATAGCGCAAGGGTTGCCTTTCTGTCAGGCGATAGAAGACGAAGCCGGGTTCAGCACGTTGTGTATGCAGATGATACGGACAGGCGAAGAGACCGGCGCGCTGGACAGCATGCTGGCGCGTCTTGCGCAATGGCATACTCACCAAACGCAGCAGCGAGCGGAAACGCTGGCGACCTCGCTTGAACCTATCATGATGATTGTGATTGGGCTGATTATAGGTACGCTGGTGATTGCGATGTACCTGCCGCTATTTAACCTGGGCGACGCCATGAGCGGCGTGCGATAAACCGGCGCAGAGGCTGCGCCGGTTTGGGAACATCACAGCATGTTGAAAACGCGGTTTTCCTGTTCCTGAACGCGGATAAAAGTGGTGCGTTTGGTCAGTTCTTTCAGACGGGAAGCGCCGACGTAAGTGCAGGCGGAACGCAGCCCGCCCATAATATCGCGAGCGGTATTTTCTACCGGGCCGCGCAGCGGGAGCTTCACCGTTTTGCCCTCTGCCGCGCGGTATTGCGCAACGCCGCCCACATGGCGGTTCATTGCAGACTCGGAACTCATCCCGTAGAACAGCATGAATTTCTCGCCATCCTCTTCAACCACGGTGCCGCCGCTCTCATCGTGGCCCGCCAGCATGCCGCCCAGCATAACGAAATCCGCGCCGCCGCCAAACGCCTTCGCTACATCGCCCGGCACGGTGCAGCCGCCATCGCTGATAATACGCCCGCCCAGACCGTGCGCGGCGTCAGCGCATTCGATAACCGCAGAAAGTTGCGGATAGCCGACGCCGGTTTTCACTCGCGTGGTGCAAACCGAGCCCGGACCGATGCCCACTTTAACGATATCCGCGCCTGCGAGAATAAGTTCTTCACACATCTCGCCAGTCACTACGTTGCCCGCGATAATCGCTTTGTCCGGCCAGGCTTCACGCGCTTTACTGACGAATTGCACGAAATGCTCGGAATAGCCGTTCGCTACATCGATACAGATAAATTTCAGCAATGGAGAAAGCGCCAGGATCTCTTTGGTTTTATTAAAATCGGCGTCAGAAGTGCCAGTAGAAACGATCACGTGCTGCAACACGGTTTCCGGCACGGCGTTAAGGAATTCCTGCCACTCCTGCACGCTATAGTGCTTATGTACAGCGGTCAGAATATCGAATGCCGCCAGCGCTTTTGCCATATCAAAGGTGCCGACGGTATCCATGTTAGCGGCGATAATGGGTACACCGGACCACTGAACGCCAGACTGTTTGAATGTAAATTGACGAGCAAGCTCGACTTCGGAGCGGCTTTTGAGGGTAGAGCGTTTAGGGCGGATAAGAACGTCTTTAAAACCTAACTTCAGATCTTCTTCAATACGCATGAGCGGATTCCTGGTAATGGCGATGAACGCGTGAACGTAAGCGTAAGCGGCGGAACAACTGCCAACTCCAGTGACGCTATCATACGCACTAATAATGGGCCCGCAAGACTGCGAAAGCGCTCTTTTTTACGCTACAATCCTATAAATTTACCTTGTGGAGAGAAAAGCGGTTTCATCAGATTCGCTTTTTCTTTCCCGGTGGCGGGCCAGGCGTGACAAAGCGAAAAAATCTGCCCGCTAAGCTTTTGTTTTTATAACATTCTGGATGATGGCGTTATGGGTTATACGGTCGCGTTGACGGGGGGAATTGGTAGTGGAAAAAGTACTGTCGCCGATGCCTTTTCCCGTTTAGGCGTTACTGTTATCGATGCAGATATTATTGCCCGACAGGTTGTGGAACCCGGGCAGCCCGCCCTTGAGGCTATCGCCACGCATTTTGGTCAATCTATTCTCCATCCCGATGGCACTCTTAATCGTCGCGCGCTCAGGGAAAGGATCTTTGCGAAGCCCGAAGAAAAAGCCTGGCTCAACGCGCTGCTTCACCCGTTGATTCAACAGCAAACGCGTACAGAAATCGCGCAGGCTGCCTCGCCTTATGTGCTGTGGGTAGTGCCGCTGCTGGTTGAGAATCAGCTTCATAAGCGGGCCGACCGTGTGCTGGTGGTCGACGTAACGCCCGAAACGCAGATCCAGCGAACCATGTTGCGGGACAATGTTTCACGCGAGCATGCAGAGCAGATCCTCGCCGCGCAGACGACGCGCGAAGCGCGCTTAACCATTGCGGATGATGTGATTAATAATAACGGCGCGCCAGATGCCCTTGCCGCAGACGTGGAACGTCTGCACCAGCGCTATCAGCATCTGGCGGCGCAGGCAGCACAACAGGAAAACAGGTAATGCATACCCAGGTTCTTTTTGAACATCCCCTTAATGAAAAAATGCGCACCTGGTTGCGTATTGAATTTCTGATCCAGCAAATGAAATCCCATTTGCCTGTCAGCGATCATGCGTCAGCGCTTCACTTTTTTCGCAATGTAGGCGATCTGCTGGATGTTTTTGAGCGCGGCGATATTCGCGCAGAATTGCACAAAGAATTTGAACGTCAGCAGCGCAAACTGCAAAGCTGGGCGGAAGTGCCGGGTGTTGATAACGATCGCATCACGCAGTTGCGTCAGGAGCTTAAGCAACGCAGCGCCACGTTGATGGCCGCGCCGCGCCTGGGCCAGGCGCTGCGTGAAGACAAGCTCATCGCTCTGGTGCGCCAGCGTCTGAGCATTCCGGGCGGCTGTTGCAGCTTCGATTTGCCTACGCTGCATTTATGGCTCCATGTTCCGCAGGAGCAACGCGACCGCCTGGTCGACAGCTGGCTTGCAAGCCTGCAGCCGCTGACTCAGGCCCTGGACATGATACTGGATCTGATTCGCCACTCCGCGCCGTTTCGCAAACAGACCAGCCTCAACGGCTTTTACCAGGATAACGGTGAAGACGCCGATTTACTGCGCCTTCAATTGCAGTTGACCGATGCGCTTTATCCGCAGGTATCCGGCCATAAAAGCCGTTTTGCTATTCGCTTTATGCCGCTCGACAGTGAACATGGCCGCGTGCCGGAGCGGTTCGATTTTGAACTGGCTTGTTGCTAAGCAAGCCTGGAGTCAAGTATGTCTGATATTACCGTAGTTAACTGCCCCACCTGCGGGAAGCCTGTAGAGTGGAGCGAGAAAAACCCTTACCGCCCTTTCTGCTCTAAGCGTTGCCAGCTTATCGATCTTGGCGAATGGGCGGATGAAGAGAAGCGGATCCCAAGCAGCGGCGACCGCTCTGAAAGCGACGACTGGAGCGAACAGCAGCCTTAAGGCTGCTGACGCAGTTTAGTGATAACGGGCTCATTAGCGGGCGGGAACTCGTCGGCGATGAGCTCGCGTTGCGACACCCATCTTCCCGGCTGCCCTTCTTTGCCCCACGGCTCGCCTTCCCAGCTCTCCACCAGGAAAAACCACAAAGTGATGTGCCTGTCCGGAAACTGGTAGTCCAGCGAATCAAACAGCGTGGCGGAGGTAACCTTGATACCCGTTTCTTCGGCCAGCTCGCGCCTCAGCGCTTGTTCGGGGCTCTCGCCTTCTTCTACTTTACCGCCGGGAAATTCCCATTTATTCGCCATATGAGCGTCAGCGGCGCGACGCGTAATAAAGATTTCTCCCTGGCGATTACGAATAATACCTGTTGCGATAGTCAGTCTTTTCATTTGTTTTACCCGTAAAAAAAGGCGCAGCACGCTGCGCCTTTTTGTTTCTGGGTGCCTTAGCTCAGACGGCCATGGCACTGCTTATATTTTTTTCCGGAACCGCAAGGGCAAGGGTCGTTACGGCCCACTTTGCGCTCGCCAGTTTGCTCGGCGATAGCCGCCGCAGCGGCAGACTGATCGTCCTGATGGCTAAGCTGCTGCATCTGCGCCAGACGCTCCGCCTCCAGGCGACGCTGCTGCTCCATCTCTTCCACTTCTTCCGGCATGCGCACCTGAACTTTGCTGAGCGTGCTGATCACTTCATATTTCAGTGATTCCAGCATCGAGGCGAACATAGCGAAAGACTCACGCTTATACTCCTGCTTCGGATCTTTCTGCGCATAGCCGCGCAGATGAATACCCTGACGCAGGTAGTCCATCGCCGCCAGATGCTCTTTCCACAGCGAGTCAAGCGTCTGCAACATTACGCCTTTTTCGAAGTTGCGCATCATTTCTGCGCCTACTACTTCTTCCTTGCGCTTGTAAACGTCAATAGCGGTATCCAGAATGCGCTGGCGCAGCGTCTCTTCATGCAGATCCGGTTCTTTATCCAGCCAGTCCGCAATCGGCAATTCAAGATCAAAATCGTTTTTCAGGCGCTCCTGCAGGCCAGGGATATCCCACATCTCTTCCAGAGACTGCGGCGGAATATGCGCGTCGATTGTGGTTTTGAAGACATCTTCGCGGATGCTGTTAACGGTGTCGCTAATATCCGCCACGTCCAGCAACTCGTTACGCTGCGTATAGATAGCGCGACGCTGGTCGTTGGCTACATCATCATATTCCAGCAGTTGCTTACGGATATCGAAGTTGCGGCTCTCGACCTTACGCTGTGCGTTGGCAATAGCTTTGGTCACCCATGGATGCTCGATAGCCTCGCCCGGCTTCATGCCCAGTTTACGCATCATGTTAGAAACGCGATCGGATGCAAAAATACGCATCAGCGCATCTTCCATAGAGAGGTAGAAGCGAGAGGAACCGGCATCGCCCTGACGACCGGAACGGCCGCGCAGCTGGTTATCGATACGGCGGGATTCATGACGCTCGGTACCAATAATATGCAGGCCACCGGCAGCCAGTACGTCATCATGACGCTTTTGCCAGTCCGCCTTAATCTGGGAGATTTGCTCCGGCGTCGGATTCTCCAGTTCAGCGATTTCCGCCTGCCAGCTGCCGCCCAGCATGATATCGGTACCACGGCCCGCCATGTTGGTAGCAATGGTCACCGTACCCGGATAACCAGCTTGCGCCACGATATCTGCTTCGCGCGCATGGAACTTGGCGTTCAGCACGTTGTGCTGGATACCCGCTTTGGTCAGCTCCTGCGATACCAGCTCTGATTTTTCAATCGAGATGGTACCAACCAGCACCGGCTGGCCTTTAGCGGTACGCTCTTTGATATCTTCGATAATCGCCGCGATTTTCTCCGCTTCGGTCATATAAACCAGGTCCGGCAGATCCTTACGGATCATCGGGCGGTTGGTTGGCACCACGACGGTATCCAGCTTGTAGATTGAACTGAATTCAAAGGCTTCGGTATCTGCTGTACCGGTCATCCCTGCCAGCTTCTCATAAAGACGGAAATAGTTCTGGAAAGTGATAGAGGCCAGCGTCTGGTTTTCGTTCTGGATTTGCACGCCTTCTTTGGCTTCAACGGCCTGGTGCAGACCATCAGACCAGCGGCGACCTTGCATGGTACGCCCGGTGTGCTCGTCAACGATGATAACTTCGCCATCTTTAACGATATAATCCACATCGCGGGTAAAGAGCGCATGAGCGCGCAGCGCAGCGGTAACATGATGCATCAGCATGATGTTGGCAGGAGAATAGAGCGACTCGCCCTCTTCCATGATGCCTTCGTTAACCAAAAGTTCTTCCACCAGCACCAGGCCGCGCTCGGTCAGGTTAACCTGCCGCGCTTTCTCATCAACTGAGAAATGGCCCTCGCCCTGGAACGTATCAGAATCTTCTTTTTCCTGGCGCACCAGATGAGGAATAATTTTGTTAACTTTCTTATAAAGCTCGGAGCTGTCTTCCGCCGGGCCGGAGATGATAAGCGGCGTACGCGCTTCGTCGATAAGGATGGAGTCCACCTCATCCACCAGCGCGTAGTGCAGTTTACGCTGTACGCGTTCTTCAGGGCTGAAAGCCATGTTGTCGCGCAGGTAATCGAAGCCGTATTCGTTGTTGGTGCCGTAAGTAATATCAGCAGCGTATGCTTCACGCTTCGCCGGCGCAGGCATGCCCGGCAGGTTGATGCCGACGGTCAGGCCAAGGAATTCAAAAAGCGGACGGTTATTTTCGGCGTCACGCTGGGCGAGATAATCGTTGACGGTGACAACGTGCACGCCTTTGCCGGTCAGGGCGTTCAGGTAAGCAGGCAGCGTTGCGGTCAGGGTTTTACCTTCACCGGTACGCATCTCCGCGATGCAGCGGTCATTCAGCACCATACCGCCCAGCAGCTGTACGTCAAAGTGGCGCATGCCGAAAACGCGCTTGCTGGCTTCACGGACTACGGCGAATGCTTCCGGCAACAGGTTCTCCAGCGCCTCGCCTTTCTCAAGGCGTGCGCGGAATTCAGCGGTTTTCCCTTTCAGCTCATCATCGGAGAGCTTCTCCAGCTCAGGCTCCATGCCGTTAATCAGGGTGACAGCTTTGCGCATGCGGCGCAAAGTACGGTCGTTACGACTGCCGAAAACTTTAGTTAATAATTTGATTAGCATAATAAAATCTCAAACGCCTTGCTTAGCGAAGTTAGTTAAATCAGGGGTAAACGTTTTAGCAAGGACGTTGTGGACCTGCGCGAATAGCCTGAACGCGACTTATCCAGTCCGTGATGCGAAAGACATTAACAGGTGGGTGAGGCAAAAAGGCATCAGGCTGCGCTTTGCCAGACGACAGATTCTCTTGCGTCAGCAAAACGCTGAGCGTATCAAGCAGCGCGAGATGTTGTACCTGAAGCGGCAGAGTCTCTTCTTTTGCCACAGAAGCAGCCTGCGGCGTCATGGCGAAAGAAAGGTGGCGAATAACCGTACGGATGGCGTGTTGGTGCCAGTAGTCCACGCTGAAGGAAGGACGACGGTTAGCGTCCTGCAATAGCGCCAGACTGTCTAAACGTATCGGATTAACGCGATTTAAATTACTCGTTGCTGCTTCCGCAGGCGCGCCGGGTTCCGCATTACTGGCTAACGCGGGCAGGCCAAGGCTTGCCGCGACCATCCCCAAAAGGAGATGCGGCCAAAAGTAACGCCTGCCTAATTTTCGCCAACACGTAAAAATTCCAGACACTTTATTCACCGGGGACAAGGCGTGGCCCTGTCGAAGTTCATAGAAACGAGCGCATAAATAGTAACATTAATCCCGCACAGCGGCAGCAGTATCGCAAGCGAAGCGGTCTAAAAACGAGCAGGAAAAAAGCAATTGAATGCCCAGAGGCAGAAATGAAAGGGGGAAAGCGAGAAAATTAATCGATAAAAACAGAAACGACTGGCAATTCAGGCCGGAGAGAGTACCTGAATCAACCAGTCGTTATCTTTAAACCGCCAGGATTATGCGAAAACCATAGAAGGCGCTTTGAATGCCAGCGGCAGTTCTGCTTCGTCTTCGAAGGTCACATATTCCCAGGCTTCCTGTTTAGCCAGGACTGCCTGCAGCAGTTTGTTATTCAGAGCATGGCCTGATTTGTAGGCGGTAAACGCGCCGATAATATTGTGACCGCACATAAACAGGTCGCCGATGGCGTCCAGCATTTTATGGCGCACAAACTCATCTTCAAAACGCAACCCGTCTTCATTCAGCACGCGGTAATCGTCGACGACAATCGCGCAATCAAAGCTGCCGCCCAGGCACAACCCACGAGACTGCAGATATTCGATATCGCGCATAAAGCCGAAGGTACGAGCGCGGCTGATCTGACGCATAAACGCTTCTGCAGAAAAATTCATGCAGTAACGCTGATTGCTCGCATCAATCGCTGGATGGTTGAAGTCAATGGTGAAATCCAGAGAGAAACCGTTAAACGGTTTGAACTCTGCCCATTTGTCGCCATCTTCGACGCGCACGGTCTCTTTGATACGAACGAATTTTTTAGCGGCGTTCAGTTCATCAATGCCAGCATCCAGCAGCAGATAAACAAATGGCGCGGCGCTACCGTCCATAATCGGGATTTCCGGCGCATCGACTTCAACAATAATATTGTCAATGCCAAGGCCCGCCAGCGCGGCGTTCAAATGCTCGACTGTCGAAATCCGCACGTCATGCTCATTCACCAGGCACGTACAGAGCATGGTATCACGCACAGATTTGGCATCGGCCGGGAAATCTACCGGGGGATTCAAGTCGGTGCGACGATAGATGACCCCGGTATTGGCCGGCGCAGGGCGTAGCGTCAGGGTGACTTTTTTGCCGGTATGCAAACCGACGCCAGTCGCCTGAACGATACGTTTAAGTGTCCTTTGTTTGATCATCGTATAATCTCGCCAAATTATTCACCTTACCGATAGTGTACATCACAACCGGCAGCGCATTTTAGCACAAAGAGCGGATAACCCCAACTTCCAGCTTATTCTTAGTCGGCTTGCTTACGCAAAAAGGCCGGAATATCCAGATAATCAGGCTCTTTCGCCGCCTGCGAAGTGGTGTCGTTTACCACTTTCGAAGCCGGTTTCTGCTCTTGCGTCAGCGGCGCCATGCCATGCTGCTGATAGCGATCCATCACTGGCTGCTGCGCTTGTTTGTTTGTCACCAGAGTGATTTCCGGACGCTTATCCATACCGATACCGGTCGCCACGACGGTAACACGCAGCTCGTCGTTCATATCCGGGTCAAGAGAAGTACCGATGACCACAGTAGCGTTATCAGAAGCGAAGGCGCGAATCGTGTTGCCCACCGTTTCGAACTCATCCAGACGCAAATCAAAGCCAGCGGTAATGTTGACCAGCACGCCGCGAGCGCCGGAGAGATCGATATCTTCCAGCAGCGGGCTGGAGATAGCCATTTCAGCCGCTTCTTCCGCACGGTCTTCACCACGCGCCACGCCAGAACCCATCATTGCGTAGCCCATTTCGGACATCACGGTGCGCACGTCTGCAAAGTCAACGTTCATCAGGCCCGGACGAGTAATCAGTTCGGCGATGCCCTGTACCGCGCCTTTTAGCACGTCATTCGCCGCGCCGAAGGCGTCCAGCAGAGAGATACCGCGACCCAGCACCTTCAACAGCTTATCGTTAGGAATGGTGATAAGCGAGTCGACATGCTTGGAGAGCTCAGCGATGCCCTGTTCGGCAAACGCCATGCGCTTTTTGCCTTCAAAGTTGAACGGCTTGGTGACAACCGCAACCGTCAGGATACCCAGATCTTTAGCAACTTCCGCGACGACTGGCGCCGCGCCTGTGCCTGTACCGCCGCCCATACCGGCTGCGATGAACACCATATCCGCCCCATCCAGCGCAGCGCGCAGCGCTTCGCGATCTTCTTCGGCAGCATTACGGCCCACTTCAGGGTTTGCGCCTGCGCCGAGACCTTTGGTGATGCCACCGCCGATCTGGATGGTCTGGCCCACAGCCGTTTTACGCAACGCCTGGGCATCGGTGTTCACAGCGAAGAATTCAACACCTTCGATGCGTTCGCGCACCATGTGTTCAACGGCATTACCACCGCCACCACCGACGCCGATGACTTTAATCACCGCGTCGTTGGTCAGTTCCATAGGTTCAAACATAATTTCTCTCCGTTTTGTGCCTGTCGCCTGAGACCGCTAATTTTGTCCGGTCTCTGAAAAAAATTAAAACTCTTTTCGCAGCCAACTGTTGATTCGCTTGATCCACGAACCCACCGAGGCGCGCTTTTCCACTTCCATCTCACCGCTCAGGTGGGTTTCTTTGCCGTAGTGCAGCAAACCCACCGCCGTGGAGTAATAAGGCTCCTGGGCATAGTCGGTAAGACCTGTAATATTCAATGGTTGCCCAATGCGCACTTGCGTATGGAATACGCGCTGCGCACAGGCAGCCAGGCCTTCAATTTGCGCCGCGCCACCCGTTAATACAATCCCCGCCGCCAAATGATGTTTCACACCCTGCTGGCGGAGCTGCTCCTGCAACTGCAGGATCTCTTCGTTAACGAGGTTAAGCAGCTCGGTATAACGCGGCTCAATCACTTCAGCCAGCGTCTGGCGTTGCAGGCTGCGCGGCGGTCGCCCGCCCACGCTTGGCACTTCAACGCTTTCATCTTTCCCCACCAGCGAACCTAACGCGCAGCCGTGACGAACTTTAATCGCTTCGGCGTCGCTCGGCGGGGTACCAAACGCATAGGCGATGTCGCTAGTGACGACATTCCCTGCGTAAGGGATAACTTTCGTATGGCGCAACGCGCCGCCAGTGTAGACAGCCATGTCCATTGTACCGCCACCAATGTCCACTACACAGACGCCCAGCTCACGTTCGTCTTCTGTTAAGACGGAATAGCTGGCGGCAAGACCGGCAAAAATGAGTTGGTCAACTTTAAGACCACAACGTTCCACGGCTTTAACAATGTTTTTCGCCATATCGTTGTGACATGTGATCAAGTGCACTTTTGCCTGCATGCGCACGCCGGATAACCCAACGGGGTTTTTAATCCCCTCCTGGTAATCAATAGCGTATTCCTGTGGAATCACATGCAATACGCGATGCTCATCACGAACACGAACCGATTTTGCGGTATGGACGACGTTTTCAACATCTTCCTGTGTAACTTCTTCTTCAGAAATTGGCACCATACCGATTTCGTTCTGGCAACTGATGTGCTTGCCGGACAGCGCCAGGTATACCGACGAAATCTGGCAGTCCGCCATCAGTTCGGCCTGGTCGATGGCGCGCTGTACACACTTCACCACCGATTCCAGGTCGTTAACGCCGCCTTTATCCATACCACGGGAAGGGCAGCTCCCTACGCCAATGATATTGACCATACCGTCGGGCAGAACTTCCCCTACTAAAGCGGCAACCTTTGCGGTACCGATCTCCAGTCCAACTACCAGTTTTCTGTCCGTCGCCTTGATCATTGTTGTTCTGCCTGTGCCTGATTCTGTTGCTGATTAGATTCCTCGATGGGGGCGGGCTCCCAGCCAACCGCCGCGCCAGAGTCATAACGCAGATCAACGTAACTTATCCGTTTCCCGTCGGCCTGCGCCTGCTGTTGTAAAACAGGGTAAAGTTCCACAAAGCGATCCAGCCGTTTCATCGTTTCGTCCCGGCCAAGGTTGAGCTTAATCCCGTTGGTCAGCGTCAACTGCCAGGAGCGCCGGGCGGTCATCGCCGCCTCTTTCAACGTAAAATTGCTCTTAGCCAATACCTGCCCCATCGCGCGAAAACCTTGTAAAACCTCGCTCTCGCTCCCTTCAGGGCCCGAAAGCATCGGCAAGTTTTGCTTGCTGGTGCGGTCCGACGGCACGCTAAAAGCGTTTCCGTCGGCATCTATCATATGCTGGTCATTCCAACGCGCTAAAGGCACATATTCAACCAGATGAATCTTCAATTCGTCAGGCCATTGCTTTCTTACGCTTGCTTGTTTGATCCAGGGCAAGCGCTCAATCTGACTCTGGATGATATTAACGTCCTGCGTCATAAACGTGCCGGGAGCGCCAAGCGCCAGAATTGACTGACGAATATCATCATTACGGGTGTAATGCCGCTCGCCAGTCACTACCAGCTTCGAGAGCGGCAGTCGCTGCGCGTCATCCATCCAGCCAAGCACCATCCAGCCGCCGAAAAACACGGTCAACAATACTGCCAGCAGGAAAATGATTCCTGCAAGACGCGTTCCATTATTCCGACGAGAGGACGCAATCTCTTCCTGGCGTGTACGCGTGTTCAGAGCAGCCTGAGACATATCAGTTCGCCAGCTCCAGAATACGCACCACCAGTTGCGAGAAGCTCATCCCCGCCTGACGCGCCGCCATCGGCACCAGACTATGGCTCGTCATTCCAGGGGCGGTGTTTACCTCCAGCAAATAAAACGCGCCGTCGCTGTCCAGCATGACGTCTACTCGCCCCCACCCTTCGCAGCCGAGGCTGTTCCAGGCTTGCATCACCAGCGCCTGTAACGCCGCCTCACGCTCTGCTTCAAGGCCGCTTGGGCAAAAATATTGTGTCTCATCAGAGAGATACTTCGCCTCATAATCATAGAAGACGCCAGCGGGTTGGATGCGGATCGAGGGAAGAATTGTTTCTCCCACAATAGCCACGGTAAATTCCGGGCCGCTCAACCACTTCTCGACTAACACTTCATCGTCATGTTCAAAGGCAAGCTGCAGCGCGTCTGACAGCGCCTGCGGCTTATCCACCTTCGACATGCCCACGCTGGACCCCTCACGGCTCGGCTTAACAATAACCGGCAACCCCAGCGCGGCAATTCGCGCCTCGGTCTGCGCGTCCAGTCCCTGGCTTACTTGCTGACGGGTTAACGCCACCCACGGCGCCACGGGCAGCCCGGCGCCTTGCCAGAGCAATTTGGTGCGCATTTTGTCCATCGTAATGGCCGAAGCCATCACGCCGCTGCCGGTATAGGGCAAGCCAAGAAACTCCAGCGTCCCCTGCAACGTACCGTCTTCGCCGCCGCGGCCATGCAGCGCGATAAACACTTTATCGAAGCCCTGAACCTTAAGCGTGGTGACAGGAACCTCACGCGTATCCACCGGATGCGCGTTGACGCCCGCTTCACGCAGGCCAGCCAGCACCGCAGCACCGGACTGTAAAGAGACCTCACGCTCAGCGGATGTTCCACCCAACAGAACGGCGATTTTCTCAGCCATGTTGCGTCTCCTCTTGCGCACGGGGTTGCAGCTTCGCTTCCGCCAGTTGACGGGCAATTTTCCCGATATTGCCTGCCCCTTGCACCAGAATCAAATCATTGCCCGACAGTACCGGCGCCAGCATTTCCGTTACCTGAGTCGGGTCAGAGACCAGAATCGGATCGACTTTGCCGCGAGCGCGAATGGTGCGGCACAGAGAACGGCTGTCCGCGCCGGGAATAGGCGCTTCACCTGCCGGATAAACGTCCAGCATCAACAGCACGTCAACCTGCGCCAGCACATTGGCGAAATCGTCATAGAGATCGCGCGTGCGGGTAAAACGGTGCGGCTGGAAAATCATGACCAGGTTTTTCTCCGGCCAGCCAGCGCGCGCCGCTTTGATAGTCGCTTCCACTTCAGTCGGATGATGACCGTAGTCATCCACCAGCATGGCGGTGCCCGCTTTGCCGTTCACCGTTTCCAGCGGATATTCGCCAAGGAAATCGAAGCGACGCCCGGTGCCCTGGAAACTTTCCAGCGCACGCAGAATAGCGTCATCTTCAATGCCCTCTTCCGTCGCTACCGCGACTGCCGCCGCCGCGTTCAGCGCGTTATGGCGGCCCGGCGCGTTAAGCGTCACGCGCAGTTCCGGTTTATCCTGGCGCACCAGCGTAAAGTGCCCCTGCGCGCCAGTCTGGCGGTACTCTTCAATGCGCACGTCAGCGTCATCGCTGAAACCGTAGGTCGTCGTCTGACGTCCAACGCGAGGCAGCAACTCACGGATAACCGGGTCATCCACACACATAACCGCACGTCCATAAAACGGCAGATTGTGCAAAAAGTTGATAAAGGTTTGCTTTAAATTTTCGAAGTCGCCCTGGTAGGTATCCATGTGATCGGCTTCGATGTTGGTAACAATCGCCACCATTGGCTGCAAATGCAGGAAGGAAGCGTCGCTTTCATCCGCTTCGGCAATCAGATAACGACTGTTGCCGAGACGAGCATGCGTACCCGCCGCTTTCACCAGGCCGCCGTTAACAAAGGTCGGGTCCAGGCCCGCCTCAGCGTAAATGCTGGACACCATCGCCGTGGTCGTGGTTTTGCCATGCGTACCCGCAACGGCGATGCCGTGACGAAAACGCATTAATTCCGCCAGCATTTCCGCACGGCGAATAACCGGGATGCGCGCTTCATGAGCGGCGACGATTTCCGGGTTATCCGCTGTAATCGCGCTGGAAACCACCACCACGCTTGCGTCGCGTACGTTTTCAGGGCGATGGTTGAAATAAATTGTCGCGCCAAGCGACGTCAACTGCTGCGTGACAGCGTTCGGCGCCAGATCGGAGCCGCTGATCTGGTAGCCTTCGTTGGCCAGCACTTCGGCAATGCCGCCCATACCGGCGCCGCCGATACCAACAAAGTGAATGTGCCGGACGCGACGCATCTCGGGCACGATAGAACGCAGTTTCGCCAGTTGTTGTGTATTCATTCTCTTAAAGCCTTCGGCATCAACGCCATCAACATCTCAAATCACGCGGAGCAACACGCATCCGCAATAGTTACGCCAGCGCGGCAGCGCGGACCTCGTTCGCCACCCGCTCGGTAGCGTCCGGAATGGCGGCGGCGCGAGCCCGCTCAGCCATAGACAGCAGCGTTGCTCTGTCCCACTGCGCCAGCGTTTCAGCCACCGCCTCAACGGTGAACTGCGGTTGTTCAAGAATTTTCGCCGCGCCCGCTTTTTCAAGCGGCAGCGCATTCCAGTACTGCTGCCTGTCTTTGTGCTGGAAAGGCACAAACAGCGCCGGCAGGCCTGCTGCAGCGATTTCGCTGACGGTCAGCGCGCCGGAACGGCACACGACCACATCAGCCCAGGCGTAGGCCGCAGCCATATCATCAATAAATTCGGTGACCTTATGCTGCGGCTCGCCCGCAGCGGCATAGGCCTCTTGCACATCTGACTGCGCACCTTTGCCGCTCTGGTGCCAGATAGTGACTTTATCGCCCAGACGCCCCGCCACGTGCGGCATCGTCTGGTTTAAAACGCGCGCGCCCTGCGAACCGCCCACGACAAGTACGCGTACCGGCCCTTCACGTCCCGCTAATCGCGTCTGCGGCAACGGAAGCGCCAGCACATCAGTGCGCACCGGGTTGCCCACCACGTCCGCATTGGGGAAAGCGCCGGGAAAAGCCTGCATGACCTTGCGGGCGATTTTCGCCAGCCATTTATTCGTCAAGCCTGCAATGCCGTTTTGCTCATGCAGCACCACCGGCACGCCGAGCGACCAGGCCGCCAGCCCGCCGGGGCCGGAAACATAGCCGCCCATGCCCAGCACGACATCCGGCTTAAAGCGTTTCATAATGGTCCGCGCCTGCCGCCAGGCGTTGAAAATACGTAGCGGCGCCAGCGCCAGCGCTTTTACGCCTTTGCCCCGTAAGCCTGAGATGCGAATAAAATCGATCTCAATCCCGTGCTTCGGAACCAGGTCCGCCTCCATGCGATCCGCGGTACCCAGCCAGCGCACCTGCCAGCCCTGGGCCATTAAATGGTGCGCCACGGCAAGGCCCGGAAAGACGTGTCCGCCCGTTCCGCCCGCCATCACCATTAACCGCTTCGGTTGACCAGCCATTCTTAACCTCTTGTAAACGCCTGCGCTTTCTCCAGGCGCGTTTCATAATCAATTCGCAACAGCAGCATGATAGCTGTCGACATAATCAGTAAGCTCGAGCCGCCGTAACTGATAAGCGGCAGCGTCAGACCTTTGGTCGGCAGCATGCCGGCGGCCGCCCCCACGTTCACCAGCGCCTGGAAGCTAAACCAGATACCGATGGAACAGGCCAGGAAACCGGAAAAGCGCTGGTCAATCTCCAGCGCCCGACGCCCTATCGACATAGCACGAAAAGCCACGAAGAATACCATTAAAAGCGCCAGCACCACACCGATATAACCCAGCTCTTCAGCAATGATGGAGAAGATGAAGTCGGTATGCGCTTCCGGCAGGTACTCCAGTTTTTGCACCGAGTTGCCAAGTCCTTGACCCCACAGCTCGCCGCGACCAAACGCCATCAGCGACTGGGTCAACTGGTAGCCGCTGCCGAAAGGATCTTCCCACGGGTTCCAGAAAGAGGTTACGCGGCGAATACGGTAAGGCTCGGCCAGGATCAGCAGCACCACGGCCGAAATGCCCATGCCGATAATGGCGATAAACTGCCAGAGCTTGGCGCCTGCCAGGAACAGCATCGCAAGTGTCGTAACAAACAGCACCACCACCGTACCAAGGTCCGGCTGCGCCAGCAGCAGCACCGCCATCACCAGAATCACGCCCATCGGCTTTAAAAAGCCCCGCAGGTTGTTTCGCACTTCATCCACCTTGCGCACCAGGTAGTTGGAGAGGAAGCAAAACAGCGAAAGCTTGGAGAACTCCGCAGGCTGAATACGCAGCGGGCCAAGGGCAATCCAGCGCGACGCCCCGTTAACAGAGCTGCCGACCACCAGCACGATGAGCAGCATAATGATGGAAGCGATAAGCATGGCGGCGCTGTGCCGTTGCCAGAAAGCCATCGGCAAACGCAGCGTGATCATCGCCAGGCAAAACGCCAGCACGATATAAAGCGCATCGCGCTTGGCAAACAGAAAGGGGTCGCTCGCCAGCCGCTGCCCTACGGGCATTGAGGCTGACGTCACCATGATAAAGCCAATGGCGGCCAGGCCGAGGGTCAGCCACAGCAGGGTGCGGTCGTACAGCACGATGCTGTTGGCATCTTTTTCCCGCGAACCCATCACCCAGCCTTTTACCGCCATAAACAGCCATACCAGGATAGCGGATCCCGGTACGCGCGGCAGACGAAGGCGTGGAAGAGACAAGCGCATCAGCCTAACTCCTTCGCCAGTCGGGTAAAGATGTCGCCACGCTGCTCGAAGTTTTTAAACTGATCGAGACTGGCGCAGGCGGGAGAGAGCAGCACCATATCGCCCGGCTGCACCACAGCGGCTATCTGACGCATCGCCTGCTCCATCGTTTCGCTCTGTTGAGCGACGTCAGGGCGCAGCGCCGCCAGTTCGGCCCCGTCGCGGCCAAAACACCACAGGCGAATACGATCGCCCTGCAGATAACGACGCAGCGGGGAGAAATCCGCGGATTTGCCATCGCCGCCCAGCAGCAGATGCAGCGTACCGTCCACGTTTAGCCCGTTTAAGGCCGCCTCGGTGCTGCCGACGTTGGTGGCTTTAGAATCATTGATCCAGCGAACCTTATTATGCTCAAAGGCCAACTGGAAGCGGTGGGGCAAACCGGTAAAGGTGGTCAGCGCCTTAAGGCTGCTGGCCCGCGGCAGGCCTGCGGCATCCGCCAGCGCCAGCGCCGCCAGGGCATTGGTAAAGTTATGCTGGCCAACAAGCTTCATCTCTTTCACGTTAAGCACTTTTTCACCGTTCACCCGCAACCAGGTCTCGCCCTGCTGACGGTTAAGGTGATAGTCGCCCACATCAATGCCGAAACTGATGCAACGCTCATCTGCGCCGCGCACCGGCATTGTCAACGCATCGTCGGCGTTAACGACGCAGACCTTCGCGTTCTCGTAGATACGCAGTTTTGCCGCGCGATACTGCTGCAGGCCAAACGGGTAGCGATCCATATGATCTTCCGTCACGTTAAGGATCGTGGCGGCCGCAGCCTTCAGGCTGGAAGTGGTTTCAAGCTGGAAGCTGGAAAGCTCGAGCACGTAGAGTTCCCGCTCTTCATCCAGCAGCATCAGGGCAGGCAGACCGATGTTGCCGCCGACGCCCACATTCACGCCAGCGGCTTTGGCCATCTCGCCTACCAGCGTTGTCACGGTGCTTTTACCATTTGAACCGGTAATAGCGACGATGGGCGCCTGCGCTTCACGGCAAAAGAGCTCAATGTCGCCAACAATTTCTACCCCTGCATCCGCCGCCGCGCTCAGCGCCGGATGCGCCAACGCGATGCCAGGGCTGGCGACGATAAGATCGGCGTCCAACAGCCAACTTTCATTTAAATCGCCAAGATGTCGTTCTACCGCTTCCGGCAGCTTATCCAGGCCTGGCGGAGAGAGACGAGTATCCACTACGCGCGGCGTAACGCCGCGCGCCAGGAAAAAGTCCACGCAGGAAAGCCCGGTTAGCCCAAGGCCGATGATGACGACTTTTTTACCCTGATACTCTGCCATGATTAACGTACCTTAAGCGTAGCCAGGCCAATCAGCACCAGCATCAGCGAAATTATCCAGAAGCGCACGATAACGCGCGGCTCCGGCCAGCCTTTCAGTTCATAGTGATGATGGATAGGCGCCATGCGGAAAATACGCTGGCCGCGCAGCTTGAAGGAGCCTACCTGCAGGATCACCGACAGGGTCTCTACGACAAACACGCCGCCCATAATCACCAACAAAAACTCCTGACGCAGCAGCACGGCGATAACGCCGAGCGCGCCGCCAAGCGCAAGCGACCCGACATCGCCCATAAAGACTTGCGCCGGGTAGGTGTTGAACCATAAAAAGCCCAGCCCCGCGCCGACGATAGCGGTACAGACAATCACCAGCTCGCCCGCGTGACGCAGATAAGGAATATGGAGATAGTTAGCGAAGTTCATGTTGCCGGTCGCCCAGGCCACCAGCGCGAAGCCGCCCGCCACCAGCACGGTCGGCATAATCGCCAGTCCGTCGAGGCCATCCGTCAGGTTAACGGCATTGCCGGTACCGACAATCACGAAATAGGCCAGCAGGACGTAGAAAATGCCCAGCTGCGGCATAACATCTTTAAAGAACGGCACGACCAGTTCCGTCGCAGGCGTATCCTTACCGGTGATGTAGAGCGCAAAAGCCACCGTCAGCGCAATAACCGACATCCAGAAATATTTCCAGCGGGCAATCAGCCCCTTAGTGTCTTTGCGCACCACTTTGCGGTAATCATCCACGAACCCTACCGCGCCGTAACCTACCAGAACGAAGAGCACGCACCAGACATACGGATTGGAGGGATAAGCCCAGAGCAGCACCGAAACCACAATGGAAGTCAGGATCATAATGCCGCCCATGGTCGGCGTCCCGCGCTTGCTGAAATGCGACTCCGGGCCGTCGTTGCGAACAACCTGACCGAAAGAAAGCTGTTGCAGGCGCGCGATGAGGCGCGGCCCCATCCATAAAGAGATGAAGAGCGCGGTCAGCAGGCTGACGATGGCGCGAAACGTCAGATAAGAAAAGACGTTAAAGCCCGAATAATATTTGACCAAATGCTCGGCCAGCCAAACTAACATGTCCCCTTCTCCTGTAATGCGCGTACCACCTCTTCCATGGCGGCACTACGTGAACCTTTCACTAAAATGGTGATGATGGAATGCTCTGCTATCAGCGCCTGCAGACGCGCTACAACGGCGTTTTTATCGCTAAAATGCTCGCCTACGCCGCTTGCTTCGCCAAGCGCCTGGCTAAGATTGCCCACGCTTAGCACGCGGTCGATGCCTGCGGCCTTCGCCGCTTCGCCCACCTGTCGATGGCACTCCACCGCTTCCGCGCCCAGCTCGGCCATATCGCCTACCACCATTACCCGGTAGCCAGGCATGTCGGAAAGCACCTGAGCCGCCGCCGTCATGGAGCCGACGTTAGCGTTGTAGCTGTCGTCCAGCAGCAGTTGGTTTTCGCCAAGTGCAATGGGGAACAGGCGTCCCGGTACGGCTTTAAGCTTCGCAAGACCCGTTTTGATCGCTTCATGACTTGCGCCAACCGCCATCGCCAGCGCCGATGCCGCCAGCGCGTTCGCGATGTTGTGACGTCCCGGCAACGGGAGCACGACATCGATATCGCCTGTCGGCGTACGAAGCGTGAACTCGGTACCGTGGGAAGTCACATGAATATTGGTGGCGGTAAAATCGCTCTGCGCCGCGTTGGGCGAGAAGCGCCATACTTTACGATTGCCAATCACGCTCTGCCAGTTCAGCCAGTCGTTATTGTCCGCGTTGAGAATGGCGATACCGTCCTTCGGCAGGCCGGTAAAAATTTCCCCTTTGGCTTTCGCTACGCCGGCAAGCGAGCCAAACCCTTCCAGGTGCGCCGCTGCGAGGTTGTTCACCAGAGCCGCTTCAGGACGCGTCAGGCTGACGGTCCAGGCGATTTCGCCCTGATGATTAGCGCCAAGCTCAATCACCGCGAACTCATGTTCTGGCGTAAGGCGCAACAGCGTCATCGGCACGCCGATGTCATTATTGAGATTGCCTGCCGTATAAAGCGTGTTGCCGCATTCGCCAAGAATGGACGCAGTCATCTCTTTAACCGAGGTTTTGCCGGAAGAGCCAGTCAACGCCACGACGCGCGTCGGCACCTGCTGGCGCACCCAGGCGCCCAGCGCACCGAACGCCAGCCGGGTATCTTCAACAACCAGTTGCGGCAGCTCGCACTCGACCTTACGGCTGACCAGCAGCGCGCCCGCGCCGCCCGCTTTCGCCTGGTCGACAAAATCATGCGCGTCAAAACGTTCGCCTTTCAGCGCGACAAACAAACAGCCTGCGGTAACTTTGCGGGTATCGGTCGTCACCTCTGCGATATCGGTATCGCTGCCATGCAGCTCAGCGTTCAGGATGCTGGCAAGCTGGCTTAAAGAAACGCGGATCATGCGACAACTCCCAGCAGGCGGGCTGCAGTAACGCGGTCGGAGTAATCGAGACGACGGGTGCCGACAATCTGATAATCCTCATGGCCTTTGCCTGCTATCAGCACGACGTCGTTCTCTTTCGCCTGCATAATGGTGCTGGTTACCGCCTCAGCGCGGCCTTCCACCACGCGAGCGCGGCCCGCATCCATCATGCCGGCGAGAATATCGGCGATAATCGCCTTCGGCTCTTCAGTGCGCGGGTTATCGTCCGTAACCACCGCGATATCAGCATACTGTTCAGCGATAGCGCCCATCAGAGGACGTTTGCCCTTATCGCGATCGCCGCCGCAGCCAAAGACGCACCATAAGGTGCCCGCGCAGTGCAGTCGCGCAGCCTCAAGCGCTTTTTCGAGCGCGTCCGGCGTATGGGCGTAATCGACAACCACGGTGGGTTTACCCGGCGCGCTAAAGACCTCCATGCGTCCGCAAACGGGCTGCAGACGCGAAGCGGTGGCGAGCAGTTCAGCCAGCGGGTAGCCCAGCGCCAGCAGCGTCGCCAGTGAAAGCAGCAGGTTGCTGACGTTAAAGGCGCCCATCAGACGACTTTCGATTTCGCCCTCTCCCCAGGAGGAGGCGAAGCGGATAGTGGCGCCGCTGTCGTGATAATCCACACCGGTCGCTTTCAACCAGCGACCATGGCAGTTCGGATTAATATTCTCTTCCATCGACACCGCTACGGCGTCCGGCAGCTTTGCCAGCCAACGGCGCCCCACTTCGTCATCGGCATTCACGATGGCCTGTCCATAGTGGTGCGAGGAAAAAAGCAGCCATTTGGCGGCTTCGTAGTGCGTCATGTCGCCGTGATAATCCAGATGGTCGCGGCTTAAGTTGGTAAAGACCGAGGCGGCGAATTTCAGCGCCGCCACGCGATGCTGCACCAGACCGTGGGAAGAGACTTCCATAGCGGCGACGGTTGCGCCCTGCCCTGCGAGGCTCGCCAGCACTTGTTGTACATCGACTGCCGAGCCAGTGGTGTTTTCCGTCGGGCTAACTTTACCCAGCAGCCCGTTGCCCACTGTGCCCATCACTGCGCTGGACTCGCCAAGCAGCGCGCTCCACTGCGCCAGCAGTTGAGTCGTGGTCGTTTTACCGTTAGTGCCAGTAACGCCAATCAGGCGAAGACGTTCGGAAGGCACTTCATAAAAGCGGCCCGCCAGCGCGGAAAGGCGCTCAGTAAGCTGGCTTAAATAGATAACCGGTACGCCATGCATTTCGCGGATTTCACCGTCGGTCGCTTCGCCCTGCGCTTCAGCAACGATGGCAGCCACACCTTGCGCTATTGCCTGCGGGATATATCGACGCCCGTCCGCCTGATGACCGACCACCGCCACAAAGAGATCGCCCGATGCAGCCACACGGCTGTCAAGCGTCATCTCCCGCAGTGCCCGCTCCGGTGCGCCTGGCACCCAAGGAGCGAGAAGGTCGCGCAAATTACGATCTGCCACCTGTTCCCTCTTCTCGATTAATTACAAATTCACTTTTCTCGCCCGTTGCCAGCGCGTCCGGCTCGATATTCATGGTGCGCAATACGCCGCCCATGATGGCGCCGAACACAGGCGCTGACACCGCGCCGCCGTAATATTTACCCGCCTGCGGGTCGTTGATAACCACTACCAGCGCGAAACGCGGGTTGCTGGCTGGCGCAACGCCTGCGGTATAAGCGATGTATTTGTTGATGTAGCGCCCGTCCGGCCCTACTTTTTTCGCCGTACCGGTTTTAATGGCGATGCGGTAACCCTTGATAGCCGCCTTCACGCCGCCGCCGCCCGGCAGCGCCACGCTTTCCATCATATGTACGACGGTGCGGACGATAGATTCCGGGAAGATGCGCTCGCCTGGCACTGGCGGGTCAACTTTGGTTATCGACAGCGGACGGTAAATGCCGTAGCTGCCGATGGTTGCGTAGACTCGCGCTAACTGTAACGGCGTTACCATTAGCCCGTAGCCGAAAGAGAAGGTGGCCCTCTCTATGTCAGACCACCGTTGTTTTTGAGGATATAAGCCACTGCGTTCTCCGACCAACCCCAAATTGGTCGCTTTTCCCAGTCCAAAACGTGAGTAAGTATCTACTAACGCTGAGGACGGCATCGCTAACGCCAGCTTGGAAACGCCGACGTTACTCGACTTCTGCAACACCCCGGTCAGGGTTAATTCGCTGTAACGCGCCACGTCTTTGATTTCATGGCCGTTAATTCGGTAAGGGACGGTATTCAGTACGGTATTCTCACGCACCACGCCGCGCTGCAAAGCCGTCATCACGACCATGGGTTTGACCGTGGAACCGGGTTCAAACACGTCGGTAATGGTGCGGTTACGCATGACATCTTTCGGAGTGCCGGAAATATTGTTTGGGTTGTAAGAGGGGCTATTGGCCATCGCCAGCACTTCGCCGGTATTGACGTCCACCAGCACCGCGCTGCCCGATTCCGCCTTGTTAAAGGCGACAGCATTGCTCAGTTCGCGGTAAACCAGCGCCTGAAGGCGTTCATCAATACTGAGGGCAAGATTATGCGCGGCCTGGCTGTCGGTTGAAGAGATATCTTCAATTACCCGACCGTAACGGTCTTTACGGACGATACGCTCGCCCGGTTGGCCGGTAAGCCATTTGTCGAAGCTTTTCTCTACGCCTTCAAGACCCTGACTATCCACGTTGGTAAAGCCGATGAGGTGAGCGGTTACTTCGCCTGACGGGTAATAACGACGAGATTCCTGACGTAAGTGAATGCCAGGAAGCTTCAGTTTTTTGATGTATTCCCCGATATCCGGGTTGACCTGACGGGCAAGATAGATAAAGCGGCCTTTCGGGTTGGCGTTTACTCGCGCGGACAGCTGATCCAGCGGCAGTTTGAGCGCATCAGACAACGCCTTCCAGCGGTTATCGAGCGTGATGCCGCCAGCGTCATGCAGCTCTTTCGGGTCTGCCCAGATAGCGTTAACCGGCACGCTCACCGCGAGCGGCCTGCCTGAACGGTCCGTTATCATGCCGCGAGAAGTAGAAACTTCCTGTACGCGCAGGGAACGCATGTCGCCCTGGCGCACCAGCATATCGGGATTGATAATCTGAAGCCACGCCACGCGCCCTAACAGGAATGCCAGCGCCAGCAAAATACAGCCGCAAAGCAACGCAAAACGCCAGCTCACAAAGCTGGCCTGATCTTCCTGGCGTTTCGGTTTAAGCGATTTTGCCGCTGCTTTCATTCGTCGCGTTAATCCTTATTTCTGTACCACAATATTTTCCTGCGAGGGATCGACGTGCTGCAGTTGCAGCTTCTCGGTCGCTATCCGCTCCACCCGGCTGTGATCGCCCAGGGCGTTTTCTTCAAGGATCAGGTTTCGCCATTCAATATCCAGCGCGTCGCGCTCTACCGCCAGTTGCTCGCGCTGCGCCGTTAAAAGGCGTGTGTGATGCGCGGTGGTGACCACCATCACGGCAGTGATAATAATGGCGACAAACAGGCAGAGTGGCAGTTTCCCGTGACGCAACAGATCGCCGCCGATTACGCCAGGCAGGGCATGGCGCTCGGTACCGGAAAGCGAGCCGGTGACTCTGTTGAAGGTCTCTGTCACTCTGCTGATCATGCGCTGGTCCTTTCTGCAATACGCAGCACTGAACTACGGGCGCGTGGGTTTTCCGCCACTTCCTCTTCGCCCGGCATCAACTTGCCTAGCGCGCGTAACTCCCGCCCGCCCAGTTTGCGCAACTGTTCTTCCGTCATCGGGATCCCCGCCGGCACCTGCGGGCCACGGCTCTGCTCGCGCATAAAGCGCTTCACCAGTCGGTCTTCAAGCGAGTGGAAACTGATAATAGAAAGGCGCCCGCCTGGCGCCAGCGCCGTCAAAGAACCTTTGAGCGCTTGCTCAATCTCTTCGAGTTCACTGTTCACCCAGATGCGCACCGCCTGGAAAGTACGTGTCGCTGGATGCTTAAATTTATCTTTTACCGGCGTAGCGGCAGCCACCACTTCAGCCAGCTCTTTGGTGCGGGTCATCGGCTGCTCGCGATTACGCTCGACAATTGCGCGCGCAATCCGCTTAGCGAAACGCTCTTCGCCGTAGGTTTTCAGCACCCAGGCGATATCCGCCTCTTCCGCCGTCAGCAACCATTCGGCGGCAGACTGGCCGCGGGTGGGATCCATACGCATATCCAGCGGGCCGTCGCGCATAAAGGAAAAACCGCGTTCCGGATCGTCTAACTGCGGCGATGAAACGCCGAGATCGAGCAAAATGCCGTCTATCTTGCCGGCCAGATCGCGCTCCTGCACGTAGTCAGCCAGCGCGGAGAAAGGTCCATGTACAAAAGAAAAGCGAGGATCGTCAATGGTTTCCGCCACGGCAATAGCCTGCGGATCGCGGTCGATCGCCAGTAACCGCCCCTGGGGTCCGAGGCGGGAAAGAATAAGACGTGAGTGACCGCCGCGACCAAAAGTGCCATCAATATAGATGCCATCTGGACGAATATTCAGGCCATTGACGGCTTCATCAAGCAATACCGTCGTGTGTTTATAATTTTCCATCATCTTTATAAAGACAAATCCTGCAGTCGTTCTGACAACGTATCCGAAGACGACTGCTCAGCGTCGATGTCTTCCCTGACTCGTTGATACCAGGTCGTTTCGTCCCACAGCTCAAACTTATTGAACTGCCCAACCAGCATCACTTCTTTGGTCAACCCGGCATGTTGGCGCAATACGGGTGCCAGCAACAATCGGCCGGCGTTGTCCATCTGGCATTCGCTGGCATGCCCCAGTAACAGGCGCTGAACGCGACGTTCCACGGGGTTCATGCTCGACAGACGAGACAACTTATGTTCGATAATTTCCCATTCGGGGAGTGTATAAAGCAGCAGACAAGGATGGTGGATATCAATAGTGCATACCATCTGGCCTGATGCGGCTTCGATTAATTTTTCCCGATAGCGGGTCGGGACGGATAAACGCCCTTTGCTGTCGAGATTAACTAACGTCGCGCCACGGAACATACCTGCCTCATCCGGTTATGCTCATTCCCACCACTTTATCCCACAAATTACCACCAACGCGAGTTTACGGAGCGGAGGAAAAGCTTGTCAAGCCAGCGCGCAAGCAGGCACAGACAAAACATCTCACCTCATTGGTTAAGACGGGCCGGAGAAAAAACCAGGCAGGTAATTCCCTTAAAATTAAGGCTATGAATATTTGTAAAAAAATAACGGCTATTCGCAGCGTGATAAAATTGGCTTCATTCAAGCCGTGGAGCTAACTCTGTATGGAGTTTGCGACACGAGCGGCATTTTAAGGCAAAACTTCTTTTGGTAACAGCGAGAGTTAGCGTAGCGGCCCATGCCAGTAATAGCGGGCTTGTGACAAAAAGAGGCAAAGCGATGTCACGCTGATAAACGAAACGGCTGTAACAAAATAATACATAATAAGCAGGCGCTTATCATTGCACGCGCATTTTATAAAAAAGCAAATCGTTGGCGGCCTTCATTCGTAATCGCATTTTCCGGGCTGACTGGATAAATCCGAATAATAGAAAAAGGCGGTCTGAGCCGCCTTTCATCATTACCGACTTAAGCTGCCGCGCCGGTAAAGGTTACGCTTAATGCGCGTCAAGCCAGGTTTGGGTTTGCGCGGTTCATCCAGACTCGCCAGCACCAGCTCCAGTACGCGTTCCGCCACATCGCGGTGACGCTGGGCGACCGCCAGTACGGGGCATTGCAGGAAATCCAACAGCTCATTGTCACCGAAAGTCGCGATAGCCAGATTCTCAGGTAAACGCCCTTCTCTGCGCAGCGTCACATCCATAACGCCCTGCAGCAACGCAAAAGAGGTAGTAAACAGCGCCTGCGGCATAGGGTGCGTCTCCAGCCATTTCTCAAACAGTTGGCCAGCCGCTTCGCGTTCGTAGCTGTTAGCGTAAAGGAAGTGCACGTCGCGCGGGTCATCTTTCCATGCCTGGCGGAAACCCTGCTCGCGCAGAAAACTGACGGAAAGTTCCGGCAATGCGCCCAGGTAAAGCACGGTTTCAGCAGGAAATTTTCGTAATTCGCTGGCCAGCATCTCGGCATCATCCTGATCGGCGCCGACGACGCTTGTAAAATGTTCGCGATCGAGTGCGCGATCCAGCGCGACGATGGGGAAGGAATCACGGGCCCAGCGCTGGTAAAAGGGATGCTCTGGCGGTAAAGAAGTCGAGACGATAATGGCATCGACCTGCCGTTGCAGAAGATGCTCAATACAGCGCATTTCGTTGTCGGGTTGGTCTTCCGAACAGGCAATCAACAACTGATAGCCCCGCTGGCGCGCCTGACGTTCAAGATAGTTGGCGATGCGGGTATAACTGGTGTTTTCCAGATCCGGGATAACCAGGCCGATAGAGCGGGTGCGTCCGGCCCGAAGCCCGGCGGCAACGGCGTTAGGGTGATAATTGTGCTCTCGTACCACCGCCATCACTTTTTCAACAGTTTTGTCACTGACCCGATACTGTTTAGCTTTTCCATTGATGACATAGCTCGCCGTGGTGCGCGACACGCCAGCCAGCCGCGCGATTTCATCCAGTTTCACGATTGCCCCTTAATAAAAATGTTACTCCATAACCTTTACAGGGTTATAAGTTAAAATCCTTAACATCTAAGC
The DNA here is from genome assembly GCF_056780215.1 of Franconibacter pulveris. Taxonomy (NCBI): domain Bacteria; kingdom Pseudomonadati; phylum Pseudomonadota; class Gammaproteobacteria; order Enterobacterales; family Enterobacteriaceae; genus Franconibacter; species Franconibacter pulveris. Next base: position 751,724 of record NZ_CM165555.1, on the reverse strand, counting down.
GCAGAACAGTAACCTGGGCAACTGCTTTTATAGGCTCATGCCTGAGCGGCTGCAAAAAAAAGCCCGAGCGGATGCATCGGGCTAATAAAGAGGCAACTTTAGCGACTAGCGCATAATCTTTTCGCCGCGGGCAAGGCCCACCACGCCGGAACGCGCGACTTCAACAATTTTGGCTACATCGCGCAGCGTAGCGAGGAAAGCATCCAGCTTTTCGCTGGTGCCTGCCAACTGAACGGTGTAGAGCGACGGGGTGACATCAATAATCTGGCCGCGGAAGATTTCAGTATTACGTTTTACCTCTTCTCGCCCATAACCGCTGGCCTGGATCTTAACCAGCATAATCTCGCGCTCAACGTGCGCCCCCTGCCCCAGTTCACTGACGCGAAGCACGTCAACTAACTTGTGCAGCTGCTTTTCAATTTGCTCCAGCACCTTTTCATCGCCCACCGTCTGGATGGTCATACGTGAAAGGGTGGGATCATCGGTCGGCGCGACCGTCAGGCTTTCAATGTTGTAGCCGCGCTGGGAGAAAAGCCCAATGACCCGGGACAACGCGCCCGACTCGTTTTCCAGTAAGACAGATAATATCCGGCGCATAGTCAGGTTCTCTCCGTTTTGCTTAACCACATTTCATCCATACTGCCGCCGCGGACCTGCATAGGATAAACGTGCTCAGTGCCATCCACCGTCACATCCACAAAGACCAGGCGGTTATTGCGTACATGCTCCAGCGCTTCGCTAAGCTTGCTTTCAAGCTCCTCCGGTTTGGTGATGCCGATGCCCACGTGGCCATAAGCCTGCGCGAGACGAACAAAATCCGGCAGCGATTCCATATAAGACTGCGAGTGGCGGCCGGAATAGATCATATCCTGCCACTGCTTCACCATGCCGAGATAGCGGTTGTTCAGGTTGAGCACCAATACCGGCAACTCATACTGTAGCGCGGTAGAGAGTTCCTGAATGTTCATCTGGATGCTGCCATCGCCCGTCACGCAGACGACGGTTTCGTCCGGCAAGGCCAGCTTAACGCCCAGCGCCGCAGGCAAGCCAAACCCCATGGTGCCGAGGCCGCCGGAATTAATCCAACGACGCGGCTTATCAAAGGTGTAGTGCAGCGCGGCGAACATCTGGTGCTGGCCTACATCGGAAGTGACGTAGGCGTCGCCATGGGTTAAACGGTGCAGCGTCTCAATCACCGCCTGCGGCTTAATGCTGCCGCTGTCGCGGTCATAGTTCAGACACTGACGCGCGCGCCATTGTTCTATCTGCTGCCACCAGTCGCGGATGTCATCGAGCGGCTGCTGGGCCTCTTCTTGCTCCAGCAGTTCCAGCATTTGCTGCAGCACCTGACGAGCATCACCCACGATAGGGATATCTGCCGACACCGTTTTGGAAATGGAAGTCGGGTCGATATCAATGTGCAGCACCGTCGCATTCGGACAATATTTTGCAAGATTATTGGTAGTGCGATCGTCGAAACGCACGCCCACTGCAAAAATCACGTCTGAATGATGCATCGTCATATTGGCTTCATAGGTACCGTGCATGCCTAACATGCCAAGCGCCTGGCGATGCGATCCCGGAAAAGCGCCAAGCCCCATTAAAGAAGAAGCAACGGGAATGTTCAGCTTTTCCGCTACGGCGCGCAGTTCCGGTTCGCAAGCGGCATTAATCGCCCCGCCGCCTACATACATAACCGGCTTTTTCGCCGCAACCAGCGTTTGCAGGGCGCGCTTGATCTGTCCCTTATGCCCCTGCGTAGTGGGATTATAAGAACGCATGCTGACGGATTCAGGCCAAACGTAAGGCAGCTTTTTCGCCGGATTGAGAATATCTTTCGGCAGATCCACCACTACCGGACCAGGACGGCCGCTCGCAGCGAGCCAGAACGCTTTTTTCAATACGGTTGGAATATCTTCCGTTTGCTTAACCAGAAAGCTGTGTTTTACCACCGGGCGGGAGATCCCCACCATGTCACATTCCTGAAAAGCATCATAACCAATAAGAGAAGTCGCCACCTGACCGGATAGCACCACCAGCGGAATGGAGTCCATATAAGCCGTCGCGATACCGGTAATCGCGTTAGTGGCGCCAGGACCGGATGTCACCAGCACAACGCCCACTTCGCCTGTTGCACGGGCAAGCCCATCGGCCATATGCACCGCTGCTTGTTCATGACGCACCAGCACATGATCGATACCGCCGACAGTATGAAGCGCGTCATAAATATCCAGCACCGCACCTCCGGGATAACCGAATATCTGTTTTACGCCCTGATCGATAAGCGATCGGACGACCATCTCGGCTCCTGATAACATCTCCATGGTTTGCCTCCAGGCTTGTGTTTATAGGCTGACGGCAGAAATCATTTCCACCCTGTCATTGTTACAGGTAAGCGTGCCCTGTCATTTTTATCATTTGAGTAATGGCCCTAACATAACCGTTGAAAATGAGGCAATCAAATGGCGAACGCAGGTCAAAGGCCAGGCGTAGCGGTGAACGCAATAATAAAAACCGAGGCGATACGGTAAGAAATACTAAATATAAGCAAAAGCGATGAATGGAAATGTTGTCAGAGGGTCGATTTGCAGCGTTAAATCAAATTAATGCCGCTTTTAACGAAACAAGACCTCTGATAGCGCCTCCATCAGTCGAATATGCTGAAAAAACCCTTAAAAGCAGAAAAACCGGACAGTGTAAACCACCCGGTTTTTCTCTGGCTGAAATTAACTACGCTGGCAAATAGAAACCAGCAGCTCTTCCATCCATTGATGCCCCTTATCTCTACCCGCAGCCTCATGCCAGCAAAGATAACATGTGCGGTTATTCAGTACTAAAGGCAACGGCAGTACGGCTAAATTCCATGTTTGGGCATATTCTTCCGCCAGCCAGCGCGGGGCAATAGTGACGAGATTGGTGCGTGACACGACGTTTAAGACACTCGTCATCGCCATTCCCTGATAAGCGATGCAGGCTTCTTTTTCGGGTGTGTTATACCAGGGCGCGCTAAACGAACCGTAACGATCCAGCACGACAACGGCATGCTGCTCCTGGTAGATATTTGACTCGAGCGTCAGCTCGTTTTGACGCGGATGGTTTTTACTGCACACTAATACCATCTCATCTTTGAAGAGCGGCACGCAGGAAAATTCCGGGCGACGGAAATCATCGTAGCCAATAACAAATTCAACTTCCTGATAACGTAACTGGTGTTCGATATTCTGATTAAGTGAAGATTTAAAGACCAGGTGGATATTAGGCGCAATGTTATTAACTTTATTGTAGATAAGAGAGGTAAGCAGATTATCCAGCGGGCTGCAGACGCACAGGTTAAACAACCTTTCGCTGCTTAGGGGTTCAAATCCCGAACCAGGCAATTCGTTTTGGACTAATTGCAACGCCTGACGGATGGAGCCAAACAGCTGATGGGCCCGTGCAGTAGGTTGTATTCCACGACCATAACGAACGAACAATTCGTCATTAAACATAACCTTAAGCCGGGCTACCGCGTTGCTGACCGCAGGCTGCGACATGCCCAGCATTTGCGCGGCCCGGGTGATATTTTGCTCCTGCATAACCGCATCAAAAACGGTTAAAAGATTAAGGTCTACCGTGCGTAATTGTGTTTTTAAACCTTCTTGTACCGGCGGATGCTCAATATAATCCTCAGACATAGTCTACTCCACTCATTCATCAATTCCCTTGCCCAGGAAGAACCACAACTATTTCGTTTAACATGTAGCAATCGCAAGCAAAAGGTCGAAGACAACAATTCAGAAAAAACCAAAGTTTTATCAGGAAATATGAAAATTTTGGCAGGGCTGAACATGAAAAAGCGATTCTCGCATGCTTAATTAATGCTTTTACTTTTAAGCGGCGAGATCAAATCATAAAACCTGCAACTTCACAACAATTCATCCGGTGAATATTTATTTAAGCTTTATTAAAATGTTACCGCGCTACTTCCGCTGTATTTAACAAAACCGCAGCAATTCAAGAATAAATATATTAAATGATATTCATGGGGAGAATTATATCTTTTATATCATCAAGATAAATAAAGAGGTATACCAGGCACAATTACACCATAAATCATAAAAAATATGTATAAATGCGACAAGTTAAAAATAATGGCCGATGCGGCCATAACGTTTATCACTTCATACAGAGGAATTTTTAGCACAATACGCTAAATATCATTCTCGTCCGGATCGGCGAGAAACGCCCTAACATTGCGTTAAGGGGTTGACACCTCCCTGCGTATCAAGTACCACTAAAAGCATATTCCGATTAACAGTTTCCGATTCCGAGGCTTGATTCATGATTCGCACGACTCGTCTGGCAGCGCTACTACTACTAAACGCATTTACTGTGCGCGGTAGAGTGCTGGGCGACGGTTGCCACTGAGTGACATCAAGCCATCAGCAAAATACAGAAACCCGCGCCAATGCGCGGGTTTTTTTATGCTCGTAGCAGGCGCCCTCAGACAGGATAAGGACCGTAACCATGAGCCAGCAAGTCATTATTTTTGATACCACTTTACGCGATGGTGAACAGGCGCTGCAGGCGAGCCTGAGCGTGAAAGAGAAACTGCAAATTGCGCTGGCGCTGGAGCGTATGGGAATTGACGTTATGGAAGTCGGCTTCCCGGTCTCTTCCCCTGGCGATTTTGAGTCTGTCCAGACCATTGCCCGTCAGGTTAAAAACAGCCGCGTCTGCGGGCTGGCGCGTTGTGTTGAAAAAGATATCGACGTCGCCGCCGAGGCGTTGCGTGTCGCTGAAGCTTTCCGCATCCATACCTTCATCGCCACCTCGCCGATGCATATCGCCACCAAGTTGCGCAGCACGCTGGATGAGGTGATTGAGCGCGCTGTCTATATGGTCAAACGCGCCCGCAACTATACCGATGATGTAGAGTTTTCATGTGAAGACGCAGGCCGCACGCCGATAGACGACCTGGCTCGCGTAGTGGAGGCCGCGATTAACGCTGGGGCCACCACTATCAATATCCCGGATACCGTCGGTTATACCCTGCCCTTCGAATTCAGCAATATCATTACCGGTCTGTATGAACGCGTACCTAACATTGATAAAGCCATTATCTCTGTGCACACCCATGACGATTTAGGCATGGGCGTCGGCAACGCCATCGCGGCGGTGCAAGCCGGAGCGCGTCAGGTCGAGGGAACGCTGAACGGCATCGGCGAACGCGCCGGCAACTGCGCGCTGGAAGAGGTCATCATGGCCATCAAGCTGCGTCAGAACCTGCTGAACGTTCATACCAATATCAATCATCATGAAATCTGGCGCACCAGCCAGACCGTCAGCCAGATCTGCAATATGCCGATCCCGGCGAACAAAGCGGTGGTAGGCTCGGGCGCCTTCGCCCATTCCTCCGGCATCCATCAGGATGGCGTACTGAAAAACCGCGAAAACTACGAAATCATGACGCCGGAATCCATCGGTCTGAACCAGGTGCAGCTGAACCTGACCTCCCGTTCAGGCCGCGCGGCGGTAAAACACCGCATGGAAGAGATGGGCTATCACGAAGAAGACTACAACCTGGACGATCTGTATGCGGCTTTCCTGAAGCTGGCGGATAAAAAGGGCCAGGTATTCGATTACGATCTGGAGGCGCTGGCCTTCATTAATAAGCAGCAGGAAGAACCGGAGCATTTCCGTCTGGATTACTTCAGCGTGCAGTCTGGTTCTAACGATATCGCCACGGCTTCCGTGAAGCTGGCGTGCGGCGATGAAGTGAAAGCCGAAGCGGCCAACGGCAACGGCCCGGTGGATGCCGTTTACCAGGCAATTAACCGCATCACGGATTACAACATTGAACTGGTGAAATATGGCTTAAGCGCCAAAGGCCACGGTAAAGACGCGCTGGGGCAGGTGGATATTGTTGTCAACTATAACGGTCGCCGCTTCCACGGCATGGGGCTGACGACCGATATCGTCGAATCTTCCGCCCGCGCCATGGTGCACGTGCTGAACAATATCTGGCGCGCCGGCGAAGTGGAAAAAGAGTTGCAACGCAAGGCACAGAATAAAGAACACAATCAGGAAACCGTGTGATGTCTAAAAATTATCATATTGCAATTTTAGCGGGCGACGGCATTGGCCCGGAAGTGATGGCGCAAGCGCTGAAAGTACTGGATGCAGTTCGTAGTCGTTTTGATATGCGCATTACCACCAGCAGCTATGACGTAGGCGGCATCGCCATCGACCGTCACGGCAACCCGCTGCCGCAGGCAACGGTGGAAGGCTGCGAGCAGGCCGACGCGATTCTGTTCGGCTCCGTAGGCGGCCCGAAATGGGAACATCTGCCGCCTGCCCAGCAGCCGGAGCGCGGCGCCCTGCTGCCGCTGCGTAAACATTTCAAGCTCTTCAGCAACCTGCGCCCGGCGAAGCTGTACCAGGGGCTGGAGGCCTTCTGCCCGCTGCGCGCCGATATCGCCGCCAACGGCTTTGACATTCTCTGCGTGCGTGAACTGACCGGCGGCATCTATTTCGGTCAGCCGAAAGGCCGCGAAGGCAGCGGCATGCACGAAAAAGCGTTCGACACTGAGGTTTATCACCGTTTCGAGATTGAACGCATCGCGCGAATCGCCTTTGAATCCGCACGCAAACGCCGCAACAAAGTGACCTCTATCGATAAAGCGAACGTGCTGCAAACATCGCTGCTGTGGCGCGAAATCGTCAATGAAATCGCCAAAGAGTACCCGGACGTTGAACTGGCGCACATGTACATTGATAACGCCACCATGCAGCTGATTAAAGACCCGTCTCAGTTCGACGTGCTGCTCTGCTCCAACCTGTTCGGCGATATCCTTTCCGATGAATGCGCGATGATTACCGGCTCGATGGGCATGCTGCCTTCCGCCAGCCTCAATGAACAAGGCTTCGGCCTGTATGAACCCGCAGGCGGCTCCGCGCCGGATATCGCAGGTAAAAACATCGCCAACCCTGTGGCGCAAATCCTGTCGCTGGCGCTGCTGCTGCGCTACAGCCTGGAGGCGGACGAAGCCGCTACGGCCATTGAAAAAGCCATTAACCGCGCGCTGGAAGAAGGCGTGCGCACAAGCGACCTGGCCCGTGGCGGTCAGGCAGTCAGTACCGATGAAATGGGCGACATCATTGCCCGCTATGTCGCCGAAGGGGTGTAATCATGGCAAAGACCTTATATCAAAAATTGTTTGACGCCCACGTGGTCTATGAAGCGCCGAATGAAACCCCGCTGCTCTACATCGATCGTCATCTGGTGCATGAAGTGACCTCGCCGCAGGCTTTCGACGGTCTGCGCGCTCACGGCCGCCCGGTGCGTCAGCCGCGTAAAACCTTCGCGACGATGGACCACAACGTCTCCACGCAGACGAAAGACATCAACGCCTCCGGCGAGATGGCGCGCATTCAGATGCAGGAGCTGATTAAGAACTGTAACGAGTTCGGGGTTGAGCTGTATGACCTGAACCACCCCTATCAGGGCATTGTTCATGTGATGGGGCCGGAGCAAGGCATTACTCTGCCGGGGATGACCATTGTGTGCGGCGACTCGCACACCGCGACCCACGGCGCGTTCGGGGCGCTGGCGTTCGGCATCGGCACTTCTGAAGTGGAACACGTGCTGGCGACCCAGACCCTGAAGCAGGGCCGCGCCCGGACCATGAAAATTGAAGTAAAAGGCAAAGCCGCGCCGGGGATCACCGCCAAAGATATCGTGCTGGCGATCATCGGAAAAACCGGCAGCGCGGGCGGTACGGGTCATGTTGTCGAGTTCTGCGGCGAAGCCATTGAGGCGCTGAGCATGGAAGGCCGTATGACCCTTTGCAATATGGCTATCGAGATGGGCGCCAAAGCGGGGCTGGTCGCACCGGACGATACCACGTTCAACTATGTGAAAGGCCGTCTGCACGCGCCGAAAGGTCAGGATTTTGAAGAAGCGGTCGCTTACTGGAGAACGCTGAAAACCGACGAAGGCGCGCAGTTTGATACCGTCGTTACGCTCAATGCCGAAGATATTGCGCCGCAGGTCACGTGGGGCACTAATCCAGGCCAGGTTATCGCCGTCACTGATATTATTCCGGATCCGTCCTCTTTTATTGATCCGGTAGAGCGCGCCAGCGCCGAAAAAGCGCTGGCTTATATGGGCCTGAAACCGGGCGTGCCGCTGACTGAAGTGGCTATCGATAAAGTATTTATCGGCTCCTGCACCAACTCGCGCATCGAAGATTTACGCGCCGCGGCGGAAATCGCCAAAGGCCGCAAAGTGGCCCCTGGCGTCCAGGCGTTAGTGGTGCCGGGTTCCGGCCCGGTGAAAGCGCAAGCGGAAGCGGAAGGACTGGATAAAATTTTTATCGAGGCCGGTTTTGAGTGGCGTCTGCCGGGCTGTTCCATGTGTCTGGCGATGAACAATGACCGTCTGAACCCGGGCGAGCGCTGCGCTTCCACCAGCAACCGTAACTTTGAAGGTCGTCAGGGCCGCGGCGGACGCACCCATCTGGTCAGCCCGGCGATGGCGGCAGCGGCCGCCGTTAGCGGCCATTTCGCCGATATTCGCGGCATGAAATAAGGAGAACACCATGGCAGAAAAATTTACGCAACACACCGGCCTGGTGGTTCCTCTGGATGCCGCCAACGTCGATACTGACGCCATTATTCCGAAACAATTTTTGCAGAAGGTCACGCGTACCGGCTTCGGCGCCCATCTGTTTAACGACTGGCGCTTTCTGGACGATAAAGGCGCACAGCCGAACCCGGAGTTTGTGCTGAATTTTCCGCAATACAAAGGCGCCTCTATCCTGCTGGCGCGGGAGAACTTCGGTTGTGGTTCGTCACGCGAACACGCGCCGTGGGCGCTGACCGATTACGGCTTTAAAGTTGTCATTGCGCCGAGCTTCGCTGATATCTTCTACGGCAACAGCTTTAATAACCAGCTGCTGCCTGTAACGTTGAGCGAGCAGGAAGTGGATGAAATGTTCACACTGGTTAAAGCGAATCCGGGGATCCGTTTCGAGGTGGATCTGGAAGCGCAGGTCGTGAAAGCAGGTGAGAAAACCTACGCTTTTACTATCGACGCTTTCCGCCGCCACTGCATGCTGAATGGCCTCGACAGCATCGGCCTGACGCTGCAGCATGAAGACGCCATTGCCGATTACGAGAACAAGCAGCCCGCGTTTATGGGTTGATGAAAAAGGCGTCTGCGGACGCCTTTTTTGTTACTTTGTTTTCACCTGTCTTGAGAGACGCAGACGGGTAAGCGCAGCGCCATCCGCCATCGTCGCGACGTTGTTCTTAAACGTCTTTTACCCGGCTTGTCAGCACAAGCGTCAGCAGCGAAATACCCGCAATGACCCAATAAACGGCAAAATGTCCGAAGCTTTCCACCAGCGCCCCCTGAATCACCCCGGCAAGAATCACGCCCGTAGAAATACTGTTAGTAAAAAGCGTCGTCGCGGAACCCGCCCGCCCCGGCATTAAGTCCTGAAACCAGAGCATGCCGATACCGGCGATAATGCCGATAAATATCGCGTTAAAAATTTGCAGCCCTAACAGCGCCTCGTGGCTGTGGAACAGAATAAGCCCCAGATAAAACAGCACGCCCGCCGCCACCGCCAGCACCATCAGCCGACGCTTGCCGAAACGCTTAACGCAGTAGCCCGCCAGCAGCATGGCCGGGATTTCCAGCCCCGCCGCCGTGCCCATCAGCACGCCCGCCAGCGTATCCGGCAGCCCCAGATCCTGACTTATCCACAACGGCATATCGATGATGTACATTGTGTTGCAGGTCCACATCAGCATCGAGGCGATAAACAGCAGCCGCACGTTTTTATCTTTCCAGCCGCTAACCTGCGTCAGCGCCACGTCTGTCGGTTGCTCCACCCGCTCCACCGAAGGCAGCGCGAAAGTAATAATGGCGAGGCTGATAATAAATATGCCCGCCGCTATCAGGAACATCGTTGTAAAGCCGTAGTTAAGCGCCAGCATAAAAGAGAGCGGCGGGCCGATGACCCATGCAAGCGACAGTTGAGCGCGCATAACGGAGCTGAACATCACTACCTCGCGCGCCGATTTATCGGCGTATTCGCGCGCCAGGGCAAAAATTTGCGGCATGGAGGTGTTCGCCAGCGAGGCCAGCAATACGCCCGCGGTAATCAGCGTCAGATAGTGCCGGTTAAAAGCGAAAAGCAGGCAGTTCGCCACCGCCATCAGGCAGCAGAACATAATCAGTTTGCGGCGATCCCCGCGGCTATCCGAGCGTTTCGCCAGCCACAGACTCACCAGAATTCCGACAATGGCGTTCACCGTATAAAAGAGTCCGACCCAGAACGGGCGCACTTCCACTTCACGGCTAAGAAACAGACTGAGGGTCGGCGCCTGCAGCGCGCCCGCAACCCCCATCATAAAAGCTACGGACATAAAGGCGACATAGACCCGATTCAGGCGACGGCCTTGGGTTAAAAACCAGAGCATTGAAATGCATCCTTTCAAGAAGGCGGGGGATAAGTTCAGCAAACAACAACGAAAAAAGCCAGCAGTAGAAACTGCTGGCCGGTGAAGAGCACCAATACTCAGTTACACTCGATGTTGGCGGGAGAGGCGTTTCAGGGAAACGGGGGTTGTAACCTCCCACTGCATCACCGAGTCCAGCATCTGCAAGCGCTGTGATGCGCTCAGGCGGGCCAGCCAGGATGCGCCAGCGTCCTGCGTTGCGAAAAAGTAGTGCTGCCAGAATGTGTATGCCGATGACCGTTTCATAAATGCCTCCTCGCTTTCATCGAAGAGAATTATTGGCGTAATATAGGGAAAGATAAATTGATGAGTTTCGGCAAGGAGTTCCCCTTTTATGTCCACCGGTCGTCTGCAACAGCAATTTATTCGCTTATGGCAATGCTGCGAGGGGAAAACGCAGGAAACCACGCTCAACGATCTGGCGGAGCTGCTGAACTGCTCGCGCCGCCACATGCGCACGTTGCTCAATACCATGCAGGAAAAAGGCTGGCTGAAATGGGAAGCGGAAGCCGGGCGCGGCAAGCGCTCGCGCTTAACCTTTCTCTATACCGGCCTCGCGCTCCAGCAGCAGCGCGCCGAGGATTTGCTTGAGCAGGACAGAATCGACCAGCTGGTGCAGATAGTCGGCGATAAAACCGCGGTGCGCCAGATGCTTATCTCGCATTTGGGGCGCAGCTTCCGGCAGGGGAGGCATATTCTGCGGGTGCTGTACTATCGTCCGTTGCAAAACCTGCTGCCGGGCAGCGCATTGCGTCGTTCGGAAACGCACGTGGTGCGGCAAATTTTTAGCGGATTGACACGCATAAACGAGGAAAATGGGGAACTGGAAGCGGACATTGCTCATCACTGGCAGAAAATGTCCCCGCTGCACTGGCGTTTTTTCTTACGCCCCGGCATCCATTTTCATCATGGTCGCGAACTCGATATGCTCGACATTATCAGTTCGCTTGAGCGCATCAACACGTTGCCGCTTTATTCGCATCTCTCCCATGTCGTCTCCCCTACTCCGTGGACGCTTGATATTCATCTCAGCCAGCCAGATGAATGGCTGCCCTGGCTGCTGGGCAGCGTAGCGGCGATGATCCTGCCTCGCGAATGGACAACCCTGCCCCATTTCGCCAGTAAACCGATCGGTACCGGCCCGTATGCCGTGGTACGTAATAACAACAATCAGCTTAAGATCCATGCTTTTGATGATTACTTCGGCTACCGGGCGCTGATTGATGAAGTGAATTTTTGGGTATTGCCGGATATTGGCGACGAGCTGGGCGGCAGCGTTCAGCTTGAAGGCCCCACCGGCGGCGAGAAAGCCGTTGAAAGCCGCCTTGAAGAGGGATGTTACTACCTGCTTTTTGACTCACGCTCTCCTACGGGCGCAAATCCGCAGGTGCGTCAGTGGCTGAGCCACCTGCTCTCTCCGGTCAATTTTCTCTATCACGCCGCAGAACACTATCAGCGCTACTGGTTCCCCGCTTACGGCTTGCTGCCGCGCTGGCACCATGCGCCGCGAACTGCCGCCGTTGAGCGCCCCGCAGGCCTTGAGAACCTAACGCTGACTTACTATCGCGACCATATCGAAAACCGCGCTATCGGCGCTATCCTGGCGACGTTGCTCGCCGAACAGGGCGTAAACGTAGAGATAAACGAGGTGGACTACACTGAGTGGCATCAGGGTGAAACGGTAAGCGATCTGTGGCTGAACAGCGTTAACTTTACGTTGCCGCTGAATTTTTCGCTGTTCGCCAACCTTTATGAAACGCCGCTGATGCAAAAATGCGTGCCGCTGAACTGGCAGCAGGATGCCGAAAGCTGGCGCGCCGGGGCGCTGGATTTGCCGACCTGGTGTAAACAACTGCTTGAAAGCCAGCACCTTTTGCCGCTCGTGCATCACTGGCTGATTTTGCAGGGGCAGCGCAGTATGCGCGGCCTGCGTATGAACACGCTGGGCTGGTTTGACTTTAAATCCGCCTGGTTTGCGCCGCCGGAGCCGTAACCCTTTCGAAACATTCAGCAAATCATTACAATGAACCGTTCTCAACGGGGTGCCGCACCGCTCGTGCGCGCTGAGATAATACCCGTCGAACCTGATCCGGATAACGCCGGCGAAGGGATTTGAGGCTATCGCTCAAAATCCTTTGCCCCCTATGCTCAAAGGTGCAAAGTGCTTAAAAAATGTCTCCCGCTGCTGGCGCTGGTCGCCGCGCCCGTTTTCGCCAAACCCGTTCTGACCGTTTACACCTACGACTCCTTCTCCGCCGACTGGGGCCCGGGCCCGAAAGTAAAAAAAGCGTTTGAAGCCGACTGCGGCTGTGAGCTGAAGTTCGTGGCGCTGGAAGATGGCGTATCGCTGCTTAACCGCCTGCGTATGGAAGGCAAAAACAGCAAGGCGGACGTGGTGCTGGGGCTGGATAACAACCTGCTCGAAGCCGCCGCCGCCACGAAACTTTTTGCACCGAGCGGCGTAGCGGCGGAGGCCGTTAACGTGCCGGGCGGCTGGAAGAACGACACGTTTGTGCCCTTCGATTACGGCTATTTCGCCTTCGTCTACGACAAAAACAAGCTGAAGAACCCGCCGAAAAGCTTAAAAGAGCTGGTGGAGAGCGATAAGAAATGGCGTGTCATTTATGAGGATCCGCGCACCAGCACGCCGGGCCTTGGCCTGCTGCTGTGGATGCAAAAAGTGTATGGCGACAAAGCGCCGTCAGCCTGGCGCGCGCTTGCGGCGAAAACGGTCACCGTTACCAAAGGCTGGAGCGAAGCGTACGGCCTGTTCCTGAAAGGGGAAGGCGATCTGGTGCTGAGCTACACCACCTCGCCCGCTTACCACCTCATTGAAGAGAAAAAAGAGAATTACGCCGCGGCTAACTTCAGTGAAGGTCATTACCTTCAGGTTGAAGTGGCGGCCCGCACCGCCGCCAGTAAGCAACCGGCGCTGGCTGAAAAATTCCTGAAGTTTATGGTTTCGCCCGCCTTCCAGAGCACCATTCCCACCGGGAACTGGATGTATCCGGTAACCGATGTCCCGTTGCCGGAAGGCTTCAACGCCCTGCAAAAACCGCAAACATCGCTGGAATTTACACCGCAGGTCGTGGCGCAACAGCGCACGCAATGGATTAACGAATGGCTTCGCGCCGTCAGCCATTAATTCCCGGCTGGCTGTGGCCGGGGCTGCTCGCCGCCCTGCTGATGGCGGCGGTCGCTCTGGCGGCGTTCTCCGCGCTCTGGCTTAACGCCCCGCAAACCGATTTTCCGGCGCTGCTGCAGGACAGTTATCTGTGGCAGGTGGTGCGCTTCTCCTTCTGGCAGGCGTTTCTCTCCGCCCTGCTCTCCGTCGTGCCCGCTATTTTTCTCGCCCGCGCGCTCTACCGCCGCCGCTTTCCCGGCCGCAACGCGCTGCTGCGGCTTTGCGCCATGACGCTTATCCTGCCGGTGCTGGTCGCCGTTTTCGGCATCTTAAGCGTCTATGGCCGCAGCGGCTGGATAGCCGCGCTTTGCCACCAGCTGGGCGTGGAATGGCGCTTCTCGCCCTATGGGCTGCAGGGCATTCTGCTGGCCCATATTTTCTTTAATATGCCGATGGCGACCCGTCTGCTGTTGCAGGCGCTGGAAAATATTCCCGGCGAGCAGCGCCAGATTGCCGCCCAGCTCGGCATGCGCGGCTGGGCCTTTTTCCAGCTCGTTGAATGGCCGTGGCTGCGCCGGCAAATTCCCCCCGCCGCCGCGCTGATTTTTATGCTCTGCTTTGCCAGTTTCGCCACGGTGCTGTCGCTTGGCGGCGGCCCGCAGGCAACCACCATTGAACTCGCTATTTATCAGGCGCTGAGCTACGACTACGACCCGGGACGGGCGGCGCTGCTGGCGCTGGTACAGATGGCTTGCTGCCTTGCGCTGATGCTGCTAAGCCAGCAACTCAGCAAAGCGATACCGGTTGGGGCGACGCACCTGCGCGGCTGGCGCGACCCGCAAGATTCCCGCTTAAGCTGGTTTACCGATAGCCTGCTGATTTTTCTCGCTATGTTATTACTGTTGCCGCCGCTGCTGGCGGTGGTAGCCGATGGGCTCACGGGCAGCGCGGGCGAGTCGCTTTTTCAGCCGGCGCTGTGGCGCGCGCTCTGGACGTCGTTGCGCATCGCGCTCGCCGCCGGGCTGCTCTGCGTGGCGCTGACCATGATGCTGCTGTGGAGCGCGCGCGAGCTTTATCTGCGCGAGCGACGCCTGGCGGGCCAGAGCCTCGAGCTGAGCGGCATGCTGATTCTCGCCATGCCGGGCATCGTGCTCGCCACCGGTTTTTTTCTGCTGCTTAACAGCAGCGTCGGGCTGCCGCAATCAGCAGACGGCATTGTGATTTTCACCAACGCGCTGATGGCTATCCCCTACGCGCTGAAAGTGCTGGAAAACCCGATGCGCGATCTGGCCGCCCGTTACGCCCCGCTCTGCGCGTCGCTCGATATCCACGGCGTTAACCGCTTGCGCCTGATCGAATTTCGCGCGCTGAAAAGGCCGCTGGCGCAGGCCCTGGCTTTCGCCAGCGTGCTTTCGATAGGCGATTTCGGCGTCGTGGCTCTGTTCGGCAATGAAGATTTCCGCACGCTGCCCTTTTATCTTTACCAACAGATTGGCTCTTACCGCAGCGAGGCGGGAGCCGTAACGGCGCTGATCCTGCTGCTGCTCTGCTTCCTGCTCTTTACGCTGATAGAAAAACTCCCGGGGCGTCATGCTGACACTGATTGATCTCACCTGGCTTTATCATCATCTGCCGATGCGCTTCTCGCTTGAGGTCAAAGCGGGCGAGCGCGTGGCGGTGCTGGGGCCAAGCGGCGCGGGAAAAAGCACGCTGCTGAATTTAATCGCGGGCTTCCTGCCGCCAGCGAGCGGCACGCTGCGGCTGAATAATGCCGATCATACCCGCACGCCGCCATCCGCCCGCCCGGTCTCTATGCTGTTTCAGGAAAACAACCTGTTCAATCACCTGACGGTGCGTGAAAACATCGGGCTCGGCCTGCATCCGGGCCTGAAGCTGACGGCGGCGCAGCGCGAAAAAGTAGCGCATATAGCGCATGAAATGGCGATGGGCGATTTACTTGAGCGACTGCCCGGCGAACTCTCGGGCGGCCAGCGTCAGCGGGCGGCGCTGGCGCGCTGCCTGATACGCCAGCAGCCGGTCCTGTTGCTTGATGAGCCGTTCTCGGCGCTCGACCCGGCGCTGCGCCAGGAGATGCTTACGCTGCTTGAGCGCCTTTGCCTGGAACAGAACCTGACGCTGCTGATGGTGTCGCACAGCATTGAAGATGCGGCGCGCATTGCGCCGCGCTCGATAGTGGTGGTGGACGGGCGCATCGTCTGGGATGGCGATACCGCTCAACTGGCAAGCGGGAAAGCGAGCGCCTCGATGTTACTTGGCATAACGCCTTAATGTCCGCCGCGGACGACTTTCCCGAGGATATTAAGGTACACCGGCATCAACGGATGCTGCAGGATGGCGATAAAAGCCGCCAACGCTACGCCGCTCGTCAAAGGCGCGAGCCAGTGCAGGCGTGAGCGCGGCAGGACGTGCGACAGCCTGTCGGTGGTTTTGCCGCTGCGCCACCAGCGCCAGCACAGCCATGCCGCCAGCCACAGCAACAGCGCCACGCCAAGCAGCAGCCACTTAAAGCCGCTGCTTTTCATGTCGGCGGGAATGTCGATAGCCGCGCCGGCCAGAATGCCCGGCAGGAAGTAGAGCGGCGGCCAGAGCAGACAGCCAATAATATTCGGCAGAACAAATTTCGCGACGGGCAGGTCGAGCATGCCCGCGACCATCGGCACCAGCGGACGCGTGGGACCCACAAACCGCCCAACCAGGATGGTGAACATGCTGTGTTGATGCAAGGCGTGCTCGGTTTTATCCAGCAGCGCCTTGTGCTTTTTCAGAAAGCTCCAGCGGTGCAGCGGTTTCTTAAAGCGCCAGCCCAGCCAGAAGGAGATCCAGTCGCCCAGCAGGCAGCCTACAATGCCCGCCGCCCAGGCTTCGTAAAACCCTACCTCGCCGCTGCCAATCAGCGCCCCCAGCGCCGCCATCATCACCGTCCCCGGCAATAACAGCCCTACCAGCGCCAGCGACTCGAGAAACGCCACCAGCGCCACGGCGATAAGCGAATAAGCGAGCGACTGCGTAATAAAATGTTCCAGCAAGGCTTCCATAACGTACCCGGTTGAGTGAGGAGAAAAGATTCTCCCGGCGGCCTTGACCTGCGTCAAGATATCCGTGCTTTGAATAAGTTACCGGTTACGACATTCGTAAAAGCATTTAGTTTCGGTTTAGCTTATTCGCAGCCTGCCCGAAACTCGCTGGGGCTGGCGCCCGTACATTTTTTAAAAACCCGCGAAAAGTAGAGCTGATCTTCAAAACCCACGTTGCGCCCTACACTTGCAATCGGCATGCGCGTCGTGCTGAGCAACAGCTTCGCCTGACTAATGCGCTGATCTTCGCGCCAGCTCAACACGCTAACGCCAAGCTGCTGGCGGAACAGGTGCGACAGTCGAGACGGCGACAGGCAGACATGCTGCGCCACGCTTGAAATATCAAAATGGCTGTCCGCCAGATGGTCGCTGATGTACTGACAGGCGTCGCGCACCCGGTTGTCGAGCGGCGCCTTCATCGACTCGTTTATCGCTTCCACCCGCCTTAGCAATAGCTGCTCCAGCAGGTTAATCGCCAGCAGTTCGGCGTAGCGTCCCGGCCCTTGCGCGGCGTTGATTATCTCCTGAAAAAGCGTAGAGCACTGCAGCTGATGAGCGTCGTCAGGGCGATAAAACCCGGTGTGAGCAAAGATGGTCGGCCAGTTCAGCCACTCGTGCCAGTAAGCCCGCGGGCGGAAATAAACCCACTGGTGATACCACTCTTTCGCCTCCGGATGGCGGCCATAGTGGTGCACTTCGCCAGGCGGAAAGAGCAGCATATCGCCCGGACGGCAGACAAACTCCTGCCCCTGATTTTTCACCACCCCCTCGCCCCGTATGGTCAGGTTAAGAATAAAGCCCTTCATGCCAAGCGGGCGGTCGACAAAGAAATCGAGATAGCCGTTGGCCTCGATGGGGGTCAGCCCGGCAACCAGATGCGCGTTGAAAGAGTATCCCGGCAACAGGGGATCGTTTTGCGTTTCGGCCATCGTCAGCGGTGCTCCGAAGCTAGATTAAGGAAACCATTTGTCCATATCGCAAAAAGCAGGGCGGCACACCGTTCTGCTTACGCTCTGTTCAGCTTAACGGGGTTGTTAAAGCCGCGTCATCACAGAATTTAGCCCGTCGCGTCTGTTTCATCAGGCTTTTTCAATGATGGCTAAAGTGTCTATAAACATGGCAGGAATGTCCACATCGATAATTTGCGTGGCGTCACAATTTCTCAACCCATAGCATTTTAATCCATAAGTTCAGCGAATCCACCCTGACCCTTTTCAGCCCGTAAAACTAATGTTCTCTGCATGTTTGTTTACCTCATGGAGTGTGAAGATGGCTATTGCGCTGGGACTTGATTTCGGCAGTGATTCAGTACGCGCGCTGGCGGTGGATTGCGCCAGCGGCGCCGAGCTCGCCACCCAGGTGGAGTGGTATCCCCGCTGGCAGGAAGGCCGCTACTGCGACGCCGCCCATAACCAGTTTCGTCATCACCCGCTCGATTACATTGAGTCAATGGAAGCGGCGTTGAAGCGCGTTCTGGCCGAGTTGAGCGAAAAGCAGCGCGCCGACGTGGTCGGCATCGGCGTGGATTCAACGGGCTCCACCCCTGCGCCGATTGACGCGCAGGGCAACGTGCTGGCGCTCAACCCGCAGTTCGCCGATAACCCCAACGCCATGTTTGTGCTGTGGAAAGATCACACGGCGGTGGAAGAAGCGGAAGCGATAACGCGGCTGTGCCACCAGCCGGATAAAGTGGACTATTCGCGCTACATCGGCGGCGTTTACTCCAGCGAGTGGTTCTGGGCCAAAATTCTCCACGTGACGCGGGCGGACAGCGCCGTGGCGCAGGCGGCCGTCTCCTGGATTGAGCTATGCGACTGGGTGCCCGCTCTGCTCTCCGGCACGACCCGTCCGGCGGATATTCGCCGCGGACGCTGCAGCGCCGGGCATAAATCGCTGTGGCATGAGAGCTGGGGCGGTTTGCCGCCAGCCAGCTTCTTCGATGAGCTCGACCCCATCATCAACCAGAATCTTGATTACCCGCTGTTCACCGACACCTGGACTGCGGAGATTCCTGTAGGCAACCTCAGCCCGGAATGGGCGATGCGGCTGGGCTTGCCGGAAAGCGTGGTGATTTCCGGCGGCGCGTTTGACTGCCATATGGGCGCGGTGGGCGCAGGCGCTCAGCCCAATACGCTGGTAAAAGTTATCGGCACCTCCACGTGCGACATTCTTATTGCAGACAAGCCAAGCGTGGGCGACCGCGCGGTGAAGGGCATCTGCGGCCAGGTAGACGGCAGCGTAGTGCCGGAATTTATCGGGCTTGAAGCGGGACAATCCGCCTTCGGCGATATTTACGCCTGGTTTGGCCGCCTGCTCGGCTGGCCGCTCGATCAGCTGGCGCAGCAGCATCCGGAGCTGAAAGAGACCCTCGCCGCCAGCAAAAAGCAGTTGCTACCTGCGCTCACCGAAGCCTGGGCGAAAAACCCTTCGCTTGATCATCTGCCGGTCATTCTTGACTGGTTCAACGGCCGCCGTACGCCGAACGCCAACCAGCGTCTGAAAGGGGTCATTACCGATTTGAATCTGGCTACCGACGCCCCGCTGCTCTTCGGCGGACTGATCGCCGCCACCGCCTTCGGCGCCCGCGCCATTATGGAGTGCTTTACCGAACAGGGCATTGCGGTGAATAACGTGATGGCGCTGGGCGGCATCGCCCGTAAAAACCCGGTGATCATGCAGGTCTGCTGCGACGTGCTGAACCGCCCGCTGCAAATCGTCGCCTCCGATCAATGCTGCGCGCTGGGCGCGGCGATTTTCGCCGCCGTCGCCGCAGGCGTTCACCCGGATATTCCCGCCGCGCAGCAGGCGATGGCGAGCCAGATTGAAAACACGCTGCAGCCTGTCCCGGAACGGGCCGCCCGCTTTGAGCAGCTCTATCGCCGCTATCAGCAGTGGTCCGCCAGCGCGGAACAGCATTATCTCCCTTCACTACCGGCCAGCGGCGCAACCCACCGCGAAGGCCAGGCAGCACTGACACATTAAGGATATGACGATGACTATTTTCGACCAGTATGAAGTGTGGTTTGTAATTGGCAGCCAGCATCTGTATGGACCAGAAGCGCTGCGCCAGGTGAATCAGCATGCCGAACAGGTGGTGAATGCCCTCAACGCCGAGGCGAAGCTGCCTTGCAAGCTGGTGCTGAAACCGCTCGGCACGACCCCGGACCAGATTACCGACATCTGCCGCGACGCCAACTATGACGACAAATGCGCAGGCATGGTGGTATGGCTGCACACCTTCTCGCCCGCCAAAATGTGGATAAACGGCCTCTCTATCCTCACCAAGCCGCTGCTGCAGTTTCATACCCAGTTCAACGCGCAGATCCCGTGGGACAGCATCGACATGGACTTTATGAACCTGAACCAGACCGCTCACGGCGGCCGCGAGTTCGGCTTCATCGGCGCTCGCATGCGCCTGCAGCACAGCGTCGTCACCGGCCACTGGCAGGATGGTGAAGCGCATAAACGCATCGGCGCGTGGATGCGTCAGGCGGTTTCGAAACAGGATACTCGCCACCTGAAAGTGGCGCGCTTTGGCGACAACATGCGCGAAGTGGCGGTCACCGAAGGGGATAAAGTGGCCGCGCAGATCAAGTTCGGCTTCTCGGTAAACACCTGGGGCGTCGGCGATCTGGTGGCTGTCGTCAATGAAGTTAGCGAAGGCGACATCAGCGCGCTGGTGGACGAATATGAAAGCAGCTACCGCCTCACTCCCGCAGCCCAGGTCAATGGCGACAAACGCCAGAACGTTATCGATGCGGCGCGTATTGAGCTTGGCATGAAGCGCTTCCTGGAACAGGGCGGCTTCCATGCTTTCACCACTACCTTTGAAGATTTGCACGGCTTAAAACAGCTTCCCGGTCTTGCGGTGCAGCGCCTGATGCAACAGGGCTACGGCTTCGCGGGCGAAGGCGACTGGAAAACCGCCGCCCTGCTTCGCATCATGAAAGTGATGTCCACCGGCCTGCAGGGCGGCACCTCCTTTATGGAGGATTACACCTATAACTTCGAATCGGGCAACGACATGGTGCTCGGCTCCCACATGCTGGAAGTGTGCCCTTCTATCGCCACCGATGAAAAACCGATCCTCGACGTGCAGTACCTCGGCATTGGCGGCAAAGCGGATCCGGCGCGGCTGATCTTCTCCACCACCACCGGGCCTGCCATTAACGCCAGCCTTATCGATCTTGGCGATCGCTTCCGCCTGCTGGTCAACTGCGTGGATGCGGTAAAAGCGCCGCACGACCTGCCGAAGCTGCCGGTCGCCAACGCCTTGTGGAAAGCGCAACCGGATCTGCCGACCGCGTCCGAAGCGTGGATCCTCGCTGGCGGCGCGCACCACACCGTCTTCAGCCAGGCGCTGAATCTTGACGATATGCGTCAGTTTGCTGAGTTGCATAACGTGGAGATCGCGGTTATCGACAACGACACTCGCCTGCCCGCCTTTAAAGATGCGCTGCGCTGGAACGAGGTCTACTACGGTTTCAAACGGTAAAAACAGGGTTCGGCCAGCTCGCAAGGGCTGGCCCTCTTTTTTATCAGGAGGTTCAGGATGCTGGAAGAGTTAAAACGTCAGGTGCTGGAAGCGAACCTGGCGCTGCCGAAACATAATCTGGTGACGCTCACATGGGGCAACGTCAGCGCCGTTGACCGCGAACGCGGCGTTTTCATTATTAAGCCTTCGGGGGTCGATTACACCGTAATGACCGCGGAAGATATGGTGGTGGTGAGCATAGAGACCGGCGAGGTGGTGGAAGGAACGAAAAAGCCCTCTTCGGATACGCCGACGCATCGTCTGCTTTATCAGCAGTTCCCGACCATTGGCGGCATTGTACATACCCATTCGCGCCACGCCACTATCTGGGCGCAGGCGGGTCTGCCGATTCCGGCGACGGGCACTACGCACGCGGACTACTTCTACGGCACCATCCCCTGCACCCGCAAAATGACGGACGCGGAGATCAACGGCGAATATGAGTGGGAAACCGGCGTGGTCATCGCCGAGACCTTTCGCGAAAAAGGGATCGACCCGGCGCAAATGCCCGGCGTACTGGTACACTCGCATGGCCCTTTCGCCTGGGGTAAAGACGCCTCCGATGCGGTGCATAACGCCATCGTGCTGGAAGAGGTCGCCTACATGGGCATCTTCTGCCGCCAGCTCGCCCCGCAGTTGCCGGATATGCAGCAAACCCTGCTTGATAAACACTACCTGCGTAAGCACGGCGCGAAGGCTTATTACGGGCAATAGGCCTTTTATCCTGTTAAGATTCGGCCAGAAAAATGTCTCAGGGAGAGCGACTGGCCATGAATACCAGACAATCGTTCGGCCTGCTCGCTGCGGTATTGCTGCTTATCGCTACGTTGGGCGTGGTCAATGCCGTATCGATTTACCAGTACAGCCTGCTTAGTGAAACGCAGCGCGCCGATTGCGCTATTGTGGCTGGCGCCGGGATAGCCGATAGCCAGCCTTCTCCCGTCTTTAAGGAACGCCTCAACCATGCTTTTGAACTATATCGTCAGGGTTATGCGCCAATAATCATCCTGACGGGTGGAACCAGCGCGGGCAGTTCTGTATCGGATGCGGCTATCGCCCGCACTTACCTTCTTACTAAAGGGATGAGCGAAAACGCCATTCTCCTCGAAGAAAAATCCCGTGTGACGCGGGAGAACTTCCGTTATGCCCGGCAGATTATGGCGGCGCATCATTTACGTACGGCTTTACTGGTTAGCGATCCATTACATATGAAAAGAGCCATGCTCATTGCCCGCGATGAGGGGATTGACGCCCGGCCTTCTCCCACGCCTACAACCCGCTACCGCTCTTTCGAAGCCCGGCTCTCTTTTCTTATCCGCGAGACGTTTTATTACTCTGGCTATCAGCTGCTTCGGTTAAAGCAGAGCCTGCTTAGCACTGTATAAAACACCAGCGAAAGAGCCCAAACCAGGCTATAATCAGGCCTGGTTTTTTGTGCGGGATAACGGTGTGTCTGAAGCGCGTCAGGGTTTTATATTGACCCGCCACTGGCGGGATAGCACGCAAGGTACGGAAGTAGAATTCTGGCTGGCGACCGACGACGGCCCGCTGAAGGTTCGCCTGCCGCCGCAGGAATCCGTCGCCTTTATCCCCGAAGCTCAGCGCCCCCAGGCCCAGCGTCTGCTGGCGAATGAAAGCGATGCGCGCCTTGCGCCGCTCGCCCTTAAAGATTTTCACCACCAGCCCGTCTGCGGGCTTTATTGCCGCTCCCACCGCCAGCTGATGCGCCTGGAAAAACTGCTGCGTGAGCACGGCGTTACGATGTATGAAGCAGATATTCGCCCGCCAGAGCGTTTTTTAATGGAGCGTTTTATCACCGCCCCGGTGTGGGTGAGCGGCGAGCCGCAGGGCGCGATGTTAAGCAACGCGCGTCTGAAGCCGAATCCGCACTACCGTCCCCCGCTGAAATGGGTGTCGCTGGATATCGAAACGAACCGCCATGGCGAACTCTACTGCATCGGGCTTGAAGGCTGCGGCCAGCGCGTGGTTTATATGCTGGGTCCGGAAAACGGCGACGCCAGCGCGCTCGACTTTCAGCTTGACTATGTGACAAGCCGTCCGCAGCTGATTGAGAAACTCAACGCCTGGTTTGCGCAGCATGACCCCGACGTGCTGATAGGCTGGAACGTGGTGCAGTTTGACCTGCGCATGCTGCAAAAACATGCCGAACGTTACGGCGTGCCGCTGCGACTGGGGCGCGGAAACAGCGAGCTGGAGTGGCGCGAACATGGCTTCAAAAACGGCGTCTTTTTTGCCCAGGCCGCGGGCCGACTGATTATCGACGGCATCGACGCGCTGAAGTCCGCGTTCTGGAATTTCGCCTCTTTCTCGCTGGAATCGGTGTCGCAAGAACTGCTGGGCGAGGGCAAAGCTATCGACGATCCGTGGCACCGCATGGCGGAGATAGACCGCCGTTTCGCCGAAGATAAGCCAGCGCTCGCTACCTATAATCTAAAAGATTGCGAACTGGTGACGCGTATCTTCCATAAAACCGAGCTGATGCCCTTTTTGCTGGAGCGCGCGACGGTAAACGGTTTGCCGGCGGACCGCCACGGCGGCTCCGTCGCCTCTTTCAGTCATCTCTATTTTCCGCGCATGCACCGTGCGGGCTTCGTCGCGCCCAATCTCGGCGACGTGCCGCCGCAGGCAAGCCCTGGCGGTTACGTGATGGATTCCCGTCCCGGCTTGTATGACTCCGTGCTGGTGCTGGATTACAAAAGCCTTTATCCGTCGATTATTCGCACCTTTTTAATAGACCCGGTGGGACTGGTGGAAGGGCTCGCGGAGCCTGACGAGCAGCACAGCATTGAAGGCTTTATCGGCGCGCGCTTCTCACGCGTTAAACACTGCCTGCCGGAAATAGTGACGCAAATCTGGCAGGGTCGCGAAGAGGCGAAGCGCCAGGGCAATAAGCCGCTCTCCCAGGCGCTGAAAATAATCATGAACGCCCTGTATGGCGTGCTTGGCACCAGCGCCTGTCGCTTCTTCGACCCGCGCCTCGCCTCGTCAATTACCATGCGCGGCCATGAGATAATGCGTCAAACCCGCGAACTGATTGAAGCGCAAGGGTATGAGGTGATTTATGGCGATACGGATTCCACCTTCGTCTGGCTTAAAACGCCTCATAGCGAAGCGGAGGCCGCGCGCATCGGCCAACAGCTGGTGGAGCATGTCAACGCCTGGTGGCGCGCGCATTTGCAACAACCCCTGGGGCTAACCAGCGCGCTGGAGCTGGAGTTCGAAACGCACTTCAGCCGTTTCCTGATGCCGACCATCCGCGGCGCGGAGCTTGGCAGCAAAAAGCGCTACGCCGGGCTTATTCAGGAAGGCGAAAGCCAGCGCATGGTTTTTAAGGGCTTAGAGACGGTGCGCACCGACTGGACGCCGCTCGCCCAGCAGTTCCAGCAGCATCTTTACCTGCGGGTTTTTCGCAAGGAGCCCTACCAGGATTTTGTGCGCGAGACTATCGCAAAGTTGATGGCCGGCGAGCTTGACGACCAGCTAGTCTATCGCAAGCGGCTGCGCAGGCCGCTGGCTGAATACCAGCGCAACGTGCCGCCGCACGTGCGCGCCGCAAGGCTTGCGGATGAAGAGAACCTGAAGCTTGGCCGCCCGGCGCAGTACCAAAACCGGGGCACCATTAAATATGTCTGGACCACCAGCGGTCCTGAGCCGGTCGATTATCAACGCTCGCCGCTTGATTACGACCACTATCTGGAAAAACAGCTTCAGCCTGTTGCGCAAGGCATTTTACCCTTCCTTGAGGATGACTTTGCTACACTGATGACGGGGCAGTTAGGGCTATTTTGACAGGTGACGAATGCGTTGCCATCCAGTACCATAGCGCCCTTTCCAAAACCGTACCCAATCTCGACCCCCCGCCTCTTCGCAGGCGGGAGTCATACTATTGCCTGCAAATTTGTAACGAGAATAGAGCCGATATATGCCTTTTACACTTGGTCAACGCTGGATCAGCGATACGGAGAGCGAACTGGGACTGGGAACCGTAGTGGCGATTGATGCCCGCATGGTCACCCTGCTTTTCCCGGCTACCGGTGAAAATCGTCTGTATGCCCGAAATGACTCCCCCATCACCCGCGTGATGTTTAACCCGGGCGATACCGTGACCAGCCATGAAGGCTGGCAGTTGAAAGTGGATGAAGTAAAGGAAGAGAACGGCCTTCTGGCCTATATCGGCACTCGTCTGGATACGCAGGAAGCGAACGTGATGCTGCGCGAAGTGCTGCTCGACAGCAAGCTGGTGTTCAGCAAGCCGCAGGATCGCCTGTTCGCCGGCCAGCTTGACCGCATGGATCGTTTCGCCCTGCGCTATCGCGCCCGTAAATACCAGAGCGAACAATACCGCATGCCGTGGAGCGGCCTGCGCGGCCAGCGCACCAATCTTATCCCTCACCAGCTCAACATCGCCCACGACGTGGGCCGCCGCCATGCGCCGCGCGTGCTGCTGGCGGATGAAGTGGGCCTTGGGAAAACCATCGAAGCGGGCATGATTATTCACCAGCAACTGCTCTCCGGCGCTGCCGAGCGCGTGCTGATCGTGGTGCCGGAAACGCTGCAACACCAGTGGCTGGTGGAGATGCTGCGCCGCTTTAACCTGCGCTTCGCCCTGTTTGACGATGAACGCTACACCGAAGCGCAGCATGAATCGGATAACCCGTTCGATACGGAACAGCTGGTGATCTGTTCGCTCGATTTCGTACGCCGCAACAAGCAGCGCCTGGAGCACCTGTGCGAAGCGCAGTGGGATTTGCTGGTGGTCGACGAAGCGCACCACCTGGTCTGGAGCGAAGGCGCGCCGAGCCGCGAATATCAGGCGATTGAACAGCTGGCCGAGCAGGTGCCGGGCGTACTGCTGCTGACCGCCACGCCGGAACAGCTGGGCATGGAGAGCCATTTCGCCCGCCTGCGCCTGCTGGACCCGAACCGTTTTCACGACTTTGCGCAGTTTGTCGAAGAGCAGAAAAATTACCGTCCGGTGGCCGACGCCGTGGCGCTGCTGCTCGCCGGCAACAAGCTCAGCAATGAAGAGCTCAACACCTTAAGCGATCTGATTGGCGAGCAGGATATCGAACCGCTGCTGCAGACCGCCAACAGCGACCGCGACGGCGCCGAAGATGCGCGCCATGAGCTTATCGATATGCTGATGGACCGCCACGGCACCAGCCGCGTGCTGTTTCGCAACACCCGCAACGGGGTGAAAGGCTTCCCGAAACGCGAGCTGCATACCATTAAACTGCCGTTGCCGACCCAGTACCAGACGGCGATTAAAGTTTCCGGCATTATGGGCGCCCGCAAATCGGTGGAAGATCGCGCCCGCGATATGCTCTACCCGGAGCAAATTTATCAGGAGTTTGAAGGCGACAGCGGCACCTGGTGGAACTTCGATCCGCGCGTGGAATGGCTGATGGGCTACCTTACCAGCCACCGCTCGCAGAAAGTGCTGGTTATCTGCGCGAAAGCGGCCACGGCGTTACAGCTGGAGCAGGTGCTGCGCGAGCGGGAAGGCATTCGCGCCGCCGTGTTCCATGAGGGCATGTCGATTATCGAACGCGACCGCGCCGCCGCCTGGTTTGCCGAAGAGGATACCGGCGCGCAGGTGCTGCTCTGCTCGGAAATCGGCTCCGAAGGCCGCAACTTCCAGTTCGCCAGCCAGCTGGTGATGTTCGACCTGCCGTTTAACCCGGATCTGCTGGAGCAGCGCATCGGCCGTCTGGATCGTATCGGACAGATGCATGATATCCAGATCCACGTGCCTTATCTGGAAAAAACCGCGCAGTCGGTGCTGGTGCGCTGGTACCACGAAGGGCTGGACGCTTTCGAACACACCTGCCCGACCGGCCGCGCGATTTATGACAGCGTTTACGATTCGCTTATCGGCTACCTCGCCGCGCCGGAAGAGACGGAAGGCTTTGACGAACTCATAAAGTCCTGCCGCGAGCAGCATGAAGCGCTGAAGGCGCAGCTGGAGCAGGGTCGCGACCGCCTGCTGGAGATCCACTCCAACGGCGGCGAAAAAGCGCAGCGCCTGGCGGATGATATCGCCGGCCAGGACAACGACACGGGCCTCGTAAACTTCGCCATGAACCTGTTCGATATTATCGGCATTAACCAGGATGACCGCGGCGAGCATATGATTGTGCTTACGCCTTCCGATCATATGCTGGTGCCCGACTTCCCGGGTCTGCCGGAAGACGGCTGCACCATTACCTTCAACCGCGACGTGGCGCTTTCCCGCGAAGACGCGCAGTTTATTACCTGGGAACATCCGCTGATTCGCAATGGCCTGGATCTTATCCTCTCCGGCGATACGGGCAGCAGCGCGCTTTCGCTGCTGAAGAACAAGGCGCTGCCGGTAGGAACGCTGCTGCTGGAACTGATGTATGTCGTCGAGGCGAAGGCGCCGAAACAGCTGCAGCTCAATCGCTTCCTGCCGCCGACCCCGGTGCGCATGCTGGTGGATAAAAATGGCACCAACCTGGCTTCGCAGGTGGAGTTTGAAAGCTTCAACCGCCAGCTGAGCGCAGTGAATCGCCATACCGGCAGCAAGCTGGTGAACGCGGTGCAGCAGGACGTGCACGCCATTCTGCAACTGGCGGAAGTTCAGGTAGAGAAAGCGGCGCAGGCGCTGATTGCGGCGGCGCGCGAAGAGGCGGATGAAAAACTTTCCTCGGAGCTTTCTCGCCTGGAAGCGTTGCGGGCGGTGAACCCGAACATTCGCGATGATGAGCTGAGCGCCATTGAGACGAATCGCCAGCAGGTGCTGGAGAGCCTCGACGAGGCGAGCTGGCGTCTGGACGCGCTGCGTCTTATTGTCGTAACGCATCAGTAAACGGAGCCGGACGATGCTCGAATCTTACCATCCGCCGCAAGACCCCTGGCTGGTCATCCTTTATCAGGATGACCATATTATGGTGGTCAATAAACCGAGCGGCCTGCTCTCCGTGCCGGGCCGTCTCGAAGAGCACAGAGACAGCGTGATGACGCGCATCCAGCGCGATTTCCCGCGGGCGGAATCCGTGCATCGTCTGGATATGGCGACCAGCGGGGTGATTGTGGTTGCCCTCACCAAAGCGGCGGAGCGGGAGCTTAAACGCCAGTTCCGCGAGCGGGAGCCGAAAAAGCAGTATGTGGCGCGGGTATGGGGCCATCCAGCGAAGGCCGAAGGGCTGGTGGATTTACCGCTGATTTGCGACTGGCCGAACCGGCCGAAGCAAAAAGTGTGTTATGAGACCGGCAAGGCGGCGCAGACGGAATATGAAGTGCTGGAATACGCGCCGGATAACACGGCGCGCGTATTGCTGAAACCCATTACCGGGCGTTCGCATCAACTGCGCGTACATATGATGGCGCTCGGTCATCCGATCCTCGGCGATAAGTTCTATGCCACGCCGCAAGCGTTCGCGCAGGCGGACCGCCTGTTACTGCACGCGGAGTCGCTGACCATCACCCATCCCGCCTACGGCTCGTCTATGACCTTCCGCGCCCCTGCGGATTTCTGACGTCGCAACAGTACAAGGTGGGTAGCGCCCGGCTTACCCACCCGACAAAAGCGGCAACTTTTTTTGAAACATCACTGCCGTGAAAGGTCGGCGGCGCTGCGCCTGTTCGGCCCGGAAATACGCCAGTTGATTGCGCGCCATAATAAAAGGGGTGACGCCCTCTCCTCTTTGAAGAGAGGGCGGGGATGGAGAGTCAAACCGCGCTTACTTGACCCCTTTCGCAGCCTTAATTAAATCGTACGCCTTTTGAATTTCCTGCGCTTTTTGCTTGGCCATCTGCATCATTTCAGGCGGCAGCCCTTTTGCGACCAGCTTGTCCGGGTGATGTTCGCTCATCAGCTTGCGATAGGCGCGCTTGATGGTAGTCATATCATCCGTGGCCTTCACGCCTAATACGTTGCAGGCATCTTCAAGCGTTGGACCGCGCTGCGCCTGCTGCCAGCCGCCATTCTGCTGCGACTGCTGCTGGTAACCGCCGTTGAACTGCGCGCCGCCTTGCATCATGCGCAGGAACTGGTCGAACTGCACGCGCGAGATACCCAGCTCTTCTGCGATGACATACAGCACTTCGCGCTCGTTTGGGTGAAGCGTGCCATCGGCAAAAGCCGCCTGAATCTGAATTTCCAGAAACATCCGAATCAGGTCGAAGCGGCCAAAACAGACGCTTCTGAGCTGGCGCATTTTTTCCCGCAGCGGATAGCCGTTTTCTTTGCCAATGCGAAAAGCATGCTGCGCCGCGCGGCGCGACTCGCCGTGAAGGTTCATTCGGTCCATCAGCAGCGTGGCGATATGGATATCCGCCTCGGTCACTCGCCCCTTGGATTTAGTCAGATGCCCCATCACCTCAAAGGTGGTGCTGAAAAAGAGCGACTGACGCTCGCGCTGGCTGGCAAACCAGACGGTACGACGACTACGTGCTTTATCAAACATGTGGCCTATCAGCAGGCCGATGACGGCGCCCCAGAAACCGCCGCCCATCAGCAGCGCTATCGCCACGCCAACCACTTTTCCCCAATACTGCATATACTCCCCAAATCGTCATGCCGTCGGCTAGAATTTGCTTTATCATACCCGTCATTCTAAGCCGTGCCTAACACAGAGGCTCGAAAGCGGGCAGGATTAACACTAGCGCTGTGGTGATGAGTAAGTTAGTCTCTGACCGTTTGCCGGCGCCAAGCCAATGATGACGGAACAACGAATAACACGTATGAAAAAACGTATTCCCACCTTGCTGGCCACGATGATTGGCACAGCCCTCTATAGCCAACAAGGGATGGCTGCCGATCTCGCTTCACAGTGTATGCTCGGCGTGCCCAGCTATAACCGCCCTCTGGTACAAGGCGACCCAAACCAGCTACCCGTAACTATCAATGCCGATAGCGCAAAAGGAAACTACCCTGACGACGCGGTGTTCAGCGGCAATGTGGATATTCAACAAGGTAACGGTCGGCTTCAGGCTGACGAAGTCCAGTTGCATCAGAAACAGGTAGAAGGCCAACCGGATCCGGTGCGTACGGTCGACGCTCTGGGTAATGTGCACTATGACGACAATCAGGTCATCCTGAAAGGTCCGAAAGCCTGGTCGAATCTCAACACCAAAGACACTAACGTCTGGAAAGGCGACTACCAGATGGTGGGGCGTCAGGGCCGCGGCACCGCCGACCTCATGAAACAGCGAGGCGAAAACCGTTACACCATACTCGAAAACGGTACGTTTACCTCCTGTCTGCCGGGTTCCGACACCTGGAGCGTGGTGGGCAGCGAAGTTATTCACGATCGTGAAGAGCAGGTCGCGGAAATCTGGAACGCCCGCTTCAAGCTGGGCCCGGTTCCGGTCTTTTACAGCCCTTATCTGCAACTGCCCATAGGCGATAAACGCCGCTCCGGTTTCCTTATTCCGAATGCGAAATACGGTACCAACAATGGGTTCGAGTTCACTCTTCCCTACTACTGGAATATCGCGCCTAACTTCGATGCGACGATTACGCCGCATTACATTGAAAAGCGCGGCAACGTCCAGTGGCAGAACGAGTTTCGTTATCTGACGCAGGCGGGCGTTGGCCTGATGGAGTTTGATTACCTGCCTTCCGATGATGTCTACCGGGACGATACCACTCGCACCGATGATAACGAGCACCGCTGGCTGTTCTATTGGCAGCATGCGGGCGTGCTGGATCAGGTATGGCGCTTCAACGTTGACTATACCAAGGTCAGCGACGATCGCTATTTCAATGATTTTAGTACTAAATATGGATCAAGCACCGACGGCTATGCGACACAATTCTTCAGCGCGGGCTATGCTGTAGAAAATTTTGATGCCCGTCTCTCGGCGCGTGATTTCCAGGTATTTAACAATGTCGGCAACACCTACCGCTCGTTGCCGCAGCTTGACGTTAACTTCTACCAGAATGACGTAGGGCCTTTCGATACGCGTCTTTATGCGCAGGCGGTGAAGTTTACCAACGTAAACGAAAACTACCCGGAAGCGACGCGTCTGCATCTGGAACCGACCATCAACCTGCCGCTCTCCAATGACTGGGGAAGCATTAATACCGAAGCCAAGCTGATGGCGACGCATTATCAGCAGGACAATCTGGAACGCTATCGTAACTATCTGGGTGGTAATAACGCGGCGGCCAACAACCTGGAAGATTCCGTCAATCGCGTCCTCCCACAGTTTAAAGTTGACGGTAAGATGGTCTTTGAACGTGATTTCAGTTCGCTTGCAGAAGGCTACACGCAAACGCTGGAGCCGCGCGCGCAGTACCTTTACATCCCTTATCGCGACCAGAGCACCATCAATAACTACGACTCTTCGCTGCTGCAGTCTGACTATTCCGGCCTGTTCCGCGACCGCACCTACGGCGGCCTGGACCGCATCGCTTCCGCCAACCAGGTAACGACCGGCGTCACATCCCGCGTTTATGACGATAAGTCCGTTGAACGTTTTAACGTTTCTGTTGGTCAAATCTACTATTTCACCGAGTCCCGTACCGGTGATGACAACATCAACTGGGAGAAAGACAAAGAGACCGGCTCGATGGTATGGGCGGGAGATACTTACTGGCGCATCAGCGACCGGTGGGGCTTGCGCGGCGGCGTACAGTATGACGCGCGGCTTAACAACGTGGCGACGGGCAACGGCGTAATTGAGTATCGCCGTGATGAAGACCGGTTGCTGCAGTTGAACTACCGTTACGCCAGCCCGGAGTATATCCAGGCGACGCTGCCTTCCTACTCTACTGCTGAGCAATATAAAGAGGGCATTAACCAGGTAGGCGTAACCGCGAGTTGGCCTGTTGTCGATCGCTGGTCTGTGGTTGGAGCCTATTACTATGACACCAACGCCAGCAAACCAGCCGACCAGATGCTGGGCGTGCAATATAACTCCTGCTGCTATGCCATCCGTGTCGGTTATGAGCGGAAGATTAACGGTTGGGAAAAAGATCAGAGCAAGTATGACGAAGTGTTCGGCTTCAACATCGAGCTGCGCGGCCTGAGCTCCAACTATGGTCTCGGCACGCATCAGATGCTGCGCTCCAACATTTTGCCGTACCAAAGCTCGCTGTAATGCACTGAATTAAACGTAATCCGCTTTGCGGTTAATCGAAATGGAAAAGGTATGAAGAACTGGAAAACGCTGCTTCTTGGTATCACTTTGGTAGTGAATACCAGCTTCGCTGCGCCGCAGGTTGTCGATAAAGTTGCAGCCGTCGTGAATAACGGCGTAGTGCTGGAAAGTGACGTTGATGGCCTGATGCAGTCAGTAAAGCTCAATGCAAACCAGGCGGGGCAGCAGCTTCCTGATGACAGCACGTTGCGTCATCAGATCCTGGAGCGTCTGATCGTGGATCAGATAATGTTGCAGATGGGCCAGAAGATGGGCGTCAAAATCACCGACGAGCAGCTTGATCAGGCTATCGCGAATATCGCAAAGCAAAACAATATGTCTTTGGATCAGATGCGCAGCCGTCTGGCCTACGAAGGGGTGAACTACAGCACCTATCGCAACCAGATCCGCAAAGAAATGCTTATTTCTGAAGTGCGTAATAACGAAGTGCGCCGCCGCGTAACGATCCTGCCGCAGGAAGTGGAAACGCTGGCGAAACAGGTTGGCAACCAGAATGACGCCAGCACTGAACTGAACCTGAGTCACATCCTGATTCCGCTGCCGGAAAACCCGACTTCTGCGCAGGTGGATGAAGCAGAAACGCAGGCGCGCTCTATTGTCGGTGAAGCGCGCAACGGCGGTGATTTCGGCAAGCTGGCTATCACCTATTCCGCAGACCAACAGGCGCTGAAAGGCGGCCAGATGGGCTGGGGGCGTATTCAGGAATTGCCTTCCCTCTTCGCTCAGGCGTTAAGCACGGCGAAAAAAGGCGACATCGTCGGCCCGATCCGTTCCGGCGTCGGTTTCCATATCCTGAAAGTCAACGACATGCGCGGTCAGTCGCAAAGCATTTCCGTCACGGAAGTGCATGCCCGCCATATTCTTCTGAAACCTTCGCCGATCATGACCGATCAGCAGGCGCGCCTGAAGCTTGAAGAGATCGCTGCGGATATCAAGAGCGGTAAAACCTCTTTTGCTGATGCTGCGAAAGCCTTCTCTCAGGATCCAGGTTCAGCTAATCAGGGCGGCGACCTGGGCTGGGCTTCTCCGGAAGTTTACGATCCGGCCTTCCGCGATGCGCTGACCCGCCTGCAGCGCGGCCAGTTAAGCGCTCCGGTGCACTCTTCTTTCGGTTGGCATTTGATTGAGCTGATGGATACGCGCAACGTGGATAAAACCGACGCCGCGCAGAAAGAGCGCGCTTACCGCATGCTGTTTAACCGTAAATTCTCTGAAGAAGCGGCAACCTGGATGCAGGAACAGCGCGCCAGCGCCTATGTCAAAATTCTGAGTAACTAATGGCAAACACTCCTCGTGTGACCCTCACTCCCGGCGAACCCGCCGGGATTGGTCCCGACCTGGTCATCGCGCTGGCGCAACGCGACTGGCCCGCTGAACTGGTCGTCTGCGCCTCTCCTGACCTGCTCGCCGAACGCGCTAAATGTCTTGGTCTGCCGCTAACGCTCCTTCCCTATACGCCTGATGCGCCTGCCGCTGCGCAACGTGCGGGTACGTTGACCGTCCTGCCCGTCGCTCTGCGGGAGCCGGTCACCCCGGGCGTCCTGGATGTGCGCAATAGCGACTACGTAGTAGAGACGCTGGCGCGCGCCTGTGACGGCTGTCTGAACGGCGAATTCGGCGCGCTCATCACAGGCCCCGTGCATAAAGGCATCATTAACGATGCGGGCATCCCGTTTATCGGCCACACGGAGTTTTTTGAAGCGCGTTCGCACAGCGAAAAAGTCGTGATGATGCTGGCGACCGAAGAGCTGCGCGTTGCGCTGGCTACGACTCACCTGCCGCTTAAAGCGATTGCGGAGGCGATTACGCCGGAGCTGCTGCGTCATATCATCACCACGCTGTATCACGATCTGCAGAGCAAATTCGGCATTGCGCAGCCGCATGTGCTGGTCTGCGGCCTGAACCCGCACGCGGGCGAAGGCGGTCATATGGGCACCGAGGAGATAGATACGATTATCCCTGTGCTGGAAGAGATGCGCGCACGCGGCATGAATCTCACCGGCCCGCTCCCTGCCGATACGCTGTTCCAGCCGAAATACCTCGACCACGCCGACGCGGTGCTGGCGATGTACCACGATCAAGGGCTGCCCGTGCTAAAATACCAGGGCTTTGGCCGCGCGGTTAATATCACGCTTGGTCTGCCCTTTATTCGCACCTCGGTCGACCACGGTACTGCGCTGGAGCTCGCAGGCCAGGGCACCGCCAGTGTCGGCAGTTTTATTACGGCGCTTAACCTCGCCATCCAGATGATTTTAAACAGTAAGAACGAATGAATAATCGAGTCCATCAGGGCCATTTAGCCCGCAAACGCTTCGGGCAAAACTTTCTTAACGACCAGTTCGTTATCGACAGCATCGTCTCCGCCATCAATCCGCAGAAAGGTCAGGCGATGGTGGAAATCGGCCCCGGTCTCGGCGCGCTGACCGAGCCGGTAGGTGAACGTCTGGACAAGCTCACGGTTATTGAGCTGGACCGTGACCTCGCCGCCCGCTTGCAAACGCACCCTTTCCTTGCGCCTAAGCTGACTATTTATCAGCAGGACGCGATGACCATGAACTTCAGCGAGCTCTCTGCCACGCTTGGTCAGCCGCTGCGCGTATTCGGCAACCTGCCGTACAACATCTCCACGCCGCTGATGTTTCATCTGTTTAGCTATACTGATTCGATTGCCGACATGCATTTCATGCTGCAAAAAGAGGTGGTAAACCGACTGGTTGCAGGGCCGAACAGTAAAGCGTATGGTCGTTTAAGCGTTATGGCGCAATACTACTGCCAGATAATCCCTGTGCTGGAAGTGCCGCCGACAGCGTTCGCGCCGCCGCCGAAAGTGGATTCCGCCGTGGTTCGCCTGGTGCCGCACGCACAGTTGCCGCATCCGGTGAAAGATCTGCGTTTGCTGAGCCGCCTGACGACAGAGGCGTTCAACCAGCGCCGTAAAACGATCCGCAACAGCCTCGGCAACCTCTTTAGCCCGGAAGTGCTGACGGAGCTCGGGATAGACCCGGCCCTGCGTGCAGAAAACATTTCTGTGGCGCAATATTGTCAGATGGCTAATTATTTAGCCGACAATCCGCCCTCGAAGGAGAGCTAAGCCATGCTAGATTCGCCCCGTGTCTGCGTTCAGGTGCAAAGCGTTTATATCGAATCGCAATCCTCGCCGGATGAAGAGCGTTTCGTTTTTGCCTATACCGTTACTATCCGCAACCTGGGGCGAACTCCCGTTCAGTTGCTGAGCCGCTACTGGCTTATCACCAACGGCAACGGACGCGAAACAGAAGTTCAGGGCGAAGGCGTTGTCGGCGAACAGCCGCATATCGCCCCGGGCGGCGAATACCAGTACACCAGCGGCGCGGTGATAGAAACGCCGTTCGGCACGATGGAAGGCCATTATGAAATGGTCGATGAACAAGGCAGCCGCTTTCGCATCGCCATCCCGGTTTTCCGGTTGGCCTTACCAACACTCATTCATTAATACGATGTCAACATACCTGATTGGCGACGTTCACGGTTGCTACGATGAACTGGTCGCCCTGCTAAAGCATGTCGAATTTACTCCCGGCAAGGATACGCTGTGGCTGACCGGCGACCTGGTGGCGCGCGGGCCGGGTTCGCTCGAAGTGCTGCGCTATGTCCGCTCGCTTGGCGACGCGGTGCGCGTGGTGCTGGGCAACCATGATTTGCATCTGTTAGCGGTTTACGCTGGCATCAGCCGTAATAAGCCGAAAGACAGAATTACCCCGCTGCTGGAAGCGCCCGACGCCGATGAGCTGATCAACTGGCTGCGCCGCCAGCCGCTGCTGCAGGTCGATGAAGAGAAAAAGCTGGTGATGGCCCATGCCGGCATTACGCCGCAGTGGGATCTGCAGACCGCCATGGGCTGCGCCCGTGATGTCGAAGCGGTGCTTGCAAGCGACAGCTACCCGCTGTTTCTCGACGCCATGTATGGCGACATGCCAAACAACTGGTCTTCGGAACTGACCGGCCTTGCGCGCCTGCGCTTTATCACTAACGCGCTGACCCGGATGCGCTACTGCTTCCCGAACGGCCAGCTTGATATGTTCTGTAAAGACACGCCGGAAAATGCCCCCGCGCCGCTGAAGCCGTGGTTCGCTATTCCGGGTCCGGTTTCGCAGAACTATTCCATTGTCTTCGGCCACTGGGCGTCGCTTGAAGGCAAAGGCACGCCGGAAAATGTCTACGGGCTGGATACGGGCTGCTGCTGGGGAGGGACGCTGACCTGCCTGCGCTGGGAAGACAAAGCGTTCTTCGCTCAGCCGTCGAATCGTCAGCTCGATCTGGATGAAGGCGAAACCGCAGTAGCGTCGTAATAAGCGTCGGCGCCCTCAGACGAGGGCGGCCGAATGAGAGGCGTCGGGTAATGTACCCGCAAGGGGCGCCGCTTATCGGCGCTCCAGAATTTCAAAGCAGTAGCTGTGCGAGTTCTGTTCGTCAGCGTCATGAAACTCACTAAACACCGACTGCCATTCGTCCGGTTCATAATCCGGAAAATGGGTGTCCCCTTCGACTTCTGCATCGATATGCGTGAGATAAAGACGCTGCGCTTTCGGCAGGAACTGCTCATAAACGCGACCGCCGCCGATCACCATGATCTCCTGCGCATCGCCGCAGGCCTTCAGCGCCTCTTCCACCGAGCTTACCCACACCACGCGATCGTCATCGCCTGCTTTGCTGCTAAGCACAATATTTTTACGGCCCGGCAGCGGACGGCCAATAGATTCCCAGGTAAGACGGCCCATAATGACCGGTTTATTCAGGGTCGTGCGCTTGAACCAGGCGAGATCGGCCGGCAAATTCCACGGCATGGCGTTCTCCATGCCAATAACGCGATCCACAGCTAACGCTGCAATCAGACTGATCATTGATTGATTCCCAGATGGTAAAAAAATTGTCGCCACTATACGTAAAGCGCATTCCTTAGTCGACTAACGCAACGCAGGGGATCGGTAAAATTTTTGGTTCTGCCAGCTTACCCACAACGTTCGCTGGACAGAGGACCATCCACTTAACGCCCTAGCTCAATATTATGGCCAAACGCGACGATCTCAGGCGACCTCAGCGATCATTTTGACAACGTTTTGCGCTATAGTTCTGCCCACGTTTTACGATGAGGTTTGCGCATGCTTGAAACCACTTTGTTTGTGGCGACCATCGCCGCGCTGGGAATGCTCTCCCCCGGCCCCGATTTTTTTCTGGTGATTAAAAATGCGGCCCGCTATCGTCGCGCCGCCGCGCTCACCACCGCGGCGGGCGTCATTTTCGGGGTGATAACGCACATGACTTATTGCGTGGCAGGCATCGCCGTCGTGATAACCACCACGCCGTGGCTGTTTGGGCTGCTGAAATACGCGGGCGCCGCCTATCTCATCTGGCTCGGCGTACAGGCGCTGCTTGCGCGAGGCGGGAGCAAGCTTGCCGTGAGCGATGTCGCCCATGAAGAGGTGTCGCTGAGGAAAGCCTTTTTACAGGGCTACCTGTGCAACCTGCTTAACCCGAAAGCCACGCTTTTCTTCCTGGCGATGTTTACTCAGGTGTTAAACGTGAATTCGGGCCTCGGTGAGAAACTCTGGTATGCGGGCATTATCGTCGGCCTGACGGTAGTGTGGTGGCCGCTGCTGGTGGTGCTGATTCAGAGCGAGCCGGTGCGCCGCGGGTTGACCAAAGCGCAGAAAATTATCGATAAACTGCTCGGCGGCATGCTGCTGGCGCTGGGCATTAAAGTCGCGCTGAGCTAAAAAAACGCCCCTTTCGGGGCGTTTCTTATCACGCCTGCGGTTTCACTTCCGGTTCGTCCGCCTCGTTGCCGGTATGTTTGCCTTCCTGCGTTCCCTGCCAGCCGTGACGTTGCACCACCGAAAGATGCGCCCGGTCTTCGCTGATTATTTCGGTCAGCATCGCGCTGGTGCGACGGAACGTCGCGGCGCGAGCGGCGGTATCGTTATCGCCATCCGCCATCTCTTCCACCATCTGCTGGTTATAGTGGCGGAACACATCGGCACGCTCGCGCGCTTCATACGGCCCCAGCCCTAACCCTTCCAGCGCCAGGCGTCCCACTTTTAAAGCGCCTTCGAAGGTTTCACGTTCAGGCTGCTCCACGCCCGCCTGACGCAGCCGAATATAGTGATCGACATCGCGAGCGCGGGCGATGATGCGCACCTGCGGGAAATGCGCTTGCACCAGCTCGGTAAGCTGCAGGTTAGTTTGCGGATCGTCTATTGCGTTGATTAACACCTCGGCTTTCGCCACCCCTGCTGATTCCAGCAAGTCCACCCGCGTGGCATCACCGTAAAAGACCTTCATGCCGAACTTGCGCAGGGTTTCGATGTGGTCCGGGTCGTGATCGAGCACCACCATTTTTACGCCGCTTGAAAGCAACAAACGGCCGGCGATCTGCCCGAAGCGGCCGAAGCCCGCGATGATAACCCGCGGCTGCTCTTCGTCGATTTCATCCGCCTCGCGCGCCTGCGCCGGCGCCGCTTTCTCAAGCCGCGTCAGCAACACCAGCAGCACTGGCGTTGCCGCCATGG
Source organism: Franconibacter pulveris (assembly GCF_056780215.1). Taxonomy (NCBI): domain Bacteria; kingdom Pseudomonadati; phylum Pseudomonadota; class Gammaproteobacteria; order Enterobacterales; family Enterobacteriaceae; genus Franconibacter; species Franconibacter pulveris. The sequence continues at coordinate 712,763 of NZ_CM165555.1, read as the reverse complement.
AAAGCGCCACCGCGAGGGTGAGCGATTTCGCCCATTCCGGGTCAAGCACCTGCGCCGTCTGCGCCGCGCCGAAAATCACAAAAGCGAATTCGCTCCCCTGCCCCAGCAGTACAGCGAACCAGCGGCGCTGTTTGCCCGGCACTTTTAGCGGCTTCGCCACCAGCCACAGCGTTACGGTCTTGATGACAAGAAACCCAACCAGCAGAATAATCACCCGCAGCGGGTTCGCCACCAGCGTGCCAAAATCGATGGACATGCCGACGCCGATAAAAAAGAGGCCGAGCAGCAACCCCTTAAACGGTTCGATATCGCTTTCCAGCGCATGGCGATATTCGGAGCTTGCCAGCAGCACGCCGGCAAGAAACGCCCCCATCGCCATGGAAAGCCCCGCCTCTTCCAGCAGCAAACCGAAGCCGAACACCAGAAACAGCGCGACGGCGCTGAACACTTCGCGCAGCCCGGAGCGCGCCACGAAGCGCAGCGCCGGACGCGCAACGTAGCGCCCAAGCAGCACGACTATCGCCAGCGCGGCGATTACTTTCAGCGCGGAAAGCGTGAAAGCGCCGAGCGTGGTCGCCGCCCCGCTGGCGGCCAGCAGCGGGATCATCGCCACCAGCGGAATCGCGGCGATATCCTGAAACAGCAGCACCGCAAAGGCGCTGCGGCCCATTTGCGACACCGTCAGGTTGCGCTCATTCATTGCCTGCATCGCTATCGCCGTAGAGGAGAGCGCGAGCGTCAGGCCAATCAGCGTGGCCACTTGCCAGCGCAGACCCAACGCCATACAGAACAGGCCCAACAACAGGCCGCAGGCGATCATCTGCATCGCCCCGCCGCCGAATACCGAAGCGCGCAGCGTCCAGAGGCGGCGCGGGTCCAGCTCCAGTCCGATGACAAAAAGCATCAGCACCACGCCAATCTCGGCGAAGTGCAGAATGGACTGCGCATCGGTGACAAGCCGCAACCCCCATGGGCCGATAATGCAACCTGCAATCAGGTAGCCGAGCACCGAACCCAATCCCAGCCGTACCGCCATCGGCACTATCAGCGCCGCCGAGCCAAGGTAAATAAGAGCCTGAATCAGAGTATGACTATCCACGGCGCCCCTCCTGCCATTCCATCAACCGTTGTTTATAGTGGCGCGCCTGGCCTTCCAGCGTTTCATCGTCACAGACAAAAGCGCCATGCAGCGTAAAAGGCGGCAACCATTTTAGCCCGCAGTAGATTGCGGTAGCCTGCAGCGGTTGGGCCAGCACGTCGAAACCCGGATGATCGCCAAGGTCAAAATGGTGCGCATCGCCGCCGGTAGTGACCGCCCAGAGCACGCTTTTGCCATGCAATGCCGTACCGCCGTGACCATAGGCCCAGCCGTGAGTCAGCACTTTATCTATCCAGAGTTTAAATAGCGGCGGCACGCTGTACCACTGCATCGGATGCTGCCAGATGATTAATTCCGCCCGGCTTAACGCTTCCTGTTCGGCGAGAATATCGATATTGAAATCGGGATAGAGCTGGTAGAGCGAGCGAACTTCCACATCCGGCAAGTTACTGATTTGCTCAAGCATATGGCGGTTGGCATGGGAGTGTCGCGGGTAGGGGTGTGCATAAATAATCAAAATCATGGAGTCGCCTGTCTTGCGGACGCGGTTAATCCTCAGAGTGTAGACGGATTGACGTTTCGCTTACAGAGACAATATGCAGGGCTTTTAGGCAAGAAGAGGAAGCAGTGGCAGATGCCACTGCTGCTGCGGCAAAGCGAAAGGATCAGTTATCCAGCTCGTTCATCGACTTAACCTGATCGCGGTTTATCTGCTCGGTTTTACCGGTTTCCGCGTTTTCATAGGATACCAGCCCGGTATCGTTATCCACCTGCGGCTTGCCATCGGTCACTATCGTATGGCCGTCAGTGGTTTTTACCGCCTGGTTAGAGGAGCAGCCGCCCATCAGCAGCGCCGCAGCGGTAAAAGAGGAAGCGAGAAGTAATTGCGTTCGCATGGTTATCTCCCTGCGTCTTTGTTGGTTTCATTTCAAAGCCTAGCTCAGATGACTAACAGGCCGCACAGAAACGGAACATTCCTGAAAAGTAAAAAGCCAGCCTCATCATGAGGCTGGCTTTTGGCCTGGCGGCGTTGATTACTTCGCGATTTGCGCGTGCATCTCCTGCACTGACGTGACTTTCTCGGTCGCGTCGGCATTCAGCGCCATCGCAGTGGCGAAGCCGCCGTTCAGCGTGGTGTCGTAATGCACCTTATACTGCAGCGCGCTGCGGCGAATCAGCTTGGAGTCCTCAATCGCCTGGCGGCCTGCGGTGGTGTTGATGATGTAGGTGTACTCGCCATTCTTGATGCGGTCCTGAATGTGCGGACGGCCTTCATGCACCTTGTTCACCAGACGCGGGTTAATGCCCGCCTCGCCCAGCACAATCGCCGTGCCGTGGGTGGCGTCCAGCTCAAAGCCATATTTCAACAGCTTGGCGGCCAGATCCACCACGCGCTCTTTGTCGCCTTCGCGTACGGAGAGCAAAGCGCGGCCCTTCTTCTTCATGGTGGAGTTGCTGCCAAGCTGCGCTTTCGCGAACGCTTCCGCGAAGGTGCGCCCCACGCCCATCACCTCGCCGGTAGAGCGCATTTCCGGCCCCAGCAGCGGGTCGACGCCCGGGAACTTGTTGAACGGCAGCACCACCTCTTTCACCGAGTAGTACGGCGGGATGATCTCTTTGGTGTGGCCCTGCTCCACCAGCGTTTTGCCGGTCATGACGCGCGCGGCGACTTTTGCCAGCGCCACGCCGGTCGCTTTAGAAACGAACGGCACGGTGCGCGCGGCGCGTGGGTTCACTTCAATCAGATAAACTTCGTTATCTTTCACCGCGAACTGCACGTTCATCAGGCCGCGTACCTGCAGTTCCATCGCCAGTTTCTGCACCTGCTGGCGCATCACATCCTGAATTTCCTGGCTCAGCGTGTAAGCCGGCAGTGAACACGCGGAGTCCCCTGAGTGCACGCCCGCCTGCTCGATGTGCTCCATGATGCCGCCAATCAGCACGGTTTCGCCGTCGCAGATAGCATCCACGTCCACTTCCACCGCATCGTCCAGGAAGCGGTCAAGCAGCACTGGCGCGTCGTTAGAAACGCTGACCGCCGTCATGAAGTAGCGACGGAGATCCGCCTCGTCATAGACGATTTCCATTGCGCGTCCGCCCAGTACATAGGAAGGGCGTACCACCAGCGGGTAGCCAATCTGCACCGCTTTCTCGACGGCCTGCTCGATGGTGGTTACCGTGGCGTTAGCCGGCTGCCTGAGCTTCAGGCGCTCAACCGCCTGCTGGAAGCGCTCGCGGTCTTCGGCGCGGTCGATGGCGTCCGGGCTGGTGCCGATAATCGGCACGCCTGCGGCTTCAAGCTGGCGCGCCAGCTTCAGCGGCGTCTGGCCGCCGTACTGCACGATAACCCCTTTCGGCTTCTCGATGCGGACGATTTCCAGCACATCTTCCAGCGTAACCGGCTCGAAATAGAGGCGGTCGGAGGTGTCGTAGTCGGTCGAAACGGTTTCCGGGTTGCAGTTCACCATGATGGTTTCATAACCATCTTCACGCAGCGCCAGCGACGCGTGTACGCAGCAGTAGTCGAACTCAATGCCCTGCCCGATACGGTTCGGCCCGCCGCCCAGCACCATAATCTTGTCGCGATCCTGATTCGGATTCGCCTCGCACTCTTCTTCATAAGTGGAGTACATATAAGCGGTGTCGGTGGCGAACTCCGCCGCGCAGGTATCCACGCGCTTGTAGACCGGATGCAGGTTGTACTGCTCGCGCAGCTTGCGGATTTCCGTTTCGCGAACGCCGGCGAGCTTCGCCAGCCGCGCGTCGGCAAAACCTTTGCGCTTAAGCGCGCGCAGGAAATCAGCGTCCAGGCCGGTAATGCCCACTTCTGCCACTTTCTCTTCCAGACGCACCAGCTCTTCAATCTGCACCAGGAACCAGCGGTCGATATTGGTCAGGTTGAAAACGCCGTCGACGGACAACCCGGCGCGGAAGGCGTCGGCGATGTACCAGATACGCTCGGCGCCCGCGTCTTTCAGTTCACGGCGGATTTTGGTCAGCGCTTCCGGGTCATCCAGGCTCACTTTCGGGTCAAAGCCAGTTGCGCCCACTTCCAGGCCGCGCAACGCTTTCTGCATCGATTCCTGCTGAGTGCGGCCAATCGCCATCACCTCGCCCACTGATTTCATCTGGGTGGTCAGGCGGTCGTTCGCGCCGGCGAATTTCTCAAAGTTGAAGCGTGGAATTTTGGTAACCACGTAGTCGATAGAGGGTTCGAACGACGCCGGGGTACGTCCGCCGGTAATGTCGTTCATCAGCTCGTCGAGGGTGTACCCCACCGCAAGTTTCGCCGCCACTTTGGCAATCGGGAAGCCGGTGGCTTTGGACGCCAGCGCCGAGGAGCGAGACACGCGAGGGTTCATCTCGATAACAATCAGGCGGCCATTTTTCGGGTTAACCGCAAACTGCACGTTGGAGCCGCCGGTTTCGACGCCGATTTCACGCAGTACCGCCATCGAGGCGTTACGCATGATCTGGTATTCCTTGTCGGTCAGCGTCTGGGCTGGCGCCACGGTGATGGAGTCGCCGGTGTGAATGCCCATGGCGTCGAAGTTTTCAATGGAGCAAACGATGATGCAGTTGTCGTTCTTATCGCGCACCACCTCCATCTCGTACTCTTTCCAGCCGATAAGCGACTCGTCAATCAGCAGCTCTTTGGTCGGGGAGAGGTCGAGCCCGCGCGCGCAGATCTCTTCAAACTCTTCGCGGTTGTAAGCGATGCCGCCGCCGGTGCCGCCCATGGTGAAAGAAGGACGGATGATGCACGGATAACCGACGTCTGCCGCGACCGCCAGCGCTTCGTCCATATTATGCGCGATGCCGGAGCGCGCGGTCTCCAGACCGATTTTCTTCATCGCCACGTCAAAGCGACGGCGGTCTTCGGCTTTGTCAATCGCATCGGCGGTGGCGCCAATCATGGTGACGCCAAACTCTTCCAGCACGCCCTGGCGCTCCAGCTCCAGCGCGCAGTTCAGCGCCGTCTGGCCGCCCATGGTCGGCAGCACCGCGTCCGGGCGCTCTTTTTCGATAATTTTGCGCACCACTTCCCAGTGAATCGGCTCGATGTAGGTTGCATCCGCCATTTCCGGGTCGGTCATGATGGTCGCCGGGTTGGAGTTCACCAGGACAACGCGGTAGCCCTCTTCACGCAGCGCTTTACACGCCTGGGCGCCGGAATAGTCGAATTCGCACGCCTGGCCGATAACAATCGGGCCTGCGCCAAGAATCAGGATGCTTTTAATGTCTGTACGTTTTGGCATGTTTCATTTTCTCCTGATTATTTGGCGGTCTTACGGTATTGCACAATTAAGTCAATGAAATGGTCAAACAGCGGCGCGGCGTCGTGCGGGCCCGGGCTCGCCTCCGGGTGTCCCTGGAAGCTGAAGGCGGGTTTGTCGGTGCGGTGAATCCCCTGCAGCGTGCCGTCGAACAGCGATTTATGCGTGACGCGCAGGTTGGCTGGCAGCGTCGCTTCATCTACTGCAAAACCGTGGTTCTGCGCAGTAATCATTACGCGGTTGTTATCCACGTCTTTCACCGGATGGTTGCCGCCGTGGTGGCCGAATTTCATCTTCACCGTTTTCGCGCCGCTCGCCAGCGCCAGCAGCTGGTGACCGAGGCAGATGCCGAACACCGGCAGGTCGGTTTGCAGGAATTTCTCGATCGCGTCGATGGCGTAGTCGCACGGCGCCGGGTCGCCGGGGCCGTTTGAGAGGAACACGCCGTCCGGATTCATTTTCAGCACCTCTTCCGCCGGGGTTTTCGCCGGCACAACGGTCAGGCGGCAGCCGCGGTCTACCAGCATGCGCAGAATGTTGCGCTTCACGCCGTAGTCGTAAGCCACCACGTGGTAAGGCAGCTCTTCTTCTTTCTTCGCTTCCGGCAGCTCGCCTGAAAGCGTCCAACTGCCCTGTGTCCAGCTGTAAGGCTCAGCGGTGCTGACCTCTTTCGCCAGGTCCATGCCGTTCAGCCCCGGGAAACCCTTCGCTTTTTCCAGCGCCAGACGCGCGTCCAGATTGTCGCCCGCGATGATGCAGCCGTTCTGCGCGCCTTTCTCACGCAGCAGGCGGGTCAGTTTACGGGTGTCGATATCGGCAATCGCCACGATGTTATGGCGCTTCAGGTAAGAAGAGAGATCCTCGGTGTTGCGATAGTTGCTGGCAATCAGCGGCAGGTCGCGAATGATGAGACCTTGCGCGTGCACCTGGGAGGATTCTTCATCGGCTTCGTTAGTACCGACATTACCAATATGGGGATAAGTAAGAGTGACAATCTGGCGGGAGTAGGAAGGATCAGTGAGGATTTCTTGATAACCGGTCATTGAAGTATTGAAAACGACTTCCCCAACCGCCGAACCTGATGCCCCAATGGCCCGACCGTAAAATTGGGTCCCGTCTTCCAGAACCAACAGCGCTGACTTAATCAAAACGTCCTCCAGGGAATAAACAGTCAATTTATTTGCATATTAATTCAAACAGCAGGGATGAATCAATTGCAAAACAGCCTGCCTGACGAATTTTTGGCAAACGGCGGCATTCTAGAGAGAACACAGGGCAAAGTCTACTCTGCAGGTGATTTTTTCTGATATTTTTAGCTCACTGACAGCGAATACGCTTAAACAGAGCTAAAAAGAGAGTAAAACTCAGTGACGAAACCGTTTCGTTGACAGCGAAAATCGTAAACAAAACGTCAGGAAGGAAAAAAGTGGACCATTTGGTCAAAATTTACAGCATGGCAACATAAAAACCAAAGAAGATTACCTGTTTTTAAGCCTTAACAAGGATAAATAATCAAGACCGTTGAAATTCAATAAAATAAAAAGGGCAATAAATTATTGCCCCGCCAATCAAACAGTTATGATTGTAATAACCACATCACGATGGGTAATTCTTACTACAAGTTATTTAAATCGAGTACGTCCCGCATGTCATAAAGGCCATTTTTATGGCCCTTTAACCATAAAGCAGAGCGAACCGCGCCATTTGCAAAAGTCATCCGACTTGAAGCCTTATGGGTAATCTCAATGCGTTCGCCAATATCAGCAAACATAGCGGTATGCTCGCCAACGATATCGCCTGCGCGAACCGTAGCGAAGCCGATGGTGCCAGGTTCCCGTTCGCCGGTATAACCTTCGCGCGCATAAACAGCGCACGCTTTGAGATCTTTATCCAACGCCTGAGCAATTGCCTCCCCCATCGCCAGCGCCGTGCCGGATGGCGCGTCCACCTTATGGCGATGGTGAGCTTCGATAATTTCGATGTCGGTGTAGTTGCCCATCACTTTCGCCGCTTTCTCCAACAGCTTCAGCATGACGTTGACCCCAACGCTAAAATTAGCGGCAAAAACGACAGGGATAGCTTTGGCGGCTTCGCTGATGGCCTGCTTGCCCGCTTCGTCAAAACCGGTCGTGCCGATGACCATGCCTTTGCCATGCTGGCGGCAAAACGCCAGGTGCGCCAGCGTGCCTTCCGGTCGGGTAAAATCGATGAACACATCGAAATCATCGACGATCGCATCGAGACTGCTCTGTACGATGACCCCTGACTTACCCGCGCCCGCCAGTTCTCCGGCGTCGCTGCCGACCAGCGATGAGCCTTCACGCTCCAGCGCCGCGCCAAGCGCCACGCCATCCATCTGTAATGCCGCCTGGATTAACTGCCGCCCCATGCGGCCGCTTGCTCCGGCGATGGCGACGCGGATTTGTACTTCTTGCATAGTTATACTCTTCGTATGTTAAGAAATTGCTTATAAAACGTTCTCAGGTTAACCAGCCCACCCACGGGCTGCCAGCGAAAAACGCGCATAATTAGAAATTTATGACAAAACGGAGGGGATATCAGTAAAAGACATTAAAGGCGCATGCTTTTTATGGATAAGCATGCGCCTGCAAGGCAGAAACGCTTAATAGTTGCAGAAAAGACTATCCTGCCAGCTGGTAGGCCACGATCAGTTGTCCTTTCTTCACTTTCAGGCTGGTCAGCTTCACTTCCCCTAACTCCGCCAGCGAAACGACATGCGTGCCGCCGCAGCCGTAAACGGGTAAATCGCCAAAACGCACCTGGCGAAGCGCATTGTCGAAGGTGACCAGGCGCGGCAAATCGGCGGCTATCCAGGCGGCGATTTTTTCACTTAACGCGCAGGCCTCAGGCGCAAGCGCGCCTTCTGTCGCATTAAAGGTGATTTTGCCTTCGCCCGGCCAGTGGTGCGCTTTTACCGGGCGCCAGCCATGCTGCTCGCCTGCATAACCAATCAAATGTCCCGCGGAATGCCAGCGGGAGTGCAGCTTACGCAGCGACACATTCACCTCAAGCTTTACCCTTTCTTGCGCCACTGGCTGCCCGAGAAAATGAATAACCTTATCGCCGCGGTTTTCCAGGCGCATCAGAGGGATGCCGTTAATCGTACCGCTGTCCGCAGGCTGCCCGCCGCCCTGGGGATGAAACAGCGTGGCATCGAGTTCCACTTCATAGAGCCCGTCGCTGTTCGCCTCGCAGCGCAGCACCTGCGCTTCGCCGCTTACGGCATCGCTGGTGTAATAGCTTTTTTCAGTCATTATTGTCCTCCCGGTTATCCAGACAGTATATTGATTAGCCCGGGGAAGATAATCCCGCTCTCAGACAATGCACCTTTGCATACGGCGCATAAATATGAACCTGACGTTATTGCCTGAAATCGCCGCCTTCGTCATCGTGGTGGAGAGCGGCAGCTTCTCCGCCGCCGCCCGCAAGCTCGGCGCAACGCCCTCTTCCGTCAGCCGCAGCATTTCACGGCTGGAGAAAGAGCTCGGCGTTAAGCTGCTGCATCGCACTACCCGCAAGCTGCGCCTGAGCGACGCAGGCAGCGAGGTGTTAAAATCCGCCACGGTAATGCTGGACTCCGCACGCCAGGTCCTTTCGCAGGGCGGCATCGATCAACAGGCGCCGCAGGGCAAGCTCACCCTGAGCGTGCCCAAAGCGGTAGGCCGCTTTGTCCTGCACCCGGTGATGGCGGAATTTCTGGCTCGCTATCCGCAGGTGGACATCTGCCTGCGGCTTGAAGATCGTTATATGGACCTGATTGACGATGGCGTGGATCTCGCGCTGCGCATCACCAATACCCCTTCGCCAGGGTTGCATGGCAAAGCGCTAATGCCTATTACGCATCTGTTGTGCGCCACGCCGCATTATCTGGCGCAGCATGGTACGCCGCAGCACCCTCAGGATTTGCGGGCTCACAGCTGCATCAGCCTTGGGGAAACGCCAGTGGACTCGCGCTGGAAGTTTCGCCAGCACAGCAAAACGCTGGTGGTGCAAACCCACGGGCGCTATGCGGCGAACCATACTGGCGTGCGGCTGGACGCGGTAAAGCAACACCTGGGCATTGGCAGCCTGCCGCTCTTTACCGCCCGTGAAGCGCTGGCGAGCGGCGAGATTGTACAGATACTGCCGGAATGGGAATTTATTAGCACCTATTCCGGCCAGCTCTGGCTGCTCTGGTCCGCAGGCCGCCAGCTACCGGTTAAAATGCGGGTGATGATTGATTATCTGGCTGAAAAGCTGACCGTTAGCAACCGATAATCTTTCGCTATGGCGCCAGCGCGAGGGTTTGCGCCACCCACGCCTGGAAGGCCGGAACGTCAATATCCAGCGCAACCTGCGCGTTAGCGGGCTGCTTCAGCCTGCCGTCGAGATCGACAACCGTTGTGCCAGCAGTGTATTCACCCTGCGTCTCTACCGCCACAAAACACGACTTCAGAGTAAATAGCTCGGGCTTAACCAGAAAAGCAATCGCACAGAGATCGTGCATCCGAAGCCCAGTAGCCATACTGCCGCTGCGGTAGTGACTAAAAAGCGCATGCAGCATCGCGCCGGTGCGGTTAAGGGTAGCAAGCGCGGCGAGATACGCTGGCGTTAACTGCGCCCGGTTAGTGACATCAAGACCACACATCACAATCTCCAGCCCGCTTCGAAAAACACGCGCCGCCGCCTCCGGGTCGATAGCGATGTTAAATTCAGCGTTAGGGGTAAAGTTACCGCGCCCGGCGGAGCCGCCCATCATCACCAGCCGTTTGATTTTACTGATACAGTCGGGGTAATGGGTCAGTAGCAGCGCGATATTGGTCAGCGGGCCGATGGTTACCAGCGTGACAGGCTCCTCGCTCGCCGTCAGGCAATCATAAATAACCTGAAAAGCCGGCGCCTCCAGCGCGAGCCTGTCGTGAGCCACAAAGTGATACCCTTCCATGCCCGACTCGCCGTGAACATAAGCCGCATCGCGAAGCGGACGCACCAGCGGCGTGGCGGCGCCCTGCGCCAGCGGCACGTCCTGCTGCCAGAAATGGAGCAGTTGCAGGGCGTTGCGGGTTGTTTTCTCCACGCTGACGTTACCCGCCACGGTGGTAACCAGCCGCAGTTCGAGTTCAGGCGAGAAGATGGCGGCGGCAAGGGCGACGGCGTCGTCGATGCCCGGGTCGGTATCCAGAATGAAGGGTAACGGGCTCATGATTTTCTCCATAAAAAAATGCCAGACGGGATTAGCGTCTGGCATCTTCTCATAAACAGAGCGGATGAAGGTTAGTTGACTTCACGAACGTCCATGCGCAGCTCTTTCGGCACTTCGAAAACAATATTCTCTTCACGGCCTTCCAGCGGCACCGCTTCGCCGCCGCCCAGCTCCTGCAGGCGGGCAATGACATTCTGCACCAGGATATCCGGCGCGGAGGCGCCAGCGGTGACGCCGACGCACTTCGCCGCTTTCACCCACTCTTCCTGGATATCGCTCGCGTCGTCAATCAGAAATGCGGCTTTCCCCATACGCTGCGCCAGTTCGGCCAGACGGTTGGAGTTAGAGGAATTTTTCGAGCCGACCACCAGCACCACGTCAGCCTGTTCAGCCAGCGCGCGTACCGCTTCCTGACGGTTGGTCGTGGCGTAGCAGATGTCGTCTTTACGCGGCCCGACAATTTTCGGGAAGCGATTACGCAGCGCGTCGATAACATCGGAAGTGTCATCCACCGAGAGCGTGGTCTGGGTCATAAACGACAGCTTCGCCTCGTTTTTAACGTCCAGTTTCCAGACGTCGTCCGGCGATTCGACAAGGTACATGCCCCCTTCCGGGTTGCTGTACTGGCCCATCGTGCCTTCCACTTCAGGGTGACCCGCGTGACCGATAAGGATGGACTCTTCGCCGCGACGGCTGGCGCGCGCCACTTCCATATGCACTTTCGTCACCAGCGGGCAGGTGGCATCAAAAACCGTTAGGTCGCGGCTTTTCGCTTCGTTGCGCACCGCCTGAGAAACGCCATGGGCGGAGAAAATCAGGATCGCGCCGTCCGGCACTTCGCTTATCTGTTCGATAAAAATAGCGCCGCGCTCGCGCAGGCTGTCCACCACGTAACGGTTATGCACTACTTCATGACGGACATAAATGGGCGCGCCATAAATCGCCAGCGCGTTCTCAACAATGCTGATAGCGCGGTCCACGCCCGCGCAAAAGCCGCGTGGGTTAGCCAACAGGATCTGCATCAGGCTCCTCCAGTACCGGATCGACTTCCAGCACTTCGATATCAAAATGGATGGTCTGCCCGGCGAGCGGGTGGTTAAAGTCAACGGTGATGGAGTCGCCGTTCACTTCGCGGATCACGCCAGGCATTTCACTGCCATCCATTGCGGTAAATAACATAATCGCGCCGATTTCCGGCTCGCCCGCGTCGATAAAATCGCGACGCGAAAAATATTGAATCAGGTCCGGGCTCGGTACGCCATACGCCGCATCGGGTTCCAGCGAAAACGCTTTTTTGTCGCCCGCATGCAGGCCCAGCAGCTGCTGTTCCAGCCCCTCGGAAAGCGAAGTGTCGCCAAGGCGAAACAGCGCCGGCTTGCCGTTATTGCGCGTGGATTCCGCCGTGGAGCCATCTTCGAGTTTCAGCGTGAAGTGCACCAGCACTGCGCTGTTGCTCTGTACAGAGTTAGTCATGCATTACAGCCTTTTATATGTAGCGGATATCTGCGTTGTTGTCTTCGCGAGGCGATTAATGTCGGCCTTAAAAAACGAATGGCGGATGGCTCCGCCATTCATCAATCGTCAGGCCTGGTTGGGCTGCTTTTTACCCGGCGAAGGTAAAAACCCTTCCAGCACCACCAGCGCCGCGCCGATGCAGATGGCGGTATCGGCCAGGTTGAAGGTGGCGAAGTGCCAGTCGCCGACATAAAAATCGATCATGTCGACAACAAAGCCGTGCCAGAGGCGGTCAAACAGGTTGCCGAGCGCGCCGCCAATAATCAGCGCGTAAGCAATGTTGTTCAGCTTCTGGCTCGCTTTTGCGCGGTACATCAGCACCGCCAGCACCACGCAGATGCCGATAGCGATACCGGCGAAGAACCAACGCTGCCAGCCGCCTTTATCCGCAAGGAAGCTAAAGGCGGCGCCATAGTTACGCGCATAGTGCAGATTAAGCGACGGGAACAGAGAAACTGTCTCCCCCAGCGCAAAGTGCTGAAGGATTAACGCCTTACTGCCCAGATCGATAATCAGTACGACTACCACCAGCCAAAGCCAGCGGAGCCCGGTTGAGAAGATCGGTTTACTCATCAGGCAAACTTACGTTTTTCGCCGTCACCGGCTACGTTGCTGACACAGCGACCGCAGATATCTGCGTGTTCCGCTACCAGACCGACATCGGTGGTGTAATGCCAGCAGCGCGGGCATTTCTCACCTTCGGCTTTTGCGAGCGCCACTTTCAGCCCCTTCAGCAGTTCGCTCTGCTGGGCTTCGTCCGTCGCCTGCGCATAATCCTCAACCTTCGCCTGCGAGGTCAACAGGACGAATCGTAATTCATCGCCCAGCGCCGTCAGCTTCGCCGCCAGTTCCGGCTCGGCAAACAGGGTAACGGCCGCTTCCAGCGAACCGCCGATGCGTTTATCGGCGCGCGCCTGCTCGATAACCTTGTTCACTTCGCCGCGCACTTTCAGCAGCTCATCCCAGAAAGCGTCGTTCATCGCTTCGGTTTCCGCCAGACCAAACAGGCCGGTGTACCACTCGCCGGTAAAGACATATTTCTCGCGTTCGCCCGGCAGGTAGCCCCAGATCTCGTCAGCAGTGAAGGACATGACAGGCGCCATCCAGCGCACCAGCGCTTCGGCTACGTGATAGAGCGCAGTCTGGCAGCTGCGGCGCGCCACGCTGTCCGCTTTCGCGGTGTACTGGCGATCTTTAATGATGTCGAGGTAGAACGAGCCCATTTCGATGGAGCAGAAACGCATCAGGCGCTGCACTACTTCGTGGAAATCATACGCTTCATACGCTTTGATGATATCTTCCTGCGCCGCTTTCGCGCAGCCCACCGCCCAGCGGTCCAGCACGACCATCTCTTCCGGCTTGACCATGTCTTTCACCGGGTCGAAACCGTTCAGGTTAGCCAGCAGGAAGCGCGCAGTGTTGCGAATACGGCGATAGCTGTCGGCGGCGCGTTTGAGGATCTCGTCAGAAACCGCCATTTCACCGGTGTAGTCAGTGGAAGCGACCCACAGACGCAGAATATCCGCGCCCAGTTTGTTCATCACATCCTGCGGGCTAACCGTGTTGCCGATAGATTTCGACATCTTGCGGCCCTGGCCGTCCACGGTGAAGCCATGCGTCAGCACCTGACGATACGGCGCTTTGCCTTTCATCGCCGTGGAGATCATCAGAGAAGACATAAACCAGCCGCGATGCTGGTCGGAGCCTTCCAGATACATATCCGCCGCGTGACCTGCGAATTCCGGGCGCACATCGACGACAGAGGCGTGCGTAGAACCAGAATCGAACCAGACGTCGAGGGTATCCGGCACTTTTTCATAGCTATTCGCGTCGTCGCCCATGATGTCGCGTGGGTCCAGATCCCACCATGCCTGGATGCCGTCTGCTTCCACGCGCTTCGCCACTTCTTCCATCAGCTCCTGCGTGCGCGGATGCAGTTCCTGCGTCTCTTTATGGACGAACAGCGACATCGGCACGCCCCAGGTGCGCTGGCGGGAGATACACCAGTCCGGGCGGTTAGCGACCATAGATTCGATACGCGCCTGGCCCCAGTCCGGGATCCACTGCACGCCTTTGATCTCTTTCAATGACTGCTCGCGCAGGCCTTTTTGATCCATGCTGACGAACCACTGCGGCGTAGCGCGGAAGATGATCGGCGTTTTGTGGCGCCAGCAGTGCGGGTAGCTGTGCAGCAGTTTTTCTACGTGCAGCAGCGCGCCTTTCTCGCGCAGCAGGTTGACGATGATATCGTTGGCTTTGAATACCTGAACGCCGTCGAGCGTCGGGTAAGTGCCCGGCAGATAGGTGCCATCCGGCCCAACCGGGTTAGCCGTCTCCAGGCCATATTTCTGGCCGATGACATAGTCGTCCGGGCCGTGGCCGGGAGCGGTATGCACCGCGCCGGTACCCGCATCAAGCGTAACGTGCTCGCCAAGGATGGCCGGCACGTCGAAATCCAGGAACGGGTGCTTAAAGCGCATCAGTTCGAGATCCGCGCCCTTCACGGTGCCAAGGATCAGCCATTCGCTGATGTTGGCGCGCTTCATAACGCTTTCTACCAGTTCTTTAGCGAGGATCAGCGCCTGGCCTTCTACCTGCACCAGCGCGTATTCGATCTCTGGATGCAGCGAGATAGCGCGGTTAGCCGGCAGGGTCCACGGCGTGGTGGTCCAGATAACCAGAGAAACCGGGCCGTTGACATTTTGCGCGCCGAATTTGGCGGCTACGGCGCCCGCGTCTGACGCATTAAAGGCGACGTCGATAGACGGGGATGTTTTGTCGTAATACTCCACTTCCGCTTCCGCGAGCGCAGAGCGGCAGTCAACGCACCAGTGCACCGGCTTCGCGCCTTTATGCAGGTGGCCGTTGCCAATGATTTTACCGAGCGCGCGGATGATGTTGGCTTCGGTTTTAAAATCCATGGTCAGGTACGGATGCGACCAGTCGCCCAGCACGCCCAGGCGGATAAAATCCTGGCGCTGGCCATCTACCTGCTCGGCGGCATATTTGCGGCACGCGGCGCGAAACTCGGCGGCGGAGACTTTCTCGCCCGGCTTGCCGATAAGCTGCTCGACTTTCAGCTCAATAGGCAGGCCGTGGCAGTCCCAGCCCGGCACATAAGGCGAGTCGAAACCGGAAAGCCCTTTGGACTTAACGATAATGTCTTTCAGAATCTTGTTAACCGAGTGACCAATATGAATGCTACCGTTCGCATAAGGAGGGCCATCATGCAGGATGAAGGTTTTCTTGCCCTTTTTCGCATTACGGATGATGCCGTACAGATCGTCATCATTCCAACGCGCCAGCATGCCCGGTTCGCGTTTGGCGAGATCGCCGCGCATCGGGAACCCTGTTTCCGGCAAATTCAGGGTAGATTTATAGTCACTCATCAGATTCTCGGTTCCGTATTTCGGTGTGATAATTAGCCGATCAGGCGTTAAGCCGGTGTCGGTAGCCCAAAAAAGTCGCGGGCGGTGATTACATCTCTGGCGATTTGCGCTTTCAGCTCGTCAAGCGAAGCAAACCGCTGCTCGTTGCGTATTTTTTTACGCAGCACCACATCTATATGGCGTCCATAGAGGTCCATTGCAACATCCAGCAGATGAACTTCCAGCTGCTGGCGCAGACCTGCCACCGTTGGACGGGTGCCGATATTGGCGACCCCTGGCACAGGCTTTTCGCCAAGCCCCATCACTTCCACCGCATAAACCCCTTTTACCGGGGTGACCTGACGGCGCAGCGGAATATTCGCCGTCGGAAAACCTATGGTGCGTCCCAGCGCGTCGCCGTGCACCACGCGGCCAGAAAGGGCGAAGGGGCGGCCCAGCAGCATCTGCGCCTGTTCAAGATTGTCTTCAGCCAGCGCCTGGCGCACCGCCGTGCTGCTGATGCGCAAGCCATCCTGACAAAAGCTTTGCGTGCTGGTGACTTCGAAGCCATATTCGCGCGCAGCCTTTTGTAATAACAAGAAATCGCCTTGCCGACCAGCGCCGAAGCGGAAATCATCGCCAATGGCGAGAAAACGCACGCCGAGACGCTTAACCAGCAGTTCGCTGACAAAGCTTTGCGCCGTCAGCGCCGCGAAACGCCGATCAAAGCGCACGCACAGCACATAGTCGACGCCGCACTGCGCCAGATAGCGCAGCTTTTCGCGCAGGCGCGTCAGCCGCGCGGGGGCTTTGTCGGCGGCAAACAGTTCCAGCGGCTGCGGTTCGAAAATCATCACCATGACCGGAAGGCGGCGCTCGCGCCCTTCTTCACGCAGCCCGTTAAGCAATGCCTGATGGCCACGGTGAACGCCATCGAAATTGCCGATGGTAAGGACACAGCCGTGGTGTTCAGGAGTGAGATTATGTATGCCGCGTATCAGCTTCATGACAGGCTCAGGACAGTGAAAATCGTCGGATTATACCTTGTACAGCGCCCAAGGTTAACCGGCGATTGGCGCTGCCGGGCAGAAAGCATCAGGGTTTTCCTGATACAGTACCGTAATTTGCGAGAAATCAGGCCTGCAGGCGCGAATTTTGTCCGATAAAGACTGTATTCAGGGCGGGCAAGCTGGTAGAATCTTGCGCCATCACTACGTAACGAGCGCCGCCATAGTAAACGGCGCTTATTTGCACAAATCCATTGACAAAAGAAGGCTAACGGGGCATATTCCTCGGCCTTTGAATTGTCCACATAGATCATATTTGGGAGTTGGACCTTGGCTAATATCAAATCAGCTAAGAAGCGTGCCGTTCAGTCTGAAAAGGCCCGTAAGCACAACGCAAGCCGTCGCTCTATGATGCGTACTTTCATCAAGAAAGTATACGCGGCGATTGCAGCAGGCGATAAAGAAGCTGCACAGAAAGCATTTAACGAAATGCAACCGATCGTGGACCGTCAGGCCAGCAAAGGTCTGATCCACAAAAACAAAGCAGCGCGTCATAAGGCTAACCTGACCGCGCAGATCAACAAACTGGCTTAATCGTCCGTTCGTTGTTGCTTGTTAAAAAGACCCGCTTAACGCGGGTTTTTTTATGCCTGCCGTTCAGCCTTCGTGAAGATTAAATAACGCCGAATAGTTCTTGTTGCAGATACGCTGCACAGCAGGATGCTGGATCATACGCTCGGCAAAAATCGCATGATACTCTTCCATCACGTTATCTATTCGCCCTATTTCGATAATGCTGTCATCGCTGTAAAAATCCTGCGCGTAGAGCGTCGGCGCGATAAATATCGCATTATGCGCCGCCCCAAAGGCTTTCATTAACGCCGCATCGTCAAACTCGCCGAGGATTTCCACCTTCAGCCCCTGAGAGTTAATCCAGTTAAGCAACTTACGTCCGAGCATGGAACGGCGCCCCGGGACGAGCAGGCGGCGTTCTTCCAGGCATTCCGGAAACGGTTTGTTCGGCGGCGGGTTCTGGCACCAGAAACTGATGCTGCATTCGCCAATCTTCACGGAAAAGAGGCCTTCCTGCTGAGTGGAATCAATGGGGCAATCCGAGATAATCATATCCAGCTTATGCTGACTTAGCTGTTCCAGCAGCATTTCATGGGTGGACTCGAAGCAGCGCAGGTGAATTTGCTCATTCTCAACCACTACCGCTTCCAGCACGCCGCTCACCAGATGTTTAGACAGCGCGTCAGCCACACCGACATCAAACAGCAAATGCGACTCTTTGCGGTAGTTCACGATATCCAGCATCTCCTGACTCAGCGTGAACATCCGATCGGCATAGCGAAAAACCAGCTGTCCCAATTCGCTGGGCTCGAGCCCGCGCCCCTTGCGCTTGAACAGTTTTCCCTGAAGGCGCTCTTCCAGCGCTTTGATCTGACCGGTTATCGTCTGGGGCGTAAGGTAAAGCGCCTCGGCTGCCCCGACTACAGAGCCTTCTTTGTAAACATGCCAGAAGTAGTACAAGTGGTTGTAATTGATATGCGACATAGCCTTTCGCTCCCTGATGTTGAATGATCAATAAGCGCGCTCCCCCCTGGAGCGCGCCACGCGAAGTCAGGCCCGATGCGGAACCTTAAAACTGAACCTCAGCAGGCTGTAACCTGTTACCGCCGCCAGTAGCGAACCAATGAGAATTCCCAGCTTGGCCCATTTGACAAGGGCAGGCTCCACATCCCCAAACGCCAGCGTGGAGATAAAAATCGACATGGTAAAGCCGATGCCGCATAGCACGCCCACCGCCATAATCTGACGAAAAGTCGCGCCCTGCGGCAGCTTCGCCAGCCCAAGCTTCAACGCAAGCCAGCAGAAAAGGCTAATGCCGAGCGGCTTGCCGATAAAGAGGCCGGCGATAATGCCAAGCGGCAGCAGCGAAGCCAGCCCTTGCGGAGTTACGCCTTCGAGCGAGACACCTGCGTTAGCGAAAGCAAAAAGCGGCAGGATCAGAAACGCAACCCACGGATGAAGCACATGCTCCAGCGATTTCGCTGGCGATTTCCCGCCCTGATCTTTTAGCGGAATAAAAAAGCCAATCGCCACCCCAGCGAGCGTGGCGTGAACGCCTGATTTCAGCACCGCTGTCCACAGCACCAGCCCGACCAGAATGTAAACCCCGGTGCGGCGAACATTACACACGTTCAGCAACGCCAGCACAAAAATCGCTCCGGCAGCAATCATCAGCGACAGCAGCGAAAGCTCATGGGTGTAAAACAAGGCGATAATAATAATCGCGCCCAGGTCGTCAATAATCGCCAGCGCCATCAGAAATACTTTCAACGCCGGCGGTACGCGGCTGCCAAGCAGGGCGAGCACCCCGAGCGCGAAAGCGATATCCGTTGCGGCCGGAATAGCCCAACCTTCACGCGTAACAGGGTCCTGAACGGTAAACGCCAGATAGAGCGCCGCCGGGATAACCATGCCGCCCAGCGCGGCGATGACCGGAAAAGAAGCCTGACGCAAACTGGCAAGCGAGCCCTGCAGTAATTCGCGCTTCACTTCCAGACCTATCAACAAAAAGAAAACCGCCATCAGCGCATCGTTGATCCACAACAGAAGATTTTTATTTATCTCCAGTGAACCAATACGCAGCTCAACAGGCGTATCCAGAAATGCCTGATAAGGCAGGCTGGTGGCATCAAGGTTTGCCAGCACCATCGCCAGCGAGGCGGCGATAATAAGGATAATGCCTCCGCTCGCTTCGCCAGCCATTAAACGTTTCACTACCTTCATCATCTGTAACCCTGCGCTTTATGGAGAGAGTAAGTGTCCGCTCAAGCCTATCGCGCAGGAAAGCTCGTTAAAAGCAGATTATAACGGCTTATCCCATCGGTTTTTTCGCATAAAATGCATTGATGAAGGATCCGTTAGCGAACTTATTATAGAACAGCAAACAGTGATGCTTTGATTGATAAAGGGTTTTATTAAGCCAGCAGAGTATGCTGCCTTAATCTAAATCACAGAGGAAGCGCTAAGGCCCACAAAAAGGCAATAAAAAAGCCCGAGCGCTGAATAAGGCTCGGGCCTGGTCGTAAGGCCGACGATTAGCGGGTCAAATCATCAAAAAATTTCTTCACGCCGTCGAAAAAGCTTTTGGAGCGCGGGCTGTTCTTCTCACCTGTCGGGCCGCCGAAACTTTCCTGCAACTCCTGCAGCAGCTGTTTCTGACGGTCATTCAGGCCAACCGGCGTTTCCACCACGACACGGCAAAGCAGGTCGCCCTGCGCCCCGCCGCGCACCGATTTCACGCCTTTGCCGCGCATGCGGAACAGCTTGCCGGTTTGGGTTTCGTTCGGCACTTTCAGCATCACGCGGCCATCCAGCGTCGGCACTTCGATTTCACCGCCGAGCGCCGCCATTGCGAAGTTAATCGGCACCTCGCAATACAGGTTATTGCCTTCGCGCTCAAAGATTGGGTGCTGTTTCACCTGTACCTGAACGTACAGATCGCCTGCCGGCGCGCCGTGCTCGCCCGCTTCGCCTTCGCCTGCAAGACGGATGCGGTCGCCCGTATCCACACCTGCCGGGATCTTAACGGACAAGGTTTTGGACTTCTCTACGCGGCCGTGGCCGTGGCATTTGGTGCACGGATCTTTAATCAGCGTACCGCGCCCCGAACAGTGCGGACAGGTCTGCTGCACGGCAAAGAACCCCTGACGCATCTGCACCTGACCGGAACCATGACAGGTCGGACAGGTCTGCGGCTGGGTACCCGGTTTAGCACCGTTGCCGTGACAAACGTCGCACTCTTCAAGCGTAGGAATGCGGATCTCTTTGGTTACGCCGCGAACCGCTTCTTCCAGCGTTAACTCCATGTTGTAGCGCAGATCGGCGCCACGCGCGGCGCGACGACCACGTCCGCCGCCAAAAATATCGCCGAATACGTCGCCGAAAATATCGCTGAAATCTGCCCCGCCGCCGAAGCCGCCATTAAAGCCGCCGCCCATGCCGCCCTGCTCAAACGCGGCGTGGCCATACTGATCGTAAGCCGCGCGTTTTTGCGCGTCGGTCAGCACTTCATACGCTTCTTTAATCTCTTTAAATTTGGCTTCCGCCTCTTTATCGCCCTGGTTGCGGTCCGGGTGATATTTCATGGCAAGGCGCTTATAGGCCTTTTTGATTTCACGCTCTTCCGCCGTCTTCGGAACGCCTAAAATCTCGTAATAGTCTTTCTTCGCCATTTTGGTTTTCTGCCCTTAACATGCGAGCACGGGCGTGGAGATAACTCCTACGCCCGTGCTGGTTTATCTACCCTGCATCAGGGCGATTATTTTTTATCTTTCACTTCTTCGAACTCAGCGTCGACAACGTCGTCATCTTTCGCATTGCTTGCGGAAGCGTCAGCGCCGCCCGCCTGCTGCTGCGCGTGCTGCTGCTGAGCGATTTCCATCAGCTTCTGGGAAACCTGCGCCAGCGCCTGCATTTTCGCTTCGATATCCGCTTTGTCTTCGCCTTTAAGAGCGCTTTCCAGCGCGCTCAGCGCCGATTCGATAGCGGTTTTGTCGTCAGCCGGCAGTTTGTCGCCTGCTTCTTCCACCTGCTTACGGGTGCTGTGCACCAGGTGATCGGCCTGGTTGCGGGTCTGCACCAGCTCTTCGAATTTACGGTCAGCTTCAGCGTTCGCTTCCGCTTCGCGCACCATTTTCTGGATCTCTTCCTCGTTCAGACCGGAAGAAGCCTTGATGGTGATCTTCTGTTCGCGGTTGGTATTCTTGTCTTTCGCAGAGACGTGCAGAATACCGTCGGCGTCGATGTCGAAGGTAACTTCGATCTGCGGCATACCGCGCGGCGCCGGGTTAATGCCATCCAGGTTAAACTGACCCAGAGACTTGTTATCGGCAGCGCGTTTACGCTCACCCTGCAACACATGAATCGTTACCGCAGACTGGTTGTCTTCCGCCGTCGAGAACACCTGGCTGTGCTTGGTCGGGATGGTGGTGTTTTTGTTGATGAGCGCAGTCATCACGCCACCCATCGTTTCGATACCCAGAGACAGCGGGGTTACGTCGAGCAGCAGAACGTCTTTGACGTCGCCGGTCAGTACGCCGCCCTGCACCGCTGCGCCGATTGCCACAGCTTCGTCCGGGTTAACGTCCTTACGCGGCTCTTTGCCAAAGAACTCAGCCACTTTCTTCTGCACCATCGGCATACGGGTCTGGCCGCCAACGAGGATAACGTCGTTGATGTCAGACACGGACAGACCGGCATCCTGCAGAGCGACTTTCAGCGGCTCGATGGAACGGTTCACCAGGTCTTCCACCAGGCTTTCCAGTTTCGCGCGAGTCACTTTAATGTTCATGTGTTTCGGACCGGTCGCGTCTGCGGTGATGTACGGCAGGTTCACGTCGGTCTGCTGAGCGGAAGAGAGCTCGATTTTCGCTTTCTCAGCCGCTTCTTTCAGACGCTGCATCGCCAGCGGGTCGTTACGCAGATCGATGCCCTGGTCTTTCTTAAACTCTTCTACCAGATAGTTAATCAGACGGCTGTCGAAGTCTTCGCCGCCCAGGTGGGTGTCACCGTTGGTGGCCAGCACTTCAAAGGTTTTTTCGCCGTCAACTTCATCGATTTCGATGATGGAGATATCGAACGTACCGCCGCCCAGGTCATAAACCGCGATGGTGCGGTTGCCGGTCTCTTTGTCCAGACCGTAAGCCAGCGCTGCCGCAGTCGGTTCGTTGATAATACGTTTTACTTCCAGGCCCGCGATACGGCCGGCGTCTTTGGTCGCCTGACGCTGAGCATCGTTGAAGTAAGCCGGAACGGTGATAACCGCTTCCGTTACCGCTTCGCCCAGGTAATCTTCCGCTGTTTTCTTCATTTTTTTCAGCACTTCAGCGGAAATCTGCGGCGGAGCCATTTTCTGGCCTTTTACGTCCAGCCATGCGTCGCCGTTATCAGCCGCGATGATTTTATACGGCATGATAGAAACGTCGCGCTGCACTTCTTCGTCCTGGAAGCGGCGGCCAATCAGGCGCTTGATCGCAAACAGGGTGTTCTGCGGGTTCGTCACTGCCTGACGTTTAGCCGGCTGACCAACCAGAGTTTCACCATCCTGGGTATAAGCAATGATAGAAGGCGTGGTGCGATCGCCCTCGGCGTTCTCCAGCACACGTGCAGTAGTGCCGTCCATAATCGCTACACAAGAGTTGGTCGTACCCAGGTCGATACCAATAATTTTACCCATCTAAACGTCTCCACTAAAAATTCGGTCAATATGTGGTGTGAACCTGTTATGCGGGCGAAACGTGCGGTTTCAACTGCCCAAATCATCATTTTTTTCAGGTTCACCCTTTTCGGTTAACCAGAAGATGGGGTCGCATCACCGGGCATCAAGGGGGACGGCTGAAAATTTTTTTCTTTTCCCCCTGTTCAGATCATAGACGGCGAAAATTGCCGCGATTATGATGCCGCGCCCCGCTCAGAGCATGCTGGCGACGGGCCTTTTTAATTTCAATTTTTTACCTATTTTATGAGGGTTTATGGGTAACACCACGTTGGCAAATCCGGCTCCTCTGGGCCTTATGGGCTTTGGTATGACGACCATTCTGCTCAATCTGCATAATATCGGCCTGTTCCCGCTGGATGGCATTATCCTGGCGATGGGCATTTTCTATGGCGGCATCGCGCAAATCTTTGCCGGTCTGCTGGAATATAAAAAAGGCAATACCTTCGGCTTAACCGCCTTTACCTCTTACGGCTCTTTTTGGCTGACGCTGGTCGCTATTCTGCTGCTGCCGAAGCTCGGCCTGGCGGAGGCGGCGAACGGCCACTTCCTCGGCGTTTATCTTGGCGTCTGGGGCGTGTTTACGCTGTTTATGTTCTTCGGCACTCTGCAAGGCGCGCGCGTGCTGCAATTTGTTTTCCTGAGCCTGACGGTGCTTTTCGCGCTGCTGGCGGCAGGTCATCTGCTGGATAACGAAGGCATTGTGCGCGTGGCGGGCTGGATTGGTCTTATCTGCGGCGCCAGCGCCATCTACCTGGCGATGGGCGAAGTGCTGAACGAGCAGTACGGCCGCACTGTATTGCCGATTGGCGAACGCCATGAAGCTTCAAACGCCGCGATGAACGCCCTGGCGCAGTAATACGAAAAGCCCACCGGCGCGGTGGGCTTTTTTCTCTGTAATACTTCAGATATGCGCTGGCGAGCTTTCAGCGACGCTATCCGGCTGATGAAGATCCTGACGCAGCCAGATCCCTACCCCCAGCCCCAGCAGCGCCAGAGCAAGCACATACCAGGCAGGCGCCATCGGCGATACGTTCATCAGCAGCGTCACCAGAATCGGCGTCAGGCCGCCGAAAATAGCGTACGCCACGTTATAAGAGAACGAAATGCCGGTGAAACGAACCTCCGCCGGGAAAGCGCGCACCATCACATAAGGCACCGCGCCGACTACACCAACGCTGAACCCGACCAGCCCATAAAGCGGGAATAAGTAAGCGGGATTGCCTGCCGTCAGGTGATAGAAGAGCCAGCTGCATACCGCCAGCAGCAGGCTGCCCGCGATAAAGGTTTTACTCGCCCCTACGCGATCCACAACTGTCCCTGCCGCCAGGCATCCCAGCGTCAGCATAACGGTAGCGAGGCTGTTGGCCTGCAGGGCCAATGCCGGCGCGATGCCCAGTTGCTTTTGCAGCCAGACAGGAGACATCAGGATAACCACGACAATGCCTGCGGAAAGCAGCCAGGTCAGCAGCATTGATACCACCACCGCTTTCCTGTGATTCACCACCACCGCTTTTAACGGCAGCTCTTCCGCCAGCGCTTTACGCTGCTGCATCTCGATAAAAACAGGCGTTTCCTGAAGCCAGCGGCGCAGGTACATCGCGACCAGACCAAACGCGCCGCCGAGCAGGAAAGGAATACGCCAGCCGCCGTCATGGATCGTTTGCTGAGTCATGCTGGTGTTGATAAGCGTGGCGACCACCGAACCGAGCAGAATACCTACCGTCAACCCCGCCGTCAGCGTGCCGCAGGCGATGCCGATACGCTTAGCGGGCACGTGCTCCGCGACAAAAACCCAGGCGCCAGGCACTTCGCCGCCAATGGCCGCGCCTTGCAATACCCGCATTAACAACAGCAACAACGGCGCAGCGATGCCCAATGAGGCGTAAGTCGGCAGCAAACCGATAGCCAGCGTAGGCACCGCCATTAATAAAATACTCAGCGTGAACATCTTTTTGCGGCCGACCAGGTCGCCAAAATGCGCCATGATGATGCCGCCCAGCGGTCGCGCCAGATAGCCTGCCGCGAAAATACCGAAAGTCTGCACCTGGCGCAGCCATTCAGGAATATCCGCAGGAAAGAAGAGTTCGCCTACAACGGCGGCAAAGAAAACAAAGATGATGAAGTCATAAAACTCCAGCGCGCCGCCAAGGGCGGCAAGCGTCAGGGTCTTATAATCCTGTCGATTGAGAGGTCGCGTGTGTTCTGACATAAGAAAGCCGTTTGTAAAGAGATTTGTTAGAATTATTTTACGACGAAGCCGTAAACCTATCCTTACTATAACGGCATAAATACTTCACGCCAGAGCGTTCTGGCGTTTATCTTATAATCAGAAAATAATCAGGATTTAATTTCACGTATCGCGTTTTTAGGGCGAAAAGCCGCTACCACTTGCGGGTCAGTTTCAATATAAGGCCCATCGAGAAGCTGTATGCAATACGGTACGCTGGCAAAAATGCCCGGCACCACCACTTCACCGTTTTCCTGCTTTAGCCCTTCAAGCGTCTCTTTAATCGATTTCGGCTGGCCCGGCAGGTTAAGAATCAATGCCTGTTTACGAATCACCCCCACCTGGCGCGAAAGGATAGCGGTAGGGACGAAGCGCAGGCTTATCTGGCGCATCTGTTCGCCAAAGCCCGGCATTTCGCGGTCGGCGACGGCAAGCGTGGCATCTGGCGTCACATCGCGGCGCGCAGGGCCGGTGCCGCCTGTAGTCAGCACCAGATGACAGCCCATTTCATCCACCAGCTCGCATAGGGTTTGCTCGATAAGCGGCTGCTCGTCGGGAATAAGGCGGGTTTCAATAACTAACGGCGTGGTCAGCGCCTGCGCGAGCCACTCCTGCAAGGCGGGAATGCCTTTATCCTGGTAAACGCCGCTGGAGGCGCGGTCAGAGATGGAAACTAAGCCGATGCGTAACGTGTTCATATCAATTCCGAAAACAGATTCACTTTGCGAAATGATACACGCGAGCGGGGGAAAGCGGGAAGAAACGTGGCCGGAATGCCCGGCCACGGAGGGATTACAGCAGCGCTTCGACCATTTTTTCCAGTTTTTCCTGGTCGACGGCGAACTTGCGGATACCGTCCGCCAGTTTGTCCACCGCCATCGGATCCTGGTTATGCTGCCACAGGAACTCAGACTCGGTGATGCGCTCCGGACGTGCTTTTACGTCGCCAGAGTAAGCAAGCTTGCGCTCCACAGCGCCTTCGCTTTCCGCCAGCTCTTTGAGGAGCGCCGGAGCGATAGTCAGACGATCGCAACCTGCCAGTTCAAGGATTTCGCCTGTATTGCGGAAGCTTGCGCCCATCACCACGGTTTCATAACCGTGCTGCTTGTAGTACTGGTAGATTTCGCTGACGGAAACCACGCCCGGATCGTCCTGCGGCGCATACTCTTTTTTGTCCGTATTGGTTTTGTACCAGTCGAGGATACGGCCTACGAACGGGGAAATCAGGAACACGCCCGCTTCAGCGCAAGCACGCGCCTGCGCGAAGGAGAAGAGCAGCGTCAGGTTACAGTTGATACCCTCTTTTTCCAGCTGCTCCGCCGCGCGGATACCCTGCCAGGTGGAGGCCAGCTTGATCAGGATGCGGTCATTGCTGATGCCGGCATCGTTATAAAGTTTGATCAGACGCTTGGCTTTGGCGATGCTGCCTTCAGTGTCATAAGAGAGACGCGCATCCACTTCGGTAGAGATACGGCCCGGGATGAGCTTAAGAATTTCCAGACCAATATTTACCGCCAGCTTGTCGGTCGCGTCCACAACCTGCTGCGCGCGGTCGTTGCTCTGGCTTTTCGCCCAGGTTACGGCGTCATCAATCAGCTTGCGGTACTCAGGAATTTGCGCGGCGTTAAGGATCAGAGAAGGGTTGGTGGTGGCATCCTGCGGCTGATACAGCTTCATTGCCGCGATGTCTCCAGTGTCAGCCACTACGGTGGTGAACTGACGAAGGGAGGTCAATTTATCCGTCATGATAATGTTTCTCTTAAAACTTCGTGTTAGGGAGATGTAACCGGCCTGCGCTGATGATAACACGAGACACTTTCAGCGCAACCGGGGCGAGCGGGCCTGACCGCTGTGGTAAACTGCGCCAGCTTGTTAGTTGTCAGTCCCGGCGGCACCCGCCGGCACAGAGAACAGCATGCCAGCACCGGACAAGACCAGACGGCGGCAAGAGGGAAATGAATGTCAGATTTTCTGTATTTTATCAGCGACATACTCTGGGGTTCGGTGATGATTTACCTGCTGCCCGGGGCAGGAATCTGGTTCACCTTTCGCACTGGCGGGATTCAGTTCCGCTATATTCGCCATTTCGCTAAAAGCCTGCGCAGAAGCGTGGCTCCCGCCACCGACGGGCTGACCTCCTTCCAGGCCCTTTGCACCAGTCTCGCTGCCCGCGTCAGTAGCGGCAATATCGCAGGCGTGGCGATAGCTATCGCCACGGGCGGGCCGGGGGCCGTGTTCTGGATGTGGGTAACGGCTTTGGTGGGTATGGCGACCTCTTTCGCCGAATGTTCTCTGGCGCAGCTCTACAAAGGGCGAGACGCGAGCGGACGCTTTCGCGGCGGCCCCGCCTGGTACATGGAACGCGGTCTCGGCATGCGCTGGATGGGCGTATTGTTCTCAATTTTCCTGCTTATCGCCTTTGGCCTGGTTTTTAATGCCGTGCAGGCAAACTCGCTTACCCTTGCCCTGAACCATGCCTTCAACGTCCCTAAATGGCTTATCGCTGTGGTGCTGGTAGCCGCCACGCTGCTGGTTATTCTGCGGGGCATAAACGGCGTGGCCCGCTTTTCGCAGTGGGTTATGCCCATAACGGCAGGCGCCTGGGTGCTGACCGCCGCTATCGTCGTGCTGCTCAATCTGCCGCGCCTGCCTGAAGTGGCGGCGCTGATTTTCAAAAGCGCGTTCGGCTGGCACGAAGCGGCCTCCGGCGCGCTCGCCTGGACCCTGAGCCAGGCGATAACCAGCGGCTTTCAGCGCGGCATGTTTTCGAATGAAGCGGGAATGGGCTCCACGCCGAATGCGGCGGCGGCGGCCGCATCATGGCCCCCTCACCCCGCTGCGCAGGGCATCGTCCAGATGATTGGCGTGTTTATCGATACGGTGATTATCTGTTCCGCTACGGCGGCTATTTTGCTGCTCTCCGGCGTGCAGGAGCAAACCAGCGCCTCTTACGATGGCATCATGCTCACGCAGCAGGCGCTCGCCACGCTTGCAGGCGGCTGGGCCTCCGGCTACGTCGCTCTTGTTGTGATGTTCTTTGCCTTTACCTCGATTGTGGCGAATTACGCCTATGCCGAAAATAACCTGCTGTTTCTGACTCACAGCACGCCGCTGCGCCTGTGGCTGCTTCGCGCAGGTACGCTGTCGATGGTGCTTTTCGGCACGTTCGCTACCTTCCCCATAGTCTGGCAACTGGCTGATATCGCTATGGCGCTGCTGGCGATAACCAATCTCATCGCCATTTTGCTGCTTTCGCCCGTCGTCAAGCTGATTGCGGATGATTACCTGCGTCAGCGCAAGCTTGGCATAAAACCCGTTTTTGACGTCAGGCGCTATCCCGATATCGAAAGGCAGCTGGAGGCGGACAGCTGGAAGGACCTGCCCCGTGAATGAGCGGTTTTCAATCACACCTATTGGTCACTCCGGCGACGTTTTTTGGTAAAGTTCGGGGAAATTTCGAGAAGGAAAAGAGATGCTGATTCTTATTTCACCCGCCAAAACCCTGGATTACCAGAGCCCGCTCGCAACGCAGCGCTTTACGCAGCCGGAACTGCTGGACCATTCACAACAGTTAATCGATGTGGCGCGCCGCCTTTCGGATGCAGAGATAGCGGACCTGATGAGCATCAGCAGCAAGCTTGCGGCGCTTAACGCTACCCGCTTCCACGACTGGCACCCGGACTTCACGCCGGAAAACGCCCGTCAGGCGATCCTCGCGTTTAAAGGCGATGTTTACACCGGGCTTGAGGCGGAAACCTTCAGCGAAGCGGATTTCGATTTCGCTCAGCAGCATCTGCGCATGCTCTCCGGCCTCTACGGCGTGCTGCGCCCGCTCGATCTAATGCAACCTTACCGCCTGGAAATGGGCACCCGCCTGGAGAACGCCCGCGGCAAAGATCTCTACAGCTTCTGGGGCGAGACGATCACTCATAAGCTTAACGAAGCTATCGCCGCGCAGGGCGACAATATCGTTATCAATCTGGCTTCCGATGAGTATTTCAAAGCGGTGAAGCCTGGCAAGCTGAACGCGGAAATCATCAAGCCCGTGTTCCTGGATGAGAAAAACGGCAAGTTTAAGGTGATCAGTTTCTACGCCAAAAAAGCGCGCGGGCTAATGAGCCGTTTTATTATCGAAAAACGGCTGACGAAGCCGGAGCAATTGCAGGATTTCAACAGCGAAGGCTATTTCTTTGACGACGCGGCGTCCGGACCGACGGAGCTGGTCTTTAAGCGCCACGAGCAATAACAAAAACGCCAGCTTAAGCTGGCGTTTTTTATTAGTGATGATGACGGCCATGGTCGTCACGCTCTTCAACGCGCGGGCCCGGGCGATGGTCGCGGCCGTGAGGCTGCCAGTGTTTGTCGCGCCACTCGTAGTGTTTGTTCCACCAGCCACGGTCGCGCCAGTGGCCGCCGTCCCAGTAATTACCGCGGTTGTCCTGGTCGCCAATTTGCAGTTTTACAGCAGGCAGCAGCGTAATCTCGGACGCCTGCGCCGCGAACGGAGCCACCATCATTACGGTTAACGCCAGAATCATTGATTTCAACATAGGTCACTCCTCACAACATCATTGCCCTGAATGGGTCGATGGGGAGAGCTTATGCCGAACGCGCGCCATGCGTTAGTCTCTGCAATCCTAATTGCTAAGTTACCGCATTTATTGGGAATTTCTGCTTTTTTCCTGCCAGATTCCTGCCGATTTTCTTCACAGTTGGCGGTAAAAAAAACAAAAAAAGGAGAGGCTAGCCTCTCCCTGAAGGGTTACTGCGCCTTGCTCATCATCAGCTCGCGCAGCGCGGCGAAATCCGCCGGCAGGTTATGTGAGAGCAGCTCCAGCCCGGCGCGCTCCGCCAGCGCCTGCGGCAGCGTCAGCGTTTCGCCCAGCACCGCTTCCACGCTCTCGCTGAACTTCGCCGGATGCGCGGTGCCGAGGAACAGTCCATATTCGCCCGGGTGCAGCTGGTCGCGCAGCGCGCGGTAAGCCACCGCCGCGTGCGGCTCTGAAACGTACCCTTTCGTTTGCAGCTCACGCATGGTGGCTTTCGTGGTTTCGTCGTCGATAGCCGCCACGCCCAGATCTTTCAGACGCCAGTTTTTGCGACGGAACAGTTCCTCCACGCGCGGCCAGTTGTTCGGCTGGCTGACGTCCATGGCGTTGGAAAGCGTGGCGACGGTAAGGTTTGGCGACCACTCGCCGTTTTGCAGAAAACGCGGCACCGTGTCGTTAGCATTGGTAGCGGCGATAAAGCGTTTCACCGGCAGCCCCAGCGCTTTAGCGAGCAGCCCCGCCGTTAAGTCGCCGAAGTTGCCGCTTGGCACAGACACCACAAGCTGATTGCGCGCTTCCTGCGGCAGTTGCGCCACCGCTTCGAAGTAGTAGCAAATCTGCGCCAGCAGGCGGCTGATGTTAATGGAGTTCGCTGAGTTAAGCCCCAGCTTCTGCTTCAGCTCTTCATCATCAAACGCCTGTTTTACCAGCGCCTGGCAGGCGTCGAAATCGCCGTCGATGGCCACGGTTTCAATGTTGCCGCCAAGCGTACAAAACAGCTTCTCCTGCAGCGGGCTAATTTTGCCGCGCGGGTAGAGGATCACAACGCGCACGTTTTTCAGGCCATAGAAGGCGTGGGCCACCGCCGCGCCGGTATCGCCGGAGGTGGCGGTAAGAATGGTGACCGGCTTATCGCCGCTAATGTGCGCCAGCATCTGCGCCATAAAGCGTCCGCCGAAATCTTTAAACGCCAGCGTCGGGCCGTGGAACAGCTCCAGGCAACCAATATCGTCTTCAACCGGCTTCACTGGCGCCGGGAAGGTAAATGCCTTGCGCACGCGCTCTTCCAGAATCTCTTGCGGAATTTCGTCGCCGATAAACGCAGAGAGGATCTTGCTGCTGCGCTCGACGAAATCGAGCTCCAGCATGGCGTCGATATCCGTCAGGCTGAATTCAGGCAGGTCGTGCGGAAAGAAGAGCCCCTGGTTTTTACCAAGGCCCTGCGTGACGGCCTGTGCGAAGGAGACCTGCTCGTTATGATCTTTAAGGTTATAGAGTTTCATTTTTTATCCCAGTACTCGTGCGCCCGCCGTGTCGAGACGGCAAATATGTACAAAGCCTTCCTGATTTTGCAGATAGTGTTGACCCAGCCACTCCGCCACACGCTGCGCGGTGTCCGGTTTGTCGCAGACGGCGAAAAGCGTGGGTCCGGATCCGGAGATGCCGCACGCCAGCGCGCCGGTCTCCATCGCCGCCTGGCGCGCCTCGCCGAAGCCTGGCAGCAACTTCGTGCGATACGGCTCGGCGATAACGTCCTGCATCAGCGTCGCGGCAAGCGCAGGCTGACGCGTATGGCAGGCATGAATGAAGCCCGCCAGATGACGGCCATGAGCGATGCAGTCCTGGCGGCGATACTGCGCCGGAAGGATGGCCCGCGCTTCGGCGGTGGAAACCTTAATTCCCGGATAAGCCAGCACCCATAACCACTCCTCAAAGCCTGGCACGGACTGACTGATAATGCCGTTTTCCTCAATCATCAGCTGCATGCCGCCAAGAAAGCAAGGCGCGACGTTGTCGTAATGCACGCTGCCGGAAATGCGCCCTTCCAGCTCGCCCATCAGCAGCAGCAACCGCGAGTCGCTAAGCGGCTTGCCGCAATACTCGTTCATCGCCACCAGCGCCGCGACCACGGAACAGGCGCTGGAGCCAAGCCCGGAACCGATAGGCATATTTTTCTCAAGCGTCATCGTCACCGGCACCGTTTTGCCAAGCTCCTGACAGAAACGCTCCCAGCACTGCCAGACGATATTTTCCCGGGGCTCGGTCGGCAGCTTGTCGGCGAAGCGGCCAAGGTTTTGCACGCTGAAGCGGTCTGCCGCTTCTACCGTAACGTAGTCGCCCAGCAGCGCGCCATCCACCGGCGTCACCGCCGCGCCCAGCACGTCAAAGCCGACGCTCATGTTAGCGCTGGAAGCGGGGGCATAAACTTTAACCATATTAGACTCCTAACTTCCATGAGAGCGTACGCAGCAGGTCAGCGAATACGCCCGCCGCCGTCACGTCATTTCCTGCGCCGTAGCCGCGCAGCACCAGCGGCAACGGCTGATAATAACGACTGTAAAAGGCCAGCGCGTTCTCGCCATTTTTCACTTTATAGAGCGGGTCGTTGCCGTCCACGGCGGCTATCTTCACGCGGCAGACGCCGTCTTCTTCAATATTGCCGACATAGCGCAGCACTTTGCCTTCGTCGCGGGCCTGCGCCACACGAGCGGAAAACTCGTCATCCAACTGCGGCAGGCGCGCCATAAAGCTTGCCACGTCGCCAGAAGCATCGAAACTTTGCGGCAACACTGACTCCACCACGATATCGGAAAGCTCAAGGTGGCGTCCCGTTTCACGCGCCAGGATAAGCAGCTTACGCGCCACATCCATGCCAGAGAGATCGTCACGCGGGTCCGGTTCGGTGTAGCCCATTTCACGCGCAATGCCGGTTGCTTCCGACAGGCTCATGCCTTCATCCAGCTTGCCGAAAATAAAAGAGAGCGAACCGGACAGGATGCCGGAGAAGCGCTGCAATTCATCGCCCGCGTTGAGCAGGTTTTGCAGGTTTTCAATGACAGGCAACCCGGCGCCGACGTTAGTGTCGTAAAGGAACTTACGGCGCGATTTCGCCGCCGCATGGCGCAACTGGTGGTAATACGCCATCGAAGAGGTATTCGCTTTTTTGTTCGGCGTGACGACATGAAAACCTTCGCGGAGGAAATCAGCGTACTGGTCGGCAACCGTCTGGTTGGAAGTACAGTCGACAATCACCGGGTTCAGCAGGTGATACTCTTTCACCAGGCGAATCAGGCGGCCCAGGTTAAACGGCTCTTTCGCTTCCGCCAGTTCCGCACGCCAGTTCTCCAGATCGAGTCCATGCACGTTGGTCAGCAGCGCTTTTGAGTTGGCTACGCCGCAGACCCGCAGGTCGATATGCTTCTGCTTAAGCCAGGCCTGCTGACGTTTCACCTGTTCCAGCAGCGCGCCGCCCACGCCGCCTACGCCGATAACAAAGACTTCAATCACCTGATCGGTATTGAAGAGCATCTGGTGCGTTACGCGCACGCCGGTGGTGGCGTCGTCGTTATTAACCACCACTGAAATAGAGCGCTCGGAGGAGCCCTGGGCAATCGCGACAATATTGATATTGGCGCGAGCGAGGGCGGCGAAGAACTTCGCGGAAATGCCGCGCAGCGTGCGCATGCCATCGCCTACAGCAGAAATAATCGCCAGACGCTCCATGATGGAAAGCGGCTCCAGCAGCCCCTCTTTCAGCTCCAGATAAAACTCCTCTTCCAGCGCCTTACGCGCCCGCACGCTATCGCTTTGCGGCACGCAGAAGCTGATGCTGTATTCCGAAGAGGACTGGGTAATGAGCACGACGGAAATACCCGCGCTGGACATCGCGGCGAATACGCGCGCCGCCATGCCGGGCATGCCTTTCATGCCGGGGCCGGAGACGTTAAACATCGCCATGTTATTCAGGTTGCTGATGCCTTTTACCGGCAGGCCGTCTTCGTCGCTGGTCGCGCCAATCAGCGTGCCTGGCGCTTGCGGGTTACCGGTGTTTTTAATCAGGCAAGGGATCTGGAACTGGGCGATGGGGGAAATGGTGCGGGGGTGAAGCACTTTGGCGCCGAAGTAAGAGAGCTCCATCGCCTCCTGATAAGACATCGATTTCAGCAGCCTGGCGTCCGGCACCTGACGCGGGTCGCAGGTATAAACGCCATCCACGTCGGTCCAGATTTCACAACAGTCGGCGCGCAGGCAGGCGGCCAGCACGGCGGCGGAGTAATCAGAGCCGTTACGACCCAGCACGACCAGTTCCCCTTTGTCGTTGCCAGCGGTGAAGCCCGCCATCAGGATCATATGATCCGCCGGAATTTTACTGGCGGCGATGCGGCGGGTTGATTCGCCAATATCGACGGTAGATTCAAGGTAATGCCCCACGGCGAGCAGTTTTTCGACCGGGTCGATAACAGAAACTTTATGGCCTCGCGCTTCCAGCAACCCCGCCATGATAGCGATGGACAGCTTTTCGCCCCGGCAGATAAGCGCGGCGTTGATGCTGTCCGGGCACTGGCCCAGCAGGCTGATGCCGTGCAGCACGTGTTTGATTTGCGCGAATTCCTGGTCGACCACCGCCTTCAGACGAGCCAGCGGAAACCCAGGCTGCGCTTCGGCAAGGCCGTTAAGCAGATCGGCAAAAATATGTTCAGCGTCGTTGATGTTCGGCAGTGCATCCTGGCCGCTAATGGTTTTTTCAATCATCGCCACCAGATGGTTAGTAATTTTCGCCGGGGCAGAGAGCACGGTCGCCACCTGCCCCTGTCTGGCATTACTTTCCAGAATATCGGCAACGCGCAGAAACCGCTGCGCGTTCGCCACTGATGTACCGCCAAATTTCAACACTCGCATGGTGGATCCTCTTGATTTTTGGTCGAAAAAAAGCCCGCACTGTTCAGGTGCGGGCTTTTTTCAGTATTTCCTGTACGCGTCAGCCCGCACCGTTACCTGTGGTAATGGTGGTGGTAATAATTGTGGTAATCAGGCTGATGCGAATCATGGATGTTGTGTGCTCTTAATCAGGACTTTCTTGTGTTAGTGCTCTATTGGTTAAAGTATTGACTGCGGCAAGTCAATGAATATTTCATTTACGCACCGGTCGCAAATATCCGCCGTTGCGCTGCCTTACCGCCTCCTTTCATCCTGTTCCGTTGTCATTGGCTACGCTTATCCAGCATATAAAACCAATATGGAAAACTTATAAGGCATTTTATTCGACGAGCTTTTTTTCAATATCATGCAGCAATCTGTGCAACATTGCGGTGTCTCGTTGCTCAAGCAGCCCAAGACGCTGCTGAACCCAGTCGGCCATTTTTACATCATCCGCCACCTCCAGACGCGCAAGCAGATCGTTCATTCGCTGGCGCAAAGCCTGCAGCTGATGATTGTCGGCGTGCTGCGCTTTAACCGACGCCGTTTGCATTAACGAAGTTAACTGATAACAGTAGACCATCACCGCCTGGCCCAGATTGAGCGACGGGTAATCCGCAACCATCGGCACGCCAGTGAGCATGTCCGCCAGCGCCAGTTCTTCATTGGTTAGCCCCGAATCTTCGCGGCCAAACACCAGCGCCATCGTATTCATCCACTGCGCTTTTTCCGCTAAAACAGGCAAAAGCGCCTGCGGCGTGGCGTAGTAATGAAACCGGGCCCGGCTGCGGGCCGTGGTAGCGACGGTAAAATCCACATCGGCCAGCGCCTGCTCAAGCGTTTCAAATTCCTTAATATTATCAATGATATCTCCCGCGCCATGCGCAACCACACGGGCTGCGGGCTCCCGGTGCGCTTCGCTTGCGACGATGCGCAACTCGGTAAACCCCATGGTTTTCATCGCGCGGGCGGCCGCGCCAATATTTTCAGCCCTGGCGGGAGAGACCAGGATTACAGGCAAACGCATAAGCTTCTCAATTTCAGGTTAACAGGTCAGAAAGACAGCGCAGGTCACATAATACGCAGCGCAAATTTACATTAGTTCAACATAAACGGGCGAATCGGCGCCTTATTAATCATAAATAGTTTTGATACTTCATTCAAAAAAACGCGACGTATAAACCCGGCATTTTGACGTTATCTTTTTGTTTAATATAGATAAAATCACTTCAATACGGCAAATTTATTAGATCGCGAATTGTTTATTAATTATTTGGCGCAACGGCCTGAGATATTAAGAGAATGTAATTAAAGTCAGGAATACGCTACGATGATTTCATTGAACTGTTAACGTGCTACAATTGAATTTGATATATGTCAACGAAGCGTAGTTTTATTTGGTGTCGGCAGCGTCTCAACCTGTTATGTTGCTGTTAAAGTGGTTAGGATGTCAGCCGTTTTTGACACCGTCGGGTCCAGAGGGAAAGTACCCACGACCAAGCTAATGATGTTGTTGACGTTGATGGAAAGTGCATCAAGAACGCAATTACGTACTTTAGTCACATTAGGCCGGACATGTTAATTCGGGACATGTACCAGGCAGGTCAGGGACTTTTGTACTTCCTGTTTCGATTTAGTTGGCAATTTTAGGTAGCAAACATGCAGACCCCGCACATTCTTATCGTTGAAGACGAGTTGGTAACACGCAACACGTTAAAAAGTATTTTCGAAGCAGAAGGCTATGATGTATCCGAAGCGACCGATGGCGCTGAGATGCACCAAATCCTCTCTGATAATGATATCAACCTGGTCATCATGGATATCAACCTGCCGGGCAAAAATGGCCTGCTGCTGGCGCGCGAATTGCGCGAGCAAGCGAACGTGGCGCTGATGTTCCTGACGGGCCGCGACAATGAAGTGGACAAGATTCTGGGCCTTGAGATCGGCGCAGATGATTACATCACTAAACCCTTCAACCCTCGCGAGCTGACTATCCGCGCGCGCAACCTGCTCTCCCGCACTATGAATCTGGGTACCGTGAGCGAAGAGCGTCGCAGCGTGGAAAGCTACAAGTTCAACGGCTGGGAATTAGATATCAACAGCCGTTCGCTGATTAGCCCTAACGGCGAGCAGTACAAACTG
Source organism: Franconibacter pulveris (assembly GCF_056780215.1). Lineage (NCBI taxonomy): Bacteria > Pseudomonadati > Pseudomonadota > Gammaproteobacteria > Enterobacterales > Enterobacteriaceae > Franconibacter > Franconibacter pulveris. Next base: position 676,169 of record NZ_CM165555.1, on the reverse strand, counting down.
CCGCGCAGCGAATTCCGCGCTATGCTGCATTTCTGCGAAAACCCGGGCAAGATCCAGTCCCGTGCGGAATTGCTGAAGAAAATGACCGGTCGCGAGCTGAAGCCGCATGACCGCACTGTAGACGTCACTATCCGCCGCATTCGTAAACATTTCGAATCAACGCCGGATACGCCGGAAATCATCGCCACCATTCATGGCGAAGGTTACCGCTTCTGCGGCGACCTGCAGGAATAAGCCTGTCAGGCGCAAAACAATAAAGGGCGGTTAATCCGCCCTTTTTTTATTTCCACGGCATAATCGGCACCGCGCTCAGCGCATTCTTCGGCGAGCCTTCCACGACTTTGTCAGAGTAAGCAAGATAGGCAAGCGTATTGCGCTTCTCGTCATAAAAACGCACCACCTGCAGCTTTTTGAAGATAAGCGACGTACGTTTCTGAAAAACGACGATCCCCTTGCCCTTTGCAGATTTGATTTTTTCGCTCAGCTCAATCGGCCCAACCTGCTGACAGGAGATAGCGGCATCCGACGTGTCTTCCGCCAGCCCCAGCCCGCCTTTAATACCGCCGGTTTTCGCCCGGCTCAGGTAGCAGGTGACGTTTTTTACATCCGGATCGTCAAACGCTTCAACGACAATTTTATGGTCCGGCCCAAAGATCTTGAACACCGTATCAACCGAGCCAATTTCCTCGGCATGGGCGCCGCCGGCAAAAGCAAAAAGCAGAACTGACGCTATTAAGGCCTTACATTTCATATTGTTACCATCTTTAAAAATTGATCGGAGTGACTATTCGTCTTTTTATAGAAAAAGTATTAAATATCAGCTTTTTACAAAAAATGTGCGCTGACGCGGACCAGGTAAGCACATTCAGTTAAAAAAAACACGCAATGCTAAAAGAACAAAAAATGCTACTATTCGCTACCTTAATCGAAGGCACTCGCATTCAGGATGAGGATTAACTATGGATCAGGCTGTGATCATTCGCGATCTGCTTACCTGGCTTGAAAGCCATCTGGATCAGCCCCTTTCTTTGGACAATGTGGCGGCCAAAGCGGGTTATTCCAAGTGGCATTTACAACGAATGTTTAAAGAGGTAACGGGTCAGGCGATCGGCGCTTATATTCGCGCGCGTCGTCTGTCTAAATCCGCTGTCGCCTTACGCCTTACCGCTCGTCCTATCCTGGATATCGCGCTGCAATATCGCTTTGATTCCCAGCAAACCTTTACGCGCGCTTTCAAAAAACAGTTTTCTTTGACCCCTGCGCTCTATCGCCGCGCCGCGGACTGGAACGCTTCCGGCATTTGTCCGCCTATCCGGCTGGGCGATTTCACGCCGCCGCAGCATAAATTCGTGACGCTTGCGCAGACGCCTTTAGTGGGCTTAACGCAAAATTACACCTGCTCGCTGGAAGAGATTTCCGATTTTCGCCACGAAATGCGCGTGCAGTTCTGGACGCAGTTTCTCGCCAATTGCCCCACGCTGCCGCCGGAACTTTACGGCCTGAACGAATCACGCCCTAGCTACGAAAAAGATGATGAGCAGGAGGTCTTTTACACCACCGCGCTTTCACCGGAACTGGCAAACGGCTACATCCAGAACACCCACCCGGTCACGCTTGAAGGGGGCGATTACGTCCAGTTTACTTACGAAGGGCCAGGCACCGGGCTACAGGAATTTATCCTGACCGTTTACGGCACCTGCATGCCCGCGCTGGGCCTCACGCGCCGTAAAGGTCTGGATATCGAGCGTTACTTTCCGGCGAGCGAAACGCGCACAAACCAGCGCCCCGTCCATTTACGCTGTGAATATCTGATTCCGCTGCGCCGTTAACGCTGAAGCTCATCCAGTGCGGGAGCGTCCAGATGCGAGACGTCTCCTGCCGTTTCCACCACCCAACCGGAAGCCAGCCACGGGCTTTGCTGATAATCCACGCGAGAAATTGAACAGTTGCGCAGACGCAACCGGCGCTCCGCATACGCGGGCAGCCCCAGAATGGTGCTGACCAGACAGCCGAGCGCCATGCCGTGGCTGACCAGCAGCGGACGGCTTCCCGGCGGCAGATCCAGACAGGCGTTCAGCGCCGCATGCATCCTTTCACTCATCTCCTGCATCGACTCGCCATCCGGAATACGTCCATCCGGCGTACCGTTGACAAGCTGCCGGCGCCAGCTCTCTTCTTCTTCAGTCAGCGACTCAATATGGCGTCTTTCCAGTACGCCCATATCGAGTTCGCGCAGACGCGAGTCGAGTTGCACATCGCAGCCGCACGCCTTAGCGATAATTTCAGCGGTGCGCCGCGTGCGGCCCAGATCGCTTGCGATAATATGGGTAATGCCGAGCGTTTTTGCCCGCTCTCCCACTTGCCACGCCTGGCGCTCGCCTTTATCGGTAAGTTGACTGTCAGACTGCCCTTGAATACGGCGTTCGGCATTCCACTGCGTTTCACCGTGGCGAACAAGGTATACCTGTAACATGCTTTTTATCCGTTATACTGCTTCGAAATTTAGTCGTCAGAGTGTTAGTTGATTATGTACGAAGTTGTCTGCGCCACCACTAACCCAGCCAAAATTCAGGCTATTCTGCGAGCGTTTAGCGAGATTTTCGGTGAGGCATCCTGCCATATCGCCTCTGTGGACGTCGAGAGCGGCGTTCCGGAACAGCCCTTCGGCAGCCATGAGACACGCACCGGCGCGCGTCAGCGCGTCATCAATGCCCGTCAAGCGCACCCGCAGGCCGATTTCTGGGTCGCCATCGAAGCGGGCATCGACGATGACAGCACCTTCAGCTGGGTCGTGATTGAAAATGCTCAACAACGCGGCGAAGCGCGTTCCGCCACGCTGCCGCTGCCTGAGGTGATTCTGGAAAAAGTGCGGGCGGGCGAAGCCCTGGGACCGGTAATGTCTGCCTGGACCGGCATTGACGAAGTGGGACGCAAAGAAGGGGCAATCGGCGTTTTCACCGGGGGCAAGCTCACCCGCAGTAGCGTTTATCATCAGGCGGTGATCCTCGCGTTAAGCCCTTTCCATAACGCGATTTACCGCTGATGATTCAGCAGTTCCTGCTCAAGCCACGCGCGCAGCTCCGGCGGGGCGGCCTTCAGGCTGTTGGAGCCGCGCGTAATCGTGGCGATGCCCGCCCCGAGCTCGTTTTTCAACTCGCGCTGGCTCATTTCGCCGCGCAGCAACTCTTCGATAATCCGCACCCGCGTGCCGAGCGCAGCGCGTTCATCTGGCGTGAGTAAAAGCGTTAACAGAGGAAGATGCAGTTGTTCATCGAACGACTGTTTCAGCAACTCGACGAAGCGAAGCCACTCCTGGTTACTCTGTTCGGCATGCGCCGCGGAATAGGTAGAATGCTGGGTCATGATAAGCTGCCATACTCTTTAACTAGTACGGCAGCATAGCACAAAGCGGAGAGGATCAGTAACGGCGCTGCCATTCCGCGTCGGTCATCAGCACCGGTTTATCGCCCATGAAATAGCGATAATAGGCGTCGTAAGCCAGCACATTTTTCACGTAGCCGCGCGTTTCCGAGAACGGAATGCTTTCAACAAAGGCCACCGCGTCAATGCGCGCCGCGCTGTTGCCAAGCCAGGTGCGCACCCGCCCGGGACCCGCGTTATAACCCGCTGAAGTCAGAATGCGGTTGTTGCCGAACTGCTGATAAACATACTGCAGGTAGCTGGTGCCGATGTTGATATTGGTTTCCGGTTCCAGCAGCTGGCCTACGTTGCTATAGCCGGGAATATTAAACATCTTCACCGTATGGGTTGCGGTGCCGGGCATGATTTGCATCAGCCCCGACGCGCCCACTGGCGAGCGGACTTTCGGGTTCCAGGCGCTCTCCTGGCGCGCTATCGCCATAGCGTAGCTTGCCGTAACCGCTTTATCGCTGACGTAGCGGGCGAACAGATCTTTGTACGCCAGCGGGAAACGCTCTTCCAGTTGATCCCAAAGTTTACCGGCTATGGTCGCCTGCACGCTGAGGTCCCACCAGCGCTGATCAAAAGCGTAACGCGCCAGCGCCGCCTGCTCCTGCTTCGGACGGCTGGTAATCAGGTTCGCCCATTCGCTGCGCGCCGTGTTATCCATGTTCCAGTACATCAGCTCGCGCACGCGGGCCATTTCCGGTCCCTGAAAGAGCGCGGCGTTAACCGCAGGCGCTTTATCGACGCGCAACGGATAATCTTCATTCAGCCGCTGGGCCGCCGCCATCGGGTAGAAACCACGCTGCTGCATCAGCGAATGCAGGATGGTTTTCGCCTCGTCGTCACGTCCGCGCTCCAGCAATAGATCCGCCTGCCAGTAGCGCCATTCGTCTTTCTCTTTCGCCTCCATCGGCAAACGCGCAAGCCAGGTGTTTAGCCCGTTGCGATCGCCTGCGCCAAGCGCGATACGAATGCGGCGTTCGATAAGCGAAGTGGATTGCGAACGCATAATCACATCGTCGCGCCAGCGCGCCTGTTCACTGGTGATGTCGTTGCCCATCAGGCGCCACGCCACAATCTCTTTTAGTTCCTGAGTTTGATCCTCGTTAAGCTGTTGCGCCTGCGCAAGCGAAGGGATCATCAGCCTCGCGTTTTCCGCATCCTGACGCGCCACGCTTGCGAACGCCACGGCCGCCATCTGGCGCGTAAAATCGGTAGCGCCGACGCTGCGAGCGAAAGTCATCACGCTGTTGGGATCGTTGGCGAGGCTCACCAGCGCGCTGGAGACAGTCTGGTAATCGGCGGGCAGCTGGTTCGCCAGCGTATTCACCAGGCGGGTATTGCCTGCTTTCATCGCCAGCCGGATACGCTCCAGATAAGCGAGCGGATCCTGGGTTCCGGAACTGCGCCATACAGAGAAGAGGCGGTCGCAGGCGTCCGGCAGATTTTTACCGGTCAGCCAGAGGGTTTTCGCCCCTTCCCAGGCGGATTGCGCATCGCCGGTGTTCCATTTCGCGTAGTAGTAGTTGCATTGAGCCTCGGTGCTGCCAGGCGGCTCAGGGCTGAAGGCAAGTAACCCACGCCAGTCTTCACGTCGCGCCAGCTCATTCACAAAACGCGATTTCAGCGTGCGCGAAGGCGGCAGCGTCGGGTTAGCCTGAATAAACTGGCTAACAGTCAGCGAAGGCTGATTCATTAAATCATCGCTGAGCTGGCGATATTGCAAATAAGGATAGAGAGGATAATTCTGCAGCGTGGGCATCAACTGCTGCACCACATCCATCTGTCGGTTATCCCATGCTTGTTTGATTTGCGCATAACGGCTGCGCTGTTCATCCAGCGAATCAGCGCGTGCAGCCTGGCTTAGCGAAAGCAGGCACATCCCTGCCGTTAACAGCCGCCAGGCAACCTGTTTGGCTTTCCCCACAACAACTCCTCACAGTGAAATGGCATCGCAGCATCTTGCCGCTTTGATAAGGCGATTACTTCATGCTAACCAGGGTGGTGCGGTTGCGCCACGTTACAGACACTTTTTTACCCATCTCACGCTCCTGCACGCCGGGCGCTTGCGCACGCCTTGTTGGCTGGGATTAGCGACGGAAAAAGGCTACACTCCGCAGTTGGGAAACACCTTTATCACGATAAAAGAGGCGAAGTCGCAACGTGGCTCAATTCGTTTATACCATGCATCGCGTCGGCAAAGTGGTTCCGCCGAAGCGACATATTCTGAAGAATATCTCTCTGAGCTTTTTCCCGGGCGCTAAAATCGGCGTGCTGGGCTTAAACGGCGCCGGTAAATCTACCCTGCTGCGCATTATGGCTGGCATCGATAAAGATATCGAAGGCGAAGCGCGTCCGCAGCCTGGCATCAAGATTGGCTACCTGCCGCAGGAGCCGCAGCTCAATACCGAACATACCGTTCGCGAATCTATCGAAGAAGCCGTTTCCGAAGTGGTGAACGCGCTTAAGCGTCTGGATGAAGTTTATGCGCTGTATGCGGACCCGGATGCGGATTTCGACAAGCTCGCCGCCGAACAGGGCAAACTGGAAGAGATCATCCAGGCTCACGACGGCCACAATCTGAACATGCAGCTGGAGCGCGCCGCAGACGCGCTGCGCCTGCCGGACTGGGACGCGAAGGTAGGCAATCTCTCCGGTGGCGAACGCCGCCGCGTCGCGCTCTGCCGCTTGCTGCTGGAAAAGCCGGACATGCTGCTGCTCGACGAACCGACCAACCACCTGGACGCCGAATCCGTCGCCTGGCTGGAGCGCTTCCTGCATGATTTCGAAGGCACCGTGGTGGCTATCACCCACGACCGCTACTTCCTCGACAACGTAGCAGGCTGGATCCTTGAGCTTGACCGCGGCGAAGGCATTCCGTGGGAAGGCAACTACTCCTCCTGGCTTGAGCAGAAAGATCAGCGTCTGGCGCAGGAAGCGTCTCAGGAAGCGGCTCGCCGTAAATCCATTGAGAAAGAGCTGGAGTGGGTGCGTCAGGGCGCCAAAGGCCGTCAGTCTAAAGGCAAAGCGCGTCTGGCCCGCTTTGAAGAGCTTAACAACGTCGAATACCAGAAACGTAACGAGACCAACGAGCTCTTTATTCCGCCGGGACCGCGTCTGGGCGATAAAGTGGTTGAAGTTAGCAACCTGCGAAAATCTTACGGCGACCGCGTGCTGATTGACGACCTGAGCTTCTCCGTACCGAAAGGCGCGATTGTCGGCATCATCGGTCCGAACGGCGCGGGTAAATCCACGCTGTTCCGTATGATGTCCGGGCAGGAACAGCCTGACAGCGGTACCATTACCCTTGGCGAAACCGTGAAGCTCGCCTCCGTTGATCAGTTCCGTGACGCGATGGACAACAGCAAAACCGTCTGGGAAGAGGTTTCCGGCGGGCTGGATATCATGAAGATCGGCAATACCGAGATGCCGAGCCGCGCTTACGTCGGTCGCTTTAACTTCAAAGGCGTAGACCAGGGTAAACGCGTTGGCGAGCTTTCCGGCGGTGAGCGCGGTCGTCTGCACCTGGCGAAGCTGCTGCAGGTTGGCGGCAACATGCTGCTGCTTGATGAACCGACCAACGACCTGGATATCGAAACCCTGCGCGCGCTGGAAAACGCCCTGCTGGAGTTCCCGGGCTGCGCGATGGTTATCTCGCATGACCGCTGGTTCCTTGACCGTATCGCCACCCATATTCTGGATTACCAGGATGAAGGTAAAGTGGAATTCTTCGAAGGTAACTTCACCGAATACGAAGAGTACAAAAAACGCACGCTGGGCGCGGAAGCGCTGGAGCCGAAGCGTATTAAGTACAAACGTATCGCGAAATAAAGCGCAATGGCCTTCCCTGCGAAGGCCATTTTTTCATCTGTTTTATTTTATCTGGATATTTATTTTTAATAATTAGTTAATTTAATTTCAATTAAAGAAAGCAGCATTCAATTATTTCCCCACCTATTAAACATCTTTGTTTTATATTTTTCTAAAATAACACACTTATATTATACGCCTGTCCTTTCTGTACGATCTGTTCTCTCGACTAAAAACAGACGAGCCATTATAGTTTTTTCTTACTTCCTCGCTGGGTCAGAAGCGCGCTATTGCCACTTCGTGATAAGCCTTAGCCATAACAGGAACAAAACAGGGATAGCCGCTTCAGGGCGTTGTTAAAACGTGCTGCCAGTAGCGTTCATCAAGGCCGATGGTGTTCCAAATTTGACCGGTTAGCACACCCATTTATACGTTACTGGTGTGCTAATAGCAGAGCACCTCTCGACATTACCGCAATCGAGTCACAACAGTCGTATGCGCATTAAAAAATTGACCGCTTCATTAGCCGGGCTTTTTAAAAAAGGCTTATCGGCAATATTTGCTGTTTTGCAACACTATACGGGCCGGGTAATTATTTTAATCCCCATGGCTTTGCTGTTGCTTTACTTAATAATTTTCAGCCAACCGCGGTACTTAAGCGAATCCCAGGTCGCCATTAAGCGGGCTAGCGATATCGATAACGCCAGCTTAAATATCGGTTTGCTGATGGGCGCATCGAATCCCAGCTCCGCTGAAGATGCGCTCTATCTGAAAGAATATCTGCATTCGCCGGATATGCTGTCCATTCTCGATAAGCAGCTCGACTTTAAAAAAGCCTTTGGCGAAAGCGGCTTAGATCTTTTCTATCATCTTTCACGGAATGCCACGGCGGAGGAGTTTCTTGATTACTACCGCCACCGCATCACCATTAATTTTAATAACAAAAATGGCCTGTTGACCATTCAAACCCAGGGGTTTACACCCGAGTTCGCCCTGCGCTTCAACCAGGCGGCGCTAAAAGAGGCGGAGCGCTTTATCAACGAGCTTTCGCATCGCATCGCGCGCGATCAGCAGCGTTTCTCGGAAGAGGAGCTGGCCCGGGCGGGCGAGCGGCTGAACCGAAGCAAAGGCGCCCTGCTCGCTTACCAGAACAGCAAGAACGTGCTGGACCCGCAGGCGACGGCGCTGGCGGCCAATACGCTGGTAAACAATCTGACCGAGCAGAAAATTAAGCTCGAAACCGAACTGCGCAACCTGCTCACCTATCTGCGTGAAGATGCCCCGCAGGTCGTTACCGCTAAAAACGCGCTTGCGTCTGTCGAGGCGCAGATTGCAAAAGAGCAGCGCAACATTACCGCGCCGGAAGGCGACAAACTCAACCGTATGGCGGCGGATTTCGACGAACTGAAATCTAAAGTCGCCTTTGATACCGACCTTTATCGCCTTGCGCTGACGGCCATTGAAAAAACCCGCGTTGAAGCCGCGCGCAAGTTAAAAAGCCTTTCGGTTATCAGCTCGCCGCAACTGCCCCAGCAGCCTCGCTTTCCGGATGTGCCCTGGCTGCTGGCAAGCTGGCTTTTCGTCTGCGGCCTGCTTTACGGCACCCTCAAGCTTTTACTGTCCATTGTGGACGATCACAGAAACTGAATTTTTCAGAGATAGTTATGAAATTACGTAAAACCGGGACGCTTTTCCTGCTGCTGACGGCTACCAGCGTCAACGCAGTCGATCTCACGGCAGATCCAGCCCTGACTGGTGCTGCGTCCTTCCCGGCGCCCCTGGTCGCACCGACTGCCCCGACCAATACCGAAGGGTTTGATAATACCCCTGCTCCAATAGCGCCCGCGCCTTTGAGCCGTATGTTCGGCGCACAGCTTTTTACGGCGCCTGGCGCGGACAGCGGAGCGGGCATCGGTTTCAACCCTAACTACATCATTGGCCTTGGCGACACCGTGCAAGTGCGTCTGTGGGGCGCGTTCGTTTACGACGGCACGCTGACCGTCGATCCGAAAGGCAATATATTCCTGCCTAATGTGGGGCCGCTGAAGGTCGCCGGCATCACTAACGGCCAGCTCAATACGCTGGTGACTAACCGGGTAAAAGAAGTCTATCAGGCGAACGTTAATGTCTACGCGTCGCTCCTGCAGGCGCAGCCGGTGAAGGTGTTCGTCACAGGCTATGTTCGTACCCCGGGGCTGTACGGCGGCGTCGCTTCCGATTCCCTGCTTTCGTACCTGAATAAAGCAGGCGGCGTGGACAGTGAGCGCGGCAGCTATGTAGATATCACCGTCAAGCGCGGCCAGAAGGTACGTTCGCACGTCAACCTGTATGATTTCCTGCTCAACGGCAGCCTTGGTCTTTCTCAATTTTCCGAGGGCGACACCATCGTAGTCGGTCCGCGCCAGCATACTTTCAGCGTTGAAGGGGACGTCTTTAACGGCTATGACTTTGAGTTTGAAGATGGCGCCATTCCGGTTACTGAGGCGTTGAAATGGGCGCGGCCGAAACCCGGCGCTACGCACGTTACCCTGATTCGCCAGCAAGGCGCGATGAAGCAGAGCGAGTATTTCCCTATCAGCAGCGCGGCAGGGCGGACGTTGCATGACGGTGACAGAATGGTGCTAAGCTCCGACCGTTATGCGGGGACGATTCAGGTGAGGATCGAAGGGGCGCACTCCGGCGAGCATGCCATGGTGTTGCCTTATGGCGCCTCTATGCGTCAGGTGCTGACAAAGATCCGCCCGAACGCGATGTCGCAACTTGGCGCCATCCAGCTTTACCGTAAATCGGTCGCCATACGGCAGAAAGAGATGCTGGATATCGCCTTGCAGAAACTAGAGCAAGCCTCACTCTCCGCCCAGTCCTCTACGCAGGAAGAGGCGCGTCTGCGCATGCAGGAAGCGCAGCTTGTCAGCCGCTTTGTCGCTAAAGCGCGCACGGTGGTGCCCAAAGGCGAAGTTGTTCTTAACGAAAGCAACCTCGACCAGGTACTGCTGGAAGATGGCGATGTGATAACGATTCCCGAGAAAACGTCACTGGTGATGGTGCATGGCGAGGTGCTCTTTCCGAACGCCATTAGCTGGCAGAAGGGCCTGGATCCACAGGATTATATCGATAAATGCGGCGGCATGACGCAGAAGTCGGGTAATGCCAAAGTCATTGTGATCCGCCAGAATGGCGCAGCGCTGGACGCTGATGATGTAGATGATATGCAGCCTGGCGATGAACTGATGGTACTGCCGAAATACGAGACTAAAAACCTCGAAGTTTCTCGCGGTATTTCCACCATTCTTTATCAGTTAGCCGTTGCCGCTAAAGTTATTTTGACGTTGTAATCAGATACTTTTATGGCGACAGGCATTTACTCGAGGGGGATTTGGCGCATCCCCCATCTCGACAGTTTCCTTCTTACGGCATGTCGGAAACTCTGTTTACACAGGCATTTACCCGAAGATATTCATGCCATCGCGGTATGGGGTTATCGACCGGGCACAGCACGGGCTGTGAAAAAAAGTCGTCTTGCCAACCTGCCTGTCATTCGTCTTGAAGATGGGTTTATTCGCTCGCTGCGCCCTGGAGTTACAGGGGAAGCGCCGCTCGCGCTGGTTATGGATGAAGAGGGAATTTATTACGACGCTCGCCGTCCTTCCACGCTTGAGCGCTTAGTTCAGGATAATACGGGCAACCAGTTGCGCATCGCCGAGGCGAAGCAAGCTATCAGCCTTATCCTCGAGCATCAGCTTTCGAAATATAACCACGCGCCTGCCTTTCGTGCCGAAAATATCGAAGAAGCGGTGCTGGTAGTCGATCAGACTCGCAACGACATGGCCGTACGCTACGGCAACGCTGATGCGCTTTCTTTCAGGCGGATGCTGGAGGCTGCGCTGGCGGAAAACCCGCAGTCGAAGGTTTGGGTAAAAATACATCCGGATGTTCTGTGCGGTAAAAAAACAGGCTATCTGACAGGGCTCGAGGCGCACCCGCGGGTACGCATTATTGCCGAAGAGGTCGCGCCGCTTTCGCTGCTTCGCCATGTGCAGCGCGTATATGTTGTGACTTCGCACTATGGTTTTGAGGCTTTGCTTGCCGGTAAGCCTGTAGTTTGCTTTGGACAACCCTGGTACGCGGGTTGGGGCCTAACGGACGACCGCCATCCGCAGGCCGCCACACTCGCCGCTCGCCGACAGCCTGCGCCGCTGGAGCATCTTTTCGTAGCCGCCTACTTACGTTACAGCCGTTACATCCATCCGCTTACGGGCCGCCCCGGTACATTGTTTGACGTCATTGATTATCTGCAACGTCAGCGACAGTTTTGCGCAACGCGCGCTGGCGAACTGTGGGCGCCCGGCTTAACCCTTTGGAAACGGGCGATTCTAGCGCCTTTTTTAAAAACGCCTTTTTCCGGGCTGAGTTTTACCAAAGCCAGGCCGCAAACGACCGCCTGCGTGGTCTGGGGCACGAAAGGCGAGCAACGATGGGAAAGCGCGGCCAGAACTCGGCGACTGCCTGTTTGGCGTATGGAAGATGGTTTTCTGCGCTCGGTCGGCCTTGGCAGCGAACTCCACGCGCCGCTTTCGCTGGTGCTGGATAAACAAGGCATTTACTACGACGCCACCCGGCCAAGCGACCTGGAGACGCTGCTGCAACACAGCGAGCTTACCCGGGCCGAAGCTGAACGGGCGCAACGCCTGCGCCTGCGTCTTACCCAGGCGCGCCTGTGTAAATACAATTTCGGCGAGCCGTGGCGGCTGCCTGAATACGCAAAAAGAGAATCAGTCGTTCTGGTGCCGGGCCAGGTTGAAGACGACGCTTCTCTGCAAACCGGCGCGCCGGGTATCGCCACTAACCTGGCGCTGCTACGCGCCGTGCGTCAGGCTCGTCCTGATGCGTTCATCGTTTATAAACCGCACCCGGATGTTTGTTTCGGTCATCGCCCCGGACTTATCACGCCGCGAGAAGCGTTGCGCTGGGCGGATGTCATCGCCGAAAAGGCGGACACTATCGACTGCATCCGGCAGGCGAATGAAATCCATACCATGACGTCTCTTTGTGGTTTTGAAGGTCTGCTGCACGGCAAAAGCGTGTTTTGTTACGGTTTGCCTTTCTATGCCGGATGGGGGCTGACCACCGATGCTTTTAGCGCTCCCAGGCGCACCCGAATGCTCACGCTCGATGCGCTGGTTTACCAGGCGCTAATCGCCTACCCCACCTATATCCACCCCATCAGCAAAAAAGTTATCGCCGTTGAGGACGCGGTGGATTATCTGATTTGCGCTACAGCCAGGGCGCGCCCTTCACAGGTGCCGCTCGCTCGTTACCTGCGCCTGCTGCGCGAACTGCTGGCTCTGACCTCACTAAAGCATCGCTAACAACGGAACGCCAGCATGAACAGCAACGCCATGAAAACCCTGCTTGCAGGACAACGTTATTTACTGCTACAGGGACCCATGGGGCCTTTTTTCAGCGAACTTACCCAGTGGCTGGAAATGCAGGGACGCACAGCCGTAAACGTAGTTTTCAACGGCGGCGATAAATTTTATTGCCGCAAAGTAAAAGCTTACGCCTGGCGAAAGACAGCGGCAGAGTTTCCGCAATGGCTGGAAGAAACCTGGCAGGGATATCGTTTTGATACAGTGATTTGCTTTGGCGATTGCCGCCCGCTGCACCAGGCCGCCAGGCAGTGGTCGCAGGCAAGGGGGGTGCGTTTTTTGGTGTTTGAAGAGGGCTATCTGAGGCCACATTACATCACGCTTGAAGAAAATGGCGTTAACGCCTGGTCTTCATTACCGCGGGATGCAATGTTTTATCACAATCTAAGCGATCTTCCCGCCTTGCAGGCCAAAGAGATCAAAGCCTCCGCTTTCCTGCGTTGCTGGCATGCGGCCGTTTATTATCTGATGGGCTGCTATCATCGCGATGATTTTCCTCATTACCGGCACCACAAATGTTTTTCTCCCTGGTATGAAGCGCGTTGCTGGTGGCGTGCCGGCTGGCGAAAACAGTGGTACAGGCTGCTGGAAAGGGAAGTGTTGAAGAGGATGAGTAACGAGCTTAGTCAGCATTATTACCTGGCGATTCTGCAGGTTTATAACGACAGCCAGATAAGCCACCACAGTAACTATGGCGATGTAAGGGAGTATATTGAAGAGGTTATCGCTTCTTTTGCCAAAAACGCGCCGCTGCGCGAACACCTTGTTATCAAGCATCACCCGATGGATCGTGGACACCGCATGTATGGCCCGTTAATTAAACGGCTCAGTGATATTTACGGCGTTAGTGATAAGGTAATTTACGTACACGACCTACCGATGCCGCAGTTATTGCATCATGCCAGAGCCGTAGTGACGATCAACAGCACCGCAGGTATTTCTGCGTTGGTACATAAAAAACCCCTGAAGGTCATGGGCCGCGCAATGTATGACATAGACGGCTTAACCTTTCAGGGGCACCTGGACGCGTTCTGGACGTCAGACTTCAAACCCGACGGCGAACTGTTTAGCAAGTTTCACGCTTATTTGAAAACGAGCACACAGATAAATGCGGTGTTTTATAGCAAGTCGCGTTGGCCTTATTAACTTTTCTTCCATAAATAGACATGGCCATTTTGACTGTACACGTCAACAGATTCACTTGAAGCAAGTAATTTGTTATCTGCGCCTGCATCGACCTCTAATGCTTTACGGGCATAGTGTTCCTGGCAGGTAATATCCAAAAGGATAATATAACGACCCACAGGAAGACCTTGTAAATTAAGTCCTTGATATTTTGGCGTACAAAACCAACCTTTATCATAATTGACGAAGCCTCCTGCGTATAACTGTCTGCTCAGAATAGAACGATGGGCTTTGGCTATTCGGAACACTTCTTCAAACTCTTCATTTTTAAATACCAGATCAACTTGTATATCCTGGTATTCGCCACAACTTACTCCCTTAAGTACGGCTATTCCTTCAGGAAAAATTAGCGTACCCGTAACAGCGATCCTCTTTAAAAGAGCGACAGGCTGCGGCTTTACCGGGCGTGAAAATAAAGTGTTGTCCGCAATAAGCTTACAATCACCATAGCGAGGGACAGCCCCTTGGGAAAGGGAATAAAAAATCCCTAGCAGTAGCGGTACATGATAAGAGGTTACTTGATTATGTTCCCTTATCAGCTGAGACGTAGCCATAAAAATATTAAAATTATGATATTTCCTGAAAGTATCGATATAAGGCTTTATCTCTCCTTCATATTGATAGTCTGCCTCAGACGTCAACAAATAGATATTCTTCTCTAAAAAAGTATCGTTAAGTAATAGTTGCGGCAATAATGTATCCAGCAGAGTAATGGATTTTTTATTTGCTGTACCAGTCATATGCTTTAAAACATGGGGCCACTCCCGATTGGCAAAACTACCAATATGAAATTGCGGCACAGTTGAAATAATATTTATGAAATGGTATTTAAGGCCATAATACAATGCCGCACTGCCGCCTTTAGAAAATCCAGCCAGCGTACAACACGAACGATCCAGATCATAACGCGTCAACATATTTTCGATAAAAGTAATAACGGCTTGTTCAATGCTGTAATCCATATTCTGACAAAGATAATAAGCACAGCAATCATTAAAATCATCTTTAATCCATACAACATGAGCCGGGCAATCCTGTAAAGCATTTTCAAAATCATAAGTAAACATACTGGCACTGCCGAACCCACAAAAAATAAATATTATATGCCGCGCGTCATATTTTCTTTGTTTATATTTATACTTAATCTGAACTCCATTTATTACTTCTTTTTGTTCCACCATATCAACTCCTCAAAAAAACAGACGCAAATTAGCGCCTGTTTTTGGCAATAACATTATTTTTATTCAACGGATTGCTTCACTGAAAGCTCGCTTAATAATTTTAAGCTCTGCAATGTTTCAGCGGCATTTTCTGGGAGATTTTGTGGATAGTGACGTAATAAACTTAGCCAACAATTGTAGGCTTCATCCCAGTGTTCGCTTAGCTGGGCCAGCTCGCATCTTAACATCCAAGCTTTTTTTGTGTATCGGCTAATCTTGTGACGAACAACTGCCAGCGCCTGATTAAAACGGCCAGCATCCTTAAGTGCGCTGGCATAAATAAGATAAAGTTCATCATCTGGTTTATCTATTTTTTCAAATAGCGTAAACACTTCCGTTACCTTATTTAGTGCAAGGCAGGCTTGAGCATAAAGTTTCACTAAGCTGGCAGTGTTTTTTATGTCAGCATTCAATCTTTGATAATAATTATAAAGGTCGCCATATTTCCCTGTACGAAGAAGCGCCATGAAATAGTAATAAACATGCTCATCTGGAAGGTGAGCAACATCGGAACAGGCCTTATTTAATTGTGTAATGATTTTTTCCCAGTTCTGCCGCAAAAAAGCCAGCCGGGCTATTTTTAAACGGCACTGAGGATCGTTTTCAATATACTGTTCATAAGTTGCCAAAAAACGATGCGCATCGTTTAGCTTATTCATTTGCTGGTAGCAGTAGGAAAGCGTTATTAAAAGCTTATTATCCAGACTCTCTTGCGAAGTGACATTAACAGCCTGTTCCTCAACATACGCAACCCCTTCTTGCCATTTTTTCTTAGCGAGGAGCAAACAAAAGCGAGCGTAGCTAAAACCCGTTACCGGCTGAGATTTTTTACACAACGCTTCCAGTACGGAAATCTGGCCGCTACGATAAAGGCTATAACAATAACGGGTATTATCGATGTGCGCCTGACCTGCCTCTTGCCAGTAAAACGCGGCCTGCTGCCAGCGATGTTCTGCCATTTCTAACAGCGCCATGCTTGCAGATAACATCGGATGAGATTGCTTCGGATATCGTTCCTGCCACCGATGGATTGAATTGTGCGCATCGATAAGTTTGCCTTGTTTGCGCTGAGCTTCTGTAAGGCCAGCATAACCCTGCGCCTCTTCTTCCTGAGTAAGCGCAAGCGTCAGATAAGCTTGCCAACGCTGTTCTGCAAGCGCCCAGCGGCGGGCCTCTGCAGCCTGCATGGCATATTGCTGATAAATTTCCGCATCTGCGAAGCCAGTGGGTAAAGGCTTATCCAGCGAAGCAATAGCCTGATAAGTACGTTCACAGTTAAGACCATCGCGGAAAGGAAACGTATCGCTGATACGCCTGAGAATTTTAGCGGAGGGTACCGCGTTATTTTTCAACAGCGTGTTGAGCTCTTTAAAAAGTTCTTTTTCAGACTCTACTACTGGGCCAAAGCCATGCTTGCGATAATCAAAATAGCCTTTCGAATAAATGTGCGCGCCGCTAAAGCACTCCTTTGCATCAAACTGATAATAAATTACCGGCTTGTTTTGTACGGCCATCTCAAAAGCGACTGATGAGTAGTCGGTTACCATTAGCGAGGCGCGTTTGAAAAGGTTCTGAATCGAACCCTGCGCATGAGTAATAATCTCTATGTAATCGGGCACCTTAAATTGTGACAAGTAAGGCTGAATATTAGCATGAGGAAAGAATGCGACTTTAAAACCATATTTGTCCGCATATTTTTGCAGCAAGGGGGAATGTAAAATGTTGTACCAACACTGTGCGAACTGCGTTTGCATAAAGAATGGGTTAAGCGCTCTCTCTTCCCCATCACCAATTACTGGCCCTACAATAGTCTGCCGCCAGGTTGGCATAATAATTATCAACCGTTCTTTATTATCATTAACAATCAATTTATCGTGACGCGGGAAGCCTGTCAGCACCACTTCCTTTTTGGTGTAGTAATAGCGACTGCCATTTCCATGGATTGAGTGGTATTCATAGGGAGATGCAGTGACAAAACAGTTAATATCCTCCTTATTATTAAGCCAGCCAGAGATATCATCTTTAGTAACGCCATGTTGTAAAAAGATGTAATGTTTACCGGCTAACATTTTAGGACCCAACAAATTGGTAACGTAGCGATTAGCGTGAGAGCTAATCACTTTGCTACAGGATCCAAGCGCCAGCTTATGTTCCTGAGAACCAAACTCCAGTAGCTTAAAGCCTTCCTGCTCCAGTCGAGGCCAGTCATGTGACGATTTTTGTAAGACGAAAAAGATATTCTGTTGAGGATAGTTATCGCGCACATAACGATAAAGATGTTCAGCATTATCATCCGCCTGAGTATCTCTGTCCATAAAGATCCATGCCTGATGATACTCTTTTTTCATTTCATAGCGTGGTATAAGGCTAGAAAAGTACTGAACGATATCAACGACCTTTACGCCTTCCTTATTCTGTTTTCCGCCTAATGATAGACGCGTAGGCAACTGAGAAACGTTAATATTAATCTCTTGCGCATCGCCAAGCGCTACCCATAAACGTCGCTCCAGAATCAATGTTTCATCCATAAAGTCATGTCGAATAGTTTTGGCGTAAGCCGGGATAATATCCTTGCCATCCAATGAGATCTGTTCGAGCCCTACGGGGTTAGTAAAATATCTTAGCTGTACCATATGCTTGAAAGAATCGTATCTTTCAACGTAAACAATTTGGGAATCAGGCTGCTGTTGTTTGAAAAAAGAGAGCATAGCTGCTTTATGAAAAAACCACGCACCAGCAAGCTCGAAGTCCATAATTATTTTTTTATCAAGATAAGAGAAAATTTCCTTCAGATTATTAATAAATATTTTTGTTGCGTCACTGCTTAGGAAAACTGTTTTCTCTCCATGATTTACCAAATGCTTAATATACCATACCATTTCGTATAGCACGGTCCTCTGAATATAAGCGGGAATATGCCCTTTAGCTTCCTTGAATTTTCGCAGCATATCTAGATAACCGAATTCTGGTACATTAAGGAAACGTTCTGGCTTAGTCCATGAGGTATCCAGCGTTGAAGAGCCATCCTCTCGTTTACGATAATAATACTTACTGTCTCGCAAAAAACCCACAGAGCCGTTATTCAAATTCAAAAGATAATTGGCAATAAAATGTCCATCTTCAAAGTTTGGCTTTACGCGGCTATCAAATAACAAATTATTATTTATAATATCATCTTTTTTAAAGAAGGCACTACTTGCAGAAAGCTGCACTTCTTTTTCCAGCTCATTTAGAGGGATGAGGTAATTCCCTTTTTTAAAACGATAACTTAAGGGATGACCATCTTTAAAAATATCATTCGATTCAATATAAAAGATAATATTGCAGCCTAACAGTTTAATATCGTGATTTCTATTACTATAAACAAAACGGTCAACATTATAAAAATAATCCTGTCCCAGAAAATCGTCCGGATCAATAAAAGTCACCCATTCACTTTTAACGTGCTGCAAGCCAAGATTTCTGGCGCACGACTGCCCAGCATTCTCTTGATAAAGATACGTAATATTAGCCGGGTACTTTTTTTGCCATTTCTTTATAATGAAAGCAGAATCATCAGTTGAGCCGTCATCTACCATCACCAGGTGAATATGCTTTTTGAAAATCAGTTTCTGTCTGATAATACTGGCAAAAAAATCATCCAAATAGCGGCCTACGTTATAGACTGCAGAGACGACAGTATACTCATAATGGCCTTCTACTTTCTTCACGTAGACTTTACCAAGCTTTCTCAGCTGGTTGGCGGCCATATCACTAAAAAACAGCCCAGGTTTTTTAATTAGCTTCCGTAGCTTTCCTTTAAACATATTTCTTTTTTCCAGTTCCATAATAGCTATCTAAAAATTTCTCAAGTAAAACGTGATAATTTGCCAAAGCATTCTTCGATGAAGAAAAGTCGTTGGCACAAAAAGAGTGTGGTGAACTACCGTTCATTTTTGCTTTAAGCAAAGCTTCATAATGTGTTCTGGCAGCAGGCGAGCGAATATTAAAATAATGACAAATATCCCGCTGCGGCGTTGCCAATCCTTTAATGTATGCCAGCCATGGTACTAAAAAGGTCGCCAGATTAAGATCGTTGTTAGTTCTGAATTTTGATGAGGTAAACGCGGTGATCTCATCGTTATATTCTTCCCAGGCGAGAGTAAACATGCTTTTACGTAGCGGTACATAGGTATGGACCAAAGGAGAATCAATGACCAACCCGTAGCGAGCCGTAAGTAACCCTACCGCTTTGCATGAAGCAGAGAGAGTGGGAGTACTTATCCCTTTGCGCGCCATCGCGCTGAGGCTTTTATCCGCTAAAAATAATGAAGCGTGGCCATTCCCTTTAAAAAAATGACTAGCGGGCAACGGACGTGCAACAAAAACATCATCATTAAAATAGATAAAATGTTCGGCCAGCCCCGGAATATTATGTAAATGCGCCTCAATAACATGTGAATTGAAAGTGGGCAACAATTCGCCTGGAATAATTTCCCGGTGATCGATAACTTTTACCTTTTCAGAAACCTCAAGCGCTTCAGGAACTTGATTATCGGTGACGATAAAAACTTTCCTTACCCAAGGCATAAACGTAATAACGCTGTTGATGGCAAAAATCACTTCATTATTATTATTATAGCGAGCCGGGTCAAAATTATACTGCGTACCGTCTTCATACAGATGTTGCTGATGATAATAGAACCTTTCCTTCCAGACTGGATCTTTATCATTTACCCACGTGAATACCACATCTATTGGCAAATTGACCTGAATTTTACGTTCTATATTCAGATCGTTTTCAATAAGAATGGCTTCCTCTCCAATCGAGCATCTTATTTCATTCAATACCAAAGGATATTTTCGATTAAAATAATCGCGAAAAAACAGTCCCGGAGAAGACAACAGCTTCAGGGTTTTCCGATAAAATGATGCATTAAGCTTTAGACTACTATCCATAATAACTCGTAGCCTCGTTCTATAGGTGCTCTTGTTCTTTATATTTATTCAGGGCTTCATCGATACTCTCATAAAGTTGCACCAGGTTATCCCTTCCAAGCAGAATGGCGATATCACAATATTGCTTAAGTGAATTGAGATTATGGGACACCATAATAAAGCTTGATTCCTGATGCCGCTCATTAAAGACGGCATCACACTTCATCCGGAACCTCGCATCCCCCACCGACGTCACTTCATCGACCAGATAATAGTCAAATTTAAACGCCATGCTCAGTCCAAAACTGAGTCGGGAACGCATGCCGGACGAATAGGTCTTAATAGGCATATCAAAGTAGTTGCCCAGCTCAGCAAACTCCTCGACAAAAGCCACCTTCTCTTTCAGCTCCGCTTTACTGGCGTAGAGGCGAGCCACAAATTTTACGTTTTCCCGCCCTGTCAGGCTTCCCTGAAAACCGCCGGAAAGCCCCACCGGCCAGGAGATTGAGCGTTGGGAAACAATGCGCCCACAGTCAGGCTTATCAATGCCGCCTATCATGCGTAATAAAGTGGATTTACCTGCCCCATTGCGGCCAATCAGCGCCACGCTTTTCCCGGCGGGCAGTTCAAGGTTGAGATCTTTAAATACATAGTGCCTGCCGTTCGGCACGCGATAAGACTTGGTGAGATTTTCAATTTTAATCATGAGGTCAACATCGCCTCTTCACGGCTGCGGTAAAGCAGTAGTCCAACAAACAGCACAATCAGCGTGCTAAAAGCGAGATAAGCGAGGCTTGCACCCTCGCTCTGGTAGTTAATAGCCAGCGACTCGCGGGCAAGCTCTACCACGTGAAGCAGCGGGTTCCAGAGAAGCCAGCCCCAATACTCTTCAGGCACCGAATTCAGCGGAAACATAATGCAGGAGATGAAATATAGCGGCTTGATGATAACAGGAAGAAATTTTTCCATTTCTGGAAAAGTATTACCCACCACCATGACGATCAGCCCCAGACCGAAAGAGAAGACAATCAGCAGAAACCCTACGGTGCAAAGCTCGATAAGATTAATTTTATCAATAGCTTCCCCGCTCAGCAGCAACAACGCCATTAACAGAAAATACACCATAGTATAAATAAATGTTTCCAGAACAGCGCGTGCGATGATGGTATCGACAGGCTTTACCGGGCGGTAGTTGAATAACCCCTGGTTTGCCTCAAAAGCATTAATGGAACGCGTAGCGATATTGCTGAACAAGAAATAGGGAATGAGCCCGTTAAGCAAGAAAACGGGGAAAGAAATATCGGGCATTGCCCGTTGCATCACATAGTCAAAAACAACCCATAGTACGAACAAATGCAGGACAGGCTCCAGCAATGCCCAACAGTAGCCGAGCCGGTATTTACCGAAACGGGTTTTAATCTCACGCAAGAATAGCGCAATCACTGTTGATTTCTGAATGTGAAATCCTTTTCTTATCATAAATATAATCCGTATTTGAGAAGAAACGCGCAGGCTACCGCACAGGCAATGACGCATCCGCCGCCGCCTGCTGGCAATGAATTAAGCCGATTTTTCGTTAAGAGAAGTAAAACTGCGCCTGAGAAGTTATGCCGCGTTGCGCAACACTCATAAATAAAAAATATAATTCATGGAATTATATTGATTCAGGCAATATTCATTCCCGCTATGCGGGCAAAAAGATAACGCTAATCCTTTATTCAGGCAATAACTAAGAAGAGTCTTATTCATCTGAATGATTAATAATAAACAAAGCAGAATATAACCCTGGCAAAAAAATATAAACACCAAGCCATGGCGTATTTATTTGTCAGGATCTGCCTTTTTCAACTCCCTATTAAAATTAACTATTTATTTCCATATAAAAATGCCTTACTTCATCGGAGCGCAGGACAAAATCAATATAACGCATTAATGCCGGCGAATTGAGCTTACGCCCCGGGTAGATAAGCCAGAGATCGTTGCCCGCGACCTGCCACTGCGGCAGTACAGGCGCCAGCAGCCCCTTCTCAAGATTATCTTCCAGTAAAAAAGCAGGGAGTAACGTTATGCCCGCTCCGGCAATGGCGCTGCCGCGGGCATAAAGCAGGTTATCGGTCTGGTGAGCGGGGTTCAGCAGGCAGAGGTAATCTTCATTTTCTCGCTGAAACAGCCATTGCGACCAGGCTTTATGCACAATGCAGCGGTGTTCAACCAACTGGCTTGGGTGGGTAATCGGCGCGTAGCGGGCCAGATAATCGGGCGAAGCGAGCAGATAGCGCGGGCAGTGGCCAATCATCCGCCCCACCAGCGAAGAGTCCTGCGGCTTACCGGTCCGTAACGCCACATCGAACCCCTCTTCCACCAGATCCAGCACGTCATCCGAAACGCACACGTCCAGCGAAACATCAGGATAGCGGGCCTGAAACTGCGCATTCATATGCGCCAGCAGCGTAGCGCCAATTCCCGCTGGGCAAGTGATGCGCAGCCTGCCGCTTGGGTTATCGCGCAGGCGCTGCACCGCCAGTTCCGCCCGTTCGCTTGCCGCCAGCATCTCACGACAATGCACCAGATAGTGCTCGCCCGCGAAAGTCAGGTTGAGCTTGCGGGTGGTTCGGTTGAGCAGCCGCAGCCCTATCTGGCTTTCAAGCTGACTGATGCGCTGGCTGACGCTCGATTTAGGCAGTCCCGCTTTGGCAGCCGCCGCGGTAAAACTGCCGGTTTCCGCCACCAGGGCGAACAGGGCCATGTCCTGCAGCTGTTTAAACATGATTGTTCATCCTGTATGAACACTTCGTTCGGGATTGTCCATCTTATCACCCGCATCGTCGGCGCGTAGTCTACATTCATCAAGTCACGTACTTCACCGTCTCTATGAGGAGTTCCTTATGTCCGTTAAATCCATTGCCGTTAACCCGCAGGATCCAAAAAGCTTTATTGAAATCACCTCCGGGATGCCGCAGCCAGGCGATTACGATCTGCTGGTCGAGGTAAAAGCGGTGTCCATCAACCCGGTGGATACGAAGGTTCACGCCGGTCTGCAAAAAAATGGCCTGCAGGAACCGCGCGTGCTGGGGTGGGATGCCAGCGGCGTTGTGAAAGCCGTGGGCAGCAAAGTGAATGGCTTCAAAACTGGCGACGAAGTCTATTACGCAGGCGATATTACGCGCCCCGGCAGCAATACGACGCATCAGCTGATTGACGCCCGCATCGTGGGGCATAAACCAGGATCGCTGGACTGGGCGGCTGCCGCATCTATCCCCTTAACCGCACTGACAGCCTGGGAAGGGTTGTTTGAACGCCTGAACATTCAGGACGCGGCAGAGGATAAAACGCTGCTGATTATCGGCGGCGCAGGCGGCGTGGGCTCGCTCGCCATTCCCTTTGCCCGCCACAACAGCAAAGTGAAAATCATCGCCACCGCCTCACGCGAAGATTCCGCGCAGTGGTGTCGCGACCGCGGCGCCGATCTGGTGGTGAACTATCACGATCTGCCGGGCGAGCTGGCGAAACATGAGATTAAGTTCGTCGATTATATCTTTATCCTCAACGATACTGACGGCCACTGGGAGGCGGTAAGCCAGTTGATCGCGCCGCAGGGCCATATCTGTACCATTGTTGAGAACAAACATCCGTTAAATCAGGATGCGCTGAAATCGAAATCCGCCGCGCTGCACTGGGAATTTATGTATACCCGCAGCATGTACCAGACCGCCGATATGGCGCGCCAGGGCGAGATTTTAGATAACGTCGCGAAGCTGGTGGATGAGGGTGTGGTGGAAAGCGCGCTGAGCGAAACGCTGCACGGGCTGAGCGTGGAAAGCATCGCCGAAGCGCATGCGAAAGTGCTGGAAGGCCATATGCGCGGCAAGGTCGTGGTGGCGTTTTAAGGCTCAGAGAAATAAAAGCCCGCCCTGTTTAAAGGGCGGGCTCTATTTTCAGATGGCGGGTGATGCTTCGCTTACCCGCCCCGGGAAAGCCGGACGGCGTAAAGCGCCGCTATACTTGCTCGCCCATGAGCTGCTTAACCAGTTCGACGCAGCGCAGAAAACGGGCGTCATAATCCGCTTCTTCAACATGCACAAAATCGACATTGTTCGCTTCCAGCATCGACACCAGCATGGTCTGGAATTCCTTACGGTCTACCGAACTGCCAAGGCTTCTTAACCCATCGGCCACCCAGGGAGTGTTGTTTTCCAGCAGGATAACCAGGTCGAAGCGGTACTCGTCTATCAGCGCCTGCACAAAGGGATGCTCCTTCCCCTCGTATTTCTTACAGAACGCCTGAGTGGTGACGAAATCCGTGTCGACAAACGCCACCTTGTTGGCGTATTTGACTGCGAAATCAATATACTGCGCATGGCCGAGGGCGATTTTATCGTAATCGGAATATTGCAGCGCCATCTCGTCGCCGCCCAGATGCGAAAAGACGTAATCGCGGCCATATTCCCAGGCGCTGGTAGTGTTGAAAATATTGGCGAGCTTATTCACCAGCGTCGATTTGCCGCTCGATTCCCCGCCCAGTATCGCCACCGTGCGCACGAAGAAAGGTTTTACCTCGGTAGGAATGTATTCCCAGTAGCGGAACGGGTTTTCGCGGATCTGCGCGCCGCTAATGTTCATAAACGTGCGTTTCGGGTCGATAAGCACCGTCTCAATGCCAAGGTGCTCGCGATACTGCGGCGCATCGGCCTCTTCAGAAGTGTAAACCCGATCGGGATGGATGCCCTTTTCTTCAAGGAACGCCTTAATGCCGTTGCTCCAGACATCCCAGCCGTGCGGATACGGCTCCATGTCCTCTTCGTTAAAGGCGTGAATGCGAATATTCTTTTGATACTTGAAGGTTTGCAACAGCCAGCGCAGGCGGTCAGGCACGGTGGGCTGTTGCGACATGGCGCTCTCTTCGAACAGCTGACGGTCGCGTTTTTCGTCAAACCCCATAATGATGTGCAGCTCATCTACCTGGCTACAGGCGCGCTGGATAAGATAAATATGGCCGGTATGCAGCGGGTAAAACTTACCGAAAACCACCCCGACGCTTTTTTGCAGGCGGGGAAACTCCAGCCCGAGAAAGCGATGCAGCGCCTCAAGCTTCTGGGCGCTGGGGCTTTTAATTTTGGCGTTCAGGAGCTGGCTTAAATAACCCTTGGTCATGCCGCAAGCTTCCGCGACTTCCTGCAAGGTGCAGCCCTTTTGACGGATCGCGGTTTTGAGATAGTCGAATGATGACACAAGAGCCTCCTGCTGAATGGTCGTGCCGGAAAATAATGGCTGAATATACAGAACGCGGTAAGGCGGGTCCGCAACGCGCCACCCGCCAAAACATGAGCTTATGGATTATAGGTCGTCAAAGACGGCTAATGCATCCGACAGTTTTTTCACACCAAAGATTTTCATCCCTTCCGGCACTTTTTTCGGCACGTTAGCCGCGGGCACGATGGCGCGACGAAAGCCGTGCTTCGCCGCCTCGGAGATGCGCTCCTGGCCGCTCGGCACCGGGCGAATTTCGCCCGCCAGCCCCACTTCGCCGAAGACCACCAGGTCCTGCGGCAGCGGACGGTCGCGCAGGCTTGATACCATCGCCAGCAGCAACGCCAGGTCGGCGCTGGTCTCGGTGACTTTTACGCCGCCTACCACATTGACGAACACATCCTGGTCCGCCATCTGCAAGCCGCCGTGGCGGTGCAGCACGGCAAGCAGGATAGCCAGACGGTTTTGCTCAAGCCCCACCGCCACACGACGCGGGTTACCCATCATTGAGTGATCCACCAGCGCCTGAATTTCAACCAGCAGCGGACGCGTGCCTTCCCACACCACCATCACGGAGCTGCCGGACGTCACTTCATCGCCGCGGCTTAAGAAGATGGCGGAAGGGTTGCTCACTTCGCGCAGCCCCTGCTCGGTCATGGCGAATACGCCAAGCTCGTTCACCGCGCCGAAGCGGTTTTTATGGCTGCGCAGGGTGCGAAAGCGGGAGTCGGCGTCGCCATCCAGCAGCACTGAACAGTCGATACAGTGCTCCAGCACTTTCGGACCCGCCAGCGAACCATCTTTGGTAACGTGGCCGACCATAACAATCGCCACGCCGCGCGTTTTCGCAAAGCGCGTCAGGTAGGCTGCGGTTTCGCGCACCTGGGCAACGCTGCCCGGCGACGACTGAATGTCCGCCATGTGCATCACCTGAATGGAGTCGATAACCATCAGCTTCGGCTGCTCTTCTTCCGCAATCTGACAGATGGTTTCGATGCTCGTCTCAGAAAGCATATTCAGGTTGGTGGTCGGCAGGCCCAGACGGTGGGCGCGCATCGCCACCTGCTGGAGCGACTCTTCGCCAGTCACATACAGCGTTTTCATCTGCTCAGCGAGCTTGCACAGCGTTTGCAGCAGCAGCGTTGATTTGCCCGCGCCGGGGTTGCCGCCAATCAGAATGGCGCTGCCGGGCACGACGCCGCCGCCGAGCACGCGGTCGAACTCTTTAAAGCCGGTGGAGAAGCGCGGCAGCGCCTCCAGGCTAATTTCAGAGAGCTTCTGGACTTTGGCCGAGCCCGCGCTGCCCGCATAGCCTGCCAGCCGTTCATTGCGCGCCGCTTGCGGCGAGGCGGCGATACGCACTTCCGTGATGGTATTCCAGGCATGACAGGCGCTGCACTGTCCCTGCCAGCGCGGATAGTCCGCACCACACTCATTACACACAAACGCGCGTTTTGGAGCTTTCGCCACCTTTTACCTCTTTATTTCTGGTTCAGGCTGCCTGAAAGAATGCAGAACACCCCCATCAGGTCAGCGTGACGGATGGTCACTTCCGTCTTTTCATTCACTTTCGGTTTGGCGTGGTAGGCGATGCCCAGCCCCGCCGTCTGGATCATCGGCAGATCGTTGGCGCCGTCGCCAATCGCCACCGTCTGCGCCATCGGGATCTCATACTGCTCCGCCAGCGCTTTAAGCGTCTGCGCTTTAAACTGCGCGTCGACTATCTGGCCGATAACTTCGCCCGTCAGCTTGCCGTCGCGGATCTCCAGCTCATTCGCCACCACGGCGGTCAGATGCAGCTTCTCGCGTAAATAGTCGGCGAAGAAGGTGAAGCCGCCGGAAGCGATAGCCACTTTCCAGCCGAGCGACTCAAGCTTTAACACCAGTGACGTCAGCCCCGGCATCAGCGGCAACACGTCGCGCACCTGACGCAGGATATCGGCGTCCGCCCCTTTCAGCGTGCCGACGCGGCTGCGCAGGCTGGCAGTGAAATCCAGTTCGCCGCGCATGGCGCGCTCGGTCACTTCCGCCACCTGGTCGCCCGTGCCGGCAAGCTTTGCAATCTCGTCGATACATTCAATCTGGATGGCAGTGGAGTCCATGTCCATCACCAGCAGACCTGGCGTTTTTAAATGAGGAATTTTACCGAGCGGCGCAACGTCGAAACCGGCTTCGTGCGCAAGGCGGGTAGCGCGCGGCGTCAGCGAACCGGCCAGGCGGATCACCTGATAATCTTCCACGCACCAGGCGGTAACGATAACCATCGCCGCGCCCAGTTTATGTTGATATTGGGTCAGCGACTGCTTATTTAAACCCCGTCCATACAGGAGCCAGCCGCTGCGGCCGGCATGATAATCGAGCGGCATCACTTCGTCGCCGCTTAAGGAAAGCGGCAAGCCGGGCCAGTGGGATACGTCGTTCGGCAGGTCGCACCAGGTCAGACTGTTCGGCATTCAAGCTCCTGTAAATATAATCAGGTCGGGACAAAACAACGCATGAGGCTACCTTGTCCGCAGCGCTTCTGGCAACATTAAGATTCACATTTTAAGCAGGTAAATTATGACCCGCGCAAAACTAAAATTTCGGCTGCATCGCGCAGTCATCGTCCTTATCTGTCTTGCCCTGCTGGTGGCCTTAATGCAGGGAGCCTCCTGGTTCAGTCAGAGCCACCAGCGGATGCGCAACGTTCAGCTTGAAGAGCTGGCGCGCACGCTGGCCCGCCAGGTGAGTTTTAGCCTCGCGCCGCTAATGAAAGGGGAAAACCCCGACGAAAAACGCATTACCGCCCTGCTGCGCCAGCTTACCGAGGGAAGCCGCATCCTGGATGCAGGCGTCTATGATGAAGAGGGCGAACTTATCGCCCGCGCCGGCGAAGGCGTGGAGGTGCGTGACCGCCTGGCGCTGGATGGCAAAAAGGCGGGCAGCTACTTTAATGAACAAATCGTCCAGCCAGTACAGGATAAAAGCGGCCCGATTGGCTATTTGCGCATTACGCTTGATACCCATACCCTGCCCACCGAAGCCAAACAGGTGGATAACACCACCAATATCCTGCGTCTGATGATGCTGCTCGCGCTGGCGATTGGCATTGTGCTGACGCGAACGCTGCTGCAGGGCAAGCGCACTCGCTGGCAACAGTCTCCTTTTCTGCTTACCGCCAGCAAATCGGTCCCGGAAGAGGAGACCGGCGAGAACGATTCGCCGCCGCGCGGCGGGTCGTAAAAGGCCCTTTTTCGCACCGCCCGCGCCGCGCGGGCGTGATAATCTTGCTTTTCATCTTCACGAATGGATATCGCTATGTCTTCTTTGCGTCTGCTGATTTCAGATTCTCACGACCCCTGGTTCAACCTGGCGGTGGAGGAGTGCATTTTCCGCCAGATGCCTGCGACTCAGCGGGTGCTGTTTCTGTGGCGCAATGCCGATACGGTGGTTATCGGGCGCGCCCAGAACCCCTGGAAAGAGTGCAACACCCGACGGATGGAAGAAGATAACGTGCGCCTGGCGCGACGCAGCAGCGGCGGCGGCGCGGTCTTCCACGACCTCGGCAACACCTGCTTCACCTTCATGGCGGGCAAGCCGGAATATGACAAAAGCGTCTCCACGGCGATTGTGATTAACGCGCTGGCGGCGCTTGGCATTCCGGCGAGCGCTTCGGGGCGTAACGATCTGGTGGTGGCGACGGCGCAAGGCGACCGCAAAATCTCCGGCTCCGCCTACCGGGAGACGATGGATCGCGGTTTCCATCACGGCACGCTGCTGCTGAACGCCGACTTAAGCCGTCTCGCCAACTACCTGAATCCGGATAAGAAAAAACTGCAGGCTAAAGGCATCACCTCGGTGCGCGGTCGCGTGGCGAACCTCAACGATCTCTCTCCCGGCATCACCCATGCGCAGGTTTGCGAGGCGGTAACGCAGGCATTTTTTGACTACTACGGCGAGCAGGTGGAGGCAGAAGTTATCTCGCCGGACGCCGCGCCGGATTTGCCCGGCTTCACGGAAACTTTTGCTCGCCAGAGCAGTTGGGAGTGGAATTTCGGTCAGGCGCCCGCCTTTACCCATCTGCTTGACGAGCGGTTTACCTGGGGCGGCGTGGAGCTGCATTTCGATGTCGAAAAAGGCCACATCACCCGCACGCAGGTGTTTACCGACAGCCTTAACCCCGCGCCGCTGGAGGCGCTGGCCAACCGTCTGCAGGGCTGTGTTTATCGGGCAGAAGCGCTTAAGCAGGAGTGCGAAACGCTGATTGGCGATTTCCCGGCGCAGGAAGCGGAGCTGCGCCAGGTCGCAGAGTGGATTGCGCAGGTGGTGCGTTAGGTTTTACCCCTCCTCCTTAAAAGGGCGAAAGAGCAAACCGCTGACAAGTGCGTTACCCTGCAAGGCAACAAGCCACGCTTTTACCTCCAGGAGCAGGTAAGCGGTGCGCCAGTCGTTATCACGCGCCCACAAAAAAGGGCGCCGCAGCGCCCTTTTCACGTCAAATACACGCTTACTCTTTATCGCCCAGCAGTACGGATTCCAGCGCGATGTGGATCATGTCGTTGAACGTCGTCTGACGCTCTGCCGCCGTAGTCTGCTCATGGGTACGAATATGGTCGGAAACGGTGCAGATAGTCAGCGCTTTTGCGCCGAACTCCGCCGCCACGCCATAAATGCCCGCCGCTTCCATCTCTACGCCGAGGATGCCGTATTTTTCCATGACGTCGAACATGGACGGGTCCGGCGTGTAGAACAGGTCTGCGGAGAAGATATTGCCGACGCGCGCTTCCACGCCCAGCGCTTTCGCCGCGTCCACCGCGTTGCGCACCATGCCGAAATCCGCAATCGCGGCGAAGTCATGGTCTTTGAAACGCAGACGGTTAACTTTGGAGTCGGTGCAGGCGCCCATGCCGATAACGACATCGCGCAGCTTCACATCCGCACGCACCGCGCCGCAGGAACCGACGCGGATGATTTTTTTCACGCCGAAATCGGTTATCAGCTCTTTGGTGTAGATGGAGCAGGACGGAATGCCCATGCCATGGCCCATCACAGAGATTTTGCGGCCCTTGTAGGTGCCGGTGAAGCCCAGCATGCCGCGCACGTTGTTCACTTCACGCACGTCTTCAAGGAAGGTTTCTGCAATGTGCTTAGCGCGCAGCGGGTCGCCCGGCATCAGCACAACGTCAGCGAAATCGCCCATCTCTGCATTAATGTGTGGGGTAGCCATTTTTATTTTCCTTAACGTTTAAAACAAAAAGCAGGGCGGAATAATCCGCCCCGTAAAATCAGAACATCGCCTTGCCATATTCCATATCAGAGAGGCCAAAGTATTTGGCGACGGTCTGACCGATATCGGCGAAGGTTTCACGGTGGCCGAGCGAGCCCGGTTTCACTTTCGGGCCGTAGATCAGTACCGGAATGTGTTCGCGGGTGTGATCGGTGCCTTTCCAGGTCGGGTCGCAGCCGTGGTCGGCGGTAAAGATGATAATGTCATCTTCGCCAACCAGTTCCAGCAGCTCCGGCAGACGGCGGTCGAACAGCTCAAGGCCGCCCGCATAACCCGCCACGTCGCGACGGTGGCCCCAGGAGGAGTCAAAGTCCACAAAGTTGGTAAAGACGATGGTATTGTCGCCAGCGTCTTTCATCTCTTTGATGGTGGCGTCAAACAATGCGTCGAGGCCGGTGGCTTTCACCTTTTTGGTGATGCCCATATTGGCGTAAATGTCCGCAATTTTACCCACGGAAACCACCTGGCCGCCCTTCTCGTCCACCAGTTTTTTCAGCACGACAGGTGACGGCGGTTCAACCGCCAGGTCGTGGCGGTTGCCGGTGCGCTGGAAGTTACCCGCTTTGTCGCCGACAAACGGACGCGCGATGACGCGGCCAATGTTATAGCCGCCTTCGGTCAGCTCTTCACGGGCGATTTCGCACAGCTTATAGAGCCTGTCGAGGCCAAAGGTCTCTTCATGGCAGGCAATCTGGAAAACCGAGTCGGCGGAGGTGTAGAAAATCGGCTTGCCGGTTTTCATATGTTCTTCGCCCAGCTCATCCAGAATCACAGTGCCGGAGGAGTGGCAGTTGCCGAGATAACCTGGCAGATCCGCACGCTCAACCAGTTTGTCGAGCAGCTCCTGCGGGAAACTGTTTTTCTCGTCGGTGAAATAGCCCCAGTCGAACAGCACCGGCACACCGGCGATTTCCCAGTGGCCTGACGGGGTGTCTTTACCGGAAGAGAGTTCATGCGCCCAGGCGTAGGCGCCGGTGATTTCCGCTTCGCCATCCATACCTGCGGGGATAAAACCGGTCGCGCCTTCATGCGCTTTCGCCAGACCCAGTCTGGTCAGATTCGGCAGATAAAGCGGGCCCTGGCGGCCGTTATCCGCCTCGCCCTTCGCGCAGGCCTCGGCGATATGGCCGAGGGTATCGGAACCCGCGTCGCCAAAGCGTTCCGCGTCTTCCGTTGCGCCAATTCCGAAAGAGTCCAGCACCATAATAAATGCACGTTTCATATGTTCTCCGTACCTTTTGCGCTGTAAAAAAATGATCAGATCAGTATGCCACTTATTGGCTGATTCTGCGATAGACAACCGGCGAGCTTTCCGGTGCGGCATCGTTAATTTTGATTGCCGCTTTTACCGCTTCCGCCGCCTGTTTCCAGTTCGCTTCACTGCTGGCGTGAATGATAGCCAGTGGACGCTCGCCATCGACCTTCTCGCCAAGGCGCGCCATGTCGGTGAAGCCGACGCTGTAGTCAATGCGGTCTGAGGCCTGGCGACGACCGCCGCCCATGGAAACCACCGCCATACCGAGCGCGCGGGTGTCCATTTCGCTGACGAAACCGGCGCGATCGGCGTAAACCGCTTTGCTCAACATCGCGGTCGGCAGGTAGCGATCGTAATGTTCAATAAAATCGCCCGGCCCTTTCTGCGCCGCGACCATACGGCCGAAGATTTCCGCCGCGCTGCCGTTATCCAGCGCCGCCTGAAGCTTGCCGCGCGCATCGGCTTCGTCTTTCGCAAGCTGGCCGGAGATGAGCATCTCCACGCACAGCGCCATGGTCACTTCATACAGACGGGGATTGCGGTACTCGCCGGTCAGGAAGCGCACCGCTTCACGCACTTCCACCGCATTACCGGCGCTGGAAGCCAGCACCTGGTTCATGTCGGTGAGCAGCGCCGTGGTGCGCACGCCCGCGCCGTTGGCGACACCGACAATCGCTTCCGCCAGCTCTTTTGAAAGCTCCCAGGTCGGCATAAACGCCCCGCTGCCGACCTTCACATCCATGACCAGCGCGTCCAGCCCCTCAGCGAGCTTTTTCGCAAGGATAGAGCCAGTAATAAGCGGAATAGAATCGACCGTGGCGGTAATGTCGCGGGTGGCGTAAAAGCGCTTGTCGGCAGGCGCCAGCGAGTTGGTCTGGCCGATAATCGCCACGCCGACCTCTTTAATAATCTGACGAAAGCGGTTGTCATCCGGGAAAATATCGAAGCCAGGAATGGCTTCCAGCTTGTCGAGCGTGCCGCCGGTATGGCCAAGGCCGCGCCCGGAAATCATGGGAATGTAGCCGCCGCAGGCCGCCACCATCGGACCGAGCATCAGCGAAGTGACATCGCCCACGCCGCCAGTCGAGTGTTTATCGACAATCGGGCCATTCAGGTTGAGGCTCTTCCACTCCAGCACGGTTCCTGAGTCTCGCATCGCCATGGTCAGCGATACGCGTTCAGGCATCGTCATATCGTGAAAGAAAATGGTCATCGCCAGCGCGGCGATTTGCCCTTCGGAAACCGTGTTATCGCGAATGCCGTTGATAAAAAAGCGAATCTCTTCATCGCTCAGCGGCTGGCCATCGCGTTTTTTTCGAATAATTTCTTGTGCGAGAAACAAGGTAACCCCCTGACGTCATCAGGTTAAAAACGGCGGTGACCCGCCGCAGAAGAGATTAGTACTGGCTGGCGCTTTTGCCGTCGCCGTGGCCGAGCGCTTTCAGCAGGCTTGCCAGCAGGCTGGAAGCGCCGAAACGGTAGTGACGGGCATCGGCCCAGTCAGCGCCGAAAAGCGCATCCGCCACCGCCAGGTATTTAGCCGCGTCTTCCGCCGTGCGCACGCCGCCCGCCGGTTTGAAACCTACGCTTTCCTGAACGCCCATATCGCGGATCGTTTCCAGCATAATGCGGGCGCTTTCCGGCGTGGCGTTAACCGGCACTTTACCGGTAGAGGTTTTAATGAAGTCGGCGCCCGCTTTGATAGCGATTTCTGACGCTTTGCGGATTAACGCTTCTTCCTTCAGCTCGCCAGTTTCGATGATCACTTTCAACAGCACCTTAGCCGCCGCGCACGCGTCCTTACAGGCTTTAACCAGGTCAAAACCCACCTGCTCATTACCGGCGATAAGCGCGCGATACGGGAACACGACGTCCACTTCATCCGCGCCATACGCGATGGCCGCACGGGTTTCCGCCAGCGCTATCTCAATGTCGTCGTTGCCGTGCGGGAAGTTAGTCACGGTCGCGATACGAATATCCGGCGTCCCCTGCGCTTTCAGGGTTTTACGAGCAATGGGAATAAAGCGCGGATAAATGCAGATGGCGGCGGTGTTGCCAACCGGGGTTTTCGCCTGATGACAAAGCGCAATCACCTTTTCGTCGGTGTCGTCGTCATTCAGGGTAGTGAGATCCATCAGTTGCAGCGCACGCAGGCTGCTTTTGGTCAAATCAGTCATAAAAATCTCCAACAAAAAAATGTATCTCAGAGGAGAAACTCAACACGTTGGAGCGGGCTTGATTCCATGAAGAGGCGTGGCGCTAACCGCCAACACGTTAAGATCCTTCTCACCGCCGTTCACCACAGGGGATGTTAGAATTTTAACATCACCACTGAAAATGATTTTGTGTTGCGTTTCACAATTTGAAAAGCATGGATTGCATTCGTACAACCATTATATGTGATAAACATAACACTATGACAGCCTGAACACGGGCCATGTGTTAAAAATAGCCTGCTCGCCTGCGTCGGGTTGAGTGGACGGCAAATGTTATAATAATAACAAATGCATCAGCAGCGAGCGGTTTGTCGCCGTTAGAGTGAAGCGTAGCAAACCCGCGTTACGCGCAGGCGAACAACCTTCACAGGAGAGAAGAAAAACCCGGATTTCAGGCGGGAAAATCGAATAATTGCAGAGTATTTTGCAAAATGGTGTCGGCAATCAGTTCAGGCGGCTCAGGGCGCAGCTCACAAAGAACGTCAAACACGCCGTTTACTCGTTCCGGACGATTCGGCTGCCCCTGAAACCCGTTGAGCGGCATATCAGGCGCGTCGGTTTCCAGAAGCAGCGCTGAAAGCGGCAATTGCGCAATGACGTTGCGTGTTTTACTGGCGCGGGGATAGGTGATAGTGCCGCCCACGCCAATCCGATAGCCCATTTCAACAAAACGCTGCGCCTGTTGCAGGCTGCCTGCGAAACCGTGCACCACCCCTTTACGCGGCAGGTCGTGCCGCTTCAGATGCATCGCCAGCTTATCGTGAGTGCGGCGGGAGTGAAGAATAACCGGCAGTTCATACCGTTTAGCCAGCTGCAACTGCGCGTCGAGTATCGCTTCCTGGCGCTCAAACAGCGGGTTCTCCATATAGAGATCGAGGCCAATCTCGCCTATCGCCACCATTTTCTGCGGCCGGTTTTGCAAGTGGTGTTCGAGCAACGCCAGCGCCGCGTCGTTATGTTTGTAAATCACGATGGGATGCAGACCGAGCGCGGCATGAATGCCTTTATGCTCCTCAGCAAGCGACAGCACAGTGGCGAAACGCTCGGCTTCAATAGCGGGTAAGATTATTTTCTCCACGCCTGCCTGCGCCGCCTGCTCAAGGCTTCTCGCCTCGTCGCCGGGAAAAGGCGCAAAATCAAAATGGCAATGGGTGTCGATAAAGCGCCGCATCAGGCCAGATCCTCGTTATCAAAAGCCGCATCGTTAGCCTCCGGCGCAAAAAGCGGCGTCGTAGCGACCACGTCGTTGGCAACGGTAGCTGGCGGCACCACGAGCGTAGGCGGCGTCGCCATCCGATGACGATGCAGCGGCGGCTTCGAGGTCAGAAGCTTACCGACTGTCGCCAGGAAGTAACGCCCGCACAGACGGCCAGTTTTATAATCCGCCATCAGCGCCGGCAAACGGCTGCCAAGCGCCATGCTCATCAGCGGTTTAGGCGGGTATATTTCAAAAATACGCAGCTTGCCGGGGGGCTTTTCAATAAATTCCTGAATGGCGCGATAGCTGGTTTCATGGTGCTGCACCAGGTTTAATAGCGGCTGCAGGCTGCTGTCGGTGAGCCAGCGCTCCATGCGTTTAAACCACTGCGGGGTGTAATACATTTGCGAAGGCACAGTGCGGATAACCACCAGGGTGGTTGCCCCTCTGCGCGCCGCTTCCTGCACCGGAATAGCGTCGCTAATGCCACCATCCTGGTAGCTTACGCCATCCAGCATTACGCCTGTGCGATAAAAGCCCGGTATGGCGCTGGAAGCGCGAATAATATCAAGCCATGTCTGGTTTTGCGGCGCAAAGTAGCCGGGCGAATAGTCGTCGCTTCGACAAGCGCACATGTAAAATTCTTTACCCGCGTCGAACAAACGCGCCGCGCTGTCCATCGCCAACGGCATTTTGCTTGAGGTCGCCTCCACAAGCCAGTCGAGGTCGATAAGGTTGCCGCCCCGTACAAAACGAACGGGGTCAAAAAATTCGCGGGTTGTGGTGTAGCGTGTAATGACGCGCCGGGCATAGCCAGGCTGGTTACAGACATAAGCAGAGAGATTTTGGGCGCCGGCGGAAGTGCCGTAGAAAGCGTCGAAGGGGTTAAATTCAGCGCGCATGAACTCATCCAGCACACCGGCTGTGAAGATCCCGCGCTGACCGCCGCCCTCGCATACGATAGCCAGCTTGCCGGGACGAAACGGCTTTAACGCCAGCGGCGCAATGTTGCCGAGCGTTACCGGAATACGTTGTCCCACCCTGCCACCTGCTTTTTATCGCGCCCTTAAAGGCGCTTATTTTGCTCCCAAAGCGTGAAAGCCAGTCATAAAGACTGGCCTTCCCGTCTGCCTGTTACAGTTTTATCACACTATGGACGACGACGGCCCATGAAAAGACTGACCAGGAACAGAATAATACCCACAACGAAGACGATCTTCGCAGCGCCTGCTGCCGTACCCGCCAGGCCACCAAAGCCCAGAGCGGCGGCGATTAATGCGATAACCAGAAAAATAATGCCCCAACGAAACATAAGACTCTCCTTTACCATAGTTAAACTTTACCGCTTCTTAGTGAGCGTCTGACCCACTGACGGTGTTTTCTTGGTGGTCATACTTACCTTCTCTCCCGGCCACATCCGGGAGAGTGGGTCTGGGGTGTTACGACTTCACTTTCAGATCGTTTTTGACGCTTTTCACGCCATCAACGGCTTTAGCGATGCTTTCGGCCCGGTCAGACTGTTTCTGAGAATCCACGGTACCGGAGAGCTGAACGACGCCGTCAGTGGTTTCCACTTTAATCTTACGAGACGGCACAATGTCATCAGCCAGAAGTTTAGCTTTGATTTCGCTGGTAGTCGCTGCATCACCTGCGTAACCTTTCACCGACTGGTCTTTACCATCGCGAACATGCAGTTTGTCGCTGACGGACTGTACGCCTTCAACGCCTTTCGCGATTTTGACCGCCTGTTCAGCCTGCGCCTGGCTTTCTACGAAGCCGCTCAGGGTGACCACGCTTTTCTCGGTTTTCACGGAGATATCGGTGCTCTTGATGTTTTCATCGTCCACCAGTGCCGCTTTTACTTTCGCGGTGATGGCGCTGTCATCCATGAAATTACCGACTTTATTCATAGAGCTATCGATTTTTTGCCCTGCGGTATCGGCAGCGGATTTTGTTTTGTCCGTAACGGAGCTTTCAGCGTGAACCGCAGAAGTCGCCATTACAGAACCCAACACAACGGCCAGCAGAGTTTTCGAAATCTTAGTCTTGTTCATCGATTCATTCCTGTAGTTTGCTCAGAATTTGAGCCTTAAGCCATAACGACACTGGCTTTTCCTAAACAGCAGGGCTTGTGGCCTTGCTCAAGGTTGCTCAGACAGTGAAGCGTTCTGTCAACAGCCTCATGCTATTGCAGTAACTCTCGCCACACCGGCTTAAGTCAGTTATTAATATCAAACAAGTGATAGATTCACGGTTTAAACACTGCCAAACACGCATTGAATGGTTGTTTAAACCAGCGACCTTGTCATCACAGTGTTAAATATAGATCACTCTCTTAAAAACGCCTGGTGGCGAAGGCGAAAAAACGGCAAAACGGCAAAGAAAGCAGGAATTTAAGAAATTTCCGCAAGGGGAAAAACAGAGGGATAAAGCGCGGAAAAAAGAGGCGGGGCGCGGCTTGCGGCGCGCCCCGTAAGAAAAATTAATGCTCGCGTGTTTTACGGAAAACAACGTCAGGATAACGCTCCTGAGTAAGGTTCAGGTTGACCATGGTCGGCG
This sequence comes from Franconibacter pulveris, assembly GCF_056780215.1. Lineage (NCBI taxonomy): Bacteria > Pseudomonadati > Pseudomonadota > Gammaproteobacteria > Enterobacterales > Enterobacteriaceae > Franconibacter > Franconibacter pulveris. Next base: position 638,441 of record NZ_CM165555.1, on the reverse strand, counting down.
CGATGTAAGTCAGGTTATCGCCGCCGTCCAGCGCCAGCTGCACTTCGTTTTTACGCTTGAACTCTTCAAACTTCTTCACGTCCGCGCATTCAACCCAGCGGGCGGTCGCCACGTTTACCGATTCGTAAATCGCTTCAACGTTGTACTCGCTCTTCAGGCGCGCCACGACCACATCAAACTGCAGCACGCCTACTGCGCCGACAATCAGATCGTTGTTGGCGACCGGGCGGAAAACCTGCACCGCACCCTCTTCCGAAAGCTGCACCAGGCCTTTTAGCAACTGTTTCTGCTTGAGCGGATCTTTCAGGCGGATACGGCGGAACAGTTCCGGCGCGAAGTTCGGAATGCCGGTGAACTTCATCATCTCGCCCTGGGTAAAGGTATCGCCAATCTGAATGGTGCCGTGGTTGTGCAGACCGATGATGTCGCCCGGGTAAGCCTCTTCAACATGAGAGCGGTCGCCCGCCATAAAGGTCAGCGCGTCAGAGATAACCACATCTTTGCCGATACGCACCTGGCGCAGCTTCATTCCTTTCTCATATTTTCCGGATACCACGCGCATGAAGGCCACGCGGTCACGGTGTTTCGGGTCCATGTTGGCCTGGATCTTAAAGACGAAGCCGGAGAACTTTTCCTCTTTCGCTTCAACTTCACGGGTGTCGGTTTTACGCGGCATCGGCGCAGGCGCCCATTCCACGAGGCCGTCCAGCATATGGTCAACGCCGAAGTTACCAAGCGCGGTGCCGAAAAAGACCGGCGTGATTTCGCCGCTCAGGAACAGCTCCTGGTCGAATTCGTGCGAAGCGCCTTTCACCAGCTCAAGCTCGTCACGAAGCTGCTGAGCGAGATCGTCGCCTACGGCTTTATCAAGATCCGGGTTATCAAGGCCTTTAACGATGCGCACTTCCTGAATGGTGTGGCCCTGCCCTGTCTGATAAAGGTAGGTTTCATCTTTATAAAGGTGATAAACGCCCTTAAAGAGCTTGCCGCAGCCAATCGGCCAGGTGATCGGCGCGCAGGCGATTTTCAGCTCGCTCTCCACTTCATCGAGCAACTCCATCGGGTCGCGGATGTCGCGGTCGAGTTTGTTCATAAAGGTCAGAATCGGCGTATCGCGCAGGCGGGTCACTTCCATCAGCTTGCGGGTGCGATCCTCTACCCCTTTCGCGGCGTCGATAACCATCAGGCAGCAGTCCACCGCCGTCAGGGTGCGGTAGGTATCTTCGGAGAAGTCTTCGTGGCCTGGGGTATCCAGCAGGTTTACGAGGCTCTCTTTATAGGGAAACTGCATCACGGAAGTGGTAATAGAAATGCCGCGCTGCTTTTCCATCTCCATCCAGTCTGATTTCGCATGCTGGCTGGAGCCGCGGCCTTTTACCGTACCGGCGGTCTGGATAGCCTGTCCGAACAGCAACACCTTTTCGGTGATGGTGGTTTTACCGGCGTCCGGGTGAGAGATGATGGCAAACGTGCGGCGTTTGGCCACCTCTTGCAAATAAGGAGACAACGTCATAGTCAAAATCTTCTGTGTAAGCGCGCGGCAAGACGCCCCGCGGCGTGTGAGTCGAAAAATGCGGCTATTGTACCCATCAGGGGCGGGCAGACAATTATTGTTTACACAGCAGTTGCTCCAGTTCGCTCAACGAAGTGACCTGATAAAGCGGGGCGATATCTTCCGGCAGCGTACGCCCGTGGTGGTTTAGCCAGCAGGTCGCTATCCCGGCGTTAATGCCGCCAAGAATATCCGACTCCGCCGTATCGCCCACCATCAACACGCGTTCGCGCGGCGGGTTGCCCATGCGCGCCAGCGCGTAATCAAACACGCGCGGGTCCGGCTTCGCCACCCCGACCTCTTCCGAAATCACGATGAGATCAAAATAGTCACGCAGCCCTGTGCGTTCAAGACGAATCTGCTGCAGCGCGGTAAAGCCGTTAGTAATGATGCCAAGCTTCGCCTTGCCTTTAAGGGAATCGAGCAGCGACACGGCGCCCGGCAGCGGCGCGCAAATCTCCGCCATCGCGTTGAGAAAAGCGCGGTTGAGGTCGCTTGCCGGCACGTTAAGACGCTCGGCCCAGCTTTCAAAACGCTGATGTTGAAGCTGCAAAGCCGTGATGGTGCCGTTCTGGTAATCGACCCAGAGCGGCTTATTGATGGCCTGGTAGTCCTGATAATCCTCGGCGGTGAAGGTCACGCTATAGTCGAGAAACATCCGCTGTAAGCCGCCGAAAGCGTCAAAGGTAAACAGCGTTTCGTCAGCATCAAAGAGTATCCAGTCCCACTTCATTACATCACCTTTTCTTTGTTATCAGCCCAGCGGCAGGGCCATGATTATCGCGTCTTCGCGCCCCTCTTTGGTGGGGTAGTAATTACGGCGGATAGTCGCCTCGTTAAAGCCCAGGCTTTCATAAAGCGCAATGGCGGCCACGTTAGAGGCCCGCACTTCAAGCCAGAGCGTGAGCACGCCGCGGGTTTCCAGCTCGCTGATTAAATGTTCGAGCAGCTGACGGCCAAGCCCGCGCCGCTGATAAGCGGGGTCGACCGCGATATTAAACAGGGTTGCTTCGTCGAGCACGACCTGGGTAATGGCGAAAGCCGCCATCTCGCCCGCCATATCCAGGCGGTAATTGAGGTAGCGCTCGCCCTGATTGCTCGCGAAAGTTTTCTCGCTCCAGGGAAAGGCGTGGCTTCGCGTCTCAATGGCGTAAGCCGCCGCGAGATCAGTCGGCTGCAGGAAAGAAATCGTCATCATTTTCGCAAATTTGTTGCCACAAAGCGGCGCGAGCGGCGCTGCTGCGCCGAAGCCCTTCCAGCCCCGGCGAGACCAGCTTCGCGCCCGGCAGCGCAAGGGGATCCGTCACGCCAAGACACCAGCTGTTGCAATGGCCGTCGTGCAGCATCGCCACCCGATCCGGCGTAAGCTGCATTACCTCATCGGGACGCAACTTCAACGTACGCAGCACATCCTGAATAATCGGCTCGCTCAGCGCAGGAAGTTCTTCCGCCACCATGACCAGACGGACATGAGCAGGCAGCGCGATAGCAATTTCGCCCAGCAGCGCGGCGGGGCGACGTAATACCCACTGGGTGATGCCCAGCTGTTGTAAACGCCAGTCTCGTCGGGATGTCATAGCGGTGCCTGAGTGAATGCCGGAGGGGCGCAAATATAGCAAATCCGTCGAACATGCGCCAACAAACCACTATAATCGCCCCTCAAGTTTCCAAAGGAGTTTTTCATGTCCGCTTTTTCCCCGGCAAGCGAAGTCCTGCTGCGCCACAGTGATGATTTTCTGGAAAGCCGCGTGCTGTTCGCCGGCGATATGCAGGATGACCTGCCCGCGCGCCTTGAGACAGCGGCAAGCCGCGCGCATACGCAACAGTTCCACCACTGGCAGGTGCTCAGCAAGCCAATGGGAGAGCGGGCGCAGTATGGCCTGACGGCTGACGCCGAACTGGTTGGCGACAGCGACACGCTTATCTACTACTGGCCGAAGAACAAACCCGAAGCGCAGTTCCAGTTGATGAACCTGCTTTCCCTGCTGCCGGTAGGAAGCGATGTGTTTGTGGTCGGCGAAAACCGCAGCGGCGTTCGTAGCGCCGAACAGATGCTGGAAGAGTACTGCCCGCTGACTAAAATCGACAGCGCCCGCCGCTGCGGTCTTTATCACGGTCGCCTTGAAGCCAAACCGACGTTTGATAAAGACGCCTGGTGGAACGAGTACCACCTGGACGAACTGACCATCAAAACGCTGCCGGGCGTTTTCAGCCGTGACGGGCTTGATGTCGGCAGCGATCTGCTGCTCGCTACCCTTTCGCCGCACACCAAAGGCAAAGTGCTGGATGTGGGCTGCGGCGCCGGCGTACTGGCGGCAGTGCTGGCCAGCCACTCGCCGAAGGTGCGTCTGACGCTGTGCGACGTGAGCGCGCCTGCGGTTGAAGCAAGCCGCGCAACGCTTGCCGCGAATGGTTTTGAAGGCGAGGCCTTCGCCAGCAACGTCTATTCTGAAGTGAAAGGCCGCTTCGACATGATTATCTCCAACCCGCCGTTCCACGACGGGCTGCAGACCAGCTTTGAAGCCGCTCAGACGTTGATTCGCGGCGCGGTCAAGCACCTTAACAACGGCGGCGAGCTGCGCATAGTCGCGAACGCTTTCCTTCCTTACCCTAACTTGCTGGACGAAATGTTTGGCAACCATGAAGTACTGGCGCAGACCGGGCGCTTTAAGGTTTACCGCGCGGTCATGGGGCGTAACGCGAAGCGTTAATCGCCCTGCGTCACAAAAGTGCCGCTTTTTGCACCACTCAGAAAAGCGGCATGCAATTAACTGTTGACGAAGCCCAGAAAACATCTAGAATGCGCCTCCGTGGTTGCAATACTTCCCGGTATTGCTGGTATGCGAAGGTGGCGGAATTGGTAGACGCGCTAGCTTCAGGTGTTAGTGTCCTTACGGACGTGGGGGTTCAAGTCCCCCCCCTCGCACCAAAGACCACATGATATTGCTCTCACCGGGCGAAGGTGGCGGAATTGGTAGACGCGCTAGCTTCAGGTGTTAGTGTCCTTCGGACGTGGGGGTTCAAGTCCCCCCCCTCGCACCAACGAGGCGATATCAAGATTCAGAATACAGTGCGAAGGTGGCGGAATTGGTAGACGCGCTAGCTTCAGGTGTTAGTGTCCTTCGGACGTGGGGGTTCAAGTCCCCCCCCTCGCACCACTTTCTGAATATCTCTTCTCTTTTTCTTTCCATGAGTTGCCTTCCTTAAGCTTTACCCTTTCAGGTTCATAACCATCAACATGAGTCCGCTTGCGAATGCAATGCACGATGGCAGCAGCAGGAAATGGCGTAACCGTTTGTGAAAAAGCATTAATGATGTGGAAAGCAGCGCCAACACCACAATCAAGCGCCACTGTGCAAAGCTAAGATCGCTCAACGCCAGCAGCGTCACCAGGATCCCGGGCACGATAATTCCCCATCCGCTTTCCAGCCGCTTTTGCAACATGTCTCTGTCTCTCGCATCGATAATGATAAACAATATCATATGATATTAATTCTCATCTGTCAGCGTTTACAATGAAGCGGGTTATCCTTTACGCATGGCTAATGACATGCCTGCGCTAAGGTGATAAATTGGTCATCATTACAGCAGCATTAAACTCTTATTTAACTTTTGCGAAACTATTGTTTCGCCCGTTATTTCTTTCACCTGGCTTTTAAATCTGTTACGGCGCTGATAAATAACGACTTATATATGACAGCTCAAACCTGGCGAGCCCTGCTTAAAGAGAAATATCAACTCTCTCTACGCTTGTTTCTGTTTCTGAACGCTTTCTCCGCACTGTTTAGCATTGTGAGCCCGCTTTATGCCGCTCAACAAGTTACGCTGCCTTTAACCGGCGTGCTTGTCGGCAGTACAGGGCTGCTTATCTGGCATGCGCTGAATAGCCAGCGACGCATTAATATCAACCTGGTCTCTTTACTTTTCGGGCTGATGTGGGCCGCGCAAATCGCCCTTAAATTCACGGCGATTCCGAAACCCGATCTCTCGTACCTGCTGGTGGCGTTGCTCACCGTGCTGTTTATCGGCTCGTTATCTTTTATCAATAACCTCAGCGCTTTTATCTGCCACTGTCTGCCGGTTATCGTCACGGTTATCTGGCTTGATCAGGCGCAGCATTTAATGCGCATGGCTTATGCCGTCGCGCTGCCGATGCTCGGCATCGCCATTCAACACCTCATTCAGAAACGCAGCGATACCTTTTCGCAGGGTCTGATGTTAAAGCTGCTGGAAGAAAAAGAGACGCTGACCGATTTAAGCATGATGGACCCGCTTACGGGTCTTTATAACCGACGCGGCTTTCAGAACCGGCTGGAGCATGTGCTGGCGCTCGGCACCGGCCAGCATTTCGTCATGCTGATGGATATCGACCATTTCAAAGCTTATAACGATCACTACGGGCATATGATGGGCGACCAGGCGCTGACGCGGGTTTCCGCTGCGATTCGCGATTCGGTGCGCTCGCGCGATATCGTTACCCGTTATGGCGGCGAAGAGTTTCTGGTGCTTCTGACGAATTCCGATCCCCAGAGCGCCCGCCAGGCTGCGGAGCGCATTCGTCAGCGGGTTTATGATTTACGTATCCCGCATATGTTTAACGAAAGCGTAGCGACCAATGTGACGCTAAGCATTGGCATTGCGCCGCTGGAAAATCAGGATATCGATTCGGCGCTGCGTAAAGCGGATGCCGCGCTTTATGAAGCGAAAAATCAGGGACGCAACCACATTCTTTTCTCTGAATCTCGCCACGCTGCCTGAGCATTTTGCGTCAGGCTCCACATCTTCAGGCATTACGGATATCCGCTTCGGTGAATCCGCTTGCTATCGGCCCCGCCTATAGTTAGGATTGGCAATCATTATCATTTAGATTTGCTATTAAGCAGGGTCATGGCTTACCACTCCTTTCAGATTGCTGATGATCTTATCTGGCGCGCCCCGCTTTACCAGCCCTCTTCTGAGCTGGCGGAGGCGTTACGCGAAGCGTTTACCACCCACCGCGCGCATTTTCATGAGATAATTCGACTGAATGAGACGCCGCCGGGCGTGGCGATGACGCTGGAACAATGGGCGCATCCCACCCGCCTTGCTTCTCTGATGGCTACCTATTCCGATCATATCTATCGTAACCATCTTACGCAGCCGCGTGAGGCCAAGCCGCTGGTCTCGCTCTGGGCGCAGTGGTATCTGGGTTTACTGGCGCCGCCGCTGATGCTGGCGCTGCTGACGCAGCCGCAGGCCATCGCCGTTACGCCTTCGCATATTCATGTCGAATTCCATGAAACCGGCCGCGCCGCCTGCTTCTGGCTGAACGTGCAGGAGGATAACCTCGCCAGCGCCTTATCCGCACGCGAACGTATCGAGAAGCTGGTGACAGATTGCTTGCAGCCGGTGGTGAAAGCGCTTGAGGCGACCGGCGATATCAACGCGCGGCTTATCTGGAGCAACACAGGCTACCTGATCAACTGGTGCCTTGGCGAGTGGAAGAGCTTTCTTGGCGAAGAGACAGTAAACGCCCTTCGCGAAGCCTGCTTCTTTGAAAAACAGCTACGCAACGGGCAGGACAACCCGCTTTACCGCACCGTTGTGCTGCGTGAAGGTTTGCTGGTTCGCCGCACTTGCTGTCAGCGTTACCGTCTGCCGGACGTGCAGCAATGCGGCGACTGCACCCTGAAATAGATAACGGCGGGTCTCCCCGCCGTTTTTGATTACGCCACCTGGCGCCCTTCGGCTTCCGCCTCTTTTTGTGCATCCGCTTCCGCCGCTTCCTGCGCCAGCAGCTGTTTTTCGTACACTTTAAAGAACGGGAAGTAGATGACGGCGGAAATGACCGCCAGCACTACCACCAGGATAGCCGCACGAAAATCCCATCCCAGCCCCCAGGCGGCGCCAATAGGCGCAGGCGCCGTCCACGGCACGACCGAAATGACGCGCCCAATCAGGTCAAGCTTCATCGCCGCCCAGGCAATGATAGCGTTAACCATCGGTGCCAGCAGGAACGGGATAAAGAAGACCGGGTTCATCACGATAGGCGTACCGAAGATAACCGGCTCGTTGATGTTAAAAATGCTTGGCACTACGCTCAAACGGCCAATCGAACGCAGATGCACCGAGCGACTGCGCAGGTAGCAAAGCACCAGTCCCATGGTTGCGCCCGAACCGCCCACCACGATAAAGAAAGTCCAGAAGGCTTCCATAAAGATATGCGGCAACGGCGCGCCCTGCGCCAGCGCGCTCTGGTTCATCCCAAGGTTCGTCAGCCAGAACATCTGCAACATGCCTGAGACAATGGCCGCGCCGTGAATGCCGGCAAACCAGAGCAGGTGGCCAATCAGCACCGCCAGCAGGATCGCGGGCAGCGAGTCCGCTGCTGAAACCAGCGGTTTAAAGAGGGACATGATTGCCTGCGGGATCAGCATATCGAACTGCGTCTGGATAAACAGGCTCAGCGGGTAGAGCGTCAGCACGACCACCAGCACCGGTATCAGCAGGTCGAAAGAGTTTTTAATCATCGGCGGCACTTGATCCGGTAAACGTATGCCGATGTTGTGCGCTTTCAAAAAACGCATCATCTCTACACAGTAAATCGCCACCAGAATGGCAGTAAAAATCCCGGTGCCGCCCAGGCTATCGACGGGTAAGGTGCCTTTGGTTTTCGGCGCTGCAACCAGCAGAAAAGCCATCAGCGACAGCATGGCGCACATAAAAGGATCGAGCTGATGGGATTTAACGTAATGCTTGCCCAGGTTATAGGCGATAGCGGCGCAGATATAGATAGACATAATGCCCATCGTCATATCAAACGGCGTCAGGATTTGCCCTTCAAACTGCTTTGCGAGATCAAGCCAGCTGCGCGCGAACCCCCAGGTGGTGTCCGGCGAAAAAGGCGGATAGGCGAAAACCAGTAAAAATGACCCGACAATCATAAACGGCATGGCGGAAATAAAACCGTCACGAATAGCCATTACGTGACGCTGGGAAGAGATGCGTCCTGCAATAGGGCTAACATAATTTTCTACAAAGCGAAAAATCACATTAAAGGCGGCATGGTTGGCAGACATAGCGGCTCTCCTGTCAGGCTAATAACGCGAGTGCGTCAGCGAGAATTTTGTCGCCGCGCATCATTCCATAATCCATTGAGTTAATGACAGATACGGGTATCTGGCTGGTGGCTGCCTGTGCCCTGCATGCCTCAAGATGTGTTTTAACCTGTGGCCCCAGCAGGCAACAGTCATAACGGGAAAATGATTCCGTGAATACGTTAATGCCCGCCGCGTTAAGCTCCACAGCGATATTCTGCTGCTCTGCGGCCTGCCTCATACGATTCACTACCATGCTGGTCGACAGACCAGCGGCACAGCATACAAGGATACGTTTCATAGACGGCTCTTATTATTTAAGGGATACAGAGGGTGGTTACGGAACCAGTATTAATCGCCCGGAGCTGGGCTGCAACCGGTTACAGTAACCGGTTTCTGTGATTGTGAAGAAGATCCAGAAAACACCGACTTGTTACCGGTGAGTTAATCAATAACAATCACCAGCCCATTCTGGTTTATATCAGCAAAGGAAAGTCTTCAGCAGGAGAAACGCATGAGTCTGGAATCTGTACGGCAGTTTTTAGCCGAGAAAGCCCCCGACATCGACATTATTGAACTCAACGAAAGCACGGCGACCGTCGCGCTGGCCGCCGCCGCGCATAACGTTGAGCCAGGACAGATAGCCAAGACCCTGTCGTTAAAGGTAAGGAACGAGATTATCCTTATCGTGGCGAAAGGCGATGCCCGCCTGGATAATAAAAAGCTCAAAGCAGCCTTTGGCGCTAAAGCGCGTATGCTGAGCAGCGATGAAGTGATCACCTGGACTGGCCATCCGGTCGGCGGCGTTTGCCCTTTCGGCCTTGAACACCCGCTTGCGGTCTATTGCGATGTATCGCTTAAGCGTTACCAGGAAGTGTTACCCGCCGCCGGCGCCATTCATAGCGCCGTGCGCATCTCCCCTTCCCGCCTTGCAGAACTGACCGAGGCGCAGTGGATAGATGTCTGCCAGTAAAAAACGATGTTGCCGCGCAGCCTAATCCTGAACCCTTCTGAAGGGGCAGGAATAAAAGTGGTGAGAAAAAAGCTCCGGCCAGATCCCCCTGCCGGAGCCTGAAAATCAAAAAGGGGTAGCGCGATGCAGCAGCATATCTGCCGCATTAAGCAGGCCAGCATCTGTATTAACGCCGAGTTTGAGCATAGCGTTGAACTTATGCGCGCGAATCGTCTTGATGTTACGCTCCAGCTGAGAGGCGATTTGCGAAATAGAATAGCCGTCCGTCAGATAACGTAAAATTGTACGCTCTGTAGGGCTTAAAAGGCGCGGCGCCGCTTTTACCGGGTTAGCCTTATTAGCGCCTTCACTGTTTTTGGGGTTTTCACCTAGCGCTGCGAAAATATTTTCTGCAAAGCTATTAAGCGGCACGGATTTATCCAGTACGCCATGAAATGAGGTTAAGGAAAGTTGGTTTATCAGCCGCGCTTCCGCTTCGTTGTTCGCCATCACCAGCCGCTTTACTTTCGGGTGGCTTTTTACCATTTCGCCAAAAAAGGTAAGACACTCGCGCCGATGCTCACGCGTACCCGGTAAAGAGAAGATAACGGCGGAAAAAGATTCGGCTTCTTGCGCCGCAAGAAATTCTGCCGGCGTTGTAAAAGTGAAAACCTGGTAACGCGGCCTGCGGTTTTGTTGCAGTAATACACTGACCCCCGCTGCGCTCATCACGCAGCTTTCAATAAGGGCAATTTTCACTTCTGATGCGATAAATTCCATTCTGCCTGTTCCTTTTGCAGTGAAAGCAAATTCAATTCTTTGACGCCCTGAAAGCTATTAATCCAGGCGTACATTTCCGCATTACCTTTTAGCGATAAGCGTTTCATGGCGCTGTTCTTCTGAGCGCTGATGGTTTTATTACTTTTCTTAAGCAACTGGGCTATCTGGTTAATACCCCAGCCTTTTCCCAAAAGGCGTAATACTTGTCGTTCTGAAGAGGTTAAAGTACAAGCCGCACTAACTTGACCGGGTATTTTTACCTCATGAGGAGAAAGCAATAACTGGCTGATACGTTCCGCGCGTTCGCTGCCAAGACGTATAGCCTCAATCAAGCCCTCAACCGACTCCGTCGTCGCCAGAAGCGTAGTTTCAGGGCGCATTAAATACTCTACCGCCAGGCTGAATACGTTCTTTGGCACCATAAAAATCCAGTGGATGCCGGGCAACTGGGCGATCAGCCGATAGCAGGCCTCACACTCCGCTCGCGCGTCGTCTGCTACTGGCGGGATTTCCTGAATAATCAGGTTGGCGCGCCGCATTAGCAACGGAGAAAGCCCACAACTGCTCTGATAATGATGTAATTCCATGTCAGGGAAATGGTGGGCGATAATAGCTTTAAGCCCGTTATGCATAACGGGTAACGCGCTGACAATAATGCCCTGCTTGCAACGTCCTGGTATCATATATCCTCCGGCTAAACCCTTCCGGCAAAAGCATGACGACTAACTAATAACAACGCTTATAATAATGAGGTAATTAAATATAAAAAGAAAAAGCCATCGACGTCATTGTTAATAAAACGCGCCAGGACTTTTATTCAAAACAGACAATTAAAATTCATCCGGGATGAGCGTCAGTAGTTTATGAAGCCTCCAGGCGAGTGTCAATGCGTTAAAAATAACAAAACCGTGCTTCTCTACACACTGATATACTCTTATTTAAAATAATTAAAATTATGTAGATTAATACACATTAAAAAAGCAAAGCTTTAATAAGTAATATCGCAATTAGATTATCTAAAACAGAGTTTTTAGTTTATTTATTTCTTTAGCAAAGCGTTTACCGCGCCCGCATCGCGAAACGCCTTCGGCGTAACGCCAACCGTACGGCGAAAAAAACGGGAGAAATAGGTGGCGTCGCTAAACCCCAGATAATCTGAAACCTGGCTTATGGTCATGCTGGTATAAAGCAATGTGCGACGAGCTTCCAGCGTGAGGCGCTGGTGAAGAAGATTCAACGCGCTGGCGCCATGAAACTCGTGACATAACGTATTGAGATGCGTGACGGAAAGCCCAAGCTTTTGCGCATATGCCGTTACAGGCAACTGCTCACGGTAGTGGCGTTCCAGCAGCTTTGAGAACTGGCGCATCGCCGCCTTGTTGCGTTTTGGCCGCTCCGGCAGCGCTTCGCTCTGGGCGCACTGCCGATTTAGCCAGACCAGCAGCGCGCTGATAAGCGAATGCAGCATCATCTCTCGTGCCAGGTTGTCGCCTTCATATTCGCTCTGCAGCGTGTTGAATAGAGCGTTAATACGATGGCGCGACGCTTTTACCGGCAGGCAACGCGGCCGGGTAAGCACTTCCAGAGGTTGCCCAAAACGTTGCTCAAAAAGCGCGACCAGCGGCGAAGAAAAGGAGAGCGAGTAACCCTGCGCGCCTGGCGAAAACTTAAAGCTATGCACGCAGAGCGCAGGCACGACCTGAATACAAGCCTCAGAGACGCGCCGCTTTCCTCCCTCAATTTCGATTTCCGCACTGCCTGTATGCAGGTAAAGCAGTTGAACGATATCCGCATGCTGATGGATGCGGATATGCCATTCATAAAGGCTGCTGCGGCTGTGAATAGATTCGCAGTGCAGCAGGTCCGGCGTTGGCCAGTTAAGGCTTTCGCCATAAAGCGTAAATACGGGAACCGGCGTTACAGGCTTCATGTTCTGACTTCTTCGCTCATTTTTAAAGAGTGTAGAAAAGATCCTGCCGGTTACCGCACCGCTTCAAACGGCAGCCCCACGTAGTTTTCAGCGATGGTGGTAAGCCCGGCCTGCGATCCCAGGAAATAGTCGCGCTCAGCCTGTTGCATCCGGCGGTCAAAACCGCTTTGCTCCTGAAAATCATGCAGCAAACGCGTCATAAACCAGCTGAACCGCTCTCCCTTCCATACCCGACGCAGCGCCAGTTGCGAGTAACACGCCAGCAAGTCCCGCCTTCCCTGATGGTAAACGCCGCATAAAATGCGGTAGAGATAATTAACGTCTGACGCCGCCAGATTTAGCCCCTTCGCCCCTGTCGGCGGGACGATATGCGCCGCGTCGCCCACCAGAAACAGCGAGCCATACTGCATAGGCTCCACCACAAAACTGCGCAGCGGCGCGATGCTTTTCTCAAGCGAAGGGCCGGTAACCAGCTTACCCGCAAGCTCTTGCGGCAGGCGGCGCTTCAGTTCATCCCAGAAGCGTTCGTCGGACCAGGCTTCGGCTTTATCGGTAAGCGGCACCTGCAAATAGTAGCGGCTGCGCGTTAGCGAGCGCTGGCTGCAAAGCACAAAACCCCGGTCATGGTGGGCGTAGATAAGTTCATGGTGAATGGGCGGCGTATCGGCAAGCAACCCCAGCCAGCCGAACGGGTAAACGCATTCATACTCCCGCAGTACGCCTGTGGGGATCGCTTTGCGCGAAACGCCATGAAATCCGTCGCAGCCGGCGATGTAATCGCAATCAATGCGGCACGGTTCGCCGTCCTTACTAAAAGTGACATACGGCTTATCACTTTTAAGGTTATGCAGCGCAACGTCACTGACATTGTAAAACGTTGGCGCCCCGGCTTCGCTTCGCGCCTGCATCAAATCACGCGTGACTTCGGTCTGGCCGTAGACCATGACCGATTTGCCGCCGCTCAGGGCTTTGAGCGGCACCGGAATACGCCTGCCCTCGACCAGAAATTCAACGCCGTCATGCACCAGACCTTCGGCGTCCATACGCTGATGCGCGCCCGCTTCCCGCAGCAGCTCGACAGTGCCGCTTTCCAGAATGCCGGCGCGAATGCGGCTAAGCACATAGTCCGGGGTCTGGCGTTCAAGAATAATGTTGCTGATGCCAGCGTTATGCAGCAACTGGCCAAGCAGCAGGCCGGACGGACCGGCGCCAACGATCAGAACCTGAGTTTTCATAGGGTCGCTCGCCTCGGAAAGGTGATTGAATTGTTATTTTTATGTTTCACAAATGAGTGAAAATGCATTTTTCACCGTTCCCCATGCGAAAAGAAGGTCAATTTCGGGTTAAAAGCTGCACTTTTCGACACTCACGCAATTTTGCGGACGGGTTCAAATTTTCCACCTCCAGGTAAAAACGTCTGCAACCCGCTGAAAATTTGATCTGCCTGCGCCCGTGCCGTTTCAGCCCTGTGCTACAACCTTTTTTCGCCTTTTCGCGCCACGGGCGCCTTACTTAACGGCAAGGTCAACTATGGAAGTTGAGTGTTCATCGCAACGCGATATCACCCGCCTCTGCATTGAGTGCGGGCTTTTCCTTTTACAGCACGGCGCGGAAAGCGCGCTGATAGATGAACTCTCTACCCGGCTTGGGCGCGCGCTCGGCATGGATAGCGTGGAGAGTGCCATCTCAGCGAACTCCATTGTGCTCACCACCATTAAAGACAACCGCTGCTTAACGACCACCAGAAAAAATATCGATCGCGGCATTAACATGCACGTGGTAACCCAGGTGCAGCGCATCGTCATCCTGGCTGAACATAAGCTGCTGGATTATCGCGATGTGGAAAAGCGCTTCGCGCAGATTAAACCGCTGCGCTACCCGCGCTGGCTGGTAGTGCTGATGGTAGGCCTCTCCTGCGCCTGTTTTTGCAAAATGAACAACGGCGGCTGGGACGGCGCGCTGGTCACTTTTATCGCCAGCACTATCGCCATGTACGTTCGTCAGGTGCTGACCAGCCAGCACCTGCATCCACAAATCAATTTCTGCATTACCGCATTTGTGGCCACCACCGTGTCGGGGTTGATGCTGCGGTTGCCGCTTTTCGCCCAGGTGCCGACTGTAGCGATGGCGGCCAGCATCCTGCTGCTGGTGCCCGGCTTCCCGCTTATCAACGCGGTAGCGGATATGTTTAAAGGACATGTGAATACCGGACTTGCGCGTTGGGCTATGGCGAGCCTGCTGGCGCTGGCGACCTGTATTGGCGCGATAATCGCGCTGGCCTTATGGGGGCTGCCAGGATGGGCATAATAAACATTGCGCTGATTCTGCTGCAGGATATGGTGCTGTCGGCAATCCCCGCGGTGGGCTTTGCGATGGTATTTAACGTGCCTTTGCGCGCATTGCCGTGGTGCGCGCTGCTCGGCGCTATTGGCCACACGTCACGTACGGCGATGATGCTTTGCGGGCTCAACATCGAGTGGAGCACTTTTCTGTCGGCGATTCTTGTCGGCAGCATCGGCATTCAGTGGTCCCGCTGGTATCTGGCGCACCCGAAAGTCTTTACCGTCGCGGCGGTGATCCCGATGTTTCCCGGTATTTCCGCCTACACGGCGATGGTTTCCGCCGTTAAGCTCAGCCACTTCGGCTATGACGAGGTTTATCTTATCGCGCTCGTCACCCATTTTCTGAAGGCATCGTCCATTGTCGGCGCGCTCTCCATCGGCCTTTCGTTGCCGGGTTTATGGCTTTATCGTAAACGTCCGCGCGTGTGAGCCGCCCGACTCTCTTTTTGGTTTAACGCAGAGAATTGCCATCGCGGGCTTGTGCATCGCGCCCGCGCTGCCATAATCGCCCTGCTCATCCCTGCGGGACCAAGGAGTTGTAGTGGAAAATCATGATGTTTATCTGCCCACGCGCTTTGACGAAGCCAGCCTGAAAGAGAAGATTTTCTTCAGCGCCATTGAGCTGTTTGCCGAATACGGCCTTAACGGCGCGCGCATGGAGCAAATTGCCGAAAAGGCGGGCACCACCAAGCGCATGGTGGTCTACCACTTTAAAACGAAAGAGCGGCTCTATGTGCAGGTGCTGGAGTATGTCTATACCCAAATCCGCGCCAGCGAAAAAGCGCTGAACCTGTCGGCGATGCCGCCGGTTGAAGCGATGGTGCAGTTGGTGGAAGCTAGTTTCGACTACCACGCCGCCCATCCGGATTTTGTTCGCATCATTTGCATGGAGAACATGCAGCGCGGCCGTTATATGCGAGAATCGGCCTGGATCCGCGATATCAACCGCAGCGCCCTGACGCTGCTGGAAGAGATCCTGGCCCGCGGCCAGGCACGTCAGCTCTTCAGCAAACAGGTAAACGCCCGCGACGTTCATCGGCTGATAAGCAGCTTCAGCTTTCACCACGTCGCCAATAGCTACACCTTCTCTATGCTGTTTGAAGAAGAGACCGACAGCCGCGCCCAGCTCGACTATTACCGGGAGATGGCCGTCCAGGTCGTTCTGCGCTATATCTGCCCTTAAAAAATAACTTGCAATTAAATTGCGCACTATCTATATTGAAAGCCATGAAAACGACATTACCTGCTGATGAAGAGAAAACGCTCAGGCTGGATAACCAGCTCTGCTTCGCGCTTTACTCCGCGAGCCTTGCGTTGAATAAGCTGTACCGGCAATTGCTGGCGCCGCTTGGCATTACCTACCCGCAGTATCTGGTGTTGATGGTGTTGTGGGAGCAGGATGACATTACCGTCTCGCAGATTGGCGAGCGGCTGTTTCTGGACTCCGCTACGTTGACGCCGTTGCTGAAGCGGATGGAAAGCGCCGGTTTGTTATTGCGCCAGCGCTCACGCGAAGATGAACGCCAGGTTGTCGTCACGCTGACCGAGAACGGACGCGACCTCCAGGCGAAAGCGCTATCGCTGCCGGAATCGGTGCGTTGCGCCGCGAACTGCGACGTTGATACGCTGGTTAGCCTGAAAACCCAGCTTGAAACGTTCCGTGACAGCCTGAATAAAGCTTAACGCCCTCCTGCGGGAGGGTTTTAAAAAAACCATATATATAGCGCGCTATTTTATAGCTCAATATATTTACTTTAAAACGAAACGACGAGGAACCTGCCATGTCATTAGAAAAAGTGATCTACACCGCTAAAGCAAAAGCCACCGGGGGCCGTGATGGCCGCGCTACCTCCTCTGACGGCGTGCTGGACGTGAAGCTTGGCGTGCCAAAAGAGATGGGCGGTATGGGTGGCGACGTCACCAACCCGGAACAGCTTTTTGCCGCAGGCTACTCCGCCTGTTTCCTGGGCGCGATGAAGTTCGTTTCTGCGCGCGACAAAATCACCATGCCGAAAGAGGCGTTCATTGAAGGTGAAGTGGGGATCGGGCCGCTGCCGACCGGCTTTGGCATCGAAGCGAAGCTGAATATTCACCTGCCGGGAATGGACGCAGCGGAAGCGAAAAAACTGGTCGATGCGGCGCATATTGTTTGCCCTTACTCCAACGCGACCCGCGGCAACATCGACGTTACGCTGAACATCATTAGCTAACTCGCTGCATTAATTTAAAATACTGCCCTGCCGGGGAATTCAGGCGCGTAAAACGACTTGCGCGCCTGCGTTTTTTTTCAACATATCTGCCCTTTCCTGCGCCTGCGGCCTCAAACACGCAGCCCGACTGTGCTACTATGAAGCCATAAACGCTATGACGCGTTCCCCCTCAAGCGAATCTTAGCTAACCCGTTGATTGAGATAGTTTTATGTCTTCCAGAGTATTAACCGCAGACATCGTCGATATTAACGCCTTCCGGCGCGATCCCGACAGCGTGCTGGCGCAGGCCGAACGCGGCGCCGTGGCGGTTTTCGATAATAATGCGCCCGCTTTTTACGCCGTTACGCCGGAACGCATGGCGGAACTGCTGGCGAAAGAAGCGCAACTTGCCGCGCCGCAAACGGATGTCGTCCTGGATGCGCAGTTGTATGAAGAGTTTGTCGACCCTGCGCAGCCTGTCCCTGCGCCGGCGGGTAAATTTCGCATGTACCTGGGCTGGCAGCCTGACGCGGAGTTCCAGCGCATGGCGGCGCTATGGGGCATCCCGCTTGCTCAGCCGGTCACGCCGCAAGAACTCGCCTCTTTCGTTACCTACTGGCAGGCGGAAGGCAAAGTGTTTCACCATATCCAGTGGCAGCAGAAGCTGGCGCGCAGCGTGCAGATGAACCGCGCCGCCTCTGGCAATGGAGCGCGACGCGATGTGAATGCCATCGCGCAACCAGACGACCACATTCCTGACGGATTCCGAGGTTAACGATGAAAAACGTCACTGACCTGATGGCACGTCTTAAGCGGCTTATGCCGCCCGACGTGACGCCCGCGTTTAAAACCGGCGAAGAACTTCTCGCCTGGCAGCAGGAGCAGGGGCGTCTTCGCTCAGAAGCCATCGAGCGTGAAAACCGGGCGATGAAAATGCAGCGTACGTTTAATCGCTCCGGCATTCGCCCGCTGCACCAGAACTGCTCTTTCGACAACTACAGAGTTGAAAACGAGGGGCAGATGAATGCGGTTAACAAGGCGCGTCAGTATGTCGAGGCATTTGATGGCAACATTGCGAGCTTTGTATTTGCAGGCAAGCCAGGAACCGGCAAAAACCACCTTGCCGCCGCTATCTGCAATGAGCTGCTGCTGCGCGGCAAGTCGGTCATGATAATCACGGTGGCCGATATTATGTCCGCGATGAAAGATACCTTTGGCAATCGTGAAACCAGTGAAGAACAGCTGCTTAAGGATCTCAGCAACGTCGATCTGCTTGTCATCGACGAGATAGGTATGCAGAGCGAATCGCGCTATGAAAAAGTGATAATCAACCAGCTTGTGGATCGCCGTTCCTCCTCTAAACGTCCCACCGGCATGCTCACTAACCAGAACATGGAAGAGATGACCAGGCTTCTGGGCGAGCGCGTGATGGACCGTATGCGCCTTGGCAATAGCCTGTGGGTGAATTTCAACTGGGACAGCTACCGCAGCCGCGTCACCGGCAAAGAGTATTAATTTTTAGGCTCCCGCCCACGGATAGCTCTCCCCCACCCGACGTTACTTAATACGCACCGCCCGCTGTCGGCAGCGGGCGAAGGCGTTAATACCAACATCGCCCTGCGTGAAGCCGATGGCCAGCGCCCTTTTGGTAAAACGCGCCCTGCCGCCTAAGAAAAAACTGGAAAGTGCCGTTGTGCAGGCCGTTTTGCGAATTAGCGCGCAGTGAGAGCTTATTTACGCCGCCAGCGTCGTTATACTCGGGCCAGTTTTCCGGCGTTATTGCCATAAAAGAGAGTAAGCGTGATGAAAGCAGTGAAAAGTATTTGCCTTGCGGCGATCGCCGCTGGCTTGATGAGCGGCAATGCCCTGGCCGCCAGCTGGCAGGAATCCCTTTCCAGCGCCGCCAGTCAACTCAGCCAGCAGAGCAGCAGCGGCGCAACCGCCTCCACTACCCAGCAGGGCGGCCTTTCGCTCTCCTCGCTCACCGGCCTGCTTAACGGCGGCGCCTCAACGCTGAGCGCGGAAACCATGCCTAACGCGGCAGGCATTCTGCAATATTGCATTAAGCAGAAGCTGGTTTCCGCCACCAGTACGGAGAATATTAAAAATCAGGTGATGGAAAAGCTCGGCATCACGACGCCGCAGGAGCAGCAGCAGGAGCCAGATTTCCTGCAGGGCGCTCAGGGCCTGCTTGATACAGGCGATGGCCAGCCTTTGAATCTGAACAACATCGGCACTACGCCGCTTGCCCAGAAGGTGAAAACCAAAGCCTGCGACATTGTGCTGAAACAGGGCGTGAATTTCCTCTCCTGACGCCTCTCCCGGCGCGCGTCGCCGCGCCGGGTTCGCTTTTGCTCCCCTCGCCTGTCTGGCTTACAAAGCGCCCTGAAGCCCCTGCTTATTTCGTATTGACCGCATTGTGCAAACCGCCAGGCAGGAAAAAGGCTAACAGACGGCAAACCGCCGCCGCACAGCGATGCGATACGCGTCAAAAAATAACGTATCTAAACCAATTCCGAACAACAGCACAAAACCATGACACTAGAATTGCAGGAGCGTGACAGCAAAGTTAGATTGTAGCGCTAAAAAAGTGGGATTAAGCCTGTCGGCGTGAGCCGTCTGTGAGGGTGCAGTAGTGTCAGAATTGCTTTCCGTGGTCTTTTTTCTCGCCTCCGTGGCGATTTATGCGCTAAAAGCGGGCCGCAATACCTGGTGGTTTGTCGCCACGCTGGTGGTGTTAGGGCTGTTTGTCATCCTGAACATTACGCTTTATGCCAGTAACTATTTTACCGGCGACGGCATTAACGACGCGGTGCTTTACACCCTTACCAACAGCCTTACCGGCGCAGGCGTGACCAAATACATTCTGCCCGCCGTCGGGCTTATCGCCGTCCTGGTGGCCGTATTCGGCCTGCTCGCCTGGATATTGCGCCGCCGTCGCCATCCGCATCACCTTGGCTATAGCCTGCTGGCGCTGGCGCTGGCGCTCGCCTCGGTGGACGCCAGCCCGGCGTTTCGCCAGATAACCGAACTGGTGAAATCGCAAACCCGCGAAGGCGACCCTGATTTCGTCACGTATTATAAAGAGCCGAATAAAACGATTCCGGACCCGCAGCTGAACCTGGTATATATCTACGGCGAAAGCCTGGAGCGCACCTATTTTGACGATCAGGCGTTCCCGCAGCTTGCGCCGGAACTGGGCGCGCTGAAAAACGAAGGGCTGGATTTCAGCAAAACGATGCAGCTTCCAGGCACCGATTACACCATCGCCGGTATGGTCGCCTCCCAGTGCGGCATTCCGCTTTTTGCGCCGTTCGAGGGCAACGCCTCGGCCTCGATGTCGAGCTTCTTCCCGCAAAATATCTGTCTTGGCGATATCCTGAAAAACTCCGGATACGAAAACTACTTTATGCAGGGCGCGAATCTGCGCTTCGCCGGCAAAGATGTCTTCCTGAAATCCCATGGTTTTGACCACCTGTACGGCGCGGAAGAGCTGAAAGGCGTCGTGGCGGACCCGGCCTATCGTAATGACTGGGGCTTCTACGACGACACGGTGCTCGAGCAGGTCTGGAAAAAGTATGAAGAACTGTCGAAAGCGGGCAAACGCTTTTCCCTTTTCGCGCTGACGGTGGACACCCACCACCCCGACGGCTTCGTCTCGCGCACCTGCCAGCGTAAAAGCTACGCCTTCGAAGGCAAACCGAATCAGTCATTCAGCGCCGTAACCTGCAGCCAGGAGCATATCGCGGCGCTTATCAACAAAATCAAAGCCTCGCCGTACTTCAAAAATACGGTCATCGTGGTCTCTTCCGACCATCTGGCGATGAACAACACGGCTTATAAATACCTGAGCAAGCAGGACAGGGAAAATCTGTTTTTTATCGTGCGCGGCGATAAACCGCAGCAGGACGTGGTGGCGGTGAAGCGCAGCACCATGGACAACGGCGCAACGGTGCTGGATATCCTGGGCGGCGACAACTTTATCGGACTGGGGCGCAGCAGCATCTCCGGCCAGTCGCTCTCGACCGTATTCCTGAACATGAAAGAGAAAGTGCTCGCCTGGAAGCCGGACATCATCCGTCTGTGGAACTTCCCGACCAAAATCGATGATTTCACGGTCGATCAGCAGAAAAAAACCATCGATTTCTCCGGCAGCCGCTTTCACTTGCCGCTGCTGCTGCGCGTTGCCGATAAGAAAATTGAGCCGCTGCCGGAGAGCGAATACTCCGCGCCGCTGCGCTACCAGCTGGCGGACTTCGCCCCGCGCGATAATTTCCTGTGGGTGGATAACTGCTACAAGATGGCGCGCCTCTGGGCCCCGGCGCTGGCGCTCTCTACCGACCTCTGCGTCTCGCAGGGCCAACTGGGCGGCGAGCAGAAAGTGCAGCGGGTGGATAAAGCCATCTGGCAGGGCAAAGCGGCGTTTCGCGATACCGTCATCAACACCGACCGCTACCAGCGCAACGTCGACCTGCTGAAAATCGTCGATAACGATATTCGCTACAAAGCCGACAGCTTCGTCTTTAACGTGGCGGGCGCGCCGGAAGAGGTGAAGCAGTTCACCGGCATTTCACGTCCGGAATCCTGGGGACGCTGGTCAAACGCGCAGCTCGGCAATGAAGTGAAGATTGAGTATAACGCGCCGCTGCCGGAGAAATTCGACCTGGTTATCACCGCGAAAGCCTTCGGCCCGAACGCCAATAAACCGATTCCGGTGCGGGTGGGAGACAAAGAGCAGACGTTGACGCTTGGCAACGATGTCTCAACCACCACGCTGCATTTTGAAAACCCGTCGCGCAGCAACACGCTGGTCATCGTGCCGCCGGACCCGCAAACCACTAACGAGGGTAATATCCTCGGCCACTCGCCGCGCCAGTTGGGTATCGGCATGGTGGATATCAAAGTGGTGAATGTCGAAGGGTGACAGACCGCGCCGCTGGCCCTTTTACGCCAGCGGCCTGACGCCGTTTCTGCCTCGCCGCACATGCTGCTATGCTGCTCTTTTCCTTTTCGTACGCGAGAACGCCATGACCACGCCTTCCCCTGCCGAACTGGCCGCCGCTTTTCCCTTACTGAACGATCTTATCGCCCTGAGCGAAACCGCCTGGTTTAACCCCGCCGCCACTACCCTTGCTGAAGGGCTGCCTTACGTCGGACTGACGCAAGCCGACGTGCGCGACGCCGAAGCGCGGCTGGCCCGTTTTGCGCCTTATATCGCCGAGGTGTTCCCACAAACGCGCGCCATGCAGGGGATCATTGAATCGGAGGTGGCGCCGGTGCCCGCCATGCAAAACGCGCTGGCGCAGCGTTACGGTCAGCCGCTGCCCGGCGCGCTGTGGCTGAAAAAAGACAGCCATCTGCCTGTCTCCGGCTCCATTAAAGCGCGCGGCGGCATCTATGAGGTGCTGGCTCACGCCGAGAAGCTGGCGCTGGAGGCGAAGCTGCTTAGCCTTCAGGATGATTACCGTAAACTCGCCGCCCCCGCCTTTCGTCAGTTCTTTAACCAGTATCGCATCGCGGTAGGTTCTACCGGCAATCTGGGGCTGTCGATTGGCATCATGAGCGCGAAGCTCGGTTTTAACGTGAGCGTGCACATGTCCGCCGACGCCCGCCAGTGGAAAAAAACGCTGCTGCGCGAGCATGGCGTAGAGGTAGTGGAATACGAGCAGGATTACAGCGTGGCGGTGGAGCAGGGGCGCAAGGCGGCAGAGCGCGATCCGCGCTGCTTTTTCATTGATGATGAAAATTCCCGCACGTTGTTCCTTGGCTACGCGGTAGCAGGGGAAAGGCTTAAGCGACAGTTTATGCATCAAGGCGTGACCGTGGACGCCGATAACCCGCTATTCGTCTACCTGCCCTGCGGCGTGGGCGGTGGCCCAGGCGGCGTCGCCTTTGGCCTGAAGCTCGCTTTCGGCGATAACGTTCACTGTCTGTTTGCCGAACCCACGCACTCTCCATGCATGCTGCTTGGCGTGCACACCGGCCTGCACGACGCGATTTCCGTTCAGGAACTGGGCATTGATAACGTCACGGCGGCCGATGGTCTTGCCGTTGGCCGCGCTTCCGGCTTCGTGGGGCGGGCGATGGAACGGCTGATAGACGGTTACTTCACGGTAGCCGACGAAACGCTGTTCGCCCTGCTGCGCCAGCTTCATGAAGCAGAACATATTACGCTTGAGCCTTCCGCGCTGGCGGGCATGCCAGGCCCATGGCGGCTGACGGCGGATTACCTCTCCCGTTTCACCACGGCGCAGCTTAACAACGCCACCCATTTGGTCTGGGCCACCGGCGGCGGCATGGTGCCACAGGCTGAGCGGGAAAAATACCTGCAAGGCCAGCGTTAAGATCATCACGCGATCCTGGCGGTGTAGCCGGGATCGCGTTTTTTATCGCCAGTAATGTACATTTATATTCATTGATGTACATTCATGAACATTACATACCAATGAAATGGCGATATGAAACTCTTCCCTGATGAACGGCAGACCATCATTCTTAACATCCTGAAAGAGGATGGCAAAGTGATGGCCGCCGACCTGGCGCTGCGCCTTGGCGCCACCGAAGCGACCATCCGCCGCGACCTGCGTGAACTGGCCCGCCAGGGGAGATGCAAACGCACCTACGGCGGCGCGCTGCTTCCCTCCCCCGCCAGCGGTACGCCGCAAATGCGCCTTGCCGTAAGCGCAGATGAAAAGCAGGCGCTGGCGCAGGCGGCGCTGCACATTCTCTGCCCAGGCCAGCTGCTCTATCTCGATGCGGGCAGCACGCACCTGCTGCTGGCGGATTTGCTGCCGCGCGACAGCGACCTGACTGTCGTCACCAACAGCGTCGATATCGCCGCCCGGCTGCTGGCGAAACCGGGTATCCGCACCATCATGCTGGGCGGAGAGCTAAACGAGCAGGTCGGCGGCGCGGTGGATATCCGGGCGCTTGAGCAACTCAGACCCTTTCGCTTTGATATCGCTTTTATCGGCGTCTGCGCCTTTGAAACGCAGAGCGGCTTCGGCGCGCTGCATTATCAGGACGCGCAGTTTAAGCAGCAGCTTCTGGCCCATACAGGAAGCGTGGCGGTGTTATGCAGCAGCGACAAACCCGGCCGCTTTGCCCCGTACCATTTCATGGGCGCAGCCGATGTCGATTACCTCATTACTTCACGCAACGCGCACCCGGAGATGGAGCTGGACGTTCGCCAGCACGGCGGCGCGGTGCTTCATGCCCTCTTACCTTCGGGAGAAAATGTGAATGAAAATCGCCCATGTCGCCCTGTGGACAACTGATCTCGACGCGCAGGCCCGCTTCTGGGCCGACTGGTTCCATGCTGAAGCAGGCGAGCTTTACGTCAGTAAAAATCGCCCGGGCTTTACCTCGCGTTTTGTAACGCTGTCGGAAGGCGCCACGCTTGAGTTGATGTCGCTGCCCGCGCTCCCCGACGGGCCTGCCGATAAAGAACATGGCGGCTGGGCGCATATCGCGCTGGACGTCGGCGATAAACAGGCGGTGGATCGGCTGGCGCACCGGGCGAAAGAGGCGGGCATTCTGCTGAGCGGGCCGCGCATGACCGGCGACGGTTTTTACGAAGCGGTATTGAAAGACCCGGACGGCAACCTTGTAGAGATAACCGCAGGCTAAGAGCAATAAAAAACCCGCGCTGCGGGGCAGCGCGGGCCGGTTTTGCTGAGACGAGATTATTTACGCAGCAGCGGATCGTCATCTTCTTTCAGGCGGTCGCTATCGGTATCCGAAAGGCGGTCGGCGCCAGATTTATCCACTTCCACTTCCTGGCGGCGCACGGTATCTGTCACCGTTTCCACGCGCTCGTTGCCTTCGGTGCGCAGCCCCACTTCTTCACGCACGCGGGCGGTTTTGTTCACCGTCGGCACTTCATGAGACTCTTCCACCTCGATGGTTTTTTCCGACCAGTCAACGTCGTTCAGGTAGGCGGGTTCGTCTACCGCATGGCGGAACACATCGGCATGCTGATCGAAAAGCGAAATATCTTCCGAAACATCTTCTTCCACCGTGTAACGGCGCAGGCGCACTACGCCATCGCTCACGCGACGTTTGCCAATTTCCACCTGCTCTTCTGCAAGTTTCAGCGTCTCATCGCGGTCGGTGTCGCTTATCGCGCCAGCGGCTGTTGGTACGGCGCTGCCCGGCGTTCCTGTATAACCACGGTTGCTGATGTCATCATCATCCACCAGCCCTGCACCGGTACGGCCCGTCACATCGCGATCGCGCAGGGTATCGTCATCCACGTAATCCGCGCCGCCCTGGCCGGTCAGAGTGCGATTGCGGGTTAAATCATCCGCATCCGGCACCGTATCGTCGCTTGTGCCTGGCACTTTTTCAGACGGATCGTTAATGGTGCCGCCCGCCACGCCTGCGCCAGCCGCGCCAATGCCCGCCAGGCCGCTGTTCAGGCTGCCCGTCGTGCGGCCGGTGCCGGTCACGTCATCGGTTTCGCCCATAAATTCGCGGTCGCGGTCGGCGTTTTCCGGGCTTTTACCCACGCCATAGCCGCCATAAGTGCCGGAGGAAGCATAATCGGATGAATATTCATCCAGCAGCGCCTCAATACGGTCTGCGTCATCTTTATCCACGCGCGCTGTCAGCAGCACGCCGCCAGTACGAATCGCCTGGTTGTACTCTTCTGCGTAATCATCATCCACGTCATCGCCAAACAACCGCTGCCAGAAGCTTGGGTGGCGTATTTCTTTGTCTTCAACCCGCAGCCGTTCACCTGAGATGATATCGATGTTGTGTTCCGCGATACCCTCTGCAATCAGTTTCTCTTTTGCCACTTCCGCCTGCTGAAGCTGTTTAAAAGCAGTAACGATTTTCTCATGTGCCATAACAGATTCTCCTCGTGCTTCGGTTTTGGGTTACGTTCCGTTTATTCCTCATCCGTGGAAATATCAAACTCCTGGCGTCGTAAAATCACTTTTTCCTGATAAGGCTCGGTCGTTTTCACTTTGCGAATATGAACTTCCTCTTTCAGGACATAACGCCTGATAATTTCGACCTGCTCTTCTATTACCGGGATAATTAATGTATCCCCCTGCTCACGAACCTGTGGAATGTTATTTTCATCAACGGGTTCATTTTTTATGACATGCTCGATGAATACCTGTTCCTGAGATAATTCTGTTTCAAGCAATTTCTCGTCTGAGTGCGTAGTTCGGGTTAAGCGAATACGGCGATCCACAACTTTCGTTTTAGTGATTTCCGCCTGCTCTTCGGCCAGCGTCAGCGTCTGCTCTGCGTCCGGCTTTGTCGTTTCGTTATCATCATGTTTATCTGACATAGCGTTTCCTGGCTCTGGTCGACATTCCCGAAAAATATTCGCGTAATAAATAGTCATTATTCAATCACATAGTCTTAAGCATAGACTACGGCACGGGAGGCAAATAAAAGCGGAGTGAAAGAAATTGTTAATAAATATAAAAACGCTGTTAGCTTACGCAATTAATAAAAAGTCAGAGGAAAAATTTTATTTTTATCGGCACGGAAGGCGAGACTTTACCGCCACGCTTATACATGGAGCCACATAAAAATAAGCGAAGCGCATAAGCCCGCCGTGTGGAAATTATTTCAACGAAACCCGAAAAGCGGCTAAGAATATTCCGGTAACAGTTTTATCGCTCGGCTGAAAAAAGAAAACCCCCGTCACAGGACGGGGGTTGATGGACTTAGCGGAGAGGAATCAGAAGGTTTCCCAATTGTCGCCGCCATCAGCCACTACCGGCTTGCGGGGAGCGACCGGGGCGACAGGCGCTTTGGGCGCAGGCGTCGCCTGAACCGCTTCACGGGCGTCCTGCTTGATGCGGAACACCGTGACAGCCTGCGTCAGGCGGCTCGCCTGCTCTTCCAGCGCCGCCGCAGCCGCAGCGGACTCTTCCACCAGCGAGGCGTTCTGCTGGGTCACGCGGTCCATTTCAGACACCGCCAGGCCGACCTGGTCGATACCGCGGCTCTGCTCATCAGAAGCAGAAGCGATTTCGCCCATGATGTCGGTTACGCGCGTCACCGCGCTGACGATTTCCCCCATGGTTTCGCCCGCGCTTTCCACAAGCGTTGAACCCACGTCGACTTTGCTCACGGAGTCGTCGATAAGGCCTTTAATCTCTTTTGCCGCCTGAGCGCTGCGCTGCGCCAGGTTGCGCACTTCGCCTGCGACCACCGCAAAGCCGCGGCCCTGTTCGCCCGCGCGCGCCGCTTCTACTGCGGCGTTAAGCGCGAGGATGTTGGTCTGGAAGGCGATGCCGTCGATAACGCTTGTGATGTCGGCGATTTTCTGCGAGCTGCCCGCGATATCGCGCATGGTCTGCACCACATTATCCACCACTTTGCCGCCTTTCTGCGCCGTTTCAGAGGCGCTCAGCGCCAGCTGGCTCGCCTGACGGGCGTTTTCGGCGTTCTGCTTCACGGTTGCGGTCAGCTGCTCCATGCTGGCTGCGGTCTCTTCCAGCGAAGCCGCCTGCTGCTCGGTACGGGAGGAGAGATCGTTATTGCCGGCGGAAATTTCGCTGGCGCCGCTGTAGATAGCGTCCGCGCCGGTGCGCACCACGCTTACCGTGCGTACCAGTTCGCCCTGCATATGGCGCAGGCTATCGGCCAGCTGGCCCATTTCGTTGG
The DNA here is from genome assembly GCF_056780215.1 of Franconibacter pulveris. NCBI lineage: Bacteria > Pseudomonadati > Pseudomonadota > Gammaproteobacteria > Enterobacterales > Enterobacteriaceae > Franconibacter > Franconibacter pulveris. The sequence goes on along the minus strand of NZ_CM165555.1, from coordinate 610,984 downwards.
TGCCTTCCACGTCGATACGACGCACCAGGTCGCCGCTCGCGATATGGCGAATGCTCTCAATCAGGCTGTGAAGCGGCGCCAGCAGCGCTTTCTGAATGCCGAACCAGACCGCGATAATCACCGCAAGCACAACCGCCAGCACGCCAATCAGGATCCAGATAGCCAGGCTGTAAGAGCCGTTATTGCCATCTACGGCCAGCTGATAGAGGCTGTCGTTCTGCTGCATGTAGTCGTTATATTCTTTCTCGAAGCCATCCTGGTATTTCTGGGTCGGCTGATCGAAGAAATCATTGATTTTGCCCGCGCCCAGCAGCTGGATAAGCTCGGCCAGCGCGCCGTGATAGATATCGTAGTTGCGCTTAATTTCCACCGCCGCCTGCTCGCTCTGGCGAGGGTCGCGCGGCAGCGCCTGATAGGCCGCCCACTTCTCTTCCGCCTGCTTAAGCGAGGTGGTGGCAATCTGCATCAGTTCGTTAACGGTCGCGCCGCTGCCCATGTTGTTGGCGTCCATCATGTAGCGGATGCCGGCGCGGTTCAGGGTGTTGCGGGTCTGGAGCAGGGCCACCCAGCTGGCATTCAGCGTAGACTGCTGCTGGCGGATGGTTTGCAGAATTGTGAAGTTCTCTTTGTCATTTTTGATGGCATTAAAGAACAGACCACCGGAAGCCATTTGTAAAATCCCAAATAGCCCCAGCACAAATAATAAGCTGGTAACAACTTTGACTCGGTTTAACATGGTTTCTCATTTCCGGTACGACAGAGTCACTGGTTTCGGCACATACCGGGAAAACTTTATACAAAATGAAGGGTTTTCATGACGTATCGCCTGTGGTCAGGCCTGTAAACAACCGCGTTCAGATGACGATATAACAAAATGGCGTATCTTCAATGGGTTCCAGCAGTACGTGCCTGTCCCGGCTTTTCGTCTGGTAGTACTTATCTATCAGGTAGCGATCGATTAGCGCTTCCAGCCTTTCGCGTTCAATCGTACGGGTAATGCCAAGCGTCCAGAAGCTGCGCAGATCGATTTCCGACGCTTTGATGCGCGCGCTTTTCTCAAGGTCGAGCACCATGTTGCGCACGCAGCTGGTCGGATCGTTATTCTGCTTAATCTCCAGCGCGATATAGCTGTCCAGGGTCCAGCCTTTCTTGCGCAGCAGGAAGTCGGTGCGCAGCGAGTTGCGTACCGGGTTTTTACGTAAATCGGCGTTCAGCGTTTGCTCGCGCCACCACTCATGCCCGGTGGAAACCAGCAGGTTCGAAAACTCAATCTGCAGCCAGACTTCCCAGCCGGTAATGTTGTTCTGGTCGATGATATTGAGCTTCTGGCGAATATCTTCGCGGATAAAAAACGGGTGAAGGAGCGTGCAGAGGTGGTCAAAATCGCGGTTAATCATTTTACTTTTCTGCTGTGCTGATAAAAAACAGCATGTTACGAGCCCAGACTGCCAGCGAAAAGCACGGATAAACCCCTGGCGTTAATAAGCCATCTTCCTCTTCCCTGAGGAAAATTTGCCTGACGATATGCTAAAAAACGCCGCAGGTTAGATCCCCAGCGCTTTTTTCACCGCCGGCTCCGCAGGTTTCCCGTCGCGGGTCGTTACGCCGTTAAGCCAGCCGGAGAGCAGTTCCGGACGCTTCGCCAGCTCCGCTTTCGCCGCCTCGTTCACATCCTGCTTGTCGTCCAGCACGCGGGCGATAACTGCGTTTTCCAGCGCGACATCGAACTTCAGCTGGGTAAAGAAGCGGTTAAGGTTCGGGCACTGCGTTGCGTAGTCCTTGCGCGTCACGGTGTTTACGGTGGCGCTGCCGTAGTTCGGGCCGAAGTAAGCGTCGCCACCGCTCAGGTAGGTGAGCTTAAAGCGGGTGTTCATGGCGTGCGGCTCCCAGCCAAGGAACACCACCCACTGTTTGCGGTTCACGGCGCGGGTCACCTGCGCCAGCATGCCGCTCTCGCTCGATTCCACCAGGTTCCAGCCCTGCAGGCCAAAGTCGTGTTTATCGAGCATCTTTTTGATGTTCTGATTAGCGGGCGCGCCGGGAGCGATGCCGTAAATCTTATGGTCGAACTTATCGGCGTTTTTTTGCAGATCGGCAAAATCCTTCACGCCAGCGGCGGCGACATAGTCGGGAACCGCCAGAGTGAATTTCGCGGCAGGCAGGTTCGCGCCTACCACCTTAACCGAGCCATCTTTGGTAAATTTGCTGATAACCGGCTGCTGGGCGGGCATCCAGTTGCCAAGAAAAACGTCGAGCTGGCCGGTTTTTAGCCCCTGATAGGCCAGCGCCACGGAAAGGTTCTGCACCTTCTGCTCGTAGCCCAGCGCTTTCAGCACCGTGCCGGAGAGCGCATTGGTCGCGGCGATATCGGTCCAGCCCGGGTCAGACTGACTGACGGTGGCGCAGCTTGCCGGCTCGGCGGCAAAGCCCGGGAAAGCGGTGAGCAAGGCGATGCCAGGCAACAGCATGGCGGCGAGTTTTTTCATTTTCATTATTTGTCCCCGGCTGGGTGGGTGTGAGGACGCGGGTAGCGGGCGAAAGCTTCCTGCTCGTCCAGCGTCTGGTGGTTGCGAATGTAGCGCTCTGAGGCCGCCCTGAAGGGCTGGAAGTCCCATTTCGCAATGGCGTCGCGGCCCGCTACGCGGGTTAAAAACAAACGCTTCTTCTGGCTTGCCAGCACCTGCTGGTTCAGATCTTCCACGTTCCAGTGCGCGGCTGCGTGCGCGGCGAACTCGCGGGCGACGTCCTGATGCGAAGCCTTGCCGGCAAGGTTGTTCAGCTCAAACGGGTCTTGCTCCAGGTTAAAAAGCTGCGGCGCGTCGCTCAGCGAATACATGTATTTCCACGGACCGCGACGCAGCATCAGCATCGGCGCGATAGCGCCCTCCGCCAGATATTCGCTCACCGCCCCGTCCGGCCCCGGCTCGCCGCGCAAATGCGGCACCAGGCTCTGGCCGTCCAGCGGCGCGACAGCCTCATCGCGGCGGTCTTCGCCGCTCGCAAGCTCCACAAGCGTCGGCAGCAAATCTACCAGCGACACGCTCGCTTTTATGCGCCCCGGCGCAAAGCGCGACGGGCTGTGGACAATAAGCGGGATGCGCGCCGCGTTCTCAAAGAAAGACATCTTGTACCAGAGGCCGCGCTCGCCGAGCATTTCGCCATGGTCCGAGATAACAAAGACCACGGTGTTATCCGCAAGCCCCGTCTCCTCCAGCGTGCGCAGCACTTCGCCAAAGCAGTCGTCGACGTAAGCCAGCGCGCCGTAGTAGGCATGGCGGGCTCGTTTGATTTGCTCTTCGCTCAGCAGCCCCTCTTCTGACTGGTACATGGCTCGCAGCCGCGCCGAGTGCGGATCGTTTTCTACGTCCCGGGCCTGAACCTGCGGCAGATCGATATCGTCTTCCCTGAACCGGTCGAGGTAGCGCTTAGGTATCGCGAAAGGATCGTGCGGGTGCGTCAGCGAAAGCGTCAGCAGGAACGGCCGCTCGTCGGGCTGGCGCGCGGCGTCATAGAGCCGCTGGCGCGCCATAAAGAGCGCCTCGTCGTCAAAATCAAGCTGGTTGGTGCGCACGCACTCGCCCGCCTCCAGCACTGAACTCATGTTGTGATACCAGTCGAGGCGGCGCTCCGGGTGTCGCCAGTCCGGCGTCCAACCGAAATCGGCAGGGTAAATATCGGTGGTAAGCCGCTCGTCAAAACCGTGCAGCTGGTCCGGGCCGCAAAAATGCATCTTGCCGGAAAGCCAGGTGCGGTAGCCCTGTTCGCGCAGGTAGTGGCAGAAGGTGGGCGAATCGGCGCGAAACTCAGCGGCGTTATCAAACACCTTGTTGCGGGAGATAAACTGCCCTGTCATCAGCGAAGCGCGTGAGGGCGCGCAGAGCGGGCTGTTGCAGTAGGCGGATTCAAATACCACACCTTCACGCGCCAGCTTATCGATATTCGGCGTCAGGCTGACTTTATTTCCATAGGCGCGCAACGCGCTCGCAGTTAACTGATCCGCCATCAGAATAACGATATTCGGTTTATTTATAAGCATTATTAACTCGCCACAGAAATAAAAACATGGCAGGTTTATCGCACGCCATTTTCATTCTGTGAAGAGGCTATTTTATTATCATGGCATAAGGTCAGTTTATGGCAGGTAAATTACAGCTTCCGCCTTTACAGGTATTAGTCGTATTTGAAGCCGCAGCCCGTCACGGTAATTTCACCGCGGCGGGAAACGAGCTTGGACTTTCGCAACCGGCGGTCAGCCAGCGTATTCAGCTGCTGGAAAATCTGCTCAACGCGCCGCTATTTGAACGTCGTCATCGGGGGGTGCAGTTGACCGAGGCGGGCAGCGGGCTTTACCAGATAGTGCGCGCAAGCCTCAACGAAATAAGCGAGCAGATTGAGCGCACGCGCCACCAGCGCAGCGTGCTTCGCATCGACACCGATATGGGCTTCGCCAGCTACTGGCTGCTGCCGCGCATGAACGCCCTGCAGGCGCTGATTCCGGGCGTGGAGGTGCAGGTATCCACCTCGCCTAACGACTATAACTTTCGCGACAGCAACGCTCATCTGGCTATCTATTTCGGCGCGGGGAACTGGCCGGGAACCCAGGCGCAGCGGCTCTTTCCTGAATCGGTCATTCCGGTTTGCAATCAGAGCCTTGCCCAGGAAATCGGCGGCAACCCGACGGCGCAGCGGCTGCTTGATTTCCCCCTGCTGAAGCTTCCGGAAACCCGCCCGCAGCGCTGGCTTAGCTGGGAAGACTGGTTTCGCCACCACCACATCAGGGGCCAGAGCCACGGCGCGTCGCGCACCTTCAACGCCTACTCGCTGGTTATCCAGGCGGCGATTGAAGGACAAGGCGTGGCGCTTGGCTGGCGGCCTCTGGTTACGCCGTTTCTGGCAAGCGGCCAGCTTCTTCAGTGCGGGCCGGAAGTGCGTACCGAGCGCGGGTACTATTTAATCTCCGCCAGCGGTAAACCTTTATCCGCACAGCAGGAGAAAGTCCGCGCCTGGTTATTAGATGAAGCCTGGCATTTTCACCTGAACCATAATCCATTGCCGGAATATAAATAAGCTAATGCGGAAATTGTCTATTGCCTGCATTAAAAGCATTAACTTTATTTTGCTTTTTTAATGTAGGGTGTAAACATTGCTGAAAAAGATAATTACGCCATGTCTGAACCGATAATTGAATTACGCGGGGTAAATAAACATTATTACCCAACGGCGAAGCGCGCGTTTTTTTCACGCCCGGAAAACGCGCAGCCGGTAAAAGCCCTGAATGCGGTTTCGCTGTCGATATTTCCCGGCGAGATTTTTGTCATTGTCGGCCTTTCCGGCTCCGGCAAATCTACGCTCTTGCGCACGCTTAACTACCTGATCCCGCCGAGCAAAGGCGCGGTGCTGTTTCAGGGGCGCGAGCTTGGCTCGCTGACGGCCGCGCAAACTGTCGCTCTGCGCCGTGAGCACATCGGCATGGTCTTTCAGTCTTTTGCGCTTTTTGATGAGCGAAGCGTGCTGGACAACGTCGCCTTCGGGCTGGAAGTGGCAGGCATGGCGCGTGCAGAACGCCACGAACGGGCGCGCGCCATGCTTGCGAAAGTAGGGCTTGGCGACGTGGCGAACCAGTACCCGCACCAGCTCTCCGGCGGCATGCAGCAGCGCGTGGGGCTTGCCCGGGCGCTGGTGGTGAACCCTTCGGTGTTGCTGATGGACGAGGCGTTCTCGGCGCTCGACCCGATTATCCGCCGCGAAATGCAGTCGCTGCTGCTGACGCTTCAGGCCGAATCTCGCCGCACCGTTGTTTTCGTTACCCATGACATGGAAGAGGCGCTGCGCCTCGGTACGCGCATCGCCATTATGGAAAAAGGCGAGCTGGTGCAGGTGGGCGCGCCGGAAGCGCTGATCAACGCCCCTGCCACCCCTTATGTGCGCCATTTCTTCTCCGGCGTGGACACGTCCCGCTGGCAGATGGCGGAAACCTACACCGACATCTGGCAACCGCGCTGAGGAGCTTATGACCTACCCGCTTGATTTCAGCCGCCAGATTGACGAGGCCATCCACTCGCTGCTCGCCCACGCGGGCGGCTTTTTTGATGCGCTGGCGGTGGTGATTGATACCTTCGCCGGCGGCCTTGAAACCGTGACCGCCTGGCTCACGCCCTGGGGGCTGGTGATGCTGGCGACCGGCATCGGCGCCTGGCGCATCGGCAAGGGCTTTGCGCTTTTCGCCCTGCTCGCCACGCTCTACATCATTTACAGCGGCTACAGCGAGCACGCCTCAATTACGCTTGCGCTGACGCTCTCCTCCACCTTTTTCAGCCTGCTTATCGGCATTCCGCTTGGCATCTGGAGCGCCCGCCGGGCGCGGGTGGGAAGCGTGGTGCGCACCCTGCTCGACTTTATGCAGACCATGCCCGCCTTCGTTTACCTTATCCCGGCCACCATTCTGTTTGGCCTTGGCAGGCCGCCGGGCATCTTCGCCACCATTCTTTTCTCTATGCCGCCGGTGGTGCGCCTGACCGATTTGGGCATTCGCCAGGTCAGCGCCGCGCGCCTTGAAGCGGGCATCGCTTTTGGCTGCACTCCCTGGCAACTGCTGTGGAAAGTGCAGTTGCCCGCCGCCCAGCCTTCCATTATGGCGGGTGTGAACCAGACCATCATGATGGCGATGTCGATGGTGATTATCGCCTCGATGGTCGGCGCAGGCGGGCTTGGCAACGATATTCTCAGCAGCATCCAGCAACTGGATATCGGCCTTGGCTTGCAAAGCGGCATTGTGGTGGTGCTGATGGCTATCCTGCTCGACCGCCTCTCGGCGAGCTTCGCCCGCCGCAGGGAGAGATAAAAATGAAAAAAGGCTTTCACCTGATGGCCAAGCCCGCCAGCTTTCACTGCAACCTGGCGTGCGATTACTGCTTCTACCTGCCGAACGGCGAAACGGTGCTGCACGGCCAGCCGCCGTCGCGGGCGATGTCCGAACCGGTGCTGCGCCAGTTTATTAAGCGCTATATCGAAAGCTCGCCTGGCAATGAAGTGGCGTTTACCTGGCAGGGCGGCGAGCCGACGCTCGCGGGGCTGGACTTCTATCGCCGCGCCGTGGCGCTGCAAAAGCAGTACGCGGGCAACAAGCGCATCACCAACAGCATGCAGACCAACGGCGTGCTGATTAACGACGAGTGGGCGCGCTTTCTGGCGGAACATCATTTTCTGATGGGCATCTCTGTAGATGGCCCGCAACCGCTTTACGACGCCTACCGCAAAACCCAGTCGGGCGGCAGCGTTTTTCACAAAGTGGTCGACGCTATCGGCCACCTCAAGCGCCACGGCGTGGCGTTCAACCTGCTGGCGGTGGTCAACGACGTCACCGCGCAATACCCGCTGGAGATCTACCGCTTTTTGACTCAGGAGTTAGGCGGCCAGCACCTGCAATTTATCCCGGCGGTGGAGCCGATGCCGCGCGCGGCGCAAGCGGCCCGCTTTGGCGAAACCATCGCGCTGGAGCACGGCAGCGCGGTGGCGCCGTGGTCGGTCTCCGGCGAAGCGTATGGCCGTTTTCTGATAACGCTCTTCGATGAATGGGTGCGCCGCGACGTAGGCCGCGTTTTCGTGCAGATGTTTGATAACACGCTGACGGCCTGGACCGGCAACACGCCGGAGCTGTGCGTGATGCAGCCAACCTGCGGCGCGGCGCTGGTGGTGGAGCAGAACGGCGATGTCTACAGCTGCGACCACTTCGTCGCGCCCGAGCACCACCTCGGCAACATCCTGCGCGACGCGCCGGACAAGCTGGTCGCCAGCAAGCAGCAGCGGCGCTTCGGCAATGCCAAAACGCCCACGTCGCCCACCTGCCAGCGCTGCGAATACCGCTTCGCCTGCCAGGGCGGCTGCCCGAAGCACCGCCTGGCGCGAGACGGCAAGCACCGGCAAAACCACCTGTGCAGCGGCTATTACGCCTTTTTCCGCCACGCCGCGCCTTATATGACATGGATGGCGCAGCAGCTGGCCCGGCGCCAGCCGCCAGCAGAGATTATCAACGTCGCGCCGTTTATCGCGGCAAAGCAGCGTGAGCGCGACCAGGCGTAAGCCATTGGCGCAAAACGCTACAAGGCCTGTTTTTTCATTGTCAGACAAAGCAAAAGCCCCTTTTTATGCTCGGGCTGTTTACGAAAACCTATAACTATTTCACGAGAGGGATCGATTTTGGCAAGGTTAATCAATGTATTACAACTCGCTTCGCCGTCATTTCTGAAGGCGGCGCTGGTCGGCGGCGCGGTCGTGTTTTCCTCGCTGAGCCTCGCGGACGATGTGCTCAAAGAGGGCATTACGCCCGCGACAGACGCAAACCAGCTCCCCGCTGCGGCAAAGCTTCGTAAAGACACGGTGGTGGCGGGCATCTCTGAACCGCAGGGGATCTTTAACCCTTACTTTTTTGTTAACGGCTGGGATGAGAACGTGACCAACGTCATTTTCTCGCGCCTTATCGACTGGGACAGCCAGGGCAAACTGGTGCCGGGACTGGCCGAAAGCTGGACGGTAAGCCCCGATGGCAAAACCTATACCATCAAGCTTCGCCCGAACCTCACCTTCAGCGACGGCTCGCCGCTCACCGCCGAAGATGTGGCGTTCACGCTCACGCTTTTGCATGACCCGAAATATGACGGCGACACCGACATCACGCTTGCCAATATTGAAGGCGGCGCAGACTACAAAGCCGGCAAGGCGCAGCGCGTCAGCGGCCTGAAAGTGCTCGACCCGCTGACCTTGCAGGTCACCACCACCCAACCGGGCGCCACCACGCTTGCGAAAATCGGCGGGCCGGTGCTCTCGAAGGCGTATTACGGCAAAGGCTACCAGCCCGGCCAGCTTGATTATCTGCGCACGCTGCACGGCAAGCCGCTCGGCAACGGGCCCTACGTGTATGAAAAATACATCCCCGGCCAGGAGATCCGTTTCCACGCCAATACCCATTTTTATCGCGGCACGCCGCCTACCCCGCGCTTTATCTACCGTGTGACTAACCCGTCCACCAACTTCCAGCTGTTCCAGACCGGCGAGACGGATTATGACGCCTTCACCTCGCGCCCGGATGACATCGAACAGCTCAAGCTGCTGGGCTTCGCTAACATCAACCTTTATGGCTCAAGCGACTACAGCAAGGTGGAGTTCAACCTCAAGCGCCCTGCCCTGCAGGATGTAAAAGTGCGCCAGGCGCTGATCTACGGGCTGGATCGCCAGAAGCTGATTGACGTGGTCTACCAGGGCTACGGCTCGGTAGCCATCGAACCCATCGCGCCTATTTCCTGGGCCTACGACACAAGCGGCGTGAACCCGTATAAATATGACCCGGCGCAGGCGAAAAAGCTGCTGGAGGAAGCAGGCTGGAAGCCCGGCCCCGACGGCATTCGCGTGAAGGACGGCAAGCGTCTGGAGCTGAGCCTGCTGGTGAGCAAGAAGGTGCTGAACGACGCGCTGGTGCCTGTCGCCAAAGAGAACTACCAGCAGATTGGCGTGCTGCTCAAGCCGCAGGTGGTGGACTTCAACGCCCTGATGGCGGCGCGCAAAGCGGGCAACTATGACATGGCCTCTTTCAGCACCAGTACGCTGAACGACCCGCACGACGGCGTCTGGGATTATTACAGCAGCGAGGCGGCCGTGCAGGGCTACCACAACGCCGAAGTCGACAGGCTCATCACCGAAGGCAACGCCACGCTGGAGGTGGAAAAACGCAAGCCGATTTACCACCAGCTCTACAAGGTGCTGGCGGAAGACCCGCCGGTTATCCTGCTCGGCAACCGCAAAATTTTGTCGGCCAGCAGCGCCCACGTCACTGGGTTTAAGCCCGACATTTATAACGGCCTGACCGGCAGCCTGCCGGATGTGAAAATCGTTAAGTAAGATCCGTTGAACCCCCGGCCGCCGCGTCTTACCGGGCGCGGCGGCGCTGAGAACGTCATGAGAAACTTTATTCTGCGCCGGCTGCTGCAAACGCTTCCGATGCTGTTCTTCGCCTCGTTCATTATCTTTCTGCTGTTCGCTAAAACGCCCGGCGATTTTATTGACGGCAACGTGACGCTGACCGCCCAGCGCGCCGCCGAGCTGAAGGCGCTCTACGGCCTCGACCAGCCGCTGCTTTCGCGCTATCTGCACTGGCTGGGCCAGCTGCTGCGCGGTGATTTAGGCTTTTCGCTGCAATACCAGATCCCGGTCAGCCAGCTGTTGAACCAGTACATCTGGAATTCCTTTCTGCTGGCGAGCATCGCCATGATCCTCTACTGGGTTATCGCGCTGGCGGTGGGCATTATCTCGGCCATGAAGCCCGGTTCGCTGTTCGACCATCTGGTGAGCGTGGTGATTTTCGCCGCGATGTCTTTTCCCACCTTCTTTCTCTGCCTGCTGCTGATTAAGTGGTTCGCAGTCGATCTGCACTGGCTGCCGGTGGGCGGCATGACCAATACCGGCAGCGATGCGACGGGCTGGGCGTGGGTCGCCCAGGTCGCGGCGCATCTGGCATTGCCGGTGCTGGCGCTGGTGATGCTGCAGGCGGGCAGCCTGACGCGCTATTTTCGCGCCAGCCTGCTTGATGTGGTGAAGATGGATTTTATCCGCACCGCCCGCGCCAAGGGGCTTCGCGAGCGTACGGTTATCCTCAAACACGCCCTTCGCAACGCCCTGCTGCCCATCATCACCCTGCTCGGCTTTGAGCTGCCGGGGCTTTTCTCCGGGGCGTTGATTACCGAAAAAGTATTTAACTGGCCCGGCGCCGGCCATATTCATATCGACTCGCTGGCCGCCCGCGACTACCCGGTGCTGATGGGCTTCACGCTGTTTCTGGCGGTGTTAACCATTCTTGGCAACCTGCTTGCCGACGTGCTTTACGCGTGGGCCGACCCGCGCATTCGGGTGAGGTCGTGATGCTCAATTCGCTTTTTTCCACTCAACGTCGCCTGCGCAAGGCGGCGATCCCGGCGCTGGCGCAGGCCGCGCCCTCTCCCTGGCGCCAGGCATGGCAGCGGCTTAAGCGCAACCGGCTGGCGATGCTTTGCCTTGCGCTGCTGGCGGTGATGGCGCTCTGGTGCGTGCTGGGGCCGCTGTGGTCGCCCTGGCGCAACGACGCCACCGACGCGCTGATGATCAACAAAGCGCCGAGCGCGGCGCACTGGCTCGGCACCGATTTTCTTGGCCGCGACATTTACACCCGCCTGCTGCTGGCCGGGCGCATTTCGCTGATAGTCGGGCTGCTGACGATGCTGCTTTCCGTCACCCTCGGCTACCTGCTGGGCGCGCTTTCCGGCTACGTGGGCGGCGTGACGGACAAGCTGATTATGCGCTTTGCCGACCTGGTGATGACCATCCCCAGCCTGCCGCTGTTAATTGTGATGGGAGCCATGCTCTCGGAACTCGATTTCTCCGCCGATGCCCGGGTTTATATGGTGATTATTATGCTAAGCCTGCTGGAGTGGCCGAAGCTGGCGCGGCTGGTGCGCGGGCAAATTCTCTCGCTGCGCGAGCGGGATTTTATGCAGGCGACGAAAGTGCTGGGCTTAAGCGCCCGCCGACGCCTGTTCGGCCACCTGCTGCCTAATACGGTGCCGATTCTGGTGGTGATGGCGACCATGGCGGTGGCCAACGCGATTCTCAGCGAATCGGCCTTAAGCTACCTCGGCCTCGGCGTGGTGCCGCCTACCCCTTCCTGGGGCAACATGATGGACGCCGCCAACAGCCTTATCGATTTTCAACGTCGCCCGTGGCTGTGGATGCCGCCAGGCGTGGCTATCCTGCTCACCGTTATCGCCATTAACGTGCTGGGCGACGGTCTGCGCGACGCCCTCGACCCAAAAATGCAGCGGAGGATCACATGACCGAACCGCTTATTCGCTTTAATCAGCTCTCCCTTTCTTTCGCCGCCGACCACGGACGGGTGCGGGCGGTGCAGGAGGTCTCATTCGGGGTGAAGGCGGGACAGATTGTCGGCATTGTCGGCGAGTCCGGCTGCGGCAAGAGCGTCACGGCAATGTCGCTGATGGGCCTGCTGCCTCCCCAGAGCGCGCGCATCGACGGCGGAGAAATCCTTTATCAAGGCAGCGATCTGCTCAAGCTGCGCCCGTCTCAAATGGCCGACCTGCGCGGCAACCGGCTGGCGATGATTTTCCAGGAGCCGATGAGCGCGCTCAACCCGGTGCTGACGCTTGGCGAGCAGCTGGTGGAGCCGCTTATCCGCCACCGGGGCGAGTCGCCTAAGGCCGCCTGGCAACACGCCACGCAGCTTCTTCGCGAGGTGGGGCTGGCGCGGGCGGAAAGCCTGATGGAGAGCTACCCTCACCTGCTTTCCGGCGGCATGCTGCAACGGGTGATGATTGCGATGGCGCTTAGCTGTAAGCCGCAGTTGCTGATAGCCGACGAGCCCACCACCGCGCTGGACGTAACCGTGCAGGCGCAGATCCTCCGTTTGCTGCGCGATCAGGCAAAGCAGCAGCAGATGGCCTTGATGCTGATCACCCACGATCTGGGGGTGATCGCCCAGATGGCGGAGCATGTGGTGGTGATGTATGCCGGCCGGGTCGTGGAACAGGGGCCGACCGCCGACGTGCTGCGCCAGCCGCAGCACCCTTACACCCGCGGGCTTATCGCCGCGCGCCCGGTGCCGGGCACGCGACGCCGCCGCTTAGGGTCGATTCCAGGTCAGGTGCCGGATCTCGCCGCCCTCCCGCCCTGGTGCGCCTTTGCGGACCGCTGCGCGCGCGCCACCCCGCGCTGTCGCGAGGGCATTCCGCCCTTAAGCGGGCAACGACAGCAGGCGGCCTGCTTTTATCGCGGTCAACTTTCCCCTCAGGAGCGAGCGGAACAGGAGGCGCGCCCGTGAGCAACGATTATGTAATTGAAGTCGAAAACCTGGTGAAGCACTTTCCCGTCTACGACGGTCTTTTCGGCGCGGCCACCGGCCAGGTGCGGGCGGTGGACGGCGTAAGTTTCGCGATTCGCAAAGGAACGATTTTCGGGCTGGTGGGCGAATCGGGCAGCGGGAAAACCACCGTGGGCCGCACCCTGCTCGGGCTTTATGCGCCAACGGCGGGCAGCGTGAAGTTTCACGGCGAGCCGCTGCACGCCTTAACACCCAAAGCGCGCAAAGCGCTAAGCCCGAAGCTGCAAATGGTGTTTCAGGACCCGTACAGCTCGCTCAACCCGCGCATTCGCGTGGGCGACGCCATCGGCGAGGCGATGCTGGAGCATAAGCTTTGCAGCAGAGCGGAGCTTGCAGGCAAGGTGGCGCAGGTGATGCAAATCTGCGGCCTGCCGGCGCAATACGCCAGCCGCTTCCCGCATGAGTTTTCCGGCGGCCAGCGCCAGCGCATCGGCATCGCCCGGGCGCTGATTTTACAGCCGGAGTTTATCGTCGCCGACGAGCCGATTTCCGCGCTGGACGTGTCGATCCAGGCGCAAATCATCAATCTGTTTGCCGACCTTCGCGATGACTTAGGCGTGACGTTTCTTTTTATCTCCCATGACCTCGGGGTAGTCGAACACCTGTGCGACGACGTGGCGGTGATGTACCTGGGGCAGCTTGTGGAAACCGCAAGCCGCGACGCCCTCTTTCGCCAGCCGCTGCACCCCTACACCCAGGCGCTGCTCGCGGCGGTGCCAACGCTTGACCCGAACAGCGAGCCGGTGGCGGCCGTCCAGGGCGATATCCCGGACCCAACCCGCCCGCCGCCGGGCTGCCGCTTCTCCTCGCGCTGCCCCAACGCCACCGACCTGTGCCGGCGCGAAGCGCCGCTTTTGCGCGACGTCAACGAGCCGGGGCACCGCGTGGCCTGCCATCACGTGTAGCGGTTTTACGCCACCGCGCGCTTTCCGCTTAACGCATCGAGTCGCCTTACTCGACGGCCCGCCAGCACCGCACCGCGCAGCCGCCCTCACCTTCGCGCAGCGCCTGGGGTTGTTCGCAGCCGCTTGCCGCCCTGGGGCAGCGGTCGCGAAAATAGCAGCCCTGCGGCAACCGGCGGTTGCCGGGCAGCTCGGTTTTGCGCGGGGCGTCGTCCAGCAGCGGGCGCCCGGCCTGCGGCACCGACTCCAGCAGCAGCCTCGTATAGGGATGCTGCGGCGCGCCCAACACCTGCTGCGCCTGGCCCAGTTCGACAATCTGCCCGAGATACATCACCGCCACCCGGTCGCTCATGTGGCGCACCACCGAGACGTTATGAGAAATCAGCACATAGGTGAGGTTGCGCTGCTGCTGAAGCGTCACCAGCAGGTTGAGGATTTGCGCCTGCACCGAGATATCCAGCGCCGATGTGGGTTCGTCCAGCACGATGATATCGGGCTCGGAAGAGAGCGCCCGGGCGATGGCGATGCGCTGGCGCTGCCCGCCGGAAAAGGCGTGCGGCAGCCGGTCGAGGTATTCCGGGCGAATGCCTACCTGCAGCGCCAGCTTCTCCGCCAGCGCCCGACGCTCGTTTTCGCTGTTGTGCTTTTGGATCCACACCGGCTCGGTGATGACGCGCCATACCGGCAGCCTGGGGTCGAGGGAAGAGAGCGGGTCCTGAAACACCATCTGCATGCCGCTGCCCGCCCAGGAGTTGGGCCCGCGGGCGCGGTTGCATTCGCCTGAACTGGGTTTCAGCATGCCCATCAGCAGCTGCGCAAGGGTGCTTTTGCCGCAGCCCGACTCACCGACGATGCCCAGCGTTTCGCCGCGACGAATTTGCAGGTCCATCCCGTTTAGCGCATGAACCCGTTCGGTGACGCGTCCCAGCCAGTTGCGGCGCGCCGGGAAATTCACGTGCACATTATCAAGTTCCAGCAGCACGTCAGACATGAGTTACCTCCCCTTGCGGATACCAGCAGGCGGCCTGTTGACCGGGCGACGCACACGGGCGCAGCGCGGGCTTTTCGCCGCAGCGCGGTCCCGCCGCGAAACAGCGGTCGCGAAAGGCGCAGCCGACGGGCAGTTGAGTGAGATTAGGCACCGTGCCGGGAATGGCGGGCAGCGGCGCGCGCGGTTCGCCATTCTCCGGCGCGCAGCGCAGCAGCCCCAGCGAATAGGGGTGCGTGGGATGTTCAATTAGCTGCGCCGTCGGGCCGCTCTCAATCACCGCCCCGGCGTACATCACATACATGCGGTCGCAAAGCTGCGACACCACCGCCATATCGTGGCTGATAAACAGCACCGCCGTGCCGCTCGCTTTCGCTTTTTGCTTCAGCAGGCGCAGCACCTGACGCTGCACGGTCACATCAAGCGCGGTGGTGGGCTCATCGGCGATAATCAGCTGCGGCTCGCAGGAGAAAGCGAGCGCAATCATCACCCGCTGGCGCATGCCGCCGGAAAGTTCGAACGGGTAGCGGGCCAGCACCTGCTCCGCGTCCGGGATCTGCATCTCGTCGAGCAGGGAAATCGCCTTTTGCTTCGCCGCCTCGCGGGAGAGCGATTGATGCTGGCGGATCACCTCCACCATCTGTTTGCCGATGCGCCGCGTCGGGTTCAGCGCCGTCATCGGCTCCTGGAAGATCATCGATACCCGCGCGCCGCGCCACTGCCGCAGCTGTTTCTCGCTCGCGTTCAGGATATCTTCGCCAAGCAGCGTGACGCGCCCGCCGCGAATGCGGTAGCTCTCCTCCGGCAGCAGGCGCATCGCCAGCATCGCGGTCACGGATTTACCGGAGCCGGATTCCCCCACAAGGCCGACTATCTCGCCGCGCTTCACCTCAACCGAGACGCGGTTGAGGGCGCTTACCTCGCCGCGCCACACCGGGAAGCTCAGTTGCAGATCGTCGATGTGCAGTACGGTATCGCTCATCAGTGTCGTCCTCCCGCTTTCGGATCCAGCAGGTCGCGGATGCCGTCGCCAAACAGGTTAAAGCCCACGGCGGTGATAAGGATCGCCGCCCCCGGAAAGGTGCAGTACCACCACTGGTCGAGCACGTAGTTGCGCCCGATGGCCACCATCGCGCCCCACTCCGCCGAAGGCTGTTGCGCTCCCAGGCCGATAAAACCGAGGGTGGCGGCCATTAAGATGGCGCTGCCGATATCGAGTGACGCCTGCACCACCAGCGGCGGCAGCGCGTTGCGCAGAATATGCCAGCTGATGAGGTGCCAGCGCGATGCGCCGAAGGTGCGGCTCGCCTGCACGAAGGTGAACTGACGCACCACAAGCGTCTGCCCCCGCGCCAGGCGCACGTAAAACGGAATGCGCACAATGGCGATGGCGAGCATAGCGTTAAACAGGCTCGGCCCGAGCGCCGCCGCCAGCGCCATGGTCAACACCAGTGACGGAATGGAGAGCATGATATCCATCAGGCGCATGATGGCGGCGTCGCCGCGTCCGCCAAGCACGCCGGAGAGACAGCCCAGCAGCGAGCCGAGGCCGCCCGCAATCACCACCACCACCAGCCCGGCGGTGACGGACTGCTGGCTGCCCACCAGCACCCGGCTGAAGAGATCGCGCCCCACTTCGTCGGTGCCGAACCAGTGCAGCGCCGAGGGCGGTTGCAGCCGGGCGGTGAGATCCAGCGCGTTCGGATCGTAAGGCGTCAGCCAGGGCGAGAAGATCATCAACAGCAGCATCAGCGCCATAATGACGCCGCCCGCCAGCGTCAGCGGGCTGCGTCTGAGCAGCCAGAAGGTTTTCGCCCAGTCGATGCGGCGACGGCGCGACGCGATCGCAGCCGGTCTCTCTTCGGTCATCATCATTGCGTCTCTCCCCGACCGATACGCGGATCGATCCACAGATAAAGCAGGTCCACCAGCAGGTTAACCAGCACGTACGCGAACGACACCACCACGGCGAACCCCATCACCGCCGGGAAATCGAGCGCCTGAATGGAAGCCACCACGTAAGCGCCCATTCCCGGCCAGGCGAAGACGGTCTCTGTCAGCACCGCGCCGTAGAGCAAGTCGCCCAGCGCCAGCCCGAGCACCGTCACGGACGGGATCAGTGCGTTCGGCAGCGCATAGCGCAACACGATGTACCAGCCCGGCAACCCGCTCGCTTTGGCGGTGCGGATGTAATCTTCGCTAAGCTGCTCCAGCATGGCGGAGCGGATCTGCCGCGCCACTATCCCTAAATGGACGAAGGCCAGCGTCAGCGAAGGCAAAATCAGGTGCTGGAGGGCGTTGAAAAAGACTTCGCCATCGCCCGCCAGCAGCGAATCGATAAGATAAAAACCGGTCACGCGCGCGGGGGGATCGAGCCAGTCATCCAGCCGCCCGCTGCCCGGCAGGATCTGCCAGTGGCCGTAGAACAGCACGATGACGCCAAGCCCCAGCCAGAAAGCGGGCGTGGAGATCCCGGTGATCGCCATCAGCCGCACCAGGTGATCGAGCCAGCGGTTGCGGTAAACGGCGGAGAGAATGCCGAGCGGGATGCCGATGACCATCGCCAGCACCAGCGAGCAGAGCGCCAGTTCAAGCGTCGCCGGGAAAAAGGTTTTGAGATCCGCCAGCACTGGCCGCCCGGTGCGGATCGACGTGCCCAGATCGCCCTGAAACAGATCGGTCACATAGCGATAAAACTGGATATAGAGCGGTTGATCCAGCCCCAGCTGCTGGCGGATGTGCTGCACTATTTCATCCGTCGCTCTGTCGCCCGCCAGCAGGCGCGCCGGATCGCCGGGGATCAGATGCGAAATAATAAACGTAATAACGCACACGCCCGCCATTACGAGAACAAGCCCCCAGCTGCGCTGGCGCAAAATGGTCCAGAAAGTCATAGATCCCCCCTCGCGGAGCCGCTGCTTCGGCCCCGCGTTTCAGTGCTTACTTGCTCATGGTGGCGACATTGAAGACCTGCTCGAGCATCGGGTTGAAGACGAAGCCCTTCACCTCTTTGTTCATCGCCAGCTGGTAGTTTTTCTGGAACAGATAGACATAGGCCGCCTCGTCGATAACGGTTTTCTGCGCCGCCTGGTAATCCTTCGTGCGCGCCGCCTGGTCAGTGGTGGCGAGCGCCTGTTGCAGCAGCTTGTCCACCTGCGGGTTTTCATAAAACGAGCGGTTGCCCGGCAGCCCCTTTTTATCCGACTCGAACCAGTAGTTCATAAACATGTACGGGTCGGCGAAGTCCGGGCTCCAGTTGCCGATGGCGATGTCGTAGTCGCCCTTGCCGACGCGGTCGCGCATGGTGGCGTTGGCGAGCTTCTCAAGCTTCACGTTAATGCCAAGCTTGCTGAGGCTCGCCTGGGTGGAGAGCGCGATAGGCTCCCAGTTCGGGTCGTTGTCGGAGTAGAGGAAGCTTAAGGTTTTTGGCTTATCCGCCACTTTCTCGAAGGCCGCTTTCGCCTTCGCTTCATCGAACGTGTACTGCATCGCCCCCGCGTCATAGCCCCACATCCCTTCCGGGATAGGCCCGCGCATCTGCTTGCCGTTGCCGCTCAGGATGCCTTTCACCATCCCCTGATAGTCGGTGGACCAGGAGATAGCGCGGCGCAAATCCGCCTGGTTCAGCGGCGCTTTGCTGTTGTTGAGATAGAGATAGGTCACGCGCAGCGCCGGGAACTCCGCTACCGCGACCTTGCCCTCCTGCTTCAGCGCGGTTAGCTGGTCTGTCGGCAGAGAATCCGCGATATCAATATCGCCGCGGGAAAGCTGCAGGCGACGCGAGGCGCTCTCGCCGATAATCTTCACCGAAACGCGCTTAAAGTTGGGCTTCGGCCCGGCGTAGTGCGGGTTCGGCACCAGCACCAACTGCTGCCCTTTCTGCCAGCTTTTCAGCATAAACGGCCCGGAGCCAGCGGTGTTCTCCGCTAAAAAGCCGCGGGCGTCATCCGCCGCGTGCGCTTTTAATACCGCCGGGTTGATGATGGAGGCGCCGTCGTTGGCCAGCGTATAGAGGAACGGCGCGAACGGCGTCGCCAGCGTGAACTTCACGGTGTGTTCATCCACCGCGTCCACTTTCAGGTCTTTGGGAAACGCCTCTGACGGCCCCTGGTTGATTTTCAGCAGCCGCTCGAATGACTGTTTCACCGCATCAGCCGTCACCGGCGAACCGTCGGCGAACTTCGCGTTTTTGTTAAGCGTAAAGGTCCAGGTTTTCTGGTCTTCCGAAGCCTGCCAGCTTTCCGCCAGGTCCCCTGTCACCTCTGTCGACCCCTTGCCCCCGTCGGTTTTGTACTGCACCAGACGCTGGTAGGCGGGATAGGTAATCGTCCAGTCGTTGTTGTCGATGGTGACCGCCGGGTCGAGGGTTTGCGGGTCCGCCGCTTTGCCGATAACCAGCATATCTTTCGGCACCGCCGCCTGGGCTGCGGGCAGACAGAGGGCGATAGCGGCGGCAATCAGGGCCGGACGTAACAGCGAAACGCAGGTGTGTGTTGTCTTCATCACAAAGCTCCGGATCAAAGGGGAAGTGTCGTTATGGTTTTTGGCGCATAGCAGCCGAACAGGTCGTTCAGCAGCGGATAACTGGCGGCGTTGGGCAGCTCAAAGTGCCACCATTCGCTTTCGATGCCGACAAAGCCGCCGCCGTACATGATGGCGTTCAGCAGCAGGCGGTTGCGCTGGGCGGCGGGCGGTACGGAGGGGTGGTACGCGTGCGAGCGGTCGTGCATTTCGTCAAAGCCCGCGCCCATATCGAGAATGCGGCCCTGCTCGTCCATCAGCGTAAGGTCTATCGCGGTGCCCCGGCTGTGGTTGGAGCCGATATCCACCGCGACGACATATTCCGGGTTCGGGCAGGCCTGCCAGAGCAGCGCCTGCGCCTGCTGCGGGCGGTACGCGTCGTAGACCATCAGCCGCAGCCCCGCCAGCGCGGCGATATGGATGCTTTTCGAAAGCGCCTGCGCGGCGTCCGGGTGCAGCAAACAGCGGGCTTCGCGGTAGATTGGCGCGCCGGTGATGTTATCTGCGCTGGCGTATTTCAGGTCGATACAGAGCGTCGGGAAAACGGCGTCCAGTTCGACCAGTTCATATGGCTGAGTCATAGCACCTGTCCTGTTTAGCGTTCAAATTGACCAAATTCCTGCTGCAGCTGGCGGTTCGCCGCAAGACGGCCCGCCAGCCGCTCGCCCAGCTCATCCACCACGGCCGAGAGCAGCAGGTTGAAAAGACAGCTCACCGGCGCGAGGGAATCCCAGAAGTGGCCGGTATCGGTTTTGACCTGCAGCAGATCGAGCTCGAAATCCCGCGCCCAGGGGCACCAGAGATCGGTGACCAGCGCAAGCCCGATGCCGCGGCTGCTCGCTACCCGGCAATACTGGCGGGCCACGCTGGAGTAAGCGCGGGTGTCCGTCACCACCACATAGGGGCGGGCATATTCGGAGTTCAGCGACTCGAGCCAGCTACCGGAAAGCCCTTCGGCGTAACTCACGCGGGGGCGCAGATATTCCAGATGGCTAAAGAAGGCGTTGGCGATGCCGCGCGTGGACTGGATGCCAAGAATAAAAACCGCGTCAGCGCTGGCGAGCCGCCCCGCCACGCGGCGAAACGCTTCGCCCTGCGCCAGCTGGTAAACGTGATTGATGGCGTCGAGCTCCAGCGCCAGCGACTGGCGAGCGCGGTCCGGCAGTCCGCGCTGCTGCTGCCAGGAGTCGAGCCGCTCGTTGATGCCCCACGGCTGATAGGGCGCCTGCGGCTGCTCGCGCAGGCCGCTTTTCACATCCTCCAGATTGCGGTAGCCGAGCTTGCGCAGATAGCGCCCGACGGTAATGCCGCTGGTGCCGGTGGCGCGCGCAATGCTGTCTGCCGTTTCAAACGGGATTTGCGCCGCGTGGTTGAGCAGCCACCCCGCCACGCGTTTGCCGCTGGGGGTTTGCTGGCTGAATGTCGCTTCGATTCGGGCAATCAGTTCAGGTTTGCTCGCCATTACCGCCTCGATGTTATTTCGCTGTCATCGCTCGTCATGCTGTTACATGACTAACAATGCATGGCATGTGCCAGGTTTACGCCGAAGGCAAAAACGGCGCGCTGCAGCGGGCTGGCAGGGTCATAAGAAATACTTCTGATTAACAAAAGATCAACAATTGTGCAGCATAGTGCAGTTTTGGTGCAGATAAACGGCGGGGCGCGGGTTTCGTCGGCGAGGTCACGGTTCAGGCCCGGGCGAAGCAAGAAGAAGTGATGAAGGCGGCAAAACGGACGCGTGTAAGCGTTGTTTCGGATTATATAAATAGCCCGTTAAATTTAACTGTATATAATCACAGTATTTTAAGGGTGAGCCGCAGGGCATTTTGCCGCTTACCCGTACCGCAAACCGTTTCAGGAGGGAAAATGATGATGACAGTGGATGGAAATAACATAACGTCAGAGCCGGGCGTGGAAGAAGCTTCGCTGCATCGTATTAAAGTAAGCTACGCAAGGCGCCACAGCGACCACGTGCCTGTTCCGGCGCTAAACCTCAAAGGCAAATGGCTCGAAGCTGCCGGTTTTCCCACCGGCGCCGAAGCGGATATTCGCGTTATGGCGGGCTGCCTCGTCATCACCGCCCGCCCCGCCGCGCGGGAGCCGGAAGAGCCGGAGCTCATGAAAGCGCTGCGCAAGGTATGCAAGCTCTCGGCGCGCAAGCAAAAGCAGGTGCAGGAGTTTATCAGCGTAGTGGCGGGAAGCGCGACGCGGAAATAAACGCTGGCAAAATGAAAGATATATGTCTTCTCATGCATCGCATAACAGGGCCACTGGTTATTTTCGCTGACCCTGTTGAGTTTTAGATGAATAAAGTAAGTAAGATGTGCCGGTCCCGTATAATGCTATTTAACCTTATCAATGTGCCCATCGCGGCTTCGTATATATATGCTGTTGTCGATTCGGAATTCCGTGTCACCTTTAGGGTTTGAGCTTACTGACATAAGGATATTCTTCTCTATGCAATTTTTGGCTGTTGCCATATCAGAAAAACAAATCTCATCCTGCTTCCCTTGTATTTTGTATCCTTCTCCGTAAGCGTAAATATAATAATCTAAAACATCTCCAGAATTATTTTCCTGTAAATGGAGCGTAGACTTTATAACTTTCTCATTTTCTAGCCACCAATCAATCTTAGCTGAAGAAGTCCAGGGAAGATCATCAACAAGGATTTGGGCAGTAAACTCACCTCGATGTACGTCATAAACCCTGACGGGACGATGTTCTGAGTAAAGAAAAAGCCCTGATGCGACAAGGATGGCAATGGCCAGGGCATAAGCTAGTTTTTTCATAATAGCGCTCCTTCAAGGTCTATAGTCGCTTCCATGTTGGTCATGAAAGGTCGAAAACCGAATCGCTCAAAACGTTGTAAAATAAACCAAATTTTAAAAAACTGAAACTGTCTGAATTTCTTATTTTGTATGTCGCTAATATCCAGCCCAAAATGGTCTTGTGCAGTGTACTTTACTCGTGCCCGCCATCGGTTCTGACGCTGTTCTAAATCTATAAGATCAATTTTAGTGGCATGCACATCATGAACCGTTACCCCCATACCATTAAACTGGTCAGCAAAAGTATTAAACTTTGGCAGCATTGAGCTATTAATGTTTTCAGCCAGTTCCCGGATGAGCGTGCCGGCCTTAGCGTTGTTTATGTAGGAGGCATGTCTGTTCAATACTTTTATAATAGTATTACGCGTACTGTTAGTATTTCTGTCGTTTAAAATTTGACTTTTATAAGCAAGATGGAGCTGACCATCGATAAATGCTGCACCAGTATTATTTTGCATGTGGTTAAGCATCTGATTAATAAGATGCCTGTATTGCCCGTACAGTGAAAAGGGAAGCGATATCCTTTTCATTTCATCAAATAGCAGGCTAGCACATTCCTTAACCGTTAGCATTTTTGGTTGTCTGTTAATATAAACGCCTGCGAAGGGGGACTGAGGGTTATCAAAAGGAGTTAATTGCACTAATCTGTAAGGATCTGCAACATTAGAAATATTTATAAGGCCCAGGCTATGCTTTAGTGTTGATTCAGACAGATCACCATACCTCATATCCGGGGCGCCAAAATCATTAAATCTTTTTTTTGTAGTAAAAAGGGTTACAGGAAACCTTAATGATTCAGACATAACTCAGCACTCCTTGCATATTTTTTGACCAGGACATCACTGTCAACGTATTAATAATTAACCACGTAATAAAAAGAGCGAAATAGCTATCCAGGCTGGCATTTTAATACTGAATTTAAAAAACTCAATAAAATATGCATAAGAAACAGAACCCCTTACTTTATGCCTTAATGTAATATTGCTACCGTAGTCACTCGCTAAGGGGAACAACATCTTTTTGAGCTGCTGTGAAAGCCCGACAAATTATCCCGTTTCCTCATTATCTGTTTCCCCCTTTGCACCATCCCCCCCTTCGCCTCTATGCTTAACCCATGGAAAAATTAGCTGAACTCAAACGCACCAAGCGCCTGGCGCTTTCGCTGCTGCTGGTCGCGATAGCGACCTTTATCTCAACCCTCTTTCTGCCGCCGAACTTCTGGGTGAGCGGCCTGAAGGCGATTTCGGAAGCGGCGATGGTCGGCGCGCTGGCGGACTGGTTCGCGGTAGTGGCGCTGTTTCGCCGCGTGCCGCTGCCGTTTATCTCTCGCCATACCGCAATCATCCCACGCAATAAAGACCGCATTGGCGACAACCTCGGGCGCTTCGTGCAGGAGAAGTTTCTCGACACTCAGTCGCTGATAGCCCTTATCCGCCGCCACGAGCCGGCGAACATAATCGGCGCCTGGCTCAGCCAGCCGGATAACGCCCGGCGAGTGGGGCAGCAGCTGTTGCAGGTGATGAGCGGCTTTCTTGAGCTGACTGACGACAGCCGCATCCAGGGGCTGTTGCGTCGGGCGGTGCACAAGGCGATTGATAAAGTGGACCTCACCCACTCGAGCGCGCTGGTGCTGGAGAGCCTGACGAAAAACAACCGTCACCAGGTGCTGCTGGATGCGATCATCGCGCAACTCATCAAGCTGATTCAGAAAGAGAGCTCGCGTGAATTTATCGCCCGCCAGATTGTGCACTGGCTTAAGACCGAGCATCCGCGTAAATCCAAAATTCTGCCTACCGAGTGGCTGGGCGAGCACAGCGCCGAACTGGTATCGAGCGCGGTGAACTCCATGCTCGACGACATCAGCCAGGATCAGGCCCACCAGCTGCGCCAGGCGTTTGACCGCGCCACCCTGAAGTTTATCGACAAGCTGAAAAGCGACCCGGAGATGGCGGCCCGCGCGGAAAACATCAAAAGCTACCTGAAGGAAGACGAGGCGTTTAACCGTTATCTGGGCGAACTGTGGGGGGACCTGAGAAACTGGCTGAGGGCGGATATGCACAGCGAAGACTCGCGCACCCGCCAGCGCATCGCCGACGCTGGCCAGTGGTTCGGTGAAACGCTGGTAAACGACGCCACGCTTCGCGCTTCGCTGAACGAGCACCTTGAGCGTGCCGCCACCAACGTCGCGCCGGAATTCGCCGCGTTCCTCACGCGCCATATCAGCGACACGGTAAAAAGCTGGGATGCGCGGGATATGTCGCAGCAAATCGAGCTGAATATCGGCAAAGATCTCCAGTTTATCCGCATCAACGGCACGCTGGTCGGCGGCGCAATAGGGCTGATGCTTTATCTGCTGTCGCAAATACCGCTGCTGCTGCGCATGACGGGCATCTGAAAAATGGCGCGACCCTGCGCCGTTTTATTTCCCTGAATACATTACGCAAGGCGAAAAGGAATTAAAGAAATCCTTTTCGCCTTTATTTTTGCGGCGTAATCCATTTTATAAAAAATGCCACCATACATTTTCATGTCTTATCGATAAGCCGTTGCACAACCCCGTGTGAATCCAGTCACAAACGGGGAAAACAGGTTTTTTATCCATATCTGTAGCAGCTTATTAACTATCTCTGTTATAGCGGCCTGTTTACTCTCAAATATATTCATTAAAAAAATCTTATAGATACCCCTGGAAGCGGGACGTTATTTCCCCCCGCACCTCTGCTCCCTGATAAATCACGAGGCAACGCCATGAATAAACGTTTGGTTGTGAACACGGTTTCCTCTTTATTACTCGGCATCGCGTTTGCCTCTGCGCCTCTTTATGCAGCGGAAAACGCGGCGCAAAAAACGGTGGTGAATATCTCCAAAGTGGACGGCATGCCCTGGTTTAACCGCATGGGCGAAGGCGTGGTTGAAGCGGGCAAAGAGTTTAACGTCAACGCCTCGCAGGTCGGCCCCGCCAGCACCGACGCCCCGCAGCAGGTGAAAATTATCGAAGACCTGATTGCCCGCAAGGTCAACGCCATCACCATCGTGCCGAACGACGCCAACGTGCTCGAACCGGTCTTTAAGAAAGCACGGGATGCGGGGATCGTAGTGCTGACTAATGAATCTCCCGGCCAGCCGAGCGCCAACTGGGATGTGGAAATCATCGATAACGAGAAGTTCGCCGCCGAGTATGTGGAACACATGGCGAAGCGCATGGGCGGCAAAGGCGGCTATGTGATTTACGTCGGCAGCCTGACGGTGCCGCAGCACAACCTGTGGGCCGACCTGCTGGTGAAATACCAGAAAGAAAAATACCCGCAGATGCATGAAGTCACCAAACGCATGCCGGTGGCGGAAAGCGTGGACGACTCGCGCCGCACCACCCTCGACATGATGAAAACCTACCCGGACCTGAAAGCCGTGGTCTCCTTTGGCTCTAACGGCCCGATTGGTGCCGGCCGCGCCGTGAAAGAGAAGCGCGCCAAAAACAAAGTGGCGGTTTACGGCATGATGATCCCGTCGCAGGCGGCGTCGTTAATCAAGAGCGGCGACATCACCGAAGGCATTACGTACGACCCGGCGACCGCAGGCTACGCGCTCACCGCCGTGGCCAGCACGCTGTTTAAAGGCGAAGAGATCAAGCCCGGCTTTGAGCTGAAAAACCTCGGCAAAGCAGACGTGGATACCGACAAGCGCATCATTCGCTTCCACAAGGTGCTGCTGGTTAACAAAGATAATATCGATTCACTTTATTAATCCATTTTCGGGGCGGGCGACCGCCCCGCGCTAACACCAGGGGATGCCATGGAACCTTTCCTTTCCCTTCGTCACGTCAGCAAAACCTTTCACGGCACCCGCGCCCTTAACGATGTCTCGCTCGACTTTATGCCGGGCGAGGTGCATTGCCTGGCGGGGCAGAACGGCTGCGGAAAATCGACGCTGATTAAGATTATCTCCGGCGTTTACCAGCCGGATAACGGCGCGCAGATAACGCTTGGCGGCAAAAGCTGGCCGCGCCTGCACCCGGCGGCTTCTGTCGCGCAGGGCATTCAGGTGATTTACCAGGACTTATCGCTGTTCCCGAACTTAAGCGTCTGGGAAAACATCGCCATTAACCATTATCACCACGGCGTGCTGGTGAAGCGCCGCCAGCTTCGCCAGACGGCGCAAGAGGCGATGGCGAGCATCAATGTGCGCCTGCCGCTGGATGCGCCGGTGGAGTCGTTGTCCATCGCCCGCTGTCAGCTGGTCGCCATCTGCCGGGCGCTGGCGCAGGACGCGCGGCTTATCATCATGGACGAGCCCACCGCCTCGCTCACCCATCAGGAGGTGGAAGGCTTGCTGCACGTGGTGCGCCAGCTTCGCGAGCGCGGCATCTGCGTGGTGTTCGTCAGCCACCGCCTTGAAGAGGTGATGGCGGTGTCAGACCGCATCTCGGTGCTGAAAGACGGCAACCTGGTCGGCACCTGGCAGGCAAGCGAAATAACCACCAAACGCCTGGGCTTCCTGATGACCGGCATGGAGTTCGAGTATCAAGTGCGCGAGCTGCGCCAAGGCGCGCAGAGCACGCCGGTGCTGGAGGTGCGCAACTTAAGCCGCCGCGGCGAGTATGAAGATGTGTCGTTGAAGGTCGAAGCGGGAGAAGTGGTCTCCATCGTCGGGCTGCTGGGCGCGGGCCGCACCGAGCTTTGCCTGAGCCTGTTCGGCATGACGAAGCCCGACAGCGGCGAGATCCTGATTAACGGCCACCCGGTGCGCTTTCACAACAACCAGGACGCCATCCGCCACGGCATCGGCTACGTGTCGGAAGACCGCATGTCGCGCGGGCTGGTGATGAGCCAGTCGATTGAGAACAACGTCATCAGCACCGTGTTTCACCAGGTGAAGGGGGCGTTCGGGCTTATCAGCGAGTCCAGAACCCGGGCGCTGGTGTACAGGCTGGTGAAGGCGCTGACCATCAAAACGTCGGACACCGGCTTGCCCGTCAACACCCTTTCCGGCGGCAACGCCCAGCGCGTTTCCATCGCCAAATGGCTCGCCATCACGCCGAAGCTGCTTATTCTCGACAGCCCCACCGTGGGGGTGGATATCGCCAACAAGGCGGGGATTTATCACATCATCAGCGACCTGGCCTCGCACGGCATCGCGGTGCTGATGATTTGCGATGAGATTGACGAGGCGTGGTATCAGAGCCACCGCATTCTGGTGATGCAGAAGGGGCGTATTACCCACAGCTTCCTGCCGGACCAGAGTTCACAGGAGCAGATTGCCGGGGTGGTGAATGGCTGAACTGAGAAAAAGGCATGAAGTCTGGCTGGCGTTGCTTATCGTCATCCTGTTCGCCGCGCTCGCCTGGCGCACCGATGAGTTTCTGACCTTCGGCAACCTTTATGATCTGGTTAACAACTACGCGATGCTGACCATCCTGGCGTGCGGGTTGTTTGTGGTGCTCATTTCCGGCGGCATCGACATCTCCTTCCCCGCCATGACCATCATCGCCCAGTACGGCATGGTGCTGCTGTTGCAGAAGATTGGCGGCAACTTCGCCGTGGCGTTTGTGATAGCGGGCGGCATTGGCGTGCTGCTCGGGCTTATCAACGCGCTGCTGGTGAACCGGCTGCGGGTGCCTTCCATTATCGTCACTATCTCGACACTGAACATCTTTTACGGGCTGCTGCTGTGGTTCAGTAAAGGGGTGTGGCTGTATGACTTCCCGCCCTGGTTTGAGCAGGGGATCATGCTGTTTAAGTTCACCGACGCCAACGGCTACGACTACGGGCTGGGGCTGCCGCTTATCGCCATGATTGCGGTGGTGCTGCTGACCGCCTTTATCATGAACTTCACCGCCGTGGGCCGCCAGATTTACGCCATGGGCGGCAACCGGGAATCCGCCAGCCGCATCGGCTTTAGCGTGCTGAAGCTGCAGCTCTTCGTTTACGGCTACATGGGGCTGATGTCCGGCGCGGCGGGGGTGGTGCAGTCGTGGACGGTGATGACCGTGGCGCCCGATTCGCTGCTCGGCTACGAGCTGACGGTGCTGGCGGCGGTGGTGCTCGGCGGCACCAGCCTGATTGGCGGGCGCGGCACCCTCACCGGCACGCTGCTGGGGGTGGTGCTGCTCGCCGTGATGCAGAACGGCCTCAACCTGCTTGGCGTCTCTTCCTACTGGCAGACGCTGATTACCGGCGCGATCATCGTCTTTAGCATCAGCGCCACCGCATGGAGCCAGCATCAGAACCGGAGCCTGTTATGAAGCGATCGTGGCGTAATAACGTTGAAACTTACCTGATTGGCCTGCTGGTGCTGGTGGTGATTGCCTTCAGCATCACCATGCCGGATGTTTTCTGGTCCGCCAGCAACTTTCAGTCCATCGCCTCGCAGATGCCGGTGCTGGGCATTCTGGCGCTGGCGATGGCGGTGACCATGCTGTGCGGCGGCATTAACCTGTCGATTATCGCCACGGCCAACGCCTGCTCGCTGGTGATGGCGTGGGTCGCCACCAGCTATCCGCCGGGCGTCGGCACCGCCATCGCCACCCTGCTGGTGGGCGCGGGCGCGGCGGTGATCATTGGGCTTTGCAACGGCGTGTTGATTGCCGGCATTCGCGTATCGCCGATTCTGGCGACGCTTGGGATGATGACGCTGCTGAAGGGGGTGAATATCCTGATAACCGGCGGCAGCGCCATCGCCAACTACCCCGCCTGGGTGCTGTGGCTGAACGGCGCGCAGTGGTTCGGCATCCCGCTGCCGATGTGGCTGTTCGCAGTGGTGGCGCTGGGGCTGTGGGTGCTCCTTGAGAAAAGCCCGCTCGGGCGCGCCATCTACCTGATTGGCGCCAACGAGCGCGCTACCTGGTACTCGGGCATTAACACCCGCCGCGTGCTGATTTGGGTTTACGTCATCTCCGCCCTGCTCTGCTGCGTGGCGGCGTTTCTGATGATGTCGAAGCTTAACTCCGCGAAAGCGTCGTATGGCGAATCTTACCTGCTGGTTTCGATTCTCGCCGCGGTGCTTGGCGGGGTGAACCCGGATGGCGGCACCGGGCGCATCGTCGGCATGGTGCTGGCGCTGTTTCTGCTGCAAACCATCGAGAGCGGTTTCAACATCCTCGGCATCAGCCCGTACCTGACCATGGCGCTGTGGGGGATACTGCTGCTCTGCTTTATTCAGGCGAGAGGGATGCTGGGGCTGGAGCGGGTTTAAGAGAAGCAAATCCACCATCAAAAGCCAGCGGCGCTGGCTTTTGCTTATTCCTGCCGCGTTAAAATATTCTCCAGATAGTCATCCGCAAGATTGTGCTTTTGCAGGTAGGCGGTCACTTCCCGCGCCCAGGCTTCGCCGTTGCCTAAAATGGCGCGGCTGTGGGTGGGAGCGTAGAAGTAGCGGTTGTCGTAGAGGTTCATCAGCGTCTGGTTGATGCCGTCGACGTTGTACTGCGGGTTTTTACGCTGCTGCATCTCGAGCGAGCGCAGGATGCGCGCCTCGTGCTCCGGGTCGAGCGGGTAGTTGTGCTCGCCCAGTTCGCTCAACACCAGGAAATCGGGCGGGATGCCCTCTTCTATTGCCGCCTGCAAGCGGTAATGGCCGTCCAGCACCACGAACGACGCGAGGCCCGCGATATACCAGACCAGCACTGGCGGCAGCGCCCCTTCGCGGCACTTCTTGCGCCACCACTTCAGCCGCCCCGCTTCAGGCGTAATGGCGTAGCGCCCCAGCAGCAGGTTGCCGCCCCACCACCAGTCCACCAGCTTCACCTTTTCGGGTTTGGTCAGGTCCGGAAAGTCTTCGCCGTAGAGCGTCCAGTCGCACCAGATGTGCTGGCTGCTGGCGGGCGAGTTAAAACGCCACTGCGCCAGCGGCAAAGCGGTGTTCACCACATAAGGCGCGGTGGGCTTCACCTGCGTCATCGGACGCAGCAGCCAGCGCCGGGCGGGCAGCAGCGCGGCGGGGGAGTCTATCAGGCGCTGCGTGAAGTAGCGGCACCACTGCGCAAGCCAGGCCTCCTGCCCCGCTTTTTTGACGGCTTCGACATCCGCCGACGTCACGGGCGGCAGCAGCGCCTGCGCGCAAGGGTTATCACTATTGAACACCAGCCAGACGCCGGAGTGGTCTTCCAGCACCGAGGCCCAGAACAGCGGCGTGCCGTGGGCGGTGAGCGCCATCCGGCCATAGTGGCCGCTCAGCATCTCCATGGCGAGCCCCGTGGCGGGGTTATCCTGAATCGTAAATTCCAGCCCCTGCCAGCTGTTGTCTCTGTCGAGAAGATCTTTCCAGTAACCCGCCATCTATTATTCCTTTTATTCAGTTACGGGAAGTGTAAAGCAAGCGGAGGGAGAGCGACATTCATCAATTCAGGGAGGGGAATAAGCGGCCCGTAAGGCCGCCTGATGTCATTACGCGCCGGAATAAATATCGAAGCTGAAATATTGCGAGGCCAGCTTTTTATAGGTGCCGTCCGCCAGGATCTCGGCAATGGCGCCGTTAATCGCCTCGCGAAGCGCGGCGTCGTCTTTACGCAGGCCAATCGCCGCGCCCGCGCCGAACAGGTCGTTATCCTGCAGCGCGCCACCCACGAATGCGTAATCTTTCCCCTGCGGCTTTTTCAGGAAGCTGTATTCCGCCATCACGCCCGAGAGCACGGCGCCGTCGATACGCCCGGACTCCAGGTCCTGAATCACACGGTCCGCGCCCTGGTAAGCCACCACGTTCACGCCCGCGTTGCGCCAGTATTTATTGGCATAGGTTTCCTGGGCGGAACCCTGCTCCACGCCGATGGTTTTGCCTTTCAGCACTTTCACATCCGGTGCGGTAAACGCGCCCTTGCGCGCCACTAAAAATACCGGGCCGTTATAAAGCTTGTTAGAGAAATCGATTTGCTCTTTGCGCTTATCGGTGACGTACATGCCGGAGAGAATGGCGTCGAATTTACGCGCCTTCAGCGCCGGAATAATACCGTCGAAGTTATTTTCCACCCAGACGCATTTCGCCTGCAGCTTCTGGCAAATGGCGTTGCCTAAATCGACATCGAAACCAATCACCTTGCCGTCGATATCTTTCGATTCAAACGGCGCGAAGGTCGGGTCCACCCCAAAACGAATCTCTTTAATATTATTCGCAAGCGTGGGCGCGCTGATTAACAGCGCGAGCAGCGGCAGCATAAACGTTTTCATAGCAACATCCTGTATTAGCGGCAGTAAGATTCAACCAGGCGCGAGAAAAAGGAGGCGCCGGTGGAGATGATTTCATCGTTAAAGTCGTAGCCCGGGTTGTGGACCATGCAGCCGCCCTTCTCCCCTTTTTCGCCATTGCCCAGCAGGAAATAAGTGCCGGGGCGTTTTTCCAGCATGAAGGCAAAATCTTCACTTCCCGTAGAGGGGTGGATTTCATCCAGCACCGCGTCGGCGCCGAACACCTCCACCGCCAGCGCGCGGGCGTACGCCGTCTCTTCATCGCGGTTAATCAGCACCGGGTAGGAGTCGTACACTTCTACATCGCACGTCGCGCCATAGCTTTTGGCGGTGAGCTCGGCGATTTCCTGGATGCGTTTGATGAGCAGGTTGCGCACGTCTGGCTTCATGGCGCGCACGGTGAGCTCCATGACCGCGCTTTCCGGGATGACGTTCGAGGCGATGCCGGACTGGAAGGTGCCGACGGTGACGATGGCCGTCTCGCCCGGCGTGACGTTGCGCGAGACGATGCTTTGCAGCGCCATGATGATGGCCGCGCCGGTGACTATCGGGTCTACCGTGCGGTCCGGGTGCGCGCCGTGGCCGCCGTAGCCGTTCACGGTGAGCTTCACCGTATCCGCAGAGGCCATAAAGTTGCCGGCATAGAAGCCGAACTTGCCGACCGGCAGGCCGGGCATATTATGCAGGCCGAAGACGCAGTCGCACGGGAAGCGCTCGAACAGGCCGTCTTTGATCATGAGATCCGCCCCGCCGATGGCCTCTTCCGCAGGCTGGAAGATCAGGTGCACGGTGCCGTTAAACTCACAGGCGGGCGACGCGATGTATTTGGCGGCGGCCAGCAGGATGGTGGTGTGGCCGTCGTGGCCGCAGGCGTGCATTTTGCCAGGCGACGTGCTGGCCCACGGCAGGTTGGTGGATTCGAATATCGGCAGCGCGTCCATATCTGCCCGCAGGCCGATGGACTTGCCGGAATTGCCTTTGGTAATCGACCCGACGACGCCCGTTTTGCCAAGGCCGCGCGTCACGTTATATCCCCACTCTTCAAGCTTACCGGCGACCAGTTCGCTGGTGTGAAACTCTTCCAGACTTAATTCTGGGTGAGCGTGCAGATGATGACGGATGGCAATCATTTCATCTTCAGACGCTTTTATTTCTGGAATAACGAAATCAGTCATGCGGGGTCTCCGGCTGGATTTATTTTTTAGCGCGCTAATTAACTTATCGGGAAGAGGTTTTTATGCAAGCAGGATTTCTTATGACGAGACGGTAAATTATCAGGTTTATTAATGATGCAGTTAAAAGTGCATAACGTGCATTTTAAATAATTTTTTACTTCCTCCTTAATTTACGTTGTGTTTATTTTGTTTATTCTTTGCGTGTGAAATTTTGCAGAGGTAACGGCTGACCTGCTGTAAATTGGACGTTGTTTCAGAGGCATGGGCAGGCGGTGTTTCCTGGCGTGGAAAATGCGTAAACAGCTGAAGGTGAATGATATCATAATGGAATAATAACGCTTCGTAAAAGTTAATGCTGCACAGGTAAACCGTGTTAATCAAATAGCCTGCGTCCGGCTTCTGTGAGCTCAATCAGTACTTGCAGAGTGGATAACGCGCCTTCGTGATGATTCAGTTTTATACAGGCTGGCGCGATGGCGTTCGGCAGGAACCCGAGCCCTCATCCGGGAAACAGGTAAAGAAGGTAAACCCGATTAAATCCACTACCAGCGATTCGAAATACTCTTCAGCTTCCTTCGCCAACACGGCGATTTTTCTGGTGCTAAGCGACGCGTTCCCCTCCATTTTCGACAGGTGCTTTTTTATTAGCGTGCGGACGGCTTCGGCTTTGGTCATATCGGGGTTCCGGATAGTGGGCGATGGAAAAGGTTATTAAGAGGATACAGGATCAATTATTAAGGTATGCGTTAAAATTTAAAGCTTAGTAATTCTGGTTACATAAAAGCGTAGTTGAAGAGGTCTGGAAAAAGGCTTGCAAAAGAATTAACCTAAACTAATCCCTTTTAAGGTTCGAGCTCTCAGGGCTTTCAGGAAGGTATTTATATGGATGTACAAAATTTAGATTTACAGGCACGGCTTCGGGTTGTTCTCACTAAAACAGCAGCTTTAATGCCAGCCGACATTGGGCAGCAGCTACTGGCTATTATCTCCCCGCAATCGCTGGCTGTTATGGCTTCAGTTATTACTATTTGGGCAGGAGCCCATTTCTTTGGCATCGGCGAAATCGCTGATCTCATTTTGCTTATAGTGGGCTGGGCGGCAACGGGAGGAATAGCTCTGCAAGCAGGACAAAAACTCTACAGCTTTGCCATCAAAACGAATGAAGCGCATATAGAGGCAGAACTCGATATTGCGGCCAGTGAACTTGCTGAAGCCATTACGCTTATTGGTGTTAATACTTTTCTCGCGCTTTTGCTTAAAAAGAAACCAAACGACACGTTTAAGAAGCCTTTTCGAGGCGTGTCCATGCCTACTTACAGTAAATCAATCGCGGCTCGTATGAACCTGCCGAAAAATGGAGGATGGCGATATACCCCAACGATAAAAATAAGCAAGCGCAAAGATGTCAATCAGGGGGCAACTAAGCCCTGGGGTGATGCGGTTGTCGGACGTAATTACTACCCTGCTGCTATGCCGAAAGATGAAGCTTATCTGAAGATGCTTACCACGCTTTATCATGAGCAGGTACATATGGCCCTTGCGCCAAAATTCTATTTGTTACGTGAATTGCGCGTATTCCTGAAACAGAGTGGATACAACAAGTCTTACCTGCTCCGTTACCTTGAGGAAGCTTTTGCAGAAACGGTTGGTTTAATGCGCGCAAGAGGTATGAGCGCTCAATATATTATTGAAGGCTTTAAATTTCCCCTGGGCAATACTTACGAGATTACCTTTTCCTTGTTGAGGCATGAAGCGGCTGGCATTCTTCTTGGGCCGGTTGTTGTCGGTGGATTGATGTATAACGTGTGGTATGGGGTGCAGAGATGATTACGAAACAACAGGCCTTAGCCATAGCCAAATCTTGGGCGGAAACGAGTGGCAGAGGATGGGATGAGCATTTCCATGAAGCCACAGCCATAACGTTAGAAGGCGAACCGGTGTGGATGATTGCCACGTCAGCTATTGCTTACTCAACAGAGCTTCCCTGGATGATAGAAGAAATGCCTGAGCCTTCTTACTATTACATCAGTATGGTTGAAGGAAAATGCATAGCCGTAGGGTCAAGGCAACATGAAATACAGCGCGTTAAATCGTAGTGCTCATTAATTTAGCGAACAATGAGCTTGAGGATAGCGTCTTTTGTTTGCTGATCGAGCTGTTTCCAGTGAAGCAGTAGCGTGGCCAGTTCATCATCTTCAGTATAAAAGTAGGCAAGCGGAACATTCAGAACGTCCGCTAGCTGCTGTGCAACTTCAATACTTGCCTGATGCACACCTTTCTCGTAACGGTTTATACGTGTACTCGCGACGAACTCATCTATCCCGGCAAGTATGCCGAGTTTCTTTTGAGATAGCCCTTTCGCCTCACGTGCTGATTTCAGGCGCAGACAAAAAATTTGAGGGTAGTTAGTCGATTCGCTCATGACTACGATAGTCGTAGTTTTCTAAGCGCAGCGATACTACGTTATACGTAGCATGAATTATTCAAGGCATTACATCGGGCGTTTCACAGCTTTCTGCTTTCAGTCACAGAGCTACGAAATACGTAACAATCTCATTGAAAGCAAAACTACGAATAACGTAGCATTTAATTAAGAACGTAATGTTTACCGCAATAACGTCAGGAGGGAATCATGACAAACGACTGGCACCAGGCCGACATCATCGCCGCGCTTCGCAAAAAAGGCACTTCACTCGCCGCGCTTTCACGCGCTGCCGGGCTGGGTTCTTCCACGCTCGCTAACGCGCTTACCCGCCCGTGGCCGAAAGGGGAATATTTAATTGCCGAGGCGGTGGGTGTTCATCCTTCAGTGATATGGCCGAGCCGATATTTCAAGGACGGGGTTATGGTGGAGCGAAGTGTGTTGATACGGCGGAGGGGTTGAGGTTGAGGAGTGAAGGTTGAGACGCCCGGATGGGGCGTCTTTTTTATAAAAATTCAGCGTTGGTTTTGCTGAAGGATTTTAAGTCTGCCGTCTGCGTCTTGAGATAAAGTGAACCTTGCAGCAAAGAGTCGCCCTTTCTCCGTAGTTGTCTTTTCCAGACTGGAATAAGCCGCGTAGCTGTTGCCCCGCTTGAAATCAAAACCATACGTGGGGAGGCATTCCCCCTTCACTGCTCGAGGTTGCGAAGCAGGTTCACCAAATGTCTTGAGCATTTCCTGCTCGGCCTCGCTGCCTATCTGAACGGAGAATATCCGCTCACCTTCTTCTGCCGGAACCAAAATACAGACTTTGTTATTTACCAACGTTACCTGAGCAGGCAATTCAACCCGTACAGGGTCCATCGGTCCGGGGCAGCCAGTAAGCAGAAACACAGCGCCTGGTAAGAGAAGTTTTTTCATGTCTCCCTGCTTTCATCCTGGTAGAATTTTATGCAGTGAATTAGTCGTATGAGATATCAACATTCGGGCTATGAGAAACACTGAATAAAGGATCTTTTTCAATACAATTTGCCGGACCCGGCATATCCTCAAAACAGAGTAAGTCTGAGTCTTCATCCGTACCGCTGTCGGCACGGTAACCCTCCCCGAACCCCTGAAAATAAACGGTATAGAACCCTTCCTCATCCAGCACTGGAATACCGTATTTCTCTTTTATCATCTCTTTGTTGGCTTCCCACCAGGCGATTTGCCGACTTTTCAATAACGGAAAATTTTTTACCAACAATGTGTTGTGGTCGTGAACTGCAACAATCTCAACTGGTTTTAAAGACCACCATACCACCACTGCCAGAATAGCTAAGCCTGCTACTAAAAATATCCGTTTAATCATATTTTGTTCCTTCAATAGTCACCGTTGCGCTTATTTCTGTAATGAAGGGCTTATAACGGTATTTTACCCAACGTTGAAGAATAAACCAAATTTTAAACATCCTTATATGGTTGTAAAGCGAATGTAGTATGTCTTTGTCATCCAAACCAAAATGATCTTGTATGCGATAATGCACTACCGCCCGGAAGCTGTTGTGAGTAATTAATAATGATTGAAGTGTAATGTGAGTAGCCCATGTATCATGAACGCTAATCCCCAGACCGTTTACCCTGTCTTTTAATCTGTCAGTTGTGGAGTTTTTCGGATGGTTTTGGAAGTACTAATGGTGTGAAGGCCGGACTCGACCACAAAAACAAGCCATTGAAATAATTTAAAAATTCATGAAAGAATATTAAGCCCCTCCATTTGTGCCCCCAAGCATTTTAGCCTATGACCATATCGTTAACCATCAAGTCTCCTTTAGGTAGATTCCGTGTAGCGGTTCCTAACCGGATCAATCTACCATAAGGCTGTTCATTCTGATCCGTCCTCACCCGCTTCATGCCAAAGCTGAATCCTTCAGATACATGGAAAAAAATTTTAAGGAAAGCTACTCAAACTATTCAAAAATAATTTTATCTTTTACATTCAATGAGTTATCTAGGGAATGGTTGGTGAATAGTGAATGCTTTTCTCTTAACCAACGCAGGATTATAGGTGCAACTGGAATAGGCTGCTGTGAGGGAGGAGCGGACGTTCATAGCGTCCGCTTGCCCCCTCAACATCTTGAAGATGTTTTCTAAGGGCGTAATACTTTTCGCTTTATCAAACCGCTCTCTCCTTTACGCCTATTAATAATATAATGCACTTCACAAAGAACCCTATACTGCGAAAAAAAATCTGATAGCGCCACATGTAATTCACGTGCCCATGCAAGACGTTCGACTTTCTTATTAAAAAATTGGCGTATAAACCCAGCATTCTCTCTAAGATGAAAAACATTATTTCTAAATATTCTCAGCGAATCCGAATGTTCTTTCATTAACTTTCCGATATCATCTGAAGTTGTTAATAGTTCTTTGAAGTTTGCAGGGCGCTCTTTCTCGATCAAAACTCGCATATTTAACTTGCGGAAGCCTTCGCAGACAACACCTAAAAAACCTAGCCATGTAGAGAAATATATACCCATATCAAATTGTTCGCGATGATTCAAATGGTCGTTCTTTTTCATTTTCTGATTGAGCTTATTGTAATTTTTAAACATAAGATCAGCCGTCTCGAAATAATGAATTTGGAGTGTCAATACACGATCATGATTGCGACTTGGGAGAATATCCTCAGGGTTTCGGCAATCTATTTCAATAGCGTAAGTGAGTGGCTCATTAGAAAAATAATAAAGATCATTATTTAGAAAAATCAATTCTCCGTCATCTAGCGCCTTGTTTAAGTGTTCTTCAACCTCATTATAATTCCTGAAACCGTAGGCTGTAAGATTCTTCCCAGCAAAGTTGGCTAACCACCAAGAATTAAACCCTCCTACCTCACCCTGTTCCCCAAAATCAAAATCTACGGTACCTGAATTCAACTCCACCCGGCATCCAGCCCCATGTTTATAATATTTAAC
The DNA here is from genome assembly GCF_056780215.1 of Franconibacter pulveris. Taxonomy (NCBI): domain Bacteria; kingdom Pseudomonadati; phylum Pseudomonadota; class Gammaproteobacteria; order Enterobacterales; family Enterobacteriaceae; genus Franconibacter; species Franconibacter pulveris. Next base: position 573,103 of record NZ_CM165555.1, on the reverse strand, counting down.
ACCACCTTCTAATTCACCTAAAATTGGCATATCGGATTTAATCCATCCATAGCTACTTGACGGCATTTGGATGCCAGACCGATGCATTAGCTTTAAAGCAACCTGGACACTATCTTGAAAGTTAACAATTAAACGATAAAGATTTTCATTCATAACACAAACCCGCTTCATTCTTCTTAGAAAGTGATGCCAAATGTCCCCTGGAACCAGAAGACACTATTGTATAGATAATATCTCCCTTTCCGAGAGATTCACATTGGCTATGCTCCAAGCTCGCAGGGGGACGTTTAACTATTAGTCCTCAGAGCTTTCGAAGCATGCCTTTGATTTACAGAGGATCTCATTCCCTTAGCATTTGTCGCTAATACTGAACGGCCTAGTAACTTTTGAGGTTTTATCGATGTGAAAAAGTAGGAAATTAACCGGGCTGCTGCCGGTCGCTATATCCGTTCGCATGAAGAGGTGCAGCGCATCAGCATCCGCGACCGTTTAAATGATTTTATACAGGCGCACGGCGCGGAGCTGGTCGCCGCCCTTGCCCCTGAGCTGATGAATTATTCCGGACAACATTCCGCCGTTCAGCGCTGCGCCATGCAGCACTCACTCGGCTATCTGCCGGAGGCGCTACAGCTCTGGCTGGCCGCCGGTGAAAAATTAATTAATCGGCGCAGGATAATGACATTTTAACAGCCATCGGATTCAGGCCTGACGAGGCTTCGTGCGATGATAATCGTGAAAAATTCACGCCCGCACAGAACCCGAATTACACTTGCCGTCTTGCAGAACTGGCCGTGCAGTAGTCCATTTAAAAATCCCCGAAAATCCAGCCACTTTACGTAAAAAAGCCATACATGCATAAGGTACATGGTTTTGCATGCGTTTTACCGATACTGATTCCCCCGCCAGCGCCAGCACTGGCGCGCCCTGAGGCCGAGCATGCACCTACATTAAAAGCGCCCTCTTAAGCGGGCAGGCGGGGCGGGGCGGGGCGGGGCGGGGCGGGGCGGGGCGGGGCGGGGCGGGGAGAGCATTGCGCGCTGAAAGTATAATTATCAATATCGTGACATTGGTACTTTGTGCTCATTGGGCCGCCGACCTTATAATCAGAAAAATCTGACAAAAAGTCGTTTTATCAACCAGGAGACAAGATGAAAGAAATTTATCAAAGGGCAAAAGATCATGCTGCCATAATGGATGTCACAGATAAGTTTTTATGCTTGACGAACATACTACGCTCTCTCCTCCAGACAATTTCAATTTCGGCATTAGAACTATCTAAAAGCGAAACTAGCACCGATGACATCGATATTTCAGGCCTAGTCGATAGATTCAAAAAACCCACAGATGGAATGCCAGTAGATATCATTGATAAACTAACACCTCACTTACGGTCTCAATTTGATAAAAGCATTTTTCTTGGTTGGTACGAAAAAGATAAGGCTTCAGGAAAGTCACTTTCTACATTATTACAAGAATGGGTTGCTTTCAGAAATAAGAAACCAGGACATGGTGTACTGGATAAAGCTTCAATGCAAGAATGGGCAGGTAAAACAGAACACCTAATAGCTACTTGTCTACAGGTATTTGCACCGGTAATCCCAAAACTAGATAAAGATATTTTATATGTTGACATACCCTCAGGGAAATTGAGAATTAACTTCCCCTTGATTTACCAAGGGGAGGCGATAGCGATTAGTGAGGTTACTCAAAGACAAGGGAATTGGAAAGTACAATTACAACCATTAAATTACGAATCGTCTGAATTAAAAACCGTTTCCCTTAATGAAGAAAATATATTTAACAGCTTTAATGAATCAAACAATGAGAATTATAAAATTATTGAGGTTGAGTGTTCAGGAAAAGAATTTATTGTTGAACACAACATTCCAATTAGACAAACAGAAACATTTGAAGGTAGACAAAAAGAGGTTCAACATTTAGTAGAATGGCTAAATGATGATGATTCGCGAAGATGTTTAATTTATGGCGATGGTGGTTATGGGAAAACTACTTTGGTCCTAGAAGCAATGAATCGCTTATTGGAGGGAGATCTTAAAATAACAAAGGATCTTCCCTCTTTAATATGTTTTTACACAGCTAAAATGACAAGATGGACAGAAAATGGATTAGAACGATTCAGCACTGTGCAACCAGTTATGGATGAGTGTATCAGAGAAATAGTTAAATTCTATACCCCATTATTAGACCGTCAGTGGTACACAGTTAGTGGAATAAGCCTAATTGACAAAGCCGTCCAGTTTCTTGCAGAGAAAAAAATAACACGAAATGATGTTCTTTTGATAATTGATAACTCCGAAACATTGAGTGACAGTCCACAAAAAAATGCTGAACTAACAGAGTTTTTGAAGCAGGCTGGAAAAAAAATAGGCCGTTTAATAATAACATCAAGAAGACAAGAAAGTGTCGAAGTTGAGCACATTCTCGTTGAAGGACTAAATGAAGATGACTCAGTTAATCTATTGAATAGATTAGCAGAGATTTACAATGCTTTACCAATAACACAAGCAGGCGACAGTAAACTTAGAGCCACTGCAAATAAGTTAATGAACAAACCTTTATTGCTCGAGGCATTAGTAGTTTATATAGCAAGAAGTAGAATATCAATTGATTCTGCTGTAGAAAACATATTCAGAAAGTCTAATGACGATTTGTTGGAATTTCTTTATGAGGACGCTTGGGATCGACTAAATGATGTGCAAAAAAAACTATTCTATATTATCGTATCTTTGACTAGCCCATTAAATAGCACAGCTATTAGCAGAGCGTGTCAATTAGTAGAAATTCAACATATCAACTTTTTAGACAGTTTAAAAGAAACACATTTCGCTTCTACTTTGGATTACGGTAGTCATTATGAACTTGAATTAGTCGAACTTGCAAAACGTTTTTTTGAGAAAAAATTATCGGAACTGAATGAGTCTCAAAAACGGGATATTATTGAACTGTCAAATAAAGTTGACAAATATACCCACGAAAGAATTAGAATTGAGAAAGATTACAAAGAAGATAGAGTCTCAGAGGCATTTAGAAGTGAATTCAGCAAAGTAGCAAAAGTCGCAGTAGACAATAACGATTTTCCTAAGGCACTTGTATATTATAAATTAGCTATAGAGGACGACCCTTTTAACTCTGCATTACACGACCGTTTCTCATGGTTTTTATCAAATAAAATAAATGATTTACCGCAAGCATTAACTATGGCGCTTAAAGCTGTAGAACTCAATGAATCAAACTGCGATGCTTTAGTAAACATTGCCTTAATACACTACAGGCAAGATGACATACCCTTAGGTGACAAATATATAGATAGAGCGGAAGCACTTGGTAGAGCAAAATCGTTTTGTTATTTAAGAAAAGCCATTGCTCGTTATCACTTCACATTTAAAGTAATGAGCATTGAAGATAAACAACTTATTCTTAACGATGCTGATCGACTATTAAAATTAGCAGAGAGGTTTTTTACATCAAGTATGCCTTATGCTGCTAAAACAAAAAAATCCATCAATACATTCAAACAACTCATTTTAAAAAGAAGAAGCGCACTTAAAAGGAAATAGATAAAATCCGGGTGCATAAAGCACCCGGAAAATATTTCATCTATGAAGATGAATTTGCAAAATCATAAGGTGATATTTTAATATCATAATATAAATAATCGCCCCACCATTGAACTATTAATCGTCTTTCATGTAAATGCTCAGATGTGTGAATATATGCAGCACGTACGTTATTACGCTCTGTGTGGCTCAACTGCCGCTCTATAGCGTCATCACTCCATAACCCTGACTCACCCAAAGCACCACGCGCCATCGTCCTAAATCCATGCCCGCAGACCTCGGTTTTCGTGTCATAACCCATTGCACGCAATGCGCTGTTTACAGTGTTTTCGCTCATAACCTTAGTTGCGTCGTGATCCGCTGGGAACAGCAGATCTTTATCGCCACTAATCTGCTTGAGCTGCTCTAACAAAAACATCGCCTGCCGACTGATAGGAACAATATGCTCCTCTTTCATCTTCATGCCACGGTACGAGTAACGCACGCCTTTAATCTCTTCTCGTTTTGCAGGTACACGTCAGAGAGATTTATCGAAGTCGAACTCATCCCAACGCGCGAAACGTAACTCACTGGAACGCACAAGAGTTAGTAATGAAAGCTCGACCGCGATCCGTGTCATTACCCGGCCACGATATGCAGCAAGACGAGCTAGAAACTCAGGGAACCGGCTGGAGGGTAAGGCGGGGTAATGTCGCGCTTTGGTTGTTGATAGCGCACCGGCCATATCACTGGCTGGATTTGAGTCTATGTAATCGTTCTGTACGGCGTAACGCATTATGGCCTTGACACGCTGTTGCAAGCGCTGAGCGACGTCGTGTTTACCACTGGCATCAACTTTTTTAATCGGGGCTAATAGGTGGCTGGTTTTGAGCTGGCGAATGTCGGACGAACCGATATGAGGGAAGATATACAGCTCAAGATAGCGAAGAACGCGCGAACGATGGTCTTCGCTCCATCGCTTGTTACTGGCGTGCCATTCGCGAGCAATGGTTTCAAAAGCATATGCCCCTGAATTCTCGGCCTGAGCCTCTTTCTGTTCGGCTTTTGGGTCAATGCCCTGCACTAACAGCTTTTTAGCTTCATCGCGCTTTGCTCTTGCCTGAGCAAGCGTCACCTTAGGCCAAACACCAAAAGCGAGGCGATCCTCTTTTTTTGTCGGAGGGACGTCTGTATTTCATGCGCCAGTATTTGGAACCCTTAGCCGAAACCTCGAGATACAAACCGCCGCCATCGGCCATTTTGTAGGTTTTCTCTTTTGGCTTTGCGGTCTCGACCTGGCTGGCGTTGAGCTTCATTTGGGGGCACATTTCTAATCGAAGTTAAGACGCCCCCCAATGGCATCCGGATTTCAACGGACTACCGCGGACGACTCAGGGCGCAAAAATGGCTGTACGCATTGATTTTAAAGGGATAAGAGAACTTTCTCTGATGGTCTTGGAAGAGAACTTGGTGCCGAAGGCCGGACTCGAACCGGCACGTATTTCTACGGTTGATTTTGAATCAACTGCGTCTACCGATTTCGCCACTTCGGCACTGAAGGGGATGCGGAAACGTGTGGATTATACCTGCCATACGCAGCCATGCAAGCAGCGTCGCCCTTAGCGGGCGTTGAGTGCTGAAAATTTCAGCATCGCCGCTACTTTACGCATAGCCTCCCTCGCCTCTCGCCCACAACCTGTCCTCTATCTCACCACCGCCCTCGCGCTTCCCCGCCAGCACGGCGCTATCCCCCTGCCCTGCCTCACAAATTCCTCAAATCAATCATTCTTCGGTTTACATCACGTTTCATTTGCTATGTGATCCTCTTACGGGTTCTTGTACCCCTCTCCCTTCTGCAAAGCTAAACCGTAACAGAGAAAGCCTATGCGTTTTTACCAGGTCGACCCCGCGCTGGAAAACTACTGGCGCGGCGTGATCCTTTTTGGGAACAACTTCGCAACTTACAAGTTTGCGCTTGCCCATGCGCTGTATGAGGTGGAACGCCGCACTACCCTCATCACGCTGGAAGCGCTGGCGCTGCCGTTCAGCCGCCATATCTGCGAGCATCTTAAGCAAGCGCCGAAGCAAACCCTCAACATGGCGAAGCCCGGCCCATTCCTGAAAGCCTGCATCCAGTTTAATAACGGCGAGATAACGCTCGAGCAGCTTTTACAGGCCACGGTGAAGCACGGCTTTAAGGTGGTGCTGGATGCGTTTCACAACGTCGGCGGCGGCCCCATCGACAGGCAGTTCTTCATCAACGAAACGCGGGAAAGCAAAGGCATTCGCCTGACGGATGATTTCTACCGGCTGACGGAAACGTCGCAGTTCCTTAACCTGGCGCACGAAACGGACGCCCGCTGGAGGCTGGTCGAGAAAGCCTGGGAGATGAACCTGCCGCCGCAGTTGCTGGATGTCCATTACGACGCACAAGAAGAAGTGCTGTTCACCCGGCTCAGCTCCTCGCGCATTACGTTAACCAGCTGTCGCAACAGCCTGAACGGCTACCAGAAAGGCCACTGCTTTTACTGCAACGCACCCGTCAGCCTTGAGCGCGGCCATGCGCTGCTGGCGGATGTCGACCACTTTCTGCCGCTGGCGGCGCAAACCGCGATGCCGGGCGTGAACCTTAACGGCGTCTGGAACCTGGTGCTGGCCTGTCAGGAGTGCAACCGCGGCGCGAACGGCAAGTTCGCCCGCGTGCCGGACCTGCGCCTGCTTTACCGCCTGCACGACAGAAACGAATATTTTATTAACAGCCGTCTGCCGCTGCATGAGGCAATCATCAACCAGACGGGCAATAATGAACCCAAACGCAGAGCCTTTCTGAATGACCGATGGAACGAGGCGCTGCAATGTCGGCTACAGAAATGGGACCCGCCCGTTCAGCAGGAAGTCATACTCTGATGACGCTTCACTATTACCAGAGCAACGCGCAGCGCTTTTTCGAAGAAACCGTGAATGTCGATATGTCTTCGCTCTACGAGGCGTTTACCCGGCATCTGCCTGCGGGCGCCTGGGTGCTGGATGCGGGCTGCGGCTCCGGGCGCGATGCGCACGCGTTCAGCCAGCAAGGTTATAAAGTCGATGCGTTTGACGCTTCTTCGGAGCTGGCTGCGCTGGCCCGCCAACATACCGGCTTGCCGGTCAGGCAGATGACCTTTGCAGAGTTAAACGAGAAAGAGAAATACGACGGCATCTGGTGCTGCGCGTCGCTGCTGCACGTCTCTCTTCATGAACTGCCTGAGGTGATGCAAAAGCTGGCGAATGCGCTGAAGCCCGGCGGCATCTGGTATGTCTCATTTAAATATGGCGAAGGCGAGCGTGAAAAAGAGGGGCGACGTTTTACCGATATGACGCAAGCGGGCCTGCTGGCGCTGCTGAGTGCCGTGCCGGGTATCCGCGCCGAAACGCTCTGGATGACGCAGGATAAACGCCCCGAACGCCGCGAGTTGTGGCTGAACGGGCTGCTGAAGAAGCGGTAAACCCTCCCCCACTTTCACACTTCGAGCCATGCGCAGCGCCTGAACAGCCTCTGTCATGTGAATGTTCTACAATCACGGAGCTAACCACAACAAAGGAAAACCGGGATGACCATCATCAAAAGTTACGCCGCTCATGAAGCGGGCGCCGCGCTTGAGCTCTATGAGTACGATGCAGGCGAACTGAAGCCTGAGGATGTGGAAGTCGAGGTTGAGTACTGCGGCATCTGCCACTCCGACCTTTCCATGATCGATAACGAATGGGGCATGTCGACCTATCCGCTCATCGCAGGCCACGAAGTGATTGGCCGCGTCAGCGCGCTGGGCGCAAGCGCGCAAAACAAAGGCCTGAAGGTGGGCCAGCGCGTCGGCATCGGCTGGACGGCGTCAAGCTGCGAGCACTGCGACGCCTGCATCAGCGGCAACCAGATAAACTGCCAGCAGGGCAGCGTGCCGACCATCATTAACCGCGGCGGCTTCGCCGATAAGCTGCGCGCCAACTGGCAGTGGGTTATCCCGATGCCGGAAGGCATCGACGCCGCCTCCGCAGGCCCGCTGCTCTGCGGCGGCATCACGGTGTTCAAACCGCTGCTGATGCACAACATCACCGCCACCAGCCGCGTGGGCGTTATCGGCATCGGCGGCCTTGGCCATATCGCCATCAAGCTGCTGCACGCCATGGGCTGCGAGGTGACGGCGTTCAGCTCCAACCCCTCTAAAGAGCAGGAAGTACGGGCGATGGGCGCGGATAACGTGGTCAACAGCCGCGACCCGGAAGCGCTGAAGGCGCTGGCCGGGCAGTTCGACCTCATCATCAACACCGTTAACGTGTCGCTGGACTGGCTGCCCTACTTCCAGGCGTTGGCCTGGCGCGGCAACTTCCACACCGTCGGCGCGGTGATGAAGCCGTTCGAAGTGTCGGCGTTCTCGCTTATCCAGGGCGACCGCAGCCTCTCCGGCTCCGCCACCGGCTCGCCGCACGAGCTGCGTTCGCTGATGAAGTTCGCCGCCCGCGCGAAGGTCGCGCCGCAGACGGAAGAGTTCCCGATGTCGCGCATCAACGAGGCGCTGCAACACGTTCGCGACGGCAAAGCCCGTTACCGCGTGGTGCTGAAAGCAGATTTTTAAGATGACAAAGGCGCCGCAAGGCGCCTTTTTGTTGAGATACCCCTCACCCCGCAAAACCTGCCGTCACGGTTATCTTAGCTGCGCCAACTGCTGGAACAGGTCGTGCATCGGCAGCATGCCGAACAGCATCTCGTCCTGCGTTATCCAGACCGGGAAAAGGTAAAACAACAGCAGGGTGGCCGCCAGGGTGAACAGCGTGCCGACAGCCCAGCGGTTGCGCACCCGCTTCTGCTCAAGACTCCAGGCCGCCAGATGCTTGCCGAAGCGGCGCTCCAGCCAGCCGCGTCGCCACAGGTAGCCCAGCACCGTTCCGCATAGCGCGGCGGCCACCATCGGCAAACCGTGCAGAATGGCCACCGCCTTGAGTGAATAAAGCAGTTGGTCGGTGCTTGCTGCCTGTATCGGGAAGGTGAGGTAAATGCGCGCGCGCTCGAAATCCATCACCCCCTGCTTCTGATACACCACCAGCGCAGGCGCCAGCAGATAGATAAACAGCGCGGTGAAAAGCCCCCACTTGATAACCGACCAGCGCTGCACCGCCCCGACGATGTTCCCAAGGCTTGTAAGCGCCTCATCAAGATAAGGCGTGGCGAAGGCGCGGTTCAGCGCTTCGCGAAGCATCTCGCCCTTCTTGCCCCGGCTGTTCTCCACCAGCATCGCCTGGTGCGCCTCAGATTCCATAAACGTTCTCACCGTTTTACGGCTGGCGCGGGCGACCCACGGGTTAAGCAGCTTGCCCGGCGTCGCCTGGCGCACCAGCATGTCGAGGTCGCTTTTTAAGAGCGTCTGCAGCACGTGCCCGGCATCCAGAATGTGCGGCGTTACGCCGTAGAGGATCCAGCGAATCGGCTCGTCGGCCTCTGGCAGCGGGCTTTCCAGGCGGCCAAAGGGGAGGCTTGCGTCATACATCACGGTTACGTCGCGGCGGGCGTAATCCACCCCATCCTGCGCGTGCTGGACGTTGCCATACTTCGCAAGCTCCGGCAGGCCCGCTTTGTACAGGCCTTCGCGGATGAAATTGGGCACGTCGGCCTGCGGGTAAATGAGCTGGTAGTCAGGGGTGCCGACCGTCGCAATAGAGGTAATCTGTGAAACCACGCCGGTGCCGTTGCAGGGCGAGCAGCGCTCATCCCCCGAGCCGCCGCAGCTGCTGCACCGCACTTTGCCGCTGCCAATGCAGCCTGAGCAACTCTCGTAATAGTGCTCAATGCGGTTCTGTTTGGTGAAGTGATCGTAATAGCTGCGCTGGCGCATCACCTGACCACTGCCGCTGCAGCTGTGACAGGTGGTCTTGCCCGAGCCGCTGCAATGGCGGCAGTTTACCGAGCCTTTGCCGCGGCAGCTGTCGCAGTAGTCTGTCAGGCAAATGCGCGTTGGATGCGAGTAAACCACCTCTTCCTTGCGCCAGGCGCCGTAGGGGTTGGAAAGCAGCCTCGCCCGCGCGTCGTCCAGGGTTTTGTCCCGCGCCAGCACCGCGCTGGTCTCAGCCTGTAGCGCCCGTTCGTAATCGGGCCGCGTGCGGTAGACCTGCGTATCGGCGTGTGCGGTAATGCCTCCGGCCTGGTGTAGCGTTAAGGTTTGCGCTTTAAAGAGAAGGCGCAGGCCAATCTGGTAATGGAAGTCGATGTATTCAACAGGAGTGACGTTCAGCGCGTTGGGTTCAAGGCGGGTGGAATCCCTGACAAACGTTTGAATGGTGTTATCGCAGGCGGAGAGCCAGGCGTCTTTCATGGTAAATCCTCTGCGGGGTGGCTCCGTCAATGCAGGATGCCGCCGGGCATGGCCGCCCGCTTACGTTTAGTGGCGTAAATACAGGATGTTACCATAGCGAAGCGCTGACCCTGCGCCCCCTATTCTGGTGGGAAGCGGGGCGGCGAAAAGAGAGGGGGCTTACCCGCCATGAGGGAGTTAAGCGTTGATGGGAAGGGGGTAAGGAAGCGTTACCCATCGGCCCGGGTCAGGCGCTGAAGCGGCCTGCCCCCTCCCGCCGCTGAAGCAGCCTGCACCCCTCATCCCGGCCCTTTCCCCGGAGGGGCGAGGGGGAAAACCGGGTTCTCCCCTGCAAAGGCTGAAGAGACATTTTCTACTTCAAGCTGTTAAACACTTCCGCCACGGCCACCGCGCCCGGGTCCTGCACCCCTTCCAGGCTTTCACGGTTAACGTAAGAGGAGCGGCCCGCGCCAGCTTTGTGCATCGCCGCCGTCGCTTGCGCGCCTCTCTCCGCCGCCGCTATCGCCGCGCTCAGCCCTTCGCCCGCCAGCGCTTCCAGCGCCGGTTGCAGGGCGTCGATAAGCGTGCGGTCGCCGAGATCCGCGCCGCCGTAGTGCTTCATCTGCTTAAGGCCGGTGAGCAGCGCGTCGGGCAGCGGTTTGCCGTCCGCCACGCTCTGGCCCACGGCGGTGAAGAATATCGACATCAGCACGCCGCTGGAGCCGCCCATCACCGTCGCCAGCCGTTCGCCGATAAGTTGCAGCAGCGCGGCCGTGTCGTTCAGCGGCAGGCGGTTCTGCTCCAGCAGTTGCGCTATCTCCCGCGCCCCTTCGGCGAAGGTGGAACCGGTGTCGCCGTCGCCCACTTTGGCGTCCAGCGCGTTCAGGCGGTTCTCAAGGCTTATCAGCGTTTCGGCGGCCCGCTTCACGCTCTGGCGCACCTGCGCATTCTCGGAAGGCGTCGCCTCGTCGCTGCCGCGAAGCGGCGTGTGCGGCTGGGTCTGCATCGGCGCGAAGGCCACCGGCGGCTGCCAGCCCACGGTCTCCACGTCGGCTTTCAGCGCCTGCTCGAAGGTCTCGTTCAGCGCGATAACCGAAAGCGAGAAGCCTTTCATGTCGAGCGCGCTCACCAGCGGCGCGGGGCCAATCAGGTAGGCTATCTGCTCTTTCAGCGCCGAATGCGCCAGCTCTTTGGTAAGCAGCGCCATCTCCAGCGCCGAAACGCCGCCGAGGTTGTTGATAAGCACCGCAAGGCGCGCTTCGGTTCCCGCTTTCTCCTGCAACCGCGCCGCCAGCTCGGCAATTATCTCGCGGCTGTTGTGGCTCTCTACCGTGCTCGCCCCCGGCTCGCCGTGAATGCCAAGCCCCAGCTCAACGTGGCCAGGCTTGATGCGCCCCTCTTCGCCGCCGCCCGGCAGGTTGCAGGTCTGCATCGCTACGCCCAGGCTCCAGACGCTGTCGCACGCCTGCTGGGCAATCTCACGCACCTCGCTTAAGGATTTCCCCTGCTCGGCGGCGTAGCCCGCAATCTTGTGCACCAGCGCCGTGCCGGCGATGCCGCGCGGCTGCTTGTTGTCCGGCAGCGCAATGTCGTCGGCGACGATGACCATCTCCACTTTCAGGCCATAGCGCTTCGCTTTCTCCGCCGCAAGGCCGAAGTTCAGGCGGTCGCCGGTGTAGTTTTTCACCACCAGCAGGCAGCCCCGGTCACCCGTTACCGCCACAATGGCGTTGAGAATGGCGTCCACGCTCGGCGAGGCAAAGAGGTCGCCGCATACGGCGGCGGTCAGCATCCCTTTGCCGACAAACCCCACGTGCGCCGGTTCATGGCCGGAGCCGCCACCGGAAATCACCGCCACGCGGCTTTTGTGCCAGTCGCTGCGCACCACCACGCGGATGGCGGGGTCGATATCAAGGCGCGTCAGGTTATGGTGGCGGGCGCTAAGGATAACGCCCTCAATGGCGTCGTTGACCAGCTGCTTGCGGTCATTGAAGAAGAATCTGGACATGGTTTCCTGCTAAAAAGTAAGCCGTAGGGAAAGCATAGACGGTGTGACAGCCCTCGCATTACGAAGCGCGCGGAATCAGAAAGAGGTATGAGAATGTAGCCGCAAAATAAGATGGCGGCTTACAGGCCGTACTCCCCGTAGCCGCGCTGTTTGCGAACCCTGCCGAGCCACCGCTCCGCGCAGTAGAGGCCGATGCACAGCGCCGCCAGCAGCCCGTTATGCAGCCAGAAGCCACACCGCCCGTCAAACATAAAGAAGCTCATGATGAAGAACCCCAGCATGGCGTAGAGCAGCAGCTCCAGCAGCCATTCCGCCAGGCTAAAGATACGCAGCACGTTATCGGCATCTTTCTCCTGCGGCGAACCGCGCCGCACCGTCCCCACCGCCAGGCTGCGCCGGGCCGCCCAGCGTCCGGTAAGCAGAAAAAGCAGCGTAAACAGCCCAAGCGTACCCGCCTCAAACCACAGGATCTGCTGAAGGTTTTTAAGCCAGAAGCACGCGCCCACTATCAGCACCAGAATGAGGGAGTCTAAGGCGAACATCAGGCGGTTAAAGAAGGCGAAAAGAAAAGCAGCTATCCGTTTCATCCGGCGTCCATGCTGAAGGGCGAAGAAATGTTAGTAAGTGCTTCCCCCTGCACAAAGGGGGAAGCCGCAAGGCGTCAGGCGCGCCGCATCAGCAGCCAGAAGCTTATCAGGAAGAAGCTCGCGCTTGGCAACAGGGCGCCCAGAATAGGCGGAATGTTATACACCAGGCTTAGCGGGCCGAAGATCTGGTCCAGCACGTAGAACAGGAAGCCGAAGCTGATGCCGGTGATAACGCGCACCCCCATCGGCACGCTGCGCAGCGGGCCAAAGATAAAGGAGAGCGCCATCAGCATCATCACCGCCACCGACAGCGGCTGGAAGACTTTGCTCCACATGTTGAGCTGATAACGGCTGGCGTCCTGACCGCTCGATTTCAGATACTTCACGTAATCGCGAAGCCCCGTTATCGAGAGCGCGTCCGGGTCCAGCGCCACCACGCCGAGCTTGTCCGGCGTCAGGTTAGTTTTCCAGGTGCCGGTCACCGTCTGCGAACCGGTTATCTGTTTCGGGTCGCTGAGGTTGGACTCATCCACCTGCGAAAGACGCCAGGCCTTTTGCTGCGGGTCGAAGGTCGCCGTGGCGGCGTAGCGCACAGACTGCAAACGGCGCTGGTCGTTGAAAGCGTAAATGCTTACGCCGCCCAGCTCGTTCTCGCCCTTCACGTTCTGGATGTAGACGAAGTTGTTGCCATCTTTCGCCCACAGCCCCTGCTGCGTGGAGAGCAGCGAGTTGCCGTACATCATCTGCGCGCGGTAGTTGCGCGCCATCTGCTCGCCCTGCGGCGCCACCCACTCGCCAATCGCCATGGTCAACAGCACCAGCGGAATGGCGGTTTTCATCACCGAGAGCGCCACCTGCATGCGGGTGAAGCCCGAGGCCTGCATCACCACCAGCTCGCTACGCTGCGCCAGCATCCCCAGCCCCAGCAGCGCGCCAAGCAGCGCCGCCATCGGGAAGAAGATCTGAATGTCTTTCGGCACGCTGAGAATGGTATAGAACCCTGCGCCCATGGCGGAGTAGTTGCCCTGACCGGCCCTTTTCAGCTGGTCGACGAACTTGATGATGCCCGAGAGCGACACCAGCATGAAGAGCGTCATCATGATGGTGTTAAAGATAGTCCGGCCGATATACCGGTCGAGTACGCTAAATCCCAGCATCGATTAACCCCCGACGCGCAAAACGGGCGCGAATGCGGCGCACCGGCACGGTATCCCACAGGTTCAGGCCCACCGCCAGCGCCAGATACAGCAGGTTCACCGCCCACATCCAGATAAGCGGGTCCAGCTTGCCCTTGGCGCCGTTAGAGCGCAGCGACGTCTGCAACAGGAAGAAGACAAGGTAGAGCAGCATCGCGGGCAGCATCGAGAGCACGCGGCCCTGGCGCGGGTTGACCACCGAAAGCGGCACCACCATCAGCGCCATCACGATCACCGCAAAGACCAGCGTCAGGCGCCAGTGCAGTTCCGCGCGGGCCGAGTTTTTATCAGACTGGAGCAGCGCGCGCATGTCCATCTGCTCGGCGTCGCTTGGATCCAGCGCGACCGTCTGATGGCCGACAATCGCCTGGTAATCCTGGAAGTCGGTAATGCGGAAGTCGCGCAGCAGCGCGGTGCCTTCAAAACGGGTGCCCTGGTTGAGCGTCACTACCTGCGAGCCGTCTTTACGCTGGGAAAGGTGGCCGGAATCCGCCACCACCACCGACGGGCGGGCGTTGCCTTTTGGCCGCAGCTGCGCCATGAAAACGTTGTTGAAGTTGCTGCCGTCCACGCTCTCGATAAAGAGCACGGCGTTGCCGTCGGTCGCCTGCTGGAACTGTCCCTGCGCCAGCGCCGCCATGCCGGGGTTCGCTTTCGCCTCCGCCAGCACTTCATCCTGGTGGCGGGAAGACCACGGGCCCGCCCACATTACATTCACCGCAGCAATAAGACTGGTGAAGAGCGCCAGGATTATGGCCGCCTTCACCAGCACGGCTTTGCTCAGGCCGCAGGCGTGCATGACGGTGATTTCACTTTCGGTATAGAGCCTGCCGAGCGTCATCAGCAGGGCGAGAAAAAGGCTTAACGGCAGGATGAGCTGCGCCATTTCAGGCACGCCCAGGCCTAACAAGGAGAGGACCAGATTTGTCGGGATTTCGCCATCTACCGCCGCGCCCAGAATCCTCACTAGCTTCTGGCAAAAGAAGATCAAGAGCAGGATGAAGAGGATCGCGAACTGGCTTTTGAGCGTCTCCCGGACCAGATATCTTATGATTATCACATTAAATACGCCTGTGAATACGAGTCTTTTTGCAGGAAAATCGCTTGTTTCATGGCTTAAACGTCATTTATCCTCTTGAGTCTTCGAAAGCGTCGCTAAGATGATACTCAGCGGACCTGTACTCAAGGGGTTGGCGACGCGCCGAACCATAACAATACTCGTTAAGATTAACACGAAGTCATCGCAACAGCGGAGCAAGCGTTACGAAAGCGTTTAATTCTATCCGCAGCCGCTGCCGTTGTCTTTAAGATTCAGGAGCGTAGTGCATGGAGTTCAGTGTAAAAAGCGGAAGCCCGGAAAAGCAGCGGAGCGCCTGCATCGTTGTGGGCGTGTTTGAACCGCGCCGCCTTTCTCCGATAGCCGAACAACTCGATAAGATCAGCGACGGCTATATCAGCGCCCTGCTCCGCCGCGGCGAACTGGAAGGGAAAGCGGGACAAACCTTGTTGCTTCATCACGTGCCCAACGTGCTGTCCGAGCGCATTTTGCTCATTGGTTGCGGCAAAGAGCGCGAACTCGACGAGCGCCAGTATAAGCAGGTCATTCAGAAAACCATTAATACGCTGAATGATACCGGTTCGATGGAAGCGGTCTGTTTCCTGACCGAGCTGCACGTTAAAGGCCGCAACACCTACTGGAAAGTGCGCCAGGCGGTGGAAACGGCGAAAGAGACCCTTTACAGCTTCGACCAGCTGAAAACCAACAAAAGCGAGCCCCGTCGTCCGCTGCGTAAAATGGTCTTCAACGTGCCGACCCGCCGCGAGCTCACCAGCGGCGAGCGCGCCATTCAGCACGGTCTGGCTATCGCCGCCGGCATCAAGGCGGCGAAAGATCTCGGCAATATGCCGCCGAACATCTGCAACGCCGCCTACCTCGCTTCTCAGGCGCGCCAGTTAGCGGATGCTTACAGCAAAAATGTCGTCACCCGCGTGATTGGCGAGCAGCAGATGAAAGAGCTCGGCATGCACTCCTACCTGGCGGTAGGCGCAGGCTCGCAGAACGAATCGCTGATGTCGGTGATGGAATATAAAGGCAGCAGCGAGCCGGACGCCCGCCCTATCGTGCTGGTGGGCAAAGGGCTGACCTTCGACTCCGGCGGCATCTCCATCAAGCCCGCCGAAGGGATGGATGAGATGAAGTACGACATGTGCGGCGCGGCGGCGGTTTACGGCGTGATGCGCATGGTGGCGGAGCTGCAGCTGCCGCTGAACGTCATCGGCGTGCTGGCGGGCTGTGAGAACATGCCGGGCGGGCGCGCTTATCGTCCGGGCGATGTGCTGACCACCATGTCCGGCCAGACGGTAGAAGTGCTGAACACCGACGCCGAAGGCCGTCTGGTGCTGTGCGATGTGCTGACCTACGTAGAGCGTTTCGATCCGGAAGCGGTTATCGACGTGGCGACGCTGACCGGCGCCTGCGTGATTGCGCTGGGGCACCACATCACCGGGCTGATGTCTAACCATAACCCGCTGGCGCATGAGCTTATCGGCGCCTCCGAACAGGCGGGCGACCGCGCGTGGCGTCTGCCGCTGGCCGACGAGTTCCAGGAGCAGCTGGAATCGAACTTCGCGGATATGGCGAACATCGGCGGGCGTCCTGGCGGGGCGATTACCGCAGGCTGCTTCCTGTCGCGCTTTGCCCGCAAGTACAACTGGGCGCATCTGGATATCGCGGGCACCGCCTGGCGTTCCGGCAAAGCCAAAGGCGCGACCGGCCGTCCGGTAGCGCTGCTGTCGCAGTTCCTGCTCAACCGCGCCGGGATGAACGGCGAAGAGTAAACCTGCGTCCCTCTCCCCGCCGGGGAGAGGGAACCGGCTGGCGAGCGAGGTGAGTAAAGCTTCGGCCTGCGCGCTTTCCCCTTACCCAGCAGGGAGAGAGCCTGGTTGAAGGGCAAACCCTGACTCGCCGCGTATCCGACGGGCATTTAAATCCACCACAAGAGCCCACATATCATGAAAAACGCAACGTTCTATCTGCTGGACAACGACACGCACGTCGACGGACTGAGCGCGGTGGAAGCGCTGGCCTGTGACGTGGCCGCCGAGCGCTGGCGCTCCGGCAAACGCGTTTTGATCGCCTGCGATGACGAAGCGCAGGCCGTCCGGCTTGACGAAGCGCTGTGGCAGCGCAACCCGGATAGCTTCGTGCCGCATAACCTGGCGGGCGAAGGGCCGCGCGGCGGCGCGCCGGTAGAGATAGCCTGGCCGCAAAAACGCAGCAGCGCGCCGCGCGATATCTTAATCAGCCTGCGTCCGGCGTTCGCAGATTTTGCCACCGCTTTCACTGAAGTGATAGACTTCGTGCCTTACGAAGAATCCCAGAAACAACTGGCGCGCGAACGCTATAAAGCCTATCGCGTGGCTGGTTTCCACTTGACCACGGCCACCTTTACGGCGCCCGGAACGATATAGCAGAAATGGAAAAGACATATAATCCCCAAGATATCGAACAGCCGCTTTACGAGCATTGGGAAGAGCAGGGCTACTTCAAACCCAATGGCGACGAAAGCCAGGAAAGCTTCTGCATTATGATCCCGCCGCCGAACGTCACCGGCAGTTTGCATATGGGTCACGCCTTCCAGCAGACGATCATGGACACCATGATCCGCTACCAGCGCATGCAGGGGAAAAACACGCTGTGGCAGGTCGGTACCGACCACGCGGGCATCGCCACCCAGATGGTAGTAGAGCGTAAAATCGCCGCCGAAGAGGGGAAAACCCGCCATGATTACGGCCGCGACGCTTTCATCGAAAAAATCTGGCAGTGGAAAGCGGAATCCGGCGGCACCATCACCCGCCAGATGCGTCGTCTGGGCAACTCCGTGGACTGGGAGCGCGAGCGCTTCACCATGGACGAAGGGCTTTCCAACGCCGTAAAAGAAGTGTTCGTGCGTCTTTATAAAGAAGACCTGATTTACCGCGGCAAGCGTCTCGTCAACTGGGACCCTAAACTGCGCACCGCTATTTCCGACCTGGAAGTGGAAAACCGCGAGTCCAAAGGCTCCATGTGGCACATCCGCTACCCGCTGGCGGACGGCGCGAAAACCGCTGACGGTAAAGATTACCTGGTTGTCGCCACCACCCGTCCGGAAACGCTGTTGGGCGATACCGGCGTGGCCGTTAACCCGGAAGATCCTCGTTATAAAGACTTAATCGGCAAATTCGTGGTGCTGCCGCTGGTAAACCGCCGTATTCCAATCGTGGGCGATGAGCACGCCGACATGGAAAAAGGCACCGGCTGCGTCAAGATAACGCCAGCGCACGACTTCAACGACTACGAAGTGGGCCGCCGTCATAGCCTGCCGATGATCAACATCCTGACCTTCGACGGCGATATCCGCGAAAGCGCGGAAGTCTACGACACCAAAGGCAACGAATCGGACGTTTATTCCAGCGACATTCCGGCGCAGTTCCAGAAGATGGAGCGTTTTGCCGCGCGTAAAGCTATCGTCGCCGCGGTTGATGAACTCGGCCTGCTGGAAGAGATTAAACCGCACGACCTGACCGTCCCTTACGGCGACCGCGGCGGCGTGGTTATCGAACCGATGCTCACCGACCAGTGGTACGTGCGCGCCGACGTGCTGGCGAAGCCGGCCGTTGAAGCGGTAGAAAACGGCGACATTCAGTTTGTGCCGAAGCAGTACGAAAACATGTACTTCTCCTGGATGCGCGATATTCAGGACTGGTGTATCTCCCGTCAGCTGTGGTGGGGCCACCGCATTCCGGCCTGGTATGACAACGCAGGCAACGTCTACGTTGGCCGCAGCGAAGAGGAAGTGCGCCAGGAGAACAACCTGGGCGCCGACGTTGCGCTTCGCCAGGACGACGATGTGCTCGACACCTGGTTCTCCTCCGCGCTCTGGACCTTCTCCACCCTCGGCTGGCCGGAGAACACCGACGCGCTGCGCCAGTTCCACCCGACCAGCGTGATGGTCTCCGGCTTCGACATCATCTTCTTCTGGATTGCCCGCATGATCATGATGACCATGCACTTCATCAAAGATGAAAACGGCAAGCCGCAGGTGCCTTTCCACACCGTCTACATGACCGGGCTTATCCGCGACGACGAAGGGCAGAAGATGTCCAAGTCCAAGGGCAACGTTATCGACCCGCTGGATATGGTCGACGGCATTTCTCTGGAAGCGCTGCTGGAAAAACGCACCGGCAACATGATGCAGCCGCAGCTGGCCGAGAAGATCCGCAAGCGCACCGAGAAGCAGTTCCCGAACGGCATCGAGCCGCACGGCACCGACGCCCTGCGCTTTACCCTCGCCGCGCTCGCCTCTACCGGACGCGACATCAACTGGGACATGAAGCGCCTTGAAGGCTACCGCAACTTCTGCAACAAGCTGTGGAACGCCAGCCGCTTCGTACTGATGAACACCGAAGAGCAGGATTGCGGCTTTAACGGCGGCGAAATGACCTTCTCGCTGGCGGACCGTTGGATCCTTGCGGAATTCAACCGCACCGTGAAAGCGTACCGCGACGCGCTGGATAACTTCCGCTTCGACATCGCCGCCAACATCCTGTACGAGTTCACCTGGAACCAGTTCTGCGACTGGTATCTGGAGCTGACCAAGCCGGTAATGAATGGCGGTTCCGAAGCCGAGCTGCGCGGCACCCGCAATACGCTGGTGAACGTGCTGGAAGGCCTGCTGCGTCTCGCGCACCCGATCATTCCGTTCATTACGGAAACCATCTGGCAGCGCGTGAAAACGATAAAAGGCATTACCGCCGACACCATCATGCTGCAGCCGTTCCCGGCTTATGACCCGGCGCTTGAAGATGACGCCGCCGCCGCCGACACCGAGTGGCTGAAGCAGGCGATCGTCGCCGTGCGTAATATCCGCGCCGAGATGAACATCGCGCCGGGTAAACCGCTTGAGCTGCTGCTGCGCGGTTGCAGCGCTGACGCCGCGCGTCGCGTAAACGACAACCTGAGCTTCCTGAAAACGCTGGCGCGTCTGGAGAGCATCACCGTACTGCCTGCCGATGAGAAAGGACCGGTCTCCGTGACCAAAATCATCGACGGCGCGGAGCTGCTGATCCCGATGGCGGGGCTTATCGACAAAGCGGCGGAGCTGGATCGTCTGGCGAAAGAAGTGGCGAAGATCGAAGGTGAAATCAACCGCATCGAAACCAAGCTCGGCAACGAGGGCTTTGTCGCCCGCGCGCCGGAAGCGGTTATCGCCAAAGAGCGTGAAAAACTGCAGGGCTACCACGAGGCGAAAGCGAAGCTGGTAGAGCAGCAGGGCGTTATTAGCGCGCTGTAAACAAAACCATAAAGGCCGGGCGACCGGCCTTTTTTATTGCCATAGATACGCTTCTATTTTTTCAAATAAAGTCTGTCTTGTTAGCTAAATGTTACTGCAGTTATCAGTTAATCAACTCGTTAACGTAAACGCTTAATATCATTACCCGCCCTGGTAATAATCATAGATATTATCTCAAAATATTAACATCGCTTTTTCTGTGCGTTTATTTATCAAGCGATACGCTTACGCTAAGCGCACCTCTAAATTTGAATGTTAGAACTGTCGTGAATAGATATTGCAGAGTAACTGGAGCAAATTTTCCCCACTGGACTTTGCTCGACTTTTTACGTTTTTGGGCCTTACCAGACAATCATCGTTTTATTACCGGAAAAAGTTACCTTTGGGCGTATAAAGCAGCCTGGTTGGTCTATAACAAAAGGTCTATATTGGCTATCGCTCGTGAAGAACAAATATCCCCTCTCCTTCTTGCTGGCGTTGCCGCTGCTGAAGTGGGTGGAACTCCAGAAAGACTGAAAGGGTATGGTGTCTTACAATTCAGGCAGGTTATCGAAAAAGTGGCCCGCCAGGATAACCGCTGGTCTAATGCAGTTTCAGTCGGTGCGGTGGCCATTCAGCTAAGGGCAGTCGCAGAGACGCTGGGGCTTGATACCGCTCAACTCACTGCATCCGATCAATTTCAGCTGGCGAATTGCTTGCTTGATAATGACTTTAATCTTCGCGTAGTAGCCAGGCATCTCAGGCAGCTTGTCTTGTATGATTATCCTCAGGCAGATACTATGAATCTTACCGATGAACAAATCATCGTCGCGGGATCGCGTTATAACAGAGGCGTTCAGCGCAACAAACAAGACTTCCTTGATTCAATCCATGCCGAAAAAGGGCGTCCAGAAAGAGAATATAGTTCTTATGGCAGACGAATTCTTGAGAAAAGAAAATCAATTGAAGAAATATTAAGGCTTGCGATATGAATTTCAAAAAAATAACGCTAACGCTTGTTTATAGCCTGTTCGCTTTTACGCTTATCGCCTTCTTATCTTATCTCAAAGAAGAAGAATATATTGATGGAGATGAAGTAAAAAATGTCTGTGATGCGGTGCGAATGTTGCAAGTTGACGATCCACGCGCTTTTACCGCATCGCTGGGTTTTTTGCTGCTGATGCCCTTGCTCATTGCTTGCCTCAGTCGAAAACATCGCCATGTTTTTCTCATCGTCGTTACGATAGCGCTGTTCTTCTGGTGGATATGGCGCTTTTATGGACGTCTGGCGGTTTGCCTGTAGCGCTGACGACCGGCCTTTTTTACGTCCTCAGCATCCTGTCTGAAAGATCCTCGCTTGCGCCCTGATAAACGTAGTGCTATTTACTGCGCCTATGTGTTCAAAAGTAAATAAGACGTCTATGAGTGTTGCAACGCCCCTTCAGTTAACCATCCGCCCGCTGACCGTCCGGGATAACCCCGCTATTGCCCGCGTCATTCGCCATGTTTCCGCCGAATTCGGCCTGACCGCCGATAAAGGCTATACGGTCGCCGACCCGAATCTGGATACGCTCTATGAGGTGTACAGCAAGCCTGGCCACGCCTACTGGGTGATCGAACACGAAGGCGAAGTGGTGGGCGGCGGCGGCGTGGCGCCGTTGCAGTGCAGCGAACCGGATATCTGCGAATTACAGAAGATGTATTTTTTGGCGCAGGCCCGCGGCCAGGGGCTGGCCAAAAAGCTGGCCTTGCAGGCGCTGGATTTCGCCCGCGAGCAGGGCTTTCGCCGCTGCTATCTGGAAACGACCGCCTCGCTGACGCAGGCTATCGCGCTGTATGAGCGCCTTGGCTTTGAGCATATCGACGGGCCGCTCGGCTGCACCGGCCACGTGGACTGCGAAGTGCGGATGCTGAAAAACCTCTGACCTCACCCTTCCCTGTTCATTTTGAACAGCGCCAGCAATGTCGCCACCTGCTCATCAGGCGGCGACATCGCTTCTTTGACGATAAGATGCAGCGGCGTGGCGCGCCTGGCACCGTGGGCCAGCGGCAGCCTTTTTAACGTTCCTGCCGTCAGTTGCGCTGCAATACGCTCCTCGGGCAACCAGCCGTAACCTACCTGGTACATCACCGCCTCTATCGCCGCATCGGCGGTGGAAAAGGTCCACTGCTCCGGGGTACGCGACTCGCGCGCCGCCTGCTCGCTTTCACGCCCGGCGATACGAATTTGCGGATAACGCGACAGCGCGTCGTCCACCTCCGCAGAGGCGCACTGATGCAGCGGATGGTCGCGGTGGGCTACTGCGATAAAATCAACGTTCATCAGCCATTCACCGCGCCCCACGCTCTCTTCACGCCGCGTCAGCACCAGCACGTCCGCCTCCTGGCTTGCGGCGACCGCCTGCGGGTCGCTCTCCAGCACTTCGGTGAGGCGAACCTGCGTTGCCGGGTAACGCTGCTGGAACTCCCGCAGTATGGCAAACAGCCGCTCGCGCGGAAACACCGTATCCACCACCAGGTCGAGGCTGCCGCGCGCGCCGTCTCGCAGCCCCGCCGCGCGGGCCTCAAGCGCGTGAAAGGCCGCCAGCAGCGGTTTCGCCTGCTCCAGCAGCAGCCTGCCTGCGGGCGTCAGCGCCGCCTTTCGCCCCTCGATCGTTAACAGCGTAACGCCAAGGCGCGCCTGTAATTGCGCCAGGTTATAGCTAACCGAAGACTGGCTGCGGTACATCGCCTCCGCCGTGCGAGCGAAGCTGCCAAGCTCCACTACGCTTTCGAGGAGACTCCACTGCTCGAGGGTAGTCTTGTGCATAAAAGTTCTATTTTTTGAATGTATTTCATCCAAAATTAGCGTTATTCATTCAAAAAGTGAAGCAATAAAATACCCTCATCAAAACAAAGGAGGTCAGTTATGAGCCAGTTCGATAAACATGATTTGAGCGGTTTCGTCGGTAAACACCTCGTGTACACCTACGACAATGGCTGGAACTATGAAATTTATGTGAAAAACGAAACGACGCTGGACTACCGCATTCACAGCGGGCTGGTGGGAAACCGTTGGGTGAAAGACCAGCGCGCTTACATCGTACGCGTGGGCGAAAGCATCTATAAAATTTCCTGGACCGAGCCGACCGGCACCGACGTCAGCCTGATTGTGAACCTGGGCGACCGCCTGTTCCATGGCACGATTTTCTTCCCGCGTTGGGTAATGAACAACCCGGAAAAAACGGTGTGCTTCCAGAACGAGCATATCGCCGAGATGGAATCTTACCGCGAAGCGGGCCCGGCTTACCCGACCGAAGTGATTGACGAATTCGCCACCATCACCTTTGTACGTGACTGCGGACCGGATGATGACAGCGTTATCAACTGCGCGGCGAGCGAGCTGCCCGCCGATTTCCCGAATAACCTGCGGTAACCCCTGCGCCGCACGCCGCACCGCCGCGTGCGGCGTTTTTATCGGCTGCTGACCGAATAGCGAATGATGCCCGCCGCGCTCGCCATCGGCAGACTGAAGACCTCTTGCCAGAGCCCCTGCACCATATTGCACAGTTGCCCTTCTTTCCCCTGCGCCTTTTCCGGGTGAGCCATCAGGTCGAGATCCGCGCCGTAGCGCTCGTTCATGCGCAGCAGGATGGGTTGTAAATCGTGATGCGCCTTCTCGCGCTCCGCTTCCGTCACGCCGTGCTTGTTCGCGCCGAAGGAGGCGTTATACATATCGGCGTCCGCCGCCATGCGGCTGTCGATTTGATCCTGCGTCAGGTAGCGTACCGGGTTCACGCCCCCTTTTACTGCCGGGAAGAGATAGCGGAAACAGACATCATCGCCCTTTTTTTGCAGCGCGGCGGTCATTTCCATATTCGAGCGCATATAAGCCACCGCTTCGGCATCGGGCGTTTGCTGCAGGCGCTGCATGGAGATAAGCAGAATTTGCTGTTGAATGGCGTCGATTTTCTCCTGCTCGCTGCGCCCCTGGCGCTCCATCGCCACGACCTGATCCCGCAGCTGCTGTGCGGTGGCGGGATCGTGGTCGAGAATGGCGCGGTAGAGCGGAACGTGGCTCATGGTGGCGTCGAAAGCGCTGTCGCTCACGGTTTGCGGCGCGGCGGGTGGCTGCGCGTAACGCAGCCAGGCGCTGAGCGCGACCACAATGGCGAACGCCGCCACCAGCGCGCCGATGCGCAGCGCTTTCGAGCGCTTACGCGTCAGCAGGTAAGCGGCGACGATAATTATCGCGCCCAGCACGGAAATAAGGGGAATAAAGGCCATCATGGCTCCTGAATCATATTTGATGCGTTAAGCATAGCGCCTGCCGTTATACCGGCAGGCCGCTGTGAAAACGAAACTCGTTGTCGGGCGACGCGATAAGCGCGGCTTCCACTTCGCCGAAAAAGCGCACCCGGGCGTCTACCTCTTGCGGCGCTATCTGCCGGGCCAGCGCCAAGTAGTCCTGATAATGACGCGCTTCCGAGCGCAGCAGCGACAGGTAGAACTTCTGCAACTCGTCGTCCAGATAAGGCGCCAGGGCGGCGAAACGCTCGCAGGAGCGCGCTTCAATGTACGCGCCGCAGATAAGCTTATCCACCAGCGTCAGGGGTTCGTGAGTGCGCACTTCGCGCAGCATGCCTTTAGCGTAGCGGCTGGCGGTGATCTTCACATAAGGAATGTTACGCGCCGCCATCGCCTCCCGCACCTGCCAGAAATGATGCAGCTCTTCTTTGATAAGCAGCACCATGCTGTCGATAAGCGCCTGGCTCCACGGGTCGTCCGTTTCCGGCATCACGCTTTTGCCAATGCGCTTATGCAGGGCGATAAAATCGGGCTCCGGGCCTTCGCGAAAGGCAAAGGCCTCATAGGGCTGGAGCCAGCCCAGCAGCTCGTCGGAACCGCTTTTATCCGCCACATATTTACGAATGAGCAGCATGGCGGTTTGCGCCGCTTTCAGTTCGCAAATCATGTGGTCGGTGAGCAGAAGGGGCAGGTTTTCCGGCGCGCGCGCCTTTTCAATCCAGGCCGCAGGCGTGGCGCAATGCAAAAACTCCCGGACGGGAGCGAGCAGTTCGTCGTAATTCATGCAGGGTCCTTGCGATGCGGCAGCGCGACGCTGCCGCCCTGAACGACTTAGTGGCGAATGCCGTCGTCGTCTTCGTCCACGTAGTCTTCGTCGTCCTCTTCGCCTTCGCCGTTCGGATCTTCGTAGTAGGTGCCCCAGCCGTCGTAGTCGACCTCATATTTTTCTGCGAGGTTAAGCAACTGTTCGACCTGAGCGTCGATAAGCTCGGCATTGAGCGCGCATTCGCTCAGCACGTCGCAGCAGATCACGGTTTCGCCCTCTTCCACTTCCAGCTCTTCCGGATCGGTCACTTCATAACCCAGCTTAAACGCCTCCACGGCGACCTTTTCCAGCGTCTCGAAATCATCGGCGGAAAAGTGATGTTCGATAGTATAAAGCGCGTCTGGATCGCTACCGTCTTCCAGCAGCTCTTCAATGATCAGGCGCGTCTCTTCACGCTGCTCTTCCAGTAATTCCGGGTTTGCCATGGCTCGTTCCTCAGTGTGTCGGCGAATACCCTTTATTTTCACATACCGACGCCAATGCCTCCACCTTTCACCGCAAAGTTTTATTACGCGGGGTTGCAAATGAATATTCATACATATAGATTGAATTTTAATTCAATAAGTGGCGTTGGCCATGTGAGGAAAAGATGTCGACCTTTTATAAAAAACATTTTCTGAAACTGCTCGATTTTACCCCCGCCCAGATAGCTGACTTGCTCGCGCTCGCCGCAAAGCTCAAAAGCGATAAGAAACAAGGCAATGAGCAACAAAAGCTGACCGGTAAAAACATTGCGCTCATCTTCGAAAAAGACTCTACCCGTACACGATGCTCTTTCGAAGTTGCCGCTTACGACCAGGGCGCCCGCGTGACTTATCTTGGCCCGAGCGGCAGCCAGATTGGGCATAAAGAATCAATTAAAGACACCGCCCGGGTGCTGGGCCGCATGTATGACGGCATTCAGTATCGCGGCTACGGCCAGGAGGTGGTGGAAACGCTGGCGCAGCACGCCGGCGTGCCGGTGTGGAACGGCCTGACCAATGAGTTCCATCCCACTCAGTTGCTGGCGGACCTGCTTACCATGCAGGAGCATCTGCCGGGCAAAGCCTTTAACGAGATGACGCTGGTCTATGCGGGCGACGCGCGCAACAACATGGGCAACTCCATGCTGGAAGCGGCGGCGCTGACGGGGCTGGATTTGCGCCTCGTGGCGCCGAAAGCCTGCTGGCCGGAAGCGAGCCTGGTGGCGGAGTGCCAGGCGCTGGCGGCGCAGACCGGCGGCAAAATCACCCTCACGGAAAATGTGGCTGAAGGGGTGAAAGGCGCTGATTTTCTCTATACCGACGTCTGGGTCTCGATGGGCGAAGCCAAAGAGAAATGGGCGGAGCGCATTGCGCTGCTGCGGCCTTATCAGGTGAACCGCGACATGGTGGCGCTGACCGGCAATCCGCAGGTGAAGTTCCTGCACTGCCTGCCCGCGTTCCATGACGACCAGACCACCCTTGGCAAACAGATGGCGGAGCAGTACGGCCTGCACGGCGGCATGGAAGTGACGGATGAGGTGTTTGAATCGCCCAACAGCATTGTCTTCGACCAGGCAGAGAACCGCATGCATACGATTAAAGCGGTGATGGTGGCGACGCTGGCGCAGTAATTGCCCATGTATCGCTTTCGCTGACTATATAAGGGATGGTGGAAGGTTCCGTTCGCCAAAACGCTGGCTTTATCTGTTCCCCTCTCTTACGCGAACGTGCTAAGGGGGCTCGCCACCGCCCCTTAGCAATCTCGCTTCCCGGCGCAAAATCGCCGCTGCGGGGAGACCTCATCTGTTACCCGCTGGCGTCGGGCCGGGCATGACAACAGTGACTCGACCCATTCATGGGCCTCGCCCTTTCGGGGCCAACGCGTTGCGTTGTTGAAAAACGCTCCCGGCGTTTTTGTCTCTGTGCCCTCATGCCCTCGCGCCGGTTCCCTCCGGCGCGCCCCGGCCACCGTGAAAAAGCTGAGGCGATTTTCAGCCGGATAAGCTTCCACGTTAACGCTAAAAACGATTTTTCAGGCGGGCCAACCACCGCTGCAAATGGCGCTTAGGCCACCAGCAGCTTCACCACCACTTTACGTACTGGCGCGGCCTGCCCTACGGCGCACAGCGGCTTATGCACTTCCCCCGGATAGAAGACCACGAAGTCGCCCTCTTCCAGCACCACGGTTTTTTCCTGCGCCCCTTCCGGCAGGAAAGCGATATCTTTCTCCGCCAGCCAGTCGGTCTCCGGCGCGCCCGCAGGCAGGCAACTGAAGGTCACTCCCTCCACGCCCTGCATCACAATCTGGATATCCAGATAGCGAGCGTGATATTCCGCGCGGCGCTCGGCAATCGGCTGCGTGGTGTCGTTGGAAACGAGATAAAAAAGACGGTCGCCGTCGATGTCATGCTTACCGAGCGGGGTTTGCGCCGTGACGTGCCGCTTCACATACTCAATCGCGTCGCGCAGCTCCGCAGGCAGCCAGCACTGCAAATGGTGAATGTTGCCGATAATCATCTGAATCTCCTTTATATAAAACACTGTTTCATTTTTATGTTTTATACGAGGAATTCGCCTGCAGAGCTACCGCTTTCTGCGAGAAACCTGCGTCAGGACAACATTCTTCTTTGCGTAGCGGCGTCCTGGCCTATTTCCTTGCAAACATGATAAATAAATATGCATTCTTACCGCTTAACTATTCCACGTAATCGATTCCTGTCCTCAAAATGTGCATCCGGCCCCTTGCGAAGCTAACGCGCGCGCGTATAATGCCGGGCAATTTGCCGGGAGGAAGCATGGTCAGGTCTGTTCGACAAACTCGCTTACCGCGTCGCCACAACGCTGGCGGCGGCCACGCCGTTTTTCTTTCCGCTATTCAATTTCTACTGAAAGCCCCTCATTGAGGGGCTTTTTTTTCGTCCAGCGTTTACCCGCCGGCCTGAAGAGGAGACAGAAATGGCTAATTCGCTCTATAAGAAACATATCATTTCCATTAACGATCTCAGCCGCGAGGAGCTTGAGCTGGTGCTGGAGACGGCGGCGAAACTCAAGGCGAACCCGCAGCCGGAGTTGCTCAGGCATAAGGTTATCGCCAGCTGCTTTTTTGAAGCCTCCACCCGCACCCGTCTCTCTTTTGAAACGTCCATGCATCGCCTCGGCGCTTCGGTGGTCGGCTTCTCCGACAGCAGCAACACCTCGCTTGGCAAGAAAGGCGAAACCCTGGCGGACACGATTTCGGTTATCAGCACCTATGTGGACGCCATTGTAATGCGCCACCCGCAGGAGGGCGCGGCGCGTCTCGCCACCGAATTCTCCGGCGGCGTGCCGGTGTTGAATGCGGGCGACGGCGCTAACCAGCACCCTACGCAGACGCTGCTCGATCTCTTCACCATTCAGGAGACCCAGGGACGTCTGGAGAACCTGAACATCGCGATGGTGGGCGACCTGAAATATGGCCGCACCGTGCACTCACTCGCTCAGGCGCTGGCGAAATTCAACGGCAACCGCTTCTACTTTATCGCCCCCGACGCGCTGGCGATGCCGCAATACATTCTCGATATGCTGGATGAAAAAGGGATTGTCTGGAGCCGCCACGAGGCTATCGACGAGGTGGTGGCGGAAGTGGACATTCTCTACATGACCCGCGTGCAGAAAGAGCGTCTCGACCCGTCTGAATACGCCAACGTCAAAGCGCAGTTCGTCCTGCGCGCGGCGGACCTCGAAGGGGCGCGCGCCAACATGAAGGTGCTGCACCCGCTGCCGCGCGTGGATGAGATAACAACCGATGTCGATAAAACGCCGCACGCCTGGTACTTCCAGCAGGCGGGCAATGGTATTTTCGCTCGCCAGGCCCTGCTGGCGCTGGTTCTGAATCGCGATTTGGCTCTGTAAGGAGGATGCTTAAATGACACACGACAATAAATTACAGGTAGAAGCTATCAAGCGCGGCACGGTGATTGACCATATCCCGGCGCACGTAGGCTTTAAGCTGCTGACGCTGTTCAAGCTCACCGAAACCGACCAGCGCATCACCATCGGCCTGAACCTGCCCTCCGGCGAACTGGGCCGCAAAGACTTGATTAAAATTGAAAATACGTTCCTGACCGATGAACAGGTCAACCAGCTGGCGCTTTATGCGCCGCAGGCGACGGTTAACCGCATCGACGAGTATGAAGTGGTAGGCAAAAGCCGCCCGAGCCTGCCTTCGCGCATCGAGAAAGTGCTGGTCTGTCCGAACAGCAACTGCATCAGCCGCAGCGAGCCGGTGGACTCCGGCTTCGCCGTGAAGCAGCGCAACGATGAGATCCTGCTGAAGTGCAAATATTGCGAAAAAGAGTTTACGCACTACGTGGTGCTGGCGGATTAATTCACACTGGCAATGACACAGCGGCTCCCTATAATGGCGGGAGCCTAATCGCTTAACTCAGGAGAGACTATGTCCCGCACACTCGCGACGGAAAATGCACCCGCAGCTATCGGCCCTTACGTTCAGGGCGTCGATCTGGGCAATATGATCATCACCTCCGGCCAGATCCCGGTCGATCCGAAAACCGGCGCCGTGCCGGATGACATCGCCGCTCAGGCGCGTCAGTCGCTGGAAAACGTGAAAGCCATCGTTGAAGCGGCTGGCTTGAAAGTGGGCGATATCGTGAAGACTACCGTTTTCGTGAAAGACCTGAACGATTTCGCCACCGTCAACGCCACCTACGAAGCGTTCTTCACCGAACACCAGGCGACCTTCCCGGCGCGCTCCTGCGTGGAAGTGGCGCGCCTGCCGAAAGATGTGAAGATCGAAATCGAAGCAATCGCCGTGCGCCGTTAATCGCCGTACTCGCATTAAAAAGGTCACTCCGGTGGCCTTTTTCTTTTTTAGCGCTGGCAAGACGCAGCCGCGTCACGCGCCTCTCGTCTGCCTGATGACGGCAAGCCCGGGTGTTGAAAAACGAAGCGCGACGGGCGAAGGTAGCGGGTACGCTTTCAGCTGAAGCCCAGGCCTGGATACGCCTGCGCCAGCATCGGCCAGACAAACCAAACCTAAACCAGACTATGCTCATTGCGTCCGGCAGAAAAAGCGATAACCTAAGCCGTTGAATATAAAATCTTAAATATGCCAGGGGAATGGACCGATGCAAAACCGCCTGACCATCAAAGACATCGCGCGCTTAAGCGGCGTGGGAAAGTCGACCGTTTCGCGCGTGCTCAATAACGAGAGCGGCGTCAGCGAACGCACCCGCGAGCGGGTGGAAGCGGTCATGCGTCAGCACGGTTTTTCCCCTTCCCGCTCGGCGCGGGCGATGCGCGGCCAGAGCGATAAAGTGGTGGCGATTATCGTTACCCGTCTCGACTCTCTTTCAGAAAACCTCGCGGTGCAGACCATGCTTCCCTGTCTCTACGAACAGGGCTACGACCCGATCATGATGGAAAGCCAGTTTTCAACGAAGCTGGTGCAGGAGCATCTGGACGTGCTGAGCCGCCGCAACATCGACGGCGTGATCCTCTTTGGCTTTACCGGCATCGACGAAGCGATGCTCACTCCCTGGCGCGACACGCTGGTGCTGATGGCGCGCGATGCCGAAGGCTTCGCCTCGGTCTGCTATGACGACGAAGGGGCTATCCGCATCCTGATGCAGCGACTCTTTGAGCAGGGTCACCGGCATATCAGCTACCTCGGCGTGCCCGAGAGCGACATCACGACCGGCCTGCGCCGCCACGAAGCCTATCTTGGCTTTTGCCGACAGCATGAACTGACGCCCAACGCCGTCCTGCCGGGGCTCGCCATGAAGCAAGGCTATGACCACGTGGCGAAGGTGCTCAATGAAGAGACCACCGCCCTGCTCTGCGCCACCGACACGCTCGCCATTGGCGCGAGCAAATACCTGCAACGGCATCCGCGCAACCCGCTACAGCTGGCGAGCGTCGGCAATACCCCGCTGCTGAAGTTTCTTCACCCTGAAATTCTTACTGTTGACCCAGGTTACGCGCAGGCGGGCAAACAGGCCGCCTTGCAGCTTATCGCCCAGGTGACCCAGCACGCTGAACTGCGTCAGATAACCATTCCCGCCGCCCTGAGTTAACCCCTGCCTGCGGATATATTGTGATCGCCGCCCTGTTTCGGGAACGTTCCCTTTTTCCCGCTTAAGGGAAACGGATAAGCTTGGCCCGTCTTACCCTCAGCCTACTTTTACTCCGTCACGGGGCGTCATCATGCGAAAAATAAACCAACAGGATATCGACAGACTGATAGCACTCGTGGGTGGCCGTGAAAACATCGCCACGGTCAGCCACTGCATTACCCGGCTGCGTTTTGTGCTCAATAACCCGGCGAAAGCGGACCCGAAAGCCATCGAAACGCTGCCGATGGTCAAGGGCTGCTTCACCAACGCCGGTCAGTTTCAGGTGGTGATTGGCCCGGAAGTGGGCGAATACTACCAGGCGCTTATCGCCACCAGCGGCCACAGCAGCGCCAATAAAGAGCAGGCGAAGCTGGCGGCCCGCCAGAATATGAAATGGCATGAGCGTCTTATTTCCCACTTCGCGGAAATATTCTTTCCGCTGCTGCCCGCGCTGATTAGCGGCGGCTTGATCCTCGGTTTTCGCAACGTCATCGGCGACCTGCCGATGAGCGACGGCAAGACGCTGGCGCAAATGTTCCCGGCGCTGAAATCGATTTACGACTTCCTGTGGCTGATTGGCGAAGCCATCTTCTTCTACCTGCCGGTGGGTATCTGCTGGTCGGCGGTGCGCAAGATGGGCGGCACGCCGATACTCGGCATCGTGCTTGGCGTCACGCTGGTCTCCCCGCAGCTCATGAACGCTTACCTGCTCGGGCAGCAAACGCCGGAAGTGTGGGATTTCGGCCTGTTCCAGATAGCCAAAGTGGGCTACCAGGCGCAGGTGATCCCGGCGTTGCTGGCGGGCCTCGCGCTTGGGTTCATTGAAACGCGGATCAAACGGCTGGTGCCGGACTATCTTTATCTGGTGGTGGTGCCGGTTTGTTCGCTGATCCTCGCGGTCTTCCTGGCCCACGCTTTTATCGGCCCGTTCGGCCGCCTGATTGGCGACGGCGTGGCTTTCGCGGTGCGTCACCTGATGACCGGCAGCTTCGCGCCCATCGGCGCCGCGCTGTTTGG
Source organism: Franconibacter pulveris (assembly GCF_056780215.1). Taxonomy (NCBI): domain Bacteria; kingdom Pseudomonadati; phylum Pseudomonadota; class Gammaproteobacteria; order Enterobacterales; family Enterobacteriaceae; genus Franconibacter; species Franconibacter pulveris. The sequence continues at coordinate 540,918 of NZ_CM165555.1, read as the reverse complement.
CTTCCTCTATGCGCCGCTGGTGATAACCGGCGTGCACCAGACGACGCTCGCCATCGACATGCAGATGATTCAGAACATGGGAGGCACCCCGGTATGGCCGCTGATTGCGCTTTCCAACATCGCCCAGGCGTCGGCGGTGGTAGGCATCATCATCACCAGCCGCAAGCACAACGAGCGCGAGATTTCCGTTCCAGCGGCTATCTCCGCCTTCCTTGGCGTAACCGAGCCCGCCATGTACGGCATTAACCTGAAATACCGCTTCCCGATGCTCTGCGCCATGATTGGCTCCGGCCTCGCCGGGCTGCTGTGCGGCCTGAACGGCGTTATGGCGAACGGTATCGGCGTTGGCGGCCTGCCGGGCATTCTCTCTATTCAGCCGGGCTACTGGCAGGTTTTCGCGCTGGCGATGGCGGTGGCGATTGTTATCCCGATGATCCTGACCTCTTTCCTCTACAAGCGTAAGTTCCGCCAGGGCACGCTGCTGGTGGTGTAATTTTCCGTGATGACGGGCGCGGGCAGCCGCGCCCTTTGCAAAGCAGGACAGTGCGATGAATATGACTCCGCCGTGGTGGCAACAAGGCGTTATTTATCAGATCTACCCGAAGAGTTTTCAGGACACGACCGGCAACGGCACCGGCGACCTGGCGGGCGTTATCCAGCGCCTTGACTATCTGCAAACGCTTGGCGTGGACGCAATCTGGCTCACGCCGTTTTATATCTCGCCGCAGGTGGATAACGGCTACGACGTCGCCCACTACACCGCCATTGACACCGCTTACGGCACGCTGGACGATTTCGACCGGTTGGTGGCGGGCGCCCACGAGCGCGGCATTCGCATCATTCTCGACATGGTGTTTAACCACACCTCCACGCAGCACGCCTGGTTTCACGAGGCGGTGCACAAAGAGAGCCCGCGCCGCGATTTTTACATCTGGCGCGACGGCTCGCCGGAGGTGGCGCCGAATAACTGGCGTTCCAAGTTTGGCGGCAGCGCCTGGCGCTGGCACGCCGAAAGCGGACAATACTATCTGCACCTTTTCGCCCCGGAGCAGGCGGACCTCAACTGGGAAAATCCCGCGGTGCGCGCCGAGCTTAAAAAGGTATGCGAGTTCTGGGCCGACCGCGGCGTGGACGGGCTGCGCCTCGACGTCATTAATCTTATCTCCAAGGATCAGGATTTCCCGGATGACGTTAACGGCGACGGGCGGCGTTTTTACACCGACGGGCCGCGCATTCACGACTATTTGCAGGAGTTCAGCCGCGATGTGTTCACGCCGCGCGAGCTAATGACGGTAGGCGAAATGTCCTCCACCACGCTCGCCAACTGTCAGCGCTACGCGGCGCTCGACGGCAAAGAGCTTTCCATGACCTTTAATTTCCACCATCTGAAGGTGGATTACCCGGCCGGGCAGAAATGGACGCTGGCGGCGCCCGATTACGTGGCGCTGAAGGCTATCTTCAGCCACTGGCAGCAGGGTATGCACAACGTGGCGTGGAATGCGCTGTTCTGGTGTAACCACGACCAGCCGCGCATCGTTTCCCGTTTTGGCGACGAGGGAGAGCTGCGCGTCCCGGCGGCGAAAATGTTAGCCATGGTGCTGCACGGCATGCAGGGCACGCCCTATATCTATCAGGGCGAGGAGCTGGGCATGACCAACCCGCACTTCACCCGCATCATCGACTACCGCGACGTGGAGAGCCATAACATGTTCGCCGAGCTGCGGGCGCAGGGGCATAAGCCGGAGCATCTGCTCGCTATTCTTGCCAGTAAGTCGCGCGACAACAGCCGCACGCCGATGCAGTGGGACGACAGCGACAACGCCGGGTTCACCACCGGCACGCCGTGGATAGGGCTTTGCGATAATTACCGCGCCATCAACGCAAAAGCGGCGCTGAACGACCCCGACTCGGTCTTTTACGCCTATCAGAACCTGATTCGCCTGCGCAAAGCGCACCCCATTTTTACCTGGGGCAGCTATCAGGATCTGCTGCCGGAGCATCCGTTTATCTGGTGCTATCGCCGCGAATGGCAGGGCCAGCAGCTGATGGTGGTCGCCAACCTGAGCCGTGAAAGCCACTGGTGCATGCCGGGTGAATGCGGCGACGGCTGGCAGGTGCTGATGAGCAACTACCCGGATCCGGCGCCCAGACCTTGCGAAGGCACGCTGCGCCCGTTCGAGGCGGTCTACTGGCTGCAGGCGCCGGGCGCTTCAGGCGCAAAGCGCGTTGATGCGGCTTAACCAGCGGCTGACGCCCGCGTCGAGATCGTCATCCGTCAGCACATGGGTGCCCTGAATCAGCGCGGGCGGCTGCCAGACCATCCCGGTCATGTTCGCGGTGGCGTTGAACGGCAGCCAGAAGGCGTCGATGGGATAGCGGTTATACCCCTCCGGCGAATAGGCCTGCTCGCTGCCGCCGGTGGAGACCATCAGCAGAAACGGTTTGCCATGCAGCCTGTCGCCGCCCGTGCCGTAGGCGAAGCCGTGCTCCAGCACCTGGTCCTGCCACTCTTTCAAAATGGCGGGCGAGCTGTACCACCAGAAGGGAAACAGCATCACAACCGCGTCATGCGCCAGCAGCAGCGCCTGCTCGCGCTTCACGTCTATCTGAAAATCGGGGTACTCGCGCATCAGCTCATGCACCGTGACCTGCGGCAAGGCTTTAAACGCCTCGACGGCGGCGCGGTTAACGCGAGATTCATCCGGGGTGCGGTGGCCTGCCAGAACCAACACTTTTTTCATTCTTCGTTCCTCGTTATGGGGTGTTGGTTTTATGTTGTCACGCCGGCAGGCTAACCTGTAGGCTGGCCTTAAGCATTTCTGTTTCAACCAAAGGTATCAACCATGGCGCTGACTTCCGATGTGCATCGTCTGCTGCCCGCGTTTCTGGCGGCGGCGGAGAGCCAGAGCTTTTCTGCGGCGGCGCGTATGCTGGGCGTGACGCCCGCCGCGGTAAGCAAAAGCGTGCGGCTGCTGGAGCAGCGGCTGGGGCGCGTGCTGTTTCAGCGCAACACCCACTTTGTGATGCTAACGGAAGAAGGCGTGGCGCTGCGCGAGCAGGTTTCCCCGCTGTGGCACGCCCTGAATCAGGCGCTGGAGAACCCGGCAGACGAGCCAGAAGGATTGGTGCGCATAAGCGTTATTCCCGGCTTTGGCCGCTACCGTTTAATGCCCGAACTGGCGCGTTTTCAGCAGCGTTACCCAAAAGTCCGGCTCGATCTGGCGATGGATCCGCGCCGGGTTAACCTCATCGGCGAGCGCATTGACGTCGCCATCGGCCAGCGCAGCGTACAGGACAGCCGCGTAGTGGCGCGCGAAATCGCCCCGATGCGCATGATGATGGCCGCTTCGCCCGCCTACCTGGCGCAGTTCGGCGCGCCCCGTTCGCCGCAGGATTTAGCCCACCACCGCTGCCTGGTGCATCGCAACCCCGGCAACGGCCGCCTGCAAAGCTGGCTTGCGCAAGAGATAACGCTTGAAGAGCAAAACGCCTGGCTTATCAGTACCTATCCGGACGTGCTGGTGGACGCCGCACTGGCGGACATGGGCATCGTTTCGCTCGCAGACTGGTATCTCGAGCCGCATATACTTGAGGGCCGGCTCCTTCCTTTACTTGTAGACGACTGGGCCGCGCCGCAGCCGCTGTGGGTGAAGTACCCGAGCCACCAGCTGGCGCCCCGCGCGCGGGTGTTTGTTGATTTTTTGCTCAATACATTTACAAAGTGAATTCCCGCGCGCTACCGCCCATCCTTTGCGCCCTGCCCGGTTTGCTTTGTCCTGCATCAATAAAAGCGCAAACATCTTTGATGCAAAGCACTATATATAGACTTTAAAATCCCACCCGGCCCAATATCTTGTATTTTTCGTCTACTATTTCAACAATCCGCGCCGTCCTGAACGGGGTTCAGGCTGTGGATAAAAGGGGCCGGAATGCCGGAAGCGGCGGGTGAAAAAAACAAAAATCCCGTCCATGCCTCCTGTACGCCTCTGTGGATAACCTGTTTAAAATGGAGAGATCATGACACCGCATGTAGTGAAAAGAGACGGGTGCAAAGTACCTTTCGATTCAGCGCGCATTCAGGAAGCCATTCTTCGTGCCGCAAAAGCAGCGGGAGTCGATGACGCCGATTATTGCGCCACCGTCGCCGCCCTGGTAAGCCAGCAGATGCAGGGGCGCAGCCAGGTCGATATCCATGAAATTCAGACCGCCGTGGAAAACCAGCTGATGGCGGGTAACCACAAGCAGCTGGCGCGCGCCTACATTGAGTACCGCCACGACCGCGACGTGGAACGTGAAAAGCGCGGCCGCCTGAACCGCGAAATTCAGGGGCTGGTGGAGCAAACTAACGCTTCGCTGCTCAATGAAAACGCGAACAAAGACAGCAAAGTCATCCCGACCCAGCGCGACCTGCTGGCGGGCATCGTCGCGAAACACTACGCCCGTCAGCACCTGCTGCCGCGCGACGTGGTGCTGGCGCACGAGCGCGGCGAAATTCACTATCACGACCTCGATTACTCGCCCTTTTTCCCGATGTTCAACTGCATGCTGATTGATTTAAAAGGCATGCTGACGCGCGGCTTTAAGATGGGCAACGCCGAAATCGAGCCGCCGAAATCTATCTCCACCGCCACCGCCGTGACGGCGCAGATTATCGCTCAGGTGGCGAGCCATATTTACGGCGGCACCACGATTAACCGCATCGATGAGGTGCTGGCGCCTTTCGTCGCCGCAAGCTTTGAAAAACACCGTCGGGTAGCGCAAGAGTGGCAGATCGCGGACGCGGAGGGCTATGCCCGCAACCGCACGGAAAAAGAGTGTTACGACGCTTTCCAGTCGCTGGAATATGAAGTCAATACGCTGCACACCGCCAACGGCCAGACGCCCTTCGTCACGTTCGGCTTCGGCCTCGGTACATCGTGGGAGTCGCGCCTCATCCAGACTTCGATTCTGCGCAACCGCATCGCAGGGCTGGGTAAAAACCGTAAAACGGCGGTCTTTCCGAAGCTGGTGTTCGCCATTCGCGACGGCCTCAACCACAAATTCGGCGACCCGAACTACGACATTAAGCAGCTGGCGCTGGAGTGCGCGAGCAAGCGCATGTATCCCGATATCCTGAATTACGACCAGGTGGTGAAAGTCACCGGCTCCTTCAAAACGCCGATGGGCTGTCGCAGCTTCCTTGGGGTGTACGAAGAGAACGGCGAGCAGATCCACGACGGGCGCAACAACCTCGGCGTTATCAGCCTTAACCTGCCGCGTATCGCGCTGGAAGCGAAAGGCGACGAAGCCGCCTTCTGGACGCTGCTGGATGAGCGTCTGGCGCTGGCGCGCAAGGCGCTGATGACCCGCATCGCCCGTCTCGAAGGGGTAAAAGCGCGCGTGGCGCCCATTCTCTATATGGAAGGGGCCTGCGGCGTACGCCTGAAAGCGGATGACGAGGTGGCGGAGATCTTTAAAAACGGCCGCGCTTCAATTTCCCTTGGCTATATCGGCATTCATGAAACCATCAACGCGCTCAGCGGCAATCAGCATGTTTATGACAGCGAAACGCTGCGCGCCAAAGCCATCGCCATTGTGGCGCGGTTGCGTGACGCGGTGGACCAGTGGAAAGAGGAGACCGGCTACGGCTTTAGCCTCTACAGCACGCCGAGCGAAAACCTCTGCGACCGCTTCTGCCGTCTTGATACCGCCGAGTTCGGCGTAGTGCCTGGCGTGACCGACAAGGGCTATTACACCAACAGCTTCCACCTGGACGTGGAGAAAAAGGTGAACCCTTACGACAAAATCGACTTTGAAGCGCCCTACCCGCCGCTCGCGAACGGCGGCTTCATCTGCTACGGCGAATATCCGAACATTCAGCACAACCTGCGGGCGCTGGAAGACGTATGGGATTACAGCTATCAGCATGTGCCTTATTACGGCACGAATACGCCAATCGATGAGTGTTACGAGTGCGGCTTTACCGGCGAGTTTGAGTGCACCAGCAAAGGGTTTACCTGCCCGAAATGCGGCAACCACGACGCCGCCCGCGTCTCCGTCACCCGCCGCGTGTGCGGCTATCTCGGCAGCCCGGATGCGCGTCCGTTTAACGCCGGCAAGCAGGAAGAGGTAAAACGCCGCGTGAAGCATTTAGGCAACGGGCAGATTGGGTAAGGCCTGATGATGGATATCGGCTCGCTAACCCGCCCTGCATGGCTCACGCCGCGCTGATGGTGACCGGGGAAAATGAATGCAGCCAACGCCGCTATGGCGTCAATTGAGAAACGGTTCCGCAAAGCAACTGGCGTCAGAGCAAGGCGGCAAACGAACGAGTCCCCGGGAGCTTACTCCGGCAAGTGACCGGGGCGAATGAGTGCAGCCAACGCCGCTATAGCGTCAATTGAGAAACGGTTCCGCAAAGCAACTGGCGTCAGAGCAAGGCGGCAAACGAACGAGTCCCCGGGAGCTTACTCCGGTAAGTGACCGGGGCGAATGAGTGCAGCCAACGCCGCTATGGCGTCAATTGAGAAGCGGTTCCGCAAAGCAACTGGCGTCAGAGCAAGGCGGCAAACGAACGAGTCCCCGGGAGCTTACTCCGGTAAGTGACCGGGGCGAATGAGTGCAGCCAACGCCGCTATGGCGTCAATTGAGAAGCGGTTCCGCAAAGCAACTGGCGTCAGAGCAAGGCGGCAAACGAACGAGTCCCCGGGAGCTTACTCCGGTAAGTGACCGGGGCGAATGAGCGCAGCCAACGCCGCTATGGCGTCAGTTAAGAAGCGGTTCCGCAAAGCAACTGGCGTCAGAGCAAGGCGGCAAACGAACGAGTCCCTGGGAGCTTACTCCGGTAAGTGACCGGGGCGAATGAGTGCAGCCAACGCCGCTATGGCGTCAATTGAGAAGCGGAATGAATTTTCATCAGTACTATCCGGTTGATATAGTCAACGGCCCCGGCACCCGCTGCACGCTGTTTGTCGCGGGCTGCGTTCATGAATGCCCCGGCTGCTATAACAAAAGCACCTGGCGGCTTAACTCCGGCGCTCATTTCACGCCAGAAATGGAAACGCAGATAATCCAGGACCTCAACGATACCCGAATAAAACGCCAGGGGCTGTCGCTCTCTGGCGGCGACCCGCTGCATCCGCAAAATGTGCCAGCGATTTTAACGCTGGTGCGCCGCGTGCGGGCTGAATGTCCCGGTAAAGATATCTGGGTATGGACGGGCTATAAGCTTGCGGAGTTAACGTCAGCGCAGCGTGAGGTCGTTGACCTTATCAACGTGCTGGTAGACGGGAAGTTCATGCAGGATCTCAAAGATCCGGCGCTTATCTGGCGCGGCAGCAGCAATCAGGTGATTCATTATTTACGCTGAGCCGCCTGTGCAGGAACCAGCCAGCCCGCAGCGAACGGGCTGGCCTGGCAATTAACGGTATTTCTTGTGGTAAGTGTTGCGTGTGGTTTTGAAATCTTCAGCCGCCGCCTGCGCTTCCTTCACCTTGCCTTCACTAGCCAGCTTCAGCGCGCCGTCAATTTGGCTTACCAGCGTATCCAGACCGTGACGGAAATCTTTCAGCTCCGGGCTGTCCGCCGGTTTGTCCTCAAGCTTCGGCGGCGTCGATTTTTTCGCATCCAGCGCCGCTTCGCGCATTTTGGTTAACGCGTCTTTCATCTCCGCCGCGTCGGTGGTTTTCTGCACCGTTTTCAGGTTTTCGTTGAGGATATCCATATCATCCTCCAGATCCGCCGCCAGAGCTGCGGTGCTGGCAAACAGCACGGAGGAAACGGCTAACATTGCTAACAATGACTTACGCATCGGCTTACCTTCTTATTATGGTGACAAAAAAAGGGCGCCGCTGCGGGCGCCCCTGGGAATTATTGCCCGGCTATCTTCATTTCCGGCAACAGTACGGAGCCGCACTGAATGTTGCTGCGCGTTTCGATATCGTCGGCGATGGTGACCATGTTGCGCCACATATCCTTCAGGTTGCCGGCGATGGTGATTTCGCTTACCGGATACTGGATCTCGCCATTTTCAACCCAGAACCCGGCAGCGCCGCGGGAATAGTCGCCGGTAATGCCGCTCACGCCCTGGCCCATCAGCTCGGTGACCACCAGTCCGGTGCCCATCTCTTTGAGCAACTCATCAAAGCTCAGGCCGCGCCCCTGGATGCGCCAGTTATGGATGCCGCCCGCGTGGCCGGTGCTTTTCAGCCCCAGCTTGCGCGCTGAATAGTTAGTCAGCAGCCACTGTTGCAGCACGCCATCCTTCACAATATCGCGACGCTCGGTGCGCACCCCTTCGCTGTCAAACGGCGTAGAGGCGAGCCCTTTCAGCAGATGCGGATGCTCTTCAATCGTCAGCCAGTCAGGCAGGATCTGTTCACCCAGCGAATCCAGCAGGAAGGTCGATTTACGGTAAACCGCGCCGCCGCTAATGGCGCCCACCAGATGACCGAACAAGCCGGTCGCCACTTCATGGGCGAAAATCACCGGCGCTTTCATGGTGGGGAGCTTACGCGGCGACAGGCGGGACAGGGTGCGTTTAGCACACTCTTCGCCCACCCACTCCGGCGAGCGCAAATCTTCGATTGCCCGGCCGATGGTGTAGGCATAGTCGCGCTCCATGTCGCCGTTCTCTTCGGCAATGACGCAGCTTGAAAGCGAGTGGCGGGTGGAGCAGTAGCTCTGCAGCATGCCGTGGCTGTTGCCGAATACTTTAATGCCGTAATGGCTGTTGAAGCTGCCGCCCTCGGTATTGGTAATGCGCTTATCGGCTTTCAGCGAGACCTGCTCGGCGCGGGCGGCAAGCTCAATGGCGCGATCCGGGTCCACTTCCGCCGGATGGAACAGAGAGAGATCCGGCGCGTCAAACGCCAGCAGATCTTTATCCGCCACGCCCGCGCACGGATCCGGCGAGGTATAGCGCGCGATATCCAGCGCCGCCTGCACCGTGCGGGCAATCGCCTGCGGGCTTAAGTCGGTGGAGGAAGCGCTGCCTTTACGGTTCTGATGATAAACGGTAATGCCGAGCGCCCCATCGCTGTTGAATTCCACATTTTCCACCTCACCGTAGCGGGTGCTAACGCTCAGACCGGTGGTTTTGCTCACCGCCACTTCCGCGCCGTCCGCCTTGCCCGATGCCAGTTCCAGCGCAGTGGCGACGGCCTCTTCCAGTGTTTTGCGCTGTTGCGCAACTTGTGTGATTAGTTTCATCGCGAATGCCATAATGTAAGGTGAAAACAGAAGACGTATTTTTTGAGTCTAACAGAGAACCATTTCGCAGTGCGCGCCTTAACTGGTAGTATTAGCCTCTTTTTTTAAGGAGCCTGAGATGACAAAGCAGCCCGAAGACTGGCTCGATGATGTCCCTGATAATGAAAACGAAGACGACGATGACGAAATTATCTGGGTCAGCAAAAGCGAAATTAAGCGCGATGCCGAAGAGTTAAAACGTCTCGGCGCCGAGCTGGTGGACCTGGGCAAGAACGCCCTGGATAAGATCCCGCTGGATGAAGATCTGCGCGCCGCGATTGAACTGGCGCAGCGCATCAAGAAAGAAGGCCGCCGCCGCCAGATGCAGCTTATCGGCAAAATGCTTCGCCAGCGCGATGACGAACCTATCCGTCAGGCCCTGGATAAACTGAAAAACCGCCACAACCAGCAGGTAGCGCTGTTCCATAAGCTGGAACATCTGCGCGACCGGTTGATTGAAGAAGGCGACGACGCGGTGCCGGACGTGCTGAACCTCTGGCCGCAGGCGGACCGTCAGCAGCTGCGTTCGCTTATCCGCAACGCGAAAAAGGAAAAGGAAGGCAACAAGCCGCCTAAATCCTCCCGCCTGATTTTCCAGTATCTGCGCGAACTGGCCGAAGGCCAGGAATAACCGCTAAAAGCCCGGTTCCGCCGGGCTTCTTTTTACTTTCTCTCTCCTCGCCCTTTTAATTCATTAAACGCTCTTAAGCTGAAACGTTAAAGCTAACCAGGTTTTGCTTCACACTTTTATCGCAACGCACCCTCCAGATTGCATAAAAAACAGACCCTGACCTCAAAAATTTTCTTAGTCTGCTGCTTTTTCCCGGGCAGTGAATGCGATCACGTTTCTTATCCGCCACAGAAACTAGTCTTCACAGGCCATTAACTTAAATCGATTCAGCAAAAAGGATAAAAGGATGAAAAAGACGCTGCTTCTGACCTCGCTCGCGCTGCTGGTTTCGGCTCAGGCTTCCGCTCAGACATGGGTGCTGACCAACGCTGAAAAGGGCACGGATAAAGGCGACTGGCGCATAACCAGCCAGCAGCTGAACCTCAAAGGCGCCCCGTTCAGCATTGAGCAAAAAGTGCTGCACGGCGGCAAGCAGGAGGGCAGCAAAATCATCACGCTCACCAGCGAAAACGGCCTCACCATCGTCTTAAGCCCTACGCGCGGCATGAACCTGCTGCATGCGCAAGGGTTTGGCGTGCGCCTGGGCTGGGATTCGCCGGTCAAAGAGGTCGTGAACCCGGCGTTTATTAATCTGGAAAGCCGCAACGGTCTCGGCTGGCTGGAAGGGTTCAATGAAATGATGGTGCGCTGCGGCTATGAGTGGACCGGCCATCCGACAACGGCTGACGGCCAGCTTTATACGCTGCATGGCAAAGCGGGCAACACGCCAGCCTCCCGCGTGGAAGTAGAAGTGAACGAAAGCGCGCCGTATGAAATCCGCATACGCGGTCTGATTAAAGAGAGCACCTTTAAGAAAGCGGACCTGCAAACCATGACCGAATTGCGCTACGTGCCGGGCAGCAACAGCTTCAGCCTGCACGATGTGCTGACGAACCACGCCGATTATCCGCATGATTATCAGATTATCTACCACAGCAACTTCGGCAAGCCGATTCTGGAAGAAGGCGCGCGCTTTATCGCTCCGCTGGCGAACGTGAGCCCCTTTAACGACTACGCCAAAGGCGGGATAAAAACGTGGAATACCTACAGCGCGCCGACGAAAGACTTTGACGAAATGGTCTTTAACCTCACCCCGATTGCCGATGCGAACCAGCAGACCCTCGCCGCCGTGATCAACAAAGCGGGCGACAAAGGGGCGGCTATCGGTTTTAACGTGTCGCAACTGCCGGTGCTGACGATGTGGAAAAACACCGACACGGAAAAACAGGGTTACGTGACCGGCATCGAACCGGGCACCAGCTACGCCTATCCGGTGACCATTGAGCGCGAGCAGAAGCGCGTGAAGCAACTCGCACCCGGCGCCAGCACGCAGTTCGATTTAACCTACACGCTGCTGCACAGCAGCGAACAGGTGGCGGACGTGGAGAAACAGGTCGCCGCCATTCAGGGCGATAAGCAAACGCAAGCCAGCGATACGCCCATCGCGAAAGAGTAGAGAATAAAAAAGCCGCTTCGCAGGAAGCGGCTTTTCTTACCAGCAAGGATGAAGCCAGGGGCGCGGGAGACGCCCTTTTTTCAGGCCTGCGCTTTCTGTGCGAGGCCATCCAGCAGCTTCTGATGAATGCCGCCAAAGCCGCCGTTGCTCATCACCAGGATATGGTCGCCAGGCTGCGCGGTTTTCACAATCATCTCCACCAGCGTGTCGAGATCGGCGCTCCAGTGGGCAGGCTGAACGCAGGCTTCCGCCACTTCCGCCACCTGCCACGGAATGTGGTGCGGCTGGAAGAGGAACACTTCGTCGGCGCGACCGAGCGAAGGGGCGAGATCGTCTTTGCTGACGCCCATCTTCATGGTGTTGGAGCGCGGCTCCAGCACGGCGAGGATGCGCGCCGTGCCGCCCACTTTGCCGCGCAGGGCGGCAAGCGTGGCGAGGATGGCGGTCGGGTGATGGGCGAAATCGTCATACACGGTTACGCCGTTCGCGTCGCCGCGCAATTCCAGACGGCGGCGGGCATTAACGAATGAACCCAGCGCCTGCGCGGCGTCGGCGGGCGTTACGCCTACATGGCGCGCTGCGGCAATCGCCATCAGCCCGTTATGCATGTTGTGCTCGCCTACGAGGCTCCAGTTCACTTCCCCTACTTTTTCGTCGTCAAGCCACACTTCCCAGTTTGAGGCATCGGTGGTCAGCTTTTTCGCCTGCCAGTGGCCCTGCTCGCCGACCGTCTCCTGCTCGCTCCAGCAGCCCATCCCCAGCGTTTGCTTCAGGTTGATATCGCTTTCGGGCCAGATGATTTTCCCCTGCCCCGGCACGATGCGCACCAGATGGTGGAACTGCTTCTGGATAGCCTTCAGGTCGTCGAAGATATCGGCGTGGTCGAATTCCAGATTGTTTAGCACCAGCGTGCGCGGCGCGTAGTGGACGAACTTGGAGCGTTTGTCGAAAAAGGCGCAGTCGTATTCGTCAGCTTCGATTACGAAGAACGGGCTATCGCCAAGGCGCGCGGAAACGTCAAAATTACCCGGTACGCCGCCTATCACAAAGCCCGGCTTGTAGCCGCAGGCTTCAAGGATCCAGGCGGCCATGCCGGCGGTGGTGGTTTTACCGTGGGTGCCGGCGATGGCGACGACCCAGCGGTCGCGCAGCACAAAATCGTGCAGCCACTGCGGGCCGGACATATAAGGAATGCCCTGCTCCAGCACCGCTTCCACGCAGGGATTGCCGCGGGTCATGGCGTTGCCGATGATGACCAGATCCGGGCGCGGCTCCAGCTGCGCGGCGTCGTAGCCCTGGATTAATTCGATACCTTGCTTTTCAAGAAGGGTGCTCATTGGCGGGTAGACATTAGCATCCGAGCCCGTCACCTCGTGGCCAAGCGAACGCGCCAGCATCGCGAGTCCGCCCATAAAAGTGCCACAAATACCCAGAATATGAATGCGCATACGTCACTATCCTTTTTTAGTCCGGCGCACATTCTACCCGCAGGAAGGCGGCCTGATAAATGCATTTCAGGATTATCTGTATTTGGCTTACACGATTCACTTCTGCGCGACAATTTGAAACTTTGTTAATATTGTTGTGATCGCTTTACTCAACTTCAGATGCAGGGAAAGTGTTATGAAAACGTTAGGTGAGTTTATTGTCGAAAAGCAGCACGAATTTTCACATGCGACCGGCGAACTGACGGCGCTGCTGTCGGCAATAAAGCTGGGCGCGAAGATTATCCACCGCGATATCAATAAAGCAGGCCTGGTTGATATTCTCGGCGCCAGCGGCGCGGAAAACGTTCAGGGCGAGGTGCAGCAAAAGCTCGATCTGTTCGCCAACGAAAAGCTGAAAGCCGCACTGCGCGCTCGCGATATCGTGGCGGGCATCGCTTCTGAAGAAGAAGATGAGATTGTGGTGTTTGAAGGCTGCGAACATGCAAAGTATGTCGTGCTGATGGACCCGCTGGACGGCTCGTCTAACATCGACGTTAACGTCTCTGTAGGCACCATTTTCTCTATCTACCGCCGCGTGACGCCGGTCGGCACGCCGGTCACCATGGAAGACTTCCTGCAGCCTGGCAGCAAGCAAGTGGCGGCGGGTTACGTGGTTTACGGCTCCTCCACCATGCTGGTTTACACCACCGGCTGCGGCGTTCACGCTTTCACTTACGACCCTTCGCTTGGCGTATTCTGCCTGTGCCAGGAGCGCATGCGCTTCCCGGAGAAAGGCAACACCTACTCCATCAACGAAGGCAACTACATCAAATTCCCGAATGGCGTGAAGAAATACATCAAATTCTGCCAGGAAGAAGATAAAGCGACCCAGCGCCCCTACACCTCACGCTACATTGGCTCGCTGGTGGCGGATTTCCATCGCAACCTGCTTAAAGGCGGCATTTATCTTTATCCGAGCACCGCAAGCCATCCGGAAGGCAAGCTGCGCCTGCTGTATGAGTGCAACCCGATGGCGTTTCTCGCCGAACAGGCGGGCGGCAAGGCGAGCGACGGCAAGCAGCGCATTCTGGACATCGTTCCGGACAGCCTGCACCAGCGCCGTCCGTTCTTCGTCGGCACCGACCACATGGTGGAAGATGTCGAGCGCTTTATTCGCGAGTATCCGGACGCGTAACGCAGGCCTGAAGTTTATAAACGGCGCTCTGAAGGCGCCGTTTTTTATCCTGCCAACTCACGCTTCGCTATAGAACAGCGCTGCTGTCGGCGCGGCCCGATAAGTGCCCGTTAAAAAACTGGCCGTTTTTTACGTTTCTCCCACTGGGTAAAAAACAGTCACCCCCTGATTATTGGCAGCAGCTTGCAGACCATGGTTGCTCGCTAAACTGGACGAGCGCAAAGCCCGTAAATGCCCGCCATCAGACCCTCAAACCCTGAATGAAGATCCCGGTTCCTGTGCCGGGGTATTATTAGCAGCCGTTACGCTCCCGAAAAACTCCCGTCCCCGCGCCGGTATCAGACGCTCGCAGGCAAAAACGAGAGCCGTGGTAAGGAGCGCCAGCCTGTCGAGCTCCTCACTCACGCCCCGGCGAAGGAACAGACCGGCATTTTCGCCAGCAGCGGCGCTTTAATGTTATCCGCCCTCCCTTGTCATTCAGGGTGGCGCAACAATGCATGCAGTCAGCCAAAAAAAAGCGGCTTGCGCCGCCCTTTTATTACCTAGCGCACAAAGGTGCGCTTCACGCGGACCGATACCAGAAAGTATGGGATCCAGACACAGGCGCCGATTACGCTTCTTACCACCGGGGAAATATTTTCGTAGTTTAGCGGCATATCGAGATAGCGATAGCCAAGCCAGGCGTCTGCTCCCAGCACCAGAATGCCCGCGATGACCAGCGCGATATAGTTTTTTGGCAGCTGGCGCTTTTTACGCACAAACAGACTTGAGACATAAAGCGCCAGAAAAAAGAGTCCTGCGAAAGCGAACAGCTCAAAATAGAGTACGCCTGCTACCGCGCCCGGCAGCAGACCAGCACTATCGAGAAGAAGACGCAGCGTAACGATAACGGAGAAGCTATTGACAAGTAACGTCGCCAGCAGCCCAAGCGCGGGAATATAAAGCCAGCCGCCAATCTTTTTAAACGCTTTTTCTTCGCATTTTGCGCAGTAATCGCCCCCTTCCAAAGCCTGTTCGTCACATTGAATACACGTTGCCATATGTCCCTCTAAAATTATTCTTCCAGGAAGCGGGAGCCTTTGCCCCACCGCTTTATTCTTTTTTATACGGCCTGCATCTGCAACCGGAACGTCGCCATCGCCTCCACCAGCTGCTGCGACTGCTCTTCAAGCGATCGCGTGGCGGCGGAAGATTGCTGCACCAGCGCGGCGTTCTGCTGGGCCACTTCGTCCATCTGGCTGACCGCGATATTCACCTGCTCAATGCCGCGGCTCTGTTCATGCGACGCGTTGGCGATTTCTCGCATCAGCTTCGTCATGCGTAAAACCTCTTCGGCAATTTCATCCATGGTTTCGCCCGCCTGCTGCGCCAGTTCGCTGCCTTCGCCAACGTGGGTTTGCGAGTCGCTGATAAGCGTGCGGATCTCTTTCGCCGCCTCGGCGCTGCGGCTGGCAAGGCTGCGCACTTCGCCTGCCACCACTGCGAATCCTCTTCCCTGTTCTCCTGCCCGCGCCGCTTCCACCGCGGCATTCAGCGCCAGGATGTTGGTCTGGAAGGCGATGCCGTCAATAACGCTCAGAATGTCGGCGATGCGGCCAGCGCTGCCGGAAATATCACGCATTTTCTCAATGACGTAGCAGACCATTTCGCTGCCGCGATCGGCGGTATCGGAAACGGTTTGCGCCATCTTGTGCGCCGCTTCGGCATTCGCCGCGTTCTGTTTCACCGTGGCGGTGATCTCTTCCATGCTCGCGGCGGTCTGCTCAAGGGAGGTGGCGGTCGATTCGGTGCGCTGAGAGAGATCGACGTTGCCAGCCGAAAGCTCGCGGCTGCCGGTATCTATCTGCGCGCTGGCGTCGCGCACGCGTAGCACCGACGCCATCAGCGCCTGGCGCATACTCTCAATCGCCGCCGCCAGGCGTCCCAGTTCGTTGTTGCCCGCGTCAGCAGTGGTATGGGTGAGATCGCCTGCGGCAATCACTTCCAGTTGTTCAATCGCACGGCTCAGTGGCTGGAGCAGCAAATGACGCAGCGCCAGCCACACCAGCGCAATCAACGCCGCGGTGAGCAGCACGGCGAACACCATTAACCCCATCACCGTCCGCTTGTGCGCCTGTACCGTCGCCACCTCTTCATTGCCGCGCTGTTCGCTCCAGCGCTGGAACGCCTGCATGTCGTTATCGAAGCTGCGGGAGAGCGGAATAAGCCCGTTTTCCAGCAAGTCGTAATAGTCATCGGGGCTTTGCTTGTTGAGCGCGGCCAGCATCGGCGTGATGCCTTTGCTGTCATAGGCGTGATAGCTTGCCGCCAGCTTTTTCAGTAGCGCGGCGCCCTGCTCGTCGTCCACGCCGCTGGCAATCAGCGCTTTCAGCGTCTGCTGCGCCTGGGCGATTTCCGCGGTGACGCTTTTCACGGAATGACCGGCATCGTCTAACAGGCCGACCTCCATCTGGCGCACCGCCTGCCCGGCTTCGTTACGCGCCCGCAAAAGCAGCGTATAGCCTTCGTTCAGGCGCACCATTTTTTCACCCTGTAGCTGGTTGATGCGTTGCAGAGAGGTGGAACTTTGCGTCAGCGCGTAAATACCAATCCCGCTAACGACCAACAGCAAAAGCGTCATGGCCGCCAACAGGGTCAGCAGGCCGGTACGAATGGAGAGATTTTTTAGCATGGTACGTTTCCCGGTAATCGCGATAGCTCAAAACGGACGAATAGTGAGTTATCGGCAATCACCGGAGAAAGTTTAACCATTTTTAGCGATTTCAGTATGTTACTGGCTTGTTGGCGCCGTGCTAACGCGTTTAACATCCGCGCTCTGGCGGTTTTCCCACAGCACGGTGAGGCCGCGCTGTAGCGCAATAAAGATAAACAACAAAATGCCGATGGCGATTTTGGTCCACCATGAACTGAGCGTGCCGTCAAAGTTGATATAGGTCTGGATCAGGCCCTGGATAGCGACGCCAAACAGCGTGCCCAGCACCGTTCCCACGCCGCCGGAGAGCAGCGTGCCGCCGATGACCACCGAGGCGATGGCGTCCAGTTCTACCCCTACCCCCGCCAGCGCGTAACCTGCCGAGGTATAAATCGAGAAGACAATACCCGCAAGCGTGGCAAGCCCGGTGGAGAGCATGTAAATGCGGATGGTCGTGCTGCGGGTGGAGATACCCATCAGGTTCGCCGAAACCGCGCTGCCGCCGATGGCGTAAACCTGGTTGCCAAAACGGGTGCGGTGAGCGAGGAAAATACCGATAACCACCACGCCCAACATCAGCAGACCCATCGCGCTTAAGCGTCCGCCGCCCGGGATTTTCCAGGCGAGGCTTGAGAGCGTGTCGTAAATGGGATGGTTAATCGGAATAGACTCTTCGGAAACCAGATAGCTGACGCCGCGCAGAAAGAACATCCCGGCGAGCGTAATGATAAACGCCGGGATTTTCAGCGCGTCTATCAAAAGCCCCATGAAAGCGCCGAAGGCGCAGCCCATCGCCAGCACCAGCGGGAAAGCCACCAGCGGCGAAAGTCCCCAGAAGCCTATCGCTTTGGCGAGGAATACGCCGGTAAAGGCGATCACCGAGCCGACCGAGAGATCGATCCCGCCGGAGAGGATCACGAAGGTCATGCCGACCGCGATGATCCCAAGAAATGCGTTATCCGTAAGAATGTTGCAAATTACGCGCGTGGAGGCGAAGCCGGGAAACTGCGTCAGGCAGTAGAGGTAGCCCAGCACAAACACCGCAAGCGTTATCATCAGCGGCAGGTTACGTTTTATCATGGCGGCGCACTCCCTTCAGCAAGCCAATAAAGCGCGGCGACTGGACTATCAGCACGCAAAGCACCACCACCGCTTTTACCACCTGGTTAAGTTCCGGCGGAAAGCCGGAGAGCAGAATACCGGTATTCATCCCCTGGATAATCAGCGCGCCCACCACCGAAAGCGCCAGGTTGAAGCGCCCGCCCATCAGCGAGCCGCCGCCAATCACCACGGCGAGGATGGCGTCCAGCTCAAGCCACAGCCCGGCGTTGTTGGCGTCCGCGCCGCGAATATCCGCCGCGACGATAACGCCCGCGATAGCGGCGCAGACGCCGCTCAGCACGTAGGTCAGCATCACCACGCCCCGGGTGTTAACGCCGGCGTTTTTCGCCGCCCGAATGTTGATGCCCACCGCTTCGATAAACATGCCGAGCGCCGTTTTACGGGTGAACAGCCAGAAAATAATCAGCGTGACGAGCGCGATGATAACCGGCGTTGGGAAAAGCAACAGCGAGCCGCTGCCAAGCCAGGAGAGCGAAGGCGAGTTAAAGGTGACGATTTGCCCGGAGGTAATCAACTGCGCTACGCCGCGCCCGGCCACCATCAGGATAAGCGTGGCGACGAAGGGCTGAATTTTCAGCACCGCGACCAGAATGCCGTTCCATAACCCCGCCAGCACGCCCACGCCGAGCGAGGCGAGCAGGACAACCGCCAGGCTGTGCCCGGCGACGGTCATCGCGGCGGCGGTCGCCCCGGCGATAGCCATGGTCGCCCCCACGGAAAGGTCGATGCCGCCAGTCGCTATCACCAGCGTCATGCCGATCGCCAGCAACGCCACGGGAGCGGCGCGGTTAAGAATATCGATCGGACTGCCGAACAGGCGGCCATCCTGCAACACTATCTGGAAGAAGTGGCTCGCCACCAGGCTGTCCACCAGCAGCACCAACAGCAGCGCCGCTAACTGCGGCATGCCCGGCGGCCAGCGAAAGCGGCGTTTTGGCGCGCCCACTTCAGGTAATGATCCCATCACTCAGAACTCCTTATGCCGCAATGGCATTCATAATCGCGCTCACCGAAAGCTGCTCGAGCGGAATTTCCGCCACCTGCTGCCGGTCGCGCATGATCACCACCCGGTCGGCATAGCCCACCAGCTCTTCCAGCTCTGACGAAATCACCAGCAGCGCCAGCCCGTCGGCGCAGAGCGTTTCTATCAGGCGAATAATTTCCGCATGCGCGCCAACGTCGATGCCGCGCGTGGGCTCATCCAGAATCAAAAATTGCGGACGCGTCAGCAGCCAGCGCGAAAGCAGCACTTTTTGCTGGTTGCCGCCGGAGAGAAACTCTATCGGCTGTTCCGTGCCCGGCGTGCGGATGCCAAGCTGGCGAATAAAACGCTCGGCTATCTGAATTTGCTCACGCTTCGGAATCGGCCGCAGCCAGCCGCGCTGGGCCTGTAAGGCCAGCACAATGTTCTCTCGCACCGACGCGGCGCCGATAATGCCGTCGGTTTTGCGGTCCTCCGGACAAAAGCCAATCCCGAGACAGGAGGCCTGATGCGGCGATCGCAACGTCTGCGGCTTGCCTTTGATGGCGGCGGTGCCGCTGTCGGCGGGGTGAATGCCGAAGATAACCTCAGCGGTTTCGGTACGCCCCGAACCGAGCAGGCCGGCGAGACCGACGATTTCGCCGGGACGAATTTCCAGATCAAACGGCGTGATAACCCCTTTCTTACCGAAGTTGCTGAAGGCGGCGACCGGTTTCTCACTCAACAGGGTGCGTCCGGCGCGCTGCAACGCGTTGGTGTCCAGTTCGCGTCCCAGCATCATCTTCACCAGCTCGATTTGCGGCAGTTCGGCAGTATCACGCGTCCCTACAAACTTGCCGTTGCGCAGCACCGTGATGCGGTCGGTGACTTCATAAACCTGGTCGAGAAAGTGGGTGACGAAAATCAGGCTGACGCCCTGATCGCGCAGCTGGCGCATCAGGGTAAAGAGCATCTCTACCTCTTTGGTGTCGAGGCTCGCGGTGGGCTCGTCCAGGATAAGCACTTTGGCGGAGAGATCGATGGCGCGACAGATAGCGACAATCTGCTGCATCGCCACGGAAAAACGGTTCAACGGCTCGCGCACGTCGAGCTTAAAGCCGTAAGATTCCATCAACCGCGCGGCGCGCTGCTCCATCTCTTTACGGCGCAACAGCCCAAAGCGCCGGGGCTCGCGACCGATAAACAGGTTATCCGCCACCGACATATTGGGCAGCAGGTTGACCTCCTGGTAGACGGTGCCGATGCCCAGCTCCTGGGCGTGAGCGGTGTTTTTCGGCCGCACCGGTTTGCCTTCGAGAAAAACGGTGCCGCCGTCCGGCTGATAAACGCCAGTCAGGGCTTTAATCAATGTGGATTTCCCGGCGCCGTTCTCGCCAAGCAAGGCCATGATCTCGCCGCGCCGCAGGCTGAAGTTGACCTCTTCAAGCGCTTTCACCCCTGGAAAGTATTTGCTTAAGCCTTCCGTGCGCAGGATCTCCTGCTGTTCGTTATGCATTGCCGGACTCCCCGTTGCCCACGCGCTAAAACGGTGGATGCGCTGTGTTTACTCACTCCGAAAATTGCCCCTCTTCCCAGAGGGAAGAGGGGCTCGGTTTGCTTCTTATTAAATGACCGATTCATCGAGGCGTCGGTTTTCCTTCCTCTCTTCCGTAGAAAAGAGCGAATCGGTTCGCTTCTTTACGTTTTACTTCGGCCAAAGGGGCCGTTTTTTTTCTCGTCTTTCCAGGGAGAGGGCCGCGGCGAGGGTTTTCACCCTCGCCGCCCCCTCGCCAGAAAGAGGTTCACAGGCGTCGAAGAGCCGCCGCCACTGCTATTGGCTTATCAGTAACCCATATTTTTCTTCTGCTCTAACGTCTCTTTAGCCGTATCCGGCAGATAGAGCGTCGATTTGGTGATAGTCAGTTTTTCAGGCTGAGTGCCGTCTTTTTTGAATTTTTCCAGCGCGTCGAATGCCGGGCCCGCCATGTTCGGCGTTAACTCAACGCTTGCGTTAGCTTCGCCGTCGATCATTGCTTTGAAGATGTCCGGCACGCCATCGATGGAGCCGGTCAGAATATCTTTGCCCGGCTTCAGGCCCGCTTCTTTAATGGCCTGAATCGCGCCAATCGCCATGTCGTCGTTATGCGCGTAAACCATGCAGATGTTCTTGCCGTTGTTTTCCGCTTTGATAAAGCTCTCCATCACCTCTTTCCCTTTCGAACGGGTAAAGTCGCCGGATTGAGAACGGATGATTTTGATATTCGGCGCTTTAGAGATGGCTTCGGCGAAACCTTTCTTACGGTCAATCGCCACGCTTGCGCCCACGGTGCCCTGAAGTTCCACAACGTTACACGGCTTGCCGGCGACGGTTTTCACCAGCCAGTCGCCAATCAGCTTGCCTTCCAGCACGTTGTCGGCGGTAACGGTGGTCATATAGAGCGACTTGTCTTTTACGTCGATGGAGCGGTCAAGCAGGATAACCGGGATCTCCGCTTCTTTTGCTTCCTGCAACACCGGCTCCCAACCCGTTGCGACGACCGGGGCGATAAAGATGGCATCCACGCCCTGAGCGATGAAAGAGCGCACCGCCTTGATTTGGTTTTCCTGTTTCTGCTGGCCGTCGGCAATCTTCAGATTGATGCCTCGCTTCTGCGCTTCGCTTTTGGCGACGTTAGTTTCCGCCGCTCGCCAGCCAGACTCGGAACCTACCTGAGAAAATCCCACGGTTAACGGGGCGGCCATCGCCATAGACGACATGGCTGCCGAAACTGCTGTGACCAGAAGTAAGCGCTTCCACATAAGTGCATCCTCGTAGGGTTATTGTTGGTTAAATCTCCACCTGCGCCGAAACTATAGACAATCCGGGATGTAACTGAATGCGTTACATCACAATTCAAAAAAGTAACGAAAACGTTAAATCCCGTGAGTGACAAAAGGTGACGCAAGACAAGCGCTGGCGCGCCTGCCGCCTAAGGTGAGATAGCAGGCTTTTCTTACACAAAAATCCTGACCTGTATCTGCTTTGTAAACGGTTACACAGATTTATTGAGAATGCGGCTGGCTTTATGGATTTTCCGGGCGCGGAAAAGGTCTTAAAATCGTCCCGCTACGCCGGACCGGCGAAAACAGGCAAAGACATTTACCTCCACCTGGCTATAATACCGGGCACTTGTTTGCCATACATTTTTAAGGAAACAGACATGAGCTTACTGAACGTACCTGCGGGCAAAGATCTGCCGGAAGACATCTACGTTATTATCGAAATCCCGGCCAACGCGGACCCGATCAAATACGAAGTGGACAAAGACAGCGGCGCGCTGTTCGTTGACCGCTTTATGTCCACCGCTATGTTCTATCCGTGCAACTACGGTTACATCAACCATACCCTCTCCCTGGATGGCGACCCGGTTGACGTGCTGGTCCCGACGCCGTACCCGCTGCAGCCGGGCTCTGTGATCCGCTGCCGTCCGGTTGGCGTGCTGAAAATGACCGACGAATCTGGCGAAGATGCGAAACTGGTTGCTGTACCGCACACCAAGCTCTCCAAAGAATACGATCACATTAACGATGTGAACGACCTGCCGGAACTGCTGAAAGCGCAGATCACCCACTTCTTCGAGCACTACAAAGACCTCGAAAAAGGCAAATGGGTTAAAGTTGACGGCTGGGACAACGCAGAAGCCGCGAAAGAAGAAATTCGTACCTCTTTCGAACGCGCTGCGAAGAAGTAATTCTTCCCGCTCCACACAGCACACCGCCTGCGGGCGGTGTGTTTGTTTTTAGCCTTCAGCGCCGCGTTTCACGCGCTCTGAGAGGTTTCATAAAAGTGTCATAAAGCGATTATTTCTTTTTTGTTCATCGCATTACCTTATATGCATCTGCGTTTCCTTCTTTAGTGAGCTTAAAGCTCCTCTTTTTGCGGTCGATATCTCCTGCTCGCGTGGGCCGCACGCCTTCTTGACCGGGAAATGACCAACTGCAATGAAACTTAATCATCTTACTATCGGACAGCGGCTTGGCCTGCTGGCGGGCCTGCTGCTGCTCGCTACGCTGTTTATTGGCATACGCAGCCTTGCGGTTAACGCCAACGGCCTTAAACAAAACCAGGAGATCATGACCACGGAGAAGGTGATAGCGGAAAGTATCGATACGGCCCGCAATGCCCAGGTGCAGTTCAAAATTCAGGTGCAGGAGTGGAAAAACACTCTGCTGCGCGGCGCTCAGGACCAGGCGCAGTTTGATAAATACCGAAGCGCGTTTATCAGCCAGAGCCAGAAGACGCAGGCGTTGCTTAATGAACTCGCCGCGCTGCTGCCGCAGATGGGTATGGACGCCGACGCGGTGATGAAAACCCGCGTCCTGCACGCCGAACTGGAACAGCACTACCTGAACGCGCTGACGCAATACGTGGTGAATGACCCGACCAGCGCGCAGCGGGTCGATCACCTGGTAGCGGGTATTGATCGTGAGCCGACGCACATGATCGATGAGATGGTCGCCAGCACGCTGAAGCAGGCGGAACATCTCCATCAGCAGACCAACGTTCGCAACGAAGCGCAGTTTCAACGCACGCGGTTAATGCTGCTGCTCACTATGGCGCTGACTCTTCTTACCGGCGCGTTAATTACCTGGTGGCTGGTGCGCAGCATCACGCGCCCGCTGGCTGAAGCCGTATCCATTGCCCGTACGGTGGCCGCCGGAGATTTGCAGGCGACGATTACCGTTCATGGGCGCGATGAAACCGCCGAGCTGATGCGCGCGCTCAAAGAGATGAACAGCAACCTGACGCGCATTGTGGCAGGCGTACGGGCGGGCACGGAGACTATCGCCACCGCCTCATCGCAAATCGCGACCGGCAGCCGGGAGCTCTCTTCGCGTAATGAAGCGCAGGCCAGCGCGCTGGTGGAGACAGCAGCCTCCATGGAAGAGCTCACCTCAGTGGTGAAAAATAACGCTGAAAACTCCCGCTTTGCCAGCAACATCGCCCGCGATGCGCGCCTGCGCGCAGGTGAAGGCGGCGAAGCGGTGGAGCGCGTAGTGCAGACCATGAGTGTGATTCATCGCTTCTCCAGTGAGATAAGCACCATTGTCAGCGTTATCGACAGCATCGCTTTTCAGACCAATATCCTGGCGCTTAACGCCGCGGTAGAAGCTGCCAGTGCGGGTAGCGAAGGGCGCGGTTTCGCCGTCGTCGCGGCCGAAGTGCGGGCGCTGGCGCAGCGTTCTGCCGCCAGCGCGAAAGATATTCGCGATTTGATCGACCGCTCGGTGCACCGCATCGAAGAAGGCAATACGCTGGTGAAAGGCGCAGGTGATGTAATGGAAGAAATTGTCCGCAGCGTGCAGCGCGTGAGCGAGTTGGTGGAGAACATTTCGCTGGCAAGCCATGAGCAGAGCGCAGGCATCGACCAGGTGAACGTCGCCGTAACGCAGATGGACGCCGCGACGCAGCAGAACGCCGCGCTTTCACAGCAATCTGCCGCCGCCGCGCAATCGATGCAGGAGCAGGCGCACCGGCTGCTGGAAACCGTCAGCGTGTTCCGCCTTGGAAAGCGCGACGAACAGCTCGCCTGATATAAAAATGCCGCCCTGTGGGCGGCATTGTCGTTATTTCTCGTTTTGCAAAGGAAACAGCTTCTTATACGTCTGCGCCATTTCCGCCACCCTGGCCTGATTCCCCCGGAACTGCTCAATCATCATCATGCTGCGCCAGACATTGGCGTCGTTATGCCGCAGCGACCACGCCTGCGCCCGCGCCATAAATTCGTCCAGGTTCGCCGCGTTGCGGGTGCGGTTGTAGTCCATCAGCAGGGCCACCATTTCGTCGAACTGCGCGCGTTCAGACTGCGTGGCGAAGTACCACGGCGCGGGAGACGGGAACCCGGCAAGCTGGCTGCGCTCAAGCGCCGTCAGCTGGTGGTTAGCGTAAAGCCCCGCCCCGCTGAAGACGATGAGCGCCGCGCCGCAGAGCACGGCAGCCAGCCGCGGCGCCCGGGCTGCCTGGCGTGCGGCCGGCGGCGCTTCCGTCACGCCCAGGCGCAGCAGCAGCAGGAACAGCCCGAAGTGAATGAACGACTGGTAAAACGGGTACTCCAGGTTCAGGTGCGCCAGCAGCGGCACAATCAGCAGCGCGTAAGCCAGCGTTGCGCGGCGGGTTTTCAGGGCGCGGATGAGCATCCTTACCCAGCCCGCGAACAGCACGAGCATGCCCGCCAGCGCTGTGATGCCGCCCTGGAACCAGGCATACAGCAGCTCGTTGTGCGGGTGGGTGACCGGCACGCGGAAGGTGTAACCCGGGTGCGCCAGCAGCCAGCGACTGAAGGCGTACTCAAACGTGCCGTAGCCCCATCCCGCCCACGGGTGCAGCATTATCATCTGCCAGGTGATGCGCAGGATATGCCGGCGCTCCTGCGTGGAGCCGGCGTAATCCCGCGCCATCAGGAACGGTTCACCGTTGAACAGCACCGTGACATGCTGCGTGATGTACCAGCCCGCCCCGGCGCTGAGCGCCATCACGGCCAGCGCCGCGCCTGCACGGGGGGCTTTCCCACGCCCGGCAACGGCGCAGAGCGCGGCGATGACGACAACCGCGCCGATAGCGCCAGCACGGGACTGGTTCAGGGCCAGCACAAAAGCAAGCACGCCGAGGCCCGCGGTTATCAGCACAGCGGTTATTCCCCGGGCGCGCCGTTCCGTCAGCAGTAGCAGAAAACCGCAGCCGACGCCGGTGGCGAGAAAGCTCGCGAGCAGATTAACCTGCTGGAAAATACCGTAGGGGCGGCCATGATTGCGTAGCCAGTCATATTCATACAGCTGCATCGCGAGGTGCGGGCAGAACGCCTGAATCAGGGCGATAAGCGCCTGGCCCAGCGCCAGTATAAATACCGCCAGCAAAAGCTGATGTTTTTGCCGGGGCATGCACGGCAGGCGTAGCAGCGCCTGCCACAGCAGGAGTGCCAACAGCAGCACCCACACGCCGGGGTTGCCGCGCGCCTGCAAAAGCCAGGGGAAGAGCAGGAGCAGGCTGCCTGCGGTCAGAAGGGGCTGGCGTCGCGATCGCTCAAAACGACCTTTATAACCCCAGGAAAATACGATGAGCGCAAGCCCCAGCCAGCCCAGAAATGTCAGGTTATAGGGCAGCGCGACACCCGCTGTTGCTGAGTTTTTTATATAAAAAGCCAGCAAACACAGCAGAATACCGAGAATGAGCTTTCCCATGAATTAAAGGACCTTGTGAAACACTCGTAAAGAAATTATCTTTTTCTTATTGCAAACCAGAAAAGCGCACCTTATTCGAAACAGGAAAAAGTTACTCAAACAAATCCACATCATTTAGCCAGATAGCAAATATCACTGCATAGTCATTACCATAACGGCACTCGCAGAAAAGCTCCCTGTAGGGACATCTCCAACAGAAACCACGGGATTTCTCACAGCCTCAAAGCCGAGAACCATTGAATTTGAACCTTTATTAAATACCATATTTTTCGCGCTGCCTGATGCTAATACTTGGTTGTTATAAATTACACTTACACCGACCCCATTTGATGAAGTTTTTATTACTTGCGCTCCACTCACGGTAATAGCCGTATAGTTAACCTTCATACTCATATTAATGGTTGCTGAGGATGAAGAACTGCTACATACAACGGGTATTTGTTTAGACAGAATTGTCCCAGTACCCGGAACGGTAGGTAATGATGTTCGATCAATACTTCCGAAATTGACGGACAAAGCCCCGCTATTATTTATAGTACAGCTTACCGTCGGTGCGGGGGGGCTGGGCGGTATTGGTGGGTAACGAGAACAACCTCGGCGATCACCTACGGGCAAAGCCCATTCCTTACCTGCCTCGTTAACAAGGACATAGCATGCATGGACCGCAAGTTCCGATACAAGGCTAATTGGAACATCGCTGCTAGTTACATTAACCGTCTGCGAACTCAGATTTTGGTTGGCGTCAAAATAGGCGTATGAACTATCAGCATGTTCAAAGTTTGACGTAGTCAATGACAGCCTGACTTTATATTTACCTGAAACAGGAACATATCCAGAGATGGAGATATCACATGCATTCCCTTTAAAATAGGAACCTGGATCAAGCCTTGGAGGGTTAACATAACAGTTAACAGATCCTGATGAATAATTTATACCGTGCACTCCATTTACCATCGCGCACGCCATCTGCCATCCAGAAAAAATAATGAACAGAGTAGAAGTAACTATCACTTTCCCGACATATGGAAAACAGTTTTTAAGCATTATACTCGCTCTCATACTCGCTGAGCTAATAAAAGCTCACATCAAAAAACAGAGAAAAAATGCCTGTTGGCAATTTATATTATTGATAATTAGCCGTCAGTGTTGCCGTGGCGCTGAAAGTCCCTTCCGCCAGGGTCTTGACCGGGTCCTGCACCGGCACCGCCGTGAGCTTCAGCGACGGCAGCGCCCCCAGCGTGGTCTCCAGCGGCGTGTTCAGCGCCAGCGGCTGGCCGTTGGCCTCTATCCGGATACCGAGCCCGTCCGCGCTGGTGGTGACCGCCGCGTCGTCGTAGCCCGCCGCCGTGCCGCTCATCGTCAGACTCAGCGGCGAGCTGTCGCTGGCTCCCTGGCAGTCCACGGTATAGGGAATGGTCTGCCGGTAGTTGGTGCCGTTGACCTTGTTCACCCCCACCTGGCCGAACACCACGTCAATGGCCTGGTCGTTATTAACGGTGCAGGGGGTGGCAAAGATGAATTCTCCCCTGAAGTTCACGCTCATGCTGTCGCCGGTCTGCGCTGCCCGGGCCGTCTGCAGCAGCCCCGCCGTAAGCATACTGGCAGCGGCAAGCAGCAGGGCGATACGTTCTGTTCTCATCCTTCACGTCCTCAGTTAAACGCCATCACCAGCGAGCCGGAGGCGGTGAAGATATCGCCGCTGACCACGTTCTTGCTGTTTGCGGTACTCACCTGCACCAGCTTCGCCCGCAGGGCGGGCGGATTCTGTTGATCGATATTGAACCATGTGTCCATGGTCTGCGCCGCGCCGTTCACCATCAGCTCAATTCCTACAATGCCCTTGTCTGTGCCCAGCACTTTGGTGCCGTTATAAGTTTCATAGCTGCCGGAAGACGAGGTGAATTTCATCTGTAATAAACCTGCACTATCGCCTGAACAGATAAAGCTGGCGGCGAGCGGCTGCTCATAGCTGCCGTCCAGCTGGACGGCAGTGGCGCCTGTCGCCTTCAGCCGGACCTGGCCGAAGTCCACCTGCAGCGACCCGCCCTGGTTAAACTCACAGCTCCCGTTCGCCGTGACCGTCCCAGTGATGTTAATGTTCATAGAGTACTGGTCGCCGGTGTTTGCCGCGGCTTCCCGGATGATGCCGCAAGGCACCAGCAATAACGCAGCTACCAGCAGTGTACATCTTCTGCCCGCACGGGTGGCCCACCGCCGCCCTTTGGCTCCGGTCAGGCCGTCTGTCGTCCTTTTCAACTTCATCCCCTTACTGATAGCTCAGGATAAACGTGCTGATGGCCGTGAAGCTGCCTTCGGTCAGCGACTTGTTTGCCAGTACGGTCGGCTGTATCTGCACGAAGGCGTTAAAGTTCAGCGTGGTGTTGCCGCTCGCCAGCGGCATCTCCGGGCTGGCTTTATTCACTGGCAGCAGCGTGCCGTCCTGGCGTTCAATACCCACCGCCACGCCTTTTGCCGTACCGGACGCATCCGTCGCCAGCAGGCCCGGCAGTTCGGTATCCGCCGTGCCCTGGAAAGTCACGCTGACCGTCTTCATGATGGCCGGGTCGCACTCCTGCAGGTGGATAGCGAACGGCTGGCTTTTTGTCCGCTGGTACTGGTAGAGGTATTTCGTCACCACCGTACCGAAATCCAGACTGATATCGGTATCGGCGTCCGGCAGGGTGCAGGGCTCCGCCACCAGCGTGCCGGAGAAATGCACGTTATCCGCCGCCGCCGGCGCCTGCGTGGTACAGGCCAGCAGCAGCAGGGGCAGCATCCGCTTTTTCATCGCCCGCCCCCTACTCGTAAATCAGGCTGAAGTTAATCAGCGCATGGTACGGCCCGGCGGTGAACGGCGCGGCGGTGCGCTCCGGCGCCAGGGTGAAGGTCACCCGGTCCTGGCCCGGCGTCAGCAGCAGCGTGTCGCTCTCACGCGAGAGCTTCACCGTCTGCCCCCGGCTGTCGCGCAGGCGCAGCCCGATACCCGACGCGCCCGTCACCTTCACCAGGTCCGGGTTCGTGTCGTCCGCCTTCGCCACAAATCGCGCCCGGTAGGGCGGCTGCTGCGTGCTCACCGTTTCGGTCAGCGGCGTGATGTTGCTGCTCCAGTTGCCGAGCACCGGGCAGTCGCGCAGCTGCAGCGTCACCGTCACCGGCCGGGCGCTCTCGCCCGTCAGGCGCACCTGCGCCCGTGACGTGGCGCCCAGGTCCACCTCCTGGTACGCCGAGTCCATGGTCAGCCGGCAGGTGTTTTCCAGCAGGCTGCCGTACACGTAAAGCTGCCCGTTATCCGCCAGCGGCAGTTCATCCGCCGCCGCACCGGCCGCGGCCAGCGCCAGCAGGCCGGCAAGTAATCTCATCCTGTTCATCGTGTGCCTCCTTTCACCGGCGGTTAGTTTTTGTCCTGCACCAGCCTACCGGTGCAGGTGGCCCCGCCACAGCTGAACTGAAGCTGCGGGCGGCCGCCGTAGTCGTTGACGTAGCTCAGCACCGGGCTGGCGCCGAACGCGGCGGCGGACGCCTCAAGGGTGGCGCTGCCCTTCGGGCTCACCATCACCGGCTCAAACGGCACGGCTTTGCCCTTCACCCCCGCCGTGCCCTCCACCAGGGTCAGGTAGTACGGCGTCGGGTTGTTCACCACATATTTGTCGCCGTTGCGGGTGAGCGTGACTTTTTCCACCCAGTCGCCCTTCGCCGCCTGGGTCTTGTCCAGCGCAATGGCCGCCGGGCGGTAGAACAGCTTGATGCGGGTCTGCAGCGCTATCTGCAGGGTGTTGGGCTTGTCGCTGCGCGGCGGGATTTCCCGCAGGTTGAAGTAGAACAGCGTCTCCCGGTCCTGGGGCAGCGCGGCGACGGCCGGCGCGGCCTGCACCTTCACCTGGCTCTTCGCCCCCGGCTCCACGCGCTGCACCGGCGGCAGCACTGTCAGCGGGCTGGTGATTTTGTTGCCCTGCGCGTCCTCCATCCAGGCCTGGGCCAGGTAGGGCAGCTTTTTGTTCTCGTTGCTGATGTTCAGGCTCACCGACTTCTCGCCGCCGTTATAGACCACACGGGTGCGGTCCAGGGCGATGGCCGCGCAGGCCTGCTGCGCGGTGAGGGCGGCCAGCAGCGCGGCGGCCACAACGGAAACGGTTTTTGGGGTGGTTAACATTTTCATCTGGGTACTCATGGTTAATCAGGGTCTCGCCGTGCCTCAGTGGCACGGCAGTAACAGATTTCCGTTCTGGCTCACTCCTGCGAGGCTCGCCGGCAGGGTCACCGCGCACTGCGCCGCCCCGTTCCAGCTCACGCTCAGTCTGGCGCCCGGCTTCAGGCCGCTGAGGTACGCCTGGCCCTCATCATTGACGAGGCCGACCTCCTGTTTCTCCACGTTGCGCACGCTGGCGCCGAACGGCGGGTAGCTGCCGTCCGCCAGGCGGATAACCGCCATCGCCTTCTGCCCGGCAATCACGTTAAACCGGCGGTAGCCGATGGCCCCCTCGGTCAGCGTCGCCTGGGCCACCGAGGCCGTGGCCTCGGCGTTCTCCGGCAGGTTGTTGATGTCCAGGCTCAGGCTGTTCTGGCTGTAGTCGCTGACCTCAGTAATGACCGCCTTGCCGAAGCGGTTGGTGTACGTGTTGTTGCTGTAGCCGTGCACCGGGATATCCGCCGCGTCGCCGGTATCCACCAGCACGCGGGTGCCGCCCGCCACGTTCGAGCGGTGCAGCGCCGCCCCCTTCGCCGTGGCGGTCAGGCCGCCGCGCAGCGAGAGCCCCGCCGCGCTGTACTGCCCGTGCTGGTAATCCAGGTTGCCGGTGACCTCCGCTAGGTCGCCCGGGTGGTCGTAGTAGCCGCTGAGGCTGCCGCCGTCATCCGTGCCGCCCGCCGCAACGCGGTAGTTGTCGCCGTTATCCAGCCGGCTGTAGTAACTCAGGTTATGGCTGCTGGCGTCGCCGCTGTACGACGAGTTCAGCCCGAGCGTGCCCGCATCCCCCCACGGCACCGAGAGCGACAGGTACATGCCGTCGTCATTCTCGCCGTTAAACTTGTTGCGGTAGGCGGTCAGCGAGGCGCTGATGTTCTTCCACTTGCCGATATCGAAGTAGCGCGACAGCGACAGGCTGTAGCGGTCCTCCGCCGGGCGGTCCCAGTAGGTCTGGTGCGAATAGTTGAGGTACGCGCTCACGCCCAGCTTCTCGAACTGCTGGCTGAAGGTGACGGTGTACATCTCCTTGCTCTGCATGTACGCGCCGTTGTCGGCCCGGTAGCTCAGGTAGTCGGCGAAGCTCATGAAGTCCTTCTCCGAGAAGCGGTAGCCCGCAAAGGTCACCTGGCTGCCGGTCCCGTCAAAGGTCTTCGAGTAGCTCACCCGGTACGACTGGCCGTGGCGGTGCTCGTTCTCAAGCTTGGCGTCCGAGCGGGTCACGTCGAAGGCCAGCGCGCCGAGCGCCATCAGGTCGCGGCCGATACCGGCGGCAAGCGAGATGTACTTCGAGCTCGAGACCATGCCGCCGTACAGCGACCAGCCGTTGCTGATACCCCACGAGAACTCACTGCTGCCGAAGGTCTCGCCGTCGGCATGGTGGTCGTAGCTGGTGGGCTTGCCGGCGTAGAACCGGTAGCGCACGCTGCCCGGCCGGGTCAGGTACGGGATATTCGCCGTGTTGACCTTGTATTCCTGGACCGAGCCGTCCTGCTCCTGGACGCGCACGTCCAGCGTGCCGGTGACCGCGGTGCTCAGGTCCTGGATGGCAAACGGCCCCGCCGCCACCTGGGTCTCGTATATCACCCGACCCTGCTGGGAGACGGTGACCTTCGCGTTGGTCTTCGCCACGCCAGTGACCTCCGGCGCGTAGCCGCGCAGGTTCGGCGGCAGCATGTTGTCGTCCGACACCACGCTCGCCCCGGTGAAGCGGAAGCTGTCGAACAGGGCCGAGTTCACGTAGTCCTCGCCGAGCGTCAGCTTCGCCTTCAGCCCGGTCAGCGCGCGGTAGAGGTACAGGCGGCTCCAGGTCCACTGCTTCTGGCCGCTGCTCCCGGCGCGGTCGTCGTAGTTCGCCTGCCAGTCGGCGCGGGCGCGCCACGCCCCGAGGTTGGCGCCGACGGTGCCGTTGCCCGAGACGGTGTTGTCATCGCCGCCGCGCTCGTTATGGCGCGCCTGGGCGTTCAGGTTGTAGTCCGCCAGCAGGCCGGGAATGCCGTTGTCCCACATCGCGGGCGGCACCCAGTCGTCCGAGCTGTACTCGAGGTAGGCCTGCGGCACGCTCACCGCAAGCAGGCCGTTGCCGAGGTCCGGCGTCACCTCCACGCCGCTGAGCGCGGTGACGTCCAGACACTGCCCCTGGTGCCAAGGCTTCAGCGCCGCCAGGTATTTTTCCTTCAGGCCGAAACTCTTCACCACCTCCGGCGCCAGGCAGGCCACGGAGCGGTTTTTGTCCGTTTCCGCCGGGTAAACGCTGACCGTCCGCTCGTCCAGTTCGTTCTGGTTGACCTTAATGCGGAAGGTGTAGTCGCCCGGCATGATATAGCCGCGTTTTGAAAACTGGCTTAAATCGATATTCTGTTTGTCCTTCACATCCAGCACGTCGGTATTAAACTGGATGTCGTCCGCCGCCATTGCCGGCGCGCGGATCCCCGCCAGCACGCAGACGGTCAGTGCGGAAAGTTTGATTATTTTTATCGCACCGCGAGGTTGCTTTTTATATTTGTCAGCCATGTCCGTATCCCCGCCGCCTGCGGTTAACTCCATCAGAGGCACAAAAACAGTCAGAAATAATCAACCCGGTAGCGGATAACGGCGCGGTAGTCGCCGGCCATTAATTCGCGCGTGGTGGTTTTCAGCGTCAGGTAATAATCCAGGCGGATATCGTCCGCCGCCGCCTGGCGGTAAGAGACGGCCTCGCCGGGGCGTATCACCGCGCCGCGGCTGTCGGTGAGCTCCAGCGCCACGCCGGACGCCATGCCGCCGACGCGGAACAGCCCGTCCTCGCGCTCGCCGTCAAAGGTCACCTGCAGCACCTGCCAGGGCGCCGGGTCGTCCGCCTGCGCCAGCGCGCAGCCGGTCAGGCTGATGGAAAACGGATGCGGCTCGCCCTGTCCGGTGCGCCGCATATGGCCGCGCGTCTCGCTGCCCATGGCCACCGTCTGGTCGCTGTCGCCGGTGGTGATGTCGCAGGCGCTCGACAGAATGACGCCTTCCATACTCACCCGCCCGGTAAGCCCCAAGTCAAATTCGCTGCCCGGCGTGGCCGCCTGCCGGGAGGCCTGCGCCGTGCAGGCAGCCGCCAGCAGCGCGAACGCCGTGGCGCCGCGTAAGAATCTGTTCATGAGTTCCGTCTCTGGTGTCTGAAAAAAAACACATGCCCGCCCGCGCGGGCATGTGTTAAGGGGGACTGCGATTACTGGTAGGCCAGGGTGAAGTCGGCCACCGCAGTGAAGTCACCCGGGGTCACGGTGGCAGAGGCGCCGTCGCCCTTCAGGTAGGCGGAGAACAGCAGGGTGTTGTTGCCGTTCTGCAGCTGATGGGCCGCAGAAGCTTCGCCCAGTTTGATCTGCTCGCCGTCGCCGTTGGTCAGGATGATGCTCGCGCCCTTGGCGGTACCGGTGATGCCCAGTGAGCCGTCAGTCGCGCCTTCCGCACCGGTGAAGGTGGTTTTGACGGACTTCAGGGTCGTGGTGTCGCAGTTTTCCAGTTTGATTTCAAAATTACGCGGTACGGAAGTACCGGTGTTGCCGCTGGCCTTCAGCGCCACGTTGGACACCTGGCCCAGATTCACGGTCTGGTCAATGCTGTCCGGGTTGATGGAGCACGGTGCGTCGATAATGGAGCCGGTGAAGGTCACTTTACCGTGGCCCTGATCTGCCGCCTGTGCAGACGCCGCCAGAACCAGACCCATTACCGATGCCAGAGCAACTTTTTTGAAGTTCATACGTATATCCTTTAAAAAATTATTAAATCCTTAGGGTTAAATACGCAGCTAATAAATACAACACTAATAACGCCGCTAATAAAAAGCGTATTTCGCATCTTATAAACCTCGCTGCGTAGTGGAAGCTAATTTTAGACTTTAGTGCTATTTCCTCAATCGCCAAACCAATCCAAAAATAGACCTTCCATAAAGCTCGTGAATCAAAACTGGGAAACGGCTTTTTCTTTAATTCACCAACGAAATAAAACATTACGTTCAATTCGTTTAATATATAAGACACCACAAAAAGGCCGAAATAAAATTAAGCGTTCTAAATATGGACTTTAATAAAGTTTAAACATGGACTTTAAATAACATATCCGTAACAGTTATGAATTAACACTTTGATAAATTGAAAAGATAAAAATGGGTGAAGAATATTGCGAAACAGAAAAGAAAAACCACGCCGAAGCGTGGTTTGGGGAGGGGATTAATTAGCGTCTCTGTCGAGCCAGTTGCCGCTGTCGATACGCCTTAAGCCTTCGACAGGGCGCTGGTAGACATACATCCAGGCGCTGCCGTAAGGCGTCTGGATGAGCTGCCGTTTGTATTCGCCGCCGCTGGTACGCAGAGCGTCCAGTTCGGCGAGCGTGGAGGCGTCTATGCGATAGACCTCGCCCGTTACCGTTCCCTCGCCTGGCACCGCACCTGGGTAGTGGCCGAGGCTGTAAAGCTGGTAATGGTCGATGTCATAGTCGCCCAGCCACTGAGCGTTGGTCATCCAGTGGCTGTTGCCTTGTTTGCGTCGTAAACTGCCGTAGACAAATATTCGCATTGCTAAAACTCAAACTGATAGAGCAGATCAAGTGCCTGATCTACGCCAGACACCGCTTCCAGATATAGCTTAGGCATAAGGCGGTAGCGCAGCGTGAGCGTCGCCAGCGAGTCAAAAATACCCACGCCATACTTCACCTGTAGACCCGGCAGTACATAGCCGCTGACCACCACCTGGGACGAGTCGCCCACCCCTTCGGTATCCAGCGCCAGATTCTTCACGCCAAACGTCTCGCCGATTTTACCCACAACCTGCCCACTTTGTGCAACCCCCAGACCAATCAGCATCGACGTCATCGCTTCGCTGTCGCTCTGGTTGCTCTCAAGCCCTTGTCCGCGAAGCAGATAAGAGAGCGCTTCCTGCTGGGACATGGCCGGGTCGGAGAAGACCTCTACCTTAGGCGCGTCCGGCGTACCGGTGACTTTAACGCCTGCGGTAACATCGTTCTCAGTGGCGTCCGGGTTACGAATCGCTTCGATGTTGAACACAGGTTGATCCGGCGGGCCGGCGAAGAGGATTTCTCCTTTACGCACGATCAGATCCTGACCGTAAGCATGGAAGCGCCCTTCGCCATCCGGAATGTTAATCTGGCCGTTAAGCCCCAGCCCTTGCTTATCCTGGCCGACCTTCAGGTCGCCGGTAAGCCGCGCTTTTAGCCCAAAAGCGTCTATCCGCACGTTGTTGCCCACGTGAACGGTCAGATTACTATTAATCGGGATGGATGCGCTCGGGTCTTTTTCTGGTTTCAGATTTTCATCGAGCATAACTTCGTCTTTGGAGACGCCGACGGCGCTTTCCGGCAAGTCCTTCACGACGATACGCGCCCACGGCACGTCGGCGTTGCCGTCGAGCGTGATAAGGTTCGGCGTGGCTTCCAGCACCACGTCCGGCGACACGTCCAGCCTCACCATCGGCGGCACCGTAATACGCACCCGGCTGCCCTTCGCGGCGATGCGCGCCCGCCAGTTATCGAGCTGGCTCCAGTCGGCGTTGCCGTTAAGGGCAATCTCCCCCTGCTGGGTGCGTACTACGCCCTGCAGGGTTGAGCTCATGCCATTGAAATTCATCGCCAGTTGGCTTGGCTGCATATCGAACGGCATAAAGTTGCCTTCGATATCCACGCCGTTAAGCTGCATCTGGCCGAAGAGCTGCGGGCGTTCGGCGTTGCCGCCAAGCCGTAAGTTCGCATTAAGCATCCCCGCCGCTTTTTCTCCACGCGAGAAAACCGGGTTGGCAATCGCCAGCGAGAAGTTGCGGATATTCACGTTGCCCGCCAGATTACGGCGATCCTGCGGGTCGCTGATTTGCACCTGGCCGTCAAACTGGCCGTTGTTGACCAGGCGAATCAGCCAGTTGAGCTCCGCGCGGTTATTACGCAGCTCCGCGCTCAGGTTGAGCGTATCGAAAGCGACCGGCAGCGCGTTGTCGTTGACTATCTGCGTTACGCGCACGCCCCGGCCGGCCAGCTGCACTTTGCCCTGCGGTAACCCTTCTTTGGTGGTGTCCCAGCTCACATCCGCGTTGCCGCTGAAGATGCCGCTCGCCTGGGTCGCTTGCGGCATAAAGGGCTTCAGCATCGCCAGATCGAAGCGATTGAGATTCACCACCGCGTGCCCGGCTGCGCCCGCATCCACCGTCTGCGGTACGCAAAGTTCAGCGTTCGGATTCGCCCAGCAATGCGGTCCGATGCTGACTTTCTGCTCTTCGCCACGGTAATCCAGCGCAATGGCGCGGGTCAGGGACCACGGCCCTACCGGCGTTTCGAAGCGGGTGTTATCGAGCGTGCCGCGCCAGCGCGTGGTCTTACGATCGAAGCTGCCGCGCAGATCCAACTGGCCGGAAACCGGCTCGCCCTGCGCGCGCAGCTGGAGCTGGTGCTCTTTTTCGCTGCCTTTCGCCGCGAGTGTAATCAGGCGCATAGAAACATCGCCCTGCACCAGCCGCTCCACGCGTAGGTCAAGGTTGCCCGCTATCTGGTCGGTCGATTTTATATCGCCCTGCAAACGCGCCAGGGCGACAGAAAGCTCCTGCCAGCGCAGGCCGCGTGCGGTAACGTCGGCCTGGAGCTGCGGGGCGTCCACGCTGCCGCGTATCTTCACCAGCCCTTTCGCTGTGCCGCCCAGGCCTGGCAATGCATTATCCAGCCCCGGCGCGTCGATAACGGCGTCGAGCGCCAGGTCCTTCACGCCCAGTTCACCTTTTACGTCCGCCTTATTGCGTCCCAGCTCCAGATGCAGGCCCGGGATGGTCCACTGCATGTAGCTGTTGCCTTTAAGCTGGCCGTTGACGTTCACTTTATTTTGCTTAACGTTGCCGGCGAGCTTCAGCTCCGGCACATCGAGCTGCCAGCTGCTGCCGTAGTAACTGCCGCGCAGTTTCATCAGCCCGTCCAGCTTTGAAGGCCAGTCCGGATACTGTTTCGCGGTATTGATACCGTTCAGCGCCAGTTCGCCGCGCCAGCTGATGGCCTGACGCCAGTCGAGCAGCGCTTTCAGGGTGGTATGCCCCTGCAGCGCCGCCACGTCCAGCTTATCGATATTGATTTGCTGCTCGTTGCCTTTGCCGTCCAGCGTAATGGTGGCGGGCGGCAGTTGCTCGCCGCGTATCGCGGTGCGGAACGAGAGCGCATAGTCGGTCATCTTGCCAGTGAATTTCAGCTTAATGTCATCCGCCTGGTACTGCTTCGGGCCGGTGAGCGGCCAGTAAAGCTGCTCGCTGGTCAGCTCGAGGTTCAGCGGCAAGCCGGGTTCAGCAAGGCGCGTCTGAGCGCTCAGCACCGCATCGAGCGGGCCGGAGAGGTTAACGCCAAGCTCCAGCTGTTCGCGCAGCGCGCCGCCAAGCTTCAGCTTCACCTTTTCGCCCTTAAGCGGGTCCACATTCAGCGTGCTGTTCAGGGTGATGTCTACCGGCCAGCTGTTGCGAAGCTCCGCCGTGCCGGTGGCGTTCACGATGCCCTGGTTTGAATCGATATCCAGCGCGTCGAGCTTCGTCATGCCGTCGACGCTGCTCACCTTCAGCAGCATAGTGCGCACGGTGATGTCGGTGTCGCCCGTCAGGCGCAGCTGCTCGCCGCGAAATTCTTGAATGGTGAGGTTCAGCGGCAGATGCACGTCGGTCATCTCCGGCAGCACCGGTTTCGAGAAGAGATCGCGCAGCGTTTCGCCAAGCGGCGCCTCTTCCGGGCGCGGCTTATCTATCTTCGGCTCCACCACCTCTTCCTGCGCCACTTTCGCCACCTTCGGCAAGGCGACCAGCAGCCCCTGAAGGGAAGTGGGCAGCAGCGTCAGGTTGCGATCTTCCCAGCTCAGCCCGGAAGTGAAATCCATTACGGAAACGGTGGTGTCATCAATTTTGACGTTGACGTTGTTCAGCGCCACGCGGGAAAGCGTTATGGGATAAGGTGTTGAGAGGTTAAGCGGTCCGCTCTCTTCCTCCTCCGCCTGCGCGGCAGGCGGCATTTTTTTGGTATCGACCACCACGTTAATATCTTTGAGCGAAAGATCGTTCACGCACAGACTGCTGTCGCGCAGGCAGCCGAGCTTCACCGCCAGATGCAGTTCGCCTGCGGTGACGTCCACGCCGGGCTGCTCATAGCGCACGTTTTTAAGCGTCAGGTCGCGCCAGCCGCCAGTTACGCTGCCAATATCCAGCCCCGGCACCCAACGGTTTGCGGCGTTAAATAAAAGATGCAGGCCGCTGGTCGTCCCTACCAGAAACGCCGCGGTACCCAGCAACAACAAGATAAACACCAGCACGGCGAGGCTGATTTTTTTCCAACGACTCATAATTCAGGCCCCAGACCGATGTAAAACTGCAAACCATGCTCCTCTTTATCGCCAACCGGCACGGCGAAATCGAGCTTGATGGGGCCGACAGGCGACTGCCAGCGCACCCCGACGCCCGCGCCGGTCTTGAAGTTGCTTTGCTTAATATCGTTCACCGCCTCGCCGGAATCGACAAAGGCTGCGCCCCACCACTTGCCGGTCACGTTGTACTGGTATTCCAGCGACCCGGTAGCGAGCTTTGAAGCGCCGGTCAGTTTGCCGTCATCATCTTCCGGCGAGATAGATTTATATTTGTACCCGCGAATACTGCGGTCGCCGCCGGCGAAGAAGCGCAAATCTGGCGGCACGCGGTCGAAATCGTTGGTCTCAATCCAGCCGAGATTGCCGCGCACGACAAAGCGATGGCGATCGTAGAGGGTGCGGATCCAGACGTTTTGCGCCTGCAGCACCACGAAATCGACATCCGATCCCCAGGCCGTATCGGAGTAGTCGATGGAATAGCGCTGCGAATCGCCCCAGGTGGGCATCAGGCCGCCGCGCGAGCGGGTACGGCTTATCATCACCCCGGGGTAGAGCAGCATCGTGGTATTCGTAACGTCCGCCTGCGTAAAGTGGTCGAGACTCCAGCGCAGGTTAATGGCGCGCTGCCAGCCGCTGGAGAGATCCCAGTAGCGAGAGAGCGCAAGGGTCGTGGAATCCGCCTCGGTATCATTGAGATCGGTGCGCTTAAAACCGCCCTGCACCAGATAATATTGCTCCAGCGGGTTCTTCAGCAGCGGCACCTTGTAGCTGAAATCAAGCTGTTGTTCCGGCGCGGAGATGCTGGCGGTAGTCGAAAAGCTGTGGCCGTAAGAGTTTATCCACGGCTTGCGCCAGGTGGCTTTTACCCGCGGGCCGACGT
The DNA here is from genome assembly GCF_056780215.1 of Franconibacter pulveris. Lineage (NCBI taxonomy): Bacteria > Pseudomonadati > Pseudomonadota > Gammaproteobacteria > Enterobacterales > Enterobacteriaceae > Franconibacter > Franconibacter pulveris. Next base: position 501,542 of record NZ_CM165555.1, on the reverse strand, counting down.
CGGTGGAGTAGCCCACGCCGGTTTCAATGGTGTTCTCGGTGCGCGGCGATACCACGGCGCGCAGCGGCAGCACCTTCGTCTGTCGGGATTTTTCAAACTCCGGCGCCACCACGACGGAATTGAACCAGCCGGTAGCGGAAAGCCGACGGCTCAGTTCGCCTACGTCGCTGGAGTGGTAGTACTCGCCCTCTTTAAAAGGCACGAGATTTTGCAGGTATTCTTCGCGAATTTGTGAGTTAGCGAAGGTAACTTCGCCGAAACGATAACGTTGACCGCTGTCATAGTCGATATCCCAGAACGCCTGGTGGCGCTCAAGCGACACGCCGAGCTGGCTTTTTTTGTATTCGCTATCGAAGTAGCCCCGACGCAGCGCCACGCTGGTCAGCCCCTTTTTGAAGCTGTCGTAATCGTTATGGTTAAGCACCGTGCCGATGGCCGGGCGCTTTTTTAATAAGGAAAGGTACTCTTCGTCGTTTCGCGCACCGCCGCGCAAAATCACATCAGTGCCGCCTATGCGCACCGGTTCGCCCGGCGAGACGCGGGCAATCAGCACCTGCCTGCCGCCCTTCGCCGGCGGCGGACGCAGCGTAAAGTCTATTTTCGGTTCGTAATAGCCAAGCGCTTTCAACCCTTCGCGGATGGCGTCATCCACGCGTGCGCGAAAACGCCGGTCTGGTGTCACTTCATCGCTTTCAATGGTAGACAGTTGGGCGCGGACATTTTTTTGCAGCTCTCCGCTCAACCCTTCAACCTGGAGGCGGACGCTGGCGGCGTCAACGGCTCCGCTCGCCAGCAGCAGGCTGGCGCAGCATAACATACGGATTCGTGGCACAATTTCTCCTGAATAGCCTTGTTTCCACCCTGGTCAGGAAACTTTAGTGCCGCTCCGCGGCTTAACAAATCTCCGATTGTGGAGTTGAAAAAGCGACGACACCCCAAATATTTCTTATGTTTAATCTAGTCGCATTCACCAGATTTATTGTGAGCAAAGAGTCGCTCCGTGACAACCGCCGCGCCGCTTTTGCTCGTCCCCCTTATTCCTGGAGGCTCCTCATTATGACTATTTTCGATAAAAAACAGCTAGTTACTCAGTCCGAGGCGTTGCCGGGCCGTAATACCCCCATGCCTGTAGCGACGCTGCACGCCGTTAACGGCCATTCAATGACCAACGTACCAGACGGTATGGAAATTGCGCTGTTCGCCATGGGCTGTTTCTGGGGCGTGGAACGTCTCTTCTGGCAGTTACCCGGCGTATATAGTACTGCGGCAGGGTATACCGGTGGCTATACACCTAATCCGACTTATCGGGAAGTGTGCAGCGGTCGTACCGGGCATGCGGAAGCGGTCCGCGTCGTCTATGACCCGAAAGTGGTCAGCTATGAAAAACTGCTGCAGGTGTTCTGGGAAAACCACGATCCGGCCCAGGGCATGCGCCAGGGCAACGACGTCGGCAGCCAGTACCGCTCGGCGATTTATCCGTTAACGCCGGAGCAGAACGCCGCAGCGCGTGAAAGCTTCAAACGCTTCCAGGCGGCGATGGAAGCGGCGGGCGACCGACGCCACATTACGACCGAAATCGCCAACGCGACGCCGTTCTATTATGCAGAGGACGATCACCAGCAATATCTGCACAAGAACCCTTACGGCTACTGCGGTATCGGCGGCATTGGCGTTTGCCTGCCAGCCCAGGCGTAACGCGCGTAGAAAAAGGCAGCGTAAAGCTGCCTTTTCGCGGGCTTGCGGCGCTTTGCCTCATCCGAGACAAGACCAACGCGCTGAATAAAAAATGCGCACTTTTTTCTATAACGTTCGCTCAGAATCGATTATAGTTAGCGCGGCGACTCGCCTTTAAATGAGAATGCTTCCCATCAAAGCCGCTGCCCGCTTTTCGCCTACTGGCAGCCTTATCAGGGCTTACGCTATACTAGCCGTTGAATTTGCTGGACTCACGTGCTACGAGACAGCATTCACCTGTGTTTTACTCAACAAAAATCCACTTCCCTTCCGAGGATCCGGTCAATGACTGGATAAGATATGTTAAACAGTATTTTGATAATACTTTGTCTGATCGGCGTCAGTTCGTTCTTCTCGCTCTCTGAGATTTCACTGGCCGCTTCCCGCAAAATCAAACTTAAGCTGATGGCCGACGAAGGCAACATCAACGCGCAACGCATCCTGAAAATGCAGGAAAACCCCGGCACCTTCTTTACCGTCGTGCAGATAGGTCTTAACGCCGTCGCTATTCTTGGCGGTATCGTGGGTGATGCGGCGTTTTCTCCGGCCTTTTACAGCATGCTGGTCAACTTTATGTCGCCCGAAGCGGCCGAGCAGGTCAGCTTTATTCTCTCCTTTACGCTCGTCACCAGCCTGTTCATTCTGTTTGCTGACCTGACGCCGAAACGCATCGGTATGATTGCGCCCGAAGCCGTGGCTTTGCGCATCATCAACCCGATGCGCTTCTGCCTGTTTATCTTCCGCCCGCTGGTCTGGTTCTTTAACGGCATGGCGAACGTGATTTTCCGCATCTTCAAATTGCCGATGGTGCGTAAAGACGACATCACCTCTGACGACATCTATGCCGTGGTGGAAGCGGGCGCGCTGGCGGGCGTGCTGCGTAAGCAGGAACATGAGCTGATTGAGAATGTCTTTGAACTGGAGTCGCGTACCGTGCCCTCCTCAATGACTTCGCGCGAAAACATCGTCTGGTTCGATCTGCATGAAGATGAGCAAAGCCTGAAGAACAAGGTTGCGGAACATCCGCACTCGAAATTCCTGGTTTGTAATCAGGATATCGACCACATCATCGGTTATGTTGACTCGAAAGACCTGCTCAACCGCGTGCTGGCGAACCAGAGCCTGGCGCTTACCAGCGGCGTGCAGATCCGCAACACGCTGATCGTACCCGATACGCTAACCCTCTCCGAAGCGCTGGAAAGTTTCAAAACTGCTGGCGAAGACTTCGCCGTTATCATGAACGAATATGCGCTGGTGGTGGGCCTGATTACGCTTAACGACGTCATGACCACGTTGATGGGCGACCTGGTGGGCCAGGGGCTGGAAGAGCAGATCGTCGCGCGTGATGAAAACTCATGGCTTATCGACGGCGGCACGCCGATTGATGATGTGATGCGCGTATTGGATATTGACGAATTCCCGCAGTCCGGCAACTACGAAACCATCGGCGGGTTTATGATGTTTATGCTGCGAAAAATCCCGAAACGTACCGATTCGGTGAAATTCTCCGGCTATAAGTTCGAAGTGGTGGATATTGATAACTACCGCATCGACCAGTTGCTGGTCACGCGTATCGACAGCAAGCCCACCACGCTTGCGCCGAAGCTGCCGGATGAGCAATCAGCGGCTTAACTGTTAAGGGCGGCATGGCCGCCCTTTTCTTTTGTCCGCACCCGGGCGGCTAAATCGCCGGATGCCAGAAACACCAACGGCCCCATCGGGGCCGTTTGTCTTACTGCATGCACAACCTTTTAGTTAGGCCATCTCAGTCTGGAGACGCATAACCTGACGGTTTACTTCGGACATTACCGATAAATGCTGCTTGTCCTTCACTTTCGGGACCAGGATTTTGCCCTTATCGAACTCGAAAGCGCCAACATCCTTGATATACAACCGTCCACGAAACAGGATCTTCACGTACTTCGCCACCTGAAGCGGGTTGTAACGTTGGAAAATTTTCATTGTTCTCTCCTGCGAAATCGTACGCCCCTGCGGTCCACATTCGGCCCGACAAAGATAAGGCGCAAATTTTGTTGCCAGAAAACTATAGACCAGAAACCGATTGATGCGCACTTTACCCGGTCTTATTTACGCTTTTATTACAATCTTTCAGAATTATCTTTTCAAAACGTCAAAAAGCGCAGAACAACCATACTTTTTTATCAGGAACTGTGCCTCAGCCCGCAAACTGGCATCCCTGTTGCGGGTAAAGCGGACTGAGAGCGTTTATGCTTAACGGGCCGGGACCAAGTGGTCCGATCACCTGCCAACACGAATGATAAGGAGTCAAGTATGACCCTGCGCGGAACACTGGCGCTTACCTGCCTGCTGCTGCCCTTAATGGCTTCGGCACACAACTTTGAGAAGAACCAGCGCGTGGCGCCTGTCGGCATCAGCGACCGGGGCGAGCTGATGTACAGTAAGGACAAGTTTAGCTACAAAACCTGGAATAGCGCGCAGCTCCCTGGAAAAGTGCGAGTGGTGCAACATATTGCGGGGCGCGTTTCCGCCAAGGAAAAGAACGCGGCGCTGATTGAAGCCATCAAGGCGGCGAATCTACCGCACGATACTTACCAGACCACGACTATCGTCAATACCGACGACGCTATCCCCGGCTCCGCCATGTTTGTGCGCAGCAGTCTGGAGGACAACAAAAAACTCTACCCGTGGTCGCAATTTATTGTCGACAGCAACGGCATCGTGGCTAAAGCCTGGCAGCTTGAGCCGGAAAGCTCAGCGGTCGCGGTGCTCGATAAAGACGGGCGCATTCAGTTCGCGAAAGATGGCGCGCTGACGCAGCAGGAAGTGCAGCAGGTGATGGACCTGCTGCATAAGTTACTCAGTAAATAGTGACGCGGAAGGCAGGGTTAAGGAAGGATTCGCGCGGCGTGTAGTCCAGCGTTTTGCCCTGCCAGTCGTGCACGTGCGCCCCGGCCGCCACCGCAACCGCGTGGCCGGCGGCCGTATCCCAGATATTGGTGGGCCCAAACCGCGGATAAAGTTGCGCCTGCCCTTCCGCCACAAGGCAGAATTTCAGCGACGAGCCAATCGATGTGGTCTGGTGCTCGCCCAACTGCTGCAGATACTCTTTGAGCTCTTCGTTGTTGCCATGGGAGCGGCTGATAACCACCAGCGGCGGACGGGCGTCGCGAATGTGAATGGGGTTACGCACGCCGCACTCTTCTTTCCACGCCTTGCCATCCGCTGCGCTGTACATCACATTCAGCACCGGCGCGTAGACCACGCCCAGCACCGGCTTGCCGTTTTCAATCAGGGCGATATTGACCGTGAACTCGCCGTTGCGCTTAAGGAACTCTTTGGTGCCGTCGAGCGGGTCTACCAGCCAGTAGCGCTGCCAGTGCTGGCGCACTTCCCAGCCCGGCGGGTCCTCTTCGGAAAGCAGCGGGATATCGGGCGTCAGCGACGTTAACCCGTCGGCGATAATTTTATGCGCGGCGATATCCGCCGCCGTTACCGGAGAATCATCGAGTTTACTGGTGGCCTCAAGCGGCTTTTTCCCTTCGTAGACGTCCATGATGGCGCTGCCCGCTTCCCGCGCCAGTTGGCAAATCTTCTCTAACATCGTCCACCTCTTTTGTGTCGCGACAGTACATCATCGCAGATTAACACATTGTTTTATCGATATGATTTTTATATCACCCGGCGCAGCTTGCGCTATCTGTGAAGCGATCCCAGGTTCCGGACATTTTTTTCTGGCAGGATTCACACTTTTGTAAGCAACAGAAGATAGATACATACACTTTTGTGGCTCTGCTCTTAAAAAAGGACCTGCATGATGATTAAGTTTAGTGCAACGCTGCTCGCCACGCTGGTTGCCGCCAGCGCCCACGCCGCTACGGTGGAGTTACGCATCCTGGAAACCACCGACCTGCACAGCAACATGATGGACTTTGACTACTACAAAGACGCGCCGACTGAAAAGTTCGGGCTGGTGCGCACCGCGAGCCTTATCAGCGCCGCGCGCAGCGAAGCGACGAACAGCGTGCTGGTGGATAATGGCGACCTCATCCAGGGCAGCCCGCTTGGCGATTACATGGCGGCGAAGGGGCTGAAAAAAGGCGAAGTGCATCCGGTTTACAAAGCGCTGAATACGCTGAACTACGCCGTGGGCAACCTTGGCAACCACGAATTCAACTACGGGCTTGATTACTTGAATAAAGCGCTGGCTGGCGCGAAATTCCCCTACGTTAACGCCAATATTATCGATGCGAAAACCAATAAGCCGCTCTTCACGCCCTACCTCATCCAGAACACCGAAGTAAAAGATAAAGAAGGTAAAACCCGGACGCTGAAGATTGGCTACATCGGCTTTGTGCCGCCGCAAATCATGACCTGGGATAAAGCGAACCTGAGCGGCAAAATCACGGTTAACGACATTACCGAAACCGCCCGCCGGTATGTGCCGGAAATGCGGGCAAAAGGCGCGGATCTGGTCGTGGTGGTCGCCCACTCCGGCCTCGCCGCCGAACCGTATAAAGCGATGGCGGAAAACTCGGTTTACTACTTAAGCCAGGTGCCGGGCGTAGACGCCATTCTGTTCGGCCACGCCCACGCCGTTTTCCCCGGCAAAGATTTCGCCGCGATTAAGGGGGCGGATATTACGAAAGGCACGCTCAACGGCGTGCCGGCGGTAATGCCGGGCATGTGGGGCGACCATCTCGGCGTGGTGGATTTAACGCTCAACAACGACGGCGGAAAATGGCGGGTTACGCAGAGCAAAGCCGAGGCGCGGCCGATTTACGACGCGGCGGCGAAGAAATCGCTGGCGGCGGAAGAGGCGAATATGGTGAAGGTGCTGAAAGCGGACCACGACGCCACCCGCGAGTTTGTCAGCCAGCCTGTCGGGAAATCCGCTGACAACATGTACAGCTACCTCTCACTGGTGCAGGACGACCCGACGGTTCAGGTCGTTAACAACGCCCAACTCGCCTACGTGAAGCATTTCATTCAGGGCGACCCGAATTTAGCAGACCTGCCGGTGCTCTCCGCCGCCGCGCCGTTTAAAGCGGGCGGTCGCAAGAACGACCCGGCAAGTTTTGTTGAGGTGGAAAAAGGGCAGCTTACCTTTCGCAACGCCGCCGATCTCTATCTCTACCCCAACACGCTGGTGGTCGTGAAAGCGACGGGCGCCGAAGTGAAAGAGTGGCTGGAGTGCTCCGCCGGGCAGTTTAATCAGATTGATGTACACAGCGCGAAGCCGCAATCGTTGATTAACTGGGACGGCTTTCGCACCTACAACTTCGACGTCATTGACGGCGTGGAGTACCAGATTGACGTGACGCAGCCGGCGAAATATGACGGCGAGTGCCAGCCGGTGAACAAAGACGCCGAGCGCATTAAAAACCTTACCTTTAACGGCAAACCCATCGACCCGAAAATGACTTTTCTTGTCGCCACCAACAACTACCGCGCTTATGGCGGCAAGTTTGCGGGAACCGGCGACAGCCATATTGCCTTCGCTTCGCCGGATGAAAACCGCGCGGTGCTGGCGGCATGGATAAGCGCGGAAACCAAACGCGCCGGAGAGATTCATCCGGCGGCGGATAACAACTGGCGGCTCGCGCCCATTCACAGCGACAACAAGCTGGATATCCGCTTCGAAACCTCGCCTTCGGAAAAAGCGGCCGCCTTTATCAAAGCCAATGCGCAGTATCCGATGCAGCAGACTGGCAGCGACGAGACGGGTTTCGCCATCTATCAGCTTGACTTAAACGCGCGCTAATCTGCGCTGGCGTCCTGCTCCGGCGGGCGGGACGCCATCACCTGCGGCAGGTTGAGCTCTATCCAGTCGGCCAGCGCCGCCACCTTCTCACTGACCTCCAGCCCAAGCGGCGTCAGGCTGTACTCCACATGCGGCGGAACGACCGGAAACGATTTGCGATTGATGAAGCCGTCATGTTCCAGCCACTGCAGCGTCTGCGCCAGCATCTTTTCGCTTACGCCGCCCACTTTGCGCCGCAGGTCGCTAAAACGATGAGTGCCTTCGCGCAGCGCCACCAGGATCAGCACGCCCCAGCGGCTGGTGACATGTTTGAGCACATCGCGCGAAGGGCACTGCTCGGCGAAGAGATTCCCGCTGCGCATCTGGTCGCTCAGGCTGATGGGGGTAATGACTTTTTCCATACTTACCTTTTTGTGCGTACTTACTAAAAGTTAGCTTGGGTGGTAGTGTGCCACAACAGTCACCCAACATGAAGGAGTAAAACTATGATTGCTATCACCGGCGCTTCCGGCCACCTTGGCCGCCTTGTTATAGCCGATTTACTGAAAACCGTGGCGGCAGAGCAGCTCGTCGCTATCGTACGCGACCCGGCGAAAATCGCCGACCTGGCTCAAAAAGGGGTGCAGGTCAGGCGCGCCGAGTACGGCGATGCCGCCGCCCTTCAGGCTGCGCTAACCGGCGTGGAAAAGCTGCTGCTTATCTCCTCAAGCGAAGTGGGACAGCGCGCGCCGCAGCACCGCAACGTGATTGAGGCGGCGAAAGCGGCCGGGGTAACTTTCATCGCCTATACCAGCCTGCTGCACGCCGACCGCTCGCCGCTGGGGCTGGCGGAAGAACATGTCGCCACGGAAAAGATGCTGGCGGAATCGGGCATCCCCTTCGCGCTGCTGCGTAACGGCTGGTATAGCGAAAATTATCTGGCGAGCGTGCCGCCTGCGCTGGCACATGGCGCGTTTATCGGCAGCGCCGGAGAAGGCAAGATAGCGAGCGCAACGCGTGCGGACTACGCTGAAGCCGCCGCCCGCGTAATGACCCTGGATAATCAGGCGGGCAACGTTTATGAACTGGCGGGCGACGAAGCCTGGACGCTCTCCGACCTGACCGCGCAGCTAAGCGAACTGAGCGGCAAATCGGTGGTTTACCAGAACCTCAGCGAAGCCGATTTTAAAGCGGCGTTGCAGGGCGCTGGCCTGCCGGAGCCGTTCGCCGCCCTGCTTGCCAACTCGGACGTGGGGGCATCGAAAGGCGGGCTTTTTGACGACAGCCGCCAGCTCAGCACGCTTATCGGCCGCCCGACCACGCCGCTTGCAGAGAGCCTGCGCGCCCTGCTTCAGGCTAACTGATTAATTGCTAATTCTGGCAGGCTGCGCTTTGTCAGCCTGCCCTGTACAATGCGTGCCCTTATTTACGATTCAAGCCTGTGGGCTTAAAAAGGAACGTTCCGTGAAAGCACGCCTTATCGCCTTTTCTCTGCTGCTTGGCAGCGCTTCAGCCTGGTCTATGAGTTGCGACAATCCGCGCAGCGCCTATGACCTGACCTACTGCGCCGCGCTGGAGATGGTGCAGAGCGACCGCGACCTGAACCAGCAGTATAAAAACACGATGTCGGTACTCAGCCCTGAGCAAAAACCGCTGGTGAAAAAAGCGCAAATCGCCTGGCTTAAAGCGCGCGACCAGGCGTGCGCGGAAGGCTCAACCCTGCTGCTGGGCTGCGTAAACGAAAAAATGGCCTCCCGCATCGAACTGCTGAAAAGCATTGAGCGCGAATGCCGCAACGCGGGCTGCGACGACGCCAACCTCTCTCGCGTCGAATAAGCGATACGTTAAATAAACGTTAATAACGGTGGCGTCGCACAGGCTTGTTCCTATAATGAAGCCTCATCCTTAGCGGAGAGCCACCGTGCAAGGCGTACCCGAGCAATTTCCTGACGAAAAAGACAGCGCCCGCTTCCGGCAATTGCCGCAGTTGCCGGGCGTTGAGCTTTATCACGCCCATATCGCCCGCTACGCCTTTGAACCGCACACTCACGAGGCTTTCGGCATCGGCACGATTGAACTCGGCGCGGAGCGCTTTCGCTATCGCGGCGCGCAACACGTGGCGGCGGTGAATTCGCTTATCACCATGAACCCGGATGAGCTGCACACCGGCGAAGCGGCGACTCAGGAAGGCTGGCGCTACCGGATGATCTACCTTGAGCCGCAGTTGCTTGAGCAGCTTACCGGCGAGAAAAACTGGTGGTTTAGCGAGGCGGAGCGTCACGACCCGCAGCGTTCGCGCCACGTAGGGCAGCTTATACATCAGCTCTGGACGCAGCCCGACCCGCTCGCCTGGCAGGGCATGCTGCTTGAGCTTATCGACGCCTTTCGCCCTTACGCCCGTCATTCGCCGCCCGCCGCAACACCCGGACAACAGCGCTTTGACCGGGTGCGCGACTATCTGCACGACAACTATATGCAGCCGCTAACGCTCGACGCGCTGGCGGAGGTGGCGGCCCTTAGCCCGTATCATTTCCAGCGCCAGTTTAAGCGGCGCTTTCACGTTACCCCTCATCAGATGCTGATGGCCATTCGCCTGTGGCGCGCCAAGCAATTCCTCGCGCTCGGCATGCCTGCGGCGGAGGTCGCGGCGACCGCGGGATTAGTCGACCAGTCGCACCTTACCCGCGCCTTTACTCGCCGCTACGGCATCACCCCGGTACGCTACCAGAAACAGGTGGCGCGCTAACGCCCTCTGCGCCGCTATACTTCAGGCACATCTTCAGGCGGGAGGCGTTATGAAACAGACAGAAAGCTGGCGCTGGCTCAACGCGCCGCAGCAGTGGACGTTGCGCGATGACGTCCTGCATGCGACCACGGATAATGAAACCGATTTCTGGCAAAACACCTGGTATGGCTTTCAGCGCTACTCCGGCCATGTTTATGGGGTGGAAGCGAGCGGCGATTTCACTTTTCAACTGCGTGTCGAAGGCGACTTCACCACCCTTTACGATCAGGCGGGGCTGATGCTGCTCATTGACGAGCATCGCTGGCTCAAAGCGGGCATTGAGTATAACGACGACGCGCCGATGATAGGCAGCGTGCTGACGAACCTGAACTCCGACTGGGCGACCGGTATTTTCCCGGCGCGGCAAAACCACTTCTGGTTGCGTCTGACGCGCCTGAAAGGCGCGCTGCGCTTGCAGTATTCCACCGACGGCGACGTCTGGCCGCTGCTGCGCCTGTGCCCCTTTCCCGAAGCGGAGCGCTATTTTATCGGCGCGATGTGCTGCTCCCCTGGCCGGGCCGGGTTAAAAGTCGCTTTCAGCGAGCTCCAGCTCACCGAACCGCTCTCCAGAGCGCTGCACGACCTGAGCTGAACTGCGCAATTTCATACAATACGCCTGCCCGTCTCCCCTTCTAAGCTACAGGGCGGATGAGAAAAGAGAGGCAGTAAATGTTAACAGGCGTGGTGTATGCCCTCGTGGCGGGGCTGTTCTGGGGATTGATTTTTGTTGGGCCGCTGATCGTGCCGGAATACCCGGCGGCGTTGCAGTCGATGGGGCGTTATCTGGCGCTGGGCCTGATTGCGCTGCCCATCGCCTGGCTTGGCCGCGCGCGGCTAAAACAGCTTTCCCGCCGGGACTGGCTCACCGCGCTGGCGCTTACCATGATGGGCAACCTTATCTATTACGTCTGCCTTGCGAGCGCTATCCAGCGCACCGGCGCGCCCGTCTCCACCATGATAATCGGCACTTTGCCGGTGGTTATCCCGGTCTTCGCTAATCTGCTTTATAGCCAACGCGACGGCAAGCTGCCGTGGCGGCGCATGGCACCTGCGCTGCTTTGCACCGCTTTTGGGCTGGTTTTCGTCAATATTGCGGAGCTCGATCGCGGCCTGCCCGACTTCAGCCTCTGGCGTTACAGTAGCGGCATTGCGCTGGCGCTGGTTTCGGTGGCCTGCTGGGCATGGTATGCGCTGCACAATGCGCGCTGGCTGCGCGAGAACCCGAACAAGCACCCGATGATGTGGGCGACAGCCCAGGCGCTGGTGACGCTGCCCGTCTCGCTGGCTGGCTATGTGGGCGTCTGCTTCTGGCTGGGTGGGAGCCAGGGCGACTTCGCGCTGCCTTTCGGACCGCGGCCTGGCGTTTTTATCGCGCTGATGGTGACGATTGCGGTGTGCTGCTCGTGGATTGGCGCCCTCTGCTGGAACCAGGCGAGCCAGCGCCTGCCGACGGTTGTTCTCGGGCCGCTGATTGTCTTTGAAACGCTGGCCGGGCTTTTATATACCTTCCTGCTGCGCCAGGCTATGCCGCCGCTAATAACGCTTGCGGGTATCGCGCTGCTGGTGGCGGGCGTGGTGATAGCGGTGCGCGCAAGGCCGGAAAAGCCGACGGTAGAACCTGCGTCGGTGGATGAAAATAAACGCGCCGCATAAAGCGGCGCGTTCTTATCAGAAGGTTTCCCAGTTATTGTCCGCCGGGCCGGCAGGCTGGGTTTTCAGCGCGGGCGCCGCAACCGGCGTTTTAAGCGCGGTTTTCGTCGCGCCAGCCGCGGCCTGACGGCGCAGCTTGAACACGGCGACCGCGTCGTTAAGACGCGCCGCCTGCTCTTCAAGCGCGGCCGCTGCGGCGGCGGACTCTTCCACCAGCGAGGCGTTCTGCTGAGTCACTTTGTCCATTTCCGCGACCGCCTGGCCGACCTGGTCGATACCGCGGCTCTGCTCGTCCGAGGCAGAGGCGATTTCACCCATGATGTCCGTTACGCGCGTCACCGCGCCCACGATCTCTTTCATGGTGTCGCCCGCTTCGCGCACCAGCGTGCTGCCCGCATCAACGCGGTTACCGGAGTTTTCGATCAGCGCTTTGATCTCTTTCGCCGCCTGAGCGCTGCGTTGCGCCAGCGTGCGTACTTCGCCCGCCACGACGGCGAAGCCGCGACCCTGCTCGCCCGCGCGCGCCGCTTCCACCGCCGCGTTCAGCGCGAGGATATTGGTCTGGAAGGCGATGCCGTCGATAACGTTGGTTATCTGCGCAATCTGGCTGGAGCTTGCCGCAATCTCATCCATCGTCTTCACCACGCTGCTGACGACGTTGCCGCCTTTCTGCGCGGTTTCCGAGGCGCTGCGCGCCAGTTGGGTCGCCTGGCGGGCGTTATCCGCATTCTGCTTAACCGTTGCCGTCAGCTGTTCCATGCTGGCGGCCGTCTCTTCCAGCGACGCGGCCTGCTGTTCGGTGCGGGAAGAGAGGTCGTTGCTGCCCGCGGAGATTTCGCCCGCGCCGGTAAAGATAGTATCGGTGCTGTCGCGTACGGCGCTGACGGTGTTGACCAGCGCCTGCTGCATTTCATGCAGGTTGCGGGCCAGCAACGCCATCTCGTTTTTGCCTTCCGCGTCGATAGCCTGCGTCAGGTCGCCTGCGGCAATGGTACGGATGTGGCTCATCACGTCATGCAGCGGCATTAACAGCACCCGGCGCATCGCCATCCAGCTTGCGATGATAACGGCGACGACAACCGCCATGATGGCGCTAAGCACCCACAGGATACGCTTGTAGTCGTTTTCGTTGTCTGTAACGCCCGCGCTGGTAAGCTTCGCCTGCGCTGCGCGCCATTCGCGGTAAACCTTCTGCATGGCGACCTGCTTCTGCTCAGCGTTTTGCTTGAACATCTCCTCAAGATTGCCCTGCGCCAGGAAAGTGTTCATGCGCGTAAGGGTGGCATGGTAAATGCCATAGTGCTCTTCCAGACTATCGACGATATGCTCATCCATCCCCGGCGTTTCCGGCAGCGCATAGTATTTATCATAATGGCTTTGCGCTTCCGCCAGCAGGTTGTTCGCATTTTTCACCAGATCATTGAGCTGCGCGCCGTTAATCTGGTTCGCCATGCTGCTTTGCAGGCGCAGCATGCCGCGGTTAAGGGTAACGCGCGCCTGGTTGAGGCTTATCCAGGCGTCGGTAAACTCCGCCACGTTCTGGCTGGAAATCTGAGAGACGGAGAAGTTGTTTTTGTCGTTATTCAGCGCACTGATAAACACGCCCGCTGAAATGAGCTGCAGCGCGCCCAGAACGCCCAGAACGGTGATTAAGAGAGTTATAACTTTTATACGTTTAAACATGAATTGCCTTATTGCAGGTGTTATCAGACGTGTATCTATCGGCAGGCGAAGCAGCTTGTTTAATAACTCCCCAACGTATCACGCCCGCAAACGCGCCTTTCCTGATAGCAATCAGCAAGTTAAATGTGAAAAAAAATTGTGACGCACCTCTCATTTTAATCCCCTGCCTCTAAGGGGTTATAGCTTCGCTTAAAACATGTATTTAATATGCATGTTATATTTCTGATGATGAGGTAATCCCTATGGCTTTTCGCGATCGGCCCCTTGGCGAGTTAGCGCTTACCATTCCCCGCGCCTCTGCTTTATTCCGTAAATACGAACTCGACTTTTGCTGCGGCGGCAAGCAAACCCTGCTGCGCGCCGCGACCCGGCAGAATCTGGATCTGGAAACTATCGAAGCTGAACTGGCGACGCTTTCAGAAGAGCCGCTGGAGAAAGCGTGGCACAGCGCGCCGCTGGCGGAGATAATCGACCACATCCTTGTGCGTTACCATGACAGGCACCGTGAGCAACTGCCGGAGCTCATTTTGCAGGCCGCCAAAGTAGAGCGCGTTCATGCGGATAAGCCTGGCGTGCCGAAAGGCCTCGCCAAATACCTGACCATGCTGCATGAAGAGCTGACCAGCCACATGATGAAAGAAGAGCGAATTCTGTTCCCGATGATCAAACAGGGCCAGGGCCGCCAGGCGGCAGGACCGATAAGCGTTATGGAGAGCGAGCATGATGAAGCGGGCGAACTGCTGGAAGTGATTAAGCACGCCACCAATAACGTGACGCCGCCGCCGGAAGCCTGCACCACCTGGCGCGCCATGTATAACGGCATTAATGCGCTGATTGACGATCTGATGAACCACATCAGCCTTGAGAACACGATTCTTTTCCCGCGTGCCCTCGCAGGTGAAAAATAAAAAAGGCGCCCATTGAGCGCCTCTTCGTTTGACCTTTCGGGCCCGATACGTGGGCCCTTTTTTATTTGCGGAAGTTCGCCAGCCGTTTCTTGCCAATAAACAGCCAGCACACGCCCAGCACAACAAACCACAACGGCGTGACCAGCAGCGCCTGGCGGGTATCGTCTTCCAGCGTCAGCAGCGCGATAACAAAGACAAAGAACGCCATACAGACCCAGCACATCAGCTTACCGAGCGGCATTTTGTAAATGGACTTCTCATGCAGTTGCGGACGCTGTTTGCGATAAACCTGGTACGAGCAAAGGATGATGGTCCAGACAAACATAAACAGGATAGCCGATACCGTCGTAATCATGGTAAAGGCCGTTATCACGTTCGGGTTCACATAGAGCATGACGACGCCGCCCAGCAGGCAGATACAGGAGAACGTCAGCCCTTTCGCCGGCACGGCGCGCTTAGAAAGTTTGGCGAACGCCTTCGGCGCCACGCCATCCTGCGCCAGCCCGTAAAGCATACGGCTGGTGGAGAAGACGCCGCTGTTGGCGGAAGAGGCCGCAGAGGTGAGCACCACGAAGTTAATCAGGCTCGCCGCCGCAGGCAGACCCACCAGCACGAACAGCTCAACAAACGGGCTCTTCGTCGGCACTACCGAGCTCCACGGCGTGACGGACATGATAATAATCAGCGCAAACACGTAGAACATGATGATGCGAATCGGAATGGAGTTGATGGCGCGCGGCAGCGATTTTTCCGGATCTTTGGTTTCCGCAGCCGTGGTGCCAACCAGCTCAATCCCCACAAACGCGAAGACCGCAATCTGGAAGCCGGCAAAGAAGCCGCTCAGCCCTTTCGGGAACCAGCCGCCTTCGTTCCACAGATGCGCGAACGACGCTTCAACGCCGGTCGGCGATTTGAAGTGCATCAGCACCATCACCAGCCCCACCACAATCAGCGAGACGATGGCGACGATTTTGATCATCGCGAACCAGAACTCCATCTCGCCAAACATTTTAACGGTGGCGAGGTTCAGGCTCAGCAGCACCACCACGACGGCAAGCGAAGCGACCCAGTCTGAAAGACCGGGGAACCAGAACTGGGCGTAGGCGGTTATCGCCACCACGTCCGCCATGCCGGTCACGACCCAGCAGAACCAGTAAGTCCAGCCGGTAAAATAGCCCGCCCACGGACCCAGCAGGTCGGCGGCAAAATCGCTGAAGGACTTGTATTCAAGATTGGAGAGCAGCAACTCGCCCATCGCGCGCATCACAAAAAAGAGCATAAAACCGATTATCATATAGACGAAAATAATCGACGGCCCCGCGAGGCTGATGGTTTTGCCGGAACCCATAAACAACCCGGTGCCGATAGCGCCACCGATGGCAATAAGTTGAATATGGCGGTTAGTGAGATTGCGCCGTAGCGACTGCTCCTCCGGAGCGGCCGTGGTATCGGCGACTTTAACCTGATCTACCATGTTTGTTTCCTGTTGTGTTGTTCAGGCTCTGCTGGCCTCTATATACGCGTTGAAGAGACGATGTCTTTCGCAAAACATCCTCGATATTAGGTAAGAACCGGAAGGTTGAATACTGAGTTTTAAATGCAATGTTAAATATATGTTTAAAATGAGTGTCAAATCACTTTCAGGCCGCGAAACGCATCACAAAAACACTACGGGCGTGAACGTAGCCAGCATAATTGCGCGTTTCTCTACCGCCTTATAAACAAAACCCCCGCCGAAGCGGGGGTTGTGGGTTCCTTTACAGGATTTCCAGCAATTCCACTTCGAATATCAGCGTGCTGAACGGTGGGATGGAAGCGCCCGCGCCGCGCTCGCCGTAAGCGAGGTTGTACGGGATAGCCAGTTCCCACTTTGAACCGACCGGCATCAGGGTCAGCGCTTCAATCCAGCCGGCGATAACGCCGCTTACCGGAAACTCTGCCGGTTCGCCGCGCGCAACGGAGCTGTCGAATACGGTGCCGTCGATAAGTTTGCCGGTATAGTGCACGCGTACGTGATCTTTACGGGAAGGGATCGGACCTTCGCCCTGGGTAATGACGCGGAACTGCAGGCCGGTTTCGGTGCTGTTCACGCCTTCACGCTGGCGGTTCTCTTCCAGATACTTTTCGCCTTCCACCGCCAGCGCTTTCTGGCGCTCGCGACGCACCGCATCGGCGCGTTCATGAATTTCACGCAGCGCGCGATGCACCACGTCTACCGGCACGACAGGCTGATTCCCTTCCAGCGCGTCACGCAGACCCGCCAGCAGCGCTTCCGGCATCAGCCCTTCCAGGCCGGACTCACGCAGCTGCTGACCAACCTGCAGACCAATACCGTAACTTGCTTGCGACTCGATGGTGTCAAAAGAAGGGGTCGTCATGGGTTTTCCTTTCATGAAGTGAAAAAATTCCGCGCAGCATAGCAGCCCTGCCACTCAGGGTAAAACTTTCCGTGGGAAAGATGACAAATTACGGAGAAACGGAAACAATAGCATGCAGACGTATACAATAAGGCGCTGACGTCACGAAAGATGACATTGCCACAGGCATCAAGCAGTTAGACAACTATACTGGATACACTTGCGCAGGCGACAGCGCGATGACACAAACGGGAGGAACGCATGCCTGGACAATTCGCCTTTAAACCCACCCTGGCGCGGATTTGGCACGCCCCGGACCGGCTGCGGATTATGGATCCGCTGCCGCCCTTACATCGCCGCGGCATTATTCTTGCCGCCGTGGTTATTATCATCTGCTTTCTCTGGCCTTCGCCG
The DNA here is from genome assembly GCF_056780215.1 of Franconibacter pulveris. Taxonomy (NCBI): domain Bacteria; kingdom Pseudomonadati; phylum Pseudomonadota; class Gammaproteobacteria; order Enterobacterales; family Enterobacteriaceae; genus Franconibacter; species Franconibacter pulveris. The sequence continues at coordinate 484,289 of NZ_CM165555.1, read as the reverse complement.
CAAGAGCCCACAAGGCCGGTCACGCGCGACGCCCAGCTCGATATCCGCTCCTCCTCACAGGAGCCGATGCAGGCGGAGCTGGTCAATCCGCCCGCCAGCGCCCCGCAAGCGACGCAGCCCGTTGAGCCGCAGCCGGTAGAGGAGCCTGCGCCTGCTGAAAATCAGGCGTCGCAGCCTTTCCAGCCGAAGAATAATGATATCAATCAGCAGTGGCGCAGCTACCGCGTAGAGTCGGGCAAAACGCTGGCGCAGCTGTTCCGCGACCATAATCTTCCCGCGACGGATATTTACGCGATGGCGAAAGTGGAGGGTGAAGGCAAGCCGTTGAGCAACCTCCAGACCGGCCAGATGGTGCAGGTTCGCCAGAACGCCAGCGGCGTGGTGACAGCCCTGACCATTGATGTTTCTGAGAACCAGCAGGTGCTGTTTACCCGCCAGCCGGACGGCAGCTTTATTCGCGTCCGTTAAGCCTCTGAAAGCCGGGCAAGTCCGCCCTGCCCGGCGCTCTCCTCAAGCGCTTCTTTTATTTACCCACCAGATCCCCGAGCAGACCAGCACCAGCGCGAGGGCATATTTGATCTCGAAAATGTTTTCCCCAAGGAAAATGGCGGAGAGCACCGTGCCTGCAATCGGCACCACAAAGTTAAACGGCGCTATCATGCTCACCCGGTTGTGCTTGAGCAGCACACTCCATAATGCGAAAGCGACAGAGGAGAGCAGCGTCAGGTAAGCCAGTACCACCGCCGCCTTTGCGCTATGCAGCTCCAGCGTGCCGCCCGTCAGATAGCCGCCCGCCACCAGCACGCCGCCGCCAAAGGCGAGCTGCCAGCCGGTCATCACCGTGGGGTCGACAGTCTGGGAAATGCGTTTCCCGTAAAGCGTGGCTGCTGAGAGAATAAACGCCGCCAGCACCACGAAGCCGTCGCCCGTCCAGACAAAGTGAAAATCCGCCAGCGAATCGGTAAAGTTCACCAGCATCACGCCTGCAAACCCAAGAATGCAGCCCAGCGTTTTGTTATAGCTCAGCCTGTCGTTCTGGTAGATAAAATGCGCCAGCAGCACGCTGAAGAACGTGCCGGTGGCGTTCATGATCGAGCCCTTCACGCCGGTGGTAAAGGCAAGCCCTACATAGAAGAACACATACTGAATCGAGGTCTGCGTAAGGCCCAGCAGGGCCAGCTGTCCGTACTGCTGTGAACTGAGTCTGGCGATAGGTTTTCGCTGCGCAAGGGCAAAAAGCAACAGCAGCAGCCCGGCAAACAGGAAGCGGTAGCCTGCGAAGACCACCTTCGACGGGATATCGTCGGTGGCTATCTGGAAGAGTTCATAACCGCTCTTGATGGCGGGATAAGAACTTCCCCACAGTAAACAGCAGAGCGTTGCGCCAGCATAAGCGACATTTTTACGGGCAAAGAGAGGGGCCTGAAGCGTGGTTTCCATGGCACGTTCCAAAGATAAAATTGCGTTTCATTTTATTATCAAGGAACGGAGGGAGAATAGCTACCATACCAGAACAAAAGCGAGAGCAAGCTAGCTTTAAAAGCAAAACGCCGGCGCAAGGCCGGCGTTTCTACGTAATGATGAATAATAACTTATTCAGCGACTACGTTTACAGTCAGTTTAGCGAATACTTCGCTGTGAACCTGGAAGTCCACTTCGTGCTCGCCAGTGGTACGCAGAACGCCGTTCGGCAGACGAACTTCGCTCTTAGCCACTTCAACGCCTGCTGCAGTTACAGCGTCAGCGATGTCGCGGGTACCGATGGAACCGAACAGTTTACCTTCGTCGCCAGATTTGGACGCGATGGTAACAGAGCCCAGCGCGTTGATTTTCTCAGCGCGAGCTTCAGCAGCCGCCAGAACGTCAGCCAGTTTAGCTTCCAGTTCAGCACGACGTGCTTCGAAGAACTCAACGTTTTTCTTGGTAGCCGGCACAGCTTTGCCCTGCGGAACCAGGAAGTTACGAGCGTAGCCCGCTTTAACGTTTACCTGGTCGCCCAGGCTGCCCAGGTTTGCTACTTTATCAAGCAGAATAACTTGCATTACCTTATCCTCTCAAAGTCGTATTAATGGACCGTGACCGATTACTGATGACGATCAGTGTACGGCAGCAGGGACAGGTAGCGAGCGCGTTTGATAGCGCGAGCCAGCTGACGCTGGTATTTTGCACGGGTACCGGTGATACGGCTCGGGACAATCTTACCGCTTTCGGTGATGTAGTTTTTCAGCGTAGCGATATCTTTATAGTCGATCTCTTGAACGCCTTCCGCGGTGAAACGGCAGAACTTGCGACGACGGAAATAACGTGCCATTTGGCTAGTCTCCAGAATCTATCAATTCAATCTGCTCGGCATGCAACACCATTTTCGTCAGGCCATTTCGCGCCTTGTGGCAGCTGATAAAGCCATGAACGGTAATGTGCGTGCCGACCGTTATACTGTGAGTAACGGCCTGGTTCTCGTGCCCGCTGATAATAACCGGCATCTGACACCACGCCTGCCGGTGGAAACCGGCTTCCTCCTGCACAGAACGGTGCTCAAGCACGAACTGGCAGTGAGGAATTCCTGATGGGCTGACCTTTCGAAGGGGTGCCCTGCACACGGTGCCGGACAACACCAGACGGTTGGCCATCAGTAATTACTCTTCAGAATCCCCAGCATCAGCATCATCTGCGGTTTCGTTTGCGAAATCTTCGCGACGCTCACGGCGCTCGTCTTTCGCTTTAACCATCGGAGATGCTTCAGTCACGGCGTGTTTGGTACGCATAACCATGCTGCGGATAACGGCATCGTTGAAGCGGAAGTTAGTTTCCAGCTCATCGATAACTTCCTGCGGCGCTTCAACGTTCATCAGAACATAGTGCGCTTTGTGCAGTTTGTTGATCGGGTAAGCCAGCTGACGGCGGCCCCAGTCTTCCAGACGGTGGATCTTGCCTTCTGCACCAGTGATAGCACCAGTGTAACGCTCGATCATGCCCGGAACCTGTTCGCTCTGGTCAGGATGGACCATAAAAACGATTTCGTAATGACGCATCGAATTGCTCCTTACGGATTATTCAGCCTCCTGTCTGGGTCAGCCGCGGCCCGGGGAGGCAAGGAACGTGTTAAAGGGCGGCTGAAAAATTGACGCGTCATTCTACTTGCGCCCCTTCGTAAACTCAAGGTAATTGAGCAAATAATTACCTCCTGCGCTCAGGCGGTCTCTAATGTGTTGTTTTGCTGTCTTTAACCGCCCTTCGCCGCTGTTTTTTGCACGACTTGTTCAAAAACGGTCGCTTTTTAAACAGGAAAGTGGCGTTACACTTTTTATAAGGGTCATTAAGAAAGGAGGAACAGCCGAACGTAACTAATAAGCTGTAGTGGAGCGTGCCTATGAAAACCTTCACATTGATTCTTCTGGCTGCGCTTTTCCCGGCCGTAAGCGCAACAGCAGCCATAGAAATGCAAGGCCCCATGGCCAGAAATATGGACGACGTGCACAGCCTTGGCGTTATTTATATTAACCATAATCGCGCCAGCGGCAGCGAGGCGGATCGGATGATAATTAACGAGACCGGGGTAGTCAGCGCGACGGCGCATCTTCCGCCTGCTGAACCGCAAATCCGGTAATAAATTCAGGATGAATGTGGGTACAGGCATTCATCGACTTACACCAGGATAACCACAACGAGAAAATTGCCAGACCTTTTCCGCCCCCGTTCCGGGGGCTTTTTTCTGTCTATAAATGCGCAGTGAAAAAGCGCGTGGCGGACTCCAGCGCCAGCGGCGTGATGCGATGCTTAACGCCCGCCTCCCATACGCAGGTCAGATTTTTATTTAGCCCCTCGCGCGCCAGCGCATGCTGCAGACGGAAGCTCTCAACCGCCGGCACCACGTCATCCGCTTCGCCATGCCATAAAAAAAGCGGCCGATCGGCAAGGTTCGCCAGTTGCCGCCCCGCCTCATAAGGAGCAAGCGGCGCCAGCACGCTGTCGAACGCTTCCGGCGGCGGGAACAGCGTTTTTGCAAGCGAACTGTAATAGCCCGACCCCATCAGCGAAGCTACGCAGCGCACTTCGGCATGACGTCCCATAATGCCCAGCGCCGTCATGCCACCCATGGAAGCGCCGCCCACCGCCAGCCGCCCCTCCTCCACCAGATTAGCGGCGAACAGGGCGTCCCGCAGCGCCGGATATTCTGCGAGGTTGCCATGCAGGATAGGCCAGAAACGCTGTGAACGGCCTGCCGCATCGCCGTTGAACCGCGCGCCATGTTCTGGCGCGTCCGGCATGACCACGCGAAAACCGGCCTGCGCCAGCGCTACGGCGAAATAGCTGTAGACCGTTTTGGATGAGGCAAAGCCGTGATAAAACAGCACCGTAGGTAAAGGCTTGTATCGCTGCCCTGCCGGAAAGGCATGAAGGACTTCTCCTTCGCACAGCCTGTCTGTTGTGATTTCAATCATCGCGAGTAAGTCCTTTGCGTACTATATATGCATATATGGACGTTTTTTGTTCTGTAAAACCGCCTTGTCAATCAGTCGGCAGGTTGAGATGTACATTACGCTTTTGGCATGCGCTCACCCAAAAAGCGCGTCTGAGATAACAGAACGGGAACCTTCCTCATACTTTCTGTTTATCCCCAACTACACTAAGGCTATCAGGTAAAGAGAATGGTAATGCAACGAATCGTCCCCCTTTTGCTGGTTTTTACGCTGAGCGCGTGCAGCGCGCTACAGGGTACGCCCCAACCTCCTCCGCCGGTAACTGACCAGCCGCAGGAGATTCAGCGTAATCAAACGCAGGGACTGGTGAAAATCGGCACCGTGACTTCGCTTGAACGCGGTTCGCCTGATGACAGCCTGCAAGAGTTGCGTGCAAAAGCCGCAGCGGCAAAAGCAGATTACTATCAGGTGCTGGTTAACGACGAAACCGTCGTGCCGGGCCAGTGGTATGGCCAGGCGATACTGTTTCGTAAAGCGCCATAACAGCAGTAATTAAGCAAATTTACACTGACTTGCGTACGTTGATCGTTACTTGTGCACAATTATCTCCTGTAAAGCCTGACGGACCGGGACCAGAACGCGAAGGAACGCCCTGCTCAGACAGGGTTATGTGAGGAGACGATGATAATGAAACAATCGCTTGCTTTGACTTCCCTGCTGCTTTCCGTAGGGCTTATCACCACCTCTGCCCAGTCGGCGGAAAACGCCAGCGCTGACCGCGTAACCGGGCTTAACGAAATCGGCACCATTTCAGTGAGCGAAGTCGTTGGCAGCCCGCAAGAGGTCGAGCGCATTATCGCCTGGAAAGCGGACGAACAGGGCGCCTCCTATTACCGCATCGTGCAGATGCATGAAACCACCCGCGCCGACAGCTGGCAGGTGCAGGCGATTATCTATGCCTGACGGTGTCATTTTCGCCATTAACTGGTGATTTATACCGCTCGCCATGATCTAAATCATTATTCATAGAAATAAATCGTTACATTTGATTGATAAATATTCGTCATTTGCTGCCGTTGAACGAGCCAACCCCTAACTTTTTACAGGCTCGTTTATGACACTTTTTTTTCGCCGCTGGGGGCTTGGCGCGAAGCTCTCCTTGCTGACCGGTCTTGCCGTCGCCCTGCTTTTTTTGCTTTTTACGCTCGCCCTAAGCCATAAAGCCAGCCAGCAGCTTGAGGCGCTGGCCGTCGAGGACTTACATAATCAGGCCGCCAGCGTAGTGGATATGGTGCAGATGTTCGACAGCAGCCTGAACGCCGAAGTGGCGAGCTACACCACGCTGTTCAACAGCTTTCTGCCGCAGCCTCTTACCCGTGACGCCAGCCAGCCGCAGACCATTAACGGCATTAGCGTGCCGATGCTGAAAGGCGGCGACGTTTCGCTGCATGAAAACAACGCGCTGCCCGATGATTTTCTCGCCCGTACCGGCGCTATCGCCACGCTGTTCGTCCGCAGCGGCGATGATTTCGTACGCGTAGCGACGTCGTTACGTAAAGAAAATGGCGATCGCGCTATCGGCACGCAGCTCGACCGCGAAAGCCCCGCCTTTGCCGTTGTTGCCCGCGGCGAGGCGTATCGCGGTCTGGCCTATCTGTTTGGCAAGCGTTACATCACCCAATATCAGCCCGTTAAAGACGCCAGCGGCGAGGTTATCGCCATTCTGTTTGTCGGCGTGGATATCACCGCCTCCTGGCAAGTGATGCGCGAAAAAATCCTTAGCCGCCGCCTGGGCGACAGCGGTCATTTCTATGTGCTGAATGGCGCAGCCGGCAAAAACTACGGCCAGTTCCTGTTCCACAGTAAACAGGAAGGCCAGCTTCCGCAGTGGCCGGACGCCATCCAGCAAACGCTGCTGAAAACGGAGTCAGGCACGCTGGAGCGGGAAAACGCCCAGGGCCGTAAGGTGTTGATGAGCTTTACCCACCTGCCCGGCTGGAACTGGGTTATCGTCGGCGAAGCGGATAAAGCGGTGCTGCTGGCGAACGTCACCACGCTGCGCAACCAGTTTCTGGCGGCCGGTATCATCATTTCTCTTCTCTTTGCCGCCATCTTTGTCTGGATGACGCGCCGCCTGTTGACAGCGCCGCTGCGTGAAGCGATAGCGCTGGCGCAGCAGTACGCGGCGGGCGATTTACGCTCGGCTATTCAGACCGACAGGCATGATGAAGTCGGCCAGCTTATTCATGCGCTGAACGGCATCGGCAACGGTTTGCAGGAGATAGTGAGTAAAGTCCGCGACGCCGCTGGCGATATCCGTCAGGGCACAACCGCCCTTGCCGCCGACAGCGGAGAGATCAGCGAACAAATCAACAAGCAGGCGAGCAGCGTGGAAGAGACCTCCGCCAGCATGGAGCAATTGGCGGCCACCGTGCAGCAGACTGCGGCCAATATGGCGCAGACGCAGAGCCTGGTGAAAGAGGCCTCTCACGCGGTGCATGAGGGTGGTGAAACCGTCGGCAACGCCGTGGTGACGATGGATGCGATCCGCGTTGCGTCGCAGCGCATCGCCGATATCACGCAGGTTATCGAATCCATCGCGTTCCAGACTAACATCCTGGCGTTGAATGCCGCCGTTGAAGCCGCCCGCGCGGGTGAACATGGCAAAGGCTTTGCGGTCGTCGCCCAGGAAGTCCGCGCGCTGGCGGCGCGCAGCGCCAATGCGGTAAAAGAGATTGATGAGCTTATCAGCGACACGCTCGGCAAAGTGAGTGAAGGGCACCAGCTGTCTGAGCAGACGCGCCAGGCGATGGAGGTCATCATTGGCCGCATCGATCAGATAAACCAACTGGTGACAGAGATAAGCCACGCCTCGCACGAGCAATCCGCGGGTATCGGCCAGGTCAATATCGCCATGGCGCAGATTGGCGAAGCGACGCACATCAATGCCGGCCGGGTCTCCCGCAGCGAACAAACGGCGCAGTCGCTACGGGAGAAAGGTCATCATCTCAGCGAGCTGGTAAGCCTTTTCCATCTGAAAGGATAATTACCCCGCCCCGCCGGTGGCGCGCAGCAGCACATCGTTCAGAACCGATTCTGAAAGCTGGCTGCCGCCGCGGGCATCCAGCGCTATCTGGCACCAGGCTTCGGCCATCGGCGGTGTGACGTGTCGGAGTAACTGCGCGCCGACGGCGAGCGCGTACAGTTGCTCCGTCAATAACCTTGCGGCAGCCTCCTGCGGCTTACGCAGCTGCTGCTGAAGCTGCCGCCAGGCACGATCGAAGTGGCGATTGCGTCCTTTCACTTCATCAAACTCCGCGTGCAACATCTCCATCGTCCCTGTGTGGCGCGAAAGCACGCGCAGCACGTCAAGACACATAATATTGCCGGAGCCTTCCCAGATGCTGTTGACCGGCATCTCACGGTAAAGACGCGGCAGCTCGTTTTCTTCGCAATAGCCGATACCGCCCAGCACCTCCATCGCCTCGGCGACGAAAGGGATGCCGCCTTTACAGACCGCGTATTTCGCCGCTGGCGTAAAGAGACGGCAAAACGCCGTTTCCCGCTCGTCGCCGCGCTTCTCCCATGCGCCCGCCAGGCGAAACAGCAGCGCCGTTTGCCCCTCAAGCTGCAGCGCCATTCGTCCCAGCACCTGGCGCATCAGCGGCTGTTCAATCAGGTTTTTGCCGAACGCCTGCCGCTGGTGGGCGTGATAAAGCGCCACCGACAACGCCCGACGCATCAGGCCGTGGCTGCCCAGCGCGCAGTCAAAGCGGGTCATGCCGCCCATCTTCAGGATCTGCCTGACCCCTTCTCCCTCCTCGCCCACCAGCCAGCCGGCGGCGTCAAAGAACTCCGCTTCGCTGCTGGCGTTGGAGCAGTTGCCAAGCTTCTCTTTCAGCCGCTCAAGGCGCACCGCGTTGCGCTGGCCGTCCGGTAAAAAGCGGGGGACGAAAAAGCAGGATAGCCCGCCTTTCGCCTGCGCCAGCACCAGATGCGCGTCGCTCTGCGGCACCGAGAAAAACCATTTGTGTCCCACCAGCCGGTAAGCTTCTCCCGGCCCCGCCTGCGCCAGCGGCTCCGCCCTGGTGGTGTTGCTGAGCACGTCCGAACCGCCCTGTTTTTCCGTCATGCCCATGCCAATCAGCAGGCCGCGCTTCTGCGCGCCGGGCTGCAGATGAGCATCGTAACGGTCGCTCAGCAATGGCTTTAGCCAGTCCTGAAACGGCGCAGGCAGCGCGCTTTGCAGCAAAGGCGTGGCGGCAAAAGTCATGGTGATGGGACAAAGCGTGCCCGCTTCCACCTGCGCATGCAGCACAAAGCGCGCGGCGCGGGCGACAAACGAGCCGTGACGCGCCTCCTCCTGCCAAGGGAGGTTATGCACCCGGTTGGCGCATAGCCCCTGCATAAGCAGGTGCCAGGCGGGATGAAAGCGTACGTCATCCAGCCGCGCGCCGCTGGCGTCGTAGCGCAGCAGCTCCGGCGGATTGGCATTCGCCAGCCGCCCCAGCTCCAGCGATTCCGCCGTGCCGAGCTGCTGGCCGATGCTGGCGAGCAGCTCGGCATCCCACCCTGCGCCTTCGCGGTTTACCGCCTCGCGCAACGCGGCGTCGGATAAAAAGAGGTTGCTGTTATTTAAGGGAATGGGTTGGTTAAATACGGTATGCGTTTGCCACGGCATGCTTACTCCCTCCGTTGCGAATCCCGCCACTTATTATGGCAGCGGGGAAAGGGCGCGCGCGGGATGAGGTCACAAAAGTGCGGTTAGTCTGCGATATAGTGCGGCACAAAACGCGACGTATCTTTGGTAATCAGCGTACTGTCTTCGCGAATGCCCATTCCTGCCGCCTCGTCATCCACAATCCAGCTGCCTATCAGCGTATAACTATCGCCAAAACGCGGCAGCGGCTGGAAAGCCTGCCAGATAACCGGCTCTGCGCCATAGCCGCCGCCCTGCTGGTCCACAACATTATGCTGGCCGTCAAAGATAGCGATGTTTTCGCCTTCACGAGAAAAGAGCGGCTTTCGCACATAACGTTCTCCCGGCGCAACGAGCGCCGCGTCGCCATCAAACCAGGCGGGAAGCAGGTTGGGATGGCGCGGGAAAAACCGCCACAGCAGCGGCAGCAGCCCTTTATTGCTTAAAATGCTTTTCCACAGCGGCTCTATCCAGCGCTCATGCCGTTTACGCAGCAGCGGGCCGTTATCGTCACGCATCATCCATTCCAGCGGGTAGAGCTTAAAAGCGTGCCGCACAACGTTATCCTGCAAATCCGTCAGCAAGCCGCCCACGCCGAGTCCCAGATCTTCCATATAGATAAAGCGCGTATCGAGGCCCGCCTGGATGGCGCAATCTTCCAGATAAAGCACGGTGCCGCGGTCTTCATCCGTCTCTTTGCAGCAGCAGAAATAGAGCGGCTCTGCGCCTTTTATTTCAGCAAAACGGGCGATCAGTTTTTCCTGAATCGCGTTGTACTGATCGGCATGGCGGGGAATTAGCCTCTGGGCGCGCGCATCCTCCAGCCAGAGCCACTGGAAGTAAGCGGATTCATACAGCGAGGTGGGCGTATCGGCGTTATATTCCAGCAGCTTTACCGGCCCCTGTCCGCACCAGACAAAATCCATGCGGCCATAGAGCGAAGGGTCTTTTTCCCGCCAGCTGCGCGCAACCGCGTCCCAGTACAGTTCCGGAATAGCCAGCTGCGTCAGAATAGCCTCATCGCGTACTGCGCGGTCGACCACCTCAAGGCACATCGCATGCAGTTCGTTGGTCGGTTTCTCAATCTGATCTTCAATCTGCCTGAGCGTAAAGCGGTAAGCGCGGCTCTCATCCCAGTAGACCTCGTCATCAATAATATGAAAATTGAAGCCGTGGCTGCGGGCGATGCGCTCAAGCCCTGGGCGCACCGGCACATGATGACGCAGCATCTAGCCTCCCCAACTGCTGTGGGAGCCGGAAGCGCGTCCGAAGCCGCCGCGCGAGAGCGTTTTAACGCTTCGGGTCGCGTAGCCATTCACGCTGGATTTTGAACGGGAGCGCCAGGCGTAATCGCCAGATGTGTTGCGCCAGACCGGGCGGGAAGAATAGACCGAGCCGCCATGGTAATAAGCGCTATGGCTCTGCTGGTCTTCATCTGGTTTCTGCCGTTTCGCCAGCAGGAAACCGGCCATGACCGGCACCCACGTGCGCCGCGGCGCATCATAAGTGCAGCTCTCGTAACGTTCATAACAGGCAGCCCAGGTCAGCGGCAGCGAAGCCTCTTGCTCAAAGGCGGCCTTCGCGTTATCCCAGGCGGCAGTACAGGCTTCACGCGGGTTATCATCGGCTACGCAGGCGTCGACAGACTGATAAAAATAGCCGTCGCCATCGTTATCGCTGGCTTTGTTGCCGCTTTTAATCGCGAAAAAGGCCGCGCCGCCCATAATGGCAAGCGTTAACACTTTCGGCCCTTTTCGTTTTTTATTGCCTTTATAAATATCCAGATCGGCAGAATTCATTACCGGGCTGGGGAGACGGCGTTTCTTGCGCCTCTTCCTTGATGCCGCCATGTTTACCCTTTATTACCGTTGATGTTTACCAGGTCATGCATGCCGCGTTGAGAATGCCGCCCGCCAGCGACGCGGCGCCCATAAATACGCCGGCGGCAATGTTGCCATCCGCGATTTTATTACTCAGCTTCGGCATATAAACCCGTACGCCGCCGTAGATTATAAGCTGAACGACCAGCGCAATCGCCCCCCAAATTAAATAGTCCAGCAGGCTCACTGAGTTGATGGCCGCGCTGGCGAGGGGAATAACATAGCCGAGTATCGCTCCGCTAAATGCGGCGGCGGCCGAGCTGTTATTCTCTTTAATTAACTGCCATTCGTTGTACGGGGTGATGCGGGTGTAGATAAACATAAAGCAGTTAATCATCACCAGCCCGATAAAAAAGTAAGCGCAAAACGCTATCAATCCATGGAGTGTCTGCACGGTCGATTCTCCCGATCCGGTTAAAAGTAGTGAATCAGCAGGCCTTGCGCCTGTGATGTTTATGGTAGCAGTCTGCGCAGAGTAACTGATTTTGCTGCCAAAACTTTACACTACGCATGGGCTGAAACCGATCCCTTTTTGGTATATCAGGCAATAAAAAAGCCACTGCGGAGAGTGGCTTAGGGTTCGGGGAGAGCGATTAGCCGCGCTGGCGTACCGCTTCAAACAGACAGATGCCCGTGGCGACCGACACGTTCAGCGAGGAGACGCTGCCCGCCATCGGGATGCTGATAAGCTCATCGCAGTGCTCGCGCGTGAGACGGCGCATGCCTTCCCCTTCCGCGCCCATCACCAGCGCCAGCGGGCCGGTCATTTTGCTCTGGTAGAGCGTATGATCCGCTTCGCCTGCCGTGCCGACTATCCAGATATTCGCCTCCTGCAACTGACGCATGGTGCGCGCCAGGTTGGTAACGCGAATCAGCGGTACGCTTTCCGCCGCGCCGCAGGCCACTTTTTTCGCCGTCGCGTTGAGCTGCGCCGAGCGATCTTTGGGCACGATCACCGCGTGCACGCCCGCCGCATCCGCGCTGCGCAGGCAAGCGCCAAGGTTATGCGGATCGGTAACGCCATCCAGGATCAACAAAAACGGTTGTTCGAACTGGGCTATCAGATCCGGCAGATCGTTTTCCTGATACTGACGGCCCGGCTTCACGCGGGCGATAATGCCCTGATGCACCGCGCCGTCCGCTTTCTCATCCAGGAACTGGCGGCTCGCCACCTGAATCGGCACGCCCTGCGCTTCAAGCGCATGAATAAGCGGCAGCAGACGCTTGTCTTCACGTCCTTTGAGAATAAACACCTCCTGAAAACGCTCTGGCGCGCGTTCCAGAAGGGCCTGAACGGCATGAATGCCGTAAATCATTTCACTCATGAATAGTACTCATTATGGGCGGCGAACCGCCTTTTTTACTTGCTTCCCTTCCCCATCGGGGAAGGGATTAAGGTCACTCAGCCTGCTTTTTCTTCGCTGCACGCTTCGATTTTGTCGCGGCGGCGATTTTAGCGGTTTTTGGCGAAGGCTTTTTCCCTTTCGCTTTACCTTTCGGCTCGTCGCGATCGTCACGCTTAGCCTTAGGCTTGCCTTTGCGGAAGGCGCTGTCCGGCTCGAAGTTGACCCGCTTTCCAGTCTGACGGCGTCTGCCGCCTTTACTGTTCTCTTTCGCGCCCCGTTTTTCACGTTCGCGGGCCGTTTTCCCCGCACCACGCGGCGCACGCTCGCTGGAAATAAGCGAGAAGTCTATCTTGCGCTCATCCATATTGACCGCTTCTACACGCACTTCAACCCGGTCGCCCAGGCGGTAGGTCTGGCCGCTGGACTCGCCAATCAGCCGCTGGCCAACCTGGTCGAAGCGGTAATAGTCGTTATCCAGCGAGGAGACATGCACGAGGCCATCGATAAACAGATCGTTCAGGCGCACAAAGAAGCCAAAGCCGGTGACGCTTGCGATAACGCCGGAGAAGGTGCTGCCGACGTGATCCTGCATAAAGTCGCACTTCAGCCAGTCCGCCACTTCGCGCGTCGCTTCGTCGGCGCGGCGTTCCGCCATGGAGCAGTGCTGACCAAGCTGCAGCATTTCATCCATATTGTAGTGCCAGCCGCCCGTTTCCGTGCTCTCGCCTTTGTGCCCTTCCTGCTTCGCCACCAGATATTTCAGCGCACGGTGCAGCAGTAAATCGGGATAACGGCGAATCGGCGAAGTAAAGTGCGCGTAAGATTGCAGCGCCAGGCCGAAGTGGCCACGGTTCTCCGGATCGTAAATCGCCTGCTTCATGGAACGCAGCAGCATCGTTTGCAGCATTTCATGATCGGGACGATCGGCGATCGATTCGAGCAGCTCTGCGTAATCGCGCGGCTCCGGCTTATTGCCGCCCGGCAGTTCAAGGCCAAGCTCCGCCAGCACCGTGCGAAACGCGGTAATGGCGTCGTTGGTCGGGCGATCGTGGATACGGAACAGCGCCGGCTCTTTGTTCTTTTCAACAAAACGCGCCGCAGAAATGTTCGCCAGGATCATGCATTCTTCAATGAGCTTGTGGGCGTCGTTGCGCTCGGTCTGCTCAATACGTTCGATACGACGTTCAGCGTTAAAGATGAACTTCGCCTCTTCGCTCTCAAAGGAGATGCCGCCGCGCTCGTCGCGCGCTTCATCCAGCGCTTTGTAGAGGTTGTGCAGTTCTTCGATATGCCTTACCAGCGGCTGGTACTGGCTGCGTAAATCCTGATCGCCCTGCAGTATGTGCCATACCTTGGTATAAGTAAGGCGCGCGTGCGAGTTCATTACCGCTTCATAGAATTTATATCCGGTCAGACGCCCTTTGGCGGAGACCGTCATTTCGCACACCATACACAGGCGGTCGACCTGCGGGTTAAGGGAGCAAAGGCCGTTAGAAAGCACTTCCGGCAGCATCGGCACCACCTGCGAAGGGAAGTAAACCGAGGTGCCGCGGTTACGCGCTTCTTTATCAAGCGGCGTATAGGGACGCACGTAATAGCTGACATCGGCGATAGCGACCCACAGGCGCCAGCCGCCGCCGCGTTTTTTCTCACAGTAAACGGCGTCATCAAAGTCGCGGGCGTCTTCGCCGTCAATGGTCACCAGCGGCAGCTGACGCAGATCCACGCGCCCCGCCTTCGCCTCTTCCGGCACCTCTTCTTTCAGCCCGGCTATCTGTTGCTCTACTTCTTTTGGCCAGACATAAGGAATTTCATGGGTGCGCAGCGCCATATCGACCGCCATGCCGGTGCCCATGTTGTCGCCCAGCACCTCCACGATTTTACCTACCGCCTTGGTGCGGCGCGTTGGGCGCTGGGTCAGTTCGACCACGACGACAAAGCCCATGCGCGCACCCATAATCTCTTCAGGCGGAATAAGGATATCGAAGCTCAGGCGGCTGTCGTCCGGCACCACGAACCCTACGCCCGCGTCGGTAAAGTAGCGTCCGACGATCTGGCTGGTTTTCGGCACCAATACGCGAACGATGCGCGCTTCGCGGCGGCCTTTGCGATCGGCGCCAAGCGGCTGCGCCAGCACCACATCGCCGTGGATGCAGGTTTTCATCTGTTCTGATGAGAGATAGAGATCGTCTTTACGCCCTTCCACACGCAGGAAGCCGTAGCCGTCGCGGTGACCGATAACGGTGCCTTTCAACAGGTCAAGGCGTTCCGGCAGCGCGTAGCATTGGCGGCGGGTAAAGACTAACTGACCGTCGCGCTCCATGGCGCGCAGGCGACGACGCAGCGCTTCCTGCTGCTCTTCGCCTTCAATGTTCAGTTCCTGAGCAATCTCTTCACGATTTGCCGGCTTTTCCCGTTTCGTTAAATGTTCGAGAATAAACTCCCGGCTTGGGATCGGGTTTTCGTATTTTTCGGCTTCTCGTTCCTGAAAAGGATCTTGTGACATTGCGGTTCCTCCGTTGTCAGCTGCGGCGCAATGATTATTCCACCAGCAGTAATTTGTAGAGCGGCTGGTTTTCTTCCACTAAATCGGCCAGCGTGTAGTTATCCAGTTCCTGAAGGAAACTCTCCACCGCCTTGTTCAGCGCCTGTTTCAGGCGGCAGGCGGGAGTGATGTGGCAAAACGCGCTGCTGCAGTTCACAACGGACAGCGGCTCCAGCTCGCGCACCACGTCGCCAATGCGAACTTGCGAAGCCGGCTTGCCCAGGCGAATGCCGCCGTTTTTCCCACGTATGGCAGCGACATAGCCTGCGCGGCTCAGCTGATTAATGATTTTGACCATGTGATTACGGGATACGCCGTAGACAGCCGTCACTTCCGAAATACTGGTCATGCGTCCTTCAGGCAGCGATGCCATATAAATCAAAGCACGCAATCCGAAATCGGTAAAACTCGTTAACTGCACATCAACCTCAGAACAGGGCAGGAAAAAACGCGGATCGCCATGTGGCGAGATACATTGATGATAAACCAGCCAGCGATAAGGCCGCTAATTTATTTGAAAAAGGCGGGTAAAAAGGGTGTAAAAAGGGCGCGTCTGGCGCGCCCTTAGACAATTATGCGTCGAACGGATCGCGCAGAATCATGGTCTCGGTGCGATCCGGACCGGTAGAAATGATGTCGATCGGCACGCCAGTCACTTCTTCAATACGTTTGATGTAGTTCAGTGCCGCCTGCGGCAGGCCGCTACGCTCTTTGACGCCGAAAGTAGACTCAGACCAGCCCGGCATCGTTTCGTAAATCGGCTCGATACCTTCCCAGTCATCCGCCGCCATCGGGGTAGTGGTGACTTCACGGCCATCCGGCATACGGTAAGCGACGCAGATTTTCACCTCTTCCAGACCGTCCAGCACGTCCAGCTTGGTCAGGCAGAAGCCGGAAAGGGAGTTGATCTGCACCGCGCGGCGTACGGCTACCGCATCCAGCCAGCCGGTGCGACGACGACGGCCGGTGGTGGCGCCGAACTCGTTGCCCTTCTTGCACAGGAACTCGCCGATGTCGTCGAACAACTCGGTCGGGAACGGACCGGCGCCCACGCGGGTGGAGTACGCTTTGATGATGCCGAGTACGTAGTCAACGTAGCGCGGGCCGATGCCGGAACCTGTCGCCACGCCGCCTGCGGTGGTGTTAGAAGAGGTCACGTACGGGTAGGTGCCGTGGTCGATATCCAGCAGCGTGCCCTGGGCGCCTTCGAACATGATGAAGTCGCCGCGCTTGCGCGCCTGATCCAGCAGATCGGAAACGTCCACCACCATGGAAGTCAGGATGTCGGCGATAGCCATAACGTCATCCAGCACTTTCTGGTAGTCAACCGCTTCCATTTTGTAGAAGTTAACCAGCTGGAAGTTATGGTATTCCATCACTTCTTTCAGCTTGTCAGCGAAGGTGGCTTTGTCAAACAGGTCGCCGACGCGCAGGCCGCGACGCGCAACTTTATCCTCGTAAGCCGGGCCGATGCCGCGACCGGTAGTACCGATAGCTTTGGCGCCGCGCGCTTTTTCACGCGCTACGTCGAGCGCCACGTGGTAGTCGAGGATAAGCGGGCAAGCTTCGGAGATAAGCAGACGCTCGCGAACCGGGATACCGCGGTCTTCGAGTTCTTTCATCTCTTTCATCAGCGCGGCCGGAGAGAGCACGACACCGTTGCCGATGATGCTGGTGACGTTATCGCGAAGAATGCCTGAAGGAATAAGATGGAGAACGGTTTTTTCACCGTTGATTACGAGAGTATGGCCAGCGTTGTGGCCACCCTGGTAGCGAACCACATATTTAGCGCGTTCAGTCAGAAGATCGACGATCTTTCCTTTGCCTTCGTCACCCCATTGGGTGCCCAGTACGACGACGTTGTTACCCATTTTTCAAAATCACCGTTTGCTTAAAAATGGATTCTAACACCAGCTTTCAGGATGATCAGCACTTTTTGTATACAAATTCAGGCGATAGCGCCTGAAATTTACTCAGTTAATCGTTTTCGTCAACATGTAGTAGATGACTACGCCCGCAACCACAAGACCGCCGCCAAAGCGCCGCAACAATGTATCCGGCAATTGCGCCATTCCGAGGATCATGCGCCGCCAGATACGCGGAAAAAGCATCGGACCCAGCCCCTCGAGCACCAGTACCAACGCGAGCGCCAGGATAATAGTGGTATTCATGATTCCCTTTTCTGCTCCTGTCTTATGATAAAAAAAGAGCCGGTCGAAACCGGCTCTTGTCTGACAATGGCGATATTAACGCGTACTGTTGGCTGGCGTCTTCATGTAGCGGAAGAAATCGCTGTCCGGGCTCAGCACCATGACATCCTGATTGCTCTGGAAGCTGTTTTCGTACGCGCGCAGGCTACGGATAAAGGCATAGAAATCCGGGTCCTGGCTGAACGCGTCCGCGAACAGTTTCGCCGCTTCGGCATCGCCTTCACCGCGCAAAATACGCGCCTGGCGTTCGGCTTCCGCCAGCGTGCGGGTCACTTCATAATCCGCCGCCGCGCGCAGTTTTTCCGCCTCTTCCTGGCCCTGTGAACGGTGACGACGGGCGACGGCTTCACGCTCGGCGCGCATACGGTTGAAGATAGCTTCGGAGACTTCCGCAGGCAGGTTGATCTGCTTGATGCGCACGTCCACCACTTCAATACCCAATGCCGCCATGCTGTTCGGGTTGATAACCGGCACTTTACCGTTGGTTTCCGCCTGAACGCGCTCTGCGGCTTTGGCAATCGCATCATCCGCAGCCGGCGTGGCCACTTCATCCTCGGTGCCCGCCGAACCGGAGTTCAGCGCGTCGCGCACTTCCAGGGTCAGACGACCGCGGGAGTCAGTTACGATGTCTTTTACATCAAGACGGCCAATTTCAGAACGTAAACGGTCTGAAAACTTACGCTTGAGCAGCACTTCGGCCTGAGAGACGTCGCCACCGCCTGTCGCCAGGTAGTAGCGGCTAAAGTCGCTGATGCGCCACTTGATATAAGAGTCAACGATCAGGTCTTTTTTCTCTTTGGTTACGAAGCGGTCAGCCTGGTTATCCATGGTCTGGATACGGGCGTCCAGCGTCTTCACCGACTCGATAAACGGCATCTTAAAATGCAGACCCGGCTCGAAAACCAGCGGTTTGTTTTCGTTGTCACGCAACACTTTGCCAAAACGCAAAGTGATGCCGCGCTCGCCCTCTTTCACCACGAAAATCGAGGTGTAGAGAACCACCAGCACGATAATGATGATTGCAATAACTGACTTACGCATCGTTATTCACCCCCCTGGCGCTGGAAGTCATTACGCTGCGCGTTGGCGCGGCGCTGGTCCATAATATCGCCAGCGCTGCCGGAAGGCGTCGTGGTGGCGTTGCTGTTGCTGCCTGCGGCAGGCGGTAAACGCAGCAGAGAGTTCGGGCTGTCGCTTGTGGAAGCCGGAGCCGAACCGCCGCCTTTAAGCATCTGATCGAGCGGAAGCACCATCAGGTTGCCGCCCTTATCGTTGACCAACACTTTACGGGTATGGCTAAGCACGCGCTCCATCGTTTCGATATACAGTCGCTCGCGGGTAATTTCCGGCGCGGCTTTATATTCCGGCAGGATTTTCGCAAAGCGAGCCACCTCACCCTGCGCTTCCAGGATAGTTTGCGTACGGTAAGCGCGCGCCTCTTCCAGCGTGCGCTGCGCCTGACCGTTAGCGCGCGGCTGTACTTCGTTGGTATACGCTTCCGCCTCGCGAATATATTGCTGCTCGTTTTCACGGGCGGCGATAGCGTCGTCAAAGGCCGCCTTCACCTCTTCCGGCGGACGCGCCGCCTGGAAGTTCACGTCCAGCAGGGTGATGCCCATGTTGTAAGGACGGATGGTCTCTTCCAGTTCACGCTGGGTATCGCTACGAATAACGGTACGGCCTTCGGTGAGGATGCGGTCCATGGTGTACTTGCCGATAACGCCGCGCAGGGCGCTGTCGGTCGCCTGACGCAGGCTGTCGTCGGCGCTGGTGACGCTAAACAGATAACGCTGCGGATCGGTGACGCGATACTGCACGTTCATTTCAACGCGCACGACGTTTTCGTCAGAGGTCAGCATGATGCCGGAAGCCGCCAGTTCACGAACGGCTTCCACGTTCACGGCGACAACGTCATCAATAAAGGTGGGTTTCCAGTTCAGGCCCGGCTCGACCAGGTGACTGAATTTGCCAAAGCGGGTCACCACGCCGCGTTCGGCTTCTTTAATGGTGTAGAACCCGCTTGCGGCCCAGATAATCACGACTGCCGCCGCGACAATACCTACTACGCGGCCTCCCATGCGGCCGCGAGGGCCCTGAGTGGCGCCGCCGGTTCCTTTACCGCCACCGAAACCCCCAAGCTTCTTGCTTAACTTACGGAAGATATCGTCCAGATCGGGCGGTCCCTGATCGCGACCGCCTTTGTTACCCCCAGAGTTGCCGCCAGGCTTGCTGCTTCCCCACGGGTCGCGGTCTTGTCCGTTATTACCGGGCTGATTCCACGCCATGTTTGTGCTCCATATTTGTTATGCGGTGAGATCCCCCAGAGGGGAAAGGTCTTCAGGCTTACAGCGGCCGGTTAGACAACATAGTCAACCAATGCCGGTTCCTGCTTACAGAGGCGACGCCAGTCCACCACCGGCATGCGCACCTGCATCCCGACACTACCGTCCTCCTCTACCCACTCTTTTTCTATCGCCTGAAGCTGATAAAAACGGCTCCTCAAACGGCCCGCCTCATCGGGAGGTAAATGCAGCGAATGCTGCGCTATCTCACCGGACAGGCGCTCCGTCAGGGCCTGGAAAAGCAGTGGTACGCCTTCACCCGTCTGGGCGGAAAGCCAGACGCGTATGGGCAGATTCTCATCATTACGATCGATACGCGGTTCGAATTCCTCAAGCATATCGATTTTGTTCATTACCAGCAGAGTCGGGATCTCATTGGCCTCGATCTCTTCCAGCACGGTATTCACCGCATCTATGTTCTCCCGCATACGCAGGTCAGCGGCATCCACCACATGCAACAGCAGCGTCGCCTGACGCGTCTCCTGCAACGTAGCTTTAAACGCCGCCACCAGATCGTGCGGCAGATGGCGGATAAAGCCTACCGTGTCCGCCAGCACCGTTTCGCCAACGTCCGGCACGTCAATGCGGCGCAGCGTTGGGTCCAGCGTAGCGAACAGCTGGTTAGCCGCATAGACGTCGGCTTCGGTTATCTGGTTAAAAAGAGTGGATTTACCGGCGTTGGTGTAGCCCACCAGCGAAACGGTTGGAATATCAGCTTTCGCGCGCGACCGACGTCCCTGCTCTCGCTGTTTTTCAACGCGTTCGAGGCGCGACAGGATTTGGCTGATTCGG
Source organism: Franconibacter pulveris (assembly GCF_056780215.1). NCBI lineage: Bacteria > Pseudomonadati > Pseudomonadota > Gammaproteobacteria > Enterobacterales > Enterobacteriaceae > Franconibacter > Franconibacter pulveris. Next base: position 464,054 of record NZ_CM165555.1, on the reverse strand, counting down.
TTGCGCAGCAAACGGCGGTCGGTTTCCAACTGGGTTTCACCCGGGCCCCGCAGGCCGATACCGCCTTTCTGGCGTTCAAGGTGAGTCCAGCCGCGTACCAGACGCGTCGCCAGATGGCGCAACTGCGCCAGCTCAACCTGCAGCTTACCTTCATGGGTGCGTGCACGCTGGGCGAAAATATCTAAAATCAGTCCGGTGCGGTCGATAACACGGCACTCGCACAGGCGCTCAAGGTTGCGCTCCTGAGCGGGGGTCAACGCATGATCGAACAGCACGACAGACGCCCCAGTGGCTTTCACTGCCTCGGCGATTTCGACTGCTTTACCTTCACCGACATAATATTTTGGGTGCGGAGCTTTACGGCTACCGGTAATCACCTGTAATGCTTCGACACCGGCGGAAGAGACCAGAGATTCAAACTCCTGGAGGTCTTCCATATCTTTGTCTTGCGTAAAGTAGATGTGTACCAGCACCGCCTGCTCACCGGCATCATAACGGTCAAACAAGCGTAAACCCTCTTAAAAGACCAGCGGGGAACACAGATGACCTGGTCCCCCGACATGGAACAACAGCCATCGACTTTATTCGGCGTCTTCGCTGTCTTGCTGCGGCGCAGAAGTTTGCGCGTTGTTGCTGTGGTGATAGTTGCTGGAACCGCCACCCGCGCTGTTACTGTGATGAGACACCGGACGAGAAGGCACCACAGTAGAAATCGCGTGCTTGTAGACCATCTGGCTGACTGTGTTTTTCAACAGAATCACGAACTGGTCGAAAGATTCGATTTGACCTTGCAGCTTAATACCATTCACCAAATAAATAGAAACTGGAACACGTTCCCGACGCAGTGCGTTGAGGAACGGATCTTGTAAAGATTGCCCCTTAGCCATTCTATCTTTTCCTTATATGCTTGTTGTTTATACTCATGAGCCCATGGGCTCTGAAAATACATAAAATTTTGCGCACGATACCAATTCAATTGTACACATTCATCAGTGCTTCGCACCAACAACCTGTAATACTTCTTTACGCGCTTGTTCAGGCGCTTCACTGTCAAGCCAGTGAACGTCTTCCCAGCCGCGCAGCCAGGTAATCTGGCGCTTTGCCAATTGTCTCGTGGCGCAAATACCTCGATAAACCATGTCGTCGAATGGGATCTCGCCTGACAGATAAGACCACATCTGGCGATAGCCTACGCAACGAATGGAAGGCAAGTCCGTATGCAAATCTCCACGGGCGAAAAGCGCCCTTACTTCTGCTTCAAAACCTGAAGCCAACATCTGGTGAAAACGCTGCTCAATTCGCTGATGGAGCAGTTCACGGCTCGCCGGGGCGATGGCGAACTGGTGCACCTGATACGGCAGAGCTTCTCCTGACGTTTGCGTCAGTTCCGTTAAAGTTTTACCCGAAATGAAAAAAACTTCCAGTGCCCGGGAAAGTCTTTGCGGGTCGTTGGGATGAATACGTGACGCCGCCACAGGATCGATCTCCTGGAGCTGGCGATGCAGCGTTTCCCACCCCTGCTCTGCTGCCTGTTGTTCAATCCGCGCCCTTATCGCCGGATCCGCCGACGGCAAGGGAGAAAGCCCTTCCAGTAACGCTTTGAAGTAAAGCATGGTGCCGCCTACCAGCAGCGGTATGCGCCCTGCTGCGGTGATAGCCGCCATCTCCTTTAGCGCGTCGCGGCGAAAATCCGCCGCTGAATACGCCTGCGCCGGATCCAGGATATCGAGCAGGCGATGCGGCGCTTCGGCCAACTCTTGCGCGCTGGGCTTGGCGGTGCCGATATCCATCCCTTTATAAATCAGGGCGGAGTCGACGCTAATCAACTCTACCGGCAGCGTTTTGCGTAAATTAATCGCCAGCGCGGTTTTGCCAGAGGCCGTCGGCCCCATTAAAAAAATAGCCTTCGGCAGGCCAGCCTTGCTTACTTCAGTCATGTTTCAGGGCATTCATCGCCGGTTGTAAATCCACAGGTTGTAATAAACCACCAGGCGGTGACTTCACCAGTTGCGGGCAGAGCCGTTCGACATCGGCGAGCAGCGCAATAGCCTGCGCCACGCTCCACTGTTCGTGCTCGCTCGCCAGATGGCGGGCCAGCCACAGCGCGATAGCCGCCGCGTCAATCTGACTCTGCTGCGCCAGGTAGCCTATCAGTTCAGGCATCAAGATTTGTAAATTTTGTTGGCGCAAGGGTAAAGGCACCGCCCGAATCGTCACATATTGCGCATCGCTGACCAACTCCATGCCCATTCCGGCAAGAAAAGGCTTAGCGCTGACAAGGGTTTCACGCTCTTCGGGAGACACTTTAAAGCGCACCGGGATAAGCAGCGGCTGAGCGCAGGGTTTTTCTTCGCCCGGCAACAGCTGCGCCTGTTTTAGCCAACGTTCCGCCACCTCCAGCGCCAACAGCATAAGCCGTCCTTCGCGCTCCAGTAACGCGAGGTTGTTATGCACAATGGTCAGCACACGCCCGAAGCTTTGAGCGTGGCCTTCCAGCGCAGGCTGCGTCATCGCGGGCGCAGGCGTTTTCGCCACGGAAGGCGTCCGGGTTGCCTGAGGCGTTTCCAGCAGTTGGCGATAAACCTCGCCCTGCTGTTTCTGATAACCCGGCGTCGCGTGCGGCCAGCTGGCGCCGCCGCCTTTGGCCGCCGCCCCGCCGCCGCTTCCGCCCGAGACCCGCGCAGGCGTGGAGCCTGAGGTTGCCGAAGGCGAAGAGTAGTCAGGCGCGGGGCGCTCTTTCGCCGCAGCCGGTTCGGCAAAGTGATTCTTTCCTGCAGCTATGCGGTTTTCCGGCTGCCAGCGCGGCGTCTGCGGTGTTTCCAGCGGCAGCGAGCTGGACTGCTGCGCCTGTAGCGCGCTCAGTACGCCCTGGTAGATGAAGTCGTGCACCAGCCGTGACTGATGAAAACGCACCTCGTGCTTGGCCGGGTGTACGTTCACATCCACCTGGTGCGGATCGATTTCCAGATAGAGTACGTAGGCGGGCTGTTGATTAGCGCCGAGCTTGTCTTCACAGGCCTGCCGGATGGCGTGGTTAATCAGCCGGTCGCGCATCATGCGGCCATTGACATAACAGTACTGAATCTCCGCCAGCGCCGCCGTGGTGCCTTTTGGCTCCGCCACCCAGCCGCGAAGGGCCAGGTCGCCATGCTGCCAGTCAATCGCCAGCGCTTGTTCGAGAAATGCGGTGCCGCAGATAGCGCCCAGGCGACGCTCGCGCGGCGCATTTGGCTGCACGGCGCGATACTGACGCACCATCTTGCCGTTATGGTTGAGGTTAATGGTGACGTCAAAGCGCGCCAGCGCGATGCGCCGCACCACCTCGTCAATATGGCCGAATTCGGTTTTCTCGGTGCGCATGAATTTCCGCCGCGCCGGCGTGTTGTAGAAAAGATCTAACACCTCAAGGGTGGTGCCGACCGGATGCGCCGCCGGTTTAACGGTCACTTCCATATCGCGCCCTTCCGCATACGCCTGCCACGCTTCTTGCTGATCGGCGGTACGGGAGGTGAGCGTCAGACGCGAGACGGAACTGATACTGGCCAGCGCTTCGCCGCGAAAACCGAGGCTGATAATCGCCTCCAGGTCGTCAAGCGTGGCGATTTTGCTGGTGGCGTGACGCGCCAGCGCCAGCGCTAACTCCGCTTTGCCTATGCCGCAGCCGTTATCGCGAATGCGGATAAGCTTCGCGCCGCCGCGTTCGATATCAATATCGATGCGGGTCGCCCCCGCGTCGAGGCTGTTTTCAACCAGCTCTTTCACTACCGATGCAGGACGTTCCACCACCTCGCCGGCGGCGATTTGGTTCGCGAGCTGCGGCGGCAGAACCTGAATCGGCATGAAATCTCCTTAATTGGTTACCGCGATCTGATTAACAGCGTCATTGGTAGCGCGGGCGGTCTGGCCCGAGCCGCCGCCATTTTTCGGCGCGGATTGTAACGGGTGCGCGAGGAAGTAATTACGCAGACCTTTATAAATGGCCTCGGCAAGCTGTTCCTGATAGTCGCTGCTCGCCAGCAGTTTTTCTTCACCGCTGTTGCTGATAAACCCGGTTTCCACCAGCAGAGAAGGAATATCCGGCGAGCGCAATACGCCAAGGCTCGCATGCTCCGGACGGCGTTTATGCAAGTCGCCTACTCTTTGCAACTGGCTCAATACGCTGGTGGCGACATCATACCCGACGCGCTGGGAATGACCGAACTGCAAATCCAGCACCGCCTGACTTAAATAGGGGTCCGCCTGGCTGTTTGCAAGCACGTCCCCTGCGCCGCCGAGCAGTTCCGACTGTTTCTCGTGCTGCTCAAGCCAGCCCGCCATTTCGCTGTTGGCGCGACGGTTTGACAGCACCCAGACCGAAGCGCCCGTCGCTTCGCGGTTTGGCGCGGCGTCGGCATGAATAGAAACCAGTAAGTTAGCGTTCTGCTGGCGAGCCACATCGGAGCGGCCCATCACCGAGATAAAATAGTCGCCGTCGCGAGTCAGCACGCCCTTAAACATCGGGTCGTCATTAAGCAGCGCGCGCAGCTTACGGGCGACGGCGATGGTGACGTTTTTCTCACGTACGCCGCCAGGACCAATAGCGCCCGGATCCTGCCCGCCGTGGCCGGCGTCAATCGCGACAATGACCTGATCAGAAGACACGGTTGTATGGCTGCGCGCCGGACGCGTTGCGCTATTGCTGCCGACAACGCTGGTCACGCGGTCGTTTTCATTACGAAACGGGTTACTGGCGGGAGTTGACGAACGCGGCGCAGGCGGGGCTGCACGCTTCGCCACAACGGGCGGCGGCGGCGCATCGGCGTTAATGGTAAAGACAACCGTATAGCTGGCGCCGTTTTGCTGCTTCACCGCGCGGGTTTTGCCGTTCTTCGTCAGGTCGACCACCAGCCGCAGCGACTGATTGTCTTTCGGCTGACCGGAACGAATGCTTTTCACCAGATTGCTGCCGCTAAAAATCAGCGGCAACCCCTGAATAACGCCGGTTTGCTGAATATCCAGCGCTACGCTGCGTTTATCCTGCTGCGAAAAGGCGTATTCCGGGTCGCCCATAAAGCTCAGGGTGATCCGGGCCTGGTCATCGCCATTGGATACCTGAATATCGGACAACACCGCCGCCCCGGCCTGAGCGCTCAGCGCCAGCAGTGCCGCTATTAACCAACCTTTTACGCGAGTCATCATCCCGTCATCCTGGTTATTTGGCTAAGCGCGCCAGTAACGAATTGCCTGATGGGGAAACGGCTTTGACGAGCGCTTCGCGCCCCTGCGCCTGATACGATAAGTGAATTTCGACATCCGGGTCGGGCAAGACGCCCGCCCCCTGCTGCGGCCACTCCACCAGACAAATAGCGTCATTGGCGAAGTAGTCGCGAATCCCCATAAACTCCAGCTCCTCTGGATCCGCCAGACGATAGAGGTCGAAATGGTAAACCGTCAGCGTCTCCAGCGCGTAGGGCTCCACCAGCGTGTAGGTGGGGCTTTTCACGTTGCCGTTATGGCCTAACGTCTGCAAAAAACCACGGCTAAAGGTGGTTTTACCCGCGCCCAGGTCGCCATAAAGATAAATGACGGTCGCGCCTTCGCAGGCCTGCGCCACACGCGCGCCGAGAGCGAGCGTCGCCTGCTCATCGGGTAGAGGAATAACACGATTAATCATGGTTTACGTCAATTCACATCCGGGTTAACAAAACGGTGAAGCACTGAAAGCAGATCGGTCGCCAGCATGCCGCGAGCGCCGTAACGGCTGGCGAGGAGGTCCGCCGCCACGCCGTGCGCCACGCAACCGGCGCAGGCTGCATCATACGGGGAGAGCTTTTGCGCCAGCAAGCCGCCGATAATTCCGCTCAGCACATCTCCCATACCGCCGCTGCCCATACCAGCGTTGCCAGCATCAATAATGCCCGGCCCCGCGTCGTTGCTGGCAACAAGGGTGCCCGCACCTTTCAGCACGACGCAACCGCCATACCGTTTTACCAGACGATCGGCAGAAAGTAAGCGATCACTTTCAACTTCTGACACGGAAACATTCAGCAATCTTGCGGCTTCGCCGGGGTGCGGCGTAAGGATGCGATTGTGACGTTTATCGGGATGGATTGCCAGCAGGTTGAGCGCGTCGGCGTCCCACAGCATCGGGCCGGTAAAGTTCTCTACCTTTTGCAGCGCCTGCTTGCCCCATGCCTGCTGACCAAGCCCCGGCCCAACCACCACCACATCGGCCCATTCAAGGCTTTCGCTAAGCGACTGCGGCGTGAGTTCATGCACCATCAGCTCCGGACGAGCGGTCAACAGCGGCGCGATATTCTCTATGCGAGTAAGTACTCGCACCAGCCCTGCGCCCGCCCTTAACGCCGCTTCGCCCGCCATACGAATCGCGCCGGCCGTGCCGTGATCGCCGCCTACTATCACCAGCTTGCCGTTATCGCCCTTATGGCTGGTCGGGCGCCGCGGCCTGAGCCACTCGCCAAGCTGCGAGGCGTCATAGCGGGCAATGGGCGCCTGCTGGCCCGCAAGCCACGGCTCCAGCCCCAGCGCGTGATGATGCAGAACGCCCACCACATCCCGCGCTTTGCCGGTGAGCAACCCCGGCTTGAGCGCGATAAAGGTGACCGTATGCGCCGCGTTAATCACCGCGCCCGGCGTGGCGCCGGTTTCCGCCAGCAGGCCGGAAGGAATATCGAGCGCCACCACAGGGGCCGGATGGCGATTCGCTTTATCAATCAGACCGGCGACAGGCTCCCGGGGCGCGCTTTTCAGGCCAGTCCCGAGCAGAGCGTCGATGATAAGCGTCACGCCGTCCGGCCAGGCCGTTTGCGGCGAATGAATCATTCCTCCGGCATTAAGCCAGGCTTCACGCGCGGCGGTAGCCTCGTCGGGTAATGGCGCTTCGCTCTCCTGCGCCAGCAACGTGACGCGAATGCCCGCCGCCTGCGCCAGTCGCGCCACGACATAGCCATCGCCGCCGTTGTTGCCGTGACCGCACAGCACCAGCCAGTGCTCGCTTTCAGGATAATAATCGTGGGCGATATGAAAAGCGGCCTCGCCCGCACGCTGCATCAGCTCGAAGAGCGTGAGGCCAAGACTGTCCGCCGCCTCTTTTTCTGCTGCCCGCAGCCAGTCTGCGGGCCAGACAGAGTGTGGTATACTACGGCCGTTTTTCTTCATCTGATGGTCCGTCATGTCTGCTCCCCTCGATCTCAACCAGTTAGCGCGCGATATTAAACAATGGGGCGCGGAGCTGGGTTTTCAGCAGGTTGGTATTACCGATACCGACCTGAGCGCCAGCGAGGGCGCGTTGCAGGCGTGGCTCGATAAACAGTATCACGGCGAGATGGAATGGATGGCGCGTCATGGCATGATGCGCGCCCGCCCGCATGAACTCTTACCCGGCACGCTGCGGGTGATCAGCGTACGGATGAACTATCTGCCCGCCAACGCCGCTTTCGCCCGCACGCTGAAAGATCCCTCGCTCGGCTATGTAAGCCGCTATGCGCTGGGCCGCGATTACCATAAGCTGCTGCGTAACCGGCTCAAAAAGCTCGGCGAGCGCATTCAGCAGCAGTGCGCGTCGCTGAATTTTAGACCTTTTGTCGATTCCGCGCCGCTGCTGGAAAGGCCGCTGGCGGAAAAAGCGGGACTGGGCTGGACGGGTAAGCATTCACTTATCCTCAGTCGCGATGCAGGCTCGTTTTTCTTTTTGGGCGAATTGCTGATCGATCTGCCGTTGCCTGTGGATAAACCAGTCGAGGAGGGGTGCGGCAAATGCGTAGCCTGTATGACCATCTGCCCCACCGGCGCCATTGTCGAGCCTTATACGGTGGACGCACGCCGCTGTATCTCTTATCTCACTATTGAACTGGAAGGCGCTATCCCTGAAGCGTTTCGTCCGCTTATCGGCAACCGTATCTACGGCTGCGACGATTGCCAGCTTATCTGCCCATGGAACCGTTTCTCGCAGCTCACGGATGAAGAGGATTTCACTCCCCGCCAGGCGCTGCATGCGCCGAAGCTGGTAGAACTCTTTGGCTGGAGCGAGGCGCATTTTCTGAAGGTGACGGAAGGATCGGCGATTCGCCGTATCGGGCACCTGCGCTGGCTGCGAAATATCGCCGTCGCGCTAGGTAATGCTCCCTGGGATGAAGCGAACCTGCAGGCGCTGGAAAAAAGAAAAGGTGAGCACCCACTTCTCGATGAACACATTGAATGGGCGATTGCGCAACAAATAGCCAGACGGAATGCCCATGTTATCGAGGTGCAGTTGCCACAGAAACAACGGCTGGTAAGGGTGGTTGAAAAGGGCCTGCCGAGAGACGCCTGAGCTTTCCACAGCCTGTGCATAAATTTAAAAATGCTTTGCCATTCAACGCACAAAAAGTAATCAGCGGCGCGTATTAATATTTTGAAATCTTATTAAGTCTCGTGTTAACAGCAACTTATATAAAAGCTGTAAATAAAATTAACGCGCTTTGCAGGCTGTGAAGCGGATCCCGACTGTGGATAAGTCTGTTCAGAAAGTTTTGATGGAAGTAAAAAACATCAGCCCCAGCGCGCTTTGTCGCTGTGGATAATTTATACGTTCTGGAGAAATTTGGAGCGGGAAACGAGACTCGAACTCGCGACCCCGACCTTGGCAAGGTCGTGCTCTACCAACTGAGCTATTCCCGCTTAATCTTCGTTTTTCATGCTGCCACGGCGTTGGCTTTCTTCACTCGCCACAGTCACCTACTCGTGTAAGCTTCTGCGGATTCGTTCCGTTGCCGCCTTGTTGCAACCTGAAATCCTGTGATTAGGATGGTGCTGCCTTTCGGCATTTCAAATTTTGGAGCGGGAAACGAGACTCGAACTCGCGACCCCGACCTTGGCAAGGTCGTGCTCTACCAACTGAGCTATTCCCGCTTAATCTTTTGTCTTTCATGCTGCCACGGCGTTGGCTTTCTTCACTCGCCACAGTCACCTACTCGTGTAAGCTTCTGCGGATTCGTTCCGTTGCCGCCTTGTTGCAACCTGAAATCCTGTGATTAGGATGGTGCTGCCTTTCGGCGTTTCAAATTTTGGAGCGGGAAACGAGACTCGAACTCGCGACCCCGACCTTGGCAAGGTCGTGCTCTACCAACTGAGCTATTCCCGCTCTGCGTGTTTCACATTTCTGTGTCGTCACGGGAGGCGCATTATACGAGAAATGATTTTCGCCGCAACCCCTTAAACGAATTTTTTCGCGTTTTTTGTTTGAATGCCGATTAATTCGCCAGAGCGGTGATTTTATCGGCAAGAGAGGGGTAAAACCCCTCCCCCGGTCACAGCTTGATAAAATGTTCGCGGTAGTAAGCGAGTTCCGCGACCGATTCACGGATATCATCCAGCGCCTGGTGCGTGTTCTGCTTCTTAAAGCCGTCGAGAATGGCCGGCTTCCAGCGGCGCGCCAGTTCTTTCACCGTGCTGACGTCCAGATAACGGTAATGGAAATAGGCTTCCAGTTCCGGCATGTATTTAAACAGGAAGCGGCGGTCCTGGCCGATACTGTTGCCGCAGATAGGGGATTTGCCTGCCGGCACCCACTCTTTCAGAAAGGCGATAGTCGCCAGCTCCGCTTCGCGATCGCCCATCGCGCTCGCCTTTACACGATCAACCAGGCCGCTGGCGGTATGGGTGCGCACGTTCCAGTCGTCCATCAGCGCCAGCTGTTCGTCTGACTGATGCACCGCAATCACCGGACCCTGCGCCAGAATATTTAAATCCACGTCGGTCACCAGGGTGGCGATTTCGATAATGCGATCGCGCTCCGGATCGAGCCCGGTCATCTCCAGATCGATCCAAATCAGATTGTTTTCATTTCCACTCATGCTATTTTCCACCCTTCTCGCGTCACCCCACGGTGACTCTCAGTTAATTCGTATAAAATAGCGTGTATCATAGAGGTTTTGCCCATCACGGGCGACCAGGAGCCAGGGCGATTGAGTAAAAATAAACTCTCCAAAGGTCAGCAGCGCCGCGTAAAGGCCAATCATCAGCGTCGACTTAAGCAGTCGACGGAAAAGGCCGATTACGATGACAACCTGTTTGGCGAGCCGCGCGAAGGCACGGTCATCAGCCGGTTTGGCATGCATGCGGACGTGGAGTCGGCAGACGGCGCCGTGCACCGCTGCAACATCCGCCGCACTATCCGTTCGCTGGTAACAGGCGATCGCGTGGTGTGGCGCCCGGCGAAAGAAGCCACCGAAGGGGTGACCATCAACGGCATCGTGGAAGCGGTGCATGAGCGCACCTCGGTACTGACGCGCCCGGATTATTACGATGGCGTGAAGCCCGTCGCCGCCAATATCGACCAGATAGTCATCGTCTCCGCCATTTTACCGGAGCTGTCGCTGAACATTATCGACCGCTACCTGGTGGCTTGCGAAACCCTGGAGATTGAACCCCTTATCGTGCTTAACAAAATCGATCTGCTGGATGAAGAAGGCATGAATTTTGTTAATGAACAGATGGATATCTACCGCGGCATTGGTTATCGCGTGCTGCTGGTCTCAAGCCATGCTGAGCGCGGGCTGGAAGCGCTGGAGCAGGCGCTTATCGGCCGCATCAGCATTTTCGCCGGCCAGTCCGGCGTTGGCAAATCGAGTCTGCTGAACGCCCTGCTGGGGCTCAAAGAGGATGAAATCCTCACTAACGATGTCTCGGACGTCTCCGGCCTCGGCCAACACACCACGACGGCAGCCCGCCTTTATCACTTCCCGCACGGCGGCGATGTGATTGACTCCCCAGGCGTGCGCGAATTCGGTCTCTGGCACCTTGAGCCGGAACAAATCACCCACGGTTTTGTCGAATTTCACGACTATTTAGGCACTTGCAAATACCGCGATTGCCGCCACGATAACGATCCAGGTTGCGCCATTCGCGCGGCGGTGGAGCGCGGCGAAATCGCTGAAAGCCGTTTCGACAACTATCACCGTATTCTGGAAAGTATGGCGCAGGTAAAAACGCGTAAAAGCTTTTCTGAAACCGACGACTGACAATTAAGCTGGGCGTCGCTAAAATCGCCCCTTTTTTTCTGCGATGCCCGCTCCGCCGCGCGCGGAACGGGCCAGGACTGGCAAAATACTTAGCCTGGAGGCTACCTTGCTAAACGACATCAAACTTTCGCTTCAATACCTTCTGCCGAAACTGTGGCTCACTCGCCTGGCGGGCTGGGGCGCAAGTAAGCGTGCCGGCTGGCTGACCAAACTGGTTATCGACCTGTTTGTGAAATATTACAAGGTCAACATGAAAGAGGCGCAGAAGCCGGATACCGCCAGCTACCGCACCTTTAATGAATTCTTTGTTCGCCCGCTGCGCGACGACGTGCGTCCGGTGAATACCGATCCGAACGTGCTGGTGATGCCGGCCGATGGCGTGATTAGCCAGTTAGGGCGCATCGAAAACGACAAAATTCTGCAGGCGAAAGGCCATAATTACAGCCTGGAAGCGCTGCTGGCGGGCAATTACATTATGGCGGACCTGTTCCGCAACGGCGCTTTCGCCACCACGTATCTCTCGCCGCGCGACTACCACCGCGTCCACATGCCGTGCAACGGTATCCTGCGCGAGATGATCTACGTGCCGGGCGATCTCTTCTCCGTTAACCATCTGACGGCGCAGAACGTGCCCAACCTGTTTGCCCGCAACGAGCGCGTTATCTGCCTGTTCGATACCGAATTCGGGCCGATGGCGCAAATTCTGGTCGGCGCGACTATCGTCGGCAGCATTGAAACCGTCTGGGCGGGCACTATCACGCCGCCGCGCGAAGGCGTTATTAAGCGCTGGACCTGGCCGGAAGGCGAGAGCGAAGGCGCCGTGGCGCTGCTGAAGGGCCAGGAGATGGGCCGCTTCAAGCTTGGCTCTACGGTTATCAACCTGTTCGCGCCGGGCAAAGTCGAGCTGGTAGAACATCTGCAAAGCCTGTCGGTGACCCGTCTTGGCGAACCGCTGGCGGTCTCCACCGAAGCCGTGGCCGCAGATACTGCGCCTGCCATTATCCCGGCGCAGGAAGTTCAGGCCGAGCGCGAAGCCAATCCGCTGGTCGACGACAAAGAAGAAGGTTAACCGCACAACCAAAGGTAGACTGACGTGCGCCTGATTATCACTGTACTGATGGCCTGGTGCCTCAGCCTGGGGGCGTACGCCGCGACAGCCCCCGATGCAAAACAGATAGCCCAGGAACTGGAGCAGGCGAAGGCTGCTAAAGATCAGCCGAACCAGCCGGAAACGGTAGAGACGCTCCAGTCCGCCCTCAACGCGCTTGAGGAGCGTAAAGCCTCCCTTGAGCGCGCCCGGCAGTATCAGGAAGTTATCGATAATTTCCCTAAACTATCGCAAACGCTGCGCCAGCAGCTCGGTAGCCTGCGCGACGAGCCCAAAAGCGTGCCTGCGGGCCTGACTACCGACGCGCTCAATCAGGAGATTGTGCAAGTCAGCAGCCAGTTGCTGGATAAAAGCCGCCAGGCGCAACAGGAGCAGGACCGCGCCCGGGAAATCGCCGACTCATTAAGCCAACTGCCCCAACAGCAGACTGACGCTCGTCGCCAGTTGAATGAAGTGGAACGCCGCGCCGGCGGCCAGAACGGGGCCAGCGGTCCGCTCGCCCAGGCGCAGAGCCTCGCCGTCCAGGCGGAATCGGCGCGGCTGAAGGCGCTGGTGGATGAACTGGAACTGGCGCAGCTCTCCGCCAGCAATCGTCAGGAGCTTTCGCGCCTGCGCGCGGAACTCGCGCAAAAGCAGGCAGAGCAGTTGGACGCGTATCTTCAGGCGCTGCGCAATCATCTCAACAGCCAGCGGCAGAAAGAGGCGGAACAGGCGCTGGAGAGCACCGAGATGCTCGCTGAAAACAGCGCCAATCTGCCGCCAGAGATCCTCCAGCAGTTTAAAGTCAACCGTGAACTCTCGCAGGCGTTGAACCAGCAGGCGCAGCGCATGGATCTCGTCGCCTCGCAGCAGCGCCAGGCCACCGGACAAACCCTGCAGGTGCGCCAGGCTTTAACCACGCTTCGCGAGCAGTCGCAATGGTTAGGCGTTTCCAACGTGCTTGGCGAAGCGCTGCGCGCGCAGGTAGCGCGTTTGCCGGAAATGCCTAAACCGCAGCAGCTTGATACCGAAATGGCCCAGCTTCGCGTTCATCGCATGCGCTATGAGGATTTGCTGAATAAACAGCCTCAGTTGCGCCAGATCCGTCAGGCGGACGGGCAGCGGCTGACCGCCGAGCAGAACCGTATCCTTGAGGCGCAGTTGCGCACCCAGCGCGAATTGCTCAACTCGCTGCTTCAGGGCGGCGATACGCTGTTGCTGGAATTGACCAAGCTGAAAGTCTCCAACAGCCAGCTTGAGGATGCGCTTAAAGAGGTGAACGAAGCGACGCACCGCTATCTCTTCTGGACCTCGGACGTTAGCCCGCTCACGTTCGCCTGGCCGCTGGAAATCGTGCAGGATCTGCGCCGCCTGATTTCGCTCGACACCTTCGGCCAGCTTGGCAAAGCCGCCATCATGATGGTGACCAGCAAGGAGACGCTGTTGCCGCTTTTCGGCGCGCTGCTGCTGGTAGGCTTTAGCATTAGCTCACGCCGCCATTTTACCGCCTTCCTTGAGCGCTCCAGCGCGAAGGTGGGCAAAGTGACGCAGGACCACTTCCGCCTGACGCTGCGCACCGTTTTCTGGTCAGTGCTGGTGGCGTCGCCGCTGCCGGTGCTATGGGCGACGCTTGGCTACGGCTTGCGGGAGGCCTGGCCTTACCCTATCGCCGTGGCGGTCGGGGATGGCGTCACGGCGACGGTTCCGCTGCTGTGGGTGGTGATGATTTGCGCCGCCTTCGCCCGCTCCAACGGCCTGTTCATCGTCCACTTCGGCTGGCCGCGCAACCGCGTGGCGAGAGCAATGCGCTATTACCTGATGAGCATCGGCTTCATTGTGCCGCTTATCATGGCGCTTATCATGTTTGATAACCTCAACGACCGGGAGTTTTCCGGCTCGCTTGGGCGACTGTGCTTTGTGCTGATTTGCGGCGCGCTGGCGATAGTCACGCTAAGCCTCAAGCGCGCGGGCATTCCGCTTTATCTTGATAAAGAGGGCAACGGCGATAACTGGGTAAACCGCCTGCTATGGAACCTGATGCTGTGCGCGCCGCTTACCGCTATCCTCGCGGCGGCGGTGGGCTACCTGGCGACGGCGCAGGCGTTGCTGGCGCGTCTGGAAACGTCGGTCGCCATCTGGTTCTTACTGTTAGTGGTCTATCACATTATCCGCCGCTGGATGCTTATTCAGCGCCGCCGTCTGGCGTTTGATCGCGCCAAGCAGCGCCGTGCGGAGATCCTCGCCCAGCGCGCCCGCGGCGAAGAAGAGCCGGTCCAGTCGCACAGCACGGAAGGGGCGGCGGAAGTGGAAGTGGCGGAGATCGATCTCGATACCATCAGCGCCCAGTCGCTGCGGCTGGTGCGCTCGATCCTGACGCTTATCGCCCTGCTCTCGGTCATCGTGCTGTGGTCGGAAATTCATTCAGCGTTTGGCTTCCTCGAGAACATCACGCTGTGGGACGTGACCTCCACGGTGAAAGGGGTGGAAAGCCTGGAGCCGATAACGCTCGGCGCGGTGCTTATCGCCATTCTGGTGTTTATCGTCACGACGCAACTGGTGCGTAACCTGCCTGCGCTGCTGGAGCTGGCGCTGCTGCAACACCTTGAACTGACGCCCGGCACCGGTTACGCCATTACCACTATCACCAAATACTTGCTGATGCTGTTCGGCGGGCTGGTCGGCTTCTCGATGATTGGCATCGAGTGGTCGAAACTGCAGTGGCTGGTGGCGGCGCTCGGCGTAGGGCTGGGTTTCGGCCTGCAGGAGATTTTCGCCAATTTTATCTCCGGCCTGATTATTCTCTTTGAAAAGCCAATCCGCATTGGCGATACGGTGACCATTCGCGATTTAACCGGCAGCGTGACGCGCATTAACACCCGCGCCACCACCATCAGCGACTGGGACCGCAAAGAGATCATCGTGCCGAACAAGGCGTTTATCACTGAACAGTTCATCAACTGGTCGCTCTCCGACTCGGTTACCCGCGTGGTGCTGACGGTGCCCGCGCCGGTGGACGCCAACAGCGAAGAGGTAACGCAGTTGCTATACCGGGCCGCGGAGAAGTGCAGCTATGTGATAGACAACCCGCCGCCGGAAGTCTTCCTGGTGGATCTGCAACAGGGCATTCAGCTGTTTGAACTGCGCATCCACGCGGCGGAGATGGGCCACCGCATGCCGCTGCGCCACGAAATCCATCAGCTGATTTTGCAAGGTTTCCGCGAACATGGCATCGACCTGCCCTTCCCGCCTTTCCAGATGCGTCTTGAAAGCCTGGACGGCAGGCGCACCGCGCGAACCTTCACCTCCGCCGGGAAAACCACCCGCGCGCCGGGAAGCCTGTAATAAAAAAGGGAGCCAGATGGCTCCCTTTTTTTTCGGGCGAATCGACAGGCGAAAAGAGTATGCGTGGGCGTCGTTAATAGCGCTGGAACGCGCTACTTGCGATGCATATTCCCCTCAGCGTTAAGCGCGTATCAGGCCCGGTCCACCGTAAAAGCAATCACCTCAGACAGGCTTTCCGCGCCCAGCGCCAGCATAATCAGGCGGTCAACGCCCAGCGCCACGCCGGAACAGTCCGGCAAGCCCGCTTCCAGCGCGCCCAGCAGGTTATAATCCACCGGTTGCTGTTCCAGTCCGCGCGCTGCGCGCTTGCGGTTATCCTGCTCGAAACGCTGGCGCTGCTCGCGCGCGTCGGTCAGCTCGTGGAAACCGTTCGCCAGCTCAATGCCTTTAAAGTAAACCTCGAAACGCTCCGCCACGCGGTGGTCTTCCGTGCTGATCTGCGCCAGCGCCGCCTGGCTTGCCGGGAAATGGTAGATAAAGGCCGGACGCTCTTTACCGATGTGCGGCTCCACGCCCATGGTGAACAGCAACTGCAGCAGCGTATCGCGATCCTCTTCCGTATCGGCGATGTTGCTTAAATCGAGCCTCGCCGCCGCTTCCCGCAGTTGGGTTTTATCCGCCGACAGCGGGTCGATTTCAAGGTGGCGTAAAAATGCCTGCTGATAAGAGAGGCTTTCCGCTGGCTGGCACTCCAGCACCTGCTGCAGCAGGTCATCCACCTCATTCATCAGGCGGTACATATCATAGTGCGGACGATACCACTCCAGCATGGTGAATTCCGGGTTGTGGTGACGCCCCATCTCTTCATTGCGAAAGCTGCGGCAAAGCTGGAACACCGGGCCGCAGCCCGCCGCCAGCAAGCGCTTCATGTGGTATTCCGGGCTGGTCATCAGATAGAGATCGAGCCCCTGCGAATGGCCAGGGCCCACGAAGCGAGTTTTGAACGGGAAAAGGTGAATATCTGTCACCGTCGCCTGGCTCATGCAGGGGGTTTCCACCTCCAGAACGCAGCGATCCGCAAAAAAACGGCGGATCTCCGCCATAATCGCGGCGCGTTTCAACAGGTTGGGGATGGATGCGCTCGGCTGCCAGCTGGCCGTCTCGCTCATGGTGCTTTTCTCCTAAGACAAACAAGGGCACGAAGTCTACTCGTAACCACGCCACGAGACAAATTTTGCGCAATAGCGGCTTGCGCTTCGCCCTGGGATGGGGCTGAGCCGGATGATAAAAGCCTGCCAGAACGGCAAAAAAATCGATCGGGTCAAATTTCCTTATGATTGGCGCGGTTATACTCGGTTACCCACAAAGGAGCAGGGGAATCGTTTCGCAGCGGCGTCAGCGTGTCATTTTTACTCCCCCTGGGCAGTAACGCGTTGCGAAAAAACCAAAATCTGGAGGAATGTCGTGCAAATCTTTCAAGCCGATCTTGCCGTGATAGGCGCCGGTGGAGCGGGACTTCGTACTGCCATAGCCGCAGCGCAAGCCAATCCCAACGCGAAAATCGCTTTGATTTCTAAAGTTTATCCTATGCGCAGCCACACCGTCGCCGCTGAAGGCGGATCGGCGGCAGTCGCCCAGGATCATGACAGTTTCGATTACCATTTCCACGATACTGTTGCTGGCGGCGACTGGCTCTGCGAGCAGGATGTCGTTGACTACTTCGTACATCACTGCCCGACGGAGATGACCCAACTGGAGCTGTGGGGCTGCCCCTGGAGCCGCCGCCCGGACGGGTCGGTGAATGTGCGCCGCTTCGGCGGCATGAAGATTGAGCGTACCTGGTTCGCCGCGGATAAAACCGGCTTCCATATGCTCCACACCCTCTTCCAGACCTCCCTACAATTCCCGCAAATTCAGCGCTTCGACGAACATTTCGTACTCGACCTGCTGGTTGATGACGGCCAGGCGCGCGGCCTGGTGGCGATGAACATGATGGAAGGCCAGCTTGTGCAAATCCGCGCCAACGCGGTGGTGCTGGCCACGGGCGGCGCGGGCCGCGTCTATCGCTACAACACCAACGGCGGCATCGTTACCGGCGACGGGATGGGCATGGCGCTGGCGCATGGCGTACCGCTGCGCGACATGGAATTTGTGCAGTACCACCCCACCGGGCTGCCCGGCTCCGGCATCCTGATGACCGAAGGGTGTCGCGGCGAAGGCGGCATTCTGGTGAATAAAGATGGCTATCGCTACCTGCAGGATTACGGCATGGGCCCGGAAACGCCGCTTGGCGAGCCGAAGAACAAATATATGGAGCTCGGCCCGCGCGATAAAGTCTCGCAGGCTTTCTGGCACGAATGGCGCAAGGGCAATACCATCGCCACGCCGCGCGGCGATGTGGTTTATCTCGATCTGCGCCATCTCGGCGAGAAAAAACTGCTGGAGCGGCTGCCGTTTATCTGCGAGCTGGCGAAAGCCTATGTCGGCGTCGACCCGGTAAAAGAACCGATTCCGGTGCGTCCGACGGCTCATTACACCATGGGCGGCATCGAAACCAATCAGCAGTGCGAAACCCGCATCAAGGGGCTGTTTGCCGTAGGGGAATGTTCAAGCGTCGGGCTGCACGGCGCCAACCGCCTTGGCTCTAATTCGCTGGCGGAGCTGGTGGTGTTTGGCCGCCTCGCAGGCGAGCAGGCGATGGCCCGGGCGAACGAAGCGCAACCGGCGAACGAGGCGGCGCTTAGCGCGCAGGCCGCCGACGTTGAAGCACGTCTGAAAGCGTTGGTTAATCAGCAGGGCAATGAAAGCTGGGCGAAAATCCGCGATGAGATGGGCCTTTCCATGGAAGAAGGCTGCGGCATTTATCGCACGCCAGAGCTAATGCAGAAAACCATCGACAAGCTTGCCGAACTGCAGGAGCGCTTTAAGCGCGTTCGCATTACCGACACCTCCAGCGTTTTCAATACCGATCTGCTCTACACCATTGAGTTGGGTCATGGCCTTAATGTCGCCGAATGCATGGCGCACTCCGCCATGGCGCGTAAAGAGTCTCGCGGCGCGCACCAGCGCCTTGATGAAGGTTGTACTGAACGCGATGACGTCAACTTCCTGAAACATACCCTCGCCTTCCGCGATGCAGACGGTTCTACCCGTCTCGACTACAGCGACGTGAAAATCACGACGCTGCCGCCAGCGAAACGCGTTTATGGGGCGGAAGCGGAAGCGGCCGAGAAGAAGGAGCAGGCGAATGGCTGAGATGAAAAACCTGAAAATAGAAGTGGCGCGCTATAACCCAGAAACCGATAGCGCCCCGCACAGCGCGTTTTACGAGGTGCCCTGGGATGAGCAAACGTCATTGCTGGACGCATTAGGCTACATCAAAGATAACCTGGCGGCGGACTTAAGCTATCGTTGGTCGTGCCGCATGGCGATTTGCGGCTCCTGCGGCATGATGGTCAACAACGTGCCGAAGCTTGCCTGCAAAACGTTCCTGCGCGACTACCCGGACGGCATGAAGGTCGAGGCGCTGGCGAACTTCCCTATAGAGCGCGATTTGGTGGTCGATATGACCCACTTTATCGAAAGCCTCGAAGCGATTAAGCCTTATATCATCGGCAACCCGCGCACGCCGGAGCAAGGCCCAAACATCCAGACCCCAGCGCAGATGGCGAAGTATCACCAGTTCTCAGGCTGCATCAACTGCGGCCTGTGCTACGCCGCCTGCCCGCAGTTCGGCCTGAACCCGGAGTTTATCGGCCCGGCGGCCATTACGCTTGCCCATCGCTATAACCTCGACAACCGCGATCGCGGCAAAAAGGCGCGCATGGCGCAACTGAACGGCCAGAACGGCGTCTGGAGCTGCACCTTCGTCGGCTTCTGCTCAGAAGTGTGCCCGAAACATGTCGACCCGGCCGCCGCCATTCAGCAAGGCAAAGTGGAAAGTTCCAAAGACTTCCTGATTGCCACCCTGAAACCTCGCTAAGGAGCGCTCAATGACGACTAAACGTAAACCTTATGTGCGGACCATGACGCCCACCTGGTGGCAAAAGCTGGGTTTTTATCGCTTTTATATGCTGCGGGAAGGCACGTCGATTCCCACCGTCTGGTTCAGCATTGTGCTGATTTACGGCCTGTTCGCCGTGAAAAACGGCCCGGAGTCCTGGGCGTCGTTTGTCGGTTTCTTGCAAAACCCGATTGTGGTGATTTTAAACCTGATAACGCTCGCGGCAGCGCTGCTGCATACCAAAACCTGGTTCGAACTGGCGCCTAAAGCGGCCAATATTATTGTTAAAGACGAAAAGATGGGTCCGGAGCCGGTAATAAAAGGGTTATGGGCGGTAGCCGCCGTCGTGACCGTTGTGGTTCTGTTTGTCGCCCTGTTCTGGTAAGGAGAAAGCCGTGATAAATTCCAACCCGAAACGTTCCGACGAGCCGGTCTTCTGGGGACTGTTTGGCGCAGGCGGCATGTGGGGCGCCCTTTTCGCGCCGGTTATCGTGCTGCTGGTCGGCATCCTGCTGCCGCTCGGCCTCTATCCGGGCGAGGCGTTAAGTTATGAGCGCGTGCTGACGTTCGCCCAGAGTTTTATCGGCCGTCTGTTTATCTTCCTGATGATTGTTCTGCCGCTGTGGTGCGGATTACACCGCATCCATCACGGCATGCACGACCTGAAAATCCACGTGCCGAGCGGCAAATGGGTGTTCTACGGTCTTGCCGCTATTCTGACGGTAGTTACGCTGATTGGCGTGATAACTCTCTGACAAGCTCTTAGCAAAAAAGCCTGCCGATCGGCGGGCTTTTTTTATGCGCGGCGTCATCCTTTTCGTCTCTCTTCGCCGCCGCAGCCATAAGCAAAAACTTCCCGCCCCTTCTACACTTAGCAAAAAGGTCAAAAGGAATGCGTTATGAGACTTCTGCCCATCGTTACTACCGCCGCCGTTGCGTTTCTGGTCGTCGCCTGTAGTACCCCGACGCCTCCCCGCGGCGTTACCGTTGTCGAAAACTTTAACTCCACCCGCTATCTTGGAAGATGGTATGAGATCGCCCGTTTTGATCACCGCTTTGAACGAGGGCTTGAACAGGTCACCGCAACCTACAGCCTGCGCGAAGATGGCGGCCTGAATGTTGTCAACCGCGGCTATAACGTTGAGCGCGGCATGTGGCAAGAAACTGACGGCCGAGCCTACTTTACCGGCAGCCCTCATCGCGCCGCGCTGAAAGTTTCGTTTTTTGGTCCCTTTTATGGCGGCTATAACGTGATCGCGCTGGATAAAGATTACCAGCATGCGCTGGTATGCGGGCCGAATCGCGACTATCTGTGGATACTTTCCCGAACGCCGACCATCAGCCCGCAGGTAAAACAGCAAATGCTGGATGCCGCGACCCGGCAGGGTTTTGCCGTGGAGAAATTGCTGTGGATAAAACAGAAACCGGTTTAATGCGTACTGAATTTTAGCCCTACAATTCCCACGACTATCAGCGCGAGGCTCGCGATACGGGCGAGGCTCGCCGATTCCCCTAACAGTACGATGCCGGCGATGGCGGCGCCAACCGCGCCAATCCCTGTCCAGACCGCGTAAGCGGTGCCAGTAGGCAACGTTTTCATAGCAAATGACAGCAAAACAATGCTGATAATCATCGAGGCGATGGTAATCAGGCTCGGCAGCAGCCGGGTAAAACCGTGCGTGTATTTCAGGCCGACAGCCCAGACCACTTCAAGCAGACCAGCGATAAGAAGAATAAGCCAGGACATAAAGATGACTCCCGTTCGTGCTGGGGTCGTCCCCGATCCATAAGACGCGCTTACGGGTCGTCCCGTAAGGCCAGTTGAAAAACGTATAGATGATCCCTCTGCCAGCGCAGAAAAGCAACCCGCCCGACTGAATTTCACTTAAGAACAAGATTTTAGATAAGAAACGCGTTAAGCGCAGAAATAGGCGTCATACTGCCCGTAGATCCACGATTTATCGCCGCTAAATCCTCTTATGATGGTTATTCAGTGACCTCTTGTCCGACCCCCTGATTACGAAACTAACCATGTATAAAATCTTACTCATTGACCACTGTTATTTTAGCCGTCTTGGCATGGTGGGCTGGCTCAATCACTCTGAGTACTTTGAAGCGCCTTTTGCGATAACAGCAACAGACCACCTTCTGCGCGCAAGGGAATACATCCTGCAATGGCAGCCCGATCTGGTTGTGGCCGACCTGCACAGTTTTATGTCGGATATTCATCACATCAGTCAGCTTTCTTCTATTTTCGCTGCCTGCGGTAAATACACCCGCCTGTTATTGCTGCAAAGCGGCACGTCAGAAGCGCTGGAACAGTATTGCGAAACGCATAAGCCGTGGAAAACGGTCGAGAAATCTATCCCGCTTGGCGATTTGCAAACCGTTATTGAAGAGGCGATGCAAACGCAGCCGCTGACGCGTGAAGCTCGCACCGTAACGTCTCTGCTCACCTTGCGTGAAGAGCGAATTTTAAAGTGGTGGACGGACGGAATCGCCAATGAAGTGATTGCCCGCAATATGGGTATCGCGGTGAAGACGGTGTACACCTACAAGCGGAATATTCGTATGAAGCTCGGCGTGGATAACCGCTTCTCGCTGTTTGTTCCGCAGCATGAGCTCAGGGTGGAATAAACGGTACGGCACAGTCAGCCGTACCGTCTACTGAGATTACTGCTGGGCTTTAGTGGCCGCGCCGGAAATTGCGCTGCCGCCGCTCTGAATATCTTCGCCCACACCGCGAGTGGTGTTGCAGGCAGTCAGCAGAGAAGAAAGCACCAGTGCAGAAAAGAGCGCCGCCATTGTTTTCTTAGCCATAATTTCTTCCTTTTGTTACCAATGTTGTTTGTGTATAGCCACTTAAGCATAGACAAATTCCCGGAAAGCGACGGGAAAGGAGAAATTTTTAGGAGAATTAGAGGCTAGCGGGCGGCGCGTTCTATCGCATTGCCAAGATGCTGTACATCTTCACCGATGCCGCGCGCGGTGTTGCAGCCGCTCAAAAGCGCGCCGGAGAAGAACACCAGAAAAAGATAGCGAATAAAGCGTTTCATTGGTCTGCCATCCCTGAAGCAACGGTGTGGCGGACGCCACACCGCATGTCGGACGTGAACTTATTTCACGCGAGATACGTATTCGCCGGAGCGGGTATCTACTTTAATCACTTCGCCAATCTGTACGAACAGCGGCACTTTCACCACAGCGCCAGTGGACAGGGTGGCAGGTTTGCCGCCGGTGCCTGCGGTATCGCCTTTCAGACCCGGATCGGTATCAACGATTTCCAGTTCAACGAAGTTCGGCGGCGTTACAGAGATAGGCTGACCGTTCCACAGGGTCACGATGCACTCAGCCTGATCCAGCAGCCATTTCGCGTTGTCGCCTACGGCTTTGGCGTCAGCAGCCAGCTGCTCGAAGGTTTCGTTGTTCATGAAGTGCCAGAACTCACCGTCGTTGTAGAGGTAAGTCAGGTTCATATCCACAACGTCTGCGCCTTCGGCGGAGTCGGTGGATTTGAAGGTTTTTTCGAGGCGGGAACCTGTCAGCAGGCGGCGCAGCTTAACGCGCGCGAACGCCTGACCTTTACCCGGTTTCACGAATTCGCTGGATTCAACGGCGTAAGGTTCGCCATCCAACATGATTTTAAGACCGGCACGAAAATCGTTGCTAGAATAAGTCGCCATAAGGCCCTCTGAAATTGTTAACTGGTAGCTAAGCCACAAAATGGCGCATATTGTAACCCTAAATCCCCCATCCAGAGAAGATTGGTTATCGCAACTTGCCGATGTTGTTACCGATCCCGATGAGCTGCTTCAGCTTCTGAATATAGATACGAACGCCGAACTGCAGGCCGGACGAGACGCCCGCCGCCTGTTTGCGCTGCGCGTGCCGCGGGCGTTTATCGCCCGCATGGAGAAGGGAAACCCCAACGATCCGCTTTTGCGTCAGGTACTTACTTCACGCGAAGAGTTTATCGCCGCGCCCGGCTTTTCCACCGATCCGCTGGAAGAGCAGCACAGCGTGGTGCCGGGCCTGCTGCATAAATACCGTAATCGCGCCCTGCTGCTGGTAAAAGGCGGCTGCGCGGTAAATTGCCGTTACTGCTTCCGCCGCCATTTCCCCTATGCGGATAATCAGGGCAACAAGCGTAACTGGCAGGCGGCGCTGGATTATATCGCCGCGCACCCGGAACTTGATGAGATAATCTTTTCCGGCGGCGATCCGCTGATGGCGAAAGACAGGGAGCTGGACTGGCTGATAGCCGGCCTGGAGGCTATCCCGCATATCAAAAGGCTGCGCATTCACAGCCGTCTGCCGATAGTCATTCCGGCGCGTATTACCGATGAGCTGGCAGCGCGGCTTGAACGTTCCTCGCTTCAGGTATTGCTGGTCAACCATATCAACCACGCGCAAGAGATTGATGAGGAATTTCGCGGCGCGATGGCGCGGCTGCGCAAAGCGGGCGTGACGCTGCTAAACCA
Source organism: Franconibacter pulveris (assembly GCF_056780215.1). Classification (NCBI taxonomy): domain Bacteria; kingdom Pseudomonadati; phylum Pseudomonadota; class Gammaproteobacteria; order Enterobacterales; family Enterobacteriaceae; genus Franconibacter; species Franconibacter pulveris. Next base: position 440,201 of record NZ_CM165555.1, on the reverse strand, counting down.
GAGCGTGCTGCTGCGGGGGGTAAACGATAGCGCCCGCACGCTCGCCGAGCTCAGCAACGCGCTGTTCGATGCGGGAGTGATGCCCTATTACCTGCATGTGCTGGATAAAGTGCAGGGCGCAGCGCATTTCATGGTCAGCGATGAAGAAGCCCGACGCATTATGCGCGAGCTGCTGACGCTGGTTTCTGGTTATATGGTGCCGAAGCTTGCCCGCGAGATTGGCGGCGAGCCGAGCAAAACGCCGCTGGATTTGCAGTTGCGTCAGAACTGATGTAGCCAGATGAAGAGAGGGTGGGAGGCGCTGACGCTTAGCCACCCTGCGTCGTGCAGATCCGCTATTTTTACAAAGCGGGTAAGCGCACCCGCCCTTTTCAACAACGCTTATTCGCCGCAACGCCCGATCAGTTCGGGCACTTATAAACCTGACCGGTCATTTTGCTGGCGGTCGGCACAAAGCTTGAAAGCAGGTTCTGCGTCGGGCTGCTTACGCCGTACACCACATTGCCGCCCATCTGCGCGGCTTTATTGCGCAGATCGTTTGCCGCGCCGCGCATTGAGCCGCCCTCTTCTCCCTGTTGGCCGGAGAGCCAGTTGCTCTGTTCGCCGGTAGCGCTGCCGACCAGCTGGCATTCATTGCCTGGCTTATCTTCCACAAAGCGAACGCTCTGACCCGCCGCTGTCAGCTGATTGCTGGAGCTACACCCTGCCAGCAGCAGTGCTGCCACAACCATTCCTGCTGAGACTTTCACGCGCATGTTATTCCTCGTTATCAGTGTGCTGGACACAGTCTGCCCGGTAAGACCTTATACTAAAAAGATGACCAAAAGAAAAACCCCCGACCATTTCTGGTACGGGGGTTCTCTTATTTCTGGGGGGTCGCCCGTCATACACGACGGGCGAAGGCGATTACATCATGCCGCCCATACCGCCCATGCCGCCCATGCCGGCAGCGCCTAAGTCGGCTTTATCTTCTTTCGGCAGGTCGGTCACCATGCATTCGGTGGTGATCATCAGGCCCGCTACGGAAGAAGCGTACTGCAGCGCAGAACGGGTTACTTTGGTCGGATCCAGAATACCCATGTCGATCATGTTGCCGTATTCTTCGGTCGCCGCGTTGTAACCGTAGTTACCGTCGCCCGCTTTCACGTTGTTCGCCACAACAGACGGCTCTTCACCGGCGTTGGAAACGATCTGACGCAGCGGCGCTTCCATTGCGCGCAGCGCAACTTTGATACCCACGTTCTGGTCTTCGTTCTGGCCAGTCAGCGCAGCCAGTTTAGCCGCTACGCGCACCAGCGCCACGCCGCCGCCAGCAACCACGCCTTCTTCCACCGCAGCACGGGTAGCGTGCAGGGCGTCTTCAACGCGCGCTTTCTTCTCTTTCATTTCGACTTCAGTCGCAGCGCCCACTTTGATTACCGCAACGCCGCCTGCCAGTTTCGCTACGCGCTCCTGCAGTTTTTCACGGTCGTAATCAGAGGTTGCTTCTTCGATCTGCTGACGAATCTGACCAACGCGGCCCTGGATTGCCGCTTCGTCGCCCACGCCATCGATGATGGTGGTGGTGTCTTTGTTGATAACCACGCGTTTCGCCTGGCCCAGGTCTTCCAGCGTCGCTTTTTCCAGCTCCATACCGATCTCTTCAGAGATAACGGTACCGCCAGTCAGGATAGCGATATCCTGCAGCATCGCTTTACGACGGTCGCCGAAGCCCGGCGCTTTCACCGCGGCCACTTTCACGATGCCGCGCATGGTGTTAACCACCAGGGTCGCCAGCGCTTCGCCTTCAACGTCTTCAGCCACGATAACCAGCGGTTTACCGGCTTTCGCAACGGCTTCCAGCACCGGCAGCATTTCGCGGATGTTAGAGATTTTCTTATCAGCCAGCAGGATGAACGGGCTTTCCAGTTCTACTGCGCCAGTTTCCGGCTTGTTGATGAAGTACGGAGAGAGGTAGCCGCGGTCGAACTGCATACCTTCAACCACGTCCAGCTCGTCCTGCAGGCCGGTGCCTTCTTCAACGGTGATAACGCCTTCTTTACCCACTTTCTCCATGGCTTCCGCGATCAGGGTGCCTACGGTTTCGTCGGAGTTAGCGGAGATGGTGCCTACCTGAGCGATAGCTTTGGAGTCGGAGCACGGCACAGAAAGGGCTTTCAGTTCTTCAACCGCTGCCAGCACTGCTTTGTCGATGCCGCGCTTGAGATCCATCGGGTTCATGCCCGCCGCTACCGCTTTCAGGCCTTCGTTCACGATAGCCTGCGCCAGTACGGTTGCCGTGGTGGTGCCGTCGCCTGCCGCGTCGTTCGCTTTGGAGGCCACTTCTTTCACCATCTGGGCGCCCATGTTCTCGAATTTGTCTTCGAGTTCGATTTCACGAGCAACGGATACGCCGTCTTTGGTGATGGTCGGCGCGCCGAAGGATTTATCCAGCACCACGTTACGGCCTTTCGGGCCCAGGGTAACTTTCACTGCATCTGCCAGCACGTTTACGCCGCGCAGCATTTTCACACGAGCGTCGCTACCGAATTTTACGTCTTTAGCTGCCATATCTTTTTTTCCCTTAAATTCGTACGTTCAGTTAGTCGCGCGTGAAATTACGCTTCAACAATTGCCAGAATGTCGCTTTCGGACATGATCAGCACTTCCTGATCGTCCAGCTTCTCGGTTTTCACACCGTAGCCATCATTGAAAATCACGGTGTCGCCCACTTTCACATCCAGCGGCTTCACTTCGCCATTTTCAAGGATGCGGCCATTGCCAACAGCCAGCACTTCGCCGCGGGTGGATTTGCCCGCCGCGGAGCCGGTCAGAACGATGCCGCCAGCAGATTTGGATTCAACTTCTTTACGCTTGACGATCACACGATCATGCAATGGACGAATATTCATTGATAGCTCTCCTTTGAGAAAGTCCGTATCAGTTATGGGTTAGGCCGAAGCAGGTATGCTCGCGGCTGGTGCCCTGAGAGATGGGGATGGGGTTTTCCCCCTTCAAGGGGGAAAATAAAAATTTTTTCGCTTTTTTACCGATCATCGCGATCGCGCTCTTCCAGACGTTTCGGCCCCTCGTCTTTACGCTGGTATTCGCCATCGAAAGTATTGCCGCCGCCCGCGCCCGCGCTAAAACCGCCGCCCGGCATGCGGCTAAAGCGCAAGTGGGGAAGCAGTTTCAGCGTCAGGTGTTTTTGCACCGGGGGCAGCAGCAGCAACAGGCCGAGGAAGTCTGTGAAGAAGCCGGGTAACAATAGCAGGAAACCGGCGATAATAAGCGAAACGCTTTTTACCATTTCCGCCGCCGGACTTTCGCCCGCCGCCATTTTCTCCTGCATCAGCAGAAAGTTTTTCAGCCCCTGGTTGCGCACCAGCGACATGCCGATAACTGAAGTGAAGATAACCAGCACCAGCGTCAGGAAAACGCCCAACGCATGCGCGACCTGAATGAAAAGAGATATCTCAATGTAAACATAGAGAAAGATAGCAATAAAGGGTATCCAGCGCACCGGCACCTCCTGTTCTGGCGAACGCCGTTCAGCGGTCGCAAATAAACGTTTTTTCAGCAGATTAGTCAGAGATGGAGGCGCGGTAGCCAACATTCAATCGCTTTGCCGCGATATTTTTCTCGAAATTAATAAGCGGTGATGCATTTCACAGATTAATAATTGTTATGTCCCGTCGGCGACAATAAGTGATCCAGATTACGGCTTTTCGCTATCATCAGCATATCATCACGGGCACCAGGCCAAATGAGGCTAAAAATGTTGGTCATCGCGGCTCCATAACCACATATCTCCTGCGTGTTTGGTGCAAACTTAGTCAGATTAAGCAAAGAAGGTTCACATGTTAAACAACATTCGTATCGAAGAAGATTTGTTGGGTACCAGGGAAGTTCCAGCGGACGCCTATTACGGCGTTCATACTCTGCGTGCGATTGAAAACTTTTACATCAGCAACAGCAAAATCAGTGACATTCCAGAATTTGTGCGCGGCATGGTAATGGTGAAAAAAGCCGCCGCCATGGCGAACAAAGAATTGCAAACCATTCCGAAAAGCATCGCCAACGCCATTATTGCTGCCTGTGATGAAGTGCTAAACAATGGCAAGTGCATGGATCAATTCCCGGTAGACGTTTACCAGGGCGGCGCGGGCACTTCCGTCAACATGAACACCAACGAAGTGCTGGCCAATATCGGGCTGGAGCTGATGGGTCACCAGAAAGGCGAATACCAGTACCTGAACCCGAACGACCATGTGAACAAGTGCCAGTCCACCAACGACGCTTACCCGACCGGCTTCCGTATTGCGGTATACGCCTCCATCGTGAAGCTGGTAGACGCCATCAACCAGCTGGGCGAAGGTTTTCAGCGCAAGGCGGTAGAGTTTGAAAAAATCCTGAAAATGGGCCGCACCCAGTTGCAGGACGCGGTGCCGATGACGCTGGGCCAGGAGTTCCATGCGTTTACCGTGCTGCTGAACGAAGAGACCAAAAACCTGCTGCGCACCGCGGAGCTGCTGCTGGAAGTGAACCTGGGCGCCACCGCTATCGGCACACGCCTTAATACGCCGGACGGCTATCAACACCTGGCGGTGCAGAAGCTGGCGGAAGTGAGCAACCTGCCGGTGGTGCCGGCGGAAGACCTGATTGAAGCCACCTCCGACTGCGGCGCTTACGTGATGGTACATAGCTCGCTGAAACGCCTGGCGGTTAAGCTGTCAAAAATTTGTAACGACCTGCGCCTGCTCTCTTCCGGTCCGCGCGCGGGCCTGAATGAAATCAATCTGCCGGAACTTCAGGCAGGCTCCTCCATCATGCCGGCTAAAGTGAACCCGGTCGTGCCGGAAGTGGTAAACCAGGTTTGCTTTAAAGTTATCGGCAACGACACCACGGTGACCATGGCTTCTGAAGCGGGTCAGCTGCAGCTTAACGTCATGGAGCCGGTTATCGGCCAGGCGATGTTCGAATCTATCCACATCCTGACCAATGCCTGCTACAACCTGCTGGAGAAATGCGTTAACGGCATCACCGCCAACAAAGAAGTGTGCGAAGGTTACGTTTATAACTCCATCGGCATCGTGACTTATCTCAACCCGTTCATTGGCCACCACAACGGCGATATCGTCGGCAAGATTTGCGCCATGACCGGCAAGAGCGTACGGGAAGTGGTGCTGGAGCGCGGCCTGCTGACCGAAGCGGAGCTTGACGACATCTTCTCGGTACATAACCTCATGCACCCGGTTTACAAAGCCAAACGGTATACCGATGAAAGCGAACAGTAATCCCTTTTCAGGGTAAACTTACAAAGGCACGTCCATTAAGGACGTGCCTTTTTCGTTTTCAGGGGCTACGAAAACACAACAACTTTTTATCAACTCGTTAAAACAAGGAAGACCACTATGTTTGGTGCTGAACTCGTCATCGTCCTGCTGGCGATATATCTCGGAGCCAGGCTCGGCGGCATCGGTATCGGCTTTGCCGGCGGGCTGGGCGTGCTGGTGCTGACCCTGCTGTTCCAGATTAAACCCGGGGCGATTCCCTTTGACGTTATTGAAATCATCATGGCGGTTATCGCCGCTATCGCCGCGATGCAGGTGGCGGGCGGAATGGATTACCTGGTGAGCCTGGCGGAGAAACTGCTGCGTCGTCATCCAAAATACATCACGTTTATCGCGCCGCTGGTCACCTGGTTTATGACCATTCTCGCCGGCACCGGCCATACCGCCTTTTCCACCCTGCCTGTCATTACGGAAGTGGCCAAAGAGCAGGGCATTCGCCCATCCCGTCCGTTATCCATCGCCGTGGTGGCGTCACAAATCGCCATCACCGCCTCCCCGATTTCTGCTGCCGTGGTCTTTTTCGCCGGTATTCTTGAGCCGCTGGGCGTCAGCTATCTGACACTGCTCGCCATTTGCATCCCGGTGACGCTCATCGCGGTGATGCTGACGGCTATCGTCTGCAACTTTCTGGGCGCCGAGTTAAAAGACGACCCGGTTTATCAGGAGCGTCTGGCAAAAGGCGAGGTAAAGCTGCGCGGCTCTCAGGTTTTCCAGATTAAGCCGCACGCCAAACGCGCGGTAGGCCTCTTCCTGGTGGGCATTGTCGCCGTCATGTTCTACGCCACCGCCATCAGCCCCACCGTCGGGCTTATCGCTAACCCGGTGCTGCCGCGCAACGAAGCGATTGTGGTCTTTATGCTGACCATCGCCACGCTGATTTGCATTACCTGTAAAGTCGATACGGGCGAAGTGCTCAACGCCAGCACCTTTAAGTCGGGCATGAGCGCCTGTATCTGCGTGCTGGGCGTCGCGTGGCTTGGCGATACGTTTGTTAAACACCATATTGACGATATTCAGGCGGTGGCGGGCAACCTGCTGCACAGCTATCCCTGGCTGCTGGCGGTAGTGTTGTTCTTCGCCGCCACCCTGCTTTATTCGCAGGCGGCGACCACGAAAGCATTAATGCCCGCCGCGCTGATGCTCGGGGTAAGCCCGCTCACCGCCGTCGCCTCTTTTGCTGCGGTCTCGGCGCTGTTCGTGCTGCCGACTTATCCGACGCTGCTGGCGGCGGTGGAGATGGACGATACCGGCTCGACCCGCATCGGCAAATATGTCTTTAACCATGCCTTCCTGATCCCGGGCGTTATCGCCATCGCGCTATGCGTGATTCTGGGTTTTGTTATCGGCGGCATGCTGCTGTAACGCCGCGTAAAGACGGGCCGTTCGCGGCCCGTCGCCTTATTCCCCGTCCTCTTGCGTGGTATAGTCTCTTTTTTCGCTGACAGGGGAAAACGCTATGACCCTACCCGACGCCGTTGTTGTTCTCTGTACCGCGCCCGATGAAGCCACCGCGCAGGAGCTGGCGGCAAAAGTGCTGGCCGAAAAGCTTGCCGCCTGCGTGACCCTGTTGCCGGGCGCGTCTTCGCTCTATTACTGGGAAGGCAAACTTGAGCAGGAGTATGAAGTCCAGATGCTGCTGAAAAGCGACGTCGCTCGCCAGCAGGCGCTGCTGACCTGCCTGAAAACTCACCATCCGTACCAGACCCCGGAACTGCTGGTTCTGCCAGTGCTCCACGGAGACAATGATTACCTCTCATGGCTCAACGCATCTTTACGCTGATCCTGCTGCTTTGCAGCACCTCAGCTTTCGCCGGACTCTTTGATTCACCGGGCAAAAGCCAGTTTGTTCCCGCAGACCAGGCTTTCGCCTTTGATTTTCAACAGCGCGACCAACAGGTTGTGCTGAACTGGCAAATTAAGCCCGGCTACTATCTCTACCGCCAGCAAATAAACATTACGCCACAGAAAGCGACCATAACGCCGCCCACCCTGCCGCAGGGCGCCTGGCATGAAGATGAGTTTTACGGCAAAAGCGAGATTTATACGCAACAACTCACTCTGCCCGTTACGCTCACCCATACCGAACAAGGCGCCGCGCTTAGCGTGACCTACCAGGGTTGCGCCGAAGCGGGCTTCTGTTACCCGCCGGAGACCCGCGTGGTGCCGCTCAGCGCTGTAGAGTCGAGCGCGCCGGAAGCCAGGACAAATGCCGGTGCGGATACCGCCATCATGCCGCCTCTCCCGTCAGAAAAGGCGGCGGGCGCCAATGGCTCGCTGAAAACGGGCGTCACGGCGCGCCCGGCCGGTAATGGGGAAACCAACGTCGCTGATGACGCAAACACCGCATCTTTACCTGCCGGAGAGCGGCCTGAGGCAGGGGCCGCGCTTCCCTTCTCCGCCCTGTGGGCGTTGCTGATAGGCATTGGCGTTGCCTTTACCCCTTGCGTGCTGCCGATGTACCCGCTTATCTCCGGCATTGTGCTTGGCGGCAGGCAGCGCCTTTCCACCGCACGGGCGCTGTTGCTCGCGTTTATTTATGTACAAGGCATGGCGCTCACCTATACCGCCCTGGGACTGGTGGTCGCGGCCGCCGGGCTGCAATTCCAGGCAGCGCTGCAAAGCCCCTGGGTGCTGATTACGCTCTCTGTGGTGTTTGTTTTGCTGGCGCTTTCCATGTTCGGTCTTTTCACGCTGCAACTGCCTTCTTCGCTGCAGACGCGTCTGGCGCTGATGAGCAACCGCCAGCAGGGCGGCTCGGCAGGCGGCGTCTTCGCGATGGGCGCTATCGCCGGGCTTATCTGCTCGCCCTGCACTACCGCCCCGCTCAGCGCCATCCTGCTTTACATCGCGCAGAGCGGAAACGTCTGGCTTGGCGGCGGCACCCTCTATCTCTATGCGCTGGGGATGGGGCTGCCGCTTATTCTCATCACCGTTTTCGGCAACCGGCTGCTGCCGAAAAGCGGCCCGTGGATGGAACAGGTCAAGGTCGCCTTCGGCTTTATCATTCTCGCCTTGCCGGTGTTCTTGCTTGAGCGCGTGCTGGGAGAAACCTGGGGGCTGCGGCTGTGGAGTCTGCTGGGCATCGCGTTCTTCGGCTGGGCGTTTATCGCAAGCCTTAAGGCGGAAAAAGCCTGGCTTCGCGTCGTGCAGATTGCGCTGCTCGCCGCCGCGCTGGTCTGCGCCCGCCCGCTGCAGGACTGGGCGTTCGGCGCGCCCGCCGCAACCACGCAGGCGCAGTTAAGTTTCACACGCATTTCCAGCGTCGATGATCTCAACCAGGCGCTGGCGCAGGCAAAGGGCAAACCGGTGATGCTGGACCTCTACGCAGACTGGTGCGTCGCCTGCAAAGAGTTTGAAAAATACACATTCAGCGAACCGGCAGTGCAAAACGCGCTGAAAAATACGGTTCTGTTGCAGGCGGACGTTACAGCCAACAGCGCGCAGGATACGGCTTTGCTTAAGCATTTGAGCGTGCTGGGGTTGCCGACGATTTTGTTCTTTGACGCCGAAGGCAATGAGCGCCCTTCGGCCCGCGTGACAGGTTTTATGGATGCCGCCGCCTTTAATGCGCATTTGCACAATCAGGCGCTGTAAACGACACTTTGAGTGGGAAAAACCGTTGGGATGAACGGAGGAGTGAACCGTGCAACGTGAAGAAGTTTTAGAGCACGCCCTGCATATCCTTGAACAACAAGGACTTGCTAACACCACGTTCGAGATGGTGGCCGCCAGGGCGGATTATCCGGTTGAGGAGATGCAGCGTTTCTGGCCGGATCGGGAGGCGCTGCTGTATGACGCGTTGCGCTATCACAGCCAACAAATCGACGCCTGGCGCAGGCAGCTTATCCATGATGAAGAGATGCGCGACGAAGATAAACTGCTGGCGCGCTATGACGCCCTTTCCGGCTGCGTGGATAACGAGCGCTATCCCGGCTGTCTGTTTATCGCCGCCTGTTCGTTTTTTCCGGACCCGGCGCACCCTATCCACCAGCTTGCGGATCAGCAAAAGCGCGCGGCCTGGGAATTTACCCATGCGTTGCTGACGCGTCTGGAAGTAGACGACCCGGCGATGGTCGCGGAGCAGATGGAGCTGGTGCTGGAAGGGTGCCTCAGCCGCCTGCTGGTTAAACATAACCGGGCGGATGTGGATACCGCGCGTCGGCTGGCGGAAGACATTCTGCGTCTGGCGCTGTGCCGCCAGGGCGGCGCGCTAACCTGAGCTTAGCTTTTGCCGTTTTTGCATGAAAAGCAGGCAATCGACACAGTTTTACCGATTTTTTATGACAAAGCCGTTGACGCCCCGCGGCCTTTACGGTTTAATGCGCCCCGTTGCCCGGATAGCTCAGTCGGTAGAGCAGGGGATTGAAAATCCCCGTGTCCTTGGTTCGATTCCGAGTCCGGGCACCACTTATTCTGAAAACCCAGCCTATGGCTGGGTTTTTGCTTTTGGGGGTTCCGGACTCTTCATCGAACGATGTTCGATTGTTCGCCACCTCCCTGTGGCTCACCCCTGCGGGGCCAGCGCGGTTCGCGCTGTGCAAAAACGCTCCCGGCGTTTTTGTCCGAGTCCGGGCACCACTTATTCAGAGAACCCAGCCTATGGCTGGGTTTTTGCTTTCTGGGGTTCCGGACTCTTCATCGAACAACGTTCGATTGTTCGCCACCGCCCTGTGGCTCACCCCTGCGGGGCTTTTTTAGCGTCCCGTCGTAAAAATCCGCCGCCCAATTCCCTGCGCCACGTCAAGGCACGCTTCAGGCGTTTCCAAATCCGGCAGCAGCAGGATTTCCGATGTCATCACCGGCGCGCCGCAGTAATCGAAAATGCCATGATCGATTTGCGCCTTCATCGCCGCGTTGTAGCCATGCTTTTCATAGGTGCGTCTTCCCGCCCCGCCGAGGCCTACCAGATGTATGGGCAGGCGCGTCAGTTTTTTCACGACCTTGTCATCGCCGTTATCCTCATACGCCCAGCCGTTGCCAAAGACGCGGTCAATCCAGCCTTTCAGCATGCCCGGCATCGTCCACCAGTAAACCGGAAAAACCAGAACCAGCGCATCGGCGTTATCAATGCGCCGTTGCTCGGCTATCACATCAGCCGGAAAAGCGCGGGCTTGCTGAAAAGCCTCATAATCCGCAGCCGAAAAAACCGGGTTAAACCCTTCCTGGGTAAGGTCGGCTATTTCAACGCTGTTTTCGCGGCTGGCGGCGGTAATGCCCTGCGCAACGGCAGTCGCAACGCGGTGGGTCAGGGAATTTTTAACGGGATGAGAAACAACGATCAGTGCATGCATAGCGATACTCCTGTTGTCATTAAGCGGGGTCAGACGTAACCTTGATATACGGCCAGCAACCTACCAATGGTAACTTACCTTTGGTATATTAGCATGTCAACGGAGGAAATCATGCCGGAACCCCATACTCGCCTGCGTTTATCGCGGGAAGCGCGTAACGCGCAACTGCTCGACATGGCCTGGCGGATTATTCGAGAAGAAGGCACAGAAGCCCTGACGCTTGGGCATCTGGCCGAGCGGTCCGGGGTAACAAAACCGGTGGTGTACGATCATTTCACCAGCCGATCGGGCCTGCTGGCGGCGCTTTATCGTGAGTATGACGAGCGTCAGACGGCGAAAATGAACGAAGCCCTGCGCAACGCGGAGCCGAAGCTGGAAACGCTGGCTGCGGTCATTGCGGACGCGTATGTCGCCTGCGTGCTGCACCAGGGCCGCGACATGCCAAACGTGATGGCGGCGCTCAACGGCACGCCGGAACTGGAAAAACTCAGGCAGGATTACGCCGTCGCCTTTACGCGCCAGTGCGGTGAGGTTTTCGCTCCCTTCTGCACCCGCGCCCCGCTTACCGACGCCCCGCTCTGGGCGATGTTCGGCGCCGCCGAATCGCTCTCCTGGGCCGCTGCAAAAGCGATGATTACAGAACAACAGGCCAAAGACGAACTGCTTAACGTCATTGTCGCCATGGTGCGCCGCCAGCAGGATTAAGCCAGGTGGTTACCCTCCTGCCCGTTTCCGCGCTGATTAATAAACGTTAGCGCGGCGCCCTCTTTCTTATGGCCTGGCATCCGCCCGGGCTTTTCTGCTGTTGCCCCTCTTTTTCTTTGCTATCGCCTAAACAATGCGTCGCCGCCTGTTCACAGCCGCCGCATTGAGTGTTATGTTATAATATAACATTAACTAACCCTGCGCTTTATGACACATTTTCCCTATTCGCTTCTCCGCCATACGCTGCTGACACGCTCAGGCCTGACGCGCGCTTATGGCGTCGCGTTGCTGCTTGTCCTGCTGTGGGGCGCCATCCGCTGGGCCACATTGCTGCCATGATAACGCTTAATAACCTTGTTACCGGCTACGCGGGAAAAAGGCTGACCTGTCCGCTCAACGGCGCTTTCCGTCCCGGCAGCCCGACGGCCATTGTCGGTGTAAACGGCTGCGGCAAATCGACGTTGCTCAAAACACTGGCCGGTTTCCTGCCGCCCCTTAGCGGCTCTGTTAGCTGGCCTGGCGACAAGAAAATCATCGGCTGGCTGCCGCAGCAGAACGAACTGGATCATGACTTCCCGCTGACGGTCAGCGACGTGGTAGCGATGGGCGCCTGGCCCGCCGCCGCTTTAACGCAAGGCCTGCGCGGCGAAACGCTTTCCCGCATCGACGCCGCGCTGGAGCAGGTTGGGCTGACCGCGCTGCGCCGCCATACGCTCAACCGCCTCTCGGGGGGCCAGTTTCAGCGCATGCTCTTTGCCCGCCTGCTGGTTCAGGACGCGCCGATCATGCTGATGGATGAACCCTTCACCGGTATCGACAGCCAGACAAGCGACGCCCTACTGGAAGTGATGGCCACGCTTAATGCTCGCGGCAAAACGCTGCTGGTCGTGCTGCATAACCAGCAGATGGTTCATCGCCATTTTCCCGAAACGCTCTGGCTGCATCAGGGGCATTACCGCTGGGGCCAGACCGCGTCGGTGTTGCCGCCGCCCTCCGCTTGCCCGTTGCCGCAGGACTAACATGACGCACGCTTTTTTCGACGCCTTCATCGCCTTCGGCTTTATGCGCCGCTCGCTGGTCGCCTGCCTCGCGCTTTCGCTCAGCATTACGCCGCTCGGCGTGTTTCTGCTGCTGCGCAGAATGAGCCTGGTTGGCGACGCCCTCTCCCATGCGGTGCTGCCCGGCGTGGCGGTGGGCTATCTGCTCTGCGGCATGTCGCTGCCGGCGATGGGCGCGGGCGGGTTTATCGTCGGCCTGCTGGTGGCGCTGCTTTCGGGTTGGGTGAGTACAACCACCTCTTTGCCGGAAGACGCCAGCTTTGCCGGTTTCTACCTCGGTTCGCTGGCGCTCGGCGTTACGCTGGTTTCGCTACGCGGCAGCGGCGTGGATTTGCTCCACCTGCTGTTTGGTTCGCTGCTGGCGGTGGATAACAGCTCGCTTATGTTTATCGGCGTTATCGCCAGCGCCACGCTGCTCATTCTGGGCTGGGGCTACCGGGCGCTGGTGACAGAAGCTTTCGACGCCCCGTTTTTGCAGGTTCGCTCACGCCGTCTCCCGCGCCTTATCCATGCGCTGTTCCTTGGGCTGCTGGTGATGAACCTGGTGGCGGGCTTTCAGATCCTTGGCACCTTAATGACGGTGGGGTTGATGATGCTGCCCGCTATCGCCGCCCGCTGCTGGGCGAACCGTCTGCCCTGGATGCTGGCGCTGGCGGTGATTATCGGCATGGTCAGCGCGCTGCTGGGGCTTATCTGGTCCTGGTATCAGTCGCTGCCCGCCGGGCCCGCCATCGTGCTCACCGCCACCCTCTTCTTCTTCGTTTCGGTGCTGTTCGGCACGGAAAAGGGGATTTTTCCGCTCGTAAAACGCGTTAACTCAACAAGGTAAGGGAAAAGATGAAACTGAAAATCACTGCGCTCGCGCTGCTGCTCGCCGCAAGTCCAGGCGTGCTGGCAAACCAAGTCAACGCCGTCGCCAGCTTCTCGGTGCTGGGCGATATCGTTTCCAGGGTTGGTGGCGAACATGTGCGCGTTACCACGCTGGTGGGGCCGGACGGCGACCCGCATACCTACGAACCCACGCCCAAAGACAGCCAGGCGCTGAGCCAGGCGGACATTGTCTTTACCAGCGGCCTGGGGCTGGAGGGCTGGATGGCGCGGCTGGTAAACGCCTCCGGTACGAAAAACGCCCCGGTGATCGCCTCGCAAGGCGTCGCCACGCGCAAGATGAACGAAGACGGCGAAACCATCACCGACCCGCACGCCTGGAACAGCGCGAAAAACGGCGCTATTTATGCCCGCAACGTGATGAATGCGTTAATCAAAGCGGACCCGGCAGATAAAGCGTATTTTCAGCAGCGCGGCGAAGCGTATATTCAGCAGCTGGAAAAACTGGATAGCTGGGCGAAAGCGACATTTGCCGCGATTGCGCCAGAAAAACGCAAAGTATTGACCAGCCACGACGCCTTCGGTTATTTCGGCGCGGAATATGGCGTGACGTTTCTCGCGCCGGTCGGCTTTTCAACCGAGGCGCAAGCCAGCGCCAGCGACGTGGCGACGCTTATCGATCAGCTGAAAAAAGAAAATATTCATACTTACTTTATTGAAAACCAGACCGACCCGCGGCTGGTACAGCAAATCGCCAGCGCCAGCGGCGCGAAATCGGGCGGCGAGCTTTACCCGGAGGCGCTCAGCAAGCCATCCGGCCCGGCGCCGGACTACGTTTCGGCTTTCAGACATAACGTGGAAACGATGGCCGCCAGCATGAAATAACGGTCGTGTTCCCGGCCGCAACGCGCCGGTCGGGAACGCCGTTTAGAAAAAAAGAACGTCAAAAACGAAACAATGTTTCCAAAAAAAGAAATAATAATAAAAAAAATGATCAGGATTAATAAAGCGCGTTAAAGCCTGATAAAGCGCCATCGTGCTTATGCCGTTAATGACTGCATCGACTACACACATGCTATGGCGCTAAAAAATGAAAAAAATTACCTTTACCCAAAAAATAATAATGAGTTTCGCCACCCTTGTTCTTTTTGTCCTGGTGATGGGGATCGTCTCGCTGTTTTATTTAAACCAAAGCAACAGGCAGGCGCAGTCATTGCTGATGCAGAGCGTGCCGGCGGTAAAATACACGCTGGAGATGCGCGGCGTCCTCTCTGAACTGCGCCTGCAACAGGTGCAAATGATAGCCTCCGCAACCCGTCAGGAGCGGGATAAACACCGGGTCGAACTCAACCAGGCGATAGCGAATTTTCTGCACGCGCAAAACAGTTACCTGGCGCTGGCGGAAAATAAAAAAGCGGAGCCGCTGGTTAAACGCGTCGTTGATAATTTCCAGGCGTTCGCCGCTTCAAATAATGCGGTGCTGGAGGCGTTGCAGCAGGAAGATATCACCCGCGCGAGCCAGATTAGCGGTGACAATTCCCGGCAGTATCGCACGCAGTTAATGGCGGATTTATTATCGCTTGAGAACCGCGAAATCGCCGTAGCCGACGCCGATACCCGCCAGACCGAAAATACCTTCACCACCGCCCGCACCGTACAGCTCTCGCTGGTAGCCCTCGCGCTGCTGGTTTCCATGCTGATAGCCTGGAAGCTCACCACCAATCTGGTGCGTCAGTTAGGCGGCGAACCCGCCCGCGCGCAGGCCGTCGCCGCTATCATCGCGGCGGGCGATTTAAGCCACCCTATCGAGAACAATGGCCGCGCCAACATTATGAGTTCGCTGGCGATGATGCAGGAAGAGCTGCGCAAGCTTATCTCCGCGATTCGCCACTCCGCCGAAACGGTGCTTAACCACTCGGCGGAAATCGCCTCGGGCAACCGCGAGCTTTCCGCCCGCACCGAGCAGCAATCCGCCGCGCTGATCGAAACGGCCGCCAGTATGGAAGAGATAACTTCCACGGTGCGCAATAACGCCGAAAACACCCGCCAGGCGAAAGCGATGGCGGGCGACGCCGCCACCCGCGCGCGCCAGGGCGGCGACGTGATGAATCAGGTTTCCGGCACCATGCGCGATATCGCCGGCAGCGCCGATCAAATGACGGAAATTATTACGCTTATCGAAGGCATCGCCTTCCAGACCAATATCCTGGCGCTGAACGCGGCGGTAGAGGCGGCCCGGGCGGGCGAACACGGCAAGGGTTTTGCGGTCGTGGCGGGCGAAGTGCGAAGCCTGGCGCACCGCAGTTCAGAGGCGGCAAGAAACATCAAACAGCTTATCGACCGCACCACCGATAAAATGGGCGAAGGATCGCGGCTGGTGACGCAGGCCGGGCAGTCGATGTCGGAAATCATCACCACCATTACGCATGTTCGCGATCTGATGGACGAGGTGACCAACGCCACACAGGAGCAGCAGCGCGGCATTGAGCAGATAAACCAGGCCATCGCCGAACTGGATCGGGTGACCCAGAGCAACGCGTCAATGGTGGAGGAGCTCGCCACTTCCGCCGACGCCATGACGGAACAGGTCACCGAACTCACGGGCAGCACCCGCGTATTTACGCTCGCGCCGCGGGCTGCGAGTGAAAACAGCGCAGCAGCGCCAGCCTCCGCCCTGCGGCAGGTCATCGCCTGATGATGTTGAACAAAGCCCCGCCCGGGGCTTTGTCATTTTTTAACGCCACGAGTTGCTAACACTTTTCTTTACGCCCTGCTGCTACACTCCAGAAACGCAAAACTCCCACCCATCACTTAAGGCGGATCTACTATGTCGGAAAATGATTATCAGCCCCCGAAAGTCTGGACCTGGAACTCGCAGGATGGCGGCTCCTGGTCGAAAATCAACCGTCCTATCGCTGGCCCCACCCATGAACAAGATCTGCCGGTGGGCAAACACCCGCTCCAGCTCTACTCTCTTGGCACGCCCAACGGCCAGAAGGTGACGATTATGCTGGAAGAGTTGCTGGCGCTTGGCGAAAGCGGCGCGGAGTATGACGCGCACCTGATTCGCATCGGCGAAGGCGACCAGTTCTCCAGCGGTTTTGTGGCGGTCAACCCCAACTCAAAAATCCCGGCGCTGCTGGACTACTCCACCGGCACGCCGATCCGCGTTTTTGAGTCGGGCCACATTCTGCTTTATCTGGCGGAGAAGTTCGGTCAGCTGTTGCCGAAAACCCTGGCCGGACGCACCGAAGCGCTGAACTGGCTCTTCTGGCTGCAAGGCTCCGCCCCTTACCTCGGCGGCGGCTTTGGCCATTTCTATCATTACGCCCCGGTGAAAATTGAGTACGCCATCAACCGTTTCACCATGGAAGCCAAGCGTCAGCTCGACGTGCTGGACCGCCAGCTGGCGGAGCACGAGTTCATCGCAGGCGATGAGTACAGCATTGCCGATATCGCCATCTGGCCGTGGTATGGCAACCTTATCCTTGCCGGCCTGTATGACTCGAGCGAGTTCCTGCAAGCGGACTCTTATCACAACGTGATGCGCTGGGCGAAGGCGATAGCAGAGCGCCCGGCGGTGCAGCGCGGCAGCATTGTTAACCGCACCTGGGGCGATAAGCAGCTCCACGAGCGCCATAGCGCTTCCGATTTTGACGAACTCGGTCTTTAAGCGATAAAAAAAGCCCCCGAAAAACGGGGGCTTTTTTATTCCGGCGGCTTAAGGGCTGGCTTAAACCAGACAGCAAGTTAACGCAGATCTTTAATCGCGACGTGGTCCATATCGTCAAAGACCTGGTTTTCTCCCACCATGCCCCAGATAAAGGTATAAGCGCGGGTGCCGACGCCGGAGTGAATCGACCAGCTCGGCGAAATCACCGCTTGTTCATTTTGCACCACGATATGCCGCGTCTCCTGCGGCTGCCCCATCATGTGGAACACGCAGCTGTTCTCTTCCAGCCCAAAGTAGAAATAGACCTCCATGCGGCGCTCGTGGGTATGGCACGGCATGGTATTCCACAGGTTGCCCGGCGCCAGTTCAGTCAGGCCCATGCTGAGCTGGCAGGTTTCCAGCACGTCCGGAATGAAATATTTATTGATGGTGCGGCGGTTGCTGGTGACATCGTCGCCAAGCGTAACCGGCGAAACGTCGGCTGGCGTCACGCGTTTGGTCGGGAAAGTAGTATGCGCAGGGGCGCAGTTATAGTAGAAGCGCGCAGGCGTCGCGGCGTCCACGCTCTCAAACACCACCTCTTTCGCCCCTTTGCCCACATAAAGCCCGTCGCGCGGGTTCATTTCATAACGCGTGCCGTCAACGGTGATGATGCCCGCGCCGCCGATGTTAATAACGCCCAGCTCGCGGCGCTCCAGGAAATAGCTGACGCCCAACTGTTTACCCACTTCGCCGCCTACGCTTACGGTGCGGCTTACCGGCATAACGCCGCCCACGATGATGCGGTCGATGTGGCTGTAGGTCATGGTGTAGTCGTCAGCGATAAAAATTTTTTCAATCAAAAATTCTTTGCGTAACCCGGCCGTATCCAGGGTTTTTGCGTGATCGCTATGAATGCTCTGGCGAACGTCCATTCTGGCTCCTCAATCTGTTTTTTCCGGGCCTTAAGAAATAACCCAGGTGATTATTAACACTCAATGTTCAAAACAATAAATAACAAGGTTTTTACATTAATTTTCACTGTCATTCATGGTAACAAACCGCGCCATCAATAATGTGACCAAGATAACTAAAACAGTGTTTCATTACTATTGAATCAATATTCCATACAGAGGATAGTAGCACCAGTTAGTTAATGAACAGGATAACCCAGCGACAAAAACGCGTTTTCTGATTGCCACACGTTACGCCCGCCGCTGCGTCAACGCAGTGAAGGGCCTGCCAGAAAATACAGATAAGACGATGAAAAACAAAAACTTTCATCGCGGGGTCGCTTTACCCTTTTTTAGCTCCGGTGCAGAACAGACTGCTGAGGTATTTTTATGAAAATTAAGGCCACAATGGAACGCATCCCGGGCGGGATGATGCTTATCCCGCTGCTGCTTGGCGCGGTTTTAAATACTTTCGCTCCAGAAACAGGGGCTTATTTCGGTTCGTTTACAAAAGGGATGATTACCGGCACGGTGCCCATTCTCGCCGTCTGGTTTTTCTGTATCGGCGCGTCAATTGATTTACGCGCCACCGGTACGGTATTACGTAAATCGGGCACGCTAGTAATAACAAAAATCGCCGTGGCGTGGGTGGTGGCGATGATTGCCTCCATGTTTATTCCCGATACCGGCATTCAGACCGGTTTCCTGGCGGGGCTCTCCGTGCTGGCTATCGTTTCCGCGATGGATATGACCAACGGCGGTCTCTACGCCAGCCTGATGAACCAGTACGGCACCAAAGAGGAATCTGGCGCCTTCGTGCTGATGTCGCTGGAATCCGGTCCGCTGATGACCATGGTTATTCTGGGTTCCGCCGGTCTGGCCTCGTTTGAACCGCACCACTTTGTCGGCGCGGTGCTGCCGTTCCTGATTGGCTTTACGCTTGGCAACCTTGACCACGATCTGCGCGCCTTCTTCAGCAAAGCCACGCCAGTGTTGATCCCGTTCTTTGGTTTCGCGCTCGGCAACACCATCAACCTGGGCGTCATTATGGATACTGGCCTGCTCGGCGTGCTGCTTGGCGTAGCGGTCATTATTATCACCGGCATCCCGTTGATTATCGCCGATAAAGTGATTGGCGGCGGCAACGGCACGGCGGGCGTGGCGGCCTCATCGGCCGCGGGCGCGGCGGTGGCTAACCCGGTTATCATCGCGCAGATTAACCCGGCGTTTGAGCCCGTGGCCGCTTCCGCCACCGCGCTGGTCGCGGCAAGCGTAATCGTCACCGCCATCCTTGTGCCTATCATTACGGCGCTGTACGCAAGGCACGTCGCGAAGAGCGTGCCGCAGGCGAAGCCGGTCAGCGAGCAGTCGCTGCAAAGGTAATACGAAGCCCCGCGAAAGCGGGGTTTCTTTTTTGGTTAAGAGTGAGCGTGCAAAAGAGAGGGAAATAGAGGACAGCGGTGGGCTATGTGCGCCAGAAGCCGCCCTCGCTTAGCGTGAACAGGCGACGGGGTCCGCCGCCACGCCTTAGTTAATTAACGCCCCGCCCTCAATATCCACCACCGTGCCGGTAACAAACGGGTTGTCGATAACAAACAGATACCCCTGCGCCATATCTTCCGGCCGACCGAACCGCCCCGCCGGCAATGTTGCGGCGGCACGCGCCAGCATTTGCTCCCGCGCTTCAGGCGTCATGGCGGCGTAAGCTTCGGTGTCGGTCAGCCCCGGGCTTACCGCGTTTACGCGCAGCGGAGCCAGCTCCCGCGCCAGCACTTTTACCGTCGCCTCCAGCGCGGCGTTAATGGCGGTTTTTACAAACGTTCCGGGTACGGCCCGGCGCGCCAGAAAACCGGTGGTCAGCGTCAGGGAGCCGCCGGGGCGGATAAGCCCGGCGAGATGATGCGCCACGGCGATGCTGCCCCAAAATTTGGTGTCGAAGGCCTGCTTCGCCGCGCTGATGTCAACCTGCGAAAGCGCGCCGCCAGGCGCCTGCGAGCCGGCCGTCACGATAATATGATCCACCGCCCCGAGCGTTTGCGCGAGCTGCGCGACCTGCGCTTCGCTTGCAACATCCAGCGTGACGGTCTGCGTTTTCGCCGCGCCATGCAGCCGCGCTTTCGCCGCCGCCAGTTTCTCCTCGTTTCGTCCGGCCAGCACAAGGCTGCCTTCCCGCTCGCTTAGCGCCTGGGCTACCGCGAAGCCGATGCCTGTCGCGCCGCCAATAATCAGGGTTCTTGTGCTGCTCATCGTGATCTCCTCATTGTCTCTGTCTGCGATAAAGCGACTTTACTTCTCCGGCTCATCTTTGATAATTGCAGCAAAACAACAGGCTCTATTCAGGAAAACGGAATAATGGGCAAGCTTGAGGATATGGCGCTGCTGGTGGAGGTGGTGGAAGCGGGCGGACTGGCGGCGGCGGGCAGGCGGCTTAATCTCTCCCCTGCCACCATGACCGCACGGCTGAAAGCGCTGGAGGAGCGTTACCAGACGCGCTTTTTCAACCGTTCCACGCGCGCTATCGCCCTTACCCGTGCGGGCGAGGAGTTTTATCACGCCGCTTTGCGCGTGCTGGAAGAGGTCAGCCTGGCGGAGGCGAAGCTGTCGCAAAAAGAGGGAGAGCTTAGCGGCACGTTGCGCATCGCATCGCCTTCCGACTTTGGCCGCCAGTTTCTTTCCCCGGCGCTGCTGGCGTTTTCACAGTTGCACCCGCAGGTAAAAAGCGTGCTGCTGCTCGCCGAAGAGGTCGTGGACCTGATAGCGCACCGCCTCGACATGAGCATCCGCTTCGGCAACCTGCCGGACAGCCGCCTCGCTATGCGCCCTGTCGGCCCGAATCACCGCGTGCTGGTCGCCTCTCCCGGTTATCTGGCGAAATACGGATCGCCCGCGACGCCGGAAGCGCTGGCGGAACACCGCTGTCTTGCGATGGAGCGGCATGGCGAAATCCTTAACGAATGGCGTTTTGAGCAGCAGGGAAAAATACAGACCGTTCGCGTCGCGCCGCATATGGTTTGCAGCGACGGCGCGCTTTTGCGCCAGTGGGCACTGGCGGACGCCGGCATCGCCGGCAAATCCTGGTGGGACGTAAAACGCGACGTAGAAGAAGGCAGGCTGAATGTGCTTTTCGCCGGGGCGTTTATCGGGTTTAACGCCCGCGACGAAAAGCAGGTGGGATTGCAGATTGTCTATCCTCAGCGCCGTTTTCAACCCGCCCAGGTAAGCGCCTTCAGCGACTTTTTCATTCAGTGGCTTAACGACGCCTGAGCCGCGCCTACGCCATAAAAACCTCATCCACCATCGCTCTGGCGAGCCGCGTGGCGGAGCAGAGGCGCGGCATGCCGAGCGCCACGCTCTGCCAGGTCTGGGTGACGGACCAGGCGACAGGCTGGCGTTCGCTGTCGCTCCAGTCGCCAAGCCAGCTCAGCGTATCTTTGTAATCCATCAGCCCTGGCGCAGGCGGCGTGGTGAGCCAGTGGTGATAAAAATGGCGGGTGCCCGCGGACGCGTTCACCGAGTCCGCCAGTTGCTCGCTGGCAAGCTGGCGCAACCGCGCCAGCAGCGTTTCGCTTTCATCCGCCGTTCCCAGCCGCACGGCCTCGCCAAAGACGCCCCAGCGCAGCTCTTCCAGCGCGACATAGCAACGGCCCGCGGGCGACCAGGCGTTGTAGCGCCCGCCGCGCCAGCGCTCAAGCACCTGTTCGCAGTGCTGATGCGCCTCCGTTGTTAAATCGCGTTTCTGCCGCTGCGTTTCCAGACGCGTCATGCGCTGCTGAAACTGCGTACTCAGCGTTTCCAGCTGGGCGCGCAGCCCGGCGTCATTGCTGGCCTGCGCCTGAAGTTTGCTAAGTCGGTCCGCAACCAGGCTTATCGCCAGATGGCCGGGCGATAAAAGCCCGGCCAGTTGATCGAGCCATTGCAGCAGCCGGACGTCGTTGTGCATCAACGAACCTGACGCCGCCCACTGACGCAACGGCGCTTTATGCATGAGCTCCTCGGTCAAACGTTCACGAATCGTCTGCTGGTGCGGCGCCAGCCGGCTCGGGCGCGTCTGATGAATGCCCTTCGCTAAATCCACCATCAGTTTGATGCCGAGGCAGCTAACGTGCCGCCCCGGGCCTTCCATTAACAGGCTGCTCATGGTTACTGCTCCGCCAGGAAAAGCGTTTGAATGTCGTCGCGCAACAGTCTTGCATCCTCATGAATAAAATGAGCGGCCGTCGCGCAGTGCGTAAGCTGCTGGCGCAACTGGGCCAGCGACGCCTCGCTTTGCTGACGGGCCATCAGACTCTGGCGCAGGCTGGCGTCAATGGAGGTTAACCCCTGCTGAAACTCCGCGAAAAAGGTCGCCAGCCCCGCCGTTACCGAGATATCAATCTGCGCATTCATCGCTTTGCGGATTTGCGTGCAGAAGTGGCTGACGTACTGGCTCAGCCGTTCCTGCAGCTTGCGTAAATCAATCACATAGCGGGCGCTGGTCATGGTGTACTCTTCCCATCGCCACTCATTGCTGCTAAGCCATCGCGCCATCGTGCTGCGCATGCCTCCCTGACGACGCGCCTGAGAGACCGGCGCGCGCGCTTCTTCTATTACGTCGGTGAAAAGCTGATGCGCGTTGAAGTTAAGCTGGCTCGACTCAAAGACCGGCAGCGAGATATGCGTGCGAAATCCCGCCTGGCTGAGCCCATTCGCCACGCGCGCTTCAATCGGCGCTATCGCGTCGCGCAAAATACGCCCGAGCGCATTCTCAAGGTGGCGAAAATGCAGCGCCAGCTCACGCGTCAGGTTCTCCTGAACGGAGAGCAGGATAACTTCGCACGAGGCGCGAAGCCTGTGCATCATCAGGCGCGCGTCGCCCTCTTCCTCCAGCACAATCTGCTGGCAGCCTGGCTCAAAATCGCTGCGGCGAGGCACCGCCTTGCTCATGGTGCTGCTCAGCTCGATAGGCGGCACCTTGCCGGTCTGAAAATAGGTATGAATGGCTTGCTGGATCTGCTTTTCATGGCCTGCGATGCACTCCGCCCCGGTTTGCAGCGCAAGCTTTACCTCGTGCTGCACCTCCTCTTTTACGCTCTCCTGGCACCGCTCAAGCCGGTCGATATCGTCTTCCAACTGGGTGATATTCTCCAGCAACCGCTCGCTTTTAATCTCCAGCCCCTGGCAGCGAAAGGCCAGATACTCCTCAGCGCTTTGCGCATAGTTCAATAACTTATGCGAGGCGGAACGCAGGGCATAAAGCGAGGCGTTAGCGTGGGCGGCGTGCAACAGCGCTTTGATGGGCTGTTCGAACAACGAATCTTCCCACAGCAGGTTCGCCGCGTGATGAACATGATCCACATCGCTCAGGTCCGCCGTGCGCCAGCGGCGTCCCAGAGCCGCTTCGGCGAAATCCTGCACCCAGCGCTGCTCGGTATGGTCGGGTAACGATCCGCGTAACGCCAGCTCATGCCGGGCGCGGTTCGCCAGATAGCCCCACATCGACGACACCGGGAAAACGTGGCTGGGATCGATAGCGCCTTTCATCAGCGTGCCGGCAATCAGCGCGCGCACCTGCGCTTCATCGTCGCTGTTGCGATCTTTCTGGTCGAATTTATTAACCAGCGCGAACAGCGGCACCGATTTGCTGACGGAGGCGAGCGCCTGACGCACCTCTTCATCGGAAATCGACTTTAGCTGGGTGTAATCCATTACCGCCAGCACCGCGGAGGCGCGGGAAATCTGCTCCTGCAACATGCGTTGCAGATGAGGCTGCCCGGCCTCGTTGGGTCCCGGCGTGTCCAGCAGCGTCAGTTGCCCGTGGCCTTTTTCAAGCCCGGCGAGATGCATGAACTCCACTTCGATAACCGGAATATGCTCAATGGCCGCATAAGCGCTGAACGGGAAAGGCACCTCCAGCACGCCTGAAAGCCGCACCAGGTCGTTGAGGCTTTTCAGACAGTGGAAAATAGGCTGCGCGCCGAGGTAGTGCTTTTCAAAGGTGGTGCCGCTGATAATACGCTGCAGCAGGCTTTCCATATCGTTATCCACTTCCAGCTGCCCGGCCAGCAAGTCGCGGGGGTAATGAGCGAGCCGCTCTTGCAGCGCCTGCATTAAGGTCTCGATGGGCCGCACGTGGGAGAAATGCAACACCGGCTCTTTCTGTCCTGGCGTGTGGCGAATAAGTGTTGGCAACGCAGTCATCGGTCGATTGCGATTAGGCAACACTTCTGTGCCGACAATGGCGTTAATGGTGGTGGATTTCCCCGCTTTCATGGTGCCGACAATCGCCAGCACCATTTCCTGATGGGTAATTTTACGCAGCTCGTTTTGCAATGTTTCCTGCTGCGCCTCTACGCCCCGCGCGCTGAAGTGCAGCGGATGAACGGTGGCGCTTCGTCCGGCGTCCGCCGTCGTGTGGTCTTCCTGCATGCCGGAAGGCATCTGCTTTAAGGCGTTGAGATTATGCAACGCGAATTGAAGCAGCCGCTCCGCCTCCTGGCTTAATTCAAAAAATGTCTGTGTGTGCATGAAAAATCTTTCCTTAACACAAATTGGCTAATCTTTTGTGTCTTCTCTTTTTAATAATCTGAGACCGCTTTTTATAATTACGTGAGGAAAATATCTTGCGAATCACAACGACACCAGGTGCAACCCAGTTAATAAAATGCCATACCATTGCTATGGTAAAATAAACTTTAAGCTATATAAGCAATGCGGGAATGTTTTTCCCGTCGTTACAACGCCCTCCGCATTGCCGCGCAATACAGAATAGCGTGTTTTAAGTGATTAAAAGGATATATCGCCCACGCTTTACCAGACGGTTTTAAAACGCTAAAGCCAGTCTGCCGTATAAAGGCTAATAAATTCCGTTCAGATAAGCCTCCTCAGAATAACACTGCGCGCTAATAAATCACGATATATGTTCTTGAGCAGAGAAGAAAACGCTACGCCGACCTTCTTTATCTGCGAGACATTCCTATCATGAACCAGGCATTTGACAGGGTGTGTCACGCACTGTCCGTTATTCGCGTTTTTAACGCAGAATAAACCCAAAAAAGGCAGGGAATTACGGTATAATTGCCGCCCTTTGCGCCCTGGCGCCTGTTACTTTTCTCTGGCGATGCCGCTTTTACCGCCAGTTTTATTCTTTTTTTGAGGACACGTTATGTCACTACCCCACTGCCCTGAATGCCAGTCTGAGTACACTTACGAAGATAACGGCCTGTACGTTTGCCCGGAATGCGGCCATGAGTGGCAACCCGGCGAAGCCGCGGCTGAAAGCGACGCGCTTATCGTCAAGGATGCGAACGGCAACCTGCTTGCCGACGGCGACAGCGTTACCGTAATCAAAGATCTCAAGGTAAAAGGCAGCTCTTCGATGCTGAAAATTGGCACAAAGGTGAAAAACATTCGCCTGGTGGAAGGCGACCATAATATTGATTGCAAAATCGAAGGCTTTGGCCCAATGAAGCTTAAATCTGAGTTTGTGAAAAAAAGCTGACGCCCCGCCCTGCCTTGCGCAGGGCGCTTTTTCGACCTTCCGCTGCGCCTGTACGCCCTCTTCCCCGCTCGCTTTAGCCCGCTGGTACAACAACCTGACGTAAGGGGCTGAACTGACTATAAATCCTCCTCTGCCTCAGCGTTTTCTGTTTATTTTCCGCCAATAGCTGGTCTATTTCTGTAGAAACTCATTCACATAAAAAAAGAGGATCCTGACGGTATCGGGTTAATTTTGCGATCATAATCACGCGTCTTTCAGGTAATTTATTTCTTCTTTATGCTTTATAAAAACATTATTAAAGCTATGCTAACTTCTTATTCACGCCCCAAAAAATGCCCGCAACACAGTTTCGGATAAAATCTTTTATAATCAACATATTAAATTATTGCTTAAATTTTAATTAGCGTCACTTAAATTGAAATGGCATTTTATTTACTGAGACGTCCGCGTGCAAAACAAATTTTCCCGCCAGGCTAAAGCGCTGTAATTTTCCGCCGAGAATAAAAGTAACGATCAGAATTGATGGATTAAGCTCCAACGGATGAAATTATGCGCAAGCAACCCTTCGTTACCGATATAGAATATATTCTCGACGACCACGCGACATTAATGTCGACCACCGATACCCAAAGTTATATCACTTATACTAATGACAGCTTTGTTGAGGCGAGCGGGTTCGACAGCGACGAACTTATCGGACAGCCGCACAATGTGGTACGCCATCCTGATATGCCCGCACAGGTTTTCGCCGATATGTGGGAAACGCTGAAAAGAGGCGAACCCTGGACGGGGCTTGTGAAGAACCGTCGCAAAAACGGCGATTTCTACTGGGTGCGGGCTAACGCTATTCCGATCGTACGCGATAACCAGACGCAGGGCTTTATGTCGATTCGCACCAAAGCCAGCCGTGAAGAGATTGAGGAAGCGCAGCGAATTTACCGGGCGATGAATGCCGGTCAGTTAAAGGGCTGGCGCTTTCATCGCGGCCTGCTTGTGCGCCGCGGTCCTGCCGCCCTGCTTGCGCCGTTGAGAACGCTGTCGCTGCGCTGGCGGCTTCGCGCGCCGCTGCTGATGCTGCTGGCGGCGAGCGCGCTGGCGCTCTGGTGGGCGAACTTGCCGCTTCACCTGACGGGCCTGCTGCTTGGCGGCCAGACGCTGGCGACGCTGTTGCTGGGGGTGTGGCTGGAAGCGCAAATCATCCGTCCAATGGAGAAAGTGTGCCGGCAGGCGTTGCGCGTCGCCACGGGCGCCAGCCATAGCGTGGAGCATATGCAGCGCGCCGATGAAACCGGCGTGATGCTGCGCGCTATCAGCCAACTGGGGTTGATGTTCCGCTGGCTGATTAACGACGTCTCAAGCCAGGTTCACTGCGTGCGTAACGGCAGCGACCGGCTGGCGCAGGGCAATGAGGAACTCAATGAACGCACCCGGCAGACCGCGGTTAACGTTCAGCAGACGCTCGCGACCATGAACCAGATGTCGGTCACCGTGCAGAGCAATACCGCAACCGCGCAGGAAGCAAACGCCTTCTCCCGCAACGCCCGTATGGCGGCGCAAAATGGCGGCGAGGCGATGCACACGCTTATCGCCACCATGGACCAGATAGCCGCCAGCACGGCGGAAATCAACAGTATTACCACGCTTATCGACAGCATTGCCTTCCAGACCAATATTCTCGCGCTTAACGCCGCCGTTGAAGCCGCCCGCGCAGGCGAACAGGGTAAAGGGTTCGCGGTGGTGGCGGGCGAAGTGCGAAGCCTCGCCAGCCGCAGCGCCACCGCCGCCAGCAATATCCGCCAGTTAATAGAGGCCAGCGCCGGTAAGGTGCAGTCCGGCGCGGTGCATGTTCAGGAGGCGGGCCAGACCATGCGCGAAATCGTCGATCAGGTGAAAAACGTCAGCGGCCTGATTGCGCAGATAAGCGATGCCACCGCCCATCAGGCGCAGGGGTTGAATGAGCTTACCCGCGCCGTGGATGAGCTGGATGACATCACCCAGCAGAACGCCACGCTGGTTGAGCAAGGGGCGCACGCCTCGGCGACCGTGAAGCGCCAGGCGACGCGGCTTGCCGACGCGGTGGCGGTGTTCCGCTAACCCTTTCAGCGGGTCGCTCTGCGGCCCTTTTTGCTGGCGAGCGTTATTCTTCACTGCGCTGCAACCTGAGTTTCACGTAATCGTCATCTTCTGCGGTCAGCCTACGTTTATGGCTGAGCCAGACATTTTCGCTGGCGGCCCCGGTCTTTTCCTGCACGACCATGAGGCACCGTTTACCATGCACTTATCCAGACATCCGACCAGCTTTCCCACGCGCTACCAGGAGATTGCCGCCCGGCTTGAGCAGGAGCTGCGCCATTACCGTTGCGGCGACTATCTGCCCGCGGAAAACCAGCTTGCCGCCCACTATCAGGTAAACCGCCACACCTTACGCCGCGCTATTGATGAGCTGGTCGATCGCGGCTGGGTGCAGCGCCGCCAGGGCGTCGGCGTGCTGGTGCTGATGCGCCCGTTCGATTACCCGCTCAACGCCCGCACCCGCTTTAGCCAGAATTTGCTTGAGCAAGGCAGCCATCCCACCAGCGAGCGGCTGCTGGCGGTGCTACGTCCCGCTTCCGCCATCGTCGCCGAAGCGCTTGGCGTTGCAGAAGGCGAAAACGTTATTCATCTGCGCACCCTGCGCCGGGTGAACGGCGTGGCTACCTGTGTAATCGACCACTATTTCGCCGAACTGCGCTGGTGGCCGGCGCTACAGCAGTTCGCCAGCGGCTCGCTGCATGATTTTCTTCAGGAACGCCTTGGCGTGGCGCTGCGTCGCACCCGAACGCGCATCAGCGCCCGTCCGGCTCAGGCGAAAGAGAGCCGCTGGCTCGAAATCCCCAATCTGTCGCCTATCCTCTGCGTGCGCACGCTCAACCACCGCGCGGGCGACGCGCAGGCGGCGGAGTATTCCGTCAGCCTTAACCGCGCCGACATGATTGAATTCACGATGGAACATGAATGAGCCAGGCCCCGCTGTTTTCTTTCTGTGTGCCTTTTGTCGCCCGGCCAACGCCGCCGGGCTTTTTTTCGTTGCGCCGATGCGCGGAGAAACTGCATGACGCTAACCACTGATCCCTCTTCTGCCCTTCATGATGCACAACATAGCTTTCGCCGCCTGCTAAAAGCGATGAGCGAGCCGGGCGTTATTGTTTCGCTTTCACAGGTAAGTCTCGGCTGGCAGCCGCTTGGCATCGCCACCAGCAGCCTTTTACTGACGCTTACCGATGACGCCACGCCAGTCTGGCTCGCCGCGTCTTTCGCTAACGACAGGGTGCGCCAGAATCTGCGTCTTCATACTGGCGCCCCGCTGTGCGATGCGCCTGAGCAAGCCCAGTTCGCCGTGGCGGACGAGACCCTGCACGCCGAGGCGCTGATGGCGCTTTCACAGCACAACGCCAGCGCCTGCAGGACCGGCATTACGCTCATTATGCAGGTGGCGAGCCTGAGCGGCGGGCGCATGCTGCGCCTGACCGGCGCGGGCATCGCCGAAGAGCGCATGGTGGCCCCGCAACTGCCGCAAAGCGTTATCCATATGCTTGATGAATTTCCCCATGCCCTTTCGCTCGGTCTGGATCTTATCCTCACCTGCGGCGACCGCCTGCTGGCCATCCCTCGCGCTGCGCATGTGGAAGCCTGCTAATACTGGTAGCCTTTAATAAGCATTCTGGCGCAGGTGCAACGGACGGCGCTCTGCTACAGTCAGTCGACGCTTTGCTAACCCGTCCGAGAACCCGTTCCCAGGAGCCCCGCTATGCCAGTCTGTGAACTTCGCCGCGCGACAACGGAAGACAGCGACGCCGTTTACGCCCTGATTTGCGAATTAAAGCAGCATGTTTTTGATCGCCATGCGTTTACCGTCGGCTTTACGGCCAATCTGAGCGACCCGAACCTGCGCTATCAGCTGGCGCAGCGCGACGGCGAGGTGGTGGGCATGATTGGTCTGCATTTGCAGTTTCATCTGCACCATGTGAACTGGATTGGCGAAATTCAGGAGCTGGTGGTCATGCCGCAGGCGCGCGGCCTCGGCGTGGGCAGCCAGTTGCTCGCCTGGGCGGAAGCCCAGGCCCGGGAAGCGGGCGCGGAGATGACGGAGCTTTCCACCAACGTAACGCGTGTGGACGCGCACCGTTTTTATCAGCGCGAAGGTTACACGCAGAGCCATTTTCGCTTCACCAAACCGCTGTAAGGAGGCGCTATGAGCCTGACGATAACCCTGACCGGCACGGGCGGCGCGCAGCTGGTGCCCGTCTGGGGCTGCCGCTGCGCCGCCTGCGAGCGGGCGCGCGCCGAGCCTCAGCATCGCCGTCAACCCTGTAGCGCGGTGGTGAAGTTTAATGAGGCGGTTACGCTGCTCGATGCGGGCATGACGGATATCATGGCGCGCTGGCAACCGGGCGGCTTTCGCCAGTTTCTGCTGACCCATTACCATATGGATCACGTGCAGGGGTTATTCACGTTGCGCTGGGGCGTGGGAGAGAAAATCCCGGTCTACGGCCCGCCCGATGAGGCAGGCTGCGACGATATTTTCAAACACCCCGGAGTGCTGGATTTCAGTCACACCGTCGAGCCGTTTGTGGTTTTTGATTTACAGGGGCTACAGGTGACGCCGGTGCCGCTGATTCATTCTAAACTGACGTTCGGCTACCTGCTGGAGAGCGCCCACAGCCGCGTGGCCTGGCTTTCCGACACCGCCGGGCTGCCGGAAAAATCGCTGAAGTTTTTACAGGCCAGTCGCCCCGACGTGATGGTTATCGACTGCAGCTATGAGCCGCGCCCGCAGACGCCGGCTAACCATTGCGATCTCAATACGGTGATTGCGCTTAACGAGCAGATCCGCTGCCCGCGCGTGGTGTTGACTCACATCAGCCACCAGTTCGACGTCTGGATGATGCGCAACCCGCTGCCTGCGGGCTTCGAAGCGGGCTTTGATGGTATGGTGATAACGCTGGACTAACAAAAAAAGGGGGGTGATTTCTCATCACGCTGCGTTAAAATGGCCCCGCTTAGCCTCTCTGTATTATCGCGGCTGCTGAACCCGATAAATCTGACCAGAGAGAAAATGATGGAAAAATCCCGTACGCGGGCCTGGCGGCTTAGCCAAAAGCAGCGCAACCAGTCCCGTGATGTTCACACCGCCCTGCAGCGCTTTCGCGGCGAAAAGCAGTGGAAGATGCTTTATCTTCGTTCCTGCAAGCTTGCCCGCGCGGCGCAACTGGGAATGTCCTACCCGCGCATCACCAATAAGCAACTTGCGCGCGAAGGCCTGGAAGAGTACAGCCTCGTTAATGAATGTCCTGTTTATTTGCAGCCGTAATCAATGGCGAAGCCCCACGGCGGAACAGCTGTTCCGCCGTTATCCGGGCCTTTGCGCCCGCTCCGCCGGCACCAGCCGTCATGCCAGAAATGTCGTCACAGCAGAGCTTCTCAAATGGGCCGACGTCATTTGCGTGATGGAGCAAAAGCACAAACAGCGGCTTGTCGCCGACTGGCGTCGGCTCATTGAGCATAAGCCGCTGCATGTGCTCGATATTCCTGACGATTATCTGTTCATGTCCGCCGAACTTATCGACATTCTGAACGCAACGGTTCCCGCGGCGCTTGGGTTATCCCCTTCTCGCTCAGCGTAAATTAACGGTCATACTCCTCTTCAAGACGACGCTCCTCGCGCTCAAGCTGGCGGCGATCGTCATCCAGCTGGCGCTGGCGGTCATCCAGCTGGCGACGGCGGTCTTCAAGCTGACGGCGGCGATCCTCATACTGGCGGCGCGCTTCATCGCTGCGGCGGTAATCCTCTTCGTGCCGGCGGTCGTCGTCATCGCGGCGGCGATCGTCGTAGCGCTCATCGGCAGGCGTATAAGCGTCGTTAATCGCCTGCGAAATAGAATTCACCGTGTTATCAAGAATATTGTCGAGATTATCGGCCTGCGCCAGATGCAAAGGGCTTAGCGAAAGCGCGCAAAAAAACAGGGCGAGAAGAGAACGGTTCATAGCGTCGGTCTCAGCGGTTGACTGCCTGTGACTTTGCTAAAACCCCGCCGCGTTCTGAAGCGGAGGATTCTCAAATCGTTATCCCACCTCGCCCTCACGCAGCGCCCGCGCCAGCGCCTGGCGGGTGAAAGGCTTACGCAGCAGCGCGACGTCGGGCAGCCGGGGCGGGTTAGCCGGGCGCAAATCCTGGCCGCTTATCAGCAGGAGTTGCAGGTGAGGATAACGCTCGCGGGCGTAATGCATCACGTCCGCCCCGCTGAAGCGTCCCGGCAGCATCAGGTCGCTGATAAACAAATGGATATCGGGCACGCTGTCGAGCATCTGCTTCGCCTCCTCGCCGTTTCCCGCCTCCAGCGTCAGCCAGCCGAGCTGGTGAAGTTGCTCGCACAGCGTCTGGCGAACGTCTGGCTCATCCTCCAGCACCAGCGCCAGCCGATCGTCGCCCCAGGCGCGCTGGGCGCTTTCGATGCGGTTATCCTCCACCGCCTGCGCGGGCGCGCGCGGCAGTTGCAAACGCACGGTGGTGCCCTGACCCGGCGCGCTCTCAATTTCCACCCGCCCGCCTGACTGGCGCACAAAACCGTAAACCATAGAAAGCCCCAACCCGCTGCCGCTGCCGGTGGGCTTGGTTGTGAAAAAGGGCTCGAAGACCTGCGCTTTTACCTCCGCCGACATGCCGCAGCCGCTGTCGATGACCTCCAGCGCCACCATATCCTGCCGCCGCCCGTCGCCGCGCGTGACGCGCTGGTTCCAGGTACGCAGCTTAATGACGCCTTCCCGCCCTTCCATCGCGTCGCGGGCGTTCATCACCAGATTGATGAGCGCGTTTTCCAGCTGGTTTACATCTATCCAGGCGGGCCACGCCGGCTGCTGCGCTTCTATCTCAAGCGTTATCGAAGCGGGCAGCGAGTGGCGAATCAGCTCCTGAACGTTTTCCAGCAGCGTTTTCATCGCCACCGAGCGGGGGTTTAACGATTGTTTGCGCGAAAAAGCCAGCAGCCGCGCCGTGAGCTGCGCCCCGCGCTCCGCCGCTTTTAAGGCGCGGTTGATGCGCGGCGCATCCGGCGTGCCCGGCGCAATGAGCTCAAGGCTGCCGATAATCACCGCCAGCAGGTTATTGAAATCGTGCGCCAGCCCGCCGGTCAGCTGGCCTACCGCTTTCATTTTCTGGCTGTGCGCCAGCGCCTCTTCAAGCCCTTTACGCTCGGTGCGATCCAGCACCACGTTAACCATGCCGCGCCCCGGCACCGGGCTGAAACGCAGTTCGATAATGCGGCCGTCCGCCAGCCGGAACTCCTGCGGCTTTGGGCGCGGACGCAAGAGATCGTCCGGCTGTAAAGGCTGCTGCGGCGCAACCTGGCGCAGCAGCGTCTGATAATGCATGCCGCGCTGCAAATTCTCCGCCGCCAGCCCCAGCAGCACCGGGTATTGCGGGTTCCAGACCACCAGCACGCCCTGGTTATCAAACAGCGCAAAGCCGTCGCGCATGGCATGGAAGGTCGTCTCAAGCTGGGTGCTCTTCTCCTTAAGCAACCTTGAGGCGTGTTCCAGCGAAGCGGTATTGCGGGCGAAGACGTTAAACGCCCGCGCCAGTTCGCCCAGCTCGTCGCGCCGCTGCTGGGCGGGCACCGTGACGTCATGCTCGCCGCGCGCCAGCCGCGCCATCGCGCCCGAAATCGCCGCCAGGCTGGTGCCCAGATTGCGGTAGATATACCAACCCGCAAAGCCGGTTATCACCAGCGCCAGCAGGGCGAAGGCGGTAATAAAGAGAATGATGGAGCGCAGCTCGCGGTGGCTTTGCGCCGTACGCGCCTGCGACTCCTGTGCCACTCGCTGTACGTACTGGTTGATGTCGGCGTTAAGAAAGGCGACCAGCGCCTTGATGTGGTACATGTGCCAGCTTATCGCCAGATCGCTCTCTTCCAGCGCCTGCGAAAGCGGCGCCAGGCGGCGCAGTTCGCGGTTAAAGTCCAGCAGGATAGCATTCTGCAGCGGGTCGTCGGCGCGAGCCGGCAGCGCCGCCATGACGTCAGTTAACTGCGTAATGGTGGCTTTTGGCGAAGGGGTGCGTATCGCCGCCTCAATCAGCCGGTCCATTTCATTAAGCTGCGCGGCGCCGGGCGCGTTCAGAGACTGAAGGTGGCGCAGGTAGCTCTGGTTCTGGTAGAGCGAGCTTAGCAGCGCATTGCGTTCCAGATGGCGGCGCTGGCCGCGTTGCAGCATGCCGGTGACGCTGCTTTGCAGTTCAAGGCTGCGGCGAATAATGCTGGCGACAAGCCTCGGCTCAAGCTGCGCCAGCGGCGCGTCGGCCAGCTGACGCAGCGACTGCTCCAGCGCCTGCTGGGTCGCCTTCAGGCGCGCCGCCTCGCTCTGGTACTCCAGCGCCCCCACCACCGTTGAGAGGCGCACCGCCGCCGTCGCCACGTTCGCCGTATCGCGCGCAAGCGCCAGGCTGCCGCCCATGTCGCTTAAGGTCTGCTGCTGCACCTGTTCCTGAAGCTGGCTGGCGTGACGAAAGCCGAACACCGCCACGCCGCTCACCATCAGCGTTACCGCCACCACCAGCAGGTTGAAGAAAAGCAGCCGCCCGCGGGCGCTGGAGAAAAAACGGCTGCTCGTGCTCATGGTCTGCTCCGCTCAGTAAATTCTCCTCACTATCGGCGAGCCGCGTAAAAGTGAAACGCTGTCGTCGCGGTAATGTGATCGCGGTTAACTATTCAACATTATGACAATTATGAACGGCGGCTGACATGTTCTGTTTACCGGCGAGTGGTGGAGTGGCGTAACGATTTTCCGCAGGAGTGCGCCATGAGCCAAACCCCTATTCTTGAAATGCGCGACATTGCCAAAGCGTTCGGCAAATTTTACGCGCTGAAGGGCGTCAGCCTGACGGTATATCCCGGCGAAATCCACGCCCTGATGGGCGAAAACGGCGCCGGCAAAAGCACGCTGATGAAAATTCTCGCCGGGGCTTACACCGCCACCAGCGGCGAAATTTTTATCGACGGCAAGCCGCACCCGATCCGCGGGCCGAAAGATGCGCTGG
Organism: Franconibacter pulveris; assembly: GCF_056780215.1. NCBI lineage: Bacteria > Pseudomonadati > Pseudomonadota > Gammaproteobacteria > Enterobacterales > Enterobacteriaceae > Franconibacter > Franconibacter pulveris. Next base: position 405,834 of record NZ_CM165555.1, on the reverse strand, counting down.
CGGCGGGCATCACGCTGATTTACCAGGAGATGCAGCTCGCCCCTAACCTTACGGTGGCGGAAAACATTTTCCTTGGCAGCGAGCTTTCTCGCGGCGGGCTGGTGCAGCGAAAAGAGATGGTGCAGCAGGCGCAGACCGTGATTAACCGCCTCGGCGCCCACTTTAAAGCCAGCGACCTGGTCATGAAGCTCACTATCGCCGAACAGCAGCAGGTGGAAATCGCCCGCGCGCTGCACCGCAACAGCCGGGTGCTGGTGATGGACGAACCCACCGCCGCCCTCTCCTCGCGGGAAACCCAGCGTCTGTTCGAGCTGATTATGCGGCTGCGGGATGAGGGAATGGCGATTATCTATATCAGCCACCGCATGGCGGAAGTTTATGAGCTTTCCGACCGGGTGAGCGTGCTGCGCGACGGGCAGTATGTCGGCAGCCTGACGCGCGACAAGCTCAACGCTCAAGAGCTGGTGCGCATGATGGTGGGCCGCCCGCTAAGCGATCTCTTTAACAAAGAGCGGGATATCCCCCAGGGCAATCCTCGCCTGGCCGTGCATCACCTGACCGATGACAAAAAGGTGCAACCCTCAAGCCTGGTGGTGCGCTCAGGCGAAATCGTCGGCCTCGCCGGGCTGGTGGGCGCGGGCCGCTCAGAGCTGGCGCAATTGATTTTCGGCGTGCGTAAGGCGACAGGCGGAAGCATTGAAATCGACGGCCAGCCGGTGACTGTCCATACGCCGCGCGAAGCCATCGGCCACGGCATCGGTTTTCTGACAGAAAACCGCAAGGAACAGGGGCTGTTTCTGGAGATGGCGGCGGCGGAGAACATTACCATGGCGACGCTTGAGCGCGACGCCAGCTACGGCCTGCTGGACCGAAAAAAAGCGCAGACCATTTCCGATGAGGCCATCGCCTCGCTGAATATTCGCGTGCCGCATGCCCAGGTGCGCGCAGGCGGGCTTTCAGGCGGCAATCAGCAAAAGCTGCTTATCTCGCGCTGGGTGGCTATCGGCCCGCGCATTCTGATCCTGGACGAACCCACGCGCGGCGTGGATGTCGGCGCCAAAAGCGAGATCTACCGGATCATGAACCAGATGGCGCGCCGCGGCGTGGCGATCCTGATGATCTCCAGCGAACTGCCGGAAGTGGTCGGCATGAGCGATCGCGTTTATGTCATGCGCGAAGGCCACATCGCCGGCGAGCTGACGGGCGACGACATCACGCAGGAAAAGATAATGACGCTGGCGACCGGCGTTACCGAAGCCCATCAACAGGCGGTGCAACATGACTAAACTCTCCCCCACGCAAAAGGACGCCTCTGTGAATTCCACCACCAGAGAAGCGGTTAAAGCCGCCTCGGCGAAAAAAATGTTGTTCAGCGATCTCACGCAAACGGTCGGCATTCTGCCGATTCTGGTGCTGATTGTGGCGGTGTTTGGTTTTATTGCGCCTAATTTCTTTACCGAAAGCAACCTGCTGAATATTACCCGCCAGGCGTCGATTAACATCGTGCTGGCGGCGGGCATGACCTTCATCATCCTGACGGGCGGCATCGATCTCTCCGTCGGCTCTATTCTTGGCACCACGGCGGTGGCGGCGATGGTGGTGTCGCTGATGCCGGAGCTTTCCATGCTTTCCGTTCCGGCGGCGCTGCTGCTTGGCCTTGCGCTGGGGCTGTTCAACGGCGCGCTGGTGGCCTTCGCCGGGCTACCGCCTTTCATCGTCACTCTTGGCACCTATACCGCGCTGCGCGGCGCCGCCTACCTGCTGGCGGACGGCACCACGGTGATCAACTCCAGCATCAGCTTTGAGTGGATAGGCAACGCCTACCTTGGGCCTATCCCATGGCTGGTGGTGATTGCGCTGGCGGTCATCGCGGTCTGCTGGTTCATTCTGCGGCGCACCACGCTTGGCGTGCATATCTATGCCGTGGGCGGCAACATGCAGGCCGCGCGCCTCACCGGCATCAAAGTCTGGCTGGTGCTGCTTTTCGTCTATGGCATGAGCGGGCTGCTCTCCGGGCTTGGCGGACTCATGAGCGCCTCGCGCCTTTACAGCGCCAACGGCAACCTGGGCGTGGGGTATGAGCTGGACGCCATCGCGGCGGTCATTCTCGGCGGCACCAGCTTTGTCGGCGGCATCGGCACCATCACCGGTACGCTGGTCGGCGCGTTGATTATCGCCACCCTGAACAACGGCATGACGCTGATGGGCGTCTCTTACTTCTGGCAACTGGTGATCAAAGGGGCGGTGATCATCATTGCGGTGCTGATAGACAAATACCGTACCCGTCACCATCAAAATGCATAACAACAACACCCTACGAACTGAGGAGAACAGCATGCGTTTGAAACCTCTTGTCACCGCGCTGTGCGTCGGAGCGCTGCTTGCCGGCAGCCCGTTCGCCCAGGCAGCAAAAGAGCTGAAGTCGATTGGCGTCACCGTGGGCGACCTCGCCAACCCCTTCTTCGTACAAATCACCAAAGGGGCGGAGATGGAAGCGCGCAAGCTGGCGGGGGATAACGTCAAAGTGACGCTGGTCTCCAGCGGCTACGATCTCGGCCAGCAGGTATCGCAAATCGATAACTTCATCGCCGCGAAAGTGGACATGATTATCCTCAACGCCGCCGATTCCAAAGGCATCGGCCCGGCGGTGAAGCGCGCGAAAGACGCGGGCATCGTGGTCGTGGCGGTGGACGTCGCCGCCGAAGGGGCGGACGCCACCATTACCTCCAACAACACCCAGGCGGGCGAGATGGCCTGTAAGTACATTACCGACCGCCTGAAAGGCAAAGGCGATGTGGTGATAATCAACGGACCGCCGGTTTCCGCCGTGCAGAACCGCGTCGAAGGCTGCCAGACTGAATTCAGAAAGCACCCGGATATCAAAGTGCTTTCCTGGAACCAGAACGCCAAAGGCAGTCGTGAGGGCGGCCTTGAAGTCATGACCTCCCTGCTGGCGGCGAACCCGAAAATCGACGGCGTGTTCGCTATCAACGACCCGACGGCGATCGGCGCGGATCTGGCGGCGAAGCAGGCGCAGCGCAACGAGTTCTTTATCGTGGGCGTGGATGGCTCACCGGATGCGGAAGAGGCGCTTAAGCGCGGCAACTCGCTGTTTGTCGCCACCCCCGCGCAGGACCCGCAGGTGATGGCCGCCAAAGCGGTGGAGATTGGTTACGACATCCTGCAGGGCAAGCCCGCGCCGAAAGAGCCGGTGCTGATCCCGGTGACGATGATCGATAAAAACAACGTCGGCAACTACAAGGGCTGGACGGTGAAATAAGGCCCGACGGCTGCCCTCTTATTCCCTCTCCCTCCGCCGCAGGGAGAGGGTTAGCGCAGTGGGAAAAGCATCGCAGGTCTTCATCTCATAACTGAGGGGAGAAGGCATGAAACGCTCCGAAATTAATGAAATCCTCGGCCATACGCGACAGTTCTTCTCCCGGCATGACGTGCATCTGCCGCCCTTCGCCAGCTTCAGCCCGGCGAAATGGCAGCAGCTCGACGCCAGCGCCTGGAGAGAAGTGTTCGATTTGAAGCTGGGCTGGGACGTGACCGCCTTCGGCGGCAACGATTTCGCCGCCCAGGGGCTGACCCTGTTCACGCTTCGCAACGGTTCGCCGGATGGCGCGCCTTACGCCAAATGTTACGCCGAGAAGATCATGCATGTGCGCGACGGCCAGTTAACGCCGATGCATTTTCACTGGCGCAAGCGCGAGGACATCATCAACCGCGGCGGCGGCAATTTAATCATCGAATTATGGAACAGCGACGAGTTTGAGCAGACCACGGGCAGCGACGTAACGGTCGTTATCGACGGTTGCAGACAAACGCACGCCGCTGGCAGCCAGTTGCGCCTTTCACCAGGGGAAAGCATCTGTCTGACGCCAGGCCTTTATCACAGCTTCTGGGGCGAGGCGGGGTTTGGCGACGTGCTGGTGGGCGAAGTCTCTTCGGTCAACGACGACGACCACGACAATCGCTTCTTAAAGCCGCTTGAGCGCTTTAACACCATAGAAGAAGACGAAACGGCGCAGCTCGTGCTGTGCAATGAATATGACGCGTACCGCTAACAGGAGAAGATAATGGCGCTGATTTCTCTCGCCGACGGGCTGGCGCACGCCCGCAAGCACGGCTATGCGCTCGGCGCGTTCAACGTGCTCGACAGCCATTTCTTGCGCGCGCTGTTCGCCGCCGCCCGCCAGGAAAATTCGCCTTTTATTATCAACATCGCCGAGGTGCACTTTAAATATCTCTCCCTCCCCTCGCTGGTGGAGGCGGTGAAATTTGAGGCGGCGCGCCATACTCTTCCTGTGGTGCTGAATCTCGACCATGGCCTGCACTTCGAGGCGGTTGTGCAGGCGCTAAGGCTTGGCTTTAGCTCAGTGATGTTTGATGGCTCTGCGCTTGAGTATGAAGAAAACGTCCGCCAGACCCGCGAGGTGGTGAAAATGTGCCATGCGGTGGGCGTTTCGGTAGAAGCGGAGCTGGGGGCGGTGGGCGGCGATGAAGGCGGCGCGCTCTATGGCGAAGCAGATGAGGCGAAGTTCACTGACCCGGCGATAGCGCGAGATTTTGTCGACCGTACCGGCATCGATGCGCTGGCCGTCGCCATTGGCAACGCGCACGGCAAATATAAAGGCGAGCCGAAGCTCGATTTCGACAGGCTTTCCGCCATTCGCCAGCAAACCGGCCTGCCGCTGGTGTTGCACGGCGGCTCCGGCATCAGCGACGACGATTTCCGCAACGCCATCCGCCTTGGCATTCACAAAATCAACTTTTATACCGGCATGTCGCAGGCGGCGCTGAGCGCAACAGAACAGCGGATGACGAACCGCCGGGCGATTTATGACGAGTTCGCAGAACTGCTGGTTGGCATCGAGGAGGCGATTACCGACGTCGTGGCGCAACAGATGCGCATCTTTGGCAGCAGCGGTAAAGCGTGAGGAGGCGGTATGAGCGAGCGCAGAGGCATTATCGCAGCGGGCAATATGCTGGTCGACCATGTCCATCAGATTAACGCCTGGCCGCAGCCGGGCTGGCTTGCGGAGATAACCCACAGCGAACGCGCCACCGGCGGCGCGCCGCTCAACGTGCTGCTAACGCTCGCTAAACTGCACGTGGGCCTGCCGCTTCAGGCGGTGGGGCTGACCGGGGAAGATGTCGATGGCGACTATATTATGGCGATGCTGGAGCAGTATCACATCAATCGTCAGCATGTGCGTCGCACCGCCTTCGCGCCCACGTCAATGTCGCAGGTTATGACCACGCCGGATGGACAGCGTACCTTTTTCCATTTACCCGGCGCCAACCGGCTGCTCGATCTGCCCGCCTTCGACCGGCTCAACCCCACCATGCGGATTTTCCATCTCGGCTACCTGCTGTTGCTCGACAGCCTCGACCTGCCGGACGACAGGTACGGCACGCGCAGCGCCAGGCTGCTGGCGCAAATGCAGCAGCAGGGGTATGAAACGTCGCTCGACCTGGTATCGCGCCAGGGCGACCCGCGCTATCAGCCGCTGGTGATGCCTGCGCTGCGCTGGCTTGATTATCTCATCATCAACGAGCTTGAAGCGGGCGAGTTCAGCGGCTTGCCGGTGCGGCATCCCGACGGCGCGCCGCATACGGAAAATATCGCCACGGCCGCCAGCCGCCTGCTGGCCGAAGGGGTGCGCCAGCGGGTGGTTATCCACTGCCCGGAAGGCGCCTGGGGCGTAGAGGCTGGCGGCGAAGGGGTGTGGGTGCCCTCCTGGCAGCTGGCGAAAGCGGAAATTGTCGGCAGCGTCGGCGCGGGCGACGCCTTTTGCGCGGGCCTGCTTTACGGCTGTCACGAGCGCTGGTCGCTTACCGAAAGCATTAAACTCGCCCATGCCTGCGCGCGCGCCAGTTTACTTTGCGCCAACGCCATTGACGGCGCCAAAACGCTGGAGGAATTAACGGCGTTTATGCGCGAGGCGGGTTAAATCAGCGCGCCGTTGCTTGCCTGACGTTGCCTGGTCTGCACGCCAGCAATAGCGCCTCCTCACCCGGCGCCCGGCGCGTTGCGGTGATGCGAACGTAGCGACCCCAGGTTCAGGCCGCATGCTCGGTTTGCGTCACGTCGGCGGCAAAGACATATCCCAGCCCGCGAATGGTGCGAATGAGCGAAGGCTGATGCGGATTGCTCTCGATTTTGCGGCGTAGGCGCATCACCAACACATCAATGGTGCGATCGAACACCTCAAGGCTTTCGCTGTGGGTTAACTCCAGCAACCGCTCACGGCTGAGCACGCGTCTTGCGTTCTGCATCAGCGCCAGCAGCAGGCCATACTCGCCCTGCGTCAGCGTCACGGTCTGCTGCTGCGGGTTAATGAGCAGGCAGCGGTCGGTATCAAGACACCAGCCGTTAAAATGCATGCCGCTGGTTCGCGCTGTCGTCGGCTCGGTTTGCAGCACGCCGGTGCGGCGCAGCACGGCTTTTACGCGCGCCACAACGACCCGAGGATTAAAAGGTTTAGCGATGTAATCATCGGCGCCCATTTCAAGCCCGACGACAACGTCCGATTCGCTGCCAAGGCCAGTCAACATAATCACCGGCAGCGCAGGACGCTGGCGTTGAAGCTGTTGCAGCACCAGCAGGCCGTTGATATCGGGCAGCATCATATCCAGCAAAATAAGCGCGATATCCATTCTTGCCTGCGCGAGGCGCAGGGCATCGCCGCCGTTGTGACACAAACAGACCTCAAAAACGTGCTCGCTGAAAACATCGCTTAACAGTTCGCAAATCGCCGGGTCGTCGTCCACCACCATGATGGCAGGTTTCATCGTTCTCTCCGCCGGAAGACATTATCCTGCAAAGAGTGTGAGCGATGACAGCGGCGGTGAGGATGAATTCTTCCAGCCGGATGCGGGAAGTGTAAGCCGCGTCACAGGCAGGAGAGCCAGGGTGTGAAAGGACTCGCATAAAAAACCCCGCCGAAGCGGGGTTTGCGGTTAGTGGCTGGCGGTTTTATCAAACTTGCCGAGCACTTCACGCTCGTAGGCCAGCGACTTTTTACGGTCGAACTTATGTTCCCACTTGGCGATAACCAGTACCGCCAGCGCGTTGCCCACCACGTTCAGCGCGGTGCGCGCCATGTCGAGGATGCGGTCGACGCCTGCGATAAACGCCAGGCCCTCCAGTGGAATGCCCACGCTGCCAAGCGTCGCCAGCAGCACGACGAAGGAGACGCCCGGCACGCCCGCGATGCCCTTGGAGGTCACCATCAGCGTCAGCACCAGGATTATCTCCTGCCCCAGCGACAGATCGATGCCGTAGAGCTGAGCGATAAAGATAGCCGCAATGCTCTGGTAGAGCGTAGAGCCGTCGAGGTTGAACGAGTAGCCGGTCGGCACCACGAAGCTGGTGATAGAAGCAGGCGCGCCGTAGGCTTCCATCTTCTCGATGATGCGCGGCAGCACGCTCTCGGAACTGGCGGTGGAGTAAGCCAGAATCAGCTCATCTTTAAGAATGCGGATAAGCGTCCACACGCGCAGCCCGCACATTCTCGCCACCGCGCCCAGCACCACCAGCGCGAAGAACAGAATGGCGACGTAGACCAGAATAACCAGCTTCGCGAGCGGCCACAGCGAAGCGAAACCGAAGTTCGCCACCGTGACAGAGATAAGCGCAAACACCCCCACCGGCGCATAGCGCATCACCATGTGGGTGACTTTAAACATGGTTTCGGAAACCGAGCGGAAGACGGTCACCAGCGGTTCGCGGTGCGTCGCGGGCAGCGAAGAGAGGCCCAGGCCAAACAGCACCGAGAAGAAGATGATCGGCAGCATGTCGCCCTTCGCCATAGAGGCGAAGATATTGGTCGGCACCAGCGACAGGATGGTGCCCATCAGCCCGTGCGCATGGCTCTGCACCTCTTCGGTGGTGTGCTGATATTTTGAAATATCCACTGCCGCAAGCTGCGACATATCGATGCCGCTGCCTGGCTGGAAGACATTCGCAAGCGTAATGCCCAGCACGATCGCAACCGTCGTGATGATTTCGAAATAGATAATGGTCTTGGCGCCGATGCGTCCTAACTGCTTCGCATCGCCCACGCCGGCGATGCCGACAACCAGGGTGGAGATAACAATCGGCACCACGATCATTTTAATGAGGTGGATAAAGATATCCCCGGCGGGAGAAAGCAGATTCGCCACCAGCCATTCACGGCTATCGGTTTGATAGTGAAGGAAACTGCCCAGAAGAATACCCAGCACCAGGGCCAGCAGAATTTGCCAGGCCAGGCTGACTTTACTGTTTTTCATAACGACTACACTTCCTGAATCAAAAGCGCCATTCCCATGCGTGCCCGTATGAGAACGTCACAAACTGAAAGGGGTATGACAAACGTTGGGTGATGATGTGGGGTTTTTTAACGCGTTTAATCAGTACCACTTGCACGGCATGCTGCGCAACCCTTCCAGAACAGTCTTATTCACTGAAAATTCGCGATTAACACCGAGTTTGTGGCAGTTTGTTTGCATAACTTACTGTTATTAAAAGCATAAAATATCACCTCAGTTAAATAATCATTCTTATGAATTATTTTCCTCCAAAGATTCGTTTGCTGAATTTTCATACAGAGAAAACTTTGCGTGATCTGTCGCCCAAATAATAAACAAAGCAGGCCGCGGCCCTACAATTAACTTTTGCGTGACATATCATTAACATCTTCAAGGAGAAAAAAAGCCATGAGCCAAATTCATAAACACCCTATTCCCGCAAACATTGCGGAACGTTGCCTGATTAATCCGGAGCAGTATGAAGCTTATTATCAGCAGTCGGTTCACGATCCTGACGCTTTCTGGGGCGAACAGGGCAAAATCCTCGACTGGATCAAGCCCTACGAACGGGTAAAAAACACCTCTTTCGCGCCCGGCAATATCGCTATCAAATGGTATGAAGACGGCACGCTGAACCTGGCGGCCAACTGCCTCGACAGACATTTGCATGACCATGGCGATCGGACCGCCATCATCTGGGAAGGCGATGACGCCAGCCAGAGCAAAACCATTACCTACCGGGAACTGCATCGCGACGTCTGCCGCTTCGCCAATACGCTCACCGATCTCGGCATCAAAAAAGGCGACGTGGTCGCTATTTATATGCCGATGGTGCCGGAAGCCGCCGTGGCGATGCTCGCCTGCGCGCGTATCGGCGCCGTGCATTCAGTGATTTTCGGCGGCTTTTCGCCGGAGGCGGTGGCGGGACGCATTATCGATTCAAGCTCACGGCTGGTTATCACCGCCGATGAAGGCGTGCGCGCAGGACGCACCATTCCGCTGAAGAAAAACGTCGACGACGCGCTGAAAAACCCGGGCGTGACAAGCGTTGAGCATGTCATCGTGCTCAAGCGCACCGGCGGCAAGATTGACTGGCAGGAAGGGCGCGACCTCTGGTGGAACGAGCGGGTGGAAAAGGCCAGCGCCCACCATCAGCCGGTGGAAATGAACGCTGAAGACCCGCTTTTTATTCTTTACACCTCCGGCTCGACCGGCAAACCAAAAGGGGTGCTGCATACCACCGGCGGTTATCTGGTTTACGCGGCCACCACGTTCAAATATGTCTTCGACTACCATCCGGGCGACATTTACTGGTGCACCGCGGATATCGGCTGGGTTACCGGCCACAGCTACCTGCTCTACGGCCCGCTCGCCTGCGGCGCCACCACGCTGATGTTTGAAGGGGTGCCGAACTGGCCCGCGCCAAACCGCATGGCGCAGGTGGTGGACAAGCATAAAGTGAATATCCTCTACACCGCGCCGACCGCCATTCGCGCGCTCATGGCCGAAGGGGATAAAGCCATCGACGGCACCGACCGTTCATCGCTTCGCCTTCTGGGGTCGGTAGGCGAACCGATTAACCCGGAAGCCTGGGAGTGGTACTGGAAGAAGATAGGCAACGAGAAATGTCCGGTGATGGATACCTGGTGGCAGACCGAAACCGGCGGCTTTATGATAACCCCGCTGCCCGGCGCCATTGAGCTGAAAGCAGGTTCCGCCACGCGTCCTTTCTTCGGCGTCAAACCCGCGCTGGTGGATAACGAAGGCAACCCGCTTTCGGGCGCGACCGAAGGCAACCTGGTTATCACCGACTCCTGGCCTGGCCAGGCGCGCACCCTGTTCGGCGACCACGAGCGTTTCGAGCAAACCTACTTTTCCACCTTCAAGAACATGTACTTCAGCGGCGACGGCGCGCGTCGCGATGAAGATGGCTATTACTGGATAACCGGCCGCGTGGATGACGTGCTGAACGTCTCCGGCCACCGTCTTGGCACCGCTGAGATTGAGTCGGCGCTGGTCTCGCATCCGAAAATCGCCGAAGCGGCGGTAGTGGGCATTCCGCACAGCATTAAAGGCCAGGCGATTTACGCTTACGTCACGCTGAACCATGGCGAAGAGCCGACGCCCGAGCTTTATGCCGAGGTGCGTAACTGGGTGCGTAAAGAGATAGGCCCGCTTGCCACGCCGGACGTCCTGCACTGGACCGACTCGCTGCCGAAAACCCGCTCAGGCAAAATCATGCGCCGCATTTTGCGCAAGATTGCCGCAGGCGATACCAGCAACTTTGGCGATACCTCTACGCTTGCCGACCCGGGCGTGGTGGAAAAACTGCTCGAAGAGAAGCAGTCCATCGCCATGCCGTCATAACCTCTTACCTTAACGCCTCTCCCCGCCCGGGGAGAGGAGATAACTATCAACCTGTACCTTGCCCTCCCTGAAGAAGTTGCTGTCGCAGGAAGGCGGCGAGCGAGCGCCTCCTCGCCACGCGCGGAGGACCGACATGCCGGAACATGCGACAGGAAGGACCAAGGGGATTACTTCTGGAGATGCTGTGATGAATGAACAACTTTATCAAAGGATAGAAGACAATACGCACTTCAGGGAGCTGGTGGAGAAACGACAGCGGTTCGCCGGCATTCTGTCGTTAATCGTACTGGTGATTTACGTCAGCTTTATTTTGCTTATCGCCTTCGCCCCCGGCTGGCTCGGCACCCCGCTCTCGCCCGGCAGCAGCATTACGCGCGGCATTCCGATTGGCGTCGGCGTGATTGTTATCTCTTTTATTCTCACCGGCGTGTATGTCTGGCGCGCCAATGGCGAATTTGACCGGCTGAACCGGGAAGTGCTGCGCGAGGTGAAAGCATGAAGCGTATCCTGACAGCGCTTAGCGCGCCGCTCCTGATGTTGCCCTTTGCAAGCAGCGCCGCTGATGCGTTAAGCGGCGCGGTGCAGCGTCAGCCGACTAACTGGCAGGCGATAATCATGTTTATCGTCTTTGTGGCGTTTACGCTCGGCATTACGTACTGGGCTTCGAAACGCACCCGCACGCGCAGCGATTACTACACCGCCGGCGGCAACATTACCGGCCTGCAAAACGGCCTCGCGATTGCGGGCGACTATATGTCGGCGGCCTCATTCCTCGGTATTTCGGCGCTGGTGTTTACCTCCGGTTATGACGGGCTTATCTATTCGCTGGGCTTCCTGGTGGGCTGGCCGATAATCCTTTTTTTGATTGCCGAGCGTTTGCGCAACCTGGGCAAATATACCTTTGCCGACGTCGCCTCGTATCGCCTTAAGCAAGGCCCGATCCGCGTGCTTTCCGCCTGCGGGTCGCTGGTGGTGGTGGCGCTTTACCTCATTGCGCAGATGGTGGGCGCGGGCAAGCTGATTCAATTGCTGTTTGGCCTGAACTACCACATCGCGGTGGTGCTGGTGGGCGTGCTGATGGTGATGTACGTGCTGTTTGGCGGCATGCTCGCCACCACCTGGGTGCAGATTATCAAGGCGGTGCTGCTGCTCTTCGGCGCAAGCTTTATGGCCTTTATGGTTATGAAGCATGTCGGCTTTAGCTTTAACAACCTCTTCGCTGAGGCGATGGCGGTACACCCGAAAGGCAGCGCCATCATGAGCCCCGGCGGGCTGGTGAAAGACCCCATCTCCGCCCTTTCGCTGGGTCTGGGCCTGATGTTCGGCACCGCGGGTTTGCCGCATATCCTGATGCGCTTTTTCACCGTCAGCGACGCTCGCGAAGCGCGGAAAAGCGTCTTCTACGCCACCGGTTTTATGGGTTACTTCTACATCCTGACCTTTATCATCGGCTTCGGCGCCATCATGCTGGTGGGCGCGAACCCGGCGTTTAAAGACGCCACCGGCGCGCTGATTGGCGGCAACAACATGGCGGCGGTGCATCTGGCGAACGCAGTGGGCGGCAACCTGTTCCTTGGTTTTATCTCCGCCGTGGCCTTCGCCACTATCCTTGCGGTGGTGGCCGGGCTGACGCTGGCGGGCGCTTCGGCGGTTTCGCATGACCTGTACGCTAACGTGTTCCGCAAAGGCGCCACCGAGCGCGAAGAGCTGCGCGCGTCGAAAATCACCGTGCTGGTGCTGGGCGTGATAGCCATTCTGTTAGGCATCCTGTTTGAGAACCAGAACATCGCCTTTATGGTGGGGCTGGCCTTCTCGATTGCCGCCAGCTGTAACTTCCCTATCATTCTGCTTTCGATGTACTGGTCGAAGCTGACCACTCGCGGCGCCATGATAGGCGGCTGGCTGGGGTTGCTGACCGCGGTGGTGCTGATGATCCTGGGGCCGACCGTCTGGGTTCAGGTGCTCGGCCACGCGGCGCCCGTGTTCCCGTATGAATATCCGGCGCTCTTCTCTATTCTGATAGCCTTTGTCGGCATCTGGATTTTCTCTATTACCGACAACAGCGCGGAAGGCAACCTTGAGCGCGAGCAGTTCCGCGCCCAGTTCATCCGCTCGCAAACCGGTCTCGGCATTGAGCAGGGCCGCGCCCACTAACTCCTCTCCCCGGTCATTCTGGCCGGGGATCACATTCTCTTCCCTTCCCCCCATCCTTAGCGATAGCCGTAAACGGGTTTATGTATTCTAACTAATGCGCTCAGAACATCAGCCGCGCCACCAGCGGCGCGATAAGCACCATCACCACGCCGGAGAGCATCATCACCAGACTGGCGATGGTGCCTTCCTGCGGACCGAGTTCGTAAGCCCGCGCCGTCCCTGCGCCGTGTGAGGCGGCGCCGAAGCCCGCGCCTTTCGCAAGGCCTGCGTTAATGGCAAGCCGCAAGAACAGAACATCGCCTACCGCCATGCCAAACACGCCGGTTATCACCACAAACAACGCCACCAGGTCGGCCTGCCCGCCAAGCGGACCGGCGGCCGCCAGCGCAAAAGGCGTGGTCACGGAGCGCACGGCGAGGCTGCGCTGGATTTCGTCCGGCAGGGTAAAAAGCCGCGCCAGCCACACTGAGCTGGTCACCGCCACCACCGTTGCGGTAATAACCCCCGCCGAAAGCGACAGCCAGTGGCGCTTAATCACCGCCAGATTGTCATAGACCGGCACGGCGAAGGCGATGGTCGCCGGACCGAGCAACCACAGCAGCCAGTGGGTTTCGCCAATATAATTCTGGTAAGAGATGTGGCCGAACACCAGCATCAGCACCAGCAGCAGCGGCGTGAATACCAGCGGCATCAGCGGCAACGCGCGAAAGCGGCGATACAGCTTTTTATTCGCAAAGTAGAGCGCAACCGTCACCACCAGACAGAGCACGCTTAAGAGGAAATTACTCACGGTTGCCCTGCCTGCGCGCCTCGCGCGCGAGTTCGTAACGGTAAACCTTATCCACCACAAAGGCCGTAGCGCCCAGCACCAATACCGTACTGAGGGCGATAACCAGAAAAATGCGCCAGCCGTCCACCATCAGCAGTTGCGCATAGTTCACTACCGCCACCACGGCGGGGACGAAGAAAAGCAGCATCTCCGCCAGTAGCCAGCGCGCTCCGGCCCGCACCCAGTTCAGCGGCAGCACGCGAAGCACAATCAGCCCCAGCATCAACAGCATGCCGACGAGGTTGGCGGGCAGCGGCAGATGGAGCCAGTCCACAAGATTTTGCGCAAGCAAGAACAGTCCGACATAAAGAAGTACCTGAAGCGCGATTTGCAACGGGCGGGTCACGGCAGGCGTAAAGCGACGTAACGCCAGGATCATGGTCAATATTCCAGAAAAAACGGCAGAGCGTCAGTATAGGGAGCGTCCTTCCCGGTACGAAATGAATTAAACTCATTGCAGCTATAGTTCGAAGGAATAGTTATGGATATCAGAACGCTGCGGTACTTTGTCGAGGTTGTGCGCCAGCAAAGCTTCACCCGCGCGGCGCAGACGCTTTTCGTCACCCAACCCACTATCAGCAAGATGCTGCGCAATCTTGAAGACGAGCTGAACTGCACGCTGCTTATCCGCGACGGGCGCAGGCTGCTGCTGACCGATACCGGCCGCGTAGTCTATGAGCGCGGCCTCGCTATTCTGGCGGAGTTTCGCCAGCTTGAATCGGAACTCAGCGACATTAACCATCTCAACAAAGGCATTCTTCGCCTCGGCATCCCGCCGATGGTCGGCATGACCATGGCCGGCCCTATTAGCCTCTACCGCCAGCGGTATCCAGGTGTTGAGCTAAAAATTTCTGAGTTTGGCGGGCTGACGGTGCAGCAGGCGGTGCTGAACGGCGAGCTCGATCTCGCTATCACCGCGCTGCCCGTTGACGAAGAAAGCAGCCTTGTCACTCTGCCTCTGTTTAGCCACCCGCTCTGCGTGCTCACGCCCCGCTCCGGCGCGTGGCTGAGTCGTCGGCACGTTGAGCCAGAGCAACTGGCAAACGAGCCGCTGCTTATCTATAACGAAGACTTTTCACTCAGCCGCCAGCTTATGCAATTGTTCAGCGCGCATGAGATAAAACCGCGCATCGCGGTGCGTAGCGGACAGTGGGATTTTCTGGCGGCAATGGTGCAGGCGGGCGTTGGCGTCGCCATCCTGCCTGAGCCGGTGTGTGAGAAACTCGATAAGACCACGCTGATGTGGCTGCCGCTGCAAAGCGAGCTTCGCTGGCAACTGGGGATGATTTGGCGCGAGGGGGTGTATCTTTCGCAAAGCGCGCAGGCGTGGATAGCCTGCTGTAAAACATTCTGGCCCGCCGAAGCGGGCCAGTAGGGCTTAGCTTTTCTCGCTCAGCAGCGCTTCGAGCAGGTCGAGATCGCGCAGCATTTTCATCAGCGTTTCGTTGCTGATCTGCTGCGTGGCGCGCAGATGGTAAAGTTCTCCGCGCTCGGCGTTCAGCGCAGCCAGGCGGAAGCGCCGTTCAAGGCTTTCTTCAAGCTCGCTGTTTTCCACATCGTTGCGCCCGTCAGCGCGGCGGCGCAGATTGCCGATAACCCTTGAGCTCACCTCTCTGAGCAGATCGTCGTCGATGTTTTCATTCACGTCCGCCGCCAGCCGCTCCTCTTTCTTCTGAACGGCGGTGATAGCCACTTCAGCAAGCAGGGACCTGACTTTGCGCTCCTCTTTACGCGCTAAGGCGTGATCCGCGACTTCCACGTTTTGCAGCAGAATGGGCAGCATAATTACGCCAACAAGCAGCGAGAAAAGGATCACGCCCATCGCCAGGAAAATCAGCTCGTAACGCGCCGGGAACAGCGAGCCGTCCGGCAACAGCAGCGGAATAGAGAGCACGCCGGCGAGCGTAATGGCGCCGCGTACCCCTGCGAAAGAGGCGATAAACAGCTCGCGCGTGGTATAGGAGCCGAACTCCATCGGCTTTTTGGTCAGGAAGCGGCGGCTAAAGCGCTTCATCACCCACAGCCACGCGAAACGCACCGCAATAAGCGCCACGTAGATAAGCACGATGTCGAGGAACAGCATCCATACTTCCACGTTCGGATCCAGCTCCGCCTGCGCCAGCGAACCTTCAAAAATGCCGGGCAGTTGCAGGCCCAGCATCAGGAAGACCATGCCGTTGAAGACAAACTCCAGCATCGACCAGACGCTGTTGGCGCGCAGGCGCATGGCGAGCGGCGCGCGGCGCAGCACGCCGGAACGGGTGATGGTCATCCCGGCGGCAACCGCGGCCAGAATGCCGGAGACGCCGATGTGTTCGGCAATCAGGTAAGAGGCGAACGGCAACAGCAGCAGCATCAGCGTTTGCGTGGCGGGCTCATCGCCGCCCCAGCGGCTTAGCAAGCGCAGCGAACGGCCATAGAGCCAGCTTACAGCGATGCCGGCAAGCAGACCGCCAATCGCCACTTTCAGGAATTCGACCGTCGCGCCGCCTACGGTGAAGACCATCGTCCCCATCGCCACCGCCACGGCGAATTTCAGCGCCACCAGACCCGAAGCGTCGTTCATCAGCGCTTCGCCCTGCAGGATGCCCATGATTTTCTTCGGGATGCGTCCTTCGCCCACGATGCCGGAAAGCGCCACGGCATCGGTCGGCGAAAGCACGGCCGCCAGGGCAAAAGCCGGAATGAGCGGGATGCCCGGCACCATCCAGTAGATGAGAAAGCCGATGCCGACCACGGTGACCACCACCAGCGCCAGCGCAAGGCCGATTATCTCTCGCCCATGATCGAGAAACTCGCGGGTCGGGGTTTTCCAGCCGTCAGCAAACAGCAGCGGCGGAATAAAGAGCACCAGAAAAAGTTCCGGGTTGAAATCCACATGCAGGCCAAAGCGCGGCCAGGCCAGTAAGGCCCCGATGGCTATCTGCATCAGCGGAAGCGGGATTTGAAAGGGGAGCACTCGCGTCACTACCCCGGAGAGGGAGACCACAAGGGTCATGATCAGAATGGTAAAAAAGATTTCCATGCGTTCCTTCGATTGCGATGTGTTTTGTATCAGAAAAGCGCTGTTGTGCCCTGATAATAGAACATCGTCATCAATCAAAAGGAAACAGGATGTGCCTTAAAGCGGCAAAAAACGGGCGGCTCACGCCGCCCGCAGAGAGAAAAACGCTTAGATTGCCCAGCCGCCTGCATAAAAAGCGACCAGCGCGATGGCGATAACCACGGTGCCGATGTTCAGCTTACGGAACTCGCCGGAGACGATGCGGCCAATCACCAGAGAAGCGAAGCCTATCATGATGCCGGTAACGATGTTGCAGGTCAGCACGATAAACACGGCGGTGATAAGGCCCGCCATGGCGTCCACGAAGTCAGCGAAATCGATTTTCGCGACGTTGCTCAGCATCAGCAGGCCGACATACATCAGCGCCGGTGCGGTAGCATAAGCAGGCACCAGATAAGAGAGCGGAGAAAGGAACAGGATAAGCAGGAACAGCACGCCGACGGTCAGCGCCGTCAGGCCCGTTTTGCCGCCTGCCGCCGTACCGGCCGCCGATTCGATATAAACCGCCGCGGGCGCTGCGCCGACGACGCCTGAAAACACGCTGGAGAGCGAGTCGGTGGTCAGCGCTTTGCCGCCGTCGATAATCTGCCCGTCTTTATCCAGCAGGTTCGCCTGGCCGGCTACCGCGCGGATGGTGCCCGTAGCGTCAAAGACCGCCGTCATGACCAGCGCCAGTACGCTTGGGATAACGACCGGGTTCAGCGCGCCCATGATGTCGAGGCTGCCAATCAGCGAATGGCCCTGCTCATCTTTCAGCGAAGGCATGGCGAAAATACCGGAGAAATGCACCGTCGGGTCGAAAATCAACCCGACGACAGAAATGCCGATGATGGTCAGCAAAATGCCGCCCGGCACTTTCAGTTTTTCCAGACCGATAATCACCGCCAGACCAATCAGCGACATGATAACCGGGAAGCTGGCGAAGTGGCCGAGCGTCACCGGCAGGCCATCCAGCGGGTTTTTGATAACCAGGCCGACGCCGTTTGCCGCGATCAACAGCAGGAACAGGCCGATGCCGATGCCGGTGCCGTGCGCAACGCCGTGCGGCAAGTTGCGCAGGATCCAGCTGCGAATGCCGGTTGCGGAGATAATCGTAAACAGCACCCCCATCAGGAATACCGCGCCAAGCGCTACCGGCACGCTGATATGCTGGCCCAACACCAGGCTAAAGGCGGTGAAGGCGGTCAGTGAAATGGCGCAGCCGATAGCCAGCGGCAGGTTAGCCCACAGCCCCATCACAATTGAGCCGAAACCGGCGACCAGGCAGGTGGCGACAAAGACAGCGGCGGGCGGGAAACCTGCTTTTCCAAGCATGCCCGGCACGACGATGACGGAGTAGACCATGGCGAGGAACGTGGTAAGACCCGCGACAACTTCCTGACGGACGGTGCTGCCGCGCGCTGAAATTTTAAAGAAGGCGTCAAGCGAACCGCCGGTACGCGCTGAAGGCGTAGACATAGTGAAACATCCCCTGAGATTTTTATGATTTCGCTTCTACGCGTGGTGGACAACCCACTGCCGATCAAACGTCTATTCCCTGGCTGAGTGCGTGGCAAAGGTGGGGGCCACGCAAAGCAAACGTTTAACTCCGCGCGTAAAAACGGCTCGTCAATTTAAGGCAAACGATTATCCAGCCTTCCTGCGGGGATTTTCAACAGAACTTTACGGCTTTGCATGAAAATACCCGCTGGCTGGTTAATTAATCGCCGCGTTATGCGCAAACGATACCGTTGATGCGCAAATTCGCAACAATTATGCAGAATAACGTTTTCAATTTTGCCTGGCTCATAGGGTTTTTGCATGCCTCGCATGCCTCAGCCGCCGGGAATGTCAAACGGGCCGCCTTTTTCCATGGCGCGCTGGTAAGCAGGCCGCGCCTCGATATTTTTTTTCCATGCTTCAATCTGCGGCGCGTTACCCACCCCGCCGCGCGCCAGCAGCGCGATGATGGGAAAGCTCATCTGAATATCCGCCATGCTGAAGCTCTGCCCGGCGAACCAGGGATGCTGTTTAAGATGGTTTTCAATGAACTGCGTGTGCGTGGCGAGTTGCTTATTGAGATACGCCTTTTGCACCCCCTGCCCCAGCGCTTTGCCCAGCGTGCGAAAACCGAAGGGCACCGGCGGTTTGCCGAGACTTGAGAAAACCAGCTTCATCATCAAAAGCGGCATGAGCGAACCTTCGGCATAATGCAGCCAGAAGCGGTAATCCAGCTTCTCTGCCGGGTTCTGCGGCTTAAACCGCTGCTCGCCGTCGTAAGCTTCCTGCAAATATTCAAGAATGGCGCCGGACTCAACCAGCTTGTGTTCGTTATCTTCCAGCACCGGCGATTTGCCGAGCGGATGCACTTTTTTCAACGCCTCGGGCGCCAGCATGGTCGGCTCCCGCTGATAGCGCACAATTTCGTAAGGCTGGTTCAACTCTTCCAGCGCCCAGAGAATGCGCTGTGAGCGGGAATTATTAAGATGATGAACGGTAAGCATGGCGTAACCTCGTGTTATCTCAGTTAAATTAACTATAGGTAACGGGCCGCCAGTCCGGGCGCTGGGGCGATTAAAAAATCGCCAGACCTCTCTGAAAAAACCGCGAGCATAAACTATACTTGCAGTGTCGGCGCAGCCCGGACCCTCCTGCATGATACAACCGAGGGGCGCGATGTCGGGGGAAACCCTCCCGTGAGACAGCGGGATAGAGCGAAAGACCAAGACCGGAAAACCCGAAAGCGCCCGTAATGGGCGCTTTCGTCTTTTACTCGTCTTCCAGCAGCCGTGCGCCGGTGCCCTGCTCGCCCAGCTTATCGTTCGGGTTGCGTAGCGGGCAGTCGCGGCGCGAAAGACAACCGCAGCCAATACAGCCATCCAGCTCATCTCGCAGCGCCGTCATCGTTTTAATTCGCCGATCCAGCTCCTCCCGCCACTGTGATGAAAGTTCCCTCCACGCTTTTGCGCTCAGCGTGTGTCCATCCGGCAAAACGCCAAGCGCCTCGCCAACGGTTGCGAGCGGTATACCGATACGCTGCGCAATCTTGATGATGGCCACATAACGCAATACCTCCCTGGAATAGCGGCGCTGGTTGCCCGCATTGCGGGTGCTTTTTATCAAGCCTTTGCTTTCGTAGAAATGGAGCGCGGAGACCGCAACGCCGCTACGCTTTGCGACCTCCCCCGGCGTAAGCAGATGTTTTAGCCGGGGCATTTTCTTATCCATAGGGCTTTACCTCAAGTTAACTTGAGGAATTATACTCGGCCTCACAACGAACGGCTAATCGGTAATCAACGAAGAGGATGTCTTATGTCACACCAGGAAATCATCCACGCGCTGACGGAATGGATTGATGAACATATTGACCAGCCATTGAATATTGACGTGGTGGCGAAGAAGTCGGGCTATTCGAAGTGGTACCTGCAGAGGATGTTTCGTACGGTGATGCGCCAGACGCTGGGCGACTATATTCGCCAACGACGCCTGCTGCTGGCGGCGCAGGAATTACGCTCTACCCGGCGGCCTATTTTTGATATCGCGATGGATTACGGCTACGTTTCGCAGCAGACGTTTTCACGTATTTTCCGCCGGGAGTTTGACCGCACGCCTTCCGACTACCGTCACAGCGCCTGATGCATAATGGTGGGCGAGGAACAGACTGGCTGAGAGTCGGCGGGGCTCTGATTCAGCCAGGCGATGAACTCCGGCGAAGCCAGCGCTTTGGAGAAATACCAGCCCTGGCAATACTGCACGCCCCGCGTTAACAGCCAACTGACCTGATCGGCGGTTTCCACCCCTTCGGCGACGATTTTCAGCCGCAGGCTTTGCGCCATTTCAATAATATGCTCAACGATAAGATGGCTGGTGCTGTTAGTCGCTAACGTATCGATAAACGATTTATCGATCTTAAGGATATCCACGTTAAGCGAATAAAGATTGTGCAGATTGGAGTAACCGGTGCCGAAATCATCAATCGCCACCTCAAAACCAGACTGGCGAAACGCCTGAATGACCGGCGTGGTTTTCGGCACGTCGATAAAACCTCGCTCCGTCACTTCGATTTTAATTTGCTGTGCGCGCACGCCATATTGTTTATTTTTGTCTTCAATCAAAGCGATTAAGCGTGAGGAGTGGAAATCGGAAGCGGACAGGTTAATCGAGATATAAATTTCGGGGTGTGAAGCAAGGTAACCGCCTAAGTCGCTGAACAATTCTTCTACTACGTAATCGGTTACTTTGGCGATTAATCCTTCTTGCTCAGCCAGCGGGATAAACTCTGCGGGACTCATTACCTGGCCGTTGTAACCGGGCCAGCGCAGCAGCGCCTCGGCGCCAACGCAAAGCCCACGCTGAATATCAATGATGGGCTGGTAATGCAGACGTAATTGTCTCTTCTGGATCGCGCGCTGTAATAAGCGCCGCGGCGAATTAAACTGCTGCTGTGTTCTTGACCATATTAACAGAATGATAGCGCTACAGATGAAACCCAGCGGCAACATAAAAGAGATCTGTCGATGCCATTCCTGATAAAAACGCACATCGGAAGTGGAAACAATAATCGCTATAGGGCGTTTAGCGGAATGCGCAATGGAATAAAAATGAGCGTCTTGCTGAAAAACATCTTCTTTATTATTCAATAATGGCAGGAGCTTGTCGCGCTCGGCATGTTCGCCTAATGAAAAGAATTGCCGTGTGGCGGTATCATAAACGCCGTAAGTTAAATCAGCATCATTGGTCATCACCTCGCCGTAGGCCAGAGGATTAATAACCGCAACATAGTTTCCTTTGCGCATATACACCATTTTATGACCCGCATAAAATGGCGTATCGCGATAATAATAAATAGCGACATCTTCATTGCGCGTATAATCGGCCCGCGACATCGTATAAGGCTCATCAATCACCGTCGAACAGAGAAAGTTATCCCCTTCGGCATAAATAAGATCGCTTACATATAATTGGCCGCGAACGATGTCCAACATATTATTGCGATGAGCAGGCGTACAAACCTGTCCCTGATATTGTTCAGCCTCGTCGCGCGCGAGAACGGCATCCTGCACGACGATTTCGGTTTTATCGAGCACAAGTTGCGCAAATGAGCGCAGATGATCGCGAGTCTCATTTACCGCTCGCAAATGGGCAAACCATAGCGTCAGCATCACGGGGAGCAAGATCACCATGATGATGCCGAAAATTCGCAACGCCTGACGTTGTGCCCTGTGATTCATTATGGCCTCATATCCCTGCTCTCTGTGTCACATTTAGGCGGAAAGGACACTTTCGCAAACAGGTGATTACGTTGCATGAATCAACGAACATTGGCAATAGGCATTTCAATTTATAAAGCTAATATTTAAGCCTGGATAACTAAATTTGCCGTAAGGAAAATGGCGGCGGTCATTTAATTTTTCTTAAGTGAAATATTTCATGCATTTCGCAGGAGAAATTTCCGCCACTTTGCCCAGGAATATCTTTTTAACGCAAATTTCTTTTATTTGCTGGAAAAATAAGCGCGCCGACCGCGGTAAAAGCCTGGTTAACGCCCAGACCTGCATTCGCCTCTTTTTCTGCGCTTTTGAGCGGGGATACAAACTGAACTGCGAGCAGACCAGGCGCGGAGTCTTTCCTGAACACTGAGGTGGCGCGACACGTTCAAAATCAGCCTTGCGCGGGTAGTGCTCAACGCGCTTTCCCCCATTTAAGACTTAGCGCGAGGATGAAGCCTGCGGCAGGCGGATTGCACTCGCCATAAGAAGAAAGGCTTTCACGCCCCACCTGCGTAAAAGCCTTTCTGGATTACTACTCCGCCTTTTCTGCGCAAGCGATAGCGTATGCAAAAGCGTTCCGGCGGCTGTATTCACAGCTCACCGGTAAGAAAAAATAAACTTAGTGAATTTTTTTGTCAGTGCGCATACAGACGCGCACCAATGTTTTAGGTGCTGTGTGTGTCTTTACTCTGTGTAAGCCTGCCTACAGATTAACGGCATATGAAATACTAACGTTAAAAAGGCAGCTGAAAATAGTATTTTAAAGTATAAAGGCTATTTAAAGATATATAATATATTTTATATCTAACAAAACGGCTAAATAACTACGGTCTGCCATCAAGCTAGTTAAAATTAAATTCGGGTTGAGCATAATCCAGAAGAGGTAGTCTGTAAATATTGTTCCGCTCCGTTAAGTTGTTTGAAACGACGATAACGCCAGATATTTCACTTGTTTTCTTATGCTTTTGCGCTGTCGCATGGATTTATTTAGCCGGGCGAGCCCTTATTTATTCAAAAATTTTGTTGATACGCTAAAAAAAGAATTTGAACTGGTCAACAAAAAAGCAAATGTGATATAGTTCACACTCCTGATGTAAATCTGCAATTTCTTCCCTTTTTTGGCCTACGACCGACGCAGCCCGCGTTAACGCGATGCGCGGACGTAGCAAACGTGTCTTTGAGGAACGGTTGATGGCTACCCTGGCTACCAGTGTTGTGCTGATGCGCTGGCAAATTTTAAGTGCGGTGCTCATGTTTATGGCGAGCACGCTTAATGTGCAGTTTCGTAAATCGGATTACCAGGCGCTTGCCTTTATCAGCAGCGGCCTGGGTATCGCTGCCTCCTGCTGGTTCGCCACCGGGCTGCTGGGAATGTCGCTGGACTTTGCCGCCACCTGGACGCATATCAAAGACGTCATGCTGGAAATCATGAGCCATACGCCGCCGGAATGGCCGATGGTCATTACCTGATAAAAACTGAAAGCCTCCCCTGCGGAGGCTTTTCTTTTACATGCAGCCGGCGCAACTGGTGCACCGCCAGTCGGCCCGGTTAACGGCCCGCCAGAAAAAACGATAATTACCCTCTTCAGGCGGAATGTGGTTTTCAAAAAAGCAGTCCGTCAGCCATTCAACGTTTTCGACAATCCACTCATCCTCTTCCAGCCCATCCGCAAAAGTTTCATCTTCCGGATCGATAATGGAATAGATACCCCAGGTTCCCATCGCTTTGTCTTGCCAGCGTTGCGGTAGCGTGATGGGCCTTCCGGCGAAGGTAATTATCCAGTGACCGTGGCACAGTAAATTACCGTTGCGGCTCCAGGCGGCGGTGAAAGGATTTTCCTCCTCAGTCATAACGCTTTTCCTTTAACGGTGATGCCTGCTGGCGTAGGTCAGGAAAAACCGTCTGGCAGGCTGGAGCGAAAAGCATGACACCCTGCGTCTTGTGTGGAAATGCTGATTAAGGGGTAGCGTGTCTACCTCTGGCGTCATCTCAATAAATCGCGCCTGTAAAAAAACCCTGCCGGGGCAGGGTTTTTTATGACAGCGCATACGCTTATCACATTGCGTTTAACGGCTTTATCAGAACGGGATGTCGTCGTCGAAGTCCATCGGCGGCTCGTTGGACGGCGCCGAAGACTGCTGAGGACGCGACTGCGCGCCGCCGCTGAACTGCGCATTGCCGCCCTGCGGCTGCTGCGGTTGACCCCAGCCGCCTTGCTGCTGCTGGCCGCCGCCCATGCCGCCGCCTGCTGGCGCGCCGCCACCCTGACGGCCACCCAGCATCTGCATGGTGCCGCCCACGTTTACCACCACTTCAGTGGAGTAGCGATCCTGACCGCTCTGATCCTGCCATTTGCGGGTACGCAGTTGGCCTTCGATATAAATCTGAGAGCCTTTACGCAGGTATTCGCCCGCGACTTCCGCCAGTTTGCCGTACAGCACTACGCTGTGCCATTCGGTCACTTCTTTCATCTCGCCGGTTTGCTTATCGCGCCAGGATTCCGACGTCGCCAGGCGCAGGTTCGCCACGGCCCCGCCGTTCGGCATATAGCGTACTTCCGGGTCCTGCCCCAGATTACCGACGAGAATCACCTTGTTTACGCCTCTGCTGGCCATGATCGTGTCTCCTGAAAATCGTTTCTAAATAGTGTAAACAGTCAATTCTATCACGCCAGCCCCTGAGAGTGATACCCGCGAGCCAGCTTCCAGAAATGTTCACGCAGTATACACTGTTGCAAACAAATACTGGATATCCATTCAGGTTAAATTGTGTCATAATTAACCGTTTCTGGCCACCGGTTGTCCTTTAAACACCCAGGCATTAGCGTTCAATCCAGGATAGGTGAATGGATAAGATCGAAGTACGGGGCGCCCGCACGCACAATCTCAAAAATATCAATCTTGTTATCCCACGCGACAAGCTCATCGTCGTTACCGGCCTCTCCGGTTCCGGTAAGTCCTCACTGGCTTTCGACACCCTGTATGCCGAAGGGCAGCGTCGCTACGTGGAGTCGCTCTCCGCTTATGCGCGGCAGTTCCTGTCGCTAATGGAAAAGCCGGACGTCGACCATATCGAAGGTCTGTCGCCCGCGATTTCCATTGAGCAAAAATCGACGTCGCACAACCCGCGCTCCACCGTCGGCACGATTACAGAAATTCACGACTACCTGCGCCTGCTTTATGCCCGCGTGGGCGAGCCGCGCTGTCCGGATCACGGCGTCCCGCTGGCGGCGCAGACGGTAAGCCAGATGGTTGATAATGTGCTGGCGCTGCCGGAAGGCAAGCGTCTGATGCTGCTTGCGCCGGTTATCAAAGAACGTAAGGGCGAACACACCAAAACGCTGGAAAACCTGGCAAGCCAGGGTTATATCCGCGCGCGTATTGATGGCGAAGTCTGCGATCTCTCCGATCCGCCGAAGCTTGAGCTACAGAAAAAACATACCATTGAAGTGGTGGTGGATCGCTTTAAGGTGCGTGAAGATCTCTCCCAGCGTCTGGCGGAATCTTTTGAAACCGCGCTGGAGCTTTCCGGCGGTACGGCGGTAGTGGCGGATATGGATGACGCAAGCGTTGAAGAGTTGCTCTTCTCCGCTAACTTCGCCTGTCCGATTTGCGGCTACAGCATGCGCGAGCTTGAGCCTCGTCTTTTTTCGTTTAACAACCCGGCAGGTGCTTGCCCGACCTGCGACGGCCTCGGCGTGCAGCAATATTTCGACCCGGACCGCGTGGTACAGAATGGCGAGCTTTCCCTGGCTGGCGGCGCCATCCGCGGCTGGGATCGCCGTAACTTCTACTATTTCCAGATGCTGCGTTCGCTTGCCGATCACTATAAGTTCGACGTGGAAGCGCCGTGGAATACGCTGAGCGCGACAGTGCAAAAAGCCGTACTGTTCGGCTCCGGCAAAGAAACCATTGAGTTTAAGTACATCAACGACCGTGGCGATACGTCGGTACGTCGTCACCCGTTTGAAGGCGTGCTGCACAATATGGAGCGCCGTTATAAAGAAACGGAATCCAACGCCGTACGCGAAGACCTGGCGAAGTTCATCAGCAACCGCCCCTGCACGACTTGTGAAGGCACTCGTCTGCGTCGCGAAGCGCGCCACGTGTTTGTCGAAAACACCGCGCTGCCGACAATTTCAGATATGAGCATCGGCCATGCGATGGATTTCTTCACCAATCTGAAACTCTCCGGCCAGCGTGCGAAAATTGCCGAAAAAGTCCTGAAAGAGATTGGCGACCGCCTGAAGTTTCTGGTCAACGTCGGTCTGAACTACCTGACGCTGTCTCGCTCCGCAGAAACCCTCTCCGGCGGCGAAGCGCAGCGTATTCGTCTGGCAAGCCAGATTGGCGCGGGCCTGGTGGGGGTTATGTACGTACTGGATGAACCTTCTATCGGTTTGCACCAGCGCGATAACGAACGTTTGCTCGGCACGCTTATTCACCTGCGTAACCTCGGCAATACGGTGATTGTGGTAGAGCATGATGAAGACGCCATTCGCGCCGCCGACCATGTTATCGACATCGGCCCCGGCGCAGGCGTGCACGGCGGCCAGGTAGTGGCGGAAGGCCCGCTCGAAGCCATTATGGCGGTGCCGGAGTCGCTGACCGGGCAGTTCATGAGCGGCAAGCGTAAAATTGAAGTGCCGAAAGAACGCGTGAAGGCGGACCCGGAAAAAGTCCTGAAGCTGACTGGCGCCCGCGGCAACAACTTGAAAGACGTTACGCTGACGCTGCCGGTGGGGCTCTTTACTTGCGTGACGGGCGTTTCCGGCTCAGGTAAGTCGACGCTGATCAACGATACCCTTTTCCCGATAGCCCAGCGCCAGCTCAACGGCGCCACTATCGCCGAACCTGCGCCATACCGCGACGTGCAGGGCATGGAGCACTTCGACAAGGTTATTGATATCGACCAGAGCCCGATTGGCCGTACGCCGCGTTCAAACCCGGCGACCTACACTGGCGTCTTTACGCCGGTACGTGAGCTGTTTGCGGGCGTGCCGGAATCGCGCTCGCGCGGCTATACGCCGGGTCGTTTCAGTTTTAACGTGCGCGGCGGGCGCTGCGAAGCCTGCCAGGGCGATGGCGTCATCAAAGTAGAGATGCACTTCCTGCCGGATATTTACGTGCCGTGCGACCAGTGCAAAGGCAAGCGTTATAACCGCGAAACGCTGGAGATTAAATACAAAGGCAAGACCATTCACGAAGTGCTGGATATGACCATCGAAGAAGCGCGTGAGTTTTTCGACGCGGTGCCTGCGCTGGCGCGTAAGCTGCAAACGCTGATGGATGTGGGCCTGACCTATATTCGTCTCGGCCAGTCCGCCACCACGCTTTCCGGCGGCGAGGCGCAGCGCGTGAAGCTGGCGCGCGAGCTTTCGAAACGCGGCACAGGTCAGACGCTCTATATTCTTGATGAGCCGACCACCGGGCTGCACTTCGCGGATATTCAACAACTGCTGGCGGTATTGCATCAGTTGCGGGATCAGGGCAACACGATTGTGGTTATCGAGCATAACCTGGACGTGATTAAAACGGCTGACTGGATTGTCGATCTCGGGCCGGAAGGCGGCAGCGGAGGTGGTGAGATTCTGGTGTCCGGCACGCCGGAAACCGTGGCGGAGTGTCAGGAGTCGCACACTGCGCGCTTCCTTAAACCGCTTCTGAACCAATAGCTTTACATCCGGGTCAACAGGCCCGGATTTTTTTATCCTGAATATATCTCCCTTCCCTTGCTCATTCTCAGAAGTCGCGTTTTGTTAATAGCCTTGTCGCATAAAAAAATGCCCCGCAAAGCGGGGCATTTAAGTCTATCCATAAACGCTATTAACGACGGTAGTAAGCCGCTGTAGCGCTATTGTTATTACTGGACTGTGGGTAAGCTATCTCGCTCGGCACAGGTTGTTGCTGCAGTTGCGGCTGCGGATAAACCGGGACATGGTAATTATCCGGATGTGGCTGAGGTTGCGGCTGCGGATAAACCGGGACATGGTAATTATCCGGATGTGGCTGAGGTTGCGGCTGCGGACGTGGCTGAGGTTGCGGATACGGCTGCGGCTGCGGCTGCGGCTGCGGAACATAATCAGGTGTAATTGAACCCTGGTTATCTACAACAGTGCGAGGCGTAACCGCCACTGATTTACCGCTGATAGAAGCATCTTTGGCGTTAGTCAGCTTTTTAAGCGAGAAATAGATATCGCCATTGCTGGCAATAGTGCCTTTGTTAGTCACCTTGTCACCCGTCCAGCTAACGCCATTCGCGCCGTTAATTTCGCCTTTGTTCACAAAGTCATGCTGCTGGGTCTGGAATTGCACCTGGTTAGCCGCCACGATCTTACCGCTGTTGTAATTATCGGTAGCGACAGGGCCATGACCGCCTTGCATATTCAGGCTAAAGTTATTGCCTGCCTGAATAAGACCTTCGTTTGCGAAGCGGTTATAGACGCTGAAAGTAGCGTTACGGCCAGCCTTAATCACGCTTGCTGGCTCGGCGACAAAGTTATTAGCCGCAATTGCCACATCTTTCGCCGCCTCCATTGTGCCATTGCTGTTGTCCACCGTATCGCCATAAACAATGTTCAGCGTGTTTTTGGTGCTTATCTCACCGTTTTTATTATTCAGCGTACCGTTACCATTGAGATAGAGCTGAGTCGCCTTACCTGTAGAGACAATACGTCCGTTTTCGTTATTGATAGTGCTATAAGCGATAGTGGAAACCGGGCTGCCAAAGCGGTTATGAGTATCTCTTACATCACCTTCGCCAGAGTAAATCCCACCTTCATCACGGTACTCATGTTGCCAGTTTTCGCTAGCGACAAAGTCTGCGCTATGCGTGTTAATCAGTGTCATACCGCTTAAATTGATCGCATTATGCGAGTCAAGCAACCCGGCATTATTGTTCAGCGTGGTAGCCGTGATATTCAGACTGCCGTCAGAAGCAATAACGCCTTGCTCATTGTTAAGGCTGATTGTTTTCGGATCAAGCCGGTTATAGTAGTTATAAGTTAACCAGGCATCGCCACCGCTGTGGATTTCGCCGCCTTTGTTATTCAGCGTTGATCCGTTCATGGAAGTCATATATTTAGACTCTATATGTCCATTTTCGTTATCAAGCTTTCCATTTCTGATATTTACGCTGCCGCCACTTATTTTACCGCCACGGTTCTGAATATCGCCGGCGCCAGAAGCCTGAATATCCAGGAGATCGCCAGATCGAATTTCAGCATTATTGTTAACCAGAGATTTCGCTCTGATAGTTAATTCCTTGTCTGCTGCGATCAAGCCGCCGTTGTTGACTAACTGACCATCTACATTTATGAAGAGATTCTCGTTTGCAACCATATTGGCATGATCGAGACGAACGCCAACGCCGTCTTCCGTGCCAATCATGTTGATTTTACCGGCGTACATTGAGCCCAGCGCGGACACATCCAGCGCCAGCTCCGGCTTATTGCTATCTGAGTCCAGCTTCGTTACCTCGCCTTTAGCATTTACCTTATTGCTGCCGGTCACGATGGTGAGGTTTTTGGCCTGCAGTTCAGCGTTCAGTTTCACGGAGCGGGCCACAATGTCAGTATATTTTGCCTTACCGTCATTACCCACATCCATGCCCGCGCCAGCGATAACGATTTGACCTTTGGTAACTTTCACACCGGTCAGCTTGCCATTATCATCAAACGTTGGCGTACCGGTAGTCAGCGTGGCATGGTTAGTATTAATAAAACCGCAGCCGTCGCAGGTGATGCCTGATGGGTTAGCGATAATCACCTGAGCCGATTTCCCCGCTACTTCTACCATGCCGTTTAATTGGCTCGGATCGGCGGAACGCACTTCATTAAGAATGATGGTAGCGCTGTTGCCGGCCAGATTGCTGTTAGCGTTGATGGCGCCAGCCAGTTGGGTAGAGGTATTGGCGGTGCTGTTGTTCAGTACTACGCCGTTTTTGTCTACGTTAAATTCAGAATAAATATTGTGCGAAACGCCTTGTTCGCTGGCTTTGTTAATATCGACAATCGTTGCGCCATTTGCACCAGTATGAATGCCCGGCTGATTCGCCGCGCTGGTATCAGCAGTAATTGCCGCGTTAGCCGTTTCGACCATTCCCAATGCTAACAGCGTAGCGAAGCAAACCGGGCCCAGTTTCGCATGAAGCGTATGCTTAGATGCGCTTTTTACATCTTTCCTGTTTTTCATTTCCTTTTCCTTTTTCTGGTGAATCACATGGCAATATGACGCAACAATTCATGCTATTTATTAATGCCAAATAAAACATAATAAACACCCGCACATCATAATTGCCGCATTAATTATATCTTTTAAAAAGAAAAGCAAAAACAAACCACTTTTAAAAGCAGCGCAATAGATACATTATAAAAATATATAACTTACATATAATAATCTTCAGCTATCGTAATAGAGCTATAAAAATGCAATTCTTTGTAAAACAAGCATGAAAAAGGAAAAATAGTCTACTAAAGGACTACTTGTCTTTATTAATAATAAAAAAGGATTTATCTGCCGATTTATCTCAACGTCGCATACATTAAAGCATGTATATAAACCATAAACTTACGTTCAACGCAGCGTTACTTTCAGGCTGTCCATTATTTTTATCTGTTTCAGGTGTAATAATGGCATGTCTGTTTCTGCGGCACAGAAGAATTCATTCGGAAGCAATGCGCGGGGCAGTCCCCCGCGCAGATGACTTTACACCGAAAGCTGCTGTCTGGTTTGCTCCGGCAGCAGCCCCAGCGCCTGCTGATAAGAAGCATCTACCAGATAATAAATTTGCGAATCCGGTAAATTACCGTCCAGGTAAACCGTGCTCCAGTGCGCTTTATTAAGATGCGCGCTGGGAAAGACATCTTCATGCTTCTGGCGCAGCAGTTCGGCCAGTTCCGGGCTGGTTTTCAGCGAGACGGCCGGCCGTTCTTGTACCTCATGCACCATAGCGTAGAGCACATCTGCTACTTTTATTTGCGTGGCCTTCCAGTCGCTATGCACGCTTTGTTCAGCACCGGGTTTACTCATGCAATATTGCAACAGCTCCGAGTTGGTCATCATTATTCCCCTTGTAGTGTGGCGACAATCCGGCGCGAACCGCCGTCAATGCGATGTTCTCCCAGCCAAATCCCTTGCCAGGTCCCCAACTGCACCTGTCCGCGATGAACCGGCAACAGCAAAGAAACGCCGAGCGTCGACGATTTGATATGCGAAGGCATATCATCCGGGCCTTCATAATCATGCTCGTACGGGGCGTTATCCGGCACAGCCTGCAAAAAGTAGCGTTCCATATCCCGGCGGACAGAGGGATCGCAATTTTCATTCAGCGTCAGGGAGGCGGAAGTATGCTGAAGGAGCAGATGCAGTAACCCAACGTTGATCCGGGAAAGCCCTTCTATCTGGTGGAGGATCTCCTCCGTTACCAGATGAAACCCTCTCGGCTTCGCGTTCAGCGTCACAGTCTGTTGGCACCACATAAGCTACTCCCTAAACAGAAATCAATCCTGTTAAGTGTGTAGCCTGATGGACGAAAGGTAAAATCAGGAAGTTGTTTTAGGGAAAAAAAGCGGCAATACCATTACCGGAACGGGCCGAAGCCCGTTTTTATGCCTTTGCAGGTCGCTGTTAATATTGCCACTGTACGGCAAAACCAACCGTTACGGGGCTGGTGTGCATCTCTGCGGGTTTGAGTAAGGGCGCGCCAACAAAAAGGTCGTAGCCGAATTTACCTTTTACGCCCCGGATGCCTGCCGCCGCCCCGGCAATATGTTTGCCGCTCCAGTAATCATTTTTGGAACCGCGAACTTCGCCATAATCCACCCCAATGTAAGGCTGCATGCCCCATTGCGGCAGGTTCAGATTAAGATCGTTACGCAGATACCAGCCTTTATCGGCATAGAGCGTCGTTTCACCATCAAATCCGCGTACCGTCCAACGGTTGCCGATAGTGAATTTATCAGGTTGCGTTAATTTGTCCGCAGAAGTTTGCGACATGAAATGCGGCTCATAGCTCATCGACAGCTTGCCCAGACGGAACGGGAAGGTGCCGTCCACGCCCAGAGTAATAATACGCGCCTGCGAATCCGCGCTGCCTACTACTTCTTCCGCATCCGGTTTTTCGCCGAACCAGTGCGCAGCTCGCTGATAGCCGAGGCTGGCTTTAAGTTGTCCAAAGGCAAAATAAGCAAGATGCTCAAGGTTGAGTTTCCAGCTGCTGGTATCGCGGCGCTGCACCTCGACCTCCACATCATTGAGGTTATAGGTGGAGTCGCGTTTAATTGCTTTTAACTTGAAAGTCGTTTTTTGACTGGCGCTGCGATAAATAACCCGGCTTAACTGGGCGGTAACTAATTTTTCAATGCCGCTGTAAAGATAACTAAAATCACCGCTATGAATGGTTTGGGTATAACGGTATTTACTGCCGTAAAATTCCATCAGCCAGTATCCCCATGGGACAGAATAGAAAGCAGAGACGTTATCGCTGCGGCGTCCGTCTTCGTTTTTTACCCCGCCGCCATAGGCCGCATAAAAAGTGTCATTCAGGGAGGTTGGGTTGTCCAGATAGAGCGCCAGGCCGCTCTGATAGCGTCCGGTATATTTACTGCCTGAATCATCGGCCCAGGCGCCAAGCCGCCAGGATTTAAGTTGTTTGCGGCTGACTTCTACCTGGGTTTCACCAGGCTTAGCCCCAGGAACGAGGTTTATTTCAGCCGTAGAACCCGGGACGCGTTGTAAGTTTTCAATTCCTTGCTCCAGGCCGCGGAGATCGAGCAGGTCTCCCTTTCGCTCCGGGAAGTTATTTAATGCATGGATATATTTCCCCGAATCGCCTTTAAAAATAATGTCGCTGATTTTTCCGGGCAGCACACGCAGCGTAAGCGTTCCTTTACTTAAATCCTGCTCTGGCACCAGCACGCGCGTTGTAATATAGCCATGAGAGATCAAGCGGTTTTGTACTGCTTTATAGAGCGACCTAATGCCGTTAACGCCAATACATTTCCCCTCAGCCTGACGGGTTAAATCTCGAAAAACCATCCAGTGTGGAAGTGCTTCCCGGTTTTCTAAAACAATACGCGTAATGTTGTAGCAGGGCTTTTCCTGCGGTATGGCCATTTCATCACTGATACGTTCAGCATCAGATGAAAGGAGCGATTTAGCTTCGGGAGCAAGCTGATTTCGTCTGGCTTCATCTTGCTGCTGCTGGCTTAGCGCCTGTTGGCTCGCCATGACTTCAGCATAAACAGGAGAGTGAATGCCGAACAGCGCAGAAAGAATGGCTCCGTAAGCGCTAAATTTATTAACAACCATGTAAAATCCTTTTCACTCTACTTTCATCTATGCCGACAGAAATAGCCATTACAACTATAAAATCAATTAATAGAAAATAACGCTCTATATAAAATAGAGCGTTATGTTTATCGTACTACTCACTAATTATTAAAACTTACCGTAGAAACTACCTGCACCCGCAAAGATGATGAATGAACCATCCGGGTAGGTTTGTACGCTACGGATATACACGCCGTTTACTTCTTTACCGCTGGCATAGTTAACGCCATTGATCCAGACGCCGCCGTTACCATCGAAACCATCGGCATGTTGGGTATTGTCTGCGATTGTATCGCCGTTATCTGGGGTGTTATTACCGTTATCTGGGGTAACATTACCATTATCCGGCGTGGTGTTGCCATTATCAGCGCTGTCGGTTTCATCGCCAGTCTGGGTAATTTCACCCATGTTATTAACGCGGCCACGAGTAATCACTTTGTCGCCTGTAATTTTTCCGCTAGCGTCGTTGGTAATATCGTTAGCGCTAGCAAGGGTAACGTTGCCAGTGCTGCTGATATTGCCGGCGTTATACAAGGAATTAGCCTCGATATTAACGGCTTTGTCGCCTTGAATGGTGCCGATGTTAGAGAAATGGCTGCCAGCAAAGTTAATGTTAACATTATCACCGCCCAGGATATTACCTTTATTAGCATAGCTAGCCGGACGATAACTTAACGAGGTGACATTAACATCATTAGTGGCTTTGATTTCGCCAGTATTATCGAAGTTATTGGTCAGATTAAACGACGCAGAATGTCCCGCCTCAATCTGACCATCTTTTTCATTCATCAGCGCTGAGGTGTAAACATTCATATCGTTACCGGCGCTAATCTTGCCCTGAGCAAAGTTATTGATATTATTGGCGTTGAAATTCATATCGCCACGGCTGTCAATGGAACCGCGGTTGTACAGATCGATGATCTGCCAGTCCATTTGGTTCGCCGAGATGCTTCCGCTATTATCGAATACATTGCTATTCGACTGAACAGACAAACGACCAGCTGCATCGATGATACCAGTGTTTGAAGCAGAGCCTGAATTACCGTACCAGCCACTTCCGCCCAGAGACATCAACAGGTCCTGACCCGACTTGACAGCGCCTGCGTTCTGGAATGTACCGTTCACCATCAAATCCATATTCTGGCCAGACGTTAATGAACTGTCTGCGTCGGAGGCATAGCCATTCACATACATATGCATGTATTTGCCTGCACCAATCTTACCTGCAGAGTTGTCGACCACGCCATTAAAGGTGACATTTCCTTCGCCAACAATGCTGCCGTCATGGTTAGTCAGCGCGTTGTTGCCCATCACCATCAGCTCGCTATTTTCGCCAGTAGCCGTAATGCTGCCGTTATCATTCTTCAGCTCACTGGCGGTAATTTGAGTCCAGGTCGCATCATTAGCGTTACCAGAAGCAATTACACCTTTATTGTTGTTCAGCGTACCGGTGTTGATATTCAGTGAGCTATTGGCACTGATAGAACCATCCTCGTTATAAACATTAGCGGAGTCGATGGTCATATTGCCTTTAGCGTTAATATGACCATTCTTGTTAACCACGCCATCTGTTTTAGAGGAGTTATAGTAGTTGTAACTGCCACGGTTGATAGTAATATTACCGTCGCTCGTGATATCGCCATCGGTATTATTCAGGGCATTCGATATTATGTCTACAGCCTGGGTGCCATGAATAGAGCCGCCCGCGTTGTTTACGGTTTTGCCGCCATAAACGTTAACGTTGCCGCCTTTGATTTTGCCGCCGTGGTTATCAACACTACCTTGTGCCGAAACCATGACATCGCCGTCCGCAGTAATCTGGCTATTACTGTTCAGTACATCCTGTTGGCTGTTCAGCATGACGCTGTTTTTGGCCGATAAATGGCCGCCGTTGTTATTGATAGTGCCGTTGACATCAATAGACAGGCTATCCGTCGCCGTCAGGTCAGCATGATCGAGGCGTACGCCTACACCCGCTTCAGTACCTTTCATATAAATTTTGTTGGCGTACATGGAGCCCAGTGAAGAGACATCCAGCGCCAGCTCCGGCGCATCGCCGGTTGCAGCGATGGCTTTCACGCGACCATTCTTGTCGATATGGTTGCTGCCTGTAGTGATGTTCAGTTCATTTGCTTTGAGCTGCGCATTCACTTTAACTGAACGAGCAATGATATCGGTGTACTGCGTGGAAGAGGTATCCATGCCTTTGCCGGTAATAACAATCTGGCCTTTCTTCACATCCAGGCCATTTACTTTACCCTGGGCATCAATGCTGGCGGTGCCAGTAGTCAGCGTAGCGTGGTTGGTATTGATGAAACCGCACCCGTTGCAGGTTATCCCTGACGGGTTCGCGATAATAACCTGAGCGGACTGCCCCGCCACTTCCACCATACCGTTCAACTGGCTGGGATCGGCAGAGCGGACTTCGTTCAGAATCACCTTCGCGCTGCCGCCAGCCATGTTGGCGTTGCCGTTAATCTGTCCGGCCAGTTGGGTGTTTGTTGCACCACCGCTGTTATTGAGAATGACGCCGTTCTGGTCGACGTTGAACTGCGAATAAACGTTGTGTGATACGCCTTCCGCGCTGGCTTTATTAATGTCAACGATGGTAGCGCCATTCGCGCCAGTATGCACAGAAGGTTGATTAGCGGCAGAGTTATCCGCGACTATGGCAGCCTGTACAGGCAATACCATTCCCAGAGCCAGCATTGTTGCGAAACAAACCGGCGCTAAATTTGCATGAAGAACATGATGACTGTTCTTCATGTTATGCAGTCCTTTATTTTTCATAACATTTCCTTAAATTATTTCTATATGCCTTTTTATGTTTAATTTTGTCTTTCCCCTCAGAGGCAAAGAAATTTCCGCCTCTGGTTGAAGAAAAAACAAAACTATTTTTATATTGGAAAGCGGTTTGCTATAGCAGCGATTTGTAATAAAGCTTTTCTGCAGAAGAAAATTCCAGGACTTAGAAAGCGCACTTGTAATTTCTATGTTATACAGCCATGAAATTCATATCAATTCTAAAAATATAATTTTAGGAAAAAATTAATTTATAATGAAAATACTGTCTAAAAAAAGAAGAATACAAGTCAGGGAATTCATGCAAGGAATTAAATTCACTAACTTAATAAATTATTATTTCTTTACATATACAGAGCGCTAATTCATATTTTCTAAGGGCCATGTATAAAAAAACACTACGATAACGTAGTGTTTTTCATTATTGTCCGTTTCGCCTTACATTACGGCAGCGAACGCCTGCGCCACTCGGTGCACGTTGCGGCTGTTCAGGCCCGCTACGCACATACGGCCGCTGGCAATCAGATACACGCCAAACTCCTCACGTAGCCGGTCTACCTGAGCGGCGCTTAAGCCGGTATAGCTGAACATGCCGCGCTGCTTAAGCAGGTAGTCAAAATCTCGCCCCGGCATCGCTTGTTTCAGTACATCCACCAGCGTCTGACGCATGGTGAGAATACGGCTGCGCATGGTTTCCACTTCAGCAAGCCAGCTCGCTTTAAGGCCGGTATCGCCCAGCACGGTCGCCACCACCTGCGCGCCGAAATTCGGCGGGCTAGAGTAGTTACGACGTACTGTCGCTTTTAGCTGGCCCAGGACGCGTCCTGCCGCATCGGCGTCTTCGCATACGACGGAAAGCCCCCCCACGCGCTCGCCATAGAGAGAGAAAATCTTCGAGAATGAGTTGCTGACCAGCGTCGGCAGCCCGGCGCTGGCGATAGCGCGAATGGCGTAAGCATCTTCTTCCATACCCGCGCCGAAGCCTTGATAGGCGATGTCGAGGAACGGGATCAGCTCGCGAGATTTCAGAATTTCCGTCACCGCATCCCACTGTTTATCCGTGAGATCGGAGCCGGTCGGGTTATGGCAGCACGGATGCAGCAACACGATACTTTGCGCAGGCAGCGTATTCAGCGTTTCCAGCAGCGCCTCAAAACGTACGCCTTTGGTCTCTTCATCAAACCATGGGTAAGTATTCACTTCGAAGCCAGCGCCGTTAAAGATGGCGACGTGGTTTTCCCAGGTAGGGTCGCTGACCCAAACTTGCGAAGCGGGGAAGTAGCGCTTGAGGAAGTCAGCGCCCACTTTCAGCGCGCCGGAGCCGCCTAAGGTCTGGATCGTGGCGATACGGCCTTCACGCAGCGCTGGATGGTCTGCGCCAAACAGCAGCGGCGCAATGCTGTTGCGGTAGCTATTCAACCCTTCCATCGGCAGATAAAGCGACGCGCCGTGTGGCTGCGCATTCAGCCGCGCTTCCGCTTCTGCTACAGCCTGTAACTGCGGGATAACCCCTTCTTCGTTGTAATAAAGGCCAATGCTGAGGTTCACTTTGTCCTGACGGGGATCTTCTTTGAAACGCTCCATCAGCGAAAGGATGGGGTCGCCGGCATAAGCGTCAACGTTCTGAAACACGCTGGGGTTCTCCTGATTTACGGTGTGATGTTCACCCACAATAAACCGGATAAGTCAGGAGATCGAGAAGGATATTGGCGCGAGGCGCAGGCAAGCCTGGGGTGAGCAGGCCTGACGATTTTTCTGACGTTTCTCCCGTGGCGGGTAGGCTGTAGTTTACCCGCCCTATGGAATAAACCCCGTCTGGCCGCATCACGCGTCGGCTCAGTTGCCGACGGTAAAGCCTGGATCAGCGCCGCCCCGCCCCCCTTTAGCTAGTCGATATAGCGCATCGCCACCCGTGACGTCAGGCGAGTGACAAGTTCGTAAGCACTCACTTTTGTGATTGCCGCGATGCGCTCAACGGGCAAATCGTCGCCCCACATAATGACGCTGTCGCCAGCCTTTTCCTGCGCATCGGGGCCTAAATCGACGCAGATCATATCCATCGCCACACGACCGACTATCGGCACCTCACGGCCGTTCACCCGCACCGGCGTGCCTGAAGGCGCGCTGCGTGGATAGCCGTCGCCATAGCCCAGCGCAATCACGCCAAGACGCGTATCGCGGTGGCTAACCCAGGTGCCGCCGTAGCCTACCGGCTCGCCTGCTTTATGTTCGCGCACCGCAATGAGGCTTGAGGTGAGCGACATAACCGGCTGGAAGCCAAAATCGCTCGCGCGCGAACCGCCTTCAAGCGGCGATACGCCATAGAGGATAATTCCCGGCCTCACCCAGTCAAAATGGGACTGCGGCCACAGCAAAACGCCGCCGGAAGCGGCAATGGAGCGCAGCCCGGGCTTGCCTTCGGTGAAGCGGGTAAAAATAGCGAGCTGGCGTTCAGTAGCGCCGCACTCCGGCTCATCCGCGCGGGCAAAATGGCTGACGATGTTTACCGGCTGGCGCACGTTTCGACAAGCCGTCAGGCGCGCATAAAACGCGTCAGCCTCTTCCGGGCGCACGCCAAGGCGATGCATGCCGGTATCAAGCTTCATCCAGACATTAATCGGTTCCGGCAAGTCGGCCTGCTCCAGCGCGGCGAGCTGTTCGGGGGTATGAATAGCGGTATGGAAATGCTGCGCGGCAAGGATGGGCAAATCGGCCGCGTTAAAGAAGCCTTCCAGCAGCAGAACAGGTTGAGTGATGCCGCCTTCGCGCAGGCGAAGCGCCTCTTCAAGGCGAGCGACGCCGAAAGCGTCGGCATCGGGGAGCGATTGCGCGGTCTCCAGCAGACCGTGCCCATAGGCGTTTGCTTTCACCACCGCCACCAGACGGCTGGACGGAGCCAGTTCGCGCAGGCGTTGCAGGTTGTGACGCAGAGCGCGGCGGTTTACTACCACAGTTGCCGCTTGCATGTTTATTCCTTTATTTTCAGTCAACCCGGCAATTTGGCGTTATCGGCGCAGCGAGTTTGGGTGCGGCCAGCGCGCAGCCACCGGAGCGTACTGCAGTACGTGAGGATGGCGAGCACTGCCCAAGCCCAAAATCGCAAGCAAGATAGCCAAATTATTCATTCGTCGTCGTATTGCGGGCCGGCATAGTTATCAAAGCGCGACCACTGCCCATTAAAGGTCAGGCGTACCGTACCGATAGGGCCGTTACGCTGTTTACCGATAATGATTTCCGCAATGCCTTTCAGGTCGCTGTTTTCGTGATAAACCTCATCACGGTAAATGAACATAATCAGGTCGGCGTCCTGCTCGATAGAGCCTGACTCACGCAGGTCCGAGTTTACCGGACGCTTGTCCGCGCGCTGCTCCAGCGAGCGGTTAAGCTGCGAAAGCGCCACCACCGGCACCTGCAACTCTTTCGCCAGCGCTTTGAGCGAGCGGGAGATCTCAGCGATTTCCAGCGTACGGTTATCGGAGAGCGAAGGCACGCGCATCAGCTGCAGGTAGTCCACCATAATCAGGCCGATGCCGCCGTGCTCGCGATAAATGCGTCGCGCGCGCGAACGGACTTCGGTGGGCGTCAGGCCCGAGGAGTCGTCAATATACATATTGCGCTTCTCAAGCAGAATGCCCATGGTGCCGGAAATGCGCGCCCAGTCTTCATCGTCCAGTTGGCCGGTACGAATACGGGTCTGGTCCACGCGAGACAGCGACGCCAGCATACGCATCATGATCTGCTCAGAGGGCATCTCCAGCGAGAAAATCAGCACCGGCTTATCCTGCAACATGGCGGCGTTTTCGCACAGGTTCATGGCGAATGTGGTTTTCCCCATGGAGGGACGCGCCGCCACGATAATAAGGTCTGAACGCTGCAGGCCGGCGGTTTTCTTGTTGAGATCCTGATAGCCGGTATCCACGCCCGTGACGCCGTCATGCGGTTGTTGATAGAGCGTTTCAATACGCGCGACGGTGGCTTCGAGGATCTGATCGATGCTCTTGGGACCTTCGTCTTTATTCGCGCGGTTTTCAGCAATCTGGAAAACGCGGGATTCCGCCAGGTCGAGCAGGTCTTCACTGCTGCGCCCCTGGGGGTCGTAACCCGCGTCGGCAATTTCATTCGCTACCGTTATCATATCGCGCACGACGGCGCGTTCACGCACGATATCTGCATAAGCGCTGATGTTTGCGGCGCTTGGCGTATTTTTCGAAAGCTCCGCCAGATAGGCGAAGCCGCCCACGTTCTCAAGCTGCCCCTGCAGTTCCAGCGATTCCGAAAGCGTAATCAGGTCGATGGGTTTCCCCGTCTCCTGCAGACGGTGCATTTCGGTGAAAATGATGCGGTGCTGGCGGGTATAAAAATCCTCTGCCACAACGCGCTCGGCCACATCGTCCCAGCGTTCGTTGTCCAGCATTAAACCGCCCAACACCGACTGTTCCGCTTCGATGGAATGCGGCGGCATTTTCAGGCCGTCAACCTGCGGGTCGCGGGCTTCAGTGGGTTTGTTGAAGGGTTTATTTCCTGCCATAGTGAATGGAGTTACCAAAAGTCATCATCTGAGAGAAGGGGAGTATACCAAGCTGATTTGCGTCGCGCAGTGCTCAATTGCATTCGCGAACGATACTCCTCCTCCCCCCTGAATAAAACAAGGAGTTACTATGGCGACGCGTATTGAGTTTAGCCAGCACGGCGGGCCTGACGTGCTAAAAGCGGTGGAGTTTACCCCTGGCGACCCGGCGGAAAATGAAGTGCAGGTGGAAAACAAAGCCATCGGCATTAACTATATCGATACGTATATCCGCAGCGGCCTCTATCCGCCGCCGTCAATGCCGAGCGGCCTCGGCACCGAAGCGGCAGGCGTGGTGAGCAAAACAGGAAGCGCGGTTAAGCATATCAAAGAAGGCGACCGGGTGGTTTACGCTCAGTCGGCGCTCGGCGCCTACAGCGAGGTGCATAATGTTCTGGCAGACAAAGTTGCGGTATTGCCGAACGCCATCTCCTTCGAGCAGGCCGCGGCATCGTTTTTGAAAGGGCTGACCGTTTTTTATCTGCTGCGTAAAACCTACGAAATCAAACCAGACGAAATGTTTCTGTTCCACGCAGCAGCAGGCGGCGTAGGGCTGATTGCCTGTCAGTGGGCCAAAGCGCTGGGCGCGAAGCTCATTGGCACCGCCGGGTCGGCGGAGAAGATGCAGCGCGCTAAACAGGCGGGCGCCTGGCAGATGATTAACTACCGTGAAGAGAACGTCCCGGAGCGCATTCGGGAGCTGACCGGCGGGAAAAAGGTGCGCGTGGTTTATGACTCGGTAGGCAAAGATACCTGGGAGTCGTCCCTGGACTGCCTGCAGCGCCGCGGGTTGATGGTGAGTTTTGGCAACGCCTCCGGCCCGGTGACCGGCGTGAATCTCGGCATCCTTAACCAGAAAGGCTCGCTTTATGTCACCCGCCCTTCCCTTAACGGTTACCTGACAAACCGTGAAGAGATGGACGAGGCGAGCAATGAGCTTTTTTCACTTATCGCCAGCGGTGTTATCAAGGTAGACGTGACGGAGCAGCAACGGTTCCCGCTCGCCGAGGCGGCGCGGGCCCACCAGACGCTGGAAAGCCGCACGACGCAGGGCTCCAGCCTGTTGATTCCGTAGAAATAATTAGGGCTTCCCGCAGGAAGCCCTTTCTTTTTTATTTGCGCTGTATGTAGGGTACAGCTGCGATGAATTCGTGTCATAACGTTTTCATAGTGACAGATTTAATAAGCAAATAATATGGCCGCTTACCCTCTGACGCCTGAAAAGTTGCAAGGTTGTGATCGCCTCCGCAACTCTTAACAACGCCAACGATTAGCGCGCGAATAACGCGGCAGCTTCGGCGCTTTGATAGCGCGGATAGCCCACACCGCCGCGACGGCAAGCAACAGCCAGGGCAACAGTTTAATCATCAGCGCAAATAGCCCGCCGACAAACATCACCAGCGTGGCGACGAAAATAGCCGCAATGATGCCCAGCAACGATACGCCTGTCGCCAGCAGCATCAGAAAAAAGGCGACCACAAAAAGCAGTTCAAACATGGCTCTCTCCCGAATAAGGTAGTACTGGAAGAGTTATTACAAGAACCATGCCAAAATTTAAGCTGCTGTTTTTAAAGAAAACGCCCCGCTTTTTATCAGCGGGGCGTGGTCAAATTCACCAGGTTTTAGTTAACTTTTAGCGCTTATTAGCTACCAGCTGCAGCGCTTGTTCCAGCACGGCAATGTCTGCGCCCGCTTTGTGGGCGTTCTCGCTCAGATAACGGCGCCATTGACGCGCGCCAGGAATCCCCTGGAACAGGCCGAGCATATGACGGGTAATGTGGCCGAGATAAGTGCCGTTGCTGAGCTCGCGCTCAATATAAGGATACATGGCGCGCACTACCGCAACCGGGTCGGCATCCGCGGCTTGCGCGCCGAAAATTTCACGATCGACACAGGCGAGGATGCCTGGATTCTGATACGCCTCGCGCCCCACCATCACGCCATCAACGTGCTTGAGGTGCGCTTTGGCTTCCTCAAGCGATTTAATGCCGCCGTTAATGGCCATCGTCAGCTGCGGAAAGTCACGCTTCAACTGATAGACGCGCGGGTAATCCAGCGGCGGGATCTCACGGTTCTCTTTCGGGCTTAAGCCGGACAGCCACGCTTTACGGGCATGGATGATAAACATCTCACAACCGCCCTTTTCCGCCACGGTGCCGATAAAATCGCACAGGAATTCATAGCTGTCCTGGTCGTCAATGCCGATGCGGGTTTTTACCGTCACCGGAATGGAAACCACATCGCGCATCGCTTTAACGCAATCCGCCACGAGTTGCGCCTCGCCCATCAGACAGGCGCCGAAGCGGCCGTTCTGCACGCGGTCGGAAGGGCAACCGACGTTCAGGTTGATTTCGTCATAGCCCCGCGCTTCTGCAAGCTTTGCGCAGTGGGCCAGCGCCTGTGGATCGCTGCCGCCAAGCTGCAATGCCAGCGGATGCTCTTCTTCGCTGTAAGCCAGGTAATCCCCTTTACCATGAATGATGGCTCCGGTAGTGACCATTTCGGTATAGAGCAGCGTATTGCGCGACAGCAAACGCAGAAAATAGCGGCAATGGCGGTCCGTCCAGTCGAGCATCGGCGCGATGGAAAAACGGTGCGGGGGAAGAAGAGAATGTTTGGTTTCTGGCGACATAGTAGCTAAGCGTAGTGTGGTTCGGGCAAAAAGGGGCGCTACTATAGCATAAAGCTTGCGCAGGGGCGCACTGCTGCGCCCCTGTTGGTTATCAGAACGTCAGGCTCAACTGCGCGCCTGCGCCCCAGGTGTCGTCCTCGCCCACCAGACCGGTAAGGTCAAGGTGAACACGGTTAAACGGCGCAAAGCCGACGCCCGCAGTAAAGACGTTGCTCTCATTATCTTTCACATCCGCGCGGAAACCCGCACGCATCGCCAGCCAGTCAAGCGGACGCACTTCCGCGCCTACGCCCACAAACTGCGAGTTACCTTCACTCTTAAAGCCTTTGGTTTCGGTCAGATCGCCATCCGCCGTTACGGTGACCAGGTCGTTGTGCCACGCCACGCCTGCGGTCACTAACGGCCGGATTTGATAGGTGTCCTTATAGTTCACAACCTCGCCCGTGCGGCCGTTACGTACTTCTATGCTTTTTGTATCGAGATCGCGAGAAACAAGGTTTTGCCCCGTCAGACCCACCGTCCAGTTCTGCCCCAGATCCGCTGCGACACCGGCGTCAATGTTAAAGCCGGTATTATCTGTACGGTAGCGGCTGCTCCTCAGGTCATCGCTGTCATAGTCATAAATAGAGGCGGTGTAGTTATAGAGCCAGGTTTTCTGGATCTTCGGCGTTACGCCAAACGACACGGGCACGCCGCCAAAATCAAACTGACGCGCCAGCGCAATGCCGTAATCAGAAACAATCGCCGCACGACCGAACGCGACAGAGTTCAGGTTGCGGGTAATTTCGTCAGAGCCGAGCACAGCCGCTTTCCCTGCTTCAAACAAGGCCACCGAATCGCTGTTCTGAATGCTGCGCAGGTAGGTAAGATCTTGCTGATCAATAGAGGTGCTGACACGCGCGTGAGCATAGCCTTTAGCAATAAAAGCGACAGAAAGCACGTCATTAGGAATGGCGACAGAAATGCCCGCCGCCGCGTTGGCGCTGGCGGTTTTACCGCGCAGATAGTCCAGCTCATCGGCAAGCTCGCTCGCCGCTCCCTGGAACTGATTAAGGGTGCCGACAGGGTTAAGGAGTACCTGCTGTAAGGTCAGGTTATCAACCACATCGTCATAGTAATCAACACGATCGTTAATTCTATCGATTTCATCCTGAAGATTATCTTTATCGGTAATCTGCGCGCTTACGGAAGGCAGAATCACCGTTACATCATCTTCC
Organism: Franconibacter pulveris; assembly: GCF_056780215.1. Classification (NCBI taxonomy): domain Bacteria; kingdom Pseudomonadati; phylum Pseudomonadota; class Gammaproteobacteria; order Enterobacterales; family Enterobacteriaceae; genus Franconibacter; species Franconibacter pulveris. The sequence goes on along the minus strand of NZ_CM165555.1, from coordinate 361,321 downwards.
GGTTGTGCTTTGGCGAGTAACGCCGGGTTGATGAACGCCGCGCTGCCGTAATTGGCCGTCGCGACGCCCGTTCCGCCCATCGCGTCATTGCGCGCTTCCGCCCAGGTGTTGGCCGCGCTCGCCTGAGTCGCCACCGTTACTGCGATGGCTGCCACTGAAAGTCTGATTATTTTTTTCACAGTTAACCCGTCTTTTCTTTGATGATAATTTCCCCGCCCGTTATCACATATCGGGGGATGGTTTATTGCTGTGAACAAGAGGTAATAAAGTGCGCATATTCGCTCATTAAACAATCATTCCCATCCATGGTTTTATGTCATTCAATTACTACACAATATTTATAGATGAGTCTTTCACTTTCTTGTAGGCAACCCGTTATGCGGGCCAAAGAACTGCGGCGGATGATCTATCCATCTGTCCTGCCGTGTAGCGGCATAATTAGCATTAAGTGGGTAATAAATACGGTTTTTAGGTTTATTCGCCTCACCTAACACCAATAAACGGACTTCGCTTGATGTGTTATTTATAAAAGTGTGACAGATGCCCGTGCCGGCGGGAAACCCTACGCTGTCGCCAGGTTCAAGCGGCCAGAGCTCGCCGTTTATCCAGACATCCGGGTGGCCTTCCAGCACATAAACAAACTCTTCTTCCTCGCTTTCGGCGTGAGGGTAAGAGGTGCGTCTGCCCGGCGGCAGGCGCTCATGATGAATGCCCAGTCGGGTCAGCCCCATCTTGCGCGCAAGCGGCGCGCCAATGGAAAAAAGCTCTTCGCTATCGGGATAACGTGAGTCATCTTCCCCCTCCACTTCCCGCCAGTGACGAATAAAATCAGGACGCTGCATGGTTTTCCTCCTTCTGTGAGTGATTCAGGTATAACACAGATGGGTGAGAGTCGGCGTTTTACGCGGTTCATGATAAAATGCGCGTTTCCCCTGACCTATGAGGATGCCGATGGAAAAGATACTCTCGCAAGAGGTGTTAGCGCAGGCTGAAAAGCTCTGTCTGCAACGCAACGTGCGCCTGACTCCGCAGCGCCTCGAAGTGCTGCGTCTGATGACGCTGCAGGAAGGGGCTATCAGCGCCTACGATCTGCTCGATCTGCTGCGGGAAACGGAGCCGCAGGCTAAGCCGCCCACCGTATACCGTGCGCTCGATTTTTTGCTGGAACAGGGCTTCGTGCACAAGGTGGAATCCACCAACAGCTATGTGCTGTGTCACCTTTTCGACCAGCCGACGCACACCTCCGCGATGTTTATCTGCGATCGCTGCGGCGTGGTAAAAGAAGAGCGGGCGGAAGGCGTGGAAGATATTATGCATGCGCTGGCGGCAAAGCGAGGTTTTGCCCTGCGGCATAATGTTATTGAAGCGCATGGTCTGTGCGCGGCCTGTGTGGAAGTAGAAGCGTGCCGTCATCCGGAACAGTGCGGGCATGACCACAGCGTGGTGATAAAGAAAAAAGCGCGTTGAGAGCGCCGGGAAGAAAACGGGGATGGTACGTCCTTGTACCTGGGCAGGATAACCTCAGAGGGGTATCACATTTGAGGTGCTTGCTGGATTACCAGCGGTAATCATTACGGCTTTCCCAGTCCGTAACTTCTTTATCTGCCTGATCTTTCTCATAGCCGTAACGTTCCTGGATTTTACCTACCAGTTGGTCACGTTTCCCTTCGATGACGGTCATATCATCGTCGGTTAATTTACCCCATTGCTCTTTCACTTTACCTTTAAACTGTTTCCAGTTACCGCCGGCTTCGTCTCTGTTCATTGTAAAGTCCTCTTATTCGGTCGTGTAAGTGAAACTCCATTCAACGTCCTGATGAATACTTAATATCTGCTGGACGTGATTATTATTATAGTTCGCGATGCGGTGATGACGGACCGATTCAGAATTTTTAACCATCGAGTCGACTTTAGTCGTACAAACCAGCGGCATAAAAAAGAGGGGGGAACCCCGCGTAGCGCTCCCCGCTTACCTGACCTGGTTAACGATGGTTCGTCGGCAAGAACCAGCTTTGCTCTCGCCAGCGCTTTCGCCAGAGGTAACCAAGCGACAGGCCGCGCAGCGCAAGAAAAACGGTCAGCGCCAGCCACAGACCATGATTGCCAAGCCACGGCAGCGTAAGCAGCGTGACGGCAAACCCCAGCGCCGCCACCGCCATGCTGTTGCGCATCTCAGATGCGCGCGTCGCGCCGATAAACATACCGTCCAGCAGATAACACCACACGCCAATAATCGGCAGCACGACCTGCCAGGGCAAATAGTTGTCGGCCTGCTGCTGCAAGGCGGGCAGTGAGGTCAGCAGTGAAACAACCGTTTCGCCGAAAAAGGCCCAGCAGAGGCTAAACGCCAGCGCCACAATGCCCGCCTGCCGACACGCCGCCTGCCAGACATCCAGCAGTTGGCTTCCGTCTCGCGCGCCATAAGCCTGCCCGGAATGCGCTTCGACGGCATAAGCGAACCCATCCAGCGCGTAAGCGGTAAACGTTAAAAAGGTCATTAAGATGGCGTTGACTGCGACCACTTCGCTGCCAAGGCGTGCGCCAAAAATGGTTACGGCGGCAAAGCAGAGCTGCAAGAGCAGCGAACGCAGCATGATGTCGCGATTAAGCGCCAGCAGGCGACGAAACTCGCCGCGCCACGCCGTGGCGAGCATTGAAACGCCGATGCCGCGCCTGTTCAGCACGCCCTTTACCATCCACAAGCCAAGAAAGAAAGTGGCGTACTCGGCAAGCGCGGTGGCAAGCGCCGCTCCCCGGACATTCAGATGCAAGCCCATGACCAGCCAGAGATCGAGCGCGATGTTAAGCAGGTTTCCCACAACTAACAGGATCACTGGAGCGCGCGCATACTGCACGCCAAGCAGCCAGCCGAGTAGCACCAGGTTGGCGAGCGACGCGGGGGCGCTAAGCCAGCGAATCTCTAAAAAACGCCTTGCCTGCATCAATACCGCTTCGCTGCCGCCGACAATATGCAGCGCCAGGTCAATCAGCGGCGTACGCAACAGCATAATAATCAGCCCCGCCCCCACGGCCAGCAGTATCGGCTGCACCAGCGCGCGGGCAAGCCGGGTAGGATCCTGAGCGCCGAAGGCTTGCGCGGTCAGCCCGGTGGTGCTCATACGCAGAAAAAGCAGCAGCATAAAGAGGAAGCTGGTGGTGGTTGCGCCTACGGCCACGCCGCCCAGATAGTCGGCGCTGTCAAGATGGCCTATGACCGCCGTATCGACGAGGCCCAGCAGGGGAACGGTGATGTTGGAGAAAATCATCGGCAGCGCAAGCCGCCAGAGCGCGCGGTCAGTCTGTGAGAAAAAAGGCATGGGGACGCAGTCTGAGAAAAGAAGATAAAAAAAACCGCAACGAGGGGCGCTGCGTTGCGGTGTGTTTATCAATCAGGCGAGCGTTAAAGCCATTCGCCGTTGCGGATGACCCCTACGGCCAACCCTTCAATAGAGAAGGTGTGCTCGCGCAGGTCAACCACAATAGGTTTGAATTCGTTGTTTTCCGGCAGCAGCTCGACGGTGTTGCCTTGCTTTTTCAGGCGCTTAACGGTGACTTCATCATCGATACGCGCCACCACGACCTGGCCGTTACGCACATCCTGCGTTTTATGCACCGCCAGCAGATCGCCATCCATAATGCCGATGTCTTTCATCGACATGCCGCTAACGCGCAGCAGAAAATCCGCGCTCGGCTTAAAGAGAGAAGGGTCGACCTGGTAGTGGCCTTCGATATGCTGCTGCGCCAGCAGCGGTTCGCCAGCGGCGACGCGCCCCACCAGCGGCAGGCCCTCTTCATCTTCCTGCAACAGACGAATGCCGCGGGAAGCGCCGGAAACGATTTCAATAACGCCTTTACGCGCCAGCGCTTTTAAATGCTCTTCCGCCGCGTTGGGCGAACGGAACCCCAGACGCTGCGCGATTTCGGCACGAGTAGGCGGCATGCCGGTCTGGCTGATATGATCCCGAATGAGATCAAACACCTCTTGTTGCCTGGTAGTTAATGCTTTCATTCCGCCCCCTGGGTGAATATACAGTGAATGCTGTGAGTATATACAGCTAAAGGCGATTTTGAAACCACCTTACCCGCAAAAAAGCGCGCCAGCGCGGCCAATTCTGGAAAACTTATCGCAAATGCTGCCACAGCAGCGTGACCCAGGTGATAAGGGCAAGGATAATCGCCAGCAACACCGCCGCCGAACCCATATCCTTGGCGCGGCCGGAAAGCTCATGGAACTCAGGCCCGATGCGGTCAACCACCGCTTCGATAGCGCTATTCAGGATTTCCACAATCATCACCAGCAAAACGGAGCCAATCAGCAGCACGCGGGTAATTGGGTCGACATCCAGCCAGCAGGCGATAAGTATGGCGAGTATTGTCGCCACGCCTTCCTGGCGGAACGCCGCCTCATTCCTCCATGCCGCGCTAATTCCTTTCCAGGAGTAGCCTGCCGCTTTAATGATTCGGGTGAGTCCGGTGGTGTTATTGGCCATGAAAAAGAAACCTTTTTGATTTATCAGCGTCAATGCTATTGCGCTCAACAACGAAGCACCACAGAAATTCCGCATCGTTTCTGCTATTCTGACGGCGCCATTGCATTATTAACCAGAGGCTTTACATCGTTTATGTCCGGTTGGCCACGAATGTACTACAAATTACTGAATTTACCATTAAGTATGCTGGTAAAAAGCAAGTCTATTCCGGCGGATCCTTGCGCCGAGCTGGGGCTTGATACCTCTCGTCCCATCATGTACGTCTTGCCGTACAACTCCAAAGCGGATTTGTTAACGCTGCGCGCCCAGTGTCTGGCCCACGATTTACCGGACCCGTTAGAACCGCTGGAAATCGATGGCACGCAATTGCCCCGCTACATCTTTATTCACGGCGGCCCGCGCGTTTTCACCTGGTACACGCCGAAAGAAGAGTCCATCAAGCTGTTTCACGAGTACCTGGATCTGCATCGCAGCAATGCCGGTCTCGACGTGCAGATGGTGCCGGTATCGGTGATGTTCGGCCGCGCGCCGGGGCGTGAGAAAGGCGAAGAAAACCCGCCGCTGCGCCTGCTTAACGGCGTACAAAAGTTTTTCGCTATCTCCTGGCTTGGCCGCGATAGCTTTGTTCGCTTCTCGCAGCCGGTATCCCTGCGCCGCATGGCGACAGAGCACGGCACCGATAAAACCATCGCGCAGAAGCTTGCCCGCGTGGCGCGCATGCATTTCGCCCGCCAGCGTCTGGCGGCGGTAGGCCCGCGTCTGCCGGCGCGCCAGGATCTGTTCAATAAGCTGCTGGCCTCAAAAGCCATCGCTCGCGCGGTCGAAGACGAAGCGCGCACCAAGAAAATCTCCCACGAAAAAGCGCAGCAGAACGCGGTGGCGCTGATGGAAGAGATCGCCGCCAATTTCTCTTATGAGATGATTCGCGTCTCCGATCGTATTCTGGGCTTTACCTGGAACCGGCTTTATCAGGGCATTAATGTTCATAACGCCGAACGCGTGCGCCAGCTGGCCCATGACGGTCACGAAATCGTCTATGTGCCCTGCCACCGCAGCCATATGGACTATCTGCTGCTCTCCTACGTGCTTTATCACCAGGGTCTGGTGCCGCCGCATATCGCCGCCGGCATTAACCTTAACTTCTGGCCAGCGGGGCCGATTTTCCGCCGCCTTGGGGCGTTCTTTATCCGCCGCACCTTTAAAGGCAATAAGCTCTACTCCACCGTCTTTCGTGAATACCTGGGCGAGCTGTTCAGCCGCGGCTATTCGGTAGAGTACTTTGTGGAAGGCGGGCGCTCGCGCACCGGCCGTCTGCTGGATCCGAAAACCGGCACCCTGTCGATGACTATCCAGGCGATGCTGCGCGGCGGCTCTCGTCCCATTACGCTGGTGCCGATTTACATCGGCTACGAGCATGTCATGGAAGTGGGCACTTACGCCAAAGAACTGCGCGGCGCCACGAAAGAGAAAGAGAACCTGCTGCAGATGCTTCGTGGCTTAAGCAAGCTTCGTAATCTGGGCCAGGGGTACGTTAACTTCGGCGAGCCAATGCCGTTGATGACCTACCTTAACCAGCGCGTGCCGGAATGGCGCGACGCTATCGACCCGATCGAGGCGGTGCGCCCGGCCTGGCTTACCCCCACGGTTAACGATATCGCCGCGAAGCTGATGGTGCGAATCAACAACGCCGGGGCGGCCAACGCCATGAACCTTTGCTGCACCGCCCTGCTCGCTTCCCGCCAGCGCTCGCTGACCCGCGAGCAGCTTACTGAACAGCTGGAATGCTACCTTGATCTGCTGCGCAACGTGCCTTATTCCGGCGACTCCACCGTCCCGGACGCCAGCGCCAGCGCGCTTATCGATCACGCGCTGCAGATGAACAAGTTCGAGGTAGAGAAAGACACCATCGGCGATATCATCATTCTGCCGCGCGAGCAGGCGGTGTTGATGACCTATTACCGTAATAACATCATGCACATGCTGGTGCTGCCTTCGCTGCTGGCGGCGATTATCACCCAACACCGCCGTATCAGCCGTGAAGCGTTGCAGCGTCAGGTAGAAGTGCTCTACCCGCTTCTCAAGGCGGAGCTGTTCCTGCGTTGGGAGACAACGGAAGTGCAGGCGGTGACCGATGCGCTGGTCGCGGAAATGGCGCGCCAGGGGCTGATTGTCGAAGAAGCGGCGGAAGTGCAGCTCAACCCGGCGCGTTCACGCACCATGCAATTGCTGGCGGCGGGCGTGCGCGAGACGCTGCAACGCTATGCGATTACCTTCTGGCTGCTGAGCGCTAACCCCTCTATCAACCGCGGCACGCTTGAAAAAGAGAGCCGCACCGTGGCCCAGCGTCTGTCGGTGCTGCACGGTATCAACGCGCCGGAGTTTTTCGACAAAGCCGTGTTCTCCACGCTGGTGTTGACGCTGCGTGACGAAGGCTACATCAGCGATACCGGCGATGCCGAGCCGGCGGAAACCATGAAGGTTTACCAGCTGCTGGCGGAGTTGATGACTTCCGACGTACGGTTAACGATTGAGAGCGCCGCCGCACAGGCTGGCGAATAAAAAAAGGCGGGGAAACCCGCCTTTTTTTATTTCACGCCTCGCCTGTCAGAATCGTAAATAACTCACCGCCAGCCCCACAAACAGCGCCAGGCCTACGTAGTTATTATTGAGAAACGCCTTAAAACAGGCGTCGCGATCGCGACCGGCAATGATCTTCTGCTGATAAACAAACAGCACGCCCGCCACCGCCACGGAAGCGTAAAATGCACCGCCCAGGCCATTCAACCAACCAATCGCGGTCATCAGCGCCAGTACGGCTATCTGCAACAGACCAATAATCAATTTATCGTACTGACCAAACAGAATAGCGGTGGATTTCACCCCTATCTTCACATCGTCATCACGATCGACCATGGCGTACTCGGTGTCATAGGCCACAGCCCAGCAGATATTCGCGAGAAACATCAGCCAGCAGCTAAGCGGCACGGTTTCGCTCACGGCGGCAAAAGCCATCGGAATAGACCAGCCGAACGCCGCGCCCAGCACCACCTGCGGCAGATGCGTGTAGCGCTTCATAAAAGGATACATCCACGCCAGCGCCAGCGCGGCGACAGAGAGCAGGATGGTCATCAGGTTGAGCGTCAGCACCAGCGCGAAGGAGATAAGCACCAGCACCACAAACAGGTTTTTCGCTTCTCTCTCCGTTACCGCGCCGCTCGGCAGCGGTCGGTTTGCCGTGCGCTTTACGTGACCGTCAAATTTACGATCGGCATAATCGTTGACCACGCATCCCGCGGCGCGCATCAGCCAGACGCCCGCCACAAACACCGCCAGGATCCACAGCGGCGGTACGCCGGGCGTCGCCACCCATAACGCCCACAGGGTCGGCCACAGCAGCAGCAAGGCGCCAATCGGTTTGTCGGTACGCATCAGGCGATGATAAGCGAGCAGCTTATTCTGCGTCAGACTCCACTCCATTTCTCTTCCTCTTAATACAATGGCGATGCAGGCAAAAACAGTTCAGTCAGTAACAGCGGTTTGCCGGAAAGGCGCAGCCGGGAACGGCGCCCCCACAGCTCGCCGCTGCGGCCCGGATGGATAAAATCCCGGGTCAGGGTCGATGAGGTAAACAGGTAGCGACCCAGCGGCGTAGTCCCCATATTCTGTAAGGCTAATTCGGGTCCATTGAGTGTAGACTGCGGCACCACGGTGCGCCCAACAAGCCAGGGTTCGCCGTCGCCGCAGAGCACAATTTCACGCAGCCAGTAGGTCTCTTCCAGCGGCAGCCACTCGCGCTCCGCCGCAATCTCCTGCGGGCTGACAAAACCTTCAAATAACAAATCCACGCTTACGCGCTTGCAGTGTTGTTCAAAGCGTTTAGTCATGGAATCTTCCAGCATCAGCCAGTCGAGCAGGTTCTCATCCAGGGAGGCGGTATCGGTTGTAAAAGACAACGCGCGAAGCTGCATCAGCGCGGGGTGGGACATGCATCATTCTCCGGGGCTGTTTGACGGGGCATTGTAGCGCAGAAAGGCGCAGAGGTGGCGGGCAAACCGTTTTTGGCGATCAAAAACGCAACAGGGGTGCAACAACGCGGCGGAGAAAATAAAAAAGGTGCGCCGAAGCGCACCAGGTCTTGCAAGCATCAGCAATGCGGGGAGACGGTCACCCCTTGCCTTTTACACTGCTGATAAAAGTTTGACGGGCGGAGGTAGAACCCAGACGCTCGGCTTCATTCAGCAGTTTCAGGGCCTTGTCGACATCCCCTTTGGCGACCGCTTGCTTAATGGCCTGATTAAAATAGGTTTCGGTATCGTTCAGCACCGGCTCGCTCTTCGCGCCAGGCGCAGGGGCTGCGGCAGGCGCCGGAGCGGGCGCGGCGTAAGCGGTAGCAGGTGCTGGCGCGGCGGCAGGCGCTGGCGCAGCATACGCCGTTGCAGGCGCGGCAGTATTGCCCACGGTGACAGAAGCCTGGCTGGAAGAGCCAAACAGCGGGCCAACCAGGATGCTGGAGGCGGAGTTAGTGCTCACTTTCAGCTTCAACGTACCGTCAGTAGTATGACGCGCAACCGGGTCCGCGATATCGGGCACCGCGTTGCCCACGCCTTTGGCATAGGCTTTAGCTGCGTTGGTCATCGTCGTGGTCTTCTGTAAATCTTGCGGCGTGGTGAAAACCAGCAGATAAAGTTTTTGCTGACCCAGCGCCGGCATCAGCTTAACGGTGCCTTCAAGACGGTCTTCAGAAACGGCGCCCGGCTCTTTATAAGCGAAATAGCTGCTTGGGAAATAGGCGGCAGGCGTGAGATTCTGATCTAATACCAGCAGGTTTGGCGCAAAAATAGATCGTTGCTTTTCGCCAAGGCTGGTCAACGTAATATTCAGTTCGCCGATGTTTGCCGGCACGCTGTAAGCCACGACTTTGCCGCTAATCCCCGGCACGTTCAGCGTTTGGCCGGCGGTGGCAACTTGCGTAGTCTGCGTTTGTGATTGGGCGACCGGCGTCCAGACAATTTGCTGTAATGCCGAAGCCGGGATTGCAGGCGCGGCGGAAGTATTTTGCGGCACTATATTTACATCAGCGAAGCTGACAATCGGCGCGCAGGCGAGCAACCCTGCGCTCAGGCAGAGCGCGACAAGACTTTTTTTCATTTTCATTGTTATAACCTTATTTGAACGAATGCGACGGTAGCCAGGCAATAGCGCGCCGCATCCTGAATAACTTAACTTGTGAGGGTAAAGAGGGGCTTTCGCCCCTCTCTGGTACAGCTAAGATGATGCGGATTACCACCAGATTTCCATCTGAGCGCCGAAGCTCCACTCATCGCTGTCGCCACGGCTGCTGTTACCAAACTGGGTGAAAGTACCAGAGGTAACGGCCTCAGAAGTCGTGGATCCGTTAGACGCTTTAACATAACCCCAGTTCTCGTCCCACTTGGCGTAAGTTGCGAATACGCGGATAGCCGGACGGGACCAGATGCTGTCGCCTGCCTGCCATTGCTGGGCCAGGGTGATTTTGTACTGGTCGTTATGCTCATCAACCTGCTGAGATTTCACATTGTCGTAGCCCACTTCCAGCAGGGTGCTCATGATCGGCGTCCATTTGAACATTGGACGGATACCCACGGTCCACCAAGTGTTACCGCGATTGTTGTCACGATCGATATCCTGGTACATAGCGACATACATCATGTCCCAACGATCGCCCAGTGAGATTGAACCGTGGTCAAGGACACGGATCAGGCTGCCGTCATTATCCACAGAGCCGCCGCGAGCCTGGCCTTTGCCCTGGGAAATCATAGAGTCGGTCGCGTACTGGAGCACAAACTTGTTAAAGCCGGTGCCGATAGTCTGAGTATGCTCACCTGTAAACATCCAGCCATCTTTGGTTGCGCCTGGAGCCAGGTAATAATCATCCGGAATATTGGTGTGACCGTAATCAACGCCTAACTCCAATACACCGTTCGGGTTGGTTTCCAGCCCTGCTAAACGTACGTCAAAAACGTCGTTTGGTACTTCGTTGTTATAGGTCCGCACCCCATTAGCATCGCGGTCGCCAAAGGCTGAAGAACCGCCCTGTTCGCTTGAGCGGGTCGCAGCCAGAGAGAGTTTACCGATACCGACATCAATGTTTTCCAGACCCGCGCCCGGGCCAGAAATATCCCAGTAGTAGAAGTCGATCATGTGTACGTCATGACGCTGGTAGAAGCGCTTACCTGCCCAGATATTGGCGCCAGGCAGAGCGTCGATCAGGTTCTTACCTACAACGTTAAATTCGCGGACAGCAGGCGTATCGGTATTTTCAAAGTCGTTTAGCTGATTAGTTCTGTAACCAATATTTGAGTCAAAGTAGAAGCTCTTGTCGCCTTCTTTCCAGACTTCCTGACCTAACTTAATTTCCGCATAGGTCTCACATTCGTTACCCAAACGGTATTTAGCATCAGCACCAGTCGCCTGAAAACACTGTTGTTCGCCGCCACTACCCGTCCAGCCGATGCCGGAACGAGCATAACCTTTGAAATCGACAGCGCCTGCCTGAGCAGACAAGATGCCTGCCATGACGGCCACCGCCACGGGGAGTTTGCGCAGAGTAATCATCATTCTATCTCCTGAGATCATTGCTTTTCTTTGTAATCGGGAATGCTTAAACGCCCGGCTCTTTGTGCAGCCGACGGCAGGCGGTGCCATCTTCTCGGAACAGATGGCAGCGCTCCGGCGGTAAGCCGATAGCGAATGTGGCACCCTCTTGTACCAGCACCACGTCGTTCTGGCGGTAAACCAGGTTCTGACGCAAAGCCGGGATCTGGATATGTATCTGAGTCTCATGGCCGAGCTGTTCGACCACCTGCACTTCGCCTTCGAGAGTGACGTCGGCGATATCGCTCGGCAGCAAGTGTTCCGGGCGGATGCCAAGAGACATATTGGCGCCCACGTTCACGCCTTCGCTGTCCACCGGCAGCCAGACATGCTGGCGGTTCGGCAGCTCTACCTGCACCTGATCGATGGCGGTGGCGGTCACTTTTACCGGCAGGAAGTTCATTTTCGGCGACCCGATAAAGCCCGCGACGAAGCGGTCCGCCGGGTAGTGATAAAGCTCAAGCGGCTTGCCCACCTGGGCGACGCGCCCGGCGTCGAGCACCACGATTTTGTCGGCAAGCGTCATCGCTTCCACCTGGTCGTGGGTGACGTAAATCATCGTGCGGCCAAGTCGCTTGTGCAGGCGGGAGATCTCAATGCGCATCTGCACGCGCAGCGCGGCATCGAGGTTAGAAAGCGGTTCGTCGAGCAGGAAAACGCTCGGCTCCGCCACCAGCGTACGGCCAATCGCTACGCGCTGGCGTTGGCCGCCGGAAAGCGCTTTCGGACGTCTGTCCAGCAGGTGCGCGAGCTGCAGCACTTCCGCGACCTGCGTCACCTGCTGATTAATGGCGTCTTTCTTTACCCCTGCGAGCTTCAGGCCAAAGGACATGTTTTCAGCAACGGAGAGATGGGGATAGAGCGCATAAGACTGGAACACCATGCCCACGCCGCGCTCGGAAGGCGGCACGTCGTTCATGCGTTTTTGTCCGATATGCAGGTCGCCGCTGGTGATGGTCTCCAGCCCGGCAATCATGCGCAGCAGCGTTGATTTGCCGCAGCCGGAAGGCCCGACAAATACCACGAACTCCCCTTCGGCGATATCCAGGTTGATGTCTCGCGACACCACGACCTCGCCCCAGGATTTAGTTACATTGCGCAGCTGAACGCTTGCCATCCCTCTCTCCCTTTAACCTCAAACTTTTCACTGAAAACAGCCAGGATGCCGTGACTATGCGGGATCCACAAAGCGCGGAAATCCTCCACCCCCAGGCTTTTTTATGGGGGAGGAGGCGGGAGGATGAGCCGCTCGCCTCTGCCACGCCAGGCCGCGGCTGGCGGGGATTTTCGTGATGAAGCCTTCAAAAAACGAGGCGCATTTACGTGCGCTGCGCCACATAACCCGCGTTTATGGAATGGCGATCACACTCTGAGGGGGTGGGGCGTAGAGCAAAGGAGGATGAGAAGCGCTTGTCAGATGCCCAGACTGGTACAGGTAAAGCCATTACGTGTATCCACGCGCAAACCCTCAAAAAGGATGGGAGTTATGAAAATTAAAACCGGCGCACGCATCCTCGCACTTTCCGCATTAACGACGATGCTGTTCTCCGCCTCTGCACTCGCCAAAATTGAAGAAGGCAAACTGGTCATCTGGATCAACGGCGATAAAGGCTATAACGGCCTGGCCGAAGTCGGTAAGAAGTTTGAAAAGGACACCGGCATCAAGGTGACGGTGGAGCACCCGGATAAGCTGGAAGAGAAATACCCGCAGGTTGCCGCCACGGGCGACGGTCCGGACATTATCTTCTGGGCTCATGACCGCTTCGGCGGCTACGCGCAGTCCGGCCTGCTGGCGGAAGTCAGCCCCGATAAAGCCTTCCAGGACAAAATCGTGCCGTTCGCCTGGGACGCCGTGCGCTACAACGGCAAAATCATCGCTTACCCGGTGGCGGTGGAATCTCTGTCGCTGATTTACAACAAAGACCTGGTGCCGAACCCGCCAAAAACCTGGGAAGAGATCCCGGCGCTGGATAAAGAGCTGAAAGCGAAAGGCAAGAGCGCGCTGATGTTCAACCTGCAGGAACCCTACTTCACCTGGCCACTCATCGCTGCCGATGGCGGTTACGCCTTTAAATTCGCCGACGGCAAATATGACGTGAAAGATGTGGGCGTGGACAGCGCGGGCGCCAAAGCGGGCCTGAACTTCCTGGTCGACATGATCAAAAACAAAAACATGAACGCGGATACGGATTACTCCATCGCTGAAGCGGCCTTCAATAAAGGCGAAACCGCGATGACCATCAACGGCCCGTGGGCATGGACCAATATCGACAAGAGCAAGGTGAACTACGGCGTAGCCGTGCTGCCGACCTTTAAAGGCAAGCCGTCCAAACCGTTCGTCGGCGTACTGAGCGCTGGCATCAACGCCGCCAGCCCCAACAAAGAACTGGCGAAAGAGTTCCTGGAAAACTACCTGCTGACCGATGAAGGTCTCGACCAGGTGAACAAGGACAAACCGCTTGGCGCCGTGGCGCTGAAATCTTTCCAGACGAAGCTTGAGAAAGATCCGCGCATCGCCGCCACCATGAAAAACGCCGAAAACGGCGAAATCATGCCTAACGTGCCGCAGATGTCCGCCTTCTGGTATGCCGTGCGCACAGCGGTTATTAACGCAGTAAGCGGTCGCCAGACCGTCGACGCGGCGCTGAAAGACGCGCAGAGCCGTGTCGCTAAGTAATTAACCCCGGCGGGCGGCGCGTTGTCCGCCCGCCCTTTAATGACGGCGGCGCGCCGTCGCTCAGGCAACACAAGTATTCATTGCAGTTGAGGAAGAACCCCATGGATGTTGTTAAAAAGACCCACTGGTGGCAAAGCGATGCGCTGAAATGGGCGATTGTCGCGCTGCTCGGCCTGCTGGTGGCCTATCTTGTGGTATTGATGTACGCCCAGGGGGAGTACCTGTTCGCCATCATGACGCTGGTGTTAAGTTCCGCTGGCCTCTATATCTTCGCCAATCGCCGCGCCTACGCGTGGCGTTATGTTTACCCGGGCTTCGCCGGAATGGGGCTGTTTGTCCTCTTTCCGCTGGTCTGCACTATCGCCATCGCTTTCACCAACTACAGCAGCACCAACCAGCTCACTCAGGAGCGCGCCCGGGAAGTGTTGATGGATCGCAAATACCAGGCGGGGAAAAGCCTTAACTTCGGTCTTTATCCGCAGGGGGACAAATGGCAGCTGGCGTTAACCGACGGCGAAAGCGGCAAACATTATCTCTCCGACGCCTTCAGTTTTGGCGGCGAGCAGAAGCTTACAATGAAAGAAGCGCAGGCGCTGCCGCCAGGCGAACGCGCCACGCTTCGCGTTATCACCCAGAACCGCCAGGCGCTGAACCAGATAACCGCCGTGCTGCCGGACGACAGCCAGCTGGTGATGAGCTCGCTGCGCCAGTTCTCCGGCACCCGGCCGCTTTATACGCAGGCTAAAGACGGCACGCTCATCAACAACCAGAGCGGCGTGAAGTACCGCCCGAATAACGATATCGGCTTCTATCAGGCCATTAACGCCGACGGCAACTGGGATGGCGAAAAGCTCAGCCCCGGCTATACCGTGACTATCGGCTGGGATAACTTCCTGCGCGTCTTTACCGATGAAGGCATCCAGCAGCCCTTCTTCGCCATCTTCGTCTGGACGGTGGTGTTCTCGACGCTGACCGTGCTGCTGACCGTCGCCGTCGGTATGGTGCTGGCCTGCCTGGTGCAATGGGAGGCGCTGAAAGGCAAAGCGGTTTACCGCCTGCTGCTGATTTTGCCCTACGCCGTGCCGTCGTTTATCTCCATTCTTATCTTCAAGGGCCTGTTTAACCAAAGCTTTGGCGAGATAAACATGATGCTGAACGCGCTGTTTGGCATTAAGCCCGCCTGGTTTACCGACCCGACCACCGCGCGCACCATGATAATCATCGTCAACACCTGGCTTGGCTATCCGTACATGATGATCCTCTGCATGGGGCTGCTGAAGGCTATCCCGGACGATCTCTATGAAGCCTCGGCGATGGACGGCGCCGGTCCGTTCCAGAACTTCTTTAAAATCACGTTGCCGCTGCTGATTAAGCCGCTCACGCCGCTGATGATCGCGAGTTTCGCCTTTAACTTTAATAACTTCGTGCTCATTTTGCTGTTAACCAACGGTGGCCCGGACCGTCTTGGCACGACCACGCCCGCCGGCTACACCGACCTGCTGGTGAGCTACACCTACCGCATCGCCTTTGAAGGCGGCGGCGGTCAGGACTTCGGCCTCGCAGCCGCCATCGCCACGCTGATTTTCCTGCTGGTGGGCGCGCTCGCGATTGTTAACCTCAAAGCCACGCGCATTAAGTTCGATTAAGGAGGACGACACATGGCTATGGTTCAACCGAAATCCCAGAAGCTGCGCCTGCTGGTCACGCATTTGCTGCTGCTGGCGTTTATCGCCGCCATTATGTTTCCGCTGCTGATGGTTATCGCTATTTCGCTGCGCCCCGGTAACTTCGCCACCGGCAGTTTGATCCCTGAACAGATTTCCTGGGAACACTGGAAACTGGCGCTCGGCTTTAGCGTAACGCACGCCGACGGCCGCGTGCTGCCGCCGCCCTTCCCGGTGCTGCTGTGGCTGTGGAACTCGGTGAAGATCGCGGGCATTACGGCAGTCGGCATCGTGGCGCTCTCTACCACCTGCGCCTATGCGTTCGCCCGCATGCGCTTCGCCGGGAAATCGGCGTTGCTCAAAGGAATGTTGATTTTCCAGATGTTTCCGGCAGTGCTGTCGCTGGTGGCGCTCTATGCGTTGTTCGACAGGCTCGGTCAGTACGTTCCGTTTATCGGCCTGAACACCCATGGCGGGGTGATCTTCGCCTACCTTGGCGGCATCGCGCTGCACGTCTGGACGATAAAAGGCTATTTCGAAACCATCGACGGGTCGCTGGAAGAAGCGGCGGCGCTGGATGGCGCGACGCCCTGGCAGGCCTTCCGCCTGGTGCTGTTGCCGCTCTCGGTGCCCATCCTTGCGGTGGTGTTTATTCTGTCGTTTATCGCCGCCATTACCGAAGTGCCGGTCGCCTCGCTGCTGCTGCGTGATGTGAACAGCTACACGCTGGCGGTAGGGATGCAGCAGTACCTCAACCCGCAAAACTACCTGTGGGGCGACTTCGCGGCGGCGGCGGTACTTTCCGCCATTCCCATCACCGTGGTCTTCCTGCTGGCGCAGCGCTGGCTGGTCAGCGGCCTGACGGCGGGAGGCGTAAAAGGTTAATTTGCTTTCATCAACGTAGTGCCACTGTAACCCTCAGTCTTATCCCTGACTTGTTTTCTATTTTCGGCGGCCCCCGGGCCGCCATTTTTATTCGCGCTTCAGGCGCTTTGAATTACACAGCCACAGGGCCAGCACCAGCAGCAAAATCGCGCCGGAGTAAACCAGCACGTCCATGGGCGATTTATGGTCGACGATAATCAACCGCACGATAGCGGTAATGCCGATATAGACGAAATAGCGCAGCGGAAAGTGAAAGCCGGACTGGAAATATTTCACGATCAGCGCAATAAACTCAAAGTAGAGGAAGTAGACCACCAGCCCTTCCACCAGCTCATATTTGCTGGCCTGCTCGTTGGGTGAAAAGAGCACATCGGCAAGGTGCAGCGTCTCCTTGCCAAGGAAAATCACCAGGATAAGACCAAGGCTCATCAGCCCCAGGTTAAGCACCGTCTGGAGGATGGTAGAGATAAGCTCTACCCGTGCGCGCGAAGAGATGAACATCATAACTGCACCTCATAATCTGCGTTCCCGAGGCTGTTATACGTGAAAAATGTGACATGGATCCATATTTTTTGTTTATCTTTTGCACAGGTCGCCTCGCTCTACCACAGTTAGAGGTTTTGTTATTCATTCTTTCAAAAGGGAAAACAATGAAAATTGCCTGTCTGCATACGGCGCAAAGCAACGTTGAAGTTTTTGAGCAAGCGGCGCGGGACCTGCATATTCCCGAAGGCACGTTAAAACATCAGGTGATGGCGCATCTGCTCGCCCAGGCGGAAGCGGCAGGCGGCATGACGCCGGAAATCGAGAAAGAGACCATCGCCGCCCTGGCGGAGCTGCGTACCGACGCCGATGTGGTGCTGCTCACCTGCTCCACGCTGGGTTCTGCGGCCAACTACCTGGCGCAGGACCCGGGCATTGTGCGTGTCGACCTCGCGCTGGCGCAGGAAGCCGCCAAAGCGGGAGAGCCTATCGTGGTGCTGTGCGCCGCGCCCACCACCATTAAACCCACCGCCGCGCTGTTTCGCGCGGTAGCGCCGAAGGCGCCGCTGGCGGTAGAGCTTATCCCGCACGCGTGGGATACGTTTAAGGCTGGCCAGATGACGGAGTACTTCGCGCTGATAGCCGAGCGGGCGCAGCAGGCGCTTGATGAAGGGGCGGGTTGCGTGGCGCTGGCGCAGGCTTCGATGGCGGGCGCGAAAAACCTGCTTCCACACCCGAAGGTGCTGACCAGCCCACACAGCGCGCTGCGCCGGGAGTGGACGCGCCTGCAGGCTATTTTCGGCACGGAGGCGTAAATGCACCTGACGTTTCGCCATGCTACGGTTGATGACGCCCCGCTGCTGAGCGAAATGGGGTCTTGTACCTATCGTCATCATTTCGCGCACTTATGGCGCCGCGAAGAAGAGCTCAATGATTTTATCGCCGCGGAATATAGCGTAGCGGCGCTGCAGCAAAGCCTGAGCGCTGCCGACACCCGCTGGCTGATTGCCCATGCGGAGCGCCCGGCAGGCTTCGCAAAGATAGCCTGGCGAAAACCTGTGCCGGAGCAAACTTCTACCGGCGCTCTGCTGCACAAGCTTTACCTGATGCCGGGCGAGACGGGCAAAGGCTACGGCGAGCAGTTCTGGCAGGCTATTCTGCGCGAAGCGCGGGCAGAGAATGAGCGCTGGCTGTGGCTGGAGGTGCTGGAGGCGAACGCGGGAGCGCGCCGTTTTTATGACGCCCGGGGAATGAAAATGCTCACGCAGACGATATTCAGCAGCGCCACGCAGCAGAGCGTGCTGTTTGTTATGGGGAAAGCGCTTGATGAACATGCCTGAGGAGCCGACGCGCCGCCGCGTCGGCGTAAAAAATGTCACCGTGGGCCGCGACGTGGTGATTTACGAGCCCGCCAACCTTTACGGCTGCGAGCTGGAGGACGGGGTATTCATCGGGCCGTTTGTCGAGATCCAAAGCCGCACGCGCATTGGCCGCAACACCCGCGTTCAGTCGCATGCCTTTATTTGCGAGTCGGTCACGATTGGCGAAAATTGCTTTATCGGCCATGGGGTAATGTTCGCCAACGATATGTTTCGCGAAGGCAAACCCAACCCGGACCGCGAAAGCTGGGGGAAAATCGTGATTGGCGATAACGTGTCGATTGGCAGCGGCGCCACCATTCTCGCCGTTTCCATATGCGACGGCGCGGTCATCGGCGCAGGCAGCGTGGTGACCCGTTCGATTACCGAGAAAGGGGTCTACGCCGGCAACCCGGCGCGGCTTTTGCGTCGGCTGTAACGTTGCTACCCTCACCCAGCCCGCTTCCAGGGAGGAAGAGGGAGAAAAGCGCGCGGGTCTGCGCGCTCTTGCCCTTGCAGAAAAAGCCCCTCCTGACCGGGTCGCCCCAGTCCCCCTCCCCCGTGGGAGAGGGTTAGGGTGAGGGGCGATGCCCGCTTAGCGGAAATTCACGCTCTTATCGCTGGTCATGCTGTAGAGGTCAAACTTACGGCCCAGCATCTGGCCGCCGTCGCGGGTGAGCGGCGTCCAGCCAATCGCCGCGCGGCTGCGCGTTGCGCCGCCGGAGAAGAGATCGAACGGCACGGAAACATAAACCCCTTTGGTGAAGTCCCCTTCGCCGTACTCATCCGGCGAAACGTTGGTGATAGTGGCGTAACCGCCCACCACGATGCCGCTGTCGAAGTGTTTGGCTATCTCCAGCGTGCCGCCTTTGTCGCCCGCCAGGTATTGCCCTACGCTCGCTTTAATCAGCACGTCCTGGGCAAACGGCGGCGTCCAGTAGGCGGTCAGATGACCGGTTTTCACGCTGTAGTCAGTGAACTTCATCATGTTCTGCGGGCTGGTCCAGTCGCGCTGTTTCACGTAGTTCGCATCCAGACCAAAGGCCCAGTTGCTGTCCACCGGACGGTAAAGCACTTCCGCCCCCGCGCCGCCGTACATCGTTTCCAGATAACCGCCGTAAACCTGGCCGTACCAGCCGTTCCCCAGGTACTGGAAATAGTTGGCCTGGGCGTTGTTAACGTAATAGTCATTCTCTACATACTCACGTACGTGGGTACGCACGCGCGGCAGCGCCGAGTCGTTCGGCGGGTTGGTGTAGTTAAACTTGCCATAGTTGTTGGCGATGTTAGCGAACAGGCTGCCGGTCGTCAGCAGGTGATCGGTAAGCCACAAATCCGCCGTGGCCATCACGCCCACCTGATACATGTAGAAGTTTTCCGGCCCGCCGACAGACTGGTTCAATACCGGGTTGAGCGAGAAGTTAAAGCGCGACTTCTCAATGTACCAGCCCTGCTCGGTGCTTTCCGGCACCACCGGCTCCATGCGTTTTTGCACCAGCTCCGTTTCATGGCCGAGCGGCTCGCCTTCCAGATGACGCTTCAGGCTCGCCACGTCGGTTTCCGTGGTGACCTGCGGCATGTTGAGGCGCGTTTCGGTGACGCGAATAGTGCGCACCCCTTCCGGCAGGTCGTTCATGATGATGCGGTTCGCGCGCTCAATGCCTTCCTGCGAATCGCGGTATTTAAACTGCTCGCCGGTCACGTACAGCGTGTCGCCTTTTACCTGAATCTGCGGGTTGTTCAGCCCGGCGTTGTACTTCAGCGAGGTAAGCTGGTTCGCCACGACGCTGTGCTGAAGAATTGCCTCCTGCGGCTGCGGCTGATACGCCGGACGGCGATTATCATTATAAGAAGGACGCAGGTCGTTGAAGTTGGTGCGCAGCGTAAAGCCGAACATCAGCGTGTTGCCGCGCTCGTAGCTCAGGTTAACATCCGCCCAGTCGGCGACGCGGTAAATCGCGCCCACGTTAAACTTGCTCTTCTGGTCGATTTTACCGGCGAAATCTTCGCTGTAGTTATTGCCTTCATACTCAAGCTTCAGGCGCAGCGGCTGCCATGGCGTCTGGTATTCAACGCCGCCGAAAATCGCCGCCGGGCCGTGGAACATGGCGCTGCCGTCGATGGAGCCCGCTTTCTGGTAGCTCGGATCGCGGTAGCAAAATTTGTCGTCATATTCGCAGAACGGGTTTTTCACGTTGCCGCTGGTGCCCAGATAGCCCCAGCCTAAGCCGAGCGAGAAATCAAACGGTCCCCAGGCTTTGTTCGCCACCACATATTCACCGTCAAACAACCCCGTACCGCCCAAATCGCGGGCGCCCACCGCGACCTGCGGCAGGAAGTAGCTCTCTTCCCACAGCCGCAGCTTCACGTCGAAAGCTTTGTCTTTATAGGTCTGATTGCCGGAGAACGACTCGACGTTACTGTAGTTTTTAGTCCGCACGTCGGTGTAGCGCAGCGTGGTTTCCAGCCACGGGAAGAGCTGCACGGAAGCGGAATAGTAGCGGTACTGATCGTTATCGCGGTAGTTGAGGCTCAGTTCCCCTTCACGCGCCATGCGCGCCGTAGGGGTTTGCATTAAGCCCACGCCGCCAAAATCGGACTGTGAGGGGCCGACGGGCGCGGGATAGGTTTCTGCATGGCAGGCGCAGGAGACCGACAGCGCCAGCAAACTGTAAAAATAGCGTTTCTTCATCAATCCGGTATCCGCTGCGTCAGCGAGCGAAGTATCTGCTCGTTCAGATCGTCATAAGAAGAGGTAAAGGTGTGCTCTGCGAAGCCCAGAAAAATAATGCTGCCGGGCATCGGCTCCACGTGACGTTTGTTCCAGTAAGCGACAGGCGTCTTTTGCGTGCGCCCGTCGGGGTAGACGACCCAGGCATAGCTGCGCTCGCCGCCGCTAAGACGGCTCACCTCATCCAGATAATCCGCGACCGATTTTCCGGGCGTGAAGGGCTTCGGACCTGGCGCGTTGACAAGCCCCATCAGCGTAACGGTGGTCGGCTGCGCTCCCACCCACAGCGAGTAGTCGCCCTCCAGCGGCACGTTGTTGCCTGGGCTTACGCGCACGCTGTCCGGGTCCAGCGTAATAAACTGGCGACCAGTCACTTTTATCGCGGCAAGTTGCTGGCGCACGCTGTTAATGGCGGCGGCGTCATCGGCGTCTTCATCGGCCGCCAACGCCGCCAGCCGACCCAGCAACGCCTGATGCTGCTGTTGCGCCACGGCGCTCGCCTGACGTTCGCTGATAACCGCGCCAGGCCACCAGCTTTGCGTAAGCTGAGGCTGGGTAACGAGATCGGCGAGCTTCTGCGCGCCAGTGACTTTCAGGGGCTGTGCGTGTTCGGGATAAACCGTAATGGTGCCTGCGGCAAAAGCCGACAGGCTGCCCAGGCTTAAAATAAGTGATGCGAGGGCTGCTGTTCTCATTCTTTTGCCGCCTTCAACAGGATAGTGGTAACCGGGAAATAACCTGCGCCAAGGTACTGCTTCGACTGACGGATCGCGCCTTCGCTGTCTATCCAGTAGCGGTTATGCCAGCTTGCCGCCTCGGTGGTCACTTCTTCATCCAGCACGCGAACCGGCGTGGACTCGCTGCCCACCTGTATGCTGTCCGTTCCGTCCCAGGTAAAGGTCGAGCGCGCCGTGGCGTAACGCGTCTGACCGCGCTCCGTCCAGCCCATCACACGCGTCCAGCCTGCGCCGTCAACAATCTGGTTCGCTTTCAGCAGCGGATCGTCGTTGATGTTCGTTACGCTAATCAGGTTGTCGCGAAGATTGAGGGTTTTCACCAGGCGGCCATGCTGGGTTATCAGCGTGGTCTGGTCCTGGGTCACCCATTTTTGCTGGCCGTTTTCCGAGAACGCCAGCACCACAAACAGCTGCGGGCCGTTGTTTAACGTCATGTACTGGCTGGCGTAGGGCATATTTTGAATATCGTCATCTGTCAGATGGACGCCATCCGCGCCCGTTACGCCGCGCCAGAAAGAGGTTGCCATTCCTTTGATATTGGAGGAACAGGCCTGGAGAAGCAGGCAGAGCATCACAATCGCGAGTCGCTTCACGACATTTCCTCAGGGGTCAAAATAACCACACCGTAGTGTGGTTATGGTTAAAGCACCGAAGGTTACTGCGTGGTGCTGGTGGTGGTTGTGGTAGTGGTCCCGGTGTTAGAACCGTCGCCGCCACCGGTCGCAGCGAGCGCTACGCCGACAACCGACCCGACAGTGCTGGTAGTCGTTGCAGTAGAAGAACCTACCGACACCGACGTCGCCGCTGCGCCTGCCGCGTCACCGGTCGCTACCGGCTCCGCGTTGGCCGCAGTCACGCCCAGCGCTGCTATGGCAAAAATGCCATAAACGATTTTTTTCATAACAATTTCCCTTCATTGAATGAATGGAGATGTGCCCGAAAGGGTTTCAGGCGCAATCGAGTATACACAACAACGCCTGCGGGTTTATGGCATCGGGAAATAAGCGGCGGGTTTTAGGACAAATAGATAAAATGAAAATGTTGAGGGCGATAATTTAATTAAAAGATATTATTATTCAAACAGTTAAAATATATTTTTAAAAACATCCAATCCGTTTAATCCTAAATTACCCTGAGAAAATGAAAGGCTAAAAACACTTTTTCAGATTAACCTCAAAGCCGGGCGGCTCTGAGTTACCGCCACAACGGGATTTCTCCGATAAAAAATGCCGGCGCTCAGGCCGGCATTATTCAGCACAACACGTTAATTACGCGCGCCACGCTTTGTAGCGGTTAATCAGTCCGTTGGTGGAACTGTCGTGGCTGTCGATCGCGTTATTGTCGCCGAGTTCCGGCAGGATGCGGTTGGCCAGCTGTTTACCTAATTCCACGCCCCACTGGTCGAAGGTGAAGATGTTCAGAATAGCGCCCTGGGTGAAGATCTTGTGTTCATAAAGCGCAATCAGCGCGCCCAGGCTGAACGGCGTGATTTCACGCAGCAGGATGGAGTTGGTCGGGCGGTTGCCTTCGAACACCTTAAACGGCACCACATGATCCAGCTGCGCCGGGTCTTTCCCCTGGTCGCGGAATTCCTGCTCCACCACGTCGCGAGATTTGCCAAACGCCAGCGCTTCGGTCTGGGCGAAGAAGTTGGACAGCAGCTTCTGGTGGTGATCGGAAAGCGGGTTATGGGTGATGGCCGGCGCGATGAAATCGCACGGTACCAGCTTAGTGCCCTGGTGGATCAACTGATAGAACGCATGCTGGCCGTTAGTGCCCGGCTCGCCCCAGATGATCGGGCCGGTCTGGTAATCCACCGGGTTGCCGTTGCGGTCGACAAACTTGCCGTTGGACTCCATGTTGCCCTGCTGGAAGTAGGCGGCAAAGCGGTGCATGTACTGGTCGTACGGCAGAATGGCTTCGGTTTCGGCGCCAAAAAAGTTGTTGTACCAGATGCCAATCAGCGCCAGCAGCACCGGCAGGTTTTGCTCAGGCGCGGCGGTAGAGAAGTGTTTGTCCATCTCGTGAGCGCCGGAAAGCAGTTCAACAAAGTTGTCGAAGCCCACGGAGAGGATGATGGAAAGGCCAATCGCCGACCACAGGGAGTAACGGCCGCCGACCCAGTCCCAGAATTCGAACATGTTGGCGGTATCGATGCCGAACTCGCCCACCGCTTTGGCGTTAGTGGAGAGCGCCGCGAAGTGTTTCGCCACGTGCTGCTGGTCGCCCGCGGTTTTCAGGAACCAGTCGCGCGCGCTGTGGGCGTTGGTCATGGTTTCCTGGGTAGTAAAGGTTTTAGACGCCACGAGGAACAGGGTGGTTTCCGGGTTTACTTTTTTCAGCACTTCGGCGATGTGGGTGCCGTCGACGTTAGAGACAAAGTGCATGTTGAGGTGGTTTTTATAGGGGCGCAGCGCTTCGGTCACCATGAACGGGCCTAAGTCGGAGCCGCCGATGCCGATGTTCACCACGTCGGTGATCGGCTTGCCGGTATAGCCTTTCCACTGCCCGGAGATAATGGCCTCGGAGAATTTTTTCATCTTCTCCAGCACGGCGTTCACTTCCGGCATCACATCTTTGCCGTCCACCAGGATAGGCGTATTGCTACGGTTGCGCAGCGCGACGTGCAGCACGGCGCGGTCTTCGGTGCGGTTGATTTTTTCACCGGAGAACATCGATTTGATGGCGCCTGCCAGGTCAGTCTCTTTCGCCAGCGCCTGCAGCTTGCTGAGGGTCTCTTCGGTAATGCGGTTCTTGGAATAATCGACCAGCATCAGGTCATTGAACGTGGCGGAGAATTTGCTGAAGCGGTCGGCGTCTTTGGCGAACAGATCGGCGATTTTTACATCCTTCATCTCTGCATAGTGTTGCTCTAGCGCCTGCCAGGCGGAGGTCTGCTTCGGATTGATGTTTTTCATAGCAATACTCTTGTGATTTGAGAATTGAAACTGCGGTCGATTGTAGCGCTTGTGGCTGGAATTGTGATGATTTTTATCATGGCGTTGGTTGCGCGCCACCGTGTCGGTTAAGACGAAAGTATAGCTGTTATAAGTTATTTTCCTGGCAGGCGGCGCAACATGAAAAATCCCCATGACCGTATCGTTGACAATAACCCTGCTAACCCTTTATTTATGAATAAATACCGGCCCGACGCGCGCTGCGCGTCGTCAGCCGGTAAATTTTAGGTTGTTTCGGTGTCGCGCTGTGCCCACTGAACAAACCTGATACTCCAGCATTTCGTTTTGCCACGGTAAAACATGCCGCGGAAGAACAAAAAGCAAAGAGTATCCTGATACTCCAGCATTTCGTTTTGCCGCAAGACGGCGACGCAGCGAATCCCCAGGAGCATACAAAAGTATGTGACTGGGGTGAGCGAGGAAAGCCAACGCCGCGGCAGGACGAAAGGCGCAGAGTATCGCCAGAAGAGGCGCGTCGCCCAGGTATCGTGTCCGAGGAGCCACTCCAAAGACGGCACGGGAGGGGGAGCGACGCCGAGGTAGCGTGGCGTCTGGCAACGTTCGCTATCGGCTACAGGGGCTGAATCCCCTGGGTTGTCACCCGAAACGTCAGCAGTCGAACGTTTCGCAAGGTGGAGCGCTTCTGGGTGTATGTGGTTGTGGTTTTCCCGCCTGCGTCCGCCCCCTTACCGCTCTCTCCTTGTTCCAGGGCTGAATACTTTATACGCCATGCGCTATGGCCCCCTGACACGAGGTTGTTATGACAGATTCTTTAGTGGTCGCGAAATTTGGCGGCACCAGCGTGGCGGATTTCGACGCCATGAACCGCAGCGCCGACGTGGTGCTTTCCGATGACGCTGTGCGCCTGGTGGTGCTTTCCGCTTCCGCGGGCGTGACCAATCTGCTGGTGGCGCTGGCCGAAGGGCTGGAAGCCACCGAGCGCTTCGTCAAGCTCGACGCCATCCGCAAAATTCAATACGACATTGTTGAGCGGCTGCAAAACCCGACGGTTATCCGCGAAGAGATTGACCGCCTGCTGGAAAACATCGCCACCCTTTCTGAGGCCGCGTCGCTTGCCACCTCTCATGCGCTGACCGATGAGCTGGTCAGCCACGGCGAGCTGATGTCCACCCTGCTTTTTGTCGAGATCCTGCGTGAACGCCGCGTGGAAGCGCAGTGGTTCGACGTGCGCAAAGTGATGCGCACCAGCGACCGCTTTGGCCGCGCCGAGCCGGATGTAACGGCGCTTTCTGAACTCTCGACGTTACAGTTGAAGCCGCGCCTCGCCGAGGGGCTTATCATCACCCAGGGCTTTATCGGCAGTGAAGCGAAAGGCCGCACCACGACGCTTGGCCGCGGGGGCAGCGATTATACCGCCGCGCTCCTTGGCGAAGCGTTGCAGGCAAGCCGCGTCGATATCTGGACCGACGTGCCCGGCATTTACACCACCGACCCGCGCGTCGTGCCCGCGGCGAAACGCATTGATGAGATCGCTTTTGAAGAAGCGGCGGAGATGGCGACGTTTGGCGCGAAAGTGCTGCACCCGGCCACGCTGCTGCCCGCCGTGCGCAGCGATATCCCGGTGTTTGTCGGCTCCAGTAAAGATCCGAAAGCGGGCGGCACGCTGGTGTGCAACGAAACCGCCAACCCGCCGCTGTTCCGCGCGCTGGCGCTGCGCCGCAAGCAAACGCTGCTGACGCTGCACAGCCTGAACATGCTGCACTCGCGCGGTTTTCTCGCCGAAGTCTTCAGCATTCTGGCACGCCACAATATCTCCGTTGATTTGATAACCACCTCGGAAGTGAGCGTGGCGCTGACGCTCGACACCACTGGCTCCACCTCAACCGGCGATACGCTGCTGACGCAGGCGCTGCTGACGGAGCTCTCCTCGCTCTGTCGCGTGGAGGTAGAAGAGAACCTGGCGCTGGTGGCGCTGATTGGCAACGATCTATCGAAGGCGTGCGGCGTGGGCAAAGAAGTCTTTGGCGTGATGGAACCGTTCAACATCCGCATGATCTGCTACGGCGCCTCCAGCCATAACCTCTGTTTCCTGGTGCCTGGCGCGGAAGCGGAGCAGGTAGTGCAGAAACTGCATCACAACCTGTTTGAGTGATAAAAAAATGGCCTGACAATGTCAGGCCATTACCGTTTCATAAAGCAGCTTATCTAACCTGGTCGCGCAGGCCTTTTCACTGCGCGGCAGGTCGGGCGGCGTTTCGCCGCGCGCCAGCTCCTGCGTGATAAAGGCATGTATCCGCGGCATCGCCGCGCCGTACTCCGCCTCGCCCGCATGCTGTTTTCTCGCCAGCAGCGCGTCTATTTCCTGACGCAGCAGCGGATCGGTCACCACGCCATCCAGCAATTCAACAAAACGCATCGGCGGCGCGCCCTTGCCCGCTTCTATCCAGCGAACCGCCAGCAGCGGGCGCAACACGTAGAAATATTTCTTCAGCCGCACCGTATCACCCTGCAAATAGCCGCGAAAGTTTTTCCGCGCCATGGAGTAGTAGTGCCAGCGCGCCCGCTCTGCGGAGAACCATACTGGCACCTGTTCGCGCAGCGCGGCGATGACCTTTTCATCCTGCTGATAGACCACTGGCGAATCGAGCCACTCGATAAGCGTCGGGTTAGCGCGCTTGAGCAGCCCGAGCGCTTTGCGCCACTCCCAGCCGCAGACGTCCAGCGTGTCGTCTATCGGCAACTCGATGACGTCGCGCGACGCATCAACGCGTAAATACCACTCGGGCGGATGCACATAAAGAAAGCGCACATCGTAATCGCTGTCCGGCGAGGCGAAGCCCCAGCCGCGGCTGCCTGATTCACAGGCGTACAGCACCTTCACGCCGTAGCGCGCTTCCACTTCTTTCAGCACGTGTCGCACGCGCTCCCGCATGGCGGCGTCAACGCCGTTCAGTTCCATTTTTTTATCCTTTTACGCAAACCACCTGGCGCAGGGTATGCACCACTTCCACTAATGAGGCCTGAGCGGCCATCACCGCATCGATATCTTTATACGCCATCGGAATTTCATCGATAACGTCGCTGTCTTTACGACACTCCACGTGCGCGGTGGCGCGGATCTGATCTTCCACCGTAAAGCGCTTTTTCGCCGCCGTTCGGCTCATGGTGCGCCCGGCGCCGTGGCTGCAGGAGCAGAAACTCTCTTCGTTGCCCAGACCGCGCACGATAAAGCTTTTCGCCCCCATCGAACCGGGGATAATCCCCATCTGCCCTTTCTGCGCGGAGACGGCGCCTTTGCGCGTCACCAGCACATCCTCGCCGAAATGACGCTCTTTCTGCACATAGTTGTGGTGGCAGTTCACCGCCTCCTGCTGGGTCATAAAGGGTTTCTTGATGACCTGAGACAACGCCGCCAGCACGCGGGACATCATCACTTCGCGGTTATGACGCGCGAAATCCTGCGCCCATTCGACGGCTTCGATGTAATCCGCATAATGCTTGCTTCCCTCTTCAAAATAAGCGAGATCGCGATCCGGCAGATTAGCGATATGCCGCTGCATATCTTTCTGAGCAAGCGCGATGAAGTGGGTGCCGATGGCGTTACCCACGCCGCGCGAGCCGCTGTGCAGCATCACCCACACCCGCTGCTGCTCGTCCAGACAAACCTCGATAAAGTGGTTGCCGGTACCCAGCGTGCCCAGGTGCTGATAGTTATTGGTTTTCAGCAGATTTGGATATTTATCGGTGATCCGCTTAAAGCGCGGCGCCAGGTGCGCCCAGTGCGCGTCCACTTCCTGCGGCGCGCGGTTCCACGCCCCTTTATCCCGCTGGCCGCGGGCGCTGGTGCGCCCGTGCGGCACGGCATGCTCAATGGCGCTGCGCAGCCCGCTGAGGTTATCCGGCAGGTCGCTTGCAGTCAGCGACGTGCGCACCGCAATCATCCCGCAACCGATATCCACGCCCACCGCCGCCGGGATAATCGCCCCTTTGGTCGGAATAACGCTGCCGATGGTCGAGCCTTTACCCAGATGCACATCGGGCATCACCGCCAGGTGTTTAAAGATAAACGGCATTTTCGCCGTTTTCAGCAGTTGCTCGCGCGCCTCTGATTCTACCGGCACGCCGTTGGTCCACATTTTTACCGGCGCGCTGTTTTCACGCGCCAGCAGTTGATAATCGTTATGCTGCATTTGTCTTTCCTTTAATGTTTACAAGACCGTGCAATACCTGGTCCAGACCGCCAAACACCGAGATTTTATCGATGCGCTCCGCCACCCTTTCCAGCGTCTCCAGCTCTTTTAAGCGCAGCGCCACCGGATTGTTTTCCATCACTTTGGCGGTGTTCAGTAACGAACGCGTCGCCGCGGTCTCTTCACGCCGGCGGATAACATTCGCCTGCGCGGATTTTTCCGCCTCCACCAGCCGCGACAGAATGGTCTTCATATCGCCGGGCAACACGATGTCTTTCACGCCTGTTGAGGCCACCTCAATGCCGAACGGCGCCATGCGGGCAATCACCTGCGCGCTCACCACGTCGTCGATGACCTGCTTGTTTTCCAGCAGTTCATCCAGCGTGCGCGTCCCTACCGCTTCGCGAAGCGCAAACTGCAACTCGCGATAAAGGTAATCCAGCGGCTTCGCCAGCTGGCTGTACGCCTGCAGGACGTCGAGATAACGCCAGTTCGCGCCGAGGTTGATGCGCAGATTCACTTTATCTTTGGTCAGGATCTCCTGGCCCGACACTTCCAGCGCCTGCAGGCGCGTATCCACGACTTCCGCCTCCACGAGGTGGTTGATTTTCCAGTATGCGCTTAAGCCTGGCGGCAGCAGCGCCTGCGTCTCGCCGTCGATTTTCAGCACGCCGACGTGCCAGGCGGGGACCTGCACCGTCAGGATCGCCTCGCGGCCTTTCACCGCCTCGTTGCGACCGCGCGGCTGCAATACTGCATTCATGACATCAATGGGCACATGCACATCCTGCGTGCTCATGCGTTTTACCTGCAGGCTGTCGCCATCGCGCCAGAACAGCCGACGCGCGCCCGGCGGGATGATTTCCAGCAGTACGCCGTTGCGGTAAAGCGCTGCCGTTTCCTGTTCGGCGGTATCGACCGACAGACAATATTTTTCTACCCATTCCGGCTGAAAGCGGCGCAGATAATCGGCAAGTTCCGGCGCCACGTCGTCGCCGTTTACATCCACCACGGTCACGTCCGGTTTGTTAAACCACGGCAGGCGATGTTCGCCCGCCTCCAGCACCTGATAAAAGTCGCCCTGTTTTGCCAGTAAACCCAGTTGGCCTTTTCGAATCGTGATTTTGTTATTCATTTTTATCTCCCTGTTTTTCACTTGCCGGCGCGAGTGCGGACACGGAGCCGCAGGGAAACGGGCCATGACTGCCTGCGCGTTTTGCCTGCGGCCCGGCGTCGTTACCGGCGCCCGCTCGGGGTGGTCATTACAGCCGACCACCGGGTACTGCTTGCATAGCTCTCTGGAGAAGAGGTGGCGAATCAGGAATCGAACCTAATAAAACCGACTTTTCGCCCATGTCTTTCCACTGGCGGAACGCCCCCTGGATAACGTATTACCGTTCCCGGTGCGCCGGCGGGGCTCATATCCCCTGCGACCCCAGTGTGCTGACATAACAGGTATTGCCAGAAGCATGCCAGTTTCGGTTAAGGGAGAAATAAAAATTAATTCATTGAAAAACAAAGATAAAAAAACAGAAGCCGCCATTCATGTATTATCATGATGATCAATAATTTATAATTATTTATCTTGTTTTATATATAGGTATAGACATGCAAAAGCGGCGGGTAGTAATTGGCGTGTTGGGTACGGTGCTGGACAAGCGCGGCAAGCGGGAGAACCGCTGGAAGAAATGGCGGCCCACCGTCGGCCTTTGCCAACAGCCCGGTTTCCCAGTCGACCGGCTGGAGCTACTGCACCAGCCGCGGGATAAAGGCATGGCAGAGCAGCTTAGCGAAGACATCGCTGTCGTTTCGCCGCAGACGCAAGTGCGCCGCCACCCTGTTACGATTGTTGACCCGTGGGATTTTGAAGAGGTTTACGCCGCCTTTCTCGACTTCGCCACGCACTACCCTTTCGACACCGAAAACGAAGAGTACCTGGTACATATCACCACTGGCACGCATGTGGCGCAGATCTGCTGGTTCCTGCTGACGGAAGCGCGTTACCTCCCCGCCAGCCTGCTGCAAACCAGCCCGGCCAGGGGCGAGGCTACGGACCTGGAGAAAGCCGCCGGCACCTGCTCGGTTATCGACCTCGATTTAAGCCGCTACGCGACGCTCACCAGCCGTTTTCAGCGCGAGCAGCAACAGTCGGTCTCGTTTCTGAAGGCGGGCATCGACACCCGCAACGCCACCTTTAACCGCCTGATTGACCAGATAGAGCGCGTGGCGCTGCGCTCCACCGCACCCATTCTGCTTACCGGCCCTACCGGCGCGGGTAAATCCTTTCTCGCGAAACGTATTTTCCAGCTGCGCCAGGCGCGTCATCTTGTGCAGGGACGGCTGGTGTCGGTGAACTGCGCGACGCTGCGCGGTGATAACGCCATGTCGACCTTATTCGGCCACGTCAAAGGCGCGTTTACCGGCGCGCAGCAGGCGCGGGCCGGTCTGCTGCGCGAAGCGGACGGCGGCGTGCTGTTTCTCGATGAGATAGCCGAGCTGGGGCTGGACGAGCAGGCGATGCTGCTGAAGGCGATTGAAGAGAAAACGTTCTTCCCGTTTGGTTCGGATAAAGAAGTGCGCAGCGATTTCCAGCTTATCGCCGGCACGCATCGCGACATGACGCAGTGGGTCGCCGAAGGCCGCTTTCGTGAAGATCTATACGCCCGCATCAACATGTGGGCCTTTGCGCTGCCGGGCCTTGCCGAACGGCGCGAGGACATTGCGCCTAACGTGGAATATGAGTTGCAGCGCTTCTGCGCAGAGCAGCAAACGCAAATCCGCTTCGATAAGACGGCGCGCGAGCGGTATCTCCTCTTCGCCTGCTCGCCGCAGGCGCGCTGGCCGGGCAATTTTCGCGAGCTTGGCGCATCGGTTGCGCGCATGGCGACGCTGGCGGACCAGGGGCGCATTACCGAGGCGTTGGTGGAAGAAGAGATTCTGCGGCTGCAACAAAGCTGGCGGCCCGCGCACGGCGCCGTTGCGCTGCCCGTCGACCCGGCAACCCTCGACCTCTTCGACCAGGACCAACTGGCGGCGGTCATCGCCGTCTGTCGCCGTTGCAGTACGCTCTCTGAAGCCGGGCGGGCGCTTTTCGCCGTCTCACGGCAGAAGAAAAGCAACCCCAACGACGCCGACCGCCTGCGTAAATACCTCGCGCGCTTCGGGCTCAGTTGGGAGAGCGTGCGCGGCGCAGGATGAGCGCATTTCATCATAATTTGTTTGAATAACTTTTCTTTGCACGATACACAATAGCTATGGCCGGGCCCGCTCCCGGCTTTTTTATCCCCGCATAGCGATAACGCAACGCCGCGCTCACAGCGGCAGGGGAAACACAACGACGCAACCTGCAAGGAAAAGAATCATCATGCTCGCAACATTCACGCGGCTGTTCCCGCTCTGGGCGCTGCTGCTCTCGGTTTTGGCTTATTACACCCCTTCTACCTTCACGCCCGTTGGGCCCTGGGTCAGCACGCTGTTAATGCTCATCATGTTCGGCATGGGCGTGCACCTGAAGCTTGATGATTTCAAACGCGTGCTCTCTCGCCCCGCGCCGGTGGCGGCAGGCATTTTTCTGCACTATCTGGTGATGCCGCTGGCCGCCTGGCTGCTGGCGATGCTGTTTCATATGCCGCCGGATCTTTCCGCCGGGATGGTGCTGGTGGGAAGCGTGGCGAGCGGCACCGCGTCCAACGTGATGATCTATCTGGCGAAGGGCGACGTGGCGCTGTCGGTGACCATCTCCTCCGTCTCTACGCTGGTGGGCGTTTTCGCCACGCCGCTGCTGACGCGCCTTTATGTCGACGCGCATATTCAGGTGGACGTGATGGGCATGCTGCTGAGCATTCTGCAAATTGTCGTTATCCCGATTGCGCTGGGGCTGATTGTGCATCATTTCTTCCCGCGTCTGGTGAAAGCGGTGGAGCCTTATCTGCCCGCGTTTTCGATGGTCTGTATTCTGGCTATCATCAGCGCCGTGGTGGCGGGCTCCGCTTCGCATATCGCCTCGGTAGGCCTGATGGTGATTGTGGCGGTTATCCTGCATAACAGCATTGGTTTGCTTGGCGGCTACTGGGGCGGAAGGCTGTTCGGTTTTGACGAGTCGACCTGTCGCACGCTGGCCATCGAGGTGGGCATGCAGAACTCAGGGCTTGCCGCCGCGCTTGGCAAAATCTACTTCTCGCCGCTGGCCGCCCTGCCCGGCGCGCTCTTCTCGGTGTGGCATAACCTTTCCGGCTCTCTGCTGGCGGGCTACTGGTCCGGGAAGCCCGTCGATAAACGCAAGCGGGAAACCGTGCGGGAGAGTTAATGTGAAATGCCGGGGCTGCCCGGCATTTTTATTTCAGCAGGCTTATCCTGTGTTCTTCGCCGCTATCACGTACACTGGACTGACTTTCCCTGAGAGGTAGCCATTATGTCCACCGCCAGACTGACCCAGAAAGAGATGACCGAAAGCGAACAGCGCGAATTAAAAACGCTGCTCGACCGCGCCCGCATCGCCCATGGGCGCACGCTGACCAACGCCGAAGCGAATCACATTAAGAAAGAGTACATCGACAAACTCATGGCGCAGCGGGAGCTGGCGGCGAAACAGGCGCGTAAGCTGAAGAAGCAGCAGGCTTACAAGCCGGACAGCGAATCCACCTTCTCCTGGTCCGCCAGCACGCCTGCGCGCGGGCGAAGGTGATGACTTTTTGCATTCGCATGCTGCGGAGTCGCTAAAAATGGCTACGGATTAGTAGCCATTAAGCAAAAAATCGACTGCATCGCGTAATGGGGTCGAGAGTAAATCAGGCAGGCGATCTTCTCCTGACTTAGGCAGTAAATTTAAATTCTAATGCGCTTTATCGAGACGTGTTCCAGTTTCGTCAACCGCAACTGTTTCCCTTTTCTGACGGCACTTATGCTCCTTCGGTCAGTTTGTAAAACCGGATTGTAGTTTTTAAAATACAGGGAGCGTTATGAAGCAGATCCTTCAGACAGAAGCATTTCGCCATTGGGAGTTAACCCTGAAAGACAAACGCCTCAGAACGATAATTGCCGCTCGCCTTTTTCGTCTGGCAAATGGCCTGCCTGGGGATGTGAAACCAGTCGGTTCAGGAATTAGTGAATTGCGCATTCACTACGGCGCTGGGTACCGAATTTATTTCAGACAACAGGGCGAGATCATCATTATTTTGTTGTGCGGTGGCGATAAGAGCAGTCAGGACAAAGACATTTTCCTTGCCAAAACGTTGGCTAAGGCATCAGAAAGCCAGGAGATATTTCGTTATGAATAAGTTAACCCGCTACGATCCCGCATTGGCATTGGTTGATGATGAAGAGATTGCTGTTTTTATGGCAGATGCGCTGGAAACGGGGGATGGGACATATATAGCTAAGGCTTTGGGCGTCGTGGCACGCGCTAAAGGGATGACACAATTAGCGGCTCAGACGGGGCTGTCACGCGAGCAGCTTTATCGTTCTTTCAGCGAAAAAGGAAACCCAACGCTTAAAACCACCCTGGCGGTGATGAAAGCGTTGGGTCTCGGGTTAACCATCAAACGTTAATGCGTTACTCCGCTCGCTCCTCATCGTCGTCCGGCTGCTCCAGCACGCTGTAGGCCACCGCGCAGAACAACGAGTTCAGCCGCTTCATGTCGCCAAGCAGGCTCAGGTGTAACGAGCTGGTTTCAATGCTCTGCACATTCTGCTGATGCAGCCTGTCAACGTGCGCATGAGAGTAGCGCCGGTTAAGAATGCGAAAGCGGTGTTTATAGCGGCGCAAACGGCGCGCGCTCGGCACGTCGCCGGAGAAAAAGACCGACATGCTGAGCTTCAGGTTGGCGGTAAGCTGGTTAAGCAGCGTATCCAGCTCCTTAATGCCTTCCGGCGAAAACGCCCGCCGCGCGGCCAGCGATTTATCCGCCACCTCGCTGCCCATGCGCTCAAGAATGTCCGCCGCCTGATCGAGGTTCAGCGACATCTCAATAATCTCCGCCCAGCGTTTCGCTTCCGCTTCCGGCAAATCCTCTTTCGGCATGCGCGCCAGATAGAGCTTGATGGCGGTATAGAGCACATCCACATCGTCGGCCACCTTGCGCAGCTCTTTCTCCTGGCGCGGTTCACCGTGCATGACTTTGCCGTACAGCTCCAGCATATGCTCCAGCGCGTCGCCCATGCGCAGCGTCTCTCGCGCCGCATTAGCAAGGCCCAGCGCCGGGGTGTCGAGCGCGCTGGTGTCCAGGTGGCGCGGCTTCAGCCGCGCGTCGGTCTGCGGGTCATCTTTGATCATCCGGCGGCAAAAGCGCGCCATCATTCTGGCGAAAGGCACCATCGCCAGGCAGCGGATGAGGTTATAAAAGACGTGAAAATAGATAACCAGTTCGGACTCCGGCAGCGGCAATTTATGCAGCCCATTCGCCAGAAGGTGAACGAACGGCAGCACGATGAGGCTGCCCACCAGCTTGAACATCAGGCTGCCAAGCGCCACGCGCCGGGCGGCGGCGTTCGCGGCGCTGTTGTTGAGCATAGCGAGCAGGCCAGAGCCGAGGTTGGCGCCAATCACCAGACAGAGCGCCACATCAAAAGAGATAACGCCGGTCGCCGTCAGCGTGGCGGTCAACAGCACGGCGGCAAGGCTTGAATAGCTGATGATAGCGAACACGGCGCCTATCAGCGCATCGAGCATGATATCGCCCGTCAGCGAGGCGAAAATCACCTTCACGCCCGAGGCTTCGGTAATCGGCGTGACCGCCTGCACGATAAGCTCCAGCGCCTGCAGAATAAGCCCAAGGCCGATGGCGACGCGCCCAAGCTGACCCGCCCGGGTTTGCTTGCGGCTTAAGAAGAAAATGACGCCGACGAAAATCAGCAGCGGCGAGAGCCAGGAAAGGTCGAAGGTCAGCACGCGCGCCATCAGCGCCGTACCGACATCGGCCCCCAGCACAATGACCAGCGCAGGCGTGAGCGCCACCAGATCCTGCGCGACAAACGAGGTGACTAACATCGTGGTGGCGTTGCTGCTCTGCACCAGCGCAGTCACGCCAATGCCCGCGCAAAAGGCGAGCGGTTTTTTCTCCACGCTGCGGCTTAGCACGGTTCTTAACCGCGCGCCAAAGACGCGCATTACGCCGGTACGCACAATGTGGGTGCCCCATACCAGCA
Organism: Franconibacter pulveris; assembly: GCF_056780215.1. NCBI lineage: Bacteria > Pseudomonadati > Pseudomonadota > Gammaproteobacteria > Enterobacterales > Enterobacteriaceae > Franconibacter > Franconibacter pulveris. The sequence goes on along the minus strand of NZ_CM165555.1, from coordinate 325,412 downwards.
GCGCCACCGCAGACAGCAGGTGTAACAGCGTTAACACGGCTTCTCCTTATGGTTGTTGTTTTCCTTTGATACCGATTTTGCAATGAAAACCTTCCCCTTGCGGCAAAGGCAAACAGGTAAGACGGATAAGCGAAACGATCCCTCGAGTTCAGGGTTGGGGCGCTACGCTTACCCATCCTGCGAAGCAGGTACGCAACGGCGAGGGCGTTAGCTTAAACCGTTTAATGAGTATAAGAGCTTAATCACAGGAAAGCGGGCGGGATAGCCGCAAAGGCGCGTCGGCGGGCGGAAAAATGACAAATTTATGATGGTCTACATTTTACGAGGAAAAAAATGCAGCCAGGTTTCTTGCACCATGCAGTACGCGTTCGATTATCGATAAGAAGCGCCAGTCATGCCGCTCTGGCGCTTATACAATTTAATCCGCATCGTATCCGAGGTTAGGCGCAAGCCAGCGTTCCACTTCCGTGGCGCTCATCCCTTTACGCTGTGCGTAATCTTCCACCTGGTCGCGCTGGATTTGCGCGACAGCGAAGTACTTGCTGTCCGGGTGGCTGAAGTACCAGCCGGAAACCGACGCCCCCGGCCACATGGCGTAGGACTCGGTCAGCTTCATGCCGATGTGGGTTTCCACATCCAGCAGCGCCCAGATAACCGCTTTTTCGGTGTGATCCGGGCAGGCCGGATAGCCAGGCGCCGGGCGGATGCCCTGGTAGTTTTCGCGGATAAGCTCCTCGTTGCTGAGGTTCTCATTCGGCGCATAGCCCCAGTAGACTTTACGCACGCGCTCGTGCAGGTATTCGGCGAACGCTTCCGCCAGGCGGTCCGCCACCGCTTTCACCATGATTTTGTTGTAATCGTCATGCTGCGCGTCATAGGCTTCGGCCAGCGCGTCTTCTTCAAGCCCGCCGGTCACAGCGAAAGCGCCGATGTAGTCCGCTTTGCCGCTGCGTTTAGGGGCGACGAAATCAGCGAGGCAGTAGTTGGCGAAGCCCACTTTTTCTGTCTGCTGGCGCAGATGATGGCTGACCGCCAGCACATGGGTGCGCGTTTCGTCGCGGTAGATTTCAACGTCGTCCAGCACGCGGTTAGCCGGAAAGAGCCCTACTACGCCGCGCGGGTTCAACGATTTCTCCGCGCTCAGCATGTCGAGCATGTCGTTGGCGTCTTTAAACAGGCGCTGCGCCTCAACGCCTACGACTTCATCTTCGAGAATCCGTGGGTATTTGCCGGCAAGCGACCAGGTCATAAAGAACGGCGTCCAGTCGATGTAGTTGCGCAGCGTTTCGATGCTGGCGGTCACTTCCTGCACGCCCAGTCGGTGAGCCACCGGCGGGGTGTAGCTCTCCCAGTCGAAAGCGAGATCGTTTTCCCGCGCCGCGGCAAGCGTAACCGGCGGAGTACGGGGCTTTTTACGACCATGTTGGATACGCACGGTTTCATACTCCTTACGGGTACGTTCGACAAAGTTGTCGCGCAGCGTGTCGGAAAGCAGCGACGAAACCACGCCCACGGTGCGCGAGGCGTTCTGTACATAGACCGTCGGCCCGCTGTAGTTCTGCTCGATTTTCACCGCCGTATGAGCTTTCGAGGTGGTCGCGCCGCCAATCAGCAGCGGCAGGGTAAAGCCCTGGCGCTCCATCTCTTTCGCCACGTTCACCATCTCATCGAGCGACGGGGTGATAAGCCCGGAAAGGCCGATGATATCGGCTTTTTCTTCGCGCGCGGTTTTGAGGATTTTATCCATCGGCACCATCACACCAAGATCGATGATTTCGTAATTATTACACTGCAACACCACGCCGACGATATTTTTGCCGATGTCGTGCACATCGCCTTTTACCGTGGCGAGAACGATTTTGCCGTTGCTTTTGCCGACCTCTTTGCTGGCCTGAATGTACGGCTCAAGGTAAGCCACCGCCTGTTTCATGACGCGGGCGGATTTCACCACCTGCGGCAGGAACATCTTACCCTCGCCAAAGAGGTCGCCGACCACGTTCATCCCGTCCATCAGCGGCCCTTCAATAACCTCAATGGGACGAGCCGCCTGCTGGCGCGCCTCCTCGGTATCCTGCTCGATAAACTCGGTGATGCCTTTTACCAGCGAATATTCAAGGCGTTTTTTTACGTCCCACGAGCGCCATTCGGCCTGCTGCGGGTCTGCCGCCGCGTCGCTTTTGCTGCCGCGGTATTTTTCCGCCAGATCCAGCAGCCGCTCGGTGCCGTCGGCGCGGCGGTTGAGAATAACGTCCTCTACCGCGTCGCGCAGTTCAGCGGGCAGGTCGTCGTAAATCGCCAGCTGTCCGGCGTTTACGATCCCCATATCCATGCCGTTGCGGATGGCGTAATAGAGGAATACCGCGTGAATGGCTTCACGCACCGGGTCGTTGCCGCGAAACGAAAACGACACGTTCGATACGCCGCCGGAAATCAGCGCATGGGGCAGCTCACGCTTTATGTCCTCGCAGGCGCCGATAAAGTCCTGCGCGTAGTTGTTGTGCTCTTCGATGCCCGTCGCCACCGCAAAGATGTTCGGGTCGAAAATAATATCTTCCGGCGGGAAGCCCACCTCTTCAGTAAGAATCTGGTATGCCCGGCGGCAGATTTCGATTTTACGCGCGCGGGTATCCGCCTGGCCCACTTCGTCAAAGGCCATCACCACCACCGCCGCGCCGTAACGGCGCACCAGCTTCGCATGATGGATAAAGGTTTCAACGCCCTCTTTCATGGAGATAGAGTTAACGATGCCCTTGCCCTGAATGCACTTGAGGCCCTTTTCAATGACTTCCCATTTCGATGAGTCGATCATAATCGGCACGCGGGCGATATCCGGTTCGCCGGCTATCAGGTTGAGGAAACGCACCATCGCCGCTTCGGCGTCGAGCATCCCCTCATCCATGTTGATGTCGATTATCTGCGCGCCGTTTTCGACCTGCTGGCGCGCCACATCCAGCGCTTCGCTGTACTTCTCTTCTTTGATAAGGCGCTTGAATTTAGCGGAGCCGGTTACGTTGGTGCGCTCGCCGACGTTCACAAACAGCGAATCGTCGCCGATATTGAGCGGCTCCAGACCCGCCAGGCGGCAGGCGACCGGAATCTCTGGCAGCTTGCGCGGCGGCAACCCTTCCACCGCGCGGCTCATGGCGGCGATGTGCGCCGGCGTGGTGCCGCAGCAGCCGCCGACGATATTCAGAAAGCCCGACTCCGCCCATTCGCGGATTTGCCCGGCCATGACGTCGGCATCTAAATCATATTCGCCAAAGGCGTTCGGCAGGCCGGCGTTGGGGTGCGCCGTCACGTAGCATTCCGCAATGCGGGAAAGCTCCGCCACATACTGACGCAGCTCATCCGGCCCCAGCGCGCAGTTAAGGCCGAAGGAGAGCGCGTCCGCATGGCGCAGCGAGTTGTAAAACGCCTCCGTCGTCTGGCCCGAGAGGGTGCGCCCGGAGGCGTCGGTAATGGTGCCGGAGATCATGACTGGCAGCTCGACGCCCAGCGCGTCGAACTCAGCTTTCACGGCGAAAATAGCGGCTTTGGCGTTAAGGGTGTCGAAAACCGTTTCAATCAGGATCAGATCTGAACCGCCTTCCACCAGCGCCCGGGTGGATTCACGGTAGGCTTCCACCAGCTGGTCGAAGGTGACGTTGCGGTAAGCCGGGTCGTTAACGTCCGGTGAAATGGAGGCGGTGCGGTTGGTCGGGCCGAGCACGCCTGCGACGTAGCGCGGTTTTTCCGGCGTGCGGGCCGTCCACTCGTCAGCGCAGGCGCGGGCGAGCTTCGCCGCTGCAAAGTTGATTTCCGCCGACAGCGCTTCCATCTGGTAATCGGCCATCGCGATGGTGGTTGAGTTAAAGGTGTTAGTCTCAACGATATCCGCGCCCGCTTCAAAATAGGCATAGTGAATGGCGGCGATGGTTTCTGGTTTGGTCAGCACCAGAAGGTCGTTATTGCCCTTTAAGTCACACGGCCAGTCGGCGAAACGTTCGCCGCGGTAATCCTGCTCTTCCAGACGGTAACTCTGGATCATGGTGCCCATGCCGCCATCGAGCACCAGAATACGTTCGGCTAGCTGCTGACGCAGCTTCTCAACTTTGCTACTCACATTCACTCCCGGCTACACATAAAGGCCCAACAGGCCAGCAGACCATACTGGCATAATCCCCCCTGGCGGAAAAGGCGAGCGACGGCAACTTGAGACATGTTCACTATCAACTCCTCCGATGAGTAGTACGACGGTTGCATTATCGCCAAATAAAACGAAAATTATTTCCACGATACAGAAAAGGAGGCCGCCATGGTCGCTGCTGTTCCCGCTAAACGCGGCAAGAAACCCCGCGCCGCCGCCGCTGCGCCGCAGGCCACCGGTCAGGTGCAGTCGCTGACGCGCGGGCTGAAGTTACTGGAATGGATCGCCGAATCGCAGGGCAGCGTGGCGCTGACGGAACTTGCCCAGCAGGCAGGCTTGCCTAACTCCACCACCCACCGTCTGCTCACCACGATGCAGCAACTGGGTTTCGTGCGCCAGGTTGGCGACCTCGGGCACTGGGCGATTGGCGCCCACGCTTTTATGGTCGGCAGCAGCTTTTTGCAAAGCCGCAATTTGCTGGCGATTGTGCATCCCATTCTGCGTAAGCTGATGGAGAGCTCCGGCGAAACGGTCAACCTCGCGGTACTGGATAAAAGCGATCATCAGGCGATTATTATCGATCAGGTGCAGTGCACCCAACTGATGCGCATGTCCGCCCCTATCGGCGGTAAGCTGCCGATGCACGCCTCCGGCGCGGGCAAGGCGTTTTTATCGCAGCTAAGCGACGAAGAGGTGACCAGCCTGCTGCACCGCCAGGGGCTTCACACCTACACCCATGCGACGCTGGTTTCGCCGTTGCATCTGAAAGAAGATTTGGCCCAGACCCGCAAGCGCGGCTACTCCTTCGATGACGAAGAGCATGCGCTGGGGCTGCGCTGCGTGGCGGCCTGTATTTACGATGAGCATCATGAAGCCTTCGCCGCGATTTCCATCTCCGGCCCGGTTTCGCGCATTACCGACGACCGCGTAACGGAGCTGGGGGCGCTGGTTATCAAAGCGGCGAAAGAGGTGACGCTGGCTTACGGCGGAATGCGTTAATTTTTAAACAGTTTATAATGACCCCCCGAAATTATTTTTCACTTAAGGGTCTTTATGGAAAAGGATATTCACGATCGCCGTCCGGTCAGAACGCGCGATACCCGCTGGGCGGCGTCAGCTGCCCGAACGCTGCAACGTTTGGGATGTACGCCAAACGCCATTTCGCTGTTTAGCATCGTTTTCTCGCTGCTCTCCGCGCTCTGTTTTATCGCTGTCTGGCAGCTTGAATCTTTATGGATGCAGCGCCTGCTGCTGCTTATCGCCGCCGCAGGCATTCAGGGGCGGCTTATCTGTAACTTGCTTGACGGCATGGTCGCTGTAGAAGGCGGCCTGCGCAGCCCGGCAGGCGCTATTTATAACGAGCTCCCGGACCGCATCTCCGATACCGTGTTGTTTCTCGGCACCGGGTATGGCCTTACCCGGCTTAACGGCGCCGCTGAGCTGGCGTGGGCGGCCTCGCTGTTGGCGTTATTTACCGCCTATGTTCGTTTGCTGGGCGGAACATGCGGCCTCGCTCAGCGTTTTAGCGGACCGATGGCCAAGCAACACCGCATGGCGGTGCTCACCGCGGCTGCTCTTGTTGGCGCATTGCTGCCCGTCTGGGGAGAAGTCTCGCTGTTTGGCGCACTGGCCATCATTGCGCTTGGCGCGGCCTGGACCATCGTCAGACGTACCCGTACGATTTTAAAAGCGCTTCAACAGCAGGAGGCGTAATGAGCCGCTTTTTCTCACCTGATAAAACGCTGGTGCGCGCCGTGCTGGTCACCCTCTGCCGCCTGCTGACCGGCGTCAGAGCGTTCTGGCACCAGCCGCCGGATCAAACCCGACCTGCCATTTATTACGCCAACCACAGCAGCCACCTTGATGGGCTGGTTATCTGGGCGAGCCTGCCAAAAGCGCTTCGCGACCGGGCCCATCCGGTCGCTGCGGCAGATTACTGGCAGAAAACGTGGCTGCGCCGTTATCTGGCCTCGCGTATTTTTAACGTCGTGCTGGTGGAGCGTAACCGCCCGCAAGCAGAAGCGGAAAGTGCACGCGATCCACTGGAGACGCTGGTATTAACGCTGGAAAAAGGCGATTCGCTGATTTTTTTCCCCGAAGGCACCCGGGGAGACGGCGAAGCGCTGGCAGCCTTTAAAAGCGGGCTGTATCACCTTGCCCGACGGGCGCCGCAGGCGCAGCTGGTACCGGTATGGCTGGAGAACATGAACCGTGTGCTGCCGAAAGGTTCGCGTCTGGTGGTGCCGGTGATTTGTACCGCAACGTTCGGCCTGCCTGAACCCACACCGGTTGATGATGAAACAAAGACGGCATTTTTAGCCCGGACGAAAACGGCGCTGGAGGCGCTGGCAAATGATTAAAATGGATCACGAGCTTACCCTGCTGCTGAGCGGGCTGTTTGGGTTGTTAGTGGTGGCAAGCGTTATAGGCTTTTTACTGTCGCTGCGCCACCAGAATGAGACCATTGCCAACCTGAACGCACGTATCCGCGCGTGGTGGTTAATGTGTACTGTCTCGGTTATTGCCATGCTGATTGGCCCTGTCGGCTCGGTGGTGCTGTTTGCGTTGATGTCCTTTTTTGCGTTGCGCGAATGTATCACGCTAATGCCGACCCGACGCGGGGATCATGAAGCGCTCTTCTGGTGTTTCTTTATTATTTTCCCGCTCCATTATCTCCTGGTCGGCATTCAGTGGTATGCCGTGTTTGTCATTTTCATTCCGGTCTATGCTTTTTTGTTTATTCCGGCACGCATCGCTGTCGCTGGAGATACCCGACACTTCCTTGAGCGCAGCGCCAAAATTCAGTGGAGCCTGATGATGGCGGTCTACTGCGTGAGCCATGCCCCCGCGCTGTTAATGCTGGACATTCCGGGCTACGCGGGCGAGAACATCAAGCTGGTGCTGTTCATGATGATTGTGGTGCAGATTTCCGATGTGCTGCAGTATGTTTTCGGCAAACTGTGGGGCAAGCGCCCCATTGTGCCGAAGCTTAGTCCCAACAAAACGGTGGAGGGCTTCGTGGGCGGCATTTTAAGCGCAAGTTTGGTGGGCGCCGGGCTGTGGTGGATAACGCCGTTTAATCCTCTGCAAGCCTTTGTCATCTCACTGCTTATCACACTGCTGGGCTTCACCGGCGGGCTTTGCATGTCCGCTATCAAACGCGATCGGGGGGTTAAAGATTTCGGTGCTATGCTGGAGGGGCACGGCGGCATGATGGATCGCATCGATTCGCTCTGCTTCGCCGCGCCGGTTTTCTTCCACGTGGTGCGTTATTACTTCACCTGACGTTATCCCGCCTGCCGCAGCACGCCGTAGCGTATGCAAAAACGCTGGTGCCTGCGGTAGGCGTAAACATCTTCCACATGCCCTTCGCGAATGCGCGCCTGAAGCGACTGCCAGTAAGCTGCGCTGAAAAGCTCGCTGTGCATCTCCTCAAACAGCGGACCGATTTGCGGGTCGGCGCAAAGCCAGTGGCGGAACTCCTCGGGGAAAACGTCGCCCGGCGCTACGCTGTACCAGGGCTCGGCGCTCAGTTCATCTTCCGGATAGCGCGGCGGCGGGATATCCCGAAAATTCACCTCGGTCATATAGCAAATTTCGTCGTAGTCATAGAACACTACCCGTCCGTGGCGGGTTACGCCGAAATTTTTAAACAGCATGTCGCCCGGGAAGATATTCGCGGCGGCGAGTTGCCGGATGGCGTTGCCATACTCCTCTACCGCATCGCGCAGCTGCTGGCCGCTTGCCTGCTCCAGCCACAGGTTCAGCGGCACCATACGCCGCTCAATATAGAGATGGCTGATGACTATCCTGTCGCCCAGATCGGTGAGCTTGCGCGGCGCTTCCTGTTGCAGCAGCGCCAGCAGCGGTGGGCTTATCTGGCTTTTCGTCAGCACGAAGTTTTCAAACTCCTGGGTATCCGCCATCCGCCCGACGCGATCATGCTCTTTTACCAGTTGATAGCAGGCGCGAACGTGCGCTTCGGTCATCTCTTTCTGCGGCGCGAAGCGGTCTTTAATCACTTTAAATACCCGATCAAAGCCCGGCAGCGTGAAGACCAGCATGACCATGCCGCGAATGCCGGGCGCCTCAATAAACTGCTCGTCGGTGCGGGTGATGTAGTTGAGGTATTCGCGGTAGCTCTCAGTTTTGCCGTGCTTCTGGCAGCCTATCGCCATGTAAAGCTCGGCGGTGGTTTTGCCCGGCAGGATCTCCCGCAGCCACTCCACCAGCGCGGCGGGCAGCGGCGCGTAGACCATAAAATAAGAGCGGGCGAAACCGAAAACGATGCTCGCCTCGGCGCTGGTGGTCAGGCAGGCGTCAACAAACAATTCGCCCTCTTCCGTGCGGTGAATAGGCAGCAGAAACGGCAGCGTGCCGCCCGGCAGCACCAGCTTGCCCACCAGCCAGGCCGCCTTGTTGCGGTAGAAGAGCTCATTCGCCACCTGCAAATGCGCGTTTTGCAGCATCTGCGCCCCGAGGGTTTCGGTGAGGTGCGCGATAATATAGCCCACATCCCGCGCGAGGTTTTGCCAGCGCAAGCGCAGCGGGAGATCGCTAAGCAGCGTGGTAAGCAATTCCCGCCATCCCTGCTGCGGATAGAAGTCTTTCGCCAGCGGACGGGGAATGGTGCGAAAGCGCCGTTCGGGCTGCGAGCTGAAGATAAACAGCCGTTCAGGGCTGAGCGAGCGATGGTCGAAAAGCCGGCAATAGACAGAGTTGAAAAAGCTTTCGGCAATCTCGAAACGCGGGTAGTCGGGCAACAGCGCGGTGTAATGCTGTTTAACGCGCAGCAGAAAGTCAGCGTCAGCGCCTTTCCCCTCGGTAATGCACTTTAGCTGCTCCACCACCAGGCCAACGTGATGATCGTAAAGGTGGATACGGCTTTTCATCGCCTGCTGGACGGCGTACCAGTCAGCCTGCTCGAAGCGCTGCTGCGCGCCGGAGGTCACCTCCAGAAAGCGCCCGTACTGGGCGTCGAAGCCCTGCAGAATGGTTTGAGCGACAAGCAGTTCCAGTCCACGCGACATAGACAGGCTCCTGGTGTGAAGATGAAAGAAACAACGTTGCGGCCCTGTTTGCGCCGTGTCCTGCCCCCTGCCAGGAAGGGAAAGGCGGAGCGACTGAGCTGAGCCCACAGAGCATGGCGGCTGGCGCTTACCCGCTCTGCGCGCTTCTCCCACCGGAAAGAGGGAACAGGTCAGCGCGCCTTTTCCCTCTCCCGTTAAGGGAGAGGGCCGGGCGAGGGTTTGCCGCTAGAACTGCGCTTCCTCTGTCGAGCCGGTCAGCGCCGTGACGGACGACGCGCCGCCCTGGATAATGGTGGTCACGTTGTCGAAATAGCCGGTGCCCACCTCCTGCTGATGCGAAACGAAGGTGTATCCTTCTTTCCCGGCCGCGAATTCCGGCTGCTGCACCTTCTCAACGTAGTGCTTCATCCCTTCGCCCTGCGCATAGGCATGCGCCAGGTCAAACATGTTGAACCACATGCTGTGAATCCCCGCGAGCGTGATGAACTGGTATTTGTAGCCCATGTCCGACAGCTGCTGCTGGAAGCTGGCGATGGTTTTATCATCCAGATTCTTCTGCCAGTTAAACGAAGGCGAGCAGTTGTAGGCGAGCAGCTTGCCGGGGAAACGGGCATGAATCGCTTCGGCGAAGCGCCTGGCCTGAGCGAGATCGGGCGTGGACGTTTCACACCATACCAGGTCGGCATAAGGGGCATACGCCAGCCCCCGGCTGATAGCCTGCTCTACGCCCGCACGAGTGCGGTAAAAGCCTTCGCTGGTGCGCTCGCCGGTAATGAATTCACTGTCGTAGGGGTCGCAATCGGAGGTAATCAGATCCGCCGCGTCGGCGTCGGTGCGGGCGATTAACAGCGTCGGCACGCCCATCACATCTGCCGCCAGGCGCGCCGCCACCAGCTTCTGAATAGCTTCCTGAGTCGGCACCAGCACTTTCCCGCCCATATGACCGCACTTTTTCACCGAGGCGAGCTGATCTTCAAAATGCACCGCCGCCGCGCCCGCTTCGATCATTGATTTCATCAGTTCAAAAGCGTTCAGCACGCCGCCAAATCCCGCTTCGGCATCCGCCACGATCGGCAGGAAATAATCGACATAGCGCGGATCGCCCGGCTCAATGCCAGCAGCCCACTGGATCTGATCCGCGCGGCGAAACGTATTGTTGATCCGCTCCACGACCGAAGGCACGGAGTTGGCCGGATAGAGCGATTGATCCGGGTACATGCTGGACGCCAGGTTAGCATCGGCCGCGACCTGCCAGCCGGAAAGGTAAACCGCCTCAATACCCGCTTTCGCCTGTTGCAGCGCCTGGCCGCCGGTCAACGCGCCGAGGCTGTTGATATAGCCTTTTTTCGCTTCGCCATGCAGCAAACGCCACATTTTCGCCGCGCCCAGCTGCGCCAGCGTGCATTCCGGGTTCACCGAGCCGCGCAGCTTAACCACTTCCTGCGCGCTGTAAGGACGACGGATCCCTTCCCAGCGCGGTTGTTGCCATTCCTGCTCTAACTGCTCAATCTGTTGGGTACGTGTCGTTTTCATAGGCAGATGCTCCTTATTCGTAGGGTGGCGTAGGGTCAGGCCAGCAGGCGGTAACCTGGCAGCGTGAGGAAGTCGATAAGCTCGTCCGAGGTGGTGATTTGCTCCATCAGGCGCGCGGCCTCTACAAAGCGGCCATAGCTGAAGCGCTGTTCGCCCAGCTCTTCCTGGATGACCTGCATCTCTTCGGCGAGCATCTGGCGGAAGAGATCTTTGGTCACCAGCTTGCCGTTGCTTAAGGTTTTCTGATGGTGGATCCACTGCCAGATAGAGGTACGGGAGATCTCCGCCGTCGCGGCGTCTTCCATCAGGCCGTAAATCGGCACGCAGCCGTTGCCTGAAATCCAGGCTTCGATGTACTGCACCGCCACGCGGATATTGGCGCGCATCCCCTCTTCTGTACGCTCGCCTTCGCAAGGCGCCAGCAGCGCTTGCGCAGTAATGGGCGCATCTTCTTCCCGGGTGACGCGCAGCTGGTTTTTGTTTTCCCCCAGCGCCTTGTCAAAGACCGCCATCACCGTATCGCCGAGCCCGGGATGCGCAATCCAGGTGCCGTCGTGGCCATTGTTCGCTTCGAGCTCTTTATCCGCTTTGACCTTATTCAGCACCCAGTCGTTACGCTGGCTATCTTTGCTCGGGATAAACGCCGCCATACCCCCCATCGCGAAAGCGCCGCGGCGGTGGCAGGTTTTAATCAGCAGCCGCGAATACGCATTCAGGAAGGGTTTATCCATCGTCACGCTCTGGCGGTCCGGCAGCACCCGGTCCGGGTGGTTCCTGAGCGTTTTGATGTAGCTGAAAATGTAATCCCAGCGGCCGCAGTTAAGACCCACGATGTGGTCGCGCATCGCATAAAGGATCTCGTCCATCTGGAAAACCGCCGGCAGCGTTTCGATTAACAAGGTTGCTTTGATGGTGCCGCGCGGCAGGCTGAAGCGGTCTTCGGTATAGCTGAAAACCTCGCTCCACCAGGCGGCCTCCTGCCATGACTGGGTTTTCGGCAGGTAGAAATAGGGGCCGCTGCCTTTGGCGAGCAGGGTTTCGTGGTTGTGGAAAAAATAGAGCGCGAAGTCGAACAGGCTGCCGGGGATCGCTTCACCGCGCCACGTAACATGTTTTTCCGGGAGGTGCAGGCCGCGCACCCGGCAGATCAACACCGCAGGCTCGGGCTTCAGTTGGTAGATTTTGCCAGCTTCACTGGTCCAGGTGATGGTGCCTTTCACCGCATCCCGCAGGTTGATCTGCCCGTCGATCACTTTCTCCCAGTTTGGCGCCAGCGAGTCTTCAAAATCGGCCATGAATACTTTCACATTGGCGTTTAGCGCATTGATCACCATTTTGCGCTCTACAGGGCCGGTGATCTCAACGCGGCGATCCTGTAAGTCCTCTGGAATACCGCGAATAGTCCATTCACTTTCTCTTATGGAAGCCGTTTCCGAAATAAAATCGGGCAGTTTGCCGGCATCAATTTCCTGCTGTACCTGCGTTCTGGCGGCTAACAGCTTGTTACGCTGCGGCGTAAAGCGGGCAACCAGTTCGCTTAAAAACTCAACGGCTTCAGGCGTCAGTATTTGCCGTTCCCGCTCGCTAAGAGGCTGGTTGAATGCCAGTTCGGTGGTGGTGGCTTGCTGATTCATGACTGCGATCCTCTCTGTTGATCCGTGGAAGAAAGACGCGATCGCGAACGAAACCAAAGGCGTGCGTTTTTCGTTCAGCAGGAATAAGAGTAATCAAACCATTTTCAAAATCAAAAACAATTTCCATTTTTAATTTAAAATCAATATAAACTACTGATTTTAATGAATTTAAAATTTATTGGGCAATTGGATGGGTTTTTAAAACAAAAAAGGCGCCCGCAGGCGCCTGTTATGGGAAGCTGAATCGCTTAATCCAGCGTGGGATTCATATGACGAAGATCGTATGGCGTGATCTGGTAGACGAAGTAATTAAGCCAGTTCGTAAAGAGTAAATTTCCATGGCTACGCCATGTTGCGCGAGGTTTGTTTTGCGGATCGTTGTTCGGGAAGTAGTTGTAAGGCACCTGCGGGTCCAGGCCCGCTTCGACGTCGCGGAAATACTCGCTCGCAAGCGTATTAGCGTCATATTCCGGATGGCCGGTAACAAAGGCGATGCGTTTGTCTTTGCTGGCGAACAGGTAAGCGTCCCCCTCTTCCGATTCGGCAAGAATATCGAGGTCGGTATAATCGCGAATAAGCGAGGCCGGAAAATCCGCGTAGCGCGAATGCGGCGCCAGAAACGTATCATCAAAACCTTTCGTCAGCAGCGCATGAGGCTGGGTGATGTGGTGCTCATAAACGCCAGACAGCTTCTCTTTACGGGTCTGCTTTGGGATACCGTAAAGGATATTCAACGCCGCCTGAACCGCCCAGCAGACAAACAGCGTCGACGTAACGTGATCTTTCGCCCACTCCAGCACCTGCTGGATTTGCGGCCAATAGGCGACGTCATTAAACTCAACCAGGCCCAACGGCGCGCCGGTGACGATAAGCCCGTCAAAGTTCTGATCGCAAATATCTTCAAAGTTACAGTAAAAGTTATTCAGATGCTCAGCGGGCGTGTTGCGGGACTCGCGGCTGTCGATGCGCAAAAGTTGAATATCCAGCTGCAACGGGGAGTTTGAGAGTAAACGCAGGAACTGGTTTTCCGTCTCAATTTTTTTCGGCATCAGGTTGAGTATCAGGACCTTAAGCGGACGGATCTCCTGATTAATGGCGCGTGATGTGGTCATCACAAAGACATTTTCCTGACGCAGAAAATTGACGGCTGGTAACTCATCAGGTACCCGAATAGGCATAACCTTATTTCCTCACTGCATACGTTTAAACGTTTAGACATCCAGATAGCTGACAATAACCAGGTTCGACGTGAATGTCGAGCCTGCATGCTGAAGGTGAGAAAGTTTCAAGAACCGGGAAAGCTTAGAACAAAAACGCAATAAGAAGGAGCTCGCGATGAGCATAACGATACGCCGTGCCCGGCGTGATGAAGGAAAAGCACTGGGTGATATCTGGTGTCGTTCGGTCGATGCTACCCATACTTTTTTGCAGCCTGCAGATCGTATCGAAATCGAAAAACAGGTGCGGGCATTTCTGCCGGACGCTCCGCTTTGGGTCGCCGTTACGTCCGATGACGCCCCTGTGGCTTTTATGCTGTTATCAGGAGCGCATATGCACGCGTTATTCGTCGATCCGGATTTTCGCGGCAAGGGCGTGGGTCGTATGCTGATTGCCCATGCGCTTTCTTATGCCCCTGAACTGACAACCGACGTTAATGAACAGAACGCGCAGGCAGTCGTTTTTTATCAGAATATGGGATTCAACATTACGGGACGCAGCGAAAGAGACAGCGAAGGCAGGCCATATCCTCTGCTGCACCTTCGCTATCAGCGCTGATTTGTGCTTTGCGCAAGCAACGCTCGCACGGCATCGTCAGTTCGCGACTGCACAGCGCAGGCTACCACCATTTGACGATATCGCATAGCCGATGCGCCGGCTGCCATTTCCATGATGGCGCGCTCCTCAACCTGTGACAACCCGCCCTCGTTAAGCTCCAGCGCGTCGATAACGATGTCGTATCGTCGGCGGCGGACAAACCGGTCCAGCAGGCCTTGTGGCTTAACCTGCTCAATCAGGTCCCGTAAAACTTTTTCTGCAGCGAAGAAGGCGCCGATAAGGATACGCTGGTTACTGAATGAGCCATGACCCACCGCTTCCCGTCCGGTATCAAGATCGCGCAGACTCATACGATTTTTACGAATGGTGACGTACAGGATATTCATAAAGCTGCCCTGCTTTATTCTTTTTAATTAAAGGTGATGATTGTATCGGGCAACAGGGCAATGTGCGAAGTTTTGTTGATTTATCAGGCGTGAGTATAGAGGCAGGAAAAGGCGTGGCTGTACCGCTGAAAAGCAAAAAGCCCATCCGTGAGGATGGGCTTTTCACCTGTTTGATGCCTGGCAGTTCCCTACTCTCGCATGGGGAGACCCCACACTACCATCGGCGCTACGGCGTTTCACTTCTGAGTTCGGCATGGGGTCAGGTGGGACCACCGCGCTACGGCCGCCAGGCAGATTCTGTTCACTCACCGCTTGCGCCATGAGTGGTTATCCGTCACAAGCTGAATTTCTCAAATGCACGCCAAAACATCTTCGGCGTTGTAAGGTTAAGCCTCACGGTTCATTAGTACCGGTTAGCTCAACGCATCGCTGCGCTTACACACCCGGCCTATCAACGTCGTCGTCTTCAACGTTCCTTCAGGAGACTCAAAGTCTCAGGGAGAACTCATCTCGGGGCAAGTTTCGTGCTTAGATGCTTTCAGCACTTATCTCTTCCGCATTTAGCTACCGGGCAGTGCCATTGGCATGACAACCCGAACACCAGTGATGCGTTCACTCCGGTCCTCTCGTACTAGGAGCAACCCCCCTCAATTCTCCAGCGCCCACGGCAGATAGGGACCGAACTGTCTCACGACGTTCTAAACCCAGCTCGCGTACCACTTTAAATGGCGAACAGCCATACCCTTGGGACCTACTTCAGCCCCAGGATGTGATGAGCCGACATCGAGGTGCCAAACACCGCCGTCGATATGAACTCTTGGGCGGTATCAGCCTGTTATCCCCGGAGTACCTTTTATCCGTTGAGCGATGGCCCTTCCATACAGAACCACCGGATCACTATGACCTGCTTTCGCACCTGCTCGAGCCGTCACTCTCGCAGTCAAGCCAGCTTATGCCATTGCACTAACCTCCTGATGTCCGACCAGGATTAGCTGACCTTCGTACTCCTCCGTTACACTTTGGGAGGAGACCGCCCCAGTCAAACTACCCACCAGACACTGTCCCCACGCCGGATCACGGCGCCAGGTTAGAACATCAAACATTAAAGGGTGGTATTTCAAGGTTGGCTCCACGCAGACTGGCGTCCACGCTTCAAAGCCTCCCACCTATCCTACACATCAAGGCTCAATGTTCAGTGTCAAGCTGTAGTAAAGGTTCACGGGGTCTTTCCGTCTTGCCGCGGGTACACTGCATCTTCACAGCGAGTTCAATTTCACTGAGTCTCGGGTGGAGACAGCCTGGCCATCATTACGCCATTCGTGCAGGTCGGAACTTACCCGACAAGGAATTTCGCTACCTTAGGACCGTTATAGTTACGGCCGCCGTTTACCGGGGCTTCGATCAGGAGCTTCTCTTGCGATAACCCCATCAATTAACCTTCCGGCACCGGGCAGGCGTCACACCGTATACGTCCACTTTCGTGTTTGCACAGTGCTGTGTTTTTAATAAACAGTTGCAGCCAGCTGGTATCTTCGACTGGTTTCAGCTCCGCGAGCAAGTCGCTTCACCTACGCACCAGCGTGCCTTCTCCCGAAGTTACGGCACCATTTTGCCTAGTTCCTTCACCCGAGTTCTCTCAAGCGCCTTGGTATTCTCTACCTGACCACCTGTGTCGGTTTGGGGTACGATTTCGTGTTACCTGATGCTTAGAGGCTTTTCCTGGAAGCAGGGCATTTGTTGCTTCAGCACCGTGGTGCCTCGTCATCACGCCTCAGTGTTAAAGTGAACCGGATTTACCTGGAACACCCACCTACACGCTTAAACCGGGACAACCGTCGCCCGGCCAACATAGCCTTCTCCGTCCCCCCTTCGCAGTAACACCAAGTACAGGAATATTAACCTGTTTCCCATCGACTACGCCTTTCGGCCTCGCCTTAGGGGTCGACTCACCCTGCCCCGATTAACGTTGGACAGGAACCCTTGGTCTTCCGGCGAGCGGGCTTTTCACCCGCTTTATCGTTACTTATGTCAGCATTCGCACTTCTGATACCTCCAGCAGACCTCACAGTCCACCTTCGACGGCTTACAGAACGCTCCCCTACCCAACAACACACAGTGTTGCTGCCGCAGCTTCGGTGCATGGTTTAGCCCCGTTACATCTTCCGCGCAGGCCGACTCGACCAGTGAGCTATTACGCTTTCTTTAAATGATGGCTGCTTCTAAGCCAACATCCTGGCTGTCTGGGCCTTCCCACATCGTTTCCCACTTAACCATGACTTTGGGACCTTAGCTGGCGGTCTGGGTTGTTTCCCTCTTCACGACGGACGTTAGCACCCGCCGTGTGTCTCCCGTGATAACATTCTCCGGTATTCGCAGTTTGCATCGGGTTGGTAAGCCGGGATGGCCCCCTAGCCGAAACAGTGCTCTACCCCCGGAGATGAGTTCACGAGGCGCTACCTAAATAGCTTTCGGGGAGAACCAGCTATCTCCCGGTTTGATTGGCCTTTCACCCCCAGCCACAGGTCATCCGCTAATTTTTCAACATTAGTCGGTTCGGTCCTCCAGTTAGTGTTACCCAACCTTCAACCTGCCCATGGCTAGATCACCGGGTTTCGGGTCTATACCCTGCAACTTAACGCCCGGTTAAGACTCGGTTTCCCTTCGGCTCCCCTATACGGTTAACCTTGCTACAGAATATAAGTCGCTGACCCATTATACAAAAGGTACGCAGTCACCCTCTTACGAAGGCTCCCACTGCTTGTACGTACACGGTTTCAGGTTCTGTTTCACTCCCCTCGCCGGGGTTCTTTTCGCCTTTCCCTCACGGTACTGGTTCACTATCGGTCAGTCAGGAGTATTTAGCCTTGGAGGATGGTCCCCCCATCTTCAGACAGGATATCACGTGTCCCGCCCTACTCATCGAGCTCACAGCCTGTGTGCCTTCGTGTACGGGACTTTCACCCTGTATCGTGCGACTTTCCAGACGCTTCCACTGACACACAAGCTGATTCAGGCTCTGGGCTGTTCCCCGTTCGCTCGCCGCTACTGGGGGAATCTCGGTTGATTTCTTTTCCTCGGGGTACTTAGATGTTTCAGTTCCCCCGGTTCGCCTCGTTAGCCTATGTATTCAGCTAACGATAGTGCAACGGATTGCACTGGGTTTCCCCATTCGGACATCGTCGGTTATAACGCCTCATATCAGCTTACCGACGCTTTTCGCAGATTAGCACGTCCTTCATCGCCTCTGACTGCCAGGGCATCCACCGTGTACGCTTAGTCGCTTAACCTCACAACCCGAAGATGTTTCCTGAGAATCATCATCGTGCTGCAAGCATTTGAGAGACTCGAACATATCGTGCGTCATTCCTTATTACGGAGGAATGCGACGACATGTCGTTTCAATTTTCAGCTTGTTCCGGATTGTTAAAGAGCAAATACTTCGCAGTATACTCACCGAGTACACTCTGAAGTGATGGTGGAGCTATGCGGGATCGAACCGCAGACCTCCTGCGTGCAAAGCAGGCGCTCTCCCAGCTGAGCTATAGCCCCATACAGTAGTTAAAACCTCTGCAACTCAAAAGAGTTGGTAGGCCTGAGTGGACTTGAACCACCGACCTCACCCTTATCAGGGGTGCGCTCTAACCACCTGAGCTACAAGCCTGTAGAGGTTTTACTGCTCGTTTTTCGTCAGACAATCTGTGTGAGCACTTCAGGGAGGTATCTTTAAGGTAAGGAGGTGATCCAACCGCAGGTTCCCCTACGGTTACCTTGTTACGACTTCACCCCAGTCATGAATCACAAAGTGGTAAGCGCCCTCCCGAAGGTTAAGCTACCTACTTCTTTTGCAACCCACTCCCATGGTGTGACGGGCGGTGTGTACAAGGCCCGGGAACGTATTCACCGTGGCATTCTGATCCACGATTACTAGCGATTCCGACTTCATGGAGTCGAGTTGCAGACTCCAATCCGGACTACGACGCACTTTATGAGGTCCGCTTGCTCTCGCGAGGTCGCTTCTCTTTGTATGCGCCATTGTAGCACGTGTGTAGCCCTGGCCGTAAGGGCCATGATGACTTGACGTCATCCCCACCTTCCTCCGGTTTATCACCGGCAGTCTCCTTTGAGTTCCCGGCCTAACCGCTGGCAACAAAGGATAAGGGTTGCGCTCGTTGCGGGACTTAACCCAACATTTCACAACACGAGCTGACGACAGCCATGCAGCACCTGTCTCAGAGTTCCCGAAGGCACCAATCCATCTCTGGAAAGTTCTCTGGATGTCAAGGCCAGGTAAGGTTCTTCGCGTTGCATCGAATTAAACCACATGCTCCACCGCTTGTGCGGGCCCCCGTCAATTCATTTGAGTTTTAACCTTGCGGCCGTACTCCCCAGGCGGTCGACTTAACGCGTTAGCTCCGGAAGCCACGCCTCAAGGGCACAACCTCCAAGTCGACATCGTTTACGGCGTGGACTACCAGGGTATCTAATCCTGTTTGCTCCCCACGCTTTCGCACCTGAGCGTCAGTCTTCGTCCAGGGGGCCGCCTTCGCCACCGGTATTCCTCCAGATCTCTACGCATTTCACCGCTACACCTGGAATTCTACCCCCCTCTACGAGACTCAAGCCTGCCAGTTTCAAATGCAGTTCCCGGGTTGAGCCCGGGGATTTCACATCTGACTTAACAGACCGCCTGCGTGCGCTTTACGCCCAGTAATTCCGATTAACGCTTGCACCCTCCGTATTACCGCGGCTGCTGGCACGGAGTTAGCCGGTGCTTCTTCTGTGAGTAACGTCAATCGCGATGCGTATTAAGCATCACGCCTTCCTCCTCACTGAAAGTACTTTACAACCCGAAGGCCTTCTTCATACACGCGGCATGGCTGCATCAGGCTTGCGCCCATTGTGCAATATTCCCCACTGCTGCCTCCCGTAGGAGTCTGGACCGTGTCTCAGTTCCAGTGTGGCTGGTCATCCTCTCAGACCAGCTAGGGATCGTCGCCTAGGTGAGCCGTTACCCCACCTACAAGCTAATCCCATCTGGGCACATCTGATGGCATGAGGCCCGAAGGTCCCCCACTTTGGTCTTGCGACGTTATGCGGTATTAGCCACCGTTTCCAGTGGTTATCCCCCTCCATCAGGCAGTTTCCCAGACATTACTCACCCGTCCGCCGCTCGCCGGCAAAGTAGCAAGCTACTTCCCGCTGCCGCTCGACTTGCATGTGTTAGGCCTGCCGCCAGCGTTCAATCTGAGCCATGATCAAACTCTTCAATTAAAGTTTGATGCTCAATGAATTAAACTTCGTAATGAATTACGTGTTCACTCATGAGACTTGCTAATCATTTATCGTCCGAAGACGTTAAGATATCGCAGCCCTGAGTGCCCACACAGATTGTCTGACAAATTGTTAAAGAGCAGTGCGACGCGGCATTCAGCCTGCTGTCGCGAGGTGGCGTATATTACGCTTTCCTCTTTCAGAGTCAACCCTTAATTTCAGGATTTTTTCTCTTCCGACTCACCGTCGCTGTGTGATGTTGTTCACCAGCGCCGTGTCGATGGAGGCGCATTATAGGGAGTTCTCTTTTCGTCGCAACAGGAAAATGACACAAAAATGACTGACTGCTGAATTCCCCAGCAAAACCCGCCCTTATACCCTTTTATATACAGAGTTATCCACAAACCCAGCTGAACCCGAAATTTTGCGAGCGCCGCGCAAACGTTTTCGTTACAATGTCACCCCGATGACAAGGATGCCCCTTTCGGGGCGTTAGCTGAGTTTTGCGAGAAGAAATGTGCAATATTCAGCTAACGCTCTTTGCAATGAACCAAAATCCAGGGGATTTAATACCATGCAACAACGTCGTCCTGTACGCCGCGCTCTGCTCAGCGTTTCTGATAAAGCCGGTATCGTCGAATTTGCCCAGGCGCTCTCTCAACGTGGCGTCGAGCTGCTCTCTACAGGCGGCACCGCGCGTCTGCTGGCGCAAGCGGGTCTGCCGGTCACCGAAGTCTCTGACTATACCGGTTTCCCGGAAATGATGGATGGACGCGTCAAAACCCTGCATCCCAAAGTACATGGCGGCATCCTCGGCCGCCGCGGTCAGGATGATGAGATAATGGCGCAGCACGCCATCTCCCCTATCGATATGGTGGTCGTCAACCTTTATCCCTTTGCCCAGACCGTTGCCCGTGAAGGCTGTACGCTGGAAGACGCGGTAGAAAATATTGATATCGGCGGCCCGACGATGGTCCGCTCCGCCGCCAAGAACCATAAAGATGTCGCTATTGTGGTTAAGAGCAGCGACTACGAAGCCATTATTAATGAGCTGGACGCGAACGAAGGCTCGCTCACGCTTGAAACCCGTTTCGACCTTGCGATTAAAGCTTTCGAGCATACCGCCGCTTATGACGGCATGATTGCCAACTACTTCGGCAGCCTCGTGCCCGCCTATCACGGTGAGACGAAAGAGCCAGCCGGTCGTTTCCCGCGCACGCTGAACCTGAGCTTTATTAAAAAGCAGGATATGCGTTACGGCGAGAACAGCCACCAGCAAGCCGCCTTCTATATAGAAGAAGAGATAAAAGAGGCTTCCGTTGCAACCGCGCAGCAGGTGCAGGGCAAAGCGCTCTCTTATAACAACATCGCAGACACCGACGCGGCGCTGGAATGCGTAAAAGAGTTTAGCGAACCGGCCTGCGTCATCGTTAAACATGCCAACCCGTGCGGCGTGGCGGTGAGCAACTCTATTCTGGAAGCTTACGACCGCGCCTATAAAACCGACCCAACGTCCGCCTTCGGCGGCATTATCGCTTTCAACCGCGAGCTGGATGCGCAAACCGCGCAGGCAATTATCTCCCGCCAGTTTGTAGAAGTGATTATCGCCCCGTCCGCCAGCGAAGAAGCGCTGAAAATCACCGCGGCTAAACAGAACGTACGCGTGCTGGTTTGCGGCGAGTGGCAATCCCGCGTAGCGGGCCTTGATTTCAAACGCGTGAATGGCGGGCTGCTGGTACAGGACCGCGACCTGGGCATGGTGACCGAAGGCGATCTGCGCGTAGTGACGAAACGCCAGCCGACCGAACAGGAACTGCGCGACGCGCTGTTCTGCTGGAAAGTCGCAAAGTTTGTGAAGTCTAACGCTATTGTTTATGCGAAAGAGAACATGACCATCGGCATCGGCGCGGGTCAGATGAGCCGCGTTTACTCGGCCAAAATCGCCGGCATTAAAGCGGGGGATGAAGGGCTGGAAGTAAAAGGCTCCGCCATGGCCTCTGACGCGTTCTTCCCGTTCCGCGACGGCATCGACGCAGCAGCAGCCGTAGGCGTGACCTGCGTGATCCAGCCGGGCGGATCTATTCGCGACGATGAAGTTATCGCTGCGGCAGATGAGCACGGCCTTGCAATGATCTTCACCGACATGCGTCATTTCCGTCATTAATCAGGGAGCGTAACAATGAAAGTATTAGTGATTGGCAACGGCGGGCGCGAGCATGCGCTGGCCTGGAAAGCCGCGCAGTCGCCGAAGGTGGAAACGGTATTTGTCGCGCCGGGCAATGCTGGCACCGCGCTTGAGCCGACGTTGCAGAATGTCGCTATCAGCGCGACCGATATTCCGGCGCTGCTGAGCTTTGCGCAGAATGAGAAAATCGATCTTACTATTGTCGGCCCGGAAGCGCCGCTGGTAATTGGCGTTGTGGATGCCTTTCGTGAAGCCGGCCTGATGATTTTCGGCCCGACTAAAGGCGCAGCGCAGCTTGAAGGTTCAAAAGCGTTCACCAAGGACTTCCTGGCGCGTCATCACATCCCGACGGCGGAGTATCAGAACTTCACCGATATTGAGCCAGCGTTAGCTTATATCCGCAAACAAGGCGCGCCGATTGTTATCAAAGCCGACGGTCTGGCGGCCGGCAAAGGCGTAATTGTCGCCATGACGCTGGAAGAAGCGGAAGCGGCGGCGAAAGATATGCTGGCAGGCAACGCGTTTGGCGATGCGGGCCACCGTATTGTGGTGGAAGAGTTTCTCGACGGCGAAGAAGCCAGCTTTATCGTGATGGTGGACGGCGAGCATGTTGAGCCAATGGCCACCAGCCAGGATCATAAACGCGTGGGCGACGGCGACACCGGCCCGAATACCGGCGGCATGGGCGCATACTCCCCGGCGCCGGTTGTTACTGATGAAGTCTTCCAGCGCGCCATGGACCGCGTGATATGGCCTACCGTGCGCGGCATGGCGGCGGAAGGCAACACCTATACTGGCTTCCTGTATGCCGGTCTGATGATCGACAAACAGGGCAACCCGAAGGTGATTGAATTCAACTGCCGCTTCGGCGATCCGGAAACGCAGCCTATCATGTTGCGCCTGCAGTCTGATCTTGTGGATCTGTGTCTGGCCGCCTGCGAAGGCAAGCTCGATACCGTGCAATCGCAATGGGATCCGCGTCCTTCTCTTGGCGTGGTGATGGCGGCGGGCGGTTATCCGGGCGACTACCGCACCGGCGACGTTATTCATGGCCTGCCGCTGGAAGAGATTGCCAACGGCGACGGCAAAGTTTTCCACGCCGGCACGACGCTGCGTGAAGACGAGCAGGTGGTTACCAGCGGCGGACGCGTGCTCTGCGTAACGGCGCTTGGCGACAGCGTGGCGCAGGCGCAGCAGCGCGCTTATAAGCTGATGGCGGATATTCACTGGGACGGTTGTTTCAGCCGCCAGGATATCGGCTATCGCGCTATTGCTCGCGAGCGGCAAAAATAATAAACGCAGGCGTAAATAAAAAGCGGCGGGTTATCCCGCCGCTTTTTTTATCTTTGTCAGAAGCTGTCAGCTTTTGGCTGCCAGCGACAGTAATCCTGATTGGCCACCAGCAGAAGCTGCGCGCCATCCGGCGATTCCAGCCAGGCCACGCTAACGTCAAGAGAGGAGCGACTCTGGCGGCGTTCAATATGGCTTAGCGCCAGGGCGTCAAGCTCTGGCTTTACCGTTTGCCCTTCACACGTCGTCACCGTGCGGTTGGCATGCCAACGGCCCTGACGCAGCACCACTCGTCCAGCGCGAAGCGCATTACTGATATTATGCAGTTGCTCTGCGCGGTACTGATAAAGCGCTATCTGGTCGCTTGAGAGCTGCTGTTTCTGACCATTTACCTCGCGCTGCATAAAGCTCAGGTTGCCGCGGTCGTCGAAGCGGGCCTTAATGCTTTCCGGCGGCTTGCCGTAAACGTTGATTTCAATAGAAGAGAGCTGGTCGCCCTGCCAGCGGTAGTCGCTGGTTGACGTGTCGCCACTGCGCCAGGGGCTGAAGGCAGTAAAAAGATGAACCGTATCGCCGCTGTCTTTACGCCAGATTCGCACCGCGCCCTGGTCGGCCGCATAGCCGCTGGCGGTAAAAGCAGGAAGCGAATCGTCATGGCTACAGGCGCTCAGCAGCAATGCGCCTGCAAGCGCCCAGAGCGGACGGCGGATAAACAAAAGGGGCGATATCGCCCCTCTGTTAAAACTGTTCACTGCCATGCGCAATCTTATTTGATAGCGTCTTTCAGTGCTTTACCAGAAACAAACGCCGGCACGTTAGCTGCGGCGATTTTGATTTCTTTACCGGTCTGCGGGTTGCGGCCAGTACGCTCAGCGCGGTGGTTCACTTTGAAGGTTCCGAAACCAACCAGTTGTACAGCATCACCTTCTTTCAGAGACTCAGTAATCGCAGCCAGAGTGGATTCCAGAGCAGCTTTCGCTTGCGCTTTAGACAGGTCAGCCTTGTCCGCAATTACATCAATCAGTTGAGTCTTGTTCATAAGTTATCCTTACAATGTGTTTATCGCTTGCTAAGCATCGAGTGCGACGGAAATGCCTGAAAAGCACTCTCCTGCATACACGCACCGATAGCCACTTTTTTTCGCCTCCCAAATGTAGACCAGACGGGGGGCTAATTGGAAGCCTTCAGGTGAGACAAAACAGGTCGTAAATCACGTTTTGTTGTCTCATTGCTGCAAATTTATACCGATATTACTGACGCCATCTTCGCGCAGGTCGCTGCGCAGCCCCTTGATTAGCTCAACATCCCGCTCTTCGCAGGCGGCGAGCAGACGGAAAATTTCCCACTGAATATCCCATTCCTGCTCTACCGCCGGGTTAGCTTTCAGCTCATCATCGGTCATTTCGCGGCCAGCCTGAGTCATCTCCAGCATCGCTACGGTGGTGATTGAGGTTTTGCTGACTTCGATAGCGTGCTCCAGCGTTTCGCCGCTCAGGCGGGAGTGAAGCAGCTCGCTCAGCGCCACGCAGGCGTCAATCGCCGGGTATACGCCATAGATATCGTAGTCATCGGCGGACGGGATAGCTTCTTCCAGCTTTTCAAGCTGGCTGTCGAAGTTGACCTTCGCGTCCTTCACCGTCAGCGTCTCCCAGATAAGGTCGAGGATACGACGGTACACCGCCGCATCGCCAAAGCCGGTTTGCTGACAAAACATGGCGTAGTTGGGGTACATACGCTCGCAGAGCGACGCCATAAAAGTCACATGCTGCCAGCTTTCCAGCTTCTCCAGGCGCAGGTGAATGGGGTTTTGTAACATAGTGGTCTCTCACGAACCGAAAATTAGCCGCAGTTTACCTCAATCACCCCTGAATTTCTTGCCAACGTACAAAGGCCGGACGTCCGGAAGCCACCGCATCGGCCCAGCGCGTCGGCTCCGGCAAACGGTAGCCCTTCGTGCAGCGCTGCACCCAGCCCAGCGCGGTATCCAGACCGACACGATGACCGGTGGAGACAAAGAGCGGGTTGCAGCGGTTTTTGCTGCGCCAGACCCAGGCGAGCTGCTCGCCTTTGTCCATGAGCGGCGCCACCGCGCCCGGCTCGTCGGAGAGCGGTTCGAACTTGCCGCAAAGCCGCTTTTTGGCGACGCCAATGGTCGGCACGTCCACCAGCATGCCGAAGTGGCTGGCGACGCCCAGCCGACGAGGGTGGGAAATACCGTGCCCATCGACAAAAAGCAGGTCGGGTTTACGTGAAAGTTTTTCCCACGCCGCCAGCAGCGCAGGATATTCGCGAAAAGAGAGAAAGCCGGGAATGTAAGGCATCGTGGTGGCGATGCGCGCCACCTGATACTCCACCAGCTCAAGGGAGGGATACTTAAGCAGAACCATCGCAGCGCGGGTCACTTCGCCGCCCTGCTCAAAACCCACATCCGCGCCGCCGATAAAAGCGGGCGTCTCGGTTATCAGGCGATCCTCACGGACCACCTTAGAAGCCAGTTCCAGTTGTTGTGCGCGCAGCGCTGCAAGATCCATTTCTTCTCCTTACTGATGATAAGGCGCAGACAGCCGATGCACCGCCTCCACGAACGCGCCTGCATGCTCTGGCGGCACATCCTGATGAATGCCATGCCCGAGGTTGAACACATGGCCTTCGCCCTTGCCGAAACCAGCAAGTATAGTCGCCACTTCCTCTTCAATGCGGGCGGGCGGCGCATAAAGCATCGACGGATCCATATTGCCCTGCAACGCCACTTTGTCACCCACCCGGCGGCGGGCGTCGGCGATATCGGTCGTCCAGTCGAGACCCAGCGCGTCGCAGCCCGTTTCCGCCATCGCTTCCAGCCACTGGCCGCCGCCTTTGGTGAAAAGCGTCACCGGCACCCGGCGGCCTTCATTCTCGCGCAGCAGGCCATCGACGATTTTATGCATATAGTAGAGCGAGAACTGCTGGTAATCGCGGCCAGTCAGCACGCCGCCCCAGGTATCGAAAATCATGACCGACTGCGCGCCCGCGCGGATTTGCGCGTTCAGGTAGAGCGTGACGCTTTGCGCAAGCTTGTCGAGCAGCGCGTGCAGCGTCATCGGCTCGGCATACATCATCTTTTTAATCTGCGTGAAAGCCTTGCTGCTGCCGCCTTCCACCATATAAGTGGCGAGCGTCCAGGGACTGCCGGAGAAACCGATCAGCGGCACTTCGCCCTTCAGCTCCCGGCGGATAGTGCGCACCGCGTTCATTACGTAACCCAGCTCCTGCTCCGGGTCCGGCACCGGCAGCTTATCCACATCCGCTTTGCCGGTAATGGGCGAGGTAAAGCGCGGGCCTTCGCCAGCTTCGAAATAGAGCCCGAGGCCCATCGCATCGGGAATGGTCAGAATGTCCGAAAAGAGGATCGCCGCATCAAGCGGATAACGGCGCAGCGGCTGCAGCGTCACTTCACAAGCAAGCTCGGCGTTTTTACACAGCGACATAAAGTCGCCCGCCTGGGCCCGGGTGGCTTTGTACTCCGGCAAATAACGCCCCGCCTGTCTCATCATCCACACCGGAGTGACATCCACAGGCTGGCGCAGCAGCGCGCGCAGGTAACGATCGTTTTTCAGTTCGGTCATTTTTATCTTTCCTTAAGAGGCAGGCCGGTAGTTTACCACGTCATTCATACTCTGCCCGGCACTGCGCGACCGTATCTTCGATTAACCGGCGCGCCACGGTGCCTGGCGGCGGCAACAACGGCAGCTGGTCGTAGCGATACCAGCCTGCATCCAGCAGCTCTTTCGGGTCGATTTTGATGTCGCCGCTGTCATAATCCGCCACAAAAGCGGTCATCAGCGACTGCGGGAACGGCCAGGGCTGCGAAGTTACATAGCGCAGGTTTTTCACGCGAATGCTGCTCTCCTCCATCACTTCACGCGCCACCGCCTGCTCCAGCGTCTCCCCTACTTCCACAAAACCGGCCAGCACGGTGTAAACGCCGTTGCGGTGGCGGGTGTGCTGGGCGAGCAAGATTTTATCTTCGCGGCGAATGGCGACGATGATGCAGGGCGCGATTTGCGGGTAGTAGCGCTCGTGGCAATGGCCGCACAGCATCGCCCACTCGCTTTTACTGTTATGCATCGTGTGCCCGCAGTAGCCGCAAAACTTATGCGAGCGGAAGAACTCCGCCAGCTGCACGCCGCGTCCGGCAAGCTGAAACAGCCCGACATCCTGATCCATAAGCTGGCGCACCGAGCCCATCTCCTGACGCCGGTTCTGGTTCACCAGCCAGACGGGTTCATCCTGCCACTCGCCAATCTGGCGGGCCGGCACGCCGACCAGGTCTAATGTCTGGGCGTTGCCGTACGGTAATTCGCCATGCGGCAACCATAATTTCTGTTCATGGCTGACTATCCACCAGCCATGGTCTAACTTTTCTATAGGACGTTCCATAACGTATTGCACTACCTCTGCTTCACTGGCATGTTGGTAACATTGTTTTTACAAATTTTGGGTCTTTTGGCGTTTTAATCTTATAACTCACGGAGTCAATCATGCTAAACCAGCTGAAAAGTCTGACAGAACGCGTTGGGGGCAGTAACGAGCTCGTTGATAGCTGGCTTAATGCTCGCAACAATCTGTTAGTCGCTTATTACAATGTGGTTGGTATCAAGCCTGGCAAGGAATCGCTGACGGCGCTGGATGAAAAAGCGCTGGATGATTTTTGTCACAGCCTGGTGGACTATCTCTCCGCCGGTCACTTCAGTATTTATGAACGCATTATCAGCGAAATGGAAGGCACCAGCCCGCTGCTGGCCGCTACGCAAATCTATCCGCAGCTGGAAGCCAATACCCAGGAAATCATGGCGTACTACGACAGCAACCTGGAAAACGCTATCGATCACGACAACTGCATCGAGTTCCAGCAGGCTCTCTCCGGTATCGGCGAGGCGCTGGCGACGCGCTTTATTTATGAAGATCAGCTTATCATGCTGGCTTTCGATAATAATCTCGGCAGCAGCGCGAACGATGAAGCGGCGCTTGCGCGTCCGGCTTGAGTTTCGCTGTATTAACGAGTAGTTTACAACCAGCCCCGTTCGTTTAGCGGGGTTTTATCTTGTCGGAGTGCCCAGTACATCAGTACGGGCTGAGACCGTTAATTCGGGATCCGCGGAACCTGATCAGGTTAATACCTGCGAAGGGAACAAGAGTAAATCAGCTGTACAGGCGCCTTTCCGGGCGCTCCTGTCTGTTACTCCTTCCGTCGTCTGACAAGCCACTCCTGAAACTTAACTGGAATGCGCTATGTCTGTACCAACCAAACCCAATCGCCGCGAACAGCGCGCGCAAGCACAGCAGTTTATCGAGACGCTCGAAGGCACCGCCTTCCCCAACTCAACGCGTATTTACCTCACCGGCAGCCGCGACGATATCCGCGTCCCGATGCGCGAGATTGCGCTTAGCCCTACGCTCATCGGCGGCAGCAAAGAAAACCCGCAGTATGAAGCAAACGAGCCGGTGCCCGTTTATGACACGTCCGGCCCCTATGGCGACCCGTCCATTACCATCGATGTGCATCAGGGCCTGGCGAAGCTGCGCCAGCCGTGGATTGCCGCGCGTAACGACGCAGAGGCGCTCACCGGCCGCAGTTCAGCCTATACCCGTGAGCGGCTGGCGGACGACAACCTGGACGAATTGCGCTTTACCGGCCTGCTTACGCCGCTGCGCGCGAAGCCCGGCAAGCGAGTCACGCAACTGCACTATGCACGCCAGGGCATCGTCACGCCGGAAATGGAGTTTATCGCCATCCGTGAAAACATGGGCCGCGAGCGCATCCGCGGCGAAGTGCTGCGCCAGCAGCATCCGGGCGAAGGATTTGGCGCAACGCTGCCTGCAAACATTACGCCGGAGTTTGTGCGCGACGAAGTGGCCGCCGGCCGCGCTATCATTCCCGCCAACATTAACCACCCGGAAGCCGAGCCGATGATTATCGGGCGAAACTTCCTTGTGAAAGTGAACGCTAACATCGGCAACTCGGCGGTCACGTCGTCGATTGAAGAAGAGGTGGAAAAGCTGGTCTGGGCCACCCGCTGGGGCGCGGATACGGTGATGGACCTTTCTACCGGTCGTTATATTCATGAAACCCGGGAATGGATTTTACGTAACAGCCCGGTCCCCATCGGTACGGTGCCAATTTACCAGGCGCTGGAGAAAGTGAACGGCATCGCCGAAGACCTGACCTGGGAGATGTTCCGCGATACGCTGCTGGAGCAGGCGGAACAGGGCGTTGATTACTTCACCATTCACGCCGGCGTGCTGCTGCGCTATGTGCCGATGACCGCGAAACGCCTGACCGGTATCGTCTCACGCGGCGGCTCGATCATGGCGAAATGGTGCCTTTCTCACCACCAGGAAAACTTCCTCTACGAACACTTCCGCGAAATCTGCGAAATTTGCGCCGCCTATGATGTTTCGCTCTCGCTTGGCGACGGCCTGCGCCCCGGCTCTATTCAGGACGCCAATGACGAAGCGCAGTTCGCCGAGCTGCATACGCTGGGCGAGCTGACGAAAATCGCCTGGGAATATGACGTGCAGGTGATGATTGAAGGCCCGGGGCATGTGCCGATGCAGATGATCCGCCGCAACATGACCGAAGAGCTGGAGCACTGCCATGAAGCGCCCTTCTACACGCTGGGGCCGCTCACGACCGACATCGCGCCGGGTTACGATCATTTCACGTCCGGTATTGGCGCGGCGATGATTGGCTGGTTCGGCTGCGCCATGCTCTGTTATGTCACGCCGAAAGAGCATCTCGGCCTGCCGAATAAAGACGATGTGAAGCAGGGGCTTATCACTTATAAAATCGCCGCCCACGCCGCCGACCTCGCTAAAGGCCATCCCGGCGCGCAAATTCGTGATAACGCCATGTCGAAAGCGCGCTTCGAATTCCGCTGGGAAGACCAGTTCAACCTGGCGCTCGACCCGTTCACCGCCCGCGCTTACCACGACGAAACGCTGCCGCAGGAGTCAGGGAAAGTGGCGCACTTCTGCTCTATGTGCGGCCCCAAATTCTGCTCGATGAAAATCACCCAGGAAGTGCGCGATTACGCGGCGAAGCAGGAAATTGCCTCGGGTATGAACGACATGTCTAACGCCTTTCGCGCTAAAGGCGGCGAGATATACCTGCGCAAGGAGGAGGCATAATGTACCGGCCCGATTTTCCCTCTACGCCCTTTCGCCTGGGACTCTATCCGGTGGTAGACAGCGTGGAGTGGATTGAGCGTCTGCTGGACGCGGGCGTGCGCACGATTCAGCTACGCATTAAGGATAAAACTGACGATGCCGTTGAAGCGGATGTTATCGCCGCTATCGCCCTTGGTAAGCGCCATGCCGCCCGTTTGTTTATCAACGATTACTGGCGGCTGGCGATAAAGCACCAGGCTTACGGCGTGCATCTTGGGCAGGAGGATCTGGAAACGACCGACCTCGCCGCCATCCGTCAGGCCGGGCTGCGGCTTGGCGTCTCTACCCATGACGATATGGAAATCGACGTGGCGCTGGCGGTTCGCCCTTCTTATATCGCGCTCGGTCATGTTTTTCCGACGCAGACTAAACAGATGCCCTCTGCGCCGCAGGGATTACAACAGCTGGCGGCACACGTAAAACGGCTTGGCGACTACCCGACGGTGGCGATTGGCGGCATCAGCCTTGCGCGTGCGCCTGCGGTGCTGGAAACCGGCGTCGGCAGCGTGGCGGTGGTAAGCGCTATCACTCAGGCTGAAGACTGGCGTAAGGCAACGGCGCAGTTGCTGGCGTTGGCGGGGGCGGGCGATGAATGACGCAGACTTCATGCGCTACAGCCGCCAGATCCTGCTGGAGGAGGTAGGCCTTGCGGGCCAGCAGCGGCTGCTCTCCAGCCGGGTATTAATCGTCGGCCTGGGAGGTTTAGGCTCGCCAGCTGCGCTCTATCTCGCTGGCGCAGGCGTCGGCGCGTTGTGGCTGGCGGATGACGATACGGTGCATATCAGCAACCTTCAGCGCCAGATCCTGTTTACCAGCAAAGAGATCGATCGACCAAAAGCGCAGGCGGCGCAGCGTCGGCTCGGAGAGCTGAACCCGCATCTGCGGATTCAGGCAGTGAAGCAGAGACTGGCAGGCGACGCGCTGCGTGAAGCGGTTTCGCAGGTCGATCTGGTGCTGGATTGCAGCGACAACATGGCCACGCGCCAGGCGGTAAATGCCGCCTGCGTGACGCTTAAGAAACCGCTTATTACCGCCAGCGCCGTCGGCTTTGGCGGACAGCTTGCGGTCTTCACACCCCCTTTCGCGCATGGCTGCTACCGCTGTCTTTGGCCACAGGAGAGCGAGCCTGAGCGCAACTGCCGCAATGCAGGCATTCTCGGCCCGGTGGTCGGCATGATGGGCGCGTTGCAAGCGCTGGAAGCCATAAAACTGCTGTGCGGTATGGAAACGGAGCGGAATTCGCTACGCCTTTTTGATGGCCGCAGTCTGCAATGGCGCACGCTGGCTTTGCAGCGGGCCGAAAGTTGTCCAGCGTGTGGAGGGCGACATGCGCATTGTGCTTAATGATGAGTCCATGCAGTGCGGCGATAACCTTAACGCGCTTCAGTTGCTCTCGCAGCTGAATCTCGATAAGCCCGGCACCGCGCTGGCTGTCAACCAGACTATTGTGCCGCGCGAGCGGTGGCCGCATCACGTTTTGCAGGAAGGCGACAGCCTCCTGCTGTTTCAGGTTATCGCCGGAGGTTGAGATGCTACGTATTGCAGATAAAACTTTTACTTCCCGCCTTTTTACCGGCACAGGCAAATTCGCCTCGGCTGACATCATGGCGGCGGCCATTCGCGAAAGCGGCAGCGAGCTTGTAACGCTTGCGATGAAGCGCGTGGATTTGCGAAGCCGCAATGACGGCATCCTGGCGCCGCTGCAGGCGGCAGGCGTATCGCTTCTGCCGAACACGTCGGGCGCAAAAACCGCCGAAGAGGCGATTTTCGCCGCTCAGCTGGCGCGCGAAGCGTTGGGCACCCACTGGGTAAAACTGGAGATTCATCCGGATGCCCGTTACCTGCTGCCGGACCCGATTGAAACGCTGAAAGCGGCGGAAAAGCTGGTGGCGATGGGCTTTGTGGTCCTGCCCTACTGCGGCGCCGACCCGGTGCTGTGTAAACGGCTTGAAGAAGCGGGCTGCGCGGCGGTGATGCCTCTTGGCGCGCCGATCGGCTCAAACCAGGGGCTGCAAACCCGCGCGCTGCTGGAAATCATCATTGAACAGGCTACGGTGCCTGTCGTTGTGGATGCCGGCATCGGCGTACCGAGCCATGCCGCTGAAGCGCTGGAGATGGGGGCCGCTGCGGTGCTGGTGAATACCGCTATCGCTGTAGCGAACGATCCGGTGCAGATGGCCCGCGCCTTTCGCCTGGCGGTAGAGGCTGGCGAGCTTGCCGCCCAGGCTGGAGCCGGGGCGCGTTACCGACAGGCGCAGCCTTCCAGCCCGCTTACTGACTTCTTGCGATACAGCGAGGTGGAGCAATGAAGGGGTTCACAGAACGCTGGCGCGAACTGGACTGGCATGACATTCAGTTGCGCATTAACAGTAAATCCGCCCGTGATGTCGAACGGGCGCTGGCCGCTCCGCGCCTCTCCCGCGAAGATATGATGGCCCTGCTCTCCCCCGCCGCCAGCGCTTATCTTGAGCCGCTGGCGCAGCGGGCGCAGCGCCTCACCCGTCAGCGCTTCGGCAATACGGTCAGCTTTTACGTTCCGCTTTATCTCTCTAATCTGTGCGCCAACGACTGCACCTATTGTGGTTTTTCAATGAGTAATCGCATTAAGCGTAAGACGCTGGATGCGGAGGAGATTGCGCGCGAATGCGAGGCTATCCGGTCGATGGGATTCGATAATCTGTTGCTGGTGACCGGCGAACATCAGACGAAAGTCGGCATGGATTATTTTCGTCGCCATCTGCCTGACATCCGCCGCCGCTTCGCCTCATTACAGATGGAAGTGCAACCGCTCTCGCAGGAGGAGTATGCCGAGCTGAAAACGCTGGGGCTGGATGGCGTGCTGGTTTATCAGGAAACCTATAATGAGACGGTTTACGCCCGCCATCACCTGCGCGGCAACAAGCAGGATTTTTTCTGGCGGCTGGAAACGCCGGATCGGCTGGGCCGCGCGGGTATTGATAAAATCGGCCTCGGCGCGTTGATTGGGCTCTCCGATAGCTGGCGCGCCGATTGCTTTATGGTGGCGGAGCATCTGCTCTGGCTGCAACAGCATTACTGGCAGAGCCGCTATTCTGTTGCCTTCCCTCGCCTTCGCCCCTGCGCTGGCGGTATTGAACCCGCGTCGTTAATGGATGAACGGCAGCTGGTACAGGTTATCTGCGCCTTTCGCCTGTTCGCGCCGGAGGTGGAGCTTTCGCTCTCTACGCGGGAATCGCCCTGGTTTCGCGATCGCGTGATTCCGCTCGCCATCAACAACGTTAGCGCCTTTTCGAAAACGCAGCCTGGCGGGTATGCGGACGACCATCCGGAGCTGGAGCAGTTCGCGCCTCATGATGGCCGCCGCCCTGACGAAGTCGCCCAGGCGCTGGCTAAGGCCGGGTTACAGCCGGTCTGGAAAGACTGGGACAGCTACTTGGGAAGAGCTTCGCAAAACAGTTGTAACTGATGTCGCCAGCGCGATAAAAGCGCCGCGTTACCTCGTAAGACGAAAGCGCGGCCATTGAGCCGTTTTTACGTCGCCGGTAGGCTGGCTCTGCTGGTGAAGACCAGCCGGGGCGGTCTTTTTACTCTCTCTTCCGCCCCGCCTCTCAGGAGGGACCAGAGACCAAATTGCAAAACTGTAACCGGTTTCAGTTTTTTGAGCTTTCTTTTGTGATGCCTTACGCACAATCGCACCAAAGCGGTTGTTGCTCTTTCAAACGATGGATAATTATCAATTATCAACCTGACACAGAGAGCGGACTATGAAGAACATCGTTTTATGCTGTGCTGCGGGCATGTCCACCAGCATGCTGGTTCAACGCATGAAAGACGCGGCGCAAAAGAAAGGGGTGGAAGTTTCTGTCAAAGCAGTGCCCGTTGCAGAATTTAAAGAGAACCTTGAAGGCGCGGATATTATTTTGCTGGGACCGCAGGTGAAGTATGAGCAGGCTAAGCTGCAGGCTATTGCCGAGCCGCTGGGCAAAAAGGTCGCGGTTATCGACATGATGGATTACGGCATGATGAAAGGCGATGCCGTACTGGATAAAGCGCTTAAGATGCTGGAGTGAAGCCATGGAAGACTTAGAAAACATCATCATGGAGTTACTGGTTAATGCGGGCGCTGCGCGCAGCCAGGCGCTGAGCGCGCTTCAACTGGCGCGCAAAGGCGATTTCGCCGGCGCCGAGCAGGCGATGGAAGAGTCACGAGAATTTGTTAAGCACGCCCACAAAATTCAGACCCAGCTTATCGGGCTGGATGAAGGGAGCGGCAAGCTGCCGGTTAATCTTATTACCGTTCACTCTCAGGACCACCTGATGAATGCGATGGTCATTCAGGATTTGGCCGAGGATATGATTGAGCTTTATCGAAGATTGCCGCTGGTAAACTAGATTTCAACGCCGTCGTCAGACGGCGTTTTTCTCTCTTATATTCGCCCGAACCAGAGGGTTAAACATTACATTGTGGGCGCCACGTCGCTGTTCCTCGCTTAACGCGCTTCCCGTCCAGATTACAGGCATAAAAAAACCGCTCCGAAGAGCGGTTTTTTAGTGTGGCGAGAAACGATTACTCGTTGTCGCCGCCGAGGCCTGCGTTCAGCAGCTCTGCGAGGCTCGCAGTCGCTTCTTCCGCACTCACCTGCGGTGCAGCCGGGGTTTCGCCCGCCGCACGGCGACGCATGCGGTCCTGGTGGTACGCATAACCTGTACCAGCCGGGATCAGACGGCCCACGATGACGTTCTCTTTCAGACCGCGCAGTTCGTCGCGTTTGCCCGCAACGGCTGCTTCGGTAAGCACGCGAGTCGTCTCCTGGAACGATGCCGCGGAGATGAAGGACTCGGTTGCCAGAGACGCTTTGGTGATACCCAGCAAGTCGCGCATAAAGGTTGCGCCAATTTTGCCGTTCGCTTCCAGGTCACGGTTAGCGATCTTGACGCGAGAGTATTCCACCTGCTCACCTTCCAGGAACTCGGAGCTGCCCGCGTTCATGATGGTGGCTTTACGCAGCATCTGACGAACGATAACTTCGATGTGCTTATCGTTGATCTTAACGCCCTGCAGACGGTAAACGTCCTGTACTTCGTTAACGATGTAACGAGTCACAGCCTGAACGCCACGCAGACGCAGAATGTCGTGCGGCGCTTCCGGACCGTCGGAGATGACGTCACCACGTTCCACACGTTCGCCTTCGAACACGTTGAGCTGACGCCATTTCGGAATCATCTCTTCGTACGGATCGCTACCGTCAACCGGCGTGATCACCAGACGACGCTTGCCTTTGGTCTCTTTACCGAAGGAGACGATACCCGCCACTTCAGCAAGGATAGCCGGCTCTTTCGGACGACGCGCTTCGAACAGATCCGCAACGCGCGGCAGACCACCGGTAATGTCCTTGGTACCGCCGGATTCCTGCGGAATACGCGCCAGGGTGTCACCGGAGCTGATCTGCACGCCATCTTCCAGCTGAACAATCGCTTTACCCGGCAGGAAGTACTGAGCCGGCATGTCGGTGCCCGGAATCAGAACGTCATCGCCGTTAGCGTCAACGATTTTCAGCGCCGGACGCAGGTCTTTACCGCCAGCGGTACGCTCTGCGGAGTCCAGAACCACCAGCGAAGAAAGGCCGGTCAGTTCGTCGGTCTGACGCGTAATGGTCTGGCCGTCGATCATGTCCGTGAAGCGAATGTAACCGCTCACCTCGGTGATAACCGGCATGGTGTGCGGGTCCCAGTTTGCTACGGTTTCGCCGCCAGCAACCTGCTCGCCATCGCCTTTCGCCATAACCGCACCGTAAGGCACTTTATAGCTTTCTTTAGTACGACCGAATTCGTCGATAAGCTTCAGCTCGGTGTTACGGGAAGTGATAACCAGTTTACCGCTGGAGTTCACAACCGTCTTCGCGTTGCTGAGGCGGATGCTACCTTTGTTTTTCACCTGGATGCTGGATTCAGCAGCCGCACGAGACGCCGCACCACCGATGTGGAACGTACGCATGGTCAGCTGTGTACCCGGCTCACCGATGGACTGTGCTGCGATAACGCCGATAGCCTCACCTTTGTTGATGATGTGGCCACGCGCGAGGTCTCGACCGTAGCAGTGTGCACATACACCAAAGTCGGTGTCACAGCTTACAACGGAACGAACTTTCACAGAGTCAACAGAGTTCGCTTCCAGCAGATCACACCAGTGCTCATGCAGCAGTGTGTTACGCGGAACCAGAATATCTGCGGTACCCGGCTTCAGAACGTCTTCAGCAGTCACACGACCCAGTACACGATCGCGCAGCGGCTCTTTAACATCGCCACCCTCGATAACCGGGGTCATGGTGATGCCTTCCAGCGTGCCGCAATCGTCTTCGGTCACAACCAGGTCCTGCGCGACGTCAACCAGACGACGAGTCAGGTAACCGGAGTTCGCGGTTTTCAGTGCGGTATCCGCCAGACCTTTACGAGCACCGTGGGTCGAGATGAAGTACTGGAGTACGTTCAGACCTTCACGGAAGTTCGCGGTGATCGGCGTTTCGATGATGGAGCCATCCGGCTTCGCCATCAGACCACGCATACCTGCCAGCTGACGAATCTGCGCAGCAGAACCACGCGCACCGGAGTCGGCCATCATGTAGATGCTGTTAAAGGAAACCTGCTGCTCTTCTTCGCCGTTACGGTTGATAACGGTTTCGGTCTGCAGGTTATCCATCATCGCCTTGGATACACGATCGTTCGCCGCGGCCCAGATATCGATAACTTTGTTATAACGTTCGCCAGCAGTTACCAGACCAGACTGGAACTGTTCCTGGATTTCAGCCACTTCTGCTTCGGCTTCGGCGATGATCTCAGCTTTTTTCGCCGGGATAACCATATCGTCGATACCAACAGAAGCACCAGAACGCGCTGCATACGCAAAACCGGTATACATGGTCTGGTCTGCAAAAATAACGGTCGGCTTCAGGCCCAGAATGCGGTAACAGGTGTTCAGCATTTTGGAGATCGCTTTCTTACCGAGCGGCTGGTTCACGATAGAGAACGGCAGACCTTTCGGTACGATCATCCACAGGATCGCACGACCTACGGTAGTGTCGATCAGGCTGGTTTTCGCCACGAACTCGTCGTTCGCGTCTTTTTCGTATTCAGTGATACGAACTTTTACGCGAGCGTGCAGTTCAGCCTGGCCAGAGCGGTACAGACGTTCCGCTTCTTTCGGGCCAGTCAGCACCATGCCTTCGCCTTTGGCGTTAATCTTGTCGCGGGTCATGTAGTACAGACCCAGTACAACGTCCTGAGACGGAACGATGATAGGTTCGCCGTTCGCCGGGGACAGGATGTTGTTGGTAGACATCATCAGCGCACGCGCTTCCAGCTGGGCTTCCAGCGTCAGCGGTACGTGAACAGCCATCTGGTCACCATCGAAGTCGGCGTTGTACGCCGCACACACCAGCGGGTGCAGCTGAATAGCTTTACCTTCGATCAGTACCGGTTCGAACGCCTGAATACCCAGACGGTGCAGGGTCGGTGCACGGTTCAGCAGTACCGGGTGCTCACGGATGACTTCGTCCAGGATGTCCCAAACGACCGCTTCTTCGCGCTCAACCATTTTCTTGGCGGCTTTGATGGTGGTCGCAAGGCCACGCAGTTCCAGCTTGCCGTAGATGAACGGTTTGAACAGCTCCAGCGCCATTTTCTTCGGCAGACCGCACTGGTGCAGACGCAGGTACGGACCAACGGTAATTACGGAACGACCGGAGTAGTCCACACGCTTACCGAGCAGGTTCTGACGGAAACGACCCTGCTTACCTTTGATCATGTCAGCCAGAGACTTCAGCGGACGCTTGTTGGAGCCGGTGATCGCACGACCGCGACGACCGTTATCCAGCAGGGCGTCTACCGCTTCCTGCAGCATACGTTTTTCGTTGCGCACGATGATGTCCGGCGCAGCCAGATCCAGCAGACGCTTCAGACGGTTGTTACGGTTGATCACGCGACGATACAGATCGTTCAGATCCGACGTTGCGAAACGACCGCCATCCAGCGGAACCAGCGGACGCAGATCCGGCGGCAGTACCGGCAGCACGGTCAGAATCATCCACTCCGGCTTGTTGCCAGACTGTACGAATGCTTCCAGCAGTTTGATACGCTTGGTCAGCTTCTTACGCTTGGTTTCGGAGTTGGTTTCGTTCAGCTCTTCACGCAGCTGTTCGCATTCCTGCTCCAGGTCCATGCTCTTCAGCAGGGCCTGGATAGCTTCCGCGCCCATTTTAGCGTCGAATTCGTCGCCGAACTCTTCCAGCGCGTCCAGGTACTGCTCTTCAGTCAGGATCTGACGACGCTCGAGGTTGGTCATGCCGCCCTCGATAACAACGTAAGATTCGAAGTACAGAACACGTTCGATATCGCGCAGCGGCATATCCAGCAGCAAACCGATACGGGACGGCAGGGACTTCAGGAACCAGATGTGCGCGGTCGGGGAAGCCAGCTCGATGTGGCCCATGCGCTCACGACGCACTTTGGTCTGGGTCACTTCAACGCCACACTTCTCACAAATCACACCGCGGTGTTTCAGGCGCTTGTACTTACCGCACAGGCACTCATAGTCTTTTACCGGCCCGAAAATACGGGCGCAGAACAGACCGTCACGCTCAGGTTTGAACGTACGGTAGTTAATGGTTTCCGGCTTTTTAACTTCACCGAACGACCATGAACGGATCATGTCTGGCGACGCCAGAGCAATTTTGATCGCATCAAACTCTTCGGTTTTAGTTTGCGCTTTCAGAAACTTTAATAAGTCTTTCACGGATTGGCTCCCGTCGGAGTTAGCACATTCTGCTGCGGAGCGTTAACTCCGCAGCAGTGACCTGTTTGAGCGAGAATTACTCGTCTTCCAGTTCGATGTTGATGCCCAGCGAGCGGATCTCTTTCAACAGTACGTTGAAAGATTCTGGCATGCCCGGTTCCATCTGATGGTTGCCATCCACGATGTTCTTATACATCTTGGTACGGCCGTTCACGTCATCAGACTTAACGGTCAGCATTTCCTGCAGGGTATAGGCTGCGCCGTATGCTTCAAGCGCCCACACTTCCATCTCACCGAAGCGCTGGCCACCGAACTGAGCCTTACCACCCAGCGGCTGCTGAGTAACCAGGCTGTAAGAACCGGTAGAACGAGCATGCATCTTGTCGTCGACCAGGTGGTTCAGTTTCAGCATATACATGTAACCTACGGTTACCGGACGCTCGAACTGCTCACCGGTGCGGCCGTCAAACAGAGTGATCTGGCCGGAAGTCGGCAGGTCGCCCAGTTGCAGCAGCTCTTTAATTTCCGCTTCTTTCGCACCGTCGAATACCGGCGTTGCGATCGGCATACCTTTACGCAGGTTTTCAGCCAGACGCAGCACTTCTTCATCGCTGAAGGTGCTCAGGTCGACTTTCTGGCGAATATCAGCGCCCAGATCGTAAGCGCGCTGGATAAACTCACGCAGCTTCGCCACTTCCTGCTGCTGTTTCAGCATGGCGTTAATCTTGTCGCCGATGCCTTTCGCGGCCATACCCAGATGGGTTTCCAGAATCTGACCGATGTTCATACGAGACGGTACGCCCAGCGGGTTCAGTACGATATCTACCGGCGTGCCGTTTTCATCGTAAGGCATATCCTCGATCGGGTTGATCTTGGAGATAACACCCTTGTTACCGTGGCGGCCTGCCATCTTGTCACCCGGCTGAATCTGACGTTTAACGGCCAGATAGACCTTAACGATCTTCAGCACGCCCGGCGCCAGATCGTCGCCTTGGGTGATTTTGCGGCGCTTCGCTTCGAGTTTCTTCTCGAACTCGTGCTTAAGCTCATCGTACTGCTCAGCCAGCTGCTCCAGCTGGTTCTGCTTCTCTTCGTCGGTCAGGCCCAGTTCCAGCCAGCGATCGCGCGGCAGTTTGTCAAGCTTCTCAGCTTCAACGCCACCGGCAATCAGCACGGCGCGGATACGAGCAAACAGGCCGGCTTCGAGGATCTGCAGTTCTTCAGTCAGGTCTTTCTTCGCCTGCTTCAGCTGCATCTCTTCGATTTCAAGAGCGCGTTTGTCTTTCTCTACGCCATCACGGGTGAAGACCTGAACGTCGATTACGGTACCTGACACGCCGTTCGGCACGCGCAGGGAAGAGTCTTTAACGTCAGACGCTTTTTCACCGAAGATCGCACGCAGCAGCTTCTCTTCCGGAGTCAGTTGGGTTTCACCTTTCGGCGTTACTTTACCAACCAGGATGTCGCCGCCAGTAACTTCCGCACCGATATAAACGATGCCGGATTCATCCAGTTTAGAGAGCGCAGCCTCACCCACGTTCGGGATGTCAGCGGTGATCTCTTCCGGCCCCAGCTTGGTGTCGCGAGACACGCACGCCAGTTCCTGGATATGGATGGTGGTGAAGCGATCTTCCTGAACCACACGCTCGGAAACGAGAATGGAGTCTTCGAAGTTGTAACCGTTCCACGGCATGAACGCTACGCGCATGTTCTGACCGAGCGCCAGTTCACCGAGGTCGGTGGACGGGCCGTCCGCCAGCACGTCGCCGCGCTCAACCGGTTCATTCAGAGAAACACACGGCATCTGGTTGATGCAGGTGTTCTGGTTAGAACGGGTGTACTTAGTCAGGTTGTAAATATCGATGCCCGCTTCGCCCGGATACATCTCGTCTTCGTTAACTTTGATAACGATACGAGACGCATCGACGTACTGTACGGTACCGCCACGCTTCGCAACTGCCGTTACACCGGAGTCAACGGCGACAGCGCGCTCCATACCAGTACCAACCAGCGGCTTATCAGCGCGCAGAGTCGGAACTGCCTGACGTTGCATGTTCGCACCCATCAATGCACGGTTGGCGTCATCGTGTTCCAGGAACGGGATCAGGGACGCACCGACGGAAACCACCTGCTGGGTGGAAACGTCCATATAGTCAACCTGGTCTGCGCTGAACAGGCTCGATTCGCCTTTGCTGCGGCAGGTGACCAGATCGTCTGCAAAGCGACCTTCTTCCGTCAGGTTGGTGTTCGCCTGAGCGATAACGTAGTTACCTTCTTCGATAGCGGAGAGGTAATGAATTTCGTCAGTCACCACGCCGTCACGCACTAAACGATACGGCGTTTCGAGGAAGCCATATTCGTTGGTCTGCGCGTAAACAGACAAGGAGTTAATCAGACCGATGTTCGGACCTTCCGGCGTTTCGATCGGACATACGCGACCGTAGTGCGTCGGGTGAACGTCTCGAACTTCAAAGCCCGCACGCTCACGAGTCAGACCGCCTGGGCCGAGCGCGGAGATACGACGCTTGTGCGTAATCTCAGACAGCGGGTTGTTCTGGTCCATAAACTGCGACAGCTGGCTGGAGCCGAAGAACTCTTTCACTGCTGCGGAGATAGGCTTGGCGTTAATCATATCCTGCGGCATCAGTGTATCGAGATCGCCCAGGGACAGACGCTCTTTCACCGCACGCTCTACACGCACCAGGCCA
Organism: Franconibacter pulveris; assembly: GCF_056780215.1. Taxonomy (NCBI): domain Bacteria; kingdom Pseudomonadati; phylum Pseudomonadota; class Gammaproteobacteria; order Enterobacterales; family Enterobacteriaceae; genus Franconibacter; species Franconibacter pulveris. The sequence continues at coordinate 283,497 of NZ_CM165555.1, read as the reverse complement.
ACGCGGAACTGGTTTTCCGCCATTTCGCCTACAGAACGGATACGACGGTTACCGAGGTGGTCGATATCATCCACTTCGCCTTTGCCGTTACGGATATCGATGAGCTTCTTCATCACGTCGATGATGTCGTCTTTGCTCAGGATACCGGAACCTTCAATCTCTTCGCGCAGCAGAGAACGGTTGAACTTCATGCGGCCTACCGCAGAAAGGTCATAACGGTCTTCAGAGAAGAACAGGTTCTCAAACAGGCTTTCAGCCGCTTCGCGAGTCGGCGGCTCACCCGGGCGCATCATGCGGTAGATTTCTACCAGCGCGCTCAGACGATCGTTGGTTGGGTCGATGCGTACAGTCTCAGACATGTACGGACCGTGGTCCAGATCGTTAGTAAACAGCGTTTCAATGCGTTTGTGGCCTGCCTGGCTCAGCTTAGCCAGCAGATCCAGAGAGAGTTCCATGTTGGCCGGGCAAATCAACTCGCCAGTAGAAGCGTCTACATAATCTTTAGCGGCAACTTTGCCTGCGATGTATTCCACCGGCACTTCGATATGCTTGATTTCGTCTTTTTCAAGCTGGCGGATGTGGCGCGCAGTAATACGGCGGCCTTTTTCTACATACACTTTGCCGTTAGCTTCGATGTCGAAGGATGCGGTCTCGCCACGCAGGCGTTCCGGCACCAGCTCCATCTGCAGCTTGTTGTCGCGAATTTCAAACACCACTTTTTCAAAGAACAGGTCAAGGATCTGCTCGGTGGTGTAGTTCAGCGCACGCAGAATAATGGTGGCCGGCAGTTTACGACGACGGTCGATACGAACGAACAGGTTGTCTTTCGGATCGAATTCGAAGTCCAGCCAGGAGCCACGGTAAGGGATGATGCGCGCGTTATACAGCACTTTACCCGAAGAGTGGGTTTTGCCTTTATCGCTATCAAAGAAAACGCCAGGGCTACGATGGAGCTGAGAAACGATAACGCGTTCAGTACCGTTAATAACAAAGGTACCGTTATCGGTCATGAGCGGGATTTCGCCCATGTAAACTTCTTGCTCTTTGATGTCCTTAACAGTGCCTTCCGGCGCTTCGCGCTCGTAGATCACCAGACGCAGCTTCACGCGCAGCGGAGCCGAGTAGGTTACGCCACGGATCTGACATTCTTTAACATCAAATACCGGTTCGCCAAGACGGTAGCTGACATATTGCAGTTCCGAATTGCCGCTATAGCTTTGAATCGGGAATACGGAGCGGAAAGCAGCTTCCAGACCGTACTGCCCTTCAGGATCTTGCTCGATAAATTTCTGGAACGAGTCAAGCTGGATAGAAAGGAGATAGGGAACATCCAAAACTTGTGGACGTTTACCAAAATCCTTACGAATACGTTTTTTCTCGGTATAGGAGTAAACCATAGGGTTCCTCAGCTCGCTGACAAGTCGACCCACTCTGTCCGTCGGGGGGACAGTTTATGCAACACCATTTTGTTGACCGGAAAATGGAACACTTTCCGCAATGCCTGTTTCTATCACTCTTAAACCATTTCATTGCGATTTACACAGCGCGGAAGCCCTGTCGCAGTATATTAAGTCGTCGATAGAAACAAGCATTGACGGGTAACCAGTAGTAAAACAGTGTGAAACGCTACTGGTCCCCTGGAGCGCAAAAAGGCTGGTGACCAAAAAGTCACCAGCCATCAGCCTGATTTCTCAGGCTGCAACCAGAAGGGTTGGCTTATTTAACTTCAACTTCAGCGCCAGCTTCTTCCAGGGATTTTTTCAGAGCTTCAGCGTCATCTTTGCTCACGCCTTCTTTCAGAGCGGCCGGAGCAGATTCTACCAGGTCTTTAGCTTCTTTCAGACCCAGGCCAGTCGCGCCACGTACTGCTTTGATAACAGCAACTTTGTTAGCGCCAGCGGCTTTCAGAATAACGTCGAATTCAGTTTTCTCTTCAGCAGCTTCAGCCGGGCCAGCAGCAGCAACAGCTACAGCAGCAGCAGCGGAAACACCGAATTTTTCTTCCATTGCAGAAATCAGTTCTACAACGTCCATTACGGACATAGCGGATACTGCTTCAATGATTTGATCTTTAGTGATAGACATTTAATTGTTCCTGAATATCAGAATAAGTTTTATACGTAAGCAAATGCGCGATTACGCAGCTTCTTTCGCATCGCGAACGGCAGCCAGAGTGCGAACCAGTTTGCCAGCAGCGGCTTCTTTCATGGTTGCCATCAGGCGTGCAATTGCTTCTTCGTAAGTCGGCAGAGTTGCCAGGCGGTCGATCTGAGACGCCGGGATCAGCTCACCTTCAAAGGCAGCGGCTTTGACCTCAAATTTTGCATTCGCTTTCGCGAAATCTTTGAACAGACGAGCAGCAGCGCCCGGGTGTTCCATAGAGTATGCAATCAGGGTCGGACCAACAAACGCGTCTTTCAGGCACTCAAACTGAGTACCTTCAACAACACGGCGCAGCAGGGTGTTACGAACAACACGCATGTATACGCCAGCTTCGCGACCTGCTTTACGCAGTTCAGTCATTTTATCTACGGTAACGCCACGGGAATCCGCGACAACCGCAGACAGCGCGCCTTTGGCTACTTCGCTGACTTCAGCAACAATCGCTTGTTTGTCTTGAAGATTTAAAGCCATTAGCTTTTGCTCCTGGGTTTTAGCCGGGACAAAATGCCCCGGAACTCACTTCACTCTTCCTTACGAAAGAGCGTCGAAATACGGTGAGCAGAAACAAGCCAAAGACTACTTAAAAAATATTCTTCAGGTTCTGTCACCGTCTACGCAGGGAATTAAGTCTCTTGCGAAACACCTGCGGTCTTGGACGGAGGCCTGGATAAGGCCAGGCTCCAACCGAAAATTCTGTTTGTCCTGTTAGCCAGGACAGTGGGCGTAAGATTGTAGACAAATCCGCCGCCCACGTAAAGGGCGATTATTAGTTCGCCGCAGCGCTCAGACCAGCCTGGTCTACAGCAACACCTGCACCCATGGTGGTGGACAGGCTAACTTTCTTGATGTACACGCCTTTCGCAGAAGCCGGTTTTGCTTTTTTCAGAGCAACCAGCAGCGCTTCCAGGTTTTCTTTCAGTTTGTCAGCGTCAAAGTCAACTTTACCAATGGTGGTGTGAATGATGCCGTTTTTGTCGTTGCGGTAACGAACCTGACCGGCTTTAGCGTTTTTAACCGCTTCAGCAACGTTCGGGGTTACGGTGCCCACTTTCGGGTTCGGCATCAGGCCGCGCGGACCCAGTACCTGGCCCAGCTGGCCAACAACGCGCATTGCATCCGGAGAAGCAATAACAACGTCAAAGTTCATTTCGCCTTTTTTGATCTGATCAGCCAGATCTTCCATACCTACCAGCTCAGCGCCAGCTGCTTTAGCAGCTTCAGCGTTCGGGCCCTGGGTAAATACGGCTACGCGAACGGAACGGCCAGTACCGTGCGGCAGTACAGTTGCACCACGTACGTTCTGGTCAGATTTACGAGCGTCGATGCCGAGGTTAACGGCTACGTCAACGCTTTCAGTGAATTTCGCAGTGGCCAGCTCTTTCAGCAGAGAGATAGCTTCGTTGATTTCGTACTGTTTAGTCGCATCAACTTTTTCACGGATCACGCGCATACGCTTGGTCAGTTTAGCCATTTCTTAGTCCTCCACTACCAGGCCCATGGAACGTGCAGTACCTTCGATAGAGCGAGTCATCGCTTCAATGTCGGCACCAGTCATGTCCGCAGCTTTGGTCTGAGCAATTTCCTGAACCTGAGCGCGAGTCACTTTACCTACTTTGTCTTTGTTCGGCTTACCGGAACCAGACTTGATACCAGCCGCTTTTTTCAGCAGTACTGCTGCCGGCGGAGTTTTGGTAACGAAGGTGAAAGAACGGTCAGCATAAACGGTAATAACAACCGGAATCGGCAGGCCTTTCTCGATGGAATCCGTTTTGGCGTTGAACGCTTTACAGAATTCCATGATGTTAACGCCCTGCTGACCCAGTGCCGGGCCGACCGGCGGGCTCGGGTTAGCCATGCCAGCTGCAACCTGCAGCTTAACGTAGGCTTGTACTTTCTTAGCCATTTAAATTTCCTCTAATGGGTATAGCGCCTCAAGGAGGCTTCCCGTGATAATAAGTTCTACGCGCCGAAGCCCGTAAAAACAAAAGGCGCGAAATTGTATTCCAATCTCACGCCTTGTGCAATCTGTAATTGCTGTTTTTTCGAACGAGCCTTAGGCTTTTTCAACCTGGCTAAAATCGAGCTCGACCGGAGTCGCACGACCGAAGATAGAAACAGATACCTTCAGGCGGCTCTTTTCATAGTCAACTTCTTCAACCACGCCGTTAAAGTCAGCAAACGGACCGTCGTTAACGCGAACCATTTCACCCGGCTCAAACAGCGTTTTCGGACGCGGCTTATCGCCAACCTGCTGCAGGCGATTCATGATCGCATCGACTTCTTTGTCGCTGATAGGCGCCGGACGATCGGAGGTGCCGCCAATGAAGCCCATCACACGCGGTACGCTGCGGACAAGGTGCCAGCTCGCATCGTTCATTACCATCTGCACCAGCACATAGCCCGGGAAGAATTTACGTTCGCTTTTGCGACGCTGTCCGCCACGGATTTCGACGACTTCTTCAGTCGGAACCATGACTTCGCCAAACAACTCTTCCATGTTGTGTAATTTGATATGCTCGCGCAGGGAGGTCGCTACACGACCTTCAAAACCGGAAAACGCCTGAACGACGTACCAGCGCTTTTTAGGAGCTTCAGACATCTCAGAACCTCAGGCCAGTGATAAAGGATACCAGGCGGACCAGAATACCATCCAGCCCCCACAGGATCAGGGACATTACAGCAGTTACCGCTGCCACAATTAATGTGGTGTGCAACGTTTCCTGGCGAGTCGGCCAAACCACTTTACGAACTTCGGTTCTCGCTTCACGGGCAAAAGCAACGGTAGCTTTACCTTTGGTCGTTAACAGCGCGACACCACCCGCTGCAGCAATAAGAATCACTACCGCAAGGGCACGCAGCGGCAGAGTAATATCACGATAAATATAGTTGCCCACGATCGCTACAATCAGCAGAGCTGCGACGGCGAGCCATTTCATCGCTTCCAGGCCGCGCCCGCTTCCTTGAGCTTCGGTATTCGCACTCATAAACCAACCTGTCACAATAAACCAGACAAACATTTTTGCCCCGCGAAGGCGAGGCAAACCAGACCGAATTGCTGTTAACTCTGCGCTTCGGAATTTACGCCATCGACAGAGCCTGTCTCAGCAATGATTATGAGAAATAAATCACTGATGAGCCAGGTTCTGGTGTGAGAGCGTGCAAAAAGGGCATCAAATGATGCCCTTTTCTTGCGCATTGCGTCAATTGTTATCAGCGATTAGCCGAGAACTTTAGCAACCACGCCCGCGCCAACGGTACGGCCGCCTTCGCGGATTGCGAAACGCAGACCGTCGTCCATCGCGATCGGGTGGATCAGGGTAACAACCATTTTGATGTTGTCGCCCGGCATTACCATCTCCACGCCTTCCGGCAGTTCGATGGTGCCAGTCACGTCAGTGGTACGGAAGTAGAACTGCGGACGGTAGCCTTTGAAGAACGGAGTGTGACGGCCGCCTTCATCTTTGGACAGAATGTACACTTCAGATTCGAACTTGGTGTGCGGCTTGATGGTGCCCGGCTTCGCCAGTACCTGGCCACGTTCGATTTCTTCACGCTTGATACCACGCAGCAGAACGCCAACGTTCTCGCCCGCACGGCCTTCGTCCAGCAGTTTGCGGAACATTTCAACGCCGGTACAGGTGGATTTCGCGGTATCCTTGATACCAACGATTTCAACTTCTTCACCCACTTTGATGATACCGCGCTCTACACGACCGGTAACAACGGTACCACGACCGGAGATGGAGAATACGTCTTCGATCGGCAGCAGGAACGGCTTGTCAATTGCGCGCTCCGGTTCCGGGATGTAGGAATCCAGGAAGCCAGCCAGTTCGATGATTTTCGCTTCCCACTCAGCGTCGCCTTCCAGCGCTTTCAGAGCGGAACCACGTACGATCGGGGTGTCGTCGCCCGGGAAGTCGTACTGAGACAGCAGTTCGCGAACTTCCATCTCTACCAGTTCCAGCAGCTCTTCGTCATCAACCATGTCGCACTTGTTCAGGAACACGATGATGTACGGAACGCCTACCTGACGACCCAGCAGGATGTGCTCACGGGTCTGCGGCATCGGGCCGTCAGTCGCAGCAACAACCAGGATAGCGCCGTCCATCTGAGCAGCACCGGTGATCATGTTTTTCACGTAGTCGGCGTGGCCCGGGCAGTCAACGTGCGCGTAGTGACGGGTCGGGGTGTCGTATTCAACGTGAGAGGTGTTGATGGTGATACCACGAGCTTTCTCTTCCGGCGCGTTATCGATCTGATCGAATGCACGAGCAGAACCACCGTAGGTTTTAGCCAGAACGGTAGTGATGGCAGCGGTCAGCGTTGTTTTACCATGGTCAACGTGGCCGATAGTACCGACGTTAACGTGCGGTTTTGTACGTTCAAACTTTTCTTTAGACATCGATTGTCCCTCTAAGACACGGATAAATCGGTGATATCACCACATCAACCAGGCTATCGCCTGAATTTGTTGAATTCATAACAGAAGAGAAGCAGGGAAGAAAAGAGAAGTGGTGCTGATAGGCAGATTCGAACTGCCGACCTCACCCTTACCAAGGGTGCGCTCTACCAACTGAGCTATATCAGCACATCTTGGAGCGGGCAGCGGGAATCGAACCCGCATCATCAGCTTGGAAGGCTGAGGTAATAGCCATTATACGATGCCCGCATCCTGGAACTCGGCTACCTGATTCTTTCTGTAGTGAATATGAGAGAAAACCTCTCAATATTCGAGCCGATTAGCTGGAGCTTATCGTCTCGGGCTACGCCAATGCGTGGCCGAAAATGGTGGTGGGGGAAGGATTCGAACCTTCGAAGTCTGTGACGGCAGATTTACAGTCTGCTCCCTTTGGCCGCTCGGGAACCCCACCCGAACTTGATGGTGCCGGCTACCGGAATCGAACTGGTGACCTACTGATTACAAGTCAGTTGCTCTACCTACTGAGCTAAGCCGGCATCAAGTAGCGCGCATTCTAGGAATAGCGGCTCGCCTATGCAACAAAAAAATTGCATAAACTGCTCTATCGCTCACATTTTGCGCATCAGCGCGCAAATCTGACGCTATTTCAACCGTTCCGGGCTTCATTAAGCGTCAAACGCAGCCGCATAATCTTCTCAGAGGTTATTCCAGAACTTGTGCTTCCGCTACGGCCTGCGATTTTATGTAAATGACATGTCATAACATCGAATGTTTGACCGGGCGTTCTTTATCAAAACACCTTATTCCTTTACAAGTTCTCAGGGCTTAAGCGCTTGTAAAGTACGCTAACCGTGACGCTTCCCCTGGAAAGCATCATGATTATGATTTTTTCTTATTATTCGCCGTCATCTGGTGTTAACCTCCTGCCCATTGTCAAAAATGATACACGTAGCGTGCCATTGAGCGCTCGAAGATGAGAGGTTCTTTTCGTTAAGCGAAAGGCTCTCATTTTGTCCTGAATGACAGGCAGAAGCATGCTTATGAGTAATAAAGAGCAAATGTTAACGACTCCTTATCTCCAGTTTAACCGGAGCCAGTGGGCTGCACTTCGCGACTCGGTGCCGATGACGCTAACCGAAGGTGAAATCGCCCGGCTAAAAGGGATTAACGAAGATCTTTCTCTTGAGGAAGTGGCTGAAATTTATCTGCCGTTATCCCGTCTGCTGAACTTCTATATCAGCTCTAACCTCCGTCGGCAGGCCGTGCTGGAGCAGTTTCTCGGCACAAACGGTCAACGCATCCCCTATATCATCAGTATTGCAGGCAGCGTCGCTGTAGGTAAAAGCACGACAGCGCGTGTATTACAGGCGTTGCTGAGCCGCTGGCCTGAACATCGCCGCGTTGAACTTATTACCACTGATGGTTTTCTGCATCCTAATAAAGTGCTCAAAGAGCGCAATTTGATGAAGAAGAAAGGGTTTCCTCAGTCTTACGACATGCACAGGCTGGTGAAATTTGTGGCGGATATAAAATCAGGTGTGCCTGATGTGACAGCACCTGTTTATTCGCATTTAATTTACGACGTTATTCCTGACGGCGATAAAGTGGTTACACAGCCAGATATATTGATCCTTGAAGGCTTAAACGTTTTACAAAGCGGTATGGATTATCCCCACGACCCGCATCATGTATTTGTCTCTGACTTCGTTGATTTCTCAATTTATGTCGATGCGCCAGAAGACTTATTGCAAACGTGGTATATCAATCGCTTCCTGAAATTCCGGGAAGGGGCTTTCACCGATCCTGACTCTTATTTCCATAATTACGCTAAACTTTCTGAAGATGAAGCGGTGAATGTCGCCACTCAACTCTGGGAGGAAATTAACTGGCTGAATTTGAAGGAAAACATTCTGCCCACCAGGGAAAGAGCTAGCCTGATAATGACCAAAAGCGCGAATCATGCCGTGGAATCCGTCCGGCTCAGGAAATAAAAAAGGGGAGCTATGCTCCCCCTGTTTTATTCTGCGCTTCGTAAAGAGATCTCACCGCCTACCCAGGCTTTGATTGCGCCGTTCTGCTCCAACAGCAGGGCACCTTGCTCGTCAATTCCTCGCGAGATACCGTAAATTTCTCGGTCGCCGATAATCAGCTTAACCGGGCGATGAATGAAATTATCTAACTTCTCCCAACGTCCCAGGAAAGGCGACAACCCTTCTTTTTCAAATTGTTCCAGGGCAACTCGCAGTTCATTAATAAGACGAGCAGCTAGCTGATTGCGATCTATTTTAACGCCCGCCTCCTGGAGGTTAATCCATCCCTGATTGACGACTTCGTTTTCAACACGACGCATTGCAAGGTTTATCCCCGCACCAATAACAATCTGTGCTGCATCGCCAGTTTTACCGGTTAGCTCAACCAGGATTCCTGCCAGTTTACGATCCTGAAGATAAAGGTCGTTAGGCCATTTAACCCGTACTTGATCGGCGCCAAGGTCATGCAGCACTTCAGCCATAACGATCCCGATAACAAGACTCAGACCGATAGCAGCGGCTGGCCCCTGCTCAAGGCGCCAGTACATGGATAGATAAAGATTAGCGCCGAAAGGGGAGAACCATTTGCGCCCGCGCCGCCCTCTCCCCGCCTGTTGGTATTCTGCGATGCAGGCGTCCCCAGAGTGTAAGGAGGAAAGGCGATCCAGTAAGTACTGATTAGTAGAATCAATAACTGGCAATACAGCAACCGAACCTGTCTCGATTTGAGAGCGAATGACTTCTTCATTAAGGAGCTGAATGGGTTCCGGCAAGCTGTAACCTTTACCAGGCACAGTAAAAACGTCTACCCCCCAATCACGTAAGGTTTGTATATGCTTATTAATGGCTGCGCGGCTCATGCCCAGCGTATCGCCAAGCTGTTCACCTGAGTGGAACTGGCCATCCGCAAGAGTAGACATAAGCGTCAGGGGAATCGTATTGTCTTTCATGCTATTGTCTCCACGGCGCTCACCTCCCCCATACGGCCGATAAACCGCACCTCTGGTTCGAGCCAGATATCAAATTTGCTGCCGACGGTCTGGCGAACACATCTGGCCAGTCGCACTATATCTTCTGCCGTAGCGTTTTCTTCATTAACTAATACCAGCGCTTGCTGGCGATGTACGGCCGCACCGCCAATCCGCTGCCCCTTGAGCTGGCATTTGTCGATAAGCCAGCCAGCAGCAAGCTTCACGCTGCCATTTTTTTGTGGGTAATGAGGAGCATCAGGATAGGCTTGTAAGAGCGCTGCGGCTTGAGCTTCCGAGACCACCGGGTTTTTAAAGAAGCTGCCGGCATTACCGTTTACCCGAGGATCAGGAAGCTTTGTACGGCGCATATGGCATACTGCATCAAAAATCTGACGCGGTGTCACAGTGGTAGGATCAAACCGGGTTAAGTCGCCATAGGTGAGAACGGGTTGCCAGATTTTAGCCAGGCGGAAACCAACGGCAGTAATGGCAAACCGATCCTGGTATTCATGCTTGAAGATGCTATCACGATAACCAAAGCGGCATGCTTCAGCTGGCAAACGGTGAAGCGTGCCCGTTAAGAGCTCAACGCATTCTACGTAATCGCAAACTTGCTTTAATTCCACACCATAAGCGCCGATATTCTGAATGGGTGAAGAGCCAGCACATCCGGGGATCAACGCCAAATTCTCTAAGCCCGGCATATTTCGTTCAAGCGTATACTCGACCAGCTGATGCCAGTTTTCTCCTGCACCTACATGCAGTAACCATTTATCGTTTTCTTCCCGCACCGTTACTCCTCGGATACGGTTAACGATTACCATGCCGTCAAAGTTTTCAGTGAATAAAACATTACTGCCCTCACCCAGAATCAAAACAGGTAAATGGTCAGTCTGCGCTTCCCGCCACGCCTGGATCAGAGCTTCTGCGGTTTGTACTTCAACGAGCTTGAACGCCTGGCTTTCAATGCCAAAAGTATTGAAGGGCTTAAGAGAAATACTCATGGTAGTTTCCTGAATCATTCTTGCGGCTAGTTTACCCGATCCTGCAACAGATGGCTTGTAGCGCACAGATGAATGAAAAGGAGAAACAGGTTGGAAAGAGTAAAAAGAGAGCGGAACTCAAGATAATTTCGAAAAAGAGTTAACGCCAGATAGCAAAAAACCCGGTCTGATGACCGGGTTTTTGCTTTGTTTGATGCCTGGCAGTTCCCTACTCTCGCATGGGGAGACCCCACACTACCATCGGCGCTACGGCGTTTCACTTCTGAGTTCGGCATGGGGTCAGGTGGGACCACCGCGCTACGGCCGCCAGGCAGATTCTGTTCACTCACCGCTTGCGCCATGAGTGGTTATCCGTCACAAGCTGAATTTCTCAAATGCACGCCAAAACATCTTCGGCGTTGTAAGGTTAAGCCTCACGGTTCATTAGTACCGGTTAGCTCAACGCATCGCTGCGCTTACACACCCGGCCTATCAACGTCGTCGTCTTCAACGTTCCTTCAGGAGACTCAAAGTCTCAGGGAGAACTCATCTCGGGGCAAGTTTCGTGCTTAGATGCTTTCAGCACTTATCTCTTCCGCATTTAGCTACCGGGCAGTGCCATTGGCATGACAACCCGAACACCAGTGATGCGTTCACTCCGGTCCTCTCGTACTAGGAGCAACCCCCCTCAATTCTCCAGCGCCCACGGCAGATAGGGACCGAACTGTCTCACGACGTTCTAAACCCAGCTCGCGTACCACTTTAAATGGCGAACAGCCATACCCTTGGGACCTACTTCAGCCCCAGGATGTGATGAGCCGACATCGAGGTGCCAAACACCGCCGTCGATATGAACTCTTGGGCGGTATCAGCCTGTTATCCCCGGAGTACCTTTTATCCGTTGAGCGATGGCCCTTCCATACAGAACCACCGGATCACTATGACCTGCTTTCGCACCTGCTCGAGCCGTCACTCTCGCAGTCAAGCCAGCTTATGCCATTGCACTAACCTCCTGATGTCCGACCAGGATTAGCTGACCTTCGTGCTCCTCCGTTACACTTTGGGAGGAGACCGCCCCAGTCAAACTACCCACCAGACACTGTCCCCACGCCAGATTATGGCGCCAGGTTAGAACATCAAACATTAAAGGGTGGTATTTCAAGGTTGGCTCCACGCAGACTGGCGTCCACGCTTCAAAGCCTCCCACCTATCCTACACATCAAGGCTCAATGTTCAGTGTCAAGCTGTAGTAAAGGTTCACGGGGTCTTTCCGTCTTGCCGCGGGTACACTGCATCTTCACAGCGAGTTCAATTTCACTGAGTCTCGGGTGGAGACAGCCTGGCCATCATTACGCCATTCGTGCAGGTCGGAACTTACCCGACAAGGAATTTCGCTACCTTAGGACCGTTATAGTTACGGCCGCCGTTTACCGGGGCTTCGATCAGGAGCTTCTCTTGCGATAACCCCATCAATTAACCTTCCGGCACCGGGCAGGCGTCACACCGTATACGTCCACTTTCGTGTTTGCACAGTGCTGTGTTTTTAATAAACAGTTGCAGCCAGCTGGTATCTTCGACTGGTTTCAGCTCCGCGAGCAAGTCGCTTCACCTACGCACCAGCGTGCCTTCTCCCGAAGTTACGGCACCATTTTGCCTAGTTCCTTCACCCGAGTTCTCTCAAGCGCCTTGGTATTCTCTACCTGACCACCTGTGTCGGTTTGGGGTACGATTTCGTGTTACCTGATGCTTAGAGGCTTTTCCTGGAAGCAGGGCATTTGTTGCTTCAGCACCGTGGTGCCTCGTCATCACGCCTCAGTGTTAAAGTGAACCGGATTTACCTGGAACACCCACCTACACGCTTAAACCGGGACAACCGTCGCCCGGCCAACATAGCCTTCTCCGTCCCCCCTTCGCAGTAACACCAAGTACAGGAATATTAACCTGTTTCCCATCGACTACGCCTTTCGGCCTCGCCTTAGGGGTCGACTCACCCTGCCCCGATTAACGTTGGACAGGAACCCTTGGTCTTCCGGCGAGCGGGCTTTTCACCCGCTTTATCGTTACTTATGTCAGCATTCGCACTTCTGATACCTCCAGCAGACCTCACAGTCCACCTTCGACGGCTTACAGAACGCTCCCCTACCCAACAACACACAGTGTTGCTGCCGCAGCTTCGGTGCATGGTTTAGCCCCGTTACATCTTCCGCGCAGGCCGACTCGACCAGTGAGCTATTACGCTTTCTTTAAATGATGGCTGCTTCTAAGCCAACATCCTGGCTGTCTGGGCCTTCCCACATCGTTTCCCACTTAACCATGACTTTGGGACCTTAGCTGGCGGTCTGGGTTGTTTCCCTCTTCACGACGGACGTTAGCACCCGCCGTGTGTCTCCCGTGATAACATTCTCCGGTATTCGCAGTTTGCATCGGGTTGGTAAGCCGGGATGGCCCCCTAGCCGAAACAGTGCTCTACCCCCGGAGATGAGTTCACGAGGCGCTACCTAAATAGCTTTCGGGGAGAACCAGCTATCTCCCGGTTTGATTGGACTTTCACCCCCAGCCACAGGTCATCCGCTAATTTTTCAACATTAGTCGGTTCGGTCCTCCAGTTAGTGTTACCCAACCTTCAACCTGCCCATGGCTAGATCACCGGGTTTCGGGTCTATACCCTGCAACTTAACGCCCGGTTAAGACTCGGTTTCCCTTCGGCTCCCCTATACGGTTAACCTTGCTACAGAATATAAGTCGCTGACCCATTATACAAAAGGTACGCAGTCACCCTCTTACGAAGGCTCCCACTGCTTGTACGTACACGGTTTCAGGTTCTGTTTCACTCCCCTCGCCGGGGTTCTTTTCGCCTTTCCCTCACGGTACTGGTTCACTATCGGTCAGTCAGGAGTATTTAGCCTTGGAGGATGGTCCCCCCATCTTCAGACAGGATATCACGTGTCCCGCCCTACTCATCGAGCTCACAGCCTGTGTGCCTTCGTGTACGGGACTTTCACCCTGTATCGTGCGACTTTCCAGACGCTTCCACTGACACACAAGCTGATTCAGGCTCTGGGCTGTTCCCCGTTCGCTCGCCGCTACTGGGGGAATCTCGGTTGATTTCTTTTCCTCGGGGTACTTAGATGTTTCAGTTCCCCCGGTTCGCCTCGTTAGCCTATGTATTCAGCTAACGATAGTGCAACGGATTGCACTGGGTTTCCCCATTCGGACATCGTCGGTTATAACGCCTCATATCAGCTTACCGACGCTTTTCGCAGATTAGCACGTCCTTCATCGCCTCTGACTGCCAGGGCATCCACCGTGTACGCTTAGTCGCTTAACCTCACAACCCGAAGATGTTTCCTGAGAATCATCATCGTGCTGCAAGCATTTGAGAGACTCGAACACACTTTCGTGTGTCGTTTCAATTTCAGCTTGTTCCGGATTGTTAAAGAGCAAATATCTCAAACGTGACTTTACAGTCAGTTTTGAGATATCGGTTGGTTGTGCCTTTCACCCACAGCCAAGCAAGTGGCGTCCCCTAGGGGATTCGAACCCCTGTTGCCGCCGTGAAAGGGCGGAGTCCTAACCGCTAGACGAAGGGGACACGAATGTCACGACTTCGCAGCCGTCTTGCTCATTACATCTATCAGACAATCTGTGTGAGCACTGCAGAGGCAGGTTCTTTAAGGTAAGGAGGTGATCCAACCGCAGGTTCCCCTACGGTTACCTTGTTACGACTTCACCCCAGTCATGAATCACAAAGTGGTAAGCGCCCTCCCGAAGGTTAAGCTACCTACTTCTTTTGCAACCCACTCCCATGGTGTGACGGGCGGTGTGTACAAGGCCCGGGAACGTATTCACCGTGGCATTCTGATCCACGATTACTAGCGATTCCGACTTCATGGAGTCGAGTTGCAGACTCCAATCCGGACTACGACGCACTTTATGAGGTCCGCTTGCTCTCGCGAGGTCGCTTCTCTTTGTATGCGCCATTGTAGCACGTGTGTAGCCCTGGCCGTAAGGGCCATGATGACTTGACGTCATCCCCACCTTCCTCCGGTTTATCACCGGCAGTCTCCTTTGAGTTCCCGGCCGGACCGCTGGCAACAAAGGATAAGGGTTGCGCTCGTTGCGGGACTTAACCCAACATTTCACAACACGAGCTGACGACAGCCATGCAGCACCTGTCTCAGAGTTCCCGAAGGCACCAATCCATCTCTGGAAAGTTCTCTGGATGTCAAGGCCAGGTAAGGTTCTTCGCGTTGCATCGAATTAAACCACATGCTCCACCGCTTGTGCGGGCCCCCGTCAATTCATTTGAGTTTTAACCTTGCGGCCGTACTCCCCAGGCGGTCGACTTAACGCGTTAGCTCCGGAAGCCACGCCTCAAGGGCACAACCTCCAAGTCGACATCGTTTACGGCGTGGACTACCAGGGTATCTAATCCTGTTTGCTCCCCACGCTTTCGCACCTGAGCGTCAGTCTTCGTCCAGGGGGCCGCCTTCGCCACCGGTATTCCTCCAGATCTCTACGCATTTCACCGCTACACCTGGAATTCTACCCCCCTCTACGAGACTCAAGCCTGCCAGTTTCAAATGCAGTTCCCGGGTTGAGCCCGGGGATTTCACATCTGACTTAACAGACCGCCTGCGTGCGCTTTACGCCCAGTAATTCCGATTAACGCTTGCACCCTCCGTATTACCGCGGCTGCTGGCACGGAGTTAGCCGGTGCTTCTTCTGTGAGTAACGTCAATCGCGATGTGTATTAAGCATCACGCCTTCCTCCTCACTGAAAGTACTTTACAACCCGAAGGCCTTCTTCATACACGCGGCATGGCTGCATCAGGCTTGCGCCCATTGTGCAATATTCCCCACTGCTGCCTCCCGTAGGAGTCTGGACCGTGTCTCAGTTCCAGTGTGGCTGGTCATCCTCTCAGACCAGCTAGGGATCGTCGCCTAGGTGAGCCGTTACCCCACCTACTAGCTAATCCCATCTGGGCACATCTGATGGCATGAGGCCCGAAGGTCCCCCACTTTGGTCTTGCGACATTATGCGGTATTAGCCACCGTTTCCAGTGGTTATCCCCCTCCATCAGGCAGTTTCCCAGACATTACTCACCCGTCCGCCGCTCGTCAGCGAATCAGCAAGCTGATCCCTGTTACCGCTCGACTTGCATGTGTTAGGCCTGCCGCCAGCGTTCAATCTGAGCCATGATCAAACTCTTCAATTAAAGTTTGATGCTCAATGTTTCTTTATTTCTAAAGAAAAGAACTTCGTAATGAATTACGTGTTCACTCGTTGAGACTTGGTATTCATTTTTCGTCTTGCGACGTTAAGAATCCAGTCCATCTGAGTGCCCACACAGATTGTCTGATAAATTGTTAAAGAGCGGTGCCGCTTCGCTTTTTTCTCAGCGGCGCGGGTTGCGTATACTACGCTTTCCCGCTTCAGAGTCAAGCGTTAATTTCGCTTAATTCCGTTTTGATTCTTGCTGTCAGGCCGGCGTGTATGCCGTTGTGCCGTGTCAGTGGAGGCGCATTATAGGGCCTGTTTCGGCGCTGACAAGAGAAAAATACAAAAAAGTTATCGTTCGGTCATTTCCCAGGCAATCCGCCTAACCATTGCGCGGATTGTGCGAAAGACGAGCGATTTCCCGGGCAAAAGCCGCGACCTGTTTCCAGTCGGTGTAGACCACTTCTTTACGGGTATCCGTTTCCCCGCCCGTCATTTTCATAATCAACCGAATCATGAAACGGTCATACCAGCGGTAACGCGGATAACGCAGAGCGCCTGCAAACACCGCACAGTGGTCTGGACGCCATAGCGAATGAAGAAGAAATTTACGCGTGTAGTTGTTAGTTTGCGGCGTACGCTTCTCTGGCTTACGCGCGACAAGGTTTACGGAAAAGAAGGCGCCGGGTAAAGCATTCAGTTCCGCATGATGCTTTTTCACAAACGCGTCCAGCGCCGCGTGAAAGTGCCCGTAGCGGATAGAGGCGCCAATAACGACTTTGTTATAGAGCGACCAGTCGATAGTTTCCGCACGGTGCAAATTCATAACGTCCGCGTCCACGCCCTGCTCTTTTAGTTCCGAAGCGATAAAGGACGCTATCTCACGCGTCTGTCCATCTCGGGTAGAAAACAAAATAAGGGTTTTCAATACAGACTCCATTTATTCGCGCCAGAAGGTGGGTGTAAACAGCACCAGCAAAGTAAAAACTTCCAGACGACCAAACAGCATGTTCGCCATCAGGACCCATTTCGCGACCGGGTTCATGCTGGCGAAGTTATCCGCTACCACGCCAAGCCCCGGCCCCAGGTTATTCAGCGTTGCGACGACCGAGGCGAAAGCCGAAAAGTCATCCACCCCTGTCGCGATAATCGCCAGCATGCTGATAATAAATACCAGAGCATAGGCAGAGAAGAACCCCCATACCGCCTCGAGTATGCGTTCCGGCAAAGCGCGGTTGCCAAGCTTAATGGTGTAAACCGCGTTGGGATGAACCAGCCGTTTCAGTTCGCGGTTCCCTTGCTTAAAGAGCAGCAGAATACGAATCACTTTAAGCCCACCGCCAGTCGACCCGGCGCAGCCGCCGATAAAAGCGGAACAAAGCAGCAGCACAGGTAAGAAAAGCGGCCAGCGCGCAATACTGTCTGTCGTAAAGCCTGCGGTAGTCGCCATTGAGACCACCTGAAAAAACGCCTGGTTTAACGTCATCACGGCGGAGTTATAAACGTCGTGGAACCAGAGCACCAGCGTACAGACCGCCACCAGCGTCACCTGTACGCCAATAAACATCCGGAACTCCGGATCCCGCCAGTAAACTTTCAGGTTACGTCCGCTCAGCAGCGAAAAGTGCAGGCCGTAGTTACAGCCGGAAATAAGCAGGAAGATAGCGATAATGGTATTGATGGTAGGGCTGTCAAAATAACCCACGCTCGCATCGTGCGTAGAGAAGCCGCCGATAGCGATAGTCGCAAAACTATGGCCGATGGCGTCAAAAGCGGACATCCCGGCGAACCACAACGCCAGCGCGCAGGCAACGGTAAGCAAAACGTAAATCAGCCACAGCGTTTTCGCCGTTTCAGCGATGCGGGGGCGCATTTTATTGTCCTTGAGCGGTCCTGGCATTTCGGCGCGATAAAGCTGCATCCCCCCGACGCCCAGAATAGGCAGAATCGCCACCGCCAGGACGATGATCCCCATGCCGCCGAACCACTGCAGCATCTGGCGATAAAACAAAATCGCGTGGGGTAACGAGTCCAGCCCCACCAGCGTTGTTGCGCCTGTGGTCGTTAATCCGGAAAAGGATTCAAAGAAGGCGTCGGTAACCGTCAGGTTCGGCCGTTCAGAAAAGATAAAGGGCAACGCCCCCACGCTTCCCAGCACCGTCCAGAAGAGAACGACGATAAGAAACCCCTCGCGGGATTTCAGCTCTTTTTTCTCCCGGCGGTTTGGCCACCAGAGCACCGCGCCTATCGCCAGCGCGACAAAGAAGGTTTGCGTAAAGGCACGGCCCGCGCCGTCCCGGTAAATGAGGGCCACCAGTCCAGGGATAATCATGGTCCCGGAAAAGAGAATAACCAGTAGTCCAACGATTCGGGTTATGGCGCGAAAATGCATCAGCCGCTTCCTTAGGGATCAAAAAAACGAGGGGGGATTATTATTCAACCGGTAACAAATGCAACGCGCCGCGACTAAAATCCGCAAGCCTTGAAGAAAACAACGCCACCTGCGTATGAGGCAGCGCCACGCGCAACGTCACGCCCGCCTGGTAATCGCTGTGCACTATCAGCCCCTCATGCTGCTTAAGCAGAGCGTCGATACCGGTGAGCTGTGCGTAATCACACAGCAAAGTATATTCAGTTAACGGCACTTTGCGGAGCGTGACGAGCTGATTGAGCGCCAGCTGCACGCCGCCGCCATAGGCTTTCACCAGCCCACCCGTCCCAAGCTTAATACCGCCGTAGTAGCGCACCACCACGGCGGTAATTTCTCCTATTCCGCTGCCGAGCAGTTGGGCAAGCATCGGCTTACCCGCCGTTCCCGCGGGTTCGCCGTCATCGGAAAAGCCCAGTTTTTGCGAATCATCCGGCGCACCCGCCACCCAGGCCTGACAGTGATGACGGGCATCAGGATGCTCCGCCTTCACTTGCCCGACGAACGCTTTCGCCGCTTCAACGCCATCGGTATGCGCGAGCAGCGTAATAAAGCGGCTTTTCTTTATCTCTTCCGTAACGGTGACCGGCTGCGCCGGAATAAGCCAGCTTTCCATCAGGCGAGCTTGAGATCCCGCGTCATGTTTTCCGTGCCGTTCTCATGAATCACCACGTTATCCTCAATACGGATGCCGCCGAACGGCTTAAGCGCTTCAATCTTCTGCCAGTTAAAATGCTTGCTGTACTGCCCTTCACGCCACGGCGCGAGCAGCGACTCGATAAAGTAAATGCCCGGCTCGATGGTCAGCACCATGCGCGGCTGAAGCACACGGGTACAGCGCAGATAAGGATATTTTTCCGGGGCAGGAAGGTGCGTGCCGGTATCGTCTTGCATGAATCCCGCCACGTCGTGCACCTGCAGGCCCAGCGGATGACCGATTCCGTGCGGCATAAACGGCCCGGTAATATTGGTTTCCACCATCGCCTCTTCGCTGATGTCATGCACAATCTGATGACGACGCAGCAGCTTCGCGATGCGCTGATGAAACTGCACGTGGTAATCGATGTAGTTTACGCCCGCCTTCATCGTGCCAATCAACGCCAGTTGTTCGTCGTTCACGTCTTTAATCAACTGCGCAAAGTCGTTATCGCTGCTGGCGGCCCAGGTACGGGTGAGATCTGCCGCATAGCCGTTATATTCCGCCCCGGCATCCAGCAAGAAGCTGCGCATTTCTGAGGGCGCCTGCTGATCAAGCTTCGTGTAATGCAGCACGGCGGCATGCTCATTGAGCGCCACGATATTGCCGTAAGGCACGTCTGTATCGCGATGGCCGGTGGCGGTCAGGTAAGCGAGATTAATATCAAACTCGCTCATTCCGGAAAGGAAAGCTTCGTGCGCGGCGCGGTGGCCTATCACCGCCGTTTTCTGCGCTTCGCGCATACAGGCCAGTTCATAATCCGTTTTATAAGCCCGATAGTAGTGCAGATAGTCGATAACCCCTTTCGGGTTGATCTTATCGGCAGCGATGCTCAGCTGTATCGCACGTTCCGGCGCTGGTCCGATATAAGCAATATTACCGCGCGCTGCAGGAAGCTGACTGCCGATGCCATCCGCTTTCGGCAGCGCGATAATCTCAATCTCGTCCGTCCAGAACGAGTGCGGCAGCGGCTCTACGTTGTGCCAGTAATCGACCGGCAGATAAAACCAGAGTTTCGGTTTGTTGACGCCATCCACCAGCAACCAACAGTTCGGCACCTGGGTCACCGGCACCCAGGCTTTAAACTGCGGGTTTACTTTAAACGGATAAGGATGGTCATCAAGAAAGACGTTGAACAGCTCACCAGAATGGATGAGCAGCGCATCAAGATTAAAGCGCGACAGCACATTACGGGTACGTTCCTGTAACGTAGCCAAATGATTTTTATAAAGAGCAGCCAACGAATCCATAATTTACCCTTCATCTATTAGTCCTAAACTCCGGCATCTTAGCACAACTTATCTGCACAAACGGTTTTCCCCCATCCGTGATCGGGTTTGCAAATATTTAAAGAGAAATTTGCATTTCATTAACATCAACTCCACACTCCGCTTCATCTGGTACGACCAGATCACCTTGCTGGATTCAGGAGACTGACATGCTCTACAAAGGCGACACCCTGTACCTCAACTGGCTGGAAGACGGCATCGCCGAACTGGTGTTTGATGCCCCAGGCTCGGTTAACAAGCTCGACACGGCGACCGTTGCAAGCCTTGGCCATGCATTAGATGTGCTGGAAAAACAATCCGATCTTAAAGGTTTGCTGCTGCGCTCAGAGAAAGCGGCTTTTATCGTTGGCGCGGACATTAACGAATTTCTTTCCCTGTTCCTCGTGCCGCAGGAGCAGTTAAGCGACTGGCTACGTTTCGCCAACCGCATTTTCAACCGCCTTGAAGATCTGCCGGTTCCTACCCTTTCCGCCATTAACGGCTATGCGCTGGGCGGCGGCTGCGAATGCGTGCTGGCGACCGATTACCGTATCGCCACGCCGGACCTGCGCATCGGCCTGCCGGAAACGAAACTTGGCATCATGCCGGGCTTTGGCGGATCGGTCCGTCTGCCGCGTCTGCTGGGCGCCGACAGCGCGCTGGAAATTATCGCCGCCGGAAAAGATGTCAGCGCGCAAGAGGCGTTGAAGCTTGGCCTGGTAGACGCCGTCGTCAATCCTGAAAAATTACGCGAAGGGGCGCTCAGCGTGTTGCGCCAGGCCATGCAAGGCGACCTGGACTGGAAAGCGAAACGCGCGCCGAAGCTTGAGCCGCTGAAGCTCAGCAAGATGGAAGCCGCCATGAGCTTCACCATTGCAAAAGGCGTGGTCATGCAAACCGCCGGTAAACACTATCCTGCGCCGATGACCGCCGTGAAGACTATCGAAGCGGCGGCGGGCCTTGGGCGCGACGAAGCGCTGGAGCTGGAAAACCAAAGTTTTGTGCCGCTTGCGCATTCCAGCGAAGCGCGCGCGCTGGTCGGCATTTTCTTAAACGATCAGTACGTAAAAGGCCAGGCGAAGAAACTGACGAAATCGGTTGAAGCGCCGAAGCAGGCCGCCGTACTGGGCGCTGGCATCATGGGCGGCGGCATCGCTTATCAATCCGCCTGGAAAGGCGTGCCGGCGATCATGAAAGATATTAATGAGAAATCGCTGGCGCTCGGCATCGGCGAAGCCAGCAAGCTGCTCAATAAACAGCTTGAGCGCGGCAAAATCGACGGGCTGAAGCTGGCGGGCGTTATCGCCACTATTCATCCGACGCTGGATTACGCCGGGTTCGATCGCGTAGATGTTGTCGTAGAAGCGGTCGTGGAAAACCCGAAGGTGAAAAAAGCGGTGCTGGCGGAAACCGAAGAGAAGGTGCGCCCCGATACGGTGCTGGCTTCCAACACCTCGACCATTCCTATCACCGAACTGGCAAGCGCGCTTAAACGTCCGGAAAATTTCTGCGGCATGCACTTCTTTAATCCGGTGCACCGCATGCCGCTGGTGGAAGTGATCCGCGGCGAAAAAACCTCTGAAGAAACCATCGCCAAAGTGGTGGCCTGGGCCAGCCAGATGGGGAAAACCCCGGTAGTGGTAAACGACTGTCCCGGCTTCTTCGTCAACCGCGTGCTGTTCCCTTACTTTGCCGGTTTCAGCCAGCTGCTGCGTGACGGCGCGGATTTCCGTCAGATAGATAAAGTGATGGAAAAACAGTTCGGCTGGCCGATGGGTCCCGCTTATTTACTGGATGTGGTCGGCATTGATACCGCGCACCACGCGCAGGCCGTTATGGCGGCCGGTTTCCCGCAGCGTATGCAGAAAGATTACCGCGACGCTATCGACGCGCTGTTCGACGCCGGCCGCTACGGCCAGAAAAACGGTAAAGGCTTTTACAGCTATAAAGAAGACAGCAAAGGCAAACCGCGTAAAGAGCAGGATGACGCAACAGACGGCCTGCTTGCTGAAGTCAGCCAGCCGAAGCGCAACTTCAGCGATGAAGAGATTATCGCCCGCATGATGATCCCGATGGTTAATGAAGTGGTTCGCTGTCTGGAAGAAGGCGTTATCGCAGGCCCTGCGGAAGCGGATATGGCGCTGGTCTACGGGCTCGGCTTCCCTCCATTCCACGGCGGCGCGTTCCGCTGGCTTGATACACAGGGCAGCGCGAAGTACCTGGATATGGCGCAACGCTATCAGGCGCTGGGGCCGCTTTATGAAGTACCGGCGGGGCTGCGTGAAAAAGCGCTCCGCAACGAGCCCTATTACCCCCAGGTTGAACCCGCCCAGGCGGCTGGCGAACTGAAAACGGCTTAAGGAGCGAAGTATGGAGAAGGTTGTAATTGTTGACGCTATCCGCACCCCGATGGGTCGTTCCAAAGGCGGCGCCTTTCGCCACGTGCGGGCAGAAGATCTTTCCGCGCATCTGATGCGCAGCCTGCTTTCGCGCAATCCGCAGCTGGAAGCCAACGCCATTAATGATATTTACTGGGGCTGCGTGCAACAGACGCTGGAGCAAGGGTTTAACATCGCCCGCAACGCGGCGTTGCTGGCGGAAATTCCGCACTCGGTGCCTGCCGTTACGGTAAACCGCCTGTGCGGCTCCTCTATGCAGGCGCTGCACGACGCGGCCCGCATGATAATGACCGGCGATGCAGAAGCTTGTCTTGTCGGCGGCGTGGAGCATATGGGGCATGTGCCGATGAGCCATGGCGTCGATTTTCATCCCGGCTTAAGCCGCAACGTGGCGAAAGCGGCGGGCATGATGGGACTGACGGCGGAAATGCTCTCCCGCATGCATGGCATTAGCCGTGAAATGCAGGATGCGTTTGCCGCCCGCTCGCACCAGCGCGCCTGGGCGGCGACCCAGGCGGGACATTTTAAAAATGAAATCATCCCCACCAGCGGCCATGACGCCGACGGCGTGCTGAAGCGCTATGACTATGACGAAGTCATCCGTCCGGAAACCAGCGTGGAAGGCCTTGCGACGTTGAAACCCGCCTTCGACCCGGCGAACGGTACCGTGACGGCGGGCACCTCTTCCGCCCTTTCCGACGGCGCCGCCGCTATGCTGGTGATGAGCGAATCCCGCGCCCGGGAGCTGGGCCTGACGCCGCGCGCGCGCATTCGTTCTATGGCGGTGGTCGGCTGCGATCCTTCAATAATGGGTTACGGCCCGGTTCCGGCTTCAAAGCTGGCGCTGAAAAAAGCGGGCCTTGCCGCCAGCGATATCGACCTTTTCGAGATGAACGAAGCGTTCGCCGCGCAGATCCTGCCATGCATTAAGGACCTGGGGTTGATGGAGCAGATAGACGAGAAGATAAACCTCAACGGCGGCGCCATCGCGCTGGGCCACCCGCTCGGCTGCTCCGGCGCGCGCATTAGCACCACGCTGATTAACCTGATGGAGCGACGCGACGCCCAGTTTGGCCTCGCCACTATGTGCATTGGTCTCGGTCAGGGTATCGCCACGGTATTTGAGCGAGTCTGAGTCATTTTCTGAGTTTAGTTGCCGTTCTTCCCGCCTGTCAGGGGCGGGTTTTTTCTTTTATACTTTCCTTGTTATGCTGATTTTCTCGCCGTTACTAACAAAGGTATCGACTGTGAAAACCCTCTCTTATCTTGCTCTGCTCGCCTGTTTTTTGACGCCTGCCGCTTATGCGCAAACCACCTCTACCGAGCTGACGCTGGTGCAGCGCTGTCTGGACGAGGCAAAAAAAGAGTTAAAAGAAAATCCAGAAGGGCTGGCGGCGCTTAATGCGTTAAAAATCGTCCCGGATAGCGTTCAGGTAGAGCGGTACGACCGTAAGATTGGCCGTCAGCACATCGCCACGCAGTTAACCGCCACGCTGAGGAGCGCGACAAAGCCGAGCGTCATGCTGTTGTGCTTGCTGGAAGAAGATAAGCCGCTGTTTACGTTTATCCGCTGAGGCAGTCCCTCTCCCGCAAGGAGAGAGGGTCCAGGTGAAGAGCAAAGGTCATCAAATAAACGCGAACGCGTCGCCAAACAGACGATCTTCACGCGCGTTGCGCTCGTTGCAGAACAGATCGCGGGCGATTTTCGCCATTTCGAAGCGGCCCGCGATATAAATGTCATGTTCCGCCAGCGTGCCGAAATCCTGCAAAACTGCCGTCAGCACAGTGCCGCTGCGCCCGCGCCACGCCTCTTCAGGCTGTTCCACTACGGGTTCCACACGAAGATTAGGATGGTTCACCGACAGAGCTTCCAGTTCCGGCAAATCATAAAGGTGTTTCTCTTCGCGCCCGCCCCAGTAAATCGTGATATCGCGGTTTGGGTTGCGCGCCAGCGCGGTCAGCAAAATTGAGCGCACGTAGGAGAAACCAGTGCCGCCGGCAATCAGGATCATGGGGCGATCTTCCTCGTCGCGCAGCCACGCTTCGCCGTGAGGAATATCCACTACGATTTCACGCTCTTTCAGGATGCGATCCATCACCGCCATCGCGTAGAGATTAAGCTCGGAGGCGCCGATATGCAGCTCAATAAAAGCGTGTTCGTCGGGCGTGGAGGCCATGGAGAAGGGACGCTTATCACGCTCATCCATCACGACCATCAGGTACTGGCCCGCGCGAAAAGAAAACGGCGCTTCAGGCACTAAACGAACGCGATACACGGTATCCGTGATGGCTTCTACCGAGGTCACTTTACAGCTTAAAATTGTCATGCGTTCCCTCTGTCGGGTCAATAATGCAAACCGCGACGGCGGCGCTTCAGGCGCCCTTACCGTCATTGAAAATGGCCAGCTCGTTCCAGATAGCGTCTATACGCGCCGTGACCGCAGGATCTTTTTTAATGGGACGGCCCCACTCGCGCTGAGTCTCGCCTGGCCATTTATTGGTGGCGTCCAGTCCCATTTTTGAGCCAAGGCCGGAAACCGGCGAAGCGAAATCCAGGTAATCAATTGGCGTGTTTTCCACCATTACCGTATCGCGCGCCGGATCCATACGCGTCGTGATAGCCCAGATAACATCGTTCCAGTCACGCGCGTTCACGTCGTCATCGCAGACGATAACAAACTTGGTATACATGAACTGCCGCAGGAATGACCAGACACCCATCATGACGCGTTTGGCGTGTCCGGCGTACTGCTTCTTAATGGTGACTACCGCAAGGCGATAAGAGCACCCTTCCGGCGGCAGATAGAAATCGACAATTTCCGGAAACTGCTTTTGCAGGATCGGTACGAACACTTCGTTCAGCGCCACGCCCAGCACCGCCGGTTCGTCTGGCGGACGGCCGGTATAGGTGGAGTGATAAATAGCATCTTCGCGCTGCGTAATGTGCGTGACGGTAAAGACCGGGAAGTTGTCTATTTCATTGTAATAGCCGGTGTGATCGCCATAGGGTCCTTCCGGCGCCATTTCACCCGGTTCAATATAGCCTTCCAGCACGATTTCCGCGCTGGCAGGCACTTCGAGATCGTTAGAAAGACACTTTACCACTTCGGTTTTGGTGCCGCGCAGCAGCCCGGCGAAAGCGTATTCAGAAAGCGTATCCGGCACAGGCGTCACCGCGCCGAGGATAGTCGCCGGATCGGCGCCCAGCGCCACGGAAACCGGGAAACGTTCACCAGGGTGCGCCGCCTGCCACTCCTGGAAATCAAGCGCGCCGCCGCGATGCGAGAGCCAGCGCATAATCAGCTTGTTTTTGCCAATCAACTGCTGACGATAAATGCCGAGATTCTGACGTTCTTTATGCGGGCCGCGCGTAACCGTCAGTCCCCAGGTAATCAACGGCGCAGCGTCTTCCGGCCAGCACTGCATAATGGGGATACGCGTCAGGTCGACCTCATCGCCCTGAATCACCTTCTGCTGGCAAGGCGCGCCGCGCAGCCGTTTCGTCGGCATGTTAAGCACCTGCTTAAACTGCGGCAGCTTGTCGAACAGATCACGAAATCCACGCGGCGGCTCCGGCTCTTTCAAAAAAGCGAGCAGCTTGCCCACTTCACGCAAAGCCGATACCTCTTCCTGCCCCATGCCCATCGCTACACGCTTCGGCGTGCCAAAGAGATTGCACAGAACCGGCATGCTGTAACCCTTCGGATTTTCGAACAGCAAAGCGGGACCGCCAGCGCGCAATGTGCGGTCGGCGATTTCAGTCATCTCCAGGTGGGGATCGACGGGAAGCGAAATGCGTTTAAGTTCGCCCTGCTGCTCCAGCAGCGCAAGAAAGTCGCGTAGATCGTGATATTTCATGCAGTTATTCATGCCCTCGGGTTAAGCTCTCCATTATACGGCGTTCGCGGCGGCCACGCCGTAGTTTTGTTAAATTAACGTGAATCCAGGCCGCATGCCATTATGGCTTCCGTTATAATCACCTTAGCGATCCCTGAATGGTTTTGTTATGCTTGCCCGCCCGGCAATAAGGCAATAATAAGAAGAGTTATCATGCGATCCTGGTATCTACTGTACTGCAAACGAGGACAGCTTCAGCGCGCGCAAGAGCATCTTGAGCGCCAGCAGGTCAATTGCCTGACGCCCATGATTACGCTTGAAAAAATCGTGCGGGGAAAACGCGCCGCAGTCAGTGAGCCTCTGTTCCCGAACTACATGTTTGTGGAATTCGATCCGGAAGAGATTCATACCACGACTATCAGCGCGACTCGCGGCGTCAGCCATTTTGTTCGCTTTGGCTCGCAGCCGGCTATGGTGCCGCTAACGGTGATTGAACAGCTGCAGAATTGCCAGCCAGAAGAGGTGACTGACCCGCAAACGCCTTATGAAGGCGATAAAGTGGTGATTACCGAAGGCGCCTTTGAGGGACTGGAAGCGATTTTCACCGAGCCGGATGGCGAGACCCGCTCCATGCTGCTGCTTAATCTGCTTAACAAGCAGGTTCGACAGAGCGTAAAAAACACCGATTTTCGTAAAATTTAATTCCCATCGGCCCGCGCATTGCGAGCCGATGCCTGTCATTAATGGGTCGCTTCGCCGACCACGCCGCCTGCGCCTGCGCCAACCACAGCGCCTTTCAACACGCTTTTCCCTGTTGCCGCAGCGACTCCCGCACCCACTACCGCGCCAACGGCGCCGCCCTTACGCGCCGCTTTGCCTTTGTCGCCTTTTTTAAGCATTGCGCCCGCGCCTGCGCCAACCACAGCGCCGCCAACAGTGCTCTTAACGCTCTTGCCGACAACCGCGCCCGCCGTGGCGCCCAGCACCGCGCCAGTAGCGGTTTTATCGATAGCCTGCGCCTGTCCGGCCAGCGCCATACAGAGAATGAACATCCCAGTGATTTTCTTTTGCATAATTTTTCCTTAACAAACCAGGTTTACTGCCGGCGCCAAGGATAACACTCTGAAGAAACCGCCATTTTGGCGTCTGTGTACATTTCTGTACGGTTATGCCGCAACAGGACGGGAAAAAAACAGGCGCGCCGCGTTTGCATCGGTTACCTGCTCCAGCCAGCGGGCGTCCTCTCCACGCCAGGCGGCGACGCGCTCAAGAATATGCGGCAGATAACAAGGCTCGTTACGCCGTGAAGCGGGTTTAGGTAAGAGATCGCGCGGCAAAAGATAAGGCGCATCCGTTTCCAGCAGGAGTTTTTCAGCAGGAATAACCGGCAGCAGCTCGCGTAATGCCAGGCCGCGGCGCTCATCGCACACCCAGCCGGTAATTCCCAGATAGAGCCCGCGCGCCAGGCAATCTCTCGCTTCATCTTCAGTGCCGGTAAAACAGTGCAGCACCGCGCCGGGAAGTTTATCAAGCCAGGGGTCGAGCAAAGCGAGGAAACGCGCATGCGCATCGCGGCAATGCATAAAAACCGGCATGCCGAGCTCAGCGGCTATCGCCAGTTGGGCGCTAAACGCGCGCTCCTGCGCTTCGGGCGTGGAAAAGTTACGGTTAAAATCGAGCCCGCATTCGCCAATGGCCACCACTTCCGGCTGGCGGGCAAGCTCACGCAACCGCTGAGCAGAAGCATCATCCCACTGACTACTGTCGTGAGGATGCACCCCTGCGGTGGACCAGCAGCGCTCGTAGCGCCGCGCCAGCAGCTGGGCCTGGGCGCTTTCATGCAGATTCGTGCCGGTAAAAAGCAGGCCGTTCACCCCGGCCGCATGCGCGCGCGAAATGACTTCATCCCGGTCTTTGGCAAACTGTGAACTGGTGATGTTCAGTCCAATATCAAACATAGCGCTTCCCATATAAAAACCGCCCTGACGGGCGGTTATCACTTACTCTTGCGATTCTTCTTCCGAATTATCGGGTCGGCGTTTGCCAACATAGAATCTTGCGAAAAAGACGCCGACTTCAAACAGGCAGTACATCGGAATCGCCAGCAGCGTCTGAGAAAAGACATCCGGCGGCGTCAGCAGCATACCGATGACGAAAGCGCCGACCAGCACGTACGGGCGCTTCGCCTTGAGATCTTCCGGTGTGGTTACGCCAAGCCAGCAGAGCAGCACAATGGCGACCGGCACCTCAAACGACACGCCGAAGGCCATAAACAGCGCCATCACGAAATCAAGATAACTGGTGATGTCTGTTGATACGACCACGCCCGCAGGCGCCGTTTTGGTTAAAAAGCCAAACGCCAGCGGGAAGACGACAAAGTAAGCAAACGCCATGCCGATATAAAAGAGCAGCGTGCTGGACACCAGCAGCGGCACGACCAGCCGACGTTCATGTTTGTACAGCGCTGGCGCGACAAAAGCCCACACCTGGTAGAGAATAACCGGCGCCGACAGGATGACCGACACCATGACAGTAAGCTTGATAGGGGTAAAGAACGGCGAGGCCACATCGGTGGCTATCATTGTCGCGCCAAGCGGCATCTGAGAAATAAGCGGCGCGGCGACCAGCTGGTAAATATCGTTCGCGAAATAGACCAGCGCCAGGAAAATGACCAGCACCGCAATAATGCAGTTCAGCAGTCGCTTGCGCAGTTCAATCAGATGACTGATTAAGGGTTGGGTATCTTCAACAGCCATGTTCAGGGTTTATCACTCGTTGGGGAAGCCGGTTCCGGGTTACGGGAGGCAGCAGGCTCAGCCTTTTTGACTTCCGGCGCGGGCTGCGGTTTCGCGGTCGGCGCCTCAGCGCTGGCCGCTGGCTGAGCGGATTGCTCAGGCGCTGCGGCTGGCTTCTGCGCTGGCGCTTCGGCCTGATGCTCCGCCGAGCCCGGCGTAACGCCTTCATGGCTCGCTTCGTTGTCCTTCACCAGCGGATTGTGAATGGTGTGGGCCTCGTCGCTCGCCTTCTCCGGGTCATTCGCGGTATAGGAGCGCTTCATGGCCTCCGCTGCATGACGCAGCTCATCCATTGACTCCTTCAGCTCTGGCGTCAGGTTATTAAGGCTCGCCTTTTCCACTTTCTTCAGGCTGTCCTGCAATTCCTGAATCTTCAGCTCCTGAGAAAGCTCGTTTTGTACGGTAGTGGCCAGCGAGCGCAGCGCCCGGATCCAGCCCACCACCGTTTTCACCGCTACAGGCAAGCGTTGCGGCCCCAGTACAATGAGACCGATAACGAAGACCAGCAGCAGTTCGCTAAAACCAATATCAAACACGAATTACACCTGCTCTTTATCGTGGCGTTTCGCCTCGTCTTTTTTAGCCTCATCAGGCTTATCAGCGATTGATTTCGCAGTGAAATCAGCATCCTGCTGGTGCGAGGTCTCTTTTTTGTCGTCATCGCTCATGGACTTTTTAAAGCCCTTGATCGATTCGCCCAGATCGGACCCCAGAGAACGCAATTTTTTGGTGCCGAAAAGCAAAACGACGAGAACGGCAATAATTAACAATTGCCAGATACTGATGCCACCCATAAAAACCTCAGCTACTAATGAAGAAGTATCAGGCCGCATTATAAATCACGCGGCCATTCCATGACGATAAATTCAGCTCGATCGCCGCCAGCCGATAAGCCAGACGACAAGCCCTCCCGCCATCAGCCAGGCGGGCGTAAACTCCCAGTCGGGCCGGTTGATAAGCAGCAGCGTGCCGCTCAGCAACAGCGTGGCGCCAACCCCGAAAAGGTAGCGCGACTGTCCCTGCCGAACGCGATGAGCGTGCAATTCATTGGCAATCTTATCAACGCTTTGTTGCAGTTGTTTTCCTTGACGCAAGTTGTTGTAAACCAGCTCCGGCAAATCGGGCAGTTTTTCTACCCAGTAAGGGGATTTCTCTTTAACCGCGCGCACCAGCGCCGGGAAGCCCACCTGATCTTTGATCCAGGTTTCCAGAAAAGGTTTCGCCGTTTTCCATAAATCAAGCTGCGGATAAAGCTGACGCCCTACGCCTTCGATATAAAGCAGCGTTTTTTGCAGCAACACTAACTGCGGCTGCACTTCCATATTGAAGCGGCGCGCCGTGTTGAAAAGGTTCAGCAGGACATGCCCGAACGAGATTTCGGCCAGCGGCTTTTCAAAAATCGGCTCACAGACGGTACGGATGGCGAATTCGAACTCTTCAACATTGGTATCGGGCGGCACCCAGCCGGAATCAACGTGTAGCTCCGCGACTTTCCGGTAGTCACGGTTAAAGAAAGCGATAAAGTTTTCCGCCAGATAACGCTTATCTTCTTTGTTAAGCGAACCCACAATGCCACAGTCGATACCGATATATTGCGGGTCTTCCGGGTGGTCGTAGCTAACGAAGATATTGCCAGGGTGCATATCACCATGGAAGAAGCTGTCGCGAAATACCTGGGTGAAAAAGACGCGCACGCCGCGCTCAGCCAGCAGTTTCAGGTTGGTGCCGTTTTTCTCCAGCGCCGCCACGTCAGAAACCGGGATGCCGTAAATACGCTCCATGACCAGCATGTTCTGACTGCAATAGTCAGAGTACACCTCCGGCACGTACAGCA
Source organism: Franconibacter pulveris (assembly GCF_056780215.1). Lineage (NCBI taxonomy): Bacteria > Pseudomonadati > Pseudomonadota > Gammaproteobacteria > Enterobacterales > Enterobacteriaceae > Franconibacter > Franconibacter pulveris. The sequence continues at coordinate 252,451 of NZ_CM165555.1, read as the reverse complement.
TTTTGCTATTTTCAAAGTTACGGCGCAGCTGAATGGCGTTAGCCGCCTCTCTTAGCAGATCCAGCTCATCAATCAGCGTTTTTTCATATTCGCGCACCACTTCCAGCGGCCGCAAACGGCGGCCATCCGGCATCAGACGCGGCACCCAGCGGGCAAGCCGGTAGATGAGCTTCATGTCCGCCTGGATAACCGGCAGGATATCCGGACGGATAACTTTGATGACCACCTCTTTCCCGTTCTCTTTCAGCCGGGCGGTATGCACCTGCGCAATCGAGGCGGAAGCCAGCGGTTTGATGTCGAAGTCGTCAAACCAGGTTTCGACAGGCATGTCGCCCATCGCCTTTTCGATTTGCCGTTTCGCCAGCACACCGTCAAACGGGGCCACGCGGTCCTGCAACAGCGCCAGTTGATCGGCTATCTGCGGCGGGAAAAGATCGCGGCGGGTTGACAACATCTGACCAAATTTAATCCAGACCGGACCAAGCTCCTGTAAAGCCAGACGCAGACGCTCGCCCAGTTCTTTATCTTTATGCCGGTTAGGCATCCAGAACAGCCCGCGTCGCCAAAGGCGCAGCGGCAGCGTGATACGCATGCGGGGAATGAGTTCATCAAGCCCATAGCTTAGAAAGGTCTGAATGATGAAATAAAGGCGCCGAATTTCACCTGGCGTCATTTGCCCTCCAGTTTATTCAGCCGTTTGGTTAATGCTTCTACAGAGCGCTCAATCGCCGAGATCTCCTCAGAAAACCAGGCGACTTCAAGCCTTCCCGGCGCCAGCCGCCACTCTTCAGTCAAGGCCTCAGCCAGATACTGCTGGTTGCGGGTAACGCTTTTCTTTAGCAATGAACCGCCACGGCGCACTAGCTTGCTGATCCCTTCAGCGGCGATATCGCCCGTATAGGGCGCAAGCACCTCCGCGGGATCAAACTCGGCTAAATCCAGCAGCGCGACAAAATTTTGCACAACCTGCAGGTCGCCCTGCACTTCCAGTTCGCCGCTGCGAATAAGCGAGGTGAGCTGCTGTCTGTCCTGCAATTTAGGCAGCACTGAAAGCCGGGTAATCACCGAGCAGTCCGCCTCGCCTTCCCACTGGCTCAGCACATCCAACTGCTTTTCACTAAAAGAGAGCACCAGCGGCGCGGAAAACTCTTTTAGCACTACCCGCAACACTTTTCCCTGTAAGCGCTGGCGAGGCCCTTTCAGCGCCGGCTCGCGATAGAGGAATGTGTTAAGCACGCCCTCTATGCCTGCCGTAATAAGGGGTGTGAACGGCATCCGCCACCTCCTGTCAGAACTTGTAGCCGCGATGCAGCGCCACGATGCCGCCGGTCATGTTGTAATAGTTCACGCTTTCAAAACCGGCGTCTTCCATCATCGCTTTCAGCGTGTCCTGATCCGGATGCATGCGGATAGATTCGGCCAGATAACGGTAGCTCTCCGCATCGTTCGCCACCATCTCGCCTACGCGCGGCAATACGTGGAAAGAGTAAGCGTCATAGGCTTTGCTGAGCGGCTCAATGGTCGGTTTGGAGAACTCCAGCACCAGCAGGCGGCCGCCCGGCTTCAGCACGCGGAACATGGAGCGCAGCGCTTTTTCTTTGTCGGTAACGTTACGCAAACCAAAAGAGATGGTGATGCAGTCGAAAGTGTTATCAGGAAAAGGCAGCGCTTCGGCGTTCGCCTGCACATACTCGACATTGCCGACCACGCCGGTGTTGCGCAGCTTTTCGCGGCCCATTTTCAGCATGGAGTCGTTGATATCCGCCAGCACTACCCGGCCGCTCTCGCCAACCAGACGGGAGAATTTAGCGGTCAGGTCGCCGGTGCCGCCCGCGAGATCCAACACGCTTTGCCCACGACGTACGCCGCTGCAGTCGATAGTGAAGCGCTTCCACAGACGATGAATGCCAAAAGACATCAGGTCGTTCATGATGTCGTATTTTGCGGCCACAGAATGAAACACCTGCGCGACTTTATCGGCTTTTTCCGTTTTCGCTACAGTCTGGAAGCCAAAGTGCGTTGTTTCTTGTGAATCTTCAACCATCTCAGTGCCTGCTTATCAAGAAAATGTTCGTGAAGTGTAACAGATTGGGCGCGATTGCCCTATGATTCAAGGCCATCGCGTAGCGCCGTCTTAGCCTTCGCCCGCGGCGCGGTATGAAGTTAAGCTATTGTCATTTATAGCGTCCTTTGACGCATTCTGCCCATCCGGCAGCGGCCACGCCTCCTCTTCCTGGCGGGCCTGTTCCACTAAATCCGGATTAATCTCGCGCTTAATTTCCACGCCCAGCGCGCGAAACGCTTCCGCCTGCACCAGCAGGTTGCCGCGCCCGGAAGCCAGCTTTTTCATCGCCTGACGGTAGCTGTCGCCCGCCTTATCGATACATTGACCGATGGCGGTCATGTCATCCACGAACAGGCGCATTTTGTCGTACAGTCTGCTGGCGCGTTCGGCGATGTGCTGAGCGTTTCGGCTCTGATGTTCATAGCGCCAGAGGTTAGAGATAGTGCGCAGCGCCACCAGCAGCGTGGTCGGGCTGACGAGCATAATGTTATTTTTCAGCGCCTCGTTGATGATTTCCGGCTGCCGATCGATAGCCAGTAAAAAGGCGGGTTCGACGGGAATAAACATCAGCACATAGTCGAGCGTGCGCAGCCCCGGCAGTTGCTGGTAATCCTTACGTCCCAGCAGGCGGATATGGTTGCGGATAGAGGCGATGTGCTCGTTAAGCGCCAGGTCGCGGGTATAGTCATCTTCCGCGTTGAAGTAACGCTCATAGGCCACCAGCGTCATTTTGGCGTCGATGACGACATCTTTGCCCTGCGGCAGTCGCACAATGACATCCGGCTGCATGCGGCTGCGGTCGGCAAGCTGGATATTAACCTGCGTTTCGTACTCGTGCCCTTCGCGCAGGCCGGAAGCCTCCAGCACCCGAGCCAGCACCACTTCGCCCCAGTTGCCCTGGGCTTTGTTGTCGCCCTTCAGCGCGCGAGTAAGGTTAATCGCCTCCTGGGCCATTTGCGCGTTCAGCTGTTGCAGGTTGCGGATTTCATGGGCCAACGTATGGCGCTCCCGCGCCTCCTGGCCGAAGCTCTCCTGCACCTGGCGGCGAAAACCGTCGAGCTGCTCGCGCAGCGGCGTTAACAACCCGTTCAGACTCTGGCGGTTCTGCTCTTCAACCCGACGGTTGCTCTGCTCAAAAATCCGATTGGCGAGATTTTCAAACTGCTCGCTCAGGCGCTGCTCGCTGTTCATCATCTGGCGCAGCTTCTCTTCGGCGTGCAGTTGGGTGGATTCAAGACGGGTAGTGACTTCGCGCAGGTCAGACTCCAGCGAGCTGTTAATTTCCCGCAGGCTGCGCAGTTCATTGTTGAGAAGTTCGCATTCGTCACGCCAGTGTAAGCTCTGTTCAAGCGAGGCTTTGGCGGCGCTCAGTTCGCCGTAAATATCGCGCTGTTCCGCCAGCAACTCCGCCTTTAGCTGCACCGCCCGCTGGCTTGCTAATAACCACCCGACCAGCACGCCCGCCAGAGCGATTATCGCCAACAAAATGTATGAGCTTTCCACTACGCCTCCTGCCTGAACTGCAACGCATGCCAGCAGCGATTGTGCTGTACAGATGTCCAGACGGGAAGCGTTTTTCTGTGAGGAGCGTAATTCCTGCGAGGAATTACGCAAAAAGGCCGGAGTTAGCCGGCCTTTGCAGGGTTAGATCAAGCGGCGCGCCGCTTCGACCACGATTTTCACGGCGTGACTTTCGGTCTGCTTCATGGTTTCCGCGTTGGGGATTTCCTGCTGGGTACGGTTGACGATAACGCCTGCCACCATGCCTGCGCGCAGCCCCTGGCTTGAACACATGGTCAGCAGCGTGGCGGATTCCATCTCATAGTTCATCACGCCCATCGCCTGCCACTCTTCCATAGAGCCTTTGAAGCGGCTGACCACCCGGCCGGAAAAGGTGTCGTAACGCTCCTGGCCCGGGTAGAAGGTATCGGAAGAAGCGGTCACGCCCACATGCGTCGTCGCGCCAACAGATTTTGCCGCTTCAACTAACGCTGTGGTACAAGCGAAGTCTGCCACCGCCGGGTATTCCATCGGCGCGAAGTGCAGGCTTGCGCCGTCCAGGCGTACTGAGGCCGTCGTGACCAACACGTCGCCTACGTTGATGTGCGGCTGGATGGCGCCGGTCGTGCCGATGCGCAGGAAAGTCCGAATGCCCAGCTGCGCCAGTTCTTCCACAGCGATTGAGGTTGACGGGCCGCCGATGCCGGTGGAGCAAACAATGACGGGCTTGCCGTCCAGCTCAGCGCGCCAGGTAGTGAACTCACGGTGCGAGGCGAGCTTAACCGGGTTCTCCATCAGCGCCGCGATTTTTTCCACGCGCTCCGGGTCGCCGGGCACGATAGCAAGCGTGGCCCCCTGCAAATCATTTTTGGTAAGGCCAAGATGAAAAACGTCAGACCTGGACATAAAAGACTCCTCTGTGGGTCGGTTGGTCAGAAGAAGCAAAACGGTACTTTACAGAAGCCGCTCGCGCTTTTTCGTGACAGGATTCACTTTGATATAAACAGTTTGCATTATTTTTCCATTAAATAGTGACGCAAATCACACTTTAATGCCTGTAATGATAACTTTCGCTTTCGTACAGCGCGTTTTTGTTCAACGGTGAATTTACCATCGCACGCTATAGTTATCGGATGCGCTAAAAAGGGTACGGAGAATGCCATGACCAGTAACACAACAACCGACAACAAACCGGGTTTCGCCCCGTCCGTTTCTCCCGTTGCTTCAACGGTAGTTCAGACGCCGGAAGACGCCATTCTGGCCGGTGAAACGTCCATTCCTTCACAGGGCGACAATATGCCCGCTTATCACGCCCGCCCGAAAAACGCCGACGGCCCGCTGCCGGTAGTTATCGTGGTGCAGGAAATTTTTGGCGTGCATGAACATATCCGCGATATCTGTCGTCGTCTGGCGCTTGAGGGGTATCTGGCCGTGGCGCCGGAACTCTACTTCCGCCAGGGCGATCCGAACGATTACGACGATATTTCGTCTCTGCTCAGCAATCTGGTTTCTAAAGTGCCGGACGCGCAGGTGCTGGCGGATCTCGATCACGTCGCCAACTGGGCGGCGCGCAATGGCGGCGACGCGCATCGCCTGCTGCTCACCGGCTTCTGCTGGGGCGGGCGCATTAGCTGGCTCTACGCCGCGCACAATCCGCAGCTTAAAGCCGCCGTCGCCTGGTATGGCAAACTGCTGGGCGATAAAACGCTGAATTCGCCGAAACACCCGGTAGATGTGGCGACAGACTTGAACGCGCCTGTTTTAGGGCTGTATGGCGCGCAGGACACCGGCATTCCGCTGGATACGGTGGAAACCATGCGTCAGGCGCTGCGGGCGGCTAACGCCACTGCGGAAATCGTGGTGTATCCGGAAGCGGGACATGCGTTCAACGCCGATTATCGCCCAAGCTACCATGCCGAGTCGGCAAAAGATGGCTGGCAGCGAATGCTGGCGTGGTTTGCGCGCTACGGCGCGAAAAAAGGATAAAAAAATCGCCCGGTTTTGCCGGGCGATTTTATTTTCAGACTGCCGTTCAGGGCAGGCGGCCGTTCGCTTACCTCTCTACGACGCGCGAATTTGCAGGGCGGGTCAACCTCCCAGGCCCCGACGAAACCTTACGCCTGACGCAGGTTTTGCGCCGCTTTTACCATGTTGGCGAGCGCTGCGCGGGTTTCCGGCCAGCCGCGGGTTTTCAGGCCGCAGTCCGGGTTAACCCACAGACGATCCTGCGGCACGCGCTGGGCGGCTTTCTTCAGCAGCGCCTCAATCCATTCCACGCTCGGTACGTTCGGCGAGTGAATGTCATACACGCCCGGCCCGATTTCGTTCGGGTATTCGAACTCTTCAAACGACTCCAGCAGCTCCATATCCGAACGCGAGGTTTCAATGGTGATAACGTCCGCATCCAGCGCGGCGATGGAGTCCATGATGTCGTTGAACTCGCAGTAGCACATATGGGTGTGGATCTGGGTTTCATCTTTTGCCACGGCGGCGTTCAGGCGGAACGCTTCCACCGCCCACGCCAGGTAGGCCTGCCAGTCGCTGCGCTTGAGCGGCAACCCTTCGCGCAGCGCCGGTTCGTCAATCTGGATGATGCCGATGCCCGCCGCTTCCAGATCCGCCACTTCGTCGCGCAGCGCCAGCGCAATCTGCTTCGCAATGGTTTCGCGGGAGACATCTTCACGCGGGAAAGACCAGCAAAGGATTGTCACCGGCCCGGTTAGCATGCCTTTTACCGGTTTGTCGGTCAGCGACTGGGCGTATTTCGCCCATTCAACGGTAATCGGCTCCGGGCGGCTCACATCGCCAATCACTACCGGCGGCTTCACGCAGCGGGAGCCATAGCTCTGCACCCAACCGTTTTGCGTGAAGACGAAGCCATCCAGATGCTCGCCGAAATATTCCACCATGTCGTTGCGCTCAGCCTCGCCATGCACCAGCACGTCCAGCCCCAGGCGCTCCTGCTCGACAATCGCCTGCTTGATATGCTCCGCAATGCCGGTGCGGTAGTGATTAGCATCCAGGTTCCCCTTTTTGAAATCCAGGCGCAGGCCGCGGATTTCGGTAGTTTGCGGGAAGGAGCCAATGGTGGTGGTCGGCCAGGCGGGCAGCTTAAAGCGGGCGCGCTGGGCTTCGGCGCGAACCGGATAAGCATGAGCGCGCTGGCTGTCCTGCGCGGTGATGGCGGCAAGGCGTTTGCCTACGGCGGCGTTATGCACCCGCGCCGAGTGGCGACGTGCCTGAATCGGCGCGCTCCACTGGTCGATTTTCGCGGTATCGCCACTGTTCAGCGCGTCGCGCAGCAGCGCCAGCTCCTGGCATTTTTGCAGCGCGAAGGCGAACCAGCTTTTCACCTCATCATCCAGACGGGTTTCCACGCTCAGATCGATAGGGCTGTGCAGCAGCGAGCAGGACGATCCGATCCACAGCTCGCGCTTGCCTGCCAGATCCTTAAGCTGTGCATATTTTTCTGCAAGATCCGCGCGCCAGACGTTACGGCCATTCACAACCCCTGCGGAAAGCAGCCATTCGGCAGGCAGACGGCGATGCAGTTCGTTAACGTCATCTTTGCCGTGAACCAGGTCCACGTGCAGCCCCTGCACCGGCAGCGCGGCGATAGTGTCCAGGTTTTCCGACACGCCTTCAAAGTAAGTGGTCAGCAGCAGTTTGATCTGGCCGGCAAGCGCTTCATAAGCCGGTTTGAACGCATCCAGCCACGCCTGCGGCAGCTCCAGCACCAGCGCCGGTTCGTCAATCTGCACCCACTGAATGCCGCGTTTCGCCAGTTCCGCCAGCACCTGCTGATAAACCGGCAGGATGTCGTTCAGAAGCGAAAGACGGTCGAACGGTTCGCCTTTCACTTTACCCAGCCACAGGTAAGTAACCGGACCGAGCAGTACAGGCTTCACGTGGTGGCCCAGCGCCAGCGCTTCGTCCACTTCCTCAATCAGCTGCGTCCAGGTCAGTTTAAACTGCTGGCCTTTCGTGAACTCCGGCACCATGTAGTGATAGTTGGTATTAAACCACTTGGTCATTTCCGCGGCGGCGGCAGGTTCGCCGGTTGGCGCGCGGCCGCGGCCAATACGGAACAGGGTGTCGATATCCACCGAGCCGTCCGCGTTCTGATGACGAGCCGGCACATTGCCGAGCAGCAGGCTGGTGGTCAGAACATGGTCGTACCAGGCGAAGTCGCCCACCGGCAGCAAATCAATGCCCGCCGCCTTTTGTTGTTCCCAGTGGCGTGCGCGCAGCTCGCGGCCCACCGCCAGTAATTCTTCGCGGCTGGAATTGCCCGCCCAGTAGCTTTCTTGCGCTTTTTTCAGTTCGCGACGCAGGCCGACGCGAGGGAATCCGAGGGTGTGGTTATGGATAGTCATGATGTTCTGCCTCTCTTGAAGATGGATCCGCTTAGTCGCGAATTTCAGAAAATGAATCTGTTCGTCTTATTCGTTAATCCGTATGTATTTCGGATTTGCCCCCGAAGGGGCTAACTCTAAATAAGTCGGCTTGCAGAAAGGCGGCGACGCAGCGAGTTCCCAGGAGCTTACTCCAGTAAATGACTGGGGCGAGCGAGGAAAGCCAACGCATCTGCAAGTCGAATTATGACGAGTTTGGACGTCCAGATGTTTACACATCCATAATCCGCAGGTACTGTATATTCCTCAAGCGCAAATTCCTCATGGCGAAGTGAAGGACTTTCATGATCGAAATTAAACACCTGCGAACGCTCCAGGCGCTGCGAAATTGCGGCTCTCTGGCAGCGGCGGCGGCCTCGCTGCATCAGACGCAATCCGCCCTCTCTCATCAGTTCAGCGATCTTGAACAGCGGCTCGGTTTTCGGCTGTTTGTGCGTAAAAGCCAGCCGCTGCGCTTTACGCCGCAGGGCGAAATCCTGCTGCAGCTGGCCGAACAGGTTCTGCCGCAGATTGGCCGGGCGCTGCAGGCGTGCAACGAGCCTCAGCAGACGAAGCTTCGCATCGCTATCGAGTGCCACAGCTGTATCCAGTGGCTGACGCCAGCGCTTGAGAATTTCCGCCGCCAGTGGCCGCAGGTGGAGATGGATTTTAAATCGGGCGTGACGTTCGACCCGCAGCCTGCGCTGCAACAGAGCGAACTGGACCTGGTGCTGACTTCCGACATTCTGCCGCGCAGCGGTCTGCACTATTCGCCGATGTTTGACTTTGAAGTGCGCCTGGTGCTGGCGACCGATCACCCGCTTGCCGCCAAAACCCGCATCGCGCCGGAAGATTTTTCCGGGGAGACGCTGCTGATTTATCCGGTGCAGCGCAGTCGCCTGGACGTATGGCGGCATTTTCTGCAACCGGCAGGCGTCAGCCCTTCGCTCAAGAGCGTGGATAACACGCTGCTGCTGATTCAGATGGTGTCGGCACGCATGGGCATCGCCGCGTTGCCGCACTGGGTGGTGGAGAGTTTTGAGCGCCAGGGCCTGGTGGTGACCAAAACCCTGGGCGAAGGCTTATGGAGCCGGCTGTACGCCGCAGTGCGCGACGGCGAACAGCGTCAGCCGGTAACGGAGGCGTTTATTCGCTCGGCGCGTCAGCACGCCTGCGATCATCTGCCGTTTGTGAAGAGCGCGGAGCGACCCAGCGTCGATGGACCCACAGCGAGGCCATTATTACCGTACCCCCAATAATAAAACTCGGCCAGTGGGGCTGCTCCTGCCAGATGGCGAGGTTAACCAGCAGCCCGGCCGGGACGTGAACGTTATTCATAATGCCGAGCGTGCCCGCATCAACCTGCGTGGCGCCGTAGTTCCACATAAAATAGCCCAACCCTGACGCCGCCACGCCAAGCCATACCAGAATGCCCCATTGCAACGTCGTGGTGGGCAGCTTCTGCGGGTTGCCTATGGTAAACCAGGCGACGGCCGCCACCAGAAACGCCCCCAGATAGAACCAGGAAAAGGCGGTGTGCTGCGGCATTGGTCGCGTCTCCATCAGCCGCTTATACCCCACCATACCGATGGCGAAGCTGATGTTCGCCAGCTGCACCAGCAGCAGTCCGGTCCAGAAGTGATCGCTGACTTTGTCGTAGCGAATAATCGCGGCGCCTACGACCGCAAGCAATGCGCTCAGAGCGTAGCCCCAGCGAAGCGGGCGCTTACTCAGTAAGTCGTAAATCATCGTGATATAGAGCGGCGTGAACACTGTAAACAGCAGAAATTCCGACACGGTGAGGTAAAGGTAAGCGCGAAAGCTGAACAAATACATCACGCCAAGCTGCAACGCGCCCACCAGCATATAAAGGCTGAGCGTTTTTATGCTCTGACCGCGGGTGCGCAGAAACGGCAGAAAGACCAGCGCCGCCAGCCCCACGCGCATCAGCACGGAAAAGGTGCTGTCGACATGCCCTGCCAGATATTCGCCAATCAGGCTAAAAGAGAAAGCCCACAGAATGGTGGTGATAATCAGTAACGCCATAGCACCCGTCCCACAAAAAAAGAGAGCGCAATTGTAGCGAAGGTCCTGGCGAAAAGTTGCACTATTTGGTTGACGAGTGGTCACAATGCAACCACTCGTTACCGTGCCCGTTAGTCGAGGAAAAGCTTACGCAGATAGCGCGGCACCGCGTTGTCGCCGTTAGTGCCGATGACTTCCAGTTCGGGCAGCAGATCTTTCAGGCGCTGATGCGCGTTGCCCATGATGCAACCCTTGCCGGCCATAGAGAGCATTTCCGCGTCGTTCATGCCGTCGCCGAAGGCGATGCACGATTTGAGGCTGTAGCCCATTGCTTTCGACACCGCCTCCAGCGCATGCCCTTTTGATACGCCGCCTGCCATCACCTCCAGACAGGTCAGCGTGGAGAAGCTGACGTTAACGCGGTCGCCCCAGCGAGCGTTAATCGCCTGCTCCAGCGGCAGCAGCTTTTCATGCACATCGCAGGTGAAGAAAACTTTGCTCACCCCCTGCGGCTCCAGCAGGCCCGGTTCATACAGCGAATAATTAAACACCGCCTCTTTGAAATACTTCATCTCGTCCGGGCGGTGACGGTTCATAAACCACTCATCATCGCGGTAGACGTTGGTGATGATGTCGGGGTTGTTGTGCATCACGCCAAACAGATCGGCGGCGATATCCGCGTCGAGGTTATGGGCGAAGACCAGATTGCCGTCAGTATCATGCACTCGGGCGCCGTTAGAGGTGATCATATACGCCTTGATCTCAAGCCCGTCGCGGATTTGTCCCACATCAACATGATGGCGGCCCGTGGCGAAAACGAAGTGTATGCCCCGGGCGGTCAGCAGCCTGAGCGTCTCTTTGGCGTAAGGGGAAAGCGTGTGGTCCGGAGAAAGTAATGTGCCGTCTAAGTCAGACGCGACAACATGGTACATAGGATGAATTTAACCTCAGGTAAAGCGACAAGAAGGCTGGCCGCGGTAATCAGTTATGCGCATCGAAAAAATCAACGATGGCAGTCAGGGCTTCGGCGCGCATGCTGTCCTTTTCAAACAGGATCTCATGGTACGCGCCTTTTATGACGTAAGGTTTATCCCCCCAACAGGGATGGCCCGCCGCAGCGCGAAGTTCGCAGAAGCGATCGTGAGCGCGGTTATCCACCACTCTTTCCGCTTCCGCCTGGAGTAACAATAGCGGCGTAGTGACGGCAGTGGCCCCTGCCAGCACCTGTTCTCCTGCAAGGATGCCTTCCCGCACCCAGTGATACGTCGGTCCGCCCACCCGTAAGTCCGGGTCGTCGGCATAAAAACGCAGGTTACGGCGATAACGCTCCGGACTGTGCGTCAGCACGTTGAGGCTAAAGGGCAATGCGCGCCAGCGCCCGGTGCCGATAGCGTAGCCATCGCGCAGTTTCGGGTAGCCTTCGGCCCAGTCCAGTATCGAGCGCAGCATCCAGTCCGGCAGGCGGATAGTAATGCCGAACATCGGCGCGCAGAGCGCCACGGCATCAAACGCCTGCGGCTGGCGCTGTAAAAACAGCGTGGTAATAGCGCCGCCCATCGAATGCGCCAGCACGTAGCGCTTACGCCACGGCCCGGTCGCCACTTCCTGTTGCCAGAACCGCTCCAGATCGTCGACATAATCGCTGAAATTCACCACATGTCCGCGGTGCGTATCTTCCAGCAGTCGGCCGGAGCGCCCCTGCCCGCGGTGGTCGATGATTAACACATCGAACCCGCAGTAGAAGAGATCGTAAGCCAGTTCGGCATACTTTACATAGCTTTCGATGCGGCCCGGACAGACGACGATGACCCGGTCATTGCCGGGGGCGCAAAACCGAACGAAGCGCACCGGCACGTCGTCCACGCCCATAAATTCATCTTCTTCGCGCTGCTGCCAGAAATCCGTAAGCGGCCCCATCGTGAAGGCCGCAAAGGCGTTTTCCCGCCTGAACCATCCGTTTTTGTGCTTATGCATCGGTTGCCTGCCCTGTGCGAACGCCAAAAAATGCTTTTTTTGTGACTCGTAGCACAACCCTCTACATTAGCGTATTGTGGCATAAAAGTGCGCAGCCAGGGAATTTCACATGACCTTAGAATGGTGGTTTACCTATCTTCTTACCACGCTGATTTTAAGCCTTTCGCCGGGTTCCGGAGCGATTAATACCATGAGCACCGCCATCAGCCACGGCTACCGCGGCGCGGCGGCGTCCATCACCGGGCTACAGCTCGGCCTGGCGATTCATATCGTGCTGGTGGGCGTGGGTTTAGGCGCGCTGTTCTCACGCTCACTGCTGGCTTTTGAGATCTTAAAGTGGGCGGGTGCGGCCTATCTTATCTGGCTTGGCATCCAGCAGTGGCGCGCCGCCGGCGCCATCGACTTAAACGCCGTCGCGCAAAGCCAGCCGCGCCGCCGTCTGTTTAAGCGCGCGGTCTTTGTGAATCTCACCAACCCGAAGAGCATCGTTTTTCTCGCCGCGCTTTTTCCGCAGTTTATCGCGCCGCATCAGCCGCAGGCGATGCAGTATCTGATCCTCGGCGTAACAACCGTGGTGGTGGATATCGTGGTGATGATTGGTTATGCGACCCTTGCGACGCGCATCGCGCTGTGGATCAAAGGGCCTCGCCAGATGAAGGCCCTGAATCGCCTGTTCGGCTCGCTGTTTATGCTGGTGGGCGCGCTGCTTGCCGCCGCGCGCCAGGCGTAATTAGCGGGAGATAATCAGGTGGATGCCGAAGCCGGCGAAGAGCGCGCCGGCCATGCCGTCTATCCACTTCGCCAGTCTTTGATAACCGCGGCGCATGGCGGGCAATGCGAAGAGGCTTGCCACGACAGCGAACCATGCGAACGTTTCCAGCGCTATCAGCACGAAAATCCCCATCCGCTCATGCGAACCCACGCTGTCGCCGACAAACAGCGAGAAGACGCTGCCGAAATAAATAATCGCTTTCGGGTTCGCCAGATTGGTCAGTAAGCCTTTCACAAAACTGCGGCCGCCGCGCGCCAGCTCAACCTCCGGCGTCTCCGTGGAAGGCTCGCCCTTCTTCAGCGCGCCGCGCAGCATCTGGTAGCCCATCCAGCAGAGATAAAGCCCGCCGCCCACCATAATCGCGGTATGCAGCCAGGCCATTTTTTCGAGGATCAAGTGCAGGCCGAGCAGCGCCACGCCCGCCCAGATCATGACGCCGAAAGTAATGCCGAGCACGCCCATCATCGCTTCCTTGCGGGAGCGGCTGACCGCCGTTTGCGAAACAAAGAAGAAATCGGGACCGGGGCTCATCAGCGCCACCAGGTGCACCAGCGCCACGGTCAGAAAAAGCATCAGCATAAGAAAGTACTCGTGAGAAAATTCGCAGAAGAATTATCCTGCCACGTTCAGGCAGGCGTGGCTATTGACGATTACTCATCGTCGCCGTCGACATGGCTGCGGATAAGCGCCATAAATTCGCGGCCAAAACGCTCCAGCTTGCGGGTGCCCACGCCGTTGATGCCCAGCATTTCGCCAGGGCTAAGCGGCATCTGCTCCGCCATTTCTATCAGCGTGGCGTCGTTGAACACCACGTAAGGCGGAATATTCTCTTCATCGGCGATGGCTTTACGCAGCTTGCGCAGTTTAGCGAACAGCTTGCGGTCATAGTTGCCGCCGTAAGATTTCTGCGCCACGCGCGGTTTAAGGGCGGCGACACGCGGCACCGCCAGCATCAGCGGCGCTTCGCCGCGCAGAAACGGACGCGCCGCTTCGGTAAGTTGCAGCGCGGAGTGCGCGGCGATGTTTTGCGTCACCACGCCCAGGTGAATAAGCTGGCGGATAACGCTGACCCAATGCTCATGGCTCTGATCGCGGCCAATGCCGTACACCTTCAGCTTGTCGTGCCCCAGTTCGCGAATGCGCTGGTTGTTCGCCCCGCGCAGCACTTCCACCACATAACCCATACCGAAGCGCTGGTTAACGCGCGCAATCGTCGAGAGCGCCTTTTGCGCGTCCAGCAGGCCATCGTAACGGCGCGGCGGGTCGAGGCAGATATCACAGTTGCCGCAGGGCTGCTGGCGCCCTTCGCCGAAATAGTTAAGCAGCACCAGACGACGGCAGGTTTGCGCTTCGGCGAAGGCGCCCATGGCGTTGAGCTTATGGCGCTCAATATCCTGCAACTGCCCGGGCTGTTTTTCTTCAAGGCATTTGCGCAGCCAGGCCATGTCCGCCGGGTCGTAAAACAGCATCGCTTCGGCGGGCAAGCCGTCGCGCCCGGCGCGCCCGGTTTCCTGATAATAAGATTCGATATTGCGCGGAATGTCGAAGTGCACCACAAAGCGCACGTTGGGCTTGTTGATGCCCATACCGAACGCGACCGTCGCCACCACGATTTGCAAATCGTCGCGCTGGAATTTCTCCTGCACCTCGGCGCGAACCTGCGGCTCCAGGCCGGCGTGGTACGCCCCTGCGCTGATGCCTTTGCTTTGCAGGCGCGCAGCGGTATCTTCCACCTTCGCGCGGCTGTTGCAGTAGATAATGCCTGACTTGCCTCGCTGCTCCTGCACGTAGCGCATGAGCTGGTCGAGCGGCTTGAATTTCTCCATCAGCATGTAGCGGATATTCGGCCGGTCGAAGCTGCTGATTTGAATCAGCGGGTCCTGCAGGCCGAGCAGACGCACAATATCAAGGCGCGTGGTGTCGTCAGCCGTGGCGGTCAGGGCGATAAACGGCACCTGCGGCAGATGCTGGCGCAACTGGCCCAGCGTCGCGTATTCCGGGCGGAAATCGTGCCCCCACTGGGAAATACAGTGCGCTTCATCCACGGCAATCATGGAGAGCGGCCAGCGGCTAATCTGGTCGATGAAGTTATCCATCATCAGCCGCTCTGGCGCGATATAAAGCAGGCGAACCTGGCCGGTACGACAGCCGGCGATAACCTCAAGCTGCTGATCGCGGCTTTGGGTTGAGTTAAGACAGGCGGCCGCCACGCCGTTGGCGAGCAGTTGGTCGACCTGGTCTTTCATCAGGGAGATAAGCGGAGAGACGACGACGGTCAGCCCCTCTTTCACCAGCGCGGGGATCTGATAGCACAGCGATTTACCGCCGCCTGTGGGCATCACTACCAGACAATCGCGACCTTCCAGCACCGTGTTGATGATGGTTTCCTGGCCCGGGCGAAACTGCTGATAGCCGAAGGTTTCTTGTAAAACCTGCTTCGCCAGCGATTCCTGATTATAAACTTCCGCCTGCGCCACGCTCACTCCACCTGCTGAAAAGAAAACAGGCGCTATTTTCAGCGCCTGCGTCGGAAACTGCAATGCTTTAGAAAAGATCGTTAAGCATAACCCCAAAGCCAAAGCGAGTCTGGTTAAAGTTGTAATCGATTAACGATTCTCCGTAACCGCTGTAAAGCTGAGTATACAGACGAACATGCTTCGTCACCGGGTAGCTAAAGCCCAGCTCGGCGCCGCCATAGCCTGTGTTCCAGTTGTACTGGCCCTTCAGGCTCCAGATAGCCTCGCCCCACTGATAACCCACTTTGAGCTGGTAATAGCCCATGTATTTGGTGATATCCGGGTTATCGTCGGTATTGCCCAGCACATACCAGGGCTTCGCTTCCACCAGCCAGTTGCCGTTTTGCGCCATGAGGCGGGCGTAAGCACGGTTCCAGCTGCGGGAGGTCGGATCCGAACGACCGTTAGAATGGTGATTATAACCCACTTCTACGTCGCGCAGCGTCCAGCCGCCGAGGCTGTAATCGGTGGCAAAGCCAAGAAACAGCTGCGGTTCATAGTTCGTTTCACGAAACGGAGAGGATTCGCCGCTATTGGAAAGCTGCCACCAGGAGCGCTGTGTGTAAGAGGCGCCAAGCACTGAATTCTCGCCCAGAATACCGCGCCAGAGCGGGAAGGCGAGGCTTATCTGGAACTTCACCTCATCCTTACGTGCATTATCAGACCAGTTATAGGACTGGATCGCCTCTTTATTCAGATCGTCCGTTACCGTATAGAGCAGATAATTGCTCTCGTACGGATAAAGCGTGAAAGGGTTATCGTGCTCCTGAAGCAGGTTAGCGATGATGCTGCCGCGCACGGCGGGCGCGTCATGGACTTCTTTAATCGTAGCTTCCTGGCTAAATGCTGTGCAGGGCAGCAGGCTCGCTGCCGCCAACAAACCCAGAGTCTTGCGCATGGGCCATGTTCTCCTGGACTATCGTCGTTATGAATTATTTTGCCGCCTGCCATTCTAGCGGTTTATTTTTCTACCGATAGTCCCCCTGTCTTAAAGTTGAACGCCACAATTACGAAGCATAAAATCAACATTCGAATAACCATAACGTTGGATCGGGAAACGAACCATGTCCGCCACAATGCTGACGCCGGATGCCGCCTTACAGCTGGTCGGCGAGATTTTTGTTTATCACATGCCTTTTAACCGCGCGCTGGGTCTGGAGCTGGAGCGCTACGAGAAGGCCTTCGCTCAACTCTCTTTTAATAACCAGCCGATGATGGTCGGCAACTGGGCACAGAGCATTTTGCACGGCGGCGTAATCGCTTCTGCGCTGGACGTGGCGGCGGGACTGGTCTGCGTGGGCAGCACCTTGACGCGGCATGAATCCATCAGCGAAGAAGAGCTGCGCCAGCGTCTTTCGCGCATGGGCACTATCGACCTGCGGGTGGATTACTTACGCCCGGGCCGCGGGCAGCGCTTCACCGCCACCAGCAGTTTGCTGCGCGCCGGAAACAAAGTGGCTGTCGCGCGCGTGGAACTCCATAACGAAGAACAGGTTTACATCGCCAGCGCCACCGCGACTTACATGGTGGGCTGAGAACGATACTGCTAAACTGCGCCCACTTTTCTGCAAAGAGCTTTTCTGATGGATGCTAAACAAACGCGGCAGGGTGTGCTTTTCGCGCTGGCTGCTTATTTTATCTGGGGCATTGCGCCCGCCTATTTCAAGCTTATCTATTACGTTCCTGCGGATGAAATTCTGACTCATCGCGTCATCTGGTCGTTTTTCTTCATGGTGGCGCTGATCTCCTTAAGCCGTCAGTGGAGCAGCGTGAAAAAGCTATTCAGCACGCCGAAAAAAGTGATTGCGCTCGCCCTGAGCGCGGTGCTGGTGGGCGGCAACTGGCTGCTGTTTATCTGGTCGGTGAATAACCACCATCTGCTGGAGGCGAGCCTCGGCTACTTCATCAATCCGCTGGTCAATATTCTGCTGGGCATGGTGTTTCTCGGCGAGCGCTTTCGCCGCATGCAGTGGCTGGCGGTGCTGCTGGCGGCGTGCGGCGTGCTGGTGCAGCTGTGGACTTTCGGCTCGCTGCCCGTCATCGCCCTTGGTCTTGCTTTCAGCTTCGCCTTTTACGGTCTGGTGCGAAAGAAAATCGCGGTGGACGCGCAGACCGGCATGCTGATGGAGACGTTATGGCTACTGCCGGTCGCCGCGATTTATCTTTTCGGTTTTGCCGACAGCGCGACAAGCCATATGGGCAATAACCCCTGGACGCTCAATCTGCTGCTGATGGCGGCGGGCGTGGTAACGACTATCCCTCTGCTCTGCTTTACCGCAGCCGCCACCCGCCTGCGTCTCTCAACGCTCGGCTTTTTCCAGTACATTGGCCCAACGCTGATGTTCTTGCTGGCGGTGCTTTTCTATGGCGAGGTGCCGGGGCCGGATAAGATGGTCACCTTTGGCTTTATCTGGCTGGCGCTGGCCATCTTCGTGATGGACGCGGTCTATACCCAACGCCGTACGCGCAACGCTTAACCTCTTCACCCGGCTTGCGCGCAGGCCGGGTCCGCTATTGCCGCTTTCCTGCAAAGCTAACGCGTTTTAATTGTTTGTTATTTCAGGCGCGCGCTCGCATCTTCCGGGAATACTGCATGATTCCCAGGGACGTTCAGCATGAGCCAGAAATCCGCCGCTTATTTGCATAACCAGCAGCGCGAAGCGATTCGCCAGCTTGCCCGCTCGTGGATCTGGCGCAGCGAGCTGCCGACCTGGCTGCTGATTATCACTATCTACGGCGGCTGGTTCGGCGTGCTGGCCTGCTGGCAAACGCTCGGCCTGTGGCCCGCCACGCTGCTGCTTATTCTTTTCACCGCCTGGTATATGTCGCTGCAGCACGAGCTGATTCATGGTCACCCGACGCGTTACCCATGGCTGAACCAACTCTTCGGCACGCTGCCGCTGGCGGTCTGGTACCCCTATGGGCTTTATCGCGATTCGCACCTGGCCCATCATCGTAACCACCAGCTTACGCTGCCGGATGAAGACCCGGAAACGTACTACTTTTCCGCCGAGCGCTGGCGGCGTTTTCCACGCTGGCAGCGGCGCGTAATTGTGCTGCGCAACACCTTTGCAGGAAGAGTGCTGCTGGCGCCATTGCTCGATATTATCGGCACGCTGGCGACCATGACGCAGGCGTTCCGCAAGCGTGACGGCCGTAACATAGCGATGTGGCTCACCCACGGCGCGCTGCTCGCCCTGCTCTTCGCCTGGCTTCAGGCGTGCGGGTTTTCCATCGTCTGGTTCCTGCTCGCCGTCAGCTATCCGGCATTGGGCATCACGAAAGTGCGTTCGTTTCTGGAGCACCGTGCCGATGACGAGCCGCTGGCCCGCTCGGTCATCAACGAGGCCGCCTGGCCCTGGCGATTGCTGTTCTTAAATCTGAACTATCATTCAGTACATCACGATCTGCCCGGCCTGCCCTGGTATGGGCTGCGTAAAGTTTATGCGCTTTACCGGGAGGAATATCAGCAGCGCAACCGCGGGTTCGTGGTGCAGGGGTACCGTGAATGGCTGCGCCGTTTTCTTTTCGCGGCGGTTGACGTGACGGCGCATCCCACCTCTTTTGCGGCTGACAGAGTATCGAAACACGATGACTAAACGCGTGGCGCTGCCAATGTATGACATTCATCCCCCCACTACCGATGCGCTGTGGGCCGCGCTGCGTCCGCTTTTGATAAACCATGGCGTGACGGCGGAGTGCGTTTTTGTTCGCCCTTCGCCTCTGCCCGAGCACTGGCGTGACGATGATCTGCTGTTAAGCCAGACCTGCGGCTACCCGCTTACCACCCAGTTGCCCGATGTGCAGACCGTTGGCTGCTTTCATTATTCCGCGCCAGGCTGCAAGGGGCCGTTCTACCGCAGCTTTTTAGTCGCGCGGGCTGGCGATAAAGGCAAAACGCTGGCGGATTTCCAGGACAGAGCGGCGGTCTGCAACGCCATTGATTCCCACTCCGGCTATAACGTGCTGCGTAAGATGGTCTCGCAACTGGGTTCGCCGTCGCGCTTTTTCCGCGACGTGACGTTTAGCGGCGGCCACCGGGAGTCGCTGCAGGCGTTACAGCAAAAGCAGGCGGATATTACGGCAATTGATTGCGTGACGTTTGCGCTGCTTCAGCGGTATCAGCCCGCGCTGCTGGCCGGGCTGACGCTGATTGAAGAGACGCCGCTGGCGCCGGGGCTGCCGCTTATCACTTCGCGTGATACCCCAGCCGACACCCTTTCGGCGTTACGCGCCGCGTTACAGCAGCTTGTCAGCGAACCGGCGCTGCATGCAACCTGCGCCGCCGCGCTGATTCAGGGCTTCAGCCCAATCGGGCGCGACGATTACGAGGTGATGCTGCAATGGCAGCGGGAAGCCGCCGTGGCGGGCGTCGACGCGCTGTAAGCCATGATAAAAAAAGGAACCCTGAGGTTCCTTTTTTATTACAGCCAGTTGCGGCGTTTGAAGTAAAGATAGGGCGCCAGGCCTGCGAGGATCATAAAGATAATCGCTGCCGGGTAACCGAAGCTCCATTTCAGCTCCGGCATAAATTCGAAGTTCATGCCGTAACTGGAGGCCACCAGCGTCGGCGGCAGGAAAACCACGGAAACCACCGAGAAGATTTTGATGATGCGGTTCTGCTCGATGTTGATAAAGCCCATCGCCGCCTGCATCAGGAAGTTGACCTTCTGGAACAGCGATTCGTTGTGCGGCAGCAGGGATTCGATATCGCGCAGAATTTCCCGCGCCTGCTCCAGTTGCCCGCCCGGCAGACGCGCCTTGCGCACCAGGAAGTTGAGCGCGCGCTGGGTATCCATCAGGCACAGGCGCACTTTCCAGCCGGTATCTTCTAATTCAGCCAGAGTGGAGAGCGCCTCGTCATATTCGTCGCCCTGCTGCCCTTCCATAATCACACGGCTCAGCTCTTCCAGATCGCTGTAGATGTTCTCAATTTCATCCGCCAGCTGTTCGATTTTGGTTTCGAAGAGATCGAGCAGCAGCTCATAGGCGTTGCCGTCCATCATCGACTGGTTACGAGCGCGCATACGATAGAGACGAAACGCCGGCAGCTCGCGCTCGCGCAGCGTAAAGAGCCGCCCGTTACGGATGGTGAACGCCACGGTGGAGTTGCCGCCATGGTCTTCCGCATCTTCATAGAAGAAAAAGGAGTGAATGTGCAGCCCGTCTTCATCTTCAAAGAAGCGGGCGGAAGCTTCGATATCCTCCAGCTCCGGGCGTGTTGCCAGGCTCTGGCCAAGTTCCGTTTGCACGCGCTGTCGCTCGTTCTCTTCCGGCTCCACCAGATCAACCCAGATGGAATTCGTCAGAGGGGCGGCCTCGTCCACTTCAAGGCGAGACAGGCGGTTATTTTCCAGTTGAAATGCGCTCAGCATGACCGGGACTCCCAATACAAAAAATCTCGGACAGTTCGGTTGGCACACAGAAACAATATGGGTTTCAGACCCTTAAACAGTCTGACTCAGCGCGACGGGGTAAAATGCGGTCGCCGACAACCACTAAGGCCATCAGCGTGAGAGGATAGCCTTAGGAGTTGTGCCTGTTTGACAGGTTTTTGAGCCAGCATCTACTGGGTGTGTCCAAGGCGAATGTCCTCTTAGCGTAATCGTGGGCGCATGTTACGCCAGCGAAAATTAGGCGTCAACACGCGCACTTAAGATAGACCACTTCACTTATTGGCGGTAATAACGACGCAGGCGCTGGCGTCTGACGCTCGCCTCGTCAACTTTCCCGCCGCAGGCCTGTTTTGCCTGCCGCCATACTTTAGTTTTAGCAGCCAGGTACGCGTTTCGCTAAGAAATAATCTCCTTTTTCAAAGAGATAATTCCGAAGCGGGGAGCTCTGCCAGCATTATGGCAATAAGGTGTGACAAAAAAATGGCGTGGGCGCGGCTCTGCGCGCCCGTTAAGCATCGTCAGAAGGGTTAAACCGTCTCAAGCCGGGCGTAAGCGGCCACCAGCCATTTAATCCCCTGGCCATTGAACGCCACCTGCAGGCGGCTGTGTTCGCCGCTGCCTTCCAGATTAACGATAGTGCCTTCGCCGAATTTCGGATGGCGTACGCGCTGACCGAGCTTGTAGCCGGAGTCGTTTTCCGCTATCGGCGCGCCCAGCTGTTTGTGGCTGACCGGACGGCTGATGCTGGCGCGCAGACGCACCTCCTCCACGCAGTTTTCCGGCAGCTCGGCGATGAAGCGCGAAGGACGATGGTAAGCCTCTTTGCCATAGAGGCGGCGCGTTTCGGCATAGGTTAAGGTGAGTTTTTGCATCGCGCGCGTGACGCCCACGTAGGCGAGGCGGCGCTCTTCTTCCAGCCGTCCGCCCTCATCCAGCGCCATCTGGCTTGGGAACATCCCCTCTTCCATGCCGACGATAAAGACCTGCGGAAACTCCAGCCCTTTCGCGGAGTGCAGCGTCATCAGCTGCACCGCATCCTGCCACGCATCCGCCTGCCCCTCGCCCGCTTCCAGCGCGGCGTGAGAGAGAAACGCCTGCAGCGGCATCAAGTCTTCATCTTCATCCTGATAGCTGAACTGGCGCGTCGCCGTTACCAGCTCTTCTAAGTTTTCAATACGCGTCTGGCCCTTCTCGCCTTTTTCCTGCTCGTACATCAACCAAAGGCCGGAATCTTTAATCACCCGGTCGGTCTGTACATGCAGCGGCATGTCGGCGGTTTCATGCGACAGCGCGTCGATAAGCTCAAGGAAACGCTGCAAAGCGCTGGCGGCGCGGCCTGCGAGCGCCCTTTCCTGCAACAGTTCGCGGCAGGCCTGCCAGAGGGTAACCTGACGGTCGCGCGACGCCTGACGCACCACGTCCAGCGTGCGGTCGCCAATGCCGCGGGTCGGCGTATTCACCACGCGCTCAAACGCCGCGTCGTCATTACGGTTCACCATCAAACGCAGATAAGAGAGCGCGTCTTTGATTTCCTGACGCTCGAAGAATCGCATGCCGCCATAGATGCGGTACGGCATGCTGGCCTGCAATAACGCCTCTTCCAGCACGCGCGACTGGGCGTTGCTGCGATAGAGGATGGCGCAATCCTGCAAAGCGCCGCCGTTTTCTTGCCAGACTTTGATGCGGTTAACCACAAACCGCGCTTCGTCGAGCTCGTTAAAGGCGCAGTAGAGGGAGATAGGCTCCCCGTCGCTGCCGTCGGTCCAGAGCTCTTTCCCCAGGCGCCCGGCGTTGTTAGCAATCAGGGCGTTGGCGGCATTCAGAATGTTGTTGGTGGAGCGGTAGTTTTGCTCGAGGCGAATCGTCTCCGCGCCCGGGAAATCGTTCAGGAAGCGCTGGATGTTTTCCACTTGCGCGCCGCGCCAGCCATATATCGACTGGTCGTCATCGCCGACGATCATCACTTTGCCGGTCTCGCCCGCCAGCATGCGGATCCAGGCGTACTGAATGCTGTTGGTATCCTGGAATTCGTCCACCAGAATGTTGGTGAAGCGCTCGCGGTAGTGGTTCAGGATATGCGGCTTGTTGAGCCACAGCTCGTGGGCGCGCAGCAGCAGCTCGGCAAAATCCACCAGGCCCGCGCGGTCGCACGCTTCCTGATAAGCCTGATATATCTTCTGCCAGGTCTGCTCTACCGGGTTGCCGTAACTCTGGATATGGTGCGGGCGCAGGCCGTCGTCTTTTTTGCCGTTGATGTACCACATCGCCTGGCGCGGCGGCCACTGCTTGTCATCCAGATTCATCGCTTTGATGAGGCGCTTGAGCAGGCGCAGCTGATCTTCGCTGTCGAGGATCTGGAAATCCTGCGGCAGACCGGCATCCATATGGTGCGCGCGCAGCAGACGGTGCGCCAGACCGTGGAAGGTGCCGACCCACATGCCCCCCTGGCTGGTGCCCATCAGTTGCCCAATGCGGTGGCGCATTTCCGCCGCCGCTTTGTTGGTGAAGGTCACCGCCATAATGGAGTAAGGCGAACTGTTCTCAACCGTCAGCAGCCAGGCGATGCGGTGCACCAGTACGCGGGTTTTGCCGCTGCCCGCGCCCGCCAGCACCAGCATATTGCTGCGCGGCGCGGCTACGGCTTCGCGCTGTTTATCATTAAGGCTGTCGAGCAGGTAAGAAACGTCCATTGGCACCGCCGGGTAAGGATAAGCAGGGTATGCCCTGAATCTTTGACGCGCTCAGCACAGCGACTGAGGTAAGGATTCAGGGGATACAGACCTGGAATTATATACAGAGTTGTGACGATTATATCAGCGAGGTCAGGGATGCCAACTGCGAAATCTCCAGATGCGGTAGCAAACGGCTGTCTTCTATCTGCATCAGGTCGCCATCCAGCAGGTTTATCCAGCACGCCTGCGCGCCTGAGCGAATCGCCCCGGCGATATCGGTGGTAAGGTCATCCCCCACGTGCAGGATTTCACGCGGCGTAACGCCAAGCTTTTGCGCCGCCAGGTGATACATGTCGCTATAGGGTTTGGAACGACCATGCGGACCTGCGCGCAACACAAATTTGAAATAATCGCCAAGACCAAAGAGATGCGGCTCGGCGTTGCCATTGGTGATAGCCACCAGCGGCCATTTCTGCGCCAGCCTTTTCAAGGCATCGTGCGTTTCCTGCGGCACGTCGATGCGGCTGCGCCAGGCGGCGAAATTGAGCATCGCTTCCCGCGCGCCTTCAGCGGCTTCGTGCGCCGACAGCCCTGCCTCCAGCATCACTTGCTCAACGGCGCGTCGGCGCCACTCGGTCACATCGTGATAAATTTCCGGGTCTTTTTCACGCAAGACGGTGCGCACCCGCTGGAAATCGGCGAGGGTAAAATCGCGCAGGCCGGGGTGATAGCGCTGCATAAACGCCAGCGTTTCCTGTTCAGTGCGCCGGATTACCGGGCGGTTGTCATACAGCGTATCGTCAAGATCGAACGTCAGAGCGGCGATCGGGCCCAGAGGGCGATAAAAATGCATTACGGTTTCCCCCGTTTGGCGCGCGGATGCGCGGCGTCATAGACCGAGGCCAGATGTTGAAAATCAAGATGAGTATAGATTTGCGTGGTGGAAAGGTTCGCGTGGCCAAGCAGCTCCTGCACCGCACGCAAGTCGCCGCTTGATTCAAGCATGTGGGTTGCGAACGAGTGACGCAGCTTATGGGGATGCACATGGCTGTTAAGCCCCTGGCGAATTCCCCACTCGGCGAAGCGTTTCTGAACGTTGCGCGCCGAAATACGCTTGCCGAGTTTTGAGAGAAAAAGCGCGTCGTCATCCGGGCCGAACAGCTCACGCAGGTTAAGCCAGTGCGCCAGCCACTGCACGGCGCTGCGCCCCATCGGCAGGCGACGCTCTTTGCTCCCTTTGCCCGTGACCCACACCTCGCCGCTGTCGAGGTCGAGATGTTTGCAGTCGATATTCACCAGTTCCGACAAACGCAGCCCGGCACCATACATGACCTCGAGCATGGCGCGATCGCGCACCGCCAGCGGGTCGTTGATATCGATATCCAGCAAGCGGTTAACGTCATCAACATCAATATTTTTCGGCAGATGGCGCGGCGCTTTCGGGGTAGAAATGCCTTTCGCCGGGTTAGCGGGCAGCTCGCCCTGGCCGACCAGCCAGTCGAAAAAGCTGCGCAGCGCGGAGAGACGTAAAGCAAGGCTTGACGCTTCCAGCCCGGCGCGGCGGCTGCGCACGGCGAAGGAGCGCACGGCGGCGGCGTCGCACTGCTGCCAGCTCTGCAGCTTCATTTCACCGGCAAGCTGAATAAGCGCGGCAAGCTGGCGGCCATAGTTCAGCAGCGTATGCGGGCTGAGCTGGCGTTCAACCTTGAGATAGCGAAGAAAGCGGTCTGCCGCCTCCTGCAAAGGGGAATCGATCATACGCGTTCAATCCAACGCTCCAGCAAATCGGGCAGCATCAGCGAGAGCTCGTCCAACAGCTGCGTGCCTTGCCCTTCCTGATAATGGTGCGGATCCCGGCTGCTGAAAATCACTACGCCGAGATCGTCTTCGCGTCCCATCAGCGACATCGCTACCGAGCCGACCGCTCGCGCCTGCGGCAACACCACCAACAGCTCCGGGCCATTCAACTGCCCAAGGTAATGATAGTCGCGCCCCAGGCGCTGGATGCGCACCGGCTCAAAAGCCTGGCGGCTCAGGGCGAGATGGGTGAAACCGGAAGGCGCGCCAATGCGCCAGCGGTCCGGAAAGAGCCGCACGCAGGCGTCGGCAAGCCCCATTTCCCGCGCCCACTTGTGCAGGCGCGTCAACATATCCTGGAGGCTGTCGGCCGCGCTCAGTCTGCGTTGCAGCTTCAGCAAGCTGTTGAAAAGATCTTCATTGACGCTCGCCTGTGTCATCAGCTGCGACATATTCTCTTGCAGCATGCTGATATGGTTGCGGGAGCGCGCCATATGCCATTCGACCAGCGAGACAGTGCCACGAACCGGATGCGGCACGCGCATTCGCTCAACCGTGGCGGCGTTGCGGATAAAAAAGTCAGGATTGTTCAGCAGGTAGTCGCATACCGCCTCGTCATCCAGCTCCACGAGGCTTGCCTGCTGTTCCCCGGCATTAGTCATAGATGTATGAACCCGTCATAGACATGAGTTGCAGGCCCGGTCATATAAAGCGGATGACCCGGCCCTTTCCAGGCGATATCCAGGCGACCGCCGGGCAGGTCTACGCGCACCTGCTCGGCCAGCAGCCCCTGCTGGATCCCTACCGCCACCGCACCGCAGGCGCCGCTGCCGCAGGCCTGGGTTTCTCCCGCCCCGCGCTCGAACACGCGAAGCCGGATATGTTCCTGATTCAGTACCTGCATAAAGCCGATGTTGGCGCGCTCCGGAAAGCGCTCGTGGCTCTCCATTACCGGCCCCAGCGTTTCCACCGGCGCGGTAGCCACATCATCAACCTGAATCACGCAGTGTGGATTGCCCATCGACACTACGCCGCACAGTATGGTCTGCTCGGCGGCGCGCATGATATAGGTTTTCTCTGCCTTGTTGGCGCGAAACGGCACTTTCGCCGGATCGAATACCGGCTCGCCCATGTTAACGCGCACCAGGTCGTTTTCATCCACGCTCAATACCATGCGGCCATTGGCGGTGCTGACGCGGATGTCCCGCTTGTTGGTCAGCCCTTTCAGTCGAACAAAGCGGGCAAAACAGCGCGCGCCGTTGCCGCACTGCGAGACTTCGCTGCCGTCGGCATTAAAGATGCGGTAGTGAAAATCGAGATCCGGATCGTAAGGCGGCTCGACGATCAGCAACTGATCGAAACCGACGCCCAGATGCCGGTCCGCCAGACGGCGGATCAGCTCAGGTGAGAAAAAGACGTTTTGGGTCACCGCGTCAACGACCATGAAGTCGTTACCAAGGCCATGCATTTTAGAGAATTGCATTTTTTACTCCGTTTGCGCGGTTACGCGGCGCGGTTTACTAATAAATCACCTGGGTCGGGCCGTCGTTATCGCCACGGTCGTTGCGGTTCGGCGTTACCGTCTGCGTCTGCGGCTGCGCTGGGGTAGCCGGTTTCGCCTGATTGTCCTGCGGCGGGAAGTAAAGCGGGCCTTTAAGGCCGCAGCCTGAGAGGCTAAATAACGTTAACAGCAGCGCCAGCGAACGGAACATCGTCTTCATTTATTGATTGCCTGTGGTTCATTTATTCTGCTTTCTATCATCGCAGGTGAACCCTGAAAAGCAATAGTTTGCACGCCGCCGCGTAATGGAAAACCTTTCTCGGGAAAGAAACGGCCGCGCGGCGCGGTTTCTATTCAAAGTGATAGCTTTTATACTGCCGCCATGACGGACAAAAGGAATAAGAGATGAACGACAGCGAATTCCATCGCCTCGCCGATGGCCTGTGGCAGACCATTGAAGAGCGTATCGACGACTATGACGGCGACACCGATATCGATTGTGAAATCAACGGTGGCGTACTGACTTTGTCATTTGAGAACGGCAGCAAAATTATCATTAACCGCCAGGAGCCGCTGCATCAGGTGTGGCTTGCGACGAAAAAGGGCGGCTACCATTTTGACTATAAAGGGGATGAATGGGTTTGCGACCGCAGCGGCGAAGCGTTCTGGAGCCTGCTGGAAACCGCCTGCAGCCAGCAGGCGGGCGAGCCGGTTAGCTTTCGCTAATCAGGATTGATACTGCTGCATCATCGGCGCGGCGCCATCGTCCTGATTGGCGGGAAGCGCGGCGCTGATGGCCTGGTTGCGGAACGGGATCACCTGCTGGCGGCCATCCACTTTCACAATCTGATAGAACTGCGGCAGGTTGAAGTTGATAAAGCTTGAGCCATAGGTGAAGCGGTCGTGCGATGACGAGTAGAAACGGCTAACGTCTCGCACCAACTCCTCTTTGCTCCCTTCGCAGTGGTGATAAACCTCTGCCCGGTTGCTCTCATCCAGAATGTAGATGTTAAAGCCGCGCTCGTCGTTGGTCTCTTCAAAGAAGAACTGAATAATCCCTTCGCTGGCAAAGCCATCCACCACCGGCGGCAGCTGTACATGGTTGGTTTCCACCTGAACGGAAAGGCCGTGCAGCTTGTTGTGCGAAATCGCGCCATAAAACTCAATGGCGTTTTCCAGCTTCTGCACCGAGACGTTAAGGCGTTCGAAGAACAGGCCCCACGTCTGTCCGGCTACGCGCAGCGCTTTGAAACGCCCCGGCTCAAGACGGGTGCTGGAGAGGCGAAACTCAATGCACTCGGAAACCAGCTGCTGCACGCGGGTGCGAATCAGACCGCGCAGATGCTGGCTATAACAGAACACTTCCACGCTATCGGGCGGCGCGGCATCCTGGTGCATTTTGCCAAGGATGGTTTTCAGCGCTTCGATCATCGCCTGTTCGCCGTTGAAATGCAGCGTGCGCACTTCGTTCCACGAGTTGCGATAAAGCAGATCGACACTGCCTACCAGGCACTGCTGCTGTTCGCCGAAGCTGAAAACATCCAGCTTGCGGAAGTCGAAATGCACCACCTGGTTGCGGAACGCCGCCGTCGGGTCATACTCCAGGTTGACGATAATCGCCAGATGACGAATTTCGCACGGGCTGTAGAGCGCTTTCGGTGTCGGCGCTGGCAAGCGCAACGGAAAGTGGTGCGAGACATCCGCCACCATCTCCTGCAGCTTCGGCAAATCGCAAATACCGTTGCCTTTAATAAACAGGCGCGTGCGGGAAGTCAGCAGGCCGTTGAAATAGGCCCAGGCCACCAGCTTATTCAGATAGCGGTTATATTCCAGCGGCTGATGGCTGATGATGGTGTCCATGTGCGGCGCGCGGTTATAGAGATACCAGCCGGAGCGGTTGGCGCGGCCGGGCGGCACGTGGATAAAGGTTAAATTCGGTTCGCTGAGGTCTGGCGAAATCTGCGGGTTTACCAGCGTCACTTTGCCTGGCAGCGCTTCAAATGCCGCGTAGAGCTTACGCGTCAGCACGCCGATATCCTGCGGGCTTGCCGAGACGCTCAGGTTGTTGCGGCGGGCGAAGCGAATCAGGTTACGGTAGCTCTGCATCATCGCATCGAGCAGTTCATTATGCGCCTCGCGCACCTGATCGATTTTCCAGTTAGCGCGGTTATCCAGCATCGCAAGGCGGTCATCTTCCCAGCCCCACTCTTTCACCAGTTGGCTTAGCACTTCACGACGCCAGCCGACGCAGGCGCGCTCGCGGCTCAGCTTTTCACACACTTTGAGATAAAAACAACGGCGCACCAGATCCAGACGCGCCGTATCTTCGATTTGCGTCAGGTAATGGGTTACGCGCTCCAGCATCATGCAGTAAGAATCGAGCCCGAAAGAGACGATTTCGCCATCGTGCAGACGCTGTTTGATGTCTTTCGCCAGCAGGCGAGTATGCGGGTATTCCCAGGAATAAGCTTCCAGCAGCAGGGTTTTCAGCACTGCTTTATAGGGGGAATCGATACTTTTGTAGAGCTGCCAGAGGCTGGCGCCGAAATACTCTTCCGCCGACAGCGAGCTCAGGCCGCCGAGATCCAGCCATTCGTTGGGCGTCAGCACCCCTTGCGCGTACAGACGCATGACGTAATCGTCGTAATGCTCTTCTTCGTCGCCAGGCACCATGTTCCACAGAATGCGCTTGCCGGCGAGGCGTACGGCGGTGCGATAAAACTCATCCAGCAGCAGGATATGCTGCGTGGAGCCGCAATCTTCGCCGCCGAGGCTGCCGCTTTCGTTATGGCGAAAGCGATTCTCATCAATAAGGAAAAAGCTCACCTCAACGCCCAGCGACGCCGCCCAGCTCTCAAGCAGGCTGCATTTGCGCTGCAACAGCTGGCGCTCTTCGTTATCCAGCCAGGCCTGATGGCACACCCAGATATCCAGATCCGATGAACAGCTCTGGCCAACCGAGGAGGTGCTGCCCATCGTATAGACGCCGGTAATGGGAAGCTCGCCCTTGGCCGTCTCCTGCGGCGGCATGCCGTGGCGCAGTTCAAGCTCGTCTAAATAGTGGCGTTGGGTTTCATCAGGCGTGAAGAAGCAGATGCCATGGGGAACGTTACCGTCAAGGTAACCCGGCATCAGCGGATGGTGGTAATGCAATAATGTAGGCAGCAGACTGTAGACCTGTTGGAACGCAGGCCCCATGGCAGCAAGTGCGCGATCCACACGCAGTTGATTGATGGCATCCAGTCTCTGTTTCAGAGTCTCAATATAGAGGTACAAGACGTATCGCCTGATGGTTTCAGTATTTCGAAAAAAACACCGCTACCGCTGTCGCCCTTGTGATTATGATGATGCGGACTGACAATCGGTTCAAAACGTGATCAATCTAACACCTTGCAGATTGACCGTAAAGAAAGATGCGCTACTTAACAATTGTAGCACCGATCTCCCGCTTGCTGTTCCATAATACGAGTCACTTCCCGCCTGCGGCGCCGACCCGTTATGACTGACAGCCTTCTGTTAAGAGTGTTAGGATGCTCAGCGGACGATATTTACGGTAACAAGCATGGTAGACAAAGTATTAAGAATTGCCACTCGTCAGAGTCCGCTTGCGCTCTGGCAGGCACAGTACGTGAAACAGCGCCTTGAGGCGTGCCACCCCGGCCTTGAAGTGGAGCTGGTGCCGATGGTGACGCGCGGCGACGTTATCCTCGACACGCCGCTGGCTAAGGTGGGCGGCAAAGGGCTGTTCGTTAAAGAACTTGAAATGGCGCTGCTGGAAAAACGCGCCGATATCGCCGTTCACTCGATGAAAGATGTGCCGGTCGAATTTCCTGAGGGGCTGGGCCTCACCACCATTTGCGAGCGCGAAGATCCGCGCGACGCGTTTGTTTCCAACCGCTATAAAAGTCTGGATGAGATGCCTGCGGGCAGCGTGGTGGGCACCTCCAGCCTGCGCCGCCAGTGTCAGATTGCCGAGCGCCGCCCGGACCTGGTCATCCGCTCCCTTCGCGGCAACGTCGGCACGCGGTTAAGCAAATTAGATAACGGCGATTATGACGCGATTATTCTGGCCGTCGCGGGGCTTAAACGTCTTCAGCTTGACGAGCGCATCACCAGCTCGCTGCCGCCGGAAATTTCGCTGCCGGCCGTCGGCCAGGGCGCCGTCGGTATTGAATGCCGCCTGGACGACACCCGCACCCGCGAACTGCTCGCCCCGCTCAATCATGACGAAACGGCCATTCGCGTTCGCGCGGAACGCGCCATGAATACCCGACTGGAAGGCGGCTGTCAGGTGCCTATCGGCAGCTATGCGGAACTGGTGAATGGCGAACTGTGGTTACGGGCGCTGGTTGGCGCGCCGGACGGCTCGCAGATGGTCCGCGGCGAACGGCGCGGCAAGCCGGAAGAGGCGGCGGATTTAGGCGTATCGCTGGCTGAAGAGCTGCTGAATAACGGCGCGAGGGCCATTCTTGCCGAGGTGTATAAAGGAGAAGGGCCGGCATGAAGATTCTGGTCACCCGCCCGTCCCCTGCCGGGGAAGCATTAGTGAGCCGCCTGCGCGCGCTCGGGCGAGAGGCCTGGAGTTTCCCGCTGATTGAATTTACCCCGGGGCGCGAGCTTGCTCGCCTCCCGGCTCTACTCGACGCTCTCACCCCTGACGACCTGCTCTTTGCTGTTTCGCAGCATGCGGCTCATTACGCTGGCGCGGAACTGAGGCGCATCGGCAAAGCCTGGCCGCAGACCCTCAACGCTTTCGCCATCGGCAGAACCACGGCATTAGCGCTGCATCAAACCAGCGGCTTGCACGTAAGCTATCCGCACGATCGGGAAGTCAGTGAAGTCTTGCTACAATTACCTGAATTACAAAACGTTGCTGGCAAGCAGGCGTTGATCCTGCGCGGCAATGGCGGGCGCGAGCTGCTGGCCGAAACGCTAACAGCCCGGGGCGCGAACGTCACGTTTTGTGAATGCTATCAACGTTGTATGAAAATCTATGACGGGACAGAGGAAGCCTGGCGCTGGCAATCGCGTGGTATAGACACCCTGGTGGTGACCAGCGGCGACATGCTCGATCAGCTCTATGCTCTTATCCCGGAATGGTATCGCACGAACTGGTTGCTGCGCTGTCGACTTCTCGTCGTCAGCGAGCGTCTGGCGACCCTCGCCCGGGAACATGGCTGGCAGGATATTCTGGTCGCCGACAATGCCGACAACGATGCGCTGCTGCGCATGTTGCAATAACTCTCATAACGGGAAGCCATAATGACGGAACAACAACATTCCTCCGACGTGGTTGAAGAGACCAGGGAGGCCGTGGAGACCACGCCACGACCGGAAAACGCAGAGAAGAAGGATCGTACCGGCAAAGCCGCTCTCGCCCTGAGCGCTATTGCTATCGCTATTGCGCTGGCGGCAGGCGCGGGTATGTGGGCATGGGGCAAACATCAGGCCTCGGCGCAAAGCGCCAGCACCGATACCCTTGCTACGCAACTCGCTTCGCTGCAAAACCAGCAGCAGACGCAGAACGCCGAGCTGCAAAATATCATCAAGCAGCAGGCAGGCGCGCTGGAAGAGGCGAAGAACCAGCAGGCGGCGATGGCGCGCCAGCTGGATGAGGTGCAGCAAAAGGTGGCGACCATTTCTGGCACCGAAGCGCAAACCTGGCTGCTGGCGCAAGCGGATTTTCTGGTGAAACTGGCGGGGCGTAAGCTCTGGAGCGATCAGGACGTCACCACGGCGGCTGCGCTGTTGAAAAGCGCGGATGCAAGCCTTGCGGACATGAACGATCCCAGCCTTATCAACGCTCGTCGCGCTATCACCACCGATATTGCCAGCCTTTCCGCGATAACTCAGGTCGATTACGACGGCA
The DNA here is from genome assembly GCF_056780215.1 of Franconibacter pulveris. Taxonomy (NCBI): domain Bacteria; kingdom Pseudomonadati; phylum Pseudomonadota; class Gammaproteobacteria; order Enterobacterales; family Enterobacteriaceae; genus Franconibacter; species Franconibacter pulveris. The sequence goes on along the minus strand of NZ_CM165555.1, from coordinate 219,970 downwards.
TTATCCTCAAACTGAACCAGCTCTCTAATCAGGTGGATAACCTGCGCCTGGCGGATAATGACGACAACGACGCGCCGATGGACAGCGACGGCACCGAGCTTTCCAGCTCGCTCAGCGAGTGGCGGCAAAACCTGGTAAAAAGCTGGCAGAACTTCATGGACAGCTTTATTACTATTCGCCGCCGCGATGATACCGCCGTGCCGCTGCTGGCGCCCAATCAGGACATCTACCTGCGCGAAAACATTCGTTCGCGTCTGCTGATCGCCTCGCAGGCGGTGCCGCGCCACCAGGAAGAGACATACAAGCAGTCGCTGGATAACGTTTCCACCTGGGTGCGCGCTTACTACGATACTGAAGATGCGGGCACTAAAGCGTTCCTCGATACGCTGGATAACCTGAGCCAGCAAAACATCACCATGGAGGCGCCGGAATCGTTGCAAAGCCAGCCGATTCTGGAAAAGTTGATGCAGACTCGCGTACGTAATTTACTGGCGCAGCCTGCCGCTGACGCCGGCGCCGCGCAGCCAGCGCCGCAAGCCGCCGCGCCTGCCGCCACTCAGGGAGAACAATAATGCTTAAAGTGTTGTTGCTCTTTCTGCTGTTAATGGCAGGCATTGTGCTTGGCCCCATTATCGCGGGTCATCAGGGCTATGTGCTGATCCAGACGGACAACTGGAATATTGAAACCAGCGTCACGGGGCTTGTGATTATCCTTGTTCTCTCTCTGCTGGTGCTGTTTGCCGTTGAATGGCTGCTGCGCCGCCTTTTTCGCACCGGCGCCCGGACACGCGGCTGGTTTCTGGGTCGCAAGCGCAGTCGTGCCCGTAAACAGACCAAACAGGCGTTGCTGAAGCTGGCGGAAGGCGACTATCAGCAGGTTGAAAAGCTGATGGCAAAAAATGCCGATCACGCCGAGCAGCCGGTGGTGAACTACCTGCTGGCCGCCGAGGCCGCGCAGCAGCGCGGGGATGAAGCGCGAGCCAATCAGCATCTGGAGCGCGCCGCCGAGCTTGCCGATAACGATCAGGTGCCGGTGGAGATCACCCGCGTGCGTATCCAGCTGGCGCGCAACGAAAACCACGCCGCCCGTCATGGCATCGATCAACTGCTGGAGATCACGCCGCGACATCCGGAGGTGCTGCGCCTGGCTGAACAGGCCTACATTCGCACCGGAGCATGGGCTTCCCTGCTGGATATCATTCCTTCCATGCAAAAAGCGCAGGTGGGTGATGAAGCGCATCGCGAGGCGCTGTCTCAACAGGCCTGGATGGGGCTCATGGACAAGGCGCGCGCCGAGCAGGGCAGCGAGGGGCTGAAACAGTGGTGGCGCAACCAGAGCCGCAAAACGCGTCAACAGCCCGGATTACAGGTAGCGATGGCGGAACATTTAATTGAGTGTGACGACCATCAGACTGCGCAAGAGATAATCCTGGATGGGCTGAAACGCCAGTATGATGAACGCCTTGTCATGCTGATGCCGCGCCTGAAGGCGGGCAATCCGGAACAGCTGGAAAAAGTGCTGCGCCAGCAGATTAAAACGCATGGCGACCGCCCGCTGCTGTGGAGCACGCTCGGCCAGTTGCTAATGCAGCACGGCGAGTGGCAGGAGGCGAGCCTTGCTTTCCGCGCTGCGCTGAAGCAGCGCCCGGACGCGTTTGACTACGCCTGGCTTGCTGATGTGCTGGACAGGTTGCATAAACCGGAAGAAGCCGCCGCCATGCGCCGCGACGGACTGCTGCTGACGCTGCAGAACAACCCGCCGTCATAACCTTCCCCTGCGGGTGAACAGCCGTTCGCCCGCCGCCTTTCTTCCGCCCATAAAAAAACACCTGCCCAGGGGCAGGTGTTAAAACAGGTCTGTTTGACAACAAATTGTGGTGCTTCACTCAACGTTGTGTCCAGGATGTTTGATGAGGCCTGAGCGACATCTGTCTGTGGACGATAAGCACCGTAATGGCTCTGCGTCATTCCTGGGTTTATGAAGCCAGCGGCAAACATAAGGGATGGAATGAGCATCTACGCAGTTAATATAGCACAAGCCGTGCCAGTTCTTAATAAACGCTGAGAAGATATCGATTATTCTTTTTATATCAACGAGTTAAAATAACATCCCAGACACCTGTATTGTCGCGCGCCTGGCACCTTTAGCGGCTTACACCGTCTCTTTTTAACGACAGGTAAAATCAATACAAAACAAATAATAAGCAAAACATAGAGTTGAGTGTCGCTTTGTGGCGACAAGGCTCGCCGCAGGTGTCGTCAGCCTGTGACAGTAGAATGACAGTTGTAGAGAGAGTAAGGGGTATTACAGGGAAAAGAGAAAACAAAAAACCCCGCCGAAGCGGGGTTCAAAATTGGTCGGCGAGAGAGGATTCGAACCTCCGACCCACTGGTCCCAAACCAGTTGCGCTACCAAGCTGCGCTACTCGCCGAGGTACTGCTTTTTGAATTTTTAGTTCAATTAAGGAGTGGTGCGAGGGGGGGGACTTGAACCCCCACGTCCGTAAGGACACTAACACCTGAAGCTAGCGCGTCTACCAATTCCGCCACCTTCGCATGCCACAAAATAATGGGGTGGCTAATGGGACTCGAACCCACGACAACTGGAATCACAATCCAGGGCTCTACCAACTGAGCTATAGCCACCACTGTAAATCTTTTACTGCCTGTTCTACTCGCGTCGCTCAAGCGCCTTATTAAATGGCGCGCCCGACAGGATTCGAACCTGAGACCTCTGCCTCCGGAGGGCAGCGCTCTATCCAGCTGAGCTACGGGCGCGTAGCGCCGTTGCGGGTGGGGATACTACGGTCTTCGCGCCCTGCTGTCTAGTGCTTTTTTTAAGAAAATGCGCGTTTGGTTATGCTTTGCGCATCATGCTGCTTATATGTCCGCTTTTGGTCCTGACACGTGTCTGTTGAGTCCGAATACCTTATATACCAGCGAAACTAACGCCAAAAAGACCATTCCGACAAACAACGACATACGCGTATCTTCGTTAAAACCCATGCCGATAAGAACGCATGCCAGGAACGCCATCGTTAAGTAGTTCGCCCACGGGAAAAGCACGGAGCGGAACGGATGCGAAGCGATAGCCTGGCGGTGCACGTGGCGAAAACGCAACTGGCTAATAAGAATAACGAACCACGGCACCATACCCGGCAGCACGCTGGCGCTATAGACGTACACGAATACCCGCTGCGGGTTAGGAATGATGTAGTTCAGGCAGGAGCCGATCAACAGAATAACGATAGACAGCGTCACGCCTGCCACCGGCACGCCGCTTTTCGATACTTTCGCCATCCCCTGCGGCAGTTGACGGTTTTTCGCCAGCGCGTAAAGCATGCGTCCGCAGCTGTACATACCGCTATTGCAGCCGGAAAGCGCCGCCGTCAGCACCACAAAATTGATAATGCCCGCCGCCGCGGTAATGCCGATCTTCGCAAAAGTCAGCACGAAGGGACTGCCGTTGCTGCCGATTTCATCCCAGGGGAAAATCGTCACGATAACGAAAATCGCGCCTACGTAGAAAATCAAAATGCGCCAGAGCACTTTGCCTACCGCGCTGCGCAGCGTAACCTGCGGGTTTTTCGCCTCGCCTGCGGTAATACCGATAAGCTCAACGCCCTGGTAAGAAGCCACGACGATACACAGCGCGGTCAGGAAACCTTTCCAGCCGCCGGCAAAGAAGCCGCCATGCGCCGTGAGGTTAGAGAAGCCAGTCGCGTGGCCGCCATTGCCAAAGCCGAAGAAAATCACCCCCAGGCCGACGACAATCATCACGATAATGGTGGTGACTTTGATCATCGCAAACCAGAACTCGATTTCACCATACAGCCGAACGGCGGCAAGGTTCGCCAGCGCGACCAGCCCCACGGCCAGCAAGGCGGGCAGCCACTGCGGCAGTTCAGGGAACCAGTACTGAACATACACGCCGATGGCGGTGATTTCCGATATTCCCACCGCCATCCACATAAACCAGTAAGACCAGGCGGTGAGGTAGCCAAAGAAAGGGCTCATGTAGCGGTGCGCGTAAACTGCGAATGACCCCGCCACCGGCTCAAGGAATAACATCTCACCCATCGAGCGCATGATGAAAAAGACAAACAGCCCGGCGATGATATAGGCCAGCAGCACTGACGGGCCCGCCCATTTCAGGGTGCTTGCCGCGCCCATAAACAGGCCTACCCCAATCGTGCCGCCAAGCGCGATAAGTTCAATATGTCGAGCTTCCAGCCCACGCTGTAGCTCCGCTTTTTTCTCTGCCATAAATCCTCAGTTGTGTTTGCATCCGTTCCGGGTTGACCGGTTATTGTGATGTAGCCATCTCCGTTGCCGCCGCTGGCGACAGATTCATCAAACCGATAACGAATCATGAACGCCACGTGCGGGCGCATGTTTTAACAATTTTCAGGAAATGGCAAACGATGCTTCAGAAAAATGCGGATTCTGGATAATAAAGCAGCGGATTGCGAGGAAAACGCAGCGCGCGTCTGGCGCGCTGCGCAAATATTAAAGACGACCGGTGTAGTGCCAGCTAAGGTAGCGCAGCAGCCGAAGCTGGCGTTTAAGACGGCTTGGCTGGGAAAGCAGGCGATAAAGCCACTCCAAGCCCAGGTTCTGCCAGCCTTTCGGGGCGCGCTTTACGTGGCCTGTGAAAACATCATAGGTGCCGCCTACCCCCATATAAAGGGCGTCCGGATGCACAACCCGGCAGTCGCGCATAAAAATCTCCTGGCGCGGCGAGCCCATGGCGACAGTAACAATCTGCGCGCCGCTGTCGCGGATGCGCTCAAACAGCGCCTGGCGGGTCTCTGGCGTAAAATAGCCATCCTGGCTGCCGACAATGTTCACCTTCCAGAGCTGGCGCAGCTTTGTTTCAGTCTGCGCCAGCACTTCAGGCCTGCCGCCGACTAAGAAAACCGGCGTCCCCGCCTCGCCGGCGCGCGCCATTAACGCTTCCCAGAGGTCAGCCCCGGCCACACGAGAAACCTGCGCGTCGGGATATTTCTTACGCACCGAGCGCACCACGCTGATGCCATCGGCATATTTAAATTCCGCCGACTCAATAAGGTTGCGTACTTCCGCATCCGCCTCCAGCGCCAGCATTTTCTCCGCGTTAATCGCCACCAGCGTCCCCTTTTTCAGCGCGCCGTCAGCATAGAGATAGTCGAGGGCGTGCTGCATATCGCGCCACCCCAGCAGGGGCAAACCGCGCAGGGTATAAATGGGAGCAGAACTCTTTTCCGTCATAACATTCCTTAGTTAACGCTCAGGTTGGCGAAAGCGGCCCTGCGGAACGACGCAGTCGGCCATGAACCAGCCCGGCGCTCTCAAGCAGCCAGTAAAGCAGCTTTGCCATTAACAAACAGGCGGAGAAGACCACCAGGAAGAACACCACACGAGAAGCGAACGCGTCTAATCCTTCGCGCGCCAGTACTATCATGTTGAAGATGGCGCCGAAGCAAAAGCTATGGATGACGGCCGCCTTGTAGCGGTTCGCCTCGCGATTGCCGCGCTCGTAAAGCCAGTCAAACCATTTGATGATAAGCCCGACGGCTACGGCGCCAAGCGGAATAAACCAAACGCCGCCCATAACGACCAGCGAACCGATTAACGTGGGCGAAATGGCCAGGCCCGAATGGTTGTTGAGCACTTCCCAGGTAAAGTAATTAGCCGTGTTCAGGACAATATGCGGACGATCCGGCCAAAGCCAGGAAGGAATAAAGACATAGAAGTCCCGCACGATTGGGGCAAGGCCCTGAAAGTCGATATGGCTATAGTTTTGCAGCAACAGCGCGAAGTTTTCCCACGGCGAGAACGTGTCGCGAGTCAGATAGAGGAAGGTGTAAAACGCCTCGTCGCCGCTGACGTTCAGGCCATAGCGCTTTAGCGCCAGCCAGAACATGCCGACTATGCCAAACACGCCCGCCGCCGCCAGCATCCAGAGCGAAATCCAGCCCCGGATAATGCCGATGAAGAGAAAAATGGCGAAAGCGATAATGATATTGGCGCGCGTTCCGCCCACGATCATATAAGTCAACAGGCCAAAGGCGACGGTGCTGACGAGGAAAAAGAGCCACGCGCGGCTATCCTGGCGCAGGAAATAGACCACCAGCATGGCCGGAATGAAGAAATAGAAGAAGCGCTTAAGCGCCACGCCCGACACTTCGCTGGAGAAAATCTGGCTGTAGGACTGTAAACGAAACAGCAGAAAACCGTTGTGCAGGAAGAAAATGCCCACGCTGACCAACGCCACCGCCATCAGGATCACCCACATCAAATGGGTTTCCACCCGGTTCATGGTAAAGAGGCCGGGGCCTGTGGGCGTCTGGCCTCGTGGGCGCAGCCGGGTTTTATAGGTAACGTAGTAGACCCCGTAAAAGCATCCCGCCGCCAGCAGCGCCTGCAGCAAGATTTCCGGCGGCACCACCGCCACGTTAAAGCGAAACACCAGCAAACTGGTCAACGGGAAGCCGAAGAAAAAGGTCAGCAGAAAAAGCAGTGAAAAGAAAACGTTGAAGTTAAACCGCACGCGACGGAATTCAAACCAGGTCAACGTCCCAATAAACAGCGTGGCGAGGAGCCAGACGATAAACAGACCGCTGAATTGCAACACGCTCATGCCACTTCTCCTGAAGCGATACGCAGCGCCTGATGCCAGCCCGCGAGATAGTTAGGTTTAAAAAAGGCGATACGGGATTTATCTACCGCCTGTAACTGACGCTGAGCTTCACGCACCACCGCTTCATTAAGCATATCACCCGTGAAGAGCACTGGCAGATCCTGTTCCACCATATCCTGCCAGAAGGGGTTATCCCGGCTGAGCACGCAGGGAACGCCTGCCTGGATCAGCAAGCAGAGCGTACCGATACCCTGCTGGCGGGCAAAAATAAAATAGCCCAGGTCGCATTGACGCAGCAGCGCGAGGTAATCGTCGAACGCCATCTTATCGCGCAACACCTGCAAGTTTTCAGCGCTAAACAGCGCCCTGCCCGCCTGGCTTATTTCATCGATATACGCCTCGTTGTTTGCCGGGTATCCCATCGGGACAATAACGCGCACGGTATCGCCAAACTGCTGATGCACCGCTTTTAACGCTGCGGCATGTTCATTACTGCGATCGCCTGAGTTACCGACCAGCACCGTGAGTTTGCCGGCACGAACCGGCGGAGCGATACCGTTAAGAGCCGGGTCCATGCGCGTCGGGAAATAAAGCAGCTCGCCCGCTACATTCGGATGACGCTGCTGAAACCAGCTTAAATCGCCGCGCGTGGCGAACACCCGTCCGACGCGCCCCTGCGCCAGCCGGCGCAACCGATAAAAAAGGCGAAACTTCAGGCTGCGGGAGACTTCATAGAGATCGGCGCCCCAGATATGCCAGCTGACCTGTGAAGGCTTCAGCCCGCCGGTAAGCAACGCCATCCAAAGCGCGGCATTAAATTGCCCGTGAAAAAAGAATCGTTGCTGCCGGTCGGCGCGGGCCATGGCGACGACCGCTTTCGCCAGCGCTTTTTTAGTGGGAAACAGACGGACCCTGAGTGAAGGAAAAGCCTGCGCCAACTGCGCATCGGAGGAGACGACCATAAAGTCACGCGCCTGCGGATGCGCTGGCGCCAGCTCATCATTGAAAAATCGCAGTACCGTCTGGTTATGATGGGGAATATCGGACCCCAGAATATGCATCAATGCTGTCATGCCTGCCTGCGCCACAGTAAAAATACGCCACAACAGAGGGCGAAATAGACAATATAGGTAGCCATATAGGCCTGAGCCGCACCCGCTGCGCCGTGCGCCGGGATAAGCCAGTGTGAAAAGCCGGTTAATAAAGCAAACTGGCTAATCTCCGTCAAAATATAAAAACGCAGCGACGCTTTCGCGATGACCAGATAGCCAAATACGTAAGCGCCCACTTTCAACACGTCACCTACCAGTTGCCAGGCGAACAGGTCGCGCATGGCGGTAAATTTCGGCGAAAAAAGCAGCCAGATCGCCACATCCCGCAGCAACCAGACGGCAAGACTCGCGGCCGCCACCGCAGGCAACACGAATTTCAGCGATCGCACGATTTCGCGGGTAATCTCTTCTTTTGCCGTCAGGCGCGACAGCGTCGGCAGCAGATACACGCTAAAGGAAGCGGTGATGAACTGCAGATAGGCATCGGAAATACTGCTTACCCCTTGCCAGATCCCTACTGCTTCCCAGCCGTAATGGGACGCCAGCAGGTTGCGCATCATCACGTAGGCGACCGGCAGCGTCACAGAGGTGATAAGCGCCATCAGGGTAAATTTCCCCAGATGCGCCGCCAGCCCGCTATCCCAGCCGGGTTTCAGATAGCCCGCTGGCAGGTGGCTGCGCCGCTTGAGCATGAATGCGGCGGGGATGACCACCAGCGCAGGCACCAGCGCCAGGCCAAGCAGCGCGCCTTCATAGCCGCCGAAACGGAAGCTGGCGTAATAGGCGATAACGCCGATAAGGCTGCCGACGATCAGCGATAGCGCATTGCCAGCAGCGTCACGGAAGCCCTTAATAATCGCCAGACTCAGGTTCGCCCAGGCGATCCCCATCTGGACGAGCGCCACCAGCCGCACCACGTTCTGGTAGTTATCATGGCCGAACAGGCCGACGCTGATGGGCCGGGCGCCTGCTAAAAAGAGCACCGCAAGCAAGGTGGAAAAACCGAGCACCATCGCCGCGGCGGTGCGAGTGACTTTTTGTAGTTCCGCAGGTTCATCGCGATGCTGGGCGACCAGTTTAGTGACGCCATTAAAAATCCCGGCGCCAGCCAACACGCCCAGCACCGTTACCAGCTGGCGGAAGTTACCCGCCTGGCCAACGCCCGCCGGGCCAAAAGCCACCGCCAGCAATTTCACCACCAGTAAACCTGCGCCGATTTTTACCAGTGTGGACGCGGCGGTCCACACCGAAGCTTTAGCCAAAGACATTTCAGCCGAAGTAGCTCAGGAGAGAGGAGATAACCGTGCGCTGGTTCACAGGCGACAGGTTGTAGAAAAGCGGCAGGCGAACCAGGCGTTCGCTTTCCTGCGTGGTATAACGATCTTCACCCTGGAAGTAGCCAAACTTCTCCCCTGCAGGGCTGTTATGCAGAGGGATGTAATGGAATACCGCCAGGATCTCCGCTTCTTTCAGGTAAGCGATAAGCTGGCTGCGGTCTTCGATATCGCGCAGCTTAATATAAAACATATGCGCGTTATGGCTGCACTCCTGCGGCACCGAAGGCAGCTCAATACGCCCGGCTCTCGCCAGCGGAGCCAGCGCATCATGATAGGTTTGCCACAGCGTCAGACGCTGCTGGTTAATGCGGTCCGCCGCTTCGAGCTGCGCCCACAGATAAGCCGCCTGCAGGTCGGACATCAAATAGCTGGAGCCGATATCGCGCCAGGTATATTTATCCACCTGACCACGGAAGAACTGGCTGCGGTTGGTGCCTTTCTCGCGGATGACTTCCGCACGCTCCACTAACGCCGGGTCGTTGATAAGCGTCGCTCCGCCCTCGCCGCCTGCAGTGTAGTTTTTCGTCTCATGGAAGCTGAAGCAACCGACGTGACCGATGGTCCCCAGCGCGCGTCCTTTATAAGTGGACATCACCCCCTGCGCGGCGTCTTCCACCACATACAGGTTATGCTTCCTGGCGATAGCCATGATAGCGTCCATTTCACACGCCACCCCCGCGTAATGCACCGGCACGATGGCCCGGGTTTTTTCCGTGATAGCCGCTTCAATCAGGCTCTCGTCGATATTCATCGTATCCGGACGGATATCCACAAACACTATGGTCGCGCCACGCAGTACAAAAGCGTTGGCGGTGGAAACGAAGGTGTAGCTTGGCATGATCACTTCATCGCCCGGCTGAATGTCGAGCAAAATAGCGGCCATTTCCAGCGAGGCGGTGCAGGAAGGCGTCAACAGCACCTTTTTGCTGCCGAAGCGCTGTTCCAGCCACTGCTGGCAGCGACGGGTAAAGCCGCCATCGCCGCATAGCTTGCCGCTGCCCATCGCCGACTGCATGTAATCAATTTCCGTACCCACCACTGGCGGAGCATTAAATGGGATCATTTTTTCACCTGTAGAGCCAGTAAGCGGTGCTTTCCACGTTCGCACCGCTTTGAATATAGCGACGAAGCGCGGCGGTATTTCCAACCTGCGTTGCGACCCGCAGCGTGGAAAGCCCTCGCGTTGCGCACCAGTCTTGCGCCGCCTGCATTAATATCTCACCGATACCGCGCCCTGCCAGCAGACCAATGCGAGCCTCCTGTTCGTTTAACTGCCGTAGCGTAACAAAGCCACGCAACGAACCATCCGGCGCCTGCATTATCAAACAGGCGTGATCAAACGCCCCTTTTACGGCGTTTTCCACCCACTGCGCGTAGAACTGACCGCTCGCGTCCGTCGGATACCAGGGGGCGCGAAAGCGGCTTTGAGCAAAGGCGGAAGCGGCGGCGGCGCGCAGCGCCGGAACATCTTCTTCCTGAGCCAGCGACAATACCGTTGATGAAGACGCGGCGGCCACTGGCAAAACCAAATCCACTTCGCCCTCAACCAGCTGAAAACCGAGCTGTTGCAGCGCATCGAGTAAATCCGCGCGTTGCGCCGGAACTTTCGCCTGCACCCGCTGCCATGCATCCAGCTGTGAAATATCCACTACCGGCGCTTCATCGGCGAAACGCATAATCGCGCTACGCAGACCAAAAAAATGGCTTTCCCAGTCAAGTGGGGCCAGCGTCGCTTTTACAGTCATACTTTTCCTCGCTCGCTGCCGGGGAAATGCGCCGGCAAAAAGGCGCCTGACATTAGCGCCATACGCCTTTGGTATCTATCACCCACTGCTGGGTGATGGTCTCGCCCGCGATAGCCTTGAACTCTTTATGATCAACCAGCATCACCAGCACGTCCGCGCTGCGCAGCGCTTCTTCAAGCGCCACCAGCTGACATTTTCCGGAGAGCTTGTTCGGCAGCTGATGAATATTCGGTTCCACCACCAGCGTTTCACCGCTGTGCCAGTCGGCAATCAGCAGGGCTATCTCCATCGCCGGGCTTTCACGCAAGTCGTCAATGTTTGGCTTGAACGCCAGGCCAAAGCAGGCGATTTTCAGTTCAGAGGCGCGCTTGTTGGTTGCCGCGAGGCAGTCGGCGACACGTTCCTTCACCTGGTTAATAACCCAGTGCGGTTTGCTGTCGTTCACCTCGCGGGCCACGCGAATAAGCCGCGCCTGTTGTGGACTCTGCGCCACGATAAACCACGGGTCCACTGCGATGCAGTGCCCGCCGACGCCCGGGCCAGGTTGCAGAATATTGACGCGGGGATGACGGTTGGCGAGGCGGATAAGCTCCCAGACGTTGATGCCTTGCTCGGCGCAAATGAGCGAAAGCTCGTTAGCAAAAGCGATATTGACGTCGCGAAAGCTATTTTCGGTCAGCTTGCACATTTCCGCCGTGCGGGAGTTGGTCACCACACATTCGCCTTCAAGGAAAATTTTATAGAGTTCGCTGGCGCGCGCTGAACAGGCTGGCGTCATACCGCCTATCACACGGTCATTTTTAATCAGCTCGGCCATCACCTGCCCCGGCAGCACGCGCTCAGGACAATAGGCGATATTAACGTCCGCGCTTTCGCCCGCCTGCTGCGGAAAGGTCAGATCGCTGCGCAGCGCGGCAAGCCACTGCGCCATCTGCTCTGTCGCGCCGACTGGCGAGGTAGACTCCAGAATGACCAGCGTCCCCTTTTTTAATACCGGCGCGATGGATTGCGCCGCCGCCTGCACATAAGTCATATCAGGCTCATGTTCGCCTTTGAACGGCGTTGGCACGGCAATCAAAAAAGCATCCGCTTCTTCAGGACGGGTGCTGGCGCGTAGATAGCCCGCCTGCACCGCCGCTTTCACGACCTGATCTAATTCAGGTTCGACGATATGAATTTCACCGCGGTTGATGGTGTCAACGGCGTGCTGGTTGATATCAATACCAATGACCCGCTTTTGTCGTGAAGCAAAAGCCGCCGCAGTTGGCAAACCGATATATCCCAGACCAATCACCGAGATGGTATTAAAACTCATACTGATATCCGATTATTTTTCAGTGCGTGCAGAATCCGCTCACAGGCCTGCCCGTCGCCGTAAGGGTTATGAGCATGGCTCATGGCCAGATACTCATCCTCGTTGTGAAGTAGTTTTGTGACTTCGTGGACAATATGGTCGGCGTTAGTGCCGACCAAACGAACGGTTCCGGCTCTCACCGCTTCCGGTCGTTCTGTCGTATCGCGCATCACCAGGACCGGCTTGCCGAGCGACGGCGCCTCTTCCTGAATGCCGCCGGAGTCGGTCAGAATCAGCCAGGCGTGATTCATCAGCCAGACAAAGGGGAGATATTCTTGCGGTTCAATGAGCACCACGTTTTCTACATGGCCCAGGATACGCTTCACCGGCTCCAGAACGTTTGGATTCATATGCACCGGATAAACAATTTGCACATTCTGATTTCGCGCGGCGATTTCGGCCAGCGCCTTGCAGATTTGTTCAAACCCTTCGCCAAAGCTTTCTCGACGGTGCCCGGTTACCAGAATCAGTTTTTTATCGCTGTCTAAAAATGAATATTGCTTAGCCAGCGAGTCGCGCAAGTTATCATCCGACATCACCCGATCGCGTACGGAAATTAAAGCATCGACGACGGTATTGCCGGTAACAAAAATATGGTTTTCTGGTATACGTTCGTGCAGCAGATTTTGGCGGGCGTCTTGTGTCGGAGCAAAATGATACATGGCCAAATGGCCCGTCAGGGTGCGGTTTGCCTCTTCCGGCCACGGCGAATACAGATCCCCGGTACGTAAACCCGCTTCCACATGCCCCACCGGAATGCGCTGGTAAAAGGCCGCCATGCTCGCCGCCATTGTTGTCGTCGTGTCGCCATGCACCAGCACCACGTCAGGCCGGAAAGATTCCAGAATGGGCTTCATGCCTTCAAGGATACGGCAGGTAATTTCCGTAAGTCCCTGGCCCGGTTTCATAATATTTAAATCATAGTCTGGCACAATGGAAAACAGGTTCAGAACCTGATCCAGCATTTCACGATGCTGGGCGGTGACGCAGACTCTCGCCTCAAAAAAAGGATCTTTTGCCAGCGCGTGCACCAGCGGCGCCATCTTAATTGCTTCCGGACGCGTGCCAAAAACGGTTAATACTTTCACAACGTTTCTCTTAAGTTTACCGGTGGAGGCGAGACCGCCTCCACTTAAAGCGCCGTTGTTACTCTGGACGACGGCGAGCCAGTGCAACGCCTGCGCCAATCAACACACCCACAGTGCCCCACATAATCATCAGAAACGCGCGACGCGGGCTATCGCGCTTGACGGGTTCTTCCGGAGTGCGCAGGTAACGATAGGTTTGAAAACGGGGATCGAGGACGGGGCCAACATTGAGTGTCGCCAGCATAGCCCGGTTTTGATCGTAGTCGATATCATAGGTTGCTCCGACCGCCTGAAGATTTTCCAGTCTTGCCTGCAACAGCGGACGTCCCAGCATGAAAAGTTCAGAATCGGGCAATTCATCCGGCGGCACTTCCGTTTCGCTGCGAGCAATATTGTGCTGCTGCGCGACCCGCAACGCCTGCTCGACGCTGTGAACCTTACGGTCGTAAATCGCTTTCGCCACCGCTTCCTGGCGCTTAACCTGCGCTTTCATCTGTATTGTCCGCGCAGCCCAGGCGCCTTTCAGTTCATCATTAAGATGGCTGGCGGCCCGCTGGCTGGCGAAAGCGACATACTGGCGAAGCAGGTTGTTGGCATCCGGTCCGGTTTCCGCAGTCAGCCGAACATTGTCACTAAGATTGCGGGTGATATCCCCGGCGGTAAATTGAATATTGTCAATAAGCCCATCAAGCAGGGCGGCATCTGCTTTGCTGTTACCTATCTTGCGCTGCTTGTAATAGTCCGTCTGCAGCCAAAAATCCCGACGGGTATCCCACGAAGAGAGTTGCATAATGAACTCCTTGTAGGCGTCATCCATTACCGAAGGCTGAGCGACCGACGCATTGTCGGTTTTGATATCCAGGTTGCGCAGAAACTGCTGCTGCGAATAGAAGCCGCCCAGCATATTGACCGTCGGCCGGTCTGTAATCGCCGTCGCGCTCCACTCTTGTCTGGCGAAGAGGGTATAAACAAAGGCCGCAATTGCAAACAGCAGCGCAATACCAATAATCCACGCTTTTCCAGCCCAAAGCGTACGGAACAGGCCGCGGATATCCAGTTCGTTCTCGGCCACTCTACCTTGTGCCTCCGGCAATGGTTGTTTCATCGCTTCCCCGCTCTGTTTTATTGAATGGTGGGTTTGTTGTTACTCCGACGCATGCGGCGCTTAACTCGTTTAATAAAACGCGCCACTTTCCATGCCCGTTTAATACAGTAGCCATAAAGAAAAAAGGCCAGCAAAAAGAGCAGCAGCATTACCCATTCAGGAATGAAGTGTGCATATTCTGCCGCTACGCCAATACCAGCCAGCAGCGCGGCAGCGAGCGTAATCAAGACAAACGCCTGGCGGGAAGTAAAGCCTGCGCGCATGATCAAATGGTGGATATGCTGACGGTCCGGCGAGAAGGGGCTCATGCCCTTGCGCAGACGACGATACATAATGGCGACCATATCCATTAATGGAATAGCGATAATCCACAGAGCGGTAACCGGGCTGATTGGATGCGTTTTACCCTGGGTGGTTTCAAGCAGGATCCAGATAACGGTAAAGCCAATCAACGTACTGCCTGCATCGCCCATAAACACTTTATAGCGACGGCCCAGTACGCCCAGGTTAAGCAGGATGTAAGGCAGGATGGCGGCAATCATCGCAAAACACCACATCGCGAGACTTATCTGTCCATCAAACCAGAGAATGATGCCGATAGCGGCAAACGACACGCAGGAAAGGCCACCAAGCAATCCGTCAATGCCGTCCACCATATTAAAGGCGTTGATGGCGGCCCAGACAGCGAATAAAGTCAGGAAGTAGCCAAAAGGACCCAGCACCATCTCCCACGAGCCAAAAATATAGCCAAGACTGCTGAGGTAAAGACCGCCCACGACCATCATGACAATGCCGATAAGCGCCTGAATAGTCGCGCGAATTTTTACGCTGATATCAAACCGATCGTCCAGAGCCCCAACGAGGACAAGAATACCGGCGCAGGTAAGGTAGAGAGCTGCGTGGGGAATATAGTAATTTGCGATACCAAATGTAAAACAGATCCCTGCGTAGACAGAAATCCCGCCCACAAGTGGAATTAACCCCTGATGACGCTTACGAAAGTTAGGCTTATCGACCAAGCCGATGCGTTTAGCGACTTTTCGAGCGAAGAAAATAAAAACAAAGGTGAACAAAAAAATACTGAGCAGCTCAGTACCAGCGGTTACTAAATTCACAGTATGCGCTCTCTGCAAACGTTAAGTCCGGAGGAAGTATAACCGCGGAGGTTAAGCATCAAAAACATATACCACCACTCATCCCTGAACAGACTTTATTATTCATTAAGATAAACATAGCCCAGACTGACTAAGAACAGGCGCATAAATGCCCAAATGCATAACGTATCACGCCGAATATGCTCTCACGGCACGAACGAAAACGCCACGTCGTAACGTGGCGTTCCCCGAGTTTTTCGCGATTACGAGCGCTTCATCATATCAAAGAACTCATCGTTCGTTTTAGTCATCGCCAGCTTATTGATGAGGAATTCCATCGCGTCGATTTCACCCATCGGGTGAATGATTTTGCGAAGAATCCACATCTTCTGCAACTCTTCTTGAGTTGTCAGCAACTCTTCTTTACGGGTGCCGGAGCGGTTGTAATCAATGGCCGGGAATACACGTTTTTCCGCAATCTTACGGGACAGGTGCAATTCCATGTTGCCGGTGCCTTTAAACTCTTCGTAGATAACTTCGTCCATTTTGGAGCCAGTATCAATCAGAGCAGTCGCAATAATGGTCAGGCTGCCGCCCTCTTCCACGTTACGCGCGGCGCCGAAGAAACGCTTCGGACGATGCAGGGCGTTCGCGTCAACGCCACCGGTCAACACTTTGCCGGATGCCGGCACAACGGTGTTGTAGGCGCGCGCCAGACGGGTAATGGAGTCCAGCAGAATAATAACGTCTTTTTTATGCTCAACCAGACGCTTGGCCTTCTCGATGACCATTTCGGCGACCTGAACGTGGCGGGATGCCGGCTCGTCGAAGGTAGAAGCAACCACTTCGCCTTTAACCAGACGCTGCATCTCGGTCACTTCTTCCGGGCGCTCGTCAATAAGCAGCACCATCAGCACGCAATCTGGATGGTTATAAGCGATGCTCTGCGCAATGTTCTGCAGCAGCATGGTTTTACCCGCTTTCGGCGGTGCCACAATCAGACCACGCTGACCGCGGCCAATCGGAGAAGCAAGGTCCAGCACGCGAGCGGTTAAATCTTCGGTGGAGCCGTTGCCGCGCTCCATACGCAGACGGGAGTTCGCATGCAGCGGCGTCAAGTTTTCGAACAGGATCTTGTTGCGCGCGTTTTCCGGCTTATCGAAGTTAACCTCGTTCACCTTCAGCAGTGCAAAGTAACGCTCGCCTTCTTTCGGCGGTCGAATCTTACCGGAGATGGTGTCCCCTGTGCGGAGGTTGAAACGGCGGATTTGGCTGGGAGATACGTAGATGTCGTCAGGACCGGCGAGGTAGGAGCTGTCTGCGGAGCGGAGGAAACCGAATCCATCCTGCAATATCTCCAGCACACCGTCGCCAAAAATATCTTCGCCACTCTTCGCGTGCTGTTTCAGGATGGCGAAAATAATGTCCTGTTTGCGCATACGGGCCAGGTTTTCCAGCCCCATATTTTCGCCGAGAGTGATCAGCTCAGAAACCGGCGTATTCTTTAATTCGGTAAGATTCATAATGGTGGGTTCTTAAACTCGGGGTAAATCTCGAACGTATTTGTGAATGGAATGGCAGGATCATCCATGCCTGTTAGTGGCTTTCAACTCATGTCTGTACGCTGTCTGGTCACAGGAAAGAACGCAGAACTGAAACGACGAGACGGATTGAGTGATAGCCCCGGAACAATTCACTTCTCGCGTACCGCTTTGGTGCTGGTATTGAATGACGGGAAGTGTCGGGTATTACAAGATTCAAACTAAAAGGTAAGTTTAAATGAAGCTGAAAAATAACTTAGCATGACTCACGCCGGGCGTCCAGCGGTCCGGACAATTTCCGGAATTCTGTTCGCACCGGCGCAAAAGTTCTTACGCCAGGTTGGCGTCCAGGAACTCTTTTAACTGGCCTTTAGACAGCGCGCCCACTTTGGTCGCCGCTACTTCACCATTTTTGAACAACAGCAGGGTCGGGATGCCACGGATGCCGTATTTCGGCGCAGTGCCCGGGTTCTGGTCGATGTTCAGCTTAGCAATCGTCAGCTTGCCCTGATATTCATCAGCGATTTCATCAAGGATCGGGGCGATCATTTTGCAAGGACCACACCATTCTGCCCAGAAATCAACCAGGATCAACCCGTCCGCTTTAAGTACATCCGTGTCGAAACTGTCGTCAGTCAGGTGAATAATTTTATCGCTCATGTTTTACTCCAGAAGATTAGGCCTTTCATGTTGGTGTAGCATTAACCAACATAAGGTTGACTTTATTTCACCGGATACGCTTTCGTAAAGCAATAGTTAGCTGATATTCTACCACACTATGAGCAAAACACATTTAACAGAACAGAAGTTTTCCGACTTCGCCCTGCACCCTAAAGTGGTGGAAGCCCTTGAAAAGAAAGGCTTTCATAATTGCACTCCTATTCAGGCACTGGCACTCCCGTTAACGCTGACGGGACGTGACGTTGCAGGGCAGGCGCAAACCGGTACCGGCAAAACGATGGCGTTTTTAACGTCAACGTTTCATTATCTACTCTCACATCCGGCCGCTGAAAACCGTCAGGTGAACCAGCCTCGCGCTCTGATTATGGCGCCGACCCGCGAACTGGCGGTGCAGATTCATTCTGATGCCGAACCGCTGGCGCAGGCGACCGGCATTAAGCTTGGCCTGGCTTACGGCGGCGACGGCTACGACAAACAGCTGAAAGTGCTGGAAAGCGGCGTCGATATTCTTATCGGCACCACTGGCCGTCTCATCGACTACACCAAACAGAACCACATTAACCTCGGCGCTATCCAGGTCGTAGTGCTGGACGAAGCCGACCGCATGTACGATCTCGGCTTTATTAAAGATATCCGTTGGCTGTTCCGCCGCATGCCGCCTGCAACGCAGCGCCTGAACATGCTCTTTTCCGCTACGCTCTCTTACCGCGTTCGCGAGCTCGCCTTCGAGCAAATGAACAATGCGGAATACGTAGAAGTGGAGCCGGAACAAAAAACAGGCCACCGTATTAAAGAAGAGCTCTTCTACCCTTCTAACGAAGAAAAAATGCGTTTGCTGCAAACCATTATTGAAGAAGAGTGGCCGGAGCGCGCCATTGTTTTCGCCAACACGAAACACCGTTGCGAAGATATCTGGGGGCATCTGGCGGCGGATGGTCATCGCGTCGGTCTGCTGACGGGCGACGTGGCGCAAAAAAAACGCCTCCGCATTCTTGAAGAGTTTACCCGCGGCGATCTTGATATCCTGGTCGCAACGGACGTGGCGGCGCGCGGCCTGCATATCCCGGCGGTGACGCACGTTTTTAACTACGATCTGCCGGATGACTGCGAAGACTACGTCCACCGTATTGGCCGTACTGGCCGTGCAGGCGCCAGCGGCCACTCAATCAGCCTCGCCTGTGAAGAGTACGCACTGAACCTGCCGGCGATAGAAAGCTATATCGGCCACACTATTCCGGTAAGCAAGTACAACCCGGATGCGCTGTTAAGCGAACTGCCGCCGCCGAAGCGCCTGACGCGCACGCGTTCCGGCAGCGGCCCGCGCCGTACAGGCGGCGCCCCGCGCAACCGTCGTCGCACAGGGTAACGTGTTATGCGCAGCTCCACCTCCCTCTATGCGGCAATTGATTTAGGCTCGAACAGCTTTCATATGCTGGTGGTGCGCGAGGTGGCAGGAAGCATTCAGACGCTGTCTCGCATCAAGCGTAAGGTTCGCCTGGCGGCGGGCCTTAGCGCTGACAATCTTCTTTCTGCTGAAGCGATGGAGCGCGGCTGGCAATGCCTGCGCCTTTTTGCCGAGCGGCTGCAGGATATCCCCTCTGAGCAAGTGCGCGTAGTGGCGACCGCCACGCTGCGACTGGCTATTAACTCCCAGGAATTTATCGCTCGCGCGCAGGAAATCCTGGGCTGTCCGGTGCAAATCATCAAAGGCGAAGAAGAAGCGCGGCTGATTTATCAGGGCGTAGCGCATACCACTGGCGGCGCGGATCAGCGTCTGGTCGTGGACATCGGCGGCGCCAGTACGGAACTGGTTACCGGCACCGGCGCTCACGCCACTTCGCTCTTCAGTCTGTCGATGGGCTGCGTCACCTGGCTTGAACGCTTTTTTACCGACCGTAGCCTTACCAAAGAAAACTTCGCCGCCGCCGAACAGGCCGCCAGTGAAGTTTTGCAGCCGGTGATTAACGACCTGCGCCAGCACGGCTGGAAAATCTGCGTCGGCGCCTCCGGCACCGTCCAGGCGCTGCAGGAAATTATGATGGCGCAGGGCATGGATGAGCGCATCACCCTGGCCAAGCTGCAGCAGTTAAAAGCGCGCGCTATCGCCTGCGGCCGTCTGGAAGAGTTGGAGATTGAAGGTCTGACGCTTGAACGCGCGCTGGTTTTTCCAAGCGGCCTTGCCATTCTGTTAGCCATTTTCAACGAGCTCCACATTGAATGTATGACGCTTGCGGGCGGCGCGCTGCGTGAAGGCCTGGTTTACGGCATGCTGCATCTTGCCGTCGATCAGGATATCCGCAGCCGCACGCTGAAGAACATTCAGCGCCGTTTTATGGTGGATACCGAACAGGCGGAGCGCGTGGCTCAACTGGCGGACCGTTTCGCCGAAGCGTTGGCCGGGGAATGGGATCTCGACGCGCTTAGCCGCCAGTTGCTGCGCAGCGCCTGCCTGCTGCACGAGATTGGCCTGAGCGTCGATTTTAAACGCGCGCCGCAGCACGCCGCATATCTGGTGAGCAACCTGGATCTGCCCGGCTTTACCCCCGCGCAAAAGAAACTGCTGTCAACGCTGCTGCTTAATCAGACCAACCCGGCGGATCTCTCCTCGCTGCATCAGCAAAACGCCGTACCGCCCCAAGTAGCGGAGCGCTTATGTCGTTTGCTGCGCCTGGCAATTATTTTCGCCAATCGCCGTCGTGATGATTTACTGCCTGAGATTAACGTTAAAGCGCAGGGCGAAACGCTTTCGCTGGCTTTACCGGAAGGCTGGCTGGCGGCGCATCCGCTGGGCGCGGAGCTAATAGAACAGGAGAGCCAGTGGCAAAGCTACGTTCACTGGTCGCTGGAGATAAAATAAAAGCCTCCCGAGGGAGGCTTTTTCGCTTTAACCGCCGCGCGCTTTCGCCAGCATCGCTTTAATATTCGCTACGTTCGCCTGCCCTTTTTGCATCCGCTCTTCGGGCGAGACCACTTTACGTTCGGTTTCCCAGGCCAGGTCGTCCTGCGGCAGCTCCAGCAAAAAGCGGCTCGGCTCCGGGCGCACCAGTTCGCCATACTGCCGACGCTCTTTGCATAACGTAAAAATGAGTTCTTTCTGCGCACGCGTGATGCCGACATAAGCCAGACGACGCTCTTCGTCGATATTGTCTTCATCAATGCTGCTCTGGTGCGGCAGTAATCCCTCTTCCATGCCGACCAGAAAAACATACGGGAACTCCAGGCCTTTTGAAGCATGAAGGGTCATTAACTGAACCTGGTCCAGTTCTTCTTCGCTTTCGCCGCGCTCCATCATATCGCGCAGCGTAAAACGGGTGACGACCTGGGTCAGCGTCATCGGCTCGTCCAGTTCCGTGCCTTCCAGCATCTCCGTCATCCAGCTAAAGAGCTGGTTAACGTTCTTCATGCGCATTTCGGCGGCTTTCTGACTGGGCGAGGTTTCATAAAGCCAGGCTTCGTAATCAATGCCGTGGATAAGATCGCGCACGGCAGCCACCGGCTCCCTCTCGCTCAGACGCGCCACCTCGCCAAGCCAGTGGGTAAAGCGCGTCAACGACTCATAGCCGCGTCCGGTCAGCGTCTGGCTCAGCCCCATGTCGAAGCTGGCGGTGAACAAGCTTTTGTTCCGGCTCATCGCCCATTCGCCCAGTTTCTGCAGCGTCGCCGGGCCAATCTCGCGCTTGGGCGTATTTACAATGCGCAGAAAAGCGCTGTCGTCATCGGGGTTAGTCAGCACGCGCAGGTAAGCGAGCAAGTCTTTGATTTCCGGTCGGGAGAAAAACGAGGTGCCGCCGGAGATCCGGTAAGGGATACGGTTCTGCATCAACAGCTTTTCAAATACGCGCGACTGATGGTTGCCACGGTAAAGAATGGCGTAATCCTTATACTGCGTCTTATTAATAAAGTGATGGGCGATAAGCTCGCCGGTGACGCGCTCCGCCTCATGCTCTTCGTGATTGGCCGTCAGCACTTTCAGTTCCGGACCATATCCCAGTTCGGAAAAGAGCTTTTTCTCGAAGACGTGTGGGTTGTTGGCGATAAGGATGTTTGCCGCTTTCAGAATGCGTCCGGACGAGCGGTAGTTCTGCTCAAGCTTGATAACCTGCAGCGCCGGAAAATCCTGACTCAGCAGCACGAGGTTTTGCGGGCGCGCCCCTCGCCAGGAGTAGATAGACTGATCGTCATCGCCCACCACGGTGAAGCGCGCCCGCGCGCCCACCAACAGCTTCACCAGCTCATACTGGCTGGTATTGGTATCCTGGTACTCATCCACCAGCAGGTAGCGAATGCGGTTTTGCCAGCGCTCGCGCACCTCTTCGTTGCGCTGAAGCAGCAGCGTCGGCAGCAGAATCAGGTCGTCAAAATCGAGCACGTTACAGGCTTTCAGATGCGCGTCGTACAAGCCGTAACAGTGGGCGAAAATACGGTCCCGCTCGCCTTTGGCCTGCGCCGCGGCCTGAAGCGGGTTGAGCAGGTCGTTCTTCCAGTTTGAGATGGTAGAGATAAGCTGTTGCAACAGCGACTTGTCATTCTCCACCAGTCCTTCCGTCAGCTCTTTGATGAGCGCCATCTGGTCGGTGTCGTCAAACAACGAGAAATTGGCTTTCATTCCCAGCGCGTTGTATTCCCGCTTGATGATCTCCAGTCCCAGCGTGTGGAAAGTAGAAATCATCAGCCCGCGCGCCTCTTTGCGCCCGAGAGTTTGCGCCACGCGCTCTTTCATTTCTCGCGCCGCTTTGTTGGTAAAAGTTACCGCCGCGATGTGTTTCGCCTGATAGCCGCAGCCGCGGATAAGATGGGCGATTTTATTGGTAATGACGCGTGTTTTACCCGAGCCCGCGCCCGCCAGCACCAGGCAGGGTCCGGTTACATATTCTACGGCTTGTTGTTGGCCTGGGTTTAAACGCATAAGTTACTCAGTGAAAGTCAGAAGAGAAGGCAGATCCCCACGGCAGGTACAGCAGTACGAAGGGGAAAAAGAGCGTGGTAGTATAGCGAGCGTTATTCATCCCACTCAAGGCACGATCATGGCAAAAACCGCAGCAGCAATGCATATCCTTGTTAAAGAAGAAAAATTGGCACTGGATCTGCTGGAACAAATCAAAAACGGCGGCGATTTCGAAAAGCTGGCTAAGAAACACTCTACTTGCCCGTCAGGTAAAAAGGGCGGACACCTGGGCGAATTCCGTCAGGGTCAGATGGTTCCGGCGTTCGATAAAGTGGTCTTCTCCTGCCCGGTGCTGGAGCCGACCGGCCCGCTGCACACCCAGTTCGGCTACCACATCATTAAGGTGCTGTACCGTAACTAATAAAAAGGCCTTCTCTGAGAGAAGGCCTTTTTGCTTTCGTGCGCGCCTGGCGTTTTCTGGCGGATGACGCTTCGCTTACCCGCCCTGCATCCAGGGTGGGCGAACGCCGCCAACACCGCTGCGGGTCAAAAGACGACGCCGTAGATATTCCCCTAAGGATTTTAGCTTGCAGCAAGGTGGCAAGAGAGCGCATCCCCAGGAGCATAGACTAACTATGCGACTGGGGTGGGCGAACAATGCCAACGCCGCTGCGGGTCAAAAGACGACGGCGTGAATATTCCCCTAAGGATTTTGGCTTGCAGCAAGGCGGCAAGAGAGCGCATCCCCAGGAGCATAGACTCACTATGCGACTGGGGTGGGCGAACGATGCCAACGCCGCTGCGGGTCAAAAGACGACGGGGAATCAGCCTGCGACGGCAATACGCTTCATATCGGTCATATAACCGCGCAGCTTCTGGCCCACTTTTTCGATCTCGTGGTTGCGGATAGCTTCGTTTACGTCGCGCAGTTGCGCGTTATCAACCGCGGTGCCTTCCATCGCTTTGCCAAGGTCGCCCGGCTGCAGCGTAGTCATAAATTCTTTCAGCAGCGGCACCGCAGCGTTAGCGAACAGATAGTTGCCATATTCTGCCGTATCGGAGATAACCACGTTCATCTCATACAGGCGCTTACGGGCAATGGTATTGGCAATCAGCGGCAGCTCGTGCAGCGATTCGTAGTAAGCAGATTCTTCAATGATGCCGGAATCCACCATGGTTTCGAACGCCAGCTCGACGCCTGCTTTCACCATTGCAATCATCAGCACGCCTTTATCAAAGTACTCCTGCTCGCTGATTTTGCCGTCAAACTGCGGCGCGTTTTCAAAGGCAGTCTGGCCAGTCTCTTCGCGCCAGGTCAGCAGTTTCTTATCATCGTTCGCCCAGTCCGCCATCATGCCGGAAGAGAACTCGCCGGAAATGATGTCGTCCATATGTTTCTGGAACAGCGGCGCCATGATGGTTTTCAGCTGTTCGGAGAGCGCGTAGGCGCGCAGTTTCGCCGGGTTAGAGAGACGGTCCATCATCAGCGTGATGCCGCCCTGCTTCAGCGCTTCGGTAATGGTTTCCCAGCCGTACTGGATCAGTTTTTCCGCATAGGCCGGGTCGGCGCCCTCTTCCACCAGCTTATCGAAGCAGAGCAGCGAACCCGCCTGCAGCATGCCGCACAGGATAGTTTGCTCGCCCATCAGGTCAGATTTTACTTCTGCAACGAAGGAGGACTCCAGCACGCCTGCACGGTGGCCGCCCGTTGCTGCCGCCCAAGCTTTAGCGATCGCCATACCTTCGCCTTTCGGGTCATTTTCCGGGTGAACAGCGATAAGCGTCGGCACACCGAATCCGCGCTTATACTCTTCACGCACTTCCGTACCCGGGCATTTCGGCGCCACCATCACGACGGTAATGTCTTTACGGATCTGCTCGCCAACTTCTACGATATTGAAACCGTGAGAGTAGCCCAGCGCCGCGCCATCTTTCATCAGCGGCTGTACGGCGCGCACGACGTCAGAGTGCTGCTTGTCCGGCGTCAGGTTAACTACCAGGTCCGCCTGCGGGATCAGTTCTTCATAGGTGCCGACTTTGAAGCCGTTTTCAGTGGCTTTACGCCAGGAGGCGCGTTTTTCCGCGATAGCTTCCGGGCGCAGAGCGTAGGAGATATCGAGGCCGGAATCGCGCATATTCAGGCCCTGGTTCAGGCCCTGCGCGCCGCAACCGACAATGACCACTTTCTTCCCTTTGAGGTAGCTTGCTTCATCGGCGAACTCGTCGCGCGCCATAAAGCGACATTTACCCAGTTGCGCCAGCTGCTGGCGCAGATTCAAAGTATTGAAGTAATTAGCCATTGTGTAACTCCGTCGGTGTGATGATGTGCTTTTCTGTTCAGTACGTCAGCCGTGTCATAGCTTACGTGAATGAGCCCACTATATGACAGGAAAAGCGTTGCTGAAATTGATATATTAACAACGTCACGTTGCAATATTCGCAACATAAAATCAAGGAGCCCGGCCTGTGGATTTACGCGACCTGAAAACCTTTCTGCATCTGGCGGATAGCCGACATTTCGGGCGCAGCGCGCGCGCCATGCATGTCAGCCCGTCCACGCTTTCCCGTCAGATCCAGCGGCTGGAAGAAGACCTCGGCCAGCCGCTTTTCGTGCGCGACAACCGCACCGTCACGCTGACAGAAGCGGGCGAAGAGCTGCGCCAGTTCGCCCAGCATACGCTGTTGCAGTACCAGCAGTTGCGCCATACCATCGATCAGCAAGGGCCTTCGCTTTCCGGCGAACTGCACCTGTTCTGCTCGGTGACCGCCGCCTACAGCCACCTGCCGCCGATTCTGGACCGCTTTCGCGCCGAGCATCCTTCGGTTGAGATCAAACTCACCACCGGCGACGCGGCGGATGCGGTGGAAAAAGTCAATTCCGGCGAAGCGGATTTGGCGATTGCCGGTAAGCCAGAAGCGTTGCCCGCCGCCGTGGCGTTCTCCACGCTGGAAAACCTTTCCGTCGTGCTGATAGCGCCAGCTCTTCCCTGCCCGGTTCGCACACAGGTAACGCAACCCGCTCCCGACTGGACGCGAGTGCCGTTTATCCTGCCCGATCAGGGCCCGGTGCGCCGGCGCATTGAGCTGTGGTTCCGCCGCCAGAAAATCAGCAACCCGTCCATCTACGCAACAGTTGGCGGGCATGAGGCAATGGTGTCGATGGTGGCGCTCGGCTGCGGCGTGGCGCTTATACCGGAAGTGGTGCTGGAAAACAGCCCCGAGCCGGTGCGTAACCGCGTCATGATCCTCGAGCGCAGCGATGAGAAGACGCCGTTTGAGCTGGGCGTATGCGCGCAAAAAAAGCGGCTGCATGAGCCGCTTGTGGATGCTTTCTGGAAATTACTGCCGGGATATCGTTAACCCGCGAGGAAGAAACGAAACGCCGGGTTATGGCTCTCGTCATGGCAATCGTAGCCAAGCTCATTGAGTCGGGTTTCGAAGTCCGGCTCGTTGTCGCCCAGTTCAAACGCCGCCAGCACGCGGCCATAGTCCGTTCCATGGCTGCGGTAGTGGAACAGCGTGATATTCCAGTGGGTGCCGAGCGTATGCAGGAACTTAAGCAGCGCGCCGGGAGATTCGGGAAACTCGAAGCTGTAGAGCCGCTCATGCAGCGGACGCGAAGGCCGTCCGCCGACCATATAGCGCACATGCAGCTTCGCCATTTCGTCGTCCGAAAGATCCACTACGCTGTAGCCGCCTTCGGTCAACAGGCTGATTATCTCTTTGCGCTCTTCCACACCCCGGCTTAAGCGCACGCCCACGAAAATGCAGGCGTCTTTGGCATCGGCGAAACGGTAGTTGAACTCGGTGACCGAGCGGCCGCCCAGCAGCTGACAGAATTTCAGGAAGCTGCCCTTCTCTTCCGGAATAGTCACCGCCAGCAGCGCTTCGCGCTGTTCGCCCAGTTCGCAACGCTCAGAGACGTAGCGCAAGCCGTGGAAGTTAACGTTCGCGCCAGAGAGCACATGCGCCAGCCGCTCGCCGCGCAGGTTATGCTGGGCGATGTACTTTTTCATGCCCGCCAGCGCCAGCGCGCCGGAAGGCTCCGCCACGGCCCGCACATCTTCAAACAGGTCTTTCATCGCCGCACAGATAGCGTCGCTGTCCACCGTCACGATGCCGTCCAGGTATTCCTGACAGACGCGGAAGGTTTCATCGCCAATGCGTTTGACCGCCACCCCTTCGGCAAAAAGCCCGACGCGGGGCAAATCCACCGGCTGCCCGGCATCCAGCGCCGCTTTCAGGCAGGCGGAATCTTCGGCTTCTACCGCGATCACTTTGATCTGCGGCATCAGTTGTTTGATAAGCACCGCCACGCCTGCCGCCAGCCCGCCGCCGCCGACCGGCACGAATACGCGATCGATATGCGCATCCTGCTGCAGCAGCTCCAGCGCCAGCGTACCCTGACCGGCAATGACCGCCGGATGGTCAAACGGCGGCACCCAGGTAAAGCCCTGCTGTTTCGAAAGCTCAATGGCCTTCGCTTTTGCCTCATCGAAGTTTGCGCCATGCAGCAGCACTTCGCCGCCAAAGCCGCGCACCGCATCCACTTTGATATCCGCTGTCGCCACCGGCATGACAATCAGCGATTTAATACCGAGACGGGCAGAAGAAAACGCCACGCCCTGAGCGTGATTCCCTGCCGAAGCCGTAATCACGCCGCGCGCTTTTTGCTCGGCGGTTAAACCTGCAATCATGGCGTAGGCACCGCGCAGCTTGAAGCTGTGCACCGGCTGGCGGTCCTCGCGCTTCACCAGGATGACGTTATCAAGCCGCGAGGAGAGCTTCTCCATTTTTTGCAGCGGCGTCACCTGGGCGACTTCATACACGGGCGAGCGCAGCACGGCTCGCAAGTATTCCGCCCCGCACGGGGCGGCGGATAGCGGTTGCGATTCGGCCATCTTAGCCTCCCAGCTTCGACTTATCGCGCACCGCGCCTTTATCGGCGCTGGTCGCAAGGCTTGCGTAAGCGCGCAGCGCGAAGGAAACCTGACGCTCGCGGTTACGCGGCGTCCAGGCATCAGCGCCGCGGGCTTCCTGCGCCTCACGACGCGCCGCCAGCTCCCGCTCGCTTAATTCAAGCGCAATGCCACGGTTCGGAATATCGATAGTTATCATGTCGCCGTCTTCAATCAGCGCGATATTGCCGCCGCTCGCCGCTTCCGGAGAGACGTGACCGATAGAAAGACCGGAAGTGCCGCCGGAGAAACGGCCATCGGTGATAAGCGCGCACGCTTTGCCAAGGCCCATCGATTTCAGGAAGGTGGTGGGATAGAGCATCTCTTGCATGCCTGGCCCGCCTTTCGGCCCTTCATAGCGGATCACCACAACGTCGCCTTCGACGACTTTGCCGCCGAGAATCGCTTCTACCGCATCGTCCTGACTTTCATAGACTTTCGCCGGGCCGCGGAACGTCAGAATGCTGTCGTCCACGCCTGCGGTTTTTACGATGCAGCCGTTTTCGGCGAAGTTGCCATAAAGCACGGCAAGACCGCCGTCCTGGCTATAAGCGTGCTCCAGTGAGCGAATACAACCATCCTGACGGTCGGTATCCAGCGAATCCCAGCGGCAGGATTGCGAAAACGCTTTAGTGGTGCGGATACCCGCCGGGCCAGCGGTATACATGCTGCGCACCGCATCGTCTTTCGTCAGCATGACGTCATATTGCTCCAGCGTCTGCGGCAGCGTCAGCCCCAGTACGTTGTTGACTTCGCGGTTCAGCAGGCCTGCGCGATCCAGTTCGCCGAGAATGCCGATAACCCCGCCCGCACGGTGCACATCCTCCATGTGATACTTCTGGGTGCTCGGCGCCACCTTGCACAACTGCGGCACTTTACGTGAAAGGCGGTCGATGTCGCTCATAGTGAAATCGATTTCCGCTTCCTGCGCGGCGGCCAGCAGATGCAATACGGTATTAGTGGAGCCGCCCATAGCGATATCCAGCGTCATGGCGTTTTCAAACGCCGCTTTGCTGGCGATGTTGCGCGGCAGCACGCTGGCGTCATCTTGCTCGTAGTAACGTTTGGTCAGGCTAACGATTCGCTTGCCGGCATTGATGAAGAGCTCTTTGCGGTCGGCGTGGGTCGCCAGCAGCGAGCCATTGCCTGGCTGGGACAGGCCCAGCGCTTCGGTCAGGCAGTTCATGGAGTTGGCGGTGAACATACCGGAGCAGGAGCCGCAGGTCGGGCAGGCGGAACGCTCCACTTGATCGCTCTGTTCGTCGCTGACGTTCGGGTTCGCGCCCTGAATCATCGCATCCACCAGGTCGAGCTTGATTATCTGATCGGAAAGCTTGGTTTTACCCGCTTCCATCGGGCCGCCCGAAACAAAAATCACCGGAATGTTAAGGCGCAGCGAGGCCATCAGCATGCCGGGGGTGATTTTATCGCAGTTAGAGATACAGACCATGGCGTCGGCGCAGTGGGCGTTCACCATGTACTCCACGGAATCGGCGATAAGTTCGCGAGACGGCAGTGAATAAAGCATGCCGCCGTGGCCCATGGCGATGCCGTCATCCACCGCTATGGTGTTGAACTCTTTCGCCACGCCGCCTGCGGCTTCAATTTGCTCCGCGACCAGCTTGCCCAGATCGCGCAGATGCACGTGCCCTGGCACGAACTGGGTGAAGGAGTTCACCACCGCGATAATGGGTTTGCCGAAATCGGCGTCGGTCATCCCGGTGGCGCGCCACAGCGCGCGGGCGCCCGCCATGTTGCGGCCGTGAGTCGTAGTGGCAGAACGGTACTTAGGCATGCTTTTTTCACTCCAGTCTGTACATAAGCCGGGCGGCTCGCTGCCGCCCGTGCGTGTGTTATTTTGCTGCGGGGTTAACCTGATCCAACCAGCCCCATTTATCTTCAGTCTCACCCGTAAACAGGCCGAAGAAAGCCTGCTGGATGCGCTTGGTGACCGGGCCGCAGCGGCCTTCGCCCACCTGAATGCCGTCTACGCTGCGCACCGGCGTGATTTCCGCCGCGGTGCCCGACATAAACACTTCGTCCGCCAGATAGAGGGATTCGCGAGAGAGCACCTGCTCGCGTACTTCAATGCCGAGATCCTGCGCCAGCTTGATAATGGCGTCGCGGGTGATGCCCGGCAGCGCGGAAGAGGTAAACGGCGGGGTGAACAGAATGTCGTCTTTCACTTCGAACAGGTTCTCGCCCGCGCCTTCAGAGATATAGCCATTCACATCCAGCGCGATACCTTCCTGATAACCGTGACGGCGCGCCTCGCTGCCCACCAGCAGGGAGGAGAGATAATTGCCGCCCGCTTTCGCGGCTGTCGGAATGGTGTTTGGCGCCACGCGGTTCCAGGAGGAAACCATCGCGTCGATCCCTTGATCCAGCGCTTCTGCACCCAGGTAAGCGCCCCACGGGAACGCGGCGATGATCACATCAGTGGTGTAATCCGCAGGCGGGTTGACGCCCATGCCGACGTCGCCAACGAAAACCAGCGGGCGAATGTAGGCGCTGGTCAGGTTGTTTTTACGAATGACCTGACGGCACGCTTCCATCAGCTCATCTACGCTCTGGGAAACCGGGAAACGGTAAATTTTGGCGGAATCACGCAGACGCTGCATATGTTCACGATGGCGGAAAACCACCGGGCCTTTGTGCGACTCGTAGCAACGAATCCCTTCAAACACCGATGTACCGTAGTGCAGCGCATGAGACATTACGTGAACTTTTGCTTCGCCCCACGGAACCATCTCACCGTTGAACCAAATGTAATCAGCTTTTTTCGTCGTCATTTTTCTTCCTTTTGCGCTCAGGCGCGGATTTGTTGTGATGTGGGTTGCTGGATCTCGACGCAGGCAACGTCAACCAGCTTGCTTAATTGCGTAAACAGTAATTCGACAGGCCGAAGGCTGGCAACGGTCAGTTCGATATTTATGTTTTCGGCGTTGGAGCCCGTTTCCATATTCATGGCGCAGATCTGAAAACCACGGTGGCGCACCACGCGCAATACGCGTTCCAGCGTTTCCGGACGAAAGCGAGCCTGCACGGCCAGTTGATGTTGCATCATGACAGTTTCTCCAGCATTTGTGAGTTGCTGGCGCCGGGCGGCACCAGAGGCCAGACGTTCTCGAGTTCATCAATCGAGACGTGCAGCAGATAAGGCCCTTCGCTGTTCAGCATGGTCTCCAGCGCTGCTTCCACCTGGTCTTTACGGGTAATACGCTGGCCTGGAATACCGAAGGCGTTGGCCAGCATGAGAAAATCGGGGTTATCGGTAAGCGTGGTTTCACTGTAGCGCTCGGCGAAAAAGAGCTGCTGCCATTGACGAACCATGCCCAGACGCTGGTTATCCAGCAGCACGATCTTCAGCGGCAGCTGCTTTCGCTTCACCGTGCCTAATTCCTGGATGTTCATCATGAACGAGCCGTCGCCGCTGATGCAGATAACCGTATCTTCCGGACGCGCGACCTGCGCGCCTACCGCAGCGGGCAAGCCGAAGCCCATCGTGCCCAGCCCGCTGGAGGTGATGAAGTTTTCCGGGCGGCTAAAGGTCATGTGCTGAGCCGTCCACATCTGATGCTGGCCTACGTCGGTCGTCACTACGCTGTTGTGCGGCTTACGCTCAGAGAGCTGCTTTAACAGCAGCGGCGCGTAGATAGCTTCGCCCGGATGATCGTAACGCCAGCTCTGCTCCGCGCGCAGCCGCGCTACCGCCTGACGCCAGTCATCGATAGCCAGCGGCTGTTGCAGAGCAGGCAGCAGCGCGTTGAGCTCACCCTGCAGCGCAACATGCGCCTGACGCAACTTGTTGAGTTCCGCCGGGTCGATATCCATATGAATTACGCTGGCGTGCGGCGCAAAGGTATTGAGCTTGCCGGTTACGCGATCGTCAAAACGCGCGCCGACAGCAATCAACAAATCGCACTCCTGCACCGCCAGGTTCGCGGCCCTGGTGCCGTGCATGCCCAGCATACCGAGATAATACGGGTCGGCGGCATCTACCGCGCCGAGGCCTTTGAGCGTGGCGACGGACGGCATGCGCGTCGCCGCCATAAATTCGCGCAGCGCGGGCACTGCCTGCGCCATACCGACGCCGCCGCCAACGTAGAGCATCGGTTTTTGCGCGCCAGCCAATAACTGGCGAGCCTGCTCCAGTTCGGCATAAGGCAGCGCGTTATCACTTTCGATGGTGGAGAGCCACGGTTCCAAATCTCCGCTCGCCAGCTGGATATCTTTTGGAATATCGACCAGTACCGGCCCCGGGCGACCCGAGTTCGCCACCGCGAAAGCTTCTGCGAGCACACGCGGCAACTCGTCGAGAGATTCAACCAGGAAGCTGTGCTTGGTGCAGGCCAACGACAGGCCTAAGACATCCACTTCCTGAAAAGCATCGGTGCCGATGAACGGCGCAGCGACCTGGCCGGTGATGGCGACGACGGGGATAGAATCCAGCAGCGCATCAGCAAGGCCGGTGATGAGGTTAGTCGCGCCAGGACCAGAAGTGGCGATGCAGACGCCCGTTTTGCCCGTTGCGCGGGCATAGCCGATGGCCGCCATGGCCGCGCCCTGCTCATGCCGGCACAGTAGGTGTTCCACGCCGCCGTCGTACAATGCATCATAGACCGGCATTATTGCCCCGCCCGGATAACCGAAAACTGTCTCGACACCCTGCGCTCGCAAAGCATGTACCACCCACTGTGCACCATTCATAGTCAGTTCCCCGCCTTATTTCTCGGCGAACAGAATTTTGTGCTACCACTCATCTTCTGCTCCTCGTTTAAATTTTTAGGTCATAAAAAAACCCCCGGACCTTTCGGTGCGGGGGTTCTCGTTGATTCAGGCTTGATTTTTAAGCCTTTCTTCGTCCAAGTGCAGCCCCGCACGGTGGGATAATAATCACCACCACGCTAATCACGACAAGGCTAATCACTCGTAGAAGGGCTTTCATTTTTGTCTGTTCTTACATCGGATTCGAAGGAATGCCTAAAGAGTTATCACAGAGGTGACAACAAAGACAAGAAATTTTTATTTTCATTTTAGCAAGCGTGTTAATTATTCTTAATAAAACTATTAATTATCAAAGAGAAACCAAAGATGACAATTTTTCACGAAGTATAAGATTAATGAATGCTTTTTAAGCTTGCTCGGTATTTTGCCTTTCACCTTGCGAAACAAGCCGCACAGAGATAATTGCTGCTGCAAAATTTTTAAAATATCTGGAACCTGATGCGAAAAAGCCGAAATAGCGCCTCGTCGTGCACCCTTAAGCGGCGCAGGATAGCGATGTAAAGGAGGGATTATGTCGCTGTCTGTTATTCATACGCGCGCTGCGTTAGGCGTTAACGCGCCGCTGGTCACGGTTGAAGTACATATCAGTGCGGGCCTACCCGGTCTGACCATTGTCGGCCTGCCTGAGACCACGGTGAAAGAGGCCCGGGATCGCGTGCGTAGCGCACTCATCAACAGTGGTTATACCTTCCCGGCGAAGAAGATCACTATCAACCTGGCGCCTGCCGATCTCCCTAAAGAGGGCGGCCGCTACGATCTGCCTATCGCAATCGCGCTTCTCGCCGCTTCTGAGCAGCTCAACGCCTCCAGGCTGGGGGAAGTCGAGTTTGTTGGCGAACTGGCCCTGACAGGCGCTCTGCGCGGCGTACCGGGAGCCATTTCCGCTGCAATGGAAGCCTTACGCTGCGGTCGACAGATAGTCGTAGCACAAGATAATGCGCCTGAAGTTGGGCTTATCAGCCAGCAGGGTTGTCTGGCCGCTCAGCATCTTCAGGAGGTTTGCGCCTGGCTTGAGGGTAAAGCGACTCTACCGCAGCCTGTAAGCGCGCCAGTCGAAACGTGTCAGGCTGAGGGCGACCTCAGCGAGGTTATTGGCCAGCAGCAGGCAAAACGCGCGCTGGAACTGACTGCAGCCGGCGGGCATAACTTACTCTTTCTCGGTCCGCCTGGAACCGGTAAAACCATGCTGGCTAGCCGCCTGAACGGTTTGCTGCCGCCGCTTAGCGATGAGGAGGCGCTGGAGAGCGCGGCGATATTAAGCCTCGTTGGCGCAGCCTCGCTGCACAAGCACTGGCGACAACGGCCATTCAGGGCGCCTCATCACAGCGCCTCGCTAACAGCGATGGTGGGCGGCGGCGCTATTCCGGCGCCGGGTGAAATTTCCCTCGCGCATAACGGCGTGTTATTTCTCGATGAGCTACCTGAGTTTGAAAGGAGGGTGCTGGATGCATTGCGTGAGCCTATAGAATCGGGCCATATTCATATCTCCCGTACGCGAGCGAAGATTAGCTACCCTGCCCGCTTCCAGCTTATTGCCGCGATGAATCCCAGCCCTACGGGGCATTATAAAGGCCCACATAACCGCAGTTCGCCCGATCAGGTGTTACGTTACCTGGGACGCCTTTCCGGCCCCTTTCTGGACCGTTTCGATATCTCGCTTGAAGTTCCCCTTCTTCCTTCCGGCACGCTCAGCCAGCCGTTAAACGAAGGGGAAACCACAGACTGCGTCAGGAAACGAGTAATAGCAACGCGTCAGCGGCAGCTGGAGCGACAGGGCAAACTTAATGCATTGCTTGATAACCATGAGATTCGCCAGCATTGTCATCTGGCAAAAACAGACGCGCAGTGGCTGGAAGAGGCGTTGATAAAGCTGGGGCTTTCAGTTCGCGCGTGGCAGCGCTTACTGAAAGTGGCGCGGACGATAGCGGATTGTGAACAAACCCAACAGATCAGACGGGAGCATCTTCAGGAGGCGCTCCATTATCGCGCCATTGACCGTCTTCTGGCTTATCTACACAACCTTATGTGATTGCCGGAAGCTAACTGTCAACGCAGTAACCCGCTCACTGACGCCAAATTGCAGGCAATAAAAAATGGGGCGTTAGCCCCATTTTTATTAATCATCGCTTTCCGCGTAATCATCCGCTCCTTCCATCTGCGGCTTACCGCCGGAGAGGGTATGGAAGCGCTTAGGACGCTTGATACGCGCCATATATTTGGACCATACACGTTCAGCTTCCGTTACTGGCTCGCGCTCACCGCGGCATACTTCCACGAACTGCTTTTCTTCTTCAGTGGTTGGCTCACGCTTACCAAGATCGAGTTCGTTGAAAGCGTAACCAAAGCGTTCCAGCAGTTGTGCTTCTTTGATTGTGAAATCACCATGGCGAGAGAACCCGCGCGGATAATATTTGTTGTCGAAAAATCGATTAGTCGTCGTAAAGCTTTCCGCCATCCTACACGCTCCTAATTCTCTTGGCCGAGCTATTTATGGCGCGGAGTATTAGTTACGCTTGACAGAGTGTAAAACAAAACATTTAAATCATATTGATAAATATTTTTGCGGAGAAAGCTGTGGATACCGACTTGCTGAAAACCTTTCTTGAAGTAAGCAGAACGAGACATTTTGGCCGCGCTGCCGAAGCGCTTTATCTGACGCAGTCAGCGGTAAGTTTTCGTATTCGACAGCTTGAGAACCAGTTAGGGGTGAGCCTTTTCACTCGTCATCGCAATAACATACGATTAACTACCGCAGGCGAGCGATTGCTGCCTTATGCCGAAAGCCTGATGAGCACATGGCAAGCTGCTAAAAAGGAGGTAGCGCATACGACACGGCATAACGAGTTCTCCATAGGGGCCAGCGCCTCGCTATGGGAGTGCATGCTGTCGGGGTGGCTGGCGAGGCTTTATCATCAGCATGACGGTATGCAGTTCGAGGCGCGTATAGCGCAGCGCCAATCATTAGTAAAACAACTGCATGAGCGACAGCTTGATCTGCTTATCACCACTGAAGCGCCCAAGATGGATGAGTTCGCCAGCCAGTTATTGGGCAGTTTTTCTTTGGCGCTTTATTGCTCCAGCCCGGAAACAAGCAAAGTCGGGTTGAACTATCTGCGCCTGGAATGGGGCCCCGATTTTCAGCAGCATGAATCGGGGCTTCTCGCTCACGATGATGTACCTATGCTAACGACCAGTTCGGCGAAAATTGCACAGCGATTATTACCGGAACTAAAAGGTTGTACGTGGCTACCCGTGCAATGGGCGAAGGAGAGAACCACTCTCTATACCGTAACGGACAGCCCCGTTCTGTCACGTCCGCTTTATGCTATCTGGCTGCAAAACAGCGATAAACAGAACGCTATTAAAGAGATCCTGAGAATGTCAGTGCTTTCTTAAAAATCATTAAAGAGACTTATCGTTACAGGGAAGTAACAGGATGAATGTTGTAAATAAGGCAGGAATTTTAGATAAAAAAAATCCTTAGCAAATGCTAAGGATTATTTCTGGCAGGGGCGGAGGGACTCGAACCCCCAACACCCGGTTTTGGAGACCGGTGCTCTACCAATTGAACTACGCCCCTAAATAGGGTGGCGGAACGGACGGGACTCGAACCCGCGACCCCCTGCGTGACAGGCAGGTATTCTAACCGACTGAACTACCGCTCCACCGAATTTTTCTACAACCACCGGTTTGTTGCCCCGGTTTTACTGCTTAATTAGATGCCTGGCAGTTCCCTACTCTCGCATGGGGAGACCCCACACTACCATCGGCGCTACGGCGTTTCACTTCTGAGTTCGGCATGGGGTCAGGTGGGACCACCGCGCTACGGCCGCCAGGCAGATTCTGTTCACTCACCGCTTGCGCCATGAGTGGTTATCCGTCACAAGCTGAATTTCTCAAATGCACGCCAAAACATCTTCGGCGTTGTAAGGTTAAGCCTCACGGTTCATTAGTACCGGTTAGCTCAACGCATCGCTGCGCTTACACACCCGGCCTATCAACGTCGTCGTCTTCAACGTTCCTTCAGGAGACTCAAAGTCTCAGGGAGAACTCATCTCGGGGCAAGTTTCGTGCTTAGATGCTTTCAGCACTTATCTCTTCCGCATTTAGCTACCGGGCAGTGCCATTGGCATGACAACCCGAACACCAGTGATGCGTTCACTCCGGTCCTCTCGTACTAGGAGCAACCCCCCTCAATTCTCCAGCGCCCACGGCAGATAGGGACCGAACTGTCTCACGACGTTCTAAACCCAGCTCGCGTACCACTTTAAATGGCGAACAGCCATACCCTTGGGACCTACTTCAGCCCCAGGATGTGATGAGCCGACATCGAGGTGCCAAACACCGCCGTCGATATGAACTCTTGGGCGGTATCAGCCTGTTATCCCCGGAGTACCTTTTATCCGTTGAGCGATGGCCCTTCCATACAGAACCACCGGATCACTATGACCTGCTTTCGCACCTGCTCGAGCCGTCACTCTCGCAGTCAAGCCAGCTTATGCCATTGCACTAACCTCCTGATGTCCGACCAGGATTAGCTGACCTTCGTGCTCCTCCGTTACACTTTGGGAGGAGACCGCCCCAGTCAAACTACCCACCAGACACTGTCCCCACGCCAGATTATGGCGCCAGGTTAGAACATCAAACATTAAAGGGTGGTATTTCAAGGTTGGCTCCACGCAGACTGGCGTCCACGCTTCAAAGCCTCCCACCTATCCTACACATCAAGGCTCAATGTTCAGTGTCAAGCTGTAGTAAAGGTTCACGGGGTCTTTCCGTCTTGCCGCGGGTACACTGCATCTTCACAGCGAGTTCAATTTCACTGAGTCTCGGGTGGAGACAGCCTGGCCATCATTACGCCATTCGTGCAGGTCGGAACTTACCCGACAAGGAATTTCGCTACCTTAGGACCGTTATAGTTACGGCCGCCGTTTACCGGGGCTTCGATCAGGAGCTTCTCTTGCGATAACCCCATCAATTAACCTTCCGGCACCGGGCAGGCGTCACACCGTATACGTCCACTTTCGTGTTTGCACAGTGCTGTGTTTTTAATAAACAGTTGCAGCCAGCTGGTATCTTCGACTGGTTTCAGCTCCGCGAGCAAGTCGCTTCACCTACGCACCAGCGTGCCTTCTCCCGAAGTTACGGCACCATTTTGCCTAGTTCCTTCACCCGAGTTCTCTCAAGCGCCTTGGTATTCTCTACCTGACCACCTGTGTCGGTTTGGGGTACGATTTCGTGTTACCTGATGCTTAGAGGCTTTTCCTGGAAGCAGGGCATTTGTTGCTTCAGCACCGTGGTG
Organism: Franconibacter pulveris; assembly: GCF_056780215.1. Taxonomy (NCBI): domain Bacteria; kingdom Pseudomonadati; phylum Pseudomonadota; class Gammaproteobacteria; order Enterobacterales; family Enterobacteriaceae; genus Franconibacter; species Franconibacter pulveris. Next base: position 182,418 of record NZ_CM165555.1, on the reverse strand, counting down.
CCTCGTCATCACGCCTCAGTGTTAAAGTGAACCGGATTTACCTGGAACACCCACCTACACGCTTAAACCGGGACAACCGTCGCCCGGCCAACATAGCCTTCTCCGTCCCCCCTTCGCAGTAACACCAAGTACAGGAATATTAACCTGTTTCCCATCGACTACGCCTTTCGGCCTCGCCTTAGGGGTCGACTCACCCTGCCCCGATTAACGTTGGACAGGAACCCTTGGTCTTCCGGCGAGCGGGCTTTTCACCCGCTTTATCGTTACTTATGTCAGCATTCGCACTTCTGATACCTCCAGCAGACCTCACAGTCCACCTTCGACGGCTTACAGAACGCTCCCCTACCCAACAACACACAGTGTTGCTGCCGCAGCTTCGGTGCATGGTTTAGCCCCGTTACATCTTCCGCGCAGGCCGACTCGACCAGTGAGCTATTACGCTTTCTTTAAATGATGGCTGCTTCTAAGCCAACATCCTGGCTGTCTGGGCCTTCCCACATCGTTTCCCACTTAACCATGACTTTGGGACCTTAGCTGGCGGTCTGGGTTGTTTCCCTCTTCACGACGGACGTTAGCACCCGCCGTGTGTCTCCCGTGATAACATTCTCCGGTATTCGCAGTTTGCATCGGGTTGGTAAGCCGGGATGGCCCCCTAGCCGAAACAGTGCTCTACCCCCGGAGATGAGTTCACGAGGCGCTACCTAAATAGCTTTCGGGGAGAACCAGCTATCTCCCGGTTTGATTGGCCTTTCACCCCCAGCCACAGGTCATCCGCTAATTTTTCAACATTAGTCGGTTCGGTCCTCCAGTTAGTGTTACCCAACCTTCAACCTGCCCATGGCTAGATCACCGGGTTTCGGGTCTATACCCTGCAACTTAACGCCCGGTTAAGACTCGGTTTCCCTTCGGCTCCCCTATACGGTTAACCTTGCTACAGAATATAAGTCGCTGACCCATTATACAAAAGGTACGCAGTCACCCTCTTACGAAGGCTCCCACTGCTTGTACGTACACGGTTTCAGGTTCTGTTTCACTCCCCTCGCCGGGGTTCTTTTCGCCTTTCCCTCACGGTACTGGTTCACTATCGGTCAGTCAGGAGTATTTAGCCTTGGAGGATGGTCCCCCCATCTTCAGACAGGATATCACGTGTCCCGCCCTACTCATCGAGCTCACAGCCTGTGTGCCTTCGTGTACGGGACTTTCACCCTGTATCGTGCGACTTTCCAGACGCTTCCACTGACACACAAGCTGATTCAGGCTCTGGGCTGTTCCCCGTTCGCTCGCCGCTACTGGGGGAATCTCGGTTGATTTCTTTTCCTCGGGGTACTTAGATGTTTCAGTTCCCCCGGTTCGCCTCGTTAGCCTATGTATTCAGCTAACGATAGTGCAACGGATTGCACTGGGTTTCCCCATTCGGACATCGTCGGTTATAACGCCTCATATCAGCTTACCGACGCTTTTCGCAGATTAGCACGTCCTTCATCGCCTCTGACTGCCAGGGCATCCACCGTGTACGCTTAGTCGCTTAACCTCACAACCCGAAGATGTTTCCTGAGAATCATCATCGTGCTGCAAGCATTTGAGAGACTCGAACACACTTTCGTGTGTCGTTTCAATTTTCAGCTTGTTCCGGATTGTTAAAGAGCAAATACTTCGCAGTATACTCACCGAGTACACTCTGAAGTGATGGTGGAGCTATGCGGGATCGAACCGCAGACCTCCTGCGTGCAAAGCAGGCGCTCTCCCAGCTGAGCTATAGCCCCATACAGTAGTTAAAACCTCTGCAACTCAAAAGAGTTGGTAGGCCTGAGTGGACTTGAACCACCGACCTCACCCTTATCAGGGGTGCGCTCTAACCACCTGAGCTACAAGCCTGTAGAGGTTTTACTGCTCGTTTTTCGTCAGACAATCTGTGTGAGCACTTCAGGGAGGTATCTTTAAGGTAAGGAGGTGATCCAACCGCAGGTTCCCCTACGGTTACCTTGTTACGACTTCACCCCAGTCATGAATCACAAAGTGGTAAGCGCCCTCCCGAAGGTTAAGCTACCTACTTCTTTTGCAACCCACTCCCATGGTGTGACGGGCGGTGTGTACAAGGCCCGGGAACGTATTCACCGTGGCATTCTGATCCACGATTACTAGCGATTCCGACTTCATGGAGTCGAGTTGCAGACTCCAATCCGGACTACGACGCACTTTATGAGGTCCGCTTGCTCTCGCGAGGTCGCTTCTCTTTGTATGCGCCATTGTAGCACGTGTGTAGCCCTGGCCGTAAGGGCCATGATGACTTGACGTCATCCCCACCTTCCTCCGGTTTATCACCGGCAGTCTCCTTTGAGTTCCCGGCCGAACCGCTGGCAACAAAGGATAAGGGTTGCGCTCGTTGCGGGACTTAACCCAACATTTCACAACACGAGCTGACGACAGCCATGCAGCACCTGTCTCAGAGTTCCCGAAGGCACCAATCCATCTCTGGAAAGTTCTCTGGATGTCAAGGCCAGGTAAGGTTCTTCGCGTTGCATCGAATTAAACCACATGCTCCACCGCTTGTGCGGGCCCCCGTCAATTCATTTGAGTTTTAACCTTGCGGCCGTACTCCCCAGGCGGTCGACTTAACGCGTTAGCTCCGGAAGCCACGCCTCAAGGGCACAACCTCCAAGTCGACATCGTTTACGGCGTGGACTACCAGGGTATCTAATCCTGTTTGCTCCCCACGCTTTCGCACCTGAGCGTCAGTCTTCGTCCAGGGGGCCGCCTTCGCCACCGGTATTCCTCCAGATCTCTACGCATTTCACCGCTACACCTGGAATTCTACCCCCCTCTACGAGACTCAAGCCTGCCAGTTTCAAATGCAGTTCCCGGGTTGAGCCCGGGGATTTCACATCTGACTTAACAGACCGCCTGCGTGCGCTTTACGCCCAGTAATTCCGATTAACGCTTGCACCCTCCGTATTACCGCGGCTGCTGGCACGGAGTTAGCCGGTGCTTCTTCTGTGAGTAACGTCAATCGCGATGTGTATTAAGCATCACGCCTTCCTCCTCACTGAAAGTACTTTACAACCCGAAGGCCTTCTTCATACACGCGGCATGGCTGCATCAGGCTTGCGCCCATTGTGCAATATTCCCCACTGCTGCCTCCCGTAGGAGTCTGGACCGTGTCTCAGTTCCAGTGTGGCTGGTCATCCTCTCAGACCAGCTAGGGATCGTCGCCTAGGTGAGCCGTTACCCCACCTACTAGCTAATCCCATCTGGGCACATCTGATGGCATGAGGCCCGAAGGTCCCCCACTTTGGTCTTGCGACGTTATGCGGTATTAGCCACCGTTTCCAGTGGTTATCCCCCTCCATCAGGCAGTTTCCCAGACATTACTCACCCGTCCGCCGCTCGCCGGCAAAGTAGCAAGCTACTTCCCGCTGCCGCTCGACTTGCATGTGTTAGGCCTGCCGCCAGCGTTCAATCTGAGCCATGATCAAACTCTTCAATTAAAGTTTGATGCTCAATGAATTAAACTTCGTAATGAATTACGTGTTCACTCATGAGACTTGCTAATCATTTATCGTCCGGGGACGTTAAGATATCGCAGCCCTGAGTGCCCACACAGATTGTCTGACAAATTGTTAAAGAGCAGTGCCGCTTCGCTTTTTTCTCAGCGGCGCGGGTTGCGTATACTACGCTTTCCCGCTTCAGAGTCAAGCGTTAATTTCGCTTGATTCCGTTTTGATTCTTACTGTCAGGCCGGCGTGTATGCCGTTGTGCCGTGTCAGTGGAGGCGCATTATAGGGCGTTCTCGCTGACTGACAAGCCCTATTTTCAAATAATTTTTCAACCGTTTCTTTTTTGCTCAATACCGTCTTAAAGTGGCAGTTTTTCGAGCTTTTTAAAGCCATATCGCTCAAGAACTGGCCGTAACTGTTCAGTTTCCTCTGTCATCGCCATGCAATAGGCAAGATTCTCATCCGACGATTTTGCATCCGGCGCTTCATGCTCCAGCAGCCAGGCCGTTCTGCGCGCTATTGCCGCACCAGAGTCTACCAGTCGGGTGCCTTCCGGAAGCACCGCCATCAGCTCTTCATGAAGCAAAGGGAAATGAGTACAACCGAGCACTACGGTATCCGGCGGCTCCGGCATACGCAGCCACGGGCGCAGAATACGACGGAGTTCATCCAGCGGGACCGCTTCGCCATGCAGCTTCGCTTCCGCCAGCTCCACCAGCTCTGCCGAGCCAAGCATTTCAATCTGGCATTCGGTAGCGAAGCGCGCGATAAGCTCATGCGTATAAGGACGACGCACCGTAGCGCGGGTGGCAAGCAGCCCAACTACGCCATTCGCCGTGAGACGCGCAGCGGGTTTAATCGCAGGGACTACCCCTACAACCGGGAAAGCGAACTTTTCACGCAACGCAGGCAACGAAACCGTGCTGGCGGTATTACAGGCGATAATGGCCAGCGCCAGCGGATAACGCTGCTGGACCGCAGTCACTATCTCAACGACTCGCTCAACGATAAACGCTTCGGTTTTCTCGCCATAAGGGAAAGCCACATTATCGAAGGCGTAGAGATAATGAAGGTCCGGCAGAAGCTGCCGGACTTCATCATAAACAGAAAGCCCACCGACGCCGGAATCAAAAACCAGCACGGTAGGACGGGCATCAGAAGGTGTAGCTGCCAGACAAGGTGTATTCTCGTCCTGCAGTTTGATAGCCATAAACCGTCTCGTAATCTTTATCGAACAGGTTAGCTATTTTACCACGAACTGTGAGGTGGGAGGTGACTGGATAAGAAACGGCGACATCCCACAGGCTTACGCCGCCCATTTTCACTCGCTGCACAGGATAAGTATTGAAGTCGCTGTCGTAACGCGTGCCTAAATAATGGTAGGCCAGGTTCCAGTCCAGATTATACATCTGCCAGTCGAGTTGATATTTTACCTGCTGTTTAGCGCGACGGCTTAAGATGCCATTGGTTTTCGCATTACGCGGGTCCAGATAATCGAAAGAAACTTGATGGCTAAGCGGGCCAGTATCAAACTGAGCAGTAGCCTCTATACCTTCAATGCGTGCTTTATCTACGTTGTAGTAATGGTTTTGCTCATCGTAACCAATCAAATTATCAATATCGTTGCGATATGCCGTCACGCGCCAGTTCACCGGCCCCGTTAAACCTTCAAAACCGCCTTCCCACTGTTTACTTTCTTCCGGTTCAAGATTGGGGTTACCGTAATTTTTGCTGTGAATCTGACTCATGGTCGGGGCTTTATAAGCAGTCCCATAAGAACCTATGATCCGATAACCATCAATAAACTCCCATGCAGCACTGGTCTGCCACGTTCCATGATTGCCGAAATTAGAATCGTCATCTCTGCGCGCCGCGGCTTCAAGCGTCACACTTTGGATTTGCTGCATTGCCGATACAAACACGCCTGTGTTGCGTTGTTCATAGCCATCATCCAGGTAGCCCGTTCCCGCGCGCGTGGTTTGCTTCTTCCAGTCAACACCCGCGCCGATATTACCTTGCCCTACCGTAAAGGTATTCAGCCATTGCGCCGTATACTGTTTTACATCATCGAGTGTGGCCGAAGCATCGTAACGACCCTTTTTAGGATCATAGTTAAGATCTTTGCTGTGGCCATAGCCTGCTACCAGTTGTGACTGCCAGAAATCTTGTTGAAAGCGCAGTCCGGCATCCCAATTTTGGGCATAAAGCTGGCGCGTATCTGCTCTGCCGATAATCGTGGTGTAGGAACTGTCGTACGTATCGTAACCGTCATAACCTGTACGATTGTCGTAACCAAAGCCGCGAAAGAAGCCGCTCAGGTTATCATTTATCTGCTGCTCAACCGAGCCATACAAAGATTTGCTCATAAAGCCATCACGGTCAGGCTGGCGAGGCGCATCCAGGGCATCGATATCAAAACCTTTGGTGTAGGTATAGTTACCCGCCAGAGTGATTTTAGTGTTATCGAATTCTTGCTGTACTGCGCCGTCGTAAGTCTGATAACCCTTTGAGCCCACGCCTGCGGAGATTTCCGCGCCCGGCTTGCTACGTCCCGTAATAATGTTAATTACTCCGCCAATAGCATCAGAGCCATACAAAGCAGAGCGCGGGCCGCGAATGTATTCAATCCGCTGAATGAGAGAGAGAGGAATCTGGCTTACATCCGGCGCGTTACTAATCCCGGCGTTATTCAGGGGGATGCCGTCAATCAGCAGTAGCACATGGCGAGACTCCGTGCCGCGAATAAACAACGCCGCGTTAGTGCCCATACCGCCGCTCTGGGCCAGATCAACGCCCGGCAAACGCGTCAGCACCTCTGCTACGCTTTTTGTCTGCCAACGTTCAATATCTTCCCGCGTAACAACGGAAATTGGCGCCAGAACAGTATTCACAGGCTGCTGAAAACGGTTTGCGGTGACTACCATTGAATCCGGGCTTGTTTCCTGCGCCCAACCAGAAAAAGCCGTGACGGAAAGCGCCGTCAACAGCGAGACTTTTTTTATCATCATTAACAAAGCATCCGCTTAATACAAAGGATGCCGCAGTCACGATCGGTAGAACGCGACGATCGTGCAGAGTGCGACGTGTTTCCGGCAGGTCTTCGGGCTTGGAGGCATAAAGTGGACGATGACTTCCCGCTTATATAAGCAGTGTCTGCGAATCGCTATCATCCCGCCTGTCTTTACCGCTGCGCGTCAGCTCCAGCTTTTCACTGGATTCCCTTTTCACTCAAGGAGACCGGAACGCGCATGCTACATTCAGCACCATATAGATGTCCAGACTGCTATTAATATTGCGTAACATTCGTTTCGGGCTGGACATCACGCCTGCATTCCCTACAATCCCCGCGTAAATTTTTATCACTCAGGAAGCATAATGACGCCCGAACACCTCCCGACAGAACGGTACGACGCTCAACTGGACGAGAAAGTGGTACGCCTGCAGGACATGATGGCCCCTTTTAACGCGCCGGCGCCGGAGGTGTTTCGCTCGCCGGTAAGTCACTATCGTATGCGCGCCGAGTTCCGCGTCTGGCACGATGGCGACGACCTCTACCACATTATTTTTGATCAAGAGACCCGCCAGCGTATCCGCGTGAACAGCTTCCCGGCGGCAAGCGAGCTGATTAATGCGTTAATGTCCGCCATTATTGATGGCGTGCGCGATAACCCCGCGCTGCGTCACAAGCTGTTCCAGATTGATTACCTGACGACGATGAGCAATCAGGCGGTAGTCTCGCTGCTTTATCACCGTAAGCTAGATGAAGCCTGGCGGGAGCAGGCAACTGCGCTGCGCGACGCGCTGCGTGCGCAAGGGTTTGATGTGCACCTGATTGGCCGGGCGACAAAAACCAAAATCGAGCTCGACCAGGATTACATTGACGAGCGCCTGCCGGTGGCGGGAAAAGAGATGGTGTATCGGCAGGTAGAGAACAGTTTCACGCAGCCTAACGCGGCGATGAATATTCAGATGCTGGAATGGGCGCTGGATGTGACGAAAGGCGCTCGCGGCGACCTGCTGGAGCTCTACTGCGGCAACGGCAACTTCTCGCTGGCGCTGGCGCGCAACTTTGAGCGCGTGCTGGCGACGGAAATCGCCAAACCTTCGGTGGCCGCTGCGCAGTACAACATCGAAGCCAACCACATCGACAACGTGCAGATTATCCGCATGTCAGCAGAAGAGTTTACGCAGGCCATGAACGGCGTGCGCGAATTTAACCGTCTGAAAGGGATCGACCTGAAAAGCTATCACTGCGAGACTATCTTCGTCGATCCGCCGCGCAGCGGGCTGGATGCCGACACGGTAAAAATGGTGCAGGCTTACCCGCGCATCCTTTATATCTCCTGCAACCCGCAAACCCTCTGCGGGAATCTGGAAACGCTGTCGCAAACGCACAATGTTGAACGTCTGGCGCTGTTCGATCAGTTCCCTTACACCCATCACATGGAATGCGGCGTGCTGTTGACGGCAAAAGGCGCAGCGGAATAAGTTCTCGCCGCGCCTGACGACGCGAAGCGGAGTCTTTCTCCGCTTCGTTCGGCTTTATGAACTGGCGCTAAGGTGTTCGTATTTACGCTTCGGCTCTTTGATCACCGTCCAGACAATCGTCATCGCCAGCATTTCAAAAATAGTCAGCATGACGAAAAGGGGCGAAAAGCCGATTGTTTCTACCAGCGCCCCGACCACCAGAGTAAAGATAGTGGAGCCGCCCCAGCCAATCATCCCGGTCAGGCCGTTCGCGGTCGCCACTTCATTACGACCAAACAGATCGGAAGAGAGCGTAATCAGCGCGCCTGACAGAGTCTGGTGCGCAAAGCCGCCGAAGCAGAGCATCAGAATGGCGAAGTAGGGATTACTGTAAAGGCCAATCAGCCCCGGGCCAATCATACACAGCGCACCGACCGTCACCACCAGCTTGCGCGACACCACCAGCGTCACGCCAAAACGCTTCTGGAAAAAACCGGGTAAATAGCCGCCAACAATACATCCCACGTCGGCAAATACCATCGGCAGCCAGGCCAGCATAGCTATTTGCTTAATATCCATGCCGTAGACTTTAAATAAAAAGAGCGGTATCCAGGCGTTCAACGTGCCCCACGCTGGTTCGGCAAGAAAACGAGGCAGCGCGATCCCCCAGAACTGGCGGTTTTTCAATAAAGTTGAAACTGGCGCCCTTTTATTATTAGTTGCCTGATGCTGCTCTTCCTGACCTTCTTTAATATATTTAAGCTCTTCCTTAGAGATATTTTTATGTTTATCAGGGCTGTTATAAAATTTATACCAGGCGATAGCCCAGATTAAGCTTACACCACCAGTAATAAGGAAGGCGAAGTTCCAGCTGTGCGCCAGAATCGCCCAGGCGACCAGCGGCGGAGCGATGACCCCGCCAATAGCAGCACCGGCGTTAAACCACCCGACCGCCACGGAGCGCTCTTTAGCCGGGAACCATTCCGACGAGGCTTTCAGCCCGGCCGGGATCACCGCCGCTTCGGCGGCGCCCAGCGCGCCGCGCAAAAAAGCGAGGCTGCCCCAGGAGCCGGCGAAAGCGTGCGCCATATTTAGTAAGCCCCACGCAACAGCGAAAATAATATAGCCTGTTTTTGTACCAAGAAAGTCGAGAATAAACCCCGCGACTGGCTGCATTAAGGTATAGCAGCCTTTAAAAACGGCATCGATATAAGAATACTGCTGAATGGTAATATTAAGTTCATGCATCATTGTCGGCGCCGCCACCGATAATGAGTTTCTTGCCAGATAGTTTAATACGGTCGCCAGCATGACCAGGCCGATCATGTACCAGCGCAACCCTTTTATAATTTTCATCAGGACACCTGTCATCTCACACTTGAGGAATGGAAACGCACATCCATTTAAAATGAAATAGCGTTCCATAATGTTATTGAATCCATTTATGGAAAGTCGTGACAGCTATCCCACTCTGCAAATGATGAAAATTAGCAATTATTTTTGGTTCAAGTATTGCTTTGATTTATTAATTAACAACAAAGAAACAAGGTTCATGTTAAGAACAAACATTGTTTTGTAGAATGGTAGTAATAAAAGCCAGACGAACCGCAGTCTGCCTTATTTTTTAATGGCGTGAAGGCCTGATGCTGTGCGGCCTGGGGGAAAACGGTTTCATCGCAGGTTGGCGCTTATAGCCATAGTGAAAAAACAGCGGCCTGGCCGCAGTGAGCAGGATGAAAAGCGGAAAACAGAAAGCAGATCAAAAACGGGTTTATACGCCTTTTGCGCAGACTCTTTTTAATTGCAAACCCGGGTGCGACGCTGTGACTGATAATGCGCGGAAAGCTGCGCCAAAAACAAAGGGCGCCTGGGCGCCCTTTATACTTTTCGCTCTGCGCTTAATCCAGAGACTGGTTTTTACGACGACGCAGGCGAAAGCCAATCCAGAACAGCAGCACAACGGAGAGCACCGAGGGCAGGAAGTTGGAGCCAATCGCCGGGTATTCCGCACGTACCACCGCGCTGTACAGCAGCACGCCCAGAATAAAACAGGCGGCGGCAAGGCCCGGCAGGCCCACGGGCATGGTGCGGTTCTGGTAGCGCTGATGCAGGCAGTACACCGTCAGCACCAGCGAGATAATCGGGAAGATAGAGAAGGGTACGATGGAGCTGAACAGCGCCGCGAAGGTGCCATTGATAGAAAGACCAGCGATGAGCGCCAGCAGCAAGGTACCTTTTTCTTGGGTAGAAGTTTTCATTGTCTGTCCTTCAGTTTTCAGCGTGGTGCGACATCTTTTCCTGTTCACGGCGATACCAGTAATAAGCGCCTTTGGAGATCATCCGCAGTTGCAATACCAGCCGCTCTTCTAGTTGCCTGCGCTGTTCCGGCCCGACATCAAGCGCTTCGGCCCCGGCGCTGAAGACGATAGTCACCATCGCTTCCGCCTGAGCTTCCGTAAAACTGCGCGGCATCGCGTTTTCGAGTTCCAGATAATCGGCAAGTTCCGCGATAAAGTGCTGAATTTCCCGCGCCACCGCCGCACGAAAGGCCGCCGACGTGCCGGAGCGCTCCCGCAAGAGCAGGCGAAATGCGTTCGGGTTGTTGCCGATAAATTCCATAAAGGTGGAGACGGAAGTGCGGATCACGCTGCCGCCTTTAGCGATGCGCTGGCGCGCCTGGCGCATCAGCTGGCGCAGCATCAGGCCGCTCTCATCCACCATCGTCAGCCCCAGCTCATCCACGTCGCGGAAATGCCGATAAAACGAGGTAGGCGCGATGCCCGCTTCGCGCGCGACTTCGCGCAGGCTCAGGCTGGCAAAACTTCTTTCAGCACTAAGCTGACTAAACGCGGCTTCCACTAAAGATCGCCGGGTTCGTTCTTTCTGTTGCGCTCTTACACCCATCACGTTTGCCTGAATCCTTCCTGTTGAAACGGCACTATACCAGAGAACAAAATTACCGGGTTTATACTGGATTGTGAATGATTGTTTACGCGCGCCATCTCCCGTTAACAAGGAAATAACCGCGTGATAATTGGGTTACCCGCACAGAGATGTTACTATTCTGTTGTTTTTATGTATAAGAATAAGGTAAGCCTTACCATGCCACAGACCTACGATTATGACGTAATAGTGATTGGCTCCGGCCCCGGCGGCGAAGGCGCCGCGATGGGACTGGTTAAGCAGGGAGCACGGGTAGCGGTAGTCGAGCGCTACCATAACGTCGGCGGCGGTTGCACCCACTGGGGCACTATCCCGTCGAAAGCGTTGCGCCACGCTGTCAGCCGCATTATTGAGTTCAACCAGAATCCTTTATACAGCAGCCATTCCCGCCCTCTCCGTTCTTCTTTCGCCGATATTCTCAACCACGCCGACAACGTCATTAATCAGCAAACCAACATGCGGCAGGGTTTTTATGAGCGCAACCGCTGCGCCATTTTGCAGGGCGACGCCCATTTCGTTGACGATAATACGCTTGCGCTCGCCTGTCCGGACGGCTCGGTGGAAACGCTGACTGCGGAGAAGTTTGTTATCGCCTGCGGCTCGCGTCCTTACCATCCGTCAGACGTGGACTTTAACCACTCCCGCATCTACGACAGCGACTCTATCCTCAGCATGCACCATGAGCCGCGTCACGTGATTATTTACGGCGCAGGGGTTATCGGCTGCGAATACGCCTCTATCTTCCGCGGCATGAACGTCAAGGTTGATTTGATAAACACCCGCGATCGCCTGCTGGCGTTTCTCGACCAGGAGATGTCAGATTCCCTCTCCTACCATTTCTGGAATAGCGGCGTGGTGATTCGCCACAACGAAGAGTACGAGAAAATCGAAGGGGTGGACGACGGCGTTATCGTTCACCTGAAGTCAGGCAAAAAAGTGAAAGCGGACTGCCTGCTTTACGCTAACGGCCGCACCGGCAATACCGACTCGCTGGCGTTGCAAAATATCGGGCTTGAAGTCGACAGCCGCGGGCTGCTGAAAGTAAACAGCATGTACCAGACCGCGCTGCCGCATATCTACGCCGTCGGCGATGTTATCGGTTATCCGAGCCTCGCCTCCGCCGCTTACGACCAGGGCCGCATCGCCGCGCAGGCGATGATCAAAGGCGAAGCCTCCGCCCATCTGGTGGAAGATATTCCTACCGGCATTTATACCATTCCGGAAATCAGCTCGGTCGGAAAAACCGAACAGCAGCTGACGGCGATGAAAGTGCCGTATGAGGTGGGACGCGCGCAGTTCAAACACCTGGCGCGGGCGCAAATCGTTGGGATGAACATCGGCACGCTGAAGATCCTCTTCCATCGCGAGACGAAAGAGATCCTCGGCATTCACTGCTTTGGCGAACGCGCAGCCGAAATTATTCATATCGGCCAGGCGATAATGGAGCAGAAAGGCGGCGGCAACACCATTGAGTACTTCGTTAACACCACCTTTAACTACCCGACCATGGCGGAAGCCTATCGGGTCGCTGCGCTGAATGGCTTAAACCGCCTGTTTTAACGCGGCGTCGAAATGGCCATCCATCTGTTTGCGGATGGCCTCCGCCAGTTGCTCATAGCGGCTGCGCAGCGGGGAGCCCGGACGGTAAACCAGGCCGATGGTGCGTTTCGGCTCCGGCTTCACGCACGGCAGGTAAACCACGCCGTCGCGATGACGCTCCGGCGGTACGGCAAGCGCTGGCAGTAACGTAATGCCGCTGCCTGCGGCGACCATATTGCGCAGCGTTTCAAGGCTGGTGGCGCGGAAATGGGTGTCTTCATCGGCGCCCGCTTCAAAGCAGAAGCCCATCGCCTGGTCACGCAGACAGTGGCCATCTTCCAGCATTAGCAGTTTTTCACCGGCCAGCTCGCCCATCGGCACGCGGTCGCGGTTCGCCCACGGGTGATCCTCATACACCGCCAGCATCATCGGCTCGTCGAAAAGCGGCACCTCAATAAAGGATTCGCTCTCTTTCACCAGCGCCAGAATGGCGCAGTCGAGCTTACCGCTGTCGAGTTGCGCCAGCAGCTGATGCGTCTGCGCTTCGTGCAGGTACATCTCAAGCTTCGGGAAAGTCTGGTGCAGCATGGGGATCACCAGCGGCAGCAGATAGGGGCTGATGGTAGGGATAAGGCCGATGTGCAGCGGGCCGGACATCGCTTCGCCCTGCTGGCTCGCCATCTCTTTAAGCACTTTGACTTCGCGCAGCACGGTGCGCGCCTGATCGACCAGCAGCAGCCCCGCCTGGGTGAACAGCACTTTACGGCTGGTGCGCTCCAGCAGCATTACGCCCAGTTCATCTTCCAGCTTGCGGATCTGCCCGCTCAGCGTGGGCTGGCTGACATGACAGGCGTCCGCCGCGCGGCGAAAATGCCGGTGTTCGGCCAACGCCACCAGGTATTCAAGATCACGAATATTCATTAATCATCCTCCGCCGCCACGATAGTTCATGGCGATAGATATCATAGCAATCAACGATTATCCCTATCAAGTCAGAATATGAATAATAGACCTCAGCGGCAGGATACTTAACTAATTGACCCCTTAAGTTGAGAACCTGCCGGCAGAGAATCTCTCTGACCTGAATAACTAAAGCCAACGTGAACTTTTAGCGGACCTGATGTCCGCTTTTTTTTTGCCTGCGAAAAGCCGCAGAAAAATAAAAAAAGCCCGGCGACAAGGCCAGGCTGAGAGGAGCAAAGCAAAAAAGTTAAGCCAGCCGTTGCTTCGCGGCGTCAATCGCCAGCTTCACCTGTACCGGAGAGACGCCGCCTTTGGCTGCGCGCTTATCCAGACAGGATTGCAACGACAGGAGAGGGTAAACATCCTCGCCGATTACAGCACTGAATTGTTGCAAATCATCGAGCGCGAGCGCTTCCAGCGCTTTGCCCTGACGAATCGCCTCCACCACCGCTTCGCCAACGATATGGTGCGCCTCACGGAACGGCACCCCTTTGGCGACCAGATAATCGGCAAGCTCGGTGGCGTTCGCATAACCCTGCTGCGCCGCTTCCTGGCAACGCGGACGCTTCACCTGAATGCCATCCAGCACCAGCGTCGCCATGTGCAGGCAGTCAAGCCAGGTGTCAATCGCGTCGAACAGCCCTTCTTTGTCTTCCTGAATATCTTTGTTGTACGCCAGCGGCAGCCCTTTGAGGGTCATCATCATGCCGGTGAGCGCGCCCTGCACGCGGCCGCATTTGCCGCGAATCAGCTCCAGCGCGTCCGGGTTTTTCTTCTGCGGCATTAATGAAGAGCCGGAAGTGACGCGGTCGGAAAGCTCAACAAAGCCCGCCTCGCCGGAGTTAAAGAAAATCAGATCTTCTGCAAAGCGCGAAAGGTGCACCATGCCGATAGAGGCATCCGAGAGCAGCTCCAGCACGTGGTCGCGGTCAGAAACGCTGTCCAGGCTGTTGCGCGTCGCCGACGCGAAGCCGAGCCAGCCCGCCAGCTGTTCGCGGTCGATTTCATAAGCCGTGCCTGCAAGCGCGCCGCTGCCAAGCGGGCTTACATCCAGGCGCTTGAGCGTATCCTGCAAGCGGCTTTCGTCGCGGGCGAGCATTTCAACATAAGCAAGGCACCAGTGGGCGAAAGTGACCGGCTGGGCGCGCTGCAGGTGGGTATAACCCGGCATCACCGCGTCCTGCGTGTTTTCCGCCGTGGTCACCAGCGCGCTCTGCAACTGGCGGTTGGCCGTCAGCAGTTCGCCGACCTGCTCTTTGCACCAGAGCTTAAGGTCCGTCGCCACCTGGTCGTTACGGCTGCGTCCGGTATGCAGCTTTTTGCCAAGCGCGCCGACTTTATCGATAAGCTTGCCTTCCACCCAGCTGTGAATGTCTTCAGCGTCGCTTTCCAGAATCGCCTGCGGGTTTTCCCGCACCTCTTCCAGCAGTACCGACAGCGCGTCTTCCAGCTGCTGCTGTTCCGCGCCCGTTAACACGCCTACCGTCACCAGCGCTTTGGACCAGGCCACCGACCCGATGATGTCCTGCTCAGCCAGTCGGTAATCAAAGCGTAAGGAGTCGTTAAACTGTTTAAAACGCTGATCCGCTGCCTGAGTAAAACGTCCGCCCCAAAGTGCCATAGTTACGCTCCGTAAATTCCAGTCCTGATTATCTTTTTACTGGCGGATAACGCGCGCGCTTTTCCGCCAGACAACATACTTAGGCTCGCTCAGGGCGGATAAGCGAAGCGCCGGCCGCCCTTTGCATCAAGCCTGATTACTTCTTCTGCTCGTTCAGCGCGCGAATGCGTGAAGAGAGCGAGAACAGACGGATAAAGCCGCCCGCATGGCTGTGGTCGTAAACTTCGTCTTCGCCGAAGGTCGCGAACGCTTCGTTATAGAGGCTGTTCGGCGATTTCTTCTGAATCGCAGTAACCTGGCCTTTATAGAGCTGCAGCACCACTTCACCATTCACTTGCTCAGCCAGCGACTCTGCCGCCGCCTGCAGGGACTGACGCAGCGGGGCGAACCAGCGGCCGTCGTACACGACGTAAGACATCTCAAGGCCAACCTGTTCGCGCCATTTGAAGCTGTCGCGATCGAGCACCAGCTGCTCAACGCCGCGCAGCGCCGCCATCATGATGGTGCCGCCCGGGGTTTCGTAGCAGCCGCGGGACTTAATGCCCACCAGACGGTTTTCCACGATGTCGATACGGCCCACGCCGTGCTTCGCGCCAATCTTGTTCAGCGCTTCCAGGCACTGGAACGGAGAGAGATGCTCGCCGTTCACCGCCACCACTTTGCCTTTCTCGACGGTTACGGTGACCTGCTCCGGCTGATCCGGCGCTTCCAGCGGGTCGACGGTCCAGACCCAGCAATCTTTGTTCGGCGCGTTCCACGGGCTTTCCAGCACGCCGCCTTCGGTGGAAATGTGCCAGGCGTTCTCGTCACGGCTGTAGATTTTCTCAAGCGTGGCGGTGGTCGGGATATCACGCTCTTTCAGGTAATCCAGCAGCGCTTCACGGGAACGCAGGTTCCACTCGCGCCACGGGGCGATCACTTTCAGGTTCGGCGCCAGCGCCGCCCAGGCGGATTCGAAACGCACCTGGTCGTTGCCTTTACCGGTCGCGCCATGGCAGAGCGCGTCCGCGCCCACTTTGTTCGCCACGTCCACCAGCGCTTTCGCGATCAGCGGACGCGCCATGGAGGTGCCGAGCAGGTAGCTGCCTTCATACAGCGCGCCGGTCTGCAGCACCGGGTAAACGTAATCTTTGATGAACTCTTCACGCGCATCGACGACGTAGCATTCAGAGGCGCCGGAGCGCAGGGCTTTTTGTTCAACGCCTTTCAGGTCGTCGCGATCCTGGCCGATATCCACCACGCAGGCGACCACGTCGCAGCCTTCATAGTTCTCTTTCAGCCATGGAATGATGGCGGAGGTATCCAGGCCGCCGGAGTAGGCAAGAACAACTTTTTTGATGCCGTGATTTTGCATTGTCGTTTTCCTTTAGAAACTTTTAATTAGGCTAAAATGCGCGTGCCGATGGACACGCCATTAAATAGTGCGGGCAGCTGCTCCGCGTGGCGCCAGGAGGCGATATCCACCGGGCGGCCCAGCGTGCGGGCGGCGTCCAGCGCCGCGTGAACTTTAACAATCATGCCGTCGGTGATGATGCCCTGGGCGATAAGCTGTTCCGCTTTGGCGGCGGTCATCTCAGCGATGCGCTGGCCTTTGCCGTCCAGGATGCCGCTCACGTCGGAGAGCAGGATCAAATCCGCGCCAAGCGTCGCCGCCAGCGCCGTCGCCGCCTGGTCGGCGTTGACGTTCATCAGCTCGCCCGCTTCCGTCACGCCGATGGAGCTCACCACCGGCAGGAAGCCTGCGTCGAGCAGCGTATTAATCAGCTTCGGCGAACCCGGCTGCGCCTGGCCTACGTGGCCCAGCGCCTCATCAAGCTGCGTCACGTTGACGCTGTCGCCATCGCCGAGATAAAGGCCGACGGCGGGAATAGCATGTTTTTTCGACCAGGCGAGCAGCGTTTTGTTGGCGGAGCCCGCCAGCGCGCCGGTGATAATGTCGATTTGGTCAGCAGGCGTAACGCGCAGGCCATCTTTTTTCTGCACCGGCAGGTTGAGCTTTTTCATCAGCTCATCCACCACGCAGCCGCCGCCGTGAACGATGACCAGCGGACGCTGGTGGGACTCGCGGTAGTTCACCAGCGCGGTGAACAGACGCTCCAGCGCCTCTTCGCTGTCCAGCAACACGCCACCTAATTTAATAATTAACGGGTTCATCATCTCACCTGACTATCGGTTAAATAAGAGACTGCGTTTCAGTAAAACCAAAGCGAATATTCGCGCACTGCATCGCCTGCGCCGACGCCCCTTTCAGCAGGTTGTCTTCGGCCGCTACCACGATGAGATGCTCGCCCTGCATGGCGAAGCCGATATCGCAGAACGGCAGGCCCACCACATTTTTCAGCGCCGGCACCCCTTTCTCATACAGGCGCACCAGCGGTTTATCGGCATACGCCTGCTGGAACGCCTCCGTCACCTGCGCCTGGGTAACGCCCGGCTTCAGGCGGCAGGTAATGGTTTCCAGAATGCCGCGCGGGAAGTTGCCGAGGTGCGGCGTAAAAATCACCTCTGTCCCCAGATGGGTAGCGATTTCCGGCTGATGGCGATGGTTGAACATGCCGTACGGCTGCAGGCTCACCTCGCAGAAGCTGTTAGATATCGCCGCCTTGCGCCCTGCCCCGCTCACGCCGCTGGTGGCGTTGATAACCGGCCACTGGCTGAGATCAAGCAGGCCGTTGTCGATAAGCGGTTTTAAGGAGAGCTGCGCCGCCGTCGGGTAGCAGCCCGGCACGGCAACCAGCTTCGCCTCTTTCAGCTTCTCCACGTTCCACTCGGCAAGGCCGTAAACCGCCTGCTCCAACAGAGCCGGATGCTGATGGGTGAAGCCATAAAATTTGTCGTAGAAGGCCGCGTCGTTAACGCGAAAAGCACCGGAGAGGTCGAACACCACGCAGCCCGCTTCCAGAAACTGCGGCGCTAAATCGTGGCTCACCTCGTGGGCGGTGGCGAGAAACACCACGTCCAGGTCCCTGGTGAACTCACTGATGTCGGACATCGGCTGCAGCGGCAGATCGAGAATGTCCTTCAGCTGCGGATGCAAATCGGAGAGCAATTTTCCTGCATCATTGCTTTGCGCTGAGACCGTCAAAGCGGTTATGTTCATATGCGGATGGCGATTCACGTAGGTCGCAAGCTCTGCGCCGGCATAACCGCTGGCGCCAACAATCAGCGTGTTCAACATCGGGGCTGTTTACCTTCTTACCGTCATTTGCTTAAGGCGTTGGCCGCAGGCCTTAGCCGTGTTCGCGAGCGTGGTTCGCATGACCGGAACCCTGCAGTTCCCTTACGCTCAACGTTAATGTATTTTTATTCACTAATATTGCATGAATATTGATACTATCCGACCTAAGGTATGTCAACAGTGAAAACGAAATTACCGCCATTTATCGAGATTTACCGTGCGTTGATCGCCACGCCGTCCATCAGCGCCACCGACGCTGCGCTGGATCAGAGCAATGAGTCTTTAATCAATCTGCTGGCGGGATGGTTTCACGAACTGGGGTTCAATGTGGAAGTGCAGCCGGTGCCCGGCACGCGCAACAAGTTCAACCTGCTCGCCAGCACCGGAAACGGCGCGGGCGGCCTGTTGCTGGCGGGCCATACCGATACCGTACCGTTCGATGACGGACGCTGGACGCGCGACCCGTTTACCCTCACCGAGCATGACAATAAGCTTTACGGCCTTGGCACCGCCGACATGAAAGGTTTCTTCGCGTTCATCCTCGATGCGCTGCGGGATGTGGACGTAACGCAGCTGAAAAAGCCGCTCTATATTCTGGCGACCGCCGATGAAGAGACCACCATGGCAGGCGCACGCTATTTCTCTGAAACCACCGCGCTTCGCCCCGACTGCGCCATCATCGGCGAACCCACGTCGCTGCAGCCGGTTCGCGCGCATAAAGGCCACATTTCCAGCGCTATTCGCGTGCTGGGCCAGTCGGGCCACTCCAGCGACCCGGCGCGCGGCGTGAACGCCATTGAGCTGATGCATGAAGCCATTACGCACATCATGGCGCTGCGCGACAACCTGAAAGCGCGCTATCACTACGACGCCTTCACCGTGCCTTATCCGACGCTTAACCTCGGCCACATTCACGGCGGCGACGCGGCTAACCGCATCTGCGCCTGTTGCGAACTGCATATGGATATCCGCCCGCTGCCTGGCATGACGCTGGACGACTTAAACGGCCTGCTGAATGACGCGCTGGAGCCGGTGAGCCTGCGCTGGCCGGGACGCATCAACGTGGCTGAGCTGCACCCGCCGATCCCGGGCTACGAATGCCCGCCGGATCATCAACTGGTGCAGGTGGTGGAAAAGCTGCTCGGCGCGCAAACCGACGTGGTGAACTACTGCACCGAAGCGCCGTTTATCCAGACGCTCTGCCCGACGCTGGTGCTCGGCCCAGGCTCCATTAACCAGGCGCATCAGCCGGATGAGTTTCTGGAAACGCGCTTTATCAAGCCGACCCGCGAATTAATTACGCAGGTTGTGCATCATTTTTGCTGGCATTAAAAGTTGCGCATAAGGGGGCGATCGCCCCCTTTTTATTCTGCCGATCGAGCAAATTCCATAAGAAACGCTTATTAGCCATCTGGTGAATTAAATTTCGTAAATTGCGGAGATCTGCTCGTCAGCTGAAGCGATTTCGCAGCAATTGACGAACGGGGTTTGGCGTGGCTTTATAAAAGACAACGAAGAGGCTTAGTCCGAAAGATTTCGAGTCGCAGCAAGGCGGCAAGCGAGCGTATCCCAGGGAGCTTACTTAAGTAAGTGACCTGGGTGGGCGAGAGCAGCCAACGCCGCTGTGGCTTGAAAGATGCAGGACTTTTACAGGTGAGATGGGGTGTCTGGGGTAAATGAACGAACAATATTCCGCTTTGCGAAGTAACGTCAGTATGCTCGGCAAGTTGCTCGGGGATACCATCAAGGGTGCGCTGGGAGAGAACATCCTGGACCGGGTGGAGACCATCCGCAAACTGTCGAAATCGTCCCGCGCCGGCAATGAAGCCGACCGCCAGGAACTGTTAACCACGCTGCAAAACCTGTCCAACGACGAGCTGCTGCCGGTCGCCCGCGCGTTCAGCCAGTTCCTTAATCTGGCCAACACCGCCGAACAGTACCACAGCATTTCGCCCAAAGGCGAAGCGGCCAGCAATCCGGAAATCATCGCCCGCACGCTGCGTAAACTCAAAGACCAACCGGACATCAACGAAGCCGCCATCAAGCAGGCTGTGGAATCGCTGTCGCTGGAGCTGGTGCTCACCGCCCACCCGACCGAGATTACCCGCCGTACGCTTATTCATAAAATGGTCGAAGTGAATAACTGCTTAAAGCAGCTCGACCATAAAGACATCGCCGACTATGAGCGCAACCAGATTATGCGCCGTCTGCGCCAGTTGCTGGCTCAGTCCTGGCATACTGACGAAATTCGTAAATACCGTCCAAGCCCGGTGGATGAAGCCAAATGGGGCTTCGCGGTGGTGGAAAACAGCCTGTGGGAAGGGGTGCCGAACTACCTGCGCGAGCTGAACGAGCAGCTGGAATCGCAGCTTGGTTATAAGCTGCCGGTCGATTTTGTCCCGGTGCGTTTTACCTCCTGGATGGGCGGCGATCGCGACGGCAACCCGAACGTCACCGCCGATATCTCCCGCCACGTGCTGCTGCTGAGCCGCTGGAAAGCGACCGATCTGTTCCTGAAAGATATTCAGCTGCTTATCTCTGAACTTTCCATGGTGGAGTGCACCGACGAGCTGCGCGAAATGGTCGGCACGGAAGGCGCCACCGAACCGTACCGCTATCTGCTGAAAGGGCTACGCGCGCAATTGCTGGCAACGCAGGCCTGGCTGGAAGCGCGCCTGAAGGGCCAGAAGCTGCCGAAGCCGCAGGGGCTGCTTACCCAGAACGAACAGCTGTGGGATCCGCTTTACGCCTGCTACCAGTCGCTGGTGGCGTGCGGCATGGGCATTATCGCCAACGGCGAACTGCTCGACACGCTGCGCCGCGTGAAGTGTTTCGGCGTGCCGCTGGTGCGCATCGATATTCGCCAGGAGAGCACCCGCCACACCGAAGCGCTGGGTGAACTGACCCGCTACCTCGGCATTGGCGACTATGAAAGCTGGTCCGAAGCCGACAAGCAGGCGTTCCTTATTCGCGAACTGAACTCTAAACGTCCGCTGCTGCCGCGTCAGTGGGAGCCGAGCGAAGAGACGCGTGAAGTGCTCGACACCTGCCGCGTGATTGCCGAAGCGCCGCGCGGCTCCGTCGCCGCCTACGTTATCTCGATGGCGAAAACGCCGTCCGACGTGCTGGCGGTTCACCTGCTGCTGAAAGAGGCGGGCATTGGCTTCGCGCTGCCTGTCGCGCCGCTGTTTGAAACCCTGGACGACCTGAACAACGCCAACGACGTGATGACCCAGCTTCTGAACATCGACTGGTATCGCGGCTTTATTCAGGGCAAGCAGATGGTGATGATTGGCTATTCCGACTCCGCGAAAGACGCGGGCGTGATGGCCGCTTCCTGGGCGCAGTACCAGGCGCAGGACGCGCTGATCAAAACCTGCGAGAAGGCGGGCATTGCGCTGACGCTGTTCCACGGTCGCGGCGGCTCTATCGGCCGCGGCGGCGCGCCAGCCCACGCGGCGCTGCTCTCCCAGCCGCCGGGCAGCCTGAAAGGCGGCCTGCGCGTCACCGAACAGGGCGAGATGATCCGCTTTAAATACGGCCTGCCGGAAGTCACCATCAGCAGCCTGTCGCTCTATACCAGCGCTATCCTGGAAGCGAACCTGCTGCCGCCGCCGGAGCCGAAAAAAGCGTGGCGCCAGGTAATGGACGAGCTGTCGGTTATCTCCTGCAACATGTATCGCGGCTATGTGCGCGAAAACAAAGATTTCGTGCCTTACTTCCGCTCCGCCACGCCGGAACAGGAGCTCGGCAAGCTGCCGCTCGGCTCCCGCCCGGCGAAGCGTCGCCCGACCGGCGGCGTGGAGTCGCTGCGCGCCATTCCGTGGATCTTCGCCTGGACGCAGAACCGCCTGATGCTCCCCGCCTGGCTTGGCGCGGGCGCGGCGTTGCGCAAGGTGGTGGAAGACGGCAAGCAGAGCGAGCTGGAAACCATGTGCCGCGACTGGCCGTTCTTCTCCACCCGCCTCGGCATGCTGGAGATGGTTTACTCCAAAGCGGACCTGTGGCTGGCGGAATATTACGACCAGCGCCTGGTGAAAAAAGAGCTCTGGACGCTCGGCAAAGAGCTGCGCGAGCTGCTGGAAGCGGACATCAAAGTGGTGCTGGATATCGCCAACGACTCGCATCTGATGGCGGACCTGCCATGGATTGCCGAGTCTATCCAGCTGCGTAATATCTACACCGACCCGCTGAACGTGCTGCAGGCCGAACTCTTGCACCGTTCACGCCTGGCGGAAGAACAGGGCCAGGAGCCTGACCCGCGCGTTGAACAGGCGCTGATGGTCACCATCGCCGGCGTCGCGGCGGGCATGCGTAATACCGGTTAAGCGCTGACGTCAAAAAACAAATCCCCGCCTGACGCGGGGATTTTTTTATTCTTCATTTATGCACACCGTCCTCACCCCACCAGAAACAGATGCGGGACGCCGGCGGTGGGGTGGTTATCTACCAGTACTTCCGCGTTGTACCATTTGGTGATGATCTCTGTCTGAATCACCTCCTGCGGCGCGCCCTGCGCCACCAGCCTGCCCTGATGCAAAAGCAGAATGCGGTCCGCCCAGAGCGCCGCCAGGTTGAGGTCGTGCAGCACCACGCAGACGTGCAGGTTGCCCCGCTGCGTCAGCGTTTTCAGCAGGCGCAGCAGTTGTTGCTGATGATAGAGGTCCAGCGCTGAGGTCGGTTCGTCAAGAAACAGCCAGCCCTGCGGCCCCTCGTCCACCCAGAGCTGCGCCAGACTGCGGGCGAGCTGCACCCGCTGCTGCTCGCCGCCGGAAAGCGCGGCGTAGCTTCGCCCTGACAGCGCGTCGCAGCCGGTCAGCGCCATGACGCTTCGGGTAATTTCCCGCTCGGCGCTTTTGCCCCATGGCGCGCGGCCCATGGCGACCACCTCTTCCACCGGCCAGTGAAACCGCAGCTGCGTTTGTTGCAGCATCACGGCGCGCTGGCGCGAAAGCGCCCCGGCGGGCCACTGGCCGAGCGGCTGCCCGTTCAGTTCGCAGCTACCTTGCTCCGGCGATAAAAATCCCGAAAGCAAACGCAGCAGCGTGGACTTGCCCGCACCGTTCGGCCCTATCAGCGCTACCATTTCGCCCGGTCTGAGCGTCAGGGAAACGCCGTCGATGACCCGTCGCCCGCCTGCCGTCAGGCGCAATGCGTTTGCCGTTAATGCGTTATCCACGCGTTTTCTCCTGGCGAAAAATAAGCCACAGGAACCACGGCGCGCCCAGCAGGCTGGTGAGCAGCCCCACCGGCATTTCGGCAGGAGACACCAGCGTGCGGGCGAGCGTATCGGCAATCAGCAACAACATCGCCCCGGCCAGCAGCGACGCGGGCGCCAGCCCGCGATGATCCGGCCCAAGCCACAGGCGCATCAGGTGCGGCACCACAAGGCCGATAAAACCGATGACGCCGCTCACCGCCACCGACGAGGCGACCAGCAGCGCGCTGCACAGCAGCAGCGAACGCTGGAGCGCCCGGACATTCACGCCCAGGTAGTGCGCCTCTTCATCGCCAAGCTGCAACAGGTTGAGTTGCGCGCTTACGCGCCAGACGGCGATGACGGAAGGCAGCATCAGCGTGGCGGTGACCAGCAGCGTTGACCACTGCGCCTGCCCGAGGCTACCCATGCCCCATAGCGAAAGCTGGCGCAGTTGGGCGTCGTTGCTTATCCAGGAGAGCACGCCGATTGCCGCGCCGCACAGCGCGTTAATGGCGATGCCGACCAGCAATAGCCTTGAGAGCGTGCCGTCGCCAGTGCGGCTCAGCATAAAAATCACCGCCATCACCGCGAGGCTGCCGAGAAACGCCGCCAGCATCGGCGCGTAAAGCATAACGATGACGGGCAGCGACAGCGGCAGCACCAGCCAGAACGCGACGGCCAGCGCCGCGCCGCTGCTGATGCCGAGCAGCCCCGGGTCCGCCAGCGGATTGCGGAACAGCCCCTGCATCACGCATCCGGCGAGCGCCAGCGACGCGCCCACCAACAGCGCCAGCAGCACGCGAGGCAACCGGATGGTGAGCCAGATCTGGCGAAGCCACTCGTCCGCCCACAGGCTGGCGAGCGGCAAACGCATTGCGCCGAAGGTGGTGGCGAACAGCGTCAATATCGCCAGCAACAGCGCCAGCAGCCAGAGACGACGCGAGACGACGCGGTTCATCAGGGCAACTGCTCCGCTTTTTCGCGCAGCGCTTTCACGGCGTCAGGCGTGCGCAGGCCAAAACCCAGTAGCGCCATGTCATCCACCAGCAGCACCTGTTTATTACGCCCGGCAGGCGTTTGCGAAAGCCCCGGCAGCTTCCACAGGTTCTCCTCGCCGCCCATCGCTTTGACTCCGTCGGCGGAAATCACCACCAGGTCCGGCTTGCTTGCTACCACACCTTCCTGCGACAGCGCCCGGTAGTGGCTGAAACCCTGCATGGCGTTTTGCAGGCCTGCCGCGCGGATCGCGCCATCCGCCGCCGTCTGCTGCCCCGCCGCCATCGAACCCATGCCGCCGTGGCTTAAGATAAACAGCACCCGCTTGTTCAGCGGCGTCGTCGGCAGCGAAGCGAGCTGCTCATGCAGCTGCTGGCGCAGTGCTTTGCCCTGCGCCGGTTTGCCCAGCGCGTCGGCAATCACGCTTACCTTCTCGTCAATCGCCGATAGCGTGTATCCCTCCGGCACCTTCACCACGTTAACGTGGCTATCCCTGACCTTCTGCAATACCAGCGACGGCTCAGCCTGGGCGCTGCTCAACACCAGATCGGGGCGCAGCGAGAGGATGCCCTCGGCGTTGAGCTGGCGCAGATAGCCGACGTCCGGCAGCGCCTGCGCCTGTTGCGGCCAACTGCTGGTGCTGTCGCGCGCCACCAGCTGCGGGCCTGCGCCCAGCGCCCAGGCGATTTCCGTCACGTCGCCGCCCAGCGTGACGACGCGGGACGCCGCCCCGGCCATCAGCGGCAGCGCCGCTATCAGCATGATGAGCTTTTTCACGCCGCGCTCCCCTGCGCCGCGAGGGCCTCCAGCTGCGCGCGCCACTGCGCCTGCTCGGGCCGCCCTTCGAGACGCTGGCCGTAAAGCTGAGCGATTTGCGTGCCGTCGGCGGCGAAGAGTTCGAGGCTGGTGACATGGCCATCCTCGGTCGGTTTACGGGTGACCCAGCTTTCCGCAATGTCGCCCTCACGCAGGTGCAGCGTGAACGCTTTATTGAAGACGTTGAGCCAGCCTTTCATCGGCGCCACTTTCTCAAGCGCGCCGGTGAAGATCTGCACGCAGCCGCGGTTGCCAACAAAAATCATGATTTCATTGCCGTCCCGCTGCACAGTCTCCAGCAATTGCGCCAGCGCATTATTGCTGACGCGGCGCGCCAGCTCGTCGCTTACCAGGCGGAACGCCTGCGGGCGCGAAAGGCGATGTTTTTTCAGAATGCCGAAGAACTGGTGGACATTGGTCATCGCCCGCCATTCCTGCTCAAGCTTCGCGTCGTCCACGGCGTCGGCATAATTTTGCGGTTCCGCAGGCTTGATGAACAGCGGCTGCGCATCTTCCACCACAAAGCGGGCCGCCAGCGCTTCCCACGCAGGCATGTCGGTTTGCGCCGTGGCGTAGACCTTCAGGATAGCGTCGCCCTGGTGGTCGAAAAACTGAATGCTCTGGCGCTCGCCGCGCTCGTTCTGCTCCCGCACATGAAAGGCGCTGGCCCACTGGCTCATAAACAGGCGCAGGTCCAGCGCCCGCGGGTTGAGCACCAGCCCGGCGTGACCGCTGAGGTGCTGATTGGTGAAGCGGCCCAGTTGCTCATGCACCGCATATTCATTGCGGCAGATGCATTTGGTGTCGCCCACCGCTTCCAGCGCCGCGAGGATGGCTCGCGCATCTTCATGCAGGCGCACCGCGTCGTGCCCGAGGCGGGCGAAGGTTAATTCCGCTTCGCTGATGCCAAACTCAGCGGCGATGTCACGGGCATACTTGCCCGGGTGCTGGGTTTTAAAGGCCTGATACTTTTGCCAGACGGAAACCGGTTCTTGTAAGGAAACACTCATCTTTTACTTCCTTCATTGGCTGAAAACCCCCGGCGACCGCCGGGGCGCAGGTAAAGCCTTATCAGAAATCAACGTTCACACCGAGCTGCCACGTGCGGCCCGGCATTACCGCCAGCGCTTTATCGTAAGCATCCTGGTTGGTGACTTCTTCAATGTTGCGGCTGCTGAGGTAATCCCAGTATTTACGGTCGGTAATGTTATAAACGCCGCCGTTCAGGCGAACGTGTTTCGCCACCTGCCAGTACGCCGTCCAGTCGAGCATGCCGTAGCCCGGCACGCGCATATAGCTGTTGCTGGCATCGGTAATGGCCGTACCGTTATTGGTGTAAGTTTCGCGGCTGGACGCCTCTGCACGCTTGCCCTTCACGAAGGTGGCGGTGAGCGCCGTGCCGTAGCGCTTCGCCGGGTCATCCCAGGCGACGCCGGCAATCAGCTTCATCGGCGCCACGCTGTCGAGGTCGATGTACTTGTCGCCCATATAGCGCGATTTGGACTGCCCTTCGGCATAGCCGTACGCCAGCGTGGCGCTCAGGCCGTCCACCTGCTCGAACCAGCTGCCGACGTTAAACTTCGCGCTGATTTCGCCGCCGTAGATGTACGCCTTGTCGCGGTTTTCCGCCTGATAAGTGGTGTAGATGTTGGACGGCACGTTGGCGAACTTATCGGGGTTGCCCGCGCGGGTGTAACGGGTATAGGCGATAAAGTTTTTGTAGCTGTTATAGAAGAGCGCGGTGCGAAGCGTCACGCCCTGCGCCACTTCGCCTTTCATGCCCCATTCCAGGTTGTCGCTGGTTTCGGTTTTAAGATCGGTGTTGCCGATAAGCGCGTACTGCGCCCTGCCCGCGTAGCTGGAGCCGAGGTTCCAGGAGCCGTAAAGCTGGCTGGCGTTCGGGAACTGCGCGCCGCGCTTGTATTGCAGGTAGGTCATCAGGCGCGGAGTAAGCTCGTATTGCAGCGTCAGCGAAGGCAGCCACTGAGTGTCTGAGTTTTCGCCATAAAGGTTGCTCACCTCAGACTCGTCCAGCACCGTGCTGTTGGTCGTCAAACTGGAAAGGTTTTTCGGTTTGGCGGATTGATGCACGACGCGCACGCCGGGAACGATCGCGAAGTTACGATCCGCGAGATCGAAATTCATCTGATCCTGCACGTAAGCGCCCAGCGTATAGCTGCGGCTGTCCGCTTCCGGCTGCATGATTTCGCTGAACGCGCTCGGCGTCGGCGACTGGCTGAACGGGCGCTCGGTTTTGGTGGTACTGGCGTTAAAGCCGACGCTCAGGTCGTGGCGGCCAACGGTTTTCACCACCGCGTTCTGGATGCCCCAGGTGTCAGTGTCGAAGTTGGAGTAGACCGTTTGCAGCGAGGCGGTGATGCTGTCCGGCATGTAAGTCCAGTCGTGCGCTTCGGTGTGCTGGTAGTAAAGTTTGGTGGACATGCTGTCGAGCCAGCTATCCATCGGCGTCCAGTCATCTTTCAGGCTCACGCCCCAGCGGCGGGTCTGGCTGGTCTGGTTCGCGTCGCCGAGAATGGCGCTGCCGCTGCTGTTCCACGCGTCGTAATGGGTGTGATTGGTTTTGTGGTAGTAGTCCACGGTGCCGGTGAGCTTGTGCGCCTCAACCGGCTGCCAGATGCC
Source organism: Franconibacter pulveris (assembly GCF_056780215.1). Lineage (NCBI taxonomy): Bacteria > Pseudomonadati > Pseudomonadota > Gammaproteobacteria > Enterobacterales > Enterobacteriaceae > Franconibacter > Franconibacter pulveris. The sequence goes on along the minus strand of NZ_CM165555.1, from coordinate 154,561 downwards.
GGAGGCGAGGATGGCGTCGGAGTGCCAGTTCGCCGGGTAAGCGTCTACCGTGCCGCTGTTGTTGCGGGTTTGCTGGCCGTCGCGACGGCTGTAAACCAGAATGCCGCGCAGGGTTTCATCGCCGCCTGCTGCGGTAATGCCGTTGTGCAGGCTGCGGTCGGCAGAGTCGTAGTCGCTCTGGTAGCCGAAATACGTGGTTTTGCCGGGGCGCAGGTAGCCATCCGGCGATTTCGGCTGGAAGGAGACATTGCCGCCGATAGAGGTGTTGGCGGTTTCGGTGGAGGTGGCGCCCGACTGGATATCGATGCTGCCGTACATGTAAGGGTCGATATAGTCGCGGCCGATGCCGAAGGTATTCACCCCGGCGCGGCTGACGTAGCTGCGCCCGGTGGCGTTGGGCTGCGCAATGCCGTCCACGTCGATGCCGACGCGGTTGCTCTCCAGCCCACGGATGTTATAGCCGGTGTAGCCGCCGCGGTCGAAGCCGCTTTTGCCGTTGCCGGAGCCGCCGCTCGCGCCCGTCGCGCTGATAAGCGGCTCATAGCGCATCACCGAGCCAAAGTTATTGGCCCCTTTGTTTTGCAGATCCTGCGCGCTGAGGGTGTGCGTGCTGCCCGCTTTCCGTTCCGGCGCAGGCGCGGTCACCACCATGTTTTCAGCGCCGTCAGAGGCGGCTTCAGTCGTACGAGTGGGGTTAGATACCGTATCAGCCGCTCCTGCGGTGGTCTGATACATTGCTGCGAGCAGTGAAGTTGCCAGGATGCTCTTCCTGAACCGTCCGTGGGAAGATATCGTTACATGCATAGTCTTGGTAAGCCTTTGTATTATTAGTATGGGCTCACACTTCGCTTCCGGGTCACGGACGTTTTAAGTCGTCACGTTCGACAACCATGACCGTCCTTATCGTTCTGTTCGCAAATAGTAATGAGAGTGTTTATCATTTGCAATAACTTCACAATTTCTTCACGATCCGCTCAGAATGTTGGGTACTATCGGTGGCTTCACCCCCTTGACGGTAAGACGCTATGCAGAGCAAACCGGCCATTACGATCCACTACTGCAGCCAGTGTAACTGGATGCTGCGCGCCAGCTGGATGGCGCAGGAAATCCTTCATACCTTCAGCACGGACATCGGTTCGGTGACGCTGGCGCCAGGCACCGGCGGCATTTTCCGTATCGACATTGACGGCAATGTTATCTGGGAAAGAAAACGGGACGGCGGCTTCCCGGAGGCGGCGGAGCTTAAGCGCCGCGTACGCGATTACTGCTTTCCGGAAAAAGCGCTCGGGCATAACGAGAAAAAAGGCGAGTGAATTCCGGCAGGTCTGCCCTGCCGGGGGTTATAGCTTAGTGCGCCTGCTCGTCATCGCGTAAAAAGCAGGGGGTGGTGAGCGCTTCCACCAGATAGCCCAGCAGCTCGTACAGCAACCCCGTCAGGGTTTTCGCCATGCCCTCTTCCAGCCTGTTATCAAGCAGGAGGGTATTGAGCGCGGCGCAGTATTCGCGCAGCAAATCTTCATCCGGCGCGAAGGGCGTATCCGGCAAAGGCGGCAGCGAATCGGTGGTTAACGCCTCCTGATGCGCCGGAGAGAGCGGCGCTTGTAGCCGTTTTTCCAGCGCGTGGAGATACGCCCCGATGGCGCGGCAGACCACGGGCCGCTCGGCACGGTTTTTAGTGTCGATAAGCAGGTCAGAGAGCACTTCAAGGGTCTGCGCGAGGTCGACATAGTCGCGCTTTTCGCTGCGCAGTTCGCCGTAGACCAGCGGGTTCCAGGGGGTAGTGCGGAAGATATCGTGCAGGGTGAAGATATGTTGGGTCATGACTTTTTCCATTCGATAGTCATTTGCTTTTCGCGACCACCTGAGACGCCAAACTCAGGTGGCAGCCCGGACAGGGTTGGCGTACCAGTTGAATGGATACTGGCGAACCTTGCGGTTCCCCTGCCCGAGCCGCCGCTGAGAGTATACCCTGAAAAAGGGTAGCAACGGGGTACGACACGTAAGACGCAGCGCGTCTTGTATCTCCATTCATTTTTCAGGACGCCAATCCCGGCGTCTGATTTTGCAGACGCGGGAGCAGATTACGGCTGTAAATTTGTACAGGCAAGATGAGGCGGGGAAATTCGGAGTTTGGCCCGATAATATTTATTTACAGGTTAACGGTGGGGGGACGATTTACTTCCTGCGCGTATTTTCCCGGTCGGAAATAACGGCTGGAGAATAATCGCTTCATTGAAAATATATAAAACAGGGCATAACGCCGTCACGTCATCGATATTTTCCGCGATCAGCTTTATATTTGTTTTAAAGACGGGAATGTCCGCATCATCCGCCAGCACGAAAACCGGCTGATTATTAAGAAGGCCGGAATTAAGGAACGCATCCAGACTCTCGTGATCGGCATGATCCATTTCAGACCATGCCACGCCGCCATGTGGGGAAAGGTAGCCTGAAAGGATATTGATAGCCACTTTTTCCTGCTCACCTTCAACGATGTGGAAGTCAGCCTTCAGCGCGGCTTTGCATTCTTCAAAGAGTGTCATAGGGTTAGCCAGGAGAAAAAACGGCCGGGAAATAATCATTAATTTTATCGTTATCCAGTACCCGATCAACCGTGAAATCAAGGGTGCTGGATACAGCGATACCACCGCGAAGCGCTGGCGGGAAATCGTCAACCGAAGCAAATTTTGTGGGAACTATAAACCTGAAATAATCACCCATTTTCGTTTCACCTTCATATCCAAAAGGATAGTCTTGCCCCGGGGAAGAGCCTTCTATTCCCCAGTAAATAAATAACCCTTTATTGATTGCCAGGTTAGCATCGCTGTATTTTCCTGATTCTGACCACTCATTTTTTAATTTATTTATAATATATTCTTTATTGAGATTATCTCTGAAACGCCATGCAGAAAATAAATCCACCGTAAAATCACCGCCTTTATCAGCGGGATAAGTTGAATAATCAGGAGACTCTTCCCAGACGAACTCGCTCATACTGTCAAGCAGCGCTTCAACGTTATCAATACGTAGCAAGGCCTCAGGTAAATCACCAAAGCAGTTGTTAAGCATACAAGCTATTCGTCCTGGTTGATCCATCGCGAACCATGTGTAGATTGCGCCAAATCCTGGCGCCCAGTCCGGCTTAAGAACGCTCATGTTTGCTCTCTTTATTAAAAATATTAGAGGAAGCGCAGTGCGACCAGCCACATACAAAGCCACGCATCCGTTTTATCTTCTTGATATAAACATCAATGCTACCCTTTTAGTTTAGTCAGAATAACATCCTCGTCGGCTGTACATATCCCATGAGAGATACACAAGCAACCCTCGTTTTCTAAAATACTAAACCCACCTTCCTCGCATTCAAAATAGACACCTACACTCCCGTCTTCAATCCCCCTAATTCTATATTCATAAATATCGATTATTTTCTGCCCGACATAACGAGCTAATTCATCAGCGGCTTGTACTGGGTAAGCAAATTCATCGTCAATATCAGCAAGCTCCAGAAGAAGAGGCTCTGAATCTTCAAGTGAAAGCGTTATAGTACCTTCACCAATAGTTAATGACGCCCAACCAGAAACAGAGGTTTGGAAAAAAAGCACTAGTGCCTTACAAATCAACTCATTTCCTATAAAGAATGAGCGGTATCTGAAATCTCTAAAAAATTCATCTGTCAGCATGTTCCTTCCCTGACGCTCTGACGTTGTTACAGGGATCAGAATATTTAATTCCTCCGTCCCGGCTGTTAACAATCTGTTTTGGCCTCTTAAACTGCTTATACTATATTTAGCTGCACCTGTTCGCCATCAGGAATGTTTTTTATCTTCGGGGCGATAGCTGCTATGGAAAGCATGGCATCTACGCTTTCCGCCACGTAAAGGTTATCGACGCTAAATTCTCCGCCCAGGATAAAAGGCAACTTAGGCGCCAGACGGTAACCTGTCGGAATAGCGCCATAAGCAATTTGCCAGTCATATGCGAGCGGATAACTGGTCAGGCCGCTAAACAGTGGCTTTCAGGGCGTTGTGAAGACAGGCTTTCACTGCAAATGGACAATAATTTTTCAGTGAATCTACCCATATTTTTCAACTCCCCCACAGCCTGGATAATCAATGCGGATTTGTATCTCACCCGCCACGCTGACTTCCGCCACGCCCGGCTTACTTACAACGGCTCAAAGCCAGCCGCAAACCGGCGCCAATTTCAGCAGGCGAACTGTTTGTCGAAAGAATAACATCCTCAATGCCATCGCCTTTAGTCCGCCCCCAGGCTTCTAACTTTTCATGGCGCGTTGGGATTATCGTAATGGTATCGTTCACGCAGTGCACAGTGCATTTTTTCATATCTTTAAATAACGTTTTTTTGGTCTTATATTGATACTGCTCTAGCAACATAGCTGTCCAATTTTTATATCTTTCTTTAACTTTATCGGCATCAAAAAAAGCCGCACGCTCTTCGCGTACTACCAGACTTCTGCTATCCGACAATGCCTGTAAAATAGCGTCACCTATGCGCATATTATCAGCGTCTGGTGGAAGCAAACGAGAAGGGAACAAAGCGTCCCTTCCGGTCATGCCTAGCCCAGAATAAGTATCAATGCAAAAAAAATCATTCGTTATAAAGACATTAGCCCAGTAATCCTGGTTTTGGTTAAATTTCATTTTTTCCTTAACTGCCGCTTAATATATTTTCTGCTCAACTCAAATTTATTACCCTGCGCCTGTATCATTATAGCCCAGACATCCTTTTATTTAAGCGATCTTCGGAGTTGGACCTGGGCTATGCATTAATGAAATACATTTCAATAAGTGAGCTTGTTACGCATTAATAATACAAACCAGGCCACATAGAGCAATCTTGACAACCACAATAACAGAAGGCACTTTGACAGTCCTCCTCTCAAGAAAAATTCTTTTATAAAAAGAATTTTACCATTACTATTATAAACCAACCCAGAAAAGAACTTCCCGTGCACAATAAATAAAATAACAGCAAGCACACCAGGAATATTATTAAGAAGCGCTATAGGATCGTTCGCCCTGCTAAACTCCAGCGCAAGACCAAAGCAATAAATAAAAATCAAAAGCAAAGCTGCCAGGTTCGATCCAGTATTCCTGCCAAAAAAAAGATAGTCACTAAAAACAAGAACATCCTTCCCTGGTTTAGCGCCACCCAAAACTTTATAGACAAAAAGAAAAAATATAATTGCCAAAGCTGCCAGCGATATAGCCAACCCAACAGCACTAAAATAAAAGAAATAGTTATTAGAAATCATGATGTTATATCTCCCTGGTCGATTCTCCATCTATATCTATACTCAAAAGTGGTAATTTAGATTCACCGCTCACGCCAACCGATGGTCCGAATCCAACTGAGAGGCCTATCCCGTCTTTACTCCCAGTGACAGTAGCGCCTCCAACAAGCCAACCAAAATTATAAGCATGTTATCTCAGCTTTTACATGTACTCTAGGGAATTTGCAACAGTAGCTCCAGCCGGATAATTATTCACAGCTTCCAGAATGTAATTAGCCGTCATAGCCTCTGTTATACCAAAGCCACATTAAGATCGCTCTATATTCTACCGCATTTCTAATTTTAGGCAGAGGCAGAGCCTGAAAAACAGACTCATTATAAAAAAACAATATTATATATAAGCTTAATCATTTAATCTTAAGCGCAACGAGATACCAACCTCTGCGAGTACTTTCTCGACTTCATGAAAAAAAAACATTACTTCATCTGGAGGATTGCTTTTGAAATATATTTCAATCCTTTTTTTGGCATCTTTATGAACTGTAGGAAAATTAGATTTTATTTCTCCTCCTTCTATAAATCTAATGTATGAGTTTATTTTCTCCTGCAACTTATACAAATGTTCATTAGTTGCGCTCCCCCATGCCAGATGATCAGAGATAGCCAGACTAACAACGTCTGGCTCGTTTTCAGGTATCCCCATAAAATCTATCTTATTAATATCTTCTACTGACATATTTAACCTTTGCCTTTATCTGGTGTTACCACATTAACTTTAGCAGGTGGAATTAAAATTCCTCTTCAAAACCGGGCTTACCCGCTCCAGAAATCACTCCACCATGCTTCTCAATTTCAGGATAGCCAATTTTCTGATTAGGTGTCAGCGGCGCCGTTGCCGAGCTTTTACATTCAATGCAGAAGATGTTCCCATCACTATCTTTAGTCATTATATCCACTCTGACATTCACCCCGCTTCCGCTTTTTATTGTAACTTCACGCGCCGTATCGGTCATTCCCTTGGCATATTCTTGAAATTTACTATCTTCAAAAGCTTTTCCTTGTTCATAATTCTGACGAATTTGATTAACCGGATTTAACGAGGGTATGGCATTTTTTGAAGTATTATCAAATGTATAATAACTGCCATTATTGCTATAGATAACATTGCCTAAAAGTTCTGTCTTCCCTGTATTAGTATAGATTCCACCTTTGGGGCCGATCACAGTGTTACTGACGGGATGCCGATAAAGATTCGGGTGATGACCGACTGCATCGTCATCACCACCCGGAACAGCCGCGAGCTGTGGGGCTGCGCCGAGGGGCTGAGCGTGACTTACGTCAACAGGCCAAAAATGCCCCAGTGGTTTAAGACCTTCCCTGGCGCGCGGAACGACACCGGCGATTTGTTGGTGATTAAGCGCAGGGATGGGTATTTTGCCTGACGGCTGGTAGCTAGATCCCGGACACTCTTCAGTGGCCGGGAGATTTCAACTAGTTTTTGGGTATATAGTCAGGATCTTCTTCATCACTATCCCAAAATTGATTTGGTATTGCGTACTCTCCATCTTTTATTACAGGGCACCATCCAAAATCATTATAAAAAACATAAAGATCAACCACTTCATAGCTATCTTTTGTCTTCTTGTTTAACGTTATTAAAGCGGGCTCATTGTGGGTATAAGCCCCGCCGGCTTTCGCTATTGCTCGCTCTTCTAAGCGTTGTCGATCCCATTCATGCATAATCCCCGCCGTGCATGGGACAACCGTAGAAAAGATAACTTCGAACTTATCAGCCACTTTAATAGTGCAGGGTATGTTCTTCTGTTCTGGTAGCAGCCCAGTTATCAAATTATTTGGGAAATTAATTTCTAATATCATCTTTGCCAACTTTTGGGGACAACAACTTCCCCTGTAAAATTTTTCTCGAATGTGCTAACAAGGCTAAAATATTGCTTATCCCAGGGATCTCTTATTGCTACAACTGATATACCATTTCGTGTTGTAACGCCATCTACAACAACAAAGTGAGAAAAACTGCTGCCTCCGGTTTTATCAGCAATACGAGCAATGAAAGGCGTACCATTAGCAGTGTAGCGAGATAAATCGCTAACGCCTCGGTTACCCCATGCAACAGCATTAACCCCTTCCGATTTTAATATATTGGAGACTTGTAATGATGTTATGCCTCCTGGTGTAGGGGGGTATTGGATATTAAACTAACAATATCCATAAGTTTACCCATTGTATCCAATACCATTCCGCATGAATTATGACCACATGTCGGTAACGCCCCCTGATTGAAAACAGTCCTATCACCATTGCGTGGAAGAGCATCATCTAATAATGGATGCCTACTGCCAGCCATTCCCGCAACATCATCCGCTACATTAGTGGCAGTTCCTTTTCCCGTTGAAGCGGTGTTAGTTGGTTTTCCTCCCGGCAAAATCTTGGCGGGTATAAAAGCGCCAGATATTATCCCTGATCTGTTCTTTCCACCGTTCAGCGCTTTCTTTCAGTGACTCCCGGTCCTTATCCCCAGCCATCGAGTTATTCTCAACCGCATTTTTCCCTGCCTGCGCGCCGGCAGCGCCTGCAGCGCCTGCAGCGCCTGCCAGCGCATTGTGTCCCTGAAGCTCCGCCACGACGGCTCCGGCGATGGCATGGGCAATCGCTTTACTGCCCTCGTCCAGGTTCAGCTTATGGCCGATAATATCCGCCAGGTACGGCGCTGCGCCGCCTGCCAGCGCCGACTGAACGTCACCGCCTGGACGGCCCGCTGGTTCGCCTGGTCGCGAATGGTGATGGCGCCATTCTACTGCAGACTGCGTCGTGCCTTCGACGTGGCTGCTGCCGCACAACTGAAGCGCCGCAACCCACCACCCGCTGCGAGTACTACAGCCGGGCCGTGCATAAGGCGATATTTTTACGCGGCGAGTGGATACTGCACGCGGGATTTACTGACGGGATGCCGGTTAAGATACGGGTGATGTCGGACTGCATCGTTATCACCACCCGGAACAGCCGCGAGCTATACGGCTGCGCAGAGGGGTTGAGCGTGACTTACGTCAACAGGCCAAAAATGCCCCAGTGGTTTAAGACCTTCCCCGGCGCGCTCAATGACACCGGCGATCTGCCGGTGATTAAGCGTGGGGACGGGCATTGCGGGTAAAGACTAATAGCATGATCCAGGCGATCAAGTCGGGATCTCTATCAGTATTATTTGTTACTGATATATATTGCATTACTTTCAGGTGGAACAACATTATCCCATCCCATCACGTCTAAAATAATCTTTGCTAATACCCTCGTTTTATTCCATTCATCGCTATAACTGAGAGCATCATCATTCCAGTACTGAAGATTAGCCGGTCCACTAATTGATAACATATAATCATCTAATGTTTTAATAGCCTGTTTCTGGGCGTCTGTTAGCTGAGCTTCATTTGTTTCATCTAAAGCAACTTCCCATTCTACTGCTAACTGATCTGCCACATTTACAAATTCAGGAAACAATTTTTTTTGCACTTCATATGGCTGAGCAAAAGATTGTGTTATCCATTTAATTTTATTCATATTATTTACTCTTTTGGCTTATCAATAATCGTAGCCTTTTCTCCAGGTGTTGGCTTATAAGAACTTGGATCTACAACTTTCATAGTCCCTTGTATTGTAGTCGATACTTTATAATAACTTCCTCCATGACGCCCTCCTCTTAGATGATATTGAATCTGGCTGATTTCTGGATGGCCTTTAACTTCACTAATAACAGCCTGACCAGAACCTCGCGTAGATTGCCTGACATTAACCTGATAACCAGCCGCCTGAATATCTTTGACAATATCATCAGTTGAACGTCCCCAGATTACTTGAGGCGATTTTGTAAACACGCAACGCCGTGTAAGCTTTTTCGTTCAGCTTAATTTGAGTACGCATCTGTGCCACGCAAGCGGTGTCTCCCGCATCCCAGCATGATTTCAGCTTCAGGATATTTTATGCTGATTCTTTGACCATATCCTTACGAACACTCTGCTCACAGGATGGGTTTCCGTTACAACCTTTGAGTTGCTCGGTGAAGTCCTTCGGTCTTCCCTGACTCAAGAAGTTATTCTCAACCGCATTTTTCCCGGTCTGCGCACCGGTTAACACACTGGCGCTGCTGTCTCCGGCAATGCCGCCAGCAAGCCCTGCCGCAAGCGTTGAGAAAGCGCTGATGGTCTGCTTCTGTTCTTCGGTCAGGTCCGCTGCGCTTTTGTCCGGGAACATCTGCTCCAGCAAGATGTTAGCTGCCTGTTCCCCTGCCACCGCACCGGCAGCGCCTGCCAGAGCATTGCGTCCCTGAAGCTCCTCCACAACGGCTCCGGCGATGGCATGGGCAATCGCTTTACTGCCCTCGTCCAGGTTCAGCTTATGGCCGATAACATCCGCCAGATACGGCGCTGCGCCGCCTGCCAGCGCCGACTGAACGTTGCCGCCCGCCAGGCCCGCTGGTTCGCCTGGTCGCGAATGGTGATGGCGCCATTCTACTGCAGACTGCGTCGTGCCTTCAGCGTGGCTGCCGCCGCACAACTGAAGCACCACAACCCACCACCCGCTGCGTGTTCTACAACCGGGCCGTGCGTAATGCGATATTTTTACGCGGCGAGTGGATAGAACAGGCGGGATGTATTGTGGAATGCCGATAATAACCAGGGTGATGCCGGACTGCATCGTTATCACCACCCGGAACACCCGCGAGCTGTACGGCTGCGCCGAGGGGCTGAGCGTGACGTATGTCAACAGGCCAAAGATGCTCCAGTGGTTTAAGACCTTCCCCGGCGCGCTGAACGACACCGGCGATTTGTCGGTGATTAAGCGTGGAGATGGGCATTGTGGGTAGCCTGACGGCTGATAAACAGATCCCGGCGCAGTGGCCGGGAGCTGTTCAGGCAAGTAGATCTAATTTTGTTTCATTCAAAATACATATAAATTCTTCTAATGAGAATTTCATTTCTATTGATTCTGGTAGTAATCGACTATCAGTAAAAAACTCAACCTCAACCGCGTTAGCACCTTTATCTTTATTAAGCTGACAGAGTATTTGCCCCTTATAAGATATCTCTGCGGTCAGTTCTTCGTACCGGGAGTCACTAAAAAAATCCACACTAAAATCACTTTTCATACATGTTATCTCTTTGGATCTAAGAAGCCTGAGAATGAGCCATCAGAGTTATAGCGAACGCCCCTGCCATCAGGTAAACGGTATTTCACACCACCTCTTGAAAGATCTGTTCTAACAGTTCCCTTATTGTTCAATACCTCATTTACGAAGTTACCAGCCGCTTCATTTTTCTGAGCGGTGCTCCCTTTCAAAGGATCGAATACCCTTCCTGGCCTTTCTGCATGTTTTCCCATGCACGCGCTGCTGCGGATAATCCTTGATTACTAATTGGTTGATTAGCCGAAGAGGTAAGATCTTCCTTTTTGGATTTATCATCAAAATTACTGGATTGAGTTTGTTTACCCCGTCCATTCTCCTCATCCTGCGGCTCCCAGCCATCCGGCGTGCCTGACCCCGCACCGCCTAACTCTACCTTCTCTGCATCAGTCAGATCCTTGCCGATGTTTGGATGTGAGGCATTCCCGGAACCGTACTTATCCTGCAACGAGCTGAGATACTTTCCGGTGATCTCATCGTTACCCATCATTTCAAGGGTAACAAGATGATCCAGCCCATCAGCGGTCAGTTTGTCGGCAAGCGTTTTCGCCTCGGCGCCAGTAATACCGGCCTTGCCTCCAATTTCCAGCAACTGCTCAGCAATCTTCGTCCGGCAGGGTGCCGCAACCGCACATCCTTCAACCAAAGCTTTGCCCAAGAAGTTATTCTCAACAAAAACCTCATGCACTGATTTTAAATACTAATCAGAAAAAAGTTGGTTTTGCGTGGGGTGTGATGTTTCGGTTTATTATTAATAAGCCGGGTTAAATAATGATTTGCGAGAGGGGGTTTTTATTTACAGACGTGTTTCAGACGCTGACAAGCAGCGTTAACTGCGCGTTTGTAAGGCCAGATTTTGGGTGTCGGGGCTTCGCCCTGACGGAATAGTTTTGGAGTGCCGATTATGGCGGCACTCCAAAACACATCTTGTCTGGCTATGTGGGAATTCAGAAAAAATATTTAACATTACTCTTTCATCAAAGATAGTTTATCTAATTTCCCGCTTTGATTAAATTCCATATGCATATATCCTTCTTTTATTTTATATTTTATCCATCGATTAAGATAGCCAAGTAAAGGATCTGGTTTCCCCCCACCGCTTTTTATTGGCATGCCTAGCTCATCAATAATACTATTTTCCATATTACCATACACAGGTAGTTCATTTGTATATGATGCGAAACCTTCACTTGGCTCTATAAACAAAGATATCTGTGTTACATTTTTTTCATCTGCAAGCAGTAAAATACCTTGATCAAAAAATGAATAGTATGTTACCTCACCTAATATGTCTGATGATATATTAGGCAATACTCCGATCTTCTGCGGCAGTGAAATGAATTTACTATCGGTCTTTTCACAACCTAAAATTTTTTTTAGTTCTTTCCAGTCTAACATTATTTAATCACTCCGGTCTGCCGGTTTCGCTCAATAATCTTATCAATTGCTTTATCAACATCCTGTGTATCATAGCCACGTTCGAGCATATTTATCCTTAAAGCATCAGTATCTCGGCAAACAGCTCCACATAAATCTAAAGCATCATGCTCAACTTGAGCTGCTGTATTTTTTCCGCCATGTGTAGGCCCTGCTCTGCGAACATCTTTAGGAACTTCTACTGCCATGGAATTTTGATACAGAGTTTTTTCCTCGCCGGGAGTTAATTTCCTAGCTAATTCATTTTCTTTCGCTTTTTTAAGTGCTGCAAATGATGATATATGATCATGATGCTCCAGCCCATCACCAACTACTTCACGATTTTTCAATTCTTTGTATGAATCAACATCAAGTGCCTTAACATGTTCAATCTTATCATTGGCTTTGTTAATCAGTTTAGATGCAGTTTCGAGATCACCAGCTTTGAGGGCTTTTTCGGCCCCTTTGATAAGAACGCCTGCTTCATCACCTAGCCCTGGCAAAATGCCAACGACCGCGGCCAGATAACCCAGCGCACTGTCCGCTTCCTGGAAGCTTTTGATATTACCGTAAACAGGAATAAAGTCGCTGCCCGCTTCCGCAAATCCTGCCAGCAGCTCATCGCGGTGCGCATCCATTTTCGCACCGCAGGCATCGGCACTTATCCCGGTACAGTTGATGCACTGCATCTGCATCTGCATCGGTCATGCTGTTTTTCGCAAGATCGCTCACAATGACGCTTTTCACCCGAAGGACTGCACACAGAGACACACGGACACGCATCAATAAATAAAATGACATAGAACACGATTATTACCTTACGGGATATCGGAGGCAGCCATGATTTCAATTTTTTGACGGTATGCCGATAACGGTACTCTTAAAACATATCTTGTCTGGTAGTGAACAGACTCAGGCTACATAAATCCCGTCAATTAAAGACGGGATAGTATAAATGGTAAAAAAATTAATTTAGGTGAGCTTCAATTCGCTTACATAAAAACTCATAGAAATTATTTGCATAATGAAGTGAACACCCAGATGGTAACCTCTGAAGTATCGGGCATTCTTCATTTTTAAATTGCGAGTAGTCAAAATAGAATGTTTCACCAAAATCAGTTTCACTCACAACCAGCTGATTTTGTTTTGCTGTGCCATTTTTTAAATCAGTTAGGTGCTGATAGACAATATCTCCACCACAGACACTATCAAAATCCACTCCATATATACTATATATTTCCTCGCCACCAATTTCACCGCCACCATACTCCTTTAAAAACGTTTTATAGGATGACGTAAATGGAAGACCAAGAATTTTTTCAGCTTGATTAATCCACTTACTATCAACGGCATTTTCAGCACGGCCAAAATCAACTAAATCACTGTGATTAGCAATAAGCTTCGCAACATCTGACAACGTAAAATCGCTCATAGTTTATTTACTGTATTCCGCAGCACGTTGCTGCCAATATTGACTTTCCCACTTATCAAACACTGGTCGATTGATCCCTGATGGTATTGTATTAGGATTTATATGAATAACTGCACTGTTTTTTTGAGGGAATGACTGAGTCACTTCCGCAATAAGCCCATTTTGGCTCTGCGTCATATGGTGCAGGTTCACTGATTTACCATCAGCTCCTATCGGAGCCCTTCCCGATGCCATTCTTTCAATATTTGTACCTGTTACAGTTTTTCCTTTTTCCTTCCAAGAGGACACATGGTTAGGATCAAATAGATCATTACGTTGATAAACTTTATTACCACTAAACTCAACTGGTTCTGCTGACCAGAACTTTCTTTCCTGACCAAAGTATTTCGCAGAACTGATATCATCGCCAGCTCTCGTGATTAGTTTAGACGCAGCCTCAAGATCGCCCGCTGGTTCGCCTGGTCGCGAATGGTGATGGCGCCATCCCACCGCAGACTGCGTCGTACCTTCGGCGTGACCGCTGCCGCACAACTGAAGCGCCGCAACCCACCACCCGCTGCGTGTTCTACAGCCGGGCCGTGCGTAATGCGATATTTTTACGCGGCGAGTGGATAGAACAGGCGGGATTTATTGTGAGGATGCCGATAAAGATCCGGATGATGCCGGACTGCATCGTTATCACCACCCAGAACACCCGCGAGCTGTACGGCTGCGCCGAAGGCTTAAGCGTGGCTTACGTCAACCAGCAGAAGATGAAGCGTTGGCTGGAAGGATTTCCGGGGGCGCTGAACGACACCGGCGATCTGCCGGTGATTAAGTGCGATCGTTATGACTGTCTGCTTCGCAGTCAGTGACGGTTAAAAGGTAAAAATCCCGGCTCGATGGCCTGGATCTTTCTCCACTAAAAACTAATTCAATTTATTAATTAATTGAAGCACTTGATCATATAGTTGTTTATCATCCAGTTCATATTCTTCTCGATCCGGTTCTGGATTATATAAATCAGCTAAACAAAAGATGCTAGATAAACACTCACTTAATCTTTCGTCGTCTTTCAAAATAATATGATTATCACGTTCTATTCGCCATAATTCTATATAAGCATCAGCAAACACTTCAGCTGATAATCTTTCTTTAATGAAAGACTTAGCAAATTCTAAAATCACAACGCTCATCCTAAGACTCCATTTTTCATAAAATTGTCATATTGCGGGGTGCCTGGTGTAAGTTTAAATCCTGTGACGAAAGCACCTGAGCTATCAAGAACAACTGCATTGTTAGTCGCTGAATTAAAGAAAACTTTTGAATCTTTCACAAACCCATAACTACCTTGCTCTACTGTTGCTGTATCTCCCATATGGTTCCTGATAGCAGCCTCATATTGACTAAGTGTTTCCGGGTTCTTCTTCGTAGTCATCGCCAACACCGCCCGGCACGATAGCTTCCGATACCTGGATACCGACGCTGTTCAGACACAGTACAACATTACCGGCACATGACTGGATTACCGCCTGCGCCGCCGCCGCGATTTCCGGTGTGGCCGCGGCCAGTATACCGCCGCCAAGACCCGCCGGAAGCGCCACCGTCAGCGCATCCTGCATCGCCAGCCCTTTCTGGCACGACGCTGAACCGGGGTCTGTGCTACAGGAAGCAATATTCTTCGCATGTTCCCTGACAGCCTGCGCCTGTCCTTCCTCGGTTCCACCACCCAGAAGGTTATTCTCAACCGCATTTTTCCCGGTCTGCGCGCCGGTTAACACACTGGCGCTGCTGTCCCCGGCAATGCCGCCAGCAAGCCCTGCCGCAAGCGTTGAGAAAGCGCTGATGGCCTGTTTCTGTTCTTCGGTCAGGTCCGCTGCGCGTTTTCCCGGAAGCCTGAACGTTATGCGCTTCACCAAGAAAGCGGTGCAGTAGCCGAAGGCGTTTTCGGGGCGCTTAATGACACCGGCGATCTGTCGGTGTACAAGCTCGGGGATGGGCGTTTTGCTTGATGACTGATAATACGATCCCGACGATCAAACCGGGATCGCTTTTGTTAAAAATAGAAAAAAATCCCTGTATTGAATTTGATAGCAAGGCTAATTTGGGATAATAACTTGTTCAAAATATCATCACTCGGATTAAATAATATTGTTTCCTTAGTGATCGCTTGTGCTTGGTAGAGATCATTTAGGCCAATTATTCCTTCGTCTTCGTAATCATCAATATTCTTCCCCAGCTTTTCATTGATTAAGGTAAGTACGCCAGTGTTCCATAACTTCTTATAATCACTTTCATCAAGAAACACCTCTACAAGATCATCATCCATACACTCGTCATACTCAAGGCGCTCCATGGCAACCGCATTTACAGGAACTGACAGACATTTCATATTATTTTTTCCTATCAATGTTAAAATGAGTTACTTCGTTATATTCACCCTGAGATCTACCAGTTTGCTTACCATTCTCCAACGTTTTGTTATTAGGAATATTTCCATCAAGGTCTAAATATGCCCTTTTCCACTGGCATTGGGATTATAAATACGAAGTAATTTCCTGATGTGTCTTCTACAACCTGAATACCCGTTTGACGATTGGTGTAAATGCGTTTTCCTTTTTCTGTTGTTGTAATAACAGGATTGTTACCAGCGAATTTTTTAATAGCAGCATTAAGGTCACCAGTAGGCCAATTACTTGAGTATTGTTGTGCTCTTTTTGCTCCACCAGTAACATTAGTAGCGTTAGTCTTATTACTAACTTTAGAACCAATAACGCTCATAGCCGTTTCGATCAGCATCATATTCCGCTGATCTTCTTTGGTTTTCTGAGCGGCGTCTTCCGGTGAAAACCCTTGATTCACCAGTTCCTTCTCTCGAAGCTCTGCATTGAAGAAACCGGACAGAGGGCCACCACCCCCACCCAGCCAGCTCATATATTCAGAGCGACCAATTTTATCGTTATCCACTCTCCCGCCAAAAGCTAACTCTCTGGCTAAGTCATGGTTGATAAACGCCAGTTCTTCACGGCTCAGCTCCCCATTCAGAGCCATCTGTTTCAGGGTTTCGATGGTCTTGTCGCTGGCCTGACGGTATTCCTGCCAGACGGTCTGTTTACAGCTGTCATCCTGACAGGCGGCAAGCTTATCGCGCATATCTTCAACAGAAGGCAGATTCTTATCAAGGATCTTCTGGCTTAATTCTTTGGCTTTACCACAGGCTTCTGCTGACATCGTCCGGCAATCACCGAGGTCACGGGAGGCCAACGCATTATTCTCAACAACTTTATCCGTCGTGAAGTCAGCTGCACAAGAACCCATTTTTCCCTATACTTTCCGTGGGTTATAACAGACTTCCCTGCCACCTTTGCGCTGCCCAGTCATCAGCCCTCGACACGCGATTTTGGCCTCAGGCACACTACCGCCACGCCGTGAACTTTCCGCCTTCAACTCCCAAATCATGACAGAGTTTGCAGCCCCTCCCATTAGCGGCCTGACTCTGGTGCCACAACTGACGATTAAGGGGGCGTGGCTGGAGCCACTCGGATTTACCTCCGGGCAGAAGCTCGAAATGCTCACCATGGCGGGCCAGTTGATAATCAGGCTGGCGGCTGGATGGTAACCAGCTGACCTATAAAGTAAAATCCCAGTTCCAAGGCCGGGGTTTCACCATTTACATCTGTAATTTCCAAAAATTCATGCCATTAATAAGCCAGTATTGCTCTTTGTCTGGTACTAACAAGCCAAAATCACTCTTTGCTTGAGCGTTCCAATCAGGAGGTACAGACGCTTCGTGACTTCTATCCCAATCAGTATGACGGTATATTTTTTTATCAAAATTAATATAAAACTTAGGTAGCCGCATTCTCCAGCTGTCCCACTCAACTGATACTGGCTCTGTTAATGTGGATAAAAATTTCTCAACATAATCATAAAAACTGACAAGCTGCTCATCATATCTATTCAGTGTGAAGAAGGTTCTCATCCAGTCAACCGTATAAATAGCAACGTCATTTCTTGTTATGTAATCTTTAAAGCTATCCTTAGATAATACAGGGACTCCATTTCTGAATGAATTTACAGCCTCGTCATACAGGGACTCTTTCATCCACCCTTTAACTATGTACGCCTTATATTCCGGTCTAACATCGATGCAATAATTATCTTTATTATCAATGATATAATAATGAACACCATCCACAACAAAGATAGCTATATCTTTATCACCATTAAAAATGGCATCGAGTAAATTCTGATAATCATTTGTTAAATTCATTCAGAAATTCCTCCTTCGTTAATACACGAGCTTTTGATGAGTTTTGCTCTATCAACCTATCCCAAACCTTAGGTAACTCAAGAGAAACACTAGGTTGGCCTTTTGTAGGATCGACAATCTTAGGAGCATCTGGATCTTTCGTCACCCCAGGAATCGGCTTCTGAGGTACTGCTGCCTCCATTATTTTTTTATGGAGAGCCGCATCGACTTCACTTCTCGGTGCTGCTCAGATAGTTATTCTCAGCCGCATTTTTCCCTGCCTGCGCGCCGGTTAACGCACTGGCGCTGCTGTCTCCGGCAATGCCGCCAGCAAGCCCTGCCGCAAGCGTTGAGAAAGCGCTGATGGTCTGCTTCTGTTCTTCAGTCAGGTCCGCTGCGCTTTTGCCCGGGAACATCTGCGCCAGCAAGATGTTAGCTGCCTGTTCCCCTGCCACCGCACCGGCAGCGCCTGCCAGAGCGTTGCGTCCCTGAAGCTCCGCCACGACGGCTCCGGCGATGGCATGGGCAATCGCTTTACTGCCCTCGTCCAGGTTCAGCTTATGGCCGATAACATCCGACACCGCAGACTGCGTCGTGCCTTCGGCGTGGCTGCTGCCGCACAACTGAAGCGCCGCAACCCACCACCCCAGCCGGGCCGTGCGTAATGCGATATTTTTACGCGGCGAGTGGATTGGACAGGCGGGATTTACTGACGGGATGCTGGTAAAAATCCGGGTGATGCCCGACTGCATCGTCATCACCACCCGGAACAGCCGCGAGCTGTGGGGCTGCGCCGAGGGGCTGAGCGTGACTTACGTCAACAGGCCGAAGATGCTCCAGTGGTTTAAGACCTTCCCCGGCGCGCTGAACGACACCGGCGATGTGCCGGTGGTTAAGCGCGGGGGTGGGCATTGTGGGTAAGCCTGACGGCTGATAAAACGATCCCGGCGCAGGAGCCGGGATCATTTAATATAGCTAACTTCCTTGATAAAACGTCAAAGATGGTCCATATCCCACATCATCATCGAATGATTCAACAATAAAGACTTTCTCAGGAAAAGTTTCTTTTAAAGCCATCTTCCATGAGCATTTCATTGCTTTACATACCTGCCTAAAAATCGAGTCAGATACATCATCCGCATTACTTCCAAAAAGATCATAAATATGAATATGATTTAGCACTTTTTCTATTAAAGTATTTTCCCCTGATAATTTATCCTTCCATTGAAGAAAATTATTTTTCTCATACCTATCATAAAGAAGAACACAGTCATCAACAATAATAAAATCAGGTATGAGCAGTTGCTGAATACATATTAATAAATCCTCAGGGTGGCAGCTATCACTTATATATTCACCAAGCCCTACTGAATTAGGATCTTTCCATTGAGATCTCCATGTCTCATATCTTTTCAGATCATGAGGAAGATCAATTAGAGAGAATTTTTTCATGGAATTTCATCCCGTTGTGCCGGTCTAGGTAATGATTTTGTTGAAGGTGATTGTACTCTAACTTGGCCATCAGGCAGAGTATTACGTCCGTATTCAACCACGTGAGGAGTTGGTACTTTAGCATGAGCAGCGCCTGAAACATCGACTCTCTTAATTATCATTCCATTTGCATCATAAACAGCATAGCTAGTTATATTGCCCTGATTATCAGCCCGGTAAACAGTACCATTCTTAGGTCCATTTTCAAGGCTAAACCTGCCGCTTACCTGTACTGCGTTTTCTAATGGGTCACCCGCTAAATTTGAAGCTTTCCTTGGAGAAATATTTGTAGTGACATTAGTCGTGTTAGTCTTATTACTAACTTTAGAACCAATAACGCTCATAGCCGTTTCGATCAGCATCATATTCCGCTGATCTTCTTTGGTTTTCTGAGCGGCGTCTTCCGGTGAAAACCCTTGATTCACCAGTTCCTTCTCTCGAAGCTCTGCATTGAAGAACCCAGACAGAGGGCCACTACCGCCACCCAGCCAGCTCATATATTCAGAGCGACCAATTTTATCGTTATCCACTCTCCCGCCAAAAGCTAACTCTCTGGCTAAGTCATGGTTGATAAACGCCAGTTCTTCACGGCTCAGCTCCCCATTCAGAGCCATCTGTTTCAGGGTTTCGATGGTCTTGTCGCTGGCCTGACGGTATTCCTGCCAGACGGTCTGTTTACAGCTGTCATCCTGACAGGCGGCAAGCTTATCGCGCATATCTTCAACAGAAGGCAGATTCTTATCAAGGATCTTCTGGCTTAATTCTTTGGCTTTACCACAGGCTTCTGCTGACATCGTCCGGCAATCACCGAGGTCACGGGAGGCCAACGCATTATTCTCAACCGCATTTTTCCCTGCCTGCGCGCCGGTTAACGCACTGGCGCTGCTGTCTCCGGCAATGCCGCCAGCAAGCCCTGCCGCAAGCGTTGAGAAAGCGCTGATGGTCTGCTTCTGTTCTTCGGTCAGGTCCGCTGCGCTTTTGTCCGGGAACATCTGCTCTAGCAAGATGTTAGCTGCCTGTTCCCCTGCCACCGCACCGGCAGCGCCTGCCAGAGCATTGCGTCCCTGAAGCTCCTCCACAACGGCTCCGGCGATGGCATGGGCAATCGCTTTACTGCCCTCGTCCAGGTTCAGCTTATGGCCGATAACATCCGCCAGATACGGCGCTGCGCCGCCTGCCAGCGCCGACTGAACGTCCCCGCCCGCCAGGCCCGCTGGTTCGCCTGGTCGCGAGTGGTGATGGCGCCATCCCACCGCAGACTGCGTCGTGCCTTCAGCGTGGCTGCCGCCGCACAACTGAAGCGCCGCAACACATCACCCTCTGCGAGTACTACAGCCGGGCCGTGCATAACGCGATATTTTTACGCGTCGAGTGGATACTGCACGCGGGATTTACTGACGGGATGCCGGTAAAAATCCGGGTGATGCCCGACTGCATCGTTATCACCGCCCGGAACAGCCGCGAGTTGTGGGGCTGCGCCGAGGGGCTGAGCGTGACGTACATCAACAGGCCAAAGATGCTCCAGTGGTTTAAGACCTTCCCCGGCGCGCTGAACGACACCGGCGATCTGCCGGTGATTAAGCGCGATCGTTATGACTGCCTGCTTCGCAGTCAGTGACGGTTAAAAGGTAAAAATCCCGGCTCGATGGCCGGGATCTTTCTCCACTAAAAACTAATTCAATTTATTAATTAATTGAAGCACTTGATCGTATAGTTGTTTATCATCCAGTTCATATTCTTCTCGATCCGGTTCTGGATTATATAAATCAGCTAAACAAAAGATGCTAGATAAACACTCACTTAATCTTTCGTCGTCTTTCAAAAGAATATGATTATCACGTTCTATTCGCCATAATTCTATATAAGCATCAGCAAACACTTCAGCTGATAATCTTTCTTTAATGAAAGACTTAGCAAATTCTAAAATCACAACGCTCATCGTAAGACTCCATTTTTCATAAAAATTGTCATATTGCGGGGTGCCTGGTGTAAGTTTAAATCCTGTGACGAAAGCACCTGAGCTATCAAGAACAACTGCATTGTTATTCGCTGAATTAAAGAAAACTTTTGAATCTTTCACAAACCCATAACTACCTTGCTCTACTGTTGCTGTATCTCCCATATGGTTCCTGATAGCAGCCTCATATTGACTAAATGTTTCCGGGTTCTTCTTCGTAGTAATAACTCCAAAATCTTCAGCATGTTTAAATTTTTTATCGAGTTGCTTGAAACTAATCTCGGTTAACTCATCAGCCACATTCTTCGGTGAAATAACCCCCTTCGCCGCATTAGCCGCCGCAGCTTCCGCTTTTGCCGCCGTTGCCTCTGCCGCCGTCTTACCAATACCTATTGCGCCAGCAGCACCCACACCCCCCGGCACTGTCGCTTCCGCCACAAATATCCCAGCATTATTCAGGCACAGCACCACACTTCCCACACAGCCCTGGATTACCGCCTGCGCCTGTCCTTCCTCGGTTCCGCCACCCAGAAGGTTATTCTCAACCGCATTTTTCCCTGCCTGCGCGCCGGTTAACGCACCGGCGCTGCTGTCTCCGGCAATGCCGCCAGCAAGCCCTGCCGCAAGCGTTGAGAAAGCGCTGATGGTCTGCTTCTGTTCTTCAGTCAGGTCCGCTGCGCTTTTGCCCGGGAACATCTGCGCCAGCAAGATGTTAGCTGCCTGTTCCCCTGCCACCGCACCGGCAGCGCCCGCCAGAGCGTTGCGTCCCTGAAGCTCCGCCACGACGGCTCCGGCGATGGCATGGGCAATCGCTTTACTGCCCTCGTCCAGGTTCAGCTTATGGCCGATAACATCCGCCACCGCAGACTGCGTCGTGCCTTCGGCGTGACCGCTGCCGCACAACTGAAGCGCCGCAACCCACCACCCCAGCCGGGCCGTGCGTAATGCGATATTTTTACGCGGCGAGTGGATAACACAGGCGGGATTTACCGACGGGATGCCGGTAAAAATCCGGGTGATGCCCGACTGCATCGTCATCACCATCCGGAACAGCCGCGAGCTGTGGGGCTGCGCCGAGGGGCTGAGCGTGACTTACGTCAA
Organism: Franconibacter pulveris; assembly: GCF_056780215.1. NCBI lineage: Bacteria > Pseudomonadati > Pseudomonadota > Gammaproteobacteria > Enterobacterales > Enterobacteriaceae > Franconibacter > Franconibacter pulveris. The sequence goes on along the minus strand of NZ_CM165555.1, from coordinate 132,482 downwards.
CAGGCCAAAGATGCTCCAGTGGCTTAAGACCTTCCCCGGCGCGCGGAACGACACCGGCGATTTGTCGGTGATTAAGCGCAGGGATGGGCATTTTGCTTGACAGCTGATAACATGATCCCGCAATCAGGCCGAGATCTTCATATTGTATACTTAGTTTATTCCATTCATGAGATATTTTCAGACGAGATATAAATAATTCCTTTTATATCATCTGGTAATACACTATATCTCAATGGGGATAGAGGCTTTGATATTAACTTATACTTGTCATTCCTATAGTCATAACTAAATAATCCTTTACGTGACATTTCTATGAATGATTTCAAATAACGAGAACGCTGTTCCTCATCTGAAAAAGCAGGAAGATTGTATTCAATGACTTCCACGTCAGATAAAGATTCCAGAGAGTAGAAGTAATCATATACTAATTCATAGTTATCAATAGATTCTCTAATTTTCTCCGGAACTGGGCTTTTCCCCCCTGTTGCAAAGTGAGCTAAAAAACCGTCCTGACCGGATAAAAACCAGTCCAAATCATTTTCTAAAAAATCATCATCCATATACATCATTATTCAGCCCCAAATATGTTTTTACAGTTTTCACAACGAGGGACCACTTCTCCGGTTCTTCGTCGAATCGCAGGAGTGAAATGAATATCTTTAAGTTTTAAACTTGGATTTACCAATAAAAGCTCATTTGCTGCTCTGAATTCCGCACAACGGCCTAATATATTTCCACACGCAGTTTTTTACTCCCAACCCGCCTAACGTATCAGCATATGCCTTCAATTCCGGAGCAACTACGGTAGGTACAGCGCCATTAGATGTCGTCACAATCTTTCCTGTTAGAGGAGCTACGGCACCAATTGCTGTCGCTGGTTTGTACTTGCTACCCGCAAAAGAATTTACGAATTCATCTAATTGCTTGCTGGCATCATTAAGAAGTGCATTTTCCTTTTTAGCAAGATTTTTCCCCGTCTGTTCACCACCCTTAACAATACCATCAATAGCCGACAAGCCAGACTTACCCGTAACCGCTGTTCCCCGAGAAGCTTTTCCGTTTCCCGATGATGGTTTATCTAACGTAAACGCCACAGTCACCGACGCCAGAACCGCTTTGCTCAGGTTGTTTTTGTGCAGTTCTGTATTATTCGCTACCGGTTCAAGTTCAGAGATCGAATAAGCAACCAGTCCATATCTTCAGCGAAAAATAGCGCCTCTGAAGCCATCCCGTTAAAGGCGTCAATCCATAATGACGGCTGGTTCCAGCTTGTCAAATCAACCTCGCTCCCTTCTGCGCGTAAAGGAAAGAGATGAAGCGCGGACTCAAAACCATAGAAACCATTTTGAGTTTCTAACAAGGAGACCAGTTCCTTCACTGCCGGAAACGGCCAGGCGGCTAATTGCTGGCTTTCAGGGTGTTGTGAAGACAGGCTTTCACTGCAAATGGACAATAATTTTTCAGTGAATCTACCCATATTTTTCAACTCCCGCCATAGCCTGGATAATCAATGCGGATTTGTATCTCACCCGCCACGCTGACTTCCGCCACGCCCGGCTTACTTACAACGGCTCAAAGCCAGCCGCAAACCGGCGCCAGTGTGAGGTAAGGAGTGATTATTTTGTGTTGAAAGAGTGGTGAAGTGAATTCAGTATTTCTGGCGTAAAACGCTATCGCAGGATATCACACAATGACAAGAGTAAAAGCCTCCGTAATAATTAGAGGCTTTTTTAAAGATTTGTCATGACCTATCGTTCTTTTCTAATCAAAGAGTCATATTCTCCGAACTCTGGAAACCGATCATAATTTCCAGCCACACCAGAATAAGTTTCACTCATCTCTGATGTATTATTCGAGACATTATTCTCTATAATTATAGTATGCCCATCTTTTTTAAAATGATATGTTGTCCCATTGATAACCAAGTCAGTATCACCAGCAAACTCTCTATAAACAGACATCGATAGAAATAATATTCCAACATCCTCTATTTGAAAATTATAAAAAAGATATTCTCTTAAATACTCATCAAGAAAGCTAACGCTTACCCAGCCACTATTCCTCATTATATTAATAAAGCACGATGGGGCAGAATCAGAGCCAATGAGCACTGTATAAGAGTCATCAACCTCATGTATTTTAAAGTCTTTTTCTCCACGCCTAGGTCAATTGGCTCCTTATATCCAATTGACCATGTTTTGCAATAATATACGTCTGACTCATTTATACACCTTGCCATTTGTATCACGAATCACCACACCAGATTTCCAGACTGTATCGATTATTGATTGTGGAATAGATTGAGGTGAGCACTACACCGCAGATACGCTCAGGTTACTGACTGGTGCACACCGCAAGATCCCAGCCGGTAGGCTAGAATTTTTGTGTTTAACGTAACCAGAAGGGAAGATCATCCGGGCCAAGAGCATCATATTGTTCCAAGGGTCTTCTTTTATCATCAAGATAAAAAGGTACGTCCGTTATCCCTACCTTAACCGGTTGATAAATACTCCAACTTTCATAAAACAACTTAGCCGATTCGATGCATGTTTCAATACCAGAGATATATTTCAAGTATCTATCTTTTACATCAGGTAATAAACTATCTTTGAGTTCTTTAGTTATTAGGGCGACTTCATCCAGTTCTTCAAGTTTTACATATTTTTTGTAAAGTCTCTCCAGAACATCACGGTTCTCATCTCTTTTTAAATTCATAAAGAAAAATACAAAGAAATCAGCCATTTCAGAAGGGGAACCTAGCTCAACCATTGAGCTTCCACCTGTAAATCCAACATGTCTCACTGTGGTATTACCTCTTAAACCGGATGTCTGTGGGGTTAACTATCCCATTTGATTTTTGAACGATACCACGAATTATAGCGTCTTCTTGCGTAGAAGAAAGAGCTTGCCCACGAACATCAATTACCACTTCCTGTGTCATCCCTGCCGGTAAATTCTTCTGCCGCCCAATTGCCTGCTTCGCAACATTATTGATCAAGCCACTCAGATTATTTGTGACATCATAATTCTTCACTTCTACGCAAGTATTCCCTTGGCACCAGTCAGGACGAGTGCTGCCTTTGGTGCCATAAGGCACTTCTACACCATCTTTGAAGCTTACTTGTTCACGCCAGCCCTCACCAAGCTCCTTACCTATGTCTTTTTCGGATTGTCTCGCTGACGGACGCGCCACACTTTCAATCGCATCAACACCAACTTTCTGACCCGTTTGCTTCTCTACAGCCCGCAGCGCGTTCAGCTCCATTAGCTGCGATACCTGCTCTGCCGTTAACTTACCGGTGACACTGACCGCTAAACCCGCAGGGATAGCCTCTGCTCCAAAGGTTTCCGCAAGCCAGATACTCACCTCATTGGCGCACAATATCGGATTTGCTGCACAGGCACTGACGCCTGCTTCAACTGCCGCTGCCGCAGCAGGAGCTAACGCAGCAACTGTACCACCCGCCGCACCTGCACCCAGCGCCGCTGCCATTGCCTTGTTTACCGCCTCACCACGTTGACAGGCTTCTCCACCAGGATTGGTTGAGCAGGACAACACATCTTTACCATGCTCCTGCACGAACTTCGTCTGGGTTTCTTCGTTTCCGCCCAGAAGGTTATTCTCAGCCGCATTTTTCCCTGCCTGCGCGCCGGTTAACACACTGGCGCTGCTGTCTCCGACAATGCCGCCAGCAAGCCCTGCCGCAAGCGTTGAGAAAGCGCTGATGGTCTGCTTCTCTTCTTCGGTCAGGTCCGCTGCGCTTTTGCCCGGGAACATCTGCGCCAGCAAGATGTGAGCTGCCTGTTCCCCTGCCACCGCACCGGCAGCGCCTGCCAGAGCGTTGCGTCCCTGAAGCTCCGCCACGACGGCTCCGGCGATGGCATGGGCAATCGCTTTACTGCCCTCGTCCAGGTTCAGCTTATGGCCGATAACATCCGACACCGCAGACTGCGTCGTGCCTTCGGCGTGGCTGCTGCCGCACAACTGAAGCGCCGCAACCCACCACCCGCTGCGAGTACTACAGCCGGGCCGTGCATAAGGCGATATTTTTACGCGGCGAGTGGATAGAACAGGCGGGATTTACTGACGGGATGCCGGTTAAAATCCGGGTGATGCCCGACTGCATCGTCATCACCACCCAGAACAGCCGAGAGCTGTGGGGCTGCGCCGAGGGGCTGAGCGTGACGTATGTCAACAGGCCAAAGATGCTCCAGTGGTTTAACACCTTCCCCGGTGCGCTCAATGACACCGGCGATCTGCCGGTGATTAAGCGCGGGGACGGGCATTGTGGGTGAGCCTGACGATTAATAAAAAAGATCCCGCCAGGCAAGGGCGGGATTCTTTTTAAACAATCATATTGTCTAAAATACGGCCTATATCATTAAGTAATGCACAAACTTCTTCTTTAGAAGCCCCTATTCTGGTTTCAAACTCAGAAACAGAGATACCATTGCAAATCTCATTCAAAGCTGAATTCAGGATTAATAGCTCATTCTCACCAATAGTTAATTGAGCCTGTTTTCCTGTAACAGATATTACGTCCATTCATTACCTCAAATTATCAAAGTATGCCCTACCGTTTACTGGTCTAAAAGCCGTTCCGCCATCAGATGCTTTCGGATTACGGATTACGACAGTGCCTGTAGACTGATCCCAATAAGCCGAACGACCATTACTCAGTTCTTTGGTAGATGTAGGATTCTTAACAACATTTTCAATGTGCTGTGCAAACTGAGCCCTTGTTCTTATACCTAGACCAGTAAACTCTCCTTGCTGAAGGACATGTTTCTCAAAAGCATGTCCTCCCGCAATTTCTTTACCAACTAATTCAGAATTTAAATTTTTTCCATTCGTTGAACTATGTGCTTCATTGTTCCGCGCATTCTCCTCATCCTGCGGCTCCCAGCCACCCGGCGTGCCTGACCCCGCACCGCCTAACTCTGCCTTCTCTGCATCAGTCAGATCCTTGCCAATGTTTGGATTTGAGGCATTCCCGGAACCGTACTTATCCTGCAACGAGCTGAGATATTTTCCGGTGATCTCATCGTTACCCATCATTTCAAGGGTAACAAGATGATCCAGCTCATCAGCGGTCAGTTTGTCGGCCAGTGTTTTCGCCACGGCTCCAGTAAGACCGGCTTTTACCCCTATTTCCAGCAACTGCTCCGCAACTTTCGTCCGGCAGGGTGCCGCAACCGCGCAACCTCTGGCTACCAGGCTCAAAGAGTTATTCTCAACCGCATTTTTCCCTGCCTGCGCACCGGTTAACACACCGGCGCTGCTGTCTCCGGCAATGCCGCCAGCAAGCCCTGCCGCAAGCGTTGAGAAAGCGCTGATGGTCTGCTTCTCTTCTTCGGTCAGGTCCGCTGCGCTTTTGCCCGGGAACATCTGCGCCAGCAAGATGTTAGCTGCCTGTTCCCCTGCCACCGCACCGGCAGCGCCTGCCAGAGCGTTGCGTCCCTGAAGCTCCGCCACGACGGCTCCGGCGATGGCATGGGCTATCGCTTTACTGCCCTCGTCCAGGTTCAGCTTATGGCCGATAACATCCGCCAGGTACGGCGCTGCGCCGCCTGCCAGCGCCGACTGAACGTCCCCGCCCGCCAGGCCCTGCACTGCCGCCGTCACCGCCTGGACGGCCCGCTGGTATTTGCCGCCCGTGCCGTAGTCGCTGTTCTTCTGGGCGTTGTCGTAGAAGTTCTGCCAGACCTGCTGGTTAATCTCCTTGTCGCTGTACTGTTTATTCCGGTCCTGCGCCTGAAGCGCTTTCAGCGCCTCGTCCTTCTGCGCCTGGGTAACGCCCGCCATCTGGCTGTTAGCCTTCTGCGCCGCCTCTATCGCGCCCTGTGTTTTAACGATATCCGAGACCTGCATCCCAATCTCGCCAATCAGCTGCGCGGTCTGCAGGCGGTTCTGCTCTTTCTCTTTGTCGAATATCGGGCTGATGCTGTCGTTGGCGTGTTCCGTATCACGGCTTAAGTTCGCCAGGTCCTGCTGCTGGTTCGCCTGGTCGCGAATGGTGATGGCGCCATCTGCCACTGCAGACTGTGTCGTGCCTTCGGCGTGGCCGCTGCCGCCCATCCCTGCCAGCATGGTGTTCGCCATATTGCTGATGAGGTTGCCGGCAATGCCGCCGCCCGTGCTGAAGCCCGCGCCCTGGTGCTCAACCTTATAGTCCGCCCGGTTCTGGATATCGGTGAAGCCCAGCGTGCCGGTATCCAGTCGGTTTTTATCCGCCGTGGCGGTGGAGGCGATCACCGCGCCATCGAGCTGAGTATGGTTGCCGACGGTGATATCGAAGCCGCCTTTACCTGCATAAATGCCGGACTGCTCGATAACAGAGTCGTAGTTGCTCTTCATCTTGTCGCGGCTGTAGCTGAAGCTCGCCGAACCGCCCGGCACGCCAAAGGTAAAGCTGCCGCCTGCGCTTACGCTCTGCTGCTTGCTGTTATAGTTATCGCTGTCCTGCAAGCTGGTGATGGTGAGGTCGCGGCCAATATCGCCTTTCACCGTTTCGCCGTTCACCTGCGCGCCCGAAAGGGTGGTATCACGTCCGCTGGACAGGTTCACCTGATGACCGGCATCCAGCGTGGTTTCATTCCAGTTGGTGCCGTTGCCTTTCTCGCCGCCTTTCGCAGCGTTCATGCTGGCGGAAACGCTGATGCCCGTGCCGCCCGAGCCTGCCGTCAGCCCCACGCCAATCGAGCCGCCTTTACTGGCGTTACTGCTTTCCAGCTTCTGGGTATTGGCGGAGGAGGTCAGGTTGATATCGCGCGCCGCATTGAGGCTGATGTCATTACCCGCCTTCAACTGGCTGCCGCCAATGCTGATATCCCCGTTGTTCGCCCCCTTGCCCTTGCCTGTGGCGGTAATGTTGAGGTCGTTTCCGGCGTTCAGCGTGCTGCCGGTGGTCGTGTCTTGTTCAAAGTGCGACGTCGACTTCGAAGACTGGGAGCCAAGCGAAGCCATCACGCCAATCGAGGCATTGTTGGCCGGGTCGCCGCCTTTCGCCGCATCAAGCCGCGCCGCCTGAACGGCCTGCGCGCCAGAGAGCGCCGCTTTGGTGGCCTGCAGACCCGCAAGGCGGCTGTCGCTCTGCTCTTTGGCAGACTGCGCGGCAGAGACTGCGCTATTGACCGCCTCACCAACGGACCCCGAAAGCGCCAGCGTCAGCCCGCTGGACTTCTGCTCGAATTTCTCGTCGCGGGTGCGTTTGTCGTGGCCCGGCTCAATCACTACGCTGTCGCCGGTAATCGCCAGGTCTTTGCCTGCAATAAGATCCGCGCCGCCCACGTGCGCCTGGTTGCCTGCGGTAACCGTCACGTTGCCGCCCGTCGAGCCTACCGTGCTGGTGCTCTGGCTCTGGGTGGTGCCTTTCTCGCGCAGGTCGTGGGTGGTTTTGCTGCTGCCGATGGTAAAGCCAATGCCACCGGAGCCCATCAGGCCGCTTTTCTTCGTCTCTTTGAAGTTCCAGGAGGTATCGGTATTAGTGGCGGCGACAATATCCACATTGTTGCCCGCGCCAAGCGCTACATTGCCGTCACCCGCAACAGCCGAGCCCTGCACCAGCAGATTATTGCCCGCAGAAACCTGCACGTTGTCGCCAGAAAGCAGCGTGCCTGCTTCACGCGTGGCGCTGGTTTCCTGGATGGTGTGAGTGGTTTTTTTGCTCAGGAAACCGCTTTTAGTCTTGGTCTGCTCTTTGTAGTAGTAATCGCTCTCGGTGGCGGTGGTGAGGTTAACGTCGCGGCCTGCCGCCACGCCGATATCGCCCTGCGCGGTCACCTGCGCCGCCTGCGCGTTCACATCCTGCCCGGCGACAATCACCGTGTTGCCGCCGCTCGCAATCTCAGTGCCCTGCTGGCGCACCGACTCGTTGATGACGGTCTTTTTCTTCGCGCGGGCGCTGTCGCCCTCGGTGGTGGCCTCCGCCGCCAGGTTGACATCGCGTCCCGCCTGCATGCCGACGTTATTCGTCGCCGCCAGCGCCGCCGCCTGGGAGTTAATGTCCTGACCTGCTTTCAACGTCAGGTTGTCGCCTGCCGCTACGGTGGCGCGGTCCAGCCCGGTGCTATGCGATTCATTCTTGCCGCTGGCGCTGTTCTGGCTGGTCTGTGCGGCGTTCAGGTTGAGGTCGTTGCCCGCCGCAAGCGCAGCGCTGCCGCCCGCTTTCACGTCGCTCGCCGTCAGGCTGAGGTCATGCCCCGCGCTCGCGTCCAGGTTGCCGCCCGCGCTGATGGTGCTGCCTTGATAAGAGACGGTGGAGCGGCTGGTGTTGGTTTTGCCGCGAAAACCAGACTGGCTGTAGGCGTCGTTCACCTGATTGGCGTTAACGGCGATGTCGCCCCAGGCGTCCAGCAGCATATCGCCGCCGGAGGCGAGGTTCGCGCCGGTCAGCGTGATGTCTTTGCCCGCCGAAAGCGAAAGCCCGTCCTGCGCGGTAATGGATGCCGTTGAGCCAAGCACGGTGTCTTTCAGCGAAACGCTGCCGTATTTGCCTTTGGCGTTGATATCAATCTGGTCAGCCAGCGTGATGTTATTAATGCTGCCGTCCAGGCTCTCCAGTTGTACGGTTTTGCCGTTAATGGCGGAACTGATGTTGCTGATATCGCCGATGGCGCTCAGGTTGAGATCGCCGCCCGCTTTCATCAGCCCGTCGTTCAGGTTGCTGATGCTGTTCTGGCTGTCGAGGCTGAGGTTGTTCTTCGCCACCAGCGTGCTGCCGCTGTTGGTGATGTTGCCGCCCTGCAGGCTGACGTTATTGCCCGCAATAACGCTGCCGTTGTTCACCGTCACATCTTTCGGCGACAGGTACACTTTCGGGATCATCACCGTTTCGCCGTTGATGGTCGCGGTTTCCCACCACAGGATGCTGTGTTCGAGCGCCGCCACCTGGTCGGCGGTGAGCGACACGCCGAATTTCAGGCCGAGAGACTGCTGCGCCGAGGCGGCGTTGTCCATCAGGTAGCGCATCTGGTCGAGGTCGGAGCCGATGCCGTTGAGGTAGCGGTTGCCGGTCTGGTTCAACAGGTAGTTGCTGACGTAGCGGGTGTCGAAGGCCGCATCGCCAAGGAAGCGGTAGTCGTAATCCGGGTTCAGGTTGAGGCGGCCCAGCATGTAAGAGGAGCCGAGGAACTGCTTCTCATCGGTATAAACGGCGCGGGTCTCCTGCGGCGCCGTCGTGCCCGGCTGCACGCCCGCCAGCGCCCCCACGTCCGGGCGAACGCCAGAAAGCGCGCGGGTGGAAGGTTGCAGGCCCAGCAGGGCGTTCAGGTCGCCAAACAGCGACGGGTCGAGTTGCCCAAGATCGTTAAGTTTCGGGTTAACGGTGATGAGGTACGGGCTTTTCGGGTTGGTGGAAACCACAAAATAGCCGTTGTCGCCGGATGGCAGCGGGTAGGCGCTGGTGTCCACCGCCTTGCCCTGATACTGCCCCAGCGCGCCGCTTTTGGCGTTATTAAGCGCCGCCGTGGTCACGCCCGCGTCCGCAAGGCCGCCCACGCTGCCGAGGCTGGCGTTGCCCTTCTGCGTGGTAGAAATGGTGGCGAGAGACGCGTTCGCTGCGCCGTTTGTCTCCAGCGCGCCGCCGCCGTTAATCTGCTGCAACGCGCCCTGGAGTTGATCTCTCCACTGCGGCGAGTTCACCGCCACCGGCCCGGCGTTGATCAGGTTCTGTTTTGCAATGCTGCCGCTAACGCTCTGGTTGCTAAGCATGTTGAGCGACGGCGTGGAAATCGTGTTGCTGACGCCGCCTGCGTTCGCGGTGGTATTGGTGTTGCTGATGTTGCTGGTGAAGTTAGCGCTGACGTTGCCGCCCGCCTGGATTACGGCGCGGTAGATTTGGCCGTTAGAGGACTCGGTAGTCTGGCCTTTTAGCTCATATTTGAAATAAGAATTAGTTGGAGGCTCTATATAACGCTGGTTAGATGACGATATACCAATAGTATCCAGATATTCATACGTATAATAATTATATAACGTACCGTCTTCATAACTTTGGTTATTTAAAGTATTCCCACTTAAAGAAATATTCTGCTGTGCTAATAAATTACTGGCACGGTTATCTAACGAATTACTATTGATAACGATACTGCGGCCTGCGGAAATGGTGCCCGCACCGCCAGTTGCACTTACACTATTATGAACAATAGCGGATGCGATTTTCTGCGTTTTATAATCATTAAGTGGTGTATATTGTGAATAATATGTATAAATATCAGTTGCACATGTACAGTTATGAAATTCATGAGTTAGCGACTTTTTAATAAAATAAGCATCTGGCGAAAACTCAGAAATGCTAATAGTGAGCGTCGCATTTCCTGCATTAGGCTGATTTTGGTTTTCCGTCCAACTGCTTACCGACAACCCATCCCTTGTATTCAACAAATGCCCGGTATTGATCGTGATATCGCCGTTTTGCGTCTCGATCGTCCCTGAGGTATTCACCACTTCCGTATTTGCATTACCCGCGCCGTCGCGCTGCATCCACAGGCTGTTGCCCGCGAGGATATCGCCGCGCTGGTTGGTGATGCTGTTGGCGTAAAGCGCCAGGTTGTTGGCCGCATAAAGCAGCGCGGTGTTGATGATGGAGCCTGGTCCGCTCAGCGTCAGGCTGCCGCGGGTGCCGGTGAAGCCGTTTACGGTGATGTTGCTGCCGCTGTTAATGGCGATATCGCCGCCGCCCTGAATCGACCCCGCGCCATTAAGCGCTACCGCGCTGCCGCTGAGGGTGCTTGCGCCGTTGCCGGTGGTGATTTGGTTATTGTTAGTGAGCACACCGCCCGCGCTAACGTTCACCGCCTGGCCCTGCATCACGCTTTGGTTATCAATCGCGCCGTTGCTGGTCAGCGTCAGCGTTCTGCCCGCCGCCAGCGCGGTTTTGTTGGTATAGGCGTTGGCCAGTTTTAGCGTCAGGTCGCCCAGCGCCACCACCTGTCCCAGCGCGTCGAAGCCGTTGCTGCCAAGCCACAGGTTGCCGGCGCTGAAAAGTTTGCCGGTCGCCGACTGGTTAACCTGGCCTGCGTTCACGTTCAACTGGCTGGTGCCAAGCAGCGTGCCGTTGTTATTCAACTGGTTGTAGTTAACGGCAAGCGTGCCGCCCTGCGTCGTGCCCTGGTTGGTGAACAGATTGCCGGTGAGCGTCGCCTGGTCCGCAAGCCAGGTGCCACTGTTGGTGGCGTTCGCGGCGTTCAGAACAAGGTTGGTCGCCTGCAGCCAGCCTGCGCCAGAGAATTGCGGCGTGGTGAACGTTAACGTCGCGCCGGAAAGCAGCTTGCCGTCGTTATGCGCCTGCGAAGCGGCGTCCACGCGGGTGTCGCCGCCGCCCTGCATCAGCCCGTAGTTGAACAGTTCAGGCGTGGTGACGGTAAGCCCCTGGCGGCTGACGATCTCCCCGCCCGTGTTGTTGGTCAGCCTGCCGCTCAGGCTGAGCGTGGCGCCGTTGTCGCCCTGCAACCGACCGCTGTTGCTCAGCGCCCCGGTGGTGACGCCAAGCGTATTGCCCTGTAGCTTGCCGAGGTTGGTGACGGAAGCGGCGCTCAGGTTCAGCGCGCCGCCGGTGAGCAGCGAGCGCCCCGCCTGTTGGGTAAACGCGCCGTTGAGCGTTACGGTCAGCCCATTCACGCCGCTGGTGTCGCCGTCGTTGTTGAAGGTGCTACCGCTGAGCGTCAGGTTTTTCGCCGCCCACTGCCCCTGGTTGGCAAGCGTTAACGCAGAGAGCGCCGCGTTGCCCATGGCGGTAATTTTGCTGCCGGTCGTGGAATTAAGCGTGTTCGCCAGCGTCATCTGCAGCGCGTCGGCGCTCTGCACCGCGCCGCTGTTGGTGAGCGACTGCGCGTTCAGGAGAACGTTCTGACCCTGCCAGCTGCCGGCGTTTGTGACCGTGCCGGAGGTGATTTTCAGCGTGCCCTGGGTCAGCAGCGCGCCGTTCGCGCCGTTTACCAGCTCTTGCTGAGGCGCGGCCATCAGCATGCGCGCCATCAGGCGCTGCTGCGCTTCCAGCGTCAGGCTTTGCAGGCCGGTCAGCGTACCCTGGTTGTTGATGCTGTTCTGGTGCAGCGCGAGGGTTTTCCCCTGCACCGCGCCGCTGTTTTTCAGGCTCTGGCCGTCGAGCGTGGCATTGCCTTCGCTAAGCAGTTGCCCGCCGTTGTCGATAAGCTGCGCGCCAAGGGACGCATCGCCTTTGCTCATCAGGGAGCCGGTATTGGCGAGCGTGGCGTCCACGTCTGCCGTCAGGTCGCCCAGGCTTAGCAGCGAGCCGCCGTGCGTCCAGCCGCTGGCGTTCACCTCCACGCCCTGCCCCTGTAAGGTGCCGAGCGTGTTGAGCTGCCCGGCGTTCAGCGCCAGCGCGCCGCCGGTAAGGGTGCGGGAAGCCGCGCCCGTGGTCAGCGTGTCGCCCGTTATGGTCAGCCCTTTCACCCCCTGCCACAGCCCGTCGTTGCTGAGCGTGGCGGCGTTAAGGGTCAGCGTATCCGCGGCGATGCGGCCTGGGTTAATGAGGCTGCCCGCCGTCAGGCCCAGCGCCCCGTTGCTCTGAATTTGCCCGCTGTTGTTGAGCGCGCCGGTGAAGGCGCCGGTGAGCGCCGAGGCGCCGTTTAGCACGCCGCGGTTATCCAGCGTATTGCCGGTCAGCCCCAGCGTGTTTCCCTGCATCGCGCCCGCGTTGGTAAGCGTGCCGCCGTTAAAGGTTAACGCGCCGCCGGAGAGCCATTTGCCCGCCGCCTCGTTGGTAATGCTGCTCGCGGTGGCGTCCGCCTGGCCGTTGCCCTGAATCAGGCCGCTGTTGCGGATCGCCGTGCCGCTAAGGGTCAGCGTCTGGCCTGCCAGCGTGCCGCCGTTGGTGAGCGTCGCGGCGCTGAGCGCGCCCTGGCCTTTCGCCACCAGCGCGCCCTGGTTGTCGAGCGTGTCGGCGAGGGTGACGTTAAGCGTATTGGCCTGAATATCGCCGCGGTTAGCGAGCGTTTTGCCCTTCAGCGTAAAGTCTTCGTTCGCCAGCAGCAGCCCCTGGTTTTGCAGGCTGTTGAGGTCGAGGTTCAGTCCGCTGCCGCTCACCAGCTGCCCGTTCTGGCCGTTAATCAGGTCGCGGGTGGCGAGCGCCAGGCGGTCGTTGCCCTGTATCACGCCGGTGTTGGTCAGCTGCGGCGCGCTGAGCGTTAAGGCTTTCGCCGCCAGTTGGCCGTCGTTGAAAAGCTGTGCGGCGGCGAGTTCAAACCGATTCTGGCTTAACAGCGCCCCCTGGTTGTCCACGCGCCCGCTAAGGGTGGCGTTCAGGCTGTCCAGCGCCTGCGCGCTACCGCTGTTGCGCAGCGTGTCCGCCGTGAGCGTGGCGCTGCGGGCCTGCAACTGGCCCTGGTTATCAAGCGTGTTGCCGGTGAGCGTCAGCGTTTCGCCGCCCGTCGCCTGGCCCTTCGCCAGGTTGGTAAAGGCGTTGCCATCCCAGTTCAGGGCGCTGTTGCCCTGCAACAGGCCGCTGTTCTGCAAATCGCCGTGCAGCGCCAGCACCTTCGCCATCAACGCGCCGCGGTTATCAAGGCTTGCCGCGCGCAGGTCGAGCGTCTGCTGGCTCAGGGCTTTGCCCTGGTTGCTGAACGCGCCGTTCACTTTCGCCGTCAGCCCCGCTTCGCCCAGCGCGTTGCCGCTGTTAATCCAATCGCCCGTCGCCAGGTCCAGGGTTTTGCCCTGCAACAGCCCGGCGTTGCTAAGCCGATCGTTTTGCAGTTCCAGCGTGCCGCCAGAGAGCAGTACGCCGCCCTGGCGGTTATCCAGCGTTTTGCCCGTCGCATTAAGGGATGCCGCGCCCTGTAAGGTGCCGCTGTTGGTGATAGCGGAGGCGTCTGCGCGCAGGTCGTTCGCCGCCAGCAGCCCGCTGTTGATAAGCGTCGGCGCAGTGAGCGTGAAGCCGTTATCGGCAATCATCCGACCGGTGTTGGCCGCGTTGCCGCTCAGGTTCAGCAGCAGGTCGGCGGCGCTCAGTTCGCCGTCGTTGCCAAGCGTTGCGCCATGCAGCGCCAGCGTGCCGCCGGTGCGCAGCGCGCCGCTGTTGCTGGTGTGCTGCGCGGCGATCGCCAGCCCGTCGTCGCCCTGGGCTTCGCCCTGGTTTTTCAGCGTATCGGCGGTGAAAGAGAGGTTTTTCGCCGCCAGCAGGCCGCTGTTATCAATCTCTTCGCCGTTCAGCGTGAGCGTGTTGTCCGCCAGCAGGCGGCCGCCCGCGTTGTTCATCAGCGCGGAATAGTCGCTGCTGAGGTTAAGGCCGTTGATCTCCCCGGCGTTGGTCAGGCGATCGCCTTTGAGGATCAGGTCGCGATCGGTCGTGATCAGGCCGCTGTTATTGAGCGTCGGCAGGTTCAGCGTCAGGTTTTGCGCGCTGTAAAGCGTGCCGCCCGCGAGGTTATCGAGCGCATCGGTTTGCAGGTTCAGCAGCCCGGTGCCCTGCATCAGCCCGCTGTTAGTCAGTTGCTTGCCGCGCAGCGTGAAGGTATCCGCCACCAGCGTGCCGCTGTTGGTGAGGTTTTCACCTTCCATCGTGAGCGCATCCGCCTTCACGCCGCCGCTGTTGATGAGAGTCTGCGCGCCCAGGGCCAGCGTATCGGCCAGCAGCGCGCCGCGGTTGCTGAGGCTGTCGCTGCCGAGGGTTAAGGTGTTGGCTTCCAGCGTGCCGCTGTTGGTCACCGATTGCGGCGCTTTGAAAGCAATACGGTCGGCGTTGGATTTCCCGCCATGGTCGATTTGCTGCGCCGTAACGCTGAATGCGCCTTTCGCCGCCTGGGTGCCGTTGAGCTGCGCGTTGTTGGCCTGGAGCGTCAGGTCTTTATCGCTCTGCAGATGCGCGTCCGCGCCCGTAGTGACCCTCTCGCCGCGTACGTCGAGCGCGCCGTTGGCAATCACCTGGCCGTTAATATCGGCTTCCTGCCCTGCCGCAAGACGCACGTCGCCCTGGCTGGTGGTCAGCGAGCCTTTGCCGCTGGCGAGCTGTGCGGCTTCCACCGTCAGGCTTTTTGCGCCCGAAAGCGTGCCGTTTTGCTCAAGGGAGGCGGTGTTCACCGCAAGCGCGCCGTCGGCGAGCAGGCTGCCGCCGTTGCGCAGCGCCGCTTCCGCGGTGATGTTCGCGTCGCCTTTCGCGCTGAGCGCGCCCTGCTGGGCGAGGTTTTTAACGTTAACGTCAAGCGCGGCGCCGCTTTGCAGCGTGCCGCTGTTTTCCAGCGCGTCGCCCTTCAGCGTTACGCCGTTGCCCTGCAACAGCCCGCTGTTGTTGAGGCTTGCGGTTTGCGCATCAAGACGGCCATTGGCCGCCAGCTGGCCTTCGTTCACCACCTTCTGGCCGGAAACCCGCGCGTCGCCGCCCGCGTTCACCTGCCCCTGGTTATGAATATCGCCGCCGTTCAGGCGCACAGTCGCTTTCGCCTCGGCGCGGTTGGCGCCATCCAGCGCGATCTGCGTGCCGGTAAGGGTGAGGTCGTTGCCCGCGGTGAGCGCGCTGCCAGTTGCAGTCAGCTCGCCGCCGCTGCTGAAGGTGGCGTTCGCGCCGCTGCCGATCGTGGCGTTATCTAACGCGACGCTCTGCCCGCCTGCCAGGCTCAGCGCGCCCTGGCCGGAAAGACTGCCGTTGCGCACCGCCAGCGAACCGCCGTTAAGCAGCAGGTCGCCATCGGCGATAAGCGAACCGCCGGTCATCTCAAGCGCGCCGCCGCTGCTGAGGGTCGCGCTTAAACCGCTGCCTGCGGTGGTCTCGTCAAGCAGCAGCCCCTGCGAGCCGGTGAGCATCAGCGCGCCCTTGCCGGAGAGCGTGCCGCCGCGAACAGCCAGCGCGCCGCCGTTAAGCAGCAGGTCATTGCCTGCGGTGAGCGAGCCGCCCGTGACCGCAAGCTGGCCGCTGCTTGTCAGGGTGGCGTGAGTGCCGCCGCCCGCTTTGCTGTTTTCAAGCGATAAGCCCTGCGCGCCGGTGAGGTCAAGCGCGCCATGCCCTGACAGCGCGCCGCCGGAAACCGCGAGCGAGCCGCCGCTCAGCAGCAGGTCGCTGCCAGCGGTGAGCGTGCTGCCCACGGCGGCGATGTGGCCGCCGCTGGCGAATGTCGCCTTCGCTTCACTGCCCGCGGTGGTGTTTTCCAGCCGCATGGACTGGTTGCCGGAAACGTTCAGCTCGCCCCGGCTGGCCAGGCTGCCGCCCTGCACGCTCAGCGCGCCGCCGCTATGCAGGCGAGTGTCAGCCTGCCCTACCAGCGTAGCGTTCGCGATAGTGGCGTCCTGCTGGCTGGCGATAGTCAGCGCGCCGTTGCCGGAAACGCCGCCGCCGTTGATGTTCAGCCTGCCGTTGCTGCTGAGGGTGGTGTTGCCCTGGCCTACCAGGGTGGCGCTGGCGAGTGCCGCATCCTGCCCGCTTGCGACATCAAGCGCGCCGCTGCTGGTCACGCCGCCGCCGTTAATCTGCAAATGCCCGTCGCTGGTAAGGCGCGCGTCGCCGCCGCTGGCGAGCGTGGCGTTATCCAGCGTCATCCCGTCACGGCTGGCGACGTTCAGCGCGCCGCCCGTCTGGTGGCTTCCCGCCAGCGTCACCCCTTCGCCTTTCGCGCTAAGCGCGCCGCTGGCGAGGCTGTTTTTAACCGTCATCCGGCCGCTGGCGTCGAGCTGAATATCCCCCTGTCGCGCATTGAGGTTGCCCAGGTTGACCCCTACCCCTTTTTCGCTGGAAACAAGGCGAATACGGTTGGCGTACATGCCGCCGAGCGCGCCGGTATCCACCGCCACCGTCGGCGCCGGGCCTTCGCCCGCCTGCGCCCGCACGCTACCGTCCGCCCCGACGCGGTTCGCGCCCGCGGTCACGCTGAGATCTTTCGCGTGGATAGCGGCGTTCACTTCGCTGGCGCGGGAGATAATAGCAAGCGCGTCGCTCTGGCTGGCGTCCAGCCCCTGCCCTTCGACGGTAATCGCGCCTTTAATGACATCCAGCGCCATCAGGTTGCCATTCGCGTCGAACTGCGGCTTGCCGGTGGTTAAGGTGACGTTCGGCGTGTTAATAAATCCGCAGCCGTTACAGGTGATGCCGTAGGGGTTCGCCACCATCACGTTGGCCGCTTTCCCCGCCACCTCGGTGTAGCCCTGCAGCTGCGAGCGGCTGGCGCCCGTCACTTCGTTGATAATGCCCTTCGCTTCCTGGCCCGCTTGCAGGTGCGGGTTGTTCTGGATAAGCCCGCCCAGCTGCGTCTGGGTCAGCCTGTCGGTGGTGTTGTTGAGGATAAGCCCCTCTTTGCCGACGTTGTAATCCTGGAATTGGTTATGGGAGAGGCCCGCCGCGTTCGGCGTTGCGATGTTGACAACCGGCACCCCGTTGCCCGCCTGGTCCATGGTGGTCTGCCCCGTTGGCGTCATCGCCGCCGCAAAAGCGGGCGCGACCGGCTGCCAGACCAGCAGCGCGCTGATAGTCCAGCTCAGCAGACGTTTAGCAAGACTCACGGGAGGGTGACGGTTATCCATAATCGTTATCTCTTAAAGCGTGAACATGATGCGCCAGTTGACGCTGAGGTGATCCGGGCCAAGCCAGTCGGGGTAGCGCAGCGGCGTGCCGACGGAAATTTGGCTGCTGTACCAACGGTTGGCGCTGCCAAGCCCCGCCGCTGCGCCCCACAGGGTGCCGGAGGCGTAGCGGTCTTCGCGGTCTTTCTCCAGCCAGCCGCCATCCAGCGCGGCGGTGGCGCTGACCTGGCCGATTACCGGCAGGGTGAAGAGGAGATAGTTGAGTTCGTTGCGCAGATAGCCGCCGTTGTCGCCGGAGAGGTACTGCTCTTTGAAACCGCGCACCGAACTTTCGCCGCCGAGCGTCAGGCGCTCTGAGCCATACAGGCGGTCGGGCGACCACTGGCCGTAGGCGCTGGCGAGCCACCACAGGTTGTTCGTCACCGGGCGCTGGAAGCTGGCACTGAGGCTCCATTTGCGAAACTGCGCGCGCGGCTCGTCGCCATGCTTGTTCTCGTCGGTTTCGGCGTTAAACCAGGGGGCGCCGTGGCTGTAGCTGGGGTTGAAGGTGGCGACGCCGCCCCCCATTTTCTGCGTATGGTTGATGTCAAGGGTGAGGCTTGAGAGGTTACGCGTGCTGCTGGTGAGCGGCGCATCGTTAAGCCAGTTGCGGCTGCTGCGCTGCGTTACGCTCGCCGCGACGCCGGTTTTGATGTCGCCGTTGCGAAACACCACCCACGAGGCGTTCAGGCGATGGGTTTTTGTGTCGCCCGTGGAAATCCATTTGTAACCCATGTTGTCGAGGGTGGTGCGGTAGTTGCTCCACGAATAGCTGTACTCCAGCAAGCCGTAGCCAAACGGCACGCTGACGCCCGCCTGGAAATTCTGCGCGTCGTAAGCGGTAGCGAAATCGCTGCTGCGCCCGCCGCTCACAAACCATTTATCCGCGATCCGCAGCAGGTTATTCGCGGTCAGCGAACCGGTGAGCTGCTCCTCGCCCGTGCTTTTCTGCCCGCTGTTATCCAGGCTGACGCTAACGCTTAATGGAAATTCCGGCGTGGCAGTTAAATTCACCACCGAATAGCCCTGCTGTTCAGCAGGCAGAATTTCTATCTGCACCGGCGTGGCGCGCAAACGGTTTATTTGCTCCATGCCCTGTTCTATATCGCGTAAATTAAGCACCCGCCCTTCAAGCCCCGGAAAGGCCATTTTCAGCATCAGCGGTTTTTTCCCTTCCAGGCGAATTTCACTTAATTTCCCTTCCAGCACGGCAAGCGTTAATTCACCGCCAGAGAGATCCTGCTCGGTTAAAAACGCGCGGCTGGTAATATACCCGCGGCTGATATACCAGTCGGAAACCGCCGCCGTCAACTCGGTTATTTTTTTCATATCCAGACACTGGCCGCGCCACGGCGCCGTCAGTTTCTGCTGCGCTTTACGGGAAGGTAGCGTCGCGCCGGAAAGGGTTATCTTGTTGATCTGAAAGCAGGGCCCGGTGGCAGGCTGCGCGGGCGCGGGCGTGGCCGCGCGCGGCAGCGGCGTGCTGCGCTCTAACTCTTCGCGCTGCTGCTGGTTTTGTAATAATAATTGTTCTTGCTGCTGGCGAATTGTATCGCGGTCCGCTGGCGATAAAGGCGCGGCTACCGCAGTACAGAGCTGGCCTGCAGCAAATAATAGAATTAAAAAACGAGAAAACATTCTCTGGATCCTGTCCATGATCAAATTAAATAATAACGCGCAGAAATTAAATGGCGTTAAATTTAAGGAAGAGAGTTTTCCGATAGAATATCAATTTTTTCTGTGACAGCAATATAGGCAGGAAAGATATATCTTTGTGGCAGGTGGGCGGCATTGATTTAATTTAAGGACAATCCATTTACCGACTTAAATTAAATTGGCGTAATGAATCCCTATAAATAACAAAAAGATTAATTTAAAAAAAAAGAAAATATCATAAGTTAAGCGGTGATTTTATTTCATCTCTGCTGCGCAAGATCACATTCCAGGATGAATAAGTCATTTCTGCGCAAAATAATAAAGGAGGCGCTCGCCTCCTTTATTTCATTGCCGGGCTTATGCCGCTACCGCCGGTCTTACGCCAAGCGTATGGCAGATGGCGTAGCTCATCTCCGCGCGGTTGAGCGTATAGAAGTGGAAGTCCTTCACCCCTTCGCGGCTTAAGATTTTCACCATATCCATGGCGATATTGGCGCCCACCAGCTTGCGGGTTTCAGCGTCGTCATCAAGGCCTGCGAACATTTGCGACATCCAGGAAGGGATGCGCACATTGGTCATATCGGCAAACTTTTTCGCCTGTTTAAAGTTGGAGACAGGCAGAATGCCCGGGATGATTTCCACATCAATGCCCGTCGCCGCGCAGCGGTCGCGAAAGCGCAGGTAGCTTTCTACATCAAAGAAGAACTGGGTGATGGCGCGGTTAGCGCCCGCGTCGATTTTGCGCTTGAGGTTAAGCAGGTCCGCTTGCGCGCTTTTTGCTTCCGGGTGGACTTCCGGGTAAGCGGCGACGGAGATATCAAAATCCGCCACCTCTTTGAGCAACGCCACCAGATCGCTTGCGTACATGTCCGGCTTGCCGCTGCCCGGCGGCAGGTCGCCGCGAAGCGCCACGATATGACGGATGCCGTTATCCCAGTAATCACGCGCGATGGCGCGCAGCTCGTCGCGGGTGGCGTCGATGCAGGTGAGGTGCGGCGCAGCCTCAAGCCCGGTGCGCTCTTTAATGCCCTTGATAATGCTGTGCGTACGGTCGCGCTCGCCGGAGTTTGCGCCGTAGGTCACCGAAACGAATTTCGGCTTCAGGCTGCTTAAACGGTCGATGGAGGTCCACAGGGTTTGCTCCATTTCACTGGTGCGCGGCGGGAAAAATTCAAAAGAGACGTTAATCTGGCCCTGCACTTCGGCCAGGCTCTGATTCAGGGCTTCCCGCTGGTTGGCGTGAAAAAAGCTCATACCTTACCTCATCAATCGCTACATAATCGTTGTTGTGTCGTGAACTTCTATACGTTTAGACGTCCAGATGTAAAAATGACGGAAAAGCGAGGGGCCGTCAACAGAAAAATGGTTATCTTGCGTGACGAATATTCAGCCAACATGAAAAACGTTCATGTTAAGGCAAGGGGAGCGGAGGTAGGCTGTTGGCAGACAACGTTTAGCGGGTGGCGCCACGCTGACTCGCCCCAGGGGTTATCGCCTGCCAGTAACCTGCGGTATAAAACAAAAAAGGAGCCATTGGCTCCTTTTTCATTACCTGCCTTTATTAAAGCAGCTGCGCCAGCCGGTTGAGGTCTGACTGGATCGCGCCGGCGGTAACGTCGCGCCCGGCGCCCGGCCCGCGGATAACCAACGGGTTATCGCGATACCAGCGGCTCTCAATCGCAAACACGTTATCGCACGGCAGCAGCGAGGCCAGCGGGTGCTCAGCTCGCACTGCCTCCACCCCCACGCGCGCTTTGCCGCTGGCGTCGAAACGCGCCACGTAGCGCAGCACCAGGCCCATTTCGCGCGCCGCTTCCAGCCGCTGCACCATCTGCTCGTTCAGTTCATCGCCGTTTTCGAAGAAATGGTCCACCGAGCCCGCTTCGCAGCCCGTCGGCACCAGCGATTCCACACGCACCTGTTCCGGCTCGATGTCATAGCCCGCTTCGCGCGCCAGGATCACCAGCTTGCGCATCACGTCTTTACCGGAAAGGTCCACGCGGGGGTCCGGCTCCGTCAGCCCCTGCTGCCAGGCCTGGTCGACGAGATCGGTAAACGGCACCGTGCCGTCGAACTGCAGGAACAGCCAGGAAAGCGTGCCGGAGAAAATGCCGCTGATAGCCAGTATGTTATCGCCGCTGTCGCGCAGGTCGCGCACCGTGTGGTTAACCGGCAGCCCGGCGCCGACGGTGGCGTTGTAGAGCCAGTGACGTCCCGTCTTGGCGAAAGCGTCGCGGATCTGGCGGAATTTGTTGCTGGTGCTCGCCCCGGCCAGCTTGTTGGCGCTGATGACATGGAAGCCGTGGCTGGCGAAATCAAGATACTGGTCCGCCAGCTCCTGGCTTGCGGTCACGTCGAGCACCACCAGGTCGTCGTAAGGGTGGGCGCGCATCCACAGGAACAGCGACTCTTCGTCATGCTCCACCGCTTCATCATTAAAGAAGGCGAGCGCGCGGCTGGCGTCCAGCCCGTTGTAATTAAGCAGGCTGCGGCGGCTATCCACCACGCCTGCCAGCACAAACTCAAACCCGGTGCGGGCGGAGAAGGTCTCCTGCTCACGGGCGAACAGCTCCAGCCAGCGCGAACCAATGTTGCCCTTGCCAAACAGCATCAGGCCGATGCGTTTCTCGGCGCGGAACAGCGACTGGTGCAGCCCCTGGATGAGGTGTTCGGTCGGCCCGACGCGCAGCACCGCCACGAGGCTGATGCCGTCGTCCGACTGCCAGATAAACTCCACCGGCTGGTCTTTCAGCTGCTGCCAGAAGCGGTGGCTGTGCAGCGGATTGCGACATACGCCCGCGCCAACCAGCGCCACCAGCGCCAGCCCTTCGCGAAGACGCAGCTCGCCCGGCAGCCCCGCTTCTTCCAGAATCTGCAACGCGCTGCCCACCACCTCAGAGGTGTAGCAGAGCTGCAGCAGGCTGCGGTCCGGGTGGACGCCCACGGATAGCGGGCGCACCTGCGCACGCTTGAGCAGCGCATCCACCTCTTTATGCGCCAGTTTGAAATCCTGGTGCGAGGCCACTTCAAATTCAATCAGGCAGACATCGTCGTGGCTGGTGACGATGCGCGCGCCGGTGCCGGAAGCCAGTACGCGCTCAATGCGCGTGGAACCTTGCTCCGGGTTGTAGCTGCAGCGCAGCTGAAGGTCGATATCGCTGCCGGATACCGGCTGTAAAGTCCGGGCATGCAGTACGGGCGCGGCAAGGCGCGCCAGCTCGCTCGCTTCGTCCAGGCGCAGCAGCGGCAGCAGGCAGGCGTCTTTCACTTTGCGCGGGTCGGCGCTGTAAACGCCCGCCACGTCGCTCCAGATGGTGACGCGAGAAACCCCGGCCAGCGCGCCGATTTGCGTGGCGGAGTAGTCGGAGCCGTTGCGGCCCAGCAGCACGGTTTCGCCCGCGTCGTTGCGGCAGATAAAACCGGTCACGACCACGCGTTTGCCAGGATGCTGAACCAGCAGCTGTTGCAACAGAGGGTAAGAGAGCCCTTCATTAACCTGCGGCTGCGCCGCGCGTTCAGCACGCAGGAAATCGCGCGCATCGAGCCAGGCGGCCTCCAGCCCTTGCTGATTTAGCACCGCCGCCATCAGCCGTGCGGACCAGAGCTCGCCGTGCCCTACCACCTCAGCGTAAACCGCATCGGTAATGGCGCCGTCGAGCAGTCCCGCCAGCCGTTCAAGGTCGTGGATGAATTCGCTAATCAGTCCATCGGCGACGTCCGGCGGCAGCAGGCCGCTAATCAATTCGCTCTGGTAGCGGCGCAGCGCCTGCTGCACCTGGTGGGCGGAGAGACGGTCGCTCTGGCTAAGCTTCAGCCAGCTTATCAACTGGTTGGTGGTGCTGCCCGCCGCCGACACCACCATCATGTCGCCAGGCAGGGAGTAGTCGGCCATGATGCCCGCCACCCGCAGGTAACACTTCACATCGGCGAGACTGCTGCCACCAAATTTATGCAGTTGACGACCCTTCGTCCCTGCAGGCGCTGTAACACTCATGCTTACCCCTTACTCGCCGCCCGGAAGCCATTTTCCAGGTCGGCAATCAAATCTTCGCTATCTTCAATACCTGTCGAGATGCGCAACAGCGTCTCGGAAATGCCGGCTGCGGCGCGCGCTTCTGGCGCCATGCCCGCGTGCGTCATGGTCGCCGCGTGGGAAATCAAACTCTCGACGCCGCCAAGCGACTCCGCCAGCGTAAACAGCGATAATCCCCCCAGGAAACGGCGCAGCGTCTGCTCGTCGCCGTCCAGCTCAAAACTCAGCATCGCGCCGAACCCCTTTTGCTGGCGCGCGGCAATCTCATGCCCCGCGTTATCCGGCAGAGAGGGATGATACAGCTTTTTCACCAGCGGCTGGGTCTTCAGGAAGTCGACAATCGCCTGGGCGTTACGCTGCGCCACCTCCATGCGCGGGCTTAGCGTGCGCAGGCCGCGCAGCAGCAGGTAGCTGTCGAACGCGCTGCCGGTGACGCCGATATTATTGGCCCACCATGCCAGTTCGGTGACGGTGTCCGGATCCTTTGCAATGACCACCCCTGCCACGACATCGGAGTGGCCGTTGAGGTATTTGGTGCAGGAATGGAGCACCAGATCCGCCCCCAGCGCCAGCGGGTTTTGCAGCGCCGGGCTCAGGAAGGTGTTATCCACCACGCTTATGGCTCCAGCTTCGCGAGAAAGTTCGCAGATTTTCGCAATATCCACCACGCGCAGGAGCGGGTTGCTCGGGCTTTCCACCAGCACCAGCTTCGGTTTTTCCGCCAGCGCGGCGTTTAACGCCGCCTCATCGCCCTGATCGACGAATTTAACGCGATAGCAGCCGCGTTTCGCCAGGCTGTCGAACAGACGGTAGCTGCCGCCGTAGCAGTCGTGCGGCGCCACCAGCAGATCGCCAGGCTTAAGGAAGACGGTAGTGACCAGATGTATGGCCGACATGCCGGTATTGGTCAACACCGCGCCCGCGCCCCCCTCCAGCTCCGCCAGCGCGCGCTGCACAACGTCACGCGTCGGGTTGCCGCGACGGGAGTAATCGTGAGCGCGGGGCTCGTTGAAGCCGGTGAAATTATAGGTGCTGGAGAGATGAATGGGCGGGACAACGCAGCCGTACTGCTCGTCGTCGTTTAATCCGCTGCGAACTGCGATGGTGGCCTGTTTACGCGTCATGGTGAGTCGTTTCCTGGCTTATCGGATAAAAGTCAGGCCACAGAGTAAACACTGAGGCAATAGACGTCAATACATCTGGACATCTAAACTTCTTTGCGTATAGATTGAGCAAAAGCGTAATAACCGTTAAAATTGGGGTTTTAGAGCAGTGCAGCAGCGCGAGCGCCGTCATCACGGTATATTCTACGCTGTACACTAAAAGACGTTATGGTTAAGACCGTGAGATTCGTCAGGTTTTGACCCTGGACCAATGACTGAGAGGATTAAAGGTATCTCATGGCTGAATGGAGCGGCGAATATATCAGCCCCTACGCTGAGCACGGCAAGAAGAGTGAACAAGTTAAAAAAATTACGGTTTCCATTCCTCTGAAAGTGTTAAAAATCCTCACCGATGAACGCACGCGTCGTCAGGTGAACAACCTGCGTCACGCCACTAACAGTGAACTGCTGTGCGAAGCGTTCCTGCACGCGTTTACCGGCCAGCCCCTGCCGAACGATGAAGACCTGCGTAAAGACCGCAGCGACGAGATCCCGGAAGAGGCGAAGGTTATCATGCGTGAGCTGGGCATCGACCCGGATACCTGGGAATACTGATTCGCAGAAACAAAAAAGGCGCCTTTCGGCGCCTTTTCTTTGGGTAGCTTATTTGCTGCCCGGGATGCTGAAGCGTTTGTTGAAACGCTCAACACGACCACCGGTATCAACAACACGCTGCTTACCAGTGAAGAACGGGTGGCATTTGCCGCACACGTCCAGGTTCAGGTCGTGACCCACGGTAGAGCGGGTTTTGATAACATTACCGCAAGAGCAAGTTGCAGTAATTTCTACATAATTCGGGTGAATACCTTTTTTCATGGGAAAACCTCGGTTAAGGCCGCGTCGCTCTTCCGGCCCTGACGCCAGACACCACGCGATGTTGATAGTAAGGTTTGATGGCGGAACTGCACATCAAAGGCGGCGAATCATACAGAAAATAACCGCCCAATGCAAACCTGTCCGCAATCTTCCGCGCCGGCGGCGCTGGGCAGCCCAGCAGAGAGTGCGCCATTTTACGGACACACAGTGTACACTATGGCGTCGTATTTATCAGCCGGATGATTTTCATGCCTGTTGCTCATGTTGCCTTGCCCGTTCCTTTAGCCCGCACTTTTGACTACCTGCTGCCTGACGAGATGACGGCGGCCGCAGGCTGCCGCGTGCGCGTGCCTTTTGGCAAGCAGCAGCGCGTCGGCATTGTGGTCTCCGTTAGCGAGCAGAGCGAACTGCCGCGTGATGAGCTAAAAAGCGTGGTGGAAACGCTCGACGCAGAGACGCTCTTTCCGCCCGCGCTGTGGCGGATACTGCTGTGGGCGGCGGATTATTATCATCACCCGCTTGGCGACGTGCTGTTTCACGCCCTGCCGGTGCTGTTGCGCCAGGGCAAACCCGCAAGCCCCGCGCCTTTATGGTACTGGTTCGCCACCGACGAAGGGCGCAGCGTCGACCTGCAAAGCCTTAAGCGCGCGCCGAAGCAGCAGCAGGCGCTGGCCGCGCTGCGCCAGCGCAATATCTGGCGCCATGAAGTCAATGAGCTCGGCTTTACCGACGCCGCTTTCCAGGCGCTGCGGGAAAAGGCGCTAAGCGATTTGCGCAGCGAATCGCCTGCCGTTACCGACTGGCGCGGCGCGTTTCACGTTTCCGGCGAGCGTTTGCGGCTTAATACCGAACAGGCTACTGCGGTAGGCGCCATTCACAGCGCGGCGGACAGCTTTTCCGCCTGGCTGCTGGCGGGCGTAACCGGCTCCGGCAAAACGGAGGTCTACCTCAGCGTGCTGGAGAATGTGCTTGCCCAGGGCCGCCAGGCGCTGGTGCTGGTGCCGGAAATCGGCCTGACGCCGCAGACCATCGCCCGCTTTCGCGAACGCTTTAACGCGCCGGTGGAAGTTTTACACTCCGGGCTTAACGACAGCGAGCGGCTGAGCGCCTGGCTTAAGGCGAAAAGCGGCGAAGCGGCCATCGTTATCGGCACCCGCTCCGCGCTCTTCACACCATTTAAAAATCTGGGCGTCATCGTTATCGACGAGGAGCACGACAGCTCCTACAAGCAGCAGGAAGGGTTCCGCTACCACGCCCGGGATCTCGCGGTTTATCGCGCCCATACCGAGCAGATCCCCATTATCCTTGGCTCCGCCACGCCTGCGCTGGAAACGCTGCACAACGTGCGCCAGCGTAAATACCGCATGCTGAAGCTAACCCGTCGCGCCGGCAACGCGCGTCCGGCTCTGCAGCACGTACTGGACTTAAAAGGCCAGCCGCTGCAGGCGGGGCTTGCGCCCGCGCTTATCGCCAGCATGCGCCAGCATTTGCAGGCCAATAACCAGGTCATCCTGTTTCTTAACCGCCGCGGCTTCGCCCCTGCGCTGCTGTGCCATGACTGCGGCTGGATTGCCGAGTGCCCGCGCTGCGACCATTACTACACCCTGCATCAGGCGACGCATCAGTTGCGCTGCCATCACTGCGACAGCCAGCGTCCGGTGCCGCGCCAGTGCCCGCAGTGCGGCTCCACGCATACCGTGCCGGTAGGACTGGGCACAGAGCAGCTGGAGCAGACGCTGGCACCGCTTTTCCCCGACGTGCCGATCTCCCGCATCGACCGCGACACCACCAGCCGCAAGGGGGCGCTGGAGCAATACCTCGCAGAAGTGCATCGCGGCGGCGCGCGTATTCTTATCGGCACCCAGATGCTGGCGAAGGGGCATCACTTTCCTGACGTCACGCTGGTGGCGCTGCTGGATGTCGACGGCGCGCTGTTTTCCGCCGATTTCCGCTCCGCCGAACGTTTTGCGCAGCTTTATACCCAGGTGGCGGGCCGCGCCGGCCGCGCCGGCAAACAGGGCGAAGTGATCCTACAGACTCACCACCCGGAGCATCCTTTATTACAGACGCTCTTAAGCCAGGGGTATGACGCCTTCGCCGACCAGGCGCTGGCTGAGCGCGTCGGCGTTTCACTGCCGCCGTTCAGCAGCCATGTGCTGATTCGCGCTGAAGATCATAACAACCAGGAAGCGCCGCAGTTCCTGCATCAGATGCATAACCTGCTGCGCTCCAGCCCGCTGGCGGACGACCATTTATGGATCCTCGGCCCGGTGCCCGCCCTGCAACCCAAACGCGGCGGCCGCTACCGCTGGCAACTGCTTTTACAGCATCCCTCCCGGCAACATTTGCAGCGCCTACTTGGCAACAGCCTGGCGCTCGTCAACACCCTGCCCGCCGCGCGTAAAGTGAAGTGGGTGCTGGATGTGGACCCGATCGAAAGTTAACCAACCCGGCGATTTCTGCGAAACATATCGAAAAAAATAAAATCTCCATCACATTACTGATGTAATTTTTGTAAGTCGGTGCTTTAAATAGCTGATATGAATGTGATGTAGGTCAGATACAGGATGTATCTGCGTCCGCCGTGGCGCAGGTGAGGAGAAGAAGTTGAAGCCCAAGAAGCAGGTTGCCGCCGCAACCATGAAAGATGTCGCCGCCAAAGCTCGCGTTTCGACGGCCACGGTATCGCGCGCCTTAATGAACCCGGAAAAGGTATCGCAGACCACCCGCCACCGCGTTGAACAGGCGGCTATTGAAGTGGGTTACCTGCCCAACTCGCTCAGCCGCAGCCTCAAGCGCAACGAATCCCGCACTATCCTCGTTATCGTGCCGGATATTTGCGACCCTTTTTTCAGCGAAATTATTCGCGGCATTGAAGTCACGGCGGCGGAGCAAGGCTATCTGGTATTGATTGGCGACTGCGCCCACCAGAACCAGCAGGAAAAGACATTCATCGACCTGATTATCACCAAGCAAATCGACGGCATGCTGCTGCTCGGCTCCCGCCTGCCTTTCGACGCCAGCAAAGAGGAGCAGCGCAACCTGCCGCCGATGGTGATGGCGAATGAATTCGCGCCGGAGCTGGAACTGCCGACGGTGCATATTGATAACCTCACCGCCGCTTTTAACGCGGTCAATTACCTGCATGAGCTGGGCCACGAGCGCATCGCCTGCATCGCCGGGCCGGAAGAGATGCCGCTGTGCCATTATCGCCTGCAGGGATATGTACAGGCGCTGCGCCGCTGCGGCATTACCGTCGACCCGCACTATATCGCCCGGGGCGATTTTACCTACGAGGCGGGCGCCAACGCGCTTTCTCAACTGCTCGACCTGCCTAAGCCTCCCACCGCCGTTTTTTGTCACAGCGACGTGATGGCCCTTGGGGCGCTCTCGCTCGCCAAACGCCGCGGCTATAAGGTGCCGGACGATATCTCGCTGATAGGCTTCGATAATATTTCGCTTTCCGCCTTCTGCGACCCGCCGCTGACCACCGTCGCGCAGCCGCGTTTTGATATCGGCCGCGAAGCGATGCTGCTGCTGCTCGATCAACTTCACGGGCAGACGGTCAACAGCGGTTCGCGCCTGCTTGATTGCGAGCTGGTGGTCCGCGGCTCAAGCAGCGCGCCGAAGCCGCGAAAATAAGCGGCTTTAAGACGCCCCCGACTGGTCAAAGGGCCGCCCCTTAAGTAACATGGCGGGCTGATAACGAACGAATACAGCGAAACGATAGTGGCACAAAGAGATTATGTACGCCGCGGACAGCCGGCTCCCGCGCGGCGCAAAAAGAGTCCTACCCGCAAAAAGCAACGTAACCTGCCTGCTGTTTCCCCGGCTATGGTCGCCATCGCGGCCGCTGTGGTGGTCGCTTTTATCGGCGCCCTGTACTTTATTACCCATCACAAGAAAGAAGAGGCGGAGACGCTGCCGGGCCATAAAGTGGCGGGCAACGGGCTACCGCCAAAGCCGGAAGAGCGCTGGCGCTATATTAAAGAGCTGGAAAGCCGCCAGCCTGGCGTTGTGAAACCCACCGAGCCTACGGCAGGCGGGGAAATCATGAACCAGGAGCAACTGACCAACGAGCAGCGCCAGTTGCTTGATCAGATGCAGGCGGATATGCGTCAGCAGCCGACGCAACTGAGCGAAGTGCCGTGGAACGAGCAGACGCCGGAGCAGCGCCAGCAAACGCTGCAGCGCCAGCGGCTTATTCAGCAGCAACAGCTGAACGCGGCGGCGCAGCAGCAGCGTAACCCGCAGCGTGTCGCAGAGCAGCAGCCATACCAGCCGCAGCAGACTCGTCAGACGCAGACGTATCAGCAGCAAACGCGTCAGGCGCAGAGCTATCAGCAACAGCCTGTGCGCACCGAGGCGTATCAGCAGCCGCAGGTGAAAAACGCGCAGCCGGCTCGCAGCAACGCGCAACAGCAGCCTTATCAGGATCTGCTGCAAACGCCGCCGCATAACACCGCGACGCGTACGCAGCCGAAAACCGAGCAGAGCGCGCCGGTCACCCGCGAGACGGAAACGGCGAAACAGCCTGCCGCGAAAAAAGACGAGCGCCGCTGGATGGTGCAGTGCGGCTCGTTTAAAGGCGCGGAACAGGCTGAAACCGTACGCGCGCAGCTGGCCTTCGAGGGCTTTGATTCACGCATTACCGCCAACAACGGCTGGAACCGCGTGGTTATCGGCCCGATGAAAGGCAAAGAAAACGCCGACGGCACCCTCACCCGCCTGAAGCTTGCGGGCCATTCAAACTGCATTCGTCTCGCCGCCGGGGGTTGAAAGCCCCGAAACGCCCCCCATCTATAATTGCATTCTGCCCCGTACACCGTGCGGGGCCCTTCTTTAGCCTATGCAATAAGGGGATTGCTCGTGACAACAATAGTAAGTGTGCGCCGCAACGGCCAGGTCGTGATTGGTGGCGACGGACAGGCCACCCTGGGCAATACCGTGATGAAAGGCAACGTGAAAAAAGTACGTCGCCTGTATAACGACAAAGTTATCGCCGGTTTTGCAGGCGGCACCGCAGACGCCTTCACGCTGTTTGAACTGTTTGAACGCAAGCTGGAAATGCACCAGGGCCATCTGGTCAAAGCCGCCGTTGAGCTGGCGAAAGACTGGCGCACCGATCGCATGCTGCGCCGCCTCGAGGCGCTGCTGGCGGTGGCGGATGAAAACGCCTCGCTTATCATCACCGGCAACGGCGACGTGGTGCAGCCGGAAAACGACCTGATCGCCATCGGTTCCGGCGGGCCTTACGCGCAGGCCGCGGCGCGCGCGCTGCTGGAAAACACCGAGCTTGGCGCTCGTGAAATCGTAGAGAAGTCGCTGGGGATTGCGGGTGATATCTGCATCTACACCAACCACTTCCTCACCATCGAAGAATTACCTTCTAAAGCGTAAGGATCTCCCATGTCTGAAATGACTCCTCGCGAAATTGTCAGCGAACTCGACAAACACATTATCGGCCAGGACGCGGCGAAGCGTTCTGTCGCTATCGCGCTGCGTAACCGCTGGCGCCGTATGCAGCTTAACGAAGAGCTGCGCCATGAAGTGACGCCGAAAAACATTCTGATGATTGGCCCGACCGGCGTCGGTAAAACCGAAATCGCCCGTCGTCTGGCGAAGCTCGCCAACGCGCCGTTTATTAAAGTGGAAGCGACCAAGTTCACCGAAGTGGGCTACGTAGGTAAAGAAGTGGATTCTATCATCCGCGATCTGACCGATTCCGCTATTAAAATGGTGCGCATGCAGTCCATCGAGAAAAACCGCTATCGCGCTGAAGAGCTGGCCGAAGAGCGTATTCTTGACGTGCTGATCCCGCCGGCGAAGAACAACTGGGGCCAGCCGGAGCAGGCGCAGGAGCCCTCCACCGCCCGTCAGGCGTTCCGCAAAAAACTGCGCGAAGGCGAGCTCGACGACAAAGAGATTGAAATCAATCTCGCCGCCGCGCCGATGGGCGTGGAGATTATGGCGCCTCCTGGCATGGAAGAGATGACCAGCCAGCTGCAGTCGATGTTCCAGAACTTGGGCGGCCAGAAGCAGAAACCGCGCAAGCTGAAAATCAAAGACGCCATGAAGCTGCTGGTGGAAGAAGAAGCGGCGAAGCTGGTTAACCCGGAAGAGCTGAAAGAACAGGCTATCGAAGCGGTTGAGCAGCACGGCATCGTCTTTATCGACGAGATCGACAAAATCTGTAAGCGCGGCAACGTTTCCGGCCCGGATGTCTCCCGCGAAGGCGTGCAGCGCGACCTGCTGCCGCTGGTGGAAGGTTGCACCGTCTCCACCAAGCACGGTATGGTGAAAACCGACCACATCCTGTTTATCGCCTCCGGCGCGTTCCAGGTGGCAAGCCCGTCTGACCTTATTCCGGAACTGCAGGGCCGCTTGCCTATCCGCGTAGAGCTGCAGGCGCTGACTACCGAAGACTTTGAGCGCATCCTGACTGAGCCGAACGCGTCGGTCACCATGCAGTACAAAGCGCTGATGGCGACCGAAGGGGTGAACATCGACTTTACTGACGATGGCATTCGCCGTATCGCCCAGGCCGCATGGCAGGTGAACGAAACCACCGAAAACATCGGCGCGCGTCGTCTGCACACCGTGCTGGAGCGCCTGATGGAAGATATCTCTTACGACGCCAGCGACCTCGGCGGCCAGAGCATTACCATTGATGCGCAATACGTAAGCAAACATCTGGATGAGCTGGTGGCAGATGAAGATCTGAGCCGTTTTATCCTATAATCGCGCGCAACGCATTTTCATCACAGTTGATGGGGGCAATGCCCCCATTTTTTATTGTTGGCGCACTCATGACTGAAACCGTTTCTTTAAGCCGTACCCAGGCCTGGCTGGAAAGCCTGCGCCCCCGTACGCTGCCTCTCGCTTTCGCCTCGATTGTGGTCGGCACGGCGCTTGCCTACTGGCAAGGCATGTTCGATCCCCTCGTCGCTCTGCTGGCGCTGCTCACCGCCGGGCTTTTACAAATTCTCTCGAACCTCGCCAATGATTATGGCGACGCGGTAAAAGGCAGCGACAAGCCGGACCGCATCGGCCCGTTGCGGGGCATGCAAAAAGGGGTGATCACCGCGGCGCAGATGAAGCGGGCGCTGGTCGTCACCGTTATCCTGATTTGCCTTTCCGGGCTTGCGCTGGTGCGTGTCGCCTGCCATACCATGACGGACTTTGTCGGCTTTCTGGCGCTTGGCGCGCTCTCTATCATCGCCGCCATTACCTATACCGTTGGCAACCGCCCTTACGGCTATATGGGGCTTGGCGATCTCTCGGTGCTTATTTTCTTTGGCTGGCTGAGCGTTATCGGCAGCTGGTATTTACAGGCGCACACGCTGATCGGGGCGATTTTCCTGCCCGCCACCGCCAGCGGCCTGCTGGCTGCCGCCGTGTTGAACATTAATAACCTGCGCGATATCGATAGCGACCGCCT
The DNA here is from genome assembly GCF_056780215.1 of Franconibacter pulveris. Classification (NCBI taxonomy): domain Bacteria; kingdom Pseudomonadati; phylum Pseudomonadota; class Gammaproteobacteria; order Enterobacterales; family Enterobacteriaceae; genus Franconibacter; species Franconibacter pulveris. Next base: position 99,870 of record NZ_CM165555.1, on the reverse strand, counting down.
GAACGGTAAAAACACGCTGGCGGTGCGTCTGGGGCCGGTGATGGCGCGTCGCTATCACGTTGCGCTGCTGATGGGCTCGCTGCTCTGCCTTGCGGTTTTTAACCTGCTGTGGCTGCAAAGCGCCTGGGGCTGGCTGTTTATTCTCGCCGCCCCTTTGTTGCTTAAACAGGCGCGCTATGTCTTAAGCGAGCGGGAACCCGTTGCGATGCGCCCGATGCTTGAGCGCACGGTAAAAGGCGCGCTGCTGGTTAACCTGTTGTTTGCACTTGGCGTTGTGCTCAGCCGCGTGCCTTTTTAGCTGACAAATATCAATTAACAATTGATGATTTTGCCAACAATGCGCGTTAAGCGATATACTGAAAACTCTTGCAGCAACTAAGCGTTAAGCCAATGAAATACGATACTTCTGAGCTTTGTGATATCTACCAGGAAGAGGTCAACGTCGTTGAGCCGCTTTTTACTAACTTTGGCGGCCGCTCTTCGTTTGGCGGACAAATCATCACGGTAAAATGTTTCGAGGACAACGGGTTGCTGTATGAGCTGCTCGAGGAGAACGGCCGCGGCCGCGTGCTGCTGGTCGACGGCGGCGGCTCGGTACGCCGCGCGCTGGTCGACGCCGACCTTGCGCGCCTTGCGGTGCAGAACGAATGGGAAGGCCTGGTGGTCTATGGCGCGGTGCGCCAGGTGGACGATCTCGAAGAGCTCGATCTCGGCATCCAGGCTATCGCCGCCATTCCGGTGGGCGCGGCAGGGGAAGGCATCGGTGAAAGCGACGTGCGCGTGAACTTCGGCGGCGTAACCTTTTTCTCCGGCGATCATCTCTACGCCGACAATACGGGCATAATCCTCTCCGAAGATCCGCTGGATATCGAATAACAAAAACGGGCGCTTTAAGCGCCCGTTTTTGTTTGGTCAAAGCGTAAAATCACACTTCTTCCATTTTGCCCAGCAGCGCCTGCAGACGCTCCTGCCATACGTGTTGCTGTTCGCGCAGCTGATGGTTCTCACGCTCCAGCTCTTCGCGGCTACCCTGCGCGTTTTGTACTTCCTGCGCCAGGCTGTTGTTCTTTTCTTTCAGCTCTTCGATTTCCATCTGCAAAAGCGTGATGGTATCAACCGCCTGCTGTACTTTTGCTTCCAGTTTCTCAAACACTTCAAATGACATCGTCATACCTCTCCTGAATTGCAAGGCGTTGATGGATGGCTATCCTCGTCCCGGTTGCCGGCGACGCCTTATGTTACGTGCGAAAACGCTAGTCCCGATTGTATGAAGCGTGACAGCCAGTGTCCAGCGGCATCCCGCGCTGTTTGCGGATTGCCACACTTTTCAGCCTATGCTGAATGCCCTTTGCAAGCGTTGCAGGTAATTATTAACATTTCTCTCACCCATTTCGCGCATTTATGGTGCCAGCGCAATTTATCCTTTTCTTAAATAGCGCGAAAACGCTCATTTTCTTGACGCATCACACACATTTCGATTTCGTTATTTCTCGTTTTTGCTCGTTAACGATAAATTAACACTGTGTCTACACGACATACCGGACAGTTTTACCGTCCGGCTAACAATAACATTCACTTTGCCTTCAGGACCCCGATTATGAGTCAAACATCAACCTTAAAAGGACAGTGCATCGCAGAGTTCCTCGGTACCGGGTTGTTGATTTTCTTCGGTGTAGGATGTGTGGCTGCGCTGAAAGTGGCAGGCGCCAGTTTCGGCCAGTGGGAAATCAGTATCATCTGGGGTTTGGGGGTGGCGATGGCCATCTATCTGACCGCAGGCGTGTCTGGTGCGCATCTGAATCCGGCGGTAACCATAGCGCTGTGGCTGTTCGCCTGCTTTGACGGGCGCAAAGTTGTACCTTTTATCTTTTCTCAGTTTGCCGGCGCTTTTTGCGCAGCGGCGTTAGTTTACGGGCTTTATTACAATCTTTTTTACGACTACGAACAGACACACCATATGGTGCGCGGCAGTGTGGAAAGCCTCGACCTGGCCGGTATTTTTTCTACTTACCCGAATCCGCATATCAATTTTATGCAGGCCTTCGCAGTGGAAATGATTATCACAGCTATCCTGATGGGCGTGATCCTGGCGTTAACCGACGACGGCAACGGCATTCCGCGCGGTCCGCTGGCGCCTTTGCTGATTGGTCTGCTGATTGCGGTCATCGGCGCCTCCATGGGGCCGCTCACCGGCTTCGCCATGAACCCGGCGCGCGACTTAGGGCCGAAAGCCTTCGCCTGGCTTGCGGGCTGGGGTAATGTCGCCTTTACCGGCGGGCGTGAAATCCCCTACTTCCTGGTGCCCGCGCTGGGTCCGGTGGTCGGGGCGGCGCTTGGCGCATTCGGCTATCGCAAATTGATTGGCCGCCATTTACCGTGTGATGCTTGCGTGGATGACGCTGAAGAGCAGTCCGCCGCCGCACAACAGAAAGCTTCGCTGTAACAGATTGACGGGACACCACTATGACTACAGAAAAAAAGTATATCGTCGCGCTCGACCAGGGTACGACCAGCTCACGCGCCGTAGTACTGGATCATAACGCGAATATCGTCAGCGTCTCGCAGCGCGAGTTTACGCAAATCTACCCGAAAGCAGGCTGGGTAGAGCATGACCCAATGGAAATCTGGGCTTCGCAAAGCTCCACGCTGGTGGAAGCGCTGGCGAAAGCGGACATCAGCTCCGATCAGATCGCCGCCATCGGCATTACCAACCAGCGCGAAACGGCGGTGGTGTGGGAACGTGAAACCGGCAAGCCGATTCATAACGCTATCGTCTGGCAGTGCCGCCGCACGTCGGAGATTTGCGAGCAGCTTAAGCGCGACGGCATGGAAGAGTACGTGCGTGAGGCTACCGGCCTGGTTATCGACCCTTATTTCTCCGGCACCAAAGTGAAATGGATTCTGGACCATGTGGAAGGCGCGCGCGAACGCGCCCATCGCGGCGAACTGCTGTTCGGCACCGTTGACACCTGGCTTATCTGGAAAATGACCCAGGGACGCGTGCACGTAACCGACTACACCAACGCTTCCCGCACCATGCTGTTCAATATTCACGATCTCGACTGGGACGACAAAATGCTGGACGCGCTGGATATCCCGCGCGCGATGCTGCCCCAGGTGCGTAAATCGTCCGAGGTCTACGGCCAGACCAACATCGGCGGTAAAGGCGGCACCCGTATTCCTATCGCCGGCATCGCGGGCGACCAGCAGGCGGCGCTGTTCGGCCAGCTGTGCGTGAAGGAAGGGATGGCGAAAAACACCTACGGCACCGGCTGCTTCATGCTGATGAACACTGGCGATAAAGCGGTAAAGTCGACCCATGGTCTGCTTACCACCATCGCCTGCGGCCCGCGCGGCGAAGTGAACTACGCGCTGGAAGGCGCCGTGTTTATGGCGGGCGCGTCCATTCAGTGGCTGCGCGACGAGATGAAGCTTATCAGCGACGCTTTCGATTCCGAATATTTCGCCACCAAAGTGAAGGATACCAACGGCGTTTACGTCGTTCCGGCCTTTACCGGCCTCGGCGCGCCGTACTGGGACCCGTATGCCCGCGGCGCCATTTTCGGCCTGACGCGCGGCGTGAATTCCAACCACATCATCCGCGCTACGCTTGAGTCTATCGCTTTCCAGACCCGCGACGTGCTGGAAGCGATGCAGGCGGATTCCGGCATGCGCCTGCATGCGCTGCGTGTGGACGGCGGCGCGGTAGCCAACAACTTCCTGATGCAGTTCCAGGCCGATATCCTCGGCACGCGCGTGGAGCGTCCGGAAGTGCGCGAAGTCACCGCGCTTGGCGCCGCCTATCTCGCGGGCCTCGCAGTAGGCTACTGGCAGAACCTGGATGAGCTTCAGGAAAAAGCGGTCATCGAGCGCGAATTCCGTCCGGGCATCGAAACCGTGGAGCGCAACTACCGCTACGACGGCTGGAAAAAAGCGGTCAAACGCGCCATGGCGTGGGAAGAGCGCGAAGAGTAATCCCTCCCCTTTCTCCCGCCTGCGGGCGGGAGAGTTTCCCCCGTTTTAACGTTCTTGCCGCCAGATAGTGTATCCTTTGCATCAGAACTCCCCTTTTTGATGGTCAGCAGTGAATGAAAGAGATCGAAAAAGCAGAAATTAAACGTCTGAGCGACCGGCTCGACGCCATCCGCCACCAGCAGGCCGCCACGCCGCTGACGGAAGCCGCAGATAAATACATGGAGCTGGAAAAAGAGAAAGAGACGCTTGAGGCGGAAATCGCTCGTCTGCACGACGTACGCAACCAGAAGCTCAGCAAAGAGGCGCAGAAGCTGATGGCGATGCCGTTTAAGCGCGCCATTACCAAAAAAGAGCAGGCCGATATGGGCAAGCTGAAGAAAAGCGTGCGTGGGCTGGTGGTGGTGCATCCGATGACCGCGCTGGGCCGCGAGATGGGTTTAAAAGAGATGACGGGCTTTGCGAAAAGCGAGTTTTAATCGTCTTTATCGAGCGGGCCGCACCGGTCCGCTATCTTTTATCACAGGCGGTGAAAGTAAAGTATCGAGCGCATTCACCGGAAAAAAGAGCCTCTTACGTTCATCGGTGGTTTGTACCGGAATAAATCCAAGTTTCTGATAAAACGCCGCGGCTTGCTCATCTTTCGCCTCTACAAACAGGGCATAGACGCCCACTGTACGGGCTACTTCATAAACTCGCCTGGCCGCATCAGCTACCAGCATAGAACCCAGCCCCTTTCCGGCAAACCGTTTATCTATCGCCAGTCTTCCTAATAAGATACAGGGCGCATTAGCGTAAGGGATTTGCCGCCGCATGTTGCCAAAAAAAGCTTTTTCAAAAGAAGCGCCGGATAAAGTGTAATAACCGGCAATAGCAGGCTCCGGTTCATTTGTAAGGAGCACCCATGCACGCAGCACATTACGCTGCTGCTGAAGGGCAAGGCGGTCGCGTAAAAAAACATCCAGTTCACGACAGCCGCAATCAAAAGAAGCCATTGCCCATCCCTGCTCAGGCGCGAAGGGAAAAACGCCTTTTTTCAGCTTCATTCCCAGATTTCATCTTCATCAAGCCGCTTAAAAGCACGCTGGAGTGGCTCGTTTGGCGCGGGTGGGTTATCCAGCGCAGCCATTACGGCAAGCCACCCTTGCTCGGTTAATTTGATGCGGCTGTGCTCTTCAAGAAGCAACTGCGCGCGCTTACAGGCGGAATCAACAATAAATTGAGACACGCTCACTTTCTCCAGGCTGGCGGCGGCTTCAATACTCGCTTTGTCGTCAGAAGAAAGACGGCATTCAAGACGCTCTTTTTTAGATTGCGAGGCCATGATAATCCTCCTTGCGGGCGATGCCTTTAACTGTACGGTAAAGTCCCGTACAGCGAGAATAACCCCGGATTGTTGCATTTTCAAACAGCCTCCCTTAAATGCAGATTCACGTTTTTCAGAATGCATGTTATCTGCGCTTTCCAGTAAGCAAACCACTTCGCTCCGTTTTTACGAGCAAGCTTCCAGAGAATCGCGTTATACAGACTAAGCCGAAGCGGCAAGCGCGTAATTGGTCCAACCAATCTCAACCAAAATTTCCCTGACTCTCACAGAACCCCAAAAAACAGTAACCATCGCGTTGCCTAAAACTAACATCTGATTAACCATTCATTGTCACTTACCCTACAAACCCATATTGGTTGGACCACTTTTACAAAACGCCATAGCAGATGAGCGCAGACTCACCGCGGCGCTGAGCGGTCCCCCAGGAGACAGGCAATGGAACTCTGGCAACAGAATTACGACCCGGCAGGCAACCTCTGGCTCTCCAGCCTGATTGCCGCGCTGCCCATCCTCTTTTTCTTTTTCGCGCTGATTAAGCTCAAGCTGAAAGGCTACCTGGCGGCGACCATCACCGTCGCCATCGCGCTGCTGGTGGCGCTGTTCTTCTACCGCATGCCAGTCGACCGGGCTTTCGCCTCGGTGATTTATGGCTTCTTCTACGGCCTGTGGCCGATAGCCTGGATAATCATCGCGGCGGTCTTCGTCTATAAAATTTCCGTGAAGACCGGGCAGTTCGACATCATCCGGTCATCAATACTCTCGATCACACCGGACCAGCGCTTGCAGATGCTGATCGTTGGCTTCTCCTTCGGGGCGTTTCTGGAAGGGGCGGCGGGATTTGGCGCGCCGGTGGCGATTACCGCCGCCTTGCTGGTCGGGCTTGGCTTTAACCCGCTCTACGCGGCAGGCCTGTGCCTTATCGTTAACACCGCGCCCGTTGCCTTTGGCGCAATGGGCATTCCGATTCTGGTGGCAGGCCAGGTAACCGGCATCGACAGCTTTGCCATCGGCCAGATGGTGGGCCGTCAACTGCCGTTCCTGACCATTATCGTGCTCTTCTGGATCATGGCGATTATGGACGGCTGGCGCGGCGTAAAAGAGACGTGGCCGGCGGTGCTGGTGGCGGGCGGTTCGTTCGCTATCGCCCAGTATTTAAGCTCGAACTTTATCGGCCCGGAGCTGCCGGACATCATCTCCTCGCTGGTGTCGCTGGTCTGTCTGACGCTGTTTTTGAAACGCTGGCAGCCGGTGCGCATCTTCCGCTTTGGCGATGTGGGCGCGTCGATGGTCGACCAGACGCTGGCGCGTAAAAATTACACGCCAGGCCAGGTGGTGCGCGCCTGGACGCCGTTCCTGTTCCTCACCGCCACGGTCACGCTCTGGAGCGTGCCGCCGTTTAAGGCGCTGTTCGCGAAGAATGGCCCGCTGGCGGACTGGGTCTTTAACGTCGCTGTGCCGCATCTCGACAAGCTGGTGGCGCGCATGCCGCCGGTGGTGGCGGAAGCCACGCCGTACCCGGCGGTCTACAAATTCGACTGGTTCTCCGCCACCGGCACCGCCATTCTCGTCGCCGCGATAATCTCTATCATCTGGCTGCGGATGAAGCCGAAAGCGGCGGTGGAGACCTTCACCCAGACGTTAAGAGAGCTGGCGCTACCCATCTACTCCATCGGCATGGTGCTCGCCTTCGCCTTTATCTCTAACTACTCCGGGCTGTCGTCAACGCTTGCGCTGGCGCTCGCCCACACCGGCAGCGCGTTCCCGTTCTTCTCGCCGTTCCTCGGCTGGCTCGGCGTTTTCCTGACCGGCTCGGATACCTCGTCGAACGCGCTGTTCGCCGCTCTTCAGGCCACCGCCGCTCAGCAGATAGGCGTGTCGGATATTCTGATGGTGGCGGCCAACACCACCGGCGGCGTGACCGGCAAGATGATTTCGCCGCAGTCCATCGCCATCGCCTGCGCGGCGGTGGGACTGGTGGGCAAAGAATCTGACCTGTTCCGTTTTACCGTGAAGCACAGCCTGATCTTCACCTGCATGGTGGGCCTTATCACCACGCTTCAGGCCTATGTCTTCACCTGGATGATCCCATGACGACCATGACAAAGCGCCTCGCCGACCACCTGGTGGAGCGCATCCGCACTTTTATCCGCGACCGGGGACTGGAGTCGGGCATGCGTTTGCCCGCCGAGCGCAAGTTCGCCGCCGAGCTTGGCGTATCGCGCAATTCCCTGCGCGAGGCGATACAACTTCTTATCCGCGAAGGGCTGCTCGTCAGCCGTCGCGGCGGCGGCACCTTTTTGCGCTACCAGCTGGAACCCTGGTCGGAACAGCGCATCGTGCAGCCTATCCGCAGCCTGCTGGCGGACGACCCCGGCTACCGCTACGACATTTTAGAGGCGCGTCACGCCATTGAGGCCAGCACCGCCTGGCACGCGGCCCTTCGCGCCACCCCCGCGGATAAAGAGAAGCTGCAAATTTGCTTTGACGCGACGCTGAAGTTTACCGAGCAGGATGACCCGGACCTCGCCGCCCAGGCGGATGTGCGCTTCCATCTGGCGATTGCCGAAGCGTCGCACAATATCGTGCTGCTACAGACCATGCGCGGTTTCTTCGACCTGCTGCAATCCTCTGTCATGGAGAGCCGTCAGCGGATGTACCTGCAGCCGCCGATTTTCTCGCAGCTCACTGAACAGCACCGCGAAATGCTGGACGCGATTCTGGCAGGCGACGCCGAGCGGGCGCGCAAAGCGGTGATGCAACACCTCGGTTTTGTTCATTCCACCATTAAACAACTTGATGAAGATGTCGCCCGCCAGGCGCGCGTGACCCGCCTGCCCGACGACCTGCTCACACTTTCCAGGGAGAAAAAATCATGATTATTTCAGCGGCAAGTGACTACCGGGCCGCGGCGCAGCGCAAGCTGCCGCCTTTTCTGTTCCACTATATCGACGGCGGCGCTTACGCTGAATATACCCTGCGTCGTAATGTGGAAGACCTTTCGCAGGTGGCGCTGCGCCAGCGCGTGCTGAAGAACATGTCTGATTTAAGCCTTGAGACAACGCTCTTTAACGAGACGCTCTCTATGCCGGTGGCGCTCGCCCCCGTCGGGCTGTGCGGCATGTACGCCCGTCGCGGCGAAGTGCAGGCGGCGCGCGCGGCGGCGGCGAAGGGCATTCCCTTTACCCTTTCCACCGTTTCCGTCTGCCCGATTGAAGAGGTCGCGCCCGCCATTAATCGCCCGATGTGGTTCCAGCTCTATGTGCTGCGCGACCGGGGTTTTATGCGCAACGCCCTGGAGCGCGCCAAAGCGGCGGGCTGTTCGACGCTGGTCTTTACCGTGGATATGCCGACCCCTGGCGCACGCTATCGCGACGCCCACTCCGGCATGAGCGGCGCCAACGCCGCCCTGCGCCGTTACTGGCAGGCGGTAACGCACCCGCGATGGGCCTGGGATGTGGGGCTGCACGGCCGCCCGCACGATCTCGGCAATATCTCCACCTATCTTGGCAAACCGACCGGGCTTGAAGATTACATCGGCTGGCTTTCGAACAACTTCGACCCGTCTATCTCCTGGAAAGACCTGGAGTGGATCCGCGAATTCTGGGACGGTCCGATGGTGATTAAAGGCATCCTCGACCCGGAAGACGCCCGCGACGCGGTACGCTTCGGCGCCGACGGCATTGTGGTCTCCAACCACGGCGGCCGCCAGCTCGACGGCGTGCTCTCTTCCGCGCGCGCCCTGCCCGCCATCGCCGACGCGGTGAAAGGCGACATTGCTATTCTCGCCGACAGCGGCATTCGCAACGGGCTGGACGTGGTGCGCATGATTGCGCTCGGCGCCGACAGCGTGCTGCTGGGTCGCGCCTACCTTTACGCCCTCGCCACGCACGGCGAGAAAGGGGTCGCTAATTTGCTAAATCTGATTGAAAAAGAGATGCGGGTGGCGATGACGCTGACCGGCGCGAAATCTGTCAAAGAGATCACGCGCGAGTCGCTGGTGCCGGCGCCGGAGTTCACCTCCGTGCTGGCGGAGTTGCCTGCGACCAGCGCGCAGACGAAACGGCATAACGCGGCGTAAGCGCCTTTAACGGCGGGTGGCGCTGTGCTTACCCGCCCTGCGGAAACAGGACTGCAAGGGTGAAGCATCCTCGGTGACGCTCACGCTTCACCTTAAAATCGGCTGAAATTGCGGCGACAGTGGTTAGCCTGCGATAAAACGGCAAGCCTCATGATGTAAAACTAACCACCCTGACAGCAACTTACCCTCTGCCCCACAACCTGCGCGAAAAGCTTTCTATCTTGCCGCTAAGACGCCGCTTCTGCATGGTTTTCGCCCAGCTGGCGGAAAGCCCGGCGGCGCTCAGCAACCGATGGTACTGCTCATCGTCGAATGGGGTGTGCCAGGCGATGGCGGCGGCCTCTTTTACTGAAACGCCGCTTACGCGCGAAACTAACGCCAGCGGCGCGTCGGCGGCGACCTTGCCTTCTGCAATTACCCGGTAAAGCCAGCCGCAGCGCGTCTTCTCCTGCATCAGACCGGAAAGGTCGCCGATGCCGGAGTGAAAATTCACTTTGAAGCAGGGCGAGCGCGGCTGGGTGACCTGAATCAGCGCGTCGCCCCACTGAAAGATATCGCCAATAAAGACATTCGCTTCCGTAAGCCCGACGGTGGAGAGGTTTTCGCCAAAAGCGGGAGCGACAAACCACGACGCCTGCTCGGGAAACTCTCGCGTCCACTGTTCATAATGCTCGCGCGGATAGTGACACAGCGCCCGGTCCGGCCCGCCGTGGATCTTTTTCTCTGCCTGTTGGTCGCCCACCAGCCCGCGGTCGGTCAGGGATAATTCACCCTCCACCTGCACTTTGCCGATAGCGCTGGGCCGCGAGCCTTCATACTCACGCACCTTGCCGATAAAAACGGTTACGGGATACTGCATTCGCGCCTCCTTATGCGGATATAAAAAAAGCGAGCCATCAGGCTCGCTTTTTAGCGGTCATTTTGCAATCTTATTTCTGAGAAGCGAAACGCTCAGCCGCTTCGTCCCAGTTCACCACGTTCCAGAACTCTTTGATGTAGTCCGGACGACGGTTCTGGAATTTCAGGTAGTAAGCGTGCTCCCACACGTCCAGGCCCAGGATCGGGTAGCCGGAAGCGCCGGAGATAGCTTCGCCCATCAGTGGAGAATCCTGGTTAGCGGTGGAAACCACGGCCAGCTTATCGCCCTGCTTAACCAGCCACGCCCAGCCGGAACCGAAACGGGTAGCCGCCGCTTTTTCGAACTCTTCTTTGAATTTCTCAACGGAGCCGAAGTCGCGCTCGATAGCCGCTTTCAGGTCGCCCTGCAGGGTGGTGCCTTTTTTCAGGCCTTTCCAGAACAGGCTGTGGTTAGCGTGGCCGCCTGCGTTGTTGCGCAGAACGGTTTTCTTGTCCGCCGGCACCTGATCCAGTTTGGTGATCAGCTCTTCAACCGGCAGGTTAGCGAATTCCGGCAGGCTTTCCAGCGCCGCGTTGGCGTTGTTAACGTAAGTCTGATGATGTTTGGTGTGATGGATTTCCATCGTCTGCTTGTCGAAATGCGGTTCCAGGGCGTCGTAAGCATACGGCAGGGAAGGCAGTGTATAGCTCATAATCATCTCCATTTATTGTCGGGCGGCAGAGGGGTGTTAACGCCGCGTAAGCAGTGGGTTCATTATAGTTAATTAAGTGATATTGAAAATGTTTATCAATGCCGCAGTTTTAATAAGGTTATAAATTTTCTTTCTAATGCCTGGAATAGACGCAGCGCAGCGTAAATCACTTGTCTGTGCAACGCGCCGTTTACCCGCGTGAAGCGGGGCTTGCAGCCCTTCCTGTGATGTCGCGCGTCCTTCTTCCTTTTTCGCAAAACATCTAATATCGCCCACGCATCGCTTTCATTTAAATGAAACGAAGTGTGAAGCAGCGCGCCGCGCCGGGCTTTATGACGCTTTATTAAGAGAAACGCCGAACTGCTGGCGCCATACGCGGGGCGTTACGCCCGTCTCACGCGTAAACACCACCGAGAAGTAATTGCTGTCTTCGAAGCCGCAACGCGAGGCGATCTCGCTAATCAGCATCTCGGTATGGCGCAGCAGATATTGCGCCTGGCAGATGCGCAGCTGACGCAGGTACTGGCTGATGGTCATACCGGTCTGCTGGCGGAAAAGCTGGCGCAGCGGCCGCTCCGACGCCTGGTGACGCTCGCAAAAACGCGCCAGGTCAAAATCCGTTTCCAGGCTTTTACCGAGCGCGGCGATAAGCAGATCGAGCGTTTCCCCCTGCTCCGTCGCCGCGTCGTCGGCGGGCTGATAACGGTGGCGGCGCAGCGTGATGCAAAGCTGCAAAAAGAGGCTCTCCGCCAGACACTGCGACAGCGCATCGGGCTTCACGCTCTCATGCTCCAGCTGGTTGATGAGCTGGCGCGCCTGCGCCATCCCCTGACTTCCCAGCCGCCAGCGCGCTTCGCAGCCGCGCGGCGGTTGCAGAAGCTCCGCCCAGTCCACGTTGAGGCGCAGCCGCTCGGGGCAATAGATGATGTTATGCAGCACCAGGTCGTTCACCGCCTGATAGCTGTGGCGGTCTTCGGCGCGAATGTAAAAGAGATCGCCGCAGGTGATGCGCCAGGGCCGGTCGTTAAGCACGTGCAGGCCATTGCCGCGCCACACCAGCACCAGTTCGCAAAAGTCATGGGAATGCTCGGCGAAGACATTTTGCGGATAGCGGTCCGCCACCGCGACGGCCTGGGCGGCGGTGGCGAAAAAGTCATCTTTTTTGAGGATTAACTGGTCGGCCACAACACGCCCCTGGAAGCTAAATAGTCAGAAAGTATCGACGTTTTTGGCGCGTAAGAGGGTGATTTGTCTCGCGTTACTGAAACGGGCAGTCGCGCCCGAGACGAATTTCGCGCGGCGACCAGCAAAACTCGCGCTTAAACAGCGTAGAGAAATGGTTGCTGTCGCCAAAGCCGCACTGGTAAGCAATATCGGTCACGCTCTCCTCGCTGTGGCGCAGCAGATGGCGCGCTTTAATCAGCCGCAGGCGGTTCAGGTAACGCTGCGGCGTCAGACCGGTTTGCTGCTTCAGTTGCCGGTGCAGCGTTCTGAGGGAGAAGCTGAATTTGTCGGCAAGCTGCTCCCAGCACACCTCCTCGGCGAAATGGTCTTCAAGCCAGGCGATCATCTGGTTAAGCCGTTCGTCAGCCTTGCCGCAGTGCTCCGCCAGGCTGCTTTTACGCAACAAAATCAGCAACTGCATAAAGAGGATTTCGCGGTTAGCGATGGCGGGGGTATCGGCGGCTTCGCCCAGCGCTTCTATCTGTTCGATAAGCCCGCGCACCTGCTGCAACACCTGCTGGCCCACCCGCCAGTGAGAGGCGTAGTTGCCGTCCTGCTCCTGCGGCAGCAGCCGCTCCAGCCCGGCGATAAACGAAAACGCGTCCGGCGCGCGGTAAAGCACGTTCGTCAGACAGAGGTTCTCGGTGTGCTCGAAAAGGTGCCGGTCGTGGTCGCGCACAAAGCAGACGGAGCCGCCGCTCAGCGTATAGGGCTGGCCGTTGAAAATGTGAGTGCCGGTGCCGTGCTCGACAATTACGATTTCCCAGAAGTCGTGATGATGTTCTGGAAACGCCGCCTGCGGCAGCCGCGGCTCAATCGCTACCGTGGCATTACCCGACGGGAAAAAATCAGCGCCGTACAAGACCGTCATGTTCGCCTCCTTCGCACCAGAAAGTAGCGTGATAGTAGTTAACCGCCCGTCGCCTCACCTTAAATTTCCGACGGGAAAACGCGCAAACTGCGCACGTTTTTTAAGAAACGACAGGAAAGATCCAGAAATGCGGCGAAGCTCACAGGGCCGTGCTTGGCCCTGTAAACGCTGAACTGTGAAATCCCTCACGTTTACCTTTGTTCTGTTGCCAGCCGCGGTTTAGCGCTGTCAGTAGCGTGAAGGTAACGGGCTGCGCGCCTTTTTAGACTGCGGGTAACGATTCAGACAAGGATACCCGCCATGACTCTTCGCCATAGCGTTGCCGTTGACCTGGGCGCCTCCAGCGGCCGCGTGATGCTGGCGCGTTACGACAGCGCGACCCGCGACCTGCAACTGCGCGAAATCCACCGTTTCACTAACAGCCTTAAGCCTCTTGAAGGCTTTGCTACCTGGGACGTGGATGCGCTGGAGGGCGAGATACGTATTGGGTTGCAGAAAGCCTGTGATGAAGCAAACGCTATCGACAGCATCGGCATCGACACCTGGGGCGTGGATTTCGTCTTGCTGGATAAAGCGGGCAACCGCGTCGGGCTGCCGGTTTCCTATCGCGATAGCCGCACGGAAGGGGTAATGCTGCGGGCATGCGCAGAACTGGGCCGCGAAGCTATCTATCGCCGCACCGGCATTCAGTTTCTGCCGTTCAACACGCTCTATCAGCTGCGCGCGCTCGCCGACCAGCAGCCGGAACTGCTGGCGCAGGTCGAACATGCTCTGCTGATGCCCGATTACCTCTGCTACCGCCTTACCGGCGAACTGAACTGGGAATACACCAACGCCACCACCACGCAACTGATCAACATTCACACCGGCGCCTGGGATGAAACGCTGCTGGCGTGGGCGAGCGTGCCGACGCGCTGGTTTGGCGCGCCCACCCATCCGGGCAACGTTATCGGCCGCTGGGTTTGCCGTGATGGTCGGTCTGTGCCGGTGATTTCCGTCGCCACCCACGATACCGCTAGCGCGGTTATCGCCGCGCCTTTGCAGGATAGCGACGCCGCCTGGCTCTCCTCCGGCACCTGGTCGCTGATGGGTTTTGAGAGCAACACCCCGTACGCCAGCGAGCAGGCGCTGGCCGCCAACGTCACCAACGAAGGCGGCGCGCAAGGGCGCTACCGCGTGCTGAAAAACATTATGGGGCTGTGGCTGTTGCAACGCGTAACCAAAGAACAAAACGTGAGCGACCTGCCGGGGCTTATCCAGCAGGCGCAGCAGCTTCCCGCCTGTCGGTTTGTGATTAACCCCAACGACGACCGCTTTATCAATCCACAGAGCATGAGCGATGAAATTCAGGCCGCCTGCCGGGAAAGCGGCCAGCCCGTCCCGCAAAGCGCGGCGGAGCTGGCGCGCTGCATCTTCGACAGCCTGGCGCTGCTGTATGCGCAGGTCTTGCAGGAACTGGCGCAGCTTCGCGGCAAGCCCTTTACCCGTCTGCATATCGTGGGCGGCGGCAGCCAGAACCGTTTTTTAAATCAGCTTTGCGCCGACGCCTGCGGCATCCCGGTCGCCGCCGGGCCGGTGGAAGCCTCCACCCTTGGCAACATCGGCTGCCAGCTGATGGCGCTTGATGAGATAGCGGACGTGGACGATTTCCGCCGGCTCATCGTCGCCAGCCACCCGCAGGAGGCGTTTCTTCCCCGCACAGACAGCGAAATTGCCCGCTTCGTTGCGCAGTTTCAGCACAACCCAAAAACACGTAAGGAGCTTTGCGCATGACCACTCACATTCATCAGGCCTGGGAACTGGCGAAACAGCGCTTCGCCGCCGTCGGGGTTGACGCCGACGAGGCGCTGCGCCAGCTCGACCGCCTGCCGGTCTCCATGCACTGCTGGCAAGGCGATGACGTCGCCGGGTTTGAGAACCCGCAGGGCGGGCTGACCGGCGGCATTCAGGCCACCGGCAACTACCCGGGCAGAGCGCGCAACGCCGATGAACTGCGCGCCGACCTCGAACAGGCGATGCGTCTGATCCCGGGGCCGAAGCGCCTTAATCTGCACGCTATTTATCGGGAAGCCGACGCCCCGGTGGCGCGCAACGAGATCAAGCCGCAGCACTTTGAAAACTGGGTCGCATGGGCGAGAAAACAGCAGCTGGGGCTCGACTTCAACCCCTCCTGCTTTTCGCACCCGCTGAGCGCCGACGGCTTTACCCTTTCGCACGCCAACCCGGAAATCCGTCAGTTCTGGATTGAGCACTGCCAGGCGAGCCGCCGCGTTTCCGCGTATTTCGGCGAGCAGCTCGGCACCCCGTCGGTGATGAATATCTGGATCCCGGACGGCATGAAGGATATGCCGGTGGACCGTCTGGCGCCGCGTCAACGCTTGCTGTCGGCGCTGGATGAGGTAATTAGCGAAAAGCTTAACCCGGCGCACCATATTGACGCCGTGGAGAGCAAGCTGTTCGGCATCGGCGCGGAAAGCTATACCGTCGGCTCCAACGAGTTCTGTCTGGGTTACGCCGCCAGCCGCCAGACCGCACTTTGCCTGGATGCCGGGCACTTCCACCCGACTGAAGTTATCTCCGACAAAATCTCCAGCGCGATGCTCTATGTGCCGCGCCTGCTTTTGCACGTCAGCCGCCCGGTGCGCTGGGACAGCGATCACGTCGTGCTGCTGGATGACGAAACCCAGGCCATCGCCAGCGAAATTATCCGCCACGACCTCTTCGACCGCGTGCACATCGGCCTGGATTTCTTCGACGCCTCCATCAACCGCATCGCCGCCTGGGTGATTGGCACCCGCAACATGAAAAAAGCGCTGCTGCGCGCGCTACTGGAACCCACCGCCCTGTTGCGCCAGCTGGAGCGGGAAGGCGACTACACCGGCCGCCTGGCGCTGCTGGAAGAGCAAAAATCGCTGCCCTGGCAGGCGGTCTGGGAGATGTACTGCCAGCAGCACGACGCCCCGGCCGACGCCGCCTGGCTTACCGCCGTCCGTCACTATGAACAACACGTCTTAAGCAAGCGCTAAGGAGCACTCATGCAACGCATTCTTTCTTCCTGGTTCGTACAGGGTATGGTGAAAGCCACCAGCGATATGTGGCTGAAGGGCTGGGACGAGCGTAACGGCGGCAACGTGAGCCTGCGCCTGGACGCCGCCGACGTGGAGCCTTATCGCAACGAGTTTTACCCGCAGCCGCGCTGCGTGGAGCTGAGCGACCCCCGCACGGAGCTGGCGGGCTGCTGGTTCCTGGTCACCGGCTCGGGGAAATTTTTCCGTAACGTGCAGCTCGACCCGGCGGACACGCTGGTGCTGCTGCAAATCACCGACGACGGCATGGCCTATCACATCCACTGGGGGCTGACCAACGGCGGCCTGCCGACCTCGGAGCTCGCTTCGCACTTCCAGTCGCACGCGGTGCGCAAGGCGGTTTCCGGCGGCAAAGACCGGGTGATCATGCACTGCCACGCCACCAACCTTATCGCCCTGAGTTTCGTGCTGGAGCTTAATGAAGCACGCTTCACCCGCATGCTGTGGGAAGGCAGCACCGAGTGCCTGGTGGTCTTCCCCGACGGCGTCGGCATCGTGCCGTGGATGGTGCCGGGCACCGACGGCATCGGCACCGCCACCTCGGAACAGATGAAAACCCACACGCTAGTGCTGTGGCCGCACCACGGCATTTTCGGCACCGGCCCGACGCTGGATGACGCCTTCGGCCTTATCGACACCGCGGAAAAGTCAGCGGAAATCCTGGTCAAAGTCATCGCTATGGGGGGTATGAAACAGACCATTACCCGTGAAGAATTAATTGCGCTGGGGGAACGTTTCGGCGTTACCCCGCATGCCGGCGCCATTGCACTTTAAATAACAACATCGCCCGACGCTCAGGTCGCCTTATGGCGGCCTGCAGCGATCGTGAAACCTCTCTACCTGCAAACTGCGTCACTACGTGGAGTACAAGCAAATGAAAATAAAAGCGATTTTAGGTTGTACACTCACCGTTGCCACTCTGGCGTTGTCCGGTTCCGCCCTGGCCGAAGTGAAAATCGCCCTGGTGGCGAAATCGCTCGGCAACGGGTTTTTCGAAGCAGCGAACGTAGGGGCTCAGGAAGCCGCTAAAGAGCTGGGAGATGTAAAAGTCATTTACACCGGCCCTACCACCACCACCGCCGAAGCGCAGATCGAGGTGCTCAACGGGCTAATCGCCCAGGGCGTGGACGCGATCGCCATCTCCGCCAACGATCCCGACGCCGTGGTGCCGGTGCTGAAAAAAGCGATGCAGCGCGGCATTAAGGTCGTCTCCTGGGATTCCGGCGTGGCGAAAGAGGGCCGCCAGATCCACCTCAACCCCTCCAACAACGCGCTGATTGGCGAAACCAACGTCAGGCTCGCCGCCGACGCGCTGAAAGCGCTGAATGTCGAAAAAGGCGACGTGGCGATTTTAAGCGCCACCCCCACCTCGACTAACCAGAACACCTGGATTGCCGAGATGAAAAAGGTGCTGCCGAACTACCCGTCGGTCAACCTGGTGACGGTGGCCTATGGCGACGACCTTTCTGATAAAAGCTACCGCGAAGCGGTGGGGTTGCTGAAGTCTTACCCCAACCTGAAAGTGATCGTCTCTCCCTCCTCGGTGGGGATTGTGGCGGCGGCGCAGGCGGTGAAAGACCAGGGCAAAATCGGCCAGGTCTACGTGACGGGCCTGGGGCTGCCGTCTGAAATGGCCGGGGCGGTGAAATCGGGCGCGTCGAAAAGCTTCGCCATCTGGAACCCTATCGATCTGGGCTATGCGGCGACCTATCTGGCGGACGACCTGGTGAAAGGGTCGGCGACCAAAACCGAAGCGAGCATGGGCAAGCTCGGCAAAGTGAAGCTCGATGCCGAAGGCAACGGGGCGATGGCGGAGCCGTTCGTCTACGATGCCAGCAATATTGATAAGTTCTCGAAGATTTTCTGAGTCGGTACGGCCGAACAAGGCCACTGAACGGTGGGTGGCGCGTCGCTTACCCACCCTGCAATCTCCTGACCGTAGACGCACTGGCGAACAACGCCGCTGCTACGGTCGCTCAGAAAAAAGGAGCATCAGCATGACGGCATCCACCCCTCTGCTGTCGCTTAAGGGCATCACCAAGGTTTTCCCTGGGGTGCGTGCGCTTGAGAACGTACAGCTCGATCTCTGGCCCGGTCGCGTGACGGCGCTGATTGGCGAAAACGGCGCGGGCAAATCCACGCTGGTCAAAGTGATGACCGGCATTTACCAGCCGGACGCGGGCGAACTGCTCTACAAAGCGATTCCCATCAGCCTGCCCAACCCGGAAGCGGCGCACAAGGTCGGCATCACCGCCATCCATCAGGAAACGGTGCTGTTTGACGAACTCACCGTGACGGAGAACATTTTCGTCGGCCACTACCTGTATCGCGGGCTATTTAAAAAGCTCGACTGGGCCGCCATGCACCAGCAGGCGCGCGATATCCTGCGGCGCCTTGAGGTGAATATCGACCCGCGCGCGGTGCTGAAAACCTTAAGCATCGCCCAGCGGCATATGGTGGCGATTGCCCGGACGCTCTCTTTCGACGCGCAGGTGGTGATTCTGGATGAGCCCACCGCCGCCCTCTCCCAGCATGAGATCCTGGAGTTTTATCAGATTGTCGAGCGCCTGAAGCAGGAAGGCAAAGCCATCCTGTTTATCTCGCACAAGTTCGATGAAATTTTCGAACTGGCGGACCACTACACCATTCTGCGCGACGGCGCGTTTGTCAGCGCAGGCGACATTGCCGGCATCACCGAAGAGAAAATGGTGGCGATGATGGTAGGGCGCGCCATCACGCAAACCTACCCGAAAGTGGCCTGCGAACCGGGCGAAACGGTGCTGGAGGTCAAAGACCTTTGCCATCCGACGGAGTTTGCCCATATCAGCTTTTCGCTGCGCAAAGGCGAAATCCTCGGCTTCTACGGGCTGGTGGGCGCCGGACGCACCGAGCTTATGCAGGCGCTGTGCGGGGTGACGCGCCCTGCCAGCGGCGAAATCATCCTTAACGGCAAAACGGCGCAGTTCCGCCAGCCGGCGGACGCCATCGAAGCGGGCATTGTCTACGTGCCGGAAGAGCGCCAGAAACAGGGGGCGATTATCGAGCTGCCTATCAGCCAGAACATTAGCCTGCCGCAGCTTAAGCGGCTGAACCCCAACGGCATTCTGCATGACGACCGCGAGTGGCAGCTTGCCGAAGAGTACGCTCGCCGCTTGCAGGTTAAAGCCTTCAGCTGGCGTCAGCCGGTGGAGACGCTCTCTGGCGGCAACCAGCAAAAGGTGGTCATTGGCAAATGGCTCGCCACCCAGCCCACCGTCATCATTCTGGATGAGCCCACCAAAGGCATCGACATCGGCTCCAAAGCCGCGGTGCATCAGTTTATGTCGGAGCTGGTAAGCCAGGGGCTGGCGGTGATTATGGTCTCGTCCGAGCTGCCGGAAGTGATGGGCATGGCGGACCGCATCATCGTGATGCACGAAGGGCTGATGGCGGCGGAATACGGCGCGGGCAAAGCCACCGCCGAGAACATTGTCAGCGCCGCCAGCGGCGCGGGTCAGGAGGCGGCATGATGATGCAGAAATTACTCAGGCACCGCGAGGCGCTGCTCGGGCTGGTGATTGTGCTGATGCTGCTGGTCATCGGCAGCCGCGTGCCGTCGTTTTTGCGCCCGGCGAACCTGCTGGAGATGTTTAACGACACCGCCATTCTGATAATCCTCGCCCTCGGGCAGATGATGGTGCTGCTCACCAAAGGCATCGATCTCTCGATGGCCGCCAACCTGGCGCTCACCGGCATGATCGTCGCCCTGCTGAATTTCCACTATCCGGCTATCCCGGTCTGGGCTTTGCTGCTGCTCGCTACCGGGCTTGGCTTAATGATGGGGATAATCAACGGCCTGCTGGTCTGGAAGCTCGGCATTCCGGCGATTGTGGTAACGCTCGGCACCATGAGCATTTATCGCGGGATTATCTTTCTGCTCTCCGACGGCGGCTGGATCAACGCTCACCAGATGAGCCCGGATTTTCTCGGCCTGCCACGCACGCCGGTGCTGGGGCTGCCGCTGCTGGGCTGGTGCGCTATCGCCGCGCTCATTCTGGTGAGCTATTTCCTGCGCTACAGCCGCACCGGGCGGGCGCTTTACACCGCAGGCGGCAACGCCACGGCGGCCTACTATACCGGCATTAACGCCGGGAAAATGCAGTTCGTCAGCTTTTGCCTTTCCGGCGCGCTGGCGGGGTTCTGCGGCTATCTGTGGATCTCACGCTTCGCCGTCGCCTATGTGGATGTGGCGAACGGCTTTGAGTTGCAGGTGGTCGCCGCCTGCGTCATCGGCGGCATCAGCACCATGGGCGGCATCGGCCGGGTGATGGGCTGCCTGTTCGGCGCGTTGTTCCTTGGCGTAATTAACAACGCGCTGCCGGTAATCGGCGTCTCGCCTTTCTGGCAGATGGCCATCTCAGGCCTGGTGATTGTTATCGCTGTCTTGCTCAACGAGCGCAGCAATAAACGCAAAGGACGGCTCATCCTGCGCGACGTCGCGCTTTCTCGTCAAAAAGAGGCGGTGAAACCATGAGTAAGATCCTTATCTCTGCGCCGACGGCTTCCCCTGCCGCCGCGCCGTCATTCTTTCGCCGCCTGCTGGGGTGGGAGGGTTTTCTGCTGGCGGTAACGCTGCTGGTTTTTATCGGTAACGCGCTGGCGTCGCCCTACTTTCTTAATATCTGGAACCTCTCCGACGCCACCTTCAACTTCACCGAAAAGGCGATCATCGTGCTGCCGATGGCGATGCTGATTATCGCGCGCGAAATTGACCTTTCCGTCGCGTCCACCATGGCGCTCAGCTCCACGGTGATGGGCTTTTGCGCCCAGGCGGGCATGGACACGCTGCTGCTGGTCGGCGTGGGGCTTGCCGTGGGGTTGCTGTGCGGGCTGTTTAACGGCGTGCTGGTGACGCGCTTTAACCTCTCGTCGATTGTCATCACCATCGGCACCATGAGTCTGTATCGCGGCATTACGTACATTCTGCTGGGCGACCAGGCGCTGAACCACTACCCGGAGAGCTTCGCCTGGTTCGGCCAGGGGTATCTCTGGGGCGCGCTGTCGTTTGAATTTGCGCTCTTCCTGTTGCTGGCCGCCGTTTTCTGGTTCCTGCTGCATAAAACCAACTTTGGCCGCCGCACCTACGCCATCGGCAACAACCCGACCGGCGCCTGGTTTTCCGGCATTAACGTCAAGCGCCATAACCTTATCCTCTTCGCGCTGGTGGGGCTGATGGCCGGGCTTGCGGCGGTGCTGTTGACATCACGGCTCGGCAGCACGCGCCCGACCATCGCGCTCGGCTGGGAGCTTAGCGTGGTGACCATGGCGGTGCTGGGCGGCGTCAATATTCTTGGCGGCTCGGGCAGCATGGGGGGCGTGATTATCGCCGCCTTCCTGATGGGGCTTTTGACCTTTGGCCTGAGCCTGCT
This sequence comes from Franconibacter pulveris, assembly GCF_056780215.1. Classification (NCBI taxonomy): domain Bacteria; kingdom Pseudomonadati; phylum Pseudomonadota; class Gammaproteobacteria; order Enterobacterales; family Enterobacteriaceae; genus Franconibacter; species Franconibacter pulveris. Next base: position 78,354 of record NZ_CM165555.1, on the reverse strand, counting down.
CAACGTGCCGGGCATTGTGATGTCGATTATCGTCGGCCTGATGCTGATTGCGGTGATAACGCTGCCGATCATCACCCGCCGCCTGATAGCGCGAAGACGCATTTAACTCCTCACCCGGCCAGTGCGGCAAGCGTAAGGCGGGTCAGCGAAGCGCCACCCGCCTTTAACCCAGGGGCGCAGGGAGAGGGGAACCGATTTCCCAAAATCAACGTTAAGGAGAAGTATCATGAGCTTTATGCTGGCGTTACCGAAAATCAGCCTGCATGGCGCAGGCGCTATTGGCGACATGGTGAAACTGGTGGCGGGCAAGTCGTGGGGCAAGGCGCTAATTGTCACCGACGGGCACCTGGTGAAACTGGGCCTGCTGGATAGCCTTTTCGCCGCGCTGGATGCGCATCAACTCTCTTATGAACTGTTCGACGCGGTTTTCCCCAACCCCACCGAGGCGCTGGTGCAGCAGGGTTACGACGCTTACCGGAACGCCGAATGCGATTACCTGATAGCCTTTGGCGGCGGCAGCCCGATAGACACCGCCAAGGCGATTAAAATTCTGACCGCCAACCCCGGCCCTTCAACGAATTATTCCGGCATCGGCAAAGTGACCCATGCCGGCGTGCCGCTGGTCGCCATCAACACCACGGCGGGCACCGCCGCCGAAATGACCAGCAACGCGGTAATCATCAATGCCGAACGCCAGGTAAAAGAGGTGATTATCGACCCGAACATTATTCCCGATATCGCCGTGGATGACGCAAGCGTCATGCTGGATATTCCCGCCGCGGTAACCGCCGCCACCGGCATGGACGCGCTGACCCATGCAGTGGAGGCGTATGTTTCCGTGGGCGCGCACCCGTTGACCGACGCCAACGCGCTGGAAGCGATTCGCCTGATTAGCCAGTGGCTGCCGAAAGCGGTGGATGACGGTCATAACCTCGAAGCGCGTGAAATGATGGCCTACGGCCAGTATCTGGCGGGCATGGCCTTTAACAGCGCGGGCTTAGGGCTGGTGCACGCGCTGGCCCACCAGCCTGGCGCGACGCATAACCTGCCGCACGGCGTCTGCAATGCCATCCTGCTGCCTGTCATCGAAAACTTTAACCGCCCGAGCGCGGTGGCGCGCTTCGCCCGCGTGGCGCAGGCGATGGGCGTCAATATCCAGGGCATGAGCGACGAGCAGGCGAGCCAGCAGGCGATTGCCGCTATTCGCGCCCTTTCCGCCCGCGTCGGCATCCCTTCCGGCTTCAGTAAGCTTGGCGTGACCAAAGCGGATATCGAAGGCTGGCTTGATAAGGCGCTGGCGGACCCGTGCGCGCCCTGTAACCCACGCCGCGCGACCCGCGAAGAGGTGCGCGAGCTTTATCTGGAGGCGTTATGATCCGCAAAGCGTTTGTCATGCAGGTCAACCCCGGCGCTCATGAAGAGTATCAGCGCCGCCACTCGCCCATCTGGCCGGAGCTGGAGGCGGTGCTTAAACAGCACGGCGCGCATCACTACGCGATTTACCTCGACGCTGAGCGCAACCTGCTGTTCGCCACCGTGGAAATCGAGAGCGAAGCGCGCTGGAACGCCGTGGCGGATACCGACGTCTGCCAGCGCTGGTGGAAACATATGCGGGAGATTATGCCAGCCAACCCGGACAACAGTCCGGTCAGCCGGGAGCTGAAAGAGGTGTTTTACCTGGAGTGAGACGCAAAAAGCCCGCTGATGCGGGCTTTTTATTGCGGATGCGGCCTTTATGCCCCTAAGTGACTGAGCACATCCTGGGAATGATGCAAGACGCGAATAATAACGATAGCTTCCGGTTGCGGGGTAAAAAACAGAACATGGCTGGCGCAAACCTGAGAATAGATTCCAGAACCCAATTCCTTTCGTCTGATGCCATTTGATATCGGGCCACATTCTCAAACATGGTCGACAGACGCTTTATATAGCTGTCGGCTTGCGCCACGCCAGAGCGCTCAAAACCGTATAACCCTATGGCTGCCATGTCTTTATGCGCTTTTGGCGTTAATTTAATCCGCTTCTTCATTATTACGCCGAACCCTGGCTTTAAGATAATCAAGGAAAGCATCCTGCTTCCATTCCTGTGGTTCGCCGCTGTTTACGCCTTCAGCAAGCTGCTCGCGAAGTTGAGCAAGACGAGAACCAGCCTGCTTTTCACGCAATAAACGCAATGAATCCCGAATCACCTCACTTTGGGTACGATAATCTCCCGCGGCAATCAGCGATTCGACAAAATCACGCAACTCATCGCCTAAATCTACCGTCATGGTGCGCGCCATATATGCCACCTTTTGTAAGAATTATTCTTACAAATAGTATCGCTTGCTGAATTTCTGTGCAACGTCGCGATGAGCAATAAGCCCGCTGATGCGGGCTGGTTGCGCTTTACTAACGCCTTACGCCTTCACCGTCTCTTTTAACGCCACCCCTGGCCGGTGGTTTGAGAGGGTAAACGCGGAAACGACCGTGATCCCAAGCACGATGCTGCCGAGAATCAGATAGGTGTCCTGGAAACCTATCCGGTCATACATATTGCCGGCGAAGGCGGAGAGGAAAATCGCCGCCATTTGCTTGGCGAACTGGAAGCCAATCAGGTAGATGGTGGCCGACAGGCGGGTGTCGAACACGCCAGTAATATACTTAAACGCGCCCACCAGCAGGAACGGCACCTCGAGCGCGTGCAGCATCTTCAGCGCGATAACTTCATAAACGGTGGTGGCGAACGCCGAGCCTATGATGCGCGTCGCCATAATGGCGCCTGCGATCAGCAGCGTGTTTTTCGCGCCGATGCGGTTAATTATCCATGGCGAGCAGAACATGATGATGGCGTTGCACATCTCGCCCGCCGTCGTGGCGAAGCCGAACGCCTGGGTTCCCGCCTGCGGCGTGGGAAAGAACGATTTAAAAAAGGTGGCGAACTGCTGGTCGAAAACGTCGTATACGCAGGCCACGCCTATCACATACAGAATAAACATCCACAGCTTCGGCAGGCGAAACAGGCCCAGCGCCATCTTCGCCGTCACCTGCGGCTGGTTGGCGCCGAGCGCGTTCATCACCTGGGCGTTAGGGTTGGCGCGCGGACGGGCGATAAGCAGCAGCGCCATCAGGATGAGCGCCGCGCCGGAGCCCATCCAGAAGACCATCGCCGGGTTGACGTTAAACAGCATGCCCGCCGTCGAGGCGCACAGCCCCCAGCCAAGGCAGCCGAACATGCGCGCTTTGCCGTACTCAAACGCGCTGCTGCGACTCACGCGCTCGATATACGCCTCAATCGCCCCGGCGCCGGCGGAGAAACAAAAGCCGATGTACAGTCCGCCCGCCAGCGCGCCGAGCCAGATATTCGCCTTCAGCAGCGGCCCAAACACCCACAGGAAGAAAGGCGCGAACAGCACCAGCAAGGTGGTGATAATCCACAACAGGTGTTTTTTCAGCCCCAGCTTGTCGGAAATCACGCCCAGCACCGGCTGAAAGGCGATAGCGAACAGCGACATGCAGGAGAAGACAATGCCGGTATCGGTTTTATTCAGGCCAATGACGTCCGAAAGCCAGATGGGCAGGAACGGAAAGCAGGTGGCCATAATGAAAAAATAGAAAAAGAAAAAGAGGCCGAAGATCCAGAAATTAGGGTTGTTTTTGTAGGTACAGGCGGTTGTCGTCATTATCGTTATCCTCGAAAGGCACACCATCACGGCGCCGCGCGGGCGGCGCCTCCACCATCACACGCGTTCAAAAGCAATCAGAATGGCGCTTTCCGGGTCGAGCACCGGCAGCTGCAACCCTGCCTGCGCCAGCCATTCCCCCGTCGCGCTCAGCGGCTCGTTCATCCAGCCTGGCAGCTTGCGCATGGTATGTCCTCCTTCGCCGGTAATAGCGATATTCGGGTGATCCACCAGCCGCACCTGATAACGCGCGTCCGGCGCAAGCCCCGGCACGCGAAGCGCGCCCGGCAGGGTGTAATCCGGCATCGTCAACTGGCTGACCAGGAACAGCCCCTGTCGCTTGTCCTGACTGACCACGCCCTGCGCCTGGGTGGACGCCTCCGGCATCTCCACGCGCCACAGGTCGCCGGTATGGATAAGCTCGCGCCACTGTTTATAAAGCGCAGCGTAGCGCTGGTAGCCCGCCTGCTCTTCGGCATCCGCCGTGACCGGGTCCAGCTCCAGCCCCATATGGCCGAACAGCGCGGTAAGGCCGCGAAATTCAATGCTGTGCTGGCGGAAGGTCGCATGGCAGCGGCGGTTGCCGATGTGCGCGCCCATCACCTCCGGCGGGAAGAAATAGCTCATGCCGCGCTGAATGGCGCTGCGCTCCAGTGCATCGTTGTTATCCGAGGCCCAGAAGCGGTGGCTGCGGGCCAGCACTTCGTAATCGATGCGTCCGCCGCCGGAGGCGCAGGACTCAAACTCGATATGCGGGAAGCGGTTGCGCAGCGTATCAAGCAGGCGGTAGAACTGGCGCGTCTGCGCATCCGCCGCCGCCCGGCCCTCGTGCCCCGGCTGCACCAGCTCGCGGTTCATATCCCATTTCACATAATCCACCGGGTGCTCGCCGAGCAGCCAGCTCATGCGCGCCAGCAGGTAGTCAAACGCGTCGGGGATGTTCAGGTTGAGCACCCACTGGTGGCGTCCGGTGGTTTTCGGGTAGCCCGGCAGCGCCAGCACCCAGTCCGGGTGCGCCCGGTAAAGGTCGGAATCAGGGTTTATCATCTCCGGCTCTACCCAGATGCCGAACTCCATACCCAGCGCTTTAACGTGGTTGATCACCGGCATTAGCCCGTTCGGGTATTTCTGCTCGTCGAGATACCAGTCGCCAAGCGCCGCGTGGTCGTCGTTGCGGCCTTTAAACCAGCCGTCGTCGATGATAAAGCGCTCTACGCCAAGCGACGCGGCCTGGGTCGCCATCTGCATGATGTATTCAGGCTGATGATCGAAGTAAATCCCCTCCCAGGTGTTGAGGTGCACCGGGCGCGGCTTGCTGTCAGGAAAGCGAATAACTTCGTCGCGCAGAAAACGGTGGAACTGCTGGCTCATGCCGTTCAGCCCGTGCGTCGAGTGGCTGGCGTAAAGCCACGGCGTGTGCAGGGTTTCGCCCTCTTCCAGCGCGATTTCGCCCGGCAGATAGAGCGCTTCGGCCTGCAGGTAGCGGCGGCCGTCGGTTTTCACTTCGCACTTCAGCCGGTGGTTGCCGCTCCAGCCGAGATGCACGCCCCACACCTCGCCGTGCTGCTCGCCGAAGCTCTGCGTCCCGGCGATCAGCGCCGGGAAATGCTCGTGAGAGGTGCGCCCGCGTCGGTTTTCCAGCACGAAACCGTCGTGGCTTAGCGTGACGCGGTGCGGCTGGAACTCGCGGATCCAGCGGCCATGAAAGGCCATCACCTCAAAGGCGCGCTCCGCTACCGGCAGCGTGACGGCGAACCGGTTAACTTGCCAGGCGCCGGCGCGCAGGTTGGTCAGGCCGTGACGCACTTTCAGCACGCCGCTTGTCGTCAGCGTCAGTTCGCTTTGCAGCCGCAGGCCTGCGCTGGCGTCTTCACTGAAAATTATCAGCGTCTCGCCCTGCTGGCGGACCTCCACGGTGGCGAACACCGGCGAGCCATCCAGCCCGTTGCGGTGCCCTTCAATGCCCGGCGAGCCGAAAAGCCCGTGGCCCAGCTCCGCCATCAGCGTGACGGGCGAATCGACGTCAAGACGCCCGTTAGCCACCGGACGCAACAAACTGTCGCAATCCTGCGGCGAAAAGTGGGCAAGATGCGGCCCCCAGTAAACAATTTCTGCAAACGGCTGCGTTTTAACAACAATATCGGTAACGGCGCTGGTCAGGCGGTGGAAGTTCGTTTCCATAAAGCATCTCCGGGTTCAGGTATGCTTTTACTGTTGATCCGAAACGTTTCGGGTGCCAACCAAAACGTTTCGGATATGTGATCGCGTCGGGGTTTTACGGGTTAACGCCGTATGAACTCATGCCGGAGCATGCAGGGTGGAGCCGGGAAGGAAATCGGGCTGCCAGAGCACCTGGAGCCGTTCTGGCGGCTCGCCGGCGATAAGGCGCTGGACCATATCGGCTATCTGGCGGCCAACGCCTTCGCGGGTAGACTGGATAACCGCTGCTACGTCGGTTTCCACAATGCTGTCCGGCGGCAGGCCGTCGTAAACCACCAGCGAAACCGCGTTCTCGCCATGCAGGCGGTTGCGCGTTTGCAGCGCCATCGCCGCGCCGTCGCCGAGCGAGTTGCAGTCGGTGATGATAGCCGTGGGCGGCGCAGGCAGCGCCAGCAGATCGAGCGTGGCTTTATAGCCCGCGCGACGGGTGGGCGGCAGCATTCGCAGCCCGCTTTCATCGAGCTGACGGCTTCGCAGAGCGTCGCGCCAGCCTTCACGGCGCTGGGTGATAAAAGCCTGGGTGTTATTTTCGCCAAGCATGGCGATGCGCCGGTGGCCAAGGGACATCAACCGCTGCGTGGCCTGATAAGTGCCGGCATAGTTGTCGAAATCAAACCAGGCGTAAGGACGGGAAAGCCGACTGCGGCCCAGCGCTAAAAAGGGGAAGTGGGCTGACTGGAGCTCCTGCAAACGCGGGTCGTCATCCAGCGTGTGCGCCACGATAAGCGCGTCCACGCGGCGGCTTTGCACCAGCCGCATATAGCTGTGGCTGTCAGCGAGGTCGTCATCGGCGATAAGCAGCAAATCCACTTCGTGCTGCGCCAGCTCGCGGCTTATCTCCCCCACCATCTCCATGAAGACGCTGTTATTAAGCGGCGCCGGATGCACCGGAAAAACCAGCCCCACGGCGTCGATTTTGCCCATCTTCAGGCGTCGGGCGAAGGTGTTGGGCCGGTAGCCGCGCCGCTGCGCCTCAGCCTCCACACGGCCCCGGGTCTCTTTTGAGACATCGTCATAGCCGTTCAGCGCGCGGCTGACGGTGGTTACAGAAAGTCCGAGTTCTTTGGCGATGGCTTTAAGCGACATACGATTGCGCGTCCGTGATGAAAACCCGGTTAGTTTCGCCTATCGTCTTTATGGAGTCCATAAAACAAAAAAAGCGCCCGCAGGCGCTCTTTCGACAGATTTTCGCTTATTTGCTCAGTTCGGCGGTCATGTGAACCTGATTGCCGCTGAACGCTTCGGTGATGCGATAAGACGCGCCGGCATCTTTGGCTTTGGCGGCGATTTGCGCTTCCGCGCCGGAAAGCGTGGTGTCGGTTGCGGTCACGGTCTGTGAAGCGAAAGCGCCGAAAGCGGAAGAGAGTGCGACAACAGCAACAAAAGTTTTGATAGTGTTCATGGTGTAAATCCTTCAGTCAGTTTGTTCAGGGAGAAGGCCGTTTGCCTTCGATGTGAGTAATAGTAGACCTGTACTCGCTGAACAAAAAGCGGAAGGATTTGCCGTAATAAATCAAAATTTTTGAATTAAGAAGATCAATTCTGCTCCGCCACTAAAATCGCCTCGGTGTCCGGCTCCAGCGCGCGGAAAATATGCGCCTGATCGGCCGGATAACAGATGTAATCCCCGGCGCTCAGTTCTTCCGGCGCATCGGTCAGCCCCACCAACGCCCGGCCGCGCGTCACGATAATATGCTCAACGGAACCGGCGGGATGCGGATGCGAAAGCCGTTCGCCGCCCGGCTGGGTCAACAGCAGATAGATATCGCGCCGCGCTCCCGGCGGGCAGGTGGCGAGCAGAATCGCTTTATATTCCGCCAGCTCCGCGGCAACCGCAGGCCCTTCGCCACGGCGGATCACCTGCGTTTTCGCACTCTGCGGCTCCATCAATCGCGCAAAGGGAATATCCAGCGCCACGCACAGCGCCCAGAGCGTTTCAAGGCTGGGGTTGCCGTTGCCGCTTTCAAGCTGGGAAAGGGTCGATTTGGCGATGCCCGCGCGGCGGGCTACTTCCGCCAGCGAAAGCCCGGCGCGGGTTCGCTCGCGCACCAGGCTTTTGGCGATTACGCTTATCGGCTGCGTCATGTCATGCTCCAGTGTTCGTTAAAAAGAACAATCGTTCGCCTTGAAAAACGAACCTGAGATGTTCATTATAATGGTCATTCGTTCATTATGGCTGAAAAAAGTATGTTGATACATCGCTTCTCGTGCCTGAAAGGCGACATTATAAGGGCTATTTTGCTGGTCTGTCTGGCGGTCGGCGTGGTTGGCGTTTCCTACGGTACGCTGGCGATGGCGTACGGTTTTGCGCTGTGGGTGCCGCTATTGTTATCCCTCACCGTGCTGGCGGGCGCGTCGGAATTCATTTTTATCGGCATTGTGGCGAGCGGCGGCAGTCCGCTGGCGGCCGCGGCGGCGGGTTTGCTGGTGAATGCGCGCCATTTGCCGTTCGGCATAACGGTACGCGACCTGGTGGGTCAGGGCGCAGCCCGGCTGCTGGGCTCGCATATTATGAATGACGAAAGCGTGGTGTTCGGTTTATCGCAATCCACCCCGGAAACCCGCAAAGCCGCCTACTGGCTGTGCGGGCTTGGCGTCGCGCTCTTCTGGCCGCTTGGGGTCGTTATCGGCGTTGCCGTAGGCAAGCTGCTGCCCGCGCCGGAAACTATTGGCCTGGATGCGGTCTTCCCGGCGATTCTGCTGGCGCTGGTGTTGCCTGCGCTGAAGAAAAAAACCACGCTTATCCGCGCCGGCAGCGGCGCGGCAATCTCGCTTGCCGCCGTGCCGTTTGCGCCAGTGGGGCTGCCGGTGCTGCTCTCTTTAGCCGGTTTACTGACGAGGAAGAGATAATGGCCAGCACAGGGTTCATTCTTACCGGGATCGCCGTGCTCTCTGTCGGCACTTATCTGATGCGCTTTGGCGGCGCCAGGCTTGGCAACAAGCTCGCGCTCTCTGAACGCGCTCAGGCGCTGCTCTCCGATGCCGCCACGACGTTGTTATTCGCCGTGGCGCTGGCGGCCACCTTTTACGAAGGGGAAACGTTCGCGGGTATGGCGCGGGTGCTGGGGGTGGCGTTTGCGCTGTTTCTGGCCTGGCGTAAAGCGCCGTTGATTGTGGTGATTATCGCGGCGGCAGTGGTCACTGCGCTGCTGCGTCTGGCGGGCATAAACTAAAAAAGCGCCCGCAGGCGCTCTTTCGACAGTTTTTGCTTATTTGCTCAGTTCAGCGGTCATGTGAACCTGGTTGCCGCTGAACGCTTCGGTGATGCGGTAAGACGCGCCGGCATCTTTGGCTTTGGCGGCGATTTGCGCTTCAGCGCCGGAAAGCGTGGTGTCGGTCGCGGTCACGGTCTGAGAAGCGAAAGCGCCGAAAGCGGAAGATAACGCGACAACAGCAACAAAAGTTTTGATAGTGTTCATGGTGTAAATCCTTCAGTCAGTTTGTTCAGGGAGAAGGCGACTGGCCTTCGATGTGAGTAATAGTAGACCTGTACTCGCTGAACAAAAAGCGGAAGGATTTGCCGTAATAAGTCAAAATTTTTGAATGCTAGATAAGCCGCTGTGGGTGGGTATAAATAGTCGCCCTTCCCGGTTTGGCAAAGCCCACCAGCGTCAGGTTGCAGCGCTCGGCTACGTCAACGGCAAGCGTGGTGGCGGCGGAAACGGCAAACAGAATTTCCACGCCGCACATGGCGGATTTCTGCACCATCTCATAGCTGGCCCGGCTGGAAACCATCGCCGCACCCTCGCGCCACCCTTCCCGCGCCCGACGGCCCAGCAGCTTGTCCAGCGCCACGTGGCGGCCGATATCTTCATGCCCGCCCGGCACCGCGCCGTCACCGTTTATCCAGGCCGCCGCGTGCGTGCAGCCGGTAAGCTGGCCTACGGGCTGAAAATCGCTTAGCTGGCGCAGCGCGTCGTCGAGAAGGGAAAGCGGGAAAGTTTGCGTGAAAGGCAGCGGCGCGACCGGACGGCCTATCTCGTTAAGTTGCTCCACGCCGCAGACGCCGCAGCCCGTGCGGCCCGTCATCGCGCGGCGGCGTTCCTTCAGCCCCATAAAGCGGCGGCTGGAGAGCTCTATCTGCACTTCGATACCGTTACAGCCTTTCACCACATCCATGCCGTAGATTTCCTGTGAAGATTCGATAATCCCTTCCGATAAAGAGAAACCTAAGGCGAAAAGCTCAAGGTCTTTTGGCGAGGCCATCATGACCACGTGCGAAATGCCGTTATAAACCAGCGCCACCGGCACTTCTTCAGCGAGCCAGTCGGGCTGCGCCTGCGTCAGATCGCCGCGCTTCCAGAGCGAACGCTCTGCCGCTGCGGTGATCGCGGTCACGTTTCGTAACAGTTTCGGGTGATTCTTATTCACTTTTATTTAACCGCCTGGAACAGCCTTAGCAACATTATGGTATCCTGTCGCCTCCCTTCCCTTCCTGACCGGAGGGACGAGCACGATTGTGAACCTTTGCGGGGGCATCCGCAAAATAAAAAATCCACAAATACAATAGTGACAATGTCGAAACAAGGAGCGACCCATGCAGGTCAGCAGAAGGCAGTTCTTTAAGATCTGCGCTGGCGGTATGGCAGGCACCACGGCAGCTGCGCTGGGCTTTGCCCCAGGCGTCGCGCTGGCGGAGACACGGCAGTATAAACTGCTGCGCACCCGCGAAACCCGTAATACCTGTACGTACTGTTCCGTCGGCTGTGGGCTGTTGATGTACAGCTTAGGCGACGGCGCGAAAAACGCGAAATCTTCCATTTTTCACATCGAAGGCGACCCGGACCATCCGGTAAACCGCGGGGCGCTTTGCCCGAAAGGCGCAGGACTTGTGGATTTCATCCACTCCGAAAGCCGCCTGAAGTACCCGGAATACCGCGCCCCTGGCTCGGATAAATTCCAGCGCATCAGTTGGGAAGAGGCGTTCGATCGCATCGCTAAACTGATGAAAGAAGACCGCGACGCCAACTTCATCGCGCAGAACGCCGAAGGCACCACCGTCAACCGCTGGCTCTCCACCGGTATGCTGTGCGCCTCCGCTTCCAGCAACGAAACCGGCTATTTATCGCAGAAATTTACCCGCGCACTCGGCATGTTAGCCGTCGACAACCAGGCGCGTGTCTGACACGGACCAACGGTAGCAAGTCTTGCTCCAACATTTGGTCGCGGTGCGATGACCAACCACTGGGTCGACATTAAAAACGCCAACCTTGTCGTCGTGATGGGCGGGAATGCGGCAGAAGCGCATCCGGTCGGGTTCCGCTGGGCGATGGAAGCCAAAATCCACAACGGCGCGAAGCTGATTGTTATCGATCCACGCTTTACGCGTACGGCATCGGTCGCGGATTTCTATACGCCGATCCGTTCCGGCACCGACATCGCTTTCCTGTCGGGCGTCCTGCTGTACCTGATGACCAACAACAAAGTTAACCGCGAATATGTCGAGGCCTACACCAACGCCAGCCTGATCGTGCGTGAAGATTTCGGCTTCGAAGACGGCCTGTTCACTGGCTATGACGCGGAAAACCGTAAGTACGACAAAACCACCTGGAACTACGAGCTGGATGAGAACGGCTACGCGAAACGCGACGCCACCCTCACCCATCCGCGTTGCGTGTGGAACATGCTGAAAGCCCACGTTTCCCGCTACACGCCGGAAACCGTGTCGGATATCTGTGGTACGCCGAAAGAAGACTTCCTGAAAGTCTGCGAGCTTATCGCCGAAACCAGCGCGCACGATAAAACCGCGTCGTTCCTCTACGCGCTCGGCTGGACGCAGCACTCCATCGGCGCGCAGAACATCCGCACCATGGCGATGGTCCAGCTGCTGCTCGGCAACATGGGCATGGCGGGCGGCGGCGTGAACGCGCTGCGCGGCCACTCCAACATCCAGGGTCTGACCGACCTCGGCCTGCTGACGCAGAGCCTGCCAGGTTACATGACGCTGCCAAGCGAGAAACAGGCCGATCTTCAGACCTATCTCGCCGGCAATACGCCGAAGCCGCTGCAGGAAGGCCAGGTTAACTACTGGAGCAACTACCCGAAATTTTTCGTTTCGATGATGAAAGCCTTCTTTGGCGACAAAGCGACAGCCGAGAACAGCTGGGGCTTTGACTGGCTGCCGAAGTGGGACAAGGGCTACGACGTCCTGCAGTATTTCGAAATGATGAGCCAGGGCAAGGTGAACGGCTATATCTGCCAGGGCTTTAACCCGGTGGCGTCGTTCCCGAACAAAAACAAAGTGGTCGCTGCGCTCTCGAAGCTGAAGTTCCTGGTGACCATCGACCCGCTCAACACCGAAACAGCGACCTTCTGGCAAAACCACGGCGAGCAGAACGACGTGGATACCGCGAGCATTCAGACCGAAGTGTTCCGCCTGCCCTCTACCTGCTTCGCCGAAGAGAACGGTTCTATCGTTAACTCCGGCCGCTGGCTGCAGTGGCACTGGAAAGGTCAGGACGCGCCGGGCGAAGCGCTGAACGACGGCGAAATCCTGGCCGGCATCTTCCTGCGCCTGCGCAAGATGTACGCCGAACAGGGCGGCGCTACGCCGGAGCCGGTGCTGAACATGAGCTGGAACTACTCCACGCCGGAGAACCCGTCGCCGGAAGAAGTGGCGATGGAGAGCAACGGCAAGGCGCTCGAAGACATCATCGACCCGGTCACCGGCAACGTGCTGGCGAAAAAAGGCAATCAGCTCGCCTCCTTCGCGCACCTGCGCGATGACGGCACGACGTCGAGCGGCTGCTGGATCTTCGCCGGCAGCTGGACGCCGGACGGCAACCAGATGGCGCGCCGCGACAACGCCGACCCGTCAGGCCTTGGCAATACGCTGGGCTGGGCATGGGCATGGCCGTTGAACCGCCGCATCCTCTATAACCGCGCCTCGGCGGACCCGCAGGGCAAACCGTGGGATCCGAAACGCCAGCTGCTCACCTACGCCAACGGTAAGTGGGTCGGGGCGGATATTCCGGATTACAACACGGCGCCTCCGGGCAGTAACGTCGGGCCGTTTATCATGCTGCAGGAGGGCGTGGGCCGTCTGTTCGCCATCGACAAAATGGCGGAAGGGCCGTTCCCGGAGCACTACGAGCCGTTTGAAACGCCTATCGGCACCAACCCGCTGCACCCGAACGTTATCTCCAACCCGGCGGCGCGCATTTTCAAAGACGATGCGGCAGCGCTGGGCAAGTCGGATAAGTTCCCGTACGTCGGTACGACTTACCGCCTGACGGAGCACTTCCACTACTGGACCAAGCATGCGTTGCTGAACGCCATTGCGCAGCCGGAGCAGTTTGTGGAAATCGGCGAGAAGCTGGCCGGCAAGCTCGGCATCGCGCAGGGCGATACGGTGAAAGTCTCCTCCAACCGCGGCTACATCAAAGCCAAGGCGGTGGTGACTAAGCGCATTCGCACGCTGAACGTCCACGGTAAGGAGGTCGATACCATCGGTATTCCTATCCACTGGGGTTACGAAGGCGTGGCGAAGAAAGGCTTTATCGCCAACACGCTGACGCCGTTTGTGGGCGATGCGAACACTCAGACGCCGGAATTTAAGGCGTTCCTGGTGAACGTGGAAAAGGTGTAACGGAGACGACTCATGGCTTATCAATCACAAGACATTATCCGTCGTTCCGCGACTAACGGTTTCACCCCCGCGCCTCAGGCGCGGGATCACCAGCAGGAAGTGGCGAAGCTTATCGACGTAACCACCTGCATCGGCTGTAAAGCCTGTCAGGTGGCCTGTTCGGAGTGGAACGATCTGCGTGACGAGGTAGGGCACAACGTTGGGGTGTATGACAACCCGGCGGACCTGACCGCCAAGTCCTGGACCGTGATGCGCTTCTCGGAAGTGGAGCAGAACGACAAACTCGAATGGCTCATCCGCAAGGATGGCTGCATGCACTGCGCCGACCCGGGCTGCCTTAAGGCGTGCCCGTCGGAAGGCGCTATCATTCAGTATGCCAACGGCATCGTCGACTTCCAGTCCGAGCAGTGCATCGGCTGCGGCTACTGCATCGCAGGCTGCCCGTTCGACGTCCCGCGCCTGAACCCGGAAGACAACCGCGTCTACAAATGCACCCTGTGCGTAGACCGCGTCACCGTGGGCCAGGAGCCGGCGTGCGTGAAAACCTGTCCGACCGGCGCCATCCACTTTGGCTCCAAAGAGGACATGAAGAACCTCGCAGGCGAGCGCGTGGCGGAACTGAAGACCCGTGGTTACGACAACGCCGGTCTGTACGATCCGGCAGGCGTTGGCGGCACGCACGTGATGTATGTTCTGCATCACGCCGACAAGCCGAATCTCTACCACGGCCTGCCGGAGAACCCGCAGATAAGCGAAGCGGTGAAGTTCTGGAAAGGCATCTGGAAACCGCTTGCCGCCATCGGCTTTGCGGCGACCTTCGCCGCGAGCGTCTTCCACTACGTAGGCGTAGGTCCGAACCGCGCAGACGATGATGAAGACAATCTCCACGACAAGAAAGATGACGAGGTGCGCAAATGAGAAAACGTGACACCATCGTGCGCTACTCGGCGCCCGAGCGCATCAACCACTGGGTTACCGCCTTCTGCTTCGTGCTGGCGGCGGTGAGCGGGCTGGGGTTCTTTTTCCCCTCCTTCAACTGGTTGATGAACATCCTCGGTACGCCGCAGCTGGCGCGCATTCTGCATCCGTTCGTGGGTGTGGTGATGTTTGCTTCATTCATCATCATGTTCTTCCGCTACTGGCACCACAACCTAATCAATCGGGATGATATCTTTTGGGCGAAGAATATTCGTAAGATCGTCGTCAACGAGGAAGTGGGAGACACCGGGCGCTATAACTTCGGCCAGAAATGCGTTTTCTGGGCGGCGATTATTCTGCTCGTGCTGTTGCTGGCAAGCGGCGTCGTGATCTGGCGGCCTTACTTCGCGCCCGCGTTCCCAATCCCGGTTATCCGCATCGCGCTGTTGCTGCATTCATTTGCCGCCGTAGCGTTAATTGTGGTTATTATGGTGCATATTTACGCCGCTCTGTGGGTGAAAGGCACTATCACCGCGATGGTTGAAGGCTGGGTCACCACCACATGGGCGAAGAGACATCACCCGCGTTGGTACCGTGAAGTGCGCGGTAAACAGGAAAAATCGACTGAATGAGTATTCGCATCATCCCGCAAGACCAGCTGGAGAAGAGCGATAAACGCACGGCGGAAGTGATTCCGCCGTTATTGTTCCCCAGACTGAAAAATCTCTATAACCGCCGCGCTGAACGTCTGCGCGAGCTGGCGGAGAAAAACCCGCTGGGCGACTATCTGCGCTTCGCCGCCCTTATCGCCCACGCGCAGGAAGTGGTGCTGTATGACCACCCGCTGCAGATGGACTTAACGGCGCGGATTAAAGAGGCCGCCGAGAAGGGCAAGCCGCCGCTGGATATCCATGTGCTGCCGCGCGACGCGCACTGGCAGAAGCTGCTGCATTCGCTGATTGCCGAGCTGAAGCCGGAGATGAGCGGCCCGGCGCTGGCGGTTATCGAGAATCTCGAAAAAGCCTCCTCGCAGGAGCTGGAAGAGATGGCGACTGCGCTGTTCAACGAAGACTTCGCCACCGTCGGCAGCGACAAAGCCCCGTTTATCTGGGCGGCGCTTTCGCTTTACTGGTCGCAGATGGCAAGCCTCATTCCGGGCAAAGCGCGCGCCGAGTATGGCGAGCAGCGCCAGTTCTGCCCGGTCTGCGGCAGCATGCCGGTCTCCAGCATGGTGCACATCGGCTCAAGCCAGGGGCTGCGCTACCTGCACTGCAACCTGTGCGAAACCGAGTGGCACGTGGTGCGCGTGAAGTGCAGCAACTGCGAGCAAACCCGCGATCTCAACTACTGGTCGCTTGAGAGCGAACAGGCGGCGGTAAAAGCGGAAAGCTGCGGCGACTGCGGCACCTACCTGAAAATTCTGTATCAGGAAAAGGACCCGAAAGTGGAGCCGGTAGCGGACGACCTCGCCTCGCTGGTGCTGGACGCGCGCATGGAGCAGGAGGGCTTCGCCCGCAGTTCCATCAACCCGTTCCTGTTCCCGGGCGAAGGGGAGTAAATTTCCCTGCGTTTTCCCGTCCCCTTACCGGGGGCGGGTTATTGTAGCGAATAGGGTATGGTTACGCCGTTAAGCCCGTCGAAATCCTTCACATTGCGGGTCACTAACCGACGCGAATGCACCTGCGCTGTCGCCAGAATGATAGCGTCCGGCAACTTCATCCCATGTTGCTGACGGAGCAACACGCTGCGCTCCGCTACCGCAGAGCAGATAGCCAGGATCTCAAACGTATCCAACACCTCGCGGGTCCGCGCTTCCTGATTATGTTTTTTCGCTCCCACCATGATTTCAATCCATGTCATTAGACTGATGGCGCGGTTAACGGGAAAACGAGACAGCGCTTCCTTTGCCTGCGCATGCCCGCCGAAAAGGTCGATTAAGATATTGGTGTCGAATACCGCCAGTCCTTCCATGGCTTACCACTCCTCACGCAGCTTGCGTTCATATTCCAGCCCGTCTTCCGCATTATCGCCCCACAAACCCAGCGCATTTTGCACAACGTCCTGATTTTGCCTGTCGAGATATTCCTCTACTGCTTCCCTCAGCAACGCTGCCCGCGGCAGCTTGCGGCGTTCTTTCAGATGTTCAAGGCGACGAAGCGCATCGTCAGGCAAATCGAGAAGAATACGTCCCATAAAATCCTCAATCAGTATGCTCATATATCACCTCACTATATCATTTTTGATTATTTTTAAAGCGCTGACGGGCAAAAGAATAAGAAGCAATGACGCAAAAGTTAACCCATCGCCAGAGCACAATTTCCCTTTTGCGAGATATTTTCCAGAATGCATACCTGCCAGAAACAGGCAGTTCCCTCCTGCCTCCAGCCAGGCTATAACTCTGTATAGATATACAGTTTCAGGGAGAGTAAGATGGCGCTTGAAAAAGGCATTGCGGCGATGGTGGAGGGCTTCATTGCCGCAGGAAGGCCGTCGGTACGTAACCAGACCTTCGCCGAGCGGCGGGCGGGTTATATCGCCAGCGCCTCGCTTGCCGGCGAGACGGAGCAGCGGGTTGAGGTGAAAGAGGTGGAGCTGGAAGGGCTGCGGCTGCGGCTCTTCTCTCCTTTGCACGCCGCGGGCGCGCTGCCGACGGTAATTTACTATCACGGCGGTTGTTTCGTCAGCGGCGGGTTTGAAACCCATGACAACCCGCTGCGCCAGCTCGCCTTCTACAGCGGTTGCCGGGTGATTGCCGTGCAGTACCGGCTGGCGCCCGAGCACCGATACCCGGCGGCGCACGACGACGCGGAGCGCGCCGCCATTCTTATCCGGCAGCATGCCGCTGCGCTGGGCGTGGACGCTTCAGCCATTACGCTTGCAGGCGACAGCGCGGGCGGGCATATCGCGCTGGTGACCGCGCTGCGCCTGAAAGCGCACGGCCTCTGGCAGCCGGCCCGGCTTTTGCTCATCTACCCGATGCTGGACGCCACGGCCTGGTTTGAAAGCTACACCCGCAACGGGCTTGATTACATCATTACCCGCGAAACGCTGCTTACCGGCTATGAGGCCTACCTGGAAAACACGCCGCGGCAGCACCCGGAAGCCAGCCCCCTCTGGCGGGACGATTTCGCCGGGCTGCCGCCCGTGCATATCGTTACCGCCGAGTTCGACCCTTTGTGCGATGAAGGCGAAGCGCTGTTCGACCGGCTGACGCAGCAGGGCGTTACCTGCACCTCGCAGCGCTGGCAGGGCGTTATTCACGGATTTTTTCAGCTGGGCGGCGTAAGCCAGAGCGCCCGCGATCTCATGCGCGACCTGGCCTGGCGGGCGCGATTAACGTAGAGAAAGCCGAGTCCGTTATCACTCGTCGGTTTAGCGCAGGGGGAAGACCATCAGGCAGTGGCGCGTTGCTTACCCGCCCTACGTCAGCAGGCCCGTATTTCCCGGACCAGTAAGCGCAGCGCAAATCACAGACCCCGCGTTTTCGCTTCAGGCCACGCCGTTTGACCGTGCAGGATGCGTCAGCGCAGCGCCGCCCGGCAGAAGCGCGGCCCTTAAACGAAAACGCCGCCCGCAGGCGGCGCTGTTCTGACTTAAAGCGTCACAGTAAATGACTGCGAGCCGTGCTCCGGCATGAGCACTACGCCCTATTCGCTGCCTGACTGCGCCGCCCCCTGAGCCTCTTCCACCTGATGCACATTACGCAGGCAGAGCGTCCAGCCTGAAGCCTCGCCTTCCCCCCGTACCGTCAGGCGGTTGCCTTCGCGCTTCACGCGCAGCGTAAAGCTGACCGCGCCGTCCGCCGAGGGCACTTCGCATACCGCTTCACGTCCTGCCTCCAGATTAAAGAGCTGGAAAGCCGCGCCTTCGTGCCAGGCATAATCCGGCTTCTGGTCGTTGCTGCCCAGCGCCAGTAACGTGTTATCGCGCACGTAAACCGGCAGGCTGAGGAAATCATGTCGCTGCCTGTGCCAGCGGCTGCCAGTGAGTTCGTCGTTTTGCCACAGATGCGTCCAGCGCCCTTGCGGCAGATAAAACGACACGTCGCCCGCCTCGCTGAACACGGGCGCCACCAGCAGCGAATCGCCAAGCATGTACTGACGGTCGAGATAATCGCACGCCGGGTCTTCCGGGTACTCCAGCATCATGGCGCGCATCACCGGCGTGCCGCATTCATGGGCGAGGACGGACTGACGATAGAGATAGGGCATCAGGCGGCACTTAAGCTGCGTAAAGTGACGCACCACATCACAGGCTTCATCGTCGTAGGCCCACGGCACGCGGTAAGATTTACTGCCGTGCAGGCGGCTATGGCTGGAGAGCAAGCCAAACGCGCACCAGCGTTTGTAAACATGCGCCGGCGCGGTGTTTTCAAACCCGCCGATATCGTGGCTCCAGAAGCCAAAGCCAGAGAGCCCGATAGAGAGCCCGCCGCGCAGGCTTTCCGCCATCGATTCATAGTTTGCGTAGCAGTCGCCGCCCCAGTGCACCGGGAACTGCTGCGCGCCCACGGAGGCCGACCGGGCAAACAGTACCGCTTCCGCTTCGCCTACCGTCTCTTTCAGCACGTTCCACACCAGTTCGTTGTAGAGAAAAGCGTAGTGGTTATGCATCTTCTGCGGGTCCGATCCGTCATACCACGCCACGTCGGTGGGGATGCGCTCGCCGAAGTCGGTTTTAAAGCAGTCGACGCCCATACCGACCAAACGCTTAAGATGGCCCGCGTACCAGTCGCACGCCGCCGGGTTGGTAAAATCAACTATTCCCTGCCCCGGTTGCCACTTATCCCACTGCCACACCGCGCCGTTCGGCCGCTTCAGCAGATATCCTTTCTCCATCCCTTCGCGGAACAGCGGTGACTTCTGGCCGATGTACGGGTTTATCCAGACGCAAATTTTTAGCCCTTTCGCCTTCAGGCGCCGGAGCATCCCTTCCGGGTCCGGGAAGGTCGCCGGGTCCCACTCAAAATCACACCATTGAAATGCCTTCATCCAGAAGCAGTCAAAATGGAACACGTGCAGCGGCAGGTTGCGCTCCGCCATGCCGTCGATAAAGCGGTTGACCGTCTCTTCGTCATAATTGGTGGTAAACGACGTGGTGAGCCACAGCCCGAACGACCATGCCGGAGGCAGCGCCGGGCGGCCGGTAAAGCGGGTATAGCGCTCCAGCACCGCCTTCGGCGTGGGGCCGTCAATCACGAAATACTCCAGATATTCTCCTTCCACGCTGAACTGCACTTTGGAGACTTTTTCAGAGCCGATTTCAAAAGAGACGCACTCCGGGTGATTCACCAGCACGCCGTAGCCGCGGTTGGTGAGGTAAAACGGGATATTTTTATAAGCCTGCTCGGTGCTGGTGCCGCCGTCGCGGTTCCAGGTCTCCACCGTCTGGCCGTTACGCACCAGCGCGGTAAAGCGCTCGCCAAGACCGTAAACCGTTTCGCCCACGCCGAGATCCAGCCGCTCAAACATATAGTTGCGCGCGCTGTTGCTATCCTGCACATAGCCGTTGTTTTTCACCTGGCTGCCGGTAATACGTTCGCCATTACGCAGAAAATCGAGCGCCCAGCTTTCGCCTTTGGTGACGCGCACGCTCAGATTGCCGCTTTTCAGCTCAGCGTAATCCGCGCTGTTTTGCATCTCAACGCGCACATCGGTCAGCACGTTGAGCGGGTAACGCGGGCCGTTATCCACCGCGCCCTGAAAGTGCTCAAGGCGCACGCCGATAACCCCTTCCTGCGGCGAGAAAAAGCGCAGCATAAAGAGTGGCGTGTCGAGCTGCCAGGCGCGCTCGCGGGCGTCGCGCGGCGCGGCATAGACCACCATTTCGTTGCCGCGCTGCTCCACATCAAACACCTGGATTGGGTGGATAAGCGTTAAGCCCGGTTGAATAAGCCAGTTGCCATCACTGATTTTCATCTCTTACCCCTTCGACTCATTAAATGCTTTACTCACCGGCAGCGTTTCAAACTCCCGCTGATTGTTGTGCGCGCCCTTCGCCAGCTCCGCCAGGATGTTCTTCAGGAACGGTGTCTTCAGCGTGTAGTAACGTTTGGCGACGATGGCGCTCAGCACGTAGCAGATGCCCGGCGCAATGGTGAACAGCGCGACGATGATGCTAAGCGTGGCGCTGTTTTGCGTTTTCGCGGCAGCGTCATAACCGCCGCCCGCCAGCATCCAGCCAATCAGCGCGCCGCCCAGCGCCAGGCCCAACTTCAGCACGAACAGCGTGCCGGCGAAGCTGATGCCGGTAAGGCGCTTGCCGTTACGCCATTCGCCGTAATCCACGGTGTCCGACATCATCACCCACTGGATGGGCGTAACGAGCTGGTGCAGCACGCCAATCACGAAGATAAAAGCGAACATGGCGACGGTGGCGCTCATCGGCACAAAGAACATGGCGACGCTCAATACCACCAGGGCGGCGTTGGTCCACCAGAAGACGCTGACTTTGCACTTCCAGTCGGTCAGCGGTTTGGCGAGCGCGCTGCCTATCAGGTTGCCGACGCAGTAAAGCCCGAGAAACCAGGAGAAGAGCGCCGCGTCGCCCATTATCCAGGTGACGTAATACATCATCGCCCCGCCGCGCACGCAGACGGCGAGGATATTCAGGATGGTGAGCAGCCCCACCACGCGCCACTGGTCGTTTTGCAGAATATCGCGCAAGTCTTCACGCATGGTGGAGGTGCTGGGCGGCGCCTCGACGCGCTCTTTGGTGGTGAAAAAGCAGAACGCGAGCATCAGGCACGCGACAAAGGCCAGCACCGCGATGCCGCCCTGAAAGCCGAAGGCTTTGTCGTCGCCGCCAATCAGGTTGACCAGCGGCATCATCAGCACGGTGGAGAGCATGCCGCCCGCCGTCGCCAGCACGAAGCGCCAGGATTGCAGCGAGATGCGCTGCTGCGGGTCGCTGGTGATAACGCCGCCGAGCGCGCAGTAAGGGATATTCACCACGGTATACATCAGGGTGAGCAGGGTGTAAGTCACGGCGGCGTATACCATTTTGCCGGTCATGCTCAGTTCAGGGGAGCTATAGGCGAAGACGCAGACCACGCCGAAGGGTAGCGCGCCGAACAACACCCATGGGCGGAACTTGCCCCAGCGGCTGCGGGTGCGGTCGGCAATCAGGCCCATTGCCGGGTCGGAGACCGCATCCAGCGCGCGGGCCAACAGGAACATGGTGCCGACAAACCCGGCGGGAATGCCGAAGATGTCGGTATAGAAAAACATCATGTAAAGCATGACATTATCAAAGACGATATGGCTTGCGGCGTCCCCCATGCCGTAGCCGATTTTCTCTTTTACCGATAAGACTTGATCGCTCATTCAGGCCATCCTCATCACGTCAGTGCGGAATTTCGCTTAAGTGGTTTTAGTGCGGAAAAGCGATGCGGGAAATTGTGTTTTCTGGTTATTAACTTACGATTCTTCTTTTCTGTGATCGCGGTAACTCGTTGATGAAACGAGTGATAAATTTTTTGTGACGGTTAACGCGTGAAACCAGAGGTGACGCGGGGTGAGCGGCTGCAATGCGGGTGAGAAAAAAGAGCGAGGCGGGGTATTGGTAGAAGTCTGAAACGCGCCTATAATGCGCCCGCCTCCATGTAGCAATCGAGGCGCGGAAGATCGTCGTCTCCGGTGAGGCGGCTGGACTTCAAATCCAGTTGGGGCCGCCAGCGGTCCTGGGCAGGTTCGACTCCTGTGATCTTCCGCCAAAGTTGCTCCGCACCCATCCGAGAAATTCTAAAAAATACTTAATTTTCAATAGATTTATCAAGTCACTCATCCGTAACAGTCCGACATGTTCTCCCTGAATCCATGAAAAATATGTATAGTGATGTGTATAGGTTTTTTATACAGATTTTGACTTATACACATGGCACTTACAGACATACAAATCAAACGAGCAAAACCCCAAGACAAACCCTATACATTGAACGATGGACAAGGTCTGTCATTACTCATCAATCCAGACGGCTCAAAGGGCTGGCGCTTCCGCTTTCGTTTTGCCGGTAAAGCACGGCTAATGTCATTCGGCAGTTACAACCTTGTGAGCCTCGCAGAAGCACGTGATAAACGCGATACCGCTCGTAAGCAGGTAGCAAACGGCATAGACCCAGTGGAAGAACGTAAAGCCCAAAAACTGGCACAGCAACTCTCAACTGAACACTCATTCGAAGCCATATGTCGGGAGTGGCACTCAAATAAAGCCGATCGCTGGACAGTGGCCTACCGCGAAGAAATCATTAAGACATTTGAGCAAGATGTTTTCCCGTTCATTGGTAAAAGACCTATAAGTGACATTAAACCGTTGGAACTGCTTGAAGTGCTACGACGAATAGAAAAGCGTGGAGCGCTGGAGAAGACCCGGAAAGTACGCCAAAGATGCGGTGAGGTTTATCGTTATGCGATCATAACGGGCCGCGCTGAATACAATCCTGCACCGGATTTAGCCATCGCTCTGGCCGTACCGAAGCAAAAACACCATCCGTTTTTATCCGCCGAAGAGTTGCCTCATTTTGTTAGAGATCTTGAAGCATATACTGGCAGCATCATTACGAAAAATGCGACTAAGATTGTTATGCTTACTGGCGTAAGAACTCAGGAAATGCGTTTTGCGACTTGGGAAGAAATAGACCTTAAAGAGGGGATATGGGAAATCCCGGCAGAAAGGATGAAAATGCGCAGACCTCACATTGTTCCTCTATCTTCCCAAGCTATTAAATTATTTCTCCAATTAAAGCCAATAACGGGGAAATATCCTTATGTATTCATAGGAAGAAATAACCGAAGCAAACCCATTAGCAAAGAAACAGTTACACAAGTTATAGAGTTGTTGGGTTATAAAGGACGAGCTACAGGGCACGGATTCAGACACACGATGTCAACAATACTTCATGAACAAGGATTTGACAGCAAATGGATAGAACTACAGTTAGCTCATGCTGATAAAAATTCCATTAGGGGGATATATAATCATGCGCAATACCTTGAAAACCGCCGGGCAATGATCCAGTGGTACAGTGATATGCTATATCCAACCTAAACACATCATTAATAGATAAGTATTGTAAAATGCTTTATACTATACAAAATATATTTTTTCAGGAGTATATATGAAAAAGACAGTGCTAATAACAGATCTGGATAATACACTTTTTGATTGGTTTAGTGTTTGGTACAATAGTTTTAATGCCATGTTAAACAAAGTGGTGGAGATTTCAGGAATCCCTAGAGCTGATTTAATTGAACAAATCAGGCCTATCCATCAAAAGTATGGCACTGCTGAATATTCATTTATCCTTGAAAGCATCCCATTGCTACAGGAAAAATATGGCGACCGAGAATCTATTAATTTAGCAATGGATGAGGCCATTCACGCTTTTAGAAGCGCAAGGAAAAAGCATTTAATGCTGTATCCAACAGTATTGGAAACTTTGAAAACCCTTAAAGAAAAGGGGAGCTTTATTGTCGCTTACACTGAATCAAAGGCTTACTACTCTAATTTCCGACTTACTAGATTAGGGCTTGATGGCATTATTGATGTTTTGTTTTCGCCAGAGGATCATGAAATACCTGACGGTGAGAAAAAACAGGTAAAATATAATCTTGTACATACCAAACAAGAATATACTCCTAAAGATGAAATCAAGCCAAACCCTCAACTGCTTTTAGATATTATTGCATCCATTGGAGCTGTTCCAGAAGAATGTGTCTACATTGGTGATAGCGAAATGAAAGACATTGAAATGGCGCAAAATGCCAATGTTAGCGATGTGTTTGCCAGTTACGGTACCGGACATTTTGAGGAAAACAAAGATGGTTATGATCTTTTACGTGCGGTCACACACTGGACAGATGAAGATGTTGAAAGAGAAAGAAAAATAAAAGAAAATGCTTCTGGTGCTAAGCCTACTCATACCGTAGAAGTTTTCTCAGAAATTTTATCAATTTTTCAATTTTCAGAGTTTAAAGGGAATAAATGATGGCGATGACCGATGAGGAAAAATTTTTAGCCACGATTAATCTTGAAGCCCTAAAACTTAAGGTTGATGTATGGAAAACAATTATTGATGTGCAGAAGCACTTTAATGATCTAGAAATGAAGGTTCGCAATTTTGGGATCCTTATATTATCAGCATTCATTGGTGCAATAGGTGTTAGCTTTAACTCTAGCTCAAGCTTAGTGATTTTTGGAGGCAGCTACTCAGTTGCGGGAATGCTTGCATTCGGAGCAGCTATTGTTTGGTTGCTTTTTTATTTTGTTGACGTTTATTGGTACCATCCTTTATTACTCGGAGCAGTAAAAAAGGGATTAGCTATTGAACAAGAGATCGGTGTAGATATTGTAAATATAGATCTTACTAAAACAATTGGTGATAGTAGCCCTCGAGACATTCTCTTCTTAAAGAATGTTCACAGCACTACCAAAGCTAAAATATTTTATTTCGGCGTATTAGCTGTCCTATTAATCACAGGGGGTTGCATGATGATTTTTAGCTCTCCGAGCAAAAACAACCCTTATGAACAAATAAAAATAGAAGCACAGTGCACTAGAAATACGAACTATAACGGTTATCAGTGCTCTTTCAACTCGTCACCAGAAAGCACTAATAATAAACAAAGTTAAATCTCTTATTTAATTATATTTAACGAGAAAATAACGGTAGTATTATTCTTCCATCCCTTTTAATAATGCCGCATTTAAGCGGCATTATATTAACGCCCCACCTTTCAACTTACCACTCTTTAGACTCACGCGACACACAATCTCATATAATAATTTATTGCCATTACGACGTACTGAGAGCAGAAAAATAAATTAAGTTAAACTGTGCCAGCGCGCAATGCTTTCCCCTCCCCGCCTGCCCGCTTAACGGGACGCTTTTAATGCAGGTGCATTAGCGGCATCAGGGCTTGCCAGTACTGGCGCTGGCGGGGGATTCAGTGTCGGCGAAACGCATGCAAAACCATGCACCTTATGCATGCATGGTTTTTGGCGGGAAAAAGGCGGGATTTTCGGAGAGAATTAACGGTTCTGATGCGCGGCCAGTTCTGCACGGCGATGGGTGTAATTCAGGTTCTGTGCGGGTGTGAATTTTTCCCGGCTGTCATCGCGTGAAGCCGCGTCGGGCCTGAATCCGATGGCCGTTAAAATGTCCTCATCCTGTGCGGAATAATTAATTTTTTCTCCGGCGGAGAGCCAGACCTGTAGCGCCTCACGCAGATAATCAAGTGAATGCTGCATGGCGCAGTGCTGAACGGCGGGATGCTGGCCGGAATAATTCATCAGTTCCGGGGCAAGGGCGGCGGCCAGCGCTGCACCGTGGGCCTGCATAAAATCATTCAGCCGGTTGCGGATGCTGATGCGCTGCACTTCTTCATGGGAACGGATATAGCGACCGGAAGCCCGGTTAATTTCCCACTTTTTCACGTCGATAATGTCGCGCAGCATTTGCAGGCGCTGGCCGTTGCGGTTATCAGCGGCAAGCTGTTCCCGGTATGCCTGTTCAGTCTGTGCAAGTTCAGCCCTGCGTTGCAGCCAGGCAGATTTGTCTGCCTGACAGGTTTCAAAGGCTTTCTGTAGTGTTGTCACGTGCGTTTCTCCTGATGGCCGTGCATGGTTACGCACCGGCGCGGTTAACGGTGGCTGCCGGTTCGGGTGCCGGGATAGCCGGCTCTGTTGCCGGTGAACGGATAACACCATCCACGGATTCCAGCGTGCGGAAGGTCGCCGAACATTCGATATTCACGCACTGGTGATAGCGCTGTTTGACGTTATCGGACAGATAGCGGCTGGTGCGGGCGTGCGCACTGGTTTTGCAGAACGGGCAGTGAAACATGCTTAAGCCTCCGCCTTTGTGCCGCTATTTTCAGCCAGTGCTTTAGCCAGCATCATTCGCTTCGCCGGGCTGTTCAGCAGCTCCGTATCCACACCGGCAAGATGCGGCCGGTGCATGCCCGTCACGGACAATACCTGCTCCTGCGTCATATCGAACTGGTACTCACTGCCCAGGCGGCTCAGGACGTCGCGAAGCTCTGCGAGGGCAACAGACTGTGGTGAGGCTTCTCCCTTCATTTCAAGGGCCCGGGTGCGCAGCACAAACGCACGGACAAGCGTGGCGGGAACATCGGCCAGTGCCTGTGTCCATTGCACATCGGCGTAAGTGGAAAGGGCGTCATCATATGCCGCGCGGTACTTATTCCCGGTGGTGCAGGCACCGAACATGGCGCGCTTACGATCATTCTCCAGCTCGGCAATCAGACCGGTGAACTCGTCTGCCAGTTCGCGACTGGCGATGCGCCTGCCGTGCTCTGCTTTCATCTCAGGGGTGAGGTTGCCGCGCAGGCTGCGGAAACGGCTGCGCCAGTCCTGCTCCGCCTCTGCGCTCTCATCAAGGGCGGTCTGCCGCTCCTGCTTACAGCGTTCAATGGACGTATCAATCTCTTTCAGCGCCTGCATGCTGGCCGTGTGGGTGTCTCTGGCCGCAGTGAATGCGCTCAGCTTGTCGGTGATGTGCGGGTTGGTCTCTGCGAACTGTCGGGCGGCAACATCTTGCAGGGCGGTAATGACTTTTTCGGTTTTCATGTTCAGGCTCTCCGTGTGTTCAACCTGAAATGATTCTGCCCTTCATCAGACAACATCTCGATGCATTACCGTTGTGGCATTTCTGGCACAAACGAGACTTAAAATCCGGCTTGCCAGAGAAAGGTCTCCGGGAAATCCTTCTCACCCTTTGTTTTTTTAGATTTAACTGTTCACTACTGTTCACTTTCATAAAAAAATAAATCAATACAGCAAGTTAATAGGTGAATAGTCGAGAATATAACTGTTCACCGACTCTTCACTACTGTTCACCCTCTGGTTTTAAGAATGACGACGGCATTTAGATTTTATTTCGATTAATGCGGGAAGATGTATAACCAGAAGGAATAACATTTGCTGCAATGTAGTGCAGTGAATTGCAACGGTTTGCCAGCGTTTGCCATCGTTTTAGTTACAGAAAAGTCAATGTTTGTTTTCCCGAAAATCACACATGACCTGAGAGAAAATATAAACATAATAAGGAGCTACCCGAAGCCGGAAGGACACAACCGGCACTGTTTGGACTTTATGAGGTAGCCCGATGCACACCGCTTTTTCTTCCCCGTCTTCTGCCCCTGCCGCCCCAATGATGCCGGTCTCTGATGCCGTTCAGGAGCGTTTCATCCGTCTGCCTGAAGTGATGCACTTATGTGGGTTATCCCGCTCGACCATATACGACCTCATCAGCCGGGAAGCCTTTCCGAAGCAAATCAGCCTCGGCGGTAAAAACGTGGCGTGGGCGCAGTCCGAAATCACCGCATGGATGGTCGACCGTATCGCAGCACGTGACCGGGGATGTGACGCGTGATGATGGCCGTTCAGCAGACAGCCCCTTTTTCTGGCTTGCTTCCTTTCGCCGTTTCCAGGTATAGTTTTTCCGCTGTCGCAAAATCGGCAGCCGGGCGTAGGAACCCGTGTAACTCAATGGCGACACCAGACGCGCCTTGCGTCTTTTTTTATGTCGTTGCTCAGGCACACCCATTTTCCGGGCTGTGGTGCTTACACCTTAGCCCCTGTCAGATAATGGTGGTCCGGGCGGGGCAGCCTTCGGGCTGGCCGGTATCCATTGAGGCCGGTATTCCTACCCCCGTCCGGGCCACCACCCATGAGCGTAGGAACTCCGGTGGTGGCGATAACCGCTACTCAATGGAGGCTGCCATCATGGCTACGACCCTCACCCTGTCTCACCCGCAGTTTGTCTTTGTGTTTGCCGCCGTTCGTCGTGCAGACCGCACACCCCGAATCTGTATGCTCCGCACCGTGGCCGGTGACGAGCGCAGCGCCCGCCGTTCTCTCGTTCGCGATTACGTGCTGGCGTTCGCAGCCCGCCTGCCGGTGGCGGAGGTAGGCGCATGAAACAGACCACCATTACCACCCGTGACCTCGAATGCCTTGAGCATATGCGTAATGTCGGCCGGCTCGTCGGCGAGCTGATGCAGGTGCAGGACTGCACCACCGTGCGCCCTGATCCGGCGCAGCAGCTACAGCTCACCTCCGTGATTTATCTCATGACCGCGCAGCTCGACGGCGTGGTGGAGCGCTGCAACCAGCGCTGGCTCGCTGAGGTGACACGCGTATGAAGTCTGTGCTGCCCGCCGTGCTGCGCTCGGCCCTTTACCGCCGCGCCGTTGCCTGTGCCTGGCTCACCGCGTGTGAACGCCAGCGCCGCTACCCGCACCTCACTCTCGATGCGCTGGAAAGCGCCATTGCCGACGAGCTGGAAGGCTTTTACCTCCGCCAGCACGGCGAGGAAAAAGGCCGTCAGATTGCCTGTGCGCTGCTGGAAGATTTAATGGAGGCCGGACCGCTGAAAGCGGCGCCGTCGCTCTCCTTTCTCGGGCTCGCCGTCATGGATGAGCTCTGCGCCCGCCATATCACATCGCCTGTTGTGCACTGAGGGAGAAATAACGATGAAAATGAACGTAACGGAAACCGTTAAACAGGCGTGCGGCCACTGGCCGCGCATTCTCCCGGCGCTGGGTGTGAAGGTCATTAAAAATCGCCATCAGGCCTGCCCGGTATGCGGCGGCTTTGACCGCTTCCGCTTTGACGATAAAGAGGGGCGCGGGACGTGGTTCTGCAACCAGTGCGGCGCGGGTGACGGCCTGAAACTGGTTGAGAAGGTGTTCAGCGTGTCAGCGTCCGAGGCCGCCGGAAAGGTGGACGCCGTGACCGGCAACCTGCCGCCGGTTGACCCGGCGGTGATTGCTGTTGATACGGCAGAAACCGAAGCCAGCCGCAGGGAGGCCGCCGCGCTGGCGGCGGATATCATGGCGAAAGTCCGCCTGACCTCCGGTAACGCCTACCTGACCCGCAAGGGGCTGACTGACCGCGAATGCCTGACGCTGACCACCATGCACAAAACCGGCGGGGTCACGTACCGCTCAGGGGATGTGGCCGTACCGCTGTATGACGAGTCCGGCGCACTGGTTAATCTTCAGCTTATTAATGCTGACGGCCTCAAACGCACCCTGAAAGGCGGTCAGGTCAAAGGGGCATGTCATGTCATCGAAGGGAAAAAACAGGCCGGAAAACGCCTGTGGATTGCGGAGGGTTATGCGACCGCGCTCGCCGTGCATCACCTCACCGGTGAAACCGTCATGGTGGCGCTGTCGTCCGTGAATCTCCTTTCTCTGGCGAGCCTGGCCCGACAAAAACACCCGGCCTGTGAGATTGTGATTGCCGCCGACCGTGACCTTAACGGTGTCGGCCAGACCAGCGCCGCAGCGGCCGCAGAGGCATGCGAGGGCATTGTTGCCCTGCCGCCGGTGTTTGGTGACTGGAATGATGCGTTTGTGCAGCAGGGGGAGGAGGCCACGCGTCAGGCGATTTACGACGCCATTAAGCCGCCAGTCGCCAGCCCGTTTGACACCATGAGCGAGGCGGAATTTACCGCCATGAGCGCCAGCGAAAAGGCGATGCGGGTACATGAGCATTACGGCGAAGCGCTGGCCGTGGATGCGAACGGCCAGCTCCTGTCGCGCTATGAAAGCGGCATCTGGAAGGTGGTATCGCCAGCCGAATTTGCGCGTGACGTGGCCGGGCTGTTCCAGCGCCTGCGCGCCCCGTTCTCATCGGGCAGAATTGCCTCGGTGGTGGAGACCCTGAAACTGATTATTCCGCAGCAGGCGTCACCGGCGCGGCGCCTGATTGGCTTTCGCAACGGGGTACTCGATACCCAAAGCGGGATATTCAGCCCGCACCATAAATCACACTGGCTGCGCACGCTGTGCGACGTGGATTTTACCCCGCCGGTGGAAGGGGAAACGCTGGAGACCCACGCGCCGAATTTCTGGCGCTGGCTCAACCGCGCGGCCAGCCAGAATCCGCAAAAACGCGACGTGGTTCTGGCAGCACTCTTTATGGTGCTGGCGAACCGCTACGACTGGCAGCTCTTTCTCGAAGTGACCGGGCCGGGCGGCAGCGGGAAAAGTATTCTCGCCGAAATTGCGACCCTGCTTGCCGGTGAGGATAACGCCACGTCGGCCGATATCGACACGCTGGAAGACCCGCGCAGGCGCGCAT
The DNA here is from genome assembly GCF_056780215.1 of Franconibacter pulveris. Classification (NCBI taxonomy): domain Bacteria; kingdom Pseudomonadati; phylum Pseudomonadota; class Gammaproteobacteria; order Enterobacterales; family Enterobacteriaceae; genus Franconibacter; species Franconibacter pulveris. The sequence continues at coordinate 47,856 of NZ_CM165555.1, read as the reverse complement.
CCCTTATCGGCTTCTCGCTCATTCGCCTTCCCGACCAGGAAAAGTGGAGTGGCGACGGTGCCGGGCTCAAAGCCATCACCGGTGGCGATGCGGTTTCGGTTGACCCCAAATATCAGAACCCGTATTCAACACATATTCCGGCAGTCATTCTGGCCGTGAACAATAATCCGATGCGCTTCACCGACCGCAGCGGCGGCGTCTCCCGTCGCCGGGTGATTATTCACTTCCCGGAACAGATAGCACCCGAGGAGCGTGACCCGCAGCTCAGGGATAAAATCGCCCGCGAACTGGCCGTGATTGTTCGCCAGCTTATGCAACGGTTCAGCGACCCGATGACCGCCCGCACCCTGCTCCAGTCGCAGCAGAACTCCGGTGAGGCACTCAGCATCAAGCGCGATGCTGACCCGGCCTTTGATTTTTGCGGCTATCTGGAAGCCCTGCCGCAGACCAACGGGATGTTCATGGGCAATGCGAACATCGTGCCGCGCCAGCCCCGCAGCTATCTGTATCACGCCTATCTGGTATATATGGAGGCGAACGGGTTTAAGCATGTACTGAGCCTGAAAATGTTCGGAACAGGGCTGCCGATGATGCTCAAAGAGTACGGCATAAGCTACGAAAAGCGGCACACAAAACACGGGACGCAGACCAATCTCACGCTCCGGGAAGACAGTAACAGCGACTGGCTACCGAAGTGCGACGAAACCTCAGCGGCATAACTTACCCAGACCGGCAGGCGCCGGTCTTTTTTATGCCTGATTGCCCATTAAGGTGAACAATCCACTGTTCACCCTTCACCATCTAATCGCCACTTAACTTTATGAAAATCTTATATAAAAATGAAAGGTGAACATAGTGAACAGTTAAGCGCAAAAAAACTTTTTATATGGGGCTCACGTGCAAATAGAAAACTTGTTGCACAAGTCATAATTTTTTTGTGAAATCAGCATATTGACTTAACCTATCAATATGATACGTAAGTAAAACAGTAACATTGTGTGCAATTCCTTAGCCCTCGATAAGTACTTTAAACTTAGTATTGGATTATTCTGTGAAACTTTGTATATTGTAGATAATATGCAACTCTCAAAAGCAATAATAATTAACTGGTGATAATAAATTATGGAAAACACTGTAGGGATAAAAATTGATTACTTAAAGGAAAGAGAGAATCCTGAGCAAATTTTTATAGCTATGGCTCACTATATTTCAGCTTACAAAGAATATGGCGAACTGTTAGCTGAAGCCACAGGGCATATTTTCAAATACGACTTACTCTTAAAAGATATAAAAACTGGTTCCATAAAGGCAGTTCTAGGCTCAATTACAAACGGCTTTTCTTCCTTTCTTGAAAAACAATCCTCAGAATTTCTCAATGATTTAGTTTTTACCAATGAAATAATCTCACCAGAGCAAGTTAACGATTTGGCAGAAAAACAAGAAAGAAGAATAGAAAAAGAAAATATAAATATTTCTCCTTATATTAACAGGGTGTCGCTCGCTAAGATTTTACAAGAATTATCTGCTGCAAATGAAATGTTGAACCCCCAAGAGAAAGCAGAAATTGAAAATATAACTGCGGCGGGAAGTAATGTAATAAAAATAAATACAAACATGCGATTCCTTGGTGATCCAGAAACTATGTTTGATGAGCACAACCCAATGCAGTACAGAGGTAAGGACTGTTTGGACATTATAAAGCCTGTAAATTTCGGTGATGCGCAATGGCAAGTTCGTAGCCGTACAACTCATAAAACTTTCATGGCTACAATTGGGCATAAAGATTGGTTAAAAAAATATCAAAATGGTGATCTCCCCATCATTACAGCAAAACACTGTATGCTGGTAGAAATATATTATGAATTAGATAATAAGCATAAAAAATTACCAATTAAGAAAGCAATTATAACTAAAGTGCTAAAGCTTATTCCAAGCTCAGAGGTTCAGGATGCCCTTCTCTAATAACCTAAAATCGCTTATGGCATCATATCTATTTATATTACTGCCTTTTTCAATCCTTATTCTTGTTAAATCAATTGACCTGAAATGGCTTGATATTATCTTAGCGAGTGATTGGTCTATTGCCAGCTTTATAATATTTGGGCAATCATTAACCTCCCTATCTTCCGCATTAGTGGCCAGCCCTAATAATAAAAAAAAGGAAGGGTGGGAGTGGTATGTTGCAAAATTATTTATCACTGGTATTGCTCCAAGTATGGTTTTGTACATTTACATGCTCAAGCAACCTTCAGTTTTTCTGGGGATACTCCAGATTTTGATGTTCGTCTATGCTTCTTATCGTTACTTTATAGATGGTCTGGCATGTAAAAAGCTTGGTTAACAAAAGAACTTTCAGAGGTTCATAATGTGTATATAAAAGTGTATAACCCTGTTGTCTTCATAATAATTTTATATTAAAAACAATGATTTGCAAAATTAATTGGGCTCCTGTGATCTTCAGCCAACGCTGCGTTTCTTTTTTAAGAGACTGGCAGGAAAAGCTGGAGCAGTGCCCGAAGTTTAATGGCCGAAACGTGCAGAAAGATGCAAGTAATATTAATAAGAAAGCGGTGGGGAAAATGCGCTGGCGTGGTTTTTTCATCTCCTGAATAACTGCTCTGCCCCCAAATCCCCCACCACATCCACATCCTTTACCACGCCGACATCTTCTAAGGTCAGCTCCAGCACCTCTCGCTTCTCCCGCGCTGCGCGTACTATCGCTTTCGCTCCCACATCCCCGCCAAGACTCGCCAGCGCGTCAAAAAAGGTCCGCTGAAACCCTACCGGGTGGCCCTGCTTTTGCTGATAGTGCGGCACAACCAGCGGGTGCGCTTTCAGCGCCTGCGCCACGCGCAACAGCGAGGCGGGCTGAATAAAAGGAAGATCGCCTGGCAGGATTAACCACCCCGGCGAATCAGGCGTGGCGCGCACGCCCATGGCGATGGATTCACCCATGCCGCGCGTGCCGCCTTCCGGCCTGACAAGATGCCACGGCAGGCCCGACGCTTTCACCGCGTCGAGCACATGTTGCAACACCGCTTTGCCGTGCAGCAGCGCATCCAGTTTGTGGGTTGTGCCGCCGGAAGCGAGAAACCGTTCCCCCTTTCCGGCGGCCAGAATAATGATGACCGGTTCGCCCGCCGCAACCATTATCCTGCATCCTCATTGCTTGCATGAGTAAGGCGAGCCGCCGCCACATCCGCCAGCACAGAGAGCGCCAGCGAGTGCGCGTCGCGCGCCTTCGGGAAGATGCCTATCGGCGCTTTTATTCGCGCGGTCTCCTGCTCGCTCCAGCCAAGCTCGGCGAGCCGCTGCATGCGCACGTCGTGGGTCCGGCGGCTGCCCAGCGCGCCGATGTAAAACGGCCGGGCAGCCAGGGCTGCCTGCAATACTGGCAGCTCCCGGTTGAGATCGTGGTAGAGCAGGATAACCGCCGTGTCGGCATCCATCAGCGTGAAAGTGGTGCGCGGATCGAAGCCGTCGCTGGTATGCACGTCATAACCCGCCGCCCGGGCGACATTAGCCGTTACCGCCGCTTCCACCGAGCGGCCATAGACGATAACCCGCGTGCAGGGGCGGTAGCCCACCGCAAAATCTGCGCCCCTCCAGCCCGTCTCCCGTTGCGAAAGCACGCTCTGCAGCGTCTGCGACTGAGGGTTATAGCGAAGCCCGGCAGGCTGGCGCTGCGCCATGGCGTTCAGCACCGCCAGCAGCGGTTGCACGGCGCGCAGTTTATGCATGCTGAGCGTAATGCCGCCGCCGCAGGGGAGCACGATATCGAAATAGGGCGAGCCTTCGCCATACTTCACCATGCGGTCTTCGCCGGACTGGATCACCTCCATCGCTTCGAAAGCGGCGGCGGCCTCCACGCAGCCGCCGGAAACAAAACCGCAGTAGAGGCCATCTTCGCGCACGGCCATGTGCGCCCCCAACGGGCGCGACGAACCGCCGCGGATCTCAACCAGCGTCACCAGCGCCGCCGCCATGCCCGCATTCAGCGCCTCCGCCGCGAAGCGCAAAATCTCTGCGCTGTCGTCGGTCAAAAAAGCGGGCTGCGGATTACGCGGCGCCGGGCTTGTTTGTTCGATAAGGGGGGATTGTTGCAGCACCTCTTCTCCATCCTTCAGTGAAGCGCGCCGGCGGCGCGCTACGGTTTACCCTGAAGCGGCCGCCAGCCGCCGTTTTCCTTAAACCAGAGTTGGCAACCCTTTCAACAGCTTATCGACGGTGATGGGGTAATCCCGCACCCGCACGCCGGTGGCGTTGTAAATGGCGTTGGCGATGGCGGCGCTGACGCCGCACAGGCCCAGCTCGCCCACCCCTTTGGCTTTCATCGGAGAGGAGATCGGGTCGGTATCTTCAATGAAGATAACCTCCTGCTCGGGGATATCGGCATGCACCGGCACTTCGTAACCCGCCATATCGTGGTTAACGAAGAACCCGAGCCGCGTATCTACCGCCAGCTCTTCCATCAGCGCCCCGCCAAGCCCCATGGTCATGGCGCCAATCACCTGACTGCGCGCGGTTTTTGGGTTGAGAATGCGGCCTGCGGCGCAGACCGCCAGCATGCGGCGAACGCGTACCTCGCCCGTCGCCGCATCCACAGCCACTTCAACGAAGTGCCCGGCGAAGGTGGATTGCTGAAACTGCTGGTCGAGGTCGCCATATTCCATGGTGTCTTCCGCGGAAATCGTCCCCCCCGCCGCCGCCTCAGCCAGCGGCACGCTGTGATCGCCTGCGCGGACCTGTCCGTCGGTAAACTCCACGTTACCGGCATTCATGCCAAGCGTGTTCGCCACCGCTTCGCGCAGTTTTACGCAGGCGGCGTACACCCCCGCCGTTGAGCTGTTGGCGCCCCACTGCCCGCCGGAACCGGAAGAGACAGGGAAATCGGAGTCGCCAAGGCGCACCACGACCTTCTCCAGCGGCACGCCCATCATCTCGGCGGCGGTCTGGGCAATGATGGTGTAGCTGCCGGTGCCGATGTCGGTCATGTCCGTCTCAACGGTCACCACGCCCTGCGAATCGAGAAGCACGCGCGCGCCGGACGGCGTCAGCAGGTTGTTGCGAAAGCCCGCCGCCATGCCATACCCCACCAGCCAGCGGCCGTCGCGCACCTGCGCGGGTTTGGGGTTGCGACGGCTCCAGCCGAAACGCTCCGCGCCCGTACGCAAACACTCCACCAGCTGACGACGAGAAAAGAAGCGCTCCGGTTTCGCCGGGTCCACCTGGGTGTCGTTGTGAATACGAAACGCCACCGGGTCCATCCCCAGCCGTTCGGCCATCTCGTCAATGGCTATCTCCAGCACCATCATTCCTGGCGCTTCGCCGGGCGCGCGCATGGAGTTGCCTTCCGGCAGGCTAAGCTCGGCCAGACGCAGCCCGGTATGGCGGTTCGCCCCGGCGTAAAGCAGCTCGGTCTGGTTGGTCGCCGTCTCCGTCGGGCCGCCCGGCAGGTTACCGGACCAGCTTTCATGGGCGATAGCGGTAATGCGCCCGCTCTCTTCGGCGCCGATGCGCACTCGCTGAATCGTCGCCGGGCGGTGGGTAGTATTGTTAGGAATGAACGGCCTTGGCAGCATCACCTTAACGGGCCGCTTCGCCGCACGCGCGCCGAGCGCGGCCAGCAGGGCGTCGCTGCGCAAGAACAGCTTGCTGCCGAAGCCGCCGCCAATATAGGGCGAGCGCACGCGAATGTTCTCTTCCGGGATGTTAAGCGTTTTCGCAAGGTCGCCCTTCCACCAGTTGATCATCTGGCTGGAGGTCCAGAGGGTGAGTTTGTCCCCTTCCCAGGCGGCCATTGAGGCGTGCGGCTCCATCGCCATATGGCTCTGGTCCGGCGTGGTGTAGGTGGCGTCGAGCTTCACCGCCGCCGTGTTAAACGCGCCGTCGAAATCCCCAACGACTTTATCCGGCGTATCGTCCGGCGGTTCCGTCACGCCAGGTTTTTGCCAGGCGAGATCGTACGCGCCCGGCTCGCGGCGGTAGCGCACGTCAATCAGCGCTGACGCCGCGCGCGCCTGCTCGAACGTCTCCGCCACCACCACGGCGATGGCCTGATGGTAATGCTCGATTTCAGGACCGCCCAAAAGCGTTGCCGCGTTCATCTCCCCTTTGCCGAGCGGCCCCGCGTTGTCGGCGGTGACCACCGCCAGCACGCCGGGCGCGTTTTTCGCCGCGCTAATATCCATTGAGGTGATGCGGCCTTTGGCGATGGCGGACCCCACCACGTGCCCGTAGGCGACGTTGGGCGCTTCTTTGTGCCATTCATAGGCGTAAGTCGCCGTGCCGGTGGTTTTCAGCGGGCCGTCGATACGGTCATGCGGGCGGCCCACCACTTTCATCTGGTCAATCGGGTTCTCTTGTGCCGGTTTATCAAATTTCATCCACTTAGGCCCTCGCTTCCGTCAGCACCGAGGCGAGCGTGCGCTTCGCCAGTGTCAGCTTGAACTCGTTTTCCGGCGTCGGCTGCGCGTCGGCGAACAGCCGGTCATATACCGCCTGCGCGCCGTGAGCGAGCTGAGCGTCCGCCTCCTCAATTCGCCAGGGCTTATGGGCCACGCCGCCCAGCGCCACGCGGCCTGTGCCGTCGGGCTGCACCACGGCGGCGACCGAGACCAGCGCGAAGGCGTAAGAGGCGCGATCGCGCACTTTACGATAGATATGCGTGCCGCCGAGCGGCGGCGGCAGCGTGACGGCGGTAATAAACTCCCCCGGCGCCAGCGCCGTTTCCAGATGCGGCGTGTTGCCCGGCGCGCGGTAAAAGTCTGCCACCGGGATATGGCGCTCGCTGCCGTCCGGGTTCACGGTTTCCACTACGGCATCGAGCAACCGCATGGCGACAGCCATATCGCTCGGATGAGTGGCGATGCAGGCCTCGCTTGCGCCCACTACCGCAAGCTGGCGGCTGTAGCCTCCCAGCGCGGCGCAGCCGCTGCCGGGCAGCCGCTTGTTGCAGGGCTGATTGGTATCGTAAAAATAGGGGCAGCGGGTGCGCTGCAGCAGGTTGCCGGCTGTGGTCGCGCGGTTTCGCAGCTGGCCCGAAGCACCCGCCAGCAGCGCCCGTGAAAGCACGGCGTAGTCGCGGCGAACGCGTTCATCCGCCGCCAGATCGGTGTTGCGCACCAGCGCGCCTATCCGCAGGCCGCCTTCGGCGGTCGGCTCAATCTTATCCAGCGCCAGGCCGTTCACGTCTATCAGGTGGACGGGGGTTTCAATCTCAAGCTTCATCAGGTCCAGCAGGTTGGTGCCGCCCGCGATAAACTTTGCGCCCGGATGTTGCTTAGCGCTGGCCGCCGCGTCGGCAGGCGTGGCAGCGCGTTCGTACGTGAAAGCCTTCATGATTTCTCCCCTCCGGCAACCTCTTCAATAGCGGCAAGAATGTTGGAATAGGCGCCGCAGCGGCAGATATTGCCGCTCATACGTTCGCGTATTTCATCCGCCGTCATCTGAGGTGGGGAAACCAGGTCAAGCGTGACATGGCTTGGGATGCCCGCTTCTATCTCTTTCAGCACAGCGACGGAAGAGCAAATCTGCCCCGGCGTGCAGTAGCCGCACTGGTAGCCGTCATGTTTAACGAACGCCGCCTGCATCGGGTGCAGGTTGTCCGGGGTGCCGAGGCCTTCGATGGTGGTGACTTCCGCATCCTGGTGCATCACGGCAAGCGTCAGGCAGGCGTTAATGCGCCGCCCATCCACGATAACGGTGCAGGCGCCGCACTGGCCGTGGTCGCACCCTTTTTTGGTGCCGGTGAGTTGCAGGTTTTCGCGTAGCGCATCCAGCAGCGTAGTGCGCGTATCCACCTCCAGCTGCCGCACTTCGCCATTCACTTTCAGCCGTAGAGGCAGCACTTCCGGGGCGGGCGTCACCGGCGTTTCGCCTGCGAAGGCGGCTGTCGCTTTCGCAGAGACTGCCGCCGTTGCCGCCGTCGCGGCGCCCGCTTTAATAAGCTCCCGCCGCGTCAGGCTAAAATCGTGCTCGCCGATCGCCTGCGCGTTGCTGTAAACGCCCGCATCCTGCGGACCTCCTTTGTTATCTTCATCGCCTTGGTTGCTCATGCCAGGCCTCCAGTATCTTTTAAATTGAAAGGGATAAAAGGCACGCTCGCCGCTGCTGCATCGCGCGGTTTTTTTTATAACGAACAGTTAATAATAGTCGGCGCTGGCGGCGGGGCGGCGGCGGGAAGGTAATTAGCGATATGAGGAAAATTTATAAATGGACTGAAACAGGCGCGTAAACCGCAACGGGTTTATGACGCGCAAAGAAAAAGGGGCGAACAGGGCGGCCGTTGGCGGCGCCCTGTTCATTCGTCAATTACCCACCGGAAGCGCCCAGCTCTGACGCGGACGTGTGGCCCAGAGCGAGGCGCCGACTATCAGCAACCCGCCAATCCAGCACGCCGGGGTTAATTTCTCCCCTAACCAGAGCGCGGCGAACAGCGCGCCGAACAGCGGCTCGGTGCCCATCAGCAAAGCAGCGTTGGTCGGCGTGGTGCGCTTCACCGCGTAATTCTGCGCGAAGAAGGCGAACAGCGTGCAGAACACCACCAGATAGAGTGTCGCGCCCCAGAAACTGATATGTTGCGGCAGCGGCGGAATGCCGTGTTGCGTCGCCAGCAGCAGGATCAGCGAACCGGCTCCCACCACGCCCGTCTGCACCGCCGTCAGCGCCAGCGAGGGCACGTTGCGATGCTGCATCAGTTTCTTCGTCAGGCACACCATGACCGCCCGCAGCAGCGCCGCGCCCAGGATAAGCACATCGCCCGTGTTCATCTCGATAGCGAGGTTCCCGGTCAGCAGCAGCGCCCCGCACAGCGATACCCCCGCCGCGATGAAGGCGGTATTTTCCGGCCGCTTGCGAAAGAGAAGCCATTCGACGAAAGGCGTCAACACCACGCAAAGGCTTATCAGAAACGCGGCGTTGCTGGCGGTGGTATGCGCCACGCCGTACGTTTCACACAAAAAAATAGCCAGCAGCACCGCGCCCAGCACAAGCCCCGGCCCGGTCGCCTGCCGCCAGCAGTTTTTCAGCGTGGGCAGCAGGATAAAAAAGGTCAGCATGAAGCGAATGCACAAGAAGCCGACCACCGGGTAGAACAACACCGCCTGTTTGGCGATGCCGTAGCTGGTTCCCCAGACCACGGCCACCGCCAGCAGCATCCAGTCGGCGTAGCGTAAGGTTGTATTTTGCACCTGACATTGAACGCTCATCGCTTATTCCCGCTCCCAGGCAATCACCAGCACATCGCGATACCCCTGCGAGCCTTTGCTGCACAGAATAGGGGTGACCTCATGCATGACACGATGATCGTCGGCCACAATCACATCCAGCGGCTGGCTGAGCGTTTTGGTGCACAGCACGTTACGGGCGTTGTCCGTCACGGTGGTGACGCCGCCCGACACGTTCACCCGGCGGATAAGCATCATGGCGATGTAATCCACGCCGTCGCGATGCAGCCCTTCCGGCGTCGGCTTGCCGGTCTCTTCGGCGTCCGTCAGGATGCGGTAAGGGTGCAGACGAATGCGCCACCGGCAAGTTTCCCCTTCCGCCTGATTAAAGACGCGCCCCAGCCCGCGCAGGATAGAGATAAACAGCGGATGGTTGATAAACCCCTCTTCCAGCGGCGGATAAACGCGATCGACGCCACCGTTTAAGGTGTTGATGTTTTTAGGCTGCGAGTAAGGCTCGTGCGCCAGCAGCTTCAGTTCGCCCTCCGGGTCGCGCAGTTCAAACTGGCTGTAACGGCGGTAACGATAGGTGCCGTTATCCGCCATAAACTCATCGCGCGCCAGCGAGTCCCAGTAGCGGGAAAACGAGGAGATATGCTCTTCGCCCAGCTCCAGATCGTCTTTCAGTTCGTCGCCTGCGATGAAAATCCAGCCGTCGTTTTTGATGGCCTGCGCCGCATGGTTAATCGAGCAGGTCGGCAGAGCGTAATATTGACTGATTGTTTCCATGGTTCACCTCAGGCAGTTAATGAGTAAGCAGGCGTCAAAGAAGGAGAGAGATCGGCGAGAGAACGGCTGCCGCGCACGCGGGCAATCTGTTTTTCCCAGCCGTCGCGATCGGTCAGGTAGAGCGGGTCGCGCGCTTTAATGGCGGCGAGATCCGCCACGCCGCTGCGCAGGTTAAAGAACACGGTGCCGCTTACCGCCTCGGCGCTGGTGCGGATAAACGCGGCGAGAGAGGCGGCCAGCATGCCGTACCAGCGGCCCTCTATCGCCTCGTTCACCCAGGTTTGCTCAAGCGCCAGCTTCTGGCGCAGCAGCGCGGCATCCAGCGTGGCGGTTTCAAGATGGCGGAACGCCGCCATCAGCAGCATCGCCGCCGGGGCTTCACGCACTTCCAGCACTTTCTCGCCGCCTTCAAGGTGCTCCAGCCCGCTGAAGCGGCCAATGCCGTGGCGGCCAACAACCGCGTTAAGGTGCTCGATAAGCGTCAGCAGCGGCAGAGCCTGCCCGTTGACCGCCACCGGCGCGCCGCGCTCAAAGCAGACGGAGAGCAGTTCGTCCGGCTGAGCGCTGCGGCAGGAAGTCCACTTAAACAGCGCTTCCGGCATCATGAAATCTTCCGGGTTATCCAGCGCGCCGGATTCGTACTCGCGAACCCAGATATTGGCGTCGCCGCTGATGCCGCGCGCCTGAAAGCGCGGCAGCCCCGCCTGCGCCAGCGCCTGGATTTTCTCTTCGCGGCTGAAAGCCGAGTATTCGTAGGGGCTGCCGATAAAGCCGTTGAAGTTGAGCTGGTTCAGCGCGCCGTTAAGACGACGCAGGCTGTTTTGCGACTGGTTAGCGGTATGCAAAATGGCGTCGCAGCCGAGCGTTTGCGCCATCTCCACCGCCAGCCGGGCGATGAGCGGTCGGGAAAGCGATGAGCTGATGGGATAGATGCCCATGTACTGCGCGTTCGCACGGATAGCGGGGATAATGAACTCCCGCGCAAACTGCTCACGCGCATCGATAATTTTTAAGTCGACGTTAAAAAAGCCGGTGATGTGCCGCAGGTCGTCGGCGTCCACGCCATCGCCGAGATCGACGGTAAGCGCGGTGACTTTGCAACCGGTCTGCGATAGTTTGTAAAGCAGGTAGCTGCTGTCAACGCCACCGCTAAACAACGTCAGAATATGCTTTGACTGGCGGGCTACATAAGAGAGATCTTCAAGGCTACGTACTTGCTGATAACGCTTCATTATCGCTTTCCTTACAGGTTGTATGTCGGTTTTCTGTGACGTGCCACGGGGCGATTATGGGCTATCCCGCTTCGGTGAATAATCGGGGTAAACAAACAAGACTCTTGCGCTATGAGAACAAATCAATACATGGGGCTGCTGCCGTATATGGCGGTGTTTGTGAAAGTGGTGGAGACGGGCAGTTTTTCCGCCGCGGCGGAACAGCTCGGCACCACGGCATCGTCCATCAGCCGCCAGGTCGCCTGCCTCGAACAGGCGCTGTCGGTGAAGCTGCTGGAGCGAACCACGCGGCGGCTTAAGCTTTCTGCGGCGGGCACCGACGCTTATGCCCGCTGCTGCGAGATGGTGCAGTCGGCGAAACTGGTGCTGGAGCTGGCGGAGCGCATCAACGAAGCGCCGCAGGGAATGGTGAAAATCAGCGCGCCGCGCGCCTTCGGCATGCGGCTGATAGCGCCTCATATTGAGGAGTTCTTAAACCGCTACCCGGAAGTGGATGTGCAACTCAGGCTGACCGATCGTCCGGTAGACCTGATAGGCGACGACCTCGATTTGATGGTGCGCATCACCGACACCCCGCCGGAAGGGCTGGCGGCGCGGCCGCTTATCCGGGTCAGCCATATTATCTGCGCCACCGCCGCCTACCTTGAAAAGCGCGGTTATCCGCAGCACCCAAGCGATCTGGCGCTGCACAGTTGCCTCTATCTTGGAGAGATCCCCGGCGATAACTGTTGGAAGTTCCGCCATCTGCATACTCAGGAGCGGGTTAATGTGACGGTGCGCGGGCGCTATGTCACCAACCACAGCCGGGCGCGGCTCGAAGGGGTGCTCAGCAGTCTCGGCATCGGCTGCCTGCCGTGGTTTGTCGCCCGCGAAGCGCTTGAGGCGAAGCAGATTGTTGAGGTGCTGCCGCAGTGGGACTACACGACCTCTTACTACGGCATGTCCTGGATCCTTTATCACCCGAACCGTTTTCTGCCGCCGAAGTGCCGGGTGCTGATCGATTTTCTCGCCGAGAAAATCGCCGACAGCGACCTGAACCGCCGCGCCCGCGCCTACCCGCCTGCGCAGGAAGGGTGAAGCGGCTGAACGGATAACGCCGTTAGCGTGGCTCTTTTCCCGACGCGTTGGTTTTCAGCGCTTCCACCACCAGCGAAAAGGCGGGAGAAGGCTGCTTTCTGCTGGGATAATAGAGGTAATAGCCGGGAAAAGGCTTACACCACGTTTCCAGCACGCGTATCAGCCTGCCTTCCTCAATATGCGAACCGAACTCCTCTTCCGGCAGGAAAGCGATGCCGAGCCCGGCCAGCGCCGCGTCCACAATATGGGCGGACGTGTTGAAGATAAGTTGCCCGTTTACCCGCACGTTCACCGGCCCGTCGTCGCTGTCGAATTCCCAGACGTAAACCCTGCCGGAGGCGGGCATCCGCATGTTGATGCAGTTATGTTTCATCAGATCCTGCGGGATTTGCGGCCGGGGATAGCGGGCGAAGTAGTCCGGCGAGGCCGCTGCCGCCATCCGCAGCGACGGGCCAATCGGCATCGCGACCATGTCTTTGTCGATGGTGTCGCCCATTCGCACGCCCGCATCAAAGCGGTCCGCCACGATATTGCGAAAGCCGTGGTTAGCGTCGAATTCCAGATTAATATCGGGATATTCGCGCAGCAGCGGGGCGAGTTTAGGCAGCAGGATCGTGTGCAGGACGTTCGGCCCGCAGGTGATACGCACCGTGCCGGCGGGTTTATCGCGCAGTTCAGTCAGCATATCCAGTTCCGCTTCAATTTCATCAAAGCGGTTGCCGATAGCCTGCAACAGCCGCTCCCCGGCGGCGGTCAGAGAAACGCTGCGGGTGGTGCGCGTCAGCAGGCGGATTTGCAGCCGCTCCTCCAGCCCGCTTACCGCGTGACTCAGCGCCGGCTGGGTGACGCCAAGCTGCGCGGCGGCGCGGGTAAAGCTGCCTTCGCGCGCCACGGTCACAAACGAGAGCAGGTCGTTAAGATTACGTTTCATACGGGTTCCTGCAAGTGCGATTTATAAGAACTATTTATAAGCGAATTAAGCATTCATTAGCTAGTCAGCACAAGCCCTGCGTGTAAAACTTCCGCCATGACTTTCCTGCCCGCGGAAAAAACGCGGCATCGCTATGCCGTAACACGCAGGCTCATCGGCCTTTTAGGGCGCCATCAATAATTCAATCTCTCGTCAGGCTTTGTTCATATGGACAAACCCCGGCTACGGCTTGCCTGCGCGCCAGCTTCCCGGAACAAGGAGCACCATGACAACGCAACACGATGAAACGCAAACCCGCACTGAACAGCCGCCCGCTTACTGGAGCGGCGTACTGGCGATGACGCTATGCGTTTTTGCGCTGGTCGCATCGGAATTTATGCCTGTCAGCCTGCTGACGCCTGTCTCCCGCGAGCTTGGCGTCAGCGAAGGGCTGGTGGGCCAGGGCATCGCCATTTCCGGGGCGCTGGCGGTTGTTACCAGCTTGTCGATAAGCTGGCTTGCCAGAAGCATGGACCGTAAAACGCTGCTGCTGTGGATGACCGGGCTGATGATTATCTCCGCCGTGGTTATCGCCTTCGCCCCCAGCTATCCCGTCTATCTGGCAGGGCGAGCGCTGATTGGCGTCGCGGTCGGCGGCTTCTGGTCGATGTCCGCCGCCATCGCCATCCGGCTGGTGCCCACGCGCCAGGTGCCGCGCGCGCTGGCTGTCTTTAACGGCGGCAGCGCGCTGGCGACCGTGGTGGCCGCTCCGCTGGGAAGCTGGCTGGGTTCGATAGTGGGCTGGCGCGGCGCGTTCTTTTGCCTCGCGCCCGTGGCGCTGGCCGCGTTTATCTGGCAATGGATGAGCCTGCCCGCTATGCGCGCCAACGCCGACGCCAACGCGGAACGCTCCGTAAGCGTGCTCAGCCTGCTGAAAAACCGGCTGGTGGTGACAGGCGTAGCGGCCTGCGGTCTCTTTTTCATGGGCCAGTTCGCGTTGTTTACTTACGTGCGCCCGTTCCTTGAAACCGTCACCCGCGTGAGTGTCTCTACCCTGTCGCTCACCCTGCTGCTCATCGGCGTAGCGGGGTTTATGGGCACGCTGCTGATTGGCCGCTTGCTGCGGGCAGGCTTCTACGCCACGCTGGTCGCTATTCCGCTACTGATGATGGCGATAGCGGGCGGTCTGATGGTCTTTGGCCACAGCCTGCTTTTCGTCGCGCCGCTGCTCGGCTTCTGGGGGCTGGTGGCGACAGCCGCGCCGGTCGGCTGGTGGACCTGGGTGGCGAAAACCCTGCCGCAGGCCGCCGAAGCGGGCGGTGGGCTGATGGTCGCCACCGTGCAGCTCTCCATCGCGCTCGGCTCCACGCTCGGTGGGTTGGCCTTCGACCTTCGCGGCTACCAGAGCGCCTTTACCTTAAGCGCGCTGCTGTTGCTGGCCGCCGCCCTGCTGACTTTTCTGACTCGCCAACGCGAGAAAAAACGCGCCGTCTGACGGCCTGACAATACAGGAGTTATCACAATGAAAATCAATGCAATTGGCGCTTATTCCGCCACTGCGCCGCTGGAAGCGATGACCATTACCCGTCGCGAACCCGGCCCGAACGACGTGCAGATAGCCATCGACTACTGCGGCGTGTGTCACTCCGATCTCCATCAGGCGCGAGCCGAGTGGGCGGGCACGCTCTACCCCTGTGTGCCGGGACACGAAATCGTCGGCCGCGTAACCGCAACCGGCGCGCAGGTCACTGGCTTTACGCCTGGCGATCTGGTCGGCGTGGGCTGCATTGTCGACAGCTGCAAACATTGCGAAGAGTGCGACGAGGGGCTGGAGAACTACTGCGACCATATGACAGGCACGTATAACTTCCCGACGCCGGACGCGCCGGGCCATACGCTGGGCGGTTATTCTCAGCAGATAGTGGTGCATGAGCGTTACGTGCTGCGCATTCGTCACCCTGAATCCCAGCTCGCCGCCGTAGCGCCGCTGCTCTGCGCGGGCATTACTACTTACTCGCCGCTGCGTCACTGGCAGGCGGGGCCGGGTAAGAAAGTCGGCGTGGTGGGCATTGGCGGTCTCGGCCATATGGGCATTAAGCTGGCGCACGCCATGGGCGCGCACGTTGTCGCTTTCACCACCTCTGAATCCAAGCGTGACGCGGCGAAAGCCCTTGGCGCGGATGACGTGGTGGTTTCGCGCAATGAAGCCGAGATGCAAGCCCACGCCAAAAGCTTCGATTTTATTCTCAACACCGTGGCCGCGCCGCACAGCCTGGACGCCTTCACCGCGTTGCTCAAGCGCGACGGCACCATGACGCTGGTGGGCGCGCCGGCTTCCCCGCACCCATCCCCGGAAGTGTTCAACCTGATCTTCAAACGCCGCTCGATTGCGGGTTCGATGATTGGCGGCATTCCGGAAACTCAGGAGATGCTCGATTTCTGCGCCGCGCACAACATCGTCGCCGATATCGAACTGATTCGCGCCGACCAGATTAACGAGGCGTACGAACGCATGCTGAAAGGCGATGTGAAATACCGCTTCGTTATCGATAACGCCACGCTGGGCGCATAAGCCACGTTGCCGGGCGGGTTCGTCCCGCCCTTTTTGCTGCCGTTCGGACGTTTTAAAACTAATCTGAAGCGGCGGGCCAGACGCCGCGCGCGCCCCCTCACCAGCGCGCCTTAAATAGTTCAAAAGATCAGAGGGTTAAACGTCCTTTCCCGCCTCGCTTTTCATAACCTTAACGAAACGGTTCAAGGCTTTTCAATAACCTGTGGTTTTGGCAAACCGATGCAGCGCCGCCGATTTATGAACTACGCTTAACATTCATTTTGACGAGTTCGGGCGCGCCTGGCTCGTTTATTCCTTGTCGCAGCGCCCTTGCGCTGCGTTGTTTCCACCAGCGGCTACGCTGTCAGAAAAGGAGATCAAACGATGTCGAACTATCCTACTCCCCCATTTCCTGAACAACAGCAGAACTGGCCTGGCTCCACCAAAGATATGCAACCCCAGCCCGACCACGGTGAAACCAGCTATAAAGGCTCGGGCAAACTGACCGGTAAAGCGGCGATTATTACCGGCGGCGACTCCGGCATCGGCCGCGCGGTCGCTATCGCCTACGCCCGTGAAGGGGCGGACGTGCTTATTTCTTACCTTGATGAACATGAAGACGCCAAAGAGACGGCGCGTCTGGTTGAAGAGGCCGGACGCAAAGCGGTGCTGGTGAGCGGCGATATTACCGAGCTGGCGCAGTGCCAGGCGGTGGTGGATAAAGCCGTGGAAGCCTTCGGCAAAATCGACATTGTGGTCAATAACGCCGCTTTCCAGCAGACGCGCAATTCTCTGGATGAGATAAGCGACGACGAGTTTGACCGCACCATTAAGACCAACCTCTACGGCACCTTCCGCATCTGTAAAGCCGCCGTACCGCATATGCCGAAAGGCGGGTCGCTTATTCATACCGCATCGGTAAACGCCGATTCGCCGAAGCCGATGCTGGTGGCCTATTCCGCCACCAAAGCGGCTATCGTCAACCTCTCCGGCAGCCTTGCGGCCCTGCTGGCGGAAAAAGGCATCCGCTCTAACGCGGTTGCGCCGGGCCCTATCTGGACGCCGCTTATTCCGTCCACCATGCCCGCCGAGCAGGTGAAAAGCTTCGGCAGCCAGGTGCCGCTGGCGCGCGCCGGTCAGCCTGCCGAACTGGCGGCGCCGTACGTGATGCTGGCAAGCGACGAAGCGAGCTATATCTCCGGCGCCACTATCGCCGTGACCGGTGGTACTGCGGTTATTTGATGTTTTGCGCCATGGGGCTGCGGCCTCATGGCGTTCCCCTGCTCTTACCCCTTCCGTTTTATGCTCAGCACAAGAGCAGGCCCTGCTGTAAGGAGCTGAATGATGAAAGCTTACCCTTTACAGCTGACCCTGCCGATAGCCACGCACGTGTTCGGCGGTCAGCTTATCAAAACGCGCCTTGGCAAAGCCGACCTGCCCGACGGGCGCGTTGCCGAAACCTGGGAAGTGAGCGATGTAGACGGCAAGATAGCGACGGTGAAAAACGGCGAGCTTGCCGGCATCAGCCTGCGCGAACTGGCGCAGCGCTACCCGGAGGAGCTGGTCGGCCCCGGCTGGCGCGGCCCGCATTTCCCGCTACTCACCAAGTTTATCGACGGCAGCGGCATGTTGCCGGTTCACCTGCATGCTAATGATGAAACCGCGCAGCGTCTGGAGCAGCAGCCCAACGGCAAAACCGAAGCCTGGCATATTTTATGGGCGGCGGAGGGCGCGACCTGCCTTGCCGGCGTCAAGCCCGGCGTCAGCCGCGCGCAGTTGCGAAGCGCCCTGCTGGCGGAAGAGTACGACGCGGTCATGCACCGCCTGCCGGTGAGAACGGGCGACACCTTTTATGTTCCAGGCGGCCTGCTGCACGCTTTCGGGCCGGATACGCTGATTTACGAGATAGAGCAGACCTCGGATATTCAGCAACACGCGATGCCGTGGCGCATGGAGGACGGCAGCGCGATTGCTCATGAGGAGCGAGAAAAGAATATCGATGCGCTGCTGGACGAACTACGCCCTGAGCTGACGACTGCGCCGCAACGGGGACTGGTGATTGAAGAGAGCCCGCATTTTTCACGGCGCGTCTGCTGCGCCGGGCCTTACTTCGCCCTTGAGCGCTGGCGCTTTTCCAGCGACAACGACTACGCCTTCCGGGGCGCGCAAATCATCTCCAACCTTGGCGACCCGCTCACGCTTAAGGCGGCAGGCGAGTCGCTGACGCTGGGCCGGGCTGAAAGCTGCCTGCTTCCCGCCGCGCTTCGCAGAGTGACCTTTTGCGGCGCGGGCGAAATGCTGGTGGGCTACGTGCCGGATTTGGCGCGCGATATTATCGAACCGCTGCGGGCACGCGGGTATAGCGAAAAAGAGACAGGCCGGCTGGGCGACGTGCAGGACACGCTGCGCTAATCCGCAGATTAAGCCGTGGATGAAGAGAGCCGCTCCACGCGCGTTTCTCCTTCATTCATAGCGAGCTGGTAGCGCGCGCAGGCGGCATGCTGCTGCACCAGCCGCGCCAGTTCCGGCGAGTGGCTGGTGAGCCAGATTTGCGTCCAGCGGCTCGCCTCGGCTATCAGCTTCGCGAGCGCAGGCAGCATTTGCGGATGCAGGCTGTTTTCCGGTTCGTTCAGGGCGATAAAGGCAGGCGGGCGCGGGCTTAGCAAGGCCACCGCCAGGCAGAGAAAGCGCAGCGTGCCGTCGGAAAACTCGGCAGGTTCGAGCGGGCGCGTTAGCCCTTCGCGCTGCATCAGCAACTGGAAGCGCCCGCCGGGGTTATCGCAATAAAAGCGGCTGCCCGGAAAAGCGGCGTTCAGAATTGCGTTCAGCAAATCCTCATCGCCAATCTCGACGATGGTTTGAAAGGCGGCCGCAAGGTTCGCGCCGTCGCTTGCCAGCACAGGCGCGCGAAAGCCGACCTGCGGCTCGCGCAGCGGCGAGTTTCCGGATACCGCGAACTCGTGATAAAAGCGCCAGTTGCGCAGCATCTCCCGCACCTGGGATACCTCCGGGTAGAGATGCGGCTCGCCAAGCTGCCCGAACACCGATTCGTTCTCATAAATCGCGCCGCTGTGCGTCACCTTCTCATGGTGAATATTGCTCAGAAAGACCGCCTGGTTCTGGCGCTTCATGAGCAGCGCCGAAGGACGGCGGCGCTGATTGCTGAGCCAGATTTTCTCTTCTTTGATGACCGGGTCGAGCTGAAACAGCGTCGGGTAGGGCAGCTTTTCCACAAACCCCACCTGCAACTCATAGTCGTAATCGTCCGTCTCTACGCCAAGGATCATCCGCCGTACATCCTGCTGTCGGCTTCTGCCCGCCCACAGCGCGTTAAGAATGCCGCCTTCCCGCGACAACGCCTGGGAAAAAGCGCCCTGCGCGGCGCTGTGCATCAGCTGTATCGCTTTATAGATATTGGATTTGCCACTGCCGTTGGGGCCAAAAACAATATTGAGTTGCTCAAGCTCCAGCGAAACGCGGCGAAGCGAACGATAGTTTTCAATATAAAGACTTTTAATCATAACGTGGCGGCTACGTGAGTGACGTTAACAGCTTAGCGGAAAAAGCGCGGAAAGAGGCGGGGCGCCGGGCGCCCTCGGGTTTAGCTTTGCGGATTGATAAGCCAGGTGCCGGACTGCCCGATGGTGAGCCTCTGGCTGCGGATCTGGTCATGATTTTTCAGCGTGAAGGCGTACTGGCCGGGCGAAAGCTGGAGCGCCGCGAAGCCGTTCGCCGCCGGCACCACCGCCTGCGGTTTGCCGTTCAGCAAAAGTTGTTCGCCTTCGCGAATGCGCACGTAAACCAGCGCCTGCTGTTCGCCGGTAGCGGCGGGCGGCTGCGCCGTCGCGGGCTGTTCCTGCGGGCGGTCAACGTCAGCCGTTTCCGGCTGAGCGCTCTGCGGCGCGCCGCCGCTAAACAGCAGCCCGCCGATAATAATCCCGGCGACCACGCCTGCGGCCACCATACCCGCCGTCTGGTAACGTCTCCAGCCCGTCACGGCCACCTTATGCTCTTCCAGCGGAATGAGCATGGTGCCCGGCTTATCGGCATTCAGCAGGTCGTCGTGCCCGCCGACGGGGAGATCCACCAGCGCGGCAAACTCATCCACCGACTGCGGACGCCCCTCTTTTTTCAGCGCCAGCGCCCGGTCTATCGCCTGCAACAGCGAAAGCGAATAGCCCTCCGGCTTGCGCTCCACCAGCGGCTGGTAGTTGTCCTGAAGGGAGCGCACCACGCTCACCGGCGGCGGCGAGCCGACAATCAGCGTATGCAGCACCGCCCCCAGCGCGTAGATATCCGTCCACGGGCCAAGCGCGTTTTCATCATCGTTATATTGCTCGACCGGCGCGTAGCCCGGACGCAGCAGCGTTTCGGTTTCATCGGTGACGTTACCGATGCTGCGGCGGGCGGCGCCTGGGTCCAGCAGCACTGGCAGGCCGTTCTCCTGCAACAGGATGTTGTCCGGCGAAATGTCCAGATGTTGATAACCGGCTTTGTGCAGCGCCCGCAGCGCGCCAAACAACATCGGCAGCAGGCGGCGGATAGCCGCTTCATCCAGTTTTTGCGGGTGCTGCTCGCGCAGGCGACCCAGCGTAACGCCTTCATAGAACAGAGAGACGATATAAGCGGTGTCGTTCTGCACCCAGAAACGCAGCACCTGCGCGAGACCCGGGTGATTAAAACGCGCCAGCAGGCGCGCCTCGTCGATAAAGCTGGTTAACCCGGCGCTGAAGGCTTTGCCAAAACGCTCGCCGCGAAGCCCGATGCTGAGGTCCGCTTTGCGCATGGCGAACGAGGCGGGCATAAACTCTTTTATGGCGACGGCGCGCTCAAGCTGGTGATCCCAGGCGCGATAAACGATGCCGAAACCGCCGCTGCCCAGCACTTCCTGAATCTCAAACTCATTAAACCGGTAACCGATCGGTAAGGCTTCAGATACTTTTTTGTTCGCGTTGTCCGTCATGTTGCAAGGTTCTCTTTAAGCAGGCCTGACATCCGCCAGGCCCTGGTCACGCTCCGTGGCAAAACGGCAGCGCGAAGCGTGATAATCGGCATTATTTAACGACCCGGTAAGCGCCTGCCGCCGGGTCGCGCAGCAGCGGCGAGAGCGAATCCACCAGCAGGATCTTCAGGCTCGCGCCGGGCTCCAGATAGCCGGACCAGACTTTGCGGATAGCCTCGAGCCGGGCGCGCAACCGCGCATCGTCGCTCGCCTGCGCGCGCGACATCTCGACCGCCACCGTGCCGTCCGCCAGCCAGCCGTTGAGGTCCGCAGAGTAAGGTAAAATCATCCAGCTTTGGTTGGCGCGCCCGTCGCTGACCACCATCCTTTCATTATTCACGGTGGTAATCAGCAGGCTGTCGGCGTCAGCGCGGGTATTCAGCCCGCTGACGGGGAAGCCATGCACGAAGGTCATGGTCATTTTCCTCTGCGTGTTGTGGCTCACCTGCACCACTTCGCTGCTGCCGTTCAGCCAGCCGCCTTTTTCGCATTTGCCGTCCGCCTTGGCCGGAATAAAGATAGCCGGCACGCTGCCGTTATCCTGCCAGAAGGTACGCAGGTGGCAGCCATCCTGCAGGGTGAACTCCAGCCATGGCGTTCTGTCCGCCAGCGGCGAGAGATCTTCAGGACGGCCCGTCGGCGCCGCTTCGCCAGCCGTGTCGGTTGCGGCGGCGGGCAGCACCACCGGCGTCCAGTCCGCCGTTTTACTGGCCGTACCCTGCGCCAGCAGGTCCCCTTCCGGCGAGGTAAACTGCCAGCGCACCACCGCGAGCTCCGCGCACTGGTTTTCCAGCAGCGCCCCAAGGCGCGGCATAAAGGTTTTCAGCAGCACGGGGCGCTTATCGCCATTCGCCACAATGCGCAGCGGCAGCTCCTTCGCGCACCAGCTTTGCGGCGTGTTGTCCGCCAGATCGTCTATCCAGACATCCAGCTTCTGCGAAGGAGATTGCACTATGCGGTAATTTTCCGCCTGCGCTGCTGCTGACAACGCCAGCAAGGCCAGACCGGGCAACCAAAATTTCATAAAAATCCTTGTAAGTCTGTAGCCATTACGAATGCTGAGCCGCCGCGCGGCGCTCAGAGCGTTTCCGCTTCGCTCTGCGAATCTTTGTACTGGTTAACTTCCCGCTCGTAGGCCTGCAAAAAAGCCTCGCGGACTAAGGCATTCACTTCATTGCTGCCGTCCGCCGCGCTGCTGTGCTGGGCGACAAAGGCATCCCACAGCGCCGCCTTGCGGCTCACCGGCAACGCCAGGCGAAAGAGCGAGCCTTCGCGCATCGCCTCTTCCTCCAGCGCCTGCGGGTCGAAAGAAGCGAGCATCGCTTCGCTGGTGGCGTGCAGCCCGGAAATCATGCCAATCTGGTGCGCCTGGAGATCCACCAGCGCGTCATGTACAGCTTTAGTGGGCGGCATAAATCCCGGCATGGCGGTGGCGAACGCCTGCATTAATACCGATTTGCCGGATGGCAGCAACTTGAAAGGGTTATTGGCGTCATCCAGCATCATTGTCATGTCGGCTTTCACGTCGCGCTTAAGCATAGATCGCGAGGCGAGCAGCGCCACCGTTCCCTGCGCGAACATGCTGAGCATTTCCCCCAGCTGGCGCATTTTTTCGCTATCGAAGCGGGGAACCGTATGAATGTCGTGAAGCCCTAATCCTTCCAGCAGCGCCGTCAGCAGTTCGCCTTCCAGCGCCTCGCCCTGCGCGCAGCCCGCCGTTTTTGCGGTTTCGCGCGGCTGCGGCTGAATGCGCAGGCGGGCTTTGATAGCCGGCGACTCGCTATTTTCCTGCGACGCGCGCGCGGGATCGCTTGCCTCAGGCGACGCGGCCGCCGCCTGCGGCAACTGCCGGGAGATATTGTCGGCAACCGCGTAGTTTTTGATAAGGCTTTGCAATATCTCCACAGGCACGGAGGTGGGCGCGTTCTCAACGGCTACGGGCGCGGCGGGCTTTATCGGCGGCTCATTGCCCGCGCCCAGGCTTGCCAGTCGGCTTACCGGCTGGGTGTGCAAAATAAAATCGGCAATCTCAATGCTGTATTCCGCAATCGTCAGCCTGTCGCCATCCTGAAGCTCCGCCTGCTCGCCTTTTTCCAGCGGCTTGTTGTTGATAGCCATCGCCGCCGCGCCAAGGTTAGTGATGCGGCACTCGCCGTCCGGCGCGACATGCACCAGCGCCTGCAGGCGGGAAATCAGGCGGTCGTTATCCGGCAGCGCCAGATGGTTATCAGGCCCGCGGCCAATCGTGCCGCCCGGGGCGTTAAACTCGCAGCTGCTCTGCGGCGGCTTGTGGCCCGGTTTTACGGAAACGAGAGTGAATCGCATAACATTTTCCTGCCTGGTAATGTACTGTGCAGAAACCCCTGCGGGTGCTGTATCCTGCAAAAAGATCCAATTGCGGCAGACGTCAGGCGTCTGCCTTCAGAATGGCAACGAAAAACGCCAGCATAGCCTGGCGTTGCGTTGTCTTATTGTTCTTCCCGCCGCAACGGCGGAATTAGTCAATAATCCAGGTGCCGCTCGCGGCGTTCTTACAGGCTTTGCTGGCGCCATCCACGGCAACACAGGTTTTGTTGCTGGCGCGACGCGGACGCGGTCTGTCGCGGCGAACCGTCGCGTCATACTGCTCGCTTTTTACCACCGCGCGCGCAGGCACATAGCCAATCAGCTCTTCTTTGCCTTCATCGGCCAACGCCATCCAGGCATGCTCCACCTGGCCCAGCACCTTATAGGTTTTGCCATTATCCAGCTGGCGGATGACGTTGCCGCCGAAATCGGGACGGCTCATTAACGAGGCCGGGTAAAGCGCCCGGTAATCCTGATTAACGGGTGTAAATTCCTGAGGCGGGGTTACCGCATACCGGTGAGTCAGGGTTACGCCATTCACCTGGCTGGTCACAATCGTGTCATCCGTCATGGGAGGACGCGCAGGCGCCATACAGCCGGAGAGGCCCAACGCAACGACCAGGACTACTACGATTCGCATCATCATCAGCTTCTTCCATTGCAAACAGAGTATCGTGCACAAAGTAATACGCGCGGCAGGGCTTCGTTTTTTGTTAATTAACGCGCCCTGATAAAAACGGCTTAACGCGCCGCTGCGGGGTGCCGCGTACGCAATCGTTAACTCGCGCCCAGACTTTATCAAATAAGCCGCACAAGAGGCTGCTATTTTTAAGTGAGCGCTTAAGGAATTCAATACTCCCGGCTTCACATTTTAGCGTTCAGGCTGTACCGCTTCGCTTATCTGCAAATCACATAAGCCATTCATTACAAAGCGCTAGTTAGTTTAAAGCAGTAATTCGCCGCCGCGTATTGCACGGCTATGTGCCGATTAAGGCGAATCTAATCTCTTTTTTTGGAACATAAAACTAAATAAAGAAAACGAGATTAAGTAAAAACGCAAAGCTTTAAAGCCCCGGTATTTCCCCGTAGAGAAAACTTTTCTGCCTGACGGCTCACACAATATGTAGCCCAGGTAAAACAAAGCGTAAAGCGGGCTACATTAAGCGGTTGCATTAATTTTTTCGAATGAAAGAAAAAGCCCGAAAAGGCAGAAAAAAAGTCTCTTTTCGCTAAGCTCAAAGAAGAGGCGAGCAGAAACAAAAAACCCCGCCGCTGGGGCAGGGTTTTTTCAGCTGTTTACGGGTGGTAGCCGTAAAGCACACTGTGTTACGTCAACTTTTTAACTATACGACGAATTGACCGCTATCGCAATTCTGCGCGCGGCGTGACAGTGGCTTTTCAACAGTATGATCCAGGTTTCTTTTTCTTGTCCAGAAAATACTGTTAATTTATACAGTGTTTATCTATACTGATTTTGCTGTCACAGCGTGCGAGACGGGGCCGCAACTTACGGGCGCGAAACAAGTCCTGGCTGAAACGGGTGGTGCCGTCAGTGCCTTAACCCCGTGAGAGCACACTGTGTTACGCCAACAAAGCAACTGGCAACAGGCAGCGGAGAGGTACGTCAGTTGCGTGCTCCTTGACCAGAGGAGACGCGTATGAGCGCTGTGGATTGGGTTATCCTCATCCTCAAACTCATGGTTGCGCTGCTGCAACTGCTTGATGCTGTCCTGAAGTACCTTCGGTAAACGCCTTCGGTAACTCAGGTTCAAGCCGCACCTAAGGGGGGCGGGCAACCGCCCCCCTTTAACACGGCTTCGCTACTCACAAAGCGAAAACAGGAGGGAAGGATGTCATCCATTATCGCCATCAGGTCAGTCACCCCTTACAGCGCCGATTTCGAGCGCCTGCGCGAGGAGAGCCAGGCGCTGGGTTTCAATATGCTTAATCGCCTTTCCACCCACTGGCTGGACGGCAGCAATCTCTTTTCCGCGCCGGGCGAAACGCTGCTCGGCGCTTTCCTCGGCGACGCGCTGGTCGGCGTCTGCGGGCTAAACCGCGACCCTTACGATGAAACGCCTCGCGCCGGACGCGTGCGCCATCTTTATGTCAGCCATCCGGTGCGCGGCGTGGGCGTCGGCCATGTGCTGCTCTCGTCGGTAACGCAACATGCGCGCGAGTTTTTTGACTACCTCAATATTCGCGCGCCGCAAACGGCGTTCCGGTTTTACCAGCGCGCCGGTTTTACGCCGGTTGAAGCGCACCCGCAAATCACGCACCGCCTGGTGTTCTCCACGCCGCCCGCCGCATGATAAGGTAGCCTTTTTCATAAGGAGCTGCCGGTGCGTTTTATTGTGGTACGCCATGCGCAGTCGGAGTGGAACGAGCGCGGCCTCCTGCAGGGCCAGCGGGAGAGCGGCATCAGCGCCCGCGGTCTGGCGCAGAATGAAGCCCTCCTCGACGCGCTCGAGGGTTACCGTATAGATGCGGTGCTTTCCTCGCCCGCGACCCGCGCCCTTTCTACCGCCCACGCCGTTGCCCAGCATCACGCGGCGCCGTTGCGTATTGACGCCCGCTTGCATGAACAACATCTGGGCGAGTTTCAGGGCATGATGATTCAGGATGTCCTGCGGCTGCACCCGCAACGCGGCGGCGCGCTGCTGGCAGGTGATATCGACGCCGTTCCGGCGCAGGGTGAAAGCGCCCGCCAGGCGGGCGAGCGGCTTTATCACGCCCTGCTGGACTACGCGCAGGCGCTGCCTGGCGAAACCGCCTGCGCCGTTACCCATGGCAATACCCTGGCCGCGCTGCTCTGGCGGCTGCATGGCGCAAAACTCGCCGACCCCTTTTCCCGTTACAGCCCGGCGAACGGCAGCTTTTCGCTGATCGAGGTTCACAATGGCGAGCTGAGCGTCTTAAGCTGGGGCCACGCCACGCATCTGCTGGCGGCTGGTTGTCTGTAAGACTGGCAATAAATCTTTCCGAAAGCCGTTTATAAAAGCTGCCTGCTCTCAGGCGGCACAACCGCCTTACTGACTGGCTAATCGCCTTTTTTACGGTATATTCCTCTCGCATTTTATTATTAACCAGACGCATCCTCTAAAATAACCCAATGCGATTTGAATAATAACCATGAAAAAAATAGCGAATAGTCACCTGCTTTTAATGCTGATCCTGCTGACGGCCGTCGGTCAGATGGCGCAAACCATTTATATTCCCGCTATTGCGGATATCGCTCGCGACATGCGCGTGCGCGAAGGCGCTGTACAGAGCGTGATGGCGGCTTATCTGCTGACCTATGGCGCTTCGCAACTGGTTTATGGGCCAATTTCGGACCGCATCGGCCGCCGTCCGGTTATCTTCGCCGGTATGCTGATTTTTATGCTGGCGACGGTTATCGCCCTGTTGAGCCGCAACCTGACGGTATTGATTATCGCAGGCAGCTTGCAGGGCATGGGGACGGGGGTGGCGGGCGTGATGGCCCGCACGCTGCCGCGCGATCTTTACGCAGGATCGGCGCTGCGCCACGCCAATAGCCTGTTGAACATGGGTATTCTGGTCAGCCCGCTGCTGGCGCCGCTGCTCGGCGGCGTGCTGGACACGCTCTGGGGCTGGCGCGCCTGCTTCGCTTTTCTGCTCGCGCTGTGTGTTGTCGTCACCTTCAGCATGTTCCGCTGGCTGCCGGAAACGCGCCCCGCGCAGGCGCCGCGCGCCCCGCTGCTCGCCAGCTATAAAACGCTGTTCGGCAGCGGCGCGTTTAACTGCTACCTGCTGATGTTGATTGGCGGACTGGCGGGCGTGGCGGTGTTTGAAGCCTGCGCGGGCGTGTTAATGGGCGCAGGGCTTGGATTTAACAGCCTGACGGTGAGCGTGCTGTTTATTCTGCCGATCCCGGCGGCTTTTTTCGGCGCCTGGTTTGCCGGTCGGCAGAACAAACGTTTTTCCACGTTGATGTGGCAGGCGGTCACAAGCTGCCTGCTGGCAGGAATAGCCATGTGGCTGCCGGGCTGGTTCGGCGTGATGACGGTCTGGACGCTGCTTATCCCCGCCGCGCTTTTCTTTTTCGGCGCGGGCATGCTTTTCCCGCTCGCCACCAGCGGCGCGATGGAGCCGTTTCCGTTTCTTGCAGGCACCGCGGGGGCGCTGGTGGGCGGCCTGCAAAACTGCGGCTCCGGGCTACTCGCCTGGTCATCCGCGCTGTTGCCGCAGGGCGGCCAGTCGAGCCTCGGCATGCTGATGACGGCGATGGGCTTGCTTATCCTGCTGTGCTGGCTGCCGCTGGCGCACCGCGAACGGCTGCATGGCCAGCCGGTTTAACGGCGCTTTTCCCCGCCGCGCATTCCGGCGTTAACATTACCTGCAACAGCGGCTCCATGGCGGGCCGCCATGCGCCCTCTTCTCCATCGTAAAAAAGGTTATCGGCGTTAAGGGCGTACGGAATTTTCGCCTTTTGCAGCTCGCAGGCCATGAAGTTCGCGAACGCCAGCGTGGAAGCGGACGGCGCGGCTTTGGTCGACTGTCCGGCGGACCAGCCGCCGACCCAACTGGCGCGTCCCGTTTTTTGCTGCCAGCGCAGCGCGGCGTTGATGCGCTCGCGAATCGCCGCTTTTTCCGCCGCGGTGCCGGAGGTCCAGGGGTATTTGCCGTTCACCTTCTGCGGCCCCCAGGCAAAGATATGCCATTCGCCCAGCACGTAGCCGCGGCTCTCAGTCGGCAGCTTCAGGTTCGCCAGATCTTCCGGCGCGGCGTGCAGCCGTGGGGCGACAAAGACCATACGCTGCGGATCAACCGCGTGGATAGCCTTAATGGTTTTATCGTAAAGCCGGTTCAGCGCCTGCGGGTTATGGTTCAACCGCTCTGCCGGTTCATAGATGAGATCAAACCCCAGCAGCGGATGCTCGCGGCCAAAATAGCGCGCCGTTTCGCTCCACCAGGCGACCACTTTCGCCTCGTTTTCACGATCCGGGTCGGACTTGAACGTCTCCGCCTGATAAGCGATAACCGGCACCACGCCATACTGCTCGCAGGCTTCGACAATTTTGCGCAGATGAATAAGCTTTTGCTCGTTAATCTCCCCCGCCACGCGAATGCGTATATGGCCAAGCCCTTTATCATGAAAATCGCGCACCGCCAGCGGGTCAAACTCGCGGATGCCGCGTTCGGTGCGCGCCCAGTCGACATCCATGCCGACGCCAAGCTGGGCGGCATAGCGCTGCGCCGTAAGCGGCGTGGCGGCGGGCGCATCGCTCGCCCAGACCGGCAGACAAAAGCAGAAGGCGGCAAGAGTAAGGAGCGGCTTCAACGTATCTTCCTTGCGAACAGGCGGAAAAAGCATTTTTAACATGATTTCTGTACGACGGCTTAGCGCGATTGCAACAAAAGTTCACGCCCCGCTTATCAGCATAACAAGCTGGCCGAGATGCACGACCGCGAAGAGCAGGGCCAGCATACATACCGCCAGCGCTATCAGCAGCTTAGCGTGCGCGGCGGCGGGGGTTAAAAAATCGCTGCGGGCGGTGTCCATCACGTTGCGCTGACGGGCGTAACCGTAAAGCACGCCTGCCACAATGAGACCTGCGGCGATAGCCGCCCAGAACAGCATGCCCGCCTGCTGCCAGCTGTGGCGCAGCGCCAGCATCAGCAGCGCGCCGTAACCAAGAAAGGTGCGAAACCAGGCAAGCGACGTGCGTTCCGGCTGCAGGCCCGGGTCGGCGATACGCCGCGCGCGGCGGCTATCGGCCATATATCACCATGACTATCACCGCGAGGGCGACCAGCAGCATCAGCAAGCTTATCCCCGCAAGCGCGCGGGTGTAGGGCAGATCGGCTTTCAGGCGCATCGCTTTTTCAACGTTCAGCCAGCGCAGGTAGCCATAAAGGGCAAGCCCGCCCGCAAACAGACAGAGCAGCAATGCGACGCCCTCGCGCACCAGCGGCGAAGCGAGATCCGGCGCGAACTGATCAAGCCCCACGCCTGCGGCGAGAAACCCCAGCGCGGTGCGAATCCAGGCAAGAAAAGTGCGTTCGTTGGCCAGCGAAAAGCGGTAGTCCGGCGCTTCGCCGGTGTGGGAAAGTTTCATTGCGTCTCCTGTGCCGGGCTTTATCCCAAAAGTAAGCTATTTAAGCATAAGCGGGAAAACGCTGCTCGCGCAGGGCGCGCCGTGAGGAAAGGGAAAAAGCGTATAAAAAAGGCCCCGGTGCGGGGCCTTTTGACGATGCCGTTACGGCAGGATTAGCTGTTCTGGCTTTCGCTATGGCTCAGCGCCGGGCGCTCACCTTCGATGACGCGGTCGTCGCTCAGCGCGCGCGGCTGGCCGATGGCGATGCGCTGCGGCGCCAGGGCTTCCGGCAGGTTACGCACCAGATCGATGTGCAACAGGCCGTTGACGAAGCTTGCGCCGGACACTTCCATATGTTCAGCCAGGGTAAAGCTCAGGCTGAAGGGTTGCAGCACCAGACCCTGATGCAGCCATTTCGGCTCGGTTTCCGGCTTCTCCGGGTTGCCTTTCACGCTCAGGCGAGTGCCCTCCAGCTCCACGTCCAGATCTTCCTGACGGAAACCCGCTAACGCAAGGGTAATGCGGTAGTGGTTGTCGTCGCTTTTTTCGATGTTATAGGGCGGGAAGGTCTGGCTTTCACCGGCGTTCAGCATCGCGTTGGCCAGCTTGTCAAAGCCGATCCACTGACGGAAAAAGGGGGATAAATCATAGTTACGCATAACGTTTCTCCTTCTTTGAAGCGAGTTTTAACGGCCAGCGTATGCGGGCTGGCTGTGCTCCCGTTCGGCGAGCACGACTACAGTTAACGTGGGCCGCGAAAGCGTGCCCAGGGAAATTAGTTACCGATTTCGATACGGCGCGGTTTTTTCGCTTCCGGAATAACGCGCTCAAGGTCGATATAGAGCAGACCGTTCACCAGGTTCGCGCCACGTACGAAGATGTTTTCGGCGAGCTGGAATTTACGCTCGAAGTTGCGCTCGGCGATACCCTGATACAGGTAGGTCCGTTCTTTCTGCTCCGGCGCGTGGGAGCCTTTCACTACCAGCAGGTTATCCTGCGCGGTGATCTCCAGTTCGCTCTCGGCGAAACCGGCCACAGCGATGGCGATACGGTAGTGGTTTTCATCCACCAGCTCCACGTTGTACGGAGGGTAGCCGCCGTTGCTCTGGCTCTGGTTGTTCTCAAGCAGGTTGAACAGACGGTCAAAACCGATGGCGGAACGATAAAGCGGGGATAAGTCAAAATTACGCATAACAACGAGCTCCTGAAATCAGCGAGATAAAAAGTAACGTCTTCCCGAAGGACAGACTGGCGTGACGCCAACACCCATGCGGCATGTTGCTCTTCGGTCACACCTGTAAAATGGGTTCGCGCATCCACTTTTCAAGAGGAATCGAGCCGGTTTTTTTGCGGTTTACATTTCTTTGCTTAGACTGGGTAGAGGAACTTTTTATCAAACTGCGACAGCCTCCACACAGCAGAGAGAGCGCGCTATTCATTCTGAACCAGGGACGTTATACCTCGGAGCCATACGGCAGAGCTGTCTATTCACAAATAAGAATGAACATGAAAAAGAGACTCAGGATAGGGCTGTTCACCGTCGGAGCGATGGCGCTCAGCGGCTGTTCAAGCATGATGTCACATACCGGCGGCGGCGAGCAGGGTTATTACCCCGGTACTCGCAACAGCTACAAAATGCTGGCGGACGGCAACACCAGTTGGGGACTGAAACCGCTGGTGGCGCTTGATATGCCCTTTACGGTGGTGGCGGATACGCTGCTGGTGCCGTGGGACGCCTTTCGCACTGACAAATCGGTCAAAGCGCGGGTGGAAGAGAGCGAGAAAAAAAACTACGCCATCAACGCCGCCATTCCGCCCGCTATCTGAGTTAACGCCCGGTTGCGGTCATCCAGAGCTGGCGGAAACCTGCCGTCTCCTGCATCCAGGCAATCTTTTCGCCATCCGGCGAGAACACCACCGCATCGGCGGAAATCTCGCTCTCCTGAACAGGCGTTAACGGGGTGATGTTCCCTGTCTGCGCGTCGCACAATACGATGCGGTTCTGCTGCACAAAACCCAACGCCTCGCCGGAAGGATGCCAGTTAAAAGCCGACTGCACGCCCTGTTCGCCATGGGTAAGCTGTCGCGGCTCGCCGCCGTTGGGCGAGAGAAGCCACAGCTGCACCACGCCATTATCATCTTTCATTAAAAAAGCGAGTTCGCTGCCCTGCGGATTGCTGCGCACCCAGTGGCGCGGCGTGGTGGCAAGCCCCGGATGGCGGCGCGCATGGGTAAACGTCAGGCGGCGCTGCATGACGCCCGCAGGCGGGGCGGGCATGGCGCTGTCGTCGCCCGGAAATGCTTGCTTCCACACCGCCTCGTCTTCAGGGAGATCAACGATAAACAGTTCCGGCACCTTTTCGCCGCTTGCCGCGAGCGTGTCGCCAATGAACGCCAGCGCCCGGCGCTGCAGGCTGCCATCCGCTTTCAGATAGCCGTGATGTCCCACCCAGCCCTCTTCATAGGCGCGGTTAATCTCATCGCTGCCGGGACGAGGCGCGGGCGTGGTGCGGCTTACCAGCGCGCACCAGCGGCTGCCGGCGTACTCGCGCGGATGCTGAAAACCCGGCGTGACAGGCCCAAAGGGCAGCGCTACGCCGACGTTGCGTAAATCAAGCTTCGGGTCGCGTTCATGCAGTACGTGATCGTTATAGGTAAAGCTCAGCCACGCGCCGTCCGGGCTAAACACATGCACATGGCTGCCGCCGCGCAGCGCGCCCGGCGTAAAAGGCGGCGTGATGTCCATGGCGTCCAGGTTCGTCGCCTGGCCGTTTTCCACCACCACGCCGCGGCGATGATGGAAATCGTAGCGCCAGGCATCGTCAGGGTTTTCCGGGCCGTGAATAAAAACATACTGCGCTTTTTGCGGGTTAACCGTCACCACGCCCACATGCGCGCCCTGCGTAGCGCGGTAAATGACCGCGACCTCACCTGTTTCCACATTCACCTGTTCAATGGTTTCACCGGTAAATGAGGCGCCGGAAGGGCGCACATCAAAGGCGAGCCAGCGGCTGTCCGGCGTCCAGGCGTTGATATTGGTAAGCTGATGATGACGCGAGGCGAAAGTAAGCTGTTTCATAAATAAAAAACCCTGAAGCGAGAATCGCCTCAGGGTAAAAGATTTACGCAGAAAAACCTATCAGGGAACGGGCGTTACCAGCGGCGCGCCCGCAAACCAGGCGTGCACGTTTTCCAGCACCAGCCGGGACATCTCGCGGCGCGTTTCCCAGGTGGCGCTCGCCATATGCGGGGTAATCACCACGTTGTCGCGCTGTTGCAGCGCGGCGGGAACGTTGGGCTCGTTCGCGAAAACATCCAGCCCCGCGCCAGCGATAAGGTTGTTTTCCAGCGCGTGGACCAGCGCCGCCTCATCCACCACGCTGCCGCGAGAGATGTTAATCAGCATGCCCTGCGGCCCCAGCGCCGCCAGCACGGACTGGTTGATAAGCCCACGCGTTTGCGCGCCGCCCGGGGCGCATACCATCAGAAAATCACTCTGCGCCGCCAGCTCATGCAGGTCGGCGACATAACGGTACGGCAGCGAGCGGTGATGATTGCGGTCGGTATAGCTGATTTCCATATCAAACGCCTGAGCGCGGCGGGCGATGGCCTGGCCGATGCGGCCCATGCCGAAAATACCCAGCCGCGCGCCAGAGACTTTACGCGTCCATTGAAAGCCTCCCTGCCGCCAGCCGCCCTGCTCGATGAACTTTTGCGCCGCGACGATTTTGCGCGACGTCGCCAGCATCAGCCCCATCGCCAGGTCCGCCACATCGTCAGTCAGCACGCCCGGCGTGTGGGTGACCTGCACGCCATGATCCCGCGCCGCCGCCACGTCCACGCCGTCGTAGCCGACGCCAAACACCGCGATAAGCTTCAGCGCGGGCAGCGAGGCGATGAATTCACGCGTCACCACCGCTTCGCCATTGGTGATAACCACCGTGATTTCATCCGCAATGGCGGCGAGATCGGCGGCGGTCATCTGCGCCAGTTCGCGCAGGTCGTAGTGCTCGCTCAGTTCCGCGGTCAGCGCATCGGGCAGGTAAGCTTGCTTAAGTACTTTCTGTTTCATGTTCCTTCCTTAAGAGAGACGGGAGGCGGGCTGCTCCGCAGCGCGAGAACGCGTCGGGCGCGACACCAGAATGCCGATAACGCCGCCGATAATGAGCGCCACCGCCACAATCAGCAGCCCGTAGTGGTAGCTGTTGGTCATGTCTTTGATTTTGCCAAGAATGGGCGGCAGCCCCAGGCCGACAAAGTTCGCCACGGTATTGATAAAAGCGATGGAAGCCGCCGCCGCCACGCCCGCCAGCTTCTCGGTGGTGACCGCCCAGAAAATAGGCGTAAGCGCAAAGTTGAAGCCCACCGTCAGCACCAGCAGCCCATACGCCACCAGCAGGTTGCTGGAGTAAATGGCAATGGCGAGCGAAAGGCCGGAGATAATCAACGGCAAACCAAGGTGCCAGGAGCGCTCGTTGGTGGTGTCCGAATGGCGGCCGTTGAGATACATAAACAGACAGGCGGCGATAAACGGCACCGCAGAAAGCAGGCTTATCACGATGTTGCTCTGCTCGCTCGCCATGCTCTTGATGATAAGCGGCAGGAAAAGCGTAATGCCGATGGAGCCGAACGCCTGCAGAAACCAGACCAGGCTCAACAGCAGCACGGTTTTGTTTTTTAGCGCGCTAAGCCAGCTATGGTTACTGCCAACCTCCACGCTCGCGTTATCCCGCGCGAGCTGCGCCTTCAGCCAGCCTTTCTGCTCAGTAGAGAGCCATGGCGCATGGTCCGGCGTTTGCGGCAGGCGCCACAGCACCAGAACGCCGAGCACGATGGCCGGCACGCCTTCAATAGCGAACAGCCAGCGCCAGCCAGCGATATCGGCGATGCCGTGCATGTTCAGAATGGTGCCGGAAATCGGCAAGCCAATAATCGACGCCATCACCGAGCCCATATAGAAGAAGGACATGGCCCGCGCGCGGTTGCTTTTCGGGAACCAGCAGGAGATGTAATAGATGATGCCCGGCGTAAAGCCCGCTTCCGCCATGCCGAGCAAAAAGCGCATCACGTAAAGCTGGGTCGGCGTTTGCACCAGCGACATCCCGGCGCTAACGATGCCCCAGGTTATCATGATGCGCGCAATCCAGACCCGCGCGCCGACTTTGGTCATGATGATGTTGCTGGGAATTTCGAAAATGATGTAGGAGATATAGAACATTCCCACGCCGAGGCCATACATGCTGGCGCTCAGCCCGAGGTCGGCGTTCATTTGCAGCGCCGCGATAGAGATATTGGTTTTATCGAGGTTGGCAACGAAGTAGCAGATGATAATAAAGGGAATTATCTTCGCGTTAAGCTGCCGTAAGGTCGTAGTGTACAGATCGGTATTCATAGCAGAACCCTCTCAGTTGACCGCTCGTGGCGGCCGGTTAGTTATAATGTTGAACGGTTACCGCCCGGCGCGATGCTGACAACCGGACGGTAACGCTTTTAATGCGCTCCCTCGCCTGTTTTCGCCTTCTCTCTTAACGGGCCTTAGCCTACGCGCTTCACCTCCCCCACCAGCAGGATGTAAGAGAGCGCGCCGATGAGCGCCACCACGGAGATGTAAACCAGCGCCGGACCGAAACCGTAATCCTGCGCCAGATAGCCAATCACCAGCGGCACGGTGATGCCGCCAAGGCCGCCGACAAAGTTAAACACCCCGCCGGTCAGGCCAATCAGGCGCATCGGCGCAAGCGAGGAAACCAGCGACCAGGTGATAGAGGCAAAGCCGTTACCAAAGAAAGCCACCGCCATCAGCGTCATGATCCACACCGGGTCGTTGGTGTAGTTGGCGCCCATGATGCAGGTGGAGATAAGGAGGCCGCAGATGATGGGCGTTTTACGCGCCGCGCCCAGCGAGAAGCCTTTTTTCACCAGCTTGTCCGCGAGCCAGCCGGAGAGCAGCACGCCGAAGAAGGCGGCGAGGAACGGCACGGTAGTCATAAAACCGGCCTTCAGCGCCGTGATGCCTTTCTCCTGGGTGAGATAGTTCGGGAACCAGGTCAGGAAGAACCAGAGCGTGGAGGTCACCGCGAACTGGCCGAGGTAAACGCCAATCAGCTTGCGGTGAAAGACCTGTTTCCAGTCGGCGCGGCTCAGCGGCTGGCGCTCGGTTTTGGTGGCCGGCGCGTCGCCATCCACCAGGCCGCCGCCGTCGCGAATGTAATCCAGCTCCGCCTTGCTAAGGCTTTTGGTCAGGCGCGGCGGCTGGTAGACCTTAAACCAGATGAGCGACCAGATAATGCCGATGCCGCCGGTAATGATGAAGACCCAGTGCCAGCTCAGCGCTTCCTGGATCCAGATAAGCATTGGCGTAAGGAAGGCCAGGCCGACAAACTGCCCGGAGGTGTAAAAGCCCACCGCCGATGCGCGTTCCTGCTCCGGGAACCAGCTTGTTACCATACGGTTGTTCGTCGGAAACGCGGGCGCTTCAAACACGCCGGTAATGGCGCGCAGGCCAATCAGCGACATCAGGCCAGTGGCGAAGCCCTGGAACAGCGTGGCGACCGACCAGCCGAAAATGGCGATGAAATAGGTCAGGCGCGAACCCACGCGGTCAAGGAACCAGCCGCCCGGGATCTGGCAGAGCGTATAAAGCCAGGCAAAGGCGGAAAAGACGTACCCCATTTCCGCTTTCGTAATGCCGAACTCTTCCTGAATATGTGCTGAAGCCACCGCCAGGTTGGCGCGGTCGACATAACAAATCACGACCGTAATAAAGATCATGACCAGCGTAAGGTAGCGCCGACGTCCGGTTTTTACGGCGGTTACAGGAATATCCATAATACTCGGTCTCCGGATTTTGGCATGGCGAGACCCCTCACCATGCCCTGTAGATTACAGAGGGTGATGTAATAAATTTTTTATTGAGTAATAAACTAACGCTTACGCGCTAAATCATTCCCACCAGGGAAAGGCAACAGGTTTACGAATAACCTGGAGCATACAAAAGTCGGTGACCAGGGCGAATTAACGCAGCCAACGCCTCCACAGCGCGAAGTACGACGCGCAATGCGCTACATAATTCGTGTTGCAACAAGGCGGCAAGTTAATGAGCTCCCAGGAGCATAGTAAACTATGTGACTGGGGCGAATTAACGCAGCCAACGCCGTTGCAGCGCGAAGTATGACGCGCATTACCATTCAGCGACCGAACCATCATCATGCCGCCATAACGGGTTGCGCCAGTCCGCCGTATTTCGGCTGCGCTCGATAACCTGCTCTTCGTCGATTTCCACGCCAAGGCCCGGCTTCATTAATGGATAGAAATAACCGCCGTCCATTTTGAAATCGTCTTTATTTTTCACAAAGTCGAGCAGCTCGGCGCCCTGGTTATAGTGGATGCCCATGCTCTGCTCCTGGAATACGGCGTTGCGCGAGACAAAGTCCACGTGCAGACAGGCGGCGAGCGCAATCGGTCCCAGCGGGCAGTGCGGCGCAAGGCCCACGTCATAAGCTTCCGCCATCGCAGCGATTTTAAAGCACTCGGTAATACCGCCCGCGTGAGAGAGATCCGGTTGCAGAATGGCCAGGCCGCCCGCGTCGAGCACGCGTTTAAATTCAAAGCGCGAGAACATACGTTCGCCCGCGGCAATCGGAATGGACGTTTGCTCGGCAAGCTTCGGATAATATTCCGCCTGCTCCGCCAGAACCGGTTCTTCAATAAATAACGGGCGGTAAGGCTCCAGCTCTTTAATTAATATTTTCGCCATCGGCGCGCTGACGCGACCGTGGAAATCAAGGCCAAATTCAATATCCATACCGAACGCTTCGCGAATTTGCGCCACGGTATTTACGGCAGCATCTACTTTGCGCGCATTATCAATGACGCCTAACTCTTCGCAGCCGTTTAATTTAAAGGTGTCGAAGCCGATTTTACGCAGCGTTTCGATACCCGCGATCGCTTCCGCAGGGCGGTCGCCGCCAACCCAGCTGTAGGCTTTAATTTTATCGCGCACCAGGCCGCCCATTAATTGCCATACCGGGGCGTTAAGCACTTTGCCTTTAATATCCCACAGCGCCTGATCGATACCGGCAATGGCGCTCATCAGAATAGGGCCGCCGCGATAAAAACCGCCGCGGTACATAACCTGCCACAGATCGTTAATCCGCGCCGGGTCCTGGCCAATCAGGTATTCGCCCAGCTCATGCACCGCTGCCTCCACGGTGCGGGCGCGGCCTTCAATGACCGGCTCGCCCCAGCCCACAACGCCTTCGTCAGTTTCAATCTTCAGAAACATCCAGCGGGGCGGTAAACGGTATGTCGTTAGTTTGGTGATTTTCATTGCACTGCCTCTCGATACGCCTTAACAAATGCTTTTGCCTGCTCCGCGGTACGCTCAACGGATTGCCCCGCGCGGTATAAATCGCTGCCAAGCCCGGCGCCGACGCAGCCCGCTTTCAGCCATACCGCCAGGTTTTCCGGCGTGACGCCGCCCACGGCGAAGACCGGGATTTCCGGCTGCAGCACCGCTTTTAACGCCTTGATGTAATCCGGGCCGAATGCCGAGGAGGGGAAAATTTTCAGCGACTGGGCGCCGGCGTCGATGGCGTTAAACGCCTCTGTCGCCGTGGCGCAGCCGGGGCAGACCGTCATGCCGTAGCCTACCGCGCGGCGGATAACTTCCGGCTGAATGTTTGGCGTGACGAGAAGCTGGCAGCCCATTTCCGCCAGTTCGTCCACCTGCTCAGGCTTGAGTACGGTGCCGGCGCCAATTAACGCCTTGTCGCCAAAGGCGTTGACCATGGCGGGAATGCTGGTGCGCCAGTCCGGCGAGTTAAGCGGGATTTCCACCGCCTCGAACCCGGCGTCGATAACCGCCGCGACGTGGTCGTGCGCCTCTTCGGGCTTGATGCCGCGTAAGATAGCGATGAGCGGAAGCCTATTCTGCCACTGCATGAGCGATACTCCTTATGCCTGCCTGAAATGCGGCGTCGCCCTCAAGCGTCTGCGCCTGGAAGCCCAGGGCGTTCAACGCCTGCTGGTAGCGTCCGGCGAGCGCCGGACTGGCGACGATAGTTAATGGCTGCTGACGGTCTGGCTGCCAGAGACGGGTCATGCTCGCCGCTTCATTGCCAATCAGCAGCCCGGAAAGAAATTCACTGACGTGCTCGCGCGCAAGGCTGCCCAGCACATGGCCTGCGCGCACTTCAAACAGACGGGCCAGCGGCGCGTCGGTCTCCAGCCCCTGCGCCAGCCCCGCCTGAAAAGCGTCCGCATTAAGCTGCTGCTCCGGCAGTCCGGCGCCGATAAGCGATTGCTTCAGCAACAGGTGATGCAGCTCGCCGGTCATCACAGTGCGAAAATCATGAACCTGCTCGTTATCCGCCTGCACCCATTTGCAGTGGGTGCCGGGCATGATGTAGAGCGGCGCAGGCTGAAGCGCGCGGGCGCCGAGCAGCTGCGTCTCTTCACCGCGCATAACGTTGCGGTTATCTTCACGCTGCACGCACAGGCCGGGAATGATAAAAACGCGCTCCGCAACCGTGGTGAGCTGCGCGCCAAACTCCGCGAAGCGGGCCGGGCAAGGCAGATAAGGGGCGATTTTCCAGCCCGCGTTGCTACCCACCATGCCTGCCATCAATACGGGAGTGCTTTCGTCACGCCACCCTTCGGTGACTTCCGCCAGCACCGCTTCGGGCGTTCTGCCATTAAGCCGGGTAACGCCCGCTTCCGATTTTCTGCTCTCCAGACACGCCTCGCCCTGATAAAGCCAGGCGCGAAGGTTGGTCGATCCCCAGTCGATAGCGATGTAGCGAGATGTCATGTGATTTCCTTGAGTCGTCGGGTGGAGCTGGCGATCATGGTGAGCGCCGCCTGCTCCGCCGCATCGCCGTCCTGATGCCGAATCGCATCGTATAGCGCCTTATGTTCCTGCAGGGTTTTCGGCATGTTCGCTTCATCCCCCATCCACGTCCGTTCAAACACCGCGCGCTGCAGGGAGCTTATGGCCACGCTCAGCTGCTGCAAAAGCGGATTATGCACCGAGGCCAGCACCGCTTCGTGATAGCGAATATCCGCTTCGTTAAAAGCGTCGCGATTCTGGTTATTGGCGATCATGTCGTTAAGCGCGAGCTCGATTTGCGCCAGGTCGCTTGACGTGGCGCGCTCCGCCGCCCAGCGGGCAATAGCGGGCTCCACCAGATTTCGCACCTCGCTCATCGCCGCGATAAGCCGCGGGTCGTCGTCATGCTCCAGCACCCATTGCAGCACCTCGGTATCGAGGAAATTCCACTGGTTGCGGGGCGCGACAAACGCGCCGCGATAGCGCTTCATCTCAATCAGTCGTTTCGCCATCAGCGAACGGAATACTTCACGAATAATGTTGCGCGAAGTCTCAAACTCTTCGCACAGATCCGCTTCCGCCGGTAACGCCGACCCGGGAACATACTTTCCGCTGACAATCTGGCGACCCAGCGTAACGATAAGGCGGTCGGTTTTAGTGAGGGTCATGGTGATTCCTTAAACAAAGGGTAATGCCCCTTACTTTACCGTGGTTGCCGCTTTTCGCCTCTTTTTTGCAGTACAAACGTGAAGCGGCTTTCATTGTTGATGTGGTGAATGTAGTACAATCATTAACTGTTGTACTACAATCCAGATCACAAAAAAGACAATCCAGTATCTGAAAAGATAAATAAGCCCCATTCGATAGATGGGGCTTATTTATTTGTGGTTCAGGAAGCAGGCCAGCGAGGTAACTACAGGATTCGTTAAGAGAAATTCAGCAAAACGCCCGTGGTTTTACGGTAGTGGCGACAGAAAGGGTAGCGGTAGAATGGCGCTGGCGCTTGAGGCTTTTTGCCTCATAAAGTCGGTAAGTGTTGTGAGGCAGAAAAGAAGAAAGCCCCGAAGGTCATTTTATTAACCAACGAGGCTCACTCCTATGTCAGACAACATCAGGATAGCCTCTTACCCGCCGCAAGGCAAGGAGAAGAAGGCCATGAAAATGCCGCGAAATGCTCTGATCTGGTGCGTATTGATCGTCTGTTTAACGCTATTAATATT
The DNA here is from genome assembly GCF_056780215.1 of Franconibacter pulveris. Lineage (NCBI taxonomy): Bacteria > Pseudomonadati > Pseudomonadota > Gammaproteobacteria > Enterobacterales > Enterobacteriaceae > Franconibacter > Franconibacter pulveris. The sequence goes on along the minus strand of NZ_CM165555.1, from coordinate 7,674 downwards.
CACTTCGTTAATACGAAAATCGCTTTGCGAAATTCGCTATAAAGACAGGTTCAGGGAGGTTGCGGCGAGCATGGCTTGCGGATCCGGTAAGTAGACTTTCAAGGCGGGGCAACCCGCCTTTTCAAAAGAGGGGGTCTGGCATACCGCGAGCGCTTCTTAAAAGGGCTGTCAGCTTACGCTGACGGCCCTTTTTATTTCAGGCGCGTTTAACGCAGGACGAATTTCTCGATAGCGTACGCCACGCCATCTTCCAGATTGGTTTTCGTGACAAAATTCGCCACCTCTTTCACCGACCCGATAGCGTTTTCCATCGCCACGCCCACACCTGCGTATTCCAGCATCGCGATGTCGTTCTCCTGGTCGCCAATCGCCATGACCTCTTCCGGCTTGATATTCAGCGCCTCGGCGAGCGATTTCACGCCCGTGCCTTTAGTCACCCGTTTATCCAGGATTTCCAGGAAGTATGGCGCGCTTTTCAGCACCGTGTATTTCTCTTTCACTTCCTGCGGGATGCGGGTGATGGCTTTATCAAGGATTTCCGGCTCATCTATCATCATCACTTTCAGGAAAGTCATGTTGGGGTCCATTTTCTCCGCTTCGCAGAAGACCAGCGGAATGGTCGCCACAAATGACTCATGCACCGTATAACGGCTGATGTCGCGGTTAGCGGTATAGAGCGTGGTGCGATCGAGCGCATGGAAGTGCGAACCGACTTCGCGGGAGAGTTGCTCCAGATAGCGATAATCGTCATAACTCAACGGCGTTTGCGCCACGGCGCTGCCATCCGCCGCCTTCTGCACCAGCGCGCCGTTATAAGTGATGCAGTAGTCGCCGGGCTGGTTCATGTGCAGTTCGCGCAGGTAATTTTCCACCCCGGCATAAGGACGCCCGGTGGTGAGAACCACATTAACGCCGCGCTCGCGGGCGGCGGCAATCGCCTCCTTAACCGCAGGAGAAATGGTGTGATCCGGCAGCAGCAGCGTGCCGTCCATATCGATAGCAATAAGTTTTATGGACATAGCATTCTTTAAAGTGATGGGTTTCGTTTCCATCCTGGCACGATTTCGTGCAAAAAACAGCAGTAACAGGGCGGCAGAGGAATAGCGAAAGGCGGACAGCCCCCGTTTCAGCGCAGCGCTCTGGCTGAAACGGAGCCGCGTACAGAGCAGAGGCTAGCCGAACAGCTTTCCTTTCAGCAACGCCATACCCGTTTTCAGCAAGTCGTTATTGGCCTCAGGGTGCAATTCTCCCTGTGGAGAGAGCGCATCGATGAGTTTTGGCAAATGCTGAGCAACCATGGCGGAAGCTACATGCATATCAATGCCTAACTTAGCGCCAAGTTCCGTCAGCGCAGGGCTGCCAAGCGCGGCGATAACCTGGTCGGCGCTCAGCAGCCTGTTGGCTTCTGACGTGCTTAGCCATGAGGCGACGATATCGCCAAAGCCGCCCTGGCGGAACTTATCCAGCAGCGCCTGGACGCCGCCCTGCTGGTTTACCCAGCTTAAAATAGCCTGATATTTACCCGCATCGCCGTTTAACAGCATGCCGGCGACCTGATCAAAAAGTCCCATGGAATTCTCCTTTCGTGGTTAAAAATTTCCCTTAAGGCCAGCGGCCAGATAAAAAAAAGCCGCGCTGGCGTGCGCGGCTTGAGGTTTTTGCTTTTAGATATCGATGTTCGCCGCTTTCAGGGCGTTCTCTTCGATAAAGGCGCGGCGCGGTTCTACGGCGTCGCCCATCAGCGTGGTGAAGAGCTGGTCAGCGGCGATAGCGTCTTTCACCGTTACGCGCAGCATGCGGCGGCTTTCCGGGTCCATGGTGGTTTCCCACAGCTGATCCGGGTTCATCTCGCCCAGCCCTTTATAGCGCTGAATCGCCAGGCCGCGACGGGACTCTTTCACCAGCCAGTCCAGCGCCTGCTCGAAGCTCGCCACCGGCTGACGGCGTTCGCCGCGCTCGATAAACGCGTCGTCTTCAATCAGACCGCGCAGCTTCTCGCCAAGCGTGCAGAGACGACGGTATTCCGCGCCGATGACAAACTCATGGTCGAGAACGTAATCGGTATCCACGCCGTGAGTACGCACGCGCACCACCGGCTCGAAAATCGCCTGCTCGCCGTTTTCACGGACATCATATTTCCACACGCTGCCGTGCTGCTCTTTTTCATTCAGCTCGGTGATAAGCGCGGAAACCCAGCGGGTGACTTTCGCTTCGTCAGCAAGATCGCCTTCGACAAGCGTCGGCTGATAAACCAGCTCTTTAAGCAGCGCACGCGGGTAACGGCGCTCCATGCGGTTAATCATCTTCTGAGCGCTGTTATATTCCGCCACCAGTTTTTCCAGCGGCTCGCCGGCAAGCGCCGGGGCGCTGGCGTTAGTGTGCAGCGTGGCGCCGTCAAGCGCGATGGAGATCTGATACTGGTCCATCGCCTCGTCGTCCTTAATGTACTGCTCCTGCTTGCCTTTCTTCACTTTGTAAAGCGGCGGCTGAGCGATGTAGACATGACCGCGTTCGATGATTTCCGGCATCTGACGATAGAAGAAGGTCAACAGCAGCGTACGAATGTGCGAGCCGTCGACGTCCGCATCGGTCATGATGATGATGCTGTGATAGCGCAGCTTATCCGGATTGTACTCATCGCGACCAATGCCGCAGCCGAGCGCGGTAATCAGCGTCGCCACTTCCTGAGAAGAGAGCATCTTGTCAAAGCGCGCTTTCTCAACGTTCAGGATTTTGCCTTTGAGCGGCAGAATCGCCTGGTTTTTACGGTTACGGCCCTGTTTGGCGGAACCGCCTGCGGAGTCACCCTCCACCAGGTAGAGTTCGGAAAGGGCCGGGTCGCGTTCCTGACAGTCCGCCAGTTTGCCCGGCAGGCCTGCGAGATCCAACGCCCCTTTACGGCGCGTCATTTCACGCGCTTTACGGGCCGCTTCACGGGCGCGCGCCGCATCGATAATTTTACCGACGACGATTTTGGCGTCGTTCGGGTTTTCCAGCAGGTACTCCGCCAGCAGCTCGTTCATCTGCTGCTCAACCGCGGATTTCACTTCGGAAGAGACCAGCTTGTCTTTGGTCTGCGAAGAGAATTTCGGGTCCGGCACTTTCACGGAAACAACGGCAATCAGGCCTTCACGGGCGTCATCGCCGGTGGCGCTGACTTTCGCCTTCTTGCTGTAGCCTTCTTTATCCATGTAGGCGTTCAGCGTACGGGTCATCGCCGCGCGGAAGCCCGCAAGGTGCGTACCGCCGTCGCGCTGCGGAATGTTGTTGGTGAAGCAGTAAATGTTTTCCTGGAAACCGTCATTCCACTGCAGCGCCACTTCCACGCCGATGCCGTCTTTCTCGGTGGAGAAATAGAAGATATTCGGGTGGATAGGCGTTTTGTTCTTGTTGAGATATTCAACAAACGCCTTGATGCCGCCTTCGTAGTGGAAGTGATCCTGCTTGCCGTCGCGCTTGTCGATAAGGCGAATAGAGACGCCGGAGTTCAGGAACGACAGCTCGCGCAGGCGCTTGGCCAGAATCTCGTACTCAAACTCGGTCACGTTGGTGAAGGTTTCAAGGCTCGGCCAGAAACGCACCTGCGTACCGGTCTGTTCGGTTTCGCCAGTGACCGCCAGCGGCGCTTGCGGCACGCCATGCACGTAGGTCTGCTGATGCACTTTGCCTTCGCGGCGGATAACCAGCTCCAGCTTCTGCGACAGGGCGTTAACAACCGAAACCCCCACGCCGTGCAGACCGCCGGAGACTTTATAGGAGTTATCGTCAAACTTACCGCCCGCGTGCAGCACGGTCATGATAACTTCCGCCGCCGAAACGCCTTCTTCCGGGTGAATACCGGTCGGGATGCCGCGACCATCGTCCGATACCGACACGGAGTTGTCGGCATGGATAGTCACGACAATATCTTTACAGTGACCCGCGAGCGCTTCGTCGATAGCGTTATCCACAACCTCGAATACCATGTGGTGCAGACCGGTGCCGTCATCCGTGTCGCCGATATACATGCCCGGGCGCTTACGCACCGCATCCAGCCCTTTCAGGACTTTGATACTGGAGGAGTCATAAGAATTCGACATCAACGTTTCTCGCTCATTTAAACTTGGGTTAATCCGTTATTTTACCCTGATCGACAGCGAACATCTTTGAATTTTTGTCCGCCATGTCCATTACGTGTTCAGCGCTTATCGCACTGACAAACACCTGGGATTGCGTGGCCTTTAAACGGCTCGCTAATAGACCACGACGGACATCATCGAGTTCAGAGGCAAAATCATCTATCAGATAAAGGCAGCGTCGCCCGCTTTCACGGGTAAGAAACTCCCCTTGCGCCAGACGCAGCGCGCACATCAGCAGCTTTAACTGTCCGCGCGACAGCGTATCTTCCACCGGCGCGCCGTCGGCGCGGATGCGGAAATCGGCTTTATGCGGGCCGTGCGCGGTATAGGTCAGCAGCCGGTCGCGCTCAAAGCTGCGCTCCAGCACGTCGGCGTAATCGCTCTCTTTCTCCCAGCCGCGCTGGAAGGAGAAGCTTAAGGTGAATTCAGGTAAAAACTGCGCGCAGGTATCGGCCATGTCATTGGCGAGCGCCTCGCTGTAGTCGGCCCGCCACTGGCTTATCTGCTGCGCCAGCGGCACCAGTTCACGATCCCACGGACGAAGCTGCTCGTAGCGGGTGACCTGGCGCAGCGCGGCGTTGCGCTGTTTAAGCAGGCGTTTTAAGTTGCTCCAGGCGACAAAAAAGCCCGGCTCGTTGTGAAAGCATCCCCAGTCAAGGAACGCTCTTCTGTATTTGGGGCCGCCGCCGAGCAAAGTAAACCCCTCAGGGGTAATTAATTGCATCGGCATCAGAAGCGCCAGCTCCGCCACTTTGTGGCCGTCGGAGCCGTCGATGCGCACCTTGCTTTCGCCCTGTCTGTCTTTGGTCAAACCGACGGAGATTTCCCGCTCTTCTCCCTGCAGGCGGCCATGCAGCACAAACGCCTCCTGCTCATGGCGGATAACCCGGCCAATTTGCAGGCTGCGAAACGCCCGGCCGTGGCCCAGCGTATAGATAGCTTCCAGCACGCTGGTTTTGCCGCTGCCGTTGGCGCCAACCAGAAAGTTAAAACCGGGAGAGAGAGCGAGATCCGCGCTTTCGATGTTGCGAAAGTCGCGGATCAGCAGGCGAGAAAGCGACATCAGAGTCTCATTGGCATAACGACATAGGCCGCCGACGAACTGGCGCTGTCTTCAATCTGCACGCTGGAAACGGAGTCGGTCAGCAGAATGCGCACGTTCTCGCATTTGAGCGCGTTCAGCACATCGAGCACGTAGCTGACGTTGAAGCCGATTTCCATCTCCGCTCCGCCGTAGGTGACGTCCAGAATCTCTTCCGCCTCTTCCTGCTCAGGGTTATTGGCGGTAATGCGAATCTGGTTTTCACTCACGTAAAGACGCACGCCGCGGAATTTCTCGTTGGAGAGAATGGCCGCGCGGGCAAAAGCCTGCTTGAGCAGATCGCAGCCCGCCTCCAGCGTTTTGTCCGGGTTTTTCGGCAGCACGCGGCGATAATCCGGGAAGCGGCCGTCCACCAGCTTGGAGGTGAAGATGAAATCGTTCACGTGGGCGCGGATGTTGTTGCTGCCAATCTGGATACGCAGCGGGCTGTCGCCGCCGTCCAGCATGCGCATCAGCTCCAGCACCCCTTTACGCGGCACGATCACCGAATGGTTCGGCAGCGGCTGGCCAATCGGCATAGAGCAGACCGCCAGACGGTGGCCGTCGGTCGCTACCGTGCGCAGCTCTTCGCCTTCGGTTTCAAACAGCATGCCGTTTAAGTAGTAGCGCACGTCCTGATGAGCCATGGAGAACTGCGTGGCTTCAATCAGCCGCTTCATGGTCGCCTGGGGAAGCGTAAATTCGACTTCGCTCTGCCAGTCGTCAAGGTTCGGGAAATCCGCCGCCGGCAGCGTGGAAAGCGAGAAACGGCTGCGTCCGGAGCGCACCAGCATGCGGTCGCCCTCCAGCTGCACAGCAATTTCCGCCCCTTCCGGCAGGCCGCGGCAGATATCAAAGAATTTACGCGCCGGCACCGTAGTGGCGCCGGGCTCGTGGGGTTGCGCCAACGCTACGCGCGCCACCATTTCCATTTCCAGATCGGTGCCGGTTAACGACAGGGCGCCATCCGCTACCTGCAACAGCAGGTTGCCGAGAATAGGCAACGTCGGGCGGCCGCCGAGCGGGCCGCTGACCTGCTGGAGCGGCTTTAATAAATGTTCACGTTCAACGGTAAATTTCATAGCGTCACGAAGAGAGTGTTCTGATTAAATTGGAAAAATCTTCTTTGATATCGTGGCTTTCCTCACGCAGCTGCTCGATTTTACGGCAGGCGTGCAGCACGGTGGTATGGTCGCGGCCACCGAATGCGTCGCCAATCTCAGGCAGGCTGTGGTTGGTCAGCTCTTTGGCGAGCGCCATCGCCATCTGGCGCGGACGCGCAACCGAGCGGGAACGCCGCTTGGAAAGCAGGTCTGCGACCTTAATTTTGTAATACTCCGCCACCGTCTTCTGAATATTGTCGATGGTGACCAGTTTTTCCTGTAACGCCAGCAGATCGCGCAGCGCTTCGCGCACAAAATCGATAGTGATCGCGCGCCCGGTAAAGTTGGCGTTGGCGATAACGCGATTCAGCGCCCCTTCAAGCTCTCGTACATTGGAGCGCAGGCGCTTGGCGATAAAAAACGCCACTTCGCCCGGCAGGCGAATGTCGTTCTCATCGGCTTTTTTCATCAGGATCGCCACGCGGGTTTCCAGCTCCGGCGGCTCGATAGCCACCGTCAGGCCCCAGCCGAAGCGAGACTTCAGGCGGTCTTCCACGCCGTTAATCTCTTTCGGGTAGCGATCGGACGTCAGGATTATCTGCTGATTGCCTTCCAGCAAGGCGTTAAAGGTATGAAAGAACTCTTCCTGCGAACGCTCTTTATTGGCGAAGAACTGGATGTCATCGATAAGCAGCGCGTCTACCGAGCGGTAGTAGCGCTTGAACTCTTCAATGGCGTTGTTCTGCAGCGCCTTTACCATATCCTGCACAAAGCGTTCGGAGTGCATGTACACCACTTTGGCATTGGGCTTGCGCGCCATAATGCCGTTGCCTACCGCGTGCAGCAGGTGGGTTTTACCGAGGCCCGTGCCGCCATAAAGGAAGAGCGGGTTATAAGCGCCGCCAGGATTGTCCGCCACCTGGCGGGCCGCCGCGCGCGCCAGCTGGTTCGACTTACCTTCCACAAAGTTATCAAACGTATGTTTTACGTTGACGTTCGAGCGGTAGGAGGGCTCCGCCGGCGCGGGGACATTGTCCCAGCTTGGGCGTACGGGCGGGGCGACCGGCGCCGCGACAGGCGCAGGCTTCACCGCATGGTTTACCGGCGCGGCCGCCTGGGCCGTAACGGGCTTGCTGCCGACTTCAAAACGCAGGAGCGGCGCGTCAGTGCCGCAAAAATCATTTAACAGTCCATTGATATTATTGAGGTATTTGTCCCTTACCCAATCGAGCACAAACCGATTTGGCGCATACAAAGCCAGCGTGTTATCGCTCAGTTCCGCCTGTAGGGGGCGTATCCACATACTGAATTCTGTGGCTGGTAACTCATCCTGCAATCGGGCAAGACACTGCTGCCAAAGCGAAAGTGACAC